>CAWICF010000014.1:0-195854 GCA_963834565.1 uncultured Acidobacteriaceae bacterium | reverse complement strand
GATGCTACCCCAACCAAGCAAAGCTTGGTTGGGGCACCCCGTAAATAGGGTCGTCGGCGCGATCCTGTGGTGCCAGTATAGCGAACATAGAATCGCGCTAAGCGCCGGCTCACAGCCGCACGCCCATCAACACATCGGCCATCCTTCGCTTAGCGAAGGATGGCCGTGTCGAGTCCCTACGTCACTAGTCCCTGCTTTTCTCAGTTCTGGTCGTCGCGGCGATGCAGCGTCGGTGGTCCGTCGCCATTATCAGATCCGGAATTCCCGGCCTGACCGGAGTTGCCAGAATTGCCCGAGTTGCTGCCGTCGTCGGTTCCCGTGCTTGCCCGCCGCAGCGACGGCTTGTTCGGTCCCTTGGTGTCGAGCAGGCGGCGCTTGTTCTCGATGCGCGCCAGCCGGGCCTTGATGTCGTCGAACTCCGAAGTCGTGACCGTGTACTCGTCCTTCGGTGGCAGGATGCGCGCGATCTCTTCCTGCGTGTGCAGAATGCGGTCGGGCGTTTGCGGATGGTCGCTGAACGCCTTGGCTACCAGCCCCGGCTTGCGCTTCTCGAGGGCCTGCACCTTCTCAAAGAAACTGATGAAGGCCTGCGGATCATACCCGGCGCGGTACATGTACTGCACTCCCAGGTAATCGGCCTGGGCCTCGAACTCGCGCGAGAACTCGAGGAAGGTGATGGGAATGGCAAGCTGCGCGGCTTCGTAAATTCCATATCCGGTCCAGGTGTAGCCGGTCAACATGATCAGCGGCACCATGCCGATTTGCACGTAGTTCAGCCGCGTCATTTCGCGGGCCGCGTGGTGCGCGCAAACGTGGGCGGTTTCATGGGCCATTACGCCGGCCAGTTCCGCCTCTTCGTCCGCATTGAGGATCAGCCCGGAATTCACGTAGAAGAATCCGCCAGGCAGCGCCATGGCGTTGATCTCGTCCGAATCGATGACCTTGATGGTGAACGGCACCTTGCAGTCGGAGTTCTTCACGATGTTCTGCCCGATGCGGTTCACATATTCGTCGATGACGGGATCGGTAATAAACTTCGTGCTCTTTTCGATCTCGTCCGCGTACTGCTTGCCCATCTTGATTTCACTGTCGGTCGAGTACCAGTTGCCCATGCCGCGCGCGCCGATATCGCGATTACCCACGGCGCTCACGTCCTCAATGCTGCCCGGCTTTACCTTGATCATCTGACTGCCGGGATCGATGACTTTTTCGGGATTCACAGCTTCTGCCGTCGCATCGCAATCGCCGCCAACGGGCGTAGTTCCAGGCTCGGCATCGTCGACCTTGCCGCTGTCGTCGGTTGCCTTATCCTTCTTCTTGTCTTTTTTGTCATCGGTCTTCGCCGGGCAGGGAGGCAGTTGCCCGTTGTTCGCCGTCGCGGTTCCCTGATCGGGCTGCTTCGCGGGAGCGGGTTGGTCGCCGCCGACCGAAGTAGTGCCCGGAGCCGGCTGAGCTGCCGGCGTGGACTGGCTTCCGCTACTGCTTGTGGTTGCCGCTGGTGCGTTTGCTGGCGCGTTGCCCGTGTTGCCGGAATTCGATCCGCTCGACTGCGCCGCCACCGCAGCAGCCAGAAGCAGTACTGTCCCCGCCAGAACCGCTGTCCTCAAACCCATGCGATCCGCTGCCCTCATGACCTCACCTCCGCCGTCTGCACCCCGCCCAGGTGCCCCGCTTCGCTCGATCTCTTAGACGCCAGTATCTGCCCTTTTGGCAACAAAGGGAAGCGCGCCCACTCAGTATTTCTGTTACGACGGCCCTTACGCAATCGCCCGTCCGGAAACTCGCGCGCCTGCCCCGATATAGTCCCGGCCGCCCATCCCAATCCGGCTCCCCCAAAGTAGGTACGATCCACCACCTTCATTCGGATGACCAAAACGTTGATTTCGCGTCTATGTGGGCAGGGTTACACCCTACGCATAGGCTTTTTCTTCCAGGAGCGGAAAGGCGATGGCGGCTGATGCAACCAGTGCTTCCATGACCTTGGCTTCAATGAGTCTTGCCCAGGCGGCAGAGGCTTTGGCCTGGCCGGCTAAGGGAAAGGTACAATCCTCCCAAGGCATGACTGCGACGAGGGCAATGAGCGGCGCAAATCGGGGGGAGACCAGCCGCGACGATGCGGGGCGGGCACAGGACCGCGTGCAAAGCCGCGCGCTCGAAATGGACCTGATCCGCGAGGCGCAGGCCGGTTCTCGTGCCGCCTTTGACGCGCTCGTTCGTCAGTATGAGCACCAGGTTTTGCGGCTGGCGCTTCACCTGACCGGCTCAGAACACGACGCCGAGGACATTTATCAGGAAGCTTTTTTGAAGGCTTACCGGTACATCGGAAATTTTCGCTTCGAGTGTTCGTTTTATACGTGGATTTACCGCATCGTCACGAATCTCTGCCTCGATCAGCTGCGCCGCCGCAAGACCCGTCGCGAAGATCATGCAGTGGTTCTCGACCGCGCCGGAGAAGAGATCGATGTCCTCGCCTCTGTCTCCGACAACCGGTCATTTTCAAACCCGGCTCGCGAGCTTGACCGCAAAGTGCTGGGGGAAAAAATTCAGACGGCGCTGGGCAAGCTCACGCCGCGCGAGCGGATGGTCTTTGAGTTGAAGCATTATCAGGGGCTTCGTCTTCGCACCATCGGCGAGATGTTGAACACCACGGAAGAGACCGCCAAGAACACTCTCTTTCGCGCGACGAAGAAACTGAGAGCGCAGTTGGCAGACCTGCGGTAAGAGCAGGGACTAAGGGACGTAGGGACTAGGGAACGAAGAAGCAGGGAACAGGGAATAGAGGACAGGGAACAGGGAACAGAAAGCAAGAGATCGAAAGGTAGGGCGAAAAAAGAAGGGCCGGCTTTCAGCCAATCCGCCGAAGAGCAACGGAACGAGCTTAAAGCTGTTAGCTGTACTTCAGGGGCTGGAAGGACGTAGATATGAATTGCGAACTCGCACAGGAGCGAATCGTCACCGCCGCTTATGGGGAACTTGCCGATGAGCAGGCGCATGAATTGGAACATCACGTTACTGGCTGCGCGGCATGCCAGAAGGAGCGCGAGCAGATCTACGCGCTGAGGGTGCTCGCCGATCTGCATCCCGTTGCTGACCCCGGCCCGAATCTCATCGCTCGCGCCCGTCTTCGTCTCGATGAAACGCTCGACACGCTGCCGCCGAAGCAATGGTACGAGCGCCTGGGCGAGCGCATCCTCTCGAACTTCGCCAGTCTGCAATCCGCTCCGGTGGCCGCGTTGCTTCTGCTCGTTGCCGGTGGCGGCGCCGGCGTGCTCGGCGGTTACGAATATGCCCAGGGGCGCGCGGCTCATGCCGCCACTATAGCCCGGCAGGTTGAAACGCCAGCCACGCTGAAGGTGCAACCGGGTGAAGTGACCTCTGAATTGGCTAACGTCGCCGGAATTTCGAGCATCGTGCGCCAGCCCAACAGCGAAATGGTCGACGTGAGCTACAACCAGCTCGTTCCACGGCAGATTACGGGCTCGCTCGACGACCCTTCCATTCGCCAATTGCTCATGCTGGCCAGCGAAAACGCGGCTTCGCCTGTGATCCGTGACGATTCCGTGGCCCTGCTGGCCGCTGAGTGCAAGGCAGGCCACAGTTGCCAGCCCTCCGGCATTCGCGAGGCGCTGATGGTTGCGCTGCGCTACGACAAGAGCGCCAAAGTCCGCGAAAAGGCTCTCGAAGGCCTGGAACCCTATGTGGCCGAAGATGTTCGCGTCCGTGATGCCGTGCTCGAGTCGTTGCTCAGTGACAACGATCCGGGCGTCCGCACCGAGGCGATCAGTTTGCTTTCACCTGTCGACGCCGACATGACTGTCCGGCAGGTTCTTTATTCCGTCTCAAATAGTGATCAGGATTCCCAGATTCGCAGCGTATCCCGCGAAGTCTTGAGCAGGGTACCGGAGACTCAGTAAGCTTTTGTATCGCGCATGACATTCCGGCAGCTGCGCCGTCTGAATGAGCGCACACCGGACGAAGGAAGAACCGGGGGAAACAACCATGAAGCACCTTTTGAGGCCGTATCAAAATCTTCTATTCGTCAGCAGCTTAGTCGCACTCGGCGCCGCCGCCGCAGGGCTGGCCATTGCTCCGCCCGCCGCGCACAGCCAGGCGCAGGAAATGGCTCCGATGTTCCAAGAGCCCAGCCCTCTTGCCATTCACGCCAGCGCTGCCGGCTATCTTGGAGTCGATGTTGTCGACGTCGATGCCGACAAGGCGCAGACCCTGAAACTGAAGGAAGTGCGCGGGGCGGTCATCACGCTCATCGACCACGACGCGCCTGCCGGCCAGGTCGGCCTCAAGGTCAACGATGTGGTGCTGGGCATCAACGGCCAGAATATCGATAACGCCGAGGCCCTGCGCCGCATGCTCCGCGAGATTCCGCCGGGCAACAAAATCAGCCTCGTAATCAGCCGCGACGGCGACATCCAGACCCTCGGCGTACAACTCGTCGACCGCAAGCAAATGGAGCATGAGGTCTGGACCAAGCTTTTGAATGTTGAGCCGGGTCCGGTCGCGCCCGCTCCCCCCTCCTCCGGAATCCTCGGCGGCGGCGGCGACGTTCCGGTGTCCAGCGGCTGGCACATGTCGCTCTTCATGAGCACGCTGAACGTCGGCGCCATGGTTGAACCGCTCACCTCGCAGATGGCCGACTATCTCGGCGTGCCATCCGGACTGATGGTCAAGTCTGTGGCGCACAAAAGCGAAGCCGCTGCCGCCGGCCTCAAAGCCTTCGACGTGATTCTCAAAGTCGGTACCGATTCCATCGCCACATCTGCCGATTGGGACCGCGCCCTTCGCTCCAACGAGGGAAAGCCGGTGCAGGTGACCATCCTGCGCGATAAGAAGCAGCAGACTGTCACCCTCCAGGTCGACTCCAAGCACCGCAGCGCGCTCGAAGACGAGGATCTTTTCGGGCAGGACGGTGATGCCTTCCTCGCCGAGCTCATGCCATTCTTCGATGATGACCTTGCGCAGAATTTCTCTGCCCAGGCAGCCGCGAACGCCAACGCGCTGGCTGAGGCGGCACAGGCCCAGGCCGATCCGCTCAGCAAGGCATTTAGTGGTCAGCAAATCCAGTTCAGCCAGGAGCAGATGGAGCAGCTCCACAAGCAAGGCGAAGCGCTGCAGGAAGCAATGAAGAACTTCAAGATCGATCCGGATCAGATGAAGGCGCTGGAGCAGAACGCCGAGCAGCTTCGCGAGAGCATGAAGGACTTCCAGTTCGACTCGAAGCAGATGGAGCAGCTTCGCCAGCAGATGGAGGAGTTCCGCAAAAGCTTCAACTCCGACCAGATGAAGCAGTGGCAGCAGCAAATGCAAAAGTTCAGCCAGCAGATGCAGCAGTGGCAGAAGCAAAGCTGCGAACACTGCGTCTAGAATTTGTCGTCCGACACTACTGAAGCTCCTTTACTTCGCACTCTCATCCTAAGGCGCGGCCGAAGGATTTGCGGTTGCTTTTCGAATACTCTCCTGTCCAAAAGGCCGCCGCGGCGCAGTGAATTGACCAGTGTATTGACCGCAACGGCTATGCGCCTTGCATTACGATCGACCTGTGTCCACCGCGCCGCCGAAACTCGTGCTTCTACCCGGACTCGATGGCACGGGCGACCTATTCCAATGGTTTCTCGAAGCGCTACCCCCGGCATTCGATGTCAGGGTTGTGCGATACCCGCCAGACGCCTGTCTTTCTGAGCAGGAACTGGCCGGGATCATTCGGTCGGCATGTCCCGCTTCTGACCCATTTGTTCTTCTCGCCGAATCCTTTTCGACTCCGCTCGCCATCCAGTGCGCTGCAGCCAATCCCGCAAATCTAAAGGGCCTCATCTTATGCGCAGGATTTGCGACAAATTCAATGCGCTTACTGAAGGGCGCGGCCGGTTCGCGGCTCGCCCACCTGGCCTTCATGTTGGGGATTCCCGCGTTTGCGGTGAAGATTTGGCTCCTCGGCGCCGACGCGCCTCCTGAGCTTGTGCGCGCCGTGCGAAAGGCCATCTCGAAGGTACGGAGCCGGGTGCTGATTGATCGCCTCGAACAAGTCATTTCATGCGACGTGCAATCCGAGCTGAGCAAAATCGGGGTCCCGGTGCTCTATCTGCGCGCTACACACGATCGCCTCATTCCCAACCGCTGCCTTGATGAGATTCTTGAGGTCAAGCCCGAAACAGAAGTTGTTTCGATCCCGGGACCGCATCTTCTTCTCCAGCGCGAGCCAGGCCGAACGGCCGGAGTTGTCACGAACTTTCTTCTGCAGCCCGATCGATCGGCAAGAGCTGAGTTCTGACCCGCGGTCCGTGATCTCCAGCGATTCGCCGACTACAATTTTCATATGGACGTTCTTTACGGCCTGCATCCGGTGGAAGAAGCACTCAAGGCCGGCCGCCGCCGATTCGATCACATTATGGTTGCCCGCGAGCGCCAGGACGACCGCTTGCAGCGTCTGGTTGCGCAGTGCCGCGAGTCCGGCATCCGCATCCGCACCGAATCGCGCGAGCAGCTGACTGCCGTTGCGCGAACGGAAGGGCATCAGGGCATTGTCGCGCTCGTTCGCCCGCAGGAGTTTCTCTCGATCGAAGATCTATACGAATCCGATCCCGCCAAATCTACTGCCGCGAGACTTGTCCTCGCTCTCGACGGCGTCGAAGATCCGCAGAATTTCGGCGCGCTGCTTCGCGTTGCCGATGGAGCCGGCGTCGATGGCGTTGTTCTCACCGAGCGCCGTTCCGCTCCGCTCAGCGCCGCGGCACTCAAGGCAAGCGCGGGCGCAGCCGAACATCTTCGCATCGCCCGTGTGGTTAATCTCGTTCGCGCCCTCGAAGAATTGAAGCGCCACAACCTCTGGATCGTTGGGCTCGACGAACGCGGCTCGACCGACTACGACCGATTCGACTTCACCGGCGATCTTGTCGTGGTTCTCGGCCGCGAGGGCGCCGGCCTGCACGATCTGGTGCGCCGCACCTGCGACCATCTGCTGCGAATTCCCATGGCAGGAGGCGTCAGCTCGCTCAATGTTTCCGCCGCCGGAGCCGTGGTGCTTTACGAAGCCTCGCGCCAGCGCCGTGCTGCCCAACCGCCAACAGAATCCGTCCAAAAAGCTGCCCCACGCAGTGGTGCCGCACGCAGTGCAAAGGGACTCGGCTCATGAAGTTCGTTTCTTCCCGCGCGGTCAAAGCGACGAGATTCGTCCCCGCGATTCTTCTAGGGGTTGCGTCGCTTTGCGCTCTCGCGCAAGCCCCGCAGGCTCCACAGCCCGCGGATCAAACGCCCGATCAATCCACTGAACATCATGGCCAGGTCATCTTCTCCCGTTCGGCGGACGAAAACGGCCAATCCAGCACCACGGTCGGCCCGGCGGCAACAAATCCCGGCGGCAAGCCCGTGAACGCGCCCGTCGCAACCGATGACGAACGCCAATCCGTCACCTTTACCGCATTCGATCTCGACGTCCATCTTCATCTCGACGAACACCAGATCGCCGTTCGCGCCCTCGTCACAGTGCGCAACGATGGCGCAACCTTACTGGCCCATGTCCCGCTGCAAATTTCCTCGTCGCTCGCATGGGAACGCATCCGCATCGCCGGCCGCGACACGCCCTTCACTGTGGCGACGCTCAACTCCGACGTCGATCACACCGGTCAGCTTCACGAAGCCGCCATCGCTCTTGCGCAGCCGCTCGCGCCCGGTGCGTCGCTGCAGCTCGACGTCACCTACTCCGGCGTCATCGAGCTCAACGGGCGCCGTCTCACCACAATCGGCACCCCCGATGAGATGGCCCTCCACTCCGATTGGGACCAGATCGGCGCAGAGTTCACCGGCCTTCGCGGCTTCGGCGATGTGGTCTGGTATCCGGCCTCCGGCATTCCCGTCATCCTTGGCGATGGCGCCCGCGTCTTCGACGAAATGGGCGAGCATAAGCTGCGCATGTCTGGCGCGCATTTCCGCCTGCACCTCGCGGCCGAATTTCCGCATGGCCAGGCGCCCACTGTCGCGCTGATTAATGGCGAACTGGCACCGCTCAGCGTGACAGACGCGCCGACCGAAGGCAACGAAGTCTCCGGCGTCGCCACCGCAAGTGCCGACACGATCCTCGGCTTTGACGCGCCCAGCATCTTCCTCGCCATCCGCACGCAAAAGCACGCTGAGAACACCGAGATCTTTGCGCGGCCCGAGGACGAACCCGCAGTGGAAGACTGGTCGGCATCGGCTGCCGCCGTCTCGCCGTTTCTTCGTGGCTGGCTTGGAGAAATGCCGCGCTCGACACTTGCCATCCTCGACCTGCCTGACCCCGAAGATGCGCCCTTTGAAACCGGCTCGCTGCTCGTCACGGCGATTCGCCAGGCCACGCCCGAACAACTAGATGGTGCCTTCGCTCACGCGCTCACTCACGCATGGCTTGAATCGCCGCGCGCGTGGGTGAGCGAGGGAGTCGCGAATTTCATGAGAACGCTTTGGATCGAGCATGAAAGCGGTCGCAAGAAGGCGCTCGAGTCGCTGGAGTCAGGCCGCGCCGCTCTCGCGCTCGCTGAGCCGGCCAGTCCCGGCGAAAGCGCGGGCCAGCCGCTCGGCCAGGCCATTGCGCCCGTCTACTATCGCGAAAAGGCGACGTACATTTTCTGGATGTTGCGCGATCTCATCGGCGACGCCGCTCTGTCGGCGGCGTTCCGCGCCTACACGCCGTCCGCTGACGCCGCGCTCGGCCTCGGTGAGAAATCCGGAGCAGGGATGCTGGAAAAGCTCCTGGAAAAACCGGCCAATCCGATCGAAGAGTCTTCGTCGCAGGCGCAGCCCAACGCGCCTCCAGATCCATTCGCGCCCGTGCCGACCGACACCGGCCTTCCCGCGAATCTCTCCTGGTTCTTTGCCGATTGGGTCGATGCCGACAAGGGGTTGCCCGATCTCTCCATCGGCCAGGTCTTTGCCGCGCCCACCGAGGCAGGGAACTGGCTTGTCACCGTGAACATCGCGAATGCCGGCTACGCTTCGGTCGAGGTCCCGCTCACCGTCAGCACGCCGGAGACTTCCATCACGCAGCGCGTTTTCATTCCCGGCCACGACAAAGCCGTGAAGCGCATCCTGCTGCAGGGCCAACCCACACAGGTCACACTCAACGATGGCGTAGCCCCTGAAACCCAGGCGAGCGTGCACGTCAAGACGTTGGGCGACACGGACAGAGGCTCGTCGTCGACCCTATCGGCGCCAACGCAATAGTGGCCGCCCAGCGCGCAGACGTCTGGACGCACGAACGGCCGAAGCTCTCGCTCCGGCCGCTGTCTCTCGTTCCCTTGTACCCTTGGCCCTACATCTCTCACGCGGCTTTTAGCCGGAACCCATCCGGGTCCTTGCCGCGCACGCGACGCCACCACACCTGGAACGTGGGAATGTTCAGCGTGACCGAAAAGATCTTGCGCAGTTGCCCCGGCGGGCATTGCAGCGGCTTCATGCCGTGCCACGAGTGCGGGGTGCGCTGGAAGAGCAGGCTGCCATTGCCTGCAGGACCGTATCCCGCGGCCACCTTCAGCTCGTCGAACGTCGGCGCGGAGTGCGTGGAGAGCGGCTTGTCGCTCGCCAGGATCAGCGTTTCGCCGCCCCATGCCTGGTTCCAATCGCTCGCGTCGTTGAAGTGGAAGATGTGCGTTGCTCGCTTGCGCGCCGCGTCGCAGTGCGGAGAAACCGAACAACCCTCCCAGGCGTAGTGCCATGAGAATGTCGGAATGTACGTGCGCCGGCCCAACAGCCGCCGCAAAAACTGCTGGTAGTAATCGCCGCGCAGCTCGTCAAGGAACTCCTGCCACGGCTTCGGCAGTTCCAGCCCCGCTTTGTAGTGCAGCATGAAGCGGTTGTGCGGCATCTGCCCGTGCCCGCGCTTCATACCTACATGCTTGTCAAATCTATCGACCTCCGGCAGCGACGCGCGCAGTGCTTCGTACCCCTCTGCCGTCAGCGTGCGATCGATGTGCGCAAAAGGATACGGCTGTGCTTGTTGAAACTTCTCCGCGGAGAGACCTTCCAAAACCTCGCGGTTCAGATAATTCATTTCGTGCTTCCTCGCAAGCGTGACTGTGGCCCCGGATAATTCGGGGAACGGGCCAGAACTATTTTAATTGCGCGCTCGCGTCCGGCTCTACAGACCCCGCCGGTCTTCCTAACCATGCAGACGTCGCTCATCTCGGCTCCTGCGCGCCTTTTCGGCCGCGTTCCGCGCCTTCACCTTGAACCACACCGGCGTCCCCTTGAACCCGAAGGCCTCGCGAATCTGGTTCTCGAGGAATCGCTCAAAGGCGAAATGCAGTTTCACCGCGCGATCGGTGAAGAGAACAAACGTGGGCGGAGCCACCGCCGCCTGCGTCATATAAAAGATGCGAATGCGCTTCGCCATCGGCACCGGCGCACGCTGAAAATCGATCTTATCGAGGAAGCGGTTCATCTGTCCCGTCGACACGCGCTTGCGCCGCTCTTGCGCCACGGTGACCACCTCGCGCAGCACGCGGGTCATGTTTTTGCGCTCGCGGCCGATTGCTTCGAGCGCGGAGAGAAAAATAACCGGCGCGTAATCAAGGTACTTGAGCGCCTTGCGCAGTTGCTGCGCGAAGATTTCGCGATCCGCGGGCGGCTTTCCGTCTGTCCGGCCGGTCGTAACCAGATCCCACTTGTTCACGATCAGGATCACGCTGCGCCCGCTCTCGTGCGCGTAGCCGCCGATGGTTGCGTCGCTTGCCGTCACGCCCTCTGTTGCATCGATCACCAGCAGCGCCACGTCCGCTGCCTCAAGATGCCGCCGCGCCATCACCACGCTCAACTTTTCGGCCATCAGCTTGGTCTTGCCCTTGCGCCGGATGCCAGCCGTATCGACGAAGCGAAGTTGCTTGCCCTCGAATTCGACCAACTCGTCGACGGCATCGCGCGTCGTCCCGGCAATCGGCGACACGATCGCGCGCGTCGTACCGGTGAGCGCATTCAGGAGCGTCGACTTGCCGACATTGGGCCGTCCGATAATCGCGATCGACGTCTCATGCTGCTCGAACTCGCCATGCGTCCGCATTTTTTTCTTGCCGTCGTCTTCGCTCTCCTCATCGTCGGGGTGCCCGAGCTCTTCGGCCGGGTGCCCCATCCTAGCTTTGCTAGGGTGGGGTTCTTCGCCGCCTCGCTCCCTTGCTCCCTGCTTTTCCGGCACTGCCTCCGCAATCGCGTCCAGCAGCTCGCCGATTCTTTGCCCGTGCTCGGAACTAACGGCGAAGACGTCGGCGATGCCGAGCTTGCGAAAGTTCTCCGCCTCCGCCGCCAGCGCGTCGGTCTCCACCTTGTTCACAGCGAGAAAAACCGGCTTGCCGCCACGCTTCAGCAGCTTCGCCAGGTCGTAGTCGGGCCGCGTAAGCTCCGTGCGCACGTCCACGACCATCACCAGCGCATCGGCCTCCTGCAGCGCAACCTTCGCCTGGTTGTAAATCTCGGTCGGGATCAGCTCGGGATCGTCGGGGATAATGCCGCCCGTATCCACCAGCCGGAAGTGGCGGCCAGCCCACTCGTACTCGCCATAGATGCGGTCGCGCGTGATACCGGGCTCATCGCCGACAATCGACCGCCGGCTGCCGGTGATGCGGTTGAAGAGTGTGCTTTTACCTACGTTGGGCCGGCCGACAATGGCAACCAAGGGCAGCGCTGCGGCACCCGCGCTTACCGGCACAACCGATCTGCGATACGTCGGCAAACTTTCTCTCCTCCGCCATCGGGTCGAGCAAGAATTGCTCAGCGATTGCGTTCTGCGGCCCCGGAACATGGCTTGCGGCCCGCCTTCTCTATCTTATGTGCCGCCACAGGCCTCACTTTTTTAGGGCCGAAACGCCCGAAACGATACCGGCAGCCTGTACACTACTCGGCATTCCCGTAAGGAGGGTTGCTGTCATGCCAAAGTTCGTCATCGAGCGCGAGATTCCCGGGGTCGGCTCATTTACACCCGAGCAATTGCAAGCGGTCTCGCAAAAATCCTGTTCGGTTTTGCAAAATCTGGGTCCACAGATCACCTGGCTGCAAAGCTTCGTCACCGATAACAAGATCTACTGCGTCTACATTGCGCCGAACGAGCAGATGGTGCGCGAGCACGCCAGCCAGGGCGGATTCCCAGCGAACAGCATCGCCCAGGTGCGGCAAGTGATCGACCCCACGACTGCGGAAGCGTAGCCGTTTGAGCTGAGCCCGACGCCGAGTCGCCCCACTCACTATCATGGAGTGAGAACCCGGCCTCCATGTCCTCCTCCGGCACGTCAACCCGCTCGCTCCCTTCGCTCCACGAGTTCTTCGCGCCGGGCGGCATCCTCGCGGGCTCACCGCTGCCCTACGAATATCGCCCCGGCCAGCTCGAAATGGCCAAAGCCGTGGAACGTGCGCTCAGTGAGCGTCGTCATCTGATCGTTGAAGCCGGAACGGGTACCGGCAAGACGCTCGCCTACCTCTTGCCCGCGCTGCGTACCGGCCAGCGTGTCATCGTTTCCACTGGCACCAAGGCGCTGCAGGATCAGCTCTACTTTCGCGACGTGCCATTCCTTGAAACACTTCTCGGCGACCTGAATGTCTGCTACATGAAGGGCCGCGCGAATTACCTTTGTCGCCGCAAGCTCTTCGCGTTGCGCGATCAGCCGGTGTTGTCGGGCCTCGAGGAGATCGACGAATACCGCCAGATCGCCGAATGGGAGCAGATTACCGAAACCGGCGACCGCGCCGAGCTTGCCGGTCTGCCTGAGTCGAGCCCGCTTTGGGGCAAGCTTGATGCGCGCTCCGACAACTGCCTGGGATCGACTTGCCCGGATTACCGCAGGTGCTTCATCACCGAGATGCGCCGCCGCGCTCTCGAATCCGACATCATCATCGTCAATCACCACCTGTTCTTCGCCGATCTCGCTGTCAAGCGCGAAGCTGCCTCGGCGCCGGATGCGGGAATCTTGCCCGAGGCCGCGGCCGTCATCTTCGACGAAGCGCACGAACTCGAAGAAGTCGCCTCCGGCTACTTCGGCCTCTCGGTCTCGAATCTCAGGTTTGAGGAGCTGGCCCGCGACATCGACGTGCTGTTGCGCGGCAAGGAAGGAACCGCCGGCGTTCACCTCATGACCCAGCAGCTTCGAGAGCGCGCACGGTTGTTTTTCGCCGGGCTTCCGATGGGGAACGACGGCCGTCATCCATTCTCGAATCGCGAGGAGTTCCTTGAGACGTCGGGCGATTTGTATTTAAGCGTGCGTTCGTCGCTGCGGCTGCTCGAGACCGAGATGGAGCGGCTGAGCAGCATTGACGAAGCGCAGGGGTTGGCCAAGCGCATTGCGAGGCTGCGCAGCGAGCTGGAATTCCTGCTCGAGTCGAATGCGCACAACATGGTTTATTGGATCGAGCGCCGCGCCTTCGGTGCGTCCGATCGATCTTCGCTCACAACCGATTCAATCCGAGGGTCTGCTCCACGCAGTGGTCCTGCCGGAATTCGCGGCCCGATACGTGCGACGCTGCAGGCCACGCCCATTGACGTCTCCGAGCTTCTCCACGAACTCGTCTTCGAGCCGATCCCGACCGTCGTGCTCACCTCGGCCACACTCACCGTGCAGGGGGGCTTTGAACATCTGCGACGCCGCCTCGGCCTCGCAGAGGCGCGCGAACTCGTGGTGCCTTCGCACTTCCGCTATGGCGAGCAGGCACTGCTTTATCTGCCGCCCGAAATGCCCGATCCGCGCTCTCCTGAATTCATCGAAGCCGCCGCGCGCTGCATCCGTCGGGTGCTAGAGCACTCGCGCGGCCGCGCCTTCTGCCTGTTCACCAGCTACAGCCAGATGCGTATCCTCTACGAGCGCCTGCTGCCCGAGCTCGACTTCCCGATCCTGCTGCATGGCACCGCGCCGCGCAAGGCGCTGCTCGAAGAGTTTCGCGCCACGCCCAACGCCGTCCTCTTCGGCACGTCTAGCTTCTGGCAGGGAGTGGATGTGCAGGGCGAAGCGCTGAGCTGCGTCATCATCGACCGGCTGCCGTTCGCCGTCCCCAGCGATCCGGTGGTTCAGGCGCGGATGAAAGCCATCGAAGAAAATGGCGGGCGGCCGTTCTTCGATTATCAGGTGCCCGAGGCGGTTCTTACGCTCAAGCAGGGCTTCGGCCGGCTGATCCGATCGCTCTCCGATCGCGGCGTGCTTGTTCTGCTCGATCCGCGCATTCGCACGCAGCGGTACGGGCAGACTTTCCTGCAATCACTGCCGCCCTATCGCATGACGCAGACGATTACTGATGTCGAGGCGTTCTTCGCGAAATGATCCAGCGTGCATGCATCCCGATGGGACACCGGTCTTCCAGTTGCGAGGAAGTGCCATTCAGCAGCTCGATCTATTAATCTTGGACGCATCATGCTTTCCCAGACCCAACTCGTCGAACTACGCGCGGCCGTTGGCGACGCCGGTCTCATCAGCGCCGAAAGCCAACTGCAAACCTACGAGTGCGACGGGCTCACCAACTTTCGCGTTCTGCCTGGCGCGGTCGTCCTGCCGCAGACAACGGAGCAGGTCCAGGCCGTCGTCCGCTTCTGCGCGCGCTACAAGATTCCATTCGTCAGCCGCGGCGCCGGCACGGGTCTCAGCGGCGGCGCGCTCCCGGCTGAGGGCGGTATTGTTATCAGCCTTGCGCGCATGAACCGCATTCTCGAGGTCGACGTCGCCAATCGCTACGTCGTCGTCGAGCCCGGCGTCATCAACGCCCACGTCACGCAGCGCGTCGCATCCGATGGTTACTTCTACGCGCCCGACCCTTCTTCGCAATCCGTCTGCACCATTGGCGGAAATGTGGCTGAAAACTCCGGCGGCGCGCACTGCCTTAAATACGGTTTCACCGTCACGCACACACTGGCGCTCGAAGTTGTCCTGCCCGACGGCGACCTCGCACACTTTGGCTCGCCTACGCTCGACGCGCCCGGCTACGATCTCGCAGGCGTCTTCGTCGGCTCCGAGGGAACGCTCGGTGTCGCAACCAGAATTACGCTGCGCATCGTGCGCCATCCTGAAATTGTCCAAACGCTGCTCGCCGCATTCGATACGCCCTCTGCCGCCGGCCAGACGGTCAGCGACATTATCGCCGCCGGCATGTTGCCTTCTGCGCTCGAAATCATGGACGCTCTCGCCATCGAAGCTGCTGAAGCAGCGGTACATGCGCACTATCCCATGTGCGGCGGCCTGCTCCTCGTCGAGCTCGACGGCCCCTGTGACGAAGTGGACGCTCTCATGCGCGAGGTGCGCGAAATCTCCAGCCGCAACGGAGCAACGGAGATTCGCGTCGCGCAATCCGACGCCGAGCGCGCTCTCATCTGGAAAGGCCGCAAAGCCGCATTCGCCGCTATGGGCCGCATCTCGCCCAACTACATCGTGCAAGATGGCGTGATTCCGCGCACCGCACTGCCTCGTGTGCTCACTGAAATCGAACGCATGTCGTCGGCTGTGAATCTTCGCGTCGCCAATGTCTTTCATGCAGGTGACGGCAACCTGCATCCGCTCGTGCTCTACGATCGCGCCATCCCCGGCCAGGAAGAGGTCGCGCTCGATCTTTCGTATCGCATTCTCAATCTCTGCGTCGACAGCGGCGGCTCCATCACCGGCGAGCACGGCGTGGGCAAAGAGAAGCAGCAGGCGCTCGGTTACATGTTCGCTGAGCCCGACCTCGCGACCATGCAACTTGTGCGCTGCGCCTTCGATCCTGAGAATCTCTCGAACCCTGACAAAGTTTTTCCGCGCACGCGCCTTTGTGGCGATAAACCTGGCCCCTACACGCCGCATCCGCTTGAAAAATCCGGCGCGGCGGAGATCTTCTGATGACTGCCGTCGCCGACATCACGCAGGAAGAAGCGCTCGCACGGCTCGCCGCGATTGTCGGCCCAGCGGACACTCAACTTGCCGGCGATGCCATTCGCGTTGCGCCTGGCAGCACCGGCCAAATCTCCGAAGTTCTCCGCTTCGCCAACGAACGCGGCCTCTCCGTCGTACCGACCGGCGGCGGAACAAAGGTCGGCTGGGGCAATCCCGTTGCGCCAGAGATTTTCCTCAGCCTCGCCCGCATGAATGCCGTGCGTGAACATGCCTGGCAGGACCTCACCTGCACCGTCGAGGCCGGCTGCACATGGGCCGCGATGCAGGCCGCACTTGCCGATCACGGACAGACGGTCGCACTCGATCCGCTGTGGCCCGATCACGCAACAGTCGGCGGCGTGGTGGCGACAAACGACAGCGGAGCGCTCCGTCTGCGCTATGGCGGACTGCGCGACCTCATCATCGGCATGACCATCGTTCTCGCCGACGGCACCATCGCCAAAACGGGCGGAAAAGTTGTCAAGAATGTGGCCGGCTACGACCTGCACAAACTGATGACCGGCAGCTTCGGCACGCTCGGCGTCATCACCGAGGTCAACTTCCGGCTGCACCCGGTGGAGCAGCACGCGCGGTCGTTCACATTCACCGCGCCCTTCGCCGCCGAATTCGCCGCGCCATTGCGCAATCTGCTTCACGCGCAACTCGCGCTCTCTTCTGCCCAGCTTCGCGCCGATAACGATGGCTGCGCCCTCGACGTTCGCATATGCACCCGGCCCGAATGCGTCGACGATCAAACCACACGTCTGCGCGCGATCTTCGGGCACCTCGCCATGGCCGAATCGAACCCCGCCGTCTGGCTGGCGCGCGAACAGCTTTTCGCGTCCCCCGATGCAGCTCTGGTGAAGGCGTCGATGCTGCCCACTCAGATTTGTGAACTCGCCGCCGATTTCATGCGATCTGCCGCCGCAGTCGACGTCTCTCTCGTCGCGCAGGCGACGGGCCTCGCGACGATCGCGTTTTCTCAGCCGCACGTCACCGACGCTGCCATGGCTTCTCTAGTCGCACGCGCGCGCACGGTTCCCAGCGCCGTTGACCGGCTGCGTTTCGCCCTGCGGCGCACCGGCGGATCGGCCGTGGTCCTTGACCTGCCTCAATCTCTTCGTAGCGAGATCGACTGTTGGGATTGCCACTCCGACGCGCTTCCGCTCATGCGCGAAATCAAGCGCCGCTTCGATCCCAACCTGGTGCTTGGCCCCGGCCGCTTCGTGGGAGGCATCTGACCCCGATGGCCTCCTCAACCACTCCTCGCCACACAACTTCTGATTTGCCCACTCCTCCACGCCCGTCGAGTTTCGATGCGCACGACCCGCCCCAGCGCGAGCACATTGACGATTGCGTACACTGCGGCTTCTGCCTGCCCGCCTGCCCCACCTACGTTCTCTGGGGTGAGGAAATGGATTCGCCGCGCGGCCGTATCTACATGATCAAGAAGGCAGCCGACGGCGAAGCCCCCCTCGACGCGCGCTTCCGCCTTCACATGGACAACTGCCTCGGTTGCATGGCCTGCATCACGGCGTGCCCCTCGGGCGTGGAATACAACAAGCTCATCGAGCCCGCGCGCGCCCAAATTGAGCGCAACACTTCGCGCCCGCTCACTGACCGCCTCTTCCGCAAACTCATCTTCGCCACATTCCCGCGTCCGGATCGCTTGCGCCGACTTGCCGGGCCGATGCGTTTCTATCAGCGCAGCGGACTGCGCACGCTGGTGCGCGCGTCAGGTGTTCTCAAGCTGCTACCCAAACGCCTTGCCGCCATGGAAGCGCTATTGCCCGACGTGCCGCAGCAAAATCCGAGTCTGAGCGAGTCTCAGTCGCTCCCGCACGCCGCCACTCCAAGACCAACAGAAATTCCGAAGCCAGCAAAAAATCCAAAAGGAAAGAAGGCTCGAAAACCAGATCCAAAACCACAAAGAACAGTTGGAATGCTCACCGGCTGCGTGCAGCAGGTATTCTTTCCGCATGTGAACGCAGCCACCGCGCGCGTCTTGGCCGCCGAAGGCTTCGAGGTTGTCATCCCGCCCGATCAGCCCTGCTGCGGCGCGCTCATGCTTCATTCCGGTCTCGACGACCAGGCCCGCGCCCTCGCCACGCAAATGATTGCCGCCTTTGAAGCCGCCGGCGTCGACACCATCGTCATCAACTCCGCCGGCTGCGGATCGACGATGAAGGAGTACGGCTATCTGCTCCGCGACGATCCTGCATGGGCCGCTCGCGCCGCTGCGTTCTCGGCCAAATGTAAAGATGTCTCCGAGATTCTCTGCGAACTGGAACCGCGTGCTGAGCGGCACGCGTTGAACCTGCGCGTCGCGTATCACGATGCCTGTCACTTGCAGCACGCACAAGGAGTGCGCGACCAGCCCCGCCGCCTGCTGGCCGCGATTCCCGGACTTGAGGTTGCCGAGATTCCTGAAAGCTCGCTCTGCTGCGGATCGGCCGGCGTCTACAACCTGCTCGAACCCGCGACGGCTGCGCAACTCGGCGCACGCAAGGTCGAGAACCTGCTCACCACGCGCGCCCAGGCCGTCGTCTCATCCAATCCCGGCTGCCTGCTGCAGCTCAGCAACGGCATGCGCCGGCGCGGCCTCAAAGAAATGCCCGCCTTCCATCTCGTCGAATTGCTCGACGCCTCCATCCGCGGCGTCAGCGCCGAAGAGTTACTCAAACAAACCGCGTCGCGCTAAGGCGTTCGCACCAAAAATATGCGCAGAATGATCTAGGTTGTATTGTTGGGCGGAGCGGGAACTCGGATGACGGGAAGTGAGTCAGATCTACTACGCCTGCTTCATTCAACGGAGAATTCTTTTGTTGAGCGAAAGACTGCAGGCGACCAAAAGGATTGGGTCAAAACAATTGTGGCATTCGCAAATTCGCTCAATGACAACCAAGAAGGTGTGCTCTTCATCGGAGCCACGAACTCGGGCGAGATCGAGCGAAGTCCCTCCAATCTAGACAAACTGCAGATGACACTCTCTGAGAAAATGCAGAGCGCCTACCCCGCGATTTACTACACAACTCAGACGATCCAGGAGGACGGCAGGGAATGCTTGGCAGTGATCATACCTGGAAGCATCGCAAAACCCCACTTTGCAGGACCGCCCTTCATTCGCGACGGATCGAGAACGGTCACAGCCAGCTCGGAACGATATGAGTCGTTACTCGCGTCACGAACCTCAAAGGCTTACGAGTTGCAACGATGGGAAGGCAAGCCCATCACGTTGCACATCTCACGCCGTCAAAGCGGCATGGCCTATGTCGTAAACCAAAACACAGTGGAAGCGCAGGTTCTCGGCGCGAGCCAGTTTTACGTCACGGTTTTTTTCAACAATCGTAAGTTCTCTTACCCGCTGAACCGGATCGAGATTTCGTTTGACCACATCGCCGGACGGTTGGAAGTGCAGGTGGATGACCTTCCGGTGCCATTGTAAGTGTTACTAGTAGGAAAAA
Organism: uncultured Acidobacteriaceae bacterium; assembly: GCA_963834565.1. GTDB lineage: Bacteria > Acidobacteriota > Terriglobia > Terriglobales > Acidobacteriaceae > Telmatobacter. The sequence goes on along the minus strand of CAWICF010000014.1, from coordinate 176,542 downwards.
AGCTAACGGCTTACAGCTAGATGTATTCCCGGAACATCTCCGGCGAGGGGTTGGCGATGATGGCTTTGCCCACCAGCATGCCGTCTTCGGCGGCAGCCTTGCATCCGGCGTTGACGGCGGCCTGCACGCTGGCTACGTCGCCCGCCATCACCACGAATCCCTTGCCGCCGAGCGCCATGGCCAGGTGCACCTTCATGAGCGTAACGTTCGCGGTCTTCACAGCCGCATCGGCCACATCAATGATCGAGGCAGCGGAGAAGGTTTCGATTACGCCGATGGACTTGAGCTGCGCGGGATCGATCTCAACGGTCTGCGAGATGGCGCGGAGCACGTTGGGGTCGACGCGCGCGATCTGCCGCCGCTCGATGAGCGAGGCTCCGGCCGCCGTGGCGCCGGCGGCGAGCGCCGATTGCACGCTGGTGACGTCGCCGGCGATGACGATCAGGAATTTTCCCGAGCAGATGCTGCGCGCCATCAGCAATTGCACGCTGCCCGCCTTGAGCATCAGGTCTTCTGCGCCGAATCCTGTTGCCACGCTCGAGAGCTCGAGCAATCCAATTGAATTGATTTCCGTCGCCACGTTTTTTCCTTTTTTGAACCGGCTATTAGCCCTTAGCTGTTAGCCTTAAGCGCGTTCCCGGGTCTTACAATCTGTTGCAGTTGAGCATTCCGCCGGTTCGCATGTTCGCTCGTACGCTTGGTCTCCGTCTTACTGCGTCTTACGCGACCTTATCCCGTCCTGCGTTTGTCTCACTTTGCTGTTTCGCGTCTTACGCCCGTCTTACCCGTGTGTCAACCGTCTAACTTCATCTCACATCCCTGCGCTGTTTGTCTTACCGCTTCTGATCACTGACCACCGATCGCTGACTACTGCTCTTATGCTTCAATCACCACCGCATCGCTCGCGACCGTCACGCGGCCATCGATGCTCGCGTGGATGCGCGCGCCGAGTTTGCCTGCTTCTGGAGCGGCAACGAGATCGCCGATGCGCACCGTGTCTCCGCTCTTGACGGTTGCAACCGCTGGCGCGCCCGCATGCTGCTTGAGCGGAAGCGTGACGCGGCTCGGCGCGAAGTTGTATTCCGTCAGCGGACCTTCGTTCTTGAACTCCGTTAATCCCAGCTTGGCGATGAGCCTGCGCATCGGCACGCGGCGGAATTCGCCCATGGGATGTGCCTGGATCGAATCTGGGGTGCCCTTCCAGGTGAGGCCGCGCTCGCGGGCGACTGGTTTGCCCTGCACGCAGACGGTCTTAGGATCCAGATCCTCAGGGCAGGCGAACATGGTGCACAGGTTGCACTCGCAGCAGTAGAGCGTTGCCACAGTGAGGTCGCCTGGTTTGGAGAAGCCCAGCGACTGCATGGCGCGATGCGGCTCTATTGGGTGCCCGAGCAGATAGCGCGGGCAGAACTCGGTGCAGAAGCGGCATTGATCGCAGGCTGAGCGGCCGATTTTGGCGACATGGATCCAGGGCGCATTGTGGCGGCGGATGAGCGCGTGTTCGGTGGGCAGCACGACGATGCCGCCTGTCGTCTTTGTCACCGGAATGTTGAGGTCGGCCGCGGGCTTGGCCATCATCACGCCGCCGAGAAGAATGCCGAAGTCAGCGACCGTCGGTCCGCCGGCAGCTTCGAGCACTTCGCCAATCGTGATGCCGATAGGCACGCGGACGGTGACGGGCTGCGCAACGGCGCCCGCAACGGTGAGGTACTTGTGCGTGACGGGGCGGTCGAGGCCGATGTTCATCAGGGTCTCGACATTGGCCACGGCGCAGTCGACATCTTTGGGCAAGCCGCCGGGCGGAATGATGCGGCCGGTAACCATGTGCACGAGGATGAACTCGTCGCCCGCGGGGTAACAGTCGGGCAGAGCGACCACGCGAATGCCGACGGGGACGACGGCCCCAACCGCAATTTCGAGCGCCGCGATGATGTCGTGGTACTTCTCCTTGATGCCGATCACGCCCTCGCGCGCACCGGTGAGCTGCATAGCGGAGACCATGCCGCGCAGGAAGGGTTCGGCGTGGTGGTGGAGCAGTTCCTTGTCTTTATGGAGGAGCGGCTCGCACTCGGCGGCGTTGGCGATGAGGAGGGAAACCCGGGTCTGGAGTTTGACGGCAGTCGGGAACCCCCCACCTCCGGCACCAATGATGCCGAGTTCGGCAATGCGGTCGAGGCCGGATAACGCCGGGGAGCTGGATGCGGTCGCCGAGAGGGTAGAGCGACCTGAACCGGAGCCCAGAGTGGCTTCAAAGGGAGAAAATGCGCGATTCCGCCAAAAAATGCCTGATGTTGGCGTCATTTTTCGAAGTATCCTTCAGATTCCGCCAAAAAGTAACGATTGACTCTGCCAAACAATGTATCGTATCATTCATCTTCAATCAAGATCATTCATATTTAACTGTTAAAAATGAAGGTTCTGATCCCAAATATCGGCACCACCTCATTCAAGTACCGGGTCCTTGAGATGCCGGAACCGGGCAAGCGGGGGGGCGAAATCTCTGGAGAGGCGGCCGGGGTTGGAGCTGGGTCACCGGCCGAGGCGGTGCTGGCGCGGGGCACGGTAGAGCGTATCGGGCAGCCGGATTGCGAGTGCGCGGATTATCCCGCAGCGATCAGGAAGTGCATTCGCGAGATCGCGGGCGAGGGCAAGCCGCTGAAGAGTCTGGCCGAGATTGGAGCGGTGGGGTTCAAGGCGGTGCACGCCGGGCCGCTGAACGCGCCACAGCTGGTTGATGATGCGTTTCTTGCCGAGATGGAGGAGTTCAGCTTTCTGGCGCCTGCGCACAATCCGCCGTACATCGCGGCGATGAAGGCATTCCGGCAGGAGTTGCCGGGAGTTCCTCTGGTCGCTGTGATGGAGCCGTTTCCTTACCGGTTCATGGACGAGGCCGCGACGACCTACGCCGTGCCGTATGCGTGGCGGACGGAGCACGGGATTCGGCGGTATGGATTTCACGGGGCGAGCCATCGCGCGGCGTGCGAGCGCGCGCAAGCACTTGTGGGCCGCAAGAATCTGCGACACATTTCGTGCCACCTGGGCGGCAGCTCGAGCGTGGCAGCATTTCGCGACGGCGTTGCGGTCGACACGAGCTTCGGCGCTTCGCCGCAGTCGGGGTTGCCGCAAAACAATCGCGTGGGCGACATTGACGTGTTTGCCGTGCTGCACATGATGAAGAAGCTGCGGATGGGGCCGGACGAGATGGCAGCGCTGCTGGGCAGCCAGTCGGGATTGGCGGGGATCAGCGGAACCAGCGGCGATGTGCGCGACCTGGACGAAGCCGCAGCGAAAGGCGACAAACGCGCGCGCCTCGCGCTCGATGTGTTTGTGCGGGCGATCCGGCATTATGTAGGCGCGTTCATGCTGGAGCTAGGCGGCGTGGATGTGGTGACGTTCTCGGGCGGCATTGGAGAAAACAGCGTGAGGATTCGCGCTGCGGTGGTCAACCAGCTCGCGCCGTTTGGCGCAGAGTTGGACGACGAAAGAAACGCGACTATGAAAGGTGAGGGTGAGATCACGGCGATGCGATCGCTGGTGAAGGTGTTTGTCGTTCCCGCGAACGAGGAGGCGATCGTGGCGAGGGAGACGGTGGCAGTGGTGATGAGAAACAGGGAACAGGGATTAGGGAATAGGGAGCAGAGTGCCGTAGTGAGTTGAGGATTCAGGTCTCCCACCCTTTTCGCAAATGAGGCGGAAAGGATGGGGCACGGCAAAAATGAAACTGCCGACCCTAGCGGCAGGAACAAAGGCGCCGCAAGGGTGGGGCACCCGAAACGAGTCATTTTTCAGGACTTTTTATGGCAAGTGCAACAAATCCAGTTTCGATTGACAGGCCGATGGTGGAGCGCATCGTTCGGCAGGTTGCGCTCGAATACCTGGGACGCGACGAGTGCGGGGTCGCCAACCACAAGTCTTCGTCGTTGAGCCGAGACAGTGAGGGCAAGGAGCCGGAACTCGTAGTGCAAACTTCGTCGCGCCACATGCACGTGTGTCGCGAGGATATGGACGTGCTCTTTGGGCCCGGCACCGAACTGACATTCGATCGCCCGCTCTTTCAGGAAGGCAACTTTGCGGCGAAGGAGGCGGTGACGATCGTCGGCCCGCGCAGCCGGATCATCTCGAATCTGCGCATCCTGGGGCCCATGCGTAAACAGTCGCAGGTGGAGCTGGCGTTTACTGACGCCATCATGTTGGGCTTCAATGATCTGCCGGTGCGCCTCTCGGGGAACATCAAGGGCACGCCGGGCGCGGTGATTATCGGGCCGAAGGGAGTGGTCGAGTTGAAGGAAGGCGTGATTCGCGCCGCCATTCACGCGCACATGAACCCGCAGGAGGCTGCGCACTTCGGCGTGAAGCAGGGCGACATGATGAAGCTGCGCGTGGGCGGGCCTTCGGGCGTGACATTCAATAACGTCCATGTGCGCATCGATCCAACATCACGCCTCAACGTTCATATGGATACGGATGAAGCAAACGCTTGCGGTCTGCATTTGACTAAGGACGTGGAGCTGTTCAAGTAAATAAAGGGAACAAGGGAACAAGGGAACAATGGAGCGAGGCAGCAGGAGGCGGAAGAGCTGTTCGGGTGGAAAGCAATGGTTTAGTAACGCTAAGCAACAAGAGAGGAAGCGATGAAACAAGCGCTTGGAATGATTGAGACCAAAGGCCTGGTTGCACTGTTTGAGGCGACCGACGCCATGCTCAAGAGTGCAAATGTAACCTTCGCCGGCTGGCAGACGGTTGGTTCCGGTCTGGTGACTGCATTTGTGGAAGGGGACGTGGCTGCCGTAAAGGCCGCCACCGACGCGGGTGCAGAAGCGGCAAGCCGGATTGGCGAGGTGGTGAGCGTGCAAGTGATCTCACGGCCTCACGACGAGCTGCCGTCTTTTGTGCAGAACAACAAAACGGCGGCGAAGAAGTAGAAGCCAGCTGACAGCTTTTAGCCCTTAGCTATTAGTTGGGCAGTGGAAGTACGAATGTCGCATGAACGCAGGCGCTTTGGGGAAATTGCAGAACAGTCAACGCAGCTGGATGGAGCTAATGGTTAAAAGCTAACGGCTAACAGCTGCATTCGAAGGAGACAACATGAGTCAGGCAATTGGATTGATTGAAACCAGGGGCATGGTGGGACTGGTGGAAGCGAGCGACGCCATGGTGAAGGCTGCCAGCGTGGAGCTTGTAAAGACTATGCAGATTGGCGGCGGCTACGTGACAGCGATTGTTCGCGGCGACGTGGGCAGTGTACGCGCTGCCGTGGATGCGGGCGCAACCGCGGCCAAGGTAGTGGGCGAACTGGTGTCGTCGCACGTGATTGCGCGGCCGCACGAAGCGCTTGTCGAGAACCTTTTGAAGTAAGCGGAGACGAGGGAGACGCCACATGGCAAGTGAAGCAATTGGAATGATTGAAACCAAGGGCCTGGTAGCCCTGGTGCAGGCGACCGACGCGATGCTCAAGGCGGCGAGCGTGAAATTTGTCGGCTGGGTGAAGGTGGGCAGCGGCTTGTGCTCGGTGTATGTCTCGGGCGACGTAGGCAGTGTGCGCGCTGCTGTTGACGCTGGAGCAGCTGCAGCCAAGGCGGCCGGTGAAGTGCAGAGTGTGCACGTGATCGCGCGGCCGCACGATTCGGTCGGCGCCGTATTGCCGAAGTAGCTTTCAGCGATCAGTGGTCGGTGATCGCACGACCACTAGCGCCGGAAGGATTGGCGAGGCGCGAGAGGAACTGGCATGTTCATAGCGAAAGTGATTGGCAACGTCGTTTCCACGCAGAAGATGGCGAAGTTCCGCGGCATGAAGCTGCTGCTGGTTCAGCCCTACATCAATAAGGAAGGCAAGCTGCAGATCTCGGGTAGCTCGGTGGTCGCTGTCGATGGCGTGGGAGCGGGCGTCGGCGAGTGCGTTCTGTTTACGCAGGGCAGTTCCGCGCGGCTCACGCCGGCGACCAAGGATGCGCCCGTGGACGCGGTAATTGTGGGCATCGTGGACACGATCGAAGTGGGCGGTGCTACGGTGGCCAAGCCGTAACTGGAAAATTGGAGAATTTTCAATGCAGACGCAACAACAAGTCTCGCCTCAGGTGATTGCGGAGATTGCGAAGGAAGTCGTGGTCCGGTTGCGCGCGCAGATGCAATTACCTGCCGCAGGGCCGGCTCCCGCCTCGACGCGCAACAGTACCTCGGCGCGCGACGGCGTTTTTCTCACCGTGGACGAAGCCGTCAACGCGGCGTATGAGGCGCAGAAAAAAGTCGAAGCGATGACGCTGGAGCAGCGCGATCGCATCGTCAAGATCATCTGCCGCATCTGCAACGACCGCCGCGAAGAGCTGGGTCGCATGGAACTGGAAGAAACCAAGGTCGGCCGGCTCGATCACAAGATTCTGAAGCTGACGAACATGCGGTTCGTGCTCGGCGTGGAGAATTTGCGCACTGAGGCGCGTAGCAACACCACCGGGCTGAACATTATTGAGCACGCACCATGGGGCGTGATCGGCATGATGTTGCCCGTGACCCACTCCGTGCCCACAATGGCTTCGAATGCGATCAATATCGTTGCGGCGGGGAACACCGCGGTCTTCGGGCCGCATCCCTCTGGCGCGAAGGTAGCGCAGTACGCGCTGCAGTTGTGGAATGGCGAGATCGAACGCGAACTGGGAGTAGCCAACGTCTTCACCACAACGACAGAGCCGACTATCGAAGCCGCGGAGCAGATCTTTCACCATCCGAAAGTGGCGCTGCTCTGCTGCACCGGCGGTGCGGCGGTGGCCAAAGCTGCGGCGCAATCGGGCAAGCGCGTCATCGCCGGTGGTCCGGGCAATCCCCCGGTCGTTGTTGACGAAACCGCCGACCTCGATCGCGCCGCGCGTTGCATCATCGACGGCGCGGCATTCGACAACAACCTTCTCTGCATCGGCGAAAAGGAAATTTTCGTAGTGGCTTCGGTTGCCGATGCCTTCATCGCTGCGATGAAGCGGGCCGGAGCCGTGCACCTTGACGCGGCCGCCATCGACCGGCTGACGAAAGCTGCATTCAGCTTCGAAGGCGGCGGCGGTGGCTGCGCGCGGGCGCACGTGAAGAAGGATCTTGTCGGAAAAGACGCTGCCGTGCTGGCGGAGGCTGCGGGCGTTCAGGTTCCAGCGTCGACCGATCTCTTGTTCGGCGAAACCGACGAGAATCATCCGTTCGTGGTCGAAGAGCAAATGATGCCGTTCGTTCCCGTTGTGCGCGTGAGTTGCGCCGATGCGGCAATTGCAGCCTCAGTGAAGGCTGAACACGGCTACCGGCACACGGCCATCATCCACACGAAGAATCTTGAGACGGCCACGAAGATGGCGAAGGCGATGAATACTACGCTGTTCATCCACAACGCGGCGTCGCCGGCGTCGCTTGGCGTGGGCGGGCCGGGATACTTCAGCCATACGATTGCAACTCCGACGGGCGAAGGCATCACCACGCCGCTCACATTTACCCGCGAGCGCCAGATGGTGGTGTGCGACGCGCTGCGGATTATTTGAAGGCAGGGAATAAGGGACGTAGAGACTAGGAACAGAATGTTTCTCGCGCGCATTGAAGGCACGGTAGTCGCGGCAGCCAGACATCCCTCGCTGGCGGGATGCAGACTTCTGGTTGCACGGCGGCTGGAGAGCGACGGAACTCCTGCGGCCGAGCCAAACCTGGTGGTCGACTGGATGGGTGCGGCGCACGGAGAGACGGTGATGGTATCGACCGACGGTGACATTGCACGCGAGAAGCTGGGCAATAACACACCGGCGCGCATGGTCGTGGTTGGTCTGGTGGATGCAGTGCAACAGCCAGCAAAAGGAGCGAGCGCAGCATGAGACTCGGCATCGTTCGCGGACACATCACACTCACGCCGGCGGTGGAGTCGTTCAAGTCTCGTACGTTGGCCATTCTGGAGCCGGTGACGATGGAGAATCTGCGCGCGAAGAACGGCCTGGGCGGCGGCAAGGCGCTGATTGCGATCGATGAACTGGGCGCGGCGAAAGGCCAGATGGTGGCTTTCACCGAGGGACGTGAGGCATCGAATCCGTTCTGGCCCAACCCTGTTCCGGTGGATGCGTATCTGTCGCTGATTGTCGATTCATACGACGTAAAGCCGTAGACATTTGCAGAGATTTCTCGAGGTGGGAAGTGAAGAACGAGAAGAAAAGCATCGATCTAAGCGGCCGCAAGCTTGTTGCGATGCGTGACGTACAGGAAGCCCTCGCGGCTGGAGCGACGAGCGTTGTCACTGCGGCAAACAGCGTGATTACCCCTTCGGCGCGCGATTTTCTGCAACAGCACGGCATCGACATCGTGACCGGCAGCGCGGAGGCCGGCGCAAGAGTCGTACAGGATCCCTTCCCAGGCTCGAACGGCGCTGCATCGCATCTTGCGGCTGCCAACCCGCGCCTCTTCACCACGCAGGAAGCCGAAGCGATCAAGAAAGAGATCTGCGCGGTGGGCAAAAAGCTATGGCTGCGGCAGTTTGTCGACGGCAATGGCGGCAACATTTCGTATCGCATCGGGCCGAACGAAGTGCTGTGCACGCCGACGCTGGTGAGCAAATACGATCTGACTCCTGAAGACTTGTGCCTCGTTGACCTTGAAGGCAACCAGGTAGCCGGAACACGTCCGCGCACCAGCGAGTTGCTGCTGCATCTTGAGATCTACAAGGCCGTGCCCGAGGCGAAGTCCGTGGTGCACTGCCATCCACCGCATGCAACGGCCTATGCCATCACGGGCCGCGTGCCGCCGAACATGATCATTCCCGAATTCGAGGTATTCGTCGGCAAGGTCGCGATCTCGCCTTACGAAACGCCAGGCACAAAGACTTTCGCTGAAACGGTGCTGCCCTATGTGAAGCAGCACAACACAGTGTTGCTTTCGAATCACGGCATCGTTTGCTGGGCAGACACGGTGACGCATGCCGAGTGGTATGCCGAAGTTCTGGAGACTTACTGCTGGACCTTGATGTTGGCTGCACAACTCGGGGTGCCTATCTCGTATATCTCGGAGCAGCACGGATCGGATCTCTTGAACCTGAAGAAGAAGCTCGGCCTGCCTGATATCCGCTTCGACACTTCGCGCATGAAGGAGTGCCAGCTTTCCGATCTTGAAATTCCGGGCTCGATCGCGATAACGCCGACGCCGTGCGATGGCTGCGTACACAATCATGACGGCCACGGCCACGGCCACGGCGCCGCGGCGACGCCGGGCGCGGATCTGGATTCGCTGGTGAAGTCAGTGACGGATGCGGTGATGGAGGCAATTGGGAAGTAAGGCAGGCAGCGAAGAAGCAAGGGAGCGAGAGGGCCGGTTCAAGGATGAGGCGAACGGGGCGCAACGCCACCACACGATGAAGGCAGCTGAACGGCAACTCAGAATCCGCCAGATGTTTGAGACGCGCGACTTCGTCGATCTCGAAACCCTATGCCGCGATTTCGACACCTCCGAATCCAGCGTGCGCCGGGATCTCGACCTCCTCGAGCAGGAAGGCGCGCTGCGCCGCGTTTACGGTGGCGCGGTATCGGTGCAGTCGCCGCCGAGCCGTGCATTTGACTACGCCGCCGAGAGCGTTCGCTTGAGCGACGAGAAGAGCCGCATCGCGAGGCTCACAGCGGGCCTGGTTGAAAATGGCCAGACCGTTATTCTCGATGGCGGGTCAACCGTGGCGGCTGTGGCGCGCGAGCTTGCCGCGAAGTCGCTTCATATCGTCACGAACTCGCTGCCGATCGCCGAGAGCCTCGAGTCGCTGCGCAACATCGAGCTCACGCTGACCGGCGGCTACTTCGATCCTCGCCTGCGTGTGATGCTGGGGCCGTTTTGCGAACAGATGCTGGGCGCTATCCGCGCCGACACACTCATCATGGGCGTGGGCAGTATCAGCGAGGCGGGCTTCAGCAACAACAACACGCTCGTCGTGGGATCAGAACAGAAGATGATTGAAGTCGCGGCTAAAGTGATCATCGTTGCCGATCATACGAAGTTTGGCCGCGGCGGCATGATTCCGGTGGCGCCGCTGAGTGCCGCACACCTCGTCGTTTCCGACGCTGCTCTCGCGCCGGAATACGTAAAGCTGCTGCGCGACAACCGCGTCGAGGTGCTTCTGGCATAATCGGAAAAGTTTGCGTTCCCATCCTTTTCGCTAACTGCGCGAAAAGGATCGGGCGCGGGAATTTTGTGCCAGGAGCTTGAAATGCGAATCGGCGCCCACGACGTTCTGATCGTCATTGACGTGCAGAATGATTTCTGTCCCGGCGGAGCGCTGGTTGTTCCGAACGGCGATGAAGTCATCGCGCCGATTCGTCACATCGCGCCGCTCTTTCAGCACATCATTCTCACGCAGGACTGGCACACGCCGGATCACTCGTCCTTCGCATCGGCCCATCCCGGCAAGAAGCCGTTTGAGTCAATTGATTTGGAGTACGGCAAGCAGACCTTGTGGCCGGATCATTGTGTGCAGGGAACGCGCGGTGCGGAGTTTCATCCGGATCTACAGCTGACACGGGCCGAACTGATTTTGCGCAAGGGATTCCGTCCGCAGATCGATTCGTATTCGGCGTTCTTCGAGAACGACCGCACGATGCCAACAGGACTGGCCGGTTATCTCGACGATCGCGGATTGACGCGCGTCTTTCTCGCCGGTCTTGCATATGACTATTGCGTCGGTTACTCGGCTCTTGACGCGCGCCGACTCGGAGTCGAGGCATACGTTATTCGAGATGCTTGCCGCTCAATCGACCTGAACGGATCGGTTGTCGCAATGGAAGGGGAATTGGCCAAGGCCGGCGTCGCCGTAATCGATTCTTCGCAGCTTTCTGCTTGAACTCACACGCCGTAGAATCACATCAGGCCCAACTGGCCGAACGTCGACCCGCATGTCCCGCAACTTCTATATCCTGGCTGCCAGCCTCGGCCTCTTCGCAATCATCTCCGGCGTCATGTCGCTGCTGCCTTCGAGCTACCAGCCAGGCCTGCCGGCGAATGGCACGCTGTGGCGCACGCTCGCGCTCATCCTGCTGCTGGCGGGCCTTGCTTCGGCGCTTATCGGCGTGATGAGCAGCCTGTTTGAGCAAGTGGACCGGCACAGCGAAGAAGCGCGCCGGGCGGCGCGGCAAAAACGCCGCAGCCCGAGGAACTAAAATAGGAGTAGAAAAGCGAGGTTTCTGACCGACGATTTTGTATTTGAGGCCGTGGTTTCCCAGGTCTCAAAATCGAGACCTGGGGCACCCGGCGTTTGTACAGATTGAAGTCGTTGAAGAACTAACCGCGCAGGATCGAGCCAAAGCGAATGTACGAAGTCACCGTGGAGGCGGATTTTTCCTCCGGCCACTATCTCCGCAACTACAAAGGCAAGTGCGAGAACCCGCACGGGCACAACTATAAGGTCCGCGTCACGCTGGCCGGCTCCGCCCTCGACGAAGCCGGACTTCTGCTCGACTTCAAGCTGCTGAAGCAGGTGCTCAAGCCCGTCATCGACCGCATCGACCACCAGATGCTCAACGACCTGGAGCCGTTTACCACGCTGAATCCTTCTGCCGAAAATATTGCGAAGTATTTCTACGACGAGACCAACCGGCATCTTGCCGGTGTGACCTCCGGCCGCGTGCGGGTTAAAGACTGCACCATCTGGGAAACGGACACAACTACCGCGACTTACTACGAGTAGCGGCCGGAATTCTGCGCCGCAATCAGCCGGAAGTCAGTTCATCTGCGTTGACTTCGATTGCAAATACTTATTGAACGGAATTTCGAAATAGAAGAGTTCTTTCCCGTCCGCGTCGCGGATGTCGCGAAGGTAGAGTTTGGCGTCGGTGAGTGGGTGGCTCAACCCCTCGACTACGTAAAACAAAAATCCGGCGCGTGTTGTATGCGGTTCAACCGCGAGAGCCGAATACTCAAAGGTGTTGAAGTCCTGCTCGATTTCGCTGTTGCTGCCTTTTGGCTTGGTGTGGATGGGTGGGAGCGGGCCGGGCAAGGGAATTTTGCTTCCCTCGCGCTCCTTGCGCGTCATCAATCGCTCCACATCCTCCGGCTCGGCGGCCTGGATGCGATCGCCCGCTGCGGTCTCAAAGAGAATGCGCGCGTCGCGCAGGTTGATAGGCCGATCGCCGAGGTTGGTCACGATGAGCCGTACCGGCATTACGCCGTGATCGACGTAGTCGACGCGAAAGATAGACTCGCGCTCCTTGGTGTCATAGGGCTCAACCGCAATGGCCACGTGCTCGGTGGTGTGAACTTCCACGGCGGGGAACGAAGTGGCCGGCTGCACCGGGGGCGGCGCATGATCCGTCGCCATTGCCGGCAGCGCTAGAGACATCAAAACCAAGGAGACAAACTGCAAAGGTTTCATCGCGCTCGACTGTATCATTCCTAAGGTTAGACTTACAGGAAGCGAAATTTGTTACTCATGATCTTATTTTTCTATAACGTGGCCCTCCTCGTGGCGCTCGCCGCGAGCGCGCCCTGGTGGCTGTGGCGCATGGCCACTACGAACAAGTACCGCGAGGGGCTGCGCGAGAGGGTGGGCCGCGTTCCGGGAAGATTGTCCGTTGGCTCGCTTGGCGACCGGCCTGTCATCTGGCTTCACGCGGTTTCTGTTGGAGAGGTTCTGGCCGCTACCCAACTGGTGAAATCGCTCGACAAGGCACTCCCGGAGTATTTTGTCTTTATCTCCACCACTACCCGCACCGGCCAGGCGTTGGCCCGCGAACACTTCGGCTCGAATCGCGTCTTCTACTGCCCCCTCGATCTGCCGTGGGCTGTGCGCGCTTATCTGAACGCTTTGAAGCCGCGGATGCTTGTGCTGGCGGAGACGGAGTTCTGGCCGAACCTGTTGAACGGGTGTTTCTGGCGCAGCATTCCGGTTGCTGTCGTGAATGCGCGCATTTCGAACCGGTCGTGGCCGCGGTACAGGAAACTGCGATCGCTTTGGCGGCCCATTCTTTCGCGGCTGGGCTGCGTGCTGGCGCAGAGCGACACCGATGCTGATCGGTTTCGGGCGCTTGGCTGTTTACCCGAGCGGGTAACGGTCGCCGGGAATCTCAAATTTGACGTGCGAGCCGCGACAGAGAGCGAGGCTGCACGGATTTTGCGGGCGAATGGCGCCGGGCTGCGATTCGTTGTTGCGGGCAGCACGCTTGACGGCGAAGAGACTGCGCTGCTGGATGCCTGGCCGCATTTGCTGTTTGACGATCCACAACTCGCCATGGTGCTTGCGCCGCGCCATCCTGAGCGATTTGGCGCCGTTGCATCAATGCTCGAAAAATCCGGCCATGCGTGGGTTCGGCGATCGGTTTGGAACGCGAATTCGCTCGAATCGCTGCGGCCCGGCACGATCGTTCTACTCGACACCATCGGCGAGTTGGCGTCGGTCTACTCGTTAGCCAGCGTGGCATTTGTCGGTGGCAGCCTGGTTGCGGCGGGCGGACACAATCCGCTGGAGCCTGCGCAGTTTGGCGTACCCATCGTGATGGGCTCGCACTACGCCAACTTCACCACGATCACCGATGCGCTGCGCGCGCAGAATGCATTGCGAATCGCAAAAAAGGAGGATTTGGCAGGGGTGCTGTCGGATCTTCTGTGTGATCGAGCTGCCGCTGAAGCTATGGGCGCACGGGCGAGGGAAGTATTCGAGGCGCAGGCCGGGGCGACGGAGCGCTGCGTAGCGGCAATTCGCGATTTGCTCGAGATAGGTGATCGCCTGGAGGAGGAGATATGACGCGGCCGCTGCTCTGGCCGCTGGTGCCGCTCTACCGGCTTGGCCTGGCCTTGCGCGAGAGAAAGTTCCGGCCGGGCAGCCCGGTTGTTCGCCGGCTGCGCTGGCCCGTCATCTCCATCGGCAATTTGTCGACTGGCGGGTCGGGAAAGACTCCGCTCACGATCGCGCTGGCGAAGGCGCTGACAGCTCGTGGATTGCATATTGATGTCCTTTCTCGCGGCTACGGCCGGCGGCGAAGCGCCGCTGCTCCACTTTTGGTGAAGCGTGATGGGACAGCCAGCGAATTCGGCGATGAGCCGCTCGAGATTGCGCGCGCTGCCGACGTGCCAGTCTATGTCGCGCCCGAGCGGTACCAGGCGGGATTGCTAGCGGAGCGCGCAGCGTCTTCCGGCGTTCATTTGCTCGATGACGGCTTTCAGCATCGCCAGCTATATCGCGACATCGACATTCTTCTGCTCAGCCGCGCGGATTTCGTCGACCATCTGCTTCCTGCGGGTAACCTGCGCGAAGCATTGCGTGCAGCGGAGCGGGCCAACGTTATTGCGATTGGGGAGGACGAGCCGGAACTGGAAGCAGAGATCAGATCGCGCGGCTGGCGCGCGCAAATCTGGCGCCTGCGCCGGCAGATGGATGTGCCGCACTTCGACGGGCCAGTCGCTGCCTTCTGCGGGATCGCGCGGCCGGAACAGTTTTTCGCGGGACTCGAGCGAGCTGGCGCCCAGCTCGCAGCCCGTTGGGGTTTTGCCGATCACCATCGCTACACTGCGGCGGATCTGGCCCGCATTGCAACCTCTGCGGAAAGGGCCGGCGCACAAACTCTGCTCACCACAGAAAAGGATTGCGTACGCCTTGACGCGCTTGCCGATTCGCTTCCTTCAACGCTCCGGCTGCAGGCCGTACCTTTGCGCATTGGTATTGAAAACCAGCATGCCGCGATTGATTGGCTGCTCGATCAGGTGCGCGGTCCGCGATAGCTCCGGAGTCCGACAAAGCGCGCCAGAGCGTCAACAGCCACTCATCTACCAGACAATCTTGTAGAGATTCCCGTGATTGTCCACGCCGACTGCAACAAAGTTGTCCAACGACTGGACCTGAAATACGGTCCCCTTGTCTCCGGTAAAGGTTCCCTGCAAGATCTTATTGCCAGAGACATGTGCGGCGTAATAGCCCTGCCCGTAGATCAGGTCCCACACGGCGGCGGGGCTCGGCTGGCCACTTTCAGATGTTGCCGATGCCGTTGCATCAGCGGGCGGCGCGGTTGTCCAGTCGGACTTTCCCTTCAGGGTTTCGCCGTCGGCGCAGCTGAACGACTTGACGCGACCAAAATCAGACTTGATCGAATAGGCATATGTGCCGCTGCCTTTTGAGCCTTCGTAAAACGGTCCCGGCGCCTGGAGCGACATCGGTCCCTTGACGGGATCGAGCTGCTGAGCGTGCGACGGCGCGGCGGCGATGGCGAAGGCGACGAGCGCGAAGAGAAGAGCGCGATTTGAGTTCATGGTGGACCTCCAAGGGGAAATGGTTTCGGTACGGAGGGTTCAAGTGTGCAAGATTACTTTGACACGCATTTCGTAAGGAACGCGAAAAGACGGTAGAGGGAATCAGGTCTCAGGTGGCCAAACGCGAACTGGCCGGGGCTCCCGGCAGGCGCGAGAAACCAGCTACCAGGTCATTTTGTAAACATTACCCTTACTGTCGATGGCAACGCCTCGTCGGCCCTGGAGTTCCGCCTGAAGCACGGTTCCCTGGCTTCCGGTCATGGTCGTCTGCAATACGGTTTGTCCAAGCAGATGGGCTACAAAGAAGCCTTTTCCGTAGACGGCATCCCAGGCGAAGGCCAGATTGGGTTGCGGAGGAAAGCTGTCAGCGGTTCCAGGGGTCTTCTGGTTGGCCGATGATTCGGTGAAATTGTTCCAGCTCCCGTGAAACGATTCTCCATTTCCCAAGACGACGTTAATTGCGGGTGCCTTGCCGTTGACGATCGCCACGTTGCCTTTGATCGTCAATTGATAGTACGGCGGCGGAGCCATAGCCGCAGCGGGTCCCTGGACGGGGTACAGATTGACAATGGTGATATACGAGCATCCCGCGACCATCAAGACGCACGACAGGACAATGGACAGCGCTAGCCCTCTCTTCATTGCCGGCAGCCTCTTTTGGTTATCTGCCTAGATTCTAAACGAGGGCTGCAATGACCCGCTTATAGCCGTTCTTCAACCGGAATCCACGGCGAGGGATACACCGGTCCGATGTAATCGGCGCGGGGACGGATGAGGCGGTTGTCGTCGAGTTGCTCGATGACATGCGCGGCCCAGCCGGAGATGCGGCTTACGGCAAAGATCGGCGTATAGAGATCGATGTCGATGCCAAGCGTGGCGTAAGTCGAAGCCGAATAGAAATCCACGTTGGCGTTCAGCTTCTTGTCCTTGTTGATGTAGAGCTCGATGGCGCGCGACATGTCGTACCACTTGGGGTGGCCCGAATCTTTGCCTAGCTGCTCGCTCATTTTGCGCAGGTGCGTGGCGCGCGGATCTTCGGTCTTATACACGCGATGCCCAAAGCCGGAAATCTTCTGCTTGGCGGCCAGCATGTTTCTCACATACTCCACTGGATCTGCGCCTTCCTTGTCGATGGTGAGCAGCAGGCGCATCACGCCTTCGTTGGCGCCGCCGTGCAGCGGGCCCTTCAGCGCACCGATGGCGCCGGTGATGGCGGAGTGAATGTCAGAGAGGGTTGCGGCGATGACGCGGGCGGCGAAGGTGGAGGCGTTCAGTTCGTGATCGGCGTGGAGGATAAGAGCAATATCTAACGTTCGCGTGGCTGTTTCCGAGGGCTTCTCGCCATTCAGCATCCACAAGAAATTGCCCGCGTGGGTCAGCGACCGGTCCGGCGGAACAATTTCCTTGCCCTTTCGAATCCGGTCATAAATCGCCACGATCATGGCGATCTGCGCGGTAAGGTTGTAGGCCTTGCGCACATTCGCGTCGTGCGAGTTGTCCTTCTCGTCGGCGTCGTAGAAGCTTAGCGCCGACACCGTAGTTCGCAGGATCTCCATCGGCGTGGCTGCTTTGGGGAACGATTTCAGCAGGTCGATAATGCGTTGATCGAGGGAACGGGCGAGAGCCAGCTGGGTGGAAAACTCGCGCAGTGCAAGCTCGTTGGGCAGCAGACCGTTCCACAGCAGGTAAGTGGTTTCCTCAAAGGTGGAGTGCTCGGCCAGTTCATGAATGTCGATGCCGCGGTAGGAAAGGATGCCCGCCTCTCCATCGATCCAGCAGATGCCGGAGTTTGCGGCGACAATTCCTTCGAGACCCTTCCCTGCGACAGCGGTCGGCATAGACCTTGCTCTCCCTCTACTTATTTGATGGCTGTTTGCCCAATAGAATAATGGACCAGCCCCACAATGCGGTGCGGAGCCGGAAATAGCAGTAAAGATGTTTATAACGGAACGATTCGCCGCTTGTCACGGCAGGCGGGACGGCAGAAGCAGGGAACGAAGGAACAAGGGAACGAGGGAACGGGAGGGCAGTGGACAGCGATCTGTGCTCGGACGATCGGGTCCTGAGTGCAAGAATGCGCTGTGAGTGCCGCCGGCCGAGACCCCGGAAGCTCCGGAAAAGCTCCGCCAAGGCCGTTTCCGCGATATATCCTGTAGCTTCCGCGGCGCGGAGCTGATTTTTGCAGTTCAATTTGGCTGCCCCCGTTCGTAAAATGGTGAATCAGGCAGAGTTCCGGGTCCGGGGTCGACAATTTGCCCCGCATCCGGCGTCTAACGGGAAAGGATATCCCCAACCCACTGGTGCGGCTTGCCACGGCATCTGCACCTGAGCAGGAAAGGCGAAGCATGAGTGATATAGAAGAAGCCCCCCGAACTTACTCTGGCGCGTTCTTGGCGGTCATCGCGATAGCGCTTCTGGCCGCTGTTGGCGCCTTGATCTGGTGCTTTATGCTGGGCAGCCGCGTGAGCGCGCAGGCCGCGGACCTGGCCGACGCCAAGCAGCAGAACCGCGAGCTCGCCGCTGAATTGCGCGAAACCGACGCCCGCCTGCGAGTGACGACCGATGAGCTGGCCAAGTCACTGGGATTGACGCAGAAGCAACTCGATGAGCGCGCACAGGCGATCATCGCGCGCGAACAGGCAGATACCGCACGGCTGCAAACAGCCGAGCAACAGACCGCCCAGCAGGTTACGGCCGTTTCCAGCGACGTTTCCAGCGTAAAGAGCGATGTGGGCGGCGTGAAGACCGACCTGACCAAGACCCAGGGCGACGTGAGCACCGCGCTGAGCCAGTTGGAGAGCGTTCGTGGCGACCTGAGCAATACCAACAGTGTGATTGCGCGTAATCACGACGAACTTGTCACGCTGGAGCACAAGGGCGACCGCAACTTTTACGAGTTCACCTTGAGCAAAGGCCAGAAGAAGCCGGTCGGCACCGTCAGCCTTGAGCTAAAGAAGACCGACGCCAAGCGCAACAAGTTTACGCTGGATATCTACGCCGACGACAAGGTGTATGAGAAGAAGGACCGGAACGTGAACGAGCCGATGCAGTTCTATAGCGGCAAAGATCCGGCCCTCTACGAGATCGTAGTGAATACGATCAATTCAAAGAACCAGATCACGGGCTATCTTTCGACGCCGAAGAGCGCTCCGACGCCAGTGCAGCCCAGCGGGCAATAGGGGCTACTGGTCGATCACAGGCAACTGGGGCGTGAGCACCAGGTTCGGCTGATACCGGAACGAGAAGGTATAGTCGAGCTTTTTGCGCGCGTCCCACTGCTCCTTGGTAATCCTGAAAGCAGAAACAAACTCGCCCTCTACGGTTTGTCCGGGATCAATCTCCGTGTCGAGCGGAGAGATCGCGGGGCCGTGTGTCACCGTGAGGTCGGGATAGGCGACGAAGAGGCGGTCGTAGTCGCCTTTGTTCGCTGCGTAGCTTGAATGGATACCATCGTCGAGTGTCACATTGGTCATCACGTTGTTCAGGATGATCGGGTGGTCACTCTGATTCTTCAGGCTGACCTTGGTGAAAACGAAGACCTGGTCGACATTCTGTTGCGGGATCGGCGCGCCGCTGGCATCCACTCCTGAGGTCGTCGTGTGCTGGGGATGCGCCCAGACGGCGAGAACTACTCCGCTGGAGACGGGTGGCTTTTGCTCGGCGATCACGTAGATCGCGATGGCGATGCTTACCACCACGGTGGCAGCCACTGCAGCCCAGATTACGTGGCTGGTGCCTCTGGTTAATTCCTCGCCTTTCGCTGCATCGTCCAGCTGGTCCGAATCCTGCTGCAATAAGCTCATGACGGCCTCATGGGGGATTGAGCGCCTGGTCGTTGCGCCCATGTCGCTGCGCAATTATCTTAGCGCTATTTGGTTACCACAAGCCACGAATCTCGCTAAAGGTGGTTACTACGAGTAACCGATCTAATCCCGTCGGTCGCGACCGGGCTACGGTCGCTTCCTGAGTCCGGCAAGGAATTTCTTTGCGTCGCGTGTGTTCAGGACATCATCAGGAGTCAGCCAGGCGCGGCGCAACTGCCTCGCGCCGTAGTCCATCTTGCCCAGGTTGCGGGCGTCGTGCGAGTCAGACGACATCACGATTTTGCAGCCCAGTTCCTTCGCGAGCCGCAGATCGTGGTCATTCAGATCGAGCCGCTCCGGCGCCGCGTTGTGTTCCATGGCCACGCCCAGCTCAGCGGCGCGGCGCAAAACGGCCGCAATATCGATTGCAAACGGCTCACGGCGCAGCAGCAGACGGCCCGTGGGATGGCCCAGAATCCGGACATATGGATTTTCGA
This sequence comes from uncultured Acidobacteriaceae bacterium, assembly GCA_963834565.1. GTDB lineage: Bacteria > Acidobacteriota > Terriglobia > Terriglobales > Acidobacteriaceae > Telmatobacter. The sequence continues at coordinate 157,026 of CAWICF010000014.1, read as the reverse complement.
TTGCCCGCATCACGCGCGCGGTCATCTCTTCGCGGGACTGCTCGAAGCGCGTGTGCACGCTGGCAATCACAATCTCCATTTGCGCCAGCACTTCGTCGTCGAGGTCGAGCGCGCCGTCACCAAGAATGTCGACTTCAATTCCCGTAAGGACGCGAATCTCGCCCTCCATTGCCTTGTCCACCTCGCGAATGCGCTTGATGTGCTCGAGCGCGCGCTTTTCGTCGAGGCCGTTGGTCATCGCCAGGTTTTTGGAGTGGTCGGTGATGGCGATATATTTGTACCCGCATTTGTGCGCGGCATCCGCCATTTCGCGAATCGAGTTGTGGCCGTCACTGGCCGTGGTGTGCATGTGCACATCGCCGCGAATGTCTTTCAGTGCGACGACTTTTGGCAACCTGTGCTCGACTGCAGCGTCGATCTCGCCCAGGTTTTCGCGCATCTCTGGCGGCATCCAATCCATGCCGAGCGCGGAATAGATTTCCTCCTCGGTTGCAGCGGCCACGACAGACTCGTCATCGAGCCGGGCCAGCGCCCACTCGCTGAGCGTGTAGCCCAATTTCAGGGCACGCTGCCGCAGCGTCACGTTGTGCGCCTTTGAGCCGGTAAAGTATTGCAGCGCAGCGCCATAGCTGGCTGATGGCAGCAGGCGCACGTCCACCTGCAGCCCCTGTTCGACGTGAAAACTCACCTTGTTTTCGCCTTTGGCGATCATGTCCTGGATGCCAGGGTAGGCGGCGACGTGTTCCACAGCTGCCGAAGTGTGCTCCGGCTCGCAGGCCGGTCCAGTCGCCAGCAGATCCAGATCGCCCACCGTTTCCCTCCCGCGGCGCAGCGACCCGGCCGGCGTTACCTTGTCGATCCCTTTAAATTTGAGAAGGTATGCCGCAATCCGCTGGGCCTCATCGTTGGCGATGTCGATGCGGTAACGGCCCGCCGAGCGCTTGTAGTCGTCGATGCCCTTGCGTAGTTTTTCAATTTGCTTGTCGCCCATGCGCGGCAGGCCCTTGAGCCGGCCCGCTGCAATGGCCTCGGAAAGCTGCTCGATGGTCCCGATCTTCGCAGCGTCCCACAGCAATGCCACAGTTTTGGGGCCCATGCCAGGCAGCTTTAGTAGCTCCAGCACGCCCGCGCCGAACTTGGCTAACAGTTCTTCACGCTGGGGCAACGTGCCTGTCTCTGCAATCGCCTGGATGCGCGCCGCCATGCCCTTGCCGATGCCGTCGATCTCGAGCAACTTCGCCGTGTCGCAGGCAGCGGCGGCAAGATCGACGGTGGTTTGCTCGGCCGCCTCGGCGGCGCGCCGGTAGCTGCGGATGCGAAAGCTGTCGGCGCCGTCGATCTCCATCAGATCGGCGGTCTCTTCCAGCAACCGGGCCATCGTCTTGGTGTCCATCGAGCGGCCCTCCGCCAGCAGTATCAGCTATGAGTGCAGGGTGCGGTCAATCGACGCGCCAAAACTCGAACAGACACGACTCCGCGATAACCGCGGAGCCGCTGGGGAAGGGTATTTGGAAATTCTGCAGGGATGTGGCGACGCACTACCACTTGGCCGCCGAACAGCGGTCTTGCTGTACCGCCGGCTTGCGCTATGCGGCGCTGTGGGCGGTGTTTTCCCGGAAGCGGACTACGGCATCCGCCTGCGGGCCTTTTTGACCCTCAACAATGTCGAACTCGACCTCGTCGCCTTCTTTGAGCGTTTTGTACCCGTCCAGTTGAATTGCTGAATAGTGGACGAATACATCAGGCCCATCTTCGCGTCCGATGAATCCGTAGCCCTTGGCGTTGTTGAACCACTTGACCTTTCCTTTGTACTGAGCCACAGCGTTCTGCCTTTCTTTTTCCGAGCGGAGATACGGTGGTTTTTGAGGGGAATCTCACACCGATACCCTTTAAGACGCGAAAAGACGCAGAAAGGTTGATTGGACTCGTAAGGGTTCCATAAAGTGAAACCCCGCGGCCCCTGAAAGATGGGAACCCGCGGGACCTGAGATTACGGGAATTGGCTTGTATTTCTTGTGGAAATATGCGGCAGAACCGGCTATTTTCTCTTCTGTTTATCCAGCATCCGCACGTACAAGAGCACGCTGGTCAGGGTTTTTCCGTCGAGGATGGCGCCCTTGTCAATCATCTTCAGCACATCGTTGAGCTTTACCAGTCGTAACTCGATCTCTTCGTCTTCTTCCGGCTGCGCATCGCCGGCCTTCAAGTCTTCCGCCAGAAAGACCTTCATCGATTCGCCCAAAAATCCAGGGCTCGCATAATATTCGACGAGAGGCCGCCACTTCCTGGCCCGGTAGCCCGTCTCTTCGATCAGCTCGCGCTTTCCCGCAGCCAGGGCTTCTTCGCCGGCATCAATCTTGCCCGCAGGCAGTTCCCACAGGTACTGGTTGGCCGCATGACGGTACTGCCGCTCCATCACGATCCACGGGTTCTCCTTGCTCTGAGAGTTGTCGACTGCCAGGATCACGACGCTCCCATTGTGGCGGATCACATCGCGCTCGTTTCGCCGCCCGCCGGGCTCGATGATTTTGTCGTGCTGCACGCGGAACAGCGCGCACTGGAAGACGGTCTCGGAGCTAAGCACCGTGGCCGTCAGCTTTAGCCCGCCGGTCCTGGGGGCTTTCTTCTTCGCTCTCTGAACTTTCGATTTCACGCTCTTTTTCGTTTTTTCACCGGGCATCTTCATGACCTCGTTTTATGAATGCGGAAACTTGTTTTTTTCAGTCATCCACATTTTCTCGTTCCCCTGCTCCGTTGTTCCCTTGGTCCATGCTGTATTCAAGTCGAGTATACGCACTGATGGTTCTGCATCATTCAAGGCTGCCATGGCATCCTTAAGGAGGCTCAGCTTCAAGTTCGCGATCACGCGGATATCCTGTCAAAGGCAGAAAAACTGCAAGTGAACGAATTGTTAACCGCAGACTGTTATCCCGTGACCATTGAGCCCGGGCTCAACCGGCTGTTCTTGGATTTTTGCGCCGGCACGCTGCCCGGCTTCCTTCCTTCGCCAGATCATTGGCAGCAGCGCCCGGCGCTTCCCGCGCATTGGGCGGAGCTAGTGCGGCTGATTGCCGCGCAAAACCCCGGCCCGAATGCTGTGGCCCCGCTTGCCGCGCTTGAGCAGGGCGCCGGAGCGGTCGTGACCGGCCAGCAGGTGGGCCTGTTTGGCGGCCCGCTCTACACACCGTACAAAGCGTCGACTGCCATCGCCCGCGCCCGTACGGCGAGCGCCTCAGGGCATCCACATGTTGCAGTTTTCTGGCTCGCCAGCGAGGATCACGACTTCGCTGAGATCGATCACACCGCATTCCCGGCGGGCAAGGAACTTGCGCAGTTCACGTATGATCACGCTCCCGGCGCCGCGCTGCCCGCAGGCAACATCATTCTCGACGATTCAATTGTTCCGCTCGTTGAGCGCGCTGCCGAATCGCTAGGCCCCTCCGACGCGGCCAACACTCTTGTTGGCGCCTATCGGCCGGGCCGCACCTTCGCGCAGGCATTCGCGGAGTTCTATTCGAAGATCTTTGCCGCGCAGGGTCTGCTCGTCTTCGATGCGAACAACAGCGACACTCATCGCCTCGGCGCTCCCGTGCTGCGCGCGGGCATTGAGCGTGCCGACGAACTGCACGCCGCGCTGATCGAGCGCGGGCGTGCACTAGAGGCTGCCGGTTATCACCAGCAGGTGACGGTGGCCGAGCAATCGAGCCTGCTCTTCTTGATCGATGACCAGTCGGGCGCGCGGCTTGCGCTGAAGCGGATCCCGCCGAGCTCGGCTGAGCCCAACGGCTTGTGGCAGGCTGCCGCGGCGTCAGGCACGGTGAGCTTTTCGACTGCCGAACTGGTGGCGATTCTCGATGCCGCGCCGGAACGTATTTCGCCGGCGGCTTTGCTGCGCCCGGTCTTCCAGGATTTTCTCTTTTCAACTTCGGCGCAGATCGGCGGTCCGGCCGAGATCGCCTACCTGGCCCAGTCTACGGTTCTCTTTGAGCGCATCCTTGGCCGGCAGACGCCGCCGCTGCCGCGCTTTTCGGCCACTCTCATCGAGCCATCGGTCGCAAACCTGCTGCGCAAGCACGAGATCTCGCTCGACCAGGTTTTCGCCGAGGAGAACGCAGCGTCGCTCGCCCTGCGACTCGCGGCGCGCTCAATGCCGCCCGAGACAAAGAAAAAACTCGCGGCGGCCGGAAACGCCATGGACGAAGAGCTTACGACGCTGGTCGACTGGATGCAGTCGCAGGACAAAGGTCTCGGACAGTCGGCCGATACGGCAGCCGGCAAAATCCGCTACCAGATGAATCGGCTGCGAACGCTGGCCGCCAACTTCCAGTTGCAGCGCGAGTCCACGCTCTCACGCCATGCCGAGTCCATCGTGCAGGCCATCGCGCCCGGCGGCGTTCCACAGGAGCGCGTCCACGGCGCGGCTTATTACTTTGCCCGCTACGGTCTCGACCTCGCCGCAACACTTTGCGAGCAGGCCGCGAATCCCTGCCCCGGCCATAGCGCGATCTGGCTTTAAAGCAGGGAATAGCCAATAGCCAACTAGGAAACAGAGAGCCCAAAGGCGCTTTTGAAGAGGCATTAGGGGCTGAGGAGCTCAGCGCTTCGGCTGCCGAGCCCACTTCCTGCTCCCTACTACCTACTCCCTACTCTTATAATCCTCGCGGGCCATGCGAGAGGTTCTCATGAGAAAGCTCTTTTTATTTTTCGCTGCGGTTTTATTCGCCTTCGCCGCCTCAGCCCAGACGCCAAGCTGCGCCACTCCGGGCACCGACAATGCTTTCCTCGGCATCCAGACCGTCCGGTTGTGGGCAGGAACGGCGCCGGAAGCAAAGGGTGCGACCTGTAATGACATCCCTGCGCTCACGATCTTCGAGCCGCGCCAGGGCAGCGCCAATGGTTCAGCCGTCATCATTTTGCCCGGCGGCGGCTATGTGCACCTGGCAGGCGATCTCGAGGGCAGGGAGGTGGCCGACTGGTTCACGGCGCGTGGTTTCCGCGCATTCATCCTCAGCTACCGGCTGGCCTCGAACGGCTACCTGCTGCCGGTTCCACTGATTGACGCTCGCCGCGCCATCCAGACGATCCGTGCTCGTGCCCTTGATTACCACATCAGCCCTAACCGTATTGTTGTCATTGGTTTCTCAGCCGGAGGCCATCTGGCTGCGCTGGCGGGAACGCAATTTGTTCCCGGGGACGCCAACGCCGACGACCCTATCGCCCGCGCTTCCAGCCGGCCTGACTTCCTTGTCCTTGGCTACCCTTGGATCGGCGCCATCTCGCCCGATACTTCGCACTTGAGTTACTGCAAGGTGGCCAACGTGATGGACCAGTGCGAAGCGCTGCGTGCGGCGTATTCGCCGGACCTGTTCGTGACGAAGGACACACCGCCGACGTTCATCTACCACACGTTTACCGACCAGACCGTACCGGTGGAGCAGCCGCTGCGCTTCTACGACGCGCTGGTCAAAGCCGGCGTGCCGTCGGAGCTGCACATCTTCGCGAATGGTCCCCATGGGACCGGTTTGGGAAAAGGCGATCCGGCTCTGGATCAATGGCCGAACCTGTTGGAAAACTGGCTGCGCGCGCACGGGCTGCTCACCGTCGACAAGGCGGCCGTATCAGGGCAACCGTAAAACGCCGGTTTATCTCTCAAATTGTGCTCAAAATTAGAGGCGGGCAGACGGTGTTGGGAGTGGAAGGATTCCCAATACCGGCTGCCCGCTGGACCCTGGACTGGGTCTAGGTGGTACTTTTAAGTCTAGGCCTGTTTTGGGCAAAAGCAAGCCCTAATTTGCATTAATTTCCCGTTTCGTGACTGCTGTCACAAGCCACCATTTCCTCAGCCCCAGTCGCGTTGACTCGGGGGTTTTGCCCCTGATACAAAGTAGTGTTCCGCTCGCGATTTTCCTTTCTGGTAGCCGCTGCGGCCCGGTACCACCATGCAAGACATCATTCACCAACTCGCGACGCTGTTCCTGAGCGCCGTCCCGACGGCTCTGCTCTTTATCGTTCTCGTCATTTCTTACCAGTTTTTGGTGCAGGGGCCGCTCACGGCAATGCTGGCCAAGCGCCGCGCTTTGACCGAGGGCGCCATGGATGACGCGCGGAAGGCCATCGCCCAGGCTGAAGCGAAGGCTGCAGAATACTCTGAAAAACTGCGGCAAGCCCGTGCGGAGGCTTTCAAAGTCCGCGAGCAACGCATCCGGCAGTGGAACGCAGAACGCGATGCATCGCTTGATACGGCGCGCAAGTCGGCCGGCGACAAAGTACGCCAGTCCAAAACGTCGCTTGATACTGAAGTGGAATCGGCTCGCACCACCATTCAAGCGTCGATATCCGATCTAGCCGGCCAGGCCGTTCGCGCGGTTCTACCTATGGCGGCCGGGGGTTCCCGTTGAGAAAGTTCTTCCGCAAAATGAGCTTCAATCTTTCTGATATTTTGCGTTCGGCCACCATCGCCGCGCTTGCCGTGCTTCTGGCCTTCGCACCGTATCGCGCTTTGGCGCAGAGCTCCGCTCCCGTGACCGGGACGACGAACGCGGCAAGCACTCCATCGAGCGCGTCAACGTCCGATTCGTCGAAATCATCCGACGAGGACCAGGAGCAAGCTTTTCTGCACTCGCCCATGGTGCAGTCGATTGCGCGCGTGCTTCATCTCAACGTGAATACCACGTCATGGATCTTCCTCGGCATCAACTTTGCTGTCATCTTTTTCGCAATCGTCATCCCGCTCGGACGCGTGATGCCCCGGATATTCCGCAAGCGCTCGCAGACGTTGAGTCACGACCTGAAAACGGCGCGCGAGGCGACAGCCGATGCGAACAGCCGCCTGAGCGCGATTGAAGCCAAGCTGGCCGGGCTGGGCGAAGAGATCAAGCAGTTCCGCGACCAGGTGGAGCGCGACAGCCTCGAAGACGAAAGGCGAATCAAGGCGTCGATCAGCGAGGAAAGCGCGCGCATCGTAGCCGCCGCGGAGCAGGAAATTACCGTGGCTGCAGCACAGGCGCGGCGCGGTCTGCGCAACTTTGCCGCGGAGCTGGCAATTGGCCATGCCGAGAAGCAGTTGAAGCTGACTCCGGAGACCGATCGCGCGCTGATCGCCGAGTTTGTTGCAGGCGTTTCTGCCGACGGCGCCGGCAAAGGAGGCAAGAACTAGATGCCAGCCTTTGTCTCCCGCTACGCTACCGCGTTTGCTGAAGTCGTTACCGACGCAAAGCTCGACGCGACAGCGATCGATCGCCAGCTCACCGACTTCCTCGCTACATGGGAAGGCAGCCCTGAGCTGCGCACATTTTTCGTGAATCCGGCCGCACCCGCCATTCAGAAGGTCGCCATCCTCGACAAGCTGAACGCGAAGCTCGGCATGCAAAAGCAGTTGCGCAATCTCATCGCCGTGCTCATCAACAACGACCGCATTGGTCACGTTGCCGAGGTGGCTGCGGCTTATCGCAGAATTCTGCAGGAACAGCTGGGGATTCGTCCCGCTGAAATTGTGACTGCGCGCGAGTTGAGCAAGGATGAGCGCAACTCGCTGACCGCCGAAGTGGCGAAACTTGCCGGCGGCAAAATCGACGCGAGCTTTACGCTCGACCAATCCATTCTCGGTGGCACCGTGGTGCGCATCGGGTCGACCGTTTACGACGGTTCTGTGCGTGGCCGCCTTGAGCGTTTGAAAGAAACATTAACGGCCGGTTGATCCCGGCGGTTCGCAGCGCGAGGTCTCTCGACTGTGAACTAAGACCTGCGAACTAAGAACTGCAAGGAACTTGCACAATGGCTCAGATCAAAGCGGACGAAATCACACAGCTCCTTCGCGAGCAGATTGAAAACTACGACTCCAAGGTCCAGGTCGACGAAGTCGGGACCATCACCTCCCTCGGCGACGGTATTGCGCGACTGCACGGCCTCGACAAGGTCATGGCCGGCGAGTTGCTCAGCTTTCCGCATGGCATTGCGGGCCTGGCGCTCTCGCTTGAAGAAGACCAGGTGGGCTGCGTAGTGCTCGGCGATTACACGGAGCTGAAGGAAGGCGAAGAGGTCAAGCGCACCGGCAAGATTCTTTCAGTTCCCGTCGGCAAAGCGATGGTTGGGCGCGTTGTGAACGCGCTCGGCATGCCCATCGACGACAAGGGCCCCATCGCTACTACAGACACGTTGCCGGTCGAGCGTCTGGCCCCCGGCATTATCGACCGCCAGCCGGTGCGCGAGCCCATGGCCACCGGTCTAAAGGCCATTGACGCCATGATTCCTATTGGCCGCGGCCAACGCGAGCTGATTATCGGCGACAGACAAACAGGCAAGACCGCCGTACTGCTCGACACCATCATCAACAACGCGAAGAACGATCTGATTTGCATCTATTGCGCCATCGGGCAGAAGCGCTCGTCGATCGCGCAAGTGGTGCAGACGTTGACCGAAGCCGGCGCCATGGGCCACACCATTGTCGTGGCCGCCTCGGCCTCTGAGCCCGCCCCGATGCTCTACCTGGCTCCTTATGCCGCAACCGCGATGGGCGAATACTTCCGCGATAGCGGCAAGCACGCGCTGGTGATGTACGACGATCTCTCGAAGCACGCCATGGCGTATCGCGAGATTTCGCTGCTGCTGCGCCGCCCGCCAGGCCGCGAAGCTTATCCGGGCGACGTCTTCTATCTCCACTCTCGCCTGCTCGAGCGCTCGTCCAAGATGAGCAAAGAGCGCGGCGGCGGTTCACTTACTGCGCTGCCTGTGATTGAAACGCAGGCCGGCGATGTTTCCGCGTACATTCCGACCAACGTCATTTCGATTACTGACGGCCAGATTTTTTTGGAAACCGACCTCTTCAACTCGGGCGTTCGTCCGGCCGTGAACGTTGGCTTATCAGTCTCGCGCGTTGGCTTCTCGGCTGCGATCAAGGCTGTGAAACAGGTGGGCGCCACGCTCAAGCTCGATCTGGCGCAGTACCGCGAACTCGCGGCCTTCGCTCAGTTCGGCTCCGATCTCGATCCGCTGACGCAGAAACAGCTGGCGCGCGGCCAGCGCCTCACTGAACTGCTGAAACAGCCGCAGTTCCAGCCATTGAGCTGGCAGCAGCAGGTAACTGTGCTCTTCGCCGGCACGCAGGGTTACCTTGACGATTTGCAGGTTGCCGACATTCGCGCTTTTGAGGACGGGCTCCACAAGTATTTTGCCGATGCGCAACAGGCGCTGTTTGCAGACCTGACGCAAAAGAAGCAGCTGGACGACGACATCAAGAACCGGCTGCACGCGGCAATGAAGGACTACAAGGAAATCTTCGCGGCGGAGCACGCGGCTGCGGCGACGGCGTAGAACAGCCTTTAGCTATTAGCGATTAGCTTTTAGCTGGAGACTCGATGCAGCATCGAGCCGATGACAGGAATTGATTCAAGCGAGGAAATAGCTAAGAGCTAATAGCGAACAGCTAGTAGCTTGCGGCAGAAAGCAACAAATGGCCAATGTATTAGATCTTCGACGCAGAATCAGAAGCGTGAAAAACACGCGGCAGATCACCAAGGCCATGAAGATGGTCTCAGCGGCCAAGCTGCGCCGCGCCCAGGAGCGTGCTCTCTCGGCGCGTCCCTACGCCAAAATGATCACCAGCGTTTTGCAGTCGCTGACGCACCGCGTCGATCTCTACGACGAAAAGACCGGTAATCTGAGCCATCCACTCTTTATCACGCGGCCTGAGAAGCGCGTTCTGTTGGTGGTTATCAGCGGCGACAAAGGTTTCGCCGGCGCCTTCAACGCCAACATCCTCAAGACCACCTACCAGTTCATCGCAGGCAATCCCGACAAGGAGATCGATATCGAGGCTGTGGGCCGCAAAGGCCGCGACCAGTTGCGCCGCCGATACCCGATTGCTGTTTACACCGAGCAAACCGACGAACAAAGCCAGAAACTTCAAGTCAGGCAGGCGCGCAAGGGCAAGGTGGAAGTGACGGGCGACCACCCCGGCATGCTGGTCAACCTTCAAACGTCGCGCGTTCTCGATTTGGCCAACAACATCATTGCCCGCTACGTGCACGAAGAGATCGACGCCGCCTACATCGTCTACAACGAATTCAAGTCCGTCATTGCGCAACGGCTCGTCGTTGAAAAGCTGCTCCCGCTCATCGAGATCGGCAAACAGCAGATCACCGGCGCAGTGGAGCCCACTGCCGAAGAGAAAGAACGCGCGGCCGAGGCCGCACTCTCGGCGGGCATCCAGATTGAGCCGGCCGATACCGCGGAAGCCGAAGAAGAAGCCAGGAAATTCGGCACTGCGAATGTCGACTACATCTACGAGCAGCCGGCCGGTGAGCTTTTCGCGGGCCTGTTGCCGCAGTACATTTTTTCCATGCTCTTCCACGCCATGACGGAATCGGTCGCTGCGGAACACGCGGCACGCATGACGGCGATGGATTCGGCAACCAACAACGCCTCCGACATGATCGATGCCCTGACGCTGCACATGAACCGCGTACGCCAGGCGGCCATCACCAAGGAGATTATTGAAATTGTGAGCGGCGCGGCGGCGCTGTGAAAGGAAGCTATTAGCTCTTGGCCTTTAGCCTTTAGGTCCCGGAGGGAGCGCAAGAAGTTAGCCCAGGACAAGCGGAGCGCAGTCCTGGGAAAGGAGCCCAATTTGACTTCTTAGCCCCGTAGGGGCGACGGAAGCCGGGCGAGATTGAGATGAGCGTCCGTCAGCTTTTGCAGACCGAGATCTGGAGCAATAGAACCACGCGGAGGATGCTTGTCTGGTCGGGCACCCTTCTTGGATTTGTCATTGCAGTTTTGGCGATTTTGATTTTGGTGGAGCGGTATTGGCTTACATCCGGCGAGCAGAGGGCCGGCAGAGCGGCGCTGGCCCAGATTGATGGATTGGAGAATTTCGAATCAATGAGCGTGTGGGAATTCGATGCCAAATCCTACAAGGCGCAGGCACTGATCGACGACGCCAAAAAATCGGCGTGGACGTGGCGTGACAAGGGAGTGGCTGAGAGTTTGTCTTACTACTTGGATCTGATAAAAATCGACGAGGAATACGCGGAGGACGAGAAGTTGATCGATCAGAAGTTTCCAGGAAGGTTTCCGCGCGATCCGCAGATGGCAAACGAGAGTACTGCGGTGGCAAAGGAAGGCAGAGCCCTGCTCCGGCACGGATTGCACGAAATTTTGGACTAGGAAAGTACGGGATTTTGGAAGGTAACGAAATGGCAGAAAATATTGGCAAAGTAATTCAGATATCCGGCCCGGCCGTGGATGTTCAGTTTGAAGAGGCGACGATGCCGCCTATTTACCAGGCGCTGCGCGTCACCAGCGATGGCTTCACTGTGCCCACGCCCATCAACGTGATCCTCGAGGTGCAGCAGCACCTGGGCGAGGGCCGCGTGCGCACCGTCGCCATGGAAGCCACCGACGGCATGGTCCGCGGCATGAAAGCCATCGACCTCGGCGGTCCCATCCGCATGCCCGTGGGCAAGGAGACGCTGGGCCGAGTTCTCAACGTGATCGGCGAACCCGTGGACGAACTTGGCCCGGTCGGCGAGAAGCAGCGCATGCCGATTCACCGTCCTGCGCCGCTCTTTGACGAGCAGTCCACGAGCGAAGAGATGTTTGAGACCGGCATCAAGGTCATCGATCTCATCCAGCCCTTTTTGAAGGGCGGCAAGATCGGCCTCTTCGGCGGCGCCGGCGTCGGCAAAACCGTCATCATCATGGAGCTTATCAACAACGTGGCAAAGAACCACGGCGGCTACTCCGTCTTTGGCGGCGTGGGCGAGCGCACCCGCGAGGGCAATGACCTTTGGCTCGAGATGACCGAATCCGGCGTGATCAAGCCAGGCAAGTGGCAGGAGTCGAAGTGCGCCCTGGTCTACGGCCAGATGACCGAGCCGCCCGGAGCTCGCCTGCGCGTAGCCCTCAGCGCGCTCACTGTCGCCGAGTACTTCCGCGACGTGGAAGGATCAGACACGCTTTTGTTCATCGATAATATTTTCCGGTTCACGCAGGCCGGGTCGGAAGTGTCGACGCTGCTGGGCCGCATGCCTTCAGCCGTCGGCTACCAGCCGAACCTTGCCACCGAAATGGGCGAGCTGCAGGAGCGCATCACGTCGACCAGCAAAGGGTCCGTTACTTCTGTTCAAGCCGTCTACGTGCCGGCAGACGATCTCACCGATCCCGCGCCGGCCACCACCTTCGCTCACCTCGACGCGACGACGGTGTTGAGCCGTCCGCTGTCTGAGTTGGGAATCTACCCGGCCGTCGATCCGCTCGCGTCGACTTCGCGCATCCTGACGGCGCGCGTTGTCGGGCAGGATCACTACGACGTTGCGCAGGGCGTGAAGAGAATTTTGCAGCGATACAAGGATCTGCAGGACATCATCGCCATCCTGGGCATCGACGAACTCTCTGAAGACGATAAACTGACGGTCGCCCGGGCACGAAAAGTCCAAAAGTTCCTGTCGCAACCGTTCCACGTGGCCGAGCAGTTCACCGGCATACCCGGCAAGTACGTGAAGATTGCCGACACGGTACGCGCCTTCAAGGAGATCATCGAGGGCAAGCACGACGATGTTCCCGAACAGGCGTTCTATATGCAGGGCGGCATTGAAGACGTGCTGGCCAAGGCCGAATCGTTGAAGACGACGGCGTAAGAGCAGCTTCTAGCCGTTGGCCTCTAGCTTTTAGCTTTTTCTTGCGGAGTTGAAGAATTCAACCGCAGCAGAATGGGCTAGAGGCTGGGAGCTAGAAGCTAGCAGCTTGGAGCAATGTATGGCTGAAGAATCGAACCAGCTTCGCGTTCGTCTCGTCACTCCTGAGCGCACTCTCTTTGAGAGCGACGCCACGGCTGTCGAGCTGCCTTCGAAGTCGGGTTATCTTGAAGTGCTCTACGGCCACGCACCGCTCATGGCCGAGCTGGGCGCGGGCGATGTGCGCATCCACACCGGTGCGGGGATTGAGTCGCACAGCCCCGACACGACGCGCTACAACGTCAACTGGGGATTCGTTGAGGTTCTGCCCGATCGCGTCACGATTCTCGCCTCCGATGCTCTCAAGCCGGAAGAGATCGATGTGCCCCGTGCCGAGCAGCAGCTTGATCGCGGCGAAAAGATGTGGAAGGAAGCTGGCGAGAGCGAATCTGCTTACGACGAGGCGCTGCGTGTCATCTCTGAAGCGGATGCCAAGCTTGTATCGGCCGCTGACAAATCGTAGGGCAGTCACCTCGATCGTAAAAAACGAAGAGCCCCGCTCGCAAGCGGGGCTTTTCTCGTCCAATACACTTCGTTCGCTATGCCACCAGGATGCCGGTCTTCTTCCAACGCGCGATGCGCGACATGTGGTACTGAAGATAAAGGATGCCAAAGAAAAAAGTCATCCCGCCGCTTAGCCTGAGCTGAATGGGCTCGACCTTGGTGTAGTACGCTTCCATCGATCTCCGTACGCTGAAGACACCAAAGAGATATGCAATCATCGAGCCGAGCCGCATGAGGTCCATGAAGAGGCGGTCAGTGGCTTGGACCCTGTCCATTGCATGGAAAATCACGGTTTCCATGCCAATAATGGCAAAAAGGAATGCGATAACAAAACCAATGATCGAGTTGTTGTCCCGGTCGATCTTGCGTGCGAATGAAGCCTGCACGAACGTCCAGATGAACGGAAAAATCCAGGTAATGTACAACAGCAAGAGCACTAACCAGTGAAGGTTGGGAGGAACTGGCCCGTTCCTTCCACGGGCTCCCGGTGCCGTCGTTGTCTGCGGAATCTGGAAGAGGTCACTGACGGTGTTCCATTCAGCGCTGATGTCGGTGCGAATCTGGTCACTCGGAGAAAGCGAGCCAGCCGCGAGAGAGGCTCTCACATTTTCTTCGGTGAAGGGGCCGGAGACTTGGCCGTTGCGGGCAACGTAGTAGTTCAATTTTCCCTCTCGCATTCCATGTTTCAAGCGGAACCTGCCATTCTATCTCGACCACCTCCTCCGCTAACCCCGCTAACTCCGCTGCCTTCCCCTGTGTTAGCATCGCCTTTCGCGTGTGATCGAGGAGTCACCAGTTTGACCGTGTCGCGTCCGCTTTTTGCCGGCGTTATTTTTCTCGGGGCTTTTCTGCTGTTTCTCGTCGAGCCTATCGTGGCCAAGCAGTTGTTACCCACGCTTGGCGGCTCGGCTGCTGTCTGGATCACTTGCCTGGTCTTCTTTCAGACTGCGCTGCTTTGCGCCTACGCCTATGCGCACTGGCTCACGCGGCATCCCCAGTGGCAACTGCATCTTGTTCTGCTCGCCGCCGCGCTAGCGCTCTCTGCTTTTTGGGCTGGGGGGAGTCTTAATCTCGCCGGCGGCGCGCAGCGTCCCGTCTCCACGATTTTCTTCGCGCTCAGCATCTGGATCGGCCTTCCATTTCTCGCTCTCGGCGCCACCAGCCCGCTGTTGCAGTTTTGGTGGTCGCTAGTGGAGCGCTCGGCGATTCCGTACCGACTGTTCGCACTTTCGAATCTCGGATCACTGCTGGCGCTGGCCGCGTATCCGACCCTGATCGAGCCAAACTTTACGCTGCGCACGCAACGAATGGCTTGGCTCTGCGGATTCGCGCTCTTCGCTTTCCTTGCCGCAATGCTCGCATGGCGCGTACGCAGCGCGACCGATCAAGCAGTTTCGATCGCTTCATACGTCGGGCCAGCGGGCCCAAGCGAGGACACCGGCCAACCGGCATTATTCGTGCGCAAGTTGCTCTGGTTGCTTCTGCCCATGGGCGCGGCAATGCAACTCAGTGCCGTCACCAGCTACATCACGGCCAATATCGCGCCCATTCCGCTGTTGTGGATTCTGCCGCTCGGCGTTTATCTCGTCAGCATCATCCTCGCCTTCGAATTTCCCCGGCTGCTGCCGCGTGGCATCCTTGTCCGCTTTCTCGCCGTGATGCTGGGCGGCCTGGCATACATGCTCTCGCAGGTCGATCACACTGTGCCCATTGGCATCGGGATCTCGTTCTTCCTCATCGAGCTGCTCGCCGCCTGCCTGTTCTGCCATGTCGAGGCCTATGCGCGGCGGCCGCAGCGCGCGTCCGAATCCACGGTCTTCTATCTTCTTTTCGCCGCCGGCGGCGCGCTGGGATCGTTTCTCATCGGAATTGCCGCGCCGCTCGTCTTCAGATTCAACTACGACATCGCGATCACGTTCTTCGTCACCTCGCTGCTCGCTCTCGCCGCCACCTGGCGCAGCGCCTGGCCGCAACGCATGCTCTGGTCCGCAGCCACCATCATGCTGCTCGTGGTTTGCATCTGGATCCACATCGCCTACCAGCGTGGAACTCTCGTCGCGGTTCGCAACTTCTACGCGGCGCTCCGCGTGAAGCAGAACTTCGGTTTTCCAGGCGCCACGCTGCGCACACTCACAAACGGCTCCATCGAGCACGGCACGCAGATCTTCGGGACCGATGCGCAAAGACGAACGCCGACGACGTACTACGCGCTCGATTCCGGCGTCGGACTCGCGCTTCGCTTCTGCTGCACCAGTCAAAACGGATCTGTACTCCCGCGCAATATCGGTATGATCGGACTCGGTGCTGGGACGATCGCCGCCTACGGCCAGCCAGGCGACCGCATCCGCTTCTACGAGATCAATCCTGCCGTCGTGCCCATCGCGCAGAATGTCTTTACCTACATTCGCGACTCCAGCGCGCAGATCACCATCGTTGGCGGCGACGCCCGCAACGAACTCGCCCGCGAGGCGCCGCAGCAGTTCAACGTCCTCGCAGTCGACGCATTCTCCGGCGACGCCATTCCGCTCCACTTGCTCACCACGCAGGCGCTCGCGCTTTATCGCCGTCACCTCGCGCCCGGCGGCATCATCGCCTTCCACATTTCAAACCAGCACGTCGATCTCGAGCCGGCGCTCGCGCTGTTGGCGCAATCGTCCGGCATGAAGGCGATGCGCTTCTCGAGCCTGGCCAATGACGACCGAGACGAGTTTAGCGCTTACTGGGTATTAATGACGGACAACGCCGCGTTCTTCACCCAGCCCGAGGTCGCTGCCGCAGGCCGAGCGGCCGTCCTCGAGCCCGGTCTGCGCGTGTGGACCGACGACTACTCAAGCCTGCTGCCGCTGCTGCACTGGTAGGAACTCCTCACTCCCTGTGAAGCCGAAACCGAGCGCGTGACTATTCCTTCAGGCGCTGCAGCGAAAGCGGAATAGCGTAGCCCATCTGTGTAAACGTGCCGTCGATTGAAGCCAGGCCGTCAGAGATCTTTCCTTCGAGCACTGCTCCAATGCCCTTCACTTCAATGGTGAGTGCGGAACCTGTGCGCTTGACCGACGTTGCAGGTATCCAGACCGGGCTCTGATCCGGGCTCTGCATCTTTGCCGTCAACCCATCCTGTGTGTTCACGATTTTGAAGAGGATGCGCAACTGCGATGAGCCGGCATTCAGCATCCCTGTCCAGGTGCCATCGATATCGGACGGTGCGGCAGGCTTTGCCTCGGCCGGCGGCGGCGTGGCGGCTGCCCGTTTGAAGCTCAGCGCGAGTGGCTGCCCTTGCGACCAGGTGCCGTCAATTTCCGTTGCATCCTTGTTCACCGTGCCTTCATACGTTCCATGCACCGCATCCACCGTCAGATTGAATTTTGAATCCTTGAGCACGGCTGAGGTCACTGGGATTCCGTAGACGCTCTGGTCCACGCTGTCGAGCGTGGCTGCAAGCGCCCCATCCTTGCCGGCCGTGATGTGCAGAACGAGGCGCAACTCAGCGCCTCCGGCCTGCAACGTTCCCTGCCAATCGCCTGCCATTTGCAGTTGCGCTTGGCATAAGGGAGCAAGGATCGTGGTCAGAGCGAATGATAAAGCCAGATGATGAAACATGATTCCTTTCATCGCTGTCCCCCTCCTGAGCGAAGCATCCTAGCAGAACCGTGGCAGATTCGCGCTGCTCTGCGTCACTTGCCTCGCCCCGGTCCCTCCCGATAGAGTTTGAGCCGAGGCTTTTTCCACGCCTGAAAGCTGGGTGCCCATCCTAAATTCCTGCCGCGGCGGGCTTTCAGGGTGGGATAGCGTTCCAAACGCCTTCCCTAAGGACTCTTCATGTCTTCCACGCCAATTTCTGTTGCCAACCGCGACATCGATTCCACGCTTCGCGAAAACCGCGTCTTTCCGCCGCCGCCGGAGTTCAGCGCTGAGGCACGGATCAAAAGCCTGGAGGAATACGAAGCGCTTTACCGGGAGTCAATCCAAAACCCCGAAAAATTCTGGGCGGAGGCGGCCGGCGAGCTGCATTGGTTCAAGCCGTGGGACAAGGTGCTTGAATGGAAACTTCCCTGGGCCAAGTGGTTCGTTGGCGGCAAGCTCAATCTCAGCTACAACTGCGTCGATCGCCATGCGCTCGGCCCGCGCGCCCACAAAACCGCCATCATCTGGGAGGGCGAGCCAGGCGAAATCCGCCGCCTCACCTACGCCGAGCTGCACGTCGAAGTGCAGAAATTCGCCAATGCGCTCAAGTCGCTCGGCATCCAGAAAGGCGATCGCGTAGCCGTCTACATGGGCATGACGCCCGAGCTGGCCATCGCTCTGCTCGCCTGCGCGCGCATTGGCGCCGTGCACTCCGTCATCTTCGGCGGATTCGCCGCCAACGCCATCGCCGACCGCGTCAACGACTCCGGTTGTGTGGCCATCATCACGCAGGACACAAGCTATCGCCGCGGCAACGAAATCAAGCTCAAGCAAACCGTCGACGAAGCCATGCCCGCCTGCCACACTGTGAGGCATGTTGTCGTCTACCGCCGCACCGGCTCGCCGGTCAACATGGTCGAGGGCCGCGATCACTGGTGGCACGACCTGGTTGCTGCCGCCGCGCCCGTTTGCCCCGCCGAGCACATGGACTCGGAGGATCCGCTCTACATCCTCTACACCTCCGGCTCTACCGGCAAACCCAAGGGCCTGCTGCACACCACCGGCGGCTACTCGGTGCAAACCTACCTCACCACCAAGTACGTCTTCGACCTGCGCGACGACGACATCTACTGGTGCACCGCTGACATTGGCTGGGTCACCGGCCACTCCTACGTCGTCTACGGCCCGCTGCAGAACGGCGCTACCGTCCTCATCTACGAGGGCGCGCCCAACTTCCCTGACTTTTCGCGCTTCTGGAAGATCGTCGACGATCATCGCGTCAGCATCTTCTACACCGCGCCCACAGCCATCCGCGCCTTCATCAAGTGGGGCGACGAGTATCGTCGAAAAGCACAAGCTCGATTCGCTGCGCCTGCTCGGCACGGTCGGAGAGCCGATCAATCCTGAAGCGTGGATGTGGTACCGCGAGAAGATCGGCCACAACCGCTGCCCCATCGTCGATACCTGGTGGCAGACTGAGACCGGTGCCATCCTGATTGCGCCCATTCCCGGCGCAGTGCCCACCAAGCCCGGCTCGGCCACGCGTCCCTTCTTCGGCATTCAGCCTGAGGTGGTCACGCGCGAAGGGCAGCCTGTGCCCGCCGGTCACGGAGGGCTGCTTGTCATTCGCAAGCCCTGGCCGTCGATGGCGCGCACGATCTTATGGCGATCCTGAGCGCTACCAGAAGACCTACTGGTCCGACGTTCCCGGCTGCTACTTCACCGGCGACGGCGCGCGCCAGGACGCCGACGGCTACTTCTGGCTCATGGGCCGCGTCGACGACGTGATCAACGTGAGCGGCCATCGGCTGGGCACCATGGAAGTGGAGTCGGCGCTCGTAGCGCATCCCAAGGTCGCCGAAGCCGCCGTTGTGGGCCGGCCCGACGATCTGAAGGGCCAGGCCATCGCCGCCTTTGTCACGCTTGAAAGCGGCAACCAGCCGAGCGAAGGGCTCAAAGACGAGCTGCGCAAGTGGGTTGCGAAAGAGATCGGCTCGCTGGCCCGGCCCGACGATATTCGCTTTACCGAGGCGCTGCCCAAGACGCGCTCCGGCAAGATCATGCGCCGCCTGCTGCGCGACCTCGCCACGCACGGCGAGATCAAGGGCGACGTCACCACGCTCGAAGACTTCACTGTCATCGCCAAACTGCGCGAAGCCGAGGAAGGCTGAACTACCTCGGCGCCCCGGCCAACCCGCCTGCAGAGCGGGTCATGGTTGGTGATCAGGAGACTCGCCGTACGTGGTCATCTTTCGGAAGGTGATGATGAACACTGTGCCGGCGAAAACGATAGCGGCTGCTGGGGCCACGACCAGGGCGGATTCGGTCGCCTCCCCGCTGAATACCTCACCGCAAATCCATACCCCACCGACGAATCCCGCAGCCGCTGCGGGGACAGCGGCCGCGCCAGCGACGAACATTGCGAATAGGATTTCACCTGCCGTGGATTTCATGTGCAGTGACGTCTTAGCCCAATTCTGACGTGTCGCGGGACATTGAGCGTCCATCCGGACAAAGCCCGCACCTTAGCGCCTTGCGGTCTCGCACCATCCGTCTCCCTATAATGATTAGGAATCGGCAGAGCTATACGCTCGCCGCCATTTCGACCTTTCGATCCGGAGAACGCATGGCTGCACTGATCGAAGCAATCACGTAAAGCGCAAGATGGTTTTTGAGTTTGAAGGCACTCCGTATTACTGCCTTGAAGCTGAAATCTCCACGCCCACCGCTCGCGGCGGCCAGACTCTGGTCCGCCTCAAGATGCGCAACTTGCTCACGCGCGCCGTCTTCGACAAAACCTTCAAAGCCGGCGAGAAGTTCAAGGAACCGGATCTCGAAACAGTCGAATCCTCCTATCTCTACAGCGATGCTGATGGCTCCTATTTCCTCGACCAACAGAGCTTCGACACGCACCGGCTCTCGCCGGGCATGGTGGGTGACGCGCTCCAGTTTCTTGTCGAGGGATCGCTGATCCAGTTGCACAAGTTCAACGGCAACCCCATCGGCCTTGATTTGCCGGCGCAGGTTGAGCTCACCGTTGCCTACACCGAGCCGGGTGCGCGCGGCAACACCTCGGGCGACGTCACTAAGTTCGCCCGTCTCGAAACCGGCCTCGAAATCAAAGTTCCGCTTTACGTCCAGGAGAACGAGAAGGTCCGGGTCTACACGGAGACGAAAGAATTCGCCGGGCGGGCGTGAACGACGCTGAGCGCATGTCGAGATAGGACAATGCCACGATGAGGGCCAGGCTGCGCGCGGCGGTTGGTCATTTGGGGCCACACATCCGCAACACGTTTTTTTCGATTCTCGCCAGCAAGTGGTCCGCCATGAAGCAGTGCCTGGAGGCGCGCTTTTCGGCATTTGGGCCTGGCATTAAACCAAATTGACTGCGCGAAACGGGAAAAACCTTCGTCACCTGAGGCCTGCATCTTTCATCCAATACCTGGAAACGAATTGCCGACAGGTGGGTTATGAATCTTGTGTGGCGTAATCTTGCATGGCGATTTCCCGTCCATTTTTCTGTGAGTTCCGCAGTTGCAGTCCGCTATCGTTGCCCGTGTTGCGGATATAGAACCCTCGATGCGCCCGGAACCCTGCAGCTGTGCCCGGTCTGCTGGTGGGAGGATGACGGCCAGGAAGACCAGGACGCCTCAGATGTTCGCCTCACCGTCAACGGCCAGCTCAGCCTGAATGAGGCCCGCGATCACTATGCCAGCGTCGGCGCCTCGCATCCCCGCTTCCTGCCCTACGTCCGCAAGCCCCTCTCTGTCGAACGCTAGCCAGCCAGTTTCGCCACGGACTTTCCTGTATCCCGCATTTCATTTCTGCGACCCCGGCCGGGTCAGTGGCTAGAAGCTAGCAGCTAGGAGCCCCCTTTCTCGTCATCTCGGCCCCTCGTCCCTTGCCTCCCCTGGTTTGACCCCGTCCTCCAAACCCCCGTACCATGAATTAAGGTATTTCCCGGGCGAATCCGCGCCGTGTCGAATCGAGCGCGTCGCCATGGGCCCAGACCCACCGAAAGGCACTGCTTTGACTCCCAGCACCACCCTCGAAGGCAACACCGAAACCGCTGACTCCCAGCACGATCACGAGCACGCCGAAGGCGCTCACGAACATCAACACGGGCCCGTTCTCAACCCTGAGGTCACGCGCGAAATCGTCATTGACGTTCCCGCCGAAGAGGTCGCGAAGACCTGGAAGAGCGTCGCGAATAACTACCGCAAGTATGCGAAGATTCCCGGTTTCCGTCCCGGCAAAGTTCCGGAAAACATCGTCCGCCGCCGCTTTGGCGCGGAGATCCGCAAGGAAGTGATCGACACGCTTCTGCCCGCGCGCTTCAACAAGGCCGTGAACGACCTGGGTGTTCAACCGGTGGGCCAGCCGCAGGTTACCGAGCTGACTGTCGAAGACGGCACGCCGCTTCATGTGAAGGCAGTCTTCGAGTACCTGCCGTCGTTTTCGATCGACGGCTACAAGGACGTGACGGTTCCCAAGCCCTCCGCCGAAGTAACGGAAGAAGAGTTCCAGCACGAGCTCGAGCACCTGCGCGATTCGCGCGCCACAGTCGAACCGGTTGAAGAAGACCGCGCCCTTGCCGATGGCGACTGGGCCGAAATCAGCTACAAGGGCCAGATCGAAGGAACTCCCGAGGGCGAGCCGGCGCCCGAGCCGATTCAGGGCGAGAACACGCTCGTCGAGATCGGCGGCAAAACCACGGTCGAGGCATTCTCGAACGCGTTGCGCGGAGCAAAGCCCGGCCAGGAACTGAAGGCCGAGGTCATCTATCCTGCCGACTATGCCGAACAAAAGCTTGCCGGCAAGACCGTTGCCTATGAAGTGCAGGTGAAGGCAATCAAGAAGCGCATCCTGCCCGAGCTGAACGACGACTTCGCCAAGGAGTTGGGCCACTACGAAAACTACGCGGCTCTCGAGAACAGCGTGCGCGAGTATCTCGCCAATCGCAAGAAGCGCAACGTCGAATCCGAAACCAAGGACAAGCTTTTCGCAGCCTTGAACGAGAAGTTCACTTTCCCGGTTCCCGAATCAATGGTGCAGGAGCAGATCGATACGCGGCTCGAGCGCGGCTTGCGCGCTCTGGCTGCTCAGGGTATGAATCCTGACCAGATGCGCAAACTCGACTTTACCCGCCTCCGCGCCGCACAGCGTGACAGTGCCCTCGCCGAGGTAAAAACCAACATCCTCCTGGATCGCATCGCTGGTGAAGGAAACATCACCGTCACCGACGAAGAAATGGACCGTGAATTGCAACTGGTATCTCTGCAGTCCCGCGAGCCTATCGATGCTCTGAAGGGGCGATTGGCGCAAGATGGTGGCATGGTTAGGCTTAGGAATCAATTACGCAGGGAGAAGACGGCAAGCACGCTCTACGAAAACCTGCCAGCAAAGTGAAGCGTGGCGTTTACACTGCCACCTGATGGAGCCGGAAAGGTTCGGCACAGAGGCAAGGCAAAAACACGGGTTGTACGAACAACAAGCGAGGAGCTGAAGGAAGAATGGCATTAGTTCCGATGGTGGTTGAGCAGACGAGCCGGGGCGAGCGCGCCTACGACATTTATTCCCGTCTGCTTCGCGACAACATTATCTTTCTTGGTACCCCTATTGACGACCAGATCGCCAATCTCATCGTCGCCCAGATGCTGTTTCTGCAGGGCGAAGACCCCGAAAAGGACATCTCGCTTTACATCAATTCTCCGGGCGGATCTATCACCGCCGGCCTGGCCATTTACGACACCATGCAGTTCATCAAGAACAGCGTGGTCACATACTGCATCGGCCAGGCGGCCAGCATGGGCGCATTTTTGCTGCTCGCCGGCAACAAGGGCAAGCGCTTTACCCTGCCAAATTCACGCATTTTGATTCATCAGCCTTCGATGGGCGGCCTCAGCGGACAGGCCACCGATATCGACATTCATGCGCGCGAAATCCTGCGCATCCGCGAGATCACCAACAACCTGATCGCCCAGCACACGGGACAGCCCCTCGAACGGATCGAGCGCGACGTCGAGCGGGACTTCATCATGAACGCTCAGCAAGCCAAGGAATACGGTATTGTGGATGAGATCATTGACCGGCCCCGGACGTAGATCGAACAGGGGATTTGGGTTACACTCATCCAAGGGGAGCCACCACAATGAAAACGCGCACCGGGCCCGAAGAGGCATTGCGCTGCTCGTTCTGCCATAAGTCGCAGGACGCAGTTGCCAAGTTGATTTCGTCGCCCAGCGATTATCCACGCGCCTACATCTGCGATGAGTGCGTCGCGGTCTGCAACTCTATCCTCGACGACGACCGTGGCGACACAGCTCCCGCGACCACGGCCGGCCATCTCCCCAAGCCCCAGGAAGTGAAGACCTTCCTCGACGACTACGTCATCGGCCAGGACCAGACCAAGAAGAAGCTCGCTGTCGCCGTTTACAACCATTACAAGCGAATCCAGATGAACAAGGCGCGCTCCAGCGACGTGGAGCTTGCCAAGTCGAACATCCTGCTCATCGGTCCCACTGGTTCCGGCAAAACGCTGCTGGCGCACACGCTGGCCAAGATGCTCGATGTGCCGTTTGCGATTGTCGACGCGACCACGCTGACCGAGGCCGGCTACGTTGGCGAAGATGTCGAGAACATCATCCTCAAGCTGTTGCAGGCTGCCGACGGCGACGTAACCCGCGCGCAGCAGGGAATCATCTACATCGACGAGATCGACAAGATTGGCCGCAAAGACGAGAATCCATCCATTACCCGCGACGTCTCGGGTGAGGGCGTGCAGCAGGCGCTGCTCAAGATTCTCGAAGGCACCGTCGCCAACGTGCCTCCGCAGGGCGGGCGCAAGCATCCGCACCAGGAGTTCACGGCGGTCGACACCACCAACATTCTCTTCATCTGCGGCGGGGCATTTGTCGGTCTTGAGCGCGTGGTCGGGCGCCGCGTGGGCAAAAAGGCTCTCGGCTTCCGCACCGTCGACGCCGAGGCCGATCAGGCAACCACCCGCTCGCATCGCGACACCGAGCTGCTCCGCAAGACCGAGCCGCAGGACCTGATCAAGTACGGGCTGATTCCGGAGTTTGTCGGCCGCCTGCCGGTCATGGGAGTTCTCGACGAGCTCGACGAAGCCGCGCTGATCGAAATCCTCACCAAGCCGCGCAATGCCATCCTCAAGCAGTATCAACGCCTATTCGAGTACGAGAACGTTCGCCTGCACTTTACGAGCGAAGCGGCCTGCGCCATCGCCCGCGAAGCCCTCGCCCGCAAGGTGGGCGCCCGCGGCCTGCGCATGATCCTCGAGGAACTGATGCTCGACCTCATGTACCATTTGCCGAGCAACAAGCGTGTGCGCGACATAGAGATCACGAAGGACATGGTCGAGCGGCGCGATCTCTCGCTCTGCCTGCTTGAAAAGGCTGGCTAGAGTCTGTCCGAGCCCTCAAAAGAGCCCCTTCTGCCCCTCGGTGGAAGGGGCTTTCTACGTCGGCATGTCGCCGCCCACCGATCGGCGGATTCCCTCTGCATACGATCGAATACCATGGCAATATGAACCCCGAAAGTTGCGGGTACGGTCTGGCGCGGACTCGCGCCAGAGGCATTAGGCCTTTCAGGTTGAGTTTTTTCTATCGCTGCCGGCACATAGTCGCGTTGGTGGCACTTTTTCTCGTCCCTTTGTTGCCGGCGCAGCAACCGCTGGCTGCAGTCACCTGGCAGGGAACGCTGCGCGACGCTGCTGGCTCGCCGATCGCCCAAGCCACCATTCGGCTCGCGCACGAAGGAGCTGAAACGCAGGCCGTCACGGGCGCTGACGGCAGCTTCCGTTTTCCCGAGTTGGTGCCAGGGCAGTATCAGCTCACCGTCGAAGCTCGGGGCCGCAAAGTGGTGTCTTCATCTTCGATTGCTATTAACGCAGGCGCCTCTCCCGCTGTCCTTTTCCTGACGCCTGATGGTCAAGTCGCTGTCGCCGCTCCTCTACAGATACAGCAGGGCACCATCGGCGTACAACAGGTACAGGCTGGCGCAACCGGTGGCGAACAGCTTTCCAGCGCCGCGGTCAGCGAGCTGCCGCTCAACAAGCGCGACTTCAGCCAGCTGCTTCTGCTCGCCGCCGGCACCATGACCGACGCCAACGGCGCCACCAACTTCACGCAGCAGTTTGCCATCAACGGCCAGCGCGGCGTTGAAGCTACCTTCGCAATGGACGGCGCCGACATCAGCGATCCCGAAATGGGCGGATCGACATTCAGCAACTTCAATGTCGATGCTGTCGAGGAAATTCAATCCAGCTCGGGCTGGATGCCCGCTGAAATCGGCCGCGGCGCTTCCGGCTTTACCAACATCGTCACCCGTTCCGGAGCCAGCGGATTTCACGGTTCCTTCTTCGAGTTCCTGCGCAACTCCGCACTCGACGCCCGCAACTACTTCGACTACGCCACGCCTGTTTATCCCGGCCGCATTCCGCCCTTCCGCCGCAACGAGTTCGGATTCACCAACGGAGGTCCGGTGCTGCTCCCGCACATCTTCGACGGCCGCAAGCGCACCTTTTACTTCGTTCAATACCAGGGATTCCGTCAGGCGCTTGGCACTTCGCAGGTGATGCCTCTGCCCTCTTCAGACGAGCGCGCGGGCCTTGACACCACCGCATTCCCCGGCGACACGCTCCAGGTTCCCGTGGACCCGGGCATCGCGGCCGTCCTCAAGCGCTATCCGTTGCCGAACGATCCGGCCGGTCCCTTTGGCATTTACACCTACGCAACTCCGTCTACCGTGAACACCAATGCCAACCAGTTCTCAATCCGCCTTGATCGCCAGTTCAGCGCAAATGACCAGTTCTTTGCGCGATTCAACTTCGATAACCTGACCGGCCCCGCGACCAATCCTGACCAGACGGCCATCGATCCATCCTTTGGCATCACCTATATCGACCGGCAGCGCAATGTTGTCGGCACCTATACCCACACCGTCTCACCACGCCTCACTCTTGTTTCTTCCATCAGCATTACGCGTTCCACGCCCGGGTTTCCCACACAAAATCGCGTCGACCCGGCCGTCAAATTCAACGATGGACTCTTTGAGCCGTTCGATGCCGCGGCGGGCACTGTAATGCAGGCCTATGGCAATCTTTTCCAGGGCCGGCAGCTCTTTACCCTCGCCACCGGCAGGCACACCCTCAAAAGCGGATTTGAGGCGCGGCTCAACCGCGACACCACCTACTTCGGCGTCAGCCCCAACGGCGAATACGACTTCGGCGGAGGCACCGCCTACGCCACCGAAGCTATCCCGTCCGAGAGCGGAACCCACAACATCAATCCCGGCGATCCGCTGCCCGACACGCTTTCGAGCTTTCTCTCCGGCAGTCCGTTTGCTTATACGCTCGCTATCGCGCCTCCTTATTTCTCCAACGGCGCGCACATTGGTCCCGCAGCCATCAACCGCGAAAACTTGAGCTTCTTTCTTCAGGACACGTTCAAGATCAACAGCCGGCTCACTCTCGACTACGGAGTGCGATGGGATCTCTATACACCGATCAGCGAGCGCGCTCACCGCACATCCACCATCGTCACATCCGGCAACACGCAGCAGTACATCATTAATCCGCAGCCCGGTTACAAGACCAACTGGAACGCCTGGCAGCCGCGCGTCCAGGTCTCATGGCAGGCAACCGGCAACCTGCTGGTGCGCGCCGGGGGCAGCGTCATGACTATCCCGCCCAACATCTGGCAAGACAACTTTCTCACCGGTTCTACTCCGTTTGCCGTGTATCCGCGCCTGCTCTCGTCATCGGCCGCGCCCATTCACTATGGGTTCCAGATCACTCCATCGGAAATTCCGCCGGTCTACTCGACCTCCGGCGCCGACATCTTTCCCACTGACTCCACTAAGAAAGTGCCCGCGAACACTCCCATGGACGTGAATCGCTACGAGCAGAATCTGGCAGCGCTCACACCCGGCGGTCCGGTAAGCGACCTGACACTGAGCGGCATCGATCCGTCTTTCAACAATGCCACGCTGTTCACCTGGACGGCCGGCCTCGAGCGCAAATTTGGCGGCCTGACGGCCGACGCTGGTTATGTGGGTACGGCAAGCGAAAAGCTCCCCGCCACCAGCTTTCCCAATGCCTACTCCGGCGCCGGATCGGGATTCGCGCGATACACCACGTTTGACGCTTCAAGCAATGTGGCCGGCGGCTTTGGTTTCGAGAATCTTATCGTGGCCATCGCTCACTCCACCTATCACGGGTTTCAGGCTTCACTCGCGGGCACCGTGGCTCATGGAGGGCCGGGCATTCAAGCTGGTTACACCTGGAGCAAATCTATCGATAACGACAGCGCGGTCATTGGCGGCACCGGAGCGACCGGTGCTGTGGCTATTCCTCTTCCGCAGAATCCCTTCGACTACCATCCGGAAAAAGGGCCTTCGTCCTTCGACGTCACCCATGCCTTCAGCCTGAGCGCTGCCCAGAACCTTCATCTCAATCGCGTCAGCTTTCTTGAGTTTGCCGGGCAGAGATTCACTTCCGGTTGGGAGTGCTTGAGTATCACTACACTCACCTCCGGCTCGCCGTTCACGGTTTACTCAGGCATTCAGCAAACTGGCGCCGGATCTGGCGGCGCCGACCGGCCTGACCAGATTGCCGTGCCCCATCTCTCCACCGCCCGAAAAAACCGTGAGGATTATTTTGGTCAAGGCGCAAACAACGCAACCGATTTTTTCTCCATTCCTATTCACATCGCCGGGGGCACGGGCCCAAACCAGGGAACGTTTGGCACCCTGGGGCGCAACACCTTTCGCGGGCCGGCATTTTACGACCTCGATTTCGCCATGATCAAAGACACGCCCTTCGGCACGCGCAAGAGCGGCGCCGAGCTGGTCGATCTCCAATTCCGCTCCGAATTCTTCAACATCTTCAACATTGTCGATATGGGCCTGCCCGCAAATATCATTGACGGCTCCGGCTTCGGCGAAATCAGCAAGACAGCGGGCAACTCGCGCCAGATCCAGTTCTCGCTCAAGCTCATCTACTAAGCTGCACCGAAAGGGAAGAGAAGTTCGGATGGAGACTCGTCGTGGGAATTCCCAGCGTTCTGGCGAAAAAGTTCGCCTGCAACCAGGGCGAAAACTCAATCTTCAGGATGTCGTTGCGACGCTCTCACGCGTCGGCTCCTTGCCGCCCCGCATGCCGGCCCACAGATAGAACCCGCCCATCGCCAGCAGGCTCAGCGGCACCGGAGCCACCAACAGGAACTGTGCGAGGTTCGTATTCGGGATCTTCGTGATGAAGTGAATCAGAATCAGCCAGGTGAAATCACCGTTCAGCACAAAGGCTATGGCGGTAATCCAGATCGCGAGTTTCCGCTTGCGCCCGCCCTCGGCCAGCAGAATGCAAAACGCCGGAACCACAAGCAAGATGAGTTTTGCGTCGTATTGCCGATGATAGATGGGCAGCATGGTGAGCGCCGTAATCGCCGCGATGCTGAACCAGGCCGCTCCACCTGCCCCGGCCTGCAACACGCGCGCACGGATCGCGCCGATTGCCCACAGCAGCAGCAAAGGGGCGCAGACGATGTAGCTGGCCAAGTTATAGAAGCCTGGATTGTCCCTGACCAGGCTGAAGACCGCCTGCAGATCCGTAATCATCTGGATGCCGCGGCCACCTGCTGAACTGGGCCCTGGATCGTTCAGGCCTCCTCGGCCGCGAGATGCCTGAACATTGGCCATCATTTCGCTGAACCAATGTGGCGAAACGTGCGAGATCCACAGGAACGCCGGAAGGCTGATTGCGACAGCCAGAACCAGCGCATACAGTGCGCGTTTGCGATACGGTTTGCCGGCGAGCACAAAGTATAGCCACACCAGACCCACGTCGTGCGGCTTGATGGCCAGGCTCGCAGCCAGGCAGACCACTCCCGCTGCATCGAAACGATCGCGGAGGATGCACCAGACGCCGATCGCGCAGAGACACACGGCAATGCTTCCGGGATTTGCGAAGACCATCATCGAAGGGCTGTTGATGAGAAAGATGCTGAGCAGGCAGCCCGCTGCGAGAGGCGCATGGCGCGCGCCTTCGTTCCACATCAAACAGGCGGTCAGCATCACCACGCCGGCAATCAACGCCGTCCACAGAACCTGCGACACCGCGAACGGCAGTGCCGCAAATGGAACAGCGAAGATAAACTCGCTGGGCGGATACTGGCCGCGCGAAATCGGCACGAGATCCGCCGCCGGGTCGCCCGTCCGGTCGCCTCCGTCCGCGTGGTAGGTGCGCAGCACGTCGGCAGGCTTGTAGGGATCGCCTCCGTCCAGCAGTGTCCGCGCGCTCCAGTAACCAGGCCGGAAATCGACGGTGGGGTGCGACGTGAGCGCGCCCCACGCGATGCCGATCAGCAAAAAAACCGCGCAGCCCAGCAGCAGGAGCTCAAACCCTTCCTTGCGTGCTTTTTCCATCTTGGTTTGTCTCCGGCGCCCGAGCGCAGCCTGTCTGTCTTTAAGAAATGCAGCCGGACTCATTTTTCCGGTGTTTCCCGTTCTCAGTCAATCCCGCAATCGTGGGTGGGGCATTACCTGTGACACCTTCATCCCATTTGCTTTACGCGCGAAACTAAAGTTGCAAAGGTGGCCAACTTCGTCTCAGGGCAAATAGGCTGTACAATCCCAACAAGGCCACGCAAAAGCCACGGCAGGAGAAAGGCGATTGCGGAAGCGGAGCCTTTCAAAAGGGGAATCGATGACCGGAAAAGGTGAGAAAACCGAGCCGCGCAAGCTGCCCATGATGCCCATTCGCGACATGGTCATCTTTCCGTACATGATGACCCCGTTCGTGGTGGGCCGCGAATCGAGCGTGCGCGCTCTGGACGAAGCGCTCACCGGCGATCGCAAGATCTTTCTCGCCACGCAGCACGACGCCTCCATCGATGAGCCCAAGGCCAAGGATATCTACCAGGTCGGCTCAATCTGCAACATCGTGCAGAGCGTCAAGATGCCCGACGGCAACGTCAAGGTTCTTGTCGAAGGCGTGGAGCGCGCCAAGTCCGTTGAAGTGACCGACCGTGACGGATTCTTTGTCGCCACGGTTCGCACCGGCAAATCCAACTTCGAAATGACGCCCGCTGCCGAGCAGTTGATGCAGCGCGTTACTACGCTGTTCGAGAACTACGTCAAGCTGCAGCAGTCGCTCAACTACGAAACCATCATCGCCAGCGTGCGGATGGACGAGCCCGCCAAACTGTCAGACACGATTGCAGCCAATTTGCAGATCGGCATCGAAGAAAAACAAGAGCTGCTCGCCATCTTCGATCCCGCCGCGCGGCTTGCCCGCCTCGCCGATGTGCTCGATGTCGAAATCGAAAAGCTCGACCTCGATCGCAACATCCAGTCGCGCGTAAAGCGCCAGATGGAGCGCGCGCAAAAAGAGTACTACCTCAACGAAAAAATCAAGGCCATCCAAAAGGAACTGGGCCGCGGCGAGAAGAGCGAGTTCGACGAGCTGCGCAAGAAGATTGAAGCCGCGGGCATGCCCAAGGATGTTCTGGAGAAGGCGGTCCAGGAGCTCAAGAAGCTCGAAGCAATGCCGCCCATGTCGGCCGAATCCACCGTGAGCCGGAATTACATCGACTGGCTGCTGGCAGTGCCCTGGAAGAAGCGCTCGAAAGAAACGCGGTCGATCGACTACGCCGAGAAGGTTCTCAACACCGACCATTATGGCCTGGAAAAGATCAAGGAGCGCATTCTCGAGTTCCTCGCGGTGCGGCAGCTGGTCAAGAATCCGAAAGGCTCGATCCTCTGCTTCGTTGGGCCTCCGGGAGTGGGAAAGACTTCGCTCGGCATGTCGATCGCGAAGGCCACCGGCCGGAAATTTGTGCGCCTCTCGCTTGGCGGCGTGCGCGATGAGGCCGAGATTCGCGGCCATCGCCGTACCTACATCGGCGCCATGCCCGGCCAGATCATTCAGCACATGAAGCGCGCCGGAACGAAGAACCCCGTCTTCCTGCTCGACGAAGTCGACAAGATTTCTTCCGACTTCCGCGGCGACCCGGCATCCGCCCTCCTCGAAGTTCTCGATCCCGAGCAGAATGTCACCTTCCAGGATCACTACCTCGACGTTGACTACGACCTTTCGCAGGTTCTCTTTGTTGCAACGGCGAACGTGATGCATACGATTCCGGCCGCGTTGCAGGATCGCATGGAAGTTCTGCGTCTGCAGGGCTACACCGAGCAGGAGAAGCTTGAGATCGCGCGCCAATACCTGGTGAAGAAGCAGCGCGAGCAAACCGGCCTGAGCGAAAAGAATGTCGTTTTCAAAGACGACGCAATTCTCGAGATCATCCGCTACTACACGCGCGAAGCTGGCGTGCGTAACCTGGAGCGCGAGCTCGGCAACATTTGCCGAAAGGTGGCGCGCAAGGTTGTGAAGGCCGGGCCGAAGCAGAAGGAAGAGATCAGCGCGGAGAATGTTGCTGAGTTCCTGGGCGTCGCCAAATTCCGCGACTCCGAAGTCCATGAAAAGAGCGAAGTCGGCCTGGTTACGGGACTGGCCTGGACCGAGGTGGGTGGCAGCATTCTCACCACCGAGGTGCAGGTGCTCGACGGGAAGGGCAAGCTCACCATCACTGGCCAGTTGGGCGATGTGATGCAGGAGTCGGCGCAGGCGGCGCTGGCATACATACGCTCGAAAGCGCAGCAACTTGGCCTCGCGCGAGAGTTCTATCGTGGGATCGATATCCACCTGCATGTGCCCGAGGGTGCGATTCCCAAGGACGGGCCTTCTGCCGGCATCACGATGGCGACCGCGCTGGCCAGCGCTCTCACGAAGATCCCCGTCCGCCGCGACGTTGCCATGACCGGCGAGATCACGCTGCGCGGCAAGGTGCTGCCCATCGGCGGATTGAAAGAGAAGCTCCTCGCCGCACTGCGCGCCGGCATCTTCCAGACGATTTTGCCTCGCGCCAACGAGAAAGATCTCTCCGAAATCCCCGACAACATTAAGAACTCGATGAAGCTCCACTTCGTCGATCAGATGGATGAAGTGCTGGCACTGGCTCTCGA
This sequence comes from uncultured Acidobacteriaceae bacterium, assembly GCA_963834565.1. Taxonomy (GTDB): domain Bacteria; phylum Acidobacteriota; class Terriglobia; order Terriglobales; family Acidobacteriaceae; genus Telmatobacter. Next base: position 125,128 of record CAWICF010000014.1, on the reverse strand, counting down.
AGGGCCGCTGCCCACGCCGTTGCCGTCGGAATCGCAGACGCTTGCCGGCGTTCCGTCAGGCGAAGTGACCGGCAACCTGCCGGCCCCGCAGTAGGCGCTGACCATATCAAGGAACTGGTTGACCGATGTCTCAATTCTGAGTTGTGGGCGGCCTGCATCTCTTTCCTGCCACTGACGACTGAACGCCGGCCACAGTCTTTCTGACACCTGAAACCTGTAGACTGGCTCCATGCTGAGCCGGCGCAATTTTCTCAAGACAGGACTCACCACCGGGGCCGCGGCATTGCCGCTCGTCGCGAAGATCGACGCGATTGATCCCGCGACTCTCGCCGCGCAGGAAGCGCGCGCCGATGAAAGCGGCACAACAGGGATTCTCATTCCGCTTCCCGATCGGCTGCCACCGGTCAATCCGGCAAGCGAGCCGTGGCAGAAGCGCGTCCGCCGCGTTGGCCAGACCAACATGACGGAGCACGACCCCGCGGTGATGAACATTGAAGAGTGGGCCGACTACTGGCATGCGACGAAAGTCGACGTGGTGTACGTAAGCGTAACCGGTATTCTTGCGTTTTATCCGTCAAAAGTTCCGTTCCACAAGCACGGAAAATACCTGAACGGCCGTGATTTCTTTGGCGAGTGCGCTGCCGCAGCGCGCAAGCGCGGCATGCGCGTGGTGGCGCGCATGAGTCCCGACCTGAACTGGCCCGATGCACTCGCTGCTCACCCCGAATGGGCTATGCGCCGCAAGGATGGATCGCCGCAGCTCTCCACCGAAGATCCCCGCCTCTTCAAAACGTGCATGTTCTCCACCTACATGGACGATTACGTGCCCGCCATCATCCATGAAGTGAATTCGCTCTACGACGTCGATTGCTTCTACACTAATGGCTGGCCGCCGCTGGGCAATTTGCCCGAATGTTATTGCGCAATCTGCAGCAAGCTGCCGGCGCCGGCAACTCCCGCGTACTGGCGCGCATTCACTGAGCGTGTTCTGGCGCTGTGGACGCGCTACGACGGCATTGCAAAGGAGAAAAAGGCAGACAGCTTTTTCTTTGCCAATTCGGGTGGCAACGTGCGCGGCGGACCCAATCTCGATCAACTCGGCAAGATCATCGAGTGGTTCCAGGCAGACAACCAGGGGCGAACGTACGAGGATCCGGCGATTTGGGGATGCAGTTCGCAAGGCCGCGTCTGTAACGCCGTGCTCGACGGCAAATTCGCGGCCAACGTAACGGCAGCTTACTCCACAGGCAATCCCGGCTGGCGGAATGCTTCAAAAACACCCGACGAGATTCGCATGTGGTTCAACGAGACGCTGGCAAGCGGAATGGCGCCGTATTGTCATTTTGTCGGCGCAGAAAACGGATTTGGCGAGGACCGTCGCTGGCAGAAAGTCGGACTGGATTACTTCAACTGGACGGCTCGTTATGACGCGCACTGGGTCACGCGGCGTTCCATCGCTAATCTTGGCGTCGTCATCGGCCAGAGCACGCAGTTGCTGTATCCAGGCCCCGCGACGATGCGCACGCGGACTTACATGCACGAGACGACGCAGGGCGTTTACGACGCGTTGCTTCGCGGGCGATTTGCGTGGGATTACGTGCACGACGATCGTCTGGAGCCGGAGCGGTTGAAAAAATATCGCGCGCTTATGCTACCCAATGTGGCGATGCTCAGCGACCGGCAATGCGACCAGCTGCGCGACTACGTACGCTCGGGTGGATCGCTAGTGGCAAGTTTTGAGACGAGCCTCTACGACGAAGATCTGAAGCCGCGGCCAAATTTCGGGTTGGCGGATCTGATGGGAGTCAGCAAGGCTGGCGATGCGGTCGGCACCAACGGAAATCCCTACTACGCGCGCATTGAGAATGCAGGCGCCAATCAGCCGCATGAAATTCTACGGGGATTCGTCGATACAAACTGGATTCCCGGGGCGCAGAATCGCGTGCCGTTGAAGCCCGTAAACAACCCATTGCTCACAGTCGTGCCGGGCTTCGTGCGCTATCCACCCGAACTGGCGTATCCACCGGTGCCGCACACAGACGAGCCGGCAGTCGTGCTGCGCGAAGATGGCGCAAACCGGACGGCGTGGCTTGCCGGAGATGTGGAGCGCACGTTCTGGATCACCGGGCACGGAGACCTGCTGCGATTGCTGCACAATACGATCCGATGGGCGATGCACGACGAGCAGGTAGTAAGCGCGGAAGGGCCGGGGTTTATCGAGATGTTCTGCTGGGAGACGGAGCCGGGCTACACATTGCACTTGTTGAACTACTCGAATGCGAATGCGTTTCATGGGTGGGAGCAGTCGGTTGAGCCGCTGGGCGCGCAGAGGGTGAGAATGAAGCTGCCGTCGGGCGCGCGAGTGAAGCAGGTGGAATTGCTAAGAGCGGAGCAAGCGGTGCCTTTTCGGATCGACGGGCAGGAATTACGGTTCACGATTCCGACGGTCGCGGATTACGAAGTGGCGGCGATCACGCTGGCGTAGTTCTTTGACAAAACGTTAGGAGCGCGCTTATTTTGACGCAGCACTGCGCGCGTGCAACCGCTCCAGCGCGTCGCATGCAGTTTTCACGCCGTCTTCCTGAGCGACTTGTTCGGCCGCAGTACTCGCTTGCGTCTCGTAATCCTGCGTGGCAAGCATCGCGCGAAGGCGCCGAACGACGCGCCACGGCTTGTAGCTCGAACGCTGGATCACGCGAGCCACTCCCAACCGGCTCATGCGACGGGCATTGTCGGGCTGGTCGTGCGAGTAGGGCATGATGAGCATGGGCCGGCCGGCACGCAGACATTGCGCGGTGGTTCCCACGCCGCCTTGGTGGACGACGAGAGAGGCGCGCGGAAAAAGACCGGAATAAGGCGCGTACTTCGCCACGCAAATTGTCTCGGGCAAGGCGGACTGAGGCACGTTGCGCGGATCGTCACCGACCAGCAGGACGGCGCGCACGCCGAGTTTCTTCGCAGCCCGGGCCGATTGCTCGTAGAAGTCGCCGGCTGCGAGAACGGCAGCGGAGCCAAGCGTGAATACGACCGGCGGCTCGCCTGCAGCGAGGAATTCCTCGAGGTTTGCAGGCAGCGCCGCGTTGCCTGCGTCGGAATCGTAAAAGCAGAAGCCGGTGATGGGCGTGTTTTGCGGCCAGTCTTTTTGCTCGACGCCGAGAACGTGGGAGAACAGCGCCAACACGAGGTTGGGCGAGTGCTTGGCGTCGAAGATCGGATTGGCTCCCTTTGGCAATCCAAGCTCGCGGCGCAGATCGTAGATGGGCTCGGGCCACTTGCGTGTAACGAAACGCGCTAGGCGGCGCATGGCGCTGCCCATGCCGGCCAGTTTGTCGGCGCGAGCGAGTTTTGGATAGGGCGGGAGAACGGGCGGATCGAAGGCCGAGAAAAACGAGAAGGGCGCGAGGACATAGCTGGCCCAGGGGATCCCAGTGACTTCAGCGACGATGGGCCCGGCATAGTTGAGTTCACCCAGCAGCAGCAGATCGGCGCGCACGGGCTTGGTGGCGGCTTCGAGAAGATCGTCGTAGGTTTGGCGCAACACGGGAAACAGGAATTCTCGCAGGCCGGTTTCGGTGCCTTTCTTCACGTCGTAGACCATTTCGACGAGCTTCGAGTTCTTAGGGTCGATGTCGGGACGTAGCGTGTGGAACGCGAGACCGAGCGGTTCGATCTTCGGGCGGTACACGTTGGGAAGAGCGAGGACAGGCGTGTGGCCGCGCCGCTTCAATTCCAGCGAGATGGCAATGAGTGGATTGATGTCTCCAAAAGTTCCAATGTTCGACAGAACAATGCGCAAACCCGAGCTCCCTGTTGCCTGAATGAGACGCAACTACGAGGGTAAAGCATGGGGCGGGTTAACCGCGCAGGCTCCAGTTACTTGTGTGCCGCGGGAGCGGGAACCGTGCATGCCGGCGGTGGATTCTGGAGCGACGGGCCAAGGTCGGGCCAGTAGGGACTTTGCTTGAGCAGGGAGCAGAAATCAGCGAGTGACGGGAACGGCTTTTGCTGGGCCTTCGGTCCGGCAGCATCGACGAATTTCCAGGCCAGGTCGGACTGGCCGGTGTAGATGAGATCGAGGACAGTTTGCCAGAGGGTTGTGCCGATGGTGTCATTTCCGATATGGTTGACCACCTTGCGCACCGCGGATAGCCGCTTATTCCATTCCGCCGGACACGGCGCTGGTTTCTTCATCCTGTCTAGCGCCAGATGGAACCCTCCGCCTTTCGCATCGTCGACGAACCGCAATGTAACTACCTCCGATGGCGAGCAGGCAAAGCAGTCGGGCCAATACGCAAAGGTCCAGTCGGCCGAGATGTAGTCGTAGCGGCCGTCCCCAGCGCGTTGAAAGTGGGCAAGGTCGTCATCGGCATCATTGAGCGTGGCGAGCAGCTTGAATGCTGGCTGCAGCTCGAATACATAATGCATCGTGCAACAGTGTGCCCCTCCGGAGTATGCGGAAACGATCATGTCGGGGTGGCCGCGCCCGGTCACATCCGCGCCGTCGGCGATTGCGGGAAAGTTATATTCCGGGTCGGCATGTTGGCCGAGAGTAAAAGTCAATTCTTCCATGCGGCGAAAGATGACTTTGTCTGCGCTGAAGACCTGCAGGCAGCCGTCATCGTTACTTCGATACGTCTTGAAAACGAATCCCTTCACTGTTGCCACAGCCTGCTGATTCCTGCTCGCACAGATCGCCGCAGGATTCGGCGCTGCTTCCTGCGCGCACAGCACCGCCGAAGCAGCCAACAAGAGCATCACCCATTGGACCCTTCGAGCCATCGCCCACTGATTCGCGGCTTGCATCATGATCTCTCCGAGATTGCGACCAAGATAGCACCTTTCTCATAGAGGGACAGCTCACGAACCACCGCGTCTTGTTTCGCCGTTGTCTGGAGCATGGATTATCCTTTCACTGGCCCGTGACCCATGAAGCTGCTCCTCATACTTCTCGCCGTTTTCGTTATTGCCGGCTCCATCTACGCCGACTACCGGTGGCGCAAGTGGGTTGACGCGCGCCGCAGCGAACGCCACGAGTAGTGCCCGAATCTGCCTGAAGTAACGTTTGAAGGCTGGTCCATTCAACCATCCGATGGGTCTTTCCCCGCCACTGTCCCGTTACAATAAGTAGAGGGGGTCGTCTAACCGACATGCTTGATTCCGTTGCTCTTAAGGTGAGTGTCACTCGCGTTGGAATGCGTCTGATTCTTGCGGTCGCCTTCGCTTTTGCCGTTGCCGGGTTCATATTCGCGACAAGCGCACAGGCGCAGTTTGGTGAGCCTCCCACCACCCAGGTGCATGACTCTTCTGCGCTGCATCCACCGGCCGGCGCAAAGGTTGCCATAGTCGAATTCGAGGATCTTGAGTGTCCGGATTGTTCGCGGGCGAATCCGCTGTTGATTGAAGCGACGGCAAAGTACGGCATTCCGTGGATCCGTCACGACTTCCCGCTGCCGATGCACAACTGGAGCTTTCAGGCTGCGGTGAACGCGCGGTTCTTCGACACCAAAAGCCTGAAGATGGGAAACGACTATCGCGATTACATTTTTGCCAACCAGATCTCGATTGAGACGCAGGGCCAATTGCGCGACTGGACGCAAAAGTTCGCACAGACGCACGGCATCGCGATGCCCTTTGCCATTGACCCCATGGGCAAGCTGACTGCCGAAGTGAAAGCTGACTACGCGCTCGGACAGAAGATCGGCATCGAGCACACACCAACCATCTGGATCGTTACCAACGGCAATCACGCGCCTCCATTCGTCGAGGTCATCGATCGCACCAAGCTGTACCAGCTCATCGATCAGGCGCTGGCCGAAACCCGGCGTTGAATACGCGCCGTCGAATGTGCCACGGGCTTCAACAACTTGAAGCAAGCACCAACATATCATCCGGTAAAATTCTCCAAGGTCACTATCGAACCCCAATGAATACAAAATCACTTTCCAAGCTCAACTCGATTCTTGCAACGCCGCGCCGCAGCACAGCGCGCGCGGCGTCTTGCTTGCTCTTCGCGGTGTTGCTCGCGTTTGCCGTCCCGGGCCGTGCCCAGTTTGGCGCACCCGAGACAACGCACGTTCAGGATGCCTCCTCGCTCAAGCCGCCCGCCGGAGCGCACGTGGCCATCATCGAGTTTTACGATCTCGAGTGTCCGCTTTGCGCGCAGACCAACCCTTCGCTCATTGCCGCGGCAAGCCAATACAAGATCCCCTGGATTCGCCACGACTTCCTCATTCCCGGCCACCCCTGGAGCCCGCAAGCCGCCATCAACGCGCGCTTCTTCGACAGCAAGAACCAGAAGCTGGGCAACGATTATCGCGATTACGTCTTCGCGAACCAGAACTCCATTGAAACTCTCGACGAGCTGCGCAACTGGACGCAGAAATTCGCCCAGGCGCACGGCATAGCTCTGCCATTTGCCATCGATCCCATGGGCAAATTCGCCGCGCAGGTCCAGGCGGACGTCGATCTCGGCAAACGCATCGGCATTGACCACACACCGACCATCTTCATCGTCGCCAATGGCGGCCGTGCTCCGGCGTACACCGAGGTTATCGATCGCAGCAAGCTCTTCCAGACCATTGACCAGGTGCTGGCCGAGACGCGCGCGCACTGAAGCGCTAAAGCGCGCGGGCTGAGGCGGAGTTGTCAGCCGTGCTAAGCCTGGAGTCCGGTACTCGTCAACTACCTTTCGTCATCACATCCATTGAACTTTTCCTGTTGGCCTCCCGCCTGCCGCGTATACTGTGCCCGTTCCATCCCTCATCAGCGCGCTTCCCTTTGGGCCACGCAATGCCAGACAGGAGGTTCCATGAAGACGCTTTTGAAACTGAGTTCTCTGTTCCTATGCCTGCTCGCCGCAGCGCCTACCTTCGCAGGCGATCTGCTTCTCACCGAAAGATGGACCGCGCAGAAACCGCCCTGGACCTCGACCGTCGACACCCACGTGGACGTAAACGCCGAAGTCCTCACCGCCTGGCGATCGATCTCAGGCAACAACGGCGCCATGTGCCAGGCCGTCTGGAAAAGTCTCGGCCCCGGCATCTCCGGCGCCGGTAACTGCATTCGCAACCTTTACAACACCGGCAACACTTGCAGCTTCGATCAGAATCCGGAGATCTCTGTCGATAGCCGCAATAACAAGGCAACCATCACGCTGCGCACCAACAACAACCGGCTTAACTTCACAACGTCTGTGCAAGGCGCGTGCAACGTCATCAACACCGGCGACCCCAACTTCACGGCCGATGTCGACGTGAATGCCACTGCCGTCCTCAACTACAACGGCTCCGAAGTCCACGTCGATTCAGCCAACGCCGAGATCGCACACATCTCGCTCAGCGGAAACAATACGCAGGCACAGGCCATCATCGGCATGGGCAACGTTCTGGGCTCGATCACTCCGGTTCTCAACCGGATGGTCGGCCGCCCATTCGATTTTTCCGGTCCGCTCAACCCATCCATTATCAAGATCAACGTGCTTCTCGCCATCGCCAGAAGCGAGCTCACGCTGCCCGGAGCCGTCTACTCGCTGGGCTCGGACAGCAACGGCATCCTTTTTGAGGCGATCGGGGACAAGTGCCTGCCAGGGCAAAATCCCAGCCTGCTGCCAGGCACCGGCGAAACCGCTTGCATGAACAACGCCGATTGGCAGAAAGTGCTGGCCGTCGTGAAGGGCTGCGTGGCGCCGGGCAAGGTCGAGGCAAAATGTCCCGCTGCTTCTGATCGCGGGCCAAAGCCACCGGATGGGTGGTTCGGCAACGGAAGTTGCGTTTCCTGCGCGTGCGCAAGTCCCCGTCATTGGAACGCCAGTATCAATGCGTGCGAGTTAAGACTGAACGTTCCGTAGGATTTGCCGCACTGAGAATGTGCGCCGTCCGGCTACTGGTTACTGACCGCTGACCACTGTCTCCCGGATCTTCACCAGCTCCTGACCGCCGGCGCCGGGAGCGACCATACGCGTTTGCGGCGCGCGCCAGTGATCGATGTAGCTGATCCGGTGGACGCAGCCAATGGTGCAGTTCGGCGCGCAGCTCTTCGCCGTAACAAATTCACGCTTCACCGCGGCGCGCGTGTATTCGGCCACCGGAATGCCGGGGTATCCGCGCTGTTGCGAGCAGTAGTGCACCAGGCCGTCTTCGCAGACGTACAGGTAGCGCGAGCCGGCGCGGCAGCGCCAGTCGTTGGCGCGGCCCAGCGCAATGGCTTCCTGGAACTTGTCGAACTGCGCGTAGTTGGTCTTCTTGCGGTTGGTGATGGCAAAGAAGACCTTCGCTTCCGCTTCCGTCAGCGGCTTGAGCTGACCATCGCCATCATGAATGATGCCGATGGTCGATTGGAAGCCGAGCTCGAGCGCGCGCTTCGAGATCACCAGCGCGTCGTTCGGATTGCGGATTCCTCCGCCGACCACCGAGTTGATGTTCACGTGGAACTCGGCGTGATCGGCCAGCATCTCAAGGCGCTTGTCGAGCACCTTCAGCGACTTCTTCGACACATCGTCGGGCGTCACGTTGTCGATCGAGATCTGCATGTGGTCGAGGCCGGCGCGGTTCAGCCGCTCAATCCGCTCGGGATTTAGCAAATAGCCGTTTGTGATCATGCCGGCTATTGCGCCCGTTTTCCTGATGCGGCGGATCACGTCGTCGAGCTCGGGATGCGTCAACGGCTCGCCGCCACTGATGCCGATCATGGCGGTTCCGAGGCGACCGAGGGCGTCAATGCGGCGGTACATCTCCTCGAGCGGGACGGGCTCGGAAACCTTGTCGTACTCGTTGCAGTAGCTGCAGCTTAAGTTGCAGAAACGATTGGGGATAATCTGCACCAAGACCGGATGTCCGGTAGACAGGAGCGCCTTGGCGACCATCTTGTACTCACGGATCTTGCGGGTTGCCGCTTTCCAGCGGCCGCGCAGCGTCGCTCTGCGTTGGGAAGCCATCCTTTCTATTCAACCACAAGAGCAGGGACGTAGGGGGCAAGGGAGCGCGCTCGAACTCGTTGGTTGGTCGAGGCGGTCTTCCACCCGAAAGCTCGCCGCGAGGCGTCGAGCTTTCGGATGGGGCACCCGGCTTCGCCGGTCTATTTACTTATCCGTTACTCCCCCCCTTGAAATCCGTGTTTTCCGGTAAAGTCCTGATTCCATTGGGGCGGACGTAAAGTCGTCAAACGAAGCGAGTTGGAGGCGGTTTGCACTGCTTTCGCTGCAAAATCGTCCCAGCAAGTGGTGCTCTCTTCTCGAGATGTGGTCCGGCGCCCGAAAAAGCGGGCGGCCTGGGAAGGCAGCTTGTGGCCGATAGCGAATAGCCATGAGCGATTGGGAAGCGTCCTGGTGGATGCCCGGGGGCAGCCAATCGGTTCTTCGAGTTCACCATCGCCGTGTCCCGAAAAGACCGCTTTCCTCGCCCCTTTTTACCTACTAAGCAAAGTGTAGAGATTTGCGAGAAATAATACGCACTATTTGGCAAAAATATATTGTGTGTGGAATGAGGGGGATACGGGGGATTTGGGAGGGTCGGGGGATTGACATTGAAAGGCAGAAACCGTCGGGCGGGGAGTCTCGGAGGAGCCGATGCCCGGATTGTCGCCTGTGGCCTGGCAGCGCTTGCCCTACGCAGAGCCTGTCGAGCCGCTTCATCCCATCTTCTGCTCCTGATTTCTTCTGGCTTCATTCTTGTCGACCGACCGCGGATCGTCCGCGGGAAACCCGTCCTCGGTGTTGAAGCATAGGTACCTTATGGGAAAACCCGAGCGCCGTTCCGAATCGGGTCCTGACTCAGAATGAAGAGTGCAAGAACATTCAAAAATCCAGCTCCACAATTTGGCTGCAAAGTAAAATGGCGATATGGGCAGAGTTCTGCAATTGTTCCCGGAATTTGATGAGGAATTCCAGCCGGAGTATACGACTAACCCCAGGAATCTTTGCGAAGTCCTCGTCGGCGACGCTTTGCAAATCCTCTCTGGGTTTCCGGATGGGCTTTTCCAGACTGTTGTCACCTCGCCTCCATATTGGGGACTCCGCGATTACGGGGTTCGCGGGCAAATCGGGGCGGAAATGGATGTCAACAAATACATCTCGAATCTTGTGGCGATATTCAGGGAAGCGCGCCGGGCCCTTGCGAATGATGGAACGCTGTGGCTGAACGTCGGAGACAGCTACACAAGTGGAGGGAGAACTTGGCGCGACGACGACATCAAGAACAAGGGCCGAGGAATGTCGTATCGCGCACCAACGCCCAATGGCTTAAAGCCCAAGGATCTCATTGGGGTACCGTGGAGAGTCGCATTCGCTTTGCAGGCAGACGGGTGGTATCTGCGTTCCGACATGATTTGGAATAAGCCCAATTGCCAGCCAGAGTCCGTTAAGGACCGGCCCACTCGTTCACACGAATACATCTTTCTATTTTCCAAATCGGAGCGGTACTTCTATGACTATGAGTCCGTTCAGGAACCGGCCCAAGATAAGTGTCAGCGTCGCAAGAATAGGCGCAGCGTGTGGAATATTAATACCGAACCATACTCAGGCGCGCATTTCGCCGTCTATCCACGATCGCTGGTGCGGCTCTGTGTCGCGGCGGGATCGAGAAAATGCGACAGGGTCCTCGATCCGTTCTTTGGCTCAGGCACAACGGGAGTTGTTTGCAATGAACTTGAGCGCCAGTGCACAGGTATCGAAATCAGCGAGGAGTACGCAGCCTTAGCCAGGAATCGCCTTCTCAAAGGGCGTTGATTCAAACCTCCAATTGGCGTGCAGAATACAGAGATCCTTTCTGATTTTTTTCACCTGTAGCTTTCGTTCCGTGCCCGCGTCGAAATAAAGTGCGAATTTCAATTTGCCTTCCGAATCATACACGTTCCCGTATCCCGGTTTCGGGGTTTGGCGGCTTTTTTCCTGAGTAACCAATTCTGCATTGGCGGCCTCCAGCAGAAGCGCTTTCGGTATCTCAACAAGCTCATATAAGTGCAGCGTCGGCCCCGGCAGAAGGCAGCGGAATTGGATAATTCGCTCGTAGCTGCGCATGTGCGCCAAGAACATATCGCGGAGAAGTGGGAGCGCCCACGGGCCCTTTCCAAGTTCCATGAACTTGCTGATGTGCAATGAATTCTCTCGAATGCTTGCGTCAGCTTGAGTCTTAAGGCTGACAGGAACGCCCTTGATCGTAATGTCGTGGCCGCGATTTGTCCTGTTCTCGACGAGCTTCGCATCAATTCCTGCACGATTTAAGGACCTCTCGAGTGCAAACTCGAATCGGTCCTTGCTCAGGGCTTGATGGCTGAACGCATGATGGATCCGCAGCGCATCCCCGAGTAGATCAAGCACCTCCTTTGAGACAAAGTCCGAATTCTGGTCGCGATGATACTCGTGAGGGAGACGAAATTGCCGGATCGCGGCAGTGATCAAATCGATTTGCGAGGGCGTAAGCGTGGCGAGCGCCCGAGAGAGCGAACGAACCGAATTCTCTTCAGATGACATCCCAAGCAATTGTAGTGTCCGGAATTGGGACAGTTCGATAGAGACGGTGAGACCGAACCTTGCCGGACATCGCGAGGAAGCGACTCGGCGGGTCGCCCACCCTAAGCACCTCTGAAATCGGGGTGCTGTCTCCCCGCTTTGCCAGGGTGGGGTACGGGATGTTTTTCTCGTTACAGACACAACCCCAGGTACGACCAATACTGATCCCCATGCCTTCAGCTCTCCGGCGATACCAGCGGGCCCGCGATCTGCACTTCGGCCGGTTCAGTTGTTATCCGTAAAGCCGCCTTAGCCTTTCGAACCGGTGCGGCGATCCATCTCCATCAGGTTGGTGAGGATATCGTTGATGCGGGTGAGATGGCCCTCGCCCTTGGATTTGAGCCAGTCAAGAACAAGGGGATCGAGGCGGACGCTGACCGCGACTTTGCGGCGGGGACCGCGAAGACGGACCATCCGAGCCAGTTGCTCCGGAGTGAGCCGGGGAATGTCCTTATATTCCTTTTCCGGCAGATCAAGCCCCGCAGGCCGCTCCGCAGCGGCGCGCCGCAACACCTGCTTTTCGGTCTCAGTCCACTTCCTGTTCCTGATATCTTCTGTACTCATCTGGACTAGCCCGCCGCGCCAAGATAATGCGGATGATCTCTTCGCCATTTCGATCCTCCCGGTATACGTGAACTACGAGCAAAACCGCGCTGACACCGGCCTGGATGGAAACCGTTCCGAGCGCGTGCCATCGCTCTTCGCCGTTTTCATCGATGCGGTCTTTGCCAATGAGGCAATCCTCGTCTTCGAATACGAGCGAAGCCAGTTCGAAGCTGACTCCATGTTTGCGCCGGTTCTCGCGGTTCTTCCGCTGATCCCATTCGTAGCGCACTTGTATATACAAATCGTATTACAAAAGAGTCGCAACCGTCAACCAGGCCGCCCAGGACGGGCCTGCAGTAGATTTCTACTGCAAATGCGGTAACTTCCTAGTCTCCTGAGTCATTGATTTCCTACATAAACACATTCCCTGAATGCAGGTCCTTCGGCTCCGTCCGACGCGGCGGACTTCGCTCAGGATGACAAGTTCAGTTTTTGTAGCGGACTTCAGACTCAGGGGACTAGAACCGGTCTCATAAACCGACTTTGTCAACTCGCCAATCTCCTGGGACCCGCCTTGTTGTTGGGTCCCACACTTACGTGGCGGGGTGCATTGCCATTTATGAGACCGGTTGTAGGGCAAGGAAACAGAATCGGCATCCCACTGGCTCGCGGACACCCCGTCCAGCCTTCACCCGGGCCGAACAGATCCCAAAATGCCGCCCCAAAAACCTCCGCGACATCGAAAATCCGTCAGTTTTTGCAAAAACGACGACGTGCAGGTCGTCATTTCTTGCCTGGCGAAGATGCGTCAGTTCTTGATGCGGCCACTCGCGGCGATTTCGTGTACCTGCAGGTCGTCACTTTGCCGGGGGTCCGGACCGGCAAAATCGCTGCGTTTTTTGTTGTCAGCGAGGATGGTTGCCGCTAATGTGAAACCGGGTATCGATCTCCGGTTGAATCAAAGGCAAGTTGAGAGGTGAAACGGTGGCAGACGACAGCAGCAGCTGGTCCGCAGTAGATTCGCTCCTGGGCGACCGCTATACACGCGAAGCGCGGCTGGCGCCGGCTTTTCTGTGCGTGTTTCCGATTCTGATTCTTCTGATGGCGTGGTTTAAGGGATTGCAGGGCGCCGTGCCGGCGCTACTGTCGCTGCTTTGCGTATTCGGAGTGGTGCGGTGGATCTCGCATATTGCGCGCGGCATTGGAGACCAGATCGAGATTGAGTTGTTCCGCGAGTGGGGCGGCAAGCCCACCACCACGATGTTGCGCGTCGCCCTGAATTGCGTGCATAAGCACGAACTCGAGTTGTTCAAGGAGCAGGCCGGCGGCAAGAAGAAGTCAGCCCGGCAAGCCAAGTCGGACGAAAAGGTGAGGCACCTTCTCAATGAGTCGCCCCACGCCGACGAGTTGAAGAAACTGATCAAGGAGCGCAACGGGCCTGGGTTTCCCGAGAAGGAAGAGGATACGAAGATCGAGGAAAGCCACAGATCGAAGAAAGAAAAAGCAGACATGCTGGACTCGCTGTACGAGCCGGTGGTGGCCTGGATGCGGGAAAACCTGCGCGATAACAAGATGGTGGCAGAGGAGGAGATTTCCTATGGATTCCAGCGGAATTTTTTCGCGCTGCGGAAGTTTGCGCTGTGGAGCAACGGAGTGGCGTTCCTGGTGCAGGTGGGCGTGATCGTCTCTTATCATGGGCGGCACCATGCATGGGCGATGACTCCTTCGATCGCGGCGGTGATTCTGGTGGCGAACCTGCTCTACCTCGCCGGGGTGCTGAAGTTCGTGAAAGAGGACGATGTGAAGGTGCAGGGATTCATCTACGCGCGCCAGTTGTTCGACTCCCTGTACGCCACTGACACAGGCGGCAAAAAGGATGACGGCAACGATTCGGCGGACGGCGGCAATGGAGGCGGCGGGAAGAAGCCGAAGTAGGGCGCTCGCGGTTCCTTCGTCTGCGCGGAGAATTGGGGCTCTCGATTTTCTGGTGAGTTGAACCTATCCGACGTCCTGATTGTTGTCGAGGTACTCTTCGGGGACGTCGTCTTCGGGGACCTCGCGGGTGCGGACTTCGTCGACATCGGGATCGGGGGCGTTTTCCACACCGGAGACGATGCCGGCTTCGAAGGCATTTCCCTCCTCAGCCAATTCCTCGGCACTCTCCGAGTCGGCGTAAGGCCTGTCGCTGAGCTGCTGGATGTCTCCCGACTGTCCGGCCGAGTCGGATCCGGTTTCGTCCCATTCTTTTCGCCTTGAATCGATCATGATGTTGTCCCTTCTGTAGTCGAGTGATGGGTGTGAGCTGAAGATGCCTGTTCTGGTTGGGATGCGAAACCGTGCAAAGGGTTGCGCTGAAGAATTGAGGCAGTGGTTATACTGGCCGGATGAGTTTGCAGCCGAACGAGATCGTGGCTCTGCTGATTGCCGTGAGCTTTGCGGCGGGGCTGAACGTGTATGCCACGGTGGCCACGCTGGGGCTGCTGGGGCATTTTGAGGTGCTTGCGCTGCCGCAGTCGCTGCACCTGCTTACGAGCTGGCCGATTATTGTTGCGAGCGTCGCATTGTTTGGCGTGGAGTTTTTCGCGGATAAGGTTCCGGCATTCGATCTGGTGTGGAATGCGCTGCACACGTTTATCCGGGTGCCGGTGGCGGCTGTGCTGGCCTACCAGGCGGCGGCGTCGCTGTCGCCGGGCGAGCAGTTGTTGGCGGCGCTGGCCGGGGGCATGATTGCGTTTATTGCGCACGGCGGCAAGACGGCGGTGCGCGCCGCGGTGACTCCGTCACCAGAGCCGGTCTCGAACATTTCGCTGAGCCTGGGCGAGGATGCGCTGGCGATTGGGCTCACGTGGATTGCGACGTGGAAGCCGTATATCGCTGCGGCGATTGCCTCGGTGCTGGTGATTGTGACGCTGCTGCTGGTGCGCCTGGTGTGGCGGGCGCTGAAGGCGCTGTTTCGGGGAGCGGAAACGGCGGTGTGACGGCAAGTCAGCAAGTCGGCAAGTTAGCGAGTCAGCAAAAGAGCGGCTTGCCAGTGGGGAATTGGTATGAGAGGTGGGTTTTTTGCAACTGCGGTGTTGCTGATTGTGGTAATGGGCCAGTGTGCGCGGGCGGAAAAGCAGCGCGTATTTTTCGCGAGCGATTTTGGCGCGAAGGGCGATGGTGTGGTGTTGGATACGGCTGCGATCCAGAAGGCGATTGATGCGGCGGCGGCGGTGAAGGGAACGGCGACGTTCCGGCCGGGGACGTATCTGACGGGGTCGCTGTTTTTGAAGAGCGGCGTGACGCTGGAGGTGCCGGAGGGCGTGACGCTGGTGGGCTCGGAGCGGCTCGAAGATTATCCGGAGTTGCCGACGCGAATTGCGGGGATCGAGATGACGTGGCCGGCGGCGCTGGTGAATGTGCGCGACCAAGAGGGCGTGACGATCACGGGGAAGGGAACGATCGACGGCGACGGAGCGGTGTGGTGGAAGTCGTATTGGGATCTGCGGGCACAGTACGAGCCGAAGGGGCTGCGGTGGGCGTCGGACTACGACGCGAAGCGGCCGCGGCTGCTGTTGATCCAGAATTCGTCGCATGTACGGCTGGGCGGAGGGATCCTGCTGAAGCGATCGGGATTCTGGACCGTGCAGATTTTGTACTCGCACAATGTGCATGTGGATGGTGTGACCATCCGCAACAACGAGGGCGGCAAAGGTCCTTCGACGGATGGGATCGATATCGACTCATCGCATGACGTGCTGGTGGAGCACGCGGACATTGATGTGAACGACGATGCGCTGTGCCTGAAGGCGGGGCGCGATTCCGATGGATTGCGGGTGAACCGACCGACGGAACACGTGGTGCTGCGCGATTCGATCATCCGGCATGGCGCGGCTGCGGTGACGATCGGGAGCGAGACGTCAGGTGGGTTCCGGGACATTGAAGCGTACAACATTACGGCGCTGAGCGGAGTGCCGTCGGGCGTGCTCTTCAAGAGCGCGCGGACACGGGGCGGATTTGCAGAGAATGTCCGGATTCACGATCTGACGCTGGAGGGCGTGGCAGTTCCGATTCACGTGACGATGAACTGGAATCCTAGCTTCAGCTATGCGGTGATTCCGGCAGGGATGACGGACGTGCCGGATTACTACAAAGTGCTGGCGACGCCGGTACCGGAGGCGCAGGGGCTGGCGCATTTTCGCGATGTGCGGATTTGGAACGTGAAGGCGACAGGCGCGCGGGAGGCGTTCAACGTGAGCGCGTATCCGGAGGCGCCGCTGGAGGATTTCAGCTTCGACCACATCGACATTGAGGCGAAGACGGCGGGGACGATTGCGAATGCGAAGAACTGGAAGATGGAGAATATGGAGATTAAGACGGCGGATGGAAGTAAGGTGAAGTTCGTCGACAAGGCGGTCGTTGATCCGAACGATGTGCCGTATGGGGAGCCGCGATAAAGCAGGGACATAGGGGCTAGGGACTAGGGACTCGGGACGTAGGGACCGAGAACGAAAACTGCGATGGCGAGTGAGAAGACAAACGCGGAGGGGAAAGCGGCTGCGGGCCCGGGGAGGAAGTCGTTTACGGCGCGGCTGGAGCCGGATGGGACCGCATTGAAGTGGACGATCGCCAAGATTCCCTTTGACGTTTCCAAGGTGTGGCCGGGGCGCAAAGGTCGGCGGGTGCGCGGCGAGATCGACGGTTTCGCGTTTCGCACGACGCTGGTGTCCTATCCGCGAGGCAAAGGCGCGGTGCTGATTGTGAACCGGAAGATGCGGGCCGCAGTGCACGCGCGATCCGGCGACAAGGTGCGGATCTGGCTGGAGCCGGATCTGGAGGAGCGTGAGATCAAGTTGCCGGCCGAGCTGGAGCGCGAGCTGAACTCCGATCGCAAGCTGCGGAAGTGGTTTGATGCAATGAGCGATGCGATGCGGCGCGAGGCCGGGAAGTGGGTGGATGAACCGAAGGGCGCGGAGAGCCGAGAGAAGCGGGCGGCGAGGTTGGCGGAGCGGCTTATGCAGGCCATGGAAGGGGAAAAGAATCCGCCACCGGTGCTGCGGTTGCTGTTTGAAAGGCAGCCGGGTGCGCGCGAGGCGTGGGAGGGGCTGACACCGATCCAGCGGAGGAATCACCTTCTGGGCATCTTTTATTATGAGACGCCTGAAGCACGGGAGCGGCGGGCGGAGAAGGCGATTGGGGAAGCGGTGAGAAAGCAGGGAGCAAGGGAGCGAGGGACGTAGGGACTTAGGGACTAGGGACCAGGGACGTAGGGACTAGGGGCTGCGGGACTAATGGACGAGCGAGCTCTCAGTTCGGTGGTTGTGCAAAGCAGATTGCATCGCGGTGAACAAAGGGGTTATGTGCCAGAAGTCGAGAGAGCGGCGCTGGGTGGGCCGGGATTCTGGAGAGCCGGCAGTTTTCGCGGCGGATGCGCCTATTGAGGCTGAGGACAACTTTTGTGGTGGTGATGGGGTTGGATATCGCAAGTGGGGGAGGGGACAGACAAGCTGCGGTAAAAGGATTTCGGGTCGACTTAGGGGGACTGAAGGCCGGTTTTGGGGCCGATTTAGGTCAATTCTAGTGTTGAGGATCAGGTCGACTATCTAGTCTTGGAGCCGGGTTTTGTCGTCTAATTGAATACGATGACCATCGCTTCTGTGCGGCCCTTTTTCAAAAAAGCAGTTGCTGTGACACACGACGAGGTGGCGCGGCAGGAAAGCCTTGCGGTTGCCGAGGGGCTGAAACACCAGAAAGCCGGGTTGCTGGACCAGTTGATTGTGCGTTACCAGCACAGGCTTATGCGGTATCTGCTGTTTCTGACTGGCAATCGAGAGACCTCGGAGGACCTGTTTCAGGAAGTGTGGATGCGGGTGCTGGTGCGAGGCGGGCAGTTCAACGGGAAGGCCCGGTTTGAGACATGGCTGTTTACAATTGCCCGCAACCTGGTTATCGACCACAGGCGGAAGCGCACGTTGAACAGCCTGGATGAGCTGGTGGATGGCGCGACGGATGACGACCGGCCGATGAGCTTTGAAGTGGCGGCCGACGAGCCGACTCCCTTTGACCAGGTAGCCAACCTGGAGGATCGTGAGCGAATCGCCGCGGCGCTGCTGGAGCTGGATACGCTGCATCGCGAAGTGCTGGTGCTCAGGTTCCACGAAGAGCTTTCGCTCGAGGAGATCGCCAAAGTGACGCGAGCGCCGTTATCGACGGTAAAGTCGAGGCTGTACCGAGGGCTGGCGATGATCAAGCCGAGGCTGGGTTATGCGGCTGAGCGCTTCAATGAGCCTGTTGGGGAGGCGGTTTGACCGGAGCGGCAGGGAATGCGGCGGGGGCCCCGACAATGAGCGCAGAAGAATTGAAGCGCGATGTGCTTTCGGCGCTGGCCGGCAAGCAGGCGGGGCGCGAACGAGCCGTTGCGGAGAAGACGCGGCGCGTGGTGCTGGCGTCTGCCGGCGTGATGAAGGACCAGAGGGCGGATCGCAAGCGGAGCAAATCGCTGGCGCTGGCGAGTATTCTGCTGATGGTTCTGGCGCTGGGGCCGTTTATTTGGCGTGTCTCCGATGACATTATCGGCGGGGAGCACTGGAGCGACATTGCGACGCAGACCAGCCTGTGGGTGTGCGTGCTTTGCCCGGCGCTGCTGGCGGCGGCGCTGGTGGCGGGGTGGTCGCGGATCAATCGGTAGCCGGACCCCAAAACTGCAAAGAAATGACCGCAGTAACGAAGTTGGGTAGCAACTTCTATGTCCTTTGTTCCGTCCCTATCTAAAAGGGGTTAATATCCTGAGTTCCGCGCGGGTGCGCCGCGATGGGACCTTAACGTATGCCCGAACCTGAATCCATCAGAATGCACGACGAAGAGCGGATGATCCCGGTCTGGTCGATTGTTGCGGCCAGCGTGGCGTTTGTTCTGGTTGAGTACTATTTCTGGGTGATTGCACCGGAGCAGCGGCACCATGCGCCGCCGCCGCTTGGGTTGCGGCTCTACTTCAATATTTCGTGGGGCGTGGTGGCATCGCTGTACGTGCTGATGGTGGGCTACATCAGCAAGGATGCGCCGCGGCGCGCGATGAGCACGCGCTTCTGGATGTTCATCTGCTTCGTGATGCCGGCGGGGATCGGCGCGGTACTGTATTTCCTGCTGCGGCAGCCCGAGGTATCGCGTTGCCCGGCCTGCGGAACGCACGTGCAGGGCGATTTCCATTTCTGCCCGCAGTGCAATTACCAGCTACTGGCGAGTTGCGGAAACTGCTTCCGCACGGTGCGCGCGACGGATCAGTTCTGCACGCGGTGCGGGCACGAACTGGCCACGGATCATATGCCGGCGCGGCTGCGGGTGATGAGCGAATAGGGGAAGAGCAGCTTACAGCCGTCAGCTTTCAGCTATCAGCCTGGTCCGTGGCGAACCGACCTTTCCTTGCGTGCCAAGTCACAAATTACGTGGGCCCCATGCCCGAAGGTTTAGTCGAGTTGACCTGTACGGAATTTCAGAGCCGGCGCTGCGAGCTGCTAGCGTCTGATGAACCAATCGAAGAGCATCCCCACTACAAATCATGTTTGCTCTGCCGTTATCTCGTTCGCAGATTCGAGGAGATGATTGAGGACACGCTCGACGAACGATTCGGCCCTCGTCATGAGCCAGAGTCCTCGCGCAACGACGATTGGTCCGAGTCCACCTGACACTCTTCTCGGTATCCCACCCTTTCCGCTAGAAGGTGCGGAAAGGATGGGGCACGGAAATCCAGAGTAGAAGCAGGAATGCTCCAGACTGCAAGAGGCAAGCGCAGATCCTTCGGCTACACCTCAGGATGACAGAGCTTGTTTATAGTGTTTGCGGCCCGGGCGAAGTTAGGTGTTTTACAATCGAGTTTTCCGGATGCCATGTCGATTTCGGCGCTCATTATCGATGACGAACAGCTTGCACGCGAGGAGTTGAAGTATCTGCTCGACCAGGTGGGCGGCGTGGAGGTGCTGGCACAGGGTGCAAACGGGATTGAGGCTGTGGATCTGATTGAAGAGCACCGTCCGGACCTGGTGTTTCTCGACGTGCAGATGCCGGGCCAGGATGGATTCGCCGTGATCCAGCGCGTGATGGAGCGCAATCGCGCGAAGGCAGCCAAGGCCGCGGCGGGAATCGAAGGCGAAGAGACGCATCTGCCGCAGTTTGTGTTTGCGACGGCCTACGATCAGTACGCGGTGCGCGCCTTTGAAGTGAACGCGGTGGATTATCTGCTGAAGCCGTTCGATCGCAAGCGGGTGCAGGCTGCGGTGGAGCGGGCGAGCACACGGATCGCGGCAGACAGCGCCAGCGCGCCGAGTACGACGGATGCAGCAATCGAGTCGCAACTCGCGGCGCTGTTGCGGCTGGTCAACAATCACGGGGGGCGTTCGCAGGGCGCGGAGCGCGCAGCGGCGCCGGCAAAGCTGATTGTGCAGGCGCAGAGCCGCTTGCTGCTGGTGGACCAGGCGGAGATCTGCTTTGCGGCCATCGATGAAGGTGTGATTCGCATAGTGACGCGGACGTTCGAGGGGCAGTCGAAGTGCCGGACGCTGGAAGAGCTGCTGGAGTTGCTTGACGCTTCGCGGTTCTGGCGCGCGCATCGCGGATTCGTGGTGAACATCGACCAGATTCGCGAAGTGATGCCGTGGTTCAAGTCAAGCTACCAACTGCGCATGAACGACAAGCAGCACACGGAGGTTCCGGTGAGCCGCGCGCAGACCAAGCGGCTGAGGGAGCTGTTCAATCTGTAAAGCAGCCGTTAGCTTCTAGCCGGTTGCTCTTGGTTGGCGCACTGCGGAAAGTAGTGTCTCACTGTTCTTGCAGACTGTTCGTGGGCGCCTCGCAGTTCAAACGGAAAAACTTCGATTCTGAGCGGCCGGTGTGGGCGGAGGATTGTTTGAACTCTGTGCTGCAGGTATCCAGCCGAGAATTAGAAAGCCGATTGCGGCAATTGTACAAAGCCAGCCGAAGAGATTGCCTGTGAGGGTGTAGAGGGTGTGCACGCGGTCGGCGACCACCACTTTCGCAAGTAAGGAGCGGCCTGGGAAGACATTGCTGGTAGTTTCGGCGAGGATGCGGCCGTAGGGATCGCTTGCGGAGAGCATTCCCTCGCGCGAGGCGCGAACGATGGAGTAGCCGTTCTCGATGCCGCGGAAGGCAGTGGTGCGTTCTTCGATCCAGCCGTCGAGATAGGCGAAGTCCCATGCCGGGACGAGCATGATGGATGCGTTGCGCTCGCCGTAGGCGCGGCCCAGCGCGGCAAAGTGCATATCTTTGCAGATGGCGAGGCCGTAGCGCTCGCCGGCGATGGTGTAGAGGGTGTAATCGCTGCCGGAGGCATAGTGATCGCGGCGCTCGGGCGGAGCCATGTGGTGCTTTTCGTAGCTGGCGGCGAGCGAGCCGTCGGGCGCGAAGAGCCAGGCCCAGTTGGTGGGGGTGCGGCCGTCGAAGATGCCCACGCCGACTTCGATCCACACGTGATTGTTGCGAGCGACGGAACTGAAGTGATGCTGTCGGTCGAGGGCATCTTCCGGCGTGAGCATGGCGATCTTCTCGGGCAGGACGACGATTTGCGCGCCCTGTTCGGCAAGGGCCGCGATGCGCCAGTCGTACTGGTCGAAGATCTTGCCGGAGTAAGTTGCGGCAGCGCGGAGGCCGATCGGATCGTCGATGGAAAGGATGCCAAACGTGGTTGCTGTTCCGCGCACGGGCCGGTGCAGACGAACCCCGGCATAGAGAATTGATGAGACCAGGAGCAGGCCAGTGATGGAAAAGGCCAGCCAGCTGCGGCGCAACGTGCCGCCGAATGCGCCGGCTAGCGCGATGGTGGAAGGAACGAGTGCGACAAGGAAGAGCACGCCGGCGGTGCCGAAGAGAGCGGCGACCTGGATGATGGCAAGATTATCGCCCTGGGAGTAGGCGAGGCTTCCCCAGTTGCCGTCGGGTGAAAACGCGGCCAGAAGCGTGTCGGCTGCGACCCAGAGGACGGGATAGACGAAGACGGTCCACCATGCGCGATAACGCAGGACCACGCGGCGTGTAGCGAAGGTAAGGAAGATCCAGAGCAGGGCTTCCAATGCGATGGATACCAAGGCGGCAGAGAGCGGCATCACCATTCTGAAGTAATGGAAGTGCACGCTGGCGGCGATGACGGCGGCGAGCGGGACCATCCAGGCGGAGTCGCGCAACGGAAAGCGGAAGGCCATGATGAGCAGCAGAGCCGGGGCCAGCCAGACGGCCCACCAGTCGGGATGGAGATCTGTAACCAGGCGAAGAGCGATGCCGGTCGCTGCTGTTAACAGAATTTTTAAGGCGATTTGGGCGAGGCGAGAGTTCATCCAAAAGGGGTTATATCTGATTAAAAGAAATTTTGCACGAGGGGCCTTTGAAGCATTAGGCTAATCTGACGCACAATAGATCAATGAAGCGGCCGGAACCAACCCGCGAAGTTCAGCCGATCGCACCTCGGCCCGGGGTCGAGGTGGTTTACAAAAGGTTTTCGCGTTTGCCCCAGGGCGGGATCATTTGCACGGTAAGTTATTTAGAATCAAAGAAAATTCCGCCTGAACCAGAGAAGAAGAGGACGCTTCTGGTGAGAATTACGGCCGTTTTGACCCGATTCCGGGGTGCGCTGGGCGAGCAGTTGCGCAGGCTGCGGGCGCGAATCGCGGTCTAAGATAGCGCGCATCGGCCGGGCTGAGAGCCCGGATTGTGAGACAATTCCCCGCTAATCGTAGCGCTCGAAGACGATCTGCTTTTTGTGCCAGCCGTAGCCGGTCAGCAGGTCGCGCACTCCACTGACCATGAAGTTGAGCCCGCAGATGTAGGCGTAGATATCGAATTTGAGTTCGGCGGGCGGCGTTTCAGGGTTGACGGGCGGTGCGGGCAGCGGGAGGCCGAGACGCGCGGCGCGTTCTTCGACAATTTTCGAGATATGAACCTGCACATGGCCGCGAAGGCCGGTCCAATCGTCCTGCGCCCGGCTGAGCGTGGGCAGGTAATGGAAGTTGGGCACGCGGCGGTCGAGGGCTTCGAACTCATCCTGGTAGTAAATGTCAGTTTCGTGGCGCGTGCCGTAAACCATCCAGATTTCTTTTCCATTGCTGCGATCGGGGCCGTTCTCAGGAAAGAGCCACTGCGCGTAGGCGCGCATGGGCGCGACGCCCGTGCCGGTGGAGATGAGAATTGAGTCAGTGATGGGTTCGTTGAGAACGAAGTGGCCGTGCGGACCGTGGACCTTGATGGTGGCGCCGGGCGGCAGGTCGGTGAGGTCGGCAAGGTGGTTGGAGAAGAAGCCGTTTTCGACTCGATTGACGCAGAGCTCGAACTTGTTTTCGCGAGCGGCTGAGGCGATGGAGTAGGCGCGGGTCTGGGTTTTTCCGATGGGGTCGGTCGCGACGGCGGAGATGAACTGGCCTGGGAGATAGGGGAAGCTTTCCATTCCTTCGAGTTCGAACAGGAAGTGGTAGCACTGGGCGACTTCAGAGATGCAGTCTTTGCGCGCCAGGCGCGCCGTATAAAGCTCACGTGCCAAGAGATTTCCTCGCTTGCTGGGAAGATGGGGCCGAAACCGCGCTCAGGGAAATTATAGGTTGCCGGACGGCGAGGGCTCAAAGGAGCACGCGGCGAACTTGCGCGGGCTGGGAGGCCGGCGCCACAGGAGCGTCGCCTAGTTTGCAGGCATCACGGGAAGAACGAGCGAGGAGTCGTGGCCGGGGCCGGAGAGAATCGTGATGGTTGCGGGGTGGAAGTCGGAGGGTTTGGCTTTCATGATGTTGGGCACGAAGGTCTGCGGATTGCGATCGTAGAGCGGAAACCAAGTGCTTTGAATTTCGACCATGATGGTGTGGCCGGCTTTGAAGACGTGATCGATGTCGTGGAGCGAGAACTTGTACTCGTAAGCGCGGCCGGGCGTGAGAGCAGAGGGTTGGTCGAAGCCGGAAAGATAGCGGCCGCGGAAGATTTCAGCGTTGGTGAGGAGTTGATAGCCGCGCATCTTGGGATCGGGATCGTCGTCGGGGTACTGGTCGATGAGCTTGACGACGAGGTCGTTGTCGGAGCCGGTTGTGGATGCAAAGATGTCGGCGACGACTTCGCCGGTGAGCGTCAGGTCGCGATCGAGGACAGGCAGCTTGAAGACGGCAACGTCGCTGCGGCCGGTGACGAAGCGCTGATCTTCAGTCAGCCAGTTGTACCACTGGGAACCGTCGGCGTAGGTGGGCTGGATGGGGCGATGGCGGTAGGGGACGGGGTTGGCGGGATCGCTCACGTAGGAAGTTGAAGCGGATGCGGTTGAGGATTGCCAGCTAAGGAGGCCGGCGCCGGCGAGATGCAGCGCTGTGGGCTGGGACTCCCGAGGAGGGAACTGGGCGTAGTACTTCCAGGTGTTAGAGCCGGTCTGGAAGCTGGCGGTGTTCTGAAGATCGAAGCCGGATTGGCCTTTGAGATAGTGCGCGAAAAATTTCGATTCAATCTGCTCGCGGAATTCTGTGCCGACGGGCCGGCCGAAGTCCAGATTTCCAAGAGAACGAGATGACGAAGACCAATAGCCGTGGCGCCATGGGCCGAGCACGAGGAAGTTATCGTGGGCCGTGTTGTGCGGCTCGAGCTTCGCGTATTCCTCTTGCGACCCCCACATATCTTCCTGGTCGTAGTAGCCGCCGACGCTAAGAGTTGGCACGGTGACGGAGTTGAGCGCGTATTCGACGGCGCGCGCGCGCCAGTAGTCATCGTAGGCGGGGTGGTCGAGGAAGAGCTCCCACGTCGGCAGAATTCTGGATCCGGACTGCCTGACGTCAGCGAGGAAAGAGCCGCGGGAAAGAAAGAAATCGAATCCGTCGATCGGGTTGCCGCGCGCGCCGTCGCCATAGTTGACCCTGCCGACGGTTTTGTTTGACTCCATACCGAGGACGTAGTCGTAGCCGTAGCTCTGGCGAAATGCGCCATTGTGAAAGAAATCATCGCCGATCCAGACGTCGATCATGGGCGCCTGCGGCGAGATGGCTTTGACGGCCGGGCTGGGATCAATACCGGCCATAGCAGCGAGGAATCCAGGATAGCTGGTGCCGACGACTCCGACGCGGCCGCTGTTATTGGGAAGATTCTTGACGAGCCAGGCGACGGTGTCAGAGGCGTCGGTGCTCTCGTCGATCGCGTGAGCCTCCCGATGATCGGCCAGCGGGCGCATCATGACGAATTTGCCCTCGCTCCTGTAGCGGCCGCGGATGTCTTCGCCAACGTAAATGTAGCCGTCGCGCGCGAGTTGGGGACGGGCCTCAAAGAACCAGGCGCGGCTGGTGTCGTCAACTCCATAGGGCGTGCGCTGCATGAGGATCGGCAGCGGAGTGTGGATGTCGGCAGGCGTGAGAATGACGGCGTGGAGCTTGACGCCGTCACGCATGGGGATCATTGCTTCGGTGCGGACGTAGTCGTGAAAGACGTGATGGACGGGAGGGCCGGAAAGGACAAAGACGATGTTTGGATAAGACGAGAGCGCGACGGAAGTGACCTTCCCCATTGCATCGAAGCTGAAGGTGGCGATGGCCTCAGTGCCGGAGAGGCTGAAGACGGTGGCCGAGAACGGGCGGAGTTCGGTGGGCACGAGGCGGGAGGACTCGATTGTGAGCTGGCCGTTTTGCAGGTAAACGCTGCAACTCGGCTGTTGACCGGAGGGGTCAGTGAATTCGCCGGCAAGAGACTCCGGGGTGGTGGGCGGAGGCTGCGCGATAGAACACGGCGGGCGAAGGAGAAGAAGTGCGGAGGCGAGGAGCAGAGCAACGCAGGGCAGTTCGGGGCGGAGACGGATCAACGAATCGGACTCCTGGAATTTCTATACGCTAGTGTACGTGGCCATGGTGATGCGCGTGGCTGTGCTGGTGGGCATCGGCAATCTCTTCGGGCGGCGCGACGCAGCCGTCGAGCGGTCCGCAGCCGATGTGCTCGAACTGGATGGTGGTGTGGCTGATCTGGAAGTGCTCGCGCAGAACCGAGTTGAGATTGACGAGAATGCAGGCGCTCTCAGACGGCGGAATATCGGCGATGGTGACGTGGCAGGCGAGTGCGCGGGAGTTCGAGCTGAGGCACCAGACGTGGAGGTCATGGACGTCAACGACGCCGTCGACCGCTTCCATGTGGGAGCGAATGTGCGAGAGCGAGATGCCGCGCGGCATGCCTTCAAGCAGGATGTTGAGAGTTTCGCGGACGATGCCGACGCTGGACCAGCAGATGAGCGCAGCGATGAGAAGCGAGAGAGCAGGGTCAATCCAGTTTCGGCCGGTGAAGAGAATGCCGACGCCGCCGGCGATGACGGCCGCGGTGGAGAGCGTGTCGCCTGCCATGTGGATGAAGGCGCTGCGCAGGTTGACGTCGCGGGCAACGCCCCAAAGGAGAGCAGCGATGATGCCGTTCATCGCGACTCCGGCCGCAGCGACGATCATCATGAGGCGCGGCTCAACGGCGACCGGCGAACTGAGGCGATGAATGGCTTCGACGGCGATCCAGAGGGAGATGGCGATCAGCGTGGCGGCGTTGATGAAGGCTGCGAGTACGCCGGCGCGCTGATAGCCGAAGGTACGAGCCTGGTCGGCGGGGCGCGATTGGAAGTAGACGGCGGCGAAGCTGAGCAGGAGGGCCAGAAAATCGGAGGCGTTGTGGCCGGACTCCGACAGGAGGGCCAAGGAGTGGGCGCGGAGGCCGGCGATGAAGGTAATGACGACGTAGGCCAGCGTGGCGGCCAGCGAGATACGCAGCACGAACGAGGTCCGTTTTGTGGACTGGCCCGAAGGGGCCGCGTGGACGTGCATAGGTCTAGTGTAACCGGGGTTGGGTAGGGAAGGCAGGGACGTAGGGACTACGGGCTACGGACTAGGGACTAGGGACGTAGGGACAAGGACTAGGGACTAGGGACTAGGGACTAGGGAAAGGAGGTTTAGTGGGCGCCGGGTTCGAGATGGCTGCGGTCGAGGGCGTTGGGATCTTCAAACACAGGCAATTGGGGCAGGCCTTCGCGCAGACCTGTCCAGCCCTCGGCGACGACGATGCTGTTTTGCGGGTTGCCGGGCTGGTAGCGCACGGAGCAGGGGAAGCCGGCGCGGACCCGTGCGGCATCGACATGGGGACTGAGGAGCGTGACGTCCTGCGAGCACTCGTAGTCCACGCCACCGATGCGGTAGTTGAAGAGGAGCATGGTGAGGGCGCGGCCGTCGTCGGAGGGGACTTCGTAGGAGTCGAGCAGCATACCGTCGACGATGCGTCCGGACTCGACGAGAAACTCGCGCCGCGCTTTCTCCAATTCTTCAGGCGTGGGACGGCGCCGCAGCATGAACCAGGCCGCGACCGCAGAGACGGAGGCGAGCGCCACGAGCCATGCGGCAATCTCCCATCCATAGCTATGTGCGTGGTTCATGCGAGGGAGGTGATGACCTCAAAAAAACGTATCAATTTGAGGATACCGCAGGTGGAATGTGGATGAGTGGGGCCCGTATATGCCGATACACCCTGGTGACGTGGCTTTCGAGCGATATGCCTGAGGGCTACGGGTACCGGCGATGACCTATACTTTCGCTTGGGGGACTGCGTTTCTTCTGGTCCTGGACGAAGGGATCAACTTGAAAGAAAACTCCGGGTTTCACGCCACGACAGTGATTTGCGTGCGCCGTAACGGCCAGGTGGTGATGGCTGCCGACGGGCAGGTGACGTTTGGCGATCACGTGCTGAAGCACTCGGCGAAGAAGATTCGCCGGCTATACCAGGACAGGATTCTTGCCGGCTTTGCGGGCTCGACGGCGGACGCGTTCAATTTGTTTGCGCGGTTCGAGACGAAGCTTGAGCAGCATGCCGGGAATCTGAACCGCGCAGCGGTGGAACTAGCCAAGGACTGGCGCACCGACAAGATGCTGCGCAACCTGGAGGCCCTGCTGCTGGTGGCCGACAAGGGGCAGACGTTTTTGATCTCGGGGTCAGGCGACGTGATCGATCCCGACGAGCCGCTGGCGGCGATCGGCAGCGGGGGCCCCTATGCAACGGCTGCGGCGCGCGCGTTGATGGAGAATACGGAGCTGAGCGCGCGAGAGATTGCCGAGAAGGCGATGAAGATTGCGGGCGAGATCTGCATTTATACGAACGACCGGATTACGGTTGAGGAATTGGCGTAAGGATGGTCAGTCGCGGCGAAGTGACCGCCACGAAAGGCAACCCCAGATCCTTCGATTCGGTCGCTACGGCGACCTCTCTCAGGATGACAGGCACTGATTGATGAGCGAAAGCCAGAGGTAATTCGAAAAAAGAATGGCAATTTATCTTCCCGCATCCGCTGAAGAACAGGAGCTGGCGCTTGATGAGCTGACGCCGCGCGAGATCGTGTCTGAACTTGACAAGCATGTTGTAGGCCAGCGTGCTGCCAAGCGCGCTGTGGCGATAGCGCTGCGCAACCGGCAGCGCAGGCAGAAGCTGCCGCCCGACATGGCCGACGACATCATGCCCAAGAACATCATCATGATCGGGCCGACAGGCGTGGGCAAGACGGAGATTGCGCGGCGGCTGGCGAAGCTGACCAATTCGCCCTTCCTGAAGGTGGAGGCCTCGAAGTTCACCGAAGTGGGCTACGTGGGGCGCGATGTGGAGTCGATGATTCGCGACCTGGTGGAGATCGCAATCGACATGGTGCGTGAGGAGCGGCTGGAAGAGGTGGAGGACCGCGCGGAGATGAACGCTGAGGAGCGGCTGCTGGACGTGTTGCTGCCCCCGCCGCCCGCAGCGCCGCACGGACAGGAGGGCCAGCTTTCGCTGCCGGGCGCAGACAGCCACCACCGCTCCCGCGAAAAACTGCGGCAGCAATTCCGCGAAGGCAAACTGGATGACCGGATGGTGGAGATCGAAGCGCGCGAGCGCAACGTGCCGCAGCTGGGAATCATCAGCAACCAGAGCCTCGAAGACATGGAGATGAACCTGAAGGACATGTTGCCGAACATCTTCGGGGGCGGAACGAAGAAGCGGAAGATGAAGGTGACGGACGCGTTCGACTACCTGGTGCAGGAGGAAGAGGGCCGGCTGATCGACATGGACGCGGTGAATCGCGTGGCAGTGGAGCGCGTGGAGTCGAACGGGATCGTTTTTCTGGACGAGATTGACAAGATTGCGGGGCGAGAGAGCGGGCACGGGCCGGATGTTTCGCGCGAGGGCGTGCAGCGCGACATTTTGCCGATTGTGGAAGGCACGACGGTAAACACGCGCTACGGCATGGTGCGCACCGATCACATTTTGTTCATCGCGGCGGGCGCGTTCCACGTGTCGAAGCCGAGCGACCTGATTCCCGAGTTGCAGGGCCGTTTCCCGATTCGCGTGGAGCTGCAATCGCTGACGGTGGATGATTTTCTGCGGATTCTGACGGAGCCAAAGGCATCGTTGACAAAACAATACTCCGCGCTGCTGGAGACCGAGGGCGTGCGGCTGGAGTTTGCGCCGGAGGCACTGCGCGAGATGGCGGAGTTTGCCTTCAAGGTGAACGAAACGACAGAGAATATCGGCGCGCGCCGGCTGCACACCATCATGGAGCGCGTTCTGGAAGACGTGAGCTTCCTGGCGCCGGACGTGGCGCGCCGCTCGACAGAGGGCGATGCGGCAGAAAAGCTGGCCAACGCTATCAAGAGCGAAACGACGACTCCGCTGCCTTACGAGGAGCGTATGACGGCGTCAGGTCCAGAAAAGGTGTTTCTGATTGATGCGGAATACGTGAAGCAGATGGTGGCGTCGATTGTGAAGGACCACGATCTGTCGCGGTACATCCTATGAAGAAAAGCGGCGTTAGCGCGGTTAGTGCAGCGCCCAGGAAGCTTCTTCATTTCAATGGACGTCACGAAATGCGGGTCCTTCGACTCGTTTGACCGAAATGCCGGCCAAACCTCGCTCAGGATGACCGTTCATTTATGTTGGAGACTTTAGACTCGGGACGCTAGGCTCCGGCGGCGTGGAGTGCGGCAACGATCTCCTTTGTGCTGCGAACACGGCCGATGCGCGGGAAGATGTGGGCGATGGCGTTGGCATGGCTCTCTGCTGTGCGAGCGGTCATGGCGTCATGCGGGAAGATCTGCTCGAAGCCGCGCTCGTGGGCGTCGCGCGCCGTGCTTTCGACGCCGTACTCGCTTGCGATTCCGCAGAGAATGATGGTGGTGAGACCGCGCCGGCGGAGCTGAAGCTCGAGATCCGTTCCATAAAATGCTCCCCATTGGCGTTTGAGAATGACGATGTCGCCGAACTGGCGGTCGAGCTCGGGAAGAAACTCGCTCCAATCAAACGGCAGGTTGGTAGTTGCGCGCATGGGCTCGTCAGAAGTGACGTGGAGCGCGTCGGCGCCCATCGGGGAAAAATCAACGTGGACGAGCACAGGCTGCGCGCCGGATTCGCGCGCTGCGGCGAGGAGCGATACGCAGTTTTCGATGACTTTGGCTGTGGAATGCGGCGCGCCTTCAAAGCGCGAGATGCCTTTTTGCAGATCGATGACGACAACGGCGGTGTGGCGCGGATCGAGAATGAGCTCGGACATGGGTCTCCTCGACAGGTTTGGGCGCGTAGATCGGAGTGGGTTGCGATTCGGGTGCGCCGGGCAATGCCATTTTCGCATGCGATGCCCGAGTTAACTGGAGGATTCAGGCGAAGGATTAGAAGGACTAGAATGAGAGCCTCAGAGCTGGTTGGGTCGACGAGAGGGGATTCATAGGCCATGAGTCGACTGGGCGCGCGGAGTTTGGCGAGGACGCTGGTGTTGATGCTGAGCGTGTGCGGCGCCGCGCAGCAGCCGTGGCAGCACTTACAGAACCTGACGGCGGCGCAGGTGGCGGCGCGATGGAAGAATCCTCCGCCGGAGTATGGGCCTGAGCCTTACTACGGGTTGAATGGCCCGGTAAGCATCGAGCAGGTCCGGCGCGATCTGGACACTCTGCACAACCTCGGATTCCAGGCGGTGACCGTGCAGGCGGGATTCAATATGCCGTTTGCGTATTTGTCGCCGGAGTATTTTGCATTCTTCAAAGAGTTTGTTGAAGAAGCGAAGACGCGCAACATGCGCGTGTGGATTGTGGACGACGCAGGGTATCCGAGCGGGTTTGCGGGAGGAAAATTCACGACCGAAAAGCCTAAATTGCGCATGCAGGCGCTGGAAGCAGTGGAGAAGATTCCGGTGGCAGGTGGGGCGACGCTGCACAGGGATTTGCTGCCGGATGTGGTGAGCGCGGCTGCTGTGGATGAGAACGGAGCGGCGATACCGGTGCCACTGCACGGCCAAAGGCTGGACTGGACGGCCCCGGCCGGCAAGTGGACGGTGCTGCTTGTGGATCACGAGTTTCGCACGTCACCAACGCGGTCTGACACGAATCCGAAACGCGTGAAAGATACCGAGCAGTCGCTTGAAGACTACATGGATCCGGCTGCGACCCGGCAGTACCTGGAGTTTACGCACGAGCAGTACAAGAAATATGTCGGCGCAGAGTTCGGCCGGACGATCATGGGATTCCGCGGAGACGAGCCGGACTATTCGATTGCCGGGCTGCCGTGGACGCCGAAGTTTTTTGAGCGGTTCAGGGAGATCAAGGGATATGACGTGCGGCCGTATGCGGCGCTGTTTGCGCAGACGCCGACGCGGCGGGATGCTGGAGTGACGATCCATTTGACGCCGGAACAATTGAGGATCAAAGGCGACTACTACGATGTGTTTTCGCAGATGTTTGCTGCGGGATTCTTCAAGCCGCAGGGCGACTGGTGCGCGGCGAATCACCTGGAATACCAGGTGCATCTGAATCACGAAGAGATGGAGATGGAGCTGACGCATAGCGAGGGAACGTTCTTCCGCGACATGCGTGCGGTAGAGGTGCCTGGGATCGATGCGATCTGGCATCAGATATGGAAGGATACGATCAGCGATTATCCGCGGCTGGCAAGCTCAGTGGCGCATGTGGATGGAAAGCCGCGCGCTTTTACCGAGAGCTTTGCCGCGTACCGGCCGGCACCGGACGTGGAGATGGCGCGCTACATCCTGAACGAGCAGTTTGTGCGCGGCGTGAACCTTGTGGAGATGATGTATTTTCCCGCGACGTCCGCGGGACCGCGGCCGCCGCCTTCGTACATGGGGCAGCCGGGATTTCCGGCGCTCGCGAAATACGTGCAGCGGATGAGCTACCTGATGGCGATGGGACGGCCGGATGCGAAGGTGGCGCTCTATCTGCCGTCGTTCTCGATGTGGATGGGCAGCGAAGTGTCGGACGAACAGTTTGTTTCGACGGAACGGCTGCTGAGCGAGCATCAGATCGATTTCGACATCGTGGACGAGGATGCGCTGGCGAGCGGGCTGAAAGCGATGCCGGGAGTGTTCGAGTCGCTCAGCGGCAATCGCTACCGCACGGTGATTCTGCCGGCGCCTATGGTGATTTCGACGGCGATGCTGGAGAGGCTGAAGACATTTGCTGGAGGTGGAGGAAAGGTTGTGTTTCTGGGCGAGACGCCGCAGTGGATCTCGATGCGGACGTTTCGCAAAGCGCGGGCAGCCACGCCACGGGATTTTGCGTGGGCGTACACCGTCAATTTGAAGCTGCCGCCGACGCCGACGCCGCCGGCCGAAGCGCCTGCCTCGCCGCCATCCGCGGAGGTGGTTCCAGCCGAAGTGGAAGCAGCGCTGCGCGCGGCGGTGACTGCACCGACGGTAAAGATGGACAAGCCGGACACGGCGCTGCGCGTGATGAAACGTCGATGGGCGGACGCGGATGAATATCTCTTCTTCAATGAAGGGGCGCAGGCGAGCGAGCACGCGGTGACGCTGCCATCGCATGGAAGGGCGGCGGAAACCTGGGACGCGCAGACGGGGGCGGTGACTGCGACGAAGGCGAAGTTGGTTGGTGGGCAACTGGTGGTGGAACTCGACTTAAAGCCTTATGAGACCATCGTGCTCGTAGTGCGATGACGGCGGAATGAAGATAAGGGACCGGCGAGCGGGAGCAGAGTTCATCGAGTCGAATCGGGGGAACGGCGCGCGATTGCCCGAGCCGGGCGTGCAGGCGCCGGAATTGGGGTAAAATCGAAGAGGAGTCGAGATTTACGGATCGGTGGGTCTGGTGTTTGGGCTCGCGCCGATCGGATCCTGATGAGGATCGAGCGGAAATCTCGCATCCTGCTTGCAGCGCGTTGATTGTCCCGAGGCTGCGAGAACAATTCTTCGCTTTATCGTTCGGGGAGTGGCTCAGCCTGGTAGAGCACCTGGTTCGGGACCAGGGGGTCGGAGGTTCAAATCCTCTCTCCCCGACCATTCTGATTACAATCAATGATTTGCATCTTCTCTCCGTTGACCGGAGACAGGCTTCTGAACCTGTGCCTCGCCAAAACTCCATCCGACCAAGGAATTACAAAGTCTTAAAGGTTAAGCCGGGAATAGCGTCCGATTTGGATCAGGGAGAGAGGGAAGAGCGTTGCGCCATCCCGGCCACAATCGCCGCAAAGCGATCCAAAAAAAATCGGTCGGATTGGAAAAACCGCGACTGAGGATGACGTCGCTCCAAGACAGCGAGCTGTTGCCGCAGAGCGAGATTCTCTAAAAGATGATCGTGGCGAGATCGGACAGAACGAATGACCGGCAGAAACAAGAGCCTCAGCATCCGCGGCATGGCCTGCTTCTCTCATAGAAAAGAAGACCGGATTTGTTCGGATGGAATTTTGGCGAGGGACAGCCATTACTTTCTCTACAAACAGCGTCCGGAAGACGAGGTTCCGTCTTACGCTCCGATGGCATTTGGCGAAGCACAGTTCAGAAGCTTGAGCGCATTTTCGCGGTACACCTTATACAGCACGTCCTCGGGCAAGAAAATTCCATAGATATTCCAACGTCCCTGGCGAGAGGCGTGCGATGGGTACTCGAAGTATTCGTCGTCGGTCTCCAGGAATCGATAGTAGAGGCGATACATCTCCATTTCAGGCAGAAGGTCGGTGCCGAAGAGAATCCTGTCCGCGTACTTTACAACGAATTTGCGGGCAGTATACGGCTGGCGGCCGAGTTCCGAGGTACGTGCACTGATATCGACGTACAGATTTGGATGATCGTCCAACAACTTTGCCACATAGCCCAGGTTTTCACTGCTTTCCGCGAGATGCGCACAAACAAACGTCGTCTGAGGATGTCGCGCAATTACACGACGGCGTTGTTCGAGCAGCGATGCCTTGGACACAGGCGAGCCGTAAAAGCTCCATTCTGGATGGGCGGCGAGTTCCTCGTAGCGTTCGTTGTATTGATCGATCGGTGTAAAGAACGCGTCGGGATCGGCCGTATGAAACATAACTGGAATGCCCAATTCCGCGGCCTTGTCAAAAATCGGCGCCAGTCTCTCATCGTCAATGCGCAGCAGCGCACCGCCCTCATCTCGAATGCCAAGGCCCAGATCCTTCCAGAATTTGATTCCGCACGCTCCATGCTGCACCAAGCGCTCCAGCCGATCCACGCTCACTGCCGTAAAGTCTTCGCGTTCGACGCCGCTCCAATCCATCCATCCGATTGTGGCAAAGCGAGTGGGCGCCGCCCGATGAAATCGATCAATCGACTCGATTGCAGCCTGTCCCGTCTGCATGGTGATGTTCACAATCTTCTCCACCCCGCAGGCATCCATCACGCGGAGTACCTCGCGTGGAGACTGCGCATCCAGATGGTTGTGATAGTCGATCACCGGGAATCGTGGCTGTTCGACGTGATGAGCCTCAACCTTGAGTTCCGAGCGCGGTGTGTAATCGCTGAGGCGAAGGTTGACTTCGGCTTTAGCGCTTACCATAGCAACAAATTTGTCTTCCACGTCTGCGTTCTCACTACACATACCAAGTTCTCCTGTATGCTTCCGCAGCGTCAGTTCCGCCGAATTGAGTATAACCCAAGGTTATCTTAAGCAAAACTTTTGATTTCGTTTGCTTTCGTTTGTTGTATACTTTGCTTGTTTTGACAGTTCCGAACAGTTCAGTCGAGTGACGAGAGTGACAATGAATTGCCGTTCTTTCTATGCCTCGAAATCAGTCCGCAGGGGATTCTGCTCTCTAGCAGAGTGGAGGCGCCGCCCTCAGTTCCTGGTCCTGCGTTATTTGGGAGAAATCCTTTGGCAGGGATTGAAGACGAGTACTTCGAGGAAGCAAGTACTGCCAATCTTGCGATCCATAGCATATCCATTAGCCCTCTTGTTCCCGCTTTCCGGCGCTCTTTTTGCTTCCCCGAACACGTTCAATGAGCATGGGACGGGCAGACATGAACTGCGTGGAGACGTCTTAACAGCTCGCTTTCAAGTGACGAATGGCAGCATCAAGCTCACGGAAGTCGAAGATCTTAAGAGTCGGGCAAAACTGCGCCCGGGCGAGCTGTTTTCTCTTCTGCTTCGCGATGGGCGCGTGATGACTGCTTCTCAACTGAGGATGGATACGACGCCCGTGGAGGAGACCGTGGCGCCGAACCCATCGGCCGCACGACAGGCGGAGCAGATTGCTGGAAGAAAGCTCTGCGCCGATCTGGGCGCAAAGGACAACTCTTTCGAGGTGCATTGGTGTGCGATCGTGCGCGATGGCACGAATTATTTGCGCCAGGAAGTCACGTTGCGGGCCTTGTCGCAACCTTTGGATGTTGCTGAGGTGCGTCTGTTCGACTTCGAGGCGCCCGGTGCATATGTGGCGGGGAAGGTTGCAGGTTCGCCGATCGTGGCGGGCGAATTCTTTTTCGGTTTCGAGTCTCCGCTGTCGGAAAGCACGGTTAAAGAAGAGCGGGCAATGTCGATTTTGAGCCGGACTCTGCCTCTTGCTGCGGGGCAGTCCATCACCTATTCCTCGGTAATAGGCGTAGCGGCTTCTGGTCAGTTGCGACGCGATTTTCTCGCCTACCTGGAGCGGGAGCGGGCACATCCATACCGTACCTTCCTGCATTACAACACCTGGTACGACTTGGGCGAGGGCGGACGTTACAGCGAAACCCAGGCTCTGAACCGTATACAAACCTTCGGACAAGAGTTGGTGCGTAAGCGCAGCGTCACCATGGACTCATTTCTGTTCGACGACGGCTGGGATAATACGCACAAGCTCTGGTCCTTCAACTCTGGGTTTCCCGACGGCTTTACAAACGTTCGCAAAGCCGCGGCGCAATATGGCTTTGGGATCGGCGTTTGGTTCTCGCCGTGGGGTGGTTACGGTAAAGAGAAGGAAGAGCGCATCGCCGCGGGAAGGGAAGCCGGCTTCGAAACGGTAAAGGGCGGTTTCGCGCTCTCTGGACCGCGGTACTACGAACTCTTCGAGACCAACTTGCTGGAGATGGTCACAAAGTATGGCGTGAACCTGTTCAAGATCGACGGTACGGGAAATGTCAACCAAGTCTTCCCCGGCAGCCTTTTTGACAGCGATTTTTCCGCGGCGATTCACCTGATCGAGCGCTTGCGCCAGCAGGACCCGAACATCTTCATCAATCTCACGACAGGCACTTGGCCGTCGCCGTTCTGGCTAAGATATGCGGACTCCATATGGCGCGGTGGAGAAGATCACAGCTTCGCGGGCGATGGAAGCTGGCGCCAAAGATGGATCACCTATCGCGATGAGCAGACTTATCGCAACGTAGTTGAGGGGGGACCACTTTTCCCATTGAGTTCGCTCATGCTGCACGGCCTCATCTACGCAGACAACGCCGAACAACTTAGTACGGATCCGAATCACGACTTTCCCGACGAAGTGCACTCATATTTCGGTAGCGGTACGCAACTGCAGGAGATGTATATTACCCCATCGCTGCTTTCGGCACAGGATTGGGATGTTCTGGCGGAGTCAGCGCGTTGGTCGCGATCCAACGCCGCGACGCTGAAGGACACGCATTGGATCGGCGGCGATCCGGCGAAGTTACAGGTGTATGGCTGGGCTTCATGGACATCGCAAAAAGGTATTGTGGTGTTACGTAATCCGGCTGGGCATGCGCAGAGCTTTTCACTCGACGTGGACCGGGCATTCGAGTTGCCGCCGGACGCGCCGCATAGTTACAGGGCACATAGTCCGTGGGCCAGCGATCGGGCTTCGGCTCCGCTCTCCTTGCGTGCGGGAATACCGCGACGAATCTTTCTCCAACCATTTCAGGTGCTGGTGCTTGAGGCCACGCCTGCAGAGTGATTTGCGAACTATGTCACTTCGACGAGTCGGGGGCAGATATATCTTCTCTTAGATTTGTGTGCATCAACATTAACGCAGGTCCGCTTGTGTCTAAGCCCAAGGCGGGCCACCGAATTGAGGTAAGCCGTGTCGAATGTATTGCAGCAGCTGGCTGTTGAATGGCACAAGGGCCGACCGCAGGGAATCTACTCAGTTTGCTCCGCGCATCCTTGGGTGCTTGAGGCAGCCATTGACCAGGCGAAAGAAGACGGATCGAACCTTCTGATTGAGGCCACTTCCAATCAAGTGAATCATCTTGGAGGCTACACGGGCATGCTGCCCGAAGACTTCAGGAGGCTCGTTGTCGAGATTGCTGCTAGCAAGGGATTCAGCGAATCCAGGTTAATCCTCGGGGGAGATCACCTGGGACCGAATCCTTGGCAAAAACAAAATGCGATTGAGGCAATGGGAGAAGCTGAGCGGACTGTTCAGGCTTATGTTCGGGCAGGGTTCCAGAAAATTCACCTCGATGCGAGCATGGCGTGTGGAGACGAGCACGGTCCGCTCAACGGTAAGACAATTGCACACCGTGCCGCGATTCTTTGTGCCGCCGCAGAGCAAGTGAGCGGCGAGCAAAAACCGTTCTATGTAATTGGCACCGAAGTGCCCATACCAGGCGGAGCGACTGAAAGTCTGACAGAGCTTTCGGTGACAAGCAGGGAAGCCGCCGCCGAGACTCTGGCCGTTCACCGGCGAGTCTTCAGAGAGGCGGGACTCGAAGACGTGTGGCCGCGGGTGATCGCCCTCGTTGTGCAACCGGGAGTCGAATTCAACCATGACAGTGTCGTTGACTATGACCCGGAGCGCGCCACGCATCTCACTGAACTGCTAAAGGACGAAGAAGGCTTGGTCTATGAGGCGCACTCCACTGATTACCAGCGCCCTGAGGCATATCGTCAATTAGTACGCGACGGCTTTGCTATTTTGAAGGTTGGTCCGGCGCTTACGTTTGCTCTGCGAGAGGTTCTAGCCGATCTTTCTCTAATTGAGGCAGAACTTGTGCCCAATTGGCACTGTTCGCGGCTGATGGATGTCCTGGAGCGAGTCATGCTCAACAAACGCGGCAACTGGGAACATCATTACACTGGAGATGACCAAGCGGTGCATCTGCTGCGGCGCTACAGTTACAGCGACCGGGTACGCTATTACTGGAACGAACCCCAAGTGAAGGAAGCGGTGGAGACGCTCATCTCAAACTTGAGGCAGACGGCTATTCCTGAAACGATGCTGAGCACCTTTCTGCCCGGAGAGTATCGTGCTGTCCGCGCCGGCACGTTGCCTCTTGACGCGCATTCCATCATCATTCACCGCATCCGAGAAGTGTTGCGACCCTACGCGGCCGCCTGCAACACGCAGTGGGCTGGAAACAATCGAACCGGTACTGCGGCATCTACAGCGTCCGCGATTTAAGAGGGTGTCTTCCATCTCGGCGGCGCGATTGCGCTAGACGCGGATCACTTCGATTCCTGCCGATTTTAGCGTTTCCACCTCTTCTTCGCCGAGTTTGTCGTCGGTAATGACAGTGTGGATGGCTGTCGGTGGCACGATTAACGCTAAACTGCGACGGCTGAATTTTGTGGAATCGCAAACCGCTACAACACGCGTGGCCACATTGACCATAGCGCGGTTCACTCGCGACTCGAGTAAGTTCGGTGTCGAAAGCCCGACCTTTGTATTGAATCCATCGACGCCGAGAAAGAGAATGTCAGCATGCATTGCACTG
Organism: uncultured Acidobacteriaceae bacterium; assembly: GCA_963834565.1. Lineage (GTDB taxonomy): Bacteria > Acidobacteriota > Terriglobia > Terriglobales > Acidobacteriaceae > Telmatobacter. Next base: position 86,195 of record CAWICF010000014.1, on the reverse strand, counting down.
AGAACGTCTTCGGCCAGAGGACCCACCAAGGAAAAAGAGTTCTTGCGCAGTGTTCCACCGGTCAGGATGACTTCAAAGTCTGTCCCAGCTAATTCGCTTGCGATGTTTACGGCGTTAGTGATGATTGTCAGGTGCGAAAAGCGGCGCAGTTCACGGGCAATTGCCGTCGTTGTGGTACCGGAGTCGAGAAGTACGCACATGCCCTCTTCGACGAGCGAAGCGGCTGCCACAGCAATACGTTGTTTCTCCTTGAGCTGCTTTTGCTCCTTCTCCCCAAGGGAAGGATCCAGCAGCGCACTGCCTTGTGCAGAGAGCGCTCCTCCGTGTGTGCGCTGCACTAGCCCCTTCGACTCAAGGTAGTCGAGATCTTTGCGGATCGTGATGCGCGAGATGCCGAGCGTCGCAGAAAGCTCCGACACCAGAACGCGGCCTTCACGCTGAATTTTGACGAGCATATGCTGGCGGCGCTCATCGATGAGCATATTGGTTCCGTCTTTTGTAGTGGATTCCATGTTTCTTATCCCTGTGAATTGTTTCCTATCATACCTGTAGATGGTGTCGAAAAGCATGAGATTGGGACTCAACCGAATCATCGAGAAAAAGCAATAGGCTGGGTTGCTTTGGGACCTCGTCAAACAGGTGCATCTTACGCTATGCAAGCGTGGCAAATACGGAACGCGCACGGCCGCTAACGGAGGTGGAGATGATTGTTTCGATTGAAGAAAGCGCCCGCTCGACAATCTGTAGTGCTGCCGACTGTAGTTGCGGGTAAGATACCGCCGACGCATTCATGGGCACTTGAAGAGCGGACTGCAGAGAACCCGTTGATTCTAGTAGTGTTCTTCGATCTGCCTTACCAGATTTGGTAGATGGCTCTTGGCGGATCTTCGGGCGGCCGAGCCTGGACGGTTCGAAGGGTCGGTCCACCGGTGCAGCGAAGCCATTCTGCCAAGTTGCAACGGCTGCCGAATGGAACTCGGAACGCGTTGGATGCTCCCTGGGCCTCCTTCAATTTGTTGGAAGCTGTTCTGATAAGCGACAATGGTGGCTATCTTTTTATTCTGTTTTCCCCAATAATGTTATGTTATAGTTATTTTTGACTTGACTTTTAGTTTCTTTTGTTTTACGTTTCATCAAATCTGACCGCTTTCCCAAGTGCGTTTCCAAAAAGCGCTGCATGGGTTAATGCGAGGGCAAGAGCAGGCTGCGGGGTTAATCCTCACGGCACGAATCAGTCGCCTGACAACTTTCAAAAAGGGGAAGTGCGCAATGAAAACCAGATCTGAGAAGTGGCAGTCGTTCTGTCTACCCGGGATTTGCGGAAGATGGTCAATGACAAGAATCAATACGCTTCTGTTTATGACATGCCTGTCCGTATTCTGTAGTTCCTTCCCTGCGGTCGCTCAGCGTTCGGCCTCGAGTCTATCCGGCACGGTAACGGATCAGAGCGGGGCCGTTATTCCTGCAGCGAACATAACTGTAACCGAAATTACTACCGGAGTTTCGACGACACAGCAGACCAATGGCCAAGGGTTTTATCTGATTTCCAACTTGCAGGCGGGAACGTACAAACTGCGCGCCGATAAAGCCGGCTTTGGGGGCTATGAGAGGACGGGAATCGTAATTCAGGTCGGGCAGCCAACGACGATCGATATGACGATGAAGGTGGGTGCGGAGAGTCAACAGGTCACGGTTACCGGTGCGCCGCCGCTCGTGGATACGAGCAACGAGACAGTAAGTTTTGCGATCACTCCACAGTTTACAGAAGAGATGCCACTCGACGACCGGCAGGTGCTGCAGTTGATCGCGCTCGCTCCCGACACCAGCGCGCATAATCCATCAGCAGACAACTACTCAAGTCAGATATCGACTCGCCCTGAAACGGTGACCGCAGGCTTCAACACGGCGAGTGGCGAGGCTCGCGAGAACTCGACCGCATTCTATTTGGACGGGGGGCTTAATGAGGACGCCTACACAGACGTTGCCAACGTTTTCCCCAATCCCGATGCTGTTGAAGAATTCACTGTAGATACGAACTCCTACAACGCGAAATTTGGCGGGCGCGGCGGCGCCATTGTCAACGCAGTCACCAAGGGAGGAACGAACGAGATCCACGGTACCGCTTTTGAATACATCCGCAACGGCTACGTGAACGCGACCAATTTCTTTGCCACGACTCCCGACACTTTGAAGCGCAATCAGTTCGGCTTTAGCCTTGGGGGGCCTGTTGTGAAGGATAAGACATTCTGGTTCGGTTCGTTTCAGCGCACGACGTTTCGCTATGGGACCAACTCGAATATCGGGGCCGGCCCCACCGCAGATGAGCTTGCCGGTAACTGGTCTACTGAAGTCCCTCTCAGCACATACCAACTGACGAATCCGTTTACCGGCTTGCCATTCGCAGGCAACCAGGTAAATACAAACCTCTACAACGCGACCTCGCTTGCGTTACTCAAACTCATACCAACAGGCGATCCCATTACCGGAACATTTAATTTCCCAACTGTTGTGTCGCAGGACGACAACCAATACGTTGCCAGGGTTGATCAACATCTCAGCGACAAAATGATGATATCGGCAAGCTATCTATGGGACAGATACAGTAATCCGGATATTGCCGTCCCCGGCGACATCCTCAGCGGCGGTCAGAGCGGCGCGGGGAACCAGGTTTTTACCAGTCAGCATGCCGCGTTGAACTTCACCTACCGATTCGGAAACAACCTCTTGACCACGTTGGGAGCGACGCTGAGCCGGGTCGAGTATATAGAGTCCGGGTTACCCCAATTCAAAAACGGCCTGTCCAGTTTGACCCCGCCCGCAAATTATCCCAACTGGGCTCCCAATCTTCCTGAGGTCGGCTTCTATATAGGCGGCGAATGGAATATAGGGGCCTACTGGAACGGGTCTCTGGATGTTATTCGAAACCAGACGGATATCAGCAACAACTGGACCTATGTCAAGGGTCATCACACGATCGATTTTGGTGGTGAATTGCCTTACTACGAAAGTATTAACGGTCAAGCGTATGTGTCTGCTGGTTATTCAGGATGGTTTGAGGGCCCGAACTACAACGGTTCAAACTCCGGGTCTGAGCCTCTGGACTTTATGCTCGGTTCCAATGAGTTCTACGAACAATATGTACCATCGTATGTCGCTCCCCGCGGCCAGAGTCCCGCCATCTATGGGAACGATACGTGGCGAGTTACGAGACGACTAAACCTAAACCTCGGCGCACGCTGGGAGCCATGGTTGACGTGGGCGGACAGCAGCGCCGGAAAGATAGGAAGCCAATTAAACCTGGCCGACTTTAATGGCGGTATTCATTCCGCGCGGTTCCCCAATCTTCCTCCGGGCCTGCTTGTGCGCGGTGATCGCGGCGTGCCCAATGGACTTGCGCCCTCGGACTGGAAGTTGTTCGACCCGCGCGTGGGCGTGGAATGGGATGTTCTGGGAGACGGAAAAACCAGTGTTCGCGCCGGTTTCGGGATATATCACGACCAACCCTTCGGCCGAATGTACAACGAAATGACGGACACCCTACCGTTCAACGCGGGCGCCCAGGTCGACGATTTCGATAATGGGACGAATATTAATGCGTACAACCCGTATGCCGCAGCTCCGTACAACGGAACTGCGCCTCTTCCGAACCCGCCAACCAAGAGTACGGTGTTTCCGGAACCGTTTTCGTTCGCGATCGGTTTCTCGCCGGTCTTTAAGGCACCGGCGACCTTACAGTGGAACCTCACCGCGGAGCATCAGTTTGGCTACGGAATCCTGGTACGCGCAGGATACGAGGCTTCGGAGAGCTACCATATGTTCGACTCTCGCGATATCAACCCATCCACGGATGGCACCTCCGCAACTCGTCCCTTGTATGATGGCGGGCTAGGATTCAGTGGAAAAGCCATCGTAAACGAGAGCAACGACACATCCAGCTACAACGCATTCGTGATCTCGGCGGAAAAACGAATGACCAGTAACTTCTCGTTCCTGGGAGGATTCCGGTTTGCGAAGTGCATTGATGTGGGAGGCTCGGATTCGAGCTTTGCCATCAACGAATTCACCGATCCGAGACGCCCTTATCTTGACCGGGGAATTTGCGATTCCGATCTTAAGGAGCAATACAAATTCGCTGGCGTGTGGCGGACTCCCACATTTGAGTCGTTGGGCTTCGCAGGTCGGGAGTTTCTAGGTGGATGGGCGATCAGTGGAATTCTGTCCGGACATGACGGGTTTCCCTTCTCCGTCATGGCTTACGGTGACCCCAACCTGGACGGAGATAGCTTAAGTCGCGCGAATGTGAGCGGATCTCCTACCTTGTCGGGAGGCTCGACTTCGCAAAAAATTGCGGAGTGGTTCAATACGGCGGCCTTTACTGAGCCTGTGGACTCGGACGGTAATTCACCTCGAAACTTCCTCCGCGGGCCGAAGTTTGTGGACGTAGACTCTGCGCTCATCAAGTCTTTCGCGATGCCCGTCGGACCGTTCCGCGAGACACAGAAAATCGACTTCCGGTTTGAGGCCTTCAACGTCTTTAATCATCCGAATTTAGACCAACCAAACAACAACCTGGGAGGAGGGGCATTGTTCGGGACGATTACCGGCGCGCAAACGCCCCGCGTCTTGCAGGCTGCTTTGAAGTACGTCTTTTGAGTTGCTTAACGGACTGACCGATCTTCAGCATGGGTATGCGCTTAGCCTAGAACTGAAATCGGGCTTGCAAGATAATGGCTGTAGTTTGAGGCATGGAGAAGCAGAAACCACTTCTCCATGCCTCGTCATTTGAAGTCGATCAAAGGCCGCCTTCTCTAGGGCAGCTCCATCCCAAGGTGCGGCCTAAGCATATGAATGGCTGCGGTGGAGCAAGCCTTCTTGAGATAGGGTGAAGCTGAGGACAATTTCTCAGAGGCAAGCGTTTTCGGAACACTGGCTGGCGAAGGCATCGTAGCTCACTTGGCCTAGCCCCACATGCTCGTAGACAATCGAAAACTCAAACGATGCGCGTGCAGCGAGCACCGGCGCCTGACCATTTTCCAATGCGGCAGACAATGTTCCCCAGGGAGCCACAGTGGGTTCGAGGGCTACAGCGTACTGACGCGGCCGCGTTGCATCCTCGGGCCAGCCTCCGTAACAAAGCCATAGGCCAAGATAGGGCAATTGACGTGGGTCAAATCGCAGAGCAATGCCCTGTCTTCTCTGTGCGCGGTAGATTCCGCACCAGCCCGCCTGCAAGCGGCCGGTATAGAGCATCTCCGCAGTGGAAGCCGAGATCGCTCCCGTGCGACTCAGGTCAAGTGCAGAGCCTGGGCCCCCGGGCTTTGGCCAAGTAATCAGCGACCCGGAGACACCAAAGCGGCCAGATCGAGAAGATTCGACCTTCACAGTATCAACTTCGGGAGGCAAAACGATGCGGTCGCCCGGATCGATTGCGAAAAGAGGATGTAAAGCATAGAGGAAAGGTACTGGAGTGTCTGCGATATTGCGGATCTTGTAGTGAATCTCCAGAGCTGATGCGTGGAGGATCAGGTGCTTTTCAAAGAGCAGCGGCCTGCTGTAACCGGTGGCCGCCATCGATACTTGATTGCTCTCAGACGCCCTCAGAACGTCCCAGGGTAGACGCCAAAAGTCTCCATGGTCGGGAACCGGGCCGCCAAGAGTCTGAGGACTGCAGGCGCCAGCGCTGGGAAGGCAGTCGTCGATTCCGGCACAGGCGGAATTCTCAAAGCGATCCCACCGGTCGAGCGACCTCGGCCGGCGATAGAGTTCTGAAGGTTGAAGAAGGAATTCGATTTTCGATTTCATATCGAAAAACGATGTGATCCTACCACCTTCTTCAGGCAGAACACGCACGCGCAGGCGCTCATTGTGGAGCGTGATGCCGGAAGTCGATAGATCGCCCACGAGGCACACAGATCTTGCTTACCTTCTCACTGCACGCGAGCCAGAAGGTCCTGAACCAGACTGGCATCGCGGAACGCCTCGGTACCCCCTGGGCGCTGGGTTGAGAGGGCCGCAGTGCGGTTGCCATAGGCTGCGCAAGCTTCGGGCGCCTCGCCGCGCAGGTATGCGGCCAGGAATCCGGCATTGAAACTATCTCCCGCGCCAACTGTATCGATCGGAGTGACGACTTCCGTGGGAACGTGCCAGTGACGATTCCCCGCCTGGACCAGCGCGCCTCGCTTGCCACACTTCACAGCCACGAGCGGGACGTGCTTTGCCAGAGCTGCAATGGCGCTCTCCGCATTGGGCTTCCCGGTGATGCGGCAAGCCTCATCGTCATTGGGGAGGAAGATATCGACGACACCCAACAGCTCATCGAGTGCGCCGCCCCACTTGTCGTCTGGATCGTCATTGGTATCGAGAGAAAGCGTGAGTCCGTCGGCTTTGAGTTGTCTGAAGATCGTGGGCAAATCAGATTGGAGCTTTTTGTGGAGAAAGAGCGAAGAGAGATGGAAGTGCCGGCCAGACGCGAGGTAAGCCATATCGAGGTCCGTGGCAGCCATCTCGAACATTGTTCCAGGGTAGGTAAGAATATGGCGCTTGCCGTCGTGGTTCAACAGGATCGTGACGCCTGTAGACGTGCCGCCAGAGATGCGTTTGACTTCAGTGATGTCGACTCCTTTCGCGGCCAGTCGCTCCAGGGCGATGCTGCCGAGCGCATCATCTCCAAGCCGCGTGATGAAGCCGACCGATACGCCAAGCGCCGCCAGGTTGTGTGCGAGAATCGCCGAGGAACTACCCAGGGTCAGCCGAAAGTCACTTGCCAGCAACTCCCGCTCCAGCGGCATAACTTCAGGAAGTCCATAGAGAATGAGGTCTAGATTGATCTCGCCCGCAATCGTCACATCAAAGCGCTTCTTCATATCGACCCTAGTCTGCGAGTGTAACTACGCGGCTAAGATGCCGTGGGGAGTCGGGATTGAGTCCCTTCCGGAGGCCAAGATGGCTGCCGAGCAACTGTCCCCATACGAGATAGATGACGAGCCGGGCGAGTTCAGGCACAGTTAGTGAAAGCTCGATGGCGAGGTCAACGGAGCCACGTACCTCGGGCGAGAATTGATTTGCAATGGCAAAAGTTCGCCCTCCCAGTTCCTTCATCTCAAGCAGTACCGCGCTTTCTTCGGCATAACCCGTTTCGGAAAGCAACGCTCCCACCAGAACCCTCTCCGAAACTATGGATTTGGGTCCATGCCGAAATTCAAGCGTGTGAAAGAACTGCGCATAGCTTGACGAAGACTCCATGATCTTGAGGGCCGTCTCGGACGCTATGGGGTAAAGCGGGCCTTGCGCGAGAATGGCTACGTCGCCAAACGATTCTTGAGCAAACTCTACGAGCTGGGGACCATAGATGGGGAGAAGTTTGGCCAGGGCTGCGGGCAGTGAGTGCAGCGCGTCCACAAACTCGTTCTGCTTGGCGAACCGCGCCGCAATGTATTGCAGGGCAATAAGCATGGAGGTAAATGAGGAGGTCATCACTGTGCTCTCCTCCGTCACCGGGAGTTTCAGCGTGCGTGTGCTGACACGGTTTAGTTCATTGCCATCGCAAGTAACTGCCAGGAAATCAATGCCACGCTGCCTGAGGGACTCAGCTACCTGCAATACCTCGGAGGTATGCCCTGAACGCGAAATCAGGACCGGGAAAATGGCGGACTGGTCGACGGGAAACGCCAGCTTAGGAAACAGGAGAATTTCAGAGGCAGGCACAGCGCGCGCGCGAACGGCGGTTAAGGTCGTGAATGTGGCCGCAGCAGCCTGGGCCAGATAGTAACTGGTGCCGCAGCCCACGAAAATCCATTCATGAGAATGGGGATCTTTGTCGCCGACCAGAGGGTCCAGTTCAAGACTGCTCAATACGTGCAGACAGCTACGCCAAACCTCGGGCTGGCTGTTGATTTCCCGCAGTGTTGCTGCTCCATGTTCCATCTTTGCTCCATTGGGTTATCGTCGCTTTTTTGGGCCGTGGGCAAGAATCAGTACAACCCGGAGTTTCGTATTTTGCCCTATTGCTAGAAAACTCTGCGTCATCTGGACGCTAAAAGAAATAATAGCATATAAAACGAAAGTATAACGCAACAATAAGCGCATCTGAGATGCTATCATGTTCCCAAATTGAAATCCTCCCTTCGCGCTGCCTGGAATAAACCTCCGGGCAGATCGATCCGTTGACAGGAATTGGGTTCCTTAAGGATGTAAATGATGAGGGTAAATTGATTTGCGGTCTTTGCATACGACCCGAAGCGAAGCGGTCGATTGCGCAGGCCGAAGGAATCACAGGCAATAGCGAGTTGCAGGAACTTGACAGTGTGGTGCGGAAAGGCGACGCCCGGATTTCGTTCCGTTAGGAAACACCTTGCGCAGTACCTTCATGTGTTGTCGGAGGAGAGTTCCTGGGGACAAGTGACTCCATTCGGCCGTCTTGGTATCCGGGCTGACTACTTTCCGGCGAATTGAACGGCAGCAAAGTGAAAGGAATCCCAACCTTGATCATGAACGCAAACGATTTTGCTGCTATGCCCGCTCATCTGTCTACGAAGAATCGTTACAACCTTCTCCTCCTGCTGGTTGCCGGCCTGGGCGGGTTGCTTTACGGCATTGATGTGGGTATCATCGGCGGCGCGCTTCCTTATCTGGAAGCGACCTCGCGCCTCACCGCAGGGCAACTCTCCATCATCGTGGCAGCAGTGCTGTTGGGAAGCGTCTTCTCCACTCTATTTGCGGGCATGCTCTCCGACTGGATGGGACGCAAGAAGCTGATGATCCTCAGCGGTATTACGTTTGTCTTGAGTATCCCGGTGATTGCCCTCTCGCAGGGTTATGGACCACTATTTTTCGGCCGCCTTCTCCAGGGCATCAGCGGCGGCCTCATCGGCGTTGTGGTTCCGCTCTACCTGGCCGAGTGCCTGACGGCATCGAGTCGCGGGAAGGGAACCGGTATCTTTCAGTGGTTGCTCACGCTTGGCATCGTTTCCGCGGCTGTGATCGGAATCTATTACAGCTACCGCGTTCAGGCGGTGGCCGTGGCAGCCAACGCAGCGACTCTCTTTGCCTTCAAGGACCAAGCCTGGCGGCGTATTTTCTGGGTTTCCCTCCCCCCAGGTGTGCTCTTTGTTCTGGGGAGCATGCTGGTCGCAGAGTCTCCGCGTTGGCTCTTCAGGCGTGGCAAGAAAGAACTGGCGTTTAAGGCTCTGCTTCGCTCTCGCACACAGGAACAGGCAGTCGTCGAGTTACGGGAGATGGAAGAAACAGGGCATATCTCCAAACAAATGGTCTCGACCGGGAAGAGAGTTCAAGGTTCTCTCTTGAACCGCAAATATGTGATTCCCTTTTTCCTGGCCTCCATCATCCTTTTTTGCAATACCGCTACCGGGGTCAATTCGATCATCGGATACAACACCGGCATTCTGTTGCAAAGCGGTCTCTCCGACCTTCAGGCGCACTGGGGCTATGTCGTTTTCACGGTCGTAAATTTTCTGATGACTATGGTGGGGATGGTGCTCGTCGATCACAGGGGGCGCAGATTCCTGCTTATTCTGGGCACCAGCGGAATCATTGTTTCCTTGGTAGCTGTGGGCATCCTGTTTATGCGAACCGAAAAGGTCAGCGTGGACTCCCACGAACGGGTTCAAAGCATGGCTAGCCCGAATCAAGAACTGACCCTGCTCTTCAATCAGGCAGAGGCAAAGGAACTGCTGTCAACAGGGGGCCAGACGGCGAGACAGATCCAAAGCAGTCGCGCTTCCCTAGCCATTACCTATTCCTACGGAGACTTCACAGCGGCCACCAGCTTTGTGCGCTCAGACGATCCAACCGCCATCCCCATTGAAATCACGCGTGATACTTGCGTCCCCGCCAACAAGGTTGAAGCTCTCTTTAAGAACCCATTCGCCAACTACGAAGCAGCTCGCATCGCGCCGCTCAAGATTGAGAGGGCTCTAATCGGTCAAGTGCCAGACGCTCGACATGGCTCCCAGGTCGCCTTCGCCCTTTATGCATTCATAGCGTTCTACGCCCTTGGGCCGGGCGTTTGCGTGTGGCTCGCCTTGTCGGAATTGATGCCGACGCGCATTCGTTCCAACGGCATGAGTATTGCTCTCGTCATCAACCAACTGGTTTCAACCACTCTGGCGGGCATCTTCCTGCCATTTGTCAGCAAGCACGGCTATTCCTCGATGTTCTTCGTGTTCTCCGCCTTTACCGTGATTTACTTTATCGTCGCGGCCTTTTTCTTGCCGGAAACCAAAGGCAAGACTCTTGAAGAGATTGAAGCCTATTTCGAAACGCGAGGCTAGAGTGAGAATCGGCGCCGCTGACTCGCCCCTTTGTGGAAGTTGCCGGTAAGCCGAAGACGATTCAAGAAGCGATGCGCAATACATGTAGACGTGCGTGCGGTCTTTCACGAGCTTGAACCGAAAGGGTTTTGGCAGATTCTTACCTATCCGAAAAGAATCCCGCGCGCTCATCTTTTCAGTACACAATGGTCTTCGGAATCGCTATGCAAAAACGGACAGTAGCGGCGAATAATGCGGCCAGCGAGGCGGTCTCCCAGGCGCGCGAGCTTATCCGTCCCCTGCGCGGAAACCTCAGGCGTTTGCTCCAGGAGTTGGTTCGAGTGAACAGCGTGGCAATTCCGCCGCATGGGGACGAAACGCCGGCACAACGGGTGCTTAGGGATTTTCTTCGCGGACACGGATTCCGTCCCGAACTGTACGACGTGAGCTTCATCCAGGAGACGAAGCATCCCCTGGTTTGTAGAAAGCGACGCTATACCGGTCGCCGAAACCTTAGCGTCAGGATGAGCGGTCGGGGACCCGGCAAGAGCGTGCTATTGAATGGGCACATGGATACTGTCCCTCCGGGAAAAGCCCTTTGGTCCGCATCTCCCTGGTCGGGACGGTTCCGCGACGGGCGCGTATACGGCCGGGGAGCATTCGATATGAAAGGCGGTCTGGTCGCTAATACGGCGGTGATCTGCGCTTTGAAGCAGTCGGGCGCCCGGCTCGCCGGAGACGTTCTCTTCGAGTCTGTTGTCGATGAGGAATGGGGCGGTGGAGGGGGCACACTTGCGGCAAGGCTTCGTGGCGCTACGGCAGATGCCTGCATTATTCCCGAGGGTACGCAACTCGAGATCTACCGTGCAACACGTGGGGGCTTCATCGTTGACCTGATCGTGGACGCGGGCGATCCCAAGGGGTACTTCTCCAAATCGGAAGTCGTGAATCCGGCCGCCCCACTCGGACGACTCTTGAGTTGGGTCGAGAAATGGACCCAAACGCGGTCCACTCTCAAGGCGCGAGGCGCTTACGCCGGATTCGCCGATCCCGCTCCGGTGCAGGTGCTTGCCGTGGAGGCGAATGGCCTCGATCCAAGCGTTCCGCTGAGCGTTCCAACTCGGGCAACCGTGCGCGTCTATTTTCAGTTTCTTCCTGACGAAGACGTGGACACGCTGGTTCGCGCTATCGAAAAATCACTTCCAGTATTCGCAGCGGCTGATCCATTCTTTCGGCGCTATCCGATTCAATGGTCGCCTCTTCTTGAGTCTTCCCTTAAAGGACAGGAACTGCCGCTTGGCCATCCCTGGCTCGATTGCCTGGCCGGAAGTGCTGCCGCAGTGATGGGTAGGCCGCCGGTCATCACCGCTGCTCCTTACCCGTGCGACGCCGGGATGATTCAGCGGGAGTTCGGTATCCCTACGCTCCTGTTCGGGCCGGCCGGCGGCGGCGCGCACAACCCGGATGAGTACGTCGAATTCGACTCCGTCATACAGGCGGCCGAGGTGATCCTGGCAGCCACGCTCTCCTGGTGCGGCGGCTGACCAGGTTTTCCCTGGCGGGCTTGTGTGCTCCTGGCTCGTGAGTGGCGAACCAGTGGATCAACCTCTCCCGGGGTCTCAGTCTTGCAGACGACGGAATTGCAAGAGAACTGACCCGTTCGAAATGCGGCGCTCCCCCAGAAATTCCGTCGGGCCGAAAGCAGTTGCCCTCAGCCTCCGTGCACCAGTGGAAGACGTCGTCTCGCGTTCCCCCCGATTTCGGAGTCCCGATCAATCCAGCATCATCCACGCTAATCGGAAACATCGCGCCGATCGTTGCAAAAAGGACGACCTTGTATTTGGCATCGTCCTCAGCGATCAGAGCAGAAAAGGTTGAATCCCGGTCAACTCACAGAAGTCGGCCAGGGCCGGGTAGAGATCTTCGCCGTAGCCGAGACATGCGTACTCGTTTGTCCAGTGTTGGAGAAGCGCATCGATGTCGCAGTGCGCAGTGACAAACCCATGGGGCCAGAATGGGATGCCGCACTCGTTCAGACGCTGCTCCACCTGGTCCTGAGGAGGTTCGAAGATAGACGCACGTGTCAGTACCATTTGAAATTTTCCGTCAACCCTGCCGAGCCGCGCGAGGACACCTTCTCCTACCTTGCAGATAAGTTTGACCGACAGGCCTCCAGCGCCACCCTCCGTTGGGATACCGTGTTCAGCGAATCCCGCGGGGCCGAGCTTGCCGGCGAGCGACGGCGGACAGGCTCCGTCGCCGATGATCTTGATCTCCCTTGAGCCGCGATCGATGTGTTGGAGGTCCCCGTAATAGACGCGCTCGCTGCTCAACCGCGTGAGCAGCAGGACCGTGAGCGCGGTATTGAAGTCGCCCAGCGTGGACGTCCCGTATCCGTCCTCGAGCATCATGCTCTGGGCAAAGCAGGTTGCGGAGTAGTCGTCCGCCATGCCGGGGAAGGACTGGATGGTATAGAAATCGAATCGCTCACGCTGAATGGCTTCTTTAAGCGCAAGATAAAGTCGAATCGAACGCTCGTTGACGGTGTTCGGGTCGGGCGCGGAGCCGAAGAGCTTTTTCAGGCGCGGCTGCAGCGCCTTTATCTCCGTGTCCGGAATGCGCTCCGCAGTGCGCATCAGGTCGGTGGTGTCGCGTGAGTCGATATCGATGCCGAAGGTTTTCATCCATTGTGATGGGTCGGCAGCGCCGCAGGTCTGTCCCATTCCGCGACCCCCAAATGCGCCGAGCGTGGAGAGATTGAGGCTACTCTTCAAATGCGCGGCGCGGATGTAGCTGACAATTCTGCCGACAGTGTCCGGCTCGCGAACGCCACCATATACAAAGCGGTGGGGAATGCCGATTTCGAGCAGTCCACCATGCACCACCAGGCCGCCCACTGGCCGCCAGCCTTGCGAACCGGGATGCGTCCAGAGGATCACTGCTTTGCCGCTGACCGCAAAGTCGCGCACAGCCCCCACCAGATGCGCGGCCCAGACCCACGTTCCGGAGAAAAGCACCACGGCGTCGACGCGCTCATCGTGCTTCATTTTTCGCAAAGCATCCACCGCCTCCTGCTTTGTGGCGATTACGGTTTCGTGCTCGAGGAGCGCGACGCCGGCCTGTCGAAGGGCGTTCTTCGCGTCCGCAATGATCGCGTCGTCGATGAATGGCTTACCCATGGGGTCCTTGAGGCCGTCTTTATGAACGCCATACACGATGAAACCGACAGTAGGTTGAATCATATTGTTCTCCTTTATTGGGGATAACCCTTTGAATGGGACTGCATCAGCAGAGAACGAAAACGGCGATAACTAACCTGTTGAGCTTCGAACTGCCGGGCCAGATCTGAATCCGGGCTAACGCATCGTACTTCGCGCACCATCGCCCTGGCAGCGGCCTCGTGGTCTGTGTGAGCGCCTAGAGCCACACTGGCCAGCAATGCTCCGCCAAGACATACCGACTCTTGGCCGCTCATGATGTGCAGATGTTTGCCCGTGAGCGCCGCGCGCAAGCGCATCCCCATCGCCGAGCGGACGCCCCCTCCCGACACGTTGATGTGGCTGAACGCGGAGCCCGCAGATTCAAGACACTCGATGATAAGAGTGAGTTCGGAGGCAATGCCTTCGAGAATTCCCTTGTATAGGTGCGCACGGGTGCTGCGCGGCGTGAGCCCGTGAATAGCCGCCGTGGCCTGCGAGTCGAACTCAGGGTTGCAGGTGCCGATAAGATGCGGGGTGACAAGCAGGCCCGTTGGGTCATCCGGCGCCTCCGATTCCAGGAGCTTCCACAGTGATTCGGAATCTTGTCCATCGTGCGCTTCGCGAAGAAGGCCGCTGAGCCATTGCAGCATGATCCCGGAAGGAAAATAGGCAATGGTAGCGAACTTTCCGGGAACGGCGTGCGGATAGGAGTTGAGGCCGCAGTCAAGCGCGGGCTGACTTAGTTGCGGTTGATCGGAGACGAAGAGGATGCACTCATAGGTCCCCAGCGAGCCCGCCGCCCGTCCCGCAGCGATGACACCCAGGCCCAGCGCACCGATCACCTGGTCGTGTCCGCCGACGACAACCGGCGTTCCCTCCGGAACTCCGAGCGACGCAGCCACGGTGGCGCTGAGCCGGCCTGCAATCGTTCCCGCCTGCACTGGGATCGCGAGAGCGTCTGGCGATACTTGCGCCATCTCCAGGACCTCTCGCGACCAGGCTAGCGCGCGAACCTCCAGCGCCATGAACCGCGCTGCATGAGAGTAATCGACGAGCGGCTGCAGACCAAGGCGAAGGAGCAGGTAGTCGGTGACGCCTAGAAACCACCGCGCGGTTGCGAAGATTTCAGGCGCATTTTTCCGCAGCCAGACCAGTTTGGGCACCGGATACATGGGATGGCTTGCGTGTCCCGTAATCGAAAACAGCCGTTGCCGGGCCATTTGTTGCTCGCACCAACCTGCTTCGTAGGCGGCGCGACAATCGGTATTCAAAATCGCAGGGCAAAGCGCTCGGCCATCAGCCCCAACGGGGATCAGGGTTTCCCCATGCGAACTGAAACATATGGCCTCGATCGAATCCTTGAGCGGGATGGCTGCAATCTCCCGGACCAACGCGGTGGCGACCTGAAGAAATACCTCAGGGTCCAATTCCGCGCGCCCTGGCTGTGGATGCTGCGCCGTCCAGGAGGCTGAGCGCAGCGCCAGCATCTCGCCTGAAGCGGAGAAAACTCCTGCCTTGCACCGGCTCGACCCGACATCGATGGACAGGAAGCTCATGGTTGTGTCGATGCTCCGGCGAGAAAAGAGGCGTCCACAGTCTGCATGATGGTTCGCTGCGTTTTGTACTCGTAGATGCGAACCACATCTCCGCCAAGGGATACCCGTTCCACTCCGCGGAAGTCCGGAGGAATCTCCAACAGGAGCGCCAGAAAGCGAGCTGCGGACTCTGATTTGGCTGGAAGCCACCGGAACGTGGCTTCGTCGAAAAGCGGTCCGCGCGTGATTGTTTCCCGCTTCGGGATCGCAAATGGCGTGCTGCTGAATTCGATTCCGCGACAGAAGGTCTTGCCCGCCCACGGAGGGTTTTCATGGTAAAACCGCTCCTGCCAGTTACCGACCCAAGGAAAGTCGGCACGGCGGAATAAGTAAAGCAACATAAGGCCTGACGAGGGGCTGCTAACGGCGATATAGGCGGTTTCGAGCGCCGGATCGAGCAATTGCGCCGTGTAGCGGCAATAGCGTCCATCCGGGGTTTCGCGCAGGTCGTGCATGCCACCGCTCTGAGTGGGGGCATTAGGCCACGCGAAGCAAGCGCCGGGCACAATCACCATTTCATTGCTGTAGTCTGCGTCGATCGCCTTGGCGCGCGTCGCCGGCATGTCCACAAGGGTGCCGTTGCAAGTGAGAAACGGCGGACCGACAGTCACGTGTTCATTCCATGAAATGGGGCGGTCGGCGGCACTTAGGTTTTGCGCTCTCTCTTCGCAGTAAACTACGGCCCGTTTCGGATCTATACGCACCGTTCTTCTGAAGTCGATCTGACTGACAGGAAGCACCGCCCCATATTCGAGACCGGCACGTTCGCCTCCAAACTGCCGATGAATCTTCCAGAGCGCGGCCGGCCCTTCGCCGTGGGTACTGAGTCCTGCGCCTGTTTCCTCGGTGGAAGGCGGGCCGAAGTGGTCAAAGCTAAGGCTGTGTCCCAGGATGCCCGAGAGCAGCGCCCCGTCAGGAGGAGGGCCGAATTTTGCCTCATCTTTTCCCGCTCGATAGCAATACGGATCAATGGTCTGCCACGGCGGCCGCCAGAGAGGACTTATATCAGGATGCGCATTTGAAACAAATTGGCAAATGTGGCCGCCACCGAGCACCGCCGAGACATATCCCCACTCTGCCCGTATGCGGAATCCCGCGCGCTGATCGACCAGGTCGTTCACAAATTCGATAGAAACAGGCGCCATGACCTTCCATCACTTCCGCATTGCGGGCGCTTCCACACCATCGAGGATGGCTCTGGCTTCCCTGAGGAAACCCTCCATGTCGTCTGACTGGAAGACGTTGCGTCCAAAGAAGACCCCGGCAGCGCCGGATTCCATGGCGCCTCGAACGATTTCGAGCGCGCCCTGGGCATGGCTGCCACCCAAAACCAGAATTGGAAGCGGGCAGCCCTCGACGACCCCCCTCATGATGTTGGCGTCGCCCGAGTAGTCGGTCTTGATGACATCAGCCCCGAGTTCGGTGGCAATGCGGGTGTGGAGCGCGAGCCACTTCGGATCCCCTGGATCCTTGACCCCCTTGCCTCGCGCGAGTGTCTCCACGATTAACGGGATGCCGATCCGTTCGCATTCGCGAGCCACTTCCGCGTTCCGCGCAATCTCCTTCGATTCAAAATCCGCATCTCCGGTCCCCACCACAAGATAGGTCAGAACCGCATCCGCTCCATAATGAAGGGCTTCTTCCGGGCTGGCGATCATGCACGTCCGCAACGCGTCGCTTTCTCCTGGGACAGCATGATTCCACACCGTAGTCCAGTCAATCCGCGCGATCAGGCCCGGGGTCGACGCCCTCGTGAAACAGTTGATGCATTGTTTGATCAGTCCCAGATTAAGAAGGATCGCGTCAACACGCGCTTCCACAAATCGAGCAACTTGGCGGCAAGGGTCTTCGGTCCCGGGAATCGGGCCGAGAACCAGCGCATGATCGAACGCCACAACAAGGGTTCCGCGCCCTGGCATATTCAGGATCCGGTTCAGCCGGATCCGCTTTCCGAAGTCGCTCAATTCCGCACTCCTTACCAACGGAATCTGAGATTAGCCGAGGTACCCTTTCGTTGTCAATCGATTTTGAACGGTTCTGATCGAATATTATCTAAATAGTTTGATGTTCCCGTCAGGAACCGTGCCTGATGAATAGGCGGCACTTGAAACGCAACAGGGCGGCGGGACTTTCCTTCAATGCCCAGTGTCACCTGCCGCCGCGCTTCGATCGGCCAGCCCCATTCTTGTCCCCGGCATGATGGACAGTCCCAGCGGCAGAGAGTGGCCGGCCCGCATTTTCACGGTTGGAGGATGCATCCTCGCCAGCCACGATCACCTGAACTCCGGTATCTCTGAGCGCCTTCACGCAGGACGACGGCGTGCCCGCATCCGTAACCAGACATGAAAGGTCGGCGACAGGACCAACATAAGCAAAACACTGATTTCCGAATTTGCTGTGGTCTGCCAGGGCAATTCGCACCTTGGCTGACCGGATGATCGCCTTCTTAATCAGCGCCTCTGTCTGGCTGGCAGTCGAGAGCCCATATCCAACGTCGATTCCGCTCACGCCCAGGAATGCTTTATCAACGCGAATCTCGCCAAGCGCACGCTGCGCCCACACCCCGGAAAGATAAAAGACATCCCTTTGAAGGTCGCCTCCGGTGCAAATCACATGGATGTTCTGAAAACGTTGAAGCTGATAAAGAATAAGAGGAGAGTTCGTTACAACTGTGAGCCGGACGCGTTGCTGCAGCTTTGGCAGCATCTCTGCCACCGTGGTGCTCCCTTCCAGAAACAATGTATCGCCGTCGAGCACCAGCTTGGCGGCCTCTGCCGCGATCTGCCGCTTTTCCTCCCGTTGCGAGCGCCCTTGCGCCTCATACGAGGGCTGAAAGTTCGTGTTAGAGGATCGCGAGACTGCGCCGCCATGTGATCGAACCAGGAGTCCCTGGCGCTCCAGAGCCGCAAGATCCCGTCTGACCGTGGCCGCGGTGACCCCGAGCATCTCCGTCAGTTCGGCCGCTGCCACCGTTCGCTGTTGTGAAAGGATCTCGGAGATTCGAAAACGTCTCTCCTCCGCTAGCATGGGAGAACCTCCATCAGGTTGCTGTACCGCGAACAACTCTTGCATACTTTGCGACGATTAGCAATCAGGTTCGATCAGCAAAAGTGCACGCTTGCAAGAACGAATTTTCGGTATCTTGGCGAATTCCGCAGCCCAAAGCGGTCCAGGGTAAACGTGACGGCGCGGCAACCTCATAACCCGGCCCCACTGAAGCAACAACGCGCCATCTGCTCCCGCTTTTTGCCGGCGAAAGTTTGTGTGTTGAGAATATCGCTTGACAGCGGGGGATCAAATCGCTAGGATTCGCACTCATATTGATCACAAACGCGCAGTAAGATAAATTTACGATCAGCGGTGTTGAATCATCGTCCGCGAATCGCCATCGCACGCACCTTCTTTGGCTCTTGGTCTGGATACGGAGGCTAACTCGTTTGCACAAGCGGCACGCACCCGGTCCGCGGCCTGGTATGCAGGGCCGCACGCAAGTAGAGCCTCGCTTATTCTTCGACGCGACTCTCTCATTGCGAGTAACTGACCTAACCCCATTCTTCGCCTAGTTCGGCGTATGAAATCCCAGCCTGATGACTTGTTTGTTTCGCCTAAACTGATAGATAGATGCCGAGCCTAATCTCGTATAGCTAGAAATGCCCTACAAGCCCTCATGCCGATCAATTCTCTATCGCGCCCGCGTCAACCCATCCCCGTTATGTACCCGATGAAGCCTGCCATCACACACCTTGGCGCCATCGGCTTCGCCCTTGCCGGTTTCACCTTCTGGGTCATGGCCGACACGTCCATCAAGCTCGTCGGCCAGACCGGTCTTCCCGTCTATGAGATGGTGGCGTTTCTCGGCCTGTTCATGTCCATATTTCTCTGCGCCTACGCGATGATGAGCGGCAAGACGGGTACCCTGCGCCCGCACCGAATCAAGAGGCAATTGGTCCGCGCCTGCCTGGACCTGGGCAACAACGTCAGCGTCGTCATCGCCCTGCGCCATCTTTCGCTCACCATGTTTTACATCTTCATCTTCGTCACGCCCATGGTCATCGCTTTGCTCTCCGCCTTTTTTCTGCACGAGAGGCTGCCCTGGCGAAAGGCGCTGGCTATCGTCGCCGGGTTTGCGGGCGTGGTCATCGCCATCGACCCCTGGGGTCAAACGCGCCAGGTCGATTGGATCGGCTTTGCCGCCTGCATGTTCTGCGTAGCCTGCTTCTCTGTGAACATGGTCTGGTCCCGCGTCCTCACCCGCACCGAATCGCCCGAGAGCCTGTCGTTCTTCTCCGGCTTGGTTACTGCAATTGCCGGCTTCACACTTATGCTCTTCCATGCCGCACCACTTACACCCCGCCTCAGCATCGGACTCTTCGCCATGGGCCTGTTCTGTGCCGCCGGAACGCTCTGCTTCTACATCGCGGTTAAGCACACTTCGGCAGCCAACGTCTCCCAGTACCACTACACCCAACTGCTTACGGGTATGCTTCTCTCCTACCTCATCTGGCACGACAAGCCCAAGGTATCCGTCGTCCTCGGCGGCGCTCTCATCCTCGTATCCGGCGTCTACATAGCTGCCTCTGCCCAAAACCTCGTCCCGCTCACCGAGGGCAACTGACAAAGCGCCGGCCTCCCGTCGCGTCCATAGTCATATGAGATAGGCTTTGGCCTTTTCTAACCTAGTGAATTTGCATCAAAGCCCTTCATTGAAGCCCTCCAGACAAATGCACGGCGTCGCATCTAGGTGGCCTTCTCCCTTGCTCGGATGGCTCGAGGTGCCCCGCCCCTTTAACTTCTTGACTCGCGGTCTGGCTCGCAATAATTCCAACCGCCGCCCAAAGAGAAGGCTCTTAACAGTGAGGAGGGGCGAAACCGTCGAGCTTGGTCAGTGTTTGCGAATGATATTTGGTCTCGGGGACCGATCGGAGACACGATCCAGCCTTTCAACAACTAAAGCTAGAAGTGCAGCGAGCAGAACGAAGTGTTGCAGCACGCGGCGGGCTGCTTGACAATCCCTGAGCACTCTGCTCTCATCTTGGACAGTTCGGAACGCAGTGCCGCCTTCGCCTTTTAACAATCGGTTGTCTAAGCTCACGCGAGGATTCACTGTGTGCCAGCGATTCGCGTTTATCCCGCCGATGCGAAGAGGAAATTATGATTTCGAAGCGGATTCTTCTCGTCCTATATGCCGTTTTCATTCTTCTTGCAACTACATCTCTGGCGCAAAGTGCACCCGATGCGCAGGTCTGGCTGACGACGGTCGATCGAAGCGCACTGTTGGCTCGCCAGCCGGAGGCGCTGCATTTTTCCAGTGCCAAGAGCGATGCGCCGGCGATTGAAGTAAACGATATGCAGCAGTACCAGCCGATCGATGGGTTTGGGTTTGCGCTAACCGGCGGCAGCGCGCAATTGCTGATGCAGGTGTCGCCGGAGCGGAGGAACGAACTACTGAAGCGTCTGTTTACGAGACAGGGAGACGGGATCGGGGTGAGTTATCTGAGGGTGAGCATCGGCTCCTCGGATATGAACGACCATGTGTATTCTTATGACGATTTGCCGGCGGGGCAAACAGACCCGCGGCTCGAGAAGTTCAGCCTCGCACCGGATGAGGCGACCGTGATTCCGGTGCTGAAGGAAATCCTGGCTATCGATTCGGAGATCAAGATTCTGGGATCGCCATGGTCGGCGCCAGCGTGGATGAAGACCAACGGAGCGGTGAAGGGCGGGGAACTGAAGCCGGAGTTTTACGAGGCGTACGCGCAGTACCTGACGAAGTATGTGGAGGGAATGAAGGCGGAGGGGATCAACATCACTGCCATCACGGTTGAGAACGAACCGCTGAATCCGAAGAATACTCCGAGCATGGCGGTGTTTGCGCAGGAAGAAGATGAGCTGATTGCGAAGCACCTTGGACCGGCGTTTGAGGAGGCCGGAATCAAGACGGAGATTCAGGTGTACGATCACAATCCCGACGTGATTTCGTATCCGCTGTCGATCCTGGCGGATGCTGCGGCCAGCAAGTATGTGGCGGGAACGGCGTTTCATCTGTATGGCGGCGACAGCAGCGCGCTGACCTGCGTGCATAACCAGTATCCGAAAAAGAATCTTTATTTGACGGAACAGTCGGTGGGTAGGCGGCCCAGCGCGACTTCGATTGACGTTGCCGAACCGGTGAGCCGGGTACTGATTGGCGCGACGAGGAACTGGGCGCGTAATGTGCTGCTGTGGAATCTTGCGGCTGATCCCCATGCGGGGCCGCACACGAATGATGGTGGATGCCCGGTTTGCTATGGCGCGATCACGCTGGATGGCGAGCAGGCCCAGTTTAATGACGCGTATTATGCACTTGCGCATTTCTCGAAGTTTGTGCCGCCAGGTTCGGTGCGGATCGGCTCGAACGAATTGGAGCAGCTTTCGACCGTGGCGTTTTTGACGCCGGAAGGGAAGGTCGTCCTGGTAGCAGTGAACACCGGAAATTTTCCGAAAACATTCCAGATCGAGTATCACGGGCAAAGCGTGACAACGACGCTGCACTCGGAGTCGGCGGCAACATATGTGTGGTGAGGGCGAGAGGTGGAAGCGATGAGCCGGAGAGAAAGACGAGCCGGAATGCGCATGGTGAAGATCGGGTTGGCTGCGGCAGTGTTCTGCGGAGCGTGTGCATGTGGAGGAGCGCGAGCCGGGGCGCAGAGCACGAAGCCGGACCTGGGGCCTAATGTGCTGGTCTTTGATCCGTCGATGCCAAGCAAAGAGATTCAGGAGAGGATCGACAAAGTCTACGCGGTTGAGGAGAAGAGCGAGTTCGGGCCGGCGAGGTATGCGCTGCTGTTCCTGCCCGGGAAGTACCACGTGGATGTGCCGGTCGGTTTCTACACGCAGGTGCTGGGGCTGGGCGCGACGCCGGATGAGGTGGAGATTGACGGCAACGTGCACTCGGACGCGAGCCTGCCGCACAACAATGCGACCTGCACTTTCTGGCGCGCGGCCGAGGGATTTTCTGTGACACCAACCGGAGGAACGATGCAGTGGGCTGTGTCGCAGGCAATTCCTTTCCGGCGGATGCACGTGCGCGGCGATCTCGTGCTGCACCAGAATCATGGATGGGCGAGCGGCGGATGGATGTCGGACTCGCTGATTGATGGCAACGTGGATTCAGGAACGCAGCAGCAGTGGATTTCGCGCAACAGCGAGTGGGGAAGCTGGACGGGATCGAACTGGAACATGGTGTTTGTTGGTGTGATATCGCCTCCGGCAGGAGACTGGCCGTCGCCGCCGTATACAAAAGTGGATCGTGTGCCGGTGGTGCGCGAGAAGCCATTTCTTGTGGTGGATGCGAAGGGCAACTGGAGCGTGCGCGTTCCCGAACTGCGGAGAGACAGCAAGGGAATCACATGGCACGGCGGCGAAACGCCGGGACGATCAATTCCCCTGAGTCGTTTTTATGTGGCAAGGCCGGGCGTGGACACGGCAGCCAGCATCAATGCGCAACTGGCAAAGGGCAAGGATCTGTTGCTGACTCCAGGGAATTATGAATTGGAGGACGCAATTCGCGTGACGCGGCCGGACACGATTGTGATGGGGCTGGGTTACGCGACGGTGAAGCCGACGCACGGAACGGCGGCGATGACAACCGCCGACGTGGACGGGATCGACGTCGCGGGAGTACTGTTCGATGCCGGCGCCGAGAAGTCGCCGGTGCTGTTGCGGGTGGGGCCGAAGGGAAGCGCGGCGCAGCATCGAGCGAATCCGATTTGCCTGCACGATGTATTTTTCCGCGTGGGCGGTGCGGGAGTGGGGAGCGCGCAGGTGGATCTTGAGATCAACAGCTCCGACGCGATTGTGGACCATACGTGGATTTGGCGCGCGGACCATGGTTCAGGAGTGGGTTGGGACAAGAACCTGAGCGCGAATGGAATGGTGGTGAACGGCGAAGATGTGACTGCGTATGGATTATTTGTCGAACATCACCAGGAGTTCCAGGTGCTGTGGAATGGCAACGGCGGGCGGACTTATTTCTATCAGTCGGAGATTCCGTACGATCCGCCGGACCAGGCAAGCTATATGAGCGCGAAGGGCGTGGATGGATGGGCTTCATACAAGGTGGCCGACGGCGTGACGCGGCATGAGGCGTGGGGGCTGGGAATCTACAGCGTGTTCCGGTGGCCCGGCGTGAATTTGAGCCGCGCGATTGAGGCACCGGAGAAGCCCGGAGTACAATTCCACCACATCATCACTGTTGCGCTGGGCGACAAGGGCAGGATTGAAAATGTGATCGACAACGTGGGCGGACCTACGTCAATTCAACCGCAGGTGACGCCGAAGGTCGCGGAGTTCCCGGCCAATTAATCCGAGCCAGGAACGAAATGCGCAGTTCGGATAGGGGCACTTAGAGCAGTTTCAGAATTCACGTAAACCTTTTGAGAGCGTTTGAAGGTGGCATTTTCTTGATGAAAATGCCACTTCGCAGTGTGCTTTCGGTGTACACCAATTCCGAAACTGCTGTAGGCGCAGAATTCGAATGGCAGCAGTGACTTTTCAGGACCAGCAAGATGAACAAGCCGCCCGGCATCGGCACAACGCGTGCGAATGCAGCGAAGCTTCGGAGAGTCGCGTCGCCAGGGGTGGTTTGTTGTGTTGGCACACTTATATTGACCCTTTTCGTTGCGGCGAGTCCCGCAGCGCAGGCGCAGAATTCGAATCATGCTGTTGAATCGCCGGCGACGCGGCAATTGCATCAGGCGCTCGAGTTGGAACAGCATGGGAATCCGCAAGGCGCGATGAACATAGTCAATCAGATTCTGGAAACGACTCCTCACTATGTGCCGGCGCTGAAATTGAAAGGAATGCTTTTGAGCGAAGCCGGCGAGGAGTCGGCGGCGGGTCCTATCTTCACGGAAGCTCTTGAGCTGGCGCCGAACGATCCAGATCTCCTGCTTGAGACGGGGATCTACAAATTGACCACGGGAGACAAAGCGGAAGCAATCAGACTGCTCGAGCACTGTGTCAAGATTCTACCGAACGATGGGGATGCGCAGTTCTATCTCGCGCAGGCATATCACCTCAACAGTCAAGATAAAGAGGCGTTACGGGCTATCCGGGAGAGCGCCAGGACCGAGCCGAGTAATGCCGGGGTCCTGCAAAAATACGGGGAGTTACTGTGCAGCACGGGCGACTGCCAGGCGGCGCTTGATTGGCTTAAGAAAGCGAGAGCGCTGGACGCATCTCTTCCTGGAATCGACTATGACTTAGGAGAAGCCAGTTATAAGTTAATGGACTTGGCGGGCGCTGCGCAGGAATTAGAGCGCGCAGTGGATGACAATCCGAGAGACGTCAATTCGCTGGGTCTACTTGCGGATGCGGAGGTTCGCTTATCCAATTGGCAGGATGCTGAGGACGAATACAAGCGACTTCTAAGTTATAAGCCAGACAATGCTGACGCATTGCTCGGACTTGGCCACTGCGAGTTGGAGTTGAAGGACCACGATGAGGCCATTGAAACGCTCCATTCGGCACTGCAATTAGATCCAGAGAGATTTGTTGCGCATTTCTACCTATCGCGGGCGTATTCCGCAACCGGGAAGGCGAAGGAAGCGGAGCATGAGGCTGCGCTTCATCACCTGATGATGCAGCAGGCGACATTCGTCAGGTCAGCTGTGGCCGAGGACCGTGAAAGCTCAATTGTTTCTCAGGCGCAGAGATTGCTAGCGAGCCGACGCGAGCAAGACGCGCTTCAACTCTACCAGGAGCACTTCAAGGGAACTTCAAACACGGTCGCCGACTCGTATGTATTTGTGGGGAAACTTGAGCTCTATATGGGCGATACCGAGGGTGGCCTGCGCAACCTGCATCGGGCGCTCGAAATTGATCCGAAGGTTCGTGGCGCCCACACTTATGAAGGGATTCTCGCGCTGAAGCTGGGAGATCTGGAGAAGGCGGAGAAGCAGTTCAGTGCCGAACTCGCCAACGATCCCAATTATCAGAGTGCGATCGCTGAGATGGGCGAAGTGCGGTATCACCAGGGACGCTGGCAGGAAGCAGCGAGCTATCTGGACAAATCAAAGACGATGACGCCGGAACTGATCTATCTGCTCTGCGATTCCTATTTTCATCTGAACCGGCCATCGGACGCCGACCTCGAGGCGGAGACCGCGGCAGTTTACGGAAGAAACGATTCCCATTTCATGCAAGGCCTGGTCGATTTACTCAGGCGAAACCAGCAGACCGAACTCGCCGACAAATTATCGACCGATATGACTCACTGACGGATCGGTTTGAGTAATTGCTTCTCTTACATTAAGTATCTGATCGGCCCGCACATTGGTGAGTGTCTGTTTCATGCCGCTGGGCCAGGCAATCTCGACCTTATCGATAGACGAGGCTGATCCGAGTCCAAAGTGCACGCGTTTGTCGCTGGAGGAGTTATAGCCGAGTGCTGTTGTGGCTTCATTGTATTGGGAGCCGAGTGCTGTTGTGATCTTGATTTTGGTCCCCAACCCATCGCGATTTGATTTGACGCCAATCAGGTTGAAGATGATCCAATGATTCTGATTCTTTGTGCGATTCATCATGATTTCAGGTGCACCATTCAGGACTGTAGTCACGATGTCAATCTTGCCGTCGTTGTTGAGA
The DNA here is from genome assembly GCA_963834565.1 of uncultured Acidobacteriaceae bacterium. Lineage (GTDB taxonomy): Bacteria > Acidobacteriota > Terriglobia > Terriglobales > Acidobacteriaceae > Telmatobacter. The sequence goes on along the minus strand of CAWICF010000014.1, from coordinate 60,506 downwards.
TCGCCGAAGGCCGCGCCGCGATGAGGAGCCGGAACGGAGAAGGTAGGGCCGGCTTTCATGCTCAGATCCTCGAAAGTCAGGTTCCCCTTGTTGCGAAACAAGCCATTAGGAAGCGCGTAAGGGCGATGGGCAAGCTGCATGGAGTTATCGAGGATATCTGAGTTAGCGGTGAAGAGATCTTTGTAACCATCGTTGTCGAAGTCATAAACTCCAGCTCCCCAGGCAGTCAGGCGGCTGGTCAGCGTGGTCATCCCCGCGGCGCCGGTAATATCCTGAAACTGCCCATCGCCGAGGTTGTGGTAGATTGGAAATCCCTCGCCAAACATCGCCGTTTCAAAGATGTCGGGCTTACCGTCATTATCCAGATCGCGGAAGTCTGTTCCCATTCCTGCCACCGCGTCGCCAAACGCGTTGTACGCGACTCCGGCCTGGAGTCCCACCTCGGAAAATGTGCCATCGCCATTGTTGTGCAGGAGATAGTTCTGCAATGTGTCGTTGGTGACGAAGATATCGGTGAATCCGTCCCCGTCATAATCGGCAAAAGACAGTCCCATACCTTTGCCGACGAAATCGGAGATATGTGATTGCTGAGAGATGTCGGTGAATGTTCCGTCACCGTTATTACGATAGAGAATGTTGGGAGTGCCGAGAAAGTCGACGGGCGAGCAGTAGGCAGGAAGTCCCTCCTGAGCGCAGAGGTTCGCCGTTGTGATGTCGTAGTTGAGGTAATTGACTACGAAGAGGTCGAGCAGACCGTCGTTGTTGTAGTCGAACCATCCAGCGGCAACCGACCAGGCTTTCCCGAGCTTGGGAATGACGCCGTCGACACCGGCCTTCTGAGTAACATCAGTGAATGTTCCGTCACCGTTGTTGTGGAATAACTGATTGCAGTTATAGCCGGCGACATAGAGATCGGTATAACCATCGTTGTCGTAATCGGCGGCCGCTGCTCCCATTGAGTAACATTTACCTTTCAACCCCGCGCTCTCGGTGACATCGGTAAAGGTTCCATCGCCATTGTTCCGATAGAGGCGATTCCAGTAACCTGGGTCGGATTTGTCAAGGGATGGGATGCTTGCACCATTGGTAAGGAAGATATCGAGGAGCCCATCGTTGTTGTAGTCGAAGAGGGCGACGCCGCCGGCCATGGTCTCGATGGTGTAGCGCTGCGGGCTCACGCTGTTGCGCAAAACGAAGTTGACCTTTGAACGCTTGATGATGTTCTCAAATTCGATGGCAGCAGCGGGAGGGAGCGCTTTTGCCGAAGGAGGCTTCGCGGGCGTTGTCTGCGTGGAGTGGGCAGGCAGGCCTGGTCTGGACGTTTGCGCAAGCAGCGGGCGAGGAAGATTCGCGATGAGGAGTGCAGCAAGAAGTAGTGGCCTGAGAACGATGTGACGGCTCCTGATAGAAGGCAGCGAGAAGAGCCGAATTGTAATCAACGATGAGACAGCCCAACGAGTGTCGAGAGCGTTCGCTCCGGCGTGGGGTGGCATGGAACGGATTTGGCAATTGGCGCGCAGGAGTCGTGCATTGATTATAGAACCGGTCTCATAAATCGACTTTGTCGTCTCGCCAACCTCCTGGGCCCCGCCTTGTAGTCGGGTCCCAGACTCGCACGGCGCAGTGCATTGCCATTTGTGAGACCTGTTGGAGTGCTCTCGCGCAGGCTGATGCGTCGGCGTGAGCCAATGCGGGCGCCAAGTCATCGGGAGGCGGGTGGCTAATGGGTCTTTATGGCAAGCGAGGATCCGGCCGTGTTCTGGATGGTGTCCGCTCGGTCTCAATGAGCAAGGATCTTTTTTCCGTTAGATGAGCTTGAAGTTGTCGACCAGGAGAAGGTGGCAACAGCTCCACCGGGAAGTGTGTAGGCGAACGTCTCGTTATTCCAGGACACATTGAAGGTCGCCGATGAAGCCCCATCGTTCAGGACGATAAGCGCGATGGAGGAATCGGGATTCTGAAAGGCTACATCCTCGATTCCGCCTGTGCCAGCAGTTGCCGAATTCGATTGGATTCGATAGGCGCCGGGAAGAACAAATTTAGCAGCGTGTCCATATGCATAATATTCGACGTTGTAGCCAACAGTTGCAGGACTGACGCTATCGTTAAGCGTGACGAAACCGCGGCAGTTCGTGCACCCGCCGTTCTGCGGCCCGGAATTCTGATCAAGCACCAGGTTCCATTCGGAGACACTGCGCGCCCAATTTCGCGTTGCACCGATGATGAGGTTTTCCATGTTCCAGGCCAGGTCGCTTCCGAAATTACTGCCTACCGATCCTGAGCACTCGGTAAACCAGGTTTCCTTGCCTGGATACGCCGCCTCCACAGTGGATTGTGCGGAGACCGATCCTGCATAGCAGTGCCAGGAGGTTCCGGCAACAAACGGACCCGCGGTCGGATCGTCGAGAATCGACTCCGGGTAAGTCGTATCGTTCCAGTTGTGCTCGTAACCGAATATTTTCGTAGTCAACTTGTTGGTTTGAAGAGCCGGTCCGAGGTAGGTGCCAATGAAAGATGCCTCTTCGCTGGACGAAAACGATTCAGTTGGATAACCGGAGTTGGAATTTTCCGGTTCGTTCTGTGCCGCAATCGCGTACACGGGAATGCCCTGCGCCTGGTAGGCCTGAATTGTTTTCACAAAATAGGAGGCCAGAGATGAATAGCAATTGTCGTTGAAATTACCGCCATTCATTGTGCCGGAGGTTTTCATCCAGGCAGGAGCGCTCCAGGGGAGCATCTCGACATTGATGTTCGAATTGATTGCGAAGACCTGCTTGAGGACAGGGATGGTGTATTTGAGGTCGTCCGCGATGGAGAAATTTGCCAGGCTTACGTCGGTCTGGCCGGCGGGGACGTCATCGTAACTGAAATTTCCCTGCGCGGAGAAATCACTCGCGCCCATCGGCTGGCGCAGGAAGCTGAGTCCAATGCCATTGCTGCGGCTGAAGAGGCTCTGAAGGAGCGTCGTTTGTTGTGCGGCACTCAATTTGTTGGAGATGAGATAGCTCGACGAATCTGTCATCGACGCGCCGAAGCCGTCGATCTGCTGATACTGAACCGATGGGTTGACGGTGATCGTCGTTGAGCCATTCCCGGACGATCCAAACGACACCGACGGCTGCTGCGCCAACAGCAAGGATTGATCGGCATTGGTCTGATACACGGTCACAGAAGGACCGGTCTGTCCTGTGCCACCGCCCGAGGAACTCCCTTGTTGGGCTGACCCGCAGCCGATAGCCGCGATCAGGCCCAGGGCAGCTAGTTTTCCGCCAATCGCATCTCGCATCGGAACCCTTTTTCAAAGGCTGAACTGTTACGTGCGAAACAGCCACCGGCAAACGCCGGGATGGATCAGGCCCACTGTAGGCTGAGAACGGAATCAGCAGGCAGCTTCGAGCAGAGTGCGTTTCCCTGGAACTTGCACTGGATGTCGCGTTCCTTGCCCTGATTGGTAAGTACCAGAACGAACGTGCCGTCGGGATTGGCGAAGGCGACGTGATCGACGCCAGGAAGCGATGAATTGCTCGCGATGACGCGAGCTCCGCGCTGCACGGTCTTGGAGTAGTGTGCGAGCGCCCAATACTGGCCGCTACGAGTGAGTTGCTGCGTCTTCGAGTCGATGGTGACGACGCCGCCGCAGTTGAACGGCCCGAGGTTCGGTCCGCCTTTTTCGTTGAGCAAAAGATTCCAGGCAACGGCGCAGCGAGCCCAGTTCGTGAAGATCTGCGCGTAGGCGGCGGACCACTTTGCCCAGCCAGTTAGATAATCGGCGTCGGTGATGAACGGGCCGTACTCAGTGAAGTAGGCGCTTTTCGAGGGGTAGGCATCGTGGACGCGTGTCATCGCGTCGGGTTCGCCAGCGTAGGCGTGCCATGCGACACCGTCGACGAAATGGCAGACATCGGGGTCGCCCAGTAAGTCCATGACGCGGCCCCAGAGATTGAAATTGTGATCGAGCAGCCAGATCTTCGTGTCGAGCGATGCGCTGCTGAGTGCGGGACCTAGAAAACTCTTGATGAACTCGCCTTCGTATTCCTGGCCCCAGAGAGTGGCCGGCATTCTGCCGTCCTGGTCGGTGTCGACTTCATTTTGGATGGTGACAGCGCGAATGTTTACGCCAGCAGATTTGTACGCATCGATGAACTTAACAAAGTATTGCGCATAGGAATCGAAATAGTACTTTCGCATGGAACCACCGAGGAGCGAGTCGCCGGTTTTCATCCAGGCAGGCGGACTCCAGGGAGTGGAGAAAAAGAAGAGGTCCGGCTGGGTGAAGGCCGCTTCGCGAAGCGTGGGAAGGATGTAGGCGCGGTCGTGCTCGATGCTGAAGTGGCTGAGATCCGGGTCGGGGGAAGGCGAGTCGTCGAATGTGTAGGCGGAGAGGGAATAATCACTCGAACCGATGCAGGTGCGGGCAACTGAGAATCGCAAGCCGGCGGGCGAGAATAATTCAGCAAGCAACTGGCGGCGCTGGTCGGCGCCCATTTGACTGAAAAGAAAGCAGGATGAATCAGTAAATGCTCCGCCGAATCCGAGGATGCTTTGAAAGGACCGGGTTGGGTCGACTTCGACCGTGGAGGGGCTTGCCGCCGATGATGTTGATCCGGTTGGCTCCTGCCAGCCAGATAAGGAAATCGGCTGGTATCGCTTGTCGCCGGCGGTCAGCCAACCACGAGGGGCGCCGCCAGTGGAAGCCAATTGGCTTCTGGCCGGTAACCCATTAGCACAAACCATTGCCGCGAAAGAAGTTGCCGCTTTTCGAAGAAAAGCACGACGCGATGCGGGACACATAATGTTTCTCCGTACCCCTCTAACCTCGGAAAATCGATTTAGACAAGCGTTTGCTTAAATGAAAGCGCTATCAAGAACTGCCTTCCGGGGTGGGACACTACTCCAAAGTATCCACCGAGTAGGCCGCCCGGTTGACGGCAATCATACTGAATCAAACGTTTGTCTACAACTAAAAAATGACTTGACAGTCCATCTTTTGGTGTGGTCTAATCGCTCCCGCGTTTGGAAAGAGCGACTTAACTTCATCAAACAACCGTTTGTCTGAAAGATTTGATGAATTAAGCCAATCAATTCAAACGTGTCCGGTACGGCACCGGAAAAGGTTCGAGACCGCCGAAGCCGAAACGGCGGAATGTGAGAGGTTCAGGAGGCAGTTCATGAAGACTTTGTCGCGATGGATTCTGCCCATTCTTCTAGTTGCCGGCTGGATGCTGGCTGGCGGAAGCAGGGCGAGTTACGGACAGGCGATAAACGCGGGTGACATCAGAGGCACCGTGACGGACAGCACCGGAGCGTTAGTACCGGCAGCGACGGTCTCGGTATTGAATATAGATACCGGCGTATCGAAGGATTTCTTCACCAACCAGGATGGGATTTACGATACATCCTCGATTGTGCCCGGACGGTACAAGCTCACCTTCAAGAAGACGGGATTCGAGACCCTCGTGCGCGGACCGATCACTATCGATGTGGGCTTTTACGGAGTGAATGCCCAGTTGAAGGTCGGTCAGGTATCGACAGAGGTCACGGTCAACACCGATGTGCCTCTGCTCAACACGGAATCGGGCGATCAGACGTCAACGCTTGAAGCTTCTTCGATGGCTGAACTTCCGCAAATAGGCACTGCGAACAACAGCGGCAATAGCTGGGAGAACTTCGTCATTCTGCTTCCCGGCACCTCCGGTACCGCAGGCAGCGCCCAGGGCTCAGTCAACATTGGCCAGATGGCGTCCTCCAACGGCAACATGCCCTTCACGAACATCCTGGCGGATGGCGCCACTTCCACGTTGCCGGCCAGCCAGAATGCCAACCCAGCGGTATTCGACGACCTGGCGGAAGTGCAGATCTCTCTCTCTTCGTTCTCCGCGCAGTACGGCGTGGGCGGAATGATCGTCAACCAGATCACCAAGGGCGGCACCGACAAATTCCATGGCTCAGCCTACGAGTACGTAGACACCGACGGGTTCAATGCGTTTCCCTTTGAATTTGGGGCGAACCTGAATCGCGCACAGGATAATCCGCACCTCCGCTATAACGACTACGGCGGCACCATCGGCGGGCCAATCCCGGTGGGTCCATTCAAGAAGAAGGCGTTTTTCTTCTTCGGCTACGACCGGATTACCAACTACGGCAGCAGCAGCGGCTTTCAGACTGTGCCGACCGCCGACATCATGGGGGGCAATTTTACCGGCAGCTACACCCTCTACGATCCCACCACGCAGACCATCGCGACCGACTCGCAAGGCAATCCGTACCCGGTCCGCAAGTCGTTCCTGTCGGAGTATGGCTCAAACGAGATTCCTGCAGCCATGTTCGACAATGTCTCGAAGGTTCTACAACAGTACTATCCAGGCGGCACCAGCAATCCCGGCTCCTCGAACAACGTGGGCAAGTTTATCCAGTCGAACGAACAGTCACCGACCCTGCTGGCAAGCGGCGTATACCAGAACAACTGGCACGACAGCTATCCAACACCCCGCCCCTGGCGGAGGTTCTTCGGACGTCTGGATTACGACATTACTCCGAATAACCGGATCACGCTCTCTGACAACCAGGGTGACGAGTTGGAAAACGGCTCGAACCCCGTAGTTCCCTGCCCGTATACGTGCCAGCTCGGTGACGTGGACAACAACGTTGGCCAGATCACCGATGTGTGGAACGTCAGTTCGAAGACCATCAACGAAGCGCGCATGGGCTACACCGACCAGTTGAACTTCTTCTCCGACTCGACCACTGGCTTGAACTACCCGCAGAAGCTTGGCTGGCAGTTTGCCAAGGGAAACGTTGTTCCATCTCTCCAATACACCCGCAACTATCCTTATGCATGGCTCGATCCCCAGGCCAATGCGGAATATAAGGAATTTGCCTTCGACCCGTCCGATGTGGTCACGATGATCCGTGGCAGACACATTCTCCACTTCGGTGGTGAATTGGCGTTCTATCGCGACGACGCCACGGCCTGGGGTAACATCAACGCCGGAACCTTCCAATTCTCCGGCCAATACACAGAGCAGTGGACCGTCGATCCCGAGACCGGCGTAGCTTCGGCAAATACATCTTCCGGCGAAGAATATGCTGATTTCCTGCTCGGCTATCCTGCCAATTGGAATGCCGGCGTCAGTCCCGAGTTCGGCGCCCGGCTGAAGAGACCGCAGATGTTCGCTCAGGACGATTGGAAATTGAATCGCAATCTCACGGTGAATCTTGGCATCCGCTATGAGATCAACCATGGATTCAATGAAGTGAAGAACAACGAGGCGACCTTTGACCCCACCGTGAAAAACGACGACGGAACGCTGGGCGCATACTGGTTCGGAGAAACACACGCTAACGGGCGCACGGCCCTGCAACAAAACGTCTTCAGCACATGGCTTCCGCGCGTAGGGTTCTCCTGGCTGGTGATGCCCAATACCACCCTTCGCGGTGGCTATGGTCTCTACTCCTATAACTACAGCCTGGATAACTATGGCAGCGGCATGGGATCGTCTGTAGCGTCTTCAGGCGGCTACACTGACCAATCGAACGGAATCTATCCGGTAACCAAGTTCGACGGTCAGGGCACACTCTTCCCGTTAGGTGGCGGCACCCAGACAGCATTGCCTTACACATCCTCATCCACCGATCCTGGCAGGTTCAACGGTCAGGGTGGCAGTTACAACGATTACAAGACGCCAATTGCCAAGATTGATCAATGGAATTTTGCTGTGGAACGGCAAATGGGCGCTGACTATGTGGCCACGGTTGCTTACGTGGGAAGTCACGGCTTCAATCTCACCTCGCCAACCGACCTCAACGCGGTGCCGGAAGCCAACTTATCTTCCAACGACACGCAATATCGCCCCTACCTGAACTACCAGGCTGGAGGACTCGGCGGAAACTTGTATGAGGCAATCTCCAACTACCATGCATTGCAGGCTACGATCAGCAAACGCATGACCCACGGGTTCAGCGCGAGCTTCAACTACACCTGGTCTCACATGCTCGACGATCAGGACTCATCGGGATGGGGCAGCCACGCCGGATCACAGGTCTGGCAGCATGCCAGCACTCTGACGCTGAACCAGAACGCGTTGAACTACGGGCCTTCCAACTTCGACCAGCGCCAGGCCTTCAAGGGATACGTTGTCTACGAGTTACCCTTCGGCAAGGGCAAGCCGTTCCTGAACAATAGTGGGGTGGCCGACGAAGTGGTCGGTGGCTGGCAAATTGCCGGCACAATCATCGACCTAGCTGGAAATCCCTTCCAACCCTCCAGCCCGGGTTCACTCTATACTCACGCCGGCACTCAGTATCCGAACCGTGTTCCAGGCGTCAGCCTTACCCCGCAAGGCGGAAAGAGCTGGCACAACTGGTTCAACGAGGGCGCTTTCTCGCAGCCCCTTGCCGGGCAATTCGGCACGGCCCAGAGAAATCCCCTGGTCGGGCCTAGCGTCAACGAATTTAACCTCTCGCTTGTTAAAGAGTTCCCGATCTGGGAAGAGGTCAAGTTCCAAATTCGCTGCGACGCGACGAACGCCTTCAATCACCCGAGCTTTGGCGCCATCCCGGGAGGCAACAACGGAAACTTTGGCCTTACCGGCGGCGGTCCGGGTCAACCATTCACCGGCAATGCTGTGCTCAGCAGCACGACAGTCGGCGGCCGCGCTCTGCAGTTGAGCGGGCGGATAACCTTCTAACCGAAACTCAAACACAACAATTGGAGACGGCGATTCGTCGCCGTCTCTTTTTGTTAGTGCGCCGATTTCAGATTGCTGTCACTCCTATAATGAGTCCTATGAATCCGCAGATCAGAGCTCTTCTTAGTTGTCTTGTACTGTTGTGGGCCGGGATATGCAGAGCGCAAGCGGGAACGGATCCCCAAGTGGAGTTCGCCAGGCACGTTCAGGAGGCGCAAAAGTATCTCGAGGAGAAACGGCCTGATCTCGCGATTCCAGAATTGCAGGCAGCAGCAAAGATCAACCCGGACAGCGTGGAAACACAAAGCAACCTTGGCGTGCTTTTGTTCTTTCAGGGCAAGGCGGCCGAGGCGATCCCGCATCTGCGCGTTGCGGTTGCGAACCAGCCGTCTCTGAGCAAGATCCAGGGAATTTTGGGAATTGCAGAGCTACATAACCAGGAAACCGCGGAAGGGCGAAAGGATCTGGAGACAGCGTTTCCGCAAATTGAAGACCAAAGATTCAAGGTCCAGGTTGGACTGGAGCTGGTGGGAGTTTACACCGAGGGCGGCGACCTTGAAGCGGCGGCCGGCATCCTGGCGCTGCTAAAGAAAGTCGCCGCGGATAATCCCGAAGTGCTCTATGCTTCCTATCGCACTTTCACTGATCTCTCAAGCGAAGCCATGATTGCGCTTTCGATTGCGGCGCCCGACTCAGCTCAGATGCATCAGTTGCTCGCGCACGAAGAGATCAAAGAGGGGAACACGAACGGGGCGATCGCGCAATTCCGCAAGGCGATCGCGATTGATGCCCACTTGCCGGGCGTGCACTTCGAACTTGCTGAGCTCTTGCACACATCGCAGGATCCCGCGGCGAAGAAGGAAGCGGAGCAGGAGTATCGCGCCGCAGTTCATGAGAATCCGCAGGACGTGAAGGCGATCTGTGCGCTGGCGGAGATTGCTGAGGCCAAGGGCGACACGCAACAGGCATTCGACGACTATTCGAAGGCGATTGCGCTGCAACCCGGGGATGCAAGCGCAAAGCTGGGATTGGCCAAGGTGCTGATCGAGATGGACCAGCAGGACAAAGCACTGCCTCTGCTTGAAGCGTCGGCGCAGCTGGAGCCGACAAATGCGACCGTGCACTATAGGCTGGCCACGCTTTACCGGAAGATGGGCCGCGTAGACGACGCCAAGCGCGAGGTCGAGCTCTACCAGAAATACAAGGAGATGAAGGAGAAGCTCCGCGCGACATATAAAGACCTGTTGATCCAGCCGGACGAGATTCGTGCAGACGAGAATCCAGAAGATGAGCCGCACGTGAAGAAATGAAGCGGGTCCACGGACGGGTTCGCTGGAGGAACGAAATCGCTGGGAGAATGAGATCGCGGGGCGTGGTGCTTAGGATCGTTGTTGCGTTTGCGTTTCTTGGAATCCCGGTAGTAATGGCCGCGCAGATGGGGACGCCCACGCCGCTGTCGCCGGCAGAGCGCAAGAAAGCCGAGGCGGAGCGCGCGGCGACGGGGCCGGTGGCCAATTATCCGCAACTCGTCGACATCACAAAATCGACGGGAATCGTGTTCGATCACAAGTCGAGTCCTGAAGCCAAGTTCATTGCGGAGTCGATGAGCGGGGGAGTGGCGCTGATCGATTACGATGGCGACGGCTGGCCGGACATCTATTTCACCAACGCGCAGAGCGTCGACATGGCGCTGCATGGGTTGAAGTCGCGAAGCGCGCTGTACCATAACAATCATGACGGGACGTTTACCGATGTGACCGACAAGGCCGGGGTGGGATATCCGTGCTGGGCGATGGGCGCGGTCGTGGGCGACTATAACAACGACGGACGGCCCGATCTGCTGGTCACTTGCCTGAACGGTGTGGTGCTCTATCGCAACAACGGCGACGGGACGTTTACCGATGTGACGAAAGCGAGTGGGCTTGCGGCCGATACCGGATGGGCGACGGGAGCGGCTTTTGGCGACTACGACAACGACGGCAACGCAGATTTGTTCGTGTCGCACTACGTGGACTTTCATCTCGACAATTTGCCTGTGTTTGGATCGAGCAAGGCGTGCAAGTACCTGGGGCTGGACGTGCAGTGCGGCCCGCGCGGATTGAAAGGGGCGCCCGACAATCTCTACCGCAACAACGGCGACGGGACGTTTACGGATGTTTCGAAACAGGCAGGCGTGGATGACGCGGAACTGCGCTATGGGCTGACTTCAATCTGGTCGGACTTCAATAACGATGGAAAGCTCGATTTGTTTGTGACCAACGACGGCGAGGCGAATTATCTTTACCAGAATGACGGCGCAGGCAAGTTCGAGGACGTGGCGCTGCTGGCGGGCGTGGCGGCCAACGAGGATGGCGTGGAGCAGGCAAACATGGGCGTGGCGTACGGAGATTATCTGCATTCGGGACGAATGTCGCTCGCGCTCTCGCACTTCGACGTGGAGTACACCGCATTGTATACGAACGAAGGCGGCATGAACTTCACAGACAACTCCATTGCATCGGGAATCGCGCGCGGAACGCAGGGCTACGTGGGCTGGGGTGATGCGTTTGTCGACTTTGCCAATAGCGGATGGCAGGATTTCTTTGAGGTAACTGGGCATGTGTATCCGCAGGTGGATTCCACGCACACGGCGACGCACTACCTGCAACCGAAACTGCTGTTCCTGAATCGGCATGACGGGACATTCCAGAACATCAGCCGCCGCGTGGGGCCGGCGCTTGAGGTTCCGCAGGTGAGCCGCGGATTAGCGGTAGGCGATCTATTTAATGACGGGCGGTTGGAAGCCGTTGTCGAGAACCTTGTTGGCGGGCCGATGATATTGCGGCCGGAAGGTGGACCGACGAATCATTGGGTCACGTTTCAACTGGAAGGAGTCGAGTGCAATCGGCTTGCGCTCAACGCGCGCGTGCGCGTGACCGCCGGCGATATGGTGCAGTTGGGCGAGGTGATGAGTGGTGGAAGCTATCTTTCGCAGAACGACCTGCGCCTGCATTTTGGATTAGGCGGTCATGAGTCGGTTGATCAGGCGGAAGTATTGTGGCCCGACGGAAAGAAGGAGACGCTGATGCATCTGGCGGCCGACAAGTTTTATGTAGTGCGCGAAGGGCAGGGTGTTGTTGCAAGCAAGTTGCCGGTGCACTCGGCGAATCTTCAGTAAAAGAGGCGCGCAAGCACGGTTATGGCGGTTGGAGTGTTGAGGCGTTCCGTGCATCGTGCGATGGGGTGAATCGCACAGGAAGAGACGATGGTTGACGCGAATTCATCGGTAACAGTGCAGCCTGCGCCGCGAGCTTTGTCCACCGTAATGCTGAGCGCGGGGTTCAGCTTGACCGGAGCGGGAACAGTGATGCTCGGGGTGTTGCTGCCGACGTTCTCGCTGCGGTGGGGTCTGCGCGACGATCAAGCTGGACTGCTTCTGTTTCTGCAGTTCTTTGCATCGGGACTCGGCGCGGTTTTTACCGGCCTGCATCGCGTCCGCTCACTTGCGATTGGCTACGCCCTGCTGGCGACGACCCTTGGCCTGCTGGCGTTTAACGGGTCGAAGATCGCGTACGCAGCGTTCTTTTTCTATGGCCTGGGTCTGGGCATGGCGATGACGTCGACCAGCCTGTTGTTTTCCGACCGCTGGGGTGACGATCGCGCGGCGAAACTGGAGTGGCTGAACTTTGCATGGTCGGCCGGGGCAACCGCGGGTCCGCTCTGCTTTTTGCCGTTTCTGCACCAAGGCAACTTACGCTGGCTCTTTGTCTCAATGATGATGTTGTCGGCCGCGATGCTTGTGTGGGTTGTACTTCTGGAGCACGATTCGCCAAGAGCAGGCCCGGAGCGAAAATCGCGACCAGTCGGAAGCTCGGTTCGGACGGTTTTTGCGTTGCTCCTGCTGCTGGCGATGACCACCGTGGGGGTGGAGACATCGCTGAGCGGATGGCTGACGACTTATTCGCATCGCGCGGGGATGCGCGGCCTGGCAGGGGCGGCTCTCGCAACTTCGATCTTCTGGCTTGGCGCGATGCTGAGCCGGCTGGTTTTTTCGACGCGGCTGCTGGCCAAGGTGGGGCGGCGGCAGGTTCTGCGATGGGGAATCTGGGGCGTGACGGCCGCGGCGGTCGCGGTAATTGCAGCCCCACAACCGTGGCTGATCCTAGTGGCCGCGGGAGCGGCGGGCATGTTTATCGGCCCTCTCTATCCGCTTTCGCTTTCGTATCTGCTTGAACTTTCGCCGTGGGGATGGTTTTTTGCCGTCGGTGGAATGGGTGCGGCGCTGTTCCCGTGGATCACGGGACTGGTTTCGGCGCATTTCCATTCGCTGCGTTATGGATTGGTGGTTCCGTGCCTTACCGGAGTTGCGATGGCGGTGCTGAACTGGCTCATTTTCAGAAATCTGCAAACGGCAGATACAATACAGATTGACCCGTCGCGAACCGCAAAAGACAATCGGGTGTCTTGATAAGACCAGCAAAGACCGTAATTGCGGAGGGAGCTGCCGTACGGATTTGGCACGCGCGGGGCCATGGAATAAATGGATGAAAAACCAGTACTTATACGCGAAGAAATCCCAGTTTCAGCTTGACATGCGCAGATTTTTCGGAGTCTAATATTTCTGGAAGGAAGTAGCATATTTCATTCGCTTCATAAGTAAAACGATTGTCTTAAGGTTGAATCGTTGTAGTTTGACGGCTGAATTGTTGAGCACCTGGGCCCGATGCCTTCGTCGCTGAGGGCCTGAATTGGGGGATGGGCCGGACAATTACCAAGGGAAATCTCCGAAGCAATGGGCGAGTCGAACGTCCGGTGATTTTGAAAGAGAAAAACTCGAATGAACGTACCAATGCTTCATTTGTCGGCGTCAATCATTCCATATGGCATCCATCGAAGCCGGAAATGATGGAAGCACCTCGCTCTGCGCCCGCCTCGTTGGCAGAGGGTTGTAGAATCAACGGTGAAAACGATTGTCGAGAGATTTGAGCAACGACATGAAAGATACCGCGAGCGAAAAGAAGACAAGAGAGCACGTGAAGCCGCGGGTTCATCAAACGACGAGCCTGAAGCAGCTTGCCGAACATCTGGGACTGAATCCGGCGACGGTTTCGGTGGTCTTAAACGATGTGCCGGGAAGATCGATTCCCCAGTCGACGCGCGACCGGATTAAAGCTGCCGCCAAGGCGATGAACTACCAGCCGAATCTGCTGGCGCGATCGTTGCGGAGCAGGCGGACGCTGACGATCGGCATCCTGGTGCCGGAGCTGGGCGACGGATATCACACGCAAGTGATGAGCGGGATCGGCGATCAATTGATTCAGGCCGGATATTTCTATTTCACGGCGCATCACCGGCACAAGCCAAACCTGGTGGAAGAGTACACGCGCATGCTGATCGGGCGCGGCGCTCAAGGGCTGATTGCAATCGACACGCGGCTCGAACATCCGATTTCGATTCCAGTGGTGGCTGTGGCAGGGCACAGGCATATCGAGGGAGTAACGAATGTGCTTCTCGATCATGCGCGCGCTGCCGAACTCGCGCTCGGGCATCTCTACGCGCTGGGCCACCGCAAAATCGCCTTCATGCGCGGGCAACCTTTCAGTTCAGACTCCGACGAGCGCTGGAAGAGCCTGGTGGCAGTCGCAGAGCGGTTGGGAATTGAAATCAAGCAGGAACTGGTGGTGAGCCTCGATCGCGATATGACGTCACCGGAACTGGGCTACCCGGTAGTACAGCAACTGCTCGCGACAAAGCTGCCGTTTACCGCGATTGTCGCCTTCAACGATATTTCAGCGATCGGCGCCATTCGTGCGTTGAAGGATTTCAATTTGCGGGTCCCTGAGGACGTATCGGTTATCGGCTTCGACGATATCAAGGCGGCGGCGTTCACCCTGCCCCGCTTGACAACGATCAATCAGCCGCTCGAGGAGATTGGCAGAGTGGCGACGCAGAGCCTTTTGAATCGTATCCACAACACAGTTCCGCCACGCGACGAAATCACGGTTGAGCCGGAGCTGATCATTCGCGAATCGACAGGCCCCGTGAAGGGCTGAACCATCCACATTCTGCTGGTGCGATAAACTTGCGTAGAGTGAGGGGATTGCTTTGCTGAGACTGCGCAGGTCTGGCGCCGGTGTGTTTTGCTCCGTCATCCTTTTTGCCGGCCTGGGCCGGGCGCAGCAACAGCAGGGCGGCATGGGCGGCATTGCTGGAGGAGTTGCCTCGGCTCCTGTCTACGACGAACAAAAGCGGCCGATCACCGCGGGCGGATTTGTTGACAGCGGCCCGATTATTTTTGAAGACATAACCAAGCAGGCTGGGCTGGCCGGCTGGCGCCACAAGATGGGCGTGCCGGAGAAGAATTTCATTGTCGAGACGAACGGCTCCGGTGTTTGCCTGCTCGACTACGACAACGATGGCTGGCTCGACATTTACCTGGTGAATGGCGCGACATTCGATTCGCTCGATGGGAAGGAAGAGCCGCCGCACGCGGCGTTGTTCCACAACAATCATGACGGCACGTTCACCGAAGTGGCGCAAAAGGCCGGAGTGACGAACGATCGGTGGGGATATGGCTGCTCGGTCGCGGATTACGACAACGACGGCTGGCCGGATATCTTTGTCGGCAACTACGGCAAGAACCGGCTTTACCACAACAATCACGACGGCACGTTTACTGATGTTGCCGAAAAGGCCGGGGTGACGCTGGGCAACTGGTCGAGCGGGTCCGCGTGGGGCGATTACGATGGCGACGGGCTCCTGGACTTATTCGTGGCGGGCTATGTTCATTTCGATCGTGATAATTTGCCCATCGGCGGCAGTAAAGCTGTCGGATTCGCCTTTTGCCAATATCGCGGCGTGGGTGTGAATTGCGGTCCGCGCGGATTGCAGGGCGAGCCCGATCACCTCTTCCATAACAACGGCGATGGGACGTTTACCGACGTGACGGTGAAGGCCGGCGTGGAGGATAAGAACCGCTACTACGGTTTCACGTCAATTTTTGTTTCTCTTAAAGGCAATGGCAGGCCGGACCTCGTGGTGGGGAACGACTCGACACCGAATTATCTTTACGTGAACAAGGGCGATGGTACTTTCGACGATCAGAGTTACCTGTCGGGATTTGCATTGAACAACGACGGGCGCGAAATTGCGTCGATGGGTATTGCCGCGGGTGACTACGAGAACAACGGGCAGGTGGATTTCTTCATCACGGATTTTGGCGACGACTATAAAGTTCTCTTCCATAACGATGGCGACGACAGCTTTAGCGACGTCAGCTACAAGGCAGGCGTTGCTCAGACGACGATTCCGTTCGTCGGCTGGGGCGATGGATTCCTCGACTATGACAACGACGGCTGGCTGGATCTGTTCATGACTAACGGGCACGTGTATCCGCAAGTTGACGAACACAACTGGGGCACGTCGTTTGCGGAACGGCCGCTGCTTTTCCGTAATGTGCCGGATGCGAGCGGGAAGGGACGCAAATTTGAATATGTTCCACCAGTGAAGGGGACGGGACTGGCTGTCTTGGTGCCAGGACGCGGTGCCGCGTTTGGTGATTTGTTCAACAACGGGAAGATCGATGTGGTGATCAATCCTGAAGATGGGCCGCCGGTGCTGTTGCGCAATGTGAATCCCGATCATCACCATTGGGTTGAGGCAAAACTTGTGGGCGCGGGCAAGAGCCCGCGGGACGCGACGTGTGCGACGGCGTATTTGACTGCGAACGGGATGCGCCAGCGCCAGGACGTTCTGGCGAGCGGAAGCTATATCAGCGCGAACGACCGGCGGCTACACTTTGGATTGGGCGACGCGAGCGACGCCGGCAGCCTGGAGATTCACTGGCCATCAGGGAAGAAGGAAACGATCAAGCTGCCTGCAGTTGATCGCATCTATACGATTACAGAGGGGCAGGGAATCACGGGCGCGCTGTGCGGCGGGAATCCGTGCGAGGCGACTGCGAGCAAATAGTCGCGGCGCGCATTCGCTTGCCATACGAAAGGCCAAGACGGTAGCGTTTCCCAGGAAGCAGACGGAGAATTCTGCCGGAGCGGGAGGAACTTGAATGAGCCTGAGCGGCCGTTCTTCCGAAACAACGAGCGGGGCGATTTCAAGACGCGACGCACTCAAGGGGCTGGGCGGGGTGATCGCCGCGTCGGCGGTCGCAGCACCTGCTTCTGCGGATCCCGCGGCTACGAAGAGCGGGGTGGCGCAGGGCGGAGGCACGCTGCCAAAGAAGCCAAATATTCTGTGGATCACCGGCGAAGGCGTGCCGATCAGTGCGTTGAGCTGCTATGGAAGCAAGCTGATTGAGACGCCACACATCGATCGCATTGCGAAAGAAGGCGTGCGATTTGAGAACGCGTTCACGACGAACGCGCTGTGCGCTCCGAGCCGCGCGACTCTGCTTACGGGCACCTATACGCACATCAACGGAATGATCGGGAATCCCGATATCGGCGATGTTCCCGCGGACGAGCAGCCGCATTTCGATCCGGGTCAAGAGACGATGGCGAAGATTCTCAAACGGAACGGCTACCAGACCGGCATGGTGGGCAAGTGGCATCTGCCGGTGAATCCGGCGAAGACGGGATTCGATTACTTCATTTACAAAGAGGGCGCGGGCGGGCCGTATTACGAACCGACCGGCTACCTGGGCAATCCCAGCCTGGGCAGCGACGTGATTGAGAAGCAAACGCACGAGGGATACGAGACGGACGTGATCACCGATCTCGCGATCAATGGAATCCAGCAGTTTACGCAGCCCTGGCTGATGATGGTGCAGTACTTTAATGCGCACCGGCCGTTTGAACCGCCGCACAAATACGAACATATATATGATGGGGTGCGCATTCCCGAGCCGGGGACATTCTGGGATGACTATAGCCATCGGGCGAGCCCGGCAAGCACGGCGCGGATGCGCATCGAAGATATGCCGGACTTCAATCCGCCGGCAGATTTGACGGGTCGGCAGCGCAAGCAGTGGAACTACCAGAAGTTTATAGAGCATTTTCTCGGGACGCTGCGATCGCAGGACGACAATATCGGGCGGCTGCTTGAGTTCCTCGAGAAGAATGGATTGCTCGAAAATACGGTCGTGGTGTACACGACCGATCATGGTTTTTTCCTGGGCGATCACGGCTGGTTTGACAAGCGCTTCATGTATGAGCAGGCGATTCGCGTGCCATGGATGATTCGCTGCCCCGGGCTTGGCGCGCAGGGAAGCGTACGCAGCGAGTGGACTGCGAATATTGACAATGCGCCCACAGTGCTGGACCTGGTGGGGCTGACAATTCCCGCGGAGATGCAGGGAAAGAGCTTGCTGCCGATTCTGCGTGGCGAGGCGGGGAGCAAAGGAGAGCCGCAGTTCTACTATCACTATTACGAGTTTGGCTCGCCGCATTGGGTAGCGCCGCACTACGGAATCAAGACGGAGCGGTTTAAGCTGATCAGCTATTACACCCGGAACGAGTGGGAGCTGTTCGATCTGGAGAAAGATCCCGATGAGATGGAGAGTCTTTTCATCGACAACGGCCGAAAGGTGCAACCGGGATACGAGGCGATCGCTCAAGACCTGGTGAATCAGCTGAAGGCACTTCGCGATCGTTATAAAGACACGACGGGACGGCCGGTGAACCTGGAATTGCTGGCGGACTGAGACGGAGCGGGCGGAGGCCGAAATGGCGAAGCCGAGCATCGAGCTGACGAGAGTGACCGAGTGGGTGAACGGCGAAGTTCGCGCCCATGAGGATTCCCTGGCAGCCGAGGAGCCACTAGAGATTCGCGTCGGCGCGCGTTCCCTTGCGGTAACCATGCGGACTCCGGGCCACGATGAGGAGCTGGCTACGGGATTTCTGCTGACTGAAGGAATCATTGCGTCGCGGACGCAGATTGCGGCGATCCAGCGGCCGGAGGCGAGCAAAGGGCCGAGCTGCAATGTGGTAAGCATGGAGTTGCAGGACTGCGCATTCGACGCCGACAAACTGCAACGCAATTTCTATGCGACTTCGAGCTGCGGAATCTGCGGCAAGGCGTCGATTGAAGCTGTGAGATCGCGTGGACTGCGCGCACTGGCTGGCGGATTCGTGGTCGACCCGGAGATGTTGTGCAACCTGCCGGTGCGGCTGCGCGCCAGCCAGCAGGTGTTTGGGCGCACTGGAGGGCTGCACGCGGCAGCGCTTTTCGATGTGAACGGTGAAATGCTGGCGCTGAGAGAAGATGTGGGCCGGCACAACGCGGTGGACAAAGTTGTGGGATGGGCGCTGCTTCGCGATCTGGTTCCGCTGTCAGAGAACGTGCTGATGGTGAGCGGGCGCGGCGGATTTGAGATCGTGCAGAAAGCGCTCGGCGCGGGCATTCCGGTTGTCGCATCGGTGTCGGCACCCTCGAGCCTCGCAGTGCAACTGGCTAAAGAGTTGAATCTGACGCTGATTGGATTTCTGCGCGAGAGGCGGTTCGTGATTTACGCGGGTCAGGAACGGTGCGTCACGGCACCGGCGGGCGAACTGCCGATTGTGAATCTCCCCACGCGCTGAATCGGGCAGCGGGCAAAGCCCGACCTGGCAGGCCGCATCCTTTATATAGGTCGATCGGCTGCGGCACGAAGAGGCAGGTCACGCGAAATTAACAATTCATCGCATATTCACGGATTCCCCGTGGATATGCGCGTGTGCTACACTCCTCCACCAGATTGCGGCCCAGATCTTTTCCCTATGGCAAACATCAACCTAGACGGAAGACCGCTGGAGATTGCGGCAGGCGAGAGCTTGTTGGAAGCGATCAACCGGGCTGAGATCCCGCTGCCCCAGGTTTGTTACCATCCGCAACTCGGACCCATCCAGACCTGCGACACCTGCATGGTTGAGGCGGATGGCAAGCTGGTGCGAGCCTGCGCTACTGCGGCCAGCGATGGCATGCAGGTGGTGACGCAATCGGCGCACGCACGTTCGGCGCAGCGCGAGGCCTTCGACCGGATCCTCGGCAACCACATGCTGTATTGCACGGTGTGCGACAACAACAACGGCAATTGCACCGTGCACAATACCACGGCGATGCTCGAGGTCGAGCACCAGGCGATTCCGTACAAGCCGAAACCTTACCGGCAGGATCATACAAATGCTTTTTACCGCTATGACCCGGATCAATGCATCCTGTGCGGGCGTTGTGTCGAAGCGTGCCAGAACGTTCAGGTAAATGAGACGCTGAGTATCGACTGGGAGAGCCCGTCGCCGCGCGTGCACTGGGATGGCGGGGCGGCGATTGGCGAGTCGAGCTGCGTTTCGTGTGGGCATTGCGTGACGGTGTGCCCCTGCAACGCGCTGATGGAGAAGTCGATGCTCGGCGAAGCGGGATACTTCACTGCGCTGCCGCACTCCGTGCTCGATGGAATGATCAACGTAGTGAAGGGGATCGAGCCGGAGGTGGGATATGGGCCGATTCTCGCGGTGTCAGAAGATGAAGCTGCCATGCGCGAGTCGCGCATCAAGAGGACGAAGACAGTGTGCACGTACTGCGGCGTCGGCTGCAGCTTCGATATGTGGACGCACGGCCGGCACATTCTGAAGGTTGAGCCGGCGCACGGTGCAGCGAATGGAATCTCCACTTGTGTGAAGGGCAAGTTCGGCTGGGATTACGTGAACAGCGCGGACCGCCTGACGAAGCCGCTGATCCGCGAGGGCGACAAGTTTCGCGAGGCTTCGTGGGATGAAGCGCTGACGCTGGTTGCAGAAAGATTCAAACAGATTAGAGCGGAGACGGGACCGGATTCGCTCGCATTTATCTCTTCGTCGAAGTGCACGAATGAAGAAAGCTACCTGATGCAGAAGCTGGCACGGGCGGTCATCGGCACGAACAACATGGATAATTGCTCGCGCTATTGCCAGGCACCGGCAACGATTGGGCTCTTCAGGACGGTTGGATACGGAGGCGATTCGGGATCCATCTCGGATATTGCGCAGGCAGATCTCGTGGTGATCGTCGGTAGTAACACGGCAGAGAGCCATCCTGTACTGGCCACGCGTGTGAAGCGAGCACACAAGAAGGGAAAACAGAAGCTGATTGTGGCTGACCTGCGTGAGAATGAAATGGCGCGGCGCGCGGACGTGCATCTGCATCCAAAGCCGGGAACGGACCTGGTGTGGCTTTCGGCAGTGACCAAGTACATCGCGGACAAAGGGCTGGCCAAGACGGAGTTTCTGAACCGGCGGGTGGATGGCGTTGACAAGTACATTGAGAGCCTTGCACCTTTCACGATGGAGATGGCGAGTGCGAGGTGCGGCATTCGAAGGGAGACCTTGGAAAAAGTCGCGCAGATGATCGCCAGCGTGGAACGGGTGTGCATTTTGTGGGCGATGGGCGTTACGCAGCACACGATGGGATCGGACACGTCGACGGCGATTTCGAATTTGCTGCTGATGACGGGGAATTACATGCGGCCGGGGACGGGAGCCTATCCATTGCGCGGGCACAACAACGTGCAGGGTGCGAGCGACCACGGCGCGATGCCGAATAACTTTCCGGGTTATCAGAGTGTGAGCGATCCAGCGATTCGCGCGAAGTTTGAGAAGGCGTGGAATGTGCAACTGCCCGCGAAGCCCGGGCTTGATAACCACCAGATGATCGATGCGATCCAGGAAGGCAAGCTCAAGGCGATGTATCTCTTCGGCGAAGAGATCAGCATGGTGGATTCGAACGCGAATTATGTGAGCGATGCACTCAGCAAGCTGGATTTCTTTGTGGTGCAGGACATTTTTTTCAGCGAGACGTGCAAATTTGCCGACGTGATTCTGCCGGCGAGTCCGAGCCTGGAGAAAGAAGGAACGTTTACCAGTACAGAGAGACGAATTCAGCGACTGTACCAGGTATTTGAGCCGCTCGGCGAGAGCCGGCCTGACTGGAAGATCATCCAGGAGATTGCAAACCGCCTTGGAGCGAATTGGAAGTACGCGCATCCGGCGGAGATTTATGAAGAGATCGCGCCGCTGACGCCGCTCATGGCCGGCGTGAGCTACGAACGTCTGGAAGGATACAAGACGCTGCAGTGGCCTGTGGCAGAAGACGGAAGCGATCAACCGCTGCTCTACACAAAGCAGTTCAACTTTCCTGACGGGAAGGCGAAACTGTTTCCGCTCGAGTGGACCGAACCGAGCAGCCAGCCGGATGCTGAGTTCGATTTGCATCTAAACAACGGCCGGATGCTGGAGCATTTCCACGAAGGGAACATGACGTACCGGACCGAAGGCATCCGCGCGAACGTGCCATGTACATTTGTGGAAGTTTCGCCGGAACTGGCGCGGGATCGCGAAATTGAAGACGGCAACTGGGTGGAATTGACCTCAAAGTTTGGCACAGTGCGTGTTCAGGCGCTGATCACGGAGCGCGTGACGGGAAAAGAGCTGTATATGCCGATGAACTCGGTAATTGAACCGGTGAATCGGCTGACAAGCAGCTACACCGACAAGGCCACGCATACTCCGGCCTATAAAGAGACGGCGGTGCGGATGAAAGTTGTTGGACGCGATGGAGAATCGCCCCTGCCGCGGCACAACTCGCGATTTGGTCATCCGACGGTGCAGAGCGGAGTGGAAGTCGAGAGGAAATGGAAGCGTTCCGATTACCGAATACCGGGGAATGGGCTGGTACAGATTCAAACGAAGTGAGAGAAGCTGCAGCGGCAGGCGCGCGGAGGAGAATGAATGGCCAGACCGATTGCACTCGAAATTCCGCCACGGGATCCGCGCAAGGAATTGATCGCGCGCCTGGAAAGCGCTCCTTCAGAGCACGCAGAAGCGCTGCTGGATGCATACGAGCTGCTGCAGGAGTTGTACGACCGGCGCGTGCTTGAAACCGTGCGCGGCGCGCTGAGCGCGAGCGACAAGTTAACGGAAAGCGCGACGCGTGTGGCCGAGTCCCCTCAATCGGTGGCTGCGCTGCGTAACCTGATTATCATCGCCAAGACTCTCGGCTCGATGAATCCCGATTTGGTGCAGTGCATCGCTACGGCAAGCATCGAGACTCTGGGTAGCGAACAGAAGCCGGTGATTGAGCCGCCCGGACTGCTTTCTTTGCTTGGGCAGTTCCGCCGCAAGGAACTGCGGCGCAGCATTGCGCTCATCAACCGATTCCTTGAAACGCTGGGCACTCAACTGAAGTTGAAAGGGAGCCCGGGGCAACAGGAGTGAACATCGAAAAGTCGCCGTTAGGGGGAGTGTCCCATGGGAAACGGAAATCGTTGGGGAATCGCTGCTGCAGGGTTCCTGATGCAGATGGCCCTGGGCGCGGTGTACGCGTGGAGCGTTTTTCGCACACCGCTGATCGAGCGGTTTCATTGGACGAACCCGCAGGTGACGATGACCTTCACCATTTGCATCTTTGTGTGCGGATTCTCCGCGTTTCTTGGTGGATTGTGGCTGAACAAGCGCGGGCCGCGGCCGGTGGTGCTGACGGGCGGATTTCTCTACGGCCTGGGAGTTTTTCTGGCGAGTTTTTCGTCGAATGGTTTGTGGTGGCTGTATCTGAGCTATGGGCTCATCGGCGGCCTCGGCCTGGGATCCGGATATATTGTGCCGGTTGCGGTGCTGGTGAAATGGTTTCCTGACCGGCGCGGGTTGATCACCGGAATTGCAGTGGGCGGATTTGGAGCCGGCGCACTGGTGACCGCGCCACTTGCTACAAAGCTGATTCACGACGTGGGCGTGCTGCAGACTTTTGCGTACCTTGGCATCGCTTATCTCGTCGTCACGATGACGGCGGGATTGTTTTTGCAGAATCCGCCGGCAGGATGGGCGCCGGAGGGTTGGACGCCGAGCGCATCGCTGGCCGCGCAGCGATCGACTATCGATTACAAACTGGGCGGAGCACTGCGAACCTGGCAATGGTGGGCGCTGTGGCTGGTGCTTTTTCTGAATGTGTCTGCAGGGATCACGCTGATCTCCCAGGAAGCCCCCATCTTTCGCGAGATTGCGAAGGTAAGCGCGATTGAAGCCGGCGTCATGGTCGGAATCGTGGCCATCGGCAATGGCGTGGGAAGGATTTTCTGGGCAGCAGCATCGGACGTGATCACGCGGCGATGGACTTTTGTGGTCATGTTCCTGATCCAGGTGGTGCTTTTCTGGATCATGCCCGGCCTTCCGTCGCGGACCACGCTTACGGTTGTCGCGTTTGTCATACTGATGTGCTATGGCGGCGGATTCGGCACCATGCCGGCATTCGCAGCGGACTACTTTGGTTCAAGAAACATCGGACCGATTTATGGCCTGATGATTACGGCCTGGGGTTTTGGCAGCACCTTCACTCCCCTGCTGATTGCCCATCTCCGTGAAAGCACCGGTTCGTTTACGACGGGCCTGCACATCATATCCGGAATCATGGCGGCCTCGACCCTGCTGCCGCTCGTGATCAGGCCGCCGCGCACAAAGCAGCCGGCGGCTGACACTGTCGTTGGACATGTGCCGAGTCGCGCGCCTTCGATGTAGGTGAACGCCGGAGCGAATGCCGGATCTGAATTTTCTGAAAGCGGGGTGGGGAAAAGAAGTGGACGAATCAAGCTGATTCGACTACCAGAATTGTGCAGCCACGATGGATGCCGGGCCGGACTGGCCGCCGATTACATCTGTTGAAAGAACAAGTTCCATGTTCTTTTTCTCCCAGCCGGGAGGAGCGATCGCGGCAAGTTTTTTCAATTCATTGCGATTGGTAAGGAATTCGCCGGCCGCAGCAGTGCCAAAGACTGTGATGCCGGCTGCGACAATCACCGTCTGTTCTGTCTTCGGATCGAACATGCGCAGTACAAGTGCATAGTCCTTTGTCAAACTCATGTAAGGCGTCGAATAGTCAACAGACCAATCGTTGTTCGAGGGCCTGGTTCGGTCGCGAATTACGTACTGTGTGACAGTGGGGTGCTCCACCGTAAAGCGAAGCTTGGGAACGAGGCGCTCGGTCCAAGTGTTGTTCAATAACCCAACCAGAATGGCCGGTCCGCCCTGCAGGTCATCGAAGGTAGTGTCAGATTGTGAGGCAAACCTGAACTGCTTGCCGTTTGCCTGCATAAGGCCAGCGAATTTGGCCAGCGTGAACGCATCGTACTCGTTCACAGTGATGACCGGCGAATTCTGAAAATCGCTCAATGACATTTTGGAAGTCAAGCCTCGGTCATCGAGCGGCGGCTCCAAAGCCCCTTCCAGGTTCCCCAGGCAGAGAAGAACCGGAGCCCGCGAGGCAAAAAGCGGCCTCCAAAAGCTCTCCATCGGGTCATGAGCGCGAGCCGTTACAAAAACTGCACCCAGGGCCGCCGCGATGATGACGCATCCGCCCGCAATCCAGAAAGAGCGAGCCCAAGGTTTTCGTATGACGGGAACGTCGGGCGCGAGCGCCGGAATCGAACTGGGCTGACCCGACGTGATTTGCGTCGGAACAGCCGCAAGATGGGGAGTCTCTTCGCCCCAGCGGAACTGCGGCATATAAGAGCCGGGCTGAATCTCAATCCGCAACTCGCGCCGGCCGCCGTTCAGATAATACTGAGCAAGCCGTTTGCGAACCTCCGCTACAGCACTCCTGACAGCATGGTCAGTCGCAGTGTCATAGTCAGGCGGCCGGTCAAAGACCTCGATGCCGATGGTCCTTTCTTTCAGGCGATCGCCAAAACCGAGCAGGGTCTGGTCGACGACGAATTTGAGGACCGAAGCGTAGCGTTTGCTGTTGTGAAAGGCCGAGCTGGAAAGGATTCGTCTGAGCTGGTCGCGAACCTCGCTCCGTTCTTCGTCGGAAGCCGGTGTGAAAGCTGTATTCGGCACGCGAAAAACCGGCTCTGCCTCGTGCACATTTTGAGCAATCATTGGCGCTCCCTGAAACCGGATGGAGTATACCACGCAACTACAGCGATTTACTTGAGGATGAAATAGCAGGTACCGAGCCGCGCATGGCAGTTCAAATCCGGTTTTTTATTCGGGTTGAAAGTGATGTCTGAATTCGCGTGCGTTTCGACCCACGAAGGGGAAGTCAAACCAAGGGTGCGGGAACAATCACAGCAGAGGTAGCGGGCGCGGGTCCACCCAACGGCTTAGATGCTACGCCTGCGAATAGGGAAAACTGAAGCGCTAAATCATTGCCACATGACCGTCACGTACGGTCCATGACCGGGATCCGGCGCCGGAAGGAACGTCCCGGGTCCTGAAAATCAGGTGCGCCGGGAATCGCCGGGAAACACTGGGTGATTCACATGATATGGGCCGACCGGGAGTCCCACACGACATGTCATAGGACATGTCCTCTGATGACAGAAGTGTTGAATAAATCGCTTTTCTCAAGGGTTTTTGCGATTTTTCGTGTTGACATCCGTTCTTCATGCTGCCTATATTTCAGGCCGACGCTGAGGACCCCGGCATTCGTGCAACTGTGTCGGCGGGCCCTGCTCACACGAAGCAGGTCGGGGGAGTTCAGCTGAGGAGGCACCATGCAACAAGTAAAGGTAAAAGCGAGAGTGCTGGTGGCTGTGAAGCCGGCACAAGAGTCCGGAAAGGACGAATTTACACACCCAATTCCGCGGCGAAGCGTTTGGCGGGTGGTCTTTTGGCCGCTTGTCGTGGCCTTCGCGTGCACACTTCTCTCTTCGGCCGGCCGTGCCCAGGTGACCGCAACGTTGACCGGAACGGTGCAGGATGCGTCCGGCGGCGTGATTCCGGGCGCCCAAGTGACGCTGACCAATGAAGCGACGCAAGATAGCCGCGTCGAGCAAACGAACGGAGCCGGGCTTTACGCTTTTCCCTCTCTGGTGCCGGGTAACTATGACATTAAGGCATCAGCAAAGGGCTTTAAGTCCAGTGCTGTTACCGGCATCGTATTGAACGCCGGTGATGCACGCACGGTGCCTGCCCTTAGTCTCACCGTGGGTGCGACAAGCGAGACGGTAACAGTCTCCGCAACGTCGGAAATGATTCCAGTAGAGAACGGCTCGAAAGTCGACGTCCTGAGCTCCGATAATATTGAGAATCTTGCGCTCGAAGGCCAGGACACTACTGAGCTGCTGAAAGTATTGCCGGGAGCGACCACGATGTCGGGCGGTCTCACGCAAACCAGCCCTACATTCAGCGACCTTAACGTCACAGTGCAGCAAAGCTCGATCGGCAACGGCATCGACCTGAATGGCGCGGTGAACCGCAGCGGTACTGCCCTGCTTTCAGACGGCGCGAACATCATCGATGTCGGCGACAATGCGGCTTCGCTTTCGATCGTCATCCCGGCTTTTACGTCGGAAGTCAGCGTGCAGGCCTCGAACTTCGGCGCCGACACCCCGTTCGGCCCGGTGGTAGTGAGCGCCATCAGCAAATCGGGAAGCGCCAACTACCACGGCGAGGCGTACTTCAATGCTCGCAATAGCGTCCTCAACGCGAACGACTGGCAGGATAACCACCAAGGCGTTCCACAGGGTCCCCAGGCTTACTACTATCCGGGCGGCGATATTGGCGGTGCGGTTCCCAAGACGAACAAGCATTTATTGTTCTGGGGTGGCTACCAGCGGTGGCTGCAGAACCAGGGCAACGCGAACCATTTGTCGTCGTACATTCCAAGTCCCGAGATGATGGCTGGCGACTTCTCCACCGACAACGCCGATAACCAGGCCCTGTGCCCGCAAGGGTTTTTCCAGGGTGCACCCCCAAGCGGCTATCCCGGCGGATCCTGGTGCAGCGACCTGGGCGGAACGGTGCTTGCGAATGGAGGGACGACGGCGACGCTACCCACCCCGGCCGGGACCGGAACATACACTGTGACCTCGGGTAGCAAGACTACGGTGTACACGACAGATGGAGGTCAGAAGTTCCCGACAGGATTCCTCGATCCTGGCTCCGCGGCGCTGGCCAAGATCTGGCCCAAGGCGAATGCCAATCCGGCAACCTCGCCTGGCAACGTCAACTACTATCAAGCGATCCCGAACATCAACGACGGATGGGTATATCGCTTCCGCATGGATTATCTGCTGGGCGACAACACGAAGATCTACGGAACCTACCAGCAGGCCTATAACTCGGAATTGGCGAGCGGCAATGGCGCGCACCTCTACTGGACGCCTGGCAATGCGATCCCATATCCGGGAGGGGGCGAGCAGCAACAGTTCCGTGGCAAGGCCATGGCCGGGCACATCGTGCACAACTTCAACTCGACAACTACCGCGGACTTCATGGCAGCGTGGTCCTTCGGCAGCTTCCCGTTTACCGAGCCGAGCCCCTCTGCTGCATACAAGACAACGCTGGGCTATCCCTACGGCAAAGTCTTTACCACTTCTTCTCTCAACATTCCGGCGTACAACAGCGCCGGAAATGAAACCTTCCCAGACTTCTCGCAGGACTCGATCTTCGAGAACCCTCCGGGACAATATGGAGTGCGGAAGGAGGCGCCGCAGTTCAGCTTGACCGTAACCAAGGTCTGGGGAGCGCACACCCTCAAGTTCGGCGGGTTTACGCAGACTACGGACAACTGGCAAAGCACGTTTAGCAGCTACCTGGATGGCGATATTCAGTTCCCTGCCGGGCAGTCTCCAGATCTCTGGTATAACGGCAAGAATACCTACAAGAACGCCACCGTCCCGAACAACGGTGTAATCGGCTCGCCGAACAACGCGACTGCGAACTTTGTTTCAGGTATTGCGTCGAGCTATACCGAGAACAACGCGGCGCCCATCCAGGACTTTGCCTACATGGCGACAGCCGCCTTTGTAGACGACACGTGGAAGGCGACCCACCGCCTCACACTCGATCTTGGCATACGCATCGAGCACGTGGGGCACTGGTATGACCGCGACAAAACCGGCGTGGCAGTATTCTATCCGCAGCGCGTACTCGCTGATTACAACGACGGCAAGTATGCACCGGGTTTCTACTGGCATGCGATCGACGGCGGCGTGCCGCTGAGCGGCCAACCCAACCGCTTTGCCTACCCCGATACCCGGTTTGGGCTCTCCTACGATGTCTTTGGGACCGGCAACACGGTGGTCCGCGGTGGATGGGGCGTCTACCGTTTCGTCACCCAGGTCAACACTGTCGATTCGCCACTGTTCACCGCGCAGGATGTCCTGGGCTATAACGAGCCCGGACAAACCAAGATCCAGCTTCAGAATATCCAGAACCTGGCCTATGTTCCGTGCAAGCAGCAATGCAGCAGCGGCGCGCAGTGGGGCCTCGATCCAAGTGACTACGGCCAACCACTCTCCTATGCCTATAACTTCACAATTGACCAGAGGCTACCTTGGAATTCGCAGCTCGAAGTTGGCTACGTAGGAAGCCAAACCAGCCAGTTACCAGATGCAGCCGAAGACTACGAGGGCAGTACCTTCTCCGAATTGGCCAACCAGAACAAGATGCCGATCGGAGCTCTCTTCGGGCCCGATCCGGTAACAGGCGTTACTTCCACTAATCCTGAAGATGTTGGAGAGAACCCGAACATAGGGAGTCTCAGTTATACCGCGACCGGGAACAAGTTAGCTGATTATCACCCTTATGGTTACGCTTACGGCACTAGCCAAGCCTACATGATTCAGAACATCGGATTCGGTAACTACAACGCGCTTCAACTATCTTGGATCAAGACCGCTGGGCGGGTCACGTTCGACCTCAATGGTACTTGGTCAAAGGCGCTGGCCACGAGCCTGCAGGAGAACCCATATGAGGTTGGAGGAAACTACGGCCCGGCGGCCATTGACCGGCCGATTGTCTTCAATTCGTCCTACACTTATGACAGTGGAACGCTCCATACCGGGAGCAATCTGCTGAATCAGCTAGGCGGCGGCTGGACAATCTCTGGCATCACTACCTGGCAGCAAGGCGGCTACATTCCATCCATGCTTGGCAATGGCGTCCCGAACTACGGTTTGGGTCTGCAGTACACAGGCCTGCCGCCAGACACCAGCGCCAACGGCCTGGCGAAGGACACGGGAATCAGCAATAGCATCGGAGACCCGACGTATTTCGGAACGGACGAGGCCATCCCGATTATGCCGACGCTGACCTGCAACCCAACCCAGAAGCTTGCGCATAACCAGCTCCTGAATGGCACATGCTTCGCGGCTCCCGCTGTGGGAACGCAGGGGGGCAAGGCCTATCCTTACATGAAATACACACCTTATTACGACAGCGACCTGGCGCTGTATCGGTCTTTTCACATCCACGAAAAACAACAGGTTCAGATACGGGCCAGCGCATTCGATTGGCTGAACCATTCGTTGCTGGAGTTTGCCAACTCGAATCCTTACACTTTGAACTACAACGTGGACTACACAAGCAAGACGATCACCCCGAATTACAACCAGGGCTCCTCCGGTGCCAACGCATTTGGAGTGTTGAACACCAGGTCGCAGGCGCCTTATCAGCGGATCATCGAACTGGACGTAAAGTACAGCTTCTGAACACCTCCAGAGCGGGAGGCGGAATTGGCCCCGCCTTCCGCAATTTTTTGCTGACTGATCGGCGTACTCATTGCTCTTGAAGCGGCAGCCCGCTGGGTTGGCCGCTGCTTCGCGCCTCGAAGCAGATCGATGGCGGACGCGGAGATACCGCGCAAGAATAGAAAGCAGCCGCGGAGTCTGCGCGCAGCAGACGCTGCAGCTACTGCGAAGCCATTCCGGCTGGTTGCTGGATCGTTTGCTGAGTGTGCTTGGGAACGATGCGCTCACGCGGAACGATCCCCTGGCCCTCGAGGACGGGATAAAAGTGGTCGGCGGGGAGATTGTTCATGTGATCGACTGCGCCGGACGGCCAGTGGATTTCTACGCTGTCGATCTTTGTGGCCGAGCCAAGGCCGAAATGAATCCGCGTGTCATTCTGCGACAAATAGCTTCCACCGCTGTGGACTTCATCGGTTTGTGTCATGCCACCAGCGGTGATTTTGATGCGCGCATTGAGGGCGAGGCGATTGCTCTTCGTGCCGGCAAGCTCGAAACTCACCCAGTGGCGTCCGGGAATTCCGTGATTGCGAAGGACCATTGGAGGACCGTCGATATCATTGACTACAATGTCCATGTTGCCGTCATTGAAGAGGTCGGCGACGGCAAGTCCGCGCGAGACTCGCTTTTCTGTCAGCGCGGGACCTGCCTGGGCGCTGGCGTCGCAGAAGGTTCCGTGGCCCTGATTCATGCTGAGTAACTTCGGCTGGCGGTAACCGGAATCGGAAGGCATCATGTCAGTCTGCGGATAGACGTGACCATCGACGGTGATCAGGTCGAGCCAGCCGTCGTTGTCCAAGTCAACAAAGGCGGTCCCCCACTTGACCCACGGAAGCGACGCGGCAGCGAGGCCGGAGTCATAGGATTGCTCGGAGAAATCCCAATCGCCCTCATTGCGATATAAGTCGCTGTTTTCGTCCTCGAAGTTAGTTACATAGAGCGAAGGCCGGCCAGTGTGGTTATAGTCGCCGACAGCAATGCCCATCGATGCTTGCTCGGCGCCATCTTTGCTGAATGCAGAGCCGGATTCGTAACCAATCTCCTCAAACTTACCGCTGCCAAGGTTCTTATAGAGAAACTTAGGCGTCGAATCATTGGCGACAAAGATATCGGGGCGACCCGTGTTGTTGAAGTCGGCCCAGATGACGCTGAGTCCGTAGTAGCCATTTGGGTCGTCGACGCCGGCGCTCTTCGATACATCGGTAAAAGTGCCATCGCCGTTGTTGTGGAAGAGCGCGTCGCCCGCGCCTTTTAACCCGCGTGGGCCGCACTGCACGTCGACGCCGCGGTATTTGCAATAGGGCGTGCTGCCGAAGGCCGGCAGATCGTCGAGATGGAAATCGACGTAATTTGTGACCATCAGGTCGACGAATCCGTCCCCGTCATAGTCGCCGAACGATGCGCCGGCAGACCAGCGCCCATCGGCAACACCGGCTTTGGCGGTTACGTCAGTAAATGTGCCGTCGCCATTGTTGTGATAGAGAATGTTGCCGCCGAGGCATGTGATATAGAGATCGGGCCAGCCATCGTTGTCGTAGTCTCCAACCGCTCCGCCCATGGCGAGACATGCCTTGGTTAAGCCGGATTTTTCGGTTACATCGGTGAATGTGCCGTCATGATTGTTGTGGTAAAGAGCGCCGCGGACGGACTTTCCGTCGAGTGCCATTTTGATTGTGGGCGAATTCGTGAAGTAGATGTCGGGCCAGCCATCGCGGTCGTAGTCGAAAATGATCACGCCGCCGCTCATCGACTCGAAGATGTAGCGCTTATCTTCAGAAGAAGTGTGAGAAAAAGTGATTCCGGATTTGGCTGTTACGTCTTCAAGTTGCGGAATCGGGCGATTGACGCACTTCGGAGATTTCACTCCGGGCGGCGGGGGCGGCGGCGTCGGATGCCCCATTCCCTGCGCATCGATCCGGCCGGACGCTAAGGCAAGAACGACAAATAGGTGAACGAATTTCAAGGGAAAGCGCCCTCCATCGTCGAATTCCGCAGTTCATTAATTGGTAAATAAGCTCAACGGAATTGCTTCTCCCATCGCCTTGTAGCCTGGGGGCGACGGATGCAGATGGTCGCCGCAATCGAAGGCGGGCAACAGGCGATCGGGGTGCTGCGGGTCGCGGACGATGGCATCGAAGTCGATGACTGCGTCGAAGTGGCCGGCGGCGCGAATCCACTCATTCACGGCCAGCCGGTCGGCTTCGCTCAATGGGCCGGGATGATAGTAATCGGATCCGACATACGGCGTTATGGTGGCGCCATAGACGCGCAGTCCGTGTGCGTGAGCGCGCGCAATGATCTGCTGATACGCGGAAATGACATGCTGCACGAGCGCCGAATGGTCCGCGACGGGAACTTCGCCAATGCGCGCGAGGCCGCCAAGATCGTTGACGCCTTCGAAGACGATCGCCCACTTTGCGCCTGTGGGAGCGAGCACATCGCGGTCGAAGCGGGCGAGAACATTCGGGCCAAGGCCGTCGATGAGCAAGTGGTTGCCACCGATTCCCTGATTTGAAACGCCGATATTCCGTGTTGCGGGCGAGGACTGCAGGCGACTGGCCAGGACGTCGGTCCAGCGATCGTTGCCGTTCGTGGTCGCGCCATGACCGTCAGTGATGGAGTCACCGAGCGCGACGACGGAAGCAGCTCCGGGCGCGGCCTGCACATCGATCTCGGTGATCTGATACCAATGATCGATATGTTTGGCTTCCGCGAAGTTTGCGGCGCTGACAAAATCACCGTGGACATACCAGGATGTGGCGCGCGAGCCGGGATGGCTCGTTTGCGGAGAAGGCGGTGCATCGAGATGAAACGTCACGGTCAAATCAGAGAGCGGTGCAACGGGAAAATCGATTGGGTCGGAGACGTATTCCGCGCCTGGCGGCACGGTGACGTCCGGAGTCCCGGCAAAGGCCAGCTGCCGATCGCTGGCCGGGTCGATCGCGGCGGCCGAGTTCGTGATGGGGCGTGCGATATGGACGGAGGTGAAGTGCAGAAACCCGCTTCCGAAGGCGTTGGAGAGGTGCACGCGCAGGACGGGGCCACCCACCGACAGATGGAAAACCTGGCGAAGCGTGATGTCGCGCATGTCGTCGGATGGCAAAGCATTTTGCGGTTCGGGAATCTGCTGCGAGGCACTCCAGCTTTCCACCCAGACGGCGGGCTCTGAGGTTGTGGACGCTGGCCTGGCGGGTGGCAAACCCGCGATGAAAGCCGCAGCGATCAGGGGAATGAATTTTGCTGCAAATTTCATTGTTGGCGGTATACCATTGGGGCCGAAGTAAATCGGTTTTTAAGGCATTGCAAGCATATCACTCCGGAGCGTTCCCGTGCTGAATTCTTTGCAGTCGATCGGCAAGTTCGTGTGTCTGATTTTCGCGGTGTGTGGTCTGGCCATTGCGGCCGGTCAAACTCCGGCGCCTGTCACTTTTACAGCCGACCAGGACCATCAGAACATGATGGATCAGCTGGGCATCAAGGCGTTGCGGCCGGGACCGAGCGGCAACGAGAAGGCGCCGAATCATGCCAACTACGACCAAGACGAAGCAAATCCGTATCCGAATGTGCCTGACCCTCTGACGCTGAGCAACGGCGAGAAGGTGACGACTCCGGAGATGTGGCGGACGAAGCGCAGGCCAGAGCTGGTGGAGATGTTTTCGAAGTATGTCTATGGGCGCGTGCCGGAGAACACGCCCAAGGTGACATGGACCGTAACGGCAGTCGATCACGAGATGATTGGATTCACGCCGGTGCTTGCAAAGGATCTGATCGGCGTGGTCGACAATTCGAGCTATCCGGCGATCAGCGTGAAGATTCACATGACGCTGGTGACGCCGGCGAACATCAAGACTCCTGTTCCCGTGTTGATGATGTTCGGGCGGGCAGGATTTCCCAATCCGAACGAACCGCGCGGCGCAGATCTGGACCGCGTCAACTCGGCGTGGAAGGCTCTGCTGATCCAGCAGGACCCTTCGCTGAAAGATGTGTTTGCGCAGCATCCAGCATGGGAGCCGTTGAAGGAGAGCCCATTCTTTCAGCCGCCGCAATTGAATGAGGATGGCGATCCGCCGAACCAGTGGCAACTTGTTGCCGCCGGTTGGGGTTTCGCGCTGTTCGATCCGGCAAGCGTGCAGGCCGATAACGGCGCAGGCATCACGCGAGGGATTATCGGGTTGATGAACCAGGGTCAGCCGCGTAAACCCGAAGACTGGGGCGCACTGCGCGCGTGGGCGTGGGGCGCCGGCCGTGGACTCGACTATCTCGAGACGGACCCCGCAGTGGACGCGAAGCACGTTGGCATTGAAGGTGTCTCGCGCTACGGCAAGGCAGCGCTGGTGACAATGGCATTCGATCAACGGTTCGCGATGGTGCTGGTGGGGTCTTCGGGCAAGGGCGGAGCCACGCTGCTGCGGCGCAACTTTGGTGAAGCGGTGGAGAGCCTGACGGGCGGCGAATATTACTGGATGGCCGGCAACTTTATGAAATACGGCGCATCGGAAGCGAGCTTCGGCAGCATGAATCCTGGAGACATTCCCGTGGACTCAAATGAGCTGATCGCGCTGTGCGCGCCGCGGCTGACGTTCATCAGTTACGGCATCCCGGCAAAAGGCGATGCGAAATGGCTCGATCACGAAGGCAGCTTTATGGCCACCGTGGATGCGAGCCGAGTGTTTACGCTGTTGGGCGCGAAGGGGCTCGACGTGACCGGCGACTATCGCACGGCAACGATGCCGCC
Source organism: uncultured Acidobacteriaceae bacterium (assembly GCA_963834565.1). GTDB lineage: Bacteria > Acidobacteriota > Terriglobia > Terriglobales > Acidobacteriaceae > Telmatobacter. Next base: position 25,678 of record CAWICF010000014.1, on the reverse strand, counting down.
GGTGAACCAGGGACTGCTGAGCGGCCAACTTGCCTGGCGGCAGGACGACGGTGGCCATACCGACGCGCCGAATATGAAGTGGTTCATTCAGTGGGCAGATCAGTGGATCGGGCACGCTCCGCCGCAGTGAGAAGCTCGCGCAGCCAGTACATGCCGCTTCACAATTCACCCTGAATGACGCGATTGCGTCCCAGTTTTTTCGCCTTGTAGAGAGCGCAATCGGCGACGGCGACGATCTCCGACACTGATTTCTTGCCCGCAGGAACAACGGCTGCGCCGACACTGACGGTAATGTGCGTCGTGTTTTGTCCCGCCTTCATCGGGAGTGACTCGATGGCGAATCGAAGCCGTTCAGCGAGCTCGCAGAGTTCTTTCGCCTCCGCGCCGGGCACGACGACGAGAAACTCCTCTCCCCCAAAGCGGCCAAGAGAATCGTAGGATCGCAGTGCTGCCTGAAGGCGGCGGCTGGTTTGCTGCAGGACCATGTCACCGGCAAGATGGCCATACGCATCGTTGACGCTCTTGAAATTGTCGAGGTCGAGCATCAGAACGCCTGTCGAACGCCGGTTGCGCCTGGCGCGGCGCAGTTCATTTTCAAAAACTTCGAGAATGGCTCTCCGATTCGAAACGCCTGTTAACGCATCCCGCATTGCCTGGTCGCGAAATTCGTCGCGCGCAACGATCAAATGATCCCGGTGCTCGAGCGTGCGCACGGCGGCCACGAGCCGGGCACGCAGTTCCTGCTCATCGATGGGTGCGGTGAGGTGAGCGGATGCTCCGGAATCGAGAGCACCGAGGATTTCTTGCCGGTCGCTGCTCTCGCCCAGCACAAAGATGTACGGCGAGCGCTCATTCGAGCGGTTCGTTAACTGACGGCATAAATCCAGGCAATCGATGCCGGGAAGAGTGTGCCTGACGATGACGAGATCGGGCTGTTGGTGGAGAACCTTCAGCGCTTCGATTCCGTGTTGAGCGACCGAGATATCGAAGCCCCACGCGCAAAGCAAATGTTGCAGGCGCAGCCGCGTGGCGTCGTCGTTGTCGGCCAAAAGAACGCGGCGGAAGCCTCCAATATTCAGACGGCGGTCAGCATGCGAGCCATGTGTCTTATGACGGCGGAATCCCGATCGCGGCAGGACGGCGGGCACATGGGGGTGGGTGGGTCCGGGCATGCGGACGAGAAGATACCGCGAGCCGTCGACCTCAGCGTCGACCAGGACCGCAACCGAGGAGTCATCAGGTTTGGCGAGGTTTTCATTCCGATCGGCAAACTGGCCGGCCATTCCGGCCAAACCGCGAATCGCTTCGCAAAAGGGAAGCCGATCGGGTGGAGCGGGCGTATCAAATGAGACGTAAGCATGGCTGGCGCACATGGTGTTTTTCTCCCAATGATTTGCGAATGATGCCGACCCCGGCTGGGAATGGACGAATCGTTAAACCACAAAAGCGACAGGCGGCATGAACGGACCACATGCAGCTCTATTTATGGGGAAAGTCCTTCGTCAATGCCCGGCATGCGGGAAGAGTCCCTGAAAATCGCGGAGGCTCGAAATGTGACGAGTTTGCCGGCCGGGCAACTTTTGTATTGACTCAACGAATTGTGCCGGTTGGGGCAGATTCGTTTCATTGGGTCGATATAAAGGACCCTGGTCTGCCGGATGGGGCCGCCAACGCGACATTTTCCCGACAAGTTTTCTGTAACGGTCCTGGGCGGCGCCGCACTACCACTTGAGCCCGGAAATAGGGGCATAAACCGATGTCTGGGCGGCAAAGATCAATTGATCGATTGAATTAGGCGCAGACATCCGATGGATGGCATTTCATGAGTTGTCCCGGTGGAGCGAAGAATCTCCTGTTTGCGGCCGCAGCTTCAAGCGGCTGGGTCGCACGAACTGGTACGGAGCGGAAGCCTTGGCCGCAGCCGTACTGGCTCGAGGGAACATCGGTCCCCGGTTCAGAAACTCCCTCAAAGGGCAGACGGAGGCCGCTCTCCGAGACGGGCTCCGTCTGCCCAGAGCTGCCGGATGGAGTTGGAGCGAGATGAGCGTAAACGATATCTGCGCAGAGCTGGTCGCTCAGGAAATGGCTGCCTGGAGGAACTCTTTCGTGGAGGCGAAGTGCGAAATGGCTCAGGATGCGTCGGCTCGCCTTGCTCGAATGCGCAGATCGAACGTGGCTGCCTGGGCAGCCAACAGTTTCTTTTACGCGAGCCTGTGGCTGTCATTGCTGGCTGCCATTTGGCTGAGCAGAGGTTGGATCGGATTATTTTTCAGCGGGCAAGTGCTCTGTGCGGGCTCCTGCCTGGTGCAACGGCTGGTGAAAAGGACGCAATATGCATTCTTCGCAAACACCACAACGTCTACTGAATTCGAGGACAAAACCTATGTCCTTTAGCCGAACCCAAATGTTCTGCGAGGGCGCCGAGCCCGTCCAAGGCGACTCGATTCATGTGCAGTATCTGGGCCGGCTCGAGATTGCGGTGAGTGGGCGGTGCACGGGTCTGCTTTATCGATTTTCGCCCGTCAAGCCGGTCCAGGCGGTCGATCCGCGAGATGCGTTCCACCTGCTGGAAGGTGGATTATTCGGGATTGCACTATGAGAGCTGTGCCTCAATCCGCTGTTCGGCGCCGCTCATCGCAGAAGTGCCGGACGTACTCAGCCGGCAGGACGAAAGTCTTTCCATTGCCAAGACCTCCTGCGATACTATACTCGCCTCTTCCAGCGGCGGGGTTTACCTTGCAATTTCAGTCATTTGACGCGACATACGTGGAAAACCTCTGTGCGGGGGACCGCCAGACGCAAGAGCATTTCGTTGCTTATTTCTCCGAGCTGCTAAAGCTGAAGCTGCGGTCGAAGCTGCAGTCTTCGCACGCGATTGAAGACGTGTGCCAGGAAACCTTCGCGCGGGTCTTTGCGGTTTTGCACAGAGACGGCGGGCTGCGCCAGCCGGAGCGACTGGGCGCATTTGTGAATACCGTTTGCAACAACGTGCTGTTTGAGCAGTACCGCAGCGCGGGCCGCAGCGAGTCATTGGATGCGGAAGGTGCTCCTGAACCGGAGGCCAAGGGTGCTAATGCGCTGGACCTTGTCTCCGCGCGGCAGATCAAGGAAAAAGTGAGAGAGATTCTGTTGCGCCTGCCGCCACGCGACCGTTCGTTGCTGAAGGCAATATTTCTCGACGAGCGCGATCGCGACGAAGTTTGCCGGCAGTTTGGCGTGGAAAGGGACTATCTTCGGGTGCTGCTGCACCGCGCCAAACAGGAGTTCAAGGTCGAATTTGTGAAACACATTGGCAATCCCGCTCCGCTGGGGGCGGATGCATGAAGCAGTTGCGATTACTCAATCGATGTTGCAGTGAATCGACGCGGAGGAAGTTATGACACATAGCGAAGCAACAGAACAAATGGCCGCGGAACGGTATCTGCTGGACGAGCTTACACCTGACGCGCGCGAGGCATTTGAGGAGCACGTTTTCGACTGCCCTGAATGCGCGCTCGATCTACGGGCCGGAACTGTTTTTGTAACAGAAGCCAGGGCGCAACTGCCGGCGCTGGAAGCGATGGCGCCTGCCAAGCCGAAGCGCGCCGAGTCAGCCCGGAAGCCGAGTTTCTGGTCGACATTATGGCGACCGGCGTTTGCCGCGCCCGCCTTTGCGGCCCTGCTCATGGTGGTTCTCTACCAGAATTTCGTCACATTCCCGTCGTTGCGCGAATCGGCCGCGCAACCGCACCTTGTTCCGCTGGCGCCATTGCATGGGGCGACACGCGGTGCTTCGCATCTCTCGCTCACGGCGGATCGGGCCCATGGCGTGGCGCTGCCGGTGGATCTCTCTGCCGAGCCGGGTGTGGCTCCTGCGGCTTCTTATGCTTTCGAGCTCCGCGATCCCCAGGGAAAAACCGCATGGACCGGCACGATTCCTGCTCCTGCGCAGGATGCGGACAGTGATCAGCCGTTTTCTCTCGTATTGCCCGGCAAAATGTTGCAGAATGGCTCCTATACGCTGATGGTTACCAGCGTGAGCGGGCAAGGGGTGCGGACGCCGGTCGAGCAGTACATATTTGATATAGTGGTGTCGAACTAGCAGATTCCAGAAGGCGCGGAACTGGCGAAGACCCCGGTCGTCGACACTCTCTCTCCTCCTGCCGGCCCCGATCCCAATCATCATTTGACAGGCATTCGATAGAATGCCGGGAAAGCAAGGAGTGTGAGAACGCCCATGGCCTATGTGAATGAAAGAACGGTGAACGGAAGAACGCACAGCTACAATGCGCGTGCAACAGCCATTTCGGGCGATTTGATCCTTCCTGTCGCACAGTCGATCGTGCCTCAGACTCATACAACCCTTCCGGAAGAAGGTGGTTATTTCTCGCAGCGCGCCGAACAGTACCGGCTGGAAGGGCTAATCTCAATCGATGCGTCTCGCACACACACCACCGGCAACCGCAGCTCCAAGCCGGGGGAGGGATGGACGACGCTGACGACAGCAGTGGTAGAGGGCCTGAACGTGATGGAAGTGGTGACGGCCGACCGCCTTGTGTGCCAGATCGTCACCGAGCATCCGCTCACCGGATATGTGCCGAGGATCAACTTCCTGGGCGCTCGCTTTGAAAACCTGCGCGTCGCCGGGAATCCACTTACGATTGAGTACGACTATGACGTCCTGGGCGAAAGGTCGCCCAAAGACGAACAATACGTGCCGAGCTCGAGTTCGGCCGAACGGCTTTCGGGCGCTTATGACTACCTGAAAGGCCGCGAAACGCTTCCAACGCAAGTGCGCGAGCGATACAATCGACTTTCTTCGACTCTTGGCGCCCCTCAGGAGGAGTTTGAGTGTTCGCTGGTCAAAAGCGTGACTGGGACCTTCCCTGGGTTCCACATTGGGCCGGTGATCGTGGTCCCGGATTTTGGCGCCGTCATCCTGGGCAAGATCGTGGTCAAGCACGAAGACTACAAGCCGGGAACAAAGACCCCCAAAAAGACCACAGTCACTCTGACGATGCTCGACTTCCACTTTGGCTGCACGGTGGATGGCGGCGTAACGACAGGAACCGGGTCGACGAACGGATCGACGGTGCCATAGCGCATCAGATTTGCCAGCCGACGGATCACCCGCCACAAAATTCCTCTGGTAAGCCGAGTCGCCTCTGGCGCACCTCGGCTTTTTGGCTGATTGCTTTGCTGCTCGTGATTCCTCTGAGGGACAATCAGCCGGCCGACGCAAAAAGTAAATTCGATCACGCGAGGTATCTGTTCGAATGCGGCTATCTTGCGTCAAGCCAACAGGAAGCAGAATCGGAGTTTAAGAACTATCGGTATTCCGATCCCGAGTGGGCGGGCAGATTCCAACTGCTCGAAGCAAAGTCCATGCTCGCTCGAGGCCTATATGGTGATGCGCTGCGCGTCGTGTCGAGATATAGCGCGTCCGGGTCGTCGGATGGAACGGTGGAAATGCTTTCGATTGAAGCGCCCGCTCTCGCTCGTGAGCAGCAAGGTCCACTTGCCGATAAGCTCCTCTCACAGGCAGACAGCATCTGCCAAGGCGCAAATTTCCTGGCGTGCGGTGACGCGATCACCGCGCGCGGGATAGTCGACACGAGGCAAGGCAAACTAAGCGATGCACGGCAATCGTTTTCTCGGGCTCTTCAATTTGCGCAGGCCAGCGGGGATCAATGGCTGAAGGTAGGCGCATCCGTAAATCTCGGATACATCGCCCTGCAGACAGACCATTATGACGAAGCCGTCGATTGGTCACGGTCCGCGTATCAAATCGCAATCAAGCTGGGGTATGAGAATCTTGCGCAGGTTGCTTCGGGCAATCTCGGATGGGCGTACTACCAACTGGGAGACGATCAGCGCGCGCTCGATCAGTTTCTTGTCTCACAGGAAGTCGCAGCGAGAATCGGGAACATCCATAACGAACTGCAGTGGCTGACCACCGCTGGCTATGTTTACCGCGATTCCGGTGATTGGCAGCGAGCGGCAGCGTCGTACCGGCAGGCCCTCAATCTGGCGCGTCAGATTAACAGCAGGGAGGATGTCGTAAATGCGCTTGAGGATCTGGCGGAAATTTCTATCGTCGCCGGGAAACTTGATGAAGCAGACGCCCACATCCATCAAGTGACGCCAATTGAAACGGCTGGTGGAGCTTCACCGAGCGCCAACCTGGTTCTGACAATGGGGAAGCTGGCTTCCGCCAGGAGCCAGTTTACGCAGGCCGAAGCGTACTTCCGGTCAGTCCTTGACAATTCTTCAACTCTGATGACATTCAAACTGGGCGCAGGATTCGAGCTTGCGAAACTGTTTGAGGCGCAAAACAACCTGGCTGCTGCTGAGCGAGAATATAAAGCCACACTTGCGACGTATGAGACAGCGCGCGCTCAATTGAAGAGCGAGGAGTCGCAGCTTCCCTTTGGTACGAACGCAGCGCAGATCTACGACCACTACATTCATTTGCTGGTGCAGCAGGGAAAAAGCGGAGAAGCATTGGCAGTAGCCGATGCAAGCCGAGCGCAGGCGCTGGAACAGAGCCTGGGCGTGAGCAAGGCTGGGAAGTCGATTCGATCGATAGCACTCGATCCGCAGAGGATCGCGCAGAAGACTGGAGCCGTACTGCTCTTCTACTGGCTGGGAGAAAAGCAATCGTATCTGTGGGCGATTACGCGCTCGAAGACAACGCTCTTTATTCTGCCGGCGGGAAGTGAGATTACTGAACACATAAGGCGGTACCAGAAAGCGCTGCTCGATGTGCGCGACCCACTCAAATCGGAGAATGCTGACGGCCAGGCGCTGTATCAGGAGCTGGTGGCGCCCGCGGCTGCGATGGTGCGACCGGGCGATTCCGCGATCATTTTCGCGGATGGCGTGCTGAGCGAGCTGAATTTTGAGACGCTCATTGTTCCTAGTGCGGGATCCAATGCGCAGGCGAGAACTCAGGCCTCAACTGCGAGCCATTATCTGCTCGACGACCTTACGCTGTCGTCGGCTCCGTCGCTTGCCATGCTGGCTGCCGCCGAGCCAATGAGCGGTGCGGGGCAACGGATCCTATTGCTGGGCAATCCGATTTCTCCGAACCAGGATTTTCCGACGCTGCCGATGTTCGGCTACGAAATGACGAAGATTGAGAGCCACTTTGCTCCTGCGCAGGTTTCCGCGTTCACCGGGCAACAGGCGACGCCGACCGCGTACGTAGCCAGCGACCCGCGCAGTTACGCGTACATCCACTTTGTGTCGCATGCCGTCGCCAGCCAGACTAATCCACTGGATTCGGCGATCATTCTTTCGAATTCGAACGGGCAGGAAGACTCTTACAAGTTGTATGCGCGGGAGATCATCGAGCATCCCATCGATGCCAGGCTGGTGACGATCTCCGCCTGCTATGGCAGCGGCACGCGCGCTTACGCGGGTGAGGGACTGGTGGGGTTGTCGTGGGCCTTTCTGAGGGCGGGCGCGCAACGCGTGATCGGCGCGCTCTGGGAAGTGAGCGACGACTCGACGCCGCGCCTGATGGACAGCCTCTACCAGGGGCTCACTGCCGGCGATTCGCCTGCAGTGGCCTTGCGGAACGCGAAGCTTGCCATGCTTCACTCGCAATCGAGATTCAGCGCGCCTTACTACTGGGCGCCGTTTCAGATGTATGTGCGGAGATAACGCCGATCCGCTTTTCCAACTCGACCGGCGACCGCACTGCGCTCAAAAGAGGGAAATGATTCGATGACGCTTACACGGCGGGAGATGCTGGCGGGTTCGTTGATGAGTTTTGCCAGCGCCTACGCTCCCGCGGAGATAACGGCGCCCCCCGCGCCATTTGGCGCATTGCCAACGGCGCAGCAATTGCTCTGGCAGCGGATGGAGACAAATGCGTTCTTGCACTTCACGGTGAATACATTCACCGGCAAGGAGTGGGGCGACGGTGACGAGGATCCGTCGATCTTCAATCCGACTGGTTTCGATGCGGACGCGATCGTGCTGGCGCTGAAAGCGGGCGGCATGAAGGGTGTGATCCTCACCTGCAAACATCATGATGGGTTTTGCCTGTGGCCTACGAAGACAACCGATCATTGCATACGCTTCAGCCGCTGGAAAGCTGGCAAGGGCGATGTGGTGCGCGAGATTTCGCAGGCTGCGGCACGCCACGGGCTGAAGTTTGGCGTTTATCTTTCGCCCTGGGACAGAAACAACGCCGAATATGGCAGGCCCGCATATATCGTTACCTACCGTGAGCAATTGACGGAGTTGCTGACGTGGTATGGACGGGTTTTCGAAGTGTGGTTCGACGGCGCGAATGGCGGCACAGGCTACTACGGAGGCGCACGCGAAACACGCACAATCGACAAGCACAGTTACTATGACTGGCCGACGACGTGGGCGCTGGTGCGCAGGCTGCAGCCCGATGCGATGATCTTCAGCGATGTGGGCCCGGATGCGCGTTGGGTTGGCAACGAAAGCGGCGCCGCGGGCGAGACGTGCTGGGCGACATGCGATCCTGTGACCAGCGACGGCGAACCCGCTGTGCCTGGCGATGCGAATCCGAGCGTGCTGAATACCGGCACGCGCTTCGGCTCGCGCTGGATGCCGGCCGAATGCGATGTGTCGATTCGTCCGGGATGGTTTTGGCACGAACAGGAGAACGACCGGGTGAAATCGGCCGCGCAGTTGGTCGATTTGTATTTCGATTCGGTGGGCAGGGGAGCGAATCTTCTGCTGAATGTTCCTCCCAACCGCGGCGGGCAACTGTCACCACAGGACGTTGATTCGGTCGCGACCTTTTACCAGTCACGCGAAGCGATCTTCCGCAAGAACCTTGCAGCCGGAGCAAAGGTGAAAGCTTCGAACGTGCGAGGACGGAGCACACGGTTCGGACCGGCAATGCTGTTCGATGGCGATCCGGATACGTACTGGGCGACCGACGACGCTGTACATACACCGGAACTGGTAATTGATTTCGGGGAAAAGCGCCGATTCAACATTGTCCGGCTGCGCGAAGCGATACAACTAGGCCAACGCATCGGCGCCTTCGCGATCGACGTATGGCGGCAGGAATCGTGGGCTCAGGTTGCGCAAGGAACGAGCGTGGGCTCCTGCCGGCTGGTTCGGTTGCCGGCGACAGTGGAGACGGAGCGGCTGAGATTGCGGATTACGGATTCTCCAGTCTGCATTGCGCTGGCGGAATTCGGAGCGTTTGCGCAGGAATAGATAGGAAGTACGTTATGCCCGCCTCTGCCGAGACTCCGCCATGGCGCCCTCGGTTGGCCCATCAGGTCAAACAATTCCTTCCGGGTCCAGTAATTCCTTCGCCGTTGCGCGCTTTGCAGGGGGAGATTGGCGACATCGGCATCCTGCTTTGCTTTCTATGATTAAGCTGTAGCGTCGAGTGACGGGTGGTTCTTATTTGCAGCCATCGATCTGTCTCCTCGAACTGGGCGCAGTGACTGAACTCTTTGCCGGGTTGAACCTCGTCTACCCCTTAAGGTGGAAGATTCTTCTTGACAGAGATTTAGTTGTGGTGCTAATTGTACAGCGTTGCACAATCGATTGAGCGCCTGCCCTCGGTGATTCGGGACAAGCTGACCGGGGGGCGAAAACTTGTCGCGAACCACCGCAACCCGTTTTTTAGGAGACCGTTATGCAAGCCTTTGGTTCTGCAAGAGATTCGAGCATCGCTCGGATTTGCAAGCCCTCCCTCGTCACTCTTTGGCCTTTCGCGCTTCTCATCCTCATCCTCGCCACAATCGCTTCTCCTGCTCGCGCTCAATACAGCGCCAGCCTGCAGGGAACCGTGTCCGATGCAAAGGGCGCGCTCGTTCCCAGCGCGCACGTGGTGCTGACAGAAAAGGACACCGGCCGCAAGGCCGAGACCGAAGCGGACGGAGCAGGAAACTTCTTCTTTGGCGGCCTTGGGCCGAGCCTCTACACGATCGAAGTTTCTCGAGATGGCTTCAAGACGCAGGTCATCGACAACTTCAAGGTGATCGCTGACCAGGCCAACGGCATCGATGTGGTGCTGGAAGTTGGCGTCGCCTCGACCACCGTAACTGTCAACGCTGACACTCAGCCGCTGATTGACACAGAAACGGGCAACATGGGCGCAACGATCTCGAGTGAGGAGGTCGGCAAACTTCCCTCTTTCGGCCGCGACGTCATGCAGCTTGCCCAATTGGCGCCGGGTATGTTCGGCGATGGCTCGCGCTCGCAAGGCGGCAACACCGCGACACTTCCGGCAAGCCAGGACGGCGCACCCGGCGGCAACAGCGGCATCTTCGCGACCGAGAACGTTCCTCAGGCGTCAGCCAACGGCGGCAGAACCGACACCAACGCAATTACGCTTGACGGCGTCACCATCACCAGCGTCACGTGGGGCGGTGCAGCCATCATTACGCCAAACGAGGACACGCTGAAGGAAGTGCAGGTTGTCACCAATCCCTACGACGCGGAATACGGGCGCACGAGCGGAGCTGACATCAAGCTGACTTCGCAGAACGGCACCAACGTGATTCATGGAAGCGCCTTCTTCAAGCTGGACCGTCCGGGCCTGAACGCGGCTCCGCGCTGGGATCCCAATGGCAATCCTCTGGGAGATAAGGATACATACGATTTCAACCAGCTTGGCGGGACCGTTGGCGGGCCGATCATTCACAACAGGCTTTTCGGCTTCTTCGGCTACGAGGCCATTCGCAATTCCGGCACCACCTACCCTGGTGGATGGTATGAAACTTCGGGCTTTGACGGCGCATCTTCTTCGAGCAGCATCGCCAACAAGTTTCTGACCCTCAAGGGCGCCTCGCCGGTTTACAAGCAAATTCTCGAAGGCGCGAACAGCGGCCATGACTGCGCCTCCATCAGCCTTTCGAGCACGTACTGCAACTTCATTCAGGGACAGGGGCTGGATTTAGGCAGCCCGATGAAGAGCGCGACTCTGGGAACCCAGGATCCCACCTGGGGCGGAACGGAATATACTCCAGGCGTTGGCGGAGGGCTGGATGGCACCGCCGACATGATGTATGTTGTCGGCATAAATCCCAGTACCGACAATGAAGCCCAATACAGCGGCCGAGCGGACTACCAGGCAACGAGCAAGGACTTGATTGCGGGCACGATGTACTATGCGCCGGTTCACAGCTCCGACTATAACGGCGCCGAACGCGGGTACAACATCTTTTACCACAATGCTCTCAACTATTCAGTCGGCGCTCTCTACGACCACACCTTCAACGATCACATCATCAACCAGGCACGCGCCGATATGGCCGGGTGGCGCTGGAACGAGTTGAAGGACAATCCGCAGTCGCCGCTCGGTCTGCCCGACGCCTGCATTTGCAACTTCAGCTTTGGTACGGACGAAGGAAGCATGAACAACCAGAACGGCTTCGGCAACCTCTTTGGTCCCTCTCTGGGCAGCGAGTTCGACCAGTGGACGCTGAACTTTAAAGATGTTGCGACCTGGGCACACAAGACACACAACATCAAGTTTGGAGGCAACGTCACCCGGCTGGCATACCTGGATCTGCCTGACTGGCAGGCGCAGCCCACCTACGATTTCAACAATATCTGGGACTTCCTGAATGATGCGCCGTATACCGAGAGCACAACCTTCGATCCTCGTTCCGGCATTCCTACGGCGTTCCGCAAGGATGACCGCCAGATGGTCTACGGATTCTTCACTCAGGACGACTGGAAGATTCGTCCGAACCTGACCCTCAACCTGGGCGTGCGCTGGGAGTATTTCCCGGGCATGACCGAAAAGCATGGCACCCTGCCGAATCTGCGAATCGGATCCGGCTCCAGCTTGCTGACCAGCATGTTTATCCAACTCAATAGCGCTGAGGTCAATCCTCAAAAAGGAAACTTTGGTCCTCAAATTGGTTTCGCCTGGACGCCTTCGCAGCAGAACAACAGGTTGGTAATCCACGGTGGATTCGGGCTCGCGTACAACGGGCTCGAAATGGCGGTATTCACGAATAACCGCTTCAACTCGCCCTTTGCATACAACTCTCCGAACCTTCCCACCAAGGCCAACGCGCCGGCCGGCTCTCCATATCTCTACTACGCAGCCGCCAGCAGTGCCTACGCCGCATTTGCCTTCCCAGCCGACACGAGCGCCATTACGAGCTTTACTACTGCGCTTTTGCCGACTGTCGGCGGAGCGGGCGAAACGGGTTTCCCAACCGCCTTCGCAACCCCCTATGTCTACCACTACTCTCTCGATGGCCAGTATGTGCTGAACAGCACTTGGGTGGCAGTCCTCGGTTACGAGGGCAGCACAGGCCGCCGTCTGCCCATCGAAACAAACCTCATGAATGCGCTTGCGCCGGAAGAAATTGCCGGCGAGATTCCCGTCAACCCGTTGATCAATGGCGTCGCCTGGTCCTACCCGGAAGGCGTCTCCAAGTTTAATGCGCTGCTGGCAGAATTGAAGCACCAGATGGCGCATGGCTTTGATCTGGATGCGCAATACCGCGTGGGCAAATCGCTCGACAATGGTTCACAGTCGAATGCCAACATCGACTATGAATTCCTGCCGGGCTACAACTATGGCGCCTCGGCCTTTGATGCGCGGCAGATGTTCAAAGTCTTTGGTGTATGGTCGCCGACCATTTCCAAAGGCCAGAGCAACTGGATGGTCAGGGAATTCGGCGATGGCTGGAATCTGAGCGGGATTATGAACCTCCACTCGGGCTTCCCATATACCCCGGAGTACAACGGCATTGCAGGCAATGCGGTGTACCAGGGTAGTAGCGGCAATGGCGGCAACAGCAACTTGCGTCCAACGTCCTATGCGGGCGGCGCAGCCACGAGCCAGAGCACAAACAACTTCAAATCCGGCAATGGCAACTTCACGAATTATCAAAAAGGCTGCAGCGGCGGCATGTGCACAGGCGCGCCGTATTTCACTCAACCCAACGTTCCTTCTGGAGCGCCTGCGATTGCTCCCGGCGTTACGAGCTATACCTTCGCGGGGATTCCGGATGCACCGGGAATTGCTCGAAACTCGTTCTATGGTCCGCGCTACTTTGACATCGACATGAGCGCCAGCAAGGACTTCGGGCTGCCGAGCATGAAGGTGCTGGGTGAGGGCGCACACTTTGAGGTTCGGGCTAACGCGTATAACCTCTTCAACAAACTAAACCTTAACAACAGCGGCCTTGACACGAATATTACCGACACGACTTTCGGAATGGTCAACGGTTCGAATGGCGTGATGGCCGGTCGTACCGTGGAAGGAGAATTTCACTTCAAATTTTGACTTGAAGTTTTGGCAAAATTCCTCCGGAGCCTCGCGGCTCCTGAAGCCCCAGATCAGATAGCACTCGTGCCGCCAGTGAAGGGCCGCAAGAAGCCTCTCACTGGCGGTTCTTTCTTGTTAGAGTAAGGAGTTACCATCCATTGCCCGGAGGATGCTGTATGAGGGCACGAATGCGTCCTGTGAGTGAACTGGCGGCGCTGCTCGCGATAGCGGGGCTGCTTGCAGGCGCGTCGGCCGCACAGACGGCTCCTCAGCCGAAGACGCCGGCACAGGCCGGAGCAGGGGCGGTACCGGGCAGCGCAGCCACGTTTGAAGCACTCAGGACGAGGGCAGATGCCGCGCGGGACGCGGAGAAACTCGACGATGCATCAAGGCTCTATCGCAGGGCGCTGGCTATCCGTCCGAGTTGGGCTGAAGGATGGTGGTCGCTGGGGACGATTGATTTTGACAGCTCGCGGTATGCCGAGAGCGAAGAGGATTTTCGCCGGTTGCTCAAGCTGGCCCCGAATGACGGCTCAACCTACATGATGCTGGGCCTGAGTGAATATGAACTTCGCGATTACGATGACTCCTCGAAGCATCTGGCATTGGCGTGGAAGCTGGGGATCCGCGATGCCGAGGACATGGAGCCGGTGTTGCTTTACCACCGGGTTTTGCTCGCCTTGAGAGCCAGGCACTTTGAGGCGGCGACCCAGCTGCTGCAGCAGATGACGCATAAGGGGATCAGAAACCGGGAAGTGGAATTTGCCTACGGGATGAGCGCGATGCGTGTGACGCCGGACGAGGTGCCGCCGGTGCAGAGTGAGGGCTTCAGAACGATCTATCGGATCGGGCACGCCGAGGCCTCAGATAGCACAGATACACATCAGCAGGCGCGTGATCTGTATGAAGCAGCAGTGAATGCCGCGCCGGACTTTCCGAATATTCACTTCGCTTACGGTCGATTCCTGATGGAGATCAACGAGCCGGACGCTGCGGCCGAGCAGTTCAAGCTGGAGTTGAAGAACAATCCGAAGGATTACCAATCGATGCTGAAATTGGCTTCGCTTGATTATCGCGTGGACTCGGCTGCTGGAATTCCCTATGCCGAGGAAGCGCTGAAGCTGGCGCCCAATTATCCCCTGGGACATTACCTGCTTGGCGTTCTCTGCCTCGATACCGGCGACGTGGACCGCGCAATCAAGGAACTGGAGACGGCGCGCAAGATGATGCCCGCGGAGCCGCAGATCGCATTTTCACTGGCCAGCGCATACACCAAGGCGCACCGCAAAGAGGATGCAGCAGCCGAAAAGGCGGAATTCATGAAGCTGCAGTCCGCGCAATCGGACAATGACACTCAGAGGTATTACGACGAGAAGCCAAATACAGGTGTGGAGTTGGGTAGCCAAGAGTCTGACACGGTCGCAAAACCGGAAAATGCGCACTGAGGTCTGATACAGGCGAAATGCGCGGAAATGAAGTGAGACACACAGGAATCCATGGTTGAGTTGAGTCGTAGAGAATTACTGCGCATGCTGGCGGGGCTGTTTCCTGCCGCCGGCCTGCGCCGCGCGCTGGCATCTCCATTGGCCCAGACGGCTGCCTCTGGTGCTGCCGGCGGGGATTTGTTCGAGAAGCAGCCGCCGGAGAAAACGGGGATTCACTGGTCACACTCAAATGGCCGGTCATCGGATTACTATCTGCCGGAAACGACCGGCGGAGGTTGCGCATTTCTTGATTACGATAACGACGGCTGGATGGACATCTATCTAGTCAACAGCGGGAGATGCGACTTTCTTGATCCCCAGCCTCCGCTGCGAAACGCGCTCTACAAAAACAATCGGGATGGCACGTTTACCGACGTGACGGAAAAGGCCGGTGTCGCCGGCGGCGGTTACGGCATGGGCGTCGCCGTCGGCGACTACGACAACGACGGCTTCTCTGACCTGTTTGTCTCGCAGTATGGCCGCGGAATCCTGTACCACAACAATGGAGACGGGACCTTCACCGATGTGACGGAGAAGTCCGGTTTACTCACGGTTGGCTGGGGCTCAAGCAGCGTCTGGTTTGACTATGACAACGACGGCAAGCTCGATTTGTTCGTCTGTAACTTTGTGGACTTTGACAAGAGCAAGAATCAATTCTGTGGCGATCCAGTTACGAAGGAACGGTACTACTGTTATCCGAAGATCTATCCGCCATCAAAAAGCTGGCTTTTTCACAACAACGGCGACGGCACCTTCCGCGATGTATCGCATGAAAGCGGGATTGCGAAAGTGCTGGGCAAGGGTTGGGGCGTGGTGGCGACGGATGTGAACAACGATGGCTGGATCGATTTGTACGTGGCCAATGACACGGTTCAGAATTTCCTGTTCATCAACAACAAGGGACAGTTTGAAGAGTCGGCTCTGAACGCCGATGTTGCGTTTAGCATGGATGGCCGCGTGCGCTCAGGAATGGGCGTGGATGCTGCCGATTACGACAACGATGGTTATGAAGATCTGTTTGTGACGAATGTGGACGAGGAGATGTATTCGCTCTATCACAACAGCGGGGATGGAACTTTCGAGGATGTGGCATCTCGCTATGGAATCAGCAGGACCACTCGATTGATGAGCGGCTGGGGAGTGAAGTTTTTTGATTACGACAACGATGGAAATGTTGATTTGATCGTAGGCGACGGACACCCGGATGACAAGATCGAAAATCATTCTGCGCATGTTACGTACCGCGAACCCATGCTGCTTTATCACAACACCGGCAAGGGCTTCGAGAATGTTTCGGCTCTGGCGGGCAGCGCACTCTCTGACCCGATAGCAGCACGTGGACTTGCAGTCGGAGACTTCAACAACGATGGTGCAGTCGATGTCCTGGTAGCGGTAAACAATGGGGCGCCTGTTCTGCTGAAAAACAATGCGGCGAACGGGAATCATTGGCTGGGCATAAAGCTGGTCGGGAAAAACTGCAATCGCGATGCGATGGGCGCGCGGTTGAAGTGGCGCTCAGGAGATTTCGAACGCAGCGTGTTGAAGAATGGAGGAGGCAGCTACCTGGCTTCGCATGATTCGCGACTGGTGTTGGGAATCGGCGCGCGCGAAAAGATTGACCGCCTTGAAATCACCTGGCCTTTGCCGAGCGGCAGGGTTGAAGTCTTCACCGACTTACCGATCGATAAGTACATCACAATCGTTGAGGGTAAAGGACTCATCTAATCGCTGCGGCTTTAGCAGCGCGATGAACGAACGCGAATCTTCGGAAAAGATCCCGCGGAAATCCAGGCAAGTCGATCACTTTTCCGTACGTTCATTGCGATGCGATATCAAATTCGGCGCGATCCCCAGCCAACGAACTGCCTCCGATCCAGACCGTGTAATGAGATGGCTCGATAACAGCTTTGCCGGAGTTTGTGTAGAACGAGAGTTCGGGAAAGCCAAGCTCGAAGACAACCTGCCTCGATTCGCCGGGTCGCAGCGTGACGCGCGTAAACCCTTCCAGCCTGCGGACCGGCTGTTCCAAGCTCGCTCCGACGTTGCGTATGTAACACTCGACTACCTCGGTTCCAATTCGATCTCCAACATTCTTCACGGTGGCTGTTGCGGTAATCAGCTTCTTAGCATCCGGAGGGTCTGCCTCGCCAACCGGCAACGAAGCTCGGGAGACTGCAACATCGGAATACGCAAACTTCGTGTAGCTCAGGCCATACCCGAAGGGAAACAGAGCATCATTGGGTACGTCGATATAGCGCGATATGAATCGCGAGTCGGAACCGGGAGGCTGCGTCAGATCAGCATCGAAGGGCGGCCGGCCGGTCGGGAATTGATTGTAGTAGAGCGGTTCCTGGCCGACTGCTCGGGGAAAACTCATGGGAAGCTTGCCGCTTGGAGAGACATCACCAAACAGGACGTTCGCAATTGCCGAGCCGGCTTCAGTTCCGGGGAACCATGCTTCCAGGATTGCTGGGATATGTTCCGCTGCCCAACTCAGGACCAGTGGACGGCCCGAAAAGACCAATAGAACGATGGGTCGTCCCGTAGAAGCAATCAATTCCAGCAGGCGTTCCTGGTTCCCTGGAAGATCGAGGTGGGCACGGGACCCGGCTTCGCCGCTCATTTCGCTTGACTCGCCGAGTGCGAGGATCACAAGGTCGGCCTGTTTCGCCGCCTGGGCCGCATCCGCGAAGCCGCTGTCTGAATCGCATGAGATCGCGCATCCCTGCACAAACGTGAGCGAGCCGCCGATTTGTTTCATTCGCTCGTCTAATGCGTCTTTTAGCGTGACCACGCCGGGTTCGCGCTGCGGATCTCCACCCAGGTCGAGCATCTCGTTCGGATCGTCCGCGAGCGGACCAATGAGAGCGATCTTGCGCGGCTGCGTCGCGAGGGGAAGAATTGCCGATCCCTGGTTGTAGGATTTGTTCTGCAACAAGACCAGAGACTCTTCCGCGGCCTGACGTGCCAGCGGCCTGTGCTCTGCTACTGCCTGGGTAACTTCCTTTCCCTCCGCATATGGATGTTCGAAGAGGCCCAGTGCAAGCTTAACGCGCAGCACTCTCCTGACAGCCTGATCAAGGGTCTCCGGTGAAACCTGGCCGGTGCGCACAAGCTCCGGCAACTCGGTGTCGTAGTAGTGCGACATCATATCGACATCCACGCCGGCGAGAAATGCCTTCTGAGTCGCCGTCGTGGCATCGAGCGCGATGCCGTGATTGCGCAGCTCAAGAATCGAGGTGTAGTCGCTGACGACGAAACCGTCAAATCCCCACTCGTCGCGAAGCACATGCTGCAATAGAAACGGATTGGCGGAAGAGGGGACGCCATTGAGCGAATTGAATGCGCTCATGATGGTGGCCGCGCCCGATTTGATGGCAGCTTCATAGGGAGGCAGATAGATCTGCCGCAACCTGCTTTGCGACATATCTGTGGTGTTGTATTCACGTCCTGCCTCGGCGGCGCCGTACGCTGCAAAGTGCTTCACACAGGCGGCCACGCTATCCGGCGACGAAAGATCGTTTCCCTGATAGCCGCGAACGTAGGCGCTCGCCATTGCGGCGCCAAGATAAGGATCCTCGCCGGCACCCTCCTTGGTGCGTCCCCACCGCGGATCGCGCGAAATATCCACCATCGGCGAGTAGAACCATTCGACGCCCGCTGTGCGTGCCTCTGCGGCTGACATATGAGCCAGCGAAGTGACCAAACCGGGATCGAATGTTGCAGCAAGTCCCAACGGAATTGGATAAATTGTGCGGTATCCATGAATGATGTCGGCTCCAAACACCAAAGGGATATGCAGGCGACTCTTCTCGACGGCTGCGCGCTGAAAAGCGTTTGTTCGTTCCGCGCCGACGACATTCAACATCGAGCCCAGACGGCCTGTGGCCGCCAGCTGCATTGCATCGATAGTTGGACCGGGAGGCTCAGGATTCTTGCCAGGCGAAGGCCAGAGAGCTCTCACCGCCGCTTCATCCGCGCCGATATATCCGTCCCCGCTATACTGGACCAGTTGCCCGACCTTCTCTTCGATGGTCATTTGCCTGAGAAGTTCATCGACGCGTCGTTCAACAGCAGGCGAAGCGAGGGCAGCATTGGACGGGGCCGCCGGCTTTGACGGGCGACTCTTAAATTGAAATGAAGATCCATCTTGAGCCGTTGCGAGGGAAGAGAGCAGCATGGCAGCAGCCCCGATCGCAATTGTCATTACAACCCGATCTCGAAATAGGCTCGGCTGTCGATCAATCAAGACGTGCATTAGCTTTCCACTTTCTGAAGCCTATTCCTCTTTGAGCAACGATTGTCCTCGGATCGGCAAACTTCACCACGACAATTCCCCCAGCGGAACCTGCTTACCGCCGAGTCGGTTACGTAACGCAACGCACGGTGGCCAGGATCTGGCCGGGCATGCATTTTGTTGAAAAATAACCTTTGCGCAATCGTTTGAGCCAACATTAAGATTGCACTCAGCCAGAAACTCTGTCAAGCGTGATGTTGCAACTCTTACTGGAGAACGAATTCAGCGGCAACTTCACGTCCTGACCGGGCCTGCTGGCCGATGGATCAAGCGGGCGAGAGCCTTATTCGGAGCAAACCAATGCAATACTCCAGATTTTTGTGGGTAACCAGGCTCGCGGTCATTTTCGCGGTGTGCGGATGTGCAGAAATCGTGCCCATTGCGCGGGCGGATCAGAATTACTCGCAGCAGGTGTTTTTTGAGAACAGCCTCTCGCCTGACAGCTATTTCTACAGTCAGGGCCGGGCAAGCGCCCCAAGCGAATTGCGGCTCGTCGATGAAAAACTCCCTGTGGAGACTTCGAAGTTTGTGAGTGGCCCCAATGCGCTCGAGCTTCAATGGGAGTCGAAGCCCGAGGGTGGGTGGTCAGTTGAAGTTCGCCTCTATGAATGGCGAAACCGCAGGGTCGAGTTTCCCGGAAATTACCTTTGGATTTGGCTCTATGCCACCGACCACATTCGAGCCCGAGATTTGCCAAAGCTGGCGATTCGCGACACCGCCGGCGATTTTTCGCAGCCGCTGGATGTTGGAGCGTACGCGTCCGATCTGGCAGCCGCCAAATGGACGCGCATCAAGATTCCGTTGAGCGCGTTTAGGACGGCATCCTTGCATCCGCTTCAGCCCCATCGTATGAACACGCTTATCTTTCTCCAGGGCGCGGCCGATTCCATGCCGCACACGGTTTATCTCGACGACATACGAATCGAAGACCTACCTCAAAACGAACGCACGCCTCCAACGCCTATAGGACTGGCTGCCAAAGGCTACGAGCGGCACGTCGATATTACGTGGCAACCGGTGAACGATCCCAGTTTTGCTCAGTATGTTATTTATCGTTCCATTGGAGGCGAGGCCTTCCGGCCTATTGGAGTCCAGAGACCAGGAGTGAATCGGTTCTGTGATTTCACTGGCGATCCGCATATGACGGCTTCTTACCGCGTCACGGCGCGAACTTCGACGCTCCGCGAGTCGCCGCCTTCTGCAGCGGTCACCGCATCGACAAGGCCGATGTCTGACGATGAACTGCTGACGATGGTGCAGGAAGCCTCGTTTCGCTATTACTGGGAGGCAGCCGAGCCGCATTCAGGAATGACCCGCGAAAGTACCCCGGGTAATGACGACATCGTTGCCCTGGGCGCCAGTGGTTTTGGCATCATGGCCATCGTCGTCGGAGCGGATCGTGGTTTCGTTACCCACCAGCAGGCAATGGACCGGCTCCTGCGGATCACTGCGTTTCTGGCCAAGGCTGATCGCTTTCGTGGCGCCTGGCCGCACTTTCTCAGCGGAAGCACGGGAAAATGCTTACCGGTTTTCGGCATCTACGACGATGGCGCCGACCTGGTGGAAACCTCATTCCTGATGGAGGGGCTGCTCACCGCCCGACAATACTTCAAAGGCGACGGCCCGCAAGGACACGAACTCTACCAGCGCATCACGGCATTGTGGGAAGGTGTGGATTGGAACTGGTTCCTGGCAACCCCGCATCATGATGCTCTGTGGTGGCACTGGTCGCCCGATTATTCCTTTTATATCGCGAACCGCCTGACTGGGTGGAACGAGGTGATGATCACTTACCTCGAAGCCATTGCCTCGCCCACGCACAGCATCCCGGCCAGCGACTTCTATAGCGGGTTTGCCGGTGATACAGTCGGCACTCCCTACGCCAATCACCAGACCTTTTATGGAATTCCTCTTGACGTGGGCGGACCGGGCACCGGTGGGCCTCTCTTTTTTACCGACTATTCGTTTATGGGGTTCGATCCACGCGGCATCCACGACAAATACACCGACTACTTCGTCAATAACCGGAATCAGGCGCTGATCAACCAGCAATACTGCATCCACAATCCGAATCACTGGAAGGGCTATGGGGCCGATACCTGGGGGATCACGGCAGTTGACGGGCCGGGCGGATACGTCCCTTATGAGCCCACGCAGTCTTTGGATGATGGAACCATCGCACCGACCGGCGCGATCAGCGCGATGGCCTACACGCCCGAGCAGTCGATGATCGCGCTTCGACATTTCTACCGGGATCTCGGCGCCCAGTTGTGGAGCATCTACGGATTCCGCGACGCCTTCAACGCGCAGCAGGACTGGTACTCGGGAATCACAATGGGCCTGAACCAGGCGCCAATGGCCGTGATGATTGAGAACCACAGAACCGGCTTGATCTGGCGGAACTACATGGCCAATCCTGAAATTGCACCGATGTTGCATGCCATTGGATTCCGTTCAGACAACACCACGCAATGATCTGTGCGGTCATATGCCCAGAGGAGGATTCGGCTTGACAATCTCGCGGTCAAGACTTCATTATCTTTGTCTAGCTCAATCGATTGTGCATTGCAGTCCTGAGCCGAGGCTCAAGGCCGAACGAAATCACCCGGCCGCTGGTTCCAATCGCTGTCTGCTTCACTTATGAAAGGGTGCCGAGATGATGGGTCCTGGTGAAACTGAGATCGCCGCCTGTTCCAGACGCGCCTTTTGCGGTGGAAGGCATCGATCGCAGATCCGGTTTCGTTGGATATTCCTGTTCCTATTTCTCGGATACGTTCCGGTGCTCTTCGCCGCCGACGCGCTTTCGCGCCAGGCGCTGACCCTGCAAGGCACGGATGTGATTCCCACCGGGAATGAATGGATCGCACTCCCCGATATCCGCGCCGACAACGGGGCATTGACCAGCTTCAATGTGCTTTCGATGCACGATCGCGGCTTGCTCCAGGTCACCGGAGAGGCCGGCACGCCAGTGCTTCAGCCCTACTTTGAGGTCAACGGACAGCCGCTTCCATTTTTGAACCCAGCGTGGGAACTGGTCGAATATTGGATTCCGACGGCGCATCTGACGAGCAATGGTCTGGAAATGACTCTTACATGGTGCGCACCGTCAGGCATGCGCGGAGCTTTCCTGCGAATGACCCTGACCAACCACCAAACTGAAGCTGTGCCAGTCACGCTCGGAGTCAAAGCATCATGGGGAGCTCTCGAGCGCGTAACTTACGTTCCTGTCGGACTAAAGGGAGACCGCACTCTGACCGCCGCGCCCTGGGTCGACGCAGGCGAGGTGTTCAGTTATGTCACAAACGATACACATTTTGCCTGGTCAGTCCTTCATCCCGGGTCTCAAGCGCGGATGAGCCTTCCACCTCTGACCGTTTCGCCTGAAGTTGATGCACGCCACGCCGCAAACCTCGAACCGGGAAAAACGGCAGAGGCGATCTTTGTGCTGGGGGCTGGACTGGAGGAGTTCAGCGCAGACCACAACGCAAATGCGCTCGCATTGATGCTTGACCGCTATGGCGCCGACGCCGTGATCGATCAAGCAGCAGAGTGGTGCCGAAGTCGCACACGAACCACAGGCAAGCCGGACCTGGATCTGCTGATGAATCGGAATTTTCTTTTCACCGCGCTCTATGCATGGGGTAAGACGATCGATACCGAGCAATTCGTTGGCGTGACTTCGCGAAGTCCCCGTTATTACGTCTCTGCCGCGTATTGGGATCGCGATGCCATGCTGTGGAGTTTCCCCGGCCTGCTGGACATCGACACAAAATTGGCGCGTGAGGCGCTGGAGTGCGCACTGACGCTCCAGCTTCGCGATACCGGCACGCACAGCCGATTCATCGACGGCGTTGTTTTGGAAGATGGATTCGAGCTGGACGAAGCTACGGCGCCAATCATCGCCTTAGCCAGCTACGTGGAACGCACAGGCGATGTCGACTTTCTTCGCAATCACCGCGACGCGCTGGCGACCCTGCGCGACGGGATCGCCGAGCATTATGATTCCAGCGTCGGTCTTTATTCATCATTGCAGGATCCGCAGGATGAGTATCAGAAACTGCCGTTTGAAACTTACGACAATGTACTCGTATGGAAGGCCTTGCTCGAACTCGGCAACTTGTTCGATCGGCTTCAGGATACGGCTGGGGCGAAGGCGGCAAGAGACCGGGCCGCTGCGCTTCGCGAAGCGATCATGAGACTTTGCGTCTCCAGCGCTGCGCCGGGTGCGGACGGGGCCATTTACGTCTTTGCCACAGACGGAAAAAACGTCGTCTATGCCGATGCTCCGCCCGGATCACTGATGAAATTGCCTGCGCTGGGATTTGTTCCGGAAAATGATCCCGTCTTCGCGCGGACCTATCAATGGCTGCACTCCAATTCTTACGCCTATTCTTACGGCGGCCACATTTACGGCTTGCCCGGAAGCTATCGGTTGCCCTTCACGACCTCGTGGAGCGTAGCCGATCATTTGCGTTTGGCCGAAGGGCGGGATCAAGCCTTGAGAGTGTTACGCACCAGCAAATGGGATGGGGGGATTATCACCGAAGGCGTGAATCCGGACACAGCCGTTGCAGATTCCGCCGGCCGCGCATTTGCGACAGCAGCAGGATATGTTGCGCATGCAATCTGTGAAACTGCCTGTCGTTAAAGTGCGTTGATTGGGCCGCGTGACGGCGGCAAGAAGGGTAATTCGCACACTGTCTGTGGGAGATGGCTCATAACTCGGGTTTGTCAGGTCAAGATTTGGGCATGATTTTTTCAGCGCGTTCTCTGCTCTTCTGTGGCCTGCAGAGGGCTGTTTCGCAAAACGCCGTGGGCGCCGGCGGCCGGCCGATCTGACTGGAGGCAAGAGTCCGAAACGGATAGATTTCATCGAAAGTTGAAAGTAATGCAAGAACTGGAAGCCTTGGTAGCAAAGCCTGTAAGCGGTGGAACGATGAGCCGTCGCGACGCGATCCGCGCCGTCGCGGCTCTGGCTGGGTGCGCGCTGTTTACTCCTCGCGCTGCATTGGCTGGCGGACCGTGGAATCTGTGCGGCGATGACGAAGAATTCCTTGACGAGCTCGAACGGCGCGGCTGCCTGTTTTTCCTCGAGCAGGCCAGCGAAGAAACGGGGCAGGTCCAGGACCGGGCTCGTTACGATCTGGGCGGGGCGTTCGACCCACGGCACATCAGCAGCATCGCCGCCACCGGCTTCGGGCTGACAGCCCTTTGCATTGCAGACAAGCGCGGCTACATGCCGCATACGCAGATTGTTGAACGCGTTCGCACTACGCTCGATTGGCATCTGAATAAACTCCCCGAAGTTCACGGGTTCTTTTATCACTTCAACAACTGTGAGACCGGCAAACGGCTCTGGAAATGCGAGCTCTCTTCGATCGACACTTCGCTGCTTCTCTGCGGCGTCCTCACTGCGCGCGCCTGGTTCAACGATCCGAATATCCAGTCGCTGGCAAGGCAGATCTACGAGCGAGTCGACTGGCCGTGGATGCTGAACGGGGGAAAAGCATTTTCGATGGGTTGGCATCCGGAAACAGGCTTTCTGGATTCGCGCTGGTCGCACTATTGCGAACTCATGATGATCTATCTCCTGGCCATTGGGTCGCCCACTCATCCGGTGTCACCGGAGGTCTGGAATGGCTTTTCGCGCCCGCTGGTTCAATACCAGGGCTACAAATACATCAGCGGCCCGGATCCTCTTTTCACTCACCAGTACTCTCAAGCCTGGTTCGATTTCAGGGGCCGCCGCGATGCATACGCCGATTACTTTGAGAACTCGGTAATTGCGACGCGCGCGCACAAGGCATTTTGTCTTTCCCATCCGGAATGGTTCAGCGAGGATTACTGGGGCGTTACGGCGTCAGATTCAGCCGAAGGTTATCAGGGGTGGGGTGGGCCACCTGCGATGGGGCGTCTTGACGGAACTGTTGTGCCCTGTGCCGCGGCCGGCTCACTGCCGTTTTTGCCGGAAGATTGCGTGGCCGTTCTGCGGGCCATGCGATCGAAATGGGGAAACCGCGCCTGGGGACGCTATGGCTTCACCGATGCGTTCCACCTCGCAGCAAACTGGTACAACCCCGATGTCCTGGGAATTGATCAGGGTATCTCAGTTCTGATGGCCGAGAACCTGCGCAGTGGGTTTGTGTGGCAGACCTTCATGCGCAACCAGGAGTGCGCAAGCGCCATGCAGTTGGCGGGCTTTCATAAGGCCTAGGCGGCACGATGAACGGCATACGAACATACTGGCGGGCGCGCTCATTCAGCCGGCGTCAAGCGTTGTGCGGAATTGCTGCGGCGGCCGGGGGCGTGCTGATCACCGCGAACGGTTGCGGCGGAAGCGTTCTAAGCCAGCAATCGCAGTTCACTCCGAACTGGCCGCCTGATCTGCCCGTGGGCAACTTTGCGCCATCGGCAGCGGACGAAGCCTTCCTGGACGCGCTCGAGCAGCAGGGGTGCCTCTATTTCTGGGAGCAAGCCAATCCCGGCAATGGCCATGTGCTCGATCATGCCGCCAATGATCTTGGCGGCGCCCTCGATATCAGCACGACCGAATCGAGTATTGCGGCAACTGGCTTTGGCCTCACCGCGCTGTGCATTGCTGACCAACGGGGTTATTTGCCGCATGCTGAGATCGTCTCTCGTGTGCGGACTACGCTGGGTTTTCACCTGAACTCC
>CAWICF010000013.1:0-63288 GCA_963834565.1 uncultured Acidobacteriaceae bacterium | reverse complement strand
AAACGCTTCCTGCGCCATATCCACAATCTCATCGGCAATGGCCAGTGACGCCGTCGCTGCCGGGCTGGGCGCATTCAGCACGTGCAGCGCACCTTGCTGCCGCCCGAACTGGAAGTCCTGCACCAGGTCGCCCTCGGGCGTCAGCGATTGCGCGCGCACTCCCGCTCCGCCATGTGAAAGATCCTCAATGCGCAACTCTGGAACCAGCCGCTGCAGCGAGTGGCAAAACAATTCCTTGCTGTACGACCGCCTCAACTCGTCCCAGCACATCTTCGGATAGCGAAGGAAAAACCGCCAGAATCCCGGATAGGTCAGCGTCTCGATCGTGTCGCGCAGCGAGAAATCGGTTTGCCGGTAGCCCTCCCGCTTGAACGCCAGCACCGCATTCGGTCCCGCCTCGCGGCCTCCGTGGATCAGCCGCGTAAAGTGCACCCCGAGAAACGGAAACTTCGGATCGGGTACCGGGTAGATCAGATTCTTCACCAGGAACTGCCGCTCCGGCTTGATCATGTAGTACTCGCCGCGGAACGGCACAATCTTCGAGCGTTCGCCGCTGCCCGCCTTCCTGCTCACGCGGTCGCAATGCAATCCGCCGCAGTTGATCAGAAAATCCGCCGCGTAATCCCCGCCCCTGGTTGCAATCGCCCAGGCGCCGTTTCGCTTGAGCCGCATCACCTCCGACGAGAACTGGATCTCTCCGCCGCGGGTGCGGATTTCGCGCACCATCGCTTCCGTCACCGCGGTGTAATCGGTAATCCCCTCCTGCGGCACGCGAATTCCCGCCAGTCCCGCCGCGTGCGGCTCGTATTCGTGAATCTCCTCGGGCCCCAGCAGCTTCAGCCCTTCGAGTCCGTTGGCAGTGCCGCGCTCAAACAGCGAGTGCAGCCGCGGAATCTCCTCGGGCTCTGTTGCGATCACGGTCTTGCCGCACTGCTCGTACGGCACTTCATGCTGCTCGCAGAACGCAATCATTCTGCGAATTCCCGTCACTGCCATCCGCGCCCGCGCCGAACCCGGCTTGTAGTAGAGCCCGCAGTGCAGCACGCCGCTGTTGTGACCGGTCTGATGCCGGCCCGGCCCGGTCTCTTTTTCAAGCACAAGGATCTGTACGGATGGATGGCGTTCGAGAATCTGGTGTGCCGTTGCCAGCCCAACGATTCCCCCGCCGATAATGGCGACTTTCACAGGCAATCCCTCGCAGAATCCCGGCTGGGACCCGGACGGTTGAACCAATCTGGTTTTCCAGCGGAAGAATCAGTTTAGCGCGGCGGGCGGCAACACGCTTGGTTACAAAAGACACGCTATCTGTCATTAAATGTCAGCTGCAATGCTTTTGTTTACGGCTCCGCCTTCAGATCCTGGCACGCGCCTTTATCACCGGCATCGCACGCCTTGTGGTAAAAACTCAATGCCTGCGTTTCGCTCAACGGAACTCCCAGGCCGTTCCGATAGAGCGAGCCGACGATGCGGCAACCTGCCGCTTCACCGCCGTCGCAGGCTTTGCGGAAAAACGTGGCAGCCTGTACCGCATCGATCGCCGTGCCCCAACCATTTTGATAAGCGAATCCAAGCCAGATGCAGCCCACCATGATGCTCCCATCACAGGCCTTGCTCTCCAGGCTCACGGCCTTGGTATCGTCCGGCGCCAGGCCGTCGCGGAGATCCCCGAAATGGAACCTTAGGCCTAATCCGGCGCAACTGTGCATCTCGCCGCCGTCGCAGGCTTTGCGTGCCAGCGCCACTGCCCCCGGCTGGTCCCAGGCTGTACCCACTTCGCTGCTTTTCATGAAGCTCAGCGCGGTGCAACCCTTCAAATCGCCGCCGTCGCAGGCCTTTTGATACGTATCCACCAGCTCGCTATCGCTCTTGGCGCCGCCGAATCCCTCGCTGTCCATGAATTGAATCACGGCATTGCCCACGCACCCTCTCGCTTCGCCCCCATCGCAGGCGCGTTGGTCCACTGCAATCGCCTGCGCCTCGTCCCTTGTCGTCCCTTTTCCCGTGTAGTAAGCAACGGCTAGATTCGTGCAACCAAACAGGAATCCCGCGTCACAGGCTTTCCGCATCAGGGTGTACACCCGCGTGTCGTCTTTTGCTACACCCTCGCCCGCAAAATACATCGCTCCCAGGTTTGTGCAGCTTAGTGCGTTGCCTGCATCGCAATTCTTGCGGTAGAGGCTTGCCGCCTGCGTCAAGTCCTTGGCGACGCCTGTTCCCTTGTAATACGCCAAAGCGACACCGAAACAACCGTTCATGTCGCCGCCGCTACACGCTTTTTGTTCGAGGTTGAAAGCCTTTGCTTCATCCTTCGTCACGCCCTGTCCTGTCGCCACGAGAGTGCCAAGGCTCGTGCATGCGGCAGCCGTCCCCGCGTCGCAGGCTTTGCCATAGAGACTGGCCGCCCGCGCTCCGTCCTTGGCAACCCCCTGCCCGTTCTGGTACATCAAGCCGAGATTGAGGCACCCGGCCATGTCGCCGCCGTCACATGCCTTCTGGAACAACCCGATTGCCGCAGGTTCGTTCTTAGTTGTGCCGCGGCCATTCTCCAGCATCAAGCCGACCCCCACGCAACCCCGCAGGTTGCCCAGTCTGCAGGCCGCGCGAAACATGTGGACTGCCTCTGCATCGTCCTGCGCAGCCCCTTGCCCGAATGCGTACATGGCGCCAGCGTTATTGCAGCCAATCGGTTGGTTTGCATCGCACGATCGGCGGAAAAGCCTGAGCGCTTCCCTCAAATCCTTCGTGACTCCACGCCCGTTTTGATACATCAATCCCAGGTTGTTGCAACCCACGTCACCCGTCGCGCTCGCGTCGCAAGCTTTGCGGAAAAACTCCGCAGCCTGCGCCATATCCTGCGGCACACCCACGGCATTCTGGTAAGCAAGACCCAGTTGGTTGCAGCCCATCGGCGATCCGTCGCCGCACGCTTTACCGTAAAGCTTCTTTGCCTGGTCGAGGTCTTTCCCCACTCCTAGTCCGTTTGCATAGTCCCATGCCTCCTGGGCGCAGCCGTCTACCCCACCCCCGTCGCAGGCTTTCTTGAAGAAGCCGACGCCGCGAGCCGGGTCCTTGCTCACTCCGTCGCCCGAGACGTACATGAAGCCGAGGTTGTAGCATCCCTGCGAAATATTTGCGTCGCACGTTTTCTGCCACAGATTCAGGGCCTGGCCACCGTCCTTCGCGACTCCGAGGCCGTTGTAGTAGATCCTTCCCAGTCCGTAGCAGCCATTGATCTCTCCGCCGTCGCATGCCTTGGCGAAAAGGTCCTTTGCCTTTGCGTAGTCCTGCGCTACGCCACGCCCTTCCAGATAAAGGTCGCCCAGGAACGCACAGCCGTTCAGGTTTCCCATTTCGCAGGCGTCCTGGTAAAGTCGCACGGCGCTCTCAGCATCGGGCTGGATCGTCTCGCCCGATTGATCGATGAAGCCCAGTTGGACACACGCGTCCGTTACCTTCGCCTCGCATGCCTTTCGCGCCAGATTTGCCGCCAGCACCAGGTCTGTGCCGCCGCCGAGCCCAGTGCGAAAGCTGCGCGCCGACTGATCGCATCCCCACATGTCGCCGTTGTCGCAGTACTTCATTACCGCGCTGCGTGCTGCCGCAAAGTTCTTCAGCGGGTCGTCATCCTGCCAGTAATTCCGCCCTTGCTTCTTCAGCTTCTCAAACTCGATGCTTTCGTTGCGCGTGAGAGATGCGGCCAGGTCGGCGCCGCTCACCGTGGGTTGCGCGCCCGCTCCCAGCTGAATCACCAGTTGCCCGCCTTCATCGTTGTTGAATGGCTGATACTCCGGAGTCTGCTTCGATCCCTCGGCCTTGGCCACCGCGTGCTGAATGTAATCACCCAGCACATTCGCGGTCACCGCGCCTTCATTATGCGTGTCGGCCTTTCCCGACCGCAGCCCGTCGATCATGAGCCCGGTGAACAGCGAGTGATTGGGAATGGGACCGCCGTCGGCGGCCGACTGGTCGCCCAGCGCGCTCACGATCACGGTACGGCCTACGTTCTTTAACAGTTGCCTCTCGAGAGCCTCATCCACGCCGCGGGATGTCGAGGAAAACTTCTTGTTCAGCGCCAGGCCGCTGTTGCAGGCGTCAAGAATGACCAGGATGTGCTCGGCCGGCAATTTCCCGATGTCTGCCAGCAGTTCATCCACTTGCAGGTAGCTGTCCCAGTCTTTCTCGTCGTGCGCCTGGCCGTCGTAGGGCACAATGTACCCGTCTGCCATCGGCTCGTCGCCCACCTTATAAACATTTGTTGTGCCGTGGCCTGCGAAAAAGAAGATCAGCGAATCTTCCGGCTTGAGGTGATTCTTCAGGTCGGTGCGGACCAGGTGATTAATGGCATCGCGCGTCGCAGCTTTGTCGATCAGTTGCTGGGGCCAGAGGACGAATTTGAAACTGTCGTGCAGTTGCTGCGCAAATTCCGTGGCGTCGCTCACCGCGGTTTTCAAAATCGGCCAATTTGCGTAGCTATTGATGCCGATTGCTACAACATACTGTGTGCCGCTCTTGATCGCAGGCTGGTCGGCTTCCGGCTGAAAGCCGCGTTGCACTCCACTGGGTGCGGCGTCCTGCTGCGCAATGGCCATCGCCGCCGTAAACCCCAGGAGCAGCGCGCCCGCAGCTTTCCGCGAAGTTTTCATTTGAGAACTCCTGCGAACGTGGGGGAAGGGGACCAGGTGGCATCAGCGTACCACAAAGTTCGCCCTCACCGTCCTTGGTGGGGCCAGGGTGCCCCATCCTAGCTTTGCCAGGGTGGGGGGCATATTCCCCAACCAACGAACTCTTGTCATTGCCGTTCTCTGCTTGCCACACAATTCGGGGCGGTGGCCAATGAGTCCCAGCTCGCCTCGCCGCCATCGTTTACCCTAATCTTTCGCACGAACGAGACCGAACCCATGCCTCATCCCGCCATCAAATTCGGAACCGACGGCTGGCGCGGCGTCATTGCCGACGACTTCACCTTCTCGAACGTCCGCACCGCCGCTGAGGCCGTCGCTGCCTACGTTCATTCCCGCAAAGGATCCGCCGACGAAGATCCCGCCCGCGGCATCTGCATCGGCTATGACACACGCTTCGGTTCCAAAGCTTTTGCCCGAGCCTGCGCCGAAGTTGTTGCAGCAACCGGAATTCCTGTGCAACTCGCTGACGCCGTAACGCCCACGCCCGCGCTCAGCTTTGGCGTGCGCGAACGTGGCGCTGCCGGCGGCATCATGATCACTTCGTCGCACAATCCCGCGCAGTGGAACGGCGTGAAATACAAGGCCTGGTATGGCGGCTCCGGCAAGCCCTCCATCATCTCCGCCATCGAGTCGTACCTCGACAAGCCCGTCCCGCGCTCCGCCACGCCCGCGCCCGTCGAGACTCTAATTCAGGAAGTCGATTTCCTGCCCAGCTACCTGAAGGCCATAGAGAACTTCGCCGATCTCAACCTGATTGCAAAGTGCGGCATGAAGTTCTGCATCGACTCCATGTACGGCGCCGGCGCGACCATTCTTTCCGACATCTTCACCCGCATCGGCGTCGACAACGTCGCTATCCGCTTCAACCCCGACCCGCTCTTTCCCGGCATCAACCCCGAGCCCATCGAGCCAAATATTCGCGCGCTCGGCGAAGCCACCGTGGCGCACAAGTGCCATGCGGGCCTTTGCACCGACGGCGATGCCGACCGCATCGGCGCGACCGACGAAAACGGAAACTTCGTCGACCCGCACAAGATTTATTCGGTCCTGCTGAGTTGGGTTCTCAAGTACAAGGGCTGGCCCGGCGCCGTCACTCGCGCCTTCAACACCACCAAAATGCTTGATCGCATCGCGAAGAAGTACAACCGGGAGCTGATCGAGCACGGCATCGGCTTCAAGTTCGTCTGCGACTACATGCTCGAGCGCGAAATCGTCATGGGCGGCGAAGAATCCGGAGGCATCGGCTTCCAGCGCCACCTGCCCGAGCGCGACGGCCTGCTCAACTGCCTGCTCCTCGCCAACGTGATGGCCGAGGAAGGGAAGACTCTCGGCCAACTCGTCGCTGCGCTGCAGGCCGAATACGGCGAGCACCAGTACGGCCGCATCGATCTTCACATTTCAGACGACATCAAGAACGCCGCCATTGCCCGCGCCAAATCGCGCCCCGCCGGCGATACAACCTTCGCCGGCATGCCCATCCTGCGCACTGAAACCCTCGACGGCGTGAAGTTCTACCTGGACAATCCCGAAGCCAAAACCAAACCCAACGCCGCCGAGACCTGGCTGCTTCTCCGCGCCAGCGGCACTGAGCCGCTCATGCGCATCTACGCCGAATCCTGCTCGAAGGAATCCGTGGCCAAGCTATTGGAGTCGGCGCGGAAATTCGCACTGGGAAACTAATCCTCAAACAAGGACCCCCAAATGTTCGTTCACATCTTTGGATTTCGCTGGAAGCCGGAAGCTACCGACGCCGACAAACTCCGCGCTAAGCAGGAGATTCTCGCTTTTCGCAATGTCGTTCCCGGATTGATCGAGGCGCACATCGGCGTCAATCTCTCTTCGCGTGGCCAGGGCTATACCTTTGCGGGCATGATGAAGTTCACCAGCAAGGCAGCCTGCGACTCCTACTCCACACACCCCGCACACCTGGCCCTGCTTGAGTGGCTCGTGCCGCTCATCGATCCCGTCGAGCTCGACTTCGAAGCGTAGAGCCGGATCTCCGCTGAGCCGTCAACCGCATCAGGGCTGCTTCAGGCCACGACAGCGATCTTCGCCCGCTTGCCCAGCCGCACCACAATTCGAGCAGGAAGGCTTGGCAGTTTAATCCTTAGACCACCGAACAAATCACCGTCCAACCTGACGGCTTTCTCAGCAATCTTTCGGTTGGCCTCGCTATTGCTGGCCGCCAACCCAATCTTTACCAGCAGCCTCGGAATTAGCAAGTGGCCCTGCGAATCTGTCACATCGCCAAACGCGACCGCCACCTCTTCCAGGTCCTCGCTCTCGCCCTTCTGCTGGAACATCCGCGCCCAATTCTCGTCTGCGCTCTCGGCCGCGGCCACGCCATGGAACCCCGCGACAATCGTCCGCGCGAGATTTTTCTTCGCAGCCATCGGATGCAGCTTGCCGCGCGCAACTTCCTCGCGCATCGCATCAACTTCCGAGCCGCGCAGGTCCGTCAACAAGAGAAAATACTTCCACATCAGCTCGTCCGAGATGCTCATCAGCTTGCCGTACATCTCACTCGGCGGCTCGTTGATGCCGATCGCATTATTGAGAGACTTGCTCATCTTCTGCACGCCGTCCAGTCCCTCGAGAATCTCAGTCATCAGCACAATCTGCGGTTTCTGCCCGTAGTCGCGCTGCAGCTCCCGGCCCATGAGGAGATTGAATTTCTGGTCGGTTCCCCCAAGCTCGACGTCGCTCTCGAGCGCGACGGAATCGTAGCCCTGCGCAAGAGGATATAGAAGTTCGTGCAGGCTGATGTCCTGCTCAGCACGGAAGCGGGTGAGAAATTCCTTGCGGTCGAGCATCTGCGAGAGAGTGACTTTTGCGGAGAGGCCGATCAGGCCGGCATAACCCAGCTTGTCAAGCCACTCGCTGTTGTAGCGCACCTCGGTTTTGTCCGCATCCAGAATCCGGAACACCTGCGCCTTGTACGTCTCCGCGTTTTTGTCGATTTCGGCCCGCGTCAGCGGCTTGCGCGTCACGTTGCGCCCCGTCGGGTCGCCGATCAGCGCAGTCGAGTCGCCGATGAGAAAAATCACCGTGTGCCCCAGCTGCTGAAAGTGCCGCAGCTTGCGCATCAATACTGTATGGCCCAGGTGCAGGTCCGGTGCCGTCGGGTCGAACCCCGCCTTTACGCGCAAAGGGCGGCCGGTCTTGCGGCTCTCCTCTAAACGTTCTTTCAGGTCGCTCACGCGGATGATCTCTGCCGCGCCTTTTTGCAGCAGGTCCATCTGCTCATCTACAGGTAGAAATTCTGGCATGTCACATCAAGTATAAATTTCGATTTCGGGCTTGCAGCCAATAGCCGGTCGCCGGCTCCGCAACCCACAATTCACAAGAAATTCCGCTTTCTGCCTGTATCCTCAGCCGCTCGCGAATCATCTTACGAGCTACCAGGAGAACCTCGTATGTCCGCAGTCACCGGTCGTGCCGTGCAGGTCTCCGCCGCAGGCGGAGCGTTTCAATTCGTCGAAAAGCAGTTTCCCGATCCCGGCCCCGGCCACGTCCGCATCCGGGTGCAGGCCTGCGGCGTCTGCCACAGCGACGCCATGACCAAGCTTGGTCTCTTCCCTGGCATCCAATACCCGCGCATTCCCGGCCATGAAGTTGCCGGCGTCCTCGACGCCATCGGTCCCGACGTACCGCTCTACAAAGTTGGTCAGCGCGTCGGCCTCGGTTGGCACGGCGGCCATTGCAACTACTGCGTGCCCTGCCGGCGCGGCGACTTCATGGTCTGCGAGAACGGCCTCATCTCCGGCATCAGCTTCGACGGCGGCTATGCCGACTACGTCATCGCCCCGGCCAACGCAATCGCCCTGGTTCCTGACGAGCTGTCGGATGTCGACGCGGCGCCGCTGCTCTGCGCCGGTATCACCACCTACAACGCCTTGCGCAACAGCGGCGCGCGAACGGGCGATACCGTCGTCATCCTCGGAATCGGCGGCCTCGGCCACCTCGGCATCCAGTACGCCGCGAAAAGCGGATATCGCACCGTCGCCGTGGCCCGCGGCAAGGATAAGGCTCCGCTCGCGAAAGAACTCGGCGCACACATTTACATCGACAGCACTTCGCAGGATCCGGCCAAAGAACTCCAGAAGCTCGGCGGAGCCACGGTCATTCTCTCCACCATCACCAGCGCCAAAGCGCTCGAGTGGACGATCGACGGACTGGCGCCTTCCGGTAAGCTCCTTGTCGTCGGCGCGCCCGAAGACGGCCCCATCGTTATCAATCCCTTCCCGCTGCTCCTCGGCCGCCGCACCGTCGCCGGTTGGCCGGCCGGTACGGGCATGGACTCCGAAGACACGCTCAAATTCAGCGCACTCGCCGGCGTCAAATCCATGAACGAAACCTATCCGCTCGAGAAGGCCGAAGACGCCTACAACCGCATGATGAGCGGCGCGGCCCGTTTCCGCGTAGTGCTCACCATGGGAAAGTGAATCGGCATGCGAGGCCGAACCCCGCGCAAAAAGAAAAAGCCCTTTCGCCTCAATTCATAGGCGAAATGGCCTTTTCATTCCTGTTTCTTCGTTTGCAATAAGCTGTGGACTAGTCTCCTGAGTCATTGATTTCCTACATAAACGCATTCCCTGAATGCAGGTCCTTCGACTCCGTCCGACGCGGCGGACTTCGCTCAGGATGACAAGGCCAATTATTGTAGCGGACTTCAGACTCAGGGGACTAGAGGTGGTTGCGTAAATCCCTGGCGTCGGTCGGAAAGCATCCCTCAGGGGCTAAAGCCCACAGTTTTATTGGCCCCTTTCGGCACGACTGAAGTCGTGTCCTGTTACAAAACCATTTATGCGGCCGGATTCCGGAACTACGAACTGGCACCTGAGACCTAGCGCTACAAAACCATCCCCATCCACCTGGTTGCATTGGCCAGGCCGCGCTCGCTCTTCTCCAATTCACTCTTCAGCGTCGCGGTTTCGAGGCGCAGCCCCTGGTTCTCGAACCGCAGCTTCTGGTTCTCGCTCAGCAACTCACCCACCAGCACCTGCATTCGCGTGTACTCGTCAGTCGCCGGCGCTTGGTCTCCTGCCACGCGCCGGACCTTCTCTTGATACAGATCATTCGTCGTTTGCGACTTCTGTGTCATCATCCTGTTTCTTCTCCGTCGCCCGCTCTTTGCTCACTTGTTCATTCAATGGGGAGCCCCATGTCCCTCGCATTTGGGGACGTGGGAATTCAGGCTGGTTCGCCGACTTGCTAAATCGCTGGCCTGCCGACTCGTCGCATTTAGGCCTCATCAATCGCGCGTGCCGCTGCGTCCAGCGCTTCGGCAATCTTGCTCACTTGTTCGCTGCTCAAGCCGCCACGCCCCACGCGCATCTTCAAGGCAAATTTCAGGTTCATCAGAGCCCGCATAATCTGCGGCGAGCGTCCCCGCCCGAACACTTTCTGCGCCTGCTCCATCCGCCCGAAGATTGCCTTCACCGTCGCTGCGTTTTGCTTCAGATACTCCTTGCCCTTCTCCGTTGCCGTGTACAACTTCTTGTTGCCCTCGGTCGACGACGTCGCCAGCTCTTCCTCTTCCAGCAGCGTCAGCGTCGGATACACCACGCCCGGGCTCGGCGCATACCCGCCCGACAACCGCTCCTCGATCGTCTTGATGATTTCGTAGCCGTAGCTCGGCTTTTCGGCGATCAGCTGCAAAATCACGAGCTGCAGGTGTCCGCCTTCAAAAAACCGCTCGCGCCCGCCGCCGAATCCGTGCTCAAAGCCCTCCCAGCGCCCACCAAACCCGCCGCGCCAGTGGCGATGCCGGCTCTCTCCGTGCTCAAAATCTCTGTTTCTATCTCCACAATGTCCAAACATCTTGTTTCTCCTTGATTATCTTAGACATATCTATCGATCCATCCAAGATATATCTTAAGATATATCGAAAGTCGCTCACTGTCAAGCCTCTTCACCCAAAATTCTTTAGCCCCTCAGTCCGAGGGTCACCAGCCGGTAGCTGTCTGCCGATTCAGCGTGGCGCAGCTGACGGCTGAGAGCTGATAGCCGAAAGCGGCCTCACGCTATAATTCCTTCATGCACCGCGCCGCCACACTTCGCCCCATGGCCGCTCGCGCCCTTCGCGCAGCTGCGGCCCGTGCTGCGGCTCCGGCCGCCTAGACTCCGCTCCACCTCATCGAAAAACAGGTTTCAGGTTGAAGGTGTCAGGTTTGAGATGACGCCGTGCACCTAAGTGCACCCATGCTTTGGCGCTGACCCCTGGAACCTGAAACCTGAAACCTGATCCCTGTATTCTGGAGTCACCATGGAAGAGTTTTCCCGCATTCAGCGCCTCCCCGCCTATGTCTTCAACATCACCGGGGAGATGAAGACCGCCGCCCGGCGCCGCGGCGAAGACATCATCGACTTTGGTATGGGCAATCCCGACGGCGCCACGCCTGCCCACATCGTCGACAAGCTGGTTGAAGCGGCCCGCAAGCCGCCCACGCACCGCTATTCCGTCTCGCGCGGCCTGCCCCGCCTGCGCAAAGCTATCTGCACGTGGTACAAGACGCGCTACGACGTCGACCTCGATCCCGATTCCGAGGCGATCGTCACCATCGGCTCCAAGGAGGGCATCGCTCATCTTTGTCTCGCCATTCTCGATTCGCGCGACACCGTCCTCGTGCCCAATCCCTCGTACCCCATCCACATCTACGGCCCCGTCATCGCCGGAGCGCACATCATCAGCGTGCCAGTCCACGACCAGGGGCAGTTTTTGGCGCAGCTTGAAGACCTCATCCCGCGCATGACCCCGCGCCCCAAGGCGCTGATCGTCAACTTCCCCTCGAACCCGACCACCGAATGCGTCGAGCTCCCGTTCCTCGCGCGCCTCGTCGAGCTTGCCCGCGAGCACGGCTTCTATCTCATCCAGGATCTCGCCTACGCCGACATCGCCTTCGACGGCTACAAGCCGCCCAGCGTTCTCCAGGTTCCCGGCGCCAAAGATGTCGCGGTCGAGTTCTTTACGCTGTCGAAGAGCTACAACATGCCCGGCTGGCGCATCGGATTCATGGTCGGCAACCAGAAGCTCGTCGGCGCCCTCGCCCGGCTTAAGAGTTATTTCGATTACGGTACCTTCACGCCCATCCAGGTCGCCGCCATTGCCGCGCTCGAGGGGCCGCAGGAGTGCGTCTCGCAAATCTGCGACACCTATCGCCGCCGCCGCGACGTGCTCATCGAAGGATTGAACAAGCTCGGCTGGCAGGTGGCGTCGCCGCGCGCAACGATGTTTGTCTGGGCCCGCATCCCCGAGGCTTACCGCGACCTCAAGTCCCTCGAGTTTTCCAAGCTCCTTCTTACCGAAGCCAAGACCGCCGTCTCGCCGGGAATTGGTTTCGGCGACCACGGTGACAGCCACGTCCGCTTCGCGCTCATCGAGAACGAAGAACGGACACGGCAGGCGCTGCGGGGGATTAAGCAGATGCTGGCCAAAGGCGTGGTGCCAGCGTAATTTTGGGGTCCGTGATGACCAAAGAACGATGGGCTGACCTGCACGTCATATCCGAGGTTGAGACTGCAAGAGTACAAAGAGAGCGAATCGCTCGACGCGTCCTTGAATGGTTCGAGATTCGATCGCGGCCTGAAGCGCAGCCCAGAGTTGTGTGCGTTTTGGACGACCAGGATCACGAGTACCTGAAGCAAGAGTTTGGTGGCGACGCCAATCGAGGCGTTCATTGGCCGATCCGCGGAAGTGGAGTCACTCTCTGGCCCTGGTACATGCACGACCTAATCGCACCACCCATAGGCGACGGAAATGTCGCCTGGCCCTTCGCCTGCGTGATTTATCTTCACGGTTCCACATGCGAAACCGACATCGGTCTGACACTCACATTTGCGCACGAACTGCAGCATTTCATCCAGTACGCCCATAAGAAGCGGCTCTGGGCATTGAACACCCTGCTGACAAACCTAGGAAGTGATGATTTCAAAGTATGGTGGGACTTTCCGATCGAAGTAGATGCTAGGAGAACCGCAAAACTCGTCGCCGAAGAGTTACACGGAAGTCGTCCAGTCATGGAATACATCTCCTGCCGGATCTCTGCGCGCGTCACCGACACCGATGCCGACGACTGGAGGTTTGTCCAAAGCATCGACACCTCCTTTCCTTATGACCTCGCCGAGCGTACGCGGCCTCTCGTCAAGAAATACAAAGCGCAGCTTGCGGCACTCTTGCAAGAGCGTGGTGTTGATCCGGATTTCGCCGATGTTGACCTTGATGCCTGAAACGTATGATGGGCACCCCAAGCATTGCCCGCTTCCCAAGAAAAACCTTCTCCTTCCCCCTCGCGCGGTATAGCCTTAGGCCCGGTCCCTTTGACCCCAGGCTGAGCCTCACGGGTCAAGCAATCTCAACAATCAAACAATCGTTCCCCGAGGAGGGAAATCATGAAAGTTATGGTGGTGTGGAAGACTGTCCCCCGGTTAGTACAAGGCTGCGCTTGAACAGTTCTTGAAAACGCGCGGCCCAGTGCCGGCCGGAGCCAAGACGTTAGGCCGCTGGCACGTCCCAGGGTCAGTTCTTGGCTGGCATCTCATCGAAGCGAAAGACCTGACGTCGATTGCCCAGCATGCGCCGAATGGGCAGAAGTTCTGGAGTTGGAAATCTATCCGGTGATTGAGGACGCCGAAGCGGGAGCCGCTGCAAAGAAGGTGCACGGCAAATAGCCGCGTGCCCCACTCCTCACCTCTGAGAGGTGGGCGCTCTAAGGAGCGCGCAGATTCTTCCTAATCCACGCGCTCCTTCGTTGCAAGACTCCGAAGCTACGCCCCGGGTTTGGTTAAGCTTGCCTGCTCCCTGCCGTTGGAAGACCCTGTCACTTTGTCGACGGCACTGAGGCTCGGCATCGGCCGTTGCCACAACAGGCGCGCTGAGGCTGCATCGTTGGGATACGTTTCAGTGGATTTCTGTCCCGTCGGTTCCAGCACGACGTCGACGCGGCGATTGTAAGCCAGCCACGTCGCTTTCTCGTTCTTCGTCATCCACTGCTCGGGTTTCTGGGAATCCGCAGACTGCAGAGACTCAACTTTCTTGATGCTGAGCTGATCGTCTTTCCCCTTGGCCTGCACTTCGAGATCCGACGCGGGAACGCCCTTGGAAACAAGATATGCCTTCGCGAGTTCCGCACGGCGCTCGCTCAGTGCCTGGTTATACTTCTCCCCGCCGCGGATGTCGGCGTATCCAACAATCTCCAGGTTAGCGTTTTGCTCGTAGTCTCCGAAGTTCTTGAACTGCGTGGCCAGGCTGTCAAGAGCCGCTTTCTCACTTGGAAGGAGGCCGACCTTCGGATGTCGTCTTGTTGGATAGGCAGTGGGATAGAAGAGGCTGGCCAAAGTCGTGTTCGGGGGTGGGTCTACCGAACCCTCAACCCGCAACGTGGCTGTTTTGGTCACAGCGCCGCCACAAGGGTTTGAAGCGGTGAGCGTGTAAGTGAGAGCCTGATCGACCGGCCCATCCTGCTCCTGCTTTGGATCGGCCATGATGGTCTGGCTTCCGTCGAGCGCCTCTTTGCCGAACGGATTAACCGTTGCCGAGGCGGCATTTGCGACCGACCAGTGCAGCGTGGCAGACTCCTGCTCCACAACCTTGTCACCGATCTTGTGATAGTGAATCACCGGCTCGCTCAGCGCCAACGTTGCCGTGGGTTCCTTGTTGACGTTGACCGTTACCGTCTGCGTCGCCTCGCCGCCGGGCCCGACCGCTTTCAAGACATAGGTCATGTCCCGGGTTGGCGTCACCACGCGGTCGCCGTCGTTGGGCACAGCGCCAACTCCGGTGATCGAGGTATTCACGGCATCCGTGGAACTCCACTTCAGCGTGTCGTCTGCTCCACAGCCGACGTGATCCGAGTTAGCCGCAAGCTCCGCAGTCACCGGCGCAACCGGAACTATCCTGCTTAGAATTCCCGCGTGGAATCGCGGTTCCGGTCCCAGCTTTTCTCCCGCGGCAAAGTTCTTGTCAACCTCCCTGCCGTTGTCGTTGAGATGGATGATCACTTTTTGTCCGGCGCTTGCCGTAACATTTCCGGTCCAGATGGTGTTCCCCTCGCGCATCACTGTCACGTGGTAATTTCCCGGCTGTACGAGTAGCCGGCGGTGCCAAAGCCAGTCCCAGTCAAATTCGCCGGCGCGGCCAACAAAGTATGCCGGGGTTGAGCCGTTCAGCATGACCGCCGCCTGATGGTCTCCCTTGAATTCAATGTCGGCAAACGGACCGCTGACCTTACCGCCGTAAGGTTGCAGATCCACATTCAGCTTGGTTTCGTTTCCGCTGCTTAACTGCACCTTTTGCGTGTTGGCTGTGTAGCCATAATTGCGCACAGTTAGCGTGTGGTCGCTGGGAGTCAAGTGGATAGCATGGCTTCCAGCGCGAATAGCCTTTCCATCGACAAACAAGTAGGCCTGCTTTGGCTGCGCATGAACCTTGAGTTTTGCTGAGTCTTGAGTTTGGGCAATTGCCGGATCGGGCCATAGCAGCGCCATGGCGCACAAGGCAAGGAAGGACACCTTAAACAACATCATTCGCATCGCAACTCATCTCCTTTTCGGATGGCCGCGAGCGAGCTTCAAGGATCTGGCGGGTTGACCGGAACAAGAGAATCGAGAGAACGACGCAACGCGATTCGCACGTTAGCGCGCCATCCTGCTTTGTTCTTGTGGGGTCTCACCCGTGATGAACAACGTGGACCATCCCCACTAATAAGCGATGCTCAGAAGCTCGCGTATGTTGTCTGTTCGGCATTTCTCAAAATCGCGCGTTTGCGCAGCTAACTTCGCGCTTGCGTAAGCGTCCAATTGGCGGTGTGAACTTGCCAGCTTGCGAAGCTGAGACGCCGTACTCAGCAGCCACGACTCACATTCCCCCTCACCACACCCCCGGCATAATCCGCCAGCGCGTTTTCTCGCAGTATTCCGTGTAGCCCGCCAGCTTCGCGCGCAGAACCTTCTCCTCGTTCAGAATGCGCAGCACGTAAATCGGCATGAACAGCAAGAGCGCGGGCAGCGCAACGTATGATCCCAGTGCCAGAAGCGCGAAGATGAACGTCAAGAAGCTGAAGGCGTACATGGGGTGCCGCACAAGACGGTACGGCCCGCTGGTGATAACGGTCTGCCCCTCCTCCACGCGGATTGTGCGTCCGGCGTAGCGATTGGTCCAGAGCACCCATGCCATGCCCAGCTCCGCCGCGAGCATGAAGACCAGCGAGAGCGCCGCGAGCCACGCCGGCTCCGCGCCCCATAGACGCCGCGACCAACTGAACCGGTGATCGAAACCCGGCAGCGTAAAGATTGCCGTAAGCAACACGGCCCCGGACCGAAGAATGTGCCGCTGCTCGCGGTACTGCTCTCTCGCGGGCAGCCGACGCTCCACCAATTGCGGAACGGTCTTGAGAAAGAAGAAAAATGCCGCCAGGGCGAAGCCGATGTATATGGCCAGGAATACCCATGCCTGCCACCACCGCACCGTCCACGCGGGCAAAAAGAGAATGGCGGCGA
Organism: uncultured Acidobacteriaceae bacterium; assembly: GCA_963834565.1. Classification (GTDB taxonomy): domain Bacteria; phylum Acidobacteriota; class Terriglobia; order Terriglobales; family Acidobacteriaceae; genus Telmatobacter. The sequence goes on along the minus strand of CAWICF010000013.1, from coordinate 47,110 downwards.
TCAGCGGCGTCATCACCGCGAAGCGCAGCGCGACCTGTGCACCAAGGTGAGGCACGGCCGCTCCTGGCCTGGGAGGGATTGCTGAAGCGGTGGGTGTTGCGCTTGCCTGCATCATCGCTGGACTCTCCTTTCTGAATCCCGCTCCGACTGCGCCTCCAGCATAGCCCTGTTCGCAATTAGCGGCGCAAATAACTCGCGCACTTACTCGCCAACTAAGTCGCACCTTCGTGATTCTTGCTGTGCATAACTCCTGGTTTCTGTGCAAATGTGAGGCAAAACACACACGCTCCAATGCTCGGAAACCGCGCCAATTCAGCCAATTCGAGGCAAATTGTGACTTGCGCCTTCACAAAGTTTTCACTCTGCACCAACACTGGTGAAATCCACAAATTTACTTGTTTTTTGCACTTGCTTCCACAGATTGAACGGACGTAATGTCTCATTCAACTGATGGCCAGTAGGGCATCGGGAGTTGATCGCCGGAATGGTTGGCGAAAAGAGAGTCAGACGAGAGTCAGACAATCACCGCCAGCCCAGCCAGAGGGTGAAACCTGAGGCGAAAGCCGAAGAGGGATCGCTGGTTGCGCCAGAGATTGCAAAAGCCGACGCAAGTCGGAGGTTGTTAAGCTGGCAGATCCGGAGGGTGCGCGAACCGGCGGAAAGTTGAATACTCATCGACGGCTCAGCCGGCGATGCAAGGTTCGATTGAAGCAAGGGGTGCATCAAAGGCCCAACCGGAGGTAAGCGAGCACGGCGCAAGCCGAGCGAGCCGAAACCGGCAAAGCCGGGAAAGAGCGGTCGACGCGAGTCGGCAGTTTGGAACCGGTGTGGCAAAGGCGGCAGCCGCCAGCGCGAGCTGGGGGTTGCAGCGGCAGGAAGCGCAAGCGGACTGTTGCAGAGGCAACCGGTGAGAATCGGAAGCTGAAAGGCCAGCCGAGCTGAAGGACGACGCCAGATGTGAGTCGGGAGTAATCGCAGGCCTAGCTGGAGGCCGGACGCCAACGCGAGTTGGAGGGTCAGCAGCCAGTCGATCGGCAGCGCGTAGTACACGGTGAAAGCCGGGTACTTGCCACCGACCGAGCCAGGCGAGACAACACCGATCCGAGCCGGAGGGTTGGCCCGCGGTCGAGCCGGAAAGTTGGCAGCCGACGCAAGTCGGAGGTTAAACGCCGGCGCAGCCAGAGGAAGAAGCGGCAGCGAGAGCTGCAGCCTAACCACTGGGGTAGCCGAGGGACGCAGCACCGGTTGTACTACCAGCCCATCAAGATTGAGGCGCCAGAGGCTTCGGCCTCTGGCGTTTTCAATTTTGGGGCGTTTTTTCATCCCCTCCTTCGCACTCTCATTCGCTTCACAATCAACGCCGGTCGTGCCATCTGCGGCTCGCGTCACACATGCTTCCACGCATCCGGCATTAGACTGGTTGCGGAGATTTCCGCGATGCGATTGGCTCTCTTTACAGGCACGGCAAGTGCCGTTCTTCTCTCATGCTTTGCTGTCTTGGCGCCACTACTGGCTTCTGCACAATTTGCCGCCCCGTCAACCGCAAGCGCGCGGTCCATTCCTGAGTCGCAGCTTATCCAGCCCGACGAACTCAATAGAATCCTGCAATCGCACGGCAGCAAGAAACCTCTGATTCTTCAGGTCGGCTCGCGCGTCATGTACGCGCAGGCTCACATCCCCGGCTCTGAGTACGTGGGTCCCGGCTCTCAGGACTCCGGTCTTCAACTGCTCCAAAGGCGCGTCGCCATGCTTCCGCGCGATACCTTCATCGTCATTTATTGCGGCTGTTGCCCCTGGAATCGCTGCCCGAATGTTGGCCCCGCCTACAATCTTCTCGCTGGCATGGGATTCAAGCGTGCCAAGGTTCTCTATATTGCCGACAACTTTGGCGCCGACTGGGCGAACAAGGAGTTTTCCGTTGCCAGCGGTCAGTAAGGCGGCAAGATCCGCACCGGTTCAGCGTCACGCGATTCGATCCGCACTCTCTTTCGCGTTTCTCGGTGCACTTCTCTCCACGGCATGCTCTCATGCTGTGCCACCCGCGCAATCCCTGCTCAATCTCCGGGCTCCAGACTTCGCACTCACCACCCTTGACGGCAAGCCACTCCGCCTGTCCGCATTCCGCGGAAAGGTCGTTCTGCTCAACTTCTGGGCGACATGGTGCGCACCGTGCCAGATCGAAATGCCTGAGTTCGCGCGGTGGCAGCGCGAACTCGGCCCCTCCGGACTCCAGGTCATCGGCATCTCAATGGACGATGATCCAGCTCCAGCACGCCGTCTCGTAGAGCGGTTTTCTCTCGGCTACCCGGTGGCGATGGGCGACGAGCGCATCGGCACACGCTATGGCGGCGTGCTCGGTCTCCCGCTCACGTTTCTCATCGACCGGGATGGAATCGTTCGTGCGCGCTTTCAAGGCGAAACCGATTTGCATGCGATTGAATCCCGCGTCAAAGCTCTTCTGGCACCCGCCCAGTAGCAATATGTGATTTTTCAACTCATGAAGTAAACTGTCGCGGGAGCGCTCATGAAGCTCGGGCTAGGACTATACCGACACATGCTGAAGGAGGAGTACTACGCCTTCGCGGTGCAGGCCGGTTGCACGCACATCATCGCGCACCTCGTCGACTACTTCCGCCAGGGCGAATCGAATCCCGCGCACAACCAGCCCACCGGCGGCAAAGACAAGCCTTGGGGCCTGGCCGGCGATCCCGACAAGCTGTGGACCGCGGCCGAGCTCAAGGGCCTCCGCAAGCAGGTGGAAGCGGCTGGCCTCAAGCTCGAAGGCATTGAGAATCTCGATCCCGCACACTGGTACGACATCCTACTCGACGGCCCCAAACGCCCGCAGCATATCCAGAACGTGCAGGCGATCCTGCGCACCATGGGCGAGGCCGGCATCGGCACACTCGGCTACAACTTCTCCATCGCCGGTGTGTGCGGACGCGTCAGTGGACCGTTCGCGCGCGGCGGCGCCGAATCCGTCGGCATGGACGGCCCCGTCGACGCTCCCATGCCCAACGGCGTGGTCTGGAACATGATCTACGATCCCAACCCGCCTCCGGGTACCTTGGCCTCCGTCACGCACGATGAGCTCTGGCGCCGTCTGCAGCGCTTTCTGGAAGAAGTGCTGCCCGTCGCCGAGCAGGCCGGCGTGCGCCTCGCCGCGCACCCCGACGATCCACCCACCCCCACCATGCGCCGTCAGCCGCGCCTCGTCTACCAGCAAGCCATGTATCAGCGGCTCATCGATCTCTCGCCCAGTCCGAACAACATGCTCGAGTTCTGCCTGGGCACGCTCGCCGAAATGACCGAGGGCGATCTTTATCAAACTGTCGACCAATACAGCGGCCAGCATCGCGTAGCGTACGTTCACTTTCGAAACGTGGCCGGCAAAGCGCCCAACTACCACGAGACGTTCATCGACGATGGCGACTTTGACATGCTGCGCATTCTCTGGATTCTGTACAAGAATGGATTCGACGGCGTGGTGATTCCCGACCACGCCCCGCAGATGACCTGCTCCGCGCCGTGGCATGCGGGTATGGCACACACGCTGGGATTTCTGCGCGCCGGCATCACGGCCGTCGAGCGCGGCTTCGTTCCACCGGCTCCTGGATCGCGCGAGCCGGCCATCGCTCGCGCAGCCGGATAGCGCCCCACTCGGAACGCGCCTCCAACCCGGTCGGACATAATAATGACAGCCACGCTCTGGCGTTCGCCGGAAAGGATTCAATTCCACTGACTCACGAAAAAGCGCCTCACGAAACATCGATCCTCGAGAAATTCAGCCTCAAAGGAAAAACCGCTCTCGTCACTGGGTCGTCGCGCGGCCTTGGGGCAGCCATTGCGGTCGCCCTTGCCCAGGCAGGAGCCAATGTTGCGGTTCACGGTTCCACTTCTGTTCCCAAGGCTACGCAGCACAAGCTGGAAACGATGGGCGCGAAATCCGTTGCGCTGGTCGGCGACGTCGGCGATGCGGCCATCTGCGCAATGCTGGTGGCAGAAACCGTCCAGCACTTCGACACAATCGACATCCTGGTGAACAACGCAGGCATCATTCGCCGCGCGCCAGCCGCCGAATACGCTGAAGACGACTGGCGAGCCGTGATCGACGTGAATCTCTCCAGCGTCTTTCGTCTTACGCAACTCGCCGGCCGGCACATGCTCAAGCAGGGCTCCGGCAAGATCATCAACATCGCTTCGCTGCTCACGTTTCAGGGCGGCATCTTTGTGCCGGCGTATTCCGCGGCCAAGGGCGGCGTGGGCCAGCTCACGAAAGCCTTCGCCAACGAGTGGGCATCGAAGGGCGTGAACGTGAATGCCATCGCACCCGGTTATATGGATACCGACAATACGGAAGCTCTCAGAAACAACCCCGAGCGCGCAAAGCAGATTCTCGAGCGAATTCCAGCCGGGCGATGGGGGCATCCGGAGGATCTCGCCGGTGCTGCGGTCTTTCTTGCTTCCGGCGCCAGCGACTATGTGCATGGCCATGTGCTGGTAGTAGATGGGGGATGGCTGAACCGGTAGAAGTTGGGATTAGGGACCAGAGAACAGGGAACGAGGGAACAAAAAAACTGAAAGTCGCGAGATTCTGCACAACTCTGCCCGAGCAAGAAAAAGCTAATCGCTAAAGGCTAATAGCTAAAAGCTGCTTTACGGAGATTCCATGAGTGAACCTGGAGTGATTTACACAGCGACCGATGCGACCGAAACCACCGCGCCTGAGCCCGGCATGATCCGGCAGGTGCTGGCGTGGAGTCCGCACCTGATGCTGGTGCGCCACACCTTCGAAGAAGGGTGGAAGGGCGCGCGGCACAGCCATCCCCATCATCAGCTGGTTTATGTTGTTCGGGGCCATATCCGCTTTCAGGCAGAAGGCAAGAGCTGGGAGATGCGTGGAGGAGACAGCATCGTCGTCAACGGCGGGGTGGAGCACGAGGCGTCGGCCTTCGAGCCATCGGAAGTGCTCGACGTTTTTACACCTTTTCGCCAGGATTACGCCTAGACCCTGGCCGCGGCGAACCTGCAAAATGGCAATAGATCCATGAGAATGCGGGTTTTGTTCCTGAAATCCTGCATCCAAGAAAAGTAGAAGCACTTCTGAACTACGTAGTTGAAACCTAAGGAGATCACGATGAATTTGCGATCGATGGGACTGCTGGCTCTGGCGTGGGCCGTCCCAATTTTTGTCGTCGCACAACCGCCGAAGCCCGACGCCGGCGTCATTGGCATTGCCCACATTGCGTTTCGCGTCAGCGACCTCGACCGCGAGATTGCCTTCCTGGGCAAGCTGGGCTACGAAGAGTCGTTCGCCATCACTAACAACGGCAAGATCGCCGAAGTCTTCATCAAGATTAACGACCGCCAGTTCATCGAGCTCTATCCGCAGAGCAACCCGCCGCAGCCGCTCGGCTGGATGCACGTTTGTTACGAAGTCGGCGATTTGAATACGCTCTACAGCTTTTATGATTCGATCGGTCTGAAGATGCTTGCCGTGCGCAAAGCCGGCGCGGGAAATCTCATCTCTGCCATTAACGATCCCGAGGGCCGCGTCACCGAGTTTACGCAATACATGCCGGGCTCAAAGCACATGCTCGACCAGGGTCAGCACATCGGAATGAATCGCGTGTCAACGGAGTTGATGGGATTCGATCTGCCGGTAAAAGAAGGCGCTGCCGACAAGGAGTTCTACACCGATCTGGGTTTTGAGCCGACCGAAGAGAACGGCAACGTGCGCCTAACCGCGCCTGCCGCGCCCAATATCCACATCGAGCTGCGCGCATGGCATCCCAAGGCTCAACCTCAGTTTCTTTTTCCCGTTTCCGACGCGCACCGTGCCGAAGATCAGCTAAGACGCGCAGGCCTGACGCCGGTTCGCGACGACAAAATTGTCTTCGTGCATGACCCCGACGACAACATTTTTGTCTTTCTTGAGGTTCCAAAGGACCGCTAGTTCAGCTTTCGCAGACGGCCCAGCCATTGAGATTTGCCCGGATAGCTCTCCGGTTAGTTGCGTGCCGCGTGGGATGCGGCTGCCCGCTCCCGCGCCAGCAGGTCTGCCAGTGCTTTCTCAGGGCAGATGTGGTTTGCTTCACGCCGTTCCAGCTCTTCTTCCGTCGCAACATATTGCGCAATGGTCATGAAGCAATCGAGACAACGAGAGTTGTAACTGCCGTTGTCGTTCAGCGTTCGACTATACATGCCCTTTTGCGGAAACATGGCTCGATGTTAGGCGCGCTCGGCATGCAATTGTCGTGACTCTCATCACGACCGCATGTTCATCGTGTGATCTGCACGGTTTGAATTTTCTCCACGGCGCTTTCAGTACGCAGGCGAGCCCGCGTTGTCCCACTGGTTTGGATGCAGCTGCAGATACCAGCATGGCATCTCGCCGCCGTGCGGAAACAGAGCGACAGGGCAGGGAACGTCGGCCGTGCCGAGAAAGTCGTACTCTGTTTTTTGCCCCTTGAGAGGCACCGAGAGGAAGCGATTGACGGTGACCTGCGACTGTGGCGACCCGCGAAGCTTGTAAACGGTCCAATCAAGCGCAAAAGCCGCGAGCGAAACGGCCGCAAACGAAACCAGTATGCGCAAAAGCCACCGGCCCAAAAACCGCATCGTCGTCCGCCTTTCCTAGGTTTACTTTTCTGGGTTCAGTTGCCGCGCGCCCGATTTCAGCGCAACGCCCGTCAGCCGCAGGCGCCGTGCTTCATTCAGAATAAACGCGAGTTCCGCGGCGGCCTGCGCATAACTCAGGCCCGCGTCACGGATGTTCGAGATGCAGTTCCGCTCGGCGTCAGTGCGGCCCGGCTGCGGCTGCCAAGTGATGTAGGCTCCCAGCGAATCCGGCGAAGTCAATCCCGGCCGCTCGCCGATCAGCACCACGGCAATCTCTGCGCCGAGCGATGCGCCGATCTCGTCGCCGATCGCCACCCGGCCCTGCTCCACCACGCAGAGCGGTGCGAGCCGCCAACCTTGTAATCGAGTGATTAATTCCTTTATGAACGGCACCGCATGACGTTCGACCGCCAGCGCTGACAGCCCGTCTGCTACGACGACTGAAAGGTCGCAGCCATCCGCCGGCGTCTTTCGTGCCAGCAACTCCCTGCTCGGCTCATCCAGTTGGCGCCCCAGGTCGGGCCGTTGCAGATAGGTCGTGCGATCCGCGGCTGCCGAGTGCAATCGCGGGACTTTGCCGCCCGAAATTTCACTCAGACTCGCCGCCAGGGCCGCACTTTCAAGATGTGTCTGCACCGCGTCGCGCGCCATAGCATGGCATCGTGAGAAGTCGAGCAGGTCGCGCGTCTCGAGACTCACACCTGTGCGGCCAAGTCCCACGCGCGCCGGCGTCAGGGCGCGCAGCCGCGCCGCCAACCCCAGCCTCGCGCCTGGTTGCAAATCGCTCATGCGGACAGCAGCCTCTCGGGATGTTGCGCTTCGATCGCCAGGCGCGAAAAACTCTCGCCGGCGAGCCACGCCTCGAACTCCGGCGCGGGCCGCAAGCCCAGTACACGCCGCAAATAAAGCGCATCGTGAAAGCTCGTGCTCTGATAGTGCAACATCACATCGTCAGCTCCCGGCACGCCCATGATGTAATTCACTCCCGCTGCGCCGAGCAGCGTCAGCAGCGTGTCCATGTCATCCTGGTCGGCCTCGGCGTGGTTGGTATAGCACACATCGCAGCCCATGGGCAGCCCCAGCAGCTTGCCGCAGAAATGATCCTCCAACCCAGCCCGCACAATCTGCTTTCCGTCGTACAGGTACTCCGGCCCGATGAATCCGACGACAGTATTCACCAGCATAGGATAATAGCGCCGCGCCACCGCGTAGGCCCGCGCCTCCAGCGTCTGCTGATCTACTCCTAATCCGCCCACGCCGTGATGAGCATTAGCCGAGAGCGCGGATCCCTGACCAGTCTCGAAGTACATCACGTTCTGGCCGACATGCCCATCCGCACATACCGCGCCGCGGCGGAGCTCTTGTCCAGCCGCATTCGCTTCATCGAGCAGCGAAAGAGAAACGCCAAAGCTGCGATTCGCGGCCTCCGTTCCTGCAATGGACTGGAACAGCAGATCCACCGGGGCGCCACGACTCAGCGCTTCGATCTGCGTGGTAATGTGCGCCAGCACGCAGCTCTGCATAGGAATTTCAAATCTCAGCCGCAGCGCGTCCATCATCCGCAGCAGGTGCATTGTGGTTTCAACGTTGTCGCCTGCGGGATTGATGCCCACCACCGCGTCGCCCGAGCCCATCAGCAGGCCGTCGAGAATGGAAGCAGCAATGCCCAATGCATCGTCTGTGGGATGGTTCGGCTGCAGTCGCGCGCTTAGCCTGCCGGGCAAGCCGACCGTTGTGCGAAAACGCGTCACCACGCGGATCTTCGCGGCTGCTGCGATCAAATCCTGAATGCGCATCAGCTTGGCTGCGGCAGCAGCCATCTCCGGCGTGAGGCCCGGCCCCACCGCAGCCAGCCGTTCTTCCGTAGCAACGTCCGAGAGCAGCCAATCACGCAGTTCGCCAACCGTCAGGGACCGCACCGGCGCGAAGGCCGCCGCATCGTGTGAGTCGACGATGAGCCGCGTAACCTCGTCACTTTCGTAAGGCACTACCTGCTCGTCAAGGAAGTGCGCGAGCGCGACGTCGGCAAGCGCGCACTGCGCCGCAACGCGCTCTTCGGCATTCTGCGCGGCTACTCCGGCCAGCACATCGCCGCTGCGCAACGGTGTGGCCTTTGCCAGCAGCTCGCGCAAGCAGCCAAAGGTGTAGCGGCGGTTCCCGATGGAGTGGCTGAAAACCATGCGATTGACCTCAGGATAGCCGCAAAGCTGCTCTCAATTGCATGAAACTCGGCGGTGATCACGTTGCCGGGGCCCGATCCGGACTCTGCGCGCCGCTGGTAGAATTCTGCATCACGGCTTTAGAAAGGAGACCTGGTGCGAAATTTCCCTCGCGCTTGCAGAGTTCATCTTCTTTTTCTTGCATTCATCGCTCTTGTGCCAGCCGCTCTGGCTGTTTCCGCGGATGCAGTATCGGCGCAACCGCCCGCCGATCCCCTCGTCGTGCATACCACCGCGGGATTAGTGCGCGGCATGGCCAGACCCGGCGGTGGCGCAGAGTTTCTCGGCATTCCCTATGCGCAACCGCCCATCGGCGATCTGCGATGGCGCGAGCCGTTGCCGGCCAAGCCGTGGTCCGATGTGCGCCGTGCGATCAAATTCGGGGCTTCCTGTTCGCAGCCGCTTCTTGAGGGCGCCTGGAATAAGGACGACGCAACCGATGGCCAGGAAGACTGTCTTTTCCTGAATGTTGTTTTGCCGGAATGGCCGGTTCCGAAACCGCTCCCGGTCATGTTCTGGATTCACGGCGGCGCGAACCATGGCGGTTCGGGTTCAGGCGATCTCTATAACAGCGGGACCTTACAATCGCACGGCGTCCTTATCGTCACCATCAACTACCGGCTCGGCGTCTTCGGATTTCTCGCGCATCCCGCGCTCACCGCGGAGTCTCCCCATCACTCTTCCGGAGACTACGGCCTGATGGATCAGATTCTTGCGCTCGACTGGGTACGCGACAACATTGCCAACTTCGGCGGCGATCCCAATAACATCACCGTCTTTGGCCAGTCCGCGGGCTCCATGGACATTGGAATGCTGATGACCTCTCCGCTCGCCGCCGGACTGTTCCAGAAAGCCATCGGCGAAAGCGGCTCGGGATTTGCACCGGCAGCCGTTCCCCTCGCCCAGGCCGAACAATTCGGCCTCGATGCCGCAGCCGCGCTCAGTCTGCCTGCCGGCGCCGACGGCATCGCCGCGCTCCGCAAGATTTCTGCGCACAATCTGCTTGTGAAACTCGGAGACCGCAACAGCATCTGGCCCGGCTTCGGGCCAGACGTCGACGGTTGGGTGATTCCGCGTTCTCCCGCTGATGTTTTTGCGGCGGGAAACGAAGCTGCTGTTCCTTTGCTGCTGGGCACAACCTCGCGCGAGTTCGGCAGTTCTCAGCCCCTCGACGCGCTCCGCGCATCGATCACTCGGGCATACGGCGATTTCGCTCCGCAGGCGCTCGCACTTTACGGTCTCGCGGGCAACGGTCAGGGCGCGAACGATACCCTCTATGGCTCGGCCGCCAGCCAATGGTCGGCCGACATCTTATTCCACTGCCCCATCGGCACTGAGGCCCTGTGGCATCGCGATGCCCTCCAACCAACCTTCGAATATGAATTCGACCGCCCCATCCCCGGCAAGGAGGCGGAGGGCGCAGTTCACTCCGCTGAGCTGCCGTACGTCTTTGGCTTTTACCCCAAATCCGGCGACATCGGCGGAAAGTTTGGCCCCGTCGACCTGCGTCTCGCCGACATCATTGAAACCTACTGGAGCAACTTCGTGAAAACCGGTGATCCCAACTCCGCAGACCTGCCGCACTGGCCCGCTCTCGATCAGACGCAGAGCTATCTTCGTTTCACGGTCGAGGGGAAAGCCGAAGTCGTCGCGAGCCCGCTACGCGGCGAGCAGTGCGATCTTTATCGTAAGGTTCTGGCGCAGAAGATGAAATTGCAGCCATGAAACACTTTGGCCGGGAACGTCGAATGACAGTCCCGGCCATTTCAGTTCAGTATTCGCCGCAGCAACCGCAAGGCTGCTTAGAACTTCACGCTTGCCGCGCGTGGCGAAACACCACTCAGCTCTGCCGCACGCGCCTCAGCATATGCTGCCGCGCCAATCAGCGCTGTGCGGCTCTCCAGAATCACGCGCACCGGAATGTTCACCAGCAGCTGGCTCAAACGGCCTTTATCCGTGAACGCCTTCACGAACGTCCCGTCCTTCAGCTTCTCAAGAATACGCGGCGCAATGCCCCCGCCAACGTAGAGCCCGCCCACTGACAAAACCTTCAACGCCAGGTTGCCGGCCTCGGCTCCGTACGCTGAAACAAACATGTCCAGCGTCTTCTCGCAGAGCTGGCTCTTGGCCTTCAGCGCCGACTCCGTGATCACGGCGTTCGGATCTTCCTGCCGCATGCGCTCCGCCAGCCAAACCGGCTCTTCCACACCGCGTCCGTCACGCAAAAACTCGTAGATGTTCGTCAGCCCCTGGCCGCTCACCACGCGCTCAAAGCTGATGCGGCCGTTGTACTTCTGCCGCAGAAACCGCAACAGGTCGATCTCATCCTCGTTGCGCGGCGCATAGTCCGAATGGCCGCCTTCAGAAGGATAGGGTTCATAATTGCGTCCATCCCACACCAGGAAGGCCTCGCCGAGCCCGGTTCCCGCCGAGATGAGCCCGCGATTGCCCACCTGTCCCGAGTCGCCCTCGCTCAGCGTATAAATCTGGTCTGCGCCCAGCTCCGCAATGCCGTAACCGTTCGCCTGCAAGTCGTTGATCAGGAATACGTAATCAATTTTCAGGTCCCGTGCCAGTTCGCGGCTGTCGAGCGTCCAGGGGAGATTTGTGAGCCTCAACCGCCCGTCGCGCACCGGCCCGGGAACGCCAAAGCAAGCCGACGTCACTTTCTCTGAGACGACAAACTCCTTCACGATCTCTTCCAGCCCCGTATACTCCTTAGCCGGAAAGACCTGGTCGCGCGTGTGCTTCAGGTTGCCGTCGGTAAAATCGAACAGCGCCAGGTGTACTTTCGTGCCCCCAACATCGCCTGCCAGAATCATCTAAATCCTCTCAATTGTGCCCATTGCACCCTCGCCAGCTTCGGGCAGCAGCGCTGCCGCAGCCTTGTCGAGAAGCAACGTAAGTATACCGCTCGCTGGCGCAATCGACTGGCTGGGCAAACGCTTCGGGTCTCGCGGGCCCAGCAGCACCTCTTTTAGAATCTGCGCCTTATCCGCGCCGCCAATCAGGAAGAAGACGTCTGAAGCGTTGTTGATCACCGGCTGTGTCAACGTCACTCGCCAGCTGTCTTTCACTGTTTCCACATGATTCGCCGTCACCAGCCGGCACTTCTCGTCGAGCGCCGCAGTGTGGGGAAACAGCGACGCGGTGTGCCCATCCGGACCCATGCCCAACTCAAGCAAGTCAAACCGAGGCAACTCTGCGTCTTTCAGCCCAAATCCATTTCTCAGCTCTAGTTCGTAGCGCGCTGCCGCGTCGCTCGGGTCCAGCTCACCCTCCATCCGGTGAACCTGCTCCGACTTCAGCGGCACTTTGCTGAGCAGAGCTTCGCGCGTCATGCGAAAGTTGCTGTCCGCGTTGTCCGGCGGAACGCAACGCTCATCTACCCACCACAGATCGAGCTTCTCCCACGGCATCTGCGCGCGCCAGGGTTGTGCCGCATCCGCGAGCAGCCCAAATGCCGCCTTTGGCGTCGATCCTCCGCTGATCGCAACGCGGGCGCTGGCGTTTGCTGCCGCAGCTGCCGCACACTTTTCTACAAAATACTCTGCCGCGCGCCGCGCCAGCGCCGCTGCGTCCGGCGCAACCGAATAAACGATTTTCAACTTTTCAGGCAAGGGAAGGCTCCTTGGATTTCTACGTTACATCGTGCCCGACTGGAAGGTCGTCATGCATTCTTTAAGATTCGTTTGCGCCGTCGAGGTTGTCCCGGATTTCGTCTCTGCTTGGTTGCGTCGATCGGTTCAAGATACCGCTCCAGAACCAGTTTCAATCGGACTTCACTTCTTCACCACTTGAATACTCCCGTCGGTATTAATGGCGAATACACGTTTCGCAGCTCCGATGTATTCGGGAATCAAAGGCCTTCGCGTGAGTACATACAGAACATCGGTATCTTCTGGCACGTCGCTAAGTACATGCGAGTGCTTGCCGGCGACAATTTGGAGCTTCGGATCGATTTGAAAATCAAGGATTGCCTTGTGCAACTGGCGCTTTTCGAGGATGTTCTTGCCATCCGCCGAGATGGTGTAGCGCACGTCGCCTCCGAGCGGCCACACATCTGTCTTGGTTTGCGCTGGGTAGATGTAGACGTAGAGACTTCCGTCTTCCGCCGGAAGAATTGCGGTATTGTAGGGTCGATTGGGCCTCTGAAAATCCCCGATCGCCAGTTCCAGTGCCCTTTCCTTTGCTACCAAACCGTCAGGACCCTCTCTCGGCGGATCGAGTTTCTCCGCCGTGTAGTTCTCATGCCCGCCCGTCCCCTTCGCGTCATAAGCAACCAGAAGCCGATCGTGCGTGTCGTTCCAACGGGGAAACAAGACCTCCCAGCCGGTCGGCGTTTTCATGCAGATGTAATGCGTTAGTCCATGAGTGTCTGGGTGCAACGCAAGGAATGCATCGGTTCCGTGCCAGGCCGCCTCATCGTAGGCATACAGATCGCGACCGCGCTCGGTGACGCCAGCAAGATAGGGATTCAGATCTCTGTCTTCAACGTGCCGGGTTTGGCCCGATCCAGGGACTACTAGATTCAGAAAGATCAACGGGGCGATCATCCCAAAGCGGCACCATGGTTTCTTTTCATACGAACAGGCATACAGGGAACAAGGCGGTATAACCTGCATACAACCACTCTCCTTCAAGAATTGTTTGCAGGAATGATACTCCGCTTCGGGAGCAGTCACGCGAGACTTGGATCGCAATGTAATTCGATCCAGACCGTGAAGCTCCTTATTCGCCCAGATACACGCGGTACTGCTGCTCCAGCACGCCGGCGGAGCGCGCCAGCGCCAGCTTCGACACGTTGTACTGATAGAGGCTCTCCACCAGGTTGGTTTGTGCCGAGGCCAGCGTTGCCTGGGCCGTGACCAGCGGCAGGTTGTCGTCGACTCCCGCATTCACACGATCCGTCTCATCGCTTAACGCGCGCGTGGCCAGATCGACGTTGGACTTCGCCACCTCGACCAGCCTGGCATTCGCGTTCACATCAAGCGTCGCGGCGCGCAACTGCTCGTCGATGTGGCTGCGCAGTTCGTCGAGCTCCGCCGTGATGTTTTCAACGTTGGACTGCGAAACGTGCTCATCGCCGCGCACCTGAGCCTCGCGGAAGATGGGGAAGGTCAACTGCCCCATCGCGATAAAGTTGCCGTGCGTGTTGACCGTGGTCACGGTGCTTGTCTGGTAGTAGCTGTAGAAGGTGAGGGTAGGCAAACGCTCGGCGCGCGCCGATGAGTGCAGCGCCTTGTAGACCACCACCTGGTTCTGCAGATTCTGGTAGTCCTGCCGGCTCTTGTATGCGAGCGCGCGCAGTTCTTCCGGGGTCTGCGCAGCGAGATCGCTGTAGGGCGCCTGGTCGGTGAGCGTGATTTCCTGCGCCGGATCGACACCGATCTCGCGCTTCAGCAGAATCAGATCCTTCGCCTGCTGGTTCTGCGCCGCAAGCAGCGCCTGCTGCTGCGTCTGCAACTGCACTTTGGCCCGCAACTCATCCAGGTTGGCAGCCGTGCCGGCCACATGCGCTTCATGCTCGTGCTCTTCCTGCACCTGATCCTGCGCCAGCAACGCCTGAGCGTTTTCGACTTCGCTGGCATCGGCGATCGCCCTTAGGTACGCTGTGGCCACCTGCTGCACCACCTCGCCGCGCGCCGTCATCTTGGCGTAGTAGGACGAGTGCTCGGCTGCGGCCGCTGCCTTGAAGGCGGCAATTGCAGGAGCCGAAAAAAGAACCTGCGTGAATTGCAGCTTGCCGTCGGTCAGCGTATCGCGCACGACGGGCGAGATGTTTGGAATCGTGCCCCCGGGGAACACGCTCGAGAATTCCTTGATCGTTCTGTTGTTAAAGCCGAGGGCCGCAAGATCGTGCATGTAGTAGCCGGTGTCGCCGCCAAACGTGATAGTCGGCAGAAACACCTGCTCCACTTCATTCTTTTCGCCGTGCAGCGATTTCTCGGCGTTCTCGGCTTCTTTCAGGCCCAGGTTGTTGGTGAGCCCGCGGCGAACCGCATCGTCAAGCGAAAGCTTTAGTGGCGTGCCGGTGACAGGCTCAACCGTCACGCTGCCGTAGTACGGGTTAGTCGCCGAGGTCGGGTTTTGCGCCCGCGCAATCGCGCCACCTCCGGCCAGAACCAGCAGAAAAATCAGCGGCATGGCCCGCCGCTGGACAAAATGATCCCCTCGCTTCACAGTCACATTCTCTCAGATGAGGCGCGAGGTTTTAGGATTCAGGTTTGCATCGCACATTCCGGTAAATGGCCCGGATTCCGAGCTCGGAATCCGCGGCGTTTTCACTCCGCCTTATGAATCCACATCGCGTTTCCGCCGCCCGATACCATGTGCACCTTCAGAACTGTGTTCCGGTCCACCGTCTCGCGCGAAATCACGGTATGCGTCGCTTCTTTATCGGCGTCGGGAGCGTCCGCATAGATCTCTGCCACATATTTGCCCTCGCCAAGAAAACTCAGCGGCACGCTCACGTCGCGCGCATCCCAGTTGGTGATTGACCCAACATACCAGTCGCCTCCGCTGCGCCGCGCCAGCGCGATCCACTGCATCGGAACGCCGCCGATCGCGCGAACTTCGTCCCAAGTGCATGGCACCCGTTTGATGAAATCGAAATCCTTCTGGCCCGCGTAAGCCTCGGGATCATCCGAAACCATCTCCAGCTCGCTCTCAAAAACCACATAGAGCGCCAACTCGTGCGCCCGCGTATTCAGCGCCATGGGCATAAAGCTGTGCGGCACAAAGTTCTCCAGGTTGGTATTCCTGAAGGCGCCAGGAGTGTAATCCATCGGCCCGGCCAACATGCGCGTGAAGGGCAGCGTCGCATTGTGCGCCGGCGTCACTCGCGCAGTCCCCTTCAGATACTCCTTGCCCATCACACCCTCGCGCGTCATCAGGTTTGGATAGGTGCGCCGCAATCCATCCGGCTTGAACGCGCCGTGATAGTCAATCATCAGATGATGCTCCGCCGCTTTCTCCACCACTTGCCGGTACCAGTTCACCATCCACTGGTCATCGCGATTCATAAAGTCGATCTTCACGCCCGCGATGCCCCATTTTTCGAAGAGCGGAAATGCCTGGTCCATGTATTTGTCGATCGACGTCCAGTGCGCCCACAGCCACAGCTTTACGTCCTTCTGCTTCGCGTAGCGCAGCAGTTCCGGCATGTCGATATTCGGCGAGGTGCGCGTAATATCCGCCTGCCGCGGTGCTGCGTCGGATGAGGTCGGATCCCTCGCTTCCCATCCCGCATCGATCAGCATGTAGGGAAATCCGGACTCCGATGCGAAGTCGATGTAGTGCTCCATCGTTGCGGTATTCATGCCGGGCTTGACTTTGAGCGTTGGCGCCGCATCGCCGCTCCACCAGTCCCACGCCGATTTGCCGGCCTTGATCCACGAGGTATCCGCGATCTTCGACGGCGGATTCAGATTGAGCACGATGTTCGACTCGATCAGTTTTCCCGGCTCATCGGCAATGATCAGCACGCGCCACGGACTTGCAAACGGCGTCGTCGTTTCTACGGCGTAGCTGGGATCGATGGTTCCAGCGCGGTCCTCATGCGGCGACAGATCGGCATGCACCGTGCGGCTAGCGAATTGCGAAACCTTGCGCAGATACATGCCTGAATAGTTCTCGATGTCGGCCTCGGTAATCGCGACCCATCCGATGCCCGGTTCATTGGCAAGAAACGGCAGGGCGATCAGCCAGTTGGGATGCAGGCCGCTCACATTGCGCAGTTGATATTCGTCCTCCCACGACGATTGATAGCCATCCAGAATCAGCGGATAGGTGGACGCGTCTTTCGCATAAGTGAATTCAGTTAATTCATGCGCAATGCGCACCTGCTTCACCGCGGGCTGATCGGGGACGAGATACCGGAATGCAACGCCGTCGTCGAACGCGCGCACCTCGATTGAAAGCTTGCGGCTGCTCGCATCCTGGAAATCGGCGCGCATGCCGTTGTAGTGGTCGCGCACATCGCGCGTCTTCCCCACTGGAATCGTATACATTTCGTCCGCGCTTTCGGCCTGCTCGGCGATCTTGTGCATGCCCGGACCCAGCGGCGTTTGCCCGGCCAGCTCCAGGCCCAGTTTCGACGCGGCGACCAACGTTTTGCCGTGAAACTGCACCGAGTACTGGAGGTCTGTCCCGCCCTGACCCGAATCGGAAAGTTCAATCGCGATCTGGCCATTTGGAGAAGCGACGAGCAGAGGCGAACTCTGCTGCGTTGCTATGCCCTGCGCCATCGCAATTTCAACGGAGAACGAAAGAGTCAGGCAGAATGCGCCTGCAAACAGAATTCTGCGGAGAGTTTCCATGTGTCCTCCGGGCGATCACGTTAGATGTGAAGTGTGATCCGGTCCTTTAAGATCCACCAGTATACTCTGGCTTCAGCGCGTGACGCGGTCCCGGCGAAGCTCACGCACAGCTCAACGCCGCCTCCGCCCACACTACCGCTGCGTCGTAGCAGGTTTGCAGATCGCCCGGCTTCAAAACGCGCCTTGCTTCAACCAGATCGCAGGCCGACCAGTTACCTCGCTCGTGACCTTCAAGCCAGCACAAGAGGGCCCGCTCGGGAACTTTTTTCCCTAACAGGGCCTGGCGAATCTCTTCGCGCAATGGAAGCGAGGGAGCAAGGACTCTCATCGGCATGCGCAACATGGCCGGCAAAAGGCTGAGCAAACCGAGCAGGTATTGCTCCGTGCGGTCCAGGTCGCAGAGCCCGGCGGCAAGTTCGCAAAACCTGGCGCGCACAAATGCTGTTCTCAGGATTTCGTGGGATTGTCCCGAATTCAGTTCGCTGGCGATGGCCAGGGTTGCAAGACGACGGAAGGTTTCCTCGCCAACCGCGAGCAGAGCGGCCTTCACGCTGCGCACTTCCTGGCGCATGGCGCATACCGGCGAGTTGATGAGCCGCAGCAGCCGGTAAGTGAGAGAAGCATCGCGCTTCACCAGCAAAGCCAACTTTTGCATATCGATTGAATCGTCCTGCAGCATCTTCAGTATTTCCACCTGCGACAGGTGATTCGCGGGGACCTTGTAGTTCTCCAGCAAAGTGGGCCGGCAGAAGTAGTAGCCCTGAATCAGAGTGAATCCCTCTTCGCGTGCCTCCTGGTATTGCTCCTGCGTCTCCACTTTTTCGGCGACAAGCGCGACCGTCACGCTCGTCAGACGGCTCAAAAGTTCCCGGCGCTCGGCGCAGTTGGTCAGACAGAAATCCACCTTGATGTAGTCGGCCAGTTGTACCAGCGGCTCTACGCCCTGCCTCCAGGTGAAGTCATCGAGCGCCAGCCGATAGCCCTTCGCTTTCAGCTCGCGGCAGGCTTCCACCAGCTCAGGCGTGGGATCCACAGTTTCGAGAATTTCCAGCACCGTCATGCCTGCGGGGAGCATATGGATCAGGTCATCTGTCAGAGTCTTGGCAGTGCAATTCACAAACGCTGGCAGGCCGTTGGTCAGCCGTCCCAGGCCGAAGACGACCGTGTTGTCGATCATTGTCTGGCTGGCCGCGTCGCCATCGCCGCGAAACGAGTCCTCGATCCCATTCCGAAACAGCAGCTCGTACCCGTGCACCCTGCCGTGCAAGTCCAGAATCGGCTGGCGCGCAACATAGCGAACGCCACCTGCCGCATCCGTCCCTGCACAAACAGAACAACCCGGCGCCTGCACCACTGCCGCCATGCGCACCTTCCCCAGATTTATCGGCACCCGCCCTCAGAACGTGAAACGTTTTTCAAATTACTTTGGCGAAAAAGTCAGGCCACAAAAAAACAAAAGGCGCCGGAATCCTTCCCCCGGCGCCGTCGCTCCCTTGCTCCCTTGTTCCCTGCTCTTACCCCATGAACATTCCGCCGTTTACGTCGAGCACGTGGCCGGTAATATACGACGCCGCGTCCGAAGCCAGGAACTTCACCGCCTGCGCCACATCCTTCGGAGTGCCGCGCCGGCCCAGCGGAACGGTCGCCAGCATGGCCTTCGAAACTTCCTCGCTCAGCACCGCCGTCATCGGCGTCTCAATATATCCGGGCGCCACGGCATTCACCGTAATTCCGCGCGAAGCCACCTCGCGCGCCAGCGATTTTGTGAATCCAATCAGCCCCGCCTTCGATGCGGCATAGTTCACCTGGCCGGCCTGCCCTGCGCGTCCCACCACACTCGCGATGTTCACGATGCGTCCCCAGCGGTTCTTCAGCATGGGGCTCAGCAGCGCCTGCGTCAGCAGGAAGGCTCCCGTGAGATTGATGCTCAGCACCAGGTCCCAGTCCGCGGGCTTCATGCGCAGCATCAGGTTGTCGCGCGTGATGCCGGCGTTGTTCACAATGATCTCCGCCTTGCCGAACTTTTCGATAATCGCCTTGGCTCCGGCTTCGATCGACTCCTGGCTCGACACATTGACTGTAAAGGCTTCTGCCTGCACTCCCTTGGCCTTGAACTCGCCCACCGTCTCGGCCAGCTTGGCCTCATTCACATCGGCCAGCGCCAGCACCGCGCCGGCGGCAGCCAACTCCTCCGCAATCGCGCGACCAATCCCCTGGGCTCCGCCCGTCACCAGCGCAATTCTTCCCTGCAAATCGCCCATCGTTCGTTTTGACCTCTACGCGCTCGAATGAGCGAGCCGCGCCTTTCCAATGCTCATTATAGTTGGGCGGATTGCAACCAAACGCGAAGCAATTCAGAGCCGGTAGCCAGTAGCTCTTTATGTCGGGGCCTTGGCGACAAGTCAGGGACTGGGTACCCACGCCTCGATTCCAAGACGTGGGAAAGCAAGACTCCCGCTCACGCGCGAAAAAGCTGATAGCTAAAAGCTGACAGCTAATAGCTGCCGTTTACGTCGGCGTCGCTGCCACCGTCACCGGCCGCCCCGCGAGCGCAGGGCGCACCAGTTCGGCGGGCCACACATACACCGCCAGCCGGCGCGAGTAGTGCAGGATGGGATCCAACTCGGGCAGCTCGATTCCCACGGCGGTTGCCAGGTCGTTGCGCTCGATCTCCGCTTCTGCTTCTTCGAGCGGCCAGGACACATGGTGCAGATTGGCGCGAATTGGCTGCCCGGCGCGGTTCACGCTGAAGACGCACGGCCGTTCCGACATGAAGTGCTCAAACGAGCCGCCGCGAATCTCCACCAGCCTGCGGCTCGGCCCCAGCCCGCGATAGCGCGCTTTGAAAACCACTGCGTCCTTGCGAAACCGTCTCCGGCTGTAAAACGCAAACTCGCGCTCCGAACGCTGCTCCAGGTGCATTTCGGCCCAAAAGTAGGGCAGGTGATATAACCCACGTGCAGCCGCCACGGCGAGCAGGTTGTTCGAGTCGACACTGAAGAAGTAGATGCCCGGTGTGCCCGTAATCCGGTCGCGGACGTAGGTTCTCAAATTCAGGTCAGGGAAGTTGCGCAGCCCTGGAATCGCCGGGATGCCGCGCACCTTGATGCGATCGAGCCAGAAGGGAACCGCACCCAGCCAGGCCGATCCCTGATAGCTGTCGGCTTCAAGCCAATCCGGAAGCAGCGCTTCAAGCTTCGCCGGAGGAATCGGCCAGTGCGCAAACAACAAGTCGTTCCATCGCTGGGTCATCGCCCAGCGGCCCGCCGGCAAAGGCCGCGGTTTGTGCGAAGTCCGCACCAAAAACTCCCGCATGGCAGCTCCCGCGTGCCCGGGTTTCGCACTTTATCGGCGTTTCATTGCCCGGAACAGCGTTTTAACCCACTCAAACGCCGACACCAATTAGGGTAGCGTTTCCCGCAGCACCCGGCCGCTCCCTTATGACGTATTCTGTCCGCGAGACCATCTTCATGTCCAGTGAATCTTTGCTTCCCAGCGGCGCCCGTAACCAAACCGAAGTTTTCGCTGTTCATGGCGCCGACCCGGAGATTTTGGCCTTTGCCATGGCCAAGTACTCGCGTTCTTCACTCTCGATGCGCGAATCTCTGACTGAAATCAGCGCACAGCGCGCCGAGCAGTTTCTCAATACCTTCTATTTCCAGTACGGCCATCGCTCTATTGCCGACCTTGCCCACATTGCTTTCGCCATCGAGCGGCTGAGCTTGCTGGCCGCCATTGTGCTGGTCGACGAGACCCGCTGGGACGGCCAGGAGCGGTCGACCCGCTATCAGAACTTCCTCAAATCCGGCTGGTATATGCCTGATTTTGGGGAAGATAAAGCATCCGAGGGCCTTTACTCCCAAACCGTCGACAGTCTTTTCTCGGCCTACCAGAGCGTGAGCGCCGCCGTGCTCGAACTGCTCCGCCAGCGCGTTGCCCAGCCCGAAGGCCTGAAACCGGAGGCGTACGAGCGGACCCTGCACGCACGCGCATTCGACGTTGCGCGGTATCTTTTGCCGCTTGCCACCAATACCTCGCTTGGCCAGATTGTGAGCGCGCGCACCCTCGAAACCCAGGTCTCGCGCCTGCTTTCGAACCCGAACGCCGAAGTCCGCGCGCTTGGAGCGCAGCTCCGCGAAGCGGCCACGGGTCCGGCCTGGAACCTGAACGCCGACGCTGCGAAGGCCTTCGTGGCGAAGCTCGCGGCGCTCGAAGCGGATTTTGTTCACGCTGGTGCGAGCGCCTCAGGAAGGCAAGAAGTGTCAGGGCACGATTTGAGCCGTGCCGACAACGGCGCAGTGTCTGGAGAGGCTTCAGCCCCTGAAGTTAGTCTCGCTTCCGAGGCTGCCGCGCTCTTCACGCGCGACGTTCGCACCGCACCAACGCTTGTGAAGTACGCTCAGCCCAACGAATACCTGATCCATTCACAGGCCGATCTTGCTCAGGCGGCGGCCGAGGCCTTCAAGAATCTGCCCATCGCTCCCTCTCCGCTGGTCGACCTAGTTGAGCGCACGGAATCCCTCGAAGTCGAGCTGGCTACGACGCTGCTCTATTCCGCAAGCCATCACTCTTATCGCGCTATTCGCGATCTTGTCGCCGGCCTTCCGGCCTCTCGGGTCTCGGAGATCATCGAGCTGGGGCTGAGGCATCGCGGCAGGCACGACGAAGCGCTCCGCGCATTTCACGCCGGCGCCGCGCTTCGCTTCGACATTTTGATGGACATCGGCGGATTCCGCGACATGCACCGTCATCGCCGCGTCACGCAGATCATCCAGGGATTCACCTCAGCGCACGGCTACGAGAATCCCGGCTCCGGCGATCTTTCCCTCGATGTCGACATTCTCGCTGAAGCGGGTGTCGGTGGCGCTTACGATTCAGCCGTCCAGTCGGCGCACAAGGCAGCAGCCACTATTGCCGCCGGTCCCGCGCCTGAGGCTGCGCAGTCGGCTCAGTATCTCTTTCCGCTTGCCACCCGCATCCGCGCTCTTTTCAAAATGGACTTCGCAGAAGCCCAGTACATCTCCGAGCTGCGTTCCGCGCCCGCCGGCCACTTCAGCTATCGCCGTGTCGCGTGGCAGATGTATCTAGCGCTTCAGGAGCAGCACCCATCGCTCGCGCGGCATATTCGCGTCACGGATTTCACCAAGCCGATCGACATCTTCCAGCGGTAGAGGCACTTTCCCGAATGGGTGCCCCAGATCTCGTTTCTGAGATGTGGGTTCGCACGACCAAACCCGACCTTTTTCTCGCGAACCGTCCAATGTAGAGAGACAATACCTCCATGCCTCAGCCCGCACGCCTTGCCAAGTGCAACATCATCGGGTTCGCCAGCGTTGTCGACGTCGAACGCGCCAAGGCTTTCTACCGTGACACACTCGGGCTCACGCTGCTTTCCGAAGAGCCTCCCTTCGCGCTTGTCTTTGACGCCAACGGCATCATGATCCGGCTTGGCATGGCCAAGCAACTTTCGCCTGCGCAGGGCACCGTTCTTGGTTGGCAAGTTCCCGATATCGTTGCCGCCATCAACGAACTCGTCGAAGCCGGTGTCCGCTTCGAGCGTTACAACTTCGACTGGATGAAGCAGGATGGGCTCGGCATCTGGACCGCTCCAACCGGGACGCGCGTTGCCTGGTTCAAGGATCCCGACGGGAACATCCTCAGCCTCTCCGAGCATCCGGAACTCAAGAAGTGATCGCTGAGAGTCAACTGCTTACTCTGCCAGTTCCATAAGCAAATAGCGTTGTATTCCATTGGGGAATCTCCGGCGTCTGGCACACAAGCCTCTTCGGAGCGACAATACTCTCTATGGAACACTCCACACCCGCAATCGACCGCCGCACCTTCGTTAAAGCCGCCGCCGGCGCCATCGCCGCGCAACAACTTTTCAGTCCCGCGCTCCGCGCCGATGCGCCCGCGGACAACGGCATGATCTATCGCAAGCTCGGACGCACGGGCGAGCGTGTGTCAGCGCTCGGACTCGGCGGTTATCACATCGGCCGCGCGCAGATCTCCGAGCCCGATGCGATCCAGCTGGTTCGCCAGGCCGTCGATCGCGGCATCACTTTCATGGACAACTGCTGGGACTACAACGACGGCGTCAGCGAAATCCGCATGGGCAAGGCACTGGCCGGCGGCTATCGCAATCGCGTCTTCCTGATGACCAAAATCGATGGCCGCACACGCGCCGCTGCGGCGCAGCAGATCGACGAATCGCTCGAGCGTCTGCAAACCGATCACGTCGACCTGATGCAGTTCCATGAAGTCATCCGGCTCGAAGATCCCGACCGCATCTTCGCCGAGGATGGAGGCATGGAAGCGATGCTCGCCGCGCACAAGGCCGGCAAGGTGCGCTATATCGGATTCACCGGCCACAAGGATCCTTACGTGCATTTGCGCATGCTCGACGAAGCGCGTGCCCACAACTTCCACTTCGACACCGTGCAAATGCCGCTCAACGTGATGGACGCGCACTTCCGCAGCTTTACTCACGACGTGTTGCCAGTGCTCAACCGCGAGGGAATTGCTCCGCTTGGAATGAAGTGTTTTGGCGACCACGCAATCCTTGACTCCAACACCGTGAAGCCCATCGAAGCGCTGCACTACTGCCTCAACCTGCCGATCGCTGTGCAGATCACGGGCATCGACAGCCCGCAGGTTCTCGACCAGGCCTTCGAAGCTGTGCGGACCTTCAAGCCGCTCTCCGAAGCCGAAGTCGCCAGCCTTCTCGACCGCACACGCGCCGCAGCAGCGGACGGAAGGTATGAGCTCTACAAAACAACCAATCACAACGACGGCACCGCACGCCGCCCGCAATTCCTGGGTTGAATCGCCTCCAATCCGCTCTTGCCTCGCCGCAGATCCGATACGTCCCACCCGCGCGGCGTTGTTGTTTTTGCCGCCAGGGTGGGTCTGCCACGTTGTCCGCTGCCTTATCGATTTACCCTTCGCTCCGCTGTGCGAAAATTGAACTTTGCACACGCGGTCCAGCTTTCGCTTGCTCGTGGTGCGCCTCGGCGCAATGGGCGACATCCTTCACGCGCTTCCCGCGGTCACTGCTCTCCGCCAGGCGCATCCCTCGTGGCACATCGGCTGGGTTGTCGAACCGCGCTGGCAGTCGCTACTCTCTGCTCCCGGCGCCGAAGCACGCAGTGCCGGCATGCCGGTCGTCGATCGGCTGCACTTCGCCGCCATGCGCGACTGGAAGCGCCACCCGCTGAACGCCAAGACCACCACCGAAATCAAAACACTGCGCAACGAACTGCGGGCAGCGACCTACGACGCGGTTCTGGATTTGCAGGGCGCCATCCGTTCGGCTGTCACGGCGCGCATGTCCTCTTGCGGGCGCATTATCGGTGAAGCGCAGCCGCGCGAGTGGCCCGCGCACTGGCTGTTCACCGAGCGCGTTGAGACGCACAGCGCGCACGTTATCGAGCAGGATTTGGAGATTGCGTCTGCTGTTGCCGGCGACGAACTCACTCCCGCCGACGCCGCGCTGCCCTTCGATCCTGAAGCCGAACGATGGTGCTACGCGCAGCTCGCTCCGCCATCGGCGAAGACTGCGCCGCGACCGGTTGCACTCATCAACCCCGGCGCAGGATGGGGCGCGAAGCGATGGCCGCCTGAACGGTACGCAGAGGTTGCCCAGGGTCTCGCCGACCGCAGTTTCCGCGTGCTGGTGAACGCCGGACCCGGCGAGGACGCGCTCGCCGCGCCCATCGTTGCCACCGGCGCCGCATCGGTTCTCAGCGCAACACTGCCCCAGTTGATCGCACTCACGCGGCGCATCACACTGTGTATCGCCGGCGACACCGGACCGCTTCACCTGGCCAGCGCCATGGGCCGCCCTGTCGTCGGAATCTATGGTCCTACCGACCCGAGCCGCAATGGTCCTTATGGAACCCGCGCCCGCGTGTTGCGCAGTCCCGCAAGCCGTCGCGACCACTCGCGACGCTCCGAACCTGATCCTGGTCTGCTCACCATCACGGCGGGAGACGTTCTTCGCGCCGCCGATGAACTGTTGGCCGAGGAGCGTGCGAAGTGACCGAGCCCATTTCAGGTCAAACTCAGCAAGTCCCTCGTCCTAAGGGCCGCACCATGCAGGGTGGTACCGCCGACGATCGGCTTTTCTGGGAGGGAAGAGGATGACCCAGCACTCCTTTCCTCCAAAAGCCCGCCCCACGCAGTGGTGGGCGCGCAGGATTCGCGTCCCTCTCGGCTTCGTCATGGCAGCCGTCTTTCTCATCGTGACTGCCTTTCGTTCTCCGCACGATCTGGCCATTGCATGGAGCCTTGCGCTGGTTCTGCCTGGACTGTTCTTGCGCGCCGCTGCCTCGGGAACCGTGAAGAAGAATCGCGAACTCACGGTCACCGGTCCGTACGCTTACACGCGCAATCCGCTCTATCTTGGCTCCGCGTTGATCGCCGCCGGATTCGCGCTGGCACTCTTCAGCTGGATCGTTGCACTGGTCATCGCCATCGGCTTTGCAACCATCTACATCCCGGTCATCGCCTCTGAGGAGCAGTTTCTGCGCGCAACGTTTCCCGGATTCGATGAATACTGCCGGCAGGTTCCAAGATTTCTGCCCCGGCTCACTCCCGCTAAGCCTCACGCAAACAACAGCCTGCAGTCCGACCCGGCGCCCGTTACCAGCGATGCGCCCGGCGGCTTCTCCCTTGTGCTCTATCGCAAGCACCGCGAGTACAATGCGGCATTAGGGGCCGCACTGCTCTATCTTGGTTTGCTCTTCCTGCATTCCATGCTCCGGTTTGTCGAGCATGGGGTTCGGTGAGCATCATTGCTGGAA
Source organism: uncultured Acidobacteriaceae bacterium (assembly GCA_963834565.1). Taxonomy (GTDB): domain Bacteria; phylum Acidobacteriota; class Terriglobia; order Terriglobales; family Acidobacteriaceae; genus Telmatobacter. Next base: position 21,145 of record CAWICF010000013.1, on the reverse strand, counting down.
TTTACGTCCAAAGAAAAGGACCTGGTCGAAATCACAAGGAGCCGTGCCCAACTTTGAAGACACGCGCGAACGCTGTCATCCTCTTCTGTTTTCTCGGTTTAGCGGCTGTGTCTCTGGCTCAGGACCCCCCACTTCTCGCTCCGCCGCGCCCTGGGTTCGCTTTCCCGGTGCGCCAGACCCTCACCTATACAGTTGATTGGCGTGTTTTTCCGGCCGGGCTGGCAGTCATCCATTTTGAACAGGCCGGAGATCGCGAGCGCATCGCCGCCAGTGCCGATACCAGCGGAGCCATCAATATGATCTTCCACGTGGCGGACAATTTTCAGTCTGACTTCGACCGCGAAAAGGGCTGCACCTACGACTTCAACAAGCAGTTGGTTGAAGGCCGCCGGCAGAACAACTCCACGCTGCACATCGACTACAACGGCGACCGGTCGGTTCTCGACGAAAAGAACCAGGTGAATGGGCAGACAAGGCACATTGAGGCGCCGGTGCATGGCTGCCTGACAGATCTGCTCACCGGAGTGTTCTATGCGGCATCGCAGCCGCTGGTTGTTGGGCACAACTTTGTCCTTCCCGTAGTCGACGGGCAGCGCACCGTGCCCGTCACGATGAAGGTTGAAGGCAAGGAAGAGATCAAAACGACGCTGGGAACGTTCAAGACCATTCGCGTTCAGCCCACGGCCGATGCCGGGGTGGTGAAGAACCGCGGCAACATCTGGATCTGGTACACCGACGACGACCGCCATCTGCCCGTACAGATGCGCGCGCGGCTCTTCTGGGGAACGATCACCTTTCGGCTGATTCGCAACGACAACAAGTAGCGTCTGTAGTTTTCTGATCCCTGACACCTGATCCCTGTCTTTGAGGTGTACACTTTCTTTTCGCGAAGTTCCGCTTTTCTGCTCCGCGCGATGAGGGTCCAGATGCGTGCGTCTTCATTTCTCGCTTTTCTTGCCTTTGCTTCTTTTTTCCCGGTCCTTAGCCCAACACAGCCCGCTCAACCGAAGCGCCCCATGACGTTTGAGGACATGATGGCTATGAAACGGCTGGGGGAAACGGCCGTCTCGCCCGACGGCAAGTGGCTTGCGTATTCGGTGACCACTGTCGATCTGGCGAAGAACACCAAAACGCCGGAGCTGTGGCTGCAGGCGATCGCTCCGTCTTCCGAGACGAGCAGCGAGCCCTTCAAACTGGCCGGCGCAGAGCCCGGCGACTCCGATCCGGAATTCTCCGCGGACGGGAAGCGAATCCTCTTCATCAGTGGCCGCGACGGCGGCCAGCAGGTGTGGACTGAGGACTTCGATACGGCCACAGGCGCGGCCAGCAACCTGAAGAAGTTGACCTCGATTGCTACGGAAGCGGACAGCCCCAAGTGGTCGCCCGACGGGCACTCCGTGCTCTTCGTGTCCTCTGTGTATCCCGATTGTCCAGCGATCAGTCCTGCGGACGGCGGAGCTGGGGACAGCTGCAACAAGGGGAGAGACAAGGCGCTAGCCGACAGCAAAGTGAAGGCGCAAATCTGGACGCATCTTTTGTATCGCCATTGGAACCACTACACCGGCGACAAGAGGTCCCACCTTTTTCTAGTTTCGGTTGATGGCAGTAGAATGCGCGATTTGAATCCCGGCGACCCGCACGACGTTCCACCGTTTTCGCTCGAGGATTCGAGCTGCGGGTGCGACTTCTCGCCCGATTCGAAGGAGCTTGCCTTTACCGAGAATCTCGATCCCGTGCCGGCGATCTCGATCAGCGCCAGCATCTTTACTCTTGATCTAACGGACCCGGCGTCGAAGCCGGTGAAGGTGAGCACTTCTGCTGGCGGGAACTTCAACCCAGCGTACTCGCCGGATGGGAAGTGGCTGGCGTGGCGGAGCCAGGCGCGGGCGGGATATGAGAGCGATCGGTTCCGGCTCGTACTGTTCGACAGGGAGCAAGGGAGCAAGGGAGCGAGGGAGCAAGGGGGCGGGTCAGCGATCAGGGATCTGCTGCCGAAGTTTGATAACTGGGTGGATGAATTCGCGTGGGGACTTGGGTCGCGCTCCATCTATTTCACAAGCGGCAATCACGGAGAAGAAGACGTCTACCAAGTCTCAATTAACTTGTCAGAACCTGCTCGGGTTGCAAGTCATGGCGGATACAGCGATTTGAAAGTCGTTCCGGTTCAACTGAATCGGCCAACCGCCGAAATCCCCGATGGACTCCTGGCGACAGAGATGAGAGTGGACCGCCCATCGGAGGTTGTCTTCGCAACTGGACGCGAACTCTGCCCGCCGACAAGGATTGGAGCTAAGGAGAAGTCCGCTGACGATGCAGAGTGCGAGTCTGATCGCCCGGCAGCGACCCATCTTAACGACGCGCTGCTCGCGCAGCTTGATCTGCCGAAGATGGAATCGTTCTGGTTCACGGCTGCGGACAAGACGAAGCTGGAAGGATTCCTCATCCGGCCGCCGGGGTTCGATGCGGCGAAGAAATATCCGGTGAAGTTTTTGATTCATGGCGGGCCGGAGGGCAACTGGGGCGACGATTGGAGCTACCGGTGGAACGCGGAGCTGTTTGCCGCGAACGGCTACGTCGTGATCATGATCAACATGCGCGGGTCGACGGGGTATGGGCAGGCGATTGTGGACGGCGTGAACGGCGACTGGGGCGGCAAGCCGTTCACCGACCTGATGACGGGCCTCGATTACGCCGAGCAACACTATCCGTTTATCGACAAGAACCGAGAGTGCGCGCTCGGCGCGAGCTACGGCGGCTACATGGCCAACTGGGTGCTGGGCCACACCGACCGCTTCAAATGCATCGTCTCGCACGACGGCATGTTCAACGCCGAGTCGGCTTTTGGATCGACCGAAGAAGACTGGTTCAACATCTGGGAGTTCAAGGGCCATCCGTGGGACTACTACGGCAAGCCCGACGATCAGAATCCCTTCCGCAAGTGGTCGCCGTCGCTCTACGCCAAGAACTTCAAGACGCCGACGCTGGTGATTCACGGCCAGCTCGACTACCGGCTCGACGTGAGCGAGGGGTTGCAGCTCTTCGACACGCTGCAACTGCTCGGTGTGCCGAGCAAGATGCTTTACTTTCCCGACGAGGGCCACTGGGTGCTGAAGCCGCAGAACTCGCAGCTCTGGTACAAGACGGTGAACGACTGGGTGGACCAGTGGACAAAGGCAGAGAACAGGGACTAGGGAACAGGGAACAGAAAGCCCGATGGCCTTTGCGCGAAAACCCGCGAAGAAGAAGGACCCGCTCGACGAAGCAGGCCTCTACGACTACGCCATCAAGGCCCTCGGCCGGCACATGCGCACTGAGGCTGAGCTGCGCCGGCTGATGGCTCAGCGCGCCGCGCCCGGAGCGCTCGGCCAGGCGGTGATCGCGACTGTCGTCAGGCGGCTCAAGGAGCATGGCTATCTCAACGATCAGTCGTACGCGGAAACTTACACGCGACTGCGCCAGGAGAACGAGAAGCTGGGCGCGCGACGCGTGCGCAACGATCTCCGGCAGAAAGGCATTCGCTCCGATGTGATTGAGCATGCCGTGGAAGCGCGCTACGGCGAGGCGAACGAAGAGGCGCTGGCGCGGCAGCATCTTGAGCGCAAGCGGATCACGAAGCCCGCGAACGAGAAGGACACGGCGCGCGTGATGCGGCGGCTTGTTGCGGCGGGTTTCTCAACCGGCGTGATTTACAAGATCCTCCGCAAGTGGGACGTGCCCGACGAGGAGCTGGCCGCGCTGGAGAATCTCGACGCAGAGTCGCACGAAGAATAGCCGTCATGGCTTCAGATCCCTCGTCTCAAACGCGACAACTGAAAACTATTCTGGAACGACGGCTGCGGATATAGGTTTGCCCACTGGCTTCGTAATCACTTGGCGCACCTTTGCCAGCGACGCGTCGTCCGCAAACCGGATTCCGCCGGGTTCGGAGACGACGCCCAATTCGCCCCACAGCTTCGGCAAATCGACCGAGACGGGCCTGTCTTTCCAATCGTTGTACTGATTGGTTAATACATGCGTGCCGGTGGCCTGATCGCCAATTGCGAGCGCGCGCGGCAGATCCCAGTCCTGGTCGATCGTGCCTCCGGCGGCGACAATGGCCCGCAGCGCATTCTGCAGGCCTTTGCGATTGTTGGTCTCGCGGCGAATCTCGACGTCGGCCGCGAGGCAGAAGAGCGCGCCTCCCCAGTAGGTGCGTCCCCAGGTGTGCGTGTGGTCGAGGCCCTGGTCGTTCGCGCCGGGCTCGCCCTTGGGCATATCGCGCACCATGTCGCTCCAGATCTTTTGCGCCGTCAACTCACCGGTCATCACGCGCGCAATGGGCTCGATGTATGTGGCGAGGCCCTCCTCGATCCAATGCTGATCGTCAGCCTGGTTGGGGAAGGCCATATGCGTGAGTTCGTGCGTCGTCATCCAGTCGTCGGCCAGATCGGCGGCGGTGGTGTGCTCGCCGATGCGAATGCGCGTGAAGCCGGGAAAGCCGAACCGGCCGCCCCACGTGGTTCCCTGCAGGATGCCTTGGCGGTCGGCTACCGGCACGAGCAGAAGCCGCGCGCGCGGAACCGGAAAGCGCCCGTAGTAGGTGGCGACGGCAGAGGCGGCGGCTTGAACGTGGGCGAGGATTGTTTCTTTTGGCAGGTCGAGCGGGCCTTCGGCAAAGTCGACCTGCAGAACCGAGTCGCCGACCTTGATCTGGTAGGTTGCGGCGACGGGGATGTTGCGATGGTCGTGATCCGGACCGGGCTGCGGCATCGCAGAAGCAGCCAGGAGCAGCGCCCCCGCGAAAGCGAGGATGGCGGCGGTGAGCAGCGCTTTGCGATGAGACAGCATGCAGTTCGTTGGACGGAAGAGGGAGCGCGGGGGACGCAGAGAGGCAGCGGGTAAGCGAGCTAGCAACTCCGCAAGAACTGGGGGAATGACCCCAGCTTTGATCGCAACTTTGATCGCGATTGGGAAGTCTCTGGAAAGCAGGATTGAACTGCAGATCCTTCACTCCGCTTACCCCATAATCGACTGGCGATCATGGGGCCCCGAACGCGCTCCGTTCAGGATGACGGCGGTCTGAATTCAGGGTGGCCCCAATTACACTAAAAGAGATATGCAAGTTCGCTCGGGAAACGAGATACGCGAGCTGTTTCTCCGCTTTTTTGAGACGAAAGGGCACCGCCGTGTGCATTCTTCGTCGCTGGTGCCTGCCAACGATCCCACGCTGCTGTTTACCAACGCGGGGATGAACCAGTTCAAGGACCTTTTTCTTGGCGCGGAGAAGCGCGACTACGTGCGCGCGACGACCTCGCAGAAATGCGTCCGAGCAGGCGGCAAGCACAACGACCTCGAGAATGTGGGCTTTACGCGAAGGCATCATACGTTCTTCGAGATGCTGGGCAACTTCTCGTTTGGCGACTACTTCAAGCGCGAAGCGATCCAGTTTGCCTGGGAACTGGTGACGAGCCCCGAGTGGTTTGGAATCCCGAAAGACCGTTTGTACGTGACCATCTTTGAGGGCACGGCCGATGTGCCGCGCGACGATGAAGCCGAACAGTACTGGCTGGAAGTGGGCGTGCCCAAGGAACGCATCGGCGAGTTTGGGCTGAAAGACAACTTCTGGCAGATGGGCGAGACGGGCCCCTGCGGGCCGTGCTCCGAGATCTTCTACGACATGGGGATCGAGGCGGCCGAGACACCGGGCGTCGACAAGCCTTTCGGGCACGACGATGCGCGCTACGTCGAAATCTGGAATCTCGTTTTTATGCAGTTCGAGCGTTCCGCGCGCTCCGCGCCCCCAGGTTCTGGAGGAGTTCCTCAATATATCCTCGCTCCGCTGCCGAAGCCATCGATCGATACCGGCATGGGGCTGGAACGCGTGGCTGCGGTGCTGCAGGGCAAGCTGAGCAACTTTGAGACGGATTTGTTTACGCCGTTGATCAGAAGGGCAGCGGAGTTAGCGGGGTTAGCGGAGCTAGCGGAGTTAGAAAAGCTCACAGCCAACGCCAGCTTACGCATCATTGCGGACCATGCGCGTGCTGCAACGTTCTTGATCAACGACGGCGTGGTGCCGTCGAACGAAGGGCGCGGGTATGTGCTGCGCAAGATCGTGCGGCGTGCGATTCGGCATGGGCGGCTGCTGGGGCAGGAGAGCCCGTTTCTCTTCGATATGGTGTATGCGGTGCGCGACCTGATGAGCGGCGCGTATCCGGAGCTGAATGATTCGGCAGCGCGTGTTGCGAAGGTTGTGGAGGCGGAAGAGAGGCAGTTTGCAAGAGTAATGGAGACCGGCCTGGAGAATCTTGAGAAACAATTTGCGCCATACGTCGCAGCGAAGAAGAAAAATGACGCAATTAGGCTCTCGGAGGAGAGGATCAGACGCCTTGAGGCCGCTGGGCAGAAAGAAACCGCTGAATATAAATCAGAGTTTGATTTCTTGCAGAGGACAATCAGGGAATTTAGCGAACAAGAATCTGTGGACGACGATTTGACAGGCTTGCATAAACCCAGGTTCCCTGGCAGTAAGGCTTTCCATCTTTACGAAACCTATGGCCTGCCTCTTGATTTCATGTTGGACGCGGCGCGTGACGCGGGAATCGGTCTCGACATGCTCGGGTTCGATGCAGCCAAGGAATCAGAGCAGGCCCGCGCGCGCGCTTCGTGGAAAGGCGGCGCGCAGAAGACGGCGAGCCCCGCATTTCGCGATCTGCCGAAGACGGTTTTCGAGGGCTACAAGCAACTCGCATCGACCAACTGCGAAGTGCTGGCCATCGTGAAGAATGGTCTTGGCGTTCCCGCAGCCAAAGCAGGCGATGAAGTGGAAGTGGTTCTCGACCACACGAGCTTTTACGGAGACTCGGGCGGCCAGGTGGGCGACACGGGTTTTCTTCTGGCTTTGGATGGGAGTTCGGTTGTGGCCGAGATCGTCGGCTGCGTGCTTCCCGTGCAGGGCGTGCGCGCGCACAAGGCTGTGCTCAAGCAGGATCTCGCGGTCGGCGATCGCGTGAACACACAGGTCGACGGCGAGCGGCGCGATGCCATTCGCCGCAACCACACAGGCACACACCTGCTGCATGCCGCGCTGCGCCAGGTGCTGGGCGCGCACGTCAAGCAGGCCGGATCGGCTGTGCATCCCGACCGGCTGCGTTTCGATTTTTCGCACTTTGCGCAGGTAGCCGACGAAGAGCTGCAGGAAGTCGAAGACATCGTGAATCGCGAAGTGCTGAAAAACGCGACCGTCGAAACGCTCGAAGATGTTCCGATCGATGTTGCGGTCAACGAGTATCACGCGATGGCACTGTTCGGCGAAAAGTATGGCGACAAGGTGCGCGTGGTTCGGCTCACCGACGGCTTCTCGACGGAGCTCTGTGGCGGAACGCATACGAAAGCGACGGGCGAAATCGGCCTGATGAAGCTGATGGGCGAGAGTTCGGTTTCGTCTGGCGTGCGCCGCATTGAGATGATCAGCGGCATGGGCTCGCTCGATACGTTCCGGCGCGATGCGGCAGTAGCGGATGTGGCCGCTCAGGTTGCGGGGACGCCGGACGGCGATCTTTCCGAGAGCCTGCGCGGCCTGCTTGCCGCAAAAGAAGATGAACTGAAGAAGCTGCGGCGCGAGCTGGATGAGTCGCGGATGAAGACGGCGGCCGGCGGGCTGGATCAGGCGGTCGCCGACGCGGCGGACGTGAAGGGCGTCAAGGTTCTCACGCACCGCGCCGATCATCTCGACCGCGGGCAGCTGCGCACACTGGTCGACAATCTGAAACAAAAATTAGGCGAGGGAGTGGTGGTGCTTGCTTCAGCGCAGCCCGAAGGTAAAGTCGCGCTGATTGCCGGCGTGACGCCAGGCGTGGTGAAGCGCATCCAGGCCGGCAAGCTGGTGGGCGCAGTGGCAAAGCTCGTCGGGGGCTCAGGCGGCGGCAAGCCCGAGATCGCCGAAGCCGGCGGAAAAGATCAGTCGCAGATTGAAGCGGCGTTGAAGGCCGCGCCGGCTATCGTCGGAGATCTGCTGGGGTAGAAACAGCGGAGTTAGCAGAGTAAGCGTGGTTGGCGGAGTCAGGAAGTGCTGTCCACCCTTTCGCCATAAAGGCCGGCGAAAGGATGGGGCACGGAAGACTCTTAATCGTGCGATCTGCGGCTCTAGTGGATGTTGAAGTTGTACGAGACGCCAATCGAAAGAATGGGCCAAACCTTCAGCGGGTTCAAGTCGCTCTGGTATTTGGATACCTGGCTGTTCAGGTTGGCCTGCGCTGATGTGTTGGTGGCCATGTTCACGCACGACTCGCCGTTGATTGCAGCGTCGGATTGCACGGTGCATCCGTAACCGGTGATGTTCAGGTTCACGGTGGGCACGCCGGTGAAGATCGCTCCCAGCTCAAACGGAACAGCCCAGTGGCCGCCTCTGCGCGAAATCATGTTTCCCCAACCGGTAGTCATTGTGAAGGCCTGCTTGTGAGTATTCAGGCCGAGGTTGGCGTTGAGGTCCATGTTGTTGGCAGCCTCGGAATAATACTTTATTGAGCCTAGCGTAATGCTGCTGCCCTCGGCCATCACGCCGGTGGCAGAAGCGCCGTTATTGTTGTAGAACGTGACACCAGGGCTCAGCCGGAAGCCGTGATTCGGCCACGGGTAGTAGTCGAGAGCGATCCCGGCCTCGGCGAAGTTAAGCTTGCCACTGACGTCGGCGCCGCTCGATCCGCTTCCGCCGACCTTCACGTTGTTGACCGAGTAAGTGAAATAGTTGCCGATGCCGCGGATATTGAGATAGCGGTTGGCCTCTACCGCAGCCTGCATGTTGATGCCGCCGATGCCGATGCCGCCCTCCAGGGCCAGGCGCGAAAAGGGTGCGGGCGCGGAGTATTTGTTTGCTTTTGCGATGGGCGATGCGGTGGTTTGACCCATTCCACCGGTCGCAGGCTGGGATGAGTCGAAGGTGAATGCTGCGGTTTGTGCGAGCAGGCACGCGGGAGCGGCCAGCAGGGTAATCATCAGGCAACGGATGATTCGTGTCATAGTGCCTCCGATACGACTGATTCATTGGGCCCAAGGGGGACAAGGCTGAAAACACATCGACGTGTCCGGCTCGCACCGGGGAGAAACTGCGGCACGGACAGACGAGATACACCAACGCGACGGCTCAACAGTTCAGTTGAGTTCATCTGGATAGCCGGGGGGGTTGCAACGAAGATAGGACAACCAGAGCGCATGCGTCAACTGCCAAATGACGAAGATGCAAGCAGTCGGAGCGATCGAGCCGAAGCAAATGCACATGATGCCCAAGGTCCGGCGGCCCGACCGGTCGCGCTTTGTGGAGACTGTTGCCGCGCGGCCGCGGCTATTGTTGTGGGCGAGCTGCTTGGCTGACGGGGCCGCCGCGCAGCGTGAAGCTGTAGGCGATGCCGGTGGTGAAGATGGGATAAATCTTGAGCGGGTTCAGGTCATTCTGAAACCTGGCTTGCTGCGCGGCCAGATTCGATTGAAGCTGCTGATTGCCGGCGACGTTCACGCAGCCGATGGTGGCCGCCGGATCCTGGCAGACCCGGCCGGAGGTGAGCGCCATGTTCACGGTGGGCGAACCGGTAAAGGCCGCGCCGATTTCGAACGGAACCGAAATATGACCGCCGCGGCGCGGGATCATGTTGCCCCAACCGGTGGTCATGGTGAATGCGGGGCTTTGCGCATGCAGACCAACGCCGGCGGTGCCGGTGACGGGATTTGCCTGCGACGAATAGTACGTGTAATTGTCGAGCGTGAATGACGTGCCGCCCGGCGCGACGACAGTTGTTCCCAGCTGATTCTGGTTGTAGAAGAGAACGCCGGGGCTCAAACGGAAGCCGTGGAAGGGAAACGGATAGAAATCGATTGATGCGCCTGCTGAAGCGAAGTTCGCCGTGCCGCTGGCGAGCAGGCCGTTCACTGACACGTTATTGAGTGAGTAGTTGAAGAAGTTGCCGGTGCCGCGCAGGTTCATGTAGCGGTTGGCATTTACGGCAACCTGCATGTTAATGCCCATGGACGAAATCCCGCCGCCGAAAGCGAGACGCGAAAATGGCGAAGGCGAGTAGTTTGGTGGTGTCCAGGTGTGAGGAGAAGCTGAAGTGAGTAAGTATGAGTCGCCCAGCGGCGCCTGCGGTTGCGAATCGTAGCTTGCGTTTTGAGCAGATTGGGCGAACAGGCCGGCGGAGGCGGCCGCAAGAGTCAGCGCCAGGCAGGCAAATGTGCGTTTCAAGGGAGCCTCCAAGAAAAAGGGTGAATCGAACAACGCAGCGCCATCAATTCGGTCTTCGGCTTGGGTAGAGCAATGCATGAGGAGACATCTTTTGCCTCCGCGACCCCGGCCACCCCGCCAAACGTCGGTTTGCCTTCAAAGCGTAGCATCGATTGAATTGAGAGGCACCGATCGTAATCGCCCTTAAGTTACCATTGTCATAGCAAAAATTGGTTAGGATTCGAGAATTGCGAGCGAACAGGAATGGGTCCGGAAGGAGTCGTAAGCTGCGCACATGTTGAGGCTTGACGAGGATTCCGGTCAGGTTGCCGCGCTGCGTGCGCGCTTGCTCGAGTGGTATGCACGCAACCACCGCGACCTGCCCTGGCGGCAAGACAGCGATCCCTACGCAATCTGGGTATCGGAGATCATGCTGCAGCAAACGCGCGTTGCCGTGGTGGTGGAGCGCTACCAGGCATTCATGGCGCGGTTTCCCACGCTGGTTTCGCTGGCTCTTGCGCCGGAGCAGGAGGTGCTGGCGCAGTGGAGCGGGCTGGGATACTACCGCCGCGCGCGCATGCTGCACAAAGCGGCCAAGTTTGTGGCGGAGAACCTCGGCGGCAATCTGCCCGTTCGGGCGGAAGAGTTGCAGCACCTGCCGGGAATCGGCGCATACACGGCGGCCGCCATCGCCAGCATTGCGCATGGCGAGCAAGTTGCGGTGGTCGACGGCAATGTGGAGCGCGTGCTTTGCCGCCTCGCGGGATGGGAGGCAGGCAGCCGGAAAGGCGGGGGCGCTTCACTGCGGCGCAAGATTGCTGCTTTAGCCGGGCGGTTGCTCGACCCGTCGAATCCGGGCGACTTCAACCAGGCAGTGATGGAACTGGGCGCCACGGTGTGCGCGCCGCGCAATCCGCAGTGTCTCACTTGCCCGCTGCATGCGGATTGCAAAACGCGCGGTGAACACAAGACGCCGCGGCGCGCTCCGATGATGAGCCGCGCAGTGGCGCATGCGCTTTCGGTGCGCACGCCGCGTGCTTCAAAAAAGCGTTCCGGACCGGGCGCCCGCGAAGTGCTGCTCGAACAGCGGCCCGCGGAGGTAACCGTGATGCCGGGGCTTTGGGAGTTGCCGAAGCTGCGCGAGTCCGCCGTGCCGCCGCAGAATCTGCGCATGACCGTGCGCCACGCCATCATGCAGGTGAACTACTATGTGCGCATTCGCACCGTCTTTGAAGACGATATTGATGCCATGACCACGAAGGGCGGTGTGCGCCGATGGGTTCCTTTGCGCGAAGCGGCGTCAATGGCGCTTACCGGACTCACGCGAAAAGTGCTGAAGCGCGCGCAACTGCTGCCGCCGGCGCCGCTCGACAGCATTGCGCCGTTGCGGGACGAAACCGTACTCGGAGAAGTCAATCGCACGACTGTCGATTGAAGCCCTCAGTTCGATTGCCTGCCATTCATGGAGATTCCGTGCAACGCAAATTCATTTTGTACCTCCTTTTTGCTTCCGGTCATTTTTCACTGGCGCGCGTGGGCATCCCGGCATTTTCAATCGATCAGGGTGAATTGTTCGAGGGGCACGACGCAGCGTGGGGACACGCGCGGTATCTCGACTACGTGCAACACCACTACCACCAGCCAAGCGATGAATACCGTGCCGACTGGGACTTTCGCGGCAACGCGAAGCTGGCGCGTTTTGGGTTTGCGCTGGGATGGCTGGCGAGCGAGCAGAAGAATCCGATCGAATGGCTGCCGGGCGACGAATTCGAGGCCGCGCGAAAGGCGAGTGCAGCGCAGTGACGATTGGGTGTTGAATCGGATGGTGTTCTTCAGAGAGGTTTCAAAGCCGCCGGTTCACATTGATCCAGCGGCCCTGAGGTTTGGGGGAGGGAAGCGCTACTGTACGCGGATGACGGTGCGGATCTGGAATGTCGAGATGTTTACGAGAACGTAGTTGCCATCAATCATGCGCCATTCGTAACCCGCTGGCGGTGCGCTCAAGTGATACTGGTGGTAGTCGACTTTGTCTCCGCGGTCCCAGTCTTCATGCTTGATGACTGCGCCCCTCTTCCATTCCTTGTGTTGGACGTAAGTGTGGTTGTCGTGATGGTCCTGGGCAATGGCGATGCCGCCCATAAGACTTGTAGAAAGGATCGTAAGCGCTAAAACGCTGTGCAGCTTTTTCATCCCGAGCACCTCCCTGCCTAGGATGCTCCCCGGTCAAGGTCGCGTTGTTCGCGTTCCGGGTTAATTACAGGAAGCTCGGAGGTTGCCAGGAATTACTCATTGATGACTGAGGAAAATCCGTGGGTTCAGTCAGAAATGCCCAAGATGTCCGAATCCAAGGCTCAGCTAAGTTCATGTGAGGAACTCCGCGAGTGCACTGACCAGCGGAAGGCGAAATTGTTTGTGGTCAACTGCTTCGAATGAGGCGAAAAAGTAACAAACGACGACCACCAGCAATGTCACGTCAGAAATCCCCGTGAACCACCCTTTGCGGAGCAGGATGCACAACGCACCGAGGGCATAGAGGATCAGGCACTGAATGCAATGAAAACGCAAAAACTCATTCTGGCGACTGCGCCGTCGAGTGAGGAGGTAAACGAGGGGAAAAACGACTCCAGACAAGTAGCACTTGCCAGCATTCGGGACTTCGTCGCCGAGGTAGGCGCGGCGGGCTGATGCTACGGGCCGTTCGGGCTGCGGAACAAGAAAAGCAATCAATCCCAGCAGACCGACGGCCCAGTGAATCCAAACTCCGCGCCTGTGGATCTGGTACCAGTAGCTTGGGTCCAGGTATGTAAACAAGCTAACGATGCTTGCAGCGACTCCCCAAATCCAGGACGATGCTTTCTCCTTCCAGGTCGTCCACCACGCGACTCCAAGTGTGGATATGACGACAAAATAGAATGCGCAGACCTCAATGACCGTGAGCGATGACGAATTGTCCCCTCCGCGAATGAAAGGTTGTCCATGTTGTGGAGGGTAGTGAATGATCCAGACCCCCGAACGCGAAGAGAAAGCACTCAACTGCGAAGATCCAGCACATGAGCCTACGGAATCTCCACACGCGACAGCTCCTATCTCAACGCGAATCGTTCATCCGCTGCCAACTGAACAAGCCGCCGCCAAACGCGCCCGGGAGGTCCGAAGCGGCCGGTACGCGATTCAGTAGTAGTCGGCGCAGCTCATGTAGTAGCCGCACTCGGCGCACACCAGCTTGCAGCGATGACCGCTCAGTCGGTGGCCGCATGTCGGGCACACCTGGCAATGATGATGAACGGGTTGCTGCTCGCCGGACCCATTTGCACCACTTTGTGAGACTCCGGCGGCGGATTGGGCGTCTGATTGGGAATTCACAAAGCGGGGCGCCTGTGGGAGCATGCCCGACAGATTAGCATAGAGATGAAGCCGCCTGCGCGACCGTATCCGTTCAGGCACCCGAGGCATCAATAGCTCTACGGCGCAATGGTTTTCCCCGAAGGTCCTGCGCCGGAAAATCCCACGACAAACACAGGATTCTTGAATCCCCAAGGAGGGAATATGGCAAGCAAGGCAAGTGCGGTTTGGACAGGTTCACTGAAGGAAGGGAAGGGCACCATCTCAACGGCGACGGGCGTGCTGAACAACGCCAACTATTCGTTCGCCACGCGGTTTGAAGGTGCGACGAGCGGCACCACCCCCGAGGAGCTGATTGCCGCGGCGCACGCGAGTTGCTTCTCGATGGCGCTGGGCGCGCAGTTGGGCGGCGCAAATCTGACGCCGACGAAGATCGAGACCCACGCGGCCGTGACGCTGGCCAAGACCGATGCCGGATTCGCAGTGACAAAGATCGCGCTCACCACAACGGCGAGCGTTCCCGGCGCCAGCAAGGAAGCCTTCGACAAGGCTGCTGCCGATGCCAAGGCTGGCTGCCCGATCTCGAAGCTCTTCGCCAACAACACCGAGATCTCCCTCGACGCCAAGCTGGTGTAATTCGCTTTCAAGGCCCTTTTTCGGCCATCCCATCTCGCCGCCCTGCTCCGAAGCAGAGGTAGCGCGATGGGATTTCCGTCTCGGCCTGACACCAGCAAATGCGCGCGAAATTCCTATTGCATGCGCCGTCGGCGTTTGCAATAGTTTTCGCAATTGGTGGCGCGTATGAACCGATTCCGCAGGGGCAACGAGAGAATGAAGAAATACCAATTCAAGGCGAAGATCATTGCCGGCATGGGCGGCGGGGCGGGCGTCGAGTTTCCGCACGATGTCGAAAAGGAATTTGGCACCAGGGGCAATGTGCCGGTGCAGGCGACATTCGACGGCGTACTGTACAAGGGTTCGCTGATGAACTGTGGAATGCAACACCACATGCTTGGCGTCCTCAAGGGGGTTCGCGAGAAGATCGGCAAAGGCCCCGGAGACACAGTCGAAGTCGTGGTCTGGAAGGACGACGAGCTTCGCACCGTCGCAGTGCCGGCCGAGTTTGAAAAGCTGCTCAAGCGCGAAAAGCTCTGGGTGGGCTTTGAGAAGCTGAGCTACACGCATCGCAAAGAATATGTCCGCTGGATTACCGAGGCGAAGAAGGAAGAGACGCGCCAGAACCGAATGGCGAAGGCCGTTGCCATGCTGCAAAAGGGCGTGAAGACGCCGGGCTGACGCAACGTGATCACGCCGTGCAGCTTACGGCGTTTTTTCGCGATCCCTTTGCGGGCCGCGGCAATTTGACACCGCAACGTGGCTTTGCGAAACTCAAGATTGCTGCCTGCTCAGCGCATCCTGTCTGAGTGGTATCCCGTGCCGAAGTGGCGGAATTGGCAGACGCGCATGGTTCAGGTCCATGTACTCGCAAGGGTGTGGGGGTTCGAGTCCCGACCAATCATTTCAGAATCAGTAACTTAGATGGATTATACGGGACCATGAACCAAGGCTGTAATTCACCTCGCCTGAGGCGCCCCATTTAATATATGTCAGCGAGACGCAATGACTGGATGGAATAACCGCGCCACAAAGCGGTAAGGAGTGAAATGACTTTCCCTACACTTAGTTATACCGACGCAGACGGGCAGCACGACGTCCTTCTTGACCGTCATACCACATCGATCGGACGTTTGCCCGATCAGGACGTTGTACTGCGCGATCAAAGCGTCTCGCGCCAACACGCGATGATCGTCCGGGAGAACGATTCGTATTCGGTTGTGGATCGGAACAGCAGCCACGGCACCTTTCTCAACGGCGTGCGCGTTCAGCGGGCTCCTCTGAATGCCGGCGATGTGCTGCAACTGGGTTCGCTGGAGGGGCCGCAACTCCAGTTCCATTTCGAGACCGTAAGCGAGGGAGAGCCCACGTCTCAGGTCAGCATGGTTTCCAGCCTGCGTTTCCGGTCAACGACTTTCCGCTTATCGACGAGAAGCAACCGCCCGCGGCCCGCGAGATGGAGCAGTTGAATTGGCTGCTGAGTGCGGCGCGGCAACTGAACGCCGGCGGCGCGATCGAGGAGATCCTTACCACTCTGCTGCAACTGACGCTGCAACTCACCGGCGTTGAGCGCGGTTTTGTCTTCCTGCGCGAAGGCGGCGGGATGAAGCTCGCGCGCGGACTGAATGCGGAAGGCAAGATGGTTGAGCAGGACTCGACCATCTCGCGCCGGGCCATGCAGAGAGCCGATCGAGAGCGATGCCAAGTTTTCGATCAGCGACACGCTGGCCGATGACAAGGCGTCGGCCTGGGCGAGCGTAATGATCAACAAGATTCGCAGCCATTTATTGCATTCCGCTGCGCAAACGCGATGCAGCCGGCCACAATACAGAACTGCTTGGGCTGCTCTATCTCGATAGTCAACTGGGCGCGGGAAACCTGAGCGAAGTGGATCATCAGTTGCTCGATACCATCGCCACCGAAGCCGCGGCACTGTTGCAAAACGCCCTGCTTGCCGAGGCGGAATACAAATCGCGCCGGGCGCGCGAAGAGCTGGAAGTTGCCGCCCGGATTCACAGCGGCCTGATGTCGATCAAGATGCCCGTGATTCCTTATGCCGAGCTCAAGGCGCGAAGCATTCCCTGCTACGAAATTGGCGGCGATTTCTTCGACGCTGTGGCGCTCGACGACTGTGTGTGCGTGGCCATTGCGGATGTTTCGGGCAAGGGCATTCCGGCCGCCATTGTGGCCGCAACCATGCAGGGCATCATCCACGCGCAATTGCTCTCCGGGCAAAGCCTGCCCGATATCGCGGCGCTGTTGAATCAGTTTCTTTTCACGCGCAACGTCGACAAATACGCCACCATGGTGCTGCTCAAGCTCTTCCCCGATGGCAGCGTTGAATACATGAACTGCGGCCACATTCAGCCGCTTCTCATCCAGGGCTCGGAAACGAAATGGCTCCCGGAAAGCAACCTGATTGTCGGGCTCATTCCCGGGGCGGCCTATTCCTCAGCGCGCATCACGCTGCAGCCGGGAGAACGCATTCTGCTCGGCAACCGACGGACTGGTGGAAGCGGAGAACAGCGACGGCGATCCATTTGGCGACGACAGATTGAGTGAGATCGCCCTGCACCAGGATCTGAATGCAGATCCTCGACACTGTGTCGAAGTTCCAGGCCAACAATGAGGCACAAGACGACTGCACGATGGTCGAGGTCCGGTACAACGGCTGACTTGTACCTGCTTTCAGCGAAGCCGAATTGATGACAGCTCTTCTTGATATTCGCGACTTGCAGATTCGCTTTGGAGCGGCCGAGGCCGTGCGCGGCATCAGCCTGCAGCTCGACGAGGGCGAGGTGCTGGGGCTGGTCGGCGAGTCGGGGTCGGGCAAGAGCGTCACGGCGCTGGCGATTCTGGGTCTGCTGGGGCCGGCGGCGCAGGTGGCGGGCCAGATCCTGTGGCGGAGCGGCAGCCGACGGCTCGCAGGCGCCAAGCATCGACCTGCTGCGGCAGCCGAGCGGCGTTGCGGCGGTTGCGCGGCCGCGAGATCGCCATGATCTTCCAGGAGCCGATGACGGCGCTGAATCCGGTGATGACGATTGGCCGCCAGGTGGCCGAAGCGCGCGAGGCGCATTCTCCCTCGTGGACGGGCCGCGAGGCGAAGCGAAAGGCCATTGCCGCGCTGGAGGCGGTCTCGATTCCCGACGCGGCGCGGCGCTACGGCGACTATCCGCACCAGTTTTCCGGCGGGCAGCGGCAGCGGATTCTGATTGCCATGGCGCTGATCAACCGGCCGCGGCTGCTGATTGCCGACGAGCCCACGACCGCTCTGGATGTTACCGTGCAGGCGCAGGTGCTGGAGCTGCTCGAAGAGCTTGCAGCGGCAGCACGGGCTGGCCATGCTCTTCATCTCGCACGACCTGGCCGTGGTGGGCCAGGTGGCCAGCCGCGTCGCCGTGATGCGCGCCGGCGAGATGGTGGAGACGGGCCCGGCCGCGCGCCTGCTCACCGCGCCCGAGCATCCCTATACGCGCAGCCTGCTGGCCGCCGTGCCCACGCTGCGCACCGACCGTAACCAGCCCCTCGCGAAAGTGGGATAGACGCCGCCGGAGACGTGGCTATACTCACCCCATGCGGATTGTGCTTTTGCCGGTTATCGTGGGGAAGATTGTGCGGGTTGCCGCCGCGCCGCGACCCATTCCCGTCGTCAGCCGGCAGGCTGGAGTCGGGGAAGACCGGGCAAGTGCAAGAAGAACTGAACCTATGACGCAATTCATGAGCGCCTGCGCCGCCGCGCTCTTCTTGTGTTCTGACTGGGTGTTCCGTTCAGACCCTGGCCTTCCACGTATTCCATTCACAAACTTCGCAATCCACGGAGCCCACGAAGCCCAAACTGGTCGCACAGACGCCCAAGCCCGCGCAGCACGCAATAAAGCCCGGCTCCAAGCCTGAGCCAACCAGCCAGGAATTCTTTGCAGTACCTCACGGCCAGCTTCTTTCTCTCAGTCCGAGCGACGGGGTCGACGAGATCTGGAGGTCGCATTCGATCCGGCCTCGTCGATCCTGTCGATTACTCAGCCTGACGGCCGCTGCGACATCTTTCTCAGTGCAATCGACAGCAACAGCGCGATCTGGGAGATGATCGATCCAAGCGACGCCAACCATCAACGAGGACAGGTTTTGCGGCTCACAATGAATTCGATGAGCGGGAAAGCGGCGAGGGCCTGCTACGACACCCAGAATCGGATCGATGCAAGCATTGCCACAAATCGGGCTCGCTTGTTTTTCTCCCTTTCCAAGGCAAACGCGACCCCCGGCTTCACGAACAAGATGGATAAGGCGATCAAGAAGCTGATCGTGCAATCCGGCGGCGCCGCTCGAGAAAGAAGTCCTTTAGAGCCGCGTCGCCGTTCCTACGCTGCGCCCGGATCGGAGCCTGCCGCTGGCGATAGTGAATGGCTCGAGGGCGAATCCAGTTACAACATGTTCAGTGGAAACGGGGCCTTGGCAGTCAAGGGCAGGCAAGTCCAAACCCGGCGATTTTACGGTACTAAAGTCCACTGTGGCCCTAATACCACCAGGTAGGGGGGTAGGGGGCGGGGTGGTACGGACTGCGCGGATCGCTGAGGAACCTCTGATTAAGTCTCATTGTTAGCCGTCCGTTCCCTCAGGGGCTAAACAGGCTGCGGAAAATGGCCGGTTTTCGAGCGACATGCCCGAAAGGCATACCTCAGGGGCTAAAGCCCGACGTTTATTTTGTTGCATTTGCGGCACGACTAAAGTCGTGCCCTTTCAAATCATCGACTTATTCAGAGGTTCCCTGACATTTTGAACCGGGAACAAATCTGACCCAGCGACGCAAGCCGCCGGGGAGCAGCTTCTCCACTCGTCTGCTCAATTCCATTGTGCCTTAGCGGAGGGTAATTCTACGCAAAGAGCGGGTCTAACCCTCAAACGCAGCCTCAGTAGGGCAACGGCTGAATGTACTTGGGAGGGGTGGTCCGACATAGGAAACGGGTCTATACTTTCTCCATGCGGAATGAATTCACGGCTGTGATCGAACAGGAAGGGGACTGGTTTGCAGCTTGGTCCCCCAGGATTCCTGGCGCCAACGGGCAGGGCAGTTCGGTCGAAGAGTGCCGCGCCAGCCTTGGAGCAGCCATCCGACTGATTCTGGAGGACCGCCGCGAAGATGGTCTGCGTGGAATTCCTCCTGATGCGATACAAGAGACCTTGACCGTGCAATGAAGCTTCGAGAACTTTTTCGGCAGTCACGGGCCTGAGGGCTGGTACACTATCAGCGCAATTCAAGCCCCAAAAGGAGAATCGCCGAATGACGTCAAGTAAGTTAACGCAGAGTGCCCTTGTTGTTATTGCATTGCTGCTCGCGTGGCTGGCGATTCGTCCGAACGTGCCGGTGCCTGTTGTGCATGCGGCTGGCCCCGTGCAATACAAGGTGGTAAATCTCGCTCAACCGCCAGGCCTGGAGATGGAAAACGCCCTATTCGAACGGCAACTCAGTGCACTTGGGAAGGACGGATGGACATTAACCGAGTGCCTCGGCCTAGGAGTCTGTCGGAAATAGATTTCGTCGAAGTGGCGAAAGAGCGGGCGATATAGTATGTATCTCATTTATAATGAGTCATATGAGCAAGAGTTTCCGTTCCGACGATTTGAATCAGGCCTTGCTGTTGCCGTCCTCGCTGCACGATTGGCTTCCGGAGAAGCATTTGGCGCGATTTCTGGTCGATGTGGTGGAGATGCTCGATCTGAGCGCGATATATGCCTCCTACGCGGCAAAGGACGGCCGCGGCAGGCGGCCTATCTTCCGGAGATGATGGTGCGGCTCTTGCTTTACGGCTACTGCGTCGGAGTTTATAGCTCGCGCAAGATCGAATTAAAGACTTACGAAGATTCGGCTTTCGTTTATCTTTCCGCCGACGAGCATCCGGATCACGACACAATAGCGAATTTTCGCAAGCGGCATCTGGAAGCGCTGGCGGGTTTGTTTACGCAAGCGTTGTTGTTGTGCGAGAAGGCGGGCCTGGTCAAGTTGGGGCACGTGGCGATAGACGGGAGCAAGATCAAGGCTAACGCCAGCAAGCACAAGGCGATGAGTTACGACCGCATGGGCGAGACCGAGCAGCGTTTGAAGCGAGAGATTGGCGGATCTGTTGAAGCAGGCGGAGGAGACCGACGCGGCCGAGGATGCGCAGTATGGCAAGGGCAAGCGCGGCGATGAGCTATCTGAAGAACTGGCCCGGCGCGAGAGTCGGCTGGCCAAGCTGCAAAAGGCCAAGGCCGATCTGGAGCAAGAGGCCCGGCAGGAGGCGGAAGAAAAGCGTGCCGCAGTTGAAGTTAAACTCGCCGAGCGCCAAGAAGAAAGAAGACGGGCAAGAAGAAGAGCGGCCGCAAACCGCAGATACCCGTACCGGAGCAGGCACAGCCCGACCCCAGGGCGCAACGCAACTTCACCGATCCGGAAAGCCGGATCATGCCAGACGGCGCCAACAAGGGCATTTTCGTGCAGGGATATAACGCGCAGATCGCCGTGGACGCCCAGACGCAAATCATCGTGGCCGCGGACTTGACGATCGAAACCAACGACAAGCAGCAACTGTTGCCGATGCTGGCGCAGTCGAAACCAACATGGGTCGCAAGCCCGAGAACGTCAGCGCCGATGCCGGATACTGGAGCGAGACGAATGTTACCGACAAAAGCACGGAAGAGATCAATCTGCATATAGCCACGGGGCGCATGAAACACGGAGAGGTGGTAGTGCCGACCAGCGGCCCGCCGGAACAAGCGACGCTCAAAGAAGTCATGCATCACAAATTGCGCACCGAAGCCGGTCGAGCCGTTTACAAAATGCGAAAGGCCATCGTCGAACCGGTCTTCGGACATATCAAAGAGCGACGAGGTTTTCGCCGTTTCAGCTTGCGCGGTGAGGACAACGTCCGTTCCGAATGGAAACTCGTGTGCCTAACTCGAACTTGCACAAGCTGTTCCGCTACGGCGGATGCCAGGTAACTGCATGAAGGACCCAAAAGCAGTAAT
>CAWICF010000012.1:0-64045 GCA_963834565.1 uncultured Acidobacteriaceae bacterium | reverse complement strand
AAAAACTCCGGCGGCACGACGCTATGCACCGGCGCATGCGTTTATAATTTCAACGTCCAGGGCGCCGGAACCACCGGCTATCCTACCGCCGGATTGAATGAGACCGGCGGCGTCAGCGGCATCATCATCGACAACGCAGCATCCGGCGGCGGGTCGGAAATCTATTTCACTTCCCTAGGCAGTGAGAGCTGCAACGGCGTAAACGGCGCCGGATCTACGGGCAATGGCACAGGCAGTTGCGCTGTGCAGGCAACGCAGTCCGGCCTACAGTGAGTTGCATCACTCAGAGCAGTTGAAAGTGTTCCTAACGGCTGTCGCATCCTTGGCAAATGGTCGATAAAAGCTAAGACTGTGGGACCAACCATGGAGCGAGGTACGGACGTGAACGCGAATTCGACCGATCAGAAGCAGCCGCCTGCCGCAGCTGACAAAACAAAAAGCACCACGAAAAGGCCCTATGTGAAGCCAGAGGTGCGGCACGAACGTGTCTTTGAAACGATGGCGCTGACTTGTGGCAAGATGCAGACCACGGAGTATGGCTGCCACTTTAATCGAAAGTCCTCTTAGATTATTAGTTCACGTATGCGGAAATGCCGCACCGCAACTTACCCGTCGATAGCGATTCCTGAATTGCTGTGTCCCGAAGCCGACGCCTTCAAGTCGACGCGACCAACAGGGAGCCGTCGACATAGCATCGACCATCGGAGGATACAGTTACTCAGGAATCGCTGTAAGTCGCGAAAATGTCCCCCAAAAATGCTCTTACCGGAACCAACGAGGTCACCCTTTTCGCCGTGCGACGCATCTTACCGGACCTGAGCCGCGCCAATAACACCGGCCGGGTTGACTGAATCCAAATGGTTACTTTAGTTGCACACTCCACCTCGAAATCGCCATCGCTTTACTGAATTTCGTCTTGCAACTTGCTGAAATCACGGTAGAATCTGGCTATCGGTGCATGCCTCTGGTGAGCAAGCGGCCCGCGTAGTCAGAAGTTACTTTCGTTGCCGAACGTCCCCTTAATGCGTGTCACCGAGATCGGCCAGAACTTCTTAGAAAAGTGCAACCGAATTGAGCTCAGGCGATCGAGCACGGCTGTGCAAACCATGTCCGCCATAGCCTTCACCGGAGAATACGAATGACTTCGAATGCCAAATCCCCCCGTTCGAACTTATTGATGATCGGTTTCGCCATCGCTGCGCTTGCCGCCGTCAGCGCGCCGGCCAGGTCGCAGGATAGGGCGATGAACCTTGCCAGTGCCCCGCTAACTATTGCGAATATGTCAGGCGTGCGTTCGGCCCCGGTTACCGGCGAGACGAGTAAACCACTTGCCGCCAGTCAAATTCGCACAGGCGCTATCTCCGATTGGTCCCAGCGCCACGTCCTTTTTCCCACCCCTAAGAATCCCGCCATAGCGTCAAGACTCCAGAATGATCCGCGCTATATGCAGAGCTGGTATTTCCGCCATCGAAATATCGGAGGCCCCGGAGTGTTTCGCGGGCGCGCTAATTCACCCGCGATCGGTCGGGACTGGAGCGAACCCCTGGGCGCTGTGGCTTACCAGCCGATTTTCGACTTCTCCTTCAATATCGTGGTTCCGGACGGTACGGAGGCGGGCTACGGCAGCCTGAATACTCTCGACGAATTCAATGCGTCGTATACCGGCGACGCCGGTATGGCATCCGGATTGTACCTGGCTACCGGTGGCACGCTCACAATCACTGAGAGCGCGCAGACTCCGACTGACGTTGGCACCTACCCGCTCTATCCCGTCGGCCCCGCGCCTGCGGGAGATACATGCTCCGGTCTCCAGTACGACAATTTGCTGGCTGTCCCCTCCGGTTCAGGTACAAGTCCAATCGATGCTAATGGTCTGATCTTCGGATCGGCTGGGAACATCAACATTTGGAACCAGGGCTACCCCAATCTTCCATACTACTTTTACTGGACTTGTACCAGCCAGACAACTCCCGCATCCAATGGCTCCTTCACGCTGAATGTCGATCCCGGCGGCGGCCAGACATTTCCAGCCAAGTACAGCTTCAACACTTATGGCACTCCAACCTGCGCCAACCAACCTAGCACCGGCGATGCGGGCGACTATGTGGCCATCGGCATTCCCGCCAATGCCGTCGTCGGCAGCCAGGCGAATATCATCGGCTACAACAATCTCTATACCAATTCAGGCGGCACAGGACTTTGCACCGGCCTGGATGCCCCAACAGTGCTTTTTGCCTACGCCTCGGGCACCGGTGAGGTGCCGGGATCGATCTCGCTTTCACTCGATGGAACAAAGCTTGCCTACGTCGAAAATCAGTTTCCCAGCGCCACAAATCTCTACACTCCCACATCGTTCTTCCACGTCCTCGCGTGGGTCTCGGGCGAAGGCACCAGCACACCGGTCCTTCCCGACGCCGGGAACGATCTCACGGTGCAGCTCACGCCCGACCTCGGGATGACCAACCAAAACTCAACAACTTCGCCTTACATCGACTTCTTGCACGACGCCGCCTACGTCACCACCTACAGTTACACCACGAACACGGGATATCTGTACAAGATCAGCCCCGTCTTCGGCGCCGGCACACCGGCGATTATCTGGAGCCAGGAGATCACTGGCGCCGTTCCATCCAGCCCGGTTTACGATGAACTCTCCGGCAACATCTACTTTACCGACAGCGCAGGCAACATCGACTCTGTCACGGATGAGGGCAGCACACCATCAGCGATCACTTCTCTGGTGGTTTCTTCCGGGGCCACCTCGGTAAACCCCGTCACCGTTGATAGCGTCAACGGGATGGTGTACGCCACATTCAATTCCAACGGCACAAACGGAAACGCCATCCTGGCGCAAGCTCCCGCGGACCTTTCAACCGTTACAACCGTTCCCATCGGCGCGTCGTATACCACCTACACCGGACCGTACGATGTCGATTTCAACAACGCCTGGTATAGCAACGGCCCAGAAACCTCGGGATCTTCGACGCCCATGCTCTTCGTCACCGGCCAGGGCACCGGGACATCGGCAGCGCTCTACGGCGTCCCGTTCGACGGCTCAGGCGTCATTACCTCAACCGGCGTCACGTCAACTGAGCTCTCGTCCGGCCTGGCCGACGCCTCTCCGGTGACAGAATTCTTCAACCCGAATGCGAACAGCGGAGCTGGAGTGGATTACCTCTTTGTCGGTGTCACGGACAATTGCACGGCTCCTGACGGTGGGGGCGCAGGCTGTGTGATGAGCCTCAACATCACTCCGACCGATACCACTGGAACCACTGGCTTCCCCGCAGTGAGCGCTGGCACCACTGCTCTCGCGGCGCTGGGCGGCTCGACCGGCATCATCGTCGACAATGATGATGTGACCGATTCGCAGACGGCAAATGTCTATTACGCCACCAAGAATGGCGTAACGCCCACAGGCACTGTCGACGCCGGGGCATCGAATCTCGTCAAAGCCACGCAGGAAGGTCTGAATTAACTTGCCTGAATTGGTACTTTTGGGCCGCTAATGTGACCTGAGTTTTCAACCAATTGTCGTTTTTCGCCTCTGGTAAGCTACTATTGACGCAGGAACACAGCGCAACGCACGAAACCCCAAACGTGAGAGGTACTTAGGTGAACACCAACTCTACCGACCCAAAGCAGCGGCTCTCCCCCTCGGGCGTCGCAAGAGGCACCACGAAAAAGCCTTATGTGAAGCCGATGGTGCGGCATGAACGTGTCTTCGAGACAATGGCGCTGACGTGCGGCAAAGTTCAAACTACAGAGCATGGCTGCCACTTTAACCGCAAGACCTCGTAACGCAGCAGGCATGATGCGAGAAGCGCACCTCCAGAAAGCGTGTTGCGAGCTCGTAGCCGACGTTGCGCGCATCTCCGGCAAAGTGCAGTTGAAGGTCGCCGGCGCCAGTATGGCCCCCACCCTCTGGCCCGGCGATTTGGTTTTTGTGCGCCATTGCGATCCCGCTCAGCTACATCCCAACGCAGTCATCGTCTTTCGCCAGGAGCAGCGGTTGATCATCCACCGATTCATGCATTGGGCCGGCCAGAGTGTCATCGCCCGAGGCGATGCTCGACCCTGCTTTGATGATCCGGTCAGCGTTGACGATATTGTAGGAGAGGTCGAGTCCGTTGTGCGCGACGGCCGCACCGTCAGCACCCGCCTTTCGCTGTGGAACAGCATGATCGCGGCTCTGATGCGGCGGTCAGAATGGTGGGCCCGATTCTATATGCGCTTGCGCTCGAAAATTCGCAGTGTTGGCTTTGCCGAGGCGATACTCGGCGCTTGATTCCAGCGCGATTGCAGGTCTAAGCACCAGTTTCTGCACTACGGAGTGGCACGGTTCCCCTTCGAGGCAAAAGATAGCATGGCAATATCGATGGAACTCCCCGAGGTCAGTGCAAGTCACGATGTCGTCATCGAGATCGGCGGCCTTCCCATCGATGTGCAGACGTCGGACCCCGAACTGCAGCGAATCTTGCGGGGTCGCTACCACGACTACATCCGCCCTGGAACCGAGTCAGACTTCACTCTTCACGTCGAGGTCACCCCACCGGAATCGTTTGATCCCGACGCGGACGCTGAAGTTTGGATGGAGGGTCGCGAGTGGAAGATGACTCGCGGCGACTTCCGCGCCAGCTGGAATCCTGCAGAGCGCCGGGGACAGGTCTTCCAGACGGCGAATCCCTATTCCATCGACTCGGTGCTGCGCATCGTCCATACGCTGATGCTCGCGCCCGAAGGCGGATTCCTCCTCCACGCTTCGAGCGCCGTTCGGAATGGCAAGGCATTCTTGTTTTCGGGAGTCTCTGAGGCAGGGAAGACTACGATGGCCCGCCTTGCGCCGCCTGACGCGGCTGTGCTCACCGACGAAGCTTCTTATGTTCGCAAAGTAAACGGCCTATACTTTGCCTATGGGACGCCGTTTGCCGGTGAGATGGGCAAGCCGGGCAAAAACATTTCAGCGCCCATTGCAGCGCTCTACCTGCTGAAGAAAGCTCAGGAAAACCGGATTGATGTGATTGACCCCCCGGAGGCTACCCAGCGCCTGCTCCGGAACATTCTTTTTTTTGCGCATGAGCCTGAATTGGTGCGCCAGGTGTTTGACGCGGCCTGCGCCTTTGTGGCCGCTGTGCCGGTTTATCAACTTTCGTTCCTTCCCGACCAGCGTGTCTGGGAACTTATCGGGTGATTGATGCCAACTGCCGAGATGTACCTCACACAAAGCGCCGACATCGCAGCGCGTACGCTCGGCGACGATACGCTGATCATGTCCACTTTGGATTCAACCATCTTTGTCTTGAATTCCGTCGGCTCCGCGATCTGGAATGCCGCGGACGGCAAGACGCCACTCTCTCAAATCGTTCATGAGCGCGTGTGCTCCGAGTTCGAGGTCTCCGATGAAGAAGCCTTTGCCGACGCAAAGGCGTTTATCGGTCAACTCGCCGATCATGGCATTCTCTCCATTTCTGACGCACCGCTTCCCCCCAAGGAGGGCCAATGAACCTGCTCGATGAAATGAACGAAAAGGCAACCAACCGCGGCGTTCCCCTGAGCGCGCATCTAGACATCACGTGGCGTTGCAACGAGCGGTGTGTCCACTGCTATCTCGACCATGACGATAAAGGCGAGATGAGCACCGACGAAATCAAGGATTTGCTTCGCCAGCTTGCCGATACCGGTACCTTCTTCCTCAGCATCAGCGGCGGCGAGCCTCTGCTGCGCCGCGATTGCTTCGAGATCCTGGAGTACGCACGCGCGCTGCGCTTCAACGTCAAGCTCAAGACCAATGCCGTAATGATCGGGCCAAAAGAAGCTGTGCGGCTGAGAAAGCTGGGCATCGAGCAGGTCCAGATCAGCCTGTACTCGCATCGTCCTGAAGTCCACGACGCAATAACAAAACTGCCGGGATCGCTGCGCCGCACCACCGATGCGATCAAGCATCTGAAAGCCAACAACATCAAAGTTTCTCTCACCAACGTGCTCATGCAGTTCAACCAGCGCGACGCCCTGCCGGTGAAGAAACTGGCCGCGGAGCTGGGCGTGAACTTTGTCATCGACCCGACCATCACCCCGATGCTCAACGGCGACCGGTCGGTCACCAAGCTCGGTCTCACTCTGGAAGAGCTCCAGGAGGTGATGCGTACTGAAGAGTTCGTCGGCGATGTTGACGAATTCTGTTCTCCATCCTCCACCTCCGTGGGAGACGACATTCTCGACGGCTATAGCTGCAGCGCCGGCCACACGCTGGCTTACATTTCGCCATATGGCGATGTCTTTCCCTGCGTGCAGTTCCCCATGCCCTGCGGCAGTGTGCGCAAGCAGAGCTTCCGCGAAATCTGGTATGACTCGCCAGCGTTCGCTGAGCTGCGTTCCGTTCACGTACGCGACTTGCACACTTGCTCGCACTGCAGCCACACCGCATACTGCTCGCGTTGTCCGGGTCTCGCCTACATGGAAGGCGATTTCCGCGGTCCGTCGTCGGCCGATTGCCAAAAGTCCTATGCCCGCACCGGCATTCCTTCAGCCGCCATGGAACGCGCGGGGCAGCAGATCCCGCAGGTGCTCACCAGCCTGGTTCAGATCTCCGGGATCCAGTGAACCGTCTGCAATCGCGATGATCGAGGGAGGCGCGCCGGCGTGAGACAAGGAATGCAGTCTCTGCTGGACCTGCTTCGCGGCCGTTTGACTCAGCGGAGTTTCGGTGACGCCGATTTCGCCGCCTTGCTGCAAATTGCTGAGCAGGAAAACGTCGTACCCTGGACGGCTCACTTCCTGCGCCGGCTCGACATCGATTTCAGCCCGCCGCAGCGGAAGCAGCTCGACGAAATTGATCGCGAAGCTCAAGTTACATCCTTCGTCTGGACCGAAACCCTCAAGAGCACGCTCATCGAGTTTCACCGCGCGCAGATTCCAGTCATCGCACTGAAAGGCCCGTGCCTCGCTGAGCGTATTTACGGGGATGCCGCCTTTCGCACCTGCTACGATCTCGATCTTCTCGTGCGCGGCTGCGATCTAGCCCGCGCCGAAGACCTGCTGACCAAACTTGGTTTTTCACCAAACGCCCGCGCCGACGATTACCACCGCCCGTGGAGCCGCCAGGGAACCAACCTCGAACTGCACCACAACGTCGAAAATCCCAACGCTTTCGAATTTGACGTCGACTCCGCCTGGACGCGCGCGATTCCCGCCGAATTTCACCAGGCTCCGCTCTGGCTGCTCTCGCCGTCTGATGAGTTGATGTATCTGTGCCTCCACGGGGTGCGCCACCGTTTCGAGCGCATCTGCCTCATTCTCGATCTCGCGCTCGCGTTTCGCCGCATTCCGCTTTCCGCATCCGGCGATCGCTATTGGGGCAACTCGGTCTTCGACAATGTTTTCGCTCTCGGCTGGATGATGGCCGCTCGCCTCGATCCGGAACTGCCACCTGCGCCGGCCGTGCGGCTCAGTCCGCGCGATCACAACCGCCTCGAGAAGATCGCCGGCCGCCTATGGCAGGAGCTGATGCTCGCGCCCCCGCCGACGCTCGACTGGGTTGCGCAGCACCGCTTTTATCTTGAATTGGAAAATCCCGGATGGAATCGCCTCCGCCGTCGCGTGCGTCATCAGCGCATTTTGGCCACGCGCCTCATCGAAGATGATTTTGTTTTTGCCGGCCGGTTTCATCTGCATCGCAATTGGCAGGTCCGCCTGTTGCGCCCCGTCCGCCTGCTTATCAAAACCCTGCGCCCCGCGCCCAGAATGCTCTGAGCTGCCGTAGCCAGAGTATCGCTGACTCGCCTATCCTCTCACCACCCTTGTCATCCTGAAGTCGCCGCGTCGACCGAAGGATCTGCGGTTGCTTTTGACGACGGCCGCACCGCGAAGAAGGGAATTTCATCGCCGACTACCGAGCGATGAAACATCCCACTCCATCTCCACTGACGCCCCAAGTGCCCAAGCCTTGTTCGCTGCGCCACGCTAAATGGTACTGCTCATCTGCGGGGTCGAACACAAGAGCATAGCTCTCGTCTTCAGCCATCGTGACGCACATGCGCTTCACACCCACGCCGGTCCACGATTCCTCACGTGTGTTGCAAACGTTGACCTCCTCCCAACGCGGTTCAACGAGGCAGAGACGCATTGAGTTCAGGAGCGCGCGGACTTCGTCAGCTTGGAGGGGATTTCCTACTGCGCTCGCGGGCACTTCATAGACATAGCCCGCGATTTCATTCTCCAGCTCACTGCGAAGCCTTCGAAAGAAGTCTTTGTCCGCTGCGTCTGGTTCAGGGTCGCCCGCCCTCTTCTGCATGGCGACATTGTAACGGCCACACGACGCGTGTCGCATGTGCGCTCATCCCACGGCGGCGTCGCAATCGCCCTGCACTCTAAAGGAATTTCCCGAACCCCTCGATATATCCGGCGCGGTATTCACGTCGCTGCACGGGCGACGACAAAACGGTCGAAGTCGATGTCGCGCCCAGCGTTGAAAGCCTGTCAATCAGCGCCTCCATGTGGCGGATCGAGACCACATCGGCCTCAATGACAAACGACTCGGCGCCGGTGATGCGATGGCACCGGCTGATCTCCGGCATTTCCTTGATGGCCTTCACGGTGCGGCTCACCTGCAGGTCTCCGCCGTGAATCGTGAGCCTTACCAGCACGCGAATCGGCACGCCAAGCTTCGCCATATCGAGCGCCGCGTGATAGCCGGTGATCACACCTGCCTCTTCCAGTCGCCGCACGCGTTCCGCCACGGCCGGCGTTGACAGCCCGATCTTTCTGCCAAGCTCGGCAAACGACAGGCGTGCGCTCTGCTGCAGCGTTTCGAGGATCTTCCAGGCAATCGCGTCCAATTCCAAAACGTTGGGTAGAGTTCTGTGCGGCATCGCCCACCAATCCTTAGGTTCAAGCCGAAGTATGCCTAATTTTGTTAAGACTTACCACTATTTTTGCTTCAAAATCCCATTTTCTGTCGGTTTCTGCCCAGCCTATGCTATCTGCTAGCGGGAGCCCTGTTTCTGCCTTTTCGGCCTCCCGCAATGAAGGTCCATCGATCATGAGCGCCGTTCCCCACGCTGCGTCCCGAGACCCCAGATCTGCGTCCACTGTTGAAATGCCGAGGACAGATTTTCTGCCCCTCAAGGGCACTGACCACGTTGAGTTCTACGTCGGCAACGCACGCCAGGCCGCTTACTTCTATCGCACCGCTTTCGGCATGAAGCTGGTTGCCTATGCCGGACCGGAAACAGGCCAGCGCGATCGCTCCTCCTACGTCGTCCAGCAAGGCAAGATTCGTTTCGTGCTCACCACGCCGCTGCGCAGCCATCATCCAATCGCCCAGCACATCCACCAGCACGGCGACGGCGTGCGCGCGATCGCGCTTTGGGTCGACAACGCTCGCCAGGCCTGGCAGGAGACCACCAGCCGCGGCGCCGTCAGCGTCGACGAGCCGCATATCGTCTCTGACGAACATGGCACCGCAGTTCTCGCAAGCATTCGCACCTACGGCGACACCATCCACACCTTTGTCGAGCGCAGCGGCTATTCGGGTCCGTTTCTTCCCGGGTTCCGCGGCGTCGAAAACGACCACGTTGCGCGCCCCGTCGGTCTGCTCCATATTGATCACATGGTCGGCAACGTCGGCTGGCACGAGATGAACCAGTGGGTCGATTTCTACGCCACCGTGATGGGCTTCTCGCTCTATCAGCACTTCGATGACAAAGACATCTCCACCGAATACTCCGCACTTATGTCGAAGGTGATGGCCAACGGCAACGGCTACGTCAAATTCCCCATCAACGAGCCGGCCGAAGGCAAAAAGAAATCGCAGGTCGAAGAGTATCTCGATTTTTATCCTGGACCCGGCGTGCAGCACATCGCGCTCGCAACCAACGACATTCTGCATACGGTCAACCGCCTGCGCGAACAGGGCATCGAATTCCTGCGTGTGCCGCACACCTACTACACCGAACTGCAAAATCGCGTCGGCAAAATCGACGAGCCCGTCGAGGAACTGGAAGAGCTGGGCATTCTGGTCGACCGCGACAACGAAGGCTATATGCTGCAGATTTTTACGCGCCCGGTCGAAGATCGCCCCACGCTTTTCTTTGAGATCATCCAGCGCAAGGGCAGCCGCAGCTTCGGCAAGGGAAACTTCAAGGCGCTCTTTGAGGCCATTGAGCGCGAACAACAGGCCCGCGGCAACTTGTAATTCGAACGGACGTCAGGAGGCACCCCATGGCTACCGCGACTCTTTCCGCAGCCGCGCCCTACATCATCCGGCAGGACTACGCCGCCTACACCGAAGAGCAGCACGCAGTCTGGTCTGAGCTGGTCGGCCGTGTGCTGCCCGAGCTTGAGAAGCACGCGGCTCGCGAATACCTTGAAGGCTTCGAGATCATCGGCCTTCAGCCCGACCGCCTGCCCAACCTCGCGTCCGTCAGCGCCCGGCTTGCGCCCCGCACCGGCTGGAGTTCCACGCCCGTCAGCGGTTTTCTTCCGGCGCCGGCATTCTTTGAGATGCTCGCCACGCGCAACTTTCCCACCACCACCTGGCTGCGCAGCCGCGAGTCGCTCGAGTACACGCCCGAACCCGACATCTTTCACGATGTCTTCGGCCACGTGCCCATGCACAGCCACAGAATCTTTGCCGACTTCCTCGAGCACTACGGCCGCGTGTGCGCCTCCATCTCCGACGCGGCTGTCCTTGAGAAGCTAGGCCGCCTCTTCTGGTACACGGTCGAGTTCGGCGTCATCATTGAGCGCGGCGAGTTCAAGGTTTACGGCAGCGGTCTCATCAGCTCGCACGGCGAGTGCATCAATGTCATTGACGGCGACTGCGCCATTCATCGTTTCTCTCTGGATGAGGTCCTCGCCACGCGGGTAAAGGTCGACGAGCTGCATAAGCTGCTCTTCGCCGTTACAAGCTTCGATCAGATTTACGAAGCAATGCACGAGGCAGAGCGCCGCGCCCTGAACGGTACGCTTTAACCGGCACTCTCTGAGAGGTATTCACATGACAGACGAGATTCGCTATCAAACCGGCTTTGCCAACGAGTTCGCCACCGAGGCTGTTCCGGGCGCGTTACCCCACGGCCAGAACGCCCCGCAGAATCACCTCCTCGGCCTCTACACCGAGCAGTTCAGCGGCACGCCCTTTACCGCGCCGCGCGCCACCAACCGCCGCACCTGGACCTATCGCATCCGTCCCTCGGTCACGCATCGCCCTTACGAAGAATTCCCCATGGGCCTCATGCGCAGCGGCCCGTTCAACGAGGTGCCTACCTCGCCGAATCAACTTCGCTGGGACCCACTGCCTCTGCCTGAGCAACCCACTGACTTCCTCGAGGGCCTCGTCACCTTGGGCGGCAATGGCGACCCCGCCATGCAGACGGGCATTGCCATCCATCTCTATGCTGCTAACGCCTCCATGCGCGATCGCTTCTTTGCGAACGCCGACGGTGAAATGTTGATTGTTCCGCAATTCGGCGCCATCAGTTTTCACACCGAGCTCGGCATCCTCGAAGTCGCACCCGGCGAAATCTGCATCATTCCGCGAGGCGTCAAATTCCGCGTCGAACTTCTCGACATCCAAGCGCGCGGCTACATCTGCGAGAATTACGGGCTCACCTTCCGCCTGCCCGAACTCGGCCCCATCGGCGCCAACGGCCTTGCCAATCCTCGCGACTTCCAATCGCCTGTCGCCGCCTACGAAGATCGGGACGGCGACTTCCACATCGTCTCCAAGTTCCTCGGCCGGCTTTGGCAGGCAACCATCGATCACTCGCCGCTCGACGTTGTCGCCTGGCACGGTAACTACGCGCCCTATAAGTACGACATGGCGCTCTTCAACTGCATCAACACCGTCTCCTTCGACCACCCCGATCCATCCATTTACACGGTTCTCACCGCGCCCTCCACCACTCCCGGCACGGCCAACTGCGACTTCGCCATCTTCCCTCCGCGCTGGATGGTAGCCGAGCACACATTCCGCCCGCCCTGGTTCCATCGCAATCTGATGAACGAATTCATGGGCCTCGTCTTTGGCGCTTACGACGCCAAGGCCGAGGGATTCGTTCCCGGCGGCGCCAGCCTGCACAACTGCATGGCCGGCCACGGTCCAGACGCCGAGACATTCGAGCGTGCCAGCCACGCCGAACTCGGTCCGCAGTATCTCGGCAACACGCTGGCCTTCATGTTTGAGACGCAGCTGGCCGTCCGGCCCACTGAATTCGCCATGAACTCTCGCATCCTGCAGCATGAATACTTCGAGTGCTGGCAGGGACTGAAGAAGCGCTTCGTCGCACCCGATCGCGTCGCGGAGCCGGCCCGCGTATGAATCCCACAATCGAACAGGAAACCGGGATCGCGCGCAAGAGCTGGCTCGAATCCGCCAACGGTCCCGGCTCCGATTTCCCGATCCAGAATTTGCCCTACGGCATCTTCGACTCCGGCAACGGACCGCGCATCGGCGTCGCCATTGGCGAACAGATCCTCGATCTGCATTCCTGCGCGACGCACGGCCTGCTTGACGGACTTTTCGGCACGGTCCTCTCCGCCTGCACGGCCCCACTGCTCAATCCGCTCATGGCGCTGGGGCCGGCATCGTGGTCGGCCCTGCGAGAGATCGTCACCGCGCTCCTCGATGCGGAGCACGCCGGCCCCGAAGTCCAGGTTCGCGTGAAACCGCACCTCGTGCCAATGCGGGATGCTGCGATGCAACTCCCTGCCACGATCGGCGATTACACAGACTTCTACGCCTCGATCCACCACGCCTCGCGCGTCGGCGCGCAGTTCCGTCCAGCCAACCCGCTGCTGCCCAATTACAAGTACGTGCCTATGGGCTATCACGGCCGCGCGTCTTCCATCGTTCCCAGCGGCACTACCATTCGCCGTCCCTCCGGCCAGATCAAGCCGCCGGACTCCGAACCCATCTTCGGCCCCACCCAATCTCTCGACTACGAGCTCGAGGTGGGTTTCTTCGTCGGTGCCGGCAATGAGCCGGGTCAACCCATCCCCATCTCCAAAGCCGGTGAAAAAATCTTTGGACTATGCCTGGTCAACGACTGGTCCGCGCGCGACATCCAATCCTGGGAGTACCAACCGCTCGGCCCTTTCCTCGCCAAGAGCTTTGCCACCACGATTTCTCCCTGGGTCGTTTCGCTCGAAGCCCTGGCTCCCTACCGCGTTCCGGCCAGCCCGCGTCCTGAGGGCGACCCCGCTCCGCTCGCCTATCTCCAATCACCTGATTCATCCCGCAGTGCATTCAACATTACCCTCGAGGCCTGGCTTCAATCCGCGCGCATGCGCCAAGCCGGCCTCGCGTCTCACCTCGTCGGCCGCAGCAACCTGCGTCATCTCTATTGGACACTCCCACAACTCCTCGCCCACCATGCCAGCAACGGCTGCAATCTTCGTCCCGGCGACCTGCTCGCCACAGGAACCGTCTCCGGTCCCGAACCCGGCTCGGAGGGCTGCCTCCTCGAGCTGCGCACCAACGCCGAGCCGCTCCGCCTGCCCACCGGTGAACTTCGCAGGTACCTTGAAGATGGCGATCAGGTGACGCTTCGCGCATACTGTCTTGAGGCAGGTCTGCCGCGCATCGGCTTCGGCGAGTGCACAGGAACCATCGCCAGCGCGGCCTGAAACGTCCAATACTGTACCCTGCAAGACATTGCATGCCGAACGACCTCAAACTCGATAACCGCCTGCGCTCGAATCTTGACCCCGCATCCTCGCGGGCTCTCTCGAACCGCGAGGGGCTGCTCGCCCTTCTGTCCACAATCCGATCCGAAGAGGACAAGATCCGCGAAGGTGGCGGACCAAAAGCCGCCGAGGCGCAGCGCTCCAAAGGTCGCCTCACAGTCCGCGAGCGCCTCAAGCTCCTCCTCGATGAAGATTCCGAGTTCCTCGAACTCGGCCTCTGGGCAGCGCACGGCATGTACGCAGAATATGGCGGTGCGCCATCCGCCGGCGTTGTCACCGGCCTCGGCCGTGTCAGCGGCCGCCTGTGTATGATCGTCGCCAACGACGCAACCGTGAAGGCCGGCGCGTTTTTTCCAATGACGGCGAAGAAAGTCATTCGCGCGCAGACCATCGCCCTCGAAAACCGCATCCCCACGCTTTACCTCGTCGACAGCGCCGGCGTTTTTCTTCCGCTCCAGGAAGACGTCTTCCCCGACACAGACGACTTCGGCCGCATCTTCCGTAACAACGCAGTCATGAGCTCGCTCGGCATTCCGCAGATCACCGCCATCATGGGTATGTGCGTTGCCGGCGGCGCCTATCTTCCCGTCATGACCGACACAGTTCTCATGACCGAAGGCTCTGGCCTCTTTCTCGCCGGCCCATCGCTCGTCCAAGCCGCCATCGGTCAGAAAACCGGCGCCGAAGAACTCGGCGGCGCTGCCATGCACGCGGAGATCTCCGGCACCGTCGACTTCAAAGAGCCCAATGACCACATGTGCCTGGCACGCATGCGCTCGCTGGTCGCAAAGATGGGCCAGCGCCCCCCCGCCGAAGAGTCCGCACAGATTTTTCGCAGGCGCAAATTCAACGCCGCAGCCGACGCGCCGAAATTTGCGGCGGAAGATGTCTACGGCCTCATCAATCCCCAGCCGGGCGCGAGCAACGTTTACGACATGCACGAGATCATCACTCGCATCGTCGATCGCAGCGAGTTTGACGAGTACAAAGAAGAGTTCGGCCGCACCGTTCTCTGCGGCTACGCCTTCGTCGGTGGCCACGCAGTCGGCATCGTCGCCAACCAGAAGGTCAACCAGAACCAGACCGTTGCCATGGGCCCCGGCGCCGGCTCGCCGCGCATCGAAGTCGGCGGCGTCATTTACACCGAGAGCGCGCAAAAGGCCGCTCGCTTCATCATGGACTGCAACCAGAGCCTCGTGCCTCTCATCTTCCTCCACGATGTGAACGGTTTCATGGTGGGCAAAGAGGCGGAGTGGTCCGGCATTATTCGCGCCGGAGCGAAAATGGTCTCCGCCGTCAGCACCAGCGTTGTGCCTAAGATTTCCGTCATCGTAGGCGGCAGCTTCGGGGCAGGGCACTACGCCATGTGCGGCAAAGCCTACGATCCGCGTTTCCTTTTTGCATGGCCCACCGCCCGCTACGCTGTCATGAGCGGCGCTTCAGCCGCCATCACGCTCGCTGAAGTCCGCGCCCGCCAGTTGGAGCGCGAAGGCAAAATGCTGTCCGAGTCCGAGAAAAAAGCGCTCCACGAAGAGATTCGCGCCGATTACGACGCCCAGGCCGATCCGCGCTATGGCGCCGCTCGTCTCTGGATCGACGCCATCATCGATCCGGCGCAAACCCGCAATATTCTCATTGCAGCTCTCGCAGCCTGCGCGCTTAACCCCGACGTTCCGCGCTTCAATCCTGGCGTGCTGCAGACCTGATTCGTTCGTATCGCTTGGCATCCTACGCTGTAGGCGCAACAAAACTGGGCACCAGAACTCCCCAATGGAGGCCTCAAATGACAACCGCAGTCGAACCCACCGCATCCCTCTACCCCTTCGTCCTCACTGAAGACCAGGAGCACCTTCGCCGCGAAATTCGCGCCTTCGCCGCGCGCGAAATCGCGCCTCACGTCTCGGCCTGGGACGAAGCGAGCGAGTTCCCCCTCGAAGTGATCAAGAAACTTGCCGGCATGGGTCTGTTGGGCGTCATCATCCCGCCCGCTTATGGCGGCGCCGGTCTCGGCTACGTTGATTACGTTCTTGCCGTCGAGGAACTCTCTTCCGTCGACGGATCGATCGGCCTCACGGTCGCCGCGCACAACTCGCTCGGAACCAACCACATCTTCCTCGCCGGGACCGAAGAGCAAAAGAAGAAATATCTTCCTCATCTCGCCACCGGTGATTGGCTTGCTGCCTGGGCCCTCACTGAGCCAGGCTCCGGCTCCGACGCGAGCAACGCCCGCACCACGTCGGAGAAGCGCGGCGATCGCTACGTCCTCAATGGCACCAAGACATTCATCACCAACGGCCGCTACGCCGATGTACTGGTCATCATCGCCGTCACCGACAAGAGCAAGGGCACGCATGGCCTGTCGGCTTTCATTGTGGAAAAGGGAACCAAGGGCTTCCGACCGGGGAAAAAAGAAAACAAGCTGGGCCTTCGCGCCAGCGATACCAGCGAGCTCATCTTCGAAGATTGCGAGATCCCTGCCGAGAACCTGCTCGGCGCTGAAGGCGAAGGCTTCATCGATGCCATGCGCGTGCTCGACGGCGGCCGCATCTCGATCGCCGCCCTGGCGCTCGGCATCGGCCGCGGCGCGCTCGACGCGGCTCTCAAATACGTCAAGGAGCGTCGGCAGTTCGGCAAGGCCATCGCGGAGTTTCAGGGCATCCAGTGGAAGCTCGCCGACATGGCCACCGAGCTCGATGCCGCGCGCCTGCTCACCCAGCGCGCGGCTGTCCTCAAAGACGCGGGCCGCAAAATCACCCGCGAATCCGCCATGGCCAAACTCTTCTCGAGCGAAGTCGCCGTGCGCATCTGCGACGATACCGTGCAACTCTTTGGCGGTTACGGCTTCATTAAGGACTATCCCGCCGAAAAATTCTATCGCGACGTCAAACTCTGCACCATCGGCGAAGGCACCAGTGAGATTCAGCGCATGGTTATCGCCCGCGAAATTCTCAAAGTCTATCCCTCGCGCGGATAATCGAGGTCGTCGCGGAAAGGGCCTCAGCCTTTGCGGGAGGGGCAGGAGCCTCAGGGCGCCTGAAGCGATTCCGGAACTCCGGTCCTTGCGCCGAGGCCGCACTCTGGGCTTCCTCAATAGGCGCCGCCAATCGCTACCCAGCAGCTTACTCAGGCAACGTCGGCAAGGAACTCGAGGTCTTCGCCGCGGACAAGTTTCTCATCGTCCGGCGAAGCACTGTCGACTTTAACAACGTACACATTGTCGAGGGAGGTGAGCTTCTTCTCCACTGTCCCGACAAACTGTTTGCCTTTGATGCGAACACGTTGTCCGTGAGTGAATGTCATGGTCCAATGCTAGGCACTCGCGAAGAGCATAACTATCCCGAGAACGGGGAACCTGCCGGCCAGAATAGTAACCGCGGCCGGGGTACGATGGTGATCCCATTCCCAGGAGAAGAGCATTTTCGCGAAAAAATGGCGCGTAACTTGTTACGCTGGTATACGTGCAATTATCGTCTTTTTCTTGAGGGGGTGCCGCGCACTGCATCGCGCAACCTACTGAAAAATAAGATGGTTATTTGCGCAGATGGGGTGGGGGTAGCCGGTTGGGCAATCAAATGGTCAAACTCATCGAGTGCCCGCGCGACGCCTGGCAAGGGCTGCCTGCGATCATCCCTCCGGAGACCAAGGCCGCTTACCTTCGCCGCCTGATCGATGCCGGATTCACCCACATCGATGCAGTCAGCTTCGTCTCTCCCGCAGCCGTTCCGCAGATGGCCGACTCCGAGCAGGTTCTCGAACTCCTCGGGCGGCCGCCGCAGGTTGAGATCATCGGCATCGTTGTCAATCGCAAAGGCGCCGAGCGCGCCATCCGCACCGGTGCAGTCAGCACCCTCGGATTTCCTTACTCCGTCTCGCCTGAGTTCCTCCGCCGCAATCAGCATCAAACCCCCGAGGAATCGCTCAACGAACTCGAGGCTCTGGTTAATTCAGCTCACGCCGCCGGCCTCGGTCTCGTCGCGTACGTTTCCATGGCCTTCGGCAATCCGTACAACGATCCATGGAACACGCGTGCTGCGGTTGCCGCCTGCCGGCAGCTGGCGAACCTCGGCGTCCTGGCGATTTCTCTCGCCGATACGGTCGGCCTCGCGCCGCCCAAACGCATCGCAGAAACCGTAGCCGCAGTCATCGCATCTCACCCGATCGTGGAAATCGGTGTCCATCTTCACGCCCGTCGCGCCGATGCACCCTCACGCATTCGCGCCGCTTTCGAGTCCGGTAGCCGTCGCTTCGATGCAGCTATCGGCGGCCTCGGAGGCTGCCCCTTCGCGCAGGATGCTCTCGTCGGCAACATCCCCACTGAAGTCCTGCTCGCGACATTGCAGGAATGCGGCGCAGAAATCTCGCCATTGGGCTCACTCGATGGGCTGATCAAAGCGAGCGCCGAAATCGCAGCCGCGGCCGCGCCGCAGGCGTAGCGGTTGTCAGCCCCGACATTGAACCTGGAGGAACGTCTTGAAGACCTACTCGACCATCGTCGTCACCGACAGCGGCCCCGTCCGCACTATCACGTTGCATCGCCCCGAGCGCCGCAACGCGATGACGCCTGAAATGCAACTCGAACTGATCGCCGCACTCAATGACGCTGCCGCAAGCGGCTGCCGCGTTGTAGTTTTGACCGGAGCCGGTGAAGCGTTTTGTTCCGGACTGGATCTTTCGGCCTTGCAGGCTATGCAGGGAGAGAGCGCTGCACAGCATCGCGCAGACGCGGAGCAAATTGCACGACTGTTTCTTGCGCTCTATGAGATGCCCTTGCCGACGATTGCGGCCGTCCATGGTCCCGCAATTGCCGGTGGCGCCGGACTGGCGATCCTTTGTGACTTCACGCTTGCCACGCCGGCAGCGAAGTTCGGATTCACGGAAGTTCGTATCGGTTTTGTTCCGGCGTTAGTCTCGGCTTTTCTGGCCCTGCAAATTCAGGACAAGCGGAGCCGCGATCTTCTTTTGACCGGCCGGATCCTCGATGCCGCCGAGGCTCATCGCCTCGGCCTCGTCACCGAAATTGTCGCGCCTGACAAGCTCGCGCAGCGTGTTGGTGCGCTGGCTGATGTGCTGATTGCGAATAGTCCGCAGGCGATCTTTGCAACCAAACGGCTCATGGCAGCGCAGTACAAACCGTGGCTCGATGCAGCCGTTGCTGAAGCGCTTGAGGCCAGCGCCCTTTCCCGGCAAACAGAGGACTTTGGCGAGGGAATCACCGCATTTCTCGAAAAGCGAAAGCCTGTGTGGGGAACGGGATCGCGCGCAAAACCTAAGCGCCGCTGAACCGTATCGATGCGTCTGTGCGTTTTTCCACTTCTTCGCGCGTCACGCCGTCAGCCAGCTCCATCAGTTCAAATCCCTCCGGCGTCACGTCGAGCACGCACAAATCCGTGATCACGCGATGCACCACACCCGTTCCGGTCAATGGCAGCGTGCATTTGCGCAGCAGCTTCGCGCCTCCGTCCGGCGTATTGTGCTCCATCAGCACGATCACGCGCCGCACGCCACTCACCAGGTCCATTGCGCCGCCCATGCCCTTCACGCGCTTGCCGGGAATCATCCAGTTTGCCAGATCGCCGCGCTCTGAAACCTGCATCGCGCCGAGAATCGCCAGGTTGATGTGCCCACCGCGGATCATGGCAAACGAGTCCGCGCTCCCGAAGGTTGCCGCTCCCGGCACAAACGTCACCGTTTCCTTTCCGGCATTGATCAGGTCGGCATCCACTTCTGCCTTCCGCGGAAACGGTCCCATTCCCAGCAGCCCATTCTCCGATTGCAGCGTCACCGTGATTCTTTCGGGAATGCAGTTGGCCACAAGTGTCGGAATCCCGATGCCAAGATTCACGTAGAACCCGTCTTGCAGTTCCTTCGCCGCGCGCGCCGCCATCTGTTGGCGATTCCATGCCACAGTCTTATCCCTCGCGAGTCGTCATCTTCTCAATGCGTTTTTCCGGGTTCGGATTGTGCACCAGCCGATGCACGAAGATTCCCGGGGTATGAATTTCATCCGGATCCAGTTCGCCCGGCTCAACAACAATCTCGGCCTCTGCCACCGTGATTTTGCCGCAGGTGGCAGCATGCGGATTGAAGTTTCGCGCCGTCCGCCGGTACATCAGGTTGCCGTGCAGGTCGGCCTTCCACGCTTTCACCAGCGCTACGTCGGCCACAATTCCGCGCTCCAGGATGTACGTCACCCCATCGAACTCTTTGTGCTCTTTGCCTTCGGCAACAAGCGTTCCAACCCCCGTTCGCGTGTAGAACCCCGGAATTCCCGCTCCGCCCGCGCGCATGCGCTCCGCAAGCGTTCCCTGCGGGCAAAACTCCACTTCCAGTTCTCCAGTCAAGAACTGCCGCTCGAACTCCGCATTCTCGCCGACGTAGCTTGAGATCATCTTCTTGATCTGATGCTTCTCCAGCAGAAGTCCCAGCCCCCAGCCGTCCACGCCGGCGTTGTTGCTGGCAATCGTGAGGTCGCGTACCCCCGAGTCACGCAGCGCCAGGATCAGCGCCTCCGGAATTCCGCACAGTCCGAACCCACCGATCGCCATCAGCATCCCATCGCGCACAATGCCATGCAGTGCGGCTTGCGCATCCGGCCATAGCTTGTTCAGCTTCAACCTGCCGTTCCTCCAGCCCCGTCCCAGACTATCGCGGGATTCGACCTTGTTTCCAATTCGGCCGGCAGCGCGTCGCTCGTACTTTCAGCGGATTCGCCCCTGCTG
Organism: uncultured Acidobacteriaceae bacterium; assembly: GCA_963834565.1. Lineage (GTDB taxonomy): Bacteria > Acidobacteriota > Terriglobia > Terriglobales > Acidobacteriaceae > Telmatobacter. The sequence goes on along the minus strand of CAWICF010000012.1, from coordinate 43,640 downwards.
GTCCGGGGACTATCATTGCATATTCCAAGAGGTGGATTGGGATCGGCTGGCATCCTCGCGGCCGTCCGAACGTGGGTCCTTCATGCGGAATCATCTTGGCGCAGTCATTCTCGCAAGCTTCGTCCTATGCGCTCCCTGTCGGGCCGTCTCGCAGGTCTACGCCGTCGGCGCCGATGTCTCTTTCCTTGCCCAATGCGAGCAGGATGGCGTCGTCTTCAAGGAAAACGGCAAGCCGATCGACGCTCTTGCTCTTCTGAAGCAGCACCACTACAACTGGGTTCGGCTGCGTATTTTCCACGATCCGTCGGCGGCGCAGATTCATCTGCCAAACGACTTGAGTTACACGCTCGCGCTCGCCAAACGCGCCCGGGCGCTCGGCTTCCACATCCTGCTTGACTTTCACTACTCCGACAGTTGGGCCGATCCCGGTCAACAGCCCATGCCGGCCGCCTGGCAAACCCTCAATCACAAGCAACTGGTCAAACAGGTCTACCTCTATACGCGCGACACCATCCGCTCCTTCGGCTCGCAGGGATTGATGCCCGATATGGTGCAGATCGGCAACGAAGTCACCAATGGCATGTTGTGGCCCGACGGCAAATTACCGGCGAATTGGGATCAATTCGCCGACCTGCTGAAAGCGGGCATCCGCGGCGTGAATGCGGGCCATGGCTCCTCGCCTCGGCCGCGAATCATGATCCACATTGAGCGCAGTGGTGACTACGACGCAGCTGTGAGCTTCCTTGACAACCTTAAGGCCCATCAGGTGCGTTTCGACGTGCTCGGGCTCTCCTACTATCCGCGCTGGCACGGCGGCATCGCGCAAATGCGGCAGAATCTGCGCAATCTCGCCTTGCGTTACCATTACCCCATCATCGTGGTCGAAACTGCTTACGATTGGACCCCGGCCGACTTTGCCGGCAAGACCGCCGAGTTCCCTGAAAGCCCTGAAGGCCAATTGGCGTTTCTTCGTGCGGTGGACGCGGCTGTTCGCGCCATTCCCGATTCGCTCGGCCAGGGGGTGTTCTGGTGGGAGCCGGCGGCCGAGGGCGGCCTTCGCGATCGCAGCTTCTTCGACAGGGACGGAAACGTGCTGCCGGTCATCACTGCATTCGATCCTTCGGATTCCCCATAATCGTGCCACTTTCACAGGTACTTTAAGAATGCGATGGGAGAGCGGAAATGAGCGAGCAAAACGGGACGAAAGAAAACGCGAAAATCCGCATCCTGATCGTTGACGACCATCCCATCATGCGCGTCGGCATCGCGGCCATTATTGAAGCGACTCCCGACATGACCACCGTGGCCCAGGCAGGAAGCGGCGAAGAAGCCGTCGAGATGTTCGAGAAGCATCTGCCCGACATCACTCTGATGGATCTTCGCCTGCCCGGTATAAGCGGAGTGGAGGCAATCCGCATTTTGATGGCGCGCCACCACAACGCCAAGTTTGTTGTCCTCACCACGTATGAAGGTGATGAAGACATCCACCAAGCCCTCGCCGCAGGTGCGCGCAGCTACATCATCAAGGGAATGCCTCACGAAGCCCTTGTCAGTGCGCTGCGCCGGGTTCACGCTGGCGGCCGATTCCTCCCTCCGCCCGTCTCGCGCGCCCTCAATTCGCGCATTCCGAATTCCGATCTCAGCGTCCGTGAGCGCGAAGTCCTGCAACTGATCGTTTGCGGCAGAAGCAACAAGGAGATCGCATCCGACTTAGGCATTACCGAGTCGACTGTTAAATGCCACGTCAGCGTCATCCTGATGCGGCTGAATGTCACCGATCGAACGCAGGCAGTCGTGACGGCTTTGCAGCGCGGCCTCGTGCACCTCTAAAATCAACCGTTTTCGCAAGTCGAGATCAGCGGAAAGAGACGGAACGATTCTGTTGCTCAAAGTGCCGTCGCCGCGGATTGCTCTCATTGTAACGAACGGCGTCAATCAGCTCACTGGGTTCGATTCCATCCTTGTTAGCGCCAGCGCCATCGGTGTGACCAGTGAGCTTTAGCCCGAAGAATCTATGGCTCACAAGCAACCGAGCGCATTCACCAACTGGCAACCCGGTTCTTGCCTATGGTGAAGACGGCGCGTGCTCAAGGCGCGGGATGTCCGGACTTATCACGGCCCTGGCCGTTGGCTGCCTGATTGGCAGTCTGGCTGCAGGGGCGGCGGGGGGGCGGAATGCCGAAACGCCGCAGGGCCACCCCGATCCGACCAGGAACTGTCAGTCGGGCCCCGATCTGGAGGCCGCGTTGGACGAAGCCAGCGGCTTGATGAGGCAATCGAATTTCCCGGATGCGGCCGCACAGCTGCAGCCGATCTTTGCTACCGGCTGCGATGCCAGAGCTAGTCTTTTGCTTGCTGCGGCTTTCGAAGCAAAGAGGGACGATGGCAAAGCGGCAGCAACAGCATCACTAGCTCGACATCGAATGAATCGACGATGCAATAACCAGATATGCCGCAGATTCATTCCATGAACGTGAAAGAATAGCCAACAATGAAATCAATCCTGATTAAAAGCGAACTGAGCCTTTTGTCTGCGGCAAGCACGTGCCTTGTTCTGATGCTGGTTTGTTCCAGTCTGTGTGCGCAGGAACCCCGATGGACCGAAGAGCAGGCCAATGCATGGTACGCCCAACAGCCTTGGCTCGTTGGTGCGAACTTTCTGCCATCGAACGCAATCAATGAGTTGGAAATGTGGCAGGCGGAATCCTTCGATCCTGTCACTATCGATCGCGAACTCGGATGGGCCGAAAGCATCGGCATGAATACGATGCGGGTATTCCTGCACAACCTGGTTTGGGAGCAGGACCCAAAAGGATTTCAAAACCGGATCGACACCTTTCTGTCGATTGCCGCGAAACACCACATACGCCCGATTTTTGTTCTCCTGGATTCTTGCTGGGACCCGTATCCGAAACTCGGTCCGCAACACCCTCCTATTCCCGGCGTGCACAACTCCGGCTGGGTTCAGGCGCCCGGGGCGGAGGTGCTTGGCGATCCGGCTCAATATCCCCGCATCGAGCATTATGTCGAAGGCGTAATCGGCGCATTCGCTCAAGACAACCGCATCCTGGCCTGGGATGTGTGGAACGAGCCCGACAACGGCAACCAAGGCTCGTACGCGAAAGTTGAAGTGAAGGACAAGGAAGAGATCATCCAGCGCCTGTTGCCGCAGGTGTTCGCATGGGCGCGCAGCGTTCATCCCACACAGCCTCTGACAAGCGGCTTATATGCCGGCGATTGGTCTTCAGTGGCGGCAATGCGCCCTGTGGCGCGCATCCAGTTCGAACAATCTGACATCATCTCGTTTCACGACTATGGGTGGCCGGAGCACTTCGAGCAAAGCATCAAAGAACTCCAGGCATCGCATCGACCCTTGATATGCACCGAATATATGGCCCGCGGGAACGGCAGCACATTCGATACGATTCTTCCCATCGCTCGCCAATATCACGTCGGAGCAGTGAATTGGGGCCTGGTGGCGGGCAAGAGCCAGACTTACCTTCCGTGGGATTCGTGGGCGCGTCCTTACGTTCTGATCCAGCCACCAGTGTGGTTTCACGATGTCTTTCATCCGGACGGCACTCCCTACCGCGAGCGGGAAGTCGAGCTTATTCGGCAACTCACTGGCAAAGGTTGATCGGCGACGATATTCCGAAGGTTCCGGCCGGCCAACCATCAGTCTGGTGAGTGAGAATCAATCAAGCAAAGGAACTCAGGAACACCATGCAATTGAAATCAGTGCCATTGTTCGTAAGAATTCCGTCGGCCGCAATCATCCTAGTCGTTGGAGCAATGAACCAGGCGTGCGTCGCTCCAGCCCAAACCGTCACGCCTCGGCCCTGTGATCTTTTCGCACCTGCGACACCCTGCGTCGCGGCCATCAGCGCCACCCGCACGCTCTACCGCTCGTACACCGGTCCGCTCTACGAGGTCACGCGCCAGTCAGATAACGCACATGCAGACATCGGCCTCCTTCGCAATGGTTACGCCGACGCCGCTGGGCAGGACAGATTCTGCGCCGGCACCTCCTGCAGCATTACCAAGATTTACGATCAGTCGCCGAATCACAACGATCTCACGCCAGCGCCTCCTGGTGGCGCCGCGCGCGGACCGGGCCCCAACGGCTATGACACTCCCGCTGATGCCGCCGCCCTTCCCGCTACCCTCGCTGGACACAAAGTCTATGGCGTCGACATTTTTCCCGGCATGGGTTACCGCATCGACCACCCGAAGCACACAGCGGTCAATGGTGAGCCGGAGGGCGTCTACATGGTCACGTCAACGCTCAGCCTGAACGAGAAATGCTGCTTCGACTTCGGCAACGCCGGGGCGAACAATCTCGACAACAAGGCCGGCCATATGGACGCGATCAACATCATGTGTCACGGTAACCCGTGCAGTCCGGACGCCGGGCTCGACATGGAAGACGGCATCTACGGGCACCTGAAGGTTCCCGCCAACACCGTCTTCGTAACGGATATGGGCGCCAGCGATGGCCAGCACACCTACGCCATCTACCAGGGCAACGCCCAGTCCGGGTCCCTCACCACCACAGGCATCATCCAGCTGCCCAACGGTTACCAACCCATGCAGCAGGAAGGAGCGATCATCCTCGGCATCGGTGGCGATAACAGCAATTGGGCTCGGGGATGCTTCTTTGAGGGCGTAATGACCGCAGGAATGCCCAGCGCCCATGCAATGGAATCGATCCAGAAGAATATCGTTGCCGCTGGATATGCCGGCCGGCTCAAGCCTTAGCGGCGTGGCCAGCAGCAACGCCGGAGCAATACGATGTCGCATTGCGCCGCATGTGCGACATTTGGCGATCGTGAGCGAGCCTTGTCCCAGCAGCGCGGTCATTCGCTGAAGCGTCATTTTTCGTCAACCTTGATATACTTTTGAGGTTCGCTTTATGAGTGGGGGGTATTATCCATGCCTTCTATTCACCTGGCTTTCGGTGGCTGATTCAAAGCCAGAATTTCAGATGGAATTTGCTTCAGAAATTCAAGCGGATCGATAGTTGACTGGATAGTTAACGATGGTTGTCGTCATAAGGAAGCAGTTCTCAACGGCGGGAGTAGTTCAGTGGTAGAACGTCAGCTTCACCCTTGATTCCCGAGGCCTTCCCTCAGTTAACCCTCTGTCAATCGAAATAAATCCATAAAAATCATCGGTATGTGAGCGGCTCCCAGACCCTTTTCAGGAGTGCGCAGACGTGGGCAAATTTGCACCGTTTTTGGTGATTTTAGGCATGTGGATAGTAAAAATGGATAGTAAGAAACCGGGCCAATTTTGACCAAGGGTGGTGACGCTTTCGACGATCCGACCACTGAAAATGGAGAGGAGCTATGCGCCGATAAATCCGTCATTCTCGCTTTGCACAAATCTACGAAAATATTGTAGTATTGTGTTATGGCCCAGTCTCACCGAGAAGCGTCGCGACGGCTGTTCGAAGTCGCTGAGCGGCAGCAAGGCTTCTTCACCACGAAGCAGGCTAAGGCTGCCGGTTTCGCCGAGAACACTCATCCGTATCACGTGCAGACCGGGAACTGGATTCGCGACCATCGCGGAATCTACCGCCTTGCACTATTTCCGTCATCGGATCGGCCCGATCTTGTTCTCTGGTCGCTCTGGTCACGGAATCGGAAGGAAGAGATCGAAGGGGTCTACAGTCATCAAACGGCGCTAAGCCTGCATGAGCTGTCGGACCTGAATCCGGCAAAGCTTCACATGACTGTTCCGACGCATTTCCGGCGCAATAGCGAAATGCCGGAAATCGTAGTGCTTCATTACGCGGACCTGCTAACGACCGATGCAGAGGCTGGTCCAGGCTACAAGTACACCAAGCCTCTCCGCACGATTCTTGATCTAATCGAGGCTGGAACCGTTGAGCGGACGTTCATTCGTCAAGCTCTTCGGCAGGCCGTTCACCGCGGTCTGATCACGCGGCAACAACTTCGGAGTGCGAAGATGAGCGAAATCGCACGAAAGATTGCCGGAGATGTACTTCGAAGGGCTGCATAGTGACACCATCCGGAACATACGCAACTGCTGGAGCCTTTCGGAGAGCCCTGGAAGAGCGGCTCAAAGGCATCTCCCAGACGGAACGGGTCGATCTCAATCGCCTCAGGCGGCAAGTATCCTTTGACCGGCTATTGGCAAGGCTCTTCCGGGAAGATGCAGCACCCTGGGTATTGAAGGGTGGTTATGCGTTGGAACTTCGCTTCAAGTCGGCTCGATCGACAATCGATATCGACCTGACAGTCAACAGCGTTATACGAGCAACCGAAGGCGGCGAATCAGCCACCCAAGTTCGGGAAATGCTGCAGGAACGAGCAAGTGTATCGCTCGACGATTGGTTTGAGTTTCTGATCGGACCTCCGATGATGGACCTGACGGCAGCGCCGTATGGTGGCGCCCGCTATTCGATCGAGGCGCGAATGGACGGAAGAATCTTCGCCCGATTTCATCTCGATGCGGGTGTCGGCGACGTGGTCATCCAACCGCTTGAGACCACGGAATGCCGCGACTGGCTTGGCTTTGCCGGAATCGAGAAGCCGCGCGTGTGGATGATTTCAGGGGAACAGCAATTCGCCGAGAAGATTCACGCCTACACGCTTCCCCGAAGCTCTCAGAACAGCCGGGTGAAAGACCTCGTGGATATGGCATTGCTGATCAACGGCCGACTTGACCAGCAAAGAGTTGCGAATGCATTGCGACTCACCTTTGCGCGCAGGCAGACGCACGCCTTGCCCGCGAGCTTGTCAACACCACCCGAGGCTTGGCAGACATCATTCAGGGCACTCGCTGAAGAATCTGGACTGAATTTGGACATCACCACCGTGTTCGAAAGAGTTCGCAAGTTTTTCGAGAATGCCGTTGAAGGCAGTGTGAAGCAGTAGGCCGAGTATGGAGGCACGGTGTGTAGATGTAAGATCACTGCCTTTGACCACTATCTCGTCACTTGCAAAGGAGAATAATCTCCGCAAATACTGCGTCGATTGCGCCTTGCATTCGCCGCACGCCGTTCCTTATATAAGGCTGGTTTGGCACTTCCGCTCTGGCGTTGACCAGTACACATGCGGTTCTTTCGCCAGCCGGATCGAACCAGGGCTGCGTAGACCGATACGAAAGTGTCACCAATACCTACGCATTATTGACGTCAACCCACCGCGCGGCTGATCATGTATGCGTCGAGCGCTCGCCCGAAGAATCTGCGGTATCGGTCATGACGGTCGCGAGTGCGGCTGATTACGACCAAAGACCCCGAGTGAGGTCCTTGACGCCATCGGTCTCACAAGCCCCCTGAGGTGACGTTGTGCAAGAGAAATCGATCGGCGCAGTTCTGCGCGCCGCGCTCGATCAGGCTAGAGCAGTTCCTTAGTAGTTATATCCGCGAGGGCGAATCGAGGATAAGGTGAAGGTGGCGACAAGTCCGCAACTGATCAGATGCCACGAGCCTATTCAGACGACCTGCGTTCGAAGCTGTTGAGAGCCTATGCAGCGGGGCGAGGGAGCTTGGAGGAACTGGCGGGCCAATTTGGCGTCAGTTATGGATACAGCAAGAAGATCCGCCGCCAGCAGTTGGAGAGGGGGCGGCCGGAGCGGCCTCGCCAGTTGCGCCATGGGCCAACGGGACTGCTGAGCGCGGAGGTCAAGCAGTATCTGCGGGCCGCAGTAGCCCGACAGCCTGATGTGACGCTGGCGGAACTGAAACAGCAGTTGCTGAAGGCCCATCAAGTCGAGATCAGCTCTTCGCGGCTGTGGTATTGGCTGCGTGGCCTGGGCTTGCGGCATAAAAAAACGCTACGCGCCCAAGAGCAGGAAAGCGGTGAGAACCTGTGGCGGCGGCAAGCGTGGTGGGAACTGGTAGCCGAGATCGACCCGGCCTGGTTGGTGTTTCTGGATGAAAGCGGCGTGACCACGGAGATGACGCGCCGCTATGGCTGGGGTCCCCGCTCAGAACGCGTGCGGGAAGCGGTTCCTGCTGGTCACTGGCGCACCTTGACGGTATTGGCGGCGCTGACCACCGAGGGCGTACTCGCCAGCATGAGCATTGAATCGCCCACCGACGGAGATGTCTTTCTCGCCTTCGTGGAACAAGTGCTGGCGCCAAGGCTCCAGCCTGGTCACCTTGTCATCCTCGACAATTTGGGAGCGCACAAGGTGGACGGGGTGCGCGAACTCATCGAAAAATGCGGTGCGTCGGTGCTCTATCTGCCGCCCTACTCTCCCGACTTCAATCCCATCGAACAAGCCTGGTCCAAGCTCAAGCAACTGCTACGGGGAATCAAAGCGCGGCTGCTCGATCAACTCGAACCGGCCCTGGCGCGGGCCATCGAAGCCATCACACCCCAAGACGCACAAGCCTTCTTCCGCCACTGCGGCTACCGGATACAGCAACTATGAAAATGCTCTAGAGCGGGGGGCTTACTGATCCTGTGGCGCATGCGATTTGTCACAGGCGTGGCTCTCCTCGTCCTCATGCTGATTTGCGCCGCTAATGCACAGCAAACAGGTATTACAGGATCGGTTACCGATAGCACCGGGCGTGTAATCGCCGGGGCAGATGTAGAAGCGCAGATCAGTGGCGGAGTCACCTTCCATACGACTTCGGACGCGGCCGGGATCTTTCAGTTCCCGAATATCATGGCGGCCAACTATACGATTAGCGTGAAACGTTCCGGTTTCACAACCATTACTGAAAAGCTGAACGTTCTGGTTGGGAATACGACCACACTAAATGTGATGTTGCCTGTGGCCGGCGCGACTTCCGCCGTGACTGTGACCACTAAGGTCAATGCAATCGATACCTCGACATCTCAAATAACCGGAAATATCGATCCCGAGACGATGGCGAGCATTCCCCTCAACGGCCGGAATTACATGGATCTGGCTACCCTGCTCCCTGGAATTCGCCGCAGCGCGATTACCAACTTCAGCCCTTTGGGGATGCTGAGTCAAGGGCGTGAACAGTTCAATCTAGACAACCAGCAGGTAACTGCAATCGGAGCGGCTTCAGACTACGGTCAAGCGCAATTCAGCCGCGACGCCCTTGGCCAGTTTGCGATCACCATGGATCAATTCGATGCTACTCAGGGGCGCAGTTCTCAACTGGTGATGAATATGCAAAGCAAGACGGGTGAGAACACCATGCACGGAGCCGTGTTTGGCTACTTCCGGAACGACGTTTTTGACGCCGCCGATCCAATTACAAAGACGGTTCTGCCTTTTTCCGATCAACAGTATGGCGGCACATTGGGAGGCGCGATTCGAAAGGACAGACTTTGGTACTTTGCCTCATACGAGGGCGAACGCCGGCCTGAGACAACGAATACACGGCTCGTGGGTTTCACAATCCCACCACTCACCTACTCCCTCAGCAATACGCTTACAACAGAGAAATCCCTAGGCCGTATCGACTTCCAGCCCCGCGCCCGCGATCACATCTTCGCCCGCTATTTCCGCTACGATTTTTCACAGCCGGCTCTTCTTCCTTCCGGCAATTCCTCGCTCAGCCGCGAGTACTCCGTGAGCGGCAGCGACTATGGCTTCATTGGAGCGTGGACACGCAATATCTCGTCGACAATCGTGAACACTTTGTTTGGATCAACGTTCTTTCAGGCGGGCATAGACGAGCCTGCCCTTCGGAGTATGCAGATCACCTTTCCTTCGCAGATCATTGGAGCCGCCTACAACTTTCCCTCCTATCTTCCCGTTCGATATTTTCAATTTCGAGACGATGCGTACTGGCTCAAGGGGAAGCACAGCGTCAGGTTCGGCGCAGAGTATATTTTCGACCCGATCCGCGGTTCCTTCCCGCAAAACATTCAGGGTGCGGCGACCGTCAAAGCCGATCCTCCCAACTGGATTACTCCGATGACGTGGGATGAGGTTTTCCCGAATCAACTCGATCCGAGCACCTGGAATTACGCTGCGATCAGTTCCAATGTATCGGCATATACCCAGGGCTTTGGCAACTTCAACACCAGCATCAACAGCAACATGATTGGGCTGTGGGCACAGGATGACTGGAAGATGTTCCCGCGCCTGTCTGCAAACCTCGGTCTTCGCTACGACAACAACATCGGCCTCATTACGGCGGGAAATAATACGATCAACGGCGTTGATTCTCCACATCACGGCAACAATTGGAACTTCGGTCCGCGCATTGGCTTTGCCTACGATGCTCTCGGAACGGGCAAAACCGTGTTCCGCGGCGGCACGGGCATTTATTTTGCAGACCTGCTTGCCAATGCATTCTTTGACGACCAGATTTTCAACGGAGTTAACTCCGTGCAAGCCGCAGCGACCATCAAGACTGGCTTCAGCCTGACTGATCCATTTCCGGGTCAGAACACGTCCAGCTTCGTACAGGATCCGCAGAATGTCTACCAGTCGATTCAGGTGACGGGCCGGAAAATCAGAACACCGTGGTCTGTGCAAGGCTCGATCGGCTTCCAGCAACAACTGACCCCTACTACAACCGTTTCACTGGACTTCGTTCAATTGCGGGTGTTTCATGATTGGACCCGTTTTGACGCCAACACTGCCTATGATCCCTCCACCGGATGGAATCAAACCAACATTGGCCCGGTCAGCGCGACGTGCCCTAATGGTTGTATTACATCTCGCGTTGAACCGAACAGCCACTACGCCGTCATCGCAACTGCAATGACACCTGGCTATGTCGGATCCGCAATGAAGAATATCCTTTTCAGCCTCCGACAGCAGACTAAATTTGGCCTGAGCGGGATGATGTCCTACACCTACGGCCTGGAAAAGGACAATTCTGCAGATGCATTTGCTTATGCATCAAACCCGTACAACTACGCGAATGAGTGGGCGAATTCCGTCGATGATCAGCGGCATACACTGGCGGTTACTGCGGACTATCGTTGGAAGCGAGGATGGGGCGGCGGAGTTGTGTATCACTACGGTTCCGGATTAGCTTATGCGACTACGGTTGGAGGTTCCACCCCAACTGGACTTGTCGCGAGCGCTACTTACAATCGCAGCTACTGCGCCAAGCCTGCCGACTACATTTCCGGAGCACTTCCGGGATCGATTTGTTCCCACGTGAGCACAGCAAACTACCTCGCCATGGTCTACAACGATCCCCGTCACGATCACTACGATCCAAATACTGGATTGACGACGGTCGACCGTAACTCGCTTCGAGGTCTCCCCGTAGAGCGCGTAGACGCCGACCTCACAAAGGTCTTCACCGTGCACGAGCGATTCAAGTTCACTCCCGCCGTGGAGGCTTTCAATCTATTGAATCACGCCAACTATGGCTCCTATAACGGCGTGATCAGTCTTCCCTCCTATGGGAGCCCGACGTTTACGTCCGGCGTTCTCGCTTTCTACGCAAGGCAGCTGCAGTTCTCGGCACGGCTGGACTTTTAGAAACATCGACGCAGAGTCGCCGGAGTGGACAAACCTGCGGATATTATGATGGTTCCACAAGAAGAGCGGCCGCGCAGATGCCAGCCTGCTGGCAACTGGTCTCCACTCTCCGCCACTCTGTTTTTCGCGTGTTCCCAGGTCACTCGGCTTAAATCGAGATACGCAGCGATACATTCACCTATGGGCCATCAAGCTGCAGGGCGTGAGGCGATATGCAGGCGCAGGCTGAGCAAAAGTCGGTTGTTTCCGCACGGGAGCCACGAGCGCTCTCTGAACTGAGACGCTTTCGTACTTCATGGCTTAAAGCCTTCACAGCGCTTGTCAGCCTCGGTTTATTCGCCGTTAGTAGCCATCCTGCCAGACCGCAAGACACGCTCCGAGACGCACCCTCAGGCAGTCAGCAGGTCATGTCTCAAACCTGGAGTGTTGAGCAGGGGGCACCGGAGACCACTCATGCCATCGCACAAACGGCCGACGGCTATCTATGGCTTGGCGGTTCCAGCGGACTGTTTCGCTTTGACGGAACGCGTTTCACCCGCTTTCGTCCGTCCTCTGGAGATCGACTGCTTCGCACAGATGTGCATACCTTGTTCGCACCTCCGGCAGGCGGGCTTTGGGTAGGGTATTTGGACGGCGGCTTCAGCCACTTAAGCCACGGGCGGGTAACGAACTATGGAATTGCGGTCATCCCGCCGACCGGAACTGTGTACACGCTAGCACAAGACTCCAAAGGAGTCTTATGGGCTGGGACCGGCACCGGGGTGTGGAAGTTCGATGGGGCGAAGTGGCAAAAATTGGGGACTGAGTGGGATGGCCCAACGACCATCAGTAACCTGGGAATCGACCGGACCGATACAGTGTGGGTAATCACCGGTTTCTCGAATCATCAGAGGCTGCTCTGTCTGCCTTCTGGCAGCAAGCGATTTCTGTTTGTAAGTTCAAGAGCAGACTTTTACGGGTTTACTCTGGACGCCGACCAGAAGGTTCTGACAAGCCCGAATGTGCTGCAACAAGTGCCGAACCGAGGGACTATTCCTAACATTCAGCTGCATGAATTGCCTCTCTTTGGAAAGAACGGCGCACAGGTCGTTGACCGAACGAACGCTGTGTGGACGGTAAACGGAAACGGCGGATTGACGCGTATTGGGACCGCACTTCCGGCCAACGGCGCGGTGACTGCAACAGGCACAACGAATGACGAGACACAGGATGAGGCTGCCTCGAGCCAGGATGTGCGTAGAACGCTGGTCGATCGCGAGGGAAACATCTGGTACGCCGACGCAAAAGGGCTTCATCGCTTCTTTTACGTCCCTTTTGTTGAGCAGGAATTTTCGGTCAAAAGAACCCCGGCAATTGCCGCGGACAACGATGGAGCAGTATGGATCGGGTTTTTTATCGGGCCATCCAAGGCAACCAACGAACTCTATCGGGTGACCGGTGGACATGTCGAAACAATTCGATTTCGTACCCCGGTCAGCTGGGGAGCAGCGTGTCGCGCCAGGGACAACACTGTCTGGTTCGGAGGGAGCGGCGGGCTGTGGCATCTTGTTCGTGGCAGGCCTTTTCAAGTTGCCCTACCGAAAGCGATGGCGGAAAAGGCCTTCTATTTGCAGGCGATGACCGAGGACCGCGCCGGCGGACTCTGGGTCTCGTTCTTGCGGTATGGTCTGTATCGATTCGCGGACGGTGTCTGGACCAGCGACGGCCGGCGCAAAGACCTACCTTCCGGAGGTCCCTACGTTGAGTTCACCGACAGTCTCGGGCGCATGTGGTTTGGCTACTCAGCCTCGCGGAAGATCCGGCTTGCGATATTGGATGGAAATAAGCTTCAGACATTCGGTCTCGGCGATGGCGCGCCGAGGGGTAATGTCACCGCAATATCCGGGCGTGGGCCCAACGTTTGGATCGGGAGCGAATTTGGGCTGCAGATGTTCGACGGTCAAGGATTCCACGCTATCCACGCTGTGGATGACGATTGGCTTCTTGGAATCACTGGAATCGTGGAAAGGGCGAATGGTGATTTGTGGCTGAACGGCCTGTCCGGAATCTTTCATATCAGTGAGTCCGAGATTGCCGAAGCGCTCAAGAATCCCTCTTATCGTGTCAAAGGGGAACATTTTGGGACCCGAGATGGATTGCCCGGTCTTGCGAATCAGATCCGGGCACTTCAGTCGGCGATCGAATGCAGCGATGGACGACTCTGGTTTTCTGAAACATCTGGCGTGGTGTGGCTGGATCCAAATCGCGCCCAGCATCAAGCCGTAGTCCCTCCGATCGCCATTCAATCGGTGTCGGCAGACGATAAAAACTATGAGGTCAATTCTCCACTCAACTTTCCCGCACGCACTTCGAGCGTGGAAATCGGCTATTCCGCGATTAGCCTGTCTGATCCTGAAGCGGTCCGTTCGAGGGTCCGTTTGCACGAAACAGACACCGATTGGCACGAAGTAACGACAGCGGGTCCTGTTGAGTACCGCAACCTTCCGCCCGGCCACTATCACTTCAGCGTTGAGGCGTCCGATACCGATGGCGTGTGGTCAGGCAAGGTTGCAAGCGTAGAATTCACAATCTTGCCGGCGTGGTATCAGACCTGCTGGTTCTACATCTCTTGCGCGGTGGCTTTCCTGGCTTTGCTCTGGGCCGTTTACCAACTACGTCTTCGGCAAGTGCGACAGCAGTTCGCCGTTGGACTCGAAGCTCGCGTCGGCGAGCGATTGCGGATCGCCAGAGAACTTCACGATACCCTGTTGCAAAGTTTTCAGGGAGTTGCCTTCCAACTGCATGCGGTTCGAAAATTGCTGCTGCGGAAGGCGGATAATGCGCCTGAAGTCCTGGATGATGCGATCCTTGCAACGGAGGATGCCATTCGCGAAGGTCGTTCCGCGATTCGCGACTTGCGCCCGGAGGCAGCTACGGAGCGCGACCTTCCTGAGTTACTGAATGCCGTGGGCCATGAACAGGCAACGTCACATCAGCTGAATGGGAATGCTCCGAGCTATCGCGTAACCGTTGAAGGCAAGCAGCAGAATTTATCGCCGAAGTTGCAGGATGAAGTCTATCGGATCTCCCGCGAGGTGATCCGAAATGCTTTCGCACACGCGGCTGCCGGCCACATTGAAGTGGAAATCCGTTACGATCAGGATCAGCTTCGTTTGCGTGTCCGCGACGATGGCAAGGGGATCGACTCCAAGGTCTTGGAGGCCGGCGGACAATCCGGACACTTTGGCATACCAGGTATGCGTGAGCGAGCAGAGCGAATCGGATCGCGGCTGGAGTTCTGGAGCGAAGTAGGCGCGGGTACAGAGGTGCAACTCACGGTGCCCGCTTCCATGGCATACGAAAAACAGCGTGATGGGCGTCGATTCCAATTATTCCGCAGAGCGGGTAAAGATGAGCAACGTTCCTAACCTCATTCGAATCCTCGTGGTGGACGATCATGCGCTGCTCCGCAAGGGCCTTGCGGCTGCGATCAACGCGGAGCCTGACATGAAACTGGTTGCGGAGGCCACCAACGGAGAGGAAGCCGTCGAAAGGTTCCGCATCCACAGACCGGACATCACTCTGATGGATATTCAGATGCCCGGGCTGAACGGAATCGAAGCGATGACCCGTATTTTGGGTGAATTCCCGGAGGCACGCATTGTTGTGCTTACAACGTATAACGGCGACGCACAGGTGCTGCGTGCGCTCCGGGCTGGAGCCCGGGCCTACCTATTGAAAGGACACGATCGAGAGCTTGTCGAGACAGTTCATGCCGTCCATGAAGGCCGAAAGAGAATACCGCCGGAGGTTGCGGCGGAGCTGGCCGAACACGCCACGGATGATGAACTAAGCAGCCGTGAAATTGAGGTTCTGCAGCTGATTGCGGCCGGGAACTCCAACAAGGAGATCGCCGATCGCCTATTTGTCGCGGAGGCAACCATCAAGAGCCGGGTCACCAACATCCTGTCGAAGCTCGGCGCCAGCGATCGAGCACATGCCGTCACCATCGCCCTCAAGCGTGGAATCATTGAACTCTGATCACCCGAAAGTATGAACTCCGTTTAGCCTTTCAGCGCTTCCGGCATCGTTGCGAATGCCGTACCCTCCCAGAGGGAGAGTTCTTGCAGCGACTGTTCTCAACATTCGCGAATGGCTGGCCGGGCTTAGGGCTACTACTTCAACGGTTGCTCTTAGGGGCTGCCCTGCTTCACGCAGGGTTGGTGCAACTGAAAGCTCCGGTCGTGGGGTTGGCGGTGCCGTCAATCATCGGAGCTTTACTGGGCTTATTCACCCTGGCCGGGCTATGGACACCCGTCGTGGGAGTGCTCGTTGCAGCGGCTGAGCTCTGGATCGTCTTCGCCGGTAAGGGAGATATCTGGTTGTCACTCCTGCTGGCGGTTTTCGGCGGCTCGTTAGCGATGATCGGACCAGGTGCCTGGTCGGTCGATGCTCGCCTCTTCGGAAGAAAGCATATCGGCGGCTGAATACTCCGACCGCTCTTCTGTGGCTCCCCCAAAAGTCGAATCAGAAGATATACGATGAATCGATCGAGATTCGCTCCATCGTTGCTTGTGTGCTCACTCTGTCTGATTGCATAGTGACTCTCGTAATGGCGCTATTCCCCTTGGGCCAATTTCCAGTCGTCAGCGCCGCAAAGCACGTTCCCCAAAAACTGCACGTGTGAGCCAATCGCAAGACAACTAGTGGAGGGCGAAATGGGTTTCTTTCAGATAGAATCTCCTTTCAGGGACGGCGTTCGTTCGACGTCGCTGGTTTGTGATCGACCCCAGTCTTCAGAGACGTCGCAAGACATACCCACTGTATTTATCGTTGACGGAGATAGAATTGCTAGCGAATCATTGGCAGCACTGATCGCCCACGAAGGCTGGCGTTCACAGACATTCGCGTCAGCCGAAGAGTTTCTCTCCCATCCCGTCGAGTTTGCGCCCGGATGCATGATCCTCGACGTGTGTCTTCCCGGTCTGAGCGGTCTCGAACTGCAGAAGCGTGCGGTCGCCAAATGCTCTCACATCGCGACGGTATTTCTGAGCGCAAAAGAAGACATACCAACAACAGTCGAAGCCATGAAGGCCGGGGCAATCGAATTCCTCTTGAAGCCTTTTCCGCAGGAGGGACTCCTCAGTGCCATTCGAGAAGCTCTTGAAAGAAGCCGGCACGTCATTGCACGAGAGAAACAGAAGCAAGCAATCCAGAAGTGCTACGCAACGCTTTCACAACGGGAGCGGCAGGTCATGGTGTTGGTGTCATCCGGACTACTGAACAAGGAGATAGGTTGCGAGCTTGGCATCAGTGAGATCACAGTGAAAGCGCATCGAGGCCAGGTGATGCGTAAGATGCGGGCCGCCTCTCTTGCTGATCTTGTGAAAATGGCAGGAAAGCTCGGCTTAGCCAAAGCACGTGAAGGGACGATGCTCCTCAATCGTATCGATCAAGCAGCTTATCGAAGCAGTCAACCTGGTGGAAAACTACGCGTTCGTGGCCTAAGGAACGGCGCTTTGTTTGGGGATATTCCCCCTATGGGTCAAGATTTCAAAAGTGTGAACGGGTGCGACCGTGCAAGATGACATAATTTCTACACTTCTCCGGGCTGCACTCGAGGAGACCGGAGCGGAGCGCGGCTTGGTGATCATCTCGCTCGGCGGCGAACTCCGAGTTGCAGCAGAGGTGACGCGTCGCCACAAAAGTATAGTCGTAGCTGTTCGCGACCAAGTGGTGTCTGAATCGCTGCTGCCGGCGTCTGTGCTTTATCACGTTCTGCGCACTCGCCAGAGCGTAGTCATCGACAAAGCGACGGCTCCTTCAACGCCTGCCGCGGATGATTGTGTCCGTCAGCATGAGCCCGGGTCGATTCTTTGCCTGCCGCTGATCAATCAAACCAAACTTGTAGGCGCCCTGCTGCTTGAGAGCTACTTGGCGTCCGGCGTCTTCACTGGCGCGCGGATCACCGTACTGAAGCTGATGTCGTCATTGGCTGCGAGCGCGATTGAAAATTCGCGCCTCTCTGGCGAACTTCAAGAGCGAGAAGCGAAAATCCGCCGCCTAGTCGATGCCAACATCATCGGGATTTACATCGTTGATCTGGGAGGCGCGATCCTTGAGTCCAACGACGCATACCTTCGCATGTTGGGGTACGAGCGGGCTGATCTCGTTTCGGGCCGCCTGCGGTGGACGGACCTGACGCCCCCGGAGTGGCACGCCGCCGACAAACTGCGGGTTGAGAAAGTGAAAAGAGTCGGACGGCTGCCGCCATTCGAGAAGGAGTTTTTCCGTAAAGACGGAACGCGCATACCCGTGCTAATGGGCGTGGCGCGCTTCAGGCAGCCCCGGAACCAGGCTGTCGTTTTCGCGCACGATATGAGCAAGCAGAAGCAAGCTGCGGCCATGGCCTTAGAGGCGCGCACGATTGAAGACATGCGTATTTCACGGAGGCAGCACGATGTCTTGCTGCAAAATTTCCAGGCGATGATGTTCCGGTTTCAGGCAGCTCGCAATCTGATCACCCGGCATCCCGATGAAGCCATGCGCTCACTGGATGCTGCGATCAATGACGGCGAACAGGCTCTCGACGACAGCCGAAATGCGATCCAGGACCGAACGAACTGAGCTGCATCTCCCGGTAAACATCCCCTTGTACTCACGCATTATCTGGCGATTAGGCGAATGTTTCAGGGTATAGAATGATCCTGTGCGTGAATTGAGCCCTGAGAATACGGACTCGACAGCTCTATCAATTATCGTATAAGCATTTGATTCTAAAGGGCGGGAGTAGGTCAGTGGTAGACCGTCAGCTTCCCAAGCTGAATGTCGCCGGTTCGATCCCGGTCTCCCGCTCCAACTTTCGGTTTCTTCGGAAAAGCGCGGCCCTCGCAACCTAAATCACTTCCTGCACTTTTATCACAAGGCTGGTGATCGTCTCGTCTCCCGTCAGCAGCATTTGATGTGGGGTGCCGGCCGGCACGTGCGCAATATCGCCGGCGCGCAACTTCTGCTTTATGCCGCCGTCAATTGCTTTTCCGCGCGTCTCACCCGGACCCACCACGCGCGTTTCTTCAACCATTCCTCCCGTCACGAGCGTTGCGCTCCCCGCCAACACGCAAAACAAATCGGCGAATCGCTCGTGCACCTCAACCTCGCCGCTTCGGCTGCGAAACGATAGCATCGCAAAGTGTTGCGGATACTCTTTCAGCGTCTCCGACGCCGATCCATCTCCGTGCCTGGCCATTTTGCGCAAATACGCCGCACGCTCCAGCAGCACCGCCGGAGACCAATGATCGACAGGGCTTTTCGGCGCCTTTGACTTTGGCGCGATCTCGTCGAGATTCACATCTCGCAGAAGTTCCTTCTCCAACCGTTCCATCACGTTCTCCTTTTCCGCACTTCGCCACACGTCAGGCCGAGCTCTTCACAGTCCCGCCAACTCCCGCGCCCGCATGAAAATCTTCAGGAACATTGCGCGCGTTAGCTTTCCAGTGTTCGTATTCTGCAACGAAGGGTGATAACTCGCGATCGCAATCAGTCCGCCCGGCAGTGCGTACTCCGCGCCGTGGGCAAACACAAACTTCGCCCGCGTTACCAGCTGGCCCGCACGCATCTCGTGCGCCAGCAAACCGTCGAATGCAATCCGTCCCAAGCAGACCACCACACGCAGATTCTTGAGCAGCCGTATCTCTTCATCAAGCCAAGGCGCACAGTTTCGCAACTCCTCCGTTGTTGGCTTGTTTCCCGGCGGAGCACATCGTGCGACTGAAGTAATCCAAAGCCCCTTTAATACCATTCCGTCGTCGCGCCGAGTGGCTATTGGCTGGGAAGCGAATCCCGTTTCGTGCAGAACCGGATAAAGGAAATCTCCCGATCCATCTCCCGTAAACGGCCGTCCCGTGCGGTTCGATCCGTGCGCTCCGGGAGCCAGTCCTAACGCAAGTACACGCGCTTTTTCATCGCCGAACGACGGCACCGGCCGTCCCCAATACTCCCACTCGCGGTAGGCCCGCCGTTTCTCCCGGGCGACAACCGCAATATACGCACGCAAGCGCGGGCAAAGCTCGCACGCGACAATGCGCTTGTTCAGGATCGCAAGGGTTTTGGCTGCGGCCATGACGAAATTCTACTTCCACGCCTGCGCGCTGGCTGCCGCTCGTCGTGTGCCATACTGAACTTGTCTTCGAATCCCCACCGGATCCGCGATCAATAGCCGAATGTCCTCCCAGCCCAATCCGGAGTTCCTGCGCCGCGCCATCGCGGTCGCCACGCAAAACGTCACGGCCGGAGAGGGCGGCCCATTCGGCGCAGTCATCGTGCGTGACGGCAAAATCATCGGAGAGGGAGCCAACTCCGTCACTGCAACCAACGATCCCACCGCGCATGCTGAGGTCAATGCCATTCGTGCAGCGGCCAAAGCCCTGGGAACCTTCACTCTTGCCGGCTGCGAACTCTACACCAGCTGCGAGCCGTGTCCCATGTGTCTCGCTGCCGCTTATTGGTCGCATGTCGACGCAGTCTATTACGGCGCATGCGCCGCAGATGCTGCTCGCGCCGGATTCGACGACGCATTCCTTTACGAAGAGCTACGTAAGACCGCGGATCATCGCAAACTGCGCTCAACGCAGTTGCTTGGCGACGAAGCGTCGGCCAGCTTTGCCGCGTGGATGGTCTCACCAAACAAAATCAAGTACTGAGCTGTCCGCGAAGACAACAACGTCTCGTGAGTTTTCACTACCTTGTCAGCCGGCAGCGCAGTTTCAAGGTTGTTTGGGTGCGACACTTTGCTGATTCAAGAGAATCCGCAGTGGATTCAGAGGTCCCAGCGGGATCAATTCGAATTCCATCAGTTTTGCTTTGCCCAGCGGCAGTGCGCTCAAAAGCGCATTTGCCTCGTCGGTCGATGGGACATTCAGCAAAAACACCACACCCGGCTGGTCCTGGCGCGTGTACCACTGGTCGATCTTGCCATCCAGGTACAGCCGAACCGTGTCGGCAACCTCTGAGGGCATGATGGTGCGCCGCTGGTCGGGCGTCATCGTGCCTGTCAAATGGCCGATCGCAAGAACCTTGATTATCGGCACAGGAACGGCAAGCGGCGAAGCTGGCGCCTGAGCGATGATAGCCATGGGCAGCGCGGCAACGAGAAGAGCGGTAAAATAGACGGTCGCCTTCATATTAGGTCTCCTGGTTGATTGAAATCAGACTGCCCGCGCCCATCGGATCGCGCCGCGATTGGCACTCCCTTGCATAAAATCCAGTCAGTTCCTAGCGGCCGCGTGTTGCCGTTGCTTAGTCCCGCGGGCGCTCCTGAGGTTTTATTCGCTCTCACCCGTGCTTCTGTCCCCATCGCTTCAGGGCGATTAACACAGGGCCTAATTCGCGTCCCTTTGCAGTCAATGAATACTGCCATCGCGGCGGATGCTCTGCGTACAAAGTGCTCTCGACAATTCCGTTCTTTTCTAGATCCTTCAATCGCGCCGAGAGCACACTCGGTGTCAGTCCCGGCAGAGTTTCTCCAAATTCCTGAAATTTTTGTGTCTTTTCCAGCAGCAGATTGCGAAGAATGAGGATGGTCCATCGGTCGCCGATGATATCGAGCGTGCGAGCAACCGGGCAATCGAGAGCGTAGTTCCTCACCATCAAAATCTGACCTGAAGTAAAATGTAGCAGAGTAAATATGAAATTACTAGTAACTATTTTATTAAGATTTAATCGATCTTGAGATTGCCTTCTCTTCGGAGCAGCGCCGAGTTGCTGTCCTTGACCCCGCTCCCCCGCCTTCCGTATGCTGCCAGCGTTTACCGGCGACGCTGGGCCTCCCAATCCGCGCCGCTTGAAAAGAGTCTCGATGAGCACCGACCTAACGGCCGAAACCTCTTCCTTCAAAGTTGGCTGCAAACCCATGCTCATTCGCCGCGCCGCGGTTCTCGGCGCCGGAACCATGGGCTCTCGCATCGCCGCGCACCTCGCCAACGCCGGAATCCCCACGCTTCTCCTCGACCTTGCTCCAAAGGTTCAATCCGGTGAGCCCCTCGCCAGGTCCGCGCTCGCAGCTCTCGCCAAATCCAAACCCGCCGCTCTCTTCGAGCCGGCGCTCGCACGTCTCATCACCCCAGGCAATTTCGACGCCGACCTGCCAAAGCTCGCTAACTGCGACTGGGTCGTCGAAGCCGTCGCTGAGAATTTCGAAATCAAAATCGCACTCCTTGACCGCGTCATTCCTTATCTCGCTCCGCACGCAGTCCTTACCACCAACACATCGGGTCTGCCAGTCCATCGCATCTCTGCCGCGCTTCACGCGCTCCGCAATCCTTTCTTTGGTTCGCACTTCTTCAATCCTCCGCGCTACATGCGCCTGCTTGAAGTCATTCCCACTCCCGGCGTCGACTCCGCAGCGATCTCAGCCTTTGCCGCGTTTGCCGATCGCATTCTCGGCAAACAAGTCGTCTTTGCGCACGACACGCCCAACTTCATCGCCAACCGTATCGGCATCGCAGTCATGTTCAGCGCGGCAAACCTCATGCTTGAGCAAAACCTGACGATCGAAGAAGTCGATGTACTGACCGGCTCCGTCATCGGATGGCCGCGCACCGGAACCTTCCGTCTCGCCGACCTGGTCGGCATTGACATCCTCGCCCACGTGGCCAATAACTTCCCCGAAGGCGTCACTGGCGGCAAGTTTTCTGCAATTCTCAGCCAGCTTCTTCAACGCGGCTGGCTCGGTGACAAAACGAATCAGGGCTTCTACAAGAAAGTCCGCGGAGCTGACGGCCAGGATCAACGCCTCGTACTCGATCTTTCTACTTTCGACTATCGGCCCTCAGTCAAAGCGGCTCTTCCTTCACTCGAAATGGCGAAGAACGCTGCCACGACGCCTGAGCGAATTCGCATGATCCTGGCAAACAACCCCGCCAAGGACAAGGCCGCTGCATTTCTCTGGCCATTTCTCTCCGCGCTGTGGAACTTCGCTGCCGATCGCATTGGCGAAGTCGCTGACGACGCTCCGTCCATCGATGCTGCCATGCGCGCGGGCTTCAACTGGGAGCTCGGCCCATTCGAAATGTGGGATGCAGCAGGAGTCGTCGAAACCGTTTCGCGCATGAGAGATCTTCAGCTCCCGGTCAGCGCGGCAGCCGAAAAGCTCCTGGCGGAAAAATCCGAATCGACCTCCTGGTATTCCACTGTAGGACCGCAGTGCTTTAATCCCGTCACCTCACATTGGGAGCCGATTCCCGCCAATCCAGGCCACGCGCGCGTTGCGGACTTCAGAAGCTCCCACGGCGTCATCCGCACCAACCCCGGCGCATCGCTCATCGATCTGGGAGACGGCGTCGCCTGCATCGAGTTGCACTCACTCAAGAACGCCATCGGCGGCGACGTTCTTTCTCTCATCTCCTCGGTCCTCAACCCCGCGTCCGCCGTTGTCCGCGACTTTGCCGGCTTCGTCATCGCGGGCGATCGTGACAACTTCTCCGTCGGCGCGAATCTCATGCAGTTGCTGCTCGCCGCTCAGGAAGGCGAGTGGGAAGAACTCGCGCAAGTGATCCATCACTTCCAGCAGATGACCGCGGCCATCAAATTCTGCCCGCGCCCCGTCGTCGCAGCGCCTTTCGGCCTCACCCTCGGCGGCGGCTGCGAGATTTGCCTGCACTCCGCACGCCGCCAGCCTCATACTGAAACCTATATGGGCCTCGTTGAAGCAGGAGTCGGTCTCATTCCGGCAGGCGGCGGCACAAAAGAAATGTTTCTTCGTGCCTTCGACGCGGCAGTCGCCCTCGCGCCTCCAGACCCCAAAGATCCGCCTTCGCGCTTCGCCCAATCCGCCGAACTCGCCACGGCTCTCAAACGCTCACTCGAAACCATCGCAATGGCCAAAGCCTCCACGTCAGCTGTCGAGGCGCGTAACCTCGGCCTGCTTGCGCCTTCCGATCGCATCACCATGAATCGCGGGCGCCTGCTTCTCGACGCGAAGGAGCAGGCCATTGCCCTCGCCGAGTCCGGATACTCCGCGCCCCAGCCTCGCATCGTTCCCGCTCCCGGTCTGGCGGCGCTCGCCACAATGGAAACCGGCATTTACCTAATGGGCGAAGCCGGATACGCTTCCGCGCACGACCAGAAAGTGGCTCGATGGGCCGCCTACATTCTTGCCGGCGGCCGCATCACGCCTGGCACGCTCGTCACCGAGCAATATCTGCTCGATCTCGAACGCGAAGCTTTCCTCTCCCTCTGCGGCGAGCGTCTCACGCAGGAACGCATCGCCTATACCCTCAAAACCGGCAAGCCACTGCGCAACTAGTCGCAGACTTTGGCACGAGAAAAGTGCTGACGATCATTGAAGAAGAGTGACCGAAGGGCGATAATTCTGATCCATGGACGGCCAATCACAAGGACCACTTCTGATTCACACACGTCGCGGAGCGCTCATCGCGCTGAGTGTCGCGATCCTTTTCGAATTGAAGAATCTCCGTTATCTTTTCGAAATCTACATCCCAGGGCATGCAGGCTGGCTCACTCGCTATCGATTTCCGCCGACCAGGTACGATCTGATCGTAGCGTTCTCTTGCTCAGTGCTCTCTGCCGGAGCACTCATTTTCATCTTGCGTCGTGCGGTTGGAGGAGAGCGGGTATATTTGGCAATTTTCGTAGGAATTGTTGTTCTCGGGCCAATCAGCGATATTTCCAGAATCGCATCACTGCACCTTCTTGCATGGATCTCTGCCGTGTTCGAGCTAGGCATGATCCCGAGCGCTATTTGGATGTACAGAAGTCTTCCAGCATATCGGTCGTCAATCGGAGACGTGGAAGCGTCATCATCGACAAAGAGCTAGAATGCTCGTGAGCTTGAGCTATGCTTCTAACCCCTCGCAAGATTTATGCCTTTGTCTTCTCTTTGGCCACTCTTGCTCTTGGAGCACAACAGCCTGACTCGGGAAATCTCGACACCTCTGGCCGAACTACCGTGGACGGATATTCCACTCCCTACCTCATCCGTCATCTTCCCGTGAATGCATTTCCCCAGCTTCCGCCGGCCATCCAGGCGCAGCTCAGTCAGCGCGGCTGTCTCATTCCTCAAACCTACGAAGCTCACCGGCCCGAAAATGTCGTCAATGCCAGCCTTGAGCATCGCGGCTCCTCCGACTGGGCCGTCCTCTGCTCGGTCAAAGGAACCGTCTCGCTTCTCGTTTTCTTTTCGGGCAGCGCCAGCGAGCCAACCGTTCTTGCCAGCGCACCTGAAATCTCGCGTCTGCAGGCGCACGGCGCAGGCAACGTTCTTGGCTTCAATTGGGGAATCGATCCGGCAACACCGGAGGAGATTCACGAAGCGCAGCTCAATATGCATCGGCCTCCGCCGCGACCCGACCACGACGGCATCGCCGATTCTGTCGTCGAAGGCCGCACGATCTACCGTTTTTGCTCCCACGGCACATGGACGATCCTCGACACTGAGGATTAGCATCGCGATGAGAGCGGACAGATTTTCTACCGTTTCCCTGGTCCCAAATCCTTAATCCCTGCTCCGAAGGAGCCCCATGCCCGACCCCGTTCTCGTCGCCGCTGTTCGCACCCCCGTTGGCCGTGCCCCCAAAGGCGCCCTGTCCACCACACGCCCCGACGACCTTGCTTCGATTGCTATCAACGGCGCGCTCGCCAATGTCCCCGCTCTCGACAAGACATCGATCGACGACGTCATCCTCGGTTGTGCCCAGCCCGAAGGCGAACAGGGTTTCAACATCGCACGCATGGCAGCGCTTCGTGCCGGTCTTCCTGTCGAAATTCCCGGGGCCACCGTGAACCGGCTCTGCGCTTCCGGCCTTGAAGCCATCGCCATCGCCGATCAACGCATTCGTTCCGGCACTGCCCGCGCCGTCATCGCCGGTGGCGCTGAATCCATGAGCCTCATTCCCATGGGAGGGAACAAGCCCAGTCCCAATCCCTGGCTCGCCGAAAATCATCCGGCTTCACTGCTCACCATGGGTCTCACTGCCGAGCGCGTCGCCCGCCACTACTCCATCTCGCGCGAAGATCAGGATGCGTTTGCTCTGTCAAGCCACAAGAAAGCCCTTGCCGCGCAAGCCGCCGGACGCTTCGCCGAAGAGCTAGTCGCCGTCCCCGTCGTGAACATCACGCCCGACCTCAAGAATGGGAAGCCCATAACGAAAGAATCGCAATTCCTGGCTGACGAAGGTCCACGAGCCGACACCTCTGCCGACGCACTTGGTCAGCTCAAGCCAGTCTTTCACGCGCAGGGCACCGTCACCGCGGGCAACTCCTCGCAAACTTCAGACGGCGCTGCGGCCGCTGTCCTCATGGATGCCAGTTTCGCTCGCGAACTCGGCCTGCAGCCTCTTGCCCGTCTCGTCGCCTACGCCGTGACCGGTTGCCTGCCTGAAGAAATGGGCATCGGACCCATCACGGCGATTCCCAAAGCGCTCAAGCAGGCGGGCCTTTCGCTCAGCGACATCGATCTCATTGAGCTTAACGAGGCATTCGCCGCCCAGACCCTTGCCATCATTCGGGCTCTCAACCTGGACCAGGAAAAAATCAACGTCAATGGCGGCGCCATCGCACTCGGTCACCCGCTGGGCTGCACCGGCGCCAAACTCACCGCAACGCTTCTCCGGGAACTGAAAGCCCGGAGCGCAAAATATGGAATGGTGACGATGTGCGTCGGCGGCGGCATGGGCGCTGCCGGCATCTTCGAGCGGCTCAACTAAATCGCAACTTCCGATGGTTTGACTCGCCTCCATGCCTTCGCTATGATGGGTCACCTCCCCAATTTGCAGGCAAGGAACAAGTTATGCGTATTCGATCTTCCCATGCATGGCTGTTGAGCGCGTGTGCGCTAGTCGGCTCGAAGGCAATTTGGGCACAGAACAGTGACGCAAGCGGAGCTGCCGGCTGTATGGCCTGCACGAGCTGCGGCGGCGGCATCATCTTTCTCGGGGTCGCCTGGATCGTCCTCAGCGTTGCGCTTCTGGTTTGGGTGGCGCGAGACGCCAAAGCGCGCGGCATGGATAGCGCCATCCTGTGGATGCTTCTTGTCTTTTTCCTCGGGCTTATCGGACTTGTGATCTATCTTTTTGCGCGGCCCCAGGGGAACATGGTCCCATGTCCCAACTGCGGCAACAAGCGGCTCGAGTCCAGCGTGAAATGTCCTCATTGCGGCATCGGTTCCTGAGGCCGGAGCCCTGGCTGGGGGCTGTTCTGGTGTTGCTTCTGCTCTTTGCGGCGGACTCCCTCCGTCCGCCGCAAAGCCAGATCAGCGTTCGTCTCTTCACCGCTTCGGTTGATGCCTATCATCATTACCTGCATCCGGTGACCAGCCGCTTTGTCCGCTGCCGTTATATCCCCACTTGTTCCAGATACGCTGTAGAAGCCGTCCGCAAATACGGCATCCTCAAGGGCGGCTGGATGAGCGCGCGCCGCATCGCATCCTGCCGTACCAGCGTTCCAATGGGCACGCGCGATCCCGTCCCTTGACAACTGGCACCTAGTTTTTGAAGAACTCCCCATGCCCGCCGTTTGCCCACGGATCGTAATGCTCGGCAAACTCCGCGCGGTGTTCTGTACTGGGGTGATCGTAAAGCCAGAATTCGATAAAGCGATTCGGACTCGGATCGTCCAGCCACGCCTCGCCCAGCGCGTTGAACGCGGCCACCGCCGTCTTTTGCGGATCGGCGACAATTCCGTGAATCGCCTCCTGCCCGTAGACGTCTGCCTGATGCTCAAAGTGCCTGCTCGCGGCGCTCGCCGCCGGCTCCAGCAGAAATCCAGCCAACGAAATGGCAAAAAGTAGAACGACAAATCCTGTCCGCGACGAGAGTTCAGGCGCTCCCCACCTCGCGCCGAATCTCCGCGCCATCCATGCCGCGAACCCGGCGCAGGCCCAGTACACAAAAAACAGCGCAACGGAATACACGGCTAGCCCCTTCGGAATATGGTGCAGCACATAGTGCCCGCTCTCGTGCCCAAAGATGAACAGCACTTCGTTGTCCGGTACCCGCCCCGCCGTCGTATCCCACACCACAATCCGTTTCGTCGCGCCGATGCCTGTCACATACGCGTTCAGCCCGTTTGTCTTCTCGCTGGCCTTCATCAGATACATGCGGTCCGGCGGAATATTCGTCCCCGTTCGCGCCACAACCTTCTCCAGCTCAGCCACCAGTGCCGGATGATTCTTCTGGAGCGGCTCAAACTTGTCGAAGATCGGCTCAAACAAAGGCTCAACCAGAATGCTCGCCACAAGAATCGGCAGCGTCACCACCCACGCGATCAACCAGTAACGCCGCGGCCAGCGCCGCACAATCCAGTTGAAGAGCAGCAATACTGGCACGCCGATTGCCAGGGTCAATCCCAACGCCTTTCCCTCATCGCCAAACCAGCTTCCCCATCCCTGTAGGCTGATGTTGTAAGCACGTTCGTAGTAGTGCCCGACCATCTCCAGCGGCAGCCCGGCCGCAGCTGTAATCACCACCAGCGCGGCAAAAAACACCAGGCCCTGCGCCCATCGCCGCTGCGAGACCCGCTGCACCCAGCCCTCCAACCAGGCTGCGCACCGCGTCACCAGCAGCAGCCACAGCACAACAATGCCCCAAATCGATCCGGCTATCTCCAGGACGTTGCGGATCCTGCTCAGCGCAATCGCCTTGGCCAATTTGTCCGGCGGCAGGGCATATGCCGGCGAGGCATTTGGCGGCAGCGAATTGCCCGTCGCAGCCGCCGATGGCGCCGTGGAACCGGCCGGAACTCCAGTCGCCTGCGCCGCCAGCGGAATCCTGATTAAGCTGGCGGCCAACAGGGCAAATCCCAGCGCCGCAAGCCGCCCCCGCCTCAACTTCATCGGAACTCGCCCTCCCTTACCCATCTCTGCGACAATCGAGCATACAGATGCTTTTAACCGATTTCCTAGCTTCCACGCCACTCCAGTCACCCGCGAATCCGCAGCGCACCACGGGCCACCTGTTTCTCACCGTCGCCTCCGCCCTCATCCCGGTTCTCGTTTTTTCGCCGGCCATCCGTGCTCAGCAACCCGCCCCTCCGCTTCTCGATGCGATGACGACCGAGTTGCATCGCGCCTTCACCTCTCTTGGTAAGTCGTCTGGCGATGACAAGCAATTGCCACCTTACTTCCTCAGCTATTCTGTCAGCGACGCCAGTTTTGTCAGCATTCGCGCAGAGTACGGCGCCCTGGCCGAAAGCACGGCCAACCGCGAGCGCGTCGCGGACGTGCAGGTCCGTGTCGGCGATCCTAAACTCGACAACACGCACGGCACGCATCGCGCTTCCGCGGTCAACACGCTGCAGCTTCCGCTCGGCGACGATCGCGAGGCGCTCGCCCGTTCGCTTTGGCTCGCCACCAATACCGGTTACGGCAACGCGCTCGACAATTATCTCCGCGTGAAGACTGAAGCTCAGGTGCGTGCCAAAGAAGAAGACACTTCACCCGATTTCAGCGAGCAATCTCCACAAACCCATATCGGGTCCGTCGTACCGCCCATCGTCATCGACCGCGCCGCTTGGGAGCAGCGAGTGAGGGAATTGTCGCGCGTGTTCCGCGATTATCCCGACGTGTATCAGAACATGGTGATGCTTACCGTCCAGAACGAGACGGACTACTTCGCCTCCTCCGAAGGCTCACGCATCGTTGCGCCGCACATGCTCGCGCGCCTCGTCGTCGTCGCCGCCACACGCGCTGACGACGGCATGGACCTCTTTCGCGACCAGACTTTTGAAGCGGAGACCATCGGCGACCTTCCCACGCAAGCCGACCTCATCGCGGCAATCAAGGGCCTTGGCCAGAATCTCGAAGCGCTACGCAAGGCGCCGGTCACCGAACCGTTCGACGGCCCCGCGATCCTCTCCGGACGCGCCTCCGCAGTATTCTTTCACGAAGTACTCGGCCATCGTCTCGAGGGTCAGCGCCAGCGCGGCGACGATGAAGGGCAGACCTTCACCAAGGACATCGGCAAAGAAATCCTTCCTGAGTTTCTCTCCGTTGTCGACGATCCCACGATCACCAAATTCCAAAACACCTGGCTCAGCGGCAGCTACGAATATGACGATGAAGGCCAAAAGGCGCAGCGCGTCGATCTCATCGACGACGGCGTGCTCAAGACCTTTCTCATGTCGCGCTTGCCGATCGCAAGCTTTGCTGAGTCAAACGGCCATGGCCGCGCCGAGGTCGGTCATATTCCCACCGGCCGCCAGGGCAACCTGATCGTTACTTCCAGCAAATCTGTCCCGGATGCGAAACTGCGTGAGCAGCTCATCGACGAAGCGAAGAAGCAAGGCAAGCCCTACGGACTTTACTTTGAAGACATCTCCTCGGGCTTCGCCGTCACCCAGCGCACCTCGCCCCAGGCCTTCCAGGTGATTCCTCTCGTTGTCTGGCGCGTTTATGTCGACGGCCGCCCCGACGAACTCGTTCGTGGCGTGAGCATCGTCGGCACGCCGCTCGCCGCCATGAAGCGCATCGTCGCCACCGGCGACAAGAGCGAAGTATTCAATGGCGAATGCGGCGCCGAGTCAGGCACGATCCCCGTCAGCGCTGTCGCCCCCGCTATGCTGGTGAGCGAGATGGAAACCCAGCGCCAGCCGCAGGGAACTGCGCGCCCGCCGATCTTGCCCATCCCCGGCGCTTCCGCCGCCAAGGAGGGCCAATGAATCTTCTACGCCCAGCCCTTGCGCGGACGATCGCCGCGGCGGCAATCTTCGCATCCCTCTTTCTCACCGCGAATCCCGCTCCTGCTCAGCAGACCCGGCCTGACGGCGAAAAAGATCCCGTCCTCGCCGCTATGCTCACTGAGCTCGATCGCAGCATGAGCCAGCTCCAGTTGCCCGGCTTCGCCAAGCCATTCTTTATCCAGTACCGCATCGAAGAAGTCGACGACTTCACCGCCAAGGCGGACTTCGGCTCCAGCGAAGGTCCCAGCCACGCGCATCAGCGCATAGCGCGCGTCACTGTGCGTGTGGGCGACTACAAGACCGACAGCTCCGGCGGTCGCGGCGATGGCTCGATCGAACTTGCTGTCCTCGACAACGACCCCATCGCGCTTCGCTCCACGCTGTGGACTGCCACCGACCAGGCCTACAAGAACGCGCTCGCCGCCTACGCGCAAAAGCAGGCCGAACTCAAGCAGGTGCAGACACCGCCGCAGCAGGATGACTTCAGCCAGGAGACGGCCATTGTCTCGCTCGCGCCGCCCGCGCCTCCGCTCAGCCTCGACGAAAGCGCCTGGGACCAGCGGGTGGCCCGCGCCAGCGGCCTCTATCGCACTGACTCCACAGTGGCCGGTGCGCAGAAAGACGTCCAGTATTGCTCGGCCAGCTTTCACGCCCGCGCTACCACCATGTGGCTCGTCACCAGCGAGGGAGCCATCGTGCGCAAATCCTCTGCTGAATACGAGGAAGCCTTCGGTGCGGGCGCGCAGGCCGCTGACGGCATGCGCCTCGACCGCTCCTACTCCACGGTTGGAACCTCGCTTGCCGATCTCGATTCCGAATCCGTCTTCAACAAGCACGCCGTCGACGAGATCGCCTCACTCAGCGACCTGCGCAACGCGCCGCTCGTCGAAGAGGAGTACCATGGTCCGCTGCTCATGAGTTCCGACGCCGCGACCGACACTCTGCGTTCGCTTCTTGCCGCTGCAGTCACCGCTACCCGTCCAAGCCTCGGCACTGAAGCTCGCACCAACGGCCCATTCGCTTCCAGCTACCACGCCCGCGTCATGCCAGACTTTATGAGTGTTGTCGACGATCCGTCGCTCAAGTCTTTCGACGGCAAAGGCCTCGTCGGCGCATACGACATCGACGATGAAGGCATTCCCGCGCAAGCAGTCAAGCTCATCAATGACGGCCGACTCGACAACTACCTCATCGGCCGCCAGCCGGTGCGCGACTTTCCGCAGTCCAACGGTCACGGCCGCGCCGGTGTCACTGGGCCCGCGCGTCCCACCGTCGGCGTTCTCAAAATCACCGCTGACAACGGGCTCTCCGCCGGCGATCTCAACAAGAAACTACTCGACATGGCGAAGGACCGCGGCCTCGAAAGCGTCTACTATGTGCAGACCCTTGGCGGCGACCGGCCGCGCTTGCTCTACCGCATCACGCCCGACGGCAAGCGCCAGCTCGTCCGCGGCGCGGTTCTCGGCGACATCGATGAGCGCGCCCTCCGCTCCAGCGTCGAAGCCGCAGGGAAGGACCTCTTCGTCGCCAACTACTTCGGCGACGTGCCGACCACCGTCATGGGGCCGGCATTGCTTTTCGACGACGCCACCGTCCGTCGCGCTAACCAGAAGAACGATAAGCTGCCCTTCTATCCCCCGCCGGAGTAGCCCTCCGGCTGTCATCCTTTCGCACTAAGGCGCCCAATCCCATTCCGTGGGATTTCTCGCCCGTACGGCAACTTCTGACCCGCGGAAACACCACCTTTCCCGAACCCCTTTACCCGCTTCCCGCATCCATCCGTGTAGACGGCTTTGCCGCGTATGTGACAATAGTGTTTCGCTGGTCGCGCGCTCTGCGTGCTTCATTCCCCGCTGTCCCGAGCCGGAAATTACCCACAGGTCAACGGTCGCTCAGCCACCCAGTACAATCCGAACGGAGGAGAGATTCCCACATGGCATACGAACTACCACCGCTTCCTTACGACTACAACGCGCTCGAACCTTTCATCGACGCAGAAACCATGCACCTCCACCATGACAAGCACCATCAGGCTTACATCACCAACGTCAACGGCGCGCTGGCCAACCACCCCAACCTCGCCGCCAAATCCGTTGACGACTTGATCAGCGACCTGAGTGCGGTTCCTGAAGACATTCGCAACGTCGTTCGCAACAACGGCGGCGGCCACTCCAACCACTCCATGTTCTGGACCATCATGGGCAAGGCCAACTCATCGGGCATTGGCGGTCATCCCAGCGGCGACGTCGCCAAGCAGATCTCCGCCGACTTCGGCGACTTCGAGGCCTTCAAGAAGACCTTCAATGAGACAACGGCCAAGCAGTTCGGCTCCGGCTGGGGCTGGCTCGTCTTCACCAGCGGCAAACTCAAGATCATCACCACCGCTAACCAGGACTCGCCGCTCTCACAGGGCCTCTATCCCATCCTCGGCAACGACGTTTGGGAGCACGCCTATTACCTCAAGTACCAGAACAGGCGTCCTGATTACCTCGCAGCCTGGTGGAACGTCGTCAATTGGGCCGAAGTCAACAAGCGCTTCGCCAAGGCAAAGGGCTAGCTCCTGGCCGTTCGCTATCGGCTTTCAGCTTCTTCGTGCTGACAGGAATCTCAGCTCAGACGCGAAGAAGCTGAATCCGCAAAGAAGTAACCTCAATCGATTCTTTTCATCAAAAGTTGACAGAGCCAGGTGTCACACGAGGAGCTAAAGGCTGAAAGCTAATAGCTCAAGGCTGTATTCTCCCCCGGGAGGTAATCGAGCAATGGCGACGATTCAAATGAAAGTCCGCCCTGAGGATCTTTCCCAGGTCCCCAGGGGCGCTGAGCGCATCCCCGAGCCCGGTGTTCTCACCATCTTTGGCGCATCGGGCGATCTGACCAAGCGCAAATTGCTCCCTGCGCTCTTTCACCTCTTTCAGTCCAATTTGCTGCCCGAAAAATTCGCTATCGTCGGAGTGGCCCGCCGCCAGCTCGGAGACGAATTCGCAAAAGACATGCGCGAGGGGATCATCGAATTCGGTGGCGCTGACGCAAGCGACCCCAAGCTCGACGCCTTCGTCGGCAACATCAGCTACTTCGCTCTCAACTTCGACGATCCCAATCACTACGCCACTCTGAAAGCCGAGCTCGATCGCATCGCTGAAGAAAAATCCATCGGTCCCGACCGCCTTTTCTACCTCGCCACGGCGCCTGAGTTCTTCGCCGGCATTGTCGAGAACCTTGGCGCCCAGGGCCTGGCAAAGCCCGAGAAAGGACGCACCGCGATCGTCATCGAGAAGCCCTTCGGTCACGATCTCGACTCCGCCCGTGAGCTTAACCACCAGGTGAACGCGGTATTCAGTGAGAGCCAGGTCTTTCGTATCGATCACTACCTGGGTAAAGAGACCGTCCAGAATCTGCTGGTGTTCCGCTTCGCCAACGGCATCTTCGAGCCGGTCTGGAAGCGCAACTACATCGACCACGTGCAGATCACCGTGGCTGAAACCCTGGGCGTCGAAGGCCGCGGTCCGTTCTACGAGAAGGCCGGTGCTCTGCGCGACGTGGTGCAGAACCACATGATGGAGTTGCTTGCGCTGGTGGCACTCGAGCCGCCTTCGAGTTTCGAAGCCGAGAGCGTCCGCCGCGAAAAACTGAAAGTCTGGCAGGCAATTCCGCCCATTCCAATTCTCCACGCTGTACGCGGTCAATACGGCCCCGGCATTGTCGGTGGCGAGCATGTCGTCGGCTACCGCGATGAAGAACGCGTCAGCCCCGAGTCCGGCACCGAAACCTATGCGGCGCTGCGGCTTGAGATTGAAAACTGGCGCTGGGCCGGCGTTCCTTTCTATCTCCGCGCCGGCAAACGCATGAAAAAACGCGCCACGGAAATCAGTATCCAGTTCAAGCAGCCGCCGCTGCTCATCTTCAATCGCATGCAGTCCACCGGCCCCTGCGCCGAAATTCAGCCCAACCTGCTCACCATTCGCATCCAGCCCGACGAAGGCATCGCTCTTCGCTTTGGCGCGAAGGTGCCCAC
The DNA here is from genome assembly GCA_963834565.1 of uncultured Acidobacteriaceae bacterium. Lineage (GTDB taxonomy): Bacteria > Acidobacteriota > Terriglobia > Terriglobales > Acidobacteriaceae > Telmatobacter. The sequence continues at coordinate 9,550 of CAWICF010000012.1, read as the reverse complement.
CAGTTCGCAGATGTCTGTTTGCCCGGTCACCATGGACTTCGACTACGAAGCGGCCTTCGGCAAATCCAACGCTAATGGCTATGAGCGCCTGCTTCTCGACGCCATGCTCGGCGACCAGACGCTCTTTTCGCATCGCGACGGCGTCGAGACCAACTGGGCTCTCTACACCCCAATCCTGGATGCCTGGAAAGCTAAAACACCGGAGGTGTTTCCCAACTACTTTGCCGGTTCCTGGGGTCCGGAGTGCGCCGATCACCTGCTCGAAAAAGACGGCCACGCCTGGCGCAACGACCTCGGCCGCCACGCGTAAACACAGGGAACAAGGGAACAAGGGAGCAAGGGAACAAGAAACCGGAGCGATGCGTGCTCCACCCCTAGACGACGGGCACGGCGCACCACCCTCGGCGCGTCTTTGCTTTTGCGCCCAGGGTGGGGAAGAGAACCACAAAAAATCGCAGTGCCTGGCTCCAGTCCCGCGCTGCTCGTCGGAAAGTATGCTCACCCAACTCGACAAAGCCCGCGCCTTTCGCGCTCTTCACGAGCGGCCGGGCGCCTTCATCATTCCCAACCCCTACGACGCCGGCACGGCGCGCCTGCTCGCTCACCTGGGCTTTGAAGCGCTCGCCACTACGAGCGCCGGTGCATCCTTCTCCGCGGGCCTGCCCGATTACGGCGTTACGCGCGACGACATGCTCGCGCACGTTGCCTCCATTGCCAAAGCAGTCGATCTTCCCGTAAGTGGCGATCTGGAGAATGGTTTCGGTGATGCACCCGAAGACGCAGCGCAAACCATCCTGCTTGCCGGCGCGGCCGGTCTTGTCGGCGGTTCGATTGAAGATTCAACCAATCGCCCCAATGATCCCATCTACGACATCAGTGCGGCCGCCGAACGCGTCCAGGCCGCGGCCGACGCCGCCCACGCGCTCTCGTATCCCTTCACACTCACGGCTCGCGCGGAAAACTTCCTGCACGGCCGCAACGATCTCGCAGACACCATCAAGCGTCTGCAGGCTTATCAACAGGCTGGCGCCGACGTGCTCTACGCACCCGGCCTCACCCGCAAGGAAGACATCGAAGCTGTGGTCGGCTCCGTCGATCGCCCTGTGAATGTTCTCGCAGGCCTCGGTGACCATCCGCTGGATTTCGCTACGCTTTCTGCAATCGGCGTCAAGCGCATCAGCGTCGGCGGCGCACTATCACGCGCCGCGCTGGGCGCATTCCTACGCGCCGGACATGAGATGCGCGACAACGGCACCTTCACCTTCACAAAGGATGCAGCGGCCGGCCGCGACCTGAACCTGATCTTCTCGCGCAATTCAGAGCGAGCTTGAATTGCCTTCGCCAAAGCGAGTGTCGACGTGCAGTTTCTTCCCTATTCCCTATTCCCTAGTCCTTCGCTCCTTCGTCCCTGCCCTTTGTCCATCGCCTCGTTCGCCAGCTTGTCGGCCTCTTTGTTGCCCCCGCGCAGCGTGTGGCGCATCTCAAAGTCTTCCAGCTTGCCTACGCGCTTCTGCGCTTCCTCCCACAACGGCCTCAGTCCCGGAGCTTTGACCTTGTAGTGCCCCTTCATCTGCCGCACCATCAGCTCGGAGTCTGACACCACGCACAACCGCTTCGCACCATGCTTCAGAGCCCAATCGAGTACTGCCAACAGTCCCGAATATTCCGCAAAGTTGTTCGTCTGTTTTCCGAGATATTCGCTCAGCCGCGCCACAACTTTGCCTTCAGGATTCTCGATCACCGCGCCAAATCCCGCCGGCCCCGGATTTCCACGCGCCCCGCCATCGCAATGCGCGGTGTACCAGCCATCGGCCACACCAATACCAGCTTCGTCTTTCTCAAACAAGTTTTCTGTCATGATTTGTTTTCGTTTTACCCAACTGTAGCGCCGACCTCCAGTCCGGGACCCCAACGACAGGTCTTCGTCGTTGGGGTGGAGGACCGGCTGTCGTGCGGACCTTCAGGTCCGCGCCCCATCGCCGCCTTACGCCGACTTCTTCTCCGCCACTGCCCGCTTCGCCAGCAACCTCTCCATGAATCCCGTGTCGAACTCGCCGGCGCGGAATTCCTCGTCCTGAAAGATCTCCTGGTGCAGCGGAATCGACGTGTCAATGCCGCGCACAATAAACTGGCTCAGCGCGCGTTCCATGCGAGCGATCGCCTCCGCGCGATCTACTCCATACGCAATCAGCTTCGCGATGAGCGAATCGTAATACGGCGGCACCACACCCTCGGCGTACTGTGCCGTGTCAACGCGAATCCCGTTGCCGCCCGGCACGTTGAATGCCGTGATCTGTCCCGCCGACGGCGTGAATTTTTGCGGATGCTCCGCATTGATGCGGCACTCGATCGCGTGCCCGCGCATCTCCAGCTTCGCCGGCAGAATCTCGCTGAGCTTCTCGCCGGACGCAATCCGCAGCTGTGCCTTCACCAGGTCCACGCCCGTGATCGCCTCTGTCACCGGATGCTCCACCTGGATGCGTGTATTCATCTCGATGAAGTAGAGCTGATGATTCGCATCCATCAGGAACTCCACCGTCCCCGCATTCTGGTAGCCGATATCCGTCAGGCAGCGGCACAGCGTTCGCCCAATCTCCTCGCGCATCCTGGGGGTAACTTGGAGGCTTGGCGCTTCTTCAATCAGCTTCTGGTGCCGCCGCTGGATCGAGCACTCACGTTCAAACAGCGTGGCAACGTTGCCGTGCTCATCGGCCAGCACCTGGAACTCGATGTGCCGCGGATCCTCGATGAACTTCTCCATGTAAAGCTCGCCATTGCCGAACGCATTCGCCGCCTCAGTGAATGCTGCATGAAAAAGATTCGGCAAGTCGTCGGCATTGCGCACAATCCGCATGCCGCGCCCGCCGCCCCCGGCCTTGGCCTTCAAGATCACCGGGTAGCCAACCTTCGTCGCCCACTCCAGCGCCTCTTCGGCAGTCGTCAGCACGCCGTCTGATCCCGGCAGAATCGGCACCCTGGCCTTCTTCATCGCCTGGCGCGCCTTCTCCTTTTCGCCCATCAGTCGCGTCACTTCTGGCGGCGGCCCAATAAACTTGATATTCGACGCGCGGCACACCTCTGCGAAGTTGGCGTTCTCGCTCAGCAGCCCATATCCGGGATGAATCGCTTCGACGTCGGCGATCTCAGCCGCTGAAATCACGGCCGGCACATTTAAATAACTGTCGGCTGCGCGCGGCGGTCCAATGCAGATGGCCTCGTCGGCAAACTTCACGTGCAGCGCATTGCGGTCGGCTTCGCTGTAGATCGCAACCGTGCGAATGCCCAGCTCCCGGCAGGCATTCAACACCCGCAGCGCGATTTCCCCTCGATTGGCAACTAGAACTTTACTGAACATAATTAGAAAGAATGCAAATGGGCAGGTTAGCGAGTCAGCGAGCCGCCAACTCCACCTGGTGTGGTTATGTCGTCCGAATCGTGAACAGTGGCTGTCCGAACTCGATCGCCTGCCCGTTCGTCACCAGGCACTTCACAATCTCGCCCGTCGCGTCCGACTCGATCTCATTCATCAGCTTCATCGCCTCGACGATGCAGATCACTTGTCCCTTCTCAACATGATCGCCCGGTGAAACAAACGCCGCCGAACCCGGTGACGGTGAACCGTAAAACGTGCCTACGATCGGCGACTTCACCAGATGCAGCTCTTCTTCGGCGCTCGCCGGATTCTCCGGGGCTGGCGCAGTCGGAGCGGCATGATGCGTCGGTGCGGATGCATGTCCCGCGCTCGCAGGAGCGGCTGAACGCAACAAACCCGCCAGCTCATGCAGGCTGGCCGGTCCACTGTCCACCGGATTGAATTTGAGACGGATCTTCAGATCGCCGCGATCCACGTCGAACTCGGCGACTCCGTGTTGCTTCAGGAACTCGATCAGTTGTCGCAGATCTTCAATATCTTGTTGTTTCATTCGTTCCTTGGCTCTCCGCAACCGCTTGCCCTTTCAGCAATCCCGGGGTTCAAAGTTCTACGAGCGCCTTGGGCGCCGGCGTTAACACGTCGCATCCGGTGCGAGTAACAGCCACCATATCCTCAATGCGAACTCCAAAGTCTCCCGCCAGGTAGATACCCGGCTCAATCGTCACTACCATGCCTGGCTCAAGCCTGCTCTTCTGTCCTGCTCCTATGCGAGGCGGCTCGTGAATCTCCAGGCCGACTCCATGACCGGTGGAGTGCGAGAACGCATCGCCGAATCCCGCTTTGCGCAAAATGTTGCGTGCCGCTTCGTCGACCTCGCCACAGGTTACACCGCCGGCTGTCGCTTCTACCGCGGCCTCCTGAGCCTCCAGAACCGTGAGATACGCATTCCGTTCCCGCGGCTTCGGTTTGCCCAGAAAGACAGTCCGCGTCATATCCGAGCAGTAACCCTTGAGGATTATACCGAAGTCGAGGGTGACGAAACCGCGCCGTGGGAGCGGTCCGATGGTGGCCCGGCCGTGGGGTAGTGCCGAGCGTGCGCCCGACGCCACAATCGTTTCAAACGACATGCCTTCAGCGCCCAGCAGCCTCGCCTGGTGCTCCAATTCAGCAGCCACTTCAATCTCGGCGATTCCCGGCCGTATCACTCCCAGGATGTGCTCAAACAGCCGGCAGCCCACCAGTGCCGCCTCTTTCATCAAAGCCAGCTCATCATCGTCCTTCACCATTCTCAGGCTCTCGACAAATGCTACCGGCGTGGCCGTCAAAAAGCTGCGCCTCAGATGGCTCGGCAACTCGGCCTTCCAGCGCGTCAGTTCGGCAACGGTGGTCCTTGCCGGATCGAATCCGGCCATCTCGACGCCCGGCTGCGCGGCCAGCCACTGCACTGCAGCCACCGCCGGCGATCCCGCCACAATCTGCACCCGCGCGTCCGCTACTTCTTCGGCGGCCTGCGCCGTGTATCTGCCATCAGTGAACAGGCTAGCGTGACGGCGCGTTACGCCCAGTGCAGCACTCGAGCCCGTAAACCCAGAGAGATAGCGAATGTCAGCGTGAAAGGTGAGAACGAGCCCCTGAAGCCCGGCGCGCGTCAGCTTCCTTCGTAGCGCACCGATACGTCGTAAATGATCCATCGGCTTTGTTGTAACACAGAGGTCAGGTTGAAGGTTGCGGGTTACAGCGAAAAGGAAAGAGAGAAAAGAGAAGAGAGCAAATACGCTGTATCCAGATCTTTCGCGCTGCGAATTGCAAACTTCAACCTGTAACCTGATCGCTGGAGCTACATCGCCGACTGCACCGGCTTCTTCTTGCTGGGGTCGACCGCCGTTCCCGGCGCATGCAGATCGCTTTGGCGGTCCATCCACTCGTCCAGCCGGCTGCGCTTGAAGCGCCACCGGTTGCCCAGCTTGAACGCCGGGATGAAGCCCTCGGAGGCGTACTTATAGAGCGTATCGGGAGAGATTCCGAGATAGCCTGAGGCCTGGCGGATATCCATCACCTCGCGTATCTCGGGTACCAGTAAATTCGAACGGGCTGCCGCATTCCGCATAACTATCTCCCCCTAAACCCAAGGGCACAAGGCTGAACTCCGGTGGATAAACCGGTATTCCGTATTTAACCCGAGTTGAGCGGGTAATTCAAGGATTTTCCGGCAGTTACAGGAAATTCACTGTGATGATCCGCGCCGTCTCAACCGCTTCCAGGCCCGGATAGCGAGACAATTCGTAAATCCGCCAACACCTTGTGCGTGGGACGCCCACGTTACCCAATCTCTTGCGCTATCGATTCACATGGTTCGCGCAGGGCAGTTCCCGAAAAGGGCCCGGCGCAGCCAGGAATCTGTCATTTGTGATGCATTTGCGACAGGAAAGGGTCGTTTTATCGAGATCATCGGTTGATTTCTTGCTCATTGCGGCCAAACCGCGCGAGAACGCGCATCACGCAATCTGAGAAACAGTGGAACACTGCTCAGCAACGCATGTGGAATCAACGAGTTCCGGAGGCCTCAGAGCTTCACGGTTTCTGTGAATCTGCGGGCTGCCGTCTCTTCTGCCGCTGCCGCACGGCGGGGCAGAAGATTCTTGCGATTGTCTTGAGTGGGTTACGAGCGTTCCTCGAGGCAATGGCTTGCGCTCGGCTTTGCTTCGATCTCTGTCGGGAATCAGCCGGTCCCGATGAAGAATCACTCGTGCAAAGCAGTTACCTGAATCCTCTCCTGACGAATCGGGCCATTCTCCAAGGCTCTCTTCTGAGCAGGCCTCACCGTCGTTTGACCCCAGGCTGTCACAAACCCATTCTCCAAAGTGATCTGCAGGCAGTCGCGGCCGAATCCACGCGGCCTGTAGATCCATTCCTCGCGCCCGGGGATCGCCAGCAGTCGATTCTTTCTCGCCGGCTCTCCTCGCGAGTCGAGGAGCTGCATTTCAGTCTGCCCTTGCCAGATTTCCCCTCGGAAAGTCCTGCGCGCGGCCTCGTAGTCGTTGTACTTACAAATCAAGTGCCCCAGTCTTATTTGTCGCTTCGCGTAAAACCTTTCCAAGGCGAAAGCGGTTCCGAGAAGAGAGACAAAGATCCCGATGAACGAATTGATGTCAGTCATCTTTTCTTACCTCGATGGTTTTTTGGCAGCCTGCTCCCGTAGAAGTCGCAGCGGAACCCGGCGGACTTCGCGGATTCCTCTCTCTGGTCAGGCCATTTCAGAAGGCGCGTATTTTATCGAACTATAGGGAGCCCGTTACCTATATCGTGTGATGCAAATTCAACGTTTTTGGTTTTTGCGCGCAATCGGTGCGGGCTCCTGTCGTTCTTTTATCTCGTAGCGTCGGTAACCGGGCAAAGTTCGATCTCCGCCGGAGCCGCCCCGGTATAGATCAGATTCCGTCTATAATCGACGTTTCCCGCGGAGGTGGATTGAATGGCTACGGGGATGCTCCGGCCAGCTGAGCGGCCGAGTTTCGCAGACTGCCTGCGCGAGTTTCATACGGAGACAGGCCTGCCGCTGCTCGATCTGATGGATGAATCGCCGGTGCTGCTCGTCTTTCTTCGTCACTTTGCCTGCGCATTCTGCGCGCAGGCGCTGGACCGCGTTTCGCAGGCGCGATCGCGGATTGAGGCAATAGGTGTGCGCCCGGTCTTTGTGCACCTGGGTTCGCCGGAACGCGCGAAGCCGTACTTCGACTACTACTACCTCTCCGATGTAGAGCGGATCAGCAACCCCGATGCGACCCTTTACCAGGTGCCCGCCTTCGGATTGTCGCGCACCAACCCGTATTTGCACTCACTGCATCCTGCGGTCTTGATGGGCTGGCTGAAGGGCGCGCTGTTCAAGTATGGAATTGGCATGATCAAGGAAGATGCGGAGCAGATGCCGGGAGTGTTCTTTTTGAAGGATCGCAAGATTGAGCGCGCCTTTCGCCATCGGACGATTGCCGACGAGCCGGATTACCTGAAGCTGGCTGGCGCGAAGTAGGGAAGGCGCCTCTTTGGCCTGCGCTCAGGCGGTCGCGTCGGACGCCGATTCGGAGGGCTGTTCGGTGAGTGTGTCGGCGGAAAGAACGGGCCGCTTTTCGCCGAGGTAGCCGTCGGCAAAGATGATATTGCGCGCGAGGCCGATTTTCCTGAGACCCAGAATTATGATGCCGTTCAGGTCCAGCTCGTACTTGAACATGCCGTGGAAGGCAGAGCGCGGATAACGGTGATGGTTGTTGTGGTAGCCGTCGCCGAAGGTGAGCGCCGCAAGAATCCGGTTGTTCTTGCTGTTGTTCCTCATGTTGTAGTTCTCATAGCCGAAGGTGTGTCCGAGAGAGTTGACCGCCCAGACCGAGTGCTGGAAGAGCACCGTGCGCAGGCAGGCCGCGAAGAAGCAGCCCCATGCATCGATAAGGCCGCCGAAGGCATAACCCACGAGCCAGGGAACGGCTACGGAGATGACCGGCCAGATGTAATGAGTGCGAGCGTAGAACCGGATGACAGGATCGCGCGCAAGGTCGCGGCCATAGATGTTGACGTCGGTGATGGTGTCGTCGAACATCCAGCCGATGTGGGAGTGGAAAAGCCCTCTGAGAGTTTTCTCGTGGTCGCAATGGCCGTCGACGACGGGACTATGGTTATCGCCGCAGTTGTCGGTGTGGGAGTGATGGCGGCGGTGGTCAGTGGTCCAGGTGAGCAGCGAGCTCTGGAACGACATGGAGCCGAATGCGCCCAGCATATAGGCGACCCACGGCTCGGTCTCAAAGCTCTTGTGCGAGAAATAACGATGGAAGCCGACGCCCGTGCCCATGCCGACGATGAAATAGCCGACGATGAAGGTGACGATCTCGACAGCGTGGATGGGATGCGAGCGGAACCAGAAGATACTGGCCACGGAACCGGCGAGGGGAAAACCGATGAGAAACGTGTTGTCGATCCGCTTCTTGAGCGCGGCGCGGCCGGCGATCATGCCGGGAGGCTGAACAACGGCGACGGGTTGGCTCGACCGGGAAAGTGCCACTTCAGATCCCTCGATTTCCATTAGTTACGCAGACCTGCGGCCTCCAGGTCAACCGGAATATCTCTGTGACTCTAGATGCTTCAGGCGGTCGCCGCGATCCCGCGAGATCGGTCAGGGGCAGGCCCGAAGCTACTTTTTCTCTGCGGCGATGGCGGTCAGCACCTCGTCGCTGTGCGCCTTGATGTCCTTGACCTGCCAGAATTTCACGATCTTGCCCTCGGGTGAGATGAGAAAGGTGTCGCGCTGCGCCAGCTTGCCGATGGGCGAGAACATTACGGGTACGCCATAGGCATCGATGACCTTGTGATCGGGGTCGGCGAGGAGCTTGAAGGTGAGGGAGTCCTTGGTGCAGAAGGTCTTGTGGTGCTCTACGGTATCCAGGCTGACGCCAAGAACCACGGCATTGGCGGCGTCGTACTTGCCCAGGTCGCGCTGGAAATTGTGAGCCTCAACCGTACAACCGGGGGACATGTCTTTGGGATAGAAGTAGAGAACAATCCATTTGCCTTTGTAGTCGGAGAGAGAAACGGGCGTATTTTCCTGCGACGGCAGGGTGAAGTTGGGAGCCGACGCGCCGGGCTGGAGCGGGTCGGCATTGACGGCTGAGCCGTAGGCGAGGAAGCCGGCCGCGATCACGAAAATCCCTAGGCTTTTGCGAAACATGGTCCTTCTCCTGATTCGTCGCTGGCGCCGCAGAGGTGCGGGCCGGGCAAGGTGTCGATTTTAATACGCTGCGGCACTTCTATTTGGATTGGATGCGGAGAATCGCTTCAGGACGGGCGTCGCTAGATCGCCTTCCGCCACCACTCCGTCTTCGCGGAGCCGAGATACCGGGTTTTCTCGCCGCGCGAGAGATGGAAGTCCAGCACGTCGTCCTTATGAAACGTCGAGCAATCGGGCCAACTTGCATCCTTTTCGAAATGAGACTCTCCCTGGTGGTTATCGACCAGCGTAATCTCGGTTGGAGAACACTGCACAACTTGTTGGGCGTAGAGCCAGAAAGTGTAGCCGGAGGGCGGTTCGGGTGGGATCTCATTGGCGATCCTGGTGAGTAACAGCATGAGAACAAAGACGGCCACGACGATAGCAATCTTTTTCACCACAGGCGAGCGACCTTGAATGCGCTAGAT
>CAWICF010000011.1:0-311862 GCA_963834565.1 uncultured Acidobacteriaceae bacterium | reverse complement strand
CTGTGTTCGCGCCGGCGCCGGTAATGGTCGAGGCGCCGTTCGATGCCGTGCTGCCTGAAATCACGATTGCGCCAACCGGCGCGCCATTCACCCAACCCGGCACCGAGCCGCTCACGATGCCGTTGAAATAGAAAGCGGCGCGCGAATATCCGAACCGCGCCGTGTTCAGCAGGCGCGGCGAAAAGACATGCTGCTCCTGCACGCTGGCAACCTGCTCGCGCAGTTGTTCGTAGATCGATGAATAGGGATTGGCGGATGGCGTGGTCGCATTGCTGTCGTCGATGGTGTAAACGCTAAAGAGAAGATCATTCGCCGAAAGATTGGCATCGGCACGCGTCGTGCCGAAGTCCTCACGGATGTGCTGCGGCGGGTTCGAGAAATACTTCGGCGATTCCCTGCCCAGATCGACAGTACCCGCCGGCCAAAGCGCCAGCAGCGGCTGCACGCTCGCGACAGTTGCGGCGCGCGCGAACGGCGTCGGGAACGAAAGTCACATCACTCAAACCCAGATGCTGGCGGTAGCCTTCGTAGTTGCCGAAGAGAAACACCTTGTCGTGACGTAAGGGCCCACCAAGCGCAGCGCCAAAATCATTCCGCTGAAACGGCGGAATCTGTGCCTGGTCAAAATAATTCCGCGCATCCAGTGCGCTGTTGCGGAAGAACTCGTAGACTGAGCCGTGAAGTGAATCCGTTCCGGATGCAGTGACGATGGAAATCTGTGCGCCCGTGCGCTTGCCGTAGTTTGCGCCGTATGTGTCGCTCACCACGTTGAACTCGCGCACGGCCTCCACGCCGAGGAGTTGGCCGCTGGTGCCTCCCGGCGTCACGTTGATCAGCGATGCGCCGGTGTACTCGATACCATTCAGCAAAAACAGATTGTCTTGTGGCCGGCGTCCGGAGACGCAGAATCTATTGCCTACCGATGAATTCGACGTGCCCACCCCGCCGGATCGCTGCGTCGTATAGTTGATCGACGCGGGATTGAGCATGAGCAGTTGGTCGAAGCTGCGCCCGTTGAGTGGCAGCTCCTTCACCTGGCGTTCGTTCACCAGGCCCTGCGTTTGCTGCGTCGTCGTATCCACACCCTGCGGCACATCGGCAACCGTCACCACCTGCTCCACCTTGCCGAGGTAAAGAACGAACCGCGACTGCACTGCCTGTCCGATGGTGACAGCGATGCCGGTGCGCTTCTATGCACAAATCCCGCTCGTGCTCCACCGAACGGTTGTAGTAGGCGATGGGAATCGACGGCGCGGAGAAGGTGCCGTCGCTATTGGTTGTCAATCGGCGTTGACTGCCTGTCTCTTCGTTGCGAATCACGACGGACGCCTGACCGATTGAGGCATTGGACTGATCGAATACCGTGCCCGAAATTGCGCCGCCCACAACCTGTGCTGGTGCTACAGCAGAAAGCGCCAGCGCAAGAAACAGCACAGCAACGGCAGTACGGATACAAGTTTGCAAACTGGACATACAAGACCTCCTTGAAAAGTCAACAGTGATGAAAGGAATACAAAAGGGGGTTTCGTTTAGCGACAACAAAAGCCGCAAAACCGCGGGGCGCGGCGACATATAGGTGAGAATGGGATGGCCGATGAATCGGTCAAGTGATACTCCTGTGTGTTGTTACTTGGGGAACGATGAACTGGATTGGGATCCAGCCTGGCAGACGCGATCGACTACCGACAACAACAAGTCGCGAGCGCGGCGGTGGCGCTCAAGCGGAACGAGTTCTTCGCGATCGCATCGATCATGGGTTTGAACATATCACAGGTTTAATTTTCTGCAAATGTCACGACCGAGTACTGACCCAAAGAAAAATGGAAAGGGCGAAGCTTCCATCGCTTCGCCCCACCCAAAGATTCCCGAGCTAAGTTATTGATCTACAGGCTCCAACCTTGCAATTTATCGGTCGTCTAAACACTTCCGCGCGGCTTGTTGATGCGAACGTAGATATTGTCCTGCGTGGGTTCGGTGTCGCACTCAATCGCGATTGTTGTCACGGGAGAATCCGGCGCGGTCATTGGCAGACCAGCCAGCTTGGTTTGGAAACCATCCTGCGTCACATGCGCCTCCTGCCCGTCTTCAGAATGCGTGCGCTCATCACTTTGGCCTTCAACCCGGTAATTGCCACATACTCACCCGGCCAGAAGTGCACGTGCATGTAAAGTGTGTTTTCTTTGCGCGTATAACTCGCGTATGCCGAGCGCCGCGGCTGGCATAAGTCGGATCCGTAAATGGTGTTGCTGCTCGTCTCCATCCACTTGCCCACTTCTGTCAGAACCTTTACCGATTCCGGAGGAATCGAACCATCCGGCTCTGGCCCAATGTTCAGCAGATAGTTGCCTCCATCGCGCGAACATTGAATCCGATTGCGCACCGCGGTCTTCGATGTCTTCCAATTGTCGTCGGCGCTCTGGTAGCCCCAACTATCGTTCAAAGTCATGCACGATTCCCAGGCCCGCGCACCGTTTTCCGCTACAATCCGCTGTTCCGGCGTCGAGAAATCGCCGTCAAGTTTGTTGCGATTGTTCACGATGATGTCCGGCTGCAGGCTGAAGACCATTTCGTTCATCCGCATCGACTCCCACCCAGCCGCGTCGAGCGGCCACGGCACGTCGTACCAGAGGACATCGATCTTGCCGTAATTCGTCAGCAGCTCGCGAATCAGCCCATGCGTGTACTCCACAAACCGCTTCCGCGCCGCTTCATCCGTCGCGCAGTGCGCACCGTCCGGATGGTGCCAATCCATCAGCGAGTAGTTGAAGCCGACATGGAGCCCTTCGGCGCGCACAGCTTCAACATATTCGCGCACGATGTCGTAACCGGGCCCCTGCTTTACCGCGTTGTAGTCGGTCAGCTTCGTGTCCCAGTTGCAAAAACCCTCGTGATGCTTGGTTGTCATCACCATGTACTTCATGCCGGCGGCCTTGGCCAGCTTCGCCCATGCGCGCAGACTGCCATGTGCCGGCTTGAACAGCTTTGCGTGTGCCGTGTATTCGGCGAACGGAACTGCTTCGTTCTCCATCTCCCACTCGTGGCGCTCGATGGTGCTGTAAACGCCGAAGTGAATAAACATTCCGAAGCGCGCCTCATGCCACCATTTCATACGGCGTTCGCGGTCGGCGTCGCCGGGCTGTTCCTTTCCTGTGTACGGCTGGTCCGATGGCGTTTGCGGTGGAAAGCCTGGCTGCTGCGGTTTCAATGCATAGAGAGCGTGCACCTGCAGCCGAAACCAGTGAAGCGCCGGCGCCTGTCAGCAATCCGCGCCGCGTGATTCTCAAGTCCTTCATTGTCTTTCGACCTCGTTCCCCGTCATGCCTGTAAACGATTACGCCATCGTTTACGAAACTGATAGTTTGAAGCTACCTTCCGAGGTAAAGTAGTGTCAAGCAGTTAAAACGGAATGACTAGCATTGTATAAACTGACTGTATGGTTGTCAGGCTTAAAGACATAGCAGACGAACTCGGAGTGTCGGTCGTCACCGTTTCGCGAGCACTTCGCGACCGGCCCGACATCGCGAAGGACACTAAGGCAAGAATCCTTGAGCGCGTGAAGCGGCTGAACTACCGGCCGAACATGACGGCGCGGAGCCTCGTCACTGGCCGAAGTTCGCTCATCGGGCTTGTTGTCCCTGACCTGATCCATCCCTTCTTCGCCGAAATCGCAAAAGGGCTCTCCGCAACTCTTCGCGAGAAGAACTACTTTGTGCTCGTGTCCTCTTCTGAGAGCGACCCGCAACTCGAGCAGGACGAAATCGAGCACATGCTTGCTCACCATCCGGACTGCTTTGTCATTGCTTCGTGCCAAAAAGACACGTCGACTTTGCAACGAATCGGCGAAGCAGGCGTCCCGCTGGTCCTGATTGATCGCAGTTTCCAGGGATTTTCTTCCAACTTCGTCGGCGTTGACGATCACAAAGTGGGAGAAATGGCCGCGGAACATCTTATCCAGCAGGGATGCAAACGGATCGCTCACATTCGTGGACCGGCGACCAACGTCGGCAACAATCGCGCCGCTGGATATAAGGCGGCACTGGAGAAGCGTGGTGTCTCTGTGCCCACTCAATATGTCGTGAGCTGCGGCGAAGCTTCGGACTCCGACGGCGAGACTCGCGGGCACAGGGCAATGGAAGAAGTTCTTGCGCTGAAACCGCGGCCCGACGGCCTTTTCTGCTTTAACGACACCGTCGCTGTGGGCGCCATGGTCCGCGCGATTGAAGCCGGCCTGCGTATTCCACAAGACCTGGCAATCGTTGGCTGCGGAAACTTCCACTACAGCAGCAAGCTGCAGGTGCCGCTCACCAGCATCGATCAACGTTCTCGCGAAATCGGTGAACGCACGGCACGCATGATTACGCGCCTTCTTGAAAAGCCTTCGACGCGTCCCCGTACCTCCATCCTCGAACCGGAGTTGATTGTGCGCGCCTCATCCAAACTCAAGTAGCTTCGCCCTCGACGGCGCAGCGCCCAAGCGATGACAAATATCCAGCCCGATAGCGATCTTGCCATTCGTACTCGAACGCGCGTCACCGGCCGGCTCATCCCTTACCTGATGTTCATTTACTTGTTGGCGTATCTTGATCGCGCCAACCTCGGTGTCGCCAAACTGCGCATGCAGGTAGACCTGGGATTCAATGACGCCGTCATCGGTTTCGGCGCCGGTGTCTTCTTCTCGGCTTTCTTCTGCTCAATATTCCGGCCACGTTGATGGTCGAGCGATGGAGCGCGCGGAAAGTTCTCGCGACGATCACCATCTCATGGGGCCTCGTCGCTTCGATGACGGGCTTCATCGGCAAACCGATCTTCGGCGCCGTCCCAGTCACAGCGCAGTTTTACAGTCTCCGTCTCCTGCTCGGCGTAGCCGAAGCCGGTTTCTTTCCTGGCGTCATCGTCTACATCTCGCACTGGTACCGGCCTGTGGATCGTCCTCATGCCAAAGGCTACTTCATGGTTTCGCAATCCATTGCTGTCGCCACCGGGATTCCAATTTCACGTTGGATTCTCGAAAACATTCACTGGGCAGGGTTCGCAAGCTGGCGCTGGGTCTTCATCCTCGAAGGCATTCTTCCCTTCCTCATGGGTTTCGTCACGCTCTGGGTTCTCAACGACCGACCCGGCCAGGCCGCATGGCTCCCCGACGACGAAAAATCCTGGCTGCTCGGTGAGCTCAAAGCCGACGAGGCGCGCAAAACATCGGCTCATCGCGTCAGAATCATCGACGCTTTTCGCTATCCGCAAACCTTCCTGCTGACCGCGGTGCTCTTCCTCATGGTCACCGGAAACCAGGCGCTCATCTTTTTCATCCCCTCCATTACCGAAACGATGAAGACCTTGCCCATTGGCCTCCGCACGCTCGCCGCCGGCCTTCCTTACGCCTTCAGCGCGCTGGGTATCCTGCTTAACGGCATCTGGTCGCAGCGCACCGGCAAGCTCACGATCCACGCGGCTATACCTATGTTCACGACCGGCACTTTTCTTACGCTTGCAGTGCTCTCGCGCGACCATGTCTGGCTCATGACGGCCTTTCTCTGTCTCACGGGTTTCACCGCGCAGGCTTACATGCCTCCTTTTTGGACGCTGCCTACCACGCTGCTCGGCAAATCGGCCGCCGCCACAGCCGTCGGCATCATCTGCCTTGGCAACCTTGGCGGCGTCGCTGGCCCATGGCTCTTCGGCTATCTCCGCACCATCACCGGCGGCTACAACACGGGATTGCTCGTCATGTCGGGATGTATGCTGGTTGCCGGAGCACTCGCCACGCAGATTCGCTCGGAACCCATCTCGAAAGAGGTTGCGCAATGACCGCAAGAAAGAAACCCGAAGAGCTTCGCAGTTTCACCTGGTTCGGCCCAGACACGCTGCGCGGCTTCAGCCATCGATCGCGCCTGTTGCAGCTCGGCTTTCATCGCGAAGACTTTATCGGCAAGCCTGTCATCGCCATCATCAATACATGGAGCGAGATCAATCCCTGCCATGCTCATCTGCGCGAACGCGCTGAGGCCGTGAAGCGCGGCGTGTGGCAGGCCGGCGGCTTTCCGGTTGAGGTGCCCACAATCACCATCACCGAAACTTACATGAAGCCGAGCCCGATGCTGTATCGCAACCTGCTGGCGATGGACACTGAGGAAGCTCTGCGCAGCCTTCCGGTCGACGCTGCAGTGCTGATGGGCGGCTGCGACAAGACCACACCTGCGTTGCTGATGGGCGCCATCAGCGCCAATGTGCCGGCTGTTTATCTTCCCGCCGGGCCCATGCTGCGCGGCAACTGGGACGGCAAAATCCTCGGCAGCGGCACCGACGTTTGGAAATACTGGGCCGATCGCTGCGCCGGCGTCGTCACCGACGAAGAATGGAAGGGCGTCGAGCTTGGCATTGCGCGCTCGCCCGGCTTCTGCATGACCATGGGCACTGCCTCTACTATGACTGCGATCAGCGAGGCGCTCGGCATGACGCTTCCCGGCGCGTCTTCGATCCCTGCCGCCGACTCCAATCACGTACGCCTCGCGATGGACACCGGCCGCCGCGCGGTCGAGATGGCCTGGGAGGATCTCAAGCCCTCCGACATTCTCACGCCCGCATCGATTCGCAATGCCATCACCGTCGACATGGCTATCGGCGGATCGACCAACGCCATCATTCATCTTGTCGCCATCGCTCGCCGGCTCGGCTTCGATCTTCCGCTTACGCGCTTCGATGAGATCTCCGCTCACGTGCCTGTGCTCGCCAACATTCGTCCCTCCGGCGAGTATCTTATGGAAGATTTTTTCTACGCCGGCGGATTGCGCGCGCTGATGGCCGAGATTCCCGACCTGCTCGATCTCGATTGCATGACTGCAAACGGAAAAACCATCGGCCAGAACATCGAAGGCGCGGCCGTACTCAACCGCAACGTGATCCGCGAGCGCTCCAAGCCGCTCATGGAAACCGGCGGCACCGTGATCCTCTTCGGCTCCCTCGCTCCCGATGGCGCCGTCATCAAGTGGGTCGCCGCCGATCGCCGGCTCTGGCAGCACACCGGCCCGGCCGTGGTCTTTCACGGCTTCGACGACATGGAAGCGCGCGTCAACCGCGACGATTTAGTTGTCGACGAGAATTCAGTCCTTATTCTTCAGAACGCCGGTCCGCTCGGCGCACCTGGTATGCCAGAGTGGGGCCTGCTTCCCATTCCGAAGAAGATCCTAGAGCGCGGCATTCGCGACATGGTCCGTATCTCCGACTCGCGCATGAGCGGCACGGCTTACGGAACGTGCGTGCTGCACGTTGCCCCGGAAAGCTATCTCGGCGGTCCGCTCGCGCTCGTGCAGGATGGCGACATGATCACGCTCGACATCCCCAATCGCAAGCTTGACCTGCTGGTTTCGGAAGAGGAGATGGCAAAGCGGCGCGCAGCGTGGAAGCGCCCCGAAGAGAAGGACAAGCGCGGTTATCTGGCCCTTTACAAGGAACACGTCTCGCAAGCCAACGAAGGCTGTGACTTCGATTTCCTCAAGCCCGTTGCCGAGCATGTAGCCAAGGTTTAATCCGACCCGCGCTCGATTTCGCACCAATCGAGGGTGCCCCAGGTCTCGATTTTGAGACCTGGGATAGCACGCGACTCCCGTGTTACTTCATCCGCTCTCGTCTCGGCCAGAACTTCAGCACGTAGCCGCCGCCAATCAGCAGCAGCAGGATTCCGCCCCAAAGCGCTGCATGATACTGCGAGAGAATTGCAGTCGTCGGCTGCGACCAGTCGACGATCGCCGCGATCAGGATGATCGCTCCATAGATCGTCAGCAACAGCCCGATGAAAAACCAGACCGGCAACATGTGGTGTCGTTTGCGCATTCTCTGATCCCTCCTCTCGCAATCGTTCGGTCTATCGGCTCGCCGCGGTCGCGACAGGCCCAACCGGTGCCGCAAAACTCACCCACCACGAATCGCCGCTCTGCTCCACCTTCGCGCCCGTTGGATGCCTTCCGTTCACACTCACGTCATTAGCCTGCGGCCTTTTCTCAAACGGTCCCAGCCGAATCGCCACGGAGCCAAGCTGCCGGCCCGCGGAAATCTCCATCGTCAGATGCCCCGCCGCGCGCCGCAAGTCGTAGTGGAGTTGCGCAGTCTGCAGCTTTCCGTCGCGCTCAATCAGCGCCGGGTACTTCGCCACCGCGATCTCCGTCCATCCGTGGGGCAACCTCGGCATCACGCGCAGCCGTTGCGGATCGTTGTCATCCACGCCAATGAGGATGCGGAACATCTTCACAATCTCCGCCTCCTGCACTCCGTTGCCCTGGTCTCCGGTACGGAAAACGTACGTGCCCGTCGGATCGACCTGCACGCCCTCGGGTACGATGTATGAACGAATCTCGGGATCGTATGTCTCGCGCGCCGTCCACTCCAGCATCGGCGTCACGTCTTTCATCCGGTCGAGCAGCAGCGCCGCCTGCGTCACGAAGCCCTGCCCATAGCCCATCGCCCATCCATAGAACCCGAATGGCTTGCAGGTGTCGATCAGCCGCTGATAGGCTGCCTCGTTCGCCCCTCTCCACGCCGGATCGTCATCCTGTGGCGCGAAGCCTTTGTAATCCGCCAGGAAAATCAACGGTCCCAGCACCGTACTCTCGTTCGGCCAGCCTGCGTACTCCAGTGTCCACACCCGTCCGTACTTCGGATCGCTGATCACGTATCGCGCTGGAATCGCCTGCCTCATCTTCTCCGCGCGATCGCGCCACAACTTCGCCGATTCCGTCTGCCCAACCGAATCTGCCATCTGCGCCAGCGCTTCCAGCGCCGTCATGCACACCACATCGGGATAGACAGAGTAGCCCTTGCCCGCTGCTGACTCACCCGTTGTGTACAGCACGCCGTCTTTCGCGCCCGAAATGTCGGCGTGCTCAAACTGCCAGGGAATCCAGTCGCCGGCCAGCTTCACGTCCGACCAATGCGCGCGCAGCCATGCTTCGCGGTCCGGCATGCGCTGCCACAGCTTGTAAATGAAGAGCGAAATCAATCCGTGCCCGTCGTTTTCGAACGGCTGGGCGAAATCGGGATGATCGATGACTCGGCTCCAGTGCGGCGGCAGCGGCGAACCCTTGTAGGTAAGATTAGGATTCTCGGCCCAGGTCCGCGCCGAGCGGAATGCAAAGTCTGCCGTGTGCGACGCCCGATCGACGAAACCAAGCTCCGTCAGTTCCTGCAAGCTGCGGCCCAGGTCACGCGACCAGGCCTGCCCGTAATAGACGCCCACATCCTTGCGAAAAGTGCCGAACTCTCCGCCTGCCGAGTGCGGATCGCCCGCCCATGAAAGCGCATTTCGCGTCGATGTGTGGTACGTCCCATCGGCGTCGACTTTGTCGAGCATGTCCTGCACGTTTGCGTAAAACGAATTCTCTAGGATCGTCGCGATGTTCGATCCCCTGAACGTCACCTGCGGCCCAACGTACCCGCGCGGCATTACCGGCGCAATCGGTCCCTTCAAAACCGCAGTCGTCGAGTAGAACACGTCACTGAATTCCTGCAGCCGCTCTCGGGCGCCGGTTTCATCTGTCCCACTCGCTCGCAGCGGCTTGTTCGCTGCAATCTTCGCAAACTCCGGCGTGAATGTGTTTGCAGGAATGCGCGTCGCCCCCGGGATGGTCGCGTCCGGTGCTGCTTCTACTGTGATCCCCACAATCGCCACCGATCCATGTTTCGCGGGCGAATCCGTAATCTCGATGCTTGCGATTGGCGTGTCCTTTGGCGCAATCACCGCAACATAATTGCCGTCTTCCACGGGCGCCGCCGGATAGAGCCGAGACATTTGTTCGTATGTTCTCCGCAGTCGCGCGTCGCTCGAGAATGGCTCCTGCGCCTGTTCAAACGGCAACCCCCACCACACGCTCTCGCCAAGGATCAGCGGATATTCCTGCATCGAACCGTCCGCATAGTGCAGGCGAATTTGCCCCAGGTTGTCGCCAACGATGTACCGCGCCGCGTAGCTCAGCGGACTTGACCATGCCGAGGGTCGCTGTGTCTCGGTCATGCCGAGCAGATAAATTTTCTTCGCTGCGACGCCGACACTCACTTCCAGCGTTCCACTCTCCGGCGCATGCCATGCCGATTCAATAAACGGAACCCCGTACTTATACAGCATGCGTGCACAGGCTGCGTCTCCCTTTGCGATCGGCAACGCCAGGAAGCGATCATGGATGTTCGGCTCCGAGTCGGCGACTGCTCCAAAGCAGGGAGCCACGGCCGCGATCAATATTCCAGCCCAAGACCATCGAGCCCAAAATTGAAGACTATTGCGGATGTTCATCCCCTTCCTACCAGAATGCCCACTGCAGGATAGCGAACAAAATGGCGACTCCCACCGCCCAGAACACTGGCCTCTTCCACACCGGCAACTTCTCTGCTGCAGGAAACTTCGTGTAACTCCAAACCAGGCCCTGCAACTGTTCCCTGGGCTTGGGCTCGGTGAAAAGGCTCACCACGATGGTCACGAAGATGCAGATCAGCAAGCTCCACAAGGCGCGATAGAGATTCTCCGCCATATCCTTCGCATCCGGTGAAAGCGCCACATAGCGAATCCATGCTGGATGAATTTTCACCGCGGTATACATCGCCACCGACGAACCCGTGCCTGCGAGCAAGCCCCAGAACCCACCCTTAGCAGTTGCACGCTTCCACAGCATGCCCACAACCACCGATCCGAACAGTGGCGAGATGAAAAATCCCACCAGCGCCTGCATGTAATCCATGATGCTCTTGAAGTTAGTGACAAAGTACGCGGTCCCAATGCTCAAAAACACGCCGAGAATCGTGCACCACCGGCCGATACGCACGTAGTGCGCATCCGACATTCCTTTCTTGATGTATGGCTGGTAAATGTCGTAGGTCCACACCGTCGCAAACGCGCTAACGTTGCCGGCCATGCCCGACATGAATCCTGCAATCAGCGCCGTGACGCCCAACCCGAGAAGTCCCGGGCCCGCGTAGCGCGCCAGCATCAACGGCAGCACTTCGTTGTAGCTGTGCATTCCGGGTCCCGCGGCGCTTTGCGGCACCAGTTTGTACGGCAGCACCGCGAGGCCAAGTAGACCGGGCAGAATCACGATCAACGGCACCACCATCTTGAAGTACGAAGCAATGATGGGCGCCAGTTGCGCCGAGCGCAGATCCTTCGCAGCCATCGCGCGCTGCACCACCAGGAAATCCGTCGTCCAGTATCCGCATGCGATTGCACCGCCCAGTCCGAAGACGACGCCCGTCCAGTGCACACCCATTGGATTTCCCGAGAATGTCCCCAGCGTGCTCCACAGGTGCACATAGTCAGTGGTATGCATCCGCTCGAAGATTTTTGCCTGCAGACCGCTCCAGCCGCCAACCTCAATCAGGCCCAGCACGGGAATGATCAGCGCACCCAGCCAGATGAGAAAGAACTGCAGCACCTCGTTGAAGATCGCAGAGTACAGCCCGCCAAGCGCCACATACACGGCTACGGTCAGCGACGAAACCCAGATGCTGAAGTGAATGTTCCATCCCAGCACTACCTTCATCACCAGCGCCATGGCATACATATTGATGCCCGACATCAGCACAGTCATGAATGCGAACGAGATGCCGCTCAACGCGCGTGTCGCCTCACCATAGCGCAGTTGCAGGTAGCCGGGCACCGAGTGGGTCTTTGAGATGTAATAAAACGGCATCATCACCAGGCCCAGAAAAATCATCGACGGGAACGCTGCGATCCAGTAAAAATGAGCCGCAAGAATTCCGTACTGATAGGTCGACGCGGCCCAGCCCATCAATTCGATGGCGCCCAGGTTCGCCGAGAGAAAGCTCAAGCCTGCGACCCACGCCGTCATTTCGCGGCCAGCCATGAAAAAGTCGTTCGATGTGTTCGCGTAGCGCCTGAGATAGATGCCGATCCCAAGCACCATCAGAAAGTAAATGGCGATAATAAGAATGTCGGAGGGTGCAAGGTTGATCAGGCGGGCGCCGTCTGGAGAGAAAACAGCGGCCGCAAGAAAAAACGGAATTACCATCGAACCATCCTTAAACAGAGGCCATCAAGCGCGTAGCGCATCGCCGCGAAGTTTCCGTGTGTATCCCGGTCGAGAACTCTGCCTGACCTCGAAGATCTTCTCCATGCGTACCCACTTTTCGCCCGGCCGGGCGTGGGGAATGGGCCTCTGATACTTACCCATCACTTCTTCCCACTTTCGCATCTCCGGGCTTTCACTGTCAGCTTTCATCTTGGCCTCGAGAGAGAAGTCGTCTGTCGTCTTCAGAATCATGAACAGCCGGTTGCCCGCGAGATAAATCTCCTCGCTCACGACTCCGTTGCCGCGAATGCGCTCCAGCACCTCGGGCCAGACCTGGTCCTTCGTGTGGTACCGCTTGTACTCCTCAATCAATCCGGGATCGTCGTGCAAATCCAGCGCAAAGCAATAGGTCTTCATGATGTTGGGCCCGCTTCGTCGGCAAGCTCGATTTGTAGCACAGACCTCTACTCCGCCAGCACCATCTCTTCGCAATCGCGGAAGTAGCTAATGCTCGTGGCGACAAGCGCATCCAGCTTCGCCTTGTCCGGTTTGCCGTGCATGGCAGGATATGGATCGCCGCCCGAGCCAAGCGGCTCGAATGTCACGAATCGGTCGCCGAGGTTGTAGCCAATCACATACAACGCGCAAATGATCGTTGCCAGATCCATCGATCCCTCGCCCATGGCGCAACGGTTGCTGTCGGCCATGTGCAGGTTCACCAGCGTGTCGCCCGCATCCAAAATCGCGTCGCCGATATGCCGCTCCTCCGATTGCATGTGGTACACGTCGCCGTTGACGTGGCCGACGCCCGGATGATTCACCCGCGCAAGATATCGCTTTGCATCGGCGACCGTGTGCACCAGGCTCACTTCTGCCGAGCGAATCGGCTCGATCGCGGCCTTCACACCGTGTTGCACAAACAAGTCGCCGCGCATCCTTAGTGTTTCGGCCGACCGCTCGAACTCCACATCGTCGTAGGCCATTGGCCTGCCCACCGCGCCGGGCACCACCAGTAAGTACGTTCCTCCAACCGCCCTCGTGAACGGAACCTCGCGATCGAGATAATCGATCGCCGCCTGCCGGCATACCGCGCGATTGCATGCCAGATCGTTGTCCGCTGAAAACATCCCGCATACGCCCGAAACCTTCAATCCGTGATCGGCAAGCGTCTTTAGCGTCTCATCCACTTTGTATCCAAGATCCGGCCCGTAGTGATTCCCGTGCAGTTCGATGTAGGGTACCTTGTTCTTTGCGAGGCGCTCCGCAGACTCGACCAACGATTCTCGCCCGAATCCCCAATTGCTCCAGGAAAGCTTAAGGCGCGTTTTAAGTTTTTCCGGCGAAGCCTTCCCCAGTTCGCGGAATCGCTCCTGAATCCTGCTATTGCGCTCTTCAAAATGCTGCTGACGCATCGCGCCATCCAACCTTTCTGCGAACCCGAACGCCTACCGCGCGTGGTCGCCAACGTTCGGCATCTTCTTGTGGACTCCGGGCCCGAAGTAACGCAGCGTCACCAGCGGATCGGTCTGCGAATGATTTTCAAATGTCACACCGGCCACTGCCGCCTCGTGCGAGATGAACACCTCGTCCTGCGTCATCTGCCCAAAGCGAATGATCGACGGGCAATCGACGTCGATCTTGCCGATCCGCCCGTGGCCCTGCGTCACAATCACGCCGCTGGCGCCGGCATCGCGAATCGTGCACTTTGCTCCAGGCATCACCGTCAACTCGCGCGCGCTGAACTTCTGCTCGCCATCGAATGTTCCATAGACAATCCACTTGTCCACATAGCCTTCGCTCGCGGAACCCTCCACTGCAATCGGCTCAAGGTAGTGGTGCTTCTTGAAATCCGCGTCGGTGTTCGCCTCGTAGTCGACCAGGCCGGCAAGAAAATCGAAGTCCCAGTGCCTGTCTTCCGGCACATCCTGCGTCAGCAGGCTGCGCGGCACGGGCCTTCCCTCCACCATCGACTGGAACATCGCCAGCACATCGCTACCCCATTGCGGCTCATACGTCAGCAGCGAGCCCGGCGCATGCAAAATGCGTGGCGGCACCAGCCAGCCTGTTCCCGGCTTCAGCCTGTACGCCTTCGAGTAGTCCAGAATCCCGTTGTCACCCTTGTCCCACAGCTCCAGGCACTCGCGAATCTGTTCCCGCGTGCTGCCTGGCTCGAGCCCGAAATACGTATGAGGAAAATTGCCGAGTGTTGCGTTCAGTTGCGGAGGGAAATAGTAGCCTTCGGGTTTGCCTTCGCGGCCCACCAGTCGCGCTTGCTCCTCGCTCTGGTGCAGGTGGTGCATGATCGGCCCCGAGTTATCGAAGAACTTGCTGTACACCGGCCAGCGATGGTACTTCTCCCAGATTTCTTTGCCGACCATCCGCGGACCTTCGGCTTCAACCGCCTCTTTCATCGTGAACCGGTCTCCGTTTGCGACCACATAGCTCAATCCCTCGTCAGGCGTGCGGTTGTCGTTCATCGCCGGCGTGGTGGATGCGAACCAGCGTTCATCAATACCGCCGCGATGCGCGCCAAACGCATACAGATCGCGCTGATCGAGCTTCAGTCTTCGGCCCGGCTGCAAATACACGCGCGGCACCCACGTTGGCGCCAGCCGCAGAATCCCTTCGCCGGCTTCCAACGCCTGCCGTGTTACCGTGCTCAGCGATGCGGACGTGCCCATTTTCCCCTCCGTTCCACGCCTTCCAGACCGATACGCCTTTCATCCTCATGGAGTCCGATTCGGATGCTTCAGCAACCGGTCTCGCAATAATGTCGAATGAACCTTACAGCCTGAGCGCCATCGCAGTCAAGAGACATTCTCGATCAATTGCATGTTTGCAAATAACACTATTTTTTTCATATATATACTGATGGAAATCCGAAGGACCATCAATCATTGGAGGCTTCGTGGACATCTGAGAAATCGATCACTTAGATCAGTTTCGCAATTGTGGAAATAATTAATTGTAAATAATTGATTGTAAATGAATTATATTTGAAATATCGGTTTCTCAAAAACTTCTTGACAAGCGTATTTCCCTTTGCTTAGCATTCCCGCGAACGTGAAAAGCGGTATCGCGTCGATTCGAAACAAGGAGGAACCCCGCATGTTTGTGCAATTGATTGCAAGCGATGGGCCAGTGAGCACAACAAATGATTCCGCGCTAAACGGGCGCGAAGGGCACCAAATGGGCCGCAAGCGAGGCTGGATTTGGGCCAGTTATCTGATCCTGAGCGCCGCCGCGCTGCTCTGGGGATCGAACCATGCGGCGGCCCAGGCCGACCAGGGCGCCATCATCGGTGTGGTGACGGACAACTCCGGCGCTGCCATTGCCAATGCCGATGTGACCTTGACCGAAGTCGATACGGATCTGGTATTGAAAACCAAAACCAACAGCAGCGGAGAGTATTTCTTCTCTCCCATCAAGACCGGTAGGTATACGGTCAGCACCTCTGCTCCAAGCTTCGAGACCACAGAAGAACAGAACATCGTGGTGCACGTGCAAGACCGCTTGAACATTCCTCTGGCACTGAAGCCGGGCAAGGTTTCTGAGACTGTTACGGTAACCTCCGCCGCGCCGATCATGCAGACGCAGACCGCCGAGGTGGATGTCGATGTCGATTCACAATTCCTGAACGATGCGCCCCTAGCGAACCGCAATTGGATTTTCATCGCGCAGGAAGCGCCCGGCACAACACCCTTCGTGGGGCGCGGTTCGGGCAACGGCGACTTCTCCTCCAACGGCCAGCATGAAGAGCAGAACAACTACATGCTCGACGGCGCCGACAACAATACCATGAACAGCGACTACATCAACGGCTCAACCTACAGCATTGCGCCTCCGCCGGATGCCATCGCCGAGTTCAAGATGGAGACCAGCGACTACAGCGCGGAGATCGGGCGCGGCCACGGCGCGGTGATCAACGCCACCACCAAGTCCGGCACCAACCAGATTCACGGAGATCTCTGGGAGTACGTGAGAAATACGAAGTTGGACGCGCTGGTCTGGACCCAGCAACCAGGCTCGACGCCGGCGGTATTCCATATGAATCAATTCGGCGCTACCCTGGGCGGACCGATCGTCAAGGACCACTTGTTTTTCTTCGTCGACGTCCAGGACGCGCGCTACGCGGTCGGAGCGAATCCGAGCACCTATACTGTGCCCACGCCGCGCATGCGGCAAGGCGACTTCAGCGAACTTCTCAATCCGGCCTTCACTCAGGGCTCCTGTCCGACAGTGCTGTACGTGCCCAACACCAACACCGGCACGTATTCGTGCAAGAGCAACGTAGTATCGGCGGGGCCGACTGGTACGCTTCAGCAGTACGGCTCCTCGCAGAATACGTATGACGGTTATCAGTTCGCCGCCGGCCAGAACGTCTTCAGCCCGGCCCAACTCGATACGGTGGCCCAGACACTCATTCAGCGCTACCCTTGCCCCAACTACTCTCCTGTCGGCACAGCCAATTACGGAGTGAAGAACGGAGGATGGAGCACAACCCCGGGACAAGTCGAAGCCGCAGGCTCGGGCTGCAACGCTGCCACCGATACGGATATGGGAGCAACCAACAATAACTACCAGGTGGACCTGAACGAGGACTCGGATCCGATCAATTGGGATGGAAAACTCGACTGGAACATCAGTTCCAAAGACCTCGCAACTTTCCGCGTCGACTACCAGCACATCATGAACACCTTTGTTGCGCCCCTGGGCCCGATCCTCGACGGCACTGGCAGCAACCAGGGTCACACACAGAGCTATTTAAGCCAGAACTATATGATCGGCGAGACCCACACCTTTTCGCCCACATTGATCAACGAATTCCGTTTCGCCTTCAACTGGGGCAACGACCAGAACCTGCAGTACAACGCCACCAGCAATATCTCGGCTACCTACGGATTGAATGGCGTTCCGTTCAACGCCGGCCCGCAGAATGGCGGCCTGCCGGCGATATCCGCCAGCTGGCAAGCCTTTGGTGCTCACGGCAACGATCCTGCCCATGAAGGCCAGAATAATTACCAGATTCTCGACAACGTGACGAAAATCATTGGTAATAACTCACTGAAGATTGGCTTCCAGGCCATGCCGATGCGCTTCTACTCGACGGCGGCCGGGACCCCGCGCGGAAGTTACACCTACGGTGGTTCGCCCGGCCCCTATACCGGTGTGACGGGATTAGGCGGCCCCTCCGGATATGGCGGCGCGGACTTCCTCGCTCAGGGCACATTGTCCGCCGGCGGGTATACCGGGACCGACAACATGTCCAGCGGCAGCATCAGCAGCTATGTGGTGAATCACTATGTCCACCAATATATTGGCGCGTTTATCCAAGACGACTGGAAGGTGACGCAGAAGTTTACCCTGAACCTTGGGCTCCGCTACGAATTCTTCACACCCAAATTAGAGCAGTCCGACCAGTGGGCGAACTTTGTGCAAGAGACCGAAACGATGACGCCCAACGGCGGGACCGGGACAGCGAAGTTATTGATTCCGGCAAGCCAATCCGGATTGAAACTCGACCCGAACCTCGTAGCAGTGCTCAACGCGGACAACGTGACGATCACCTATGATTCCAACCGGCACTTGGTGAACTACCCGAAGGCCAACTGGTCGCCGCGGATAGGCGGCGCGTACCAGATCGACGACAAGACCGTGATTCGTATGGGATTTGGCGTCTTCATGGGCGGCTTTGAGCCGGGCGGCGGTTCGGCCCTCACCCAGAACCCGCCTTTCTATATGACCGCAAACCTGGCGAGCCTGCCTTCGTGCACACAGGGAACTTACTGCGGATCGCAGTATGCCTTCAACAACACGCTCGAGAATGGTTTCGGAGGGTTCCTGGCGGCGGGCGGAATCGAGCACTTCGCCACTTTCCCGAACATCCAGGAAGCGGGGACGGGACCGAACCCGACCATGAACATGCCGTACACCATGAATTTCAACCTGAGCGTGCAGCGTGCTTTTTGGAAGGACACGACGGCGACGGTGGGTTACGTAGGCAGCGTGGGACGCCATCTGGTGACCCTCTACAACAACCCCGACCAACCGCTGGCGATTACGATTGGCGGCGAATCGGGCAACGGGTTCACGCCCTTCCCGCATTTCGCCGGGTCCCAATGGATGGGGTGGACAGGCCAAAGCTCGTATAACGCACTGCAGGCTACGGTACAGAAGCACTATGGCCACGGCTTGAGCTTCCTGGGCTCCTATACCTGGGCGCATGCGTTCGATAACACGGTCGACCTGCTCGGCGGCGACTATGGCTCCTACAGGCAGTCCTATCTCATCCCCATCAATACAGAGTGGGGGCAGTCCGGCTACGACATTCGGGAGCGTGCCGTGATTAATGTCGATTACGACCTGCCGTTTGGAGTCGGCCGGCAATGGGTGAACCGTCCGGGCGTGCTGGACCGCATCGTTGGCGGGTGGAAGACCGACATGGAGTGGTGGGGCCAGACCGGCCAGCCGTTTACGCCCACAATCACCAGAACCTCGGGCTGGTCGAACGCCAACGGTGGCGAGAATAACAATGCCACCAAAATCGCCAATCCGTTCTCAAACAAGCTGACGGCTCCGGCGGCCGATGTCACAGGCGGAAATCCCTTGACACAAAGCGGCATGACCACTGGGACGCCGTCGAACACGGCCGCGAACGTTTGCGCGGCGCAAACCAGAACAAGGACGCGCTGGATTAACCCGTGCGCTTATGAGGACCCGCTCGCCGTCGGCAGCTCGAACAATGCGACCTCCGCAGGATATTTGGCGCCATACGAAACCGGCACTTTCAGCTATGCATCGGGGCCAGTTGGCGCCGACAACTCGCTTTGCGATGGGTTGGGATGCACCACCAACTCTACCGGGGCGACTGCCGGCACTCCAGTTCCGTACGTCACCGGCTTTGCGGCCGTGGCGCCTTTCTTTGGCGGCCCCAAGAACAGTATCTCCGGGCCGGGCAACTGGAGACTGAACGCGTCGCTGTTCAAGGACTTCAGGACGTTCCACGAGCAGTTTCTGGAGTTCCGCGCCGATGCCTTCAACATCCTCAACCACCCGAGCTTCGGCAATCCCAGCATGGGCACGAATATTGGCGCCAACGTGGTCCAGATAACCGGGACAGGATCCGACCAGAACCTCACCATCGATGCCCGCTTCTTCCAGTTGTCTGGTAAATACGTGTTCTAACCTGATCGCCTCATTTGTCTAACACACAACCATTGACGCCGCCCCACGCGGGCGGCCTCAATCATTTGCGATATAGAATTCCTCTGCAGGAGAAGATGTGAATCGGCGAACGTTTAATCAGCTTGCATGCCTCGCTGGAATGAATTTGTTGCTCGGCTCTCGCCACGCCTCGGCGGCATCGCTCTTATCATCGCAAGCAGGCTCAGCACAATCAGGGGGCTGGAACTGGGATCGCTATCTCCTCGGCGCTGCCTACTATCCCGAATGGTGGCCGGCTTCCGAATGGGAAATCGACTTCCGCGAGATGCACGATCTCGGCATCAACACGGTTCGCATGGGCGAGTTCGCGTGGGCCATCTTCGAACCCTCACCCGGCAAGTTCGAATTCGACTGGATGGATCGCGCCCTCGACATCGCAGGGCGCTACGGCATCAGCGCCATCATGGGAACACCCACAGCATCCGTTCCTCCCTGGCTCTACCAGCAGTTCCCCGACGTGCTGAGCGGAAACGTGCAGGGACCGTTCACCTATGGCGGCCGCAAGGGATACAACACAAACAGTCTGCACTATCTCGACGCGTGCGCGCGTATCGTCACTGCGCTGGCTGATCACTACGGGAAGAATCCAACGGTGATCGGATGGCAGCTCGACAATGAGCCAGGCAATCCTCAGCAAAGCTTCGATCCAGTCTCGGAACATGCGTTTCAGGAATGGTTGAAAAAGCGCTACGGCACACTCGAAGAGTTGAACCGCGTATGGAATGGCGCTTTCTGGAGCAACCGTTTCAGCGACTGGTCCCAAATCCGTTTTCCGTTTAACTCCGCTGAAGGTGGTTGGCAGCCGGCCATCTCGCTCGACTATCGGCGATTCTTCTCGGAATCTTTCCTGAATCACCTGCGCAGGCAGGCGGAAATTCTTCACGCGAGAATCCGAAATCAATTCGTTCTCACCAATTGGTCGAGTCCGACGGGCGCGGTTGATGCATACGCAGCGGCGGAGTCTCTCGATGCCTCGGCCTGGGACAACTATGTGAGTGCGCCCGGGTTGAGCCGCTTTCAGCGCCAATATACTTCGGGCTTCCTGAGCGACGTTACCCGCTGTGCGGGCCCGCATCAGCGGTTCATCTGCGCGGAGCAGAACGCCTACGTTCCGCCTGACGCGCCAACTGAGGGTCTGCGCCTGCAGGCCTACGATGATCTCGCGCACGGCGCGCGCGGCCAACTCTATTTCGAGTGGCGTCGCCCGCTTGCCGGCAACGAGGAACACCGTCCCTCGTTCATCAAGGGATTCGACGGCCAAATCAATCCTGCCCGGCCAATGCTCGAGCAGATCTGCAAGGAGCTTTCTCGACTCGGCGCCCTCCTGGCCAATGCGACGACCGATTCTGATATCGCGCTTATCTACGATTACGTCAACTCATGGGCTGAGGGTCTGGGCGAAATCGGCGGCGAAAGGGGTCCCCGCTATGGCGAGGTGCAAAGCTATTCCACCGGATTCCGTTCGTTGCAGCGCAACATCGACGTGATTCCGCTGGATAGAGAGTTGTCAGCATACAAGGTGGTGGTCACCCCCAATCTCCGTCTCATCGACGACGCAAATATCGCGCGCCTCAAAGCTTACGTCGCTGCCGGAGGTACTCTTGTCCTCAACTTCCGCGCCGCCACGCAAAAGACCGACAACAGCATGCGGCTGAACTTATCACCGGGGCCCTTCGCTGAAATTGCCGGCGTAAAGACTGACGCTATTCTCGATTTGGTTGAGTACAGCGCGCAGGCCGGCAATCTCGACGCCGAGCATCAATCCGCGCTCGGAATCCAATTTGCTGGAAGCGAATCGATCTTCAAACCGCGCACCGCGATCGAGTCGCTCGTCCTCGACGGCACTGAAGTCGTCGCCACGGTTCATGCCACCGGCTCGTTGAATGGCCGTGCGGCGATCACGCGCAACCGTTACGAGCAAGGCTGGGTCTACTACGTCGGCTGCGACTCGTCTGACGACGAATTCTACGAGACTCTAGCTCGCACCGTCGCTGCAACATGCAAACTTAGCCCACTGATTGCCGCCCCTTACGGTGTCGAAGTCACCAGCCGACGTGACGCCGGCGCGACATACTATTTTCTTCTCAACCTCACAGAAACAGCTCACGACAATATCGTCCTTCCGCATCCGATGGATGACCTCATTCACGATCGGCGTGCAG
Source organism: uncultured Acidobacteriaceae bacterium (assembly GCA_963834565.1). GTDB lineage: Bacteria > Acidobacteriota > Terriglobia > Terriglobales > Acidobacteriaceae > Telmatobacter. The sequence continues at coordinate 290,471 of CAWICF010000011.1, read as the reverse complement.
TCACACAAATTTCCCTCGGTCCGTTGGATGTCGTGGTCCTTGCCACCCAGCACGAGTGACAACAACCGGTCTCATAAATGGCAATGCACTGCGCCGCGCAGGGGTGGGACCCAACAACAAGGCGGGTCCCAAGTGGTTGGCGAGTTGCCGAGGTCGGTTTTTGAGACCGGTTCAAGCCATCGGCCGCGGACAGTCGGTCGATTCCCGCAGGTGCCGAAGGGGGCATACTGAAATCGTGAGCACTCGCAAGAACAATTCGACAAGAATCTCGCGGCGCAGATTCATTCGAGGTTGCGCTGCAACAGCCGCTTTCGGTCCTGCAGTTCTAAGTTGGAGCCAGCCTCGCACTTCAACTTCACACCCCAGCGGACCAGCGCAACACGTTCTTCCGCTCGATCAGGACTGGCTCTTCGGCGGAAAGTTTACTCCGGGTGCAATCGATCCGGCCTTCGACGACAATCAGTTCACCCATGTCACTCTCCCGCACACCGTCACTTCCATTTCCTGGCAGAACTGGAACCCGGATTCCTGGCAGGATGTCTGGATTTACCGACGGCACTTTTCCGTACCGCCCGAATTCAAAAACCACCGCCTCTTTCTTCACTTCGAACGCGCAATGGCCAGCGCCACACCCACCATCAACGGCCAAATTCTCGAGCCGCACGTCGGCGGTTTTCTTCCCTTTGATCGCGAAATCACCAGCCTCGTCCGCGACAAAGACAACGTCGTCGCGGTCAGCGTCGATTCCCGCTGGCTCAACGTTCCCCCTGCCGGCTCGCCGCGCGGTCCCGCTGCCGTTGACTATCTGCTGCCCGGCGGCATCACCGGTTCAGTGCAGCTTCGCGCCGTTCCCGCAATCTTCCTGCGCGAGGTCTTCGCGAAGCCCGTTGACGTCCTGACACCGAATCGCCAAATCCAGGTCACCTGCCGCGTTGATGCGGCAGGTCAACTGCCTGCCTCAATTCGTCTGAGTGCTGCCCTCCGCCAGGACCAGCGGACGATCGCTACCATTTCGCAATCCGTCAACGCGGAAAAGCCGGATCAGGAATTTCAGCTAAGCCTCACGAATCTGCAAGGCATCAAGCTGTGGGACACCGACCATCCGCATCTCTACGACCTCGACGTCACGCTCTCTGTCGGCAATCGCCCGCTCCATTGCTATGCCACGCACATCGGTTTTCGCGAAGCCCGATTTGCTCTCGACGGTTTTTATCTGAATGGCCGTCGCACGCAGCTCTTCGGGCTCAATCGTCACGAGCTTTACCCTTACGTCGGCTTCTCCGCGCCGCCTCGCCTCCTGCGCCACGACGCTGAAATCCTCCGCCACACATTCAACTGCAACATCGTTCGCTGCTCTCACTATCCGCAATCCGAAGCATTCCTCAACGCATGCGACGAGCTGGGCCTTATGGTTTGGCAAGAGCCGCCGGGCTGGCAGTACATCGGCGACGAAAGCTGGCAGGATCTCGCGGTTCGCGATGTAGAAGCCATGATTCGCCGCGACCGCAACCATCCTTCCATCGTCATCTGGGGCACGCGCATCAACGAGTCCCGCAACGACCCCGAGCTTTACCAGCGCACCCGCGCCTCCGGCCGTTCGCTGGACGACTCGCGCCCTACATCCGGCACCATGACGCCGTCATCCCGCGCGACGTGGCAAACCGAATGGGCCCAGGACGTATTCGCGTTCGACGACTACCACGCTGCGACCGACAACACTGTCGGTATCCTTGATCCCGTCGAAGGCTATCCGTACATGATTGCGGAGACAGTCGGCCAGTTCAACTACGGCGCCGGCAAGGGCTTCAACATGAAGTACCGCAGAGCCGGCGACATCGGCGAGCAGATGAACCAGGCGCTCTATCACGCGCAGGCACATAGCCGCGCTGCCGATCATCCGCGCATCGCGGGCGTTATTGCTTGGTGCGCCTTCGATTACGCCAGCCTGATGAACGCATACAACAATGTGAAGTGCCCGGGCATCGCCGATGTCTTCCGCCATCCCAAGCTCGGCGCTTCGTTCTATCTCGCGCAGATCGACCCGTCCGTGCGTCCAGTTATTGAACCTAACTTCTACTGGGACTTTGGACCTCAAACTCCATCAGGTCCTGGCGATCGCGCCGCCATCTTCTCCAACTGCGACCATCTTGAAGTTTTTCTCGACGGCAAACATCACGCGTCGCTGCAGCCCGATCGCATCAGCTTCCCGCATCTCAAGCACGCACCCTTCTTTGTCGACTTGAAACTCGACGGCAGGTCGCATCCTGAATTTCGGCCCGAGCTTCGTGTTGATGGCTTCGCCGGCGACAAGCTGGCGTTGTCACGATCGTTCTCTTCCGATCCACAATCTGACCGATTCTTCCTTCACGCAGACGACGTTGTTCTTTCAGGCAACGGCATCGATTCCACGCGCCTCGCGTTCGCAGTTGTCGACAAGTTCGGCGCGCCCCGCGCATTCGCCGGCGGCAGCGTGTCCATCCATATCTATGGACCCGGCGTCATCGTCGGCGACAACCCGTTTGCACTCGCCGAGAGCGGCGGTTCCGGCGCAGTGCTTGTCAAAACCATCGCCGGCCGCGCTGGAAAAATCCGCGTCGAAGCCGAGCACAACGTCTTTGGCGTGAAAGTGGTCGAAATCCAGGTCAGTCCGCAGCCGGCCCGACGCGACAACTCTTAGAACCAAAGCCTTGCGTCGAGGATCCGATGGTCATTCAACGTTTCACCGCAGGCACGGTAGCGCGCATGTCGATTCCGGCGCTTGGCGGGAATTCAGTTGCGAAATTTTCTCTGCGGCACGTTGAACCGGGTTGCCACATTCTTCGCTGGCTGGCCATCCAGAACTCGCGCGACGTCTTCGCATACAACGTGCGTAACCCGGCTCTGGGCCTCGATGGTAAACGCGGCAATGTGCGGCGTCAGGATCACATTCGGCATCGCATCCAGTTCGCTCGCCTTAGGCGGTTCCGCGCAGCGCACATCGAGTGCAGCGCCTGCAATCTTGCCCGTCTTCAGCGCCTCAATCAGATCCTTCTCGTTCACCACCTGCCCACGCGCCGTGTTGATAAACGTCGCCGTCGGCTTCATCTTGTCGAAGCGCTTCCTGTTCATCAGCCCGTCCGTCTTCGGCGAGCCCGGCAAATGGCACGAAATCACATCGGACTTGGAGAGCAGTTCGTCCAGTTCAACAAGTTCCGCCTGCGCCTCGCGCACCAGGACGTTGTCCTCACTTACAAACGGATCGTACGCCAGAATCCGCATCCCGAGCGCACGCGCACGCGTCGCGGTCAGGAATCCGATCTTCCCTGCGCCGATAATTCCGAATGTCTTCCCATACAGCTCCGTTCCCACAAACTGGTGCCGATTCCAATGTCCTGCGCTCGTGTCCGCCGTTGCCGCAGGAATCTTTCGCGCCAGCGCAATCATCAATCCAATCGTCAATTCGGCCACGCTGATCGAGTTCTGATCCGGCGTGCACGTCACCACTATGCCAAGTTCATTCGCGCTGTCGACATCAATATTGTCGAGCCCCACTCCGGCGCGTCCCACGGCAATGAGATTCTTGCCTGCCCTCAAAAGCTCGGCGCTCACATCTGTCTTGTTGCGCACGATCAGCGTACGCGCAGTCGCCACCGCTTTCAGCAGTGCAGCCTGGTCCTCCCATAGATTCGGTTGGCGCGAAACCTTGAACCTTGAGCTGAGTGCATCCACAAATGGCCCGGAGACGTTCTCCGAGATCAGAATGTCGATCATGCACTCACCTGTTGCAGCTCCGGCAGCATCTCCACGTTCAATTTCCTGCACCAATCCGCCAATTCCTTCCATGTCTCTGGCCCCACCGGCACTCCATTCTTCTTGTTCTCTTTTGCAATTCGCGACGACCGCTCGCCCGGCACCAGGATTTCGTCGACTCCCGCCATCTTCTTGCCCGCCTTCAACCGGTCGATGGTCTCATCTACTCTGTGAATGAACTCGGCATAGTCCACGAACGCGTTGATGTGCAGCAGGCAGAAGAAATGCCCGACGTCCTGTTTGCGGTCCATGTTCTTGTACATCGATCCGATATCCGAACCGATCGCGGCGCCCGACAGCACACCGCTCAGCATCTCCACCATCAATGCCAGCGCGTAGCCTTTGTGCCCCGCCATCGTCAGCACGGTGCCCACGAGCGCCTTTTGCGCATCCGTCGTCGGCAGCCCATCCGCGTCCAGCGCCCATCCGAGCGGAATTGACTCGTTCTTCTTCGCCGCCGCAATAATGTTCCCGCGTGCAATTGCCGAGGTTGACAAATCGATCTTGATCGCGAATCCTTTTCCGGTCGGGAAGGAAGCGGCAATGGGATTCGTCCCGAAGAATGCGTCGGCGCCGCCGGCGGGTGACATCGCCGGTTCGCAGTTGGTCATCGCCAGCAGCACGCAACCGCGCTCCGCCGCGCGATTACAGTAGTACGAAAGCGCGCCGAAATGCTGCGAATTGCGGATTGTCGCGGCCGCAATGCCGTTCTTCTCCGCTATCGGGATCAGCATCTCGAGCGCCTTCACCGCCTCTACCTGGCCCAGTCCGTTGCCTGCATCGAGCGCCAGGATCGCTCCTGCTTCCCGGTCGACGCGCAGCTCCGCCTTGGGATCGATCAACCCCAGCTCAATGCGCTTCAAGTAGATGTTGAGCCGCGAGAGTCCGTGTGTCGAAACTCCATGCAGGTCCGCATCGACCAGCGCATCCGCAAAGATTTGCGCATCTTTCGCGCTCATCCCCGCGGCCTCGGCCAGACGTGCCGTCAATGTGACAAGTTGTTCCTTCGGGTACCGCTTCACAACATCCATTCCTTTCAACCGTCCGTTGCGGCGCCGCTAAGCGCTGCGATACAGCTTGGTCATCACGAATTCCTTGTGGCCAAGGGCTTCTGCAGCTGTCAGTCGCCCATTGGCTGTGCGCGCAATCATGTCCAGCAGCAGTTCGCCGGCCTGATCGAGCGTCATCTCGCCCTGCAGAATTGGCGACACATCCACATCGATGTGCTCTGCCATGGTCTTCACGGTCTTCGGATTTCCGCTTAGCTTGATCACAGGCTCAATGGGATTGCCAATGACGTTCCCCTGCCCTGTCGGGAACAGGTGCACCACCGCGCCCGATGCGGCCCATAGCGTCACCGCTTCTGCCGCGGCGCTCGAAGTATCCATAAACCAAAGCCCCTTGTCCGCCGGAGCTTCCGCAGGCTTCAGGCAACCGGCAAACTTCGTTTTCTTGCCGAGCTTCTCAACGTTACCCAGCGCTTTCTCTTCAATCGTCGTCAATCCGCCGGCAATGTTGCCCTTGGTTGGCTGCGACTCGGAAAGATCGTTTGTCTTTTCGCCGAAGACGAGCTTCTGGTAGTCGTCAAACATGGCCTGAAACTGCTTGCGAACCGCATCGTTCGCCGCCTTCGAGGCCACAATGTGCTCCGCGCCCGTCAGCTCGGTGGTCTCTCCGAAAGAGGCCGTGCCTTTGTCTGCACAATGCTTGTCGATCACGTTGCCTACTGTCGGACAGCTCGCCAAACCAGTTGTCGTGTCGCTCTCGCCGCACTTCACGCTGATGTAGAGCTCGCTGAAGTCGCACTCGGTGCGCTGCAGCTCAGTGGCCCACTGGACGAATTCTTTTGCCTTGCTCGAAGCTTGTGCGACGGTAGCGATGTCGCCCTGGCCTTCGATGGCGAAGCCCGCGACCGGCTTGCCCGTTTTGGCGATACCGTCAACGATGCGCTGGGTCCAACCAGGCTCGATGCCGATCACGACGCACGCGGCCACATTGGGATTGCTTCCGGTGCCGATCATCGTGCGGAAGAAGAGTTCGAGATCTTCACCGAATTGCAGGCGCCCGTAAGCGTGCGGCAGCGCAAGGGTTCCCCGGATGTGGGCGGCGACTGCCTCGCAAGCAGCGTTTGAGATGTCGTCAACGGGCAGGATCGCCACGTAATTGCGAATGCCCACGCGCCCGCTCTCTCTGCGATATGCTGAAATCTTTCTCAATCCCATCTCAAGCCCACCTTTTCGTCTTCAGGTTCTGAGTGTGTACATGCTGACCGGCCTTGATCGGTTGCACAACTTTTCCGATCGGGCAATCGTACTTGGTCACCGTGTCGCCCACGGCAAAGTCACGCAGCGCAATCTTGTGTCCCAGCGGGATCGCCTGTGTTGCATCGGCCTCCAGCGGTTTGTTATTCGAGAGGACTCTCCCCGTGCAATGCGTGCCCGATTGAATATCAACGACCGCAACACCGACGTCGTCCTTCGTGTCATGAACGAGAAAATGAATCATTCGTCTTCCTTTCTCACTAGTTTTCTCCTGAGGCTTTACATGCCCCCGATCGAAATATGTTTGGTTTCGAGGAACGCGTCCAGCCCCTCGCTTCCCAGCTCCCGGCCCCAGCCGCTCTGCTTGATGCCGCCAAAGGGGGCGTTGCTGGTGGTTGGCGCGCCGTCATTCACGCCGATCGTTCCTGCCTCCAGCGCCTCAGCGCAGCGGAAGATCCGCGCGGTGTCGCGCGTCATCACGTAGGCGCTCAGACCGTAGGGCGAGTTGTTGGCTCGCCCGATCGCCTCTTCTTCCGTATCGAATGCGCACACCGGCGCGACCGGCGCAAAGGTCTCTTCGCGCATGCACACCGCGTCGCCGTCCACTCCGTCCAGAACCGTCGGTTCAAGAAAGTAGCCCGAACTCCCCACGCGTTTTCCGCCGCAGCAAACTTTCGCCCCACGCTTCTGCGCATCCTCTATCTGGTGCAGTCCGCTGGTCAGCGCGCTCACGCCAATCACCGGCCCTACGTCCACACCATCTTCGAGGCCGTCGCCCACCTTCAGCGCTTGCGTCGCCGCAACAAACTTTTCAAGAAAATCCTTATAGATCGACTTCTGCACATAAATTCGATTCGCCGCGATGCACGACTGCCCAGTGTTGCGGAACTTCGCGATGATCGTCTCGCGTACGGCCACATCCATGTCGCAATCTTCAAACACGATCAGCGGCGCATGCCCGCCCAACTCAAGCGAGAGCGGCTTCACCTGTTGGGCCGCGCCACGAATCAGCGACTGTCCCACTTCTGTCGATCCCGTAAATGTGATCTTGCGGCACATTGGATTCGTCAGGAACTCGTCGGCAATCATTCCCGCGTTGCCAATCACAAGTTGAAAAACGCCCGCGGGAACGCCCGCAGCTTCCATGCACTGAGCCAGCGCCACAGCGCACAGCGGCGTCTTCGAGGCCGGCTTCAACACCACGGTGCATCCCGCAGCCATCGCAGGAGCCACCTTGCGCACCGCAAGCACCAGCGGGAAGTTCCACGGCGCTATCGCCGCCACTGGTCCAATGGGCGTCCTGATCGCTAAATTCCGTTTGCGTCCGTCCTGCTGCGGAATCATGCGCCCGTAGGCGCGCTTACCTTCCTCGGCAAACCAGCGCAGATGGTCTTCCGCCATTCCCACTTCGCCCTTGCTCTGTGCCAGCGGCTTGCCGTTTTCCAGAGTAATCGTTCGCGCAATGTCGTCGCGTCGAGTCTTCAATTCGTCCGCCACGCGAAGTAGGAACGCGCCACGCTCCTTCGCCGTTACCGCCCGCCACGTTGTAAATGCATCATGTGCCGCGGTCAACGCACAGCGCACCTGCTCGCGATCCACGGTGTTCACGCTCGCAAACACCTGGCCGTTCGCCGGGTTCATCACTTCCAGCTCGCTTCCGGTATCAACCCACTTGCCGTTCAGGTAAGCTCCGTGGCTCGTTTTGCTTGAAACCGTCATTGCGCACGTGTCCTTCTGCACTTATTGCCGCTGCGAATCTTCCACCCATTTCGGCGTGAATTCGTTCTTCGCCGCCTGTTGCTCAATCGTCTTCCGCGCCTTGCTCACGTGCTCGCGCGCCAGCCGCTCCGCCTCATCCGGCAAATTGTCTTCAATCGCCTTCACGATCTCCAGATGTTCTTCATACACCTCGCGCGGATCGCGCGACGCTCGCACCGCCATGCCCAGCACGCGATACCCCTCGGCCAGCCGCTTGAGCACGCTGTTGCTCGAAAGATTCATAATCTGAAGATGAAACCCCCGGTCCGCCGCGCCCATCTCCTCTTCCTTGTGCGCCTGCGACAACTCCCAGATCTGCTCGGCCGTGCCCCGCAGCTTGGCCACATCAGCGCGGGAAACGTGATCGCACGCCAGCCGCGCCGCCAAGCCCTCGAGGAACTCGCGCACCTGGTACGCCTCGCACAAACGCGCCGCATCCAGTTTGCCGACAAAAACGCCCAGCCGGTCGACTGACTCCACCAACCCCAGCCATTGCAGTTCGAGCAGTGACTCCCGCACGGTTCCCTGCGCGACACCCAGCTCCCGCGCCAGGCTCTGCTGCGTCAGCCGCTCACCCGGCCGGCTCTCGCCCGACAAAATCCGCCGCTGAATCTCTTCGCGCACCTGGTGCCGCGCAATTGGCGATGCTATCGGCATAATCTCTCGCCTCCCTCATCCAAACTTCCTGAACCCGTAATGCCCTGGTGCTCTACTCGACCCAGCGAATGTTCAGCAGCCGCGCAAGGCTGCGCAGCTTCTCCGCGCAGTGCCCGTAGTACATCAGCACATGATGCGGCATGCCTTCATGAATCAGCGTGTCGAATCTCTCCGGCACGCTTCGTCCCGCAACTTCAATCAGGACGCTGTTACCCGTAATCGTTCGCCTCGGTGGAATCGACTTGCCTTCGAATGCCGTCATTAAATACTCGCCGTCGCAGTGCCAGAGCCGCGCAATCGTCACTGGCTCGTTCTCGCGCAGCTCTCCATCTACGACCAACGGCTTCACGATATTGAAGTGTTTAGTCAGCGTTGGCCCGCGCTTGCCGCCAATCATGTCGATCGGCGCCATTCCCGGATGCCACAGAAAGATCGTGTGCTCGTCGTGCTCCAGCCAGTCTGTCAGGAATCCATGCCCGAGCCCGAGCGTGTTGCCCATCAGCTCTGCGATCGCTCCGTCCACATCGCCCTCGATCGCGACTCCGTGCCCCTCCGCGGTGAGGCGCGCAACGGCCAGGTAGGGCCACTGCCCGATCACCTCCGGCAGCTCTGGCCAGCACTGGACGCACAGCGCGGTGAGGCTCTCCTCTTTCATCAGGTCCAGCATGGCGATATAGCAGCGCGAGTTTATTTCAAGATCTTTCTCTTCGATACCTTCCAGCGGCAGTCCCATCGCGCGCACCTTCGCCACGTCCGTGCGCACCGCCTCCGCATCCACGCCGCGCACGCGATCGATGAACTGCGGCAGGCTCAGCGGGTGCAGCTGGATCCCCAGAGACTTCTGCAGCACGAATGAGTTCACCTGGAGATCGACAAATCCCGGCGCGTGCGTGCCCACCATTCCCACCTTGCCGCTTTTCAGCACAGCCACCGTTCGCGCCAGGGCAATCGCCCGCACCAGTGAAGCCTTCACCGTCGCCTCGTCCGGATCGCCGTAGACAAACTCAAACGGGTGCTTTGCTTCGCGCAGCATCGACGCCCACAGATGCTGCCCAACCAGCGAGCACGAACTCACCTTGCCATCGCCCGGCCGCTCCGGCGTCGCCCAAAGAATGATCGGCCCGGGCCACAACTGCGCCAAACTCAGCGCCAGTTGCCCGTTGCCCATCGAGGGCTGCAGCATCACCAGGCTGTCGCATCCCGCTGCTTCAATCTCTTTCAGCGCCACGCGCAGGCTTGCATCGTCCACCAGCTTTACGTCCTGCCCAACGCACTCCAGGCCAAGGCCGCGCATCGCCGCCAAGCAGCGCTCGGTAATCTCCTTGTTCCACTCCTGGTCGAATCCCGGGCGCTTCCGTCCCAGGATCAGCACGCCCACCGGGTTCTTCACGGCGACGGAGTTTTGTGTTTCCTCGGTCATCACCGCCTCACGAGTTCCCATACGGCTCCGATTCCTGAAAAATTTGTTCGTACTCCAAAAGCTCGCCGATCAACGGCTGCAGATAATTTGCGAACTTCTCGTTGGTCGGCGGATTTCCCTTGCCCAGCCATTCCTTCGGAATTGCCCGATCAGGTCCCGCGACAGAATCGAGCGGTATCAACTTTGTCTCCGCCGTCTCGCCCAGGGCCAGCGGCTCAAGCGCTACCATCTCGTCGTTGTGCCTTGCAAGCAACGCCTCGTGTCCCGCGCGCCCCACCAGTTCCGCATCGATCCAATCCTGCGGCGCCACCTGCAGAATCGACGCGCGCCCCAGCAGTCCCGGCTTCTCATCGCGGCAGCGTACCTTGAGTTGCCGCGCCACCGTCTCTGCCAGAAAACGCGCAACGCCTCCCGGCAGCGCACGGTTGAATGCGTCCTTCTGCGAGGACTCGGCGTTCTCAAACACAGGCTGGCCCTTCTCGTCCTTGAGTCCTTCCGAAACCACGACAATCGCCCAGTCCTGTTTCATCAAAACGACATCGAGATCGCCGAGAAACTTCTCCATTGCAAATGGAACCTCAGGAATGTACACCAGGTGCGGCGCATCGTTCGCGTCCCGTTTCGCCATCACCGAGGCCGCTGCCAGCCAGCCAACGTTTCGTCCCATCGTCTCCAGAATTGACACTGGCTGCGAAAGCGCTCGCACATCCATCCCCAGGTCGCGCGTCGATTGCGCCACGTAGCGTGCCGCGCTGGCAAATCCCGGGCAGCGATCGGTTCCGTTGATGTCGTTATCCACCGTCTTCGGAACTCCGATCACCTGCAGCTCGTAACCTGCTTTCCTCGCGAACCGGCTGATCATCAGCGCCGCGTGCATGGTTCCATTTCCGCCGATGAACACCGCCTGATGAATCTCGCGCTCGCGAAGATGGCCGAGAACCGCCTCCATCTCCGTTTCCGTCGGCTTCACCCGCGATGAACCAAGCACCGCGCCGGGGCTGCGCCGCACCAACTCGAGTTCTTGCGCGGTCAGCCGGCCCAGGTCCACCAGCTGATTCCGGATCAAGCCTCGCAATCCCTTGCGCGATCCAAAGATTTTGCGGATTGCGCCGCGGCGCCGCTCCGCGGCGACCACTCCAAAGAGACTTTCGTTCACCACTGCCGTCGGTCCACCGGCCTGGACCACCAGCAAATTCCCTTCGGTCATGCTCACTCTGCCGATCTCAGGACTTCGCACGGCAACGCGCAGCCGGAAACCTATCAGAAGCCCTTTATTTTCTTGATTTTCCGAGATGCAACGATTAATCGATTGCTATCGATAGGAGAATTATTCCACCCACATCTACCCCTGTCAAGAAAGCAATTTGCACAGAGAGGAAGGCACGGGCAGTCGCAAATCCGTGCTCTCGAAGGCTAAATTGCGATTGGAATCTCGGGAAAGATTTAAGTGCGACGAGACGGTCCGAAGGCTTAACGGCAAAGGTCTACAGATGTATCCAGCCACCGCGGATGAGCGTCAGCGATCCAGCCGCGACGAACACCCACAACAACACACCCTGCAGCAGCGGCCTTACGCCCACTTGCTGCAGCGTCTTCTTCGAGAGCCCCGTACCGATCAGGTAGAGCGTCACTGTCAGCCCGATGACTCCCAGATGCTTCAGCACCGGATATGCCGGCGCGAAGAAATGCACGTAGGTATTCGCCACCGCGGCAAGGCAAAAGAAGAGAATGAACCACGGCCATTGCACGCTTGCGCTGCTCTTGCGCGCCATCGCCGTCCCCATCGAGACCGGCACAATCCAGAGAGCGCGCGCCAGCTTCACCGTTGTGCCTACCGCGAGCGCAATCGCTCCGTATTTGGCTGTCGCGCCCACCACCGAACTCGTGTCGTGAATCGCCAGCGCCGACCAAAGCCCGAACTGTGTCTGGCTCATGTGCAACAGCCAGCCGATGGCTGGAAACGTCAACAGCGCAACCGAATTCAAAACGAAGATTGTGCCCAACGAAACCGCGATCTCATCCTCGCCGGCATCCGTGATCGGCGCAATCGCCGCAATCGCGCTTCCGCCGCAGATCGCTGTGCCGGCGGAGATCAGAAAAGAAGTCTGCCTTTTCACGCTCAGCATCTTGCCCAGCCCCCATCCCAGGAGTAGGGCCACGCTGATGCTCGCTGCCGTGTACACAAATCCCGAGCGGCCCACGCTGATCACTTCGTGCAGATCCATGCCGAAGCCAAGCCCGATGACCGAAGCCTGCAGCAGAAACTTCGACAGCTTCCTCGATTCCAGAGTGTACGGATGGGTGAATGCGAATCCAAAGATCAAACCACCGACCAGCGCGATCGGCGGAGACACCAACCCGGTGGCGGCCCCGATGGCGGAAACGACCAATCCGATAATGAAGAGGTTCTTCGACACACACTCAGTGTGCCGTCAGATTTGCAGCGCGTCCAAGCAGAACAAATCATGCCTCATTAGGGCAGCTTATCGGCCACAACCCATTGGATTCATTCACCTTGGCCAGCGCCCGCCGCCGCCGGACGTGCTCCGTTCCGATGCGCTCCTGCCCGCGCGGCCAGGAACTTGCGGAACTCCATCGCCAGCCCGTGAGGCTCCGGCCCTTTGGCCATCGCGATCAGGAAATCGCGATGCATACGCAGTCCCTTGATCTCAACGATTTTGAAGCTGCGCCCCAGCCGCAGATCCTTCGCAATCGCCCACCGCGACACAAACCCGACGCCCAGCCCAGCCTCGACCGCCGACTTGATCGCCTCCGTGGAGTCCAGTTCCATCACCACGTGCAGCGACTTGCGCTTGATACCGTGCTGCTCCAGCGCCATCTCCACGATGCGCCGCGTGCCCGAGCCGCGCTCGCGCATCAGCAGCTGCGCCGCCGTAATTTCGCCTGCGGCAATCGACGCCTGCTCAGCCCATTCGTGCGCCGCCGGCACAATCAGCAGCAGTTCGTCGCGCAAGAACGGCTCCGTCCGCACGTCGCGCGTTCGCGGCGGGCCTTCGATAAATCCAAGCGCAATCTTCTGCTCTTTCACCGCATTTACGATGTGTTCCGTGTTGCCGCTCATCAGCGTCGGATTCACCCGCGGATGTTTCTGGCGAAACTCGCCGAGGAGGTGCGGCAGCACGTACTGGGCAATGGTCGTCGAGGCGCCCAGCGTCAGCCGTCCCGCTTGCTCTCCACCCATCGCGGCGATCTCGTGCTCTGCCTGGTCCAGCAGCTCGTGCGATTGCCGCGCATGTTCCAGCAGCACTTCGCCCACAGCCGTCAGCCGCACTTCGGCACCCGAGCGGTCGAACAACTGCGCGCCCAGGTCTTCTTCTAATGCCTTGATCTGCAAACTCACGGCAGGCTGCGTCAGATAGAGTTCTTCCGCAGCCTTGCGAAAGCTGCGCTGCTCCGCCACAGTCCTGAAGACAACAAGTCGGAAGTTTTCCAGGCTCGCCATTGTCCCATTAAACCATTCCGCAGAGACACAACTATATCCGCGTCCTGGTCGCGCTTGCGCCAAGTTCTACTGCACCGTCAATTCCGGCGTCACGGAGTGCGACAGCGAGCCCGAGGTTGCTGTCACGGTAAAGGAGAAGATCTGGGGAGTGAGCGTCGCGCCGCTGCAGCCTGAGAATCCCAACGCCAGGGTCGCCGTCACCACCACGATCATCATCAGCCGCATCAGCCGCGCTTGTCCCTTGCGCAGCCGGCCCACAAACGGCAGCAGCACAAGCGCCAGAGCCATCGGCGCGGCACTCTTCCCCAGTGGCCCGAGCGGAAAGTTTTTCGCCGTCTTACTCGGCAGCGCGATCTGCAGCTTCACGCTGGTTGATCCGGATCCCGCGTTCAATGTCGCAGGAGAAAACACCGCGGTCATTCCGTATGGAACTGAGTCTGCCGTCAGAGTCACATTCTCCGGCAGCGTTGTGCCGCCCAGCGGCGTCACTACCAGCGTGTAAGTGGCCTGACCGCCCGACGACACACTCGCTTCTCCGCTTCCGCCTCCGGAAAATGCCAGCGTGAAATCCTGAATCGTCTCAGAGATCGCTTCGCTCGCGGCCGGCCCGTAGTTGCTGTCGCCCGAGTAGGTCACTGAGATCGAATGTGGCCCGGCAGCCAGCGCCGTAGTCGTGAATGTTGCCGAGCCTCCTGAAAGCGCACTCGACCCAATCTGCGTCGTGCCGTCGAAAAACGTCATCGTGCCTGTCTGCGAACTCGCAAATGACGGCAGGCTCGCTGTGAACGAGACTGCGTACGTCATGAAGACAGAATTTGCCGAGCTGGTCAGTGAAATCGTCGGTGTCACCGGGAGCACGTTGAGCATCACGTTCGCCGTCGCAGTCGTGTAATCCGTCGTATCGTTCGGCGTGAAGGTCACGTTCACAGCCTGCTGTCCAACGCTCAGCACTGTCCCAATCGCCGGCGAATACGTAAAGCTTCCCGGCACCGTCGACGTCGCATCCAGTTGCGCCGCGCTGAGTGGCGTTCCATAGACGATCGGCGCTGGTGTTGCCCAGGCGATTGCCGGCACCTGCTGGTAGATTACGTTGTCGCTCGCAGTCACGTCGCTTGAGAACGTCACGCTCGAAACCGTCGCGGTGATTTGTCCCGAATAGCTCGATAAACCTCCTGCCGGATAGTTCGCCATGTTCATCGTGAGCGTAACCGAATCGCTGGTGCTCGCCGCCAGGCTGCTGTTGCGAACGCAGGTCAGCGTGCCCACGTTGCAGCTCCATCCACCCGTCGAGTCCGTCATCGCCGTCACGGACATCAACTGCGGCAGCGTAAAGGTCAATATCGCCGAGTTCTCAACCGCATTTGATGTGCTCGTGTTCGTCACGTTCACCGTCACCTGCTCGGCTGTGTCGCCCTGCTTCAGAATGAGCGGACCCGGATTGAATGCCATCGCCAGCGTTGGCGCTACCACCGGCTGCACAAAGGTCGACAGGTCGAAGAGCGCGTATTCCAGCATCTCCTCCTGCGCGCTCATCTTGGTTTCACTGGGGCACTCAGCGGGAAATGCTCTTTGCCCGGTCGGCGCAATTACGTGATAGTCGTTGAACATCACCCGGCCGCATTGGCCCGCCGCGGGCGCCCCAACCGGCGTGTTAAACGTCAACTGCATCACGGGAATGCCGGTCTGACCGGCGAATGAACCGCTGTTCAAGGAAAGCCACGACTGTGTCGGCGCGATCACTTGACTCACATCGCTGCGCAGTGTGCTGATTTCGATCTGGTTGGCCGTGCCCGCGACCGTTGCGCCGCTGTTCTGCAGCCACTGCGCCAGCGTCGCACCGTCACTAAAGTTGGTACTCACCGTTCCCACGCCCGCGTTGACTTCCTGCTCGCCGCTTGTTGTCCAGTTTGCCACCGGGGGAAACTGCGCATCCATAGGTGCATCGGGATCGAGATAGACATAGCTGAAGTGCGTCGTAAACAACCGGCCGCCCGCGTTGGCGTAATTCAGGAGATTGGTCAACGGAGCTGACGCTTGCACATACTGCCCACCCTGGCAGGGAAACATCACCATGTCGTAACTGTTCAGCGTCGCCGAATCTCCGGTCAGCGCGCTCTCGGCCGGCGTTGAAGTTGTCATGTAAGCGCCTGGGCTGCCGCCACCCTGGTAGAGGTGAATGTGGCCGCCCGGGTTGACGGTGCCGGTGTCGTCGGTGAACTCAGTGCTCGCGATTCCCATGTCGCGCAGCACGCACTCCGCCGCATCCACTGAGCCGGTCACAACGGCGATCATGGGAATGTCGCCCTGGGTGTGATTCGAGGGCATATTCAGCGTCAGTCCAGTCAGTGGCGTCGTCCCAACCGATTCGTCGGGAAACTGTCTGCGCCATTTGCCCGCCTGGATGACCACGGTGTAGCTTGCATTCAGCGGAATATTCGGCAGCGTGAACGTGCCGTCGACTTCTGTGTAGGTGTAACTCACCACTCCCGTTGGCGCCTGGTAGGTCAGGCACTGCACTCCCGATGGCAGCGGCGCAACTGCCGACGTGGTCGCGTACACCAGCACATTCGAAAGCGGCAACGCGTTGGTGGTGCGCGGATCGTAGACGGTGCCGCTGATCGTTGTAGTCGCCGTTGCCTGCGCTACGGCAACGCCGCAGCCAAGCAGCAAAAGCCAAAGCGCCATCGCGGCAGACTTCTTCCATTGGCCGGAAATGTATCGACTGAGAGAAACCCGGCAACGGGCATCAAACGACGAGGTCATAAATAAACTTTCCTGGGTTGCGTATGCCCGTCGGTGTCTACGTTTGAATGCGGTGCAGTGCCGAATCGGACCGGCTTCTGTTGCGCGGGCTTTTTTTATCTTTTCGCAGGCTGTTCTGCCCAATTCAAAATAAGGGAAATATCTATCGTCAAACAGCCATACATCAGCGACCTACGAATACTATCTCCTCAACCCCGGCATGGAGATACATCATTCGCGGCACCGTGGGCTTACGCATGTAATTCGACCTCCGGTTACCCAAGATGCCTGCTGAATGGTGACTTTTCTCGAAGGAATGTTTCACACTCCTGAGAACTCTTTTCCGGCCAGCAAGATACCACTCGCGCTCTGATCTTTGCTCGGCAAAGCGGCAGCGAATCTTTTCCACATCTCCCGTTCAATCGCCGCGCTGCTCGCTCCAACCGAACGCGTTCTCGAAGTGCGCGCATTCCGTATCGTGCCCCGGCACAAGGTACACGCTGATCACATCGAACCTTGCCTGAGGAGCGACCTGGCCGGGCAATTGCCGGATGTATTGTCGCGCCAGCCGGCGCAGCGTCCGTCGCTTCTGCGAATCCACGGCAGCTTCGGCAGGCGTCATGTCGTGCGCAGTTCGCGTCTTCACTTCAACAAAGCAAAGCAGCGGTCCATTCCACGCAATCAAGTCCAGGTCGCCAGGCACATTGCCGCCTGCCCAGCGCCGGGCAACAACCGTATACCCGCTCCTGCGCAGAAAAAAGTAGGCGGCTTCTTCGCCTGCCAATCCAGTCGCCAGATGCTCCGGTTGCTCTCGAGCGCGGCCTCGCCGCTTTGCTGTTCGGTCCAGGCCCTTCAGCGCCCGCTCCAGCGTTCCAATCCGTAGTTGCTCGGTGCGCTTCATCGCGAACCATTCTCCGCCTGCGTTGGCTGGAAACGCAAATGCGCTGCGCTCCCAAAATGAAACGGGCTGAACCAATTCCGGAATCCTGCGCAGATCTGTGCCGATGCCGGTATGTCCTCCGGCCCGGCGTCGTCCGAAACTGATGTTGTACCAGGAGGAAGTCCAACCATGTCACACGGTGTATTGGGAGGGTTGTTTTCCCAGCGGAAGAGCGCTGTGCCGATGGTCGAGGAAGCCGGCATGACCGCCGAATTCGCCTCCGAGCCGGCTTTGGATCGCAGCTTTGAATTTGCCCTCGACGCTTTGCCCTGCAACGCGATGTTCTGCGACCGCGACCTGATCATCCGCTACATGAATCGCGCTTCGCGCAAGACTCTCGTAACCCTGCAACAGCATTTGCCGCTTCCGGTGGACCAGCTTCTCGGCAAATCAATCCACCTGATGCACAAGAATCCGGCGCGCATCGACAAGATCCTGGGCGCAAAGGAACACGCAGGCAGGCACCAGCTTCCTCACAAGGCCACCATCCAGCTGGGCCCGGTGAAGCTCGATCTTGAAGTTGAGCCGATGCGCAACCAGCTTGGTGAATACCTGGGTGCGGTGATGATTTGGGGCATCAGCACGCAACAAGCCATCGAGGCGCTTCGCAAAGCGCAAGAGGTGCAGCGCGCCGACATCGAGCACTTGAACGGCAACCTGCAAATGGTTGCGACCGCGACGCACGAGCTCGAATCGAGCATTGGCGAAATCGCAAAAAACGCTACCGACCTTGCGCAAGCGGCGGAAAAATCCCGCCAGGCCAGTGACGAAAGCAAAAACGCCATTCTCAGCCTGCAAACTTCAAGCAGCGGTGTCGCCAAAGTGGCCGAGCTCATCGCCTCCATCGCCACGCAAACCAGTGTTCTGGCGCTCAACGCGAACATTGAAGCGGCGCGCGCCGGCATCCATGGCAAGGGCTTTGCCGTGGTTGCCAGCGAAGTGCGCAAACTGGCCGAGCAAACTGCCGCGGCAACCTCAGAGATTCAAGCCAAGGTCACAGCCATCGGCTCCGACACCTCTACGGCAATCGGGGCGATTGGGCGCATCTCCAGCCAGACGGAAGATCTCTCCGGGCTCTCGCATCAAATGGCGGCGGCGGCCGAGGAGCAGCGCCTCGCCACACAGGAAATGGCTCACAACCTTGAACGCGCGGCGCAGCGCACAGCGGAAATTGCCAACATGCGACTCGAAGAGTAAGCCCCGAGGCGCTCTTGGCGAAAAAAACAGGGAGCGGTGGATCTCTCCGGCCACGCTCCCTGTCTTGTCTCTGACAACTACGAACTGTGAACTGCCTTTACACCGCTGCAGCCACTGCGCTTTGCACGTGCTCTTTCTCCACCTGCGCCAGGGCGTCTTCAAGAATGTCGAGCGCCACCGTCGCTTCTTCCCTGGTCACGATCAGCGGAGGCGAAAGCCGCAGCGAGGTTTCGCCGCACCCCAGCACGATCAATCCATGCTCGAACGCGACTGTTTCCACGCGGTTGCGCAGCTCAACGGCCGGCTCGCGCGTCGTTTTGTCCTTCACCAGTTCGATGCCGATCATCAGCCCGCGTCCGCGCACGTCGCCAACCAGCGCGTGGCTGTGTTTCCAACCCCGCAGCCGCTCGAGCATGAACTCGCCCACGCTGGCTGCGTTGGCAATCGCCTCGCGTTCCAGGATGTCCATCGTCGCCAGCGCAGCCGCGATCGACACCGGATTGCCTCCGAATGTCGAAGCGTGCGATCCGGGCGCCCAATCCATCACCTCCGCGCGCGTCATGCAGATACCCAGCGGCATTCCACTTGCGATGCCCTTCGCCATGCAGACAATGTCCGGTTCGACCCCCGAATGCTCGATGGCCCACCACTTGCCCGTCCTGCCTGCTCCGCACTGCACCTCGTCCGCAACAAGCAAGATACCGTGACGGTCGCAGATGGCACGCAGTTCGCGCAAAAAGTTCGCCGGCGCCGGCACAAAGCCGCCTTCGCCCTGGATCGGTTCGACGAAAATTGCCGCAACTTCTTCCGGCGGCAGAATCGTCTTGAACAATTTCTCTTCTATATAGCGCGCGCAACCCAGGCTGAATGCCTCTTCCTCCTGGGGTCCGCCAGTGCATCCGCGGTACACGTAGGGATATCGCACGTGCGTGACTCCCGGCACGAGGGGGCCAAAACGCCGCTTTTGCTGCGGCTTCGATCCGGTCAGCGACAGTGCGCCCATGGTCCGTCCGTGGAATGCGCCGAGGAACGAAATGATCTGCTGGCGTCCAGTGTGGTATCGCGCCACCTTCAGCGCGCACTCAATCGCCTCGGCGCCGGAGTTTCCGTAGAAAAACCGGTGAGGTCCCCGCATCGGCGCCACGGCCGAGAGCCGGTCAGCCAAATCCGTCAGTCCTTCGTGATAAAAGTCTGTGCCTGAAATATGAATCAGTTCCGCAGCCTGCTTTTGAATTGCGGCAACCACTTCAGGATGGCAATGCCCCGTCGAGACAACGGCAATGCCGGCGGCAAAATCGAGAAACTCGTTGCCGTCCGCGTCGGTCACGCGCGCGCCCCGGCCGCTTTTCGCCACCAGCGGATACGAGCGCGTATAGCTCGGCGAAATCAGGCGGCCATCGGCTTCAACTGCCGCACGGGCCTTGGGTCCCGGCAGCCGCGTCACGAGTTTCGGTCCGTATTTCGCATGTAGCTCCTGTTTGGTCATAAAACATTCTCCTCGGCAGATTCGGTTGGCGCGGCCGCGCGCGATTCAAAAACCCTGCGATCGGTGCGCAGGTGCGGCTCGGCTGCTGATCCCAGTGTGCGGGATCTCAAGTTTCCGCGGACTCATTTTGAGTCCATAACAGTGCGAGGACCTTCGGCGGACCCGTTGCTAGTCGCCGCCGAAGAGGCTAGGTCGCGTGCGTGTGGGCAGCACGCGCAGGTGACGCCGCGGGCAAATGCAACGCGCGCGCGAACGCGACCAACGCTTGGTGGCCGGCGCCAGCTGAAACACATGATGGACGCGCTTCTGCATAGGAACCCTGCTGCCTTCGAGGATAGCATGCAGCGCAGTTCGCCGCCATGCGGGTTCGCAGCCAAAGCCTGCGGAATCGTTGTTGCAGTTGGATTTAGGAAGGCTTATTCGCAGCCGGCGCCGCAGCCTGAACCGCGCCCGCCGGAACCAGCGCGTCGAAGGCATCGCCCTCCAGCGTCACCGGCCCCTGCTCAAAAATCTGCAGGTGAGTCTCATCGGCCGCCATCGTCCACCAGCAGGCGGCGCCCTTCGCCATGAGGGTGCAGGCAATCTCCAGCGTGTATTTGGAGCCGGGCTGGCCTTTCACTGTTCCGCTGGCCCGTTCGATCCAAATACTGTGGTTGCCCAGCGTGTAATTCGTCAGCACCGGGTTGGTGACATCAAAGGTCTGCTTCAAACCTTCCGCTGCACCCGACGCAAAATCGGCAAAATTCGTCGCTGTGAGGGTCTGCCCGTAGCAATCGAACGGAAGCGCCACCACAACAACCACCGAAAATGGCGAACCATTTCGCGCCGTCAGCTCAGGCTGAGCGCAGGCATTTCCCTTCTTCGGAGCCTCAACCGTCGGATAGGGAACATCGGGCTTCGCCGGCGCCGACGCAAGCGTCTCCCAGTCCGCGGGCAGGCTGTAGCTGAAACCGATGTCTGTGTCCTTGATCTGCGGCGGAAGCGCAGAAGCCGCGGGCTTTGCCGTTGCGGGAGAACTGGGCGCCGGCTCCGTGCTCAGTGTGCTCGCAGGAACCTGCGCGGCAAGCGGGAGGCAGCTCAAGGCGAGAACAGCAACGACTGGGAATCTCATGAAACGACCTCTCGATTGGCCGTCAGTCTACCGCAGGAACATCGCACGTACAAGAAGTTTTGCCGGGGAAGTTGCTGCTACTTCAAGAAGTATGCCGAAGCTGCCGATACCACTCCGGCCGCTGCAAACACCAGACCAAGGTACCAATAGATCCGGCTCTTCGTCAGCAGCGTGACCGATGTAATCACCAGCCCGATCTCAAGCATTGCCTCCGCCAGGTCGAAGCGATCGGCGCGCGCCTCCGCATGTTCCACCTTCTTCTCCATTGCTTCGGCCTGATCTTGTTCACCCTTCAGCTCGTCGGCCCACTTCTTCTCGTGGTCCGCATAGCTCTTCGCCAGCTTGGCCGCATCGTCTTTATTGTCGAGCGAAATCACGCCCAGCAGGTCTTCGGTCAGCTCCGTGTCATTCGCCCGAATCTTGTGTGCCTGGTAGAAGTTCCACAAGTCGGTGGCCTTGTTCTGGTCCAACACCGCCTCTGTATGCGTGCGATGTCCCAGCACTGTCGTGATCGCCACCAGCACCGCGAGCACACTCATGGTGAACGCCACTGGCCGCAGCGTCGGCTCATGCGCTCCGTGCTCAGCGTGTTCCTGCAGTTCCTGTTCTTCGTGTGCTTCCATCTACTTCTGCCTGTTTCTCTCGCTTTCTCTTCGATTATCTACCGTGCCGCCTGCGACTTTTCGACGGAATCCCTTCATACTCAGATGCGAGCTTAACTGTGTGACGCCGACCAGCGCTCCTCGTCCACGCCCCGTATCAGGAGCCAGAGCATAAGCTCGAACTCCGCCAGGAACCCGATTGGAAAGATCACTACTTTCAGGTGCTGTGCGATCGCCGGAATGAGGTACGCAAGCCAACCCAGCCCAGCTGCGATCAATGGCCACCCGAGCCATCGCGGGAGGAATCGTGATTGCACAATCAGTACGCCAAGCAAAATGCAAAATGGACCGAAGAATACCAGCGAACTCAGGTTAGCCACGCCGAGATGCAGCTGGTGAATCCCATCGTTGACGCCTCCAGCCAAACCGAAAATGACCGCTGCGAGGGCCAGCTGCGGGTGCGCGCTGCGAAAGAGCCGGTACAGCATAACCGTCAACGTCGAATACAACACGGGCGCAAACCCGGCCAGAAACGTACCGCCCGGGAACTTGCGGCTCACCATGATCATTCCCAGAATCGCCACGACAAAATAGCTCAAATACACTACGCCCGTCGCACGCGCATGCGACCGGGTCCGACCCTTTTGCATCGCATCGGTCATGGCAATGATCTCTTTGTTTCCCGAACTGCTCGGCCTTCGCCACTGCACGATCAAGCTGAAGCTAACAGATAACCGCTAATAGCTGCTTTTCACTTCCGCTTCCACTTGACCCCGTCCTTGGAATCCTCGAGGATCACGCCCTTTTCCGCAAGCTCGTTGCGAATCTGGTCGGCTCGAGAAAAGTTCCGTGCCTTCTTGGCCGAGGTTCGCTCCGCTACCAGCGCGTCGATCTGCTCGTCGCTCAGCGACTGTGCTGCAAGCAGCTCCGGCGCCACCTCGTCCATGCGTCCCGATTCCCTGGCCCACTCCAACGCGCGCCGCGTCGCATCGGCGTCGCGGTCTTCCAGCACGTCGAACACCGCATCGAAATCCTTCAGCACCGGCAGAACCGCATCGCGATCGGCCGCGAAGAACTCATCCTGATCCATGGCCGTATTCGCCGCGCGAACCAGCTCGAAGATTGGCGCGCGCGCCTCCGCGGTATTCAGATCGTTCTCGAGCGCCTTGAAGAATTCCGCGCGCGCGTTCTTCGCAGTCTCCTGAAGCTCCGGATTTTCACCGGCAAGGAACTTCCCCTCACTCACCCGCACGCGAAACGTCCGCAACCGCTCGATCGCTTTCGTCGATTCCGTCAAACTATCGAAAGTGAAGTTGAGTTGATTTCCGTAGGGCACCGAAATCAGCGCCAAACGGATCGCCGACGCCTTGTATCCCTTGAGCAGCAGGTCGCGCAGCGTGTAGAAGTTCCCTTCGCTCTTCGACATCTTGCGCCCATCCACCAGCAGGAACCGCACGTGCATCCAGTGCCGCGCAAAGGTCTTGTGCGTCACGCTCTCGCTCTGAGCAATCTCGTTCTCGTGGTGCGGAAACATCAAATCTTCGCCGCCCGCATGCAGATCGAAGCTCTCGCCCAGATACTCCATCGCCATCGCCGAGCACTCGATGTGCCAACCCGGCCGCCCTCTCCCGATCGCCGTCTCCCACGAAGTCTCGCCCGGCTTCGCCGCCTTCCACATCGCAAAGTCGCGCGCCGAGTCTTTCTCGTACTCGTCCACATCAACACGCGCGCCGTCTTCCATCCCGCTCAAATCTTTCTTACTCAACTTGCCGTATTCGGGGAACGACCTGAGCCGGAAGTACCACGACCCGTCTTCGGTCTTATACGCCGCTCCGGCCGCCGCCAGTTTCTCGATGAGCGCCACCATCTGCTCGATGTGCTCCGTCGCCCGCGCCATCTGCTCCGGCCGCTCCACGCGCAATGCTTCCAGGTCCTCGAAGAACGCATCGACATATTTCCTGGTGTACTCGCCAATCGAAACGCCCGCTTCCGCTGCGTTGCGAATAATCTTGTCGTCCACGTCGGTAATGTTCATCACGTGGCGCAGCGAAGCGCCCATTAGCTTCAGCGCCCGCCGGAGAACATCGACCTGGAGAAAAGTGCGGAAGTTCCCGATGTGGCCGTAGTCGTAGACGGTCGGGCCGCACGCATACATGCGGAGCGCCTTGCCGTCGGCAGGCTCAAGCGGTTCAATTTGTCCCGTGAGGGTGTTAAACAAACGGAGGGTCATCGCTCAAGCGGCGCGTACAAAACCCGGCTCCTGACGCGCGCGGCCAGAGCATTTCCGCCGCAAATCACGCTTCAGTTCTGCCGGATCGTTGCCTACTCGATTGTAGCAGCGCGAGTGCGCGCCCATTTCAGATCTTAGAAGTGTCCGTGCCCCATCCTTTCCGGTCGCATCGGCGACCGAAAAGGGTGGGATTGCATCCCACTTCACACTGCCAAGCTGGAGCTGGAAGCTGTCTTCTACCCCATCATTGCGTTCCAGCCCACACCGATGAGCACAATCAGCGCCCACCAGCCAAACACCGCGATATAACCGGAGCTGCGCTTTACTCCGGCAACGATTGCAATGCCCATGCCCATCAGCACCAACGTCCAGATGGACACGATGTCCAGCGATGTCGCCAGCGAATACAGCGCCTTGTTTGTGTCCACAGGATCGAGAAACGCGCCCAGGTTGGTGGGAGCAAAGTTTTTAATGTTGAATGATTCCGGCGCCATCCCCGCGTAAATCACAATCGTCCCCAGCAACGCCTTCAGGCTCATGGGCAGCCACGCATAATAGGAAACCGCAAAAATCTCCCCGTACTTCGACCTGCCGCCGAAGCCGAAGTTGATGGTGCCCCACAGCACCAGCGCCACCACGGCCGCGCCAATGATCCCAATCACGGGCCCACCGATAAATGCCCCTTCGGTAATCCACACCGAGAATTTTGTCCCCATCTCGCGCTGTTCGGGCGAGGCATTCGCCAACCTTTCCTGCGCCTTGGGATCCATCCTGATCTGATTGTCTACAACCTGCGCAATCGTGATCTTCTGCGCCACCGCCGCAAACAAAATGTAGCTGGCAAGCGCGCCGATGATCAGTGGCAGCCACCAGCTCCTGTTCCCGCGCTTGATGTCTTCAAACGTCTTCGACGGCGCGGCAAATGTGTCCGCCACGCGCTGCCACTGCGTCAACCCGGCGCCTGCCGGCGCGGTCTCCCCCAACGGTTGCACTCCTATATCGCTCATGGTTTCGCCTTTCCACCCATCCATCAGTGCAGTTGCGCATTCCCTGAAGGCGCGCAACTGCGTCGCCGCGATTGTACCCTCAACCAGCGTCAAGAATCGAATGAATTTTATTGGGAAAAGCTTGCTGGACCGGCCGCTACATTCCGGTCGTCGCGCCGGCCGCGTCAGCTTCGCTCGGCGCCGCATGGTGCCTGGGCCGCGTCGCAAGTGCCGGCGCATAGTTCTTGTACACCGTAATGTGGAAGCACGCCTGCCGGAACTCCTCTTCCACATCGATCTTGCCCGCCGTCTGCAGGGCCAGCAGATGCTGCCGCATCCACGCCATCTCCTGCCGGCTCAACCCCGATTTCGCAATGTCCACTGTTGCGCCGGTCAAATGCGGGCTCACAATGTCGCCTTCCGCAGGGGCTGCATTACCATTGGTCATCATCAGGCGCCGCTGATACTCCACCGTCCGCACCGCCGAGCTCACCTCAAGCGGCTTGTGAAATACGGCTTCGTGCGAGCGCGCCAGATCGGCCAGGAACCGGGCCGTCCAGGGCCGGCAATAGCGATGATTCGCCGGCAGATCGCTATTCACCGTCAGGGCACCCGACGCAGGCACAGGCACCAGCAACCCGTCGGCAATCCGTGACGCCAGGTCGCTCTCATCCTCGATTCGCTCCAGCCCCTCGGCATCGAGCTTCGCATTCTGCCGCTCCAAAGATTCAAGAGACCCGCGCAGCGGCGAGGGCATCAGGCCGTGCGGCACCACCAGCGACGCCTCTTCGCTCTCTGTGCGCACACTCGCCGCCTCGGTCGGCGGCGGCAGATCGCGGTCCACCGTGTCCTCGTCTGCAGATTCACTGTTTGCGGTTGCGCTGCCGAGCGGCGCACTCGCGCCCTGGGCCGAGTTACCAACACCAGCAGGAGCTATTCGTTCCACCGGCGCCGACCCGTCGTCCGCGCCTGCGTGGATCGGCCGCGGAGTTACTGCTTCATTGCGCAACGAAGTCGCCAGCGATTTCGCGCCAACGCCGGCAAATGCCTGCCCTTCGATTGGAGCAGCCGGATCTACATTCTGTTGTTCCGCGTTCGCTGCGACAGAAGCCGCGGCGTCCTCGAGCGTCCTGTTGGTCCGATCTGCCGGGCCGTCCTCTTCCGTTCGAACGCCTGGCGTGGTCGCCTGAGTATCGAAATCGGCCGCAGAAGTTGTCCGCGCAGTGTAAGTTCTCCTCAAGCGCACCTGGCGGAACGTTGCACGCGAACGATAAGCTCGGCGCCGCGCAAGCCGGCTCCGAATGGCAAGACCTGCCGCCCGGCCGACCTCATCGGCGGATTGCCTATGCGCTGTGCTGGAGCCGGAACGCGTAAGGGAAGGCGACACCCGCGCAGCCTGATGCGCGTTGCGCGAGCCTCGTTTGCCGTAGGCCGTGTGGGTGGCGCGCGAAGTCGCCGCCGGGGTTCTCCGGTGCGTCTTCGTCGTGGAAATCTGGCTACCGCGCGCGCCGGTCGCTGTGAGGGCGGCCAACGCAATCAGCATGATTGCGATCCGGCACATGGGGGGCGGTGCGGACAATCGAGAGCTTCTCCAGTCTACGTCGATCCGCCCTTTTCTCCGAGTGCCTTTGCGGATGCCGACTTGTCTGATAATTAGACGCAACCCACATTCTAGCGGGTTGTTGCGGCGCAAAATGGCAGATTCCTGCCATACGCCCGTCGCGCTATTCGGCTCTCGGAGCCTCAGGCTTGGCCGGCGGGTTCAGAACAAAGCCCTTGCGGACCAGCGCGAACCCATCCTGCGGCAACTCTGCCTGCAATAACTGGTTTTCCGGGCCGGAAAACAAGTCGGTATTTGCTCCGGCGATCGTCGCCACCAGGTGATGCACGGTGATCGGCTTGCCGTCGAGGGTTCCCTGCTGATCGGCATAGGTTGCCAACTGCACCGGCGCAATCGACCCCGAATTTTTGGGCAGAATCGCCCACAGATCGCGGTCATTCTGCGCTACCGCGAGCGCCAGCAGTGTCTCCAGCGCGCCGGGATCGAAGTCAGGCAGCAGCACCGCGCCCTTGTGCGCCTCGAGCCGTGTGGTTGTGCTCTTGCCCTGCGCTGAAATGTTCATCAGGAACTGTGCGGCATCGGGCTTGGCGACCACGTTCACCGCTTCACCGTTCACTGTCGCGCTCAGTTGCACGTGCTCCAGCTCATTCGCCGGTGACAGCTCCTCATTCTTCGAGAGCGCGTATTCCAGGCCATCCATGGCCACTTTTACCAGCGATGCTGAGTCGAAGCCACTCGGCGTCTTTGTGAATTGGAAACTTGCCGTGCCCACCGCATGTCCGTGCTGGGCAATCTCAAAGCTTCCAGATTGAGCCGCAGCCACTGCGGGCGCAACCACTCCAAACCAGGCAACAACTCCCGCAACCGGGAGCAAACACACCTTTCCCACGAGTCCTATTTCAACCTCCGTTGAATTAGACTCGAATCCCGCCAAACTGTTGCGGACTCTGAAGTCTTCCGGCCGTTCCTGGCTGACTTGCTGACCCGCTGACATGCTGACTCTCCGGCTTCTCTGTTCCCTACTCCCTGTTCCCTAGCTTTTCTTCACCGCATGTCCGCCAAACTCGTTGCGCATAATCGCCAGCATGCGATCGGTGAAATTGTTTTCCTCGCGCGATCGTATGCGCCGAATCACAGACTCCGTAATCACTGGCGCCGACACGTTCAGGTCAAATGCCTCGAAGACCGTCCAGCGGCCTTCGCCGGAATCGACCACGTACGCCTGCAATCCGTCGAGCGTCGGATTTCCGGCCAGCGCATCCGCCGTCAGATCGAGCAGCCAGCTCCGCACCACGCTGCCGTAGCGCCAGATCTGCGCGATCTGCGGCAGGTCCAGGTGGAAATCTTCCTTCTTCTCCATCACCGTGAAGCCCTCGGCATACGCCTGCATCATGCCGTACTCAATGCCGTTGTGCACCATCTTTACAAAGTGGCCCGCGCCCGCCGGTCCCACGTGTCCCCATCCCTTGTCCTTGGCCGGCGCCAGTGCCTCAAAAATCGGCCGCAGATATTCCACCGGATCCTTGTCGCCGCCGACCATCATGCTGTAGCCCTCTTTCAATCCCCAAATGCCGCCCGAGGTCCCCACGTCAACAAACTGGAATCCCTTCGCCGTCACTTCCTTGTAGTGGCGCAGAGTGTCTTTGTAGTACGAGTTGCCGCCATCGATCAGGATGTCGTTTGGGCTTATGAGCGCCTCCAGCTTTTCAAGCGTGTCGTCAACAGGCTTGCCCTGCGGAACCATGATCCAAACGGCGCGACGGCCTTTGAGGTTCTGGACGAGATCCTCCAGTGAAGAAACACCCAGGCCGCCGTCCTTTGTCAGCTTCGCCACGGCATCCGCGCTAAAGTCGAAGCCCACCACCTGATGGCCGGCCAGCCGCAGCCGCTCCGCCATATTCGCGCCCATCTTGCCCAGGCCGATTAATCCCAGTTGCATGACAACCTCCGCATTTCTTGTTTAAGGGGAATTTTGAATCTTGAATTGAAGGGGAAACTTCCAACAGCGGCCAACGGCAGACAGCAAATAGCAAACAGCGACACGCATACGGCGCAGATCTAAAGCCAACCACGCGCGAACCCGTCTGCTGCTTGCTGTCTGCTGTCAGCTGTTCGCTGCCTTTACACTACTCCAAGCTTCTCCAGTTCCTTCCACAACTCCACTTCGCCGGTAAACCGGATCGCCTTCATTCCAGCGGCAGCCGCCCCGGCCACATTCTCTTCGCGATCATCGATAAACAGAATCCGCGGTGGTGGAGTGCCCAGAATATCAAGCGCTCGCCGGTACATCGCCGGCTCGGGCTTTCGCAATCCCACATAACACGAGCTCAGCGCTATTTTGAAATATTTGCGCAAGTCGAATTTGCCGAATCGGAATTCGTTCGTCTCGCGCGCTTCGTTGTTCAGTGCGCCCACCAGGCATCCATTCGCCGCGGAAATCTCTTTCAGCACCCCCATTGCTCCATCCTCGAGCAGTAGCGACTGGGCCAGCATGAAGTCGAAGAATTCATCGCGTGAAAAACTGCGTGGCTCGTAAAACACTGCCGCATCCAGGTACTGGCCGAGGCCGATCTCGCCCCGCTCCCACGCCGGCGCCACCTTCTCGTGACGTGCCTCAAGTTCCTGCTTGTCGAGCTTAAACTGCGCCACAGCGGCTGCGCGCTCCTTGTGGTCCCAGCCGTTGGTCAGCAGTACTCCGCCCACATCAAAAAGAACTACGTCGAAGGGAGACATCGGCGTCTCTTTCCCGCGCTCGGCGCGAAGATTTCGTGACAAGGAATCAAAGGGGAACAATGAATGGGCCCGCTACGGTTGGGGCTTCGCACCGCGTGAGCCCGGATTCTACTCTTGCCTCACCCAGAATGAGAAATAACTTCGATTGCAGTTCGATAAGAATGCAAAACAGCGATCAGCCAGACCGGCGACCCTTACGCCTTGCTTGCTGAACCGTCGCCGCACTGGTACTTGGCTTCGATCGCCAGAACCTTCTTGAACCGCCGCTCGAACCGGCCTTCTTTTGCCTGGAATGTCGCACCGATGAACGTCTTCGCCAGGTCCATCGCCAGGGCCGAACCGATGATCCGCGCACCCAGCACCAGCACGTTCATGTCGTCGTGCTCCACGCCCTGGTGCGCTGAGTACATGTCGTGGCAGATGCCGGCGCGAATCCCCGGCATTTTGTTCGCAGCCACGCAAACGCCCACGCCCGAGCCGCAAATGAGAATCGCGCGCTTCGCAACTCCCGCCTTGATCGCCTCGCCGGTCTTCACCGCAAAGTCAGGATAGTCATCCTCGGGCTCAACCTTGTACGCACCCAGATCGACAACCTCATGGCCCGCCTCAGCAAGGTGGGCGCGCATCTCTTCCTTGAGTGGAAACCCCGCATGATCAGAGGCAATAACGAGTTTCACTGTATTTCCTTTCAGAAGCGCGAAGCGCGGCGAACTCCGCTACTTCACGATCTTCTTCGCCCTTGCGGCCACGTTCTCCGGGGTGAACCCAAGTTCGGCCATCACGATTTTGCCGGGCGCCGAGGCTCCAAAGCGATCGATGCCAACCACGTCGCCTCCGGTGCCGACATATTTCCACCAGCCCAGCGTCGCGCCCGCTTCCACCGCCAACTTGGGCACACCCGCCGGCAGCACGCTCGCCTTGTACTCAGCCGACTGTTCATCGAAAACACGCCAGCTCGGCATGCTCACCACGCGCGCGCCGATTCCGTCCGCGGCCAGAAGTTTTGCCGCACCCAGCGCGACACTCACTTCAGACCCGGTTGCAATCAAAATCACCTTTGCGTTCGCCGCATCTTCCAGCACGTAAGCGCCCTTGCTCACGCCGCCATAAACGTCATGTTTCGTCGCGTCGATCACCGGCAAATCCTGCCTTGTCAGCGCAAAGAACGTCGGGCCGCCGCGTTCCAGCGCCAGACGCCACGCCGCCGCCGTCTCATTCGCGTCTGCCGGACGAAAATCAGTCATATGCGGCACCGCACGCAAAGCCATCAGGTGCTCGATCGGCTCGTGTGTCGGCCCGTCTTCGCCCAGGCCGATCGAATCGTGCGTGAAGACAAACAGAGAATTCGATTCCATGAGCGCCGCGATGCGCAGCGCCGGCTTTGCATAGTCAGAAAACACAAAGAACGTCGACCCGAACGGCCGCAGCCCTCCGTGCACTGCCATGCCATTCACGGCCGCGCACATTCCCAGCTCGCGGACGCCGAAAAACACATTGCGTCCCGCTGGATCGTCGGCAAAGTGCGGGCTCGATTTGAAGATCGTCTTCGTCGATGCCGTCAAATCCGCCGCGCCGCCAAACAGCTCCGGCACGTTGTCTGCAATCGCGTTCATCACCTGCTGGCCCGCATTGCGCGTTGCCACCGGCTTGTCGGTCCCAAAGCTCGGGATCGATTTTTCCCATCCTGCCTTCAGCTTGCCGGCTTGCGTCCGTTCAAATTCCGCCGCAAGGTCAGCAAACGCTGCTTTGTAACCGGCGAACAGCTTGTTCCAGTCCGCTTCCTGCCCCGCGCCGCGCTCAACAGCTTTGCGCCAGTTGGCCAGCGCATCGTCCGGCACAACAAAGCTCTGGTCTTCGGGGAAGCCAAAGAACTTCTTGGTTGCGGCCGCGTCCGCCGGCCCCATCGCTTCGCCGTGCACTTTATTCGTGCCGGCCTTTGGGCTGCCAAACCCGATCACCGTGCGCACCGCGATCATCGACGGCCTGTCTTCAACGGCCTTTGCCGCCGCAATCGCCGCCTCAATTGCGTCCAGATCGTTCCCGTCCGCCACGCGCTGCACGTGCCAGTTGTAGGCCTCGAAGCGCTTGTACCTGTCCTCGGTGAAGCTCCACTGCGTCGGCCCATCGAGCGAAATCAGGTTGTCGTCGTAGAGTGCAATCAGCTTGCCCAGTTTCAGTGTCCCAGCCAGCGACGCGGCCTCATGCGACAGGCCCTCCATCAAATCCCCATCGCCGCACAGCATGTAGGTGTGATGATCCACCACATTGAAGCCCGGCTTGTTGTAGATCGCGGCCAAATGTTTCTCCGCAATCGCCAAGCCGACTGCCATGCCGAAGCCCTGCCCCAGCGGACCCGTCGTCACCTCTACGCCGTCAGTGTGTCCGTACTCCGGATGCCCAGGCGTCTTCGATCCCCACTGGCGGAAGCTCTTCAGGTCGTCGAGCGTGACCTTGTAGCCCGACAAAAACAATGTCCCGTAGAGAAGCATCGATGCGTGCCCATTCGACAACACGAAACGGTCGCGATCGGCCCACTTCGAGTGCGCCGGATTGTGCTTCATCAGCTTTTGAAACAGCAGGTACGCAATCGGCGCGCATCCCAGCGGCGCCCCGGGGTGGCCGCTCTTGGCCTTTTCGACGCTATCCACGGCGAGCAAGCGAAGGGTGTCAATCGAAAGCTGATCGAGTGAGAGTGACGCCATGCTGGTAGCCATATTCTTCTCCTGATTTCGTTTCACAGAATTGCGAGAGCGCCGGCCGAAATCGCGCTAAGCCGCATCCACTTTGATCTTTACATTGTATCCAAGCCAGCCGTCCGAATCCGGCCAATGGAGCGTCCATTCCAACGCGCGGCTGCCGGCCGCCGGCGCAATCTCCGCGTAGAATCCGGCGGTTCCCAATGACCGGCTCGGGGTCACGTGCTTCGTCTGCCAGTCGTCGTCGGTCCACACCACGTCAAATAAACCCTCATCCAGGATGCGCAGTTTGCGCCCCGCATCCATTCTTTGGATGGGCCTGCGGCGGCTATAGATTTCCAGATCCGTACGCCGCTTCTTTCGTCCTTCCACCTCGCAGTACCGTTCGTACACCGGATCGATGCGATCAAATATTTTTCCATCGAGTGCCGAACGCAACAGCTTGAGATACTCTGCATGCGCCCACACCAGCGGCACTGCCGATCCCGCCGGTTGCCCGCGCCGCATGCTGCGCTCCGGAATATCCGCCGCGTCCCACACCTGTTCCGGCATCATCTGTCCGCAGGTCGCAAATTTTTCGTACGACGCAATGAGCGGAATTACGCCGTTCCCTGCAGCCAGCTCGTAGTGCGCGCGCTCGCCGGATAACAGCGGCCACACGCGCCCCTGGCCCCAACCCTCATACGCGCTGCCATCCTCACACTGCCCGTAGCCGTCCCAGTTGTAGCGCAGCCAGCCCGGTCCCTGCGGAAGCTCGCGCTTCAACACCCGATCCACTACCTTCAGCGAGTCAATAATCAGCGGATCGTTGGCTCCGCGCACGCCGTAGCGCACGAGCTCCAGAAATCCTGCATCGATAATCTCGCGCGCTTCAAACTCGTAGCGCGTTCCCGGCGGCCGATTTGCCAGCTGGAGCAGTTCTTTCCCGCAGCCTTCGTGCGCGTACGCCTCGGCGCACTCCGGCGGCCGGATGCGCATGTAATGACGTTTCACATCGGGATGCAGCACGCCGTTGTTCGTCACTGTCCAATCTTCAAGATGCCCTTCGATCCAGTCGGCATACTCCTCGAGGAACTCCGCCAGCTCCTCCGACTCATGCGCTCGCGCAATCTCCGCCGCGCAAATCAGCCCGCCGATCACCGCTGCCAACGTCGACGGCGAATAGCCCGCATTCTCTTCCCATCGCTCCTGGTGCGTAATGGGCGCATTCTTCGCCAGGAACCCGGCCGCGCGTTCGACAAAGGGAAAAATCTCCAGCTCACCCAACCCGTCGGCTTTCCACAGACGCCAGGCCAGAATCAGCGGAAACGCAACCTCATCCAATTGCTTGCCGCCCCAGTAGGGTGTGCCGTCGATCCAGAAATTCTGAGCGAACCCACCGTTCGGCTGCTGCGTGCACGCCAGGTAAGTGAGGGCGCGCCGCGCCGTCTCCGCACGTCCGCACGCCAGCAGCGCGGTGGCAGTTTGCACCATGTCGCGCGTCCACACAAGGTGGTAGCCGCCCAGATCGTCGTCGCCCTTGGTCTGGCCCCACGGAATCGACGCCGATGCGACGAATGCGCCGGAATAAATCTTGTCTTCGTGGGCCAGCAGCACGTTGTGGCTTGCGCGCATCAGCTTGCCGCCATCCTGCGCCTTCGCCGCCAGCCACTCCGGGTTGGCGGCCCGTTGCCACTGCTCAATAAACCGTTTGCGGTTCTCTGCAAACGGCGTCGAAAGTGACGACATGGTTTTTTGAGCGGCCGTGTGGTGCCCCTCACCGATTCCGATCGCCAGCGTGAACTCGCGTGCCGCAAGTCCCTCCGCGGCGGGTGCGGCACTCGGCACGTCGCCTCGGATCCTGTCGTTCCGCCGTTCGTAGCAATCCAGATCGATTTCGCCCATCAGCGCGATGTTGCCGTTGGTCGCCGCCCCAAACTGCCAGTCCATCCTGAAGTTCTTCACCAGGTCCTGCCAGCCGTCGCTCGCGCCCACAAATCCGCAGCTCACGCGCTTGAAGCCGCAACTGGCGCTCATCACCAGCGACCACTCGTTCTTCCAGGCCAGCACCACTTTGTGTCCGGCAATGTCTACGGCGCGCGCCGAGTTTCCGGCCCCGCCGCCATCCAGATGCGGCGCCAGCAGCGCATACACCTTCAGCCTTGGCACCAGCTCCGCGCGGCCTTCCAGCCGCACGCGCTGCAGCACGACCCCGTGGTGCGGATCGCAGATGATCTCTTTTATCAGCGTGTAACGCCCGTCTGGATCGCGGTTCACATACCGCACACCCAGCGCCTCGTGATCGATGTACTCGAAGTCCGACAGCAGGTCGCGCTTCTCCTCGTGCACAAACGTCTCGCCGTCGCTGATCAGGAACTCCATGTCGCGCACCTGCGCGTGGTCGATCGTCGGGTGGTAAATCTCGTTCAGAATTCCGTGTGAACAGGTGAACCAGATGCGGCTCGAAGCGGCATAGGCCGTGCATACCGCGTCTTTCACGCTGGACGTCCATCGCGGCTGCAATCCGGGCCCGCCGAATGCTTCGCCCTGCTGCTCAAGCCACCTGTAAAAAAGCTGATCGCTCATTGCACTCGCCGTTTCTGATTACAAATCTTCGCTTTCGGGGAAGCTGACTCGGTTGTGATTCCGTTGGGGAAGTCGAGAGACGCTACTTCACATTGAACAACGTCATTCCTTTGATTCGGGAAAGTCAACCATGTTGCGCGCTCGGCTGACAAAAACCGCGCCCGCCGCAACCCCGGGTGAAACCTGCCTGCCCCAACAACATTTTCGACGCTTCGGGGGCTGCCGGGTTGCAGGTTCTATTACAAACTCGCAAAAATCGTAAAGCTTCCACCGGCGTCAGTGTTGTTCGTCGGGGAGACGGCTGCCCCAAAACGAGCGTCAAGGCACTTCAGCCAGCTCGTTAGCGATTCGCCGTTTCTGTTGAGACGACGTGAAATGTTTCTCCACCGCCAGAAAACAGAGCCAACTGGCGAATACGGACACAATAATCTGGAGCGCCCAGGCGATCGGAAATTTGTCATCCGCTAAACCCACCCTCCGCTCCAGTAAATCTGCCGCATTGCGAAACAACGGGTGGAACAAGTACAGGCTGTAGGAAAATGATCCGAGCCAGAACAACGGACGCAGACCGCGAAGATGAACGAAACGACCTTCACTGATACGCAAAAGCCAGAACATACCAAGATACAGGATTGCCGCCCAGCACTGCGCGCGCGACGAAGGATGGTCGATGGAGCCTCCGCCCAGGCTTCGCATCACAGCAAAGAGTGCACTAAGCCCCACGGATGTTCCCAGGAAGACAATGCTCAGCGCGCGAGCCTTCCGGCTGAATCCAACCAATGCCGGATTCTTGATCTCCATCGCCACAAAGAAGAGCCCGCCAAGTCCGAACTGAAACCAGAGGTCGAGCGGGAAAGGCCCACCAGTCCCGGTAACGATCTGCCAAACGAGAGACTCAATGGTCAACGCCCCAAAGGTGAGGCAAATGACCATGCCCGCTGCTTCGTTTCCCCACTTCCTTACAATTTGCCGGGCGAGAAGCAGAATGGCTCCGGCGATTGCGTAAAACGCAATCTCATAACACAGGCTCCAGAAATCGACGTTGAGAAACCCCTGCCCCGCTTCAACCTGGACGAGAAACAGATTGGCAATCCAAAATGTCGCGCTGCCATTCAGCTGGCTGGGGTGATGCGGCAAGGGAAGCCAATGCGCTCTCTCAGCCGCGAGCTGCACCGCTGCAAAGGCTGCGGTAAGCCCGATCGTGAAAAAGTAAGGGGGATAAATTCTGCGAATCCGCTCGAATCCAAATCGCCACACCGATTTGCCCGAAGCGAATGCGCTGTAGGTGGCCCCCGCGATGCAATAACCCGATATTAAGAAGAACAGGACCACTCCGAGCTGACCGCGGATGCTGAAAAAATAGAGCGGCGAATTCGTCCAGTGAGCCCCGGGAGGCGCGTGGTCCGCGGCATGGCACATGACGACCCACAATGCTGCCAGCCCCCGCAACGCATCCAGACTTTTGAATGGGCTGATTTTTCCGGTTTTCTCCCCCATCTGTGTTTTCCAATTTCTTCAACTCAAATCTGAACCTCGGTGTGCTCACTGCACTGCCATGCTCGAGCCATTGGCCAACAGCGAACACCGACTCCGAACTGGAAACGATAAACTGCCAACTGTTCCCTGTTCTCTAATCCCTGTTTCCTAGTTTCTGGCGACCACCTTCGCCCGCTCCAGCATGTACTTCACGGCGGCATCCAGCTCTTTTGGCGTAACGTCCTCTACCACGCCCGCGTCGCCAATTCCCACCGGCAGCACAAACCGCCGCACGCCGCCCACGTTTTTCTTGTCATGTCCCGTCGCTGCCACGATCTTCGCCGCTCGCACCTTCAGCTTCGGCAGCGGCCCATAGCGATAGATCAGGGTCTCCATCCGCTCCATCTGCGCGCCGGTAATGGTGCCGCGCCGCCGCGCCACGGCTAGCGCTGCAATCATGCCCCAGGCCACCGCCTCGCCGTGCAGCATCGCCTTGTAGCGCGTTGCTGCCTCCAGCGCGTGGCCCACCGTATGGCCGAAATTCAAAATCATCCGCAGCCCGCTCTCGCGCTCGTCGCGGCGCACCACGTCGGCCTTCATCCGGATCGACGCCGCAATCACCTTCTCGAGCGCTTTCTCATCGCCGGCCAGCACGTCGTCGGCGTACTCGTCCATAAACCGGAAAAGCGCGCGGTCGCGAATGATGCCTGCTTTCACGCTCTCGATCAGTCCTGCATGGAGTTCCCGATCCGGCAGCGTGCCCAGTACGCCAATGTCGGCGAA
This sequence comes from uncultured Acidobacteriaceae bacterium, assembly GCA_963834565.1. Lineage (GTDB taxonomy): Bacteria > Acidobacteriota > Terriglobia > Terriglobales > Acidobacteriaceae > Telmatobacter. The sequence goes on along the minus strand of CAWICF010000011.1, from coordinate 254,015 downwards.
AACCGCGCGCGGCTGCAGAAAGTTCCCGACGAGATTCTTGCCCTCGGGCAGATTCACGCCCACCTTGCCGCCCACGCTTGAATCCACTTGCGCGAGGAATGTCGTCGGCACCTGCACGTAATTGATCCCGCGCATGAAGGTCGCAGCGACAAATCCGCCCACATCGCCGACAATGCCGCCGCCAAAGGCGATCAGCAGCGATCCGCGATCGCCTCCCGCGCGAATCATCTCGCGCAGCAGCCGCTCCACGCTTGTCATCGTCTTGTGTTGCTCGCCGGGCGGCAGAAACAACGTTTCCGGCGGCTCATCAAACGAGGCCAGAAAATCCTTCGACCACAGTGCCCAGATCTCCGGCGACGTGATCACGAAAATCCGTCGCGGCAGGCGCTTCACCACTCGCTCAATGCGCGGCGCCAGCTCTCTCAGCAACCCGCTTCCTGTAAATACGTCGTACTTCGCTGAAGGCGTCTCTACCCGTATCGTCTGCACAGAGAAATGATAGAAGACCGATGCGGCCCTCTCGACGCGTTATCACCCTGAACCGAATCCGCCCGCCTCCTGCCTCACACACCTGAGTACACGTTCGGTGCTAAACTTCACCCGCAGACTCATGAAACTCTCCCTGCGCCGCAGATTCGTGCTCGCATTCGCCGCATTTTTGTCCGTTGTCGTCGCCGCCGGGCAGGAACCATCCGCGCCGGTTCCGCGGCCGGCGCTGGCGCAGCCCGCTAGCGTCACCGTCCGCTACGCCGGCTCTGGCGTCATTGCTCCCGTGTTGTTTCCGCCCTCGGTTTCGATCGTTCAACCCCGCCATTGCGTTCCGGTCAATGGAGTGGTCAAACTCTCGGCTGTCGTCGACGAGAACGGCGTTCCGCGCAGCATCCAAACGCTCCATTCGGATGATGCCCGCCTCAACGACCTCGCCATGGGGCTCGCTGCACAACAACGATTCAAACCGGGTACGTATAACGGCTCTCCGGCCGCCATCGCAATCGAGCTGACAGCCGCACTGCATACCTGCGCGCCTCCCACCAAAAAGAGGGTCCCCGAGGAAGACACGACGTTGACTCTGAGCGCTCAGCCGTTCTTTGTGGTCGACATCGAGGCACGACCGGCGGAGCGATCGGAAAGTCAAAATCCTACTCCGGCAAAAGCACCGTATCAGGCACTGGCGATGACGGCGTCACTCCGGTTCCAGTCATGATCACAATCGAGGTCGACTTCCGCCTGTACTGACCGGGCAGACTCTCCTACCGTCCTTCCTCGACCGTCATTCTTTCGGCCACTCGAACGGAAAGAGCTTTCCCGCTTCTTCCGGGGTCATCGTCACACCAACCATCTCCGCTGCTTTGGCCATCACGGGATCGCGTCCACTCGCGAGATCCGACGCCGTGGGCAGCACAAGCATGTCGGGAGTCACGCCTGTTCCTTCCAGGCTTCTTCCATCCGCCATGATGAGGTCCGCAACCGTTACCTCTGCCCCGTACCCAATAAAGTTTTCGCTCTTGTCGCCGTCCGTCCGATGCCTGTGTACTGGTTGGTTACTCCCCCCTCTAAAAACCGTGTTTTTGCGTAAAGTCTTGATTCTATTGATGCGAGCGCAAAGTCTTCAAAAGAGGCGATTTAAGGGCAATTTGCACTGCTATTGCTGCAAAATCGTCCCGACATGCGGTGCATTCCTCCCGGAATGCGGTCGCCAGTGGGCAGGTCACTGACCGCAGGAATTGGTTCTTTTGGCTTTCGTGGCCTCCCACCCTTTCGCCAGAAAAAAGGCGAAAGGATGGGGCACGGAATCGATACAGAATGACGCGGCCAAAGGCTTCGTAGCCAGTAGCCGGTAGCCAGCGGGCCAAGTACAAGGTGGTTGAAGTTGCGCGGATCACTCAAATGCCGGGCGTCGCCTTCTCCCACTGAGAAAAGTTTAGAGATTTGCAAGAAATAATACGCACTGTTTGTGAGATTTTTTATTTCATTCGGAATGAAGGGGATGAGGTTATTTTGGGGTGGCAGAGAACTTGACATCAATTTGGGGATGGCCGCAGCCGGCTCATTCGCCGGCTGGCTGACCCGCCGGCTTGCTGACCCGGTGACTTGCCGACTCGCTGACTTGCTCACTCGTTTCCTTGTTCCCTCGTGCCCTTGTTCCCCGCCTCTAGTCTCCTGAGTCATTGATTTCCTACATAAACGCATTCCCTGAATGCAGGTCCTTCGACTCCGTCCGACGCGGCGGACTTCGCTCAGGATGACAAGGTCAATTTTTGTAGCGGACTTCAGACTCAGGGGACTAGTAAATCCCCGGCACCAGCCGCCAGGTCCGGGCCACGTACGCGTCGTATTCCGCGCCAAAATGCTCGTGCAGCAGCCGCTCCTCGGCGTCGATGCGCGCGACCAGCGGGACGATCTGGCCCAACGCCAACAGCACACCTACGATGCTGCGGAACGCGAGCGCCCAGCCCACCGCAGTGATCAGCAATCCGAGGTAGCTGGGATTCCGGATGAGACCGTACATTCCGTGCGTTTCAAGCTTGTGATCCGCCTGAATCGCTACCAGCCCGCTGAATCGATTTTTGAGCACAAACACCGGAAGCAGCCGCAGCACGCCGCCGGCGAAGCAGAGCGCAACGCCCGCCCAGCGCGTTGGATCGCCGTCCAGCGTCCAGAATCCGACCCGGTCAGTATAGGCCGAGAAAAATGCTCCGAGCAGCGCAAGCACGCTGAACGCAGCCAGCACCCAGCGGTTGCCGCGGTCTTCTTTCACGCCTGTGCTGCACCCCCCGCCCGAGGGAACTGCCATGACCATGAGCACGGCGCACGCCCACGCCAGCCCTTTGAATGCCGGATGCGCCCAGAACGGAGTCCATCCGCCCCATCCCGCAATCGCCAGCCCGAACTGAATCGAAATCGAAATGAGACCGGTGAGGATGATCTTCAAGCTCGTCATCGCACTTTCTCCGATGAAAACCTGCTACGGCTGATTCTGCTGGCAAGGCACTTCGTGCAGAACGTCCACCATGACCTTGTAGCCATCGGGCGGCTGGAATACCGACGGATCCGGATCGCCGATGGTCAGACTCACCACTTCGCGCGTCTGTTTGCCCGACTGCGGGCTGTCATTCACTGAGCGCAAAACGATGCCTCCCAGGCTGGGAGCCATCCATGTCTCGTCTGTCGACACGATCGGCCGGTCGTTCCCGATCTTGCCAACCGGCGTCGTCCTCGTAATTCGGGTCCCGCGCACCTCAACGCCCTGAATCACATCCGAACCCAGTTCCTCGTGTTTGAACGGGTCCGGCGCAACCCGCGGCATCGTCGCCGGCAGGTTGGTTGTCACAGTCGTCGAGCCCGGCGCACCCGTCCCGCTTGAAACCACTGTGCCACTGGAGAGCACTGAAGCCATCACGCCCGCGCCCCCAGGTTGGTCGGGCAGCCGCACCGGGCCATAGCTCGCTCTGTAGTTGCCTGCGTCATTGGCCCAGCATCCGTGGCGCTGATCTTCGGGCGGCAGCTTTGTCACGCGAGCCGTTTTGTTCCGCGTGTCCCACGTGGCTTCAGTGTTCTCAACCGGATCATGCACCCTGGTCTGCAGGAAATCCTGCTGTTGCATGTTTCCCGGGATCGAGATCGAGTTGGCGTTCAGCCTGCGCCCCTGCGAATCGAGCGCGGAGATTTCCCTGGTCTCGCGAGTGATCGTGGTTCCATCCGCCAGCGTCTGCACGTGTGTAATCCTGAACTCCGCCATGTACGGCTGGCGCTGCACGGGCGAACAGTTGCAATTCGGACCCGCGCCGACCACGCCTCCGCCGCCGGTTCCCGCGCCAATCTGGCCCATCGCGGGCAGCGCTCCGGTCAACACCAATAGCCCCACACCGATCCGCTTCACATAAAACCGCATCGCAGTTCCCCCTTTCCCTGAAGAAATCCAGCACCCCAATTCCTGGTAAAGTTGATTCGCTTAATCAATTGGACGCGGGATGTTATCCACGGGCACAGCGTGAATTTCCCGCACCTCACCACCCCAGCCAGATGAGCGGAGCCAGCCCGCCCAAGGCCAGCGCCACGAGAAACGTCAGGCTCAGCCTGCCGGTCTTGCCTCCGCCCAAACTATAGGCATAGATGCCCTTTATGACATTGTTGCTTGCGGCGGCAATCATGATCGCGCCCGCCGCCACCTTCACCGGCGTCAGCGTTCCGGCAGCCTGCGTGAGCCCCATGATGAACGGATCCACGTCGCTCACGCCCATGATCGCAGCCAGCGTATCTACGCCGCCCTTGCCCAGGTAAGTGACCGCCAGTTGTGTTGCGACCAGCATCACCAGAAACAGCAGCGCGAACAGGAATGCCGTGGTCAGCTCCAGGGGGTTTTTGGTTCCCAGGTCGCGCTCCAGCGGCTGAAAGCCCGTGTCGGCGCGCCGCGTCCATAGCCAGCCGAACCCCACGGCGACGCACGCCAGCACGAGGAACGGCAGGGCAAGCACCGCCATCAGTTGCCGGTTGAAGAGCGCCAGCAGGATCGCCAGCCGCAGGTACATCACTCCGGAAGCCATCAGGATGCCGCCCGAAAAAAGGTATGGATGGTTTTCCCTCTTTCCCTGCTTGGCCAGCACGACTGTCGTCACAGTCGACGAGTAGGCTCCGCCCAGCAGCGCTGCCAGCACAATCCCGCCCTGCCCCCTGGTCAGCTTTTGCAGCACGTAGCTGGCGTAAGAGATGGCGCTGATGGCGACTACCACCAGCCACGTCTTGAAAGGGTTGATGTGGAAGCGTCCGTACTCCTGGTTCGGCAGAACCGGCAAAATCACGCCTGACAGGAAGAGAAACTTCGCGAAGGTGAGAATCTCGCGCGGCGCGATCGTCGACGCCAGTTTTTCCAGCGCGACTTTCAGGTCGAGCAGAATAAGACTGGCCACGCCGAGCGTCGTCGCTATCCAGAAGTGCCCGTAGCAGACCAGCGCACCCACCAGAAAGGTGGCCAGCCCCGAAATCTCGGTCGTTGCGCCGGCCGTCGTCGACTGGCAGAGCTTGTGCCAATACGACAGCATCAGAAATCCCGCGACAACCAGGAAGCCGATCGTCAGCGGCACCAATTGCGTACCCGAAATCAGCGCCAGCGAATATCCGATCAGCCCGATCAGCGGAAAGGTGCGCACACCGCCGAAAAAGTAGCTTCCGCCTGTGGCTTTCTGCTCCTCTCGCTCTAACCCAATAAGAAACGACAGGAAAAGTACCAGAACAATCTTCACGGCTTCAGGGGGCAGCTGTTGGTAAATGCCCATGCGTTCTGCGCCTCGTAACTGTAGTTTTTTGGCTCGCACCACAGCATACACTTCATTCAAGCCGGGGAAACGAAATCTTCTTGAGGCTTGTCCGCAGTGGCGGCCGGAAAACTTCGCACCGATTCCGGCTCGCCGACTTGTTGACTCGCTCGCCTGCTCCCTAGCTCCCTGCCGTTTCCCTGTTAGCCTCAAGTGTTATGGCTCACGTTCCCCACGTGGACTTTCTCGTCATCGGAGCCGGCGTTGCCGGAGTTCGGGCCGCGGTTGAACTGGCCAGTCACGGCGAAGTTCTGGTGGTTACGAAGGAATCACTCAGCGAATCGAACACGCACTACGCGCAGGGCGGCATCGCTGTCGCCATGGAAGGCGAGGAGGATGTCGCACTTCATCTTGATGACACAGTCAATGCCGGCGAACGTACAATAGCTCAAGCACGACTGCAAGCAACTCGTTCTCTAACTTCCCAAGGTGAATAGTTGCGCACATCGCACATTCTCAAGTCCTGGTGCAAGGTTCTTCTCGGCCACACCCCCATGCTCTCTATCGAGATTACGCGCGAGTGTCCGCTGCACTGCCCCGGCTGCTACGCGTACGGCGCGAACCACCTGGGCGGCGACGTGACCCTGCGTGAGTTGCACGACAAGCACGGCGACGAGCTCGTTCGCGGAGTTCTCGGCATCGTCGACCGGCTCAAGCCGCTTCACGTCACCCTTGTCGGTGGAGAGCCGATGGTGCGTCATCGCGAGCTCAGCCGCATCCTGCCCGAACTGAGCCGGCGCGGCATCTTCACAATGGTCGTTACCAGCGGCATCATTCCCATCCCCGTCGAGTGGATCGGCTTGTCTCGTTTCACCGTCGCGGTATCGATCGACGGCTTGCCAGAGCATCACAACGAACGCCGCCATCCAGCAACGTATGAGCGCATCCTCTGCAATGTCGCTGGGCGCACAATCAATGTCCACTGGACCATCACTGCACCCATGCTTGCCCGCGATGGCTATATGGAGGAGTACGTCCGCTTCTGGAACGCACGTTCCGAGGTGCGTAACATCTGGGTGAGCCTTTACTCGCCGCAGCGGGGCGAACAAAGTGCCGAGCGGCTGAGCTCCTCGCAGCGCGAGTTTGTCGCCCGCGAACTGCCGCGCCTTCGCGCTCTATACCCCAAATTACTAACCCCGCAGGGTTATGCGCAGGCATTGCTCCATCCTCCTGCTTCGCCCAGGGAGTGCGGATTCTCACGTCTCTCGAAAAACTTCTCCGCCGATCTCAGCACCCATGTCGAACCCTGCGTCTTTGGCGGCGATCCAGACTGCTCGCAATGCGGCTGCTCGGCCAGCGCGGCCACGCACTGGATCAGCGGGATGCGCATCGCCGGCCCACTCAAGGCACGGCACCTTCTACTCGGTTCCATGCGCATCGGCAGCGCCATGGCCCGCCTGCAAAAAGTGGCTCTTCCGGCCTGGCGCGAGCGCGAACAATTGCCGTCGGAGCAGGAAATCAGTCTGGTTCAGATCTCGACACCTGAATGAGTTCTTTTGCCGACTCGCTAGCTCGCTGGCTCGCTGACTCGCTTCCCTATCGCCGACACCACCGCGCAGACTGCCAGGATTAAGCCGATCACCACGAGCGACACCGTTGCCGGAACATCGATCCATCGCGCTGCCAGCATCTTGAGCGCGGCAAAGGCCAGAATCGCGCCCAAGCCGTAATGCAGGAAACGAAAGCGGTCAAGCATTGCGGCGAGCGCGAAATACAGCGATCGCAGCCCGAGGATTGCGGCCACATTCGACGTATAGGCCACAAACGGATTATGCGTCACCGACAGAACGGCGGGAATGGAATCCGTCGCGAACAACAGATCTGTCGCTTCAACCGCCAGGATGACCGGCAAGAGCGATCCCTTCGCCGGCTGCAGTTTGACGATCCACCCCGGCACTGCAGATCGCGGCGAGCCCGAGCGCACCAGCCGCCAAGCGGCGTACAACAGGAACGCGCCAAAAACCCAAGTGACCCATTCCAGCCGCTGCAACAACGCGATGCCCGCGGCAATAAACGCGCCGCGCAGCACAAACGCACCCCACACGCCCCACAGCAGCGCCTTGTGCTGCTGTTGCCGGGTGATCCTGAACCCCTCGAACAGGACCAGGAACACAAAAAGGTTGTCGACGCTGAGCGAAGCTTCGATCGTGTAGCCGGCGGCAAACTCGAGTGCCGTCTGCCTGCCCATCGTCACGGCGATCCAAGCTGCGAAGCCGGCCGCAGCCAGCACCAGTCCCAGCGTGCCCAGCCACGCAGCCTTCTGCGCGCTGCGCGTCTCGCTGCGGTGACCCGGCAGCAGGCTGTCCCCCAGCAAGACCAGCGCCACCACGGCGTGAAATCCCACCCACCAGACCCACGAGACGCCCGCGATCATAGCTGGATGCTACAGCATGAAAGCACGGGAGCGAGGGAGCGGGTTTGCCAGCACATCGCAACCTAGAAAAGGCTGAGTATTGAAACCGAGAGCTGCTGTCCGCCGTCCCACAATCCGCGCCGAGGCGGACACTCTCTGCCACCTGGCGGCGGGATATCGCATCCCTTTAGGTGGAGGTTGCCGCCTTGAGCGAACCAACGGTCCAAGTCAAATCGCCGGCTCGCCGTCCGCGAGTCGTCATCATCGGCGGCGGGTTCGCCGGTCTCAATGCAGCCCAGGGGCTGGCCCATCTGCCCGTCGACGTCACCGTCGTCGATCGGCGCAACCACCACATCTTCCAGCCGCTGCTCTACCAAGTCGCGCTCGCCGTGCTGTCGCCGGCCGACATTGCCCAGCCCATCCGCAGCATTCTGCGCAACCAGCGCAATACTGAGGTGCTCATGGATAAGGTCGTCGCAATCGACGTGGCCTCTCGAAAAGTGGGTCTGGACAGCGGCACGCAGCTTGCCTTCGATTACCTCGGCGTGGCTACCGGCGCCACTCACTCCTATTTCGACCACGATGAGTGGGCGCCGCTCGCGCCCGGGCTCAAAAGCATTGAAGACGCCACGGAGATTCGCCGCCGCGTGCTGCTTGCCTTCGAGCTGGCGGAGCGGCAGATGGTCGAGACCGGCTCGCACCCTCCGCTCAACTTTGTCGTCATCGGCGGCGGACCGACCGGCGTCGAACTGGCGGGCGCCATCAGCGACATCGCGCAGCTCTACCTGCGCCGCGATTTCCGCCACATCGATCCCACCAAGGCCCGCGTGATGCTTCTTGATGGCGGTCCACGCGTTTTGGCGTCTTATCCTAAAGATCTTTCTGCCAAAGCCGAGGACGAGCTCAAGCGTCTCGGCGTCGAAGTCCATACGCAGATGCAGGTCACAGGCGTAGGTCCCGGCTGGGTCGAAGCCAAAACCGCCCAGGGCATCGCCCGCATTGAGGCTGTCGTCGTGCTCTGGGCCGCGGGCGTGCAGGCCTCGCCGCTCGGCAAGCTATTGGGTGCGCCGCTCGACAAGCGCGGCTGCGTCCTTGTTGACGATCAGCTCAATCCTCCCGGCCTGCCTGAGGTCTTCGTGCTTGGCGATCTCGCGCACTTCGAGCAGGACGGCCACCAGATTCCCGGCGTGGCTCAGCCCGCCATTCAGATGGGCAAGTTCATGGCAAAGGTGATTGCCGCCGATCTCGCCGGCCAGCCGCGTCCGAAGTTTCACTACTTCGACAAAGGCGACATGGCAACCATCGGGCGCATGGCCGCGGTCGCCAAGGTCGAGTGGCCCTTCAAGGCGCACATGAGCGGATTTCCCGCCTGGTTTATCTGGGTCACGATTCACATTTCCTTTCTCATCGGGTTCCGCAACCGCCTCTCGGTGCTTGCCAGCTGGATGTGGACCTACTTCACCTTCAGGCGCGGCGCCCGCCTCATCACCGGCGACCTGACGCTGCCCGGCTGGAAGGAAGAAGCCGCGGAGGCTGAAGCAAATCCCTCCAAAGCTGCGGATTGAGAGCGCAACGAGGTTGTTCCATTAAAATAAGGAAGAAATGCTCGATTTAGCCTTCGTTCGCACCAACCTGGAATTGGTGGAATCAAAACTGCGCGCCCGCGGCGCCGATCCCGCCGCCCTGCTTGGCGATTTTCGCGCCCTCGACAAGAGCCGCCGCGAGGCCATTACCTCCTCAGAGCAGTTGAAGGCCCGCCGCAATGAGCTCTCGCAGCAGGTTGGCTCGCTTAAGAAGGCCGGCAAGCATGACGAGGCCGCGGCCGTGATGGAAGAAACTCGCGCGCTCAAAGACAAACTCGACGAGCTCGACAAAACCGCTGCCTCGCTTGACGAGCAAATGCGTCTCTCGCTTGCCCGCGTCCCAAACCTCACTCGCGATGAAGTGCCGGTGGGCGTTTCGGAGGCCGACAACAAACTCGTGAAGACCTGGGGCGAGCAGAAGAAGTTCGACTTCACGCCGAAGCCGCACTGGGAGATCGGCGAGGCATTAGGAATTCTCGATCTGGAGCGTGCCACCAAGCTGAGTGGAGCGCGTTTTGCCGTCTACATGGGCGCAGGCGCGCGCCTGGAGCGTGCACTGATCGGCTTCATGCTTGACCTGCACACACAGAAGCACGGCTACACTGAAGTGCTGCCGCCGTTCATGGTCAACTCCAAGTCACTGTTCGGCACGGGCCAGCTTCCCAAGTTTGCTGAAGACCTATTCCGCTGCTCCGACGCTGACGCCGAGGGCGCCACGCGCGGCGAATTCAAAGACAACGACCACTGGCTCATCCCCACCGCCGAAGTTCCCGTCACCAATCTCTATCGCGACGAGATTCTCGACGATGCGCGGCTGCCTATTTCGTTGACTGCCTACACGCCTTGCTTCCGCGCCGAGGCCGGCGCCGCCGGCAAGGACACGCGCGGCATTATCCGGCAGCACCAGTTCCAAAAGGTCGAGCTGGTCAAGTTCACGCGGCCTGAAGAGTCCGACGCCGAGCACGAAAAGCTGACGCGCAATGCCGAGGAGATTTTGGAGCTTCTGGAGTTACCTTATCGGCGAGTTTTGCTTTGCACCGGCGACACAGGCTTTTCTTCGGCGAAGACATTCGACCTCGAGGTGTGGCTGCCCGGGCAGAATCTTTATCGCGAAATTTCGTCCTGCTCCAACTTCGACGCTTTTCAGGCGCGGAGGGCCAACATTCGTTTCCGGCCCGCCGCGGCCGGCACAAAGGCCAAGCTTGAGTTCGTCCATACCCTTAACGGCAGCGGCCTGGCCGTGGGCCGCACCTGGCTGGCGATCCTCGAGAACTACCAGCAGCCCGACGGTTCGGTGCTTATCCCCAACATCCTGCGTCCATATATGGGCGGGCTCGATAGAATTATCAGGGAGACCTAATGGCGTCATCCGCATCCACACCCGGGGCCGCGTCAACTTCAGCCAAGCCGGCGGAGGCCGCCCCTCAGCCCAAGCGGAGCTTCTGGCAGATTTTCACCGGCTACTTCTACTGGACTTACTCACGAGGCTCGTTCCACTACGACGTCATGGTGACGCTGATCCTCCTGTTCATCTTTGTCACACCGCATCTGTGGAACTTCGGCGCAAAGCCATCCTACGTTGCCGCATCCACTCACCCGCTGCAGGTGGTTCCCAACGGCCGCGGCGTCATCATCACCGTGCAGGCATCCGATGTGGGTGCTGCGCGGGGAGCTTCGTACTCAGATGTGAAGAAAGCCCTGCGCAAAGCCATCGAGCCCGTCACCGGCGACGACGTGATCGTCGAGCACTGGGAGACGGCCACCGACGCCCAGGGCAACCTGACCTGGAAGGTCTGGGCCCATCGATAGCGATTTGTCCGCTCCGCGACCGTTGATCGCGCATCCAATAGAGAATTGCCGGAAAGGACGTTCATGCACTCCGCAAGAAGGCTCTCCTATTTCGGATTGATCGCGGCCGCATTCATCTTGTTTCGTCCCGCTCATGCTCAGGACCTGAAGACCGTGTTGCAGCGCCTCGACGTTGCGGCGCGCGGCTTTACCAACGTCACAGCGAACTTCGAGTTCGACACGATTCAGACCAACCCGGTTCCCGATACCGACGTCATGACCGGGATCGTCTACTATCAGCGTTCCGGCGGTCATTTCCAGATGGCGGCGCATGCCCATGAACGCGGTGATGATGGCGTCAATCATCCCTCAGCGAACACGTACATCTTTTCCGGTGGAGTCCTCCGCCAGTCGGACACCGGCAAAGCGAGTGACGCCCGCGCCATCGACCGAGCCAGCAAATACGAAAGCTATTTCATGCTTGGCTTCGGAGCCAGCGGCAAGGATCTCGAGGGCCTGTGGGACGTCACGTACCTTGGCACCGAGAAAGTTGACGGAGTCACCACCGACAAGCTCGAACTGATAGCCAAGGATCCTGCCGTCCGCAGAGACCTTCCCAAAGTTACTCTTTGGATGGACACAGCGCACGCCGTGAGTCTCAAGCAGGTTTTCGATGAGGGTGACGGCAATTCACGAGTGAGCCATTACACCAATTTCAAATTCGCTCAGCCCTCGCTGCCCGCGAACGCCTTCTCCTTCGACAAATAGCTTCTTTGGACGGCACAGCTCAATGCCACTCCGCCCAGCGCAAACAGCATGGGGAAGCACTCCAGCGTATAGCGCGTTTCCGGCGCCTCAACCGTGAGCAGCAGCGCGCTGCGCAGCACCATGTAGGCCAGCAGCGCGCCCCAGAATCGCGGCCGCCGCAAAAGGCCGGCAAGCCCGAGCAGCAAGTACGCGGCGTTCAGGCCCCCGTAGGCCCAACTGAATTCAGTTTCCGTGTGGTGATGCGCGTACACCCACCAGTCGAGGTCGATGGGCAGATTCTCGACGCGCGGCCGCAGCCACATATCCGTCACGCGGCCCATCGGCAGCCACGCGTAATAACGCAGCGGATTCGCCGCGATCCTCTCTTCGGCCAGCTTTTCAAAGCGCGCATCGATCTCCGGCGTGATCTCCATGCCGTGATCGTTGTAGTCGGCCGCCAGCGCCAAGGTCTCCGCGTATTGGGCGGGCGAGTCGAAGGCGCGATTCGGCAGCTCGTTCACATCGAGCTTGTCCCACGGCACGTTCCACCAGATCTGGTAGGTGGAAATGAAGTCGAGGCACCAGCTCTTCACCCAGTGTTCCCAGCCCAGGTTCGGATCTTCGCCGGGATCGTTCGCCAGCCGCGGCGCCAGCGGCTGGAAGACGTGAAACACGCTCCAATTTCGCGTGGCCCACACGGCAAACGGCGCCACTGCAAGAACCACGCACACCGCGGCCATGCGGGCCAGCTTTGCGAACGGAAATTCCTCCTCACCGGAGAGCTTTGCCACTGCAATCAGCAACGCCGGGGCGAAGCAAATTCCGGCCAGTGCGCCGTCCGGTCGCAAGAGTGTTGCGCCGGTGATGGCGAACGTGAAGCAAAGCGCGCTGGACCATTTTTGCCGCTCGCGAAATCGCGCCATCATATCCATTGCCAGCGCCAGTGCAAGAATCGTGGGCGTTTCCGGCATGGGGAGCACGGCATACGAGGCCGTAAACGGGCACAGCGCCGCAAGCCAGAGCGTGCCCAGCCACGCGCCCTGTTTATGAGCTGCCGGCGCAATCCGCCGCGCAAAGTCGGCCAAGAGCAGGCAGCTCGCCAAATCCATCACAATCTGCGCGCACGCCGCCGAGAAGTAATTCTCCATGCCGAACAGCTTGAAGCAGAGGGCAATGAAGAGCGGGTAGCCCGGGAGCCGGATCAGCGTGGGGTACATTTCGCCGCTTGACACCGTCAGGTCATAGCGCCCGTGAAGGATCAGGTTTTTGGCGATGCCTCCATAGATCAGCGCATCGCCGTTCACCTCAAAGAGCGTCTTCAGCATCCAAAGCCGAAGAGCGAGGCCTGCCGCCAGAGGCACCGCCACGGCCAGCAGGATGCTCGCCGTTCTGCGCTGCCCCGTCCATTGACTCTCTTCTGCGGCTTGCATACGATTCGTACTGTCTACCGTAGATTATCCCGATGGTTTTCGCGTAGCCTATCTATATATCGTCTCTCATGCCCGACCGCCAAATCTTCTACGACCCCGAACGAAAGCGCTGGAAGCGCCTGCGCCGAATTCTCGACGCCGCGGCCGTGCTTTCGACGCTGGTGGTTGCAGGCTTTATCTTCAACGTGTTACGGACCCAGCGCCTGCCCGAACTGCTGCTTCCCATGCCGAGGCACAACTATCGCGCCCTGCCCGACGACCGTTCCATCCTGCTTCGCGCCGCCAAGACGCAGCTCCCGGCGCGCCGCAAGACGAACAAAAGACCGTCAGATATCACCCTGAACACCGGTGAAGGCCTCCGCGCAGCCTACTACGTGCAGGACGACGCAGCCAGTTACTCGTCACTCAAGGAGCACGTCCGCCAGATCGACATGCTCTTCCCGCAGTGGCTCCATGTGGATTCGCCGGCCGGAACGCTGATGATGATGAGCGGCGACAATCTGCGCGAATTCCCGGTCATCCAGGGCAACACGATCCACGATCCCGACAATCTCGGCAAGGTGAAGCATGTCATCCAGGAGCAGAGGACCGACACGGAAATCTTTCCCGCGCTCAACAACTACAATCCGCACACACAGGAATGGGATACCGGAGTGGGCGATGTGCTCAACGATCCCGATAAGGCGAATGCATTCCTGCAAGAGGTGATGCGCTTCCTTATCGCCTACCCCGCCTATCGCGGGCTATCGCTTGATATCGAAAGCATCCCCGATAAAGATGACGCGGCCTACCTCACCTTTATCCGCGCACTTTATTACCAGATGCACCAGCGCAACCTGCGTCTCTACGTGAATGTGGCTGTGGCCACCAGCGACTCCGACCTGCAGCAGATTGCCGCCAACTCCGACGGCCTGATCGTGATGAACTACGACGAGCATCAGACCACGAGCGATCCTGGGCCGGTCGCCAGCCAGAGCTGGTTCATCGGCAATCTGCAGCGTGTGCTGAAGGTTGTACCCAAGCAAAAACTCATTTGTGCGTTGGGCAACTACGGCTACGATTGGACGCTGACCATCCCCAATCCGAAAGATAGACATCATCCAAAGCCGCGGGTTCTCGACACTGACGATCTTTCTGTCTCCGAGGCGTGGGAACGCGCTTCTGACGCCGACGCCGATCTCGATCTCGATTACGACACGCTCAACCCGCACTTCGAGTACATCGACGAGGACAACAATCAGCGCCATGTTGTCTGGTTTCTGGATGGCGTAACAGTCCTGAACGAGATGCGCGCGGCGCGACAGCTTGGCTTGCAAACGTTCGCGCTCTGGCGTCTTGGCGAAGAAGACTCGTCGCTCTGGAGCATTTGGGACCATCCCAGCGATCCGGGCGCGTTGCAGGCGCTGGGCAAGGTAGAACCCGGTCACGATGTCGATACCGAGGGCGACGGCGATATCCTGCGCATCACCGGACTGCCGCAATCGGGCAAGCGCACCGTAGAAGTCGATGACAATAGCGACGAACCCGACCCGCGCAAGAAGCTCATCGTCGATGAGCACATGGATGTTTATCCGCGTACTTATACAGTTGAGCAGTACGGGTACCATCCCAACGAGGTTGCATTGACGTTCGACGATAGCCCCGATCCCACCTGGACTCCAAAGATTCTGGATATTCTGAAGGCCAAACACGTCAAAGCCGCTTTCATGGCCATCGGATCAGAGGCCGCGCAGCACATAGGCATCATGCAGCGCATCGTCCGCGAAGGCCACGAGATTGGCAACCACACCTGGACCCATCCCGATATCAGCGACATCTCCAATCGCCAGGTTGATCTTGAAA
This sequence comes from uncultured Acidobacteriaceae bacterium, assembly GCA_963834565.1. Taxonomy (GTDB): domain Bacteria; phylum Acidobacteriota; class Terriglobia; order Terriglobales; family Acidobacteriaceae; genus Telmatobacter. The sequence continues at coordinate 238,960 of CAWICF010000011.1, read as the reverse complement.
TCAATCTCACCGAGCGGCTCTTCGAGAGCAAGCTCGGCGTGCAGCCGCTCTACTTTCGGCCTCCCTACGACATCGACGAAGAGCCCGACACCGATGACGAGGCTGCTCCCGCCTGGCGCATTCAACAGATGGGCTACATCATCATCGGCAGCAAGATCGATACCGACGACTGGGACGAGCACCCGCGCAAGACCACCCCGGAGATCATCCAGTCTGTCTTCAACCAGCTGACAACCATGAAGACCAAGCCGCAGTTCAGCGGCTCCATTATCCTGATGCACGACGGCGGGGGCGATCGCTCCGTCACTGTCGCCGCGCTCGGCCCGCTCATCGATGCACTGCGCGCGCACGGCTATGCTATCGTTCCGGTCTCCCAGCTGATGAACAAAACCACCGCGCAGGTGATGCCGCCGCTGACTTTCGGGCAGCGCCTGCGCACCATTCCCGACTCCATCGCCTTCTCGGTGCTCGATATCATCGGCAACTTCATCGTGATGGTCTTTTTCGTCGGCGATATTCTCATGAGCGCGCGTCTCGTTATCGTCGGCCTTTTCGCCACGATCGATCGCCTCGTCAAGCCGCGCCCATTCGCCGCGGAGGGATACAACCCGCGTGTCGCGGTGCTCATTCCCGCATTCAACGAAGAGACAGTGATCGTCCGCACCATCCGTTCGGTGCTCAACTCCGACTACAAGAACCTGCATGCGATCGTGATCGACGATGGGTCAAGCGACCGCACCGCCGAAGTGGCCGCGGCGGCTTTTGCGCAGGAGATTGCCGCCGGCCGCCTGCAGGTGCTGACCAAACGCAATGCAGGAAAAGCCGCCGCGCTCAACTACGCGCTGGAGCGACTGGATGAAGAGATCTACGTCGGCATCGATGCTGACACCGTGATTGCCACCGACGCGATCTCCAAGCTGATTCCCCACTTTCAGGATCCGTCCATCGGCGCCATCGCCGGCAACGCCAAGGTGGGCAACCGCCTGAACCTGTGGACGCGCTGGCAGGCCCTCGAATACATCACCAGCCAGAACTTCGAGCGCCGCGCTCTCGACCTCTTCCATGTCGTCACCGTCGTTCCCGGGGCCATCGGCGCGTGGCGCACCGCGCCCGTCAAGGCCGCCGGCGGCTACCCACTCAACACCGTCGCCGAAGACGCAGACCTCACGATGGGTCTTCTCGAGCAGGGCTACAAGGTAGATTACGAAGACCGCTCGCTGGCCTTTACTGAAGCGCCTGTGAATGCTCGAGGCCTTATGCGCCAGCGCTTCCGCTGGTCATTCGGCACGCTGCAGGCCGTCTGGAAGCACCGCCTCGCCTTTGTCCGGAACAAGGCCATGGGGCTGTTCGCTCTGCCCAACATTCTCATCTTCCAGATGTTCCTTCCTCTCGTTTCGCCCTTCATCGACATGATGTTCGTCGCCGGCGTCGTCAACTATCTTGTGAACCTGCACTATCACCCCGAGGCTGCCTCCGCCGCCAGCTTCGAGAAACTCGTCGTCTACTTCCTCGGGTTCCTGCTGATCGACTTCGTCACTTCCACTGCCGCCTTCAGTCTCGAGCGCCGCCACCCAGCCAACAAGGGCGACGGATGGCTGCTCTTTCACATCTGGCTGCAGCGATTTGCCTACCGACAGCTCTTCTCCGTCGTGCTCTTCAAAACGCTCAAGCGCGCCATCGACGGCAAACCTTTCAATTGGGACAAGCTGCAGCGCACCGCCAAGATGAGCAAACACACCGACGCATTGGTCGAAGCGACGCATTAGTCTCCTGAGTCATTGATTTCCTACATAAACGCATTCCCTGAATGCAGGTCCTTCGACTCCGTCCGACGCGGCGGACTTCGCTCAGGATGACAAGGTCAATTCTTGTAGCGGACTTCAGACTGAGGGGACTAGGACCGGCCTCATAAACCGACCTTGTCAACTCGCCAACCTCTTGGGACCCGCCTTGTTGTTGGGTCCCACACTGGCGCGGCGCAGTGCTTTGCCCTTTATGAGACCGGTTGTAGGGAGTGGGTCGGGGCTCAATCTCACCATGTATCATTCCCAAAGAATGAAAACTTCTCGGGTCGTCGCGTTCTTCGCTGCCATTCTGTTTTTGACTCTTCCTCTCCTCGCATCGGCGCATAAGAAACCCGTCCAAGCTGCCGCGGAGTCCGCGCCCGCGTCTGTGCAAGCTCAACCGGCGCACGAATCCCTCGACCTGACCATGTATGCCCGTATTCGCGAAGAAGGCCTTGCCCACTCGCGCATCATGGAGTACGCGACGGGGCTCTTTGACGACATCGGCCCCCGCCTTACCGGTTCTCCCAATCTGACCAAGGCGTACAAATGGACGAGCGAACAGTTCACCGCGATGGGCTGCTCCAACGTGCATCTCGAAGGCTGGGGCGACTTTGGTATGGGCTGGCGCCAGATTGCAACAAGTGTCGACATGGCCTCGCCCGACACTGCGGTCTTCATCGCGCAGGCCACGCCCTGGTCGCCGGCAACCAGCGGCAGCGTGCACGCATTTGTCATCGCGATTCCGGCACTCCACAGTGAGAAAGATTTCGATGAATGGAAGGGAAGGCTCGCCGGCAAGATCATCCTCTACGGCAATACGCCTGCGATCAACCCCGATCCCAAGCCGTTGCTCGAGCACTACGACGCCGCGAAGCTCGAACAAATCTACGACTACCCGCTCAACCTCGACTTCAGCGAGCAGCATATTGCGCCCTATTCGCCCGGTGAGATGGCGAGCATGTTCAGGCGCGTCGCTTTCAAAGAAAAAGTTGCGCAATTCTTCGCCGACGAGGGTGCTGCTGCTGTTCTTGTCTACGGCTGGGGAGGCAACGGCGGCATCATGCGCGACGACAACAGCGAAATGCTCGACTCGCTCGCCTACCGGCCCGATCGCAAGCAGCAGGTTCCTTCGGCGGTCATCGCACACGAGGCTTTCGGCCGCATGGAGCGCCTGCTGGAGCACAACATTCCCGTCACAGTTGACCTGAACATTCACACCGAATTTACCGGCGATCACCAGGAGGCTTTCAATACCATCGCGGAAATCCCCGGCACCGATCCAGCGCTGAAAGACCAGGTGGTGATGGCCGGCGGACATCTTGATAGCTGGATCGCCGGCACCGGCGCCACCGATGACGGTGCGGGCGCCATCATCACGATGGAAGCGATGCGCATTCTCACCGCGCTGCATGTTCGTCCCCGCCGCACCATCCGCACTGCGCTCTGGTCTGGCGAAGAACAGGGCGAGCTGGGCTCGCTTCACTACGTTGAAAAGCATTTTGCGACGGTTGGCCGCGCCACCGCGCCCGGCCAGCTCGATGTTCCGGCATATCTCCGCGAACGCATTGGTCCCGTCACTCCTGGCTCGGAATATGGGCAAATCTCTGCCTATTTCAACGTGGACAACGGAGGAGGCAAGCTGCAGGGCGTTTACGCCGAGAACAATGCCGCCGCGGCCGCCGTCTTCGAGCAATGGATTGCTCCGCTGCGCGACATCGGCGTCACCACCATCACGCTTCGACCGAGCGGCAGCTCCGATCAAGACAGCTTCGACGATGTCGGCATCCCAGCGTTCCAGTTTATTCAGGATCCGCGCGACTACGAGACACGCAGCCTGCACAGCAACCAGGATGTCTACGAGCGCCTCTCACCCGACGATCTCAAGCAGGCCGCCGTCGTTGAAGCGACTTTCCTTTACAACGCAGCCATGCGCGACGACATGATCCCGCGCAAGGCCATGCCCTTTTCCGACAAACCTGTCGACTTGAAGATCGCCGGTCCCGACGCCCAACCGGCGAAGTAGCTGTATGAAACCGGATGCCCCATCCAAGCCACGTTCCTGTTCTTGCGGCTTGAAAGTTGCTTCTACGGCCCCAGGTAAAGGCTCGTCCCGGGCGGCGAGAAGCTCAGAGTCCCGGTGCGCGGGTCATATTCCAGATTCAGCGCATCGGTCTTGCGGCCGTTGATCAGCGATGCCACCAATATGCCGTTGCCGTAGCGCCCGGCCAGCACAACCTGGTGGCTCTTGATGGCGCCATATTCGTTGTCGGGGCTCGTCGGGCTCCAGTCATCCTGAAACCTTGCGAAGGGATAGGTGGTGTAGTTCTGCGGATGCTGCTGCCAGTTCTTGTCGTTCAGCCAGATGCCATACGCCGATGCCAGGTCGTTCGCTTCAACCGCGGTCAGGAACTTGTTTACCTTTGCGCGCCCCATCATGTAGTGGTTCCAATTCCACGGCCAGTCAACGGGCCGCCCGGCCACCAGCCACCACGCAACCAGCAGAACAAACACCGCGACCGCAGAGATGCGCAGGATGAGGGCATTGCGCTTTTCCCTGGCGGCATCGAACTTCGGAGCATCCAGCAAAGTCATTCGAGTTTTTCTCCGACAATCAGAATACGCCAATCAACAGTGGTTAGAGCAGTTTCGGAATTCACGTAGACTTTTTGAGAGCATTGAAAGGTGGCATTTTCTTGATGAAAATGCCACTTTGCAGCGTGCTCTCGGTGTACAGCAATTCCGAAACTGCTGTAGTCGTCAGTGCTCAGTGTTCGGGTGTCAGTTCGCAGTGGCCCGTTCTGCCAATTTTGGTGGCCTTGGGGATTAGACACCGCAAAGCCTGCCGTGGTTCCCGCGGCACAATCAACGCGAACTTCGAACTATGAACTTCGCAGTTCGCTGTTCCCTGTTCCCTAATCCCTATTCCCTGCTTTCCTCACTCTTCCCTGCTGTAGCTCGTGCGGTTCTTCTCGGAGTGCCGCTCCAGCGCCAGCTCGATCAGCGTCGTGATCAGATCTTTGTAGCTCAGCCCTGTCGCCTCCCACAGCTTCGGATACATGCTGATCTGCGTGAACCCAGGCATCGTGTTCACTTCGTTCACATAGATTCGCTTGTTGCCCTCAGGCTCCATCAGAAAGTCGACGCGCGCAAGTCCTGCCAGGTCGCAGGCTTTGAAGGCTTCAACCGCCATCTCGCGTATTTTCCTCGTTTCGGACCGGCTTAATTTGGCGGGGATGACAGGCACCGATCCCTCACTCAGATACTTTGCCTCGTAGTCGTAGAACTCCTTACCCGGAACAATCTCGCCCACCACGCTCGCCTTCGGATCGTCGTTGCCCAACACGGCCACTTCAAACTCGCGCGCGCGGTCTTTCTTTCCGCCCACTCCTTGCTCCACGATCAGTTTGCGATCGTATTTTGCCGCCAGCGTGAGCGCCGGCCCAAGCTCCTTGCGGTCATGCGCTTTGCTGATGCCGACCGACGAGCCGAGGTTCGCCGGTTTCACGAACACCGGGTACTTGAGCGTCTTTTCAATTTCCGCAATCGCCTTGCGCGGCTGTCTCTCCCACTCGGCGCGGAGCAGCGCCACGTGTTTCACAATCGGCAGCTTCGCCTGCGCAAACAGCCGCTTCATTGCGTCCTTGTCCATGCCAGCGGCTGAGCCCAGCACGCCCGAGCCAACATACGCAATGCCCGCCAGCTCAAACAATCCCTGGATGGTTCCGTCTTCGCCAAACGTCCCATGCAGCACGGGAAACACAACATCGAGCGCTTGCCCGCCCGGGGATTGGCTTTGGCTTAGAGCACTGGAACGGCCCGGCTCCGGCGCCAGCAGAGTCGGAATTCCTTCGTGCAGAAGTTTCGCTCCCGGCGTGGCATGTGGATCGCCCGCGCGCAGTTTTTCTGCTGCCTTTGGAGAAGGCCCACGGGAATGCGCACTTTTCGCCTGCGAGTTCTGGTCCCCGCCACCCAGCATTCCTTGCGCGGCCCCTGCCGCCAGCCATCGTCCTTCTTTCGTAATGCCAATCGGCGTTACATCGAACTTGTCGCGATCAATCGCCTTGAGAATCGAGGCCGCCGACAGCAGCGACACTTCGTGCTCGCCGCTACGACCGCCAAAAATCACACCTACGCGTAGTTTGTTTGCCATGAGTCAATTCTAGGAGTGCAGTCTCCCGTCTAGAATTCCGCCGTCATTGCGTTCGTATCCGATTCAACAACAAGAAAGCCCCGCTCCGTCGCTGCTTTGTTCCCTTGCTCCCCGTATTTAAAGTATTTTCTTGCCGAATGCGGAGCAGGCCAGTTCCACGGCCAGATCGGCGGTACGGTTGTGCTCGTCGATCACCGGATTCACTTCGACAATCTCGAAGCTCAGCATCCGCCCGTGGTCGGCAAGGATCTCCATTGCCAGGTGCGCTTCCCGATAGGTCGCGCCGCCGCGCACCGGCGTGCCCACTCCAGGCGCCTCCTCGGGATCGATCCAGTCCATGTCGAGCGAGACGTGATAGCCCGCCGTGCCGCGGTCTGCGGCGCGCAGCGCCTCTTCCATCACGGTGCGCATGCCGCGCTCATCGATGTCGCGCATCGTGTATACCTCGGTCATGCCGGCGCGGCGCAGATTTTCACGTTCGGCAGCGTCGATATCGCGCACGCCGATGAGCACGGCGTTCTCTGCGGCGATCTTTGGGGAGAAGCCCTCAATCTCCGCCAACGGCTGCGGCCCCAGCCCCAGGAGCGCCGCCAGGGGCATGCCGTGCACGTTGCCCGATGGCGAAGTCTCCGGCGTGTTGATGTCGGAATGCGCATCAATCCAGAGGAGGCCGATTTTCTGATCATGGCGGCGATAGAACTCGGCGACCCCCGAAACCGACCCAGCCGCTACCGAATGGTCGCCGCCCAGCAGGAGCGGCGTCATACCCTTCTCCAATGCGGCGATCACCGCCTCAGCCGTTCGCGTGCAGGTTTCCGCTATCTCCTTCAAATAATGAGCGTTCTTGCTGCCCGGGGGCTGTGTTTCGGCGATTTCCACGCGGATATTTCCGGCATCTGCGACGTGGTGCCCCAGCGCCTCCAGCCGCGCTTCCAGCCCGGCTACACGCACGGCGGAGGGCCCCATGTCCACGCCCCGGCGGCTGGCGCCAAGGTCTAACGGCACGCCGATCACGCGGATGCGCCTGCCGGGCAAAGTCTGCGTTCTTCCTTGAGCCGCTTTGAGCGTCCCAGCTGAGCTCGAAGATGCTTGTTTTTTGGCCATAAATGCCCCTCCCAGTGTAGTGCTTCACAAGGGCAACGGTCCCGAACCTTTCGCCTGCCCGCAGGCACCCCCGGCTGGCGAGAGAACGGTCCCTCGAAAACCGAACCAAAAGTGTTATTTTCAACGACTTCCGTCGAGTTATGATGGGGAGAAAGCAGTTTGCTCCAATTAGCTTCCGCGCAAGGGGTCAAAAGCCCCTGCGCGCGCATTTGAGCGAGGAACGCGCCGGATCCCGGCGCTCGCATTTGGCCGGGTTCTCAAAGATCACGAAAGCGGAGCAATGATCTTCCGGATCATCAAGCCTGTTGTCACAGCTGCCCTTCTCTTTTTGGGCGGAATCGCCGCGGGAGCTGTCCCGCCCGCGCCACTGGGCACATTGCGCGCAATCGAGGCTCTCAGTAACGCTGAAGCCGCCCATCATGTGCGGGTGTCGTTTGAAGCGACGGTCACCTACTACCGTGCAGCCGACAAGGGCCTGTTTGCCCAGGATGGTGCCGACGCAATCTACATACAAGCCAACATGAGGCTGGATCTCATTCCAGGCGATCGCGTTCGGATCGAGGGAACGACACACGAAAGCTTCCGGCCCTATGTGGTAAGCGACCACATCGACCGGGTTGGCCGCAGTAATTTGCCGAGGCCCGAGCGGCCGAGTTTCCAACAGATGATCCGCGGCGAAACCGACTGCAAGCTGGTGACGATTCGCGCGCAAATCCGCTCTGCCGATCTGATGCCCGCCTCCGGCGACATTCCGCCGTTCGCGCTTCTCCACCTGCTCGTGGATGACGGTCCCGTCGATGCGGACATCGACAACGCGGACGAGAATTCACTCCGCGGCTTGCTGGACGCCGAGGTCGATATCACCGGCGCGATGTCAGGTCACTTCGACGCCAAGATGCAGCAAACCGGCGTATTGCTTCACGTTCAGTCGCCGGCCGGAATCAAGATCCTGAAACGCGCAAAGGACGATCCCTGGTCGTTGCCGCCGACGCCGATGGACCGCGTCATTACTGGCTACCATTCCGCCGATCTTTCTGCGCGTATACGCGTTCAGGGCACAATCACCTACTTCGAGCCCGGATCCGCGCTGGTGCTTCAGGACGGCTCCAAAAGCCTTTGGATAAAAACTGAAAGCTTTGGTCCGTTGCAAATCGGAGACCGGGCGACCGCCATCGGATTCCCGGACGTCGAGAACGGTTTTCTGACACTGACGCAAAGCGAAATCCGTGATAGTTCCGTACAATCCCCAGTGACTCCGCAGCTGCTGAAGTGGCGCGACCTGGCCCTGGGCGGCAACAGTGCCCCGAGCCACATCTTCGATCTGGTCTCCATCGAGGGCCAGGTCGTCGCGCAGGTGAGGCAACCCACTCAGGACGTCTATGTGCTGAATGCAGATGGATCGCTGTTTTCCGCAACTCTGGATCATGACAGCATGCCCAGTCAGCCTGCCCTTGCACCGATGAAAAAGATCGACATCGGTTCGCGCCTCCGCATTACGGGCATTTGCATTCCCGAGGATTCAAATCCTTTTCTCGGCGAGGTGCCGTTCAACATTCTCATGCGTTCGGCAGGCGACGTTACGGTTGTTGGTGCGCCTCCCTGGATGGATGATGAGCGCCATATGGTCGTCATCGCGGGGATTCTGCTCGCATTCTTGCTGGTTCTGGGTGGACGCGGATGGTATCTGGAGCACAAGACGCGCCGTGATATCGGATCCCTTGCCTACGTGGAATCGCGCCGAGGCCGAATCCTGGAAAGCATCAATTCCTCAGAACCACTGGCCGATATTCTCGAGAGCGTCACCGAGCTGGTTTCGGTGCGGCTCAACGGCGCTCCCTGCTGGTGCCAGATTGCGGATGGAGCCAAGCTGGGCAATCGGCCGGCGCAGCTCAGCTCAACTTCGCTGCGCATTGTCGAGCGCCCGATCGCCGCGCGCTCCGGCCCCCCGCTCGGCACAATCTACGCCGCCTTTGACGCGCGCACCAAGCCCACCCATCCAGAGAACGAAGCCCTTGCCATGGCTGCCGGCCTGGCAACCCTCGCCATTGAAACTTCGCGGCTCTACGCCGATCTGGTTCGCCGCTCGGAATTCGACGTGCTGACCGATGTGCAGAACCGTTTCGCGATGGAGCGGAGTCTCGACGCCATGATTCACAACGCGCGCCAGTCGGCCGGCATCTTTGCCGTCATCTTCATCGACCTGAACGATTTCAAGCAGGTGAACGACCTGCACGGCCACCTGGTCGGCGATCTATACCTGCAGGAAGTAACGCAGCGGATGAAACGACAACTACGCCCGGACGACACGCTTGCTCGCGTCGGCGGGGATGAGTTCGCCGTTCTTGTTCCCGAAATACGCAAACGCGAAGAGGCGAGTGAAATTGCAATGCGGCTCGAGGCCTGCTTTGTCGAGCCGTTCATGGGCGACGGATATGTGCTCAATGGCTCGGCCAGCATCGGCATTGCGCTTTACCCTGAAGACGCAACGACGGCCGATGGCCTGTTGAGCAATGCGGACGCTGCGATGTATATGGCGAAGTTCACCAGGAAGGGCCTCAGGCCCGATCGCTCCGACGGCGATCGCGACTTTGCGCCCGAAGAACACGTCTGATTCGCCGATGATCCAGCCGGAACGGCGAATTAGAGCACTTCTCCTTCCGATGCAGTCCTTGTGATTTCAGTTCAAGGTGGCGCTTCCTTAAGGGAACCGCCGCTTCAGCTCGTGGTTTCGGTATATAGCAGAAGGAGAAGTGCTGTAGCGGCAACTCTCGAAGATTGTGCCCCTTCCGTCGCACCGGCTGATTCCCTTCGCAAATCTGCCGATATATTCCCCAGAGAACATTCCTTGTCCGTATGCATCCGTTCCAGCTCACGTCCGTGAGGAAGACACTGCTCGTCCTGCTATTGATCTCTGCGTGCGCCTCGAGTTGGCCGGCAGTGGCAAGAGCAGAGTTGACCACATTGCAGGCGGTTGCCGCGCTCTCGAACGAGCAGGTCATCCAGCATCCCACTGCGACCTTTCAGGCGATCGTGACCTACTACCGCGATTTCGACCAGGACTTGTTTGTCCAGATGGGAGACTCGGCCATCTACATTCACGCCGTCACTCCTCTCAAGCTTGTGCCGGGCGATCGGATCCTTGTGCGTGGAACCGTCCAGGAAAGCTTCCGCCCATTTGTCGTCAGCCATGACATCGCATTTCTCAGTCATGGAGTGCTGCCCAAACCGGTCCACGCTACGTACGAAGAAATGATCCGCGGCGAAACCGACTGCAGACTCGTGACCGCCCGCGCCCGGATTCTGGCAGCCAACATCGTTGCCAACTCGGCTGTGGCCGATATGACCTTGCGCGGTCCGTTTACGTATCTCCAGATGCTCGTCGACGGCGGACAAGTGGACGCAAATATTGACACCAACGAGCCGGACGCTCTCGCAAATCTGCTCGATGCCGAGGTGGAGATCACCGGCGTCGTTTCCGGTCACTTCGACAACAAGATGCAGCAGACCGGTATCCTCTTTCATGTACAGACGCTAGACGGAATCAGGGTCGTCCGTCGCGCTTCAGTCGATCCGTGGTCGCTCGCCGTTACGCCAATGGACCGGCTCATCGCGGGTTACCGCGTGCGCGAATTCTCGCAGCAGACACGAGTGCATGGCATCATCACCTACTACGCGCCGGAGTCCGCGGTGGTGTTGCAGGATGGCGGGAAGAGCGTGTGGATCGCGACACATTCGCACATGCCACTTGGAATCGGCGACGTGGCGGACGCCATTGGATTCCCAGACGTGCAAAACGGCTTTCTCATGCTGACGCAAAGCGAAATCCGGGACAACGGCCTCAAGGAACCGATCGTTGCGCCACTCGTGACCTGGCGTGATCTGGCGGCGGGAGGAAACACGGCGCACAGCCGCGCGTTCGATCTGGTCTCGATCGAGGGTGAGGTGGCAACAGAAGTCCGGCAGGCAACTCAGGATGAATATGTCCTGAAAGCCGGCGGACAACTATTCAGCGCGATCATTCGGCATCCAGGACCGGCGAATGGCTCTCCAGTTCTGCCGATGATGCAGATTCCCCAGGGAATGCGCGTCCGTGTCACCGGCATTTGCATGCTCGAGAACGCCAATCCATTCGATGGCGAGGTTCCCTTCACTATCCTGATGCGCTCTTATAGCGACATCGCGGTGGTCGCCGGCCCCTCCTGGGTCAACGTGCGAAATCTCATGATTCTCGCCGGCGTGCTGCTTTTCGTGGCGTTTTTCGCCGGCGCGAGAAGCCTGGTGCTCGAACGCAGCGTGCGCCGGGCTTCCTATGCAGCCGCCTATCTCGAACAGCGCCGCGGCCGAATTCTTGAAGAAATCAACAATGGGCGCCCATTGAATGAGATTCTTTCGCAGATTACGCAATTGATTTCCTTCCGCCTGCGGGGCGCGCCGTGCTGGTGCATCATCGACGGGGGCGCGCCAATTGGCCAGTGTCCCGCAAAGCTAAGCTCTCTTCGAAGCGCAGAGGAGCATATTCCTGCACGGTCGGGCACCTGGCACGGCAGCGTCTTCGCCGCATTCGACTCTCACACCAGACCGAAAGCCGTAGAGCAGAAGGCTCTCGAGTTTGCGGCAGGGCTGGCCGCTCTGGCGATCGAAACCTCGCAGCTTTACGCGGATCTCGTACGCAGGTCGGAGTTTGATCTGCTGACCGACATCCAAAACAGGTTTTCGCTCGAGAAGACTCTCGACGCGCTGATCCTGAAGGCGCGGATGAATGCAAGTATCTTCGGCTTCATCTACATTGACCTCGATGGATTCAAGCAGGTGAATGATCTTTACGGGCATCAAGTTGGAGATTTCTATCTGCAGGAAGTTTCGCGACGCATGAAGCGGCAATTGCCTCCCGGCGATACGCTGGCGCGCCTCGGCGGCGATGAGTTTGCAGTCGTTGTCTCCGCTGTCCGACTCAGGTCCGAAGTAGAAGAGATCGCGCAACGGCTGGAACACTGCTTCGACGAGCCCTTTGCTCTTGATTGCTGCCAGATCCAGGGGTCGGCAAGCGTCGGCGTCGCCCTCTTCCCCGAAGATGCCAACAGCAAAGACGGCCTGATGCGCGCCGCGGATGCGGCAATGTACGGGAAGAAGTATGCAAGACGCAGTACAGAGCGCAGGCAACCAGTTGGTGCCTGAGCGCGCTTCTTCGCGCATCCCGCAAAAGAAAAGGCCCGGCATTTCGCCGGGCCTTCATGTTGGGTGGAGGCTCTGCTCCAAAGGGCTGCCCCACCGCAGGTGGCAGGTGGCCAGTCCTATTCGGCGGCCATCTCTTCGGCTTCGCCTTCCTGGCGCATCATCTCCAGTTCGCGCTCCTCGGCTTCCTTCTCCGCGGTCACTTCCTGTTGTACGCGAGCCGCCGCTTCCTCCAGCTCCGGTGAGAGCTGCACGTTGCGGTAGTACTCCAGGCCCGTGCCCGCCGGGATCAGGCGTCCGACGATCACGTTCTCCTTCAGGCCGCGCAGGTTGTCCACCGCGCCGTTGATGCTGGCTTCGGTGAGCACACGCGTCGTCTCCTGGAAGCTGGCCGCTGAGATGAAGCTGTCGGTGGAGAGCGAAGCCTTGGTGATGCCCAGCAGCAGGGGACGCCCGATCGCCGGACGGCCGCCGTTGGCCAGCACCCGCTCGTTCTCTTCGCGGAAGCGGAAACGATCGACCTGCTGCTCGAGCAGGAAGTTCGTATCGCCCACTTCATCGATGCGCACCCAGCGCAGCATCTGGCGCACGATCACTTCGATATGCTTGTCGCTGATGGCAACGCCCTGCAGCCGGTAGACTTCCTGGATTTCGTTCACCAGGTAAGCCTGCAGTTCCTTCTCGCCGAGCACGGCAAGAATGTCGTGCGGATTCAGCGGACCATCCATGAGTGGATCGCCGGCGCGAAGCCGCTCGCCTTCCTGCACGTTCACGTGAATGCCGCGCGGCACCGAGTATTCCTTCTCGTCGCCGTTGTCGGCCGTCACGTAGATCTTGCGCTGGCCCTTGGAGACTTCGCCAAAGCGAACCACGCCGTCAATTTCCGAAATGATCGCGGTCTCACGCGGCTTGCGGGCTTCGAACAGCTCGACCACGCGAGGCAGACCACCGGTGATGTCCTTGGTGCGTGTCGATTCCTTGGGGATCTTCGCCAGCACGTCGCCCGGACCCACCTCGTCGCCGTCCTGCACCATAAGGTGCGCGCCGCGAGGCAGCAGGTAGCGCTTGTTCTGTTTCGCGTTCTTCACCACGAAGGCCGGCTGCCGTTTCTCGTCGGGCGAGTCTGCAACCACCCAACGCGACAGGCCTGTCACTTCGTCCACTTCTTCGTTCAGCGTAATGCCTTCCTGCAGATCCTTGAACGTGACGTTGCCGCCGATCTCGGTGAGGATGGCGTAGGTGTAAGGATCCCATTCGGCCAGCACTTCGCCGAGCTTCACGGCCGAGCCTTCTTTCACGCGCAGGCGCGCACCATAAACCACCTGGTAGCGTTCCTTTTCACGGCCGCGTTCGTCGACGATCGCCACCGAACCTGAGCGGTTCATCGCGACCAACGTGCCGTCTTTGCTTTCCACGGTGTTCAGGTTGATGAAGCGCACGAAGCCGTTGTTTTTGGCATCGAGGCGCGACTTGTCCTGTACGCGGCTTGCCGTTCCGCCCACGTGGAAAGTACGCATCGTCAACTGCGTTCCGGGTTCGCCGATGGACTGCGCTGCAATCACGCCGCAGGTTTCGCCCAATTCCACCATGCGTCCCGAACCCAGGTTGCGCCCGTAGCACAGCGCGCAAACACCGCGCCGCGATTCGCAGGTGAGCACCGAGCGGATCTTTACCCTCTCCACTCCCGCGCCCTGAATCGCCGAAGCAATGTCCTCGTCGATCGGCTGGTTCACTTCAACCACGACGTTGCCGTCGTAGTCCTTGATTCTTTCAAGCGACACGCGGCCGATGATGCGGTCGCGAAGCGGCTCGATGATCTCGCCCGACTCCACGATCGATCCGACGTAGATGCCTTCGAGCGTGCCGCAATCGTTCTCGGTCACGATCACGTCCTGGGCCACGTCGACCAGGCGGCGGGTCAGGTAGCCAGAGTCGGCTGTCTTGAGCGCCGTATCGGCCAGGCCCTTGCGAGCGCCGTGCGTCGAAATGAAGTACTCGAGCACCGTGAGCCCTTCGCGGAAGTTCGCGGTGATCGGCGTCTCGATGACTTCGCCCGAAGGCTTGGCCATCAGTCCGCGCATACCGCTCAACTGGCGAATCTGCTGCTTCGAACCGCGGGCGCCGGAGTCGGCCATGATGTAGATCGGGTTCATCGCGCCGTCGTCGTCGGCCCGCTTCATGTTCGAGAACATTTCGTCGGCAACCTGATCGGTGACCGCCGACCACATCTGGATGACCTTGTTCGAACGCTCGCCGTTGGTGATCGCGCCGTCCATGTACTGCTTCTGGACCTCGATCACCTTCTTGTCGGCCTCGCCCACCACCCTGTACTTGCTCTCCGGGATGACCATGTCGTCCAGGCCCACTGACAGTCCCGAACGCGTGGCGAACTGGAAGCCCAACGACTTGATCCGGTCCAGCATGCCCACCGTCACCTCGAGCCCGAGATTCTGGTTGCAATAGTTCACCAGCTGCCCGATGCCCTTCTTCTTCAGCAGGCCGTTGATGTACGGCATGCCCGCCGGCAACGCATCGTTCAGAATGACGCGGCCCACCGTCGTCGACAGATACTCCTTGTTGAAGTCCACCGGCTCTGTATGCGTAATGTCCTGGTCGTCGTACGCGGTGGTCATGTCGAGCACCTTGCCCGAATAGCGCAGGCGGATCGGCGAAAGCGTCTCCACTTCGCCGGCTTCCATCGCCATCAGGATCTCTTCGGTGTTCGCGAACACGCGTCCTTCGCCCTTCGCGCCCTTCTTCGCCTTGGTCAGGTAGTAGAGTCCGAGGACCATGTCCTGCGTGGGAACGGTGATCGGCTGGCCCGACGCGGGCGACAGAATATTGTGCGATGCCAGCATCAGCACGCTGGCTTCAATCTGCGCCTCAGGCGACAGCGGAATGTGCACGGCCATCTGATCGCCGTCGAAGTCGGCGTTGAACGCCGTGCAGACCAGCGGATGAATCTTGATGGCCTTGCCTTCAACCAGCACCGGCTCAAACGCCTGAATGCCGAGGCGGTGCAGCGTTGGAGCGCGGTTCAGCAGCACCGGGTGGTCCTTGATCACTTCCTCAAGGATGTCCCACACCACCGGCTCCTGCATCTCCACCATTTCCTTCGCCTGCTTGATGGTGGTGCACTGCCCGGTCTGCTCCAGACGGTGATAGATAAACGGCTTGAACAACTCGAGCGCCATCTTCTTCGGCAAGCCGCACTGGTGCAGCTTCAGTTCCGGACCGACCACGATCACCGAACGGCCCGAGTAGTCCACGCGCTTGCCCAGCAGGTTCTGGCGGAAGCGGCCCTGCTTGCCCTTGAGCGTATCGCTCAGCGACTTCAATGGGCGGTTGTTCGCTCCGCGCAGCACGCGGCCGCGGCGGCCATTGTCAAACAGCGCGTCCACAGCTTCCTGCAGCATGCGCTTCTCATTGCGCACGATCACTTCCGGCGCGTGCAGGTCCATCAGCTTCTTCAACCGGTTGTTGCGGTTGATCACACGGCGATACAGGTCGTTCAAGTCCGACGTGGCGAACCGGCCGCCATCCAGCGGCACCAGTGGGCGCAACTCTGGGGGAATGACCGGCAGCACGTCGAGAATCATCCACTGCGGCTTGTTGGCCGACTTGCGGAACGCTTCAACCACCTTCAGCCGCTTGGCAAACTTCAGCTTTTTCTGCGCGGAAGTCTCGGTCTTCATCCGCTCGCGCAGTTCCATCGCCTGCTCATCCACGTTGACGCGCTTGAGCAGTTCCTTGATGGCTTCTGCGCCCATCATGGCCTTGAAGCCCGAGGGCCGGAATTGCTGGTCGAGCTCGCGGAAGCGATTCTCATCCTTGATGATCTCGCGCTCGCGCACCGGTGCGTCGCCCGGATCGACTACGACATACGACTCGAAGTAGAGAATGCTCTCCAGGTCCCTCAGCGAGATATCGAGCAGGTGGCCAATCCTCGACGGCAATCCCTTAAAGAACCACACGTGCGAGCACGGCGACGCCAGCTCGATGTGGCCCATGCGCTCGCGGCGCACCTTGCTTACCGTCACTTCAACGCCGCACTTGTCGCAGATGACGCCACGGTGCTTCATGCGCTTGTACTTGCCGCACAGGCACTCCCAATCCGTCACCGGGCCAAAGATGCGCGCGCAGAACAGGCCGTCGCGCTCCGGCTTGAAGGTGCGGTAGTTGATGGTTTCCGGCTTGGTAACCTCACCATGCGACCAGCTGCGGATCTTCTCCGGCGAAGCCAGCATGATGCGAATGGCGTCAAAGTCGGTAATCGGGCTGGTAAGCTCAAACGGGTTCGAACGGAACAAGGCGACCCTCCAATTTCCCAGCTATTAGCGTTCAGCTATTAGCTTTTAGCTTCCCCGGTCCGGGAAGCTGCGTTTAGTCAATCACTCACAACTTGTTTGCATCGCCTCTGCTGTCAGTTCAGCCACGATCGAGCTGATGGCTGAAAGCTGACAGCGGAAAGCTGCTTCTCAATCCGCCACCGCCGCCACTTCCGGCGTCGGCGTCTTCTTCACTAGATCGGCGCGCTTGATCAGCTCCACGTCGAGGCATAGTGACTGCAACTCACGAATCAACACATTGAACGACTCCGGCACGCCCGGCTCGATTGCGGCTTCGCCCTTGACAATGGCCTCGTAGATCTTGGTACGGCCATACACGTCGTCGGACTTCGCGGTGAGCAGCTCCTGCAGGATGTACGCGGCGCCGTACGCTTCAAGCGCCCACACTTCCATTTCGCCGAAGCGCTGTCCGCCGAACTGCGCCTTGCCGCCCAGCGGCTGCTGCGTGATGAGCGAGTACGGCCCGATGGAACGCGCGTGAATCTTGTCGTCCACCAGGTGCGACAGCTTGAGCATGTAGATGTAGCCCACCGTTACCGGCTGCTCGAACTTATCGCCCGTCATGCCGTCGAAGAGCGCGGTCTTGCCGGAGCTGGGCAGGCCGGCCGATGCAAGCAGCGCCTTGATCTCGCTCTCCTGCGCGCCGTCGAACACCGCCGTGCCGAACCAGATTCCCCTCTTCATGCCGGCCACAACGCGCACCAGCATCTCGTCATCGAGCTCGAGCAACTGGCGCAGCGTCGCTGTTCCAGCAAACTCCTTCTTCACTACTTCACGAATGTAGTTCGCCTCGGAGTTCGCTTTGAGCAGCTCGGCAACCTTCTTGCCCAGCGCGTGCGCGGCCCAGCCCAGGTGAGTCTCCAGGATCTGGCCTACGTTCATACGGCTTGGCACGCCCAGCGGATTCAGCACAATCTCCACGGGGGTTCCGTCGGGCAGATACGGCATGTCTTCTTCCGGCAATATGCGCGCGATCACGCCCTTGTTACCGTGGCGGCCGGCCATCTTGTCGCCGACACTCAGCTTGCGCTTCATCGCGACGTAGACCTTCACCAGTTTGATCACGCCCGGCGGCAGCTCATCGCCCTTCTGCAGCTTGGCTACCTTTTCGTTCGTGATCTTGCGCAGCACTTCAATCTGGCGCGAGGTCATCTCTTCGATCTCGTCGATCTGCTCGTTCACCCGCGGATCCTTGTCGTTGTACCGGATCCTCTTGAGGTTCTTCGTCGAGATGCGTTCAATGGTGTCGCGATCCAGAATCGCGCCCTTGGTGATCAGGCGCTTGTTGGTCCGCTCGTCGTGCAAGTCGGCCAGCACTTCCTTGCCGCCGAGAATCGACTCGAGGCGCTTCAACCGCTCGTCGGTTAGAATGCGGATTTCGTCGCCAAGGTTCTTCTCGAGCTTGGCCACATATTCGGCCTCGATCAGCTTGGCGCGCTCGTCCTTCTCCTGGCCCTTGCGGCTGAAGATGCGCACATCCACCACCGTTCCCTCGATACCCGGAGGGCAGGTGAGCGATGCGTCGCGCACATCGCCGGCCTTTTCGCCGAAGATCGCGCGCAGCAGCTTCTCTTCCGGAGTCAGCTGCGTTTCGCCCTTCGGCGTTACTTTGCCGACCAGGATGTCGCCATGCCCGATCTGTGCGCCGATGCGGATCACGCCGCTTTCGTCCAGATCGCGCAGCGCGTGCTCGCTTACGTTCGGAATGTCGCGCGTGATCTCTTCCGGGCCCAGCTTGGTGTCGCGCGCTTCGATCTCGAACTCCTCGATGTGCACGCTGGTGTAATAGTCCTCTTTCACCAACTGCTCACTGATCAGGATCGCGTCCTCGAAGTTGTATCCGCGCCATGGCATGAACGCAACCAGCACGTTGCGTCCCAGCGCCAGCTCGCCCTGCTCGGTGCACGGTCCGTCGGCAATCACCTGGCCCTTCACCACGCGATCGCCCTCGCGCACCACCGGCTTCTGGTTGATGCACGTGTTCTGGTTCGAGCGCTTGAACTTGATGAGCTGGTAGATGTCCGAACCGACTTCACGCGACAGCTGCGTGGGATGATGCTCGCCTTCGACGCGCACAATGATGCGCTCGGAGTCGACCGAATCCACGATGCCGTTGCGCTTGGCCAGGATCACGGCACCGGAGTCGCGCGCAGTGACGCCCTCCATGCCCGTGCCCACCAGCGGCGCTTCGGCCGCCAGAAGCGGAACCGACTGCCGTTGCATGTTTGCGCCCATCAGTGCGCGGTTGGCATCGTCGTGCTCAAGGAACGGCACCAGCGAAGCGGCCACTGAAACCAGCTGCTTCGGGCTCACGTCGATGTAGTCGACCTCAGCCCGGTTCACCAGCACAAAGTTGCCCTGCCGGCGCGCATTCACCAGGTCCTCGGTGATCTCGCCCTTGTCGTTGAACTCGATGTTCGCCTGCGCGATGGTGTGACGGTCCTCTTCCCACGCCGACAGATAGAAGCTGAACGGAATCGAATCGATCGTCCGCTTGCCATCCTTCTTCAGGCGGGCATTCATCTTCGCGGCTTCGTCCTTCTCGATGTGGTCGCCCACGCGCAGTCCGCTCTCGCCCGCGTTCACGATCTCAACGAAGTCGAGAATCTTCGAGTCCTTCACCTTGCGGTAAGGCGACTCGATGAATCCGTACTCATTGATGCGCGCAAAGCAGCTGAGCGAACTGATCAGTCCGATGTTCGGACCTTCCGGCGTCTCGATCGGGCAGATTCGTCCGTAGTGCGTCGGGTGCACGTCGCGCACCTCGAATCCCGCGCGCTCGCGGCTCAACCCGCCCGGCCCAAGAGCCGATAGGCGGCGCTTGTGCGTGATCTCCGACAGCGGATTGGTCTGATCCATGAACTGCGACAACTGCGATGATCCGAAGAACTCGCGGATCGCCGCCATCACCGGCTTGGCGTTGATCAGGTCGTGCGGCATCGCCGTGTTCAGTTCCTGATAGACGCTCATCTTTTCCTTGATGGCGCGCTCCATGCGCACCAGACCGATGCGGAACTGGTTTTCCATCAGTTCGCCTACGGCACGCACACGGCGGTTGCCCAGGTGGTCGATGTCGTCAACCACGCCGATGTTCTTGCGCAGCTTGAGCAGGTAGCGGATCGTCGCATAGAAGTCATCGGGCGTCAGCGTCCGGTGATCCAGCGGGGTCGCATCCTGGTTTTCATAGAGCTTGATGTTGAACTTCAAACGGCCCACGCGCGAGAAGTCATACTTGCGCGGATCGAAGAACATGCCTTCGAACAGCGCAGTCGCGGTGTCGAGCGTCGGCGGATCGCCTGGGCGCAGCTTGCGGTAGATCTCGATCAGCGCCTCTTCCGGCTTGTGCACGGAGTCGCGCTTCAGCGTGTTCGAAATGATGTTGCCGACGTCGTCGCGATCAGGGAAGAACACCTCGAAGCTCGATGCGCCGCTCGACAGCACCTTGTGCAGACGGTCAGCCGTCAATTCGACGTTCGCTTCCACCACCACTTCGCCGGTGTTCGTGTCCACTACGTCGGATGCAGTCAGCGCGCCATCGAGCTCGGCAGCTTCTACTTCAACCCGCTGTGTGCCGGCCGCGCGCAGCGCCTTCAGGACATGCGGCGTGATTTTGCGTCCGGCGTGCGCGATCTCTTCGCTGCCATGCTTCAGCGATTGCGCCGGCTTGACGCCCACCAGGTGCGTGCCCTTCGCCGCATCCTGCTTCACTTCCCACAATAGCTTGCCGTCGGCAACGTGCAGACGATCGACGGTATAGAACGTCTTCAGAATTTCTTCATCGGAACGCAGGCCCAGAGCGCGCAGGAAAATCGTTCCCAGGAACTTGCGCTTGCGATCGATGCGCACATACAGCGTGTTCTTCTGGTCGAACTCGAACTCCACCCACGATCCGCGATAGGGAATGATCTTGCCCAAGAAGTAGGTGCGGTTGTTCGCAGTCTCAAAGAAGACGCCGGGGGAACGATGCAGCTGCGAAACAATCACGCGCTCCGTTCCGTTCACGATGAAGGTCCCATTCGGCGTCATCAAGGGAATATCGCCAAAGAAGACTTCCTGCTCCTTGATGTCGCGAATCGACTTGTTGCCGGTCTCCGGGTCCTTGTCGTAAATGGTCAGGCGCACCGTGACTTTCAGCGGCGCCGAGAAGGTCATGCCGCGCTCTTCGCACTCCTGCTGGTCATATTTCAGTTGCAGGCTCACCGGGTCGCCGCACTTGTTGCAGAAGTCCGGCGTGTTCTTGTTGTACGTTCCGCACTTCTGGCAGAGCACGTCGCCGGGCAGGAAGGGATTGGTAATCACCATCGCGCCGCAATGTACGCAGGCCGTGCGCAGGTGGTGCAGGCCCTTCAGGTGGCCGCACTTGCACTCCCAGTTGCCGATTGAGAAATCGACAAAATCCAGCTGCGAGATGCCGCGGAAATCGGTAATGGGAAACACCGACACAAACACCGACTGCAGGCCGTTGTCGTCGCGCTCGTTGGGGAGCTTGTCCATCTGCAGGAACCGCTCATAGCTGCGGCGCTGCACTTCGATCAGGTTGGGAATCTGGGTTGCGGTTGGAATCTTTGAAAAATCGAGCCGGCTGCGAATCGCGCGCTTCTCGTTAGGCATGATCACTCCTGAGCCTCATCGTTCCGGCGTCTGCCCTGGGATTCAGTGGCCGCACCGGGTCGGCGCCCGAGTCTCAGAGGCGCCGGCATCGTTCCGGAAGAATCGAGTTACTTGAGAGCGGGCGCATGAGTGTCCCACTCTTCTACCGACGGCACGCCGGAATCGTCGTTCCTTTCGTGCCGGTGTGAACCCAGGTCAGATGGGTTCTGTGAGAGCCGCGTCAATAACGCGTGGTGGATATTGCGCCGGTTGGGCAGGTGCGCTAGACTGCGCACAATTGGAAGTCGCAAGCAGAACGGTTAAACCGTATTTTCGAAGGCTGACCGGATCGGGAATGTGTGCGCATTTTTGTATGAGAGCTTGAAAAACACTCCCCTTTTGCACACCGGAGACACGAAAGGCCCGCAAGGACGCAATGCCTCACGAGCGCTGCTTAACGCCAGTGCTCCCATTCGAATTCTTTGCTACCGCCCTCGCCGATCGCCAAATCCGCTTCCGCCGCGAATTCCCAGTTACCCAACCTCGTCACCGGCCACCTTGCCTGACTTCAAGGTAAGCCGCTGACCCAAAAGAGCTTAACTTTCTCGTTTTGTCCGCGCCCGAGAGTCCTTTACCCCGCTCCGAGCGACGAACCTTTGCGTGGACCCCACGCCCTAGATTTCCACGGACCAAGGTCACTACCACAAAAGCTGCAGACAGATACCCCGGGACGCGCACCCTTTATCTTAGCGCGCCCCGGCGTCCCTTGCAAGTCTCGTGCCGTTTACTTGACCCCTACTTTATTTCGACGGTCGCGACGCCTTCAAACTTCTTCTTGATGGCTTCGGCCTCGTCCTTGGTCGCGTTTTCCTTCAGCGGCTTCGGAGCCCCATCGACCAGGTCCTTGGCTTCCTTCAGACCCAGCGACGTCACTTCGCGTACCGCCTTGATGGTGTTGATCTTATTCGCGCCAAAGTCCTTCAGGATGACCTGGAACTCGGTCTTCTCCTCAGCCGCCGGAGCCGCTGCGCCAGCGCCGGCGCCACCCGCAACCATCACCGGTGCCGCTGCCGCCGCCGAAACGCCAAGGCGCTCTTCAAGCTTCTTCACCAGAGCCGCTGCTTCCAGCAGGCTAAGGCTTACAATTTGCTCTTCCAATTGTGCGATATCCGCCATGTTCTTCTCCCAACCTTGTTTGAATTCGTATTACCCCGGCCGTTCCGGCAAGTCCAGAAGGTTTCCGTTGCGCCAGACGTGCGCCCCTTCTCTCCGCTTCCCGACCAAAACCCTTAAATGCAGCCAACAGCTTTCAGCCGTCAGCTCTCAGCTTTTTCCTGCCGACCCAAAGTCCCCGCTCCAGCAAAATGAAGCTGAAAGCTGAGATCTGACGGCTACCAGCTTGCGCGGCTTACGCCGCAGCAAACTTTTCCTTCTCAACGCCTTGGCCCAGTACCACCGCCAAGTCGCGGCCTGTTGCATTGATCACCGTCGCCAGCCGCTGAGCCGGCGAATTGATGAGAAAGAGCAGCTTCGCAAAAATCTCTTCCTTGCCCGGCATGGTGGCCAGCGCCTTCACGTCATCCACGGTGAGCAGCTTGCCGTCCACGATGCCCAGCTTGAACTGGAACTCCGCGGCGTTTTCGCCGGCCCACTTGGCGAACACCTTGGCCAGCGCGACGGGATCTCCCGCGGTAAACGCCACCGAGTTCACGCCCTTCAGACCTTTCAGCGCGGCTTCCACCTGCGTGCCCGTGCCCGAAATCGCAGCCAGCTTGTTCTTCACAACGCGGTATTTGCCACCCGCCTCGCGAATCACCTTGCGTAGCTCGTAATCCTTGGCAACCGTCAGTTTGTTGAACGTGCCGATAATCGCGGTGGTCGACGTCTGCAGCTCCGCCGCCAACGCCTTCACCTTCTCCGCTTTCTTTCCTTTTGAAATCGCCATTTTGTGCTCCGCACAGCGAACAGTTCACAGTTCGCAGTTCCTAGCTCTCAGGCACCAAGTCTCTTGTTCCCTTGGTCCCTTATTCCCTGCTTCTCAGTGTTTGCCTGCCGCATCCGCGACAGCCGAATCCAGCGGCACGCCCGGGCCCATCGTCGAGCTCAGCGTTGTGCTCTTGATGTACTTGCCCTTCGCCGCTGCGGGCTTTGCCTTCACAATCGACGTGATCACCACCGTCGCATTGTCGATCAGCTTTTGCGGATCGAAGCTCAGCTTGCCCACGGGAACGTGCACCAGGCTGGTCTTATCGGCGCGAAATTCCACCTTGCCGGCCTTGATCTCTTTCACGGCCGCGGCCACATCCATGGTCACGGTGCCCGTCTTCGGGTTCGGCATCAGGCCCTTCGGTCCCAGCACCTTGCCAAGACGACCCACTACCTTCATCATGTCCGGCGTGGCGATCAGCGCGTCGAAAGCAGTCCAGTTTTCCTTCTGGATCTTTTCCACCATCTCTTCGCCGCCCACGAAATCAGCGCCCGCTTCCTGCGCTTCCTTCTGTCGGTCGCCGGTGGCGATCACGGCCACCGTCTTGGTCTTGCCCAACCCGTGCGGTAGAACCACCGTGCCGCGCACCATCTGGTCGGCATGACGCGTATCCACGCCAAGACGCAACGTCAGATCGACGGTCTCGTCGAACTTGGCGTACTTTACTTGCTTCAGGAGATTGACTGCTTCAGGCAGCGGATACGCCGGCTTGTTGACAGCGGCGCGCGCCTTCGCGATATTCTTGCCAGTCGATGCCATGTTCCCTCGTCTCCCACCGCTACTACCAGTCCGGTATACGGAGGCCTCAGCCTTGATCTGCGAAGCCTAGTAGCCGTGGTGCAATTGACAGGCACAGGGATTTCCCCGTGCACATCTATGTATGGTAGCGAAATGGCCCGGGAATTGCAAACGGCTGATGTCGGGGGACCGGCCATTCTTCACATCCCCGATTCGCAGTGTGTCTGCCGCATAAGCTCTTCTAGCCCAAATTGGTATAGTCCCGGGACATGCCGAGCTGTGACCCCAAACACGCTCCAATCCCCAGAAGACTTGGTCATTCTTCAGCTATAGACTGTGGCGGGCTATCGCGCTTCTTTTGCGTGAGTGGGAAGCGGTGGCGAAAGATCGATCCGGAAGATCGGATCGTCGGTCCGCAGGCCGCTATGAACGACCTGCGGGCCGTGCCAACGCAAAGGAGGTGAGGGCGTTGGGTGATAAGTCATCCTGGACTCGAGTCGCAATTATGATCGCTGTCGATTGGCGATTCGTGATTGCACTCGTTGTCTTAGCCCTGGTGCTACTGATGAAGTAGCCAAACTCCCGGGAAGGCTCCCATCCTTTCCGGGACAGCTTAAGTATAACTCCATTCCAAAATCCCCTCGCGGCGAATCGCACGATTGGCCTCACGCCGCCCGTTCCCGGCCCGGCACTCTCAAACAATCTCCTCTCGCGGCCAGGCACGTGCCCCCGTTCCGTCGCATTTGGGAACCCGGGAGACCACGAATTCCAATCAGCCACCGCGTACCCCGCGCCGCAGGCGCAATGTTCGTTAGCCCCGCGTTCTAACATGGGGAACGCGGCCCAACCAAATGAACCCGGAGTCCCGCAGGGGCGGCGAAAGTCAGAACCCTTGTCCGCTCTTCACTCCACCCGCTTGCACCCCTGTAGCCAGAAATCCTCCGTGTCCGGATAGAACGCCGGCACCTTGAACGGCTGGCTCACCATGTGGAAGCTCGTCCATGAGGACGGCAAAAACAGCGAGTCATCGATCCTGGTCGCGTCGAATCCGATCTGCGCCCCGTGCACCACCAGCAGTGACCCGCGGTGCGAAACATCTTCGACCGCTTCCGCGCCTATCCGCAGAATCGCTCCGGTTTCCTCGTCGAGCACGATCGTTCCTGAGAGAGCTTTGGCAACCCGCTCCTCGTCGGTCTGCGCTTTCAGTTTCCGGTCGCCGGTAAAATCCAGCTGGACCGCCTGCCTTCCGTGATAGATCAGGTGCTGCTCATTCCTGAAGATGCTCATGCGCACTACGGAGCCCTCGACAGTTTGCGCAAACCGATGGGGAGCCGGTGACAGAATCATGCCGCCTTCAAGGCCGATGACCTCCGGCGGAGATTTCTGTTGATCCGCATCGATCTCCGCACGCACGCGAGCCTCTTCCTGATCCTTTTGGGCAGCGGCGAGGGGCACGCCATTCACAGACAGCAAGCGCTGAATCTCGTAGCCGTTCACATAGAACGACTCGTAGATGCGGACAGTGTGTGTGGTGAATTTGGTGTTCTTGAAAATACAGCGATATTTCTGGCGCATTATCGCGAAAGAATCTTCCTTATTCGCAGCCTGTCCCAGCAACTCAGCAGCTTTGGGCGAAAGTTCCGTACCTTGCCCGAGAGCGCGAATCGGGCCAAAACTCATTCCCGCACACAATACGACACCTGTGGCAGCCAGGCACCAGCAACCCCGAATACGTGACATTGCGTCTGCTCCGAAGATTGCCAGGCATCATACGCCGACTACCGGCCGGCTCGCTGTGACAAGTTCGGCGTGGATAGCGGCGGGTGGCCGTCATACCAGGCGGAAAAACCCCGTTGCGTCCGCCTCTCGATCGCGATGTTGTTGATTGGTTCCGCGCTCGCGGCGAAGGCCATCTCACCCGTATGAACGCAGTTGTTCGCGCATATGTCAACGCGCAAAAGCGCAGCGCGTGATATCGTTGGCCGCCCTCAGTTCGCCGTGCTCACCAGCGTCAGCGCCGCGCCATGCTTTCCGTGCGTCCTGGTCGCCGGCTTCAGCAACCCCGCGAACGGCAGTTGACTGACACTCAAATACATGGTCGGCGCAAGGCCCGTCGGCGCATCGGCCACGCCCTCCGGCTTTTCGATCGTCTTGCCGTCCTTTGTCCGGAAATACTCGTGAGAATTCGCGCCGAATCCGCCGCCAGATGCCGTCCCGTCCACCCGGTATCCCCATCCCAGCTGCGTGCGCACCTCAAAACTCACACCCTCAAGATGCCCGTCGTCGGCAAAGCAGTATCGCGTATAAGTCCAGTAGCTTTCGCCAGGCTTCACAATCGTCACAGACGGAATTTCCTTCTTGTGCTGCACCACCTGGGCAGACATTCCGCTATCGAGCTGCACGTCGGGTTGCTGGCCGGCGTTCGAGTACTCGCGCCACTCGCTCTGATCGTCAGCCTTGGCAAAGACACGAGCCGACGACGGCACTTTATCCTTCACGCTGCACGTCGCCGCCTTCATTGCAACCGGTGATAAACCAAGGGCAAAAACACAAAGAGGCAAGGGAAACTTCTTTAATTCCATGGGGGCATTATCTTTCCTGGTTCACTGCTGAACCATACAACCCGTGTTGCAGCCCCGATTCCTCGCCAGTGCCAGATTTTGCAGTAACTTAGGTACCGCCTCGCGGCGCTAAGCCCTGCCGCCGCAATGAGAAAGCTGATGCCGGGCACTGTCCTGATTTCGTACACTCCTGATTTTTCAATGGGTTCCGCGGTCGGCAAACCGACACTCCCGGCGGGTCCCCGAGGTTCGACCGCTCACGGCGAATGGCCTGCTCAATGTCGCATCCCTTACCACCGTAACCGCAAATCCGGAACGACGGAGTGGCCACCGGACCGTGTTTACCCGCCGAGTTCCGCCCTGAGATGCGGCTTTCTACCGCGGTCCAGTGCCAATCGCCCTGGATGACGAAAGCTTCTCCCAGATTTCATCCGCCATTCATCGCGGCTTGTTAGCGTGGGTCGCGGCATGGTGGTCCCATGCTCTCGCATTCCAATTGTTCCCCAACCAATCAGGAGGATTTTCAGTATGAGTCACCGCATTGCGCTGGTGTTTTCCGCGGCTCTGCTAACGGCTGTTGCCGTTAGCGCGAGTGCCCAGGAGAACCATCAATCCCGTGGGTCCGATCATGATCAATTCGGTGGTTTCGATCGTGATCGAGATTTTCACGGCTTCGCCCCGGGAAGCATCGTTTTGAGCGGCACCGTTTACGTCGGGAATGCCGACACCGTCACCCCCGGCGAAATACTACCGCCGGGCTGCCTGAATACCGGCCCGATCACGAACCCCACGGCCGCCACCGTCAATGTGCCGCTGCTCCCCGCCGACCAGACTGCCACCACGACTACCACGGCCGTGACGGTGAGCTGCGGATACGCGAGCGACAATGGCGAAGCACCGAACCTCAAGGACAGCCACAATGTGTGGAACAACGCCAATACCGACGGGAGCTTTGGCGTCTCCTCGCCAATCGTCCTTTGGGATTTGACGACGGACGGCTTCCCGCTCGGCGCACTGCACGTTCCCGGCGACCAGATCGTGACCAGCTTCAGCTCCAAATCCGAACTCGCTTTGAACCGCTCAGCAGACGGTCGGAGCCTGACCTTTATGGGCTACCGCGGCGGTCCCGGCTGCCCTGCCCTGACCCTGAACGCGACGACCAACGTCCTTACGCAGGGCACGAATGTCGGTCCGGTGTCGCCGACTGCGCCGAACCTGATCGACGTTTCCGCTTCCAACACTCCGGGCCTCTGCGACCCGACCAATACCGCGGTTGCAAGCTACATCGGCGCGAAGAATCCAACGGCCTACTACCGCTCCGTGGCTGAAGTCGATGCCTGGGGCGACATCAGGTACACCGACGGCGATGCTTACAGCGGCGACAACTCCCGTGCTTCGATCAAAGCGGACAACGAGCTTTACTACTCAGTCGGAAACGACAACAACGGAGGGCTGTCGAAGAAACAGGTGCCCGAGACGCAGCTCGGCTTCGATCTCTCGCATTCGACGGGCGCCGAGCTCTACGTTCCCGGCACCACGCCGCTCGTTCCGCCGAACAACAACATGATCTCGTACTTCGTGTCGGTCTCGGGAGACAAGCCGGGCAAGGATACGAACTTCCGCGGCGAAACGATCTTTAACAACACGCTGTATGTTGCGAAGGGCAGCGGCGGCAACGGCATCAACACCGTCTATCAGCTTGGCGCCGCAGGCACACTGCCCACCACAGGCAACGCGCCCGCCGGCGGACTGGTCAACGAGCCGTACGCGATTCTGCCCGGATTCCCCACCTCTGCCTCCACCACAAACAGCCCCGGCGGCTACTATCCCTTCGGCCTCTGGTTTGCGAACGATACCACTTTGTATGTTTGCAACGAGGGCGATCTGGTCTACACGTCAGGCCAGACGATCAACGGGCAGGTGAACGTCGCCGACTCGGGCACGCTGACCTCGGCCGGCCTGCAGAAGTGGGTCCTCACCACGCCGGCAAGCGGCAGCCCGACCTGGGTGCTCCAATACACCATTCAGAACGGACTGAACCTGGGCGTGCCGTATAGCGTCCGCGACTATCCCGCGTCGATCGAGCCGGCGACCGGCGGCTGCCGCAACATTATCGGCCAAGTGAACCACGATGGCACAGCCACGATTTACGCGATCACCTCCACGATCAGCCAGAACGGCGACAACGGCGCCGATCCTAACAAGCTGGTCAAAGTCACCGATCAAATCAGCGCAACACAACTCGCAACGAAGGGCTACCTCGATACATTCCA
The DNA here is from genome assembly GCA_963834565.1 of uncultured Acidobacteriaceae bacterium. Classification (GTDB taxonomy): domain Bacteria; phylum Acidobacteriota; class Terriglobia; order Terriglobales; family Acidobacteriaceae; genus Telmatobacter. The sequence goes on along the minus strand of CAWICF010000011.1, from coordinate 210,249 downwards.
GACGGTTCGCTCGGCCCAGGCAGGTGAGGCGTTCCGCGGCGTTGCCCTCGCGCCTGAAGTCGGCGGCTTCGGCTGGTAGAACTTCAAACTCGTCCGCACACGCTCCGCGCTCCCTCCCTTTTCGCGTACTTTGTGAAAAGGGTGGGAGACGCAACCACTCTCGAACCGAACAAGCAGGGCAACCTGTCCAGACGGTAAACTAGAGTCAGGAAGCATTTCCTTCTGACTCGAAACTGGACTTGGACGCCTTGCAGACCCTCCTCCAACATCTCAATCCCGAGCAGCGCGCCGCCGTCGAGGCCACCGAGGGTCCCTTGCTCATCCTCGCCGGTGCGGGCTCCGGCAAAACCCGCGTCATTACGCATCGCATCGCCTGGCTCATCCGCGAGAAAAACATCGCGCCCGATTCCATCCTCGCCGTCACCTTCACCAATAAGGCCTCCAGCGAGATGGCTGACCGCGTCGATCGCCTCATCGGCCACTCGTCTCTGGCCAAGCCGCTCATCTCCACCTTCCACTCGCTCTGCGTGCGCATCCTCCGCCGCGACATTGAAGCGCTCAAGGTCGGCGATAAAGGCTTGACTCGCACTTTCGCCATCTTCGACGAGAACGACCAGCAAGGCATCGTGAAGCAGGTGATGAAGCGCATGGGTATCGACACCAAGCAACTGACGCCGCGCACGGTTCTCGGCCGAATCTCCTGGGCCAAGAATCATATGGTCGATCCTCAGGATTTCTTTCTTGGTTCTAAAGATCCAGGTAGTGAAAAGGTGGCGCACATCTTCAAGGCCTACCAGGACGAGCTGCGCAAGAACAACGCGATGGACTTCGACGATCTTCTGCTCGAAGCGGTGCGCGTGCTGAAAGTATCGAGCGAGGTCCGCGAGCGCTACCAGCGCCGCTGGCGTTATCTGCTCGTCGACGAGTATCAAGACACCAATCGTCCGCAATACGAGTTGATGAAGCTGCTTGCCGGCGAGCACAAGAACGTCTGCGCCGTCGGCGACGAGGACCAGAGCATCTACTCCTGGCGCGGCGCAGACATTCGCAACATTCTTGAATTCGAAAAGGACTTTCCTGAAGCGCACATCATTCGCCTCGAGCAGAACTACCGGTCGACGCAGATTATTCTTGAGGCCGCCGGCGCAGTCGTCGCCAACAACATCCGCCGCAAAGGCAAAAAGCTCTGGACCGAGCGCCAGGGCGGCTCGCTGATCGGCTACTACGAAGCGCCCGACGGCGAAAACGAAGCCCTCTTCATCGCCGACAAAATCCAGGCGTTTCTCCGCGAATCGCACTCTTCAGAAAACGAAGGCGTCTCCGCCGGCCATGTGGCAGTTCTCTATCGCACCAACTCGCAGTCGCGGCTCGTAGAAGAGGCGCTGCGGCGCTATAACATCAGCTACACCATGGTCGGCGGATTCAGCTTCTACGAGCGCGCCGAAATCAAGGATCTGCTCGGCTATCTTCGGCTCGTGCGCAATCCGCACGACTCGATGGCCCTGCAGCGCGTCATCAACACGCCCGCGCGCGGCAACGGCAAAACCACGCTGGAAACCGTCGAGCGCCTGGCCCTTGAAACCGGACGCTCGACGTGGGACGCTACGGCCGCCGCCATCGCCAACCGCCTCATTCCTACGCGCGCGCTCATGGCCCTCGAGTCATTCCGCCAGCTCATCCTCGACGCACAGGCCATGATGGACCCCGACTTTGCCGGCAAACTCGCCGCCGACGTAGCGGAATCACAGGCTGGCGACGCCGACACCAGCTTTGGCTTTGGCGCGGAAAACGGGGAACAAGGGGACGAGGACGCGCAGATGGCTCTGCTCGATGCGTCGCATTTTCATCCAGCCGGCGACTCGCCGAAGCGGCCATTCCTGGTGATGCCAACGCAAACTGATGGTGAATCCAGTAAAAAACCAGAACAGCCCGAAGGGCCGTTCCGTTCTCCCGGCGATTCCGCTACGCTCCCCGAGCTTATCCGCTTCCTAATCGACCGCACCGGTTACATCAAAGCGCTCGAAACCGAAGGAACGCCCGAGGCTTTCAGCCGCATCGAAAACCTGAAGGAACTGGCCAACGCCGCGCACGACGCCGAAGAGCGTGGCGAAACTCTCGCCGATTTCCTCGACCACGCCGCGCTCGCCTCCGATACGGATCAGTACGATCCCAACGCGCGCGTCACGCTCATGACTCTTCATGCCGCCAAGGGATTGGAGTTCCCGCTTGTTTTTCTTGCCGGGCTCGAAGAGGGCCTCTTTCCGCACTCGCGCACATTGAACAGTCCCGAGGAGCTCGAAGAAGAGCGCCGTCTCTGCTACGTCGGAATGACACGCGCCATGAACACGCTCATTCTCACCCGCGCCCACTATCGCCGCCGCTACGGCAACGACATGCCCGAGATGAGCATCCCCTCGCGCTTTCTCGAAGAGGTTCCCACGCAGTTGGTTGAGAATCTCGGCGGCCGAAGTCCGGCGTGGTCAACTCCCGCCTACGGCGCAGGCCGCAAGCGCCACAGCTCGGGCGACGCCGATTCACCGCATTTCAATTACGAAGATGAAAGCCAGGAAGCGCCCCGCGCCAATGTTCGGGACTTCTCGTCTTACCAGGGCTCCCGTCAAAAGAGTAAGAGCGCGGGAGCGCCGGAGAGCCTTGACAATATCGCGCGCTTCTTTGGAGGAAAGCCGGGCGGCCGTCCTGACACGATGGTGCGTCCTTCGATGGAGATTCCCACGCCCAACGGCGCCACCGGCATCAGGAAAGGTCAGCGCGTGATGCACGCGAAATACGGCGAAGGCACCGTCCTCACGCGCGAGGGCGAAGGTGAAGACGCCAAACTCACCGTCCTCTTTGCCATCGGCGTGAAAAAGCTGATGGAAAAGTTCGCCAATCTCAAAAAACTTTAGCGCGCATTCAGCGGAATACCCCAGTCAAAAGGCGTCTCTGGCACCGGATCAGCGCGTCTGCCTACTTCATCGCCGCCCAAATTCCCAGATTCAAACCAACCATCACCACCGCGAACGCAGGAATGAGCAGCAACGCTTTCTTGAGGCGCAGTGGGTCGCCGCCGGCCATTGCGCCGATCAACCGGCTGCTCACGGCGAGACCAGCCCAGCCACAGGTGATCACGAATCCGATGGCGGTGCCGGTCATCTGCGGGAAGGCCGTACCGGTGATGGCGAGCGCGGTGGGAAAGACGGGCGCCATCGACAGTCCCGCAACGAAGACCAGCGCTGCCGCGACCGAGGGCTTGTCTGCGCGCAACATGAAAAACGTGCTGATGGCCATGGCGATGGAGGAGGCCAATGTGACCTCAATTGCCCGTACGTGAATGAGAATCGGCGAGACGCCAACGCGTCCGATAAGCAGACCAAGAGCGAATCCGAGTGAAAGAATGTTGAGCGCGCGTTTCTCGGGGATGCCCCTTGCGATGAGATGGCGCGGCAGCCAGTTCCACACGCCCACTTCGCAGCTGACGTAGAGGAAGAGAAAGAGACCGATCATGAGCAGCAGCGGGCGGCCAAGGATGGGGGCGACCCGGGAGAGAACAAAGCCCGAAGCGCCGGCTGGCGACGGCATATGCGTAAAACCCTGCACGGCCAGCGTGGCAACAGTGAGCGCGGCAACCGAGTAGCAAAGGCGGCTCCAGTTGCGCTTGAAGAGATTGGCGGCAACAAATGGCGTGGCAAGGCCGCCGAGGCCGAAAAAGAGATTCACGAGGTTCAGTGCTGTGGCTCGATGCGTCTCACTCACGCCGCTCACCAGTGCGTTGGCTCCAGTGACGACGATGCCGCCGCCGACGCCGAGGAGGAAAAGCAGAATCACAATCCCGCCGAACCCCTTCGCACGCGGCAACAGGAAGAGCGCAAGCGCGATGCACGCCAGGCCGAGGATGAGGCCTATCTTGTCACCTTCGCTATCGAGCAGCGGGCCTACCGCAAGAGAGGCGATCATCAACCCCAGAGCCTGTGCGAAGGCGATGGCGCCGTTTTGAGATGGCGTCAGGCGGAAGCGATCCGACAGCTCAGGAAGGATTGTGCCCAGCATCGCGGCGATCATTCCGTAGACAAAGATGGCCAGGATGGCGCAGAAAATCAGCACCGGTCTCAGTCCTTTCAGGGAACGCGTTCAAAATTACAGCAGCGCGGCCGGCTGCGGCAAGGAAAGGCGCGGCGCGTCCGATAGACTGAAAGCGCAATGCAATCTGCACGAAACCTTTGGCGGGTGCGAATGGCCCAGGGCCCTCGTAATTGGGAATCTGGGAGGAATGCTTGCGTTGCAATGTTGCTCGCTGCGCTCACAGCTCTCACCGGCTGTGGCATGCCGGGCGCACCGCAGCCGCCGTCGCTCAATCTTCCCGGCCTTGTCTCCAATCTCTCCGCCGTCCGAACCAGCGACCAGGTCGCGCTCACCTGGAAGATGCCTTTGCGCAATACTGACAAGATCCTGCTCAAAGGCCCAATCGCCACGCGCATCTGCCGCGACCAATATAGTGCTGCCCGCTGCAATGCCGTCGCCACGCTGGAACTGAATCCCGGAGCCGACGCCACGTTTACCGACACACTTCCGCCCGGGCTCACTTCCGGCTTGCCTCAACCCCTCTCCTACTTTGTCGAACTGGTCAATCGCAAGGGTCGCTCTGCCGGCCTGTCCAACGCCGCTGAGGTCCTTGCCGGCCAGGCGCCCGACGCCGTTGGCGGCTTCAGTGCTGAAGTCCGCAAAGGGGGTGTCCTGCTTCGCTGGTCGCCCGCATCGCCTGATTCTCAACCCACCGCCATCCGTTTTGTGCGCACGCTCCTCACTCCGCCCGTGAAAGAGTCGCGGCAGGGACCTCTCGCTGCTCCGCCCGAGCCACTGCAACGCAATCTCTTCGTCGACTCCGCAGTCTCCGGCCGCGCAATCGATTCCGACATCCATTTCGGAGAGAGCTACGAGTATCGCGCCCAGCGCGTATCCCGCGTTACCCAGAACGGCCAGGCGCTCGAGCTTGCCGGGCCGCTCTCCGCTGCGGTTCGCGTTGACGCTCAGGACATCTTCCCCCCCAACGTTCCGCAGGGCCTCGCCGCCGTTGCCACTGCGGGCGAAAACGGCAATCCTCCCGCAATTGACCTGAGTTGGCAGCCCGATGCCGACCCCAATCTCGCCGGCTACATCGTCTACCGAAAAGAATCGGGGACCGTCGCGGGCGGGTCTTCGTCTGTGGGGTCAGAAAACACCGGCGAATGGCAGCGAATCTCGCCGGCTCAACCTGGAATTGAACCAGATTTCCGCGATTCCAACGTGCAAACCGGTCACTCCTATCTGTATGCTGTGAGTGCAATCGCAAAAAATGGTCACGAGAGCGCGCGCTCTACGCCTGCCGGGGATACCGTACCGGGGCCGTAGCTCGCGAGGGGCACATTTACGTTCAGGGAGACGCTGCAGATGAGAAGCGGATCTGGTACGTCATCGCGACGATCCGGGAGCCGTCAACTTGTACAGTGACAGTCAGACGCACGATTTCCTAAAAAGACCTGAGGAGGGCTTGCCATGAAGTACTGCCGGTTCCTCTATGGCGGTCAGGCGAATTACGGCTCAGTCGATGTCAACAAAGGCAAGCTTCAGGTGACGCGTCAAATCGACCCACCCGAAGAAGATTTGCGGCCTCGCGTCGATCTCGCCGGCATGGTCTCGTGGTTTCTTCAGCTTTCTCCCACACCGCTTGACGAGCTCGAGCTCCTGCCGCCGGTCACACCTACCAAGATTGTCGGCGTGGGCCGCAACTATCGCGAGCACGCCAGCGAACTTGGAAACGAAGTGCCCAGCGAGCCGCTTATCTTCCTGAAGCCTCCATCTTCGATTCTCCGTCCCGGCGGAGCCATCCGACTGCCTTCGTTCTCTCAGCAAGTCGATTTCGAAGGCGAGCTCGCCCTCGTCATCGGCCGCAAGACGCGCAACTTCAAGCCGGACGGCCAATGGCGCGACGTGGTGCGCGGCTTCACCATCGCCAACGACATCACGGCGCGCGACTTGCAAAAGAAAGACCCGCAGTGGACGCGCGCCAAGGGTTGCGACACCTTCTGCCCCGTCGGCCCTCTCGTCAGTGACGAAATCGATCTCGATGCCGGCGTCACCATCGAAACGCGGCTCAATGGCGAACTGCGGCAGCAGGCCTCAACACGCGACCTTATTTTCCCTGTCCCGGTTTTGCTCAGCTATATCACGGCGGCAATCACGCTCGAAGTGGGCGACATCGTACTCACCGGAACGCCCTCAGGAGTCGGACCGCTCGCGCCCGGCGACCGCGTCGAAGTCTCGATTACAGGTCTGGGAACTTTGTCGAACGTCGTTCGATTAGGCGCCGAATAGACGGTTCTCGAGTCAATTTGGCGTGAGGCAGCGACTCTTGTCCGGCTTCTCAGTTTGCCGCGTGACTCGCCGCGTTTGTCGTCACTCGCTGGCGCCCCGCTAGCCGCTGCTTGAGCCAGATACGCAGGTCGTCAGTGTGCCGCTCAAAGAGCAAATACACCAGCCGCACGTACGCGAGAATGAGCGCCAGGATTCCGAGCGCCGGCAATAACGTGAGCCATGATGGCGCGAACTGCGGCACATGCAACGCAGCCTTCAGGAAAACCAGGAACGGCAGATGCAGCAGGTAGAGAGTGTAAGAATTCTTCGCGGCTCCATGCGCCATTCGCCCGTACCAGCCGACCAGCGGCACGGCAGTCCCGCTTACTGAAATCCAGATCAAAGCTGCTGTGCATTCTCCGATGAATATGTCCTGTAGCCACGGGTTGACTAAACTCCCCGCAACGAATCCCAAAATCAACATGGCCAGCGCAACCGTGAGTGCTCCACGGCGCGCCCACGATCGCCTCGACGGGAAAGGCGGCAAGGTGCGGATCGCCACTCCCAGCAGCCACGGAATGCTATAAACCAACACGGTCAGGCCAACGAACCAACTCCATGCCAGAAGCAAGACGAAATAGACCAGCTTTGCGAACCAGGAGGTTTTCCGCGACAGCGCGAGAACGATGAATGGGAATCCAATGTAGTACCAGAACTCGTAGCTCAAGCTCCAAAGTGGAACATTCGAGCCAAACGTTGGAAACTGGTGCAATCGATCGTCCGGCAACGGAAAGCTCTGCAGGAACACCGCGTTCTCAACGAATGCGCGTGGATTCAGGGTTTCGTTTACCGTTAACATCACCGAGCCGGCTCGTCCGTTCGGTCCGTAAATCGTATTCTGACCCGTGAAATGTGTGCCCGCCCAATCGAGGGCAGCTCCCAGCACCAGCGCGGGCAACAGCACAATGTAAAGCCGCGTCAGGCGCGTCAACAGGTAATCGCGCCACGACCACTGGCCCGCGTTCGCTGCGCGCAGCACACTGCCCCCCACCAGGTATCCGCTCAACACAAAGAAAACCATCACTGCCTGGTGGCCGAGTCCCGTAACAATATACGCAAGGGAAAGAAAGAAATTGTGGTGGGCGAGTTTCGAGTAGTCCTGAAAAAACGCCAGGCGCCAGTGATAGAGCAGGACCATGAGCGCCGCGACTCCACGGAGCGCATCAAGATGGACTGAGCCGCTGCCCTTGGGCCGGTTTAATCGGGGGAGTGGGTCTGCGGACGGTTTTTCACGAACCTCGAGTTCGTTCATGCTAAGCCGGAATCCCTGGTCTTTGAGAGATCTGAAACTTCAGCCACCACGGCCCGGAGAAATGTCCGGAGCTGCTCACTCCAGTCTCCCACAACTTTCGCCCTCAGAAGATTACTCTTTGTGGGCAGCGCTTTCACCCGGCAATCGCATTGCGGCGTCAGACACTTGCCGCGGCCATGGTATATGGAGTCCCGGGCGGCCCGCGCCTTAACAAATCACTCTATATCTGAGGTGTACACTGACACCGAATGCGCATCAGAGCATCCAATTGAGTGACGATCGCCCCCGAGGAGGAATCATGCCGCAGAGTTTATTGGAACAGTTGCGTAATTACACCGTGGTCGTGGCCGATACCGGCGATATGGAGGCAATGGAGCAGTTCCATCCCCAGGATGCCACTACCAACCCTTCGCTGATTACAGCAGCGGCGCAGATGCCGCAGTATCAGCCCATTGTCGATGGCGTTCTTAAGGACGCGCGCAATGAACTGGGTGGGGGCGCCACCGACCAGGCCGTTGCCAACCTCGCCTTCCAGCGCCTCGCTGTGGCCTTCGGAAAGAAGATTCTGGCCATCGTTCCCGGCCGCGTCTCTACTGAAGTCGATGCCCGCCTGTCCTACGACACCGACGCCACAATCAAGATGGCCCGCGCCATCATCAAGCAATACGACGACGCAGGAGTCGGCCGCAATCACATCCTCATCAAGATCGCATCCTCGTGGGAAGGCATTCGCGCCGCCGAAGTGCTGGAGAAGGATGGCATCCACTGCAACCTGACGCTGCTCTTTGGCGTCCACCAGGCCATCGCCGCCGCCGACGCCGGCGTCACCCTTATCTCGCCCTTCGTCGGACGCATCCTCGACTGGTACAAAAAGGACACCGGCAAGGATTTCCAGGGAGCCGACGACCCCGGCGTGCAATCCGTCACGCGCATCTACAACTACTTCAAGAAATTCGGATACAAGACGGTCGTCATGGGCGCCAGCTTCCGCAACATCGGTGAAATTTGCGAACTCGCCGGCTGCGACCTGCTCACCATCTCGCCGCAATTGCTCGGCGAACTCGAATCCACACAGGCCGACCTGCCGCGCAAGCTCTCACCCGAGATCGCCAAGTCGCAAACCTTCGAACGCATCAACGTCGACAAGGCTACCTTCGACAAGATGCACGCAGAGGATCGCATGGCGCACGACAAGTTGAAGGAAGGCATCGAGGGGTTCTCGGCTGCGCTGGTCAAGCTTGAAGGGTTGCTCGCCAAGCGCCTCGCCGAACTCGAGCAGCGCCAACCGGCAACGGTGTAGCTAAAGCACTTTCGGAATTGGTTTAGACCGGGAATTTTCTGGTGTCCCACCCTTTCCGCGGTTCATCGCGAAAAGGGCGGGATCGCTAGCTTCCTGACCCGCTGACTCGCTAACTTTCAGAACCTGGTTCCCGCACAGACAATCGTCATCGCGCCGCCTCAGCTCCTCCAGTGCAGTTCCACCGGCCCGTCCATCGGATGCTTCGGCGGATCGCCCGTTACCTCTGCATCCAGCCGTGCCTGCTTCAGCGCCAGGTACCACTTCGCCGGTTTATCCGCGTCGTCGATCAGCATCAGGCTCGTGTTGTGCCTCAGACCCTCCGCCTGCTGGATCATCGTCACCTGGTCCTGCTCCACAAACTTCGCGCCGAAGAATTTCGCGATCGGCGTCACCAGCGGCACATGGTAAAACACGTTCCAGGCGGCGACCACGTCAATCCTGCAAGTCGACCCCGTTACCGGCGTCACCGTCGTCAGGCTGGCAAACCATTTCTCGCCGCAACGGATCGTCTCCGTCCGCCGGTTCGGGAGCACGAAATCGATCGTCGTTTCCACCGGCTTGCCATAAACACCCAGCAATTTGTAGGGCGCGGAGTTGCGGCTCGGCGCATGTGCGGTCATGCGGAAGCCCTCGGGAATCGGCTCAAAGTGTTTCGTCTTCTCGTGAATGCTGGCCTTTGATCGCCACCACCACGCCTGGTGCACAAACGGTCCGTGAGCCGGATCCATCAGGCCGATAATCCCGTGATCCACATTGCAGGGCAAATCGGCCGTTAAATGCGCCGTTCGGAACTTCGCTCCGAACTTCGGCAGCTCAGGAACCGGCCGCAACGCTGCGCCTTCTGCTTTGCGTCCGCTCCCCGCGCCGGCAACATACACCCACGCATGCCCGTCCCGCTCCTGGCACGGAAAGGCGGCAGCATAGATCCGGTTCGCATTCAGTGTGTCGTGGCTTGTCAATGACGGAATCAGCGTGCACTGCCCGCTGCACGGCTCAAACTCCCAGCCGTGGTACCTGCACGTCACATGCTCCCCGTCGAACCAGCCGTAGCTAAGCGGAATGCCTCGGTGCGGGCAATTGTCGCGCATCGCAAAGATCTGTCCGTCTGCCCGCCGCCCCAGCACCAGCGGAATGTCGAGCAGCATTGCGGTGACCAGTTTGCGCCCATGCAGCTTGTCGCTGCGCAGCGCCGGATACCAGTCGTCGTACAGCAGGGTCGTCTGCGGCCCTGGACCTTTCATGCCCTTCTCCACCTTGGCTCGCCTGCGGCCCTTGAATCACTCCCCCGTGCGGAAAGTCGAATCGCAGGCCCTTCGGGTTCACTCACCATAACACCTTGCGCGCAGCTTCTTCCATCGTGAACCGAAGGCGAGCCTCCGCGCGGGCCTTCTGCATCGCTCGTCTCCGGCTTTCTTTTCCGGCGCCAGCCAACCAATGCTGAATGCCCCTTTTGTGTTAATTGCAGCCGATTATTTGCAATCGAAGCAACCTTCTGCCAGGAAATTACGTTCGCCCTCTTGCGCAACGCAACCATTTCGGTAATCTCAGTGTTAAAGCAGGATAAATAGGCCGCGGCTGGATCGCTCCCGGCGCAGCGTAAATGGGAACAGCCACTGCCTCACAGCAGAACGGCTGTTCGCGCGCAGCCAAAATGGCATCTGAGTAAGTAGTCGCCTTCGCAGGAGGGGACCAGTTTGGAGGATTCCTGCACAGGCACACTTGCTCGGGTTCCGTTCACGGGAGGTGTGTATGTCAGCCCAGGCTCATCCACTCGAACCGTTCTTTCAGCAGGCCGTCCGCAACAGTTACGAAGGTAAGCTCGGTCTGCACGATCCTGACGTCACCGGCTACATCGCGCGCTTGCTTTGCGACTTTTCCGACGCGAGAAACCTCTACAAGGTCCGCGATCCTGAAGGGCATCCCATCGAAGAGCTTGAAGAGATGGTGCTCGCCGCTGACCCTGTCAACGGCCCTGCCGCTTCTTTTGACGAAGAGCGTGCGCTCCGCAAGCATATCGGCGATTACGCTCTCTTCGTCGGCGGCATGTATCCCGAGGCTACCGACTCGACGTATGCGCGCCGCCGCCACCAACCGAGCCTCGATGAGCTGATCCGCGCCGGCAAGGAGAGCTATTTCATCGTCAGCCAGTTCAATCTCTTCGAGTACAAGCAGGAGGCGCCGCTCTTTGCACGCCTCTCCGATGGCTTTGAGCGCTGCGTGCTGGGTCTCACGCTCGTCCGCGACGAGTTCGCTTCACGCAAGATGCTGATGCCACCCACGCCGCCTCGCGTGAACTGAGGCTGCTTCATTCAATCCACGGTGCCCCGCCCAAGCTTCGCTCGGGTGGGGGCAAACCCTCCCCTCCCGCACAGTCTTCGACATCTCCCGCAAATTCCCACCAACAGTTTTCGTGCGCGTGTAACCCCATGTGGATACCATCGAGGGGTCATTCTCACCCCTTTGTGCTATTCGCAACATTCTCGAAAATGTGGCGTCTTAAGAGTGAGGATGATTTCCCTTTGATGGCGATGATTGAGCACGACTGAAACTCGTACCGCCGATCTGTCCCTATTGAAGTACCCGTGTCATTGAAGGCAATGCTCTACAACGCCCGGGCGAAGACCGAGAAAGGAAAGAGATGTTCCTGCAGAATTTCGCCCCGGCAGTAGGAGGCGGCGCCGCTCCGAACGCGGAGGTAGTCGCTCAGACACGCAAAAAGACCTGGGACATGGTGGAACTGCTGGCCAGCTATGGGTTGATCCTGGCGGCTACCTGGACCACGAATCCTCTGCAGCAATGGCTGTGCTGGGCGGGCCTCATGTGGATCGGTGGCTCGGCCGCAGTCTGGCTCATCCGGACCCGATCCATTCAGTTTCAAATATCGAGAATCTGGCGCTCCCTGTGGATCGTGGGTGCGGCGCTCATACTCTCGGTTCCGGTGGTCCTAATTGCCGCGAATCTGCACACACTGCAACAACCCGATGGGCCGATGGAGGGCGCGGGAGCATTTGTTGGCTATGCGATCTGGGCCATCGCGCAGCAGTGGCTCCTGCAGGCATACTTTTTGCCGCGCCTCGCTCACCTGATGCCGCGAGAGGGCCTGGCCGCAGCAGTCGTGGCCGGCCTGTTCGCCATGGTGCACCTGCCGAATATGATTCTCGCTGTAGTGGCTCTGTTCTGGGGGCTCGCCGCCTGTTTCCTCTTTCTGCGCTTCCGCAGCGTTCTGACCCTCGGTCTCGCCCATGCCATTCTCGGAATTACACTCGCGGTTTCTATTCCAGGACCCGTCTTGCACAACATGCGGGTTGGCCTCGCCTACCTCCAATACCAGCCGCCGCTCAAATATCGGGTATCAAACGCAGTGTGGACTGCGAATCCCAGCGAGGCGAAGAAACCCCAGCCCGTACAGAATCTGGAGCTGGCGAAACCTGTTCGCTCCGACGATTCCGCACAGCCCAACTACCTGGTGTCTCAATAAACCACGCGGGGCTGAAACACGAACACCCTGGCGCCCCCACAGACAGATCTTCATTCGCCAGTGGGACCGCCAGGGAGTCATCAACCTTGCACAAATCCCGGCCGGACACTCCCGCCGGGAATTGCTTCGAGCGATCTACACCAGCAGTGCAATCGACACCGCGTGGTGCGAGTGATGATCTTCGGTCACCACGCGTACCCGGGTTCGTTCCTGCCAGGCGCGCCGCGTCAGGTCCGCTACGTGAGGCTCCCGGCTTTCGTAACGTCGGACCGCTCCTACCTCATCCTCCACCGTGAATGCATCGAATTCACCGGCGCTGTCGTAAACGAGGCTTTCGATCCTTCCCTCAAAACCATGGTGGTGCATCCAGCCAATTTCAATTCCCACTGGCTCTGAAGAGATGCCGTTCGCGATCACAACCAATTCGTAGTGACCGTGCACCAGCGAAGAGGGAATGTCGATAGTGCAATGTTTGCGATCGTGATGTTCGCGCCCGGTCGCTATGCCCATGGTCGAGAAGTCATAGCTGCGCAGATAGGTGACCTCGTTCGTGTGCCGGTGGTGAATGCGGACGATGGGATAGTTGGTTGCCATTCCCGCATCGTCGCCGTAGCACACCGCCTGCGAAAGCCCATTGATCTCCAAACCGGAGAGCGTGTAGCTGTGCCCCGGATGCATGACCTCAGGAACTGAGATGTGGGCCGGGCGCCAGGAGTGATGCGGCGATCCGGCTGCAGGATCCGGCGTATAGAGGTAGAGCGTGTTGCTTTGCGCGCTGCACAGCATCTGTCCTGTGGGCAGAAGCAGGAAGCAGGACTGCCAGGTAAAGTTGCTGGTTGGGAATGCCGGGGGCTGCACATCAAGTTGAGGAATCGGGCTCACCGGGTGCGCGTGATCGTACTCAAGGAGCACAGGATTGAGAGAGAAGTAGTCGCCTGAATCGGGCGAAGTGGTTCCCGCCATCAGCACGACCTTGCCATTGGGCAGCAGACACGCGGGAGCATCCAGCGGAGTCAACAGCGGCCAGTTGGGGCTTCCGCTCGTGTCGTTTGGAAAATCCGGTCCTTTGGTCCACGTACCATGCGATGTGGGATGAGGCCCCGGAGTGTAGATGGCAGTTTTACCGGTGCCCCCGATGCAGAACGCCTTGCCGTCGGGAAGAACAATCGTCGGCCCTGTTTCAAATACCTCCACGCCCAGCAGAGTATCAATCGCCAGCTTGACGGGAGACGGTCCGCACTTTACCCACTCGTCGCGCTCGGGATCGTAGCACTGCGCCTTGGGCGTGTCGCGAACCGCCGGAACAAGAACATCGCCGCTGCGCAGCAACGAAAAGGTTTCTTCCTCAAATGGATCTTCCTTGGTGTTGGCCACGGTGCCGAACTTCGTGCCTGCTTCAACCCAGTTATTGGTCGCAGGATCCCAAATGGCTGTGAGCTTGGGCCATGTCGGCGGCGCGCCCGCAGTCGCAGGGCCGCCAAGGAGCACGCGGCCATCTTTCAGGACAGCTCCGTTGCAATCCCCCCTGACGAAATCGAAGGCTGCCGGTTTGTTGAGAGCGGTCCAGGTATTCGTCTGCGGATCGAAGATCTCGCCGAGCGGCGAATCCGTCGGATTCATGGGATCGCTCGAATACTCGCCGCCGATGGCGAACACGCGGCCATCTTTCAGCACGCCCGAAGCAAACCACTGTCGGGCATTTTTCATATCGAGCTCGCCCGACCAGGTTCCGCCCTCGTACTTGCCGAACTTATCCGGCGTGAGGCGAAGCCACTGATGGGCGTTGTTGAGCGCGGTGACGTAGCCGTTGTGCATGAGCACAGAGCCATCCGTCAGCAGAATCATTAAGTCAGCGTTGAATTCACCTGTCGAGGTATTCGGGGCGTTGAAGGTTTTCCAGGTTCCCGGCATGATGATCTCCCTCCTGCGGGGATTGGGTGCTCGCGTTGCCGGCTAGCATTCACACAGAATGCGGGCGACTGCTCGTTCCAATGCGCGTTTGCCGGGCTGATCCGCGAGCTACGCCAATTCCGTCGTACTGAATAGTGAGCGCAGCAGGCGAAACGTGTCACACGCAGGTTCAGCCCCTGAGGAAAGCTCACACGCTTGCCTCTTGCACTGGCCGCGCTCGATACTCGTTAAAACGAGGTCCAGATGAGCGAATTCACCACTCTTCAGGCGTCCGACGGGCATCAACTCCAGGCCTATGTCTCGCGACCCGCCGGTGCACCCATCGCCGCGCTGGTCATCATCCAGGAAATCTTCGGCGTCAACGCGCACATTCGTTCTGTCGCCGACAGCTTCGCCAAGGATGGTTTCCTCGCCATTGCGCCTGCTTTGTTTGACCGCATCCAGCCCGGCATCGGACTTGGCTACGAGGGAGCTGATCTGCAAACCGCGATGAGTCTCATTCCCAAAATCGATACCGAAAAAGCAACCCTCGACGTTTCGGCCGCAATCGACTTCGACGCGAAAGATTCAGGCAAAAAAGTTGGCGTCATTGGCTATTGCTTTGGCGGCAGCGTAGCCTGGCTGGCTGCAACACGCCTTCATCCCTCGGCAGCTGTCGGTTACTACGGAGGCCAAATCGGCAAGTACGCCGCTGAAAAACCCAACTGCCCGGTCATGCTCCACTTCGGCCGCGAGGACTCGCACATCCCGCCCAGCGTCGCGGAAGCGGTTCACGCCGCAAATCCAGGCGTCGAAATCCACTGGTACGACGCCGGCCACGCTTTTAACTGCGAACCCCGCCCGAGCTACAACGCCGCTGCCGCACACCTCGCCCGCCAACGCACGCTTGAGTTCCTTAAGAAGCACCTCACCTAGCTGCGTCGCCGAAAAAAGTATCGGCGGTCCCGGGTCTTCCAGAACCGCCGCCTTTTACGAACCGTGAGCTACGAACTCAGAACTGCTATTCACTCCAAACCGCGAGCACATTCCCAACTCCGTCGGAAAAATGAAACCGCTTTCCGCCCGGAAAATCGAAAGTCGGTACCACGATCGTTCCTCCGGCCGCCACAATCGCCGCTTCCGTCGCTTTCAGGTCTGCCGAATAAAGGACAATCAACGGCGCCGCGCTGCCGTTCGCTTCTTCCGGCTTGCTCTTTCGGAATCCGCCGTCTATCCCGGCGCCCGCCGCGGCAAAGCTGATGTACTCCGGACCCCAGTCCTGAAAGCTCCACCCGAAAGCGGCCGAATAAAACTGCTTTGCGCGCGCAACATCGGTCGCGGCGAATTCAATGTAGTTGATCTTGTGGTGATTTCCTGCCTGGTTCATCGCTCTTCTCCTTTGGGTTGCATAGCGTGGAGTCGAGGGAAAGGTTCGCGAACGGTCAGCGCCGACACACCTTCCCCAGGTGCTCTGATACGCCTCCATCCGCAATCACTCAGAAGCAGGAGAGTGCAGGTAGAGCCCGCTGGTTGACGAGCGGCGCGGGCTGCCGAGGTACGCCTCAACATTAGCAGAGTTCCGCCTGCACCCTGCAAGCAAAATCTTCAGCGATCGCCGCCCAGCTCGAGAGCCACCCCGCCCATGATCGCCCGCGGCGGCATGTTTACGCCGTTGATCTCCTGGTATCCCGTATTGCTCAAATTTGTCGCCCGCAGATACGGCCGCACTCTCCACGCATCGTGCGTCAGCGTCGCATTCCACACTGGATACACCGTCTGTTGATACCGCTGCGCCACCTGCACCGCATTCGTCAGCGTAATGTTGTGTCCTATCCCCCATGTCCACGACGCATGGATATTCTCGACCGGGTAATTGAATACATACTCCGACTGGAGCCCATGCAGTGCGCTCTGCGCGCCATACAGCGCGGTCCAGGCAACGCGCACTGTCTGTCCCTTTCGCGGCAGCCACGTCAGCGTCGACTCCACGCCGACAAAGCGCAGCCCGTTCAGATTGTCCGCGCACCACGTGTTGGCCGCCGTGCACGACGCAGGCAGATACTCGTTCGGCAAAGTCGCCGCTCGCACGTAGTCGATGGTGTCGTGCTGCTGCGAATAAAATCCCGTCGCCGAAAGCGTCAGCTTCGACGATGGCGTCCAGTCCGCACCCAGGTCGCTCGACCACGCCGATTCCGGTTTCAGATTCGGATTGCCCAGAGTCGACGGATCCGAGTAATACAAATCTGTATACGTCGGAATCCGGAAACCGTACCCTCCGTTCGCCCGCAGCTTCAGGCTGTTCGCGACTCGCAGGCTGCCAGCCAGCTCCGGAGAAAAAACCGCCTGCGCGCCCGAGAAAATCTCCTCACGCGCGCCCACTGACAAATTCCATCGGCTTTTCGCCGGGCGCAGGTCAAAATCGACGTACCCCGCTCCGCGATTCCGCGCATGAATTCCGAGGTTGTTGCTACGGATGCTGTCGCCGTCCGCTTCCAGCCCCATCAGAAGCACACCCTGCTTGCCCAGATTCTCTGTCCGCCGCAGCGAACCCTGCCACGATCCATCAATGTGGTTGTTCTCATAAATCGCCGGATCGTCGCGGAACAGCACAAACTCGTCTGTGTGCCGCCGGAACGCGAATGCGGCCACCGTCCGGCTGCTCAGCTCCTGC
This sequence comes from uncultured Acidobacteriaceae bacterium, assembly GCA_963834565.1. Taxonomy (GTDB): domain Bacteria; phylum Acidobacteriota; class Terriglobia; order Terriglobales; family Acidobacteriaceae; genus Telmatobacter. The sequence continues at coordinate 193,271 of CAWICF010000011.1, read as the reverse complement.
CGCGCTGAAGCAAACCAACCCTTCGTCCGCTCCCACGATGGATAGTCTCCATAAAATTGGTTCGCCCCAAACGACCTGTCACTTCCAGCGAACAGGAGATCCGTCACGCCGAGCCGCGTGCCCAGCCAGCTCTCCGCCGACGCATCTTCATTGCGGTAATCACGGTCCGTCATGAACCCGGTCGAAAAATTCCGCTCTGCCGCCACGCGTCCGCTCCAGCGGCCGCGCGTCGCATCGCTCAGAGCCGTTTCCTCATTTGACTCAAAGCTCCCTTCGCCCGCGCGCAGATACAACGAATCGTGATCCGGCGCGGCAGTCAGAAAATCCACCACCCCGCTCAGCGCATCCACGCCGTGCAGCGTCGAGCCCGCGCCCTCCAGCACCTCAATCGAATCCATTGCCTCCAACGGAACGGGCAAATCGAGATTGTGATGTGAAGTCTGCGCGTCGTTGATGCGAAACCCGTTCAGCAGCACCAGCGTCTGCTCGAAGCTGCCGCCGCGCAGCACCAGGTCAGCCTGCCCGCCGCCCGCGCCGCGCTCCTCGAGAAAAACCGAAGAATCCTCGCGCAGAAAATCCTGCGGCGATTCCGCTACCAGCGATTCACTCTTTACCGGAAGCACATCGACCGCACGCGTCGATTCAGCCAGCGGCACCGGCGTCGCCGTACCCAGCACGACCATCGTCTCGGGCGCGACCTTGAACGGAGCCGGCGGCGAGGCCGTTGCGTCCTGGGCATGAGCAACGCTCAGGCTGGCTCCGAAGAATAAGACGAAGAAGAGTACCTTCATAGACGGCTCGCTTTTAATCATTTCAGCCGACGCGAACGCCGCCAACCATGGTTTTGTATCATCTCGAATAGTTGAGATGCTAAACTAACTCCGCAAACGCCGCTGGCGCCGCTCACCCATGCGCATTGAAGCCTTTCTTCGTGAAAGTCCCATGTTCGCCGTGAATCGTGCGGCGCGGCGCTTTGAGTCGCTCGCTTCCCGCGTTCTCGCCCCAGACGGCCTCGGTTTTCTTGAAGCGCTCGTCCTCGCTGCGCTCTTCTTCGAGGCGCCGCGACAAGTCAAGCCGTCGCAGCTCGCTGAGACCTTCGCCACGACGCGCGGTAACCTCAGCCACTGCATCTCATCGCTCGAAGCCAAAGGTTTTCTGCAACGGAAAATCGATCCCCAGGACGCACGCGCCTTTTTGCTCACGCTCAAACCGCAGGGCCGCCGCTGCGCTCTACGCGCCATCGCAGCCCTAGACCGCCTGCAAAAGGAATTCGAGTCCGAGATCGGAAAATCCGCGCTGGCTGAGATGCTCCGCTCCATCCGCAAACTCGAATCCCGCGCCGTGCGGTAGTAGCACATAGGGGGTGCCCCATCCAAGCTCCGCTTGGGTGGGGGCCATACTCAGTTCTCACACACCCCCATCGCACGAATCCTGGGTGCCCCACATCTCGACTTTGAGATGTGGGATAGCTTAGGGCCTCAACGCACAAATCAATTCCACACGAGATCTCATCCCAACTCGCCCCCCAACGCCGTCGCCCGCTTCCGCCCAATCTCTTCCCACTTCACCGGCTCCACGCGCCGCACCAGCAGCCCCCACGACAATCCGCCAATCAGCGCCACCACCCCTGCCACGGTAAACGCCAGTCGCGCGCTCCCGTTGTTCTGCATAATCCATCCCGTCAGTATTGACGCCACAATCCCCGAAAAATTCGCAACGCCGTTCTGCAAACTCGACCAGCGACCCGCCATCACCGGGCCGGCCAGCGTCTGCGTCACAGCCCAGTGATTCGACGCGTACGCTCCCTGCCCCATGCAGGCAATTGTCAGCAGGCCGAGCGCCAAAAGCTGGTGCCCATGCACGAGCGAAAACAGAATCAGTGTCGACGCCAGCACCAGTCCGCCCGACGCCAGCGTCCGTCGAACGATTGTCGGCGACACTCCGCCCGCAATCAGCCGGTCCGACGCAAATCCGCACACCAGCGTCGAGCAAGCAATCACGAAAAACACCGCCGACGTCAGCCGCGACATCGCGCCAATCGAGAGATGGACTTCCTGCACCAGGTAGGCGGGCAGCCACGCCAGCAGGAAATAGTAGAAATAATTCCCGCAGAAATGGCCCACAAACGATCCCCACGCGCACGGCAGCTGTAACATTTTTGCAATCGATGGCTCGGCGGCGATATTCCTTACCGCCGCATCAACCTCGGGGTTTGCCTCCACTGCATCCGCCGCATTTCGGCTATCGCCCCCGCGCGGCATCACCCAGAACCAGAAGGGCAGCCACACCAGCGCGCCTAGCCCGAAAAACACAAACAGCATTCTCCATCCCAAATGCACCAGCACCATGCCGCCCACAAACGCGCCGCCCGCCGGTCCCAGTTTCGTTCCCGCATCGATCAGCGCATTCGCTCTGCCGCGATGCTCCTGTGGCATCGCGGCAAATACGCGGCTGTAACACGGATACGCTACCGATTCACCCAACCCCAGCAGCAATCGAAACGCGAACAGCGCCGTGAAGCTGGCCGTGAGCCCGGTGGCCGCCGTGGCCAGCGACCATAGCAGGTAGCCACCAAACAGGACCCAGCCGACATGAAAGCGATCGGCCAGCCAACCTGCCAGCCCCACCACCTGCACCAGCGCATACGTCCAGAAGAACGCAGCCAGCAGCTCGCCCGCCTGAAACGATGAAAGCGAAAACTGTTTTTCCAGGACCGGCACCGCCAGCGAAAGGTTGCTGCGGTCTACATAGTTGATCACCACCGAGAAAACGAGCAGCGCCACCACCGTCCACTCGCGGCGCGACATCCCCACGCCACTCTTCTCAGCATTATCCAATGGTCGATCCACTTACTTGGGCTCGACGGCAACCACCCACAGGTTGGTGTCGCCCAGGTTATGCCCCTTGTGCGTCTGCCCCGGACGCCACGTTACCTCGTCCGTCTTCAGCGTCGAAGCCTGCACGCTGCCATCTGGCAAAACATGTTCCAGCTTCGCGCCCTCCAGGCACACCACCACGCGATCGTGATGCGTGTGCTGCGGCTCCCACGAGTGCGCCGCCACTCTGATGTTGTATGTCCGGCTCAGTTTGTCCTCGAAGATCATCTGATAATTCGGAGGCAGCCCCGTCCGTTGCCAAATCTCGTTGCTGCCCGCCGTCAAAAACTCTATCCGCACCATGTGCAACGGTTCGTGCCCCGTATTGGTCAGCACTCCCGCCTCGGCAGGCTCGCGCAGCGTCTCTCCGCGCACAATCGACTCGCGCTTTACCTTGCCATCTGCAAATTTGATCTGCGCCTCATAGCCCGCAAGGTACACCACGACGCTCTCGTGCCGCCCGCTGATCGACTCATGTTCTCCCGGCGCCAGCTTCACCTCGGTCACGACTACTTTGTCGTTTTTGAAGTCTTCCACCGTCGCGGCGCGTAGCGGCACTGCCGCTCCAGCGACCAGAACTCCCATGCCTGCCAGCACAATTGCGTTTCGCATGCCAACTCCGTCCCTCTGAAATCGCGCGCCTGCTGCGCACTGCTCCTCGCGCGCAAACCATCGCGGTGGCCCATGCAGCGCAGCCATCCTATCACGCAAGGGCATCGCCCATCCCGCGGCCCGCATGGGATACTGATCACGCAACCGATCGAGGATCTCTCCCCAATGAATCCAGACTTCACAGGCAAAGTCGTTCTCGTCACCGGAGGCACCGGCGGTCTCGGCCGTTCGGTCAGCCTCGCATTTCTCAACTCCAGCGCAACGGTCGCAGTCACTTTCCGCCACAAGGAAGAATTCGTCTCTCTCAGTGTTGCCGCCGGTCAACGCGCGCCGAGTCTTCGCGGATTCGACGTCGATGTCACAGACTCGAAAGCGATGGCAGATCTCGTCAAGGAGATTCTCGATGAATACGGTCACCTTGATGTTCTTGTGAATACTGTCGGAGGCTATGCCGGTGGAACTCCCCTCTGGCAGCTCGAGCCCGATGTCTTCGAGCGCCAGCTCGATCTCAATCTCCGCGCCACCTACGCGTTGGCCAAAGCCGTCGCGCCCGCCATGATCGCGCGCAAATCCGGCGCCATCGTCAACGTCGCCTCCAAAGCAGCCTGGGATCACGCCGCGGGCGCCTCCGCTTACGCCGCCTCAAAAGCCGCTGCCGTAGCGCTCATCGATTCGCTCGCCGCCGATCTCCTCGGCACCGGCGTCCGGGCCAACTCTGTCCTGCCCAGCATCATCGACACGCCGGCCAATCGCAGCGCCATGCCCAAAGCCGACTTCTCCAAGTGGCCCAAGCCCGAAGACATCGCCAGCGTCATCCTCTTTCTCGCAAGCGACGACGCACGCGTCATCCACGGCGCTTCGGTTCCCGTCTTCGGCAATCAATAAAAATGTGGATGCCCCATCCTAAAGCTCTCTGCGCAGCTGAGAGCTTTAGGGTGGAAAAGCACGGGATATCACCCGAGAAAAGCAAAAGGGTCAGGAGATTTCACTCCTGGCTGTGATTGTCCCTGGTTTGGCGCCAATCGAGATCCCGCTGTTTTGAAAGGGCAAGTTTCCAGAGCTGCCAGAAGGGACCCTCCCGACCACGGGGAAGACTGTCAGTCGAAGGCCTACCGGCTTTTAGCTACTGCGATTGCCTTAGCGAGCAGCGATTCAACGAAATTCTGGAAACTCAGCTCAGGCGCTGGTTCCGCATAGCGTCCCTTTGGTCCATCTGCGGCGTTGGACATTAGGAAACATGTGGAGTCGTAGAGGCGCTCACGCACTAGCTTAGTGAGCAGAACTTCATATCGTCTTGCATAGGATGCCTCTTTGAATTCTGGAAACACCTTGAAATGCGGTTCCCGAGAGCGAACGGGTTTGATCGAACCGGGCGCCTCCTCAAGCAGCATTAGGTAGCCAAGCCAAGGCCGGGTAGAAGGCTTGAACGCACCTTCGCGGTACGCAGCCCAGATATCCGACGCGCTACCTATGGCCTCTTCCGTTCGGTTGTTGTAGTTATTTCCGAAAGATCCCACCTGTGACTTGAACTCAATCGCCGCAAGCAACTGTCCATCTGACACAATTAGCAGGTCCCATTTTTTCTCCGGACGGTACCAGCCGGGCAACTCGACATATTTTTCGCAATAGACGTGCGCCTTCGGCAGCCCATTCTCGCAAAGTAGATCGCGCACGAGAACGATAAATCCGTTCATTTGAGCTCCGCCTGTAACGGCAGAGCGCGCGCCAGCATCCTTGTTGCCGGACCCTGCGCCTTGCTTCAGTGCTTGTGTCTCGCGCGTGCTCCAAAAACTCTTTATCGCGCCTTGAAGGCGCTTTCTTACCTTTGCATTCAGGCTCATGACTTTCGGTTAGGCGTTCGGATTTCAATTGTGCTCTTGCTGAAAAGTGAGGAAGTCTCGATCTCGATCCGCCTGCGCGCCATGTCGAAGTAGTGAGAATCGATTTCAAAGCCGACGCTATTCCTGCCGGTCTTCGCTGCGGCGACAACGGTCGTACCAGTGCCAAGAAAAGGGTCAAGAACGGTGTCACCTACGAAACTGAACATTCGTATAAGCCTCTCCGCGAGTTCGACCGGGTATGGGGCCGGATGATGACGTGTAGACGCGCCGGTGAGGCCAGTCCAGATTTGCTGGAACCATTCTTTATGGTTTTCTCCTGAAATAACACTCAACACTCGTGCCGGCAGGTCCGGCGCGCGGTAGCCGCCCGGCTTGCGCTCCATCAGCACAAATTCGATATCATTCTTGATAACAGCATTCGGCTCGTACGGCTTGCCTAGGAAGCCGGAGCCGTTTTCAACCTCATACGCCGCATTGGAAATCTTGTGCCAGATAATCGGCGCCAGGTTGTCGAATCCCAGCGTACGACAGTGTTCTTGAATGGAAGCGTGAAGGGGTACGACGGTGTGGCGGCCATTGTTCTTTCTCCGTGACAGGCAGACGTCACCGACGACGCACACGAGTCGTCCACCGGGAACAAGCGCCCGGAAGCAATGTTGCCAGACCTTGTCGAGTTCGACCAGGAACTCTTCATACTCCTCAATGTGCCCCATCTGGCCTTCGGAATCTCTATATTCCTTGAGCGTCCAGTAGGGAGGAGATGTGACAACCAGGTGAACCGACCCCTCGGGCAGCCAGCTCATCCCATGCCGTGCGTCCCCGAGGTTCAGCCTGTGTGTCGTTGGGATTCGTTGAACCGCATCGCTAATCAACTTTACGAGGTGAGTGTCTTTTGCAATTCGTGGAATGTCGGTTTGCGGGTCCTTAAGTGGAAGGGTCTCTGCGGGTAAGAACTCGGCAAGGTCGACGGCACCGCCATAACCCTGAACATCGTTGTCCGGGATTTCTTTCAACTTCAGCGCTACGCTCATGAACAACCATCGGCTCCTTGTTAAGTTGAGCCGCTCCGGATCGGGTCGGGTGTGCTTCCGCTGCCTTGGTTACGCTCTGTAGAGCCATTCTAGCAGCGGCGCGAATAAGTCTCCGAGGTCCCCGAATGTCTAAATAGGAAAACGGAGCGGGTGGACCGCTCCGTTCCATTTTGGGCATTCGGCGTGTCTCAACTGCACCCGCTCGTCGACCCGCAGCTCATGCAGCGGTAGCAGCTTCCATTGCGCACCATGATCGCGCCGCACACATTGCAGCTCGGCGCGTCGCCCATGTCGTACATGCCGCGCATCGCATCTGCCGCGTGATACAGCCCGCGATCCCGCATCGCCGGCGCATGCGTGGGAGGCGCTTGCGGCGCCTGCCGTGGCTGCACCTCGGGCGCAATTCCACCACCCGCCGTCGCTCCGCCCGGCGCCGTCGTGCTGCTCGTCGACATCTGCACCTGGTTCAACCGCTTCACCACCTCTTCCGCCAGCCGTGCAATCTGCTGTTGCGTCGTTGCCGCGGCGACCTCCTCCTCCACGTCGGCCTCCGGCAGGATGCTCGGCGAAGCAGCCAGTTGCGGCGCCTGCCGAGCCAGCCCGGCAAACAGCGTCAACTGCTCGCCCGACAGGAACCGCAGGCTCAGCCACCGGAACATGTAGTCCATCAGGCTCTTTGCGTAGCCGATCTGCTCGTTGCCCGTCCAGCCCGAAGGCTCAAAGCGCGTGTGCGCAAACTTCTCGCACAGCACCTTCAGCGGAACGCCGTGCTGCAGCGCCAGCGAAACCGACGTCGCAAACGCGTCCATCAATCCCGAAACCGTCGAGCCCTCCTTCGCCATGCGGATGAAGATCTCGCCCGGCTGACCGTTGGGATAGAGTCCCACCGTGATGTAGCCCTCGTGTCCGGCAATTGAGAATTTGTGCGTAATCGACGCGCGCTCTTCCTGCAGCCGGTGCCGCACAGCGCGGGGCGGGCCATTGAGATCTTGTTCTTTGGCCCGCTCCGGTGCAGCCTGGAGGGAGGGAGTCGGTGTCAATACCGGTACTGCCGCGGCCGTGGCAATCTCTTCCAGCGCCTTCTGGAACGACGACGCCACCGCCTGCAACTGTTTTGCGCTTACTTCCACCTTGTCGCCCGCGTGCGCTTCAAGCGCCTTCAGGTCGGCATCGGCTGCGAGTTGCGAAGCGGCCAAGTGACCCAACACGCGTCCGCCCACCGCATCCAGCGCCGACGGTTCCTTTTTCTTCTCGTCCATGCTGGTGTTCAGCGGTTGCGTCCCCTTCGAGCCATCGCGATAGATCGCCACGGCCTTGATGCCCTGCCGCCAGCTCTCCGCGTAGGCCTCAGCCACATCTTCTACCGTCGCTTCGTGCGGCAGGTTCACCGTCTTTGAAATGGCGCCGCTCAGGAACGGCTGGGTCGCCGCCATCATGTTGATGTGACCCATGTAGTGGATCGACCGCGTGCCCTTCGCCGGCTTGAAGCTGCAATCGAACACCGCCAGGTGCTCCGGCTTGATTCCCGGCGCGCCCTCGATCGTGCCAGTCGCATCGATGTAGCTCACAATCGCGTTCACTTCGTCATTTGTGTAGCCCAGTTTGAACAGTGCAGCCGGCACCGTGTTGTTCACGATCTTGATCATTCCGCCGCCCACCAGCTTCTTGTACTTCACCAGCGCCAGGTCAGGCTCGATGCCCGTCGTGTCGCAGTCCATCATGAAGCCGATCGTTCCCGTCGGCGCCAGCACTGTCACCTGCGAGTTGCGGAAACCGCAGCGCTCGCCGTAAAGCAGCGCCATGTCCCAGCACTCGCGGCTGGCGTCGATCAGCGCGTCAAGCTGCGGCACGCGGAACGGCTCACCGGTCTGCTTCGACTTGCCGATGTTGTTCACCTCCGCGCGATGCATGCGGACTACGTCGAGGAAGGGCTCGCGGTTCACGTAGTAGCCGGGGCATGCTCCGCCCTGGTGATCCACTGAAGCTGTCAGCGGCGTCGCCGAGTTCAATGGCGGGCACGTCGCCGCAATCACTGCCGACTGCAGATACGCCTGCCCGCACATGATCGCCGTCATGGCCGCTGCCAAATCGCGCCCGGCTTCGGAGTCATACGGCAGCCCGGACGCCATCAGCAGCGCGCCCAGGTTGGCATAGCCCAGTCCCAGCGGCCGGTAGTCGTGCGAGTTCCGCGCGATCGACTCGGTCGGATATCCCGAGTTGTCCACCAGGATCTCCATCGCCGTGATAATCACCGAGATCGCGTGCCGGTACGAGGGAATATCGAACGTCCCCGCCGGCGTCACAAACCGCATCAGGTTCAAGCTCGCAAGGTTGCACGCCGAGTTGTCAAGGAACATGTATTCGCTGCATGGGTTCGACGCGTTGATGCGCGACGTGTTCTTGCTGGTGTGCCACCGGTTGATCGTGGTATCGAACTGCATGCCCGGATCGCCGCAAGCCCAGGTCGACTCCGCGATCTTGTGCATGATGTCGCGCGCCTTGTAGGTCTTCACCGGCTCGTGGCCCTTCACCGTGTACGTCGTGAAGTCGCCATCGGCTTCGTACGCGCGCATAAATTCGTCACTGACCCTTACCGAATTGTTCGCATTCTGGAAGAAGATCGACGAAAACGCCTCAGAATCCGGACCCGATCCGTCGTAGCCCGCCTTGATCAGCGTGAAGGCCTTTGCCTCTTCCTTTGATTTGCACTCAATAAAGTCCACGATGTCCGGATGATCCACATTCAGGATCACCATCTTCGCCGCGCGGCGCGTCTTGCCGCCGCTCTTGATCACACCTGCAAACGCGTCAAACCCGCGCATGAAGCTCAAGGGCCCGCTCGCCTGCCCGCCGCCCGACAGCAGCTCCATCGAGCCGCGCAGCGACGACAGGTTCGTTCCCGTTCCCGATCCCCACTTGAACAGCATGCCTTCGGTCTTTGCCAGCGTCAGAATCGAATCCAACGAGTCGTCAACCGCGTTGATGAAGCACGCCGAGCACTGCGGATTCTTGTAGCCGGTCGCCGCATATTGCACGCCGCCCGTCACCGGATCCCAGTGCCAATTCTGTCCGTCCGCCTCCGGCTCCAGCCGGTCGCAGCCCACGTTGAACCATACCGGCGAGTTGAAGGCCACCCGCTGCGTCAACAACATGTGCACCAGTTCGTCGTGGAAGATCGCTGCGTCAACAGGTGTCGCAAAATAGCCGCCCGCAATGCCCCAGTCGCGCACCGTCTCGGCCACGCGCGCCACCAGTTGCCGCACGCCCGTCTCGCGCTCCGGCGTATCCATCTGCCCGTGCAGATACTTTGAAGCCACAATATTGGTGGCCGTCATCGACCAGTCCACCGGCACTTCCACGTCCTTCTGCTCGAAGATCGTGTTGCCTTTCGTATCCGTAATGGAGGCAGTCCGCCGCTCCCATTGCACTTCGTCATAGGCAGACACGCTCTCACGGGAAAAACGGCGGGCGAAGGTCAAGCCCTCCCGTGAGGGCACGGTCACCTGGTTGGCAGCGCTCGAAGTCTGAATCTGAGCCTCGTTCATCTTGTTCCTCTCATCATTTGATTCTGTCGGGCAAAAATTGGTGAAAAATGCCCCTCTTCCGGCACACGCCGGGAGCGGACAGCCTGCATCATGCTGAAAACAACGGAAACGGGGTTTTAAGAAATGCCGTGAGCTTCCCTGCCATCACGGGTGTTCCGGCGTGTACCGACGCCGTTTTTCTCTAAGGTCCGTTTCTTCGAGCGCTCCACTCTTGAGATGCGGTTGCCGGGGCCATGCAGGAGGCTTTTGGGGAGGAAAGCCATGCCGCAACGGGGGGTCCGGACCGAGCTCAATTATGAAAGCGCTGTTAAGCCGCAGATGCAAAAATAGCGCTGTCTATGGTGCGTGTCAACACAAAACCACAACATCTAGTATTTTGGTCACATTTCGTGCATCTGCCCTCTAAACACCGCATTTTGCCTGTGGAAACTCATAAATAGCCTTGTGCGGCGCGGATTCTCGAGCGGGAAATTGCACAAAATCCAGTGAAATTCGGGCCTCTCGCAACCCTCATTTCACGATTCCCAGCCTATGCCCGCAATTCCTCCCGCACAAGACGCAGAAACAGTGCAGTTTCAGTGATTTTCCTGTGCAGATGTGGACAATCCGGGCCGAATTTCGCGTGCATTGCCGAGCTATGTTCCCGGTGGCGTTCCGAAAGTACCGTGCTACAAAAAGGCATGCATCTCCCTGCTTTACTACCCGCTGCTCTACTAGCCGCGTTGCCGCTCGTCGCCCAACCTACGCCGCCCATCGCGAACGACAATTCCGGCACGCTTCCCACGACTCAGGAAAAAATGGCGAAGATGACGCGCATGTACGGCCTCCTGTCACTCGATTGGGACGCGAAAGCCGGCAAGCTCTACATCGAGATTCCCATTCACGCCAACAACCAGAGCGACGAACTGCTTTACTTCCATTCGCTCCCCTTCGGCGTCGGCTCGAACGATCTCGGTCTCGATCGCGGCCAGGTTTCGCCCGGCGTGATCGTGCGCTTCCAGCGCGTTGGTCCCAAGGTGCTTCTCATCGAAGAGAATCAATCGTTCCGCTCCTCCGCATCCGATCCCGCAGAGCAGCTCGCCGTCCGGCAGTCCTTTCCTGAATCGGTTCTCGCCGGATTCACCATCGCCGCCGCCGATCCCTCCGGCACAGTTCTTGTCGACGCCACCGATTTCTTCCTGCGCGACGCGCACGGTGTGGCTGAAACTCTCACCGAGCGCAAACAGGGCGCCTACAAGCTCGATCCTCTCCGCTCCACCTTCGACCTCAGCGCCACCAAGGCTTTCCCGAAAAACACTGAAGTCGACGCGATGTTGACCTTCGCCACCGACACACTACCCGATGCAAAGTCATTCGTTGCCGACGTTGCGCCCGACGCGCACGCTCTCACAGTCCACGAGCATCAGTCCTTCCTCGAGCTTCCCGATCCCGGCTTCGCGCCGCGCCGCTTCGATCCGCGCGCCGGCTTTTTCCTCGACTCGTGGCGCGATTACTCCGCTCCTCTCGGCGACCCGCTCGATCAGCAGTTCATTGAGCGTCACCGCCTCATCAAGGAAGACCCCAGCTGCACCAGGAGCTGCGTCGCCCTCGAACCCATCCAGTACTACGTTGACAGCGGCGCTCCCGAACCCGTTCGCACCGCGCTGCTCGAAGGCGCACGCTGGTGGGATCAGGCATTCCAGGCCGCCGGCTGGGCGCCCGACACCTTTAAAGTCGACATCCTGCCTCCCGGCGCCGATCCCATGGACATCCGCTACAACATCATCCAGTGGGTCCATCGCTACACGCGCGGCTGGAGCTACGGCGACGCCATCGTCGACCCGCGCACCGGTGAGATCATCAAGGGCAACGTCACGCTGGGCAGCCTTCGCGGCCGCCAGGACTACACAATCGCCGAAGCGCTGCTGAGCCCCTACGTGCAGGGCAAATCCTTCACGCCGGCGAACGACCCCATGCTCGCCATGGTTCTCGCGCGCTTGCGCCAGCTGGCGGCGCACGAAACCGGACACACCCTCGGTCTCGCTCACAACTTCGCCGCCAGCTCGTTTCCGCACACGCCGGCGCAGTCCGTCTCCGTCATGGATTATCCCCATCCCTGGATCACGCTGGGCTCTGACGGCGCGCCAGATCTCAGCCAAGCTTACGCGGTCAACATCGGCGACTGGGACAAGCTCGCCATCGACTACGGCTATCGCCAATTCCCTGCAAACACTGACGAGCAGGCCCAACTCGACAAGATCATCGAGGACGGCCTGAAAGGCGGCCTTTACTTCATCACCGATGAGGACGCGCGCCCCTACGGCAGCGCCCAACCCCATGCGCACCTCTGGGACAATGGCCCCGATCCCGCCGATGAGCTCAACCGGATCCTCACGATTCGCGCTGCTGCCCTCGCGCGCTTCGGCGAAAACGCCGTCAAGCCCGGTGCGCCGCTCGCCCAGCTCGACGACGCACTGGTTCCGCTCTACCTGCTGCACCGCTACCAGACTGAAGCTGCCATCAAGCTCATCGGTGGTCTCGACTACCGTTACAATCTCCGCGGCGACGGCCAGCCGCTGCCTGAAATCGTCTCGCCCGATGAGCAGAAGAAAGCGCTCGATGCCGTTCTCAAGACGCTTTCACCGGAGACTCTCACCATTCCCGAATCGATCCTGAAAATCCTGCCGCCGTATCCACCGGGCCTCGACAAAACCCGGGAGTCGTTTCCGTCTGAAACAGGCCTCACTTTCGATCCAGTAGCTTGCGCCGAGTCTGCCGCCGATCTTACGCTCACGGTGTTGCTCAATCCCGCGCGCGCCTCGCGTCTCGTGCAATATCACATGCGTGTTGGCGGCGCACCCAGCCTGCGCGGCGTGCTCGAAGCCGTTTCGAAAGCAACGGCTGAGCGCCCCGAAGGCGGCCACACCATGTCGTCTGAAGTTGAGCGCGCCGTCGAGTTCCGCGGACTTGAGGCGATGTTCTCGCTCGCCATGAATCCGGCTGCGTCGTCGCAGGCCCGCGCCATTGCCCGCTCGCACCTCGAGGATCTCCACCAGGAATGGACCACCACGCCCGCGCCCACCGACACCGCTGAGGCCATTCATCGCAAGGCGATGATCGAACGCATCGATGAGTTTGAAAAAGATCCCGCGAAGTTCGTCCCAGTAAAGCCGGTCGAAGCCCCGCCCGGCATGCCCATCGGCGACGACGAAGACTTTGATTGATAGTCATCCAGCCCACCAGCTGGCGATTCTCACCTACACGCAAATCGGCCCCGCGCACCTTCGCACGCAGGGCCGATCTCCGTTCTCTGTTCCCTATCTCTCAGTTTCCTGTCTTCGTGTCAATCCTCATCCCATAGAACGATTTGTGCACGAAGAATACCGAGACCAGGAAGAAGCCCACTGCCAGCGAACTCGCCAGCACCGGGTTCTGGTGACTCAGCGTCACTGCAAGTTCGACAGCGAGTAATCCGAACAACGTCGTGAACTTGATCACCGGGTTCAACGCCACCGACGATGTGTCTTTGAACGGATCGCCGACAGTGTCGCCGATGACGGTTGCGTCGTGCAGAGGCGTGCCCTTCTGTTTCAGGTCCACCTCAACCACCTTCTTCGCGTTGTCCCATGCGCCGCCTGCATTGGCCATGAAGATCGCCTGGTACAAACCGAAGACCGCAATCGAGATCAGGTAGCCGATAAAAAAGAAGGGCTCAGCGAAGGCGAACGCAAGCGTCGCAAAGAAGACCGCGAGAAAAATGTTGAACATCCCTTTCTGCGCGTACTTCGTGCAGATCTCTACCACCTTCTTGCTGTCAGTGACCGAAGCCTTCTCCACGCCTTCCAGCTTGATGTTTGCCTTGATGAACTCGACCGCGCGATAAGCGCCGGTAGTCACCGCCTGGGTTGAAGCGCCGGTGAACCAGTAAATCATGGCGCCGCCGGTGATCAACCCAAGCAGGAATGGCGCATGCAGCAGTGAGAGGCTGGCAACGTCATGGGTCAGTCCGCCGGTCAGCGCCATGATGATCGAGAAAATCATTGTGGTTGCGCCCACCACGGCTGTGCCGATCAACACCGGCTTGGCCGAAGCCTTGAATGTGTTGCCGGCTCCATCGTTGGCTTCCAGCAGGTGCTTTGCGCGCTCGAACTTCACGTCGATGTTGTAGTCCTTCTTCAACTCGGCTTCGATGCCGGGAACATTTTCGATCAGCGACAGCTCATAGATGGATTGAGCGTTGTCGGTAACCGGCCCGTAGGAATCCACGGCAATCGTCACCGGGCCCATACCCAGAAATCCGAATGCCACCAGGCCGAATGCGAAAACCGCAGGAGCCAGCATCAGTGCCGCCATCGACGGGCCGGTGCTGAAGTAGTAGCCCATGCTCATAAGGGCGACCATGCTGAGTCCCAGCCAGTAGGCCGAAAAATTGCCGGCCACGAATCCCGACAGGATACCCAGCGAAGCTCCGCCTTCCTGCGCCGATTTAACCACCTCTTTCACGTGGCTTGAGTTGGTTGATGTGAAGACCTTCACCAGCTCAGGAATAATCGCGCCCGCCAGGGTTCCGCACGAGATGATCGATGCCAGCTTCCACCACAGCGATCCGTCTCCGAGAGTGGGGATCATCAGGTACGAGACGAGGAAGGTCAGGCCGATGGAAACGATGGAGGTGATCCACACCAGCGAGGTCAACGGCGTCTCAAAGTCCATTTCGTCGGCATTGCCATATTTGGCCTTGGCGATGGCGCCATTGAGGAAGTACGCTGCCGAACTGGAAACCAGCATCGCCACGCGCATAACGAAGATCCATACCAGCAGTTGCACTTGCGTGGTGGGATTCGGGACCGCCAGCAGAATGAACGTGATCAGCGCCACGCCGGTCACGCCGTAGGTTTCAAAGCCGTCGGCGCTTGGGCCAACCGAGTCGCCCGCGTTGTCACCGGTGCAGTCCGCGATCACGCCAGGGTTGCGCGCATCGTCTTCCTTGATCTTGAAGACGATCTTCATCAGGTCCGAGCCGATGTCTGCGATCTTGGTGAAGATGCCGCCGGCAATACGCAGGGCCGCTGCGCCCAGGCTTTCGCCAATCGCGAAGCCGATGAAGCAGGGGCCCGCATAAGCGGCCGGGACGAACAGAAGGATACACAGCATGATGAGCAGCTCGACCGAGATCAGCGCCATGCCGATGCTCATGCCGGCCTTCAAAGGAATCGCAAAACATGGATACGGTTTGCCGCGCAATCCTGCGAAGGCTGTGCGCGAGTTCGCAAAGGTGTTTACGCGAATTCCGAACCACGCCACCCCGTAGCTGCCCAGGATGCCGACGAGCGAGAACGCCAAAATGATCGGCAGCGTAACCGCAACATTGCCCACCGGCGCCAGAACGCCGAAATACAACGAGATAATGACCGCGATGAAAACCCAGAGCAGAAGAATGAACTTGCCCTGCGTCACCAGATAAGTTTTGCAGGTTTCATAGATCAATTCCGACATTTCGCGCATCGTGCGATGAACCGGCAGGTTCTTCAACTGCACATAGATCGCCAGGCCAAACAACAGGCCGCCGACGCAAAAGAGCAATCCCCAGGTCAGAAGGGCATGTCCGTTCAGGCCGAAAAAGTGCTCGAAATTTACGCTCGATAAATCCGGCAACGTGAGGTTGGCTTCGCCTCCGCCTGCGTGCTCCGTCTGCCCGTGTGCGAATGTGGGCAGCAACAGGCCCACCAGTGCCGCCATGGTTTTGTACTGCCGCTTCAAAATGGTTGCGCAATCGCCGATCGCTGCCCAAATCTTCTGCATCTTCATCGGTCGCGCAATGATCGCTGAAACAATGAGCCAAAGCATGCTCACACCGAGACAAAACTCCACCGAGCTCGTTACAGTCACATTCCCTCCAACCTGTATGTTGTGAAGCCGAATAACGGAGGCCTCCAGACGGTCGACCCCGCTCTGCACGAAAATAGCCACGGGAAGGCTATCATCCGGATACACCGCTGTCGAGTGACTGCTATCACGGCCTGTTTACCGTTAAATTTCAGTTGGATGCAGCCTTTCCGGTTTCGGTCTAAATTAAGGGTCAGAAAGGACTCCGACCTATGACCTCGCCCACCCTCCTGACCCCGCGCCAGGCCGCCGAAAAGCTTGGCATGAGCTACCCGGCTCTCAAGCACTGGATCCTCGCCGGCCGCATCAAGACCATTAAAACTCCCGGCGGCCATCATCGCATCCCTGCCGGCGCGCTGAGCAAATTTCTCCCGGCATCGCAGGCACTCGCCGCCGCGCCACGCATCAGTGGCCGCAACCAACTGGTCGGCACCGTGACTCAGGTCAAAATCGAAGGCCTTCTCGCCAAGGTCGTTCTTTCCATCGGTGACCAACGCATCACGTCCATCATCACCGCCGACGCCGCGCGCGAGCTTGCACTCAAAAAAGGCGACACCGCCGCCGCCCTCATCAAAGCGACCGAGGTCATGATCATTCGGCCGTAAAAAAGACGCACACATTCCCTGTCGCAACCGTCCACCGCACCGCCGGCGAGTGCAGTCTTATCCGTTCCCAGTTCCCTGTTCCCTGTCTCTCGGTTTCACGATTCGATACGACTTGTCCACCAGCTGTCCGATAAAATCGCTCTTGATTCATTCTTTTCCGGAGCGACAATGCCTTCCCCCAAATTCCCCTTTCGCCTCCCCGTTTCGTCTCTCGCTTCAACCCTCCTCACCGCAATTGCTGCAGTAGTTCTCTTCTTCTCGTCGGCACCGGCGTTCGGGCAGACTGCACCGCCGGCCGCGCAAACGCAACCAAAAGCTCCCGACCCCTGCGCGAACGGCCACGACTTCGCCTCCACCGACTGCACACTGACCTGGCACGGCGTCACGCTGTATGGTGCGTATGACATCGGCGTCGGCTGGGTCAGCCACGGCTTGCCTGAGAACGGCTACAACTATGAGGGCGAATCCCTGGTGAACCGCAACGGCTATGAGCACCGATTCCTCATCGCGCCGAACAACCTTCAGCAGACGGGCTTCGGCGTCAGGGGCAAGGAAGAGTTTCTGCCTGGCTGGTCGGTTGTCTTCAACGCTTCAACCGGCATCAATCCCCAGTCCGGCCTGCTGGCCAACGCGTCAGAGACCGACATCATCAACAACGGCCTTCCGCGGGCCAGCTATTCCGAAGCTATCGACGGCGCACGCGCGGGCCAACCTCTCAACGACGAATACTATGCCGGTGTATCGTCGGTCCATATCGGCACCTTGACCTTCGGTCGTCAGCGCTCCCTCGGCACAGACGTGATGCTCCAGTACGATCCGGCAGTCGGCGGCTATGCCTTTTCCTACATTGGGTACAACGGCACCATGGCCGGCGGCGGCGACACCGAGGACAGCCGCTGGGACGATGCCCTGAAGTATCGCCTCATCGATGGCCCGGTCCATTTCGCCGCAATGTACAAATTCGCCGATGGATCTGCCGGCTGCTACGCAGCCTCCACAACCACGAACACTCCAGCCTGGTCTGCCACATCCTGCACGCCCGAACAGGCGCATAACAACGCCTATGGATTCAGCCTCGGTGGAGAGTTCAGCAACTTGTCTGGCGATCTGGTCTACCAGCACTACAACCAGGCAATCAGCGTATTGAACCCCTTGCTTGGGCCTCAAAGCCAGAGTCCGTCGCAGAACTTTCAGTCCACCACCGACAGCATTAATACAATCGCCATCACCGGGCCCAACCTGATCAGCACTGATAACACCGTCTATGGCATTGTGACCGACAACAACGGAGTGATGGCCACAGCCCGGTATAGGTGGGACCCGTTCAAGTTCTATGCCGGCTACGAATACATCTGGCAGAACAACCCAAAGAACCCGCTGGGAGTGGGCGCCTCGGACCAGGGCGGTTATTTTATGAGCGGGGTCGAAGACAACAATCTAGACCGCGAGAAGCTGGTGCAGATCTGGTGGACGGGCGCGAAGTACACCTACCGCAGCAAAACCGACTTCACGGTGGCATGGTATCAACAGCGGCAAAATGACTTTCGCAGTCCGCCCACCTGCTCGGCCTCAGCGGGTTTCCGAAGCTCCTGCGCGGGCACGCTCAATGAGGGCTCTTTCTATATCGATCATCACTTCACGAAACGTTTCGACTCGTTCGCCGGAATCGCGTATTCCTGGGTGACCGGCGGTCTGGCCATCGCAATTCCGCACGGTCCTGGCGTTCCCTACAACTCCGACAACAACTGCGCTCCAACAATCGGCAGCCGCTTCGCTTTCTGATCGTTTTCGCCCCGCGGGACTATTGGTTCTCTGTTCCCGTAGTCCCTTGTTCTCTCATTCCCTTGTTCCCCGCCTTTATTCCACCGGCACGTCGATCTTGTCGTCCGGCAGTGGAGCCTTCATTGCCGGATTGGAAGGATCGCGGTCTTCACCCGCCGGCAGCGGATGCAGCTTGAACAGCACCAGCAAATCCCGGTCCGTATCGTCGAATGCTTTGAACTCCGCGACCTGTTCCAACGAGTAGTGCGTGTGCAGATCCACCAGAGTGCCCGGATCGATATCGTTCCATGATGCATACCACCCCGGCTGATACTCCGCGATCTTCGGCGCCAGATCCTCGGTTCCGAAGTCATCGCAAAGCGTTTGCAGGTGCGTCACCAGCGTGATTTCATCGCCGCTGATTGATACCATCAGCCGCTTGCCGTTGGGATGCGCATCAATAAATTGCGTCAACTCCGTTGCCGCCGTCACAAATGTGTACTCGGGATGCGCCGCGTAGCCAATCGTCTTCGCTCCATTCATGCCCGCCGCGCACACCGCGACCAGAATCACGCAACCTCCCGCAGAGCGCATCCAATTCGTCCCGCGCACGAGGGTCCCCGCGGCCAGCACCATCACGAAAAAACAGAAAAATGCCGGGACGGCAAAATAGCGTGGCTGCGGATGGTTCTGCATCGTCATAAACAGCACGTATCCCGCAACAGCGCACAGCGAACAGCCGAACAGCGGGTCGCGCCACATTCTCCTGCCCCACTCGCTTCGAAATGCAATCGCCGCGGCCAGCGCCACAATCGCAAACACAACCACAACGCTGTGATCCACCCAAAGCAATCCGTGCAGCGACCACCAGAAGCTGACCAGCGGCCAATAGAATTCAGGCGGCTTTTCATACTTGTTCACGAAGAAGAAGTATTTGTAGTCCGCCATCAGTCCCTTGCTCGCGATCAGAACCATCCACACGCTATACGCTGCTGCCGCCTTCAGGGCCGCTATCAGCGCACACTTGATTGCCAGCGCTTTCTTCTCCCACAGCGAAGCAACGATCGCCCATCCCACCGCCGGCGCCAGAAACAGGGACGTAGTCTTTGTCAGCATCATCAGCGCGAACAGGAAGCCGACCCACGCCGCACCCAGCACCGGCCGCTTCATCTTCGGCAGCCGCACCGCCAGGTTCAGCGCCGTCAGCGTGAGAGTCGTCTGCAGCGGCTCCAGGATCGCCAGCCGGCTGAAGCAGTAAAGAAACGGGCTGGTCACAGCCAGCGTCACCACCAGCAACCCCATCCACCGCGAGCCGCTCGCCCGCACCAGCAGGTAACTCAAAACCAGGTTCGCGAAGAAGCACGCGATCGCCAAACCTCGCGCCGCTTCGATGGATACACCCGTGAAGAAATACAGCAGCCACTCTACAAACGGCCACAACGGGACGGCCGCCGCGGGATTGAAATCCCCGGCCACATACCAATTCCCAAAAAGGTGAGCGCGGGCCGCCGCATTCCCATACCAACCCTCGTCGGTATATTTCGCCCAGTCAAAAATCCACGGCGAGCCATTAGGAAAATCCGCTCGCAGATGGATTGCGTGCAGCACGGCAAAGACGCCGATTGCCACCACCCAGACCGCGTAGCCCCAGCGCCGCCATTCCTTTGCCCCGTTTGCCAATCCCTCTCCGTCTCCGTGTGCTTTGCTGCTCGCCGTCCGTGCCTGTTGCATATCCGTTCCCGCCAAATGCAATTTCCCCGCGCTCCGCCGGCGCTCTTCGGCTCATTCGCTCGCAAAAAATGCGAATCCTCTTACTCAACTTTTGATTGAAACTTTCAGAACCGGAAAAATCTCACGTGGTCAGGAGTGCCCATCAGTATACATTCCTGCTTCCGCCGTCCAAACCCGCAAACCGCTCTATTCCCTGTTCCCTGTCCTTTATTCCCTGGTTCTAACGTTTCCCGGCATCCCGCCGATGAACCTTGTGTCGGATCGGCACACCGTCCTGAACACCGCTGTACTGCCGGGCGACAGGAATTCGGTGCGCAATTTTGCCCAAACACTTTGTCATTGTCGCGAGGCGCCCTTAGTCCCATGCAGAACCCCGGTCCTTTCCGCGCGCAACCGATCCAATCCGGCCTCACGCTGGTTGAGCTTGCATCTGCCCCCGGTACCGGCCACGACCTGCGTGCAGCCGCTGTTCATGTTGTTGGCGTAAGCGCATCGTGGCGCAAGCTGCTTTTGCAGGCCGACATGGCGGCGCCGCATCTTCAGGTGGCCGCCCTGGAAGGCGAAAACGGCAGCGGCAAACACACTCTTGCGCGCTATTTATTCAGCCGCTCGCCGCTTTGTGGCGCGCAATTTCAGCGCCGTGATGCGCGTGAGTGGCTGGCGACCGATGCTGACCCGGCTGCCCTGGCCGGCTTTACCTATCTCGATCGTGTCGACCTGCTTGCTCCTCCCGGACAGGGCTTGCTGCTCGGCGTTCTCAAGTCGCTTCAGGATCGTCCACCAGGACGCGCCGTCGTTCTCGCATCCTCGCAAACCCCGCTCCGCCAGATGGCCGGCCAGGGACTCATTCTGCCCGACCTTGCCTTCCGGCTCACCGCGATCCGCTTTGCCATTCCGCCTTTGCGCCAGCGCCGCGAAGACATCGCCCCGCTCGCGCAGTTTCTTCTTGACCGCCTCTGCTCGCGCTATCACCTGCGGCCTGTCATCTTCGGCCCGGGCACGCTCGCTCGCCTCCTGCAGCACAATTGGCCCGGCAACGTCCGCGAGCTCGCCAGCGTTCTCGAAACCGCGCTGCTCGAAGTCGGCAACGGCGTCATCAAGCCCTCTGACCTCGCACTCCCTGACGGCCCTCTGCCCTCGCTGGATGCGCCGCTTGCTCCGATGATGGGAGTCCGGTCAGCTGATCTTTCCCTCGATGCGGTGATTCGCCAGCACGTCCAGTATGTTCTCGACCTCAACCGCGGCAACAAGCTCCGCGCAGCGCGCCAGCTCGCCATCAGCCGCTCCACCCTCTATCGCATCCTCGCCAACGAAAACCCGCTCACAACCTGAGCGCGCATGCTGTTCCCTGTTCCGTGTTCCCAGCTCTCCGTTCCCTGCCTTTGTGCTATGCTGACCCACGCAGTCCCTTCATCCCCAACCGAACGGCTTCATCCCCCTTGTAGGTCAAAGTACTAATCCTTGGGCCCACAAAATCCGTTTTGGAAAGGACCGCATGTCACGACCCTCGACGTTTCACCTCACCACGCTGTTTGCGGCCATCGCACTCTGTGCACCCGCTT
The DNA here is from genome assembly GCA_963834565.1 of uncultured Acidobacteriaceae bacterium. Taxonomy (GTDB): domain Bacteria; phylum Acidobacteriota; class Terriglobia; order Terriglobales; family Acidobacteriaceae; genus Telmatobacter. Next base: position 171,842 of record CAWICF010000011.1, on the reverse strand, counting down.
CGGCATTCGCTCAACAACCCACCGCTGCTCCGAACCGCCTCGTTATCACTTCCGATCAGGTTCCGGCCGGCTTCCACGTCTCAACCAGCTCTCCGGCTCCTCCGCGCCCCGCGCAGATTCGTCTTCACCCGCGACCAGCCCCGCTCACCGGCGAACAACTGAACAGCGCGCTCGCAAAGTACGGCCTTCATCCCATCGGTCTCCATCTGCTTGTTCCGCCCGACATCACCTATCAGCTAGAGGTGTTCGATCAGAGCACCGGCGCCGAGGTCAACACAACCTCCGTCGAGAGCACCGTCTTCTACACTTCCGGCATCCAGAGCATGGGGTATATCCAGATCACCTTCAACGTCAACCCCGGCATTCAAAATCTTCTCGATTGCTCGCTCGGCGCCGACGGCAGCTTCAAGGTGTTCACTTCAATGACGGGTGTTCCGAATGCCGAAGGCACCATCAGTTCCTTCAATCAGCACCTGATGATTCCCTTCAGCACCACGCCCTCCAACGCCAAGACTGCGCAGGCCATCATTTACTTCGACAACATCGAGTTCGACGGCTGCACGCTTGACTCCGTGTCGAAATAGCTTCGCGTTCTCGAGCATCGCTGCTTCTCGCCAACAGAAAAGGCCCCGTCTCCGGGGCCTTCTTCCTTGCTCTTTGCTGACTCGCTAACTCGCCGACTCGCTTTACTGCCCGCTCACCACATCGAATGGCACCGTCAACTGCGAGTGATCTCCGCTCATCGTCGTCGCCGTGATCGTCATCTTGTAGCGCCCCGGCGGCGCCAGGATCCGGCCTTTGTCGGTAAACGTGTCCGTCGAAATCGTCAGCGTGTCATCCTGTGACAGCGTGTCTGAGAAATCCACCACGCTCATCGCCAGCGTGCAATGCGCCACTGCCGGTTCCGTCGCGCAACTCAGATGCACGCGCCCTGAAAAACTCTGCGCCCGCAGTGAAATCACGCTCGCTACTGACGATCCCGCGCTCACCTGCACGGGATGCCACTGGATACTCGGCGCCGGCACCGCGGGAATCTTGTACACGCGCACATAATCCACCAGCATCTCCGCATCGTTCGGCGTGGTCGCGTCCGGATTCCCCGGCCAATCGCCGCCGATGGCAAGATTCATCAATAAATAAAATGGATGATCGAAGACCCATTCGCCGCCCTCGGGCAGGCTGCTGGAATCCTGCACGGAAAAGATGTTCGCCGGGTCGTCTACGTAGAACTGGATCATGTACGGCGACCAGATGATCCCGTAGGTGTGGAAACCCGCGTCATCCACACGTCCGCCATTCGAGAATTTGTAGTCGCGCCACAATCCGTTTCCGCCGAAATACCGCGGTCCATGCACTGTGGAGCGAATCATTGTCGGCCCCACGCCGTTCGTCCGCTCCGTCAGCGATACGTTCTCGGCAATCGTCACCGAGCCAGAGGCCGGCCACCCCACCTTGCCGTAATCCGAACCCAGCATCCAGATAGACGGCCACAAGCCCGTCCCTACCGGCATCTTGATGCGCGCCTCGATCCTGCCGTACTGAAAATCCTTCAGTCCGCGCGTTGTGATGCGCCCTGACGTCCATTCGCCGTTCGCGTTTCTCCATGCGCGCAGCACCAGGTGTCCGGCTCCATCCTGAAACACGTTGGGATGCTTCGGATCGCAGACGCCTGCATTCGCGCCGCGCGGCGCACAGTATGTCTCAATCTCGTGGTTGCCCCAGTCAGCTGCGTTCCCGGTGTCGAAGGTCCACTTCGCGGGATCGGGAACATCCTGCACCGACCCGCCGAACTCGTCACTCCACACCGGCTCGCCCCACTGGAACGTCGAATTCGCCACCTGCGCCGGTTGCGCCGCCCGTTTTCCCCAGAAGTACCCAGCCAGAAAAATTGCCGGCACAATCAGCAGGATCGCCGCCGCATTCCAGGCCAGCAGCCGGTGCGCTCGCAGGAATCCCGCCGCACCGCCCGTCTTCTCCTCGACCGCGCTCTCCTCTGCCTGCGCATCCGCGCCTGCTTCACTCTCTTCCGCCGCGGCGTTCTCGCTCTGCGCTTCTTCTACCTCCTCTTCGCCTGTGTTCCGCAAAAATTGCGGCACATAATGCCCCAGCGGAAGGTGAATCTGGAGCGCATGATCGTGCCCTTCGCCCTTGTAGTACTCGCGCAGTTTTTTTCTGAGAGCGCGCGCCGTAACGCGCACAATCGGGTCAATATGCGAGTCGAAGTTGACTTCTTTGCGGCCGAGCGCCTCTACCGCGATGCTGTACTCGCGGATCTCCTGCGCTTCGCCATCGAAGTACTTGTTGCAGATGAATGAAAGGAATCGAACCAGGCTGGCGGAGCGGCTGATCTCCGGGTAGCTCAGCACCCGCTCCAGCTCTTCGCGTTCCTCGCGAAAGTTGTTGGCCGCGGGCTCCGGCGCCGGCGCTTCAGCGGACGCAGCTCCCACGGTCTTCTCCACGCCTTCCATCGATGCGCCAACGTGCATTCTCGCCTACCGCGCCACTCCGGCAACACACAGCAAAATTCAATCCGGCGCTGCCTCGAATGATTGCATAAGCCGATGCTGCCAGGGTGTTTACAGTGCAACTTCGTTCGGAAGAATGCACCGGTACACTGCAACTCTCACCCTGGGTTTTTCAACGAGGAATCATAGCATTTTGCGGAGCACGATTGAAGGCCGGACTTTAGACCCGATTGTCAGGAAGGAGCAGGGGCCTTGCGGGCGCCGAGTCGAACATCGCGTTTTCAGAATCTGTCAGCCCGAATAGAGTGAAGGATCTGCGGTCATTTTTCAGGATGCGCATCGAGAAGCGCCCCTATCTCTCGCGCAAACAATCATATATATAGATAACCGAATCGGCCGGCCAACCCGCCTGCCTATTGCCCGCCCTTGGCGGCTCGTTCTTCGCCCATGCGGTAAACGCGCACGTAGTCCACCAGCATGCTCATCGGGAAGCGCGTCGTCTCATCCGGCTCGCCCGGCCAGTACCCTCCTACTGCCAGGTTCAACACGATATAGAACGGGTGATCGAAGGCCCAGTGATTGCCTGCCGGAACATCGCCCGGCGTCTGCGTCTCGTAGAGAATGTCGTCCACGTAGAATCGGATCTGCCGCGGCTCCCACTCGATGGCAAACACATGGTATCCGTCGCTGAACCGCGCTTGGTTCGGCAGCGTGTACTTCCCGCTCAGCGGGTTGGCACCCGAGTACCCCGGCCCATGCAGGCTGCCGTGAACGGTCGACGGCTCGACGCCGATGTTCTCCATAATGTCGATTTCGCCGCATGCCGGCCAGCCGATCTTGTCAAAATCGGTGCCCAGCATCCAGAATGCCGGCCAGATTCCCTTCCCCTTGGGAATCTTGATGCGTGCCTCGATCCGCCCGTACTTCAGCTCAAATCGCCCGCGCGATTCAATCCGGCCAGACGTGTACGCCCGCGAAATGCCGTCCAATCCCGTGTACGCTTCACGTCGCGCCGTAACCACGAGCGACCCGTTTTCTTCGCGAAGATTTGCCGGGCGCCTGGTGTAATACTCCAGCTCGTTGTTCCCGTAGCCCGAACCGTTGTCAACCGCGATCCATTTCGCCGGATCCGGCGCGCTTCCATCCGGCCCCTTGAACTCATCGCTCCACACCAGCGTGCGCCCGTTGTCGGACGAGCTCGCGTCCTGCGGCTTTTCCCCACCGCAGACTGCGCCCGCGAAAACAATCAGCGTTGCCATTGCGCAACCAGCTCTGCGCGCTACTCGAAACATCGCACTCTTTCCTTCCACAATGTTGGGTGCCCCATCCAAGCTCTGCTTGGGTGGGGGCGGGACTCGTTCAGCCAGCTGACTCCCGCATTCTTTTCGCCACCCGCTCAACCAACCTCAGTTCGTATAAATCCTCACGTAGTCCACCAGCATCTGCGACGGAAACGGAGTGCTGCTATTCGGGCTTCCGGGCCAGTCTCCGCCCACAGCCAGGTTGAGAATGATGAAGTTCGCCTGGCCTCCGTCGAAAGGCCAAACCGATCCACTCAATCCGCTGATGCTCGAGGCTGTGTACGTCACGTACGGTTGCGTCGGATCGTCCACGTAGTACGCCACGCTTCCTTTGCTCCAAATCATTCCGTACGTGTGCCAGCCCCCCGCCGTATCACCTGACGGAAAGTCATACGTCGTTCCCAGGTTGCTGCCGGTAAATCCCGTCCCGTGAATTGAGCCTTCATTCCAGTCCGGTGTTCCTGCGGCATTCACCCGCTCCAGCACATCCATCTCACCGCACGCCGGCCAGTTCACCGTCGCAATGTTGTTGCCCATCAACCACGCTGCCGGCCAGAATCCCTGCGCCTCCGGCACCTGGCCACGAAATTCGATCCTGCCGTACTGAAAGCTGAACAACCCCTCCGTCTTCAGCCGCGCCGAGGTGTACACGCCCGCCGACGGCTCCTCCGCCACGATGTGCAGATACCCGTCGGTTCCCACATACACGTTGGGCGAAGCCGTCGCGCACGGCGACACAGACGAGTTCCACCCGCAGTAGTCTTCCAGTTCGCTGTTTCCCCAACCGCCCGAGCCCGTGTCGTACGTCCACACCGCGGGATTCGGCTCCGCATTCGCTCCCGTTGCGTTGCTGAACTCGTCGCTCCAAACCAGCGTGCCCGAAGCGATGTTGGGAGCAAATGCCTGCGACGTGACGCCCGAGTTGTTATCGCCCGGCGCCGCCGCCATCGCGTTCAGCGTCAGATTCGCCGCTACCAGAAACGGCGCTTCATAAATCTGCGAGCTCGTTGTTGGCGTCGTCCCATCCACCGTGTAGTAGATCGTCGCGCCCGAGGTCGAGCTGGCCAGCGTCACCACGACTGCTCCGTTCTGAGCTGCGGCAGTTGAGACCGTGGGAGCGGCAGCTTGCGTCGTTTGCGTCGTTGTCGTCGTCCCTCCGCCGCTGCCGCACCCAATCACGAACAGAATGCCTGCCGCCACTGTGGCACGCAGCTGGAACTTCGCGACACTTAACATGGAATTCAACTCCACTTGCTTTTATCTATTTGCCAGGGCCGGGTGCCCCACGTCTCGATTCTGAGACGTGGGAAACCACAGCCCTCGATGGGTGCCCCATCCAAGCTTTGCTTGGGTGGGGGCCGGCAAACTAAAACGTGAACCGCGCGCCAAACTGCCCCACGCGTCCGCCCACGCCGCCATAGCTGATGATTTGTCCGAACGTTCCATCCGCCATGTTGGTGTCTGGCCCGCCCAGTGCATCGCGATTGAACACGTTGAAGAACTCCAGCCGGAGCGTGAAGTTGTACCGGCCCTCCGGACCCACTGCAAGGCTCTTGTGCACGCCCAGGTCTTCCGTCGCCAAGCCCGGATTCCGCACCTGCGATTGGAAGTTCCCTCCATTTCCGAACTGCGGCGCCGCTCCGCCGTACGCGCCCGGATTCGGATTCGTGAAACAGCTTGTGTTCAGGTATTGCCCGAACAGCTTGCGCGAGCCCGTCGTCAGCTTGCAACCCGAGGTGATATTCGCGTACACGGAGTTGAAGCCCACATACGAGTTCGTCGAGTGCACCGAGATCGGCGTTCCCGTGTTGTAGTGAAAGTCGCCATCCAGGCTCCATCCGCCGATGAACGCATTACCCAGCGAACCCACTGTCGATGCAAACGTCTTCCCTTGTCCGAATGGCAGGTTGTAGATGATGTAGCCCTTCACGATGTGCGTCTCGTCAAAGTCCGAAATGTCCTTGGCCTCGTCTTTCAGGTCGTAGGTGTTCTGCAGCGCGCCGCTCCACCACAGCTCCTGGAAGTCCGAGTCCACATCGCCGTGCGTGCGCGACCAGTTATAGCTACCCATCAGCGAGAGCCCGTGCGCGGACCGCCGGGTCACGCTGACCTGGATGCTCTTGTAGTCGGAGTTGCCCAGCGGCACGCCCACTGAGAGCATCGGCCCGTAGCCGGCCTCGGCCTGTGGATAGGGCGTTAATCCCTCCCAGCCCGGACCGGCGCCGCCCCAGTACCCGTTATAGGAAGCTGGGAACTCCCCCGTCGTGACGTAGTTCTGGTAGTTCGCCTCGGTTGGCTGGTTGGTCTGAAAGATGCCGCTCTGCAGGTGATAGCTGTGGCTCTGGACCCAGTTCGCATCCAGCAAGCTCACCCTGTCCAGCTGGCGCTGCACGCCGATGCTGTACTGCTGCACGTTGCCCGGCGTCAGCGACCGGGGATCCACGCTCACCACATCGGCCTGCGTGTAGTCCGGGGTCTTCACTTGCGTTGAGGTCGGGCTGTATCCGTTATCCCACTCGAAATTCCCTTCCTGTGTAATCGGATGGAATCCCTCGTCCCCATCCTGCTGGTAGGGCACGCCGCCCCATGTATTCAGATTCAGCGGCGTAAAGAACACGCCGAAGTTTGCCCGCGCGACAGTCTTGTCTGTCAGCTTGTACGCAATCCCGATGTGCGGCGAGTAGTTGTAGTAGTCCTGCCTCTTCTCAAACGACTGGCTGCCGCTGGTTAGATACTGATACTCGCCGTATTCGCCCGTCACCGGGTTCAGCGCGTTGAGCACAAAGTTAGACCAGTGCCCATATTTCTCCTTGTAAGGATTGTTGTAGTCCCAGCGCAGGCTCACGTTCAGCGTGAGACGCGAATTCACGCGGATGTCATCGCTTGCATACACCGAGAAAACTTTGCGCCGTCCGTATTCGTTGTCAGGATTGTTCGTCTCCGCGTTGTAAACATCGCCCAGCAGGAAGCTGCCGAACGCGTTGCCCACCTGGTCGTAGGCGTTGATGTCGTACCACGCGGGCGCAGTATTCGTCGGATCGAAAATCAGCGGATAGCCGCCCGTGAACGTATTGTCGTCCGTGTGATAGTTGAACTGCATCGCGCGGAATTCGGCGCCAAATTTGAAGTTGTTCCGCCGGTGACTCCATACCAGTTCGTCACTGTAAATGAATGTATTGCCGGCGTAGAAATCGTTGTACTGGCTGCCCAACGGACTGAAGCTCCAGCCGTTCTGGTAGTTCGCGCCGCCAAAGTACATGCCCGAGTCAAAGTAAATGAGCGGGAAGTTTCCAGCTCCGTTGTAGCCCACCAGTTTCTTGTCCCAATCGCCAGTCTCCGAGACGGCGATACTCGGGTTGCGGAAACGGTTGAACGTGGCGTATGCCGTATTCACCATATTCGGCGAAATCGTCATTGCATCGCTCAGCCGCGCGCCGGGCGCGGTTGTGTTGTGCCAGTAGCTGTTCGCCATCGGTCCGCCGTCCGCTGCGGTCGGCGACCACACTCCACCCTGGTCCGCATTGATGCGCGGATAATCGTCCCAGTAGAACGAGCCCGCAAGGTGTTGCTTCGGGCTTATGTTGTAGTCCATCTTGAAACTCGTCTGCGTGTTGTGGAACCACGGATCGGGCTGGTACGCCGGCCCGGCATCGTTCGTCGTCAGCGTCGACTCGGGCTTGTAATACTGGTGATAGAGTTGCAGGATCTGCGACGTCACTTTGCTGATCCGGCCGGTCGGAATCTGGTTGTTCACGAATACGCAGCCGAATCCGGCTGGAGTATTCGCTGTGGCCACCGGCGTCACGCCCGTCGATGCCGGATCGATGATGGCGCCCTTGTATACCGGGTTGCCGCAGTTGTCGATCGCCGGCGAGCCGCCATACGTATCCACTGCAACTCCGGGCGAAAGCATCGGGCTAAGGTCTGCGTAGGTCGCCACGCTGCCGTTCGAGGTCAACCCCATCATCGCGTCTGTCGGCACCGTCCGCGAGTTCGGCCCTACGTTCCACATCGACTGCATATAACGCTCGAACGCGAAAAAGTAGAACAGCTTGTCTTTCTTGATCGCGCCACCCTCGCTGCCGCCCCAGTCACTTAGTGAGTCGCTGATCTTCAGGTACGCCGCGGCATTCGCTGGGTCGGTGATCGCCGAGAGATGATTCGACGCGCTCACTGCGTCCAGGCTCGTCGAGTGCACAAATCCGAACAGCGATCCGTGGATCTGGTTGGTGCCCGACTTCATCTCGTAGCGGAACACGCCGCCGCCGCTGCGTCCCGCATCGGCACTGATACCCGCCGTGTCGGCCTCAAACTCCTGCACCGCCTCCATCGGCGGCTGCGATTCGCTGATGTACCCGCCCAACTGCGATACGGCCGACGTACCATCGATCAGCACTTCCTTGGTCAGCGCCATGCCGCCGTCAATATGGGAGCTGTAGTCAGAGCCTTCCGCGCCCGGCACATACGCAAAAATGAAGTTCGACAGGTTGCGGCTGCCCTGCGAGTTCAACGGCAACTCGCTCACCGCTTCACTGTTCAGGTTCGCTCCCACGGCCGAATCCTCGGTCTCGAGAATCGGCGACGCACTCGTCACTTCCACCGTCTCGGTCGTCCCGCCTACCTGCAGCGAAGCATCAATCTCCGCCACCTGGCCGATCAGCAGCGTCACGCCTCTCCGCTCCAGCGTCTTGAATCCCTGGTAGGTGAAGCGCACCGAATATGTGCCTACCGGCAAATTCTCCGCCCGATAAAGTCCCAGGCCGTCGGTGGTCGCTTTCCACGCTTCATTCGTGGCCGCGTTCACCACCGTTACCTGCACACCCGGCAAAACCGCTGCCGAAGCGTCTTTCACCGTGCCTGTGATCGTCCCGCGGTCCGACTGCCCAAACACCGGCCCCGCGGCGGCAAGGAACATCAGCGCTAATGCGAACAGCGTCTTTTTCAATGCCATGGTCATCCTCCATCAAGTCCTTCGAGCCCGGGCACCGACGCGCCGCTCGCGTATCTCGGGCTTTCCCGGCCGAGAATCACGGCGCACAGTTTACCGGCTCCCTTGGATCAACCAGCATTCAATGCGTGTCGTTATGGGATTGGAAACGTAAGACTGGGATAATTTTACGGTTGGCGCAAAATGGGCATGGGTAAGCTCCGTCACGCCCGAATCACTCCACAACCTTGGCTCTTAAATGGTTGATGCAGCGTCAGAAGTTGCCCGGGAAACGCCGATTGCACCGGACCGTAGCGCACCACCGCCGATTTACGTGTAAATTGCCCCGATTCCGCTTCAAATTTACGTGTAAATAGCCCAGGTCTGGGGTGACCCATTCCTAGAATCCCTGCGGATATCGGGGCAGCGAGATGGGGGGGCGAGCGATCTTTGCTCGTTGGTCTCGTGGAATATCACTATAAGGTGGGTGCCCCATCCAAGCTTCGCTTGGGGGGGCGAGATTCAGCTGACGCGCAGACTCGAGACTGAAATCCCTGTGAAGACTGCGGTGCCTTTTCGCTGCCTCGCTGGCTTGCCGACTCGCTGCTCGCCCGCTCAGCTCGCCGGCGTCACGTTCACAATGAAGCAGTTGACCCGCGTCACATTCGGCACCACCACGCCTATCTGGAACGCGTCGAAGACAGACGTGCCTTTCGGTTGCAGAGGGGCGCTCGGCGTCAGAACGGTTTGGATCTCCGTCAGCTGGTTTCCGTTGGCGTCATATTGAACGCACTCGAGCGTTGCCGATGCGACTGTGACTGTTGAATTATTCGTCCATTGCGCCGAGGTCACAATCACCTCGCCGTTCTCCGCATCCCAATGCCCGGTGAACGCCTGCTGTTGCACGAGCGTCGAGGCCGGAGGCGTCGAACCGCCCCCTCCCCCGCCCGGCGGATTCGGCTTCGAATAGTAGTAGGCAATCCCCGCCAGCACGCACACTCCGGCGATAATCCCCAGCCATCCGCCCTTCTTTGACTGCGCTGGCGGCGCCACCACAATCGGGATCACTCCCGGCTGTCCGGGCACCGGCGTCGGGATCGGTCCAGGAATTGCTCCAGGAATTGGTCCAGGCACGGGAACCGCCTGCTGTCCCTGCTGCATGGCCTTCACCCGCTCGGCTTCTGCTGCCGCCCGCTGTTCTGCTTCAACCCGGGCTTTGCGGTCCGCTTCCTCTTTTGCGGCGCGCTCCGCTTTTTCCTCGGCCGCCAGCTCCACCAGCGCCTTTTGCCGCGCCGCTTCGGTCGCCCGCGCCGCTTCTTCCTGCCTCTCGCGCTCTTTGCGCTCCGCAATGCGCCGCGCTTCCGCTTCGCGCGCCTGCCATGCTGCCTGGCGCACTGCATCATCTTCCACGGCCTTCTGCACAACCGCCTGATTGGGATTCTCAACCCGCAGCTGATCCAGCAGCCCGCTCAGGCCGCGCCCATAGTCGGCCCGGAAATCGATTCTCTGTTTGCGCTGCAACCGCAACGGGATCACGCAGTCCATGTAAAGAACCGGGATCACCGTCTTCCCGTTCTCCAGCGCGTACGACACTTCGTCGCGCACATTGTCTGATTTCGCTGAGGACGGCGACAGGATCAGCAGCATATACTCCGCCGCCATCAGCGCATTCTCCACAGCGTTGTCCCACGATGCGCCCGGAACAATGTCGATCTGGTCGAGCCAGACCTTCGCTCCCGCCGCTTTCAGATCGCGCGCCAGCCTCAGGGCAAATTCCGAGTCAGCGCGGCTGTAGCTGATAAATGCCGAGTGTTCCGCGGCCATTCCGGCGCTCCAGGCGGGGAAATGAGAGTCTACCGGCACTATACCGCACGTGCCCCTCATTGCTCACCAATTGCTTGCTCACCAATATTTCCCTGAATCGCCGGGACCGAGCGCCAGTGGAGGACACCTCCCGAGCAATGCGCGCCGTCAGCGGCAACAGCGGCCTTCTAGGTCGCCGGATACGCCTGGATGATTCCGCAATTGACTCGACTCGCGTACGCAACGATCCGGCCCATCTGGAACGGCCCGAACGTTACATAATGTCCCGGATCCACCGGCCCATTCAGATTGTTCGTCGACTCCGACAGCGCCGCTCCATTCGCCGCGTACTGGATGCACTCGATCGTTGCCGACCGCATGATGACCGTCGAGTTATTGGCCCATCGCGCGCCCACCACTTCCACGAATCCGTACTCTGCGACATACCGCCCCGCCAGCGCCTGTTGTTGCACCTCCAGCGGCGTTGCCACCGGCTGCCCCGGGTTCACTCCTGGCTGCGAAGGAGCGCCTCCCGGCGCCGCACCCGGCTGCGCGGGATTCGACCCGGGTTGCGCAGGATTCGATCCTGGTTGCGCAGGGTTCGATCCGGGCTGCGCCGGATTCGATGCCGGCTGCGTCTGCGCCACCGGCTGATGCTTCGCGTGGTAGTAGTAAGCCAGCACCAGCAACCCGATTACAATCACCACCCACGTTAATCCCACCTTCTTTGCGGGAGCCGGCATCGGCAGCGGCACTGCAACCGGAATCCCTCCCTGCATTGCGTACGCCGCCATCCCCGCGGGCTGCATCATCTGCGCCGCCGGAACCGCACTCGCCGCTGCTGCCGGCTGTGCCGACATATCGTTCCCGCACTTCACGCAGAACCGCTCATCGCCCTGCAACTGCGCCCCACACTTGCTGCACGTCGTCATCGCTCCCCCAGTTCCTTTTCCTAATCTCTATGACCCGGGTCCCTGCTCTTCACACTGCCACGGTTCCCGGCGGCTGCAGTTGCGCTTCCACGTGCATCAGCGTGGTCTCCATGTGCGCCTTCTGCTCTGCTTTTACCTGCTTCAATCCCTGCTGCACCAGCCCGAACACCACATACCATGTGATCAGTCCGGTCAAAATCTGGTTTCCGCTGAACGGCAATTGCCACGGCGCATCCCACAACGCATGCATCGCGACAGGAATCGCGAACGCCTTCAGGAAACTCGGGCTCAGCAACATGCTCGGATTCATCGGCCTGTCCTGCTTCACCCGCCAGAAAGCGCCCGCCGCCAGCGCCGTCCACGCCACGTGCCCCAGCGGCGCCTCTATGCCGCGCAGCAGCAGCAACTGCAGCATCGCCGAAACGCCATCGCCCATCGCCGCTGTCTGGGTCACGCCCCGCGTCAAATTCGGCAGCAATCCCTGCAGCAGTCCTTCGTTCAGCGCGTAGCCCGCCGTCTCAAAGGCTGCAAACCCCGCGCCTACTGTCGCCCCGAACAGGATTCCGTTCAGGATGTACTTGTAGCGCACGCCGCGCATGATCACGACAACCGTCAAAAGCTTCGCGCACTCTTCCACCACGCCGGCTTCCATCGTCGAAACGTCGAAGATCGGCAGCGCGTATCCCAGCAGCGCCACGCCCAGCGACGCCACCGCTCCCATCAGGAACAGCTTCGCCACCGCGTACACGCTCACGTTGCGCGGCGTGTTCCACTCAAAAAACAGCACCAGCGTCGCCAGCGGCACCGCAAACGCGCCCAGAAACATCATCCCCGGAATGCAATTCGTGTTCCCTGTCAGCTTGAACATGAATGTGAGGCCCACGTAGGCGATCACCAGCGCCGCGAGCACTCTGAAGAACAGCCACGGCTTCGGCCATCCCGTCTCCACCAGTTCAATCGGCGGCGTTGTGCGCGACGTGCCGCACAAAATGTAATCCTCCACCGCGGCCGCGCCGCGCCGCTTGAACACCTCGCTGAACATCGCCGACAGGCTGAATCCCTCCAGGCTCTCTGTCGAAGCCAGCCCCTGCAGTTTGGCGCGCATGCTCTGCAGCACATTCAACTGGTGCAGCGTCTGCGCCTGCGCGCTCACGTAGTACACCGCCTGTTGATACATCGGCTGAAATGTCGGCGGCGGCACGGCCTGCACCCCGGGAGCGGCAACCATCGCGGCAGGCTGTGCCGCAGCGCCGGCTCCCACCGGCGCGCCGCATTTCTTGCAGAACCGAAACTCCGGCTCACACGCGGTACCACAGTTCGCGCAAAACATTGAGGGTTCTCCTGTGCTGCTGATTGAGAGAAACGGGCCTTGGGGGATGGGTTGGAATGTAGCATTCCCCCTCCGGCCAAGTAAAGCGCGAAATGGTAATTTGAAATCTCGCTCGACGCCTTTGCAGCGGAGCTTCAAATTGGCAGGGGCGCCTATTCACCCGAATTGTCAGCCTGAGCCTAGCGAAGGATCTGCGCTTGTCTTCACCGACTCGCCGGGTGCCCCATCCCCGGGGTCCCCACAGAGAGGTCTTCGTCTGCGGGGTGGATTCAAGCTTTGCTTGGGTGGGGGGACCGCTTCTCGCCGATTCGCCGGATGCGCCAGCGCCACTAGCCCCGCGGCACCTCGATCACCGCTTCCCCGTGTACTCCACAAATAAATTGGGGAACTGCTTCTTCAGCGCCTCGATCTTCGGCCGGTCGCATACCAATATGTAGGGATTCCCCGGATTGTGCAGCGCGTAATCCTGGTGGTAGTCCTCGGCGCGATAGAAGCCCTTCAGCGGAGTCACCTCTGTCACAATCCGCCCGCCAAACACGCGCGCCGCGTCCAGTTGCGCAATATACGCCTGCGCGATCCGCTTCTGGTCGTCGTTCTCATAGAAAATTGCCGACCGGTACGACGTTCCCACATCCGGCCCCTGCCGGTTCAACTGCGTCGGATCGTGCGCCACTGAAAAGAAGATCCGCAGCAGCGTTCCGTACGTAATCTTCGACGGGTCGTACACCACTTCGACCGATTCGGCGTGACCCGTCGTCTCGGTCGTCACCTGGTCGTAAGTCGCCGTCGCAGCCGATCCTCCCGAGTAGCCTACCGTTGTATCCACCACGCCCTTCAGCCGCTCGAAGACCGCCTGTGTGCCCCAGAAGCATCCACCGGCAAACACCGCCTTCGCCTTGCCTGGCGCGCTCGCCAGCGCATTGTCCGTCGTCGCCGCCGGAATCGGCCCACCCCCCGCTATGTTTCCTGATACCATCGTTGTCCTCGAAAACAGAAACGCTCCCACAACCCCGACAACCAGCAACGCAAACACCACCCGCCACGCCATCCCGCGACCTCCATTTATGTCCATCCTTTAGATAGGTTTCCTCGCGCAGCGGTTACAGAACGTTGGCGCGCTGGCTGGGCAACGTCACTGGGCAACGTCGCGTTGAGGGACTCACCGCGGCAACCGCTTCGAGAATTTTGCTGCTATTCCCCTGGCGTTCACTCCATTCTCTTTAGCTGAGTGCAGGACCAGTCGTCGCCGCCATTGCATGCCTGCTTAAAGAACGCCCTTCCCTTCGCCGCGCTCGCTGCTACGCCATAGCCGCGCGTGTAAATCAGGCCCAGGTTCCCGCAACCCGCCATGTCTCCTCCATCGCAGGCTTTCTGGAACAGCGGACTCGCTTGCGCGTAATCCTTGGTCACCCCCAGGCCGTTCAAATACAGCATGCCCAGGTTGTTGCACCCGTCCGAATCTCCCCAGTCGCAGGCCTTCTGGTACAGAGGAGCCGCCTTGACATAATCCTTGGGAACTCCGTCACCATTCTCATAACGCAAACCAAGATCAAAGCAGCCGCCGGCGTTCCCGCCGTTGCAGGCCATCAGAAAATAAGAACGCGCTTGTGTGAAATCCTTGCCCACGCCGCGGCCGTCATCGTAGAGAATGCCAAGATCTGTGCACGCTCCCGCCTGTCCACCATTGCAGGCCTTCAAAAACAACGAGCTCGCCTTCACCTCGTCCTGGGCTACGCCCCAGCCTTCATCGTAGAGTCGGCCAAGAATGTAACAGGCCTCCATGGAGCCGTCATTGCATGCCCCGTCCGCAAGCGGCGCCGTTTCCGCGTAGCGCTTCTGGCTCATCAGTTCATCCGCCTGCTCCGTCGCCTGCTTGGCATTGGCGGTGAGTTCTGTTGTCGAAGCGCCGGACGTACGCGCCTTCCCGCCCGAACGAAACACCAGCGCCGCGGCCAGCACAACCACCGCAGCCGCACCAATCCACACCCACACCGGGATCTTTCGCGATCGCGCAATCGGCGCACCGACGGCAGCGGACAGCGCCTGGGCTTCTACTGGCAGACTGGCAGCCTGCAAGGGCACACCCCCGCCCACCGTACCTGCGGCTGCACCAGGCGCGGCGGCTGGCGGAAGCGCCGGCCCTGGCTCCGGCTGCGCTTCTTCCGTCTGCGCCGAGGCCAGCAGCCCTTTGATCGTTCCGGCCAGAACCTTGATGTGCGATTCGAGCGGCGGATTCAGCGCATCCAGCCAATGCACGTCGCTGATGAAATACTCCAGCGTCTGATCCGGCAGGATGTTCTCTACGCGAAACGGCAGAATGGCAACGTTGTGATTGACCGCGCGTTCCACTTCACGGCGAATCTGCGGCGACCCGTTGGCGTTGGCTGAGAACACCAATACCATTACCCGCGCACTCTTGATCGCATCGATGATCGCTGCGCCCCACTCCATGCTCGGGGTCACGTCGCGCGGCGCGATCCAGCAACGGATGCCCTCGCCCTCCAGCGTCGCGCACACCGCGTCCGCAGTCGGCTTGTCCTTCGAGGAATAGCTGATAAAGACGTCGTGCGCCATGTTGGATTCAGAATGTCCGGTTCAGGGGGAAGATGTAGGCCTCAATATATCCCACCCCGCTTCGTCCCCGGAATCGGAAAAGCAGGGAGCGAGGGACCGAGGGAACATGGGAGCTGAAATGCAGAGACTCCGGGCTAAGGGGCTAACACACTGGACATCGCTGTTCATTTGTGGACACCTTGGGGTGAAAATGGGCACGCGATTCGGTTCCCGAACCTCCACGATCTCCCGCGGCTCCTTGTTTTCATCAACTTGCGTTTTGGGAGTTTTGGTTCCGTAATTGCACTTTCTTTCCTGTTGCTTCCCCCTCACCCGGAGGCCAAACATGACCACCTTGTTGCAGGACGTGCGATTTGCCCTGCGCCAATTGCGCAAGTCTCCCGGATTTGCCTTCGCAGCGATATTCACTCTGGCATTGGCAATCGGCGCCAACGCAGTGGTATTTGGCTTATTGAATGCGCTGATCCTGCGGCCGTTGAATGTGCCGCAGCCGCAGAGCCTCTACACACTCGAGCACGGAGCAGATAAGGACCCGGGCGAATCGTATCCCGACTATCTCGACCTGCGCGATCACAACCGCAGCTTCGATTCGCTGGCCTTGTTCGGCATTGTTGGCGTAGGGCTCGATACAGGCAAGAATCCAACACAGGCGATGGGCTATGAGGTGAGCGGGAACTACTTCGATGCGTTGGGAATTCGGCCATATGTTGGTCGTTTCTTCCACGACGCGGATGAGCACGGGCCGAACAGCGCTCCGTACCTGGTGATCAGCTACCCGTACTGGCACAGCCATTTCGGGGACGACCGCAGCGTGGTGGGCCGCGTGGTCCAGATCAACAAACATCCTTTCACCATTCTCGGCGTAGCGCCACCCTCATTTGAGGGAACGCTGCTCTTCTTTCTTCCGGATTTCTGGGCGCCGGCTGTCAACCATGAGCAGTACACCGGGAAGAAGATTCTGAATGTGCGCGACGAGCAGGACTTCATCATGGCGCTGGGCCATCTTAAGCAAGGAGTGACGCCGGCGCAGGCTGTTGCCGACTTGAACCGTGTCGGATCGTGGCTCGAAAATACTTATCCCAAAACCGATGCGCAAATGACTTTCAGTCTGGCGCGACCGAGTCTCGTCGGCGACATGCTGGGTGGGCCGGTAAAAGGATTTCTCGCCGGGCTGATGCTCCTTGCCGGATTGATTCTGCTGGCGGCCTGCGCCAACCTGGGCGGCCTGTTTGCCGCGCGCGCCGCCGACCGCTCCCGCGAAGTGGCTTTGCGGCTTGCATTGGGATCGAGTCGCAGGCGCGTTCTGCGCGGCGTGTTTACCGAAGCCGTGCTGATTTCACTGGCTGGAGGCGCAATTGGACTATGGGGCAGCGTGGCGCTGCTGCGCGGGCTGAGCATGTGGCATCCAATCCCAACATTTCCCATCATGGTGCCTGTTTCTCCTGACGCCCATGTCTATTGGGCCGCATTGTTCCTGGCGCTGGCGAGCGGATTCCTCTTTGGCGCGGTTCCGCTGCGCCAGATACTCCGCACCAGCCCGTATGAAGTGGTGAAGGCCGGATCCTCAGGAGTGATTGCCGGCAATACCGGCCGGCGGGTGACCGCGCGCGACGTATTGCTTGTGGTGCAAATCGCCATCTGCGCTGTGCTGGTCACGTCCTCACTGGTCGCCGTGCGCGGGCTGATGCAATCGATGCACAGCAACTTCGGATTTGAACCGCGGAACGCGATGGTGGTAGATACCGACTTGAATATGGCGGGATATACCGGAGACCAGGCGCTCGCCATGCAGAGGCGCATGATCGAGGGGCTGCAGGCGATTCCTGGAGTGAAGTCGGTGGGAATGATCGATCAAGTTCCTTTGGGAGGGGCCGGGCCGAACGAAGATGTCTATACCGACGAGACGATGGATCTGAATCCGTCGAAGGTCGCGGCGCACACGATGGATTACCGTGTCTCTCCCGATTACTTCCATGCGGCGGGAACCGCGATGTTGCGGGGCAGAGATCTCTCCTGGCACGACGACAAGAACTCGCCCGCCGTGGCCGTGATCAACGAGACGTTTGCGCGCAAAATCTTCGGCTCGGCAGACAACGCGGTGGGGAAATATTTCAAGCCGGAGATTGGAACACGCCTCCAGGTGGTGGGCGTTGTGGAAGACGGAAAGTATTTTCAACTGACCGAAGAACAGAAGCCGGCGATGTTCGTATCCTTCATGCAGTCGCCCTCCCAGGCCACGAGCCTGGTGGTGCGTTCGGATCGCGATCCGCAGCAACTGGCGGCGGCCATCCGAAATGTCTTGCGGGAAATGGACGCGGGCCTGCCGTTCCAGGTCAACACGTGGCCCGACGTGCTTTCGATTGCGCTGTTCCCCTCGCGTGTGGCTACGGTGGCACTCGGTGCGCTGGGCGCGATGGGCGCCATGCTGGCGATCACGGGCATCTTCGGGCTGGCTGCGTATCTGGTGAGCAAGCGGCTGCGGGAGATCGGCATTCGCGTAGCGCTGGGCGCGCAGCGCACGCAGGTGCTGCGGGCTGCATTGGGGCGGCCTGTGAAACTGCTGGCAATCGGTTCGGTTGCCGGACTGCTCCTGGGAATTCTCGCCACGCGCGTGCTGGCTTACATCGTGTATCAGGCTAATCCCCGCGACCCGCTGGTGCTCGGCGGGGTGGTTGCCGCCATGGCGGCGCTGGGGCTGGTGGCCACATGGCTTCCAGCGCAGCGCGCGCTCTCGGTCGATCCTCTGATCCTGCTTCGCGAAGAGTGAGCTGGTCCGCCCGAAGGCGCGAATCCCGCGCCGGGTAAGAAACCGGCTCCCCACCCCGAAGCTAGCCGTGTTGCGGCGCGCTTCAGGATGGGCTCCGTGCCGATTCCCACCCTCGTCTTATCCCGAGAGAAGACCCGGGCGGCGTGGAATGAAACTCCTGCCTCGAGCCGCTGTCATCACCATCCCGGCCCATGAGGAAAGATTGGGTTGTAGACGATGGAGGTGAACGTGCCCGCCAATTCGTTGGTTCCGATCCCCTGGCCCACCGTGACGAACAACTCGTTTGTTGCTCCATTGTTTGTTGTTCCGCCGCCAAAGGCGACTCCCCAAAGATTGTTAAGCACAATCGGTCTCCCGAATTGATCTCTGATCGTGCCGACAAACCTGCCATTGTTTGGATCGAATCCGTTGATGGTGCCGTCGACAGAGTTGTTTGAAATCAGCAGCGTATTGCTCAACGGCCCAAAATTGCTGGGAGCGAGCGCAACGCCCCAGGCCTGATTCAGTATGTTCCCTTTGATCAGCGTCTTCACGAAGGTGCCATCCTCCTTGAAGATGTCGACGTATCCGCCAGCGCCGACGTTCGGTACGGCATAGGTCACGTACACCATGCTATTGATGTCCTGCACGCCAAATACTGAAAGGGTCGATGGCACCGACGGATCTCCAAACGACATCACATAGTTGAAGTTGCTGTCGAACATATCGATGTGATTGTTGGTATTGTCCGCAGCGTAGAGAAAATTCCCCGAGGCATTGCTGGTGATGGCCAGACCGGTGTAGCTCGCACTTTCGGCCGATCGATCGACCACGAGGGTCGCCAGGTTCTTGTTCGTACCCGGCCAGGCGCTGATCGTGCCGTCGAGTGTGGCAAAGATGAACGACGAGGCCACGCCCGAAACCTCGAACTCCGTCTTCGATCCATTGGCAACGATTCCCGTGGGCGTGCCGGGACCGTTCAGGCCTTTCGCCTCCACCGGTCCATTTCCGGCAGTGGGAATCACAACCTTGAGCGACTCTTCGGTTCCGGTTGCGGTGTAGAGTGTCGACCAGCCGGTGTCGTTATCGCTGATCCACCAGGGCGAACCGGCGCTCCGCGCCAATCCCCAGGGATTAGCCAGCAGCGGATCGATGGTCGTGGCATGCGAATTCACTTGATTCGAAACCAGGTTGGTGAGTTGATATTGTGCGCGGGCCAGGGCCGGAACCAAAAGAAGAACGAGGCCGAGGCAAAAGGCAACTGCGGTCCTGCGAAAAGGCATATTCATTTCTCCATGGGAAATTCAGGAGCAGAGGGGGATCGAAACCATCGGTCGGAGCGACTTGGCGCCGAACCTTCTCTGGCCTCACAGTTCGTGATCCTAGGCCGAGCCTCGACCGGCAGTTGTCATCCGCTTGTCACCAGTTTGCTAATTTCTTGGCTTGGGATTTGCCGGTTCCCATGGCCGGGATCTTGCGTCGAAGTCCCAAATCCCGAGGCCCCTGCCTCTCTCGTCTAAACTCATCTCTAGGCCAAATCTCCAAGAAGGAACCTGACCCCTTGAATCAAACCAGACGTAATGTTCTTGCCTCAATTGCTGCCTTGTTGGCCGGATCCGCGCTGAGTTCGCCCGCGCAAAAACTCACTCTCACGCCGCAGGCGCCGGGCCAGCCACCGGTTCCGCAGTCGCTTGAGGACCGCCGCAAGGCCCTCAACGATCTCTTCCACGAATATTGGGAGGACTACCTCAAGCACAATCCCGAGTTCGCCTCCAGCATCGGCGACCTGCACTACAACGACCAGATCTCCGACTACAGTGTCAGGGCTTACAACGACGGCCTTGCCCGCGAACGCAAGTTCCTTCTCCGTCTGGCTGCGATCGATCCCACGGGATTCACCGCCGACGAGAAGATCAGTCAGGAGATGCTCATCCGGCTGTTTGAAGAGGATGATGAGGCCGCGCAGTTCAAAGAGTGGGAGATGTCAGTCAACCAGATGGACGGCGTCTACCGCGACTTTCCCGAGCTGGTGGAGCAGCTCAGCTTCAACACCGTGAAAGACTACGACGACTGGATCGCCCGCCTGCACGCGATTCCCACGGCGTTCGAACAGGTGACCACGAACCTGTCGCTGGGTATTCAGGATGGCCGCGTTCCGCCGAAGTTTCTTCTCGAAAAGGCGCTCGATCAGGTGAAAGATCTGGCCGGCCAGAAGCCTGAAGATTCGCCCTTCGCCGAGCCGCTCAAGAAGTTTCCCCCCTCAATCGGCGCGCAGGAGCAGGCCCGCATCAAACAGGAGACGCTCGAGGCGATTGCAAAGGAAGTGCTCCCGGCGTATTTGCGCTTTGCGCGCTTCATGGAAGTGACTTACGTGCCTGCAGGCCGCACCGAGCCGGGCATCAGCGCCCTTCCCGACGGCAAGAAGTACTACCAGTTCCTCATCAAGCGCACCACCACGACCGATCTGACCGCCGACCAGATTCACCAGATCGGCCTCGACGAAGTGAAGAAGGACGAAGCGGCGATGACCGAGATCGCCGAAAAGCTGGGATTCAAGGATCTGGCGAGTTTTCGCGCCAGCCTGAAGAACAATCCCAAATTGCACCCCGCGTCGGGCCAGGCGCTGATGGATGTGTATAGCGGCTACATCAAGCCCATGCAGGCCAAACTGCCGGAGCTCTTTGGTCATGTGCCCAAGGCGCCGCTTGTGATGGCGGTTGTGCCGGAATACCTGGAGAAGACGGCGCCGCCGGCGTATTACGGGCCGGGCTCGCCCGATGGCAGCCGGCCGGGCCGGCTGTTTGTCAACGAATACAACGCGACTGACAGGAACCTCTACAACGCCGAGTCAATCGCTTATCACGAAGGCATTCCCGGACACCATCTGCAGTTTTCCGCCACATATGAGTTCACGCACGTGCCCGATTTTCGCAAATACGGCGAATACACGGCTTTTGTCGAAGGTTGGGCGCTTTATGCCGAGCAATTAGGCAAAGATGTCGGCTTTTACCAGGATCCTTATTCCGATTTTGGCCGCCTCGATAATGACATTTGGCGCGCCATTCGCCTCGTTGTCGACACCGGCGTGCACTCCCAATCCTGGACCCGCGATCAGATGGTGCAATACTTCCACGATCACTCGAATCTGGATGAGACAACGATCCAGAGTGAGGTGGATCGCTACATTGGTTGGCCGAGCCAGGCGCTTGCCTACAAGATCGGGCAGAGAAAAATTCTGGAGCTGCGCGAGAGGGCGCGGACTGCGCTCGGCGACAAGTTCGATATTCGAGCGTTTCACGATCAGGTGATCGATGCCGGCCCCGTCCCGCTCGACATTCTGGAGCAGCGGATCGATGCATGGATCGCGGTGGAAAAGGCCGGCGCCCAGTGAATGCCGACACAGGAAACACCGTTCCGAGCGTGATATTCTTTCGAGTTCCCAATCATGGCGGCGTTGGCCGCGAATTTCCGACCGGTGCGCTCGCGCATCGGCTGAAGAGGGCTTTATGAAACGTTGGTTTGTTGTAGCATTTGCGATGCTCGGATTCGCTTGCGGTGTGCATGCACAGGTCGCGCCGCAAGTGGTGGATACAACGGTGTGCGACGTGGTGAAAAAGCCTGCGCCGTTCGACGGAAAGATGGTGCGCATCAAGGGCACGGTGATTGCGGGCTTCGACCAGTTTGCGATCAAGGACGCGACCGATCCGAACTGCGGCTACCCGGTAAACACCATCTGGCTGCAGTACCCACAGGGAACAAAGGGCAAAGCAGGAGCGGCGGCGATTGTGGAGCTTCAGCCGGCGAAGAACTTTGCCGGGCAATACACGGCGCCCACGCGGACAGCAGTGACGCTCGACAAGAGCAAAGACTTCAAGCAGTTTGATTCGCTGCTCTCGCAGGTGCACCAGAAGAACACCACGATGTGCCTTGGCTGCGCACGGTATGAAGTGACGGCTACGCTGATTGGGCGGCTGGATACCGTGGCCGATGCGACGCTGAAGCGCGACGCGTCGGGCAAGATTGTGGGCATTGGCGGCTTTGGAAACATGAATGCGTATCCGGCGCGGCTGGTGTTGCAGTCGGTAAGCGACGTGACGCCAAAAGAGATCGACTACTCGAAGGCCGATGCCGAAACCAAGGCCGATGCAATGCAGCCTCCAGGAGGGGGAGGCGATTTGGGCGGCGCGACGGCAGCAATGCAAAAGCTTGCCGCCAGCCTGGGCGCTGGTCCGCTGAAAGATCTGGCAGTAAAGGCTGTGGGCGTCTACGGAAAGCCCGGCCAGCAAAACGGAGTCACGATCGGCTTTGGGAAAACGAATGAACTCTCGCCGAAGGATGAAGGTGCGGGAACGCAGGATTCTCCGGATGGCGTGCTGTTCAATTGCACGCTCAATGAAGACCGCCTGCAGGGCGACGCCCTGAACCGAGCGATCGTCCACCTGGGCACTCATATCTCGGAACTGCAGGATCCCGAAAAGGGCAACGAAGACGTGCCCGCCTTCATTCTCGAATCGGATGCCTGGGTGGTGACGACGGTGACGGCGCTGAGCGTCGGTCAGAAGTATCTGACCTTACCCGGCGGATACGTTGTATGGGACACCACCTGGACCGCCGAACAGCGCAACGACAAAATGGAATCGGTGCTGAAGGACTTCCTGAGCAACGAGATGCTGCTGAGCAGGTGAGAGGGACAGGGAGCAAGGGCGCGAGGGAGCGGGCGGTTCGCACTTGATGGGAGAGCCCACGCCCTGATAGCGCGAGGTTGGCCGGACCTCGCGCACGATTGTGCCGAGCAGCGCGTATCCTGAGAATGGGCCAATTCCCTCGAGTTGAAACCCTTCGATTTGAAAAGAGGTCAAAAGATGGCAGAGATCGCCGTGGAGGCAACGCAGGTTCCCGCGAAGTTGCCGCAGGTGAGCGTGGCAGTTTTGGGCGCCGGCAAGATGGGGGGCATTCTGCTGCAGGCATTTCTGAAGGAGAACCTGTTCTCCGTTGAGAAGATTCATGGCACAGTGAGCCACGCCGAGCGCGCGCTGGCTCTCAGCACGCAGTGGGGCGTCGACGTAAGCACGAACAACCTGGAAGCTGCTCGGCAAGCCGACCTGATTCTGATCGGAGTGAAGCCATTCCAGGTTCCCGAGTTGATGGCCGAAATCAAGCCGGCACTGACTCCGGCCAAAACCATCGTCTCGTTTGCCGCATCGGTGAAGACGCGTTCGATTGAAGAGGCCGCCGGGGTGGAGATTGCTGTGGTGCGCGCGATGCCGAATACTCCTTCGGCGCTGGGCGCCGGCATGGCTGCGCTGTGCCGCGGGCGGTTTGTGAAGGACGCACAGATGGAACTGGCTCAGCGTCTCTTCGAGACCGTCGGCCGCACCGTGATGGTGGACGAGAAACACATGGACGCAGTGACGGGACTTTCCGGCTCGGGGCCGGCGTATCTCTACATCATTATTGAGGCGCTTGCGGAGGCCGGGGTGAAGGTGGGCCTGCCGCGCGATGTGGCGACACAACTCGCTGCGCAGACGGCATATGGGGCCTCAAAAATGGTGCTGGAGACCGGGTATCACCCGGCACTTTTGAAAGATGCCGTGACTACTCCGGCCGGATGCACCATTGACGGCATCCTGGAGCTCGAAGAGGGCGGGTTGCGCGTGACATTGATCAAGGCGGTAATGCGCGCAACCGAACGCGCCCGGCAGTTGGCCGCGGGATAGGCAACTTGAGGCGACAAATTGTCACCTCAAGTTGGGATCGGCACAGGGTGTACGAGTCATGACCGCCCGAAAGTCACAGATTGTCGCCTCAAGTTCGAGCGTGCCGTCCGAGCGAATCGAGCGGCGAATTCTGCTGATCCACGGGCAAAACGTGATGCTGGATGGTGACCTTGCTGGACTGTACGAAGTTGAGACGAAGTCTTTGAATCGGGCTGTGCGTCGAAATGCTTCGCGTTTCCCGCGGGATTTCATGTTTCAACTTACGGTACAGGAATACGAGAACTTGAGGCTCCAATTTGGCACCTCAAGTTTATGGGGCGGGCGGCGCTATCCGCCGCTGGCTTTTACCGAGCAAGGCGTCGCTATGTTGTCGAGTGTTCTCCGCAGTCCACGTGCCGTGCAAGTCAACATCGCGATTATGCGCGCCTTTGTCAAACTGCGAGAGATCCTGTCGTCGAACCGTGAGCTTGCCCGCTGCCTTGACGAGATAGAAAAGAAGTACGATGGGCAATTCAAAGTGGTTTTCGATGCGATCCGGGAGCTGATGAGACCGCCTGAAAAGCCGCGTCGCAGAATTGGCTTTGCTTCGTCGTCATAGCCGGCGGCGTCGCATGCCTTAATCTGGTTTCTTGGCGATTCAACGACCAACCTGGCTTCCCAGTTACTTGCCTGAACTCGATGGCCTGCGCGGGCTGGCCATCCTGTGGGTCGTGCTGTATCACTGCCATCCGCGCCTCGAAGGCACTTGGATTTATTACGCCTCGCTTTGGGGATGGGCCGGGGTTGTCCTCTTTTTCATGCTCTCCGGCTTTCTCATCACCTCCATCCTGCTCGTCACGCGCGACAAGCCGCACTTCTTTCACAACTTTCATGCGCGCCGAGCGCTGCGGATCTGGCCGGTCTACATTCTGCTGCTGATCGTTGTGTATCTGAACGCGCCGTGGTTCATCGGTCCGAGCGTGGTGGATGCGATCAAGACTGCGCCGTGGCTGGCTTACATCTTTTTTGTGCAGAATCTTTTTCATCTGGCGCTGCCTCCGGCGCTGCAGCCGACGTGGGCGCTGGCAATCGAGGAGCAGTACTATTTTGTGTGGGCTCCCGTGGTGAAGTTTCTGCGCCGGCCGTGGATGTTGGCAGTGGTGTTGCTGGGCGCGCTCGCGCTTTCGCCGGCACTGCGGCTGGGGCATCATGCGTGGATCACGCCGACTCACACTTTGATCCACCTGGACGGCCTGGCCCTTGGCAGCCTGATGGCGCTGGGCATGCACACGCTCAACCTGAGCCGGCGTACCTGGCTGTGGATGGGGCTGGCAGCGATGGTTGCCGGCGTGTGGGCGGCTGGGACAATTGCCGGAGGAACGGCGTTTCTGGATTCGGCGCTGGCGGTTGGGTTCGCGGGCCTGATCCTGGCACTCATTGCATCGACGGGCTCGCGAAATCCGGTGAACGCCGCGCTGCGCAGCGGGCCTATCGCTTTTTATGGACGGATCAGCTACGGGCTCTACATGAGCCACATTTCAGTTTTCATCTTCTTTGGCTGGTTTGACGCGAAGATGGATCGCTACGGGATTGAGGGGAACCTGGCAGTGGTTGGATTTCGGCTGGCGGTGTGCACGCTGGTGGCTGCGGCGCTGTGGTACGGGCTGGAGTCGCAGGTGCTGAAGTTGAAGAAACGATTTTAGAAGAAGGGAACGACGGGACAAAGGGACCAGGTGGCAAGGGGACGGAGGGATCGAGGGGGCATTTCAGCGAGATGCAAACGCGGGACGCTCGACCTGGTTCATGCCTTGCGCTGCCACAGGCTCACGCGAAGAGCCGGGGGGGTATTGCTGCTTCAATTCCAGGAGCAAGGGGCGCGACAGAGCGTAGTGAGGCGAGTCTGCGGTGAGCGCGGTTTCGGCAATGCTTCGGACAAATAACGGCACGTCGTGGTTCGCGGACGCCCAGCGAAGCCAGTCCCGGAGGAGAGGATCGGTGGCGGGTGAGTGAGTCTTCGAGGGGGTCATCTTGATACCTCACTATTGCAGCAAATCTACGCAAGGGAACCAGTTATGCCAATTCGGCTTTTGTCGTATGTGCCCTGCCCATAGGTGGTGCTTACCGCCAGGTTGGTAACCAGACGATTCGTTACTTTCCTTCACGGAGCTTCCGGGGGATACGGCGTTGACCGGATTCCAAGCGGTTGACCAGCAAAGTAGGATTTGAGCGGACTTTCGATTGGGGTATCCTCTAGGGAAATAAAGAAGGGGCTCCGATTATGATGCGAAATCTGATTCGCTGTTATGCGATTGCCCTGGTTTTCTCTGCGCTGTCCGCCGCTGGACAAGGTGCCGCGGCGACCGCGCAGGCGGGAGCCCAGCCGACGACGACTTTGCATGCCAACACCGACCTGGTTGTCGTCGACGTGGTGGTGAGCGATGAGAAGAAAGGCCCGGTCCACCATCTCAACGCGAGCGACTTCAACGTTTTCGAAGATGGAAAACAGCAGACGCTAAAGGTATTTGAAGAGCACGAAGTTGGACCGCCGGCGCCCTTGCCGCCAGCGCCCAGGCTGGGTCCAGGAATGTTCACAAATTTCTCAGTAGCGCCCACAAACGGCGTATTGAATATTCTGCTCTTCGACAAGCTGAATACCCCGATCAATGCGCAAACCGAAGTGCGAGACCAGGTGCTGAAGTATCTGAAAGAAGCGCCGCCGGGAACGCGCATGGCGATCTTCTCGCTGACTACAGATTTGAAGATGCTGCAGGGGTTCACGTCGGATCCTGGGCTGTTGCGAGCACTGGTCGAAGGAAAGAAAGGGAGCCAGCAGGCTTCGCCGCTGATGGACAACGCAATGGAAGGCGACCAGCCTGGCGCGGACGATCCGATGATGGACATGGCGCAGGAGATGGAAGCCAACGATCCCGATGGGCCGACGATCATTGCAGAGTTGCAGCAGTTTGAAGCGGAGACACAGTCGTTTCAAATGCAGCTCAGGCAAAAGTACACACTCGATGCACTGAATCAACTGGCGCGTTATATGGCCACGCTACCGGGGCGCAAGAATCTGATCTGGTTTTCGGGATCGTTTCCGGTCACGATCATGCCCGACCCGGACCTGCAGAATCCGTTTGGCGTTGTCGCATCGGCTGATGATGAGTTTCGCGAGACCGTGGACATGCTGGCACGGAGCCAGGTGGCTGTATATCCGATCGATGCGCGCGGCCTGATGGTGCCGCCCATGTTGAGCGTGACGCAGAGCGGCTCAACCATGAACAGAACGCCGAACGGTTTTGCCAATGCGAATGCAAAATGGTTCCAGAACACAGCGGCCGAGCAGGGCACGATGAAGCAGATGGCGGAAGCGACGGGAGGTGAAGCGTTCGTCAATACCAACGGGCTGAAAGAGGCCGTGACAAAGGCGGTGGAAGCGGGTTCGAACTACTATACGATCGCGTACACGCCGGTTAATCGCAAGTGGAACGGCGACTATCGCAAAATCCAGGTGAAAGTGGATAAGCAGGCGTTGACTCTGGCATACCGGCGCGGCTACTTTGCCGACGATCCCGACAGACCCCTGCATCGCAATGAATCGGAGACAGCGTTGACCGGCACGACGCAATACAACGCAATGCGCGCGGCCATGCTGCACGGGGCGCCAAATCCGACGGAGCTGATTTTCGTGGCCAGTGTGCGGTCAAGCGCGGCCGAGACAGACACAACGCTTGCGGAAGGCAACCAGCCGGGCAAGAAGATTTCCGGGCCGTTTCAACGCTACACGGTGAGCTTCTTCGCGAATCCGAAACAAGTGCATTGCACAGATGGATCTGACGGGGCGCACCACTGCGTGATGGAGTTTCTGACGTTTGCGTACGATGCCGATGGGGCGCTTGTAAATTCGCAGATCAATGGAATCGGCATTAACATCCCCGCGGAAAAATATGCCGATGCAATGACTCACAACTTTGGCTATCGGCAGCAGATCAGCGTGCCGGTGAAGGGCGAGTACTACCTGCGGATCGGGATGCTCGACAGGACGTCAGGCAACATGGGCGCAATCGAGGTGCCGGTTGCAACGGTGGCAAAGCTGCCACCGGAGGGCGCAGCGGCCGCGAGCAAGCCGCCGGCGAAATAGGCGGCGCGGCGAGGTCGGCAACCGCAAGGAATCGTTCTATTGGCATTCCTGGTTTCCCACCCTTTCGCCAGAAAAATGGCGAAAGGATGGGGCACGGAATAGTTGCGGAATCACGCGGTCGCACGACTGCAGAAGTGTTCGCAGGCCCTACGAGCGGCCGACGATGACGAACAATGCAAGCAGGAAGATGGAAACGGCCAGCGCTGCCGGCTCTTTACGGCGCATGTGATAGATTGCTGCGCCAACCATGAGAAGCGCGAGCCCGGCGGCAGAAAGCCGGATGATGAGGTACTCGGGAACGAGACCGTCAGGGGTAAAGACGTCGGGCATCATGACACCGAACGCCAAGGCCACCTCGACAATGCCGATGAGTTTTGCCCGCGTGGGCAACAGCGGAATTGAGCCGTGCGCCCAGCCCTGAAAGGCCTGAACCATGGGAGCGAAGGCAAAGAGCCTCATCGTACCGGCGGTGAGAAAGATAGTTGCAAGAGCAAGCTGCGCAATCCAGACCAAGCCGTTCATTTCCGCGGCCTCCTGATTCAAACTTTTGGCCCTTCGCCGCAATCGCGGCATTGCGAAGAGCCGCGCCCCATAAGGAACTGGGCAATAAAGAAGGCAGTCACGGCTGCCGGCTTGCGTGGGAGGTCTGCGACCATTCGCCACGACTGGCGCCCGATGATGAGGCCAGAGTAGCCCTGCAGTTGTGAAGATTTTATAAGCAAACTGAAATTTCGTCCATTCATTCCGAGCTATCTTCTGCAAATTGAGAAAGAAACTGATATCGCGCGAGCCCGA
This sequence comes from uncultured Acidobacteriaceae bacterium, assembly GCA_963834565.1. Lineage (GTDB taxonomy): Bacteria > Acidobacteriota > Terriglobia > Terriglobales > Acidobacteriaceae > Telmatobacter. The sequence goes on along the minus strand of CAWICF010000011.1, from coordinate 143,135 downwards.
AACAAGATAAAGCCAGCATGATTGGAGACGAGGAAAACACTAGTGGGGCCAGCGGCCGACGATGACAAACAGCGCCAAAAGGAAGGCGGCGATGGCGGGGGCGGCCGATTCATGCCTCCGGAAATGGTAGATGCATGCGACCGCCATAAGAAGGGCCAACCCTGCAGCAGCGAGCCGGGTAAGCATGTACTCGGGAGCCAGAAAACCCGGGGCAAGGTTCGGGGGAACGATGACACCGATGGCGCCGAGGATTTCGAGGAGACCGACGATCTTGCCTTGCGTAGCGGTCATGGTGATGAGAGCGGTTTTCCGCCGGGTCTCAATGGTGTGGATGAGCCTGTTGTAGGCAACAATCTTGGAGAAACCGACGATCAGAAAGACTGCAGCAAGGACGATCTGGCCTGACCAGATAAGAACGTTCATCGAATTCATAGCAGGTTGCCTCCTTCAGCAGTGCGAGGGCGACAGGGGCTCTCGCGGAACGGCGCAGACAACAGCAACCGATTGAAGCGTGAATGCGCAATGACTGTCAAGGCAAACGACAACAAAGCCAGCGGCGACGCATCTCCCAAACAAAGCGGCCCATCGGGTTTTTCTCACGATATCTACGAACGATTCACGAGCATGTGACATTAATCACCCGTTGTCGAATGAGCCGGCTGCTAGGCTCTTGACAGGACGCAAATTCCCCGTCGTCGAGGTGTGCCATGATCGAGAACGCGTTGAGCGAGACCACGAGCCAGGGCCCTCTGAGCGCCGAAATGCTCGCCAAAATGGATGCGTACTGGCGAGCGGCGAACTATCTATCGGTCGGGCAGATTTACCTGAAGGACAACCCGCTGCTGGAGCGGCCGCTGACGCTCGACGACGTGAAGCCCCGCCTGCTGGGCCATTGGGGCACAACGCCCGGCCTGAATTTTCTTTATGTCCACTGGAACCGGCTTATCAAAGAGCGCGGGCTGAACATGATCTACGTGATTGGCCCGGGTCACGGCGGTCCGGGGTTAGTGGCGAACACCTATCTCGAAGGTTCGTATTCTGAGATTTATCCCTACATCGGGCAGGACAAGGACGGGATCAAGCGACTCTTCCGGCAGTTCAGCTGGCCTTATGGCGTGCCGAGCCACGTGGCGCCGGAGACGCCGGGATCGATTCACGAGGGCGGTGAGCTGGGCTACTCGCTGGTGCATGCGTATGGTGCGGCCTTCGACAATCCCAACCTGGTTGTGGCGTGCGTGGTGGGCGACGGCGAAGCGGAGACCGGGCCGCTGGCGACGAGCTGGCACTCAAACAAGTTTCTGAACCCGGCGACGGACGGCGCAGTGCTGCCGATTTTGCATTTGAACGGCTACAAGATCGCGAACCCGACGGTGCTGGCACGGATTCCGCACGCGGAGCTCGAGGAACTGATGCGCGGCTACGGGTATGAGCCGTACACGCTGGCCGGAGACGATCCGGCAGTGATGCATCAGCGGGCAGCGGCGATCTTTGAAGCGATCTTCGACCGCATCGCCGCGATTCAAAAGGCGGCGCGCGAAGAGGGCACGACGGATCGGCCGGCGTGGCCGATGGTCATCATGCGCACGCCGAAGGGATGGACGGGACCGAAGTTCGTGGACGGCAAGCCGGTGGAGAACACGTGGCGCGCCCACCAGGTCCCGCTCGACAAGTTGCGCGAGAACCCCGAGCATCTGCGGCAACTGGAAGAGTGGATGCGCAGCTACAAGCCCGAAGAATTGTTCGACGAAAGAGGCCACCTGCGAGCAGACCTGGCGGCGATTGCGCCGAAGGGCCAGCAGCGCATGGGAATGAATGCCCACGTCAACGGCGGGCTGCTGCTGCAACCGCTGAAGGTGCCGAATTTCCGCGATTTTGCAGTGAAGATCGAGAAGCGCGGCAGCGAGGATGTGGAGTCGACGCGCGTGCTCGGGCATCTGCTACACGCAGTGATGCAGGCCAACAAGGAGCAGAAGAACTTCCGCGTCTTCGGGCCGGATGAAACTGCGTCGAACCGCATTGGTGAAGTGATCGAGGGAACGGGGAAGATGTGGATGGCGGAGACGCTGCCTGTGGACGAGCAGCTTTCACCGACGGGCCACGTGATGGAGGTGCTGAGCGAGCACTTGTGCCAGGGATGGCTCGAGGGATATCTGCTGACCGGGCGGCACGGTTTCTTTTCCTGCTACGAGGCCTTCATCCATATTGTCGATTCGATGGTGAATCAGCACGCGAAATGGCTGAAGACGACACGGGGAATTCCGTGGCGCAAGCCGATTGCTTCACTCAACTACTTGTTGAGCTCGCTGGTGTGGCGGCAGGATCACAACGGATTCTCGCACCAGGATCCCGGATTCATCGATCACCTGCTGAACAAGAAAGCCGACGTGGTGCGGATATATTTGCCACCGGATGCGAATACGCTGTTGTCGGTTGCGGATCACTGCCTGCGCAGCCGGCATTACATCAATTTGATTGTGGCGGGCAAGCAGCCGGCCCCGCAATGGCTGCATATCGACGAGGCAGTTGCACATTGCACGACGGGGTTGGGGATCTGGCAGTGGGCTTCGAACGATGAAGGCAAGCCGGATCTGGTGATGGCCTGCTGCGGCGATGTGCCGACCATGGAGGCGCTGGCGGCGGTGACGCTGCTGCGTGCGAAGATTCCCGATCTGCGGATTCGCATGGTGAACGTGGTGGATTTGATGACGCTGCAGCCGCAATCGGAGCATCCGCATGGGCTGCCCGACGACGAGTACGACGAGATCTTTCCGCCGAATGTTCCGACGATCTTTGCCTTCCATGGCTATCCGTGGCTGATCCATCGGCTGACATACCGGCGGCATCACCACGACAATCTGCACGTGCGGGGATACAAGGAAGAAGGTACGACGACGACACCGTTCGACATGTGCGTGCTGAACAATATCGATCGCTTCCAACTGACGCTCGATGCGATTCACCGCGTGCCGCGGCTTGCCGCCGAGGTGAGCGCTGCCGAACAGTGGTACTCGGAAGAGATTCAGCGGCACAAGTTGTATGTCGCGGAGAACGGTGACGATTTACCCGAGGTGAAGGACTGGAGATGGCCGGGGGAAAGATAGGTTACGGGTTACAGGTGGCAGGTTTCAGTGGTCGGTGGTCGGTGGTCGGTGGTCGGTGAAAGCTTGCGCGAATTGAATTTTGAATGACGATTTTCTTTTGCGGGGTCGAAGATTTGTCCGCCGAGGCGGACTTCAAATTGGAAAGGTCAGTACGAGATGTCATCTTTGCCGGTTTTGGTATTGAATAGCGGGTCATCGTCCATTAAGTTTTCTATCTACGAGGCCGGAAACGGTACGCGGGAAAAGCTATTCGAAGGTGCGGTGGATGGGATTGGCACCGACCTGGGAAAATTCTGGATCGAGAATGAGGCCGGGAAGAAGCTGGTGGATGAGACTCCGCCGCTGCCGAACCGCGCCGTGGCGTTCAAACTCGTAGTCGATGCGTTGCACTCGGACCAGTTCCCTGCTCCGGCGGCGATCGGTCATCGCACGGTGTGCGGCGGACCGAATATCAGAGAGAATCAGCGGATCACGCCGGAATTGATCGATGAGATCGAGAGCTATGCGGCGCTGGCGCCGCTGCACACGCCGATCGCGGTCTACATCATGCGCGAGGCGCTGAAGCTGTTCCCCGGAATTCCGAATTTCGCGATTCTCGACACGTATTTCCATCGGACTTTGCCGGAAGTGGCCACGCGCATGCCGATTCCGAGCGAGTATGTCGCGATGGGTGTGCGGCGCTATGGATACCACGGCATCTCGTACGAGTCGATCGTGTATCAACTGCAGCCGAAGGTGCCGGAGAAGCTGATTGTGGCGCATCTCGGCAATGGTGCGTCGATTTCGGCGATTCGCAACGGCAAGTGCCTGGACACATCGATGGGGCTGACGCCGACTGGCGGGATCATCAGCGGCTCGCGGACTGGCGATATCGATCCCGGTGTGCTGATTTTCATTCTGAAGAAAATCGCGGAGAGGACGCCGAATGCAGCGGAAGCGGCCGACAAGCTGGAAACTGTGGTGAGCAAGAAGTCGGGATTGCTGGGCATGAGCGAAATATCGAATGACATGCGCGATCTGCGCGAGGCAATCGCCGCCGGAGATGCGAAGGCGCGGCTGGCGGTGGACAAGTTCTGCTGGACGATTGCGCGGTGGATCGGCAGCTATGTGGCCGAGCTCGACGGGCTGGACATGCTGGTGTTCACCGGCGGCATTGGCGTGAACGATATCGATTCTCGCGCGGAGATCTGCGCCGGGCTAGGCGCGCTGGGCATTGAGATCGACCCCGAACGCAATAACGTGCGCGGCGCGGCGGTGATCTCGGCGGGGAGTTCGAAGGTGACGGTGCGCGTGATTCCTCCGGCAGAGGATCTGATGATTGTGAATCACGTAGTGCGGCTAATGGGCGAGTGAGCGAGCCCACCATCGCGCGCGGCTGAACTAAACTATTGAGTTGGCTACTGGAGCAAATCTAATGGCTGCGACAACCGCTCCACTTCAGATTGAGCGGCTTCCGTCGCGCGCCCTCAGGCGGTTCGCCTGGGGCGTTCTTGCCTACTTCATCGCAGTGATTCTGTGGGGCGCGGTGGTGCGCGCGACGGGCTCGGGAGCGGGATGCGGCGACCACTGGCCGCTCTGCAATGGAACGATCATGCAGCACTCGGCGCGCACCGACACAATGATCGAGTTCGCGCACCGTATCACCAGCGGCCTCTCGTTGTTTTCAGTTGTCGCGCTGCTATGGTGGACGTTGGCCGGGACGGTGCGCGGACACCTGGCGCGAGCCGCTGCAATTGCAGCCGTCGCTTTCACGGTGATTGAGGCGATCCTGGGAGCCCTGCTGGTGAAGCTTGGACTAACGGGGCAGAGCCAATCTCCGCTGCGCGCGCCTTATTTAGCGCTACACCTGACCAATACATTGTTGCTGCTGGCGGCGCTGACGCTGGCGGCGCACATGCTGAGCCGGCACGCGGGATATGAATGGCGCAGGATCAAGGTGGTTGCGCCCGCCGGAGCGATTGCTGCAGTAGTTGTGGTGCTAATCGTTGGCGTGACCGGTTCGCTGGCTGCACTGGGCGACACCTTGTTTCCGGCGAGTTCGCTGGGTTTGGCGCTGGCTCAGGATTTCTCAGCGACGAGCGCGTGGCTTGTGCGCTGGCGGTGGACGCACCCGACGGTTGCAGTCCTGGCGTGCGTTTTTCTCATCTGGATGCTGGTGCGCGCGGCGCAACGGCCCACGCAAAGAGCGGGGCACTGGGACAATCGCGGGCTTTCAGCGCTGGTGCTGATCCTGCTTGCGGCGCAATATGCGCTTGGCATTCTTGACGTAGTGTTTTTGGCTCCAGTATGGCTACAGATTCTTCATCTGCTTGGCGCGGATCTGCTGTGGTCGGCACTGGTGGTGCTGGCGGCGCGGATTACGCTCGAGCCTGCTGATTGATTACGTCTGCGATTCCAGGTCACATAGCAAAAACATGCCATTGGTCGAGATGGTGGCTTTGTGTCTCTGTGTGGCAATCCTGTGCCGCCGTTTTCGCATCGTAAAAGTGGGCGCCTAGATATGGAACGGTTGTGTAGCCTGCATAGCGTTCACTACATCGTGCGGAGTGGTTGACTCCTGAAGGAGCAGCCACTTCGCACAAAGAAACCGCCCGGCAGCATAGACGAACCTGCTTGCATTCCTGCCCGGAAAAAACCATCCCTGATCGCCGCTCTTTGAAGCAGACGGAGAGGATCGTCGTGTGCCCGTTCAAAGAAAATCAGGAGACGGTTGCACCGGTTTTGAACGGCGCGAACCAAGATTGACTTTCGACGGTGGAGCGAGCTGTGTCTGGTTCCGACTGTGCAAACGGTATCAATCGCTGGTGGCGCCGTCCTCGAGGTGAAAAAGATGATGAGACGGATGATGTTCTTGCCGATCTTTGGAGGCTGTGTCGTTTTGCTTATCGGTGTGAGCGGCTGCGGCGCATCGTTCAAGACCGATCCCGTACGAATTGAGCTGGCAATTTATACGCCGGATTGCGTGGATGTGCTGGACGCGAGTACCGCCGCGGGCGCGAATCTGCAACTCTACGCGTGTGGCGCGGGCAAGAAGAGCCAGGAATGGGAGATGATCGGTTTCGGAAACGATCAAACGGAACTCATGAACGAGAACAGCCAGATGTGCATGAGTGTGGTCAACGCTCCGCCCACCAGCCCCGATACTGCGCTCGGGCAGTGGGTGGTTCAAGAGCCGTGCTCGAAGGATGGCTCGGACCAAACTCAGTTGTGGCACATTACGCCGGCGCCGAGTGGAGAAGCCGGCATGCGTCTGGTGTCGGCAGCCAGCGGTGAATGTTTCGACGATCCGTATGGGATGACAGATGCGCCCGATTCCTTCCACCTGCAGCAGTACACGTGCACCGCAGACGATCCCGCGCAAGGCTGGACGCTGAACCAGGTGGCGCTGGGGAATACACCGTAAAGACAGTTCGTAGTTCGCGGTTCACAGCGAACGAAGGCTTGTGCAATTCCCGATCCGAAAGTCCGGACCCGTGTGCCCCTGTTCGAGCCGTGGGAGACAGGAGTCAGTGCGGAAACCGAGTCTAGCCCCACCCAAGCAGAGCTTGGATGGGGCACCCCGATTCGTGGTGAACCTAGTCTTCGAGAGCGGGGTGGTAGTGGCTTTCCCAGCCGAGGTAACGGGCGGATTCGTGAATCGCCTTTGATACGTCGCTGAAGTTGGCGGCGACGTGGTGCTCGAAACCTTCACGGCAGATATATTTGAGCAGCTTCTGCAGTTGCGGAATCTCCGCGACGCCCGCACCGCCGAAAGTCTCAAGCGGATCGTCGGTAAAGCGACCCGTGCCGGTGTAGCCGCGCACAATGCCGCGGCGATCGTCGGTGGAATAACGGGCGAAGCACATCGCGCCGGCCTTGACGCGGCCGACGCAGGTACCGAAGGTGTTCTCCTTGCCCACGGTTCCGGCGATGATCTCCTGATAATCCATGCGAACGTCTTTGAAAAAGTGCTTGGGCAGGTTGGAGCAGTGGAAACAGACACACTTGTTGGGGTCGCTGCCGTAGTTGTTGTTCCAATCGAGAAGCGCCGACGGCGTGCCCGAGGCGAGGGCCAGCATATACATGCTGAGCGTGCCGGGAACGTCAACCTCGCAGGCAGATGGGATGAGCTCGTTCGACATCATGCTCATGATGGTGCAAGGCACGACGCCAAAGAATTCTTCCATCGACGTCCAGCACTGTACTGCGCTGATGGTGACATGAGCCTGCTTCATCCATCCGTCGACGACTGCGCCGAGCTTGGCCATCTTGAGGAGCGCGTCGTCGGAGATCCCGGTCGTAGTGACGTACTTCTTGATCGCCGCGAGCTTTGCCTGGGCCGCGTCGTCGTTGTCCTTCATGCGGTTGATACGGCCGAAGATCTCTGAAAGATCGATAGTCTCAATGGTGATGCCGCTGGTTTCGAAGATGCGCTCGGAGTATCGGACGGTGTTGAAGGCCGTGGGACGCGCGCCAATAGCGCCAATGCGGAGATTTTTGAGGCCCTTGACGATGCGGCAAACCTGCGAGAACCATTCGAGGTCGGCTTTGAATTCGGGAGATGTGACGGCCTCAGTGTGCAGCGTGGTGAGCGAATACAGGATGCCGTATTGCATCATGTTGTTGCAGCAGCTCATCTTGCCGCAGAAGCTGTCGCGGCGCATCGCGATGGTCATGTTGTCAGAGCGATCGGGCGTGGCCTGGACGAGCACGGGAACGCGCAGGCCGGAGAGCCGGATGGCGTCAACGATCCCGCGCTCTTCGCCGAAGTTGGGCAGCGTGACGATGATGCCGTCGATCTCGTCCGCGTGTTTCTTAAAGAGCTCGGCGCAGCGCTGCGCTTCAGCGTAGGTTTCCACGGCGCCGAAGTGCGACTCCTCGGGACTGAGGACGATGGGCGTGGCGCCCACGCCCTCGAGAACCGAGATGATTTCTTCACGGCCGGTCTTGGCCAGATGATGTGGAAAGAACCCACGATTTCCCACGACGATGCCGAAAGTCATTTTGCGTTGCGCTGCCATGTTCGTGCTCCTTTAATTCCTAAGGGGCTAAAGTGTTTGCGTGAGAACGTCGTTGGCCCCGCCGCAATGACGTTTTGGTTTTGATTTCTCCCCACCGCTAGCGGTGGTTTAGTTTCAGGCTGCGCGCATGACGTGCAGTCGGGTGATGTTGTAGGCCAGCGTGGCCAGGGTGAATTCGTTGTTTACATTTTCGAATCCACGGGTGCGAAATTGTCTCATTCCACGTTGTTGTTTGAGGACTCCAAAAACCGGTTCGACGACTGCCTTGCGCCGCGCGTAGGCGGCCTGGCCGGCCGGGGATCGCAACTTGGCCCGCATGCGGCGATGGGCGGGAGCTTTGGCCCGGGTGCGGCAGCGTCCGCCAAGGTTCAAGGTCCGCGCCATGTTGGAGTCCGGCACATAAGCGTCGATGTTGCGCTGCTCCATCTGGTTGAGGTTGTCGATGGAGAAGAAGCCGCTGTCGGCCAGAGCCGCGCCCGGCGGCCTGCCGCATCGCTGCTCGGCCTGGTCGATCATCGGCCCGAGCGACCCGTTGTCGGTCACGTTCTGCGTCACGCGCTGGGCCACGATCAGATGATCGTCGGAAACGGTAATTTCGGCCGAGTAGCCGAGCACGAACTGGTCTCCGCGCTGGCGCAGAAAGCGCGCGTCCCCATCGGTCCGCGACAGCTTCTTCAGTCCGCTCTTCTCGAGCCGCTCCATACGCCGCGGCATCTCGGCCAGCGCCTTGTTCAGCTCGCCGATGGCCACTTCCAGCCCGCCCGGTTCCTGGTCGTCGCGATCGGCTGCCTTCTGCCAACTGCGCACCTGGCGGCGCAGTTGCGCCCGCGTGTCGCGCAGCGCCTGCTCCGAGTCCACACGATCCCGACTGGCGTTGGCCGCGATGCGCGTCGAGTCGATCGCCACACGGCCCAGCTTCACCAGGCCCTGCTGCCGCGCCCACTCCAGCACCTGCGTGAAGGCATCGTTCAGCGCCCGTCCGTGACGGCGGCGGAACGCGCTCAGCGCCCAGTTGTCTATGCGCTCGCCTGCCGCCAGGTAGCGGAATGCAAGATCCTCCACCAGACGCCGCTCCACCTGCCGGGCGCTGGTGATGCCCAGCGCGTAGGCGTAGAGCCACACCCCAAGCATCAACTGCGGAGCGTAAAGCTCGCCGCCTTCGCCACTGTAGCTGTGTTCAAACTGGCTCATATCCAATCGCTCGATCACTCCACGAACGAAAAAGCAAAGGTGCTTCTCGCCCAACTCATCCCGCACGCTCGGAGGAAGCAAATACGCCTGATCCGGGCTATAAACCTTGAATCGCGACATGCTTCTCTTGTCGCCCAACTCGCGTGTGAATTACAAGTGCCTTGTGCAGTTCTCACGCAGACACTAAAGCCCCGCGCTTAATTTGCTCCAATTACGGCACGAGTGAACTCGTGCCCTGACACTTCGTGCCTTTTCAGGAAACCATTTCAGCAGGGTTTGTAATAGAGCCCTTTCAAAGAAATTCCAAAATCAGCGTGCGCCATTTCTATTAGCGCGCACGGCCAGGACGAAACTTGATGACGTAGAGCAGGCCCAACAGTGCAAGCAGGGCGCCCCACCATACGGGCGTGTGCAGGTTGGTGAGCTGCACTCCGGGCGCGTACATTCCGGTGGACCATTCGTACAGTCCATAGCCCAGAATCATGGCGCCATAGATAACCAGCAAAACACCAATGAAAAACCAGATCGGGATGCCGGAACCATGCATTGCTTTTTACCCTTCCCTTCACTCTTTCATAACGCGGTTGCCGCAGTTCAGCTATGCGGCGAGCCCTTACCAAAAGATGATGTTGAGAGCCACAAAGATCACGATCACCAGAGTCGCCCAAGTCCATTCCTTTTTATAGAACGGAACAGCTTCTTCCTTGGGCAACTTGGTGGCGCCGTAAACCAGGCCTTCAAGCTCCGCCACCGGCCGCGGTTTGGTGCACAAGCTCACGACAACCACGACAATTGCCGCGAACAGAAATGCCCACAAAGCCCGAAAGACGTTTTCGGCCATTGGCTTGGCATCGGGCGAAAGCGCGACAATGGCCAGTGCCGCGGGGTTGAATTTGACCCACAGAAACAAGCCAGCCGAAAAGAGAATGCCTGTGAGCAGGCCCAGGAAACCGGCCATGCGCGTGGCGCGCTTCCAGAACATGCCGAAGAGGATTGTAGCCAGCAGAGGCGCGACAAAGATGCTGAAGAGTGCCTGGACGTAATCCATGATGCCGTGGAACTGCTGCACGACATAGGCCGCAATGATCGAGACAATCACGCCGGCGATGATGGAGATCCTGCCCACGAGAACGTAATGGCTGTCGGAGCCGGTCTTGTGAATGAGCGGCTTGTAAATGTCGTAGGTCCAAACGGTAGAGAAGGCGCTGACGTTGCCCGCCATGCCGCTCATGAAACCGGCGATCAATGCGGTGATGCCAAGGCCGAGCAGGCCGGGCCCCATGTAACGGACCATCATCAGCGGCAGTGCCTGGTTGTAGGTGTGCAGCTCACTGTTGGGCGCGCCGCTCAAAACCTTCTGCTGGTAATCGGCAGGAAGCGTGGTTTTGGCCATCGCCGCCGAGCAGCCCGACGGATCCTGGACTGCGCCGCCGGAGGCAGCCGCGCAGGCAGCGACGACATCTTCTCCGACGAGAACGCGGCGGCTGCCATCGGGGTTCTGCAGAAGCACCAGGCCAAGCAGGCCGGGCAGAATGACGATGAACGGCACGGCCATTTTGAAGAACGAGCCGATGATAGGCGCCATGCGAGCGGCGCGAAGGTTGTGCGCGGCCAGAACGCGCTGCACGACGAGAAAGTCGGTGGTCCAGTAGCCGAAGCTGATGACAAATCCGAGGCCGAAGACGATTCCGGTCCAATGCACGCCCATGGGGTTAGCGGCGAAGCTGCCGGTATCGCGCCAGATATGGAAGTAAGTGTCGGAGCCGAGATTGGTGAGGATCTTCGCTTTCAGGCCGGTCCATCCGCCCGCCTGCACGAGGCCGAGGATTGGAACCAGAAGCGCGCCGCCCCAGATGAGCACGAATTGCATTACCTCGTTGAAGATGGCGGAGCGCAATCCGCCCAATCCCACGTACGCGGCAACGGCGAGCGAAGAGACAATGATGGAGAAGTTCAGATCCCACCCGAGAACAACCTTCATGACCACGGCCATGGCGAACATATTCACTCCGCTCATGAGGATCATTTCGGTGGCGAAAGCGATGGCGGCCACGCTGCGCGCTTCACCGCCGTAGCGGAGGTCGAGATATCCTGGAACGGAGTGGGTTTTGCAGACGTAGTAGAAGGGCATCATCATCAGGCCCAGGAAGATCATGGCGGGAATGGCGCCAATCCAGTACCAATTGACCGCGAGGATGCCGTACTGATAGGCCGAGCCTGCCCAGCCCATGAGTTCGAGCGAGCCAAGGTTGGCGGAGACGAAGCTGAGGCCTGCGATCCAGGCGGTCATCTCGCGGCCGGCCATAAAGAACTCTTCGCTGGTGTTGGAGCGGCCCTTCAGATAGAAACCGATCCAGAGAACCATGACGAAGTAAATGGCGATGACGGCGATGTCGAGAACGTGCAGGTGCGCGAGCGGCTCAGTACTCAACGCAAGCAGGGCAGGCAAGGAGCCAGGAACGGCGGCGATGGAAGCTGGGACCAATCCGAACATTGAGTCACCTGGTGAAAAGCTTAAAAACGTTCCTTGAGGCGATGGACAGTCGCCCTCAAGTAAATTGCTTTACTCGTGCACCTGTCAAGCGGCAAAGCGCGCGCAGCCGGAAAAATCTCCGGCAGCTGCGACGCTCTGAAACCGGGCGCGTGAGCCGCAAGAAAGCTGCAGTCAGCAGACCGAGAAAGCGTTTACCCGAAAAAGTGTACCATACACTCTTCTTGCCAGCCACGAATCATTTGAGAGCGAAGGCGAATCATCCGCCATTCGGCCGTGATTCGACTTCGTTGAGCGACGGCGGGGCGCTCGGGCAAGGACTATAATCTGGCAATCTCACCCTGATATTGCGCACCAAGGAGCTTGGATTTGTGACTTCCACCGGCTTTTCTCTGGTGAAGTGGTACCTGGACTGCGTCACGGACACGGGTGAGGTTGCGATTCTATATAGCGCGCGAGTGAAGTGGCGCGGCATGTCGCTTGCTTACAGCAACTTTATCGGCATCAGCGGCGAATCCCGGACAGAACGCTCATCGATGCGCTCCGCGAAGATTGAACCCACCGCAGATACGATTACTGTCGCGGCGTTTCAGCGCGATCTGTGCGGATTGTGGACGGCGAAGGCGGCGCCGTTTGAGCGCACCGTCTTCAAGAATGAGCAAGGATCAGTGGTTTGGAATTGTCTGCAACCTTCAGCAGCGGTTCGCGTGACTACGGAGGGTCGAGAATGGACAGGCCTGGGCTACGCCGAATGCCTGACACTCACACTGCCACCGTGGAAACTGCCGATGCGGCATTTGCGCTGGGGCCGATTTGTGTCAGCACAAGATGCGCTGGCCTGGATCGACTGGCAGGGCCCATACTCACTGAATCTTGCCGTCCACAATGGCGTCCAGGCCGGGAATGCAACAGTCTCCGACAGTGAAATCTCTTGCGATCGTGCGACGCTTCGCATGGCGGAATCTGCATCAATTCGCTCCGGCCGGCTGGCTTCGACGATTCTGCCAGGAGCTCCGGCGCTGGCCAGAATGTTTCCAAGTTCGATCTTCAGCATTGAAGAAAAGAAGTGGAGAAGCCGCGGCGTGCTGGAGACGGCCGACCACCAAGCCCTCGGCTGGGTGATTCACGAGGCAGTCGAGTGGAAGGTTTGATGCGCACGCGTATTCTCAAGCTTCTTTACGGATTCGTCTTCGTGGCGATCGCGCCAGTGGGGCTTGTGTTGTGGGCGCACGAGACGCGAGGCGCGGTTCATCTTGCTGCTTTGCATGCTGCGGAACTTGGGGCCTGGCTGTTCGGCGGCGGGATTGCGGTGATACTGGCCGCAATGGCATCACTGTGGCGATTTGGCGGCGGCCTGCCTATGAACGCATTCCCTCCTCCACGATTTGTGGAACGCGGAATCTACGCTGTTGTGCCGCACCCCATCTATGGCGGGTTTGTGATGGCGTGCGCAGGTGCTGCAATCCTCGCTGGCTCGGCAAGCGGCCTGTGGCTCGTGACACCAAGTGTAGCTCTGGGTTGTTCGGCGCTGGTGCTGGGACATGAGCTGCCGGATTTGCGGAAGCGCTTCGGTGTTCCCGCATTCTCCTGCTGGCTGCCACGCGAATCTCACGAAAAGCCGACACTGCTTGAGCGGCTGCGGATCTATTTCGTGGTTCTTTTGCCGTGGCTTGCCATCTTTCAGCTTTTTGGAGCGTTCGGTAAGCCGATTGGCGCAATCAGCACATATCTGCCTGTTGACGCGCATGTGCCGATCATTCAGCAGACAGAGATCCTCTATGCGAGCACGTACGTGGTTGTTTTGCTGGCACCGCTGCTCGCGGGCTCGGCGGCTGCGCTGCGGCGGTTCGCGCAGCGCGGCCTGATCGCGATGGCAATGATCTTTCCCTTGTATCTGTTGCTGCCCGTTTACGTGGCTCCACGCCCATTTCATCCCGTGGGTTCGATAGGCACGCTGCTGGCATGGGAAAGAACTCCATATTCGGGTATTGCAGCCTTTCCGTCATTTCACGTGGTCTGGGCGCTGATTGCCGCGTCGGCACTCAGCGACAGCGCGCGTTGGAAGAAATGGTTCTGGTGGACGTGGGCGGGACTGGTGTGCGCCAGTTGCCTGACGACGGGGATGCACTCCATTCTTGATGTCGTCGCTGGAGTCGCCGCGTTCTTCGTCGTCGTCAGGATCGATCGCATCTGGCAGGCGATCCTCAGCGCTGCCGAGCGGATTGCGAACTCCTGGAAGGAGTGGCGTATCGGTCCAGTGAGAGTGATCAATCACGGCGGCTACGCGGCAGCAGCGGTGTTCGTCGGTCTGCTGATCATCGATACTCTGCTTGGGCCGGGGCGTGAGCTCGTCTCGGCCTGCGTCCTGATAGGAGCGATAGCCGGCGCAATGCTGTGGGCGCAGTGGCTCGAGGGATCGTTTGCTCTGCTGCGGCCGATGGGTTTTTACGGGGGAATGATTGGATCGGTGGCCGGCGCAGCGGCGGGCTCGTTGCTGGGCGTCAGCTTCTGGACCATCCTGATGGCCATCGGCATCGCCGCCCCATGGTTTCAGTCGATCGGCAGGCTTCGCTGCCTGGTGCAGGGGTGCTGCCACGGCCGGGCCACAGAAACTGCCCTGGGGATTCGCCATACGCATCCTAGGTCGCGAGCTGTGCGCCTCGCATCGCTCAGCGGCGTTCCCGTTCACGCCACTCCGGTGTATTCGATCCTGTGGAATGCGCTCGTCGGCCTCGCGCTTTTTCGCCTTCTCGTGGTTCAAGCGCCGGCAACAATGATTTGTGGCGTGTATCTACTGCTTTCAGGCGCCGGGCGGTTTGTTGAGGAAGCCTATCGCGGTGAGCCACAGACCAAGGTGTGGTGCGGGCTGCACATCTATCAATGGATTGCCGCATTCACGTTTGTAGCCGGGGCAGCGATGACTGCGACGCCAGGGCCATCAGCGCCCATGATCACAGCGGTTCGCTTGAGCTCGGTGCTGTTGGCAACCGCCGGTGCAGCTCTCGGATGGTTCGCTTATGGAGTCGACTTCCCGGAAGCCTCCCGGCGATTTGCGCGGCTCACGTAGGCCGTCACTGGGCGCGCATTTCCATCTGATAATGGGCACACCACCCAAAGCTCATCCGTGAAAGCTTGAGCATGCCTAAGTTGATGCAGTCGTCGGAGGATGAACGGCGTTGTGGGTGTGGTTGTGATTGTGCGGCTTGTCGCGCAGGATCCCTTCGCCCTTGGTGAGCCAGGCGACTCCAAAGGCGGCGAGCGCGATTGCTTCAAACCAGAAGAGCCAGGGACTGGGATGACGCCGTTCTACGGTCGCGCGAACCGTGAGACTGACCAAAGCGATCATGCAGACGATCAATGTAAGACCGCACAGGCCATAGAGGTGGTTCCGATTGCGTTTGCGGCGCGTAATCGGCCTCTCTGGCGAGGACTTGCGAAAGAGAAAGATGCAGATGTAGGCGAGCATGAGAAACAAGAGCGCAGCGAAGGTGGTGTGGGCATATCCAAACTCGACATCGAGGCGCGTGTAGTGGACGCCGCGCGGGTTGAACGACGGGAAAAAGGCTACGCAAAAGGCGAACAGCCCCGCAAGGTAGCCAGTGATCTCATCGAGTAGTTCGTAGCCGCGCGAGCTGGCGAGGAATGCACCGATGGCGCAAAGGGCGCCGACGTAGTAGTCGCGCATGGGGGTGTAGTAGTAGTCGCTGACGGAACGCTGCAGCAGTGGATGCGGCAGCTCGTGATTGGGACCAAGCAGGGCGGCGAGGATGGAACCTGTGGCGAGACCGAGCGGAAGTGTGAGCGCAATGAGGCCGACAGCTTTCCGCATGGTGTAGTAGGAGAGCACAGCGGGGTTCGTTGAAGTCTTGCGCGGTAACATCGGGCCTTCCCCGGGAAAAGTCCTGAGAAGGAGCAGGATAGCGCAGTCGGAAGGGCGATGCGCGGTCTGTTTGAACGAAGCGTCTAATGGCCGATGACGAGGACCTGGAAACTGCCGGAAATAGGTGTGGTTTTAATTGGGGCGAAGCCGCCGCGTGGAGTGAGATCGACGCCGACGTAATCAGTAACCAGATAGACATTGCCCGAAGAGGAATCGACCGCCAGGGTCCGGGCTCGCGCAAGAGTCGGCAGGTTCTGGATCACAGCGTAGGAGTCGGTGTTCGCGTCCTGTTGAATGATCGTGAGACTTCCATAGCCGGAGCCGTTTGCGGAATAGATCAACTCGCGCTCGGGATCGTAACCTGTGACGTCGTCGCCAGGTCCGGTGGTGAGCGTGGCGATGACATGTCCATCGGTCGCGTTGAGGATGAGGAGCTGCTGGTCGTTGCACGCCGCGAAGAGACGAAAATCTTTGCTGTCGACGGCGAGGCCTTGTGGGCGCTTGCAATTTGAGGGAAGAGGCACCGTGCTGAATCCGGCGCGCTCGCCGCGGCCGTCATCGCCGACCCAATCCATCGAGACTGGAGAATCGCTGTTGGTCTGATGCTCGCTCAGGCGCTGGACCTCGGCGGCCACGGCCGGTCCGTCGAATTTCGCAATGTGCGGCGGAATCAGGTAGCGATTCGTGTGCCCGTTGCTGAATTCCATGCGCTCCGCCTCAGCCACGGTGACGTAGACGTGACCCACGCCATCGGCCTGAGCGAATCGAAAGTCGCCGGAGATGGAGATGTCGGCGACGGCAGTGTTTTTTTCGGTATCGATGGCGACGACGTGGGAGATGCCGGCGAAATTATTGTCTTCGTCGTTTCCCGCAGCCGAGGGTTGCCCGGCAGTGCGCGGCGTGCGCGGAGCGCTGCCGGAGGGCCGGGGAACTGAGTGAGGCGGCTGAGCGGGACTGACCCCGTTGGACCCGCAGACGGCGAAGAGGAGCTTGCTGCGAGGCTCGAAGGCGATCGATCGCGGCGAGCAACCAATCGGGATGGTTGCCTGGATCGCAAGTGTTGTGCGGTCAAAGATGGCAATTGCGTCGGCGGGGCCATCGCTGATGTATCCGTATTGGCCGATATCGTCGAGCGCGATTGCGTGTGCATTGCGGAAGCTGCCGATCTCACCGGCAATCGAACCGGAAGCGAGATCGACAACCTGGACGGTGCGGCTGTGGGCGATAAAGAGCCGCTCGGCTGTGGGATCGACGGCGAGATAGTCCCAGCTGCCCGTCCCGCCGATAATCCAGTTCTTCTTAATTGCGAATGGGCTGCCGGGAAGTTGTGTGGGCGTGGGAATGGGAGCCACTTGCGCAGCGACGGGAAAGCAGCTGAGTAGAAAAAGGAACAGTCCCCTCCACACGGCGCAAAGCTCCTTGTCTGATTTGACGCGCGGCAGGAAGCGGCCGCTCAAATTCTGTGAAAGCCCGGAAAGCACCGTTACCATTGGATGCGAATCCTTTGCGGACGGAATCGGCCCGGCTTTCCGGGGTCGAACACGCTGAGACTCTCAATCGCGAAGAAAGACGTTGAGCAGCGATTTGTGAACGCGAATGCGGCTGTCGTATTCGACGAAGCCCAGCTTGCGAAAACGGTTCATGAAGGCGTTCACGCGGGGGCGCGTGCTGCCGATCATGCCGGCCAGAGCTTCCTGCGAGATTTGCGGAATCAGCGTGTCATCTTCGCCAGGCCGGGAGTTCTCGGCAAGGAGCAGAAGCAGCCGCGCCAAGCGCTTCTCGGCACGGTTGAAGAGTTGATCGACGAGATCGGCCTGCGTCCTCATGCTGCAAGCCAGCAGAAAACTGGAAAACTTGTAGGAAAAGTCCTGCTCCTCGCGCATCACGCGGATGAATTCTGAGCGCGAGATGCGGAGAGCGGTGCAGTCGCTCATGGCAGAGGCCCGGGTAACGCGATGCGTGGGCGCCGGCTCCATGGCTTTCTCGCCGAAAAAATCGCCTGCCGTCACCAGGCGGATGGTCGCTTCCTTGCCCGCCGCCGAGATGACCGAAATCTTGATGCGCCCTTTGTGCAGAAAGAATACGGCGTCTGCGGAGTCTCCTTGCGCAAAGATCACATCGCCCCGCTTCCAGTTCACGATTCTTCGGCCCGGCCCCGAGGTCGAGAGATATTCGTCGAGATCAAAGCCGGTTCTGGTAGCCATCGCTCTCAACTTCTGCGCAATCGCTCTATCGTCGCTCGGGGAAGGAAGGTAAGCACAATATTATGAGCACATTATAGTCAAGAACCGGCAGGCACACCTGCACCCGCAGTATTGACCCTCTAGAAACAGCTGTCCTGAAAGGAACAGCGGCGCAAGCACGCATCCTTCCACAATTCATTTATTGCCAAATTCCAGGCGCAGCCTGCTGGGAGAGCGGCGCGGGAGGATCGGATGCTGATTCACTCAAGCGAGTCGGGTGCAGTTGCTGCCGGTCACGAACGCGCGCATGTTTTGAGTGAAAGAAATAGCATTCGAAGCTTCTCCCTGACCAGCGGTTGCACGACCGGTCATGCGAAAATGGCCGGCCGTGCAGCGCGCTGGCAATCAAGGCTGCAGCCCTTGGTCAAGGAGAATTCCATTGAACAACCGCAATCGCCTTCTGGTTCCTGTTGTGTCGTTTCTCACTTTATTGAGCGTTGCGGGTTGCAAGCACAAGATCACTCCGCAACCCGTTGCGACGGCGCCGTCAGTGCAGGCACCGTCACCCACTGCAAGCATTTCTGCTTCGCCGACGGCAGTTACGGCGGGAAGCCCCACCGTGCTGACCTGGCACACAACCAATGCGGCGACCGCCACAATTGACGGCATCGGAGACGTAGCTACCTCGGGGACGAAGACAGTGACCCCGAGCTACTCAACCAACTTTCACCTGGTAGCGCATGGCGCCGGCGGCACGGCCTTTGACGATGTGCGCGTGACAGTGACTCCGGCGATGGCTGCGAGCAACACTGAGAACCCGTACGACGCCGCAGCGGACTTCAGGGCCCACATCAAAGACATTTTCTTTGACTACGACAAGTCCGCGATTCGCACCGACGAGGACAGCGCGCTTTCGCAGGACGCGGCCTTCCTGACGAGACATCCCAATGTGAAGATCGTGATTGGCGGGTACTGCGACGAGCGCGGCTCGGACGAATACAACCTGGCGCTTGGCCAGAGCCGTGCATCCGACACTCAAAAGGCATTGGAGAATGACGGAGTCGCGGCGAGTCGAATTCGCGTGATCAGTTACGGCAAGGAAAAGCCATTTTGCACTCAGTCAACCGACAGCTGCTGGCAGCAGAATCGCCGCGCTGGCTTCGCAATGGACAACTAGGTTGTCGAAGCCCGGGCTCACACCCGCGCTTCGCAATTTGGGGCGTCACAAAACAGTGACTGTTCCTAAATGACTCTTAGCGGCAGCCGGGCCAGGTGTACTGCGCTGCCGCATTCTTTTGCCTGCTGTTACCGATGGCTGTCGCCTGACCAGACCAACCTGTAGAACTTACCGAGGGTGTGCCCTTGTGATCCGCTTATTCGTTGGCTGCGGCTACTTCGTGCAGCCAGTTGGGGGCTTTGAGAATCTCGCGGGGGCGGGGCCCGTCGGCCGCGCCAACCAGGCCGTCGCGCTCCATCAAGTCGATGAGGTGCGCGGCGCGGCCGTAGCCGATGCGCAGGCGGCGCTGCAAGAGGGACGTCGACGCTTTGCCGAATTCGAAGACCAGGCGGACTGCGTCGTCGAACATGGGATCGTTCTCCTCGGGGTCGTCATTTGCGCCTTCCATTTGAGTGCGTTCGTCCTTGGGCGATTCGAGGAATCCTTCGACGTATTCTGCCTGTCCCTGGTTCTTCCAGAAGTCGACTACAGCGGCGGTTTCTTTCTCGCTGACGTAGGGCGCGTGCAGACGCATCAGGCGGCTGGTTCCCGGCGGCAGGAAGAGCATGTCGCCGCGGCCAAGCAGCGCCTCAGCGCCGTTGGTGTCAAGGATGGTCCGTGAGTCAACCTTCGTCGCGAGACGGAAGCTGATGCGCGTAGGAACATTGGCCTTGATGAGCCCGGTGATGACGTCAACGCTGGGCCGTTGCGTGGCGAGGATGAGATGAATGCCAACGGCGCGTGCCATCTGCGCGAGGCGCGTGATGGATTCTTCAACGTTGGCGCGATCGAGCATCATCAAGTCAGCGAGCTCGTCGATGATGATGATGATGTAGGGCAGCGGCTCTTCCTGCTGGCCGTCATCGAAGAGCGAGGGCATGGTGCCCTCGAAAAGCTTGTTGTATTGATCGATGTGGCGCACGCTGCGCGAGGCGAGCAGCTTGAGACGGCGTTCCATTTCGCGCACGGCGTTGCGCAGCGCGTTGGCTGCCAACTTTGGCTCCGTAATGATCGGAGTAAAGAGGTGAGGAACCCCCTCGTACATGCCGAGTTCGACGCGCTTGGGGTCAACGAGAATGAGCCGCACCTGAGCCGGGGTGGTGCGATAGAGCAGGCTCATGATCATGGCGTTGATGGCCACCGATTTGCCCGAGCCGGTGGAACCGGCGATGAGCACGTGAGGCATCGACGCCAGATCGGCGGTGACGATGCGGCCGTTGATGTCCTTGCCCATTGAAAGCGTAAGGCGCGAGCGGGCCTTGGCGAAGGTTTCGCTCTCGATCACGTCGCGCAGGTGAATGGTCTCGCGTTCGTGGTTGGGCACCTGGATGCCGACGGTGCTCTTGCCGGGCATGCGCTCGATGAGAATGCTTTCGGCGCGCATGGCGAGGCAGAGATCGTCAGCCAGGCCGGTGACGCGCGAGTATTTGACGCCGGCTTCGGGCTTGAACTCGAAGGTTGTGACCATAGGGCCGGGATTAATCTGCACGACCTGGCCGCGCACGTCGAACTCGGCGCACTTCTCGACGAGAACCTTGGCTTCTTCGCGCAGTTCGTCCTCGCGCACGGTTTGCGGCCCTTCGCCCACGCTGAGCAGCGTGCTTGCGGGAAGTTTGAAACCGCTTACGTTCTTGGGCGCAACCGTCACCGGGCGCGCTTCAGCATCGGCGCGCTCATGAATTGCAATCTCGCCGTCGGCGTGCGGAGTGGGCTTGGAAGCAGGTTCGGGAGTTCCGGCCAGCCACTGCTCGACTGCACTTGACCCGAGAGCCTCGCGGCGCGCAGATTGCAATGCGGTCTGAGCGGGCAGCGGCGCGACAGCAGGAGCCGGCGCGCTGGCGGCGACGGCTGCGGCTCGGGTTTCGGGCGCCGGCGGTGCGGAGTCTGTCGTGCCGCGCTCCCAGATGCTCTGCTTGCGCTGCGTAATTGGAACCGGTTCCTCTTTCGCCTTAAGCGGCTCGCGCTGGAAAGCGGGAATGTCGTCGAGCGGGTCCCGCTGCGCCTTGTGGCGGCGGAACAGCGCAAGCAGGCGGCCAATGCCGCGTGCCTGGGGCTCCTCCTCCAGTTCCATCGCAGCTTCAGAAACAGGCTGTGGAAACGGCACTGGCTGCGGACGCCGCTGCTCGAGCGCTTCGCGTTCGGCGCGCTTTTCCGCTCGCTCCTCGCGGCGGTTGCGCCAGCGATCGTGGAACGCACTGAAGGCGGCCCAGCGATCGGCAACAATTTCGCGAACAGTCGAAAAGCTGATGGCGGATGCGAAATAGAGGCCGGTGCCCGCAAGCGCCAGTGCGACGACCCAGGCGCCCTGGATGTTGAGATATTCAACAAGCGTGCCGGAGATCAGGCGGCCGACCACGCCTTCAATCGCCACTTCGTGCAACCAGCGCCAATGCCAGGGCAAGAGCCCAAAGACGGCGGGCACGAATGCGAGCGACAGCAAGGTTCCCAGCCAGCGCAGAAGCGGCGAGCCACCCGGGCGCGAGTGCATCCAGGTCCAGCCCACGCTGCCCAGCCAGACTGGAAGCAAAAACGCAGTGAGGCCAAGGACCTGGAGCAGCAGATCGGAAAGGTAGGCACCGAAGACGCCGGTCCAGTTCTTCGGCGCGACGAGATCGGTAGCCGTGTTCAGCGAGGGATCGGAGGCGCGGTAGGAGGCGAGGGCGAGGAAAAGGAGGACCGAGACCAGCACCAGCACCATCCCGAGGAAGATGTTCACGGGGCGGCTGCGCGTAGGCGAAAGAACAATTCGGATGGGCTTCATGACGAGGGCGTTTCGGCTCCCCGGCTACCGGACAGGCCACGGAAGACAGGCCGGCGTGAGGGGCAAATCGTCCCAGAGCAACTTTTATTATCGGTGTTGGCAAGGTTGGTTCGGGGGGAATTGAGGCAAGGGGGAACCATGATGGCAACCCCCAGCGGGGCAGCTTACAGGCGAAAGCCTTCTGAGCGCAAAGCTTCGACGCAGCGCGCAAGGCCCTGATCATTGGTCAGGATCTCGTAACCGTTCCGGACTGCGACTGCGCAGATCAGAATATCGACTGGGCCACATTCAATTCCATGGTCCCGGCAAAGATTGAAGAACCGCGCAGCCTCGACGTAATCTTCGGTTGCAATTTCCTCGTCAAGGAAGGGGTCGAGCAGCCTTTCAGTTTTGGAGAACCGAGCCTTGTCTCGAATGCCCGACAGCACCTCTTGCCGGATGGGGCCGAGAACGGCTGCACGGCGATTCCGGATGGCCTCCCTAAGCTCAGCCAACGTTTTCAGCTCTTGTGGATTGAGCCTTGCCTGGGTCGTGCGGCGAAGGGAAAGCGACCAGACACAGGTATCGACGATCACCTTCATCGATCTAACCCGATCTTATCCAGCTTTCGCATCTTTTTGTAGTCGTACTCCGGATCGAAGTCGATTGTTCCGAAATGAGCCAGGATTCGCAGTTGCTTGCGCCACCGAATGTACTCATCCAGCGCTGCCGTAACCGCTTCCTTTTTTGTTTTGTGCTTCCCTATTCTGCGGGCTTCATCGATCAGCTTGTCATCAATAGCAAGATTGGTCGCCATGGTTGCACCCCCGGCTATGTGTAGAATATCACACATTGCGATGTGTGGAAGAAAGCGTCTGCCATCAGCCACATCGCAGCCCTAACCTTCGCTAACCGCCGATGATTTTCGCGCCCCAAATGAGCAGAGCAATGCCGACGAGAATGCGATAGATGGCGAAGACGGTGAACCCGTGCTTGCGCACCCAGGCGAGGAACCATTCGACTACGCCGAGCGCAACGACGAACGAAACCACAATGCCGATAATGAGCACGATCCACCGCTCGGAGTTCATGGAAACGTGTGCGGCGGCCTGCCCCGCGGCGAGAGCTGCCTTACTGGTGTGAACTTCCTTTAGAAAGTCCCAGCCAGTGGCGGCAATCATCGTGGGAATCGAGAGCAGAAAGCTGAATTCGAGCGCAGTCGGCCGGTCGAGGTCGGCAAGCTGGCCTGCGGCGATTGTGGACATGGACCGCGAAGTGCCGGGAAAGATGGCCGAGCAGGTCTGGCACAGGCCGACCCAGGCAGCCTGAAGAAGCGTCATCTCTTCCACATGATTGGTGAAGGCTTCGCGACGCGATGCCCACGCGTCAACGAGCCACATGACAACGCCGCCTACAAGGAGTGCGATGGCGATTGCGTGCAGGCTTCCCAGATTTTTCTCGCTCCACTTTCGCAAAGGCAGGGTCGTCGCAGAAGTGATAGCAAATGCAATGAAGGTGAGAGAGATTGGGTGGTTAAACAGGTTTCGATCGCCGTTGTCGCCGCGCGGAAAAGTCCGGAAGAAATTGACAATTCTTTCAAGGTAAATGAGGCACAGCGCCAGAATCGCGCCCACCTGGATGACAATCGTGTACATCTGCCAGTACGGGTCGTCGAGCGGGATCTTCATGAGCGCTTCAGCAATGCGCAGGTGTGCTGTGGAACTGACCGGGAGAAACTCTGTAAGACCTTCGACGATGCCTAAAAGGACAGACAAAATGTACGGACTCACGATTCCTCCAGGTTGCGGCTAACGGCAGCCGGGACGCGAGTTGCGGGGAACATCAACAACTAATCCCGATCGATCCCATAAACAGGAACGCCCTGATCCAACTTGTATACTAATGCAGCCGCTCGGCGTGAGTAGTCAGAGTCGGCAAAGTGGGCTTTGAGCTGCGCAGCCAGAGTGCGCGCCTGGTTGCGGGCATCGCTGCTTTTCTTGTCGTTGCCGTCGGCGGCATACATATCCGTAAGGACGGCCATGCGGTAAACAGCCTGGTAAAGCGCCTGCGCGGTGCGCGGCCCATCGGGATATTCGTCGGCATATTTAATGTAAATTTCAGATTCCTTCTCGGGGCACTGCGGAGAACCCTGCCAGTCGCCGCAAAGCTTATTATCGATGAGGTCGTAGGCCGCGAAGGCCGCCCATCGCGTGCGCGGATAGTTTTTGATCACCTTTCGGAGACCATCTTCATCCATCTGTTCGCGCAGGTAAGCTTCCTTTTCGTGCGCTGAAGGCAACGTCGAGATGTCGTGCCTCTCAAGCTGCCACTGGATGTCGGCGGCGCGCCACGCTGCTTCGGGCGCGAGCGGCGAGTTGGGAAACATTTCCGCAACACGGCGGTAGAGATCCTTCGCGCTCTTTGCGGCATTGGCGGGGCCGCGAGGGTCAGATGCGAGCGCTTCCTGATTCGACGCTGCACCCATCAGAATCTGATCGCCGTCCGGCGTCGACTCTTCCACCACGCCCTTCGCCTCCATCCAACCCGAGATTGGCGGCGTGGTCTCGTCGCTGCCAACCATCGGCTCGTCTTTCTGGTCTGTTTGCTCTTCAATGTCGGTGTTGGCGTAGACGCGCACCCAGGGACCACTCGTTTCTGCAACCACCATTTCGCGGCCGATCTGCACCCTGTCGACTTTTTGCGAGCTGGTATCGGGAGAAACGTAGAGAATGCTGATGCGAAGGACGGTGGCGCGCGGCCCAGCCATGGGCTTTTCCATCTGCTGCGGTTTCTTATCGGCGCGGAGGGGCAGAACGGCGCACGACATGGCCAGACAGAAGAGACTCGCGGAAAGTACGGAAATGCGCGACTTGATCACAGGGAAAATCATAGTCGAACGACGTTACGACGGGCTTTCCGTGAGCACCTGGGCGAGAAACGCGGGGTCAACATTGCCACCGCTGACCACCGCCACGGCTTTGCGATATTCGGGTAACTCGTGCGCGTGGAAAAGCAGCGCGGCAGTTGAAACCGCGCCGCTCGGCTCGGGAACCAGCCGCGTAGCGGCGACGATGGCGCGCATTGCGGCGCGAATCTCCGCTTCGGTCACCGTGATAATGCCATCGACAAAGGCCTGCAAATGTGCGAAATTGCGCACCCCAACACTTTGCGTGCGCAGGCCGTCGGCGATGGTGCGACTGGTGAGCTCGGCCGGCCAGGTGACGATGCTCCCGGTGCGAAAACTCTCGGCGGTGTCTCCGGCAAGTTCGGGTTCGATGCCGAAGACATTCGCTTGCGGGCGCACTTGCTTCACTGCCGCGGCCACGCCGCTCAGCAGTCCGCCACCGGAAACCGGCGAGACAACAAGGTCCACATCAGGCAAGTCGTTCACGATCTCGAGTCCACAAGTTCCCTGCCCGGCAATAATCTGCTCGTCATCGTAGGGAGGAATCACGACGTAGCCGTGCTCGCGAACCAGTTGTTCGGCGACGGCCAGCCGTTCGCTGGAAGCGACGCCGACATCGACGACCTCGGCACCCAGCGCCAGCGTTGCAGCGCGCTTGATCGCGGGTGCGTTCGAGGGCATCACAATGACCGCCTTCGCACCCACCGCGCGCGCAGCATAGGCTACGCCCTGGGCATGATTTCCGCTGGAGTAGGTGATGACGCCGCGATCGATCTCATCGGGCGTCAGTTGCAGAATCTTGTTCGATGCGCCGCGAATCTTGAAGGCGCCGATGGGTTGCAGGCTCTCTGCCTTCAGCCAGATTTCGCGCGGCTGGCCGTGGCCGGAGAAACCGGGAAACGGCGCGCGAACCAAGGGCGTCTTGACGGCAATGTGTGCGATGCGCTCCGCTGCCGCGCGGATGGCATCAATGGAGACGAGGGTTTGCGTTGCGGTGGACATAGAGATGGGCCGAGTCGGCCTAAAGTAACAGTATCGCCGATTGTGCCTTGGATCATTTCACCGCTGTCCCACCCTTTTCACGATGAGGCCGTGAAAAGGATGGGGCACGGAGGTCTGCGGGCTGGGTCAAGGAGGGTGAATTGAGGTTTGTGGTTTCCCACCCTTTTCACGATGAGGCCGTGAAAAGGATGGGGCACGGAGGTCTGCGGGCTGGGTCAAGGAGGGTGAGTTAAGGTTTGTGGTTTCCCACCCTTTTCACGATGAGGTCATGAAAAGGATGGGGCACTTAGGTTTGAGGGCTGATGCGGAACGCAAAGGGCGGCAGCCAAAGCCGCCGCCCTTCTGCGCGTTGAGAACCACGGTACTAGAAGAAGAGTTTTGCCGAGAACTGCAACTGCCTTGAGCCGTACAGGTTGCTGCTGCTGGTGCTTGAAGGGGTGTCAAATGCCGAAAGCCCCGTACCCTGGTACGGCACAAAACACCCGGTCTGCTGCTGCGAACCTGAAGGAAGGGTGATGGCCTGGCAGGTGTAGGTGGCTCCGGTTGAGGTCGATACGCTCTTCCCCGGCGCGAGGAAAGTCGTATAGGTACTGTTCACGCCGGTGATGATCTGGTGGTTGAGCAGATTGAATGCCTCTGCGTTGAACTGCATGGAGATCTTCTCATGAATGGGCACGTTGCGAGTCATCCGCAAGTCGAGGTCGTTGAACCCCGGCATGGAGATGCTGTTGCGGCCAATCTGCGGCGGGTGTGGGTTGGTCGCTGAACCCGAGCCGGAGCTGATGGCGCCGCCAAAGATTCCGCCCTGGTCGCCAAAGCTGGTAGCGGCGCCATTGCCGGAATAGATGGTGCCTGAGACACCCAAATAAATCGGCTCGCCACCCGAGGCGATTTCGGTTCCGGAAAACTGGAAACCGTTTGCCAGTTCGCTTGCCGTCTTGTTTTCAATTTTGAATGTCGGCTGATAAACGAAGGTGACGTTGCCGCGATTGCGAATATCGATATCCGATGGTCCGTTGTCAAACTTGATGTTGTTCGGATCCGAGGGGACGTCGCCGCCGTAGAAAGTGCCGTTGGCGCCACCCACCTGGCCAGTATCTGTCGCTTTCGACCACGTGTAGTTGGCCAGAATTTCCAGGCCGCTCGCAAATGGGCGCCGCACCGTGACCGCCATGCCGTTGTACCAGGTATTGGCCACGCTGAAGCCGGTGTTGAAGCTGGCGAGCGAAGTGCTGCGGCGGTCAGCCGGCCGATAGACGGGAGCGGTGATGATTTTTGTAACGTTGTTTTTCGCGTCCTGCACGGCATAGCTGGCCTCGCCGCTTGGCTTCACGCCGATCAGGTTTGAATCGACAAACACCGGAAGCCTCATGCCGCGCGTACCCACATATCCGAGCTGCAGCGAGATCTTGCCCGGCAAGGCTTGCTCCACACTCAGGTCCCACTCATGCGCGTAGGGAGGAACAAAATTGGGATCCAGGCCGTGGAAGCTGTAGCTGGGAGCCACGTTGAGCGGCGTGACGGCGGCCACTGTTCCGCCGGCGGGATGTTGAGATTCGCTGAGAGGCGGTCCGGGAGCCTCAGCGGGGATATTCGGATATTGGAGCAAACTTCCAGTCGCCGGTGGGTTCAGGCAGGTCGCGTTGCCCGCCGAGTTCCCCGCTTTCGAGTTATAGCAACCGAGATAGGTGTAATTCAGTTGAACGACGCCGTTTTCGACGCGCATCGCATAGTAAGTGCTGCCCTGATTGAGGGCAGAGAACAACCCGTAGCCGCCGCGAACCACGGTGCCGTTGTAGGGTGACCACGAAAATGCGACACGGGGCTGAACACGGTTCAGTACATTCTTGATCGAACTTGTATATTCCGCCGAGATCGGATCAAAAAGGTTGTTGACCAACCCGGGATTGGGCGTGATCTGGATGTCGTACCGGACGCCAGCAGTGACCGTCAGGGTGGGAGTCAACTTCCAGGAATCCTCAGCAAAGGCGTCGTACATCTTCATCCAGAAATCGTCCCTGCCCTGCGTTCCGGGAGCTTTGTTGACCTGGTCGATGGTCTGCACCAGTGTGCTGTAGTGATACCCGGCATAAGGATCGGTATCGCCGGACTGGCCCGCGAAGGCATCCAGAGCCCAGTCCTGAAAGTCGAGCACGTTGTTGGCCTCGCCGTACCCGTAGAGGCCGCCGCCCTGGTAGAGGTTGATCATCACCTCATGCACCAGGTTGAAGTCTCCGCCAAACTTGAAGTTGTGCCGACCATGCACGGTGGAGAACACATCGCTCAACTGGAGGCGGTGCTCATCCGGCTCGGCGATACGCGGCAGCGCGTTCACCATGCCGAAGGTATCCACGCCCATGCTCACATACGGGCCGGAAGAATTCGCGCCAGCCGTTTCCAGATCGCGGCTCCACTGGCCACGAACATCGTTCACGCTGGAGTTGCCGATCTGCTTCGTCCATCCACCCACCAGAAACCGTTCATGGTAGTAGGTTGGAGCATTCGAAGAGGGTGAACCGTTACTGACCGTCGCGGCAGAGTTATAACCGTAGGTCGACTGGTAGTTGGCGAAGTTGTAGTCGACGAACACATCGTTTCTGCTGTTGATGTGATAGTCGAGACGCGGAAAGAACAGGTCTTCCTTGGCAAAGCGCGTCGGCGCCGCCGTGGATTCGCTGGCCAGGAAGTTGATGGCGGCAAGACACTGCGTCGAGCTGATGTAAGGAGTGGGGTCGTTTGGATTTACAACGTAGTTGGCCGCCGTCGCTGTCGGGCATTGATCGGGCGTGATGGTGGTGGTGCTCGAAGTTTTTCCCGAAGGCGTGGTTGAAATGAGGTTATTGTCCGTGTAAAGCGCCTTGCCCACCTTGCGGAAGCCGTCATAGGTGAGGAAATAGAACAGGCGATCCTTCATAAATGGACCGCCAAACGAGCCGCCGAATTCCTGCTGCTGGTGCGTCGGCTGAGTGAGCAGAAATGCCTTGATCGCCGCGTTCGGCTGGTTATAGAGGGCGTTGTATTTGGTCAGCGGGTCAAGCGCATTCAGAGAGGGATAGCGCAGATAATAGAACAGGTCGCCGTGCAGACTGTCGGTGCCGCTGCGCGTGATGGCGTTGACCTGCCCGCCGGCAGCCTGGCCGAACTCCGCTGAATAGTTCGACGTTTCGGTTTGGAATTCCTTGATCGAATCCACCGAATACGCAAAGGGCATGCCGTTGGAGCGGCCACGCGCTTCGCTGAAGAGAATCTGGTTGTTGTTTGCGCCATCCACATAGTTCTGGTTGTAGAGGCCGCTGATGCCGTGAAAGCTAATCAGGCCGGTGCTGCCGTCCTGGGTGACGTTCGGCGTCAGCAGCGCGAAGCTCGACCAGTTGCGCGTGTTCACGGGCATGTTTTCGACGATCGCCCGATCCACGACCTGCGAAACCTCTGTCTTCTCCGTATCCAGAATCTCGTTGGTTCCCGAAACCTCAACGGTGGTAGTGGCGCCGTTCACTTTCAATGCGAGATTGATCGTCAGCGTCTGGCCAACGAGCAGAGTAATGCCCTTTTCCTGAATCTTATTGAAGTTGGCGGCCGTGGCATCGACTTCATAGTGTCCGGGAACGAGGAATGGGGCAGAATAAAGTCCGGCCGAATCCGACGTATACACATGCTGTACCCCGGTGTCCATGCTGATCACAGTCACGGTGGCGCCGGGAATGGCAGCCTGGTTCGAATCGGTGACCGATCCGTTGATGGTGGCTGCGCCTGAAGTCTGCGATCTTGCGGACACGGCAGTGAATGTCACGAGAAACGCCGTCAATGCGATCGCGGCGAAAATCCGCTGGGGACACAAATGCTGTACCTTCATCATGGGCTCTCCTTCAAAGGTTGAATGCCTGCAATTGAACGTTCGGAAAGGTAGATCTGCAATGCCACAGCCAGACGGGGGCGCAGCGGATAGAGCCAATGCCCCGGGTCTTTTTCGGACTCCGGGAAGGGACCCTGTGGTTTGCAATCTCTGGTTGCTATCCCCTGGTCAAGCCCGGAGTGGGCGGCCACTTTTGAGGTACAGCTCTCTTGAAATTGCGCTGGCTCTGCACAAAAGAATTGCTGCAGTTTCCGAAAGTATTTCTTAAAAAGTTAGCCTACCACATGCAACGCGGCGGAATCGAATCAAATTTTAATTAAGATCGACCCCGAAATCATAAAGATTCCTTATGCGTTTACTCATACGCAAGAGCCTCGATCGGGTCCTTGCGCGCGGCAATCCAGGCCGGATAAAGAGCGCCCAGGATCGAGCCCACGAGGGCGATGAGTGCACCCTGACCGATCCAGCGTGCGGTGATTTCAAAGTGCGTGGTGGGAAAGAAGCGGGCCATGATCAGGCGCACACCGAAAGTTCCGGCAATTCCGACAATCACCCCGGCAATAGCGAGGACGCCGCTTTCGCGCAACACCACTCCAACAATGGCCATCTTGGATGCGCCCATCGATTTGAGAATGCCGATTTCGCGCGTACGCTCGAGCACGGCAGTGTACATCGACTGAAAAATGACGAGGAAACCAATGACAACAGCGATGCCGGTAACGACGTCGAGAGCCTGGTTAAACCCGGGCAACTTCTCCGGCGTCATCTGCGAGAGCCACTCGTCCATCGTCTGGACGGGAAAGTCTTCAAGACCGCGAACCGAGTGGATTTCCTGGATAATGGCTTGCTCGTTCGCGGGGTCATCGCTCTTGATATAAAACAGTGAAGCTCTTCCCGGGGCCCCGATGAGATCGCCCATCGTGTTGATCGGGACCATCTTGCGGCCGCCTTTGCCAGACTCCACAATGCCGCAAATCCGAAAAGGCCGATCCATCACCTTGATGGTTTCGCCCACATGATGTTTCGTGCCGGCGAAAACGTCGTCGACGATCACGTCGTTCGGACCCTGGAACCGCCCCCCCGACAGAAAAACAAAGGGCCGCAGGGCGTTGAAGCTGTCGTAGTCGATTCCATAGATCACGCCGAAGTCGTCGGGCGAAGTGTTGAATTGCGTAATAGCGGGGGAGACCACGGCCACATGAGGCAGCGGCCGGACGGCGATCGCATCCTTGATGGGGATAGGCGCGCCGCTGATGCCGGTCATGATGCTGGCGTGGCTGGGCCGCATCATCAGGTCGGCGCCAATGCCATTGGTGCGCGCCTTTTGATCGTTCAGCATGCCCATGAAGATGGCGACGATCGACAGGATCATGATGACTTCAATGGCGACGGCGAGCACGCTGATGATGGAGCGCACCGGACGGTGGAGCAGGTTGGCAAAGACGAGCTTGTTCATGGTTCCAGAGATTCTTGAGGCAGCGATAGCTGCCGTGAGCCTTGTTGCCTTAAGGGTAACAGTTTCTGCCCCCAGGCAGGTGCGTAGGTTGCAGGCCATACAGGCAGTTACGTTAGTGAGTCCACATGGCCGGCCGAGCCGGGAAACGTTTTGACCCTGCCTGAAGGCGGGTTTATTGTGAAGTAAACATTGGCCGGGATTCCCGGCATTTTCTTTGCTCGCCGATGGGGAACTTTGGAGAAGACCTGCGCAAGGAACGCCTCGCTCGCGGCATTGCGCTGGAACAGATCACCGCGGTTACAAAAATCGCACAGCGGCACCTGATTGCGCTGGAGCAGGAGCGGTTTCGTTTGTTGCCGGGCGGAATCCTGAACAAGGGGATCGTACGGGGCTACGCGGGCGCACTGGGCCTTGACCCCCAGGATTGGACGGAGCGTTTTATGCGGGCTTATGGCGCATCGGGCCAGCCGATTGACGACGAACAAGGCTGGACGACATTTGCCAGCAATGTGGGCAAAGCGCGATTGCTGCGGCACGAAGCCGCAGAGATGCGCCTGCGTTGGATCGGCGCCGGACTGTTGGTGCTTGCCGTGATCGCAGCGACGTTCCTGTGCGTCCGCTACTACGGGGTGCAGGCGGGATGGTGGACCACCCTGCTGCCTTTTGGCGGCCTTGGCGGCATTTTTCATGCCATTTGGAGCCCGGTTCATGGGCTTTTACGGCACATCTTCGGCCACTCAAAGCACTAAAACCAGACTTGCCCGAAAAAGCTGGGACGGCTCAAGGCTGTGAATCTGCCGTTGAGACCTGATTGCACTCCATACGCTGCAACCCTTTGCTCCGGACCTCCCGGTCCAATTACCATAGGAGGCTGGCAACCCACGTGGCTTGACGCCAGCTTCCGGCCTGGCATCAGCCCGGCAATGTTGGCGGCTGTTACCGCAAGCTCCGGCGAATCCAAGGGGTTTTGAAGACTTGCATTTGCTTTCACTTGCGGGACTGGGCCGTACGCTACGACCTCTTTGGGATTGCGCCGGAGGACTTACCACGATTTGCTGGAATGTGTAGCGTTCTGTTGAGGCAAGCCACCAGATTCGAGTCCCATGAACGGGAAGGAGTTTTCGATTGAGCGATCGTTTCTTATTTACCTCTGAATCAGTCACTGAAGGCCACCCGGATAAAATCGCCGACCAGGTTTCCGACGCAATTCTGGACGCCTGCCTGGATCAGGATCCCTATAGCCGCGTGGCGGCCGAGACCCTGACGGCCACCGGCCTGGTTGTTATTGCCGGTGAGATCACGACCAAGGCATACGTCGACTTCCAGTCGCTGGTGCGCGGCGTGGTTGCTTCCATCGGCTACGACAACGCGCTGTACGGATTCGACTCGAATACCTGCGCGGTGATCTCGAGCATCAACAAACAGTCCGGCGATATAGCGCAAGGAGTCGACACCGGCGGCGCCGGCGACCAGGGTATGATGTTCGGCTACGCGTCTGACGAAACGCCGGAACTGATGCCTGCGCCGATTTCGCTTGCTCACAAGCTTTGCCGGCAGCTGACCACAGTCCGCAAGAGCGGCAAGCTGCCCTACCTGCGCCCCGACGGCAAGAGCCAGGTGACGGTGGAGTACGGCGAAGACGGCAAGCCCGCACGCATCGATGCGGTTGTGATTTCGAGCCAACACTCCGAGTCGGTGACCAACGACGAGCTGCACTCCGATGTGCTGAAGCACGTGATTCAGGCTGTGTTGCCGGCCAAGTGGCTCGACGAGCACACCAAGTATCACATCAATCCGACCGGCCGATTCGTGATCGGCGGACCGATGGGCGACACCGGTCTGACGGGCCGCAAGATTATCGTGGACACCTACGGCGGCATGGGCCGTCACGGCGGCGGCGCATTTTCAGGAAAAGACCCGACCAAGGTGGACCGCTCCGCTGCCTACATGGCGCGCCATATTGCCAAGAACATTGTGGCCGCCGGATTGGCCAGCCGCGCCGAAGTGCAGCTTGCTTACGCCATCGGCGTTGCCGAGCCTGTGAGCGTGCTGGTGGAAACCTTTGGAACCGGAAAGCTGAGCGAATCGAAGATCACTGACCTGATTCGCAAGAATTTCTCGCTGACGCCGAAGGGCATTATCGAAACCCTGAACCTGCGCCGGCCGATCTACCAGAAGACCGCGGCCTACGGGCATTTCGGACGCTCGGAGCCAGAATTCAGCTGGGAAGCGACCGACAAGGCCGCCAAACTCGCCGAACAGGCGGGTGTGGCAGCAGTAGGCGCGAAGGCGCGGTAACACGTTCCGACCGATTCGAAGCAGCACCGGGGACCTGCAGCTCGCGGCAGGTCTTCGCGTTTTCTGGCGCCGATTGCCCATTGCGAAATGGAAAGCCTTTTCTATTCTCCCGCGTCCATCGCTTAGAATTCTTCGGGGCGGTGATCCCGCACTTCGGAGTTTCGGAGAGATCAATGCGCTTTTCCGGATTTGCTGTTGCTTTGCTGGGTTTTTCTACCTTCTGCGCTGCACAGACAGGCGCCAACTGGAGCTACGAAGGAAAGACCGGGCCGATCGTGTGGGGCAAGCTCGACCCCGCATACCAGGCGTGTTCGAAGGGCCACAATCAATCGCCTCTCGACATTCGCGGCGCGCACCTGAATAAGGGGCTCGAGCCGCTTCGCTTCCATTACATTGCCGGACCCATGACACTCGAGAATACAGGGCACGGCATTGTGGTTCACGTGGATCACGCCAGCTGGATGGAAGCCGGCGGCGTGCGCTACTGGCTCGAGGAACTCGATTTTCATCATCCCAGCGAACACCCAGTGAAGGGCAAGCTGACCGACATGGAAGTGGACCTGATCCACCGCAGCCAAGACGGCAAGGAAGCCATTGTCGCCGTGCGCCTGAATGAAGATCGTGGCAGCCCCAACGCACTTTTGGCTACGTTATGGGACCACCTGCCGAGAACTGCCGGGACGCAGACGAAGGTGACCGACATGGTGAGCGCCGGTGGGCTGCTGCCAGCCGATCCCGGTTACTGGACCTACACCGGTTCCGAACTGCAGCCACCCTGCACCGAAGGTGTGCGGTGGTTCGTCTTCGAACAGGATCTGAGCATCAGCCGCGAACAGCTTCGGTTTTTTTCCAGCCTCTACAAAATGAATACGCGGCCGGTGCAGGACGCGCATGGCCGCCGGATTGAGGCGAACGAATAAAGCAGCCTTCAGCTCGAAGCTTTCGGCATTGAGGCACGCGTTGGCGCAGGCGAGGCAGGCACGTTCGTTGCTAGCGGAGTAAAACTCAAAACGAGTGCATCAGCTCGCACTTCAGCCCGGATGCCGGTCAGGTCCTTTACCAGGTAATGCGCCGCTTGGAGCGATTCCGCTGGGTGCGAGAAAGTTGTTGCCACCACGGTGCATCCGGCAGCGCGTCCGGCGATCGCTCCCGCCGCGGAGTCCTCAAAAACTACACAATCTTTTGACGCGATGCCCAGTAGCGCGGCGCCTGCCAAAAACGGCTCGGGATGCGGTTTGCCGCTGGTTACCTGGTCTGCCGTGACGAGGCGCTCGGGAACCGGAATCCCTCCCGCGGCGAGGCGGACGCGCGCCAGACGCTCGGTAGCGCTGGTGACCACCGTCCAGCGATCGGGCGGCAGCGCAGCGAGCAGGTCACATACTCCGGGCAGCACGGTGAGGCCCTCGTTGTCTTCCACTTCGATATCTTCAATGAGCTTGAGCTCGGCTTCGTTGTCGCACTCCGGGCAGAGAGTGGCGAGCGTATCGATGGCCCGGCGGCCATGCGCTATGCGGCGCGCCAGCGCTGGATCGAAGCCGCGCAGTTCGGCCCACTTGGTCCAACTCCGCTCGACGGCCTCAAGCGATGAAATGAGAATCCCATCCATGTCGAAGAGAATGCCCTTGCAGGATATTTCTATGGGAGAAGAGGACATGGTTTGATTCTAACGAGCGGGCCGGCGAGAGCCTGGAATCAACGCCTGGCGACGCTGGGCTTGGGCGCTTCGAAGTTCACCTGCGGCGGGTCAGCGATGGTTACATT
The DNA here is from genome assembly GCA_963834565.1 of uncultured Acidobacteriaceae bacterium. Classification (GTDB taxonomy): domain Bacteria; phylum Acidobacteriota; class Terriglobia; order Terriglobales; family Acidobacteriaceae; genus Telmatobacter. The sequence continues at coordinate 108,058 of CAWICF010000011.1, read as the reverse complement.
CGCGTTCACCGAGCGCTTGTGCCCACCGCTGATGACCTGGCATTGCTCCAGCGTCACAGTGCCATTTGCGATCGTCGCATCGGCGTTGAGGTGCTCAAAGCGGCCAAGCGGAACAGGGAGTTTAGCTGCATCTACATCAGTCTCCGGCTCAGCCTTCGCGATCGCTGCGATGCTTCCGAAGCGCGACTCGATGTGCAGCGTGCCTTTTGCCGAAGCGGCCAGATCCGCGCCGGTGTATCCCACCAGATCCACTTTGCCGTTGCCCCTGACGCTGCTCCCGCTCCAGCGGAGGCCGAGAAACTGGCCAAGCGCCCTGGCATCGACATCTTCAAAATCTCCCGTGAAGGAGTAGGACGGCTTGTCTTGATCCGTCTCCGGCTTATGCAGGGAGCCGCTGATTTGCATGCGCCCACCGAGAAGACCGGCGGTGAAACTTGTGACGCTGGCTCCGTCAGGAAGAATCTGCAGTGTAGATGAGATTTTTTCGAGTTGAACGGGGCCGAGGACCAGCGACGCGGCTGCAATGCTTCCCTGCATCTGCGGCCAGGGAGGCGCAGTAGAGGGATGCAGGCGGTCAATCAGGGTGGAGAGCAGTGTGCCGCGTTCGCGGGCGCCTAAAAGCGCTGCCTGAAAGGAAGCGGCGTCGAGATCTCCGAAGGTAAGCGTGAAGAATGGCGGAAGTTCTGCCGGGCAGATCCCGGCAGCCTCAGGCGTGCAGCCCTGCGGAAGCGTTACGGTTGCGGTTCCCTTCACCGGACCAAACGCAAACACGATCGGATCCCAGCGCAGAACCGCGGGATCGAGATGCAGCGTGGCCTCGGAGATCTCCAGGGGGCTGGCCAGATAGTCGGCTTTCCAGTTTGCGTTGTGCAGCGTTACGGCTCCCGTCACCGTGTCGGAGTCGGTTGCGCCCGCGGAAGCAGTTGAGAATTCGGGCGGCTGTGCGGCGGGCAGAACAGCGGGCTGGGGCACAGAGATTTCACTGATCGGAATTTCTTCCTTTGGCAGCCATGGTCCCTGCGCGACAAGATCGACAGCGATGGGGTCGCCAGCGAGCGATTGAAGAACGACGGTTTCGCGGATTCCCGCGGCGTGCGCAATTTCGCGTGCTCGAGGGATGCTTGCCTGGCCCCGCGCAGCAATTTGATAGCCCGAAAGCGAGAAACGCAGTCCGAATGTGAGTGGAACAGATCCGCCGGCGGGAATGGCAACCGATCCGACGAGCGCATCGCCTGCGTTTGTATTGCCAGTTGGCGCGCTTGCCGCGTCCTGGAGGTGTCCCGCTCTTACCTTGATTTTGGATGAAGGTTGAGCGTTCACCATGGCGTTCGTACGTGCAATGGCCGAAGCAGGTTCAACCGGCGCGAGCACGATTCTTGCCGCCTGGATGGGCCGCGTGAGTCCGCCGCCAGTGAGAGCAAGGTTCTCCACAGTCAGGCTGCCAGTGAGCGGTCCTGATTCCTCCTGGGCCGTCCTGGGTAGACGATTTGCCCCAGGCTCGGCAGGAATTGGAATCCCGGAGTCCTGTGTTTTTCGCTCCGCGTAGACAAGTTTTCCGCTGACGGTTCCCGCGGCTTCGAGGTCGGGTTGGAGTCCGCTGCGCAGAGTGCGGAGTGCGTCGAGTCCTGCGGCCACGGGGATGCGGTTGAGTTCGAGGGTCAGGCTGGGCGTAGCTTGCGGACCGGGCATCTTGCCGGTCAGATGCACGCGGCCGTCCCCGAGCGGGGAGTCGCATACGAGGTTTTGGAGGCTTCGCGCCGTGTAGTGGTAGAGAACGTTGCATTTGGCGTCGAAGTCAAGCGGCGAAACGGGAACAAATTCCTCGCGGTGAACGGAGGACGCGCGCAGGCGCATGGCAATTTGCGCGGCATCGGCAGTGCCGTCAAGATGCAGCTCGCCCGTAAGGTCGCCGCGCCATCCTGAGTCCGATCCGGTAACGAGCCGCGCCAGCTGCCCGAGTTGCGCCTGGTGCCAGTCGAGATCGAGGTGGATGGGCATCAGGCGCTTCGCCGGCGCGCGCCGAACACTGGCCTCCATTCGCACAACACCTGTGTCTTCAAGGTAGAGACTTACATCGGTCCGGGCGGGCTGGCCGCGCAGGCGGACGCGCCATTCACCGGGGTTCTCCTGCCAAACCGTCAGGTCGGCGTTGACCAGCGAAAACGGCAACTTCTCGGCGCCGTTTTTGAAGTCGATGCGCAAGTCGGTCGCCTCAAGAGTTGGAAGCCTTGGCGGCGCGCTGGCTCCAGTGGGCGGGCCGGTTTGCGCCGCGGCAGTGCGAAACAGGGCGTCGAGGTTCCATTTGCCCGGTCCCGCGCGCACCAGGTTCAGGCTGGCTTCATCGACACTGATGGTGCCAATCTCAACGCGGCCTTGCAATAAGGCAAACAGCCGGATGGACGCGACCACTTTGTTGGCGTGCAAAACGGGTTCGGCGCCGTAGGCGGGATCTTCGGCAACGCTCAAGTCGTAGAGCACAAATCCTGGCCATGGCAGCAGGCGCACCTCAACATTCGAGAGGCGCACGGGCCGGCCGAGGGATCGGGAGATCAGGTTGGTGATCCGGCCCCTGTAATGGCTGACGCTGATGAAGGGAGGGACGAAGAGAGCCAGCAGTAAGACGGCAAGGGCAGCCAGAACAGCCCGTATTAGCTGGCCCCGTTTCCGCCCGCGTTCCTCGCCGTTTTCCATCGTCTTTCTAGATTCTAGCTGGTTGAAAGCATGCTTCAGCTTTCAGCCGTCAGCTCTCAGCCCGCAACTACAGACCGAAGTGCGGAGGCATATGTAGTTCGCCTCTACTGTGAAACTTTGCCGCCTAAATGTTGCACGATCAAGCTGAAAGCTAAAGGCTAAAGGCTGAGAGCTGTTTTCTCACTTCGTCAGGTGGAAGGTGCGGCTCCAGCGCGTATCGCCGAAGAAGTGGATGAGCACGTGGCCCATCCAGGCGAGACGGTTGCCTAGACCAGTCTGCTCGAGATCGCCTTCGTTGCTGACGAAGGACCAATAGTTGAAGAGCGGACGGCCGATGATATTTTCGCGCGGCACCAGGCCCCAGTAGCGTGAGTCATAGCTGCCGTGGCGATTGTCGCCCATCATGAAGTACTTTCCCGGCGGCACGATAAGATCGCCCTGGTCGACGTGGCTCGGTAATTCCACGACCCAGGATTCCACCGCTCCGTGATCTTCCTCCGGAGTGGGCAGGATCGAGGGAAAATTATCCATGTAGGCTGCATCGCTGCTCTCGGAGATCTTCCCATCAGGAGGCGTCGCCTGCGCCACTCCATTCACATAAAGAGTTCCATCGCGCAAATGGATGCGGTCGCTGGGAACGCCGATAAGCCGCTTCACCAACGTGAGGTACTGCGGCTTGCCTTCCGCGTCGGGCATCGGTTCCGGGGCCGGACGAATGAAGATGACGATGTCTCCTCGCTTCGGCTCGCGATAATGAACGAGCGGCATCCATTTGGACGGCGGCGCGAACGTGATGCGATCTGCGAACAGATGATCGCCGACAAGCAAAGTGTTCTCCATCGATCCCGAAGGAATGACGTAGTTTTCTCCGAGCAGCGTAAGGATGAAAAGTCCGATCACCAGCACCGAGCAGATGCTCGCAATGGTTTCAAACGGCGTTTCCTGACGGGGCTCGCTAGCGCTCTTTTTCGGCGCTGGCACCGTTTGGGAGTTACGCTGTCTTTTCACTTCGTTGGGTGGAAGGTGCGGCTCCAGCGCGTATCGCTGAAGAAATGGATGAGCACGTGGGCCATCCACGCCAGACGGTTGCCCATGCCGGTCTGGTCGTATTGCGATTCAGGCGTGATGAACGACCAGTAATTGAAGAGCGGCCGGCCGACAATGTTTTGCCGCGGCACAAATCCCCAGAAACGCGAGTCGAGACTGTCGTGCCGGTTGTCGCCCATCATGAAGTACATGTTGGGCGGAACGACGAGTTCTCCATTAACTACGTGGTTAGGAAAATCGACAGCCCAGCTTTCCGTTGCGCCTCCCGGCTGTGGGTACGGCGGCACAGCTGGAAACTCATCGAGAAACTCCTGATAGTTGTCTGGCGTGGTGGGTTGGGCGTGCGGTTGCGATTGCGCAACTCCATTGAGAATTACGATGCCATCACGAAGATGGATGTGATCGCCGGGCACTCCGATCAACCGCTTCACCAGGAAGAAATACTGCGGTTTGCCTTCAGCGTCGAGTTCGGGCTCGGGCGACGGCTTGATGAAAACGACGATGTCGCCGCGACGAGGTTCGCGATAGTGCACCAGCGGCATCCACTTCGTGGGCGGCGCCAGAGTGATGCGGTCGACGACAAGGTGATCGCCAACCAGAAGCGTGTTTTCCATGGAGCCGGAAGGAATGACAAAGTTCTGGGCTAGGAATGTGAGAATAAAGAGACCGACGACCAGGACCGAGCAAATGCTGGCGGCGGCCTCAAATGGCGTCTCCTCGACCTTATTGGCTTCGGGTTCGGGATCGGTCTCAGCAGCTTCCTTGGTGGATCGAAGTTCTTTTTTCGTCATTCTGTGGCTCGTTACAACAACTGTCTCAGTGTTCTCCCGATTCCGAATCTCAATGCCATGCTGCCCGAACCGGCAGGTTCAGGCGCCCAAACTAGTGAACTACGTGGAAGATCCGATGCCAGCGCGCAAAGGTGGTGATCTTCTCGGCGAGTTCCGGTTCGTGTCCGAGTTTATCATCCGGGGCCGGCTGCGATTCCGCACGCACATCTGTGTTGGAAGGGCGGCTAAGCGAGAAATAAATCACCAGCGGACGGGCAATGATTGCCGAACGCGGCACGAAACCCCAGAAGCGCGAGTCCTTGCTATGGTTGCGATTGTCGCCCAAGACGAAGTACTCGCCCGCCGGGACCACCAGTTCGCCATTCTGGGTGAGGCTCTGCATCTGGCGCCACCAGTCGATGTCGACCTCAGGGTCGGTATAGATCTTCGCAGGAAAATTGTCGCGCGAAGGATTCGGAGGAGCAGGCTCAAACGCAGCATAGGGTTCGTTGAGCGCTACATCGTTTACAAACACCTGGCCGTCGGCGATGCGAATGTGGTCGCCGGGAACGCCGACAACCCGCTTCACCAGCAAAGGCGGCAGCGTGTGATGAAAGACGATAATGTCGCCGCGCTCAACCGGGCGATAGGGAAGAATCCACGAAGTGAAGCGATTGGATGGCGCGTAAAGCTGCTTATTGAAAAGCAGAAAGTCACCAACCAGGAGCGTGTGCTCCATGCTCTCAGAAGGAATGACCAGCGGCTGAATCACGAATGTGTGCAGGAAAAGCGTAGCGACGACGAGAACGAGCAATGAAGCCAGCGCCTCGGGAACCGTAGGCAGGTGGTGACGCAGATACGCCAGCCGCGACATATGGGAAACCGTCGCTGCGGCAGGAACCGGCGGTGCGGCGGGCGTCGTCACGGTGCGGCCTGCTCCTTTCGCTCCGTATCGGGTTCTTCCTCCAACTCAGGGTCATCATCCAGGCCGGTGAACTCGCCTGTCGAGAGCCGCTCCAGAGCGCGCCGCGCGGCGTCCTGCTCGGCATGCTTTTTGGTGCGGCCCATACCGCGGGCCAGGGGCATGCCGGGCTTGCCGGCTTCGCCTTTCAGGCGAACCTCAACGAGAAATCGCTTGTGATGGTCAGGCCCGCTTTCGCTCCTGACGCGGTAGACAGGTGCACCCGCATGCGATGCCTGCAGCCGCTCCTGCAATGCGGACTTGTAATTTCCGAGCGCCTCGCCCGATTGCAGCTCAACAGCGAATCGCTCAGCTGCGTCGCCCATCACCTGTCGGGTGACAAAGGCACGCACCGGCTCCAGCCCGCAATCGAGAAAAAGCGCACCCATCACAGCTTCCATCGTATTCGAAAGCACAGTTTTCTTGTTGCGCAGCCCGCTGCGTTCCTCGCCCCGGCTCAACCTGATGTGCTTGCTCAAGCCGATCTGCCGCGCAACCTGCGCCATGTGTTCGCGGCTCACGAGCAGCGAGCGGACCCGCGTGAGCTCTCCCTCGCGCCACTCGGGATGCGTGGCAAAGAGCGCCTCGGCCACAACCAGGCCGAGCACCGCATCGCCAAGAAACTCCAGCCGTTCGTTATCGCCGTCGGAAATCACAGGTTCGCCCGAAGCGTTGAGCGCGAGCTCATGGGCGCGTTCGTTAGCCAGCGAGCGATGCGTAAGAGCGCACACCAGCAGCGCGGGCCGTGCAAAGGTATGGCCAAGGGCTGCTTCCAGCTCGGCGAGATCAGCTTCCACGCGTCTCCTACCCTCTCTCTCGTATGACGCAGACTGACCCAAGGCAGCTTGAGGCGCAGTGCCCGTCTTGGCACCTCTGCGCTTTGGATGCGTCAAATTGGCAACACAGCGTGGGAAGAAAGATCATTGCGGGGCCGGTTTCCCCTCTGGCGCCTGGGTTCCCGGCTTCGCAGGTGGCTGACCCGTGGAGTCGTCACCGGCATCTTCGTCGTCGCAGGCGTGTTCACGGCCGCGCTGCACGTAGGCGGTCTTTACGCCGCGCTCGGCAGCCAGCCGCGTGTCGAGCTGACCGTCGCGCACATCCAGCCCTTCCTTGTATTCGGCGACTGCCTCGTCGCGCTTGCATTCAAGATCGAGGATCCGTCCCAGGTAGATATGCGACCAGGCGAGCAGACGCTGCTCCTTGCTGGTGGCGAGCGTCTTTTGAAACTGGTCCACCGCGTCGTCGACAGTCTTTTCAATCTCGTCGGCTGTTTCGTTGGGATGGAAGGTCATCAAATCGACGCGGGCGAGGATGAAGTGCGCATGAGCCGCGTCGGCTGTCGAGGCAATTGAGTCGGTCTGGCTGGCAAGGACCTTCTGCGCCATGGCGCGCGCCGATGCGATGTCGCCCGCTGCCAGCTTTGCCTCAGCCAGGTCAAGCCCGGTCAACGCCCTCGGTTTGCTCTGCTGCAAAACATCTTCATCAGCTTGCTTATCGAATTCGACCTGGCGCGCGCGATGCACCTGCTGATCAACGTCCATGCTGTAAACCATCTCGCCGATCGTGTCCTTCAAGCTCGCCGGGTCCTTTTCGAACGGGATCATCTGTTCATAAAAGTACTGCGTGAGCACATAACCCTGCCGCATATCGTGCGCCACCTGCGCCAACCTGGCCGCGTCAACCTTCTGCTGATACAGCTCCCGCTGATGCTGATAGATGGGCAGCTGCGAGCGATCGACACCCGCCGGAATCTTATACTCGGGGATGCCCGTGTCCATCGTCCGCGCTTCAATCGCTTTGATCAGGCACTCGACCGTCAACGGAACGGTATCGGAGCGCATCCGGAAGTCCAAAGGTGAGTCGCGAACCTCTTTGAGGATCGGCTGCTCGCGGTCGATCGCATTCGACCGCGCATAGAGAAGCGGATCGATCATGTAGTGCAGATAGGTATGGCGTACATCTTTCAGTGGCAGCGTGCCGTTGACTGGAGAAACCACGACGACATAGTCGGTGCCATAGATGCGCGCGTTCACCATGCTTGGCGAGAATTGCGGCTCGATCACCACGATGAACCTGCTCCCGCTGTAGGTGGCAGCCGGCATCTTCAGGTAGATGTTGGTGCTCACGATCATCTGCGAGAGCGGATCGTGAATCTTGTCGGCCTGCTCGTCATAGGTGTGGTGCGCAGCCAGCCAAATGCCGTGCAGATCAACGGCGGCGGCGAAGGAGCGAAGAATAGGCACGATCTCAGCCACCTGCGTCGCGTCGGGCGGCATCTCAGTGAGGTCGGCAGTGATTTCCAGATCCGGAAGCGCCGTGAGGTAAAGCGATAGCGAAACATATTGCGCGATGTCGCGCTCACCGCCGGTCATGCGGTGCTGCGCGATGAAAAGACAAAGCGCGTCGCGTTTTGTGCGCGCGTCCTCGCTCTGCGCAAAGGCCTGGTTCATCTCGTCGCGGATATGCTTGCGGACGGGATCGCTTTGTTCGAGGCCCTCATCGTAGCCGCACGCGTTTAAAGCCGCCGCCATTACAAACACCGGCTCCGAACTGATCAGTGAAATGGTAGGCCCGGCCGGATCGATGAGCGACGGCGCCTTCTCTTGCACGTAAGCCTGCGCCGGGGCCGAGGATGAGCTGCTCGAGGACTGCGCGGAAGCGGGTAGAGAGGCCAAACCGGCCAAAAGAAAGAGGATGGCAACGTTAAAACAGCGAATCGGAATGCGAAGCGGCTTCATGAGGAACCCTGTCTGCAAGTCTAGTTAGACGGAGGAGCAGGGTCAAACGGGTGTAGGGGGAAAGCCTTAAGGGAAGTGGCTAGCTTTTGCTAGTCAGATTCTGCACGGTTTTTGAAGTTATGAAAGCTGAACGTGCAGGAGCACCTTGATCTACCACGACACAACTGGCAGAAAGATGCTGGGAACTGAATGCTAATCTCTCAAGAACTGCTTTACCCGCGTACTGAGACGCCGGAGAACGATAGCACCGCCAGGCCGCGCACTGGCTGGCCGAAGAAGCGCGCCGGCTCAAAGCGGCTGAACAGCAGAAGGCTCTCTACCTGCGAACGGGTCGCCTGGTCCGTCGGACCCGAGAGAATGCGATAGTCGTAGACCACGCCCTCGTCGTTCACGTAGGCTTCAACCATCACCGGACCGTTGATGGAGGCCATCGGGTCGTCGCCCTGGGCGTCTGAGAAGTAAAGCAAATGCGGCGCGGTGGCATTGCCCAGCGGTTCATCGGGGGTAGCCTGGGCGGCTTCAGGCTTGGCAAATAGGGTCACCAGCAGGATCACCGATCCCAACAGCACCGTGGCGCTGGCTAAACCGGCGCCGGCCTGCAGCAGGAACGGGCCAAGGGTGTTCTTCCAGGCCAGGTCCCAGGCGGTAAAGAGGCTGCGCTGGCTACGCGCGCGTTCCTGGCTGACGGCAACGCGGATCCGCAGAGGCAGATTGGCGGGCTCGGACACGGGCCCAAGCTCCGCAAGCGAGGATTGGAGATCGCGCTGTGTTGCATATTCGCGGGCGCACTGCGGGCATGCGTCGAGATGCCCATCGATTTCCTGCATTGCGAGCCCTGTCAACCGGCCATCCAAATAGTCAGTGAAACTAGCCTGCACTTGATTACAGCCGTTCATCGCGCCCCCTCTCGCAGGGACAACTCAGTCCCTGACAGCGCTGTGGTTCGGGAACCGGACGGTGAAGCAACGAGGAGCCCGCGTAAACAGGCGCGCCCGCGCACGAGCCGTGACTTTACCGTTCCCAGATTTACGCCTTGCATGGCCGCCACTTCTTCGTAAACAAAGCCTTCAATATCGCGCAGGATCAGCGTGGTGCGATACGGCTCGGGTACCTGGCCGAGCGCCTGCTCCAGGCGCGCGCGGTTTTCGCCGTGCAACGCAATTTCGTACGGCGACTCCGACGGATCGACCAGCATGTCACCGATGCGAACAGGCGTCTTGCCATCGGAGGGAGCAATCTCCTGCTCGATGGGAACTTCCTGCTGCCCGTGCCGCAACCACCAGCGGCGCTGATTCGACGCCTCGCGGAGCGCGATGCGATAGATCCATGTGCGCAACGACGACTCGCCGTGAAAACCCTTGATGCCGCGAAAGACCTTGACGAAGACTTCCTGCGTGAGATCGGCAGCGTCTGCGCGATTGCGGACCGTGCGAGCGAGAAGCGAAAAAACCGGCTGATGATAGTGCGCGATAAGCCAGGCAAACGCCTCTTCAGAGCCGGCCCGCAACTCTTCAACGAGAGCCGATTCTTCGTTCTGAAGCGTCAACGCAGCGGCAATATTGCCCATGGTGAGGTCCGCCTGCAATTCAGTGTCCTCCCACGTTACCGCAAAAGCGGTCTTGCTGACATGAAGCGGAGGGCCAGGTACTCGTGCCGACCGGTGCCAGAAGATCGTCTGCGGTCACCCCGGACAGGGTTACTTTTCTGCCCGAAGAACCATGATGCCAGCCCAGGTGCGCGGAAGGCGGGCCACCGGCGACGTTGCCCGTGATCCCGTGCACTCTATTGTCATTAGACACCCGAACCGATGAAAGTGTTCCCGGTCACGTTCGCCAAATTTTCGTCGCGAAGGGGCGATTTTGAAGCTTGGCGAGGGTCTCCGGGACCTCCCATGCTCCGAACTACACTGTAAAGACGATCCGGCGGCCCTTTTCGGCGCTGTTCCAGGCCTCCTCGACCTGAGACAGGGGCACAGGCTGCACATCGATCTTGAGAACGCCCTTGGCGGCAAGATTGAAGAGCACGGGAATGGCGGCGAAGATGCGGTCGAGCGATGCGGCGCCAAATCCACTGCCCATGAGAATGAGGTCGATGCTGCGGAGTGTGGCGCCCGGAAGCGTGATGGTTGGGCCTGCGCTGGCGCCGACTTCGACGAGGCGCGTGCGCTGCGTGGCTTCGGGCTTGAATCCTTTGGCGAGCGCCTCAAGAACGAGTTCTGTTGGGTGGCCCCAAAGGTAGTCGACGACGACATCGATGCCGCGAGCGGCTTCGGCGGCCAGCGCGTCGCGGATCGCGTCTTCGGGTTGGCCGAGGGCGATGATCGCATCGACGTCGGCCTTGGCAAGGGCGTCGACGTTGCGACCCGCGGCGATGACGCGCTTGGCGCCGAGGTGTCGCGCGACCTGAATGGCGAGCTGGCCGGCGACGCCGGTGGCGCCCATGATGAGGACGGTTTCTCCGGCGACGAGACCGGCGCGTTCCTTCAGCGTCATCCACGCAGACATGCCGGGATTGGCGATAGCGGCGGCAGTTGCGTCATCGAGGCCTTCGACGACGGGAATCATCTTATTGTTAGGCGCCGCGGCACGCTCTGCCATAGTTCCCCACGGCTTGCGGATCAGACCGAAGTAGACGCGGCGGCCATCCTGGAGCGTGCCTACGGCGTCGATGCCGGGAATTGCAGGACCGGTCTCGGTGGCAGAGTAATGCGCTCCACTTGCGATGGATTTCACAACGGGATGAAGGCCGGCGGCGCGCACCTGAACCAGCACTTCGCCCTCACGGGGCTCGGGATCGGGGAACGATTGATACTTGGGCGCCTGGCCCGGCACGTTAACGACGGCTGCCTGCATGGATTGTTGCCTCCAGGGAAAAAGTTGCACTGCTGGAAGAGACCCAAGCTGAAGGATAGCGGAGCCGCAGTGCCGGAAGACCAGTAACAACAGCCAGCCGCCACAGAATTTAGATTCCGCTTCCGGCTGTTTCGATTCGGTTGCCGCCGCGCTTACGATGAAATTGAGAGGAGACTGAGGATGTTTACGCCGCAGCCGATTGGATTTATTCGCAGTCCTTATCGCGACACAAAGGCAATTCCGAAGGGATTGGGGGCAAAACACGAAGCAGAGGGATCAATCGAATTGTTGCGCGAGTTTTCTTCAGGTCTCATGGATGTTGAGGGATTCTCCCATCTGTTCGTGCTGTGGGAGTTCGATCGCGCCGATGGCTTTGACCTTATCGCACATCCGCCGACAGACGAAGGGCGCGAGCACGGCGTGTTTTCGACACGTTCGCCGCGGCGGCCGAATCCCATCGGGCTGACGGTGGTGGAGTTGCTGCGGCGCGACGGCGTGACGCTGCACGTGCGCGGTGTGGACATGCTTGATGGGACGCCGGTTCTCGACATCAAGCCGTATCTCTCGAGCATTCCTGTTGAGAAGATCAGGCGCGGGTGGCTGGCAGAGGCGGAAGGCAGGAAAAGCAGGGAGCAAGGGAGCTGAAGGAGTGAGGAGACAGCGGCCGTCCAATCTTGCGACGGCCGCATGCCGGAACATTGTGATAGCTCAATGGTCGTCTGCATCCCCTACTCCAAGGGAGGCTCTTCTAAAGAGCCTGCAAACATCCAAATCCTTTGCGGGCGTCACAATCTCGCCAAGCGCGACAAGATCGAATGAACCTCTTGCATTACGGGATGCCGAGCATTTTGTGCGTTTGCAAACTCAGCCGCCACTGCGGATGCTCGAGGCAGTAGCGCAGGGCGGCTTGCGTGTTGGCTTCGCGCTGGGGACCATCCATCGGCTGCAGGAAAAAGTTGCGAAATTTCAAAGTCGCAAAAGACGATGGCTCAGCACCCGGCTGCGGGTAAACGAGCTTCAGTTCGTTTCCGCTGCGCTGCTTGAGTTCGGCGCCGGCTTTGGGACTGACACAGATCCAATCGATCCCCGCCGGCGAAGCAATCGTGCCATTGGTTTCTACTGCGACTTCGAAGCCGGCCGCGTGCAGCGCATCGATGAGGGGCCGGTCCAGCTGCAGCAGCGGCTCGCCGCCCGTGCACACCACGAATCGTTTGCCAGGCGCCTTCGCGGCAGGCCATTGCTGCTCGATGGCCGCTGCGAGCAGGCCCGCGGATGCAAACTTCCCACCACCGGGTCCGTCGGTATCCGCAAAATCCGTATCGCAGAACCGGCATATCGCAGTGGCGCGATCCGCTTCGCGCCCCGACCAGAGATTGCAACCGGCAAAACGGCAGAAGACCGCGGCGCGCCCCGTCTGTGCACCCTCACCCTGCAATGTGTAAAAGATTTCCTTGACCGCGTACATGAAAGGCAGCTTCCAGCTGCTAGCTCCTGGCTTCTAGCTCATCGTGCTGGGGTGATGTTCGTCAAATGGCGGGAGGGAAGAGGCAGCCGGCGTCTAGTGGCCCGGAGCCACCTTGAGCAGCGGATCGGGGATGCCGTTTTCGCTGAAGCCTTTCTGGCGTAACACGCACGCGTCGCACTGGCCGCAGGGAATTCCGGAGGCTGTCGGGTCGTAGCAACTGCTGGTGAGCGAGTAATCGACACCCAGCTGCAGCCCCAGGCGAATGATTTGCGCCTTGGTGAGCGTAATGAGCGGCGTGTGAATTTTGAATTTTTGAAAGCCTTCAACGGCAGCCTTGGTGGCCAGGTTCGCCATTTTTTCAAAGGCTGCGACAAATTCCGGCCGGCAGTCGGGGTAGCCGGAGTAGTCGAGAACATTTACGCCAATGAAAATGTTGTTCGCGCCCAGAACCTCAGCCCAGGCCAGAGCAAACGAGAGAAAGATCGTGTTGCGGGCCGGCACGTATGTAATCGGGATGCCGTCCGACATCTGGCTGAGATCGCGGCCCTTGGGTACGTCGATGTCGTCGGTGAGCGCGGACCCGCCGAAGATGCGCAGGTCGATGCTCACAATGCGGTGATCGGTGACGCCCATCGACAACGCAACGCGCTTCGCGGCCTCCAGCTCCCACGAGTGGCGCTGCCCGTAAGAGAACGAGAGCGCATAGAGTTCGTAACCCCGGCTCCGCGCGATGGCAAGGACCGTCGCCGAGTCGAGACCTCCGCTCAGCAGAACAACAGCGCGTTTGCGAGATGCTGCTTCCAAGTCAGTTTTGCCGCTTCGGGGATTCGAAATACCCGGTCTTTGACATTGTTCGACGTTCGAGCAATTGCGCAAGATGACAGAAGTTTTGTTTCGATATAGTAAGGGGCTCTATGCTAGGCCGCCCCACCTTTGCCAATATCCATCGAAGGCGGGATCGGGTTGCGCTCGTCGATGTAGGCACTGATGCACTGGTCGAGGATTCCCTTGGCTTCAAGGATAAACTCGACTGCATCGCGGCCGGCGCCATAGCCGCCCGCGTTCGGCGTCACGTAGTGGGCCTCGGCCTTCACCTGGGCGCGCGCATTGGCGACGGCGATCGCCAGACCGACCTCACGCATAGCGGGCAGGTCGATCACGTCGTCGCCGACGTAGCAGATTTCGTCGAGCGCGAGGCCTTCCTTCGCGATGATTTCGCGAATGGCCTGCATCTTGAAGGCGCAGCCCTGGTAGACGAATTCGAGCTTCAGATCGCGGGAGCGCGTGGCCACCGTCTCGCTGATGCGCTTGGTGATGACGCCGCACTTGAGTCCGCCGATGCGCGCCAGTGAAATGGCCGTTCCATCGTGAGCGCTGTAGCCTTTGGCTTCCATCATCGTGTCGGAGTGAACGGCGTGTCCGATGGTTCCTTCCTTGCCTCGGATCTGCTCCGAAACGCTGCCGCGCGCAGCACCCGGGACGAGCCAGATGGTGCCGTCGGTAAGGACGCCGTCAACGTCGAAGAGAATGATTTTGATCTTGCGGGCGCGATCAGTTGCAGACGGCAGTGCGGATGGGCGCGCGGTTAGGGCCATGAATCGATTGTAACTTTCGGCGCTAAATGGCGGTCCGTACTTCTAGTCAGTTTCTTGATAGACTCTCGATCAGAATGCGCGATGGAACAAAGGTGATCATCGGTTTGGGATCGATATGGGGGCTTTTTGCCTTCGGGGCGATGGTCATCAGCTCATTTACGATCGGAGAGAACGATACTGCACCCGAGGTCGTGGCCCTAGTTCTTTACGGGTTTACACTCCTGCCTTCCTGCATTCTGGCTATTTGGCGCCGAAGGGCCTCTGCGATTTGGCTAATTGCCTTGGCCTTCCTCACGGCCTATGGACTGGCTTATCAGGAAGTTCATCAAGCTGCTCGTGGTGAGTTGAGCGGGTCGCTGTCTGGGGATGTGATTCGTACCGTCATTGTTGCCGCGATCCCAGGCATTATCGGCATCTTGCTGCTTCGAAGCGAAAGACGCGATTCATTTCAGCCCCAGTTAAAGATGGATGATCGAAAATGGGAGAGATGACAACCGACGAAGCGCCGGAGCCTCCCTCGCTCGAGCCCGAGGACTACTACTACGAGGGCTCATGCCTTGTGTTCACGGCGGCCTATCACCTGAAGCGCGGGAGCTGCTGCGGGTCGGGTTGCCGGCACTGCCCGTGGCGCGACAGCGAATCGTCAAGGCACAAACAGCAAAGCTCCGAGTAGCTCCCTCTTCGAACCCGTGGCGCCTTATCGTGGGCGAATGGTATAAATCTAGGGCCTGATCAAAGGCACTGGGCCCGCAACGAGCGGCATCCCGGCTTCGCGAGCATCGAAGCCTCCCCAACGCCCGGCTCGGCGCGACAAATGAAGCAAGGAGGGATGTATGGGTTTCATTGCATGGATTGTTGTCGGTCTGGTTGCAGGCTGGCTTACCGGAAAAATCATGAAGGGTTCGGGTTACGGATTCTTCGTGGACATCATCCTGGGCGTCGCCGGCGCCTTTACGGGCGGGGCCATTGCGCGTCACCTGGGGATCGATCCGAACGGCGGATTTATCTACAGCACGCTGGTCGCCCTGGGCGGCGCAATTATTCTGGTCGCGATCATAAGACTGATTAAGCGGTGAGTGCGGCGAGTTAGCGAGGCAGCCCGGCAACCCCGGTCCCCAAATGCAAGGGACCGGGGGCACCCAATCTTAAGATCCGCCTGAGCCGGTTGATGGCGAGGCGGGTGTTGGCGTATTTGGCGTTGCTGGCGGGGCGGGCGGTTGGCGCACCAGTACCGCGAACCGCGGAAACGCAAAGCTGCCGGCAGCGTCGTCGACGACATTCAGCTGGCAGACGTACGAGCCGGGTTTGAGACCGTTGAGCGGCACGTCCAGCTCGATGGACACGGCGTCGCGGCCTTCGACGTTAATCGCCTTTGCCTGCACGATGGGCGTCTCGTACACCTTCGTCGAACCCTGGATCAATTCGAGGCTGCTGAGCAGGCTGATTCCGGGCTTGGTTCCTTTTGGCGCATTGTCGGCCGCCTTTTCCTTCGCGGGATCGTAGATCTCGTAGAGCAGATACAGGTGCTGGTCCTGACGGAAGACATGGCTGATGTTGGGCACGAACTCCTGGCTGTCGCGGACCATCGGGTCGATTTCCTTGCCTGGCTTCTTGCTCGGCTCCAGCTGCGACGACAGAAGGATCGAGCTCATCTTGAGCGGCGCCTTCTTCAGATCGGGCAGCGTGACGTCAGCGATGAAGCTGCCCATGCGTCCGGTCTGGTTCTCGCGCACCACAAACTTCAACTGGTAGTGGCCCGGCGGCAGGTTGAAGCTTGTCGTGTACTGAATGTTCTTCTGCCGCGCCTGCAGCGATGGATCGAGATTCAGCTTCACGGTGTCGCGGATGCGTCCGACAGGACGCTTGTTGTCATCGATCACGGCGCCGATGACGTCGAGCGTCGCCTTGTCTTTGTCGCCGCCCTTCACAAATGGAATCTGCGAGCCGGGCACGACAAGTGAAACCGGCATGAAGAAGCGGTTCTCGTCGAGCCGGAAGTAGAAGGCGTCCATGTAGACCGCGATGTCAGTGGCGGGAAGATCGCTGGCCAATTGATCTTCGAGTTCCTGTTCGCGATCTTCCTTGCCCGAATGCTTGAAGTCGGCCGGCGCATAGTAGCCGGGGCGGTACTCCAGCTTGATGCCCGGCTTGTCGATCTTCACCGTCAGCTTGCGAAACTTGCCATCGCGCGCGGGATTGGTTGAGTGAAATCCTATGGCGTAATAGGCGGAGTTATCTGCCTGCACTTTGGCGAAGGCCGGCGCAAAGTCGTTTGAATCGAAGAAAGCCGTGCCGCCGGTTTCGGTGGAAAGGGTCGACATGACTTCCTGCGAGGCAAAGTTGCTGTTCATGTTATTCAGCAGCGCGCCGCCATTGAAGCCGCCCTGCCCGCGCAGACTACCCGTGGAGGCGTCGCCGAGCGGCCCGATCGCCTGCAGGCCGCGTGTGTCCACGCTATAAATTGCCAAATCGGCGCGCACGGCCGCGTTGATCGCCGAGCGAATTGAAGCCTCGTTCTCAATGCCGTCGCGCGAGATGCCGCCCGAAAAGTAAAGAAGTGATTTCTTCACATTGATCTTCGCGAGCGATTGCGAAACAGCGCGCAGGGCAAAGAGCTCGCGGTCGGTATTCAGGTCGTTGTACTCTCCTTCGTCAGGCGTATAAGCCGTGGTGTCTTCCACCTGGTTGGAGTTGGCAGTCGCGCCTGCCGCGAATCCTTGACCCTCCGTGCCGTTGTACGCGCCGACTTCGTTGATCAGCGCATTCTTGTCAGCGGTGAAGTCCTGGTCGACTGAAAGCGTATCGCCGAAAGAGACCAGCGCAACAAGATCGGCCGGCTGCATCTTGTTCTTGATGAAATCCTGCGCGGCTTCAACACAGCGTTCCAGATCTTCGGGCTGCATCGAAGTGAGATCGAAAAACATCACGATCAGCCGGTGGTCGCGCAGTTCCTCCGGCTTGGCCACCACGACGGCTTTACTGCCCGCCGGTCCTGCCGCCAGGCCGCTGACGGTGGCTTCATTTAACGGTTTCGCCATGTCGACGCTTTGAAAATCAAAAGAGTCGATGGTCTGTTCTTTGCCGTTTTCGTAGATCTTGAAGTCGCTCTGCTTGAGGCCCTTGACCACCTCGCCGGTTTTCGCGTCGCGGGCGACGACGTTGGTCAGAACCAGATCGGCGTTGGCCTTTAGCACAAATCCGCCCTGCGGCGTATTCGAAACCTGGCTCGAGCTGTGGCTCGAGTCTTGTGCGGGGAGCGGCGGCACACCGGGAGCAAGCAGCGCCAGCATCGCAAGCATCGCGCTCGTACGCTGCGCCACGCTTCTCATCGCTTTTCTCCCGAAGATCGGCATTCGTTCCTTCCCATCAACCTCTTAACTCGCTAACCTGCTGACTTGCGCGAAGCGCGGCCAACTTGCTGTCTTTCAGAACCTGAATCTCGCCATGAACTGGAAATTCCGCGTTTGCCCCACCGAAGTCACTTCGCCGAACTTTGGGTCGCCGTACGTTGTATCGACGCCGTTGAATTGCACGGTGTTAAATACGTTGTTGATTGTGGCGCGAATCTCCATGCTGCGCGTCTCGCCCATGTTCACGGTTTTTGAAAGCGCCATGTTGTTTGTCACCGTTCCCGGCCCCTCGATGGAGTTCCGCGGCGCGGTGCCGAAATAGTTGCAGTATCCCGGCGTATTTGTGGGCGCCTGATAGGCTGCAGTGTTGAACCACTGGTGCTGGCCACCGATGACTGTCGGTGATTGTCCTGAAACCAGATTCGGCCTCAGCGCGCCGGAGTTGCCGCACTCGACACCCTGCGCAGTCGGTTCGAAACCTGGATCGAGCCAGGAGCCGGTGGCAAAGTCGAAACTTCCTGAGATCGAAAACCCTTCAAGAATGTGTGAGCCCACACCCGATGTAACCCAGCGTGCGTCGGGGCCAAAGGGCAGTTCAAACAGATAGGTGCCATTCACCTGGTGGCGAACATCGAGGACCGAATGGCCTTCTTCGCCCGGCAGATCGAGCCAATTCTGCACCACGGAGCCGCCGCTTCCGTTGACCGAAGTTGCATTGTCGATGGCGTGCGAATACTGATAGTTCGCGCCGAGCGCGATCCCGTGGGAAAGCCGCTTGTTTACGCGAACCGTTCCGGCATTCATCTTGTAGAAGGCCGCGGCCGTGTCGTAATCGAACATCAGGTCGCTGGGATCGGTGCCGGGACTGGCTGGCAACGCGCGAGGTGCGAGCTTGACGTCGAGATGGTTCGAACGCGCGCCGTTATAACCGAGATTCATTACGATGCCCCAGGGGAGCGTCTTCTGGATGTCGAGGTTCCAGGCCATTACATAAGGCAGGCCGTAATTGGGGTTGAGCGCGTAGTTGCCGACTGTAGCCGGCGCAGGGAATCCGTTGGCCAGAGTGAAGCATGTGCTGGTTTGTGCACACGCAGTGGATGGCGTGTTGCCAACCGCCTCCGAGTTGGTCTGCTCGTTGGTGAACGGTGGTTGGTGCGCCATCAGGTTGGCAAAGGTCCCGTACTCGCCCACCGTGTAGTTGGTGCCGAAGCCGGCGCGCAGGACTGTGCTCTTTACCTTGGGCACGCGCCAGGCGAGCGCGACGCGCGGCTGGAACGCCTTGTGCCAGGGATATACAAGCGAGCTGGGATATCCAGGAGTGCCCGACACAACTTCGGTTTCGCTGGTGAATCCTCCGGCGGGGTTGGTCAATACGTCGGCCAGACGGCCGTACTTTTCGGTGTATGGCGCGAAGAACTCCCAGCGCACGCCGTAATTCAGCGTCAATGACGGCAGAATGCGCCAGTCGTCCATGGCGTAGGCGTCATAGACGTTGTCCCGCAGATAGCTCTTTGCTTCCGAGGAGTTCAGAGTGGTGGATTGCGGCAACCCAAGCAGGAAATCTGCGATCGACGAGCCGGTACCCTGCTGCGCCACGCCGCCGATAAATTCCTCGGTGAAAAGCCCGGTGAATGCGAAGTTTCCTGTCGCGTTCGAGCCGGCGAGAAAATCGCGATGCACGCGCCGGTAGTCGCCGCCATAGCGCATGTTGTGCTTGCCGCGAATCCAGCTCAGCACTTCAGAGAAGGAGATGGTTTGCGAAATGGAGAAGCTGGGCTGGGTGTCGCTCAATCCCGCGAGCCCGTTGCTCAACGAGATGCTTGGCACACCGTAGTTGAGAGGCACATTGTTTGGCACCGTGATGTTGTAAGTTCCGGCGGGATTGTTTGACGTGTTGGTGAAGAAGTTGATGGTATGGGCGTTGCTGCGGTTCCAGTTGGCGTTGAAGATGCTCGTCAAACGGTGATAGCCGACCGTGTAACCGGCCTGCAGCGAGTAGGAGTTGGAAGCGCTTTTGCCGCCAAGGTCGGGAATGAAGCTGACAATGTCGGCGGCAGAGTGGGACATGTTGAAGTTGGCATTGATGCTCTGGCGGAGGCCCTGATTCGCGTTTCCTCCGCGGCGACCACCGCCGCCGAATCCGCCGCGGCCGCCGCCGGGCTGCGTGGCATTGGCGCCGAAGCTGCGGTTGTAGCGAATCCCGCCGTTGGTGGAGTTCGATTGCGCGGTGGTGATGGCGTGATAGTTGTAACCGTCAATGGTTTCGCCGTTGGGCAGCGGCTGGGGGAATAAGGCCATGAGCGCCGCGGCCTGGGGCGAGATGGATGCGGCCGGAATCACGTTGGGCTTGCCGATCGGAACGCTCGTAGGGCAGTTATTTCCACTAGCCGTAAACTGCTGGCCGGTGACCGGATTGTAGATTGGAGGCAATCCGGCAGCGGAAAAGTCACCACACCGCTCCGCGACCGTGGGCACCGTCTCGTTGTATTCAGTTGGCGTGGATTGACGCGTTCCGGCAAGGGTGAGGAAAACCGTATCTTTGCCGCTGGGCTTGGTCAGGCGCGGAATGTACGGCGCACTCATGAACGTGATGGTGAACTTATTCGACCCGTTCACGGGCTGATTCTCCGGCAGACCGGTCAAATCGAATGGCTGTGCGTTGAAGTAAGAGGTGGTGTTGTTCCACGCAATGGCGCCGTGCGGCTGGCCGGGATTGAAGCCACGGAAGTTGCCGCGCCCTCCTCCGCCACCGCCACCGCCACCGCCGCCGCGTCCGCCAAAGCCTCCTCCACCGCCACCGCCGAAGCCGCCTCCGCCGCCAAAGCCTCCACCACCAAACGCTCCACCGAAACCGCCGCCACCACCGAATCCGCCGATGAGGCCGCCCTGGCCGTCTTGCACGCCCGGGCCCTGGCCATTTAATCCGCCCTGCGCCTGGATCGACTGCACTGCATCGCGCAGCCGGTTTGGATCCATGCCGGCGAAGGCGCTCACCTGCCCCGTGGCGCCGTTCACCGCGACCGATTCATCGCTGAAGTCAGAGTTGCCGGCGATCGAGGGCAGCGCTGCACCCGAAGCGCCGGCAGTTCCTGCCTCCGTATCGGTGTCGGCCGTGAGAGCGTTTTCCAAACTGAGGCTTTCCGGGCCGCTCCCCGCAAGCTGGCGCGCAGCTTGGCCCTCACCGCCTGCACGCGTCCCTCCGCCTGCTGCCTGCTGCGCGGCTTGCGCCTGCTGCTCCTGCGCCGCCTGGCGAGAGGCAAGAATTAACTGAAAGTTCACAAGCTGGTCGTGACTCGTCGCGTTCAGAACTGCTTCCTGCGATCCCGCGGCGAATGCCGCGAACTGAGTGCGGATCACATAGCGGCCGTTGAGCGGAATATTCAGGGTCCATGCCCCGGTAATGTCAGTCGTCGTCGAGTAACGCTTGCCGGTAAGCGTGTTTTGCGCCGTCACGGTGACGCCGGGCAGCGGGATGTTTCCGCTCTTCACCGTGCCGTGCAGTTTGCCGCCCGCAACGGTTGGAGCAGGCGCCTGCGAAGAGGTATCGGTCTGCGTTGGCGTTGGCGTTGGCGCCGGCGTCGGAGGCGTTGGCTCTGCGGTAATTGGTGAAGCGGGTGGATTTGCAGCGGGCTCGGGCGATTGCGTGGGCGCTTGCGGCCGTGCCGCCAGGCAACCGGCGGCAACAAAGCCTGCCGCACACACAACCATCCATCTCGCCTGCCGCATTCGCGTTCCCTGGCCTCTCGTACTCGTATTCAGTCTGACGAGCCACGCGCCCGCAAGGTTTACCAATCTGCCGGAAGCGCATCCTGCTTTGACGAATGCATCTGGTTCTATAAGAACAATTTTGCGCTTGCAATCCGGAACGGCCCATGTTAACTCTTGTGTCAATACTTTTCTGATTGCTACCACCTTAGTAAACCTTGGTACGCATCGGACAGATCGGACAGGATGAGCACATCGATGAAGATCGGCACGACGATTCGCGCTTACCGGTTGCAGAAGGGACTTTCACAGGGAGACATCGAGAAGAAAACAGGCTTGCTGCGCTGTTACCTCTCGCGCGTCGAAAACGGCCACACCGTTCCCTCGCTCGACACGCTTTCAAAGATTGCCCACGCGCTCGACCTGCCCATCGCGCAATTCTTCGCCAGCGACACGCTCGCCCGGCAGATGAATACGCAGAATCTGTCGGATGACGAGCTGCGCTTCCTCACGCAGATTCGCCGCTACTCGTCGAACCTGAACGATAGCGACCGCAAGCTCCTGATGGCGATGGTGAAGAAGTTCGCGGCGACAGCGGTTCGATAAGGGTCTAACGATTCTGCAATCGTTAAACGCAAGCCGGCCTAAGGTCCTGCGTTGAGTCCCCCTCCTCATTTCAGACCGGAGCTATACTGGGTGCGCACGAAAATCGCAGTTCCTTTGCATCCGAGGTGCTCCGATGCCGGTTCCGCGTTTGCGTTCTGCATTTCTGCCAGTTGCCTTCCTCTTCCTCTCGTTCTCAGTCGCCAATCGCACCCTTTCCGCACAAATGGTTTCGCCGGAAGGCGCTGCGGGGTTCGCCGGCCAGGCATATCAGGGTGTTGAGCCAGCCGATACCACGCTGCGCGCGGCGCGCGGCGCGCGGCGCGTGGCGCCAGCTGTTTGACAGCAGCAACTGGGCAGAGCTGGACGCGGTTGCCAACCAATTGCGCAGCCAGCGCCTGCGCTTTCTGGGCGGAGCATGGCAACTGTCTGCGTTTTACAACACCGTGGGACCGGCGGGTCCGCAAACGGCAACCGACGCCGCGTGGGAAGCACAGATTGCCAGGCTGCAAGCGTGGGGACGCGAAGAACCGGCGTCGGTGACACCGCGAATCGCGCTTGCCCGTGCCTACATCGCGTTCGCCTGGAAGGCACGCGGCAATGGCTTCGCCAATACGGTCACTTCTGAAGGCTGGCAACAGTTCAGCGAGCGCATTGCACTGGCGCGCACCACGCTAGAGCAGGCGCAGAAGCTAAACAACGGCGATCCGGAGTGGTTCCGCGCCATGCAGACGGTTGCTCTGGCGCAAGGATGGCCGCGGCAGCAGGTGGATGCACTGGTGGAGGCGGCTTTGAGCAATGAGCCGGGGTACTATCCAAGCGTCGCGGCAGAAGCAAATTATCTGCTGCCGAAGTGGTATGGCAAGCCGGGCGAAACAGAAGAGTTTGCAGCGCGCGTGGCGGACCGGATCGGGGGCCCGGACGGCGATGCAGCTTATTTCATGATTGCGTCGGGAATCAACTGCTGCCGCAGGACGCAGGCCCCTGCAATGGTGTGGGCGCGCGTGAAGCAGGGCTACCTTGCGCTCGAACAGCTTTACGGAACGAACCACTGGGAGAAGCATGCATTCGCGTTTCTGGCGTTAAGGGCCGGGGATACCGAGACCGCGCAGGCTGCTTTTGCGAAGATCGGCAACGATTGGGATGCCAACGTGTGGGGAGGCAAGCCGCGCTTCGATGCAAGCCGACTTGGTCATCCGCTGGGTCAGGCGCAGCCCGTGCAGCCGGATAACGCTCCGCCCGTCGAATCGACGAACTAGTTCTGATTCGCTGATCCGATCGCAATCTTCGGCCTCGGAAGAGTTTTCCCGCGCCAATGGGATTCGGTGCTAGCTCTGCGGCGGGGCCAGGTGGGAGACATAGAAGCCAAAGAGCACCAGCAACCCAACCACCATTGCGACCGCAAGACGCAGCCGGAGCTTGAACTCGCCCCGTTCGGAGCCGATCCGCGGCACCATGGGAGCAGCAAAGAGCAGCCCGCACAGAAATCCGCCGACGTGAGCCGAGTTATCGACGGCTACCCCGGTAAAGCCGCTTCCAAAATTTACTGAGAATCCGATGACAAGATTGATGGCGGCAAAGTAGATGACTGACCGGCGTAGCCGCCAAAGCTCCTTGGCGTCAACCGGCAAACGCCCGGCTTTGAGCAGGACAATCAGCGCACCCGCAATGCCGAATACGGCTCCCGACGCGCCTGCGCCCGCCTGGTA
Organism: uncultured Acidobacteriaceae bacterium; assembly: GCA_963834565.1. Classification (GTDB taxonomy): domain Bacteria; phylum Acidobacteriota; class Terriglobia; order Terriglobales; family Acidobacteriaceae; genus Telmatobacter. The sequence goes on along the minus strand of CAWICF010000011.1, from coordinate 84,572 downwards.
AAAAGGCGCGACACCAGCATCATGAATCGGGTGCACCCAGTTCCAGAAGATGGAAAGGAGGCCTCCCACTGCACCATTCAGAGTGGAAAGCAGATTCCCCGCTGCACCGGTGAGAAGGTACACGGCGAAAAGCCCAAACGAGCCCATGAGCGGCTCAGCCAGCAAGCCGAGATTCCACAGGCACCACATGTTGGTGGCGAGGTGAAGAATGCCCACGTGCACGAACATGGCGGTGACGATGCGCCACCATTCGCCTTGAATCAATATGTTGTCTGGCCGATCGGCGCCCCAGTGCATGAGCTGGTCGACGGTCGGCATCCAGATGCTTGCCCCTTGCGCCGCCATCGCCAGAAAGACGCCGCAGTTGATGCCCACCAGCAGGTACGTAGCAGGCGCAGCCATCCAGCCGCGCCGGGGGCGTCGCACCGGTGGCGGCACCTGTGCGTCGTCCGGAGGCAGAACCTCCGGATCAGGCATGCTGGGTTGGATCCCCATATCTCCACTGTAAAGCATTCTTTTGTGCATCATTTCCCCAAATATCGTGTGCGCGGCCCGGCAACCGTTACGATGTTTCGCCTTGTGAACCAGTTGCACAATTCGGCGAGGCCGCGCCATGTACTCTGAAAATTGGTTGGCGCTGTTGCGGCAGGGCGAAGCATGCTTCAAAACCGCGGCTGCACAACGAGGAGAACAGGGGTGAGTGAGCAGGCAGTTGGGGTTTCGACGGACGCGAAGAAGATTCGCCGCGCGTTGCTGAGTGTGACGGACAAAACCGGACTCGTGGAGTTTGCGCGGGCGCTCGCTGGTTTTGGGGTGGAACTGATTTCGACCGGAGGCACAGCGAAGGCGCTGCGTGCGGCTGGGCTCTCAGTCAAGGACATCAGCGAGCTCACCGGTTTTCCAGAGATGCTCGACGGCCGCGTAAAGACGCTGCACCCACGTGTGCACGGCGGTCTGCTTTATATCCGCGGCAATGCCGAGCACGAAGCGGCGGTGAGAGAGCACGGCATCGAGCCCATCGACATGGTGGTGGTGAATCTCTATGCGTTTGAAAAGACTGCCGCTCAGCCCGGTGTCGCCTTCGGCCACCTTATCGAGAACATCGACATTGGGGGCCCGTCGATGGTGCGTTCGGCGGCGAAGAACTTTGAAGACGTGGCGATCGTGACGCGGGTCGCTGATTACCCGGATCTGATCCAAGAGATGAAAGGCGCCCACGGCGCCTTGTGCCGGGTGACACGCTGGCGGCTGGCAAAGCAGGCGTTTGCGCTTACCGCGGCATACGACTCTGCCATTGCCGGCACGCTCGAGCGCATTGCCGATGCGCCCGCTCCTTCGGCTCCTGCATCGCCCGATGCGACAGCGCTGCCGGTGACTCTGCGAGTCAACATGCCGAAGGCGCAGTCGCTCCGCTATGGCGAGAATCCGCACCAAAGAGCTGCGCTCTACAGCGACGGCACAGGTCTCGGCATCGCCAGCGCGCAACAGTTGCAGGGCAAGGAGTTGAGCTACAACAACCTGGTTGATCTGGACGCCTGTTGGGAACTGGCGCAGGAGTTTGAAGAACCTGCGGTCATCATCGTCAAGCACACCAATCCCTGTGGCGCAGCGACAGGAGACTCGATCCTTGAGGCTTACAAGAAGGCCCTCGAGTGCGACCCGATTTCAGCGTTCGGCGGCGTCATCGGCATCAACCGCGAGGTGGATGGTCCCGCGGCCGAAGAGATCGGCAAGCTGTTTGTCGAAGCCATTGCCGCGCCGGAATTTTCGCCGGAAGCCCGCGAGCGGTTTGCCGCAAAGAAGAATCTGCGGCTCGTCGAAGTGAAGGCTGCTCCCGTAAAGACTGTCGTCAAGAACGTTTCGGGCGGATTATTGCTCCAGGACGCCGACACCGGGCGCGTCACCGAGTCTGAGCTGAAGGTCGTCACCTGGCGTCCGCCCGCTGCTGAAGAACTGCGCAGTTTGCTCTTCGCCTGGCGCGTCTGCAAGCATGTGAAATCAAATGCAATTGTCTATGCTCGCGATGGGCAGACATTGGGTGTCGGCGCCGGGCAAATGAGCCGCGTGGACGCAGCTAAATTCGGCGCGATGAAGGCCGTCCTCTCGCTGAAGGGCTGCGTCGCGGCTTCGGACGCGTTCTTTCCCTTCCCTGATGGCCTTGAGGCGGTTGCTCAAGCCGGGGCAACCGCGGTGATCCAGCCGGGCGGCTCGGTGCGCGACGACGAGGTGGTTGCGGCCGCCGATAAGCTCGGGCTGGCCATGGTGTTTACGGGGATTCGGCACTTCCGGCATTGAGCCGTCGCTGAATCGCCTATCCGGCGCGACCCTCCCACTTTTGTGGCATCCAATGTGATGCAGGTGGGAGAGTGGGAGCATTTCACAAACCATAGTTACGAACGCGGGCCTCGATGAAGCAAAAATCCCGGAATCTGCCGCGCACTCGCGACTAATGCCGGGTAAAATCGTCTCTAATAGCAGGCAGTGTTGTTCTGGACGGCTGCCTGCGCTGCCTTTCAGCTTATCAAGGCGTTTGTTCGACTTTGCTGGTTGAAAGCGCGCGGAATCCCCTTCATGATGACCAAGTTAACCTTGCCAAATCTCGCTGCTCAGATCGCCGCCGTCACCCTTCTCCTGCTGCCGGTTGTACCCGCTGGCGCGCAGAGCGCAACGACAAACATCGCGGCGAATACGCCGGCTCCGGCCAAAGCGCCCGCTCCGGCTCCTACCGAGCCGAACCGTGCCCTGGCCTACTATCACCTGGCGCTTGCCAGTGTGTACGAGGACGACGCGATCTCAGAGGGCCGCACCGACGAGCAAAACCGCGCGATCGAAGAGTACAAGCTCGCGCTGAATGCCGATCCGGATTCTTCTGATTTGAATAACGGCCTTGCCGATCTCTATTTCCGCATCGGCCGCGTGCACGACGCTGAGGTGACCGCGCGCTCGCTGCTGAAGACTTCACCCAACGATATCGACGCGCACAAGCTGTTGGGCCGCATCTACCTGCGCCAGCTTGGCGAGGGAGAAAACGGCGCTTCATCGACGGCCGCTTCAGACACCGTCCTCGACCAGGCGATCGCCGAATTTGAAAAGATCGTCGCCTTGCAGCCGAAGAGCGTTGAAGACCGCATGGTTCTGGGCCAGCTTTACACCGTGAAACACCTGCCTGAAAAGGCTGAGGAACAGTTCAAGACGGCGCAGGCGATCGAGCCGGAGTCGGAAGACGTGGTGCTTAACCTTTCGAGGCTCTATGCAGAGAGCGGCGATTTGCAGCATGCAGCCAAGGTCATCGAGGCGGTTCCCGAAGACGGCCGTACGCCCAAGATGGAGTTCACGCTGGGCGCGCTGTACGACCAGATGAAGCAGCCGAAAGACGCCATCGCGGCCTACAAGCGCGCGGAAGATCTGGAGCCCGGCGACCTGCAAACGATGGACGCTCTGGCGCAGGCACTGCAGAACAATGAGCAGCTAGACGATGCTTTGAAGGCATACAAGGAACTGGCCGATGCGGACCCTGAAAACGCCGAGGCCCAGGTTCATATCGCCGAAATCGAGCGCCGCCTGGGCAAGTATGAGGACGCCCTCGCGGCGGTGAAGAAAGCGCGCAAGCTCGATCCCAACTCCCTTGAAGCGGGATTCAATGAGGGCCTGCTGCTCGATATCCTCGGCCGCTTCGATGAGGCCGTCCAGACCTACCAGGAGATGGTCGATCTGACCTCGCACGCCAACGGAGCCTACACCGACGAGGAGAAAAACAATCGCAGCATCTTCCTGGAACGGCTCGGCACGGTGCTGCTGGAGGAAAACAAGATCGACGATGCCATCGCCGCCTACCAGAAGATGATCGACATGGGCGGAAGCTCAGCCGAGCGCGGCTACCAGGGGCAGGTGGATGCGTATCGCGATGCGAAGGAATTCGACAAGGCAATTGAGGTTGCGCGGAAGGCCCAGGCAAGCGACCCCAAGAACAGCGACCTGAAGCTGATGCTTGCCGGCGAACTGGCCGATCACGGCCAGCCCGACGAAGGCATTGCCATGGCCAAAAGCCTGCTTGAGGGCGCCAAGCCCGAGGAGCAGCGCGGCATCTGGCTCGCCATCGGGCAGATCGACGTTCGCCTGAAGCGCTGGAAGGATGCTGAAGACGCGTTTGACAAGGCCGAGCCGCTGACAACGAAGAAGGACGACCGCATCTATCTCTTCTTTCTCCGCGGCGAGCTGGCCGAGCGGCAGAAGCATATGGACGAAGCGGAGCAATTCTTCAACAAGGCTCTGGAGTTGGACCCTCAGAACGCCATGACGCTCAATTATCTGGGCTACATGTGGGCGGATAAGGGAGAGAAGCTTCCCGAGGCCCTGAAGATGATCAAGAAGGCTGTGGAAATTGAGCCGATGAATGGCGCGTACCTTGATTCGCTGGGCTGGGTCTACTTCAAGATGGGCGAGTACGAACTAGCCGAAGACAATTTGCGCCAGGCTGTGAACCGCACACAAACCGATCCCACGGTTCACATGCATCTCGGTGACCTCTACGAAAAGACGGGCCGCATCCGGCTGGCTGCGGCGCAGTGGGAGCTGTCGCTCGACGAGTTCAACAAATCTGCAGCGGCCGACGTTGAGCCGAGCGATGTGGCGAAGGTCCAGAAGAAGCTCGAAAGCGCCCGCGTGAGACTGGCCAAGGAAGAGGGCGGCGACGCTCCGCTGAAACAAGAATAGACGCGCGGCCCCTCACCCGGAATCGAGGGTTTCTTAGACAAGAGCGGCGTTCCCTCGGGAACGCCGCTCTTCTTTGCAATGCGACGCGTCGACGGTTATGAAGCTCCGCCCGCCGAAGCCAGGTATCCGTCCACGTTAGTCTTATCCACCAGCGCCGTGCCGGTGTCAATAAACACCGGATAGGGCGCGAAGGCATCGGCTTTGTAATCCTTGCCGAGCTGCGCCGGCGGATTGTGAAAGATCTCGTCAAGCGCCTTCAGGCCCACGTAACCCATCGTGAACGGCTTCTGTACCACGGTCGCGTCGATCACGCCGTCCTTGATTCCGGTCAGCGTGTCTGGGTTCACATCCCAGGCAACCAGTTCGCGGCTCGTGTCACTGGTGCGCTTCACGGCGTCGGCCACCATCTTGCCTGAAGCTGAATCCAGGCTCACGAAGGCGTCGATTTTCTTTGCCCCGGTCTGCGCCATCATTTGCTGTGTCCTGTCAAAGGCGACTCGCGGGTCGCCCTTGATGTCGACCACTTCAACAATGTTGATTCCCGGCGCGCCGGCGAACGCGTCTTTGAATCCCTTGAGCCGCTCTTCCGTATTCGGCTGCCCGGCAATCGTAAAGAAAACCACGTTGCCCTTGCCATTCAGCTTTTGCACCACGCGGCGTCCGCCCAGCCGCCCTGCTTCAAGATTGTTGGTGCCGATGAAGTAAAGCCTGTGGCTCGCGGCAGCATCGGAGTCTACCGTGATCACCGGAATGCCGGCAGCAATGGCGGCGTCAATTCCGGGCTGCAGAACGGACGCGTCGCTTACCGACACGAGAATCCCCGACGGCTTTGCGGCAACGGCACTTTGCAACTCGGTAAGTTCGCCCTGTGGGTCGTAGTTATCAGGGCCTGCAGTTTTTGCAGTGACGCCGTATTGGGCAGCGGCTTTCTTGAATCCGGTGACGGCAGTTTGCCAATAGTTGGTCGACATATTCGACGCAACCAGGTAATAGACTTCCTTGTCTGAGTGGCGCGCTCCACATCCCGTAAACATCAGAGTTGCCAGCGCCACGAGCCCCAGCGTACCCAACTTGATTGCTTTCATGTTCGCCTCCGGTTGAGGTTTCAATTTTGGCCGCGGTCCGCAAGGGCGGTTAGGCGCCTGCGGCAGCCATCAAAAAATTTCGGCTGGATGGTACTCCCTGTAACAGGGCATTGTCCAACCCGCTGCATATAGAAGATTTCTAACAGACGTGGGGCGTGAGCCATCGTGACTCTGGGCACAAACCGCACGACGCCGTCCCTATTTGCGGTATAACCGAACCAGGGCCGCTTATTCCGCGAACCACCCTCAAGGTCTCATCGATGCTTGAGATGAAAACGGAGACTGTCGCAAAGCTTCCTGCGGGAATCGCCGTCAGCGGCAGTGCTGACAGCGAACTGACGCAACGCGTCCACGCCGAGCCGCCGCACGCCTACCGCACTCCATTTGCCCGCGACGCAGCGCGCATTCTGCACGCGCGCGCCTTTCGCCGTCTGGCGGGCAAAACACAGGTTTTCACTCGGCTGCCAGACGAGGGCCTCTCTGACCATTTCCGCAGCCGCCTCACGCATACGCTCGAAGTCACGCAGATTGCTCGCACGGCCGCAGGTGCGCTGGGTTTGAACGCGGAGCTGACCGAAGCATTGGCCCTGGCGCATGACATCGGCCATCCGCCCTTTGGTCACGCCGGCGAAAAGGCGCTTGACCGTGCGCTCCGCACACACGGCCTCAGCTTCGACCACAACCTGCACGCACTGCGCATTGTCACGTGGTTTGAAGAGCGCTACCCGGCATTTCGCGGTTTGAATCTTACGCTCGGTGTACGCGAAGGCATCGTGAAGCACTCGCGCGACTACACCGAGTCCGATCATCCCGAACTGAGAGATTATTTTCTCGAGCAGTTTCCGCCGCTCGAAGCGCAGTTGATCGACCTGGCAGATGAGATCGCCTATCTTACATCCGACCTGGACGATGGATTGGACTCGGGAGTCCTGCAACGCGACCAGGTGCGCGAAGAGATTCCACCGTTCCGCGGCTACCACGATGCGGCGCAGTCGAAGTTTCCCGAGGCGGCGGAAAAGGTGGTCATCTACGAAGCGCTGCGGCGCATGCTCAACGCGTTCGTCACGGATCTGGTTGATGAGGTGCGAGCCAGGGTTGGCGCGCTGGGCGCGGATTCGCTCGCCGATATCCGTCGCGCGCCGCAGAGACTCGTCGCGTTGAGTCCGAAGACTGAATTCGAGCGCGCGATGGTGAAGAAATTTCTCTATGCGAACCTTTACAACTCACCCGGAATGGAGCAAGTGCATGAGCGCGCGGAGGAGGTTGTGATCCACCTCTTCAATCAGCTGATGAATGACCCGGCGCTCATGCCCGAAGATCACCAGGCACAAATTCCAACGGAGGGCCTGGCGCGCACGGTGACGGACTATATTGCCGGCATGACCGACAGCTACATCGTGCATTTGTGGGAGAAGTGCGCCGGGTGATCGTCTTAACTATTTCAACGGAAGAAACTCGATTCGGGCCACATCCCTGACTGACTTGAAATCATGGTCTGCGGTCACCAACACGTGTTCTGCCGAGTCCATTGCGAGGTCAAGAGCGAATCCGTCGGCATAAGCCAGGTTTCTATCAACCTTGAGAGATGCAGCACGAACGGCACGCTCGGCAGTGGCGGGCATGATGGTGGCTTCGCTCGGCAGTAAGTTTCCTAGAATGCGGGTTTGATCGGATTCGCCGAAGCGCTTGCGCAGCTTTCCCGCGATTTCACCCCACTGAATCGCCGATATCGTGAGTTCAGCTTTCCGGCTTGCGCATGCGCTCAGTATCTCTTCAAATCGATCGGCACCCGGCCCGTCATCGAGGTATCGGAGCGCGGCCGAGGAGTCCAGAACATACGTTGTCATCGCGTGGCTCTACCAGCCTTCATCGCGTAACTCGCGTTCACGCTCTCGACGCCGATCTTCGAGCAATTCCTCGCACAAGGGTGGACCGCCCGCTGTAATTCCTCTCATTTTCCTGATCAGCGCCAGCTTGGCCGTCAAGGTTTCGGGGCGCAAAATCACTTCGGGTCCATCACGGCGGACGGCGATTCGCGTCCCAGGTTCGATGCCAAGCGCTTCCCGAATGGCGGCAGGAATAACCATCTGGCCCTTTGTGCTCACTGTGACGTATTCCAGGTCCATGGCTTACATATTACCACTAGTAAGACGATGCAGCAATAGTAGGTTTATGAGAAATAGGTAAGAAGCATGCCAAATGACCTACTATTTGTAACCTCTTATTGAACAGTTCCTTGCGGCCGCAATCGTCGCAATTCCAGTGCGCACTGCACAGCGTTTTGCGCGTTGAGCCTCAGGTTGTCCACCGCCGCCCAAAGCCAAAACCGCGAAGCCGCATTCGATCCGCGAGCTGAACGTTCAGGCCGGATGCGAACCAGGATATCGTTCTGTCCTGTGGCCGCAAGGTTCGACGGCGAATCGGTGTCTTCAAGCACCAGGTCGACATGCTCGCCGCCAAGCGCTTCTTCGAGCGCAACAATCTCGACCTGCCGCTCCATCTCCACTGCTATGGAGAACGCATGCCCGTGAAAGACCGGCGCAAGCAACACCTGCAGAGCGAGTGCCGGGCCGCGCCCGCCAGTCACCGTCTGATATTGCCGGCGAATGCGCGCTTCTACAGCTGAAAGATTGACCTTCGCGTTTTCGCCCATTCCGGCTAGCACGTTATACGCAACCTGGGCGTCGTAAACCGCGCGCGGCAGAGTTTGAAAGCTGAGCAGGCTGACTGTCTGCTGGTGCAATTCGTCCATGGCCGTGCGGCCGAACTCACTGGCCGGCTCGAGCACCGTGGCCGCGGCAAACCGCACCGGCGCGGCGTGATTCAACCGTTCAAGCAGCAGCGCCAGCGTAATGACCGCCGGGTGCGCCGGCACCACCGCCGGAGTAAACAAGTCGACCGCCGCTTCTTCAGTCCCCAGCCACGGCGCGCGCACCAGCACGCCATTCTCCTGGTCGAGAGCGCCGGAAAGATCGAGAACCGTCGAGCCCGCACGCAAAGCCTGCCGCCAGTGCTTCTGCGTCAGACTCTCAGTCCCGCAGAAGAAAGTGAAATCGGCGCGATCGAAGGCGTCAGCGCTGATGGCCTGGATGAAGGTCACTTCGTCGCCAACCTGGTCCAGCTGGCCCTGTGCGTCCTCCTCATCGAGCAACGCAAAGTTGGCGCTGGCCAGCGGAGACTCAGACAAAACGTCCTTCAACTCCCGCCCCAAGAGACTTGAAGCCCCGGCAATAGCGATCTTGAACAAGGTCATCCTCTCAAGAACAGCAAGTCAGCAGGTTAGCAGATCATTGTTCGCGCAAGGAATGTTCGCCTGGCGCGAGCAAGGATTTTCGACCAAACCTAACCTGAAAGACGGGGTCCGAGCGATTCCGGTTCCGCGGGAGGCGCCGTGGCTGGTTCAATATGCGGCCTTCTCCGGCGGCGTCTCTGCCATCCGTAGGCAGCCCGCGCCCAGATTCCTGAGAACATATAGGCCAGCGCAGCCAGAAACACAACGCCATTGGAGTAGCGAAGAATGATGTACGCGAAAATCGCCAAAAATACCAGCAGCTGAAAGGGATGACGGCGGGAGAAATTGATCTCTTTTGCCGACCAAAAGCGCCAGGTGCTGACCATGAGAAAACTGATCGTACCAACCAGAATGAGCCAGCCGACAGCGAGCCACCAGTAAGGGTTCACGATCCCATAGCTCAAGTGCACGCTGGCAGCCACCAGGCCTGCCGCGGCCGGAATGGGCATGCCGACGAAGTATTTACGCCCCGGCCGGCCGGGGTTGCGCGGTTGCGCGTCGGGGCTGATGTTGAAGCGAGCCAGGCGCGATGCCCCACTAAGCAGAAAAAGAAAGCAAATGAATGCGCCGGCCTGGATCAGGTGCTGGTGCAGCCGCGCGTTGATCGAGTCGGGCAGGAAATGAAAACCCCACACGAATGCGAGGAGACTTGGCGCAACGCCAAAGGTGATCACATCGGCCAGCGAATCCAGTTCCTTGCCGAAATCGGTCGCAGTGTTGGTCATTCGGGCAATGCGACCGTCGAGCGCGTCGAAGGGAATGGCGAGAAGGATGGCGATTGCCGCCCAGTCGAGATGCATCTGCGCATCGTGGCTTATGGCGTCAATCGTCTGCGTGATCGAAAAATATCCGGCACCAAGGCTGCCCGCCGTAAACAACGAAGGCAGCAGGTACATGCCGCGGCGCAAGCGAGCCTGCGCCTTGGTCTTTGGTGTGGGGGGATCGAAGGAGTTCATTCGCGCTCTCCCGGCCTCACCAGGGCCAAGACGCTCGAGCCGCCCTTCACGCGTTCGCCCACCTTCACCTGCAGCGACGCGCTTGCCGGAACCACCACATCCACCCGCGAGCCGAACTTGATGAGTCCGACCCGCTGTCCGCGCTCTACCGTCTGGCCTTCTGCACAGCGAAACACGATGCGGCGCGCCAGCAGGCCCGCGATTTGCTTGAACGTCACCTCAAGGCCCTCGTCCGGACCTTGTCCGCGAACCGTCACCGAATTCTGCTCGTTGCGCTCAGCCGACTCCGGGTTCATGGCGTTCAAGAACTTGCCCTTCTGATACTGCACGTGGATCAGCACGCCCCCGATCGGCGACCTGTTCACATGCACATCAAAGACGCTCAGAAAGATGCTGATCCGCTGCCGCGGCCCCTCGGGGGTGGTGATCGTAACCGTTTCAGTCACCAGACCGTCGCCCGGAGAAACAATCACACCCTCGCCCGGGGGAACTGCACGCTCCGGATCGCGGAAAAACCATAGAAAAAATGCGGCTAAAAGGAGGGGCGCGATGGGCCAGATCCAGCTATGCGTCAACCAGACGAGAACTCCGGCGACCACCAGAAGGCTCACCGCGTAAATATAACCATCACGAACCATTGTCCCCAATGATTATACGGTGGTTTCGATTGCTGGAAGGGAATGCGAGTGACCTTGGACAGGTATAGCTGCGGGACAACGATCATGTCTCGCACCGCGAGGGCGTTCCCGGGGGCTAATTGCCTGAAAACCCTGTTGCCGATCGAGTTACCGATCGTGATGCGGATCTGGCCGAATCGCTCTACATTGATCTAGGCGATAGCCGGCGCCATACGGCGCTCAAGCGCGAAGATCAGATCCTTGGCATGCAGTTTGAGCTTTTTCAGGCGGACTTCTTCAAGCAGTTCGTCTTCGGTTAGATAGGGCTTCTGAACCAATTCATCCAAACGCTGAGCGTAGCGGCGATGTTCGGCGTGAAGGCGATCTATTTCTTCGCTCAGCGTAGAACCCTGTATCTCGTCCATCAAGCACCCCCTTCGGTACGGCGGATCGATCAGGAGGTCGGTACCCGCCGATTTTCTTAGAACATTTACATATATCGCCGTTTGAGGAGAATCGGCAAGCCGGAAAGCAGCTGAAAGTAACGGAAAGCTGTGAATAAAAGAGCGGACCGCCGATTACTCGTGGATGAAAACCGGACAGTTCTCGGCAGAAATGGCAGAAGAAAGCTGCGAACTTGCCCAGGTTCCGGGCAAAGCGCCTGGGACCCTTAACCGAGCTCGAGAGCCATCAGGACTGCATCTTCAACAGGATCAATGTAGTAGCGGGAGCGGCGACCGGTTTCAGCAAATTCAAGCGAACGATAGAAGGCCAGTGCAGCTGCATTCGAGGCGCGCACTTCGAGGATGAGCAATTCGGCGCCCGCCCTTTTGAGCTCATGAATGAGAATGCTGAAAATTCGCCGGCCCAGGCCTCGGCGTTGCGCGTCTGATGCGACAACGATCGACTCGAGTTCAGCCTGCCCCGCAACGACACTGGCGACGGCAAATCCCGCCACTTTCCCGGCAGCCCGGCTCTCCGCGACCAACGAAATCCGTCGCGGCAACGACTCTGGATCGAGCGCGCGCAGATAGGCGGAGCGCGGCCAGTGCGGAGCCTCGGGCATGCTTAAAGCGATCTCCAGAACGTGATCCAGATCACTCGCAGCCATGGGCCGGATGCGAATCTCATTCGCCGGATCGCTCATGCGTCTTTCTTGCCTGCGGCGGCGGCCTGCTGGATCAGGTCGTTCCCAAAGATCTCAGCATCGGAGCGGCGCAGGTAATGGCCATCGAGCAGGACCAGGTCGATGGCGGCTCCGGCAATGAGCCGGGCTTCGCCGGGACGCAGCGCATCGGAGGCCATCGGAGGAGCCGTGGCGATAAGTTGAGTGGCTGGCCAGGCAGACGCAAGCACTGCGGCGGCGCCGTCGTCACACACAGCCACGCGGAGTGGAGCGGGATTGATGGCTGCGAGTTCCTCAGCGCCGGCCAGGAGTTCGGTCGCCGGTGAGCCCGTGCGCTCGAGCCGCAGGTAGATTTCTCCGCGATGCGCATCGAGAGCGGCCGACGGCACTTTGGACTTGCGCGACAGGACTTCGAGCCGCGAGAGAGCGACGACTGGAATGTTTCGGCCCTCGGCGAGCCCCTTTGCGGCACTCACGCCCACGCGTACTCCGGTAAAGCTGCCCGGGCCGTTGACCACGACAATTGAATTGAGCAGCCCAAGATGCACACCGGCACTGCTTAAAAGATCGGCGACTGCCGCAACCAGCGTGGCCGAGTAGGTGCGCCCAGCGAGCTCGGTTTGGCCGAGGATTTGGAGATCGCGGCCAGGAATCCGCCCGAGCGCCACAGAGCCGGAGGGCCCGCAGGTGTCGATGGCGAGCAGGAGCGGAAAAGGGTTCATGTTGGCTCGTTAAACCGCTGCCAGCGCCTGGTCCAGATCGGCAATCAGGTCTTCCTTATCCTCGATGCCGATGGAGAGACGGATGCGGCCCTCATTGATGCCCATTGAACGGCGCACTTCTTCGCTCACCGAGCCATGAGTCGTTGTCGCCGAGTGCGAGGCCAATGACTCCACGCCGCCCAGCGACTCGGCGTTCAGAAAGATCCTGATCGCCTTCAGGAACCGCTCCGCCTCGGCGCGCGATTTCAGCTCGAAGCTCATCATGGAGCCGAAACCTTTCTGCTGTTTTACTGCGAGATCATACTGCGGATGGCTCTTCAGCCCCGGATAGGCAAGCTTACTCACCTTGGGATGCGTCGAAAGAAACTCAGCCACAGCACGGCCGTTTTCTTCGTGCTGGCGGATGCGCAGGGGCAGCGTCTTGATGCCGCGCAGCACCAGGAAGCACTCGAACGGCGACATGACGCCGCCGGCAGCTTTCTGGATGAGCAGAAAACGATCCTTGTGTTCCGGCTTGGTGCCGATCAGTGCTCCGCCCAGGCCGTCGGAGTGGCCGTTGAGGTACTTCGTCGTCGAGTGCATCACGATGTCGGCGCCCAGCGCGATGGGAGACTGCAACGCCGGTGACAGAAACGTGTTGTCGACGCTGACTTCTGCGCCGCCGGCGTGGGCGATCTTCGCAACGCCCGCAATGTCCGTGAGCACCATGAGCGGATTGCTCGGTGTTTCGATATGCACGAGCTTGGTGTTCGGCTTCATTGCCTTTTCGACGGCAGCAAGGTTGCTGGTGTCGACGTATTCAATCTGGATGCCGTAGCCAGAGACAATCTGGTCGAAGAGGCGAACGGTACCGGCATATACGTCGCGGGAACAAACGAGATGGTCGCCGGCGCGCAGCATGGCGACGAGCGCCGAGATGGCCGCCATTCCGGTGGTAAAGGCGTGGCCGCTGGCGCCGCCTTCGAGGGCCGCCAGGGCCAGCTCAAGCCGATCGCGCGTAGGGTTGCCGGCGCGCGAGTAATCCCACCCCCGGTCGCTGCCGATGCCGGTAAGCTCGAAGGTTGAGGAAAGGTAAACGGGAACATTTACCGCGCCCGTCTGCGGATCAGGATGCTGCCCGGCATGGACGGCAAGGGTCGAGTACTTGTACTGGGACATGACTTAGCTGTTAGCTACTAGCTCCTGACTTCTAGCTTATCGTGCGGCAGCTTTCGGTTAGCCCAGCCAATTCACCGAAGGGGCGAATAAAGGCCCTGAATCGCGGAATTTGCAATCGGGCGGCAACGGCAAGGGTCAGATCCTGGGTACTGGGGTGTGGACACAGCTCTTAGCTGCTGGCTCCTAGCTTTTGGCCTGTTGCGGCCGCGCGCGGAATCAGGTGCCGACATGCAGGGTAACGCTTATCTCGGATTTTGCCGACGGCCAAATTCTTACTGGGGCATGCACTTCGTCAAATCCGGGCGAATCGACCTTGAGGTAGTGTTTTGAACCCGGTTCCGCCTGCGGAAAAGTAAAGCGCCCCTTGCGATCGGTCTTCGTCGATGCGAGAACGTGCCGATATTTCGGGTCGCAATCTGCGACTAAGGCGCCTGGCACCGCTGCCCCTCTCGAATCGATCACAAGTCCGGCCAGTTCGCGAGCGTCCCTCACTTTGTATTCAATCGTCATGTTCCCCTGGGCACGCGCACAGGTAGGCGCGGCGAAGAGATATATGGCAAAGGCTATGCAGAACGCAGCTCGCTTGACAATCCAGCCCAATTCGAACGGAGGATTCCCAAGACGGTCATCCTGAGCGAAGGTCGTCCGCCAAAGCGGACGATCGCAGTCGAAGGACCTGCATTTATTTGTCTGCGCCAACCAATTGCTCCGGCGAGTACCACGCCTCGCTCAAATCAACCAGGGTAGGATTACTTTGCTTGATCAGCGCCATTTTCTTGGATCGGGTCCATCCCTTCAATTGCTTCTCGCGCGCGATGGCGCTGCCAGCATGCGCATAACGCTCGAACCAAATGAGGCGATTGCAGTTATAGGCCGCCGAGAATCCCTCATAAAGCTTATGCTTGTGCTCGAAGACCAGCTTGTCGAGATCGCCTGTCATCCCGATGTAGAGCGTAAGACTGCGGCTGGCGACGATGTAGGTGTAGTAGTAGCGTTCGTGCATGTGAATGGCCGAATCATTATCGGATCGGCGAATGGGAAAAAGCAAATGCAGGTCCTTCGACTCGGTCGCCGTGGCGACCTCGCTCAGGATGACCGGTTTCTTTGAGATGGAACTGAGGGATAGGATCCCTAAGAGAACTGGCTCCGGAACACCGCCTTGATGTGCTCGAGGCGCTTGTAAAGCCGATCCGCTTCTTCGGTCAGACCCAGGCGGTTGGCCAGAGAGATGGCGTCGTAAAAGGCCTCTTTTGCTCCGCTGTAACAGACGGTTGCGTCATAATCCGAGCGGGTCTCGTAGAGGTCGTCGTAGTTCTTCTCGCCTTCTGCCTCAAGTTCCTTGAGTTGCTTGAGCTGCGCCTCGCGCTCGGCATCATTCGCCATTGCACTACTTCTCCAGCGAAGCGGTCGTTTTAGCCGTGCGCACCACCGGAAAGTACCCGGTGCGCGTGCGGACGGTGAGTTTGCCCTTCCCTTTCTCCTCCGCCGTCACTTCCACCTTGCGGAAGCCGGGCACAGTGGTCGGCTTGGTGGAGTGATAGCCCAGCGTGTATTGGCTGCGGATATCCCGCGCCACTTCGGCGGCAATCTGATCGATCTGGTCGATCGACTTGGGGAAGAAGGCCATTCCTCCTGTTTCAGTAGAGAGCATCTGGAGCGCATTGCGCGCATGGCGCACTTCAGCGCGGCTCATCTCGTCGCCAAAGAGCAGACCGATCGAATAAATGACGGGCCCGGAGAGTTGCTGCACGCGATGGATAGTCTGCTCCAGATTCAGGCTCGAGGCGTTGTCTTCGCCGTCGGTGATCAGGATCAGCACCTGCTTGGGGCGCTTGGCGTCGGCCACCATCTTGTCGGCTGATGCGACAACGGCGTCGTACAGCGCCGTTCCGCCACGCGAGTCGATGTGCGACAGGCCTTCGCGAAGTTTCCTGATGTCGGAGGTAAAGTCGGAATCGATGAATGCTTCGTCGGAAAAATTCACCACAAAGGCCTGATCATTGGGGTTCGAGGCCTCAATAAGGTCCAGCGCGCTCTTATTTACCGAAGGCCGCTTACGATACATCGAGCCCGAATTATCGACCACAAGGCCGATTGAAACCGGCAGATCGGTGTGCTGGAAGCTCAGCAGCGTCTGCTTCACGCCGTCTTCGTAGACCTCGAAATCATCTTTCGTCAGGTTCTCAACGAGCTGGGTGCCGTCAAGGACGGTTGCGTTGAGCACCACTTCTTCCACATCGGTGTGCAGCAGATAGCTGCCCTGCCCCTGCTTCTGAATCTCGCCCCCTGGCGCACTCGGCGCGGTGGGAGCGTCGGGCGAGCGCACCGGGTCGGTGTCCTGGACGAGCGAAGGAGGAGGGGCCGGGTTGGGTTGCGTCCCGGCTTGCGGCGCAACGCTCCCGTGCGCTTGAACCACAACCACGGAGGCAGCCAGAAATGCGGTAAGAACCGCGTTATTGCAGAGGCGCATAGTACCCGGTACGAGCATAGACGGTAAGCGGAGGCAAACCCGGTGGGGGATTCACCTTGACTCTCACTTTACGCCACTTGCCGTCGCGGGACATGTCCTTGGGTTTGTATCCAATGACGTATTGATTCCGCAGCTCGGTTGAGATCTTTTCCGCAATGTCACTCATCTCATCCACATCATCTACCCGAAAGAGACGCCCACCCGTCGACGAGCTGATATCGTCGAGCAATTGCGGCCCGGTGCGTTCTTCGGGTGTGGGCGCGTAGGGATCGAAGATGCCGATTGAATAAATTTCCACGTCGGCTTCACGCACCTTCGCTCGCACCTCGCCTTCGGTGTAGCGTGAGCGGTTGTCGCCGCCATCTGAAACCACCAGCAGCGCCTTGCGCTCATGATGCGCATCGGCCATTTTGTTAATGCCGTAATAAATTGCATCGAGCAACGCGGTGCGATGGCCTGCATGCACAGTGGCCAGCCGCGCCTGAATGTCTTCGACCGAGCTGGTGAAGTCTTCGATCAGCTCAGGACGGTCGTTGAATCCGATCACAAAGAATTCGTCCTGGGGATTCGCGGTCTTGATGAACTGCAGGATCGCTTCGCGCGCGCGGAGGAGCTTGGAGGTCATGGAGCCGGAAAGGTCGAAGATGATGCCGATCGAGACCGGCGCGTCCTCGCTGGCGAAGGTCGCTATCCTCTGCTCATTGTTGTTTTCATAGACCTGGAAATCTTCTTTTTCGAGCCCCGTCACCAGCCGGTTCAGCGGGTCGGTGATAGTGACGGGCACCAGCACCATGTCCACGTTCATGCGGATGAACGAGCCGGGATGAATTTTGAGCGATGCGGAGCCGGTTTCCGGAGCCGCTTCAGTGCCGCTGGGTTCGGTTGTCGGAGCGTTGCCTGCCGAAGGAGGTTCGACGTGTACCTTGTTCAGCTGGTCGTCCTGGGCACGTGCCTGAGCCAGTGAGATAGCCATCGCCAGGCCGCACACCCAAAACCACCGAAGACGCGGAAGGGTTTCCGCGCCAAACCGGTTAGCGCGCGACTGACGAACCGTATTCATTGGGCACCATTGGGTTGAACGCGATAGTAGCACTGTGGTTCATTTCTGGTGTAACCAGATTGTAATTCCGATTCGGCCTCGGCGCATCTCCGTGATCGTACCTGTTTCAGGCGGGCCAACCGCGCTGAACCACCGCGCCGTTGAGTGGGAAGTGTACCGCAGCCCCTGGGATACAATCGAGCCAGAGAGCCCCATCGTTGGTCACCAAAGTCAGGCTCTCCAACTCATTCCTCCCCATCGGAGAGCAAGACCTTCCTCATGGCTCGTATCTATCCGTTTCGCGCCTGGCGCTACAACCCCTCTTCAGTCCGGCTGGAAGACGTCGTTACGCAACCGTACGACAAAATCTCCCCAGCCATGCAGCAAGCCTACTATCAGCGCAGTCCCTTCAACCTCGTGCGGGTCATCCTGGGACTGCCCCAGCTGTTTGACGTCGAAAAGGGAGAAAACGTCTATACGCGGGCTGCGCGCGATCTTGGCGCCTGGCGCGAGCAGGGCGTGTTGATTCAGGAACATGAGCCGTGCATCTTTGCCTACGCCCAGCGATTCAAAGTTCCCGGCAGCGATGCGGTCAAGGAACGGCGCGGCTTTATTGCCCTGGGCAAGCTTCACGACTACAGCGAGCAGGTAGTCTTCCGCCACGAGCAGACGCTTTCAAAGCCGAAAAGCGACCGGCTCAATCTGCTGAAGGCGACGCGAGCGCACTTCGGGCAGATCTTCATGCTGTACAGCGATCCTGCGGGCAGCGTGGAGAAGATTCTCTACGATGGAAACAGCGCTGCGGATGCCGAGGTGACCGACGAGTACGGCGTTTTGCACCGTCTCTGGCGCATCGACAATCCCGCCACGATCAAATTGCTGACCTCTGCGATGGGCGACAAAAAGCTGATCATTGCAGACGGCCACCATCGCTACGAAACGGCTCTCAACTACTCGAAGGAACATGCGCCGAGCGGGGCTGCGAAGCCCGAGCTCAGCTCAACTGGGCTGCCGCAGCCGCCTTACCCCGAAGCGGCCGTGATGATGACGTTCGTCAACATGGATGCGGACGGCCTTGTGATTCTGCCTACGCATCGGGTGGTGCACAGCCTGGAACACTTCGACGAGGCAGCGTTCCGAAACGCAGCGGCCGAATTTTTCTCAACCGAGATGCTCCCGGGCTCTGAAGCCACGGATGTCGTCAGCACGCTGAAGGCGCAGAAAGGCACGGCATTCGTTGCCGTGACCAAGGGTGGAGCGCTGCTGTTAAAGGCGCGGCCCGACGCGGTGGCGAACGCGCTTGCCGAGATTCCCGATCGTCAGCGGCAGCTCGATCTCACACAGCTTCACGCCATCATCCTCGATCGCCTGCTGGGTCTCGACGCGGAAAAAGTTCGCGAACAAACCAACATTCGTTATCTGCGCGACGCCGGCGAGGCCGTGGAGCAGGTGCGCAAGGGCGAAGCCGACATTGCCTTCCTTACCAACCCGGTGACCATGGAGCAGCTCCGCGAGGTGGCCTTTGCCGGTGAAGTGATGCCGCAAAAATCCACAGACTTCTACCCGAAGCTTCTCAGCGGCCTGACCATCTATGCGCTGGAGTAAGTAAAACCGTGATCAGTGATCAGTGGTCAGTGATCAGAAAACCGGCGAAGATGTACATCGTGGTTTTCGCCAACCTCGCGAAAGCGTTGTCTCTCGGCCGGCATAAAAGGTCCGCCGTCCACAGCCGGTTCATCACTGTGCTTTGTCTTCTTCTCGCAACAACTCCGCTGACACTTGTTGCACAGAATCCGTCGGCGCTGCGTTCAGTTGTCGTCCTCGACGCAGCTCACGGAGGCGACGACAGCGGCGCAGGACTGGGCAGCCAGCCGGAGAAGGCGTATACACTCGCGCTCAGTGTGCGGCTGCGTTCGCTGCTTGCCGCGCGCGGATTTCAGGTGGTCACCACGCGCGAATCCGACACAACCGTCGAGGCCGATCGCCGCGCTGAAATTGCCAACCATGCCGATGCGTTGGCGTGTCTGAGTCTTCACGCGACTGAAGCCGGCTCGGGTGTGCATATCTTCGTTTCTTCGCTGGCGCCGGCCAGGGACGCGCGTTTCACAGCCTGGAAAACCGCGCAGGCCGCGTGGATCACCAGCAGCCTGACGCTCGCCGGGGTGCTCAACTCCGCGTTGAGCCACTCGAGCATTCCTGTTACGCTCGGCCGCGTCGGTATGCCGACTCTCGACAGCATGGCCTGCCCTGCGGTTGCTGTTGAGATTGCTCCGCAGCGGACCGCCGACGCGCCGGGAGGCGAGAGCCTCGACGATCCCGCAGTTCTGGCGCACATTGCCGAAGCGCTGGCCGCCGCCCTCGTTGAGTGGCGAACGACGGATAGAGGAGCGCATCAGCCGTGATTCCCCGCCATCAAATCGTGATCCTGATTGGGCTGCTTGTCGGTTCCATCATCATGGGCGTGGTGTTGTGGAACCTGCGCGAGCGCGCGCACAAACGCCTGCTCCAGGGTGAAAGCACGGCGCCTACCCAGGCGCCGCAGGTGGCCCCGGCCGAGCAGGCTACGCTCATGGTGGCAAGCGATACAGACGACACGGTGAATGCGCGCGTTTTCACGCTGCCCCTCCCGCAAAATCCCGAGGCCCGCGCCCGCGCTATCCTCGGCAGGCTCTTTGAGCTGTACGCCGCGCCCGATTCCGCGCATCCTGTGCCGGGAGGGCCAAACTCCATCGCGCAGGTATTTCTGCTGCCCGCGCCGAATGGGGGGCCAATTTCTTCCTCTGGAGGCTCGGATCTGGCGGTCGTCAACCTCACCGGAGCGTTTGCTTCCAGTCATCCGTCGGGAATTGAAACGGAATCGCTGACGATTTTGTCGATTTGCGCGACGCTTCATGCCAACCTTCCCGACATCACGCAGGTGCGGTTTCTCGTCGACGGCCAGCCGCGCGCTACGCTGGCCGGTCATGCTGACCTGACGCGCACCTACCTTACCGCCGAAACTCTTCCGACCGAAGGAGTGCACCTGTGACGGCAACCAGCGCACCTGCAACGATCGGCGTTTTCGACTCCGGCTTTGGCGGCCTGACGGTTTTGCGCGCGCTCATCGAGCGCCTGCCGCACGCGCGCTTTGCTTTTCTCGGAGACACAGCACGCCTGCCATACGGCTCCAAGTCGCGGCGAACGATCGCGCGCTACGCCGCGCAGAGTGCGCAGTTCCTTGTCCGCGAGCAGGGCGCGAAGTTTCTCGTTATCGCCTGCAACACCGCCAGTGCGCTCGCGCTCGATGCTATTCAGGACGCCGTGCCGGTTCCTGTGCTGGGCGTCATCGAGCCCGGCGCCGCAGCCGCGCGCGCCGCTTCAAAAACGGGTGACGTGCTGGTGGTTGCGACCGAAGCAACGGTGCACAGCCACGCCTACACCGCGGCCTGCCAGGCGCTGGGCTTGCGCGCGCTTGAGAAGGCCTGCCCCCTGCTGGTGCCGTTGGTCGAAGAAGGCTGGACCGACCACCCAGTCACTGAAGAGGTGATCGATATTTATCTCAACGAGCTGCGCGCTGAAGCTGCCACGCACGGAATGCGTCCTGACACGCTTGTCCTTGGCTGCACCCACTACCCGCTGCTGCGGCCGCTCATTGAGCGCGCGGTAAGGCCGGGAGTGAGAGTCATCGACTCCGCCGAATCCACAGCGCAGGCTGCGGTGGAGCGATTTAACGGCCGCGTAAACGATTCTGTGGGGTACCCCACCCTAACGGAGTCCGCGGAAGCGGGCTCCGTTAGGGTGGGAGGGATTTCCGCATCCCCACTGTCAACCGAGATCCATTGCTTTGCAACTGATTCTGTCGAGAAATTCGAGCGTCTCGGTTCGCGGTTTCTCGGACGGCCGGTAGGCCACGTGGAATTGATTGATTTGGGCGGATGAAGCGCGCCTTGACGGCGCTCCGCAAAGCGAAAAGGTCCCAAATTCGCTCTGTTATCCTGATGAACGGCGGCGCGACTCCGTTGTCTTCCCTTTTGGACTCATATCTCGGAGGAAATTACACTGCATGATCAATTTGGCGGGCAAAACGGCCGTGGTCTTCGGGCTGGCGAACAAGCGGTCGATCGCCTGGGGCATTGCCCAGAAACTCCACGAGGCTGGCGCGACCCTGGCCATCTGCTACCAGAACGAGCGCATGAAGGCCGAAGCTGAGGGCCTGATCAACGATCTCCCCGGCGCCAGCGGCTTCCAGTGCGACGTCTCGAACGACCAGGAGATCGAGGTGCTCTTCGCCGCGCTCAAGGAGAAATACGGCAAGCTGCACATCCTGGTGCACGCGATCGCCTACGCTCCCGCCGAAGATCTGAAAGGCGAATTCATCAACACCAGCCGCGAAGGCTTCCGCATCGCGCACGACGTCAGCGTCTATTCGCTGATTGCGGTGAGCCGCGGCGCCATGCCTCTGATGACCGATGGCGGCAGCATCATCACGATGACCTACTTCGCCGCCGAAAAAGTCGTTCCCCACTACAATGTGATGGCGATGGCCAAGGCGTCGCTTGAATCCGCGGTTCGCTACCTTGCGTTTGACCTCGGACCGAAGAACATTCGCGTGAATGCGATCAGTGCCGGGCCCATCAAGACGCTCGCCGCGCGTGGCGTGGGCGCGTTGGGCGACATGCTGAAGGCGCACGCCGAGCGCGCACCGCTGCACCGCAACGTCGATCAGCTCGAGGTGGGCGGGACGGCGCTTTATCTTGCCAGCGATCTGGCCAGCGCCGTGACGGGCGAGATTATTTACGTGGACTGCGGCTACAACATCATGGGGTTCTAAGCCGCTTAGACTGCCTCTTGTTACGGCAGGCTCAACCTATTCATCCGGGAACCGGCACACGCAGGCGGTCGTTCGCACTCAAACGGTCGGAGCAAGCGCGTCATAAGCTGCTACCAAGCGCTTCCTTATCTCAGCCCTTGATGATTCATCGGTAAAGGCTGCTTCCAACCCCATCAGATTCGTGCGCAAAAAATCTGCCTCTCCCCAGCCAAATATCCGCTTCATCCCCTCATATTCGCCGGTCAGCGTGACCGGATTCAGCATGCGCGTATCGGTATTCAGATTGAGGGAAACTCCGGCCTTGTAAAGCCTGTCGATGGGATGTTCTTCCCAACTCGCAATCGCAGGAATAATCTGCACATTCGACGAAGGGCACAACTCGAGATGGATCTTCTCGCGGCACAGATGTTCCACCAGCAGGGAGTCCTCAATGCTGCGCGTGCCGTGCCCAATCCGTTGCGGCGCGAGCAGGCGCAGCGTTTCCCACACACTTTCCGCTCCGCGGGCCTCACCGGCATGCGCAGTGCACAACGCTCCCTGCTGGCGCGCATGCCTGAACGCCGGAACATGCGCATCGAGGGAAAATCCTGCTTCATCGCCCGCAATATCGAGCGCCACGACGCAGCTGCCGCGAAACTGCTCGACCAGGGCGGCAGTTTGCATGCTCTGCTCTGCATTAAAGTGCCGCAGCGTGCACAGGATGAGCCGCGCCGCAACTCCTGTCGCGCGTGAAAGCTCCTCCGTTGCCCGTTCTACCACCGTCACCACGCGCTCCGCGCTCAATCCTCGTTCCAGGTGCAGCAGCGGAGCGAAGCGGAGTTCCGCGTAAATCACGCCGTCCCCCGCAAGTTGCTCAAATACATCTTCTGTCACCAACCGTAGCGCTTCCTCGGTCTGCATCAGCCGGAAGCCCATAGGCGCGCGCGACAGAAAATCCGCGAGGTTGGTGCAACGCGCCGGGGCCACATAAGCGCGCAGATACTCTTCACGGCTGACCGACGGTGCAAGTCTGGCCACTGCTTTGTAACTCAAGGAGCAATCGAGATGCAGATGTAGCTCAACCTTGGGAAGCCGCCGCAGTTCCATGCGCTCAGCATAACGCAACTAAATTCACTCGTTCCATGGAAGCGGCGCGGATGCCGGCCGCTACATTTTCAGGATCTGCTCCCACACCGCCGGCTCAACCGGCAGCCCCAGCCTGCTGTTCTCGGCGCGAACGCGCAGCGTCTCTTCGCCCGGGTAGCGCACTCGCCGTTTTTCGTCAGCCGGAAGGCAGTTGTGCAGCGAGGCAACGATGCCGTCCACGATTTCGGCCGATCGCGGTTCAGGACCAAAGGCGTGCGGGTTGATGGCAATGTACATTTGCGAGATGCCTCGCTCGTGAATGGGATCGTGCGAGAGCTGATGCGTCGCCTCGCCGAGCGACAGCATCGCGGCAATCATATCCAGAACCACCGAGAGCCCCGAGCCCTTCCAGTACCCGATCGGCAGCGGCCGCCAGGATTTCTCGATCGCGCCCGGATCGCGCGTCAAATTGCCCTCGCTGTCAAATCCTCCATCAACCGGCAGTTGTTCGCCGCGCTTGCGGTAGCTCTCAAGCTGGCCGTAAGAGAACTGCGACATCGCCATGTCGAGCACCACGGCCCCCGCCGGGCGCGGGACAGCGATCACCAGTGGATTGTTGCCGATCACCCGATCGATGCCGCCCCAGGGCGGCAGATTGGGCATAGTGTTGGTCCAGCAGATGCCGACGAATCCCGCTTCGGCCGCCTGCCATCCGTAGGTGCCGGCACGCATCCAGTGGTTGGTGTTGGCCAGCGTGACGCAGCCGATGCCGTGCTCGCGGCTGAGAACCATCGCGCGATCCATCATGGCCAGCGCGTTCAGGTTCCCGGGGCCAAGTTGACCGTCCCAGCGCTCCAGCGCGCCAAAAGCATTCACGCGCTTCGGCTCGGCGTCAACCTTCACGCTGCCCGCGCGAATCTGCTCAAAGTAGCGGGGAAACCGATTGATGCCGTGCGTGTAAACACCGTCGCGCGTGGTCTCGGCAAAAAGGCTGGCGCCGGTGTTGGCGCGATCGGCGGCAAAGCCGAGCTTGCGCAGCACGCCTGCAAGTGTGGTCTGAACTGTTTCGAATGGAAGGCGATTCATTGGCTCTGCATTGAGATTAAAGCAGGGGACGGGCAATCAACCCGCCGATTCTCCAGTCCCGCTAGCTCAGCTCGCCTTGACGAAGCCGCTACTCTTTCAGCGTCACCGTGATCTTGCGCGCGTCGCCGCCTGCCGACTCAATCACGATCTCACCAGTGGCGCGCTTGCGGATGCTTTTGAACTTGTCGCCCCACTCCACCAGCACGAGCGCATCCTGCGTGAGCAGATCGTCGAGGCCGAGCGTCTCCAGTTGCCGCTCGCCTTCCAGGCGATAGACATCAAGATGGTAGAGCTTCACGGGTTTCCCTTTGCGCGTACCGTCGTACTCGTGCAGCAGCGTAAAGGTGGGACTGGTCACTTCGTCTGGCTCGGCGGCATCGAGCGCCTGCGCAATTCCCTTCACCAGGGTCGTTTTCCCGGTGCCCAGTTCACCGCGCAGCAGCAACAACTGCGGCGGCTTGAGCAATTCGGCGAGCTTGCGGCCGACGGCAATGGTGTCAGCGCCGCTCTGCGTAGTGAACTCGTGAATCTTGCCTTCCGCAACTGGTGCCGAATTCGCCATTGCTGGACCCTTTCCTCGTTCACAGCATACATAAACTTCGACGCGCGCGGGGCAGGTTTGATGCAGGGGTTTGGCTCTGCCCGGAGCCTTTTTAGCCGTCTGCATGTGCCTTAAGTCTGCTTCATGCAGTGCCCCTGCAACCAAACATACCCGTTCCCGCCGCCTATGGCTAATTCATCTGGCTTTAATTGGAACGCCCGCGCCAGTTGCGCCAGGCAATCGGTCGCCAGCAAGGTATGCTCGTCGCCTTCGTACACCGCCAGATCCGCGGCCAGCCCGTGCAGATAGACGGCCGCTTCCACCGCGCGTTGTGCTTCGGTTGGGTGCTGCGCGAGCAGTCCGGCAATGAGCCCCGTAAGCAAGTCGCCGCTGCCGCCCTTCGCCATTGCAGGATTTCCGCTGGTGTTCACGGCGACGCGGCCATCGGCGTGCGCGATCAGTGTGCACGCGCCTTTCAGGACAACTGTCGTGCCCGTGCGCTGCGCAAAGCCGCGTGCCGTTTCCAGACGGTTTGCCTGCACTTGCACTATGGTCATGCCTGCAAGCCGCGCCATTTCGCCGGGATGCGGCGTGAGCACCAGCACGCGTTTGCCCTTCTTCGATAATTTGGCGAGCAGAGCCGATTTGCCGGCGAGAATATTTAACGCGTCCGCATCGACAACCGCCGGTATCTGCGTTTTCGACAGCAAGCCGAGCACAAACTTTGCCGTCTCCGCGCTCTGGCCAAGTCCGGGGCCGATGGCCAGCACTGTCTTGCCCTCAAGCAGCGCTGCCAGCCGCGCCGGCGCAAGGCTGCGGGACGAGACTGCTCCTGCTGGAGTCGCGTGCAGCGGGCAGGTCATCATCTCCGGCGCGAATGAAGAAACCACCGGCAGTGCCGGCGCGGGGACGGCTGCCGTGACGAGGCCCGCACCAGCACGCATTGCCGCCAATGACGCCATAGCCGGCGCGCCTGCTTTGCCGCCCGCGCTTCCAAATGTTCCGCCAACCACGAGTACGTGGCCGAAGTTGCCCTTGTTCGCCGCTGCGGCGCGCGGTGTCTGCACCAATTTCATCGATGAGCCGGCCCAATCGACCGCGAGCACAGACACAATCGCCGCTTCGGGCGAGCCGATCGGTGCAACGACGATCGGCTGGTCCCACCGGCGCGTCAACTGTCCAAACACATGTGCCGGTTTCGGCGCCGTAAATGTCACCACAGCATCGGCAGGAAAATGAGGCTCGCCAATCGTGGCGCTTGCCTCGTCTGAGGGCCAGCCCGAAGGCAAATCCACCGCCAGCACCGGCGCTTTCGCATCGCGCATCCATTCCAGCGCTGCCAGTGCCAGGTCTCTCATCGGGGGCTTGAATCCCGTGCCGAGCACCGCGTCCAGAATCAGATCGGCCTCGAGCGCTTTCTTATGCCGCACCAGGTCGCCGGGCGCGTGGATCACATGCACCTGGCTTTGCTTCGGATCCGTCAATTCGCGCCACGCTTCGGCCGCGTCTCCCTTAAGACCTTCGGGCGGACCAAGCAGCAACGTCGTCACGTCGAGGCCGGCCTCGGCGAGCAGCCGCGCCGCCATCATGCCATCGCCGCCGTTGTTGCCGCGACCGCAGAGCACCGTCACGCTTCGGGTTTGAGGGAACTGCGCGCGCGCAAACGCCGCAACAGCCGCTGCTGCCGCACGCATCAGCAGAATGGATGGAACCCCAAACCGCTCAGTGGTCGCGCGATCGCAGGCCTGCATCTCAGCTGCGGAGAGAACGTGCATCGCAACCATGGTACGACAGTGCTGCGCACAATCCTGCCACGGGAATCACGAAAGAGCTTTGCTGGGATTCGCCTCGCCGAAAGGAAGCGCGAGCCTACTTCATCAAATGCGCGCGAATTGCACTCCGCGAGCTGAGTCGCGTGACCATGCACATCGCCGTCCTGTCGCAGCGGTAGTGAATCTCGGCGGGAAAGATCTGCCAGTCGAGCGCCGGATTGACCAATACCTTCGTTCCGACCAGGAAGGCGCGCCCGCTACTGGTGGCAACAACTCCTTTTCCAGGGTTGTCGCTGACGATTACGTCGTCTGCTTCAATCGGAGCCGGCAGCGACTTCACCGGGTAATAGCCGCCATAATTCACCGGCACGGCCATAACCGGGTGCTTCGCCTTATCGGCATCTTCACGCACGACGTCTTCGTGCTTCTTCCAATCCTGCTGTGACGAGAGCGGCGGGAAATCGGTCGCAAACTCCCAGGCAACAATCTTGTTGAACGCATCGAGATCGCACGATAGTGTGCCGGTCAGAACCATCTCACCAATTTGCCCGTTGGCGCCGGCCACATTCTGCAGCGTGTCGCCCGTCGGAATGGTCCGCGGTTCCAGCGCGGTGGACGCATCGAAGGCTCCCTGCCCCTCCGGCACGCCTGGAACCACAATATCTTTCTGGCAGACCACATCGTTTGTTGCATCCTTCAGCTTGATCGAGTAGGTGATGGCGTGTGGCGGGTTGGCCAGAGTCGCCTGGAAGGCGGGAATCAGGGCAGGGTCGAGTGGGTCGACCGTGAACTTGTAATTGGCGCCGCCGGTCCACTGTGCGATCATGCGTCCGCCCAGCCCGGCCGGATCGTACCGTTCCGTACCCAGGTCGTTATAAAGCGCCTGAGGCTTTGGTTTGAGCCACGCCATGACGCCATAGACCAGCAGGGCGGCCAGCGCCGAAACAACCAGCACCAGCAGGATGATGACTCTGGAATTGGTTTTGTTGGCAGCCCGCGGCAGGTCATCCTGCGCTTGCACCGTCTCGGCCATCGCAGAACGGAATCCGTAAAGTTCTTCGTCGGTAGGGCGTTCGGCGCCGGGGACAAACTTGTGATCAGTCCATGACTCTGACGATGACGACTGCGAATTGCCGGCCGTTACCGCCTGATTTTGTTCGACTTGGACTGCATTACTCATCGGGCAGAGCCCCGACTCCGGGAAGTGCGAACTTGCGCATCAACGATTGAACCACGCACTATTCAGGTGATGCAATAACCAGTCTGTGTGATGAGTCAACGTGGCTTGGCTGGCAAACTACCTCGCGCATTGCCGGTAGTCGCCAGGCTGAACGGTCATCAGAACTCTAGTCTGGCCTGCAATGCGATCATGCGAGGCGAGGTGTCTCCCCCAAGTCCCACGCCCAGCAGCCCGGTCGGCGGCGAAGTCAAGCTTTGCAGGGTTCCGAACTCTGCCGGGTTCGAGCCGGGCACGCCGGCCTGCACCGTGCTGGGTAACGCGAAGTTGGGATGATTGAACGCATTGAACAACTGGCCGTTGATGCGCAGCTTGATTCCCTCCCGAATCGGAAAGGCCTTGGTGATGTACATATCCGAGTCGGTGAAGTGTGGTCCGCGCACCGAGTTGCGGCCGGAGTTGCCAAACTGGCAGATGGCTGGGTCATCGCTCTGCACGCCCAGTACGCCGGTATAACATGCGCCGGTGGTGGGATCGACCACCGAGACGAACGCGTCGGGGTTCAGCCACTGCCTGGTTCCAGCCACGGTAACGCCGGGATAGGAAGTCTTGCGATAGAGCGGCGCGCCGGGAACCCGGTTCGCATAGTTCGGCGCGGCGAACTGGATGGTCTGCGCGGGGTTGGCGGCTTGAAGAACGCCATTGCCGTTGGCGCTATATTGCTGGCTCAACACGCTGAAAGGCAGTCCGGAGTGAAGGAATCCTGTTTCCGAAAAGGACCATCCTCCAAAAACCTGGCGCAGGATCGGGTTGCCGGAGCGGAACGGTACCTGGTACATCCCAAATGCGGAGATGTTGTGCCGCACGTCGTAGTCGCAACTGGCATATTGGCGGCTTAATTCTCCAGGCAGCGGAGACTCCAGGCCCTGCGTGGAAAATGCCAGCAGTCCGCCATTCGATACTTCGTCCAGACAGTGGCTGAAGGTATAGTTGCCCCGCAGAATCAGACCACCCCATTGTTGCGTGTAAACAGTCTGCAACCCGCTGTAGATGCTGTTGGCTCCGGTTTGGAGCTCAGTGACGTTCCCAAACCGCTGATCGAGCGGTCGCTGGTAGGGGAACGGCGCGAAGCAACCGTCGCAAACGTTCTGGTAGCCGTTGAGCTGCACCTGGTACGGTTCGTGCAATCCGCGCGTGCCTACGAAATCGGCGCGCAAGTTGCCGCGCGAGCCGATCTGCTGCTCGATGCCGAGATTGTACTGGTAGTAATACGGGGGCTTTAGTGTCCCGGTGGGGAAGGTATTCAGGCTGACGGCCAGCGGGCAGGTTGGAGAGCCGGGTTGGATTCCTGCGCACGGTGCGCCGCCTGAGTTGAAAGCTGTCTGGAACAATGTGTTGGCAATGGCCGCCGCGTCCACGGCGCTGCCGGGAACTCCGGGCGCGATTCCCAGTCCTCCCACTGGCCCTTCGATACCGCCGGTAAAGGAAGGATCGTTTGGAGCGTTCATCAGGCCGTTGTCGGCAATCTGCTGCGGAATGATGTCGTTGAAGACGCCGAATCCGGTATGAATCGCAGTACGCGGAAGAAGCCTGTAAGCGATAGAAGCGCGCGGCTGGTAGATGAACAGCGGCGTTGCCGCGAACAGGTTGTGTACGCGGCCCAGAACAACCTGGTTCAGCGGCTGATTGGTTTGGTGCGAGGCATCGAGGAAAGAGCCGGCCATGCGGGAAAACAGCCCCTGTGGACTGGTGACATTGGTATTCCATGTCACGCGCATACCGTAAGTGATGGTTGTCTTTGCGGAAGGCTTCCAGGTGTCCATCCCGTAGTATTCGAGGTTGCCGACTCCCACTCTTTCCTTAAGGGAAACAGGAAAACTCTGGCTGGCCAGATAAGCGGCCCCGTAAGTGAACTCCGCCAGGTCGTTGTAGGTCACCGTGGGCACAGTGCCTTCTCCCAGGTCGTAGTCGCTGGTGTCCACGCGGCGTGTGTTGATGCCGAAGTGCAAGGTGTGCCGCCCGAGCGTCCAGGTCAGGTTGTCGTTGATCTGCCACTGTGTGACCTTGCGCCCCTGGGGAAACGTATCGTTCAGGCCGCCGACGGTGGTGAAAGGCGCGCTGTCGCTGCCCGCAACCAGCATGATTGGGAAAGTCTGCAGCGTCTGAGAATAATTGTTCGGCTCGAAGATGCTGGAGTACCAGTCGGCTCCGGGATTGAACTGATTCACGAGGTTCGGGCTGAACAGGTGCGTGTAACCAATGACCAGCGTGCGCTGCGGCTGCGGCGAGTAGGCGTTGAAGATGGAACTGATCGGATCCGTCCACTCCGCCTGCAGGCCCGTATCCTGCTGGAAGCGGTACCAGATGCTATCCCTGGCGTTGATGGTGTGGTCGATCTTCACCACGATGAGGTTCTCGGTGTCGCTGTTGTTCAGAGATTCCTGCCGCTTACTCGCGCAGCCATTGCCATCCTGCAGCGTGCCGCTTGGCGAGGCCGGCAACAGATTCCCGGAGGTGTCGAGCGGGCAGGAGACAATCGGCACGAACGTGCCGCCCGGCGCGGGCAGCAGCGTGAACATGTTCTGGTAAAAGGGAATCTCCGCTGGTTGCGCCGGCAGGTTCTCTCCCGTGATGGCGTCGTATCCGCCCGTCGCAAGCTGCCCCAGCACGTACTGCTGATAGGCAGGCGTGGGCAAAGTCGTCGGCGCGACCAGAGGCAATGCAATCCGAACGCCCTCATAGTGGGCGAAGAAAAAGAGCTTATTCTTGCGAATCGGCCCTCCCACGCTGACGCCGAATTCATTCACGACGGAACGCGGCTTTGTAGCGATGTTCCCCGGTGTGTCGTTGGCATGGAGGAAGTAGTCTTCTGCATTGAGTAGCGAGCCGTTCCACATCTCGTAGAGATCGCCGTGAAACGCGTTGGTCCCCGACTTGGTAAAGTAGTTCACCTGCGAGGCGCCATAACGTCCCTGGTCGACGGAGTAGGAGTTGGTGTTCACCGTTGCCTGGTCAACAGCGTCGAGGCCGATTACAAGATTTGTGGCAAGCCCGATATTCAGACCCAGCCAGGGATCGTTCGAGTCGTAGCCGTCGAGAACGTAGCCATTCGAGGTCGCGGGCAGGCCGTTGAACTCGACGTTCCCGTAGCCGCCCGGAGCTTTGGCGTCGCTCGAGGAGCCGGCCGTATTCATCAAGGCGCCCTGCGAAAATTGCGTGACATACGTGAGATCCTGCCCCGGATTGGGCAGGCTGGCGATTGTCTTCGCTTCCAGTGTGGTTGAAGTATTCGCGTTATCCAGGCTGAGCAGTGCTTGCTGCGCAGTGACCTCGACCGTCTGGACCTCAGTCGAGAGAGCCAGGGTAAAACTCAGCGCCACTGTCCCACCCACTCCGACTACGAAAGGGTGCGAGGTCTGGCTCGCAAACCCCCTAGCCTGGACGGTCACCGCATAGTTCCCGGGATTGAGTTGCGAGAAAAGAAAACGGCCATTGGCATCCGATTGCTGGCTGCGCGTTGCCTTGGTATCGACCTCGACCGCCGTAACTTCGGCGCCGGAGATTGCCGCACCCGAAGCATCGAACACCGTCCCTGCAATTGCGCTCGATGTGCCGCTCTGTGCGGCAACCTTGTGGATGTTAATTATGGTTAACAAAAGTAAACAGAGGGCAAAGAGCCTGATTGCGCCGCCGAATTTCACTGGGACCTCCGCGGTCTTCCTGGGAAGATTGAGTAGAGCTACCGGCCCATGGCGATCTGCACCAGCAGCCAGCCGTTCAGACCGGCGATCAGCACAGCGGTGAACCACGCCAGCGCCTGCAAAGGCCGGCCGTTGACGAACTCGCCCATCCTGGCCCGGCTGCCTGTAAACAGCACCAGCGGCACTACAGCGAAGCTGAGCTGGAAGGAGAGAATCACCTGGCTCAGGATCAGCAGCTTCTCTGTCCCGCGCTCGCCCGTCACCGCGACCACGATGATGGTGGGAATAATCGCCAGCGACCGCGTGATGAGCCGCCGCAGCCATGGTGAAACACGGATGTGAATGAAACCCTCCATGACTACCTGGCCGGCAAGCGTACCGGTAATCGAGGAGTTTTGGCCGCTGGCCAACAGGGCGATGGCAAAGATTGTGCTGGCTCCGGCAGCGCCCAGTAGCGGGCTAAGCAACTTGTAGGCGTCCTGAATGGCCGCGACATTGAAAAGCCCTCTGCGATGAAAGACCGCAGCCGCCACGATCAGAATGGCCGCGTTGACGAAGAGGGCGATGGTAAGCGCCAGGGCTGAGTCAACATTCGCCATGTGAACAGCCTCTCGCTTGCCCGCCGGCGTGCGCTTGTAGCGGCGGCTCTGCACGATGGACGAGTGCAGGTAGAGATTGTGCGGCATCACCGTGGCGCCGAGGATGCCGATGGCGATGTACAGCATCGCCGGATTGGTGACAATGGCAGGCGAAGGTATTACGAGGCTATGAAGAGCCGGCCAAAAGTCGGGCCGCGACAAAAACATCTGTAGACCGAACAGCACGATAATCGTGCCGATGAGCGCGATGACCAGCGCCTCAACATAACGAAATCCCCAGCGCTGCAGGAGTAGGATGAGCAGCACATCGAGGCCGGTGATCAGCACGCCGTAAAACAGCGGAATGTGGAAGAGCAGCTCCAGCGCGATGGCCGAACCGATGACCTCGGCCAGGTCACAGGCGGCGATGCCGATCTCGGCAAGAATCCAGAGCGCAAAGCTGACCCGGCGCCCATACGCCTCGTTGCAAAGCTGCGCCAGGTCGCGCTCCGTGGCGACGCCAAGCTTCAGCGACAAGCTCTGCAGCAAAATCGCCATCAGGTTCGAAAGCATGATGACAAAGAGCAGCGTGTAACCAAACTGCGACCCGCCCGCAATGTCGGTGGCCCAGTTACCCGGATCCATATAGCCGACCGAGATGAGGAATCCTGGCCCGACAAACCCTAACAACCGCCGCCAATAAAACGGCGAACGCGAGATGCTGACACTGGAATGCACCTCGGGAAGCGAGGGTTCAGCGCGCGTGACGGTCGATGAGATTTGCGTGGCCATGGCAATCGGGGAGCTATCGCGGCGATGACTCAACGACAGTATGCCATAGCTTATTAACTATAGTTAATAAATTTTGTTATTTTTACTTACTTTTGATTCTTGACCTTCAGCCAGACCGCTTCCGCGGCCGGCCTTCCCAGGATCGACTTTCCGCTATCTAATTCAATTGCAACGGTTTGGTCGTAATTCTGGCTGACCACACGCAGACTCTTGCCCGGCCCGATGCCCGCCTCATGCAGAAAGCTCAAAAGCTTTGGATCCCTTTCATGGAGACTCACCACTGTGTACTGCTTACTCGCGACCGCTTCGGAGAGCGGCAATTCCCCGCGGCGCTTCCGCTCGGCCGGAGGCGCTGGAAGCACGGAATTGCCATGCGGGCAGGCGCCGCCCTCGCCCAGCTTCTCTTTGAGCTTGGCCTCGAAGGCCGGCGAGACGGCGTGCTCCAGCCGCTCGGCCTCCTCGTGAATCTCGTGCCACTCCATCCCGAAGACTTCGCTCAGCATGCGCTCGATCAGGTGATGCCTCAGCGCGGTGCGGTACGCAGTTTCCTTGCCCGCCGCCGTCAGGCGTACAATCCCGTCCGCGCCCACCTCAACATCGCCGTCGCGTTTCAGCCGCTTGAGCGCCATGGTCACCGCGGGCGCCGACACCTCGAGCCAGTGCGCGAGCATCGCGGGAATCACCTGGCGTCCTTCAGCTTCTGCCTCGAGAATTGCCTTGAGGTAGTTTTCTTTCGAAACGTGAATCGAATCTTTCATGGGTGCTGCCCACAGTCTAATGGGTTCAGTGAAGGCCTCGCAGGCGCACAGCACAGCAGGCGTGTTGACACCCGATCGCCCGAGCCGGTAGCATCCTCGTTGCGAGACCGGTCTCTCACATCAGTATCATTCTTATCCGGGCCCCGGGAGACCGGCTCGCAATTGTGCAGCCCTCCCCGCTTCATCAACTGATTGCGCCCGATGCTGGTGCGCGGGCCTTTCAAGCTCACGATTTCCAGATTTGCTGGATTTTCGGCATGGAAACAAGGAGATGCAATGGACAGGAGAACGTTTAACAAGCTGGCCGGCCTGGCTACGCTGGGCGCGCTCGC
Organism: uncultured Acidobacteriaceae bacterium; assembly: GCA_963834565.1. GTDB lineage: Bacteria > Acidobacteriota > Terriglobia > Terriglobales > Acidobacteriaceae > Telmatobacter. The sequence goes on along the minus strand of CAWICF010000011.1, from coordinate 50,782 downwards.
CGATGTGGAGATGAGCGCAGCGGAGGCCGCAGCCGTCAACGGTGAAATCGTCCTCGAAGACAGCGAACTGCTGGTTGCATTCGATCCTGCCTCCGGCGCGCTGACCCGTATGGAGCACAAGCCGACGAAGTGGGTCATCGAGCGCAGGCCGGCACTGGGCGTTTCCTTCCGCATGCTCGCTCCTTTGCCGAAGCAGCGGACCAACTTTATCCTGGGCCAGAAGCAGCGCGCAAAAAGCGTGGAGAAGATCTCTTCGAACCAGGTGCGGCTGGTGTGGACCGATCTCGAGAGCGAGCACGGCGGGGTCGTGCCAATCACCTTCACGGCGACCGTCATGTTGAAGAACGGCGCGCTCGCCTTCGACGGCGTCCTCGACAACAAGTCTGACCTCCACGTCGAGACCGTCGATTTCCCCTACTTCGGCGACCTGAATCCTCCCACGCCCGAGACGCGCATGGTCGTCGAACACATGTTTGTCGGCGCTCTCTCCAACGAGGAGATCTATCCGCACTTCAGCAACAATCTGGGTTATTGGGGAGTCCGGTATCCCACCAAGTCGTTCAACTCGAACCAGAGCCAGTTCTGCCTGATTCAGTCGCCCGAGCAGGGCATCTATGTAGCTCATCACGATCCAGCGATCCGCTACCTGCTGCAATTCACCTTAGAGCAGCATCCCGGAACCATCGACTGGAACGGCAACGCAGTTCCCCGCACCGATGAGATTTCAGGCCTTCCCGTGCACCTGGACTTCCGCACCTGCCACTTCGTCTTCGCTCATCCCCATTCGTCGGTCAGCCTGTCGCCCGTGGCCATTCGGCCCTATGCGGGCGACTGGCATGCAGGTCTCGACGTTTACCGCGAATGGCGCGCGACGTGGTTCGGCAATCCGCGCATCCCGGAGTGGGTGAAGGACGTGAACTCCTGGCAGCAACTGCAGATTGACGGAGCCGAGCAGGACTACTCGATCCCCTACCGCGAGCTGATTAAGTACGGCACAGAGTGTGCCCAGAACGGAGTCGCGGCGATTCAGCTCGTTGGCTGGCATCACGGCGGGCAGGATGGAGGCGATCCGTGCATGTCCACCGATCCCGGCCTAGGCACCTGGGCTGAGCTGCACGACGCGATCGCGCAAATCCAGGCCAAGGGCGTGAAGATGATTCTTTTCGGCAAGCCCATCTTTGCCGACATGTCGACCGACTGGTACAAGGAAGTGCTCTACAAGTATGAGTGCGACGATCCCTGGGGCAACAAATACGAGTCCGGCGGATACAGCTACGACACGCCCACACAACTTGCCGGCATCAACAACCGCAGGCGCGCCATCATGGACGTCTGCTGCCAGGAGTATCGCGACATTGCCACGCATGAGTTCGAGAAAACGCTCGCGCTCGGCGCGCAGGGTTGGCTCTTCGACGAGGTGATGCAGCACAACGGCGTGATGTACAACTTCAACAACAATCACGGCTACGAAGCGCCGGGCTATCTTTTCAATGCCGACATTCCGCTGGTAAAGCAGTTCCGCACCTCGGCCGATAAGGTGAATCCGGACTTCCTCTTTTCCGGCGAAGGCCCGGGCGATTGGCTGATGCCGTACTACGTGCTCGGCTACTATCGCATCGGCTGGGGTACTCGGCATGCGCTGCGCTACATCGATCCACTGGCGCCGCTGATGGCTGCGGTGCGCGGCTGGGATGCGCGCGACGAAATCAACTGCGCGATGCTCTATCGCTACATTCTCGAATACGAGCCATACAACTTCAAAGGCAGCATCAAGGCCTTCCCGCTCACACTCGAATACGGCAAGAAAGTGGACGCGCTGCGCCGCAAATACAAGGCGTGGATCTGGGATGCCGAGTTCCGCGACACTCTGGGCGCAGATGTGACCGCGGATGGCTCTGTGCGACATACCGTCTATCGCAAGGCAGATGGCAAGCGCGGGGTGATGATCGCCAACCTCGAGCAGGACAAGCCGATCATGGCGAAGCTGAATCTGCCCAACGCAGGCACGCTCAAATCAGCAACGCCAGAAGAGCAGGAGCTCAAGTCCGTCGCAGGCGCGCTGCAGATTCCTGCGCGATCGGTCGTGGTGGTGATGGAGCAGTAACGAGCCGGTCGCCTAGAGCTTCAGTCCCGTAGCGATGGGTAGTTGCTACGGGCTATCGGCTGCAAGCGACAAGCTGGTTCAATTCTTTACCGTGACTTTCGGCTCAACCGACAGCCCTGGCCGCAGTTCCAGGTTCGGATCCTCGTGCGCGAGATCGGTGAAGTCGATGCGCACCGGCACGCGCTGCACAACCTTCACGTAGTTCCCGGTGGCATTCTCCGGCGGAAAGAGCGAAAGCACCGAACCGGTAGCGCCGCCAATTTGCGTGACAGTACCGCTGTAGTCCTTACCGGTTGAATCCACATGGATTTTGACCTTCTCGCCCGGACTCATGTGGCGCAACTGGGTCTCCTTGAAATTCGCCGTTACCCACAACCCCTCGAGCGAAACCAGCGTCATCAGGTTCTGGCCCGAAGAAACGTTCTGGTCGATCTCGACGCTCTTGCGCGTAATGATGCCGGCCTCAGGCGCAACGATCTTTGTGTAGCTGAGGTTCAGTTTGGCCTGATCCAGTTCCGCTTGGGCCTGCTCAACCTGTGCTTCAGCCTGCCTGGCGCGCGCATCCTGCGCCGCGATCTGTTGCGGAGCTGTCTCGGCGTACTTCAACTGCGCCTGCGACTGCGATTCGCGATCGTGCGCGACGCGCACGGCGTCCTGCGCAGCCTGCATGCTGGCTTGAGCCGCCGCAAGGTTGGCCTGCGCAGCATCGGCTGCCGCGACTGCTGCGTCAAACTGCTGCTTGCTGATTACATCCTTCTCGACCAGCGGCTTGTAGCGCGCAAGATCGGCCTGCGCCTTGGTGTTGTTGGCCTCGGCCTGAACGACATTGGCGCGTGCGGCAGAGAGCTGCTGCTCCGCCTGTTCGACGGTGGCGCGCGCACCGGAAACATCGGCGCCCGCCGCGCTGAGGTTGCTGCCGGTGTTGATGGTGGTGAGGGGAACATTCACCCTGGCCGCCGCGGCATTCGCCTTGGCGCTTGCCAGCGCAGCCTCTGCATTCTCCACAGCAACCTCAAAGTCGCGCGGGTCGAGGTCGGCGATGGGATCGCCTTTGTTCACTTTCTGGTTCTCATCCACGTAGACCTTGATCACATGACCTGCGACGCGCGAGCTCACCTGAATCAGGTGGCCGTTCACCTGCGCGTCGTCGGTGTCTTCGCTGTAGGTGGAGCGCCACCACAGGACGAGGGCGATGAGCACCACCAACGCAACGCCGGCAATCAGGATGCCCCTGCGGCGGGACCGCGGTGCTTCAATCTCTGTTTCTGCCGATGCATTCGGTTCGGGTGTTGGTGTTGGATCCGCCACGTTTACTTCCCTCCTAAGTATTTCTTGTAGTCCTGCCCGTCGCCCAGTGCGCGGGCCAGGCTCAGCTTGGCCACATTGTCGCGATAAAGACTGGCCACGTACTGGCTGTTGGCCTGAGCTACAGACTGTTGCGCCTGGCTCACGGCAAGGTTGTCACTCACGCCGTTCGCGTAGCGTTCCTGCGCCTCTTTCAAGGCTTCGTTCGCCAGGTCGACGCTCGACCGCGCCACTTCAACTTCCTTCTGCGCCGACGCAATATCGAGCAGTGCATCGCGGACGTCAGCTTCGATCTGCGCCTGCTTGTCGCTCAACTGCGCCTGCGCCGTATCGAGCTGCGCCTGCGCCTGCTGCGCCTGCCCGCGCAGGGCAAATTCGTCGAACACCGGCACGCTCACCGCGCCGCTCGCATCCACTGTGCCGTGCGAGTGCGACAGCGTCGTGCCGATGTCTCCATAGTCTGCGCTTGCCGTAAATGTGGGAAGCCGCGCTGCCGTTGCCGCTTTGCGCTGCTCCGTTGCCGCCGCCGCTTGTTCCACCGTCGCCGCCAGGTCCTTGCGATTCCTCTTGGCCTGATCGATCAGCACTCCAGAATCCAGTTCGTCGAATGTTGCGTATGGAGACGTGTCAGTGAGACGAAAGACCTGCTCCAGCGGCAGCCCGATCACCCGCGCCAGTTGCAGCTTGTCCTTCTCCAATGAATTCTGGGCGGTAATCAGCTGCTGCTGCTGTGTCTGGTAATCCACGCGCGCCCGCAGCTCGTCGAGCATTGGCGCCGTCCCCGCATCGTGGTTTGCTACAGCCTGATCGAGCGAAACCTTCGATGTGGCCACTTGCGCCTCCGCGCTGCTCACTTCGGTTTCATCGGCCAGCACCAGCAGGTACGCGTTGCCGACGGTCAATACAACCATGTCGCGCGCGTCCTGCGCCGACAATTGCGCAGCGGCAAAGTTGTGCCGCGCCGCCAGGTAATTGCGCATCGACTGCACGTCCACCACCGACCAGTTCAGCGAGGCCCGAACGTCGGTGTAGCCGAATGGCCCGATCACCGTGGGAAAGCCCGGGATGCGGAGACCCTCGGCGGGTAGATCGACCTGCGCCACGGTTTCCTTGGCGCTGGCATCGATGGTGGGCAACAGATTCTGCAACTGGCTGAGCCGCTCGGCCCGCGCTCCAGCTACCTGCGTGCCGCTCAAAATGATGCCCAGGTTGGCCTCGAGTCCGCGCTGAATCGCTTCATCGAGTGAAAGATCCAGGACCTGACCCGTCGGCTGCCCTTTGGGCACGCTTCCCTGAAAACTCTGCGCGTTCGGACCGGACGGCGGCGGTGTGGCGAGGCTCGGCACCGTTTGCGCCGTCAGCTCGCCGGCGCCCAGCGCGGCAAAAACCAACAGTCCTCCCCAGGCGCGAAAACGAGTTGTGCTGTATATGGAGTATTTCGACAAGTTCTCAACCTTACCTAGGATGACGGCAGGCGCAAACGCCCGAAAATGGCTGTACCAGAAGTGGATGCGCGAACTGCGCGCCGCGCTTCTAAAAGTAGTGTATCGGATTGCGGTGCAATCGGTTGGGGACGATTTGCACGGATTTGCCGGACGATTTCAGTAGGTTCCCGGCTGGCGGTAAGGCGAACCGGCTGCGTAACGGCGTTCCTCGCCACGAGGGTCGCTCACAATCTGCGGCGGATTGTCCCAGATCATCGCGTTCCGGGCTTTGAGATCGTAAGTTGGCCAGAACGGGAGGCCGGAGTGGTTCGGATCGCCGGTGGACGCGTAGTTGATCAGCATTCCCGACATCGTGTCGGCCAGGGGCTGCGCCGCGGCCAGTTCTTCGGGTGTCGAACCGATCTGCCCGGGCGCAGCAGCGAGATTGTCGAACATGAAGGGAATATCGATGGTGTGCATGGCACGGGCGCCGGGCGCGTTGCGGTGCCAGTTCATCTGGTAGACCCACGTGTGCCGCTGGCTCTTTGGATTGCTCGCGCGGCGCTCGGCTTCCATCACCTGGCCGGGCCAGGCGCGAAACGCCGTCGCCGCCGCAACGACTAGGTCAATGGGCGATTTGTCAGGGTAGATCGTCCGGTACTTCGCCACCACCTCTTCTGCCGAATACGGACCAAGGTAAATTGCGACTGCATTTCTCAACGCGGCAGGCGCATCGTCCCAGGTGAGCGTCCCGCGAACGGGGACCGCGGTCTCGTCGTGCGTGTTGCCGAGAATCATCGGCACATCTTCAGAAAGCGGCGGCGCATCGGGCGTGAAGGGATCGCGCGAGAGCACGACGCCATCTACGATCGGTAGCCAGTCGGAGCTGGTGGCGACTGCGGCCGCCTGAATCTGCTCCCAGGGTATCGTCTTCAAGTCGCCAAGATTCGCTTTTGTGATGCCCAGCTTGCCCAGCATCATGTCGGTGCGCCTGGTGGCAATCTCGATCGACGCACCCTTCACCTGCTGCCCACTCATGGTCATCACGCGGTGAAAGAGGCCGTGCGCGGCGGGCATCGCCATGAGCGTGGCGCACTTGGCTCCCCCTCCCGATTGACCAAAGATCAGAACGCGAGAAGGGTCGCCGCCAAACTCGGCAATGTTGTTGCCGACCCATTTGAGCGCCAGCACCAGATCAAGCATGCCCACGTTGCCGGAGTCGGGATAGGCCTTGGGATCGATTCCGGCGAGGTAAAGAAATCCGAATGCATTGAGACGATGGTTGACGGTTACCACCACGACGTCGCCGCGATGGCAGAGCCGCTTGCCGTCGTAGAGCGCGCTGTTGACCGAGCCGTTGTTGTAGGCGCCGCCGTGGAAATAGACGAGAACGGGCCGCTTGCGGTGGTCGCGCAGGCCGGGCGTGAAGACGTTGAGGTGCAGGCAATCTTCGCTCTGCTCACCTGCCTCAGGTGCGACGCGCGGGCCCGCGCCGGCCGAGCCCAAACTCGGCGCGGCAAGCGGGGGCTGCGGGCTGCGTTGAGCCATCAACTGTGGCGCGCGTGTGGTAAAGGTGTCGCAGGCTTTCACACCGGTCCACGGAGTGGGCGCGAGCGGAGGCTGAAAGCGCACGGGAGCGGTGTCGGCGCCGTAGGGTATCGACCGGAATACATTGATTCTGTCTTCCAGAACTCCGCTGACGGAGCCGTATTGGGTTTTGGCAATGGGGGCGGTAGAGGATCCATCAGCGAACACACGGAAGCCCTTGGGAAGAGCGAATGTGGCGGCGGCAATTCCGGAAAAACGCAAAACAGTGCGGCGATTGATGGTTTTCATGGCCGTTTGAGCGAACGCGGAACGAGTAACAGACAGATCTCGGCGGCGTGCGCGGTTTTTTCCTGACTTTAATATCGCTTTAGGCCGCCACCTTTACGATATTCGAGCAGACCCTTTTGGGCGCTCGGCGTCCACGCTTCCCCTGCCAGGCCCCACCGAAACGCTGTAGACTTCCAACACGGCCCGCTGGACCCCACATGATGCAGAAAAACGCCCGCAAGCCCAAGCTCTTCAACGGCCGGGACTTCTCCTGGATGCAGTTCAACCGGCGTGTTCTTGAAGAGGCCGAGGATCCCGCCAATCCGCTGCTCGAACGCGTCAAGTTTCTCGCCATCACCGGCTCGAATCTCGACGAATATGTAGAAATCCGCCAGGCCGGCCTCATGCAGCGCATTGAAGACGGTTATCGCGAGCCCGGCTACGACGGTCAGCGTCCCGACGAATCGCTTGAGATCCTCACCGCGGAGATTCACAGCTTCGTTGCCGCGCAATATCACTGCTGGAACAAACTGCTTTTGCCCGAACTGCGCAAACAAGGTATCCGCCTGCTCGAATGGAGCGAGCTGAGCGAAGACGCGATGAACTTCGCTCGCGGCTACTTTCAGCGCGAGGTCGATCCGCTCCTTACGCCGATCTCCATCGATCCGGCACACCCCTTCCCGCGGGTCCTGAACAAGGCGCTGTGCCTGGCCCTGCTGCTGCGCGCAAAGCGGCGCAGTTCCGGTCCGCAGGTTTTGGGGGTGGTGACGGTGCCGCGTGCGCTCGCCCGTTTCGTCCATCTGCCTTCAGACAACGGCACCCACGACTACCTGCTATTGCAGGACCTGATCGAGCAGCACCTGGCCGGCATGTATCGCGGCTATGAAGTACTCGCCTCGGCCTCGTTCCGTGTCACGCGCAATTCCAACCTCTACTTCGAGGAGGAAGAAGCACGTTCGCTGCTCGAAACCATCCGCGTCGAACTCCACAACCGCCGCAAGGGCGATGCAGTGCGCCTCGAGATTGAAACCGGCGCCCATCCGGAGATTGTCGAACGCCTCCGTGTAAACTTCGAGCTCGACGAGAGCCAGGTGTTTCGCTGCGAAGGCCCGGTGAACCTCTCGCGGCTGATGTATTTCTACGACGACATGCAGCGCGCCGATTTGAAGTTTCAGCCGTTCACGCCGAAGCCTCTGCTGCTGAGCCGCAAATCGACGGGAATTTTCGACGAGCTTCGCCACCACGATATTCTGCTGCACCATCCTTACGACTCTTACGAGCCGATTGTTGAATTTGTGCAGCAGGGCGCGCACGATCCGGCCGTCGTGACCATGAAGCAGACGCTCTACCGCACCAGCCACGACTCGCCGATGTTCCAGGCGCTGACTGAGGCCGGCGCTACCAAGGAAGCGGTGGTGGTGGTGGAACTGATGGCGCGCTTTGATGAAGCTTCAAACATTCGCTGGGCGCGCAGCATGGAGGACGCCGGCGTACAGGTGTTTCACGGAGTGGTCGGCCTCAAGACGCACTGCAAGCTCGCCATGCTGGTGCGTCACGACGAAGACGGCCAGATCCGTCGCTACTGCCATCTCGGCACCGGCAACTACAACCCCGTCACCTCGCGTTTCTACACCGACCTCAGTCTCCTCACCTGCGATCCGCAGATTTGCGAGCGCGTGCACATGGTCTTCAACTATCTCACCGCGCACGCCGAGATCGACGACTACAGCCCGCTGCTGGTGGCGCCGCTCACCATGGCTGAGAGTTTTCTGCGTCTCATCCGCCGCGAGCAGGAACATGCCCAGGCGGGACGCCCGGCGCACATCGTCGCCAAAATGAACGCTCTTCTCGAGCCATCGGTGATTGAGGCGCTCTACCAGGCTTCGCAGGCAGGAGTCGAGATCGATCTCATCGTTCGCGGGCTTTCGATTCTGCGGCCGGGAGTAAAGGGACTCTCAGATCGCATCCGCGTGCGCTCGATTGTTGGCCGATTCCTCGAGCACTCGCGCATCTTTCACTTTGCCAACGGCGGCAACGACGAAATCTATCTCGGCTCGGCCGACTGGATGCCGCGCAACCTCTTCGAACGCTGCGAGGTCGTCTTCCCGGTCCGCGATCCCGCTGCTCTCGCGCGCATTCACGGTGAAATTCTGCCAGCATACATGGCAGATACGGTCAAGGCGCGGCTGCAGCAGTCAGACGGCACCTACATTCGCGCCAGCAAGGTCATCAAGGATTCGCCGGAATTCTCGAGCCAGGAATTCCTCATGCAACTGGCCGAAGGCAAGACCGACCTCGAGGCAATCCCGCAGGTCGACAGCAAGCGTCAGTCCAAGGCAGCGCAGAAGGCCGCCACAGCAGCGGATTGAAAGAGCAGCTTCCCGCTTCGATCCGCCGGTGATCGCACTCAGAGAAACTTCGCGCCGGTTCTCACCGCCAGTCGCAGATGACGTACGCACTTCTCCGATTGAGCCCATCACCGTGCGGCCGCTGCATTGCCACACCGAGGGTCGTCGCCCGATAGCCGCGCGCCTGCATCAAGCGGAAAGCCGGCTCGCAGGCGAGGCTCACTCCGGCCTCTACATCGGCTCTTCGTTCCACGGCAAGCTCTTCGATGACGTCGAGCAGGCAAATGAATCGATCAGCCGCTCCCGATCCATCGCGCGCGGCGGCAAACTTCACATACACAGTTTTCTCGCCGCCCTCCGATCCTGCGCCAAACATGCAGATTGCAAAACCATCGAGAGAATTGCGCCCAGGGACCAGGATCACCTCACCGATGCGTTGCGCGAGGACAGCGGCGATTTCCTGGCTCAGATCGAGGCCCTTCTGAAGCGCGCCGGTCAGCTTTGCGCAGGCGCGGATCGCTTTTTCCCTATCAGCGCGAGTCAGCGTCGACAGCAGCACTGCGGGCCTGGCATTCTTCGTCACCGGCGCAACTTTGGCTTCCGGCGTTCGCCGGGTCAACGCCGTCAGATACCCCGGCCAGTAGCCGAACCTCTGATACAGGCCAACATGCTTGGCGCTATGCGGAAAGGTGAACAACCCTGAACGGCTGACGCCCCAGTCGTAGAAGATCTTCGTGGTAGCGGCGAGCAATCGCTGCGCCACGCCGTGGTTCCAGTAGTCGGGCAGGACCGTAAGCGGACCGAAGAAACCGAAGGAACCCCATCGCGTGAGAATGTTTAGGCCGATGAGCTTTCCGTTCTCGCGCGCCGCCAGCACCTTGGTATTGGGAGCGCGCCAACGCGGTGAAACAAAATCGCGATCGCCCATGAAGTCAAGCGGATTCGCCATCCCCAGAAACGTACCAAAGGCAAGGCGTACGATACGCCCGGCTTCAGCGAGTTCCGACTCGCGCAGCACACCAACCTGTATGGACAAGCGTTGATCGTCCATGATTGACCTCCGTGCCTTCAAGTCGCGTTCCGAAGGGGAATAAGCGGAGACAATCAGGCCGCAACAGTGTAGCGCGAAGTCGACTCAGCTGACTTGCTGAATATGTTTGCCACAGACAGCGGCCCGCACCGCAGGTTTTTCTGCTCCGTTTTTCTTACAATGAAATCAGTGCCGCTGCCCCTCGCCACAGCACCGTCGCAACACATTCGTACAGCCAACCCCGCTATGGGAGCAGAGCGCGCGCTGGTTCTTTGGCACCTGACCAGTCTCGATGCTCCTACAGTCGCCGCTGTATGGTCGCTTGCCTTCGCCTGGAGCAGCGATCAGCATGTGCGCCCATGGACGCTGCTTCTGCTTGTGCTGGCTACCTGGTGCATCTACGTTTTGGACCGCTTGCTCGATGCGCATTCCGGCCTGCAAGCTCCTTTGCGTAACGGTCTGCGCGAGCGGCACATCTTCCACTGGCGTCACAGAGTGATCTTGCTGCCGTTGGCAGGAGGAGCCGCTTGCGCCGCCGCTGCAGTCGTCTTCACCCTTTTGCCATCGATTGTGTGGGAGCCGGGTTCTGTAATGGCGATTGCCTCGTTCACTTATCTATCGGGCGTGCACCTCAGGCAAGTGACCACAAACTACGCGGCAGGAAACTCGCGCTTCTTCCCAACCAAGGAATTCTTCGTTGCGCTCCTCTTCACCGCAGGATGCGCGCTGCCTTCGTGGTCGCGAATGCATGCGTCCAGCGCAATGCAATCCTCTGTCTGGCCATTCTGGGTCCCTGCCGGATGCTTCGCTGCGCTGGCCTGGCTCAACTGCGTGTGCATCGCGCATTGGGAAACCGCGGACACCTCGCCGGCGCCTTGCGAAAGAGATCAGCGCGCAAGCTGGTTCTACGGCATCGGTATGCCGGCGCATTTTCTTGCGGCGATTTTCCTCGCAATCATCGGTATGACGCTTGCCGCGATCGCCGTTGCGGCGCATCCGCGCACGGCAGCGTTGCTTGTTGCTGCTTCAACCAGCGCAATCCTCCTGGCGTTGCTCGACCGTTTTCGCGGTCGCATTGCGCCTTCGACCCTGCGCGCTGCTGCTGACCTGGCATTGCTTACCCCGGTCGCCCTGCTGCTGCGATGAACAAGGCAACGCTTTCCGAAGCGAACCTCACCGCGCCCAGACCTGCAGCCAACTTCGACAGCCTCGCGCATGTTTACCGATGGATGGAATTGTTTACTTTCGGGCCGTATCTCGCGCGATGCCGAACGGCCTACCTACCGGACTGCGCTTCGCGTCGTCGCGCTCTCATCCTGGGCGATGGCGATGGCCGTTTCACTGCGGAACTCCTGCGAACGAACCCCACCATCGAAGTTGACGCGGTGGATGCGAGCCCGGCCATGCTCAAAGCCCTTTTGCGTCGCGTCGCACACAATCGTGGACGCGTCCGGGTGCGCTGTGCCGACATCCGCGACTGGCAGCCGCCCGACCCGTCCTCCAATCTGCGATACGACCTGATCGTGACGCATTTCTTTCTCGATTGCCTTCGCACAGAAGAAGTCCGCTCACTTGCCGCGACCTTGCGGACCGCAACCGCTGACGACGCCATCTGGATCGTCTCTGAGTTTTCCATTCCAGAGCACGGGCCCGGCCGGTGGGCCGCCGCCGCACTGGTTTCGTTTCTCTATCGAGCGTTCGGCCTGCTCACAGGCTTATCTGTCAGGACATTGCCCGATCACGCTTCTGCCCTTGGCGACGCTGGATTTGCCTTGAAACGCCGCCGGACCCGGCTACACAACTTACTTATCAGTGAGATATGGTCGCCGAGCGCAGCGGACGGCCCGAAGGCCTGAATGTTACAAATCTGTTAAAATTGAGTCTGCAAGGAGTTTTCGGCACCCTCATTTAGCCCCCGCCGGCCTATCCCCGATGATCCTTTACCTCATGCGGCACGCGAATGCCGGAACCATTCGCGAAAACACGGCTTTGGACGCGAAGCGCAGCCTGATCAAGGAAGGCAAGGAGCAGTGCATGCTCATGGCGCGCATCCTCAACTCCCTCAAGGCGCCCATCGACGTAATTGTCTCGAGCCCTTTGAAGAGGGCCATGCAGACGGCGCAGCTTGTCGGCACGGAGCTGGGATATGACGCAAAGGTTGAGGTTAGCCCGGCGCTGGGGATGGACGCGAAGTTCACCGATTTCCAGGACCTGCTGGTCAAATATTCCGACCGCGAAGGAATTCTGGCGGTTGGGCACAATCCCAACCTGTTTCAATTCCTCGGCCGGCTGATCACGGGGAACGGCGCCGCCAGCATCCGCATGCGCAAGGGGTCTCTTGCGCGCGTCGATCTGTCGAATCATCCGCCGCGGTTGCAAATGCTGATCGATCCGCGCACTGCGCGCGCCATCTACGCAAGCGTGACGAAAAGCTCGCGGCCAAAAACCTCGCGGAAGTAGCCTGCTTCCTTGCGCAGCGACCACAATTCCAGTTCCGCCCCCGTGCGGCCTGCGCGCAATTCCAGATAAACGCGTTTGGGGTAAACCCTGACGCCGACGCGCAAGACGTCGGAGGCTCGGTCCTGATTCAATGCCACTGCCAGTCGAAGCAACACGACCGCCCGGTGCACGTTTTTGTGCTCCTCGGCGGGGATGTTGCGCAGAGCGCGATCGCCGGGTTGCGGACGGCTTTTGCCGAGGTAGCGCGCGATGGCTGAGACGAGGGTGCGCTGCAGCTGTGTGTAGCCGTAAATTTCCGAGCTCGAAATAATGTACTGCGCGTGCCGGTGATGCCCCTGGTGGTTGATGAACTTGCCGGTGTCGCGCAGAACTGCGGCTGCAGCCAGCCAGCTTTCATATTCGGGACCGAGCTCGTGGATCGCCTTGAGCTCGCGAAAGAGCTGCACAGCGTGGCCGCGCACCGGCTCTGCCTGCCGCGGATCGACACCATAGCGGCGCGCGGTCGCCATCACGCTCTCCCACCGCTCGTGTTCGAATTCACGATGCGCTTTGGCCCGCGCATCCTGTTCGGCGAGCATCTGCGCCAGGATGCCGTCGCGCAGTCCGAGGGGCGAATAGCGAAAGCCGGGCAACCCGAAGCTCTCAAGAATCTCGGCGTACACCTGCGCACCGGCCACGATGATCTCCGCTCGCCTCGGACCGATGCCGGGAACCGCTCCGCGCTCGGGAAGCGACATCTTCGCCAGCTTCCCTGCCAGTTTGCGCACGGATTTCGCGGTCACCATTCCAGCAAGGATCTCGTGCCGATTCGCCCTGTCTGCACGCGCGCGCCTGACTACGATCTTGCCCGCCGACTTTCCGTTGCCTTTGCCGATTTTCACGCCGGGCGCGCACGCTTCAGAAAGAGCAGCCGCCGTGCCCGAGGTGGCAATCACCAAAGGCGCGCGTCCCGGCTGGATGCGGCGATGCGCGCGGCGCAGCTCGCGTGCAATCAACTGGCGCATCCGCGCAAGGTCCTCGGCGGGCGCAGGATCGTCCTCGAGAAATTGCTCGGTGAGGCGGACTGCGCCGAGAGGCAGGCTGACCGTCTCCTTGATGTGCTTGTGCTCGGAGAGAGTCAACTCGCAACTTCCTCCGCCAAGGTCGAGCAGCAGCACGCGGCCGCCGGCTCCCGGCTCCGAACCGGTGACGCCAAGGTGAATCAGCCGGCCCTCTTCCAGGCCGGAGATGATCTCCATCGTCCAACCGGTCTCAGCCTTTACCCACGCCTGAAAAGCAGCGGCGTTGCGCGCGTCGCGCATGGCCGAAGTGGCCACCACGCGGATGCGATCGACACCGTGAGACTGCACTGAGCGCTGAAACCGCTTGAGAGCGCGCAGCGTGGCGGCCATCGCCTCAGGCGAGATCAACCCCGCATCGAAGACGCTCGCGCCGAGCCGCGTCACTTCGCGATCTTCCGCAAGAGTCTTCAACCGATGCGATGCAACCCTGGCGATCTTCAGCCTGCAGGAGTTGGAACCGATGTCGATGGCGGCGAATGTCGGCATGTTTTCTTAGCTGCGCTCCCAGGCGGAAGAACCGGCTCATCGCCAAGATACACGACAACGGTTTACCTCCTGTTGTGAACAATTGGGCAGTAATCACGGACGTAAAGTTGACGACCTGCAGGTGGAGGGATTTGGCAAAAAGTGACGAATGTTGGGTAGCGCGAGGGATTGGGGTTGGATTTGATCAACCGCTGGAAATGCAGATCAAATTGATCGGCCTGAAGCGTTTGCCCGATGTCCTTCGAACCAGCTCACAATGCGGCGATCGTATTCCTCAGGCGCGGCCGTCGACGCACCGCAATGCCCCGCACCGGCGGGTTCCCAGAGCACTACGGCTGGATTGCGGGCTTTGATCCGTTCCGAGTGACGTGACGGCAGATTCGTGTCGGCCAGGCCGTGAATGAGGAGAATGGGGACAAGCGTTTGCGCCACCGCGTTTTCGGGCGAAGCCCGCTCCAGGTTCACTCCGTACTTGAGCCACGCATAGACGAAACCGGCATCGACGGCGGGCTGCAACAGGGTTCGACCAAGCCGCGGGCCTGTACCGAACCATTGGCCGATGCGGTCGTAAGAGGCTTCGCGAAAAGAAGAGAAGGCGCTCTCTGCAACCACGGCACAGAAATGCGGCTCGGCTGCGATGGACTGCAGAAGGATTGCCGCGCCCATGGAATCGCCGAGACCGTCGATGCAACGCGGGGCGAGAGAATGCTCGAGCCATTCGAACCAACGGCGAACGTCGTCCGCCTCTTTCACTCCGTAGGCGGCGATTGCGCCGCCGCTTTCGCCGTGCGCGCGCGCGTCGGGAAGCAGGACGGCAAAGCCGTGGCGCAAAAGCAAGTCGGCATTGCCGAGCATGCCTGCCCGGTTGTCTGCCATGCCATGCAGAAGAATGACTGCGTCGCCGTTGCCGTGCGGCGGCGCAAGCAACCACGCGTGAAGCACGATTCCATCGCTCGCGGCAACAGCAACATCGGTGAGCAACGCGTGATTGCGCACCGCAATCTCGCGCGCGGTTGTTTCATCCGCCTCGTTCAATAGGCGCCGCGCCGGATGCAGCGCCGACTCCATGGCGATGACGCCGATGAGCGAAGAGAGCGCGAGCCAGACAATACCGACGCAGACGGTTGAAATGAGGCAACGGCGGACATACATACCATTTGGAATACGGAATGGATCGGGAATGTGTTCCGGCGGTCGCTGGGGTGCGCTTGCGACTCCGTCGGCGTACCCAGGCTTACGCCTGGGGCTGCCGTCATTTGCCCGCCCCAACATAATTCGGATTTCGAGGGTGAACCAGCTGCGGCCCCCGCCCTAGCCAAGCTAGATCCCACCCCACGGACAAAGACCTTACTCCACTCCAGCGAGCAGAGATCGCTCGCCGGGGGCCCCGATTTTTGTGGGGACCCCTGGGACGGAGCACCCGCGCTATTTGCCTTTGGCTGCGCTTCGCGGCTTTCTCGGACCCTTCTTCGCCCGCGGTTTGCGAACGGACGGCGATAGGTCGGGATCGGCTCTGGGTTTCGGCTGATATTGCTTCGCAATTTCCCAGCGCTCAACATGAGATGCGAAACGCGGAGCGCCGGAATTCAACTCGCACTTTTCCTGCGGGCCCGCGCCGCAGGTGGGACAGTCAAAATTGAGAGAGATGTCTGCTTCGGCCACTCTGCGCTTATACATCAGCCGGGCCAGAGAAGATGGTCAATTCTGAACAGTTTGCGGCGGTGAAGGGGCAGGCGTCAGGGTTTGATGACGGTGGCGAGCAGAGCGGAGAGGCCGTTCCAGGCGATCTGGATTCCGATGCAAAGCAGGATGAAGGCAATGACGCGCAGGATGCCATGCGCCGTAGAGGGCGGGATGGCCCTGGTGATCTTGGGCGCGTAGGCGTAGCAGAAATAACAGAGCACGCTGAGAGCGACGACGGCGAGGAAGACTCCGATGTGGGCCTGAATATTGATGCTGAGGGCCTTGTAGGAGATGTGTGCGGTAAGGGTGAGCAAGCCGACGAGCGTGCCTGGGCCCGAGGTGATGGGAAAAGTGTAGGGGTAGAAGACGCCCTCTTCGAGATGGCTGGTGTCGGGCACGGTGGTCGCGCCGGTTTCTTCCTGCTTGTTGCGGGAGTTGGCGCCGGCGCTGCGCTCATTGAGGACGCCCCAGCCCATGGCAGCGACAACCATGCCGCCGGAGAGCTCGACGATGGGCAGAGAGATGCCAAAGAAGTTGAGGATGGTGGCACCGATGAGCTCGAAGATGGCGAGAAAAATGACGTTGCTGATGGCGATGCGGCGCGCGAGCGAGTGGAGAACCTTCGGCGGTGCATCACCGACGAGGCCGAGGAAGACGAGGGCCGACCCGAGTGGGTTGATGAGCGGCAAGAGCACGCTGAATGCGATGAGAAAAGCCTTCCAGACGATCACGTGCGATGTCCTTTAGCGCGGGAACTCCCTGGAGAAATGGTAATTGGTGAGAAAGGCGGGGAACCGGGACCAGTCAGTTCCCACCCAAGCAAAGCTTAGATCCACCCTACAGACGAGGGCCTGTCTGTGGGGACCCCGGGGATGGGGCACCCAGCCAGTGGACATTGGTCGGTGGAAATTGACCAGCTAGGGGACGGTGACCATAACCGTGGCGGTGGTCTGGGTGCTCAGGGGGTTTTGCGGGTAGCTAAACTCAGCGGTAATGGTGTAGGGATAGACGCCGGGAGTCGGGCCGTTTGAATTGCCGCCGCAGGCAGAGAGGCCGGTTGCGATCGGCAAGGTGCTTACTGCGATAAGGATGAGCGAGAGCCAGCCGACGCGAGAGCGGCGAAGCGCGAAGCCGAGGAACAGAGCTCCGGCAAAAAGAAATCCCGAGACGAATACTCGGGGTAGGTTGTGAGGGGCACGGTGCAGGGCCAGGGGCATGGGCGCGCCCCAGGGGATGAGCCCGATCGTTCCGGTGAGGGTTTGGCCGGTGGTGACCGGGAAGGCAACGACGGGACCGCCATTACAGACAGGAAGTTTGTTCTGCTCCTGATATGTGGACGAGCCGGAATATTGACAGCCCACTATAACGGTGCCGTCGGCGGGAATGCCGGTAACGGTGTACTTAATGGAGCCAGTGCCTGCCGACGCGGTGTTGACGGGGGTAGCGGCGACGGCAAACGACTGCGCGAATGCGGCGGGCGCGGCGCCAAGGACGAAAATAACGGTGAAGAGAGCAGAGGGCCGAAGGAGTTTCATGGGGGCATCCTCCCGGCAGGCAGGGAATTTCCTGCGCGTTTAACAGTTTAGACGGAATCGGGGCCGGGAAGGGTAACGAAATCGTGGCCGCTTTCGGCGGTTTATTCGCAGTGATTTCGATCCTCCTGATTCGATGAGGGCCGGCTGCACGATCTGACGAGGAAACAGCCCGTTCGGAGTGTGAAACGCCGCGAATGGCGGCTGATATTCTGTTAGAGACATAACGAATGGGCACGGGGTTTCAGGGGACATGGGGCCATCCCACGGGCTGAAGCCCTTTTATTTTCAATGCGGTTGAGGGCTGCAAAGACGCGCGCCGAGACCAACCCGTCGTGACCCGACACAGAGCGGGCTGACGCAACATCTTTAAACAGCGATCACAATGACAGAGAGAATGACGACAATCGAACGGCCCGGGGCGGCGCTTTCGCCGCGCAAGGTGTGGCTCCTGTTTGCGGTGATTTTTGCCGCGGTTTATTTCGCCTCGTTGTTTTCGCCGCCGCTGATGGACGACGTGGACGCCTCGCACGCGCAGGCGGCGCAGTACATCGCGCACACCGGCGATCTGATTACGCCGAAGACTGACGGCATTCGCTACATTGAAAAACCGCCGCTGCCTTACTGGCTGGTGGCGGGCATGTACAAGATCTTTGGCGAAAACACCTTTGCCACACATTTGCCCAATGCGCTTGCGATGCTGGCGCTCACGTGGCTGGCGTGGACTTGGGCGAGGCGCGCGTGGGGCGACCGTGCGGGGTTGTACGCGGGCCTGGGTGTGCTGACGTCGGTCGGGCCGTTTCTGTTTACGCGTTTCATTATTCCGGAAGCCATTCTTGCGTTTTTCCTGTTGATGAGTTTGTATACGCTGATCACGGGCCTCGAGCTGAACGAGCCGGCGCGCTTTTATTGGATGTGGGCCGGAGTGGGCCTGGCTCTGATGACCAAGGGATTGATCGGACCGGTGTTCTTTTTCGGCGCGGCGATTCCCTATCTGCTGCTCACAGGCCAGTGGCGGCGCTGGAAGGCGTTGAGGCCAGTGACCGGGCCATTGCTGTTCCTGGCGATCGCCGCACCGTGGCACATTGCCTGCGGCATCATCAATCACGACCAGGGACACCCGGTGGGCAACCATCCCACGATCGGCAACGTGCACGGCTTCTTCTATCAGTACTTCATCAACGAGCACGTGCTGCGCTTCTTCAACATGCGGTATCCGCACGACTACAACAAGATGCCGTTTGCAGCGTACTGGCTGGCGCACCTGGCGTGGCTTTTCCCGTGGAGTTTGTTCCTGCCGGCTGTGGTGGTGACGGCATGGAAGACGCGTCGCACATGGCTGCAACACCTGCGGCACGACGCGGGACAGACAGTCGACTTTTATCTCGACAACGCGATGCGCGAAGACGTGGCAACGCATGTGTTGCGCGTAAAGTTTCGCGTGCGGACCATCTGGTTGCTTAGCTTGTTTTCGGCGTGGACGCTGTTCTTCTTTTCGCTCTCGACGAACCAGGAGTACTACACGTTTCCGGTTTGGCCTGCGCTGTTCATCCTGATTGCCGGCGTGATGGCGGACATTGAAGAGAACCGGAGAGCCGAGGGAGGTAGGCCGGCGCTATCAACGGCGTGGCTGACAGGCGGGCAGGCTGTGTTTGCCGTGATTGGAGTGATCGCAGCGGCGACGCTCGGCTGGGGGCTCTGGACGTCGCGGAATCTGCCGTTTGTACCCGACATTGGAACGCTGCTGGCACACCGTGGTGTGGGCGATTACACGCTCTCGATGTCGCACCTGTTCGATTTGACCGGGCCGTCGTTTGCGGCATTGCGGCTGCCGGCGGCGCTGGCGGCGATTGCGCTGCTGATCGGGCCGATGGCCGGGTGGCTGCTGCGGCTAAGAAAGAAGCACGTGGCTTCGACGATCAGCGTCGCGCTGACGATGACGGTGTTCCTGATTGCCGCGCACATTGCGTTCGCGCGTTTCGAACCGATGCTCAGCTCAAAGCAACTGGCCGATACCATCATCGCCAAGGGCACACCCGCTGACACGTTCATCATTTACGGCGAGCAGTCGTCGGGTTCGTCGGTGATCTTCTATACGAACAATTTCTTCAACCGCAGGCCGGCGCTGCTGGTGTTGCCGCGCTGCGGCCAGCATAGCGAGGGAACCACGCTGTTGTGGGGATCGTGCTACCCTGACGCGCCGGACATCTTCCTCAGCAACGAGAAGCTCGCGCAGATATGGGGCACAGGTGAGCGCAAGTGGCTGTTCGCGGAAGATCCCGAACGCGACAAAGTGGAACAGATCCTAGCCGGGCGGCTCTATCCTGTGCAGACCATCGCCGACAAGACACTGTGGACCGACAGGCCGTAGAGCAGGGGCGAGGGACGTAGGGGCTAAGGGCGGGCGCAGCCTCAAGGCTGGAAGGGATATTCGGACCAGCGGGCGATGACGGATTCCACATCTTCGGCGCGGACTTCGGTCGAGGCTGCATCATCAAGCTTGTATTTCTCGCGCAGAGCGCGAAGATTCTCCCGCTCTTTTTTCTCCTCTTCAGAATAGAAGCGCGCTTTCTCGAATTCGTGATTCGCGACCGCCGAATCCATGCGGTGCACGATGAAGCGAATGCGCTTCTGTACTTCGAGGACTTCTTCGGGTAAAGCGTCCTGGCGCAGCTTGACACGCGCGGCTGCTGCGTCGAGCAGTTGGATGGCCTTGCCGGGTAGAGCGCGATCGGGCAGATAGCGGCTTGCGGATTGGGCGGCCATTTCCAGCGCCTGATCTTCAAAGCTGACCTCGTGAAATTTCTCCAAACGCACCTTGCGGGTTTTCAGAGCGGCGAGCGTGTCTGCTTCATTCAGCGGACGGATGTGCACCGCGCGAAATGAATCACCGAGCCATCCGGCCGATTCGGCAGACTCGCGGAACTCGGCCGAGGTGCACGCAGCGATGCACTGGATCTTGCCCTGAGTGATTGCCGACTTGAGAATGTCGGCGGTTCCGAGAGGTCCGAAGACGGGTTCGCGTCCCATCGGACTAGGCATTTCACTGAGCATGAGGATGATGTGGGAAGGTTCCGCAAGCGAATACAGTGTTCTGGCCAGCTCCGCGCCAAACTTGAATCGCTCCTGAGTCGAGGCTCCTGACGGTTGCGGCTCGAATGCCATGATCCGTTTTTCGGCGAGGAATTGCGGGACCACACCGTCAACGATGCGTTGCGCCAGAGCCTCAACAACGGCTCTTTTGCCGGCGCCACGCTCGCCCACGAGCAGCGGGTTGCGACTCCGGCTCGCAGCAAGAACTTCGATGACTGCATTGACCTCGAGATCTCTTCCCACGACGGGCTCAAGATTGCCGTCGGTCGCTGCCTGCGTCAGGTCCTGGAAGTAGTCGGTGAGAGGAGCTTGCAGCGATGGTGTTCGCGGTGCCGACTCGGACGGCTCTTTGGCGAATTCCTCGCGCAGGGCGTCGATTTTGACTCCGCGTTCTTTGAGGATTTCGGCCGCAAAGCACTTTTCTTCGCGAAGCAAGCCAAGAAGCAGGTGTTCCGAACCGATGTGCTTGTGGTTGAGGCGCTCCGCTTCCTCCGCCGCGTAGGCCAAGATGCGTTTGCATTCATTCGAGAGCGGCAGATCCACGCTGGTGGAGACCTTCTCGCGAATCGTGGTGTGGGCGTCGATTTGTTTTCGGATCGATTCGACCGAGGAGTGAGAGCGCAGAAAGCGGTTGGTAAGCGCCTTATCTTCTCGCAGCATGCCAAGCAGCAAATGCTCCGTTTCGATATACGGCGAGCCAAACTGGCTGGCCTCGTAACGTGCGAAGAAGATCACGCGGCGCGCTTTTTCGGTATAGCGCTCGAACATTTGGCGCTCCACTGCAGAAGACTCGGCTGCCTTAAGTGTAAGGCAGTGAGCAGCGATCGCTGCTCAGTGTTCAGCTTAAGCCTGTGAGGATGGAGGCCTGGCCGGTGCAGTAAGGCGGGGGGCTACGGGACTGCGGGGCTGCGGGACTTTAGGACCGGAGCACAGAAGTTAAAGAGCAGCAGAATCTGCTCGCAAATATACCCAAAGATAAAACATGCTGAGGGTCAGCAGAATAATTGGCGCAGGATACATACCAAATTCGCCCGCAGGTCCCGAGTAGTGCGTGATCTCAAAGAAAGCTACCCAGAAAATGTCGCCGGTGAAAACAATGGCGGCAAGGGTGAGCCAGAGGGCAGCGTGGCCTGCGACGCGCCGATCAGGCTCACGGCGGCTCGTCCACAGCGCGGCACACGCGGGCACCGCGAGCAGCAGCAACCGCGCATCGTACATGCGGTGATAAAAAGGCAGCATGGTGAGCGGTGCAATGACAGCCAGCGCCAGCCAGGCCATGCGCGGCGAAAATCTGATCCGGAGCGTGCGGATGCACCAGAGCACTAGCAGAACTCCGCAGACGAGATAAGAGACCGAGTTGTAGAAGCGCGCGTCGTCGTAGAAGAGACTCAGAATCGCCTGCAGGCTGATGATCTGCCCGATGCCGCGTGCGCCCTGCGTGGTTGGCCCGGGATTATTGAGCCCGCCGGTTCCGAGCCCGCCGGCGAGATTCGCCTGCAGCTCCGGCGCCCATTGCGGTGCCGAGTGCGCGACCCACAGGATGGCAGGAACAATGATGACTGCCGTGAGCACCGCCGACTGGATGGCCCGCTTGCGCAGCGCGCCGCCGGCAAACAAGAGATAGAGCCAAACGGGTCCGGAGTCATGCGGCTTGATCGCCAGCGCAACCGCCATGCAAAGAACACCTGCCAGCGCGAATCGTTCGCACAGAAAACAGCACACCGCAATCACGGTGAGGCTGACGACGAGTCCGGCGGTGTTGCCCGTGGAAAGCAGCAACCCGCTGTTGACGAGAATAAGAAGAATCAGCCCGCCGCAGAGCCGCGGCGCGGCCGCAGCGCCAAAACTCCATACACAAAAACAAGCCACAATAAAGCACGCCGAAATCAACGCCATCCAAACGACAACGGCCGCCTTCCACTTGAGCGCCGCGATGGGCGCGATGAGGAAAAGCGTGGTGGGTAGATTGGGAGCGATGAGAACAATCTTGCGAAACCGGCGCGAGAGATCGCTCGAATCCGTCGGAATGCCGCCCGTATCGGACTGGTAGAACGCAAACAGTTCGTCAGGCTTGTAGGGATCGTGATGATGCTCCACGCAGCGCGAGCTCGAATAGATCTGCATGAAGTCGGTCATGCCGAGTGGATTGAAATACTCCATCAACGCGCCGACCGCGACAAAAAAGATGCTGCCGAGAATCACCATCTGCAGACCGTCGAGCCGGGCTTTCGTCATCGGGTAGGGACTCCGTGGATCGAGGCAGAGCTGCCACCCTGGCCGGAAAAACAAAAACCGGCGAGGTTGGGACCCGTCGCTGTGAAAATTATGCCGGTTCCGCTTACGTCGGTGGAATGCTGCGAACGGGTGATTGAGCAGGGGTTAGCTGGAAAGACAACACGCAACGAAGCGGGGGGATTACCGCGCCGCGCGCATTCTTCCGCCAGGTAGAAGCTCAAAGACGCGCTTGCGCCAAAGAATGCGACGCGAGGTATAGCTTGCCGCCCAGAAGCAAAAGCCCATCAGGTCGCGAATCGGGTAGAGGACGAGCAGGTTGAACCAGCTGGGGTCCTGGACCACGAGCCGGCCGACCGCGATGGAAAGCGCGAGGCGCGTGGCAACGCCGAATGCAAGGAGCGCGACACCCCAGAGAGGATGGCCGAGCCAAAGGCCTGCGGCGAGCCCGACCAGCGCAAACGGCATGCTGAAGGTGAGCGCGGTGCCGAAGTGGCCCCTGGGACGCGAGAAGCGCGTCGACTTCATCCAGCGAACCTGGTGCTTCATCGACGCCAGGAAACTCAAATTCAGCACAACGTGATCGATGGCATGATGGCTTAGGACGACGGTCTGCCCAAGCTTGTGCGTCTCGTTGCCGAGGATGAAGTCGTCGGAGCAGAAGTCAGCCGTGACTTTAAAGCCGCCCATGCGCCGGATCGTCTCGCGGCGAAAGGCCATGGTGGGGCCGAGGGTGAACTGCATGCCTTCCATGGCGCGGGCAGCGAGCACGCCTGAAGACATTTCGACAGACATGCCGACCGCCTCAAGCCGCGCCCACAACCCGCCCTGCGCGGCGACTCCGCGATAAAGGCAGCACATTCCGCCCACGTTCGCATCGGCGAAAGGCAATGCGACGGCGCGGAGATATCCGGGCTCGACGCGCACATCGCTGTCGCTGATAACGAAAATGTCGTGCCCGGCCGCGGCCTCCATCTTCTCCATGGAGATGACTTTGTCGTTGATGTAGTCGGGCTGGCCGTTGGTGGAGAGGAACCGGACAGGAATGTGCGGGTGGCGCGCTGCGACCGTGCGCGCGACAGCGAGGCCCGCATCTTCCGGTGAGCGGGCGCAGAAGAGAATCTCGTAGCCCGGGTAATCCTGCTTGAAGAAGCTTTCCAGATGCGGATCGAGGTTCGGCTCGGTTCCGCTGAGGGGCTTGAAGACGCTGATGCGCGGCGTGAAGCCGGGGCGCGCGGCGAGAGCGGTCAGAGCGGTGCGGCGCTCACCGAGAAAACGAGGGACAGCCCACAGCACGATGGCGGCAAAGACCGTGGAGGTGATAAGACCGAAGACGGCCAGGCCGAGAAGGACGTAGGGCATGCTGGTTTCAAGGATAGGGAGCGAGGGAGCAAGGGAGCAAGGGAGCGAGTCGGCAAGTCAGCGAGTCGGCGGGTGCGGGCCTTGAGGCCCGCACGACAGCCGGCGAGGACGCCGGCGCTACTGGGACCTGCTACGACTTGCGCGGAGTGGTTGGGCGCGGCGGAGTTGCGGTGCGAGGCGGCACGCCGACAGCTTTGCGGATGGGGACCATCGCCGCGGGCGAGCTGGGCGCAGCTTGCTGGAATCGCGCGAGCATCTCGGAGCGCACATACTCGACGAAACTCTGCATCTGGCGGTTCATCTCTTCCATGCGCCCGCGCATCTGCAAAATGATGGCGATGCCCGCGATGTTCACGCCGAGGTCGCGGGCCAGGTTGAGGATGAACTCGAGGCGCTCCAGGTCTTCTTCAGTGTAGAGGCGCGTGTTCCCTTCGGTACGCGAGGGCTTCAGCAATCCTTCGCGCTCGTAGAGGCGCAGCGTCTGCGGATGGATCTCGTACATCTCGGCGACCGACGAGATCATGTATGCGCCTTTGGATTTGCGTTTTGCCATCTGTCCACCAACTTGAGATTTCAGCCAATAGGCATCTTAGTATCCATTTCCCCGCCACCTAATTGCCTTTCAAAACAATTAGAAACCGAAAAGCTAGGGGCTCGATGGCATTGAGAGCACGCTCGCGCATTGCTCGCTTGATATCAAATCGAAATGGCCGGTGTATTTTTCGAGCTGACTGAACACGTCATCTTCAGTGACCGACGGCTTCAACAACATGATAGTCAAAAGGACCACTTTGTCTTTGACTAGTGTCGAAACCAAATATTGTGTCGCGGCCTCCTTGCCCGGGGGATTCTCCTTTTTCCAAAGATAGAATGGCCGGTCGTTGCTGCCATCGTTCGCGTTCGACGGGGGTCCATAATCCGTGATAACCATCGAAGGATCCATTCTCTTGTAGTAGTCCTGTTCATATTTTGCCTGCGCGCGAAGAATGTCCAGGGGCTTTGAGCCTTGGATATATTTTGCGAAATCAGCTTTGTCCTCAACGATCAATTCATAAGCCATGTCATCGATGAAAGTGAAGGTTCTTCCCGGATCGGCTTTGTCGTTGTACGAAAATGTCTTGCCGTCCAGAAAATAGCGAAAACTGCTATCTCCCAAAAACTTGTAAAAGTAGTAGCCGGTACCATGCTTAGAATTGAAGACTTTAGTCTGCCCGTTATCAGGGCATTGGGCCTGAAGGCAATCAGCGCCAAGAAACAGAGTGAGAGAAATCAGGAGAAACACTCGCCTAGCTAAAGGCAACAAATCTTCACCGGCAAGCCAGCCTGCATCCCCGACCGCATCTCTCACTTGAATGCCTCCGATCCGCATTCACACCTTGTCAAAAAGCGTCTTGCGCGGGTCGTCGGGGTTGAGCCGCCCCAGCTCGCGCATGATCTCGCGGCTGCGCTCGTCGTTCAGGTGCGGCACCACCACATTCACGGTGACAATCTCGTCGCCGCGCTGGCCGGGATGCTGCGCGCTCTCGACGCCGCGCTCGCGCATACGCAGCTTCTGGCCGCTCTGCGTGCCCGGAGGAATCTTCAACTGCGCGCGGCCATCGATGGTCGGTACTTCAACTTTTGCGCCCAGCGCCGCTTCGGCCACCGTGACCGGGACCGATATCTGGATGTCGTCGCCTTGCCGCGTGAAGACCGGATGCGTGCCAGTGCGCACAATCAGAAACAAATCGCCGGAAGGGCCGCCGTTGATGCCGGCGTTTCCCTTCCCCTGCAGGCGAATGCGCTGGCCGTCACGCGTACCGGCTTTGATGCGAAACTCGACGGTCTCAGTGCGTGTAAGCGTGCCCTCGCCGTGACAGGTCGGGCAGGTATTCGCAACGCGGCCCGTGCCGTTGCAGCGCGGGCAGGTGATGTTGAACTTCATGCGGCCGCCCATCTGCGTCACCTGGCCGGTGCCGTGGCACTCCGGGCACTGGATTTCGGACCCGATGTGGCCCTGGCCGTGGCAGGTGGTGCAGACTTCCTGGCGGTTGATCTGGATGCGCGCCTGGCCGCCGCGAATCGCGGTCCAGAAGTCGACTGTGGCCTGATATTCGAGATCGGTGCCGGGCTGCGGGCCGTGCGCCTGCTGCGCTTGCTGCTGGCCCGAGAAGATGCCGGAAAAAATGTCTTTGAAACTGCCCCACGTTGACGAACCTGCGCCGGGTTGTGCGCCAGCGCCGCCCTGGAACCCCGAGAAGTCGAATCCGCCAAAATCGATCGGCGGCTGTTGCGCGCCTTCGCGCTGCGCGCGTGCATAGGCCTCGGCTTGCGCGGGATCGATCTGGTCGGAATAGAAGCCGACCTGGTCGTAGACCTTGCGCTTCTTTTCGTCGCTCAGAACGTCATTAGCCTCGGAGATCTCCTTGAACTTTTCTTCGGCGCGCTTGTCATTGGGATTCACGTCGGGGTGGTATTTGCGCGCAGCCTTGCGGAAGGCCTTGCGGATCTCCTCCTGCGTGGCCGACTTCTTGACACCGAGCGTTGCGTAATAGTCTTTGTTTTGGGTCGTAGGCATTGATGTTTTCTTATCTCACTACCACTTCAAACTTCGCGTCGTGCCTTACTCCGCATGCAATCTGCCAAGCCATTGCTCTAACCATCGGTAAAGCCTCATGCGACGGCGCGTCTGCCGTTTCCGGATTGCCGTCGATAGCCCTCACGAGGACTAATTGCTTCGAGGATCGCGGATTGTTCAATTTCGACAACTGATTCCAGATCGTAGTCCATTTGCAGACGCATCCAGAACTCCGGTGTCATGTTGAAGTAGCGAGCCAGTCGAAGGGCCGTGTCAGCGGTGATGCCGCGGCGCTCTCTCACGATCTCGGAGATGCGGGTGACCGGAACGCGCAGCGCGATGGCAAGGGCATTGGCCGAGAGACCGAGCGGCTTCATGAACTCCTCGCGCAACATTTCGCCGGGATGCAAAGCCGGCATGAGCGCGCCATCTTTCAACCGGGACTTAGTGGTAATCGACGATTTCGACTTCGTAGGCATCGCCTTTGCTCCATTGGAAGCAGATTCGGTATTGCTCATTGATACGCAAGCTCCATTGGCCTTCCCGGTCGCCTTTGAGCTTTTCCAGCCTGTTTCCCGGCGGCTCATAGAGCTCCTCAACCGTTGAAACCGTGTGAACCTGCCGAAGCTTGCGCAGCGCCACCCGTTCAATTGCCGCGAACTTGCGGCTGTGCCGATGATGAAACACCTGCTCGGTTTTCTTGTCGGCGAACGAGCGGATCATATTTAACGTTTAGCGTAACACGGAACACGTTATACCTGCAGAATTAACAACGGGCTTCAGTGTTATTCCTCCCCTCTTCCCACGCCCTCCCTCCAATCCTATCCTCATTCTGAATGCACCGCGTGCGCTCGCAACCTATCAACGAACGGAAAGGAGAATTAAAGATAGCTGATTTCATGACTGCCCCAAATTTGGCCGTAACTTGCAAAAACCCGAATTTCCTCGCACACCGCAACCCATTACACGGCCACCGGATTAAAACCGATGGTTTCGACAAGCCGACACCCTTCACCTGCGACGAGTGTGGTTGGCGGGATGCTTATGACCCCGCCGATATTCTGAGCATATCGGGAGCATGACTAACTCTCGTTATGGCCGATTGCGACGATCCTTTGCTCTTTGGACCGAGGGGTGGTGAGCATCCCAGCTCGGTTTGCCTCATCCCGTCAGGAGCGTTCGCCCAAAAAGAACAACCGCAGATCCTTCGACTCGCTTCGCCCGCTCAGGACGACAGCTCCTGAGAGCAGCTACACGTCGGGGTGGGCGATGTTCAATCGCCCACCCCGAAATCTGTTCAACATCTGCGGTCTCCCACCTTCGGCGCAAGAACAATGACGCGCCGAAGGTGGGGCACCACGTGTCGTACTAATGCCGAGGTCATTTCTTGTCGTCGACGTCGACGTACTCGGCGTCGATGACACTCTCGTCTTTCTTGGCTTCGCCCGACGCCCCATCCGAAGGGCCGCCCGACGCAGTCGCGCCCGGCGCAGCCCCGCCTGGCGCCGTCGAACTCGCTTTGTACAGCGCCTCGGCCAGTTTGTGGCTGGCCTGGGTCAACTTCTCCTGCGCGGCCTTCAAGTCCTTCAGCGACGGAGATCCCTCAAGGGTCTTCTTGGCATCGGCCAGTGCCGCTTCCACGTCGGACTTATCGGCAGCCTGCACCTTCTCGCCCGAGTCCTTAAGCATCTTCTCGATGTTGTAGACCAGGCCATCGAGCGAGTTGCGCGCCTCGATCTGTTCGCGCTGCTCCTTATCTTCTGAAGCGTGAGCCTCGGCTTCCTTCGCCATCTTCTCCACTTCTTCTTTCGAGAGACCCGAGCTGGAGGTGATGGTGATGCGTGTGTCTTTGCCGGTGGCATTGTCTTTCGCGGTCACGTTCAGAATTCCGTTGGCATCGATGTCGAAGGTGACCTCGATTTGCGGAATGCCGCGTGGTGCCGGCGGAATGCCGCCAAGCTTGAACTTGCCCAGCGTGCGGTTCTGTCCCGCCATGGGCCGCTCGCCCTGCAGCACGTGCACCTCAACTTCGGTTTGCGAGTCGGATGCCGTCGAGAAGGTCTCAGTCTTCTTCGTGGGTATGGTCGTGTTGCGCGGAATCATCGCCGTCGCCACGCCGCCCAGCGTCTCGATGGAGAGAGTAAGTGGAGTCACGTCGAGCAGCAGAAGATCTTTCACGTCGCCCGAGAGCACGCCGGCCTGGACAGCCGCGCCGATTGCAACTACTTCGTCGGGGTTCACGCCGCGATGCGGCTCTCTGCCGAAGAGGTCCTTCACCAGTTCCTGGATACGCGGCATGCGCGTCTGCCCGCCCACGAGAACCACTTCATCGATCTGGCTCGCCGTCACGCCCGCATCGGCCATTGCCCTGCGGCACGGCTCCAGGCTGCGATCGATCAGGTCTTCAACCAGCTGCTCGAGTTTAGCGCGCGTCAGCTTGCGCACCAGGTGCTTCGGACCGGTGGCATCGGCCGTGACGAACGGCAGATTGATTTCGGTTTCGACCGTGGTCGACAGCTCGATCTTGGCCTTCTCTGCCGCGTCCTTCAGGCGCTGCAGGGCCATCTCGTTGCCCTTCGAGCTCAGGTCAAGCCCTTCATCCTGCTTGAACTCGGCAATCAGCCAGTCCACGATGCGCTGGTCGAGGTTGTCGCCGCCCAGGTGAGTATCGCCGTTGGTCGACTTGACCTCGATCACGCCTTCGCCCACTTCCAGGATGGAAATGTCGAATGTGCCGCCGCCAAAGTCGTACACAGCGATGGTTTCGTCCTTCTTTTTGTCGAGGCCGTAGGCGAGCGCGGCTGCCGTGGGCTCGTTGACGATGCGCTTCACGTCGAGGCCCGCGATTTTGCCTGCGTCCTTGGTGGCCTGGCGCTGCGCGTCGTTAAAGTAGGCCGGCACGGTGATCACAGCCTCAGTGACTGCGCTGCCCAGATAGGCTTCGGCCGAAGCCTTCAACTTTTGCAGAATCATGGCCGAAATCTCGGGCGGCGTGTACTCCTTGCCCTGCGCCACAACGGCCACGTGGTCGCCCTGTTGGACGACCTTGTAGGGGACCATCTTCATCTCGTCGGAGACTTCGTTGTACCGGCGCCCCATAAAGCGCTTGATGGAGAAGATCGTGTTTTCAGGGTTGGTGATGGCCTGGCGCTTGGCCACCTGCCCTACCAACCGCTCGCCGCTCTTGCTGAAGGCGACGATGGAGGGCGTAGTGCGCGCACCCTCTTCATTCGGAATGACTTTGGGCTCACCGCCCTCCATGACCGCGACGCACGAATTGGTCGTGCCGAGGTCGATTCCAATCATTTTTCCCATGGTTTTCCTGCCTTTGGAGTAAATCTAGCGGGATCAGAATGCCAGATTGAGTCTCTTACTGTCAACTTTTTTGATGCAAATGCCATAAATAGGATGCATTTTCGGGAGTGAGCCGTCCCCGGAAGTGCCCAAAAAGAGGAGCGGTTAGGCCAGTACATTGGACTTATACTGGGAACGCTATTTTGGTGAGGTGAGGCTCTCTTGAGACCCAGATGCTTTGGTCTGGTGCATCGATCTGGCTGGGCAGTGAGTTGCGTATTCCTTTTGGGAGCCGTGCCGCCTGCTGCGGCGCAATCGTCTCATTTACCGCTTCTCTACGCGGCCGAAGGATACGTGACGGAGGTAGAAGGGCCGGGCGGATTTGTGCTGAACGGAGATGTACATGTCACAACCGGGGCCAAGACGCACTACGAATGGTTCAGCCACAACGACATCAGGTTGGCCGATGCGACGGCGGAAGCGATTCAGATCGGCGCATACGTGGAGGTGGTGGGACAGAAGGCAAAGAAGACGGCAGCTGCCGAGACGGTGCGCGTGCAGGACGAAGGCGAACGGAGGGTTCACGGGTTCGGATTGATTGACAAGGTGATTGCGCGAGGGCCGGAACCGGTATTTCGCGCCGACGGTTATTTGCTCAAAATCGGGCCGAGTACAGCGACGACTTTCTCGGGAGGGTTGAAGACGCTGGACGATGTGAACCCGAATACCTGGGTGAAGTACGAAGGAAAGCGCGACAAGACATGAGTGCTCGTGGCCAGCCAGGTCGACTTCGTGCCGGGAAAGGCGGGGAAGGTTGCAAACGCCAAGCCGGCCCTCCAGGACATCGTTGTTCCTGGACAGAACCTGCTTGACAGTAATGGCGAGCTCCACTCGGTTCATACGAAATATCGCATGAACCAGATGGGAGACATTTGCGGTTGGCATGTGGCCCCAACAGACGCAGGGCTGCAGGAGCGAGTAGCGCGCGTCGGAGCCAAACTCGTGCCAGCATTCCAGAAACAGATGAACGACGACGAGCGCGCAAAGATTCACTTCCGGTTTTACGTTGTGGACGAGCCGCGACTCCGGTCCGACTTCGGATGCTCAACAGGAGTGATTCTTGTTCCCAAGCAGATGGCGGACCGGCTGAAGAACGACGACCAGCTCGCGGCCGTACTTGCCGACGGAATTGCGGCCAACCTGGCGTGGCAGTCGGCAAGATTGGTGGCTGAATACTACAGCATCGTCGGGATCCAGCTTGCAGGAGACGTCGCGGGTGGTTTCTCTTCGTTGGCGTTATTTGGTACGGAGGGAGCAGGCGTGGCGATGCATGAGTTTGAGCTGCACTTTATGCGCGAGCGCGCCCGCATGGCCCTTGGCCTGATGGCCGACGCTGGTTACGATCCGTGGCAGGCGCCCGAGGCATGGCGGCTGATGGATCCCAAGAAGCCGCCCGCAAATACGGCTGAGCTGAAGTATCCGAATCTCAGCGGGTATCAGCTGGCGATTCTCAGCTTGCAATACAAGCGCGATGAGAAGTCGGGCGTGGCTGCGACAGCAGTGGTCGCGCCGGCGCAATAGGCAGCCGCTATTCTCCGGCTGCGGAAGTTGCGGCCGCGAAGGCTTCCTCCGGTTCGGGGCGGACACGGAAATCGGCGTGGGCCTCGGCATAGACGACGCGGCCGTCCCGGGCGAGGACGTAAGTCGCCGGAAGAATGAGGCGCCAGGAATTGTCGCCCCCTTTTTCGCTTCCGCCCGCTTTTTCGCTTCCATTGATGAAGGGGATATTGACCAGCACCGAGCGGTAGTACTCCCGGTGGTAGTCGGGGATGGTGTAGGCGAGGCCGAACTTTTCGGCGAGAGCGCAGCCGGGGTCGGTGAGCACCGGGAACGGCAGCGTGTGCTGGCCAACCATGAAGTCGCTTTGCCGCTGCGTCTGCGGGCTGATGGCGACGAGCAGCGCGCCGGCCTCTCGCAGGCGGTCATGGAGATCGCGCCAGGCCTCGAGCTCGGTGACGCAGTAGGGGCACCAGCGGCCGCGGAAGAACTTGATGACAAGGGGGCCAAGGGCGAGCAGATCGGCCGAGCGAATCGGGCGGCCAGTGGCGTCCTTGAGCGTGAACTCAGGCGCATTGGCGCCGACGGGTAGGATCTTTTCCTCGATCCCCGACTCGAACAGCTCGCGGACAGCCTTTTCGCCCACGGCCATGCGATCCGCCTGCACGAGGTTGCGCGTGTTGGCGGTGATCTCGTCGAGCTGGTCCTGGAGGGCGGTCACTTCTCTTGTTATTTTCGCAGACGGGCTTTGACTGGATGGACCGCACCCACACGAGTTTTTGCTCGGCGAACCGTCCGTGGCCCAGATGGGCTACAATCAAGCAATGGCTACAAACGCAGTAGTTCGCTCCAGAATTGACGCCGACGTGAGGGATCGAGCGGCCGAAGTGCTCGGCGGCATGGGACTCACTGTGTCGGATGCGATTCGCATCGTTCTTACCCGAGTGGCGAACGAAAATGCGCTCCCGTTCGACTTGAAGCCCAACAAGCTGACGCGCCAGACCATGCGCAAAACCGCCAAAGGGCGAGAGGTTCATCGTGCGAAAAGCGCCGCCGACCTCTACCGTAAGCTTGGCGTCTGATGCGGACGCCCACCTACTCTACTCAATTTCAACGCGACGTTAAACGGCTCCAGAAACGCGGAAAGGATGTCGAAAAGCTGAAGAGGCTGATTGAACTGCTTCTCGCGGGCGATGCTTTGCCGCCTCAATACAAGGATCATCCACTCAAGCACGGCTGGGCAGGATACAGGGATGCGCACATCGAACCGGATTGGGTACTGATCTATTTGACGACTGCTAAGACCGTGCATCTTGAGCGAACCGGAACCCACGAAGAGCTATTTGAGACTACATGAACCTTCTTTTCTTGAAGGCGCTTATGTCCTCAGCGGAGAGGTCAAACCACTCACCGTGTTGGCGTTTCTCCTTGAAGCGCTCATGCCAATATCTTTCGATGCCCACCGGATCGTCGATCGCTGCAATGGTGTGAATTTCTGTAATTCCTTCAGGCGCCTGCTTGTGAAGTTCACTCTTGCGCCGCCAATGATTTTCGGACCAGCCTATCTTGTAGAGTTTGCCTGATTTTACGAGGTAAACATACCCAGATGCCGATTGATTCTTGGGTGTGATTTGAGCCTCATCGACCTCAACCGTTGCGGCTCCCGCTAGGGACTCTTTGGACAGAATTGCTGACACATCTAAGTATTCTTCACGTGCGTCGCAGTAGCCACGCACCTTTCGAATGACTTCGGCTCTTGAGCCTAGCCTGCGAAGGAGTACGTTGGGCGCAGGTATAGCAGCGTTACCGCGCTTTTCGATGAGTATTTCAGCCTTGACCGGGTAACGTCCGTACCTGCGAATAAGCTTGGCAATCTCCTCGAGCATCTGTTCTTCGTCTGACGGCTGCACCCATTCCAATGGACTGAAGCCAGCCTCTGATGGGGCATCGCCCCACCGCGCTCAATGGACACCAAACCATTCGTGCGGTGCAATGCCGGTTTCGGTGCGGAACTTTGTCTGCCCCACAGGCTTTCCGCCGTTGAGAACCGCAGTCCTCCGAATTTCACCAATTATGAATTGCTTGTCTTTCATTTGTGGGCCTTGGTGCAATCATCTTACCGCGCGTCTTATCTCCCAAACCGCTGCTTGCCGCCCAGGCCGATCCCCGCAAGCCCGCCACGCATCATGCTCTTCGCCAAACCGCCTTTGCCCATGCTCTTGAACATCTTGGCCATCTGGGCGTACTGGCGGAGGAGCATGTTCACGTCCTGCACGCTTGTCCCGCTGCCGGCGGCGATGCGCTTGCGGCGCGAGCCGGAGATGATCTCGTGATTGCGGCGCTCCCTGGGCGTCATCGAGTTGATGATCGCCTCGAGTCGCACAAACTGCTTTTCGTCGACGTTCTGCGCGGCCTGCTGCATGCCTGCGAAGGGGCCGACCGAGGGCAGCATCTTCAAAATCGATTCCATCGAACCGAGTTTCTTGATCTGCCGCAACTGATCGCGAAAGTCCTCGAGCGAGAACCCGTCGCCGAGCAGAGCCTTCTTGGCCAGCTCCTCTGATTTCTTGCGATCCAACGTGGATTCGGCCTTCTCGATAAGCGACATCATGTCGCCCATGCCGAGGATTCGGCCGACGATGCGATCGGGATGAAACGGCTCAAAGGCATCGGGCTTTTCGCCCACGCCGATGAACTTGATGGGCTGGCCGGTCACATGGCGAATCGAAAGCGCTGCGCCGCCGCGCGCGTCGCCGTCCATCTTCGTCAGCACCACACCGGTCAGCGAAAGCCGCGAGTGAAAATCCTGTGCGGAGTTGACGGCGTCCTGGCCGGTCATGGAATCGGCGACAAATAAAATTTCCTGCGGCGAGAGAAGCTTCTTGAGGCTCTCCATCTCGGCCATCAGGTCTTCGTCGATGTGCAGGCGGCCGGCGGTGTCGACGATGAGCGAGTCGCAGCCCATGATGACGGCCTCGCGGCGGGCTTCTTTGGCGAGGCGCTCAACGAGGGCTGTTCCGGCGGGCTCGCCCTTCTGGTCACCCTTGTAAAGGCGCGCCTCCACCTGCTTCGCGACCACCTCAAGCTGCTCGCGCGCAGCGGGTCGGTAGACGTCGACCGAGACGAGCATGGGCCGGTGACCACCCTTCTTGAGCCACGCGGCGAGTTTGCCGGAGGTCGTCGTCTTGCCCGAGCCCTGCAGACCCGCCATCAAAATCACCGTCGGCGGCTTCGAGGCGAAGTTGAAGCGAGCGGTGTCTTTGCCGAGCAGTGCGATAAGCTCGTCGCGAACGATCTTGACGACTTGCTCAGAGGGTGAAAGCGCGGTCAGCACCTCGGTGCCGACGGCTTTGGCGCGGATGTGCTCGATGAGGTCGTTGACGACCTTGAGGTTGACGTCGGCCTCGAGGAGCGCGACGCGGATCTCCTTCAGCGCCTCGGCAATGTTTTCTTCAGTGAGCGTGCCCTGGCCGCGTAGGGTTTTGAAGACGCGCTGCAGTTTGTCGGAAAGGTTCTCAAACATGGTCTGGTTCCAGTTTACCGAACCACCTGCGGTGGGGCAGCCGCGCTCCGCGTCGCAGGTTGATTAGACTTACGCTGAGAGGTAGCCAATGGCAGACGGACGTGAGGAACGAGAAGAAGAGAGGAAGCGGCGCGAGCAGGAAGAGCGTCAGGATCGCGAGGACAGACTGGGCAGAGATCGCGGCGACGATGGACGGCCTGAGCAAGGCGGATCGTAGTCAGACGGGTTGTGTGCGGTGCGGGCGTGGACGCCCGCACTACAGCCGGCCTGGAGGTCGGCGCTACTCCTGTCCGATCCATTCGATGATCGGTTCCCAGTAGTTAAGCTGCGGTTTGCGGAAGGGTTGATTGTGCGTCGTGCCCGGGATCAGCAGGACTTTCGCGGGCGGTGAGCAAAACGAGGCTAACTCTGCCGCCATCTTTGCCGGAAACATCCGATCCTTCTCCCCATGTACCACCAGGACAGGCACCTTGCACTGCGCGAGATGCGGCTGCGCGTGCCAGATAGGCGGAACGAGGTGGGTGAGCGGTTTGGGGATCCATGCTGCGGTCGCGGCGCGGCGGAAAGACGTAAACGCTTCGCACAGAACGAGGCTGCGGGCATCGACTCGGTTGATGATCGCGGTCGCCACTCCGCTGCCAAGCGAGAAACCGATGACGGAACACGGCGTGCCGGGAGCAAGCTTCTGCAATGCAGCAAACGCAGTAAGGGCATCCACTTCAAACTGATCCCAATCGGGGCGGCCAGTGCTTTTTCCGTAGCCCGAGTAGTCGAAGACGAGCGAGGCCACACCGTTGGCGGCAAGGAGTTGCTGCACGCCGAACCACTGCTCCACCGTTTCGCCGATTCCATGGCAGAGAAGAGCTGCCGAGTGCAAACCTTGGCATTCCCGGCCGCGGCCTCGGGCGGCACATTCACCGTGGCCTTCAACAGCGTCACTTCGGGGCCGATCAATTACAGCACATCATTGACTACTCTCGCCATCCGGCATCCAAACCGCGTTGAATGGCTTGTCGTCCATAAGCGGCACCGGCAGCGTGACCGTGCTCCCCATCAGCGGAACCTCCGTCGGCGTCACCTTTGGCGGCGGCGGGTTTGCCGGCGTGGCAGTCACTCCGCTTGTCTCGGTGAGCGGCGTCACCGCGAATGCGGCCTACACCGTTAATTTCAGCTGGAAGCCCCACCGGCGGCACATTCCAGCTCAAATTCAACGGTTCCTCCACCGCCACCATCAATTACAGCACCAACCCCGGCACCTTGCAGGCAAATATCCAGAACGCCCTCGACGCCCTGTCGACCATCGGTGCCGGAAACACGCAGGTGCTTGTCAATGCTGGGGCGACCAGCGCGACCATCACCTTTCAAAATGCTGACGCCGCAACGCCTGAGACGCCAATCACGGCGACGGTGGTGGCACACTTTCCGCCTGGCCAGCATCTCGGTGACGCCTTCCACCACCACTGGCTTTGCCGGCCTGAGCGGCGCTGCCACCAGCAGCCAAACATTTAACGCCACGATCACCACAACGGCGGCACTGCCGCCGTTGCCCCCGTAACCGGCATTGGCACGGGAGGGATCACCGGAACGTTAACGCAAACAGGCTTCGGGTTGGAAGGTGCCACCAGCCCGACCGCCAGCGTGCTCGTCGCCAACACCGGCCTTCTGGGCCTTGTGGGCGGCTCCAACGGGCAGGCAATCGTCATTACCACCACCCAAATCGGTGCCGGCCTGACGGGAACCAATCCAGCGGTCAATGCTTACACCGTAATCCGGGATTCTTTGGCGACATGGTTCTCGCCACGCAGCTTAGCGGCAGTTATGGCCTGGTGAAAATGGGACGGGCATCGCTCACCTTTGCCGGCAGTGTCGGCAACGTTTTCACCTTATGCCACCAATGTCGACGAAGGCGAGATTGTGTTTGCCAAGCAAGCCAACGTCGCGGCGATCACCGGCCCGGTGGTCGTCGGCGATTACGGCGCCAGCGCCACGGTCAAGGTGATAAGCAATTACTCTCAGCTCAACGGCCAAAACATCTACGTCAACACGGTGCCACATTGGATTTGACCCAACCCGCGTCCGTGGCCGGCCGTCGGCACCACGACTGGTCAAACCATCGGCACCCTGAACATTAGCGGCGGAACCGTCCAAACGGGCACCAACACCTTGACGCTCGGTGGCGACGTTACCGCGGTGGCGATTGGTGCGTCGCCCGGTGTTCTCACCGGCAAGGTGGACCTGGGTCAAAACACCCGCAACTTCTTCGCGCTGGATGCCACCACCGCTTCGGGAACCACCTTCGGTCTCGATGTCACGGCGGTGATTTCCAGCGCCAGCGGCACCTTTGGCATCACCAAGATGGGGGCCGGCACGCTGAATCTCGAGGGCACCGCCGCCAACACCTACACTGGCACCACGACCGTAAACGAGGGCACTCTGTTGCTGAATCAGACGGGTGGCGTAGCGGTTCCGGCCACCTTGTGGTCGGCGACGGCGTGGGCGGATCGGGCTCAACAAGGTTGACATCGTGCGCCTGGCAGCGAGCAACGAAATCGCAACCACCGCCGCCGTCACGATCAACAATTCCGGTTTGCTCGATCTCAACTCCAATAGCAACACCATTGGGTCATTGGTCATGACCGGCGGAACGGTGAACACGGAGACCGGTACCTTGACGCTGGGCGGCAACGTGGCCGGCTTCGCCAGCCCCACCAACCTCACGCCGGCCACCATCAACGGCAACCTGTCGCTGGGCACCGCAGTGAGAACGTTTGATGTTCAGCAAGGCAGCTTGCCGTCAAATGTCACCGACCTGTCCGAAAGCCTGGCGTTTTCCGGAACCACCGCCAACTCAGGTGCGTTCACCTTGGCATTTGGCACCTTGACGACCAACAACATCACTTACAGTTCCGTGGCCGCCACGCTGCAAAGCAACATCGCCACGGCATTGGCTGCCTTGGCAAACATCGCGCGGCAATGTCACCGTGACCGGCACCAACACCGCCGTGGTAATCACGATTCCGGCCGTCAGCCAGACGATTACGGTGGCATCCGACACCTTGTCCCCGGCCACTACGGTCACCCCCGGCACCACCACATTGACAGGCGGCCCTCAAGCCGACATGGTGATCAACGCGGTCATTAGCGGCACGGGCGGTGGGATCAACAAAATCAGCGACCCCGGCGTGCTGTTGCTGACCGCCGCCAACACTTATACCGGCGCGACGACGGTGAGTTTCGGCTCGCTGTTTGTCGACGGCTCGCTTTCCGGCAGCAGCGCGGTCACCACGACCGGCGGTGGCGTGCTGGGTGGCACGGCCTTCCCCACCGGATCCGTGGGAGCGACTGTCGGAACCTCGGGCGGCACCGTAAATCCCGGCGATACTGTCGGTGGCGTGGGTGTGTTAACCATCAACAGCGCGATCGGCACTCCCACCACATTGGATCTCAGCAACGGCGGCAATCTTACGCTGGAGATCAATGGCTACACCACTCCGGGAGTTAGCTACGACCAGTTCAAGCTCACGGGATTGGGCATTCTCAAGGTCGGCCCAACCTCGACTTTGACTTTCGATTTGGCCGGCCTTAGCGGCGCTGCCAGCGACGGCAAGGCGAGTGGCGTCATCCAATTCAACGGCCTGGAAGGTGGGCAGTTTGGTTCCATCCTGACGACCAACAACCCAGAAGGTCTTGTGCCCATTTTGACCTACAACGCCAACTCGATCGACGTCAACTTCGCGGGCCCGGCCACGCACTTCGGGTTCACTTTCCCGGGCGGCACCAGCGTGACGGCAGGCTCGCCATTCGTCGTCACCGTGACGGCACTGGACCAGTTCAACGGCACGGCCCCTTCCTACGCGGGCACCGTGCACTTCACATCGAGCGACCTGAACCCCAGCGTGGTCCTGCCGGGCACCGCCGGCGTTAACACCGTCACGCTCACCGGCGGCGTCGGCACCTTCAGTGCCACGCTGATCACGTCCACGATCAACGGGGTCACGCCCAATTTCCAGACCATCACCGCCACCGACACTACCACCGGCCAATCCTACAGCGGCATTACCGGCAGTGCGGCAGTCACGGTGAATCCCTCGAGCATCTTCGGCTTCAAGGTCAGCGTCGGTTCCAATGCCATCGCGGGCCACCTGGTGGGTTTCACGGTGACCGCGCAAGACCAATACGGCAACACCATTCCCACTTACGCCGGGACTATGCATTTCACCAGTTCCGATCCCAATGCCCAACTTTCGGATGATGCTACCTTGACGGCCGGCGTCGGCGGATTCGCCGCCAGCTTGCATACCACCGGCGTGCAGACCATCACGGCGTCACAGTTGGGTAACTCCTGCAGTTTCCGGCATCAGCAACAGCATCACCGTCACTGCCGGGGCCGTCAAGAACTTTGTCATCACCGTGCCGCCATCCAACGCCCGGCGGGTCAGTCGTTCCTCGTCACGGTCACCGCGGAAGACGCCTTCGGCAATCTCAATCCGGCTTACGCGGGCACTGTGCAGTTCACGATGCCAGCGCCACCGTTCAGAGCGGCGGCTTGCCGGCTAACAGCACTTTGGTCAATGGTTCGGGCACCTTCAGTTTCACTTGAAAGCGGCCGGAGCACAGACGGTCACCGCTTCGGACTTGACCACGCCTAGCATCACCGCAACCGCCCCGGTGACTGTCGCCGCTGGCGCGATCAACAAATTCGCGGTGACCATTCCTGGCAGCGGAACCACGCCTGCCGGCAGTCCGCTGTTCTTCGAAGTGATCGCCGAGGACACCTATGGCAATACGGTCACCGGCTACACGGGCACTGTTCATTTCAGCAGCACTGACGGCAACCCCGCTCTGCCGGGCGATTACACGTTTACCAGCGGCCCCTC
Organism: uncultured Acidobacteriaceae bacterium; assembly: GCA_963834565.1. Classification (GTDB taxonomy): domain Bacteria; phylum Acidobacteriota; class Terriglobia; order Terriglobales; family Acidobacteriaceae; genus Telmatobacter. The sequence continues at coordinate 11,039 of CAWICF010000011.1, read as the reverse complement.
TGGTTCAGGGGCCAATAACGGCATCGCCTTTTTTGGCATGCTCCTGCGGACGGCCGGCCCGCAAACCGTCACCGCCACCGACAAGGCCAACAGCGCCATCACCGGCACCAGCGGCGCCATCACCGTCACCGCCGCTCGCCGCCAATCACTTTGCCGTGTCGACCCCGCCTACGGCCATCACCGGCACTCCCTTCGCCGTCACCGTGACCGCTCAGGATCGTTCAACAATGTACGCTTCCCGGCTACACCGGCACTGTCCATTTCACCAGCACCGACAGCGCCGCGACCTTGCCGGGCAGTTACACTTTCTCCGCCACCACGGACCAGGGCGTGCATGTCTTCACCGGCGTCGTCCTCAATACGCCCGGCAACCAAACGATCACCGCCACCGACGCCGGCAGCGCCGTTCACCGGCACCAGCACCACACCATCGTTAGCCGGGGCCTGACTGTCACCAGCCTGACCCCCACGCCCAGCGGCTTCATTGCCACCTTCGACAAGCCTTTCGTGCCCACGGATATCAACCTCTACGACTCCAGCAGCGGCGGCGGCGTCGACGATGTTGTTTCTGACAGGGCCCAACGCGCCGCAGATTTCTTTCCACGGCTCGCTGATCATCAGTGCCAACGATCAGACGATCACCTTCGTCAAAACCAGCAACTTTACCGGCGCCGGTTTCAATCCCGGCACCGGCGTGCTGTCGGCTGGCACCTACACGGTCACCTTCCGCAGCGCCGCCAGCGGTTTCGTGGACAGCCTCAACGGGCCCCTCGACGGTCTCAACAACGGCAACCCGGCCGGCAGCAACTACGTGACCACCTTCGTGGTGACCACGCCGCCGGTGGTCGTCGCCATCCCGGCCTTTGCCCGTGGGCCGGACAGCGTCGATACGATCAACCTGCCCAACAGCGCGACGACAGGCATTCCGCTCAACGTTAGCGTCGCCACCGGCATTACCTCCGGCAAGTTTACCTTGCAGTACAACTCGGCGCTGTTGAGCATCACCGCGGCCTTTGCCAACACTTCGCTCTCGGGTGCTTCGCTGTCGCTCGACGCGGCCTCCACGGCGGGCACCGCCATCCTCGACTTCAGCAGCCCGACGGCACTGACGCAGACGTCGTTCCTCCGCCTGGGCGGTTTGACGGCGACGGTGCCGGCCACGGCGAACTCGTTGTACCGGTCCAAGGCGCTCTTGCACTGGAGCGGCGTGACGCTCAACGGCGGCGCCATCAACGCCGAGGGCGGCGATGCCGTGGAAATCGTGGCCTACTTCGGTGATGCCTCCGGTACCGCCAACGGTAACCTGAGCGGTGGCGACGCGTCGGATATTTCGGCGGTGGCGACCGGCATCAGCACCAATGGCACGCTGGGCACCTTGGGCGGGTTCGCGGCATTCCCCTTGGGCGACCCGGTCATCGTGGCCGACCTCAACAACGACGGCCTGGTGGACGCTTCCGACGTGACGCTGCTCAACTCGGTGTTGTCGGGTACGCCGCGTACACAGATCCCGACGATTCCGACGAATGTCGCCATCACGGCGTATGGCCCCGACCCGGCGCTGAGCCTGCCGACCACGCTGGTTGGCTTGCCTGGCAGTACCGTGGTGGTGCCTGTGAACATCGACACGGCCAAGCCGGTGGGTAGCAACGGGGCGACCGAAGCGATTTTGGCGCTGAAGTATAATCCGCAGGTGTTCACCGTGTCGCCGGCGGATGTGCAGGCGGGATCGCTGACTTCGGCTGGCAGGTGACGACGGTGGTCAATGCCCAGACGGGTGAGATCGGCATCGACATCTTCAGCAGCTCGCCGATCCAGACGACGCTGGGCGGCAGCCTGGTGACGATCTCGCTGCACGTGCGCGACACGGCACCAGTGGGTCAGGCGGCCTTGACGCTGGTGAACCAGGTCAATCCGACAGGTCAGCGGTTGTTCACGACGACGGTGTCGGACGGCAACGGCGCGTTTGTGCTGCACACGACGATGACGGCGCCGGGCAGCGAGCCGGGCGAGCCAGGGCAGGTGACGGTTATCAGTGGCCAGTCGATAGTGGCAAGCGCTCAGGCAGTGGCGGACTCCACATTGACGGCGGCCGACAAGGAATCCGACGGGTCAACGGTTGTTCACGACGATGGTGTCTGACGGCAACGGCCCGTTTGTGCTGCACACCACAATGACGGCACAGGGCAGCGAGCCCGGCGAGCCAGGGCAGGTGACGGTGACCGGTGCCCAGACCGGTAGCGTCGTTGGGGCATGGCTGGCGGAAGGAAGTCAGTCGACCGTCGCAAACACCCAAACTTCCATCACGGGAGTTTCCGAGCAGGTGGTGACCGCCCACAGCCAGTTGCCGACCGCCTACTATTTGGAGCAGGTGTTTAGCGACATCGATCCGATGCTGACGCAAGAGAGCATGGTTGCTCAGCCCGGGGCGATCTTGAACACCGAGCTGAACGAGCAAACCAATCTCACCGGCACGGAAAAGGCGTTGCTGCAACCGTTGGCGGACACCCAGACACGATTGGGTGCCGGCGGAATTGCTGCAGCACCTTGGCCAGAATGGTCACAGCACGCTGGACGAAGCCGACCTCGCCGGCCTGGAGGAGTTTTTCGCCCGTGAAGCGAACGGTTCGCTTACGGCGCGGTGACGACGAACGCGAGCAGGGAGAGCCGATTGGGCTCTCCCTGCCTTCAAACTGAACTGTCGTGGTCTATTGCTTGCACTTGCCGCTTAAGGTGGCAACAGTAGTCGCTTGTGCAATGCCTCCCGTCAATTCCTCGGTGGGCGGGAATCCCTGGTCATTGTCGGGATTGGCGGTCATCGGCCAAAGCGGCGTGGAGTTGGTGGTGGCCGATTTGGTTGCCGACTCGCATGAACAACCAGTAAAGCAGAAATGAACTCCTCCGCAGCATGACGCGTCCTTCAGCCTGCTGACAAGAGGTTTGTCATGGCAGTAAGTCTTACGGCCGTCATTCAACAGGACGGCGCATGGTGGATCGGCTGCGTCGAGGAAGTTCCCGGCGTCAATTCCCAAAGCCAGACCCGTGAGGAACTGCTGGATAACCTCCGCGATGCTCTGGAAGAGGCGCTCGAAATAAACCGTGCCGAAGCGCGGGCGGCTGCCAAAGGCGCATTTAGTGAGGTGATCATTGCCCGGTGAAGCTGCAGAAAATCGACGTTTGCGTGCGCAACATGGTTGCATGATGGTTCGCGCATCATCATTGACAATTGGCTGAGGACCCAATAAGCTGACTTGATAGATACCACTTAGAAGCTCCTCGCCGCGTTACGCGATATCTGGGCGAGACGCATTCTTTTTGGCGGGGTGGCCATGATTCCGATTTGGTGCCTCAATTTCGCTCGGTGGAGCCGGCAATTAAAGCGGCAAGAGAAGTCCAAGTGCCTGCTGCATTTGGAGCAACTCGAAGATCGGCTCGCGCCTGCGGCGATTACCTTGTTCAACACCGGTATGAGCACGTCGAGAATTCTCTTAACTGATGGAACAATTGGAAATCCACATTTCACCTTGGTTTCGGTGCCTGGGGGCACTACAGATCTACGCATTCGCACATCGGCAGGAGGTTATCCCTTCCCACTTTGGGTTGGCGATGATGCCTTATCTACATGGATTGGACCGAACAACGATGTAAGTTGCGATGGTCCTGTAGGGGATTATGACTTTCGCACGACATTTGATTTAACTGGCTTGATACCTTCAACTGCGAGCATTTCAGGTCTTTGGACCAGTGACAATCAGGGCTTGGGTATCCTTATCAACGGCCAATCCACTGGCAACTCGGATTCTGGCGGAAACACATACGCGTCATTCCATAGCTTTTCGATTTCCAGCGGTTTTCAACCGGGACTTAACACGTTGGATTTTCTCGTCTACAATACCGATGATAATGTCGGCTTACGCGTGGAAATGACTGGCACGGCAACGGCGCAAGCCCCGGCAACGCATTTCGTGGTGACAACTCCAACCTCAGTAGTTGCGGGGGGCACGGTTGATTTTGTTGTCGAAGCGTTGAATGCTGACAACAGCACTAATACCACCTACTCTGGCACCGTGCAGATTACAACGAGTGACAGCAAGGGAGTTGTTTCTGCGGATCAAACGCTTGTGAATGGGGTTGGCACATCAGTGCCGTACTACAGACGGCGGGTACACAGACCTTGACGGCCACGGATATAACGACAGGAATCACCAGCACAAGTCCTGAAATAACTGTAAATCCATCTGTAGCCACGCATTTTGCGATAAATGTGCCAAACTCATCCGTTGCTGGTTCTGCGTTGAGCTTCACCGCTACGGCATTGGACCAATTCGAAAACACGGCGACAAGTTACAATGGGACGCTCCACCTTGCATCTAGTGACCCCCAAGCTGTTTTGGCACTCAACCCTACGGCGACCAATGGTCTATCCGTTTTTACCTCAACATTCAAAACGGCTGGAAACTGGACGCTTACGGCGACCGACGCGGTGTCGAACAGTATTGCGGGTACGAGTTCGATAGTAACCGTCCGTGCGGGATCGGCTACACACTTCGCGGTTAGCGCACCGGCGACGGCAGTCTTAGGCAGCCCTTTTTCAATCACTGTTAGCGCGGAGGATGCGTTCAACAACATTGTGCCGAATTACGGCGGCACTATCCATTTTGGGACGTCGGACACGGGGCAACTTGCGGCCGTGCCGCCGAACTACACGTTTGCGGCCAACGATGACGGTGTGCACATATTTACCAGCGGCGTAACTTTGGTTTCAAGCGGACCGCAGACCATTACTGTCACCGACACGTCATCGAATACTATGAGTGGCAGTGCGGTCACTGTCGTGCCCGGCGTGACTTTGAACATTCCCACCAACATCACCGGCGCCAGCGACGGCGTTGCTGTGGTGCCCATTGAAATCAACACGCTCTTCGACCCCATCAACGGCGACTCCGGCCTGGAAGGCGCCGATTTTGTGGTAAATTACAATAGCAAGCTGTTCAATGTCGGCAGTTCGGATGTTTTCCTCGGTGCCGTCCCGTGCCTCCACGGCTGGAGCGTGTTGGTCAATGCCAGCACGCCCGGTGTGCTCATCATCGGCCTGTCGAATTCGGGCGCGGGCATCATCACGACCACGACCGGCGGCAGCCTGGTGACGATGAATTTCCACGTCAATGCCGGCGATGCCTTCGGGACCACCAGTGCGGTCGATCTAGCCGCGGCGTGGTTGGCGGCCACCTTTCACGCACGTTTCCGATCAGAACGGCAAAGATTACACTCTGAATCCGCTGCCCGAGGACGGCCCCGACCCAACCGATGGCGTCATCACCGTCATCGACTTGCCTCCCGTGGCCACTGGTGACGCCTACGCCATCACCAGCCGAGCCCGTCTAGCGACCCGGCCTGACCGTGGCCAGTCCCGGCTTGCTCGCCAATGATAGCAGCCCCACGGCGCCGCCATCACCGCCGTCGAGGTCGCCAATGCCGTCCACGGTGCCGTAATGCTCAACAGCGACGGCTCTTTTGTCTATACGCCTAGCCTCGCTACCTTGGCTCAGACAGCTTCACCTACATGGCCACCGACGGCCTGCTCGACAGCAGCATCGCCACCGTAAGCCTTACCGTCACACCCCGATTGAGCATCCCCACCAATCTGAGCGCCGTGCCTGGCGGCACCGTGGTCGTGCCGGTCAACATCGACAATCCAGACCCCGCCGGCTCGGGTGGACTCACCGACGCCACGCTGGCAATCGACTACAACCCAACCGTCTTTGCCATAACCGACGCCGACATTCAGACGGGCACTGTTACCAGCGGCTCGTCGCTCGACCTCCGACGTCGACGCAACTCTGGGCCAGATCGGCATCGACCTGTCCGGTTCCGCTCTTAGCACTGCAACCGTCGGCGGCAGCCTCGTACTGATCACTTTCCAGGAGACCGAACGCCATCGCCCGGACAAACGACGCCGATCAACTTGGCGGCCACCAATGATCCCCTGGGCACCGCCTTTACGACTCACCTGGACACCGCAACGGTTCCGCTCCGGTGAACCCCGCCCGAGCAATGCGGGCAACGTTGCCGGCGTGGACGGTGCCGTGACGGTCGTAGGAGCGACGCACTTCGTTGTCAGCAAGCCGGCCAGCGCCGCCGCGGGCAGCCCCGCCAATTTTACGGTGACCGCACTGGATCAGTTCAACAACATTGCCGCGAGCTACGCCGGCACGATCCATTTCACCAGTAGCGACATCCTGGCCACGCTGCCCGCCGATGCGACCCTCACCAATGGCGCCGGCGTCTTCGGCATCATTTTCGGGACAGCCGGGAACCAGACCCTGACAGCAACGGACACGGTCAACGGCGTCACCGGCGTCAGCACTGCCGTGGCGGTGAGTGCCGCGGCGGCCTCACAATTCACCGTCAGCGCCCCGGCGGCCGTGCTGTTCGGCAGCCCCTTCAAGTTCACGGTCACGGCGCTGGATCCATTTGGCAACCTGGCCGCCGGCTACACGGGCACGGTCCGCTACAGCAGCGACGATGCCGCCACCTTGCCTGCCGATGCCACCTTGACCACAGCGTGGGCGTCTTCAGCGCCACCCTGCAAACCGCGGGCAGCCAAACGCTGACCGCCACGGACGCTGTCACCGCTTCCATCACGGGCACGAGCAACAACATCAGCCCGGCGGCTACGCACTTTGCTTTCGATGTTCCCAGCGCACCCAGGCCGGCATGGGCTTCCTCTTGAAGGTGATGATCAAGGACCAGTTCAATCACACTGTCTCCAGCTACAACGGCACGGTCCACTTCAGCAGCAGTGACAATCAGGCCCAGGTGCCGGCCGACTCCACAATTACCAACGGTGTCGGTATGTTCGCCGTCGTCCTGAAGACGGCGGGCAACGAGACATTCACCGCGACAGACTCGGTTAACGCCAGCCTTACCCGCACCAGCAGCGCCCATCGCCGTAAGCCCGTCGGCCATCTACCGCCTTGGCGTGACGCGCCCTCGATCGCCGCCACGGGTAATTCCTTGAGCTTCACCGTCGTGGCCTTGGACCCCTATGACAATTTTGTCCCCAGCTACAACGGCACGGTTCACTTTCGCATCAGCGACGCCGCGGCCATCTTGCCTGCGGATATGACGCTCAGCGGCGGCGCCGGCACCTTCAGCGCTACCCTGCAGACAACCGGCAGTCAGATCCTCACCGCCACCGATGCCAGCAACAGCGCCATTGCCGGCTCCAGCGCCCCGATCACTGTTCGCGGCTTGATCGTCACCAGTTTGGTGCCGACGGCCACCGGTTTCGTCGCCCAGTTCAACCAGGCCTTCGACCCGAGCATCCTCAGCATTTACGACGGCCTTGGCGTCTCCGGCCCCGCCGACGTCACGGTGGATGGGCCCTCGGGAGCCGTGCGGAACGCTGCTGCTCAAGTCGGCCGACACCCAGATCACCTTCGTCAAAACCGACCTTGTCAGCAGTGCGCCCCTTGCCGGCGTGCTGGCGGCCGGCACCTACACTGTCATTGCGAGCGCCGTCAACGGCTTCCAGGACAGCGCCGGCGGCTTGCTCGACGGCAACGACAGTGGAACGCCTGGCGTCAATTATGTCGCCACCTTCGTCGTGGCGAGCACGAGCAGTCCGGTGCTGAGCATCCCAGACTTCGCGGGCCCCGACAGTGCCGCCAACGTCGAATTGCCCAACGCCACGGGTACCGGCATTCCGATCACCCTTGCCAATGCCATCGGCGTGACCAGTGCGACTTTCCAGCTCGATTACAACCCGGCATTGCTCGACATCACGGGCGCCTTGAACGGCCCGTCGGGAACCTTTACGCTGGTGGGCACTCCTTCTGGCGGCGTGGCCAATCTCTCATTCCAAAGCCTGGCGCACGGCCCTGAGCGGGTCCTTGACGTTGGGCCAGATCGTGGCTCAGGTGCCCAACAGCATGCCGCCGTTTACAAGTCGAAAGCCCTGCTGCATCTGAGCAATATCAGCCTCAACGGCGGCAACAGCACAGTAGCCAACGACGACGGCATTCAAGTCGATGCGTACCTGGGCGATGTGCTGGGCGACGGCACGTATAGCCCGCTGGACGCATCGCTGATCGCCAGAGTGGCAACGGATTTCGACAGCGGTTTTGCCGCCTTTCCATTCGTGGACCCGGCAATTGTGGGGAACATCAGCGCCGATGGTTTTGTGAATTCCACAGATGCCGCCTGATGAACCGGTGGTTGGCCGGCATTGTCCAAAATCTTTTCCCCCCGATCCCAACCGGGTTGACCATCAACCCCACCGGCCCCGACCCCGTTTGAGTCTTCCAACCAATCTCGCTGTGGTCGCCGGGGAGACGGTGATAGTGCCGGTGAACATCGACACGGCGAAGCCGGACGGCAGCACGGGCATGGATGAGGCGGTGCTGGCTTTGAAGTACAATCCGCAGGTTTTCACTGTGTCGTCGGCCGACGTGCAAGCTGGGATCGCTCCTAAATAGCGGAAGTGGTTGGCAGCTTCAGGCGGTGGTCAATGCCATGACCGGGGAGATTGGCATCGATTTGTTCAGCGTCAATCCGGTTGAGACCACGGCGGCGGGCAGCCTGGTCACGATCGCCATGCATGTGCACAACGCGGCTGACGTGGGTGCCACCGGGTTGAGCTTTGTGACAGAAGTCAATCCGAATGGACATCGGGCTTTTCAGACGATGGTAGAGGATGCCCAAGATTCTGGTGTTGCACATACCAATGCCGTTAACTGGTCTGGCGCCGGCCGCGCCGGATGTGGCTATGGCGCATGATGAGCAGTTGTCAGTTGTCAATGAGCAGTGGGCACCAAGCAACGGGCCAAAAGCCGTGGTGGATCAGGTGTTCGGCCAGATGCCAATGTTTCAAACCCCAGACCCTTACCTGTTAGTCAATTTCCGCTAATGGATCAAATCTTCGTTGGCCTTGAGGAACAGTTCCTGTGGGAGAATACCCTTGCTGAATTCCCCACCGCCAGCTGGCCACTACCACCTGCCGGCTTCTCCGATGAGGGACTGGCGAGCAGGGCCTTGCCTATCACGATTGCGTTTCGGCTGACTTGGTGGCCTGCCTTGGCCAAGTTGGGCGAGTTGCCGGTTACTCGCGCCACGGCGAAAGTTTGGATAACCTGCCGGTCGGGCAAGATCAGTCCGACGTTTGGACAATGTTGTAAACCGCCGGACCGGCGCTAAGATTCACCGGTGGCTCGGGGTTTTTGGAACAGGCCGAAATCAACGATGTCGGTCGTGGGACGGCGGCAGTATTACGACCAGGCGTCGATAACCCCGAATCCGAGACTCGACGCCATACAATTCTATCGATCAATCTCTCCTGGCCGCCGCTCTGGCCACCGACTGGATCACAATCGCCGCCAGCGCCGCTCCATAATCGAGGTCGATGTTTTCCATCGTGTCGTGCGTGTCGTGGTAGCCGGTGCGATTGATGTCGTAATTCTCCATGAAAAGCACGCACGGCACGCCCGCATCGGAGAAAATCTGCCCATCGGTGTTGTAGAGCGTGCTTCGCGGATCGGTGGACGGGCCGCACTTGGCCCGAAAGTGCTAGAAACGGGGCAATCTCCGGAATGGCGCCCGCGTGAGGGCTCCGTCGGCCCGGCGGCCTACCGGTTCGCTCCGGGCTCTCTGATTCCACCCACGGATTCATTCCAGATTTCGTTGGCCATGTGGGCCTGGAGCGCCAACCACAACGAGCCGGCATCGACGCCTGGTGAGATCTGAAAGACGTGCCGGTCGTTGTCGTTGTTGTGGGCAATCATGTCCGAGACATAAAGCCCCTGAACCATTACTTTCGACAGATCTTTTGTTCTGCCGCCGGGCAAATGCAATTTCAGCGTGCCGCTCAACCAATCGTTGCGTCAAATGCGCGGGCGCCGAGGCAATCGACTGGGAACTCTTCACCCGTCAGATGGACGAGCCAGATGTCGCACTCCAGGTTTCCCTTCTTGCTCAAGTCAGAAAGATCGGGCGCCGCCAGCATCATCGCCGCCGTCGCTGAATGATTGTCGTCGGCCCCACAAGCCGCCAACCGAGCCCCACAACCGCCGTATTCTCGGAGATAGCGGTCCGCCATGTACGCGGTGTCGTAATGGTCGGCCATGATCACCGCCCGGCTACGATCGCGCCCGGGATCATGACGAGCAAGTCCCGTTCGGCGGCGTCCTGGAGATTCTTCAGCCAACCTCCCATCCACGAATAGTCGAAATCCGTTTGCCAGCGGAAAGGGACCTCTCCGACAACCGCTCGGCCGCTCATTCCGGCCGCCTCGATCCTCTTGCTGTAATAGGCCAACAGATAATCTCCGAGGCCTTCGAGCTGCCTTTCGTGGTAGCAAAGCAATTGTTGCGTCGTCTCGTCGAGAACGCAGTCGGCATTGTTTTTGTTAGAAATGTGCCTTCGGCAAGAGCGGCGATGGTCTTCCAGTATCGAACCTCGAACGACCGCTGAGCGGTGCGTTGATAGGTCAAGGAGTCGGGCACCTTGGCCCCGCGCTGCCAGGCAACGGCGTGTCCTCCGGCTCGATCAGCGTCTGAACGCCGTCGGCAAGGTTCGGCGGCAGGGCGGCAAGCCAGTGTTCCAATGTTTCACCATGGGCCAACGTCAACAAGTGGCGAGCGAGCTTCCGCGTGAGCGGCCAATTTCGCGCAGGTGAAAGGCATCGACGAGTTTGCGAATGTTGCGTGCCGTCGTCGGTCCCCTGCCACACTCGTGATAGAGCGGCAGGGTGGCCAGCGGCAGCGGACGCTTTAGCAAGCACGGCCACAATTCCACGGGGTTTTCCAGGGAGGTCCGGTCAAATGATACGCGGCACGCCTGATTTCGTCGGGATCCGCCGCGGCACGCCCGAGTTCTGCACTGCCGTCGTCGGATACGCGGTGAGATAGCCGAGCGGCGCATCACGCTCAGCACCACGGGCTCCAGCTTGGTGGGGCAGCGATAGGCCGCCAAGGGCGGGTCCAGTGAACTGAGTGGGTGCCGACTCGCATGGAGGGGAAGTGAAAGCGATAACCAAATAAACC
>CAWICF010000010.1:0-177599 GCA_963834565.1 uncultured Acidobacteriaceae bacterium | reverse complement strand
TTCGAATTGAAAACCTGCAGCCGCAGGAGGCGCGGCAGCTTGGGGCAAGACGTTTGAGGGAGTCGCGATACCGGAGAGCGAGGGCGGCGCGGAGCTCGGATCTGCTTGCTGCACCTGCTGTCCAAGGCAGCTTATTGAAATGAAGGCAACTGAAACGAGGCTGATCCCCCTGATGTAGCGCTTGTCGTGCACACTCCACTCCTTGTCCGTTCAGGCAAGGACATTCACGAAACAACCCAAAGAAGTGGAGCGGAGATGTGAATTTTCAAATTGTCATGATCGGCCAGTCCGGATGTGATTTGACGAGGGGTAAAGGGCAGCTCACTCTTCGCGCAAAAGGATAAGTGGGTCGACTGCCAGCGCGCGCCGCGCGGGAATCCACGTCGCCATCAGTCCCAGGAGCAGCATGGTGAGCGTGACACCGCCAAGCACCAGTGGATCTTTGGGCGTGGCCTGATAGACGATGAACGACAGCACGCGCGTGAACAGCAGATCGGTCACAACCCCGGCGACAGATCCGGCGGCCAGCAGGACAACAGCTTTCCCCAGCGAAGTGCGCAGAATCTCGCGCCGCCCGGCGCCCAAGGCAACGCGAATGCCAAGCTCGCGCAGGCGCTTGCTGACGACGTACGAAGCCATCCCGAACACACCAGTCACGGCCAGCATCGCACCGAGCAACCCGAGCACGCCCAAGGCGACCGTAGCTACGCGCGAAGCGAAAAGCGCCGTGTCCATCTCCTCAGGCCAGGGCCGGATCACGAGGGGAAGTCCGGAGTCCAGTCCGTGGAGCGTGGTTTCCAGTGCTCTCGTCATCTCCTGCGGATCGCGTTTTGAGCGCACCACGAGCCATGTACCGCTTCCACCGTGCTGCTGAAACGAAAAGAACATCGCGGGTTGTTGATCTTCGGTCATGGTGCGATATTTGCCGTCCTCGACAACGCCGACGACTTCTGCCCGGTTTCCGCCCCAGAACTTGAAATGCCCGCCGACGGCCTTCTCGACCGATCCGAAAACCTTCACCGCGAACTGATGATTGACCAGAGCTACCGTTGGAGCTTTCTTGTCGTCATCGAATCTCAAGTCTCTTCCCGCCAGTAACCTCGTGCCCGCCGCCTGCAGATAATTGGGGGACACGTTGTAGTCCATCGCGTCGGCAACAGAATTGGTGAGCCGAAAGTCAGTCGTAGAATCTCGAAAGACATCAGAGTCGCCTCCGCCCAGGCCAAGTGGAATCTGGTTGATATACCCCACTGCAGTTACACCGGGCATCGCCGCCACCGCGTCGAGCATGCGCCGTTGCATCTGTGGCGCATTGTCGACTGAGTAGCCGGCCATGTGGAGATCGGTATCGACCAGGGTTACGTTTTGCGGCGAGATTCCATAATTACTTTCGAGAGAGCGCAACAATCCTCGCACGGCTACAAGCGACGACGTCACCAGCACTGCACAGATGGCAATCTGGACGATGAGGAGCAAGTCGCGCAGTGCGAATCGCTTCATTCCGCCCGCGCTCGCTGATCCAGTTCGAATCACCTGCCATGGATCGGAGCGCATCACCTGACCGACGGGCATCAATCCAAAGAGCAATCCACTCATGAGCGCCAGCAGAAGGGCGACAGCATAGGTACGAACGTCGGGATTCACCGGCACGTTGATGGGCACGTTAGAAATTGGATTCCATGCGCTGAGAAAATGCAGGATCGCGATGCCGCCGGCAAGCCCGATCGATCCCCCGACAACCGAAACCAGCATTGCTTCGGTCAGCAGTTGCCTGAGAATGATCGCACGCCGTGAACCCAGCGCTAGCCGCAGCGCAACTTCTTTGGCTCGATCGGCCGCGCGCGCCGCGAACAGGCTGCCAAGATTTGCGCAGGCGGCCAACAGAATGAGACCGGAGAGCAGCATCAAGCCTGCCATGAAGGCCCTTGCAGGTCCGCCGAGCATGTCGCCAACCAGGCCCGGGCGCGCCAGTCCGAACTTGAGCCCGTCATCGTCAGCGGGATAAGTTTTCTGGAGCCATGCGCCGATCGCGTTGAGATCGGCTGTGGCCTCCGCTGGGGTGACTCCCTGCTTGAGACGCCCAATGATCCAGGGTGAGTGATCGCCGCGATATTGCAGGTCATTGGAGCCCTGCACGGTGGGCTCCTCGACCATCGGGATCCAAAGTGCCGGAGTAAAGAAAAGTTCCGTGCCGCGAAACGCAGGCGGGGCCACGCCAATGATCGTGAATGGGTGCTTGTTGATTTCGACGGCGCGCCCGACGACTCCCCGGTCCTCGTGAAAGTAGCTCCGCCAGTAGGCATAGCTCAGCACAACATAAGGAGCACTGTTGATGCCCTTTTCGTCCGATGCGTGGAAGAAGCGCCCCAGATACGGTTGAATGCCCACCGCATCGAAGTAATTGCCGCTGGCCAGATAGGGCCATGCTGTTGAAGGATTCCCGCCGGTATCTACACCGACCGCACTAATAATCTGATACGCGGTCAAGCTATCGAAGGTGCGGTTGCGGTCGCGCAGGTCGATGTAATCGAGATACGACTGCGACGGCGTATGGCCGCCCGGCGCCCCGCTGAAGTCGCGCTGCACCATGTAGAGGTTCTCTGCGTGCGGCACGTTCAACGGCCGCAGCACCAGGGCGTTCAAGACGCTGAACACCACTGCGTTCGCGCCGATGCCGAGGGCGAGGGTGACGATTGCGGTGATGGTGAAGCCGGGTGACTTTCGCAGTTGGCGCAGCGCGACTTTCAGATCTCTGAGCATGGTCATAGTCCAGTACGGAGTTTGCTAACAGAATGTTCCTGCAAGTGAAATGCCATGCACCGGTGCTGAAAAGCAAGGCTGTATGCCGAAAGGATGCACCGACTTTTGTCCGCTGGCGGTTTGAGGTGTTCGGAATCGAACACCTGACTGAGGTTAAGCCAGCGCCGCAAGCGGTGCGAAGTTTCTTATTTTCAACGCGCCCTGAGCATCTGAATTTGGCAGGCCGTTTGCTCTTTCTGTGAGCGATGGATATCGCTCGTCCTGACATTAAGCAGAAGAAGAAGCGCCGGACGCTAATCTGGGCCGGCGCAGCGGTGATGGTTGTCGCGGTGCTTGCCGTGATTGTCCTGCGCCTGAAACCGGCGGCGCCGACGGTCGATCGCTCTACCATCTGGACCGACACGGTGAAGCGCGGACCGCTGGTGCGCCAGGTGCGCTCGTCGACCGGCGTTCTGGCGCCGCGCGAGGATTCAATTGAGTTGATCCCGGCCGAAACCGACGCAACCGTCGTGCGCATTCGCATCCTGCCTGGCGCCCAGGTCACGCCGAACACCATCATTATGGATCTCACAGATCCGCAGCTTGAGCAGGAGCTTTTGAACGCACGGCTTGCCGTCAAGGCTGCCGAAGCCGACTACAAGAGCCTCCAGGCGCAATTGCAGAGCACTTTAATGGACAAGAAGACCGCCGCGGCGCAGGTGAATGCCGACTACACGCAGGATCAGTTACAAGCGCAAACCGACAAGGCGCTTTACGACCTGGGCGTGATCTCGGGCCTCGCGTACCAGAAATCAAAGAGCACTGCCGACCAGCTGACCGCACAGCACGATCTGAGCCAGCAACAGCTCGATGTAAACGAAAAGGCGATCGTCGTACAGCTTGGCTCGCAAAAGACAAAGATCGACCAGGCCCAGGCGCTGCTCGATCTTTACGAGAAACAGTCGCAAGCGCTCGAAGTTCGTTCCACCATCTCCGGCACGCTGGCGCCGTTGGCCGCCCCGGTGCAAGTGGGTGAGCACGTGACCGTGGGAACAAGTGTCGCGGAGGTGATTCAGCGCGACAAACTGAAGGCTGCGCTGCAGATTGCCGAAACGCAGGCCCGCGACATCCAGATTGGCCAACCGGCCTCGATCGACACGCACAATGGGGTGATTCCCGGTCACGTCACGCGAATCGATCCTTCAGTAGTGAACGGAACGCGCACAGTCGACGTAGAGCTTGATGGGGCGTTGCCGCCGGGTGCGGTTCCGCAGTTGAGCGTTGACGGCACCATCGACCTGGAGCGGATGCAGGACGTGTTGTACGTGGGCCGGCCGGCGCTGGGGAACGAAGACTCCACGCTGAGCCTGTTCAAGCTCGATCCCAATGGCTCCGGAGCCGTACGAGTGTCCGTGAAAGTTGGCCGCGCCTCAGTAAACGAGATTCAAGTACTCGAGGGTTTGAAGGAAGGCGACACGGTGATTCTTTCCGATATGTCGCGCTGGGACAGCGTGGATCGCATCCGGCTGGATTGAAGCAGGGACCAGCGATTGGGGATTAGGAACTGCGGGGCTACGAAGAATACGACTCTTCACAAATCAGGACGCACTGGAGAACACAATGGCATCGAACGGGACGCTGATTGAAATTGAGGATCTGATCAAGGTCTTTTACACCGACGAAGTGGAGACGCATGCGCTCTCAGGCATTCACATGACGATTGAGCGGGGCGAGTACGTGGCCATGTCGGGCCCTTCGGGCTGCGGCAAATCCACATTGCTCTCGATCCTCGGCCTGCTCGATACTCCCACCGGCGGGCGGTATCTGCTCAACGGAAAACCGGTCGAGAATCTGAGTTTCAGCGACCGCTCGCGAATCCGCAACCAGGAGATCGGATTCATCTTTCAGAGTTTCAACCTGATTGGCGATCTGACGGTTGAAGAGAACGTCGAGCTGCCGCTGACCTATCGCGCGGGAATGCCCTCGGCGGAGCGAAAGCGGCGGGTGAAGGAAGCGCTGGAGCGCGTGAATATGGCGCATCGCATGCGGCACTATCCAGCGCAGCTTTCGGGCGGCCAGCAACAGCGCGTAGCCGTGGCGCGCGCGCTGGCCGGGGCGCCATCCATTTTGCTGGCCGATGAGCCGACAGGCAATCTGGACTCCAAAAACGGTGAAGCGGTGATGCGTTTGTTGAGCGATCTGCATCGCGAAGGCTCGACGATCTGCATGGTCACGCACGATCCCCGCTTCGCGCGCCACGCTGAGCGCGAACTGCATCTGTTCGACGGCAAAGTGGTCAGCGAACAGGAAATGAAGAAGCTGGAAGAGGCAGCGGAGGCCGAATCATGATGCTTCGCGATTTAAGCTACGCGCTTCGTCAGTTGCGCAAGGCGCCGGGCTTCACGATCACGGCGGTGTTGACGCTGGCCTTTGGCATAGGAGCCACGGCGGCAATTTTCTCGATCGTTGAGGGAGTTTTGCTGCGGCCCTTGCCATTTCCCCAGCCGAACCATCTGGCTGTGCTTTCCGATCACCTGGAGGGCACAGAATTCGGAGGCAACGGAGAAACGGGCGTCACGATTCCGGAGATTGCCGCATACCGGCGCGGAACCAGCTCCTTCGCGAGTCTCGGCGGGTTCGCGCCAACCAGTTATGAGTTCTCCGGCGCCGGCGCTCCTGAGCAGATCAATGCTGCGCGCATGACCGCGAGCATGTTTTCAGTGCTCGGTGTTGCACCCACGATTGGACGCGCCTTCACCCAACAAGAAGACGATGGCAGCGTGCAGGTGGCCGTCCTCAGCTACTCGATGTGGCACAGCCGCTTCGGGGCAGACCCTCAGATTCCAGGCCGCAAAATCCTGCTTGATCGCAAGCCTTACGAGATTATCGGCGTGATGCCGCGTGACTTCGAATTCCCTCTGGTTCCGGGACAGCTGAACCGCAGCCAGCTTTGGGTGCCGTTGAGTCCCACGCACGACGAACTCACCATCGGCGCTGCCAGCTGGTGCTGCGGGATGGTCGGCCGCCTCAAGCCCGGCGTGACGCCGGCGCAGGCGCAGCAGGATGCCGAGCGTGTGGCGCAGGAAATCATGCGCAACTATCCGGCCTTCATGACCAGCCTGCATATCAGCGCGATCGTGCATCCCCTTTCCGAGGACACAGTTGCTCAGGCGCGGCCGTTGATCCGCACGCTCTTTCTGGCCGTCGTAGTGGTGCTCTTCATCGCCTGCGCCAACCTCGCCGGACTTCTGCTGGTGCGCGTCTTGGGCCGGCGCCGCGAGGTTGCCGTGCGTCTGGCGCTGGGTGCGAGCCCGGCAACGGTTGTGCGCCAGATGCTGCTTGAGACGCTGGCGCTCAGCATCTGCGGCGGGCTTCTCGGCCTGGGCCTCGCGGCGATTGCGCTGCGCGCCGGCATCAGCCTTCTCCCCGAATCGCTGCCGCGCATCAGTTCCATCGGCCTGGACTGGCAGGTGGTGGGCTTCGCGCTGGCTGCCGCTGTTCTCACCGGCCTGCTCTGCGGATTGATTCCTGCGTTTGCCGCTTCGCGCACCGGCGTGAACGAAGCGCTCAAAGAAGGGGGACGCACTGGAACGGCCGGTGGCAGTCATGCGCGGCTGCGCTCGGCGCTGGTTGTCGCCGAGACTGCCGTGGCCCTGATTCTGCTTACTGCGTCAGGTCTTCTGTTGCGCAGCTTTGAGAAACTGCGCGCCGTCGATCTGGGCTTTCGCGCCGATCACATGCTGACTGCCTCCTACGGCCTTCCCCAGCAGCACTATTCCACGCAGGCGTCGATTGATGCGTTCAATCAGCAGCTGCTGGAAAAACTGCGGCAGTTGCCAGGTGTGGAGGCAGTGGGAACGACTTCCCTTCTCCCTTCCACCGGCGTCAACGCCAACAGCGCCTTTGTCGCGGAGGGTTACGTCTCCGCCAAAGGCGAACCGCTCAGCCTCGCCTTTCCTTCCCAAATTCTCGGAGATTACTTTCACGCGGCAGGCATTCCTCTGCTGCGCGGACGTGTCTTCACTGACGCCGACAATGCGAGATCGCCGCTGGTGATGATCGTGAATCGATCTCTTGCTGATCATTTCTGGCCCGGCCAGGACCCGATTGGCAAACGACTTCGCATGGGCATGCAGGAGACGCCGACGCCGTGGTTGACTGTGGTGGGCGAGGTTGGCGACGTGAAGCAGAACACCCCCGACACCGATACCGGATTCCAGATGTACCAGCCCGCCAGCCAGAGCACTGCTTCCTTTGGTTCGCTCGCGCCTCCTGACTCGCTCAATGCGCAGGGAGGCTCTATCGTGCTGCGCACCGTACGCGATCCCGAGCAGACCATGGAGTCGTTGCGCTCCGTGGTGCGTGAAATCGATCCGCAGCTTCCGCTCACCCAGGTGCAATCGATGGAACACGCGGTGAGCGAGACCGAGGCGCCGCGACGCTTTAATGCCGTGCTCATTTCCAGCTTTGCCGCAGCGGCAGTGTTGCTGGCTTTGCTGGGCATCTACAGCGTAATCGCCTTCTCGGCCGCGCTGCGCACGCAGGAGATGGCAATCCGGCTGGCGCTGGGCAGCCAGCGTTCGAGCGTCATGCGCCTCATTCTGGTTTCCGGCGTCAAGCTGGCACTGGCCGGCTCTTTACTGGGCGCGGCGGGCGCGTTTTTTGCTACGCGTCTTCTGCGCTCGCTGCTCTTTCAGGTGGACCCATTGGATCCGGCAGTGATCGTGCTTGCCGCGCTTACCATCCTGGCGCTGGCAGTGTCCGCATCGTATCTTCCTGCCCGCCGGGCCGCGTCCATCGAACCTGTGCAGGCGTTGCGCACGGAATAGCTCTCCCCGAGGTTTGGAATGAACACGCTCTTTCGCGATCTTCGTTATGCGCTGCGGCAACTGCGCAAGTCGCCTGGCTTCACGATTACCGTCGTGGTCACGCTGGCGCTCGGCATCGGAGCCAACACGGCCATCTTCACATTGGTTCATGCCATCCTGTTGCGCTCGTTGCCGGTGGCCAATCCGTCGCAACTCTATCGCATTGGCGACAACAACCAGTGCTGCGTCGACGGCGGATTTCCTGAAGACGCCTCTCAGACCGGCGACTTTTCGATTTTTTCCTTCGATCTGTATCAGCACTTGAAGCAATCGGCCCCTGAATTCGAGCAGCTTGCGGCGACACAAGCCGGTGACTGGTCATGGAGCGTGCGCCGCGGTAATGACCTGGCGAAATCGTTGCACGGCCAGTTTGTCTCCGGCAATTTCTTTTCGACGATTGGCATCAACGCCTATGCCGGGCGGCTGTTTTCAGACAACGACGATTCTCTTTCCTCCCCTCCGGCCGTTGTGCTCAGCTACGCAACGTGGCAAGGCGAGTATTCGGGCGATCCTTCGATCGTCAACTCAACCATCTATATCCAGGCAAAACCCTTCACAGTCATCGGTATTACGCCACCCGGATTTTTCGGCGATCGCATCACCGACTCGCCGCCCGCGCTCTGGATGCCGCTTCACACCGAGCCATACGTAGAGGCCGGCGACGCAGTTCTCGACAATGCCGAATCGCATTGGCTCTATCTGCTGGGCCGCGTGCATCAAGGCACGAGCATCCCCGCGCTCCAGAGCAAGCTGACGGTCGCGTTGCGCCAGTGGATCCTGTCGCGTCCGGATATGATCGCCAACGGTGGAGCGGCGCTGGTTCCGAGGATGCACGTTGTGCTGACACCAGGGGGCGGCGGCATTCAACGGCTCCAGAACCAGGCGGGAATGGGCCTGAAAATGTTGATGGCGCTTTCCACGTTTGTGCTGCTCATCGCCTGCGCCAATATCGCAAACCTGATGCTGGCGCGCACCACCACGCGCCGCGCAGACATTGCCCTGCGGACGGCCCTGGGCGCGGGCAGGCAGCGCATCATGCGCGAAATCCTTACCGAGAGCGTCGTGCTGAGCTGCTTCGGCGGCCTCGTGGGGCTGATTGTGGCTTACGGTGGGTGCCGAGCAATTCTGGCGCTCGTCTTTCCCGATGCCAGAAACATGCCCATCAGCGCCAGCCCTTCGCTCGCGGTGCTCGGCTTTGCATTTCTCGTTTCCCTGGCCACCGGGATTCTTTTTGGCGCGGCGCCCGCCTGGCTCTCGCTGCATGCGCAACCGGCCGAGGCGCTGCGCGGCGTGAGCCGCACCACGCGCGATCGTTCCTCGCTGCCGCAAAAGGCGCTGGTTGTGTTCCAGGCTGCGCTTTCAGTTGTTCTGCTTGCCGGCGCGATCCTGATGACCAAGACGCTGACCAATCTGGAGAGTCAGAACTTCGGCGTCGTGACTGCCAACCGTTACGTGCTGCACTTCGATCCCCAGGGCGCCGGCTACACCGTCGACACACTGCCCGCGCTGTATCGCGAGATTCAGGATCGCTTTTCGGCGCTGCCCGGCATGAGCAACGCGAGCCTCGCTCTCTATAGCCCGCTCGAAGGCGACAACTGGAGTGACTGTGTGATTCAGCAGGGCCATTCCGCTCCGCGCCAAGGCGAGGACTGCGATTCAACCTGGGATCGCGTGGATACGCATTTTCTCGATGCCGTTGGCGTGCCGATCGTTCGTGGACGGGGCATCACCGAACAGGACACCGCCACGTCGCCGCAGGTGGCGATTGTGAATGAGGCGTTCGTGAAGAAATTCTTCCCCCACCAGGACCCCATCGGCCGGCGATTTGGCCTGGACCTGCCAAGTTACTCCGGAAGCTTTGAGATCGTTGGCGTCTTTCGCGACTTCAAGATGAATCTGCAATATACGCACGAAGGCGTCCATGCCGTCTACCTGCGCCCTCTCGTGCAGCAATTCACGGACTACAAGGAGTCAAACATGGTACGGGGCGAAACGCGGTCGATGTTCGTGAACGCGATGATTCTCGACTTTCACTCGGCTCCGCCCAACGTTGACGCGCTTGTCCGGCACACACTTGCCGGCATCAATCCCAATTTGACCGTGCAGGATTTGCGCACCTTCGACAATCAATTGGCGGGCAACTTTACCGAGCAACGGGTGGTGGCTCGTCTCACCGGCCTTTTCGGTCTGCTGGCGCTTGTGCTCGCCTCGGTCGGATTTTACGGAGTGATGTCGTACTTTGTTGCGCGGCGCACCAGCGAGATCGGCATCCGCATGGCGCTTGGCGCGACGCGGCAGAGCGTGGTCAACATGGTGATGCGCGGCGCACTCTGGCAGATCCTCATCGGCCTCGCGCTGGGGATACCGGCGTCGCTCTATGTTGGCTATTTGATGAAGGTGATGCTCTTCGGAGTAGACAGCTACGATTTGACGGCCCTGGCCGGAGCACCGCTTTTACTCGTGATTTTCGCGGCCGCAGCGGCGTTTATTCCGGCAAGGCGCGCCGCGACAATTGAGCCGATGCAGGCGCTGCGAACCGAATAGAGTTCGAAAAGGAGCAAGCAAATTGAGCACGCTGTTTCACGACCTTCGCTATACACTGCGCAAGCTCCGCCGCGCGCCCGTCTTTGCGGCCACCTCCATCCTCGTCATGGCGCTGTGCATCGGGGCGACAACCTCGCTGTTCACGGTCGTGCGGTCCGTTCTGCTCAAGCCGCTCCCCTTCAGCAATCCGAATCAGCTCGTCATGATCTACGAGCATTTCCGCGATCCCAGCATCAATGCGCAGGAATTCAACTATAACCCCGTTGCGCCGGCCGATTTCTTCGACTGGCGGGATAAGACTCACGGTTTTGCCGGCATGGCGATTTGGCGTTATGCGCAATTCAACTTAACTGGCGAGCGCGGCGAACTGCCGGAACAAGTGGATGCGCGCGGCGGCAGCTGGAACCTGTTTCCATTGCTGGGAGTGAACGCCGCCATCGGGCGGGTGTTTACCGAGAGCGAAGATCGGCCGGACGGAAGCGCTGCGATGCTCACGTGGAACATCTTCGAGCGCAGGTTTGCCGGGGATGCATCGATTGTCGGCAGGCAGATTCACCTCAACGGAAAGCCATACACGGTAGTGGGCGTGCTTCCCAGTTGGTTTACCTATCCCGATGCGAGAGTGCAGCTTTGGGTTCCTTATGCTTCCGGCTTGCCGCCTGAGATTCTCAATCATCACGACTATCACTTCAGCCGCGTGGTGGCGCGCCTCAAACCGAACGTCAGCCTGGCCAGCGCCCTCAGCCAGGTTGAGGCAGTGCAATACCAGTTGCATATGGAGAACCTGCACGCGCCGGTAGCAGAAGACGTGGCATCGAAAACTCTCCTGCAGTCACTATCGAAAGACGTGAAGAAGCCATTGATCGTCCTGCTGTGTGCGGTCGGTTGCATGCTGCTGATTGGCTGTCTCAACGTGGCCAACCTGATGGTGGCGCGTTCCGCAGCGCGGCAGAAAGAGATCGCGATCAGAAGCGCGCTTGGGGCGCGGAAAATAACGCTGGTTCGCGAACAACTGGCGGAGAGCCTGCTGATCTCGATTGCGGGCGGAGCAGCGGGAGTGCTGTTGTCGATAGCGGCGACAAAATGGCTTGTCGGCACATGGAGAGATCTCCCCACCGCACAAAGTGTCCACGCCGACGGCGTAGTGTTCGCGTTTGCTTTCGCACTCGTCGTCGTCACTGCGTTGCTGGCGGGCCTTCTGCCTGCGATTTCATCCACGCGCAAAAAGGCGATTACCACGCTGCAGGCTTCGTCACGAAACGCGGCAGGCAGTCAATCGCGCACGGCTCTGCGTAAAACGCTGCTGACGGTGGAGATTTGCGCGACAGTGGTGCTGTTGATCGCAGCAGGTCTTCTGCTCAAGAGCTTCTGGCGGCTGCGGACAACCGACGTGGGCTCTGTAACCGACAACGTGCTCACGATGAGCTACAGCCTTCCCCCAACGAAATATGACACGCCTGACAAGGTGAACGCATTCAATGAGGCGCTGTTGGCGCGCGTGAAAGCCACGCCTGGCGTACAAGCCGCGGCGCTCGGCTCTGACCTGCCCGGAGCGGGATACGGCGGCGACGATATCTTCACGATCCCCGAGCATCCACCGATCGCGCCCGGCGGATTATTACCCGACGCAATGTTTCGCACAGCCAGCCCTGAGTACTTCAGCGCGTTGGAAATTCCGCTTGTGCGCGGCCGCGTCTTTACCAGCGACGACCGCGCCGGCCGGCCGAATACCGTGATCATCAGCCGGCAACTGGCACAACAGTATTTTCCCGGTGAAGATCCAATTGGGAAGCATCTGCATGTGCCCGCACACGAGGACGCCGACTATCAGGTCATCGGAGTGGTTGGCGACACGCTGTACCAGGTGGGGCAGCCCGCCAAGCCAACCATGTACTTTCCGGTTCTCAGCGGGAACGACGATGTGCGCGGATTGATGCTCGCCGTTCGTGGCATATCCGATCCGATTGCGCTTTCCGTCCCGGTCCAGAAGGAGATCGAAGCTCTCGATCCGGAGCTGCCTGTTTCCGACGTATTCACCATGCAGCAGATCATCGAGCGATCCCTGGGCAACGCCAGCCTGAGTGCGGGCCTGGTGCTGGCCTTCGCCGTGCTGTCGCTGATGCTGGCCTCCGTGGGGCTGTATGGTGTCCTCTCGTTTCTTACCACGCAGCGCACCGGCGAGATTGGAATCCGCATCGCGCTGGGTGCGCAGCGCGAACAAGTGCTGCGCCTCATGCTGGTTGACGGACTGTCGCCTGCGATCTTCGGATTGGTGCTGGGGCTTGCCGCCGGCGCCGCAATTGTGCGCCTGATGGACACCACCGTGCTCTACGAGACGCAACCACTCGATCCGGCAGTCTTCGCGGTGGTCGCAGTAACGTTGTTGCTTGTAGCTGCTCTTGCCTGCTTCGCGCCGGCTTGGAGAGCCTCGCACCTCGATCCGATGCAGGCGCTGCGCACGGAGTAGTCGAAATGCACGGAGAGATCGGAGATAACCAGGGATCATGATCGAACTGAAAAACGTAGAACGTAGTTACAAGACCGGGTACACCGAAACATGGGTGCTGCGCCGTATCGGCCTCACCATCCTTGAAGGGGACTTCGTGACTGTAATGGGGCCGTCCGGAGCGGGCAAGTCGTCGCTGCTGAACATACTCGCACTGCTCGATGACGGCTGGAAGGGGGAGTACATTTTCGGCGAAACTGCGGTGCACGCGCTGAACCGCAAGCAGCGCGCCGATCTTGCACGGCAGCGCATCGGCATGGTCTTTCAGAGCTATCACCTCCTCGACGATCTGACGGTGGCGGAAAACATCGACCTGCCGCTCTCATACAAAAACCTGCCTGCGAAGGAACGCCAGGGAATGGTTGCTGACATCCTCGATCGTTTCCAGATCGTCGCGAAAAAGGACCTGTTTCCTTCGCAACTCTCGGGCGGACAGCAGCAATTGGTCGGCATCGCGCGCGCCGTCGTGCACGCACCCTCATTGCTTTTGGCCGATGAGCCTACCGGGAATCTGCACTCCACGCAGGCCCGCGAGATCATGGATCTGTTTTGTGAGCTCAACAGGCAAGGAACGACGATCGTGCAGGTGACGCACTCCGAAGAGAACGCGCGTTACAGCAAGCGGATTGTGGAACTGCGCGACGGATGGATGTCGCGCGACGAGGCCTTGCATACAGCGGCAACGGGGGCGAAGTGAACGATCGTCCCGCGCAACCCTTTAGAGAGGCCCGCATGAATTTTCGCGCTTCCAATTCGGCTGTTCTCCGTCTTCAGGCCATCGCCGCCATTCTGCTGCTGCACTTGAATATGGCCTTCGCGGTCGAGCCCCAGCAAGCGCCGGCTGCGCCGGATAACCCGCAGGCAACGCAACCGGCTCCGGAGGCTCCGACGCCTGCGTCGAATGGTGCTGCGGTGCCACCCCCTACGCTCGCTCAGCAGATGCAGCAGACGCAGCAACAAGCGATTGCGCCGCAACGGCCCTTTCATATCGACCTTCCGCACTCACATAATCCGCTCGCGCCGTACATACCCAGCGAGGCACCGGCTCTGGACCTTACGAACTCGCCGCGCCTCCAGAACCTGATCCGCGACGGGAAGCTGTACATTTCGCTGCACGATGCCATCGCGCTGGCAATTGAAAACAATCTCGATCTCGCGTATTTCCGCTATAACTTCCCGATTGCGCAAACGGACTACGCGCGTACCAAAGCCGGCGGCAGCGTGAACGGCGTCAATACTGGAATCGTGCAGTCGTCTACACAGGGAGGGTTCTCGGGGGGTGGTTCAAGCTCAGCGGGCGCCAGCTCCGGGTCTGCTGCCGGCGCCGGCGGCCTGGTGACCTCGACGCTGGGCGCCGGAACAGCGGTTGCATCCTTCGACCCTTACCTGAACTTCAAGGGCTTCGCCGATCACGATGTTACGCAGGAAGGGAATGCCTTCCAGAATGGTGTTCCAATCTTCAAACAAAACACCATCGAAGCCCTGGCAAATTACAGCCAGAACTTTCCGTTGGGAACCGGCATCACCGTTAACTACGAGGGGCAGCGCTTCGCCAATAACAGCCCCTACGAAGCCATCAATCCCACCCTCTACTCCAATTTCCAGTTCATCCTCTCGCAGCAACTCCTCGCCGGCTTTGGAATTTCAACAAACGAGCGCTACATGCACATTGCGAAGAAAAATCTGCAGATCACCGACCTGGCATTTCGCGCGCAGGTGATTGCGACGATCACGCAGGTGGAAAACATCTACTGGGACCTTGTGAACGCCTATCAGGACGAACTGGTGAAGGAGCGCTCCCTCACATTTGCCCAGCGAACACTTCAAGATGACCAGAAGCAGCTCGAACTGAGGGCTATTCCGGCCATGCAGGTAGACAAGGATGAGTCGGACGTGGCCACCAGTGAAGGAGACCTGACTGTTTCGCGGGCCACTTTGCGGCTCAACGAACTTCTGATCAAGAACGCGCTGACCAAGACCGACGACGAAGCCATCGACGAGATGCCGGTCATCCCGCTTGATCGCAACGGAGCGCCCGATCCAAACGCTTCAAAATCGATTGACGATCTCATCACGGTAGCCGAAAAGAACCGTCCTGACGTGACCGAGGACGAACTTGCAATGCAGGTGGCGGAGGCGAGTCTGAAATCGATCCGGAGCGAGCTGTTGCCCACGTTGAATGTCTACGGGTTCTACGCAGGTGGAGGGATTGCGGGACCGAAAAATCCCACATGCGATCTGGGCGCTTCCGAGTGCACGTCCGATCTTCCCACGGGGTTCGGTAGCATGTTCCAAAACACATTCAATTACTCTTCGCCGGAATATCAGTTCGGAATGAACCTGTCGATCAACCTTCGCAACCGCGTTGCCAAGGCCGATCAGTTTCGAGCCTCGCTGGAATTCAGGCAGCGCCAGATCACTTTCGAAGAACAAAAGAAGAGCATCCGCTTCGACGTGCGCAACTCGCTGTTCGCATTGCAGCAGGCCCAGGCTCGCGTGGATGCTGCGACCAAGGCACGCGATCTGGCGCAACATACCTTTGACGTCACGCAGCAGGAACAACAACTCGGAGCCAAGTCCAGCAGCGATACGCTGGCCGCGCAGCACGATCTATCCATTGCCGAATCTCTTTTAGTGGCTGCGCAGACAGCTTATGAAAAGGCGAAAGTGGACATCGACCGGGCCACCGGAGAGACACTGCAGCAAACCGGAGTCTCAATCGACGATGCGAAAATGGGAGTCGTATCGCATCAGCCGTAGATCCCGGTTAACCGACGACGGGCCTTCGCCGCTCGAACTGAAATCAAATGTAATGGAGGCGCACCATTTCGAGTAAGCAAGACAAAATCCGGGTTTTGGTTGCCGACGACCAGCCGCACGTATTAGAGGCGGTTGAGCTGCTCCTCAAGCCGCAAGGGATCGATGTGGACTGCGTGCGCTCGCCGCAGCTGCTGATGGAAGCGCTGCACGAACGCGATTACGATGTGGTGCTGATCGACCTGAATTACACGCGCGACACCACCTCAGGCCAGGAAGGCCTCGATTTGCTGGCCGGTATCCAGGAGTTCGATGCGCGGCTTCCGGTCATCGTGATGACAGCGTGGGGCAATATCGATCTGGCTGTCGAAAGCATCAAGCGCGGGGCGCGCGACTTCATCCAAAAGCCCTGGGAGAACGAGCGACTGCTTTCTCTCATCCGAGTTCACGCAGAGTTACGCCAGGCACTGCGCCGCGCCCGCCAGCTGGAGCTGGAGAATCGCCTCCTTCGCGCCGAAGGCATGCCGGATTTTGTTGCCTCCGCTCCCTCAATGCAGCCGGTACTCGAGTTGATCGCCAGGGTTGGACCCTCCGAGGCAAATGTGCTGATCACAGGCGAGCACGGCACGGGAAAAGAGATCGTCGCGCGGCTGCTGCACGCCGCTTCGCCGCGCGCGCGCATGTCGCTGGTGACGGTGAACGCGGGCGGAATGCCGGAAGGCACATTCGAAAGCGAATTCTTCGGCCATGTGAAGGGCGCATTTACCGACGCACGCTCCGACAGGGTAGGCCGCTTCGAGCTGGCCAACGGTGGCACACTTTTCCTGGATGAAATTGCCAATGTGCCGATGCGCCAGCAGGCCAAGCTGCTGCGCGTGCTGGAGACGGGCGAACTGGAGCGCGTGGGATCGTCGCAAACCCGGCGCGTCGATGTGCGTCTTCTGTGTGCGACGAACGCGCAACTGCACGAAGAAGCCAAGGCCGGCAACTTTCGCGAAGACCTCCTCTTCCGCATCAATACTGTGGAGATTCACCTGCCTCCGTTGCGCGACCGGCGCGAAGACATCCCGCTGCTCGCGCAGCATTTTCTCTCCCGGCTGCGCACCCGCTATCGCAAGCAGGTCAGCGGCTTTTCAGCCTCCGCGATGCAGCTGATGATGCAGTATTCATGGCCCGGCAATGTTCGCGAATTCGAGCACAGCATCGAGCGCGCCCTTCTCCTCTGCAGCGGTGAAGAGATTGAGCCCGCCAATCTTTCCATCTCGGGCGCTCGGCCGGCAGCGCTTTCGCTCGATAATATGAGTATCGATGAAATGGAGGCCATGCTGATCCGCAAGGTGCTGCGCCGCTGCGACGGCAATATCTCGCAGGCTGCCGAATCGCTGGGGCTGAGCCGTGCCGCGCTCTACCGGCGCATGGAAAAGTATGGCCTATGAGACGAGACCGCGCCGCCGCAAACGCCAGGCGATTCGCCGCGCGTGGTTTTACTCCTCGCTTCTCTGCCTGCCCGCGCTGATTTTTCTTGCCGTCTTCTTCTATGAGCACCAGATCGATGTCGTCCCCGCCCTTCTGATTGGCATCTGCCTGCTCATTTACCTCGCGATCTGCGCCTCCGCACTTGTGGAGGGTTTTGTCCGCCCGCTGCAAACGCTCTCCAACGTCGTTGCCTCGCTGCGTGAAGGCGACTATTCTTTTCGCGCGCGCGGCGCTTCTTCATCCGATGCACTGGGCGAACTGGCCGCGGAGGTCAACGCGCTGGCCGATCTGTTGCAAAAGCAGCGCGTGCGCTCGCTCGAGGCGACTGCGCTGCTGGCGCGCATCCTGGAAGTGATGCACGCGCCGCTCTTCGCCTTCGATCGCCAGAACCGGCTGCAACTGGTCAACAGCGCCGGCCTCAAACTGCTCGATCGGCCTTATGCGCGATGCATTGGATATTCCGCAAATGAGCTGCGCCTCGATGACTGGCTCGGGGCGCCAGACCAGTCGATTCGCTCGTTCGGCGCCGCGCCCGCGCGCTGGCTGCTGCGCAAAGCAGTCTTCCGGCAGGATGGAGCGCCCCACACACTGCTGGTTCTGGCTGACGTCAGCATTCCACTGCAGGAAGAGGAAAAGGCCGCCTGGATGCGCCTGATTCGCGTGCTGGGCCATGAGCTCTCAAATTCGCTCGCGCCAATCAAATCCATCGCTGGCAGCCTGCTTGCGCGGGTCGAAACTTTGCAGGGAGACGAAGCTGTGACGAAAGATTTCCGCCGCGGCCTGGGCGTGGTCGAGAGCCGCGCCGACGCTCTGCATCGCTTCGTGCAATCGTATCGTCAGCTGGCGCAATTGCCGCCGCCGCGCCTGCGGCCTGTTGCGCTGTTGCCCTTGATGGAGCGCGTGACACTGCTGGAGCAGCGCCTGCTCGTTCAGCTCGACCCTGGACCGCCTGTCAATCTGAATGCCGATGCCGATCAATTAGAGCAGATGCTGATTAATCTGATGGCCAATGCGGTGGAAGCATCGTTAAGCAATGGCGGTCAGCCGGTACGCGCGAGTTGGGTGTCAGTAGACGCGACTGTACAGATCCTGATTGAGGATCGTGGATTGGGAATTGCCAATCCGGAAAACCTCTTCGTTCCCTTCTATACAACGAAATCGACGGGCAGTGGCATTGGCCTTGCGCTGGCCCAACAGATCGCGCGCGCTCACGGAGGCGAGATTTCGCTCGTCAATCGAGAAGATGGTGAAGGCGCCCGTGCGATCGTCCGGCTGCCCCTGGCTTCAATGGCCAGCGAGATGAAGCTTGTGGGCGCGCTGTGAATAATCGAAAGCGCGCCCACAAACTCGAACAGAGCTATACCTGGAACTAGAAGATGAGGCGAGTGGTTACGGCGATCTCGTGGTTGTAAGTGTGGAAATGGCTGGTGGCAATCTGGTCGCCGGCGCCTACGCACATCGCCAGCCTGCTTTTCGCCTCCACCGGACGGAGCTTGTGCGTGAAGAGCATGCCCGGTGTCGCAAATGTCATGTTCTTTCCGTCGTTCGCACCGCCCATGAACCAGGTCGAGTTGATTTCGACTTCGGGCCAGAAATACTTCGCAACGTGAGCCTGGAATGCCGTATTCGACGCAATGGTGCGTCCCAGCGTTGCCGTGTCCATCACGGGCAAGCTTGCGCCCAGCGTGCTCTGCACGTCGAACCAGCCGAAGCCCTTGCCGACACCGATGTTGGGAGAAACCGTGGCATCGGCGCTGCCGTTCTTGTAGCTGCCGGTTGGAATGGTGCCGGAGAGAAAGGCGCTGGCCACGTAGCTGCCATGACTTGCGTTGCCGGCAAGGAAGCGATACTTCAGCAGAAACGCCATGTCGCCTGCGCCATTCTTCACCGTGGGAGAGCTGTGCAGCAAGTACCCGGGCAGGTTGGTAACGATCTCTGTGTTGGCGAAAGGAATAAGGTTGAGCCCCTTGTTGCCGTCAAGGTTCCAGGTTTCGACGTGATTCGACGCTGTTTGACGGATGAAATCCGCACGGGCCACCTGGATCAAGCCGACGTAAGTGGTGATGAGAGGAGGCGGCCACGCCGGCTGTTTGGCTTGCGTCGCGCTGGTGCGTTGCTCCCAGCTGGAAAAGAAATTTTGCCGCTGGCTGTTGTCGGGTTTGGTTGCAAAGCTGTCCTGAGCAGGGAGCGTTGCGCAGAAGGCAAGGAACGTAGTGACCACGATGAACCTGGCTTGCATGATCTGACCTCACAAAAAGTTGCATGGGGAAGAATCCACAGGAGCATGACAGGCGAGGGCCAAAGGGAACAACCAACTAATGGTTGAGATATCGCTCCATCCGCCAAAAATCGCGCTGAAATCGGCGAGTACGTATCTACCTGTAGATCGTCCCGGCGCTACGCATCAACCGAAAGGTTGAGACGTGGTTCACCCTTTCAACCGACTCGAATCGTGTTGATTCTCACGTACACTGGGTTGCGATTCAAAGACGCTCCCCGATTTCGCTCCAAGTGAGGTCAATCGAAATGGCTGCAACCGTTCCCAGTCTTCAAGGTCATGTTCTGCCTGCGTCCTCGCAGGCAACATTCTCTGAAAAGCTGAACAGCCAGTGGCACGAGAAGGCTCTGTGGGTGTTCATGGCGATCGTGCTAGCGCACTGGGGGGAGCACCTCGCCCAGGCCTACCAGATCTGGGTGATGGGATGGCCCATCCCGAAGGCAAACGGCATTCTGGGCCTGTGGTACCCGTGGCTCATCAAGTCTGAAGGGCTGCACTACGGTTACGCACTGGTGATGCTCATCGGTATCTGGGTGCTGCGCAAGGGATTCGCCGGCCGCAGCCGAACCTGGTGGATGGTCGCGTTCTGGATCCAGTTCTGGCACCACATCGAGCACCTGTTGCTGATTACCCAGGCCACCATCCATCACAATCTGATGGGCAAGCCGGTGCCTTACAGCATCATTCAGTTCTTCATTCCGCGCGTACAGCTTCACCTCTTCTATAACTCGATTGTGTTCATCCCCATGGTGATCGCGATGTACTATCACATGTTTCCGCCCGAAGGCGAGGTGCCTGCGGCCTGCAGTTGCTCGTGGTACCAGGATGATGAGAACGCAGAAGCGGACTGCCGCACGTAGCTCATTCGGCAACAAGCTGTATTTTGGGGCACTCAGGATGAATTGGGCTGATCAGAGGGGTCGCCGAAGAGCTGCCTCTCAGCGTCTCTGTGCGTGGTTGATGTTGGCCGGCGTAGCAATGCCCGTTGCCATCGGCTGTCGCCGACCGGCAGTGGACGAGAGCGGGATTTCGATTGACGCATCCATCTCGCCTCAGCCTGTGCGTGCGGGAGCCGAGGCAGTTTCCTTCAGGCTGACGAATGCAGCTCATCAGCCAGTCACCGGGGCGCACGTACGGGTGGAAGGCGATATGGACCATCCCGGCATGGCGCCGGTTTTTTCTGATGCCGTTGAAATTTCTCCGGGCAGCTATCGGTCGCCGCTTAACTTCACGATGGGCGGCGATTGGGTGGTGCTGTTTCACATTACTTTGAGCGACGGACGCAGGGTCGAACGGCAAATGGGCGTGAAAGGGGTCGAATCGAATTGACCAGGACGACACCCGCGCTCTCTCCAGCTACGGAGGAGGATCACCTTCGCGAAGAGCAAGAGTTCCTTGAAGCGCAGCCGTTCGATCTTCTCACGGTTCCGGTGATTGGGCCGCTGCTGCGCTGGCGCCATTCGCGTACGTTTCTGCAGATTCCGCTGTTCGCGATCAGCGTTGTCATGATCGTCGAGGGGCTGCTCGGACCGACGCTTTCGCCCAAGAATCTCGCCACGGTGCTCACCTGGGTTCATTTTCGCGGGGCACTGGTGGTAGCCATTCTCTGCGCCGGCAATCTGTTCTGCCTTTCCTGTCCGTTCATGCTGGCCCGCAACTTTATGCGCAAGTGGATTCATCCTCGCCTTACCTGGCCGCTGAGCTTGCGCAACAAGTGGATCCCGATTGCGCTCTTTGTCGGGCTGCTCTTCAGTTACGAGTTATTCGGTCTTTGGGCTTCTCCGTGGCTCACCGCGTGGATCATCGTGGGCTACTTTGCCGCGATTCTGATCATCGATGGCTTGTTCACCCACGCTACTTTCTGCAAATATGTTTGCCCGATCGGACAGTTCAATTTCATTGCCTCCAGCGCATCGCCGCTTGAAGTCGCAGTGCGCGATCACGAAGTGTGCGATGGCTGCGGGACAAAAGACTGCATTCGCGGCCATCGGAAAACGTCGTCACCGCTCGTCGTACTGCAGCGCGGCTGCGAACTTGCTCTCTTTCAGCCCGCCAAGGTGGGTAATATGGACTGCACGTTTTGCCTTGACTGCGTCCACGCATGCCCGCACGACAATGTTGGAATCCTCAGCCGGCTGCCGGGCGGCGAGCTGATGAGCGATCCGCAACGCTCGGGCATCGGCCGCTTCTCGCGCCGCAACGACATTGCCGCACTGGCGATCGTCTTTTGTTTCGGCTCTTTGATGAATGCCTTCGGCATGGTGAGCCCCGTCTATACCGTTGAAGATTGGCTCAAGCGCACGCTGCACCTCCAGAGCCAGGCGGCAGTGCTCGGCATCCTGTTTACGGCGGTGATTGTCGTGGAACCCGCGCTGCTGCTCGGCCTGGCTGCATGGATCACGCGCGCCTGGGCAGGCGTGCAGAGCGGCTGGCTCGCCATTGGCGTTCGCTACGCTTACGCGCTCTCCCCGCTCGGCTTTGGAATGTGGCTGGCGCATTACGGCTACCACTTCTTCACCGGGCTTTATACCATCGTTCCTGTGACGCAAAATGCCTTCGTTGAAATTGGCTGGCCCATCCTTGGCGATCCGCGCTGGACGCTGGTGGGACTGCCCAAAACGGTGGTCGAGCCTCTCGAGTTCGGATTCCTGTTGCTCGGCCTTGCCGGCTCATTGCTGGTTGCCTGGCGACTTGCCCAGGATGACTCAGAGAAACACCCGGTGCGCGCATTCGTTCCTTGGGGAGCGCTGAGCGTGATTTTGTTTCTTTGCTGTCTGTGGCTGATGACTCAACCCATGGACATGCGCGCGACCATGCTGGCCGGATAACAACGATGCGTTCTTCTTCAACGTTTAACGGAATCTGCTGTGCCCCGCTTGCGGGTGCTCCGCCTTACGCCGGAACTCGGCGGGCGTTTGCGCTTGCTTTTTTTGTACTCTGTTTCTGCGTGCCGGCTTGGGCGCACATCGGCCCTCCCTACCCCATCATGCAGAATCGCAAAGTGGGCCCATTCAACGTTGAAGTCTGGAGCAATCCCGACGTTGGCACCGGCAGTTTTTACGTCATTGTCGATCCGCCCAAGGGCAGCGCACTAACTGTTCCTGCCGACATGAAGGTGCAGGTGGCAGTGCAGCCGGAAAGCAAGCGTCTGCCGGCGGCTGTTTACAGCGCGTGGCGTGAAAAACTCCTCGATCACGTGGAGTTCAAGACGCTGGTGCCCTTCGACAAAGAAGAAACCTGGCACGTCCAGATCACGTTCTCAAGCTCGACAGCGAATGGCGAAGCTGACACCGACGTGCCCGTGACGCCCACTCTGCTTGGCCGCTGGAATCTGCTGCTTTTTCTGCTTCCCTTCGTGGGCATCGGCGTGTTGTGGTTCAAAGCCGCGACTGTAAAGCGCTCTCGGGGGCGGCGCAGGCGAACCACGCAGGCAAGCCCGGCACAGCCGATCGATATATCACGTGGCGTGCATGAATGATTAGAATCTTTCTCAGCAAGAACGAGATCAAATCCATTCTTCTCCGCACCTCAACCCGGGTCAAAGTAGCCGCATTGGCGGCTGCGCTCGCATTGGCCACCGGATGTCACCGCGGCCTGCCCTCGCCCTCTTCGGCCGAATATCACGAGTTCATCTCGTCGTTTTATGTTGGCCTGGCTGCGCTGCAGGTGGGCGACGATGTGCGCGCTGAAAGCTCGTTGTCTCACGCGGCGCAACTTGCACCCGGCGAGCCCGCTGCGTGGGCCGATTGGGGAATCCTCGCACTGCGCCAGCGTAACTTCGATCTTGCGGCCGCGCGTTTTGAACGCGCGCACAAGCTCGCCGTCAAAAACGACCATATCTACTACCTGCTTGGAATTCTTGGCAGTGATCGTGGCGATTCGGCAAGCGCCATCTCGAATTTGCGCCAGGCCGTTCAGCTCAACCCTTCAAATCTTCAGGCGGAGTACCAGCTCGCTCTCGAGCTGGAACGCCAGGGAGGCTCGGGCAGCGAAGACGAATTTCAACACCTGATTTCGCAAATCCTGGTGGCGCAGCCAAATAACCTGGCTGCACTGCTCGAGTTGAGCCGCATCGCCGCCAAACGTGGAGACGCTGCAACGCTTCGTTCCGCCGTCGATCGCATTGCTGCGCAATCGTCGGCGTGGCCGCAGGATGCTCGCGATCAACTCGCGCAGTTACAAGCCGTGGCAGCTTCCGGGCCTGCTGCGGCAGCGGCGATTCGCAGCGTGTTTCTGCGTAATGTGCTGATGCAGCTTCCCACGTTCCGCCAGGAACTCGCTCAGATCAAACCAGCGCCGGGCGATGAAGCCCAGCCCTTCACACATCTTCTGCGCCTGGAGTCACCACCAGGCCGGCCCGCTCCGCCAGACACCGCATTGCAGTTCGAGAATCAGCCGCTAGCCAATCCGATGGGCGAAAAATGGGATTGGATCGGCGCTGTTTCTCTGAACGGCGAAGGTGCACCTGCGGTTGTTACGGCGAACTCGCGCCAGGTGCGGCTTTCGACAGGTGCATCGTTTGCGTTTCCCGGCGGCGCGGCAAATGTTGCTCCAACACCCGAATCCGTTCTGCCCATTGATTTCAACTACGACTTCAAGACCGACCTGGTGCTGGCGGGTGCTGGCGGCGTGCGCTTCATGCGGCAGGACGAGCCGGCGAAGTTCACCGACATCACTGCGCAAACTAAATTGCCAAAGGAAATTCTCGTCGCGCCCTACACCGGCGCGTGGGCCGTGGACATCGAAGCAGACGGCGACCTGGACATTGTGCTGGGCACGGCCGGCGCCCTGGCTACGGTTCTGCGCAACAACGGCGACGGCACGTTTAAGGTGATCCACCCCTTCGACTCGATTTCGGGAATTCGCCAGTTTGTGTGGGCCGACCTGAACGGAGACGGCAATCCCGACGCCTCGCTCATCGACGGCGCCGGCCGTTTGCACATCTTCATCAATCAGCGTCTCGGCAACTTTGCTGAATCGGCGCTGCCCGCCGGCTTCGCCAGCGTGAAGGCTATTGCCACAGCCGACGCCAATCACGATGGCGTTCTCGACCTGCTGGTTGTAAAGTCGGGTGGCGCGATCGTCCGATTGTCAAACATCAATGGCGCATGGGATACCGGCGAGATTGCACAAGTGCCCGATGCCGGACGCGCATTGACCAGAGAAGTGCGCTTGCGTGCCGTAGATCTCGATAACAACGGCGCCTTCGATCTGCTATTAGTCAACGTCTGCGGAGGACAACACGCAGCCGGCGCAACCATCTGGCTGGCGGACGAGAACGAGAAGTTCACGCTCCTCGCATCGCCGCAGGGTCCGGCGCGCGTGTTCGATGCAGCGCCGGCAAGTGCCGAGGGCCGGCTCGACCTGCTCGGACTAACAGCCGACGGGCAGCCCATCGACGCGGTCAATCGCACGACTACGAATTACCACTGGCAGGTCATTCGTCCGCGCGCTCACCAGGCGACAGGCGATCAGCGTATCAATTCGTTCGGTATCGGCGGGCAGATTGAAATCCGTTCGGGCCTGCTCGTTCAGATGCAAGCGATCGACAGTCCCCAGCTCCACTTCGGCCTTGGCAACGAAACCGGTGCGGAGGTAGCGCGGATCGTATGGCCCAACGGCACGGTTCGCGCGGAGTTCGCGCTCAAGGCGGATGAGGAAGTGTTGACCGAGCAGCGTCTCAAAGGCTCGTGCCCATTCCTTTTCGCGTGGAACGGCACGGCCATGGAGTTTGTGAAAGACACCGTGCCGTGGGGCGCCGCGCTTGGCCTGCGGATCGATTCGATGGGTCCCGCGCGCATTGCGGCAACCGAGGAGTGGTACAAAATTCCCGGCACTGAGCTGGCTCCGCGCAACGGCTCGCTCGATTTGAGCATTACTGGCGAGCTATGGGAGACCTACTACTATGATTCCCTCTCGCTGATGGCGGTTGATCACCCTGCGGGCACCGAGATCTTCACCGACGAGCGATTCGTGGTGCCGCCGGTCAAGCTGGCCATCACTACGGTTGCAGATCCGCAAGCAATCGCGCACGCTACCGACGACCTTGGCAACGACGTGACCGATACGCTTCGCAAGCTCGACGGCAAGTATCTTGACACCTTCGGCCGCGGCCAGTATCAGGGCGTCACGCGCGATCATTACGTCGAAATCGACCTGGGCAACGATCTGCCGACGAGTGGCCAGCTTTGGCTGATCGCGCATGGCTGGCTGCATCCCTCCGACTCGTCGGTCAACGTGGCGATGTCGCAGGGCGCCCGCGTTCATTCGCAGCCGTTGAGTCTTGAAATTCCCGACCGACGCGGTGGGTGGAAAGTTGCGCGCGCCAATCTTGGTTTCCCTGCCGGCCGCAACAAGACCTGCCTCATCGACCTCACGGGCTTGTTCCATGCAGGAGTGCCGCTCAAGCTACGTCTGCGCACCAATCTCGAAATCTACTGGGACCAGATCGAGTGGGCGCGGGGACTGCCTGATGCCGCAACCAGGATCACGCACCTTGATCCGCAATCGGCCGATCTGCGCTATCGCGGCTTCTCGATGATTCATCAGGCGAATGCGTCGTCGCCCGAGATTCCCGATTACAACCAGCTCGCCGCGACCACGCAGATCTGGCGCGATCTCGAAGGCTTCTACACGCGCTATGGAGATGTGCGCGAGTTGCTCAAGTCGACTGACGACCGTTACGTGATCATGAATGCAGGCGATGAGCTGGCGCTGCGCTTCGCCGCGCCGCCCCCTCCACCCGTCGGCTGGGTACGCGACTACGTGATTGCCGGCGACGGATGGGTGAAGGATGGCGACTACAACTCCACATTCTCGCGCACAGTGCAACCGCTTCCCTACCATGCGCGCACCGAATACGACAAGCCGCCTCGTGCGCTTGAAGACGAGTGGGTTTATCGCAGTCACCCCGAGGACTGGCAGAATTACCAGACGCGCTACGTGACTGCGGATACTTTTCGGAATGCATTGCATGACGGTGCAGGCCAATGAAGAAAGTTCCAATTGCGCGAATCCTCGTCACTCTGTTTTTCGCGGCGCTGCTCGCAGTGCCATGGATGGTGCGCCGTTTCTCTGCCTCGGCAAAGGCCTGCGCCAGTCCCGGCACGCAGGCCGCGTTCACCCGGTATGGTTTCTCGCTTCACGAGGTGTCGCACGCATCGGGCATCGATTTTATTCATCAAGCCCCCACGCTCGATTCGAAGCTCGATGGAATCATGCCCGAGGTTGCATCGATGGGCGCATCGGTCTCCATCGTTGACTACAATCGCGACGGCTGGCCCGACATCTACGTCACCAACAGCGCCATCGGCAGCAGGAATCATCTCTACCGCAACAATCACGACGGCACGTTCACCGATGTCGCCGGCGAGCTGGGCATCGCTGACGTGAACCAACCGGGCACTGGCGTCAGCATGGGCGCGGTTTGGGGCGACTATGACAACGATGGATATGAGGATCTCTTCCTTATCAAGTGGGGCAAGCCCGAGCTGTTTCACAACGATCAAGGCAAGCACTTTACGCGGGTAAGCGAAGAGGCCGGGCTGCCGCCGTGGATCAATGCCAACACCGCCGTGTGGTTCGACTACGATAACGATGGCAAGCTCGATCTCTTCGTCGGCGGATACTATCCTGAAGACGTGAATCTATGGCACCTTCGCGACACGCGCATGATGCCCGAAAGTTTTGAGTACGCGCAGAACGGCGGCCGAAAATATCTCTTCCACAATTTAGGCAACGGACACTTTGAAGAAGTGAGCGCCAAGGCCGGCATCAGCAGCCGCCGCTGGACACTGGCCTGCGCCGCAGCAGATCTGAGTGGAACCGGCTATCCGGATCTTTTTATTGCCAACGATTATGGGGTCTCAGAGCTCTATATCAATGATCACGGACATTTTCACGAGGCAGGCAAAGAAGCAGGCGTCGGCTTTGCGCCCAAGAGCGGTATGAACGTCTCTTTCGGCGACATCTTCGACCAAGGCAAGTTTTCTATTTACGTTTCGAACATCTCTGAAGAAGGCGTGCTGATCCAGGGGAACAATTTGTGGGTGCCGCAGGCTGGGACGGCGCTCAAATACGACAACATGGCTCGCGACCTCGGCGTCGAGCTCGGAGGGTGGAGCTTCGGTGCGCAATTTGGCGACTTCAATAATGACGGCAACCTCGATCTCTATCTCGCCAATGGATACATCTCGCTCGATCGCCAGCGCAGCTACTGGTACGACTTTGCAAAAGTGGCCGGCGGAAACAGTTCGATTATCAGCGATGCCGCAAACTGGCCGGCGTTCAATGGCCGCAGCCTTTCGGGTTATCAGCAAAAACGGCTGTGGCTGAATGACGGCGAAGGCAAGTTCGTCGATGTTGCGCAGGCGGTCGGCGCCACCGACACCTACGACGGCCGCTCAGTCGCGCTTGCCGATCTTTGGAATACGGGTACGCTCGATATTGTTGTTGCCAACCAGCGCGGGCCTTTGTTGATTTACAAGAACACCGTTACGCCCGACAATCGATGGATCGAGTTTTCGCTCGAGGGCACACAGAGCAATCGCAGCGCCATCGGTGCGGAGATTACGCTCGATTGGGATGGTAAAGAACAACTGCAGCAAGTCTCCGGCGGCGACGGCTTCGCTTCGCAAAATGACCGGCGCGTGCACTTCGGACTCGGCAAGAATCCAAAGATCGACAAAGCGGTGATTCGCTGGCCTTCGGGCGACGTGCAAACGCTAGACAATCTCTTGCCCGACCGTCTTTACACTGTGAAGGAACCACAATGAGCCAGCCAGTTGCGCGACCGAAACCAGCGGCGCCGGATACGGTGGGCAAGCCGCAGTTCAGAGGATGGGTGCCAATGTCGAGCCGCCTCAACCCCTACCTGCCTCCCATCTTCATCACGCTGATTCTGCTCGTCGGCAATCTTTCGTTCGGCATTTTGGAAAGCTACTCGAAGACTCTGCTGGCTATCGCGACTGCCATCACATGCGAGATGGTTCTTGGCCGCATTTTTCTCCATAAGTGGCCGCATCCCGCCAGCGCCTACATCAGCGGCATCAGCGTGGGCATTTTGCTTCGCTCGCCGGCCTTCTGGCCATACGCGCTGTGCAGCGCGCTTTCCATCACTTCAAAATACGCGCTGCGCGTTCGCGGGCGGCACATCTGGAACCCCTCCAACTTTGGCATTTGCGCGATGTTGATTC
Organism: uncultured Acidobacteriaceae bacterium; assembly: GCA_963834565.1. Classification (GTDB taxonomy): domain Bacteria; phylum Acidobacteriota; class Terriglobia; order Terriglobales; family Acidobacteriaceae; genus Telmatobacter. The sequence continues at coordinate 149,237 of CAWICF010000010.1, read as the reverse complement.
TTGCTTCACAGGCTGTAGCCTCGCTCAGCATCCAGTGGGGCAACAACTTCGCCTCGCTCATCGTCATCTGGGTGCTCGGCACTGTCATTGTGTGGCGCGCCAGGCGGCTGCACATCACGCTTACCTATGTGGTCTGCTTCATTGCGCTCTCGTTTCTGCGCGCGCACATTGTCGGTGACCCCTGGCAGTCTGAGGTCTCACCCATCACGGGACCGATGTATCAGCTCTTCATCTTCTTCATGATCACCGATCCCAAGACGACGGTGCGTTCGCGCCTGGGACAAAGTTTCGTGGCCGTTGCCATCGCGGTGCTCGAATTCTTTTTCCGGCTCAACAGCAGCATCTACGCACCGCTCTACGCGCTCTTCTGGGTCGGTCCTGCGGCGCTAATGATTGAGATGACGATTGACGGGCGGCGAGCGCGCGCTGCCGGCGCCTCTGCAATTCCCGAACAGAAGGCAGCCCGTGCGTAGCTCGAAGATGTGCCGGACTTTGTCTTCTTCAAACCGCGGAGCCGTTGCAAAGCCGAGCGCTTTGCGGTTTGCTGCGTTCATGACAATAGCCGCCGCGATCCTGACCGGCTGTAAGTCGAAGCCTGCTCCGCAGCCTGAGCAGAGCGGCATTTCGCGGCCGCCTGCAGCCGAATCTTCGCCTATTGACGTTGTAGAGCAGGCAGCCCCGCGTCCATCGGGTCCGATTACTTTTACTGAAGTAACCCAGCAGGCGGGTATCCATTTCAAGCACAACAGCGGCGCATTTGGCGCCAAGCTGCTGCCTGAGACGATGGGCAGCGGAGTCTGTGTCATCGACTACGATAACGATGGCTGGCCCGACATTTTCTTTGTCAACTCAATGGACTGGCCCGGTCACGCAAACGAAAAGTCCTACCCCGCGCTCTACCACAACAATCGCGACGGCACATTCACTGACGTAACGCGCCAGGCCGGGCTCGCCGTAGAGATGTACGGCATGGGTTGCGCGGTGGGCGATTTCGACAACGACGGCTTCGACGATATTTACGTCACCGCAATCGGCGGCAGCCATCTCTTCCGCAATCTGCACAACGGCAAATTCGCAGACGTGACGGCCAAGGCGGGGCTCGCCGATTCTGGCTTCCCCACAGGCGCCGCGTGGTTTGACTACGACAACGACGCCAAACTCGATCTGTTCGTCGCGCACTATGTCGATTGGTCGCAGAAGACCGATCAGTTCTGTTCGCTCGACGGGAAGCACAAGTCATATTGCACCCCCGAAGCCTACAAAGGAGAAAGCGCACGGCTCTTTCACAACCTTGGCAACGGGAGATTTGAGGACGCGACAAAGCGCGCCGGCCTCTACGATCCGAATGGAAAGTCGCTTGGCGTGGCGCTGCTCGACTACGACAACGATGGTTGGATCGATCTTTTTGTCTCCAACGACACTGCTGCGAACAAGCTTTACCACAACAATCACAACGGCACGTTTTCCGACGTCGGGTTTGCCGCCGGAGTCGCATTCAGCGATGCCGGCCGTGCCCGCGCAGGCATGGGTACAGACGCCGGAGACTACGACAGTTCGGGCCGCCAGAGCCTGGTGGTTGGCAACTTCACAGACGAAAGCATCTCGCTGTACCACAACGATGGCTCCGGGCTGTTTACCGATCAATCGGCGAGCGCTGGCATTGCCTCACCCTCGGCGCTATCGCTCACCTTCGGATGCTTCTTCTTCGATTACGATCTTGACGGTCGTCTCGATATCTTTGCCGCGAACGGCCACGTTGCCGACGACATCAACGTGATGCGCCCCAACCTGCATTACGCTGAACCGCCGCTGCTGTTTCACAACAAAGGCCAGGGGAAATTTCAGGATGCCTCAACCGATGTTGGCGCTGCGCTGCGCCACGCCATGGTTGCCCGCGGCGCGGCTTATGCCGATTTTGACAACGACGGCGATCTGGATCTGGTTGTGACAACCAATAACGGCCCCGCGCATCTTTTCCGCAACGACAACGGCAATCGCAACGACATGCTGCGGATCAAGCTCGTGGGCACAAAATCGAACCGGGATGCGATCGGCGCCAAAGTCACGCTGACCGCGGCCGGCGGGATGCGGCAACTGGCGATGGTCAAATCCGGTTCGAGCTATCTGTCGCAAAGCGAACTTCCGCTGACCTTCGGACTGGGAAAGCCAGGCAGCGTGAGTGAGGTTAGTCTCGAAATCGAGTGGCCGAGCGAGCGCAGGGAGAGCCTCGGCCATGTAAAGCCGGACCAGTTTCTCGTCATCGAAGAAGGAAAAGGCATTGTTTCGGCGCATCCGATCGCATTCATGCCGAAATCTAAGCCATAGCGGCGGGATCGGAAGCCGGCTCGCAAACAAAGCCGCAACGCTTGAGTAGCGTCTGAACTTCATCGCGGCTGGAATGGAGCTTCGCGGCGGCATTCAGGATGTCGTCAGCTTGAATCGGGTACCAATTTCGCCGCTCAGGGTTTCCCAGGCCGGCAACGTTGATCGGTTCGATTGCCTCATGAATCCGAGTAATCAATGCGATTGCTTCGGCATCGGAGAGTCTTTGCCGCGCGCGAGCGCAGATTTCCCCACATGCCCGATCGAACTGCGGATGCGTGCAGAGCAGAAACGAGGGCGCGAGTTGCGGCTTCAAGAGCCTTCGCGCCGACTCGGCAAAGCTTGCGGCAGCGAAGTAGAGCTGCGTCAGCTCGACAAACACATCGAAGCGATTCATGTTTGCGTAGAGCGCAGCGATGAGTCGTGCTGTCGCCAGCAGGTCACGATCGGTTTGCCGCGCGTAGTCGTCGAGTCGCGCACCAAAGTGCTCCGTGCCCCACGCGTTCTCAATGATATCCGCAACTCGCGTAACGCCCAGCAGCGTAAGCGGGAAGCCGGTGGAGAGCAACGGATCGACGAAGCCTGCGGCCGAGGGAAGCAATGCCCAACGCTTGCCGACGATTGCGGAGCTGCGAAAGGCGAGGCGCGGAATGTGCCTAAAGGGCCGCTCGGCGCGTGCGTTGGCGAACTGCGCCTTCAAAGCAGGAATGCCGTCAAGCAGTCGCCGCCAAGCCACGGCGCCTTCCTGGAGCCCAAGCTGCGTCGCGAAATCATCCGTCGCTGCGACGCCCGCACTTGTCATTCCGTTATTGAAGTTGAGAACCCATATCCATCCACCGTCAAAGACATGGTGAACAGCGGCGTCATCGATCGGAAACGGCGGTTGGCCGTCGACGCGGCTGAATTCTGTATTCTCCAATCGCTCTACGCCGGAAAAGTGACTGTACAGGCTCTGCGTCGCCGGATAGTTGGCAAGCGGATTTTCACCGAGGCCGAGGGCGTGATGCAGAAAGCCGCGCGGGCCAGTCGCATCGACCACAAATCGAACCCGAAACTCCACGCCTCCGCCGTCTCGTTCGCCGAGCAATCGAATTCCGACTTCTTCTTCTTCGAATTCCCGAAGCGCAACGCGATCGAAATAGTCGACGCCAAGCTGTTGGGCTTCACGCACAAGAAAGTGATCGAAGTCGGCGCGATACCAGTGCATGTCGGCGACTTCGTCATGCGGGCTCGCTGCGACCAGCAATTGATCCCTCCGTTCGGGGTCGACTGATGGCGCACCGCCAAGCAGGTGATGGTGGAACGTGAATCCTCGCTTGAGCCCGCAGGCAATCTCAGGATGCGCGCGCTGCCAGCTTCCCCACTTTGCCAGCGGCTTGAGATTTGGCAGGTCGTAGCGAACACACAGTTCTTCAAAGAGCAGGTTCGCGAGTGGTGTCGACGACTCGCCGATCACGACGCGCGGATGCGTGCCCTTCTCAATGAGAGCGACGGAGTGCCCGAGCCGGTGCGCAATCATTGCGAGCAACGTGCCCGCAAAGCCCGAACCAACCACCGCGATGTCGTAGCGCGCGTTCATGCCTGGCCGTTACACACATCGCAGACGATGGCTGCGGAGATTCTCTGCTCAAGATTCATGGTCTGGAGTCGCGCAATGCGCTGCTTGCGGCAAGCAGGACAACCTGGCCATGTCTCCGCATCCCAGAGGTCGGCAAAGACCCGGCCTTTGTTGAGCAAAATGCCTTGCTCCAATGCCGTTTCGAGCGTTCGCAACGCCGGCGGAGAGAAATCGCCGGCAGCGGCGAGTTCTTCCATTGCGCCGTTTCCGCCGCGCGTGGGAATCAGCGTCGCGGCAGTGGCGCCGCAATCGAACGCGAACTCAAGCGAACGCGCCGCCCATTCAACTGCTTCGCTCTCGAGCATGAAGGGCGGCTGGACAAGAATAAAGACTCGCGAATCGATTTTGTTCTCTTGCAGGAATCGTGCCGACCCGGCAAACATTTCGAGTGTCATTCGCTTATTGAGCCGCTGCAATACATCAGCGTGTACCGTCTCGAGCCCCATCGCAATCTCGAGTTGCCCGTGAATCAAATCTTTGAATCGAACGCACGCATCGCCCACAAGTGCGGGATGGCACTCTACGATTACGCGCTCGAAGCCATCGAGTCGCCGAGCAATCGCTTCGTAGTCCCCCGGCGGAATGGCGCGCGGATCAAAGAAGCTGCCGCTGTTATAGAGCTTGATCTGCCGCGCCGATGGCAGGCGCTCCAGTGCGTATTCAATCTGCCGGGAAATCGCGCCGGCTGGGACTGTGCCTGTGATGGTGTTGCGCCACAAGTCGCACATCAGGCAACGCCAGGGGCACTCGCGATTGGTGAGGAAAACGGTCGTCGTGGGCACGACTTCGCCTGCAGCGGTTCGCTCGTCTTCGGCCAGGTACGCATTGGGAATGTAAGGATCGACGGCGTTGCGTGGACCTCGGCGCGCCAGAATCCACTCATCGCGCTCGCGAGCGGCTTGAGGATAGGCAGACAACAATGGAAGCATCACGGGTAGAGCGAAAGAAACTGATTGCGGTACTCGGCTTCGCGATAGGGCAGCCGCTTTCGCAGCGAATCCTCAGAGAGCGCGCCATGCTGAAAGCGCCGCTTGGCAAAGACCGGCATCTTCATCCCGGTCACGGCCTCGACCCCGCGCGAGACCACTTCACCCTTCAACGCATAGAGCCGTTCCACTTCGTAGTTAGTCAGTTCGATAAACGGAATCGCCGCGGCAACGGCAATCACGCCCGGCATGGTGAAGGGGCTGAATCCGCTGAAGCCGTAGCGGTGCGCCGTCGCGTAGGTGCGCACATAGGACCGGCTGAGCCCTCCACTATATGTGAGTGAGTGCTTGATCTTCCCCACGCCCCAACCCTCCTGATAGAGCATCGGGTTATTGATGACACTGCGAATCGTGAGCTCGGGATTGGCCTCGATCGGATAGTCCTTCAGGTTTTCGTCGCCGCCGTCTCCGTCAATCAGATAACGCCAGTCAGGGTAATGCGCGCGAATTCCTTTCGCCAGGGCCAGCGCCATCGTGGCCGATTCAATGTCGAGCGGTTTGTAGTCCTCAACAACACGGATCGTCTCGCTCACGTCGAGCGAAGAAGCATCGCCTTCGATTGCCTCAAGAAAAAGCGAGAGCTCAAGCGGCTCGAGGAAGGCGCGCGCCTGGCGAAGATCGGGACCGTCGCCGAGGTCGAGCACGAACGCCTTCAGCCTGCCTGGATGCATGCCGAGCTTGCGCATCACGTGATAGGTAACAAGGAATACGGAGCCGCTATCGACGCCGCCTGAAAAACACGCACCGATTGGCTCGTCCTGCGGAATGGAGCGGAGCCACTGCGCGATCTCTTCGGCAAGTGCGGAGATGTATGCGCGTCCGATCACATCGAGATCGGCGGGGAGTGCGTCCGCTGTTGGCGTAAAGAAACGCTCGTACACAGGTTCCGGATCAGGGCAGCCTACCAATTGCAATTCGACCACATAATGAGCCGGCACCATGCGCGTGTAATCAGGCCGGAACTGCTCTTGCAGCCCCTCGCTTTTAAGCCACTCGTGAATGCCGTCGATGCGGTCGGAGACGACAAGGGCAGGACCCTCTTTGCGCTTGGCGAGAAAGTAGCGCAGCGGCCTGTCAAGCGAGCGCGCCATTCTTACCCTGCGGCCGCGCTTGGCAAGCAACGCAAATGAACCGCGAATCCGGCTGACGCTCTCTGCCGGGCCGTCGAGTATCAGCGTCCGCGCCTCTTCCACGCTCATGCTGTAGAGGTGGTTCAGTGCCGGATCGGTGAGGTCGATAACCCGTTCAATCTGCTCGTACACATCGACAAGCATAGCACTGCTCTTTCCTTAGATCTTCCGCCATAAGGTTCCTGCGAACAGGTGCAGTCGCGGGCCGGATTTACTCGCTGCTTTTCGAGCTGTTCGCGGATTCAATTCGAGCCTCAACATCCCGGCTCTTGTAGAGATTGAGCAAATGCTGCGAGGGCAACCCGAATGCGTTCACGATGCGATTGAACGTGGCAAATAACGCGGCAACATGAATTGCCTCGGCAATTTGAGATTCGCTCCAACCAGCCTCAATCAGTTTCGCAATATCATCTCGATGAATCAAGTGCGACTCGCGAGTGATCTTATCGACAAAAGCCAGCAATGACTGCTCCTGCAACGAAAATGCAGGCGAGTTGAGATTGCGGGCCTCAATCGCTGTAATCTGTTCCGCCGAGCGGCCCAAATTGCGAAGCGAGTAGCCATGGCTGTCGGCGCAGTAGGGGCATGTGTTTTCAAGCGAAGCCAGCGTTGCAATCATCTCCTTGTGACGACGCGAGAGAAAGCCATCCACAAATAACTTGTTCTCGGCCAGGCCCGTCATGTGCCGCAACAAAACAAGGTGCGTGGCGAACACATGCAGACCGTCGGCAGAGAACGTGAAATCATTTCCGATCTGCTCCCCAGTACTTTTTCCAGGATATTGCCGCGGTTGACGTTGCCAGCCCGCGACAATGATGCTCGTGATCTGAGCTGGCAGGGCCGGAGCCTCAACCTGAATGGCTTGCGGCCGCCTCGAGAAGACCGGGATCGACTCTAGAAGTTTGGCGACAAATAACCGCATCCGACCGCTTGCCCGAAGCTGGAGGGGCCGACAAGGCCAGCGTCTACGCAACTGGCGCCGTGATCGATGATGTTCTGTTGCTGCTCCATCGCCCTTAGATACATTTCGGTCTCGGCCGGATCGCCGGGCCCCTGATCGGGTGCTGCCGAGGCCGGGGCTGTGAAGAGAGCAAACTTCTTCTGCAGCCAGGCTTGGGGTACGTTGTAACTCTTAATGACGGCCGCAACGGTGGGCGCATCCTTGGGTGCTATGGCGGTCGGGGCCGATCCAATGATCAAAATGTTTTTGTAAAATTGGAGGCGGTCTTCGGGCAGCGAGCAGAATATGCCCAGGGCATCGGCCGGCGTGGGGATCCCGGAGAGGCCGACAACAAACACGCCGCATTGGAACCCGGCCGGTAGCGATTGAAGAGGCGCCGCGTAAAGGAACTTGACCTGAGGAACCGGGTTTCCGTTGAGCTTGGCACGCTGCTCTAAAAACATCGTGAGCTTGTCAGTAAGCTTTGCCGAGTACGGCATCGACATATTCGAGCCGTCGGGTCCCGTCTGTCCCAATTGAAAAGTACCGTCGCGCGCGATAAGAGTTTGTCCAAGGTTGATGACCTCGCCTTGTGGCCCTGACAAGATGATATTTGTTTGCGCGGCTCCTGCGACTTTCCATCCGGCAGGCACACCGGCAGAGGCGCTTTGGTCCGACGCAGTATAGGTCTGCAACTGGACCGGGGGTGCGGCTGGTGCCGTAGACGGCGTCGTCTGCGCTCGAGCTGAGACAAAGGCAGGAGCCCCAATGAGGATCGAGATCACCGGCACGGCGGCGATCCGCAGATATTTCATGACATCGCATCTTTGCATGGTTAAGTTCTCTCCCGTGTTCTTAGCTGTTCTTGACTCGGCCATCGGAGCAAAGAAGAATCGGCTTCACTCGACAACCACGGTGGCACTGATGTTCTGGGTCGACTCCCCACTCACCGAGAGCGAGATGGGAATCGTATAGGTACCCGGCGCTGCGAAACTCGACTTTCCCCCGCAGCTGCTCAATGCGCCGGCGCCAATCCACAGCAGGATCGCAATCATCCAGAGAACCGGGCGCGAAGTTGAGTGCTTCCCCTTACGGCGTTTAAGTCCGAACATGGCTGCTATTGATCCGGGCAGCCAGAGGAGGGCAGCCAGGGCCAGGCCGTCGAACCTCCCATTCTCGCCTGGAATCCGGAGTTGGGCCGTCGCCGTGGCGTTCGTGCTGACAGTCAGTGTGTCGGTAAACGGCCCGGCGCCGTTCAATGTCAAAGTCGGCGGAGCGAATGTGCACGATACGTGTGCCGGCAATGTGCCGCAGGAGAAATCAATGGTCCCCGTGTACCCGCCGACCGGTGTAATCGTGATGACCAATTGCCCCGAACTTCCCGGTTGAATGCTCAAACTTGTGGGATTCACCGATGCTGTGATTCCGGGTGTGACCACCGTCTCGGTGAGCGTGTTCGATGCGCTGGGCGCATCGCTCCCGTTCCCGCCGTATGAGGCGGTGATGTTGTACACGCCTGTCGCGGGAAACGATGTCTGGAGGGTGGCATTTCCGTTGACATCCAACGTCACTGTTCCCAGCGTGGTTGTTGCATACGAAAAGACCACCTGTCCTGTCGGGACGGCGCCAGAGGATTGGGTCACTTTGGCGGTAAGCGTCACGCTCTCGCCGGTCCCCGCGGCGGTGTTGGATGACGTGAGCGTTGTCGTTGTCGGCAACGCCAAAGGCACGGTCATCAGGGGCACAACCACCTGGGGGGTAGGCGGGAATTGCTCCGAATCCGCAACGGTCAATGTGACCATGTAGTAAAGAGCAGCTGTCGGGAAGTACTGGAGCACATTTCCGTCCACAATCGCGAGATCCAGGTTCGCGCTCGGCGTGGAGCTGGCCGACCACTTATACGGTGGAATACCTCCGGTTGCCATCAGTGGAACGCTCGTCAAAACTCCCACGGTGCCGTCCGGCAGACCCGGGTCGCCGTCCCCCAGAGTGGGAGTCACGATCTGCAATGTGGATTGGACTTGAAGTGCCATTCCAAAGGTCGACGACAATGGGGGATTGGATGAGTCAGTCACCATCACGAAGAAGTTGTTGTAACCGCCGGCGGGAATCGTGTACTGGGTTGGCGTTCCAGAGAGGATTCCATTGCTCGAGAGGGTCAACCCGGGCGGCACGTTGCCTGCGTCCGTAACAAAGCTATAGAAGTACGGCGCTGTCCCTCCCGACGCCGCGAGTTGAACCGAGTAAGGCTGCCCCACCGCGGCATTCGGCGTCAATGGAGACGGGGTCGTAAGCTCAAGTGTCCCGCCGATGACGAGGTTGAAGGTTTGCTGGAAGGTGGCTTGCGGGTCTTCTGAATCGGAGACCGTAATCGCAAACGAACTGGTGCCCTGCGTCGTGGGAGTTCCCATGATCGCCCCGGTGGTCTGATCGAGTTGAAGTCCCGCGGGCAGTGTCCCCTTGGTGAGTGCCCAGGTGTAGGAAGGCAATCCGCCTGTTGTGAGGGCCGCAAGAGAGCCCGGATAGTTCGTCCCGACGGCGCCATTCGGCAGGCTGTTCAGAAGATTGAGTCCAGACACGACATTGAAGGTGATTGATAGAAGCTGCGGCGGCAGCGGATTCGGCTTGGAAGAATCCTCCACTTCGACGACGAGTGAGTACTTGCCGAATTGCTGCGGCGTGCCGCCGAAGACGCCTTTGTCTCCGTTTTGTTCGAACGTGAGGCCGGGGGGCAGCACGGTACCTTCGGGGATGGACCACGTGTACGGTTCCGTTCCGCCGAATGCCGTCAGATCCAGCTCATAAGGTTGTGAGACCGTCGCCTGCAGCGCGGCCATGCTGGGCGGCTCGATCTGCAGCGACGAGTTGTTATTCACAGCCAGCGTGGCGAAGCCGCTTTCCTGCCCGCCGCAGGTGAGCGCATAGGTAAAATTGCCTTCCGCGGTTGGGGTGATGTCTGCGCTGCCCTCATAGACGAGACCGGACAACGAACCCGGCTGCACACCGTTCCAATCTTCGGGGTCTGCGCCGGCAGGATTCCCAACAATCGATGCGGAGCACTGCTGCGCGGTCAGCGAAAAGGCATTGACAACCGACCAGTTCAGGGTTGTCGTGTTGTTGGGCGCCACCGTTGCGGGGTCAAAGGTGATTTGAATCGGCGCGGGAAGAGGATCCGGATCCGTCAGCGCGATCTTGAAGACAACAGGAAAGCCGATTGCGGTGGTCTGGATGCCGTAGAAAGAGCCGTCCGTAGTCTGCACCAGCGGCGCCCGCGGACCCGCTCCATTGACTTGCGGGTTCTGCGCGACGGTCGTGGTATTTGGCTTGATGGCGCCGCCTGTGAAGGTATAAAGAGTCGTGAGCGCTCCTGCGGTGGTCAGTTGGAACACCGTCCCGCATCCAAACGGGGCGCAATTCGTTGACGTGGTATTGCCGCCCGCAATGGTTGTGCCGTAGAGATTTCCGTCGCTTCCCAGAATGAGGACAGGGATGAAAGCTTCCGTGTCGACCATGCCGTCTGCCCCGCCTGTAAAGGAGTGCAAAATCGTATATTGGCCTGCGGTCGTCACTTTGAAAGCGACCCCGGCGGCGGTCTGCTCGTAGTTGTTGTAGCTCGACGCAGTCATTCCATACAGGGCGCCGGTGCTGTCCTCGACCAGCGGACCGCTGGGAGTGTCGCCTTCGCTGCCGTCGGCGGCCAGGCTGTGAATCATCTGAAAATCCCCCGCGGGAGAGATCTGGACGATGGCGCCGGGCTGCTCGCCAATGCTGGAAGATGGGATGTAACTTGGGGGCGCTCCAGGAGAAACGGCGAGCGTCAGGTAGAAATTCCCGTCGCTCGCCTGCATGATCGATGTCGGGTAGTATCCGTTTATCGTGAGAAAAACCACGGGGGTATAAGCAAAGGTGTAGACGTCACTCACATCGCCCGAGGAATCGAGCTTATAAAGTCCTGACGCGTTCGTGAAGTAGATATTGCCGTCATTGCCCTGAACCAGCGAGAGCGGTTGTGAGCCGTCGTCGGGATTTCCGTTTGGCTCAACGCCGAAACTGGCCAGGGTTTTTACGCTCGGCGACGAGCCGTTGAGCGGGATTTTGAAGATCGATCCATTTCCACCTAAGCCGCCGTAAATGCAGGTTCCGTAGAGGCTTCCATCCGTGCCGACGATCAGATCTGTCAATTGACAGCTGTTGGCGGTATTGGCGAGGTTGTTGTTGGCTCCATCAAATAGGTAGAAGATGCTCGCCGCTCCTGCAAGGGTGACCTGATAGATTTTGTCGCACTCTCCTATATTCGGGACACACGGGATTTCAATGGACGTAGAAATCCCGTAGAAATTCTGGTCACCCGCCTGAAGCATGCCCACGCCGTAGCCCAAAGCCACGACAGTACTTGTTGCAGCCTGAGCAGGCGATTGAACCGAGGCAACACTAGCCGTGAGAAGGGCGCATGCAAGGCCCAGTAATGCTCGCAGATTCAAGGAAGAGGGGAACATGTGAGTCACTCCCAGCGGCCCGGTACGATGCCCATTGACCGCTATCTACACACTCACCCTTGAGCCCTGTGCTGGGGAGTGGCTCCCGGATGCGATCCTTTGTAAGAGGGGACAAGCGGGGCCTAATACACCCCACCGGTGCTATCATGGGGCCAAAATGTCTGAGCGCCAAGGGACACGTTGTGTCTGATGAGTGACAAATAGGGCCACGAGCCGGATATAGGTACACTCCATGCCGTTTTCTGACCCAAGTCTCCCGGATTCCACCGAGAAAGTGGATGCAGCGCCGCGGCTGGTGGGGTGGAAAGAGATTGCCGCTCACCTCGGGAAAACCGAGCGAACCGTCAAACGCTGGGGAAAGACTCGCGGTCTGCCCATTCATCGGGTACCGGGAGTGGCCAAGACTTCGGTCTATGCCTATCCGGCAGAGCTGGACCAGTGGCTCGAGTCGGCCAGCCCTTTTGAGCCGGATTCTGAACCGGACATAGAGGAAGAGCCTGAGATTGTTGCTGCGCAGGTTGCATCTGTTGAGACTGCTCCTGCGCCCGCGGATTCGCCGGTAGAAGCGTCCTCCGTGAGGTGGAGTCCGAAGCGGAAGTGGGCCACAGCGCTGGCAACCGTGGTGGTGTTTGCGGTGGCACTCGATGCCACTGCGCGGCTCACGGTTGGGGCGTCGGCGGCCGGCGTTGCACGCAGATTCATGATGCATCGTTCGCCATCTGTTGAGAGTTCAACCCTGGCAGTCTCTGACTTGGATAAAAGCCAGGCCAACGACTTCTACCTGCGTGGGCGGTACGAGTGGAATCAGCGGACGCCGGAAAGCCTGAACCGGGCGCTCGACCTCTTCACGCAGGCGATTGTGCACAATCCCAGTGATGCGCGAGCTTATGCCGGGCTGGCTGATACCTACAACCTGCTGCGTGAATACACCACGGCGAAGGATGACGAAGCTTTTTCGCGGGCGATTGCAGCAGCGCGCAAGGCCGTGGCCCTGGACGATTCGCTTCCGGAGGCACACCGCGCGCTGGCCTTTGCCGAGATGTACGGCACATGGGATTTTGGCGATGCGGATAAGGAGTTTCGGCGAGCCATTGCGCTGAATCCCAACGATTCCCAGGCGCGGGTCTGGTATGCCAATGCGCTCGGCGAACTGGGCCGATTCCCCCAGGCACTGGATCAAATGGACAAGGCGCAGGAGCTCGATCCGTCATCGCGCTCGATCCTGGCCGACAAGGGGTTGATGCTGTACAACGCAGGCCATTCGCGGGAGGGGCTGGGCTTGCTTAAAGAAGTGGAGCAGTCGGCTCCCGACTTTCGCTCGCCTCATTTCTATCTCATGCGGATTGAGCTGTCCCTTCGCGACTATCCCGGTTTTCTAGCCGAGGGTGAGCGCACGGCGCAGGCCGCGAACGATCCGGCCATGGAAGATGTCATTGCATCCGCACAGGCTGGTTATGTGCATGGCGGAGACCGCGGCCTGTTGAATGCGCTGTATGCGAAGCAGAAGGAATACTTTCGAGAAGGCAAAGTGCACGCTGCCATGTTCGCTACCACATGTGTGCTTATGGGCAAAAAGCAGGAGGCAGTGACGATCCTGGAAGATGCATATAACCAACACGATATTGAGTTCCTGGCGATGCTTTCACATCCCGACCTGCGCACCCTGAAGGACGAGCCGCGCTACCAGGCGCTGGCGCGCAAGATCGACGATCTGGAGCACTCCTCTCCGTCACCAGCGCAGAATCTTGCTGCAATGGAATTTGGGGGGCGGTAAGAGATTTTGGACGAAGTCGGCCGACGATACATCTTCTAAATGATGGATTGCCCGTGACCTCTGACTCAATCGAATACATTAACCCTTTATAAAAGCACTGGCTTGGGCACAGTGCCTTAACCGACAACCGGCAAACAGATGATTTAAAGGAGTTATTTGGCTGCCCCCCAGGGATTCGAACCCCGATATGCTGATCCAGAGTCAGCTGTCCTGCCGTTGAACGAGGGGGCATCAAGCGGAGCGCAAGCTCGCGTTCCGGCCAACTGGCATTACGACCCCGGGCAGGGCACGAAAGTCCAGCCATCTCCATCTTACGGATTCCTGCTTGGCGCGGTCAATCAGGCGGCGATGGCCCGGCCGCGAACGGCGACACCGGATTTTATTCTGTGGCCCACCGTCACGACTATCGATGAATTTCACGCAGAATTCGCATCTACGAGGTTGGCCATCGCGAAAAGAGCATCGAGTTTATGAATCCTTTAGATAATCTCAACCCACACCTTATGGGTGACCGTTGAACCTTGTGAACACGGGACTTATCGATTGATAATCATTCCTAATGTAGAATTGGCACTTGGGATGGAGCTGATTCTCAATCTCGGCTGGGTACTGGTTGCGCTGTGGATGCTGTTCGCGTGGCTGCGCGTGGCGCCGGCCGCGGCGAGAGACCGTCGTGCGCAATTTGTCGCTCTGGCTGTCGTCATCCTGATCCTGTTGCCCGCCATCTCCATGACGGACGACTTGATCGCGGCGCAGAATCCGGCAGAAGTTGATTGCTGCGTGCGCCGAGACCACAGTTGTTTGCACGCCCGTACGACGGTGCCGATGACGCCGGCGCTCCCACTGCCGAGTTTTGATGGGCTGGCAAACGGTTACGCGCAACTGCGCGCCCCAAGCCAGGTGGTCGCGCCGCAAGTTGAGGTTCCCGCCCTGATTTCCATCCAGAATCGTCCGCCGCCTGCGGCTTAAGCCCCTCCTCCGGTTCATTTCTTCATCGTTGAGATTCTTATTTCTCAGTACCTGCCGTGAAAGCCACGGCACAAAGGTCTGGTATGAAACGCATCTTCTCTTTCCTGTCCGTCTGGGCACTGGCGTTTGTCGTGGTGCCGGCGGGCGGGCAATTATCGGCCCAGCAAGCCCTCACCTGGGACCAGGTGAAGGCCAGGTTCGAGGCCACCAATCCTGCATTGAAGGCGGATGCCGACAGTGTGGACGAGATGCGGGCCGAAGAAGTCACCGCCTATCTGCGTCCGAATCCGCAAATCGGATTGACTGAGGATGGCAATCAGATTGTGCCGCATGACGGCGTTTGGCAGCCGCTGCGCGGCGCCGATGTTCAGCCGAACGTGAGCTACCTGCACGAGCGCGATCACAAGCGCGAGTTGCGGCTTGAAAGCGCGCGGGAAGGAACACGCATCAGCGAGTCGCAACACGAAGACCTGAGGCGGAACCTCGAGTTCACCCTGCGAAGCGCATTCGTGCAAACTCTTGAAGCCAAGGATGTGCTGAAGCTGGCGCAGGATGACCTCGTGTATTACGACAAGATCATCGACATCAGCAGCGCACGGTTGAAGGCTGGAGATATCGCGCAAATCGACTTCGATCGCATCGATCTGCTGCGGGTACAGTACGAATCAGAGCTGCAAACGGCGATCGTCAATCTGCGGACCGCAAAGATTGCGCTGCTGCAACTGCTCGACGACCGCACCCCGGTTGATCAGTTCGATGTTGACGGCACCTTCGATTTTTCAGACTCGTTGGACCCGCTCGACACGTTCCGCGACGCGGCGCTGGCTGCCCGTCCCGATCTGCAGGCCGCGCTGGAAACGATTCAGCAGTCTGAGACCAACCACAAGCTGGCCGTTTCGAATGGCTCGACTGACCCCACCTTCAGCGCCTGGTACACGTGGAACTCCTCGAACAACAATCCGAATGGTCTGCAAACCATCGGAGGGAGCGTGAACATCCCGCTCCGCATTTTCGATCGGAATCAAGGTGAGAAGAAGCGGACGGAGATCGACATTGAGCGCAGTCGAGAGGCGAGTGAAGCTGCTCGCGCGCAGGTGTTCAGCGATGTCGACACGGCCTACGAACTGGTTCGCAGCAACATCGCGTTGCTGAAACCCTACAAAGCCAGGTACAACGATGAAGCGCTGCGGGTACGCGACACCGTGACCTACGCCTATCAGCACGGCGGCGCTTCGCTGATGGACTTTTTGAATGCGCAGAGCGATTTCCGGCAGGTGCAGCTGGCTTACGCGCAATTGATTGGAGCCTATCTTACTGCTGCCGGACAACTGAATCTTGCCGTCGGACGCGAGGTCATTCCATGAAGAATCCTTCCATTCTTAGATCCGCATGCTGCCTGGCTGCGTTCTCTGCGCTCATTGGCTGCCAAAAGAAATTTGACCCGGCCAGCGGAGCGGCGTCGCAACCTCAGGTCGTCGAGACGGGTGACTCATCGATTGTGAATGTGGACAACGCCGGTCAGTTTCCGCTGGTCGCCGCGGGCAAGTATGAGGAAGCCGACAAGCTGAACGTAACCGGATCTGTCTTCCCGGATATTTCTCGCGAGGTCCCGGTGATTTCGCTCGCCAATGGTCGCGTGGTCGATATCAAGGCCCGGCTCGACGACAACGTAAAGAAAGGCCAGCTTCTTTTCAGCGTGCAAAGCCCCGACGTCAGCAGCGCCTTCGACACCTATGTAAAGGCTGAAGCAGACGAACAGCTTGCCAACAAGGCCCTCCTTCGCGCAGAGGACTTGTTTCAGCACGGTGCGATTTCGCAGGCGATGCTTGAACAGGCTGAAGACGCCGAAAAGGATGCGAAGGCCGATCTGACGGCCGCGGATGAGCAGTTGAAGATCTTCGGAGTGAACAAAGATAAACCGAGTCCCATCGTGAATGTGTACGCGCCCACTTCAGGCGTCATCGTCGCGCAGAACATCACGAATGCCGCGGCCGCCGGCGTGAATCTTTCAGGATCGGCAACTGCATTTACCATCGCCGATCTTAGCAATGTGTGGATTCTGTGCGATGTGTACGAAAACGACTTGCCAAAAGTGCATCTTGGCCAGGAGGCACAGATCAAGCTGACCGCTTACCCGGATCGCACGCTGACCGGGCGCGTGAGCGATATCGGACCGGTTCTCGATCCAACGATTCGCACCGCAAAAGTACGCATCGAGTTGGGGAACCCCGGAATCCTGAAGCTGGGAATGTTTGTGACAGCAACACTGATGAGCCGCAGCGTTGTGGAGCACGCCGCGGTGCCGGCCTCGGCGATTCTGCACCTGCACGATCGTGAATGGGTGTTTGTTCCAGCGGGCGGAAAGCAATTCAAGCGTCTGGCAGTGACCGGTGGCGACATGCTTCCCGGCGGGCAGCAGGAGGTTCTTAGCGGCATCGCGCCCGGGCAGCAAGTGGTGAAAGACGTTTTGAATCTCGAAGCGACGGTGGAGGCGCAATGATTCGCAGGCTGGTCGACTTCGCACTTCGAAGTCGATTTCTCGTTCTTGCGCTCGGGGTAATGCTGTTCGGCTGGGGAATGATCTCGTTTCACCGGCTGCCCGTCGAGGCTTACCCCGACGTCGCGAACAATTATGTCGACATCATCGCGCAATGGCCGGGGATCTCAGCTGAACAGATTGAGCAGCAGGTCACCATTCCACTCGAAACGGTAATGAATGGCATTCCGGGCATCGCCCACGTTCGTTCTTGGTCGATTTTCGGCCTGTCAACGGTGGAGATCGTCTTCGGCGAAGAGACGACCGACTTCGAGAATCGCGAACGCGTGCTGGAGCGCCTCTCGCAGGTGACGTTGCCCACCGGGGTTGTTCCGCAGATGGGCACCGACTGGAGCCCGGTTGGACAAATCTACTTCTACACGCTGCGCAGCTCCAATCCCGCGTACGACGTGATGAACCTGAAGACGATCGAGTCCTGGGTCGTCGAAAAGGATTTGAAGTCGGTACCCGGCGTCGTCGACATCAATCCGTTTGGTGGACCGACGCGCGAATACCAGGTTCGCCTCGATCCTGAGAAGCTGATCGACTACGGACTGAGCATCGCGCAGGTTGAACAGCAGCTGACCAACAACAATGCCAACGGCGGCGGCAGCTTTATCCAGGAGGGACAGCAACAGGTCAACATTCGCGAAGTTGGACTGGTCCGCAACGTTCAGGACATCGGCGACACCGTGATCACCACCAAGTCGGGAACGCCAGTCAAGGTGAGGGATCTTGGCGTGGTGGAGCAGGGCCCGATGATCCGCCTTGGGCAGTTCGGAGATGCCTATCACCGCAAGGATGGAACGCTGGTTGACAACGACGATGTCGTCAGCGGCATCGTCGCGCTGCAGAAAGGCGCCAACGCACAGCCAACGCTCGAGGCTGTCAACGCGAGGGTCAAACAGCTCAACGATCTCATCCTGCCGAAGGGCGTTACGCTTGTTCCCTTTATCGATCGCAGCGAACTGCTCCACTTCACGACGCACACTGTGCTGCACAATCTGACCGAGGGCATGATTCTTGTCGCCATCATTCTCTTCCTCTTCCTCGGCAATGTGCGCGGCGCAACGATCGTCTGCCTCACGATTCCCTTTTCGCTCTTGTTTGCCGCCACCTGCCTCGACTTGCGCCAGATTCCCGCCAACCTGCTTTCGCTGGGCGCACTCGACTTCGGCATGGTGGTGGATGGGGCGGTGGTCATGGTGGAAAACATCATTCGCCATCTTTCGCACGGCAACGGCAGCCGCACGCCGATGGACAAGATTCGCGAGGCAGCGCACGAGGTGCAGCGCCCGGTGTTCTTCGCGATCGCCATCATTATTACGGCATACTTGCCCATCTTTACCTTGCAGGCAGTGGAAGGCCGCCTCTTCCGTCCAATGGCATGGACCGTGGCCTTCGCGCTTTTGGGTGCGTTGACTTTCTCCATTGTCCTGGCGCCAGTGCTCGCCAGCTTGCTGTTCACAAAGGGCGCGAAGGAATGGAAGAACCCGGTCATGGAGTTCCTGCGCGAACGGTATCGCCACGGGGTAACCTGGGCCATTCATCATCACAGAATCGTTCTCAGCGGGGGTGTGGTCGCGCTGGCCCTGGCCGTCTTTCTCGCCTTCAGCGGCGTCATTGGCTCCGAATTCCTGCCCCATCTGGATGAAGGATCGATGTGGGTGCGCGGAACGCTGGAGCAGAGCGCGGGCCCGGACGTGAGCATTGCAGTTGCTAACCAGGCTCGGGTGATCCTGTGCTCGTTCCCCGAAACCACCGAATGCACCAGCCAAACCGGCCGGCCCGATGACGGAACCGACCACACCGGATTTTTCAACATCGAGTACTTCGTCGGTTTAAAACCGAAAGAACAGTGGCGGCCGATCTTCCATGAGAACAAGGACGACCTGATTGCTTCAATGAACAAAGCGCTCGAGGATAAATTTCCCGGCGTGGTTTGGGGATTCTCGCAGCCCATTGAAGACAACATGGAAGAAGCGGTGAGCGGCGTGAAAGGTGAGCTGGCGACGAAAGTCTACGGGGCCGACCTCGGCACGCTGGAAGATCTGGCGAGCCAGATTGAAACCGTGATGAGCCATGTGAAGGGCATTGCGGACATCGGTGTCTTCCAGGTGACAGGCCAACCTGATCTTGATGTCACGGTAGATCGCGCCAAGGCGGCGCGCTGGCAGATCAATGTGGCCGATGTCCAGGACGCGATCCAGACTGCGGTTGGAGGCAACACGCTCACCCAGGTCTTCAGAGGCGAAGAGGTCTATAACCTGACGCTGCGTTATCTGCCACAGTTCCGCGACACGCGGGAGGCAATTGAGAACATCCGCCTTCTCTCCCCTTCGGGCGAGCGCGTATCCCTGGCACAGCTCTGCGATGTGCGCGAAGCGGACGAGGGCTCGGAGATCTATCGCGAGAACAACGAGCGTTATGTCGCCATCAAATACAGTGTGCGCGACCGCGCCCTGGGCGATGCCGTGCGTGAGGCCATTCAGAGAGTGAACTCTGACGTGAAGCTGCCTCGCGGCTATCACATTGGATGGGAGGGCGAGTATCAAAGCGAAGTACGCGCCGAAGCGAGAATGGCTATTATCGTTCCGCTGACCGTGCTGCTCATCTTCATCATTCTCTACACCATGTACAAGTCGCTCAAGTGGGCCATTCTGATTCTGGCAACCGTTGCCATGGCCAGCCTGGGTGGTCTGCTGGTGCTGTTGATCACCGGCACAAACTTCAGCGTTTCATCGGAGGTCGGCTTTCTCGCGCTGTTTGGCGTTTCCGTGCAAACCGGCGTCATCATGCTGGAGTACATCAATCAGCTGCGCGCTCGCGGCAATACCATTGAGACAGCAGCAGTCGAAGGCGCAATCCTGCGGCTCCGGCCGATCATGATGACCATGCTGGTGGCGACGCTTGGATTGCTGCCGGCCGCGGTCTCGCACGGCATCGGCTCTGATTCGCAGCGTCCCTTCGCCATCGTAATCGTGGGTGGTCTCGTCGCAAACCTGATTATGAGTATCTTCCTTCTGCCGACACTCTACGTGTGGGTAGCACGCAAAGACGATGTCTTGCCCGACGTTGATACGAACGAGGAATTCTAACGACAGGTGACGCGTTGCAGGTTGCAGGT
Source organism: uncultured Acidobacteriaceae bacterium (assembly GCA_963834565.1). Classification (GTDB taxonomy): domain Bacteria; phylum Acidobacteriota; class Terriglobia; order Terriglobales; family Acidobacteriaceae; genus Telmatobacter. Next base: position 129,339 of record CAWICF010000010.1, on the reverse strand, counting down.
TACAGCGGTCGGGTCAAAGTTTCGTAAGCGCTTTTCTGAAACCTGCCACCTACAACCTGAAACCTGCCCTACTCCTCGCGCAGCACTTCCAGTGGCCGCAGTCCAAGAATGCGGTAGCTGGCAATCCAGCCGGTTGCCGTGGCCAGCACCGAAGTACCGAGGAGCGCAACCATCGTTGCCACCCACTCGATTTGAAATTCAACGTCGAGCCGGCGCAACAGAATGCGCGTGAGAACATTGGCGAACACCACCCCAACCGCGCCGGCGAGCAGCCCAAGAACGCTGAATTCCACGCTGAACGTTCGCACGATGCGCAGGCGCGTCGCTCCGAGGGTCTTGAGCACAACAGCCTCCTGCATGCGGCGGAAGCGCGTGCTGGCGATGCTGGAGGCGAGAATGGTCAGCCCGGCGAGAATGGAGAACCCGGCGAGCAGGCGCACGACAAATGTGATCTGATCGACGACGCTCTCAATGCGCGAGAGAACGTCGGCGACGTTGATGATCGTGATTGTCGGATAGGCCTGAAAGAACCCGCGCTCCATTTGCGCAACTTGTTTTGGATCGATGTGCGCGCCACCGTACCAGGTGGAGGGTTCATCGGCGAGCTGGCCAGAGGGAAGAACGAACTGAACGCGCGCGCCGAGGTGTTGGCCGTCGGAGCGATAAATCGCGGCAACTTTGAGAGTGCGCGTGTTCGCGCCGGTGGCCAGTTCCATCGTCGACCCAACGCCCAGACGGAGCCGCTTCGCGACCATATCGCTCACCGCGAGATCCGGCGCATCCGGCTTGGACCACCACGCGCCCTCACTCACTTTATCCCCGTCAGGCGGTGAGTCCGCCCATGTGAGTTCCGCACTTTCCAGCATGCGCCGCGGATAATGCTGTTCCTTCAGATCCTCCACCGCCTGGCCATTGACGGAGATGAATCGCCCCATGACGACAGGAATCAGGTTCAGCTGCTGGCTGACGCCGGGCTGGTGAGCAAAGAACTGCCTCACTCCAGCAACTTCGTCTGTGCGGACATCGATTAGGAAGACATTAGGTAAACTGGGCGCGGCAGTCTCGTGCAAATCTCGCAGAAGGCCTTTCTGCATCAGGTAGACAGAGAGGATGAGCATGACTCCGGTGCCGAGAGCCGCGAGTACCGCAGCCGACTGATTGCCGGGACGGTAGAGGTTGGCGAGACCGTGACGCAGCGAGGAAGGAATGTGCAGGCGCGTGCGATTCAGCAAAACGCGGAGCACGAAAAGCGCGACTGCAGCGAGCACGACCAGAACCAGCAGCGAGATCGTGAACACGAGAGCGAAGATTGCGCCGACTTTGGCGGAGTCGGAGAGCGCCCAGGCAATGGCGCCGAGCGCGAAGATGACGAGCGCAGCGATACCGATTTGCAATCGCCGCGCCCACCAGCGATCGATCCAACCTGCAATGCCCGTCTGTCCCTGCTCCACCAGCCTGCGCAGCACCAGAACGGGCCGCACTGCGCGCACGTCGAGCAGTGGAGGTAGGCAAAAAAGAAGCGTGGTGAGCAACCCGGTTGCCAGGCCCGCAGCCGCCGACTCCCAGGGAAATTTGAATGCGAGACGGAAAGTGACGAGCTGGCCGAAGGCGGCCGGCAGCGCGACCATCACCGCGACACCGGCCGCGATGCCCAGCAATCCGCCAGCGAGACCAAGGGCGAGGGTCTGCAAGAGGAAGATGCGCAACAGATCGGAAGAATCGGCGCCGAGAGCCTTGAGAATCGCGAGCATATCCATGCGTTGCTCGAGATGCGCATGCATGGCCATGGCGACGCCGATTGCGCCAAGCACCATCGCGACGAGACAGATGAGGCTCAGAATCGACGTTGCGTTGTCGAGACCGCGGCTGAGTGCCGGGTTGCCTTCGCGAAAATCCATCACCTGCGCTTCAGGCAGCGCCGCTTCAAGCTCCTTGCGCACGGCTGCGGTCTCGGCATCCATTGTGAGGCCGTTCGGCGGTTTTGCGGGCAGCTTGACCAGCAGGCGGCGCGATGCGCGACTGCCGGGTGCGAGCAATCCTGTACCGGCAAGCGCCGCATTCGAAATCATGACGCGCGGACCGATGCCGACGCCGGCACTGATGCGGTCGGGCTCCTGTTTGAGCGCCGCGGTAATGACGAAGTTTTTTCCTCCCAGACGGATCACGTCCCCGATGCGCGCGTTGAGGCGGATGAGAAACTCATCGGCGACGATTGCGGAATCGCCCTGAAGCGCCTGTTGCAGCGGCATCTGCGGATCGAGTTCAGCCGTTCCGTAGAAAGGATACTCAGCGGGGTCGACTGCCTTGAGCGAAACCAGGACCGGCGTCGGATTCGGGGGCACCGAAGTCATGGAAATGGTTTCAGTGACCCATGTGGCGCGCAGTCCGCCGGAATTCGGACCTGTGATTGCGGCGATTTTCGCAGCTTCATCGTCGGTTGGCGCGCGGAACACGCGCGCGCTCAAATCGCCGGCAAGCAGCGATCGCGCCTCGGTGCTGAGCGTCTGCTTGTAGCTGTCGCTCAGGCCGCGCACACCCACCAGCGCGGCGACACCCACGGCAACCGACAAGATCACAAAGCCGAACTTGCCGGGGGCGGATTTGAGGTCGCGCCAGCCGATGGCGGCAGCGCGCTTCCAGCCTAATGCGTGGCGCGCCATGCATCTCCTTTTTCCTGATTTTGGGCGGGAGCCGCAACCGGACTGAGAAGAACATCTTCGACGATGCGCCCGTCTTTGAGCACAATCTTGCGGTCGGCGCAGCTGGCGACTTCAGGGTCGTGCGTAACGAGAACCAGCGTGGTTCCTGATTTCCGATTTCGATCGAGAAGCAGATCGAGAACCAGCCGGCCATTGGTCGAGTCGAGATTGCCGGTGGGTTCATCCGCCATCACGATCGGCGGTTCGACAACAAAGGCGCGTGCGAGGGCCACGCGTTGCTGCTCGCCGCCCGATAGCTGCACCGGATAGTGATCGATGCGCTCCTGGAGTCCGACCTCGCCGAGCAGCCTGCGCGCGCGATCGAGTCCGCTGCCTTCCACGTTGAGCTCGTACGGCAGGAGAACATTTTCAAGCGCTGTGAGCGTCTGGATGAGTTGGTACGACTGAAAGACGAAGCCGATCTTGCGCCCGCGGACGGCAGCCAGATCACTTTCGGCAAGATTATGGATCGGTACGCCGTCAAGCCAGATTTCGCCTTCGCTGGGCGTGTCGAGACCAGCCAGCAGCCCGAGGAGAGTGCTCTTGCCGCTGCCGCTGGCGCCCACAATGGCGACAAACTGCCCAGCCGGAATGTCCAGCGAAATTCCCTGCAGAATGTCGACGCGCCGTGCGCCATTTTGAATCCACTTTTTCGCGTTCTTTACCTGAATCAATGCGAACTCCTGTCCAACGACAGTTTATAAGCGGCGCCGGGCGCAGAATTCCCCTCGCCGGCCCGCTACACTCATTACGTGGACGTTCGCCGACTCGTTCCCGCTGCACTTTTTCTGTCGATATTTGCGGTTACGCCGCTGCATGCGGCCAACCCTCCAGCTGACCGGCCGGTCCTGGTGTGCTACGGCGACAGCATTACCGCGGGACTCGGCCTCGAGGCGGACCAGGCTTACCCGGCCTTTCTGCAGAAAAAGCTCGACGCCGCGCACTACGACTACAAAGTGGTGAACCAGGGCACGAGCGGCGCAACAACCAAGGACGCCGTCGCCGGACTTCCCTATCTGCTGCGGCTGCATCCGGCAATCGTGCTTGTGGAGTTTGGCGGCAATGACGGGCTGCGGGGATTGCCCATTGAGGCGTCGCGAAGCAATCTGGACCAGGTGATTTCCGCGTTGCAGAATGCGCAGGTGAAGGTGCTTTTGGCGGGGATTACGCTTCCGCCGGACTACGGGCCCGATTACATCCACTCATTCGAGCAGATGTTCCGCGATTTGGCGGCGCGGCATCATTTGGTGCTGATCCCAATGCTTTACAAGGATCTGGTGCACGTGCCCGGAACCATCCAGGCCGACGGCATTCATCCCACGGCGAAGGGTTCAGCGATTATCGCCGACACGATCTTTCCGGTGCTGAAGCCGATGCTGCGAAAGCAGCCGTAGGCAGCTGGGGTAAGCGACTCGCCTCCTGGCCGGTCAGTGACCGCACCGTTAACTGTTTCAACGACCCGGCAATTCCATGCACACGGACCAGACAAGCCGAACCGCCGAATACATGGCATTCTTCCGAGCGTTGGAGACGACCCGCCGGCCAGAGAAACGGCTCGTCTCCGATCCATTTGCAGTTTCGTTTTTGCGACCTGGGCTGGCACGCGCGGTTCGACTAACGAAGATTCCCCTGCTCCGCTCGCTGATTGAGAAGTATGCGGACCGGCGATTGCCCGGCGCGCGAACATCTGCTGTCGCGCGAACTCAATTAATTGATGAGGCCTGGTCGTCCGCTGTTCGTAACGGCATCCGGCAAATTGTAATTCTCGGAGCTGGATTCGACTGCCGCGCTTATCGCCTCGGCGGAACCGAGTCCGCCACAATGTTTGAAGTGGACCATCCGGCGACGGGCCGCCCCAAAATGGAACTTCTCAAGCGATTACTGCCGGCGATCCCCGGAAATGTGAGATTTGCCGCGATTGATTTTCACCGGCAAAGCCTGCCGGACGTGCTCGCTGCTAACGGCTTTGATGCCGCGCTGCCTGTGTTGTTTATCTGGGAAGGCGTTACCAACTACCTCACCGAGGAGTCAGTCAGCGCCCTGCTGAGCTATGCAGGCGAATGCGCCCCTGGAAGCCGGATGATCTTCACATACGTGCATCGGGGTGTGCTGGACGGCTCGGAGCAGTTTTTCGGCGGAGAGCGGATTCGACGTGATGTAGCCGCCCTGGGCGAACCCTGGACGTTTGGCCTCAATCCGGCGGAGCTGGCGCAGTATCTCGGCTCACGGAACCTCCGACTGGACTACGACGCCGGCGCCAGGGATTATCGGAAACAGGTTTATGGACCGAGCAGTGCTTCCATGAAAGGCTACGAGTTCTATCACCTGGCGATGGCGCACGTCCCTGACAACCCTTCGCGAAACCAGGCCTGTTGACACACGCGCAAAAGAAGCCGGGATCGCTCCCGGCTCATTTTTTCTTCGCGTTTTGAATGCGGATTGCCGGCGCGGTCGGCTGCTTAAGCCTTCGCTGCCTTTGCTGGCTTGGCCGGTTTTGCGGCCCCGAGAGCCTTGACGCGAGCATTGAGGCGGCTCTTGTAGCGGGAGACGGTGTTGGAGTGGAAAACGCCCTTCCGCACGCCCTTGTCGAGCGTGGAGACGGTAGCGCGGTATTGTTCCTCCGCGGCTTTGCTGTCGCCCTTGGTCAGGGCCTCGCGCAGGGCCCGCAGGCTGGTGCGCACGCGGCTGCGATTGGCGCGGTTCACTTCAGTTCGGGTTTCGGTCTGGCGGGCGCGCTTGAGCGCCGATACGTGATTAGCCATGATTTTCCTTCAATCTTCGGCCCTGAACTCGAGACGAATACGGTCCTGGTTTTCAGGGAAAATGATGCGGGGTGGAAGGCAATTCGAGCCGCATCCCTCGCTGTCCTTTAGTGTACGGGAACGAGGAAAACGGGTCAATCGAAGGGGGATCGGAAAGCTGCGCAACGAGTCCGGGAATCGACGGCTGCCCCTTCCTGATGCTGCATATTTTGAGGGATGTGCGAGGTTTGACCCGGCTTCTGCCGCCCGGTATACTCGAACTTGCGTCAAAGCGGGAGTAGCTCAGTGGTAGAGCATCGCCTTGCCAAGGCGAGGGTCGCGAGTTCAAGTCTCGTCTCCCGCTCCATTCTGCAACTCCCGGGTTCAATGCGGGGGCTTTTGCTGAATGTGACGATCCGCATCCAATGACGCAAGCGGCCTAAGGCGCGGTACCCAAGTGGTAAGGGAGAGGTCTGCAAAACCTTTATGCGCCGGTTCGATCCCGGCCCGCGCCTCCAATCCCTTCAGCAATTTAGACCGAATCAACAGCAAGCCCAATTCTGCCACTCTGGGGACTTTTGTCGGGACGACTTGCATTTTGCTCCCTTTCTAGTCCTGGGTAGATTCCGATATGTCGGTGGCACAGCTGCAATCCGAATGCGTGAGATCCCACCGAATTCATTTTGCGAATAGCCTAGCGGTGAAACGGGAGTATTTGAAAGGATCGAAGCAGCCTGCGCGCCAGTGATCGTGCCTGCGCTCACTTCACCAGCGAGCTTGCTGGCAAGCGAAGCGCACTGGGCCGCGTTACAGAACCCAGTGAACGGGTTCCGGGCATCGAAAATCTGACTCCTGGCATACTCCCAGGCCGCACCGTGAAAACTGTTCGTGCCGCCCTTCGTCGCCAGATTCACCACTCCGCCAAGCACTCCTCCGTACTCGGCGTCGCTGTTATGCGACTGGATCTTGAACTCGTCAATCGTGTCCTCGATCGGCAGGTAGGCATAGGCCGAGATTCTGAAATCGCTATTGATGATGCCATCGAGAAAATACTCAGTGGATCGATTCACCTGGCCGTTGATTGAAACCTTGTAAGTAACGGTGCCAGGGATCCCGATCATGGTACCGTCGCCTGAACCCACGCCCGAAGATTGCGCCGTGGAGATTGGGGTCACGCCTGGCTGATCGATTTCCAGTTCGGTAAAATTGCGCCCGTTCAGCGGCAATTGCCCCACCATCTCCGGATTGATCGTGGTGCCCAATTCCGCCGACGAACTCTGAATCTGTAAGGTTTCTCCAGTGATTGTCACCGTCTGCTCAGCAGAGCCGACTTGCATCGTCAACTTTTCCGTCAGAATCTGGTTCACATCCAAAGTGAACGCAGCCAGCGTGATGGTCTTGAATCCAGGCTTTTCGACCGTCAAAACGTATCTCCCGGGGAGAAGGTTGATGATCGTAAACGTACCGTCTTCGTTGGTCGCTATTTCGCTCGCCACGTTCGTGTCCTGGCTCGTCGCTTTCACCCGAGCAGCAGGAATCGTTCTGCCGGCATTGTCGAGCACGACGCCGGTGACTTCGGCGGTTGGCGATTGCGCGAACAGGCATGCGCCGGCGAACAGCAACACCGCAACGAGCAATAAGACTGATTCTCTTTTGAAGGGCATCGACCTCTCCTTAGCTTGACAACTGCGGATCGCAACGCAGATACACTTCCACGGACTCGCTCAACGGGTTTGGGGAACGCCGAGACTCTTCTGCGCAGCAGAACAAATCGAATGCCCTCGATTTCCTTCTGATTCTCCGAAGGCGGTTCATTGGGGAAGATACGCTTCGAGTTCGGGCCTTTCGTAAACGTTTACGTTCACGTTCTCAACGGCGACAACCTTACAGCGGGCGAAATTCCGCTGTCAAGTGAAAAATGAAAATTAGATGGGCACCCGGGCCGGCTTCCTGGGCATCGTCTGCCGCAGATCGACTGTCTTTCACGTCAGTGCAGCCACCGCAGCAACCCGCCAACTGCTCGAAATCAAAGGCAAAACAGTGATCTCGGTCTTTGATGTTTCCTGCAACCGCCTTGGGCTGCCGGGCGGCTTTTCTTCCCCAGCCGTCAAGGGCTGGCTTCGATCCTTCCGGATGGTGTTTTGCCAATGGGAATCGACGGAAATTGCAACTAAAGAAGCATTTAGCCCCAGACGGCGAATCGCTACCATACAGCGTGAAGGCGTGTGGACCCTGTATTCCCCGAGGTTCAGGTCGAATCGTCATTATTGAACCGAAGTGCGGCGCAGCCTTCGTCAAGAACGACCTGAGAATGCTGAATGGGATTCCGCGTTAATACTCTCGTGTGTTTAGTTGTGGCTGGTGCGTCTGTGAGTCTCTACTCGACGGCCGGACATGAAAACCGCGATTGGACGCGTTTCCTCATCTATCTGGTAGCCATTCTTCTCTGTTCGGGGATGAAGGTGGCGCTGCCAAAAACCGACGGCACGATGTCCGTCAATTTCCCGTTCATCCTGCTGGGCATTCTGCAACTTTCTCCGCTGCAGGCGGTCATTCTGGCCGTCGCGAGCGTCATTGCCCAATGCCAGTTCCGGGTCATCAAGCCATTCACACTCGTTCAGATTCTCTTTAATGTCGCCAACGTCACCACGGCTACCGTGCTTGCCTGCTACACATACGCCGGATGCCTGAAGTTAGTGCGTGGCGAGGTTGCCCCCGCGCTTGCGATCGCGGCAACCGTGTATTTCATGGCGAACTCTGCGCCGGTCACGCTGATCGTCGCCTGGGAGTCGGCCACTTCGCCAGTTTTCAAATGGCGCCAGGAGTTTCTCTGGTATCTCCCGTTCTATTTGGTTGGAGCGGTGCTGGCCGCGGCAGCCAACCGGATCGGAGTCATGTTCGGCTGGCTCACCTCCCTGCTCCTGATTCCATTGGTCTACATCGTCTATCGCTCGTACCGCGAACAGGTAGCAATCATGCGCGACCGCGAGCGGCATCTTCAGGAGACTGAAGCCCTGCACTTCAGGACCATCGAAGGCCTCGCGATGGCGGTCGAGGCAAAGGACGAGAATACGCATCGCCATCTGATGCGCGTACGCCTCTACGTCACCGAATTGGGCAAGGCCATGGGTCTCGACGCCTCGCTGATGCAGGCACTGGCGACCGCGTCTTACCTGCATGACATCGGCAAGCTGGCTGTTCCCGAGTACATCATCAACAAGCCCGGAAAGCTGACGCCCGAAGAGTTTGAAAAAATGAAGATCCATCCCGTTGTGGGCGCAGACATCCTGGAACGTGTGCATTTTCCATATCCGGTTGTGCCCATCGTCCGCGCGCATCACGAGGCATGGGATGGAAGCGGATACCCGGACGGGCTGAAGGGCGAAGAAATCCCGATCGGCGCGCGCATTCTCACCGCCGTGGATTGCTTCGATGCCCTTGCATCCGAGCGGCCGTACCGCAAGGCGATGTCGATCGACGAGGCGATGGCATTCGTCAAGAGCAAAGCTGGAATCCAGTTTGATCCGCAAGTGGTGAAACTTCTGGAAGAACGATACCTCGAGCTCGAAGAACTGGCGCGGAAGCAACTTGAGGATGTAGGCCCGCTCAAGACCGATCTCTTCATCGAGCGCGGTGCGGCTCCAGGGGCCGGCTTTGTCTCCGAGGCAGCCACCGAGCGAGAGCCGACAGACCCATTGCATGGACAAGCCCAACTTGATCCGCTCAGCCAGATTGCGGAAGCGACGCGCGAGTCCCGCGCCGTTCTTGAATTGGGCCGGCTGCTGGGCAGTTCGCTCAGTCCGCACGCGCTGTGCGAGATATTTGCCGAGCGCCTGCAGCGGTTCGTTCCTTGCGACTGCATCGCCATTTACCTCAAACACGGAAACAGCCTGACCGCGCTTTACCAGGGAGGCGTGCTTGCGCAGGCGTTTTCAGCGCGTCCCATGCCAATCGGCGAAGGACTTTCTGGGTGGGTGGCCGATAGCGTGCGGCCCATCCTCAACGGCAATCCGACCGTCGAGGCGAACTTCGAGCGCGGCAACCAGTCGATTACAGAAAACAGCTCCGCGGTTTCAATTCCAATCTTCGATCTGAACAGCGCCGTTTTCGGCGTTCTCACGCTCTATTCGCGTCAACAGGCGGCGTTTTCAAAAAATCAGCTGCGAATCCTGCAGGCCGCTGAATCCAATTTCGCGCTCTCACTTCAGAATGCCTTGCAATTCGCAGCAGAGGAACAAGCCGCAAAGGCTGTCAGCAATGATGCAGAGCTTTCCGATTTGCGGCAGTTCCTGGAGACAGCCTATGCGAACGTGAAAACCGCACAGCGGAAAAATAAACGGCTCGGCGTGGGAATTTGCAGCTTCAATCCACTCACCGTCGCAAATGAAGCTGACGAAGATGCGCTCCTGCGAGCCATCGCGCACCAATTGCACCGCTGCTCCAATCGAGCCGTTGCGCGTTTCAGCAAAAACGAATGCGTATTCCTGTTTTCAGCAGAACAGGGTGATTCAGCTGACAAACTGGCGGCGGTGTTTGAAGGCGCAGCGCAGAGAGCATGCACGAACGCGCACCTCGCCGCCGAAGTTCTTGTCACCGTTGGGGTCGCGCTGCATTCGGAAGACGGCGAAAGTGTAGAGCAGCTCTTGGGCGAGGCAAATCGCCGCATGTACCGGCGTGCACAGTCGCAGCGCAAAGAGCGCACTGCTTCCGGGCCCCGGCGCGCAATGGAAGGCGCGCTGTCGCTATGAAGTTCGCAGCCGCATTGGCAAGGTGGCTGATCAGAACCTTCGCCATCCTCTTGCTGGTGATTGTCGGCTCCACGTTGATGGTCCGGTTCGCACCTGGGTATTTCAGCGATCCGCGTGAGATGGACTCGCGCTACGGCGGCTCGGCGCGTGCGGAACTCTCCGCAGAAGCAGCGCGGAGCGGCTCGCTGTCGCATCTGCTCTCAGTCGAACTGCGGGGATGGCTGCGCGGAGACGGCGGAACTTCGCGAGAGTATGGAGTACCGGTCACGACGCTGATTCTTCCGCGCCTTTCTGTCACGGGCGGCCTGCTGCTGCGTGCCCTGGTGCTGGCGTGGGCGCTCGCCATCCTTGCCTCGCTGCTCTCGAGCGCGGCCCGCAAACCGGCTCTGCTATGGCAGGCGCCGGCCGCGTTGTTGCTCGCCGTGCCCACAGCGGCTATGGCCACTCTGTGTCTTCTTACCGGCGACGGCAGCCCGGTGCTGGTGATGGCTCTTTTCCTTGCGGCGCGCGATTTCAAGTTCCTGCATCACACACTGCGTAAGGCCTGGCTCGATCCGCATGTTCTTCAGGCTCGCGCCCAGGGCGTCCGGACTCATCGCCTGGTGCTTGGCTACATCCTGCCATCCATCGGCCCGCAGCTCTCGGCGCTTGCCTCGCTTTCCATCGTCGCCGCGCTCAGTGCGCTGGTGCCTGTTGAGGTCATCCTGAATGTGCCCGGCATTGGTGAGCTTGCCTGGAACGCGGCGCTCAATCGCGACCTGCCCGTGCTTTTGTCTGCCACCATGATCATGGCGCTTGGCGTTACGCTGGCCGGTCTGGCTTCAGATCGCCCCGGCGAGTGGAGAAGCGCATGAAGCTCAAGATTGTGGCCTGGCTTCTCCTCGCCGTCGTCGTGCTGGCTGCTCTCGCCGTCCTAGCCATGCCCGGAGCCAGCTACTCGCATCAGGACCGCGAGTCGCCGCTTGCATCTGCATCGCAACAGCATCCCGCAGGCACCGACGCACTGGGCCGCGATCGCCTGGTGCGCGTCTCGGCTGCCCTGCTGCTTAGCCTTGCGGGCGCGGTGGCAGCTGCAGCATTGACAACTGCCGCGGCTGCAGGCGTGGGTGCACTCGCAGCATTCGGATCCGAATCCGTAGGCTGGGCCGTCATGCTCATCTGCGACGTGTTCCTCGCCCTTCCATGGATGTTTTTGCTCATGATCGTCCGCTCCGCCCTTCCGCTGTCTGCCTCGCCCATCAGCTCTGCGGCCATCACGTTTCTCATCCTGGCGGCATTAGGCTGGCCCGCCTGTGCCCGCGCCGTATATAAGGGAGCACTCAACCTGAAGAGCGCCGAATGGATGCTCCATGCGCGTGCTGCGGGCTTTCAGCGCAGGCAGATTGTCCGCACCGCGATTCCCAACCTCCTGCCCGTGCTTCTGCCGCAGTTTCTCATCTCAATTCCGGCCTTCGTCATTGCCGAGGCCAATCTCGGCGCAATTGGATTAGGCATCGGTGAGCCGCTTCCTTCGTGGGGCGGTATGCTGCTGGAGCTGGATAACTCCGCGATGCTCTTTGAGACTCGCTGGGTCTATTTTCCGATTGCCTTGCTTGTCGTGGTCCTGCTTCTGCTTGAAGCAATTTCGGTGGAGGCCTGACCAATGCGTCTCTTCACAGCTTCTTTTGCCATCGCCTCTGCGGTTCTCGCGCCTCTTGGCGCTGCTTTATGCGCCGCGCAAGCCGCGCCGCGCCAATCGGGTGAACTTGCCTGGACGATTGGATACGATCCAAAGACATTCGATCCTGCGAAAGTCGACGACCAGGAGTCGGAATTAGTCCGCTATCTTACCGCCGGCGTTTTGCTTCGCTTCGATCGCTTCGCGCAAAAAGTCGAGCCGGAGCTGGCGCAGAGCTGGAGTCTTTCCCCCGACGGTAAAACGCTCACCTTCAAGTTGCGCGCCGGAGCGAAATTCTCTGATGGCACGAGCGTGACTGCATCGGACGCGGCATGGTCCATCCAGCGCGTCCTGCAGCTAGGAGATGCCGCCCCCACAGCGCAGGAATTTGTCTCGCCGGCAAAGGTCAACGTCGATGCGCCCGATGCGAACACTGTCGTCGTGCATCTGCCCGAGCGCGTCGTCGGCATCGGTAAAGTCTTCGACGAGATTGCCATTGAGCCGGCCAATCGCCCCAGCCAGGGCCGTGTTACATCGGGCCCGTTCGTTGTCGCCGATTATCGAATCTCGCAGTATGTGCGCCTTCGCCGCAATCCCTACTATCGCGGCGTCGCGACCGGAATGCCGGCCTATGCCACAGGCATTCGTCTTGACGTTCTCGAAAATCCCGAGCAGGAGATCCGGCTCTTTGCGCGCGGTGAATACGATCTGATCGACGAACTGCAGCCCGATTACTTCGAGATGCTGCGTCACAGGGATCCTTCCGCTGCGCGCGACCTTGGCCCATCACTCAACACCGAGCAGATGTGGTTCAATCAATCTCCCGCCTCGCCGCTGCCTGAGTGGGAAAAAGCATGGTTTGCAAACCGCGCGTTTCGTGTCGCAGTTTCCCAGGCGATCCATCGCAGCGACCTGGCGCGCATCGCCTACCTTGGGCATGCAACACCCGCATACTCGTTCATCTCGCCGGCCAATGCCGCGTGGTATGACCGCAATCTCGCCGCGCCGCACGCCGATGTCGCCGCGGCCAAAGCTGCCCTCAGCCGCGCCGGCTTCCATTGGAACGGCTCGCAGCTCGTAGATTCCGCGGGCCACCCCGTAAAGTTTTCCATCCTGACTAACTCCGGCAACGCCGCGCGGCAAAAGATGGCCACGCTGATCCAGCAGGACCTGGCCGCGCTGGGCATGCAGGTTTCGGTCGTCGCGCTCGATTTTCCAACGTTGATCGAGCGTCTGATGCACACGCAGGACTACGAAGCATGCCTTCTGGGACTGGAAAACGTCGATCCCGATCCCAACGCGATGATGAACCTCTGGCTCAGCTCGTCGCCGAATCATCAATGGAACCCTTCGGAAAAAGCGCCGGCAACCGCCTGGGAAGCCGAAATCGATCGCGAAATGAAGGTGCAGGCGAGCAGCACGCAGGATAGGGTACGCAAACAGGCCATCGATCGTGTGCAGCAGATTGTTGCCGATCAGCAGCCGTTCATTTACCTGGTTTATCCAAATGTTCTGGTCGCCGTTTCGGCGCGACTCGCGGGCGTGCGCCCGGCTGTGCTGGAGCCCAATCTGGTGTGGAACATCGATAGCCTCCAGCTGAAGGGAGCGCGATGAACAACGAGCCCCTTCTACGCGTCGATCTCGAAGCTGAATACTCCGGCAAGCCTGTGCTTCGGGAGATCCGCTTTTCGCTTGAGCCCGGCCAGGTGCTTGGACTGGTAGGAGCCAGCGGAGCCGGCAAAAGCACGCTGGTGCTTTCGCTGCTCGGACTTCTGCCCTGGCGCGGCGGCCAGGTCAAAGGCGAGGTGGTGCTCGAAGGCGAAAACCTGCTGGCCCTCTCCGAACGCAGGCTGCGCAACTTGCGCGGCCGCAGAATCGCATTGATCCCGCAGAGCCCGATGTCGGCGCTCAACCCGGCAATCAATCTGAGGAGCCACTTTCAAGAAGCGTGGAACGCTCACGGCTCAAAGGGGCGTGACGCGCTTGAATCCAGGATGAACGAATTGCTCATCGAAGTGCAGCTCCCGCGCGATGCAGAATTTCTGCGCCGGAGGCCGTCCGAAATCAGCGTCGGACAGGCACAACGCATTTTGATTGCACTTGCTCTTTTGCATCAGCCGGCGCTCGTCATCGCCGATGAGCCGACCAGCGCGCTCGATCCGGTCACACAGGCGCAGATTGTCGACCTGCTCAGGAGACTCAATCGCCGCTACGCCACTTCACTGCTCTACATCTCGCACGATCTCGTGTCCGTGCTGCAGCTCAGCGATCGAATTGCCGTTCTCCACTCCGGCTCCATCGTCGAAACTCTCGCAGTCAATAAGCTATCCGACGCTCGCCACCCGGCCACGCAGGCCCTGCTTGCCGCGCTGCCGGCCCCTCCTGACGTCCTGCTCCGATATCGCAACCGCGCTGACGATATTAGGCACGACTCTGCCTCGCGCAAGCTGCACCTTTGCTGAGAGGTTCGCGCCGCGCAAACCGCTGGCAATCCACAGGAATGATTCCCGCGGTTAATCTCAAATTATTGATATTAAATTACTTATATACCAGCAGACCGTCTTGCTTCCAGATCGTGCCGGCCGCCCAAACATGCCCGGCACTTTAGGGTGCCTATCCGTAACATTACGCAAATAAGCACCCAACCAGGTTACGGGTGGCCCATGGCACGCCCACCTGGGAGTGATTGTGACCTTGGTTCATTCAGTTGAGAATTCAAAGTGTGCAGCATTGATTCTTTGATCGTTTCCCAATCTGCTTCCCCGCATTAGCAGTCAAAGACCGCGATTGGCTGCCAACCTTAGTGAGGTCACCGTGCTGCGCTCCCTCCGATCCGTTGCACTAGTCATTGGTTTGCTCATTTCCTTCACCGCTGTGTCTCAGGCACAGTCCACCAGCAGCAAGATTTCGCCCGATCTTGCAGCCCAGCCTGCCAATGCGAACGTCCAGGTCATCATCCAGTACTACAACCCGCCATCGTCGGCTGAGGTCGGCAGTGGTGGTGGCACTGGTAGTAGCGGCGGTGGCCTGCTCGGTGGTCTGCTCGGCGGCGTGGTCGGCGGCCTGCTCGGCTTGCTTGGCGGCGTGGTCACTCTTCTGCTTGGGACAATCAACGCGGTGGTGGCGATCGTTCCCTACCAGAACCTGAATGCAATTGCCGCGGACCCAAACGTCAAGTACATCTCGCTCGACCGCGCGGTCGGCGCAAGACAGCAGGAAGAGATCACTGCTGCCAATTATTCCAGCGAGCCCATCAATGCTCCGGCAGTATGGCAGAAGGGTTATGTAGGCACAAATATCGGCGTAGCGGTGATTGATAGCGGCATAACGCCTGTGCCCGATCTCTTTAGCAACTCAGTGTCCCTCTCTTTGAACTCTCTTGTTGCGCAGCTTAGTGATTCTAAGAGCGAGGTGGCTCCCGGCAGCGTCGGCCGCATCGTGTACAGCCAAAACTTCGTTTCCGGTCAATCGGACGCGCTCGATCACTACGGTCACGGCACGCATGTAGCTGGCCTCATTGCTGGAAATGGCGACGAATCCACCGGCGCGCAATACTTCCGCACCTTCTATGGAGCGGCGCCGAACGCGAACATCGTCAACCTGCGCGTACTCGATGAGAACGGCGCGGGCACGGATTCCGCTGTGATCGCGGCCATCGGCCGCGCGATCGCTCTCAAGAACACCTACAACATCCGCGTGATCAATCTCTCGCTCGGCCGCCCGATCTACGAGAGCTACACGCTCGATCCACTGTGCCAGGCGGTTGAAAAAGCCCGGCAGGCGGGCATCGTTGTGGTCGTTGCAGCAGGCAACGACGGGCGCAATCAGAACGTCGATCTCGAGGGCTACGGCACCATCAACTCGCCAGGCAACGATCCCTACGCACTGACTGTCGGAGCCATGAACACGGTGTTCACGCCTCAGATTAGCGACGACATCATTGCGAGTTACAGTTCCAAAGGCCCGACCTTTGTCGACCATTTTGTGAAGCCGGACGTCGTTGCTCCCGGCAACCTGGTGACGAGCCTGGAGTACCCCTACGATCCGCTGGCTGAGCAGAATCCGTCCTTCTACACGTGGTATTCCTTCTATCAGAACAGAGGTAGTGAAACTCCATCCGCCGAGTACTTCCCACTCAGCGGCACCAGCATGGCCACCGCAGTCACAAGCGGCGCAGTGGCCGACCTGATGCAGGCCGCGCCCAATCTGACTCCCGACCAGGTGAAGGCCTACGTAATGGCCAACGGGGACCGGAGCTACTTCCCTGCTACCAGCAGCGTTACCGCGGACGGCATTGTCTATAACGCGAACTACGACATCTTCACCATCGGCGCAGGCTATCTCGATATCGCAGCAACCATCAATGCGGCCTTGAAGAAAGGCAACAATGTCCCAGCCGGCACCGCGATGTCGCCGGTTGCCTCGTACAACGAAGCGAATGGCCAAGTCACCGCTACTCCTGACCCCAGTTCGCTCTGGCAGCAAACCGGCCCGTGGTCCGCATCCGGCGTCTATGGAAGCCGCGCATTTATCTCCGGAACCAACTCGCCCGCCATCTGGGGCACCACCGGCATCTGGGGATCTGAAGACCCCGACGGGTTCACCGTACTCTGGGGCAAAGGCGATGCCAATGCCACAACCGTTCTCTGGGGCAAGGGCGATGCTGACGCCGCAACCGTTCTCTGGGGCAAAACCGGAGACTACGGTTCCAGCGCCGAATTCGAATACTGATCAGTCAACCTCCGGGCAACCTGCGGGCCGATCTGCAACCGTTCGATGCTTGCTCCGCATGGCAGGAAAAACTCCGGTGCAATCGACTGCGAGTGTCTTGTCTCTCAAGTTCGCAACATAAATCCCGCTGTCATCCTGAGCGAAGTTTGGTCGTATTTTGGCCAAACGGATTCGAAAGATCTGCGGTTCGGGACGCTGGTATACGACACAATCTTCTAGCCCACCACGCTGGATGATTTTGCTTCAGAGCATTCTTGCATTTGCTTAAACTTTCCGAGCCCCATCCTTTTTGTCAGCAGTCCCGGACAAGAAGAGTGGGAGACCACCAACCTCACTTCAACTTCCGTACCCCGTCCTCGCCGCGCGACCGTGGTGCCCACGAAAGGATCTTCGTTCGTGGGGAGTCCAAGCGGACCAACCACGCCGATGTTCTCCCAAAACGAGGGCCCTCGATTCTCAGCCGGTTCGCCGCGATTTTTTGTGAGACGGGCTAGTCCCCTGAGTCTGAAGTCCGCTACAAAAACGGACCTTGTCATCCTGAGCGAAGTCCGCCGCGTCGGACGGAGTCGAAGGACCTGCATTCAGGGAATGCGTTTATGTAAGAAATCAATGACTCAGGAGCCTGGAAGACGCCGCACGCGGAAATGGAACTCTCTGTTCATCCCACGTCGCCGCCCGAAGACGCCGCAGGCCCGGATTGATCCGAAGCCGTGCACGGTCGATGAATTGGCAATCAAGGGTCGCCCGCCCGTCTTTTCCACCACCCAGGATGCTGCTAGACTATTGATTGCTGCTTTACAGGCGCGTAGCTCAGTTGGTTAGAGCGCTTCCTTGACACGGAAGAGGTCGTTGGTTCGAATCCAATCGTGCCTACCATTTCCCACTTAAAATCAATAATTTAATAGCATGACCTTTTCTTTCCGTGCCCGATTTAGGGTGCTGAAGGGTGCTAGAGGCCTGAGGCGACTTGCCGCCGCCTTACTGCGCTTCGGAACCTGGCGGAATTCCGGCAGCTGGCTGCGAATGGCGCGCACCGCCGGAACAGCGGACTCACGCCCAACTGCGCAAGTGTTGGCTCCGGGACAATGCGCGCTGTTTCGAATACATGGACGTGGGAAGCAACTTCCTACAAGTCGACTTATCGTTACAAATCACGAGTCGCTGAGTTGTTCGGCGATTTGTGACAAATGAGGTGCGGTGGGCTTGCCGCGCCGCGCTCAGTTGTTGCCGGAGTCGACGGAGAGCTCTTGTTTGGCCCGCCTCAACAGTTCGTCGAAGTCGTCGCTAAACGCCGCAGTGTCCCTCTTTGTCCAACCCCGACTCGACCATGAAGATCGGGGCACAAGCCGACTGTTTGGCTTTCCTCGCACCATGAATGCACTCCCCGCTACCTTTCTTCCCGTCCTGGTTTGATGCCGAAAGCGCCACTTCCTTCTGCCGAATTACTCGCGTTCCGGGAAGCTTAATTCCATGTATTCCATGAAACCCATCAATGCACCCCAGTGATAAAACGGATCGCTGTTGCGTACAGTGTCGCTATCGTCCATCGTTGCACTGTAATTCTCGTGAACGTGACCCTTCGTTTTCCATTCGATGAGAAACAGATCCAGCGACTTTTGCGCGAGTTCTTTGCGCGCTCTTATTGCAGTCGGGGTCGAGTAGTTTCGAAGACCAAGATAGACGAGATAATTCATGGGACCCCAGATACGCCCGCGCCAGTAGTCCTGATCCTTGAACGCAGGATCATTCTTCGCAATCGAAGGCAACACGCGTTCTCCCCAGAATTCATCGGGATTCAACAAATGCTGGTTCAACATCTCATCCACCTGTTCCGGCGTCGCGGTCTTCGAAAGCATCGGATAGAAACTGGTTGGGGCTAGGCGCGGATCAGACTTGCCCGTATGAAGATCTTTATCGAGAAAGATATGCGCTTTCGGATCCCAAAGCGTCGCAAGCTTCGCGCTGTACTTCTGTGCGCTCATGCGCAGCCATTTCGCGTCATCCGTTCTACCAAGAATGTCCGCCATTTCGGCCAGGGCATTGGCATCTGCGGCGTACATGCCCATTAGACCGGTATCGGCCAGCTCCATTTGATGAGTCTGGGGATTAAAAAAGGCGCCGTCAAACACTGGGCCGTTGTCGATACCAGACTCCCACTTCGCAGCCTGCAGCGTCCCACCGAGCCCTTCCGGATTCTTCGGTTCATTCTCATCGTCGCTTCCCCAAACCAAGTAGCCTTGCATGTCGCGATGTTCTGTCCACCAGCGGTTCCATCGGAGCAGCCGGTCAAAGCTGTCTTCCAGCAGCCAGCGGTCGTGAAACTGGCGATACAATCCCATCACGGTAATCGCACCAACAGGAGGTTCCGAACGGTCGAAACTCCGCCAGTTGCCTGCGCGCCCGTAATTCGGCACGAATCCAGCCGGCGTCACCTCGTTCAGAATCTCCAGGGCATTCGCGTAGGCCAGGTCTCGCGACCCGGCAGCAGCAAGTGTCGCGGCAAAGAATGTGTCCCAGTCGAACAGCACATAGCCGCCGAAGTTCAGGTTCCACACACGGCTCACTGTCGAAACAACGCGCTGACCATGTGGCTCGTAGATTGTGTCCCAGCCGATCGCTGTTTCAATCGCCTCCAGCAAAGGAGCAATCTGAGGATTCTTTTGGTGGGATTCATTGAATCGGGCAAGCTGCTTTCCGAGAATGTCTTTGATCTCGCTGACACTTCGCGGTCTTCCCGTGCTGATTCCAACAGGCTCAGTAATACTGGCTGAAAAGTACGGAGTCTTCAGGTCGTTATAGACGTCGCGAGTATCTTTGCCGCTCAGGTAGATAACGATGTCGCCAAGTGGTCCCGTTGCGACAATTCGATCTTCCTTCCGCTCAACATGCCCCGGCTTGTTCCACAGAAATCCAACCGAGAAGAGCGCACTCATAGCGACTTTAGTCTTGGGCGAATAGGCTACCGGAGTCACCAACATCACCAGATCGTCTCCGGCATGAGCGGACTGTATGTTGATTGTTGTCCCAAACCACGTGACATCGAAACTGCTGTAGCTGCCATCGTACGAATGTGGACCGGGCTTCACCTGCACGTCCCCGCTGCCCTTTTGGCCAATCAGTATGGTGGAAAGGACGGAGTCGTCTGCCTGCGCATGATTGTTCTTCAAACCGATGCTGACTTCTAGCCCCTCCGGCAAGAGCACTTCACCTGCGATCGTCGTTGTGTCCCAGGTGTCCCAGCCATGTTGCAAACGTGCCTGCAGTTTCGCGTATTCCGCCGATCGTGGAGCAGCTGCGCCTGCTACGGCATCCGGCAGCGCCGGCGGCGGAACATTCGTTTGCGCGTACGCAACTGCCAGTGGCAATGCGACCAAGAGCGTGCTTGGAAGAGCTTTCAACATTGAAAAGCGCTCCTTTTCAATCAGATCGTGGATGCATTCAAGGGAGAATGCGCGGCGCCAACGTTAACTCTGCATCTTGTGTCCGAAGCCGGGGTGACTCGTTGATCTGGATTCCTACTCAGGCAATTCGTATGCACCAGCGTTGAGTCCAAAGTTCTGGAAGCTTTTCGCTGGACCAAGGATTCCTACAACGCTCAAGTTTGATTCGCTCCGCCTGCCCTCCTACACCTTCGTGTAGGGAACCCAAACCTGCATCGCCGAACGTTCGCGATTTGCCCACGCATAGTAAGGGATGAATTTGAAGGCTATGCGAGTTCCTTCCGTCCGGCCAGCCTCCGCCGCCGCGGAATAGAGCGCCTCGCTGGCAGCAGACCGTGTGACGGATCCTGGATGTTCCAATACCATCACTCCTCCGAGAAGATCCGAGTTAAACCGCGCCTGGGTCTCGGCAGAAACCTCCGCAATGCAACTGCTGAACCCGCTCTCCTTCACTGCGTCGGGCTGATCCAGCATCTCCATACAGAAGACGATAGGGCCGCGCTGCAGCGCTGCTCTTCCCCGATCTTCAGTCACCGCAGGATTTGCCTTGACCAATTGGGTGGCCATGTCAAATCGCAAGCTGATCGAGTCCCCTCCTGACCAGCGTCTGCGGATGGGTAAATACTCGCCTGGCTTCACATCCGATACGGGCACCCCATTCACGCTTACTGAGTTCTTTGAGGACCAGCCCGGAATCCTGACGAAAACCGCAAATTCGCGCGGCTGATCGGGGGAGACGGAAATCTGCACTTCGCCATCCCACGGATAATTCGTCTTTTGCTCAATGCGGAGTCCGGTTCCATCTTCCAGCTGCCAGTTCATCCTCGAGTTGTCGTAAAGGTGCACATAAACACCTTCCGCAGAGGTCGAATAGAAATAGCCTGGTAGCGCGGCAAAGGTCCGCTCCAGGTTGGGCGGGCAGCAGGTAGTGTAGTACCAGGGATTGCGAATTTTGCCCTCGGGGTCTTCCACGTAGCGCGCGTCGCCTGAGGGATCGAATGCCAACGGGTTGCGATAACAGTAGGTTGTTCCGTCAAGCGACATTCCGGAGTTGATCCCGTTGTACAACGCGCGCTCGATCACGTCTGTGAATTTCGCTTCGCCCGAAGCAGCAAGCATGCGCCAGTTCCACATCATGTTTCCAATTGCGGCGCAACTCTCGCCATAGGCTCGTGCATTCGGCAGCTCGTAGGGATCGCCGAATGCCTCCCCTTCCTGCCGCGCGCCGACTCCGCCGGTCACGTATAGTTGATGCGACGTCAGGTCATCCCACAGCGTGTTGAGAGTCCTCAGGTATGCGGGATCTCCGGTTTCAAGATAGTAGTCTGTCGCGCCGCAGCAAGCGTACATGGCGCGAACGGCGTGACCCTCGAGCCTGGTTCTTGAAGTGAAGGGGATTCCGCAGAACATGTACTTGATCTGGTCGGGCCGCAGCGGAATCCGCTCGTCCCCGTGGAGAATGTAGCCGGCCAGCTCCACGTACTGCCGCTGCCCGGTGGTACGGTAAAGCTCGATGAGCGACATCTCGATCTCAGGATGTCCAGCCACAATTCCCATTTGATTCGCGCCCGGCCCATAGCCGGGAATCAGGAAATGATCGACGAATCGCATGCCTGCATCGAGAAGCGTCCGGTCGCCTGTTGCGCGATAGTAGGCGATCGCCCCCTGAAGCATGTGGCCGATGTTGTAAAGCTCGTGGCCCGTCGTCTGCGTCGGATATTGCATCCGCAGCGGCTTGCGATCTTCCACGAAGTAGGTGTTCAGATAGCCGCTCGGTTCCTGCACAGCAACCACATCGCGAATCATCGCATCGGCAGTCGCCCTTAGTTCCGGGTTCTCGTCGGACTGAAGCGTAAACGCAGCGCCTTCGAGCCACTTATAGATATCGGAGTCAGAGTAAACGGGACCGATTTGCGGTGCAGACGATTTGCCCACAAGACGCAAAAAGTTATCCATGCGGCCATGCGCGATCAATTGATCGTGCATGGTGGGGATACTGGAACGAACATTGGTTGTCCGGCGCTTTGACCAGAAGCCTTCCTCAATTGTCACTGCCCTGACGGGCACTGGCTTCAGCTTGGCGAAGGGAGATTGAGAGAAGTCGGCGATACCTGCCTCGCGCCACGCTCCAGGAGACCCAATACTCGTGTCGGGCGCAGAGCCCAGGAGGGCCAACACATCTCCGGTGCGAGGTAATTGATGAGCAACGGCAGGAGTGACACAAGATGCCGCCGCAGCAGCGATGAACTTCCGGCGAGAGAGCCCGCGCTTCATAATGAATCTCCTTCAAATTCCCTTTCCCTACCTCGGTCACGGAGCCAACTTGATCTCCTGCAGGCACATCCCGTACCGGCTGCCTGGCGGATCAATCGGGTAATTCGTGTGTAACCAATCGTTTGTAAAGTTGGCGCTGTAGCACAGCCACATGGTTTTTCCATCCGATTGGATGAACTTGCTTGGAATATTGACGAAATAGCCCTGGGCGCCAAAGTCCCTGAGATAGCAGACCAGACGCCACGGACCAGCAACATGATCCGCTTCAAGAATCAGCGTACTGATGGTCCGCGTGCTTGGCCATCCGTCCGCAACGCACATCAGAAACCGGCCCAGACCAGGATTGAAGGTAATCGAGACGCTTCCCAGGTGATTCTTCCATTCCAGCATCGGTCTCAGATCTTCAAAGCGGCTTGACCACTGCGCCGCGCCCTGAGCATCGTACCCCGCAAAGTATTCGTACTGGCTGGCGTCATTCACGTTTTCGGGACTGAGCGCGACTCTAACCAGGTAGATCGCGTCACCCGACAGCCAGCTTACTCCTCCGAGACGTGGATGGGGTACATCAGGTGCAGCTCCATGTCCGACAAGATAGGCTTTGCCGTCTGGCGAATTCTTCATGTTCTTCCCAAAGTCGACAAAGTGCATCACTCCGAGTTGAGGCAAGCCAAGAGATGGAATCAGAGTTCCGATATCGCTCCCCGGATCGTCGCCGTTCGCCACTTTTTTCGCATGCTCCAAGGCGCGCAGTTGCTCGCTGCTTCCGTGTATATCTGCTGCGAACAGCGGCGCCCAGGGCTTACATGGGCTTTCAACCCAGGTCTTTCCAAAATCACGGGAATAACGGCAGCCAAGGTATGGTCCCAGCCATGCCCAGTTGTAGATGACTCCGTTGCTCTTTCGATAATTGATGTCGCAGCAGTAAGTGCCGTAGTACCAGACGCCGTCATGCACCAGGTTGGCACAGGGATAGCGCCCTCCATAAGGCATTCCCGAAGATTTCCAGTTTCCCAGTGCGGTCACTTCCAGCTGCAATGGGTCGTCGCCGGTGATTTTCGCAAATCCTGTCGTGGCGTTGAAGCCCTGATCGCAGGCAGCACTGATCTTGTTTCCGGATGCGGAAAGGACGTCGCCATCCGCGAACGAAGAATATTGCACATCATCGCTTGCCCACGAGGGATACCACGTGTCGGCGTGAGCGTACTCCTGATGCCGACCGGTAAAATAGATCCCTCTAAATTTCTCTGACTTGGGAATTGGGCATTGCGCGGGGACGCGTGAGCCCCACTCGCCGGGATAAGAGCGTGCTGGGGCAGCGTTGCTCAGCGAACTGATTGCAGTCTGAGAGGCTAATGCTGAGAGACCAGCCCCAATGAAGCTCCGCCGCGAACACTTTGTCATTGCAAGTTTCCTCTGCATTTCACGGCCATATTCACCCAATGAAACTCTGTCAAGGCCTCTGAATGGATACCGCAGCGCCCTTATACACGACGGTGCGGTCGGGCCGGGACTCAACCTGCTCTCCGGTGCCATGATTGCGTGAGACCCAGACGATATCAAATTCAATTTCGCCCGGCATCCCTGGATAGCTCCCGACGCGATCCCCGATTGTGAGCCGATTGGTTGCCTCCGACCAGTGAATCGGAATCACCGCGTGTCCGCCCTTTTCATAGTCGTAGTTGTCACCCTCATCACTATAAAAATCGAACGCGCCATCGGCACCGGCGTAAATGCGCAGCTCGATGGGCCCCTCCGGTTTCTCATCGGCATATTCGATCTCGGGCCCCATCGGAACGATCGAGCCGGCGCGCACATAAACAGGCATGCGATCGAGTGGAGCGGCAGCTTCAACCTCTTGTCCGCCAGTCGCCAGTTCGCCAGTCCAGAAGTCATACCATTGTGGCGCCGCCGGTAAATAGACACTGCGGTGCGTGGCGCCTTGTTTCAGCACTGGGTTGATCAGCAATGCTGGCCCGAACATAAATTGGTCGCCCAGGTCGCGGACCTTCGGGTCCTCACGCCAATCCATCACAAGCGGCCGTTGCATTGTGTAGTCATCGCTGTGAACGCGCCACGCGAGCGAGTAGATATATGGCATCAGCCTGTAGCGAAGCTTGTCGTAGTCAATCAGGATCGGCTCGACCTTGGGATATACCCAGAGCTCGTTGTGCTCGCGGTGCCCGTGGGTGCGGAAAATAGAGCAGAAGGTTCCGTACTCAAACCAACGGGCATAGAGTTCTTGATAATCAGGGTCACTGAAGACACTGCCGTTCGGCGGCCAATATCCTCCGATGTCTGTCGTCCAGTAAGGATAGCCGGAGAGCGCAATGTTCAAACCTGCTGCGACCTGATGGCGCAGAGCCCAAAAAGTACTGTAGACGTCGCCTGACCAGACAGCCGCGCCCACACGCTGCTGGCCGAGAAATGCGGAACGCGCGAGCAGAAAGACCCTTTTGCGATCTGTTGCCGCGCGCCAGTGCTCCTGCACTCCGGTCGTGTGCAGGAAGGGAAAGATATTTGTGTACACCGCACCGTTCCCAATGGAGAGTTGCTTGTCATTAAGGATCGCGTCGCCAAAGTGCGGCCAGTATTCTTCCGGCTCGGCACTATCGAGCCAGAATGCATCCCAACCCTGTGCAAATAACTTGCCGGGCAAATTCTGCCAGTAAAAATCCCGTGCCGCGGGGTTCGAGGCGTCGTATATGTGCGCATCCTGGACATCAAAGTGCCGTTGGGCGATCGTCTTGAAGTTTTCAGACCGTGGATCGAAAAGTCCCCAAACAGAGATCATGGCGTGGATGTGCTCGTCATGCAGGGTCTTCAGTTCGGCAGGCACGTCAGTAAAGTTGGAGTTGAAGACAGGATCGCCCTCGGTCTTCCACCAGTACCAGTCCTGCACGATCGCATCCAGGGGAATGTGATCCTGCCGATAGCGGCCCGCAACCTCGAGAATCTCCTGCTGCGAAACATAACGGTCCTTGGACTGGAAGAGACCATAGGACCACTTCGGCAACATCGGCGTATGTCCAGTCATTGACCGGTAACTCTGAATGATCTCATCGAACTCGGGACCGTAGATAAAGTAATAGTCGATCGCATCGCCCGCCAATGAGGTCAACTTGAGTGAAAGCGGAAACCGATTATCAACCTGAGTCTCCGAAGCCGAATTCCACATCAGCGCATAGCCCTTGCTTGAGAGCAGAAGCGGAATCGCGACATCGGTGTTGTTCTGCGCAAGCTCAACTGTTGCGCCGCGATAGTTGAACATGCCGTTTTGGTGCTGGCCAAGCCCGTAAAAGCCCTCCGTCGCCACCGGTGAGAAGCGGTCGGCGGCATGGTAGCTCTTCAGCCCGTTGACCACATCCGGCTCATATGTCCTGGGAACGGCATCATATTCCCGCAGCAAGCTCTCGCCACCAGCCGTGTTGTAGGTCAGATTCCCGCGCTCCAGTGAAAACTCCATTTGCAGCGCGTTCGTGCTCAGCCGGGCATTCTTCTGGTCAACAGTGAATCGGAATGCCGTTCCCGGACAGGATTCGGTTGCCGGCAAGATCCAGGGGTGCTCAGTGGGCACAGGAGAATCTGTAGGAGTTGCGACTACGTGAATCACAGCATCTCGGCAGACCGAAACGTGCAGCATCTCGGAGCCGATTTTTGCAGAGAACCCGTCGCTCTCTTGCTGCACTGTGATCGGTGGCAACGGAGGCAGATCGCCGCTCAGCTGGGCCGATGCAGGCAGCATCCCCGACACCGGGACAAGGATGATCCCCGAGATGAGCCCTGGCCATGGATTTGGCTTCGTCCACATACCGGTCATTTTCATTTTGTTATCTCTTTTGAGATTCACGACTGTCTTGTATTGGTACTGGATCGAGTATGTGCGTGTCTGGTTTCTCGGTCCTTCGTCCCTTCCCAGCGATCTCCTGAGTTACAGTCGGCCCTGGCGGTGAGCTCGTTGGTTCCATCATTGAAGGACTGGGCCTTGGCGAGGCGCAGACGATCAATCAGCTTAAGCTGTGCAATTTGTTGTCAGTAATCGCGGGAGTAAGACGGATACTCAAGAATTTGCAATCTCCAGCGCGAAAGAGAGCGCTGCGCATCCCCACAGAAACTGGTTCGACGCAGCGCAAGAGTTAATCGAATTGGTCGATGCGTTGAGGGCCACGGTAATCCCATCGGCCCTCAACGAATTCGTTCAGAAGCTGGCGCGTATATGCATCTGGAAACTGCGCGCCGGCAGCTGGTTCGTGGCCTCTCCAAACGTGCTGTCGGTAATATTTCCATCCATTGTCCAGAGGTTGGAGCGTTGGAACAGATTGAAGACTTCGCCCTTGGCCTCGATCTTGATCTTTTCCGAGAAGAACCACGGAAGATTGAAGTACTTCTCAAAGGTAAAGTCCATGTCCTTGTAACTGGGCTGGTCGTAGGTATTTCGGCCGAGGTTTCCTTCGCTCCCATTCGGGCTGAAAGCCGGTTGATGGAACAGCCCGGCGGCCACGCTTATCGCACCGCCGGCGGGTGAACCGAAGATTCCTTTGAGGAAGGCGGTCTTCGATTGGCCGCTCAAATGCCGGCCAACAGATGGGGCCATGGGCAAATCGTAATCCGTGCCGTCGGCATTGAAATCCCCGCTGTACTGAGCGTAGCCATTGGGAGCGCTTCCTTCTGGGCAAACGCCGGCGTTGGGGGTCGCATTGCCTGTGCAGGTTGGATTGTAGGCTGCGCCCGTGTAGACGGTGAAAGGAATACCGGTCTGCCCGATAAACTTGCCGCCGAATTGCCATCCGCCGAGAATGCTCCTGACCACGGCGCTGGAATAGTTGTGCGGAACATCCCAGGTGCCCGCGGCCTGGAACTGCTGGCGAATGTCGAAGTCGGAGCGTCCGCGCTGGAATGGGAAGTTCTGCGTCTCGATGACGTTATCGCCGCCCCCGGTAAATGCCCCTTCGGTCAGCGTCTGGGCATTGCTCATGGTGTCCAGGCTCTTCCCGTAGGTATAGATGGCTTGCACAGCCAGACCGTGAGAGTAGGTTCTCGTGGCCATCGCTGTGCCATAGTTGCCCGCGGAATTCGTGTTGGTGAAGGCGTATGCGATGCCGCCGAAATATGGGTTGAGGCGCACCTGCGTGCCATTGTTTTGGATCAGGTCGCCGCCAAAGCGGTTGACATCCGGATCAAACGACTCCAGATGATGAGACTCTGTGCCGGAGTAGTTCAACTCGACGATCAGGTTGTTCTGAAGCTGCTGCTGCACGCTCAAAGACCATGCGTTGACCTGCGTCATCTTCAGGTTCGGGTCGTATCCTCCCATGCCGGCTCTCTGCACCACCCCACCGATCAGGAGTTGGCCGTTCGACCCGATCGTGGCATTGCTGGTATTGGCGATCGGGCACGCCTCGTCCCAGCCGACCGACTTGCTGCAAAGTTGAAAATCCGGCATCGTCCCGGAACGGATGTTGTTCGACGGTGTATAGAAGTTCGGCAAATTGCCTGAAGTGATGTCGGTGATGTGCAGGTACGGCGGCTGGTCCGCGAACAGGCCGAAACCGCCGCGCACCGCGGTTTTGCCCTTGCCGAAGACATCCCAGGAGAAGCCGACACGCGGGGTAAATCCGCCGATGTTGTGATCGAGGACCTTCGGCGAGGATCCCAGGATGGCTGAGCCGCCGGCGATCTTCGCATTCTCAGTTGAGCCCGATCCGAGGATGAAATTGGTGAGATGGGGGCTGTAGAACGAGGCAAAATTGACCATGATGTCTTCGCGTACGCCAAGGTTCACCGTCAGCCGCGGCGTGAGCTTCCAGTCGTCCTGCAGGTAATACCCCTCGTAAAACGCGCGATAGATGCGATCGTAGGGCGCTTCCTGGTGCGTCGTCAGGTTGACGGCCGGCCCGCTCGACGAAGTCGCCTCATCCTGGACCAAATCCAGGATGTTTTGGAAGTTGAAAGTCGGCCGATCGAAGGCGCCGTCCTGGTGGTCCACTTCGCGGATATTGTAGAAGTCGGCTCCGAACTTCAAGGTGTGCGTTTTGACGGTTGCGGTCATCACGTCGTGCCAGCCCCAGGTGGTCTGAAAATAGTTGCCCGGCGCCCAGGTTCCGAAGCCCGTGAGATTGTTGACGTTGACGTACGGAATGTAGTCGTTTGGGAAAGCCTCATTCGCCCCATAGGGCCGGATGACGTTGCCGCCGGCCTGATTGAAGAGATGCGAGTTGAAGGTGTGCGTCCAGTTGATGTTGACAAAGTCGGAGGTGTAGGCCACGGGACCGTCCATCAACGGCCGGCCTGTGGTTTGTTCGGCGCTGACGTTGGTGCGTAACACGTCAACATACAGACGGTCGCTGCTCCGGATGTAGGTGTCGCCACGGATGCTCCACTGATATCCGTCCTTGGGAGTGCTGAAGCTGACGTTCCCAACCCCAATGATGTCCAGGGTTGAGGGAATGCCCGCCGGCGGGGCGTAGTAACCGGGAGTAGCCGCCTCATACTGGCTCACCGTTTGGGTGCTTGCGGCTGTAGCGCTGGGATAATTTTGCGGCGGCGCCGTCGCCAGGATCTGCGTGCCGATGTTGTTGGGCAGGTTGGTCTTTGCCCAGGTGAGGAAGTCCTGCGTCTCCACCGTCTGCGTGTAAGCGCTGGCTACGCTCGAGGCGAGCCTGTCGTAGGCTCCGAACAAGAAGAGCTTATTCTTCCAAATCGGTCCGCCGATGGCGCCGGCAACCTCATTGCGCGAGAATGGAGCGGGGGGCCCGAAATGGGTTGTTGCGGTTAGCGAGTTATTCGTGAAGTAGTAGTCCGCGGCCCCGTGGAACTGATTAGAACCGGACTTGGTATAGATGTCGATGGTCGCGCCGCCGTTCCGGCCCTTCTGCGCGTCGAAGTTGTTGACGAGGACGTCTTCCGACGAAACGACCTCTGGGCTAGGCGAGATGGATGTGGCTCCCGCGCGCGAGGGAGTATTCGTGTAGGCGTCGTCGATCTCATAGCCGTTTTGCTCCTGGCGCAGCCCGGCCGCATTCAGGTTGATGGCGTACTCGTTGGTGAAGTTGTCCTGGCCAGCCGCCACCACGCCGCCGCCGGTCATGCCCGGCGTTAACGATGCGAGACTGTAAACGTTCTGCCCGGTCAGCGGCGTGTTGGTCACGGTCTCGGTGGAAATCTC
Source organism: uncultured Acidobacteriaceae bacterium (assembly GCA_963834565.1). GTDB lineage: Bacteria > Acidobacteriota > Terriglobia > Terriglobales > Acidobacteriaceae > Telmatobacter. The sequence continues at coordinate 99,887 of CAWICF010000010.1, read as the reverse complement.
GGCTCCCGTGGCGGGGGTTTCCAGATCTACCTGGGCCGCCGTCGCCGAAACCTCGACATTGGTGGAGACCGCGCCGACCTTCAATTCAGGCGTGATCGTGTGAATCTCGGCGATTTGCAGGGCCAGCCCTTCCTGTTTCCAGGTTTCGAAGCCGGCGGCCTGAATTTGAATGTCGAAGGTCGATGCGGGAAGGCCATCGATGCGGAAGTAGCCACCGGCGCCGGACAGGACGGTGTTCGCAACGCCCAGGCGGGTATTAGTGACGGTCACTTTCGCGTTTGGAACGAGAGCTCCCGTCGTATCATGCACGATGCCCTCAATTCCGCTTGAGAATTGAGCGAAAGCGGATGCTCCTCCCAAGCCGAACAGGATGATTAGGAGCATTGTGATGCGTGTCCAAAGTTTCATACTGGTCTCCTTTTTGAAAGTTCGGTCTGTTTCCATGCAACAGACTTGAGCGGCCCCGAATGACGGGCGCATCGCAACGGGGATTGCTCAGCGCCCAACGATTTTGACAATGTCTGCGTCGGATCCGGTCCAGGCCTCAGCGCCATCGTGGGTCAGTTGCCCAGCCGCGTCATTCCAATGCAAGTGTGTGATTTGGGAGTTTCCCTTCTCATATGCGTAGGTTTGTCCGTCGTCGTTGTAGAGGGTGAATTCGCCATCCGCGCCCGGATAGACGAGTACGCGCGAAATGGACTGTGGTTCGTCCGTGCTCAGGATTTCGGATCCGAGCGGGACCATGGATCCGGCGCGAACAAAAAGCGGAATGGTGTCGATTGGCGCGGCTACTTCGACAGTCTGGCCGCCCTTCAATCGCTCGTTGGTCCAGTAGTTGTACCAGTCGTTTCCGGCGGGTAAGTAGACTTTGCGGCTCGTCGCCCCTTGATCAGTCACCGGTGCAACCAAAAGCGCGGGGCCGAACATGTATTCGTCGCCGATATCGATTACGTTCGGGTCGCCGGGAAAATCCATGAACAGGGCGCGCGTATACGGCGCGCCTGTCTGGTAGGCATGAAACCCGAGCGAGTAGATGTACGGCATCAGCTGATAGCGCAGACGCAGATACTTTTCGAGGATGGGCTCAGCCTGTTTGCCATACGCCCAAACCTCATTGTGTTCCCGCTCTCCGTGGGCTCGCGTTATTGGCTGGAACACTCCCCACTCGAACCAACGGACAAAGAGCTCAGGATAGTCTTCGTAATGGTCGACGTTATCCTGCGCGTCTGAAGCGTCCACCAATGGCGTATGTGCCGCGTGATACGTGGAGGGAATCTGCGGTGAGAAGAAACCCGCAATATCGGTGTCCCAATACGGCATGCCCGACGCGGTGAAGTTCAATCCCGCAGGGATTGAGCGCTTCAACATATCCCAGGTTGACCTGATGTCACTCGACCAGAAGACGGTACCGTTTCGTTGGGCTCCGAGATACGCCGCACGGGCGAGAATCATCACCCGCCGGCTGTCACCGAAATCCCGCCGGAAGCCTTCGTAAACCGAAGCTGTGTGGAACAAGGGATAGACGTTGTAATAGCGGGTCCCGGAGCCGACATAGAAAAAGTCCGTGGCCGGATCGATATCGGGTTCCGTTTCATCGAGCCATATGTAATTAAAGCCATAAGGCTTCACATAGCGATCCCTGATCGCCTCCCACCACCACTTGGCGGCGGCAGGGTTTGTGGTGTCGATGTTTGGTCCGATAACGTTCTTGAAATGGCCGAAGTCCGGACTTCCATCCGCTTTGTGAATGAGCCAACCCTTTTCGCGCAGCATGTCGTAATACCGCGTGCCAGGGGAAAAATGCGGCCACACGCTCAGCAGCGTTGTGATGCCCATCGTCTGAAGCTGTTTATTCATTGCCGCGGGATCGGGCCATCGAGCAGGGTCAAGATCCAACTCGCCCTGTTTCGTCATGTTCAGGAAGTCCACCACCAGTACATCGAGCGGCAGGTTACGGTCGCGATATCCCTTTGCAACTGCCATCAGTTGGTCTTGCGTGGGATAGATTGCCTTGCTCTGGATGTAGCCGTATGTGGCCTTCGGCAACATATGCGTGACGCCAGTCAGCTGGCGATAGCCCTCGTAGATCTCGTCGCTGTTGTCGCCCGCGATCACAAAAAAAGAAACACGGTCTCCCACCTCGGATGACCACACGTTACGCAGGTTGAAACCGAGGTCGATCGTGGTTTTTGAGGGGTTGTCCCAGATCAGGCCGTAGTCGCGGCTCGACACCAGGAAAGGAACGCAGACAGTTTCTCCACCAATCTCGTCGTAATCGTGCCAGCACTTGATTCGATGGTCGCGAAGATCGAGAAAACCCTGCTGGTGTTGTCCCAAGCCGTAATAATGCTCGTCGGCCGGCGAATCGAAGACCGCGGAGACGCGGTAGCCGGGATCGGCCTTTTGCTCATTTTCTGCGCTCCCGGGGGACGCTGCCTGACGATTCGGCATCATGGACCAGTTCCGCATCGTCAGTAGAGGCTTGTCGGACGCGGTTGTTATCGAGATCGTGTCATCGTACGAATCACTCCTGCGTGGACCACCCCCGAAGTAGTGCTCTCTCAGCGATTCATTCAATGCGTCGAGCGGCATAGCGTGAGGTTGTGGCAGGTTCTGTGGAGAAATATGGATGACAATCCGCCCCGAGCGAATGACATCGTACCCGCCAGAATCCTGCTCGTGGGCCCAGCCAGTGATCGACGGCGTGCCTACAAACCCATACCCGGCGGCTGCGAGGGCTGCAGTCTTCTCCGAGCTTATAGTGATTCGAATGATATTCGGAGCGTACGGTTCCAGCACCACGGTCCTGCCTTCGCGCGACAGCACGATTTGCGTATCTGCGCTCCAGGCAGCCCGGCAAATGAATGAGAGAATCCCCAGGGCGACCACAACCACGCCTCTTCGTGCGAAAGCGTTCAACACCTGTCTTTCTCCTTTTGCTCGCATCGGGCGAGTCCTCTAGATGCTTGTGGATTACGATTCCCCGAAAGTCAAGAAACGAGTAGGAGACCCCCTTTCCAGATCAACCGAAAGATTGATTTCCAAGTCGCCAGAGAGTTTGATATCAGCTTGGGAAACTAGCAAGTAAGACACGGTGTGCTTACTGTTCATTGCGCGGATAACTGACTATGCAGCAACAGCTTCCATCTCAAAATTAATGCGCAAATGGGGGCGTTCTTTTACGGTAAAAGGAGACGTAAGATACCTGGGATTAAAAAGTTTTATGTTGGCGAACCGGTCGACCAAACCTAACAGCCCATTGAACTTCGAAACCAAGGCATCGAATTTGCCAGTTGTATTCAACGGTTGTGAAACAACCGACAGATAAAATGATGGGGAGTCATTTCTTTTTCAGCGCTTGATCAAAAACCTGGATGCTTCCTCCCACGATCAACCGGATTGACAAGAGCGTTTCAGGTTGCTTTACTTCCTACCAACGAGAAAGCGCTTACAGAGGCCTTTCCGAAAGACATTTAAATGCGGTTGTGAAGTGGAGCTCAACTTGATAGTGCGTCATTCCGGCCCGAGTGGAAAACCGCTTGGGTGGTTGCGCCCGTCGAAGCGCCTTGGTCACGAGTGAACCGATGAAGCCAGTGCTTGATTTGCCGAAGAACAGTGAGACCCAGCGAACGCCGGCCGAACAAGAAATGACAGACCGCCCGTCAGTTCTTCAGGAACTGGAAAGCATCCTCTCCAGCCGGCACTTCAAAAGCGCTGACCGCTGCAAACAATTCCTGCAATATGTTGTTCTGAATAAGCTCGAAGGCCATACTGAGCGCCTGAAGGAACGGACGATTGGAACTGATGTTTTTCAGCGCCCACCCGGCTATGCCACCGGAGAAGACCCGGTTGTGCGAGTCCAGGCCGGCGAAGTCCGGCGGCGGCTTGAATTGTATTACCAGGAGACGCCGCAGCCTTCACGAGTCCGCATTGAATTGCCGGTCGGCTCGTACTCTCCTGTCTTTCATTGGGGAACCGCCTCTGCAGTCAAAGATGTGAAGACTCAGCCGGCGCCTGCGGTGCCGGTGTCCGCTTCGCGCTGGAAATCCCGCCTCGTGCTCTTCTCGTTGGCCCTGGTGGCAATTGCTGCCATGTTTGTGGCAAAGCCGCTCTACAACGTGTTCCGTCGGCCTGCGGTATCGAAGAACGCGCTCGAGCAGTTTTGGAGTCCCGTCTTTGCCACGCGTCAACCCGTCCTCATCTGTCTTGCCAAGCCGGTGGCTTACCGTCCATCTGAAGAAATCTATCGGCGCTACTCGCGAAATCATCCGGGCACGTTTCAAACTGAGGCCGAACGGACCAATACCCCGCTCCCTCTTGACCCCGACGAGAAACTGACTTGGGGCGATTTCTTCGTTTACTCCGACTACGGCGTTGCGGCCGGCGATGTGTACGCCGCGGTTTCTCTTTCCGGGCTCTTCGGTAAACTCGATAAGCCTAGCCAACTTCGCATCGGATCGGCATACAACTATCAGGATCTGCGCAATTCTCCAGCAGCCGTCATAGGTGGATTCAACAACAAGTGGACCATGCAGCTGGTCTCGAATCTTCGCTACGCTTTTGTAGAGGACCAGGAGCACTACATGATCCGCGAGCAGGTTCCTGGCGGTCGAGTTTGGACCACACGTCGCGGACCGCACGGTGAAGTCCTGGAAGACTTCGCGATTGTCAGCCGCCTGATCGACTCGAAGACTGGCCAGTTCACAGTTACCATCGCGGGTATTGGCCCCCAGGGAACCCAGGCCGCGGGCGAGTTCGCATCGACGGCGCGCTATCTTGAAGAAGGCTTGGCGAATGCTCCCGCTGACTGGCCGAATCGCAATCTGGAAGTACTGCTGGATACCACGGTGACCGACTCGGTGGCCGGTCCGCCTCGCGTGATCACCATTTACGCCTGGTGATGCGCAAAGAAAGATGGATACAACGCGGTGCCCGCCACTTTTCAGTGGTCCGGGAAGAACCTCGGAAGTAGCCGGATGGAGATGCACACTTGCATCTGAGAAATGTCTTTTGCAGTGGGCTGCTTATCGCTCTTTGTTCGATGCATGCGTTCGGTCAGGCTCAACAGCCTGTGCAGCCTGCTCAAAGCGGCATGGGCGGAATCGCCTCCGCCGGGGTCTTTAAGCCCGTCTATGACGAACAAAAACGGCCCATCACTGCCGGCGGGTTTGTCGACAAGGGCCCTATCGTTTTTCAGGACGTATCCCAATCTTCTGGACTCGCTTCCTGGAGCCATGAGATGGGCACTCCGCAAAAGAAGTACATCCTTGAGACTGATGGTTCAGGTGTGGGCCTCATCGATTATGACAACGATGGCTGGCTTGACATTTATCTGGTGAATGGCTCAACTTACGACTCAATCAGCGGCAAACGTACCTCGCCCCATGCCGCGCTCTTTCACAACAACCACGACGGAACATTTACCGACGTCGCCGAAAAGGCCGGGGTCACCAACGACCGCTGGGGCTTCGGCGTCGCCATCGGGGATTTCGATAACGACGGATGGCCAGACATCTTCGTTGCCAATTATGGAAAGAACCGGCTCTACCACAACAATCACGACGGCACGTTTACCGACGTGGCAGAGCAGGCTGGCGTCACACTCGGCAACTGGTCGGACGGGGCCACCTGGGGCGACTACAACGGCGACGGACGTCTCGATCTGTTTGTTTCCGGTTACGTCCACTACGATCTGAACAATCAGCCGAGCGCTGAAGATGGAACGGCGTCGACGGCTCACTGTCAGATGCGTGGCGCCCCTGTGATGTGCGGCCCACGCGGCCTGCCCGGGGAGCCCGACCATCTCTTCCGGAACAATGGTGACGGGACGTTTACCGACGTGAGCCGGGAGGCGGGTGTTTCCGACCCCGACCGATTCTACGGATTCACCGCGATCTTTGTCGACGTAAACAACGATGGCAAAGTCGACCTCCTCGTCGCTAATGATTCCGAACGCAACTACCTATACATCAACAAAGGTGACGGGACATTTGATGACCAGAGCTACGTTTCCGGTTTTGCCCTCAATTTCGATGGCCGCGAGATCGCGTCGATGGGCCTGGCCGTGGGGGATTACATGAACAACGGCCTTGTCGATGTGCTCGACACGGACTTCTCTGACGACTACAAGGCGCTGTATCGCAACGATGGGAACGCCAACTTCACCGATGTATCCCGCGAGGCAGGTATAGCGCGAATTGCTGTTCCCTTTGTGGGCTGGGGCGATGGATTGATCGATTATGACAATGATGGCTGGAAGGATCTCATGATGATCAACGGCCACGTCTATCCCCAGGTAGACGCGCATGATTGGGGCACAACGTACGCTGAGCGCCCGTTGCTGTTTCACAATAATCACCACGGCAAATTCGACTATGTGCCGCCCGTGAAGGGCTCAGGGTTGGCTGTGCTTACACCCGGACGCGGTGCAGCATTCGGCGACCTTTTTAACAACGGTAAGATCGACGTCGTTATCAATCCGGTTGACGGACCACCGGTATTGCTCAAGAATGTGAATCCTGATCAACATCACTGGGTTGAACTCAAGCTTGTTGGAGGCCCCAAAAGCCCGCGTGATGCCATCGGAACCACCGTTTTTTTAACTGCAAATGGAACGCGTCAGCGTGAAGATGTGATGAGCGGTGGAAGCTACATTTCATCGAACGACCAGCGCCCGCACTTTGGCCTGGGCGACGCAACCGATGCAGGAACCGCAGAGATTCGCTGGCCGTCGGGTCGTGTCGAAAAGATCAAGATTCCGGCCGTTGATCGTATCTTCACGATCACCGAGGGTCAGGGAATTACCGGGGTGATATGCGCGAAGCAGCCATGCTCATGACCTGGTCAAAGTGGTTGAATCGCCCGTGGAGTGGCAGATGGGTTCGACACCGCTGGCCGCAGCAAGGTGCGAAGTTAGTATTCGGGAGAAAGAAAGTGCCCACCGTATGAATCGATCGTGTGAAAGACTACGTTGGGGTTCAACTCAAATGCTGCACTTGCGTTTGATCGCTGGAATCGTTTTGGCTTGGACGCTATCGGTTCACGCCCAGGATGCAAAAGTTTCGATCTCAACCATCGAATCGCAGATCCGGTCTGAGCAATACGGCCAGGCCCTGAAAACTCTGAAGGTTGCGCTTCAAGAAAATCCCGGCGATTACAGGCTCTGGACGCTCGAGGGAATCTGCTTTGGGTTGCAGCACAACGACGCTGAAGCTCTCGCCGCCTTTGACAAGGCGGTCCGCATCTCTCCCAATTACACTCCGGCTCTCAAGGGCGAAGTGCAGGTTCTGTACAAGACCGGGGATCGGCGTGCGATTCCCCTCCTGGAACGGATGCTGAAAAGCGATCCAACCGACGTCACCGGACATGAGATGCTCGGCATGCTCGAAAAGCGTGCCGGTGATTGCCACGCGGCCGTGTCTCAATTTCTTCTCAGCAAAGATGCAATCGACAGTCATCCCGACTCGCTTGAGGGTTACGGGTATTGCCTGGTCAAACTGGACCGGAATGCTGACGCAATTCCCGTGTTCCGCCAGTTGATCCCACTCCTTCCGGGACAATCCTATCCGAGCTATGATCTCGCCATCCTTCTCGTCCAAATGCACAACAACGACGAAGCTGTGAAGGTCCTCGAGCCGCTGCTGACCCCGGATCAAAACGATCCTGATGTGCTCAGCCTCGCGTCGCAGGCATATGAAGCGGACGGTAACACCCCCAAAGCTGTCGCACTGCAGCGGCAGGCCATTGTCCTCAATCCAACTGATCCCTCCAATTACGTTTATTTCGCGGTCCTTTGTCTCAACCATGACTCCTACCAGGTTGGTGTCGACATGCTCGATGCCGGACTTAAGCACATCCCCAACAGTTCCTCTCTCTACCTTTCGCGCGGCGTACTCTATGTCCAGATGGGGGACTTCGACAAGGCGGAAGCCGATATCAATATCGCCGAGCATCTTGACTCCAAACTGATCGTTGGTGCCTATGCCGCCGACCTTGCCATCCTTGAGAAAAACGATCCCGACAAAGCTCTTTTACAGGTTCGCGCGCAGTTGAAGGCTCACCCTGAAAGCCCGCTCCTGCGTCTGCTTCTGGCACAACTGCTGATGAACACGGCACCGGAATCGCACAGCCCTGCATTCAGAGAAGCCATGCAGAATGCATCCAGCGCGGCGCAAAGCAAGCCGGATCTCGTCGACGCGCACAACTTGCTGGCCTCGATGTATATGAGCCTCAATCAGTACGACAAGGCGATCAAGGAGTCACGGATTTCTCTGCAGTATGACCCTTCCAACGAAACGGCCTTGTATCGCCTCATTCTCGCTCTGCGTCATAGCGGACGCGGCGATGATCTGCAACCGCTCGTAAAACGTCTCTCTGAACTGCATCAGGAATCGATGCGGCATGAGACTGACCGTAAGAAATACCGGCTCGTAGAACAGGACTCCCCAGGTGTACCGCCAGACGGTGGACATTAAAGCCTGCTGCACTCGGTCGCGCACACCACCAATCGTTTGAAACTCCAAAATCCAGTCCCTTTCGTAAGCGTCCTGTCTTCCCATCTGGCCTTGTTTCGCGGTTAGGTCACTTCCGCGCCAGCCGAATCCCGGCTATCAGGCACGCACCGAGGAAAGGGTTGTTACAAGTGATGCATTTGTCACATATGTTCCATTTGTACCAATTGTGTGATATATTTATCACATATGCAGACTCTAGCAGAACTCGGTGAAGCGGTCGCAACGAGGCGTAAGGCACTGATGATGAGCCAGAGCGAGGTTGCACACCGCACTGGTCTGACGCGAGAGACTCTCGTGCGATTCGAAAGAGGACAATTAACCGAATTCGGCTCTCGGAAGCTGCTGGCCGTGCTTGCCGTTCTCGGAATGGAGATGAACTTTGTCGAGGCAGGGATGTCCGGCACTCTCGATGAACTGCGTCGTGAGCGGGGTGGAGCATGAAGCTGAATGTCCACGTCCTCTCGAAGCACGTCGGCGTGCTTGAACAGGTTAGCGATTTCCGGAGCGTCTTCGCTTACACGCCCGATGCCGCACAGGAGGACCTTGTTTCACTGACGATGCCCGTTCGCACCGAGTCCTACCCGTGGGACGACGAACTTCATCCGATCTTCCGAATGAATCTACCTGAGGGCTACCTGCTGCAAGTTTTGCAGGAAGAGTTTGGACCGCACATTGGTGCCAGCCCGGTCGCTCTGCTCTCGGTCATTGGCCGCAACATGGTCGGAAGGCTAAAGGTCGCTCCTCCGGGCGCTGCACTGGACGAACCCGCTAAGCCGGTCGAAGCCGCCGAACTGCTGAAGGGTGACAACTCCGAAGAGGCATTCTCACAGCTTGTGCGGGAGCACGCAACAAGCGGAGTGTCGGGCGTTCTCCCGAAGTTTCTCGACACAGAGAAGGAAAAGCATACCGGATTCCGACGGCACCCCAAGGCAACGCTGCTTACCCACAGGCATATCGTCAAAGGCTCATCTTCGCGGCTCCCATTCGCGACCACGAACGAGCACTTATGTATGCAGGTTGCGGCGAAGTTGCTGCCTACGGCAAAGACAGAACTCTCAGAAGATGGCAACGTACTTGTCGTCCATCGCTTCGACGTGGATGAGAATGGCAACCCCTTCCGGGCTCTGGAGGATTTCTGTTCGCTGCTCGGGTTGCGCCCTGCTCAAAAGTACGAAACAACATGGGAGAGAATTGCGAAGGCAGTCCGAGCACATGTGCCGGGACAAAACCGTTACGAGACGTTTCAGAAGCTGACGGCAATGTTGCTGATGACCTTCGCTCTACGGAACGCCGACTGCCATGCGAAGAATATTGCTTTGATTTACACCTCGCGGCACGATGCCAGCCTCGCTCCCGTATATGACTTCTTCACGACCTCAGTCTACGCTGGCTACCAACACAATCCACCCGGCATCAGCGTGATGGGCAAGAAGACTTGGCTCCCCGGCAAGACTCTGGCTCGATTCGTCACCGCCAACTTCGGCATACCGGAAAAGGAGCAACGGGAAATGGTTGAGCACATCAGCGATTCCGTAGCTGACATCGCTCCGGCAGTTCGCGAGAAGATGGACAGCTTGGCTGGCTTCAGAGATACGGGCAAAAGAATGCTGGCGGCGTGGAACGAAGGCATCAACCATTTGCGGGATAACCGGATGTACGGTCTAAGTGCATGGAAGTCGAATCCAGCCTTTGAGGGCATCTCCGACTCGCCCAAACTCGAAAGCCCGAGAACGGTTATTGGGAAATCAGAACTTCTCGCCGGGCGTGGCAAACGAAAAGCCAAGTGACCTTGTGAGGCGTCGATAGTCGCCTTGGCTCGTCGAGACTTACGTATAGCCCTACATCGACTTGCTTACGGAGAGTTCTTTGCGGCTCTCTGCGATTCTTTGAGCAAGCCAGTCATCGACTTCGGATTCGAGCCAACCCACGGACCGAGAACCAAGGGAAATCGGGGCTGGAAAACATTCCCTTTGCGATTCAAAGGTAAATTGTTGAGCGGGATAGGCCGGTCCGCAATTTCACCGTTGGGAGTCTAAGAATGATATTTGCCATGATGGCAATCTACACCCCGTCCCCCGCTCGGATTTGCGCGGAATCCAGACCTTTTCCTAGACCTTTTCTTTTTCGATTTTGATGGTGCTGAAGCTGCATTTTGGATGTCTTTGGATGCTAATCGGTACCGCCGATGCCCCTAGAATCAATCAGTTACGGTTGAAAAATCGGTTGACACGGAAGAGGTCGTTGGTTCGAATCCATTCGTGCACGTCGGGCAGTTGGTCTCTCGGCGGCTTCTCTGCCGCCACCGGAATCCCGGCCGCGCCCCCGAACCCTTCTTCCAAATAGAATAAGAGTCAGACGCCGATTCCGGTCAGTCCCGCGGGTTCGATTTCCGCATTTCCTGAAAAAGAAGGTTGCAGCATGAACGGCATGAATGCGGCGAGTCTGCGGCAGCAGTTTGCAAGCGACAACTACGCGGGCATCTGCCCCGAGGCGTGGCAGGCCATGGAAGCCGCCAACCGCGGACATGTGTCTTCGTATGGCGACGATCCCTGGACGGAAAAGGCAGCTAACGCATTTCGCGATCTCTTCGAAACCGACTGCGAGGTGTACTTCGTTTTCAACGGCACTGCGGCCAACTCGCTGGCGCTCGCATCGCTTTGCCAGTCGTACCACAGCGTAATCTGTTGCGATCAGGCGCACGTCGAAACCGACGAGTGCGGAGCGCCTGAGTTCTTCTCGAACGGATCGAAGCTGCTGATTGCCACGAGCGCCGCTGGCAAGATGACGGCGGAGTCAATTCACGAGCTGGCGACGAAGCGCAAGGACATTCACTATCCCAAACCACGGGTGGTCACCATCACGCAGGCCACCGAAACAGGGCGCGTGTACTCGCTGGCGGAGCTTGAGAAGATTCGAGACGCCTGCCGGAGCCACAAGCTCTCGCTGCATATGGATGGGGCGCGGTTTGCCAATGCGTGCGCGAGCCTGGGCTGCTCACCGGCAGAGATGACATGGAAGCGCGGCGTCGATGTGCTTTGCTTTGGCGGCGCGAAGAACGGCATGGCCATGGGCGAAGCGGTGTTGTTCTTCGACCGCGCTCTGGCAACGGACTTCGACTACCGCTGCAAACAGGCAGGGCAGCTGGCGTCGAAGATGCGGTTCCTTTCGGCTCCTTGGGTTGGAATGCTGGAGAGCGGCGCGTGGCTGCGCAACGCCGAACACGCCAACGTCTGCGCGCAGCAGTTTGCAGCACAGGTCGAGGGAATCCCGGGAGTGAAGGTCGCGCAGCCAGTTGAGGCGAACGCGGTGTTCCTCGAGGCTTCCAATGAAGTGTTTGAGCAGATTCGCGCGCGCGGCTGGAATTTCTATACGTTCATTGGCGGCGCGGCGCGGTTTATGTTTGCCTGGGACAGCGATCCCGTGCGGATTGAATCGCTGGCCAGCGACCTGAAGGAGTGCGCGACCGCCGCGCAACCTGCTTAGAAAACTCGCCGCATTCGGCGGTCGGCCGATTCCGCCCTGACGCTTCTTGGTGCCCCTGGTCCCAAAAGCGGGACCTGCGGCACCCACTTCTCTAAGGTTGCGGCCTTTCCCACTGGCCCGATTTTGCCGAGCGGAAGATGGCTTCGATCACTGCCATATTGCCAATCGAGTCCTCGAGCGGCACCGGAACCTCGGTATCTTCAAAAACAGCTTTGGCGAACGCATCGCCCTGCAGCGTGTACTGGTCGCTGGCTGGGAATGTCTCTGTCGTGATGCCGCTGCCGCTCAAATCGCCGGTTGCGTCAATGAAGATGCGGTTCGGGCGGTCAGGCGGCGCGTTGTACGGGATTTCGATTTCGATGCGGCCCTTCGTGCCGAAAAAATTAGCGCGCTGGTAGGGGATGAGCTGCGTGCTGCAGGCAAAGATGGCCTGCCCCGTTGGAAATTCGAGAATCGCCGAGGCAAGGCGGTCGGTGCCCATCTGCGGATCGTGATCGAGTGTAGCCACGACGCGCGTCGGCATGGCGTTGAATCCGAAACGCGCAGTCTGAATGCAGTAGCAACCGATGTCGTAGACACCGCCGCCGCCCGTTTCCACGCGGTTGCGGATGTTGGCAGGGTTGACGTTGAAGTAGCTGAAGTGCGCGTTCACTTGGCGCAGCTCGCCGATGCTGCCTTCATTCAGCAACTCGCGCAGCCGCAGCCACTGGTGCGCGCTGCGGATCATGAACGCCTCGCAGATCTTGACGCCGGTCCGGGCGCGCACATCGAGCAGGGTTTTCGCCTCGGCGACAGTCATGCCGAGCGGCTTTTCGCAGAGCACGTGTTTGCCGGCTTCGGCAGCCTTTGTGGTGAGCGGGACGTGCAGCTGATTGGGCAGCGGATTGTAGATGGCGTCGATATTCGGGTCGGCAAGCAGCTCTTTGTAGGATCCATAAGCTTTGGGAATGCCAAGTTGCGATGCGGCTTCGCGGGCCTTGGCAATGTCGCGCGAGGCAATTGCTGACACCGTAGTCAGTTTGCCCTGCTGCATGGCAGGAATGACTTTCTTCAGGCCGATATTTGCTGTGCTGAGAACGCCGAAACGAAGCTTGTTAGGCATAGATGCATCATAATGCGGCGCGCATGCTGGTTTGGGCTTAGGATCATCAGGGCGATCCCACGTCTCAAATTCGAGACGTGAGGGCCCCAACCATTTGCAGCGCGTCGGCTGCGGTGGCCGCGACACGAAGCAGCGATCTGTTTTTCGCTTCGATGAATCCGGAAGCGACTGCAGTATCGAGAAAGGCAAGCAGCCCGTTCCAGTACCCGGACGTATTAATAAGGATGCACGGCTTGGCATGCAGGCCGATCTGCGCCCAGGTGATGGCTTCGAGCAGCTCATCGAGGGTGCCGTAGCCGCCGGGCAGCGTCAGGATCGCGTCGCTCAATTCGTGGATGCGAGCCTTGCGCTCGTGCATCGTGGCGACAAGTTCGAGGCGCGTGAGGCCGTTATGCGCGATCTCGCGCCCCTTGAGCGCATCGGGCAGCACGCCGATCACTTCTGCGCCGCCGGCAAGGGCAGCATCTGCAACCACACCCATAAGGCCGCGACAGGCGCCGCCGTAAACCAGGCCGAGTCCGGCTTCCGCGATGGCCCCGCCGAGGGCAGCGGCTTCGGCGCGGAAGGCCGGATCGGTTCCAAAGGCGGAGCCGCAGAATACGGCTACGCGGCGCAGAGAATTGCCAGATGAGGACATGATGATTTCAGAATAACGTTTGGCTCGAGCACGGATGCGAAAACGAATGTGAATCAATCGGCGATTCGGGGCGCGCTCGAACCGGATCAGGAGCTGTGCGCTGAATTCCCCGCCGGACGGGCCACATCGGGAGCCCCGGCGGCAACGGCAGCGTGCTTCGATTTGCGATAGACATTGGCGACGGCGAGAGTCCAGAGAGGAACCAGGTCGACTCCGGGGACAAGCTTGGCCAAGAACGACGGCGCGAACTCCCAATGCCAGCCGAGCAGCCAGGTAAGCAGGCCGCCGACGCAGAGATCGAGAATATCGTCGGCAGGCGACTCGGCCCCTTCAATGACAAATGGAAACACGGCGAGCTGCAGCAAATCTGCCGCGATGGCGACGAGCATGGCTGCGCGCAGGCGCGGACCCGCCGTCACTTTCACCTCGTCGCGAGCCAGATGGGCAGACTGGGTGGTTGCCGTCATAGGCCAAGTATCGCGCATTCCGTCGCGTGATGAAAGGCAAACTATGGATGCCGTGAATCGCCCGTTCGCTCCGCCGGCAGTCGCAAAGTTGACAACGGTCCTGAAGCGGACCAGTCCATAACAAGTCCTCAAACCCTGCAACCTATTGAAATTAATCGAGTAGCACAGTTTTTGTAGTTTTGCGAAACAACCCTTTGCCAGCCGGGGGAATCTCTCAGTGGAGCGGCGCAACAAGGGGTCGTGAATTCGGGCCCCTGGGGCCGCATTTTCGTGAATGGCAGCAACGCCTGGAAAAAAATCAAAAGAAAAGGAGATTCACCATGCGTTCCCTTTTGAAGAGTTTTGCAACTGTCCTGCTTGCGGCAGCAATTACTACGCCAGTGTTCGTAACCGGGTGCGCGGCGCGCGTCCGCGTCTACGATCCGTACTATCACGACTACCACAACTGGAATGGCGAGGTGGTGTATTACAACCAGTGGGAGCACGACACTCACCGCGATCACGTGGAATTTAACAAACGCAACAAGGATGATCAAAAGGCTTACTGGGACTGGCGGCACAACCAGCACTAGTTCTCTGACCGCCTGAAAAACGGATCCCCGTGCCCCATCCTTTCGCTTTTTTCTAGCGAAAGGGTGGGAAACCGAGAACACCAAAGGAACGAATTCATCCGGTCAGGGGCCTGGGTACGTTGGTGGCCTCAGGAATCATGACGACCAGATCGCATGTCGCACCGGGATTGATTGACCACATTCCTGAACCCTGCGGGGGACTTTTCACCAGCGGGCTTCTGTGTCATGCTTACCAGCATGGGAAGCAAAGACAAGGGCAGAAAAGAAGCGAAGAAGGCTCCCAAGCCGAAGCCGAAACCGGAACCCGGACGCAAGCGCGAGATTTTCACGCCACCGCCGGCGAAGTAGGACCGATCCTTCAGTCAGTGATTCTCGGGACGCGCCCGGTGCGCGGACTCCGGTAAGTTGTCGAATCCGAGAACCAGCAAAAAGGCCATCCGAGCGGGATGGCCTTTTGCATGGAGTGAATCTCAGCGCTTACTGCTGGGCGGTCGCGCCCGCGGCCGGCGTGTCGCGCGCCTGCGCTTTTTCGGCAAGCACCTTGTGCGCGTTGTCTTCAAGCGCCTGAGCCTCTGGCATATATGTCAGTGCCTTCTGCACCATGGGATCCGCCTCGGCCATGGTGCGCAGACCTTCGAGCTGGCCGAACTGGATGGTGACGATGTCTTTCTTGATGCGGGCCTTGATCCAGTCGGAGACACCATCGATATCTGCGTCGCTGAACTCGACATCCTGCGTGCCAAGGAATTTCTTGAACTCCGCCATCACCGCCGCATCGACCTGGAAGTTCTTGTCGACCGTGTGGGTGGCGACGTAGACCGGCGCAAAGTGGAAGAAGACATCCTTGTAAAGTAGCTCGTCCTGGAAGCGGTTGTTCTGAGGCGAGGCGATTTTCTCGTCAGGCGTGATGCCGCCGCCACCGTAGACGGTCCGGCCGGAGTCAGTCAGCTTCACTTCCTTGTTGCTGGGGTCGGCGCTAAGCGCGCCGGCGTGGTTGTAGTAGTCGTACAGCGAAACGCCTTCGTAATTCCGTTGGATCAGCCGGCCTGAGGGCGTGTAGTAGTGGTAAGTCGTGAGCGCCAGGCCCGAGTTCTCGCTAAGGTTGTAAACGGTCTGGACCAGTCCCTTGCCGAAAGTGGTTTCGCCCACAATCAGGGCACGGTCGTGATCCTGCAACGCGCCCGAGACGATTTCAGCGGCGGAGGCGGTGTTGCGATCGACCAGCACGACGATCGGGAAGGTCTTGCCGCCGTTGCCGTGCGTGGCAGTGTAATTCTGGTCGGAGTAAGCGCGGCCACGCTGGCTCACGATGGTTTGCCCTTTTGCCAGCAGATGATCGCAGACGTCGACCGCCTGGCTCAGCAGTCCACCCGGGTTCTCGCGCAGGTCAAGCAGCAACCCCTTGGGATTGTTGAAGCTGTCGATGGCGTCTTCCATCTCCTGGCCGGTGGTCTCCTGGAATTGCGTCAGGTGGATGTAGCCGATACCGGGCCGAATTTCAAACTTGATGTCGATAGAGGGGTGAGGAATCTCGTCGCGAACCAGGTCGAACACCAGCGGCTTGGGCTGGCCGTAGCGGATCATTGTTACCTGTACATGCGTGCCCTTGGGGCCTTTCAGAGCCTTGGCTACCTGGTCGCTGGTCCATCCCTCGGCAGACTTGCCGTCAATAGCGGAGATCAGGTCGCCAGGGTGAATGCCGGCCCGGAAGGAGGGAGTGTCCTCGTATGGCGTCAGGACGTAGACCTTGTTGGTCTGCGGTGCCTGCTCGATCATCATGCCCACGCCGTAGTAGCGTCCGCGCTGGTCTTCGCGCAGGTGGGCATAGGCCTTGGGATCGTAGAAGTGCGAGTGGGGGTCGAGAACCTGCAGCATCCCCGGAATGGCGCCGTCATAAATCACGTCGTCGGCCTTGTCGCCGGTGATCGGCTCGGCGTAGTTCTGCTCGACGATGGCGTAGACGTCAGTGAACGACTTGAGGCTGTCGCGTAGCTGGCTTTCGTCCTGCGAGGACTGAGCGCCGACGCGGCGCTCGAGAACGCTGCCGCCTACTGCGCAAACAGCAAAGAAAACGGCAACGGCAAAAACTGTTCGACGGGCACGAGGAGTCATAAACCGACCCGACCTCCAGACGGTTTCCCGATGTACGCCGAATGACGAGCCTTTGCATCGTATGTCGGTGAATCCGCGTGCCCCCAGGGGGCGGCGAAGGATTACACCTCGATAAAAATTGACCTTGCCCGACTGCGGCAAGGCCACTGGGATGCAAGACCCGCTCACGCGTGTTGCGGAGCCGTCTCCGTGCTAAGTATAGCACTGGTCTTTTGACGTATAAGACGGGCTTCGGGTCACCAGAGTGACCAAAGTGGGCCCTGGAAATGCAGAATCCGGGGGTTCACAGCCCAGGTTGCAGCCTGGACCAAACTTCAGGGCGCGGCGGCCGGGTTCGCGCCTCTGCTGCCCAGCGATTTACAATGACGTCTATGCTTCAGGCGGCGAAGTCCGTTTGCCGGTTGCCGAGTCTATGAGATTGAAAACCCTTTGTATCCCCGCGGCTTTCGTGTTCAGCACGGTGCTGCTTGTTTGCCCTGTATGGGCGCAGAACGACACGAATGCACCGGAGAGCCCGTACGGCGGATCGACGGTCGAGGACATTATTGCCCGGGTCAACGACCAGATCATCACCAAGTCAGACTATGACCGTGCGGAGACCGAGCTGGACCAGGAAGGACACCAGCACGGGGAAACGATGCAGGAGATGGCGGCTGCGCGCAAGGACCTGCTGCGCAACCTGATCGACCAGCAACTGTGGCTCTCGAAGGGCAAAGAGCTTGGCATCACCGGCGATACGGAGCTGACCAAACGGCTTGACGAGATTCGCAAGCAATACAACCTGGAATCGCTCGAGGACCTGGAAAAGGCCGCCAAGGAACAGGGCGTTTCGTTCGAAGACTTCAAGGCCAACATTCGCAACCAGATCATCACGCAGGAAGTGATGCGGCAGGAAGTTGGCGAGCGCCTGCAGATGACGCCGGGCGAAGTGGAACGCTACTACGAGCAGCACAAGCAGGATTACATGCAGGCGGAGAGCGAGCGGCTGAGCGAGATCCTGGTCAGCGCACCGGCTGACGACCCTGCAAAGGCTGCTGCCGCCAAGGCCAAGGCAGACGATATCGAGGCTCGCCTGCATGCGGGCGGCGACTTTGCGCAACTGGCGCGCAGCTTCAGCGATGGAACGACGGCCGCCGAGGGCGGCGACTTGGGCCAGTACAAGCATGGCGTGCTACCCAAGGTGCTTGAGGACAAGACATTCCCCCTGCAGACCGGCCAGTACACTGACCCGATCCTGACGCGGCAAGGCTACATCATCCTCAAGGTTGTGCAGCATACAGCCGGTGGCCCGCAGCCGTTCAAGGATGTGCAGGAGCAGGTGGAGCAGGACTACTACATGAGCAAGATGGAGCCTGCGATCCGCGAGTACCTGAGCACGATGCGGGATCAGGCGTTCATCCAGGTCAAGCAGGGCTACACCGACTCCGCGGCTACTTATGGCGAGCTGCATCAGAGCATCAGCTTCAGCCAGTACGTGCCGCCTGCGGCCAAGAAAAAGGCCAAGGTAGAGCGTACGCGTTTCCGCGAAAACACACACACTTTCCGGCAAAAGGGCGGTGCTGCGCCTGCAACAGCGGAGCAAAGTGCGGCGACAACGCCTGCGGCGAAGTCAACCTCAAAGAAGAAGAAAGACAAGAACACCGAGCAGGCGACAGAGAAGCCGGGCAAGAAAGAAAAGATCCGCTTTGGGCAGGCTCCGCGCGAGACGCTGCCGACAGCGTCGACGAACACCGCGACCGAGAATGCAGGCGCACTGCCTGAGACGGCGTCGAATGCGGAACTGCCGGCGAATCCTCTGGAGCCCACCGCGCCGACCAAGAAAACGCGATTCGCCGATCACGCGCGGGAGCCGAAGAACAAGGTTAGAGCTGCTCCGGCAGCTTCAAATCCGAACTCGCCAGATGCGGCCGAGGTAGCAGATCGCCAACAGCAGTCAGCTCCGCTGGGGATTAATGGCGACACCGCCAAGAACAAAAAGAAGAAGGCGGCGCCGACCACCTCAGAGAAGACGCGCTTGAGCCAGCAACAAAAGAAGCCGGCGGACCAGACTCAGAAGCCGGTTCAGCAGCCCACTCCGATTCCTCCTGTGGCGGGAGCGCCTGCGCCGGCATCAACCGACCAGCAGCCCGCACAGCCGCAACAGCAACCACAGCAATAGCGCGTCGATTCCGCGCAATTCAACTTTGAGGGCCTGGGATAACTTCCCCGGGCCCGAACCATTTTGGGTCAAAATCCTGCGCCCGATCGCCGCTGGAAGTTCTATCCCGGGCGATCTTTTTCAAACACCAGCGAGGTTTTCACCACCTGATAACCATCGCGCGTGTAAAATCGGTGAGCATCAAGGCGCGTGCTTCGCGAAGTCACGCGCACTCTGCCGGCTCCGTGTTGCCAGCCCCATTCCTCGGCGACGCGGCAAAGCTCGCGGCCAATTCCCTTCCCTCGCCGCCCTTCGGCAACCACCAGCCCGCCAATCAGGCAGAACGGCGCCGACTGCAGGCGCCGTTCGATAGACACTTCGATCCATCCCGCAACTGCGCCATCCAGACAAGCGACGAATGCCGTTTGCAGCGATGGACTCGCCGCCGCAATCCACTCCTGAATCTCCTGCACGGTTCGCGTGTAGCCTAATTGCTGCACGAGCGAGCTCACACCCTGAGCGTCTCGCGGCTCGATTGGACGTATAACCACTTCGCTCTCGGCTTGCTGAAGTTCCATCTTCTGCGGACCTGAAAACATCTTGGCACAACGCCGTCGCCGCTGCATCGAGTCCCGGGCATGCTGTATAGTTCGGGGCAGAATGAAAGACATTTATGTTTCCGACCTCATGGGTTTCGACGAAGGCAAAACCTTCGACAGCTTCTTTCTGGTTTTGGCCAGGCAACAGAGAACCACCAAGCAAAACAAGCCCTATCTCAGTCTGACGCTCGGCGACAAGACCGATCGCATCGAAGGCCGCGTGTGGGAGCTGAACGATCCGCGCATCGCAAAGGACTTCGATCGCGGCAATATCGTCAAGGTGCGCGGCAGCGTCTCTCGGTATGGTGAGCAGCCGCAGGTCAAGATCGATCAGTTGCGCAAGGCGCTGGCGGGCGAAGCCGACAAGATGGACATGCTGCCGGCGACGACACGCGACGTTGGCGAGCTTTGGATGCAGCTCGAAGCAACGGTCGGGAGCATCGGCAATCCTGATCTGAAGCGGCTTCTGAATGCGTTGCTCGCCGATGCGGAACTGGCCAGGGCCTATCGCGAGGCGCCGGCTGCGCGGCAACTGCACCATGCATGGCTGGGCGGTCTGCTGGAGCATGTGATCAGCCTGCTGGGGCTGGCCGATCGCGTGGCGGCGCACTATCCGTTGCTTGATCGCGACCTGCTTTTGACCGGCGTAATCCTGCACGACATCGGAAAAATCCGCGAGTTGGAGTGGGACACGGGATTCGATTACACGATCGAAGGCATCCTGCTCGGCCACATCCAGATGGGCGTGGAGCTGGTGGAGAAGACCATTGCCGGGCTGCCGGGATTCCCCGACCGGCTGCGCACGCTGGTGGTGCACATGATTCTTTCGCACCACGGCAAACTGGAGTTCGGCTCGCCCAAGCTGCCCATGATTCCCGAAGCGCTGGCGCTGAGCTTCGTGGATGATCTCGACGCGAAAATGCAGGCCGTGATGAGCGAGTTCGAGAAGTCGGTTCGCGAGGGCAAGGCGCCGGATGAATTGACGGGCAAGGTGTGGGCGCTCGATCAGCGGCAGTTGCTGAATACGAAGGCGTGGCTCAAGGCAGGGACTAGTGAATAGGGATCAGGGAACAGCGACTGCACCTATCGGTAGAAATGGCCGGAAGCGGTTCGATGAGTCAGGAAACTACAATTCACGATTCGCAGGGTATTCGGATTCTGGAATATCCGGTCGAGGGCCCTCCGCTCGGCAACGTCTCAGCTTCATTGCAGATAATCAGCGCGGCATTCAGCCAGCAAGCAGGCCTCGTAGCCATTCCGGTTGAGCGCCTAGGAGACGATTTCTTCCAACTGCGCAATGGCATCGCCGGTGAGGTACTGCAGAAATTTGCGACTTATAAGCTGCGTGTCGCCATCGTTGGCAATATTAAGTCTCTCACCGCCGCCAGCAAGGCACTTAACGATTTTGTAGTCGAGTGCAATCGTGGATCAGCTGTGTGGTTCGTGAGCAGCTTGGAAGAGCTGAATGACCCCTTGCAGCGGATCCCTTAGGTTACGAACCACTCCCACTGCTCCTTGGTGAGCGGAACGACCGATAAGCGGCCGATGGTAAGCAGCGGCGAGGTCTTGAAGATTTTCGCGGCCTTAACCGCGTCGAGCGTTTTGGGATGCTTGAGTGGCTTGCCGGCCTTGACACGCACGATGGGAACTTTTGGATCAGTGGGATCGACGCTGACGACAGTGCCGGTGCCCACGGCCGTTCGCTCGTCGCCGGTGTGGTAGAAGATCCACTTCGCTCCGGCTTTCATCTCGCGCAGATTCTTGACAGCAGTGGGATTCGTTACGCCGTCCCACGTGGTTTCGCCGTCGCGCACAAGATCGCTAAAGGAGTAGACCCCGGGCTCGGATTTGAAAAGGTAGCAGTTCATCTCAGTTCACAGTTCTTAGTTCGCGGTTCCTGGTTCTCTGACCGCGTGAAAAACGAATCCCCGTGCCCCATCCTTTTCGCTCCTTTGCGAAAAGGGTGGGAGACCACGAAACCCTCACGCGCCAAACTCATACAGTCAGAGAACAAGTGCGCAGCGGCCGTTTTGCTCCGAACCATTGTCGCGTATTCCCCCGCGACCCTGCGTACACAAATACTACGTGAGCGCGCTTGCCGGCCGGAAGCCGCTTTTCCAGTCGATTTCAGACTGGCGCAGCGCCACCGCGAGCAACGCATAATAATTGTCGGTGAGCAGGCCTTCGTAGCCCTTGGCCGTTCCATCCCACCGGCGCCAGTCGTTTGAGTTGCCTTTGGTATCGCGGCCCTCAAATTCGCAATTGCCGTAGGCCTTGAGCATCGGAAAGAGGATGACATCCGCCTCGTCACGGCGGCCGAGATCATAGAGCGCGGCCAGCGTGAAAAATGCAAAGGAACCGGTCGCTCCGCCGTTTTCGTAGTTCTGCCACCCGTCGGAGTTGTCGGGCTTCACTCCGCCGCCGTACCTGCCATCTTCAGTGCGGTGCACGTAATCCTTGAGCGCAACCGTAATGAGATTGCCGGGCAACCCCATGTTGAATTTGTCGTAGCCCACTTCCTTCATCTTGGCCAGCAGCTTGTCCATGATCGCGTTTGCCTGCTGCTTCTCAACCAGGCCGTAATGAATCGCGATCCCATTGACCCAGAGGAAGTAGTAATCATGCAAAACACCATCGGCGCTGCGCCAGCCGCCAAGCACTCCGGTCTCGGGATCGAAGAAGTGGCCGTAAAAGACTGCGCGTATCTTTTCGGCGGCGGCCGCGTAGCGCGCACCATCTGCGCCACGGCCCATTTTTCGCGCGAGCTCAGCCATGTTGCGATACGCGCGATAGGCAAGCGCGTTGCCGTAGGCGTCTTCGTAGCCGAAACCGATGGTGTCCCACCAGTTTGACGGGCGAATCTTCGGGAATCCGGTCGGACCCCACGAGTTTGAGTTGCCGCTGGCCGCGTACTTGGTGAGTCCGTTGCCCGTTATGTCCGTCGCCAGCATGGACTCAGCCCATTCGCGAATGCCCGCATAATTTGCGGCAAGCCACCTATCGCCGTTGGCTGCACGCGCCACGTTGGCGGCGGCGATGATCATGGCCGGGTAAGTGTCCGAGGTCGTGGCGGGGTGATCAGGCACGGCAGGCAGCCCGTAGGCGATGCCGCCCGCCAGCATGCGGTCGAGCGTCTGCCGCACGAGGTCGAGAGCAGTTAGACCTTCAGCCAGCGGAGGCGTCAGCGCGGCGATGTCGGCGTATTCGTAGTAACAAAACGCACATGTGTCGCTGGCGGTGTTGTTGGCCAGCGCCTGCAGTTCAGGATTGAGTTGCAGCGTATCCAGCCAGTTGCGGCGAAACGCGTCGAAACGCGGGTCGTCGGCGATGCCGGGAAGCTGGGGATGGATCGCCGTGATGTCGAACGTGTACGTGATGCGCTGATGCGCAAAACTCGCCCCGGGAAGAAACAGCGTCGCCGCCTGGTGTGGCCTGTCCGAAGTGTATGTGAGCCCCACTTCCTGCACATTCGAAGTCAGGCGCATCGATCCCTGTCCGGGAAAATGCAGCAGCGCGGGCTTGCGCAAAAGGCCGTCCACTTGAAAGAGGCCGAGCGCCGTGCTGTGCACCTGGTTCAGATTGAAGTGAAAGACAAATGGAGCGGGTTCGAACTCGCCGGACCAATTTGTAGTGAGGACAATTCTGTCACCAGCGAGGTCGAAGGTCCACGAAGGCGGCGAATCTGCACTGGCTGCATCAACGCGGTACTCCACATGCAGCGCGCCGCCGGAATTGCGGACCGAGCGCTGGTAGCCGGCCACATCGGTCCGGCCGGCAATCATGCTTGGGCCGCGACGCCCCTTGCCCAGTCCGTCGATGTTGAGGCTCACAAACTCCGGAACGGTGGGAGAGAGCTGCGCCTCGATGCTGCCCGAGGAAAAGAGCAGGGCACCATCCGCCGCTGCGGTTTGTGCGCCAAGCGGCTTGCGGGAAATCGCGGTTGCAGCCGTAACGGCAGCGACCGACTTCAGGAATTCTCTTCGCAATAACATTGACCGATCCTTTGATTCCTGGACAGACTGCGGCGCGCCCGGTCAGCGGGCACAATTAGCATGACTCTCGAAGGGAATCGTTCATGGGATAAGTGGGCAGCCACAGCCGCTGACCATCCTATCACGCCAGATACCGGTCTCGCAGGCTTACTCCCTGCCTTTTTTTCTAATCTCAATGTTCAACCGCTTGATCTTCTGGTTCAGCGTAGAGAGCGGGATGCGGAATTGCTCGGCGGCGTCGGTCTGGTTCCAATTGCAGCGCTCGAGCTTCTCGATAATGATGCGGCGCTCGATGACTTCGAGAATGTCGAAGAGCGAGGAATTGGGGTTGTGCTCGAGCAGAGCGTCCTGGAAGCTGCGGCCGGTAATGTGGCCGGGCAGCAAATCCGCGCCGATAATCGGGCCGGATGAAAGAACTACGCCGCGTTCGATCGCGTTCTCGAGCTCGCGCACGTTGCCCGGCCAGTCGTAGTCGATGAGGGCGCGCATCGCGTCGGCCGAAAGCTTGCGCGGCGCGAGATTGTTCTCGTTCGCGTAGAAATCGAGGAAGTGCTGGACGAGCAGCGGAATATCTTCGCGGCGCGCGCGCAGCGGCGGCAGGTCGACGGTGATGACGTTGAGGCGATAGAAGAGATCTTCGCGGAATTTGCCCTCGCGCACCGCCTGGCGCAAGTCGACGTTGGTTGCGGCCAGGATGCGCACGTCAACCTGGATCTCCTGAATGCCGCCGAGGTGCATGAAGCGCTTGTCCTGCAGCACGCGCAAAATCTTCGACTGCGTGTCGAGGCCCATCGTCGCGATCTCGTCGAGGAAAAGCGTGCCGCCGTTAGCGACTTCGAAGAGGCCCTTCTTGGATGCGATGGCGGAAGTGAATGCGCCCTTGACGTGCCCGAACAGCGTCGATTCGAGCAGTTCCGACGGCATCGCGCCCGTGTTGATGGGTACGAATGGCTTGTCCTTGCGCGGCGAGTTGGCGTGGATGGCTTTGGCGATAATTTCCTTGCCGGTACCGCTCTCGCCTTGTATTAGAACTGTCGACCGGCTTGGCGCCACCTGCGCAACCAGATCGAAGACCCTCAACATCGCTTCGCTCTTGCCCACGATATTGGTGAAGTTGTAGCGCTGCTTGAGGGTGCGCTTGAGTTGAAGGTTTTCTTCTTCGGCGCGGCGGCGGGCAACGGCGGAGCGAATGTCGGCGAGCAGCTTCTCGTTGTCCCAGGGCTTCTGGACGAAGTTCTCGGCGCCGGCGCGAATGGCTTCGACGACATTCTCGACAGTGCCGTAGGCCGTGATCATGATGACCGGCACGTCGGGCTGGCGCTCCTTGAACTGCGGCAAAAGTTCGAGACCGCTCTGGCCGGGAAGCGCGAGATCGAGCAGTACGAGATCGAAGCTGTTTGAGTCGAGAGAGCGCAGGCCTTCTTCGCCGTCGGCCGCCGTTTTCACTGAGTAATTTTCGAGCGAAAGCAGAACCTCGAGCGACTCGCGAATGCCGGCTTCGTCGTCGACCACCAGAATCGAGGCGCCGGTGGAAGTGCCGTTGACTGGAGACTCGGGTGCGGGCGAACTCAAAGGTAGATCGTCCTCGGTAATGGACTCAGGCATGGACAGAATTCCTTGTCAGCGGAAACTCGAGGTGAAAAGTTGTGCCGGAGCCGATGGCGCTCTCGACATGGATCTTTCCGGCGTGCTCCTGGATGATGCCGTAGGAGACAGAGAGGCCAAGGCCGGTTCCGCGCTTGTCGCCGGGCATGGTCTTGGTAGTAAAGAACGGATCGTAGATCCGCTTCAGGTGCTCGGGCGCGATGCCGGAACCGGAATCGGAGACGAGCGCCTCCACGTGGCCATTCACCAGCGTGGCGACGCGCAGGCGGCCGCCGCTGGGCATGGCTTCTTTGGCATTCAACAGCAAGTTGAGAAAAACCTGTTGCAGCTTGCCGGGGTTGCCGTGAATGGGCGGCAGATCTTGCGCCAATTCGAGGTCGACGAGAATCTGCGCGGTCTTGAATTGGTGCTCGAGCAGCGAGAGCGTATCGCGAATCACCTGGTTCAGGTCGGTGGACCGGAACTCGGTGGTCGAAGTGCGCGAGAAGTTGAGCAGGCCGTTGGCGATTTCGGCCGCGCGGAAGCTCTGCTGCGTAATCTTGTCGAGCACCGGGCCAAGCCGCGTATCGCCGCGCATCTGTTTTGAAAGCATCTGCGCATACGACGAGATAACGGCTAAGGGCGTGTTGATTTCGTGCGCAACGCCCGCGGCCAGCAACCCGATGGAGCTGAGCTTGTCGGCCTGCGCCAGCTGCGTCTCCAGCGAAACGCGCTCCGTGATGTCGTCGACGAGAATAATCCGGCCCACGGGGACGAAGTCTCGCGAAAGCAGCGGGGCGATCGCGATGTTGGCCGTGCGCTGTTCGCCGGCTCGCGTGGTGATGCGGAACTTGTAAAGATGATGCACGCCCGGATCGCTGCGGAACTCTTCTAAAGCCTGGATGAACTCCAAAGGAAACACGTCACGAAGTGCCTGGCCGATGGCTTCAGCGCGGCTGAACGCATACATCGCCTCCATCTGCGCGTTCCAGCTTTCGATCCGATCGTTGAGATCGACCGCGAAGATGCCCACGTTGATTGATTCGACGATGTTCTCGTTGAATTCCTTGAGGCGTTCGAACTCGGTAATCTTTTCGCCGAGACGCGCATACAGGCTGGCGTTTTGCAGTGCAATGCCGATGTAGCTAGCCAGCGACTCGAGCAGCTCGACATCTTCGCTCGAGAGAAAGTCGCCGCCAAGCGTGCGGCCGAGGCCGATGACGGCGATGGTGCGGCTTTTGGCCGAGCCGTTCAGCGTTTCGTCGACGGCCTGAGATTGCGCAACGCGGCAAGGCAGGTAGTAGTTCAAATCGAGGAGGGCTGCGGCCCGCTGCTGATCGGGCGGCAGATGCACCGCCTGCTGGGCGTTTTCGAGAAAGATGTGGGTGTGATCCGGCGCGTGATCGAAGTTAAGGAATCTGAGATCGAGCTGATCGACTTTGCGGCGGTCCTGTTCGAGATTCTCGCTCAATCCGTGGGCAGCCGCGAGACGCAGCCGGCCTGAATCCTCTGTAAGGAAGATGGCAACACGTGCGACCAGCAGCGTGCGCGGAAGCCGCTCGACGATAGAGTTGAGCAGCGCCTGCAGATCGGTTTCCGAGCTGAGGCCGCGGCCGAACTCGACGAGGGCACGACGATAGTCGTAGCGATGCCGGTCAAAGGCGCGATCGACCCAGCTCTGGATGCGGCGCTTGAGGGGATCGAATACAGCCGCCGTGATGAGAATGGCAAGCACCAGGCCCCACTCGCGCACCGTCTCCGGCATTGCATTGTGGACCCATACGGAGATGAGGGCGATAACGCCGAAGTATCCACCGAGCAAAAGTCCCGTCGCCAATGTGTACGCCACGCCGCGTTTGAAGATCAGGTCGGTATCCATCAGCCGGTAGCGCACAATCGCCCAGCTGAAGGTGAGCGGCAAAAATACCTGCGAGAGCCCGGCCAGGTTGGTGAGCAGGCGCGGCGGCTCAAGGTGCAGCAGGTAAGGAACGGCGTAGAAGAGCGTGAAGGGCAGAACGGCCAGCAACGTCCCGCGCGTAACCCACTTCAACTGCTGGCGCAGCAGCGGCGTATTGGCGCGGCTGTAGCTGTGCAGGAACAAAAGCGCCGCTGCCACGTAGAAGATCGCGTCGTAAGCGGTCGCGATCTGGTTGAGCCGGTCGAGCAGTACCTTGGTGGCTTCGCGCGTGGCGATGGACCAGACCCACAGCGCAAGCAGGCCGGCGCCGGGCGCGTAAATCGCGGGAGTCAGCCAGCGGCGGCGCTGGCTCTTCAGCCGCTCCTCAGGGAAGCTGAGCGCGAAATGCAGGAACAGAGCCGGCTGCAGAGCTTCGGCGGCGACGTTCGTCCAGAAAACGGTCCAGTCGAGAGCGTCGAGGGCGCTGGTGTATTGCAGCGCGTAGAGCGCGAACGAGACCAGGCAGAAAAGATAAAAGTGCGTGGCTCGAGGCGCGCCCCAGCGCCGGAAGAGCACGTAGAAACCGATGATGAGGTAGATAAGTCCGATGACGCGCAGTCCGAGCTGCAGGCTGCGGTCGGCGGGAACGGGAATGACTTTGACGGGTGTGTCGAGCGGTGTGCCGTCGCGCGTGACGCTATAGAAAACCTGGATATACGAGCCGGTATTTCCCAGCGCCCGCTCCAGATCGGATACATGCGTGACCGTTCTGACAGGCGAAGAGGCTGAGTCACTGACGCCGGTCAGCAGGTCGCCTGTCTGGATGCCGGCGCGCTGGCCGGGGGAATCGGGCTGAACCTTGACAGCCTGGAGCCCGCCATTCGCCTCGCTCCACCACACGCCGTCGTCGGGCTGCGAATACTGCCGTTCCTGAAGGAAATTGAAGACAGCGAGCACAAACAGAGCCGCCGTTGCCAGGGCCAGCAACGTTGCTTGCACGCGGTTAAGGAGGCTCGTCTCCATGGCAGGGAACTTTTGCTGCTCTGAACTACTTGTCTGCACGTCGGTTGCCATGTGGGGAGGAACGATTGACAACCAGTGTATTTCGCCCCAATTACCTGAGAATACGCATGATATGGACTCAGAGTTCCTCGCATCCGTCAACCGGATACGGAGGAAAATCCCAGTATAAATGCAGAAAACGGGAAGCGTGCTCCAGAGAACAAAATCAATCTATGAAAAATTGTAGGCTTTTGAAGCGCAGAGGTTTACTGGCATTTTGAAAGTGAATTTACATCGAGCGTTGCCCATACGTGGCCTTCGGGCCGTGCTTCCGCAGATAGTGGTGCTCCGAGACGTGCTTCGGAATCCCCGCCTCCGGCGCGCCCAGGAGCACGCTGCGGAAGGCGAGCCGGGCGATGTATTCCAGAACGTCCGCGTGTTCGACGGCCTCGGCAGGCGACTTGCCCCAGGCGAATGGGGCGTGTCCGGCCACCAGAACGCCGGGCACGGCGATGGGGTCGAGTTTCTGCTGTTTGAACAGGCGCGCGATGACAGCGCCCGTATTGCGAACGTAAGCTTCTTCCACCTCCCGGGCAGTGAGCGGCTCAGTCACCGGAACCGGCCCGTGGAAGTAGTCAGCGTGGGTGGTGCCGAGGCACGGGATGGCCCGGCCGGCCTGCGCCCATGACGTGGCGAATTCGGAATGCGTGTGGACGATGCCGCCAATCTGCGGGAATTCGCGATAGAGCAGCGTGTGCGTGTCGAGATCGCTCGAGGGCCGCAGACTGCCTTCGACAATCTTGCCGTCGAGGTCGGTGATGACCAGGTCGCCGGGCGTCATGGTGGCGTAATCGACGCCGCTGGGCTTGATGACGACAAGCGGCTCCGCGCCCGAGCGGTCTACACCGCTGGCATTCCCAAAGGTGTGAGGAGCAAGGCCCCGGCGGGCAATCTCCTGGTTGGCGTGAAGCACCTGTTCGCGGAGAGAGGTGAGCAGCATGGCTTTCTCATTCAGAGTAAACCCTCAAAGGGGCTGAGCCTTTTACAGATATTGGATCAGCTGAAAAGGCGTCCTTCAGAAGCTAAAGCAAAACCAGAGATGCTGTATACCGGAGCCACGACATTTATGTCGCCGTGACCCCAGGAAGCGGCGACCTTGCACGAATCTCAATCTGCCACACCTTCTCTGGTTTTGCCTTAAAGCTCAGAATTGATTTTGCGCCGGCTTCGGCATGAGTAACCTCCTGCCCTTCAAAGCAGTTCCAAACAGGCCCAACCCCCTTTGGTAAGGGGCGCCGGATAGATGCTGCGCCAAAACTTGCAAGGGAAGGTTATGATGGATCGATTTCTTTTTCCTGTCCATTTTGCACCCGACTTGGGGGAGAGCCAATGAAGCAGAATAACGTTTTAGTAGCGGCGATTGTGTGTGCCAGTGTTGCGATTGTCGGCCTGTCAGGTTGTGGGGGCTCGTCAAACAGCGGCGGTGGTGGCGGCGGCGGAACTCCGCCCACCATCACTAGTTTTACCGGCAGCCCGGCGATCATCGAAGCGGGATCGAGCGCCAGCCTGACGGCCGTGTTCAGCGGCGGTACCGGCGTGATTACACCGGGTAATATTGCCGCCAGCAGCGGAACGGCGGTTAGCGTGAGCCCGGCGACAACCACCATGTACACACTGACCGTTACCAGCTCCGGCGGGCTGGTATCTTCGCAGACGTCGACGGTGACGGTGGATCCGCTGCCGACTATCACCAGCTTTAGCGCCGGTGCCGCGACGATTGAGGCAGGATCGAGCACCAGCCTGACGGCCGTGTTCAGCGGCGGCACTGGCACGATCACAGCGCCGGGCGGCTACAGCAGCCCCGTCACCAGCGGAATTGCCGTGAGCATTAGCCCGACGACGACGACCCCCTATACGCTTACCGTGACGCCGCCCGTGGGTACAGTGAACGCGACCATGATGACGACTGTGACCGTGGACCCGGTGCCGACCATCACCAGCTTCAGCGCCAACCCGAACCCCATTACTACCTCAGGCGGAAGCTCAGCTTTAACCGCGGTCTTTGCTGGAGGCACGGGCACGATCACAGCGCCGGGCGGCTACAGCAGCCCCGTCACCAGCGGAGTTGCCGTGAACGTAAGTCCGACCGCGACGACCACCTACACCCTTACGGTGACCCCGCCCGTGGGCACTGTAAATGCGACGCAGGCCGTCACTGTGACAGTCGCTCCGCCGCCAGTGATCACCAGTTTCACTGTCGCTCCAACTGCAATTGAGGATGGATCGAGCGCGCAACTGACCGCGGTCTTCTCCGGTGGCACAGGTGTCGTGACACCTGGGAACATCACCATGACCAGCGGCACGCCGGTCAGTGTGCTTCCCACTTCGACCACCACCTACACGCTCACGGTGACACCCCCGGCCGGTCAAGCCATCAAACAAACCACCACTCTGACCGTAAGCCCCGCGCCTGCGATCACCAGCTTCACCGCCAACCCAACGACGATTGCAGCGGGATCGAGCTCGACGCTGACTCCAGTCTTCAGCGGAGGCACAGGCGTGATCACGCCCGGGAACATCACTGCGACCAGCGGCACCGGTGTCAGCGTGAGTCCCACGACGACCACCACCTATACGCTGACCGTGACGCCGGCGCTGGGAAATGCAATCACAGCGATGGCAACAGTGACTCTGTCGGGAACCTCGGTGACGGTAAATCAGACGCCGACAACCGTGGCTGTGACTGACCAGCTTATGGGAATGAATATGGCGATCTGGTACGACTTTACAAACGGTGGCTCGTATACTGCCAGCAACTCGCCGATCGTGGCCGCATATCAGAATGCGGGCATCGTTGCCCTCCGCTGGCCGGGCGGATCCGATTCGGACGATTACCACTGGAACGGCGCCAATGCGAATCCGGCGAACGGCACTGCGCCGAGTCCGTCGGGATGCGAAGGCGAATATCTGGCCCCAAACACCAACTACCTGAGCTTCATTAATAACCTGGAATATGCAATTACCAGCGGCTTCGATGTTGCGCTGACGGCCGACTATGGCACCAACCCGCAGTGCAACGGCGGAGGTGAGCCCAGCGAAGCCGCTAACTGGGTGACCTACGCCTACGCGAACGGCGGCAAGGTAAGTCACGTGACCGTGGGCAACGAAGAGTACGGGAGCTGGGAAGAAGACCTGCACGCAATTCCCCACGATCCCACCACTTATGCCGATGCGGTAATCGGAACCAGCGGCTACTATGACCTGATCAAGAACGCCAGTCAGGCCGCTGGTGGCAGCACGCTGGTGGGCGTGGTTGTGGATGCGGACGGCGAGGCGAATGGCTGGGACAGCACAGTTCTCACCGACGCCGGGAATTACTACGACTTTGTCGAGTACCACTACTATCCGCAGTACAGCCCCCCCTCTGTAACCAGTGACACCCCGTTGGTGTACGACGCAGCGCCTGAATTTACCAACAACATCAAAACGATTAAGACAGAGTTGGCGAACGCCCATGAGCCCGATACGCCGATATACGTTGGCGAGCTCGGTGCGAATAGCGCCAATCCGGGCACGCAAAGCTGGTCAATCACCCAGGGCCTTTACGCCGGCCAGATTCTCGGCGAAGCCATGAACGACGGCGTTGCGCGGCTGACCTGGTGGATCGGGGTCGGAAACTGTCTGGGCAGCGCCGATGTCTCCGGCGCCGGCGGCTTCAACAACAACAACTCTTCCCTGTACGGCTGGCAAGACACCTGGGGCTCGTACAACGTGTTTTCCGATGCCGATGCAAACTGCCCGGGCGCTGGCCCGATTGGCACCATGTCGCCCACAGGAATCGCCTTCGATCTCCTCAGCCATGTGGCCGTCACCGGCGAACATGTGTTGACGCCAAGCGTGGCCGGCGATACCACCGATGTTCGTGCGTATGCCGCCACGCACAGCGGCGGAACAGCGCTGGTGCTGTTCAACCTGAACGAGACGACGGCCGAGGCCGTGACGGTGACGCTCTCGACTGAAGCAAACTCTCCGGGTGTCACCGAATACACCTACGACAAAGAGATGTACGACTACACCAACACGAGCTGCGCGTTCGATCCCAACTGCACCGTGGACCCGAACCACAGCTACGCCAATATCGATTGGGTCGGCCCGACGACGACTAGCCTGGGTGCGCAGGCACTTCCGCTGACGATCACGCTGCAACCCTGGAGCATGAACGTGCTGATCATTCAATAGCGATCTTCGACCCGCAACCAGCTTCCGTGCCCCATCCAATTCGTCTGCCGAAGGCGGATGAATTGGGTGGGAAACCTGGATGAACTCGAGCCAAATCGCCCCGTGCCCCAACCAATTTCCGTGCCCCATCCAATTCGTCTGCCGAAGGCGGATGAATTGGGTGGGAAACCTGGACGAACTCGAACCAAATCGCCCCGTGCCACAACCTTTTCGATCGCGTCAAGCGGGAGAAAAGGGTGGGAGAGCGCCATGACCGCACACGAGCATTATTTGTCTCGTCCTGGGCTTGTAACTTCCTCCTCACGCCTGCTTTGCCTGCAGGAAGCAGCCATCGGTGCCTCGACTTGGACGATTCCTGCATCGCCTGTCGCCCAGGCTCGAAAGCTCGACCAAGGCCACTCCTCAGGCCTTGCACACAAGCCGCGCTTGACCGGATTGCGATGAATGTATCGAAGCTGAGTTATGAAGCCGGCAGAATTGCGGACGTTGTGGTCAAAATACCTCGCTTGCCAGAAGGGCATCGTTCCAGCGACTCTCGCGTGTTGCCTTCTCGCGTCAATTGAGACAGCAGTTTTGAGGAGTTGCATGACCTTCGAAAGGGCACCATCGGCAGGTTCGCTGATGAGCAGGTGGACATGTTCCGGCATGACGACGTAGCCGAAGATATAAAACCGAAAACGGCCCCGCATCGCCTCGAGCGCGCGAAGAAATGAGCTTTCCATCTGAAGTTGTGCGAGCAAAGGCCGCCGCCGGTAACAGCTGAAGGTAATGAAGTGAGTCTCACCCGAGCGATGAAGACGTACGAGCCCGCTGGGCATTGGATCGTCCCTTAACTGAAATTGAAGATGGGAACATGGTAACGCGAACGGGAGTGCCCTCCCACCATTTTCGCGATGAACGCGAAAAAGATGGGACACGGGGCCCTATGAAGAATGGACTCGCTGCTTGCGGCAACCAGCTTCCGTGCCCCACCCAATTCGTCTGCCGAAGGCGGATGAATTGGGTGGGAAACCTGGATGAACTCGATCCAAATCGCCCCGTGCCCCGTCCTTTTCGACCGCGTCAAGCGGGAGAAAAGGGTGGGAGAGCGCCAGTGTGTCCAAGCCCCGTGCCACAACCAATTTCCGTGCCCCATCCAATTCGTCTGCCGAAGGCGGATGAATTGGGTGGGAGACCATCACTCCCGCTAACTGACTCGCCATAACCCTCATTCGTACTGACTGTTCGCGGATTGATCACCTGATCTACGAGCGGCTGCCAATTGGGCTGCGACCTTTCCCACCCTTTTCGCGAAGAACGCGAAAAGGATGGGGCACGGGAGCATGGTGGAACGTCAACCCCCTAGCCGCGCAGCCAATAAGGCTTCGGCACCACTTCGTTCATCTCGGCGAACTCAGCGTCAGCCAGGCGAAACGATGCCGCGCTGAGGTTCTCTTCAAGGTGCTTCACATTGCTTGTCCCGGGAATGGGCAGCACGAGCGGTGACCGGCGCAGCAGCCACGCAAGCGAAACGACCGCAGTGGAAACGCCACGCGCGGCGGCGATCTTCTCGACAACCTCGTTCGCTTTTCGCCCTTGCGCCATCGGTCCCCAGGGAAGAAAGACGATGCCCTTTGACGTGCAGTGGTCGAGCACGAAATCCCACTCGCGATCGCTGAAGCTGTAACGGTTCTGCACGCAGACGATGGGGACAATCTTCTCGGCGCGCTTGACGTGCTCGAGGGTGACATTGGAAAGTCCGACGTGCCGGACCTTGCCCTGCTCCTTGAGGCGCGCGAACGCTTCCATCGATGCGTCGAACGACACGGCAGGATCGGGAACGTGGAGCTGGTAAATGTCAATGCGCTCGAGGCGCAGGCGCTTGAGGCTCCCTTCAATAGCTTTCTCGATGTGCGCAGGGCTGGCATTGTGCTGCCACACGCCGGCGCCGTGGCGCTCCCATCCGGCCTTGGTCGCGATCACCAGGCCCGCGGGATAAGGATAGAGCGCTTCGGCGATCAGTTCTTCAGAGACCTCGGGGCCATAAGAGTCGGCAGTGTCAATAAAGTTGACGCCGAGCTCGACGGCTCGACGCAGCGTGGCGATAGCGCCGGCGCGGTCTTCAGGAGGTCCCCAGATACCCTTGCCGGTGATGCGCATGGCGCCGAAGCCCATGCGGTTGACAATTAAGTCGCCGCCGAAGGTGACGGTTCCGGCCTGGACGGCGGGAAGTTGGGATGTTTCTGTTCGCATGACTTCAGTTCCTCAGCTTTCAGCCATCGGCTGTAAGCTTTCAGCTCATGATTCGTGCGTCGGCAATTCCGCAATAATCTCTCCCAGCTCCCGCCCGCGGCGGGGACCGCTGCCGGTCATCAGTCGCCGCGGTAGAAGCTGAAGGCTAATAGCTGAAAGCTGACAGCCGGTCTCTAAACCGTCACTTCCCACCCGGGCTCGTAGGTGCGCGCCCAATACTTCATCGCTTCGGCGTCGTCTTTGATGTGCGCAGTTTCAGTGTCGATGCGCAGGTTTCGGTTGACGAACCACGCGATGTTCGAAAGCAACAGCATGGTCACGGTGACGTTCGCTACGGGGATCGGCGAGTGGAGCTCTTCCTGCCCGCGAATCGCCGCGATGAAGTTGGCGAAGTGCGCGTCGGTCATCGAATCCTGCCCGATCAGGTCGTTGGTCGAGGTTTCATGGCCGGTGCGGAAGGTGTCGATCTGCTTGCCCTTCCAGTCGTACACGTCGTATCCGCCGCGGTCGATAACGACGGAGCCTTTGGTGCCGGTGATGACTGAGCCGCGATCGCGGTCGTAGAGGCGCATGCCCTGGCGGCTGCGTCCCTCCCACGAGATGAGCTTGTCAGGGTATTCAAAGTTGGTGACGAGCGTGTCGTAAAACTGCCAGTCGTCCTTGAAGTTGTAGTTGCCGCCGGAAGCGGTGACCACTTGCGGAAACTCGGCGCCGAGCGCCCACCGGCACACGTCCACCTCGTGCGTGCCGTTGTTCAGTGTCTCGCCGGTGCCGTAGCGGCGCAGCCAGTGCCAGTTATAGGGATGGATTTCTGGCCTGTACTCGCTGCGCGGTGCAGGGCCCTGCCAAAGGTCCCAGTTGAATCCCGCCGGAGGAGCGGCCGGCTCGCCGTAGTGCGTGGCGCCGCGCGTGTTCGCGTACCATGCCTTGGCCATGTAAGCCTCGCCGATGTATCCATCGTGAATCTTTTGGATCATCTTGATGGTGTAGTCGGAAGAACGCTGCTGATCGCCCACCTGCACCATCTTTCCGTATTTCTTTTGCGCGGCCACGATCAGCTCGCCTTCGCGCGGATTCTGGCTTGAGGGTTTTTCGACGTAGACGTGCTTGCCGGCCTTGAGGCCGAGAACAGCCATCGGCGTGTGCCAATGGTCGGGCGTCGCGACGGTGATGGCATCGATCTCTTTCATCGCCAGAACATGCCGGAAGTCGGCCTCGTCCTTCGGCGTGTAGCCGAGAACCTGTGCGGCCTTGCCGACAAACTTTGCCCGGATCTTGTCGTCGACATCGCATACGTAAGCCACGCGAGCAGTCTTGCTGTTGGCGCTGAGCGCCGAAAGGTGCGCATAGCCGCGGCCGTTGAGTCCGTTGATGACGAAATTAAGTCGGTCGTTCGCGCCAAGAATCTGCGCATAGCTTTTGGCCGTTGAAGCAAAGGCCGAACCTGCAACACCCGCTGCAAGGCCGTTCACGAAGGTACGTCGCGTAAGCATTCCATTCTCCATTCCGCCCCAAATTATAACGTCGCGCGCGCCTAGCTCGCTCACGCCTCGGCAGTGCCGAAAGTCTCTACAACAGTGATTTCGGCAATCGCCGCCCCCGCGCGGCGGCCGCGAAGTTTCGCTATTGAAAGCACGGTCTTTACGCCTCGACTTGCCGTAGAATCGGGGCGAAAATAGGTAAGGAGCCTGTAATCTTGCGCCCTATGGGGACGTCTATCAAATCAATGGCGGCAGGAACGGCAGTCAAGCCGATGAACGTTGAAGCGGCGCAGGAGATTGCCGCGCAGGAGTTCTCGCGCGTCGTTGAAGTGCATCGGCCGCAGATCTTCCGGTTCCTGTTGGCGTCGTTGCGCGATGTAGATCTGGCCGAAACGCTGACGCAGGAATGTTTCCTGAAGGCGCATCGGAACTGGAGCCGCTTTCGTGGTGACTCGAGTCCAATGACTTGGCTGATGCGGATTGCCATCAATCTGCAGAAGGACCACTGGCGCAACCGGCGTATCCAGTTCTGGCGTACGACGCGGACCAACGCGGTGGATCTGGATGAGGCCGGCGAGTGGCTGCCGAGCGGCGAGCGAACCGCGGAACAGCGGATCCTGGCCCGGGAACAGGTTGGGCAGTTGTGGAAAGTGGTGGAACGGTTGAGCGAGCGGCAGCGGACAGTCTTTTTGCTGCGCTACGTTGAAGAGCAGGAGTTGAGCGAAATTGCGCACGCAACCGGCTTGAGCGAAGGCACGGTGAAGGCGCACCTTTCGCGGGCACTCGGCAAAGTGCGCGCGGAGTTGAGAGGTAAACAATGAGCTTGAATCGGAGATTGGCGGGAGAAGACGATCCGGAGGTCGCGCAGGCGCTCAAGAATTTCAAGGCCAGCGTGGATGCCTGGTGCGAATCGGCCGAGGCGGCGCGAAGCCGGCCCCGCACGATAAAGGTTGTGCGCCGCAGCTGGCGGATGGCGGCGGGATGGGCGCTGGGGTGCGCTGTAGCCGCGACAGGCCTTTCGGGCGGGTTGTATGAACGGCAGCATCGGCAGGAACTGTCGCGCATTGCCGCGGCGAACGCAGCTGCGCAGAAGGCAGCGCAGCAGAAGCTAGCTGCCGAGCAGCAGGCAGCAAACCAGACCGACCAGGATTTGCTGGCCAACGTAGATAGCGATATTTCGCGTGCAGTTCCGGCCGCGATGGAGCCGCTTGCGCAATTGATGGACGACAAGCAGGCGAATAAAAACGGAACGCAGCAGTAACACGAAGATAGAAGGGGAGAAAGCCCTTGGAATATCAGGGGAGAGGTTACAACAGGGACTATGAAGACTGGAAAACTTATTCTGGCGGGAGTTCTGATGGCGGGCGGACTGGCGTGGGCGCAAGGACCCGGCGGTCCCGGAATGGGACACGGGTTTGCGCAACACCGGCCGCCCATGGAGCAGGCTTTTGGATTGGCAGGCGGGCAGTTCTGGAACAATCCAAACCTGGTAAAGCAGTTGAATCTGACTGACGATCAGCGCAAGGCGATGGATGGAATTTTGCAGGACCATCGCATGAAGCTGATTGACCTGCAGGCCACACTGCAAAAAGCGGAAGTGACGATGGGTCCGCTGATGAAGGCCGACACACCGAATCGATCAGCGATTGAAGCGCAGATTGACAAAGTTGTGCAGGCGCGCGCTGATCTGGAAAAGGCCAACGCACGCTTCCTGCTCGATATCCGGATGCAGTTGACGCCGGATCAGTGGAAGCAGCTGCGGACCATGCGCGAAAACCACATGGAGCGCGGACACATGGGCGATGGACGTGACGGTCACGACGGACGCGGATGGGGCCCGGGCGGTCCGGGAATGAACGGACCCGGCAGCCAGTTCCATCACCGCCAGGGACCTCCGCCGGCAGGTGCGGCGCCTCCAGCGGGTGCGCCTCCGGCAGGAGCGCCTCCGGCGCCAGGCGCGCCTTCGGGCAGCGGCGATGCTCAATAACAAATCGATTCGCCCGGACGCACCCGGCAGATTGCGGGAGCGATTCGGAGGCGCAGAGGTTTAACAAAGCGCAAGCAGCGTAGACAGACAATCCTTGGCGGCATGGGCTAGCTCCCTTGCCGCCGATTTTTTGCTCGCTTGCGGCATTCGCTGTTGACATCCGTGCCCCATCCTTTTCGCGCCTTTCAGCGAAAAGGGTGGGATACCGCAAGGCATAAATCGGAAGTTCTCCTGAACCCGAGCCCAATTCCTCCGTGCCCCATCCTTTTCGCTCTTTTGCGAAAAGGGTGGGATACCAAAAAATCCTCCATCTCCACCATCTCTGAAGAAGGCGGCCAGCGCGGCACGACCCTCCGGCGGCCTGATTTTGTACCATCACCAAGGAAGGAGTGTTCGTGCCGAATCTAGCCTCCACCGACATCCTGATCGTGCTCATCTATTTCTTTTTTATGCTCGCGGTGGGCATCTCGCTCAAGCCGCTTCTCGCGGGCGGGCTGGATTTTTTGCAGGCTGGCCGCGCGCTGCCGGCGTGGATTTGCGGCCTGGCCATGACGATGGCGAGTCTTGGCTCGCAGGAACTGATCGGCATGGGCGCTGCGGGCGCCCGCTACGGATTCGCGAGCATCCCGTTTTATCTTCTCGGCGCCTTGCCCGCGATGCTCTTTGCCGCATTCTTCCTCGTACCGGCTTACTACAACTCAAAGGCACGCACACTGCCTGAGTTTCTCGCGCTGCGCTTCGACAAGAAGACGCGCGTCCTGCACGCCGTATTGTTTGCGGCGATGGCAGCCTTCAGCGCGGGCATTTCGCTCTACGCGATGGCACGCATCCTGTCTGCGTGGCACGTGCTTGAAGCGCCGCTGCGCGCAACCGGCCTTGAATCGCGCGGCGTGATGATCCTGTCCATCGCGCTGCCCGCACTGCTGATTCTCGCTTATCTCCTCCTCGGCGGATTGACTGCCACCATTTACAACCTCGTAATCCAGTTCTTCGTGCTGGTGGCAGGACTGCTGCCGGTGGTGTTTCTCTCGCTAAAGCAGATCGGTGGCTGGAGCGGACTGAAGGCTGCAGCCGGCCTGAGTGAATCTGCGCAAACAGGCGGCCATTCGGGCCTCGCCGCAATGGCAGCGGCCGGCGCGATGGGACTGGTGTTTGCGGCAGGCACGTGGTGCGCGGACTTCAGAGTGCTGCAGGCCGCGATGGCTGCGAAGAATGTGAAGGCAGCACGCAACGCCCCGCTGATTGCGGCCGCGCTGAGGATTCTTGTCCCGTTGCTCGTGATTCTGCCGGCGATTATCGCGCTGGGCATGGAGACACCGCGAACCACCATCGTGATTCACAGCGACAATGGCGCGATCTATCACGAGATCGACGTTGTGCCTCCGGAAGTGGAGAACGGCCAGGGGCTGGTTCCGGCAAAGCTGGATGCGGCAACCGGCAAGCCTCTCAAAGATACCGCCGGACATACAGTGCTGGATGCCGCGATGGCCACGCCGAATATGCTTGTGCACTTTTTGCCGACGGGACTGCTGGGACTGGGGATCGCCGTGCTGCTCGCGAGCATGATGGCCGGCGCGGCCGCGAGCCTGACCGCCTTCGCAACAGTGGTCACGTGCGACCTGTGGCAGATCGGGAACGATGCGGCCGGCGAGAAGCCCGTAGTTGTAATGCGCTGGGCGTCTGCGGCGGGTGCTGTGCTTGCGCTCGGAGCTGCGCTCCTCTCCATGCGCTTCAACAGCCTTGCCGATGCGACAATGCTTTTGTTCGCCGTCGTAATTGCGCCGCTGCTGCCGACGCTGCTGCTGGGCGTCTTCTGGCGGCGTACGACGGCGACTGGCGCATTTTCAGGGTTGATCGCTGGGGCGGTCGCGGCGCTGCTGCACCACGGCCTGGCGGTGCCGGTCGGCGAGCTGCGTGGCATTCATGGCGGATGGATCGCTGTGCTGCATCATCCTCCCAGCGAACGGCAGTTCAGCCTGGGAACGGCGCTGATTGCATTGACTGCTTCGCTGCTCGTCACGGCAGCCGTGAGCGCATTCACAAAATCGCGTGGCGAATCGGAGTCGGCGGCGCTGGTGCTGCAACCCGCCGCAAGTGCGCCAATGAAAATGGACACGCGTATTCCTCTGGGAATGATGTTCACTCTTGCCGGCACGCTGCTCGCTGCGTTTGGCCTGTCGACGCGCGGCAATCCTGACGTTTATACGAGAAGCCTTGGTATCGACCTGAATGTCTGGTGGGGATTTCCGCTCATGGCGTTCGGCATCCTGATGCTGGCGCTCGGCCGGCGCGGGCAGATGAAGATGGAGAAGCCAGGGACGAAGGGGCCAAGGGAACAAGGGAACAAGAGGCGCTGATCGATGTCCTGCTTTACTGCGCAGTCGCGCTGAAGCGCATTGTCCTGTAATCGAATGTGTAGCTCTTCAGTTGGCCGAGGGCGTCCGTTCCAAGAACGCCGTAGACATCGTCAAGCGCCGCTGAGCCCAGCGGCTGTGTGAGCACGTGGATGAAGTGCAGCATGACGGTCCCATCGCCCACCTGGAGCGGAACATTTTCCGCGGTGTAGGCAGGCTGCGGCGGCGACTGCGCGCCGAAGAGCGTGAACATTTCCATCTTCTGATTGTTGAATTTGGCGGCGTTCTCATCGAAGTAGCGCGAGGTGAGATAGGTTTGCTGCCCGCCGGCATCCACTGAGTACATGCGGTCGTCGTCGTGCACTGCCGAAGCATTAGGAAGAGCCGCTCCGGATGCACCGCTCGCGCGGCCAAGCGCGACGATCACCTGGTCGCCGTCGAGATAGAAGCGCGCACCGCCGGTGAGCCGGTCGTCTTTATCAGGAGCCGCAATCTGCCTCTCGGGCCGCACAAAAATTGTGTTGTCGGAGTTGATGGTGAGGCTGCCGATCGCGGCGAGCGCGGGATAACCCAGAACGCCTTCCACCTGGTAGCTGGTTTGCGGAAAGTAATAATCCTTGTCGTCGTAGACAAACGCCGTCATGTTCCGCAGGGTGAGCCGGCCGCCAATGGTGAAGCGTGGCACGACCGTGGCATGAATTTGAATGGGCCGGCCGGTCAGCGTGGTGATCGTTGCTGCGGCGCTGGAGATGGCCAGGCCGGCGTCCCTCGCGGTGGAACGCGCAATCAGATTGAAGGGCAAAGTGGGATCGAGCATCCAGTTGCGCGAGCGCGCGTCGACAAACACAGGAATGTCGACGAGACCGAGCGGGTCTTCGCTCACCTGAAGCTTGAACGGATCGCACGGTTCGACCGTTGTGGGAGGATTGCCTTTAACAAGCGGGAGCAGCTTGAGTGGCATCTCGATCGCGTCCTGCTCATCCGCGGTGAGCTTGTCTTTCAGGCTCGATTCCAGCGACTGATAGGCTGCGTCAGCTTTGCTCCATTCGCCCAGGCGCAGGAAGTCTTCTGCGAGCGCCCTCCGCAGTTCCTTCTCGTGGGCGGCATTGCCGCTCTTCGCCACCTGATCGACGAGTGGCTCGAGAAGCTTGATCGATTGCTCGAGATCGTTCGACCGGTTGGCGAGAATACCCTGATAGAACTCCGCCTGATCCGGCGGCATCTGCCCGAGTTGCGCCTCGATCTGCGCGTACTGATGATCGGCAAGCAGATTTTGCAGGCGCGCCTCGGCCGTGAGACCGCTCGCGGTGCCAGTCTGCAACTGCGCGCTCGCGCCGGGCTCCTGTCGATCGCCTGGCTGCGATTGCTGTGCTCCAGAAACCTGCGGCTGCACCGCGGGTTGTTGCCCCGGGAGCAGGCTCACTATCGACGCGAGGAGAAGTGCGTGCATTGCGTAGCGAAGGAGCGCAGAGGCTGTAGCAGCAGGCCCGGAAGGAGGCCGATTCTCTTTTTCCGCGGATTCGCAGACACATTTCATGCGGTACTTCGACGGTAACAGATTGACGCACGGCTCGACCGCGAACTCGAAACGAGTCTCGTCCGGCCCGCAAGTCCAGAGAATTCAACACGCATTCACATAAGGAAACATAAGACTCTCTTTACGGCGCCGCCGGTAGACTGATAGCAGTCGATGAAGAAAAAGATCATTGCACATTACGAGATTGAGCGGCGGCTCGGCGCCGGGGGCAGCGGCGTGGTCTACGCGGCTAACGATACGCTGCTGCAGCGCCCGGTGGTGCTTAAGATGCTGCACACCGGACTGCTGACGGCCGAGCAGATGCGCACCACGGTGCTGCGC
Organism: uncultured Acidobacteriaceae bacterium; assembly: GCA_963834565.1. Lineage (GTDB taxonomy): Bacteria > Acidobacteriota > Terriglobia > Terriglobales > Acidobacteriaceae > Telmatobacter. The sequence continues at coordinate 57,639 of CAWICF010000010.1, read as the reverse complement.
GAGGCGCGGCTTGCGTCGGCAATCGAGCATCCCAATGTCTGCGCGATTTACGAAGTGGGCGAAAGCGGCGAAGAAGCTTATATCGCCATGCAGTTTGTGCCGGGACAACCGCTGGACAAGTTGATCGAGCGCGGGCCGGCAAGGCTGCAACTGGTTCTCTCGGTGGGCATTCAGATTGCCGATGGGTTGCAGGCGGCGCACGCGCTGGGAATCTTTCATCGCGATCTGAAGCCGCAGAACGTAATGCTGACCGACGGCGGCCTGGTAAAGATTCTCGATTTCGGCCTTGCCCGCCGCCTGCCGCCCGAAGATGCGCGCTTCGATCCGGGCAAACCTGCGCTGGCCAAGGACGCGTCGGTGGCAGCTACCTACACGGCGCGCGGTGGAACCATCCGCTACATGGCGCCGGAGCAGTTTGTCACCGGACACTCGAGCGTGCAGTCGGATGTGTGGGCGCTCGGCGTGATTTTGTATGAACTGGCAAGCGGACGGCATCCCTTCGCCCGGCCCGATGCCGAGGACTTTCAGGCCATTCGCGCCATCCAGTTTCTTGAGCCGCCCGATTTGAGCGAGATGGTGCCGGAAATTTCACCGGAGCTGAAGAGCGTGATCGCCGCGTGCCTGGAAAAAAATCCCGGCGCGCGCATGGCTTCTGCAGCCGAGGTGCGCGAGGCGCTGAAGACGATCATGAAGGCGCTGCGCATCGAGACCGGAACGATTCCCGGAGACGCCGCGGCAAATTTGCCGGCGACTGGTCCCGAAGCGGAAAAGCGCGCAACGGGAATCCTGTCGATGTTGGCCGAGCGGTTTCGGGAGTCGGCCGGCGAACGTGTCGCTCAAAATTCGCTGGTGGTGCTGCCATTTGCGAATCTCGGCGCGACCGAAGTGGCCCCGCTCTATGGCTACGCGCTGGCAGACGCGATCGCCGCGCGTCTGGCGCGGATTCCCGAGCTCGTGGTGCGCCCCTCAAGCACGCTGATGGCTCTGCAGATGGCGCAGCCTCTTTCCCAAATGGACCCGCTGGCCATCGGGAAACAGCTGCTGGTCTCATTCGTGCTTGCTGGCAGTTTCGTGCGCTCCGAGACTGGGTTTGATTTGAACTGGCAACTGCTCGATGTGAGTGCGCAAAGCTTGCGCACCGGCGGATCGATCCGCGTGGTCTCGCTGGACCTGATCGCCGTGCAGTCCGAGATCTCGAACGAAGTTTTTGCCACGTTGCAGGGGATCGGCGCAGGCGAGCGCCGCGTGCAGAGTCTTGATGCACAGCGGCTGCCGGCGCGCGACGGCTCACTGCCGGGTTCGGCGAGCGAAAAGTATCTGCAGGCGCGCGCGCTGCTCAGCTCATTCATGGTGCGCACCGGCGCACGCGCCGATCTCGACCGCGCGCATGCGCTCTTCTCGAGCGTCACCGAGGCGAACAAAGGGTTCGCGCCGGGATGGAGCGGACTGGGAATTGCTGAGCTGCAGTATTCGCGTCACGGATTCGGCGGGCAGATTCATGTGATGCGCGCGCGGCGCGCCTTCGATGAGGCATTGAAGCTCGATCCTGGATCGGCCGAGGCGAACCTCTACCGGATTTACATGCTGCTGTCGCGCGGCGAAAAAGAATCGGCACGCCACGGCATCGCGAATCTGCTCACCGGCGCTGCGAATGACTGGAATGTCCACATGGTGGCCGGCATTGCGCTGCGCGGCGACGGCATGTACGAAGAGGCATTGGCCGAGTTCAGCCGCGCATTGAAACTGAATCCAGCCAACGCGGCCATTCTCTATAACCATCGCGCTCGCGTGTATCACTATCAGAACCAGATCGAGCTGGCCGGCGATGAGTTGGAGAAAGGTTTGGCGCTGGAGCCGCGGCATCCGCTGCTGCGCACATCGTCGGGCTACCAGGAAATGCGCAAAGGCAACCTCGACCGGGCGATCGAAATCCTTGAGGGTGTGATTGCGGACGATTCGCTGATGCGCATCGCCGTGCCCACGCTGGCCATCTGCTATGTGCAGGCCGGCGCGCGCGAGCGAGGCGCTGCGCTGCTGAAAGACGAAACCCTGACCGCGGCCGAAGCGGACAGCGAGATGGCCTACCGGCTGGCCACGTACTTCGCCGTCGACGGCGACTCCAGTGAGGCGCTGCACTGGCTGCGCCGCGCCATCTATCTGGGCAATGAAAATTATCCCTGGTTCCAGAAGAACCCCGGCTGGAACAATCTCCGTACGAACGCTGACTTCGAGCGGATTCTCGAAGATCTGAAAAAGGGATTCAGGAAAAACCAGAAAACGTGGAAGCGATTGCTGGAGCAAGTACCGTCTGGAGACTAGAGCCACGTCTGCATGATTCCGTAATCCCCTGCGTAGCGCCGGTCTCCAGACCGGCTGTTGTGCGGGCTCCCAGGCCCGCACTCGCTGGCAGTTGTGATTACGGAATCACGAAGACCGTGCATTAGGCAGCGCCGTTACATCCCCGCGACATATTCGTAAGGCCGGTAAACGGGCTCCCATACGTACGCACGCAGCATCTCGTCGATCGCTCCCTCGGCAACGGCTGCGGCCACTCCGTCGGTCACAGCTTGCCGGAACACAGCCTGCGCGACCACTATGCTTACCTTGCGGGAATCGGCAATCGGTGGCAGCAAGGCAGCGTCTTTGTCTGCACGTGCCGGCGACAGCGCGGCCAGCGCTTTGGCTGCGGCCATGATCATGCGGTCAGTTACTCGCGTGGCGCGCGAGACGAGAATGCCAAGTGCGAGGCCGGGAAAAATGTACGAGTTGTTCACCTGCGCAATGCGCACAAGTTTGCCGTTGACATCGACGGGCGGAAAAGGACTGCCGGTGCCCACGATCGCGCGGCCGTCAGTCCAGCGGAGCAGATCGGCGGGCGCGGCCTCGGATTGCGAAGTTGGATTCGAGAGCGGAAAGATCACCGGGCGCGAAGTATTGAGGACCATCGCGCGCGCAATCTCTTCAGTGAATGCTCCCGCTTGAGCGCTCACCCCCGCCAGAACCGTGACGCGCGCATTGCGCACCACATCCAGCAGCGAAATCCCTCCCGTTTCAGCGCTCGCGGGCGAAAGCTTCCAACCCGCCACGTCTTCTCGCTTTCGCACCAGGGTTTCCTGTTCAGGCCGAATGCCCTTGCCACCCTCAACCAGCAGCCCATAGCGATTAAACGCATAGATGCGCGCGCGGGCCTGTTCTTCGCTCAGTCCCTGCTCGTGTATTGTCGCGATGAGCAGATTGATGATGCCGATCCCTGCAGATCCCGAGCCAAACATGGCAATCGTCTGTTCGGCGAGCGGCACACCGGTGGCGTTCACGGCGGCCAGCAGCGTTGCCGTGGTTACGGCCGCCGTTCCCTGGATGTCGTCGTTGAATGTGCAGAGCCGGTTGCGATATCGCTCGAGGAGGCGAGCCGCATTGGCGCCCGCGAAATCTTCCCACTGCAAAAGAACATGCGGCCAACGGCGTTCGACCGCAGTCACGAATGCCTCGACGAAGTCATCGTAGTCCTGGCCGCGGACGCGCTTGTGCTGCCAGCCAACGTAGACGGGATCGTTCAGCAGCACTTCATTGTCGGTGCCCACGTCCAGAATCACCGGCAGGCAATGCTCGGGAGGAATGCCGCCCAGCGCGGTGTAGAGCGCCATCTTGCCGATCGGAATACCCATACCCCCGGCGCCCTGATCGCCCAGGCCAAGGATTCGTTCCCCGTCGCTGACCACGACGCAGCGCACACTGTCGAGCTGCGGATCGGCAAGAATCTGCTCCATGCGATTCTTGTTGGGATAGCTGAGGAAAACGCCGCGCGGCTTGCGCCAGATTTCAGAGAATCGCTGGCACCCTTCACCGACGGCCGGCGTGTAGACGATCGGCAGCAGCTCCTCGACATTGTGGGCAATCAGCGAATAGAACAGAGTCTCGTTGTTGTCCTGAAGGTCGCGCATATTGCTGTACTTGCCGAAGGCCGTGGGACGTGTGTCGAGGACGCGTTTGCGGCGTTCGCGCTGGTCCTCAAGACTTCCCACATGAGGCGGAAGCAGGCCGTGCAGGCCGAACATGTCACGCTCGGCCTCAGTGAATGCCGTGCCTTTGTTCAGGCGGGGATTCATCAGCAGGTCGCGCCCGGAAAGGCTGGTGCGGAACACCGAAAGGCGAGATGAAGCCGGCACGGGCAATGCGGAATCCAAGACCATCTCTCCTCGGTTCAATGTTCGCTTACCTACAGAATAGGAGATTCTACTCGAACGTAAATACCACGATCTCCGCCGCCCCACCTACGCGCATCGGAGGGCCCCAGATTCCCGCGCCGGTGGAAACGTAGACCTGCAGCGCTCTAATATTCCCACGGATTAAGAGTCCGGGCCCCAGTGTGCTCGAAGTGTGTAACGTTGCGAGTAACGACAGTCATGCCATGAACAAGCGCCGTCGCAGCAACCAGGGAGTCGCGGTAAGAACAGGGATTGGGTACGTGAAGGGCCGCGCATCGCATGGCGATGTCAATGTCCACAGAGAGGATGCGGCCAGAGAAAGACCGCATCACGTAGTCCTCCAACCATGTTTGGAGCACGGAAGCTTGCGCTGCGTCGGATCGCTGCTTTTGAAGAATACCCATCTTCAATTCAAAGACGCAGATCACCGAGAGGTAGAGGCTCGAGGGGGAAACACTGCGAGCCCAGGCGATCACGTTTGAATCGGATACGCGATTTCTTCTTGGACGCAGCTCAGAGACGACGTTCGTATCGAGCACGTACATCAGGAGAAATCCGCTGGTTCGGGAAACTCGTCTCCGCCGATCCGCGGCGGCTCAAAATCGATTTCGGCAACCTCTGGCATCGCCAGCATTTCGACAATCGACTTCCGGTTGCCAGCTAGTTCTTGATACTGCTTGATTGAAAGCAACACGTGCGCAGGCCTGCCCCGATCCGTGATAAAGACCGGTCCCTTTCGCGCAGCTTTCTTGGCGCGACCGGTGTCCTGATTGAATTCGCGGCTTGAAATCGTTGTAATGGCCACAACGCACCCTCATGTAGCAACGTTTCTACATTGTAGCATATTCCCGGCTAAACGAACGTGAACACGACCAGCTCCGCCGCACTCCCCACCCGGATCGGAGGACCCCACGTCCCTGCACCGGTCGACGTATACACCTGCAGCGCGCCGAAGCGGTGCAGTCCGCTGGTGAATGGCCCGAAAATGCGGCGCGTGAGCCATGTAAAGGGTATGAACTGGCCTCCGTGCGTGTGACCGGAGAGCTGCAAGCTCACCCCGACCTGTTCCACAATCGGCAGGCGCGTCGGCGCGTGGTTCAGCAGAATGGAAGGCTGGGTGCGGTCGAGGTTGAGGCCGTCGAGGAATGCCTTCATGCGAATAATGTGCGTGGAGTCCTGGTAAAGCACACCGGCGATCTGCACTCCGTCGACATTCACCGCCTCATTCGCCAGCACGCGAATGCCGGCGCGCGTCACAGCGTCGAGGTAGTGCGTGGCGACGGTAAACTCCTCGTGGTTGCCCGTGGAAAAGTAAATCCCGAGCGGCGCCGAGAATTCCTTGAACGGCACGAGCACACGGTCGAGATCGACCTTTGTCCCATCGAACAGGTCGCCGGGGAGAAAGACGATGTCGGGTTGGAAACGCGCAGCCATCTTGAGCAGACGGCGGCAAAAGCCGGCTCCGTTGATCGGACCAAGATGCAAATCGCTAATCAGCACGGCACGGCGGCCGCGCCACGATGCAGGCAGATTAGGAAGTTCGAGCGGAATGCGGCGGATGCGAATGATGCGAGCATTGATAATGCCATAGATGCCGGCAAGTGCGGCGAGCGAGAACAGAATCTCAAGCAGAACAGGGCGAACCGCGGCTGGATTCGACGCAAGAGGCGAGAAGCGCAGCGCGAGCCACGCCAGGCGAACGAGAATCGCTGCCCAGAAGAAAAAGTTGAGAAAGCCGAGCCACGCAGCAGCAAGCGTATAGAAAATGTGGACGGCAAAATTGGTGAATCGAAACGAAACCAGCGAGGCCGCGACGAAGGTGAACGCCAGAACAAACATGGCGATTCGCAGATCGGCGACGGCTGCGGGCGGCAGGCCGGGCCAAAAGGCAACGCAGGTGGAATAAACCAGCCAATGGCCGAGAAAAAGAATGCCCTGGATGAAGAAAATGGCGAAGACTGGCCAGGCTTTCAAACCGGATCTCCCTGCATTCATGATTGCATGAGGGGCGCGGGGCTTCACCCGCCGGTCCTGCGAGCGAAGGCGCGTGAAACAATCAAAGTATGACCGGCGACCTCGATCACGCGCTCGGAATCTACGTCTCCATTCCCTTCTGCCGGTCGAAGTGTACCTACTGCAACTTTGCTTCAGGCGTCTATCCGGCGGCCGATCACGAACGATACGTCCAACGCCTGATCGAGGACATGGCAAATGCAGCGGCATGTGCTGAGGCTATGGGGGCCGAGCTGCCCCGGCGGGTCGATACCGTCTACCTGGGCGGCGGCACTCCCAGCCTCCTTGCGCCGGAATTGCTGGCCAGGTTGTTTGCGGCACTGCGCGCGCAATTCGATATTGAGGCCGGCGCGGAGATCACGGTCGAGTGCGCGCCCGGACAATTGGCGGATGCCATGCCGGATGCACTGGCCGCGGCCGGCGTGAATCGCGTCAGCCTTGGTGTGCAGTCGTTTGTGGATGCTGAGGCTCATGCGAGCGGGCGGCTGCATGATCGCAGCATTGTTGAGCGCGACCTTCGACGTCTGCGCGCGCCTGGGATCTCGAATCTGAATGTCGACTTGATTGCTGGCCTGGCCGGGCAGACCTTCGCCACCTGGGAAGAGTCGCTTGACGCATTGTTGGAATCGGACGTTCCGCACGCCAGCGTGTACATGCTTGAAGTGGATGAGGATTCGCGGCTGGGGCGCGAGATGCTCAAAGGCGGATCGAGGTATCGCGCAGGGCTGGTGCCGAGCGACGACGCGATCGCGCAAATGTATGAGCGGGCGATCGAAAGGCTGAATGCAGCGGGGCTCGTGCAATACGAGATTTCCAATTTTTCCTCGCCAGGACGGGAATCGAGGCACAACTTGCGCTACTGGCTGCGGCGTCCGTATCTGGGGCTCGGGCTGGATGCGTCTTCGGCACTGCATGCCGCAGCCCTTGGGACGAGTGACGGCGAAAGATCCAGGTCGAGGGACGTTCTCCGCTCCACAACGACCGACGACTTGAAGGCATATCTGGCGGGACCGGCAATTGCGGAGACAGCGTGGCTCACGCCGGAACGGCAGCACGAAGAGGCCTGGTTCCTGGGGTTGCGTATGAACTCCGGTGTCAATGTGGCAGACCTGAATCGCGAGTTTGGCAGCGCGATGGTCGAGCCCGCGTTGGAAACCGTGAAGCGGCTTGCGGAAGATTGCTTGCTAATTTTCGACGGCGAGCGAGTGCGTCTGACAGCGCAGGGGCGATTGCTTTCGAACGAGGTCTTTCAGGAGTTTCTGAAACCGGAAATCGCGGTGACAAGCCGCAGAGCGTAGAGCTGCTTCGCGAAGGAACAACTACGTGGTGACTTCCGGATTGGCGACAATCCACTCGGAACGAGCGAACGGGGCATCGCGCGTCACTAATCAATTGGTTAATTGGGAAACCGCAGTTGCCTCACGCCTATCTCGCACAAGAGTGGACCAGCGTGATCAAGAGGACGACCAGGTACGTTTGAATCAAGAGCCGCCAGGCGTGTGCCTCAACCTTGCTTCCCTTTCCCATTTTGTCAACGATGCGGTTGTTGACGCCTACGACAAGCAGCCACAGGCTCGTCAGCATGGGTGGAGTGATCATATCGATGATCAGTTCGGGGATTAGTTCATGTCCTGCTGCCATGGTCCCTCGCTTCGGCGACGGATTTCAGAGTGATCATACCCCTGGTTGACCAGCCAACCGGACACTACCCGAAAATCGGGGTCGTGTATGGATTGGCGACAAATTACCCGCGATGCGGATTCTGGCCGGCACCCTTCATCGACTTGGTACCTGTCTGGCAGTGTTCTCGTTCTGACGAAGATTGGAACATGACCCTGGCTGCCTCCGCTGCTTAAGTGCGACCGGATGGCTTATACTGCGGCGAATTGCTTGAGGAGCGCGCGCATGCAAACGGCCACCCCTTCCCCGTCGGACGAGCCTCTTTACAACCTTGTCAGCGGGCCGGCCCCGGCGACGATTCCGGACGTGATCGCGCTCATGCAGGCTGTCGATGCACTCTTGCCGGTGAGCGATGGCCTGAAGTGGTTCAACCGGCTTTACCTGATGGTGACGCAGCAAGTGGATCTGTGCCCGCCTGGCGGCGCGTGGCAGAGCCCGGTTTGGCTCGACCGCCTCGATGTCGTCTTCGCCGGCTTCTATTTCGGCGCTGTCGCCGGCTCTTTGAGCGGAGGCTCTGTGCCCTCGGCATGGAACGCACTGTTTGAGGCTCGCTACAGCACCGGCATTGATCGCATCCAGTTTGCGCTTACGGGAATGAACGCCCACATCAACCACGACCTTGCGCTCGCGCTGCTGGCCACTGACGCCGAGTTGAACGTGATTCCGGTAGCGGGCAGCGCAGAGTCCGCCGATTACCAATCGGTGAATGAACTGCTGAAGACTGTGATGCCATCGGCGCTGACCATGCTCGCTACGGATACGCTCGGCGTGCTTGCGGAGGACACGGGCAAGATTGGTCGGTTGCTCGCTTTCTGGGACATTTGCAGCGCGCGCAACCTCGCCTGGGACTTCGCCAACCACCTGCGCGATTTAACAGGGCTCACTCGCGATGCTGCGATCGCAGCCCAAGACGCAACGACCGGCGCACTGGGCCGCGCCATTCTCGCCGTCTGAATGCTCCATGCGGGAGATATCGCGTAATTCGCATTTGGGAGCGATCTCGACGAGGGGTCTGTTGCGATTCTGGTTGTAAGATCGGCGTGTGCGGAGTGATTTGCTATGAGTGCAGACAGTGACTTCGACCAGCAGGGAGCTGCGATTCTCAGAATGCTCATCTATCCGATTCAATTTGAATTGGAGCCTGTGAACGGAATCGATCACGTTGTCGCCCAGGTGCTTGCGGAGCACCGGAGGATCCCCCTGCACGATGTCATTGCCGCGATTGACGCGGGCCTGGCCAGCGACGATAAACTCGCTGAACTCCTTCCTCAGAGCCACTCCGAAATGGTCATTCGTCGCTTTCTTTCAGCCTTGCGCACACGACTGGAAACCGAGGCTCGGAAAAGACTAGGGCAGCGAGGATAATTGCGCGATCCGGTTACCTGACTGCAGGCCATGCCTGGTTAACCGGCTAACCGGCAGCAACTGTTTCAGCAGTCGGGGGTCCGCTCATCCGGCATTTGGGTTACCAGGCAAGCAGTTCATCGCCACTATCGGACGAGAAAAATGTGACGGGCGACGGAGCGGGATTGGGCGGACAGCCGAAGCACTGAATTGTCTCCGGTCCGGCGGCCTTCGCCCAGCCAAGCGCTTGTTCTGCTTCGCGCAACACGACAACCGGCGATCGGCCGTTGCTGGCCGCAATGCCGAAACAGGCCGACAACCGGATGGACTCTCCGGCAACGTGAAACGGTGAAGCAAATACATCGACGCGCAGCCGCTCGGTCAGCGCCATCGCATTCGCGGTTGCGCACGCCGGCAGCGCCACCAGAAACTCGTCTTTGCCGGGACGCCCGACCAAATCGTAACTGCGCAAAAGCGGACTGACACGAGCCACCACCTGGCAAAGCAGATCGTCGCAGGCCTCCATCCCAAGCCGCGAGTTCCAATGACCGAAGTCATCGATATCGAAGAGCACCAGCGACATCGGACTGCTCATCCTCTGGGCGCGATCCGTCTCGCGAAACAGCATGGCGAGCAGCGTTTCACGATTGTAGACGCCCGTGAGGCGGTCAAATTGAGCGTCGCGATGAGACGCCTCGCGCAGATTTTCGAGTTCAAGGGCGAGCCGCCGATTGCGCAGAATCAGTTCGACGCGAAGACGCCAATACGCTGGCGCGTCGGAACGCAGAACCAGGTCATCGATGGCGCCTTCAGCGAGGCGATCGATAACCTCCTGAGTCACGCCGCCGGAGATGACCAGGATAGGGATCGGCGCTGCGGAGCTCTGCGCGCGAAGAGCGGCGAGCAACTGCCCAGCCGGCATGCCGGGCAGGGTGTCGTCGAGCAGAAGCACATCCGGCGCTCGCGACGCCGCAATGGCCTCGAGTACTGCTTCGGCCGACAGAACCACCTGAACGCGCGCGCCCGCCGCCAAAAGCACCGGCTCAACTGCCGCAAGCAATGCGGCATCCGGCGATGCAAGCAGAAACCTGGTTGGGTCCGTCTCGGGCATCCTGAGGAATCTCCCCACTGGATGCATCGGCGTAGATTAGAAAATCTTTAGAATTGCGTGCGCCCGCTTTCGCCTCAATCGACGAACTCCACCTGTGGCGCGATCGGGATGATGCCGCGCTCGTAGCCCATGTCGAGCAATTTGCGAATGGCTTCGCGGCCATCCGCGCCGTAGTCGAGCGTGCGCTCGTTTACATACATGCTCACAAAGCGGCTGGCCTGGCCGCTGTCGAGGTCGCGGGCAAATTGCATGGCATATTCGAGAGCCTGCTCGCGGTGTTCCAGCCCGTGTCGGATCGAGTCGCGCAGCGCCTGCGATACGATCGCGTGCACATTCGGTCCCAGCGACCGGCGAATGGCGTTCCCGCCCAGCGGCAGCACGAGGCCGGTGGTTTCGCGCCACCAGGCGCCGAGATCGACAACCTTGTAGAGACCGCTCGAGGAGTACGTGAGCTGGCCCTCGTGGATGATGAGGCCGGCGTCGAAGTTGCCGGCCAGAATCTCGGGAATAATGCGATCGAAGGCGACGGTCGTTGTCTCGATCGCCGGATTGAAGATCTTCAGCGCGAGATACGCAGTAGTCAGCGTGCCCGGAACGGCAATCTTGATCTTTCCCAGGTCTTCGTGTTCAAGTTTGCGGCTGGAGACAATCATGGGCCCATAGCCTTCGCCAACGCTTCCGCCGCAACCCATCAGCGCATAGCTCTGCTGCAGGTAGGGGTAAGCGTGAAAGCTGATCGCCGTCACGTCGTAGAAGGCCTCTTCGCGCGCGCGCCGATTGAGCGTCTCGATATCCGACAAAGTGTGGGTAAAGCGGTAACCGGGAACCCGAATCTTGTTCGTGGCCAGGCCATAGAACATGAAGGCGTCGTCGGAATCTGGGCTGTGGGCGATGGAGATTTCCATCGGGACGGATGGGCTGATTACATCCTGCTTCAAACTGGTCACGACTCGGGGGAATCCTTTCGGAAATCTGCAGCACTTTCAGAGAATCCATCAGTTCAATCGTCTACCGAGTAAGGCCGTTGCTCCCGGCTCTCGCCCCCAACGAAGCAAACCTGTCGTTTTGGGGCCAGCCTGTTTCCACCGGCTCAAACTCCCGGCTTCGGTCTACGCCTTCTCTGAAAATGCGTTGGCCTCAAAAACCTAGATGCGGCAGTGACTATCCAGGATGACTGCGCAAGCATAGACACACTCAGGCTTTGTTCATTTCATCAGTTTGTGTGGTTTTCAGTGTTCTAGCTCAAGATCGGTGTCCTCGGCCGGTTCCAGGGCCGTGGACGGCATACTTCTCAGCTTAGCGCGCTGCAGCCAGATATGGCGAGCCATACCCGCAGCTGCTGTGAGCAACGCTCCCAAAGACGCGAGAAGTCCTAGCATGAGCCAGCGCATAAGACGACCCCATCAAGAATAACAGAGCAAATTCGTCTGTCAGCCGGATTCGGCGCGCCCTCCACACTTTAGTGCCGCAAAGATTCGTCAAAGAAATCCGGGCCCTGGCAAACCCGAAAACGCCGCGGCTCGGACGCCTCATGTGCAGACGAATGAACCGGTTGCAGCCCTCACGTGCTCTCGTGGAGACACGCGTGCAGCCACGCCAGGTAAGGATGGCTGCCGGATTCGACGGTGAGAACCAGAAACTCGGGGACCTGGTAACTGTGCAGTTCGTGGAGCCGGGTGTCCAGCGCCGCGAGCCGGTCCATCTCCGTCTTGAGCAGCAGAACGGTTTCGGCCGACGACTCAATCTGGCCCTGCCATCTGTAAATCGATTGCGCTCCTGTGAGAAGTGTTGCGCAGGCGGCAAGGCGCTCCTCCACCAGGGCCCGGCCCATGCGGGCGCCTTCTTCAGGACTGACAACCGTGGTGACGACAATGCGAACCGCAGACGCGTTCTCGAGCATAAAGATCTCTCCGCATGAAGATGATGCCGCCAACACTTTACACCGGATTCAGGTTTGCAGATCAGACGAATGGGCAGCCGGACGAACCCGAGGGCAGATTCGGGACAAGCGCCAAGTCGACGATCGGAAATTGGAGGTTGCGGCAGCGAAAGCGGCGGTTCACTGGTCCTTTTGCGCCACCGATGTGTTCAGCGCAATCTGATCCACCGGAACCTCCAGCGCTCCGACCTGGTCGCCGGTTTCATCATGCACACCGAGCCGCAAAAAGAAGTTGCCCTTTACCGGAACCGCAACCTGCTCCTTGATGCGGAGGCCAGAAACAAGCATCTCGCGATATTGATCCGGCGAAACATCGAGCGATGCCCTTTGCTCGATGGTATTCACCATCTGCCCGTCGGTGGTGTACACAATCGCCACGAAGTCCACCTTTCCATGGCGCCGTCCATCCGCCGTTTGCTCCACGCGCACTCTGTGAACATCGGTGTCGAAGACGATCGTATAGTTGCGAAACGGCTTGTGCTGCCACTCCGGCTTCAGATAATTGTCGGGAGGCAACGGCGCATCCTTGTCGAGTTTTTCAACGTTCGTGTCGGGCAAAACCTTGGCGGCAAAAACAATCTCGGTGGGTGGAATCGCGCCCAATTCCATCGCCGCGTCGAATCCGCCCTTCGCCGAATGATGCACTGTCGCACCCAGCGCGTCGGAATTCGCCGGCGCGTTCGCGTCTTGCGCTCCGGCTGGAGGCTCCTCGGCGGCCGGCATGTTGCCCGCCGGCGGCTGCGCTGCGTTCTGCGCATCTCCGGCCGGCTGCCCCTGCGCACTCTGCTGCGGAGCCTGCGCCGCCTTGCGCTTCTCAATTGACTCGATTCCGTTCTGCTCGCGCTTGTCGAGGCTGTAGGCGTAGTACCCCTTCTTGTGCTGCAACTGCACCTCGGGCCGATCGACGGTGACGTTGATCTTGCGCAGTTCGCCATTCCACTTGGAGTTGGTGGTTGCGTAGGCAATGGTGTAGTAGCTCGACGTCGAGTTCACCACGTCGATAATCACGCGAGTGAAGAGGAGACTCTTCCAAGAGAACCAAGGAGAAATGGCAGCATAAACCGCCTCGTAGGAATTGGAGTGAGCCGTTATGATTAGACGGCAAATCCTGCAAGTGGGTTGGCTTTTCCGCGCGCAAAACACAGGCGAAATATGGGTTTTCGTTCGGCCGCGCGCTTGGCCAATCGTGGCCCGGTAAGGCAGTATGGACGGGTGGCGGCGCAGCACTTAGCCGCCGCCGGAGAAAGAGATGGCGACAGCAATCAAGTTTGGCACTTCGGGTTGGCGGGCGATTGTAGCGGATGAGTTCACCGTGGCCAATATCCGGCTTGCAGTGGCGGGAATCGCCGCCTACGTGAAGACCCTGCCTGGGCCGCATCGTGTGCTCGTTGGGCGCGATCCGCGTTTCCTGGGCGAGAGCTTCGTGGCTGAGGCCGCCAACGTGCTCGCCAACGCAGGAGTAGCGCCGATCGTGATCCCCGAGGCTGCACCCACACCGGCCATCTCCTATGCGGTCCGCACTCTGAAAACGTCAGGGGCAATCAACTTCACCGCCTCGCACAATCCGCCCGAATACAACGGCATCAAGTACTCCACGCCCGATGGCGCGCCGGCGCTGCCCGAAACAACAAAGCAGATCGAAGCAGCCATCGAGAAGATTGCCAACGGCGGCGGCGGATTCCCCGGGCCGTTCAAAAATGCCGACAGCTTCGAGCATGCCGACGTGAAACCTGCGTTCCTCAAGCGGCTGACCGAGCTTGTGGATCTGAAGGCGATCGCCAAGTCGGGCATCAAGCTGGTCTACGACCCTTTCTGGGGCGCAGGCCGCGGCTATCCCAGCGACCTGCTGCGCGAGGCGGGCGTCACGGTGGAGTGCGTCCACGATTTCCGCGACGTGCTCTTCGGCGGGCACGCGCCGGAGCCATCCGACGAGCTGCTGGGCGACGCAAAGAAAAAGATGAAGGAGACAGGCGCTGCGTTGGTCATCGCCACCGACGGCGACGCAGACCGCTTTGGCATCGTCGACGGCGACGGCACCTTTATCCAGCCGAATTACATCATCGCGCTGCTCTTCGACTACTTGGTAGAGACGCGCGGCTGGAGGAATGGCGTGGCCAAAAGCGTGGCCACCACAAATCTTGTCAACGCGCTTGCCGAGCATCACAAGGTACAGTTGTACGAAACGCCGGTGGGATTCAAATACATCGGCGCGCTTATAGACCAGGACAAAATCGCCATCGGCGGAGAAGAATCGGCGGGATTGACCATCCGCGGACACGTGCCGGAAAAGGATGGCGTGATTGCCGGACTGCTGGTTGCCGAGATGGTGGCCACGCGCGGCGCGAGCATCGGAGCACAACTGAAGGCTCTTTTTGCCAAGGTTGGTTCCTATTACCCGGTTCGTGAGAACTTCCACTTGACCGCGGAGCAGAAAGCCGCGTTCACTGAGAAGTTGAAGGCCGATCCGACGGAACTGAGCGGGCGCAAGGTTACGGGTGTGGTGCGCACCGACGGGCTCAAGCTCATTCTCGACGACGGATCGTGGGTGTGCTACCGGCTTTCAGGAACGGAGCCGGTGGTAAGGGCCTACACAGAGGCGCGCAACGAGAAGGATATGGAAGCGCTGCGCGTGGCGGCAGAGAAATTTGTTCTGGGCTAGTTCTCTGGTCGCGTCAAAAACGGATCCCCGTGCCCCATCCTTTCGCCTTTTTCCTGGCGAAAGGGTGGGAAGCCGGGAAAGTCAAGAGAACATATTCATGCGGTAAGTGATCTAGAGATAGAGAACGAATGACAGAAGAGATTCTCCAAACCAAATCAACTCCCGCGGCAAAGAACACGGCTTCTCTGCAGGATCAGCTGCTGGCCAAGGCGCAGCAATGGTGGCGTCCAGCGGGAACCGCAGTCGCGGTGCTTTTGGCGTTGCTGGTCACCTGGCACGTGATTCACGGCCAGCACGGATTGTCGATTTGGGAGCAGAAGCGCTCCGAAGACCGCGCATTGCAGCAGGAGATCGAGGAGCTGCAGCAGGAAAACGCGCAGATGCGCCAGCAGGTGGAGCGGCTCAAGTCCGATCCCGAGGCAATTGAGCGCGAGGCACGCGAAAAGCTGCACTACGCCAAGCCCGGCGAGGTAATTTACACCCTGCCGCAAAACCCGCAGCCGCAGAAGTGACCGCTTCGAGCGCAATCCCTGGGTAGCCGTACCCAAAATTCTCTCGCCAAATCGACCACCGCCTTTCCGTCCTGGTTCCTCGTTCCCTCGTTCTTCGTTCCCACGTTCCCTTGTTCCCTTGTTCCCTTGCTCCCTTGTTCCCTTGGTCCCTGTATTTCCCATGTCAAGTCCTTCGTCCTCTCAAAACACCCTCATCCCCTTCATTCCCGACGGAATAAAAAATCTCCTGAACAGTGCGTATTATTTCTCGCAAATCTCTACACTTTTCTCAGTGGGAGAAAACGACGCCCAGCATTTGAGTGGCCCGTGCAACTTCAACCACCTTGTACTTGGCCCGCTGGCTAACGGCTACTGGCCACCAGGCTTTTGGTCCCGTGATTCTGTATCGATTCCGTGCCCCATCCTTTCGCCTTTTTCTGGCGAAAGGGTGGGAAGCTACGAAAGCCAAAAGAACGAATTCATGCGCTCAGCGCTCTGGCCACTGGCTACCGCATTCCGGGAGGAATACACCGCATGCTGGAACGATTTTGTGGCGAAAGCAGTGCAAATCGCCCCTAACTCGATTTTTTTGACGACTTTAGGTCCGTGTCAATGGAATCAGGACTTTACGCGAAAACACGTTTTCAGAGGGGGGGATTAACCGATCAGTACACACCGCGCCAAACACCGCATCCCGATCGCTCGCACCGGATCACTGCTTCATCGCATTCACCGCACGCAGTTCGCGGTCGGCGATCTCGCGCGGCAGCGGAGCGTAGCCGAGTGAGGCGCACTCTTTTTGCCCGGACGTCAGCATCCAGTTGAACAGTGCAACCATGGCCGCGCGCTTTTCCGCGCTCAGGCTCTCGGTCGGCACCAGCAGCCAGGTGAAGGTGCTGATCGGATACGCGTCTCGATTGGCGGAGTTGAGAATCGAACGGCGAAAATCGGTTCCCGCTTTGTCGACGCCCGTGGCCGCATCTGTAATGCTCGCCAGATCAGCCTTGATGAATTCGCCGGCGGGGTTGCGCACCGAGGCGTAATTCAATTCGTTCTGGATGGCGTAGATCAACTCGACGTACCCGATGGAGTTCGGCGTCTTCTCCACCAGGCCGGCGACGCCGTTGTTGCCTGCCGCGCCCGTGCCGGTGGGCCAGCGAACTTCCGGCCCGGCGCCGATGCGATCCTTCCACTCCCGGCTGACGAGCGACAGGAAGCTCGTCCATACAAAGGTCGTACCGCTTCCGTCTGCGCGGTGCACCACCGCGATCTTCGCGTCGGGTAGACGTGCTCCGCGATTGGCCTCGGCGATGCGTGGGTCGTTCCACTTGCTGATCGCGCCGGAGTAGATGCCGGCCAGCACCTCCGGCGTCAAACGCAGATCGCGGTTGAGCCCCGGCAGGTTGTAGATGGGCACAACGCCGCCCAGCACTGTCGCGATTTGCGTGACATGCAGATTCGCCGGAGTATTCTCCGCTGTTAACGGCATGTCGGACGCCGCAAAGTCGACTTTGTTCGCGGCCAGCTGTTTGATGCCGCCCTCCGAGCCGATGGCGTCGTAAGCGACGGAGAATCCCGCCGACTCGAACCATTTGAGGTAAAGCGGCGCTGCGAGCGTGCTGCCTGCAGCGTGGAGCGCCATGTGTGCCCCCGGGCCCACGGCACCCACCGGCCCGGCTCCGATTGCGCCGCTGTCGATGGCTTCAAGCAGGCGAGCGACTAAATGGTCGGCAAGATCGTCGGTGATGCTCGCCGTTCTGAAGTGGCTGGGCGTAACGAGATAAGACCACAACGGTTCTCCCGTGTTGTTTGCAAGTTCAACCGAAAGATAGCCCTGGTAGATGGTCTCGCGCGCGCTGTTGGTGCGTGGGTTCAGCGAAATGTTGCCGGTGGGCCAGACGCTCGAAGTGCCGCGTAGAACCAGGTCGGCTGCCGACTGGCCTTCAATCACTTTAAGGTCGCCGCTCGTCTTCAGTCTCTCGATCACCCGCGAGCGCAGCGCTTCGGCGCTGCTGCCGTCGCCCAGGGATTCTACGCGGATGGTCTGCGCGTGTCCTTTGGCCGCAGGTGCAGCCGGTAACGCCGCCGCTCCCGTGAAGCAGAGAGTAGCAAGCGTTGCGAACACGAGAGCGCCGCCCGCGAGCGCCGATTCAGTAGATCGCCAGGCGAAGGTTCCCTGCCCCATGGTCGGAACGAAAATATGCATTTCTCTGATTAGATTGCACCATCCGGAGTGGTTTTATGATGAAAATCGAGCGTTGCCCGTCAGACTCTGACGGCCGGAAATTGCCGATTCTTGCTGTCCGCTCAGAAATCAATGTGCGCCCGCACCATGTAAACATACACCGGTCCGCGCACCGTGTTGTAGCCGGGATGCACGATCTCCGACCCGCCGGTCGCCATGTAAAGCCCGCGCCACAGGTGGGCGTTGTAGTACCACTCCAGGATGTCCTCGCGCCCGTACGTCAATCCGCCGTCGCCAAGCAGAAAGCCCAGCCCGCCGTAGTGCAGATAATTCTGATGGTCGCGCTTGATGGCATTCGAAACATAGGCGACGCCGATCTTGTCGTTGCTCCTGTGCCACTGTTTCCCGGCATAATCGCCGCCGAAGAGAATCGTCTGGCCCACTTCGGTATAGGCAAACGATTCGTGCTGATCCTCGTTCCAGCCGAAGCGGCCGAAGAGCCGGAGATAATCAGTCACCTCCTGCTCGGTATTGAATCCAAAGCCGTATTTCACCGCGCCGAATTTTGCCGTCTGCGTGATGTCGGGAGTCGCAATCCTGCCTTCGAGATACTCGTTTACCGATTCGCGGTAGTCGCCCATGTGCGCGTGGTTCACATAGCTCAGCACGCGCACGGCGCCTTCTCGCTTCGGATCGAGCAGCCAGCCGAAAAGCCCTTTGCGCAGCTCAAACTCCCAGTTCTGGCCATTAGCGCGGCTGAATGCCCAGTCGAGATCGATGCCGTTGGCCACGATCGGCATCGCGGCAATGGCGTAGCGCGCCGACCAGACTTTGTCGTCGTATTCCAGAACCCCGCCCACCGTGTAGCCGCGTGTGTCGGCCGCGTAGTCCCACGCGCCGTTGTTGTCGACCGTCCAGTTGGTGAACTGCAGGTGGCTGTCCGTGCCGACCGAGTTGATGTCGAGCGTGTCCGGCAGGCTCATCTTGCCGATGCGGATCTCGAAGCGGCGCGCCGGCACCTTGGTGGCCAGCGCAAACTCGCTGCGGTCCTGGTCGGTCATCTCGTTCGTCAAACCGATGATCTGGTGAATCTCGCCGCGCGAAATATAGGGCGTAGTGCTCAGGTTGGGGTTGCGCACTACATCGAGGTTCGTCTCCCCGGCAAGTCCCAACGCTTCCGAGATTCCGCGCCCCCCGGCATTCTCAAAGTCCACGATGAAATCGGTGTTGTAGCGCGTGTTAGCGTGCCACTGGTAGCCGAGGTAGAGCGTGGCAACCTCAGATGCCTTGTACTCGAAGATGTTAAGCAGGCTGTTTGTTCCCTCATAGGGCGAGCGAAAATGCCCGTGCGCCTGAAAGATGCTGTTGGCCTGGCCGGAAACCCAGTAAGGCGCGGTGTCGGAGTGGGGAAACATGGTCAGCATCTCCGCTTCGGGCGGCGCAGCCGGCGTCTCGAGTTCCGCGCCTCGCTCGGCAGACATGTCGCTGCCTTCATCGGCAAACGTAACCTGAAGCTGCCCGGTCGCTGACACCGGAGCAGGCGCATCCGGCAACGATGCGGCGTCTTGCGCTCTGCCGTAAGGCATGCAGGCAGCCAGAATGAAAACGGCGATGAGAGCGCGCATCATGAGTAATCGGTCAAGATCCGGTTAAAGACCCAAGTGATTGAGATTAACAACCGTTTATTGCAGTTCGAAGAACGTGCCGCAGCCCGCATCTGGCCGGCGAGACTGAATAGCCGGTTGAAACGGCAAAGTGGGGCTTAGAATGGGGGAAGCGCAACGATACCCCCACTCGGTAAATACCATACCCTGGGTGGGTATTGTCAAATGAATATCCGGCTAACGGGAGGGCGTCCATGTCGCATCAGGACCGGGAAAAAGTGAAGCTGCTGCAGCGCCTGAGAAAAGTGCGGGGGCAATTGGACGCGGTCGAACGCTCGCTCTCAGCCGACGAGGATTGCGGCGGCCAGCTGATGCTTCTGGCGGCTGTGCGCGGTGGCGTAAACGGCTTAATGGGTGAGGTGCTCGAGACGCACATCCGCTTCCACCTTGTTGATGGCGCCAAAGAGCAAATCGCTCCCGAGCTTGCCGAGGACCTGATCGACCTGGTGCATGCTTACCTGAAATAGGCTGCGCAGCGGAGATGCAGGGCTGCGGAGGCCGGCGCATCAACGGAGGAGGAGTGCGGCAAGCACGCTATCCCGGCGGCGCGGCGCAGATTCCCACCTTATCGACGGTTTCCACGTCTGTTCCCTCGGCAAACACCGCACTGGTGTAGGAACTGACTGGCGGCAACTGATCGGGAACCGTAAAAGACGAAAACAGATTCGGCGGACCGACAAGCTGAACCGATCTTCGATCCGATACCTTGCTTCCGGGACTGCCGAATAGCACCGTCAGCGAGCTCTTATCCTTATCCCTGCCGATGATCAGATCGACAGCCCAGTGCATCTGCGTAGCAACATAAACATCCGGATCCTGAAGCACCTGTGTTCCGACCGCCATGAAACTGTGCATGTCAAGCTGGTTCCCTGGCGGCGTCAAGTCGAAGTCAACCTCATCCGGCGTTGGCTGCGAGCGGCGAACCGAGCCTCCGATCTTTACGCGAATATCGGTCATGTTCTGCATGCCACCGGGCTTCGCCTTGCTGTGAAACTCAAAACAGTTGGGCGTGACTAGCGCATCCGAAGGTCCGGCAGACGCGGACGGAGATGCAGGCGTGGAGGCTGCTGCGGTTGTCGACTTAGCCGCAGCCGGCGGCGCCAGGAAGCTAACGGCACGCCGATCTTGCCGGTCGGGCGACTCGGAGACAACATAACCCGACCAGAAGAACGGATTCTTGTAGTTCGGAGTCGCGAGCATATCTCTCTGCGCGAGCCGGACCGCCTCCGATGCGCCTTTGTCGATGTGCGAATAGAAGAAATCCATGAACTGCTTGCCGGCAAGGTCGTCGACGGGCCACAGAGTCATGACGATGGCTTGCGCACCGGCCATGGCAAAGGCCGCGCGAAATCCCAGCACGCCCTGGCCATCGACAACAGAACCCTGCGCCGACTGGCACGACGAAAGCACAACAAGCCGCGTGCCAGGTAGATGCAGGCTGCCCACTTCAAGGCCCGTAAGTAAACCGTCCTCGGTTCCCTGCTGCGGCTTGTTCGCGCCGGCAAACGCAATCACCGATTGCAGCAGCGGCAGCTGCGTATCGGTCGGCCGCGGGAACTCGAACATCGAGTATTGCGCAGGCGGCGCGGCCCAGCCGAGGTTGGGAACACTGTGCGTTGCCAGGTGCAGGACTGCCGGCGACTGCACCGATTCAACAATCCCCTTGCGCGCTCCGTCACCGATCAGCACGTGATCCGGCGGAACAGAAAGATCCTTCGCCACGTCGGTGGCTTCTGCCTCAGTACCCGGCAGTGCTTTGAACTGTGGACGCTTGCTGTCGGCGGCAATTGGGACCGCGCCATGAAACTCGAGATTGAAGTTTGGGTCCGCGGCAATCGTCGCGGTTGTCGGCTTCACATTGCCGAAGAATTCAGCTGTTGAAAGGTCGCGCCACGAGCCGAGATAGGTTACGGTGCGATTCTCAAAAACATAGTGCCCCTGGCCGTCGACCAGTGCACTGAACGGAGCCACGGCGAGTTTGCCGTCAGGAACGATGAACAGCCGCGTTTCGCCCTGCAGTGCAGGCTCGACCGGCGCGAGAATCCGCTGGTAGAGGCTAGCCAGTCGTTTTTGCAAATCTTCAGGTCCGATCTGTTTCTGCTGGTCAGTCACCTCGAATCCGCGCACGCGATTGGCCACAACTCCGGCGCGCGCCGCTTCGATTGCGTCGTCAATCGCGTCGACGTCGCCGATGCGGATGTAGCGAATCGGCGCGTCGGGGCGAACCACGAAGACTCCGTATTCACGATGCGGGGCAACCTTCGGGTCGCGGTCGGTGCGCGTCCACTCCACATAGTCCAGATACGCACTCGAGGCCGGTATTGATTTTTGCAAGGCATCGAGCCGAAAGAAAATGTTGTAGCCCCACGAATAAGAGAGAAGCGCGGCGGATAGGATGCGCACCTTGTTTTCATCGGTCGCAAACAGCGTTGCGTTGTATGGCTTCCCGTCGAGTGCAACCGAAAGAAAATCGCGCGCCTGCTGCTCGCGCGCCTGGCCGAGCTGATCGAGAATCGGAAACGCCTTCACATCGACACCCGGATTGCCTCGCTCCGACTCCCAGCGACGCGTGTCGTCCGTAATCGTGGCCAGATAGCGGCCCTTCAGCTCCGCCAGCGTCGAGTAAGCTTTCGCCACGCGATCAGTAGGCGCGTCACCATCGAGCAGGACAGACATGTGCAGAAATGCGCGCTGCTCGAACCAGGCAAGCAGTTCCGTTCGCTCGGCATCCGAACCGAGATCGAGCGGATCGCGGTTGTCGCGTTGCACAAGGTCCATCAACAACGGCGCGGCTGCGGCGGCGCCGTCTGTGCGCCATTTGTCCACGGCGAGAATCTCGCTCATAGCGATGTTGCTCTCAAGCGTGTACACCGAGTACTGCGGCTGGTTCTGCACCGCGCGAGGCCGTGAATCGAGGTAAGGCATCGCCGCTTCCGGCCGCATCACCTTGCCCTTTGTCGCATCCTGCACCTTCTGCGCGATCCCCGCCGCAGCGTTAAAGTCGCCGCGCCGCGCGTAAAACGCCGCCTGCTCCTTCAGCGCATTCCAGTAAGGATCGCCGGCGATGAGCGGCTCGCGCAGCTTGACGGCGTTATTCCACAGATCTTCAGCCTGTTGACCCTTCTGCTGTTTCTCAAGCAGCAGCGAATCAAAGTAGACAGCATAGAGGCCGCCCACAAAAGCGAGAAACATTTTTTCGTTGAAGATTGAGACCGCGTCGCTGAGGCGCTCGTTCGCGCTGGCGAAGTCGCCCTTTGCCAGGTCCATCTGGCCGATCCGTGTCTCGAGATCGGCGAGGTGAAGCCGATAGACCGCGAGAGGCATGGCAGGATGTCCGTTGGCGTCGGTGAGCGCCTGCGGCAGCGCGGCAATCGTCGCCTTGCGAACCTTCAGCGCCTCCAGGAATTCCGCATGCGCCTTGTCGAATTCACGCCGCTCAAGATAGAACTCGCCGATGTGGTCGAGAAGCAGCGCGAGATCGTTCGAGACCGGCCCCTGCGCTTGGCGTAGCTTGTCGGCCATCTCGAGATATTGTTTTTCGGCGAGTTCGAGGCCGCCCATGCGGCGGAATTGGTCAGTGGCATCGAGCAGATCCTTCCACCGCTCGGACCGGTAAACGTTCAAGTCGTCGCGATCGGCCACAAATTGGTCGGCCTGCGACGGCCCCATGGTCGCCAACCCTTGCTCAGAGTGATTCGGATCGTACTCCTGCCCGCTGCGCGTCTCCTGGATACGGTGTTCAAGCAGGTAAGCTTCGCGGAACTGGAACGGGCTTTGCGCGCGAAGGATTGCAGGCGCAGAAATCAGCAATAGGGGAAGCAGGAAAGTTGCGCGCATGGGGTGCGTCTCTCCCGGGTGATTTGGTTTATCTAGGAAAATATCACGCCGCGTGGAGAAACCGTGTGAATTGCCTTTGGCGCCGCCCGCTCGAATTGCGGCCCGCTCGAACCATCGCGACGCCTCGTCAGCAGTTGATGCCGGCTTTAGCCAGCGCTTCTTTAAGGCCCTTCATGCTCACGCGGCTCGACGCCTCCGGAGTACCTGCGCCACGCCAGTGCGTCTCCAGACTCACGGCGTAGTGATAGCCGTCGTGCTTGAATGCGCGAAACTGACCGACCCAATCGATGATGCCGCCGCCTACCGGCGCCCACTCTGACTTGCCGTCGGGCTTGCGAATCGTGTCCTTACAGTGGCAGTGGCCGATGCGATGCTTGGGCAGCAGGTTGTAGTCGTCGGGGTACGGCGTGTCATCAGGGAACGTAGCGGAGTTGCCGGGGTCCCAGTTAAGCATGAAGTTCGGTTCGCGAATCTCGGGCAGCAGTGCTGCTGCTTCCTTTCCGCTCCCCGTGTTGCACGACATTTCGTTCTCGAGCAGCAAAATAAGATTGTGCCCGGCGCAAGTGCGCGCCGCCTCGCGCAGCTTGTCGTTCATGGCCGCGCGATAAGGCTTGGGATCTTCAAGCCGCCAGAAGTCGAAGCAGCGGATGCGATCGGTCTGGAACGCCCTGCAAAGATCGATACAGCGCTGGAGAACCGCGTCCTGCTGTTTGAAATCGAAATCGGCGTGGAACTGGTCGCGGCGCGGACCCTCCTTCGAAATGGGCGCGCCCGGCCAATGCACCTTGAAGAGCGGGCTGGCGATATCGGTGACGCGGAGCTTGTACTTTTCCAGAATCTGCCGCGAACGATCGACTTCATCGGCGTTCAGATCCGTTACGTTCTTGCCCCACATGCTGCGGATCTCGATCCAGCTCAGGCCAAAATCATTTGCGGCAACCGAGCACGCATGGTCGAAATCCGCGGAGATTTCGTCGTTGATGACGGAGAGGCGGAATGGACAGGTAGAAGCAGCGGCACGAGCAGCATGCGGCACCGCAGCGAGCGCGCCAGCACCTGCAAGGCCGGCAAGAAATTCCCGGCGTGAGGTCGACATGAGTGGTTCCTCCGAATTTTTGAGAGCGCTGACGCACAGCTTTCAATTTGCGGTTGCGATTATAGACTCGCAAGCGCTCAGCGTGCTTGATGCGGCATCACGCGCGCCCCGATTACTTCGCTGAATAGTCCTTCGTCTGGCCAGTGCGCGAATTCGTCACGCTGAAGCTGCCGCCTGCCGACGCCACCACCTTAAAGTAATTGCCGTCGCTGCCGCCTTTGAGATTGGCAATCAGGTTTTCCGCACTGTTATGCGCGGCGTCGCTGCCCTCGGCGGTATGCAGCATGTAGAGATCTTCGAGGCCGGGGCTCTCGTGCACGGTCTGCCATGCTTCGGGGCTGCCCGCCTTGTGCGCGCCGTTGTTCATGATGGCGACGCGTGGATGGATTGCATCGACAAAAGCTCGCGAATTCGAAAGATTCATGCCGTGGTGGTTGACGAGATAGAGATCGACATGCCCGACGAGATTGTCCGGGCACACCAGCGGGATCTCCTTGGCCTTTGTAAGGTCACCCAGATCGAGAAAGCGGAACTTGCCGTAGCGCACCAGAATTCCCGCGGAGCGTGGATTCTCAGTCGAATCGAGATCCCAATGCGGCTCGCTCGCACAATAGGGATTGGGCTCTGGCTTGACGCCCGGGACGGCGGAGATGTGCTCGCCGTCTGCCGTGAGAACGGTGACGCTCAGCCTGGCAACTGAAATCGTGTCGCCGGGATGAACAACACGATGCGGTGTGCTGCCGATTGCCTTGATGTATGCGGCGTAATCGTGGCGGGTAATGTCGCTGTCTTCGCGGTTCGCGCCGTGGTCAAGAAATTCGCCGACGTCGACTCGCTTCACCAATTCCGGCACGCCGCCCACATGGTCCGTGTGGAAGTGCGTTATCAGGACGTGATCGATGCGCTTGATTCCGGCGTCGCGCATCGCCGCCTGGATCCTCATCGCATCGCGGCCTCCGTTGCCGGGCCAACCCGTGTCCACAAGCAGCGACGCGCCGGTCGGCGAAACAAGCAGCGTGGACTGCCCGCCTTCGACATCAATGGAGTAAATGAGCAGATGACCGGCTGGGTTCTGTGCCTGTGCCGCGCCCGGCAATGCAAAGAAAATGCACGCGAGCATGCAAACGGCCAATCTGACGACAAACTGAAATCCGCAAGCACGAACCTGAGATTGAGGGAACCGAAACGAGGAGCAAATCATGGCAAACGAAGTGTAACTGACCGGTCCAATCCCCGGAAACACTCACTCGTCTCCGCGCCGCCGGTTTTTCACGAATCCCGAACGGCCCTGACGCTGTTAATCTGCATCCAACCGGGCAGAGCCAATGCAACGGCAAACACACCAACCAGGAGCTTGAACGATGCAGCGATTGGCAGGAAAAGTTGCCATTGTCACAGGTGCAGGAACAGGAATCGGCCAGGCGATCGCAACGCGGCTCGGCGCCGAGGGCACGAAGGTCATCGTCGACTACATCGGCGATCCGGCCGGAGCCGAGCAGACATTGAGCGCAATTGAGCGCGCCGGAGGCATCGGCGAAATTGTTCAGGCCGATATAACCAGAATAAGTGATATTCATGATCTGCTCGATACAGCTTGGCAGCACTTCGGTTCCGCCGACATCCTGGTGAATAACGCCGGCGTGGAGCACAAGGCCGACTTCTGGAACACGACTGAGAACGATTACGATCGCGTGCTCAACGTGAATCTGCGCGGCCCATTCTTCCTGACCAAAGAGTTCGTCTGCAGGCTGCGCGATGCAAAGCTGCCCGGCCGCGTAATCAACATCAGCTCGGTGCACGAAGACATGGCCTTCCCGGGATTCGCCACCTACTGCTGCAGCAAGGGCGGGCTGCGCATGCTTACGCGCAACCTTGCGGTTGAATTGGCCCCGCTCGGCATCACCATCAACAACGTCGCACCCGGCGCCATCGCCACTCCCATCAACACAGCGCTTCTCGAAAACAAGCCCAAGCTCGACGCGCTGCTCAAAAATATCCCGCTCGGCCGCCTGGGTACTCCCGAAGACACCGCCGGAGCCGTCGCCTACCTGGCATCGGAAGATGCAGCCTACATCACAGGCGCGACCCTAGTTGTCGATGGCGGATTGATGTGCAATTATCACGAACAATAAAAAACTCATGGCCTCAAAGATCGAAGACTACGCGCTCATCGGTGATATGGAAACGGCCGCGCTCGTCGATCAAAAGGGTTCAATTGATTGGCTCTGCTGGCCCGACTTTTCCTCTGCCGCATGTTTCGCCGCGCTGCTGGGAACGGAAGAAAATGGTCGATGGCAGATTGCGCCGTGCGAGGGCGAATTCACCACATCGCGGCGCTATCGTGATCACACGCTCATTCTTGAAACACGATTCGACCTGCCGGGCGGAGCCATTCGCCTCATTGACTTCATGCCTCCGCGCGGGGTTCACTCCGATGTTGTCCGCGTGGTCGAAGGCATTCGCGGCAGCGTGGCTTTGCGCAGTGAGCTTGTGCTGCGTTTCGACTACGGGCGCACAGTTCCCTGGGTAACGGCCATCAGCGATGGCGTGCGCGCAGTTGCCGGGCCCAATCTTGCGATTCTCCGCGCGTCGGTTCCAGTCCACGGTGAAAACCTGAAGACTGTTGCCGAGTTCACCGTGCACAAAGGCGAACGCGTCTGGTTCACGCTTACCTACGGAGCTTCACACGAGCCCGACCCCAAACCGATCGATTTCCGCCGCGCGCTTAGCATCGCAACGCGCGACTGGCGCCAATGGAGCCGCCGCCTCCAGTACAAGGGAAAGTATCGCGAGGCAGTCGAGCGCTCGCTCATCACGCTCAAGGCGCTCACATTCCGGCCAACGGGCGGCGTGGTCGCGGCTCCCACCACATCGCTGCCCGAGCGAATCGGCGGCCCGCGCAACTGGGATTACCGGTACTGTTGGCTGCGAGACACCACCTTTACCCTGCTCGCGCTGATGAATGCCGGCTATTACAAAGAAGCAGAGGCGTGGCAGGACTGGCTCCTGCGCGCGCTTGCCGGAAGCCCCGATCAGGTGCAGATCATGTACGGCCTCTATGGCGAGCAACAACTCATCGAATGGGAGGTCGGCTGGCTTCGCGGTTACGAGCATTCGTTGCCGGTGCGAGTTGGCAACGCCGCGTCGCAGCAGATGCAACTCGACATCTACGGCGAAGTGCTTGACTCGTTCTTCCATGCACAGCACGGCATGCGAAGGCACAACGAGGCCGACTTCCGCGTGCTGGCGCTCATGCTCGACCATCTTGCCACCATCTGGCAGAAGCCCGACCACGGAATCTGGGAAACACGAGGGCGGCCGCAGCATTTTACTTATTCGAAGATGATGTCCTGGGTCGCCTTCGATCGCGCAGTCCTGCTTGCCGAGCAGTTGAACTACGACGCGCCCATTGAGAAGTGGAAAGCAATCCGCGATGCCATTCATCGCGAGATCTGCAAAAAGGCCTTCAACAAACGGAAGAAGAGCTTTGTACAGGCGTACGGTTCGAACCAACTCGACGCAGCATTGCTGCTGATGCCGGCGGTCGGCTTTCTGCCAGGCAGCGATCCCCGCGTCAAATCCACATTAAGGGCCATTGAGCGCGAACTGATCCGCGACGGGCTGGTGATGCGGTACAACACCGCAAAAGCACGCGATGGACTGCCCCCGGGAGAGGGGGCTTTTCTTGCGTGCAGCTTCTGGATGGTCGGCTGCATGAAGGCGGTCGGCCGTACGCAGGACGCGAAGAAGCTCTTCGAGAAACTGCTCAAGCTGCGCAACGACCTGGGCCTGCTCTCCGAGCAATACGATTTCGTCGGGAAGCGCTTGGTCGGAAACTTCCCGCAGGCCTTCTCGCACATTGCACTCGTGAATGCGGCATTCTATCTGCGACCGGGCCCGACCGTACGCCGGCGTGCTCACCGCAATGTGAACCATCACAGCAAAACCTCGCAAAAGAAAGGTTTTGCCAGCTAATGCGTTCGCGAGCGGCGAAAACATCAAAACCGCGCGGCTGATAGAATAGAAGCTGGCTGCAACGCGCGGCTGTTGGCTTGATTCCTGCTCCATCTCCCAATCTCACGGCCCGGAGCAGCCGGACTCATGCAAAGGAAAATACATTTGTGAGCCAGACGATACGCAATATCGCCATCATTGCCCACGTTGACCACGGGAAAACCACCCTTGTTGACGCCATGCTGCGCCAGGCGGGAACGTTTCGCGCCAACGAGCAGGTTGTGGAGCGCGTGATGGACTCGAATGAATTGGAGCGCGAGCGCGGCATCACGATTCTCGCCAAGAACACCGCCATCAACTTCGAAGGCGGAAAAATCAACATCGTTGACACACCGGGCCACGCCGACTTTGGCGGCGAAGTGGAGCGCGCGTTGAAAATGGTGGACGGCGTAATGCTGCTTGTCGATGCGGCTGAAGGCCCGCTGCCGCAGACACGCTATGTTTTATCGAAAGCCCTCGAGGCCAAGTTGCCGCCCATCGTGGTGATCAACAAGATCGATCGGCCCGATGCGCGTCCGCAGGAAGTCCTGAACGAAATTTACGATCTTTTCATCGATCTTGACGCCGACGAAACGCAGCTTGAATTTCCGGTTCTTTATGCGGTTGCGAAGGCGGGCACCGCTACCACCGATCCGGAGAAGCCGGGTGTCAATTTGCAGCCGCTGTTCAAGGCGATCGTCGACACGATTCCTGTAGCGACCGGCGATGCCGAAGGCGCGCTACAGATCCTCGTCACGAATCTTGATTACTCCGACTATTTCGGACGCATTGCCATCTGCCGTGTCTTTCAGGGTACGCTGCATGCCGGTGACGAGGTAAATATCTCGCGTCGCGACGGGTCGCTCTACAAAACAAAGATCACCAAGCTCTTCACGTTCTCCGGATTGAAGCGCATCGAGACCACTGAGACGGAGACAGGCGACATTGTCGCCGTCGCGGGCGTGGAAGGTATCACGATCGGCGAAACCATAACCAGCGCGGAAAATCCCGCGCCTTTGCCGCTGATCGTCATCGACGAGCCGACAATCGCAATTCAATTCAGCGTGAATAACTCGCCATTCGCCGGTCGCGAGGGTCAGTATGTCACCA
Source organism: uncultured Acidobacteriaceae bacterium (assembly GCA_963834565.1). Taxonomy (GTDB): domain Bacteria; phylum Acidobacteriota; class Terriglobia; order Terriglobales; family Acidobacteriaceae; genus Telmatobacter. The sequence goes on along the minus strand of CAWICF010000010.1, from coordinate 28,312 downwards.
GCCGCAATCTGCGCGAGCGGCTCGAAAAAGAGCTGCTCACCAACGTCTCGATTCGCGTGGAAGAGACCGGCTCGCCGGATGCGTTCAAGGTGCTGGGGCGCGGCGAGCTGCAACTCGCGATTCTCATCGAAATGATGCGCCGCGAGGGCTACGAACTGATGGCAGGCCGCCCGGAGATCGTAACGAAGATGGTTGACGGCGTGCGCATGGAGCCGGTAGAGCATCTGACCATCGACGTTCCCGAGCAGTTCACCGGCGTTGTGATTGAAAAACTCGGCCCGCGTAAGGGCGAGATGACGAAGATGCATAATCACGGTTCGGGCCGCGTGCGGCTTGAGTTCCGCGTGCCCAGCCGCGGTATCATCGGCCTGCGCAGCGAAATGCTCACCGAGACGCGCGGGACGATCGTGATGAATTCACTCTTCGACGGCTACATGCCCTATCAGGGCGAGATTCCCCAGCGGCCCACAGGCGCCCTGATCGCCGACCGCCTGGGATTGACTACAACCTACGCGCTGAACGGCTTGCAGGAGCGCGGAATTCTGTTTGTGGGGCCGGGAGTCGATGTGTATGAGGGCATGATCGTCGGCGAGCACTCGCGCGACAACGATCTTGACGTGAACGTGGTCCGCGAAAAAAAGATGACCAACATGCGCGCCTCCACCGCTGACGATGCGATTCGCCTCGTGCCATACAAGACGCTCAATCTCGAACAGGCCATCGAGTTCATCGCCGATGATGAATTCGTCGAAGTCACACCGAAGTCGCTGCGCCTGCGCAAGAAGATCCTCACGGCAAACAGGCGACCCAAGCGATGGGAAAAAGCCGGAGCCGCGCTGTCTTAGCCTCGACGGCCGATCAGCTTCGCCAACGCTTCGCTTTCGATCGCGTCACCTGAGATTTGTCACCCTGAGCGACCGGGGTCCGCCGTGGCGGACGGAAGGAGCCGAAGGATCTGCGGTTGCTTTTCGCCGTGCGGCCACAGAATTACCCTCTTTGCCCGCTCCCTAATTGCATTAAGAATTCAGAAACTGATTCGGCTCTCCTCAACCCCTTGAGCCCCTCTGAATCAAGACCAGTAAGGACCTCACGCGTTCTATCGCGTTCTGCTTCAAATTCCAGCGTCTTATGGATGAAGTCTTCGTCAGTCGGAAGCTTGCCGAATCTTTCATACCACCTACGGGCGAATAGAACAATTGGTGCTATCTCGTTGCTCTTGATTTCATTGCAGCCTCGTGGGCCAGAAGCCCTCGGCTGCTTTCCGCAACAGGGTAATACCGAATCCCATGTGTAATCTCCATTGTTTTTACGGTCCAATCCCGCAGCTGCTGATGGTAGGGGATTGCCGCAATAAAAACATTTCCCGGAAGCGACTATTGCAGCGTACTCTTGAAAATTTAATTCCCACTTGTGCCCATTGAACCTGGCTTGCGAACGACCCAAGTTGTACTTTCCACCTAGCGTTCGGCCCCGCGCTTTTGCGTGCTCGTTCTCGCACGAACGGCATCTACCATATCCGCTCTTGAAGACGGAATGCGATGCATTCTCTGAGGTTAATGCCTCTTTGCATCGGCTGCATATTGCTTTTCGTGCCGCTGACATCGAGATTGCCCCCCGATGAATTAGTTTATGATGCAAAGCGAACAGTTCTGCGCGTAGAGTTCAACAGGCTGACGGGTGTCCTACGATCCGGGAAGAAAAAACAGCGGGTCAAGTCACGATTTTGGCGCCTGGGGGTGCTGCCTAGAGCCTGCGCTTCGCCTCCAGCACCCGCTCCAGCGCCTCTTCCGCGGTCGCGCCCACGCTCGACAGATGCCCCATCTTCCGGCCGGGACGCGCGGAGAGCTTCTCGTAGAGATGCAGCCGTACGCCGGGCACTTGCAATGCGGATGGAAAATTCGGTTCGCCGTTCAGCCATAAATCTCCGAGAAGATTGCTGATCGCCGCGGGTGCGACCAGTTCTGTCGAACCGAGCGGCAGATTGCACACAGCACGCACCAGCTGCTCGAACTGGCTTGTTACGCAGCCGCGTTCGCTCTGGTGATAGCTGTTGTGCGGACGAGGCGCCAGTTCATTCACAAACAGTTCGCCATTGGCCGTCACAAACAGCTCGGCGCAAAGCAACCCGACTAGGTCGAGTTTCGTAATCAGTGCCTCGGCCAAAGCTTCGGCGGCTATCTCCAGGTCGCGCGGCACACCCGCCGGCAGAACGCTCCAGGCGAGAATTTGACTCTCGTGATAATTCCGTGCCGCCGGATAGGCACGCACTTCGCCGGATGGGCTGCGCGCCGCCATCACACTGATCTCGAACTCAAGATCGAGCGCTTGCTCGGCAACCGCGGGCCGCTCTCCTAACTCCCGCCAAACTTCTCCAAGACCAGAACCGCGCGAAGCGCCAGGACCGATGCGCGCCTGCCCTCGTCCGTCATATCCGCCGCGACCAGTCTTCAAATAGACATTTCCGCCCAGCTCCGGTACAGCGTTGTGCAATTCCTGCTCACTGCGCACCACGCGAAACGGCCCGACAGGGAACCCGTTCTCCGCAAGCCAGGTCTTCTGCAGCGTCTTGTCCTGGATGATGCGAATCGGCTCGACACCGGGCCGCAGGGGAGCAATTCTCTCAACTTCTTCCAGCGCGTCTGCGCCAATCTGCTCGATCTCGAGCGTCACGGCATCGGCTCCGGTGGCAAGCCGCCGCGCCGCATCCACATCGTCCCAGCGGCCAACAATCGTTTCATCGACCACGAAGCTCGCTGGACACGCAGCTTCCGGATCCATCACCCGCACACGATAGCCCATGGTGCGAGCGGCTATCGCTGTCATGCGCCCCAGCTGGCCGCCGCCAAGGATGGCGAGCAAACCGCCCGGTGGAATTATCTTTGTATTTGGATCAGGATCGAAGCTCAACCGGCGTTCCCCTCATCGAGCTTTTGGTCAAGCACTTCCTGGGTGCGCGCCGAGCGCCACGCCGCAAGCCGATCATAGAGAGAGGCATCGGTTCCGGCCAGAATCTCCGCCGCCAGCAGCGCGGCATTTGCGGCACCGGCCTTGCCAATGGCGAGCGTTCCCACCGGCACGCCCTTCGGCATCTGCACTATCGAAAGCAGAGAGTCGAGGCCATTCAACTGCGTCGCTGAAACCGGCACTCCTAATACAGGAACGAGCGTCTTCGCCGCCAGCATGCCTGGCAGATGCGCCGCGCCGCCGGCGCCGGCAATGATCGCGCGCAGTCCGCGCTCACGCGCAGTCTCGGCGTATTTAAAAAGCCAGTCTGGTGTGCGGTGGGCGCTCACAATGCGCGCCTCGTGGGGAATCTGGAGCGCACGCAAAACTTCAACGGCCGCTGCAAGCGTCTCATAGTCGCTCTTGCTGCCCATTACAACGCCTACGAGCGGCTGATTGCTCATGCGGTGATTATACGGGGGCCGGGAAAGCCGGCTTCGGGTTGGACGCTTAGGAAACTTCGGCAGCCGGATTAGTTAACGCGTAAGAGTCAATGCCGATGCCAGGTTTCGACTGCGACTTCAACCACGGCAAAGAGCACGCTCAGTGCCGCCAGGAACCCCTTCGCGCGTTGCCAGTTCTGCTCGTGGCGATCCATGCGCCGCTCCAGTTCGGCCAGGCGTCCGCCGTTGCCGTCGCCCATCAGCCCGGTCATCTGTGTTTTCAAAACGCTCAGATCGCTCAGCACCTGGGCCTCGAAATCATTCATCATGCGCATCCACAGCACTCCATGTTGCAATTCAACCTCAATTCCACACCGGCTACGCACTCAGCGGCAGGTTGATGAACAAGGCCGTTGAGAACTCCGAATAATTCGGCGGCGTGGAGCCGTCATACATCCTGATATAGAACCGGTCGCTCGCTGAAACGCGCGAAAAGGTCAGGTTCGGCTGCGAACTCCGCATCACCAGCGTGGGATCTTCGCCCGGCATAAATGCAAAATCGCGCAGACGAATCTCAAATCCTCCACCTGTCGGCGGAGTCGCGCCCGCGTTGACAGTGACGGTGCTGCCATTGATCGCTGTCACCGTCAGCCCGGAAAGATTTGCAAGTACAGTCGGCGCGACAGGCGCAGGTAGCCATGCATTTTCCGGCACCGTTGCACTGGTCTTGATCGCCAGGTCATCGGCCCAGTCATTCGCAAAAGCGATCTCATATTCCACTAAGTCAGGGTAACTCGGTTGATAAGTCACCTTCGCCGAGCGCACAACCACCTGCGCATTCAACTTTGTCGATGGCGCATTCAGCAGCAGCGCGTCGCCGGGCCAGACGTCGGCGGCGAAAGTGGATCGGTTTCCCTTATATGTGCCGTTCCACAGCGCACTTGCACTCGCGGCAGCCTGCTCCATCACTTCGGCCGCGTACCGGCAGTCGGCCGAACTGCGGGCCGGAGGGCTGCTAACCGAGCCGATCCATGCCGCCACTGAAGGTGATCCAGCCTCGGCGAGTTCCTGCTGGCTGGCAGTATTCACGGCACGCCCTACCGCTCTGCCCACCGTGCGATAACTTACTGCAATCTGTTCTCCAGCTACCGGAGTGCATCCGGTATAAAACGCCAACTTACCCGTGCGTTCTACGTGGCACTCGGCTGACTCCGCGGTGCTGCCAATTCGCCGCGTGTAAGGGCCGCCATTCGGCGGAGTGCTTACTACCCAGCCGGAACCCAGGTTCGTCAGCATCACGCTACGCATCGTTCCAATCATATTGATGCTGCTCACAGACGCGAACGTGCTGTTCGATGGCAGACTCGTCAGGGCGCCGTTATAAAGAGTGACCGGCGTTGCGCCCACTCCGTTCACAAATTCCTGCACTTCCATCTGAATCTCTCCAGGGGCCAGCACCCATTCTCCGCCGGCAGCGATCGGACCGTTATCGCCAAAAGAGTAAAAGGCCGACCGCACCCGTTCGCACTCCGGGCAGTGAATGCGAATCCGCAGCGTGTATTGGTTCGCCGGATTGATCGTGAACGTCGCGCCAGCAAGCGAGCCTTGCAGGATCGGCTGCAACGTCACTGCTCCGCTGCCCGGCTGTGAGCTGGCCTGGAGCCCGGCGGCGCAATTGGCCGCGTTGGCCAGAACGCCGAAACATCCGCAAAGGATTCCGCTGCTCCCAGGTGATAGTGTCACGCCGGCAGCCTCGGCTAACAGAGTTCCGCCCATCTCAATCGGGTCGATCCAACTCAACACCGTCTCGCCGTCAATGCCATTGCCGCCGTTCATCGTCAGCCCGCCCGGGCCAAGCGTAAAGAAGCCCGACCCGCCGGAATCACTCCACACGTTTTCGTTGATCTGTGGCTCGTTAAAGAGTTCGCTGATAATTGTGGACTTCGACGTCGGTGGAAAATAAGGATCCGCAGCCAGGTCGAATTGGGCTGTCACTCCGTCGCCGAGAAAATATTCCGTCACGTACGCAACAGGCTCGTTCTCGCCGCAAACTGTCACATCGTTGGCCAGGCCGCGCTTCACGCTTGCGGTAAAGGCCAGATTGGCGAGATTCAGGCTGCCGTCAGTCTCGTTGAGCGGGTGGATGGTGTTCTGCACGGAGGCGAGGGTCAATGCGCCGTTGATCACGCGATACGCTGCGCGCGCCATCCCTGCCGCCTGTCCGGCACGCCGGCTCCAATTCGCCGCCCGGTCGGGAGAAAAGTTCCCCACCAGCGTGCTCAGCGAAACGCCGCTTGTTGCGATCTCCTCCACGCCTGTATGCGCAACCAGCGCCGTGAGCAGCGCGCCGGCAGTTTCGCCGACAACACCTGCGCTCGGCGGCATCAGAAGCTGGTCGAGGAGATACTCGTCGCTTACTGCCTGGATCGCGATACGGTAACGTGGACCTTCGATGCCGCAACCGGCATATTCCGGCAGCGGACTTACTGCAATGTAACCGGTGAAGTAAGTCGTGCCGTCGTCGCCGGTAACTGTGATCGATTGGTAACGCGATGGCGTCGCGAGACTGCCGTTCACAGGCAGACTAAGCCATAACTCGCAGCGAGACGGTTCGTTGAGGTTCCGCTCGATGGTCAGCGGGCGCACGGCGTCGAGAGCAGCCGTGTAGTTCTGCCCTTGAATCGTAATGTTCATCTTGACTCTCTGATCTGAAACTCGCGGCACATGCCGACGGTTATACCAGCGCGTTTGCGGCAGGAACGAAACTTCGATAACAGACAATCCGTTCGCCATCCAGCGGATCTGTCACCGGCATCGCCAGGAACTGCCCTTTGAGCAGTACTCGCGACGGCCCATGAATGTTTTTCGCGTTGAGTGGAATGACGGATTCTTCTGCGCCGCTCGTCGGCTGCAGCCTCGGATAGTGATAGAAGATTCGCTCGCCCTGGCTGCCTTGCATCACAAATAACGCGGACCACTCCTGATAAAAGCACCCGCCCTCGCGATCGATAAATCCGGTGACGGCCTGGATCTTTGTTCCGGCAGCCGGGGCTCCGCCCGGCAATGGTTCAGCCAGAATCAGTCCGGCGGTAGTCACTTGCGCCACCAACGCTACGTTGAACGTTACGCGCCGGATGTAATCGACATCCGTGAGCGCCTGGCGCACATAGGCGCCTGCGACCGGCGAGCCGACGTAGCCTAACTCGCCGCTGTAATCCGCATCGACCGCGACAATCGAGCCGGCTGAGAACTTTGTCGCATCGCTCGATGAAAGCAGGATGACCGTGCTCGTCGATCCGCTCTGTGGGGTCACTGCGGGCACTGCCTGCGCGCCGTCGGCTGCTGGAGTTGCACCGCTCATTGCAGCCAGCACATTCATGTGCTGCGACCCGGTGGCCAGCGCCATCGTGAGCTTTGTCCAGCTCAGGAATTGCAAGCTTACCTGTGCCTGCAGCGTCTCGCGTACCTGTTCGAGCGGCGCCGCGGGAATGCCGGTCAGCAATGCACCGGACCGGCTTGCAGGCCTGCGTGCAAAGTCCGCAATCCACCCCAGGCTGATCCATGGCGCGGGTGCTTCATCAAGGTTGAATCCGCCCTGTTCCGAGGGATCGAAGAGAACCGGCGTTTGTGTGACGCGATTCACCGGTGCAAAATACGCGCGCACCCGCCGCGTTACCGGCGCCGGAGCTGAAAACCAATTTGATGTCATTGAGTCACCCTCTGATAGGAACTGAATAGTCATTCGTTCGTAGCCCGCAGTCGCACGAAGAAAAATTCGTTCTGCTGTGAACTGCGAACGATGAACTGATGGCTGATCCCTGATCCCTGGTCCCTGGTCCCTGCCTCTTACTCCCCCTGCTCCTGGTAGCTGTAAACAACCACGCTCGAGGTGCGGCTTATCCGGTCGCGCTGAGTCGCGACGGGCGCAAAGACCGGCTCGTCCCAGAAAACCTGCGTCAGCATCAGTGCCGGTGGCGCAGTCGAGTAGTTCATCTTCGGCGTATAGAACGGTTGCAGCATGGCCAGCAGTTCTTCATCCATCTCACTCAATGCCCGACCGCGATCCAGCCCGCCGAAACTCTGCGTTCCGCAAGTCTGATAGATAACCTCGCATTGCTCTGCGGCCATTGTGGACGGAAGATCCACATCGGCGCCCAGCCCCAGCCAGCGCAGAACAAACACATCGTTCGGGAACTGGCTGAACGGAGCTTCCGCTTCTTCCACCAGGATTCCCGGCCGCACCGCGCCGCGCAGCAAAATCGTCCGCTCCGGATTGATTGCCGTTAGACGCGTGCGCAGCGCCATGTAGAAAGAATCTTTCGCATTCTGCATAAGAAGACACGGAACAAGGATTAGAGACCGGGGACCAGAAATACCCCGATCACACTTCCCTGCTTCCCGAACGCCTTTCCGGACCCGCGATTCGAACCAGTGATGACCGCTGAAGTTCATCGCGGTCTCAGGGATCTGCGCCTCGCGCGGTCCATGTTTTCTATTCCCTATTCCCTGTCGTCAAATCCCCTGCTGCCGCGCCTCACGCAGCAGCAACCGGTAGAGATACACCTGACCGAATGCTTCACTCGATCCCACCGACGCGATCAGGTAATCCTGTCCGGCAACGGTCACCGCCAGCGTCATCGAAAACAACGATTGCGCTGAAGGCAAATCGAGTGCGTTCACCTGCTGCTGCACGCTGGTGGCCGAAATCAGCAACTCCCACTTCGACTCGCCGCCTTCCTGCCACGAAGGGCGCAGCTTGCGCATCAGCGCCGGGCTCACCGGCACTTCTGCAAATGTGGTCGCGACCAGGCCAACTTCCGACATGCCGCTCTCGGTGTTCGCGCCGGTTACGCGCAACAGCGCTGTCGTTCCCGCCACGCTGCGCAGCAGGGCGTCGGCCAGCATCTGCGGGGCTCCAACTGGATTACGCGGCTCGGTGTCGCTCATCTCTCACCCCAACCTGTTCGCCACGTACGGCCTCAGCCAGGCCTGTACCGTCTCATCGACCAGCGAGCTTGAAAAATATTGCATCTGCATGGTGTCGATCTTCGACTTGCTCGCGTTCAGCGCCGGTGTGGCCTGCGCGTTGCGCACAATCTGCGCGCATGCAGTCTTCACGTCGTCGCCGATCATCGCCAGTCCTGCCGTGTACGTCACCGTCACCTCGTTGAATGGCAGCCCCAGTACGTTCCAGGGCAAAGTCAACTCACCGGTGTTCGGGTCGAAGTCCACCAGGCTCGGGTCGATCGCTGCCCATTGACCCGGCAGCGAAAATGCCCACGCAATTTCAAACAGCGGCTGATTGGGAAGCTCCCCTCGCCGTGGCCGCGCATACCTGCCTTCGATGGATACGATGGGCGAGGTTGCCGCTCCCAGCGGCGCCAGTGGAAGATAACTCAAATGCACCGTCTGCGAACCGGCTGTTACCCGCAGGCGCTCCGTGTACTGAATGACGTTCAGGTCTGGCCGCCGGCAATAGCTGTTGATCAATGCTGTCGCCGCCGTAACCCAGTCCCCCGTGGTCCCTCCGGGCAACCCGTAATTCGGGTAATCCGTTGGCTCGAGATATGCCATACGCTTTCCTTCCTGCTGAGTTCGTAGTTCGCAATTCCCGGTTCGCTGTTCTCCGTTCGCAGTTCACGGCGGTGTTCCGCTTCAAGCCGCGCGATGAGCCGCGCAACTTGAAGCAACTGGCTGTGAACTGCGAACTCTGAACTGGCTTCTCTCTACCGGTCTACCAGCACCTGGTAGTGCGCAAAATTCGCGCCCTTCACCACCGGTGCGCCGAACTTGACCGCGACGTATTGGTAGGTCAGTGAATTCGGCAGACCCAGCTGGAAGATACGCGGCGTTGGATCACCGAGCCAGTGGTATTCGATCAGGTCTTCGGTAACGATGTAAGCCGGCAGCACTGCATTGCCCGTTCCCGGAGTGCCCGTATATCCAAGACTCCATTCGGGGATCAGCGGCAGATCGCCCGCCTGCGTCGAGAGCATCTTCACGCGGAAGCCGCCGGTGATCTGGTCGGTGTTCAACACCACGTTGTATTCCGACTTCATCTCCTGGTCGATCAGGTCAAGCAGCACCGGGTTGGCATAGATGGCAGTCGGCCGCACGTAGTAGCCGGTGCTGGCGGTCATCTGTGCGACCGCGGTCTTGATGGTGTCCACGATCTTCATCGACGTGGTCACGGTCACCGAGTTGCCACCCGCCGCGATTTGCGCCGCGCAGCCCATGTACTGCGTGGTCGTCGGTGCGCTCAGACTGGTGTCGTTTCCGTTCCATAGCGCAACATCGTGCGCCACCATCACGCCGCTCACGGTGTCCACCAGGTCCTTCGCCTGCAGATAGGCAAACTGCTTCTGCTGGTCGCCCAGTTCGATGTCGAAGAGGTTGTAGTTGATCTGCGCGACGATCGCCTTCAGCGGTACGCTCAACTCGATGCGCGTCGGGCTCACCACCGTGGGGTTGATGCTGCGCGGATTGACGAATCCCGCCGTCCCCGGATTGGGAATTGCCGTCTGCTCAAAGAAGCGCGACGGGTGACCCGTTGCCGGAACCTGCTTGATGCGCTGCCCGAATTGACTGGAGCGCCGGCAGATGTCAAAGATTTCGGTCTGGTACAGCGGAACTTCAATGGCTCCCGGCCCGATGTAATCCGCTGCCGCGTGAATGTCTGCAAAAGTTGCGTTCATAGGCTTTCTCCGCCCCCTCCATGGGGCCGTTCTTAGGTGCTAGCCGCTAGCTTCTAGCTCCTGGCTTGTTTCTGCCGGAATCCGGCTTGATTGGCATTGCTCGGCAGAACCAACTCCGATGAATCTTCACCAAAGTTGGATCCCAGCCGCGCTTCACCCGCGGGCTTTTAGCTAAGAGCTGGGAGCTAATAGCTAGAAGCTGTCTTTACGCGATCGCTCCAGCGCGCAGCAGTTGCGTCTTCACCGCGATGCGTTGCTCCAGGCTCAGCCCGGACAGTGCCGCATCCAGCGTGCGTATATCCACCGGGCCGTCCCCGATGCCATGCTTGGCCAACATTTCTGCTGTCGCTGCAGGCATCGTTCTGCGCAACGGATTCACAACGTTTTGTGCGGCTGCCGCTTTCAATTCCGCTAGTTCACGCTCCGCTGCTGCCAGCTTCTCCGCCAGTTCTGCCTCGCGCCGGTCCACCGCGGCAGACTCAACAGTTGCGGAGATCCTTCCCACCTCGCCTGCAAGTGCACCCTGTCGCTCTTCGAGCCAGTTCAGGGTCCTCTCCAGCGCGGCAGTGGCAGCCTCCAGCCGCTCCTCGATGTTTTTCTCGTCCGTTTCCATGCTTCTCCTTTCGCAACTTCGTTCAACCGCTGCTTCGTCGAATCGCTCTTCATTGAGCGACAACTCATTGCCACTGTTAGCGCTCTGCTTCTCACCCGTTTTGCGGCACAAAAAAGGCCCCGTCGCCGGAGCCTGCTCTTGACGCCTGCCGCCTTGCCAACTCGCTAACTCGCTCCCTTGCTTGATTGCTGCCTCGCTCCCCGCAGCCTGAAACTCGTCCCCCGGTAAGCCGCCTTCTCCCGCAGCAGAATTGCCGCCCCGGTAAACGTCACGCGCGTCAGCTTCCAGATTTCGGCGCGCATGTCTTCCACACGCGCATCCGCCAACTCGTAGCTCATGCCCATCGCTTCCGGCGCGTGGGCCTCAATCGCCCGCGCCACATCGGGAAAATCGCGCGCATAGAGATAGCCGCGCACCACCAGCCGCTCGCCCGTCACATTCGCTTCGGTCAACAGACCGATCTTGCGGCGCGCATCGTGGCCGTCCCAGCAGGGCCGGTAATCCACGGCCATGCCCAGCAGGGAGGGCAGCGCCTTCTCTGCCGCCTCGCGCGTCAGCATCACGCGGTGCCCCCGCGCCCCGGCCGGAGCCCTGTCGCTCGCCGTGTTCACCACCGTTAAAACGCCTTCGAAGGGCACCCGGTTGGGATGACCCTCCACATGAGGAATCTCTACCGCCATCGCTTCCAATCGCATGTCCGCTCCACAAAGACAGCCATCTGCTCTCAGCTTTCAGCCTCAGTGTGCAGCTTCCCGCTTCCGCATCTCACACACCGACCGGAAGAAATATCAAAGGCCGCGTTCACGCACAATCAAGCTGAAGGCTGGTACCTGAAAACTTGCTCCCTGTTCCCTGGTCCCTAGTCCCTAGTCCCTATCCCCCCAAAGTCCCTACGTCCCCTGCTCCAAGGGAGCAAGTCCCCGCATGGCCCGCACCTCGTTTACCGTCAGCACACCGGCCTGCAGCAGCTGCACCTGGACTTTCAATTCGGTTTCTTCATCGCGCGCGCTCAGCTCGTTGAACGCGAATTCGAACTCCGGCCATCGAATGCACTTTGAGAAGAGGTCGCGCGTGATATGCCCGGCCAGCAACATGGCAAGAGGCGAAATCGCGCCGCGAAAGGCCTCATCCGCCATCTCCGACGCCGTCGACTGGTTCACATCGGCTTCGAGTCCCAGCATGAGCGGCGGCAAGCCAAACGCGTTCGCCACCATCCGGATGAGGAACTCCTGCCAGGCCAGCCGCAGATCGGCATCGGTTCCCTGCGCGAAACGCAGCACCTCGGGCTTTTGTTCGGTCGAGAGCAGCGGCACGCGGCCCGTGCCTTCGATCTCGTCCTGCCACCAGCGAATCAGCCGGTCATGCTGCGCCGGCGTCGCTTCGTTCAGCCACAACGCGTACTGCGCCACCGAGTTCGCCGCCAGCTTCCCCGCAAAACGATGCGCGCTCAAAAACTGATTCACGGTTTCAAAGGCCACTTCCAGAGGACCGAGCCCGAACGGCGTGAAACTGCGCGGATTCATCCGCACATACATCAGCTGGCGGTCGAGCAACTCCACCGCGCTCGACTCCAGCTGTCCCGGCATCGCCTGCGCGTAGCGCGGCGAGTCCTCCGTCCCATCCCATTTCGCATTGATCCGGATCGATGCGCCGTCGACCGCCCAGAGCATCGCCGGCTGCTCCGGATCGCCGGTCGGCTCCATCTCGATGGCGCCAAATCCACCGGTCAGCGCGTCCTCGATCACCTGCTCCATCAGCGTGCGAAAGCTGTCTGAGGCATTCGGCTCTTCCAGCGTCCGGCGCAATGCGCGCAGTTTTCGCTCGAGAAACGCCGCTTCCTCCGCCCCCACCCCGCGCCGCAGGCGCACCTGCCAGTCCATCGCCGCGATGCGATCTTTGATCACGTTGATCGCCCTTCGCACCAGCGGCGTCTCCGCGAACCGCCGTAGATTCACCGGCGTCGGCTTGGGCAGATGCCGTCCGGGAAACTGGACCGGACTCAGGATCGCCGGAAGCGCCAGCGTTTTGCGCTCCGTCTCCGCCTGCGCCGCCAGTTTCTCCTGCCCAATTCCATGGCCAGTCGCCTGCCGCCACATCCCACGTAACTGTTCGCCTACCTTCACACGCACCTTCCTCGCTGCAAGGCAATCCTGCTGCAAAAAACGAAAGGCACAGCCCATGGGCCATGCCTTCTTTTCAACTCTCACCTGACTTTTTCGAGCGCCTGCTTGTCCGGCGGCGCCGACTGCGCCTGCACGCCGCTTCAAACAAGCGTTTTTCTGCTTACACAAACGATCCTACCGCGAAGCGCGGAAATTATACGCACTGTTTTGAAAAAATATTTTTCGCACTTTACACGCGCTCTATCAGGCACTTAGCGCATGTTGGCAAAATCGACACCCCTTTACAAAATTCGTATCGTGCATTGCCATCGGCTCAAACCCGCAACTCACGGCGCGCCGTCTCCGCCACGCGGCCCATATCCGACGTCGTGAGGACGCGAATCTGGTTTTCCTCCATCGTCTCCACGCCAAACCGGTACAACTCCAGCCGCTCCGGGTCCTCGTCTGTCGCTCCCAGACGCGCCGCCGGTTCAATCACCGCCGTCAGCTCCAGCTGCGCCTTTTCCACGCGCTCCACTCCGGCCCGCAAGGCGGCGGTCGAAAAGGCCAGCACCTTGGCTGTCTCCAGCCCGGGATCGAGGCTCACAGCGTGAAACATGCGGATCACCCCGTTCGGCTTGTACCCTGCGTCGATCCGCAGCGGATCGCCCGGCCGTGTGTACTCTGAGACCGCGATGCGCTTTCTTAAGAGGTCCCATACCCCGGCATGTTCAAATTCGCTGCGCATCCGCGCGCGGATCGCCGCCCGTCCGCTCAGTCTGGAAGCGCGCTCTTTCGGCGGCGGTTCCACGTAAAGCCTCATCAGCTCTTCCATCCCTGCAGGCAGCGATTCGGCAAGGTAAGCCTTCGCTTCGCTCATCTGCACGTTCAGCGAAAGCGACTCCTCAAGAATCCGCTTGAGCTTACCGCCCGCCTCGCTTTCCAGCCGGCTCCGCAGCTCGTTCTCCATCCCTTCCAGCAATGCCGTATCGGCATCCGGATCGAGACACCTCACCCGCCGCCAGTCGCGCGTGAAGCGCACCTCGGTGTGCCCGCTTCCCTGCTCCCGCAGCAGCACACCGATGTGCACAAACTCGTTCCGCACCGGATCCGGCGCATACCGGAGCAGCCGAAACTCGCACTCGCGTCTTGGATTCACGCCGATCATTATTCTCCAAAACAGCTATCAGCCGTCAGCTCTCAGCTCTCAGCTCTTGGCTTTCAGCCTTCAGATCGCAGTTCACAGTTCGTAGTTCAAAGTTCGCAGTCCCCTTCGCAGACCGCAGCAGCAATATCCAGCACGAACAAGCTGAAAGCTAATAGCTAAAAGCTGCCTCTCAATTCACCCTCCCCTCGATCGTAGCCCACTTCATCGCTTTCCAAGCATCTTCCTCACCCTCCCCCCTCGTCCCGCCCCATTTCGGAAATGGTCTCCTCTCCGAGTTCCCAAATGCCCCAATCAGCTCCCGGATCCTGCTGCGCCGCGCCAGCAGCTTCTCCACAAGAGCTTCCAGATCTCCCTGGCCGCTGCCGTACCACTCTGCCGGGATCTGGTTGGCCGCCTCCCAAACTGTGTCTGCCGGCATGGTCTCCAGCCGCGTCAGCCAGGGCTCGAAGGATTCCCATCCTCTCACCTCTCGGTATACGTCATTCCGAAAGTACACTCCACGGAGTGGCGCATCTTCGAATCGCCATTCTCCGGCATGAAAGCAGTACCCGAAGTCGATGAAGACCGCCTTGTACCTCCGTTCGCGCTGCCGCCGCGTGAACACCGCCTGGCGCCCGTTGGCGTTGGCTGTCCACTTGTCCAGCGCCAGGATGCCGGCAAATTCGCCGAGGTTCTTCAACTCGCTCAATTGCTCTTCCGGCAGGTAGTCCACCACCTGGCCCGGCATCGTTCCTCCGGCATAGCACGATCCGAACTGCAGGCCGGGCTGGCAACGCACACGCGACTGTCCCAGGTCGATCTCCAGTTCCGGCGTATTCTCCACCAGCCAGTCTGAAACGTCGATCAGGTCGCACTCCGGCACGGTGAGCCCGGCCGCCGCGGCCAGCCGTGAGACGAGAAATTCGTTGGCCAGCACGCGCAGGTGCTGCGGGTTGTTCTGGAACTTGACGACGTAGATCTGCCCGTCCGCGCCCAGCATTAACTGGCCCTGCGCGCCGCCCCGCATGCGCCGGATCTGCTGCACCGCCAGAACCGCCACTTCGCTCCCCACCTTTTCCCGGTACTTTCCCGAATTCTAAATGTTCCCGCGTGCACGCCCCAGCGATCTGCCTCAGATTCGGACACGGAATCTCCCCCGCCTCGCTGCGGCGCGATGCCGAACGCGGGAATCCGCCACGCGTTTATGTTCATGCATCCTTCACCTCGCAGGCATCATTCTCGCCTTATCGACGCTATCTGTTGAAGCCGCGCGCCGCCAGGATTCGCGTTGGTGCAGTCATCGTTCTGCGCCCCCGGCCGCCACTCGACTGCGGCTTATGCTGTTCATTCCTCTCGCCCTTCCGGCCCGCTTGCGTGGGCCCTGTTACCTTGCGTGTTCTCATCCTGTAAATCCACTTCGCGCATCACCGGCTTATGAACATCCTACGAATGCTTTATGTCCCGCTTATACGTTCTCCGCTCGAATGAAAAGAGTACGAGTTGCGTGCGGCGAAGACCCATTGCAGCAGAAAGGATAGCCGAACTTCCGCCGGATGATTCCCGCCGATTGCACGGCTTCATCCTATCCCCCGATTCCCCTGTCCGGCACGCGCAATCACACATTCAATCACAAGCCCGATCCATCTTCAGGCAAGCGAGAGGAGAACATGAGAAGTGTCTTTTGGAAGGCCCCGTCGCACATTCTGACGCTCGCGGCAATCGCCGCCGCAGCAGCTTCTTCCGGCCTGGCGCAGACCGCATCCCCAGGCGCCGCGTCGGCGCGGATGGTCGCAGCCTCCGATCCTTCGGCTGCCGCGGATACGCACAACACCACCGCTGCCACCACCACTATTACTCCCCAACCCGACAATGAAATGACAGTCGAGCAGGAGATTGCGGCGCTTGAGAGCCGCCTCGAACAGCTCGAGCAGAGAGTCAAGGACCAGCACGCAGCCACCGAGAGCAGCCATGACGCTGCGGCCCTCACAGCGGCAGAAAAGGATCTCGTCGGCGTGAATCAGAACGCCGTCCTTCACACCATGGCTTCGGCTGCTGCGGGCGTGCCGACTGCCATCCAGACCGTCAATCCGCAGGCAGTCTCCCAGCCCGCCGCACCGGCGCCAAAAGACCCGCACGCTCCTGCATTCTCTGACTGGGACTGGACCTGGCTCAATGGCAACCCACGCAACAAGGACACCGCCTACGACTCCAAGTTCTTCACTCCCGAGATCCGCGCCGACATTACCTATAACTACGACTTCAATCGCCCTATTGACGACACCATGAGCGGATCGAGCGAGCTCTTCCGCGCCAACGAAATACAAGTGGAGCAGCTGGGCCTGGGCGGCGACTTCCATCTGGATCACGCCCACGCGCGCTTCATGACTCAGTTCGGGATGTATTCGACAGCAACGGTTCGCAATGATGGCAGTTACTCCAAAGGACAGTGGGATATTGGAGACGCCGATCGTTATCTCTCCGAGGCCTACGGCGGATACCAGATCCCCAACGTCATGCACGGCTTCAACATCGACGCGGGCATCTTCATGTCCTACGTCGGCCTTTTCAGCTACTACAACTTCGATAACTGGGCCTATCAGCCCTCATACGTGTCTTCCAACACTCCCTGGTTCTTTCAGGGCATTCGCATTCAGATGTTCCCCACCGAGCACCTGAAGATCGAGCCGTGGTTCATCAACGGCTGGCAATCGTACGGCACTCCGAACTCCCGCAAGGGACTGGGTGGGCAGATCAAATGGACGCCATTCCCGTGGATGAATGTGATCAGCAATAACTACGGTCTTGGGCACGACGACATGGGGGTTCCGGGTCGTAGCCGAATTCACACCGACAATAGTCTCGAGATTAAGTACTTCGACAAGCCGAAGGAGTTCCTTGACAAGATGGCCTTCAGCTTTACGGGCGATATGGGCTGCGAATACGGTGCCGGTGTGCAATGCCACGGAGGCACTTTGACCTCTGCCAACGGCCCCAAACAGAGCATGATTGGATACATGATTTATGACCGTACTTGGTTCAAGAACGACCATCACGGACTTACCATCGGCGGTGGTCAGCTCAACGATCCTGGACGTTACCTGGTTCTGTTGCCTCCGATCAATGGAGAATCAGCCTCGTCGGCGGCCATCAACGCGCCTTATTTCACAGGCAACCCCGGCGATCCCTTCAAGGCGTGGGACGCCACAGTCACCTACGACTACATGCCGGTAGAGTGGGTTACCTGGCGCTGGGAGTATGGCATCCGCGGAACCAACGTCCCCTACTGGGCGGGGCACGGAGGCATGACGCCGCCTGCCTATGCGGGTGCAACCTTCGGAGCCAACAACGGGAGCCCGACTGAGTTCGCCTGCATAGATGGCACGGCGGTTGCGCCACCTGCGGGACAGTCGATCGGGCAGGTCCCGAACAATGCCGACGGATTCGGAGCACCTACCTACGTCGGCGCTTTTTGCGGGACCAGCAGCAGCGGCCCCCACGGCGGCATCTGGTACCCCGACCTCCGTCGCGACGAGCAGTATGTCGACATCGACCTGATGGTGAAGTTCTAACCGCTTCCCTAAACAGAAAGGGTCCGGAATCCAATTCGATTCCGGACCCTCATTTTTTTGCATTCAGCAGCTCGATCATCACTCCTCGCATTCCGCGACGAAATGCTTCGCGTTCTCCTCGCCATCCAGCACGCGAAATACCCCCTCTGCCAGCGCTCGCAATTCATCCTCGCCGGGATACACTGCCACCGGCGCAATCCACTCCACAAATCTTCGAAGCCTTCCCACCACCCGCTCGGAGTGCGCCATCCCGCCGGTGAGCAGCACCGCGTCCACTCTTCCTGCCAGCACCGCGGCCATCGCGCCAACCTCCTTGGCGATCTGGTAGATCATCGCTTCGAGCGCTGCCGCGGCCTCAGCGTCGCCGGCGTCAACACGCCGCTCGACCTCAACTAGGTCGCGCGTTCCCAGATACGCAAACACTCCGCCATCGCCAAAGAGATGTCGGTCCATCTCCGGTTGCGTCATCTTTCCGCTGAAGCACAACTTCACCAGTTCACGCACCGGCAGCGATCCCGTGCGATCCGGCCCAAACGGCCCCTCCTCAATCGAGTTGCTGTCGATCATGCGCCCTTCGCGATGCGCTGAGACCGTAATCCCGCTTCCCATGTGCGCAACGATCAATCCCAGGTCCTCGTAGCGCCGGCCTTTCTCGCGGGCATGGCGCCGCGCCACGGCTTTCGTATTCAGCACATGACCGATGAACATACGCTTTACCAGCGGCGAGCCGGAGAGCCTCGCGCACGGCTGCCATTCGTCCGAGGTAACCGGATCGACGATATAAGCCTGCACACCCGCGGCCCGCGCAAACCGCAGTGCCAGCACCGCGCCCAGGTTCGAAGCATGCTCGCCGCGCCGCGCCCGCCGCAGCTCCTCCACCATCGCCTCGGTTACCAGATACGTTCCGCACTCCATCGGCGGCAGCATACCGCCGCGTCCCGCGACCGCGACCCAGCGTGAGTGCCCCATCCCCTCGCCGCGATTATCAAAAGAATCGGATGGTACGCCGCCGGGACTGACACGAGATGGGATGCCCATTCCGAGCTTCGCTTGGGTGGAGGAGACACTCGGTTGCCGCACGGACTCCGATCCCTCTCCCACCGCCTCGCCGCTCGGACCGTATCCCGCCTCCGCCAGCGCCTCTTCAATCTTCTCCGCGCGGTACTCCAGCCGCTCGAGCATGGGCCGTCCGCGAAACCGCTCGATCTCCTCGTCGCCATGATGAATGTTGCGCGAGACCTCCTCGCCCGCGCGCGTGAACACGCCGAACTTGGTCGAAGTCGTGCCCGGATTAATCACCAGCACGCGCTCGCAGCTCGCCTTCTCTCGCTCGTTCATGTTGTCACTCGTCTTCAATCGAACATCGCCTCTGCGCCAACGAGTCTACCTGAGCCGAAACCTGGCCTGCTGTGACCCCCGTCTTCTTGCTCCCATGTCCTCTCGCTCCCTTGTTCCCTGCCGGGGTCCCCAGCGGGCGATTTGCGACCGCTGGGGTGGCTTGTTCCCAGCATTTCCACCCTGTTACCATGAAAATCGCACTCCCAATCGCTCGGCAACCCCGAAGAGATTCAAGTGAAAGAGGTTATTCCGTGGCTGACACGAAAAAGATCGCCGACAAGGCAGAACGCAAGAAACTCAAGCGCGCAGCGCGCAAAAAGGCGGCTCCCAAGGCCAAGCGCACTACCCCGCGCGGCTCGCTGAAGAAAAAAGTGAAGAAGATGGTCCGCGGCCAGTCCAAACGCTAAGAAAAAGCAATCAGCCTTCAGCACTCAGCTTTCAGCACTTCTTTGCGTCAATCGGTTCGCTGAAAGAGTCGGGGATGCGATTACGTTTCGTATCTCCACGATGAACTGAGAGCTGAAGGCTGAAAGCTGATAGCTGTCTTTCATGCCCAGTCAACTGTTCGCCCGCAAATCGATCGACAAGCTGATCCACGACTCCGAGGATCCAGGCCACGCCCTGAAGAAGACCCTCGGCCCGTGGTCGCTTACCGCGCTCGGCATCGGCGCAGTCATCGGCTCCGGGATCTTCACGGTCATCGGCACCGCCATCTCGGGCGAACAGCTTCCCAATCCAACGATCACGGACACGCCGCTCATCCACTACGTCGTCACGCACTCGATTCTCGCCGGCCGGCCCGGCGCTGGCCCCGCTATTGCGATCTCCATGATCCTGGTCGCGTTCGTCTGCGCTCTCACGGGCCTCTGCTACGCCGAACTCGCCTCCATGATTCCCATCGCCGGCTCGGCGTACACCTACACCTACGCCACGCTCGGCGAACTCATCGCCTGGATCATCGGCTGGGATCTGATTCTCGAATACGCCGGCTCCAACATGAGCGTCAGCGTCGGCTTCGCCGCACATATCGTCGACCTGCTCGACTGGTTCGGCCTCCATCCCAGCGCCAAATGGATCTCACCCGCCTATCTTCCCGATGGCTTGCAGGATCTCGCCGGCAACAACATCTACAACCCCGGCTGGCACTTCGGATTCAACATCCCTGCGTTTCTCATCGTCTTGCTCCTGACGGTCATCCTCGTCCGCGGCATCCGCGAGTCCGCCTCAACCAACAACATGATGGTCGCATTTAAGCTGGTCGCGATCCTCATCTTCGTCTTCTCCGTCATCGGCTTCATCCATCCATCCAACTGGCATCCCTTCATGCCCAATGGCTGGTCCGGCGTGCTCACGGGCGGCTCCATCATCTTCTTCACTTACATCGGCTTCGATTCCGTCTCCACCGCCGCCGAAGAATGCCGCAATCCGCAGCGCGATCTCCCCATTGGCATCATCGCCACGCTCATCGTCTGCACCGTGCTTTACGTTGCAGTAGCCGTCTGCCTCACCGGTCTCGTTCCCTGGCGTTCGATGGTCGGCGACGCCGCTCCGGTCGTCAACGCCCTCAAGAAGCTCTCGATCCTTCCCGGCGGTCACCCACTCTACTGGATCCGTCTCGTCGTCCTGCTCGGCGCGCTGATGGGCATGATCTCATCGATCCTCGTCTACCAGATCGGCCAGTCCCGCGTCTGGTTCTCCATGTCGCGCGATGGCCTGCTGCCCCGCGTCTTCTCGCGCGTTCACCCGCTCTTCCGCACGCCCGCCTTCTCCACCTGGGTCGCCGGATTTGTCGTGGCCGTCCCCTCCGGCCTCTTCGACATCGGCACCCTCGCCGACCTCTCCAACATCGGCACGCTGTTCGCTTTTGTCCTGGTCTCCATCGGCGTCATCGTCCTTCGCTTCCGCGAGCCCGGCCGTCATCGCGGCTTCGTCGTCCCCTTCGGCCCCATTATTCCTGCGCTCAGCGTCATCTTCTGCTTCCTGCTCATGGCTGGACTGCCTATCATCACCTGGTACCGCTTCCTCATCTGGCTCGTCATCGGCCTCTTCATCTACTTCTTCTACAGCCGCCATCGCTCCGAGTTTGCCCGACCTCGCTGATACCAGTCCCATCTAACTAGCAATGAAGACTTGGCAAAAAGCCGGCATCATCACCCTCATCACCCTCGCCATCGGCAGCATCTACCTTTTCGTTGTCTTTCAGCAGCGAAAGAGTCCAGGCGTCATCGGCCAGAACGCGCAGCAACCGGAGAACCCCGACGACTACGCTGTCGTGCGCGCCAAATTCCCCACCTCTTTCGACGACGTACTCAAACTCGAAAACACAGCGGTCTGGATGAAGAACGGATACACCATGACTTACTACCCCTACGATTCCGGCCGCATCGTCTTCACCAAACCCGTCGGCGTCATCCCCACGGCCCAGCGCCTCGACATCAAGAAAGTCATCAAGACCACGCCGCCCGCCTCCGTCGACGACGGCATCTCGCACGGCAGCCGCCAGGTCTTCGCCATCTTCGCCATGCCCGGCGATCCGGGTCTTTACGCTACCGCCATCGGCGCCATCGACTCGAGCCAGGAGTCCTACTTCAGCGATGTGCTCTTCTATTACGACGACCCGCACACCATCTACAGCAACTGGCCCAAGGATGTCTGGGCCGCCATCGATGCGCATCAGGTCAAGCCCGGCATGAGCGAACTCCAGACCCGCATGGCCATCGGCCAGAAAACCCAATCCGACGACTCATCCGAAGGCAATCGCACCGTCAACTACGACCAGGCCGGCAAACAATGGACCGTCACCTTCGTCAACAACCACGCCACCACCATTCAATCCAAATAACAAACGGAAGCAGCAGGAGCCTTCAGGCTCCTGAAACCGCGCGCCTTTTGGCTTTGTCATCCTGAGCGGAGCGCGCCTGGGGCCCCACCGCGCATTGCGCGGTGGGGTAAGCGGAGCGAAGGAACTGCAGTTGTCTTTGCGACGCCTGACTTTCACCGCACCGGGGTGCCCCCTCCAAGCTTCGCTTGGGTGGGGGCCAGACTCAGTGCCCGCACCGGCCCCGCCTTCCGAAAGCTCATCGGATGATTGCGAACCCACGAACGTGCGCGCACGCTAACCCGCTAACGCCGCAGGTGCCGCTAAACTGAGAATGTGACCGACATTCAGGATTTCATCCGCCGCCTTCCCAAGGCCGAGCTGCATCTGCACCTCGAAGGCACCATCCTGCCTGCGACACTGGCTGAGCTTAGCGCCCGCCACGACGAGCGGCCATTAACGCTCCCCGAAGCCGAAGCTCTCTACCGCTTCTCCGATTTCACTGAGTTCATCGAGTCCTTCAAAGCCGTCACCCGCCGCCTCAAGGACCCCGAAGACTACGAACTCGCTGCCTGGCGCATGATGCAGCAGCTCTCCGCGCAAGGTGTCGTCCACGCCGAGGTCTATATCTCAGTCGGTGTTATCTATATGTGGCGCAACTTCGATCCCCGCTGCTTCGAACCCATCTTCGCCGCCCTCGAGCGCGCCCGCCAGCGCGCCGCCCTCGAGCTTAATCTTTCGCTCTACTGGATCTTCGACGCCGTCCGCCACTTCACGGTCGAAGAAGCCGATCGCGTCTTCCGCAAGGCCGCCGAGCTCCGCGCCCATTACCCATCCATCATCGGCATCGGCCTCGGCGGCGACGAACGACGCACCGGCTCCGAGCCTTTCCGCGCCCTCTATGAGCGGGCTCGTGCCGACGGCCTGCGCCTCACCAACCACGCCGGCGAAACCACCGGCCCCGAGGCCATCTGGGAAGCCCTCGCCATCGGCTCCGAACGCATCGGCCACGCTCTGTCTGCGATCCAGGACTCCGCTCTGCTCCAAAACCTGAAACAACGGGGAGTTGCGTTGGAGCTCAATCCCACGTCCAATGTCCGCACCTGCGTTTGCCCCTCATTCGCCTCCCATCCGCTTCGCTACTACTTCGATAATCACCTGTTAGTAACCATCAACTCCGACGACCCGGCCTTCTTCGGCTCCGATCTCGCCAACGAATACCTCCTCGCTCATACGGAGCAGGGTTTTACGCGCGACGAGCTGCGTCAGCTCGCAGCCAACTCCATTCGCGCCAGCTTTCTTCCTGATTCTGAAAAAGAATCCTGGCTTTCCCAAATCGGAAACTAAAGTTTGATGAATCGTTTTTGCCATGTTTCCCCGTCACACGCCCCGGTCAGAAACTGAGCTATCATGTTGGTAGTTGGAGGCTCAGTTCGATGTCCCCCGAGACCGAAGTTCAGTTGCCTGGTGAAGAAGTTCCTTCTATCGAAAAGGCGGGTTCCACCGCCATGCGCGTCATAACCTGGTTTTCTGTCGGAGTTGTCGTTGCCGTCGTCGGCATCTTTGTCGGCGCAGAGCTCCGCAGCCGCTCCAGGTTCAAAAAGCGTACTCCCTACGATTTCTACTCGAACGCAGGCGAGCATCAAGCCAGCGAGTTTGGCGTCGGCATTTAGCCGCACCCCTCGCCCTCCCTTGTCCCGCGATGCCGCCCCTGTGCGGCATCTCTGTTTTTGCGCGAGATCACACTTCCTTGCGATTCCCATCCTTTCGCCGCTCTTTGGCGAAAAGGGTGGGAGAGCATACTGCATGCCTCTCCACCCAAATCAACGACCTGCATTATCGCCGGAACCTCGAAATCAAGTAGAGAATCGCCGACAGCACAATACTGATCAGAATCGATGTCCCCAGCGGAAAGTAGAACGAGACACTCTTTCCCCGGTAGGAAAAATCGCCAGGCAGCCGCCCCAGGGGCATGCCGAACCGCGCGGCCAGCATCACCAGCGCGCCAAGCAGCACCAGCAACAGCCCCAACCCCACCATCATTTTCCCAACTTCACTCATCCCGACCGCCTCGCGCTGACTTGCTGACTCGCTAACTCGCTTTCTTTCCCCTATTCCCTGCCTTTGCCCCCTATCAACCGTATCCGCGCTGTAAACGCTCTTCCCTGAAGCTCGCTAAAGGTTCCAAACTCCGGCGAATCCACCACGTTGTTCACCACAGCCGGATTCCCGCTGTTCGTTGCATTCTCCATCACGCCGCGCAAACCCCAATACTGCCCGCGAAAATGGAATTTCAGCTCCAACCCCGGACTGAAGTTCACAAACTCCGGAAATCGATATGCCCCCGCCGCGCCAACCACCTGTTGTGCCGCATTCACGGCCGTGAAAGGAAAGCCGGTTCTCCGGTCGACCAAATACACAAAATCCCAGCGCTTCTTGAGCCATGCAAACGGAACCGGCAGCCATCCCCACGAAATCACACGATTCGGCGTGTCCCACGCCAGCGGCCCACTCTGCTGCGCTCCCAGAGGCGAGGGCGTCGGCAGATAATCGAGCGCTGCATTCGTGCGCGCCGATGAGTGTGTATACGACACGTACAGCGTGTATCCGTTCGCAAACTCTTTCCGTCCGTCAACCTCCTCGCTGCTGTAGTGATCTTCGCGTCCATTCGTCAGCAGATAATCACCCGCGAGCGCCCCTGAGCCGCTTTGATTCGCGAACGTGAACACGTCTGACGTCCGCTTCTCCATGAAGTTTGCGCCCATCAGGATCTTCCACGGTAGTTCGCGCTCCACTCCCACGCTCCAGTTCAACGCTCGCGCCTCGCGCAGCGTCCCGTCGTTCGCGGTAAACTCCGTCTCCTCTGCCGGGCCGGCCGGCGTCACTCCACCCGGCACTTCGTTGTAATACGTGTCGTACCGCACGCCGGTGAATGTCTGTGCCAGATAATCGAGTTGCGTGTGCTCGTAGTAGAGCCCAATCCCGGCTGAGATCTTCGTCTTATTCTCGTCGCCCGGCGAGTACACCGCAGCCACTCGCGGCGCCGGCAGCGGCCGCCGGACAATTTCATCCCAATCAAATCGCAACCCCGGTTCCAATAACAATCCTTTGCCGAGCCAACCATTCGCCGGCTGCCATCGGTCCTCAACGTACGCGCCAATCTCCGCGTTGTGCAATTCGAATGGTCCCGCCGGTGCAAACACGCTCTGCCGCTGGAGCGTTCCATCCTCCCGCAGATAGCTCACCGGCGCCAGCGTCTGCTCCTGGTTGTATGTAATGTGATCGAGATCGATCCCGGCCCTCAAATCATGCCGTCCCGCCCAGTGCTTTGCCGGCAAGTACAGAGTCGCTGTCCCCTGCAGCCGCTGCGAGCGGCCCGTCATGTTTTCAAAATAGCTCCCCTCTGCCGTCTCCGGCGTAATTTCATACGGTGCATCTCCATGCGGTTCTGATCCTTGGCCGATGCTTACGAATCCCAGTCCTACTATCTAGCAGAGCCCCATTCTGAAAGCTCTGCTGATCGCGCAAAAACGGGAACCAGGCGTGAATATTGTTCTTCACCGTGCTTTGCTGCGGTGTCAGCGCGGAAATCCCATCGTAGGGCGAGTGATAGTCGTTGAAGAGCAGACCTGCCGACAGAATATTCGCCGAAGTCAGATTCACCTGCGCTTTCACCAGGTTGCTTCCCCGAGCTACCTCGTCGTTGTTCGCATTTGCCGGTAGCTCCGGAATGTAGATGTTGTCGAATTCCAACTCAATCCCGTCGTACCACCACGCGCGGCCCCGCTTGAGCGGCCCGGAAAAAGTAAATCGCGGCACAAATTGGTCGAAGCGGATTCCACTCTGATCGCGAAATGAAGGAATGAAGTTCGTCATATTGAAGCGAAACTTGTCGTCGCCCATGCCGGTATAAAACGCAATCACGCCGCCCGTAGCGCGGCCAAACTCCACTGGGTAGCGCGTGCTCTCTTGTTCAATTGAGCGCACTGCATCCGTGCTCACTCGCAGGCTCAGCGAGCCGCCCTCCGGCGCACGAATATCGAATCCGTCCATCGTGTCCAGAGTCTCCCACGTCTCAGAGCCGGCCACGTGCACTTGCCCGGTCGCGTCCTGCACCACTCCGGGATTGAACGGAAGCAGGTTACGGATGTCGTGCGAAGTCTCGTAGGGGATATTCACGATCTCCGGCGTGTTCATCGTTGTTTGGTCGGCGACTTGTTCGGTATCGATCCCCGGCGTCGACCCAGTCACATTCACCTGTTCGCGCACAATCTGCTCGTGCGCCAGCACAATGCGCACATCTTTCTCGCTTGGCTCAACCCCACTCAATTCGGACTGGTAAAACCCGGGCCGCTCCACGTCAATTGTGTACGGCTTTCCCTCGGAGAGCGCGAATACGCAATTCCCCACAAAGTCCGTTCGCGAACGGATCGGCTCCATCCCGGGCGCCGCGACCGTCACCTGCGCGTCGGGAACAGCCTTCTCGTTCTCATCCACAACCGTGACCGTAACCTGCGTGCCGCTGTGCTGGCCCTGCCCGTTCGCGAAGATTTGGCTTAGAAGGAGAATCAGTGCAGGCAGCGCGCACTTAGCCCATCGAAGGCGCAGCATCAGGGAAAATCGGAACGCTCGTTCACCGTTCCGCCTCGCCGCCAGTATAGCGCCGCTTTGTTCTTCGCATGCCCAAACGCCGCGAAGATGACAGCGACTTCATCCGCGTCCATTTCAAAAGCGCCCTCATGATCGAAATCGAAGAGCAACCCGCCCCAAACTGGCTGGCTATAATAACCCTCAAAGCAGGAAGACAACAGAATCTTGCCCCGCAATTCTTGAAGCTTTGCCCCGGCATTCGAGTGGAGATACGCGTGCCCGCGACAACCGAGCGCAATCAATACGATTCGAAATTCTATCGATACATTGAATCCGGCTCCATCCGATCGGCAAAGTGCGTTGTTCCCCTCATTCTCCGCGAGCTCTCGCCCTCCACCGTCCTCGACGTCGGCTGCGGTACCGGCGCTTGGCTTGCCGAATACAGAAATCTCGGCATATCAGACATTCTTGGCGTCGATGGCGATTATGTTCGGCGCGATTTGCTTCATATCCCGGTCGACCGTTTCCAAAGCATCGACGTAGCCGAAGACTTCGATCTCGAATCCACGTTCGATCTCGTGGAGTGCCTCGAAGTTGGAGAACATGTTCCCTCTTCGGCCTCAGCCACGCTGGTCGCCAATCTCACAAAGCATGGCGATCGAGTCCTGTTTTCCGCGGGCACGCCCGGCCAGGGCGGGGTGAATCACATCAACGAACAGAGCTTCGAATTCTGGCGACACCTCTTTGCTGCGCACGGATACAAGCCATTCGATCTGTTTCGTCCCCGGTTGAGAAAAGCCGCTGCAGTGGAATCCTGGTATCGCCGCAACATGATTCTCTATGTTCGCGAATCCGCGATATCGTCGCTTCCCGCGGTGGCCCTCGCCACGGCCATCCCCGACAACGCAAGAATTCCCGACCTCGGCTCCATCGCGTTCCGAATTCGATCTCTAGCTCTTTCGCCGCTTCCCGTCAACTGGGTCTCGAAGCTGGCCCGGACGAAACACTCTATCCTATTGGCATACCGCAAACGAGGCACAGCCAAGTGACGCCTTCCGGCACAGCACAAGACGGTCGCGACGATCCGCAGGTCCCGTCGCCTGCGTCGACAGGGTCACAGCAGAGCCATCGCATTCCGCCAAAGCTCACCCTTGTCATTCCCTGCTTCAACGAAGAGCAGATTCTGCCTCATTCCGCCGCCCAAATCAGCATGGCCGTCGAAAACCTTGACCGGCAGGGGCGCATAACGCAGCCTTCCATCTACTTCGTTGACGACGGGTCAGCCGATAGAACCTGGCAGGTGATCGAAGAACTCGCTGCGAGCGACCCGCGTATCCACGGCCTGAAACTCTCTCGAAACTTCGGCCAGCAAAGTGCCATTCTCTCCGGCCTCCTCACCGCTCCGGGTGACGTGCTGATTAGCATGGACGCTGACTTGCAAGACAATCTCGAGTCGATTGCGGAGATGGTGGATGCTTACTGCGCCGGAGCCGAGGTGGTCTATGGCATTCGCGACAGCCGCAAAACCGACAGCTTCTTCAAGCGCGCCTCCGCCGAATCGTATTACCGACTGCTTCGCGCCTTCGGCGTCAAGCTGATGTTCAACCATGCCGACTTCAGGCTGCTCAGCCGCCGCGTCGTTGAGGAATTGCGAAATTTCAAGGAGAGCAACCTGTTCCTGAGGGGCCTCATTCCTCAACTCGGCTTTCCCTCGGCCCTCGTCTACTATCACCGCCAGGAGCGCACCGCCGGCGAGACCAAGTACCCGCTCGGAAAGATGATTTCCCTCGCGCTCAACGGCATCGTGTCGTTCACTGACATTCCGCTGAAAACGATCACCGTTCTCGGTATTCTTGTTTCGCTCTTCAGCTTTGGCATGGCTGGATGGGCGATTATCGTAAGGTTCTTCAATCCTGCAGCCGTTCCCGGATGGGCTTCGACCGTCATCCCGCTCTACTTTCTCGGCGGAATCCAGCTTCTGTGCCTCGGAGTGATCGGCCAATACCTTGCTAAGCTTTACGCCGAAGTGAAAGCGCGCCCGCGCTTCATCATCG
>CAWICF010000009.1:0-368163 GCA_963834565.1 uncultured Acidobacteriaceae bacterium | reverse complement strand
CATGCCCGAGAACGGCACGCCCAGAAACACGGCGGCCTGTTCGAGATTACCTCGCTGGACACCGAAGCGATGGAGAACGCGGTGGATCACCGAGAGCTTGTCCGGATCAGCGAAACGCTGGACGAGCTTGGCAAAGTGGAACCCGCCCTCGCCGAGATCATCGATTTGAAGTTCTTCTGCGGCTTCTCCTTCGCGGAAATCGCCGCTATGCGGGACGTATCAGAACGTACGGTGCAGCGGAAGTGGGAGAAAGCGCGCATTTATCTCCATCGGAAACTTCGCACAGATTTGCCGCTCTAAGGAATCGCGATGTCCGCACTCAGCCCCGATCAGTGGCAGGCTCTAAGTCCATATCTGGATCAGGCGCTTGCTATGACCGACGATGCGCGTGCCGCGTGGCTCTCCTCGCTCCACGAGCAAGATCCCGCACTGGCTGCACAGTTGGGAGCACTTCTCGACGAACATCGGGTGCTGGCGCAGGAAGGTTTTCTGGAGAACAGGCGATGGGCGTTGCCGAACTCCACAGGACTCGCGGGCCAGGCGCTTGGTCCGTATACCTTAATCTCGCAGATCGGCCACGGCGGAATGGGAAGCGTCTGGCTGGCCCGTCGCAGTGACGGCAGGTTCGAGCGGAAAGCTGCGGTGAAGTTCGTGAACATCGCGCTCGCCGGGCGCGCGACGGAAGAACGGTTCAAACGTGAAGGCAGCATTCTTGGCCGGCTTACTCATCCGCACATTGCCGAACTTCTCGATGCCGGTATTTCCTCCGATGGCCAGCCGTATCTCATCCTTGAATACGTTGACGGCCCGACGATCGACCAGTATTGCGACCAGCACAAGCTCGATCTGGAGGCGCGCGTTCGCCTGTTTCTGGATGTGCTGGCCGCAGTGGCTCACGCCCATGCGAATCTGATTGTCCATCGCGATATCAAACCTTCGAACGTACTGGTCACCGCCAGCGGTGAAGTCAAGCTGCTGGACTTCGGGATTGCCAAGCTCCTCGAGGGCGAAGGCCAGACGGGTGCCGCAACCTTGCTAACCCACGAAGGCGGTTCGGCTCTCACCCCCGAGTACGCGGCGCCCGAGCAACTTACCGGCCAGCCGGTCACGACCGCTACCGATGTTTACGCATTGGGTGTGTTGCTCTACGTACTATTTTCCGGCCGCCATCCCGCAGGTTCAGGTCAGCACTTTCCCGCGGAACTAGTAAAGGCTGTGCTCTACCTTGAGCCTCCGCGTGTCTCGGACGCGACTACCGCGGACAACAGCAAGCTCATGGCCGAAAGACGTGGCGCCACCCCAGATAAGCTGCGTCGCGAACTTCTGGGAGATCTGGACACCATTGTTAGCAAAGCTTTGAAGAAGAATCCGCAGGAGCGATACTCCTCAGTCGCTGCATTTGCCGACGATCTCCAGCGTTACCTGAAGCACGAGCCAATTGGCGCTCGACCTGACACACTCGCCTATCGGACTGCCAAATTCCTCCGCCGCAACCGCACAGTGTTGGTGCTAACCGCAACCGCTATCGCAGTCGTGATTGGAAGCCTGTCAACCGGCTTGTGGATTGCGAATCGCGAGCGGAAGGTTGCCGAACGGCGATTTGCCCAAGTGCGCCAACTGGCCAATGAATTCATTGCACTCGACGAGAACATAAGAGGTCTGCCGGGTTCGACGAAGGTCAGAATGCAGATGGTTTCCGATTCACTGCAATATCTGACTTCGCTGAGCAGTGACATTCACGGCGATAAGGATCTCGCCCTCGAGATCGCCTACGCCTATCCAGCGCAAGCACGCCGCTGGAATCGACATCGGTGCAACCAGCATCTATGTTGCGGTTCCGGTTGATCGCGACCCCCAACCTGTGCGTTCCTTCCAAACTTTCACCGAGGACCTGCATCGGCTTGCAGACTGGCTGCAACGCTGCCGGATCAAAACCGTGGCGATG
This sequence comes from uncultured Acidobacteriaceae bacterium, assembly GCA_963834565.1. Taxonomy (GTDB): domain Bacteria; phylum Acidobacteriota; class Terriglobia; order Terriglobales; family Acidobacteriaceae; genus Telmatobacter. Next base: position 366,218 of record CAWICF010000009.1, on the reverse strand, counting down.
GAGTCGACGGGAGTGTTCTGGGTACCACTTTTCCAAATCCTGGAACAACGCGGCTTCGAGGTATGTCTTGTCAACGCGCGTCATGTAAAGAATGTGCCTGGCCGAAAGACGGACGTATCTGATTGCCAGTGGCTGCAATACCTGCATTCGGTGGGCTTGTTGCAAGCCTCATTTCGGCCAGCGCAACAGGTCTGCGCGCTGCGTTCCCTGCTACGGCATCGTGACAGCCTGGTGCAGACGGCAAGCACTTATGCGCAACGTATTCAGAAGGCGCTGGACCAGATGAATCTGCAACTGCACCATGTCATCAGCGACATCACCGGAGTTAGCGGCGTCACTATCCTCGACGCCATTCTCGACGGAGAGCGGGATCCCTTCAAGCTAGCCAGTCTGCGCGATTATCGGATCAAAGCCACCGAGGAAACAGTCGCAAAATCGCTGGTAGGAGATTACCGTCCCGAGCATCTCTTCACTCTGCGTCAAAGCCTGGAAGCATGGCGGTACCACCGCAAACTCATCGCCGAGTGCGACGATGAAGTTCAGCGGCACCTTGGCCAATTTGCTTCCAAAGTCGACCCAAAACAGAAACCGCTGCCGCGCCCCAAGAAAGTCTCTTCCTCGAAGGTGTATTCCAGCCACCCCGACTACGACCTTCGCACCGAGCACTATCGCATACTCGGTGTGGACCTCACAGAGGTTCCCGGCATCAACACTCTGCTGGTCCATACCCTGCTGGCCGAAGTCGGTCCCGATTTATCCAAGTTCCGCAGCGCCGCAGCGTTTGCTTCATGGCTGGGCCTGTGCCCCGATAACCGCATCAGCGGCGGCAAGATACTTTCCGTGCGCACCCGCCACGTACAGAACCGTGCGGCGCTTGCGCTCCGCATCGCCGCTCACACGCTGCATCACAACCAGTCTGTCCTTGGCCTCTTTTACCGCCGCATGCGGGCTAAACTCGGCGCTCCAAAAGCCATTACCGCCACCGCGCATAAGCTCTCACGCATCCTCTACCACCTGCTCACCACCGGCCAACCCTATCAGGAGAGCATCTTCGAGGAGCGGGAAACCCAGCATCAACAAAGGACCCTCTTCAGTCTCCACGCTCGGGCTCGAGCCCTCGGCTATCAACTCATTCCCTTGGCCCCAGCAACTTGATCAGTTCCTTAGAAGAAGCCGAATGCTCTCAGTTCGGCAAATGCGCGTTTGTGTAGATTGTTGCATTAAATTGCGCGGAAAGACATCACAGAACCGCATGTTCCCTATCCATTTGACTGAATCTGCCTGGAGACATACAGTCTCCGTGCGAAGATCCTCGCTAGCCTAATCCTGAAGGAGGGAGTTATGGCAAACACATTCACCCGTGAAGATGCGAGAACTTGCTTCCGCTGCGATCTAAACCCGCCATTATTCCGGTTGATTTTGCTCGAGCTGTTCCCGAATGAGCTCAGAGAGTTGGAGCCCGATTGCATGACCGGTCTGTTTTGCGAGAAATGCCTCAAGCTCGAGATCAACGAGTACTTCGATGCAATGCCCCAGAGCAACGAACCTCTAGGGAGCGACGAGTCCACCGAAGGTTTTCTTTGCCGTCAGATTGGCTTCACAGTTGTCCCGTTGATGCTCGCCGAGAGCGAATCCAAGCTGCTGGTCGAGGAAATCGAAGTCGATTGGCTCGAAGCCACGGTGAACTAGCGAGCACTCGTGGAGAGTGTTGAGCTCATTCGGCCGCGATGCATGAATTGCACAGAAATAGATCTTTGGACGCTCTGATCGCGTTGAAGCGACTTTGCTGAGAGCTGTGCAAGTTGTGAGATAACGCTTCAGTGCTCTCGCAAGGCAGGATTCAACATTGATCTTAAACTCGGAAGATCGTCTAACCGCCACATCCTGGAGCAGAACTATGGGAACCATAACCGCACGTCGGAGGTTGCCAGAGAGAGCCGCAGTCTCCCCTGAGAATAAGTTGCTGGTGAGTCGAATCGAGGCGGCACAGCTGCTCTCGATCAGCGAACGTGGCGTTGACTATCTGATTTCAACCAATCGTCTGCCAACACGTCGAATTGGCGGGCGAGTTCTAATCTCCGTCGCGGATCTTCGCAAATACGTACGGGGAGACCATCCAGAACCGATCGTAGCCTGAACTCCAAGACAGTTAGGTACTCACCGTTGAGCAGTCAGTTTTCATACCTCGCCACCCGCGGGGCCACACCTGACCCCCACTTTCATCGAGTCAGGTACAATCAACTGAAGAGCCGTTCATGCCGAGGAAACGTGAAAAACTGCGTGGCATCTACGAGGACCCTAAAGGCTCGAACATCTGGTGGATTCAATACTTCGACGCCCAGCGCAAGCGCCATCGCGAGAAGGTCGGAAGGCGCGAAGCTGCCATCAACCTGTTGGCGATCCGCAGAAGCGCCAAATTGGAAGGCCGGAAGCTTCCCTCTCCCCGGCAGGCGATCCCGTTCCGCGCCCTTTGCGCCGATGCCCTCGAACACTCGCGGGCGGAGAATACCGCAAAGAGCACTCACGAGCTTGAGCTCAAGATAAGCGAATTCCTTCCCGTCTTCGGTGACCGGGTGGCCGAAGAGATTACCAAACAGGAGATTGTCCGCTGGCTTACCGAACAGGCTGAGGCGCGCGATTGGAAACCTTCGAGCCGGAACCGCTGGCAGGCTGCCTTCTCGCTCATCTTCCGTGTTGGCATCGACAACGAGAAGATCACGAGGAACCCGGCGGCGGGGATCAAGCGGAAGACGGAGAACAACGACAAGGTGCGGTTTCTGTCCGACGAAGAAGAGCGCGCCCTGCTCCAGGCGACCGATCCCGGCTTTCATTCCCATCTGCTGCTCTCGATCCACACCGGGATCCGCATGAGCGAGCAGTACGGCCTCAAGTGGTCGCAGGTCGATAGCGAGCGGCGGCAACTGTATCTGCCTAAGACCAAGAACGGCGACCCCAGGGACGTTCCCCTGAATGGGACCGCTCTGGCGGCACTCAAAAAGCTGCGCGCTGCCTCCAAAGATGAGTTTGTGTTTCCCGATGCGGAGAGCCCGCGCGGCTGGTTCCTCGGAGCTGTTGATCGGGCGGGGCTTAAGGACTACACGTGGCATTGCAATCGCCACACCTTCGCCAGTAGACTGGTCATGGCCGGCGTGGATTTACACACGGTCGGAGAACTTCTGGGGCACCGGACGGCACAGATGACCAAGCGGTACGCACACTTGAGCGTGAACCACAAGCAGGCGGCGGTGGAGCGGATTTCCGGGGGCGCAAGTGCCATCAAAACTGCCAGTAGCAGGCGAAGGACTTCCAGAGCATCTCGTAAAGTGTTGTAAACAAAGCGGAGAGGTGGCAGAGCCCGGTTGAATGCACCTGACTCGAAATCAGGCATACTCGTAAGGGTATCGGGGGTTCGAATCCCTCCCTCTCCGCCAAATATACTTCCAGCCGCTTCCAGCCGTGTCCAGCCATGGCCAACAGAATAGAATAAGCTTAATAAAATAAACAGTTTGCCATCGATTCACGTCCAACCCTTGCCAGCCCAGCTTACATTTGCGGGCACGCGAATCGGCATGTACTCTTGAGTGACCATGTATTTTTGCAAGAGGTGTTGGTCACGGAAGTGAATAAGCTGATTGATTTGGCCGTCCAGAAGTCCAGGGCCGCAGAGAAAGACTACGCCATGAGCGACGGTGCGGGCCTTTATCTCTGGGTCACAACCGCTGGCGTGAAGCTCTGGCGAAGGGTCGAATAACCCTAAGATGAGCGACGGCACGATCCTAAAGGCGTCGGAACGCATGGGTTATAAAGGCGAGATGACCGGCCACGGCTTTCGCGGAGTGGCGTCGGCGATCTGCTCCACGGAAAACCGTCTCTTCTTCATGGCCAAATCCTTCCGCCCTAGGGTGTATCGACATATACGAGCAGGCAGCGCCGGGAGCCGATTTTTTCGAGTTCTAGGAGCGAGGAGCGCGCTGTAGCTGGTCTACTGAAGCGACGAGCGACGACGAAATCGGGAAAATCGGCCCCGGCCCTTCGGGTTGCGGCGCAAATCGTGCCACACTTCGTTGTCGTCCTAGGTGGTGGGCCCGCCACAACCGTCGTCCTCCGCCTCGTCTGGCTCGATTTCCGCTCGCAACGCTGCCTACCCGTATATGTCGATACACCCTAGAGGGCACGGTTATGGCCGAAAACTAACAATTACCGCGGTTCAGAGTACCCGGGGCCGACCACTTTCCGTTACCGATCGCAGTTAGAGCGATTGCGGCAGTGTATAAGGGTGTTAGGTTCTTGTCCTGCCCTGTGGGCAGCGCAGTGCTTAATGACGCAGCGAGTGATCAGGATTGATCATTCTTCTTGAACGCTTTGGCGTAGTGTCGTTCTAACTAAGGCGAGCCTAACAGGATCTGCAATATCGGCCCCCCGAAGTCATCCACGCAAGCAAGCCGCCCGTACTCCCAGCCCACAATTGGCTGAGGGCCAAGAGTGAATCTCGGCTCGCTCTATACGGGAAGGCAGTGTGGGACTGCAAAGGGCGCGACACAGTAAGGAGTCCTGATGAGTGCGGTAACGACTGTCATTTTGACGACTTCGCTTATCGAACAGCTGAAGCAGACGGAGACTTATCCGGCGATCGAATTTATCAACCATCGCGCGCGGGAATTCGCGAGCTCAGGTGAATTTGTGGAAGTGAGCCGATGGGCGCGAGGGAAGCACCCTGAAAGTCTCATTTTTATCGCAGGCTTGAACTTCTGCGATCTTGGGATGCTTCGAACGATTCTCGAATCCGCGCCATGGCGAAGCCCCGATCGGGTTCAGGTACTCGCCTGTGCGGGCGACGCAGAGCGCTTCGAATTTTGTGCCCTGCGAATTCCCGCACTGAGTTGAAACTACTCAGGGATGAATAGCTCAATAGTACGTATTTGACAATTGGCTCAAAGCAGTCAGGGGTTGACTTGCGCGATGCCGACATCACGGTACTAACCGACCTCGGTGAGCGCCCCGGCGATTTGGCAGGGATCGAAAATCGTTCCCGCCGGAATCGGTGCTTGAATGAATCAGCCCCAGTTCACGGCACGGCTGGCTATGGACTGGCAGCCCCGCGACCATCAGTTCCCCACCGGGGATTTTGGATTCCCTGGAGCTTCCATGCACATCGTGCAGCCGATACCACTTTCCTGCATTCGGCCCGGTAAGGACAAATCAAACCACAGCAGCAGCCTGCAGTCTTGGGGCAGAAGTATCCGGAGCCGCGGTTTAGGTCACCATTTTCGTATTCCCAGGACGCGAGGCATCCAATTGGCTCAGAATGCAGTTTCAAAGTTCATTTGAAGACTTCCTCTTAATAGAAAGTTGGCATCGTTCACAGCCCAGATCCAATTCCTGCGCTGGAGTTCGCGTCGAGCCATTCGAGCAGACAACGAATGCTGGCCGTGGCCAGCGCGATGCAGGAGTCGGCTGCTCCGTAATACAGGTTGATCGTGTCTCCGTCTTCGTCGATGGTCTGGCCGCAAGGAAACACCACATCGTGCACGTCTCCGACGCGCTCGTAGGAGGCTTCGGGACCGAACATCCATGAGTCGCCTCGCTGCAGGCAAATGTCGGGATGTTCAAGATCGAAGAGCGCCAGGCCGAGGCGATAGATGCTTCCCGAGGCAGTTCGCCGCACTCCGTGATAGATCATCAGCCAGCCTTTGGGCGTCTCGATGGGAGGAGAGCAGAGGCCGATCTTGTTTGCATCCCACCATCCTCCGCGGCGCGCTTCCAGAATGACTTTGTGGTTGCCCCAATGCTGCAAGTCGGGAGAGTACGAGATCCACATATGAGCGCCGGTCGTGGTCATTGGCCGGTGGATGAGAGCCCAGTAGCCGTTGATTCTTCGCGGCAGCAGAGCCGCATCCTTGTCTTCGGGCGGCATGATCACGCCGAATCGTTCAAAGTTGCGGAAATCTTTTGTCAGCGCCAGAGAAACGCCCGGGCCGCCGCGCGCAAACGAGGTGTACGCCACTGCATATTTCTCGAGCTCCGGAACGTAGGTGATGCGCGGATCTTCGATGCCCCAGATTTCTTCGGGGTATTCTCGAGAATTCGCCATCAGCGTTGGTCGGTCGTCGATGCGCCATCCGTTGATTCCATTCTTCGAGCGTGCCGCGCATAAGTGCGACAAGCCGTTCCGATTCTCCACGCGGCAAAGGAGCAACGTGTCGCCGTCAGGTAGTCGAACTGCTCCTGCATTAAATACGCTATTAATGGCATACGGCCAATTCTGACGGGTCAAAATCGGGTTGCCCGCATAGCGCGTGAGCAGAGGAAGGTCAGCACATGCTGCCGGCTTGGGAATTTCTGGAGCAATGGCTTTTGAGAACGGTGTTTGATGCATGAGTGGAGTCAAAAGGAGAAACTCATTTCCTGGTGCTGTTTTGCTGCGTTTGTCGCTCTCGTTCCCTGCATTTCGAGGAGCGCCATCAGGAATGAAAGTGTTGATTCGGCTCCCTGATTTTCATTGACGCGGTCGGGATGGAGGCCGTCTTTGCAGCCGCCGGTCGTTGCATCATAGAGCGGCACGTGCAGATCGTTTTTGCCCAGGAACCAACTGAAGACGCAGCGGGCTTCCTCGATCCAACGCTCTTCGTTCGTTGACCGGTAAGCCTCGAGACAAGCTGAGATCGTGGAGCACGCTTCAACGGGTTGCTGATCGAATCGAGCCTTTTCGGCGCCCTCGGCATAGCATCCGTTGGAACCGATCGGCACAAAAATCTCACTGTCGCCGCAGTGCTGAGCAGCGACGAGCCACTCGAGCGACTCGATTCCCGCTGCGATCATTCTCTTATTCTCGCTTCGCTGCCCGGCGAGGATCAACGCCTGCGGCAGCCTCGCATTCGAGTACGCGAGGCTCTTCTCGAACCAATGCCAGGATTCGGAGTGGCTGCGCTCGTAAATATCAAGCAGACGATTCGCGAGCGTGTTGCGGGCGCCCTGCATTGCCCGGTCGCCGGGAAACCAGTCAAGATAAGCCTGCAAACCGAGAACGCTGAAGGCCCATGCTCTCGGGCTGCTGAACGTTAACACGGCGGGCACGGCTGCCTCAAAGAGTCTTCCTGCCGCTCCGCGCAGTCCAGGATTTTGCGATTGACCGAGCACCGATCCCAAGGCCCACAATGCGCGGCCATGGCTGTCTTCAGAGCCAACATCCTCGAGCCATTTGCGATCGTAGCCCAGGAAATTTCTGAATCGTCCGGTATCGGAGTGAAATGCGAGCCAGAGAAAAGCGAGATACCTGCGAGAGAGGTTGAGTTGCTGCTCCCTTTGCTCGATCCCGGCACATTCATCCAGAAGCGTTGAAACAATCAGCGCGCGCGCGTTGTCGTCAGTCGTATAGCCCTCGCGCGTGTTGGGCACGGAAAAGATTGCGTGCTGCAACATTCCCGTGTCGTCGGTCATGGTGCGCAGATGACCAATGTTGAGAGTCGGCAGGTGTTCTATTGGGTCGACCAGGGCTGCAGTGAGGCTCAGCGCTACATCGTCCGCCTGGGAGGGCCTGGGCTGCAATGAGCGCTCGAAACGCGCGCGCTGAAAAGTAGCCATGTATGCGCGCGCAGTCTTCTGCCATGTTGTTCCGCGAGAGTGCAGATAGGCTCGCTTCCGCATGGCGTGGCGCTCCGCATCGTTTTCAAGTAATGCGAGAACCGCCTCAGAGATAGCAGCGGAATTGTCAAACGGGACTATCACGCCTCTCTTCTCTGCCAGCAGTTCCCTGGCGTGCAAGTAGGGCGTGGAGATAATTGCCTTGCCGGCTCCGAGGGCGATGGCCAACGTACCGGAGACAATCTGCGCCTCCTGCCGGTAGGGAGTGATGTAGATATCGGCCGCGCCCACCTGCTCCACAAGCTCTTCCGCGCTGACAAAGCGATTGTTCATGATGAAATTGGAAGAGACACCGAGCTGCTCGGCGAGCGCCTGCAATTCTTCGCGGTAGCGCTCACCCTCGCGCCGGCGGATGTGCGGATGCGTGACCCCGGAGACAATATAGACCACGTTCGGTTGCCGGGCAAGGATCGCCGGAAGCGCCCGAATTACGTTCTCAATTCCCTTGTTTGGAGAGAGCAAGCCGAACGTAAGCAGAACCGACTTGCCTTCCGTGCCGAACCGATCCTTGAAATAGTTGGGGTCCATGAAGTTCATGTCAGGAACGCCGTGCGGGATCACATCGATCTTTCCGCCGGGAACCGCATACACTTCACGCAAGAGTTGGGCCGCGAGCTCGCTCATGACGATCATGCGATCGGAGAGCTGAGCGATCTCTTCGAGCACGATGCGTTGATTTGCATCGGGTTCGCGCAGAACTGTGTGCAGCGTCGTGACCAGCGGCATTTTCAATTTGCGCAGCAGGGCGAGAATATAGCGGCCCGCCGTGCCGCCGTAGATGCCGTACTCATGTTGCAGGCAGACAAGATCGTTGCTATTGAAGTTCAGGAAATCGGCGGCACGCTCATAGGACGCGATATCTTCCTGTGTCAATTCCAACCGCACTTGCTCAGGGTAGTCGTAGCTTGAATCGGGGTCGTTGACAGGAATGGCAAACAAACGCCCTTCGCCGTATTCGGCGGCAAGCGCATTGCAAAGGTCGGTGGTAAAAGTGGCAATGCCGCACTCACGCGGCAGATAATTTCCAATAACAGCAATGCGGGTGGGCAAAGGCAGTCGGCTGGCTTTCAACGGGATTTGCAAGGAAAAGTCTGTGCCGTTTCTGCGAGTCTGTGTGTCGGAACGTATTGCTTTGGAGAAAGACATCCTATCCTCTTTTCAGTCGTGATTCTGGCCGCGCCTTGATGCACTGCTTAAAGCTCTTGCGGATGCGTAGTTGACGCGATTCAGAACCAACCTCTCCTGTGCCGTTCAAATTGGCTTATCTTGCAGGAACGGGCAAGGGATCCTGCCCGGAAACAATGTTCAACGAGGCGTGTCGCTGAATCTGGAGAGTCTGTATTCTGACATTTGCGATTTGAAATCCCGGGTACTCCGTGATCTGAAGGGAATCAAGCTCCGCTGCGTTGAATCGATTCGAAACTCCCTTGAGCGCACGCGACAAGGCGCGGCGGATTGCCGCTTCTTCCGTTAACCCAACTCCCATTCGGGAACAGGAACCCTGCAGCCACATGAAATGCCAGCCGGCCTGGCGGATCATGGTGTCGAAAACGAGCGCAGGAGTCTCTTCAACAACCGACCACTTTTCGCCGATGGGCTGCAGACACGGGTTTAACCGCTCCGGCAGAATGCAATCGCTGCGCAGGAAGACAGAATGTAATTTCACGATTGAACGCTTTTGGATATTGCCTGCATCTGTGGGCCGATGGAGCCAATCAAAGAATTGCCTTGCGAATTGTCCTGCGCGAGCGTCGTACCAGAAGACGAATGCTCTGCAATGAAATCCTCAGCAAAAACCGACTGATCCACTTTGATTGCGCCTGAATCAGCACCGGAAAAGCCGGTTGCATCGGGCTGGCTTTCGGGTTGGTCCAAGTGTGTTTTTTTGAGGAAGGGCGGACGTAGATGGCTCTTCACATCGCTCAGCTTGGTGGGGCTCATGGTGGCTCCAGTCGTTCGGTTGCGTGCCTGGAAGACACTCGTCTGGAGCGAAGCATGGAATGCTGAAGGCGAGAAGGGGAGTACAGACTGCTATCTCAAGCATACGCTTACCAGAGGCCGCGTGCCGCGAGTTGGATTGGATCGTGCCCAAAACGCGCAAGTTGAGGGGAAGGCCGAGTCTCCTGAGTCATTGATTTACTACATAAACGCATTCCCTGAATGCAGGTCCTTCGACTCCGTCCGACGCGGCGGACTTCGCTCAGGATGACAAGGTCAATTTTTGTAGCGGACTTCTGACTCAGGAGACTAGAGCCGGGCTCATTAACCGACATTGTCAACTCGCTAATCTCTCGGGACCCGCCTTGTTGTTGGGTCCCACGCCTGCGCGGCGAAGTGCATTGCCATTTATGAGACCGGTTGTAGTCTGAAGGTCGTACCGGAGTGCACTGTTCTTATCCCCGAACAGCAGGAGACAACCTCGGCTGCAAGTCCAGTGCTTGCCACACTGGCAACATTCCTTCTTTCAAAAGCGTATCCTCACGAGTGTTAGCAATCGAAAATCAGGGACCCCATGGGCAGCAAAGGGGAGAACCGGTTCGACTCCACCGAAGCATCGCCGTGGATGCGTCCCTTTGTGCCGCGGCGTTTCCTGCGCAACGGCCATCTACAGACCATCGCCGGCCTTCTACTGCCGCGCACTGATTCGCTTCCCGAGCTGCAGAGCCAACTCATCGAGGTGGAGGCTGCCACCGCCGCTCGTGGAGCGAGTTTCGTGTTGTGCCACTGTCATTGGCAACCCGCCAAGGTCCGGAGCGAACGACTGACGATGGTCATCGTTCACGGGCTTGAGGGGTCCTCCTCTTCTCCGTATGTGCGAGGGAACTCGGCGCGTGCCTGGAAAGCCGGCTGCAACGTCGTCCGCATGAATATGCGGAGCTGTGGTGCCGGCAAAGATTTGTCTCCCACCATTTATCATGCCGGCCGCTCCGAAGACGTCGCCGCAGTGATGGCCGAATTGGCCCGCACGCACCTTATCCGCAGCTTCGCGCTGGTCGGCTATTCCATGGGAGGCAACCTGGTTCTCAAGCTGGCTGGCGAGCTGGGCGGCGCGCCGCCGGCCTACCTCAAAGCCGTCGTAGGCGTCTCGCCCCTCATGGATCTGGATGCCTCCGCCGCAGCACTGCATGAACCGCAGAACCGCCTTTACGAGAGCAGATTTCTCGGCGACCTCATCAAGCACATTCGCCATATGGCCGAGCTCTATCCGGACCTCTACACCGCGGACAGCCTCGACAAGATTCGCACCATGCGGCAATTCGACGACCAGATCGTCGCGCGCTACGGCGGCTTCACCGACGCAGACGACTACCACCGCAGTGTTGCCAGTTCCAACTGGGTGCAGGACATTACCGTGCCCACGCTGATCCTGCACGCTCTCGATGATCCCTTCATCCGCATGACTGCCGAGACCCGCGCCAAGCTCCGCGCCAACAGCCGCGTCAGGCTGGTCGAGACTCGGCACGGCGGTCACTGCGCCTTTCTGTCCCCCGATCACGGCGACGAAGGCTTCTGGGCGGAGAGAACGCTGCTCGACTTTCTGCTCATGACCGTAGAAGGCTGAGCATTGCGGCCGACGAGCTGGTTAAGATCAGTGCGGACCGCCGGCTGCGGTGCAAGGTAGTGTCCTGGGAGCGGCTTGCTGACGCGAAGTGTTCAAAATTGGCCATCATCTTTGGTTGAACAGCGTTAAAAAGGCTGAAATGGCCGGCCATGATCCTTCGCTCGATTTCGAGTGTCCTATATGTGGGGCACTGCCTCGAGAACGGTGTACTCGGTTGAGCGGGAATTTCCGTTCTGCATCTCACGTTGAGCGCAATTGGATCGCTAAAGATCTTCAGCCGAAGCGGTCGATCAGCGAAGCTGCTCCCGCCAAGAGGCTGCCTGATCGATCACAAGCGAATCCAGGTCATGCACCTAAGCAGATACATCGAAGCTCGTTCAGTTGCGATTGATGGGAACAACAAGAAGCTTGTTGCCTTCAAGAATGTCTAGAGAGGGCGCGCCAAGAGCGAACTGGAGGAGCACCGGTTTGTGTGCGGGGGTAATCTGCACAGCGTCATGAGCGCGGCTCGTCTGCAGCGAAACCGGCATTCACCGGCAAGCAAACTGTTCAATATTGACCAGCTTGCTTGCCGCCTTGTCTTGGATAGTAGTTGTGGCAGCCCTCTGCCCGCTGGGAGCAGTCAAGGAATCCAGAGGAACATCGTGATGCAGACTCAACCTCTTCTTAGTTCACAATACGTTCAGGCACCTTCTGAGAGTCCAGACAACCAGCCATCTCTTCATACTCACGCGATCAGAGGTGGTGTCAACTGGATCTTCGTGATTACCCTTGCCATCTTTCATCTTGCCGCGCTGGCCGCTTTGTTCTGTTTTCGATGGTCGGCGCTTGTCGTGTTTGTCGTGGCGTGGGTCCTGGGGCAGAATGTCGGGATAGCGATGGGCTACCATCGGCTGCTGACTCACCGCGGATACTCGACTCCAAAGTGGTTGGAGTATTACATAACCACCTGCGGTACGCTTGCCCTGCAGGGTGGTCCCATCTACTGGGTGGGCGTGCATCGCATGCACCACCGATATACCGATAAAGGGGGAGACCCACACTCACCGCGCGATGGCAAGTGGTGGTCTCATATGGGATGGATTCTGAACGGCTCTCTTCGCAATGAAACAAAAGCACTCAAGCGCTATACCCCCGATCTGGCGCGGGACAGCTACTATGTTTGGCTCAATAAGTATCACTGGATTCCGTTGACCGTCGTGGGCACTACGCTTTTCGCTTTCGGCGGATGGTCGTGGCTATTGTGGGGCGCAGTTCTGCCCGCAACCATCGGATTTCATGTTACGTGGATGGTCAATTCCGTCACACATCTGTGGGGTTCAAGGCGCTTCTCAACGAGTGACGACTCACGAAACAACATTTGGGTAGCGCTGCTGACCGGTGGGGAAGGATGGCACAACAACCATCACGCGTATCCAGTCTCCGCCCGTCACGGACTGGCCTGGTATGAAATCGATGTCAATTACTATGGCATTCTTCTGCTTCAGAAGCTCGGCCTTGCAAGTCACGTCAAGACAGCCAGCCTGAGTCCCGCGGTTGCCGAGCGAGTTATGCCGGCGCCGCGGGACGCCTGACGAACAGACATCTTGCCTAGCGTGGAACGACCACAACAATAGGATGAGCCCTGTGATGCCTGTGATGTCTCCGGTGGTAGGCGAAGGCGGGTGTAACTGCAAACATCGCGAACAAAGCGGCAATCGACAGTACAGCGATTCGTTTCATGATTGCTCCGGTAAATTCCTGCTGAAAAACCCAGGGCGGGAATTCGATTTTCTAACTCTTACAATCTCGATTGAACGCTTCGCCGGCATCGTAGATCTGTCTGCAATTGCTCATTGCAGTAACTCTGGCTTGCCACGCAAAGAAAACCAGCCTCACGATCCGCCGCGCAGTTTTCCTGGTCCGGATCAGAATGAAAAAACGAAAGTGTGCAAAAGTGACCAGACTGCTGGCCTGGAAACAGATATTAAAGGGACACTTGGCGTATTTCCCCAGCCCTCGCGACCTGTAAATCAACTCTGGAGGCCTATATGTCCCTAACGGTCGTTCTCGCCGTTGGCTTGGATTCATCGCTTCTGGCAAATCAAAGTTCAGTCTGGCAATCTTCCGGATACTTAGTCACGTCCGCTTGGTCGATCAGGGAGGCCATCGCCCACTTCAGGGATGGTGATTTCGATCTGGTGCTCCTGGGCCGATCGATCCCGGCCGACAGCAGGGAAAGACTGACGTTCTTGATTCGAGCATCTGGTTCACGGATACCTGTGGTATGCATCGCGGACTCTTCCAGTGGCTCCGACACCTTTGCGGACGCGACAATCGGCAGCGAGCCGATCAAACTGCTCGAAGATATTGAAGAATTCATGGCCAAGCGGGCAAAAGCGTCTGCAGGAAGTCGAGCTATGTCGGGCATTGCATCCTGAGAGGCCGCTGCATCGCGTCTTGAAGGCCGCTGGGACGTTGCCATTCACCAACTTCGATGGCATCAAGCGGTGGGATCAGGTTTCACAAACAGGAGGCAGACCGATGCGAAGCCCGCAGCTGATCCAACGCCAGACCAGGACGAGATTTCAGGTCGATCACTACTGGGGAAATTTCACCGAAGCAGAGGCTCGAAATGGCAAAACTTGCATTGTTAAAGAGTTTCCGATGCTGAGCGTCTTCGGAGTGGCCCCGGCAGACTCCCGCTGTCCAAGTGGAAGCAAAGGATTCTTCAAAGATTTGCCGACTGAGGCTCGGAGCGACTTTGAGTTGCTCGCGACTCATTTCCACTGTCCCGGCTCGACAGTGCTTATCAGCGAGGCGCAGGAACCATCCAGCATCCTATTCCTGCTTGAGGGGGAAGTGAATATCTCAATGAGTTCTTCCGATGGCAGGCGACTTCTGCTTGGCGTCGCAGGCGCAGGAGATACTCTAGGGCTCACTTCTGCCATTTCCGGCGAGGCTTCTGAGATTCGGGCGGAGACGATGTATCCGTGCAGGCTCGCGTCGCTGCAACGCCGGCATTTTCTCAACTTCCTCTCACGTCATCCGATCGCCAGTCAAAACGTGGCCCAGGAGTTAAGCCTGCACTACAAGCGAGCCTGCGAGCGATTGCGGATACTCGGGCTGACATCATCCGCGACGGCCAGGCTCGCCTTTCTATTGCTGGAGTGGTGCAGAGCGGGCCAGCAGACAAAGAGTGGCGTCCAGATCCGGTGTGCACTGACTCACCGGGAAATTGGCGAGTACATCGGAGCATCGCGTGAAACGGTCACCCGCACCCTTGCCGACCTTAAATCCCATGACCTGGTGAGACAGCGAGGCTCAACTTTCGTCGTCCCGAGCCGCCGCGCCCTGGCAGCCTATGCAGGCATGGACCCCATGCCAGAACCACATATGCCGGCTGCGTGATCCGCGTTCAGAAGTTGGCGCAGGAAGCTTCGGTTGCTGGTGGGCAGGGGTGCCGGACACCCATGGACAAGGCCTGCGGGAACAGTTGGAAATCGCGTGGTTCCTATTGCTCAGACACGTGCGATGCCTAGGACTAGATTCGAGTATGTAAGGGTAATTGGATGATGTCCCCGATCAAGTTACGGAAATTCATGAACGGACTTGACCCCTTATGTAGGCTGCTGTTGCCGTGTTGATGTTAGCGGCGTCATAGCATCCCACCCTAACTTTGAAACCGCAGACACCGTAAGGGGGTCTCACATGCGTGGAATCAAGATTCTATTCGGTACGACGGCACTGCTCGCCGGCCTGGCGCTGGCGCCAAAGGCTCAGGCACAGATCTATGTAAACCTCGGGGTTCAGCCAGTTTGTTCGTACGGCTACTACGGCTATGCGCCGTACGCCTGCGCGCCCTATGGCTACTATGGGCCGGGGTACTTCTACAACGGCATCTTCCTGGGGATGGGCCCCTGGGGCGGATGGGGCTACAGCCACGGCTGGGGCAGCCATCGCTTTTCGAGCGAAGGCGGAGGAAGCTACCACGGCGGACCCGGGCGCGTGTCGTACAACACTAGCGGCGGCCAAGCCCGCGGCAGCGCTGTGGTTTCTCATTCCAGCAGCGCTCGGCCCAGCGCAGGTCGTGCAGCGGTAACCCATACCAGCGCATCGCGTCCAGCCCAGGCTTCTCATGCCACAGCTTCGCACGCAGCTCCAAGTGGCGGCGGGTCTCGCGGTGGCGGCGGTGGCGGACATGAAGGCGGCGGTGATGGTGGACGGCACTAACCTGTAGCTGCTGAATGACTCAGTAGTCTGCACGACAAGCGGCGGAGCATACCAGCTCCGCCGCTTTGCTTTGGTGGGGACATTTCCAGTCGCATCATGCTGAGAGGAGGGGCATTGGGGCAGTCTGCTTCGCGGCGTGCACAGACTGTGCGATTGCTAGAGGGCGCGTCTGCCCGTTTCAGGTAGCAGGTTTTGGCCTGATTCGGCAGGCTGCCTGGCTGAATCGATCGCCTTCGACAGCTTTTGTGTCATCACCTGAAAGTGATAACCCATGACAGCCAGGGTCATGGCTGCGCCGAAGCAGCGGCGATACCGCGTCGCCGCCTCCGCAAGGAACTTCCAGTAGCTCCATTGGTGCCGGCCGAAGAGTCCCTGGCGCACGATCGAGTGAAGCAGGGCACGCATATTTGCCCGCGTCATCCATTGTTCGGATTGCGGCCGCGGCCGGCTTTTTGCCCGCTCTCCCGCCGCGCGCTTGGCCGGCTTCGGGTGGGCGCGGTTCAGGTAGAGCTTGACGCGCTCATAGTAAGCCTCGCAGTTGTAAATCCTCTTCATCACCTGGCGGTAGCCCTCCACCAGCTTTGCCGCATCCATGCGGGGCAGAAAGTTCGGCCGATCGCAAAACGTGTTGTCGCCGTCACCCGCGTCCACAATCCTGCCCTCCTGCCGCAAGCGCCGGAACAGCTGGGTACCAGGCATGGCTTGCAGCAGGCCGACCATGGCGATGGGAATGCCGCTCTTCTGGATGAACTCAACCATGCGGTCGAAGATGTCTTCCTTGTCCGTGTCGAAGCCCAGGATGAAGCCGCCCATCACCTGCATCCCGTAGCTCTGGATCCTGGCCACGCTCTCCAGCAAACTGCGCCGCGTGTTCTGCAGCTTGTTGCTGGCAATCAGGCCCGGCTCGTCCGGAGTCTCAATTCCCAGGAAGACGGATTTGAAGCCTGCGTCCTTCATCAATTGCATTAATTCGGCATCGTCCGCCAGATTCAGCGAAGCCTCGGTGATGAAGTCGAAGCCGGCTGAAACTTGCATGCGCCACTCTGCCAACGCCTTCAGCAATTCCTTGGCTCGCGCCTTGTTGCCGATGAAGTTGTCGTCGACGATAAACACCGACTCGCGCCACCCGGCTGCGCGCAACTGGTCCAGCTCGGCCAGTACCTGCGCCACAGCCTTGTTCCTCGGCCGCCGCCCATAGATCTCGATGATGTCGCAGAATTCGCAGTTGAAGGGGCATCCGCGCGAGTACTGCACGGTCATGGTCGAGTACCGCTTCATTTTGATCAGGCTCAAATCCGGCAGCGGGCTCACGGTCAACTCTGGCCTTTCCGCGGCCTGATAGACGAGCCGTGCCGTTCCCTCTTCCAGCTCGCGTGCCAGATCGGCGATCAGGCTTTCGGCCTCACCGATCACCACGTGGTCCGCCTTGAGCTCGGCCGCCGGCAAGCTGCTGGCAATGGGGCCGCCCACCACGGTGCGCAGCCCGCGCGCACGGCAACGCTCGACAATATGGATAAGCGACGCACTCTGAATGTGCATCCCGCTCAGCAGAACCACGTCAGCCCAGGCCAGGTCGCGGTCGCGAAGACGTTCCACGTTGGTGTCCACCAGCCGCTTCTTCCAGGTGCCGGGAAGCAAGGCCGCCACCGTCATCAGACCGAGCGGAGGCTGCGCGGCACGTTTACCCACGAACTTGAGCGCGTGCTTGAAGCTCCAATAAGTTTCCGGGAATTCGGGGTAGATCAACAGTGCGTTCATCGGCCACTTCTCCAGGAAGGAGGGCGCCGCGCACACGAATCCGCAAAAGGGGTTCTGCAGTTGGTTTCAGCGCATCGCGAACATTCGCGTCTGCGCTCCGGCGCACTCCCTCCAGAACAGGATGCACCGTCGGCCTGCCGGAAAACTGTGCAAAAGGGATCACATTTGGAGGGGCCCTGTGATCAGGCTTGAAGCGCTCCGGGCGCCGGGTCCACCTGAAACTCCGGAGGCTCAGGCCGCTTTATAAAGCGGCGCGGCGTCCGGAGAACAGGTTGAATAGCAGGACGATCAATGCGATCACCAGCAGAAGGTGGATAAAGCCGCCGGCTACGTGAAAGCTGAAACCCAGAACCCACATAACAAGAAGAATTACGAAGATTGTCCAAAGCATATATGACACACCTCTCTCGGTTGCGCACGCCTGAGACGGGAACCCCGCCTCAGGCGCACCCAACGCCTTCAGAAACTGCGGTTACTTCGATGCAATCGCTTGCGCTTTTGCGTCTCTGACTGCATCGATAAACGGGTTTGCCGATGCAGGCGTCGCCTCTTCGCCGCGCAGAACGCGGTGAGTGGAAACGTCATGACCGTAGAACGCATCCATGGAATCGTCGTCACGGCGAAGATTTGCCCCCGTCAGAGTCAGTCCAGCAAACAGGCCTTTGGCCCGCGAGTAAGTGAGGACCTCTGTATCCAGCTTCCAGTCGGTGTTGGCGGAAGCATGGCGCCCCACCGGTCCGGCTGCCGCAGAAGCGTCCGCTCCAAGTTGGAAGTTGCTGGAGAGCATCCGCTGCATCCCTTTATCGCCCTGAAAAACCATCACCAGATCCACGCCTTCGACGCCGATCTGCAATCCCCAGTTGCCACCGGTGATGGCAAAGAACGCTGGCGCGCTCCAGCCGTTTTCGGTCCGGCAGGTGGCGATGCCCCTACCGTTCTCTGCGCCAAACACCAAACCGCCCTTGATCATGTGCGGTACGACAGCAATGCACTTTGCATGCTCCAGCACTTCTTCCGGGATGCCGTTATCCGGCGCGGCCATGATCTGGTGCAGCACCAGCGTTGCATTGTCGAGCCGGTTCTGCACGTCTTCGCGAGTCTCTGCCCAGGCAGTGCTTGCTACGCCCAGACCGAACAATGCCACTAACGTCATGAACTTTTTCACTTAATTCACCATTTTCTACCCGTGCGCAGCGTCAATTTCTTTCCGCGCACTAAGGCGCACAAGGTATCTTCACCTTAGAGGCGTTCACCGGTAATGTCTGAGCAATTGGGCTCTCTCGATGAATAGCGGCCGATCAATCGGTCCCGCGGGAGACGTCAACGGAGTGGACTACACAGCTTCGCAGGTCGCGCCGCAGCAATCCGGCAGACCTTGGCGGTTCACCTCTAAGCTGGGGATTGCGAGGATCTCCAATACCGGAAGCCGCGACGCGTCTTGAAAAAAATCGATAAAAGTGAGCAAAATTGAACAGACTGCGCCACTCTGGGCGTCCAGTCTTATGCTAGAGTTCCGCCGGGGCTGTACGGCGAGCGAACGCGCATGGATGTTCCTATGAATGAGCAGTTTGCGGGATCAGATACCTCCTTTTCATTTTGCTTTCGCTAGGCTGACCACTGCGACGGAATACAGATTGGAGCGGGATGGGGCCGCGTTCCTCCTGCAAAGTCACGAGCCGTCGCTCCATTCGGAAGGAAGACTTGTCAGTGGTTGCGCGTGCAAATTCAGCGTTTGATGCGGCCGCGTTTCTGGCGAACGCCGGCCTGGGGCGAAGGATCGTCCAATTGGCGCCCAAGGAGGCATTTTTTTCGCAAGGAGATCAGGCCGATTCCGTCTTCTATCTTCAAAGAGGCCGCGCAAGATTGACCGTTGTTTCGACAATCGGCAAAGAAGCTACTATCACGCTTCTCGCGGCAGGGGATTTTATTGGCGAAGAATCGCTGGCGGCCCCGGCCGGGCCACGATTAGCGACAGCCACGGCTCTTACGGCCTGCACTGCACTCAAGATTGCGCGGAAGGAGATGATCCGCGTGATGCATGAGGAGAATAACTTCTCCGACTTATTTATGAAGTTTCTCCTGGCCCGCAGTATGCGCATCCAGGCCGACCTCGTCGATCAACTCTTCAACTCCAGCGAAAAGCGGCTGGCGCGGATTCTTCTGTTGATGGCTGAATTTGGCCAGTCCGGTAGCTCTCAAACAACGCTTCCCAAGATTTCGCAGGAGACGCTGGCCGAGATGATCGGCACCACGCGTTCCCGTGTCAGCTTTTTCATGAACCGCTTTCGCAAGCTTGGCTTTGTGGAATACGACGGCCGCATCCGTGTCCATAAGTCGTTGCTCAATGTGATCCTCCACGATTGAGCCTGTCCCGAGCGGCCTTCCTTAAGTTGTTACGCCGGTTGATCGGCCGAGCGCCCCACGGGGGCGGTGCGCATTCGCGATTTGATGTCGCCGCGCCAGTAAGTCTGCCATCAAAGAATGTCCAAAATGTGTTCGAAATTGCTCATCGTCGCGGTAAGTGAATGGGCATACTCACACTACCGCTGCAGAACCCCTGATGCAGGCCGGAGGTGAAATATGCCTGATGCCCAAACAAGCCTTCTCATTGTGGACGATGCGAATTCGATTCGAATGGTGCTATCGCAGATTCTCGCAAGCAATGGGTATACTACGCGATCTGCGGAGGACGGTTTCTCAGCATTAACGGAGATCCGGCGCGAAGTTCCCGATTTCCTGATCTCCGACCTGGGCATGTCCGGCATCTCAGGCTTTGAATTCCTCAGGGTGGTCCGTCGACAGTTTCCCTCGATCCGAGTCATTGCCATGAGTGGCGCGTTTTCCGGGGACAAGATCCCTTCCGGCGTTGCTGCCGATGCCTTCTTTGAAAAGGCTGCCAACTTCGAAACTTTGCTCAAGATCCTGAAGTCTCTTCCTCAGCCGGAACGTTGCGCACAGCAGAATAGTGCTGCGCCGGCGCCGGCGTGGATATCGAGTTCCGTGGACCGGCTGCGCAGTGCCAACGCTTAGAGAAGCAGTGACTTTTTCCAGCGAGCAATATTGACCAGACGGGTCCCGGAAATTCAAGCGATGATTGACAGAGATTGATCGTAACTGCGGTTGATCATTGGGCAGAATGTCCCTGAGCAGCGCTTACAGCGCAGAAACCAACCTGGACTGCATTGCCTTTGCCGAGGCACAAAGAGAGCTGGGCTCCCGCCATCTCGAGCACTACGTTCCCCGTCATTGATCCATTCGAGACAAGCTCCACACCCGAGAACCGGCGGCAAAGCGTTCTCGGGCATGAGAGGGGCCGACCAACAAGGGACAGCAACGAGGTAGCATTTAGATGAGCAAAAGAGTCGCTAAGTTCAATTCCGCAACTTTTCTTGCAAACGCGGGGCTCGGCAGAACCATTATCGAGTTGAAGCCACAGCAGACGTTCTATTGCCAGGGAGACACGGCGGACTCCGTGTTCTATCTGCAAAAAGGCCGCGCGAGAGTCACTGTAGTTTCGCAGACGGGCAAAGAAGCCACAATCACCCTTCTATCCACTGGCGATTTTGTCGGAGAGGCGTCTCTCGCTGTGATCGGCGGGTTGCGGCTGTCTACCGCCACTGCCTTGAACACTTGCACCGCGCTCAAGATCAGCAGAGACGAAATGATCCGGGTGATGCATGACGAGCCGGCATTTGCCGATCTGTTTCTCAAATTCCTGCTAGCCCGCAGCATGCGAACCCAGGCCGACCTCGTCGATCAGCTGTTTAACTCCAGCGAAAAGCGTCTGGCGCGGATTCTCCTCTTGATGGCGGAATTCGGCAAGCCTGGCGAACCGGAAACACTCATCCCGCCCATTACGCAGGAAACGCTGGCGGATATGATCGGCACCACACGGTCCCGTGTCAGTTTCTTCATGAACCGTTTTCGCAAGCTTGGTTTTATCAGCTACAACGGCCGCATCCAGGTGCATAAGTCGCTGCTCAGCGTGGTCCTGCTCGATCAGTTGCCGGAACGCAACGCGCAGAAACCTGCCATTCTTCCGATCCCGTGAACTGATTCAACCCGATGTTTCTCCCGGTCTCACTGCAAATTATGGGAGCGATTGCGGAGGAGGCGGGACGGTTGCGTCGGGAGCCTCGCGCAGAGCTAACGCTGGAGCCCAATTTGAATCGAGAACTTTGACCAGCGACCATGGGCTGGCAGCCAGATCATAGTGAAAGTCCCCCTGCTCATCCATCACGAGTCTGCTTGCTGTGTATAGGAATCCTGTGCTCTTGGTATTGTCGGTGTCATTTATGTCGAATTGGCCAACCAAAAGGTCGAAGGACGGGGAATCTGAATTCGGGCTGACCTCATCGGATTGAAGCGGACGGTTGGCAATAAAGGTGATCTCGCGCCCGGTTGGCGTCACAACCATTTGGATGAAGGCGACGTCAAAGCTGAGATCTCCGGTAATTGAGCAAAGACCGACCGCTTTTGTTTTGGAGAGCGCGCTGGCCAATGCCCGATCCTGGCCCTCCTGGAATGCCAGCGAGAGAACCTGCAGATCCGCTGAAGTGGTGTAGTTGTAAACGATCAGCGTTACGCCGACCACGTTCCCGTCTTTCGCGTATGTGGCCCGAATCTTCTCTGGACTTGGACTGCTGGAGAATCCTGGAGTGGCTCCCAGTGCTAATAAGCACACAAGCAGCAAGCTGGCGAATCGTGACTTGCGTCCACATCGAATTACATTCGCAAGTACTCTCATTTGTGATCCTCCGGGCCGTCCGCCTTATCCAGAAGCTGTTCGCGCTGAGAAATGTGAGTTATGCTGCCGGCCTTTTCTCTTGAGAGTTCTGGACCTGGACGAGCTCCTCGAAGATGGCACGGAATTGGATCATTGCAGTGCGGAGCTCTTCAGTGCTTGCTTCCGCTTGATAGGGCCGCACCGCGATGGCGTGCGCCACGCGATAGTCCTTCATCACGCGAGGATGGCTGACGGAGACATCCGCGGCGCGCTGTTCAAAGGTGTCCTTGGGATAGCCGCGGGCCTCGAGGAGCGCAGCAATCAGTTCGTCGGCTTCAGTGACCGCAGCCTTGGGGTGGTCGACGAAGCGGGATTGCACTCCTTGCCACTCGGCGACGAAGCGCTCCCGCTCGGTGGCGCCGAGTTCGCGGATCTTCAGTGAGTCCAAATGAGTTTCACGGTCGGCCAGTTTTGCCTCGGCCTTCTGCGGGGAGCCGTGCTCCAGAACGGCGCGGTCGTACTCCGATCCGAAGCGGCTGCGCAGGGCCGTTGTCCTGGCTTTGCGGTGTTGAAGATACTTGCCAACGGCGATGACAACAACAACGACGAGTGCGACCGCCGCGACGATAAGCTCGGTATTCGTGAAGTGACTGAACATGGTGTTCTCCTATGCGGGATTTCGTCAACGGCAAAAGGATTGACAGGGGAGGCTTTTTCAGGCCGTGAAGGAACCCTCGCAGATTTGATCATGCGCGGTCAGGCGCGTGAATGCTGGCCAAAATTGCACACCGCGGGCTTGAAAACCCCGCGGGGACCTATTTTCCAGGGTGCGTCGCGGTTTCTTCCTCGGTGACGACGAAAAAACTGCGCAAGTCCGCTTGTCCAAATGAAGTGGTCATCGCCACATCAGCCGCATCCCGGCCTGTCGCCATCAGCACCCGGCCAATCCGGGTCTGGTTGTTGCGCGCATCGAACGTCCACCAGCGACCTCCTAAATAGGCCTCGAACCACGCGCTGAAATCCATGGGAAGCCTGGCGGGTACGCCGATGTCGCCAAGATACCCGGTTGCATAGCGCGCCGGAATATTCAACGCGCGGCAGAAGGTGATCGCCAGGTGTTGAAAGTCGCGGCACACGCCCACGCGCTCAGTAAACACATCGAGAGCCGTCTTTGTGGGCCTGGCCTGTTGATAGTTGAACGTCACTTTATTGTGCACCCAGTCGCAAATGGCTTGCACGCGGCCCCAGCCAGGTTCGATGTGTCCAAAAAGCTCAAGCGCGATGGTCGAGAATCGATCCACCTCGCAGTAGCGGCTGTTGAGCAGGAAGCTGAGCATTTCGTGCGGCAGATCGCCCACGGCTGACTCGTGCGCTAACCAATTGATCTGATCGAGCAAACCGGAGTCTTGAATCAGGGTCGAATTGAAAAGCCTCAAGTGCCCTGGCGGAGCGACAAACCGTGCACAACGGTTCCCGAAACTGTCGATGTAATGAGTGATTTCAAGTCTCGGTTCGGTTTGCATCTCGTCCGGCTCCAGCAGATCGCGGGAGCGCGAAGGATGGACATTGAGAAGCGCCACCATTGCCACAGTGGCCGGAATATCGAATTGAATGTCGTATGCCAGCCGAATTAACATGGCGATGCCTCTATGAGTAATGTTAAAGGGCTGCGTAGCGTTCTGTCGGAGGAAACGAGGTTGGTTGAAATTCTTTGACAACCCCGGTCCAAGTGGTGAATTAGAAACGGAAATCGCTAATCTGCCTTCGGTCCGCCGGCCACTCGACGGCAATAGAAGGGATGCGGTCCCTTCCTGAGAGCGCTGTTATCCGATCGCGAATCGAAGGTGCGCTGCGGATTAAGGGTGGGACATGTGAAGTCATTGCTCGACGGGCGACCCGTCAGCGCCGGACTTGAAGCTGCCGTCACGCGCACGCTGGTCACGAAATGCCTGATCGCGCTGCGAATTGACAAGCGCGCTTGTGAGTTCGGACTCTTTTGCAGCTTCGGCACGAAGGCCGAGCCGTGCATCAATGCGGCTGAGCTGATAATGCGCGGGCGCGAATTCGGGACGGAGGGCAACTACTCGCTCAAAAGCCTGTTGCGCTTTTTGGTAGTCCTGTTGCGACTCATACAACTCTCCGAGCTGAAATTGCGGATCAGGTGAGCGCGGGTCAAGCCTCGCCGCATTTTCGAGTGCGGCGCGAGCGTCATCGTATCGACCCAAACGGTTGGCAAGCATTCCGAAATAGTACTCGAGGAGGTATTTCCCGGGGTTGGCCTGTCGCGCCGACTCGAGGATCTTGATTGCTTCAACGTCATTGGATTGCCTGGCGTAGGTCTGCGCCAACCCGACGTAGGCGACATCCAATTCAGGATGATTGGCGATGACAGAGTGAAAGGCGTCGCGAGCTGCGTCATAGTTGCCTTTCATCATCTCGATTGCCCCGAGTCTCAGTTCCAGCGGCGCAGTCTCCGCCGTCTTGCCCAGCCCGTTCTCGATTACCTGGACCGCTTCGTCGTAGCGATCGTTATCCATGAGCAGGCGCGTGTAATCAAGCGCATGATCGGGATCGGTGGGGTCTGCCGCGGCTGCAGCGCGATATGCGTCCAACGCCTCAGGCATCTTCTGCTGCGCTTCAAAGGCTGAGCCCAGAAACATGAGAATGTCCGCATTGCCGGGCTGCTCACTGTGCAAGGCTGACAAGACTGTTGAAGCCTCCTCGGGCTTGTTGCCGTAAAGCAATGCCAGTGCGAGATTGTAGCGATTCTGCCAGGCAGGATGAGCGGCTGCAATGCCCCTGAAGCAGTCGATGGCCTGCGGCCACGCGCCTCGATTGGCGAAGAGCACAGCGAATTGATACGCACGATCGGCCGGGAGCTGTCCGCCATTCTCCAAGCGGGCAATTCGAGCCGCCGCTTCTTCGATGTGACCAGTGCGAATCTCCGCACCGGCCAGGCCCGCCGCAGTCCGAGGGTCATTGTCGACAAGATTTCCCGAAAGAGATGCCTGTTCGATTGCGTCGGCATCCTTGCCTGCGGCCAGGTCAAGCGACACCAGATAAGAGTGGGCGAATTGGTCTTTAGGATCAAGGCGCGAGGCTTCACGCAGTTCGGCTGAGGCGCCCGAATAATCTCCGGCATTGAGAAGATTGACGCCCAGGTTGCGGTGCGGCGCAGCCTGCGACGGATCGATCTGAATCGCGGCCCGGTAATCGATGTTTGCTTTGTCGACCGAGCCGAGCTCGGTCTCGGTAATGCCGAGAAGATTGTCGATGGTCGCATTGCGAGGCGAGATTCTGTGCGCCTCTTCAAGCTTTACCAAAGCCTCATTGAAGCGCGATTCACGGATCAAACGCACGCCCTCGTCGAGCGCCGGGTTCTGCGCCATCAGTGGTGCAGAAAATGCAAAGACAATCAAGAGATCCCGCCAGATCATGGTCTCTCCGGTGGATCGATGGTGGCTTGGGAAGCAACACCGTCTCTTTCTTCCTTCAGGGCGCGAACCTGCGCGAAGGCCTGAAGAGCCTGCGCGGTTTTGCCTTCGGACCGCAGAACCACGCCGAGCTGATAGTGGGTCGAGCCGTCGCTGTCGTGAGTAAGGGCTCGCCGCAATACTTCTTCGGCCTTCACATACTCTTTTTCGTTGGCATAAGCCCTGCCCAATTGCGCGTATGCAGGCCAGAGATCGGGTTTCCTGCTCAGTGCCGATTCAAGATGCGGAATCGCATCGCTGTATCGGCCCTCGGCGACCAGCACAGCGCCAAGCTCTCCGTTGGCTTCGGCGTTGCCGGGATCCAGTTCCAACTCGCGCGATAATTCCGCCAGAGCATGGTCCGCATCGGCATGTTTCCAGTAGAGGTGTCCGAGCCAGAAATGAATCCCGGGAAGGTCGGGACGCGCGGCGGCAACAAGCAGGTACTCATCGATTGCCTTCTTGTCCTCGTCGCGGTCGGCGTAAAGCTGCCCGAGCAACTGGTGAACGTGATAAGAGTCCGGATCCACCGCAACAAGCCTTACGATTTGCCGAATGGACAAATGGCGGCGCGTCAACAGCAAGTCATATCGCGCAGAAAGGTCTTCAGAATGAACCGCGATCCAGCGTTCGAACGCATCTTCGGCCCGCTCATAATCGTGTTGGTGAAAACTGATCAATGCGCGATTAAGCGCATTGCTTACCGGCGCCTGAGCCGGTTCGGATTCCGCAATCTGCCGATAGGCTTTCACTGCGGCATCTCTATCTCCCGCTTCCGCGTCCAATGCCGCCAGGGCCGCAAAATTCGCCGGTATTGCTGATTGATCAGCTTCAAGCTGAGTTGCCGATTCCCGGCAAGATGCTATCAGTTTCGCGTCGGGACCAGTGGGATCAGCTTGTTCGATTTCATCTTCCAGCGGAAGCCCCAATGCATCGAGAGCTTCGCTGCGGTCGATGGTGAGCCCTTGCTCGATTCGCGAGAGGCCATCGGCGGGGTGATGCAAAAGGATAAGAATCTCGCCGCTGCGCGCAAGTACCGCCGCGGAATGCGGTTGAATGGCTGCGGCTTGATCCAGGAGGTCGAGCGCATCGGAAAACCTGGCCTGCATGAAGAACACGTTGGCCAGCTCGAGGCGCGCATCGATCGAGCGAGGATCTCTTTCGATCGCGCGGTGCAAGTGTCCTTCTGCCCTTGTCCAATCCTGCTCTTCGACATAGATATCGGCGTAGATGCGATCGGAGAGCGCGGTGCCCATTGACTTCTCAAGCAGTTCCTCGGTCTCCTCATGCACGGCTTTCCCGTAGGCTTCGCCGGATGAGAAGAGAAGGTCTGGGTCGTCGGGGAATTGCGCGGCGGCCGCGCGCAGTTGGACCAAGGCCGCATCCATCTGCCCCGCATCCCACAGCGCCGTCCCCAGCCAGCCTTGAGCCAGTTTCTCGTCAGGGTTCTGCTTCACAGCTTCTCGCAGATGTGCAATCGCCGGCTCCGGATGCCCGAGCCGAACCTCATCGATCCCCAGCCACAGATCAACGCCGCGCATTCCAGGGCGCAGCTTGGCGGCGTCTGAAAGCGCCTCAGCGGAATCAGAGAACTTCGCCTGGGCATAGTACACGAGGCCCAGATTGACATCTACCTCGGGAATATCGGACCTCAATTTGAGAATCGCTTTGTATTCGCGCACGGCATCATCAAGCCGGCCCTGCTGCTGTGCCTGCTGCGCAGCGAGAAAGTGTTCCTGAACCTGATCCTGGATCCGCGAACTGGTAGCCTGCGCGGCACCGGTTAAAGCGAGCATGCATGCAAACTGAATCGCTCCAGCGACAACCAGAAATCGAGGACCGTGGATGCGAAACATGGATTGATCGTAGTTTATCTTCACGTTGCTGGATACCATTGCGCGATCCTGCAGGGCGTTTTTGTACCGATCATCCTGCTGTCTGGTTTGTGTAGAACGCAAAAAATGCAATTCTCCCGGACCTCACTGAAGAGGTCCGGGAGAGTCGGTTTGTTTTCAATCTTCAGGCGTGGCAGGACTGATTTGCCGGGTGCCGTTAGAAGGTGACCCGTAAAGAGCCCTGGATGTTTCTCGGGCCATAGGCAAGGCCCGTGCCCTCCCCTTCGCCTGAGCTGTCGCAATCTTGAGTCGCCGGGTTACAAGTGATTGACGTGTCAAAGCCGGTGAAGCGGTGCCGGTTGAACACGTCGAAGAACTCCACGCGGAAGTCGGTGTGGACCCGTTCGGTAAACATGGGGATGGCCTTGGTGACGTTGAAGTCCTCGCTCGTGTTGAAGAGTTCGCGGACGCCGAGGGCGCGTGGCGCATCGCCGAAGGTGAAGTTGGGGGCCGGTGCAAAAGCAGCCGGGTTGATGCGGAGACTTGTGCCATAGACGAACTTGCCGTGCAGCCCGTTAATGCTCTGACCGGGAATGAGGTTGGGACGGCTGGATGAACCTGTTGCGCCCTCGCCACCGGCAAAGATGCCAGAGGTCCAGCCCGGTGAGGTTACGCTGAGCGGAGTGCCGCTTTGGTACTTCTGGACGGCGGCAATTTTCCATCCACCGGCCAGCACGTTGACGGCTCCGCCTTGATTGGCGAACTGCTTGCCCTTGCCAAAAGGCAGATCGTAAGTCCAGGCCAGGACGACGCGCTGCGGGATGTCAAACGAGCTGAGGGCCTTCTCGGCCTTCAGATTGTAGGTGTTCAGCGCGCCGCTCGTGCCATTCCCTTCCCATGCGGCCTCGGTCGGATACTCCGAGTCAGCATTGGTGATGTTCTTTGACCAACTGTAGCTGGCCAACACTGTCAGCCCGGCGCTGGTCCGCTTGGTTACCTGAGCCTGCAGGGCGTCGTAAGTGTAGTCGCCGAAGGGATCGTCCATGGTCGCTGAATCCACCGTGACGGTTCCATACTGCGGGAAGGGACGGAGGGCCTGAGAGACAGAGCCGCTGAACCCGGCATAGGGAGCTGCGACCAAGGGCTTGCCCGCGCAAGCCGGGCTTGTCGCCTGGTTGGCAATGTTGACTTGCAAACAGGCGCCGTACGACAAGTTAGCAGGGTTTCCCTGATTGGGATCATGCAGGAAGGCCTGCAGGTGGTCGCCATGACCGCCGACGTAGGCTACGTCAACAATGGTGTTGAAGGGCAGTTGGCGCTGCACATCGAGGGTCCAGTTTTGGATGGTGCCGGGCCGGTCGACTTTCGACTCGAGGAAGAGCGCGTTGCCCTGGTTGTTCATGACTGTGGGGTCAATGAATGGCGGCTCCTTGCCGGGATAGGCCGTGATCTGCGAGAGCACACCAACCGGTGTCTGAGGAGTGCTCGGGATAGCGTAGGTGTAGCTGGAGGAGAAGCCCTGGCTGTCATCCTCGGCGAAGCCTCCGACGCGCTGAGTGGAGAAGTAAATGCCGTAGCCGGCGCGGATGACAGTGTTGGGATCGACCGAATAGGCGAGGCCGACGCGAGGACCGAAGGCCTTTTTGAAGATCGACTGGGGGGAGCTGCCGCCGAGACGTCCGGTGCCGCTGCCTTCGAAGACGTAAGCGCCGGGAAGGCCGCCCGCCCCCGGATTCGGCAGGGTTGGATCCACATAGGACATGCGGTTTGCCTGCTCGGTCACCGGGATTGGCATGTCATAGCGCAGGCCCAGGTTGACGGTGAGCTTGTTGTCGACCTTCCAGTCGTCGGCGGCAAAGACGGCAACATACTTGACGCGGAATCCGTCGACCTGGGGAATGACAATATCAGACTGATCGCCGTTTATGCTTGTGAATGCTCCCCGATAGAAGCTGGCGAAGCCGAAGCCGGAGTTGCCATCAGACGGAGTGCTGGTGGGGCCTTGAGTGAAGTTGAAATGGCCGGCGCTGCCGGTCAGGATGCCGAGGTTGAATTGCGCCGCGCGAAATTCACCGCCGAACCGGAAGTTATGACGACCCTTCTGCCACGAGACCGCGTCGTCATATTGAAAGACGTTGTCGTCGAAGACGCTTTGGCCATCGCTGGGCTCGTTGATGCCATTGCCCGGATAGTTGATGTCGAAGCGAGGGAAGACCGATTCGCCTACGCCCTTGAGGCCGAACTTGCTGGCCCAGTTGCCGCCAAATCCACCCTCGCCGGAGGTTTCAAGACGATGGCGGCGAGTGAAGCCCGCGTTAAAGTGGTTGAGCATGGTGGGCGTGATGATGTAGTCATAACCCAGGCGCACATATTTGTTGCCCTGGATGTTGCCGCCGGTGTAGAGCGACCCAAGGCTTTGGGTGCTGATGTAAGGCATGTTGCCGGTGAAGTAACTGCCTGAAATCTTGTTGCGCGTGCCGATATTCTGGTCCATGCGTATGGACCACTCGTCGGCCTGCTCGTGGTTGGAACTGCTGTCTTCGATGTTGAAGTAAGGGCTGGTGGCGCTGGAGGGGG
Source organism: uncultured Acidobacteriaceae bacterium (assembly GCA_963834565.1). GTDB lineage: Bacteria > Acidobacteriota > Terriglobia > Terriglobales > Acidobacteriaceae > Telmatobacter. The sequence goes on along the minus strand of CAWICF010000009.1, from coordinate 336,434 downwards.
CGGAGGGCATGACCTTAGAAGCGGCGGCAAAGACCGGGTCCGGGGCCTCGGTGATTTTGTTGTTTGGATATGCCTGGCAGGGCTGTCCCTGGTTGGCGCCTGTGCAGGTCGAGTAATCGTAAAGGATGTGGGCCGGGAAGGTCGCGCCGTTGACGACCAAAGGGGTGAGAAGGGCAGAGAAGTCGCCGCCCAGCATGGCCTGGGTGGGGGCCGATAGCTGCGAAGTGCCTCCGTTTTCTTGCCGAAAGCCCTCGTAATTGAAGAAGAAGAAGGTCTTGTCTCTGCCGTTGTAAAGCCAGGGAACGCGAACCGGCCCGCCGACGCTTGCACCGAAGTCGTTCTGGGTGTCGATGCCCTTCTGGTCTACGATCTTGCCGGCTTGCGCGTTAGCGTAGTCATTGGTCCAACTGTTGGCATCCAGGACGCGGTTCTTGAGCAAGTCGTAAGCCGAGCCGTGAAAGTCGTTCGTTCCTTGCTTGGAGACGAGATTGACCACGCCGCCGCTGGCGCTTCCAAACTGGGCGTCGAAGGTGTTGGTCATGACCTTGAACTCTGAGACGGCCTCGACGCTGAAGTTATAGGTGACCTGCATGTTGGCCGAGGCGAGCTCGGTGGTGGCGCCGTCGAGCAGGATGTCGGCGCCTCCCTGTTGTCCGCCGCTGAGCTTGAAGGCTCCGGAGGGTGGCGAGGAGGGGTTGTTACTCATGGTGCCAGCGAATCCGGGCGAGAGCGCCGCAAACTCGAGGGGGTTGCGGATTTCACCGCCGAAGGGCAGCGGAAGCGAATCCAGTACCTGGGGCGACATCGTGTAGCCGACATCGGAGGATTCAGATTCCAGGTGCGAAGCGTCGCTGGTTATGGTGACTGTCGATGACGTCGCGCCCACTTTCAATACGGCGTCGGCAGCGGAAGTGCTGCCCACCTCCACGATGATGCCGCTCTGGGCGTAGGACTCGAAACCTGGGGAAGTCACCGTCAGGGTATAAGTCCCGGGTTCAAGTTCGGGAAAGGTAAACAGGCCTTCGGCGGTTGTTTTCGTGCCGTAAGAGCTGCCAGTATTTGACTCTCTCAGCTCGATCGATGCCCCAGTAACGACTGCTCCGTTTGCATCCGTAACGGTGCCCGTTAAAGTGCCTCTTCCCGCTTGAGCTAAGCAGAGGACGCCTGCCGACAGCCAGAACGCCGCCAACAGTGCGGCCGCGAAGCACGAGGTTCTTTGCGCGGTTAGACTGTGGTTGGTCATTGGGTTTCTCCTTTTCAAGTTCTGTCAAGCCTCCGAAGTTCGAGCAGCAAGGTTCAAGGCGGAGGAGGTAGTTCCCGCCTCATCCAGATCCCGGGAAATCCGGGCGTTAACCCAGATCGATAGCATCTGGAGCAGTGCAATCATGGGAAGCGCGTACTTGAGTGCAGCAATTCCTGACCCCCAATGCGCGATTGCCAGGAATAGCCCGCAGCCCAGCGCTCGTCCTGCAAACAAGCCGAATTCATGGTTGAAAATGTAGGCGTAGCTGTTGCGTCCCTCGATTCGTGAGACCGTATCGACCACCTGCAACTGGATCGGAAAATAAGCAAGATCGAGCATGGGCTTGGCCAACAGAAGACAGGCAATGAAGATGAGTACGCCCAATGCGCTGAAGAGCAGTGTGTTGGTTACAGCTCCCACCAGGAAGAGCGAAAGCCCAACGGCGAAGACGTACTTCCGGTGCTGGGGCGCGGTCAAGCGGCCTGCCGCGTACAACAGGCACGCGGAAAAAACGCCACCAATCGCTTGCACGGTCCCCAACGTTCCTTCCTGCCCTACGAGGAGCATGATGAGCATCGCGGGAGCTGTGACGATGTAGCCCTGAGCGAGTCCCTTCAGCAGGGCAAGCGTGAGCATGCGCCACCACAACGGATGGAAGTGGAAGTAGACAAACCGTGTGTGCTCGGGCATGCGGAATGTGCCGCGTTCGAGGATCGCAGCCGCTGCGATCGTCAGAACAAACACTACAAACGCGATCACGCGATAAGCGCGGTTGGCGACTCCGCCCAGCCATCCATAGAGAACCGTGCCGCTGATAAACCAGCCGATGAGCGCCGGAACAACGACGGCGTTCAAAGTGGCCACGAAGTTCTCGACGCCATAGAAGTAATTGCGATTGTTATCGTCGGTGGCCATCAACGCGAGAAAGCCCCGGTTGGCCCAGAAGATGCCGGTCGCGAGGCCCATCGTGAAGCCTAAGACGGCGATGCCAATCCGAGTCAGGATGCCCAATTCCATCATGAGCATCATGGCCAGTCCGGACAGCACCATTCCCGCTGCGTACAAATGCTTTGAACCAACCCGGCCCAGGAGCTTTCCATTGATAAAGAAGGCCAGCGGCGTGGCTGAGTAAATCGCCAGCTGATACGCGACCACCTTGTCGACGGCTCGCGAGTTTCGCATCACGTATGCCGCGACAAAAACCTCAATCACAGGCAAAACGAGCGCGTAAATCATATTTGAGACCATGAGCACGCGCATCGAGCGGGGGCACGCGAGAAACACCGCGATCTCGTTGCGGATGCGGTTCATGCCTTTGCTTCCTCCACCACAGCAAGCCCGGCAAGGATCTTTTCAATGGATAACGTCGCGGTGCAGATCACGCTGTCGGCGGCGCCGTAGTAAAGAGTCAGGCGATCGCCTTTGGCTAAATGGCCATTGGTGAAGATCACGTGTCCGAAGAATCCCTCTTGTTCGTATTGCGCCAAGGGCTCCATGATCGGTTCTTCGGAACGCGCGAGAACCTTCCAGGGTTCATTCAGGTCAAGGAGTAACGCGCCCAGGCAATAGCGGTTTTCTTTGGTGGCGCCGTGATAAATCTCCAGCCATCCCTCCGAAGTTCGGATCGGCGATGCCCCGGCGCCCACGCGTGCGCTGTCCCAGCAGTCTTTCCGAGTTTGAGCCAGGCAGCGGTGGCGGCCCCAGTGAACCAGATCGGGTGACTCCGCCAGCCAGATGTAGTTGCCACCCAGTTCGGGACTGCTGGGACGGTGCAGGGCGTAGTATTTACCCCCGATTCGCTCCTCGAAGAGCGCGCAATCCTTGTTGTGGGGTGGAAAGATCATGCCTTCGTGCACGAATTCCTTCCAATTGCGGGTCGTCCTCAGGCCCACCCCTACGCCGTTTCTGGAAACCTGGGTATAGGTCAGATAAAAGGTCGAATCGATCCTCGCCACCCGGCAATCTTCAATGCCGAACGTTTCTAGTTCGCCGGTTCCAGTCAGGGGCCTGGATTCTTCCGCTTCGACGAACTTGATTCCATCGTCGCTGTTAAGCAGGCGAAGATGTGAGAGCGTCGTGAGATAGTCCTGACCTTCAAAACTGATGACGCGGGGATCGCTCAAATCGAGTCGCGGATCACTGGAATCGAATTCCAGAATTTCGACCTGACCGCGGGGTGTAAGAACCGGCAACGAAGTTTTGCCCGGCGTTTGTTTGGGACGCTCGGCGACGCGGACGATCAGCCAGGTCTTACCCTCGAATTCGAACACTCCCGGATTGAGCAGACACGTTATCTCCAATCCCGGCAGACTTGGGCGCAGATCTTCCGGCCGCAGGATGGGGTTCTTTTCAAAGCGGTCTGCCAGGTCGTGTGTCATGCGTCCTTCTTGAAGCCGCTGGTGAATAGCCAGGGGCGCTCTCGATTTCACGAGCAGGGGAGGCGGAGGTCGTTTCGCGTACCAGCCTTAGGGATTGGCTGCAGATCAGTCCAAAGGATGAGGGAGCGCTTACGCGTTTGAAAAGGTACTCACGCCGAAAAACAATGGAAATCAATGCGATCTACATGTGAATCGCAACGTGAGCTGGTGTTTACCCAGCGAATCGAGATCATTCTGCGCAAAACCAACCGTAAGTCCCCTCCGTGTTGCGTCCATGTGGGAAGCTTGGTTTGAACGGGTTGAGCATCTTACAACCCCAGTCATCCGATGGGGATTTTTCTCCACCGTATTCATATCCACGGGGTTAGTCTGTGCAATATCGCTCTATTGGGACATTCGTTTTTCAATCCGAGCTGAGACACTACCCCCGGATTTCCGCACTCTAGCTCGGGCCGTAACCACCGTGCTATGATTCCGTGGTCGCCCGGGTACATGCTGTGTCTAAAGGTGTAAATCCATTAGATCGGACCTCGGAAGCGGAAGCAGATCCGGAACTGATGATCGACCCCCGGTGGCAGCTGATCGAGAGGATCACAGCCAGCCCTTCGTTCCAAAAATCGGCTCGCATCCGGGATCTGTTGCGCTTCATGGCTGAAAGGACTCTGCATGGCCATGCAGAGGATCTGAGCGAGCACAGGATTGGAAGCGCGGTATTCGGCAAGCCACAAGACTACAGCGTGGTCGAGGACAGCTCAGTCCGGGTCCACGTGCGCCAGTTGCGGCTTCGGTTGCACGAGTACTTTGACGGCGAGGGCCGCAATGAAACGCAGGTGGTTGAGATTCCCAAGGGGGCCTATACCACCGTTTTCCGGGCTGTGGACCAGCCTGCGCCCGCAAAGGATTCCACGCCGGCGCGCTTCAGTCTGTTGTATGGTGTGGTTCCCTGGACTCTGGCCGCGCTGTTTTTGGGCACCACAGTTGCTGCGTGGTTTCTCCATCCCACTCCGGCCTCGCAGGCCCGGGCCCCATGGCCATTGTCCCCTCTGTTCGCGTCGGGAAGTGCGCCGGTTCAGGTTGTGGTTGCCGATGTCAACTATGGTATGACGCGGCTCCTCGATGAGCGGCCTCTGACGCTGGATACCTATCTTGGTCCCTCGTATCGCGACGGCCAGGATCTTTCCAATACTCATCCGACGGAACGCGAATCCCGAATCATGAAGTATCTGTCGGGGTCATTGCTGACGTCTTATGCTGACGTGGTTGTAGTCAGTTCCCTTCTCCATGTCAGCGGGAGCGAGAGCGATCGCCTGATCATTCGTTCGGCTCGAGAGCTGCGGCCACGCGATCTGCAGGATGGCAGTTTCGTTTTCGTCGGCAGCCCGAGTTCGAATCCCTGGGTTTTCTATTTTCAGGACAAGCTCAATTTCCAGGAACGCGAAGGCGTCGTCGGGGAGAGCCTCAAGTTCTTTCAGAACCTTCATCCAAAACCGGGCGAGGAGGAGAAGTATCCCGGATTGAGCTTTACCGGAACTTCAGGAGAAGACTACGCGACCATCTCGTTGCTCCCCGTACCGGATGGAAACGGAAGTGTACTGATTTTGCAAGGACTGCAGCAGGAAGGCACCGAGGCTGCAGGAATCTTTCTGGCTGACCCTGGAAACCGCCAAAAGCTCGCACAAGCCCTCGGAATTACATCTTCGACATCGCAGCCGGTTTATTTTGAAGCTCTCATCAAGACACAGGCTGTCGCCGGCGCACCCAATGCGACCTCGATCGTAGCCACGCGTTTGATCCAAAAATAGCGTGTTCCTTTTGTGCGTTCACGTGGCCGTCAACCGGTTTTCATCATTCTTGCATCGTCGCGCGCGGGGATTAGTTGGAAGTCGAATCTTTCAGGAACGAAATCCACCCATAAGGCCGTGAGAATCACATGTTCTGCGATTGTTCTGGGTTGATAATGCGCGTTAACCCCTTCCCGCGTCGCGACCGATGATGAAGAATGGGTTGATCGATGGCAACTTTGGCTCATACGCCCTGCCAACACCCGCCTGTGCTATGTTCCCGACTGTCGTTATACCGGAGAAGAGATGATCGCTCGGCGCATCGCCACGACCGGAGCTGAATTGCAGATAACGCGGCGCAGATTTCTCGCCGGAGCTGCAGCGGTCGGCCTGTCTGCCTGCCCATGGCCGGCGCTTTCGATGCCGTCAGAGCCTTCGGACTGGACTGGACTTCCGGTACGTCCCGAGGAAAAGCCGCTCGATTTTCATGCCATCGCCGACGCCTTCGACGCGTATATGATGGACCCGGCGAATGGAGTGAACCGCCGTGACAAAGCCGGCAGGCAGTTCTTCACATCTGCCCTGGAAAGCACGGAAGATGGTGGGCTCACATCCTATGGGCCGGTAGCGATGGGCAGGGAGTTACGCGGCGAAGGTCTCGAAGAACTTGCTCCTTCGCTGAAAGGCTATTACAGCGATAGCTACGGCTTGTTTCTCGATGGGCCGGGCGCCACGTTGTGCGAGTACTGGTATTTGATGAACGTCTCGGCGCTGGCATTCGGACTCATCCGGCGCCGCTTTTCGCGGGATGAGCAATGGCTTGGCCGCGTAATCCGCAGTGCCGAGCGGATGCGAGACATGGCACACCAGATTCACTACGACTTCAACGACCAGGGCTACGACTTCGAAAGAGCGTTGCCGTTTACCCGGCAGGATATCTACCGGCAGCCGGATGCAGTGGGCGGTTACAGTTACGTGATGCTTCTGGCGTGGAAGCTCACCGGCGAGGATTTCTGCCTTGCGGAAGCGAAGGCCGGGATGGATCGCTATCTGGCTTTTGCAAAGAATCCCTGGTACGAAGTTCCCAGCGGTGCGATGACGGTTTTAGCAGCGGCTTATCTGGAATCCGCGGGCTATGCCGCGAGTTCCGGCAAGGCGCTCAGATTTGTACTGGATTCAAAGGTGGGCCTGATGGCATCCGGCCGCTGGGGAACATGCCCTGTCGACGGCTTGATGGCAGGTTTCGCGACCGAACCGCCGGGGCAGGCCTACAGCATGGAGTCGATGGTCACGTTTCCATATATGATGCCGGCGCTTCGCTACCGGCCTGAGTTGGCCGGCGAGGTCGCGCGCTATGCGCTCAACGCCGCTGCAAATCTGCGCTGGTTCTATCCTGAGTTTCTTCCCAAAGACAGCCAGAGCCGGCCCGATCTTCCTCCGATGGTGCCCTATGAGCGCTTAAATCGCGAAGACAAGGGTCATTCCCCTTATGCCGAAGGTGATTTTGCCGGGCATCGATCGGTCTATGGCGGCGCTTACATCATGTGGCTCGACAGAATGGTCGAACCGCAAGACGACCCGTGGCTGCTTCGTTGGGATTTAACGAAGACGAATTTCCTCGAGCCTGAGTTGGCGCCAACATTCCTCTACTACAATCCAGGGCCGCAGGGAAGAAGCATCCGCATCGAAGCTGTAGGCCAGGTCAGGGATTTGAAATCGAATCAGGTGTTACGTGCTCACGGGAGCAAAGTCGAATTGATTCTTCATCCGCGTGAAGCGCGTGTGATTGAATACGCGATGTGAAGCGAGCCGAAAGAGGACGGGCATGAAAAGAACATTAAGACGGCTGATCGTGAGCTCACTGATCCTGGGATTCGCTGGAATCGGGACTTCGGCTTCGCGGGCGCAAAGCAAGACCGCGCAGTGGCAAGGCAGAATTGACCAGAACGCCACGATGAGCCTGGATCAAGGTTGGGAGTTCAGGCAGGTCGATTCGAATTCAAACGGCGAGGCACAGGAGTGGCTACCGGCCACGGTTCCGGGCGATGTTCATCTCGACCTGCTCGCAAACAAGAAGATCCCCGATCCATTTTATCGTGATAACGAAGCCAAGCTGCAATGGATCGAAAATGCAAGTTGGGAATACAGGCTTAACTTCGACGTTGCCGCGGATTTTTTCGCGCGCTCGAATGTGGACCTGGTTTTCGATGGGATCGATGCGGCCGCCCAGGTCTATCTGAACGACGCCCTGGTGCTGAATGCCAACAATATGTTCCGCATTTGGCGTGTACCGGCAAAAGACCACCTTCATGTAGGCAAGAACCAACTGCGCATTGTCTTCCCTTCGCCTATCAAGGCGGCTCAAGAAGTGGCAGCCGGAGATCCCTTCCGTCTTCAATCGAAGACCGCGGACAAGACTTACATCAGGAAAGCGGCCTACGAGTACGGCTGGGACTGGGGACCTCGTTTTGTCACAAGCGGGATTTGGCGCCCTGTGCATCTTGAAGCCTGGGACAAAGCGCGCATTGCCGACTATGCCATCCGGCAACGCGACGTGAATGCAGACGTGGCGCATCTCGATGCCGAGTTCGATATTCAATCCTCAGGAAACCGCACGGCTACGCTCAATATCGAATACGCTCATCACGGAAAGCAGATCGCAATTGAGCATGCCGTCTCTCTGCATGCCGGAGAGAACGCAATCGATATCCCCATCGAGATTGCGCAACCTGACCTCTGGTACCCAGCCGGATACGGCAGGCAGCCGATCTATCAATTCACAGCAGAGATCAAGGTGGATGGCCGCGTGGCAGCCGAGCAGCAGGTGAGGACCGGACTTCGATCCATCGAACTGCGGCGCGAGTTGGACAAGTGGGGCCGATCTTTCGAACTGGTGGTAAACGGAATCCCGATATTTGCCAAGGGGGCCGATGTAATTCCCTTCGACAGTTTCCCCAGCCGCGTGACAACCGCCGACTACCGCCGCATATTGGAATCCGCGCGCGACGCCAACATGAACATGATTCGCCATTGGGGCGGCGGTTACTACGAGACAGACGAGTTCTATTCCATCTGCGATGAACTGGGAATCATGGTGTGGCAGGACTTCATGTTCGGCAACGACTGGCAGCCCGGAACATATGCCTTCAAGCAGGAGATCGAAGCTGAGGCTGAGGATCAGGTGCGGCGGTTGCGCAATCATCCCAGCATCGTGATCTGGTCGGGCAATAATGAGACCGAGGCGGCCTTCAACTGGGCGCCTCGCACCAATCTACCTGCCGACGTTAAGTTCCAAATGTGGCAAGACTATCTGACCGAATTCAGCGGCATCCTGCCTCGCGTTGTTGCGCGACTCGATTCGGAGATCCCCTACTGGCCCAGTTCGCCAAGCGCCGATTATGAGCCTCTCAGCGATCACTTCCAATCGGGTGATACGCACGATTGGAGCGTCTGGCACGGACGCGTTCCATTTACCGAATACGAAAATCACCACTGGCGCTTCGTAACCGAATATGGGTTCCAGTCGTTTCCTGAGATGCGCACGGTGGAGAGCTTCACTCAACCGGAAGATCGCACTGGAATTTTCACTGCGGTGATGCTTGCCCACCAGAAGAACAACGAGGGCAATTCCATCATCCAGGATTACATCGCGAGGGACTACCCGAAGCCGAAGGACTTTGCCAGCTTTCTCTATGTGAGCCAGGTGCTGCAGGCCGAAGGAATCAAGATTGGGGCCGAGCACTTCCGTCGCAGCCGCCCCGAGACCATGGGATCTGTATTCTGGCAATTGAATGACTGCTGGCCGGTGGCGTCGTGGTCGAGCATCGACTACTTCGGCCGCTGGAAGGCGCTTCAATACTATGCGCGCCGCTTTTATGCTCCTATCCTGGTCTCGACTCACGTTGAAGACGGAGCACTCAGGGTCTACATCGTCTCAGACAAAACGCAAACCCAGCAGGCAACACTTCGCCTGCGCCTGATGGACTTTCAGGGTAAGATCCTGCTCGATCAGACACAGAGAGTAGAGATTACGCCTCTCGCGAGCAGCGTTGCGATTACGTGGCCGCTCGAAAAACTCGCCGGCCTTGGCGCTTCTGATCCCGCGCAAGTAATTGCCGTCGCCGATTTGAGCGCAGGCGGAGCCGAGATCTCGCGGAACCTCACCTACCTCGTTCCAGTGAAGAACATTCATCTTCCGCAAGCGGAACTTAAGACGGAGCTCAGCGGAGAGGGTGGGACCTATAAGATTCGCATTACATCGCCGGTCCTGGCTCGCAGCGTGTACCTGTCCTTCGGCAACCTCGATGTCAATATCTCGGATAACTACTTCGATCTGCTGCCCGGCGAAACAATTGAGCTGACAGTGAAAAGCGCGGCGTCGATTGAAGAATTGAAGTCGCAGATGAAGCTGATCTCCCTGGTCGACGCATTCGCATCATAGGACGCGCGAGACTCACTTCTTGGATGCTGCCGTGGACTGGTCATCGGCATAGAAACTTACCGTCTGGCCGTCGACCTTCGCATGCCAGATGTGCCCTGCGACCAACGGCGGCAGTTCCCGGCCGTTGCACCAGATGCGAGACGGTCGACCTGGAGAAAGAATGGCGTCGTATCGATCCCCGCGCCACCTTTGACCTCGGATATACACCGTTCCAAGAGAGGCATTCGGCGCGACGGTCAAATCCTCGCCGCCCCATGTGCGTAATCCAGCGACATCAGGGAACACCAGCGTATCAAGCGCGTCGTAACCCATGATGCGAACGGAACCGATGGCATGTTCGCCGGGCGGATATGCTTTGGGGTCGACGTTTTCAGGAAGGAGCGGACCGAGATTGGAGTTGATGGCCCGGGCAAGCCAATCGAAGCCTTCCTGCGCGTGCCCCGATCGCGCGAGGGCCATTCCAAGGTAACAAAAGATTCTGGGCCACGCCGGGCCACGCCAATAGCCGCCCCAGTGAGGAGTGTCAAACGCCAGGGTTGGCATCAGAGGACCATTGAATTTGGCAGGGTCGTCGAGGCGCCGCAGCATCGCGGCAATGCGCTGGGGATCCTTCTCGAAATAGAGGAAGTCATAGGCATCGAGATTTTCGCCGTGCGTCCAGAGCTTTCCTTCTTTCACATCGAGGTCCCAATAACGTTGCGTCGCTGGATCCCACAGTTTGTCGCGCACTGCCTGCAGTGTGGCATCGAACTCCCGTTGCCATGGCGATGGATCTTCGCCCTGAAGCCGGGCGAGCCACGCCATCTCGCGAAGGCTCCAAAGCTGGAAGACCTGCTCGTTCACGGCGCTGGTGGGGTGACCATGCAGATCGATGAAAGGCGAATCTTTATCATCCCATCCCGTCTCGTAGGTGTGCAGCCAATCGATCAGGTGATCGTGATTGACATCTCGCACGTGAGGCAGATTCGTCTGGTAGGCTACCAACGCCCGCCATAACGTGCGATTCCCCGCGAGTCCGCCGAGCTTTTCACGAAGAATGTCTCTATCGCCTGTGAGCCGGACATACTCCCCCACGAGCGAGGCCTGTACAGGAACACCCTGCGTGCTCCGCTCGGGTCCTGTCGCTTGGAAAGTGTTGCGGCCAGAAGGAAAAATCGTCCAGGCGGTCGTTCCATCCCCCTGAGCATTTACCGAGTAACGGAACCAATTCAGGATGGCGGCTCGAGCAAGATTTCTCTCGTTTGTCGCGGCGAGGGCAATCGCCTCTGCAATGCCATCGTTGCTCCACATGCCCATGAAGACATTCCAGTCGGCAATCATCAACGGAGTCGCGGGCAGGTAAGACGCCTGGCAGGTGGTATTGCGGAGACCTCGCCAGAACCACAGTTCGCTGCGGACGAGATCTTCTGGACTGATGCTCTTTCGTTCGCCGGTTGTGCCAATTGTGAAGCTGACCGTCGTTGCCGGCGCTACCAGGGGTGCCGACGCAAGATAGGCATTCCAAAGGCGATGAGTTTCGTGGTCGAAAAGATCGGGAGAACGTCGCAGCTGGTCGAGCGCAGCAGCTGCCTGCTGTTGCGTCCCGCCAATCGTCAGCATGAGGGCAACATCTCCGTCGCCGCGAAGATTCCACTCGAACTGATTGTGCTGAATCGTTGCTGCAGGACGGCCGGCGAAGATCAGTCGATAGGGCCAGTTCTGCGAACCGAAGGTCGAACTGAGTTCATCTGTGCCTGGGACGAGTTGCAGTCCCTCAGCAAGCGCGGCGATTGAGACCTGAACCGGGCCGGCGGTGCGAACGATTCGCAGCCGAATCACCGCAGCGGGTTTTCCGTAGACGGGGTAAACCGTGAGTGACACTTCCGGGCCCCCATCGAACGCGGCCCTATATACGGTGCGATCGGCAAAGTACGTAAGACTACGCCTGGCCGGGCTGTCGGACAGCTTCCAGGTATGACCAGCGTCGTCGTTGATCACAGGCGCCTCGATTATCACGGCCGAGAGCTTGTCGCTGCTATTGGTGGGTGCAGCCGCACCGGCAACTGGAATGATCACCCGCTGCCCTCCAAAGCCGGACTCCTGCAGAGCCATGAAGCCGTTTGATTGATAGATGAGGCTCTTCGGCGGAGTCGACGCGTCGAAGCGTGTGAACGCGGAGTAGTCAAATTCGTCGCCTAAATAATCGGGAAATGGGGGCGCAGCTGCATCGGACCGCGGCGCAGCCATACAGCACGGGAGCAGAAGCGCCGCCGAAAACAGAAAGACCCTTGCAATCCATCCCGAATTCAGGGGCACAGAGGGCTGGTATGAACCTGGACAATGCACGGCAAGACCCTCCAAATAAGCCCGGCTAATCGAGAAAACCAGTGTGTGGTGAGGCCCCGATTCTGTGAACAATGGGGCGAGGACTCCAAATGGGCGCCAAGAAGCATACGAGTGCGTCAAGTCACGGAAAGGTAAATCAACTCAATCCCAGTGCCGCTCGCGGGATGCAGGTTCCGTGTGTATTGCCGGTCGGTTTCGTTATTCCAGTGCTCAAAGACGCCGAGGCTGGAGACAGGTTTGCCGTCCTGGAGGTATTTCGTTCCAGAAGGGGGTTGGTCTGCGAGAGCCTCTTCCATCAGATAATCGTCGGCATTTTCGCGGATCATGATGCGCGGGCGGCCATTCTCGTCGAGGTTGTTCTTCGTCTGCGAATAAAGAATGTCGAGCCCAACGGAATCGAGTGCAACGCCATCAAGCGAAGCCAGAATGCTCGCCGGCCATTCGGAGTTCTCGTACGGTTCGGTTCGATTCAAAAATGGCGCGTTGGGAAAATGCAGTGGATACGACATGTGCCTGCGGGCGCAGTAGAGGCCATCGAGGAGATAGAGGATGGTCTTCGCGCCGAGATTCGGCGAAGCTGAAAGATCGACGATTGGCGAATAGGCATGCGGCGTTCCACCCTGGTTCGTATTGATGATGGAATGCAGTTCGCCCGGCCCCTTGATGGAACCAAAATGGTTCTTCCCTGTGAGAGTGACGCCAGTCTGGCCCTCATCGCCTCCTTCTGCCGCGGCAAATGGATAGGAATGGCCTTTGACGAGAGCGATGTTCACCAGATAGGTTGCGTACTTGATCTGTTGCGGAATGAATCGAGCGTTGTCGTAGCGATTCGCGGAATAAGTTTGACCTTCAACCCACTGTGCCTGCTCCAGGCCGTGAATCGTTCCGTATGCCGGATGAGCTTGATGCTCAGGATCAGGCGCGTCGCGCTGAACGAACCGGACATCCTTGTACTCATTCCATATCTTGTTCAACAAGCCGGGATAGATGTCACGCTGCGCGTCGTAGACAATGATGTCCGCCGGCGCCACACCCGCGTGACGCACTAACTGGCGGACCACAGCCAAAGTCATCTGCGGCGAAACGTTGACCAGATTGGTTGGAACAACTGGCTTGCTGTTGTTCATGTTCACCTTCACGGCAACAATCTCGCCCTGGCGGTAGGAGTTCTTATTCGTTCCCTTGTAGCGCCGGCCGTAATCGTTGAAGATTGCCCGCCACGCCTCATCGTCGGATTTGGCGCCGGTTATATTCTGTATCAGCTGCGAAACCATCGAGTCGACACGATCCTGATCCGTGCTTGCATCCATCCACCACTGATCGTTTACCGCTTGCCGGTTTCCGCTCCAGTGAGCTGCCTTGGGATCGCGAACCCAGGCGACGCGCCCGGGATAAATGCCGCGAGCCACGCCCAAGGGCACGTTGCGTTGTTTTGGCGCGTAGTTGTATTTGGTGAGCAGCTCGGCGAGCGATGGGCTCTCCAACGCGCCGGAAATCCCGGCGAGCGCAAATGAGGCGGCTGTTGCTTTCAACACTTCGCGACGGGTTGAGCCTTGTTTCATCGTCTTCACCTCATGTCTCTTCGTGGCCGTCCCGGGCCGACACCCATCGAGCTGTTCGATTCAAGCAACACGTCGCCTCAAATCAACCGACTGGAACGGATACTGTGCAGGTCTCTCCCGGCTTGACGCGAACCTGGACGTACGATTCTGTTGAGCCTCCGGCACGAGTCCTGACTTTTACTGCGACTTTCCTGCCGTTCATCACCAGCGTGGCGCTCTTCGCGGGAAATCCAGCGTGCCAGGTAAGCTCGGGGCCTGATTCATTGATGAACGTGGACGCCGAAAGCCCTGTATGCCGGACTGAGATCGAGTTCATTCCCACTGGGGCATGGTGAAGAGCGGCCCAACTGGTTTCAGGGGTCAGTTGTGGAAGGGTCTCAATTGCGTTCGCGATCGAAGAGGCAGAGATCCCCATCAGGCCGGTGCAGAGATTTCCGATCACGGTATATGACACCTCGGGATACTCGCGGCGCTTAAGGTTCGGATCCATTAATGCGGTGAGCGCGCTGTATCCTGCGCGGGAGCGGCCATACTTATAGAAAATGTCCGGCATGTAGGAGCGGCCTTCCACGCCGCCGATCACTCCATTCGGCGCGGTTAAATCCGTATTCAGCCGCTTCTCCATGATGTCCAGCATTGCTTCGGTCCTTGGGCCAGCGGTGGTAAGGCCGTAATAAAGCGGGAGTTCGAGAGTGCAGCGGCCGTCACCTTCTTTGAGATCGGCATTGAATTTGCCATCTTCTCCGATCGCTGCAAAATAGCGCTGGTGGCTCGCATCCCACCAATGATTGTTGTAGAGATTCTTCAAATGATCGGCCTTCTCATCAAACTCCGCCGCGTGGGGCCTGGCTCTTGCCCTAAGAATTGCGGCGTAGGCACGGTAAGCAGCATACTGGGCGGCGATCAGATCGGTTCCAACAAGGATTTGATTCTGCAGATCCTCTTCGTACGTGGCGATTCCCATGTGGCCGTCGGAAGCGAGATGTTCGAGCAAACCATCGCCCTTGTGATCCCAGGCTTTTACATAGTCAGTAATTGTGTGCTCGTAGTAATTCAGGAAGACTTCATCGAGATACGCGTCGTTGCGGGACAACTGCCACTGCCGATAACAAGCGTCCATCACGTCGAAGCTTGCTGGGAGGTCGTACCAGAAGTCGTGGTCATTTTTGTAGTCGACGGGAGCCGGCAAGTTGTCGCGCGTAATTTCCCACCAGGAGCACCAATTTTTAGACGCAGAGATATTCGCGGCGAAGCGGCGCAGCATATTGAGCGTTCGCGGCCCCAGTCCGAGGAACTGCGCGCCAGTGCTCTGATGCGAGACGTCGCGCATGCAAAAAGCATTTCGACCAGGCAGCGCTGCCTCGTACCACGGCCCAATCGTTCCGTCTGTCCGCGCATAGGCCAGTGCCTGCGCTTTGGCCCATCGGAATCCGTCGACGAGTTGTTTGTCGGAAGATTCAAATTCGACCGCGCCTTCTTGCGGATCTGGAGCTGCGCCATCAAGTGCCGATGGTCCAGGCAGAGCGGAGTGCAAATGAGCAGTGAGGTTGAATCCTCGTAAGAGCGTGTGAGGTGTGGTGGCAGCAATGCCAAATGCGGCACTGAGGAACTGTCTTCTGTTCGTTGGTGTGGGCTTTCTCATGCGGATTGGAAGAATATCTGCCGTTCTGTTCTATCGAAATCGTCGGAGCTGCAGCAAGAAGAGCAGCCCAAGAAGATTCCGGTCCCACGCCGGGCATCACGCGGCATGGGGCCGGACCGTCGCGGAAGATCCGCAACAGCAGACCACGTCAGAATGAAAGGACCATTCCCAGCTGACCCTGGCGCGGCAGATAGTCGTTGGTGACCTGTCCGAATGTTCCGTCACCCACACCCGTATCTGGAGTCTGGTAATTGACGTGGTTGAAAATGTTGAAGAACTGAGCCTGGAACTGCAAATGCATCTGCTCAGTCACATGAACCATCTTGCCGAACGACATATCCCAGCTCTGGTAGCGCGGCCCGTACCCGTTCCCCTGGGCAACAGCGTCGTTGCCGAAGACGAATCCGACCGGCTCGGTGAAGCAGCCCGTGTCGAACCACTTCGCAATCGTGTGCGGATTGACGGCGACCGAGCAGCTGTAATTGGCGCGCTGTCCGCTATTTTGGTTGAGCAGATATTGACTGCTCGCGGTGACCAGCAGAGGCCCGCCGGAACGGAACCAGGTGACGCCGCTGAATGTCCAGCCGCCCACGATTGCATCTTCCACCGTGGAAGTTGAGTTGGCAAACCTCTGCCCGTGGCCGAACGGCAGCGCGTAGACGTAGGTGAGGAACAGGGTCTGCGGGTAATTGTTGTGGTGCCATCCCGCCGTATCCAGGTATTGGTGGAAGTCATAGTTGTCGAGCTGATTGGAGTAGTTATCCATGAGCTTCGACCAGGTGTAGGCAGCGGTGAAGGTCAGATTCGATCCCTGGCGCCTCTCGAATACTGCCTCGCCGGCGTTAAAGTGCGACTTTGCTCCGCTGTTGCGGAAGTCCAAGGTGGAGATATTGCCATCTGCCGACGCGGGATAGTTGGGGTCGCTGGGAAAACTGTAATACGGATAGCACTGCGGCGTCCCTGGATATTGTGTCGTGCCGAATTCTGTCTGCAGTTCGGCATACGTCGGACCGCTGGTAAACGACGTCGGGTTGCACTGGTTGAGTTGCCAATCGTTATAGAGATAGGCGCCTTTCGTGCCCACGTAGGCGACATGGAGCGACATGTTCGCGCTGAGCTGCCTTTCGATGCTGACGTTCCAGTTGTCGGCCTGGCTGGGACGGAAGTTGCTGGCCACCTCATAGACGCCGAAACCGGCTGGCGAAGCGACGAAGCCACCAGGAGACACGGAGATGGGTGTCAGCGGCGTATAGGGGCTGGTTGCGCCGCTTGGGCCTGGAGGCAGACCATTGGCCAGAATGAACGAGCCGCAGGGCGAATACATGGCGGTTCCGGGCGCTGACCCGGTATGCCACACCCCTGCTCCAGTGTAAAGGCTGCTGCAGTTCGTCTGGGCCGGGCTGTTGTTTTCCTGCTCCAGTTCCGGGAAGTTCCGTTCCAGCGTGCCGCCATCTGCGCCGAAGTTGCCGTTGAAGTAACTGACTCCAAATGCGGCGCGGATTGCCGTCTTGCCGCTGTCGGGAGTATAGGCGAAGCCCAGGCGCGGGGCGACGTTACCGTAGTAGGTGTTCACATTGGGGCCACGGTTGCTCGACGAAGCCACCTGGATAAAGCCGGCGTTCGCACCTTCGGTGACGAAGTTGCTCTGCAGGTTCCTGGTGTCGACAGGGTGCGTGTAGACGTCGTAGCGGACACCAAGATTGAGCGTCAGCTTGCTCGAGAGCCTGAAGTCATCCTGCGCGAATTCGCCGACTTCCGTAGTCCGGGTGTTCGGCCTGTCGAAGAAATGGTCGCGGGCCACGTAGCTCAGCGCGCCCACCAGCCAGTCGGCGATGCCGGCGCCGTTGCACAGAGCGCCACCAATGTTGCTGCAGCCATAGCCAGTGTAGTTGCCACTGGCGTTTAGCTGACCCCGGGGATCGTTCTGCGAGTTGTACACGCGTGCCTGGATAGGCTGGATGGCAATGCCGAACTTCAAGCTATGCCGTCCTTTGACAAACGTGAAGGCGTCATTGATCTGGTAGATGTTGGAAAGTCTTCCCAATGCCTGCGGCACCCATCCCGGATCTCCAGTGCCTTCGAAACCGTTGATGCTGACTGCAGCAACACCGCTCGTATCCGGATAGGCCGAGATGTTCCCGTTTGGAAGGCCCAGAACATTGTTCTCGGAAATTCCGTTTGCGGTGGTGAATGGGGTAGTGGCGAAGCGACTGTATCCGAGGCGCAACTGGTTCATCATGCTGGCCGAGAAGGTGTGGTCCCAGCCAACAACGTCGTTGCTGGTCTGGTTGGTCGCGTTGATGTTCCCATCATTCATGAAGATGGCCGGGCTGGTGTCGGCGCCAAGCAAGAACGGCTGTTGGATCGACCGGCTGCTATACCCCATGCGGGCAAAGAAGCGATCTTTCTGCGAGAAGTTCCAATCGACGCGGGCGTCTTCCTGCGGCTCGGATGCATCGTTTAATTGCACATAACTGGCATTGTTGACTTGCCCTGAAAGGTTGGGAAGCGGCCACACCGAAGACTGGAGGAAGCCTGAGCTGGTCCCGGCCATCGGCACAATGTCCGACGCGGGAACTGTGTCAGCTCCAATCAGGCCGCTCACGCTGGCCGTGCAAGGCTGCGGATTGGCGAGCCCGTTGGCCTCGGCGCTGTAGAAGCAGGCCATGGGGTTGGTGATCGGGCCGTAAGTCTCTCCGCCGGTGGTGTAATCGAACCCGGATAGATTTCCGCTGCGGGCTGCCGCCGTGGGCAAGCTCTGTTTGCCAGAGGAACCTTCGGCGAGCCGGAGCCACTGTAAATCGGCCGCAAAGAATAGCTTGTCCTTGATGATCGGTCCATCCACCTCGCCGCCGAACTGGTTATAGTGGAACGGCGGATTGATCTTGCTGAAGTAGTCGGGCTCGTTGAAGTCAGTGTTGCGATTGTATTCAAACACCTGCCCGTGAAAGCGGTTGGTTCCCGTCTTAGTGGTGATGTTGGAAACCTGGGCGCCGAAGGTCCCGTATTCCGCCGAGGGGTCGCTGGTTTCGAGCTTCATTTCGCCAACAAAGTCGAATGGAATCTGGAGTCCCATATAGGCATTCTCCAATTCCACGTCGGTGACGCCATCTACCAGGTAGAGATTTGACTCAAAAGGAAAGCCGTTTGTGGAAGTGTAGGCTCCGCCGCCGCCGCCGCCCGGCGCCGTCGTCGATGCCGTGGAAGAGTCTTCGCCATTGCCCGCACCCCATGCCGCAGGAGTGGAACCGGGAGCGAGCTGCATCAGCATGGCTGGGATTCTGCCGTTGACGGGCAGATTATTGATTTGCGTCTGATCGATCGTCGTACCAAGGTCGGAGGTTGTGGTCTCCACCATCGGCGTCGAGCCGGTGACTGTCACCTGTTCGTTGACCGCGCCAGGCGAAAGTGTCAAGTCGACGCGAGTGGATTGCTCCACCAGCACGACGTTGTGTTTCGAAGTGAGTGTTTTGAATCCCCTGGCGTCGACGGTCACGGTATATTGGCCCGGGTCGAGGTTGGGAAACGTGTAGAACCCCTGAGGACTCGAAGTGCCTTTGCTGCTGATGTCGGTTCCTTCGTTGGTGAGTGTGACATTTGCGCCCGCGATCACGGCTCCCGATGAGTCTTGAACCGTTCCCAGCAGGGTTCCAGTCACGGCCTGCGCAGATGTAGCTTTTGCTGCGAACAACAGCAGAAGAAGACTGCCCGCAACTGCAATCAGGACTAAGATTCGTTTTTGCATATCGCCTCCAAAGCGTGTCGTAGTTGGTCTGGTGCGGGCCGAGATGAACAGGGCCGATGTTAGCGTTTTCAGGAAGATGCGGAACCAACCGGCTCTTACGCGAAATCGTCAGGAATATCTCGGCGGATTTCTCCTGCGACAACGCCGACCATACTGTTGCCGATCACATCCAATTGACTAGTAACGGCGGGGTTACGGGGCTTCTGAAACGTGATTTAGGGGGCTCAGCCGCCAATGTTTTCTTCGACGTCCACTCATTCCGAAACCGGCGCGTTACATCGATGTTAAGGGGTTGGTAACGTCGGATCTCGAGATGAACGATCTGGATTCGCCTTGCAAGGGCAGCCGCCGAAGCCGTTCGTCACCGACACGTATCTGTCGTAGAATTCTTGTGATACGCCGAGCCCGATTGCAGGCGCAATCCGCTGAACGAGAATCTGTGGGTGCTGAGGGTCCGCCTACGGGCTGGACCGAGCGCCAGGTGTTGTGTCGCAGAGAGGGGCCAGCAATTGAACGCGAGTGCAGACATCACGTTGGGAATCCCCTCCCGGGATGAATGCCAAAAACAGGTCCGGAGAGTCCTGCAATCCGGCAGCTTCCGCAACGCATCGATGCTCCAGCAGCTTCTGCAGTATCTTGCGGAAAAGACATTCAGCCATGGTGCCGAACCGATCAAGGAATATACGATCGGCGTGGAGGCCTTAGGGCGGCCGGCTGATTTCGATCCAAAGGCCGACCCCATCGTCCGTGTCCAAATTCATCGTCTTCGGCAGAAGCTGAAGGAGTACTACGACATAGACGGACTTCACGACCGGATCATCATTGAGATTCCGAAGGGCCAATACCTGCCCTTGTTTGAATGGTCCGGCGCAATGGAAGCCTTTGCCGGCGGGAAGTCTGTCGCTGCGGGCGACGCTGTTTTATCGAATGATCAGCCCTTGCAAACGAGTTCGGAGCCGGTTGATCGACAAGTGCGCCGACCGGCCTGGCCAGCTTGGCGTGTTGCGTTCATCGCGGGCGCAGCGGTGATAGCCGCCTTCCTCCTCGGTCTATGGATTGAAAGCAAATGGGCTCCGCTGGGCGCCGGCAAGACGAGCTTAAGCGGCGCGAAATCCGATCCGCAAAAATCTTCCGACCCGGTGATCGCCTTCTGGGCGAAATACATCGGAAACGACCCAACTCCGGTTATTGCGTATCCGGATGCCGTGTTCCTTCTCGACAACTACAACGATCTATTCCGCTTTAAGCAGGGCGCGACCGATTACCGTGGGGCTCCCGTCGATTCGCACCTGGCCGAGCAGTTCGCCTCGAATCCGGAACTGGTTGCGCGAGCCGGGCAGCTTTATTACGAAAATTCGTACCTCGGGTTTGGCGAGCTCAAAGCCGTAGGCATGCTCTCAAATCTCTTTGGCCAGATGGGCTATAAGCCGATCATCAAGCCCAGCCGCGAGCTCACCGTCGACGACCTGACGCAGCACAATGTCATCATGCTCGGCTCATCCTCGCAAAACATTGCGGTCGCCCATTTCAGCAATCTGGGCGATTTTAGCTTCAGGGATTTCAACTCGCGCCTGGAGCAATGGCGGGGCGTCATCGTAAATTCCCATCCCCGCCCCAATGAAGAGTCAACCTACCATACGGAACGCGATCCGAGCACACAGGTTTTGAAGGCGGATTACAGCCTGATAACGATTCAGCCGGGGATTGTACCGGGACGCTATATTGCAGATTTCGGTGGTCTCGACACCACCGGCACAGAAGGCGCGATTTTCTACGCCACTTCAAGGTCGGGGATCGATGAATTGACGAAGGCGATCCAATTGCAGGGACCCGCTGGCGACAAGCGGTCATTCCCGGTTTTTCAATCGTTGTTGAAGGTTCGACTCGAGAAGGGCTACGACGTCGTCGGCGCCAATCTGGTTGCAGTTCACATGCTTCCACCCACGCGCCCGGAGACTCGAGAAGCAGACGATACGAGAGCTTCGCAACCTTGACAAAATGAGTCCGCGGTCGATGCCAGACTGTCGAATGTGGCAACTGAGTTCGGTCCCAGTGGATGTTTGGCAGCGTTAGATGCAAAGTGCGGATCCCCCAGCAGAGCTTGGGGTCTCCCACTGCGCATTCGCATTTCGAGTGCCTGCGGGGCATTTTTGCGGATCAATCGTTGATGAACACGCACACGCCCATCAGCGCGTTGCGCGGTCGGCGGGGCTGCGTTGGGCAGCGACGGCAACCCGTTGTGCGATGCATTGCACCACGACATCGCGTTGCCGTTCCAGTGATGCGCATTGTTTCGGCTTCAATCCGGGCCGGACGTGATCTGTAACGAAGTAGTTGATCTCTGCGAGCCAGTTATCAAAACCTGGCTTTCCATGTGCATCTCCGCGCATGTGGACCGTTTGCAGCCTGACGAGGGAATCGAGGTGCTCATCGGTGATTGCGTCGATTCGTTCGAACATTGCGTCTTGCCGATGCGTCGGCAAGATCACGCGGAAGAAGACTACGGCCCCTACAACAGCAATTACGCCCGCGACGATGGCATTCACAGTAAGCAGAATCAAGCCCGGACGGTCTGACAGGAGGCCGATCAGCAGGTTCGAGAGAAACAGGCAAACGGCCAAACCGATGATGGTGAGTATGGCCGGAAGTTGCTGGTTTCGCTGAGACATAGGAGAAGAATCTTGGATCCGGGTCATTCACCAATGTGACTTGGCAGGGATCAAGGCGCCATTCCCCTTTTGTGTCGGGAATGTTACGGAGGGTATCCCTTTTGGGCCGGATCCTGACTCGAATGCGCAAGCTTCCACAGGTGTGGGGTTTTGAGATCCAGCTGTGAAAAACCGGACGGGCCAGCCTTGTTTGGCGGCAAATCAAGTTCATTCTTCAGGTTGCGCGAACCCTTAGAAGATGAGGCACTTAAGGGCATCTCGGTGCTCGGGCAGAACAAACCTGTGCCCGTTTTCGTGCATCTCTACAAGTACTGCTGCTTAATTGGTGATTCCCTGGCGTTCGATGCGCGGCCAAACTTAAGCGTTCCTTCGATCAATCAGCGGCAGTGGTGCTCTGTGTTGAGGTTCCACATGCCATTGAAGCCCACCAATGGTCGCAGGCGTGTTGTTATCGAAGATGTGAACCCGCAGGTCGATGCAGGCCGTCATCAAATTTGCCGGGTTGCAGGCGATGACGTCGTCGTAACGGCGGCAATCTATGCCGATGGCAAAGATGAGCTGGCTGCCCGGCTGCTCTATCGCCACTCGAACGATCGGCGATGGTCGTTTGCGCCGATGGAAGCGGCGGGCAACGATTTGTGGAGGGGCACGTTTGTCGTCGACAAGCTCGGCAGCTGGCGCTTCACCCTTCTGGGGTGGGTGGACCACTTTGCTTCGTGGGCCGGCGAACTGAAGAAACGAATCGCCGCGCAAAACGATCCGCAAACTTCCGACGGGGCGTTTGGTGCGTCGCCGGATCGGAATGCGGGGTTGAATGCCGGGGCCAATTCCGGCGCGCAGGATGTTGCGCTTGCACTTCGAACCGGCGCTGGGCTGATCGAGGCGGCGGCAGTGCGAGCGCGAGCGAATGACGCGAAACGGTTGCGGGAGATCGCGCGGGGGTTCGAAAAGCTGGCGGATGAGAATCGATCGAGCTACGAAGATCCATGCGACGAAGAACTCTTGGAGTTGATGAGGCGTTATCCCGACCTGACAAACGCAACGCGATACGAGATGGAACTGCCGGTCTGGACGGATCGGGAACGCGCACGATTTTCGTCGTGGTATGAACTCTTTCCTCGGTCGGCGTCGCCAATTCCCGGCCAGCACGGAACGTTCCGCGATGTCGAGAAGCAGTTGCCCGAGATTGCGGCCATGGGATTTGACATCGTTTATCTGCCGCCGATTCATCCCATCGGACGCTCGTTCCGCAAAGGGCCAAATAACGCGACCTATGCTCCGCCGGATGCGCCTGGGAGTCCGTGGGCGATCGGCGACCGGACAGCCGTCGCGAATCCTGCATTGGGCGCGCAGGTTGCCGGCGATCTGGGCGGCCACAAATCGATTCACCCGCAGCTTGGCACGTTCACCGACTTCGACAACCTGATTGCCGCAGCCAGGACGCAGGGCGTCGAGATCGCTTTGGACATCGCATTCCAGTGCTCGCCGGATCATCCGTGGGTCGCGGAACATCCTGACTGGTTCGTGACCCGGCCTGATGGGTCGATTCAATATGCGGAGAATCCTCCCAAGAAGTATCAGGACATTTATCCGCTGAATTTTGAATCGCCGGACTGGCGCGGCCTTTGGGACGAGCTTTATTCGGTGTTTGAATTCTGGATTCACCGCGGCGTGCGCGTGTTTCGCGTGGACAATCCGCATACCAAGGCGCTGCCCTTCTGGGAGTGGTGCCTGAGCAGTTTGCGAGCGAGCTATCCCGACACGATTTTTCTCGCCGAAGCATTTACGCGACCGCGCGTGATGTACGGCCTGGCCAAGCGGGGCTTCACGCAATCGTACACGTACTTTACATGGCGCAACTCGAAGTTCGAGTTGCAAAGCTACCTGGAAGAGCTTACGCAGCCGCCGGTCAGTGAATTCTTCCAGCCGAATTTCTGGCCGAATACGCCGGACATATTGCACAAAACGCTGCAGGAAGGCGGGCGACCGGCGTTTATGCATCGCTTGATTCTTGCCGCGACGCTGAGTTCGAGCTATGGCATCTATGGCCCGGCATACGAACTCGGAGAGAATGCTTCAGCAGCGCCGCCAGCCGGCAAGACTGAGTCAGAGGAGTATCTTGACAGCGAGAAATACGAGATTCGGCAGCGCGACCGAAACGCGCCGGATTCGCTTGTACCCCTGATTACCAATCTCAACCGGATCCGCCATGCGAATCGTGCGCTGCAGTCGAATGTGTCGCTGCACTTCCACTCGATCGACAACCCACAGCTGATTTGCTATTCAAAGGCGACGCCCGGTTTCGATAACACGATTCTGGTAGTGGTGAATCTCGATTCATTCAACGAGCAAACCGGCTGGACGAATCTGGACCTCGAGAAGATCGGCTGCTCCGCGAGTGAAAGCTTTCTTGTTGACGACCTGCTGAACGGCGATAAATACACCTGGAGCGGGCACAACTATGTTGCGCTGCGGCCGGGCGTTCAACCGGCGCACATCTTTCGCGTAAGCCGAATCCAATGATTAGGTACTGACCGAGGAATCCGGGAGAGTGAAAGCGTGAAGAAGATCGCAAGCACGGCGGATCCCCTCTGGTACAAGGATGCGATTATTTATGAACTCCACGTTCGCGCGTTTGCCGATTCGAACAATGATGGCATCGGTGACTTCCCGGGACTGATGTCGCATCTCGATTATTTGAAGGACCTGGGAATCACCTGCATCTGGCTCCTGCCCTTCTTCCCTTCTCCATTGCGCGACGATGGATACGACATCGCCAATTACACCGACGTCAACCCATCGTATGGAACGCTGAGCGATTTCAAAGCGTTCCTCGAGGCCGCTCATCATCGCGGCCTGCAAGTGATGATCGAGCTGGTGGTGAATCACACCAGCGATCAGCATCCATGGTTCAAAGCGGCGCGCCTGGCTCCTCCGGGTTCGGCCGAACGCAACATGTACGTCTGGTCCGATAGCGACGCACAGTATAAGGACGCGCGCATCATCTTTACCGATACGGAGAAATCGAACTGGACCTGGGACGAAACTGCGAAGGCTTATTACTGGCATCGCTTTTTCTCGCACCAGCCCGACCTGAATTACGACAACCCGCTGGTGATGGAAGAAGTGCTGAAGGCGATGCGCTTCTGGCTGGATATGGGCGTCGACGGGCTGCGCATGGACGCGATCCCATACCTTTGCGAGCGGGATGGGACCTCATGCGAAAATCTGCCGGAAACCCATGCGGTGATTAAGACTTTGCGTGCGGCGATCGAAGCAAACTACGCGAATCGCTTGATTCTCGCCGAGGCCAACCAGTGGCCGGCGGACGTGCGCCCCTATTTTGGCGATGGCGACGAGTGCCACATGGCGTTCCATTTTCCGCTGATGCCACGCATCTACATGGCGCTTCGCCAGGAGGACCGGCTCCCGATCACCGACATCATGGCGCAGACGCCGCCGATTCCCGACAACTGCCAGTGGGGACTCTTCTTGCGCAATCACGATGAGTTGACGCTCGAGATGGTGACCGACGATGAGCGCGACTATATGTATTTTGCCTATTCGGCCGATCCGCGCATGCGCGTCAATGTCGGCATCCGGCGCAGGCTGGCTCCGCTCGTCGACAACAATCGTCGCCGCATTGAGCTGCTGAATTCGCTGCTCCTCAGCTTTCCCGGCACGCCGATCCTGTATTACGGAGATGAGATCGGGATGGGCGACAACATCTATCTCGGCGACCGCAATGGTGTTCGCACCCCGATGCAATGGACGTCGGATCGAAATGCGGGCTTTTCAAAATGCGATCCTGCGCGGCTGTATTTGCCTGTGGTGATGGACCCAATCTATGGCTACCCTGTTGTGAACGTGGAAGCGCAGCTGAGCGATCAGTCGAGTCTTCTGCACTGGACGCGCAACATGATTGCGCTGCGAAAGCTGTTTCAGGTGTTTGGCCGCGGGACGCTCACGTTCCTGAATCCAGCGAACCGCAAGATTCTTGCTTACCTTCGTGAGCTGGACCAGGGCGACGGATTTTGTGAGACGGTGCTCTGCGTCGCCAATCTCAGCCGATTCGCCCAGCCGGTCACGCTGGACCTCGCAAACTACGCAGGGTACGAGCCAGTGGAGATGCTGGGCTACGTCCGGTTTCCCGCTGTTACGCGCGAACCGTACTCACTCACCTTGGCGCCCTACTCGTTTATCTGGCTCGAACTGCAGGTTCCCAGTGCGATCGGGGATATGCCTCCCGATATTGAACTGGAAACTCAGGCGCCTGTTCATGAAGATGACGCGGCCGTTCAGCCGATCTTTGCGAATGGATGGACGCAATTCATCGCGGGCGGAGGCGCCGCAATACTGGAACCTGCGCTCGTTGACTGGTTGCCGCGCAAGCGCTGGTTTGGCGCGAAGACGCACAAGATCGAATCCGTGCGTATTCGCAACTGGGTTGAACTTGCGACCGATGCGAAGCCGGCGGCTTCTGCCAATGACGCTTCCGATCCCGAGGCGATTCCATGCGCTATCTTCTTTTTTGATGTCACATATTTCAACGGTTCGCCGGATGTCTATCAGATTCCGCTCGCGGTGAGTACGGGTGCGGCTCTTGACGACATCGCTGCGCGCGAACCAGAAAGCATTCTTGCCAAACTGACAACTGCCACGGGACCGGCAATTCTGCACGACGCGACGGTAAGCGAGGATTTTCACCATGAGCTATTGAGCCTGATCGCGAGCGACGCGACGCTGCCAATTTTGGAAAATGGAAGGACGGCAGGAGCAGTTGAGAGCGGGGTCATTCAGCCGTCATCACAGCAGAATGAAGCGCAGGCTGTGGCCGTTGGCGCCATGGTGACACCAGCTCCGCTCAGCGCTCAGCCCGGTGAAACTGCGACGGCGCCACGGACCGATATTCCAGCCAGCCAATCAGCAGGAGCGTCAAGATTGCAGCCGCGCGAGTCTCCTTCCGCGGGTGATTCGTTTCCCGCGGAAAGCCGGCTCAATGCGCGAGCTTCCAGCGCACTTCCATCGGTGCTGGCCGCGCAGCGGCTACCCTCTCATGCCGGTTCGGCCGAGCAGTCGAACACGTCAATCCTCTATGGCAAGCAACTGTTTCTGAAAATCTATCGGCGACTGCAGCCGGAGGAGAATCCTGACGTGGAAGTTGGCCGTTTTCTGACTGAGGTGGCGCACTTCAACAGAATCCCAACCTTCTTTGGCGAAATCTCAATCAATTTCGGCAGTGCGGCGAAAACAACAGTGGCCCTGCTGCAAGGATTGGTTGCCAACCAGGGTGATGGATGGCAGTGGTATCTTGGCGAACTTGCGGGCTGGCTTCCCACGGCGCAGGGCACGCCTCCAGTGCGTTCGAATACTCCAGGCTGGATGAGTGAGCGCGAGCTAATCCCGGAATCTTTGGAGCCGATTCGATCGACTATTGAAGCGGCAGCACTGCTTGGCGCGCGCACTGCTGAGCTTCATCTGGCGCTGTCGGGCACTTCCACGGTTGCAGCGTTCGCTCCTGAGAACCTTACAAGTGCGGAGCTAGCGCAGGACGCGGAACGCATCGAGTTGCAAATCAAGTCGGCTCTCGACGCGCTGAAATTCAAGCTCCCAAAACTGGATGATGCGACATGTGATTGGGCGGGCCTGCTTTTATCCCGCCGGCCCGAACTCGTTCAGCGGACACTTGCGATTCAAACAGTCGCAATGGCCGGACAGCGCATTCGAATTCACGGCGACTACCATTTGGGCCAGACATTGCGGATAGAGACCACCAGCAACGGCTCCGACTCGGGCGAAAATGGAAACGCAGATTTCGTCCTCATCGATTTCGAAGGTGAGCCCGCGCGGTCAATTGAAGAGCGGCGAAGAAAACAGTCACCGTTAAAGGACGTGGTCGGGATGATGCGCTCATTTGCTTACGCGGCATTTGCAGCAGTCGATCGCTGTGCTGCGGACGAAGGCGAGGAACCGTCGGACGATCGTGCCAGGCTCACTGGTTGGGCGCAGCTTTGGCAGGATTTCGCGACGTCGTATTTCATTTCGGCTTACCGGAAGACCATCGCGGCGAATCCAGATCTGTTGCCGCCGCCGAAGGAAGCCCAGATTTTGCTGGACGCTTACCTGCTTGAAAAGGCATTGTATGAGTTGCTCTACGAGTTGGATAACCGGCCTTCGTGGGTCCGGATTCCGTTGAACAGCATCCTGGCTTTATAGAGTTCCACAGGAACAAATTCTTGCCGGCGAGGGAATTCAATTCCTGGCCGCTTTTTCCGGTGAGCGATGGCAACGGCGAATCCAATTCCCGAGAACAGCGTAGCCGCAGAAAGTATGACGGCCGATCTGCTCGTGCTTGTGACGGCCATGGATCCAGAGCATTTCAAGGGAGTTCTGGCAAACCTCGCTGCCGCATTCTCGCCCGAGAGCTTCATGGTGGCGTCGCAGAACGAATTGCCCGCAGATGTTCCCTCGGGTCTGCGAATCGTGACAACACCGCAGTCGAATGCAGCATGGTCCATCAAGCCCGCCGACTTTGTGAATGCGGCGCAGTGCGGACGCGAGCATGGGGCGCAGGCAATTCTTATTCTTGGCCCCGAAGCCGATTCGCTCGGCCCGATTGCACTGCGCAGTCTTGCCGATGCTGTCCTGAGGTCATCGATCGACTTGGCGGTTCCGCATTATTCGCTGCCCTCACATGCCGGTTTGATCAACTCGGCCATCCTGTACCCATTGACGCGCGCGATCTTTGCTTCGCGTGTCCGATTCCCGTTGGCGATTGACCTTGGCATGTCGCAGAGGATGGCAGAGCGGCTCAGCGCCGCTGCGGAACGAGTTTCTGTCGGCAACCAGACCGACGCTCTTTTGTGGCCGGTGAACGAAGCGGTCGCAGCGGGTTTCGCCGCAGATGAAGTGGACGTGGGCTCGCGCACCATGCCTCAACCCTCCGATCCCGACCTCAATTCAATTCTTGCCCTGGTGACCGGATCGCTCTTTGCGGATATCGAGGTGAAAGCGGCTCTTTGGCAGCGGCCGCGCAAAGCGCCGATGATACGCCGGCCAATTGTTGAAGCGGAGCAGAGCGATGGAACAGCGGATGTTGCCCGCATGGTTGGGGCATTTCAGCTGGCCAACGCAAATCTGCAGGAGATCTGGTCGCTTGTGTTGCCGCCCAATTCCCTGCTTTCGCTTAAACGCTGTTCAACGCTCGATCCCGCCGCGTTCGTTATGCCGGATGGTCTTTGGGCGCGGATTGTTTATGACTTTGTGATCGCTTACCGTCTTCGCACAATCAACCGCGGTCACCTTTTGGGAGCACTGATCCCACTTTATCTGGCCTGGGTCGCCGGTCATATCAACGTGACGGCATCAGGAGTTCCAGCAGAGCGGCACATTGAAGCCGTTGCCGCTGCGTTCGAAGCCGACAAACCGTATCTGGTGGCGCGTTGGCGCTGGCCAGACCGGTTCAACTCGTAATCACTCATCACGCCATCGGGCAAGTCGCAAATCAGGCGTGTGGGTGAGAAGGGAATCCAATGCAAAACGTGGCTGATAGCACGATGCAACAGGCAACTCGAAATATCACCGCATCACCGCTGTACAGCGAAGACGTGTCGATCTGGCACCACATGTCAGAAGCTCTGCACCAGTCACTTTATCGCGTGCTCACTCTTCTCATCGCCGTGCTGCCGGGGATTCTTGCTTTCTTTGTTGCGCTACTGGTATTCGCCTTGGCCGGCATGCTGATTTCGTGGGTGCTGCGCCGGTGCCTTACGTGGGCAAAGTTCGATCTTCGCGTCGCCCGCAAGAGCGGCACCGATTGGGCTCCTACCAACTCACCTACCGAGATTGCAGCACGCGCGTCGTTCTGGATCTGCGTGTTGCTGGGTCTCGTCATCGGCGTTTCGGCGTTCGATACTTCGTATGCGACGGGCGCTCCGTTGCCCATCTCGTTGCTGCCTTATCTGACTCACGCCGTCGGCGCCGCTCTACTGCTGATCGCAGGCGTTGTGGTGGCACGATTCCTTGCGCGCTCTGTCCTGATCAGCGCAGTGAATGCACAGCTGCAATACGCGAGAATCCTCTCTTTGGGCGTGAAATGGCTTGTTCTTGTTCTCACCGCGGCCATGGTGCTCGACCACTTGGAAATAGGCGGGAATATCGTCGAATTGGCGTTTGGAATTTTGTTTGGCGGAATTGTTCTTACCCTGGCTCTGGCAGTGGGTCTGGGCTCACGCGATCTTGTGAGCCGGTCGCTGGAGAGTCACGTGGAGCACACCGGCGAACGGGCGCATATCCCCGACGAAACAACGGCTGCCAGCCGGTCAATCAGGCATTTTTAGGAGGGCATTCGTTCACGACGGCGACTGAGTCGAGAGGCACGACCACTTTGCCTTGACCGGCTTGGACCGCGACCTTTGAGGCGAGAACGAGTCGGCTCCCTTGAGATACGGTGAAAATCTGCTCTCGTTCAGCCAGGTTGCAGAATACTGCAATGGTTCCGCGTTGCATTCGCAGCCACTTTTCCCGCTCGTCGAATGCTACGCGCACATTGCCGGCAGATCCATTGTTGAGGCAGGCTGTCGTCCGGCGAAGGTGGATCAACGCCCGATACCACGAGAGCATTTCGGCATGTTCCGGCTCGTTGACTTCGCTCCATTTGAGCTTTGACGCTTCAAAGGTCGCCTGACTTTCAGGATCGGGAATGGATGCGGGATTCCATCCGAATGCGGCGAACTCTTTTTTTCTCCCCTCGGAAACTGCGCGCGCCAATTCCGGGTCTTCATGGTCCGCGAAGTAAAGGAACGGTGACGAGGAAGCCCATTCTTCGCCTTGGAAGAGCATTGGGACAAAAGGACTGAGCAAGTAAAGCGCAGCAGCGATCTTCGTGCGCTCCATGCCTGCAAAATGACTGATCCGGTCACCCATCGCGCGATTGCCCACCTGGTCGTGAGTTTGGATGTAACCGAGAAACCGATGCTGCGGCAGCGCGCAAGTTGGGCGGCCATGGATGCGGCGCCGATAGCGAGAGTAGATGCCGTCGTACACGAAGGTGCGCTCGAGCGCTTTGGCAAGTTGTTCAAGCGTGCCGAAGTCTGCGTAATAGCCTTTCCTTTCGTTGGCGCACAGGACGGCGAAAAGCGCATGATGAAAGTCGTCGCTCCACTGCGCATCGATACCGAACCCTCCCGCCTCGCGCGGTGTGACTACGCGAGGATCGTTCAGGTCGCTTTCGGCGATAAGGACAAGCGGTCGCGCGAGGATTGCCTGCAGCGCATCGACCTCGGTGGCGAGTTGCTCGAGAAAGTGAATGGCAGAGCGATCGACGAATGCGTGCACCGCATCGATTCGCAATCCATCAATATGAAAGTCGCGGAGCCGCATCAGCGCGTTGTCGCAAAAGAACCGGCGCACATCAGCGGATTCCGCGTCCTCGAGATTCACGGCACCGCCCCAGGGCGTCTGGTGCGAAGGGACAATGTAAGGGCCAAATTTGCCGCTATAATTGCCGCTTGGTCCGAAGTGGTTGTAGACCACATCGAGCAAAACGGCGAGTCCAGCCTGATGCGCCGCATTGACAAAACGCTTGAGGCCGTCGGGACCACCGTAAGGCTCATGAACCGAGAAAAGCGCCACGCCGTCATAGCCCCAGCCATGGCGCCCCTCAAAGGAAGCCACAGGCATCAGCTCAACGTGCGTGACGCCAAGCGCGGCCAGGTAAGCCAGCTTGACTGCGGCGGCATCGAATGTGCCCTCAGGCGTGAAAGTCCCGACATGCAATTCATAGATGATCGCGCTTGCCAATTGAAGCGCTTGAAAGCGCGCGTCGCTCCACTCAAACGCCGCCTGATCGTAGATACGCGATGGCCCGTGCACGCCATTCGGCTGCCATTCTGAGCGCGGATCGGGGTAGCATTTGGGGCCGTTGTCGAGAAGGTAGCCGTAGTCCGTTCCAGTTCCCGCGTCTTCAACCTGTTGTTGCCACCAGCCACGATCCCCCGGCCCCCGCATGGCGTATGCGACGCCGCCTGATTCGACCGAGACGTGCCGCGCAAATGGCGCCCAGACCCTAAACTGATGCATCGCCTGTTCCTTCATCGCGCACAAGCAGCGCAACCGGAAATCTAGAAAAGAAAAACTGTACGCGCATCTTTCCACCTTTCACCGTCTCTTCGGTGAAGATGTTGGTCCAGTTTCCCGGCGGCAGTTCGACAGTTGTGGAACCAAACCCGCTGCCGAGCTTGACGTTCCAGCGCGGAGCAAGGACCGCAACCGACTCGCCTCGAGAATATGCGATCAGATGCGCCTGCTTCGGTCCCTCCACTGGAAGCGGCGCATAAGCGGCTTCCTTGCCGAACCATTCCGGTTTTTCCTGTCGCAGATGCAGCGATTTGAAAAGGACCCAGAGCTTCGGCATTCCGCTATCCATGCGATTCATGATCGCCTCGACGCTCATGCCGGCCCGCAGTTCCGCAAGCATCGTTTGTCTCGTTGCATAGTCAATTGGCCCGCGATTGTCCGGATCCACGATGTGCAAATCCCATATCTCGCTGCCCTGATATGTGTCGGGGACTCCGGGCGCTGTGCATTTGATGAGGGTTTGCGTAAGGCTGTTGATTCGCCCCGGCAAGAGGACCTTCTCGACAAGGGACTCAAGTTCTGAAACGAACTCACCGGAAGCGAGAATCCTTTCAATAAACAGCTTCAGCGCGTCCTCGAACTCTTTGTTCTGTTGCGTCCAACTGGTTTGCTCCTTGGCTTCCCGAGCGGCCTTTTCCATGTAGGTTGTGACTCGATCCACAGTAATCGGCCACGCGCCGATCAACGTCTGATAGAGGAAGTATTCCGTATTGCGGTCCGGGAATTCTCCTGTCTTGAATTGCCGGTACCTGCGCGACCAGCGGTGCAACGTCGAGCGCCAGGTTCCGGGCGTTTCCGTCAGTACTGCCAATCGTGCACGTACGTCTTCCGATCTCTTGGTGTCGTGTGTCGAAAGAGTAATCATTGTTTTCGGATGGCCGGCCTGCATCCGCGCGCAATACGAGTGGAATTCGTCGAGCGTGGTTCCATTGCGGTCTGGCGCGCCGCCCACTTCGTTCAGTCCGATCATCCGATTGAAGCAATAGAATGCCGTGTCTTCAAGGCCCTTGGCCATTACCGCCGAGGTGAACTGCTGAAAGCGAAGCAGAAACTCTGTTTCAACCTCGCCGCGCGCGCGCAATGTGAGCACATCGCGGATGAAGTCAAAAAGGTCCGATGACAGATCGGATCTTTGGGTCTTCGCAAGGGCCACGGCATTCGCGATCTGCCTTTCATCCTCTTCTGCAATTTCATCGCGACCGGGCACGACGTATGTTCTGTAGACCGAGAAGCTCGCGGCCACTTCACGGATGGCGCGCCTGATCTCGGCGCGCGTGTAGTCGCGACGATCGCGATTGCCCTCACATATCTCGACAAACAGATGCGCCAGCCGATTTACATCGCTGCCCAAAGCCTCATGCTGCACATTCAGTTTTTTGCTATGAACGAGCGAGTCGAATCGAATCGGTTCGCCGATGAAGTTTGTATAAATCTCCGTCAGCTCGTTCAGCCCTTCGCCATGGACAAGAAGGCCGTTGCATGTGTTGAGGAAGTCGTATCCTGTTGTGCCGTCTATGGGCCAATTTGCCCGCAAAGATTCTTCCGGCTGCAGAATTTTTTCCGCGACAATCCAGGCCTGAGGCGAGCCGGCGCGCAGCCGCTCGAAGTACTGCGTGGGATCGCGCAACCCGTCAGGGTGATCGATCCGCACTCCGTCGAGTGTGCCATTCCTCAGCCATTCCATGACTCGAAAGTGGGTTTCGATAAACACCCGGGGCCGCTCGACTCGAACACCGATCAGCGTGTTGACGTCGAAGAAGCGCCGATACCCAAGCTCCTGGTCGGCTGTGCGCCAATAGGCGAGCCGATAATTCTGCAGATTGAGCAATGAATCGAGCGCATCGATGTTTGCGTTCAGCTCGCCGATTGCGCGTTGAATGGCCGCCGATAGCGCGGAATCCTCCCTGGTAGCGCGTTCCAAAAGCTCGAAGAGAATGGTCTTGTCGCGATGGCGCGCGGCGAGCACCTCCTCTTGTGTTGAGTCGGGAGAGGGCAGGCGCGCCAGGCTATCGGCAATAAAACCGAGAATCGGAGCGTTGACAAACTTTGCCGCCATGCTCAACGGAATTGCCAGCGACTTGGGCGCCAGGGGAAATGAATTGTCGAAGTAGCGCAATTGAAAGGATTGGCCGTCATAGTGAATTCTGATCTCATTGGCGCTCAGAGCGCGTCCGTATTGATCGCCGAGCACAGGGATCAGGACCTTGTTCTGCAGTTTCACCTCGGCCGAGTTCCAGTCGATATCGAACCACGCTGCGAATCGGCTGGATGGTCCGTTCTCCAGCACGTCCCACCAGTATGTGTTTTCCTGGCCTGCAGCCATGTGGTTGGGTACGATATCGAGCACCTGGCCTATGTCGAGCGCTTTTAATGCAGTGGAGAATCGTGAGTGACCATCTTCGCCGCCGAGCTCGGCGTTCACCGCCCGCGGGTCTACGACATCGTATCCATGCATGCTTCCTGCCGCCGCACTCAAGTAAGGCGAGCAGTAGATGTGCGAGATTCCGAGATCTCTCAGGTAGGTGGCGACTCTTGCGGCATCGTCGAAGTTGAACGCAGCATGGAGCTGAATTCGGTAAGAAGACGAAAGGGATCTTGGCATAGCGAGACTTCAAAAGACCTGGTGCGATGAAGCCGTTGTTGCTTTGAGAAGCCCGTTCATCCTCCATTTGCGACCGACTGCGCGTCGATGGAGCCGGTTGGGCAGGCACGCGTGCAGGAACTGGAGGGAGCCGCAAACTTGGGTACGGCCCTGTTCCTACCATTAGATGGTCTTATGGGCGATTGGGGATGCTCTGGAGAGCACTTGATCAGCCTGGCGAGATTTGGACTAGGTCAAATGCCGGCCTTCGGCCCATTAATCGAAATAAGGGCGCCGATCGTGCATCACAGATCAATCTTGCGGCGCTGCCGGAGGCGCCGGCGGCTTGGGGCCGGGCGAAATTGCCGCGGCGAATTCTCCCGGCAAGTTACTGCGGGTTGCACCCATCGTCATTACAGAATCCCAACCTTGATCGTTGCCGTGATATGCGACGTACTTCGGCTTGCAGTAAGACTCCATTCCGCCGGCGGCACCGGCATTCGACGAATTCTGGGCGAGATAAATCGCATGAGCACAATACCAAAAGCCGTTGGCATCGATTGGTGTCATCTCCAGGTCGGCGATTGCCAGCTGATAGGTATCCTGCAGATCGGTGGGATCTGCCTGAAGGACTCTTGAATACCAATCGCGAGCCTGGGAGAAATCTCTTTGTTGGAGAGCGCAATACCCTGCGGCTCCGTTGAAGATGATATCCATTTGCTTGCGCAGCTTTGCGAAGTCGGCGTCCGGCATGTCCGTGGGCTTTTTCCACATCGAGATCACCCGCATGCCTCCTGTCGAGTCAAGACAAAGCTCGTCGAGCGCGGCCGAATCTCCCTGGGCTGCGCTGACGCGATCAAGCGCAACAACAATTGCCAGCGCGCGGACATTTCCCTGGTCGGACGTAAGAATTTCCTTGGCAACTTCCAGCACCTTCACGGAATCGCCCACGGTCTGCCAGGCCGCCATCGCCTCTTCAAGCGCATCAGTGGCCACCACGCTCTTGGGATACTTCTGTGCGAACGACTCGAATGCCTCAGCCCGTTCTTTGGGGTCCTCGGTCTTGGTCGCAGCGATAAAGGCGTTGTATTCGGCTTGATCGGCAATCAATTTCTTGCCGGAGCCGCCTGGCTGATCCGAAACTTCTGCCTGAATTAAGGGGACGGTCGAGCCGGTTGCAGTGGGTGAAGAGGACTGTGCTGGCTGACTTGCCTGTTGCGCCGTCACAACGGCGGCACACCCAATCAGCATGGCAACCAATGCGGGCCCGCGCAGGAAACAAAGCATGCGGGCAGAAAACGTCGGTCTTGTCATTGGGCGCCTCCGAAATTCGGGCAGTTTGGACTCAGGCAACTTGTGGGTTGGAATGTGACAGGATCGGATGCGCGACACAACGGGAGCGTATCACAATCAACGTGACCGGTCACAGCCCCAGCTTCTCCCATATCGCATCCACTTTTGCCTTCGTCGCGCGGTCCATTTCAATCAAGGCCGGCCAAGGCCGCGTAAAGCCCTCAGCCTTCCATTTGCGCGTAGCGTCGATGCCCATCTTCGAACCGTAGTTGGGCAGGCGCGCTGCGTGATCGAGCGAGTCGACCGGACCTAAAGTGAACTGAATATCACGCTCGGGGTCGATGTTGTTCGCGACGCGAAGCACTACTTCGGCAATGTTCTGTACATCGCAGTCCTCGTCCACCACGACGATGCACTTGGTGAACATAGCTTGCCCGAGCGACCAGATGGCATTCATCACCTTGCGCGCCTGGCCGGGGTAGCTCTTCTTGATCGAGACGAGCATCAAGTTATGAAAGACGGCCTCGACGGGCAGATGAACGTCGACCAACTCAGGAATCGCCATTTTCATTGCAGGCAGGAAGATGCGTTCGACGGCCTTGCCCATCCAGGCGTCTTCCATGGGAGGCTTGCCCACAATTGTTGCCGCGTAGATCGGATCTTTGCGATGCGTGATGCAGGTGAGGTGAAAAACCGGGTACTCATCTTCGAGCGTATAGAAGCCGGTGTGGTCGCCGAAGGGGCCCTCGGCGCGCAGTTCGCCGAGCTCAACGAAACCTTCAAGGATGATTTCTGCCTGCGCTGGCACTTCCAAATCGACAGTCTCACACTTGACGATCTCCACCGGCTTTCCGCGCAGGAAGCCGGCAATCAGGAATTCCTCAATCTCGGGCGGCGCGGGAACGATGGCAGAGAATGTCGTCGCGGGATCGGTGCCGATGGCGACGGCGACTTCGAGCCGCGAACCCTTCAGGTTCCCGAGCGAAATCTGGGGCATGCCGCGTGCGGGTCCGTCGGGAATTGACACTGCCCCGCCGGCCGACTCTGCCATGATTGCGACCCTTGCAGGGAGCGGACTTTCGGACGTGTTCTCCGAGACGGCGTTGCGCAGTGCCTCGCGATAGTGCTCGGCAGCAACTTTCTGGCGTTGCCAGTGCATGCCGGTTGTCTGGCCGTCATAGACCTGCATGCGATACATGCCGATGTTGCGCTTGCCGGTGCGCGGATCGCGCGTGTGCACGCAGGGCAGCGTGATAAAGCGTCCGCCGTCCTGCGGCCAGCACTTGAGAATCGGGAAAAAACCGAGATCGAAGTTGTCCCGGCGAACGACTTCTTTGCAGGGCGCGTCTTTGGCGGCGACGATCTTCGGAAATGCGCTTGCTAATTCGCCGAGGTGCGGCAGCATTTTCAGCTTGTCGAAGAGTCCCGAGGGCGGCTTGATGTTCATTAGGGCCGTGATTCGCTCGGCAATCTGGTCGATTTGCTCGACGCCAAGCGCCATCGCCATGCGCCGTTCGCTGCCAAACTGGTTGATCAGAACCTTGTGGCCGAGGTGGCCGGCAACATTCTCAAAAAGCAGCGCAGGTCCGCCGGGCGCATATTCTGACGAATTTGCCGGCTGCTGCGCGCTGGAGCGCGAGCCCATCTTACTCACGCGGTCGGTAATCTCCGTGATTTCGAGCTCCGCAGAAACCTCATGCTTGATACGTCGCAGCTCCCCTGCTTTTTCGAGGGTTTTGATCCAGTCGCGCAGATCGTCGTAGGGCAAAGTCGTGCTCCGAACGGTGGAGACCGTTACCCAACCATAGTAAGGCAGGGACGGTCGAGCAGGGGACGAGGGACCAAGGGAACAAGCGGACAAGGTGACGACGGGACAAGGGAACGAGGGGACGAGAGAGCGAGGGAGCAAGGGAGCGGGTTGGGGCTCGAACGATCGATGCGAGTCGCGCGGCGAGATTGCTGCGACACTTTGCGCTCAGCGAGGCCCTTGTGCGATTCTCTCGAAGAGAATTGGAGGTTTTCATGGCGCACATCCCCCAAGCGCGGTCCCGCAGATCGAAACTCACCAACCTTCTTTATCGGCCTTATTTCCGGCTGCCCAAGGATCCACGAGCGGCAGCCGCCACTTCCTGGAACGTTCCCAATCTTTGCGCGGCTTATAACTGGCCCAGCGACGCGCCGGGCGGTAGCGTGATTGCGATCGTCGAACTCGGCGGCGGATGGGTACAGTCCGACATGAACTCCTTCTTCCAATCCATCGGGCAGCCCACGCCGTCGATTACAGACGTCTCGGTGGACGGAACCCAGAACACGCCCAACCAAAGCGGTTCGGCGGGCGACGACGACTACGAGGTCGCGCTGGATATTCAGGTTTCGGGCGCGGCCTACTACGTTGCCACGGGCAAGGCGGCGACGATCCGCATGTACTGGTCGCAGGATATCGGCACTGCCGTGGCCAAGGCTGCCAGCGACGGTTGCGATGTGTGCAGCATCTCGTGGGGCGCGGACGAAGCGGAGTTTGGGACTACTGCCGCGCAACAGATGGAATCGACGGCGGAGTCCGCTACCGCAGGAGGAATGGCGGTGTTTGGCGCATCGGGCGATAACGATTCGAGCGACGGCGGTTCGACACCGGCAAATGTGGACTGCCCTTCTTCGTGTCCGCATGTGGTGGGATGTGGCGGGACAACGAAGACCGCGACCAGCGAAACGGTGTGGAATGACAATCCGGGTGAAACCAACGGCGAAGGAACGGGCGGGGGCTACTCGACCATCTTTCCGGCACAGAGTTTTCAGATCGGTGCTCCGCCCGCTCCGGCAAATACGAAGTATGGAACCGGGCGCATGGTGCCTGACGTCTGTGCCGACGCCGACCCCAACACCGGATACAACATCTTTGTGCACGGCTCGGCCACGGTGGTTGGTGGAACGAGCGCGGTTGCGCCACTTTACGCAGGACTCTTCGCCGCTCTCGGCACGAAGCTCGGGTTCGTCACGCCTACGCTCTGGAAAAACCAGAAGGCATTCAACGACATTACCGTTGGCAGCAATGGATTCTATAGCGCAGCGGTGAGGCCGGATCCGTGCAGTGGGATTGGGTCGCCAATCGCCTCGAGCATCGCAGCGTTATTCACTTCGTCGTGACCGAGGCTCATGCAGCGAATCGTCGAGGCATCCAAGTCTCAAAATCGAGACGCGGAGCGCCCGGCCCCGTTGTTTGTATCGAAGTCCTGAGCGGTCAGTGCGCCGATTCGATGACCGCCACCATCGGGATCACCGGTGGAATGGCGTCGAGCGGATAGCCAAGCTTCTTCCATTCGTCGAAGCCGCCGCGCAGCGGACGCACCCGTTCTATGCCCAGGTTCAGCAGCGTTAATGCGGTCTTGGCTGAGGTGGCCTCGCTGGGGCAGGTGCAATAAAGCACCACGTCGCGGTCGCGCGGAATTTCCATGTGTCGCTTGGTGATTTCATCGGGCGAGAAGTGCAGCGCGCCGGGCAGAGTGAAGGGATCCGGCAGCAGTTCCAGCGGGTGGCGCAGGTCGACAATATAGACCGGCTCGCCGGCATCAAGCAGTTGTTTCAACTCCTGCGGCTCCAACCGGGAAGCCGCGAGCCTTTTGAGCACCGCACGGCGGCGAAGGAGCCTGACTACGAAGAAGCCGATGATTCCCAGCAGGAGCAGCGCGCCTGAGAAGCGCCCGACCCAATTGAGCAGCCCGGGATCGCGCTTGAGGGCATCACCGAACAGACGGCCTACGGTGAGCAGCGTGCCGATCCACAAACTCGCGCCAATCCCATCAAAGAACAGGAACCTGCCGAAATTCATCCCGTTCTGGCCTGCCACCGGTGGTGTCAGCATTCCCAGGCCGGGCACAAACTTGGCAAAAGTCAGCAAGACTTCCCTGCGGCGACCGAAGGAGTCCTGCGTGCGACGCACACAGGTTGTCGGCTCCAGCGACATCTTGCACAGCAGGCGCAGAACATGATGCCCATATCTGCGCCCAAGAAAGAACCAGAAGCCATCGGCGCAGAGGGTGGCAGCAACCCCAGTCAGGAATGCGAGGTGAAATTTGATTGGGCCTTCAACCGACAGAGCGCCTGCAGCCAGCAGCACGGGCGTTGCCGGCAATGGAATACCGAGCTGCTCCGCAAGCACCCATGCGAAGAGCAGTACGTAACCGTACATCAGCAGAATATGAGTAGGCAGTTCCATCGGCGCGTCCCGGCTGGTTCAATTCGTGAGATATGGCCGCCCAGGTCCATTTTCAGCTATGGGGGAAAAGCAGCCTCGTATATGGGATGATACTCGACCCCGTTTCGTTTCACTTTGCGAGCGCTTTCTGCCAACTCCGGGTCAAGGTCAGCGCCTTTGCGCCTGTACCACCTGTTCAATGACCCAGTCGACCCAGGCTCCCTGCTCGGCCGGGCAGGCTAATTGCTCCGCTGAGCCGGCAAGTGCAGCGTCAACAAAGTTCTCGACAGCAGGGTAGTGCAGGTTTGCATGAGGAGGCAGATTTTCAACCCGGCCCCCTTCCTGATTGCTGACGCGCAGTTCCGGCCCATTCAGCGGATCGAGACCGATTTCGCCGTCCGTGCCGATGATCCGGAACTGATCGTGGGCAACATGCGAGTTCCAGCGGACATCGACCACGCCGTGGACTCCATTCGAATATTGGATAACCACAGTAGCGGAGTCTTCGACAGGCATCTGGTGCACTGCATTCGACAGCACTCCGGTTGCGCGCTTTGGCTGGCCGAAAAGAAAATTCATGGCGTCGATGCGATGTGAGGCAATATCGAAAAGCGGGCCGCCGCCAGAGAGCGCCGGATCCTTCAGCCACTCGCGGCCTTCGAGAGTCTCAAGCCAGCCGTGGCAGTTGGCCTCGGCCAGAACCGGCTTGCCGATGGCGCCTTCGGCAATGAGATGCTTCGCCCGGAGCAGCTTTGGATAGAGTCTTCGGTAATACGAGACGCCGAGCAGGCGACCAGCAGCGTTTGCTTTGGCCACCATGTCGACGGCCTGCGCGAAGTTCATCGCCATCGGCTTTTCGCAGAGGACGTGTTTGCCGGCGCGGAGGGCCTTGATGGCCACCTCGGCGTGCAAAGCCACCGGCAGCGCGAGGTAAACTGCCTGCACCGCAGGGTCGGCGATGGCCTCTTCGATCGACGGCCAGGTTCGCGCACCGGGATACGCCGCCGCTTTGGCCGGGTTGCGCGTAACGAACCCATATAGCGTGCTGCGCGGCTCGGATTGGATGGCGGGAATCACCCGCTTGCGTGCGATATCACCGATGCCGGCGACAACCCAATTCACTTTGCTCATGTCACCGCAAGGATACCGTGTGCCGCCGTCGGATCATATGAAAAAGCTTTCCGGAATGTTGGGCGGCCGCCTCCATGCGAAGGCGGCCGTCGTAATCAGAACGGATTCCGCGCGAAGCACCCCGGATCGGTCTTCACCGACGTGAGCACCTGTGATTTCGAGGCAATCGTGCGGCTGTAGCACCCGCCGCGAGAATCCCTCCAGGTGTAGGTTCCTGACGACTGGTTGCCGCTGTTGCCGGTAATTGAGAAGCCGGAACTGATATCGAGAACATCCGCCGAATCCACTTGGTTGCTGAGGCTGCTGCTGTAGAGCGGGAAGCGGTTGAGGCTCGTGTTCTCATTTTTCTGGTCGCCCTGATGGACGGTGGTGGTCTGTGTGAAGGAGCCATCGGCGTTTTCTACGAACAGATACGCAATATTGAGGGGGAATTCAAAATCCTCTTCGCTGGTCGTCGCGAATGGCCCCTGCTCCGTGGTCGTGATCGAATGCACAGTGGTCAGCTGTTGCGCATTCTGCTCGTCGGTCGTGGCATTCACCACGAACTGCTGGTTGTTGCTGAAATCCACGCTCTGGGTCAGGGTCGTCACCACGCGCCCATGCGAAGTATTCAACCAACCGGCGATGGTAAAGTTCCGCTTCGATGTGGTCAGGATGTTTCCCGTCGAGTTGCCGCTTGCGTCAGTCGCGATGTTGTTCTGGATTTGCGGGCTCGGCTCAGCCGCCAGGGAGTTGCCGATCAAGGCGCCTGTGGTCTTCTTCGAACCATGGTCGAGATAGACCAGCAGATTGGCCGTCGCCAGGAAGTAGCCGTTGGCGTTGTAGACGCTCACGGCCACAGTGTGCGTTGCGCCGTCGCTCAACACGCCGGCGAAGGGAGTCAGATTCACTCGATAGGGCACAAAGTCCAGCGTCTGCACGCCGGTGATTGGCTCCCACAAAAATGGATCGATGCCACCCGTGAAGATCCACGGGTACACCGGCGACACGCCTGCGGGATTTCCGTCAAGTGAGATCTCACCCTCGCGAAACGCGGTGTTCCCGCAACTCTCCAGCGGCCCTGTTTCATTGTTGGGCACGCAGAAATACCAGAATTCGTCGCCAATCTGGTTTTGCGTAATCACGTCGAGGTATGCGCTCTCCACGTTTTCCGGCAGGTTCAGCGCCTGCGTGATCTGATCGCTCCCGGTGTTCAGCGTGCCTGCGTCACCTCCGGAGCCGTTTACCGGGATCACGATGTCGGGAACTCGCGGTGCGGGGTTGCGGAAGTCCGCGGGATAGAATTCGAGCGCCGCATTCGCATAGATGATCCCGTTGTAGTCGACGCCGCCAGACTCGCCCACAAAGTTGCCCAGGTTGGCTTCGCCGGTCTGCGACGAGGCAAAAATTGCAGACAGGTCGGTGACGTCGCGCTCTACATGCCACGATGGGCTCAGCGCGCTTCGCGGCTCTGCCGTGGTGCCGTAGTAGATATTGGCGTGGCCCAGGTAAAACGAGGCGGTACGGTCAAACTGCGTTCCGGATGTCACCGTGAAATCTGCCGTGAACACGACCTTGGCCCACGGACCGGGGCACGACGACGGCGGACTGTAATCGAAGGTCGCCGGCGTGAAGTTGTCGAACGCCAGATTCTGGAACAGTTGCACCACACAAGGTTTCGTGCTGGGTCGAGGGACCGCCGGTTCGGCGGTGGCAGGATTCGATGAGCCGACCTGCGGCGTGGGAGGAACAAGAACAACCTGCGAATGCGTCGTCGCTGCCGATGCGATCAGCAGCACAATAGCCGGAGCAATCCATCTCACCGGCATGGGGAAGGAACGCCGTGACACTGGCATATGAGTCTCCTTTTGCAGCTTGAGTTTCCGAGGGAAGATGCGTCGGGTGGGCTGCTGTTCGTTCCAGCGCCCCCGAAAATGATCACAAAATGCGCGAAAAGCATACCATTTTGATCATAATGAACGCTAGTTAATCATTTTGGTGGGCCCAGGGGGCTAGGTGGCTTCAAACGGAGCTTGTGCGGGGTTTGGTGCCATGCTGTTCCAAATGCAATCAATTTGATCAATTCGCGGGTAGGAATGCCCCGCGGCGGCAGGGGCCAGAAACGAAAAAGCCGCCCGAAGGCGGCTTCTTCCGATTGAGACATTGTCTCTGATGCGCCAGCTACTGCACGGGCTGCGATGGAGCGTTCGGGGCGGCTGAGGGTGCGGAGACAGCCTCCTGATTCTTCTCCGCAAAGAAATCGTGATCCCAAAGATTCCGGTAGAACTCGCCGGTCAGCTCGGCCGCTCGAGGTCCGAAGGTAGGCCGACCGCCTTCAAGAAAGAAGACCGTAACCAGGCTGCCCTGCGGCGATTCAGAGTAGGATGCAAACCAGCCGAATCGCGTTCCGCTGTCGGAGCAGGTTCCTGTTTTGCCAAAAACCGGCAGCTCGCGGAAGTTGGTGCGCAGGCTGCGTGCAGTTCCATATTCCACCGCACCGGCCATGCCGTCTTCGAGGCTGGGAACGTACTTCGCGATGTCCAGCGTACGCTTGATCCGCGGCTGGAACGCAGCAACTTCTTCCGGAGTCGTCGGGTGCTGCAGATAGTAGAGCGTTCCACCGTTGGCGATGGCAGCCACAAAAGCGCCAAGCTGAAGTGGCGTTAATGAAACGCCTTGGCCGAAGCTGCACATGCGGCCCACGCCGCCTTCCGATTCGGGAATCGGCTGATCGGGATACTCGCCCAGTTGTTCGCCCTGGATGTTGTATCCGGCCAGCTCACCCAATCCGAACTGCGTGGCATAGTGGCGCACGCGCTCAAAGCCCAGTTCCCTGCCCATCTCCTCGAAATAGAGATTGTTGCTCTTGGCCAGCGCCTGCGTCATGTTCATGCGGAAGCCGGGTAGTTGGACCATCGTATCGCTGGTGACGAGCCCCT
Organism: uncultured Acidobacteriaceae bacterium; assembly: GCA_963834565.1. GTDB lineage: Bacteria > Acidobacteriota > Terriglobia > Terriglobales > Acidobacteriaceae > Telmatobacter. Next base: position 292,396 of record CAWICF010000009.1, on the reverse strand, counting down.
CAGACAGCGCGGCGAGCGCTACTGTCAGCTTGATGGTGGAGCATGGCTCGGCGCCCGGCGAAAGCGCGAGCTTCTGGTTGACCATCGCGAGAATGCGGCCATTCGAGGGATCGATCACAACTGCCGTGCCGTTCATGTCGCCCAGTGCGTCGATTGCCGCCTGGCGGACCACCGGATCCTCGCCGGCCGTAATGTCGCCAGCGCCAACATCACCCTGCACAAACGAACTGGCGGTAAAGCGCTCGTAATAACGATGGCGGCGCACCAGAACCGTGCGACGCACATGCGCGCCGCCCACGGCTGCCGACGCAGCGGTGCTGACTGCTACGTGCGAGGCTATGCGACGCCGTGAAGTTGAGGTGTGTGCCACCGTAGAGTGAGTAGAGGAAACGCCCGCATGCACCGAAGATGACGTATGAGAAACTGCGTGATGCGCAGTTGAATGATGCACCGTCGATAAATGTTGCGAAGATTTCGGGTGATGAAGAGGCTGCTGGGGAGCGTCAAGCGCCGCGACTCGAAATGAGCCCATTCCAAAAACTATAGATATAAGGCCAACGGCCCAAACGCAGGACGATTTCATCCAGCCAATTCCCTCTCAATACTAAGATTCCGTTCTGTGCATTCGCTCCAATGGAGCTCCGCACTTCTTTCTTCTGACCCGATCCGCAAACTGCCTCGAACTCGAACTGTATTCGGGCGATTTAATTTTCAGGCCCCACGGTCAATCGACAGATATCCCGTTCGATCAAAATGGCGGTCTCGCCCGCTTACATTAGCCTCTACAATAACCCGGAATGCGACGAGAACCTTCGATCTTGGGTGTCCCTTCGTACAACTTTCGGGGTCTTTACTGGTTACTATACCGGTTTCTTGCCCGTTTTGGAACAGACCACGGGCGGTCGAATGGTTGCGGCTTTCCTGCGATGGATTAGAAATGAAGCCTCCGCAAGAACGTCGGCACGTCCAGATCGCGATCGGGCGCAACTTCAGGCTCGGCGAACAATGCAGGGCTCGCCTGCACTACTGGCTCGGCCGGCTCCTGGATCGAATGCTTGGGTTCGCAGAATTCCGTGGCGTAATCGCGTGGCGCTGGCCTGGCCTCGACCGCTGCCTCCATGACGGCAGGCTTCGACTCGGCCGATGAGCCGGCCTTCCCAGTTCCAAACTCCCTGGCATATTCGCTCGTCGACATGGCCGGTGCGGCACTGACGGTGACCGTGGTGGCAACACGCGGTGCGGCAGAGGCAAAGAAGATCGGCTCTTCGGCAGGCGCGGATTCTTCTTCTTCTTCGCTGAGGAAGCGCGGAGTTGCCGGCGCAGCTTCCGGCTCCGGCTCGCGCATCCAGTTGCCTGGACCGACGACCGGCACAGAAACGACCGGGACCTCCTCAACATTCAGCATGCGTGCGCGGCGCTCCGGCATCTGGTCGCGGAAACCAGTTGCGATGACGGTGATCTTCACCTCTTCACCCATCCGCTCGTCGAGCACGGCGCCGAAGATGATGTTCGCGTCTTCATGCGCGGCCGCCTGGATGAGCGATGAGGCCGCATTCACTTCGGAGAGCCTGAGCGTGCTGGAGCCGGTGATGTTGATCAGAATGCCGCGCGCTCCGTCGATCGCTCCTGCGTCAAGCAACGGTGACGCCATGGCTGCCTGCGCTGCTTCAATGGCGCGATCTTCGCCGGCGCGAACTGCCGTGCCCATCACCGCATGGCCCATTCCGGCCATCGTCGTCTTCACATCTGCAAAGTCGCGATTGATGATGCCCGGGATTGTAATGATGTCGCTGATGCCTTGCACGCCCTGCCGCAGCACATCGTCGGCAATGCGGAAACTCTCGAAGAAGCCGGCGTCCTTGGCGACGGCAAGCAGCTTCTCGTTGGGAATCACAATCATGGTGTCGACGCTCTCGAGCAGTTCCTTCAGCCCGCGCTCGGCCTGCTGCAACCGGCGCTTACCCTCAAACGCAAACGGCCGCGTGATGACAGCGACAGTCAGGATGCCCATCTCGCTGGCCAACGACGCAATAACCGGCGCAGCACCGGTGCCCGTCCCGCCGCCGAGGCCGGCGGTGACAAAGACCATGTCGGCGCCTTCAAGCGCTTCGATGATCTTGCCGGAGTCTTCCAGCGCGGCACGACGCCCGATGTCGGGATTCGCGCCGGCGCCCAGTCCTGCGGTGAGGCGCACGCCCAGTTGCAGCTTCACCGGAGCCTGCGACAGCTTCAGCGCCTGCATGTCGGTGTTGGCCGCGATGAACTCCACGCCTTCCATGTGGGCCTGGATCATTCGGTTGACTGCGTTTCCGCCGCCGCCGCCCACGCCGATGACCTTGATGCGAGCGCCGCGAATGCTCTCATCGTGAAACTGAATGCGCATCTCTCCGGCTTCCTGATTCTGTTGTTCCATGTGGGCTCCACTCCTGACTTCGAAAATCCTGATTCAACTTCAAAAACTTGCCGCGAACATCGCGCGCAGCTTAGCGCGCAAACTGTTGTCTTCCTGCGCCCGCGTGGTTCGCGTGCGATGCGCGTAGAGCAGCATGCCGATGACCACGGCGTAAGCCGGGTGAGTTAACTCAGAGGGCATCTGCGACATGCGGACGGGATACCCTGTCCTCGCCGGCACCCGCAGTTGGCTCTCAGTCACGTCGAGCATGCCGGGCAACATGGCGCCGCCACCGGTAAGCACGCAGCCCGCGCCCAGCGCGTCCACTACGCCGCCGTGGCGCAAGCTTTCTTTCACGTAGTGCATGAGCTCGCGCGCACGCGGCTCCAGGATCTCCGCGACCGTGCGCAACGAAAGCATCTGCGGCTGCGGATTCGCAATTTCAATCTCAGCCAACTGCGGCACCGCAGTGACCACGGCGTTGCCATATTGTTTTTTGATCTCTTCAGCCTGGCCGACGGGCATCTGCAGACCGATCGCGAGATCGTTGGTGAAGTGTGCGCCGCCAATGGGAACTGAAGCTGTGTGCGCCACGGCGCCTTCGAAGAAGACCGCGATGTCGCTCGAGTGCGCGCCGATATCGAGCAGGCAGACACCCAGCTCCCGCTCATCCGCTGAAAGCGTACACTCGGCTGCGGCCAACGGTTCAAGCACAGCCTCTGAAACTTCGAGCCCGGCGCGATTGGCGCAGGTGACCACGCTTTGCAGCGCGCTGCCGGAGCAGGTGGCGATGTGGAGATCTACTTCGAGGCGAGCGCCGACCATGCCTACGGGATCGAAGATTCCCGGCTGCTCGTCGAGAATGAACTGGCGGGGCAACAGGTGAATCACTTCGCGATCAGGCGGGCGCTCCACTGCGCGGGCGTGATCGATGGCAGCGCGCACATCTTCACGCGTAATCTCGCGCATTCCGCGAGCCAGTTGCACACCGCCATTCGAATTCAAGCCGCGAACATTCGGTCCGCCGATTCCCACCACGCATTCGTCGATATTGGCGCGAGCCAGCGTCTCTGCCCGCTCATTCGCAGCGCGCACAGCCTTCGCTGCCGGCCCCAGCTCGGCAATCAGGCCTTTGCGCGCGCCCGCTGACTCGACGGCGCCGTGGCCGCGATAGCGCAACACGCCCTCGTTCACATCGGCGGCCAGGACACGCGTCCAGGCGCTGCCGATATCGAGGACCACGATCATGTTGTTTTGCCGTTGGGCCATGCCGATCACCCGCCCTGTTCTACGGCCGGCGCCGAAGGAGCAGCCGGATGCGTTGTGGCGGCGGGTTTCCGCCGGTTTGTTTTCACTGCCGCACGCTTCACCGCTGCGTGTTTCTTTGCCTGTGCGGGTTTGGTCTTTTTCGGAGCCCGGGTGCTTGCGGACGGCTTGGGTTGATCGCTTGCCGCGGGCGAATCTTCGCTCTTTGTGCCGGAGGCGGCGTCGCCGCTTCCCGACGATTGCGCGGTCTCCTTGCCCGAAGCCATCTGCAAGACGACCTGGTTGTCGTAGCGCAGATCTACACCTGCGAGATGCGGGTATTGCTGCCGCCATTCCGCAATGTGCGCCTGGAACCGTTCGTATCGATCGAGGAAGTGATCCTCACCAAAGTGCGCAAGAATGTCAGTGCCCTGCTCCGGCATGAGAACGCGCGCATCTTCGGGATCGGTCAGGTCGATTTCAGAAATCTGCTCGGAGTTGTGTTTGCCGTCAGCATCCAGTTCCGACATCATGCGCAGGTACATGGCCATGCGCGCCTTGCGCGAATCGGCTGGATCGCCGGGATCGATCCCCGTAACGACAGGGAACGAATAATGGTGCGCGGCCATGGTCGAGGCGGCCATGGTGAGCAGCACTCCGTTCGCATCCACAAGGCCAATCTGTTGCCCACTCCGCGTGAACGCAACCGGCTTGCGCTCAACGACAGAAACGCGAATCTGGTCCGGCAGCAGGCGCATGACCGTCGCGTGCTCAATCCAGGGAATCTGCTCGAGCTGCTTGCGACGGATGTTCAGCGGAACGTAGAAAACGTTGCGGCCGATATCTTCACCGAAGACAGGCAGCAGTTGCGAGCGTGTCACTTCGGTGAGTCCCACGGCCTGAATGTTTCCCGAGCCTGCGATGCGGAAACGCGCGTCGCGCTCGAGGTAGTGCCTGATGGTGAAGTAGCCCGCGACCGATGCAACCACAACGCAGAGAGCACCTGCGCCGAGAAGGATGCGGCCGAACGTGCTTGCCGGACGCCACCAGCGGCCGCGCGGTTTCTCATTGCGGTCGCCGCCGAATTTGCGATTGTTCAGCCGCGGCTCATCGCCTTCATCTGGGTCGTCGAACTCCGGCGGCATGCCCGGCAGCGTGCGACCGCTGCGGGGCGCGACCTGCTGCATGCGCCGCACGGTACGTTCCGCGGGCACATCGTCTTCCCACAGCAGGGGTCGGTTTGTATCTCTATGGTTCGCCACGCCGGAGCAGGGTCGTGAGAGTCGCCATCGCAACACCGGAGAAGTTGTTTCGCAATTAATTCGTGCAAACTGTTGAAATCTCGTACGAAACTGATGCAAAAACACCGATCCCAGAGCTGCCGTAGATTTCACTATAGCCCGGGGTCTGATAAAGGTTTTTCGCGAGGAAAGAGGGGGAATCAGACGGGTTACGGGTGTGTAAAAGTGGGGCGAAATCGCACTTAGATTTTGCCAATCACAAATTGACAGTCCACTCTATCTGGAAATAGCGCCAACGAAATTGAGATCGATCGCGACATCATCATCGGCCTTCCAAACCAGGAAACTCGGATTCTTCAGTCCCCAATGAACATATGGCACCACAAAGTGAGCTTTGGCCGTTGCCCTGGAGCCATCGAGATGCACCTGTATGGGAATGGTGATTTCATGAGGTGTTCCGAGCAGAGTGAAGGTTCCGGTGACCTGAATGGTCGAGTCGCCGGAAGGGGCGATGATGCCCGTATAGGTTTTCGGCTCGAAGGAAACAGTTGCGTACTGATCGACCTTGAGGATGTCCTTGTACATCTTCTTGTCGCGACTGTCATTGCCCGTCTTGCCGCTGCCGGCGACGACGGCTATCACACCGGACATTTTGGTTGTGCTGGGGTCGAATTCGATCGATCCGGACTGGACATGAAATGTGCCACTAACAAGTTCGTGAGTTGTATTGAGCGTCATTTTGACCGCACTGGCGTCGGGACTGAGGACGAAAGTCTGATGCTGAGCGAGCGCAGCGGGAGCGACTATGACAGCGAAGGCGAAGACTGCGAAGGGTTTCATTACATCTCTCATTCATGTGTGACGAATGCGAATGGATTGTTTAGCCGGCGACCGCTTGAGGAGCGACTGTTGCATTCTGGGCGACGCGTGTCAGTTTTGCAGTCACGCGCATCACTCCGGGCCAGATCCTGAGGCAAAACGGCAACACGGCACGTGCAAGTGAGTTGTTTATGCCGTTGGCGGCGAACTCGGCAAGGCGCATTTGGGGCAGCAGTGCAGTCCGCAGTCGAGGCTGGAAGAGCGGTGCCGGCTCGTCTCGAAGAAAGGCAGCGGCGGCGCACCGCGCAGTGTAGAGGGCAACGGAGATGCCATCGCCGGTGAATGAAGGGATGACGGCTGCCTGATCCCCAATGCAATAGAGCCCATCCTCGCTCGTGTGACGGATGTAACCGTAAGGGATATGAGTGACGGCGATGGGCTTGGCGAGCAGCGGCTCCGCGCCTGCAAGCCTCATGGCAAGGTGAGGACAGGTCCGCTTCATTTCAGCGATATGGCTCTCCCAGCGATTGCCCGCCCGGGCAAAATATGGCTGTTGCACCACCCAGCAGAGATTCGCAATGCCGCCCTCAACTGGCTGGATACCACCGTAGCCTCCGGGATAGAGCATCAGCTCAGAGACGCGTGCGAGCTCTGCGGCCTGGGCAGGCGCGAGACGGAAATACATTTTAAAGGCGACCCATCGCTGCGGGTCTTTTGGACGCGTGTGGCCGCGAAGATCGTGCTTTCCTGTGGCGAGAAAGACTGTAGGAGCTTCGCGGACGGCGCCGTCGTCAAGGATAGCCTGCCACACACCGGTTGGGGCGCGGCCGAGTGCTTGAACGCTGCGACCGCGGATTACGCGAACCCCAGCGGCCAGTGCTGCCGCGATGAGCGCTGTGTCCAGCGTTTTGCGCGTAAGCGAGGCTGCGGCGAACGGCAAAGGGGCCTCGGCAGCGGGCCCCGAAGAGGCGAGGCGAACGAAGTCGATTGGTACTGCACCAAGTGAGGTTACGTCGATGCCGAGCGCGCTCAGGTCTTCAAGCGCTTCGCCGCTCAGGAACTCTCCGCAAACCTTGTGGCGGGGTGTGGGCTCGCGTTCGATCAGAGTGACGCTTCGCCCCTTGCGGCTGAGCGCGATGGAAGCGGCACATCCTGCCACCCCACCACCGACAATCAGAACTTCTTCCTGCAAAGCATAGCTCCTGAATTCAGTGGGTGTTGAATCAAATTGTATCGGGATTGCATGTACTTGATAGACGACTAAAAAGACGATTTGCTTGTCATTCTGAACGAATCGTCATTTTGGAGTCGATGATGCGCCGGCTGGATGGACGCGTCTAAGGTGACAGGTCGAGGTACTGGATGGAGCGAAGCGATTTCCTGATCTCTGTTTTGTTAGCGGCAACATTGAACGGCGTAGCGTCGGCAGAACAAATCTCAGTCAGACATCTACAAAGTCCGCTTCATCGGTTCATGGCGGCACGTTCGGAGTCCGGGATGACAATTGCCGGCGTTGACTTTTCGCAGATGGTACAGGGAGATGAAGTGACGATGCGCCTGACCTATCGTTTTGCGGATGGGTCGGTTGACGACGAGATGACGACGTACAGGCAGCAGGGCACCTTCCGGTTGGTACGCGACCATCACGTACAGAAAGGCCCGTTCTTTGCGAAGCCCATCGACTTTGCGATCGAAGCCGCTGACGGCGTAGCCACAAGCCGCACAACAGACAAGAATGGCGCGACGCACGTCGAGTGCAAGCATTTGGAGCTGCCAGATGATCTGGCGAACGGAATCGTTGGGACATTGCTTGTGAATGTGCCGCGCAACACAGCGCCGTTCAGGGTGGGGATATTGACGCCACTGGGAGGCGGGCGATTAATTCAGGTTCGGATCTCGCATGACGGCGAGCAGCCGTTTCAAATGGCCGGCCAGAACCTTAAGGCAACGGTGTTTCGCATCCATCCTGAGTTGGGCGGCATCGTTGGCCTGATTGCGATGTTGATCGGTGTTCAGCCGAAAGATGTGATGGTGTGGGTCACGGAGGGAGAGAAACCCGCGGTAGTCAAGATCGTCGGTCAGTTGGGTGGTTACGGACCTGTCGTCACTTCAGTACTCGACGGAACCAGCTTCGGGAATTAGAACGGTCTCCAAGCCCATCTCAGATTCCCTTCACCCTTCGCTGCGCGATCATGCATTGCGCGTTGTGAGTGCGCGCCAGTTGAGACCAAGCTCGACAATGAGAAGAGAGGCCAGGGTGAAGGCAATTACGCCGACGGCGGCGAAAGAGTCGCCGAGATGACTCCAATAGCGGGGCCAGAGATTGAGCACGCGGCTGGAGACGAACGTGAATGTGACAGCGTAGGAACGGGCCATCCACTGGCGATGCTGAACGAAATGGCGGTTGCGCGCGGCGAGAAAGGCCGCAGCAGTGCAGACCATCCATGCAACGGCCTGCATGGATGTTCCAGGCAAGCCAGGCCGACCGGAGGCAAGCGCGATTCCGGTAAAAGAGCCGATAAAGACCGCAATAACGTAGATGCAGCCGATGACGCGATGAAGACTGAGGTGACGCTGGCGAAAACGCGACCAGAACTGTAATGGGCCGGCAAGAAGAGCAAAGGTGCCAGAGAGCGTGTGAGGAATAAGGAGATGGCGGTCCGCGATCACCTGTAGACGATATGCGTGGTACATCGGATAGTCGGTGACGAGAAGGACCTCCGAAGTGATGAAGACAAAAAGTGTGGTGAGACCAAGGGAGATCCAGAGAACAGTTTTGAATCTGGACCGACCGGAACGGGGAGCGAGAAGAGTGGAAGATGCCATCATTTGCCTCTTAGGATAGACGCGACGAGGGATGCAACGTAGGCGCGGGAAGCTTCAAATCGACACTGTCCCGGCGCAAACGGTACCCTAATGGTCTTTCAGCGCCGTAAGAATCTGCGGAGCAAGCTGGCTCACGCTGCCCGCACCGAGCGTCAGAATCATGTCGCCGTCGTGCGCCTGCGCTGCGACGGCGCCGACCGCGGCGGGAAAATCCGAAATGAATTCGACGCGCGGGCCGGAGTTTTCTTGTTCGATGCGCTCGGCGAGCCGTTCTGCCGTCACACCCGGAATCGGCTCCTCACTCGCAGCGTAGATTGGCAGCACAGTCACGGTGTCGGCGTCACTGAATGCGCTACCGAACTCTTCCAAAAGATCCGCGGTGCGGGAGTACCGGTGCGGCTGGAAGACCACGTGAATTCTGCCATGCGTGCAGGCTCGCGCAGCGGCCAGCGTGGCGCGAATCTCGGTGGGATGATGCCCGTAGTCATCCACAACCGTCACGCCGCGCGCCTCGCCCCGCTTCTGAAAACGGCGATCGACGCCGCGAAAATGCCTGAGACCGTGGGAGATTTGTTCCGGTGCGAGCTGAAGCTGCCGCGCAATGGCAACAGCGGCGGTGGCGTTGAGCACGTTGTGTCTTCCGGGAACGTGCAGATCGAACGGCCCAAGCGGTCCATCGACCGTGTGCACCTGAAAGCGCGAGTAGCCGCTTCCCTGCTCCGCCGCGAGCAACCCTACGCGAAAGTCCGCGTCGGCTGCTTCACCGTAGGTAAACACGCGACGGCGCACGCGCGGCAGAATCCCCTTGAGCAGTGCATTGTCGATGCACGCCGTCACCGCACCGTAAAACGGCACGCGATCCATGAAGTCGATAAAGGCGCGTTCCACATCGGCCATGTCGTGATAGCAGTCCATGTGTTCGCGGTCGAGATTCGTTACCACGGCGAGAATCGGCGAGAGCTTCAGGAAGGAGCGGTCACTCTCATCAGCTTCGGCCACCAGATACTGCGTCGTTCCCAGGCGCGCGTTGGAGCCCAGCGCATCCACGCGGCCGCCGACGACAACCGTCGGATCGAGTCCGCCTGCGGCCAGCACTGCGGCAACCATCGACGTTGTCGTCGTCTTGCCGTGCATGCCGGCGATGGCGATGCCGTATTTGAGGCGCATCAGCTCAGCCAGCATCTCCGCGCGCTGGATGACAGGAATCTTGCGCGCGTGGGCCTCGATGACTTCAGGATTCTTCGCATTGACCGCGGAACTGGTCACGACCACTGTCGCGCCCGCGACGTTGGGCGCATTGTGACCCTCATAGATGATCGCGCCCAACTGCGCCAGCCGCTCGGTGACTGCGCTGTGCTTCAGGTCGGAGCCGGAGACCTTCATGCCGAGGTTCAGCAGGATCTCGGCGATGCCGCTCATGCCGATTCCGCCGATGCCAATGAAATGCGCGTGCTGCGAGGTGGCAAACATGAAGAGTGAAGGTTCAGGGTAACAGAGAGAAGCTAGCTGTCAGCTTTCAGCCGTCAGCTCTTAGCGACTAGCTTTTAGCCATTAGCAGTCGGCATTGCATTGCAAGAAAAAGTGATTTCCGCCAATACGGCACTCGACTCACCGCACTTCGTGCTTTCTTTTCGGAGCCCGAATCTCGCAAAGACGAGCTAAGAGCTGGTTGCTAATGGCTAACGGCTGCTTTCACTCCGGCAGGCTGTAGTCAAAGTCGTAGAAGTGCTGCCCGTTCTCGATCTTAATTGTGAATGTACCAGTGATTCCTTTCAGTTCTCCTGTACCCGAGCCGGGCGATACGATGACCTGCATTTTGGGACCGCTCGCATCCATCGTGGCGAAATGCTGCAGCGCAAAGCTGCCCTGCTTGCCGCCGACAGAACCTGTGACGACCTCGATACCGACGTAGCCCGCAACGCCGAGCTTGTAATCGCCCGCTCCGAACATCTCGCCCTTTGTCGTCGCTTCGAGATCGCCTTGGATCACCTTGTTGATGGTGTAGCGGGTGAGGCCTTCGGCTGGCGCAGGCGAAAGCGGATGAACGTCTACGGTGAATGTGCCGTGGGCATGGTGCATGGGTGTCTCCTTAGCTTGAGCGAATGCGCGCGGCGCAGCGCAGTACAGCGCGACCAGGACCATTGTGGCAAGAGTTTTCAAGCTGACCTCAGAATAACTGAGCGAGCCGTCGGCAATCAGCGAGAAAACGCGCCCGATCCAAACACTGTTCGCGCAAAAAGTTGCGCCTTTTTATTTCGCGCTGCCTCCGCAACCTTCTCACCCTCTGGTGTTTATTCAGGACAGAACCGGCGAGCCAAGGGAAGCAGAAAGAGCCAAGCTTCCTGGTGAGGCGAGCCGGAGGGTCCGAAAAATGGACCGCCTGGACTGGAGGAATTATGACGTTCGCGAAGAAATTCATGTTGGGAGCAGCGATGTTGGCAGGGACTCTGGGGATGAGCGCAGCGCCCGCCCAGGCAGCCCGCATCGGCATCTATGTCGGCGCACCGGTGGCTTATGTTCCGCCGTGCCCCGGAGCGGGTTATGCATGGGTCGGCGGTTACTGGAATGCCGGCGTCTGGGTTCCGGGCTACTGGAACCTTGTCGGCGTCCGCGTGGGCGGCCCCGCGATCCGCGGTGGCGTGGTGTTCGGCCATGGGCCGGTGTTCTACCGGAATTACGGACGCTTTGGTTTCCGCAGGTAGTTTCTCCTTCTGCTGCCTGCACTCGAGCGGCCTCTCCAAACTGGAGAGGCCGTTTTTTCGTGTATCGTTTCGCGCTTTGAAGCGTCATATTAAGGGGGACTGGGCCAGCATGCGAGCCGCCTCATAAGAAACGAGTTAATGCTGGCTGTTGCCCTTTTGATCCGCAGGGTTCATTCTTTAATCGGACCGCAACAAAAAGGCGAAAATGCTGTTTAAGTAAGTGGAAGGCGGCCCGAAGACAGTGAACGGGCCGGAAGGTGCTGGAAACGGAGGCGACTCCGGATCCCGAGTCCAGGCGAGCTGAGACCGGGCAGCACAAGGAGGATGTCATGCGGAAATTCCGCTGGGTTTTGTTAGCAATGCTCGTTATTCTCCCGTTTGCAGTGGTTTCCACAGCGAATGCACAGGTTGCGGTCGGCGTGGGCGTCGGCCCTGCAGTGGTTGATCCCGGTTATGGTTACGGTCCACCGGCCTGTGAGTGGGGCTACTATTCTTACTACCCATACGCCTGCGCACCTTATGGTTATTACGGTCCTGGCTGGTTTGACGGCGGCGTCTTCATCGGCGTCGGCCCATGGTACGGCTGGGGCCGGGGTTGGGGTCGCGGTTGGGGCGGCTATGGTTACCGCGGTGGCTACGGCTATCGTGGCGGATACGGCGGATACGGTCGCGGCGGATACGCTTACGCGGGCCGTGGTTATGCTGGCGGTGGAGTCGCTCGCGGATACGCGGGGGGTGGCGTAGCGCGCGGATACGCGGGAGGCGCAGCACGCGGTTATGCTGGCGGCGGCGCACGCGGTTATGCCGGTGGCGGCGTAGCGCATGGATATAGCGGCGGCGGCTTCCATGGTGGAGGCGGTGGTGGCTTCCACGGTGGTGGCGGCGGCGGACGCCGGTAATTCCGGCTTCTGATGAATCAAAAAGCCCGCTCTGCTTCGGCAGGCGGGCTTTTTGTTTGCGCGGAAACCGACGCTCGGCTTCTTTGCAGATCGTTGCAGCTTCTGGCCAGTGACCTTCCCCGATTTTGTTTTCTGGAGTTCACTAGCCAACAAGGACATCTTTGGCCGGAGGGCGGCCTTGCGATGAGAAGTGCCTCAATCCAAATCGCTGCAGGGTCACGAGCGCAAGGTATGCAGGATTAAGCAAAAGATAGCGGCGCCACAATCGTTGCGGCTCAGCACAAAGCCGGAAAAGCCATTCCAACCCAGATCGTTGCATCCACGGCGGGGCCTGGGGCAACGACCGCGCCAAAAGCGGAAAAGCGGCGCCGACCGCGAGTATTGGAGCAGAGAGACTATTGCGTAACTCGTAAGCGAAAATTTCCTGTCGAGGACAACCGAGCCCCGCGAAGACGATGGAAGCACCCGACGACTGGATCCTTTGCTGGAGAGCAGTTTTTTCGTTGCCGCTCAGTTTGCGGAACGCCGACGGCTCGCAACCCACTATATTGATCCCGGGAAACCTTTTTGTGAGCGAGTGAGCCAGTGAAGTGACCACCGCTTCCGTGCTTCCATACAGGTAAATGGGCGTTTCCTCTTGCGCGGCCTGTTCGCATATCCTTTGCATCAACTCGGGCCCATACACGCGGTCGCGCAGGTTTGTTCCGTGTATCCAGTTCATCATCCAGCGAACCGGCTGACCGTCAGGAACAAGCAGGTCGAAGCCGTTGAGGCGAAACTTGTGCTCGGGATCGAGTACGCCGGTCATGATGCCGTGAACGGCAAGGGCAGAAATCGTCGCTGCACGTTTTTCCCGGGCGCACTGAATTACAAAAGCGACAGCAGCCTCGTAATCCACTGCATCGATCATGATTCCGAGAAGATTTCGCTTCCCCTCATTCAGCACATTGCCCCCGGCCTGCATGACATGTGGCCTTCATTAAGCAATAAGCCAGGAGCGGGCGCGCAGATGTCACCGCAATGTTGCCAATTTGTCTTCTTCTTGTGTTTGGCGGAGACGCTATGCGGGCGGCGCGGAGATGCCTGACGCCATTTCTGCCAGCCGGCCTGCGATTCGTTCTGCCGCTCCCGGGTGTGACTGCGCTTTCGCCTCCTGCGCCATCGTGGCGAGACGTTCGGGAGCGCCAAGGAGTCCAGTCAGCGTCTCGAGCAGCTTGCCTGGAATCTCCAGATCCGTTTCCAGCAGCACCTCGGCCGCGCCGGCCGCCTGCATTGCCTCGGCGTTGCGCCGCTGATGTTCATCGGTTGCCGCGGCGAACGGCACCAGCAGCGCAGGCTTGCCTGCCGCGGCTTCTTCTGCCACGGTTGTGGCCCCGCTGCGCGACAGGATCAGATGGGCCCTGGCAAACTGCGTCGCCATGTCATTGAGAAACGGCCGCACCATCCAGCGCGCGGCGTCGGCCCCGCTCGCCCTGTAGGCGGCCTCGGTCGTTTCAAAATTCCGCATTCCGCTCTGATGCAGAATCGTGAGTCCGGGTAACGCTTTGAGCAATTGTGCAACGATCCTCGGCATGTGCTCGTTCAGGATCCGCGCCCCCTGCGACCCTCCAAAGACAAGCAAATGCGGCTGGCCTGTGGCGAGGGGAAGATCGAAGAACTCAGGCCGCACCGGAACGCCCGTGACCTCGGCATTGCGAAACCATTTTGCCGCCTTAGGAAAATTGATGGCTGCGGCCTGCACACGCTTGCCCACCAGGCGATTGGCCATTCCGGGCATTGCATTCGGTTCGTAGGCCATGGTGGGCACTTTCATCCACAGTGCCGCCGCCATTGTGGGGCCCGAAGCGTATCCGCCTACTCCGAAAACCGCGCCGGGCTGGAACTCGCGGATCAGTCGCAGGCATTGGAAGATGCTGCCCGGTAACCGCATGAGTGTTTTCAGGCGCGTCATCAACGACACGCGGTTGAGCGGACCCACGGTTATGAGCTTGAGATTGAATCCCGCTTCCGGTACCAGGCGCGACTCGAGTCCACGCTCTGTACCGACCAGGAGAACCTCGGCGCCATGCCGCTTGACCAACTGGCGCGCCACGGCCAGTGCGGGAAAGATGTGCCCGCCCGTTCCCCCACCCGCAATCAGGATTTTCAGTTCAGCCACTTTCTGAAACCAGCCATAGCAATCTTGGTCCCTTGCTCCCTTGTTCCATTGCTCCCTGTCTTTTTCAATCTGCCTGCCGGCTGATGTTGAGCAGGACGCCGATCGAGGCCAGCGTACAGAAGAGCGAAGTGCCGCCGTGCGAGATGAGCGGCAGCGGGATGCCTTTGTTAGGAACCAGCGACAACACGACGCTTATGTTAAAAAAGGCCTGCAAGAGCACCATCGTCGTGATGCCGAAGGCAACCAGCCGGCTGAAAGGATCGGTGGCACGAAACGCGGCGCGCAACCCGCGCACGCCAAACATGGCGAAGAGCAGCACGATGAACATCGCGCCGATGAAGCCCAGCTCCTCTGCAATGTTGGCAAAGATAAAGTCGGTGGAGGCCTCGGGCAGATAGAACAGTTTCTGCATCCCCTCCATATAACCGCGGCCTGCAAACCCGCCGGTTCCCACGGCGATGAGCGATTGATAGATGTGGTAGCCCGCGCCCTGCGGATCGGATTCGGGATTGAGGAAAACCAGCAAACGCGCGCGCCGCCATGGAACCATCAGAAGCAAAGCAGCCAGTCCCGGCAAGGCCGCGCACACACCCGCGAGCAGCACCTTCCACTCCATCCCGGCCAGTACCATCATGATGCCCGTGACGCCGGCAAGAACGAGGGCCGTACCCAGGTCGGGTTGCGCGACCACGAGCAGAACAAACAGCAGCGGAATCACGGCCGCCGGCAACAGAGTGTGGCGCCAATCGCGCATCGCGTCAAGCCGGTTATGCAGGAACCACGCCAGAAAAAGAACCAGCACCGGCTTGGCAATCTCGGAAGGCTGAAACGTAAAGAAATCGCCAAAGCGAATCCATCGGTGCGTGTGGTGCGATCCCGGCATGAGGAAAACCAGCACCAACAGCAGAGAGGTGACGCAGAGCCATGGGTAAATAAAGCGCGGCGAATTGTAGTGGCCCACATCCACCTGCATGAGCACGAGCATAGCCAGCACACCCAACAGCGCCCAGACGCCTTGCGTGGCAACAAACGTGTACGCCGAGTGGTACTTCTCCTGGTCGACGACCGCGGAAGCGGAAAACACCATCACCAGGCCGGTGACCACGAGCACCAGCGTGGTGAAAAACAGCCATTTATCGACGCCAACTCTTTTTGCCATATATAAATTCGCGCGATCGTCCTACGCGTTTTGACCTACCTTCCAATTCCGGTGTTCGGCCACTAGCTGCTTGAAGACGTGGCCGCGCTGCTCGTAGTTCTCAAATTGATCGAAGCTGGAACATGCCGGGGCGAGCAGCACCACGTCGCCCGGCCGCGCCGCAGCTGCAGCCGCGTTCACCGCGTTGGCCAGCGTCTGGCATGAGTGGATTGACACCACGCCGCGCAGCTGCGACTCGATTTTGGCCGCAGCCGACCCGATGGTGTAAATGGCCCGCACCCGCGTGCGCAACAAGGGCGAGAGCGTTGTGTAATCGGAACCCTTGTCTTTGCCGCCGAGAATCAGATGAATGCCGCCGGGAAATGCAGCCACAGCCTTCGCTGTCGCATCCACATTTGTCGCCTTCGAGTCGTTGTAGAACTCCACGCCATTGATGGTGGCGACAAACTCAAGCCGGTGCTCGACAGCTTGAAATTTTTCCACCGCGCGCGCTATTACTTCGCCTGCCGCACCTGCCAGCCGCGCGGCGCACACCGCTGCCAGCACATTTTCGACGTTATGCTCGCCTTTCAGCGGAATTTTGGTCAGAGGCATGATCCGCTCGAGTTCACCTTCAGACGTCGCCCGGCAAACGACCCATCCATCTTCAACCCATGCGCCCTGCTTTACCGAATGCTCGATTGAGAACCAGAAGACCGGCGCGTGTGAATGCACCGCGGCCTGGGCTGCGCGTGGATTATCGGCATTGAGCACGACATAATCGTTCGCGTCCTGCGCTGCAAAGATCCGCTCTTTGGCCAACGCATAATTCTCAAAGGTCCCATGCCGGTCGAGATGGTCAGGGGTAATGTTGAGGATCACAGCGATGGCCGGATGAAACTCCACCGTGCTCTCGAGCTGGAAACTCGACACCTCCAGCACGGACCAGGTCGCGTCTGTGCTCTCCTCGATGGAACCCACGACAGGAACTCCGATATTTCCGGCAACCAGCGTCGGCAATCCTGCTTCTTTCAGGATTTCGCCCACCAGAGCCGTCGTCGTCGTCTTGCCGTTGGAGCCGGTAATGGCCAGAATCCTGCCCTTCAGGAAACGCGCGGCCAGCTCGAGCTCGCCAATGATCGGCAATCCCAGATTCCGTGCCTGAACGAGTTCCGGCGTATCGAGCGGCACGCCTGGGCTGACGACAATCAGATCCTGACGCCGGAAGGTGAGTAGACCGTGACCTCCGGCTTCGACCATGATTCCCTCTTCGAGCAGCGCAGGAATCTCCTTGGCAAGCGACTCGGCTGAACGGACATCGGAAACGGTCACCTGCGCGCCTTTGTGGCGCAAAAACAGGGCCGCGGCCAGCCCGGATTTCCCCAGGCCCACCACCAGAACCTTCTTGCCTTTCAGATCCATCATTTGGTCCGGTCCATTTCGCGGCTCCGACAGATTAATTGTGCACCGCCTGGCGCGGGCGCAAGGCTGCGTTTACCGCAATTTCAGAGTTGTGAGTGCAAACAATGCAAACACCAGGGCGGCAATCCAGAAGCGGGCGATCACCTTCGACTCGCTCCAGCCCAGTTGCTCAAAATGATGGTGCAGCGGCGCCATCTTGAAGATGCGCTTTTTGCGCAGCTTGTAGCTGCCCACCTGCAGCAGCACCGATACTGCTTCAAGAATAAAGACGCCGCCAATAAAGGGCAGCAGCATCTCCTGGCGGATGATGACGGCGATGGTGCCGATGGCTCCGCCCAGCGCCAGCGAGCCCACATCGCCCATGAAGATCTCGGCGGGGTGCGCGTTATACCAAAGAAAGCCGATCGAAGCCCCTACCATCGATCCGCAAAAGACGGTCAGCTCGCCAACCAGGGGCATGCGCTGCATTTCAAGGTAGTCGGCGAAGACCACGTGGCCGCTGACGTAAGTGAGTACTGCCAGGGCACCGGCAGCGATGATAGTGCAGCCAATGGCAAGACCATCGAGGCCGTCGGTCAGGTTCACGGCGTTCGACGTGCCCACCAGCCAGAGCACAACCCAGATAACAAAAGGAATGAAAGCGAACAACGCGAGATGCGGAATCGTACTCGGCCAGGCGTGCCACATCAGGTCCGGCCGCCAGGCTTTGACAAATGGCACCGTCAGCCGCGTGGAGAAAACCTTGAACTGATCCAGAACAATGAGCGCAACGGCGACAAGGGCACCGGCAATCCCTTGCCAGACGAGCTTGGCCCGGGCAGTCAATCCCAGGCTGCGCCGCTTGACGACTTTGATGTAGTCATCGGCAAACCCAATGGCGCCAAAAGCCAGCGTTGAGAAGACCGTCACCCAGACGTAAGGGTTGGCTGGGTCGGACCACAGCACCGTCGGCAGCAAAATCGCGATACAGATGAGGACGCCGCCCATCGTCGGCGTTCCCGTTTTTTTCAGGTGCGACTGCGGCCCGTCGTCGCGCACAAACTGGCCGATCTGGAACTCGCGCAGCTTCTGGATGACGTAGGGCCCGATGAATAGCGCAATGAGCAGCGCCGTCAACGAGGCAAAGGCAGTGCGAAATGTGAGGTAACGGAAGATCCGGAACGGGTGAAAGAACGGAAAAAGCTTTTCGTAGAGGAGCCAGTAAAGCAAGAAGCCTCCGTGGTCGCGTTGAGGCGGAATTTCAAACTGATTTTACAGGGGGAGGCTTCGAACCGGCCGAACTTCGCCAAAGCAGCGCATCTCGATGCGCAACGTGGAATCAACGCGGGTGTGAATGGGGCCGTACAATTCCTGAGTGGCGAATTCCTTCCGGAGCATCACCTTCAGGCGACTCAGTTCTTTTTTGTTGGTTGCTGCGGCCGCGCTGTCATCGGCTTCCGTTGGCGCAATGCAAATCGGCGGCATGCCACCTCAGTCCTCAGCAGATCTCGCCCGGCAGATTCGTGGTGACGAAAGCATGCGTCACGTGCACCAGATGGCGCTCGACCTGCTCCAGGGCGGACTGAGCGCCGGAAGCAGCTATCCACAGATTTGGATTCGCGATCTGAATACCTTTATCGAAGTTGCCCTCGAGGTAAATCCTCGCGGCTCGTTGCGCGACGCACTTCTGACGTTTTTCAAGCTGCAGGGCCCGGAAGGAGACATTCCGGATGGGTTTCGCTCTCTCAATCCCAACTCGCAAGAAAAGCCTTATCGCATCAGCCCGCTCGCTCCTGGACTGACGTCGTACAAGAACACGGTTGAAGTCGACCAGGAGACTTCGCTTGTCCAGGCGGTGCACAAATACGTCGCGGTGACTGGCGACCGCGCCATTCTGGATGAGCTGATCGATGGACGCACCGTACGCGAGCGGCTAGGCTTCGCCATGGACTACCTCTACAATGAGCGCTTTGACTCACAGCACGGGCTGATCTGGAGCGCCACCCGAGGCGACTGGGGCGATGTGCAACCGGAGTCCCCAAGAGGCGTATTACTTGATGAGCATTCGCATCGCGCGCTCAGCATTTACGACAATGCGATGCTGCTTTTGGCGATCAGCAATTACCTGGAGCTTGCCGGCCCGGGTGCTCCGGAAGCAACTCGCTGGGAAAAGCGCCGCGACCAACTCCGCCGCAATATTCGGAAATATCTCTGGGACGACAAAAATCAGAAGTTCATCCCGCACGTTTATCTTGCCGGCTCGCCATTTCCCACAGATTTCGACGAAAACGCGGTCAACTACCATGGCGGAACTGCCGTGGCCATTGAGGCCGGAGTGCTGACGCGCAAGGAAGTGACCCACGCTCTGGCTCGAATGGACGCGGATGTGCGCGCAGCGGGAGCAGCAACGATTGGGCTAACGATGTACCCGGCTTATCCGTTGGGATTCTTTAAGAATCCGCAGATGACTGTGCCGTATACCTACCAAAACGGCGGCGACTGGACGTGGTTTGGCGGGCGCATGGTGCGCGACTTGATTGAACAGGGCGATATTGTGGATGCGTACCGCGAAATAAGGCCGATGGCGGATCGAGTACAGCGCGTCGGCGGGTTCTACGAGTGGTGGACACCCGATAACCAACCTCGGGGGTCGTCGGGTTTCCGCGGATCGGCCGGCGTGCTCGGCAAGGATATCGAACTGCTTGAGAGCTGGGCGGAGCAGCATTAGCTTAGTCTGGGTATTCCCCAAAGATTTCGAACTGCGATTCCTAGCGGACCTTCTTGAAGTCGAATGTCGCCAGGTTCATCTGCCCTTCGGCAACAATGTGAACGGTGAGAACGTTCCTGCCGGCGCTGAGTTTCAGCCTTGCAATTGCAGGAGCGATGTTCCAGTGGTGCCACTGCCTCCATGCCACCGGATCATGCGCGTCGTAGGTCGACGCGATTGCCAGCGGTCCTGTTGCCGGCTTGCCATTCACGTCGAGAGAGATGGCTCCGCCTCGATTTGAAGTGTAGAGCAGGTCTGCGGTGTACCATCCGGCACTCGCCACATTCACCGTCACGTTGAACCACTCGCCTGGCGCTGTCCAGCCTACATACAAGAGATCGGGCGGCGGCTGCATCTTGTCGAATTCCGAGTCGTCGATCTTTGGATCGCGTCCGAACTTGGTATAGGAAGTATCGACCCCTTCGTTCATCCGGAATTCGTTCAGATAGCTTCCGTCGGCGGGATTCAACTTACCACTTCCGTTATTCACCGCGTCCGAATCGTGATACGCCACGCCCTCGCCGCCGAGATCGTAATATGCGCACATCACCTTGCCGGGAATCTGCTGCGCGCCGGCGTGATAGCGGCTGTCTTGGTAGGGAGTTCCTTTGTAGTGGTCCAGAAAATCCGCGCTCGATGTAGCCGCCGTGCACGCTGCAAGTGCCACCAGGCTCAGGCCGATTCGCCATCCATTTAGCATCATTTCGAACTTCCTTCTACCATCTGCAGGCAGAGCGGCCGAACACCGCTCCCGGCCACACTGCGCGTTTGATCGCTAGCCATCATGCGCTAACAACAATCGATTGTCTAGTTGAAATCACCACGTAGCCAGACCGAGCAAAGAAAAAGGCCGAAGGAGACTGGCTCCTTCGGCCCTGGATCCCGAGAATGAATTTACCGCGTCTTGGCCACTTCCTCCACCGTCACCGGATCGAGGAACGGCATCTGCGCGCGCAGCTTCTTGCCCACAATCTCGACGGGATGCTTGGCTTCGGCCTCGCGGAAGGCTAGGAACTCCTTGCGTCCGGAGTTCTGGTCGGCGAGGAAACGTTTCGCGAAGCTGCCATCCTGGATTTCGGTCAGAATCTGCTTCATGGCCTTGCGGCTTTCGGCGTTGATGACGCGCGGGCCGCTGACATAGTCGCCCCACTCCGCCGTGTCGCTGATGGAGTAGCGCATGTAAGCGAGGCCGCCGCGATAGATCAGGTCGACGATCAGCTTGAGCTCGTGCAGCACTTCGAAGTAGGCGCTTTCGGGTTGATAGCCTGCTTCAACAAGCGTCTCGTAGCCGGCCTTGATGAGCGCGCTCACGCCGCCGCACAGCACCGCCTGCTCACCGAAGAGATCCGTTTCGGTCTCTTCCTTGAATGTCGTTTCAAGCACTCCGGCGCGAGTGCAGCCGATACCTTTCAGGTAGCTGAGGCTCAATGCGTGCGCCTTGCCTGTTGCGTCCTGGTGAACGGCGATGAGGCCGGGCACGCCTCCGCCCTCGGTGAAAACCTCGCGCACGCGATGGCCCGGCGCCTTGGGCGCGGCCATGCCCACGTCAATGCCCGCAGCGGGGACGATGGTCTTGAAATGAATATTGAAACCGTGCGCAAACATGAGCAGTGTGCCCGGCTTGATCTTTGGACCGATCTCTTCTGCGTACAGTTTGGCTGCGGTCTGGTCGGGAACCAGAACCATCACCACATCGGCCCACTTGACGGCTTCGGCAACCGTGGTCACTTCAAGCCCGGCCTTCTGCGCCTTGGCTATTGATTTCGAATTCGCCGCCAGGCCAACCTTCACCTGCACGCCCGAGTCCTTCAGGTTGAGTGAGTGCGCGTGCCCCTGCGAGCCGTAGCCAATGATCGCCACCTTCTTCGCCTGAATCAGCGACTGGTCGGCATCGTGATCGTAATAAGTCTTCGCCATGTTTTTCTGCGTGTCCTTTGCTGTGATTGGGGGTTGATTTCGATTTGCAAGCATTTGCTTGGGAGCGCGAATTCCGCGAGAACTTCCTTTGTACGAGCGCGCTCCGCGGGCGCGGCTGCAGG
The DNA here is from genome assembly GCA_963834565.1 of uncultured Acidobacteriaceae bacterium. Lineage (GTDB taxonomy): Bacteria > Acidobacteriota > Terriglobia > Terriglobales > Acidobacteriaceae > Telmatobacter. The sequence goes on along the minus strand of CAWICF010000009.1, from coordinate 270,769 downwards.
ATCTAATTTGGTTTCGCTGACTCCACGTGCGCGTCGCCCGCTTCGGCCTCGTTCACGCCCATCGCCCGCACTACGCTGCTCACGTGATGGCCGCGGCGCATCGTCATTTTTCCGCTGCGGCAAATCTCCAGGATCCGCCCATCGTCCTCGCGCAGCACTTCAATGAGCCCTTCAATCTTGCTCTCCACGCCGGTCATCTCGATCATCAGCGATTCCGACGTAAGGTCGACAATGCGCGCACGGAAAACCTCGACCAGATCGAAGATTTGCGCGCGATTGCGCGGAGATGCTGCGACCTTGATGAGCGCCAACTCGCGCGTAACCGACGGAGCCTGCGCGATGTCGTCCACATCGACGACATTTTCAAGCTTATACAAGCTCGCCCGGATACGATTGCCTGCCTCAGCCGATGCCTCGCATACCAGCGTGAGCCGCGACAGCCCTGGCCGCTCGCTGCGGCCGACGGTGAGCGAGTTGATGTTAATGTTCAAACGCCGGAACAGCGACGCCACGCGCGTGAGCACGCCCGGAAGATCTTCAACGTAAGCAACGAATGTGTGCAACATAAGAAATAGCTCCTAGCCTCTAGCTCCTAGCTTCTAGCTTCTAGCTTCGCCGGTGAAATTTCGAGGCCGCTCATCTCTGCGCAAATGCAGCTAAGAGCTGAAAGCTAGCAGCTAAAAGCTGCTTTATCTACTCGTCGTCCGCCAACTCTTCCAGCGGATCTTTGCCTGGCCGGCGGATCATCTCATGCAGCGCGCTGCCGGCGGGAATCATCGGATACACGGAATCTTCTTTCTCGACCAGGAAATTGAGCAGGAACGGTCCGTCCGTCGAGCGCGCCGTCTTCACCGCATCCTCAACCTCAGCCCGCGTGCGCACCGCGCGCCCCGGAATCCCGTGGGCATCGGCGAGCTTCACAAAATCCGGACTCACCAGCGGCGTCGCCTCATAGTTGCTCTCGTAGAAGAACTCCTGCCACTGCCGCACCATGCCAAGGTAGCCGTTGTTGATGATCGCGATGTTGATCTTGATCTTCTCCTGAACGATGGTGGCAAGTTCCGCCGCCGTCATCTGGAATCCGCCATCGCCGGCCACCACCCATACTTCCTTCTTCGGGCATGCGAATTTTGCACCAATTGCCGCAGGCAGCGCGTAGCCCATTGTCCCCAAGCCCCCGCTCGTAATCAGCGTGCGCGGCTTTTCGTGGCGGAAATACTGCGCCTCCCACATCTGGTGCTGGCCCACATCCGTGACGATGATGGCGTCGCCGCCCGTCATGCGCCACAGATCGTGCATCACGTGCGCCGCGTAGAGATGCCCGGAGTCAGGCAGGTTTTTGATGTCGTGAACAGATACGGCGCCTTTGCTCGCATCGATCGTTTTGAGCCACGCCGAACCGTCGCGACCAGAAACGCGCGGAAGCAGCGACTCAAGGACCTCGCGCAGGTCGCCGACAAGCGCCACATCCACCTTCACGTTCTTGTTCACTTCGGAGGGATCCACTTCGATGTGAATCTTTTTCGCCTTGGTGGCGTACGAAGAAAGCTTGCCTGTCACGCGATCGTCAAAACGCATCCCGCACGCGATCAGCAGATCAGCTTCTTGGATTGCGTCGTTCACCCACGCTTCGCCGTGCATGCCCATCATGCCCAGGTTGAGAGGATGCGACGCGGGGAATCCGCCGAGACCCAGCAGCGTGAGGGCCACGGGAATCTGCGCGCGTTCCGCCAGCGTTCGAATCTGTTCCATCGCACCCGACTCCATCACGCCGTGACCGGCAAAAATCACCGGCCGCTTCGCATTGCGAATCAGTTCCGCTGCCTGCGTCAGTTCGGTGTCGCCAACGTGCAGCATGGGATGCGGGCGATACGGTCGCGGTTTGGCAGCTTCGAAGTCGAAGGTCGCCAGCGCCTGCTGCGCATCTTTTGTAATGTCGACGAGCACGGGTCCGGGCCGTCCGGATTTGGCAATCTGGAAAGCCTGCCGCAACGCAAGCGCCAGGTCTTCCGCCTTGCTCACCAGAAAATTGTGCTTCGTCACGGGCAGCGTAATACCAGTAATATCGATCTCCTGAAATGCATCGGTGCCCAGCACCTTGCTCGAAACGTTGCCGGTGATGCAGACAATCGGAATTGAGTCGAGCATTGCCGTCGCAATACCCGTGACGAGATTCGTCGCCCCGGGACCGCTGGTGGCAACTGCAACGCCGACTCCGCCGGATGCGCGCGCATAGCCATCGGCCATGTGCGCGGCACCTTGCTCGTGCCGCACCAGGACATGCCGGATGGGAAATTTGCGCAGTGCATCGTACGCGGGCAGAATGGCTCCGCCCGGATAACCAAAGACCGTGGTAACGCCCTCACCCGCCAGCGTGGCCCACAGAATCTCTGAGCCCGTGAGCGGGGTGGGCGTGTTCAGGTGCGCGTTGGCTTGCGAGTCTTTCGCATTCGGTGCGTCGGCGTTCGTCTTGGTTCCCATGTGCTGCTCCTTGAAAAATCGGCTTTCAGCTCTCAGCTGTCAGCTTTCAGTTTTCCTTGCTCGTGCCGGCTTAATCGTCTTTATCGATTCGGCCTCGTTCGCCGCGACTTAGCTAAGGGCTAGTAGCTAAGAGCTAATCGCTGTTCTTACGTCGTTGCCCCTTGCGATGCCGAATTCACTCGGTCGACATACTTGCGGAAAACTCCCTGCGGCCAGCGCAGTGCCGGCGGTTTGAAATCCTTGAGCCGCGCAGCCATCTCGGCATCGCTGATCTCCACGTTGAGCTTGCGGTTGGCGATATCAAAATGAATCGTGTCGCCCTCGCGAACGGCAGCAATCGGCCCGCCGACAAATGCCTCGGGAGCGACGTGGCCCGCGGTCATGCCGCGGGTAGCCCCGCTGAATCGCCCGTCCGTAAGTAACGCTACCGTCGAACTTAGCTCGGGCATGCCGCTGATGGCCGCCGTCACCTGCAGCATTTCGCGCATACCGGGTCCGCCCTTCGGCCCTTCGTAGCGAATCACCACAACGTCGCCAGGCTTGATGCCGCCCGCCTGCACCACCTTGAAGCAATCTTCTTCGCTGTCGAAGACGCGTGCCGGTCCGCGATGCTCGTAGCGGCCTGCGGCGGCAATCTTCATTACGCAGCCTTCGGGCGCGAGATTTCCTTTCAGGATCACGAGGCCGCCATTCGGCTTGATGGGCTTTTCGAAAGTCGCGATCACGTCTTGGCCAGGCGTTTCCTTCGCCGACGCAGCTTCTTCGGCCAGCGTTTTGCCGCTGATCGTCAACGCCGACCCGTCGGCAAATCCGGCGTCGATCATGCGCTTTGCCAGCAGGCGCGAACCGCCGGAAGCCTGATAGTCCGAAGCAACATATTTGCCTGCGGGAGTGAGCGAGCAAATGTAGGGCGTGCGGTTCGAGATGGCGTCGAAGTCGTCGATGGAGAGTGGAATGTTGAGTTCGCGGGCGATAGCCAGCAGATGCAGCACTGCGTTGGTCGATCCGCCGCTCGCAGCGACGCTGGCAATGGTATTTTCGAGAGCTTTGCGGGTAATGATCTGGGAGGGCCTGCGGTTGGCGCGCACTGCATCCATCAGGATGTGGCCTGCTTTGCGCGTCGCTTCAAACTTCTCGGCCGAAGTGGCTGGAACACCGGAAAGCTCGATTGGCGAAATGCCGAGAATCTCGCCGCTCATCGCCATGGTATTGGCCGTGAACTGGCCGCCGCACGCGCCCGCGCCGGGGCAGGCGTTGGCTTCGAGCGCTTCGAGCTGTGCCTCGTTGATGCGTCCGTCGGCATACGATCCGATTCCCTCGAACACATTTTGGATCGTGATGTCGACTCCGTTGAGCTTGCCCGGCGCAATCGATCCACCGTAGAGCATCATGCCCGGAATATCGAGCCGGCATAGCGCCATGATGATGCCCGGCATATTCTTGTCGCATCCGCCGATGCCCACCAGCCCGTCGAAGAGATTGCCGCGCGCGACGAGTTCGATCGAATCGGCGATCAGCTCGCGGCTCACCAGTGACGCCTTCATTCCCTGCGTGCCCATAGTGATGCCGTCGGAGATGGTGACGGTGTTGAACTCCATCGGCGTTCCGCCGGCTTCGCGAATTCCCTGCTTCAGCGCTTCAGCGATGTCGCGCAGATGCACGTTGCATGTGCCGATCTCCGTCCAGGTATTCGCCACGCCGATAATCGGCTTGTGCAAATCTTCCTTTTTAAACCCTGCTCCGCGCAGGTACGACCGCGCCGCCGCGCGGCTCGGGCCCTCAGTCAACGGAATGCTTTGTCGCTTGCCTTCGATAGTCATTGTGCTCGCTCTGCTCGCCAGCCGTCAGCTATCAGCCTTCAGCTCTCAGCCTTTTCGTGCTGCGGTTAAGTGCTTCAATCAAACCGAATGAAAAAATGCACTCGATTGCTGCTTTCGCCATTAATCGATTTCGTTCGCTCCTGCTGGACAAGCTGAAGGCTGAAAGCTGACAGCTAAGAGCTGCCTTTCACTTTGCTTTCAGCCACCCAGCCTCGTCGTGCTTTGTTTCGTATGTGTCCAGCGCTGCCGCATGCCGCAGCGTCAGACCAATATCATCCAATCCCTCGAGCAGGCAGAACTTCCGGAAGGGATCCATTTCAAACTTCGCGCTGAATCCGCGGCCATCCGTCACCGTCTGCTCTTCGAGCGAGACCGTAAGTTGATAGTTTGGAATTTTCTGCGCGTTTTGCAGAAGTGTTTCGACTTCTGCTTCAGAAAGCCGCGCTAATACGATCCCGTTCTTTCCGGCGTTCGAGAAAAAGATGTCAGCGAAGGTCGGCGCGATCACCACGCGAAAGCCGTAGTCGGAAAGCGCCCACGCTGCATGCTCGCGGCTCGAGCCGCAGCCAAAGTTCTTGTCCGCAACCAGAATCTGCGCCCCCTTGTAGCGCGGATCATTGAGGACAAAATCGGCAACGGGAGTGCCGTCGAGCGTCTGGCGCCAGTCGAAGAACAGAAAATCGCCGTAGCCCGTGCGCTCGATGCGCTTGAGAAACTGCTTCGGGATGATTTGATCGGTATCCACATTTGCGCGATCGAGTGGCATCGCCAGCGAGGTGAGTGTTTTGAACGGTTCCATTAGGCTTTTACCTCCTCGCGAGCAGGCTCGCGAACTGGCCAATTGCGGATGTCGACGAAGTGTCCGGCGATTGCGGCCGCCGCGGCCATCTCCGGCGAAACCAGGTGCGTGCGTCCGCCGCGCCCTTGCCTGCCTTCGAAGTTTCGGTTGCTCGTCGAGGCGCAACGCTCGCCCGGCGACAGAATGTCTGGATTCATGCCCAGGCACATGGAGCAGCCCGGCTCGCGCCAGTCGAATCCGGCTTCTTTGAAAATGCGGTCGAGGCCTTCCCTCTCCGCTTGCGCCTTCACCAGCTGCGAACCCGGAACCACCATCGCGTTCACGTGCGTGCTCACTTTGTAGCCGGCGGCGATGCGTGCGGCTGCGCGCAGATCTTCAATGCGGCCGTTGGTGCAGGATCCGATAAAGACGCGGTCGATCTCGATCTCTGCCAGCGGAGTCCCGGCTTTGAGATCCATATACTCGAGCGCACGCTCGAATGACTTGCGATCGATTTCCGTTGTTGCATTGGCCGGGTCGGGAACTTTCGCGACCACCGGGGCCACCATGCCCGGGTTCGTTCCCCAGCTCACGTACGGCACCAGCGTTGCCGCGTCGATCACAAGTTCGCGATCGAACTTTGCGCCGGGATCGGTCGGCAGCTTGGACCATTCGGATACTGCGCGATCCCAGTCCGCGCCTTTCGGCGAAAAACGGCGGCCCTTCAGGTACGCGAACGTCGTCTCGTCCGGTGCGATCATGCCTGCGCGCGCGCCGGCCTCGATGCTCATGTTGCAGATGGTCATGCGGCCTTCCATCGAGAGCGAGCGGATGGCCGAGCCCGCGTACTCGATCACGCAGCCAGTTGCGCCGTCGGTGCCGATCTGGCCGATGATGGCGAGGATGATGTCCTTGGCCGTAACGCCCTGCGGCAGCTTGCCTTCAACGGCAATGCGGAAGGTCTTCGGCTTCCCCTGCGGCAGCGTTTGCGTGGCGAGCACATGCTCCACCTCGCTGGTGCCGATGCCGAAGGCCAGCGAGCCGAATGCGCCGTGCGTCGAAGTGTGCGAGTCGCCGCACACAATCGTCATGCCAGACTTGGTCAGACCGAGTTCCGGCCCGATTACATGCACAATACCCTGCTCACGTGAGTTGACGTCGTAGAGCTCGACGCCGAAATCGGCGCAGTTCTTGCGCAGCGTAGCAATCTGCGTGGCGGAAATCTGATCCACAATATTCAGCCGGCCCTCAATCGTCGTCGGCACGTTGTGGTCGACTGTCGCGATGGTGCGATCAGGACGGCGCACCTTGCGGCCCGCCAGGCGCAGCCCTTCAAACGCCTGCGGCGACGTGACTTCGTGGACCAGTTGCAGGTCGATGTAGAGCAGCGTGGGTTCGCCCTTCGGCTCGACCACCACGTGCTGCTCCCAGACTTTTTCGAATAATGTCTTCGGTTCACCCATGAATACAACTCCTAAAACCAGCTCTTAGCCATTAGCTTTTAGCTGTTAACTTGTCTTGCTCATTCAAACTTCTGCGACTCAATGAAAAGTCGAGACCAATTCTGTGCTGCACGTTGCCGCTCGTTCCGGCACGACGAACTGAAAGCTAAGAGCTAACAGCTAATAGCTGGTTTTTCACCGTTTCTCGAATCTTCGTTCCCATTTCTTTGGTTGAGAGTACAGTCAATCCCTGCTTGTTGCCGCGAGCGAGATCGGGCGTGCGGAATCCCTGCTCCAGTACTTTGCGGACCGAGGCCTCGATTGCCGCAGCCTCGGCTTCGAGCCCACCTGAATGGCGTAGAATCAACGCCGCCGTCAGAATCGCGCCCATCGGGTTCGCCAGGCCCTTGCCGGCAATGTCGGGCGCCGAGCCATGGACCGGCTCATACAGATTCACTTTGCCGCCAATCGTCGCCGAAGGCAGCATTCCCAGCGAACCGGTGATCACGCCTGACTCATCGGTAAGAATGTCGCCAAAGAGATTCTCGGTGACCACAACATCAAAGTCACGCGGGCGATTCATGATGTGCATGGCCATGGCATCGATATATTGGTGCTCCAGCTCAACGTCGGGAAACTCCTTCGCCACCTCGATGACCACCGCACGCCAAAGCTGCGAAACCTCAAGTACGTTGGCCTTGTCGACGCTCGTAAGCTTCTTGCGGCGTTTCTGCGCAAGCTGGAAGGCGATGCGGGCCACGCGGGCCACTTCGTCCTTCGTGTAAATCATGGTGTTGTAGCCGACGCCCGTTTCCCTGTTGTACTCGCGCGGCTTGCCGAAGTAGGCGCCACCGAGCAGTTCGCGAACGAACATGATGTCGGTGCCGGCCACGATCTCGGCCTTCAGCGGACTGTTGGCCGTCAACTCCTTGAACGAAAAGCAGGGACGCAAATTGGCAAAGCCGCCTAGCTCCGCGCGAATCTTCAGCAGGCCTGCCTCGGGACGTTTGTCAGGCGGGAGCGAGTTGAATTCGTTGCCGCCCACTGCACCCAGCAACACGGCGTCGGAAGCGAGTGCCGCTTTCAGCGTGTCATCCGGCAGCGGAGTGCCGTCATTCACAATCGCCACGCCGCCGATGCGCTTTTCATCGAACGCGAAATCGTGGCCGCCCAGCGCCGCGGTCTCTTTCAACACGGCGACTGCTTCGTTGGTGACTTCGGGGCCGATGCCGTCACCGGCCGTCACTAGTATCTTCAGCTTCATTATTCGGTTCTCAGCTCGTAGTTCGCAGTTGTTGGGATCCGCAGACTGGGAATGCTGTTCCCTGGTCCCTTATCCCTATTCCTTGTTCTATTCAGTCGAGTTCGCTGACCGGTTCACTGCGCCGCTCGCGAATGTTGTCGGGAAGCAATCCAACCAGGTCCTGGTCGTAGATGTTTTTCTTGCGGTCGGCGAGCGCCACAAACCGGTAGTAGATGTGCTGCAGTTCGTCGCGCGAGACGGTGAATCCCAGCTGCTCCAATCTATGTCTCAAAGCTGCGCGGCCGGAGTGCTTGCCCAGCACAAGGTGCGTGCGGGCGACGCCGACAAGCTGCGGCGTCATGATCTCGTAGCAAAGCGGGTTGGCCAGCATGCCGTGCTGGTGAATGCCCGACTCGTGCGCAAAGGCGTTGGCTCCAACGATCGCCTTGTTGGGGGAGGGCTTGAAGGTGATGAGCTGGCCGAGGACTTCGCTGGTGGGATAGAGCTGATCGAGCTTGATGTCCGTCGTCACGCCGTAGCGGTCGCCGCGCACATAAAGCGCCGAGGCAATTTCTTCCAACGCCGCATTACCAGCGCGCTCGCCGATGCCGTTGATTGTGCACTCCACCTGCCGCGCGCCGGCCTGGATGGCCGCAAGCGAATTTGCGACTGCCAGGCCCAGGTCGTCATGGCAGTGCGAAGAGAGAATCACGCCCTTCTCGTTGATCGCCGGAATCCGCTCGCGTACCTCGCGGAACATCTGTCCGTATTCTTCCGGTGTGGTATAGCCCACCGTGTCCGGCATGTTGATCGTCGTCGCGCCGGCTTCAACCGCGATGCGCACCATCTCAACGAGAAAATCGCGATCCGAGCGCGTCGAGTCTTCCGGCGAAAACTCCACGTCGTCGCAGAGCGAGCGCGCCAGCCGCACCGACTCGCCGCAAAGGTCGAGCGCCTCAGCGCGTCCGAGCTTCAATTTGTATTCGAGGTGCAGGTCGCTCGACGCCAGAAACACGTGAATTCGCGCGCGATCGGCAAACTGTAGCGCCCGCGCAGCCATTTGAATATCCTCGGCCTTGGCGCGGGCTAGCGACGCAATCCGCGGTTTGCGGATCGCCTGCGTGATGGTGGCGATGGCGGCAAAATCGCCCTCAGAGGCCATGGCAAAGCCGGCCTCGATCACATCCACGCCAAGGTCCTCGAGCGCGTGGGCCATGGTGAGCTTTTCCTGCGTGGTCATACTGCAACCGGGCGACTGCTCGCCGTCACGCAGAGTGGTGTCGAAAAAAACTACATGGTTTGAGCTCATTCAACGCCTGCCGGGGGAAGATCGACCTCTTCCAGCCTCATTATTGTCACCTATCGGATCAGTATAAGGCAAAGTTATTATTCTTTTGGAATGTATTAGAATTGCTTATGTGCAGCCTCCGGCTCCTGGCTGCTGGCTCCTGGCAAGTGCCGATGCAAGGCTAAGGGCTAGAGGCTAATAGCTGGTGGCTGCGCGCCGGAGGAGCGCCCATGGAACTCAGCCAACTTGAAACCTTTCTGGCAGTCGCCGAAGAGCACAGTTTTTCCCGCGCCGCGCAGCGCCTGCACCGCACCCAGCCTGCGGTCAGCCAGGTAATTCGCAAGCTGGAGCTGGCTGTGGGCGAAACTCTTTTTGACCGCACTGCGCGCGACGGTTCGCTCACCGCCGCAGGCAAGCTGCTGCAGGACTACGCGCTGCGCCTTCTGGCCCTCCGCCGCGAAGCGTCCAGCGCGCTCGACGAATTGAAGAGTCTGGAGCGCGGCCATCTGCAACTCGCAGCCAATGAGTACACATGTATGTACCTGCTGCCGGCCATCGACGCCTACCGCCGCGAGTTCCCACACATCCCGGTCACCGTTCAGCGCATGCTCGCTTCGCGCATCCCTGAAGAGTTGAGCCTGAGGACCTTCGAGCTTGGCGTCATCTCGTTTCGCCCTGATTCCGCTCAAATTCGCAGCATCGCCGTTTATGGTGACAGCCTTGCCTTCATTGTGAGTCCCAGGCATAAATTGGCCGGGGCAGAGCGTGTTCATATCAAAGACCTGGGCGATGAGCTGTTTGTCGCGCATAACGTAGCCTCGCCGCTGCGGCGCAAAGTCATTGAGACCTTTCAGCGCCATCGCACCCCCTTGCATATGGCCATCGAGCTGCCCACAATCGAGGCCATCAAGCGCTTTGTGGCCATGGGCAACGGCGTGGCGCTGGTTCCGCATATCTCAGTGGCGCGCGAGCTCGAAGCGGGCGACCTGGTGCGCGTTCCCGTTGCCGAGCTCGATGTCAAGCGTGTACTGCGGCTGGTGCATCGCCGCCAGGCTACGCTCTCGTACGCGGCAAAGGCGTTCCTTGAAACTCTGAAGAATCTCGCCAAGGTGCACGGGCCTCCATTCTTCTTCCATATCGAGCGGGCCGGATAACAAGGTGCCGGAATCCCCACTGGCGCGTCTAAAGGCCAGAAGATTCCGTATGCGCGCAGGTCCCATTGCCCCGCCCCGGGCATTTACAATGCTGAGAGGCGCATAGGCGCCGGAATCGACAGAGCTTGTTGCCGGCCGAATGGCTGGACAGTGGTGAGGATCAGGACCGGATGAAGAGGATCGTTTTGTTTGCATTTCTGCTGGCCGCATTTGCGGCCGCAGGCCGAGCTCAGGAGAGCCGACAGGATATCAGCATAAGTGGAATTGGCGTGATTGAGCCGTTTATGGCGTCTTCCACAACCGTGCAGGTGAATTCCACCACTGCCTACGGCGCTTTGGCCAGCTACCGCTTTATGCTGACCCCGAACAGCGCGCTTGAAGCCAACTATGGCATCACTTACCAGAACAGCATCCGGTTCTTTTCGCCAAACTTTGGCTGCCTCCCCAATGGCCAGTGCCCAGGCTACAAGATTCTGACCCGGACGCAGGAAATCTCGGGCGCATACGTGCGCTCCTTTGTTTTTAAGAATTGGAACCCATTCGTTGAAGCCGGTCCCGCCGGACTCATCTTTCTGCCCATCGTGAACTCCGGCACCACGACACTGGACACCAAGCAGCAGACCGAGGTTGGCGCCATGTACGGCGCAGGATTCGCTTACGAGATCAGCCCCAGCTTCGACATCCGCGGCGAGTATCGTGGCTGGGTGACCAAGGTTCCCACATTTGGCCAAAGCCAGTTCACCACGAATCGCTGGTACAACATCTCGGTTCCGACCCTCGGCGTGGCCTACCACTTCTAAAGGCAGGACCAGGGATTAGGGATTAGAAAAAAGGGATCGGATTAGGCCGATCCCTTTTGCTTGGCGGCGAGGTCTCCGGTCGCTTCACTTTGTACCAACTCCGTGCCCGATCCTTTCGCCTTTTCTCTGGCGAGGGATGCCTTGGCAGCCAACGGAGCGAATTCATGAGGCTAGAGAGCGGTACGTTCGAACGCCGACTCGCTAGCTCGCTGACTGGCTGACTTGTAACATCGCTGCTTCGCGGTAGCGGCCCAGCTCCTTCACCATGCCGCAATGGGCGTGCAGCGCCTCTAGGGCACGCGTACCCTCATCCATGCCGCCGATCTGGCAATCGACATAGAAGATGTACTCCCACGGCTTGCCCTGGACCGGGCGCGATTCGATCTTCGTTAAATTGGTTCCCTGCGCGCTTAGCGCGCTCAGCGCCGCCACCAGCGACCCCGGCCGGTTCTCCACGCTGAACGCAATGCTGATTTTGTTTGACGCCGGATCGGTTTCCGCTTCCGCAGCGCGCCGCACCAGGAAAAAGCGCGTGTAGTTCTCCGCGTTGTCTTCGATGCCCGCCTGAAGAACCTGCGCGCCGTAGGTTCGCGCCGCCGCTTCGCTGGCAATCGCCGCAGCCCTGCGATCGTTCTGTTCCACAAGATTCTTCACGCTCCCTGCGGTGTCATAGAACGCAATCGACTTCATCTTCGGATGCGCAGCCAGAAATCTCCTACACTGAGCCAGCGCCACTGGATGCGAAAAGACTCGGTCGATCTCGTCAATCGATGAGCCCGCATTCGCGATCAGATTGTGCCGGATGCGCAAAAGCGTCTCGCGCACCACTTTTACGTCGTGGGCCAGCAGCAGATCGAAGTGCTCAAGCACCGATCCTGCCAGGCTGTTCTCAATGGGAATTGCCGCTGCTTCGGCTTTGCCGCTATCGAGCGCCGCAAACACCTCAACCGAAAGTGAGCACGGCACGATCACCGCGCCGGGCACAAGCTTCAGCGCAGCCTCGTGGCTGAATGATCCCGGTTCACCCTGGATGGCAATCTTCATCTCGTTGGCTGTCGTTTTTCGTCGCTGCACTGGCAGCGTCAGTTTCCTTTCGCACCATACCATGTCCGAATCACTTGTCCGGAACTGTGATTCCGTTGCCGCTGCGCGTCGCGACGCTAGCGCATCCACAAATCGGCCGAAACAAACACAAGAAACACCATCGCGATCACACCGTTCATGGTGAAGAATGCGGCGTTCAAGCGGCGGAGGTCGCGCGGCGAGACCAGCGAATGCTCGTAGGCAAGCAGCAGCCCGACGGCGCCAATTCCGGCCCAGCCGACTGCGCGAAAGTGAAAGAGCATTCCGAACCAGACAAGCAGGGCCAGCATCGCCAGGTGCATGAGCCGAGCCGCAGCGAACGCAAATCCAAGACCCATCGCTTGCGGCAGGCTGTGCAGCCCGGCCGAGCGGTCGTGTTCGTAGTCCTGGCACGCATAGAGCACATCAAAGCCGCCAGCCCACAGTGCCACCGCGGCCGTCAGCACGATGATGCGCGGATCGAGGCTGCCGCGCACGGCAATCCACGCAGCCGATGGCACCAGGCCGAGCGCCAGCCCTAATCCCAGATGCGACCACCGCGTGAGCCGCTTGAGATAGCTGTAACCGAGCAGGACCACCAAGACGACCGGCGCCAACTCAAGCGTGAGCCGATTCAGCTCGCCGGCGGCAATCAGAAACACTGCCACCGCGACAAAAGTGAATCCCAACACAAACGCTCGCGAAAGCATGCCTGCCGGGATCGCCCGATTTTTCGTCCTGGGATTGACGGCATCCAGATCCGCATCGGCCCAACGGTTAAAGGCCATCGCCGCCGAACGGGCGGCAATCATTGCCACAATAATCCAACCCACTGTACGCCAGCCGGGCAGCCCGTGCGCCGCAAGCAACATGGCTGTGAGAGCAAACGGTAAAGCGAAGATCGAGTGCTCCCACTTAATCATTTCGAGCGTGGTGCCGATCTTCCCCAGGATTCCTGCCATAGTCAGCTCTGATGGCAGTCTATCAGCCTAGGGAACAGACTTCCCGGCGACAGGCGAATGACAAGAATGGACGATAAGTAATTCATTCAAATATGCTTACTGCAGTTTTACCTGCCGAGCTTTCCCCTGACCAAGCGCATGTGATTCGCATCACACGTGAGATTCCAAAGCAATGAAATGATCTTGCCTAGTAGGGTTTTTCGTCCCCGGGCCCCATGATCGACACTCTCCAGGAAGAAAGGCCGACCTTGCAACCCGACTCGTCCGCATTCGTCGCAGAACCCGAACTGATAAACGCCCTCGAAACGCGGTCGACTGTCCTGGCCTGCAACTCTGATCGACTGCTGTTCAACCAGGACGATCCGGCGGTGGGAGTCTACATCGTCCATCACGGCGCGGCGACGTTAACGATGAGCGCAAGGGACGGCCAAAGAATCTTCTCTATCGCGGCAATGCCCGGCTCTTTGCTCGGTTTGCCGGCCCTAATCAGCAACCAGCCATACTCGCTCACAGCAATCGCGCACGCCGGCGCAAAGGTAAGCTTTGTGAGCCGAGTAGATTTCTTCAAGCTGGTGCAGGCCGATCCGCTTCTGTCGCTCAAAATGCTGCAGGTGCTTGCCGCCGAGGTTCGCACGGCACGCCAGGCGCTTTCACACTGATGACTGTTGCGCAAACACACGAATTACGAGTTGAACACCGAGCCACAATTTCGCGGTCATTTTCCTGTGGGCTGCGGGAATTCGTTTTCCGCCTCAACCAAGAGTTCCTGGTAACGTAGCCGCCCTCACCCTCACCTGCTAAACTCCACTCGTTATGCTCTCCGCCGTCGTCGCTATCGCGGCTGTCGCCTATTTGCTCGGCTCGATTCCATTCGGATACATCCTGGTCCGCGTCTTTCGCCGCCAGGACATTCGTTCCGTAGGCAGCGGCAACATCGGCGCAACGAATGTCATCCGTTCCGGCGCAAAGGGTCTGGGCGCGGCAACTTTCGCTCTCGACGTGCTTAAAGGTTGTACCGCCGTCTGGCTTGGCGGGCTCATCGCTGCGCACTTTGCGCCCGACATGGCCACGCGCAACGCCGAAGCAGTCGGAGCACTCTTCGCCGTCATCGGCCACATGTTTCCCGTGTGGCTGCGCTTTCGGGGCGGCAAGGGCGTCTCCACCGGCTTTGGCGTCTTTCTCGTTGCTGCACCGTGGGCCGCGCTCTCCGCTATCGGACTTTTCTTTGTAGTCCTGGCGATCAGCCGTTTCGTCGCGTTAGGCTCGATCCTTGGCGCAGCCAGCTTTCCCATCTTTGCCTGGTTCCTGGTTGGCGGCGACCGCCCCGTATTTTTCATCTCCGCGCAGATTGCTGTCTCTCTGCTCATCATCGTTAAACACCACCAAAACATCCGCCGTTTGATAACCGGCACCGAGCACCGGTTCGGAGCAAAGACGCCAGCATGAGCCGGATCGCCATTTTGGGTGCGGGCGCGTGGGGAACCGCCATCGCGCTCTCACTTCACCGCCGCGGTGGCCACGAGCTTGCGCTCTGGGCTCACAGCAAGGAACTCGCAGGCCAGATTAACGACGCCGGAGAAAACACCCAGTTTCTTCCCGGATTCCCCATCCCGTCCGGCATCTCCGTCACAGCCGATTGCGCTGCGATCAATGAAGCCGACATCGTCGTCTCCGTCATTCCCTCGGAGTTTCTCAGGCCGACGCTGCATCGCATTCGCTCCTGCCTGCGTATCGGCCAGTTCGTGGTCAGCGCCACCAAAGGGCTGGAAAACGAAACACTCTTTCGCATGACGGAGGTTCTGTCAGGAATCCTTGAACCTGCCGGCGTCCTGCTCTCCATCGGCGCGCTGTCTGGCCCGAGCTTTGCCGTTGAAGTGGCTCAGGGCCAGCCGACTGCACTCACAGTAGCTTTCAGCGATGCGCAGGTTGCCTCCCTCGTCCAGCTTGAGTTTTCCTCAGAGACGCTTCGTCTCTACACATCCACCGACGTCATCGGTGTGGAGCTCGGCGGCGCGCTCAAGAATGTCATCGCAATCGCCGCGGGCGTCGCCGTCGGCGTGGGCCTGGGCCACAACTCCACCGCCGCCCTCATCACGCGCGGCATTGCCGAGATGACGCGACTGGCCGTTGCCTGCGGATCGCGCCGCGAAACCCTGGCCGGCCTTTCGGGCGTTGGCGACCTGATTCTCACCTGCACTGGCTCGCTCAGCCGCAACCGCACGGTCGGCCAGGCGCTTGGTCAGGGCCGCAAACTGCCAGAAATTCTGAAAAGTCTCGACGGCAAAGTCGCCGAGGGCGTGTTGACCACTCACGCCGCGCTCGGCCTTGCTCGCCGGCACGACGTCGAGATGCCCATCACGGAGCAGATGGAGCTGATCCTGAAGAGAGGCAAGGATCCGCGAGAAGCTATTCGCGCGCTGATGCTGCGACCCGGCAGGGACGAACAATAACCATGGGCCGCAGCCAATCCGCGGGTCTATTCGGCTTGCAGCTTTGCGAGCATGCCGCCCATATCCATAAAGTTCCAGCCTTCGCTGATCTTCCCATCCTTGATGATGACAATCGTCGATCCACTCAGGACGACTTGCTTCTTCGTTGCCTTGATACCCAGCGAGTCTCCAAGATGGGTCATGGTTGCAGTCCAGCGCACGGCCACTTTGTCGCCTTCGGCAATCGTATCTTCCACCGTGACGTGAATGTCGGGAAAGGCCTCGCAGAAATTGCGATGGATCACCTTGAAGTCTTCAGGTCCTTCGAGCACCGAATCCGCCTGGGGAAATCCGTGCGCTCGGCCACCGGGCTTATACATCTCATCGATCGCTGCTGCGCTCTTCTGGTTCCACACCTTCTCAAACCAGGTTCTCATCAGATCCTTGTTTGCTTCTGACATGGACTCACCTCATAGGAGCAACCAGCATAGCATCGAAGGAGGTTTCGTCATTGCGGCAAATTCAGTGAGGCGCGGCAACGCGACGTCCGTTTGTTGCAGCTTTCGGAGGCCGCCACCCGCCCATCTCAAGCGCGACGCGCATGCAGGCATCGCGTACCGCATCGGCCGAGGCGCGATTTTCCATCGCCCGCGCGACAACCATGCCGCCGATGCACAGTGCCGCAATGGCCTGGGCTCGAGAGTGAGCTGTGCGACCGGACCCGTTTATGCTCCGCTCAAGGATGCTGACCATGGCGGCGAAAACGGTTTCGAACGCGCGCTTCAAGCGCAGGTCGCCGCGCGTTACGTCGACAGGTAGCGCGACCATCGGGCAGGAATTCTCGACATCCTCAAAGTGCTGGCGCGAAAGATAGGCGCGGATCACCTGCGAGCCGACATCGGTCGACTTCAGATCCACTTCCACTCCCTCCCAGCAGTTCTTCCACTCAGGGTCCGTAAAAAAGCAGCTCAATGCTTCGACGTAAAGGTCGCTCTTGCTGCGGAAGTAACTGTAAAAGCCGCCGCGCGTAAGGCCCGCGCCCAGCATGATGTCGTCGAGCGAGACCTGTTGGAAGCCATGGCGGTTAAACAGCCTTCGCGCGCTGTCGACGATCTTCTTCTTGGTTTCTGTGCGATGGCCGGCCGGATAAGGCATGAGTCCCCCTCAATTCTCAGATCGTTTCCCGAGTATCTTTGTATCGCGGCCTGTTTGTCGACAAAAATATGTTCTTGAACATAAGGTTTTCGCGTGTTCCCATGAATGCCAGTTGCAGAACCGGATTTGTGAGGTCAGCATGATAATCAGCGTCAACCAAATTACGCGGCGCCGGGCGATGGCCGCGGTGGCGATGGCACTTCCGGCGGCGGCGTTGCCCGCGCTGGCGCAACAACCTGCGATGGAAGCGAAACCTTCGACTGATAAGAACGCGATGCGTACATCGCTCCATCAGGAGATCGCGCTGGACGCAGCGCCGCAGCGCGTCTTCAACATCCTTATGGATTCGAAGCAGTTCGCCGCCTTCACGGGGATGCCGGCGACAATTGACTCGAGCGCCGGCGGCGCGTTCACGACGTTCGGAGGATTGATTCAAGGCAGGAACGTTGAGCTCATCCCCGGACAGCGCATTGTGCAGGCATGGCGCCCCACGTCATGGGACCCGGGCGTGTACTCCATTGTGCATTTCGAATTGAAGAACGCGGGCGGTGGAACAACGCTGGCGCTGGACCATACCGGATTCCCCGAAGGCGACTTCGACCATCTGGATCCCGGGTGGTACATGCGCTATTGGAATCCGCTCAAGAAGTACCTCGCAGCTCCTCAGTAGAAGCCGCACGCGATCGCAGCCGGGCGGGCCATCGCGCGCCTGTGATGGCGGCGCTCTCCCTGCCCTTTATCCGCCAGCGATCGAGCCGAGAACGATGAGCGGCTCTTCGCCCCTTGCGACTGCAGCGGGCAACTCTCGATCCACAGATTCCAGCGACCAATCCTCCGCGCAGGCAAAGAAGCGCAGAAACGGGCGGCGATTTCCGGTTTCGTATTCGCGAATCGTTCCGCGCAGCATGGGATAGCGTGCTTCGAGCGTGTCGAGAATATTGCGGATGGTGGCCGGGCCGGCGACTTCGACAAGCGCGTCGCCTTCGACGTGCGCGAGATTGCGCAGATGGTACGGCAGAGTGACCCGCACCATTACCAGGTTTCTCTCTTCAGATTGCAATCGTCGATTCGATTCAACTTCACTAACCTTTAGCTGATGCTCTCTGTTCTCTGATCTCTAGTTCAGCGTCTGCACTTCCACCGACAGCACCGCAGGGAGATCGTGCACAATCGGCGCCCACGAGTCGCCGGAGTCCGCTGAAACGTACACCTGGCCGCCCGTGGTGCCGAAATAAATTCCACAGTCGTCGAGCCGGTCAACTGCCATCGCATCGCGCAGCACATTCACATAGCAATTCTTCTCAGGCAGTCCTTTGGCCAGTGGCTCCCACTCATTGCCTCCCGTCCGGCTGCGGTAGACGCGCAGTTTTCCGTCGAGCGGGAAATGTTCCGAGTCGCTCTTGATGGGCACAACGTAGAGCGTCTCCGGCTCGTGCGAATGCACATCGATGGCAAATCCGAAATCAGTAGGGAGGTTGCCGCTCACTTCCTGCCAGCTGTCGCCCGCATCGTCGCTCCGCATCACGTCCCAGTGCTTCTGCATGAACAGCACATCAGGCCGCGAAGGATTCATCGCGACATGATGCACGCAATGCCCCACCTCGGCGTTCGGATCCGGGATGTACTGCGAGTGCAGTCCCTTGTTGATCGGCTTCCACGTCGCGCCGCCATCATCCGTGCGAAATGCTCCCGCTGCCGAAATCGCAATGTATATTCGATTCGGATTCGACGGATCGAGAATGATGGTGTGCAGTCCCATGCCGCCTGCCCCTGGCTGCCACTTCGGTCCCGTGGCGTGGCCGCGCAGGCTGGAAACCTCTTTCCAGTTTTCCCCGCCATCGGTCGAGCGAAACAGTGCCGCATCTTCCACGCCGGCATACACGGTGTCTGCCTCGGTGAGTGACGGTTCGAGGTGCCACACGCGTTTAAACTCCCAAGGATGCTGCGTGCCGTCGTACCACATGTGCGTGGTGAGCGGCTTGCCCGTTTCAGCCGACGTGTCATACGCAAACCGGTTTGGCAGCGCCGTGGGCGGGCCTGGAGGCGGAATAGCTTCATTGGGCAGCCCCGGCTGGTGCCATGTCTTTCCGCCGTCGTCAGAGCGCTGCAGCAACTGCCCAAACCATCCGCTGGTCTGCGAAACATAGATCCGGTTTGAATCCGCAGGCGAGCCCTTCATGTGGTAAATCTCCCAGCCCGCGAAAAACGGACCCTCTACCGCCCAGTCCTTTCTTCTGCCGTCTGCTGTCAGAACAAACGCGCCTTTGCGCGTTCCCACCAGCACTCGCACGCCGCTCATCGATCGACCTCCGGGGAGATTGTTGAGAATAGCGATTCACCCTTGCCGCGGGGAAGTCGCGGAGAGTCAAGGGGAAGGCCGCGATGCGATTGTTTCCGATTTCCCTTGCAAAATGCAAGTGAATGTTTTTGATCGAATGCTAAACCCTTAAGTAACACCCATTTGCTATTGAATTACGGTACCGGAACGGCGACAATTGTGTGGATTCTCACGAAATGACTTGCGCAGGGGAGCAAGGTGACTTATGCGCTCGCGAATAAGTGACTTTTCTTCCTTTATTTCCCTGTCTGCCTGGTACAGGACAATGACCTCCTCCAAATCATCGCTCTCCATTATTCCCGCTCTCGTTGCGGCAGTGCTGCTTGCCGCGGTTGCCGTCCACGCGCAAACAGCGGACCGAATTGTTACGCCGGTCGACGTCACCCAGGCGCAGGTGTTGCCCAATCATCACCCCATCTGGGCGGTTGCCGCCAACGATCTGGGCGCTGTTCCCGGCAACCAGCCCATCGCGAACCTGACGCTGGTTCTGGCACGCTCGCCGCAGCAGGAACAGGCGTTCGAGCAACTTCTCGCTGACCAGCAGAACCCTGCGTCGTCCGACTATCACAAATGGCTCTCATCGGACGAAATCGGCGAGCGCTTTGGGCTCTCCGACGATGACATCTCCGCTGTGACTGCCTGGCTGCGGGCACAGGGTCTGCAGGTGAATTGGGTTGCGCCGAGCCGCATCTTCATTCGGTTCAGCGGCGCAGCAGCCGATGTCGGCCAAGCTTTTCAGACTCAGCTCCATGAATACAACCTGCACGGGAAGCAGCTGATGTCGGTTTCTTCCGATCCCATGATTCCGGCGGCATTGGCTCCCGTGATCAAGGCGGTTCGCGGACTCTACACCATCGAGAACCGTCCCTACCATTTTGCGCGGCCAATGCAATCAAATGCACCCGGATTAACGCTCAGCAGCAGCAGTCACTTCGTCGCGCCGGCTGATTTCGACACCATTTACGATTTGCCATCGACCTTGACCGGTGCAACGACAACCATCGGCATCGTCGGCGAATCGCGAACCGACATGTCCGATTTCGCCAACTTCCGCGATTTGACCGGCGCGACATTTCCCAACCCGACTGAAGTCATTCCCACAAGCCTCTACGGCATCGATCCGGGCCCCGCATATACCGCACCGCCCAGCTGTGGCAATTCCTGCACGGCTGCTCAGATCGAACAGTTGGATGCCCAGGGTGAAGCAACCCTCGACGTCTTTCGCGCCGGCAGCGTTGCTCCCGGCGCATCTCTGCTGCTGGTTTCGGCCACTCCCGACAGCGGTGGTATCGAAGTGGATGCTCAATACCTCGTCCAAACCAAGCCAACTCCGATTCAGGTTATGTCGATCAGCTTCGGCGCCTGCGAATCAGAAGGAGGCTCGGCGGGTGTAGATTTTTGGGATGCTATCTTTCAACAAGCTACCGGAGAAGGCATTTCTGTTTTAGTCGCTTCCGGCGACGCCGGCGCTTCAGAGTGCGACGCCTACTTTGCCACGCCTCCCGCGAACCCCAGCCCCAACAGCCCTAACTATATATGCTCATCGAGCTACGCCACCTGCGTCGGCGGAACTGAGTTTGCCGACACCAGCGCCCCCGCCGCCTATTGGAACTCAAGCAACTCATCGACTCTGGAGTCTGCCCTCGGCTATATTCCGGAGGGCGCGTGGAACGAGCCGCTCAACGGCAGCGGCGATACGCAGGCAGCCGCAACGGGCGGCGGCGTCAGCACAATCATCATTACTCCCAGTTGGCAGGCAGGAGATGGCGTTCCATCGGCGAGGGCAGGGCGCTACACGCCGGACGTTGCCTTCTCTTCTGCAAACCACGACGGCTACCTGGGTTGTTTTGCCGCAGGCGGAGGCAGTTGCGTGAACGGCCCGAACGGCACGCCGTTTGTAGTTTTCAGCGGCACGTCAGCCGCAGCGCCCTCCATGGCCGGAGTCGCTGCCCTTCTCGATCAGTCGTTGAGTGCTGGGCAAGGCAACCTGAATCCCGATCTGTATCTCATGGGTATCAGCTTGCCAACAGCGTTCCACCAGGTTTCGATTTCTTCGAGTGGCGTGACCAATTGCTCGGCCAGTACTCCAAGCATGTGCAACAACAGCATCCCTTCGCCCACGGGACTCACCGGCGGCCAGGCGGGTTTTGCCCTCGGCGCCACCGGCGGGTACAGCGAAGTGACCGGGCTCGGCTCGCTCGACGTCGCGCAGTTTATCTCCAACTATGGCAGCAGTGCTTTAATGATCACGCCCACTATCACAGTGATCCCGTCTTTCCCGGCCATCACCACCACGGAATCGGAAAGCGTGCTGGTCATCGTAAATGGAGGCTCGAACAATCCGACTCCGACTGGGACAATTACGCTGACGAGCGGACCGTTCTCCGCCACGACGGGGTTGCTCAACCCTAACGGCGGCACGGCCAACGTCACTTTCAACATCATCTCGGGATCGCTTGCAGTGGGAACGGATACGCTGAGTGCAACCTACAACCCGAGCGGATCCACATACAACAGTGCTACGGGAACGGCGACCGTCACCGTCACCTCTCCGTCGCCGAGCACTCCGACCATCACCTGGGCCACACCAGTGGCCATCAACTATGGGACGGCTCTGGGCGCGCCGCAACTTGATGCAACCGCGAGCGTGCCAGGCACATTCGCCTACAGCCCAGCCGCCGGCACTATTCTGACCGCGGGCTCGCACACACTTTCTCTCAGCTTCATACCGACCGACACAACGGACTACAGCACAGCCACGGATTCCGTGACGATTACCGTGAACAAAGCGACGCCCATCATTACCTGGCCAACTCCGGCGCCGATCACCTACGGCACTGCGATAAGTGCCGCGCAACTGGACGCGACGGCAAATACAGCGGGATCGTTCGCCTACGACCCGTCTGCAGGCAGGACCCCGACTGCAGGCCAACAAACGCTTTCGGTGAGCTTCACTCCAACTGACACGGCTGACTACGCCAACACGACCGCCCACGTAACGCTGACGATCAACAGAGCAACACCCACGGTGAGCTGGCCGACGCCCGCCGCCGTCACGGTTGGCACCGTATTGACCGCGACCCAGCTCGACGCGACAGCAAACGTCTCCGGCACATTCGTCTATAGCCCCGCGGCCGGAACCGTCATGTCGACTGCGGGCAATATTCCGCTCAATGTGACCTTCACTCCCACTGACGCCACGGACTACAACATCGTCCCCGCGTCCGTCACGCTGGCTGTGGGCACTGCTGGGAACGCCTCCTTTACGGTCAGCGGCACCAGCGTCAGCATCGCGCCCGGCGCGACGAGCGGAAACACGTCGACAATCACCGTCACTCCTTCCTCCGGTGGATTTACGGGAGTGGTCACGCTCAGTGCGACTGTAATCGGCCCTTCGGGCGCGAACTTTCCGCCGACGTTCAGCTGGACTCCGGCAAGCGCCCAGGTAAGCCTCTCGGGGACAAACAGCGGGACTGCAACCTTGACCATCGCGACGACCGCGCCGACGTCAGGATGCACTACAGAAAACCAGCCGCAAAATGGCCTGCCCTGGTACTCAGGCGGAGCAGCGCTGGCATGCTTGCTGCTCTTCGGCATTCCGGCGAAACGCCGCAAGTGGCGGGCATTCTTCGGGCTCATCGCCCTGTGCATCGCTCTTGGAGCCGGTGTGGCGGCGTGCGGCGGCAACTCCACCAAAACGTGCTCCGCTCTTTCAACCAGCGGCACCACGGCAGGCAGCTACACGATTACCGTGACGGGAACGTCGGGGGCGACAACCACAACCGGGACCGTCAACCTGACCGTGAACTAACTTCCGCGACAGCGCTGGCGCGTCCCATCTGCGCTGGACATCCGGCTACGGCACGGTCGTCACTCCTAGATGGACAGGCCCCAGCAGACCTGACAGCAGCAGGGGCGAGTCGGCCTTGTAGGGAGTGAAACCGGCGAACGCATATTTCTTCAGCGACCAGAACTGCTGATCGCCGATGAGCCGGTTTACCCAGAGATTCGTCACATTGATTTCGACCTTGTTGCTTCCTGGCTTCAGCGCGCCGGTTACATCCATCTTGAACGGCGCTTTCCACAGAATTCCCAAGTCCTTCCCGTTCACGATCACTTCGGCAAGATCCTCTAAGTTGCCAAGATCGAGCCAGTAGTGTGCGCCCGGCGCCAGGTTTTCCGCGGGTACGTCGACCGTCTTCACGTAACTGGCTGTCCCTGAGAAATACTTCACGCCGACGTGGTCACTTTCGCTCCACGATTGCAGCCGTTCGAATTCGACTGACTTAGGCGCGCCGCGCCCGGGCTCAAAGCGAACCGACCAATCGTGATTCAACGCTTCGTCGAGTGCGACCGAAAGCACTCGTTCCCGTGGCTTCGGCAAATCCAATTTCGAATCCGTCGCCGACTTGCGGAACACCACAAACGTCGATCCCCAGGGATCGAGGTGCAGGGGCACCGTGGTCCGGCCGTCAGCAATGCGATACGAAGCCGGTTCGGTTGCGCCATTCGCGGCATCCCACAACTCCGGCGCTTTGCCGTTCACACGAAATGTCGCGTCGACGTCCTCCGCACGATCCGTCCGATTGTCGACGAAGTACATGTCGCCGTCGGCCAGCTTGCGATGCAGGAACATCAGATTCGCATCCGGCTCAGGTTTGGTGAATTCAAAATCGCGCAGGAGGCCGAGCGAGGAGAGCGCCTCGTTGGCAGTCTGGCCGCCCATGAAGACTCTCCCCTTCCCGACTTTGTGAATGATCCCGGCTGGCGGCTTATCTCTTCCCCAATCGCCCCACAATTGGTCAGTGATGCGCTCCCACTCCGCCGGATCGTCGGACAAACTTGGCGAATCCGTCGGCTTGTTCCCAACCACGACCGCGCCCTGCTGCACGAGATCTCTTATCTTGCGCAACACCGGCAGTGTCATCCGCTGGCTGCGCCCGCCGAGATAGAGAATGCGATAGCTTGTCCCGCCCGGAGTCACCAGCTGCCCGTCCTTCACCGTCAACTCGTGCAGCACCACATCGCTGTTCACGAAATCGAACGCGTAGCCATCGGGCGCATCATCGATCGGCTTCCAGCCGAAGACCGCCGTTAGCGGTCCCTCCTCGCCGTAAAAGTACGCGACATCGGCGTCGTAGTGTCCCTGCTGCAGCAGATACGAACACCGCGCGAGGTAAGTGACCCACGGTTTTGCCTGCTCCGCCCACGTGTCATTGCGATTGAACCAGAGCCCATAGGGGCCGAGCGTCAGCCCCGGCGCCATGTCGGGCACCGGCTGATGCGCCGACTCATGAATCTCAAAGCGGTTCACGCCGAGCGCAAACTCGAGGTCGGCAACCTTCTTCAAATTGTTGGGCGAGAATGACCACGCCGGCCCGCGCGAGGTCATTGACTCCGCGCCAACAAGATTCTGCCCGTAGATATGCGCGACAGAAGCCGCTCCGCGCAGGTCGGCGAGGTACGTGATATCCGGACCGGGGTGCCCCGCCCAGGTCCACATCGCGCCCATCGGCACGTCGGTTTTGCTCCGCATCTCCATGTCGTCGCCGAGAGAGGGGCGATGCATTTCGAGCGCTTCTCCGTAATACTTCAGCCCATGCGCATGCAGATCTTCCGCAATCTCTCCGTAGTGGTTCTCCGCGAGCAGCTGCGAAATCGTCCGCCGGAAATCCCACAGGAAGCGGTCAGTATCCTCAGTGCTCTTGATGACCACGCCGGTCATCGCCGGTAGCCAAGGCCGCAGATCGTACCCGCGCCGCTTCTGAAATTCATCGAGGATATGATCGGTCCAGTTCTGCGGACCCACCTCGATGCTGTCCGTCAGCATGTAGGAGATCCCGTCCGCGCCTATCTTGTCCGCGCCAACGGTATCGGCGTACATCTTCAGGTAGCCGTCGACATAATTCTTCACGTAGTCGCGGTTGAGCTTGTCGACTTCGAGCCCTGTCGCCTCCGCCGGAGCCGGCCCGTTTTCATGCCCTGTGAGCGAGGAGCCAATGCGCAGAACCCTCCAGTTGCCCGGTGGCGGCGTCCAGGCCAGCGTTCCATCCGACTTCATTTTGCCTGTCAGGTCGATGATGTCCGCCGGCTGCACAACGAACTTTGGATCGACTTTGGAGTCGGTGATGGAGTAGAAATCGCGCGCATTGGCGAACCCGGCGCGCTTCTCCCATTCGTTCGTGCGTGCGCCGCACCAGAGCACGAGTTGCGTGATCTTGTGATCGTGGTCAGCCAGAGGCGCGGGCTGCGCCGGAAATACCACGCGAAAATACCGGGCCGTCACGGCATCGAACGAAGCTGTGCGCTGCACCAGGCTGCTGAAAGGAATGTCGGCCACTTTGTGAAAATTTTGGCCGTCGTCGCTGGTTTCGAGGTACGGAGGAATTGCAGGGCTCTCATGGTCGAACACACTGATGGAGTCGTTGAGGCTGGCCAGCGTGACGGCCTGAATCAACTGTGAGTTTCCGTACCGGACCCCGTAATCAAACTGGACCCACGATTCATGGCCCGGCGTACTGGCCGGCAGATCGAGCGCGACCGTGTTCACATCGCCACCGCTCAGAGCGGCCACGTTTGCGTCACCACCACTTGATGTCACCTGCGGATTCAGCTCTGCCTGTGTCTTGTCTCCATCGGGGATCCTGTACGCAATCACCTCGGCGTCTGCATAAAACTCCGGCGGAGTCGTGACCGTTCCGTCAGGGGCGCGCCGTCCTGCAACCTGAAAGTTTTGAAAAGTACCATCCACTATCGGCGGATGCGCCAGCATTCCGCTGAACGGTTTGCCGCCTTCGACGCGCGTCGCGCTCCACACCATCTTCTTCATTCCCTGCGCCGCGGGCACCCACGGGCCGCCGGTCTCGCTCCAACCCGGCGAACTCGCGATGGCCACTTCCATATTCAGGCTCCGCGCGGTGCTGACGGCGGTTTTGAATGCCTGTTTCCATTCAGGCGTCATGTAGATGAGCCGTTGCGGGACTACTTGCGGCGTGTTGATAGCTCCCTCGAAGATCGTCACTCCGCCAATTCCGACGCGATGCATCCAGTCGAGATCGAGCTTGACGCCCTCGGTTGAGATGTTGCCGTTCATCCAGTGCCACCAGACGCGCGGACGCGCACCGTTTGGCGGATCGAGAAATCCGCGCAGCAACTCATCCTGCCGAACCGCGACGCCCCCATTCGCCTCGGCAGGCGCTTGCGCCGGCAACAATGCGCTCGCCGCGCACATGAGGCAAAGAACGCAAATCCAGCAGCACCGGTTCACTCTCATGAAAAAACCTTTCCGATTTTGCCGCAGAACGACGCCTGGCGTACTACGCCTGCTTCGCTGGCGCCACCGTCGCGCGCATCGAGCCCACGCTGATGCCGCCGTCTACAAGCAGGGTTTGACCATTCACATAGCGGCTTGCCTCGGAGGCAAGAAACACAACGGCGCCGTCGAGATCGTGCGGCTGGCCGGGCCGCTTCACGGGAATGCGATCTTTCAGATACTCCACCCACTCTTCATTTTCGTAGAGGATCTTGTTCTGCTCGGTTTTGAACCACCCCGGCGCCAGGCAGTTCACCGTCACACCGAATTTGCCCCAATCGTCGGCGAGGCTCATCGTCAGTTGGCGCACACCGCCGCGGCTTGCGCCGTATGGGGCAAGTCCCGCATATCCGAACACGCTGGTCACCGATCCGATATTGACAATGCGGCCGTAGCCCTTGGCAATCATCCGGCGCGCGACGGCCTGCGCCACAAAGAACGTTCCGCGCAGATTGGTATCGAGAATCTGGTTCCAGTCCGACCAGGTCACTTCCAGTGCGGGCTTGCGAATGTTGCAGCCCGCATTGTTCACGAGGATATGAATCTGCCCGACTGCAGCCTCTGCATCTGCGGCCATCCGTTCGATGCTCTCCTGATCGCGCACATCGAGTTCGAGTGAAACCACGCGGCGGCCCAGCGCTTTCACTTCCGCCTCAAAATCAGTGAGGGCATCGCGTTTGCGGCTCGTGATCACCAGGTCCGCGCCGGCCCTCGCCAACGCGCGAGCGAGATATTGGCCCAATCCGCGGCTTGTGCCTGTCACAATGGCCACCTGGCCGGTCAAATCGAAAAGGTTTTCGCTCATCCAATCCTCGGCGACAGAATCACCTTCATCAAATTCGGTTCGCGCGCATGCAGCCGCTCAAACCAGCGCGGGCCGTCTTCCAGCGGAGCAACCGCCGTGATCAGCGGGGCCACCTTGATCTTTCCGCTCGCGATCAACTCGATGGCCTGCGGATACTCGCCCGACGAGGCGCACGAACCCTGCAACCGCAGTTGCCGCGTCACAACTTTTTGCAGCGGCAGAGTCACCTCCGGCTGGATATTGCCGATCAGCGTCACCGTTCCGCCCTTGCGTGTGCAGTCAATCGCGCCGGCGACCGTCTCATTCCGGCCCACTGCCTCGTAGGCCAGATCGGCGCCGCGCCCCGCCGTCAGCTTCTTCACTTCGGCAACCAGTTCCGCGCCGGAAGCGAGCAAAACTGCATCCGCACCCACGTCTTTTGCCATCTTCAGCCGCGTCGCATCCACATCGGCAATCAGCACGCGCGCACATCCAGCCGCGTGAGCAGCCTGCAGCGTCAGCAGGCCGATCATCCCCGCGCCGATCACCAGAGCCGTTTCGCCGCCAGCGGCCTGCGAAACCCGCACTCCATGAATCGCGACAGACGCGGCTTCAAGCATCGCCGCCTCGGCGAATGAGATTCCATCGGGCAAGCGATAGAGAATTCGCCGCGGCACTACGACAAACTCAGCAAACGCGCCATGCCGGCGATAATCTCCGCAGGAAACGCCAATCACCTGGCGGTTGTCGCACAGGTTCACTTCACCGCGCTTGCAGAACGCGCACTCCCCGCAATAGACCGTTGAGTCAAAGGTGACGCGATCGTCCGCTGCATATCCTTCCACGCTCGCGCCAACCGCGGCTACGGTTCCCGCGGCTTCGTGGCCCATCACGATGGGTGGAATGCGCCGGCCCGACGAGCCGTCGTAGCCGTGCACATCGCTGCCGCAGATGCCGCAGGCTTCCACGCGGACGAGAACCTCTTCTCGCCCCACCGCCGGCAAGGGCATATCTGCAATTTCCAATTGGTTGTATGCGGAGAGAAGGAGAGATTTCATAGGAAGTTTGCACCGATCCTACTTCGAATCAGAGACTTGCTCAACAACCGGTCTGGAGACCGGATGTATCACTCTACACGTCGCAAAGATCAACGGCGGCACGAAGGCTCGTCAGCGGATCACGCACCGGAACAAACTCGTGCGCCACGTAGCCTTTAAAGCCTGCGCCGGCGATGGCTCGCATGACTCCGTCCCATTGTACTTCCTGCGTATCGTCGAGTTCGTGACGGCCGGGCACGCCGCCGGTATGGAAGTGCCCCATCCATTGCATGTTTTTCGTGATCGTCGCAATCAGATCGCCTTCCATGATTTGCATATGGTAGATGTCGTAGAGCAACTTCACGTTGGACGAGTTCACTTCCTCCATCACGCGCACGCCCCACGCCGTGTGATCGCACATGTAATCGGGATGGTTGACCTTGCTGTTCAGCAATTCCATGCAGATATTTACGCCATTATCTTCGGCAATCTTCTTCACGCGATTCAGGCCGGCAATTGTGTTGCGCGCGCCCTCGTCGTCGCTCAGGCCGCGGCGATTACCGGAAAACGTGATGACGTTGGGTACGCCTGCTTTTGCCGCGAGCGGAATGTTGGTGCGAAACGCCGCCTCGATCGCGGCCTGATTCTCCGGCCGATTCAGCGCATCAGCAATCGTTCCGCCGCCCGCGTAGCCCATCGTGCAGATCAAGCCATAACGCCTCGGGATCTCCCACTCCTCCGCGGCAAGCAAGTCGATGCCTTTCAGGCCGATCTTCGCTCCATACGCCGAAAGCTGATCTACGGGAATGTCTTTGTAGCACCAGCGGCACGCCGATTGATGAATCCTGTTCTTGCGCGCCGGCACAGCATCCTCGCCGCTCAAAGCGGCCGACAACGAAGCGAGTGTGGTTGCGGCGAAACCGGTCTTAAGTGCATCGCGTCGGCTTAACTGAGAAAGACTCATGAAGTTTCCCGTTCTCTTTCAAACGATCTTTGATGCACTCCCAATTTACTCCCTGGTGCACGGTGCGGCAGTGCCGCACGAGGGCGCACCGCGTCTCAGGAGAAACAATCAGGACTTGTGGGGATTGTATCGCTTAGAAGGTGAATGCGAGGCCTGCGCGCAGGCTGCGCTGGTCCTGGGCGAAGATCAGCAGTGAGCCGTCGCTGAGAATATAGGGGCTGTAGCCCTCGGCAAGCAGATTCCGCACATCGAGAAGCGCCTCAAATCCGCCCGACCCGTCGCGCGTCAGATGAATCGGCTGCCGCAGTTGCACATTGAGATAGGGCGAGGGCTCATTTACCGCGAAGGGAGCCAGCTCAGTCACCGTCTCCTCGGGCTGCCAACTGTAGCTCGCACGCCAACGGGTTCCCGTCCCATCCAAAGTCCCTGAAAGAGAGATGGAACACATTTGCGCGCGGTGAGTCCGCACCGCTGAAACCACCTGGCTCATTGCGACCGGCTGCGCCATTGCCGGAATCACCAGGGCGCTCCCGGTGGTGTAGCTCACCTGCACAAAGTTTCCGCGGGGCAGCCGATGTTCAATCCGCGCCTGCACTCCGGCCGATCCAAACGAAGGCCCGGCCGCGCGAATCAGCCCGCTTGCCGGATCGAAGAGCACTTGAGAATTCGCAATCACCTGCGACTCGCCCGCGGCCAGGCGGCTCATCGCTTCAAGAACGGGATTCTCTATGTTGTCGGAATAGACCAGCACCGACGTGCCTGAAGCGTCCGTGCGCCGCTCCCAGCCGATCTCCTGGTGCCTGCCCCGTTCGATCGCTACGGCTCCATTGCGCTCAACGATCGCCGGCAGATACGCCCCGGGCTGCGACTCATCCGCGGCGCGATCCTGAACCATCGTGGCCAACCGGTAGTGCAGCGTTGAATTGCCCTCGTGCCACGACACATTGGCAAACGGCAGCATCGCAGTCGAGCTAGTGGCCGCGACTCCATCAAGATGCGCCATCACCAGGTTTGCGCCCACTTCCGCGTCCATCATGTCGCCAAAGTGCATCGTCTCGCTGTTGCGCACCGATGCCTCGTCAAGCCCTTCGCCGCCCGGACTCATCACGTCCGGCTCAACCGTCACCGCAGCGACCGATTCAACCGAGCCGGCAAATCCCAGGTCCTGGCGGAAGCCCAGCATCGATTCCATGCCCGCATTGCTGTCGGGCGAAAAGTCAACGCGAGCCAGCAGCTCGCGGCTGTCATTCGGCGTATCTTCAACCGAAGTGGAGAATCGTTCGCCGCTCTCGCCAAAGGTCCCAGCCTGGCCGGTCGCCATCAGCCTGGCCATCAGCTTTGGTTTGCTCCCCGAGCCGTCTGAAACCACCACCAGCGGCCCGTCTTCAAGCCAGCGCAGCAGCGGCCGATTCGCTGCCGAACGCAACGTCCACGCCCAATCGTCGCTCTGCGCACTGCTCGCTCGCGGATCTGCAGGCAACCACTGGACTACTTCATAAAGAGTATTCAGTGTGAGATTGACCACCGTCCCGCCGTGTACTCGTACGTTCTCGCGAAGCGAGGGCAGAAACGACAGCCCCATAGCCTTTACGGCGTAACGCCCTGGCATAAGCGACGAAATAAGAAAGCGGCCCTGGCTGTTGGTGTAGACGCTGGTAATGACTGTGAGATCGGGGCGCAGTAGCTGCACCTCTGCGCCGATTTGCGGCTCGCCGGAGGAATCGCGGACTACACCGGACACCGATGACGTCGCCGCCCCGCAGATGGGAGCAGCGCCTAGAGCGATCAGCATGGCGAAACCGGCGAGATGTCTGCTGCGCATCATTAACACAGGTCTGAGTCGATTGCCTCGCAGCGTCCCTGGCTTGGTTCCCTTAATTTGAAACCGCGCACGCCCCGAATTCTCGAGTCCGGCTGGCATGTGCGCGGCTTGACTCCTATTCGACGACAAAAGGCGCCGATTGTGCAATCTCCTGCTTCGAAATTGCGTCATTTATTTTCACGGTCACCTTGTATTTGCCGGGCGGCAGACCAGCGATCGGCAGGGTTTTTTCCACCGTCAGCTGGTCACTGTGCGCACCTAACTCCTTTGAATCCAACTCCTTCGACAAAATCACGGTGTTGGTCGCCGCATCCGTGATTTCGTAGGTAACCGTCGCCGAGTTACTCTTGGTGGCCTCATCAATCCCGAGATTGTAAACCTGCATCCAGAAGCTCAAATCCTGGTTGCGGTGATAACTCACAGGGGTTGCGGCATTTGCGGTGACCCGCGGCCGCACAAACGTATTCCCGATGATGAACTTATCGCCGCCAATCTGACGCGACGGCACGGTGTACATCTCATCGGCGAGGATGAGAGACGAGGCGCCGAGCTTTTCATCTTCATAAACCGGGACGTTGATTCCCCGGCCATAGATGCCGATGTGATCCGGATTGTTCACGTCCTTGATCACAATGTCGAGCCGGTAAAGCCCAGGCTGCAATGGCAGCGCCTTCCAATAAACTTGCCGATGGTCGAGAGCTTTCTCCATCAACTCCGACGGCTCATCCACTTCGACCGTATCTTCGAAGGTCTGCACCGTCTTGTGCATGATCGTGGTCACTTTACCCAGGATGTTCACTACGCCCTTCGAAACGCCATCCTTGGTCACGAACGTGATGTCGCGATTGCGAATCTGCAGCGTGATCGGAACCAGGTCCGTCGTGTCTGTCACCTTCACGAAATCAGTGCGCACATCGAATGGGAACGGCGGGCCGGTGAGCACTTTGTGCTCGGTGATGAACGCATCGAGGTCGGCAAACTTTACCGGAGGCGGTGCGAAAATCTTCGCCGCGAGCTCAATGCGGTCAAACTCTTTTCCCTGGCTTGCGGCGCCCATTGGGCCGGCGCCGAGAGACTCAAGGCCGCCGCCCTTAAAGCGGTCGGTCTTGTCCTGGTGGTTCATCTCCTCGTATTGCGTCAGACCCGCGCCAGGCACGTGCAACAGCGCATCCTTCTCGCTTCGATCGATCGTGAAGTGATAGTCGCCGCACTGGCACGTATCGACAAATTCCAGGTCGACGTTCTCGCCGATTCCTTCGAGATACCGGTAGTGCCAGGTCTCAAACGGGAAAGTTGAAGTCTCGCCGCCGCCCTCGTCCATCGGCCGTTCGTACATGCCGCCTGAAGGATGCGAATCGATCGAGTCCGGAGGTCCCCACATGATGTAGATCCGCCCGCGGTCGGTCTTCCATCCCGGCTTGCCCGCCGCAAAATGCTCGTTTGCGTAAGCGATGCGCCGGTAATGCTCCTCGCGAAACTCGTTTTCAGGGGAATCGGGGTTGGGGTTGCGGCGGAGCCAGAAGTTCTCAATAAAGGCTTCGCGCTCCTCGTCGTTGCTGAGGCTCATGAAGGCTTTGCGCTCTTCATCGCTGATGATGTAGGGCACTTCCTCGTTCAGCCATGTCTTGTAAGGGCCCTTCAGCTCTTGCCGCAGCGCTTTCTGCGCCTTGTAGCGCTCCGTATCGCTCATCTGGCGCTTGAGCGGATCCTGGTCCTGATCCTGGCTGTTTGCGGGCTGGGCCTGTTGGGTTGCGGGGGGGGCGGCGTTTTGCTGGGCTGCCAAACGCATTGCGGGGAAAGAAATCAGGCCGCAGCTAACAACGGTGACAAGAAAAGGGCGGCTCTTCAGACTCATTGCCTTGGATACTCCTGCGATCCCTTATTTTACGGCTCTGTGAGACGATGGGCAAGGTTCCGCGCGCAGAGGCTTTACCCTTTGGACGGTTCCTCCGCTCCAAGGTCACCCACATGGGCCCAAAACCCA
This sequence comes from uncultured Acidobacteriaceae bacterium, assembly GCA_963834565.1. GTDB lineage: Bacteria > Acidobacteriota > Terriglobia > Terriglobales > Acidobacteriaceae > Telmatobacter. Next base: position 237,914 of record CAWICF010000009.1, on the reverse strand, counting down.
CCAGTTTTGCCGCCTGGGTGGGGCTATCCAGATCTCCGCCGCCTGATTTGCCGGGCGAAAAACCCGCCGTCAACTCTCCGGCTTCCCGCTGGAACTGCTTTCCTGCCCCGCAACCCGCCCGACGAGAGCAGATGAGTTAAGGTGAGCAGATTTAACAGTCTTCAGTGGAACTGCCGGCCTGAGAGTCGCGTACACTGAATTGGAGCTACCTCGGATACATTTACGCCCATGAAGAAGATCATTTTCATATCTCTTGCCGTTCTCGTAGCCGCAGGACTTGTTGCCTTCATGGTGGTCAAGCAGCAGTCAGGGTACACCAAAGTTCTGACGGCCACCGTAGCGCATGAAGATTTGGCGACCATCGTCAGCGGAACCGGCCAAATCAAGCCCAAAACCTACATGAACGTAGGCGCCAACGTAATGGGCCGAGTCACCCGCTTCTATGTGAAGGAGGGTGACACGGTGAAGAAGGGCCAGACAGTGGCCACCATTGAGAATGTACAGCAGCAATCCAGTGTTGCCAGCCAGCAGGCCGTCATCGCCGCCGCCAGGACCGACATCGCATCCTATATCGCCGCGGAAAAAACCGCCGAGGCCAACCTCGAGCACGCACAGGCCGACCTGGAACAGAAGAAGCTCGATTGGGATCGCGCCCAAGCTCTCTACAAAGATGGCATCATGGCCAAGCAGGACTACGACGCGAAGAAGGCTGCGTACGATCTTGACGTCGCCTCCGTCGCTCAGGCCGTGGCCGGCGTGAATCAAGCCAAGGCACAGACCGACTCGGCTCGCGGCCACTTGGGTACCGCCGAGGCAACCTTGCGAGGCGATCAGGACATGCTCGACAAAACCATCGCCATCGCCCCGTTTGATGGCATTGTCACCAACATGCCGGTACGCGAGGGTGAGACGGTTGTGACGGGCATTCAGAATACAGAGGGCTCCACGCTCATGACGCTCGCCGATATGAGCATCATTACCGCCGAAGTGAAGGTGGACGAGACCGATATCGTGAACGTCCAGCTCAACCAACCGGCGGACGTCACCGTTGACGCCATTCCCGGCAAGACCTTTAAGGGGCACGTATCCCTGGTTGGCGATCAGGCGCTGCTGCGTTCCACCGGCGTGGCCACATCGCAATCGACCACCGGCACTGAAGAGGCAAAGGACTTCAAGGTGGTGGTCACGCTGGACGGATCGGCCAGCGATTTTAAAGAGCTTCGCCCCGGCCTTTCCTGCACGGCAAAAATCACAACCGCGCATAAGAACGGCGTGCTTTCGCTGCCTATCCAGGCTTTGACCATGCACGACCCCGCCACGGACAACGCAAAGAGCAGCGGCAGCGTCCAGGCAGCCTCGGCTCCCTCTGGAACCGCTGCGAAGTCGAATCCTGTGCAGGGAGTTTTTGTCGTTCAGAAGGATCCCAGCGGCAGGTTGCGGGCGAAGTTCGTTCCCGTCACGACAGGGATCACCGGCGCGACGGATATCGAAGTGCTCTCCGGGCTGAGTGCGGGCCAGGAGGTCGTCACCGGTCCTTACCAGACGCTGCGCAACCTCAAAGGTGGTGCGCTGCTGAAACGAGATACGGCCAAGCCGGTAACCACCTCGACGAGTTGAAACCGGTCGCCAACGATCGAACGCGGATTGAAGCTGTGCAGGAATCGATCGGCTCCGAAAGAACCAAAACGGGGTGGGGCCCTTGCCGATGCGCATCACGAAGTTCGCCGCAGTCCGGCCAGTGCATCGCGGCAATTTGAAGTGAGGATAGACACCCGATGGCTATGAACAGTGTTGGCGTCGCAGAGATAACTGAGCCCGCAAAAATCTCCTCAGATTACGTCATCGTTGTTGAGGACCTATGGCGCACCTACGACATGGGCTCGGAGCAGCAGGTTCAGGCGCTCAGAGGTGTCTCGCTTAAGATCCGCCACAACGAATACGTCGCCATCATGGGACCGTCCGGCTCAGGCAAATCCACTTTGATGAACCTGATTGGCTGTCTCGATACGCCATCCAAGGGCCGCTACTGGCTCAATGGCCAGCTGGTCAGCGATCTCGACGACGACCAGCTCGCTCGCATCCGCAACAAGGAAATCGGCTTCGTCTTCCAGACCTTCAACCTGCTGGCCAGGGCCACATCGCTCCACAACGTCGAATTGCCGCTCATTTACAACGGCACGCCGGCGGCCGAGCGCATTGCGCGTGCCCGTCAAACCCTCACCGACGTGGGCCTGGAGTCGCGCATGATGCACAAACCCAACGAGCTCTCTGGCGGACAGCGCCAGCGCGTCGCCGTCGCTCGCGCCCTGGTCAACAACCCGTCCATCATTCTCGCCGACGAGCCCACCGGCAACCTTGACTCGAAGACCGGCATCGAGATCATGGCGCTGTTCGACCATCTGCACTCGCGCGGCAACACCATCGTTCTCGTCACGCATGAGCCCGACATCGCTCAGTACGCTCATCGTGTGGTTCACATTCGTGACGGGCAGATCTATTCTGACGAGCCCTCATCTCGCGCCTCGAAGACGGTCTAAGAGAACCCGCGCAGCCGGCTGCGGGCACCACGTCTCCCTCAACTCGGTCACTTGCTCAAGAGCTGCGCAAACGTTTGCAATAGAAATCCGAATTGTGCGATCTCGGCTTTCAGTGCACGCTGTGTTCGTTCGCGTTCCAAATGAATTGCCCGCTTTTTCGATTTAGCGAAGTTTTCCACCAGGAAACAACCCTTCTTCTCATAAGTTTCATCAAAACGCCTTGACAACGAGTTCGATTGGGGTCAACATTTCCACAGATGACACGGGACGAACGCGGTCAGAAAGACCGCCATACGTTCGGCGGACTGTTTCACCCTGACCCTCCATCCATCCCAAATCTGCTCGACGATCTGACATGTTAGTGATTTTGAAGGGTGTCGGCTCGTAATCCGCACGGGGTTCCTTGCCGATTTGATCGTCGACCGAGATTGCAACTGAAGACAGCAAAGGCTTTCGCAAGTCTTTTAGCTTCGACGAGGATTTTTATCCGGCCTTCTCCTATTGGCTGAAGCTTCTTCGGTTGTCGCAGAGGAACAAACACCCCAACGGGAACCCTTGAACGGGTTTCCAATCGAGTAGTTATGCGCGCGGTGAGCGGGTTCCGCAGCGCGTTGATTTTCTTTCTTTGGGGCGCGTGCCGTTGACCGGTTGACGGAAATTGATCGGCGTGCGGCACGGCTCTAACTTTGCAATTCCAGTTTGCCGCTTGGGCGGCGTTGGGTGTCTTGGTCCAGATCGAGCTGCTTTTCGAGCGGTCGTTGCGTCGGACGGAGGAGGGGCCCTATGCTCGTCACATCGCAGTGCAACGGTAACCGGGTTACCGGGCTGTATATTGGCGCAGACAACGTTCGCCGTTATTTCCCGAAAAGAGTTTTCAGGATCGAGTTGCAGATCGATCATCTGCGCATCGAGTGCGATTTGTCTCCGCACTTCTGGAACGGGCAGCCCGTGATTCATGATCCGCGGCTCTGCTTGTGGCTCGAGTCGAAACAGGCCCAGCGAACAGAACGTCGGACGCCGATGCCTCTGGCGATGACACCGGCGGGTGAACACTCTTTCACACTCGGAACGGTCAAGGCCGAAGAACCCGTCAAAATCCGGAGCAACTCCGTCCTCACAGTGAGTGCAATGACTCTGGCGCCAGACGAAGCACACGTATTTATCAACTGACGAACGGCTCGCAGCGATCTTTCAGCATATGAAGCAAGCCGGCAGCACACAGTTGAATCATTCGAGCGACAGGCAGCCCGACCGCTAATGAAAACCGGGGGAGGAACTACCGATGAAAACCGTCGAATCGAAATTTGACATGCAATATCGCGCCGAAGAGGTGCTCCGCTCGCTCCTCTCCCAGGTGTCCACAATCAAGGTCCGTGAAATTCAATATGAGTCGCACGCGAGCCGCGCGAAGGGCCGCTTTGTGGCACATATTGACGTGCTGGGCCGATCGCACGCTCTTGCATGCGAAGTGAGAACCCACGCGCCGGGCGCTCATCTGCACAAGGTGATCGAAGAACTCAACCAAGAAGCCTTGAAACTGACGCCGAAAGCAATTCCAGTGCTCATCGTCCCGTATCTCCCGGCTGACGCACAGGCCATCTGCAAGGAGTCCAACGCAGCATTTGTCGACTTTGAGGGGAATGCCCGGATTTCACTGGGTGAAGTGTTCATCGTGAAGCGCAGCATGCGCGCTCATAGCGCAGCAGCCGTGTCTAGCGTTGTGTCGAGCCAGGAAATGAATGCAAGGCTGCACTCTCCAACGGCCTTCATTGCGCCGAATCTTCCTGCGGCAGCTTCTCGCAGTCGCACCGACACTGCGGCCATCGTGGGCGTTGCCTAGAGTTTTGGCTCTCAGATTTCCAGGATCACCGGCATGATCATCGGCCGCCGGCCCGTCGACTTCTGAATGAAGCGCTTCAGCTCCACGCGCACACGCTCATTCACCGTGCCGTAGTCCGCTTTCTGTTCGTTGCTCAACCCGTCCAGCGTCTTCAGCACGACTTCCCTTGCCTCATCGGTGATATCCGCGCCGCCAAAGCCGCGCATCACCACCTCCGGCTCGCGCTCCAGTTTGCCGCTCTTCTTGTTGATGGCCAGCACTGCCAGCACGACGCCATCCTCTGACAGAATCCTCCGGTCGCGAATTACCAGGTCTTCCACTACGTCGATGGAAGAGCCGGAGTCGATCAGGATCCGTCCTGCCGTCACCTTGTCCTGCTTGCGCGCATCGTCGCGATCCAGTTCGAGCACATCGCCATCTTCGATCACAATCGCGTGATCCACTGCGCCCGTCTCCATCGCCAACTGCGCATGCCGCCGCAGGAATCGATAATCGCCGTGAATGGGGATGAAGAACTTCGGCCGCACCAAGTTGATCAGCAGCCGCATCTCTTCCTGGCTTCCGTGCCCGCTTACGTGAATCAGACCATGCTGTCCGTCGTCGTAGATCACGTTGGCTTCGCGGCGGCTCAGGTGGTCGATCACCCGGAATATTCCCTTCTCATTTCCGGGTATGATGCGCGAGCTCAGCACCACTGTATCGCCGGCTTCGATGTGCGCATGCTTGTGATTGTCCACCGCGGCGCGGCTCAGCGCGCTCATCGGCTCGCCTTGCGTTCCGCTGATCAGGACCATCAACTGATCGGGAGGATAGTCGCGCATCTGCCCGGGATGAATGACCAGTCCCGGTGGAATCTCGATATAGCCCAGGTCCTGCGCGATTTCAGTGCTCTCAAGCATCGAGCGGCCCACCACGGCAACCTTGCGACCATGCTTGCGCGCCAGTTCCATCGCGATGCGGATGCGGTAGATCGACGACGAGAAGCAGCTGAAGAACAGCTTCTTCTTAGTCTGCGTAAACACCTCATCCAGCCGAGGAATGACCGCGCGCTCGCTGGGCGTGTAGCCCGAGCGCTCCACATTGGTCGAGTCCTGCAGCAGCGCCAGCACGCCGCGTTTTCCGTATTCGGCAAAGGTGTGCAGGTCAAACGCCTTGTCGTCCAGCGGCGCCAGGTCGATCTTAAAGTCGCCAGTATGAATAATGACGCCGACCGGAGTCTCGACAGCCAGCGCCACGCAATCTACCAGCGAGTGCGTTACGCGGATCGGCTCGATGGTGAACGGCCCAAGCGTGAACTTTTCTTTCGGCGTTATCTCAATGAGCTCGATCTCATCCAGCAGCTCATGCTCTTCCAGCTTGTCTTCGACATAGGCCAGCGTGAACTCGGTGGCATACACCGGCACCTTCAGCTCATTCAGAATCCACGGCAATCCGCCGATGTGGTCCTCGTGGCCGTGCGTGAGCACAATCGCGCGCACGTGTTGCTTGTTCTCAATCAGGTAGGTGATGTCGGGAACGACGATGTCGACGCCGAGCAGCTCCGACTCAGGAAACATCAGGCCCGCATCGATCACGATAATGTCGTCTTCCCAACGAACGGCGAGACAATTCATCCCGAACTCGCCCAGCCCGCCCAGAGGGATGATCTTTAGTTTTTTAGATGACATCGGTCACCTTTGATGCTATCACCGCGGGCGAATGCACAAGGGAACAGCGTCTGCCCTCTCAGAACTCACCGCTCGCGGAGCCTGAATTTTTGCGGGCTTCGACCGGGTTTTCCGACCGCGAAAAACGCCGCCCTTAGGGTCCCAATACGCCGTGCTCAGGATCACAATCGGGCGCCCGGAACGGGTGATACCGTCGCTTGCCTAGGGGTGACGCATGAAATTTGCGGCTGGTTTTGTGCACCAACGTATCGTTCATCAGTTTCTGGTCTCTTGTGCCGTCGTTTTCCTTCTGCCCTTTGGGCCTTCAAGGGCTTGCTCACAGTCCGCTCTCGAAAGCGACGTTGACAACGCCCGCATAGTCGACATGACGCACAAGGGCCTCGGCGACGACGTGATCATTGCGAGGATCAAGGCCAGCCCGACAAAATTCAGCCTTGCCGATGACGATCTCGCTGCCCTGAAGAAAGCTGGAGTGTCCGACCCCGTCGTCGCTGCGATGATTCAAGCGACGCAGGTGACGGTTGCACAGGTCAAAGTCGACGGGAATCCAGTCGAATTGCGTGTCATCGGCGAGCAAAAGGTCGGCGGCAGGCTCGGTCACACACTGACGATGGGGATCGAGTCCATCAAGAACAAAGCCTATCTGCAAGGGCAGCACGCATCCGTCATTACCTCGCGGAATCCGGTCATTGAGATTGAGCTACCGCCGAACGAAACCATCGAGAACTACATCGTCGTGCTGATGGACGACAAGGGCGACCGGAGAGAGATCGAAATGGGCTCGGTTGGCGGAACGGTCGGCGAAAAGGTCGGCATTCGCGCCGATCGCATCGTCCGCACCTCGTCAACCCCGCTTGGAGGGCGCCGTTACAAGATCACCGCAGTGAAAGAAATGAAAAAGGGTGAATATATTTTGTACTCAGTCGGCTCGGCCGATTTTCCTCACGGTGTTTACGGCCAGGGATACGATTTCTCAGCTCAGTGATTGCCACTATGAATCCGTACAGCGTTCGAACCAGAAGCCGTCCGAGCCTGGCTCTGCTTGGAGTTCTCTTTATCCTCGCGACTTTGGAAGTCCTTGCGCAGGCAGGCTCGGATGCGAAATCAAACGCGATTCTCGTACTCGAAGGGACCGCTGTCCACCTTGTCCTGATGGACGATTTGCAAGGCAAGCAGCTGCAGGCGAAGCAGACGGTTCATTTCAAGGTACGTGAAGACCTGGTTGTGGACTCAAATGTAATCGTCAAGACGGGCGCCGAAGCCATCGGACACATTGAATCGGTTGCCAAAAGCGGTCTTTTGGGCAAATCAGGGAAACTCGTCGTGCAATTCGACTACGTCGAGTCTGTCGCCGGGGTGAAGATTCCGTTGAGAGGCGGCACTGGAGTGAATGGCGGAAAAGGCGGCGCGCTCACCTGGGAATCGGCCATGTGGTACGGCCCCAACGCAAGCTTACCAGTGGGAACGGTGATCAATGCGTTCGTCAGCCAGGACCAGCGGATTGCCGTTCCTTAGGCACGATTTCAGTCTGCCTGGCCACTTGCAATCAGCAGGCCGGACTCAGTCGTGCCAACGCCACACGATCCCGCCCATGTACGACATCACGTCCAGCCCCGGATTGGAAGACACCACGAATCCATTGGAGAAATGGTAATCGCCCATGCCCAGCCGAAGGTCGACTCTGCGGGTCATGCGAATCTGAACGCCAGTCTCAGTGCGAAAGCTGAAATTCTCGTAGGCCGCATTCGGTGACTCGGCCTTCTGCGTAAACACCAGGATTCCGCCTTTGGCCAACAGGTAGGGTTCGATGGCCCGGCCGTCACGCCACAGCAAACGAAATCCGATCGGCGTAATCCCGATCCCCGGCACATATTGCTTGGCCGTCTCTCGCGTAATTCCGTAGTAATTCAAACTCGCCGGTTCGTCGAGCAGCACGAAAGGCAGAAACTCCGCGACGTAAAATACCCGCGCATTGAGGAAACAACCCCAGGAGTGCCGGTCATACTCCGCGCCTGCCGAGAAGAGCTTGCTGTCTTCTCCCTGAGCAAAGATTTTGTAGTTGCCAAATGAGCCCTGACCCTCATAAATCAGCTCACTCTCAACCTGCTTGGCGCGGCCATCTTTCTTCGCCGCCTTTCTCTCTGCTTGGTCCGCCTTGCAGGATTCCTGCGCATGCGCAGTCTGCGGGACAAGAAGGACGAGTCCGCTCACCAGCAAAAGGCAACTGAGTCGAAACCGCATGCTTCGATTCAGTCTGTGCACGAATTCAGTCCTGCAAATCTCGTCCCTTCGCAATCCATCACCTCAATACGCGTCGCGCAAACTAGAATCGCCACACAATCCCCGTCGAAATCCGTCCAAAATTCGTGGGCAAACCGGGAACGTATGTGGGCACTCCGCTGAGAGGGTCCCGGCTCGCTACCTGCTTGAAATAGGTGTACAGATAATCGCCCTCCACTCGAATTGCGAAGCGCCGTGAAATCGGCGTATCCGCGCCACCTCCCATGATTGCGGCAATCGAAGCGGTGGGACCAATCGTATTGTTCGCGCCCCAGTTTTGATTCACGCCGCCTTCTCCAAACAATCCCTCAACGAACAGGTACTCTCTGCCGAAGTTGCGGCCGTATTGCCCGCCACCCATGATGAAGTACGGGTGCTCCGAGGCTCCAAGGTTCGTACCGCGAAACTGGAGCATATTCACTTTGAATCGCAGATCGTGCCACGGCGGAATTGCGAAGGCAATCTCGTACCCATTCAGCGGTTGAGTCGATCCGCTGACGCCATTGAGAGAGTTGGAGAGGAAGCTGTAACCGCCGTAAAGCTGGTAGCGTGCGGAGAGATCTGTTTGAGCGTGGAGCGAAGCTGCAACCAATAGCAGTCCTGCGCACCAACGCAGAGCTGATGACATTCCGCCTCCAGGGTCGCATTGCGCCCGATCATCCGGCTCGCCCAGCCTCGGCAAGAGCCCGCAATGCGGCCAGATAACTGCCTTTATATCATCTTGTTGGATGCAGGAATCGACCCGTGCGTTCAAGAGGTGCCAAAGGACTCAAGGGGGCATCAGAGGGTCGGCCTAACGCCAGCGCTCACGCGGTAAGAGCGAGCCCCGGCGTGAAGATCGGACGCCGGATGGCTCACACGCCTCCGCAGAGAGCAAAGATCAGGGTGTGTATCAGAATCGCAACGTCCATCGAGAAGGTTCGGTTGTGGATGTAATAGAGGTCATACTCGAGATTTTCGTGAATGGGGAACGCGCGATCGGCACTGAGCTGCCAGAGCCCGGTGATGCCGGGTTTTGCGCGTAGCCTCAGTTGCTGCCTGGCGTCGTACTGCTCGACAATATACGGCATTTCGGGCCGCGGCCCGACCAGCGACATGGTTCCTGTCAGCACGTTGAACAACTGCGGCAATTCGTCCAGGCTCAAGCGGCGCAGGAGACGGCCGATCCGGGTGATGCGCCGATCGTGAGACGCGGTTGGAGATCTCGCGTATCTCGGTGCGCCGGTAAACATGGTCCGGAATTTGAATATTTTGAAGAACGCCCCATTGCGTCCGATGCGCTCTTGCACAAAGAGTGACGGCCCGGGCGAATCAAGACGAATCAGAGTCCATATCAAGGCCAGAATCGGAGCCAGCAAGGCAATGAGAGTCACAGACACAAGAATGTCAGTAGCTCGTTTGATGAGCGAATAGAGCCGCGATTCAGGACGTTCCCGTGAAGTTGTGAACTGGACTCCATCCAGATCGAGTGGCTCGCTGAATGGTTGACGTTCGACTCCGATTTCGCGCAGCACTGCAATGTCCGATCCAACCTGATGTGCCGCATCGGCTGCGACGGCCAATTTTTCGGCCGGGAGGTTGGGGATCGTGACGAGCAACATGTCGCAGCGGTAAGCCTTGAGAAGCGACGCCGACAAAGGCCGGAGATCCACGGGCATCGACTGCCGGCCGCGATAACCCATCTCGAGCAGTGCGCCTTCATCGTATTCGCGCCTGTCGTCGATGACAGCGACTGGAACAAGACCAATTCCGGGCGCCTGGCGCAGATTCGAAACAACACTTCGTCCGATATCTCCAGCACCCAAGATCACGGCACGCTGAAGACTGCCTTCTGTGCGCCGCTGTAATTTTCCCGCAATTGAAGAAAAACACTGCTTCTCCAAAATCAACAGCACTGGGATAGCAAACAAAGCAATCAGGGACGAAGTCAAGGGAACCAGCTGACCCAGGAGCAGCCGGATCGTGAGCAGAAGAAACAGCGCTTGCGCTGAGGCACGAATGGCGCGCTCCGTTTCGCGGATTCCCAGAAGGCCGCCAACTTTCCGGGAAGCGCCGTCGCGATGCAGAAGAAGCACCACGATGATGGCAAACGCGGCGCTTATCGCTGCGACATCCTGCATTTGAAGCAGATGCGGAGTTCGGGCAATGCACAAAGCACTGACGATCTGAGTCGCGGCCATTCCAACCGCGCAGGCGGCGAAGTCCGCTGCTGACTGCGCCCAGGCCAAGCCAGTCGTGAATAAATCGCGTCGCGCCTTGCTTCTCGCGGCGCGCGGCGTCACGAGGGTCTCGACATATAGATTCGAGGCGAAGAATTTCGGCGCGGCCACGGTTATTTCCCCCGATAGGCCAGCGCAGATTGACTCTCTGAGCCGGTTGCAGAAAGGGTTTCGCCAGTGGAGCCGATTGCAGGCCCCTCGTCTCTTGTCCGCGCCATCTTGGCTGAGGCGACGAGTCTGCCATAAAGCGCCATGTATTGCTCAGAAAGATCGGATGCTGAGAACTGCGGCAGCGTGACCGGCTCAGGTTTCGATTCCTGAAGCGCGTCGGCGATTGCCGCCGCGAGCGCCTGCGGTGCGTGTTCGCGGAGCGAGACAAACCGGCAGCTTGCACCGCCAATCTCGCGATGAGCGGGAATATTCGAACAAACAATTCTGCAGCCCGCGAGCAGGCCTTCCGCAATGGGAAGACCGAAACCCTCGGTGAAGGAAGGCGCGGCAAGCACGGAACAGTTGCGGTAGCACCACCACAGATCTTGCTCTGACAGGCCCTCCACGAGACGGACACTTTTGCTCAATCCTGATTCTCGGATAAGGCGATGGATGCGCGCCGTCTCCGGCCCGCGCATTCCGACAACAATCAATTTCGTCCCTTCCTCGATCCACTCAGATCGGAGAAGGCGATCGAATGCGTGAATCAGCGTGGTGATGTTCTTATTGCGGCGATGCTGAGCAATGCAAAGGAGAAACGGTACACTGTTCCAGTCCCGAACGGGTGAATTGGCCTCGGTAAGCGGCCCGGGCTCTACACAGTTGTAAATACGAATCGCTTTGTTGCAAACGCTTGCCGGCGCATATTGCCTCAGCTTCATGCGTGTCGACTCTGAGACGCAGGCGATTGCATCGGCCGAGCGCAGGCATTGACGCAGTACCGCGCGATTGAAAAGGAATCGTGGAAATCCAAAGTTCATCGGGAATTCATACGGATACAGATCGTGCAGCGTGACCACCGTGGAGCAACGGAAGGATCGCGCATCCAAAGGCATCGGATACGAGAAATGAACAACATCGGCGCCCAAGAGCTCTGCCAGGCGGGGAAGCTCGCGATAATACCAAAGATTGCGGCTCAGCGATCCACGATCGATGTCCGCAACTTGCATCTTCAGGCGGCGATCGGCGGGCAGCTCGGCGGACTCGACCATCGCGCACTGCCATGGAGCAACAACCAGATGGACTGCGGTGACTTCCTGCCGCAACAAAAGACAGCGAACCATGTTCAGCGCGTGCCGTTGTATGCCGGAAATGGTCGAGGCAAACGACGCAGCGGCGAGCAGAACTCTCATGGCTTCGACGCCTCCCTCGCTTCGATCGGGATCGTGATAGCAGGGCTACGCGAACGGTTGCGGCCAGGGTGCAGGTGCTGCACAAGCGGCAGATAGACAAGCAACGCAACCGCGCCATAGCCCAGACGCGACAATGCCAGACCCTCGAGGCCGTGATAGCGGAGCACCTCGATCATCAGGACGAGCATCGCCGCCCTGCCGGCAAGGCTGATGAGCGCCACCGTCCGGAATTCACCGAGCGCCTGCATAGCGTAGGTTCCGGTTACACCCAAACCCATGAGAGCCGACCCAATGACGATCGGAGGCAGAATAGCTGCAGTGCTCTGTGCAACGGCAGGCCCCGCCCAGATCCGGATGAGGCGATTGCCAAAGAGAAGCAGGATCCATGCACCCAGTCCCACGAGAATGAGATTGCAGAGGAAGACCTTTCCGACGCTTCGCGTGATTACGCCCTTTGAACCGTTTCCTGCTTGCGAAGAGAGATAGGGAAAGAAAAAGTTAAGGCCCGATGCCGTGAGTCCATAAAGGGGATGTGCGAACTGAACACACACCGCATAGGGAGTGACGGCAAGGGCGCCGAGCGCGATGCCGAGAAAGATGCGGTCGAGCTGTCCAAAGACAACCCCGCCGAGGGCTTGAAGCCAGACAAAGAATCCCTGGCGCAACAAGAGGCGAGTTTCGCCGGCCTCAAATCGCGGCCAGAAAAACACCGGATGCATCACCCTCGCAAGCTGAAGGAACTGCGCGGCTGCGCCAAATGCAAGAATGAGTGCGGTCGCCACGAGAATGCCTGGGGTTCTGAGACCAAACAGCGCCAGGACGGCGGCACTTGCCAGCGTCAGCAGCCGCATGGCCGTGCTGATTCGAACTGTGCCTCCATATTCCTGAAATGCGCGTTGCGCGCCGACCGCGACGCTTTCAAGCGCGCGCATCACGATGGCAAAGGCCGCGATGCGCAGGCAGACCAGGCACTCCTCTGGAGGCACAAGCTTTGAGACGGCAATGCGCGATGCAGCAAGGGGAGCGGCGAGCCACACGGCGACGCCCAGCGCCACGCCGAGGAGCAGATTGATTCCCAGCATGCTGCGCACTGTGCCGGGCATTCGATTGAATTCGCCAGTTCCACGCAAGAAAGCAACGCGCTGGATGCACGCATCGCAGAAACCGGAGGCGATGATGCCGCCCGCACTGATAACAGACGTAGCGATCATCCACAGGCCATACTCCGCGGCGCCTGCGGTGCGCAGCACGAGTGGCGCCACCAGCCACATGCCGGCAGGATAGGAAATGTAATCGAGAATGCCGTAGCCGGCGTTGGCCAGATGCTTTTTCAAGCCGCACCTCGGCCAAACGCAAGGATTGAGCGAACCCGATGCCGCAGCACAGGCATAACCTCCGCGGCGAATTCTTTGCGCGGATCATGATTTGCGATCGCGCTCCAATAGTGGCGCGCTAGAAGGGTCGCCGAAGTGCACGCGAATGCGATGAAAGTCAGCGCAAGCGTGACCCATAACCGAGGCGGAAACGACTTCTTCTCGGGAAATCCCGGCGGGTCAATCACATTCACTGGTGGAACGTCCTTGGCCTCCTCGATACGGGCTGCTTCGTACTGCTGCGTAAGAAGCTGGAATACCGCCTCCTGTACCTGGACGCGGCGATACAAGTCGGCGTATGGCACAGCAAGCCGCGGCAACGATCGCAAGGGCGGATAGAGCTCTGCGGAATTGTTGGCTGATTCAGAGCTCTCTCTTGTTTGGTGCGAGGTATCGTCTCCGGGGCCGGGAGGCGAACCGACCATGCGTTCGAGTTGCGCTTGCAAACTGGCGATGCGTGCCTCAGACTCGCGAACGCGAACATTGCCGTCGCCATAAACCTGCTTCAGCGACTGCAAACCCGACTGCTCAACGATCAACTCGGCCTGCACTCGCGCGCCCGCATCGACCAAGGCGCGAGTCTGTTCCTTGATGTCAATCGCGTTCGAATTACTGGAAAACTGGCTGAGCTTCTGTTCCGCGTCTTCAAGATCGGCCTGCACAGTGTGCAGACGCTGTTCAATAAAAACTCGTTCGCGATGAGCTGCCGAAGTATTGGTTTGCACAACCAGTTGGTTCAGTTCGTCAAGGTAGCCTTGCGCAAGGTTGCGGGCGCGCTCACGATCGGCATCTTCGACTTCAATGGTGATCACCCCGCTTTTCTTGTCTTCAGTAATCTTTGTCAGGTGCGCCAGATGTTTGGCTGTGTCGACGCGATATCGCTTGTGGTAAACGTGCTGCAGGTTGAAGCGATCGATCAGGTGACCGCTGACCGTCCCACTTCGCAGCAGGTCGATGAACAGATCGGACGACGTGTGCGCGCCGGCAAGGCCTCCCGCCAGGCTACCCAGCGCTCCCAGACTGCCAAGATGCCCGGCGAGCGCGGCGAGCATCATCGCACTCGAACTCTGCTGGTCGGGCGGCATAATGCTGGCTGCGGATTTGTACTGCTTGGGAATAGCAAATGCAATCCCAAGACTGGCTAAGAGTGCGATCGTGGTGACTCTCGCCAGCAACCTCCGGTGCTCCCAAAGCACTCTGGCGTGAACCACCCAGCGCGGTTCCGGCTCGAGAATGATCGGCTCATCCCGTTCGAGAGTCGCGAGGGAGACGTTCGGCGTCATCACGTTCCTTCTCCTAAAGCGCTGCGGCTGCGACGCCCGCGGTGATGGCAACTGAGGCAGCAAGCTGGCCAGTGGAAAGCAGATTTCTCCAGAAGAGTGATCCGCCGACAATCTTTTGCGGAACAACGACGACGTCGCCGGGATTGAGTTTTGTCGAGAGCACGTCCCCGGAAAAAGGTCCATCCGAGTGGCGGCCCACAACCGATCCATTGGCGCGAATGATGAAGATATCCTTCCGGTTCGCCGCCGCATTCGTTCCGCCGGCGTGTCCCAGATACCATCCGGCAGATTTGTCTGGAGTAAACGTCAGCGCGGTTGCGTTGTACACCTGGCCAGTGACGAGCACGAAGCCCGGCTGCTTGGGAATCGTCAATACATCGTCACGCCGCAATTCGATGTCCGCCGGCGTATCGGCCCAGCTGTCGATGTCCGCAGTGATGTGAATAACCATGCGGCCAGTGGGAGGGTGGCTCTTCAGGTCCTCAACCACCTGGTCCTGCTGCTCTTTGATCAGTTGCAGCGCTCCGGAGGAGTTGTTCGGAGAAACATTGGGTGAGAGCCGGGCGGCGGCGGAACTGGCTTCAATCTGGCGGATCAATTCGTCGCGAGTGTTTTGTTCCAGCTGCTTCACCTGGGAACGAACCAGCACCGCACCCATCGGGTAAGCCGCCGGCAACATTCCCCCTGCCCTGCGTAAAACCGAGCTCAATCGCTCGCCATCGTGAAAGCCGTAACTTCCAGGAAATCTGACTTCGCCTTCGATCGTCACCGATTCGCCGATCTCGCTCCAATTCGTGATCTGGTGAATTGCGAGAATGTCGCCCGGCTTAAGAACGACGTCCGCGCTCGAATCCGTTCCGTCGACAGCGGCGCCAATGCGCACAGTCGCCAGACTCTCCGCCACCTGTTTTCCGCTGCTCACCTGATAGCTGGTCAAGTCTGCGGTCTCCACCAGCGCATCGCGTTTGAATCCACCCGCCATGCGCACCAGTTGTGCCGCGGTCATCCCCCCTGACATCGGATAATTCCCCGGCCGCAACACCTCGCCGCGAATCGTCACCGTCGGCGCATCCGTCTGGTAGCGGCCGAAGACGCGGACGGTGTCAAAGGGCTGCAGGTCAATATTCGCGTTGCCGATCAGCACGTCCGGAACATCGAATGCGATCGTCTCGGCGTGCAGGTCGGGCGGAACAAGACGGACGATTTCGCCGCGCGCAGCGGGTTCGGGCAGCAGGTCCTGGTAGCTGCGTATCACGTCACTCAGGCGCATGCCGTCTCTGTATGCAAGGCGCCCAGGACGTACGACATGCCCGGCAAGATAGACGGCGCGGCGGCTGTAAGGCAGAATCGGCTCGACGCGAATTCGATCGCCGTCCCTGACCGCGAATTTCGCGATCGCATCGTTCGCCTCTTGCGTTCCGTGGTCGCCGCCATCAGGAAGTGTGACCGTCACGCGCTGGCGGTTTTGGTCGATGCGTTCGATGCGGAGATCGCGGATCGACGCTGCCGCCGTGAATCCGCCCGCATTATCGATGACCGTGGCGAGCATCGTCTCACCCGGCTTCAATTCGTAAATCGCCTGCCGCTTGACCGCGCCCGAGATGGCAACTTGCGGACCGGCCGGTGGAACCAGCAGCGTATCGCCGCTTTCGAAATGCGCGGAGCCATTGCGAAGCCCGTGAAGCAGGAAATCGTATAGATCGACATCTTCAATCAGTTGCTTGCCGCGATAGTGATGCAGAATGCGAAGCGAACCGACAGCCGTGGGACCACCCGCCGCGTAGAGAGCGCTCAGGGGCGTCGCGAGAGAACTGATGTCGTAGCCGCCGGGGCGTTGCGCATCGCCAACGATGTAAACCCGAATGGAGCGCGGCTGGGAAACAGTGACGGCAACCTGCGCATTGCGATACTGCTGCTTCAGTGCGCCGGAGATGAGTCCTTCCGCTTTATCCAGTTCGAGACCCGCGATCTCAACAACGCCAGCCTCGGGCAGAAAGATACGACCATCGCTATCGACGGTCCGCGCGATGTTCAGAGTGGTACCACCCCAAAGATCAATGCTTAACTTGTCGCCCGCGCCGACTACGTAGTCAGGGCCAAGCGGAACATCGAGCGGAGTGTTGAAGTTCGAAGCGCCGCGCACTGCCTTAGCAGCGGAGCGGTTGACGAAGACATCACAGCCGAATCGTTGCAGCTTGACGGTGTCGTTTGGAATCTGCGCATAGAGATCGCGCATCGATTGCAAGTCCAGCGGCGGAGCCTGATGAAGAACGGCCGGAGAATCGGTGGACGCACTCGACTTTTCCTCTGCACGAGCGCTGTTCCTTGGATTTGACCTGAATTCGTCGGCAGGCGCATTGGCAGAGCGCGAGGCAAGGCTGCCGCGATTCATTCCTGACCAGCCGGCGTCGGTGATTGAGCCGGCCTCAAGAGCGAAGGATGAACCGGCATCCCGCGAAAAGAGTGAACCTTGAGGCAACGGAATGCTGTCCCGCGGAACGCTGCTCGATTCTGGCGAATCCGGTGAAAGCTCGTCACCGGTATCGTAGTCGCGCGCGCGAAGCATTGCGGTGATGTTGGCGCGCAATCCGGGGCTCGATTCAACCTGGTTGTAGACCAGTTGATCGGAGATGCCACTGGCGTCGACCTGGACCCCTTGCTGCACCAGGCGGTCAGCCAGCTGCGATTTGATTTCTTCAAGGAGATCGGGGTTTCGCGCCAGGATGTCGTCGATTTCGCTGGACGAAAGCGTCTTGGCCGGCAGTACGCCGACGTCATTTTGCTGAGATTCGCGAGCCTCGCCGTCGTCGGCGTTCCCCTGTTCCCCGAGGGCGGACCCGGCGCTTCCTTCCTGCGCCGATTTGCCCAATGCTTGTGGTGATCCCATCACGCCTTGTGTCTGACAGTAGATCGCGCCGCTGCCCGACAAGAGACTGCCGAGCAGGATGAGCACAGAAAACACAAGCGCCCTTAGACTCGCGATTTGAGCTATTCGGATTTGTTCGGCGAAGTGTGAGACAAGGCGCATCGTAGACGGTCTGCTTCCACCTTCGAAGCTAAGAGAGACACGACCTGTCGCGTGTCATGCGGCGGTCAGGTAATTGTCATTCCTTTGTCGGCCGACGACTGCGTCAGAGATCGAGAGCAAATTGCAGCGCATGTTGACCACACCCATGATTGCCGCACGGCGCGCAGCATGTGCCTTGCTTCAGATCGCTTGCAGACGATGACAGGAGGAAAACAATTTGCTGACACATCGAAAGCGCCAGGCTGCTAAATGTAATGAAGCTCCGCTATTGATTTAGCGGCTATGGCACAGAAAAGTGTTGACACCGGAACTCATGCAGGAAGGTCATTCCGAATCGCCCAGCAGTTGCGCGACCTTGCGACTGCAGGATGCGCGCGTGTGCGATATGGATTTGCCGTACCGCAAAAGCATCTATCCCCTGGGTTATTCGGTCGAAATCGTTACCAATGAGCCCGCTGTGCTCGCAGCGGCTGAGCAAAGCTTCGGCCACGTGCGTTCATCACGCCAGACAACGCCGTTGCAGATCAGGGTTGGCGTCACGCACCAGGAGCGCGCAATTTTGCCGCCTGAGCCGGAGCGACATGCATTTGCCCATCTGTTTTCGCTTGTTGCCGACGCCCACAATCAATCGCTTCTCGATCTCAACACCGGCCAAAATTTCACATGGATTACCCGGACAACACTCGAGAATTGTCTCTACTTTCGAACGAATTTCCTCGAAAAGGCCGTTTATTTACTGCTCGGCGCGTCGGTGGTCACTGACCTCCACGCCGCTTGTGTCAGCCGAAACGACAGGGGCATTCTGCTGTGCGGCCGATCCGGAGCGGGCAAGTCGACACTGGCATACGCCTGCGCGCGTCAAGGATGGACTTACACATCTGATGACACGAGCTACCTGATCAACTCTGCTGTGAACCCCCGCGTGATTGGGCATTGCCATCGGGCCCGCTTTCGCCCCGAGGCGCGTTCACTCTTCCCGGAACTTGCGGACCGGGCGATCACTCCGAGAATGGAATGCAAGCCATCGATTGAAGTTCCGATCGCTGATCTCCCCGTCGGCAGCGCCACACCAGAAGCCGAGATCCATGCCATCGTCTTTCTTGATCGGCATCCTGACGGGGTGTGCCGCTTCCTCCGGCTGCGGCGAGGAACTGCAACCGAGCGGATGCGTCACGAGCTTTATTCCACCGGTGAGATTCGCGCCCGCCACGAAGAAACTTTGGAAATCTTCTCTGATATCCCGGCGTTCGAGTTGCAATATTGCAAATTGAACGACGGCATCGAAGCGCTTGAGTCTCTAATTTCGCGAATATGAGGCGCCTGCGTTTTGCGGCCGCCTCTGTTTATCAATGACCCATTTTTCCGGCATCGAGGATTGTTTCTCTGCAGCGTAGCCTGACAGTCCCACCTCAATGATGTCGGCCGCGCGCTTCGCTCCTTGCGTCGATCGCATCGAGGCTTGAATTCGCTCGGCCGCTTCACGATATTTGGGATCGCTCAAGACCCTGATGACCGCCCGCTGAATTCGATCGATCGAGAGCCGCATTACGGGGAGCACTTCAGCAGCCTTCAGCCGCTTGAGACGCCAGGCGATTGCGGGTTGATCGTAGGCCAGCGGGATTGCAACCGTCGGCTTGCCCTCCATCAGTGTTTCGAAGGCTGTATTCGGGCCGCCGTGCGTAATCGCAATCGAGGCGATCTTCAATAACTCAAGCTGCGGCGCAAACTTCACAACCAGCGGCTGGCCAGGCAAATCGGCAAACTGCTCCGGATCAAAACGATTGCCGAGCGAGATGACGGGTTGCAGATCAAGATCACGGCAGGCCTCGGCAATCATACGCAGAATTGCTGGTTGAGCGTTGCGCGTGGTGCCCATCGTTACGTAAGCAATCGGCCTGCCGTCGAGCTTGTTCCACGGAAACTCCGCATCCAGCGTTGCCTTGCCATCGAGCCAGGGGCCGGTCGAGTAGAGGTTGCCGGCGGTCGACCGACGCTCTGGCCCGAGGCACTCTGGCAGTTGAGTCAAGTGCGCAATGCACGGATACTCGCGACCGATCTGCCGTGTTGGTCCAAATCCCGCTTTGTGGCGGAATCGATCAAGTAATGTACGGAGCGGTCCACGCACGCGCAAAGCAGAGACCTCGAGAAGCAGGCCCTGCAGCCACGATGCTGCGGTTGCGGAATAGCGGTACCCAGTGAGCCAGGACGAGCTCTTCCATCCAAGGTGATGCGGAACCGACGTAGAGATGAGGAAATAGGGCAAGCCAAGCAACTGAGCTACTGTTGGGCCGGTGAGTGCAATCTCATTCACAAGCAGCGCATCGATGCCGACCTCGAGAATCGCAGCAGGAGTCTCAGCCAGGTAATGCTCCACGTCCTGCGAGATACGCCTTAAATTGAAGCGTAACGTGGCAAATTCGCGGACTATTCCGGGCCGATCGCAAGGCGGAGGTTCTGACTGAGCGTGCTGCGGTCGCGAGAGCGGGAAAAAGTCCAGGCCGGCATCGAGAATCCGTTCCGCAATCTTGGCTCGCTCAAAGAAGGTGACCTTGTGACCTCGACTCTTGAGTTCCTGCGCAAGCGCGATCAATGGATTCAGATGGCCCGTCCCGGTGAAGGAGAGCACTCCGAATCGCCAACTCCTCTTCTCACCATGCATGGCTCATCTCTTTCAGCGCAGGCGCGGTTACATTTCGGCCAGTGAGTTGCACGGTGTTCTTGCCCAGCACCGCTTCCACGGCGCCAACAAGTTCATTTACCGGGACGCGCAGCCAACGGACGATCTCACCAATCGCAAGTGGCTCCAGCCCCTTTCTCGCTTCGATGGGCAGCCGGCGCATCACCTCCTCCGATGCAAGCTGCACGCGTCCGCCAATCATCACAAGTTCGACGTCAGCGGCCGAGAGAGAGCGCAAGCATCCAGCGGGCGTCTGACCTGAGTCACGAACTGCAATGAGATCCCCGGTCCCGTCGATTCTGATGAATCCCTCTCCGTCTTCAAGGCGAAGAATGGAGCCTGCGGATGTTGTCACCATGCGATACGCGAGCGATGGTGAGATTCCCCACCGGCTCGTTGCAAATCGGATTTCGTCGAGCAAATCTCCCCCGCCAGTCAGCGGCGAGTCGCTGCCAAGTGCGATCTGCTCGATGGTATTCAGTAATTCCAGGCTCGGCAGTTTGCCGTAGAGAAAGAAGTTTGACGACGGGCAGACAATAAGTGAAGCGCGGCGTTCCCTGACGAGCGCTGCGCCGTCGCCATCGATCGAAAGCCCGTGCACCAGAACGGCGTATTCATCGAGCAGTCCGGATTCCTTCAACTGCCAGAGTTCCGACTGCGCCAGAGCATCGGTTCCTTCACACGCGTGCACGATGAACGGCCGCCCCGGCGGTGTGGCAGCACGCGCGGCACTCAAATCGCCTCCAAGTGCGACTGAATGCGCCCACCCGTATTGAGTGACTACGCGAATTGGAAAATCGGCGTTGGTTAGATCAGGCCAGAGCGGATTGTGATGGCAGACGGTTGTCACGCCAGATAGCAAGTTGCGAATTCCGCCCCATTGCAAACGCACGTTTTTCGGCACGGTGTGCTGCCTTGCGATGGCGTCGGCAAATTTCTTGTGGATGTCATCGCCCCATTCGACGTAGTTGCGATAAGGCGGATCTGCCAGTCGCGGATAGAGCGAGAATTCAAGGTGATCGTGCGCATTGATCAGCCCGGGCAGCACAAGATAGCCACTCAAATCGAATTCAGTTGCAGGCCAAGCGTTCAAATGCATCGGCTGGCCTGCACCGACAATCTGGGCAATCCGTTCGCCGGCGATTTCGATGGAACCGTAATAGCTCTTGTCGGACCCGGCAGCAAGGCGAGCGCCGGTAACGACGGACGTTTGACCGCAGGAAGGGACGCCGGCTGTGTCGTCCCCGTTCATTTCTGTGCCTTCCGCGCGATATAGATGAGAAGATGCGCCGGGCTCGACGTATCGAAGCGCCTTAGACGGGGCGGCCACGCCACTTTCGCGCCGTGAAAGGAAGCACTGAAGATGGCCGTGTCAACTCGCGGGCTCACTTATGTGCCCCTCAGCTGCACCAACTGCCCAACCGGAAAGACTCGCGCAGATGTCAACACCGGGAGCCGTTCTTTCGACGTCAACGCATCTTCGTTGCGGCTCACCGGCTCCAATTCGAGAACGCGCCGCCAATGCGCCTCGATTTCGATCACTCGAGTTGCACTCCCGGCGCGCCAGGAATCCACCTCGGCGTGGAGAGCATCGCGAACAGTACGGTAGAACTCCGTCGTATACGCAGCTTTGAACATGATGCAAAGATCGTCGCTATCGGTCCAGTTTCGCTTGAGACCGAGTTGTTGGCGCACATTCTCGTAAAACACCGTGCCGGGTAGTGGATACGAAAATGAGATGCCAACATCGTCGGGTTGCGTTACGCGGACAAAAGAGATGGTCTCCTGCAGCTCGGTCCACGTTTCACCTGGATAGCCGAACTGCAGGAAGTAACAGGTCCGGATTCCAGCGGCCTTCAGCCGCTCGCGGGCACTGCGGACGGACGTGAGAGTCAGCCCTTTGTCCATTGCATCGAGCACGGTTTGCGATCCGGATTCAACGCCCATCCAGACTTCAGCGCAACCAGCGGCTGCGAGATACCGAACCGTAGCTTCCGTCATCAGGTTGGCCCGAGACTGGATCTTGAAGGGTAGCGCAGCATTTCTCCTCACCACCTCCCCGGCAAACTCTGCCATCCATTCCTGATTCAGTCCGAAGATGTCATCGCCGAACCAGATGTGCTGCGCGCCGGCCTCCATCTTCAGCATCTTCATTTCTTCCGCGACTGCGGCGACTGGGCGAAGATGAAACTTGTTTCCCGAGATTGGCTTTGCGCACCAGTTGCAGCGATAAGGGCATCCACGGCTCGACACCATGTTGACGGAAAAATGTCCGTGAGCACTCACCCAGGCATGCCGATACGGCTCGAGATCGACAAGATCGCGGGCGGCAGTTGGCAGCTCTGCCCATTGCGGGTTCTTCGCCAGCCGCTGCGCGCTCTGCACAAGTTCCCCATTTCCATCGAGCCTTACCAAGCCGTCGATGAGCGGCAGTTTTTCGTCATGCAGTATCGATTGGCACAGTTGAACCAGCGTCTGCTCGGCCTCTCCGCAGAGCACATAGTCGAAGCCGTTTTCCAGGAATAGGGCAGGGTTGTCAGTAGAATCGGAGCCGTGCACGATGACGCAGGCTCCCACGGCCCGCGCTGCCGCCGCCATTTTCCACGCGATCTCCCGCATCCGGGTGAGGCACATTTTCGAGAGGAAGTTGAAATCGTCTTCGTAGACCGCGACGATCCGCGGCCGATGGGCCGCTAGTGCAGCAGGAAACCCTGCGGAAGGTTCCTCCAGCATCGAATCGAAAGCAGCGACAGTGATGCCGCTCTCTCTGAGAGCTGTGGCCGCGTAGAGAGTGGCGAGCGGGTGGTAAGGCTGCATCTTGCGCAGTTGCTTGGTGTCGTAAGCAAGATGATACGAATGCGTGACTAGGACATCTGCCACGTTCCACCTCGATAGTTGGAGACGATATGGGCGCCTGGCGCGGCAACCTCCGCGCAGCCCTCGACGGCGTGCGATCCGCGGTCTTCAGAGCCCGCTTGCGCAAAAGGCCGCGCCGGCGAAGCTGACAGGTGTCCCAGCTTCTCGCGCTTCGTCGCGAGGTAGCGCGCGCAATGCGGATTGTCCTGCACTTCGGCGTGGACACGTTCGACGATCTCAATGCGTGACGCTTGAACAGCGCGGAGTTTTTCCGGGTTGTTTGTCATCAGCCGCAACGCACGAATCTTGAGGAAATGCAGAATTTCGACGGCCAGGGAATAGTCGCGCGCGTCAACGGGCTGCCCAAGCCAGAGATTCGCTTCGACCGTGTCAAAGCCCCGGTCTTGCAATTCGTAGGCGCGCAATTTTTCCATCAAGCCAATGCCCCGACCTTCCTGGTGCTCGTAGATCAAAACTCCTGCATCCTCTTCAGCAATGCTGCGCAGCGCCAGATGCAACTGGTCATGACAATCGCACCGCAGCGAGTGAAACACCTCGCCTGTCGTGCACTGAGAATGGATTCGAACCAGCGGGGAAGAATGATGGATCTCGCCGAGAACGAGCGCCAGTGACGTTTCCAGGTTCTCTTTCCCGGTCTTCCTGTTGACGACGAGGGCTTCGAATCCAAGGAGGCGAAAGTTCGCCCAGCGCGTAGGAAACATCACATCAGCAGTCTGTTTGAGCATCATAAGAGCGGGAGGCTTTCTCAAATCAGATTTCAGCGCGAGGCTTCTGATCCAGCACTCAGTTGAAGCGTATCTCGCTCAATCAAACGCTGTGTCTCCACATTGTCTTGCAGTCGTCATTCCATTGTTTGGTTGCGATGGCTGCTCAATTGCACATCGGTGCGCCGGAACTGGTAGAGCACATGATCCCCAAAGAATGCGAGCGGGTGGCGCAGCGGCTTGTCGGTGGCTTCCATTGCGGCGAGCAGCCGCGGATGCTTGCTGATCCACGGTTCGGCCGCGCTGGGCGGAACAGAGATGCCGATGCCGATTCGTTTCTCCAACACAAACCACGGAGCAAAGGCGCGTTTCAAATCGGCGCTTCGGTGGTAGATTACGCGAAACTCGCTGCCCGAAAGCCGGGCTGGCACCTCGCCTGTTTTCAGGCGACGCAACGCCGAACCCGGTCGGCCGCGCAACACTTCAGTGATCATTTCGCCGGGACTGAATGTGCCGAAAACCACTAACATCGCGGGCGCGTCGGCTTTGAGAAGTCGCGCCAGTCCACGGGCTACGGGCTTAAGGTCGGCAACACAATTCAGCGGCGCGAAGTTGGAAAAAGCGCCGTCGAAAAGCGTTCCGCTGGAAGACAAGTGAGTTTCGGCGAACTGTTCCATCTCTTCGGCGGCGGTAATTGCCGCCGCGCTTCCGAGAGGGGCGAGTTTGGCGCGCGCAATCGATACCATGGCCGGCGAGGGATCGGTCAGGGTGACACGAAATCCACGAGACGCGAGAAAACAGGCGTCCTCGCCCGTACCTCCGCCAAGCTCGAGAATCTGGCCGCACCTGGGAAAGGCTGTGAGCAGAGCTTCGCGCACGGCACGACGTTGAGCAGCAACACTCAGCCACGCTCCAAAGCGCGCGTCAAACTGCGGCGCCACTGCATCGAACGCGCGGGCGGCGGGGCTAACGGTAAAAGTCATCGAGATGCCTGCCTCAAAAGACGGCGCCAACGATTTTCTTCCCATGCGAGCCGTAATCCCTCCACGCCATAAAAGCGCAGCCGGCTTGGTATGAGGTCAAGCTGCATCCGGTATGGAATCAGTCGAACAAATCGGATCAGCCGGACACGAAGAGTTTCTTTAGGACGATTCAGTTTCATAGGAGGCGCCGCGCACGAGGCAGCAGACGGGCGGAGGGAGAAGAGGCCCGTGTGAATCTTCCCCGTTTCAAGCTCCCTTGTAAGGAGCCGGTACAGCTTGCTTCCGGGAAAACTTCCGAGCACAGCCCTTTTGCCGTACCTTGTCACCCAGAGGCGTGCCGGCCGTGGCAGGCGATCAACTGTCCAATGCGTCAAAGCCTCTGGTGCAAACTCGCGGATCACTTGTGTGGTGAGCAATGTGACCACGCCAAGTGCCAGTACTTCCCGAGACTTTTCATTCGCTTCCCGGTGCAGAGCGGTCCAAAACGCCGTGTTGTCGCGGTAGAAAAGCACATGGCGATAGAACTCCACCAAAAGCGCAACGCGGATGAATTGGGAACAGACGTCCTTGTATGCGTGAAGCCCCTGGCGCAAGAAAACATCCACGGGAGAAAGCGTCGGCATCGATAGGCCGAATATTTCGCGCCACTGCATGTTCATGAATTGAGAGGTCTGCGCAAAGCCGCCCGGCACGTCGTGTAATTCAACAGCCCAGGAACCGGTGTCTTTGTACACATCTTTGAGAGTCAAACAGGGCCGTTCGTTGCGAACGAATTTCCAGCAGCTCTCGCTTGAGGCGCGGGGCCGGTATCCAAGGCGGATTAGAATGTCCTGGGCCTCGCGCATGTCTTCATCGGCTAGAAGGTAGTCAAGGTCAAATTGCAATCTCAACTCTGGGTTGGGGACGGAATTCGGCCACAAAGACAGGCCTTTCACGACCGCGTAACAGAGGCCGGCCCTTTGACATTCGCGCTGGATTGCGATCGACTCCGCGATCATACTCCGCGTCCGTTGCGCGTTCTCATTCAACCTCCGCTCTAAAGACGAAAACACTTCATCAGGCAAATCACCTGCGCATCGCGATTTCGCAATCCGATCGAAGAAATAAAGTGCCAGGCCGCTCAGATCGAGCCAACTCAGCAATCGTCTCCATTGCCCAGGCGTAAGCGAACGCAGCCACGTGCAGCTCAAGGGGTGTGAATCGCAAATGATGTGAAGGATCGCCTGCCGAATCAACAGCTCGTTTTTCAAGATCTCGGAGTGATCTTTCAGGAGCGGTCCCGGACTAGAATCACTTCGCAACCCTTCGATTCGTTCAGCCTTTCGATATTCAGTAGTCTGCCGCTCCACATCGCAGATTTCTGGTCCACTCGTGCACGCTCGGCTCGGTAGCGACGTCAATCAGAAAACACCCTTTCCTGAACCACTCCAATTCGTGCGCGGAGACAACGAACTGCATTGAAGGCTAACTGGCGAACGTTCGGGCTTTGTCATGACGAAGTAAGGCGAATGTCACTGCATTGTTGGCCTCGCCGGCCGGCGCCATGCTGCCATCGGCCGCGACCTTTGGGCTTAGAAGTGCGATTCGCATCCCTCTTCGCCATTGACAATCGAATGACAAAGGTGAGACCCGCCGCAGACACGCCGATCGCTGCGAATCGCTATTGTCACTGCTGTGCGGCGCTGGCCGGCGCAATTCCACGGAGGAAGAGCCCATGAAACGTTTTTGCGAAATCGAGGCAACCGATCTCACCGAGCGAGCGCTGCGCTCAGAGATTGCTGTGAAAGGTTATTTGCTGGTTCGAGGAGTATTGCCGCGCGCGGAAGTCAAACAAGTGCTCGGCGACATCACGCAAGTCCTCTCTGCGGCCGGCTGGTTGCAGCCTGAACATCAGCCGATCGAACGGGTCGCCAACATGCGAGCTGCGTGCGGAGACCCGGATCCGGATTTCAAGCGGACGTACCAGCAGGTTTTCAATCTCGCCTCGTTTCATGCTCTGCCGCATCACCCCGCGCTGCGGCACGTGATGAAGACGCTGATCGGAAATCATCTGCTGGTTCATCCCAAACCGATCGGCCGCCTGATTTTTCCTCATTGCGAGCGTCTCACAGTGCACGCTCATCAGGATTTCCGGTTTATGGGAGGCGACCCGGAGTGTTACACCGTCTGGATTCCTCTGCACGATTGCCCGATTGAGATGGGGCCGCTGCAGATCATGGAGGGCTCGCACCATTTTGGGTCCCAGGATCACGAAGATGAAAACCTCCACGTGCCGGAGATTCCGGTGCAAAGAGCCGCGGGCGGGCAGTGGGTCGGCGGTGAAATCAATGCCGGCGACGTATTGATCTTTCACAGCCTCACCGTTCATGCTGCCGCACCGAATCTTTCAGAAAAACTCCGCATCTCGCTCGATTGTAGGTTTCAGGACTACCGCAGAGTACTGAACCCCGCGACTCTCGCGTTCGCAGGTGAATCGGGAAAGTCATGGGAGAAGACCTATGCCAGTTGGCCGTCTGACAATCTAAAGTACTACTGGAAAGGGTTGCCGTTGAATCTCAAGCCCTCAAAAGAAGAGCTGGAAGAGCTTGCGATGAATGCTGCATCGCATGCGCAGCGTGCGCGCTATGCCAGAATTTTGAGCCAATTGAATTAACCGGATGAGAGAGTTCGCGGACGGCAGGTGCACTGCAACCAGTGTGAGCCAGAGTCAAGTAGCTCGCCTTCATTCAATCGGCTGCAATCATGCTTTCAGCGTGTGCCGCGCGATGGACGATCCGCTCCTCGGTAAGCCGGTATTGAATTAGATCCGAGACCGTAATCATCCTCAGGGAATGACGCGCACAGAATGCGGTGAGGTCGGGAACGCGCGCCATCGTGCCGTCGTCATTCATCACTTCGCAGATAACCCCCGCCGGCGCTAGGCCTGCCAGACGCGCAAGATCGACGGCCGCTTCAGTCTGACCGGGACGAGTAAGGACTCCACCCTCCCTGGCCCGCAGGGGAAAGATGTGGCCCGGACGACCCAATTCGGAAGGCTTTGTCGCCGGATCGATCGCGCATCGGATCGTCTCCGCGCGATCGTAGGCCGAGATTCCCGTTGTCACACCGCGGCCCAGCGCGTCGATCGACTCAGTGAAGGCAGTGCCAAAGCGCGCCGTGTTGTGCCGCGACATCGGATAAAGATGCAGCTCATCCAGCCTTTCGCCCGTCATTGCGAGACAAATGAGCCCCCGGCCATATCGAGCCATGAAGTTCACCGCTTCCGGCGTGATCTTCTCGGCAGCGATCGTCAGGTCGCCTTCATTTTCACGATCTTCGTCATCGACCACGACTACCATGCGCCCCGCGAGAATGTCTTGCACCGCGCGTGGAATATTAGTGAAGGGGGAGCCTTTACGCATACGATATCCTCGTCTACCACCTGAACCCAATCAGCCTTTGAAGTGATTACGGGTAAAGTAACGCTGACTGTTTGTTGACGATTTGCTCGGCTCCGACCGTCACAATCCGGAGCGATCCACTTGTGAGCGCCTCTTCAATCAACTGACGCAACTCTAGCTGCTCGCACACCGGCAGTTGTCAATAGCCTGTCATTCGATTGTCAACAGCGCGGCACTGCGGCAAGACCGCGGGCAACGTCTTGAGCCGGCAGCAGGATGCGAGCTAGTAAGTTGATTGAGATTTTGTATCGTAGGGATTGCCGAATTTATTCATGTGCGTCATGGTGTGCGTCCGGGCAATCGGCGCGCTCAATGCTCCGAGATCAAGATCGTGGCCCGAGACACGCACTGTCTTGCCGAGGCCATCCAGGAACGATTGAGGAACCCCTTCAATCCATATGTGCAACCTGTATTCGCCTGAAGGAACTCCGTGCAGCACGAAGGAGTCGCTCGCGTCCGCGATAGCGTAGAGCGGACTCGAGAGGGCAAGGACCACCGCGCTCATCTCCGGATGAATGTTGCAGAAAATGTACGACACGCCCTCACGCGAAAATGTGACGGATTTGCTGGTTCCCGCTTCGTAAAGTCCAAGATCGAATCGCTTGCCTTCAAAGAGCGAAAACACATTGTGATAGAAGGGGTCGGCGTTCGGAAATTGGACCACCGCTCCAACAGGGATCACTTGCAGATGCGGGATGAATGTGCGGTTCTTCTGTAGAAGCGTGTAGCGGCCCTGTGGAGCGAAAGGTGCGACCGTCGTTCCCGCCAGCGGAGTAAGCCACACCACTCCCGGTGCGGCATGGTGATCGCCAGGCAGCGAAGAAACCACGTGCAGACGCAGATCGGCAATTGACTTATCCGGCGCTCGATCCTGCGGGCAAGTGATTCCTGGCAACGCCATCGCGGCGCCGAGCAGCCAGCTCGTGAGTCGATTGCGCAGCATTAGAATCTGTACCCCGCGCCGGCGCCGATAATGTTGCTCGCTGCGCCCGTATCTTCGACCGGCGTACTCTCCAATCGTCTGTACTCCAAAGAGAAGAGCAAGTAGGCGCTCGGACTGTAAATCACATTGCCCGTGAAGGTGCGGTTCCGGGCAAGATTCTGAATCATCGAACCGCCCTCGACATAATAGCGGCGTAACTGCCCTGCGAAGACGTTGTCCATGCCGTATGCGGCATTGAACTCCAACCTCTCGCCGGCTCGCTCCTTCAGTTGCGCCCATCCACCCACATCGTCAAGAGGGCGGAAGTAGTAGCCGCCGGTAATCGTATTCTGGCTGTAGGCAAAGTCCTTGTATCCTCCCGCACCGAGGCCGCCCAGCGCCGCGCCGCGATAGAAATTTCCGCTCAGCTCAAGACGCGCCACAAGCGGCAGCCGCGCATCGAGTGTTGACGCCCAGGAATCGTAATTCCGGCCGAGCGCACTGTCGTGTTCAGAGAAGTAGCCTCCAGCGCCAACGTGCATGCTCCGGTCATCCTGCCCCGAACCAATCAATGCCACGCGCGCTTCAACGCCGGGCTTGGAGCTTTGCTCCGCACTCGTTGGCGGGACATACGTAACAGTCGCAGTGGGCGGAACGGCCGGCGTCAACGGCGCATCGCCTGCGTCGATCAAGGCTGCCTGCAATTGCAAGTCAGTGGCGCCGCGCAAAGAAACGTTCTGCGTGAATACTGCCTGCGGATTCCACGTCCAAAGGTTTCCTGACCATGCGAGCGCCGGCATGGCAGTTGCCGTAAGAGAGGTTGGCGTGTCGGGGCTGATAATCGCGTGGTCGAGCGCAAAATAGAGCTGCGTTCGATCCCATTCAAGCCCTGCATGAGCGGTGCGCAACCGAAGAAACGCGGCGTTTGTATTGAAGAGACCCGAGTAGTTTGTCGCGGCAGACGCGGCAGTGCTCGGTATTGGGCTCAGGGCCTGGCCGCCGTAGAAGTCCACTCGAAGATCGGCAAAGCTGCTTGCGCCGAAGATATGCGGTCCTCGTGCATCGAATCCAACGATCGTCTGGCGAAGGGTCGCACCCGCATTGCCCTGGCCGCCCACAGCGACAGAAGGAGTCGCCGGCACGTCCACCGCGCCGGTGTTCTTGAAGCCGCTCATCACCAGCATTCCCGTCACTTTCACCGGATACTTCGACTCACTCTCCACTTTGGTTTGTTCCTGCGTCGCAATCTCCGACTCCTGCATCGCCTGGCGTTCGCGCAGGTCCTGAATCACCGCGGCAAGGGAGTCAGACGTTTCATCAGCAGCCGTCGCAGGTGCGCTGGCGGAATCGTCAGCGGCCTTTTCCGGCGCAGCAGCTCCATTTGAAGCCATCATGCGTTGCAACTCGGTCAACTGCCGGCGCATCTCGTCGAGTTCGTGCTGAGTGCGCTCCAGTTGCGCCTGCGTGCGTGCCATCGCATCTGTCAGTTGCTCCATTTTCTGGGCCACGCTCGCCTGGTCGCCGGTTTGCGCATCGAGTAACCCGGCCGCGACAAGGACCACAAGCAGCACTCCTCCTTTGCTGAGAAGGCGCTTGCCGAATTGAGAGTTTCGTCTATGTTCTGACATTTTCATCTGGGATCACCTGTTCCTGGCGCCCGCGCTCTGTCTCCACTTCGGCTCGCATCGATAGCGCGCGCGCCACCTTCATCTGAAAGATCGTCTCGCCAGGACGGCTGCTCAGTAAAAGGACCTCGCCACCATGCTCCAGTGCAATGCAGTGAGCCAGCGTGAGGCCGAGGCCTGTTCCCTTTTGTTTTCCCTCACTCACAAACGGCTCAAAGAGACTCTTGCGGATAGTTTGCGGAACACCCGGCCCGTTGTCGGTGACGTTGACAAGGATCTGACGATCCTGTGACTCGAGAGTTACCGCGACCCTGGCAGCGGAGCCGACGGAGCGCGCCGATTGACAGGCGTTCAAGAGCAGATTGGAAATGGCCCGCTCAATCTGCTTGCCGTCCACGGCGGCCGCGGAATCCGCGGGCTCTCCGAGGCTCGTCACCATCTTTACGCCTTCCGCATCCGGATGGGTCCGCACCAATAAAGTTGCCCGCTCGACGAGCGTTGCCATCAGCTCAGGTTGCCGTCGAACGCTCGCGCCGGTGCGGCTGAAGATCAACAGCGACTCCAGCATGTCGGTTGTTCCGGCTACAGCAGCGCGAATCTCGGCAAAGATGTCGGCGCGCTCTTTCGGCGAGAAACGATCGGAGGCAAGAAACTCCGCGTTGGCGTAAATGGCCGCAAGATAGTGCCGCAAATCGTGTGAAACCGAGCTCGCCATCCGGCCGATTGTTGCCAGCCGCTCCGACTCGAGCACAGCCTGATTGGCTTTGTGGATCTCACTGCGCATCCGTGAGAATGCCTCGCTTAGTTCGCGCACCTCCTGCGTTCCATGGCTCGGCACATTGTGCCCCACGTCGCCCAGCCCAAATGCTTGAACGCTTGCTGAAAGTTCTTCCAGCGGGCGTGTTACCAGGCGGGAGACAACAATCATCAACGCGGTTCCGGAGACGAGCGCGAGCAGCCCGACAATCAATACCATGCGATTGATGTCGCTTATAGTCCGCTCCGCCGGCTCGAACGATTTCATTACCACGAGTTGCAGCGGCGATGTTGCGGCGCCTGAGAGATCCTCTGTTGCATAAAGAAATCGCGTGTTGCCCAGCACTACCGCGGCGGGAGCCTGGGCTGTTCCCAAGAGTGAGGCGCTTTGTCGCGCGAGGCTCGTCTGATCGCCTTGACTGAGAGTGCTGGCGACGACCTGGCCGCCGCTGAGAAAGGCGGCGTGCGTGCCTGCGGGTTGGCTCACTTCGTGCACAGTCCGCTCGATGGAATCGCCGCTCACCACATATCCCAGCAGAGTGCCCTCTATGTCGCTGCCAAAGTACAGAGGCCGCAAAGAACACGCGTACAGTGAGCCGCCAACGATGAGGTAGTGCTTACCGGGCGCGGCCAGCAGCGCCTTGACGCCCTGCCCGAGCGCGGCATCAGCAGCCGCACCTTTTGTTGTGTAGCCCGCAACCACGCGGCCGCCGGCATCTGTGAGTACAAACAAATCAGCGCCGCTCATACGCCAGAATTCCGCGCCTTCATTCTGAATTGTCAGATCGTCGCCGCTTGTCATCAGCGCCTTGAGCGTTGGCAGCCGCGAGAGCAGTTCATCTTCGCGTTCGAGCGTGGCAAGCCTTTCCGCCTGCAGATCCTGAAAGGCGACAGCCGACCGATCGAGGTCTGTTGAAAGATCGCTCGTCACCTGATTGCGCAGGTGATGACGAATGAGGAGGAGGCTTAGGCCGGTGACAACGGCGATGATCACAGCCATCGCCACCACTAGTAGAATGTGCGTGCGCACACCGGGCTTCCCGCGCATCAATCCTGTTCCCGTTGAAGGACTGTTCGCTGGGGGACGATCGGCTAATTCATCAAGGGACAAATTTGTATCCTGCGCCGTAGATCGTCAACAGGTGTTTCGGGTTCGCCGGGTCCGGCTCCAGCTTCTGGCGCAACTTCAGTATCTGATTATCCACCGTCCGCGTCGTCGGATAGAAGTTATATCCCCACACCTCGTTGAGCAGGACGTCGCGGGTAAGAACCCTCTCCGCATTTTCAGTGAAGAATTTCAGGAGCTTGAACTCGTGCGCGGTCAGCACCACTGGTTTTCCGGCGCGATGCACCGTCATCTTCTTGAAATCGACTTCGCACTCGCCAAAGCGGTAGGTGATCTGCGGGGAGGGCTTGCGCTGGCGACGAATCGCCGCCTGAACGCGCGCCGTCAGCTCGCGCGGGCTGAATGGCTTGGTCATGTAATCGTCGGCGCCCAATTCCAGCAAGAGGACCTTGTCTGCCACCTCGCTGATCGCGCTCAACACGATGATCGGCGTCTCGCCGGAGATTTGCTTGAACAACCGGCACAGTTCACGGCCGGAAATATTCGGCAGAATGAGATCAAGTACGACCGCAATCGGGCGCTCGCTGCGGAAAAGATCGAGGCCGTTCTGCCCGTCGCCGGCAATCACCGTAGAGTAATGCTCCTGCGCGAAGGTGCGCTCCAGCGTTCGTTGCATGCGAGGGTCGTCCTCGACGATCAGGATCGTGCCCAGGTTGACTGTCGGCGCAGCACCGCCTTGCATTTCCGGCGCCAGTTCCATGGCATTAACCATATCTCATTCGCCTTTCCGGCTGAATTGTTAACTCTCGCTGTATTGTCGACGATCCAGAGACAATTCGGGCATCTTGCCGCAAGAAGTTACAAAAGGATGACATTCCAGGGAAAGCGTGGAGACAATCACGTGGAATGGTTGGCTTCCAGCATGGAGTTTTGCCGCTCCGATGCCTATCCCGCCGGTCAATGAGGCGCGATGGCCGGTTGCCCGGAAAGACCCGAAAGCAGGTTTTCGTCCCCATCTGAGGAGAGCGAGGCGACTGCCTGTTCGTTGCGGACCTCCTCGATGACAAGGCTCAGCATCACGATCGCCCAGACGGGAAGAATAAGATCAAAAGAATCCGCTACTGCCATTCCACGCACGAGTGTGAAGAGGACTATTGAAATCAGCAGGATCTTCGTCGGGCCGCGTGCGAGTTTGCGAAGCTGCGCGAGAAGACCACCATAGATCGCGGCAAGAAGAACCACACCCGCGATTCCGTATGCGTAAAACTGCTGCAACATCTCGTTTTCCGCATGGCGCGCCTCAAACATTTCGTATCCAAATGGCGGCACGACTTTCCACCAGGAATCGAAACCGTGCCCGATCCACAAGGTCCAGGGCTGATCAAACGCTGCGTTCAGAACATAAAGCCAGATTGCAGTTCTGCCGGTAAGCGTCTCCGCCTGGTTGCCCGCGGTTGTGTAGACATCGTAGTAGGCTTCAAACAGGCCCGAAAAAGTCAGAATCAGAGCCAGTGCGCCGCCGAGAAGCAGGACCTTAGTTTTTCTGCGCATCGAACGATCCAACACTAGCAAAACGCTTTCGCCGACAAGAAACGCAAGCAATGTCGATTTGCTGAGGCTGCGGATGAGTGTGAGCACGAGCAGCAGTTTGGCGAATCTCCAATGTCCGTGATTGCGGCGCGTGAGAAACTGCGCGAAGAAAACCGCGATTGCGCAGAGATTGCCAATTTCGTTAGTGTTGAAATACTGTTCGTCTCCAAGCCTCAAATCCGACTGCGTCGGCATGATCCATGCGACGAGGGCGAGAAGGCAGCTGCTCCAGATAAACCCTTGAATCAGTGAGATGACATCGCCATCCCCGGTGCCTGAACGAAGAAGGAGAATAACGCTCGCCACATCAAGAACGAGCCCTGACCAATATGCAAAGGAGGTTGCCTTCGAAGCGGATTGGCTCCAAAGCAGACTTAGTGCCGAAAATGCCAGGTAGGCCAGGACCCACCGTGCTGCGGGTAATCGCAGTATCGGCCTTGTGGTGGGCCCATCCGAACCCAACGAGTTAAAACAAACCAGAAAAAGGAAAAGGAGATCAAGTCCCAGGTTCAGGGCGGTGCCCATGCTCGGTTCAAGTCCGAGAATGTCCACCGCAATCAAGACAGTTGCGAGA
The DNA here is from genome assembly GCA_963834565.1 of uncultured Acidobacteriaceae bacterium. Classification (GTDB taxonomy): domain Bacteria; phylum Acidobacteriota; class Terriglobia; order Terriglobales; family Acidobacteriaceae; genus Telmatobacter. The sequence goes on along the minus strand of CAWICF010000009.1, from coordinate 203,130 downwards.
CGAAACGAGAAGTAGAAGCCGAGCGCGAACGCTATGCCGCGTGATTGACGGCTCTCAAAGCGTGGAACTCCGGATATCGCAATTTGCTCTTCCACAAGTCCTCACGCCTGGCAAATGGAAAGCTTCACAATTCAGTGTGTGTACATTTCCGGAACGCCCTGGCTGCCTACTGGCGGCAGATGTCGAAGGTACATCACGATCGACCAGAGCTCATCGTCGCTCAGCGTGCCTTTTGATCCGGGCATTCCCGAGGGCCAGATGCCGTTGTCGAGAATCCACTTCAACTGGCCATCGGTATAGTTCTGCACGTCGGACGAAGCGAGTGACGGAATCGGCGGCGAAATATGGTCGGTAAACGGAACGCCCGTGTTCTGGCCGTCCATTCCATGGCAGGCAACGCAATAGTGCCCAAATGCCTCTTTGCCATCGGCAAGGGTTTCCGGTGACATGGGAAGTGGATTCCGTTCTTTCTTGCTACCGATGAAGACATGATGCTTGGCGAAGCTCATCGTCGCCGTTTCAAGTTTCCCCGGAGGCTTTGCCTTGCATCCGCCAAGCCCAATGGCTACGACCACGCCCGTGGCGAGAAGAACCGGCCGCATCGCTAAGCCACCACGTGCAGCGTAAACGTCATCGATCCGTGACCCGATCCGCAAAACACGGAACAATGTCCGACAAAGTCGCCGGTTTTGTCAGGCGTAATCGTGATTTCAGCGGTTCCTCCCGCCTTCACCTTCATGTCCACGCCCAGCTCGCGAACGCGAAGTCCGTGTCCCACGTCCATGCTCTTGAGTACAAGCACGACCGGTTGGCCCTTCTTCAGGGTCACTTCGCCAGGCGTAAATCCGAAGCGTTTCGCTGTAATCTCAATTCGCTGGGGCGCGGCCTGCGCGTAAACTTTGGGGGAGGGCTGCACGGCCATCATCGTCCCGGCCGCAATCATCAAGAAAAGAAGTCTCCGTCGCATCCATTCTCCTTATCGCTCTGCGGTTAAATCCCGTTTGCTCGGCGGTCCCATGCAACACCTGGGCCATTGCGGCTTACGGATTGAGGAACTTCATCAGCGCTTTAAAGTCCTCGTCGCTCAACCCGGCCCGCACGCGCATGTGCCTTGCAATCGTCCCCGAGATCGAAGGCGAAAATCCCTCCGGCTCCTGATGGCAGCGGTAACAGTTCTGCTTAAATACCTGTTGACCGCGATCGGAACTTGCCGCTTGAACATTTTGCGGATCCTTTTGTGGCTTGGGCGTTTGAGGTGTGCTGCTGGTTTGCCCGTTGCTCGCAGTCGCGGCGGCTGCCAGGCACCCGATCATCAGGGCATTCGAAAGCTTCATCGTTGTTCCTCATCGCAAAGGCTAGTGGCATTTGACGGGTCGGGTGTCACGAGAGCGTCTAAAGGTTGTCATCAGATTGTCGTAGCCATCCTGTTTACTATGCCGGACGGAAGAACAGGCGCCATGCCGCAGGGGCGAGTCTTGCTGACATTTCACTGACAATGAAACGACCGATATCTGACAACTTCGCAGATTGCGCATGAGTAGTCTTGCACCATGAGGAACCGGGCATCCATGCGCCCCGCTGAGAGCTCTGATCCCGGCTTCAACCCGGCGAAGAGATTCAGGCTGCGCGCTGCGATCGGACTCCTCTCAAAACCTCAACTCGTCTGCCTCGTTCTGCTCACGGGCGGGCGCATCGCCGTCGGCTTCTTCGATCTTGCGCTTGCGGCAGCCATGTACCTCCTCTTCGTTCTGCTCCAGGGCCGTGCTCCGTCGCATCATTTCGCGTGGATGCCGAGAACAGTTCTTGCAGCGTCAATTGCCGCCGCCGCGCTCGTTCTGCTGCGCGCCTTCTCCGACTTTGCTTCAGCGCGTGCAGTCTTCAGCCAGATTCAGACCCTTGCCACGGACCTCATGCTTCGACTCACACGCGGCTACTGCGACATGCGCTGGTCCCGTTACGTTGAGCTGAATCGCGCCGCGTTCCTTCACACGGTGGCCCACACAACACGAGAGGCCGCTGAGTTTTACCACCGCTGCGTCGAGATGATCGCCAGCCTGGTGATTGTGCTTGCGATGACATCCGCTCTCGTCTATCAGAGCCCGATTGCAGCATGTGCCCTTGCTTTGGCGCTCGCCGCTTTCTATTGCGCTCATCGGCTCATCATTCGCAGGCGGGTCCGGGTGGCTGCCGTAATGCGCGAAGAATCGTTCGCCGCACTTCAGCAGGATCTTTCCGGGCTATTCGCTGCGGGCAAAGAGATTCGCACATACCAGAATCACGATTTTTTCTATGACCGGATCCGGCGCGAGGCCGCAAAGCTCAAGACGGGAAATCTGGGGACCGTGTTTCTTCCCGTGATCGCGCGGACTATCGCCGATCAAGGCACCATTCTGCTCTTCCTGGGATTCATCGTTACAATTCAACTCCTGCGCGGCGATACGCGCCACCTTCTTTCGCTGCTGGTCTTCTACTTCGTTTTGTCGCGACGGCTGCTTCCGCTCCTGAGCCAACTGTCGCTTATTGCGGGGCAGATGGAAGGTTCCCTTGAAAATGCTCGGATTGTCGACGCTGAGCTGGCACGTTGCCGCGCTCATCGCGCGGACGTCCATCCCGCAATACAGCCGGAGCCGGGCACCGCGCTCGAGCTGGAGCAAGTCGGCCTCACATTCGGAAACAGCGTCTCGATCCTGAGCAACTTGAACTTTCTTCTGCGCGAAGGGGAAATTACGATTGTGCATGGAGTTTCGGGCATCGGGAAAACCTCGCTTCTCAACCTCATCTCCGGAGTGCAGCAACCCACATCCGGCCGCGTCCGTGTCCATTCCGCGTCTGTCTCATATGTTCCCCAGGAGATCGTTTTGCTCAACGACACGATTCGCAACAATCTCCTCTTCGGCCTGCCGGAAACCTGCGATGAACGGCTGATGGAGGTTCTCGCGACTGCCAGGCTCGACGAGTTTGTTGCAGCGCTACCGTGTGGCCTCGAAACTCCAGTCGGCGAGAACGGAGCAATGCTTTCGGGCGGCGAGCGGCAACGTTTAGGACTGGCGCGAGCCATCCTTCGCGGCAATCGGCTTATGCTTCTTGATGAGGCAACCTCGGCCATCGACGAGGACAATGAACGCCGGGTGCTGAACAATCTCGCGGCTACCGGAATCGCCATCGTCCTGGTTACGCATCGCAGGCACGTGGAGCAGTGGGCAGATAACGTGTACCGGCTCGAGGCCGGACGGCTCATCGAGGAAAACTGGAGTGGTACGCGGGCCGCGGATCATTGTGATTCGTCGCTTTTCGAAGCTGCTGAAGCGTAGGGAATTGGAACCGCCGGGAGAATGCCCGTGAAGCAAGGCAAGGCAATCATTATCGGAGCGGGCCCGGCGGGACTCACTGCAGCTCTCGAGCTGATCCATCATACTGACATCCAGCCCATCGTTCTTGAGTCCGGCGATCAGGTTGGCGGCCTTTCGCGCACCGTGAATTACAACGGCAACCGCATGGACATCGGCGGGCACCGGTTCTTTTCCAAGTCAGACCGCGTAATGCAATGGTGGCTCGACCTATTGCCGTTAGAGGCTGATCGGGAGAACATCGGCGAACTTCGCTACAAAGGAATGCAGCGCGGTATTCCATCGCCGAGTGCCTCTGTCCATCCGGAAGAAAGCGATCGCGTCATGCTCCTTCGCGATCGTAAAAGCCGCATCTATTTTTTGCGCCGTTTCTTCGACTATCCCATCCGCATTACGGCGGGCACGCTCTTCAAGCTCGGCGCGGCTCGTACTCTTCGCTGCGTTCTCAGTTATCTGTGGTCGGCGATTTTGCCGAAACGCAAAGAATGCTCGCTTGAAGATTTCCTCATCAATCGCTTCGGCAGGCAACTCTACCAGCTCTTCTACAAGTCGTATACCGAAAAAGTGTGGGGAGTGCCCTGCAGCGAGATCAGCGCCGAATGGGGTGCGCAGCGCATCAAGGGTCTTTCACTCACGAGCGTGATTACTCATCACTTCAAACGGATGTTTCGCGCGCGGGGCGCCCCTCAAAAGCCAACAGAGACCTCCCTCATCGAACAATTCTTTTATCCCAAGTTTGGCCCTGGACAACTTTGGGAATGTGTCGCCGATTTGATCCGTGAAAGAGGCGGCGAAATTCACTTGGGAGCCTCGGTCGATCGCATTCATCGAGAGAGAGACAGGATTGTCTTAGTTGAAAGCGTCGATGCAGGAGGCAAGCGCAGTTTGTGGAGTGGCGATTATTTCTTCTCCACCATGCCGGTCCGCGATCTGATTCGTGCAATGGGAGATTCCGCCCCGAAACGAGTCGCCCAGGTAAGTGACGGGCTGCGGTATCGCGATTTCATCATCGTGGGGCTTCTGGCCAGCAAGCTGTCTCTCGTCGAAGACGATGGTTCGACGCTGAAAGACAACTGGATCTACATCCAGGAGCCTGATGTGAAAGTCGGCCGCCTGCAGATCTTTAACAACTGGAGCCCATGGCTCGTCAGCCAGCCCGACCGGGCCTGGGTTGGTCTCGAGTACTTTTGCAATGAGAGCGACGACTTGTGGCATCTCTCCGACGAAGAAATGACGAGGTTGGCAATTGGCGAGGCAGCCCGCATCGGCATCCTCAGCGCTGACGAAATTCAAGATTCACATGTTGTGCGCGTTCCAAAATCCTACCCCGCCTACTTCGGCAGCTACAGCAGCTTTGATGTGATTCGCGATTTCACTGACGGCATCGGCAATCTTTTTCTGATCGGCCGCAACGGGATGCACAAATACAACAATCAGGATCACTCGATGCTGACCGCGATGACCGCCGTGGAAAACATCGTGAATGGCGTTACGACGAAAGACAACATCTGGATGATCAATACCGAAATGGAATACCAGGAAGATGCCGAGCGGCCGGAGAAGAAGACGGAGCCGGTGAGAACACCGCCAACCCGCGAGATTGCCGTCGCCGGGACGACAATCGAATAACCGCATGTTAACGGGGCAAAGACAATCGCCGCTCGATTTCATCAGACGATGGAGCGTGTCGGACCCTAAACAAAGCCCTGCAATACTCTGGGGTGAACGTGTCGTTCTGTGTGCGCTGGTCGTCTACTTTTCCTTGCACACCATGCCACGGGCTTGGAAGAGCCTGATAACCGATTTCCCCAACTACTACATCGCCGCGCAACTTGCCCACGAGAGCGTTGACACGTCACGCATGTATGAGTGGGAGTGGCTGGAACGCGAGAAGGATCATCGGCCCATTCCAATCCGCGTCATCGCCCTCGTGCCGATCACTCCGTTCTCCACCCTCTTCGTCTGGCCGCTCTCCGGATTGAAAGCCCTCACAGCAAAGCGCGTGTGGATCATTCTGAGCCTCGCCCTCCTCGCGCCAATTGCCTGGATGATGCGCTCGATGACTGGACTTAGTTACGTGCGTATTGGCTTGATCTTCGCGCTGAACTTCCCGCTCTATCGCAACATTGAGTTTGGCCAGTTCTACGTGTTCCTATTGGCGATGATCGTTGCCGCGTGCTGGACAACCATGCGCGGTCAGAATGCGCCGTCAGGTTCACTCGTTGCAATCGCAGCGGCAGCAAAAGTCTTTCCGCTGCTCTTCGTCGTTTTCTTTATCCGGCGGCGCAAGTGGCGCGCCCTCGCTGCCGGTGCGATTACCTTGGCCGCGTGTATCGCCGTGTCAATCGCCGCATTCGAATGGAATGTTCATCGCACGTATCTGAGGGAGATTCTACCGGCGGCTCTCCACGGCGAGGCTATGCCGCCATATGTTCCAAACGCGTCCATCTCCGGCATTCTGCATCTCTTGTTTCTGTCTGAGCCGCAGTGGAACCCGGCGCCCTGGCACGCCTCGGTTGCCGCGTATTCCATTCTGCAGCCGTTGATATCAATGCTGGCGCTCGCGCCGGCAATTCTGCTTATTCGCCGCGGTGACAATCGGCCGAGTCGCATTTTGCTCGAGTGGTCCGCGCTTCTCACTGCATCGCTCGCGGTCTCCACCATTCCCGCCTCGTACAATTTCGTGCTGATGGCGTTCCCGATGTGCGTTCTGACTGCGATTTTGCTGGAAAAGAGACAGCACCTGGGACTGGCAGCTTTAGTCGTCGCTTATATTGGCATCTGCTTCCCGATGCCGAGCCCAGTCCATCCCGGCGGGCTCTCGATTCTCTTGTACACGCCGCGTCTGCCGTTGATGATTGCCGTGCTTTTCGCAATCTACATGCTTTCGTGGGATCGGCAACCGGCTGAAGAACATCGTCGAGATTGGACAACTTACGCATGGATCGCGGCGATGATGATAGCCGTTCTTATGAATATTCATTCGACCCGGACTCGTGAAGCCGCCATGCGCCAAGAATATGCGTATCGAATTCCGGTCGAACCGCAGGGATACTTGAACGCTGATCCGCAGCAGGCCGACGGCGAGACCCGATTTATCTCTTTCACGCTCGATGGCTACCACTTAGTCGAGTACCCGCAGCTTGCCGGCAGAGACGATTCGGCGTCAAGCAACAATGACGACGAACTTTCTTATGCTCTCAACGCGGGGCGGCTTCTAGTTGAGCGTGCGAACGCCTCGGGCTCAGAGATCGTCGACACGGCGGAGCCGGAACATTTTGTCATTAAGAATGCGTGCGATCCGATGATCTCTGCTGATGGCAGCAGTATCGCGTTCATCCGCGATGATCATGGGCGCGGACAACTCCTGTTTCGTCAGGACTTCTTCGCAGGCGCTCAAGAAGATCGGGCGCTGACTCCGCCCTCGCTCAACGTCTACGAAGCCTCGTTTCTCTCGGCCGGGAGTTACGCATTCGCCGCCTCTACTCGCGGTGGGCTGCCGCAGGTCTACCTGACGGATGCGACACACAGCAACGTCTTGCTTGGGATGGGCGAATCGCGCTATCCGGCGCTCTCACCCGACGGCGCGTGGCTGGCGTATAGCCGCTTCGAAGATGGCGTGTGGAACCTCTGGATTCGCGACCAAAAGACGGGAGCTACGCGTCGCATCGGCAACGTGCCGTGCAACCAGATCCAACCTTCCTGGATGGAGGATTCGAAAACGTTGCTCTACGGTACCGACTGCGGACGAAGCCTGTGGTTCACCGCAATCGCCCGGCACAAAGTGATTCCTTAACCAGAGCGGATTCGCCGGCTCCCACAGCGTGCCGAGCGATCGTCAGCTCAGTCAGCCTTCCCTTTCCAGGTGGGAAACAGAAAGCGGTAAACGATGCCCGTCTCCCAGATGTTTGTGTCGTGCGTCTCGGTGAACTGCCTGGCGTAGCTGGTGAGGATGCGGACCTCGTGCGGCAGGTTGTAGTCCATCCCGAAGTCTGCGCGCTGTGTGTCTACTGAGGGTGCACCGTCGCTGCCTAGATCATTGTGGCGGAACGTTTGCGCTATGCGAAACACCGGCTCAAATCGTCCCACCCAGTTGTCGGGGCCGCCGAACGCGTGCGTGCGGTAGTCGGCCTCGACCCAATAACCCTGCGCGTGCTCGCCGTGGCTGTACTCCGATCGCATGCGAAGGCCGGTATCTTTCGGTTCCCACCAAACATGCGTACCGAAAAAATTCTCATGTATGCCTTGCAGCAGACGATCGTATGTGAACCCAATTTCGAGCCGTGCTTCAGGCAGGTAGAGCATCCCGCGCCCGCCGGACGAACGCTCAGAGTTGAAATACATATTCGCGCTGCTGGCTGAGAACCACGCGTTGTAGCTGAGGTCGAATTTGTTATTGGAGGCAGCGGATCCGCTCAGCATGCCGCCAACGCCCGTGCCGGTACCCATGGTGCCGATGCCCGCGGTGAGCGGCCCATCCTGCAGATTCTCGATCCAGATCTCCGAGAGACGATCGTTGTAGGTGTTGAAGGGCACCAGATAGCTGCCTGCGACGACCGTCAGGTGGCTGGTGGCCAAATAATCTCCCTGCAGGTAAATGAGGCTCGCATAGTGACTGTGACTATAGCCTGACTGGCCCCCGCCGTTGGGCGAAAACTCCTCGAGCAAAATGCCCCGTCCTTCCACCAGCAGGGACTTGCCGATAGGCGCGGCAATCAACGGCTCGATGTGAGGCTGATACGAGGTGCTCCCACCGTTTGAGTCGGTGAAAAACCCTACACCGCCAGAGAGTAGCGGAATGTCCTGAGCTCCGCAGAAAGAGGCTGCGGCAAACGTCGTGGCCGCCGCCAGCCTGGCCAATCGAGACATGTGAAAACGTAAATCTCCACTTCGCATATCTGCAAAGTAACGCCCGAGTGGTCTTGATTGTGTCTCACGAACGTCTGATCATTGTCAGTTGATTGTCATCAACAATGACGTCAATGGCTTGGCCGCTTATATGTTATGAGGAAGATTGTCCGCGTCGTGATGGTCGAAACTCTGTGCCGCGAAGTCGGCAATCGTTCGCGCGTCAAGAACCCGCAGCATTGCCGCCTGCGCCCGCGCCCAAACCGGACGCACCGGGCATTCTTCCTTCCGGTCGCACGAGCGGCCTGGAAGCAGACAGAGGTTCAAACGAATTGGGCTGTCGACGGCCGCGACCACTGAACTGATCGTGGCATCCCGGCCCCTCTGCAGAATTTCGAACCCGCCGGATTGGCCGCGCCGGGACGCAACCAGGCCAGCTCGGCACAAGGCCTGCATCACCTTGGAGAGAAAGGAATCGGGCGCGCCGGTGATGTGTGCCAGGGCAGGCAGCATCACACGCTCGCCCGATGGCAGCCCCGCAAGATGAACGAGTGCACGTATTGCATAATCCGCGGCCCGCGTCATTTGCATGGAGGAACCAGATTTTCCCACGGCTCGGCTCCTTTCATCCATGTAGATTCCCAAAGCCCATTCGATCTTCCGGCTTCGGCAAGATCGATCGGGAACGAGTCGCCTCTGATAGTTGCAGCCGGTTGAGGCGCATCGAGTTTGCCACAACCGAAGTGCTTGATAGCAGCATCGCCCCGGCCGCCATGATCGGATTCAACAAGCCGCTGATTGCCAGCGCAATTCCCGCCGTGTTGTAGAAGAATGCCCAAAAGAGATTCTGATGGATTACGCGCGTGGCTCTGTCTGCAAGCTGGAAGATTTCTTCGACTTTCTCGAGTGAGCCGCCGACCAGAACCACGGGCGCCGCACTCATTGCAACATCGGCGCCGGTGCCCAGCGCGATTCCAAGATCTGCGCACGCCAAAGCAGGCGCGTCGTTCACTCCATCGCCAATTACGGCAACCCGCTTCCCTGCCCGCTGCAGTTCCTGAACCAACGCCGCTTTTCCTTCAGGGCTCACATCGGCGACAAAACCATCCACTCCTATTCGCGCGGCAACCGCGCCAGTCGTCGCCCTGGCGTCACCTGAAACAAGCTTGGTGATGACGCCGCGACGGCGCAGGCCATTCACCAACTCCCTGGCGCCTGGCTTGATTCGGTCGCCAAACGCAATCAGACCGTGCAACTCGCCATCCGTGCCGAAATAGGCTACGGTTCTTCCTGCTTGCTGCCATTCTTCAGCGAGTGCGCACGCTTCGCCCTCCATGCGAGAGCCTAGTGAACTTGCGAGCTTCAGGTTTCCAATGAAGTAGCGACGACCTCCGCAGATCGCTGTTATCCCTTCTCCCTTGCGAACACTCACATCTTCCACGTCACCTGGGCGGACATTGCGTTCGCGAGCGTATTGAACGATCGCCCTGCCTAGCAGATGTTCCGAGGAAAGTTCCATGCCTGCCAGGACGGATAAATCCTCCGCGATGGAATCAACCGGTGCGCCCTCTCGGCGTGTCGAGATCAACTCCAGAAGCCTGAAGTCACCCTCGGTGACTGTGCCGGTCTTGTCGAGAACGACAACATCGATTTTGCCGATGGTCTCAAGCACGCGGCTATCCGAGATGAGAATGCCGTGCTGCGAGGCGAAGCTCAGGGCAGCCGTGATCGCGAGTGGCGTTGCGAGGCCGAGCGCACAGGGGCAGGCAATGACCAGGATCGATGTGGCCCGCATCAACGCAACACCGATGCCGGCGTGCATCATCGTCAATGCCGCGAAGTCTCCAAATGCCAGCACGACGACCAGAGGAACGAAGACCCGGGAAATGAGGTCTACGGCTCGTTCGATTGGAGCGCGCGTCGCGAGCGCCTGCTCCACCAGCCGGATAATCTGCACCAGCGCGCTGTCGTCGCCGCGCCGCAAAGCACGGACGGTCATCACTCCCCCGATATTGAGACTTCCGGAGACGATCGTGTCGCCGGGCCCCTTTGAAATGGGCGCTGACTCTCCGGTTAGCAGAGATTCATCCGCATCCGATTCACCCTCGAGAACGACCCCGTCGGCCGGAACTCGTTCGCCGACTTTGACCATGAAAATTGTGCCCGGTTCAAGCGCGTCAATTGAGACAAACCGCTCATCACCATCCACCACAACTCGAACTTTCTTCGGCATCATCCGGTACATGATCGCGATTGATCGTGCGGCCCTTACTTTGGCGCTACGCTCAATCAGCTTGCCTGCCAGAACCAAGGTGACAATTGCTGCCGCGGTGTCGAAATATACATGCGTTTGTCCGCTGACGGTTTGCACCGCGCTAAACAGGTATGCAGTCAGAATCCCCAGCGAAAGCAAAACCTCCATGCGGATCTGCAGATTTCGCAATCCGATTGCAGCCAAACGAAGAATCGGATAGGCGCAATAGAACACCATGGGCGTTGCGAGGCCGAGCAGGATATAAGGCAGGTAGTGGCTGACGCTCTGCGCAATCTGCTCGAAATAGCCAACGTAGAGAATGACGCTGAAGGCCATGATGTTGGCCCAGAGAAACCCGGCGACGCCGAGGCGCAGCAACAGGTCGTGCATGTCGGTCTTGCCCGCCGCATCATCCCCGCTATACTCCGACGCCCGATAGCCAAGCTGTGCAATGCGCGCTGAAATTGCTTCCGGAGGCAGATACTGGGGACAATACCTCACCTTGGCCAAATCGGACGCGAAGAACACTTCCGCCGAGACGACGCCCGGCAGTTTCTGCAGTGCATGTTCGATCAGCCAACTGCAGGCTGAACACCACATTCCGCTGACCTGCAGCAGCTTTTCTTCCGTTGGCGCATTCGTGTCGATCTTCGCATCGGAATCAGGTTCGCCGGCCGGATTGGAGATGAGTCCGAGTTCGAGACTGCGGCGGAAGATCTCGGTTTCCCGCATGCTCTGCCCGCTGGCAAGAACTCCGCTCTCCTGCAGAATGGCGTAGACATTTGCGCATCCCATGCAGCAGAACGCCAGTTCGCAGCCTTCGAATGCGCGCGTAATCCTTTGCCGGCCACATGCCAGCTCGCACAGTGCGCATCGGGCCGCTTGCGCCACGGCTATTTCGTTCCTCCGCTAGGCGACTGGGATGTCTGCCCGATTGGATGCCCTTGCGCATCGAGCATCACTGGGTTGGCACGCTTTGTAGCCGCATACACATAAACCAGGACGCTGCAGAAAAACACAAACACAATGCCGAGCACAACGGTAAGCGGCGCTACACGTTTCTGTTTTGTTTCGCCTTCGACTTGCTGCATTGAACCTCCTCTGTCATTGCGAATTCCCATTTGAGCCGCAGACCGCTTCGGTCTTGCGGCAGACACCGTTCAGTCTTTGCCTTGCGGCTGCTCCCTTGCGCTTTTTGGCGCCGGCGCAGAATCCATCGGGGCGATAAACGTCTCGTCGAAGGCTCCGGTTTTCTGCGCCGGAACGCTGGCAAGGATACGCATGTGGTTCACGCCCGGCTGCAAGGCGCCTGCCGGCGCAACGACATCGAATTCGCTCTGAACAGTCTGGCCCGGCGCCAGCAGCAGCGGCGCATCTGCGTCGAGAATGCGGCCTTGCGGCAACCCGTCGAGCGCCAGCGTCAAATGCTTCTGCGTGTGGCTTCGATTGGAGACCACGACGCGGAATTGGTTGTGAACCAAACCATCAGCAGACAAGGTGTAAAGCGTCATTCGATTCGGCATGATGCGCACCATCACCGGCTCACGAAGCGAAATGACAACCGAAAGCCCGATGGCATAAATCGTAAGCAGTGCCAGGATGACGATGCGCTTGCCATCGCGCAGGCCGATCCTGCGATACCACTTGCGATCTTCTTCGGCGTTTCCGGCGCTGTCGCCCCAGCCATAATTAATGACTGTCACGCGGTTGATCTTGCCGAGAACGGTCGAGCAGGCATCTACGCACTCGGCGCAATGCGTGCACTCCAATTGATGCGTGCCCTTCCGGATGTCGATGCCCATGGGGCAAGCTTTTACGCACTTGGCGCAATTGATGCACTGATGATTGGGATCGTGAAAGTGCACCAACAGCGTGTGTTTATCGGCCAGCATGTTCTGTAGGTAGCCGTACGGGCAGATACTGATGCAGAAACCCTGGCGAAGAAAAGCAAAGTCAAAGAAAGTGATTGCCGTAATGCTGGCGCCAACGATCCCACCGGCCGTGCGTAGGTCGAGGCTCATCAGGCGGTGGAAGAGATCGGCCGGCGGCACAAAGTAGGAGACAAAGACGAAAGCAAAGAAGATGGAGGGCGGAACTCCGAGCAGGTAGAAGGCGGCCCGCGCGATGACCTTCCTTGTCCTCTCTGATGAAAATGTGAGGTGCTTCTTTACCCATCGCGAGATGAACTGCTCGCTCGCCACCGAAGCTTCGCTGAAGATCATCTGAGGACAGAGGTAGCCGCACCAGAAGCGGCCGTAGATCATGGCCATTGCGGCCACGAGGATCCAGACGAACATCATGGTGAGAAACAGGATGGCAAACTCGCTGATCCAAAGCTCGGCGCCGAAGAAGTAGAACCGCTGGCGCACAATATCGACCCGCATGATGTCAAAAAGCGGCAGCAGGATAAAGATCGAGACGCAGATCGTCTGAATGGTTTTGCGGATGCGGTGGTATCGCGTTCCAGGGATAGTCTGCCTGGGGGTTGGCATTTGCGCTGATGCGACCGATGAAGCCATTGGATCAATCCGCCGTTAAGTAAGCATGTGGTGCATACGGCAATGCGGGTTGGAGCTTGTCATAGCGCCCCGTGCGATCAGGAGCGCACCCATCACCAGGACCGTGATTGCCGAAATGGTTGTGCCCCAGCGGGCAACTCTTCGTGTTGCTGCGCTGGAGCCGAGTCCGACTGCGATCAGCGCGGCGCTGGTTCCAACTCCAAACGCCAGCATCGTCAATGCGCCACCAGTCGCGCTTGCTGCGCCGATCGCGCGCATCAACGCGGCATAGACCAGGCCGCAGGGCAAGAATCCCATCAGCGTTCCCAGACCAAACTTGGCCAACGCAGAAGGTGCTGAAATCAGCCTGCCGGCAGGACGCAGTAGCCTCGCCGGAAGAGCAAATCCCTTCCAACGCTGAACTCCCAGCCCAAATCCGAGCATCGCAAGCGCAGTTAGAACCATCGCGCTGCCAGCAACGAGCGAAGCGGTATCTTCAAAACCCGCAAGCCTGCCCACCCAGCCCATGGCGCCTCCGGCCAGCCCGGCAACCGCGCCGAGCAGCATGTAGGTGAGTGTGCGGCCAGCGTTGTAGGCAAGGTGCAAACCGAAAAAAGAGCGCCGGCCAGTTTCAGTATTCGCAGCAACGCTGTAAGTGAGCACCACCGGACCGCACATCTGCACGCAATGAAGGCTGCTGACGAACCCCAAAATCAGCACGAGGTAGAAGTCATTGGGGCTCATCGGGAAGCTACGCGCCTCCACTCGTGGCCTGCACGTAAATAAGCTTTGGATTCCTGCCGGGCACTGTTGCGCACTGCCGCTTAAAGTTGAACCGCTGCATGGTGATGGCGTGAGAGGGGCATCGCGCCGCGCACAGCCCGCAGCGAATGCAAATCGACTCGTCCTTCACCATTACGCCTCCCATTGCATTCAACTCGTCCGTGTTGTACTTCGCCAGTTCGCCGGCAGGCACTCCAGCCAGGCCGGAGACCCACTCCAGTCCTTCGGGCGTTTCGCAAAGAGTACTCACGCTCGTCAGCTTGATCAGGTCTTCTGGGCACACGTCAACGCAGCCGGTGCAGGCCACACAAATGCCGGTGTCAAAGACCGTGTTGACGTTGCATCGCAGGCAGCGCGCAGCCTGGGTACGCGCCTCGGCGTCGGGATAGTTTTCTTCGACAATCTTCAGCGAAACAGCGCGTTCGCCGGGTGCGACAGCCGGCGGATGGTGCCGCTTCAGCTGGTCCCAGCTCTCGCCCATCGTGTAGTTCGCCGGCTCCCAAGAGGAGACGACGTTGATCTCGGTGTGGCTGCCGCGCAGGAAATCATGCATGGAGTGCGCCGCAATCTGCGCCGAGCGGATGGCATGAATAAACAGGCGCGGCCCGTGTGCAATGTCGCCGCAGGCAAAGACATCCGGAGCCGTTGTCTGGTAGGTCTCCGGATCGACTTTAATGAGGCCGCGAACCGATTCAACTCCATCGCCTGGTTGCAGGAACGAAAGATCAGACGACTGGCCAATGGAGAAGATGATGGTGTCTGCTTCGATTGTCTCCTGCCTGGACTCGTCAAATCGAGGATTAAAGCGATGGTTCTCGTCGAAGACAGCAGTGCACTCCACCGTGCGCAGCCCGGCAACCTTGCCATCCTTGCCCACAATTTCGCGCGGCCCACGCGAGTTGTGCAGTACCAGCCCTTCTTCCGCACCCTCCACAACTTCAATCTCGTCGGCAGGCATTTCTCGGCGGCTTTCGAGGCAAACAACATGAACCTCTCGCTGTCCGCTCAGACGCATTGCCGAACGGGCCACATCGTAAGCCACCGATTCGCCGCGTTGCACATCTGCCGCGGAGTCTTCCGGCTCCATGGCTTCGAGTGGGCGGACTGCCGAGCGGGCCACGTCGTAGGCGACATTGCCGCCGCCGATCACGACAATCTTCTTGCCCACGGGAAGCGGGACGCCGTCGTTAAATGCGCGCAGAAAATCCATGCCATCGTGGACGCCGGCCAGATTCGCGCCAGGCAAGTCGAGCTTGCGGCCCTTCGGCAGGCCGACGCCAAGAAAAACAGCTTTATATCCCTGGTTGCGCAGATCCTGGATCGTGAAGTCGCGACCCATTCGCTTGTTGCACTGGAGTTCGACGCCAAGAGACACGATGGCGTCGATCTCGGCCATCACCAATTCGCGCGGCAGCCGGAAGACGGGCACGCCCGCTGTCAACATGCCGCCGGGCTTCGAGTCGGCTTCAAAAACAGTGACCTTGTACCCAAGCTGCGCCAGGTCGTGCGCCACCGTCATGCCGGCCACACCGGCCCCGATCACGGCAACTTTTTCAAAGTCGCCGCGATTCGGCGGAAGCATCTCCTGGTTGCAGGACTCGCGATAGCGAGTGAAGTCGCCCGTCTCCGGGCCAAATTTGGTTGTGACAAACCGCTTCAGAGCTCGTATCGCGACCGGCTCATCCAGGCTGCCGCGACGGCAATTGGCTTCGCACGGTGCGCCGCACACGCGCCCGCAGATCGACGCGAACGGATTGGTAGCGCGTGCGATGCGATAGGCATCTTCGTCGCGCCCTTCCGCGATCGCGTTTACATAGCCGCAGGCGTCCGTATGCACAGGGCAGGCGTCCTGGCACTTCACCATCTCCATCCAGTAGCCTGCCCCGCCGATCCGATCGAATTGCCCGTTGGTTTGCGCCATTGCCGGTCTTTTATTCCCTTATTCTTCGTTGCGGTGCTTGCCGAAAACGAAAGCAAACAGAATCACCGCGTAAACCGCGATCATGGCGGCCACAATGTACATGAAGATGTTGGCGTTGCCGGTTACGGCATTCAGTTGCTGCACCAGCGGGCCGCGCGTTGAGTGGTGGATCTCGCCGTTCATGTAGATGAATATGTAGGCGAGACAAGCCAGTGCGATGATCGGATACGCCAGCTTCAGGAAGCCCGGGATTTTGGTTCCTTTGCGCTCGGTGATCCATCCGCCCGCGTAATCGTGCAGCTCGGAATTCGATTGCTCATTGCTCATAGCGTTCTCCGCGGCGCCGTGGCGCCCTCCGATAAAGTTCTCTCTTCTTCGTTGGCATCCTTGAGCATGTGGTACTTCGGCTCTTCGCTGTCGTGGCCCAGGTACCCGTCCTTCAAAGAACGGATGAAGAAATACAGCGCTCCCCCGGCCAGCAGCAGGAACAGAAAGTAGGAGAAAAACACACTCTGATACGTGTAGTCAGTCATTGCCAGCCTCACTTCTCGTAGTCGTTGTCGGGCCGCCAATCCTTGGCGCGGCCGCGCGTTTGCAGATAGGCCACCAGGTCTTCAAGATCCTGCTGGTTGTTTGCAATCCACGGGAATGGCGGCATGATCGAGCCAGGCACCAGGTCGCGCGGATTGTTGAAGTGCGCCTTGTGCCATTGCAGGTTGTACTTGCCGCCGACGTGCGAAAGATCCGGCCCTGTCCGTTTCGTTCCGAATGTCTGACGATAGTCATAGACGAATTCGTCCGGCGTCGAAACGGGCGCGGGAACTCCCTTCCACCCGGAGCGGATTGTGTCGGCCAGCAAGGTACGAGTTTGCTGCGTATGGCAGTATTTGCATCCCTCGCGGATGTAGATGCGGTATCCGCGCATCTCCTGCTCCGTATACGGCTTCAACTCGCCGGTCATGCCTTTGGCAGGATCATGATTGACGAACGGCGTGTTCCAGCTCTTGTCCAGCAGCGGAGGAGCCACGGTGGTCAGCAGGCCTCCGATAAAGAACAGCCCCAGGGCCGCGACCACAAACCACGTTGCATTGGAATCGGTTTTGCCCAGCATAAAGTCTCGTCTCCCTTCGCTTACGCGCGTGCGGCTTCAATGGCGGCCGGTTTGCTTCCCAGAGCCGTTGACAGAATGTTGAAGAGGAAAAGCACAATCCCCGAGAAGATGATGATTCCAGAGAGGAAGCGCACCATCCACACAGGCTTGAGCGCGACTACCGTGTCGATGAATGGGATCGACGGGTTGTTCCACTGCCAGCCCTGCCAGAATCCACCCAGCCAAAGCGCGGTAAACATTCCCAGGCCGCCAATGAGGAACAGCCAGAAGCTCCAGTTGGCCAGGGTCTCGGAGTGCAGAGTCGTTTTGAAGACTCGCGGAATCACGTAGTAGACGCCGGCCATGGCGAAGAAGGAGAAGGTGCCCAGCACCGCCATGTGTGCGTGTCCGGGAATCCAATCCGTCTTTGAAACAATCGCGTTCACCGAGCGCAGGCTGTGCATCGGACCCTGGAAGCAGGTCAACAGATAAAAGATCGTGCCGCTCATCAGGAACTTCAGAGAGACGTTGTCTCCCAGTTGATGCCATTGGCCCCTCATCGTGGCGATGAAGTTGTACACCACCGCCCACACCGGGATCAGAAGCATGATCGAAAAGACAATGGCGATGGTCTGCAACCATTGCGAAATCGGCCCATGGAGCATGTGATGGGCGCCCGTCCACACATAAACGAATGCCAGCGACCAAAAGCCGACCATGGAAAGTTTGTGGCTGTAGAGCGGCGAGTTCGAAGCCCGCGGAATGAAGTAATATGCAATCGCCAGACCGGCGGGCGTAAAGATCAACCCGACCGCATTGTGCGTGTACATCCACGTCAGGTTGGCCTGGTTCACGCCGGTCACGCCGGGCAGGATCGTGGCGAAGTTGCCAGTGAGATAAACAAAGGCTGTCCACAGGATGGTGCCCATGAAGTACCAGGTGGACACGTACATCTGGGCGTACCTGCGATTGGCAATGGTCATAAAGATGTTTGTGCCGAACATGATCCATGCGACAACCACAAGGCAGGCAACCCAAGTAGGCAGATCGCCGTATTCGATGCCCTTCTGGTATCCGCCGAGCAGCGTTACCACCGCGCTCAGAATGATGATGTTCCAAAGGATCGACGTCGCAACGCCAAGCTTCTCGCTCCAGAGCTTGACGCCGCAGAGCCGCGGAACCAAGAAGAATGCCAGCCCCATGTCCGCCTGCAGCAGCCAGCCGAAGAGCATGCCGTTGACGTGCACGGGCCTCATCCGGCCGTAAGTAAAGTACGGAATGGTGCCAAGGAACTGGGGCCAGACGAATTTTGCCGCAATGATCAGCGCAATGATGCCGACAATCGCGAAGTAACTCACCGAGCCAATCAGCAACCATTTGACGGCGGTGTCCTCATGGAAATCCTGGCCGGCGAGAGCAGCGGCAGGACTACTTTGTGCTAGAGCCATTCAAGCCTCCTGGAGCGATAGCCGCTCGCAGTTCACTTCCGGATTGCGCAGCCCGGTTGAGGCTGCGAATGTAGTTGACGAGATCGCCGATATCGTTCTTCTCGAGGCCATAGTCGATCCACGAAGGCATGGCAGTACCCTCCACGCCGTAGGTAATGGACTCGAAGAGCCGATGGTCGGAGACGTTGTTGATAAATGCGGAGTTGCGGAGATTGCGTGGACGCGGAGAAATGTCGGGAGAATTGGGCCCCTTGCCGTCAGCCTTTTTGCCGTGACAACCGGTGCACCGAGCCATGAAGATCGCCTGACCGCGATCGATGGAGCCCTGCGACATCGGCACGGGATTCGCGTCCGGCACATTGCGCGGCTTCAACGTGCGCGGCTTCTCGCGTACGAATGTGGCCCACACATAATCGAGGACGCCGTTGATCTGGTCGTCGTTGAGTGTCTTGCCCCACGGTGGCATCGAGGTTCCAGGCACGCCCATCTGGATCGAATTAATAAAGCGCTCCCTTGGCTTGGTGGTCATGAACTCAGCCGAAGTCAGATCGCGCGGCGCCGGATCCAGGTAAATCGAAGTGATGCCCTTGCCGTTGCCGTTTTCGCCGTGGCAGCGCGCGCAGAGAGTCTTGAACGTATCGGCCGGCGTCATCGCCGGCGGTTGCGCGGTGCGCGAAAGCAGATATGCCGCCATCGCCTGGCAGTCCGCATCGGGCAGCCCGAATGCAGGCATATTCGAATCGGGAATCCGTGAGCGCGGCGTGCGGAAGTGGGCCATCAGCCAGTCGTCGCCGCGCATCAGGCCTTCGTAAGAGAGGTCAGGCGAGATTCCGCCGTCCTTGTCTCCCAGCTTGTGACAGGAGAGGCAGGCGTAGCCTTCAATCAGCTGCTCGCCGCGCGCCGCCGGCGTTGTGGCCGCAGCGATCTTCGACTCAACGGCAGCGACGCTCTCCGGTACGGGGGGCACGGTGGATACAACCATCTCGTATTTCGCCACCGAACTCTCTGTGTTTGTGGTTCCGCGCCGGCTCTTGAGAAAGATCACCAGCGCCTTGCGTTCGTCATCCGTCAGCTTGAATTTCGGCATGATCGACGTCGGCGTGTAGTCGCGCGGGTTCACAATGTGTCCCCATAGGTAGTCGAGCTTGCGCTCTTTACCTTCTTCAGTCAGATCGGGACCGAGCGTTCCCGACGAGAGCCCCTCGATCCGGTGGCAGCCGAAGCAGCCCTTCTCGAAAAACAGCGCGCGCCCGCGCGTCACCCACGAGGTGCCCGCAAAGTCTTTGTCGGCGTGGCACTGCGCGCAATTAGCCTGGATGAAATCCTTGTCATGCAGGTGAGCCGCAATTTCGCTCTTCCAGTCCTTCTGGATCGTGTAGCCCAGCATCGGCGACGGCCACAGGGGGTCTTCGCCGTGCGCGTCGTTCTTTTCCAATCCGTGCCCTTGCCCGTCATGGCAGCTGGTGCAGCCGAAATCGGTGAATTTGTGGCGCCGCTCCCAGCGGCCGTTGCTGTATACGTCGCCCATCGCGGCGGAGTAAGGGTGCGTCCGCAGCGGTTCGTTCGCGGTGGCAAAATTCGGATCGTCGACAGCAATGTGACAGCTTTGGCAGCGGTCGATTCGCTCGGTGCCGAACGAAGTCACGATCGTCTGTTCGATGCGAGGAGTGCGTTCCTCCAGCGCGGCGCGTTCTGCCGGCGTTTTCGCGTGCACCAGCGCCTGCTGAAAATATGCTTTCTGAGCATCCTGCCACGGGCTCTGGAATTGTTGGTACACCACCGCTGCGGAACCTGCCAGAACCGCAAGGCTCATCACGGCTAATGCTGCTCGCATAACCAGAAGCTCCTCAGAACGGGCTCACGAACTGCCAGTTCGCGCCGCGGAAAAAAGTACCAATCACAATCAGGTAGATATTGACGACAACGAAGGTGAGAAATATGGAGTTGGCCAGCAGACGCTCGCGCGCGAACCAGCGCCCAATTCCCTTTTTCCCGCGATCGATGTACGGCAACAGCACAAGCAGAAGAAGCTCGATGCCGGGAACACCAATTCCGCCCCAGAATGCCGAGTAGCTCACTTGCTCCTGCAGGCCAAGGAAGTACCAAGGCGCTTTCGCCGGATTCGGCGGATGCATGACATTCACCGGCTGCTCGAGCGGCGCATTGAAGAGGAGTGAGACTGCCATCACGCCGGCAATCGTCAGCAGCAACACAAAAAGTTCAGCGATCAGCAGATTCGGCCAGCTGAAGACCGTGTCCTCCTCAAGCTTGCCCACTTTTACAAACGGTCCGCGCACAAGTCCCTGAATCGTGAAACGGCGCGCAGGTGCCGTGGCTGTAACCACCGTCGTCACCGGGACGGGTGTTGAAGCAGCGGTAGCTCCAGCGGCCGCTGCCGGCGCCGCGGTTCCCTTCTCCGATTCAGGCTTTGCCAGCCCGCCATCCTTGCGGATCCGCCAGAAATGAACTGCGACAAACAGCGCGATCATCATCGGGATCACAACCACGTGCAGCACGTAGAAGCGCAGCAGCGCCTCCTGCCCAACGGTCGAGTCTCCAAGCAAAAGGAAGCGCAACGACTTGCCGATCAGCGGTGCGTAGCCCGCAATCGAGGTGCCCACCGTGATGGCCCAGAATGCCAGTTGGTCCCAAGGCAGCAGATAGCCCGTAAAGCTGGCAAAAAGCGTAAGAAGAAAGAGCGCCACGCCAATCAGCCAGTTGAACTCGCGCGGAGTTTTGTAAGCGCCAGTCAGGAATACGCGGCACATGTGCAGGAAAACCACGGCCACCATGCCGTGCGCTGCCCAGCGGTGCATGTTCCGCAAAATCACGCCGAAGGCGACAGAGCTTCGCAGATCCAGCATCCGGTCGTAGGCCTGCGTCGTCGACGGGACGTAGTAGAACATCAACAGCACGCCCGTGACCGTCAGAATGACGAAGAGAAACAGGCTGATCAGCCCGAGACCCATTGTGTAGCTCGGCTTCAGCGCCTGCTTGCTGACGCGAACCGGCTGGATGTGAAGAAAGAAGTTAGTAAAGCTGGTGGCAGCGCGCCCTCGGTCCGACGACGGCAGCGGGTTGCGAAAAACGGACCGGACAACGTTCTTTGGCAGATCCACCAGGGCCTTGACTGCCGAATTCTTTTCTGTGCTCATACGTTCAGATAAGTTCCCGTGTCGATTTCGTTGTCCTTGTCGACTTCGAGCTCACCGCTCGGAGTCAGCGAAACGCCGAACCATGCGAGCGGCTTCGGCGCCGGCCCGCCAGTCACGTTGCCGTCCACGTCGAATTGCGAGCCATGGCACGGGCACTGGAACCCCGTCGCCGATGGCGCAACAATGCAACCAAGATGCGTGCAGGTGGTAGAAATGGCCGCCACGCGATTTCCATCGCGCACGATGCAGACCCGCTTGGCATCGAAAGCAACCCGTGCTCCAGAGGGATAGTCCTCAGGCCGGCCGATGAGAAAACGATTCGGCTGCCCGAAGGTGACCCGCGGCTTCATGAAGAAGAACGTGGCGAAGACCCCCGCCAGTGCCGATCCTGCGACTCCCACGCCGCTCAGCCACGCCAGAAAATCTCTCCGGCGCATCTCTTTCGCCCCGGATTCAACTGTCTTGGTTGCTGCTTCCATCCTGTTGCTCCTTGTTTGTCTCCGGCCCATTCGGTTTTCGCGCGGCCCCGCAAGGTTCCTCGAAATCCGACCAGAAAACCTGATACTTCACGTCCTCAAGGCTTTTGAATTGGTGGCTCCTGACCGCCCAGATGAAGATCAACAGGGCTCCTCCGCCCATTAGCAAGCTGGTCGCAATGGCGATCCAAGTCAGTTCCATTTCATTCCTGCCGGCAAACCCGCCCGGACACAGAACTCCTCACGCCTGCGTTACTAAGCGTTTAGAACCTTTGGAGCGAGGGGCCCAAAGATTTTGATTGGATATTCGTGCTGCCCGGAAGCCTTTTCATTCAGTGGTTTGCGCAATTGCGTTGAAACCTTTTTGCTTGAGGATTTGATTTGGACTGTTTTCATCCAAAATCACACCAACGCGCCAACGATAGGGCTTCGCAAACACCACGGTCTGTGATGGGTATTACATAGGGTTGTGACGCGCAGGATTCTCTTCAGAACATTCCAAAACCGGACCCGCGCCGCCGCAAAACAGCACAGCACGGCCGTGGGTCAGATCTTCGAAAAGACGGTGAATCAGGCGCAGCCGGCACGGCTTCAAGCAGGAGCAGGCAGTGGCGCCGATGCGGCGAAATCAGGAGAGGAGCTTGAGGTCAATATTTGGGTACGGTTGGATCGATCTCGTTGGACCAGGCAGTGATCCCGCCCGAAAGATTGACGACTTTGGGATAGCCCGCCTGCTTGAGGAACTCCGCGATGCGTTGGCTGCGCCCGCCTGATTTGCACTGCACGATGATCTCGCGGTCGCGGTCGATCTCAGCCAACCGCTGTGGAACTTCGCCCTGCGGAATCAATTTGCCGCCAATGTTGGCAATCTGGTATTCGAACGGTTCACGCACATCCAGAATGAACAGGTCTTCGCCTGCATCGATGCGCTGTTTCAGCTCACTCACGGTGATTTGCGGAATTCCATTCTTCACTGCTTGCTCCTCTTTCGCTGCAGGCGCGATGCCGCAGAATTGTTGATAGTCGATTAGCTTTGTTACCGTCGGATGCTCGCCGCAGACCGGGCACTCAGGATTTTTGCGCAACTTCAATTCGCGGAAGCGCATGTTGAGTGCATCCACAAGCAGCAGGCGCCCAACCAGCGTAGAGCCTTTGCCGAGAATCAGCTTGATGGTTTCGGTTGCCTGAATCACCCCGATAAGCCCGGGCAGAATGCCGAGCACCCCGCCCTCGGCGCAACTGGGAACCAGGCCCGGCGGCGGTGGTTCGGGATACAGGCACCGGTAGCAGGGGCCGTCCCTGGTGGCGAAGACGCTGGCCTGGCCCTCAAATCGGAAGATCGATCCGTACGCATTCGGCTTGCCCAACAGCACGCACGCATCATTCACCAGGTAGCGTGTGGGGAAATTGTCCGTGCCGTCGGCGATCACATCGTAGCCCTTCAGGATGTCGAGGGCGTTGGCGCTCGACAGCATCGTGTCGTGCTTCACCACGTTAAGATCTGGATTGAGAGCCTTGAGTTTCTCGGCGGCCGAATCCAGTTTCTTGCGTCCGATGTCCGCTGTCGAGTGGATGATCTGTCGCTGCAGATTGCTTACGTCCACCACGTCGAAGTCGACCAGGCCCAGCGTGCCCACGCCTGCGGCTGCCAGATAGAGCGCGAGTGGCGAACCCAATCCGCCGGTTCCCACGCAGAGCACGCGCGCTGCCTTCAATTTGCGCTGGCCTTCCTCGCCAACTTCCGGCAGGATCAGGTGGCGCGAGTAGCGCGCAAGTTCGTCCCTGGTCAGCTCGGGCAGTTCCACAGGCGCGGTTGGAGTTGTCATCGTTGTCACTCCAGTTCACAAACAAGCTCTTGCGCCGCCGCAGTCTGAGACGGCGTCTGGGCTCCTAACGTCCTCCAGCGATCGAGGGAATGATCGAAAGAGTGTCGCCTGCCGAAACGGCCGTCGCGTCTTTCTCCGGCAAGTAGCGCACGTCTTCGTCGTTCAGATAAACATTCACGAAAGCCCGCAGCTTCCCTTCATCGTTAAACAGGTGCTTCCGCAAATCGGGAAAAGTTCGCGTCAATTCGTCCAGCGCTCCGCTCACAGTGCCATCACTCACTTCCACGGCGTCTTTGCCTGCCGCGTAGGCCCGCAAGGGTGTTGGAATATAGATCGTCATTCAGCTTGACCCTCTCACGCTTTCTTTGATTCAGTGAACGCCGCCAAAGGCTCGACAGTTTCGATAACATCAATGGTTTCCTGCTCGAAGCGCTTGTCTTCTTCGGTCGCGCCGGCCAGAAGGAAGGAGTTGGTCACCGTAGCCTTGCCTTTCTCAACGGCGGTGATCACATACGAGCAACCAAGCCAGTGCGCTTCGGCAATGTCGGTCGGTGACCATTGAGCAGGATGATCGGGATGCGAGTGATAAAAGCCGCCAATCGTCAATCCCATCTTGCGCGCCTCGCGTTCAATCTTCACTAGCTCCGCCGGTGCGATTTGATAGCGGTTGTGCGCCGAGTCGGTGCGAATATTACCGGCCTTCACCGAGGCTTCGATTCGCCAGCCTTCCGCTGTCGGCCTGCCGAGCAGGGCACCGCAACACTCGTGCGGATAAGTCTCCTCGCCATGCGCGCGAATGGCCCCGTAGATCGCGCGGGTTATCTTCAGCACGCTCACGCTTCCTCCCAAAACCGCTCGCTCAAGTACTTGTCCGCCGAATCGGGCAACACCGTGACGATCACTGCGATGTGTCCTGCAGCCGCCTCCTCGCCGGCGATTTGCAGGCTGGCCGCCACCGCTGCCGCTGCCGAGATGCCCACCAACAGTCCCTCTTTCCGGGCAAGTTGTTTTGCCATCGCATAGGCCGCTTCAGTCTCGACATCGAGTGCTCGGTCAGCAAGATTCGGATCGTAGATAGCCGGCACGATGGATGTAGCCATATGCTTGAGGCCCTCCAGCCCATGAAATGGAGAATCCGGCTGCAAGCTGATTGTCTGGATCCCAGGATTCAGCTCTTTAAGTCTTCGTGTCGTTCCCACAAACGTCCCACTGGTTCCCAGGCCGGCCAGGAAATGCGTCACCCGCCCTTCAGTCTGCCGCCAGATCTCCGGCCCCGTAGTCTCGTAATGCGCCTGCCAATTCCTCTGGCTTGAGTATTGGTCAACATAGCAAAATTTCTCTGGGTCGTTGCCCGCCAACTCGCGTGCGCGCCGAATGGCGCCATCGGAACCCTCATCCGGCTTGGTCCATTCGACCTGCGCCCCGTACGCCTTCAAGATGCGTTTCCGTTCCGGCGAGACATTCGATGGCATGGCCAGGAGCACGGGAAATCCATGCGCGGCGCCCAGCATAGCCAGCGATATTCCCGTATTGCCACTCGTAGCATCCAGTAAAATCTTACCGGGCCCGAGCCCGCCTATGGCAATTGCCTCGCGAACCATCGCTGCCGCGGCGCGGTCTTTCACGCTTCCGCCCGGATTGTGCCATTCGGCCTTGGCCAGCAGCCTGATCCCCTCGAGCGAGCCAACGATGCGGTCAAGGCGAATGAGCGGCGTATTGCCGATCCGGCTCTCCAGCGAGGCGCCCAGTTCGCCGCATTCAGTTCGCATCGATGACCACCATAATTTCTTCATTCCCTGAACTGATCGAATCGCAATTTCCCAGGTGAAAAACCAGCCAGGACGTGCAGACAGAGGCAAATTACCCTAGGGTCGCGAGCTTGTCAGAATCTGTTGAAGATGAGCGAGGATTTCGGGGCAGAAATGAACTCACGCCAGGATGCTCAACTCAGCAGGACAAGCCCGCGAGGAGCAACAACAGCAACAAAATGTGCACGAACCATGCATACCGGTATTCTATGGACGCCCGAGGCACAGGGTCAATTCAGGGCCAAGCCATGGGCTGCATCGCGCTGTAATGGAATTAAAAAGCTTGGTAGCGCTACCGGGAATCGAACCCGGGTCCTAAAATCGAGAATCTTGCAGCCCAGCAAGTGGATTCAGCGTGTTACAGGAAATTGTGACCGGACTGTGTGCCGCCTTGTGTACCGCAGAACTCAAAAGCCGCTTATTGGACCACTTCACTTTCTTCCGGGAGCGCGGCGGCGAACCCCTCAGCAACATTGCGGGTCTGGTACTCGACAAACTTCCCGAACCCTGCGGCAACATGAGTCTCTGTGACGTGAATGTAATACCGGGCGGCCACCGACGGCGAGCTATGCCCCACCAGGCGGGCCAGGGTGACGCGGTCCATACCAGACTGTGCTGCGCAGTTTCGTAGCCGAAGATTCTGTCGGCAGCACTGCGACTGAGGGCCTCGACACGAATGCGCTAAATAGCCGCACGTGTTCAGGTTTCCGATTCGTGTTCAAAATTGCTCATCATTGGGGCAAATACAGCAGCATACTCACTCTACCCCTGCTTCCCCTTAGTGCAGGTTGGAGGTGAGATATGCCTGATATCAAAGCAAGCCTTCTCATCGTGGATGATGCGCTTTCGATTCGAATGGTGCTATCGGAGATTCTCGAGAGTAACGGGTATGCTACGCGATCCGCGGAGGACGGTTTCTCAGCATTAGCGGAGATCCGGCGCGAAGTTCCCGATTTCCTCATCTCCGACCTCAACATGCCCGGCATGTCTGGCTTTGAATTGCTGAGGGTGGTCCGTCGCCGGTTTCCGACCATCCAGGTCATTGCCATGAGTGGCGCGTTTTCCGGAGATGCAATCCCTTCCGGTGTTTTTGCCGACGCCTTCTATCAAAAGGGCCGCGCTTTGGGCGATTTGTTGAAGATGATGAAATCCCTCCCCTCGCCGGCGCGATGGGCGCAGCAGCCTCCTGCTGCACCTGCGCCGGTTTGGATCTCAAGATACGAGCGCAATGCTGCTGGAGAGGGCTACGCAACGATTGAATGTTCGGAGTGCCTGAGAGCTTTTCCCAAGGTGCTCAACGGCGCGATCGATCCGATCAATGAAGCGAATTGCCTTTTTTGCGGAAGCCAGGTTCGCTACTCGATCCTTCAGTCCGACAATCAGGCATCTCTGTTGCCGTTCCAGCACGAACACTCCTCATCAACAGCTGCGAATCAACCCATGCAGGAACTCGAGCTTTGAAGCTCATCCGCGAACAGCAACGGAAAGAGGCACGCGATGCTGAAAATAGCCGAGCATAGTGTGCTCTTGCGCGCAGAGGCTGAATTACCCCCAAGCCTCATC
The DNA here is from genome assembly GCA_963834565.1 of uncultured Acidobacteriaceae bacterium. Classification (GTDB taxonomy): domain Bacteria; phylum Acidobacteriota; class Terriglobia; order Terriglobales; family Acidobacteriaceae; genus Telmatobacter. Next base: position 176,113 of record CAWICF010000009.1, on the reverse strand, counting down.
ATGACGAGTGGCGGGTTCATTGAAGGCTGGAGCATCGCGCGGCGGGGAGGCGCGAGCCTGCTGGAAAGGAGGATTCGAAGACACGGATGGAATTTCATCCGCATAGCCGATGAAACACGGCGAGGCGGCGTTGGTGAATCGTCGCAGCAGGCTATCGCTTCCGCACTTCAGCTGGCTGTCCGCAGCATCAGTGAATACTTCAATGGCGTGGAAGTTCGACATATCTACCTGACAAGGTACAAGTGGTTTGTTCTAGCCAGGGTCGGAGTTTTTCCGTACAGGATCCAGCAGAGCCCGGTTCAGTTTGTTCCGGACGAAGTGCGGCCCCTTCCTGCCCCCACCCGGAGGGAGCAATTGCCGGTCAATGCATCATGGCTGTTTCCGCAGTTCGGGCGCGAAATGCCGACGGACAATGAAATGCTGACTCAATCGAGAGTCAAATAAGGGAGGGCGTAATGACGATCCTGGAAATGGTAATGATCCTGTTCATTTTTTACTGGGCCTTGCGTGATCCCGGAAGGCCAGTTCGCGACCGCCAACGTTGGTACCGGTCGCGGCGATAGAGTTGGCGATTGACCTCGCCAGGCTTCCGCCCCTGCCGCCCAACGCTTCCTTTCTACAACGAAGACAGGACAAATCGGCTCGCACGGTTACAGTCGGAGTCCGCATTCTTTCCCCGCAAGTGGTCGATACTGCTCAGACTCACATGAGTTGAGCCGGTACCTTCAAAAAAGGTCGGAGCAAGCGAATGACTGCCCCAACCATTTTGAGGAGAATTCATGAACAGGATTAAGTTTCTTGCGTTAGCAGCTGTTGCAGCATTCGTCATGGCACCTGGTGCTTCCAAGGCAGTGGCTCAGGTAACTATCGATATTGGAGTCGCCCCCGATTGTCCTTACGGTTACTATGACTACGCTCCGTATAACTGCGCGCCCGACGGTTACTTCGGTCCGGAATGGTTTAATGCCGGCGTCTTCATTGGCACGGGTCCGTGGTTTCATGGGTCCAACGACTTTCAAGGCAAGGTGGATAACAGCTTTGATCCGCAGCACGGCTATAGCGGCCCAATGCCGAAGGTTGGTGACAAGCCCTCAGCGCAGCGGAGATCCCCTGACCAATTCAAAGGAAATGAAGTGCATGACGGGCACGGCAACATAGCTGGAGATAACCACGGCGGCAAAGCCTAGCACGATCAGTCTGTGCAACCGGTCGAACCACCAAGCTGCCCAAGAGAGTTCTGGCGCGCCGATCCTCTCTGCGGTCGAACCGCTGACGTCGCTTCGATAAACAAGAAGCCACATGATCTTTGATCGAGGCGCCGAAGATGCATTTCGGTGCCTTCGTCGAGGCCTCACAAGTTGAACCCACGGAGGTGGACCAGTGAATAAAGACCGAGTGAACGGCACAATCGACGAAGCGGTCGGAACCGCTAAGCGAAAGGCGGGCCAGTGGACCGGCAATACGCCGCTCCAGGTGAAGGGAATGGCACAGCAGATAAAGGGAAAAATTGAAAATACCATGGGCAAAGCCAAGGATGCAGTCCGTAAAACCAGCCAGGGAACCAAGGTGCAAAACGGCGCGCGCACATAAGTTGAGTTACTCTCAGTTGAAAGGCGACCCAAGTTGGTGCGCGCAATTCCTATTATCGAGACAAGGTAATGCCGGCATGAATTCGTGGGCGGACGGCCCGCGCAGGGATTTGCCGGTTCAGTTTTCTTGATTGTCCCGCCGCCGGGGCAGTCACAAGTCTGAGTGGATGCGTACCTTGATGAGCAGTGGATGACACCCTAATTTTCTTTTGCCGACTTCCGCCCCATCTCGTTGGATTCGATCGCTGCTGAAGTCGCTCGGGCCAGGAATCATTACCGGCGCTGCTGACGACGATCCTTCTGGCATTGCTACATACTCTGTCGCCGGCGCGCAGCTCGGGACCAAGCTCCTGTGGACTGCACTCCTGACGTGGCCGCTGATGGCCGCGGTGCAGATGATGTGCGCCCGCATCGGCAAGGTCACGGGCCAGGGTCTGGCTGGAAATCTCAAGCAGCGATTCCCCAAATGGCTGTTACTCGCGGTCGTTATAGCTCTCTTGACCGCCAACACAATCAATATTGCCGCGGACCTGGCGGGCATGGCGGATGCGGCTGCCATGCTGTCCGGAATCAGTTCCCGCTGGTTTGTTGTGGCCTTCGCAATTCTTATTTCGTGGGCAACGATCCGGCTCCAATACCAGCAGATCGCAAACGTGCTCAAGTGGCTTGTGCTTGTGCTTTTCGCTTACCCCGTTACAGCGTTTGTGGTGGGAGCCAATTGGGGCCAGGTGCTGCGCGACACCCTGATTCCTTCCATGCCACACACCAGAAATGAATGGGCGACGCTGGTGGCGATCCTCGGCACCACGATCAGTCCATATCTCTTTTTCTGGCAGGCGAGCGAAGAAGTTGAAGAGGAGAAGTCGGCAGGCCAGACTACGCTCGCCAAGCGAAGAGGAGCCACATCTGAAGAGCTTGAATTGAGGAACATCGATGTGGGCGTGGGCGCGTTCTTCTCGAACATGGTCATGTTCTTCATCATCCTGACCACCGCCATCACACTCAACAGGCATGGCATTACGAGTATTGAAACCTCTCGCCAGGCGGCCGAGGCCCTCCGTCCATTCGCCGGAAACTTCGCTACGACCGTCTTCACGCTCGGTATTGTAGGAGTCGGGTTTCTTGCCATCCCCACGCTGGCGGGATCTGCCGCATACGCCTTCGCGGAAACGCTGGGATGGCGGCAAGGCTTGAACAAGAAACTGAGGGGCGCCCGCTGGTTTTATGCCCTGATTCTGGTTTCTACCGCGGTGGGTGTCGCACTTGATTTCATTGGCATCAACCCGGTAAAGGCGCTTTACTGGACAGCAGTAATCAACGGATTGCTGGCGCCGTTCCTCATGGTCGCAATCCTGATTGTGGCGGCCGACAAGAAGCTGATGCAGGGCCAGCCGAGCTCTCGCTTGGGATGGATTGTAGTGGCATTCACGACCATTGCGATGTTTGCAGCCGGAATTGCGATGTTTGTTGTGTAGACCGCACGACTAAGCGGTTCCAGAATCGCTGTACACCGAGGCCGCTGCAGCGAGGCGCGTTTTCTCAAGAAAAACGCCATCGTTTTTGCTGCTCTGAAATGAGCTGGTGAATTCCGGAACCGCTCTAAGCGACCTCGGAAGCTCTGCCTGCCCGATTTGCAGCTTTATGCAGTGCACGTCTGTCAGCGGCATCGATCTTGCGAAGTCCGCTGATTTTCCGTATCCCATAGCAAGTGCCGGCAATCAGCAGGCCCACGAATACACACATCAGCGGAGTCGACCATCTTTGGAGCGTCCCCGACCACATGCGTATGGCGTGGCGTCCATAGACTACGCCGAGCCATGCAATGAGGGAGTAACGCAGAGTTCGAGCTGCACCATAAATAACCATGAATCGCCCGCGCGTGACGCCCAGCGCACCGGAAGCAAGCGCAAACGGCAACAGTGGAATCGGCGGTGGAAGCACTGCGGGAAGAAACACGGCGAGGATGCGGTGGCGCTCCACCCATCCGGTAACTCGACTTAGAAGACGAGCCGGCACGTAGCGGCGTAAAGCCTCTTCGCCCCCTCTGCGCCCAAGGTTCCACGTCGCATATCCGCCCACCAGGCTGCCTGCGATCGCGAACGCGGCGAGCAGCCATGGGTCTCCTCCGTACGCCACCAGCCAGAGAAGCAGCAGATCAGTACTGCCGGGAAGCGGCAGCGGAATGGGAGAGGAGTCGATCACAGCAACAGAGAAAAGCCCCAGAACCCCCAGGTGCGTAAGCCAATGCGGCATCAGCGAGTGATGCGTAGCTGGCGCAAGGAACAGTGATTGTTGCCGAAGAGGAAGACTCATAGAAATGTTCCTGGGCGGTTCGTCTCTGTGCGGTTAGATGCGCGCAGTCGTGGGATCGCCCTGAAGGCTCGCTTTGTGAAGAAAGACAATAGTCGCCGAGCATCATTTCCCGTCTGAATTGCATTTTCTCGACTCAGTTCAGCGAGGCCTGCTGTTGAATCTGGCGGGCGTTGACGGTTACTCTCGCATTGTGGAAGCCGGCAAAATTCCTAAGGCGCACGGAATCCAGCTCGGCGGCATTGAACCGCCCCCTCACAGCCGGAAGAGTCCGAGCCAATGCCCGATGGATCGCGGTTTCTGCCGTTCTGCCGAATGCTTGCGATGAGTATGAATCCGACAGCCACATAAAGTGCCAGCCAACGCGGCGGATTGCGACATCCACCTCTGTTGCCACGGTCCCTATCGCCTCTGCCCATCCCTTGGAAAATGGCTGCTGACGCAGAGTGAACTGGCTCGGCAGGATACATCCATCGCGCAGGAAAATAGTGTTGATCTTCACTGTTGTAGGCTCGCTGGCGGTCTGAGCAACCGGCTCCGAACAGAATAGGGCCTGGTTGGGATCGAGGCGGCGGATACTGTTGGTGCAGAGAGTTCCGGGGTAAGAGCTCCGGCAGGGGCTGGAACTCTCTTCCTCCTGGTGGCGGACTTAATCCAGGCGGCGCCGAGCTGGCCCAGCGGCTGCATCCTACCCAGCCTCATGGCTCGCCGCTCTGCGAAATGCTCTTCAACATCGACTTTCTTGATCAGGATCATTGACGCTCCAGTCGCCCTGTTGAGACACGCTGCGGCCTTTCTTGGGCCGCAGCGGATATTCAGTCCTATTACCGCAGGCTTCCAGTCGTTGTGTTGGCCGGGACTCCAATTACTTGGCCCGAGACGACCAGCTCCACTCTCCGGTTCTCTTGCCGTCCAGCGGAGTTGTCGTTCGAAGCTACCGGCGCACTATTGCCAAAGCCCGTTGCGCTGACTGAGGTAGCGAATACGCCTTCTTGCACGAGGAAATCACGAACGGATCCGGCGCGATTCTCCGAGAGCTTCTGGTTCATTTCATCGCCACCCACGTTGTCGGTATATCCACCGACTGCGATGTTAAGCCCTGGGTATGCGATCAATATTCCGGCTACCTTTGCCAGCTTCTCTCTCGCGCCCGGCTTGAGCGAGTATTGCCCGGTGTCAAAAAGCACATCGGACATGCTGACGATCAGTCCGCGTGCGCTGTCGCGCGTCTCGAGAATCTCGTTGAGTCGCACTTCCAATTGCGCACGCATGGCCGCTTTTTCGCTGTCCGCCTGCTGTTCACCTTGCTGCGCATTCTGGGCGACCAAGCGGGACTCGTCAGCATCGGCCTGAGCCGCGTTAATCGCTGCCGCTGATACTGCCTGGTTGTTAACCAAATCCTTCTGAGCCCTTGTCGTAGCGGCTTGTGCATTCGCCGCATCGGCCTGGGCCTTTGCCGCGACGTCCTGAGCGCTTATCGCATCAGCTTGAGCCTGCTCTTTTTGACGCGTCGCCTCGTCGGCCTGCGCCTGCGACTCTGCCTGTGCATCGGCTGAAGCCGTGCGTTCACTCGCTAAGCGATCCTCGTCGATCCTTTTGACAGCTATCTCCCGCGCATCTTCCGCTGTCTGTACGGTCTCCCGAGACTTCGCGATCAATTGCTTCTTATCCGAATGCCCTTCCGTGGCGTAAGCGTCCGCACTGTTCATCAACTGAACGGCGTGTTGATAGCTTTCGCCGGCGTACTTTTCGGCTCCCTCGGATTTGGCGATGCGCACTGCATTCCGCGCTTCGAGAAACTCCAATGGCAGCCTGGCATCAAGGACCACGGGGTCAAACTTGTATCCAGTCGGGATATAACCGCCGCGCTCCATGAGTTCATATTTTGCGTTCATTGCTTCGGGTGTGCCCTTGGTGTCGGCGCGAATGACATTCTCAAGCACGACAACATTGCTGGGCTGGCGAACGGCAAAATAGGGTTCCGCGGTGACGATCAGTGCGAAAGCCTGGAGGTCGGTGGTCGCAGTCAGTTTGCTGCGATCGTTGCCGCCGATCAAGACTTCTCCCAGGTTCACCGCATGGCCGTCAGGCGAGATCGCCCACATCACATAGGTCAGGTATTCGGTGCCAAAGGTCGTGGGACTTTGCAAATTTCCGAAGTCCGCTTCGACTTCCATGGTGCCGCGCTTGCTGCGTACTTTGGCTTTTCCGTCGGCTGAAGGCAGCAAAGCGGTTCCGGCAAAATCCAAATCCGACGCCCCGTTGCGATGTTGATAGTCAACTGCTTCGACTGTGCGACTGGTTTCGTCGACGACATAGGTGGGCATTGAGCCGACTGGCACGAGCGCAATCGACTGCTGCGGGCCGGCTTGAGCAAACGCGCTCACGCTGAAGACGCTTCCGATCACGAACATTAGTGTGTGCTTCACGAGATCTCCTGCAGCCAAAGGACTGCCGTATTGCCTTGTTGTCTTAGGTTGGCGGGGATAACCTTACAGGTTTAGATGATGTGACTTGTCAACGCCCGACGCGAAATTGATTGAGGTGTTGAAACAGCCCGTAGAGATTCGCGATCCATATGACCAACACAATGACAACCAGGCCGTTCAGGATCGATTTGATCTGTCCCTGCATCGGGATGAACCTGTTCACCAGCCACAACAGGACACCTGCTGCAACAATCGTGATAAGGACGGTGGTAAGTGGCATATTGTGTACTCCAATCATTTATCAGATTCGATACCCCATGGCATCGTCGAGAAGTTACAAGCGATCGACTCACTTAGTGGGGGAGTCCTTACAAAGGTGAGAAAGATTACTCCGCTTCTTTCCTATTGTTCCAAGTCTTTTGAGAAATAGCTGAGCCATAGTGCTCACCTGGGAGAGTTGGCCTTTTGTGCTAATTTGCCCAGGCCTTCGAGTAGAGCGCGGGATCGGCTTACAGCAACGCGTCGCAACGCGGGGACGTACCGAACCACAGCGGCTGTCTGTGCCTCGGCAGCACGCTGCGCCACAGCTGCACGCTGCACCGAAGGAAGAGTCCAAACCAAAGGGTATTTAGCGCTGAAGCCTGATTTGCAAGGACGGAGGCCCACCGTCAACCGTGGCCTCCGTACATTCCCGCCAGATCACTTACACAGATCTTCTGAGAATACGGAGAGCGCAGCGCGATTGCTGCTTCCCCTCATCTTGAGAGGAGGCCGGGCGGTCCATGAGCCAAGGGGCGAACCGAGACTCAGGGGAGATGGATTTTCAGCTTGAAGCAAATAAAGAGGATCAGGATCGCGCCCAGTGTGGAAAAAATGAGGCCAGCGGGATGATATCGCTCGTTCTTCGAGCGAAAAATCATGTGGCTAATCCCGCCGCCGAGGAGCGATCCGATGATGCCGAGAACGATCGTCCAGAACATCGTCAGATGCTCGTGCATCACCGATTTCGCGAGAAACCCCGAGCATAGACCGATCAAAATGTACCAGAGGATGTGAAACATTCCTTTTCCTCCATCGTTTGTTTTCTGCTGGATCTTCTGCTCCGGCGCCAATTCCTTCAAATGACATCGCTACCGGGCGGAGTTACAACACATCCAAAACATTTGCGGCCGAGAAAAGTGGCGATTCCCTGTCGACATGGGCCCTGTCGTCTGAACGGGAGCCATCATCGCCGAATTCTTCACAATGGGTCCACCTGTTTCTTCTGCCGTTCAGATTCTGCAGGGAGACAGTGTGTGAAAGATGGTCAAAGTTATACAGTGGGTCGCAGTTGCCGGGACCCACTTGAGAAATCCCGTACGTCAGCCCAGCGCAGATTGCCAGATTTCCAAGGACTTGCCCAGATACAGGCTGTGCGACTCGACCGGCGCATGCTCCGGCACGGCTTGATGCGACGAAACCGCAGGAAGGATTCGCGGAAACGGAACGTTTATTCGGGTGCGCTGTCCCGGCTTGGCTATGAGGCCGATCTTTGCCGCTTGCTCTGACCGCGGTGAGCGTTATGGTTTTTGAGCTGCCGCTGCCGTAATCTGCTCAGGTTTGTCGGCGTCGGGTACGGATGAGTTAGCCGCCGACGCCGGTTTGTCTGCCGGTATCTCGGTCCCGGCCGGATAGATGAAAATCTGGATCGAGCCCCAATCTGCTTCGAGGTTAGCGCCCGACTGTTTGCCCATTCCCAATGTCTTCAGCTGGCTGTCGTCAAATCCAAAGTTCTCCACCAGATACTCGCGGATAACCATCGCCCTGGCTTCGGTGAGCACGAGATCCTTCTGGGTATCGCCATCCATGCCACTGGAAACCACGACGACCGCAACTCCAAATTGAGCCTGAGCCAGGAAGTCGCCTGCCGGCTTGAGAGTTTTTGAGTCCTTCATCTTGGCCGAATCGCGGCTGTCAAAGAGCTGCTTGGCTGCGTAGGTAAATGTTTTCTCGGGCGTAGCCTGCGGTAACGGCAATAATATACTTGACTAATGACGAATTCTGTGAGATTCTGTTCTTGTTATGGCAAACCAAGTCAAAACCCTTTCAGATGCAATCAGATACTTCTCCGATGAGCAAGTGTGCATCGACACCGTAGCCGATATGAAGTGGACTAATGGCCCTGAGTGCCCCAAGTGTGGCGCTAAGGCCGCTCGGCAGCATTGGCTTAAGACTCAGAAGCGGTATCAGTGCCGGGACTGCGGTAAACAGTATTCCGTCAAGGTCGGGACAATCTTTGAGGATTCCGCTATTCCCTTGCAGAAGTGGCTCCCTGCCATGTGGCTCTTGTCGAACTGCAAAAATGGCATCAGCTCTTACGAGATTGCCCGGTCTGTCGGCGTCACTCAGAAGTCGGCATGGTTCATGCTGCATCGGCTCAGAGAGGCAATGCGCGACACACGCACTCACAAATTCGGCTTTGGCGGACCTGTCGAGTCCGACGAGACATTCATCGGCCCCAATCCCGCCAAGATGCACAAGGATCGCAAGGCAAAGATTCAGGCACAATGGATCGACAAGCCTGGTTATGCGGGAAAGACCATCGTTCACGGGATGCTGGACCGCGAACTACGGCAGGTTCGCGCCAAGGTGCTATCGAACGTTCGGCGCAAAACCATGCAGGAAGAGATTCTCAAGAACGTCACGCCCTATGCGAAGGTCTACACTGACGAGTCTTTTATCTACGACCGTTTGAAGAAAAATTATGTCCATCAGGTCGTCAATCACTCGCAGGAATACGTTCGCGGCCAAGTCCACACTCAGGGAATCGAGAATTTCTGGTCGCTGCTTAAGCGGACTCTGCGCGGAACCTACGTTGCAGTAGAGCCGTTCCACCTTGACCAGTATTTGAGCGAACAGGTGTTCCGGTATAACAATCGCGCAACCGCAGACAATCCTTTGACCGACGCGGATCGCTTCGCGCTGGCAGTATCGCAGATTTCAGGGAAGAGACTGACTTACGCAGAACTGACCGGCAAGGTGGGAGGGTCGGCGGTCTAAGAACGCTTGGATGGGACGGCAGAAACGCGGGAAGCGGATTTAGGTGTTCGCTTTTCGCGCCTGTCCTCTTCAATGCGCCTGTTTATCTCAGCCTTCGGCACTGTGAGAACTTGACCCAACAGGTTCTCGAAAGCCCTATATTCCGGCGACTGCGGTTTATTTTTCATGCGCTAATCATAACGCTATTTGAGGCCTAAATGGGAGAATGTGCGTTCTGCGATAACACAGCAAAATTGACCGCCGAGCACATCACCAGCAAATGGATGGGAGAGTTGTTCCCAGGTCGCAAGCAATTCAAACATACAAATAGATTCGGAGAACAAAAAGAATGGATTGCTTCCGGTTTAGACTTAACGGCAAAAGTAGTGTGCGAACCCTGCAATGTGGGATGGATGAGCCGAATTGAAGCTAAGCACGCGCGTCCAGTGATGTCGCCGCTGATGCTTGGGAAGATTGATGCAGTTTTCGGAGCGAATGAAGCCCGATCTCTCGCCCTTTTTGCTTTCAAGTCTGCTGTTGTAATTGACTATGCCCAACGCCATAGGGAACCATTCTTTTCACGACGTCTACGCCACGCTTTTAGAAAGAGTCTCTTCATCCCGAACATTGTTGGAATGTGGATGGTCCCTTATCTTCCTGACCGCCACAAGAGCAGGTTCGATTTCAGAATCTCTCTTAGTAAAGGAGAACTCACCCCCGGATACGACCTGCAACTGTACATATGCACCTTTGGGCTTGGCGCACTCGCCTTTCAGGTCGTCGCGCACAAGCAATTGTTCTTCGCCGATTTTCGCCCACTGCCGGGCTTTGAAGACTTGGCAGTACCGTTCTGGCCTACTCTTCAACCCAATTACGTTTGGCCCGGCCTCAGTTGCCTTTGGAGCTTCGAACAACTCATAGAGTTCCACAAGCGGTGGCTCACTATCGCTCCCGCCTGATGGCTGCTGCCCTGTCACGGCATCTTCGAGTTTGGCTTGAGTGGTCATAGTTAGTCAAGTATATTATTGCCGCGGTAACTCGCTGATCTTATTCGCCGCCAAGTCGGCGGAGTCTTCGTATCCGCGCTTCCTAAAATAGCCGCTCAAGAAGAAGTTATGTTTCAAAGCTTCCATATTCTCCTGGAAGTCAGTTACGCCGGTCTGCGCCTGCAGCATTGTGTCATGGAGTGTGGCCGTAGTCTGTTCCAGGTTGTTGTAGACTTGCTTGTCGTTCACGAGTGATCCAACGGTTCCCTGACCCGAATCGATCTTGGCGCTCACCGAGTTCAGATGCGCCGTGGCCAGCGTTGCGTTCTGGATAGCCAGTTGACTGCTATCCAAAATGCCGCTCGTCTTCTTGAGCAAATCCGCCATCAGCAGAGGTTGCTCGCCCTGGATGGTCTCCCCATTTATCACTTCGGCTTGACCTGTAGATCCGAACGAAATGGCCACGAACTGGTTACCCAACATTCCTTCGGTTTCGATCGAGGCTACAGAGTCACGCTTGATGATCTCCAGCGTTGATCTGTCAAGATCCATCGTGACAATAATCTTGTCGCCCGGCTTGTGCGGCAGCTCGATGCTACGCACAGTTCCGCTGTGAACCCCGCCCACCTGCACGTCAGCTCCCACAGCCAGGCCTGCAACATTGTCAAATTGCGTCTTGAGTTGGTAGGTGGAGCGAAACAGATGCTCCTTGTTCCCGATAACGAAGACGCCGGCGGCCAGAACTGCCAGCGTCGCGACGATGAATGCTCCCAACCTTGCCAATCTCGACATAAGTCCTCCTACGATTGCTTCAGAAATTCCTTCACAAACCCGATGTCGCTTTGCTGAAGATCCTCAAACGTGCCCTCGATCACTACATCGCCCTCATTCAGCAGGGCGAGTCGTCCAGCTATTGTCCTGGCGCTATGCAAATCGTGCGTCACTACGATTGACGCCATCCGGCGCTCCCTCTGGAGCTTGAGAATCAACTCGTCGATTTCGCCAGAACTGATCGGGTCGAGGCCGGCTGTCGGTTCGTCGAGTAGCAGAATCTCCGGCTCAAGCGCCAGCGCACGCGCCAGGCCCACGCGCTTCTGCATTCCGCCTGAAATATCTGACGGCATCTTTTCGAGATCGCCCTCCATGCCCACCTCGGCCAGCAATTGCCTCACGCGGTCTGACCGCTCAGAACTGGACATGTCCCTGCGATGATGCTCAAGGGGAAACGACACATTTCCGGCGACGGTGAGCGAATCGTAGAGCGCCGCCTGCTGAAACAGAAATCCCATCTTCTTCCGGATCTCTCCCATGCGGTCGAGAGCCAGGCCAGCGATATCCTGGCCTTGAATGCGAATCGATCCCGAATCAGGCGTATCGAGGCCAATGAGGAGCCTCAGGAGCACGCTTTTTCCTGTACCGCTGCGTCCGAGCACGGCCAGGGTTTCTCCCTGTTTCACGTGTAAGCTGATCCCGTTGAGGACCGTGTGGCTCCCAAAGGACTTGTGTACGTTCTCAACGGCAACAACGGGCAAAAGACCGTCTTGTTCGGGCGCCGTTTGCTTCGTCGCAATGTCATAAGCTGTGGCCATATTGGTTTTAACTGCGCTTGCAGGCAACGGTTAAGGAAAGAAGACGAGAATGAATTTCACCAGCACAACGTCGGCCAGGATAAGGAAGAGCGAGGCAAGCACGACTGAGTTAGTGGCTGCGCGGCCCACGCCCGCAGCTCCTCCGCGCGTACGCATTCCCTGAAAGCACGCGATGAGCCCGATGATCAGCCCATACACGGCGGTCTTGAATGTCTGCGGCAGGAATGCGCTGAAAGTGGCGCCATTAAAGCCGTTGTTGACGAATTGATGGAACGAGAGAGGCTCTACAAGGGTTTGCGCAAACCAGCCCGTCAGCAACGCGCATGCATCCGTTGCAAGCGTCAGCAGCGGCAGCATCATGATGCAGGCCAGTATGCGTGTCGCTGCCAGAAGCCTGTAGGGGTTGATCGCAGATGCCTCGATGGCGTCGATCTGCTCCGTTACTTTCATCGATGCCAGTTCCGCACCCATGCCCGCACCCACCCGTCCGCTTACCACCAGTCCGGTAATCACAGGACCCATGACCTGAATCACGGAGTACACGAGGGTGGCGGGGAACATCGATTTAGCGCCAAATCGAGTGAGACTGTAGCGGGCTTCCAGCGAGAGGATCACGCCAATTGCGGCGCCCGCCATGGCAACCAGCGGCAGAGACTTCGACCCAACTTCGTCGAGTTGCCGAATCAGCTCGCGCCACTCATACGGCGGCGTTACCCCTGCCCTGAAAACTCGCCAGGAAAAGATCCCCAGTTCCCCAAACCACTCGAAAAACCCAGTGGCGAGTCCAGCAGCAGAATTCACAACTGAGAACGCGGGTACGCCCCGCCGCACGGGAAGCGGAGGGCTTATGTCTGCATCGGAAGGAAATCCGCGGCCGCTCATTGACTCTGGCCTTGAATCGTAGAACTGTGTGAGCCGCTTAGATGCAAGTGCAAAATCAAGGCATAGGGCCCGCTATAAAAGAACTCTGGGGTAATGGTGCCGCACACGATTTCCAACAAGCTGTAGCTGCCCATACGGAACGCACCCTTCGCCTTGTCAAAGCTCTATCTAACGAGATGTTTGCAGAGTGGATGCCTCATAGGATGGTCACAATTGCACGTGATCGCAAGTTACGCACTTCCGCGTCATCCGCGCCGGACAATTGCGGCCAAATTCGTTCCATCTGGACAAATCGTCCACAAAGCGTGTGACCAAAAGAGCACAGTTTTGCTCTAAATGTCAGAGGACAATTGAACAAGCCAGTTGTTTCCACCGTTCGCTTAGGAGCCTGTCATGCCTGAAGTTCGTGCTTTCCCTACCATTCCGACGAAGATCTTGTTGCCCATCGATTTCAGCTCATCTTCAAAGGCGGCTTTGGACATGGCCGCCGACCTCGCGAAGCACTTTCACGCGGAACTCCACCTTGTGAACGTAATCCCCATGTTTCCTGCCACGACACTCCCTGACTTTGTTCCCGAAGGCGAATTCCTTCAGAAGGGCAGAATGCTTGCGGAGCGGCATCTCGCCAAATGCCATGCGGCTCTTACTGCAAGAGGAGTGAAATCAACTTCCAGCGTCGAAGTCGGAAATGACATCGCTGGGAACATCATGGAAGTGGTGGAACGAGAGCATATCGATATGGTGGTGATCTCCACGCACGGTATCTCTGGCTGGCATCCGCTGGTCTTCGGGTCGATTGCGGAAAAAGTAGTAAAACTCGTGCAGTGTCCTCTCCTGCTTCTGCGTTCAGCCAAGCCTGGCGACAGTGCAAAGGCTCGGACTGAGCATTCCGGGGAGTGGTGGTAGAAAAACTCAGGACCCCGTTTCGCAGCGCTCGCCCGTTCCCAGCTTCCAGCCCAGGTCTTTGAGTGAGCAGTATTGACCAGACGGGCCCCAGGAATTCAGGCGATGATGGACAGAGTTTGATTGTAACTGCGGTTGATTCTCTGGTGGACTGTCCCCGTGCTTTCATCATAAGAATCAACGGGGACTGCACTGCCTGCGCCGAGGCGCAAGCAGAGCTGGGCTCCTGCCTTCTCCAGGACGACGTTCCCCTTCATTGATCTATTCGAGGCTGGCTTTACGCGCGGCACACAGCCGCGACGCCTTGTTGAGCATGATGAGGCCACCAGACCAAAAGAGTGCAATGAGGTAGCATCTCAATGAGAAAAAGAGTCACTAAGTTCGATACCGCGACCTTTCTTGCAAACGCCGGGCTTGGCCGAACCATTATCGAGTTGAAGCCAAAGGAGACGTTCTTTTGCCAGGGAGACACAGCGGATTCTGTGTTTTATCTCCAAAAAGGCCGGGCAAGCGTCAGCGTCGTTTCGCAGAGGGGTAAGGAAGCCACAATCACTCTTCTCTCCGCTGGAGAATTTGTCGGGGAGGAATCTCTGGCAGCAATCGTCGGTTTGCACATGGCGACCGCGACTGCCGTGAATACCTGTACGGCACTCAAGATCAGCAGAGACGAAATGATCCGGGTGATGCATGACGAGCCTGCATTCGCCGACATTTTCCTCAAATTTCTGCTGACCCGCAGCATGCGGACCCAGGCCGATCTTGTCGACCAGCTTTTCAACTCTAGTGAAAAACGCCTGGCGCGGATTCTTCTCTTGATGGCGGAATTCGGCAAGCCTGGCGAACCGGAAACACTCATCCCGCCCATTACGCAGGAAACACTGGCCGATATGATCGGCACCACACGGTCCCGCGTCAGCTTCTTTATGAATCGCTTTCGCAAGCTTGGCTTTATCGGCTACAACGGCCGCATCCAGGTACACAAGTCGCTACTGAATGTCGTCCTGCTTGATCAATTGCCGGACCACAACGCGCAGAAACCTGCTCTTCTTCCGATCCCGTAGCTACCCGGCTCAGCAATTCGCGCACGCGCTAGAAGTCGCGGCAGAGCAGCTCAGTAACCCATCGCCTCCAGCGGCACCTTGCGCTAGCCGTTGCGACGGCGTTCGCCATTGGCGCCATGGCAGGGGTGTTCGCTGGATGGTTCATGAAACAAAAACAGATCAGAACCGTTGGCAAGGGTTCTCCTTCTCGCACTGATCCGCTGGAATCGTGCGACCGCGGGCCGATTTTAAAGGCCCGACCTGGAGTTGTGCCCGAAAATCGCAAACACCCTCAGCTTCCGAAAACTCGTCAACGGTTTTGTTAGCGATTCCTCGTCGATTCCCCGACACGCCCCCGCATTCGAGCTGATTCGAGCGGAGAGCAAAACTGACCAGAAATTCGTAGGAAGAGGGGCGATGGTGATAGCAGGAGAGAATTATCATGCCGGAACAAATTAAGGATCAAGAAACGACATTATTGGTGGACGAGATCGTTTCAGAGGTAGCAGAGAAAAGGATTGAACGCGTGGCCGAGGAAGCCGCAGAGAAAGCCACAAAAACGGAACAGCGATACGACAGAGATCACCCCATCTTTTCGAAGTAACGGTCCCATCTGGTCCTCTGGCCAAGGGTTGACGCCGCGAAGCCGGTGAGCGCCCTCGGCTCACACATCACGGCCGCAGCGTGCACCGTCCCTATGAATGTTCTGCAGGAAGAGCATTCCGGCAAAACCCAAGCTGAGATGCTTTCCTCAATCAAGACCCACTAACACCTGCAGATCAGGCCGGGGGGCAGAGTGGTGGAAGTACTAAGCGAACATCTCTGTCGGGGAAGGGGGCGCTTCCTGAGCCGGCTCCCAGCCCGCACTCGTCCTGGAACCATGCAACTGACGAACTTCAGGTTTTGTACCGAATTGCTCAGAATCCTCGCTCCAAAAGTGGAAGACTCATCTGGGAAGCACTATGTAATGCCATAGCGGAACTTCATGCATTCCACACGGAATCAGCGCTGGCTAGTCGAGAGTGGTCCTTTGCCAATGCACCGCATGCCGGGCTAATTCGCCCGAGATCATCCCCATTCAACCGTGAAATATGGAGAAGTCAATGAGCATTACAAGTTCTGTGGTAGCTATCTACGACACCCACGAGCAGGCGGAACACGCAATCAAAGAACTGCAAGGGGCGGGTGTGGACATGAAAAGCCTCTCGATCGCTGCGAAAGATACGCATACGGATGAGCATGTGGTCGGCTACTACAACGCCGGGGACCGCATGAAGCACTGGGGCAAGGTGGGAGCGTTCTGGGGCGGATTCTGGGGCCTGCTGTTCGGGTCGGGCTTGTTCCTCATACCCGGACTAGGGCCGATTCTTGTAGCCGGACCATTAGTGGCGTGGATTATCGCTGGCGTTGAAGGCGCAGCCGTAGTTGGAGGCGTTAGCGCGCTCGGGGCAGGCCTGGTGAGTATCGGCATCCCGAAAGATAGCGTGCTCAAGTACGAGGTGGCTCTGAAGACAGACAAGTTTCTGCTTATTGTCCATGGAACAGAAGGCGCGGTAGCCAATGCGAAAAACATCATTGCAGGAACAGAACATAGTTCTTACGCCGTTCATGACGAGAAAGTCTTCGCCTAACAACATGCAAGAAAGCGCCGCGGCGGCAATGGACTACGAAAGAATTTAAACTCCTAAAACAGGCCCGTCGCAACGCGGCAAGAGAGGAATGCAGTTTGAGGGCCATCTTTGAGTTTTGTTGTCATTCCAGGCGTCTGTGCGGCAGCTGTGTTAGGCCTCTAATTGGCTCGAACAAAGGGAACACGATCAAATGAATGTGAAGCGACTTGAAGAAACGGAACAGGCCCAGGTCGGAAGCGACACGGGCCTGCTGGTGATGGATGAAAGGGATCGGCCGCGTAACGCGCGATCATCCACTGCGACTAGACCATCTGCCAGCATGAGAAAGATGGCGCTCTCTTTATCACAATTCCTGAAGAAGCAGAGATCCTCACTGGCATCCAGGAGACAAGATGACGGGAAGCAAGCACAACCGGGAAGGCAATAGCAGCGATAGCGGCGAACCCGAACCCGGCCCGTACTGGAAGCGCATGCATCTTGACTGGCGCTTTTGGGTAGGCGCGGTGCTTATGTTTGCGGCGATCTCTATCTACGTTCTCAGCGGCGATCTGGCATGGGTTCCACATGGCCATCGGCTTCCTTAAGTAAATAGTCGATTCTCAACAATCTACCGCCTGAGGCCGTTCCAGCGGTGACTATTGATTTCGGTCGAGCGCCACTGTCAATCCCGAAACTGTGCGACACACATGAGCCAGCTATCTTTGTATCCCTTACGCTTCGAGCCGATCTATCAATACCGGCTGTGGGGCGGAAGGCATTTGCCGATCTGCTCTCCGCAACGCTGCCCGGTGACGGTCCAATTGGCGAAGCGTGGGTGCTCAGTGACCGCGACGATTATCCAAGCCCGGTTGCGCTGCTCACATCATGAAGCCGGAACAGGGATTTCCGCTCCGCCGCTGATTCTCTAACGGCGAACTGGGCTTGCAGCAGATGGCTCTATCGGAAGGCTCCCAGCATGTAACACACCAGCACGATCACAAGTATTGTGCCAAGTCCAATGCCTGCGCCTCCGCCCGCGCCCCATCTGTTGTAGCCGTAATACCCTCCGCCCCCGCCGAAAACCAGCAGCAGGACAATAATGAGAATGATCAGCATCTCGCTCTCCCTTTGCTCCGGGCATCCCCGGGGTTGTGTGCCTCGTTCGATTGCGTCGAGCGTCTTCTGCTCGACGATTCACCGAAATGCGTGCGGCCTAAACCTGAATGGACTACAGAGCGCTCTTCGCGACTTCTTTAGTTCGCTTTACGGCTTCCACGGAGTATCCCAGGGCCTCCCACGCCGTGTTCTCGGCAGACGCGTGATCGCCGCTGCCATGCACGTGGGCAACGGCTGCATTTGCGTAGGCCGCCTTGGTTCGAGCTCTGCCAGGTGCGAATCGTCGCTCCCTATCATTGCCTTCTCCTGGTTTTTACCGGATCCTGCGACTCTTGCATCTGCAGTTTTCTACGCAGGACCGGAATAAGCTGAGCAATTTGATACACAGCTAACGTCGACTATGCCGCGAAGAGCGCACGACCTTTCGTCACGCGCGCTTTGATCGGCCGTCGAGTGTGGAATTGTGTGCAGCGTATAGGTGGCCCTGACCTCGATCGAGGCGAAGCTCCAGGAGCGCTTTGGATACCGGTGGCGCAATTGATGCCTCAGTCACCAGATGCGCGAGCTTCTGCACCGAGGATCTTCAGTCTCAATCACCACGCAATCAGGCAGCCCCTCGTGCCCGAAAGCTTTTTCAGCGCGCCGAAATCAGGTTGGCGCGATCTGCAAGAGCGCTTGAAACTGCGTTTCGCACAAATTGTCGGGACGAAAGAAATTGCCATGGTGCAATCTCTGAAACTGTGGCACGGCACAGTCGCTCTGACTGTCCCATTTTGCGCAGAATTCACCAATACATCTTCGTGCAACCCGGTCCCTGCAGACGGACAATTCGAAGCGCCGCGTCTGGATTACGGGCCACCCGCGATGACTGAGCATTCGGCTCTGAATCTGCCGCTTGAGAAGACTGAAGGAGAGAAAATCCACTGTGCTGATTTGACCAGACCTTCGATGAGGACGCGGGATAGTCTTGACCTCGTTGGGCCGAAGGTCTCGTTCTGCGCGGGTTGAATCAATTTTCCCGGCGAGGCAGACACGAAAGAATCACGAGGTTTTTCTCATGCGACTGTTCCTCAAAGCACGTTGGCTTTTCCTAGTTCTTCTGATCACTGCAATTCCCGTTTTTTCGCACGCACAGATCCTCGTCAGTGTGAATTTCGCTCCGCTTGCGCTGCCGGTGTATGAACAACCCATCTGCCCGCAGCCCAATCTGATGTGGACACCCGGCTACTGGGACTATGCTGACGGGGACTACTACTGGGTTCCCGGCGCTTGGGTTCCGGTTCCCTATGAGGGCGCCCTGTGGACGCCTTATTACTGGGACTGGTACGGCGGCAGATACAGGCTGCATCGGGGCTACTGGGGTCGAAATGTCGGCTACTACGGCGGCGTTGATTACGGCTATGGTTACGAGGGCATCGGTTTTTCGGGTGGAGAATGGCGCGGTAACGAGTTTGCGTACAACACTTCGGTGATGCGCGTGAACCAGAGCGTGATTCACACTACCTACAACGACCCGGCAAGCGTGCAGAGAGACACAATCGCCAGCCACAACCGCGTTTCGTACAGTGGCGGCCCGGGCGGGATTCAGCACGCTGCTACCCCTGCGGAGCAGGTTGCCGATCGCGGTCAACACACGGCTCCGACAAGTGTGCAAACGCATTATGAACAAACCGCAAAGGCCGATAAATCGTCATACGCCAAGACGAACGGCGGACACCCGCAGAACGTAGTTACCGCCAAGCCCCCTATTGAGGAAACGCACGTAGCGGCAAATGTTCCGAAGACGGAGGTCAGGCCAGAGGCAAGAACTGCGCCGAAAGCTGAGCCACAGTCACATGCCTCTCCTGCGCAACGCGCTGCGCCGCAGGAACACGCCGCTCCACAGGAACGTGCGGCACCACAGCAACATGCTTCACTGCCGGAACGCGCCGCTCCACAGCAACGCGCCGAACCGCAGCAACGCACCGCGCCACAGGAGCATGCTGCACCCGTGCAGCGTGCCGCGCCGCAGGAACACGCAGCTCCTCAGGAACGTGCCGCTTCGCCACAGCAACGCGCTGCACCGCAAGAACGTTCTGCGCCGCCGCAGCACGCTGCGCCGAAGGAAGAGTCCAAACCCAAGGGCATGTAGCGTTGAAGCCCGATTTGCAAGGACATCCGCCAAACTAGAGGAATCCGACGTTCATGGTCACGCCGGCAGCTCTGGCGGACTGTGTGCCAGATTGTGTACCACGAAACGCGCGAACTGCGGTCAGGTAGCGCTAGCTGTGAAGTTTCAACAGGTTGTCCATTCGATCCGAATCAGAGTAGCTGATGGTGACCAAACCGCAGTTTCCAAGAGGGAGATCGAATGGACTACCACCAGAATGCCCGACTGACCGTGTATAGTCGAGAGCAGTTAGCAAGATTGGTTGCCGAGCGGAGTGGCACGTTGAAGGCGGCTGCAGCCGCCTTCAACGTGAGCGCCAAGACCGCCGCCAAGTGGGTACGCCGTTATCGGGAGCATGGCCGGGCCGGGCTCGCCGACCTCAGTTCAAGGCCACATCGCTGTCCCCGGCAAACCCCCTCCATCTTATTGGAAAAGGTTTTTCAACTGCGCCGGCAGCGGCTCAACGGCTGTCATATCGCCCGCGAAGTGAAGCTCAGCCGCGCCACCATCAGCCGCATCCTGCGCCGCGCCGGCATGAACCGGCTGCGCTCCCTCGATCCGCCTCCGCCCGTGATTCGATACGAACACAAGCGACCCGGCGATCTGGTTCACTTCGACATCAAGCGCCTGGCCCGCATCCGCAGGCCTGGCCACCGCGTCACTGGAGACCGCCGCAAGGAGTCCCGAGGTGTCGGCTGGGAATATCTGCACATCGCCGTCGACGACCACAGCCGCATCGCCTTCTCGGCCATCCTGCCCGATCAGAGCCACCACTCCGCCATGCGCTTCTTCCTCATGGCCAGGGCCTTTTATGCGCGCTTCGGCATCTCCATCCGACGCGTGTTGACCGACAACGGCTCCTGCTACAAGCACTGGCTGTTTCGCAAGCTGCTCCGTCGTCAGCATGTGAAACATCGCTTCACCCGGCCCTACACGCCACGCACCAATGGCAAGGCCGAACGCTTCATCCAAACCGCCTTGCGCGAGTGGGCCTACGCCCGCTCCTACAACAACTCACTCGAAAGGCAACAACAGCTCGAACTCTGGCTGCACCAATACAACTTCCACAGACCACACGCCAGCCTTAAACTGAATCCACCTGCTTCTCGCTCCGGCTTGAATCCGAACAACCTCTTGAGCCTCCACAGCTAGAGCGTATTTCGGGCAAAAGCAAAGCCCGCTGAATTAGCGGGCTATAGCATCAAATCTCTGGTAGCGCTACCGGGAATCGAACCCGGGTTTTAAGATTGAGAATCTCACGTCCTAACCCCTAGACGATAGCGCCACTCATTGTGTGGAGGCGGCCCGCGGACGCGGGCTACTCTCTTACTTTAACAAAATCCCGGGTCGCTGCCAAAGTCATCGCACGCCGCGCACCGTCGCTCAAATCCCCAGCTTGCGCACTTCCTCGTTGTAGTACTTGCGGTACAGGATGTCCCACTCCTGCGAGCCTTCAAGGATGATCTTCCGCTGGTTGGCGATCTTCAGCCGCGCTGACGTGTCGATCTTCGCTTCCTCAAGGAGCAGCATTTCAAGCGCCTTGCGCGCTTCCTGGCGGATCGTGTTACGGTCTTCAAGAAAACCCACCTGGTCGATCTCGGCCAGCGTATCGGCCACGGTGTGCGCCAGCTTGTTCAACTTGTCGCGGCTGATCCTCATAGCACCGCCTTGTACTTCTTGGCCAGCTCGGTCTTCACCTTCTTGAACATCTCGGCATATTGCGCACCGCTCTTGCGCATCTCGTCGGAGTACGCCTCGAGGATCACGCGCACCTCTTCGTTAATGCGATCCTCGAGCGAGAGCTCATCGATCAGCGCCGCATTCACGCGCGCCTCGGTCACCTTCATATCACTGGTGGTGATCATCTTCGCGTCGATGAGGTGCTTGATCGTGCGGCGGGACAGATACCCAATGTAGTCGCGGGAAAAGATCATGGGTTAAACGTCAGGATAACGCATTGGGCCGCCCTCTGTACACCCGGTAACCATTGGAATGCGCAGGAGTTGTCACGCCAGACTACCTTGCGAACTGCCGAGTCCGTTCTCTCGCTTCAGGCGCGCCGGCTGGCAACCGCAAAGTACGGCTGATTTGAAAGTGTCGCATTCAATGCCGGATGCAGCCACGCCGCTCCGTTGTTGTCGCGCAGCTCAAAGTAGTACTGCAGTGGGTACGGCGACTGCGTGTACTCTGCGGGAATCGACGCCCAGAATCCGTTGTCGTCGCGCTGCATTTCGGTCGCCTTCCATCTCTCCGCCTGGTCCACGTGCCTGTAGTGGAGAATCGCAGGCGCCAGCGCTTCTGCGTCAGGTGATTGCGGAATGTCAATCCGTATCGTTATCGCAGCTCCCGGAATGAAACTTACCATCGGCAGATGCGTGCATTCGATTTGCGGACGCACCGGCCTGCTGATCGCGGCGTTTATCGCCTGCCGCGTGTTCTGCGACGGCTCGCCTGGCTGTTGCGCGCTCCGCACATGATCGATTGTCGCTTCCAGGTCTCTGTCAATCGCGGCCAGCCGGTCGCTCCAGTGACCACGCCGCATCGCGATGCTTCCATATGAAATATCCGCGCGATACACGGTCGCCTGCGCCGCCATCGCCGCCCAGGTCTCTCGCGCGAGCCTATATTGATCGAGCGCCAGCGCCCCGGTGTGCTCGTCACCGGTTTGTTCGAAGATCGCGATAAGTACGCCGCTGCGCAGCTTCGCGGCAAAGAACCTTCCCAGCCCAACCTGGATGAGTACATCCGCCTCGATGCGCCGGAAAGCCGCCCGCGCCTGCGATCCCGCCTGCGTGCGCGCTTTGCCGATCGCGGAGTTTGCCGCTTCGGCAAAATCCTCCATCCACTGCGCCACTTCAACCGGCGAATACTTCGGATTCACATTGCCCGCCAGCAGATCCATCGCATGCTCGTCGATCGCAGAAAAAAGCTGCGGATCCAGCGGGCTCACCGTCGCAAACACCTTGGGCAGCGGTGTATCGCTGTAGGGCGAGGGCTCACTGCCTGGCACCGTCGGCATATTGGTGTAAAGCTCCGCCCAGAATGAGTGATTCGACGCCGACGGCAAATGCGCTGACGTAAGCAGCGGCAAAATTCGGCTCGCATTCGCCACGGCCGTCTCCACCTGCAACGCAGCGGCGCCAACGCTCACGCGCAGCCATCGCCGCCACGCCTCTGCATTCGCGTAGGGATCGTAAAGCCTGCGTCCCCACACGCGATAATAGAGCTCAAACTTCTCCCAATCGTTCTTCGGATTCAGCGTCGCATCGCCGTACGCGCAGCGCCCGCCTGGCTGTCCTGAGCCTTCCCTGCCCTTGAATGTCAGCGGCTCCATCAGATCCAGCCCAGCCGCTCCGCAAAAACTGGCTGTTCGCCCGTACGCCGCCGCCATCTCAGGATCGGCACTGAGCAAATGTCTTTGCGTTCCCGGCCACAGGCGGAACAGCAACTTATACGGCGCTCCGGCCTTCAGGAAATCCGCATACCCGTAGCGTGTAAACGACCGCGCGCCCGAGCTCACGCTGAACGGGCCCTCCCCGACCTGGCCGGCCTTCGGTATCTCCAGTGCTCGAATATCCGCCTGCTGGTATCCCAGGCTCTGGTGCTCTGCCGAATACTTCGCGCCTAGCTTCACCGGCATTCCCGTCTTCACGGCAATGTCGATCATCTTTTCGTCCACGCCCTTGGCGTGCATGTCGATCTCAGCCGTGCGTCCGCAGCCTTTGATCGCCTCAAACAGCGTTCGCCAAAAGTCATAGCTGCCCTCGGGAATTCCGCTCTCCCCGTGCACGCGCAACGTGAGACCCTCGATCTCCGGACACTCTTTCAGGATGATCGCAAGCGCGTCGCGGCAATACGGCGCATGATTGTCCGGCGTCAGCCCTTCGATGCGGTGGTACGCATGGGGACTATCGGTCCATTGATACGCGTGCGTCCAGATCCCAAGCTGAAAATGCAACCCGCGCATCGCCGTCTGCGCAGCAATAAAACGAAGCGCGTCATAATTTCGTTTCCGCTCCGCCTCGCTCAGCGCAACCGGCGTGGCCAGCGGTTTTCCGTCCGCTGTCGCAAGCTGCATCACGCGCACATCGTACCCGGGAACCGCGACCAGGTACGGATACGGAAAGTGCAGATAGTCGCTCGTCACGCCCTTCGGAAAATCGTACTCAAGCCCGAAGGCAAGGCAGAACCGATTGAAGCGGCTGGCCGCCAGCACATCAAGATACTCTTGCCAAAAATCGCGGTCGTAAAGCCACGGCTTGTCTTCGAGTTCGCTGCAAAAATAGCGGCCCACGCTGCGAATCTCGTTCGCGGGCTTCTCATCAATCGTTCCCGTCAGATGCAAAGAAAGCGCCGGCGCGGAACCATATTGCACACGCTCCGCCAGCTCGAGCAATCCATATACATATGCACGCACATCGCCGCCCAGAACAAGCACGATCGGCGTTGCACCCCACCGGCCGGGCGCCAGCTGGAAGTGCTCCGCTCCTGCCGGCTTCGCGTTTGCCTTCTGCGCACTTTTCCCCGGCGTCACCGCCATGGCGTTGACGATCACGTACAGCGTGGCTCCGCGCACCTGGTCGACAGAATCGGCAATCCGGCATAATACGCCCTTCTCCGCAATCGCACTGCGCAGCTGCTCCGCGGCCCATCGCACGGGATTGGCGCCCGCCACAGGATCGCGTGGGTCGATCACAATCGCGATGCCGCGAGCCGGTGCAGGCTTCGCGCCCCTCGCCACGCCCGCCGCCGAAGCAGCCCCCGCCAGCTTCAAGAAATCTCTGCGCTTCATCGTGAAAGCGATCTCCCGCTCTGTTCGCCTTATGCCCAAGTCCCTAGAACTGGTTGCATAAATACCGTTTTGAAAGGGCACCGCTTCAGCCGTGAGGTGAAGGGCGCATAAATGGCGGGCTTCGGCCCCTGACGGGCGTTGTCGAGCTGCCCCAAACTATTTATGCAACTAGTTCTAGTCCCTTGTCCCTACATCCCTGCTTTTATCAGCTCCTGTGCGGACACGTCTTCGTGTTGATGCACTCATCGGCAATCCGCAGCCGCTCCACCGGCCGCCCGCCGATCAAATGCTCCGAAACAATCGCCTCGGCATCTTCGGGGCGAACATTTCCATACCAGACGGCGTCTGGATAAACCACCACCGTCGGCCCGTGCTCGCACTGGTCCAGGCAACCGGATTTATTGATCCGCACCTTCCCGCCCAGCCCCGCATCGCGGCTCAGTTGCTGCAGCCGCGCGTGCAGTTCGCTCTTCCCATCAGTCGTGCACGAAGGCCGCGGCGCATCCGCTGGCCGCACATTATGACAAACAAAAACATGGCGTTCGAAAACTGGCAAGCTTCCATCCTCCTCGCAGATTGACTTCTCCAGAGTAAACCGCCGTATTGCCCTGATCCCTCGTCCAGTCGTCTTGCCATCCTTGTTCCCTCGGTCCCTTGTTCCCTTATTCCCTTGGTCCCTTGTTCCCTTGTTCCCTTGTTCCCTGTCTCTAAAAGTTTTCCTCGCGGCTTTACAACCCACCCCGCCGGCATCTGCGAGAATGAGTGATTGACAGATGAGCACAGATAATCTGCTTTCGCTGAAAGACGACATGGTGGCCTTCATTGAGGGCCACGGGATGCGCCGCCTCCCCGGCTACGTCACCGACGACATTCCCTCGGTGCTGTGGGAAGGCCGCGGCAACCCTGACGCATGGAAAGACTTTGTGGAGATGGCCAAGCACGTAGGCTCGCCTTTCATCACCTTCAGTGAGATGACGCTCGAGCGCGAAGAACTCGACGCCCTCATCGAAGAAGCCGGCGAGATGAACTTCCCTGACGAGGAAGCCACCGAGCTGGTCGAAGCCAAGTGGCTGCGCAAGTATTCCGGCATGCTGGGCTACATTCAGCTCGGCTTCATCTATCAGGGCGTAGTCTTTCTGCACGAAACCACCACCGAGTGGTACGAGCGCTACCAGTCGCTTCTCGAGAACATCGAGAGCTTCCAGGACATCGTCATCGACGACGCGCACTCGCACGACGACGATGATGACGAGTAAACTGGCGTGAGCGCTGCCGGGTCCGGAAGTGAACCGATCGCGGCGCCAGACGCCGTAGCCGTCAGCTCAAAGTCTGCTCAGCGACGCACCGGCCCGCCGCCTCAGCGTTGGATCCTCGCCGAGCAGCGTCCCGAGGAGGCCGCTCTACTCGCCCGCGATGCCCGCATCCCGCAAGTGCTCGCCGAGCTTCTGCTCGCGCGCGGGATCACCACCGCAGCCGAAGCCTTTGCATTCCTGAATCCCGAGCTAACTCATCTCCACGATCCCTTCCTCATGCTCGGCATGGATCGCGGCGTCGCTCGCGTCGAACGCGCGATTGCGGCCCGCGAACCCATCCTCCTTTACGGCGACTACGACGTCGACGGCACCGTCGCGGTCGTCCTGCTCAAAACCGCCATTGAAATGCTCGGCGGCAACGTGAGCTTCCACGTCCCTCATCGCCTACGCGACGGCTACGGCATGCAATCCAACGTTCTCGAATCAGCGCACGCCGAGGGCGTCCGGCTCGTGATCACCGTCGACACCGGCATGCGCGCCTTCGCTGAAGCTGAAACCGCACAACGCCTCGGCCTCGACCTCATCATCACCGATCATCATCTTGCGGCCGGGGCCCCCACGGACAGGTCTTCGTCCGTGGGGAATGGAGAGGCTCACGACCAGTTCCCTGCCGCGCTCGCCATCCTCAATCCCAACCAGCTCGGCTGCGCCTATCCTGAAAAAAGCCTCTGCGGCGCCGCCATCGCGCTCAAGCTCGCCCAGGCGCTGCTCGAGCGGCACGACTCCGCCCGCTTTCATGAAAAGATTCTGCCCAGTTTCCTCAAGATGGCCGCCATCGCCACCATCGCCGACGCAGTCCCACTCCGTGGCGAAAATCGCACCATCGCCGCTCTGGGCCTGCGTGAGCTGCGCCGTCCCGTCGGCAGCGGTCTCCGCGCGCTCTTCGCTGCAGCCGCGCTTGACCCCGCCACAAAGCAGCTCACCGGCTACGATGTCGCTTTTCGCCTCGCCCCGCGCATCAACGCAGCCGGCCGCATGGACGTTGCCTCCGACATCATCGAGCTTTTCTGCACGCGCGATTCTCACCGCGCCGCCGAGCTCGCTACCAAACTCGAACGCCTCAACCGCGAGCGCCGCGACGTCGAAGCTGCCGCCCTCATCAAAATTGACGCGCGCCTCGAATCAGACCCTGAACTCGCGGCCGACCGCCTTCTCGTCGTCGATGGTGACGGCTGGCACCGCGGCGTTGTCGGCATTCTCGCCTCGCGCGTCGTCGAGCGCACCGCCAAGCCTGCCATCGTCGTCAGTGTGGAAGACGGTGTCGCGCATGGTTCCGGGCGTTCGGTTGATGGCTTCGCCCTCCTCGCGTCCATCGAGAGCTGCGCCGATCTCTTCACGCGCTTCGGCGGTCACGCCTTCGCCGTCGGCTTCGCGCTCCCGGCCGATTCCTTGCCCGAACTCAAGCGCCGCCTGCGCCTCTACGCTGAAGAGCACCTCGCAGCACGCGAGCCCGAGCGTCTCTTGCGCATCCACGCCGAGTTGCCGCTCGACCGCATCACGTCTGTACTCGCCGGTTGGCTGCGCAAACTCGAGCCCCTCGGCCACGGCAACCCTGAGCCAATTTTCGTCGCGCGCAACGTTCGCCTCGTCGCCGCGCCCCGCATCATGAAGGAGCGTCACCTGCGCCTCGAACTCGCGCAGGCCTCGACGACGGCGTCGAACGGAAGCGCCACATCGGCGTTGCCCGCCTCCGCCGCGCCCACCAGTTCCATCCGCGCCGTCGGTTGGAACCTTGCTGGTCGCGCCGCCGAGCTTTCGCTCGCGCAAGGCAGCGTCATCAATGTCGCCTACCGCATTCGCGAAAACGACCACCCCGACTTCGGCGGGTTGGAAATCGAGATCGCCGGCATGCAACCGCTCGAATCTTAGCCCCACATCGACATATCGACACCAGACACGAAGGCCCTCCGCATCGCGGAGGGCCTTCTGCATTTCCGGGAATCAACCTCGTCGGGAAGCCAAATCAGCCGGTTCTACCGATCCAGCCGCGAACTTGCTAACATGCGCGCAGCGCAGCTAACTCGCCGGCTCGCTGCATTTATCCGACGACTTCGATCCCCATCGAACGAGCCGTTCCCTTGATGCTCTTAATCGCGGCCTCAACCGACGCCGCATTCAGGTCCGGCATCTTCTGCGTAGCGATTTCGCGCACCTGCTTCTCGGTCACCTTGCCCTTCTTTTCCTTGTTGGGCGTGCCCGAACCCTTGTCGATCCCCGCCGCCTTCTTCAGCAGAATCGCGGCCGGCGGCGTCTTGGTGACAAAGCTGAACGACCGGTCGCCGTAAACCGTGATGACAACCGGGATAATCAGCCCGGCCATCTCCTTGTTCTGCGTCTTCGCGTTGAACTGCTTGCAGAACTCCATGATGTTCACTTGCGCCTGGCCCAGTGCGGGGCCAACCGGCGGAGCGGGCGTCGCCTTCCCTGCTTCAATCTGAAGCTTGACGTACCCGTTAATTTTCTTCGGAGGTGCCATTGTTTCCTCTGAAACCAGCTTCTAGCTCCTAGCTCTTAGCTGGTTTTTCCTTCTGCGAATTTTGGTGTTGGCGCTTTAGTGTTCGCTTGAACCAGGGCCCGCTAGGTGGGCGTCCTGGCTAGAAGCTGGAAGCTAGCAGCTAGAAGCTGAACCAACTACTCAATCTTTTCCACCTTGCCGAACTCCAGTTCGACAGGCGTCGAGCGGCCGAAAATCGTTACCATCACCTTCAACGTCTCGCGATCCTCGTTGATCTCGTCCACCACACCATTGAAGTTGGCAAACGGACCGTCGGTGATGCGTACTTGCTCGCTCTTCTCAAACTTGATCTTCAGCCGCGGCTTGTCCTTGGCCGTCTCTGAGCGGAACAGGATTGAACTCACTTCTTCTTCGCTCAGCGCCACCGGCTTGTCGCCGGTGCCCAGAAATCCCGTCACCTTCGGCGTGTCTTTCAAAACGTGCCACAGCTCGTTGTCGAGATCCATCTCCACCAGCACGTACCCCGGCAAAAACACGCGCTCCACGGTGCGCTTCTTGCCGTTGATAATCTCCGTCACCGGCTCGGTGGGAATCATCACGCGCCCTACGCGGGTCTTCAGGCCGAACGCCTGCACGCGACTCTCAATCGACTCGCGCACCTTGCGCTCAAAACCCGAGTAGGCATGCAGGATGTACCACTTGAAGCGCTCGTTGCGCTCCGGCTGCGCCTCAGCCTGCGCTTCAGCCTGCGCGGCTTCCAATTCCCCTGCGGGTTGTTCCAGCTCTTCTGCCATTCCGATCTCGATTCCGGGCTGCGCCCGACGGTTACTGCATTCCGCCCAACTTGCTCAATATCCCATGCGGCCCCATGATGGCGGCGTTGAAGATGTTGTCGACGATGAAGAAAAACAAACCGAACAGAAATACGGCGATGATCACCACTCCCGTCGTCACGCGTACTTCCTTCGGCGTCGGCGTTACAACCTTCTTCATCTCCGCGCGCACGTCCCGCAGAAAGCCCGTAAAGTCATTGAACACACCCAGCGCATTTCCGCCCATTTCTTTCAACGCTCCTGGCTCTTGCCGCTTGGCTGACCGCTCTTCGCCTTTTTCAATTGCTGTCTTCGTCGCCATACGTCAACCCTTCTTCAATGCAGCTTCTAGCTTCTAGCCACTAGCTTCCAGCTTCCCCTCGGGAAGGCTGAATCTTGGCTTCCCTATTCATCAGCTAGTAGCTAGAAGCTAACAGCTCGTAGCTGTCTTCCGATCTGGCAGGGGCGGAGGGATTCGAACCCCCAAGTCCGGTTTTGGAGACCGGCAGTTTAGCCGTTGAGCTTACGCCCCTGTAAATGCAGGGACTAGGGATTAGGGACCAGGGAACAGTTTCTTTGTGCCGCAGAGGCAGCTTTTTGTTCCCTAATCCCTAATCCCTGTTCCCTGCCTTTATCACTTCGCTTCCTTATGCACCTGGTGCTTGCGGCAGCGCTTGCAGAACTTCTTCAATTCCAGACGGCCAGTCACAGTCTTCTTGTTCTTGGTCGTGGAATAGTTCCGCTCCTTGCATGTGGTGCATTCCATTGTGATGATTTCCCGCATTTCCCAATCCTCTCAAGAGCTAGGATCCAAGGTTTTTTCTAGTCCCTAGTCCCTAAGTCCCTAGTCCCTGTCACTTAATAATTTCCGAGATCGTGCCCGCACCCACCGTCCGGCCGCCTTCGCGAATTGCGAACCGCAGACCCTTCTCCATGGCCACCGGCGTAATCAGATCGATTTCCAATTCCACGTTGTCGCCCGGCATCACCATCTCCACGCCCGCCGGCAACTCCGCCACTCCCGTCACGTCCGTCGTGCGGAAGTAGAACTGCGGCCGGTAGCCCTTGAAGAACGGCGTATGACGTCCGCCTTCTTCCTTGCTCAACACATACACCGAGCTCTTGAAGTGCGTGTGCGGCGTGATCGACGCCGGCTTGGCCAGCACCATCCCGCGCTCCACATCTTCCTTCGGCGTGCCGCGCAAGAGAATGCCCGCGTTGTCCCCGGCCATCCCCTCGTCCAGTTGCTTCTTGAACATCTCCACGCCCGTGCACACCGTCGTGCGCGTCTCGCGGAATCCGACAATCTCCACGTTCTCGCCCACCTTCACCTTGCCGCGCTCGATGCGGCCCGTAACCACCGTGCCGCGGCCCGAGATCGAGAAGATATCTTCAATCGGCATCAGGAACGGCTGATCCACGTCGCGCTTCGGCTGCGGAACATACTTATCCACCGCATCCATCAGCTCGTCGATCTTCGCCTCCCACTGCGCTTCGCCGTTCAGCGCGCCCAGCGCCGATCCGCGAATCACCGGAACGTCGTCGCCCGGGAACTGGTACTTCGACAAGAGTTCGCGAACTTCCATCTCCACCAGGTCGATCAGCTCGGCATCATCCACCGCATCGCACTTGTTCAGGAACACCACGATGCAGGGCACGCCCACCTGGCGAGCCAAGAGCACGTGCTCCTTGGTCTGCGGCATCGGCCCGTCGGTCGCCGCAACCACCAGGATCGCTCCGTCCATCTGCGCCGCGCCGGTGATCATGTTCTTGATGTAGTCGGCGTGGCCCGGGCAGTCCACGTGCGCATAATGACGGTTCGCCGTCTCGTACTCCACGTGCGCCGTCGCGATCGTAATACCGCGCTCCCGCTCTTCCGGTGCGTTGTCAATCGAGTCAAACGAGCGGAACTGATTCTTCGGGTTGTGCTTCTGCAACACCTTCGTGATCGCCGCCGTCAACGTCGTCTTCCCGTGATCAATGTGACCAATCGTCCCCACGTTCACGTGCGGCTTCGAACGATCAAATTTCTCCTTCGCCATTGCCTTCCATTCCTCCGTCGAACTTGCTTACGTTGAGCTTGTAGCCGTTAGCTCTTAGCCTTTTAGCTCTGTCTCGCTCGCTCCAGCCGAGTCAACGCGTTCTCGCGCGACTGAAGCTAAGAGCTAATGGCTAATAGCTTCCATCCTCAGTAATACGCGTACACCTT
This sequence comes from uncultured Acidobacteriaceae bacterium, assembly GCA_963834565.1. Classification (GTDB taxonomy): domain Bacteria; phylum Acidobacteriota; class Terriglobia; order Terriglobales; family Acidobacteriaceae; genus Telmatobacter. The sequence continues at coordinate 144,911 of CAWICF010000009.1, read as the reverse complement.
CAAATATCTCTGCCGCAACTCCAGCGGCACCGCTTCCACCAGCCGCAGATAGCGTTCGCGTGTCAGGGCCTGGTCGCGAACCGGCAGCGCCTGGTAGAGCGCAATCGCTTCCTTGCCCAGCAGCCCGCGGCTCAGGATGGTCTCGTAGTCGCGGACGCGCAACTTCGACTTGCGCACGCGGTTCAGAAAAATCTCCACGTCGCGCGCATCGAACGCCGCATCAATCAGCGCGTGCAGCTTCTGATACCCTTGCTCATCCCGAACCGCAATCGCCGCCTGCTCAAACATCGTTCCCTATCCTCAATCCAGCTTTCAATTCTCAGCCGTCAGGTCTCAGCTCGATCTTTCCGCAACAGTTCGTTCCACCACACAAGCTGACAGCTGAAAGCTGATAGCTGTCAGCTGTCTTCTGGAGCGGGAGACGGGGATCGAACCCGCGACCAACAGCTTGGAAGGCTGTGACTCTACCACTGAGTTACTCCCGCCCGTTTCAGCCAACAGTTCACAGTTCGTAGTTCACAGCCTGCAGTCTGCGTTCAGCTCTACTCAGCGTCACTTGCGCAAACTGAGAACTACGAACTAAGAACTGTCTTCCTGTACTTCTGGAGCTGATGACCAGGATTGAACTGGTGACCTCTCCCTTACCAAGGGAGTGCTCTACCAACTGAGCTACATCAGCCCTTTAAACCCAAGCTTTCAGCCCTTAGCTATCAGCTTCCCCCTGCTGATTGAAGCCTCAGCGGCTCGTTCCAGCACCGTAAAAGCTGATAGCTGACTGCTGAAAGCTGTCAGCTGCCCTTCCGAATCTTCTCCGCCTGCCGGGCTAAAACCGTCTTCAAAGCCAGCCCGCCAATAATAATGAGCGGAACCAACCTGATCTCTACCGGCTTGCCCGCCACGATCACGCTTCCATCCCCGATCGTGAACCACGCAAGCAAAGCCAGCACTGCGAACAGCCCGAGCGCAATCCAGAACTTTCTGTCGAGATCCTCACCCGTGCTGCCGAGACCTTCAACCGTGCGCTTTTGCTCAGCCTCGTCCAAATCCATCGGCCAGCTCCCGCGCTGACTAGTCCCTAAGTCCCTAGTCCCTTCGTCCCTGCTCTTATGGTGCACAGGGGAGGATTCGAACCTCCGTAGCTCGCAAGGAGCGGCAGATTTACAGTCTGCTGCCATTAACCGCTCGGCCACCTGTGCCCAAACTACAAGCTCAACTCTTCTCCGGGTGCCCCACCTTCGCGGGTGCCCCATCCTAACCGGTCGCCTTGGCGATCGGTTAGGGTGGGAGGCCAAATCTCCTACCCACCAAACCCCATTCCCAACCCGCTTTCCGCGCACGCCGCAACCACCGGATGCTCCGGTTTTTGCGAAGCCTGCGCTTGAAGTGGATTCACCGCGAGAACAGGCCCGGCGCCCTAAAAAAGCCGCCGGAAAATCTCCTGCCGTTTCGTTCTTCCTGATTCCGGCATCGGATTGCGTGGAGCTGGCGAAGGGATTTGAACCCCCGACCCTCTGATTACAAATCAGATGCTCTACCAGCTGAGCTACGCCAGCCCGAAGCCATCCGTAGGAACCAACCGGTGCGCGGACACACTTCCACTTTCCGCGTACCACGGCACAGAAATTAAGGTTAGCATAGCCGCGCACCCGGAGCAAACGTGAGAAACCGCCTTCATGCCGCACGCGGCGAGAGCTTCTTGAGCGCGGGGCTGGCGGCTGCGCGGCGAAGATCGTATTCGTTCTGCAGATTCAGCCAGAACTGCGCCGGCAGGCCAAAATAGATGCCCAGCCGCAGGGCTGAGTCCGCCGATATTGAGCGCTTGCCGCGCACGATATCTCCCACCCGCGGCGCGGGAACGCAGAGTTCCTTGGCCAACCGGTAAGCCGTCAAGCCGAGCGGCTCCATGAACTCGGTCAGCAGAATCTCCCCCGGATGGATCAAAGCTGCGTTTCCAGGCATTTCCCTCTCCTCTCAGCAAACGGATTAGTGATAATCCGTCACTTCCACCTCATGTGCATTTCCATTGCGCCATACAAAGCAGATTCGGTATTGATCGTTGATGCGGATGCTGTACCCGCCCTTTCGATCTCCTCGCAGTTTCTCCAACCGGTTGCCGGGAGGAACAGCCAGGTTCTCCACCGCCAGAGCCGCGTTCAGCATGTACAGCTTCTTCAACGCTTGCCGATTCAGTTGTGCCGGCAGCCGCTTGCACTTGCCGGTTGTCCAAAGCCTTTTGGTGTCCGAATCCCGGAACCCGGCGATCATGCCAAATAGTAACACAACGCGTATATAGACGTGATGCGTTCCTATTTGCGTGTCCCTGACCGGATCAACCGCTCCTGGCCTGCGTGAAAAAGTCATCTTGCGAAATCTGCCGTTTCGGTAGATCATTCAGTTGCTTCCATTTGGGTCAATTTTTCTTTCTGTAAGCCGAGGAGAGATTCCATGCGCAAGGGTTTTGTTGCCACTTTCGTTCTCGTTTGCTGTCTCGCGCTCGCCGCTCAGCAGGCAATGAATAACGACGCCGTTGTCAAGATGGTCAAGGCTGGACTGTCGGACGATCTCATCGTCACCACCATCAGCTCGCAGCCCGGCACCTACGACACATCGGCTGACGGCATCATCGCCCTAAAGTCCGCCGGCGTCAGCGATAAAGTAGTCGCCGCGATGGTTGCCAAAGCGTCGGCTCCTGTCGTAGTTGCTCCGCCTCCGCCTCCGCCGCCACCAGCCGCGCCCGCGCGCCCCGCTGGAATCGATGACGTTGGCGTCTATTACCAGGACAAGACCGGCGCCTGGCTCCGGCTCGAGCCTGAAATCGTCAACTTCAAATCCGGTGGCGTGCTGAAGAGCATTGCCAGCGACGGCATCGTGAAGGGCGACACCAACGGCCACATCCCGGGCGCGCACGCCAAGAACACCCTCACCTTCCCCGTAACGCTCGCCGCCTATGTTCCCGAAGGTGTTGACATCGAGGAGTACCAGTTGCTGCGCCTGCGCGTGCAAAGCAGCTCGCGCGAGTTCCGCTCCGTCACCGGTGGTGTCTTCCACTCTTCCGGCGGTGCCCAGCGTGACGAAGTCCAATTCAAGTCAGTCAAAATCGCCCCTCGCGTGTACAAAATCACCTTGGATCAGGCGCTCGGCAAGGGCGAATACGGTCTGCTTCCGCCCGGCTCCTACACCAGCTCCAATATGGCCAGCGGCGGAAAAATCTACACCATCAGCATCCCCGAGTAACTTCATCCAGTTCGGAAGGCCCATCCACTGCAATGGTGGGCCTTTCAGCCTCAGCGATCCAGAATCACCCGACAGAACTCATAGCAGCCCCGGGTGATACGCTCATTCCTGACGGCTCACGCGAGCCGTCAGCATGAGTCGACGCACCCGCAGAACGCTCCTCATCGTGGCCGCGCTCCTTGCTTTACTGGCCGTGGCCGTCTTTCTGCGCTCCAAGGCCCCGCCTGAGGCCGCGCGCCTGCTACCCGAGTCCGACGGCATCCTCTATATCAACTTCGCGCCCATTCGCGCTCTCGCACACTTTAAAAATATCCCGCCGCCGCATCGCGTCCCCGACTACCAGGAGTTCGTCGACGCCACGGGAGTCGACTGGGAGCGAGATGTCGACCAGGTGGCCATCGGCCTGCATCGCATGCCCGACCCCAACGGTCCCAACGGCCCGGTTGCATACTCCATGGTCATCGTCGGCAAAATCACCGGGCAAAAGCTCAACGCATGGCTCGACGCCCACGCCACCTCGCGCGAACTTTATACCGGCCACACTATCTACAACATTTCGTCTCAGGGCCGCACGGTGCGCGTTTCACAGATTGGCTACGACATGATCGCCGTCAGCAACACGCCCACAACCGAGCAGATTCACTCCATCCTCGATCGTCATCGCGCCGCCGCGCTGCCGTTTAGCGGTTCGTCGCTCCTCCAGCACCACTACCACGACGTGCCACTGCTTTCGCTCGCCTGGGGCGTCGGCCAAATCGGCCTTCCCTTCTCTGAAAGCGGCTCCATTCACGTCTTCGGATTCGATCTGCCTCTCGCCGCCGACTCCACCATCATCGCCAGCGCTGCGCCCACACTTCCCGTCCCGGGCTCGCTCGGCTCCGTCCGCCTCCGCGTGGAAGAAATCGCCGCCGACGCCGATACCGCTGCCAGCCAGGCCGCCGCACTCGGTACACTGGTGACGGTCGCCCGCGGCCTCAACATTCCCCTCGGCAAAAGCAAAGCCGACAATTTGCTCGTCGAACTGCTCAAGACCGCTGAAGTTTCACAGCATGGCGAGCGCGTGGTCGTCACCGCCTCGCTGCCTGCCAGTTTTATGACGGGACTTTAACGAACTTCGACCTTAACGAACATCGATTTTCGCGCGACGCAACCGGTTTCAGTTGCGTCGAATAAGAAGATCGAACTCACCGATCAGGCGCTTCGTTCCCCGCGCAGGATGCTCTGCTTCAACTCAATTCACCCCATGAGAGGATTCATGAAGAATCTGCACCCACTCTTGAAAGTTTCTGCCGTCTTCGTCCTGTCCGCATTCGTATCCGTTTCCGTCCACACCGCGCTCGCCGCTTCCGTCGCGGGAGGACCCGCAATTGGACCTTCATCCGCGGGTTCCGACGCCGCAAAAACCGTCCCCAACTATCCTGTCCTCACCGGCCAGGCGGCGTTTACTGACGCCTCCCACGAAGCTCCAGGCGTTCGTCGCCATTTGACTGTCGCCGACCTGCCCGGCCCCATGCCCGAGCAATCCGTCGACAACGGACCCAACATCGTTCCCCGTCCCGCCGATGCCTGGCCCAAAGCGCCAGCAGGTTTCAAGGTCGAGCTCTACGCAACCAACCTCGACAATCCCCGCCTTCTGCGCTTCGCGCCCAACGGCGATCTCTTCCTCGCCGAGAGCGAAACCGGAAAGATCCGCGTCTTCCGCGGCGTCGGCGCCGACGGCAAGCCGCAACAAACCTCCGTCTTCGCTACCGGCCTGCATCAGCCATTCGGCATCGCGTTCTATCCACTCGGCCCGAATCCGCGGTGGATCTACATCGGCGACACGGACGCCATCGTGCGTTTTCCGTATCACAATGGCGACACTACTGCGAGTGGCCCCATGCAGCAGCTCGCCGATCTGCCCGGCGGTGGCCGTCTCCGCGGCGGTGGCCACTGGACCCGCGATCTTGTCTTCTCAAAAGATGGCCGCAATCTCTTTGCCTCCGTTGGCTCGCACTCCAACGTCGACGACAGCGACACACATCCTGAAGAATTCCATCGCGCCGATGTCCTCGAGTTCACGCCCAAAGGCAAATTCATCAAGATCTACGCCTGGGGCCTGCGCAACTGCGTCGGCGAGGCCGTCAATCCCATCACCGGCCAGCTTTGGTGCTCCACCAATGAGCGCGACGCTCTCGGCAATAACCTCGTCCCCGACTACATCACGCACGTGCAGGAGGGCGGCTTTTACGGCTGGCCCTGGTGGTACATGGGCGGCCACCAGGATCCACGCCACGAAGGCAAGCATCCCGAGCTTCAGTCCAAGGTCATCACGCCTGACATCCTTATGAATCCGCACATGGCGTCGCTCGAGATGACCTTCTACGAAGGCTCGCAGTTTCCCGCCGACTTTAAGGGTGACGGATTTGCCTGCGAGCACGGCTCATGGAACCGGGCGCAACGCACCGGCTACGAGGTTGTCCGCCTGCCCATGCGCGATGGCCATGCCACCGGCGAGTATGAAGATTTTCTTACCGGATTCACGGTCGGCAACGGAGACGGTGATGTGTGGGGGCGTCCCGTCGGAGTCGCCGTCGCTCACGATGGCTCGCTCTTCGTTTCCGACGACGGCTCGCGCTCCATCTGGCACGTCATCTACACCGGCAAATGACAAAAAACAGCTCATAGTTCGTAGCTCTCGGTGCATCGGCGCTTATCGCAGTCCATACGCAACTGTGAAATTCTCGAGGGTGCCCCACCCTAAAGTTCGCGCGACGCGCCGAACTTTAGGGTGGGATAGCACCACCCTTAATTGACCGCGAACTCCCACCCCTGTTCCCTTGCTCCCTTGCTCCCTCGTTCCCTTGTTCCCTCGTTCCCTGTCTTTCTCACTCCAGCGCAACGGTAAAGTTCCCCACCTGCCACGTCTCCGTCGCGGTCGTCGTGCTCTCCGACTCGCCGTAAAACCCTACCACCCCACCACCCGCAGGCGGATTTGCGTCGTACACCGATTCCACCTGCTGATTATTGATGTAAAGCGTCGCAGCGGTTCCCTTCGTTTGCACGCGCAGCGTGTTTACTTTCCCCATTCCCTTCTCGACCGCCGCGCTCGGCAATGAAGTAATCGACGTCGTCCAATTGCCGCCGCTGCGCAGGGCAACTGTATACGTGCCGGCTGTCGGATTGATCTCGAAGACATACAACGCGGTGTAGTCTGTCGCCCAGAAGATCAGCCCTGCCACCTGGCCCTCTGCCTTGTCGGTAGCCAGCGTATTGAACGTCGCACACACGTCGGCATCGCCATACTGGTTGCCAGTGTACTCAAACATCTGTCCATACGAGGGCACTGTCAGGATCACTTCTCCCTTGCCGCCCGCGGTTGTCACCTGGCTTTGCGTGCTTGTCTGGATATTGATCAACGGGTCAGGAGTGGGGAACGCATCCTGGAATACCGGAGTCCCGGGACACGCTGTCGAAGCAGCCGCGGTCGTGGTCAGCGGAGAAGAGGCCGAGAAGTTCGTTACGTCCCAGGTGCTCGTGCTCGTCGTCGACGAACCCACGTAGAATCCGACCTGGCCTCCGCCACCCGGCGGCGTGCCGGTCACCGTCCCCACCTGCTGGCCGTTGATAAGCAGCGTCGCAGTGGTGCCCTTGGTCTCCACTTGCAGCGTGTTCGCCGATCCCATCGTCTTCACGACGGCCGCGCTCGCGGTCCAGGTCACCGGAAACGTCCATGTGCTCCCTGAGGCGCCCGGGGTGAATTCGGCGACGGCGTATGTCCCGGCCGCCGGCTGAATCTGAAACGTGTAGTACGAGTTGTAACTCGCACCCCAGAAGATGATGCCCGCAGCCTGGTTCTCCGCCTTGTCGGTTGCCGGTTCGCTCACCGTAGCGCACACGTTCACATCGCCAAGAAGTGTACCCCAGTATTCGTCGGCGCGCCCAAAACCGGCTTGCAGAAACGTTACCTCCGCCTTGCCGCCCTGGATTGCGATCTTGTCCTGCGGATACGCTTCAAGGTCCAGCGTCGTGTTCGGCGTCGCAAATGCGTCCTGCAGCACCACTGTTCCAGGGCACGTCGCCGCCGCAGCGGGCGCCACGGCAAACACACTCATCAGCAGGGTTGCGGCAAATCCATTTCGCATCGTCTTCTTCCTTTCCGGAGCCAAAGGCCTGGGTCAACCGGCCCGCGCCCTGCGACCTCCATCGGTCGTCGCGCGGCACTCCCTTTGCGGCTGCGCTTCCGCAGCCGCAAGCCTTGCATTGGTTTTCCAGGCCAGCTTTTCTCGGGGGCATTATGAGAGGCCGGGGGGAAGTTCACCCTCTCATGCAACGACACGATACCGCGAAACCACCACAACCTTCAATGAATTCTTTGTCGACCCGCCAACTCCGCTGACTCGCTGCCTCGCCAGCGGCGTTTAGGGTGGGATCCCACCATCCTCCAATCACCCACTCATCCACAACTGCGAACTCCTCGACCCTCTCCTCAAACTACAATTGATCCCGGAGAATTCGCCTATGAAGAACCTCGCACCCGCCGTCCTTCTTTTCAGCCTCATGCTTGTGTGCGCGCACCGCGCTTTCGCCGCCGACGCCAAACCCGATCCCAGCCAATACACGCTCGCCGTGCACATCTCGGCAGCCGCTTACGCGCCCCAGGACTACCAAGGTGCTGGTGCATTCAACACCCTTTCCGAGATCGTCACGGCCGTCATTGACGGCAAGCACTACCAGTTGCTCGGCCCCACTTACTCTGCCCACACCAAGTGCTGCGACGGCCTCATTAATCCCGGCGACTATCACGCGCGTTGGAGCACCGACGAGCACAAAACCAGCTACGAATCGTTGCAGGAGCTCGAAATTCTCTTTCCCGACGGCGCCACGCGCCGCTTCAGTGTCATCGCCCAATCGGAATAGGAGTGTGCCGACTCTGACTCCACTTTCCGCTGCGAGGATGAGCCGCGGGCCGAGAAAGGCGGCTTCGCTAACTCGCTGACTTGCTAATTTGCCGACTCGCTGACTCGCTCTTCGCTATCCTCAAAGATTGCTTCAATCGAAGTTCCAAACAGCCTCGCCAGTTTGAACGCCAGCGGCAAACTTGGATCGAACTTGCCCGTCTCGATCGCATTCACGCTCTGCCGCGACACTTCCAGTCGCTGGGCCAGATCCGCCTGCGACCAGTCCCGCTCCGCGCGCAGCACCTTCAGCCGGTTCTTCACCTGTACCTCCGCTTCACCACCGGCATGGCGATCGCCACGAACAACCAGAAGATCGGGTAGATATAAATCAGGTCCAGCCGCGGCGCGCGCGCAAAGTCCTCCAAATATCCCCACATCGTCGTCACCCCGAGGGTCCCGCCGATTCCACACAGCAGGTACTCCACGTGCAGCGCCCGCTGGAACTCATCCGTCTCTTCGCGAAGGTATTGCCCCACCGCTACCAGCGCCCACAGAACCGGCAGCGCCGGCAAAACCGCCACCAGGTACGCCACCACCCCGTGCAGGTGCAGCAGGCGAAACGACGCGGCGGCAACAAAAGCGAAAAGAATAACCAGAGCGGCGCTGGCAAAGCAGCGGAATCTGAACCGCCGAACAGCCTGATTTCCGGTTGTACACCACATGACATGTCTCCTTGTCTAACTGTCAAGGAAACATTACATCGCTTCGCGCCACTTGTCAAGTTTCATTGACATTTTTTCTTTTGGCCCCCATATCTTTGCCCCACATCTCGATTTTGAGCTGTGGGGAATAGCTGGGACTCACTTCCGCTGGCCCTCCCTCGTAGCCTGTCCAGAACCGGACAGGGATTTGCATTTCCGGACAAGCGGGGGACAGGGTGACCTCTCGTTTCTTTCGATAACGGCCTTTCTTTCTTCGAGTTCTAAGCCGCCCGCGCAACACCCATCCTGGCAATTGAATTGCGCGTATGGAGGCGAAAAACCAGGCTTCTGCGGGAGGCACCATGGCCAACTTTGAGCGGATCCGCGACATCGTCTCCGAACCTGTCAATCTCGAATTCATCCAGCGCCGCGCGGAGGCCGGATGGCAGATGGTCGCCATCGAGTGGCGGCGCGAGTCGGCCGGCGCGGAAGCCTTAGCCGAAGGCGACTTCGGCGAAGACATTCCCTACGGGCTGCGTATCTCCGACGACTGCGTGCGCCTCGAAGCCGACCCCGTGGAGCACCAGGTCCTCATGGTTATCATGGAAGGGGTGGCGCTGGACTCTTCCTATGCGGAAATCGCCGCCACACTGAACGAAAGAGGCTTCCTCATGCGCAACGGCCAGCCGTGGAACCGCGTTGCCGTCTTCGGCATGATTCCCCGGCTCATTGATGTCGGGCCGCGCTTCCTGTCGTCGACAGAGTGGGTCGAGCGCAGCCGGCAACTAGTGACTCCGCCCCTGACAGGAGAGCCCAACCCGCCTGTTCCCCGGCGACGCATGTGGCGCGACCTCTTTGTGCGTCAGCAGCGCGACTAGGGATTGTGGTCAAGGACGGAGAATAGACTTCGCCTGCCACGACTTCGTCCCTCGGATCGAAATCGGGGCCTCGCGGGATCAAAAATCACTCCTGTATACTGGCGCTCCACGACTGCCGGGCCTGGTAAGCGTTGTATCGCATCCTTCACCGGGCAAAAAAAGGAGCATGACATGAGCCGAATCGATTCTTTGTTGACCCGGCGGAACTTCATTGGCAGTTCCGCGGCAACCGTCGCAGTGAGCCTGTGCGCATCGACAAAAGCGGATGCAGCCGCCCCGGCCGACTCCGCAGACCTCAATCTCATCGGACCGCGCGCCGGCTATTCCACGCAGATCGGCACCTTCGTGTCGATGCTCACCTGGATGCGCGAGGCCAATGGTATCCTGACCGCGACCAAGGGCCTCAGCCAGGCGGATCTCGATTTTCTGTTCGACAAGAACGCCAATTCGTTCGGCGCTCTGATGCTGCATCTGGCTGCCACCGAGACCTATTACCAAATGAACACCTTCGATGGCATGAAGTGGGACAGCTGGTCCGACGCCATCAAGCAGAAGTGGGACGCGGCCATGGACCTGGGCGACGCCGGCCGCAAAACCATCAAGGGCCACGACCGCGACTACTACGTCGCTATCCTGCATGAAGTGCGCGAAAAGACTCTCGCCGAGTTCCGCAAGCGCGACGACGCATGGTTCCTCGCTGCCGATAAGGATTGGCCCTGGGGCCCGACCAATAACTACTGCAAGTGGTTCCACGTCTGCGAACATGAAGCCCACCACACTGGCCAGATCGCGATGATGCGTAAACGCCTGCCCGGCGCCAAGCCGAGCTCCGAATAACGGCATTCATCCATCGCGCTTAGCGCTTGCCGTCAGGGCGTTCTACGATCACTCCGGAAATGATTGGTTGATCAACGTCGCGGTAAACCGCCGGCCCCGATCCAGCTCTATTTCTGAGCCCCAAAACTAAACCGTCGATGACGGTCCTGCCTCCCACGCCAAAGTTGATATATTGCCGTCATGCTCAACATCCTGATCCAAAGTGCCACCCCGTCTCGGGGACACAGCATTACTTCGATGCTTGGCCACCTGGGAGCACTGGGGCTCTTCTTCATTGCGATTATCGATAGCTCTCCTCTGCCGACATTTGGCGGCCCTGACATCTTGACGGCAATTCTCGCGGCCCGCCAAACCAATCCGTGGTACGAGTACGCGGCAGTTGCAACAGCAGGGTCGGTGATTGGAGCCTGGTTCACGTTCAGAATCGCGCGCAGGGCCGGATCAGCTTACCTGCACAGCAAGTTTGGAAATCGCAAGGTAGAAGCCATGCTCCAGTTCTTCCAAAAATCGGGCACCGGTGCTCTTGTCGCGTCAACAGCGGTTCCCTTTCCATTCCCTACAAGCCTGTTGTTCGCTGCGGCAGGTGCTTCAAATTACCCAGCGGCGAGATTTCTCACGGTAGTGACGATTTGCCGTGGCGCACGTTACACACTTGTCGCGATCATCGCCGATCACTATGGACGCCATTTTGTCCGGGTTCTGCGCCACCCCACCCAATATTGGGGCTGGTTGCTGCTGTTCGCTGCGGTCATCCTCGGCATGACCCTGGCAGGAATCGCGCTGAACAGACGACTCGCGGCTACAACAACCGCATGAAGCATGGCTCACTTCCGTCGCCGGTCAGCGCTTGCCGTCAGGGTCATACTGAAAGCACTGTTCGAGCGTCACGCCCAGCACGATGGCAACTTTGAACGCAGTCTCAAGCGAAGGCGAATACTTGTCCTGCTCCATCGCAATCACCGTCTGCCGCGTCACGCCGACTCGATCAGCGAGCTCCTGCTGCGTGATCTCTCGTTGAGCCCGGAGTTCCCGAATTTGATTGCGGATCGCGGGCATCAGAGCGCTCTCCGGTAAGACAAGATCTGCGTCGCGGTCTTCGTGATATCCGCGATCACCAGCATGCCAAAAAACACGCTCAGAAAATGAAGTCCAACCATACGGCTCTCGAGCTGAAGATGGCCCATCGTCGCGTGAAACCACAACAGGCCGAGCCCGATCACCATCAGGGATGCGATCACCAGGTAGCCGGCGCGGTAGCCTCGCAGCTCGATCAGCCGGTCCCGCTCGTCGGTCACACGGTTGCGCGTGAATGCGGCAATCGCCAACTGCAGAACGACCTGCAATACGATAATCGCGATAATCATCCCCGCGACCTTGTTGACCGAGTTCTGCTGGTGAAGGAAGAAGTACGGGCCATACACAACGATTTCCGCCGCAAGTGAGGCATAGAGAGTCTTTTCTCGGTAAGAAAGGCCTGGCGCCATGGCAAATCGCTCCAATGTCAAAAATATTTGACATCACAGACCATAACGCGACTCGACGATCCATGTCAAATATTTTTTACATTTCTGAAAAGCCTGCATCTACGCGGAGGTCATGAATTCGGGTCCGACCGGAGTCCCGCAGGAGAGAGTCCGATTCGTGGTCCGTTGCGCGAGCACTCCCTGGATAGCCCGCAAGGGACCGGAACTTTATTCCCGGACCCTGCGGTGTTCTTCAATATCTATCCGGCATCAAGGCCGCATTTTTCGGACTCAAGTGTTTCTCTTGAGTTATTCCCGGATTGCCGACGATGCGGCCAGGTGACGAGAAGTGCGTTTGAACCATGCCTCCGCCGCCACCCTTACAGCGGTTTCGCAGTTACTGTGTCCCGAAGCCATGACCGCCAAGTGGATTTTCCCTCAAGGAAAATCCACCTGCTTCTCGCTCCGGCTTGAATCCGAACAACCTCTTGAGCCTCCACATCTAGCTGGGGTCTCCAGGATCGACCTGCGTTTGCTTTACGTTCCGTGTCTCGCAAATGGCGATCACAAGAAACTTCAACTTCTTATTTCGCCTGCGCTAGGTCTCTGACCGTTTGATTTTGTACCAATTCCGTGCCCCATCCTTTCGCCTTTTTGCTGGCGAAAGGGTGGGAAACCACGAAAGCTAAAAGGACAAATTCATGCGGTCAGAGAACTAGCTCCGCAACAACTGCGGCAACTTTATCGAGTATCTGGTTCCAGCCCTCCAGCTGACCACTATTTTTTGCGCTCTCCATGGGTTCATTTCCAATGAAGGTGAGTTTCGTCTGGCCGTTTCCTAAATCCTCAAAGAGAGTTACATCGTACGCACCGTCGATGGCCTCATGTTCTATTCCATATTGTGCGGGGTCAACCTTGTTTCCCTCCGGGTCGGAAAAGTACATCAAGGAAACGATCTTTTCGTGCAGAACAATCTCGTGGTATTCGCCGCCATTCCAGAACTCCTGCCCGTCCGGCGCTCTCATGCAGCAGAGAAATTTTCCTCCGACGCGAAAATCCATCTTGCAAACAGGCGCCGTAAATCCCTTCGGCCCCCACCACTGCATAACATATTTGGGGTCTGTCCACGCCCTCCAAACCAGTTCGCGTGGGGCATCAAATACTCTCACTACTACCATCCGGTCTGTTTCGTTAACCGTTCTTGTCATCTCTGACCTCCGCTCTTTTCATTCGATTCACAACCACATCCAGCTTGTCGAAACTCTCTTCCCAGAATCGGCGATAGTAAACCGCCCAGTCGCTGACCGTCTTGATTGCCTGTGGCCTGAGCGTGCACACACTCTCTCGTCCACGCTTCGTCTTGATCACAATCCGTGCCCGCACCAGGTAGGCAATATGTTTTGAAATCATCTGCTGCGAGAGTGCAAACGGTTCCGTCAATCCATGCACAGAGGCAGGCCCATGGCTGAGTCGTTCGATCATCGCCCGCCGGGTTGGATCAGACAAAGCCGCAAATGTTGTACCCAATCTATCCACAACCATATGGTAGTGGATTTTCTGTAAATGTCAATGTGAATTTTGCGATTCCTGATTTCTGTTCCCGGATCTCTGCGCAAGGAGCGCGGACCGGCAGGGTTGAGGCGCCGGCATCGGCGGCCGGAAGAATGCGGATTTCCTCTGGAACGGGTTCTGGATGCATCATCGGCTTCGCTGCAAATCGAGTCCGGGCCAGTTTCAGCGAAGCCAACTGGACGCAAAGCCGGCTCGTCGACGTGGAATGTAGACTTCTGCCGTGACAGGCAGAGGTGTGCTGGGAATTCCAAGTGGCCGTAAAAACCGGCTACTCTCCAATTACTACTTGTGCCCTACCGGATACGCTCGTCGCAGTTTTTCCAGGATTAATCCCCTGAAGCCGCCTTCTCGTCAATAAACCGGTCCGAGCGAATTACCTGCAATCCTGAAGGTACTGGTTGACAAACATTTCGAAACGCCGTCGCCCCGGATCCAGCTCGATTACCCACCCCAAAATTAAACCGCCGATGTCGGCCTTTGGGGGAAAAGGCCGGCACCGGCGGGCTGTATATAAACACACTTCTTATGAACCATAGTAGCCAAACCTTTCGAGAAAAGTGATAGCACTTCAGCTCTGAAGACATCCGACCGTAACCCCAATCCGATGACCAAAGCGGTATCCAGCACGCGCTCGTCCATCCCTCAGTCCCTAAGTCCCTTAGTCCCTGATCCTCAGTCCCTTAGCCCCTTAGCCCCCTAGTCCCTCCGTCCCTCACTCCCCCAGTCCCGTAGTCCCGAAGTCCCCGTTTTTTCTGTTCCCTGTTCCCTGCCTCCTGCTAACCTCGTCTCATGTCCTTCCGCGATTTTCTGGGCAACGCCGCCACGGTCGCGCACCTGCGCGAAAGCATCCGCTCCGGCCGCTTTCCGCACTCCATGATCCTGGCCGGCCCGCGCGGCGCAGGCAAATACACGCTCGCTCTCATGCTCGCCCAGGCAGTCAACTGCCTCGAACCAGCAGAAACCGACGGCCTGCCCGACTTCTGTGGCCGCTGCGCCAACTGCACCCGCATCGCCCAGGCCGCAAATCTCGAAGATCGAGTCGCTGAAGCCGTCGAGGCCCGCGACGATCTGCGCGAGACCGACAAGCGCGAGACGCGCATCCTCATTCAGACGCATCCTGACGTGCTCATCATTCCGCCCGACCCGCCGCAACTGATGATCAAGCTCGGCCAGGTCCGCCAGGCGATCCACGTGGCTTACTACCGCCCGCCCGTCGAGGCCTCGCGTTCATTTACGATTTTCACGTCGTCGGCTTTCATGAAAGAGGCCGCCAACAGCTTGCTCAAGCTGCTCGAAGAGCCTCCCGATCACACTTCGCTCATCCTTCTCACCGAAAACCCGCAGGAATTGCTGCCGACAATTCGCTCGCGTGCCGTAGTGCATCGCCTCGGCGCGATTCCGCCCTCCGATCTTGAATCGCTGCTCGCTGCGCGGCGTCTCGACCTCAAGCCGCAACAGCGCACCCTCGCCGCTCGCCTCGCCGAGGGCGCAGTCGGCCGTGCGCTCTCGCTCGACCTCGACGCATTCGTCGCCAGCCGCAACGATGCACTCATCATTCTCCGCACCGCGCTGCGGGAGCCCGATTACAGCCAGCTCTTCCACGCGACAGAGAGCTATCGCGCCGGTGCCGACGGCCAGGAGAAAACCATCAATCTCCTGCGCGCCCTCGGCAGCTTGTTCGAGGATCTCCTGCTCATCGTTGCCGGAACGCCGGCTCTGATTCGCAACATCGATTTATCCAGCGAGCTGTCGCGCTTCGCTGAAGGTCTCACAATTGACTGGATCGACGGCGCCGCCCGCGCTCTGGTGCAAGTCGAACAGGGCATGCGCCGCAACCTGTTGCGCTCGCTCTCGCTCGACGCCATGGCCGTCGGAATCGCAACAGCGGGCAATTGAGGGACCGGGAACCAAAAACTGTGAACGGCGAACTGTGAATTGCTTCTAACTCGCCCCTTGACGCCTCGCTCGAATGCCCGCAGAATGAAAGAGCAACTTCCCTTCGTTACCAGGCATCTCTTAGGGTAAGAGTTCTCCATGCAGCACAGGGGACACCGGGAAACGCATCTCCCGCTGACAGGGGGCAGTTGTCTGCATTGCCAGTGAATTGGGACCACCCAAACGGCAAGCAGCGGGCTGGCGCATCCGGCCTCGCCTGATCTTACAGGGCCCCATTCTTCCCAGCGCGTTGGTGAAACGGACCTTGGTCCGCCATCACGATTTCCAAGGAGGGTCGGCAGTCATGAATCTTTCTTCGCTTCCGTCACCCGAACGCGCACCGGAAACTGCACGCATGCCCTCCCACGGCAGAAGAAACTTCCCGCAACCGATTCCCTTTCATTTCCCGGCGCACTCTGTGGAAATGGATGCGCAGAATCGCCACGCCGAGCTGTTCTACCTGCAGAAGCAGATTCAGTCGCAAACGCCGATGGTCATCGTCCTCGAAGACGGCGAGCGCGTGGATGGCTGCATCGAGTGGTACGACCGCAACTCACTCAAAGTCCGCGGCCGAACCAAGACCCTGGTCTATAAATCCGCCATCAAATACATGTACAAGCTCGGCGACAACGGATAAGAGAGGTTACAGGTTGCAGTGATCTGATTCCGAGTTTCCTGCGTTCGCCGCTTTGTTCCCTGTTCTGTTGGCTCTGTCACCTGAAACCTGTAACCTGTCGCCTGCCTTACCTCGCCGCTTTCTGCAGCCGGTCACGGATCGCAGCCCCAATCCCTTCGGCTGACGGCAGCGGGCAAAGGATCACGCTGCATCCTCGCGCGTCGAGCGAGCGCAATCCAGCATAGAGCCGCTGAGCCAGTTCTTCCGGTGCGTCCCAGCGGCCCCAGGCGAATACGTGCGCTGGATCGACTCCCGGCGGCGCTGGAACTCCATCCGGCAGCATCACGCCAAGAATTTCCCCAGGCCGGCTCCTCGCCGCCTCGGCCAGGCGCGCGCCCAACTGCCGTTGCGGTGCGCCGATCAACGCGAGCCGCGCTCTCGGCGCATAATGCCTGATCCCCACACCCGGTGAAGGCAAGGCTTCTTTCGGCTCCGCGCCGGCATTCTCCATCTCCCTGAAGAGTTCCACCGGGCCTGCCACCGTGCGAATCTGCTCTGCCGTCACCGCGCCGGGGCGATAGATGGTCATCGGGCTCGTCGAAGGATCGAGCACCGTCGATTCGACGCCGCGCGGCGTTGGGCCTGCGTCGAGCACTGCTTCAATTCGGCCCTTCAGGTCGTGCAGCACATGAGCGGCCGTCGTCGGGCTGATGTGGGCAAACCGATTGGCGCTGGGCGCAGCGATCGGAACCCCTGCTCGCCGGATCAACTCCAGCGCAACCGGATGCGACGGCATGCGCACTCCCACCAGCGGCCGGCCGGCCGTCACTGCATCGGGCACTACGGGCCTTCGCGGCAGCAAAAGCGTCAGCGGTCCCGGCCAGAATGCCTGCATCAGCCGCCAGGCCGACTGCGGCGCATCGGTCACCAGTTGTTTCAGCATGTCCGATTTTGCAATGTGCACGATAATCGGATCCCACGAAGGCCTCTGCTTGGCTACGAAAATGCGCTCCACGGCTTCTCTGTCGAGCGCGTTGGCGCCCAGCCCGTACACCGTCTCCGTCGGGAACGCTACCAGCCCTCCGCCGCGCAGAATAATTGCCGCGCGGTCGATCGCATCAATCGCTCCTGGCGTTTCCAGCGACGCCGGGTCCAATGTCAGATGCAGGGTCTTCACTGCCTCCATTGTCGCCTGCCTCAGCAGCGCATTGCTACGTGCCGGTATACTCGCTGTTACCAATGGCCATTGAGACCGAGATCAAGTTCCGCGTAACCGACCTGGCTGGGCTCGAGCAACGGCTCCAGTCTGCCGGCTTCAAACTGCAAACCGCCCGCAGCTTCGAGAGCAATGTTCTCTACGACACGCCCGATCGGCAATTGCGCGCGCGGACTGAGATTCTGCGCATCCGCAGTTACTCCGGCCATTGGACCTTGACTCACAAGCGTCTGCCTTCAAACAGTCCGGGCGAAGATCGCCACAAGCATCGCGTCGAAACCGAAACCGAGATTGCCGACGGCCGTGCGCTCGACGACATCTTTCTCTCACTTGGCCTCGTCGCTGCCTTCCGTTACGAAAAATGGCGCACCGAGTGGTCTGATGGCGAGGGTCATTGCGTTGTCGACGAAACGCCCATCGGCGATTTTGCGGAACTCGAAGGCTCACCGGAGTGGATCGACCACGCTGCCTCGCGCCTTGGCGTCAGTCAGCTTGATTACCTGACACTCAGCTACGGACGGCTCTTCGATCTCTGGCGCGAACAGCATCGCAGTCATGCCGCGGATCTCACCTTTGCAGCAGTTGCTCAAACCGCGTCCTGATCGATTCCATCCGCGGATTCAGGCAATTCCATGCCTTTCGTAACATCATCCTCCGCATCGCTTCATGGATCTCAGCCAATGCCGTAACGGCAGCCCCTCTATTCGGCTGGCATGGTCCCCTTTGTCTTTAGCACCGAAGCTTATCGGCAGCAAGAGACTGCAAGCTAAAGGCCGTGATGGCGTATTGAATCAAGCGATTCCAGCCTCATATCCGGCCGTAACCGTCGCATTTCTTGGTACACGGCTCAGGAAAGCTGAATCGCAAGTCCCATCAACTGAATTGTTTCAATTATGATAGGCATTTGGGAGAAGTCTGCTCGCTATGCCGGATCCACCGAAGGTTCCTGTCGGGTCCGATGGGACCACACTGAACGTCGCAATCCTGGGTCCCGATGAGCACCGTCGGGGGATCATCAGGGGTGTCATCGCCGGACACCAGGGCCTTCGCTACAAGGAATTTGCATCCTACCCGCCCAGGCTCGAGGATCTGCCGAAAGCGCTGGTCCAGCAATACCAGATCATCATCGTCGATATCGACAGCAATCCTGACTTCGCCTTCAAACTCGTTGAAACTCTTTGCGCCAACGGCCGCACCTACGTCATGGCCTACTCCGCTGAGGCGGATGCCAAGACTGCCGTCCGCTTCATGCGCGCCGGCGTCCGCGAGTTCTTCACCCTGCCGCTCGATCCCGCCGAACTGATTTCCGCTCTCGATCGGGCCTCCGCTCCTCCTGAGCCCGCGCCGGCTGACCTCTCCAAGGCGCCCGGCAAACTTATGGTGTTCATGGGCGCAAAGGGCGGTTGCGGCGTAACCACTCTGTGTTCCAACTTCGCCTTCACTCTTGCCCAGGATTCCGGCAGCGAGACGCTTCTGATCGATTTGGGGATGCCGCTCGGCGACGTGGCCATTAACCTTGGCCTCAACACCGACTATTCTCTCGCCCCCGCGCTCGAGAATCCCCAGCGCTTTGACACAAGCATGCTGGCGACACTGGTGGCCCGGCACGAGTCAGGGCTGTGGGTGCTTGCTGCCCCAACTGAGCTTCCTAATAAACCCCCGCAGCTTGAAGCAATTGACAAGCTGGTGGCCGTGGCGCGTGAAAAGTACACCTATGTCGTCGTCGACATCGGATCGAGAATCGATCTGATGTCGACGACTCTGTTTCAGCCATCCGCCGTCGTCTACCTGGTGACGCAGGTTGGCATCACCGAGATGCGCAATACCAATCGAATGGTGCTGAAGTACTTCACCCGCCGCGACGACAATCTGCAAATCGTCCTCAATCGCTACAAGCCCAGCGATCTGGTCTTTGACGAATCTCAGGTTACCCGGGCGCTCACTCGCCCTGCCGATTGGAAGATTCCCGACGATTACGCGGCTGCGCGCAGAACACGCAACACGCCCACTCCGCTGGCGCTCGCCGACTCCGCCATTTCCGATGTCCTGCGCGAAATGGCTCAGGCTGCCGGCGGCAACATCCCCGAAAAGAAGAGAAGCAGGTTCCGCATCTTCGGCTGAACCCACAACTCCCGCCTCCGAAACCGGTGTGCCCCATCCCCGGGGCCCCCACGAACAGGTCTTCGTTTGTGGGGTGGATCCAGGCTTTGCTTGGGTGGGGGGCAGCAACGCTCACGTACGGCCCCTCCTTGTCCCCTCGGTCCCATGTTCCCTGTTCTCTACGCTCCGTGGCACTTCTTGTATTTCTTCCCGCTGCCACACGGGCAGGGATCATTGCGGCCGACTTTGTCGCCGGTGCGTCGTTGCGCAGGCTGTGACGTTTCGCTTCCTCCGGCCCGGCTGGCGGCAGCCAGCTCGCGTTCCTTCTTGCGATGGAACTCTTTCTCCAGCGCGTCAATCGTCGTCGAAGGTTGCCGCATCGGAATCGTGATCTCGCGTGGCGCGCCATCGCCGGCGATCGGTTGCGCCGCGCTGGCCACCGGCGGAGCCTTCGGCACAGGGCCCCTCGGCTGCAGCGGCTGATTCACCGGTTGTCCATCCGGCCCGATGATCTGCATCCGGAACAAGAAGCGGACGGTGTCTTCCTGGAACTTCAGCATCATCGCCTCAAACATGTCGAAGGACTCACGCTTGTACTCCACGAGCGGATCCCGCTGCGCATAGCCGCGCAGATTGATCCCTTCCTTCAGGTGGTCCATGTTGAGCAGGTGATCCTTCCACAAACCATCGATCACGCTCAACATCACCATCCGTTCGTGATACCGCATGGTGCTGGCGCCAAGAATGTTTTCCTTCGCCTCGTAGGCTTTGGTCAGCTTCTCGAAAAGCTCGTCGCCCAGCTCATGCCGGCCCAGTTCCTGCGGATTGATTGGAGTTTCCTCCAGCTTGATTCCGAAGTGATCGACCAGCTTCTCTGACAGCCCCTTGAAGTTCCATTGGTCTGGACGCACGCGCTCATTGCAGAACTCATCGAGAAGAGTCGATAGAATTCCGCCGACATAATCTTCGAAAATCAATTCGCGCTGATCCACGCCTTCGAGCAACTGCCTGCGCAGGCCATAAACGGCCTCGCGCTGCTTGTTCATTACGTCGTCGTATTCGAGCAGGTGCTTGCGCGACTCGAAGTTCTGCGCCTCCACGGCCTTCTGCGCGCCCTCAATGCGCTTCGAGATCATGCGCGATTCGATCGGCACGCCCTCTTCCATGCCCAGCCTCTCAAGCAGCGTGCTTACCCACTGCTTGGCGAAGATGCGCATCAGGTCGTCTTCAAGCGAGAGATAAAAGCGCGACTCGCCTGGATCGCCCTGGCGCCCGGCGCGGCCGCGAAGCTGGTTGTCGATGCGCCGCGATTCATGACGTTCTGTGCCGAGGATGAACAACCCGCCCGCCGCAATCACACTCTCGTGATCGCGCTGCGCCCACTCGGCGTGGCCTTTCAAGGTCTCAGCCCATTGCTCTTCCGCTACCTCGTACTCCTGGCCCTGGTAGTAGAAGCGCAGGAACCCCGCCGGCGCCATCGGATTGATCGCGCCCTCAGCGACGCTGATCGCACGCGCCCTGGAGTTGCCGTCGCTATCCTTCGTCTTCACCAGTTCCTGGCGCGCCATGAACTCCGGATTGCCGCCCAGCAGAATGTCAGTGCCGCGGCCCGCCATGTTTGTCGCAATCGTCACCATTCCAAGCCGGCCGGCCTGCGCAACAATCTCCGCCTCGCGCTCATGGAACTTGGCATTCAACACCACATGCTTGATGCCTTTGCGTTGCAGGATCCCCGACAGACGTTCCGACTTCTCGATCGAAGTGGTGCCCACAAGCACCGGCTGGCCCGTCTCATTCAACTCCCCAATATTGTCCGCAACCGCCTTGTATTTTTCCTTCTCCGTGCGGAAAACAACATCGGCATTCTCAATGCGCCGCAACTGTTTATTCGTCGGGATCACGACAATTTCGAGCTTGTAGATCTTTTCGAACTCGGCTGCTTCGGTTTCGGCCGTTCCTGTCATGCCGCTTAGTTTCTTGTAAAGGCGGAAGTAATTCTGAAACGTGATCGTGGCCAGCGTCTGGTCTTCCTTGCGAATGTTCACGCCTTCCTTGGCTTCGATCGACTGGTGCAATCCGTCGCTCCACCGCCGGCCAGGCATCAGCCGTCCCGTGAACGTATCGACGATGATCACTTCTCCATCTTTCACCACATAGTCCACGTCGCGCTTGTAGAGCGCGTGCGCCTTGATGCCCGTTTCAACGTAGTGCTTCAGGTCCCAGTTTTCCGCGTCGGCAATGTTTCCGATCCCCAGCGCCTTCTCGATCGTCTCCCAGCCCGAGTCCGTCACGCCGATCGTTCGCTGCTTCTCGTCGACAAAGTAATCGCCGGTGAGGTACTTCTCGCCCTCGGCCAGCCGAATCCCAAGTTCCTGCTGGCGTTTGCTGTCGGTCCACTCCACTTCCTCGCCCTGTTCGAGATCGGGAATAAAGCGGCGGACGCGCGCGTACTTGTCGGTGGTCTGGTCCGTGGGACCAGAAATGATCAGCGGCGTCCGTGCTTCATCGATGAGAATCGAGTCGACTTCGTCGACGATCGCGTAAAAATGTCCGCGCTGCACGCAGTCCTTGATCTCGAACTTCATGTTGTCGCGCAGGTAGTCGAAGCCGAATTCGTTATTCGTGCCGTAGGTGATGTCGGCGCCATACGCCGCGCGCCGTTCGTCGTCACTCAGGTCGTGCACGATCACGCCAACCGTCAGACCGAGGAACTCGTAAATCTTGCCCATCCACTCGGCGTCGCGCTTAGCCAGGTAATCGTTCACCGTGACCACGTGAACACCGTGACCGGCGAGCGCGTTCAGGTAGCAGGCGAGTGTGGCCACCAGCGTCTTGCCTTCGCCGGTCTTCATTTCTGAGATCTTGCCCTGATGCAGCACCATGCCGCCGATCAGTTGCACGTCGAAGTGGCGCATCTTCACGGTGCGCCAGCCGGCTTCGCGCACCACCGCGAATGCTTCCGGCAGAATCTCATCAAGCGCAGCCTTCTCCGCTTCCTTCTTCGCGTCGGCATCGTCGATGCCGTCGAGTCGCGCGGCAACCCGGGACTTGAACTCGGCAGTCTTGGCTCTCAGCTCTTCGTCAGAAAGCTTCTTGATCTCCGGCTCCATCGCACTGATTTGAATCACGATGGGCATCAGGCGCTTGATCAGGCGCTCATTGGCAGTGCCAAAGATCTTTGTCAGAATCTTGTCAAAAAACACGGCTTTCTCCGTAGTTCAGTGTAAATGTCATTGAATAAGGTGAACTGAGGTCCGTCGCGTGACATCACTCGCACCTGCGGGCGACATCAGAAAATCAGGCCAACTACGCGAATTGGACGGGAGGCGGGCGTTGAAACAAATCGGGCAAATCGTGCGCGGAAGGCGCAGAGCCGATGCATAACGCGAGCCGCGGAGAAAGCAAGCTGAGGGGCGCGACAAGGCCGACGAAGAAAACTGGCAGCAGTTCCAAAGCGAGGGTTGAGGTTCCGGCCTGCGAGCGTGAAACCGTGCGGCGGGCTGCCGCAGAAGCGTCGGAATCTACTAACTGGTTTGATGCCAGTAGCTTGATGACCGGTGTGGCGTAGGCCCGTGCATATCCGATACCGGACTGGGCACGCGCCAGAGACGCGAAAGTAATGGCTGCGATCGCCACCCAAATCCATGCGCCTTTTGGCCGATTGCCCTTCATGAATGCAAATAAACCCTCATCTCACATTGTGCCATAGAATGGCTCACCGGCTCGCCTGCTTCGGCCGCATCCAGAACCACGACATTCCAGGCGGGCGGCAATCGGAAACGGCAAAGTCGATATAGCCCGGAAAATGCCGCGTGACGAAGGAACTGAAGGGAAACTCACTCCGGCTCCTTTCTTCAGCGTGAATCTGCTCAATCAGATGAGTGGCCTTAAATCTTTCGCAAATGACTTCGCTCAAACCGCCAACAATCAAGTCATGCATTTCAACCAGGACATGCGTCGCTTGCAATGCCGGAATCCGCAGCGGATCGAGAATGTACGCTTCAGAGCCTTCAGCATCGCAAATCACAAGAGTCGCAATCGATGGATCGAGCACCGATTTCATTTCGTTGACCGTGCAAGCTCCGCGAATCGCCACACGATCTTCGACCCGGTTTAAAGTCGCAAGTTCCTTGATCAATCTCTGTGCCGGTTCGTGCATTTCGTACGCGTACACACGAACCTCGGCCATCCGCATCGCGAGCCCGACGCAGTAGTAGCCCTCCGCCGCGCCAATGTCGACGATTGCTTGAAAGGGATACGCGATGGCTTCCTCGATGACTTTGTGCAACTCGCGCTCGTAAATTCCGAGCAGCTTCGGTACCAGCACACTGCTCGATGACTCGTTAAGATACTTCATCCCGCAAAATGGGCCTGATCTTATGACGAACTTCGTTTCCCTGGCGACCAACTTGGCCATGTAGGGCTCAAAATACAGCGACTTCGGCATCGCCGACCATATCACTTCGTGCCCGATTCTCCGCAGTAAACTCTTCCTCAACTCTCGCTCCTGAATTCATTATCCAGTATGAAAGATCGAACGAAGTGACGGCATACATGTGCGGCGTTCAAAATCTCCCGATGCTCTGTGCAGGTTCCCCTGCAAAGAAAAGCCCCCGGACTTGCCGGAGGCTCTTCGATGCGAGTTGGATTTCTTCAGTTACTGAACAGCAGCACGCCCGCCGCCTTTTCTTCCGTGGCGTTCTCGTCCGCGCTTACCGGGCGATAGAACAGCTGGTTGGTGTCGAGATAGACCTCGAGGAACGCCGGACGCTCCTGGATCTGTCCGGCAATCAGCGCCTCCGACAGCGGATCTTCGACGTAGCGCTGCAGTGCGCGGCGCAACGGACGCGCGCCGTAACTGCGATCGGTCAGCGTCTTGTCGAGAATCCACTTCTTTGCTTCGTCGGTCACCGAAATCGTGATCGACTTCTGCGCCAGATTGGCGTTCAGCTGCTGCACCAGCAGTTCCACGATCTGGATCAGGTCTGCATCCGACAGCGACTGGAAGAGAATCACTTCGTCGAGACGGTTGAGGAACTCGGGGTTGAAGGTCTTCTTCACCTCATTCTTCACCAACTCCTCGACCTTTTCGCTCACCAGGTCTTCGCGCTCACTCTGGAAGCCGAGCCCCTGCCTTTTCTGCAGGTGCCGCGCGCCGATATTCGACGTCATGATCAGGATGGTGTTCTTGAAGTCGACCGTATTGCCCAGTCCGTCGGTCAACTGCCCGTCTTCAAACACCTGCAGCAGAATGTTGAATACATCCGGGTGCGCCTTCTCGATTTCGTCCAGCAGCACAACCGAATACGGCGAACGCTTCACCCGCTCGGTAAGCTGGCCGCCCTCCTCGTAGCCCACGTAGCCCGGAGGCGAACCGATCAGCTTCGACACCGAATGCTTTTCCATGAACTCCGACATATCGAAGCGGATCAGCGCCTTGTCGCTGCCAAAGAGGAAGTTGGCCAGCGTACGAGCCATCTCCGTTTTTCCCACGCCAGTCGGTCCCAGGAACAGGAAAGAACCGATCGGCCGGTGCGGCGACTTGAGGCCAGCACGGGACCGCCGGATCGCACGCGCCAGCGCCGAGATCGCCTTGTCCTGCGAGATCACTCGCTTGTGCAGTTCCTCTTCCACCCGCAGCAGCTTCTGCGTCTCTTCTTCCTTGATGCTGGTCACCGGCACGCCGGTCCAGCGGCTCACCACGTCCTCGATATCTTCGCGCGTCACGATGCCCGCGGCCGAATCGTCGAGATGGTACTTGTCGCGCAGCGCGCGAAGATTTTCGCGCTCCTTGCGCTCCTCATCCGAATAGAACCGCGCCTTCTCGAATTCGTGATTGGCAATTGCCGAGTCCATGCGGTGCACGATGAACTTGATCCGCTTCTGCACCTCGGTGATCTCTTCGGGCAGCGAAGTCTGGCGCAGCTTCACGCGCGCACCCGCTTCGTCAATCAGGTCGATCGCCTTGTCAGGCAGGAACCGATCCGGAATGTAGCGGTTTGAATGCGCTACAGCGAATTCGACCGCGGCATCGGTATAGCTGACCGCATGAAACTTCTCATAACGGTCCTTGATGCCCATGATGATCTTGATCGCGTCGGCCTCATTGGGCGGCGGAACTTTCACCGCCTGGAATCGCCGCTCCAGCGACCGGTCCTTCTCGATTGACTTGCGATACTCGCCAGGCGTCGTCGCGCCGATGCACTGAATCTCGCCGCGAGAGAGCGCCGGCTTCAGGATGTTCGCCGCATCCAGCGAACCCTCGGCCGAACCCGCGCCTACCAGCGTGTGCAGCTCGTCGATGAAGACGATGGAATTCTGATTCTCCATCAGCTCTTTCATGATCGTCTTCAGGCGTTCTTCAAATTGGCCGCGGTATTTCGTTCCGGCCACAATCAGCGAAAGATCCAGCGCCAGCACGCGCTTGTCGGCCAGAAAGCTCGGCACCTCGCCGTCGGCAATCCGCTGCGCCAGTCCCTCGACAATCGCCGTCTTTCCTACGCCCGGCTCGCCGATCAGCACCGGATTGTTCTTGGTGCGGCGGCAAAGAATCTGCACCGCGCGCTCCAATTCACCTTCGCGTCCGACTAGCGGATCCAACTGCCCATCCATTGCCGCCTGCGTAAGGTCGCGGCTGAACTCAGCAAGCAGACTCGATTCACGCTGCCGTTGCTGTGGCGGAGCCTTTTCCTGCGTCACGCGCGCCAGCTCGTCGCGAATCTGCGCGAGCTTTAGTCCGCGCTCCTGCAAAATCTCCGAGGCAAAACACTTTTCTTCGCGAAGCAAACCGAGGAGAAGATGTTCGGTGCCAATATGTTTGTGGCCCAGCCGCTCTGCTTCCTCAGCGGCGTATGCGAGAACCCGCTTGCACTCGTTCGAAAGCGGCAGATCAACGCTGGTCGAAACTTTCTCGCGAATCGTTGTGTGCGCCTCAATCTGCTTCCTGATCGACTCGACCGAGGCGTGCGAACGCAGAAATCGGTTGGTTAACGCCTTGTCTTCGCGAAGCAGCCCAAGCAGCAAGTGCTCGGTCTCGATATAAGGCGAACCAAACTGGCTGGCCTCATACCGTGCGAAGAAGATCACGCGCCGTGCCTTCTCGGTGTAGCGTTCGAACATGGTGTTCTCCCTCGTGCAGGGCTTGCGGCTTCGGTAGCCGTCCGTCGTTTCCCCGGCCTCGGCTCAGTCTGCTCGCGCCCTCTGTTCCTTCACTGCCGGAGGCATCAACGGAAAACTTACCCGGCTCCGAACAGCTCTTTTGGATGGTTTTGGGCCCTTTTCCGCCCGGTCGTCTCCGGCTCTGAACCCCGCCGGCAAACTTCCATCCCGACCTCCGCAGCCTGAGCCCTGGGGAGCCTCTCAGAACTGCTATTAGATAAGACTCAAAAACCGCGGAAAACGATGCGTATCCGCGAACAGGTTGCGAGTTAATTCGTGATTGAAGGAGCGGTCGTCAGCGCCTTCAGCTGCCCGTTTTCCAGCCGCAGCGCACGGGTACATCGAGCGGCTAGATCCAGGTTATGCGTTACCAATATCGAGGTTAAACGGTGACTCTGGTGTAACCCCTCAATCAACTCAAACACTCGCGCTGCCGTAACACCGTCCAGGTCGCCGGTAGGTTCGTCAGCCAGCAGTAGCCGCGGGCTATTCACCAGCGAGCGAGCCAGCGCAACCCGCTGCTGTTCGCCGCCCGAAAGCTCACCCGGCCGATGGTCGCTGCGATCTTCCAAACCCACCTCTCTCAGCCAGTTCGCCGCCTGCGCCATTGCATCCTGCTTCCGCATTCCTCGCGCCAAAAGCGGCATCGCCACGTTCTCCTGCGCCGTAAACTCCGGCAACAAGTAGTGAAACTGCCACACATAGCCAATCTCGCGATTGCGAAACACTGCAGCCTCGCGCGAAGTGAGCTTGGCCACGTTGGTTGACGCGCAGTATACAGTCCCCGAAGAAGGCGCATCAAGCGCGCCCAGAATGTGCAAAAGAGTACTCTTTCCCGCCCCGGATTGGCCCACAATCGCGACCAGTTCGCCTGCTTCAACCCTCAGGTCGAGACCCTGAAAAAGGTCGAGCGATCCGCGCGCCGTGACATAGGACTTGCGCAGCCCCTTTACCTCAATGACCGGTTCTTGTTCTGTCTGGGTTCCGGACGCCCGCGACTCCGTGTCCCGCGGGGAGCGGGATGCCTGGGCGGCAGCCGCTGAAGGGGAGATCGTCATCCGGTTACATCCCATTCTACATGGTTTTCACCAGTTTCAGGGCATCCCACAGTTGGGGAAGAGGCAATCCGAGCATTATTCAATGGGATAAGGAACGTTCAGGTGATGGATGCCTTCGCGCGCCCGCTCGAATGCCCGTTTTCTCAACTGCCTCATCACGATCCAGGGAACCGACATCCAACCGCAAAAAGCGAAAATCTCGCTCCAGTCGCCGTTGATCAGGTTGGAGTGCAACCTCAGATATGGCACTGCGAATTCAAAAAACATACGCCGTAACCGACAAACGCCGCTGCCGCCAGGTACACCGAAAAAGCCTGCTGCCAATGCAGCGGGAGCTTCGTCGCCCTGACGAATCTCCTTCTTAGAAAAGGGAGCGGCAAATTCCCGCGCGCCGGCAGAACGCGCCACGATGAGATTGGCACGAGAGGCAGATAAAGGATGCAGAAGAATTTGGTCGTAACAAAGGAGCCATCGGGCCGCAGGTCCCGGCAGCCTAGCAGATTGAAGCCGACGCCTTCCAATGAAGTGGGCATTGCGGTTGTTCTCTGGTCTCTCCATCTTACCTGCGGCCCCCTCGACCGCCGCGCTCGTTTCCGACTGGTGCAGGCGGTTATGACGCGGTTCAACCAACACAACCACAACCTGGTAACCGAAATCTGCGCGTTCTTCCACAACCGGCGCCGCTTGTTATCATCAAAGCAGCAGCGGCGCCTCGTCTCGCGCTGTCGTTCGCCCTGCCATCATCCCCATGTCTCCCGCGACCCAGGCCGTAGCTCCAGAAGCGCTCGCCGCACACGCGGCAGATCACGCTGCGCACGCACACGTTGTCCATGCGCCGATACCCGGCAACACCGCCCGCTTCATCCATGACCTGCGTGAGTTATTCAAAGTCAAAGTCGTTGGCCTTGTGCTGGTCACCGGCTGGGGCGGCTTTTACCTGGGCTCGATGCAGTCCGGAATCTCCACTCTGCAGCGCGGACTGCTCGACACGCTCTTCGGCATCGGCCTCGTCTCGGCGGGCGCGGGCGCTCTCAACGAGGCGCTTGAGCGCCGAACCGACGCCCTCATGAAGCGCACCGCCGACCGCCCTCTCGCTTCTGGCAGATTTCCACTTGCTGTCGGCATCCTCGCCGGCCTGGGCGCGCTCGCCCTTGGCGCGACGTGGCTGGCGCTGCGCACCAACGCGCTCACTGTTTCTCTTGCGCTGCTTACCGCCTTCACCTACGTCGCAATTTACACGCCTCTCAAGCGAGTCACATCTCTGGCCACATTTGTCGGTGCGTTTCCCGGCGCGATGGGACCGTTGCTTGGGTGGACCGCGGCACGCGGCCAGATCGAGTGGGCCGGCGTTTCGCTCTTCGCCATACTCTTCGTATGGCAGTTTCCGCACTTCATGTCGATCTCGTGGCTCTATCGCGCGGACTACGCGCGCGCCGGCATTCGCATGCTGCCCGTCGTGCATCCCGACGGATGGTCGACCGTAATGGAAGCGCTCTTTTACGCAGTGCTGATGATTCCCGTCAGCCTCGCCCCGTGGAAGCTGGGAATCGCCAGCTCGGCTTACGTGGTTCCCGCCGTCGCGCTCGGACTGGTTTATCTCGCGTACACCATTCGTTTCGCCGGTATTCTGCGCGCAAAGACCGAAGAAGAGAGTCGCATGCGGGCGCGCGATCTGCTCAAGGTGAGCGTGCTTTATCTGCCGCTGCTCTTCACCACGCTCATGCTCTGCGCAAGAGCGAAATAGTCTATGGCCACCGCAGCACCAACTTCCGCACCGCGCTCCGGCACAGGCGGAGCCATCGCCGCCATTCTCGCCATCAGCGCGGCCGCATCGCTGTTCCTCTTCTGGCTCATCTACGTTCATCCGGCCACGGCGACGAGCACGCAGTACGCATTTCTTCCCGCGATGAACGCAGTCTTCAACGGCTTGTCCGCCGTTGCGCTGCTCGTCGGTTACACCTTCGTGCGTGCGCACAAGATCAAACAACACCGCGCGTCGATGATCACGGCGTTTGTCTTCTCCACGCTGTTTCTGGTCGGTTACATCGCACATCACGCCCTGCACGGCGACGTGCGCTATCCGCTCCACGCTGCATTCCGCACCTTTTATCTGTGGCTGCTGGCAAGTCACATCATCCTGGCCGTCGTTGCGCTGCCGCTGGTGCTGGTCACCTTCTTCTTCTCGCTCTCCGGCCGCATCCCGCAGCACCGCAAGGTTGCGCGCTGGACCTTCCCGTTGTGGCTCTACGTCTCCGTCACGGGAGTGATCACCTACGTCATGCTTCGCCTTGCCATGGGAAGTTAGGACGATGCCCGCAAGTTCATCCAACGATTCAGTGAAGCGATTACCCGACGACGGCACCCGCCAGCTTCTGCAATGGGGCGGTTCGATGGTCGGCATCGGGCTGGTGTGCGTGCTGCTGCTCGTGACCGTGCTCGGCGGTTACACGCGCAACGGAGCTACGACGAACGCCGGTTGGTTTGCACTCATCGTCGCGCTCATGTGCCTGCCCTTCGGAGCTATGTTGCTCACCCTCGGAATTGCGAAATGGATAAGAAACAGGGGCGTAGGGAATAGAGACTAGGCCTCTGACCGCCTAATTCTGTATCTATTCCGTGCCCCATCCTTTCGCCTTTTTTGTGGCGAAAGGGTGGGGGGCCAGGAAAGCCAAAAGAACGAATTCATGCGGCCAGTGACCTGGGAACTTCGCGGCTATGGGACTAAGAGAGCAGAATAGCAAGTCGGCGGCGCAGACGGATCCACCTCATCATGCGATTTGATAGGTGGTTTGCACCCGACATGAAGCGGAGAGCTAGTCAATAAAGTAGCCAATATCCGTGAGGACGGTGTCGTTCAGTTCGACTCCGAGGAGCCTTGCCCCAAGCCGATCGCTCAGGCCCGCCTCAAATCGCTCAATCGTGTAAGCAGGCAGGTCCGTTTGCAGCCTGAGCAGCCGAAGCAGCGCCTTGCTATCGATTTGGCAATCGTAATCGCCGGGTAAGCCGCACGCCGGCCGAATCGTCAATGAGAGCGGGATTGTCCCCGAGCCGGATGTGGAACAATCAGACGGTCGAGTGATGAGGTTGACTCGCATAGGGGAATCCTGCCCTCTCCGCAGACAACCCTCAATGGCGCGGAGGGGTGATCCGACGCGGACGAATCGGGGAGTGCAACGGCATTCTGGTGTTGGGTCTTGATGGAATCCAAGGGGCGTACATGATGTTTGTCAGCCTTACCCGCCTGAGAATTCGATCCTTCCGCTTCCTCCCGCAGTTTCTGTTTCACATGGTGTGCACTTTGAGACAGGTCAGGAAGGCAAATGGATTTCAACGCGGCATGTTGTTGGCCGACCGGCACAGGGCATTCTGGACGCTTACCGGTTGGAGCGATGAAACAAGCATGCGCGAGTACATGTCTGCAGGCGCGCACAAAACGGTGATGCCCCGCCTCTTGAACTGGTGCGACGAAGCATCGGTGGCTCACTGGACCCAGTCGGAACAGGAGCTGCCTTCCTGGGACGAAGCCGACAGACGCATGCGCGAGAGCGGCCGACCCTCGAAGGTGCGAAATCCCAGTCCCTCTCATGCTGCCTTGACGTATACTCCGCCCCGATCCACAGCCAGCGCGCGAATCCGTCGGGCCTGATCAGGCGCGCCATTTAACCGCCGGGATGGAAGATCTTTTCGTGGCTCACAGATTCACCGTCGCCTCGTTTCAGGCTGCTGAACACAATGGTCGAAACAATGGTCAATGCCCCCAGCGCTACCAGTGCTTTGTGGATACCGTGGATCATCTCGGTTGCATTGGATTGGCCATGAACTGGAACGAAGAACGCAGTCGCCAATCCCGCGGTTGCGACGCCAAAGCTGATCGACATCTGTTGCATGGTGCTCGCAATGGAGCTGGCCGCGCTGGACTCCTGGTCGCTGGTGTCGGCATATACCAGCGTATTCATGCTCGTATACTGCAACGAAGTAAACGCCCCATAAAAGAATGCCTGCAACACAATCGCCCATACCGGCGTGTCGAGACCGATGGTTGCGAACAGCAGAAGCAGCAGGCCAAGCACGACTGTGTTCGAGACGAGCACCCACCGATAGCCTATAGCCGACAAGATACGTGGCATAAACGGCTTCATGCTCATGGCAGCCAGCGCCTGCGGCATGATCAGCAATCCCGACTCGACCGGAGTAAAACCGAGACCCACCTGATACAGCAAGGGCAAAAGAAACGGGACCCCTCCGATACCCAGTCGTGTAAAGAAGCTTCCGTTGACCGCCGCACGGAAGGTGCGAATCTTGAACAAGCCAAGTTCGAGCAACGGGAACGCCAGAGACTTCGCGTGCAGCCAATAACCGGCGAGCAATGCGAGAGAAAGCGCCAGTAATCCAAGAATCTCGCGCACGCTGAGGGTGTGCTCCCCAAAAACTTCCAGCACGTACGATAGCAGCGCGATTCCCGACCCAAAGAGGATCAATCCCACCGTGTCCAACGGGTGTGTCTCTTCCCGGTAATCGGGCAGGTGCAGGTAGACGAGAATCAATCCGACCAGGCCGATGGGAATGTTGAGAAAGAAGATCACCCGCCAGTGAAAATAGCCGACAATCAAACCTCCCGCGATCGGTCCAAGCATGGGAGCGATCAGGGCCGGTATCGAAACGAAGCTCATGGTGCGCAGCAGATCCGATTTCGCAAACGTCCGCACCAGCGTGAGCCGGCCTACGGGCACCATCATGGAGCCGCCGCAGCCTTGCAGGATGCGGCAGGCCACGAGTACATGGATGTTGCCCGATATGCCGCATAAGAGCGAACCCAGCGTGAAGAGTCCGATGGCAACGGCGAACACTCGCCGCGTTCCGAATCGATCCGCGACCCAGCCGCTGATGGGGATGAACACCGCAAGACTCAATGTATAGCTGGCCAGCACGGCCTTCATGCTCAGGGTGCCGACATGCAGCGCCGCCGAAATGGTTGGCACGGCCGTATTGAGAATAGTGGTATCCAGCGACTCCATGAAGAACGCGACCGCGACAAGCCAGGGCAGCAGCCGCTTACTGGCTGCGGAGGGAGCGTCTGAAGGTGCGATTGCATTCGGGGGATCGGTCATGTCCATAGAGCTATAGGAATAAGAACACGCGACCCGAGATCTGTGGGAGACCGGAAGCGAGACACCGCGGCAAACCGGAAGATCGCAATTCGATAGTGTGCATCCGGTCTACACCGATTCCGAAGCTGCTGTAGACCGAGGTTAGCTCAACTCCATCCAGGTTCAGAAAGTTCCTGTAAGCCTGGCGTCGAATGCTGTCATGATGTCGTCGAAATTGGAGAATCTGGAAACCGGCTGCACGTCAAAAGTCGTGGGAGCAGCGACCATGGTCTGTCTTCCGTTCACGTTGACAATAAAGTCACGCCGCTCCTGCATCAGGCGGTGCATCTCGATCTTCATGGCCGTAGCCGACAGCGGTCGCCGAATCACGATCATCACCTCGTCTCGCCGTAAATGAAAGATGCGGTCGACCGAGCCGATCGAGTGCAGCAGGAATTGAATCGTGCTGCCTAAGTAGTCTGAAGCCGCATCGGGACCGTAGCGATCTTCGAGAATCTTCAGGACCGTGAGCTTGATTAGAACGACATAGCCCTGGCGATCGCCTTTGAAGATCGATTCCAGAAACTCGCGAGCTTCCGGTGGTCCGGGCAGGCCGGCGGATTGTTCAAAGCCGTCGACCTGGGCGACTTCCAGCGGATTCCAATCCGAGGCGCATCCAGCGACGACTCGAGCCTTTTTGATCAGTTCATTGTTGGCTTGCGTGGCGCGATACTTGTCTACGCCGCTCTGGATGGCTTTCAGCAGAACATCCTTTGGGCAGGGCTTGGTGAGATAGCGAAAGATGTTGCCCTGATTGACAGCATCGATGGCCGCGTCCAGATCGGAATATCCCGTAAGCAGCATCCTGACGGTATCCGGGGCCTTTTCCTGGACCTTGGCGAGGAACTCAGCGCCGTTCATGCCGGGCATTCGCATGTCGGAGACGACAACGGCAAACGGGCCCGCCACCCGGATGGTGGCCAGCCCCTGTGCGCCCCCGTTGGCGGTGCTCACCGGGAATTCCCGATGAAGAATTCTCCGGTAACCCTGCAGGATGGGCGCCTCATCGTCAACAAA
Source organism: uncultured Acidobacteriaceae bacterium (assembly GCA_963834565.1). Classification (GTDB taxonomy): domain Bacteria; phylum Acidobacteriota; class Terriglobia; order Terriglobales; family Acidobacteriaceae; genus Telmatobacter. Next base: position 111,099 of record CAWICF010000009.1, on the reverse strand, counting down.
CAGGATTTTGTCGTCCACGAGCCCTCCGGACCAGATTTGCCTGCAACCCGCTCAGCTTGCGGCGCTGCTCGCGACGCGTCACGAGAGCCGAATTGGAATTACCCGTGACAGGCTCTTCGCTTAAGAGGCGAGCCTGCACCCTCGTTCCTGTATCGGCAGTTCGAGCAAAACAATGAATCGAATGCCGGCGCCCACCGGTGCGATTTCGCGATGATCCTGGTGCTTTCTCAAAAAGCTTCCCTGCCTGGCCGATTCCTTCTTTCACAATCCGCATCCCCAATACCGTCTCAAGCCGTGGAGGGCGTAGCCGATGAACTATCCGGAGCCAACTGCGCGCCCCCTAATCCAAGCCTGGCTGGCGAAGGATAGATAAGAGATCGCAAGCCGACTGGGAAATGGCGATCGTGCGGATGGTCCTGTGAGCTAGAGAGATCAGTGAAACTGTCCTACCACAATCAAATCTTCCGCTATGGACTGGTGCCCGTCTCCCTTGGGCTTGCGGTTCTTCTGTCGGAGCTGATTCATCCACTCATTCCGCACTGCGAGCCGTACATATTTCTTGCCGCCGTTGCGCTCAGCGCCTGGTTCGGCGGGCGGGCCGCCGGCCTGATCGCAGCCTTTCTTGCCCTGTACGTTTTCGATTACTTTTTCCTTCCACCCCTCTTCACCCTTGGTATCAGTCGAGAGGCACTGCCCTACGTAATCCCTTTCGGGTTGGGCGCGTTGGTTGCCGCCTGGATGAGTTCGACCCGTAGTCAATCCAGGAAAGCCGCAGAGGAGTTGCGCCAGAGCGAAGACAAGTTTCGCCGCATTCTGAAAAACCTTCCGGACGTGGCGTGGACTGCAGATCAGACCGGGCGAATGATCTATATCAGTCCAAAAGTGGAAGAAATGATCGGGTATACCTCGCAGGAGATCTACGCGGGAGGAGTGGGTCTGCTCTTAGGGCGAATTCATCCCGAAGATCTCGAGCCCATGATGCGCTCGATGGACGATCTCTTTTCCCGCCGCAAGCCGTTCGATATCGAATCCCGATTTCAGCGCAGAGACGGTGAATGGATCTGGGTTCATAACCGGTCAAACGGCGCCTATGAGCAAGAAGGGGGCGTTTTTGCAGACGGAGTGGTGAGCGACATATCGTGGCGCAAACAGGCAGAGATCGATCTGCAGACGAAGACGGCGTTTCTTGAAGCGCAGGTCAATTCCACTATCGATGGCATTTTAGTCGTGGATACGGACGGCCGCCGGATTCTTCAGAATCAGCGCATGGTGGAGATGTTCCGGATTCCTCCCGGTTTGCTGAACAGCACCGAGGACCGGCCGATGCTGGAATACATCCTGAGTTTCATGAAGGATCCAAAGTCATTTCTTGCCAAAGTCGGTTACCTTTACAGCCATCCAGAGGAAACGAGCCGCGATGAGCTTGAACTGAAAGACGGAAGAACGCTCGACCGATATTCCGCTCCGGTCATTGACAAAAGCGGCACGAACTACGGACGCATCTGGAACTTCCGCGACATCACAGAGCGCAGGCAGGCTGAAGACAAGCTTCGCCAGCTATCGGCCGCGGTGGAGCAGAGTTCATCGTCGATTGTCATCACCGACCTGCACGGCACGATCACCTACGTGAACCGGAAATTCATTGAAGTCACCGGTTACACATTCGATGAAGCGGTTGGGAAAAATCCGCGCATCCTCAATTCGGGCTCTTCACCGCGCGAGACGTTCCAGGCGCTCTGGACCACAATCCGCAGCGGAAAGGAATGGCGCGGCGAGCTGCGCAACAAGAAAAAAAATGGCGAGTTCTTCCTCGAGTCGGCAGTCATCAACCCCATTGTCGACGAGAACGGGAACATCACGCATTTTCTCGGCGTGAAAGAAGACATTACGGGACGGAGGCAGTTGGAGAGCGAGCTTCGCCAGGCGCAGAAATTGGAGGGTATAGGCCAGCTTGCCGCCGGCATCGCGCATGAAATCAATACGCCCACCCAATTCGTAACGGATAACCTCACCTTCCTGCAGGAGGCCTGGGAGACCATCTTGAAGCTGGTCGAAGTGTACCGAACGGCCATCCGGGATCATGTGCAGGCCGCGTTGCCTTCAGTGGCAGCGGCAGTTGCCGATGCGGAGCAGAGGGCCGATTTCGAGTTTGTGGCCGGCGAAGTCCCGCAGGCCGTCGCACAGGGACTCGACGGGGCTCACAGAGTTGCGAAGATCGTCCGCGCCATGAAGGAGTTTTCCCATCCTGACTCCGCCGAGAAGACCGAGGCCGATCTCAACAAAGGGATCGCGTCAACCGTAACCATCGCTCGCAACGAATGGAAATATGTGGCAGAGGTGGTGACCAACCTGGATGAATCGTTGCAGCCGATTATCTGCTATCCGGGAGAAGTGAACCAGGTGATTCTGAATCTCATTGTCAATTCGGCGCACTCTATCAAAGAGAAAATCAATGGCAGCGAAAAGGGCAAGATCACCATTTCCACCCGGCGGCTTGGACCGTTTGCCGAGATTGCAATCTCCGATACCGGCATGGGAATTCCAGACGCGATCCAGCATAGGATCTACGAGCCGTTTTTCACCACCAAAGAGGTGGGAAAAGGAACCGGACAAGGGTTGGCCTTTGCCCACAGCGTGATTGTGAAGAAACACCAGGGAAAGCTCTGGTTCGAGACCGAGGCAGGCCGCGGAACCACCTTCTTTATGCAACTTCCCATCGCGCAACCGGCCGCCGAGGAGAGGAAACGATGACAAAGCGTTTGCTGTTTGTCGACGACGAGAAGATGGTTCTGGATGGCCTGCGGCGAGCCCTGCACGGCATGCGCGACGAATGGGAGATGAAGTTCGCCGATGGTCCCATGGCCGCGCTTGAGGCGCTCGATAAGGAGCCTTTCGATGCCATCGTCACCGACATGCGGATGCCGGTGATGGATGGAGCCGAATTGCTGGAAAAAGTGAAGGAGCGTCACGGCGATGTGGTTAGAATCATCCTGTCGGGGCAATCGAAGCAGGAGACGATCCTGCGTTCCATCGCTCCGGCCCATCAGTTCCTGTCAAAGCCATGCAACATTCTGGAACTGAAACAGCGGCTGAGCCAGGCGTTCGTGACGCGCGATTTGCTCCGCAATCCGCCGCTGGCTTCAATCGTCTCCAGGTTGCGCTCCATCCCCAGCCTACCGGCGCTATATAACGAGCTGACAGCAGCATTGCAAAATGAAGATGCGTCACTCGGCCAGATCGAGCAGATCATTTCAAAAGACGTCGGCATGGCGGCCAAAATTCTTCAACTGGCCAACTCGGCGTTCATCGGGGCTCACACTCACGTGTCCAGTCTGCGCGAAGCAGTTTCGCTCATCGGCGCGGAAACTGTCCGAAGCCTCACTCTCTCCATCCACGTATTCTCGCAATTCGACCGCCACTCTTCAGCCGCGGCTTATCTGCCTCCGCTATGGGACCACAGCGTTGCTGTTGCGTCTCTTTCCGAGCGCATCGCAAAACTCGAGACGGGCAGCAAGTCGATGGCTGAAGAAAGCTTCACCGCCGGCCTGCTTCACGACATCGGCAAGATCGTGCTGATAGCTGAGATGCCGCGGGAATACGAGCAAATCATCGAACGGAAAGACGGGGACACGCGCACGTTTCGCGAGCTTGAACTGAAGTTCGTCGGCTGTCCGCACGAGCAGGTCGGCGCTTATCTGATGAGCGTCTGGGGATTGCCGGCCTCGATTGTGCAAGCCGTCCAATTCCATCACAATCCATCAATGGCCCAGCGGACAGAATTCTCTGCGCTCACTGCAGTCCATTGCGCCGACGCCATCGTGAGTGCAAAAGACGGAGTGCCTCTAAATCACGATTCGGAATTGGATGCGGCACATCTGGCGCAACTGGGCCTCTTTGAAAAGCTCGCAGTCTGGCGAGAATTTCACGAAGAGTACCTTGCTGCAAAAGCGGACAGGGACGCCGCCGCAAGCACAAACCTGGTCGCCGGGTGAGGAAGCGTGAACCTGAATGACGCGCTGGAGTCGGCCCGCCGACACCGGCAGGGGTCGCAGCGACTCGGGCTGCTGAGGATAACGCAGACGGTCGTGATTTGCATTGGCAGGCCGGCTGTGAGGTAATAATGCACAGTCCCCGATCCGTCAGTCTCCTGTTTCGCACACACGTCCGATTTGCTCCACGCCTGGGTGCACGAATTTGTCTAAGCTAAATGCCGCGCCTCAAGGCGCATTTCGTTCTGTTCCGGAAAAATAAGAGCCGGGATCCCCTCCCCCCGAAGTTGATCCCGGCTTCCTCCAGAAGCGCCTACCTCTCGCCTCCTGGAACTTGAACTCCGCTTGCCCAAGGGTGCCCCATCCAAGCTTTGCTTGGGTGGGGAGGAAGCACGAAGCCGTGTTCGTTTCCCATCCCCTCCACAAACGAATGCGGAAAGAATGGGTCTTTCTCTATTCCCTGCTCTTCTCACTCCCCGTTCTGCGATCCGGCTTCGGGATGAACGACGCGATAGAAGTCGCCGCCCTTCGACCAGATCAGCAGCAGGATGTCCTTCCCTGCCGGCACGGTGTGAAAAGCGTTCGTCACGTTCTCCGCGCTGTCGACCGGCTTGCGATTCACTTCAAGAATCACGTCTCCGGGCGTCAGGCCGGCATCGTCCGCCGGGCTGCCGGGGCGCACATCCTGAATGGCCGCTCCATGCACCTGTTCAGGAACATTGAGCTGCTGGCGAACATCGGGCGTGAGATCGGCAAGAGCCAGGCCGAGCTTGCCGTTGTTCCCTTGCCCACTGCCGCCGTTGCTGGCTTCTTCAGTGTTGGCTTTGTGGAACTCGCCCACGGTGATCTTGACCGTCTGCGGCTTGCCGTCGCGCAGGATGCCGAGATCGATCGTGGTTCCCGGAGCGGTTTCACTCACTGCAACCTGCAGCGCGCTGCCGTTGATCATCTTGCGGCCGTTCAGTTCGCGCAGAACGTCGCCGCTCTTGAGGCCGGCGTGGCTGGCAGGCGAATCGGGCACAACCTGGCTGACGATTGCCCCGGTTGCATCAGGCAGATTGAAGAAGCTTGCGTTGTCGGGCGTCACGTCGTTCATGGTGATGCCCAGGTAGCCGTGGTCCACCTTGCCGGTCTTGATGATCTGCTCAGCCGAAGCACGAACGATCTGCGCCGGAATGGCGAAGCCGGCGCCGGCAAACGAGCCGCTGTCGGAGATGATGAAAGTGTCGATGCCGATCAGCTCGCCGTGCGAATCCACCAGCGGGCCGCCGGAGTTGCCGGGATTGATGGCCGCGTCGGTCTGAATAAAGTCGCCAGGCTTGCGCGGATCGTCAGTGTACGGGTTGGGACGGTCGAGCGCGCTGATGATGCCCCGCGTGACCGAGAACTGGAAGTAGCCGAACGGGCTGCCAAAGGCTAGGACGGTCTGGCCGGGGTGCAGCTTGGCCGAATCGCCCCAGGAAAGGCTGGGCAGATCGTGCGCATCGATTTTGATGACGGCGACGTCGTTGAGCTTGTCGACACCCACCACCTTCGCGTTGAAGACGCGGCGATCGTTCAGAGTGACGCGGACCTGCGTAGCGCCGTCGACCACATGGTCGTTGGTGACGATATAGCCGTCGGGCGAAATGATGACGCCGCTGCCGACACCGTGCTCAAACTGAGGTTGCGGCTTGCCGCCCTGCATGCCGCCCATGCCGCCGGGGCCGAAGAAAAACTGGCGGAATCCGGGAGGTAGATCCTGCGGGTTGATGCCGCCGAGTCCCTGGCCCCCGTGACCGTTGCCACCGTCTTCGGCCTGATCGTCAGGCGAAACCTTCGACGTGACTGCAACGTTGACGACGGCAGGTGTAACCCGCGCGGCAACGGCTTCGACCGCGTTGTCGAGCGCTGTCAAAGCAGAGACGCTCGAGTCATCCATCGGGCCCGATGCCGCTGCAGCATGGGCCCGTGAGTGGTCAAAAGCGAACGCGAGAGCAAACAGAACAGTGGCAAGCGCGCCCGCGGGAACTGCGAGCTTCTTCGCTTTTGCTACTAAAGAATTAGTTGTTGTAGACATGTGCGTTTCTCCGTTTTGGTTTTTAAATCGAGCGTTAGAGTTGGAAGACCAGCCAGCCGTTGCCGAAGGGGATAATGGCGGGCTGCTGGACTGCGTGAGAACTGGTTGCAGACTTTCCGGTTGAACTTTGCGCGGCGCTCTGTGAAGTCTTCGCCGAAGTGGCCACATCGTTTTGTGCGGCAGCGGGAGCGATCCTGAAAATCAGCCGCGTGATCGTAAACTGCGGCGCCGGCGTAGCTTTGTCCGCGGTCGCCGGCTGCGCATCAGGCGCAGCGCTTGCGTCGTAGTCGGCAATCTCGCGCGAATTCTGCGGAACGTACTGTACCCGCTCGTATGCCGTGAGAACCAAATATTGCGGGACCTCAGAATTCGGCGCCGCGCCCGGATCAGCGGCCGCTGCCGGCATCTCGGCTTTCAGCAACGTCTCATGCGGCCCGCCGATATTCGCATCGCGGGAAGCGATCTCAGTGGCAGGAGCTGCGGATGGACGCGTTGTTGCGCGGTGCGTCTGCGTCGCCGGATTCATCGCTTCATTGCGGCTCGCAGAAAGAATTGCCTTCGCCTGCACCATGTGGAAGCCTGCCTCGCTCTTCGCAAGCGCCGCGGCGCCCGACGGCGCATAGGCGACGCGATCGAGATTTACAGTATTGGAAATCGGGGCGGATTGCGCGCGCTCCTGCGAGGTGGGCGCAGCGGCAAAGCCGACTACTTGCGGGCACCGCGCGAGTTCAACGCTGCCGACGAGAAGTCCGCAGCCGACAACGCTCAGCAGAGCACGCGATGCGACCAGATTCAGCGCGGGTTTGCGGCTGAGAATTCCGTGGACGCGATGCACAAGCTCGGGACGCCGGCGCCATGCGGCCAGCGACAACGCTTCAGCGCGGCGGGCCATCTCCCGTTCCTGTTCGCGGCTCAGCCCATGCCCAGCCAGGCTTGCCAGGCACGCGGCATAGGCACGCGGCGCCTGCGTCTCTTGAACAACACCTTCATCACACGCCATCTCCCGTTCGCGGCACAAGCGGCGCTCGATCCAGGCGAGCGCCGGGTTAAGCGGGAAAAGGACCAATACAAACTTCTGGATCAGATTGGTCCAGTCGTCGTGCCGGCGCAGGTGCTCGACCTCATGCAAAACAACTTGCTTGAGCTCCTGCGGGGTGAGGCGGGCATAAAGCCATTCGGGAATAAGAATTCGTGGAGCAAAGAATCCAATAACGCTCGGGCGATCCAGCTCATTCGTCGTGCAAACCACTGCGTGCGGCTGACCAGCAGGAGCTGAAAACAGATCGTCGGCAACCGGAGTCGCTGTCTTCCACAATTTGCGCAAACGCGTTCCGTGAAAGACAAGCTGACCGAACCGAAATGCTGAGGCAATCAGCCAGAGCGCAGCGATGACCAGCGCCCAGCGGTCGTCGAACTCAAACCAGGCCCTCGGCGAAGATGCTGCGCCGGCAATTGCGGCGGTCGCGCCGGGGCCGGAAAAGAAATGCATACCAACGGGAAGAAACGGCAGCACGGCAACGGCGGCAAATCCCGCGGTCCACGCCGTGAAGCGATGCGCCGCGCTGATCCGCGGCGTCAGACGAAGCAAAATGTAAAGAATGATTGCAACCGCCGCACCCTGCCACATCGCGTCCAGAGCCACCGGCGAGGCGGCCCGGGCAAACTGTGCAATCGCAGCAGAGAGTCCTCCGTGGTTGTCCCCCAACGCCCACGTCAGAGCGGCGGAAATGGCGTGCAGTTGCATCACGCTTGAATCTCTCCTTCTTCGGCGTTCAAAACTCCAGCGCTTCCTTCGGCGGCCTCAACTTCTTTATCATCCGGGGCCGCGCTCCGGATGACCTCCCTCAGCCGATCGAGCTCTTCGGGTGTGATCTCGCCGTCCCCCAACAACGAGAGCAGCAACCGTTCGCGCGAATCACCGAAGAAGCGGTTGAGCACGTGGCGAACTTCTGAACGGCTCGCTTCCTGCTCAGCAATGCAGGGCCGGTAGACGAAAGCCCGGCCTTCCTGCCTGTGTTCGACGTAGCCCTTCTGCTCCAGGATGCGGATGGTCGTAAGCACTGAGTTATAGGCCAGCGCCTCGCCTTCGGGCAGGGCAGCCACCAGATCGGTGACAGCCGACTCACCCCGCCGCCAGAGAATCTTCATCAGCCGGAGCTCCGCTTCAGTGAGCGTATTGGATTTTCTTGGCGGCATCGCTATCCTGTTGATTCCATTAGAACAACGCCCTGCGGGGAATCCTTGCTCAGCACGTCGTACATTCCTATAGACTCGCAACTAAAACTTTAGTTGCTGTGGCCGCAAAGATTTTTCGGAGATTCCTGCAGGAGTGCTCGAGCGGGGGCGGTTCCAGCAAGAAAGACCCCTCGCCCCGGCGGTTCTTCCCCAATAACCTGTGCTACGATCCGTGCAAGCGAAAACTGAACGAGAATCATGCGTCATCATGTATTGACCTCGACTCGGGCTATCGCATGCCGAGTGGACCGGTCACCTTAACCCTGCGGCTGCCAAACGTGCTGCGGAGTGTTCCAGTTTCGCGCGCGAATAAAGGACCAGGATGAATAACCAACTCAGGCCGATGGCGCTTGGCGAGGTCCTCGACCGGACTGCCGAACTTTACCGTACGCACTTTCTGCTGTTCGCCGGCATCTCGGCAATCTTCGCAACGGTGATGCTCGCCATCCAGTTGCTCTACTTGCGATCGCTGGTCCTGCTGGGCTATCCCAATCTGATGGCCAACTGGCGATGGAGCACCGCCGTAGCTGCCGTGCTGGAGGTCTTGCTCATTCTCTTGCTCGCCGGCCTCTCGATCGCGGCCAACAACCGCGCCGTCGCCTGGGTTTACCTCGATCAGCCAGCCTCTATTCGCGAAGCTGCGCGGAGCGTCCTGCCCCGTCTAAGACGCTACCTCTGGCTGATGACAACAGTAGCTTTTCGCGCCTGGACACCACTGGCAGCGATCTACATCGCCTTCTTCGCCGTGATGTACGCCATGCTGCCCCATGACTTCATGACCAATCCCGCCGCAATGCAGAACTCGATCAGCCAAAACCCTGCGTCCATCCTCAGCTTTGGGTTAAGCATGCTGATCCTTGCGCCATTGCTTTTGGCCGCCACTATTTATGGTGTGCTGATGTCGCTGCGCTACTCGCTGGCTGTGCCCGCCTGCGTAGTTGAGGAATTGAGCACGGGCAAAGCCATCAAGCGCAGCATTGATCTGAGCCAGGGCTCGCGCGGACGGATCTTCGTTCTCGGCCTGCTGGTAGGCCTGGTCAAAATGCTGCTGGGATACTTATTCGGATTTCCCATTATTGCCCTCGCGGTAAAGCATCCCGGCCAGCCACTGCCCATGCACTGGCTGGTCGTGCAGCAGATCGGCGTTTATCTCAGCAACGCGCTCATCGGACCCATCTACGCCATCGGTCTCACGCTTTTTTATTACGACCAGCGCATTCGCAAGGAAGGATTCGACATTGAGTGGATGATGCAGGGAGCGGGCCTTTCCCCCGCGCCTGCGACAGGACTGCCGGCTCCCGAACAGACATAGCCCCGATGCGCTTCTGGCGCGCACGAAAGGTGAGTGAAAGCCATGACGGAAGCTTTGCGACCTTCGACCCTTGGTGAAATCCTTGACCGCACAGCGCAGCTCTACCGCCGCAATTTCTGGCTCTTCGCAGGAACGGCGGCGCTGCCGATGGTGATCATCTTTGTGCTGGCGCTTGCGGTGATACCTGCGGGAATCCTCGCAATTCCCGGCATCGCCGGCAGTGCCAACAGTGCGGGCGGCACCGCTAGTGTAGCCACCATAATCCAGGGCTTCGCGTTCATCATTGCCGTCCTGATCGTGATGCCGATCTACCTTGCGCTGTATGTTCTGGCCATTGCGGGGATCACGCAGGCGACCGTCAGCGCAAATCGCGGCGAGAAACTCACGATTCGTGCAGCCCTCAAAAGCGTGCGGCCGCGCTTCTGGACCTACCTCTGGTACCTCATTCTGCAGGGAATCATGGCCGCGATGGTTCCCATGATCATCGCCGGCGTCATCATCGGTCCCTTGCTGTATCTCATCTCGCAGTCGGGTGGAATCGGAGCCAGGGTGGCCCTCGGCTTTGTCATTTTTCTTGTTGCGGTCGCGGCCTTCGGCGTCATCGTCTGGTTGTCGCTCAGTTACGCAATGGGCATGGCCGTCTGCGTGGTCGAAAAAAAGACCGCGTGGGAGTCGCTTGCGCGTTCCTCAAATCTCAGCAAGGGAACGCGCGGCCGCATCCTTGTTCTCTTTCTGCTGATCATAGTTCTCTCCATGGCGGTCTCGATGCTCGGCTATATCCTCGCCCTAATTGCAGGCGCGGTGGGGGCGGTCATAGGCAACGGATCGACGGCAATGGTGGTCGCGGGAGTGGTCGGCGGAATTCTGTATGTCATCGTGAGCATCGGCGCTCAGGTCGCACTGCAGCCCGTCCCCTGGATCGCATTGGTCCTCTTCTATTACGACCAGCGCGTTCGCAAAGAGGGATTTGACATCGAGATGATGATGGAACAGGCGGGAATGATTCAGCCGCCGCCCGCGCCATCTCTCGGCATCGGCGGAATCATTTCCGCGCCCGGCGCACCTCCTGATACCGTGGAAGGGAAATGAATTCGTCGCAGCCCGGCTCAGGTTGGTTCGGCGTGAGAGCGCGCAGTTCCGCTGCGACTCTGCTGCTGGCGCTCGCAACCGCGCCACTCGTCCAGGGCCAATCCGTGAGCGTCGATGCCGGCTGGCGCCAGGTCGACCTCGCACAATATCGCCAGCACCTTCAGGAACTGGAAAGCATCGTGGCAGGATGCCAGGCGCAGCTCGCGCTCAAGCGTCCAGTGCCTTCAGCCGATAACGAGTGCGACCCAAACCGCGTGGGTCAGGACGATCGGGTCAGCGGCGCCGTCGCGGGCGACTCGCAGCCGCGCGATGTTCGCTATGACTGGCTGCGCACTGTGCTCTCGCGCGCAACCAACAAAACCAGCGCTCCCGCTCCCGACCCGATCGGGCTGATTCCCGGCGCGAAGACTTCGCCACCCACAATCGATGTCCAACTGGCCCAGGCGCTCACGCGACTGAAGAACGACGAGAAGCAAGCGGCTGGCCCGACCCGGCCCGACCCAAATTACAATTCCCAGCGGCAATCGCTGAAGAGAATTTTGTCCCAGCCCGCGTACAAAGGGGTTGCTGAAGTCTCGCCGCGCGAGCGATTCGTTGAGTGGTTCTTCAACCAGCTCGATAAATTCCTGTCGAGCCTGGCACGTTTCGGCAGCCGCTCGCCCTGGATTGTCTGGACGCTCCGCGGACTTCTGCTGCTTGGCATCGGCGTGGGCCTGGTGTGGGCCTTTCTGCGTATCGAGCGAGGCGGTCGCATCAAGCTGGTACCCGATGACATAACGCCGGCGCCCGGCGCACCGTCGGCGCGCGAATGGCAACTGTGGCTGAAAGACGCCAAGGCCATGGCTGAGAATGATCAGTGGCGCGACGCAATCCATCTGCTTTACTGGGCTGCAATCTCGCGTCTGGAATCGCGCCGCATGTGGCCGGCCGATCGCGCGCGCACGCCGCGCGAGTACCTCGGCCTGATGCCCGCCACCGATCCGCGCACGCAAACGCTCAAGGCGCTGACGCGCGACTTCGAGCGCACCTGGTACGGCGGCCGCGAGGCGGCATCCGGCGATTTTCAAACCGCGCTGGATCTGGCCAGCACGCTTGGGGTGAAACCCGAATGACTGTCCTCGCCTCGCTCGACCCCAAAGACCGCAAGCTCCTCTTCATTTGCATGGCCGTGGTCGTCGCGCTGGCCGTCATCACGGCTTTCTTCTCTCGCAACCAGAACAGCGACGACAACACCGTTCCCAGTAGCTACCTGACGGGCCGCCACGGAGCACGCGCAGCATACGATCTGCTGCAGCAAAGCGGATACGACGTGCAACGCTGGGAAGAACCGCTTGGCGATCTGGCCGAGCAAACCGATTCGCAAACCGTCGTAATCCTTGCCGAACCGATCATCACTTCGGCCAACGATGTAAAAGCGATTCAGGAGATCGTCGACCGCGGCGGGCGCGTGCTGTTGACGGGGTTCATGGGCGGTCGGCTTGCACCCGGAAATGACGTGCAGCCATCGCTTCAGTTTCAATCTGCATGCAAGCTCACGCCGCAGGGATTGGATCCGCTGGCCGCTTCAGGCGAAATCTGGATGGTTCCTGAAGCTGGCTGGGGCTCCAACTGGCCCCCGGATCGCGTGCAATACGTATGCATCGCCGCGCCCGCCGTGGTGCAGTACGACCATGGCAAGGGGCATGTGGTTTGGTGGGCCGCGTCCACGCCTCTTGAGAACGGATCGATCGCCCGCGCGAACGACCTCAACTTGTTCCTCAATGCAATCGGCCCGCGCGACGGTCACCGTTTCTATTGGGATGAGTCGCTGCACGGCGACATCCAGTCTCAGTGGTTCTACGCGCGCGGTCCGGCTCTTTACATGCTGATGGGCGGTGTAACGGTCATCGCTCTCCTGGTCGTTTTCAGCTTCAGCCGCCGCCACGGCCCGGTGCGCGATTTTCCCGACCCGGTGCGCGCCACGCCTGTCGAGTTTCTTGAAGCGCTGGGCTCGCTTTACGCTGAAGCCGGCGCCTCGGCTACGGCGGTGGAGTTGGCGCTGGAACGATTTCGCCGCAAGATGGGAGATTTATGCGGCCTGAAAGGATCGAAACTGAGCGCCGCAGAGCTGGCTGCAGCATTGCAGCGCCGCTTTCCGCAAACCAGCGCGGATCTCGAAAAGGATCTCACGGATTGCGAAGAGGCAGTGAAGGACGACAAGCTTCAACCTAAGCGGGCACTGTTGCTGGTTCAAACGTTGAGCCGCCACACTGAAAGTCTCCTGGCGGCCGCACGGGCGAAGTGAAACAGCGGCCGGTGATTAGTTGTCAGTGAGCCGGTGCCGGAGCAGGACGAAGAGGAATCCATAAGATCGTAGTAAGGAGAGAGGCATGACCGAGGAACGGGAAGTGGAACGGAGCGCGCAAACGCCAACGGTGGCATTGCCGGCGACGCAGCAGTTGCTGGCGAAGAGCCGTTCGGAATTGGGGCGTGTCATTGCCGGGCAAAACGAAGTAATTGGGGAAGTGCTCGTCGCCGTCCTCACGCAGGGACACGCGCTGCTAGAGGGTGTGCCGGGAATCGCGAAGACTCTGATTGTGAAATCGGTCGGCCGGCTGCTCGGTCTCGGCTTCCAGCGCGTGCAGGGAACGCCCGACCTGATGCCCGCCGACATTCTCGGCACAACCATCTTTCGTCCCGGCTCTGATGCCTTCACCTTCCACAACGGCCCCGTCTTTACCGATCTCTTGCTCGTCGACGAAGTGAACCGCATGCCCCCGCGCACACAGGCCGCGCTGCTGGAGTGCATGGAAGAGCGCCAGGTCACTGCGGACGGAGTTCGCCATCCGCTTCCCGCGTGGTTCACCGTGTTCGCTACTGAGAACCCGATCGACTTCGAGGGGACGTATCCACTGCCCGAAGCGCAGCTCGACCGCTTCCTGCTCAAGATCAAGGTGAGCTACCCGAGCGTCGACGATGAGCGCGCCATGCTCGAGCGCCACCACAACAGCAGCACCTCGAATCTGCTGGAAGAAGCAAACATCCAGCCGCTCACCGCGGAGTTGCTGGCCTCCGCGCGCGATGAGATTCGCCGCATTCGCGTCGAGCAGGATCTCTATGGCTACATTCTCGACCTGGTCCGCCGTACCCGCGAGTGGCCCATGCTGGCGCTCGGCGCAAGCCCGCGTGCAGCTATCTGCCTGCTGCGAGTAGCCCAGGCTTTCGCCGCGTTTGAGGATCGCGACTACATGATTCCCGACGACGTGAAGCGCGCCACGCTGCCCGTGCTGCGCCATCGCATCATTCTCAAGCCTGAAGCCGAGCTGGAAGGCTTTGACGCCGATCGCATCCTGAACGACGTGCTGGCCGCCGTTCCAGTGCCACGCGCCTAGAGCAATGACCAGCGGCTCGCTCCATCCCGAAACCGTACGCGCGCGATGCGTTCCGCGCCGTCGCAGGTTCTCGTTCGGCCTGACGCCGCGGGCTATCTGGCTGCTGGCTGCGGGCCTGCTCCTCGCGCTGCCCGGTTTCTTCCACGCAACGTGGGCTGCGGGAATGGTGGAGTGGGATGCAATCGTTCTTCTCGCTGTCGTCTTCGATGTATTCCAGCTCCCGGCAGCCGAGCGCATCACGATCGAGCGCTCGTGGAGCAACGCTCCTTCTCTCGACAGCCAAACCGAAATCGAAATCGCCGTCGAGCAGACCGGCAAAAGAATTCTGCAGTGCCGAGTTGTTGATGATTTGCCTGACGCGCTGGTGGCCATGCCGGCGACGCTTCTGTTGCGCGCCTATCCCAACGTGCGCGCAAGTCTGCGCTATCGCGTCGAGCCGCGCGACCGCGGCGACGTGCAAACCGGCTCAGTCTACCTGCGCTACACTTCCCTGCTCGGCCTCGTCGAGCGCTGGGCTATGGCGCCGCTCCAGCAGACAGTGCGAATCTATCCCACGCTCCGCCAGGGCGAAGATCAGGAAATCTTCCTCGCGCGCGGCCGCCAGATCGACATGCAGCTGCGCCTGGCGCGCGAGCGCGGCCTCGGCCGGGACTTCGAAAGCCTGCGCGAGTACCTCGAGGGCGACGATCTGCGCGACGTCTGCTGGACAGCGACAGCTCGGCGCGGCCAGCTGATCACGCGGCGCTACCAGACCGAGCGCAACCAGGCCGTGTGGATTGTTCTTGATGCGGGCCGGCTGCTGCGCGGCAGAATCCTTTCCGACACCGACGATCCGAATCGCAAAGGACACTCGAAGCTCGATCACGCGTGTTCGACTGCTGTGGCGCTGGCGCAACTGGCTCTCTATTCCGGCGACCGCGTGGGCCTGCTCGTCTACGGACAGCAGATTCAGCAGCGCGTGCTGCCTGGCCGCGGCCCGGCGCACTTGCGCCTCATCGTCGAAGCGCTCGCACAGGCGCGCGCAGAAACCAGCGAAGCCGACCACCTGCGCGCGACAGCCACATTGAATCGCTGGCAGCCGCGCCGCGCTCTGATTCTCTGGATCACCGATATCGCCGAGACTGCGATGCGCCCCGAGGTCATTGACGGCGCGATGCAATTGCTTCATCGCCACGTGCTGCTCTTCGTCGCCATGGCGCAGCCTGATGTCGAGGAGATCGCCAACGCCCGGCCGAAAACCGTGGCGGAGATGTTTCGCGCCTCGGCTGCGCAGGAACTGACCACGCGGCGCGAGCTGCTGCTAGCCCGCCTGCGCGACCAGGGCGCGCTTACGCTCGACCTCGACCCCGAGCACCTGA
This sequence comes from uncultured Acidobacteriaceae bacterium, assembly GCA_963834565.1. Taxonomy (GTDB): domain Bacteria; phylum Acidobacteriota; class Terriglobia; order Terriglobales; family Acidobacteriaceae; genus Telmatobacter. The sequence goes on along the minus strand of CAWICF010000009.1, from coordinate 95,686 downwards.
CATCGGCGGTGCTGAATCAGTATTTGAAGGTGAAAGAAAGGGCGATGGTATAGAGCCCCGCCTCACAACTATTCGGGAACCGTCGATGGAATCGCAGCCTTCACCGGATGGAACAGCCACGACACCAGCAAAACAAAGAGCGATCCGCCCACGGTGAATTTGAGCCACACCGGTGCATTCGATGGCGAGAAGAATCCTTCGAGCGTCCCGGCAATCACCAGCAGCGGAACAATCCCCGAAACAAGCTGCGCCGCCTCAACGCCCGCCTGGGCAATGGAGTCGCGCCAGCGATAAATGCCGGGAAACAACACGCCGTAGCCCAGCCGCAGGCCTGCTGCTCCGGAAAGAATGATGGACGGCAGCTCGAGCGAGCCGTGCGGTGCCACAAAGCTCCAAAGGTCCACTGACATGCCGTGCTGCTGGCAGGCCACACCGATGACGCCCAGCAACAGCCCGTTGAAAAACATCGACCACACGGTGAGCAGTCCGAATAAAATGCCGCCCGCAAAGGCGATGAAGCACACGCTCAGGTTGTTGGTCATGATCATGCTGCTGGCCATGGGCTCAACACCGACGATCGAGTGCGTCCACATTTCGTGCCGCTCTATCGTGGCCACCATCTCCGGCCCCAGCATGCGATGCATAAACTCCGGCCGCGCCAGCGTCAGCACCGATCCCAGCGCAGCACCGGCGAGCAGAATAATGAGCGACACCAGAACGTAACGGATGTGCCGCCGGAAGACGACCGGGTAACCATCGCGCAGAAAGCGAAAGAGCTTCAGAAAGGTGGTCCCGCGGTTGGAATAAATGATATGGTGGGCGCGAGCTAATAATTGATTCACGTGCTCAGCGTAGGAGCGGGCGGTGGGGTCCTGGCGCAAGGTCGACAGGTCGCTGGCCGCCTGGCGGTAGAGGAGCGCGGTTTCGCGCAGCTCGGCGCGCGAAAGCTGCCGCACGCCGATCGCGCCCGCCTGGTTCAGCAGCGTAGAAAGCCGCTCCCAGTAAGGCCGTCGTTTTTCAAGCCAGTGGTTGGAGAGAATGATGGCCATGGAGCCAATTCGAGATCAGCTTAACATCGACACCCCCGAACTTGTGGCCATCGAGATGCCACTGGCCGGGGTCGGTAGCCGTTTTATCGCCATCGTCATTGATTACCTCATCTGCGGCGCCTTCCTTCTTGTTCTCATCATTCTTGCTGTCATCATCATTCCGGCACTTCATGTCTTCAGCAAAGTCTCGGCCAACTGGGCAGTCGGCATCTTCTTTCTCGTCATCTTCCTGCTGCAGTGGGGATATTTTTCTCTCTTTGAGGCCTTCAACAGCGGGCGCACCCCCGGCAAGCACGCGGCCAAAATCAGCGTCATCCATCAATCCGGTCGCGGCATCAGCTTTCTCGAGTCGCTAGCGCGCAACCTTGTTCGCTTTGTCGACTACCTGCCCGGTTTCTACGCCATCGGCATCATTGCCATGTTCGCCAGCAAGCGGCATCAACGGCTCGGCGATATGGTCGCCGGGACGCTGGTGGTCCGCGACCGCGTTCTCGATCAGCCGAACTGGAACATCTCAACCTCTCGTACTTTCACCGGCCCGGCGCTCGCCGCAGATTCACCCATTCCGCCGCCGCACCTGAGCGTCGTTCTTCCTGCTCCGGCGCTGGCCAAGCTTTCGGTTTCCGATCTCGAAGTGATCGAAGGCTTTTTCTCGCGCCGCCTCGATATGGACCTGACCACGCGCGCCGCTCTCGCCGGCCGCATCGCCTCAGCGCTCTGCGCCAAGTCAGACCTTGAAATTCCGCCTGGGATCGGCGTGGAGACGTTTCTTGAAGCCGTCGCCCACCAGGTTCGCGAGATCGGCCGAATGCGGTGACGCGCACAGAAGCCCCGTCGCCGTCTATATTAAGATTCTCGAAGCACGGGAACGCGATTTGCATGGCCTTTGGGCAGGGCGTAGTGCATATCGAGCCGGCAATCATCGGATTTTGGCGAAATCATCGCCACAGCAACATAGGGACAGGAGAGCAAGAACATGGCCAAGAGCGTAAATAAGGTGATTCTTTTGGGCAACGTCGGCAAAGATCCTGAGATTCGGTCGACGGGCGGCGGGACCATGGTGGCAAACTTTACCCTCGCCACCAGCGACCGCTTCCAGGACGCGCAGGGCAACTGGCAGGACAAGACCGAGTGGCACAATCTGGTCGCGTTCAAGCGCCTCGCCGAAATCGTTCGCGATTACGTGAAGAAGGGCAGCAAACTTTACGTCGAAGGCAAGATCCAGACCCGCAGTTGGGATGACAAGGAGACGGGCGCCAAGCGTTACCGTACCGAGATTATCGTCAACGACATCTCGCTGCTGTCGGGCCGTGACGACTCCTCGGGCACGGGAGGATACAGCCGTTCGTCCAGCTCGGCAAATTCCGGCGCCTCAAATATGGATCAGCGCCAGCCCGCCGGCCAGGACGATTACGCGCAGTCAGCCGAGATTTCGGACGACGATATACCGTTCTAGAAGCAGGGAACAAGGGACCAAGGGGACGAGGGAACAAGAAGACCAGGACAGTGTGCGGCGCCGGAGTGAGCGTTATGCGATCGGCGCCGCGTCTGCGTTTGCGGCCCGCTGCGGCCCCGTTGTGGATATGGAGAATCGCGATGAAAAAGCTCTTGATCGTTGCACTGTTTGCGGCGTGCCTTTCGCTGCCGGCGCAGGAGACGAGGCACGAGGTCAGCCACGCAACCGGCAATCCGGCAATCGACTCAAAGCCGAACAGCCCTGACGTTCCCGACGTAATCGCCGTGAGCGGACACATCGAGCGAATTGTCGTGCTGCGCTTCAAATTCGGAACCGACCTGCTTGCGGGCCTCACCAACATGGTGGCAGAGCAGCACATCAAGAACGCGGTCATCTTGTCGGGATTCGGATCGGTGCGCGGATACCAGGTACACCAGGTGTCGAACCGCGACATGCCGTCGAAGAATATGTTCGTAAAGAATCCTACCGCGCCCGCAGACATCATCGGCATGAGCGGCATGGTGATGGACGGCCACATTCATCCGCACATTACGCTGGCCAACGCCGAAAAGTCATTTGGCGGCCATCTCGAACCGGACACGCAGGTCTTCACATTCGCGGTCATCACTCTCGGTGTGCTCGACGACAAGATCGACATGAGCCGCTTTGACGATTCGGCTTACCGGTGACGTGAGGGAGCAGCGAGTAGCTAATAGGGAGCAGGAGGGCACTAATTCTTTTTCCCTTGTCCGCTTGCTCCCTTGTCCTCGGTCTCATCCATCGGGTCGTTGTCACGGTCCGTCACTTCCGCTAGCGCTGCGAGGCTCGCGGCCAATTCATCCGTCCAGCAATGCTCCGCCGCGCGCCAGCTCCAATTGCCGGTAGCAATGGCCGGCGTATTCATGCGTGCTTCAGAACCGAGTTCCAGCAAATCCTGAGCGGGAACGATTGCAATCTCTGCGACGCTCGCCTCGGCCGCACGGATCAGCGGCCACACCGGCCGGCCATTCACCGGGCCAACCAGCGCTTCGGCGGCTTTGTGCTCCGTTTCGCTCGCCGTCTGCCACCAGCCTTGCGTGGTGTCGTTGTCGTGCGTGCCGGTATAGGCCACCGTCGATGGCTCAAAATTCTGCGGCAGGTGTGTGTGCGCGCCCTTGTTGCTGAATCCGAACTGCAGCACCTTCATTCCCGGGAATCCCAGCTCCAGCCGCAGCGCGTCGACCTCCGGAGTAATCAGGCCAAGATCCTCAGCGACAAGCGGCAGCGGCCCCAGTGCACGCTCGAGTACGCGAAACAGCTCGAGCCCCGGCGCCTTCACCCACTCGCCGTTCACCGCCGTCTCTTCTTCGGCGGGAATCGCCCAGTACGCCTCGAAGCCGCGGAAGTGATCGAGCCGGATGATGTCGTAAAGCTCCGTGGCGCGGCGAATGCGATCAATCCACCAGTCGAAGCCGCGCTTCACCAGCACGTCCCAGCGATACAGCGGATTTCCCCAGCGCTGACCTGTTGCGGAAAAATAATCCGGCGGAACACCGGCGATGCGGATCGGCTTCAGCTCTTCATCAAGTTCAAAGATCTCCGGATGCACCCAAACGTCGGCCGAGTCCATGTTGACGAAGATCGCCACGTCGCCCAGGATGCGGATTCCGCTCTCCGCGGCCACATCACGCAGCTTTCCCCACTGCTGCGCAAAAGCAAACTGCAGCACGCGCTCGATGGCGACAGCGCGTTCGTGTTGCACGGCGGCTTCGCTTAACGCCTTCGGATCGCGGCGGCGCAAAGGCTCAGGCCATTCCGTCCACGCGCCGGTCTTGAATTCGCGGCGCAGCACCGCATACAGCGCGTAGTCGCTCAGCCAGGCTGCTTCATCGCGCAAAAAAGTTTCAAAGTCTTCCCACTGGCTGGTGAGGGAATCGTCATCGAGGCCGCGATCCAGAAAATTGTTCGCCGCCTTATGAAGCAGCGGCAATTTCTGCGCTTCAACCTCGTCAAAGTCGACGGCGCCGCTTCGCCCCGCGAGCCCCGCAATGCTCTCACCGTCAATCCATCCCCAGTCACTCAGAAACTCCAGGCTGATGAGTAGAGGATTTCCCGCAAACGCCGACGAGCCCGCGTAGGGGCTGTTGCCGAATCCCGTAGGGCACAGCGGAAGCACCTGCCAGATGTGCTGCCTGGCGCGGGCAAGAAAATCAATAAACTCGTGAGCTGCGGGACCCAGATCGCCGATGCCTCCATACGACGGCAAAGAAGTTACATGGAGCAACACGCCGGACGAACGCTCGAATTTCATCGTGACTCCATTATCGATGGTGCGGGCGACGGTCGGTGAGCGCCCTCGCGGACCGGCAGCCCGCAGATTGTCGGATGCGCCCTTCTCGTGTAAGGATTCCAGAGAAGAATCCGGGGGAAATTCTCGTGAAAAACCGTTTGAGCGGGCTGTTTTGCTTTGCTTTGGTTGTTTTGGCCATGATTCCCGCGCGCGAAGCTGCACACGCCGCGACCGTTCCACAACCCATCACAATTTCCAGCGGCTGGCAGTTGCAGGACATCGCCAAGGTCCCCCAGACCGGCGCACAAATCTCATCGGCGTCCTTCGATACCCACGGCTGGTACCCGGCAACCGTTCCTGGCACGGTGCTGACGACACTGGTGAACAACCACGTTTACCCCGAGCCGCTCTACGGCGAAAACAATCGCCCCGAGAATATCCCCGAAAGCCTCGTCCATACGTCGTACTGGTATCGCACCGTCGTCACTGTTCCCAAGGCATACAAGAATCGCCACGTCTGGCTCAACTTCGACGGCATCAACTTCTCTGCCGAGGTGTGGGTCAACGGTGCACAGGCCGGCGTCATCCACGGCGCCTTCATCCGCGGCAACTTCGACATCACGGCGCAGGTGAAACCCGGCCAGCAGGCGGTCGTGGCTGTGCTCATTACGCCTCAGCCGCACCCCGGCGATCCGCACGAACACACCATTCGCGATGGAGTAGGGCCGAACGGCGGCGTCTCCGCAATCGACGGACCGACTTTTCTCTGCACTCTCGGCTGGGACTGGATCCCGGCCATCCGCGACCGCGACAGCGGCATCTGGCGCCAGGTCACTCTCTCAGCCACCGGTCCTGTCGCCATGAAGGATCCGCTGGTGACGACCGATCTGCCATTGCCCAAAACCGACACGTCCGACGTTGCCGTGCAGACTACGGTCACGAATCTGACCGATCAGCCGCAAAAGGGCGTGGTTCGCGGGACGATCGAAAATATCTCGTTCACGCGGGAGGTGGAACTGGCGCCGCACAGCACGCAGCAGGTCAGCTTCGACGCGAAGAACACGCCCGCGCTGCACATGGACCATCCGCGCCTGTGGTGGCCGAACGGCTACGGCGAGCAAAACATGTACCACCTGCATCTTGAGTTCCGCTCTGGCCACGCCATTAGCGACACGCAGGACGTCGATTTCGGCGTGCGCAAGATTACGTACTCTGTTCCCGGAACCGACACGCTGACCATCTCAGTGAACGGCGTGCCTGTCTTCATTCGCGGCGGCGACTGGGGGCTCGACGAAGCGCTCAAGCGCATTCCGCGCGAGCGTCTCGATACCGAGATCAAGCTGCACAAGCTCGCCAATCTTAACCTGATCCGAAATTGGGTAGGCCAGAGCACAGATGAGGACTTCTACGAGATCTGCGACAAGTACGGCATCCTGGTGTGGGACGAATTCTTTCAGCCCAATCCCGGCGATGGGCCCGATCCCGACGATCTCGACACCTACATCGCCAACGTCCGCGATAAGATCCTGCGCTTCCGCAATCATCCGTCCATCATGTTGTGGTGTGCTCGCAACGAAGGCTACCCGCCGCCGGAGATCGATGCAGCGCTGCGCAAGCTTCTCGCAGAGCTTGAGCCCACGCGCCGTTACCAGCCCAGTTCCACCGATGGCGCGGGCGTGCGCTCCCACGGCCCCTACTCGTGGCGCGAGCCCCGCCAGTTCTACATCGTTACCGATGACTACTTCAAGACGGAAACCGGCAGCGTCTCCGTGCCCACGCTGGAGTCGATCCACGGCATGATGCCGCAAAAGGATTGGGAGACCATCGACGACGACTGGGCCGAGCACGACTTCGCAAAGGGCAACTCAGGCTCCGACAAGTATCCCGGCGAAATTGCCGCGCGCTACGGAGCATTCCGCAATCTCGCCGATTTCGTCCGCAAGGCCCAGATGGCGAACTACGAAGCCTTCCGCGCCATGTACGAGGGCCGCAATGCGCTGATGTTCCATCCCACTACCGCAGTCATCACCTGGATGAGCGACCCGGCGCAGCCGAGCTTTGTGTGGCAGATTTATCACTACGATCTTGAGCCCATGTCGTCGTACTTCGGCGTGATGCGCGCGTCGGAGATGGTGCACATCCAGTTCAACGAGTCCGCACCCGATCAGCCGGGAGCAGGCCACGTCCAGGTGATCAACAACCGGCCCGACCCGATGCCGGATCTAAGTGCGCATGTCGCGGTCTACAATCTCGACGGCACGCTCGCCTACGAACACAATACGAAGCTGACGGCAGCGCCGGAAGCAGCGACGGACGTGGGCCCGATCGATTTTCCGGCGACAGTTTCCGCGGTGCACTTTATCCAACTCGAGCTGCGCGACAAGGCTGGCGAGCTGCTCTCGACAAACTTCTACTGGCGCGCGCAGCCTGACCACCAGGACGATTTCACCGCGTTGAATCAACTTCCGATGGTCACGCTAACAGCAAAAGTCGAACCGCTTGAAGGAAAGATCGCCGGCCGCCGCCTGCTTCAGGTCACTCTGCACAACCCGACCAACCAGATTGCGCTGATGGCGCACGTGCAACTGCGGCGCAAATCCGGCGAGCGCGTGCTGCCCGTTTTCTACAGCGATAATTACGTCTCGCTGGTTCCCAACGAAACGAAGACGATTACCATCGATGCCGCCGACACCGACTTCAAAGGTGAAGACGCGCTCGTTGTCGTCGATGGCTGGAACGTCAGCGTCGCGCCGGCGTCGTTCCCCGGCGCGTCGGTCGCACCGAATCTCGATGCGCAACCGGATCATTCATCGGAGACGGGCCTGCCGCTGGCAACAACCGGGCTGCGGTAAGCCTCAGTGTCGCTCTAAAACAACAAGGCCCGCAACCATCGGCTGCGGGCCTCACACCTTCCGCTTAAAATCAGCACTTACATTCCCGGCGTCTGCTGCGCCTTCGCGTTAAAGCGGATGAGATTGTGCTTCTTGTAGTCGTTCCACACGCCGCTCATGAAGACGCTGAACGCCTCCTGCTGCCGCTCCTGGAGCAATTGCTCACGCGTCTGATCGAAGTTCTTGGCCACGTCGTCGGCGCTCGGCGACTGATTGTCCACGATCTTCACCACCACGCCCGTGCGGCCTGCGCTGATCGGTCCGCTGATCGTTCCCACACTCATTGTGAAGAGCTGCGGGGCCACCTGGCCCACTTCGCCAAAGTCAGGCACCTGGCCGGTGTTCCCCACCAGGTCGCTGGTCTTCAGCGTTGCGCCATCCTCTTTTGCCGCTTTGGCCAGATCGTTCATCGCTTTTGCCTTGTCGGCCAGGTCCTTGGTCTTCTGGGCCAGCAACACCGGAACCTGTTCTTCGCGGTAGTCGTCGAGCACATGCGATTTCCAGTCGTCAAACGACGGTGCGTGCGAAGGCGCAATGCCGGTGACCTGGAAGATGGCGTAGCCTTCGCCGGTTGGCGCCGACTGCGGAGGATCTCCCTGCTTGGCTGCAAAAGCCTTCGAAAGCAACTGCGCGCTGTCGGGCAAGGCCGGAATCACGCCGTTGCGCCCGACCGGCGGCGTTGTCACCAGGTCGAGATGGTGCGCCGCAGCTGTTTTTTCCAGTCCATTCTTCACTGCCTCAGAGGTGAGCGCCTGCGCAAAGTTCTGCTCCGCAACCGCTGAATTCTGCCGTTGCAGCGCAGCCACAATGTCGCCCTGCACTTCGCTCAGCGGCTTGGTGTGCGCCGTCGTGCGCGACTCCACCTGCACCACGTGATAGCCAAAGTTACTCTTCACTATCGCAATGTCGCCGATCTTTTGCGTAAAGATCGCGGTATCGAACGCCGGCACCATCTTGCCGCGCTCCGCCGGTCCCAACTCGCCGCCCGTGTCTTTGCTGCCCGGGTCGTCGGAGTACTTCTTGGCCAGGTCTGCCCAGCTTCCCCCGGCCTGCAGCTGCTTCAGCACCATCTCCGCCTTGGCCTTGGCCACCGCGTCGGTTTTGGCATCCGCGCCCTCAGGCACGCTAATGAGAATGTGGCGCGATGTCGCCTGCTCGGCAACCTGGTACTCGCTCAGGTGCTCGTTGTAATACTGCTGAACCTGCTGCTGCGTCGGCGCCGGGGCGCCGCCGGGGACCTCGCCCGAGTTGAACGCAAAGTATGTGATCTTGCGTTCCTCCGGCACAGCATTCGCATAGCGCGCTGCATTCTTCTTGAAGAACGCTTCCAGGTCGCTGTCGGAGGGGTTGATCGACTTGCTGATGTCATCCGAGGAGATGACCGCATAGTCGAACTTGATTTTCACATTCTGCTTCAGATAGGTTTCGCGGACTTCCTTATCGCTTATCGTCACGCCGCTGGTAATAAGCGCTTGCAACCGCCGCGCCGTGATGTCGTCCTTGATACCGTCCTCAAAATCCGTGATTGACATGTTGAGCCGGTCGTTAACGAGCTGTGCATAGGCCTGGTCGCCAATGTATTTTCCGTCGGGAAACAGCACCTGGCCCGTCGGCCCGGTGCGCAGATACTCCCGCACATCTTCGTCGGTGGCTGTGATGCCCAGCTTGTGCGCCTCCTGCAGCATCACCTGCTGCTGCACCAGCTGCTGCCCCACCTGCGACTCAAAAAACTGCACCAGCATGGCGTTATTCGCATACTGGGGACCGCGCTGCCGCAGCTCATTGCGCGCCAGCTGCTCCACGCGCGTCTGGGTGACGGTCTCGCCGGAGTCAAGGTAGCGGCTATACCAATGTGGGTAAACGATGGCATAGGTGTCGGGCGTTGCTGCGCCTGCACCCGTAAGCCCCGGAATGAGGTACACGACCATGGAAATGGATGCGGCGCCGATGATCACCACGAGCAACGCCTTGGTGATGCGATTGTCTGTTTGCAGAAAACGAATCATGGATGGACTTGAACCCTCTACGCGCGGCAGGCCTAAAGGTTGGCCGGCATCCCGGAATCAGCTCCGTCTGCAGCGGCCTGCGCTTGCGCAATTCTCGCTAATGCGACTTCTCGATTATAGACGACGGCAAGCAACGACCAGCACTCGCTGCATCGTGGAACCTCGCCGGAAACTGCCCAAAAAACATCGGGCATCCGCGCTGGCGGATGCCCGATCCTGGTCCCTTTTCCCTAATCCCTGGTCCCTGTCTTTCTCACCGCCAGTAGTAATACCCGCCCGCCATGAAATAGGGCCGGTAATACACTGCCGGATAGCCATAGGGCCCATAAGGATATGCTGCATAACCGTAATACGGCGATCCGTAGGGTCCGCGCCGGTAGAGGTTCGGCCCGCCAGGATAAAGTCCTTCAGCCAGCCGCGCCGCTTCCTGCGGGCTCACCGGATCCACCGTCACAGGTGTGTTCAGGTGGAACTTCACCAGAGCTTCGGCTGGAATCCAGGCACGCGGTCCCGGCTCTGCGGCCGAAGCAGCCGCACCTCCAGCCGCACCGGCACCGGCGCCAATTGCGCAACCCGCGCCGCGGCCCACCGCGCAACCGATAATCGTGCCAATCAGGGCGCCACCCACGACATTGCCTGCCGTCTGCCCGCCTTTGCCCGGTGCCTTCACCTTGAACTGATCCGAATCGAGCGGATAATTCCGTCCACCCAGATCGAGCGATACCAGCCTTAGCGCCAGCGTCGAGCTGCCTGCCAGCGAGCCCGAGCCCACGTTCTTCGCCTCGGTAATTACGCCGTGCACCGTGGCGCCGCGCGGAATGGCCAGCACTCCGCCCACCGCGACATCCTGGATCACCGTGAATTGCACCGGCTCGCCATCCTTGGCGCGCTTGCTGTCAACCGGCTCGCTGGTCCGCAGATACATCAATGTTCCCTGCGGAATCGTCACAGGACCCGTGGCCTGCTGATATTGCGGAGCCGGCGCATACTGCTGGCTTCCGTATTGCGGCCGCTGCGGCGGAGGCGGATAGTAGCCGCCCTGCGGCGGGTAAGGTTGCTGCGGATAAGGCTGTTGCTGCGGATACTGGTTCGGCGGATTCTGCGCAATGCTCGGAGCCGGCTGATTCGGCGGTGCCTGCTGCGCCTGCTGATCCGGAGAGGGTCCCGGAGCCGGCAAACCCGGAGTTGCTTCCTGCTGCCCGTTATCCGGCATCTCCTGCGCGCCGGCATCTGCCGAAGGCAAATTCTGCGCGTCGGCGCCCGGATTGCCCACCTTCAGATTGTTGTGAACCTTGGTGACGCCATCCACATGCGAAACAATCTGCTCGGCCAGTTGCTTCGAGGCATTGCTCGAGACGGTGCCCGAGAGCGTAACTTCGCTCTGGATTGTCGCCGCAGTAATCAAGTCGTTCTTCAGCGCCGCCGAGGCATCGAGCGCATGGACAACATCCATCTCGATCTGTCCGTCGGTGCGCGGGCCCTGCGTTTGCGCTTGCGCCGGTTGCGCCTGCGACGGTTCCGCGGGCGCATCCTGCGCAAGCGCGATCGCTGCGCTCAGCACGGCCACCCCGCTCCACGCCACGAGTTTCAGTCCCGTTAACCTAAGAAAAGTCCGATTCATCCCAGTCTCTCCTCTGCCTATCCGATCATTCTCACCGGCAAAAAGTCACAGTGAAAATGACCCATTTGAACCATAAATTCCACGGCTCAGACGGTTAGACGAACTTCGCCCGAGCCTGTTACTTGGTTCAAACCCCGTCCAGAGGAAAAAGTTTCCTAAGCCAATGCCGCGCTAAATGCCGTGTTTAGAGCCTTCAGGCCCGCTGCGATGTCCTTGCCCAGGTGGACGCGCAGGGCGCGCCGTCCTCGCGATTCCAGCACCGCCAGATCGCCCGCGGCCTGTGCATCAATCACGATCCCAAAGCTGTAACTCTGTCCCGGAATATCCACATCGTCAGCGTGGTCGGCCGTCAATTGCAGGAACACGCCGGTGTTGGGTCCGCCCTTGTAGTCCTGGCCCGTCGAGTGCAGGAATCGCGGACCGAAGCCCAGGCACGTGGCAACGCGCTTCTTGTCGCGCACCTTGTGTCGGAACTGCTGGATCGCCTCTTCGTGATCCTCAAACATGGGCAGAAACGCAACCGTCGCGAAATAGTCGCCGGCCTTCAACTGATCGAGATGCGCGCGGACGATCCCGGCCAGCGTCTGGCTGGGCGCCGCGGCCTTCAGCTTGGCCGCATAGGCGTCGGTGGCGTACAGCGTGAATGGAACGCCGCCGTCATCCTTGACGGTCAGGAACGGTGTCCGCGCCGGCAGCTTTCCCGTCTTCTCGTACTCGGTCGTCAGTGCCCGCGTCTCAACCTTCGCTGCCTCCACGTCCGGCTGGTTGAACGGATTGATGCCCATCACCGATCCCGCAACCGCCGTGGCAACTTCCCAAGTGAAGAACTGCCCGAAGATCTCGTAGCGATCCTCAATTTCAAACCGCACTACCGGGTGTCCAGCTTTCTCAAGGGCATCCACCTTCGCGTCCTGGCTCGCGTCCTCCGTGTTCTTGAATCGCACATAAGCAAACACGCGGTCGTTTCCGTAGACGCCCGGCGCACCAATCTCCTCGCGATCCACCGGCGTAATTCCCTTCCCCTGCTTGCCGGTCGACTCCGCAATCAACTGCTCCAGCCACGCGCCCAGGTCGTGAATCTCAGGCGAGGTGAAGAATGTGATCTTGTCCCGCCCCGCGTTGTGCGCGGTCCCTAGAAGAAGGCCGAGCTGCACTCCGGGATTGTCGGCAAGCGGCTTCTTGCACGCCGCCACGCCCTTGGCCGCCTCGCTGAGCAGCTTGTCGATCTTGAGTCCTGCCGTGGTGGCTGCGACGACGCCAAAGTTCGACAACGCCGAATAGCGCCCGCCAATCTGCGGATCGCCGTAGAAAATATCGCGGAACTTGTCGTTCTTCGCCACCTGCTCCATCTTCGAGCCGGGATCGGTGATGGCGATGAAGCGGTTTCCCACCTCGTCTTCACCCACGGCGCGAGTCACCTGGGCAAAGAAAAACTGCTTGAAGATGTTCGGCTCGAGCGTCGATCCTGATTTGCTGGCCACCACGGCCAGCGTCTCGCTGAGATTCACCTCATTGCACACCGCCATGATCTGCGCTGGATCGGTCGAGTCAACAATGCGCAGCGCCGGAAAGCCCTCTTGTTGGCCGAATGTCTTGGCCAGCACTTCAGGGCACAGGCTCGAGCCGCCCATTCCCAGCAGCAGCACGGTGCTGAAGTCGGCCGACTCCACGTCCCCGCCCAGCTCGGCAAAAGTGCTCAGGTCCTTCTGCTGGCGCTCGACGATGTCGATCCAGCCCATCCACTTCGCCTCGTCCTCGCTGGTCCAAAGGCTCGGGTCCTTCTTCCAGAAACGATCGATTTTGTTGTTGGATTGCCAATCGGCGACAGCCGCGTCGAAGACGCTCTTCAATTCCGGGGAGACAGCGAGACGGTAACTCATATCACTATAGATTCTGCACGATCGAGGTGGTTGCATGGCAAAGATTGTGAAAAAGTTTGCCAGTTAATGGAAAGTTTCATCCTGTTCATACCTTGGCTCTGCCGTGCCGGAGTCAGAGAGCCCGGCGGGGCTACTTCTGCCCAGACTCAGATGACCGCCAGTCGAGGACGACGATGCACGTTCCACTGAGAAATCGCCTTGCGCGCCGTGTGTCGGCGCGCAGCAGATAGACGCTATCCCTACAGGTTTCACTTTCGAATGTGCCAAAGAAGAGCCGATTTCCATCCGGCCCCCACACCAAGGGCCCCTTGAAGTCTCCCGGAAAGATTCCCAGCCATCGAGGCGCGCCAGTGAGCACCTGACGGTCTGAACCATCGATGTTCGCCGCGACAATCTTGCTGTCCTGGTACCAGGCAATCCGGTCCGCAACCGGCGACACAGTTGCCCCGTAACCATCACCGACCTCAGCGACGGTGTTTCCCTTTCCCAGTTGGATTCGGACCTCTACCGGCTGGCTGCTGTAGACGTTCGTCTGCATGGTTGGAACGTCCCGAGAGAAATCCGCCATCAATTCGCGTTCTGAACGCGACCATTCTATTGGGAATGAGCTGTCGAAGCGGAAGATGATTCCTGTCGGGCTGAGATTGACTACCAATTGGCTTGGTGGCACCAAGACCCGAACGGCTCCGTCCTGCAATGAGACAGCTTGGATACAGGGAGAATGGCCTTGCATGTCGACGAACACAATCTCGGAATCATTCCAAGACCAGGAGAGTTCCAAGGGCTGATGGGCCAATTCGGCCAGCGCGCGCACCTTTCCAGTAGCCAGTTCGAGTAGCAAAATCTCGCAGTGTTCTGACTGCTGGCCATTGAGATAAGCGAGATAACGGCCGCTGTGAGACAGTGCGGGATTCTGCACACAACGAGAATTGCCATGCGGCAGATCAAGCTTGTGCGCCGTTCCCTCGCTCGCGTAACCAACAACCTGATCGCCGATTGCAAACAGAATCGCCGCATGCTCTTTTGCAGTGAACTGCGCGACTTTCTCGATGTGCGCTTGCTCGATTTGCCATAGATCTCGAGAGTCCTCACCCAGAAGCGCGAATGATGGCTGACTTAGGACCATTGCGGTGAATAGACCGATGTGTAAGACACGGGTGTTGTGTCTTGCCTTGGCCCGCGTTCGAATGGCGGTTGAACTCACCCTACCGAGCCTAAGCCCGCCCCCCCAAATAGGGAGGCAGCATTGTTACACAAACGGAAGTGTCACATTGGCTGTGGGCGGAGGTCGAAGCCAGGCTGGCCGGCTCTGCGTGATTCGGATTTGGTCGCTTTCCGGGTTCCCTGGGCAGACGAAAGACACACATCAAAGGTTCATCGTCCAACCTGGATGTGGAGTATACTGTGGAGTGGAGTCCACATATGGAAACCGTGCAAATCGTCCTCGACAAAATGCTGCTTCGTGCCGCCGATCGAGCTGCGCGCCTGAAAAAGCAGAATCGCTCGGCGCTCGTCCGTGATGCCCTCCGTGACCATCTACGGAAGCTGGAAGTTGCTGCGCAGGAAGAAAGGGATCGCCAGGGTTATGCTCGACAGCCGCAGCCTCACGACGACGCCCTGGCCTGGGAGCGGGAGGCGGCATGGCCGGCGGAATAGCGCGGGGCGACGTTCGGCTCTATCAGTTTGCCGCGCCGGACAAGAAAAGACCGGTGCTCGTTCTCACGCGCAACAGCGCGATTCGTTATCTCGCCACCGTAACCGTGGCGCCCATCACTTCAGCCATTCGTGGAGTCCCGTCCGAGGTCGTGCTTAGCGAAGAGGATGGTATGAAAGCTTCGTGCGCGGTGAATCTTCACAACGCGATCACCATTTCCCAGGACCGGCTCGGCAAGCGCGTCACACAACTTAATTCCTCCCGGATGAACGAAGTCTGTTCAGCGCTGCGTTTTTCGCTCGGATGCGACCTCAGCTAGGCCAGTTCGGCGTGATGCGAATCAGATCGAGCTTCTCGCCCGCCGCGCTCGAGTCTTCGAGCACAAACTCCGGCGACCACGCGGGCACTGCAACTATGCCGCGTTCCGGCAGATCGACGGCCTCGAATCCCGGCCCGCTCAACCTTCCCGCACCAGCCGCCGCAAACAGATACGCCAGCCCCGTTTTTTCGCCCTTGCCACGCAGGCTCGCGCTGGTCCGGCCCCCAGACACGGCCAGCTGTTCAACACGGAAATACTCCACGTCGATCAGCACCGTCCGATCGGCCAGTTTTTTCGGCGCAATCTTGCCGGCGCGCGTCACAAGCTTCGTCGCTTCGAGCCCTTTCTCGATGTGCAATTCGCGCGGCCGGCCGTAGTCGAACATGCGATACGTCGTGTCGCTGTATTGCTGAGTCTCCAGCAGAATCGAGCCCGGCCAGACGGCATGCACCGTGCCCGAGTCGACGAAAACCATGTCTCCGCGCGCGACCGGAATAGCGTTGAGGCTCGACTCGAGCGTGCCCGCCGCTATCTCTTCCCTGACCTGCCGGATGGTTGTGCCCGGCTTGAGGCCAACGGCCACTTTTGCTCCCGGCTCGGCAGCGAGCGCGTACCAGCACTCGGTCTTGCCGCGCGGCTCACCGTACTTTTGCGCCATCGCGTCGTCGGGATGCACCTGCACGCTCAGCTTTTCGCGTGCAAAAATCACCTTGATCAGCAGCGGCGACCCGGGAGGCGAGCCGGCTCCAACCATCGCGTCATGATTCGCGCCGAAGGCCGCGCCCAGCTTCTCGCCTTTGCGCAGACCAGTGGCAATTACGCATTCGTCGCCGGTGAGCCACGCCTCGCCGATGGGCTCCTTATCGGCCACACGATCAAACCAAGGCCGCAGATCGCGGAAACCCCAGGGTCGTGGGCTATACCAGGGATCGATGCGAAACGGGGCGAGTTGCGTGGAAGAAGATTGCGCGGAAACCGCCATGAAACAGCTCGTAACCTCTTTTCCTCCTCACTCTACCAGACGGGCAGGCAGCATTCTGGATCGCGCGCTGAGAGTACAGGAGGCCTAATCACAACTCGTTATGTTCCCGGCGAATGCAAACAGCTATCCTCATTTCCATGCTGCATACCATCTTCACCAGCATGTTTCAGTTGCCGCTTCCGATCTTGGAGAAGCTGCTTCGCCCGGCGATCGTCTATCTCGCCCTTGTCATCCTGCTGCGCATCTTCGGCAAGCGCGAGCTGGCCCAGCTCAATCCGTTCGACCTGGTGGTTCTGCTTTCGCTCTCGAACACCGTCCAGAACGCCATCATTGGCGACGACAATTCGGTGACCGGCGGCATCATCGGCGCCTTTTCTCTGCTCGCCATCAACTGGCTCGTAGTCCGCGCGCTCTTCCGCTCGCCGCGGCTCACCCACACGCTCGAAGGCCGCTCCGCCGTGCTCATTCGCAACGGCAAGGTCGATAACAAGGCGCTGGCTCGCGAGTCCCTCACCCGTGAAGAACTGTTGGCCGTGGTCCACCGTCAAGGCTTTGAGGACTTCCACCAGGTGAATCTCTGCCAGCTCGAGCCCAACGGGACGTTCTATATCGAGGCCTTCGAACCATCGATCGCAGAAAAGCAGCACCAGGAGCTGTTGGCCAAGCTCGACGCGTTGACTCGCGAGGTAGCGGCCCTTCGGGGAAACGCAGCTGGGTAAACTCAATGCAAAAGCTGCCTCCAGTTTGCTAATCTTGGCGCAGCATGAACAAAACGGCTGCACTGCTTGCCGCTCTCCTTCTCTGCACCCTTTCATCGCTTGCGCAAAAGAAAGCTCCGCCCAAAACGATCCGTTTTCAAGGCGCGCCCCAATACACGCAAGAGGAGTTGATGGCCGCTGCCGGTCTCAAGCCGGACTCGCGCTTGACCGCCGTCGAAGTAAAAGCTCGCGCCAGGCAACTGAACGATACCGGCCTTTTCGCGGTAGTCAAATTCAGCACCGACAGCAAGGGGCTGCTCTTCGCCTTGACGCCCACCACGCAGCTCTTTCCTCTACACCTCGACAATCTGCCTCTGAAGCCCGGGAAGGAACTCGACGATAAGCTCCACACGCGCTTTCCGCTGTATCACTCGCTGGTCCCCGCCAATGGCACGATGCTCGAAGGAGTCCGGCAATCGCTTGAAGAGATGCTTGCCGCCCAGGGCATGAAGGCGACGGTGAAGGCCGCGGTCACTAGCGGCCTGGGCCCGAACAAGATCACGGCCATGAACTTCACTATCACTTCGCCCACGGTGCGCATCGGCCCAATTCAGCTGGCCGGAGTTTCTGCCGCCATGCAGCCCAAGGTCAGCGTCCTCGTGAACGGCCAGACCGGAAACGGATTTGATACCGAGAACACGGCAATCGGCCTTCAGCACGCATTCGAGGATCTTTACCAGGACCAGGGCTACGCCGCTGTGCAACTGGAGGTGACGCAGATCGATCCTCCCGTCGTCTCCGGGCAATTTGCGGATGTCCCCTTTGCGGTTGCGATCAAAGAGGGCGGAGTCTACAAGCTCGGCTCCATCAACTATCCAGCCGACGCGCTGGTGCCGCGCACGGAAGTCGAGAAGGTCTTGTCAAAATATCCCGCCGGCTCCGGCAGGCCGCTGGATCTCTTTTTGCTGGCCGTGCGCGATGCCTTTCACGCCAGGGGCTACCTCGACTGCTCCGTCGTCACCCATCCCTCGTTCAACGAGTCCACGCACATCGTGAATTACTCGCTTGAGATCGTTCCGGGCGCGGCTTATGCGATGGGCTCGGTCCGGTTCGACGGCGCACCGGATGCGATGGCCGTGAAACTCACGAGCCTGTGGAAGCTTGCGCCCGGCACGGCCTTCGATGAAAGCTACGTATCAGGCTTTGCGGCGTTCGCGCAAAAGAAAGACCGCGCTCTGGCCAAATGGATACAGACAATGATCACGACTTACGACGTCAAGCCTGACGAATCCACGCATCAAGTGAACGTAATCTTTCACTTCGCCAAAGCCGCCCAAAGCGCGAAATAGCGTGCTGCGAACTATTCCAGGAGGCTGTCATCCTGAGCGAACGGGGCCCCAAACGCAGTTCAGTTTGGGGGTGGCGAGTCGAAGGATCTGCGGTTGCTTTCACCGAACTCGCCGTATCTCTTGATTCGGCAAGAAAACACTCTAAGAGACCGGGTTTCCCGCTTCAAAGGGTCCAAGGCTCTTAATCGTCGGCAAGCCAAATTCGCCCTCGTCTCCGTATGCGTAGACCTCCATCTCACACAGCTTGCCATCATCCTGAAATATCAAAACGCCAACGCTGCTCCCCTCGGCGGTTCGCCCTGTGAGGTCAGCGATAATTCGACTTTCGGCACCGATCCCGAGTGGAGCATCATCCGCAACAACCAAAGAGAGTGAAGGGCAGCCACAGCTACAGGAGCTTTTCGCTCGGACTCCTTCGATCTGCGGCAAGTATGACTTTGCCACGTCGGATCCATGCTCTAAAACCCAGCGAAGCAGTTTTTCTTCTTCTGGCGTGAGCGGCCTGAGGGCCAGATTCGTCATAGAGCGTCGTCTCACTTACCTCGACATACTAAAGGATAAGCACGCGCGATGCCGCAGGCATCGCCCTTCCACGACTGGCGGCCGAAGGCCGCGCCCGCCCATGCGGCCAGCACTCACTCCCACTCGATCGTGCCGGGCGGCTTTGAGGTGATGTCATAAACCACGCGGTTGATTCCGCGCACCTCGTTCACAATCCGGTTGGAGATGCGTTTCAGCAGCTCGTAGGGCAGCGGAGTCCAGTCGGCGGTCATTCCATCTTCAGAATGCACGGCACGAATCGCGCATGTGTATGCGTAGGTGCGCTGGTCGCCCATTACGCCCACGCTCATCACCGGCAGCAGCACGGCAAAGCTCTGCCAGATTCTGGTATAAAGCCCGGCAGCCTTGACCTCGGCGACAACGATTTCGTCGGCCTCCTGCAGCAGCGCCACTCGTTCCGGAGTCACTTCGCCCAGGATGCGCACTGCGAGCCCCGGCCCCGGGAACGGCTGGCGCGAAAGAATCTCTTCCGGCATGCCCAGGTCGCGCCCGATGCGGCGCACTTCATCTTTAAACAAATCGCGCAGCGGCTCAATCAGCTTGAGTTTCATCCGCTCCGGCAGGCCGCCCACGTTGTGGTGGCTCTTGATCGTCTGGCTCGGCCCCTTCACGCTCGATGATTCGATCACGTCGGGGTAGAGCGTTCCCTGCACCAGCCAGTCCACGTGCCCGGTCTTCTGCTCGATGCGATGCGCCTCGTCTTCGAAGACGGCGATGAACTCCGCGCCAATGCGTTTTCTTTTCGTCTCCGGATCTGTCACACCCGCGAGCTTCTCCAGGAACCGCGCGCTGGCATTCACGCCGACAATACTCAGCCCCAGCTTGTCACGCAGGTTGTTCTGCACATTCCGAAACTCGTTCTTGCGCAGCACGCCGTTATTGACAAAGATGCATGTCAGCTGGCTGCCAATGGCTTTGTGCACCAGCATCGCAGCAACCGACGAATCCACTCCGCCTGAAAGCCCACAGATCACGTGGCCCGAACCGACCTTCTGCCGGATCGATGAAACCGTCGACTCGATGAAGTGCGCCGGTGTCCAGTCGGCGCGCGCGCCGCAAATCGTGAGAAAGTTCTTGATCAGCTGCCGGCCCAGCGGCGTGTGGTGCACTTCGGGATGGAATTGAACCGCCCAGGTGCGGAGTTCCTTGTTCTCAATGCCGGCCAGCGCATTTGACGTGACCGCGGTGCGATGAAACCCCGGTGGCAGCTCCAGCGCTTCATCGCCATGGCTCATCCACGCCTGCATGGTCGGCGGCAGACCGGCAAACAATTGCGATTTGCTGTCCTCGATCGTCACTTCGGCGTGGCCGTACTCGCGCTTAGGCGCCGAGCGCACCTTGCCCCCCATGGCATGCACGATGAAGTGCAGCCCATAGCAAACACCCAGCGTGGGAACGCCGAGCGTCAGCACCCGCGGATCGGCAGCCGGCGCATCCGCATCGTATACCGACGACGGCCCGCCCGAGAGAATCAGCCCGATGGGTTTGTATGCCTGGATTTCGCTGAGTGGCGCGGTACAGGGCAGCACGACCGAAAAAACATTTTGTTCGCGGATGCGGCGCGCGATGAGCTGCGTATACTGCGAGCCAAAATCGAGAATGACGACAGTCTGGGTGTCCACGTTTCAGTGTGGCAGGGCGGTGGAGGGCGTGTAAAGACAGTGCGCGACCGGTTTTCAACACGCCCGGCGCCGCCTTACGACAACCTGCCGCTGTGCTTTAGCTTGATGTGCTTTCGCCCCCAGGTGCAGATTGTTTCCAGCACCGGCGCCAGGGTCATTCCGTATTCGGAGATGGAATACCACACGCACGGCGGAACAGTTTTCGCCTGGCGTCGCACCAATATTCCGTCCCCAACCAGCTCATGCAGATGCCGGATCAGCATCCGCTCGGTAATCCCCGGGATGCTGCGCCTTAACTCGCTCGTCCGCATCGGCCCCTCGGTCAACCGCCACAGGATGGTTCCCTTCCAGCGTCCGTCGATCACCGACAGCATGGCGTCGATCGGGCACTCGGAAATCTCCTTCTTCGACACGGGCATGTCCGGCTCGGCCCTCCTCTCGACGATTCTTACTGACAACTTTGTCAGTACAACCAATTGAATCAGTATACCGCCGAGCTACGTCTCAAACCCAGGAGCAATGACATGATTTTCCTCACCGTCGCAACAGTTCTCTCTATGGGCCTCATGATTGGAACAGAGTTTTCGGTATCGGCTTTCATCAATCCTGCCCTTTGGAAGCTCGATGAAGTGCCGCGCGAGCATGCTGTTCGTCTCTTCGCGGCAAAACTCGGCCGGGTGATGCCTTTCTGGTACGTGGGCAACTTTCTCTTGCTCGCCGCCGAGACGATTCTCCTTCGCAACCAGCCGTCTTACCTGCTCCTGGCATTGGCCTGCGCCGTCTGGGTTGCCGTGATCGTCCTGACGCTGCTTTTTCTGGTGCCGATCAACAACCGCCTGGCTCGCCCGCACGCGGACATGCGCCTGAATGAAGCGCATCGCCAGCATCGGCGTTGGGATGCGATGCATCGTGCCCGCGTTGTCGCGTTGAGCGCGGCGTTTGTGCTGCTTCTCTTGGCCATCCACTCTTGAACGGCACCAAGTCCCATCGCGCCTTCGGACAGAATTGCAAGCATGGAATAAGAATGGCTCTACGAATCAACAAAATTCGCCGGAACTGGGTAAGGTCTTGAACCCAATACAAATTGTCATTCGTAGTGATACCGCGCCTGGATGAATTCCACCCGATCGCCAAAAACTCGGTAGACAATACGGTGTTCCTGGTTGACGCGGCGGCTCCAGCAACCAGCCAACTCGAAGCGGAGCGGCTCAGGTTTACCGATACCCACGAATGGATCAGCTAGGATTGCAGCCATCAAGTCAATGACGCGGAGTGCCACCTTGCGGTCCGTCTCGATCCTATACCGCAGGTCGCTTCGAAAATGGCTTGAGACCACAGCAACGCGCTCGATTGGTTTGCTCATCAAACCGGATCAGCTTGCCTTCTCCAAGCCAACCGAACGGCGAAGTTCTTCCACTGAAGTCCTCTTTCCTCCGCCTCGCTCCAACTCACGCAAAGAATCGAGTAGCCTCTTGGCGTTCTTTGGCGAACGCAGCAGATGTGCCGTCTCAAGGTATCCAGCCAATTCGTCGGCGGCGATAATCGCCACATCGCGAGCACCGCGGCGCCGCACGATCAAGACTTCGCGGTCGTCGACAACTCCGTCCAAATAAGAGGCCAGGTTTTCCCGCAGAGCGGTATATGTGGTTTCCGTGGGCATGAGTGATCCCCCGCATTTGAATGTACAGGATTCCTGTACGTATCGTCAAATGGGCCGGTTAGGACAGTTCCTACGGCAGCTTTGCCGCCGCTGCCATCGGATCCCAGTGATCCTTTCCGGCCAGAAAAACACGCGGATGGTATTGTTGCGCCTCGCGCGCGGTCAGCTGATGCGACCAGGCCACTCGCGCTGAAGGATTCGCGCCCGGCCCCTTCGACTCGAATTCTGCATAGTACGCCTGTGGGGTTTCGTTTGGATGGCCCCACGCGTTCCATCCCTCGGGAATCACATTTGCCGGCAACTCGGTATCGATATACACCACGCGAGAGAACGGCCTCCACGGCCTGCCCAAAGCGATCGTCTGGCGCGGCGAGTTCGGATCGATGCCGCTCGTCACCTTGCTGTCGATGATTACGTAGCCAGTTGTCTGATCCGGCGCAGTGCGCGATTGCGCGGTTAAGTAGCCGGGGCCGTTCGAGTGAATCTCCGAGTGATCCAACACGGCCGCCGCGTTGCCAAAGATGAAGTCCACGCCGCCCTCAATATAGGAGTCGACATAATATTGGCGGCCAAAGTCGGCGAAGAGCGTGTCCTGGTGTCCGAGGAAGCGGCAGTTCTTGAAGACGGCGCGGTCAGCGCGAACAGCCGCGGCAACCGCCTGCCCGGTATTGCCAGCCGTGTTCTCAAAGGTCAAATTGTCGGCCTCGAATCCGTCGCCGTTGATCTCAACAGTCTCGGTAAAGAACGTCCCTCCGGCCTGCTTCGCGTTCAGGCTGTTCGTGATCACGACATCCGCCGGTGACTTGCCCATGCCCACCAGCGTGATGTTGGTGTGGTTCTGCGTGACAATCACCCGCTCGTGATAAACGCCCGGCGCAATCTCGATATACACGCGGCCCGGCTTGCCATCAGCGCCTTTGCCGGCAAACGGATGATGATCCATCGCCATCTGGATCGTGGGAAACTCCGTCGTTCCCTCAATGCCGGTCTTCACATCGGGCGAAACGCGAACGTGGACATCCTGGCCGCGCGCCATCGCAACCAATCCCACCCACAACATCGGAAGCAAAACCGGGAAAACGTGTTTCTGCATGCACCATTCTCTCTCTTTGCCGGCAGCTTTGTGATGAACAGCGCCGCTCCAGGGACGAAATGCGCAGCACCTTCGTCGATCCGGCTTCCGTGCCGGTTTTCGCGATCGAACCAGCGCCATCTTGGCGCTGCCTGCGCTGCTCCTCGCGTGATAGCCTTGTTGAGCAATCGAGACGGTGCCGAAGCAAATTGTGCAGGCGCCCGTCTCATCGGCAAGGCGCCGTTACCCTGAAGGACAGACCGGCTCGCCTCAGCTCACGTACCCCATCCCACGAGGAATGAGAAAATGAAGCTCGCACGTTTTGCTTTTGCAGTTCTGCTTGCGTCCACTTCAGCCATCGCGCAAACCGCTGTTACGCCCGCGCCCGGCGATTCAGCGCCGGTTGCTCCGCCAATCATCAAGGCCTTCGATCCTGCAGCAATGGACCTGACAGCCGATCCCTGCAGCGATTTCTATCAGTACGCATGCGGCAACTGGATGAAGGCCAATCCGATTCCCTCTGACCAGGTGCGCTGGATGCGTTCATTCCTGCAGGCGCGCGAGCGCAATCGCTACCTGCTGTGGCAGGAACTGGACGCGGCGGCCAAAGACCCCAAGACGCCGCTGCAAAAGCAATACGGCGACTTCTACGCGTCGTGCATGGATACCGACACGATTGAAAAGCGCGGCATGGCGCCGATCGAACCTTCATGGAAGATGATTGCCGGGCTCAAGAGCGTGCAGCAGATGCCGGAACTCATGGCTGACCTCGAGAATCACGGCACGCCCGACGGTTTCTTTGGCTTCAGCGTCAGCATCGACGACAAGGATTCAAGCAAGCAGATCGCGGAGATCGACCAGGGCGGAATCTCGCTGCCCGACCGCGATTACTATCTCGTCGACAACCCCCACTTCGCTACCATCCGCTCGCAATACATCGAGCACATGAAGAAGATGTTCTCGCTGGCGGGCGACACGCCCGATGAGGCGGCCAGGGAAGCCGCCGCGGTGATGGAGATTGAAACGGCAATGGCGAAAGCCTCGATGAGCCGCACCGATCTGCGCCAGCCAACCAACACCTACCACATCATGACACTGGCAGAACTCGACCAGCTCGCTCCCGCCTTCACGTGGAGCGCTTACTTTCACGGCGTCGGCATTGGGCACTTCGACACACTCAATGTCGGCGAGCCGGATTTCTTCAAGGCGCTCAGCGCCATGCTTCAATCGGAGCCGCTTGAAGCGTGGAAGAGCTACCTGCGTTGGCAGGTTCTGCACGGGCAGGCGGAGCAGATGCCCAAGACCTTCTTCGACGAGAATTTTGCCTTCTTCAACAAAACCCTTTCCGGTCAGGATCAGCCGCAGGCGCGCTGGAAGCGCTGCTCGTCGCTCACTGACAATGCGCTTGGCGAGGCCGTCGGCCAGGATTGGGTGCAGCAGAATTTTCCGCCGGCAGCAAAAGACAGCATGGACAAGCTGGTGCTTGCGCTCGAGAAGGCCATGGGTGAAGACCTGCAGACTGTCCCCTGGATGAGCGACGACACCAAGAAGGCCGCCGAAGAAAAGCTGGCCATGATCCGCAACAAGATCGGCTACCCCGAAAGGTGGAAGGACTACTCCAGCGTGAAGGTGAATCGCGGGGAGTTGATTGAAAACATCCACCATGTGACGGTCTTCGAACGCGACTACAACTTCCACAAGCTCGGCAAGCCAGTCGATGAAAAAGAGTGGCAGATGACGCCGCCCACCGTGAACGCCTACTACGACGACAGCTTCAACGACATCAACTTCCCGGCCGGCATTCTGCAACCCCCATTCTTCGACGTCACCGCCGACCCGGCAGTGAACTTTGGCGGCATCGGCACCATCATCGGACATGAGATGACTCATGGCTTCGACGATCAGGGCGCGCAATTCGACGGCAAAGGCAATTTGCGTCAATGGCAGACCGATGCCGACCTGAAGGCCTTCAAGGAACGCACCGAGTGCGTAGCCGGCGAGTACAGCGGATTTCAGGCCGCTCCCGCCAAAGGAGACGCACCGGCGCAGAATTTGAATGGCCATCTCACGCTTGGCGAAAACACCGCCGACATTGGTGGCCTGCGCCTCGCCTACATGGCGCTGCAAGATACCCTCGACGCCGAGCACAAGTCGATCGACGAAAAGATCGACGGTTTCACCGAGGCCCAGCGTTACTTCATCGCCTTTGGCCAGGACTGGTGCCAGAACCACACCGACGCATACGCGCGTCAGGCCGCACTGGTCGATCCACACTCCCCCGGGAAGTGGCGCGTGAACGGCAGCGTGCAGAACTTCGAAGAGTTTGGCAAGGTATTCGGCTGCAAGAAAGGCCAGCCGATGTACCCGGTCAACGCCTGCCGTGTGTGGTAATCGGCATTCGCAAATCTCAATCATGGCGGCTTACTCAAGGGCCGCCACGTCTCTCACGCCATTCATCTTCCGTTGACCTTTCCCGCCTCGGGTCGTCTAATCGCCGTCCGTTTCCGAAGAACTGAATTAGAAGGCGAGCGACCAGGGATTCGATCTACCCTTCGGACGGCGCAACCTCAAAAAAGCCGTGGTTTTACACTCGGGAGACGGGAGCTAGGCACAACCGGCCCTCGCCTTTTACAATGCATCAGGGACTCCATCCCAACCCAGCACTGCTGCGGAACGATCAACTTGGCGGGTGCGCCTGGCCAGGACGAAGGATGAGCATGAGCTTCACGAAATTCGGTAAGGCGCTGTGCATGGGCGCCCTCTCAGCGGGCTTGATCTTTGGCATAGCGTCTTGCGTGGAGAGTTATACAGTCGGCTTTTTGTATGTAACAGGCACAGTAACCGCCAGTACCGGCGATAACGGCATCATTTCCGGATACAAAATTGACCACAACACAGGCAGGCTGGCTACCATCAATACGCTGCCGGTCGCTTCAGGCGGCGCCAACCCCGTGCGTGCTGTTCTCACCTTGGGCAGCCGGTTCCTCTATGTCCTCAATCGCGGCGTAAACGGCTCCGGAAACGGAGAATGCACCGAGACGAATCCCTGCGAGAACGCCAATATTACGGAGTTTGCCGTCGGCGGAAACGGCACCCTGACTCCTGAGCAGACCTTTTACACGCAGGGCATCAACCCTTTCCGACTGATCGCCGACACCACGGGTAGCTATCTACTGGCGCTCGATCACGACGCGCCCGATAGCAACGAGTACACCGGCCAGAACGCGACAAGCAACAGTTGCTCATTGGCCCTTGGCGGCGGCGTCACTTCCTGCGGCGACATTACCGTCTTCAAAATCGACCAGACAACCGGTCGCCTCACGCTTGTCGTCAATGCCCAGGTAACGGCGGCCGGCGGCTTGCCGATTAATTACTTCCCGGTTCCCGCCAACCCCGTCGACTTCGTTCTTTCCGGCGGGTACGTGCTCACGCTTACCGGCGCGCCGGAACCCTCTTCTTTCCCGTACGTTGGTGGCACCGAAGTCTGGCCTTATGCCTACGGCAGCACCAGCGGGCAGCTCACTCTGAGCCAGAACAGCGCGCAACCCATGGGGATTGACGGCGGAACGGCCATCGTAAATGCGGGCAACGTCATCTACGTTCTCGATAATCAGCCCATCACCATCGGGGTTACATCGCCCCAGGTTTTCCCGGCCGGTCTCTACCCGGGCGGGCAGATTCTGCCCTGGGGCGTCACCACCGGGGGCGCGCTGCAAGCCGAAACAAGCGGCATCTTCCCTGACGATGTGAACCTGGCCAACCCGATCCAGCTCCTGCTCGAGTCCAAAGGCAAATATCTCTACGTTGCGAACCAGGGGAACAATGTAACCGGACCGAATCCAGCCAGCGGCATTGCCGGCTATTTCCTCACGACTTCACCGGCTTATCAGCTGAGTTTCATTGCCGACGAACCCTCCGGCACCGGTTCGGGTCCGCAGTGCATCGTCGAGGACCCCTCCAACCAGTACATTTACGAAGCAAACCAGTACGACTCAACCGTCACCGGACGGCTTCTCGATCCGAATACCGGAGATCTGGACGACCTGCGCGCGACCGACAGCTATACGCTTCAGGGTCAGCCTACCTGGTGCCTGGTTGATGGGCGTACCGGCTAACGCTGCTCAGCGCCCGCCAGCCAAAAGCAGACAATGGCGGGCGGGCCGCCCAGTTTTCCGCAGTTACAAAGTCTGCAGTTACCTGGGTTTCCAGACGCAGGCCCCAGTCCTGCCCGCGACTCTGGCACCCGCAGGAATTCGATGTCAAACCCGATTTTGAGGGGCAGATCGTTTGGCCCCACCGATGAAAGATGCGCATGAAGTTAAACAGATCGAGCCAGCTTATCTTGGTGGCTGCGGCCGGCCTGCTGGCAGCGTCCCTGGTGACTGCCTGTTCCCAATTGACGCAAACCCTTACCGTCGACTTTGTCTATGTACTCAGCTCGAAGGCAGCCGGCGCCAATCAATACGGCGAGATCAACGTATTCGAAATCAACTCCGAATCAGGCAAAATGCGCCAGATTCCCACGTCGCCGTTTCCCTCGGCGGGGCGCAACCCGGTCGCCGAAGCCACCTCGTCCGATTATCAGAATCTCTTCGTCGTCAATCAGGATGACAACACCATCGTCCAGTTTGTGATCGGCACCGACGGCAAGCTTTATCCCTTCAATACCGTGAACACGCCGGGGATCTACCCCCTGGCCATTGCGGCTACCAAGTCCAATTTGTTCGTGGTCGATACTTACGAGCCGCTTCCTCTCTGTTCCACCGCGGATCCATGCCCAGGCTCGGTCGGCGTCTTTCCGCTGGCTGCCGGCGGCTCTTCCAGCAGTGCTCCTTGCACCGCCACAGTCTGCATCGGCTCGCCGGCTGTGAATTCTGCCGTCAATAGCGACTTCTGGCCGCTCGCGCTCTCCGGCGCCAATGCGTCGCATGTGATCGTTCCTACCGCGATCAATGCACTGGCCTCCGGTGCATACCTTTACGTCACCGCCTATGATTCCAGCGTTACTCCGAGCGTTGGATACGTCTTTGGGTTTTCCATCGGATCGGGCGGTGTTCTCACGCCGCTCAGTGGTTCTCCATTTGCGGCTGGCGTGCAGCCCTCCGGAATCGCAAGTGATCCCACCAGTGCCTACGTCTATGTCACCGACTACGTGAAGGGCGACGTGCTTGGATACAGCCTTTCCGCGGGCAACCTGTCGCCCCTCGCGGGCAGCCCATACCCAGCGGGCAATCAGCCCTCCGCCATCGTCGTCGATCCGTCGTATCCCTTCGCTTACGTCACCAACTCACTCGACGCGACTGTCGAAGCCTACTCGATCTCGAGCGGCAAGCTCACTTACCTGGGCAGCTCCACAAGCCCGGTAGCTTACTCCACTGGACTTCAGCCGGTCGCCATGGGAATCGACCCCTCGACCAACCATTTTCTGTTTACTTTGAATTTTCTTGAAAACACGGTTTCCGATTTTGAATTGAGCACCACCAACGGAACTCTTCTCGATGCGCAAGGCTCTCCCTACGTAACCGACGCCCAGCCAACCGCCGTCACAGCGGTTCCACACAACGGAACAGGAGCTGGCGTCCAGCAGTGAGAGTGAACCATCGAATCGCCTCGAATTGAGGCCGCAACGACACCCCATGTGGGCTTTTACAATCATCACGGGGGCAACATGAACGAGTTTATTCAGGGCCTGCTGCGGTGGGCCCGCAACGAAGGAAGCGCATGAAGTTGAGCAAATGGAGCCAGCTGTTTCTGGTCTCGATCATTGGCCTTGTCCTGGCCTCCCTCCTGGCAGCCTGCCAGCTTGTCACCATCGACTTTGTCTTTGTGGCAGCTTCGGCCGGCAACACCTCGGGCAGCGCCGGTCAGATTTATACCTACGCAACAGACTCCGAGTCGGGCGCCTTGCGCTCGGGAGCGCCTACGGTTTCCTCTGGCGGAACTCAGCCCGTCGCCATGGCCGTGACAGCGGACTACAACAATCTCTATGTGGCCAATGCGGGTAACAATTCGGTGGTCCATTTCAGCGTGGCCAGCAGCGGCGTCCTCACATCGAAGGACAACGTCACCCTGACCAACACGCCGGTTTCGCTGGCCGTGAACCCCGCAGGTAGCTACCTCTTCGCGGTGTCAGGCACATCTTCGGCAACGCTCACTGAGTATCCCCTCAGTTCGGGCGCCATCGGAAGCGCCGCGGCCACTATCTCCCTCACGCTGCCGGGATATCCAACCGATACCATCGTGCCGACTGGCGTGGTGGTGCTGGCAAACGGAAACGCCGTCTTCGTTACCGCATACGACAAGTCGGCATACAATCCCGGCGGAACCACGACCAGCAACGCCAACCCCGGCTGGGTCTTCGGTTTCACAATCGGCTCCAGTGGCGCGCTCACTCCGGCTGCTGCCGGCCCCTTCCAGGCAGGCGTCAAGCCTTCCGCGGTGGCTACCGATCCGACCAGCCGCTTTGTCTTCGTCACAGACTTCGCCTCGAATGAACTCATCGGCTACACCGTTCTAACGGGCGACACGCTGGACTTCATGATCAATGGCCCGTTCAAGACCGGCGACGAGCCGGCCTCCCTCACCATCGATCCGCGCGGCACGTTTATCTATGTCGCCAACTCGCTGGATGCCACGGTTTCCGCCTATGCCATCAGCCTGCCGACCGGCACTCCCTCAACGGTGGTCAACGCCACCTCCGGCGCTGGAAACAGCACCGATACTGAGCCCCAGTCGATCATTGTCGAGCCTTCGCTCGGCCGGTATGTTTACACCGCGAACAATGGAGGCAATGATCTCACAGGATTCCGTCTGAACCCCAGCTCT
Organism: uncultured Acidobacteriaceae bacterium; assembly: GCA_963834565.1. GTDB lineage: Bacteria > Acidobacteriota > Terriglobia > Terriglobales > Acidobacteriaceae > Telmatobacter. Next base: position 65,772 of record CAWICF010000009.1, on the reverse strand, counting down.
GGCGCCCTGACAACGGCCGAAGCCGTCCCCTATCCGACTGGCGTAAAGCCCACCGCGCTCGTCGCTGTGCCGCACGGCAATCACGCCATTGAGGTTGTGACCCCGTAAGAAGCAATGGCCAGCAATCGGAAACCAGCAAAAAGCCCAGCCAAAACCGGCTGGGCTTTTTGCATTTCACCCTGAGCCCGCAAATCCCCTGCCACGAGTGCTCTATTCCCTAGTCCCTAATCCCTGCCCTTCTCACGTTCCCAGCGCGTGCATCCATTCGCGCAGTTTGCGTTGCGCCGGCTTTTCAATCAGGTGCAGCGCGGCGATGGCCATCCCGATCAGCAACGCATAACTGATCCACGGGTCGAACCGGATCAGTCCTGCCGCATTGAGAATGTGCGAGTCGTGAATCAGGTTCCACAAATTGAAGTGGAGAAGGTATAAGCAGTAGCTCGCCTCGCCCACAAATACCAGAGGCCGCACTCCCAGCGCGTGCGCCAGCAGATTCTCGCCGGCAAGACCTAGGACAATGCAGCCGAAGAGCGGCATCAGCAGCCCATCGTGAATGATGGCGTATGGAACCTTCGGGCCCAGGGCCAACAATCCATAGATTCCGCCGAAGCCGATGATGCCCAGCCACAGCCGCAGATGACTTTTGCGGTCGATCATCTGGTCGAGGTTCGCCAGCATCACTCCAAAAATAAAGCTCGCCAGATGCCCGTAGGGCGTGTATTTGAGAGCCCATAGCCAGACCCCGTAGCTATAGCGATCAGGGTGAGGAATCCCGTCGGGATTGAAAAGTATGTAAAGCGTGCCGGGAACCAGGCCCAGCATCCACACCCCAGCCATCTTCGCCAGATACGGTCCGATGCGCTCCGGCCGCTTCCACTTCGCCAACCACGGAAAGATGACGTAGTAAAACGCCTCCGCCGACATCGTCCACGCCGGGGTATTCAGGAACGTGGCGATCTGCGGGATCCATCCCTGCAGGAGCAGCGGCGTGAGCACCACTCCTGTCCAGAACATTGCGTGCGTGTGCGCTTTGTATTCGGTGCTGAGCTGGTTCAGGCTCAGCAGCAGGCTTAGAAAATAGATGGGATAAATCCGCGTGAAGCGCGCCTTATAAAAGCGCTTAAGGTCGAATTCTCCGGCCCGTGCGCGGTCATTGTAGTTGTAGCCCAGCACGAATCCCGACAGCAGTATGAAGTAGCTGACCGAGATGAATCCGGCGTTGACCACCGGCGCCAGAAATCCAAACCAATCCGGATTCGAAAAATGGAAAAAAACGATGTTGAGAGCCGCGAAGCAGCGCAGACCCGTTAATGCCTTCAGCGGTGCTGGCTTGCGGGTCTCCACTTGCAGTTAGACGTCTCCGGGTCTGAGGCCAGCTACTAGATTCTAGCGGCTAGCTCCGTGTTGCCGGCGCGAACTTTCCATCAAATTTCGGCGTTGAGAATGAAGCCATAGCCGCCAACTCAGTCCATCGCCGACGGCTCGCTTCACGCAATGCTGCAGCGGCTAGTAGCTCGAAGCTAGCGGCTGGAAGCTGCTTTTTTTACGCCGTCACCAGCGATCCCACCTTCTCGCCGAGCACCACTCGGCGAATGTTTCCCGGACGGTTCATGTTGAAGATGATCATCGGCAGGTTGTTGTCCTTGCAAAGGCTCACCGCGGTCAGGTCCATCACCTTCAGTCCTTGTTTCAGGATGTCCATGTACGTGATCACGTCGTACTTCACGGCGTCTTTCACATGCTTGGGATCGGCGTTATACACGCCCTCAACTTTGGTGCCCTTCAGCAGCACATCGGCCTTGATCTCCATGGCTCGCAGGCTCGCTGCCGTGTCGGTTGAGAAGAACGGATTGCCGATTCCAGCCGCAAAAATCACCACGCGGCCCTTCTCAAGGTGCCGCACTGCGCGGCGCCGAATGTACGGCTCGGCGATCTGGTTCATGAACACAGCGGTCATTACCCGGCACTGGACATTCATTTGCTCCAGCGAGTCCTGCAGGGCGATCGCGTTGATCACCGTCGATAGCATGCCCATGTTGTCGGCGCCCACGCGGTCCATCTCCTTGGCCTGCTCCGCCACGCCGCGGAAAAAGTTGCCGCCGCCCACAACCAGGCCGATCTCGACACCCAGCTCGTGAATCTCCGCCAGTTCCTTTGATATCTCTGACACTTTATCGGCATCGAGACCGAAACCCCGCTCGCCGGCCAGCGCTTCGCCCGATAACTTGAGAACAATTCGTTTGTACATGCCGTTTCGAGTATCGCATACGACCAGTTGGTCTTGTCGCCGTCAGCCCCAATCTGGGAGCCCAATTTTCGCTTGTTTCAAAACAGGAAATTCTCCATGAATTTCGTCACCTTACCCCGGTTTAGCGCATCTCTCAACCATAGACTCGGTCCATTGGGGCGAGTTCCTGTAAGGCAGACCGCACATGGTTGTCAAAACACTTCGTTTGGGGCGAAGAGTGACCGGCGTTGAAGTGGGCGTTCTCAACGTCCGCCGATATTTCTCTCAAGAAGCCGCGGAAATCGAGCTTCTTCTTGACCATCTGCAGATCCAATGCGGACTCACTGCCGGTTTCTGGCAGGGCGACACCGCGATTTGCGATCCACGTCTCTCGGCCTGGCTCGAATCGAAGTACTCTGGCTTCCACCCCAGCGACCCTCCCATTCCCCTGGCACTGATTCCTTCAGGGAAGAACTGCTTCCGGCTTCGGCCCATCGCGCCGCGGTTCAAGTCCCCGCCCGCCCCCACCAACCCCGACTGAACAGTGCCGGTGGCTTCCAGTCCCCGTGTGTCGCTGAGCTCCTTCTCCCGGTTCTTCGGGCTGTTACACTCTCCTTTTGATGACGACCCTCGATCTTCAGCCAGCAATCGAGCGGCACTTTGCCGCCGGCGCAGCCGCTGCCGGCGATCCCGCCGCCATGGAAGCCTTTCTCACTCTGCGCAGCGCCATCGAACGCGGCGAAATTCGCGCCGCCGAGCCCGACGCCATTTCTGCCGTTGGCTGGCGGGTGAACGCATGGGTCAAGCAGGGGATCCTGCTCGGATTTCGCCTCGGCGCGCTGCACGAATCGGCCGCCGGCGCGCTTTCCTTTGTGGACAAGCACACCTACCCTGCGCGCCTGTTCTCCGCCGCTGAAGGTATCCGCGTTGTTCCCGGCGGCTCATCGGTACGTGCCGGCGCCTACCTAGCGCGCGGCGTGGTCTGCATGCCGCCCATGTACATCAACGCCGGCGCCTTCGTGGACGAAGGCACCATGGTCGATTCGCATGCGCTGGTCGGCTCCTGCGCGCAGATCGGCAAGCGTGTCCACCTCAGCGCCGCGGCGCAGATCGGTGGCGTTCTCGAGCCGGTCAACGCCAGCCCCGTCGTCATTGAAGACGACGTGCTCATCGGCGGCAACTGCGGCATCTACGAGGGCGCCATCGTACGCAAAGGCGCGGTCCTCGCCGCTGGAACCATCCTCACCCGCGGCACTCCAGTCTTCGATCTCGTGAAGGGGGAAGTGCTGCGCGCGACAGCCGACATGCCCCTCATCATTCCGGCGGACGCTGTCGTCGTCCCCGGCTCGCGAGCCGTCAATAAAGGCAAAGGGCAGGAGTGGGGCCTGAGCCTCTACGCTGCCGTCATCGTCAAATACCGCGACGACAAGACCGACCTGAGCACCACGCTCGAAGACTTGCTCCGCTGAGTTTCATTTCCGGCCCTGCTTCAGGAGATCCCCCGCGTGACGAATCCGCGCTCGAGCCACCACTGGAAACACTACGACCAGATGTTTGTCTGGAGCGCGCTCGCCTGCCTTGCGGTCAGCGTTCTCGGCGCACTTCTCCTCCGCCACGCCTTCTCCGCCGATCCCGCCGACACGGGCGTTCCGCGTCGTTACGCAGTCGCTCTCTGTTGCAGCCTGATTCTCAGCCTTCCCGTTTACCTGCTCACCTTGAAATCGAGCAAGATCGGAGCCATCGCAACGTGGCTGCTCACGGCTGGGATCGCCTGCCTCGCCGGTCTCGCAGGCGCTTTCGGCCTGGCAACTCCAATCATCGCCATTCTCATCTTCGCTGCCTCAATCGCGACCTCCATCTGGCATAAGCACAAAAAGGTTGTTCTTGATGACGAGCCTGAAACAAGCGCGGCCGATGCGCGCAACTAAGTTTCGCAGCGGTCGCGATGGCTTGAGGAGGCACGTCGGCCCATGCACCACTCCACGCGGGTGGTATCCTTCTCCTGCATTACGCCTCCACGCATGAAGCCTCCTCTCCGCATCGTCCTTCTCCTGTTCATCCTGCCGGCCGCACTTGCCCACGGCCAATACGCCCAATATGTCGATCCGCTTCTTGGCGTCGCGGGCGGCGGTAACGTCTTTCCCGGCCCGGTAATTCCCTTCGGCATGATCAAGCCGGGCCCCGACATGGCGGCCGAAGCCGGCCACGATGCCAACGCAGGATGGAACGCTGACGGCGACATTCGTGGTTTCAGCCAGACGCACGTCAGCGGCACCGGCGGAGGCGCAAAATACGGCAACATTCTCGTCACTCCGACATCCGGCGACGTTGCGCCCAACGACTCCGCCTCACCCCGCGCCGATGAGCACGGCTCCGCCGGCCTCTACTCAGTCAAGCTCACGCGCTCCAACATCAGTGTCGAAGTCACCGCAACGCGCCGCTGTGCGATTTACCGGTTCAGCTATCCATCGGCTGCACCCGCCAATCTTCTTTTCGACGTCAGCCACTATCTCCTCTCCGGCGTGCGCACCGGCGAAGACCAGCTCCTCACCGGCACCGAGGTTCACATCCTTTCGCCCACTGAGGTCGCTGGGTCAACAAGCGTGACCGGCGGATGGAACAAGCAGCCCAACTCCTACACGGTCTATTTCTATGCGCGCACCGACACACCTGCGGCTTCGTGGGGCACATGGTTGAATGGCGATCTCTCTCCCGGCAGCAAAAGCGCGAAAGGCGATGCGGGATCGACCTCCGGCGCGTGGCTCACCTTCTCCGCGCCGGCCAGGCCGGTCCTGATGAAAATCGGCATCTCGTTTATCAGCGTCGCGCAGGCGCGGCAGAATCTCTCCGCCGAGATTCCCGCCTTCGATTTTGAAGCCGTCCACGCCGCGGCGGTGGCCAAGTGGAACAAGGCGCTCGCCAACATCGACATTAAGGGCGCAACTCCCGAGCAACTGCAGATCTTCTACACCGCCATCTACCACACGATACTGATGCCCACCGATCGCACCGGCGAGAATCCGCTGTGGACTTCAACCGAACCTTACTACGACGACTACTACGCCATCTGGGACATCTTTCGCACCTCCAGCCCGCTGCTCACGCTCATCGCGCCGGACCGCGAAACCGCCATCGTCCGCGCGCTCGTCGATCTTTATCGTCACGAAGGTTGGCTGCCTGACGCGCGCAGCGGCAACTACAACGGCCGCACCCAGGGAGGCAGCAACGCGGAGTTCATGCTGACCGACGCATTCATCAAGGGCCTGAAAGGCATCGACTGGAAGACTGCGCTCGCCGCCGAAATACATGACGCCGAAATTTCACCGAAAGATCACTTCAAAGAAGGACGCGGCGGCCTCGACGATTGGCACAAGCTGGGCTACGTGTCGATCGAAGGATCGGATCGTCCAGGCTCCGTCGACATGGAGTACGCTGCCGACGACTTCGAGATTGCTCTCCTTGCCAAGGGCCTTGGCAACCAGGCCGCGTACAAGAAATACCTCGCGCGTTCAGCCAACTGGAAGAAACTCTGGGATGCAAACTTCAGCGACGGCGGCTTTACCGGCTTCATTCGACCGCGCCATCAGGACGGAAGCTGGCTGGAGCCCTTCACGGCGCTCGATTTCTGCACCTGGGGCGGCAAGACTTTTTATGAGGGCAACTCCTGGACCTATTCCACCTTTGTGCCGCATGATGTGGCCGGCCTCATCGAGAAATCCGGCGGCCCTGATACCTTTGTCCGCCGCCTCGACGCCTTCTTCGACGTGCCCGGCCGCTACGATGTCGGCAACGAGCCCGGCTTCCTGACGCCCTACCTCTACATCTGGGCCGGCCGCCCCGACAAAACCGCCGCGCATGTCCGCCAGATTATCGCCGCCAGTTATCACGCCGGGCAAAGCGGTCTGCCCGGCAACGACGACTCCGGAGCAATGTCGTCCTGGTACGCCTTCGGCCAGATCGGCATCTTCCCCAACGCGGGCCAGGACATCTACCTCATCGGCAGCCCCGCCAATCCTCAAACCACGCTGCACCTCGCCGGCGGCAAGAACTTCGTGATCGAAGCTCGCAACCTCACGCCTGACAATATCTACGTCGTTGCAGCCACTCTCAACGGCCAGCCCCTCAACCGTGCCTGGCTGCATCATCGCGAGATCGCCGCAGGAGGTCGTTTGGTATTGACCATGGCCGGATCTCCCAACCATTGGGCCGAGCACAATTTGCCGCCCTCGTACCCTGCTCCATGATGAACCCGCGAAAATGGTCAACGGACCAGCCCGCGCCGCGTCTAAACCCTAGAAAGTGTGTCGACCCCAGAACCCCAACCAGAAATGTCGATCTGAGAATCGTATGAAACTCCAGACATCTCTTTGCCTCGTTGCATCCATGCTGGTTCTGCCATTTTTGCGCGATTCGAGCGCGGCCCAGCAGCCTCCCTCGCAGCAGCCCTCCACCGATCGGTCCATGACCACAATTAAGGTGCAATCGCGCGAAGTGCTTTTGCCCGTCACGGTCATCAATAAGAAAGGCGCGCTCGTCACCAATCTCACGGCGAAGGACTTCACGCTCAGCGAAGACGGCCGGCCGCAGGTCATCAAGAGCTTCACGACACAGAGCAATCTTCCCTTCAAGCTTGGCTTGCTTGTCGACACCAGCCGCAGTGTCTACTCGGCGATGGATGCCGAGCGCAAAGCCGGCGAGAAGTTCGTCGACCTCATGCTGCCTGCCGATCCGAAAAACGGTGTTCATGGTGACGAAGCCTTTCTCATTCACTTTGATCGTGAAGTCGAGCTGCTCGAAGACTTCACCAATTCGCGCGACAAGCTGCATCACGAGTTGGACCAGATGAGCCCGACTTCGCAGGAGCGCAGCAGCCAGGGCCCTGAATCGGGCGGTGACTCCGGCAGCAACGGCGGTTCCGGGCAGCGCGGCATGCACGGCGGCGGCACGCAGCTTTACGACGCCATCTATCTCGCCAGCGATGAGTTGATGAAGCCCAAAGACGGCCGCAAGGCTCTCGTCGTCTTCTCTGACGGGGCCGATCGCGGCAGCAAAGAGACGCTGAACGACGCCATCGACGCAGCCGATCGCGCCGGCGTGCAGATCTTCACCATCTACTTCAAAGGCGAAGAAGAGCGTCAGGAGAATGGCTTCCCTGGCGGCCATCACGGCGGTATGGGCGGCGGTGGATATCCGGGCGGCGGTTATCCGGGCAGCGGCGGAGGCTGGCCCGGCGGCGGCGGAAATGGACGCCGCGGCCCTGCCAGCGAAGCAGGGGTCGACGGCAAAAAGATCATGCAGCAGATTGCCCAGCGTACCGGCGGCCAGTTCTTCGAGGCGAAGAAGAAGGACAACCTCGACGAGATCTACGGCCTCATCGCCGGCGCGCTCCGCCAGCAGTATCTGCTCACATACACGCCCGACAAGGTCGACACCGACGGCGACTTCCACCACATCGCTCTCAAGGCCAACAACGGCGACCTGACCGTAATCACGCGCGAAGGCTACTACTCGCCCGAAGAAAAATCTTCGCTCGACGGCGGACGCTGATCAGTGGTCAGAAACCTGACACCTGCAACCTGACACCCGAAAAAAGCGAAGGCCGCACTCCGGGATGGAATGCGGCCTTCGCTTTGCACCTGGCTGTGAACTGCGAACTAAGAACTTCGAACTGTTCTTATTTCCCGTGTTTATCGTTGTGGATCTGCTTGCTGGTGCTGTTCTGGCGCTTGTTGATGTTCTGCTTCTCCTGCGGCGTCAGCTTTCCGCCGTTGGCCGCGCGATCGGCAGCAACCGAGTGGTTGATATTCTGCTCGCGCTGCTCCACGTGCGACGCCTGGTTGGCGTTCATCGTTCCATTGCGAACTCCGTTGGCAATGCGCTGCTGCTGGTTATAGCGCCGGTCGCCTACTTCGTTGTCGCCGTAGTGCGCCGTGTTCGCGTTGTGCTTGTCGTCGTAAATGGAGTGGCTCACGTTGTTTTGCTGCTGATTCACCTGCTGCCGCTCCTGCGAGGTCAGCGTTCCGCCATTCGCCTGCCGGTCAGCACTCACCTCGTGATTGATATTCGATTCGCGGCCCTCGAGGTTCTTGGTTTCCCCTGCCGTCAGTTGACCCGACGAAATGCCATTGGCGATGCGGCCCTGCTGGTTGTAAGCCCGGCCGCCTACCGAATTCATCGCCACGTTCCCCGGGTGCCCGCCATTTGCCGAGAACCGCTGCGAAGGATCGTGCGCCGCCGTGTTGAAGTGCTGCGTCTGCTCGGCAGTCGCATCGAAGTGATGCTCGTTCATCGCCGACTGCTCCATCGGCGTCGGCCGCGCCACTACGCCGCCCGGGCCGTTGAAGCTGGTGTGGTTGATCACCGTGGTGTTGTTGATGACGGTGCGATCGATGTAGGTGTTGTGGACCACGCCCACGCCTACGTTCATCACCGCCGAGTTATACGCGAACACGCCGCCGTGCCACGCGCCGCCGCCAAATCCCACACCTCCGTAGCCGAAGCCGTAGTTCACGCCGCCGTAGAACCCAATATGAGGGCCCCAATAACCGGCATGCCAGCCGTACACGCTGCCGGCAAATCCCCAATAACCGGGAGTCCAGAGCACGCCAACCATCGGTGGCCTCACCCATACGCCAGGCACCCAGTAGTAGCCGGCATCACCCCAAGCCCAATAGCCGGGCGTCCACATGTAGCCTTCACCGGGAATCGGCGGCTGCGCGTAAACCGGCAGCACAGGAGGCGGTGTATGAATGGCAACGCCGATCCCGATTCCCACAGTCACCTGCGCCGTAGCTAACGCAGGCACGAAACTCAACACAAGTAAAAGCGCAACTCCGCGCAATCCTAAAGACGTTCTCATAGGAGTTCTCCTCAAAATGAATTTCAGACTGGGACGAAGGAAATGCTGGTCCCGGCTCTTCTCACCAGGACCAGCTTTCAATTAGTGGCCGTGCTCGTGGCCGCCTTCATTGTGCGGCTGCTGCCCGCCTCCGCCGTGTGAAGGCGGTGCCTGGTGCGTCTGAGGCGCAGGGTGGCTCTGCGGAGTTGTGTGCGACTCCGTCTGTGGCCTTGTGCTGGTCATCGTATTCGACTTCGATGCGTTGTAGTTGATGGCTGGATGCGCATTGCCGCCCGCCGGCCTTGCCATGGCTAAGTTCGACGGATGCCCGCCATTGTTCTTCGCGAAGCTCGCCGTATTGTGCATCGCTGCTGTCTGGTGCTGCGTCTGGTAGGACGTAGCAGACTGGTGCGCCTCATGCGAGTACGTGTTCTCCTGCGCGGTCGGCGGATGGTTGATGCCGCCGGGCCCGCCGCTGTAAGCCACATGAGTGTTGTTCACAATCGTCGTGTTGTGCACGATTGTGTTGTCGACGTAGACGTTGCGAATGCCAGGTCCTACGTGCATCACCGCGGTGTTATACCGGAACGCGCCGCCAACCCACAGACCGCCGGCAAATCCGACGCCCATGTATCCGAATCCGTAGTTTACGCCGCCGTAGTAGCCCACGTGCGGTCCCCAGTAGCCGGGATGCCAAACATAGAGCCCGCTGCCCCAGCCCCAGTAGCCGGGGGTCCAGAGCGCGCCAACGTACGGAGCAGGCACCCATGTGCCGGGTACCCAGTAATACCCATCTGCGCCGTAGGCCCAATAGCCAGGTGTCCACATCCAGCCGGGTTCGGGGCACGGCGGCTGCACATACACCGGCAGCACCGGCGGGGCAAATCCCACGCTGATAAACACGCCCGCATAGGACGAAGCGGGGATCACAGCAAGAAGCAGAGCAAGCAACATCAAGCGAATAGGGCGAAACATCTTCACGGGGGGAATCCTCCAGTTAATTCGTGCGAATGACGCTCAATAGCGATTCCGGCAACACAAAATCCCGACGGAATTCCGGCCCCGGAGCCGCCGCACATTCGGCGCATCCAGTCTATGTCACTTGGAACCCACGTTTCGCGTAGAAGTTGCACCAAAGTGCCTTTTTCCGCAACGTTTTGTTCCCTCAGTAACGGTAGCTAAGTCCCATCCCTACAACGCTCCGCGCCTGTAGGTTTACCGGCGTGGTCACAACCGGCGGCCCCACCGTGGGATAGTAGGGGTTTGGAACATAAATCGATCCGATGTTACCCGCCACCTGCCCCACGCCAATGTCAAACGCGAAGTGCGGCTTGTCCTTCTGCGTCAAACGCACCGCGTAGTCCAGCGTTGTGGGTATATGTGCGCTCATCAGGGGGTACGAGGCAGGATTGCAGGCCAGTTCGGCTTCGCACTGATAGAGCGCCGCGTTCAGCAGGGTATTTAAATTGACTGATGTCCTCGGCTCCTGTGTGAATCCGGCCGAAGGCACTGCAACGATTCCGTGGCCAAGCGGCAGCGGAATGCCCAGGCCTCCAAAGAAGCGCCCACCGAAGCGCGTGCTCTGGCCCCCGATGCCAAAGATCGTGGCATTGGTGGCCTTCCAGCCCAGGTTCAGCAGAAACGGCACAGGCGGCTTCGCCCAGGTCTTGGTGACGGCAATGTACACATCGCCATTGGTATACGACTTGTCACCTCCGGGCAGTCCCAACGTCTTGTTGGCATAGCCCGACACAAAGTGGTCTCCGGTGCGCACCAGGCCGCCGATCGCAATGCCCGGCATCCACGGGCCGAACTGCCCGTCCTTAAACGCAACCACCTTGCCGTGGAAGACATTCATGCCGTCGTAATTCCACAGATTGCTGAGGCCGAGCGGCGTGGTCGCAGTGGTCGGCTGGTCTCCGTACTGATGAACGCTGCGCGTGTAGCCGGCCTCTGCCCGGTTGGCAAAGCCCTCGGTGACGCTGAAGGTCTCAATATCGCCGATCACTGACGATGCATCGATGAAGTGAAAACTGACGGCTGGGTGCGAGAAGACCTGGCCCTTCTCCATGTAGACCACGTACGCGGTCGGCGTCAGAAACCCGCCAGTCTGGCCCTCCAAAGTCAAATTCTGCGCCATCAGCTTCATTGCCGGCAGCATCGCGAGAACTACCGCGCACGTCACAATCCTGAATCGCTTACCAAGAAACATTCATGACTCCATGAAAAGCACGCCGCTTCCGGCTTGCTTCAAACCCGATTTGTTGAAAAGTTAAATTTTTGTACCACAGTGAAGACACGGTTGTCAGCGGCTGCCGAAGCATAAATACGCCCCAGTTCCCTACTGTGTAAAGTGACCTAAGTTTTGCTGGATTCTGGCATGCCCAACGCGCGATCCTCCGAGCCGAATCGCGCGGCGAGCTCAAGCGCCAATCCGCAGACTGTGAACTACGAACCGCGAACTGTGAACTTTCTCCGCCCCTATTCCCTGGTCCCTAGTCCCTCCGTTATCCTCACCCTATGTCGCGCGGTGTGCTCATCACTCTCGAAGGGCTTGACGGCTCGGGCAAGACAACGCAGATCAAGCGCCTCGCAGCGTGGCTCACCAGGCGCGGTCTCGAACCGGTCGTCACACGCCAGCCCGGCGGAACAGAGACCGGCGATCGCATCCGCGAAGTCCTGCTCGACGCGCGCTCCGGCAGCCTTGCTCCCATGACCGAAGTGGCTTTGATGTTCGGCGATCGCACGCAGGCCATCGCGGAGATCATTCAGCCGGCACTTGATGCCGGCAAAATTGTCCTATGCGACCGCTTCACCGATTCCACTGAGGCTTATCAAGGTGGCGGCCGCGAGCTCGGTTCGCAGGTCGTGCTCGATCTTCATCGCCTCATCTGCGGCGGCCTGCAGCCCGACCTCACGTTGCTGCTTCTGCCCAGTTTCGACGCTTCGCTGGTCCGCGCGCGCCGCCGCAACGACCGCGTTGAAGCCGAGTCCGGCAGGAATGAAGCCCGCTTCGAGACGGAGCAGGACGCCTTCTTCCGCCGCGTCTGGAACAAGTATCACGAGATCGCCGCGCGGGAGCCCGAGCGCGTCGTCCTCATCGAGGGCGACCTCACCGTCGACGAGGTTCACGAGCAAGTCGTTGAGGCCGTCACCGAGCGTGTCCTCGTCCACACACGCATCGCCTGATTCCCTCCCGAAAGCTTGTAGCGCAGTTTAAAATCCTGGCTAGGCCGAACGCCCCGGCAGCAATTCCCCGCACCAGAGGTCAACCCATCATGTCGCGTTTTCGCTGGCTTCTTGCCGCAGCACTTGCCGTTGTCTCGCCGCTCCTCGTCAGCCAGGCTACGGAATCGTCCATTGTCTCCGAGATCAAGACCCTGCGATCTCTGTCGCAGCAGCAGCGTCCGATCACGACAATCAAAGTCGCCAATGAGATCAGCTCGCTGCCGCCCGGGCCCCGCAAGGTGCAGCTCGCCGATGCGCTCGCCCATCTTGTCACCGAGGGCGATCAGGGCGAAGACGCGCCGCAGGCCGTGGCCGATACGCTCGCCAAATCGCTCGCCGAGTCTCCGGTGGCAGCGAAGAAAGACGAGATTCCCATGCCCTATACGGATCTGGCAAAGCTCGTCCGCTACGCCGGCGTCCACACCACGCTCAACGATCCGCTCTTCGCGAAAGCCAACGATCAGCTCGCAGCCAACGAAGCCGAAATCGCCAAAGCCGACTTCACGCTGAAGGATCTGCACAACAAGAAATGGACCCTTTCGCAACTGCGCGGCAAAATTGTCCTCGTGAATTTCTGGGCGACCTGGTGCCCGCCGTGCCGTGCTGAGATGCCCGACCTCGACGCCATCTACACGCACTACGAATCGCAAGGCTTGGTCGTTCTGTCGATTTCCGACGAAGACTCATTCAAGGTGAACAGCTTTATCGCGCCAACGGGCTATCACCCGCCAGTGCTCATCGACCCCGGCGACACGGTGCACAAGATGTTTCACGTCGAAGGAATTCCGGAGACATTCGTCTTCGATCGAGACGGCAAACTGGTCGGCGTGGCCATAGACGAGCGCACTCAGCGCCAGTTCTTCGGAATGCTCGCGCAGGCCGGTTTGCAGCCGCAGTGAGGGCTGCGGCTGGAATTCGCTTCAACCTTGCGGAGAGCTCCGTGACGAGTTTGCCCGGTGCCCCATCCAAGCTTCGCTTGGGTGGGGTCGGAATCTTCGGTCCCCTGCTAGCCCGTCCCTGTCGTCTTGCTCCCTCGCTCCCTTGGTCACTGCCTCCCGCTCAATCCCAGCGCCTTCACCACTGCGTCGTCCACCTGCGCCGGCTGCCCCTCCTGCTTGCGCACCACGCCGAAGCTGCCGCTGTAGTCCCACATCGCCCAGCTAATGCCGTCGGCCTCGAGAGCCGTGCGAACGTCGTGCAGCCAGTTGGCGCGCGAAACCGGATCGGTAGCCGGACGGTACGAACCAAATTCATTGCACATCAGCGGAACATGATTGTCGCGTCCCCAATCTGCCGCGGCGTCAATCGTCAGCTTGATGCGGTGCGCATCCCAGTGGTCGAGCCAGTACCGTTCCAGATAGAAACGGTTCACCGGATCAGGAACTTCCTTGAGCAGTTCCTGCATCGAGCTCTCGGTCGCCGGGTAGGGAATGTTGTGCGTGTAGCTCCAGTACGGCACGCTCCACGTGGCTCCCTGCTGTGCGAACTCGCTCGGGTCGTAGAAGTGGAAGTTGTAGATCACGTTGCCGTCAACCAGGGGCTCGATCCCAAGCAGATCCGTAACATCGGACCAGCTCGCGCCCGTCGCGATAATGGTGTGGTGCGGCGCAGCCTGCCGGATCGCCGCTGCCACCCGCGCCTGTATGCCGTCCCAGCGGTAGGGATCGTTGATCTCCGGCTCGTTCAGAATCTCGAAGAAGACGCGCTCCGGATCGCGGCTGGCGTAGTGCGCCGCCAACTTTCGCCAGAGCATGGTGAAGCGCTCCACAGCCTCGTTGTCACTGCGCATTCGCTGCTTGTAGTCGTCCTGCGGATGAACATCGATGATGACCGAGAGGCCGTCGCCAAGCATGGTGTCGACAGCTTTGTCGAGGCGCGGAAGAAAGTCATCATTCGGTCCGCCCCACCCGCGAAAGGCATTGTCCAGCGGCACGGCATCGATGCTCAGCCGCACATAATCGAAGCCCATCTTCGACATCAGCGCAATGTCGTTGGCATCGATGTAGTGATCGGTAAATTCAGCAGGGTAGTTCCCTCGCTGCGCAAACCACTCTGACGCATTGATGCCATGTTTCAGGTGTTGCGCGCGTGCAAAGGCAATCTGCACATCGGCAGCCCGGTCCTGTGCAACCGCCGTGGATCCAAACGCAACGAGAACGGCAAGAGAAGCAAGAAAAAGACGCATGAAATCCTCCATCCGTGAGACACGGAAACCATATCACGCCGGGTAGGAACCGTCAGCCGCGCCGCCCAACTCGCAACTCATTCGCGCACCAACAAAAACGGCTCCCATTTTCGGGAGCCGTTTCTTCCATCGTGTTGCGATCTTCTTACTGACCCGAAGTTCCGGTATCCAGATTCGACGCCTGCTCGTAGGTCATGCGCAAATACTTGCGCGGATTCACGGGCACATTGTGCACGCGCACTTCGTAGTGCAGATGCGGCCCGGTCGCGCGGCCCGACTCGCCCACATAGCCGATAATCTGTCCCCGCGTCACGTGCTGGCCAGGGAAAACCGCGATTGCGGAAAGATGCCCGTACAACGTCAGCAAATCGTGTCCATGGTTCAGCACGACATTGCGGCCGTAGCCCGCGCCCATCGAGGCGCCCGTTACGTCGCCATCGCCTGCCGCTCGCACCGGCGTCCCATAAGGAGCATCGATGTCGATGCCGGAGTGGAACGCACCTTCGCCGTTGATCGGATCCTGCCTCTCGCCGAAGCTCGAAGCCACGGGGCCCTCGATCGGCCACAGCGACGGTGCATCGGCCAACTCGGTCCAATCGCCGTCATAGCTCGACGTCAACCCGCCTTCAAGCGCGCGCGCCACGCGCCCCGAGAGCGCCGCGTTGCGCAAAACATAAAACTGATCGATCGAATTGGTGACCTGTTGCTGCGTAACGTCGTCTGTTGTCGCCAGCGCGGCCGGAGTGGGTGCCGTCGCCGCCGCATGCGCCGCACTCGACGCTTTCGCTGACCCGAGCCGGTTCTGACGCAATCCATAAAGCGCCGTCACTTCATTCGCCAACGCGCCCAGTGACGCAACCTGCACGCTGCGATTCTGCGCGATCTGCTGCATGCGCTGGTAATTCTGCCGCAGGGTCTCGCGCTCGGCGCGCACCTGGTTGTAGCTCTCGGTTTTCAGCAGCATCCGGGTATACGATCCGGCCAGCCCGACAATCGTGAATGCTCCCACAATCGCCGCAGCCAGGAACCCGTAGGCATACTTCAGCGGGACTGGAATCTTGCGAAGCTGACCGTCTTCATCTCTTGCAACAAATAGAATGTAAAAGCGCTTATTCAAAATCATTACCCTTGGCCCCCAGTGACACAAACAACGCGTCCTGATCACGGGGGAGTGAAACACGCACCGGCCGATGAGTTTTCTGAAATCTCGTGAGTCGAAGCCGATGAATCGGAGTCGGCGCGACCAACAGGAAGCGACGACCTTGCAGGCCCTCGACGTCCCAAGGAATTTCCGAAAACGAATCCTACGGCCCGCGCGAAGTTGAAAGAGCCCAGCGGGTCAGATACGATTACGTTCGTTTAGGCTAACAGAACTTTGGTGTGAAGAGCAACGGAATCTCGGCCGATTGTTACTTAGGCCCCGTTTCCTTTTCTTCGCCATTCGGGCCGATCTTCACACCTTATAAAATATGTAGAATCAATACATAACGCCGATCCCCCAAGCCTCCAATCACATCCATCGGCCGCCAGCCACGCCTCTTGAAAACGTGACCAATTCCGCCATGCGGGCACCCAGCAAGCCGCCCTGCGCCCTCTTCAACTACGATGCGTTCAGAGCGATCCATGTCGACGGCCTCAGGCAGAAATCGTGAGTTGGCCCTCCTCGCGCGCATCCGCAAGCGGGCGGCAATGCAACCCGCCCCAAATCTGCGCCTTGGCATCGGCGACGACTGTGCGCTGCTTCGCCTCGGTTCCAACCAGGAACTCGCCGTCACTACCGATCTCAACATCGCCGGCCGCCACTTCCAGCTCGACTTGCACCCGCCCGAATCCATCGGTCATCGCACACTGGCTCGCGGACTGAGCGACCTCGCCGCCATGGGCGCGCGCCCCGTCGCCGCCTTTCTCTCGCTTGGCTTGCCGCGCCAGCTCGCCGGCAAATGGCTCGACCGCTTCTTCGATGGCTTCTTCGCCCTCGCCAACGAGCACAAAGTTCCGCTGGCCGGCGGCGATCTCGCCGAGTCCCCCGTCGCCGTCGCCGACATCGTCCTCACCGGCGCAGTTCCGCACAGCAAAGCCCTGCTCCGCTCCGGCGCCCGCCCCGGCCATCTGCTCTACGTAACAGGAAATCTCGGCGGCGCCGCTGCCGGCCTCGCCCAACTCAAGAAACTCGCTGCCGTGCAAACTGCACGTGGACGAAGAGCCGCCCAACCGAAACCAGGAAAAATCCCGTCTGCACTTCGCGGCAAACTTGCGCCCCATCTTTTTCCGCAGCCGCGTCTCGCCCAGGGCCTCTGGCTCATGCGCCGCGGCCTCGCCAGCGCCGCTATCGACATCAGCGACGGCCTCTCCACCGATCTCGCCCATCTCTGCGATGAATCCGGCGTCGGCGTCAAGCTTCTGGCCGCTTCCCTGCCCATTCATTCCGGCGCAACGCTCGAACAGGCCCTCCACGGCGGCGAAGACTACGAACTGCTCTTCACCGCGCCGCCCTCTGCGTGCATCCCGCGCCGCATCGCCGGCGTTCCCATCAACCGCATCGGCCGCATCACTCGTGCTTACGCCGGCGTCCATCAAGTGCTGCTTCTCACCCGCAAAGGGTACGAGCAGGTCGCGCCCCGGGGCTGGCAGCATTTTTCTTAGAGCGTGTTCGAAGAACCGGTTCCGTAACAAGCCCTGCGGAAGGAGCAGGGGCCTTCAGGCCCCTGAAATCGAAGATCGCCCAATTGAAGCGGCCCTCAGCGGGTTGCGGAAAAACTCCATGCGAAGTGTCTTGTAACAAGGGCACGGATTTATCCGTGCCGACACGGTCGATAAAACGAATCGGAGCTTTAACCCCCGCGGAAGAACCTTCGAGAGAGGCACAAAGTACCAGCGCACGAGTTTACTCGTGCCGCAAAAGCCGCAAAATGCCGATCGGCCTTAGCCGCTGAGGGCTTTGTAACAAGGGCACGGATTTATCCGTGCCGATACCGTCGATAAAAGGAATCGGGGTTTTAACCCTTGCGGAAGAACCTCCTGGATACGCACGAAGTATCAGGGCACGAGTTTACTCGTGCCCTGGAGTGTTCGGTGGCAAATCGTGAGCGGAAGCAATCGGCAGGTTGCTCTGCCCCGCGCAGAAACTACCCCCAGCGACAATGCTGCGCCGCTGGGGTGTCCGCATCGCATTTGGCTTTATTACAACAAACTGCCCGAGCCTGATACGACTGTCCTGGATACGATGCCTGACACAAGCCTTTAACTGGCCGCGATTCGCGGTCCGATCTGCAAACGCAGGTCACGCTTCGAACCAGTCGGCGCCGAGCGAGGCCCGCGATTGCCAATCAGGATTTGATTTACTCAACGCTCTGGAATCCGGTTTCCATGGTCACTCTGGTTCCGGTGACATTGCCCTGCACGTGAGCGAGCAGATTGCCCGCCTCGTCCCACTGATCGATGGTGAATTTTCCCGAGGTTGCATTCCCTTCGGGGTCGATAGTTATCCATTGCTGAATGCGGGCGGGGCCGACGAGGATTTGTCCGGTGGAGTCGTACGAGATTCCGAAGTGGTTCAACTGATAAGTCCGCGCTCCGGTCTTTATCCACTCACCGAGGCAAACGTTTCCGGTCATGGGAGTACGCAGGCCGGAGTTATTGATCTCAGTGCCGTCACTGTGCCATTGAGCGTAGCCAGCATCAACCTCGGTGCCGTTCGGGATTCCATCAGTGCCTTCGGAGATCCAATGCTCTTTCCAGGTTCCGACTATGCTGGGTTCGAACGAGGGGTTGGCAGCGTCGTCGTTGATGATGAGAGCCGCGCGTAGAAGCCGCGGCGCGGCGATCTGGGGCTGCCAACTGGCGTGGTGCGGCAACGGAGTATAGAAGCCGCAGCCGGCATGAGCGCGGGGACTAAACATGGTTGCGAGTGCCAGTCCGGCTATCAAAGCCGGTATTGCCAGAAACCTTGTGCCTTTCATGAGAATTCCTCCAGTTTTGGGATTGGCGCTTCCGCCCTCGGATACGCCGTTGTTGAAAGCGATTCTGTGCCGCAATTGCCATCGCGTAAATGAGGGGGAAATGAGTTACGGCTGAGTTTGATGGGAACTGCTCCTCATGCAAAACTTAGGCAAGACTCCAGATATCCTGTGCTACCCTCCATGGATGAACGACCGATCCAATGGAGAGGACCCCGTGCAACCGTCCGCGATTCGTGCCAAGCTGCAGTGCCAGGTGCTCGCCGGCGGAGATCCGGAATTTGATGCCGCGCGCCGCGTCTGGAACGGCATGATCGATCGCAAGCCAGCCCTAATCGTCCGGCCGAACAGTATCTCGGATGTCATGCAGGCCGTGCGCATCGCCCGTGAAGAGAAGCTTGCTGTCTGCGTACGCGGAGGCGGCCACAGCGTCGCCGGCAAGTCGGTGGCAAACGATGCCATGATGATTGACCTGTCCCTCATGAATGGCATCCAGGTAAATCCAGGCGCTCATTCCGTGGTTGCGCAAGGCGGGGCGAGATTTGCAGATTTCGACAGGGAGTGCGAGCGGTACCAGTTAGCCACCACGGGAGGCGTGATTTCTTCTACGGGAGTTTGCGGTTTGACCCTCGGCGGCGGTCTCGGCTGGCTGATGGGCAAGTTTGGATTGAGCTGCGACAACGTGATCTCTGCCGACCTGGTCAGCGCCGACGGGGCACACCTGTCTGTGAGTGCGTCGCAGAATGAAGACTTGTTCTGGGCCATCCGTGGCGGAGGCGGTAACTTCGGCATCGTGACCGCGCTTGAGTTCCGCCTTCACCTGCTCGAATCGGTGCATGGCGGTCTGCTGCTCTATCCGCGAAGCAGCGCCATTGACCTGCTGCGCCATTATCGCGATGTCACTTACAAGGCTGCCGATGAATTGACGGCATATGCCGCACTGATGATCGGCCATGGGAATCCCTTGGCGGCGATAGCCATGTGCCATAGCGGATCAGGCACAGAAGGCGCCAATGTCGGCAGACAGTTCTACCTGACCGAGCCGCCAGCAGTGGACCTTACGGGCGAAAAGAAGTACACCGAAATTCAGTCGATGCTCGATTTTACGGCTCCCGCCGGTTTGCATTATTACTTCAAATGCCCCTTCCTCCGCGAACTTACCGACGAAGCAATCCGCGCCATCGTCGACCTGGCGGAGAGCCTGCCAACCGAGCAGTCACAAGTGATTCTCGAACACATGCACGGCGCGGCAAGTCGAGTTCCGGCCACTGAAACAGCCTTCGGTCTGCGACGCACACATTACAGCGTCAACGTGATTTGCGCATGGACCGATCCAGGCCTGGCTGAGAAATGCATCGATTGGGCGCGGGGCTTTGCATCGCTGCTGGAAGGTCTTGGCGGATCGGACGGTTATGTAAACTATCTCGGCGATGAGGGACCTGCGGCGGTGCGCGCTTCGTATGGCGTCAACTACGGGCGACTGGCGGAACTGAAGAAGAAATTCGATCCCGACAACTTCTTCCAATTCAACCAGAACATCGTTCCTACAGCTTAGCTCCTGGCCAGGTGCGACAGACCAATCGAGGCCAGGAAGGCATGGAAGCGCGGATCGGAATGAAACGGAATAAATTCCTGGCTTATGAGCGATAGATAGATGGGCGTCGACCGCTGCTCGGCAGACCTCTGCAGCCATTCGAACATCTGCGAAGCTTCGCCCAGGTTGGCAAGAATGTGCGCCACCAGTATTGCCGGCTCGGTTTTGGCCCCTGCGGCAATTACCCGCTTCATAATCTTGAGGGCGCCCTGCCGGTCGCCGGCGCGTGCTTTCAAGGCACCCATGAAGGCGAGCGCTTCCAAATTGTCAGGATTGATAGAAAGGGCCTTTTGAAACGCCTCCATGGCATCATCGGTGCGGTCGACCCAGGCGAGCGTTCTTCCCAGAAACATATAGGTCCGGTAGTTATGCGGATCCAATTCGATCGTCTGGTTCAGCTGGCGAATTGCAAGATCGTACTGCCCCGCATGCGCGCGGGCTACGCCGAGGTACATATTGACAATTGCGGATAACGGTTCCGAATCTCTTGCCCTCTGCGCCGAGGCGACGGCTTCCTCGTGCCGGCCCATTGCGCTCAGATACAGAGACTGCCACAGCAGGGCAGTAACCTGCCCTGGGTCCAGGCTAATCGCTAACTTAAACTCCCGTTCCGCTCCAGCCCAGTCAAAGTCGTACCAAATCTTGATCAATGCCGATGTGCAGTGCGCTTCGGCCATCGTGTCGTCGAGCTCCATTGCACGCTGCAGGCATGGCCGGGCTTTCTCGAGCGCCTCAAAGGGTTTCAGCATTCCAAGTCTTATGGAACCCATCTGCGCGTAGCAATCGGCCAGCCCTGCATAGGCAGGCGCAAATTGAGAATCGATGGTCAGAGCTTCATTGAAATGTGCGATGCTGCTTCCAATCGCGTCGGGCGTCATCTTATGCCAGAAGAAACGGCCTTTCAGGTAAGCGTCATACGCAGCAGAGGATCGCGCATACTTCCTCGATCCCACAGCCGATCCCGGGAGCAGTTCCAACGCCAGAGACTGACTGACCCTTCTGGTTACCTCTTCCTGCATACCGAGCAGATCGGACGATTTGCGATCGTAAACTTCCGACCACATCACGCTCTTGTCTCTTAGATCAACCAATTGAGCGGTGATGCGAATCGCATCTGCGGAGCGCCGAACCGAACCACGCAGCAGGTAATCGAGATCGAATTCCCGCTGCAGACGATCAAGTTCCTCTTTGGGCAGAATTCCGCCTGGCGAACGAGGGCCAACTGTCACACGAAGTCTTGCTGGATCGATGTGCGAAAGCGCCGAAATCATATCTTCGGTCAGCCCAATAGCGAAATAGTCCTCGGCCAACCCACCCAGATCCTCAATGGGCAGAACCCCAATCCGGATGCGATCATGTGCTTTCTCTGGCGCGAAGTCACCGATCCTCTCAACGGGTCCAATGAAACGATAGCCAAGCTTTGGGAGTGTTTCGATGAATACCGGCTTTTCGGCGTGGTCATTGAGCGTGATGCGGATTTGACGAATGCAAAAGTTTAGGTTCTGTTCAAAATCTACGAAGGTGTCCTGGCCCCAAATCGCGTCTTGAATCTGCTGGCGCGTAACGAGCTTGCCCCGGTGGCTGAGGAGAAACGCCAGAACCCGGGCCGGTTGCTGCTGAACGCGGATGGCCGCGCCTTTCCTGCGCAGTTCGAGGGTCTGCTCGTCTAACTCGAATTCACCGAATCGGAACAGGGGCATATGAAAAGCTGGTCAGGACTATGGCACATGCTACCATTTGCTGAATTCTGCATTACACTCCGAGCCTTTCCGACCAGTGGATTCCGTAGCTTCTCGCGCGGGTCAGGGGTGAAGGATTGAGCTCCGGAATGATCGTCTACGAAATCCTTCGACAATAGTGAGGCGAGCTTTTTAAAGCCGAATATGGCATCACGGAAGTCTGAGAGTGACTGAATCGCGGGACGGTTAAAGTCCTGATTTGCGGGTGGATTTGATGCGTCCCGGTCGAGTCCTCGGCTACTGGGAAGTCGCGCGAATTTTGGATAAATCCTGGCGAGTGGGCCAGTGTTTATTCAGCAAATCTCGACAGGTGTCTTCACGGCGGATCGCTCATTCAGGACATTTCGATTGGATTGCCGCCGATTCGGAAGTCATTCCTTGATTGCGCTGTGAGCGCTGAGGCCGGTTCAGTTTCGTCGCGCCAGGCTGCATTAATGACGGGAGCTCCGTCCTTCGGTACGTATCCGACCGGTGTTTACTGAGATACAACGTCCGGTTAGCCGACATCCGACCGGAGTCGTTCGATGCACTTCCGCTTAGCAAGGCTGAGCAATATTGAACATCTTTCGGTGCATTTTCCGTGGTCAAATCTGTCTCGTGCTTAATGAAATTAGTCTTTAGAGGAGCCTGATGCCACCGTTTGACCCAACGTGCTTCCTCTCGACTCCCGGCACGGGTAGAGAGATCGTGTACTTCCGCAGAGGACAAGTGATTTTCGCTCAGGGCGATGCCAGCGACGCGGTATTTGTCGTTCAAGCAGGACGCGTCAGACTCAGCGCAAAGGCCCGGAGAGGCAAGGAAACAACCCTCGACATCCTGGGGGCCTCGGACTTTGTTGGAAAAGACTCAATTGTCGGTGAGCAGGCCCGCACCACGTCCGCCGACGCGCTTACAGATTGCCGGCTCCTGCGAATTGAAAACAAGGTCATGATGCTTACGCTCAGCCAGGAGGTGGGACTGGCGAATCTGCTTTGCACTTACGTGATTAAGCGAAACCTCCGCTACCAGAGAGATTTGGTCGATCAGCGATGTAATCGGAGCGTAAAGCGGCTAGCCCGGGCACTCCTGGGACTGGCGCGTTTAGAAGCACTTGAGCCGCGTGAGATGGTGATTCCGAAGATCAGTCACGAAATGCTGGCGGAAATGGTCGGGACTACGCGGTCGCGTGTTTCGTTTTTCATGAATGGATTCAAAGACGCAGGCTTCATTGAGTACAGTCTGAAAAGCAACGAAGTGCGAGTGCGTCCTTCGCTTTTGAATTTTTATGAGGACTAAACTCCGAATCCCGCTTTTACCTGATCGCAAGTTGCGGTCGTGTTACCGGCCAACCGTCAATGTCGTTAGCAAGTAGAAATGTCCGCTTTTGAGAACAAGTGAAGTGTCCGGTTTCATAAGTTAGTAGGCGGGTGGCCCCGGCCCTTCCAGGTTTCTAAACCACAGGTCAGGGTGCCCCCGGTCCCTCGCACTTGGGGACCGGGGATTCCACCGGCCTCAACAAGCCAGAGCCTGAATTCCGATCGATCCCGACGCCCTTCCCGTCATGAATGCAGCCTGGCGCGACGAAACTGAACCGGCCTGAGCGCTCACGGCGCAATCAAGGAATGACCCCCGAATCGCCGGCAATCCAATCGAAATCTCCTGAATCGGTGATCCGCCGTGAAGACGCCCGTTGTGATTTGCTGAATAAACACCCGCCGACTTATCGGTCCTTACCTGAGGTTTGGTCACGGGTTCGCCGATTTTGTCTCTCCAGATGCACGGATGAGTCTCCAAAAGATCACATGTTTGAAGTCCGTCTATCGCTGACCAACGGTATCTCTTTCTTCTTTATTGGCAGCGGAACGAGCATGGAGACGCCCCTCCGATAGACTCTGTAGTCTTCGCCATGAATTTCGATGAGATCGCGCTCCTCGAACTGGATGGCCAGCACGATATAGGCGGTGCACATCACCGCAAAGAACAGGTGTCCGGAGGTCATCACCGGTGCGCTCCAGAAGGCGATGAGAAATCCCAGGTAGAGCGGATGACGCACCAGGCGATAGGGGCCCGGGGTTCTGAAGCGCGGAGCTTCGTAGGGAATGCCTCGCCAGTACAGCCACACCTTTTTAAGGCCGAACAGATCGAAATGGTCGATGAGGAACGTGCACACAAAGACCAAAAGCCAGCCAAACCCGAAAAGAATCTTCAGAACCAGATTGACGGAGTGGTTTTCCACTCGCCAAATGAGCCCCGGCAGAGGCTGCCAGAGTTCGATGACGGCCAGCAGTGCCAGACTGGCGAAAAGCACATAGGTACTGCGCTCCGCTGCCTCCGGAACGATACGGGTCCACGCTCGCTTGAAGCCTTGGCGCGCCATGCCGCTGTGCTGAACAGCGAAAGCTGCCAGCAGGGCTGCGTCGATCAATACGCTGCGCCCCCAGGATGAAGCGGGCTCGAGGATATCCATCATCCAGACGAATCGAATGGCCAGCAGGAAAACTGCGACGAAGGTCAAATAGCAGAGAGTGCCGTAAAGCAGGATCAGTGCACGTTTCATTTCCGCCTCCGAGTCCGGCATGCCCACAGTCCGGGTTTCACCCGATCCGCGAGTTCCGGGTTTTGTGGTTCTATACGGAGAATCGAAAACGGCAGGCAAAAGACGACAGCGGGAAGAAAAGATATTTTGAAGAGGTCGCGGGCGCGCGTGGAAACGCGGAAAACCGGCTTTATTGTTGCAACAAAACCGCGCCCAGTTGTCGACGGATGAACGGGTTACCGGGGAGTTTGCGATCCCAGGCCTCCCAGAGCGCCAGACGGCGCGAGTCCATCTCCTGAGCTCGAACAGCGTCACCGGCGCGCCGATCAAGCTCGGCCAGGCTTTGGTAGAGGCGCGAGAGCCTGGGCGCATCGCGCAGGTCCGTGTCCGTCGCGGGTTTGGCAGCCATAATGAGCGAGAGAAGATGCTCGTCGCTGTCGATAGCGCTGCCCAGGGATCCGGTCGCGGCCAGATAATCTGCCCAGGCTGACAACGCAACATAGGCTTCACTGTCGAGCGAAAGCTTTTCGGCGGGATAATCTTCCGTCTCGCGAAGAGTGGCGAGGCTTTCCAAGGTGCGTTGCCGGGCCTCGCGGTAGCGATGCAAACGAAGCAACGCGCCGGACGAGTTCCCCAGCAGGAGCGCCCGCTTGCGCATCATGATCACGCCATTCCCCGCTTCACGGTTCCGCTTCAGGGCAAGATCGTAAACCGCCATGGCCCGGCCAGGATCCGATGCGCGGAGAACATTGCCCAGCGGAATCGCGGCATTGATCAAGCGCTCGCGGCTGACCGCATCCCGCGGGTCCTTCTCCGCGACGCTCTCCGCCATGTCGAACGCCCTTTGTAGAGGAAGGACGGCGTCCCGCGGCCGGCCGAGATTCACGGCCCCGTCTTCGCCCAGCAGGAGACCCTCGCGCAGCAGGACGCCGAACTCGTCAAGCATGCGCCCAGCCGGGTCAGCGTACGTCGCCTCCTCCACCAGAGTTTTGGCTTCATCGATATCCCGCAGTGCTCCATCCAGGTCCCCCTCGTATCGCTCCGACTCGCTAAGCAATGTCAGCCCCTGAGCGGTTCGAACCCCAGGCGACGGCATGGCACGGCTCATCTCCACGACGCGATGAGCATACGGGATCGCGTCCGCATACGAATGCATGTTGACTTCGGCCATGCCGATATTCAAATAGAGTGCGGCCGCGGTGTTCAGTTCCTCGCCGTGCAATGGGCCAAGCTTTAGGCAGGCGTCCAGCCGGTCCGCAGATCTCCTCGCCTGCGCTGCAGCCTCCCCGTTGCGATGCTCCTCCTGGGCAAGGATCATGCGCGCATTCGCTATCTCCGCTGACAGAAACAGCGCACTCGCATTCTTCGGACGGGATGCGAGCAGCCGATCGGTCACTTCGTCTGCCTTTGTCAGGCTGGCTTCGGCCTTCGCAGGGTCGCCAAGGTTGAGGTCGGTCGGCACTCCTTCGACTCGGGCGACACGCAGATATCCTTCACCAATCTCCTCCATCAGCTCTGGATCACCGTGAACGCTGTCTGCCAGCCCATCCAGATATTTGAGAGCGATCGACACAAGACGCTCTCTGGCCTCTGTCGATCCCGGGAGCCTTCGAATGCTTGTATCCAGGTCGAAGACCTGAACGGAAAGCTGCCTGAGCTGCGCGAACCGCTGCTCCGCGATGGCACGTTCGTGATTCGCGATGTAAAGGCCTGCCGCGAGGCTGGCGACGACGATCGTCACCGTGGATACGGGAGCCCAGTATCGCCGCAGGAACTTGGTTCCGACATAGAGGAGCGTGTCCGGTCGAGCGTGGATGGGCTCGTGCCTGAGGTAACGGAGAAGGTCGTCCGCCATCGCGGCTGCTGACGGATAGCGCTCTCGCGGGTCCTTTCGCAGAGCCCTGTCCATGATGATGTCCAGATCGCCGCGAAGCTGGCGCCGGAGCTTTTCCGGCGTGGTAGCCCGCGCTTTGGCCCGTGCTTCTGCTCCGCTGGAGCCGGTCGTACCCGATCCGGACAGCGGCTCCTTCTCCGTGATCGCTCTGATCAATTCCGCCGGAGAGTGCGGGCCCGGACCTGTTGGGTGCTGGCCCGTCAGTAAGAGAAAGAGCAGCACCCCCAGGGAATAAACGTCGGTGGCCGTGGTAATGGCCCCGCCGGAGATCTGCTCGGGAGAGGCGAAGAGGGGGGTCAGACCGGCTCCGCCTTCCAGCGTCAACTGAGTTGCCGCTGGTGCAGCCCCTTCCCTCTGGAGCAGCGTGGCGATACCGAAGTCGAGAAGCTTGACCTGACCATCCTTGTCGACGAGGACGTTGGATGGCTTGATGTCTCGGTGTACGACCAAGTTGGTATGCGCATGCGAAACCGCGAGGAGCACGTCCCGGAACAGGCGGATGCGCGACTCGACGTTCAGGGATCTTTGGTCGCAGTACACGTCGATGGGCTCCCCTTCGACATATTCGAGTATCAGGTACCGTTCGCCGCGATCTGTCACGCCCGCATCGATCAATTCCGCAATGTGAGGATGAGTTAGCTGACCGAGGATTCTTCCCTCGCGCCGGAAGCGCTGCACGCCCGTTTCGCTTCCTACGGCGATGCTGAGAAACTTGATCGCAACCTGTCGCTCGAACCGGCCGTCGCTGCGCCGCGCCAGCCATACGCTTCCCATTCCGCCCTGGCCGATGGAGGCAATCAATGTGTAAGCTCCCACGGTTTGGCCAACCCAGGGAGATCCGGTCATGAAAGTCGCCAGCGATCCCTCAAGGAAGTGTTCCGCCGCGAGAGCTCGGTGTTCGCTCAGCATTTCCTCTAGAAGGCAGGCGGTCTCCGGGTTTTCGGCTCGGATCGAGTCCAGCCACGGGGCACGCTCACTCTCGGGGAGTGCCAACCCGTAATCCAGCCAGGTGTTCACTTCGCGCCAGCGAGCTGATCCCATCGGGCACATCGGCGTCAGACCTCCCAGCCCGTCTGCATATTCCGGTGCAGGTAAATGCGGGCCTTCTCCCACTGCCTCTGTGCCGTTCGTTCCGAGATTCCTCGCATCGCAGCGATTTCAGACAGCGATAAGCCGCAGAAGAACTTTAGATCGACAATCTCCGACAGCGATGCGTCGAGCTCGGCGAGCTGGTCCAGCGCGTCACCGAGCCGGCTGAGCTGACGGTCATCCACAATGGTCTCGCCGTGCTGGTCCGTCAGGGTGGTGAACTCGAACGTGCCTCCGCGTTTTTGTGCCCGCCGATTCCGGGCGTAGTCAATCACAAGTCCCCGCATCACGCGCGCGGCATAGCCCATAAATCGGTTGTAATCCGGAAAGGAAGTTCCGCCCCTGCCTGCGAATTCGATATACGCTTTGTGAAGCAAGGTGGTGGCGCTCAGGCTTATAGGCATTCCCTGATGGGCCAATTCATACCGTGCCAGCCGGTGCAATTCGGAATAAAGGGCTGTGAACAACGCGTCCGCAGCAGGTTTGCTGCCGCTTTTGGCTGCGTCGAGAAGCGCTACGATGGTTGGCTGGCTCTCCAAGGCGTCCTCGCTGGGCGATGGGGCGGCCGTACCCGCTGGGAAACTGAGCGGAACTCAAATATACCCCACTCGATCCAAGGCTGAACATTGCAAAGCGAGCCGGTAAATGTCGCAGTTGGTACTTACAACCCCCTGACAAATCAGAGGCTATGCCCCACTTCAAAGATAGGTACCGGGAAACGAGCCTCCCGTCATTGATACGGCCAGATGCACGCCAAATCGCCGAGGTTCTCACCAGACCGGAAGGGGACTCTGGGTGTGTGAATGCCTATCCGGAGTCACTTATCAATCACGTGTGAGCAGAGCAAAATGAAGCGGCGCGGATGGAGGGCAATGCGCCCAACTTCGCCGCGCAGAACAGAGATCCACAGTGAATCCGGCGGGCGCACAGCAATTCTTGGGTTGCTATGTCCGGGAGCCTGGTTCCTCTCCGCTCACCCAGCTTGTCAAGTCCCGCGCCTTCCCAAAACTCCCCTATCCCGCTCATTCCGGAGCGAATAAAAAATCTCCCGAACAGTGCGTATTATTTCCCGCAAATCTCTACACTTTTCTCAGGATCAAAACCATGAGCGGCATAGCTGTCAGCAAGGGTCTCGATTACTGCCTATTGGCTACTCCCTACTCCCTACTGCCTGCTCCCTGCCTTTTCCCTCCCGCATTTCGGGATGGACGCACCACGAGGTGGAACAAAAGTGCAGTCAAAGCACTGCAAAAACGCGAAAAACGCCCTTAAGCCGATATTTTTGACGACTTTAAGCTCGCATCAATGGAATCAGGACTTTACAGGAAAACACGTTTTTTGAGGGGGGTATTGACGAATCAGTAAACACCCAAAGTCCCGAAGTCTCGCTGTCTCGCAGTCTCGCTGTCTCGCCGACTCGCTGACCCGCTGTCTCGCTGTCTCGCTGAGCGAAGTTGACTTGCCTCCGGATTGATGTCCACAGCAGTCACTCTGTGTCCTACAGCGGCCAGCGCGCACACCGTAGCTGACGGCCGGTCATCACCCAGACTGCAAGGCCGCACTCGATCAGCCCCAGGAATAGCAGGGCAAAACGGCCGGTTGCCGGACCGATCAACGGCACAGCCGAAATGACCGCAAGATGATGCGCTGAGCCCCCAAGGACCTTGCACCAAAACCCCTGATAGAGCCAAACCAGGGCAATGGAAACGCGCATCAGCTGCGGATTGACCTGCCATTCGGTTTTCATTGCCGTTGCCTCCTTGCTGATGTCGTCAGTCCGGATGATTGCTTCGATTTGATCATTATTGAACATGTTCAAATTTAGGATGCAAGAGCCGTCACTTGGAGTCAAGATTTTACTGAACGCGTTCAGTAAATCAGGTTGCAGCCAGCGGCCAGGTCGGACCGGCCTTACAAGTCCGCCTCCCTATGCGGTTGATAAATAGAGGTTTAACTTTGAAAGAGCGAATCCGCCTGACAGCTACGCCCCATCCCGCTGCGCCCGCGCTTCCTTCACCATAATCAGGAAACGTCGCGCCAGCTCGTGGATCGTCTCGCTCTGTTTGTTGTTCAGCGCTTCTTTGGGCAGCAGCTCGCTGCCGACGCCGATGGCGTGCGCGCCGGCAAGTATGTAGTCGAACGCCGTGAGCTGGTTCACGCCGCCGGTCACGATCAGCGGCACCTGCGGTAGCGGCACCTTCAACGCGCGAATGTAATTCGGCCCGCCGGCCGTCGCCGCCGGAAAGATCTTTACAAAATCCGCGCCCGCCTTCCATCCGGCAATCACTTCCGACGGAGTCAGCGCTCCCGGAAACACCACCACATCGGCCTGCCTGGCACACGCCACAACGTCGGGCACGAATCCGGGACTCGTGATGAACCGCGCGCCGGCATCGATGCACCGTCGCGCCGTCTGATCGTCCAGCACCGTTCCCGCTCCTACCACCAGGTCGGCATGACGCTTTGCCAGATCTTCAATTAATTCGAGTGCTTGCGGCACTGTCATCGTCACTTCGAGCACCGGAATCCCGGAATCATAGAGACTCTCCGCTGCAAATCGCGCCTGGTCAGGATTTCTCACACGTGCGCTGGGAATAATGCCGATATCGATAATCTGTTTGCGAACTTTCTCGCTCTGCATCGAGCCTCCGCCCGGAACTCCTATGAATTCACGAATAAATCTAACCCAAATTAGAAATCAAAGGGCCTGTGCAACGCGTGAACTTTTCAAAAAGATGATTTTCCGCGAATCCAGATGAGAATTCGCATCTTATCAGGACCGTTATTGGAGACGCGCAGCCTTCAGGACTGCTTCCACCACCTCGTCCGGTGTCAGCGCGTCCACAGAAATCGAAACGTGCGCTGTCCGGTAGAGCGGCAGTCGCCTTTCATAGCGGCTCGCCAGGTTCGCCCTGTCGGCAAGAATCGGCCGCTCGCCCTCAGTTCCCGCACATCGGACGAGCGTGGTTTGCAATTCCACTTCGAGATGCACCAGCAGCCCGGCTTCCGCATTTGCCAGCAGTTCCCGCGTCGCGGCAGTTTCAATCGCTCCGCCGCCCAGCGCCAGCACCAGCCCCTCTTCGCCGGCCAGCCGCGCAATCGTCGCGCGCTCCCGCTCTCGAAACGCCGCTTCGCCCTCGCGCCGAAAGATTTCTGGAATCGAGCAGCCGGCCTCCGCCACAATCACGTCGTCGGCATCCACGAACTTCCAGCCCAGCTCCCGCGCGAGCAGCGGACCCACCGTGCTCTTTCCCGAGCCCATAAACCCCGTCAGCACGATCCGCACCGCTCCCGAATGAGCATTGTCACTTTTGTCCGTCGCTGTCACTCTCTGCAGTATAGGAAGTCCCAGCTCACCTTGCTCGCTGTTCTCTGTTCCTTATTCCCTATGTCCCTGGTCCCTACGTCACTGCTTCATCCCATCACCATCACCACCGCGCCCGCCGTGATCAGCAATCCGCCGGCAATCGCGGCGGCATTCAGTTTCTCACCCAGCGCGAGCCAGGCAAAGATCATCACCAGCGGAACGCTTAATTTGTCGAGCGGTGCTACGCGCGAGGCCGGCCCCAATTGGAGTGCGC
This sequence comes from uncultured Acidobacteriaceae bacterium, assembly GCA_963834565.1. Classification (GTDB taxonomy): domain Bacteria; phylum Acidobacteriota; class Terriglobia; order Terriglobales; family Acidobacteriaceae; genus Telmatobacter. Next base: position 34,926 of record CAWICF010000009.1, on the reverse strand, counting down.
GAAAATAGCAGAGCCAAGACAATCCGGTCGCCAACCCAGAGAGCCCAAGGAATAGCAGCGTCCGTTGGTCGAGCGATCGAATTTCGCCGTGCTTGCCCAGCGCCAGCGCAATGCCCCACACAAACACAACCACAACGCTGGTGCGAAGCGCTGTCGCCAGGTTTGAGTCCACATGTGCCACGCCCACCTTCGCCAGCAGTGCCGTTGCCGCGGCAAACGCCGCAGAAAGCAGTGCCCATCCGACCCAGCTGTTCGACCATGCCATGCCCCTCAGCATACGCGCCAACCAGCGGGTGCCCCATTCTAAACGCCTAGCAAGAGGTGTTAAGGGGGATGGAACTCGATCAGTGACCCGACGTCAGCTCATATACACTCCAGTTCATGGAGCCTGGCCGCGCCAGCAAAACTGCTCTTCGCGTGGCCTTGCGGCGAGCCGTCCATCAAGTCGTTGATCGACCTCCGATTTTGAACGACCCCATCGCTGTCCCGCTCCTGGGCAGCCATTTCGACCTCAATCCAGTTCGCGAGGCGCATCCCATTGCTCGCGCTTTCCGCGCCTACATGGCTGCGCGCAGCCGCTTCGCTGAGGATCAACTCGCCTTAACCGTCGCGTCGGGCGTTACGCAATACGTTTTGCTCGGGGCCGGCCTCGACACCTTCGCCTACCGCAACCCGTACCCACAGCTGCGCGTGTTTGAAGTGGACTTCCCCGCGACGCAGGAGTGGAAGCGTGCGCTTCTCGACGAAGCGCACATCTCCATCCCGGTCTCACTCACCTTCGTCCCACTCGACTTCGAGCACAAGACTCTCGCCGACGGCCTTGCCGGCGCAGGCTGCGACAACACGAAACCCGCTTTTTTCGGCTGGCTCGGCGTTGTTCTCTATCTCACTCTCGAAGCTTTCCGCGCAACTATCACCACCATCGCCCGCTTTCCCGTCGGTAGCGGCGTTTGCTTCGACTACGGAGTCTCGCCCACCAAACTCGGGCTCCTGCAGCGCAAGGCGTTCGAGGCTCTCGCCGCGCGCGTCGCAGCTGCTGGTGAACCCTTCCGCCTCTTCTTCACTCCCGAAGATCTCGAACAGGAGCTGCGCGCCGCTGGATTCCATCAAGTCGGGCAGTGCAATGCGGAGCAACTCAACAGGCTCTATTTCGCAAACCGCGGCGATGGACTGAAGCTGCACACTCCCGGCCTCGGCATGATGGCCACAGCGTGGATCTAACGCATATCGCCCCTCGCGACGCGATAAGATTGCTTCATGCACCGAGTCGCCGGTTTCGCTCTGACCGCAACCGCCGGACTCTGCCTTCTGGCGGCGACCGGATGCGGATACCACACCCTCGGCGCAGCCACTCATTTGCCTCCCGGCGTTAAAACCCTGGCCGTTCCCGAATTCGCCACGCGCACTGAAGCAAACGGCACTGAAACCGCTCTCACTGATGCTGTCATCCGCGAGTTCGCTGCCCGCACCCGTCTACGGGTCACTGCCAACTCAGACGGTGACGCCGACGCCACGCTTCGCGGAACCATTCTGAAGCAGGCCACTACGCCCCTCACATACAACACGGCCACACAGCAATCCTCCAGCTTCCTCATTACCGTTGTGCTGAGCGTTACGCTCACCGCGCACGACGGCACCGTTCTTTATCAGAACAAGAACTACGTCTTCCGCGAGCAGTACCAGGCCACAACCAACCTGCCAACATTCATCCAGGAAGATCCCGCCGCTATCCAGCGCCTGTCGCGCGAATTCGCACGCCAGCTCGTGGCCGATGTTCTCGAAGGCTTTTGACGCTTTCGATGCAACTCAGGATTTTCTTCGTTGACACTGCCGCGATTGCGCAGCTATCGTTCCACCCAATGGTCTGACCACATTTGAGGTCAATCGATGCTTCCCCGCCGGTTACGTTTCGCCTTCCTTTTCTCTGTTTGCACAAGCGCGCTGCTACTGCCGGCGCCCGCGCACGCCCAGGACAACATGCGCAGTGCACCCTTCAACGGCTACAGCGGCGAGACATTTGACACCCGAGCCTACGCTTACGACTACCTCGTCGACAGCAGCCTTCCGCAGGACGAGCCCGACCAGAAGAAATTTAGAACCGTGCAGGCCGCTTACGCCGCTGCCCCGGCCGGCACGCCGGAACACCCCACCGTCATCGGAATCAAGCCCGACGTCTACTTTCTCCGTGGCGGCGATACCGAAGCCAGCATGACGATCACCAAGAACTACATCACGCTGCTGGGCCTCACCGACGATCGCCGCAAAGTGGTTCTCGCCGACAATCGCGGCAACAAGGAGGGCGCTTCAAACAACGGCTACATTCTCATGGTGAATGCCACCGGCTTCACGATGATGAATCTCACGCTCGTGAACTACTGCAATCTTGACTACGAGTATCCGGGCGATCCATCGAAAGACCTGAAGATGCGATCGCCGGTCATCACGCAGGCTGTCGCCCTGCAGGCCGATGGCGACAAGCACATCTACTCGCACGTCGCGCTGCTCGGCCGGCTCGACACCACTTTCATCCGCACCTCGCGCTCCTACTTTACGCATGTGTACATCGAAGGAACCGACGATTTCATCGGTGGAGGCACGGTGGGCGTGTGGGAAGACTCTGAAGTCTACTTCCCCACAGGCAACGGAGTCATGTCTTCCTCGGGCATCGCGTTCATCAACACCGTCTTTAAAGCCGAACGCGGTCTCGAGTTCTACAAGGGGTTCCGCAATCCCGTTGCGTTGATCCACTGCACCATGCCTGTAAACACGCCGCAATCGCCCGTCGCCTGGATGGTGTGGAAAGCGCCCGTCCGCCAGAATGTCTATGCGCTCGCATATCAAACGAAGGATGCATCCGGAAAGCCCGCAGTCATCTACGACAGCATCGTCGGTCCGCCCGCGTTCACTCTTTCGCGCGAGATGACCGCGGAAGAAGCCAGCGCCTTCAACCCGTGGAATATGCTCCGCTCCACTCCCAACGGCCAGATCGACGACTGGGATCCCGCAGGCGTGCGGAGCAGATACGAGACCCACGGCAGCGATGTCTTCCGCATGAGCCTGAACGCATCCGCACCCGGCGCTTCCGCGCGCACTGCCGGCGCGGTCGCCGATCCCTTTGCCAACACCGAGCCGCCCGGCAATACTTCCATTCGCACCGGAGGCGCTGCCGCGACGCTTACTGCCAACGTTCAACCTCTGCGCGCTTCCGACACTGCCATTCACTGGTCAACTGATTCCAAACTGGTCACGCTGAGTGACGACAGCGGCAAATCGATCACTGTCGCCGGCAACAACACCACCAACCATGCCGAATACTCGAGCGTTCGCGCAACGGCCGCCAACGGCTTCTACGTCACGTCGCACATCTACGTCGAGCCGGCCTACATCGATCCGCCAACCTTCACGCGCAATCCAACGGTCGCAGCGCCCACTGATGGCAAAATCGCGGTTGATTACGCCCTCGATCTCGGCGGCCGCGACGACGAGTCGTTGATCAACTGGTACGTCTGCGACGATGCGCAATGCGCCACGCGCCGCGAAGTAGCAGTTAGCCGCGGCAATCAGCCGCTCCGTGCGCTCACTCTCACTCCAGGCTTCGCCGGCAAATACCTTGAAGCCGTCATACGACCCAAGCACAACATCAGTGAGCCAGGTCCCGAAACCGTCGCCATTTCAGAATCACCGATCCCTCCCTCCGAGACCAGTAAGAAAATCGATCCCGACTTCCGCAACTTCGTCGAAACACCTACCTCCGAGTTCAACAGCGGCATGTGGAGCGTTCTCGGCACATGGACCTCCCTTTTTGGTGACAACCTCGTCAACGGCTACGGTCTTCGCGTCGCCTCGCAGGGCGCTGAACTTCTCTTCACGAACGATTCGCCGACCGGCGACATGCGAGTCAAAGTCGTGATGACGCCGGAAAAGACAGCCGGCCAGGGATTCGGCATCGCCGGCTCGCCCGACGACAATGCCGGCCCGCGCAACCAGAAGGCCGACATCTTCATCAAGTACGATCCCAGCACGCGCTCGGGCTACTCGCTGCGGTTCTGGCGAACCATTCAGGCAGCGGACAAGTGCATGTTCCAGCTCTACCAGATCATCAACGGAGTTGGGCATCCCATCAACGACCAGCAGCAGCTCACGGGCGTATTCAAACCGAATACGACGATTATGCTCGCCATCACCGGGAACACATTCACCGCAACCGGCTCGAACACAACTGACGGCGACACGCTTTCCCTTACGGGAACCATCGCACCGAATAACTTCGGCGGAGCGGGCGTCGCATGGTCTGGCTCGGTGCCATTCGGCAACAGCGTTGTCGTCAGCCAGTTTGAAATCTCCTACCCGAATTAGCGATTCGATGGTGTGCGTAATCCCGGGGCCCCCAGGGACAGCTGCTCGTCCGTGGGGTGGAGGAGCGGGGTCCCCAACGACAGGTCATCGTCGTTGGGGTGGTAGGTCGGCCGTCGCGCGGGTCTCCAGACCCGCGCCGTTCCGTTGAACAGTTGATTCACTCCCACTTTTCCTTACTGACCACCCCACCCCAAAACCGATATCCTGTTGCCGCATGGTGATCGTCACCGCCGACCGCTCCAGCCGGAGCCACAAACGATGAGCGGAACCCGCTGGGGCGCCGGCTTTGCTTCCGTCTCCCGCTTCGTCGCGGAGATCGAAGCCGCCTCGGCGAACTCCGGCAAGCTGAGGCTCGGCTATGTTCTCGCAGGAGACGAAATCTTTCTCCTCGACCGCTGCCGCGCTGCCGTCATCAAGGCTTTCGTTCCCGATGACCTGCGCGACTTCTGCCTCTCAGACCTCGACCTTACCAGCACCTCCATCTTTGAAGTTCTCGATCGCGCGCAGACGCCATCGCTCATGGCGCCATTTCAAGTGATCTTCATCCGCAATGTCCGCCAGCTCTATACGCGTGGAGCCAAGAAGGAGGAATTCGCTGCACTCAATCGCTATTTCGAGTCGCCGAATCCACAGGCGTTGCTTCTATTCGTCGCCGATTTTCTGCGCATCCCTTCGGATGCGCGCCGCATGGAACTCGACGACAAGAATCGCTTCGAACGCCTGAACGAGACTCTCGGCGAACATTGCGGCATGGTTGAGCTAGCTCGCGTCGACGAAGAAGACGCAATACGCTGGGCCCTCAGCAAGGCGCAGGAAGCCAACATCCGCCTTGAGCCCGACGCCGCACGCGAACTGGTGGATGCGCTCGGCGCAGACATGATGCTCGTCTCATCGGAACTCAACAAGCTTCTGCTTTACGCGACAGATCGGGGCAAGATCACGCTCGGCGATGTTGAAACCATGGTGCTCGCCGCCAAACAGCGCTCGCTTTACGAGCTCACCGATGCGATCAGCTCGCGCGACCGCGTCCGCGCGCTCGCGCTGCTCCAGGGCCTGCTCAACAGCTCAGATGCCGGCGAAGACTCCGCCATCGGCCATCTCTACATGCTGGCCCGCACCTTCCGCCAGATGCTTGTGATTCTCGAGAAAAATGTGCGCGACTCGCGCGCAATCTGGCAGGCGTTGTGGCAGGGATTCCGCATGCCGCCCTTTGCCGCCGACGACCTCATCCGGCAGGCGCGACGCTACAAAAGCCGCCGCGAGCTCACCCGCGCGCTTCGCCTCGTTGCCCGCGCCGACTTGGAACTGCGCTCCTCGCCGCCGGACAAGCGACTTGTGCTCGAACGCCTGGTTTACGAACTCGCCAGTGAGCCGAAACCATCGGCGCCTGCATGGGCTGCGGCGCAACTTTCCTTCGAAGCCTAAGAAATCCGCAAGGCGCACCCTTCGAGCCACCATCTGTCAGCGCGACCCGTTCAACCACAGCCCGTAATGCAAATCGTCTCTTCCGACGTGCGCAAAATGCGACTCGACAAACAGATTCAGCAGCATCTCGTTCGCCTGCAGCCCGTTCCTGCGGCACCGCGTTGTCAGCATTCGCATCTGGTCCACCATCCATTGATGCTGCAGCCGATGCTGCAGCTCGCTGGGATAATTCGTCGACTCCATCATTGTCTCTTCCAGCGCAAAGTGCGAAACGGTGGCGCGCGCCAATTCGCGCAGCATCGGACTTGTCAGTGTCCATTGCCTGCCGGCGGCAGCCTGCAGCTTCAGTTCCAGCGCCATCTCCGATAACTCAGCGTGGTCGCGGTCAATCATCTTCACGCCCACAAGTCCATCACGCACTTTCAATACGTCTTCCATCGGTCCGCTCCTCACTTTGCAAGAAAATTTACTCATCAGGTTTCGATGAAGCCAGAAGGAAGAGCCGCAGACCAGCACGGCATGTTCGCATGACGCAATGCAGAGTATGAAGACGCGGAACGAAGAATTGGTCCGCAATGGCCGGCAGGGGGATGGTTCGTCGAGGTGAAGTGACGTAGGGGGCCCTGCCGGCCCTCGCAGATGGAGGTTCTATCGGCTAACCCGCAAAAGACTTGAGCCCAGAAACGATCAATCCGTTCCTCCAGCCCTTGTGAACTGCGAACTCTCTTCCAAGGCGCACAATGGAAGCAATGCAGTTCGCCACGCCCGCCACCGTCGCTGCTGCCCTCTTCCTTCTCGTCCCCTACCTGGCCGTCGCCTTCTTCCCCGATGCGATCGCAGCGCGCATCCGCTCATTGCCCGCCTGGTTGCAGCTCTCCGCACCCTCCGCTTTCTGTATCCCCTATATCTTTGTTGCCTTCGGCGAACATATCTTTCGCTGGTCCTGGCTCGTTCTCTACGCGCTGATTCCGGTCGCTGTCGCGACCATCCTCTGGCATGCGCGCCGCGCGGATCCCAAGCAACAGGGCAGCTGGCACGACTTTCTCATCCTCGCCGCGCTCGGTCTCGCCGTCGATCTGCGCTGGTTTGAGCGAGCCTGGCCTGCGCATCTGGTCATTTTCAACAAAGTGCTGCTGCTCGATGCCGGCATTTACGGCTTCGTTTTGATTCGCCAGCTCGACGGCATCGGTTTCAATCTCCGTCTGCGCCTGCACGACCTGGCTATCGGTCTGCGCGAATGCGCTTTCTACACTCCGATCGCGCTGGCTCTCGGCCTTAGCCTCGGCTTTCTCCACTTCCATCCTGGCTGGCCCGCGCCTTCGCGCGCCGCATTCGCATGGATCTTTACCTTCTTCTTCATCGCCGTACCCGAAGAGCTTTTTTTTCGCGGCTGGCTGCAGAACCTGCTTGAAAAGCGCATCGGCCGCCATGGCGCTTTGCTTCTCACTGCGTGCCTGTTCGGCCTGGCTCACTTCAACAAGCGCACAACGAGCTTCAATTGGCGTTATGTTCTGCTGGCCGCCCTCGCCGGCATCTTCTACGGCCACGCCTGGCGCGCGGAGCGCCGCGTCGGAGCCTCAGCGGTTACGCATGCCACCGTCGACACTATTTGGGGATTATGGCTGCGCTGAACCGGGCGTTGGGCCAGGATCTAGCCGCAGCTCCGGCGCGACTGGCCGGTGCAACTGATGCCGGTGCGCCCAGCGGTTATAGGTCAAATACCCCAGCCCGACGCGCATGTTGTGGTCCACCGGTCCCGGGACCGTGAGCGCAACCGTGATTCCCAGAATCGCGTGCACCACCATCAGCGGATAAATATTCCGGTAGCGCAAAAACAGCATGCACGCGACGAATCCCCACACCAGCGTGATTGGCGTTAGTACCGGATTCGGCAAATGAGCCGCCGCAAACAGCACGGCGGCAGCCAGCGCCGCAACCCATCCCTTCGGCGTCACGCGCAACAGCCGCAGCAGAAAAAATCCCTGCAAGAGAAACTGCTGCACGCCTGTCCAGACAGCGTAGGCCAGGTAACCCTCGACAAAGTCGATCGCACCGGCCGGCAGCAACAGCGTATGGATGCGCAAGGCAACGAGAATGGCTGCTGCCGCCAGTCCCAATGCCACGGCCACAATCCATAGGGACCGTCCGAGGTTGGCTGTAGTGAATCCCATCGCCTTCCAGCCGTCAAACGACCGCCAAAGGATGACGACGATGCCCATTACGGCAGCAATCCAAAGGTAACGTTGAACAGGCCGCGGTGCCCAGATCACGGCAAGAATCAGCAAATAGGCAACCGCAATCTCAATCGCCGCCTTCCGCTTGCTCCCTGCCGAGTCTGCCGGAATCTGTTTCGGTTGCGTTGCTGCGTTTGGTTCCATCGTCCGATGCGAATCCCCACCCACCGATTCTGACACCTGAGTCACTGATCTCTGGCTACTCCAGAATCGCCGTCAACTCGGTCTCGTGCCCGCGCGTCGTTAGTGTAATGGCCGCTGCTAGAATCAGTGCTCCGCCCAGCCACGCATAGGGTCCGAGCTTTTCGCCGAGCAGTTCCACACCCAGAATCGATCCCAGCGCCGGCTCAATATTCAAAAAAACGCCGGCTCGCGACGCCGGGACTTGATTGATCCCCCAGTTCCACAAGAGCGTAGTCGTCGCCGTGCACATCACGCCGCTGATCGCCAGCGCCGTCCATGCTGTCGCGCTCACATGCGCAACCGGCACAAATCCTATGGTTGTGTGTTTCATCAGCCCAAAAATTTGCAGACAGAAGATCACCACTGCCAGCATCACGGTTCCGCAGTAGATGGTGTAGGCCGTCACCACCGGCGGGCTGTGCGTCCGCATTAGTTTCTTGCTCAGCAGAATCCAAGCCAGCGCAGTCATGAGCGAGATAATAACCAGCAGGTCGCCCTGAAGCGATGGCGTTTCGCGCCCTGTGGTCACGCGGCTCCCGCCCAGTGAGACCATCGCCGCGCCTACCGTCGACCCGCACAGCGCCAGCCAGCCAATCCAATCCAGCCGTTCGCCGGCAAACAGCGCCGCGGCGGCGGCCAGCAGCACCGGCATTGCCCCCACCATCAGCGCGGCATGGCTCACCGTTGTCAGCGCCAGACCATGGAATTGCAACAGGAACTGAATCGGAATCCCGAACATCGCGGCCAGCAGCAGCGTCCGCGTCTCGCTTCGGGTCAGCCGCACGCGATGCGTTACCACCACCGGCAGCATGCCCAGGCAGGCGAACAGGAAGCGATAGAGCACCATCGCCTCCACGCTCATTTCGTTCAGCGCAAGCCTGCCGAAATAAAACCCGGTGCCCCACAGCGTTCCGGCCATTGCGCAAGCGGCGTAACCAAGAAATGTATGTTTCTTTTTGATTGGGCTCTGCCCCATGCCTTCTTTACTTTCGCACACCGTGAGCAATGAGCATTTCCGCCGCCGGCGCAGGTCGCGAGGAAGCTGCTTCCAGCCCGCACCCCGCATCGGCGAGAATACTCTTCGATGAAGAAAGAGTCCGGCATCGAGAATGCAGTCTTACATAGCGCCAACGTGTTGCTCTGCGCCACGGTCGCCGCACTCGTGATCTCGCCGCTCGTTGCCGCACAGCAGGACCCCGCCCAAACCCGGCATCCTGAAGTCGACGCGCCCGCGCCACAGCCACTGCCTGTCGTACAAGAGCGCTACCTCGTGAACAAGTTCCCTGACAAGCCCTCCGTTCCGCCCACGTGGAGCATTCCCCTCGATCCGCTCGGCTTTACTTCGCCCGGCGCCATTTACCTGGGCGCGCGCAATTCTCTCGCCTCTCTCGATTTCCTTGATGAAGACCACCTGCTCTTCACATTCCGTGTTCCAGGTCTCCTGCATCGCGACACTTCAAACGGCGAGGAGAGTGACGAGCGCCAGATTCGCGCCATCGTCCTCACTCTTCCCCTCGGCGCGGTCGCAGCTGAAGCGCAGTGGACCGTCCATGACCGCGTGCGCTATCTATGGGCGCTGAAAAACGGCCACTTTCTATTGCGCAATCGCAACAACCTTCTCGAGGGCGACGCCACGCTCAAGCTCAAGCCACTCCTCGACTTCCCCGGCAACCTGCTCTGGCTCGAGCTTGATCCCGAGCAGAAGTTCCTGGTCACCAACTCGCGCGAGCCGGTTGCAAAGCTCGCAGAATCCAGCTCCCCAGCGGATGGATCTTCTTCCCCGGGATCGAATACCGGCCAGGTTCCAAGCCCTGGCACCGCGTCGGCCAGCATGACCGAGGACAGCGACTTCGACAGCGACGACAATAGCGTCCCCGATTTCGTCGTACGCATTCTTCGCCGCGACTCCGGAGACGTTCTGCTGGTCACCCGGGCCCGTACCGCCGTTCACCTCCCCATTAACTCGGTGGGCTACCTGGAAAACCTCCGCGGCCGCGGCGAACAGTGGATGCTCAATCTCAACTTCTTCACCGGCGGCTCCAGAATGCTTGGCAGCGTTGACACCAACTGCCAGCCCATCGAGAATTTTCTCTCCGATGAAGAAATCTTTGTCACCGGCTGCGGACCCGGAGGCGAGAGCAAGCTCATAGCCATGACCACCGCTGGCCGCACACTGTGGGCCTCTGAAGCTCCTTCGTCTGAAATCTGGCCCCAACTCGCGGTTGCCTCCGGAGGCTTACGCCTGGCTTGGGAAACGCTCGATACGGACCACCCCGTAAATTCCTTTGCTCCTCTTGGCACTGAAGACATCAAGGAACAGTCAGTGACCGTCTTTGATGCCGCCACGGGCGACATCGCGATGGTCTCTCCGGTAAGCCCCGTCCTTGATGCGGGAGGCAACGTGGCTGTCTCGCCCTCAGGCCGCCGCATCGCGCTTCTCGACGCTGGCGCCATCCAGGTCTTCGAGTTGCCCGCACCCCCTCCACTCCCGGCGATTCCCGCCAAACACTCCAGCCACTGACAGCGCTCCCCCTGGCTCCGGTCCGAGGTCGACGGTTCGCGACCGGCGCGCTATCCTCTTGTTCCCTCGGCCTCTTGTTCCCTTGTTCCCTCGGTCCCTAGTCCCCATTCCCTGCTTTGTGTACACTGACCAACGGGAGACTTCTCATTGGCCACGGCTGTCGTCCATTACGCGGCTGCGGCGGTCACCGACCGCGGCCGCAAACGCCCCTCGAACGAAGATGCATTTGGCTACTCCGTCGAGCACGGCGTCTATGTTGTTTGTGACGGCATGGGCGGCGCTGCCGCCGGCGAAATTGCGAGCTCCGTCGCCGTCGACGAGGTGATGCATCTGCTCACCAGCCGCGATGCAACCCAGCCCATCTCCTCTGACGCCGAACACGCTGTCGCTTCCGCCAACCTGGCCATCCTGTCGCGCGCCAAGCGCAGTAACAAGCTGAGCGGCATGGGAACCACACTTGTCGCCTTGCTGGTTGAAGAGCGCCGCGCCTGGATGCTCAATGTCGGTGACAGCCGCGGCTACCGCCTGCGTGACTCGCGACTCGAGCAAATTACCCTCGACCACTCGCTCGTGGAGGAGCAGGTTCGCATGGGCCGCATGGACCGGGTCGAAGCGCAACGCTCGCCGCTGCGCAACGTGATCACACGCGCGCTGGGCACGCAGAACTGCGTCACTCCCGACGTCTTCGAGCTTGAAACAGCGGCCGGCGATCTCTTCCTGCTCTGTTCCGACGGCCTCACCCGCGAGCTGTCCGACTCACTCATCGAATCCGTGCTGCGTGTCGGCGCCCCGCTTGAGGAACTGTGTACCCGGCTGGTCGCCGCAGCCAACCAGGCCGGCGGTCACGACAACATCACCTGCCTCCTGGTGCGCGTCGAAGCCTGATCCGCGCGGATCATCGCAGTCGAATGACTTGCATTTCCGCCCACTGATCTTTGCTCTCCTGGCCCCTAATCCCTGGTTCCTGCCCTTTTCACTCCGCCGTAACCTCCGAACTTGCGGCTTTGCCCCTGGGCTTCGCCAGCAGGAGCACCAGTGGAATGCTTCCCAGCGTCAAATAGCCGAGCATCCTGAAGTTGTCGGCATACGCCAGGACCGCCGCCTGCTGCTGCAGGCTGACGTAGAGTGCGCCCAGTGCCTCGCGATGCGCCGTCACCGCATCGGCGCCCGCAACTGAAAAATGCGCCGCCAGTCGAGAGATCATCGCTCCCGCCGCCGGATCGCCCGCACTTACATGTGCGCCGAGGTAATCCTGGTGCACTTGCGCACTGCGAACCAAGTTCGCCGTCAGTGCGGCAATCCCGATGCTGCCGCCAACGTTACGGATCAGGTTGTAGATTCCGGCCGCGTTCCCGATCTCCTGCTTGCGCAGCGAACCCATCGCCATCGTCGTGAGCGGGACAAACACAAACCCGCCGCCGAAGCCGTTGATGAAATTCGGCAGCGCCACCGATCCCATTGAAATTGTCAGGTTCACGTCACTTAAGAGCAGCGCTGACCAGCCGAATATGGCAAACCCGAAGGCCAGCAGGATGCGGCTGTCAATCCGGTTTGACAGCATTCCCACCACGATCATCGCGATCAACGATCCCAGCCCGCGCGGGCTCACCGCCAGTCCGCTATCTAATGCCGAGTAACCGATCACTGTCTGCAGAAACAGCGGCAGCAGCGCAGTCACTCCATAAAGCGCCACTCCATACAACCCCGCAATCAGGGTGCCGAAGAGAAAATTGCGGTTCGAGAGTACGCGCAGTTGCACGATGGGGTCGCGATGGATCAGTTCCCGCGCAACGAACCCCAGAAACGCCGCGACGGAGAGCGCTGTAACCCAGCGAATCCAGTCTGCCTCAAACCAATCCGCCTCCTGGCCTTTGTCAAGCACCAGTTGCAACGCGCCCAACCAAATCGCCATCAGTCCGAATCCGATTGCGTCGATCGCCACCTTGCGCGTTTGCCGCAGATACGGCGGATCCCAGATGTAGAGGTTCGCCATGAATAGCGCCAGCAGGCCCACCGGCAAGTTGATGTAGAAGATCCATCGCCAGGTGTAGCTGTCGGTAATCCATCCACCCAGGGTTGGCCCAATCACCGGCGCCACTACGATGCCCACCCCATAGGCCGCCATCGCTTTGCCGTGTTTCTCCGGAGGAAAGCTCTCGAGCAAAATCGACTGCGCCAGCGGCTGCATTCCTCCGCCGCCCGCGCCCTGCAGGATGCGCGACACAATCAGCATCGGCATATTCAAGGCCATGCCGCACAGAATTGACGCCCCAGTGAAGGCGAGAATCGAAAGCATCAGCAGCCGTTTGCGCCCAATGCGGCGAGCCAGCCATCCTGAAGCCGGCAGCATGATGCCGTTCGACACCAGGTAACTGGTCAGCACCCACGTAGATTCATCTGTTGATGCGGAAAGGCTGCCGGCAATATGCGGCAACGCGACATTGGCGATTGAGGAGTCGAGCACCACCATGAACGTCGCCAGCATCACGCTGACCGCGACCATCCAGGGATTTACTTGGGGATTCACCACCGGATTGACGATGGGACTCGCCGCCTGCACCTCGGCCCGCGCGATGTCCCCGCCTGTCGCGGCTTCGCCTGCATTCAACGTTCGATTGGCGGGTGTGCTCAACGGTCAAGTCTATCCCAATCGAAGACTGCCACCGTTCTAAGGAGTCCGTCGGACTCTGCTTTTCTGAAACCTGTAACCCGTAACCTTCAACCTGGATCGACACTTCGTCGATCCACGGGTTATTCTGATTCGTCGTTAACGATTACATCCGGAGCTCGAATGCCTCCCGCTCTCCAACGCATTGATCCTGGCATCATTGCGCAACGCAAGCTCTTCACCGGCACAACCATGCCGGCCATCGGCCTCGGCACCTTCGGCTCCGACCATGTCACCGCTGCGCAGATCGCACAAGCCGTCAGAGGCGCAGCGACTGTGGGCTATCGCCACTTCGACTGCGCGTCTGTCTACGGCAACGAAAAGGAAATCGGCGTCGCTCTCGAAGAAATCCAGCGAGTCGGCATCCGGCGCGAAGAGCTTTGGATCACCTCGAAGCTCTGGAACGACAAACACAGCGACGTCGTTGCATCGTGCCGCCAGTCGCTCTCCGATCTGCGCCTCAAGTATCTCGACCTCTACCTCGTCCACTGGCCATTTCCCAACTTCCATCCGCCCGGCTGCGATGTCACCTCGCGTTCGGCCGGCGCCAAGCCCTACATCCACGAAAACTACATGCGCACCTGGCGCGAGATGGAGAAGCTCGTCGACCTGGGCCTCGTGCGCCACATCGGCACCTCGAACATGACCATCGCCAAGCTCAAGTTGCTGCTGGCTGACGCGCGCATAAAACCCGCGGTGAATGAAATGGAGCTCCACCCGCATTTCCAGCAACCGGAGCTGTTCCAGTTCGTGGAACAGAACGGCATGCGCGCCGTCGGCTACTGCCCCATTGGTTCACCCGGCCGCCCTGAGCGCGATCGTACGGCTGAAGACACCTCGCCCACCGAAGATCCAGTCATTGTCGAGATCGCTCGCCGGCACGGCATTCATCCCGCCGTCGTCTGCATCAAGTGGGGCGTGCAACGCGGCCAAACGCCGATTCCCTTTTCCGTCAACCACTATTACGCAAATCTCGCAGGCGTCGTCGGGCCGCCGCTCTCGAGCGACGAGATGCGCGCCATTGCCGGCCTCGATCACAATTGCCGGCTCATCAAGGGCCAGGTCTTCCTCTGGAAACCCGGTCAAACCTGGGAAGCGCTATGGGATGCAAACGGCGAAATCACTCCACCCTAAAACCAAGCCATTAGCCATTAGCTGTTAGCCTTTAGTTCTTCTGGTTACGCCAGGACAAATTCAGTCAAATGGAGCACAAAGGCGGGTTCCTGAAAGAACAAGCTAAGAGCTAATGGCTAGCAGCTAAAGGCTCGCTCACCGGAGTTCGATCTCATGCAATCGACCATGTCCGCCGCCTACCTGCCCGGCAACTCGACAGTGGAAATGCGAACGGTGCCCGTCCCCGCCCCGGAGCACGGCGAAGTTCTGCTGCGCGTGAAGGCCTCCACCATCTGCGGCTCTGACATTCGCTGTATCTATCACGAACATCTCGGCAAAGGCCCCGAGGGCTACCAGGGCGTGATCGCCGGCCACGAGCCATGCGGCCAGATTGTTGCAGTCGGACCCGGTTGCCGTCGATTCAAAGAGAATGACCGAGTCATCGTCTACCACATCTCCGGCTGCGGTGTCTGCAACGACTGCCGTCGCGGTTACATGATCAGCTGCACCAGCGAGAAATATCGCCGCGCTTACGGCTGGCAGCGCGACGGTGGCATGGCCGCTTTCATGATCGCCGAAGAAAAAGATCTCATTGCGCTTCCTGATTCGCTCTCCTATGCCGACGGCGCGCAAGTCGCTTGCGGCTTCGGCACTGTTTACGAGGGCCTTGAGAAGGTCGGCATCAACGGCAATCACTCGGTTCTCATTACCGGCCTCGGCCCCGTCGGCCTCGCTACCGGCGCGCTCTGCCGCAAACTTGGCGCGCAACAGATCATCGGAATCGACGTTGTTCCCGAGCGCATGAAGATTGCCAAAGATCTCGGCCTCTGCGACGAAATTCTCGCTTCCGGCCCCGACAACGTTGCCCAGGTCAAGCGCCTCACCGGCGGTAACGGCGTGGAGCGTGCCGTCGATTGCTCGGCGAATGACGCCGCTCGCGCCACAGCTATCCGCGGTACGCGCAAGTGGGGCAGGATCGTTTTTCTCGGCGAGGGCGGCCGCGTCGAATTCAATCCTTCGCCCGACATGATCCACGATCAGAAGACGCTCTACGGCTCATGGGTAACGTCGACCTGGCTGATGGAGGAACTGGTCGAACGCCTCGTGCGCTGGAATCTGCATCCCGCCGACATCATCACGCACCGCTTTCCGCTGGACCGCGCCGGCGAGGCCTACGCGCTGATGGCCTCGGGCAAGTGCGGTAAGGTGGTTGTCTGTGCCGACGAAGAACTCAAATAGATCCACGAAAAGGAAACGACCTATGGCAAGCTCGCCGAGAATCTCCATGTCCAACTGGGAACGCCAGCTCGAGACGCTGCTCCCGCTTTACGGCCATCGCAACTGGATCGTCGTTGCGGACTCTGCCTACCCTGCGCAGTCCAAGCCTGGTATTGAGACCGTGGTCTCCGGCGCAGGCCAAATTGAAGTCGCGCGCAAAGTTCTTGACGCCGTAAACTCGAGCCGCCACGTGCGTGCCAATGTCTACCTCGACCAGGATCTCGAATTCGTCGCCGAAGCTGATGCACCCGGTGTTACGCGCTATCGCAGCCAGCTTGGCCAAATCCTGAAAGGCGCGAACACCATTCCCATGCTGCACGAGCAGATCATCGCCAGGCTCGACCAGGTATCGCAGGTCTTCCGCGTACTCATCATCAAGACCGACCTGACGATTCCCTACACCACGGTCTTTTTCGAGCTCGGCTGCGCTTATTGGCCCGCCGGTTCCGAAGCGACGATGCGCAAAGCGATGGCTGCGGCTGGAAAATAACTCCTCAATCCGTAGTGCTGGGTGCCCCACAACCTGCACTGAGCGTAGTCGAGGGGTCTCGATTTTGAGATGTGGATAGCACCACTCACCGCTTTCTCGTTGCCCTCTTTCTCGTCCCTGCCACATTAGGCAGCGCCGGCCACTTCATCGTCCCACTCCGCGGCGCCACCTTCGCCCGAGCAATCGCCAGCTCCGCCACGTGTTCCACAATCCACTCGAAGTTCGCCTCGCCCACTGAATGCACATCCGCATCCGGCACGGGGTTCAGAAAGTCGATCGCGTATGGGATGCCATTCTCGACCGCAAACTCCACGGAATTCAGGTCGTAGCCCAGCGCGCGGCACAGCTTCACAGCATCGTCTTGCATACGCTTGAAGAGCTTCCGCGCAAGAAACGTGATTGCCTGCGCCGGCGTCTGCCCATAGCGCTCGGCATGCGGCCGCCACGGATCGTAGTGCATTACGCGCACAGTCTTTTTCCCCACGACATAGCAGCGAAAGTAAT
Organism: uncultured Acidobacteriaceae bacterium; assembly: GCA_963834565.1. Lineage (GTDB taxonomy): Bacteria > Acidobacteriota > Terriglobia > Terriglobales > Acidobacteriaceae > Telmatobacter. Next base: position 18,154 of record CAWICF010000009.1, on the reverse strand, counting down.
CAGTGAATTCAACGGCCCTCTGATACACCATGCACAAGTCGCGCGACTGATCGTACGCTTTGAAGAACTCTTCGCGTCCGCGCACTTCGTGCACGTCGCGCCATCCGCCGCCGTCGATCGGCTTCAGAAATCCGTGCTCGCCCACCAAGGCAAACACGCGCTCCCAGTCCAGCGGAAATTCGAGATTCCGCATCGACTTCCCTGAAGTGTTGTTGGGATGCTCTTTGTGCGGCAGCAGCACCGTTGCCGGAACAGTCACGCCGAGCCGCCGCGCCACCGTGTAATTCAGAAACTTGTCATCCGCGGACGCAGCGAACGGATCGTTGATCACCGCCGTCCCGCCCAGCGCTGCGTGCTTCAGCATCGCGCGATAAAACGGAATATCGTGCGAAATGCGATCGACAATCACCGCGTACGGCGGGGCCTGATCGAGTCCAGTCTCGCCAATTCCCGTTTCGTCTAGCGGAACTGCGCCCGTCAGAACAAACTCAGCCTCAATTCCTTCCACGTTTTTTGCATTGATGCGCTCCACCAGGGCGCTGGGAAAGCTGTTCTCCACGCCAAACAGAATGCCGATCCTCTTCATTTACCGTGCCTCGCATGCCGTCGAGCGCCACGTTTGAATCGCGTCGCTCCAGCACGGCATCAGTGTACGCCGGCGCGGCAGTTCAAACTTCACAGCGCGGGGTGCCCCATCCAAGCTTTGTTTGGGTGGGGGTGCGACTCCGCTTTTGCAAAGACTATTTGCCGTTGTTTCTTCTTTGCTCTCTGATCTCCCAACTACGCACTGTGAATTATGAACTACTTCGCCGTCTCCACATTCAGGTCCGTCTCAAACGACAGCTTCGCAATCAGATCATCCAGCTTCGCCTGCGCCGCGTCGCGCTGATTCTCCAGATCCGCCTGCTCTTTGCGTGCCGCCTGCAAGTCATCCTCCGCCTGGTTCAGCTCCTCCACAAAGCGCTTTGCCGCATCGTTTCCCTTCAATGCGGTCACATTGCCGCGGTCTCGCGTCTCGTCGGCAGTCAGTGTCTTCTGCTTCTCATCGTTCTCCACCAGCTTGCGATTCACCTCGGCCAGTGCTGTTGCTGCATCCATCGCCGGGCGCAGCTTCTCTTCCATCTGGGGCGAGTACTTGCTCACCGTGATCAGAAAATCGCTGTCATTCGCCAGCTGAGTTCCGATCTCCACCGTCTCTGTGAGGTTCGCGCGCTCCTTCACATGCAGTTCCGTCGATTGGTGCGGCTCCACGCCCACTTTGAACCGGTATGCTGTTGCCGTCGTCTCTTCCGGCTTGGTTTCGCTCACCAGCTCGGCATTGCCCCGCCGCGTGTGCTCCACCACTACGGCCCGCTGCTCGTCGCCCGCGTTCGTAATCGAGTAGGTATTCTCCGTTACCTCGCTCGTGGTCTCCACCATTACGCCGTTGTGAACGGCGATGTGTCGCAGCGTACGCGTGTCGTTAAAGTCCTTCGGATGCACCTTGACTGCCTGGTCGACCGCGTATGAAAGCAATCGCCTTTCTCCCGGATGAATCGGATCGAGCAGGCCCTCGCCGGCGAACTCTCCGCTCTCAAAGATGGAGAAACTCCCCGAGTCGAGCGTGAGCTTCGAGTTGTTTTCGAGCCAGATCGCGCGCAGCGCTCTGGGCTCCCTGTCGCTCCATAGCGTCACGTGCGTCACCGGAAGTTCCTGCTGCAGAATCGGCACCATCGCCGACTCGTTCTTGTGAATCGTCACCGGTGCGGCGAGCGCGTACTCAAAAAAATCGTCGAAGGCATTCGTTGAAACGTCGCCGGCACTGATCGCATCCGACGCGCGATAGACGCCGCCTCCATACCCAGTGCCATAACCGGCGCCGCTGCCCGAGACCATGCCCAGAGACCCGATTCCGCCACCGACGAATTTGTCGCTCTTCGCCGCCATTTGCATGTTGGGCGCCGTCTCCACCGCGACCGACTGTGTCGTCGCTGGTGGCGCAAAGGCCTTCGCTGCAAGCTCTATCCGGTCAAACTCCGCTGCCTCATGCGTTACCGGCAAGTTCTGCGCCACCGTCGCAATGGGAATCGTCGGCCTGGTTGTATACAGCGGCTGCGACAGCGGCTGAATGAAACTTTGCGGCGCGCCCGCGACGAGTGAAAGCTGCACGTTATCCCAATCGACGCCCACTGTATTGTCAACCACCGCCCAACCCTGCACCGTCGCCATTCCGTTCGGGTCGCGCGGAAAGACAATGCGATAGGTCGACTTCCACACCGGCACTTCGCTGATGTAGCTCACCTGAAGCTGCCGCTGGCCGCCGCCGCGATCTTCCAGCGTCAAATGCCGACCCTGCTGATTCTGCGCCGAGCCGATAATCTCGAGGTACGACGCGAATTCCTTTTCCAACGACGGGTCCACCATGCGCACCGACACACCGTCGGTCAATTCCGCCGTCCGCAGCGCGCCCCCATCCGTCTCTACAATCAGAAAATAGTGATCCTCTGACGAGTTCCCGCTCTTGTCAGTCTCTTTGCGGTATTCCACATTCACCAGCCGCCCTGCAATCGGCGCACTTGCGCCGGTTACCTCAATGCGCTGCCCACGCAGCGCATGGTAGACATCGAGAGTCGCCGGATAATCTTTCAGCCCCAGCGAAAGCGAGTTCAATTGCTGCTCGACCGGCGTGGTCGAGTTGTAGCCGACCGCGCTCACTTTGCCGCCGCCGAGATCGAGCGCCGTCAGCGATTGCAGCACATCATTCAGTTGCGAAGAGGTAAAGTCGATCGCGACGCGTTGATCGCCGCTGATGGTGCCCGCGTGCTCAAAATAGCCCACACCGTTCTTGTAGAGCACGACTTTGCGCAGCGGCAGATCGCTGATCGCGCCCAGGGGCGCGGCCGGAGCAACGGCCGGTGCAGCCACAAGCGACGCTGCTTTTACTGGAGGCTTGTTGGGGTGTTGGGCCGCGAGAGCCGGGGCGACGATAACGGGCAACAACGCAAAGAGCACACGACGCATAACTCCTCCTGGAGGGCTGCACCGGCAGTCCTCAACCCTGAGAACGGATGTGTCAGGCTTTCTTGCGCAAGAATCCGGTGTACTTTGACTCCGGTATCCGGAAAAAGGCTCCCGGGCCGTCACGGATCGGATGAGGTTTTCTTTGGAGCGCTTGCCGCGCCGCAACTGCGGCCGCGCCCGGCGCGTCTCAGAATGTCTCGGCGATCTTATGCAACTGCCCCAGGTGATTTAAATCGTGGCCTGCCACCGTCTCGACGACGATCTGGAATGTCATGGTTCCGCGCTCGGGATGCGTCATCTTGCGGTGCGCCGCCGCCGGCAGCGCCGCCTTGATCATGTGCAGATTCCATTTGCGCAGCACGCCAAAGGTCTCCAGAGCCAGGCCGGCCGGCATGCCCTTGTAGATTCTCGCCCACTTGTCCTGGTCGAATGGCTGAATGGTGGGGCCATCTTCGGCCAGAGTCTGCCGCAATCGAAAACCGAACACCAACTCGCAGTCGGCTAGGTGGCACACAATCTCTGCGGCACTCCACTTTCCCGGTGCCGGCGCTTTTTCCCGGTTGGAACCAATCACTTCGAGATACTCGGCGATCTTGTTTGCGGTCTCGGCCAGGATCGTCTCGATTGGCCGCCCGTCGAGAAACTTGTCGTAAGGATTCTCCGTGCTCATTGCATTGCCTCCTCTACAGATTCTTTCATGCGCCCGCTCCGCCTCTGTTTCCGGGATCACTGCTTCACACGTACTGCAATACCATCCTCTGCCACGCCGGCCAGTCATGCGAGTTCTCTGCCTCCCACACATCGAACCGGTGAGCAATTTCCCGCTCGCGCAGAACCCGGTCCAGGTTCTGGTTCTCTTTGAGGCAGTGATCGTCCCATCCGGTTGCCAGCACGAAGCGATTGCCGCGAAACCGCTCGAAAAACCACGAGTCCGTCAGCCGCGGAAGGTAGTGCGTCGGCAAATGGTAGTAGCAATCCTCGTCGTAGTAGCCATCGAGAAACGGCGTGAGATCGAAGGCTCCCGAAAGCGACACAAAGCCACCGAAAATTTCAGGGCGGCGCAGCGCGAGATTCACGGCATGGTAGCCGCCAAAGCTGCAACCCAGCGTTAACGGCCGCGCATCACGAATACGGCCGCGCACCATGGGCAGCACCTCGTTCAGCAGGTACTGCTCATATTGCATGTGACGCCCGATTCGCATCCGGGGATGAATTTGCCGGTTGTACCAGCTCTCCATGTTCGTTGAATCCACGCAGAAGAGCTGCACTTCGCCGCGGTCGATCTTGCCCGCGAGCGCCGCCACCATGCCGCGGTCTTCAAACTCGTAGAAGCGCCCGCCCGACGTGGGAAAGACCAGCACAGGTTCGCCGCCGTGGCCGAAGACGAGCAACTCCATCTCCCGCCCCACGCTGCTGGAATACCACTTGTGATATTCGCGATTCATCAGCACGCGCCGCCGGTCCCATGCTACCTGACGACCCCGAATCCCCGGGCCTCCGAGCCAAACCACGCAGGATTCGCAGCGTTCAGCCGGTCCCACGCGCCGATTTGCCTCAACCCCCCACTTTCGGCGATACTTAGGTGTTGTGACCTGTGCGGCCGGGCGCATCCGTCCGGCCGTTGCCGTGCCGGGACAGCCCGCATCGCCTCCAAAGCGCACAACCCAAGTTCAGGAATCTGAAAGGAACCGTATCGCCGTGGTAATGATTCGTTTGGCGCGTGTTGGCGCCCCTAAACAGCCCTACTATCGGATCGTGGTCATTGAGAAGGACCGCGCCCGCAATGGCCGCTCGATTGAAGTCGTCGGCACCTACAACCCCCGCACCACTCCGGCCACCGTCGACCTGAAGCACGACCGCATCGCCTATTGGCGCAGCAAGGGCGCCACGCTTTCGCCGATCATGGAAAAGCTGGTGACCAAGAATCCTGCCCCAGCCGCTTCCGCAACCGAAGAACCGGCTTCGGCATCGCCCGCCGCCTGATTCGCCCTCCTATCCCGCAACACTCCGCTCGCCGGATCAGTATTGGGCACACGCATCCGGCGCACAAATCATTGCCCATCGTAGGGTTAAGTGATACTATTCCCCCACGTTCCACTGTTGCTTTTTTGCGAACGTGAATGGTCAGAGGCAAGATCATGACCCAAGATATGGTCCAGGTAGACCAGTTGGTCCGCGAAATCGCGCGGGCTCTAGTAGATGAGCCGGCGGCCGTTGAAGTGGAATCGGTCAACCGCGACGAGAATACTATTCTCAAACTACGCGTAGCGGCGCAGGATGTGGGCAAGGTAATTGGAAAGCAGGGCCGCACCGCCCGCTCGGTGCGCACCATCCTTGGCGCCGTCAGCATGAAGCTGCACCACCGCTACACGCTTGACATCCTCGAAGAAGACGACGAAGTCTAGTTCTGCCATCGCACTCGGTGCTCGCTGGAGCTGCGCATGACCGCGCCTGATGAATGCACACCCTCTGAATGGGTGGGGCTGGCACGTATTCGCCGTCCGCAGGGCCGCAAAGGCGAGGTCTTCGCCGATATCCTCACAGACTTCCCTGAAAAGTTCACAGACCGCCGACGCCTTTGGTTGATCTCCGCGGATCCGCCGGCCGGCAAATTACCGCGGGAAGTCGAGCTGATTCACCACTGGCTGCACAAAGGCGGCATCGTCCTGCACTTTGCCGCTATCGACTCCATCTCTGCCGCCGAAACCCTGAAGGGGCTCACCGTCGCCATTCCCATCGCTGACCGCGCGCCCCTGGGAGACGACGAGTTCTACGTCGGCGATCTCATCGGCTGCACCCTCGTCGATGTTGCCGGACCTGCGCCCGTAAATGTCGGAATTATTGATGACGTCGATCGCGCAGCCGGCCCCACGCCGCTCCTCGTGGTGCGCAGCGCCAAATGTGAGGTGCTGGTTCCGTTCGCAAAAAGTTATCTGCGCAAGATCGATCTCGACGTGAAGAAGGTGGAGATGGCACTACCCGATGGCCTCGTCGACTTGAATGTTTCCGGCAAGCCAGCTGGTTGACTCGCCAAAGATCGGGGTACGCTATGCGAATGGCGTTCTTGTTTTTGCCGCAGGGTGCGCGCGGGACAAGGCTCCCACATAGAATCCAATTTCGACCAAACTCCCTTAGCCCGCCACTTCCGCCGCTACCTGTTTTCGATTCGGCGTGCGGCATCCTGCCAGGCTGCATCAATCGTCTCCGGCAGCGGTCGCGAGCTCACGTTGCGCGCAAACCCAAGCTGCTTTCCCTTTGCGGTGATGATCTCGCAAATAGGCATCTCGCCTTGCTTCCAATGCTCGCGGGCAGTTGGTTCCCGCTCCATTACCACCCTCTCGGCATCTCGCATTTTGTCCTCCCTGCCTCCCGCTCGCGGAACCCATTTCACCCACAGGCTCGGATCTCTCACCAAACGCGTGCTTCATCCCCCTGACTTGGCGACCTGCTTACCTGCTGTCTGGACGGCGGATTTGCGAATTCAACTAACGTGTCGCGCAAGCGGCTGCTGCCCTACCGCAAGTGCCTTACTCCGGCAGCAGCCGCGTGCAATTCGTTCCACCCTGGGGGTCTACGCGAATTTCGCCTGAAGCATCCACGCAGAATCCTCGACGTCCATCTGCCGGCACAGGCACAGCCGTGAAGAGGAAATCCTCCGCCTGCTCCCGCCCGTTTACTACTGTCCTGGTGCACTTTGCAATGGCAAACTCGTAGCCCGCTTTCTTTCCCGACGTCAGGTCATTCCCGATCAGTTGCGCGGCCTGCGCTGAAGGTGCCCCCGCCCGCGGATCGCCGCCCAACTGGGAAAGTTGGCAGGCAAATCCCTGGTCTGGGTAGGTGGATTCATACATCACCTCCGCCGTCTCCAGTGTCCGAAGCGAAGCGATGGCTGAGGTCTCCTCAGCCATCTTCTTCGATTTGATCAGCGCTGGAACCGCGATGGTCGTGGCAAGAATGCTGGTAAGGAACGGCAAACCTGCCAATCCGAGCAGCAACACTACGCGCAACGCTGCTCCACGATGGCCCGCACGCGCCAGCCGCGCAATCCGAGCCAGCGTGCGCGCAACCGCCCAAGCCGTCACCACCAACCCAAAGACAATGAACGGCAGCAGCAGAAAGGGATGTTCCCTGCCGGCAAAGAGTCCGAATCCGAGGGAGAGCCCCAATCCCAAAACGCCGCTCAACACATTTGTGACGGAAACGCGCCGGCTCTGCTCGAGCAGATTTTCCGGCACGTGCTCCAGGATGAACTGCCGTCCGCGGTCCGTCTCGCCTGGCACGCCAGGCGGCAGCGAGTTCAGCAGCACTTTCAGTTCGGCGGCCAAAGCCCATGAGCGGATACGTTCCTCGCTCGCGTCGAGCAATTTGAATGTCCTGGCATCAAACTGCGGCCCCGCGATGGCCGCAATCGTTTCCCGCCAGTCATCGGCGCTCTTGCTTGCGTCCACAACAAAGATGCAGCGCTCAGCGCCCATCGTGGCCATTGTCATCTGAATCTCGTGGTGCACGTGCACTGTCACGTCGCGCAGGTCGATGAATACCAGCCGCGTCGTCTGATAGGTCTTCCACAGCCGCGCCATCCAGTCGTCGCCCGCTTCCAGTTCCATGAACTTGCTGCCGGCGTATCGCATGGCCACCAGTCCCGGAACCAGGAACCGCAAAAACAGCGACGTCTTCCTTTGTGGCGGCCGAATGCCCGAAAGCCTGAACTTTGGCCCGAGGATCGCACCCAGCTCGGCGCGAAGTCGGGCCGTCGAGCGGTCCGTGCGAAAAGCGCGCAGATAAATCGCATTGGGCCTGCCCACCGGACCCAGCAGCATGGCGAAGCTCACCGTGCAACAGGTCAGCGCGAGAGAAAGCACCGCCCCGAACGGACCGTATGCCTTCACGAAAAAAATCGCTGTGACAACGCCAACGATGATCGCGCCCGCGACCATCAACAGCGTAATGGTGCGCACCGGGTCGGAGAGCGGCTTGGTTCGCGCCAGTGGATCAGACGGCTCGTGCATGATGTCCTCTGGAGTACGAGATCATCGTAACGGCTCCGGTAGACGATTCATGCGTTCTTATCGCTAAAATGCTAGCGGCTTCCAAGCGCCGTCATCCTTCAGCGCCATCTGCAACGGCCGCGGCGGGCCCTTCGGAGGCACTGTTATCTCAACCCACAGCTCCTGCCCTGGTTTAAGAGGCAGCGGGCTTCGCGCCGAGTCCGCAATAAAAATGGCGACAGGCTTCTCGAGCCGCATCTGGTCGCACTGCGTTCCCGGCCACGCGTCCACTAACTGCCCGTTGTCCGCCTTTCGCGGATCCTGAATCTGCACGGCGACCAGCTTGTTGTTCGCGACTTTCAGCTCGCTATTAAACTCCACCACGCCGAGGGGCCTGAGCCCATACGGCCCTGGAACTGCTGCCCCATTCACATCGCGGGGAAACTGCGCCGCCTTTGCCGACGGCAGCGTGCTCTGGCAACCATCCACCATCAATTGCTGGCTCAGGTAGCGCCCGCGCATCGGCAGCTCAGGATCAATCGCAACCGTTCGCGTCCACACACGCGGGCAGCGCCAGCGTTGCCACAGATACTTCCCTGCCACTGTCGACACCAGCGCTAACTGCACCACCAGCACCGCAACCGACGCCACCGAAATCGACCAACGCCCCATCCTCACTGCATTCCTCCAGCTCTCGGGTGCCCCATCCAAGCTTTGCTTGGGTGTGGGCGAGGCACAGTTCTTGCACAATCTCCCATCTCGCTAACTTGCTGACTCGGTGACTCGCTGATTCATCGCCTCCAAAATCTGTCTTCGCATCCTCTCCAGCGCCCATCCGCCGGCCAGAAAGAGCACACCCAGCCCGATCAGTCCCAGTGACCGCCCCAACTTGGTCATCAGATCGCTGAAATAGAACCACACCACCGCAACCGCAAAACCCACAATCCCCAAATTGACCAGCGCCCGCGACGCGAGCCGTACACCCCACCAACACAAAAAGACCGCAAATCCCGCCACCAGTGCATGCGCCAGCAGATTCGGCGTCGCCCCGCGATACGTTCCTGTCATTCCATTCCCTAGTGGGTAAGTCCTCGTCCATGCGTGATAGCACCACGGCAGCGCGAGCACAAATGCAATCGCGGCCGCAATCGGAATCAGCCCCTTGTGCCCATGAAACGCCGCCACCACCATCGGAACGCCTGCGATCGCAAACCACGCGGCAACGCGCAGCCCGAACGGCAGAAAACTCTGTATCCCATTCCACGACTCCCAGTCCGACAGCATCAACGCCACGCCCGTCGCGGCGCCAATTGCACCTACCGCAAACAGAATTCCCCGCACCGCTCGCTTCCGCGAGACCACGAAAAACGTGATGTACAAAATCGCCCACACGAAAGCGAGCCGCCCCATGTACACATCGGCGCCAATCATCCCGTTAGCTCGGTACTGAATCTCCGAGAAAATCCACCCCGGCACGAGCAGCAGTGCCAGCGTCTGTTGTGCCTGGTCCTGCAACAGCAGCCATCCGGCCAACGCAGCCAGCGCCCACAGCAGCACCGCGCCTGGCCAATGTTCCTCAATGTTGAAGATCTGCCCCACCAGCGCGATTGCCGCGCCTGCCGCAATCGTGCCCACCGCATGCAATGCCGTGCTCAGGCCGCGATAGGTCGCGCGCGCGATTCCGCCTGCCAGGTGAAAAACAGCGACCAGCGCACACACCAGCGCAAACCGCTCGCCGGGCCCCAGTTCGTCCCAGTGCGCCGAGACAAACAGCACCACGCCACACGCCAGCAGAATCGCGCCCATCACCAGAGCTGCAATCCCCTGCCATGCCAGACCTAGCTCAGATTTCGGGTGCGCGACGCTTGCCCTGAGCGAAATCCCAAGGTCTGGTTTCAGGGATGTCGAATCCGAAGGTGATTGACCCGCCCGCGCGACTGTCGCCTCGTGCGCGCGAATCCGCGCCGCACTCTTGGAATCGATCACGCCGGCCGCCAGCCAGCGCGTCAACAAGCTTTCAATGTCTGCCATGGTGTTGGCTGCCATTATAGGCCGCATCCTCATCAGCGAGCCGATAGGCGCAAACTCATGCGTCCTGCTGCTCGCATCATGGCATCATCCTGCGGGAACCTGGCTTGCGCCGCGCCCTGCCCTGGGACACTTTCGCAACTGTCCCAAATTTTCCTCCCTTATATCCCTGTACTGTGTTCTCTGATCACTGGCTACCGATCACTGTCTTCGCGCTCTGCCCGTACTGCCGCAAATCGAGCCGCACGAGGAACAGATTGTCCTCCTCGTCCGGGCGCGACAGCAGACAGTACTCGCGAACAATCACGCGATGCCGAATCTCGATCAACGCATGCACCACCACAAGCGCGATCGCGGCCGCAACATATCGCCAGCCGCTTCGCTCGATCCACGGCCCCGCAAACACCGAAAGCCAGACCACAATCGGGAAAAACGTGAAATATTTTGCCACAGCCAGCGCTGGATTCGGCTGCTCACTTTTCGCCGCGCCTGTAAACGCGACTGTCGTGATGTGCAGAAAGAAGAGGTCCGTCAGCACAATGCACATGCCTGCAGCCACAAGCGCCTCGGCAATCGCAGCACGCGCCGTCAGAAGCTCTGGCGGAGCGATTACGCCCGCAATGGTGCAGGTTGCCCCGGTGATACACCCAACAAAAACGAAGGCCCACGTCTTCACCGCGCTGAGTTGCACCAGCGCTGTGTGCATCTCAGGCGGCTTGCCGTCGACGAAATCGAAGATCCAGCTGCCCCGCTGGTTGCCCGGCGAAAGAAAGGCCAACCGCAGGCCTGCAAGCGCCCAAAACACAACGATGCCGATCGAGGCGCGCAGGCCGGCCGGAGAAATCAGCATCTCCACATGGCTCTTGGTCACAGCAAAGCGCAGCACACTCGCGATCACGATGGATAGGCCCACGCCGCCATAGAGGACCATGTAGATGCGGTAGCGCGGGACACGAAACAGCGCCTGAGTTACAAAATGAAAGATCGCGCGGCGCGCGGGAGTGCGAACAATCACTGCGTCCACCAATCGCCCCATCCATCGTCCTACACTGCTTCGCCGCGGATGCGCGATGCCTCCCTCAACCAGTTGCCGAGACCTTCGCGCGTAGGCGATCGGATACGTCAAAATCACAATCGCTGCCGCGAGCAGAGTGGCCATCCATCCGATTCGCGCCAGTTGGCCGTAGACCGGCAAAGCGGATGGTCCTTCCATCACGCGTTGATAGATGCCCAGAAACCAGAATGGGGGAAACCAGCGTGCCGCCCATGCGTCGCCCGTGAGCAGGCTCGGCACCACGGTCGAAAACACTCCGAACAAGAGCAGAAGCATCAGCAGCCCTGCAATCGAAAGTCCCTGCACCACGAGCGAGAGCCTACGAAACCACCGCTCGCCAAGCACAGACAGCACGACGCATTCCAAGGCCAGGATGAACAATGCGGAAAACAGCCCGCTGCCCGCAACGGCCAGCAGATGGCCAGCCAGAAAACGCGGCAAGCTCGGCGGCTCAATCGCCGACGGAAGTGCAATGGTTGCCAGGATGTTGGCATCGAACAGGAAACCACCCAGCAGAATCGCAATCGCTGTCACCCGCGCCAGAAACGTCCTCCGGTCCGGTACCGGCAACGGTTTGAGAACAAAGATGTCGAGCAGGTCCGGGAAAAACAGCTCCCACTCAAAGACCGCCACGATGCCCATGACGACGAACGAATACACCGCGAAGAAGAAGTGCTGATTCACCTGAACCCAATACGGTGGTGGACCGTGAATCCCGATGAGATGATGGCCTCGCATAACCAGCGTGAAGGAGTGGTAGTCGGGCCAAAGATAGATCGCGACCACGAATGACGGCAGTCCCGCCGCGAAAGCCACGAGGACCAGCCGTGTCTTTGCGTCGCCATCCGGCGAAGCTGTCTCGTGATTGAAAAAGCGCTCAAGAAAATGGCGCAGCAAATGGGCAAATTGGCTTCGCTCCGGCGCGCGAATCTGTCCACGCTCCGCCTGCGCGCGCAGCGGCAGAACATCCGGCTCCGACATCAACAACAATCGCTCCAGCGCTTCACGCATCAGGTCTGCGCATCACCTCGACAATCTGCTGCGCAACAGACGCGGTCTCCTGCTGTTGGACCAGTTGCGCAAAAACGCTCTCCAGATTCGGCAAACTCATGAGCCGCGCCAGTTCGCTGGGCGGCGCGTCGGCCAGAATCTTCCCTTTTGCAATCACCACAACACGGCTGCATACCTGCTCCACCACTTCCAGCACGTGCGAGATGTAGAGCACCGCTTTGCCCTGCGCCGCGAGCAGCTCAAGCAGGTCCTTGAAGAGCCGGCCCGAAATGACATCCAGCCCGGAAAGCGGCTCATCAAAGATCAACAGCCGCGGATCGTGCAGGAGCGCCGCGGCAATCAGCACGCGTTGGCGCATTCCCTTCGAGTAGGTTGAAATCGGCGAGTACTGTGACGATTCCAGATGGAGAAGCTTCAGCAATCCAGCAGCTTTCTCCTCAATCAGCGCTTCATTGAATCCGCGAAGCCGCCCGACAAGCTGCAGATACTCGAACCCCGACATGTAGCCATAAAGGTGTGCTTCTTCCGGCACGTAGCCAATCGCCCGGCGAAAAGCCACCATATCCTCGCGAATATCGCGCCCGTCGAACAGCACGCGCCCGGCATTGGGCGGCAACATGCCGGTAATCATCTTCACCGTCGTCGATTTGCCTGCGCCGTTCGGGCCCAGGAAACCCACAATCTCTCCCGCACCCACGTTGAACGACACGTCTTCGACCGCCGGAATGCCGCGAAAGTATTTGTAAAGATTCTTCAGCTCAAGCATGGGTCGGGCCCCGCGCCACCCTATGTAGCATTCTGTAATCCCTGCGCACCCCATTGTCAAGTAGATTTCTACATAGCTATAATGCGCCATGGCTACAGAAGCCAAAGACGCGAAGCTGTCGCACACGGCCGCGATGATCCTGCAGGCGATCGACTCCGGCCTTGTCTACGGATTCAGCATCATGGAGACGACCGGCCTGCCCAGCGGAACGGTCTACCCGGCCATGCGGCGGCTCGAGGGCGATGGCCTGATCGGCTCCCGTTGGGAGCGGCAATCCATTGCCGACGCCGAGCAGCGGCCGCCGCGCAAGTACTACAAACTCACGGCTGCCGGCGCCGGGGCGCTGCGCGCCTCTCGCAAACGATACCCTTTGCTCGAACGCCTCATTCCGACTGCGGAGGTGAAGTCGTGAAGACGCTTCACTCCGTTCAGACATTTAACTCGTTCGATCGCCTGCTCCTGCGCTGCGCGTCCGTACTTCTGCCTCCGAAGCAACGAGCCGAGTGGCTGTTCGAGTGGGAGTCGGAACTTTGGCACGTGCGGCGCTCGTGCATTGCATCCGCCGCCGATCTATGGCAAGCGGAGCGAGAGATTGCCGTTTTCTGTCTCGGAGCTTTTCAGGACGCAGCTTGCCTGCGTGGTCTTCGGCGCCGGAACCCGCAGCGCATTTCTGCGTTTCGCGGCTCAGCAACAGCTTGCCTCGTCTGGCTCGCCGGCGTCCTGGTCGTCAGCTATCTTTTATCGCTGGTGCTGCCCGGCGTTCGCGTCGAGCACGCATTTTCAAACAGCCAGGTAAGGCCCGGCACCATCCTCATCCAGGACGAAGAAGCCGAAAACAGCTCGACTCCGAGCATGGCGCTTGAACAGGAGCGCATCTGGAAGCAGAGCCGCCAGCACTATTTCGACGAATTCGCCTTTTATCGCGTCACGCCCGAAACCGTTCAGCTTGAGGCGCAGAAAACGGCAACCTGGCAGGTGGCCCAAGCCAGCGCCAACCTGCTCTCGCTGGTCGGCTGGCCGGCCAGCAACACCGCTCTCGGCCAAAAACCCGCAGATAACCTACCGCTGCTTATTCTCAGCGAGCACACCTGGCGCCGCCAGTTCGGTGGCGATGCCCGGATCTTCGGAAGGATCATGCGCGTTGGACTTCGCATCGGCCGCGTCGTGGGCATCGCGCCGGATAACGTGGGAAAAATGCCGGGGCGGGCCGATGCATGGCTCCTCGAGTCCGACGACGAATTAGCTCCGGCTGGCGCGGGATACGTTGTCGCCCACCTCACCCGCCGTGGGCGATCGGAACTCTGGGGCGGCTTCGTGCGCATCGCCTCGTTCAACGCGCACCACTCCGAACACGACTATCTCGGAAAATCCCTCGAGCAGCAGACTCCGGGACCATCAGGCATTTACCAATTCGCAATCCTTATCGCATTTTTCGCGCTTCCAGCACTCACTGCGGTATCGTCCGCGGAGTTCGTTTTTAACTCGCGCAAACTTTCCTGGGCGAGAAGGGTGTGGCGCGTTGCGTTCCTCGCGGCCAAGATCGCGCTCATCCTGCTGATCGCCTATTTTGCTTCGGTCGACCTGGCCTACTGCCGCCTGCCGGCCTTCTCCGCTGCAGGGACTTACATTCAATTAGTCTCCACCTTTTTCATCTGCCTGTTTGGCGTGCGCTGGGCGCTCGCAGATCAGGGGCAGCGTTGCCCCGTCTGCCTGAGGCGCGTAGCCCATCCGGCCAATGTCGGCGTCGTCTCGCGAACCTTTCTCGATTGGAGCGGCACGGAGCTGATGTGCGCCGGTGGGCACACCTTGCTTCATGTCCCGTCTTTGCCCACCAGTTGGTTCAGTACACCGCGCTGGATGCTGCTCGATGCATCGTGGGACTTTCTATTCGCCGGCTAACGGCAGCGCCTCACGCGTCTTATTGCAGCCAATTTGCGTCACACCAACAAGTCCCTATTCCATGGTGCCTAATCCCTGCATTTTCCATGTCGTTTGGACTCTGAGAGTGGTAGTATTGCTCCCAATCACAGCTGAAACACCCTGAACAGGCCCCCCAGGCTCACTCCTCCTATTCCGCGGGTGTTTTGTGCAAAAAAGATGTCTCGAATCTCGAACTGGAGGGTCGTAATGAATACATCGAAGCGTTTTGCCTGGGCGATGCTGTGCTCAGTGATGATGTTGGTCGTGGTTGCCTCGGGGTTTGCCTCGGCAAAGAAGGCGTCAGCTCAAGGCGGCGAGAAAAACGGCGCACAGGCCGCTTCGCCCGACAGCAGCAGCGGTGCGGCGCCCATCAAACTTGGATTCGCAATCGAGTCGGAGATGTTCACCTATAGCGCGATGGACGCGGAGGGCTCGGCGGTAGCCTGCAATATTGCGCAAAACCTGGGCGCTGCCGATGCGAAGTGCGTGTCAAAGGGATCGATGAGCAATGCTCCCGGCGTGGTGATCATTGGCGGAGACTCGGACGTGATGGACGAGTTTCAACTGTGGCGCGCGGACATTTCGACCATGGACATTCTTAACGCGCGCGCCAGCCACTATTGCCCGAAGGCCAGCCAGCGCGGCCTTCTATCTACCGTGATGGGATTGTTCCCAGAGAGCGAAGCGCTGGGAGTCGCCAAGGCTCTGTTCACCACCACGACGGTCAAGACTCCGGTTGAAGGAAACATCCTCGATCAGACGATGATGAACGACATCGCGGGACACCTGCGAGCGCTGGGCGTTCCCGTCGTCGTCCCTGACACCTATGCCCCGCATTCGCTGGTCACGATCAACCAAGCCCGGTCGCCGTTCATCGCGAAGTTCCTGGCCCTGGAGACGACGCGAGCCTGTCTCGACGAGAATCCTGCCGCAGGTGCGGCGCCCAGTGCGCCGGCTGCGCAGGACCAGGCCGTGGCAGACCAGGACAAGAAGTCGATCGCGGCGGCGATTGACGCCTTCCTCGACTCGCTCACCAAGCCCGATGTCGCCGCGAATCCAAAGCCGGGCATGCCGTCCGTGCCGGAGGCGCCGACCATTTCGCACCTGGACGCGGTGATGCGCGCAGATGGGCTGGCACAGGAACTGGGATTTGTTGCCGATTCAAATGCCGGCGACAACAGCCCATGGGACGTGCTCTGGCTCAAGGCGCTCGAATCCGGAGGCGATGTTGTGGCCTCGGACAACCTGATCAAGGGCAGCAAGGTCACCTATACCGGCGGGTCGGTGGGAACCTATGCGCTCTTCCATCTCAACGGCGAACTGGAATGCTCCGGCGTGTTCTTTAATCTGGCGCCGCCAACTCTGCTCACCGACATTCCCAAGGTTCTGGACGGCTCGGTGCCTGTCCCGGCGGGGAGGCTGGTCGGCGGCTGCTCGACAAAGTAGCCGGCGCGCCCCGTTCGGGCTCAGCCTGAACGGGGCGTGAACCGATTCCTGCCTGGCCTCGATGCAAACTCGCTTCCGTGTTCCCTTGTTCCGTGTCTTCGTGCCTCTATCATCAGAGGTATGCGCTTCGACATCGTCACCATCTTCCCCGGCTTCTTTGCCGGCTTCTTTGAGCACGGCATCGTTCGCCGCGCTATCAGGGAAGGTCTGGTCACGATTGAGACACACGACCTGCGCAACTTCACGCACGACAAACATCGCACCGTCGACGACCGCCCCTTCGGCGGCGGCGAGGGCATGGTGCTGAAACCCGAGCCGCTGGCCGAGGCGCTGGAGGCTGTTGGCATTCAACCGAAGTTGCAGCGCGATCGAACCGATCAAGACCGCACGCGCGTGATTCTTCTTTCCGCCCAGGGCCGCTTGTTTAGCCAGTCCCTCGCGCGCGAGTTCTCCACTCTCGATCGCGTCGTGCTCATCAGCGGCCGGTACGAAGGCGTGGACGAGCGCATCAACGAGCTCTACTGCGATATGGAGCTCTCGATCGGCGATTACGTTCTGAGCGGTGGTGAACTGGCCGCGGCCGTCGTTGTCGACGCGACGATGCGCCTCATCCCCGGCGTGCTGGGCAATGAAGCCTCAGGCGAGTTCGAGAGCTTCGGCGCGACTGACGCCGAGATCACCGCTGACATTGACGGCGTTCCGCGGTCGCAGCACGGATCCGGCGGGCTGCTCGACTATCCGCAGTACACGCGGCCTGCCGAATTCGCCGGCCTGCGCGCGCCGGAGGTTCTAATGAACGGCGATCATTTGGAGATTCGCCGCTGGCGCCGCGAGCAGCAACTGCGAAAGACGCTTCGCAATCGCCCGGAGCTTCTGGAAGACGCCGCTCTCAGCGACGACGACCGTCGTATTTTGAAGTCGCTCGATAGATAGCCCGCGCCGTTGCCCGCCGCTTTTTGGCATGGTGTGTACTGGTTGGTTAATCCCCCCCTCAAAAATCGTGTTTTCTCGTAAAGTCCTGATTCTATTGATACGAGCTTAAAGTCCTCGAAAGAGGGGAGTTAAGGCTGTTTTGCACTGGTTTCGCTGCAAAATCGTCTCAGGATTTGGTGCGCCCGTCTCATGAGGTGCCATAAGCCCCTCGAAAAGCAGACGGCCCGAAATGCTGCTTTCAGCTCTCAGCCGTCAGCTTTCAGCAAAAGCAGACGAGCCGCTACTAGCTGCTTTCCTAGGCCGCCCGAGGTGCAGCACATCGTTTTCTGCTGATGCAAGTGTAGAGAAATCAGAGAAATTATACGCACTGTTTGGGAGATTTTTTATCGCTTTTGGAATGAGTGAGTTGAGGGTGTTTTGGGGCAAAGGAAAACTTGACATGGAGGGTGCAGAGAGCGATGCGGCAGGGAGCAAGAGAGCGTAGGGAGCGAGGGGCTGGCGCCTACGGGACTAAAGACTGGGGCCGAGAAGCCCCTCAGGATAGCCGGTCTTTCACCCCGACGACGTGGACCTGTGGCTGGGGGCCCCGATGCGTGCGCGCCCTTGCGGGGTTCCCCTGCGAGAGCTTCTGAGGGGTCCATGGCAGATAGCATACCCCGGTTTGGTATAAGGCGCAAGGCGTGGCGGGTCACTTCCGGGTGCCTTGGACAGTGGGCAGCGGCTGGCTTAGAGTGGGTTCTCAAATGAGAATCTTTGGCTGGGTTCTTCGCGGTGTGCTGGCCGTGGACTTCGCGCTTTTCGTCCTGACATTCGTGCCTGCATTCTCCGGGATTGGCCAGGAGCCCGGACTCGCTGACCGACTTTTGGGAAACTATCGGTTCGGAGGGTGGAGGGCGGACGTTGTGTGGATGTGCGCATCATCATTGTTCATAATCGCTACAGGGCTTCCGTGGATAAGGGAGAATCGTACCGCGAAGATCACCAGAATCGCCTGGTGCCTGTGGTTGG
>CAWICF010000008.1:0-189685 GCA_963834565.1 uncultured Acidobacteriaceae bacterium | reverse complement strand
CATAGAAGCCCCAATTTTCTCAAACCGAACGAATTGTGCCAAGAAGAAAAGCACATTATTCTGGCAAGAACGAGCAAAGTGCCACTCTTGCCTGGATTACCGGCATCCATGTAAGTCTTTGTCAACAGAAAAGCATAAGTTTGCTTTTCGCGCTCTGGAGAGCGCGTTGTTATTTTGGTCAGAATCGACTGCCGCGCATGTGTGCCTCTCGGCTGATGGTTCCTGCTCCAAGCAGAACCGGACATCCATTTGCTGCCTCAGGCTCCGGGGAGCCGTCGCAGAAGATTGAGTTTGTGTTCTCTGCCAGTCCCGAAACAATCCGAAGGGAGCCTCGGGAGTCGCCTCCGTCGCCCGGCCGGTAATATGCGGGACCTGGCAGCCTGCGCATCGATTGATCCTGATGGTTTTCCCTTCTTAGGAAGGGTTTTTACGCTGCCGCGGTTCGTCGAAACTCACCGGTAGGCATGAAGTCCGTGTTTCTTCTTTCTACGGCCAGCATCATCGCGACCATTTTTCTTGCCACCGCCAGCGTGGCCCGGTTGCCATTGCCGCGCTGTCGTTCTCTTTCGTAGAGCAACGCCAGCTCGTCACTGTATCGGGGTGCCAGTCTGGCCGCTTCCACCAGCACCTGCTGAATATGCTTGTTCCTCTGCTTGGAGATCGGCGTGCGCATCATCTTGTCGGCCGAGCTCTTCTCCGCACTGCACAGCCCGCAGTACCCCAAGTTTTCGAGCAACTCGCGCGCCTGCTGCAGTCTGTATGCTTCGGCTGCTGCCTTGTCATCCATCGGGGGTGTCTGGTCCTTCATTTTGGTTTCTCCTTTCCCCTGGCCGGGTACTGCCGGCGCGGGATTGTGCGGCCATTACGCTGGCGTATCGCAATCCCGTCCGGGCCGGTAGATAATATCGCCGAGTTGGCAGCCCAACATATCCATCTCTTCCTGGATTTCGCGGACTTCTTCGAGTTCATCTTGGCTAAAGAATTGTTCAATTTTGCTCCACTCTGCGGCGCGGTATTCGAGTTCGGGTTGATCCTTGGGTGTTGTGTGACTATCAAAAGAAGGATTCCCAGCCTGCAGGTAATACAGCGCCTCAAAGAGGTTGAAATCGTCGTCGGCATAACCAACCTGCCGCCAATAGTCGAGCGCTAATGCCTCTTTGTCTTCGCGTGCAAACGTCACACGAAAATGATCTCCGTAGAAGCTGTATCCGTCCGAACCGAACGGCGGCCCCTCTTCTCCGTCGTCGAGCCATAACGCAGCGCATTCGATTTGCCGTTCGTCAAAGAAATGTGCGGCCCGCCACTCTGTTTCAACGAGGCGTTGTCCGTTTTCCCCGATGGTTGTTACTAGCCGAGGCTGTGCGAACCGCAGGTGCATCCGGCAACTATTGCAGGTGTCGCTGCCAGATGGTTCGACGAGCTGCAGGTTTTGCGCAATTTCGGCTCTCATCGTGTCTCCTATGCCGGGAAGCCGCCGGCGCGGGGTTAGTTCGGCTTGCGACCGGTAAGAATTGTGAGTCCATAGTCTGCGCAGGCGGGCATGAGGATCTTCATCAGCGCAAGTTCGGGTTCGCCGATCTCGCGGTCGTGGTCGGGGCCGTATGCGAACTCCATGATCGTCGTGAGTAGTTTCCCCCACAGTTCTTTGCCTAACTGTTCGGCGACGTACGTGTCGGTCATTGCTGGCCGCCTTCCTTGCGGACGGCGACCGCGATGGTTTCTTCGGCGGCGCGAAGTTCGGCAACCGAATCTTCAAAAACTTGGTCAAGCGAATCGTTGTCGGGGTTGGCGATCAATTGCTCGTGCAGGGCCAGCACGCGCCCCGCAATCTCCCCCGCGCGGTCGCGTAGCACCTCTATCTTGGCGGTCATGCGCGTTGCTCCGCCAATCGTATGCGCCCATGCGCCTTCGGCGGCTTGCGACCTGGCTCCACCGTTGGTGGACATTGGGCCTGTTCGGGTGGCTCGCTTTGCACCCCTGGTAGCGGTTGTGGTCTCACTGCGACTCTGCTGGCGATCCACTCGTCGACCTCGTTTGATCGCCAACCCACCGCGCGGTCGCCCAGCGAAACTCCTGCCGGGAATTCGCCGCGCCGAATTTTCAGAAAAATGGTTGAGCGCGATAGGCCGGTCCGTTCGCGGACTTCTTTGGCGCGCAGGATGCAGATGGGTGCGGTGGTCGTCTTGTTTGCCATTTTTTCCCAAAAAACAAGACTCCCATAAACCCTACTGGGCTTATGGGAGCGTCAAGCATACGTTGCGACGAGTCCTGCAACGTGTCAAGCGTTATCTTGCAGCACTATGTTTTCTGGATCAAACTGAACCTTTACGGACATTCAAGGTGCAGTCCCGAGTCTGGACTGCACCTTTTGGCCGGTGGAGATGCCGCTACGCCACGGCGGAGCGGAACGGCAGCACCTTCCCCCTTCGCTGGGTCTGCTCTAAAAATTTGGCCCAAGCCTGCATCATCCGAGTGCGCGGTTCAAGGTAGAGCGCATGGTTGTACGCTGCGCTCACGGCATTTCGGGGAGAATGCGCAAGTTGTAGTTCGATGTGGTCGTGGTTGTAGCCCTGCTCATGCAGGATCGTCGATGCCAGGCCACGGAAGCCGTGTCCTGTCTGCCGCCCCCGGTAGCCCATACGGTCAAGCGCCTCCAGGATCGTATTGTTGCTCATTGGTTTGTTTGGGTTGCGGTCGCCGGGAAACACAAACTCCCTGCCCCCAGTTAATGTGCGCAACATTTCCAGCACTTCGATTGTCTGTCGAGACAAGGGGACGATGTGCGGCGATTCCATTTTCATCCGTTCTGCGGGGATGTCCCAACGACGGGCTTTCCAATCGATCTCTTCCCACCTTGTCCCGATCAGTTCACTGGTGCGGACGAACGTCAAAGCCATCAGCTTCATGGCCAATCGGGTGATCGTCTTGCCCTGATAGCACTCGATGGCTCGCAGCAGGGCGGGTAGTTCTTTCACATCGACGCGGGCAAGATTGACCTTTTTCGTTGACTTCAAGACATCGTGGGGTTTGAAGTCGGCTGCTGGGTTGCGCTTCGCGTAGCCGTTGGCAAGGGCGTAGCGAAAGATCTGGCCGGCGGTTTGGAGCGCCCTCTTCGCCAAGTCCCCCGCGCCACGAGCTTCAATCGCTTTGGCCATCGCGACAATTTCAGGCGCCTCAATTTCCGCGATGGGACGCGGGCCAAGCTGAGGCAGGATGTTGTTCTTGAGTCGGCGCCGGGTTGTGTCTACGTGGCGCCAGCCCTTGCCCGCCTGCCAGTGATCGAGCCACAGGTCCGCGACGGTTTGAAAGGAATCCCCGGCCGTTGTTTTGAGCGCCATCTTCTCGGCCTTCCGCCGTGCCATTGGGTCAACTCCGGTTGCCAACAGTGCACAGGCTTCCGCATGGCGCTTCCGAGCGAGCACCAACGATGCCTCGGGATACTTGCCCAATGCCATCAGTTTTCGTTTGCCCTCATGCCGGTATTGCCAGCGCCACAGTTTCCCGTTCGCAGGAGTGACAAGAAGGAACAATCCCCTGCCGTCGAATAGCTTGTAGGGCTGTTCGCCAGCCCTTGATTTGCGAATTTCCGTGTCAGACAACGCCATCTTCCCGCCTCTTGTTCCTTGCGATGTGAAAACGGCGGTTCGAGTCCCGCGCACCCCTTCGATCCCCGAAATACCGCCAAAATCAACGAAACCAGCATGGATATTGGCGATGAGTGGATTTTTTCAAAGTACCGCCAAGAGTGGCGGTATCTTGCTCCCAAAGGACCGCCAGGATCACGTTGCACCACATCCTACCACTGTGGCCCGGAAAACACCATAATAACTCCGTCATTGTTGGAGATTCTGATTTAGATGTTGGGGATTTTGAACCTTTTAGGACGGTCTAAAACTAGTCTATGGTGGGCGATTAGGGACTCGAACCCCAGACCTCTTCCGTGTGAAGGAAGCGCTCTAACCAACTGAGCTAATCGCCCGAGCAAACAAGATGCATGACGGGGGTTGCGGTCATCCCCTCAACCGGGCGGTAGGACCCCGCCCGAAGGTGGCCTCGGACTGCTCCTGCCACGGCACTCCCTCGTGCGCGTAACTCCGCGTACACTGGTAGGGCGTCATTAGGGCCATCCCGTAAGGTAGAGTAACACCAGCAGGCCTGTAGGGCCAAACCTGCCAGGGGTTTGCGGCGATCACCCCGCGGGAATTCGCACATGTTCAGGAGAGCACGCTCAATCCGCCAGGAAGGTGATTTCCCGGGCGACTTCCCCTTGGGCGGGGAAGCGGCGCTGGAGCCTGTTTCGGGCCTTGGCGGCAGCGGTCTCCCGGGTGGGTCCCTGGAGGGTCCTGGCCAGCCAACAGTGCTTGCCCTGTCCGGCAACTCCGGTTCCGGCCGTAACCCCTCTGGAAAGGCCGTTTCTGGCCCGGAAACTCCTTCAGAAAGTGATCGAAAACCGCAACCTTCCGATCCGGATGGGGTTCCAGAAGATATGGCAACGATGGTCCTCAACAGTCCGGCTTTCGGAGCGGGTTCAGGGCTGAATCCCGGGACCGCCCAGGAACCGGTTGCAGGCGTCCGGCCGGAACTGGATCCATCAAGCGACGCGGCAATCATGCTGCGCGTGGCCGAGGGTGACGAAGCCGGGTTTAATTACCTGGCCCAGAAGTACCATCGGCCGATGATTCACTTCCTCTTCCGGATGGTGGGGAACCATGCGGTTGCCGAAGAGCTGGCACAGGAAGTGTTCTTGCGCGTCTATCGTGCCAGAAGCAGTTATCGCGCCGAGGCCAGGTTCAGCACGTGGCTTTATCGCATTGCAACCAACCTGGCTGTGAACCATGCGCGCGATACCAAGCACGAGCGGACCGCGCAAACGGTGTACCTGGACGCCGCGGACGAGGAAACCGGAACAACACCGGATCTTGCCGACGACGACCCTTCGGCGGAAGAGAGCATGCTGCGCGATGAGCGCATGGCCGCGATTCGCAAGCATGTTCTGGCGTTGCCCGAAAGGCAGCGCATGGCAGTGTTGATGCATAAGTACCAGGGTATGGACTACCGGCAGATCGGAGAAGTGCTTAAACTGAGCGAGTCAGCAACCAAGTCGCTCCTCTTTCGCGCTTACCAGACGCTGCGGGAAAAGTTGAAGGATTTTGTTTAAGCAGAAAGTGAAAATAAGCCGGAATCAACCGGCAGATTGTGGGGTACCAAGCCATGAAGCAGATGAAGACAAATAGCGCAGGTCTAAAGTGCACGGAGATCGACGAGAAGCTGGCCGATCTTTTGCTTGACTCTAAGTCTGCGCCTGCCAAGGTTCAATTGCACGTTGCGGAGTGTGACGTGTGCCGGGCCAGGCTTGAAGAGTTGCAGGCAACCATGAACCTGATGGACGCCTGGCAGGCTCCCGAGCCCAGCCCTTACTTTCTTACGCGGCTTGGCGCCCGCATGCGCGAGGAGCGCGAAGCCGCGCCGGCCGGTTGGTTCGCCGGCGCCATTGCCCGTCTGCGCGCCAGCATCGCCTACGGTTCGGGACTGCATGTGCGTCCGCTTGCAGCCATGGCGCTCAGCGTGATGTTGCTGGTGGGTGGCGGGGCTTACATGGGTGTGACCGACCTGATGCAGCCGGCTCAGCAGCCTACGCAGAATGCTGCCGTTGTGCACGATCTGCAGACCATCGATAACAATGCGCAAGTTCTCGATCAGTTGGAATCGCTTTCTACCAACTCAAACGGAGACTGATTGTTCCTGAAATCGGAGCTGGCTGCCGGGAGTACGACCTGTGAACTGGATTCCAAACGCGGAAAGAATGCGTCCGGCGGCTATTGCCGCTGCAATCCTGTTCCTGTGTCTGCCTGCATTTAAGGCAAGCGGCCAGCGCAACGCGGCGCCTCCTGCGCGGCCTCGTTTCGCTCAGCAACGCCCTGCTGTCCGCCAGCAAAATCAGCAGAATCGGCAATTCCAGAATCAGCGTCCCAATCAGAATCAGCAGCGGCCTTATCAAGGCCAGCCGCAGAACAACGGTGGAGTCCGTCAGAATCCTGGCTACCCCGCAAGCGGCCCGCAGGGCGCTTATGGCAATCAGGGCGCGAACCGCCCCGCATATCAGAACCCTCCCGGCCATCTGGCCGATTGGCTCAACCAGCACCGCAACCTTTCCCCTCAGGATCAGGAGCGGCTGCTGCGCAATAGTCCGGCTTTCAACCGTCTCGATCCAGAGACGCAGCAGCGCCTGGTGCAGCGGCTGCATAACCTGAATCAGATGCCTGAAGCGCAGAAGGATCGGCGCATTGCGCGCGCCGAAATGCTCGAGCGCATGTCGCCGCAGGAGCAGAATCAGGTCCGTCAGGCCGGCCGCAGCTTAATGGCCCTTCCGCCCGACCGCCAGATCATGGTCAAGCGCGCCTTCCAGGATCTGCGCTCCGTGCCGCCAGATCAGCGCGATACCGTGCTCAACTCTGCGCGTTACCAGAACCAGTTCTCGCCCGACGAGCGCGGCATCCTCGGCAACCTGCTGCGCGCTGAGCCCTACGAGGCGCCCCACTAACTTCATTCATCCGATCCAGGCGCCCACAGCGAGAAGATATCCGCGCTCTATCCGCGCTTCGCTGCAGAACCCTGCGCCACGTGGCTCTTGAAAAACTCCAGCGATTTCGACAACCCTTCCTTAAGCTGCACGCCCGGTTCCCATCCCAGCAGCGTACGCGCTTTGGTGATGTCGGGCCTGCGTCTCGTGGGATCATCCGTCGGCAATGCAACAAAGCGCAACTCGCTCTTTGATCCTGTCACTTCCAGTACGGTCTTCGCACACTCCAGAATCGTGAACTCTTCCGGGTTGCCAACATTCACAGGCAGGTGTTCTTCAAATCGCGATAGCCGCACAATGCCTTCGATCAGATCATCCACATAACAGAAACTGCGGGTCTGCAACCCATCGCCGTATATCGTCAGTGGATCTCCGCACAGCGCCTGCATCATGAAATTCGAAATCACTCGCCCGTCGCCAGGATGCAGGCGTGGGCCATAGGTATTGAAGATCCGCACCAGGTGGGTATTTACTCCGCATGACCGGTGGTACGCCATCACCAGCGCTTCGGCGAATCTCTTTGCTTCGTCATAAACCGAACGCGGGCCGACTGGATTTACGTTGCCCCAGTAACTCTCCGTCTGCGGATGCTCGAGCGGATCGCCATAACACTCCGAAGTCGACGCATGCAGATAGCCGGCGCCATAGCGTTTCGCAATCTCCAGCGTGTTTTCCACGCCCACCGACCCTACGCGGAGCGTTTCAATTGCTAGCCGCAAATATTCCGGAGGGCTGGCCGGCGAAGCCATGTTGAAGACATAATCCACCTGTCCCGGATCAAAGCTTGCGCAGATATCGCGTTCCTCAAAACGGAATCTCGATTCGTTCTTGAGATGCGCCAAGTTCTCGCTGTCTCCCGTCGACAGATTATCGACTCCCAGAACAGTGTGGCCTTCCAAGAGCAAGCGGTCAGTCAGATGAGAGCCAAGGAATCCGGCCGCGCCGGTGACAAGTACGCGCATCGTCAAGAATTACGCTCCAAATCTACGAAGGAATCTGATCGAACGGCAGGACTTCCATCCTGATCTTCCGAACATGAATGCGCTCGGCCGCATTCGATGGTGCTGCTCTCGCAGCCAAACACTCTTCTTTCGGCCCCGGCCTCGAACGTTGGCTCCGTCAGGCCTTTGCCTTCCGTGGTTTGCCTTCCTGGGCCTGATATTTCGCCGTCCGTCCGACACTCACATAAGTGAAGCCGTGGCTTTGCATCTCTTCCGGCTTGTACAGATTCCGCCCGTCGATCACGATGGGAAAACGCACCGCCCGGTTCAGCCTGGAGAGATCCAACTTGCCGAACTCCTTCCAGTCCGTCAAGATAAGCACCGCGTCTGCATCTTTTGCAGCCTTGTAGAGATCGTCGGCATACTTCATGTTCGCTGCGGGCGGCAACACTTCCTTCGCGCGCTCCATCGCCGCGGGATCATAGGCCGTCACGTAAGCACCCGCCTGTAGAAGCTTCTTGATGATCTCAATCGCAGGCGACTCGCGGATATCGTCCGTGTCCCCTTTGAATGCCAGTCCCAGCGCCGTCAGACGCTTGCCGCGCAACGTCCAAAGCGCCGACAGCACTTTATTGAAGAAAACTTCGCGTTGGGTCTCGTTGATCTTGCGAACTTCCTGCAGAAGCTGAAAGTCGATTCCCCGCTGCTGCGCCACCCAATGAAATGCGGCCACGTCCTTTGGGAAGCAAGACCCGCCGTATCCCAGTCCTGCCTTCAGAAATCTCGGTCCAATTCGGCTGTCGAGTCCCATGCCCGCCGCAATATCTTCGATGTCGGCATCTACGTCTTCAGCCAGGTTGGCCACGGCGTTTATGAATGAAATCTTCAGCGCCAGAAATGCATTTGAAGCGTGCTTGATGATCTCTGCGCTCTGTGCCGACGTCACCAGCAGCCGCGCAGGATTTTTTTCGCTGCATGGTCCCGGCAGTGCGCCTTTTTTTGCGTAGTAACTGCCGGCGGTCAGCGGTTCGTAAATACGCCGCAGCACTTCAGCCGCTCTAGTATTTCCCGCTCCAACAACGATGCGATCGGGATGCAGAAAATCCGATATCGCAGTTCCCTCGCGGAGGAACTCCGGATTCGACACAACGTCGAAATGCTTCGCATCGACGCCGTGCCGGTAGAGAACACGCCGGATCCAATCATTGGTATAAACCGGAACCGTGCTCTTTTCGACAATCACTTTGTAGTTCTTGATGCTGCGCGCAATTTCAGAGACCACGGCTTCAACATACGACAAGTCAGCCGCGCCGGTGTCGCCTTGCGGCGTGCCGACGGCAATGAACACCGCCTCGCTCTTCTCCACGGCCTCGCCCAGCTTTGTGGTGAAAACCACACCCTTGCCGCGGTGCCTGGCGAGCAGTTCAGACAAATGCGCCTCGAAGATGGGCACTCCGCCGCCGCAAAGCAGCTTCACTCGTGCTTCGTCGTTGTCAACGCAAACCACCTTGTGGCCCATGTCGGCAAAGCAGGCTGCCGCCACAAGCCCCACGTAACCGGACCCGATTACACAGATCGATACTGGATTTGCCATTGGTTGTTGCTGTCTCCCGTGCGGCCTTTCGCTGGAACTTCCCTTTCCGTCCGGCCGATTCTCTTTGTTGTTTTGCCAGATCCGGGGAATCAGGAATGTCGAGGCCATCTGCCAGCGTAGCTTCATTTTACCGTGCCGTCGCTATTGAAAAGATGACACTTCCGTGTATGGCATCGAATGGGTAATCCCAATAGCCTCCTAAGCTAAAATAGAAAAAGGCCAAATGGCAGAATTCATTGCGCGCCGCGCGCAAATCCAGTAAGGAGTCTTTGATTTCTATGGCGATTCCCGCCACACAACTTCGTCCGGGCATGATTATCAAGCACAATGACCAGCTCCACCTGGTCTTCAAGGTCGAGCACCGTACGCCCGGCAACCTGCGTGCCTTTATTCAGGCCAAACTGCGCAATCTTAAGTCCGGTGCAATGTTTGAGCACCGTTTCCGCTCCGCCGACGCCATTGAGAAGGTCGTCGTCGATGAAGTCCCCATGGATTTCCTTTACGCCGATGGCGACGATTACTACTTCATGAATCCCGTCGACTATGAGCAGACCGTTCTCAAAGCTTCCACGCTCGGCGACGCCGTGGAATATCTCACCGCCAACCTGCAGATCCGCGTCAGCTATCATGACGGCCAGCCCGTCGGCATTGAGCTGCCACAAACGGTCGATCTTCAAGTTGTTGAGACCGAACCGGGCCTGAAGTCGGCAACAGCATCCAGCGTCACAAAGCCCGCCAAGACCGAAACCGGCCTCGTTGTTCAGGTGCCGCCCTTTATCAACGCGGGCGAAAAGATCCGCGTCGACACCAGCGAAGGGGCATACTTGAGCCGCGCATAAGAGGATTGGCGTAAGGCAATGAATCGGAATTACTTTCAGCAGCTCGCAGAGTTGAGGCTCAAAGAAGCCAGGGCATTGCTGGCTGCAGAACTTCCTGATCGCGCATACTATCTGGCAGGGTATGCAGTTGAGTGTGCTCTGAAAGCCTGCATTGCAAAGATGACACAGCAGCATGATTTCCCTGATAAGAAGCTTGCAGAAAAAAGCTACACACACGACGTGGAAAGGCTGCTGGAAGCTGCTGGTCTTTCTGAGTTGCTCAAAAATGACCTGGCTAAGAACGAGGAGTTAGAACTTGACTGGGAAACGGTTCGGGAATGGTCGGAGCAGAGCCGGTATGACCTGTTCGACGGCGATCCCGTAGGCGGTTTGGCTACCGCGCAGTTGTTGATAGACGCAGTGGAATCGGAAGAGGGCGGAGTATTGCGATGGATCAGGTAATCCTGGTGAGCTTCGACATCGAAAATGGAAAAGAAGTGGTCGATGCCCTCGATCGGGACGGCAAAACTCCCAACGTCGCTCTATGGGCAAAGCTTCCGGATTACGAGAATTGGAGGCTAGTGATTGCCTCGGACCGCCTCGATCAATCGTCCTCGCGCTCCGGCTACAGCGAAATCAACGCCGCGCTGAAGAAGGCAGGGATCCCGATCCATAGAAAGCCTTCAATTTTTCTGAGGCCGATGGACAAGCCTTTCATAAAGGCCTTGCGCCGTACCTTCGCTTCCGCGAAGGACACCTACGGAATGCGCCTAGGCGGCCAGACATTCGGCGATCAATACCTGGAGGACGCCTTCGTCTACCGGATTCGCTGAGTCACGCTGGGAGAACTCCTGTCCCAGTACCGTTTTTCTTTTTCACAGGTATCGCAGTTCGCCGCGCTTGACCCGGCTTCGCACGATTCGGTATTCCGGGAGTGGCTTTTCCCGCAACTTCGCCTCCGCGAAAAAGAGGAGCTTCCCATGTCCGTCCCCGCCGTCATTGCTGCCGCCGCTGAAAACTACCACTTCAACTCCGGCTTCCTTACCAAAATGGTCGGCGACCTCTCGCAGGAGGAGTGGCTTCGTCATCCAGAAGGCAACTGCAATCACGTTGCCTGGATTGTGGGCCACGTCGTCTGGACCCGCAAACAGCTTCTCGTGCGCCTTGGCATGGAGTGGTCCCAGCCGTGGCTCGGCCTCTTTGCCCGCGGCGCAAAATGCGATGACAATGGAGCCTATCCATCCCAGGCCACGCTGCTCGACGCGTGGCGCGAAGTTTCAGGCGTGCTTGAGACCACGCTGGAATCCGTTTCCGAGGACCTGCTCGCCCAGCCCGCAACAAACGGCCCGCCAAGCACCAACGGCAAATTCAGCGGCATCGTCAACTTTCTCGCCATCCACGAGACCTATCACATTGGCCAGGCGTCTTATCTGCGCGGGTGGATGGGGCACAAGGGTTTGATGGGATAGAAGCAGCAGACCGGCAAAGCGATTCGTCGCGATTCAGGCGCAAGAAATGCTGCACGCCGCGTTCCACGGTTGCCGGACGTCTTGCCCGGGATGGACTCCAGACTGGAGGCTCACATGAATTTGCTGCACGCCGCAATTCTTACCGCACTTGCTGCTCCCACGTTAGCCGCAACGCAAACCAGCGCCGATCAGAGCACCGCACCATCCCCAGCCGCTGAAGCCGCTGTCGTGAAAGGCAACACAGCCTTTGCGGTAGGCCTTTACAGACAGCTGCGTTCGCAGCCCGGCAATCTTTTCTTCTCACCCGAGAGCATCTCCATCGCTTTCGCCATGGCCCTGGCGGGCGCACGCGGCCAGACAGCAACGCAAATGGAAGGCGTCCTTCGCCTCACCCTCCCGCCCGATGAATTGCATCCCGCTATGGGCAAGCTGCTCGCCCAAATGAACGAGAAAAATCCCAACTACCAGCTCAGTGCGGCCGACGCGCTGTGGGCGCAACAGAACCAGAACTTTCAGCCGGCCTATCTCAAGCTGGTCGAAGCCAACTACGCCGCCGCCTTCCACCAGGTCAATTTCCTGCTCGCACCCGAAACCGCCCGCACCACCATCAACCAGTGGATCGAAAAGCAGACCAACAACAAGATCCCGAACCTCGTCCCGCCGGGCGCCATCACTCCCTCCACGCGCCTCGTGCTCACCAACGCCATCTATTTCAAAGGCGACTGGCTCGACCCGTTCGATGAACGCGCAACCGCGGACGCGGACTTTCATCTTTCATCAACGCAAACGGTGAAAGCTCCCATGATGCACGAGTCAAGCAACTTCAACTTCTTCGACGATACAAGTTTCCAGGCCCTCGAACTGCCGTACAAGGGCAATGCTCTTTCCATGGTTGTCCTGCTCCCGAAAGACGTCGCCGGCCTGCCCGCGCTTGAACAATCGCTGACACCTGCCACGCTGACCGGCTGGCTCGGCAACCTCCGTTCTGCGCCCAAAGTCATCGTCTCCCTGCCGCGCTTCACCATGACGCAGCAATTTGAACTCTCGAGCGCGCTCTCTGCCATGGGCATGCAGCTAGCCTTCACCGGCGCGGCCGATTTTTCAGGGATGGACGGCGAGCGCGACTTCACCATCTCTGCTGCCATTCACAAAGCTTTCATCGACGTGAACGAAACGGGTACCGAGGCCGCCGCGGCCACGTCGATCATCATGCGCGCCACCGCGATGCGCGTCGAACCGCCGCCCATGGTCTTCAACGCCGACCACCCCTTCCTGTTCCTGATTCGCGACATGCGGTCGGGCAGCATTCTCTTTCTCGGCCGCGTGACTGACCCGACTAAGTGACGATTTTTCGATGGTGCGCTCGTTTAGGTTCAGGCTTTCCCTTGTGACGGCTCCCCTTGACATCCGACAAGAATGGGCACAGAGTTGTTGTCGAATATCAAGGGGAAGAAATGCCAACGCCTACGGACCTATTGCAGGGGACGCTTGATCTTCTTATTCTCCAAACGCTTGCCTTGCAGCCGATGCATGGCTGGGGAGTAGCGCAGCGCATTCAACAAGTTTCGAAAGATGTGCTCCAAATCGGCCAGGGGTCGCTCTACCCCGCCCTATATCGGCTGGAATACAAGGGGTGGATCAAATCAGACTGGGGAAATTCGGAGAACAATCGACGGGCGAAGTTTTATCGGTTGACGGCTGCGGGCAGGAAACAACTGGAGACGGAACTCGCGAGCTGGGATCGGCTTTCGTCCGCAATCGCGATGGTTCTGGGTCGCGCCGCGGAGGCCTCGTCATGATTGCGGAATCGCTGACTCGGCTTCGGTTCCTTGTTCTTCGCAAGAAGCCTAACGAATTGGACGAAGAACTCCGGTTTCATCTTGAGCAATCGATAGCCATGAAACAGGCGGCGGGACTCGATGCTACCGAGGCACGCCGGCAGGCAATGATCGAGTTTGGCGCAGTGGAGCGAACGCGAGAGCAATGTGCAAAGCAACGGCCTGGATGGTGGCTCGACACGGCGAAACGGGATCTGCACCACGGTCTGCGCATTTTACGAAAGTCGCCGGGCCCCATGTCGGTCGCCGTGGTAACGCTGGCGCTGGGAATTGGGGCGAACACGGCCATCTTCAGCATCGTGGATGGGATATCGCTGAGGCCGCTTCCAATTTCTGATCCCTCTCACCTGGTTGCGATCAAGAGTGTAAAGAGCCTTGCCGCTGCCGATGCAGAAGCATCAGACTCGGCGTCGTCGTACGGCGAATTCTCCGACGTTCGAGAAGGAGTTCCGGCATTTTCTGACGTTGCTGCGGCAGACCGCAGAGGAATGGTCTTGCAGACTGCCGATGGCTTGCAGTTGCTGCTGGCCGAGGTAGTCAGCGACAACTATTTCACTTTTATGGGCGCAAAACCCGAGATTGGACGTTTGCCAGACGAGAGTGAACTGCGTCGCATTCAGTCGCCCATCGTCGTACTGAGCCATGGAACGTGGAAGCGCATCTTTGGCGGAAATCCTGGCGTGATTGGTCAAACAATCAAAGTCAAGGGAGGACTGGCAACTGTGCTGGCTGTTTTGCCGGCCGGATTCAGAGGGACCGAACGATTGATCGATCCGCAGATCTATGTTCCGCAGTCGAGTTGGGTGACGTGGACTCCAGACGAGCGAAACACGCCACGAACAGTCCGCGAATTTGAACTCTACGCGCGGCTCCGGCCAGGTGCCACGCTGAGGCAGGCCGCGGGACAGTTGCAGGCCTTAAGCGCAGATCTGGCGGCGAAGTATCCGCAGGCGAACAGTGGACGCAGCTTCACCGCAGGTTGGCAGACCAAGGCTGAGGGAGGCGGGTTGCAGACACTCAGCATCCTTGTACTCGCCATCGCCGGAGCTGTCCTGCTCATAGCATGCACGAACATCGCCAATCTGTTGCTGTCGCTGAACGACTCGCGCCGGCGAGAGATTGCCATGCGCGCCGCGCTGGGCGCCACACGCGGCATGTTGCTGCGGCAACTGGTGACCGAGTACGCGGTGCTTGCGGCCTTTGGCGTGGCAGGTGCACTTGTTCTGGCGCAAAGGCTTATCTCGCTCGTCCCGGCGCTCTTGCCCGACATCGGTTATCCGCTGGGCTTCGACTTCCGCATCGATCATCGCGTGCTGGCTTTTACGGCTGCGGCAGGAATTGTGTCTGTCCTTGTCTGCGGCCTGATACCTGCGCTCGCAACGACCCGGACTTCACCCCTCGATGCCATGCGGACGCAGTTGCCGCACTCTGGCAGCTTGAGAATGCCCGCGCGAAAAGTCTTCGCCGTGGCGCAACTGGCGATTTCAATGTCGCTGCTGATTGCGACGGGGCTGTTGGTCAAGGCGTTGATTCATATCGAAAGCATGGACCTTGGATTCAATAGTGGACAGAACGCAATCCTGCTGGGGATTGGCGTGGATGGCCAAGGCTCGCAAAGGCAAGCGGAATTCGACACACTCGTCACACGCATGAAGGCACTGCCCGGCGTGAAAGACGCGAGCATCGCCCGTGTTGTTCCATTTCCTGATAGTGGAGGAGGGGCAACGCAAGTCGTATTGTCCCCGGGCGAGGTTCCCTCAGAGACCGCGGGAACTCCAGTGTGGTTCAACTCGGTTGATGACGGATACTTTCGCGTCATGAGCGTGCCTCTCGTCCGCGGTCGGGCTTTTGGAACGCAGGATACCGCGGTCAGCAGTAGAGTTGTCATCCTCAATCAGACGCTCGCGAAGATAGTCTTCGGCACTGCGGACGTTGTGGGCCGGCACGTACGCCTCGGACGCCAGGAGCCGGTAGATGCAGAAGTCGTCGGCGTGACTCGCGACGGAAAATACGCCGATCTCAATGAGGCGCCGCAGCCATACTTGTACCTGCCGCTGTCGCAGGAGGATCGATCCGAAGTCACTTTGATTGTGACAACCTCAGGAGACCCAGGCGAGTTGTTACCGGTGGTCAGGAAGACATTGCAACAAACAAGTCCAAACACTCTGATCATCAACACTCAAACGCTGACGGACCACATGCGCTTTGTTACGTATCCCAATCGCATGGCAGCGTGGCTGACGGCATCTCTAGGCGGGCTTGCCCTGTTGCTTACCACCCTCGGGCTATACAGCGTAACGGCATTCGCAGTCTCGCGCCGGACTCATGAAATCGGCATTCGAATGGCATTGGGGGCGCTTCGCGAAACGGTTTTTGCTCGAGTGCTGGCAGACGGCCTGACGCTTACTGTCGCCGGCATGGTGTTTGGAATCTGTCTGGCCATGCTGCTGGGACGCGGCATGAGCAGCTTGCTGTACGGCGTTCAGCCATCGGATCCAGTCGTTGTGTCCGTTGTCGTTGCGTTGGTTCTTTTAACCTCGTTCGCCGCACTCATCGTTCCTGCTCGACGGGCATTGCGAATCAATCCCGTAGAGGCGCTCCGCGAAGAGTAGCCGAACTGCCTTCGATGTCCTCTCGGATTCGAAAGTCGGATCGTCCTCAGTGATTGCTGACAGGCTGGAGTCCTCATCGAGGTTGGCTTTCGCGCTGAAATGCGATTCGTGATGAAACGCCTGTTGGCTTCAGTCGCGGCTTGTTGGTCGTCCGCCCGGCGACCGCCGACCATCCCTTCCTGTTCCTGATTCGCGACACGCGGTGGGGCAGTATTCTCTTTCTCGGCCGCGTGACCGACCCGACAAAGTAGTTCTCCAAAGAACTTACCCCGCCGCCTTTTCGCAAAATCTTCAAAAACCCACTTGACATCAGAGTGCTCCGTTGTGTTACTGTCAGTAACACCATGAAGGAGAATACCTCACCCCAGCACGATCCGGCAGAGTTGGGAGAGCTCGAAAGCAGCATCCTTTCGATTGTCTGGAGCGAAGGATCGGTGACAGCCGAGCGTGTGCGCGAAGCACTTGACCGGCCCCTTACAGATTCAACTGTGCGCACCATGCTCCGCCGCCTTGAAGAAAAGGGCTATATCGTGCACTCGTTGGAGAATCGCGCCTTCGTTTATCGGCCCGCTGAATCGCGGCAGCGCGTCGCCGGCCGCGCCGCCAAGCGCATCGTTGACTGGCTCTGCGAGGGATCTGTCGAAACGCTGCTCGTGGGCATGGTCGATTCAAAGGTTCTGGACCGCAGTGAACTGCAAAGGCTCGCACAACGCATCGCGACGGTGAGCGAGCAGGACAAACGAAAGAACAAAGACAAGAGCTAGTTCGGACGCAATGGATCGGAATTTGCCGCAGACAGAGGTCATCTGATGCTAACCGCCTTGATTGAAGCCGCTCTTCGCTCCCTCATCCTCGCAATGGCCGTCTGGGCAGGCCTGCGGATCTTTCGCATTCGCAATGTTGTTTCCGAGCGCTCGGCGTGGACCGTGGTGCTGATCGGTTCGCTGCTGATGCCCCTTGCACTGCCTTTCACATCCCACTGGCATGTCTTCTCGCTCGCTGGAATTCCGGCTCCAGCATCGCTCGAGCCCCTGCGATCTGCACTCGTGCCTGCTCAGGCTGCGCCTTCAGCAACAGCCGAGCAGTCAAGCGACTTCAACTTCGCACCGGCAACTCATCGAGCGGTCGAAACAAAGAGTGCTGCAACGCCAAACACCCGCGTCTCCGTTGCTCGCTCCAACTCCGTACGCGCAGACGCTGCGCCGGTATCGAATCAAGTGCCCGATCGAGGCCTCGGTCAGAAAACTCCAGCGTTCCGCACGAAAATCTCGTGGGTGAACTGGGCTGCACTGGTTTACTTCCTGGTCGCTGCCGGTCTGCTTGTCCGCCTGCTGTTTGGTCTCGTATCCGCGGCGCGCCTCTGGCATACTTCCGCTCCGGTTGCGTCGGGAAGCGCCGCGCGATGGGCTCCGGACCTCAAGCTGCGTGCAAGTCACAAGGTTTCGAGTCCAGTGACGATCGGCTCGGGAGTTGTGCTTCCCGCCGATTACACAAGCTGGACGCAAGAAAAGCTCCGCGTCGTTCTGGCGCACGAACGGTCGCATGTTAGCCAGTACGATTTTCATTTACAGATTCTCGCCGCACTCTATACGGCGCTGGCGTGGTTCAGCCCGCTGGGGTGGTGGCTCAAACACAAACTCTCTGATCTCGGCGAGGCCATCAGCGATCGCTCCGGCCTGGATGCGGCATCAAACCGCTCCGCCTACGCCCAGGTCTTGCTCGAATTCGCGGCTGCGCCGCGCCCAACCCTGATAGGAGTCGCTATGGCCCGCAACAGCAATATCTCCCGCCGCATTGAACGGCTGCTCAACGATAGCTACCTGCGCCACGCATTCTCCGGCGGCGTCCGCGCACACTTTGCTGTCCTCGCGGTTCCCGCCGTACTGTTCGCTGCAACGGCGGTGGTTCATGTTGAGGCGGCGGGCCGCGCGAGCCAGCCGACACCGACTGCAACCTTGGCGAGCCCCGCCATCCCGGCATTGCCTGCTGCTCCGGCATCTTCCGCAAAGCAGGCGGTGGTCGCGCTGCTTGCGCCTGGTGAATCTGTCGTCGCCACCGCGCCGGCGTTGCCTTCTGCGCCCGCTGTTGCACCGCTCCCGCCGCGTGAATTCGCTCTGGCAACGCCACCAGCTCCTGCTGCGCCGCCCGCAGCACTTGAAAATGGCGCGGAGCAAACCGAAGCCACATTCGATCGCAACCTGACATTCAACGGCAAGCTGGAACTTTCGGTGAGCACGGGCTCGGGAAATATCACACTGAAGCGGGGAGCAGCGAATCAGATTCACATCCACGGCATCGTGAAAGCGAGTGAAGGCGCCGACCCAGCGCAGGTGCAGCAGATCGTTTCGAATCCACCCATCGCGCAGGAAGGGAACTCGATCCGCATCGGCGAGCGTAAGGAAAACCTGCACAACATCAGCATCAGCTACGAAATTGAAGCGCCCGCCGACACCGAACTCAACGCTGCCACCGGATCGGGGAACATCGCCGACACCGGCGTAGGCCATGACGCGAATCTCACCACCGGCTCCGGCAACATTATGGCCACCGGGCTTGAAGGCGACTTCAAGACGCAGACCGGTTCGGGCAACATTGCAATTGAGGGCTCCGGACACGGCGACGGAAAAGCGCAAACAGGCTCGGGCAACATCGATTTGAAGGGATTGAACGGAGCGCTGTTTGCGCAGACCGGTTCGGGCAAAATCAAGGCCGCGGGAGCACCGAATTCGCCCTGGAAGCTGCAGACCGGATCTGGATCCATTGAACTGACCACCGGGAACGCCGCCATGAATCTCGACGCATCAACGGGCTCCGGGCACATCGCTTCGAATCAATCGAGCGCGATGGAAACCTCAGCGGATCACCATCACGTGCAGGTACAACTGAATGGCGGCGGCCCCGAGGTCAAGGTCGAAACCGGCTCCGGCGACATTCACGTCGACTAGCGCACGCTTCGTTTTGAGCGGCGCTGAAGCCCGCTGCAGCGGGCATGCAGGACCCGGATCTCGAATCGAGATCCTTCGATTACACGTTGGGCAGATTATGGGGCACCCCGATGTTCGCATGGCCCTTACTGCGGCAATTTCACCAGCTTCGCTTCGAGCAGCGCCTCGATCACCTTCAACGCCTCAAGCACCTGCTCTGTGACCGGCTCATCGACCTGCACCACCGCTAGCGCCTTCACGATCTGCCCTGTGTGCTGAGGCCCCATCCGCTCGCGGCCCAGTGCAAAGTTGGCGATGTTCACGCCCTGCTGGCCGAGTATTGTTCCAATGCGGCCGATCACGCCGGGCACGTCAAGATTGCGGCACACCACCAGCGCGCCTTCCAGCGGCGCCTCCACGTCGATGCCGTCGAACGCAAGCAGGCGCGGCTGCTCGCCGTGGATCACCGTCGCACTGGCGCGACTCTCGCCCTGCGCAGTATGCAGCACCAGGGTCAAAACAGCCGCCGCGCCGCCACGATGGCTTTCTTCCTTCTCCTCGTGCACGCGGATGCCGCGCTCCTGCGCAATGGCCGCAGCATTGATGCGGTTCACATTCTCTGAGCCCTGCAGCAGCCCGGCGATTGCTGCGTTGCGAATCAGCTCCGTCTTGCCCTCGGCCAGCGCGCCGCCGTAGATAATGTGGATCGCATCGATACCGGATGCGCCGCCCTTGCCTGCCTGCGCGAGAAATGCGCCCAGCCGCCCCGCCAGATCAATATAGGGAGCAAGCTTGACGTATTCCTCGTGGCTCAGCGACGGCAGGTTCACCGCGTTCTGCACCACGCCCAGCTTCAGATACTCGCGCACCTGCTGGGCAATCTGCACGCCCACTGCCTCCTGCGCCTCGCCGGTCGAGCCTGCAATGTGCGGCGTAAGGATCACGTTCTCGAGGGCGAAATACGGCGACTCCTTCGGCGGTTCGACAGTGAAAACGTCCAGCGCCGCTCCCGCCACTTGTCCGCTCTTCAGCGCATCAACCAGTTCCGCATCGACCACCAGCTCGCCGCGCGCGCAGTTGATGATGCGCACGCCTTTCTTCATCGTGGCCAGAGTCTTGCTGTTGATGATGCCGTTCGTCTGCGGCGTCAGTCCGACGTGCAGCGTGAGGTAGTCTGCCTTTGCAAACAGATCCTCAACCGAAACCAGAGCAACACCGTTCTCGCGCGCCACGGCGGCCGAAACAAACGGATCGCTCCCGATCAGCTCCATCCCGAATCCACGCGCGCGCTTTGCCACTTCAAGGCCAATGCGGCCTAGGCCGAGAATGCCCAGCGTCTTGCCGCGAAGTTCCCCTCCCTGCAGATTCTTCTTCTCCCACTTGCCCGCGTGCATCGACGTGTTTGCGGCCGGAAGCTTGCGCGCGAGAGCGATCATCAGACAAACGGCCAGCTCCGCCACGGCCACGGCATTCGCGCCCGGCGTGTTCATCACCACCACGCCGCGCCGCGTGGCTGCTTCCGCATCGATGTTGTCCACGCCCACGCCCGCCCGGCCAATCACGCGCAGCTTGGGCGCCTGCTCCATCAGCGCATCGTCCACCTGCACAGCGCTGCGCACCACAAGCGCGTCGGCATCCTTCAGCGCGGCGGGCAATCCCTGGGGCAACTGGTCATGCGTCGTCACTTCCCACCCCGGCTCGGCTTGAAACACCGCCAGCGTCGCCGGAGAAACCTTCTCTGCCAGTACGATCTTCATCGCCACTCCCCTGTCCGCCGCGGCGGACGCGTTCTCGTAAGCATCAAAGCGAATGCCCTGCTGTTCGCAGAACAGGTCGAACATGCGCACCACCGCCGCATGCGGCTTGCCCTCGCCCCGCTCGTATTTGGTCAGCGAGTTGGGATGCACTCCCAGCTTCTCCGCCATTTCGTATTGATAGAGATCAAGCTGCTTGCGCGCGATCAGCAGCTTTTCCGCGAAACTCAGTTCAGACATGGAGTCTCCTGCAAGGTTCGTAGTTCTTAGTTCGCAGTTCACAGCAGATGAGCGAGGTTCCCGTGAAGTGCGGACCTGCAACTGTGAACTACGAACTGCGAACTATGAACCAGCGGCTGCTTTCGCATACACTTCCTGCGCCGCCGCAACCGCCTGTCCCCACTTCACCGGCAGCCCCAGCGTATCTTTCGCAATGTGCTCCATCGCTCCCAGCAGCGCCACCGTGTCGAGATAGTCAAAGAAGCCGAGGTGCGCCACGCGAAAAATCTTCCCTTGCATCTCGCCCTGCCCGTTCGCCACCGTCAGCGCAAACTTCGCTTTCAGCGCCTTCACTACTGTCCCCGAGTCCATGCCTTCCGGAACGGCGACAGCAGTGGCCGCAGCCGCAGGCGCCGACGGCGCAAAGAGTGTGAATCCCAGCGACACCAGCCCGGCCCGCGTCGCCTCTGCGTTCACCTGCGCGTTGTCGATGAGCGCGATGCGGCCTTTCTCGAGATCGCCCCCGGCCTGCCCGGCAATGTAATCGAGCGCAGCGCCCAGCGCGGCCACCAGCGAAACTGCCGGCGTGTACGCGCTCTCGCCCTTTACGGCATTCTTGCGTTCCTTGCGCAGGTCGAAGTAGTAGCGGGGATTCTTCGTGGTCTCCATCGCCGCCCACGCCTTTTCGCTCACGCTCAGGTAGGCAAGCCCTGGCGGCATCATCACTGCCTTCTGCGAGCCGCCGATGATCACATCGATTCCCCATCCATCCACGTCGAAGTGCGTCGTGCCCAGCCCGGTGATGCCGTCCACAACGAGCAACGTGCTGGGAGCACCCTCATCG
Source organism: uncultured Acidobacteriaceae bacterium (assembly GCA_963834565.1). Lineage (GTDB taxonomy): Bacteria > Acidobacteriota > Terriglobia > Terriglobales > Acidobacteriaceae > Telmatobacter. The sequence continues at coordinate 168,092 of CAWICF010000008.1, read as the reverse complement.
CGGATCTTCGCGATCGCCTGCACATCGTGCCGCACCGCCGTCGACGTCTCCGTTGCCTGCACGTAGATAACTTTGTGCTCCGGCTTCAGCACAGCCTTCACCTGCGCAAGGTCGAAGGTCTGCCCATAGGGCGCGGTCACCACGTCGGGCACGCAGTTGTAGGCCTTCGCCAGTCCCGTCCAGCGCTCGCCAAACTTGCCCGCTGTCAGCACCAGCACCTTGTCGCCCGGCGAGGTGAGATTCGAGACCGAAGCCTCCATCGCGCCTGTGCCCGAACTGGCTAGCAGAAGAACGTCGTTTTTCGTGCCTACAAAGACCTTGAGCTGCGCCAGAACCTTTTGAAACAGTGCGCGAAACTCGGCCGTGCGATGGTGCATATCGGCAGCAGCCATGGCAAACTGAGCTGCCGGCAGCAACGGTGTCGGTCCCGGAGTAAAAAGGCGTGTCTTGCGAATCATCTGTCCCTCGCTTTACGTCAGAATTCTTAGGTCGACGAACACATAATACACAATAATGTTGATTCTGTGATAGTCATTCTGTGAAATTCTGGCTCCCCCGTCGGAGATGAACCGGCGATCCCGCACAAAAAAGAGGCCGGATCCTCTTGAAATCCGGCCACTTATGTTCATGGATTGGGGCTTACCTTCTTCCGCCTCCGCCAAAGCCCCCGCCGCCGTGGAAGCCCCCGCCGCCGTGGAAGCCCCCACCGCCGTGGAAGCCTCCACCGCCGAATCCGCCGCCATGGAAGCCTCCACCGGCGAATCCTCGACCACCGTAATAGCCGCGCCCACCATAGAACCCGCGGCCATAGAAACCATACCCGCCGTAGAACCCTCCCCAAGGATAGAAGCCCCACCCAAACGGGCTAAAGAACGGCCCAGGGCCGATAAACGTGTAGTCCCACATCCACGGGTCCCAATACCAGCCAGGATAGAATCCCGGCTCATACGCATACTCGCCGGCGATCTGGTTGTTTGCTTCGGCCAGGTACTGCGAACGCAGGCTGCTCCAGTTATAGAGTTCGTCGTTCGCCGGTCGTGCATCGAAGTCGGCTGTCTTCTCGTGCGCCCCGGCGGTCAACGCCAGCTCGTGGTGGTCTTTCACTGTTTCCCACTTGCCGTCACCCAACCCCACCTCGGCCCGGCCTTTGAAGACGATGGCCTCAGGATGATTCGCATCAAACTCGTAGTAGCCGGGCTTCATCAGCTGGGTCGTCACGCCGTTGTCGATCACCTGGATCATGTTTTGTGGAAAGATCTGGTCCACTTCGACAGCAGCGCGCCCGCGATCGATTTCCACCTGCGTCTGGGCCAGGTCAGGCGAAACCATCTTCACTGCGCTGTTTGAATCCACGCGCAGAAAAATTCCCGGAGTCAGGAGAATTTCGGCTTTGCCGCTTCCCGTCGTCAGTTCGTCGCCCGCATTCATTATGGCGTTGCCGACGTTCCGGTTGCTCAGTGTGCTTCCGTTCAAATTGGCCGAGCCCTCAATGTAGTTCACCGTGCCCGGATTCGCTGTGTTGGCCGGCGTGTTCTGGCCGGGCAGATCGGCTGCAAACGCCGGCGCTCCCAACAGCCCCAGACCCGCCAGCGCAATCAATACCCTCCACTGCTTCATCATTTTTCTCACCTCTGCATCTCGTCCACTCGTATAAATGCAAGGTGCGTGCAGAAGTTCTGGATATCCAGGAGAATCGATTTAGCCGCGTGAAAGCGAAGATCTTCGAGGCTGAATCTTCTATGCGGCTCGTGCATCGCATCGGGGTAAATCGTTACAATTTTTATTTGGCCATGCTGGCGCTCCAGCGAGATCTATGGCCTTTCACCCTGAGCTGATCCCTGCTTAGCGCGTTTGGCTGGCAGCTGGAGGCTAGGAGCTAGGAGCTAACAAGAAATGATCGATCCAGGCGCATTGGCTGCGCAGATTACGAAACTGACCGTTGAGTCCATGAAGGCTCACAACGCCGAGCGCACCGGAACGCTGCGCCTCATCAAGGCGGCGCTGATGAACAAGGCCGTGGAAAAGAACGCCGCGCTGACTCCCGCCGAAGAACAGCAGACGCTGACCTCGATGCTCAAGCAGCGCTGCGACTCCATCGACCAGTTCACCAAGGGCAATCGCCCCGACCTCGTCGCCATTGAGCAGGCCGAAATCGTCATCATCGAGGAGTTCCTGCCCAAAGCCCTCGACGAAACCGGCCTCGCCACCTTGGTGTCGGAAGCTCTGGCCGGGCTCGAAGCCACTCTCGGCCACAAACCCACCCAAAAAGACATGGGGCCCTCGATGAAGGCCGTTCAGGCCAAACTCCAGGCCGCAGGCGTCCGCGCCGATGGCAAGGCCGTCAGCGAACTGGTGAAAAAGCACTTAGCGGGCTGATTCGATCCGCGTGTCTCAGGTGCCTTGATGGCTGAAATAATCCGGCCGTCCGAGACTGCTTCCCGAAACTAAACTGACCCGTTCGGGTCATATCTGTAGGCCCTCCCCCTGGGCTGCCGGGACTCCTGCATCTCAACCGCGGGAGCCCGGCCATCAATTTTGCTCGATGAAGCGTCGCGCCAGAAGGCACGGCCTTCCCGAAAGACGCTTCGTTCGCGAGGCGTCAACCGCTCTCAGGCCGGAGCGGTAAGTGAGGGAAAATGAAGTCCCCGATCGATCTGCGAGCCGCCAACATCCAGTATTTCCTGAGAAGCGTTTCCAAGCCCCCTGCCAAGCCTTCGCCGAGCGAGCAAAAGCAGCCGCCGAAGCAGCCCAGTACAAAGGGCTGGCGTGCCGCTGCAATCCTGTTCGGCGCACTTACGCTGACCCCCGCGCTTCTCGGAGCGCAGCAGCCCTACCCGCCGCAACAATATGGATACGGCGATCCGAACGCCAGCCAGTACACTCAGCCAGCTCAGCAGAATCCATACGCCCAGCCGCAATATCAGCAGCCGCAGTACGCGCAGCCCCAATATCAGCAGCCGCAATATGCCGCGCCGCAGCAGTATCCGGCGCAGCCGCAGACTTATCCCGATCAGCAGCAATACGCAAACACGCCATACGCCAATCAGGGCTATCCGTCGGAACAGGATCTGGCAGCACCGGCCCCCGCACCCGTTCAGTCGTTGAGCGCCGACCAGCTGGAGCAGATGCTCGCGCCGATCGCGCTGTATCCCGACGCGCTTCTGGCGCAGATTCTCGCAGCCTCCACCTATCCCGCACAGGTGGCCGCGGCCGATCAATGGCTCCAGCAGATGCGCGGCTCGGGCTACAGCTCGCCGGATCAGATTGCGGCCGGAGCGACCCAGCAAACCACGTGGGACCCGAGTATCAAGGCGCTCACCGCATTTCCTGACGTGCTCGACATGCTCAATCACAATCTGGAGTGGACGACCGCGCTGGGCAATGCCTACTACAACCAGCCACAAGATGTAATGCAGACCGTGCAGGTGCTTCGCGAGCGTGCTCAGCAGGCCGGCAATCTGCAATCCACGCCTCAAGAGGATGTGGAGAGCAATCAGGGCTACGTCGATATCGCGCCGCCAAACCCGCAAGTTGTCTACGTTCCCACATACAATCCGTGGGACGTATACGGGCAGCCGATCTCGCCGTATCCAGGCTTCTCGCTCATCGGCGCCCTCGGATCGTTCTTCGGCGCAGCGCCCATTCAATATGGGCTCAGTTTCGCTCTCGGCGCCTTTGCGCACACGCCGTTTGGATTACTCGCGTGGGGTCTTGATTGGCTCGCGCACGCGATTCTCTTCGATCACGGCGCGTGGAACTCACGCTCCACCACGCTTGCAGATTGGGGCTTGCCTCATGGCGGACCGCGCGCGTTTCCCGGCTGGCATGAGCCGGCCCGCGGTCCCGGCAGCTACTACCGCGGGAACGGCGGCACCTACGCTTACAACCAGCGCGGGAACTTCGCCGGCGGTTCGGCACGGCCCGGCAACTTTGAGCGGCCGGCTTTTGAAGGTCCAAATGCGCCGCGCACCAACGGGATCAACCGCGGCGCCGAGAGCTTCAATCGCGGCTACCAGCCGTCCTACAACGGCTACACGCACGCTGAAAATCCGGCGTATGCGCACCCGTCGGCTCCAGGCCAGCAGGCGTACAACCGCGTGGCGCCGCAATCGGCATTTGGCAATCGCGCGCAGCAAGCTTATTCAAACCCGGGCTACGGCTATCGTCCGCAGACTTATCCCAACCGCACGCAAACCTACGCGAGCCGTCCGGCGGCTCCGGCATTCAGCAATCCGGGATATGGATACGCCAATCGCTCAACACAGGCCTACGCAGCGCGGCCAGGCTACGGCGCAACCAGTCCGTATTCATCGTATCGCGCGCCGCAGTTCGATTCCCGTGCGTACGGCGCAAGGTCGAATCCTTCGTACGGCAATTCATACGCACGTAACGAGTCCGGCGGCTTCCGCGGATTCGGCGGCGAAAAGGCGCCGAAGTTCAGCGCCCCAAAATACTCATACAAAGAACCAAAGTCTTTCGGGCATCAAAGCTTCGGTCATGAGAAAGCCCCCAAAGCTCCTAAAATGAGCCATTCCAGCGGTGGCGGAGGGCACAAACACTTCGGATGAGCGCATCTGCGCGGCTCATCGCACCATCTTTATTACGTTCCTTAAGTACAGTTCTGCACCGCAGAAAATTCTTGACGCGGGTCCGGGCTGCTGAGAAGATTTCAGCCATGAACATCCGGGTCAAACTACGTTTTCGCGCCGTCATTGCGGCTTTGGCCGGTCTTGTTCTGCTGCTCGACTCAGTTGACTCAGAGTTCCTGCGCTCCGGCTTCGAGGCGTGGAGAACGATGGTGAACTTAATCATCGCCCTCTTCGGCGCGGCCTTCCTGCTCCAGTCCTACCTGCTGGTCAAACAGCTCCAGGAAGCCCGCTCCAAATAAACATCTACTGATTCGTAGCTCCGGAAAAAACGCCAGGCCCAACCCCCGCCGCAGTGTGCGTGCACCGGCCATGCGAGCGTCAGCTCGAGATTCTGCGCGGATGCGCCTCGTGCAATTCGTGGTGCAGCTCGTCGACTTTTTCTTTGGCTCCCACCAGTGCGCGGCGGCCAGCAGCCGTAATCCGATACATGCGCCGCCGGTTCCCTTCAGGATCCGCAAAGGACCTGAGCAGCTTCCCTCGTTCCAGGCCGTGTAGCAGCGGATAAAGAGTGCCGGGTCCAATCCGGTATCCGTGGCGTGCAAGTTCCTCCATCATCGCCAGACCGAAGATGGGCTCCTGCGATGCATGCACCAGAACGTGAATGCGAATGAGCCCGTAGAAGAGTTCTCGCCGATGATCCTTCACACGAATCAATATAACGCTGAATGGATCGCCGATCAGACGTTTTTGTGGATCGTTCCCTTGATTAAGTATCGAAGTTCGATATATAGTGCCCAGCAGATGACCTTTCCCGCTTCATGCGGCCGTCGTACATTCATCGATCTTTAATGAAAGCCATCAACCACTTCGCAAAGTTGGCCAGCCTGCTCTGCATCCTCGCAGCCAGCCATCTCCGCGCTCAGGGCCCGCCCTATCAAACTGACGATCCCGTCCCCGTCGACTTGCACCACTACGAGTTCTATATTTTTGGCGGCGTCGATGGCACCACGGCGGAAATCGACTCCACCGGCCCGGCCTTCGAGTTCAACTGGGGCGCACTTCCGCGCGTGCAACTGCACGCGATTCTTCCCTGGGGCGTCGTGGCTCCGTCGAACAACCCCGTCTATCTTCCCGGCGGCGCCGGCCCGCAGGCATTCGGCCTCACTGACATGGAACTCGGCGCCAAGGTCGCGTGGATCAAGGAGACGCCTCACTTTCCGCAAATCGGCAGCTTCACCATGTTTGAGATGCCAACGGGCAACTCCACCAACGGGCTCGGCGTGGGCAAGGTCTGGTACAAGCTGCCCATCTGGCTCCAGAAAAACTCAGGCAAGTGGCTCTTCGATGGCGGAGGCGGCTACCAGGTAGTGCCGCAAACCGGCTATCGCAACTTCCCTTACACCGGCTGGCTCATCAAGCGCGAGCTGAGCGAGCAGTGGGAGTTGGGCGCCGAGCTTTTTGCCCACGGGTCTGAAGGCTTTGCCGCCGCGCAAACGCAGCCGTCAGCCATGATCGATGTTGGCGGCTACTATCACTTCAAGCACAATACCAACGAGCAGATTCTGTTTTGCTACGGGCATTCTGTTGCCGGCCAGACTGAGAGCTACGCTTATGTCGGCATGTATTGGACCTGGGGAAAAGACGCGAAGAGCGCTGCGCCGGACGAGAAGAAAGACTCGAACAACAATTCCCTCTTCCCTGCGCCTCCCCATCGCAACGGGCTTTGACGGCGGTCGCGCAAACTTGCTGGTCGAAAGGATGGTCTGATGGAAATCACCACGCGCAGTCTCTGGACCATGATTCACGGCATGGGGTTCGGCGCGCTTTACCTCATGGCCTGCTCCGGCGCGCTGGTCGAATTGCATCGCAAATATGTGTCGCCGCTCAAGCCGGCCATCGAGATTGAAGACGAGCGGTTTCTGCGCATCTACCTGGCCGTCATGGCAGTCGTGGCCTGGCTTACGGTGTTGACCGGCGCATACATCATCTATCCCTGGTATCGCGCGGTGCCTCCAGCCGGAACAGTCAACCTGGCCGCTTTTCCGCAGCGTCTTCTTTTGTCTAGTCCCGCGACGAGCGGCTGGCACTCCATCGGCATGGAGTGGAAAGAGCACATCGCGTGGCTCGTGCCCATTTCCATCACCATGGCAGCCGCGGTCTTCGCGCGCCACGGCCGCAATCTGAAAGTACAACCGGAACTTCGCTCCACCGTCCTCAGCTTTGTCTGGATCTCGCTGATCGCTGCCGCCATTGCCGGATTTTTCGGCGCAATGATCAACAAAAATGCGCCCGTCGAAGGCGGCGCAACCATTCACATTGTCCAGGGAGAAGAGTGATGAGCGCCGCAAACACATCGACGTCAGTCAACGTTCGAGATTTTCCCAATGGTGGCGGAGCGGCTGCCGTGCTTGCCGCCGGCATCGGCTCATTCATCGTTGCGGTCTTTGCGATTCTTGCCGACAAGATCCCGGCAATCAAGAGCGCGATGATTTTCTACAAGCCCACCGGACCGCTCTCGGGCGTCACGACATGCGCCATCGTTGTGTGGCTGATCGCGTGGTTTATTCTGCATCGGCGCTGGCGAGACCGCATGGTTGCCATGGGCCCCGTCCGCGCAGCCGCACTCATCCTGTTGCTTCTCGGCGTCCTGCTCACCTTTCCGCCGATCGCGGATATGTTTTAGCCTGGATCGCTCTTCTCAATCTCGAAGCGATGCATTCGTTGGCTACTTTTCGACGGCTTGTAAATCCAGATTCCGGGTCGACACCGCCATCTCGCTCTCAAGAGTCGCCCACTCGAATTCTTCATTCGATGGCCGCGCGTCAACCAGCGATTCGGGCGTACCGACTTCCTGATAGAAACGCCTGTCGATGAAAATAACCGGGGCGGTTACGCAAACCATTTCGTCCAATCCGGTATAGACCATCGGCTCGCCCATGTAGAGAAACAGAATTCTCCCTGCTGGCAACGAAGGCTCCCCGAGGACAGAGATCGAACGCGTGCCATCTCGCAACGCCCAGCCGGCAAGGTAAGTCGCCGACGGAGTTACGATGGTCATCGGGTGTTTCGAAACTCCCAACCCAGGAAAGACGACGCACCCTTCCTTGATTGAAGAGCGGTTCAAATCGATCTTGTCCCGAATCGATGCAAGATCGACGCCGTGATGATTCTGCGGTGGGTTTCTTGGTTCGGTTCCCGGAACCGGAAAAATGCCCAGGAGTAGTTTCTGACGATTGGGTGATAACGGCTTCTTTCGCAAACTCGCATAATGTGAGGGCATTATGACCTCGCGTCCAGACAAGCTATGCGAGACCACAAAACGGCGTGCTTTAAGATTCTGCTCGAAAATGGCAATCTTGTAGAAGAGCTATTCTTGCGGGGGATCATGGTCTCTGGGTGCTTCTGAATTAATTGCGGAATAATGCTCAACTTATTTGTTAAAGCATTCGCAATTGCGCGTCAAATTACGCACGTAATTCCCGCGAGTGTTACATGTTGTCGGTCGCGTAGTCCCAAAGTGGGATTCCGCAACTTGAAGAAAAGTTCCTTCGTCACGCGCCGCTCACGTTTCCGCCGATATTTCTTGATCCCACTGCTGTCATCCAAAACCAGCAAAAAAACAAAAAAACGCCGGAGCCGCTTCGTCGACGGCCCCGGCGTGTGAGTGTTCAGCACAGTCGCTGAATCAGAAAGCGAAGGTTGCGAAATCCGTAAAGTCGACTCCGTCAACGTGACGAGCCAGCAGTACCAACTGTCCGTTTGTCGGGTTCTTCAGCAATAGCCCCACAACGCGCACCTTTGTGCTGTCGGTCAGATCGTTGAACGCGCCGAAGCCATAGCGGAAGTCGCATTGCGGACCCAGGAAAACTGTAACGTTCGATGCAACCACCTGGCCGGCAAAGCCCGTGATCTGCATCGTGAAGCTGCCCGCGCTCGCGCTCTGGCTCTTGGGAACAATGGTTCCGTTATAGCCCCAATTCTGCAGGTGGATGCGATTCACAGTAATCGCTGTGCCGGTAGCCGGAGTCGCTTCCGCATCCGTGCCGCCCACTGCGATCTCCTGCCCGGGTGTCAACGCGTACGAATTGAAGAGCAGCTCCGTGAACGCATTGTGCATCCAGTAGATGCCGTAGTTTTCTTTCCCGGTGATGTCTACCTGCGCGATGCCGCCCAGCGGAACATCTGCATCGGAAGAAGGCTCAACAGCGCGTACATAGAAGTCCATGTTCGTGGCCTGGCCGGAAGACGGCGCAACGTAGGTGATCAGTCCTCTCGCATAGAAGTGGGAGTCGGTAATGAGCGCCACTTCGTCTGCGTCAAGAGTCTGATCGGCAGCATCCAGTTGGCCTGCAACCGCAACCACGCTATTCGCATTCAACGAACCCAGGCTCGCGCCGCCGTCCCACTCCGTCGAGGAGGTCGTATTGACCGTGAAGTTCTCGCCGTGCGGACCCTGAATCACAAACGAACTGGGCTCGGTGGTGCTGGTTGGCAGCTTCACAATGGAGCCGATCTGTTCGTCGATGTGCGCTGTGGCGTCGGTATTCTTCACCGTGCTTACGTCGAAGGTTGGCGTCACAGTACCGGTGATTGCACCCGAGCTGACTCCGATTGATTTTCCCAAATCAAAGTCAATCCGCAGGCCCGAAGGCGCGCCCGTTGTCGGAACAACAAAGGGAGTCGGCAAAGTGATCGTTACTGAATTGCTAGGGCTATAGGTCACCGGCGTGATGGTAGAAATGGTCGGCGCGCCGGTCGCCGGAGCGACGGGAACGTTCAGGTAGCCGATGGTCCCGGTGCCCAGCGTGATTGTGATGCTCTGGTACGATTGCGCCTTCACCTGGTTCTGGTCCAGCAAGGTCTGCAAGCCGTTGTAACGCGCAAAATCAACGCTCTGCGAACTTACCAGCGTGACATCCGAGCTACCGCCGGCGGTGGCTCCAACCGGCGTTGCCGTCACGCTAATCGTGGTGGCAAATGAAACAACACTTGCCAGCGGCGCGTCGGTGCCCACCACAAACGCCGAGCCGGTCGGTGCTGACGCCGATTGCGTCGTCGAAACCAGTGAGCTGCTTCCGCAGCCTGCCGCTATTAGCGCAACAGCAGCCAGCGAAATTACTGCAAACCTATTGAAATTTCTGGGTGACTTGAGGGACATATCGGATCGGTCTCTTTCTGCGAATCTGCGTGCTTGCTACAGTTCGGGGCGCCGAGTGGTCTTGCAACAGGCCTCTCAACCAGGAACGTCGCCGCTAAGTCGAGCTCTGATCGGAATCTTCTCGCCGTCGACCCGAATCAGTTCTCCTTCTTAACTTACCGGCAGACAACATAAGATCAGTTCGTTCCCAAGCGCGCTCGCGCACGGAGCCATCGCCTGACTTCACTTTCTTGAGGCCTCAGCGATCGGTAGAGTCACTTCGGCCATCGATGAATTAGAACACCGTTGGATTCAGGAAAGTTGCGGATATTCCTGGATATATTGTTCGCCCCTGAAAGACACCCTTCCGTTGGGATTCGCCATCCAGGCAAAGGTCTTGGTAACTGCCTCAAAAGAATGCTACTTCTTGAGATTTCTGGCGTGCAGAGCCCAGAAAAGGAAAGCGCCGGAACCGGACGAACCGGCCCCGGCGCGGGGAGGGCTGACAAGTGGGGGCCAGCATTTTCGATTCCGAGCCTGGCATAAAGCAGGATGCCAAGTGGCGTTTTCCTTGAGAAAACGCCACCTTGCACCATGCCAAGCCGGTGATCTTGAATCGGAAATGCTCCTTACTGCCAGGCCGCAGTTGTAAAGTCAGTGAACTCTGTTCCATCGATGTGGCGAGCCAGCAGCACAAGTTGGCCGTTGGTGCTGTTCTTGAGAAGCAAGCCCACCACACGAATCGAAGTGCTGTCAGTCAGATCGGTGAAGCCGCCCAGTCCGTAGCGGAAATCGCACTGCGGGCCGAGGTAGACGACGACGTTGGTGGTAATCAGTTGTCCCATGAAGCCGGTCACCTGCATTGTGAAGGTGCCCTGCCCAGAGTTCTGGCTGCCCGCGACGATCGTGCCGTTGTAGCCGCGGTTGTGCAGGTGAATGCGGTTCACCGTAAACGGGCTCGCTGTTGGATCCGGTCCGCCTACCGTGATCTCCTGTCCTGGCGCCAGCGCGCTGGCGTTGAACAGCAGATCGGTGAAGGCATTGTGCATCCAGTAGATGCCGTAGTTTTCGTTTCCGGTGATAGTTACATTGGCAATGCCGCCCAGCGGAACATTGGAGTTCTGCGAGGGCAACGTTCCGCGAACATACATTTGCATGTCGGTGGCCTGGCCCGAGGAAGGCGTGACGTATGTGATGGGTCCGCCCGCGTAAAAGCCCTTGTCAGAGATGATGTCCACTTCGTCGGCATCGAGGGTCTGGTCGGACGGGTCGATCACGCCGGCCACGGCGACGACGCTATTGCTGTTCAGTGAGCTCAGCGATGAGCCGCCATCCCACTCGGTCGTGGAGGAAGTATTGATGGTGAAATTCTCGCCGTGCGGGCCCTGAATCACAAACGAGCTGGGCTCCGTCGTGCTGGTCGGGCCGCTCACCAGGCCGCCGATCAGTTCATCGACGTGTGCGCCCTGATCGCCGCGAGCCACAGTGGTGATGTCAAACGTGGGGTTGACCACGACATCTCCGCTCGAGTTGGTCTCGATCTGGCCGCCTGAAGTCGGAATAGACTTGCCCAGGTCGAAGTCCAGACGGACTCCCACCGGTGGCGTTTTATCGCCCACGACCAGGGGATTCGGCAGCTGGACGGTCACTGTCGTATTTGAGAAGGCCGCCGAAGCCGATTGAATCGTGGGTGCACCTGATCCCGTGCTGAGCCAGCTTACTGTGCCGGAGCCGAGCACGAAGGTGACGCCCGTGTATGTTCCCGCAGGAACGTCAACCATATCCACCAGGCCCTGCAAGCCGTTGTAGCGTGCAAAGTCCACAGTGGGCGTGCCTTTCACGAGCGTGGCCGTCGTGTTCGTTCCGTTGGTCAGCTCGACGTCTTGGAGAGTCACTTGCATTGAAACGACAGCGGCGAGGGGCGCGTCGGTACCGATCAGGAATGCCGGTCCCGACGAACTCGATTGTGTGCCAGTAGTGGTGGACATAGAACCGGTGCAGCCCGTAGCCACGAGAACCGTAGCGGTCAGCGGAACCAGCGCCAGCCTGAAGATGCGATCAAATGTCTTGGGGGACATATCAGCAACTTTCTGCGAGTCTGCGTGGCTAAGTGAGTGAACGCCGATGCGGGCCAATTCTCGTGTCCCGTCGCCGGGACTCCGCCTTTGTGTTGAGCTTCTGCAGGCACAATTTCCCGGGCACCTGTAAAGGCTCTCTACTTCCAAGGCGGGGAGAATTGAAGTCGCTAAAGGGCGGGCTCGCGCACGGAGCAATCGCCAAAAAATTTAACTACGACGGCGGAGTGCTGCATTCTTGCGTCAGTTCTGCCATCGATGAGTACTGACACCGAAAGATTCAATAAAGTTGTCATTTGAAGTTCGAAAATAGTCGAAATTATCTTCGAATTAAAGTTACCGGTGTCACTGCCTGACTCAGGATTAATTAGTTGCTCGGCGGCGCCAACTTACAAAGCCATCCAGGCCCCTGACCGCATGATTTCCTACCTATTCCGTGCCCCATCCTTTCGCCTTCTTTCTGGCGAGAGGGTAGGAAACCAAGAAAGCCCAATGAACAAATTCATGCGGTCAGAGGCCCAGTCGATCCTCGCCGGCACGATTAGTCGACCTTCTTCAGCCACAGATTGCGAAACGACACCTTGCATGGCGTCCCTTCAATCTGCAGTCCAAATAACCCTGAAACATTATTCGACGAATTCGGATCGTCATCGACGAGCACCGCCATCAACTGCCCATTGAGAATATGCAGAATCACGCCGCCCCGCGCGATGATCGTGTACTCGTTCCATTCGCCGTCTTTTACAAAAGTGCCCAGCTGCGCGCGGTCGCCGATATTTCCAATGAGCCGCGGAAACTTGCCGGGCAGTGACTGCACCACTTGCCCTCGCCACGCGATGATCCCCAGGTGCGTGTTCTGCGAATAGAGCTGCCCGCTGTATTGCTTCGCCCGCTCATTCACTGGATACCAGAAATCGGCCTGCGGTCCGATCATCACCCACCGCGGATCGAGCGGCGGTTCGCCCTTGCCCGGCGTGCGACCCGGAGGAATGCCCGTGCTGCTGCGATACTGAATGCCGCTGCCGCCGCCCCACTCCACTTTGATCTCGAGCTTCAGATCGAAGTCCTTCGCTTCGGCGCCGTGGTAGACGAGAAACGTATTGCCGGCGACATGATCTTTTGTCGATACGCCCACGATCGCGCCGTCTTCCACGCTCCATACGCCGGGCATTCCATCCCAGCCATCGAGCGTTTTGCCATCGAAGAGCGAAACAAATCCTGTGTGATCGGCGAAGTCAATCGGATCCGGTTCGGGAAAAACACCGTTCCGCTGGCCGGAGATATTCGGCTGCACATTGTGTAAATCCGTCTGGCCTAACGCCGGTGCAGATTGTGTTTGCGCGCCGGCAGAGGCCGGGTTCTGCGCGGCGATTGCTTGTGTCGCGGCGAGCAAAACAACGAGCGCCGCCCACTTGCACCGCAATCGCCCGGTACGCACTCCGCAAACGGCGCGGTGACGCATAAAGCCCGCGAAGCAGGCAAAAGAAGGTAGCCCCATGCGCAAGCATGGCGAATGCATTGCACGCAACGCCCCAGCCCCCGCAGGGAGCGTAAGCACCGACTGCCCGCGCCAAAAAACATTCGTCGAAATCATGAACGCACGTCGCTCGCCCCGTGAACCCCGCTTGCCGCTCAGTACACTTCCGACCGCACGCCCGCGGGAATCGGCACGTGCTTTAACAAGCCGAGCTCGCCGGCCAGCCGCTCCAGCTTTGCGCGCGTCGTCGGCATCGGCGGCACCAGCGGCAGCCGCAGCGTATCTCCGCAGCGGCCCATCAGGCTCAGCACCGTCTTCACCGGCGCGGGATTCGACTCCCAGAAGTTCGCATCGAACAGCCGGCTATACCGGCGCTCCAGATCGCGCGCCACGCCCCAGTTGTTGTCGAGCGCTGCGCGAATCATCCGTGTCACCTCGGCCGGCGCTTCATTCGAGGCCACGCTGATCAGCCCGTGCGCGCCCACGGCAATCGCCGCCAGCGCCAGGTTGTCGTCGCCCGAAAAAATCTTGAAACTGCGCGGCAGAATGTGCGCGAGCTCCGCAAACTGCGTCAACTTGCCGCTCGCTTCTTTGATCGCCTGGATATTGCTTGCAGCCGCGGCGAGCCGGCCGACAGTCTCGGGCTCAAGATTCGCCGCTGTCCGCCCCGGCACATTGTAGACGCACACCGGCAGCGGTTCGACCTCGCGTGCCAGCGCCAGGAAGTGCTGGAACTGCCCCTCCTGCGTCGGCTTGTTGTAATACGGATTTGCCGAAAGCACCGCGGCGAGTCCCGTCAACTGCCGCAACTTTGACGCCTGCCGCACCAGCACGCGTGTCGAGTTGTGCGTACATCCTGCCCATACCGGCACGCGCCCCGCGGCCGCCTCAACCACAATGCGGATCGTTTGCAGCCATTCGTCTTCATCGAGCGTCGCCGCTTCGCCCGTCGACCCGCACGCGACGATAAAATCGATTCCCGATTCGATTTGCCAGTTCACCAGCGCCCACAGCGCCGCCTCGTCCACGAATCCATCCGCCTTGAAAGGCGTCACAATTGCAGTACCACAGCCGATCGTTTCCATAACAGCTAAAGTTTATACCGCTCGGCTTCAGCCGCGATGAATAGCCGTAGAATCGGAATGCCGGCGCCCAAATCCTTTCTTTGTCGCCCCTCATGGTTCCGGCTGCTATCATGCGCGGCAGAGCAGTTCCCTTATTGCTTTTTTCTTGGAGTACTCCGATGAACCCGTCTCGACGCTGTTTAAAGAGCCTTCTCGTCACGTTGTGTGTTTTCGTCGCGCCCCTATCCATTGCGCAATCAAGCCATACCATCTCGCTCACTGTCGATGCCACGCATTCGCCGCGCAAGCTTCTGCATTCGCATCTTGTCATTCCCGTCAAGCCCGGCCCGCTCACGCTCTACTACCCAAAATGGATTCCTGGAGCACATGAACCAGAAGGTCCCATCACCGACCTGGCTGGACTTAAATTTGAAGCCGGCGGCAAAACCATCCCCTGGCAGCGCGATCTTCTCGACGTCTTCACCTTCCACGTCGATGTCCCAGCCGGCGCTACGCAGCTCGAAGCTTCTTACGACACGATCGAGACCGAAGGCGGTTCGGCGACCGACAAGCTTCTCGTCCTCGAGTGGAACGAGGCGCTGCTCTATCCGGCCGGCGCGCCCTCCGCGCAGCTTACCTATCAGGCCAGCCTCGTTCTTCCCGATGGTTGGAAGTTCGGTACGTCTCTTCCCATCGATAATCAATCCGGCAATCGTGTTTCCTTCAAGCCCATCTCGCTCGATCTGCTTGTCGATTCGCCCGTAATCGCAGGCCAATACTTTCGCGCCATCGACCTTACTCCGCCCGGCGAGCCCATCCACCACGAGATCGATATGGCTGCCGACAGCGAAGCCGCGCTCAACATGAGCCCTGAGATTCAAAAGGGCATGACCAGGCTGGTCGCCGAGTCAGGTAAGCTCTTCGGCGCGCGGCATTACCGCGACTATCATTTCCTGCTCGCGCTCAGCGATCACGTGCAACACTTCGGGCTCGAACACCACGAATCGAACGACACCCGTCTGCCCGAGCGCACCCTGTTGCTCCCCAGCGCCGGAATGATGGTTGGTGCGATTCTTCCTCATGAATTCGTGCACTCGTGGAATGGAAAATTTCGCCGCCCCGCCGATCTCACCACGCCCGACTTCGAAACACCGATGGAAACCGACATGTTGTGGGGCTACGAAGGCCTCACCGATTACCTCGGACCGATGCTCGCCGCACGCAGTGGACTCTGGACTCCGGAACAATATCGCGAATACCTCGCCAACGCCGCAGCAACGCTCGGCCCGGGACGTCCCGGTCGCACCTGGCGTCCTTTGGCTGATACCGCAACCGCGGAAGAAGGATTTGGCTATGGCGGCGGTGGAGGATGGACCAATTGGCGGCGCAGTTCGGATTACTACGACGAGGGTGACCTTTTCTGGCTTGAGGCCGCCACCATCATCCACGACGTCACGCACGGGCAAAAATCCATCGACGACTTCTGTCACCTCTTTCATGGCGGAGCGAACAACGGCCCCGAGGTGAAGACCTACACCTTCGACAGCATTGTCTCCACCCTCAACCAGGTCGCGCCGTACGACTGGGCCGGATTTCTGCGCCAACGGCTCGATTCCACTTCACCCAATCCGCCGCTTGGCGGCATCGAAAACGGCGGCTGGAACCTCGCCTACAACGATGTGCCTCCTGCATTCGCCGGGCGCCATGGCGCTGCCGGCGACCGGTATTCCGTCGGCCTGCAGCTTGCAGAAGATGGCACTGTCACGGATGCAATTGTCGGAAGTCCGGCATTCGAGGCCGGCATTTCTTCTGGAATGAAGGTCGTCGGAGTCAATGGCCGCCTCTACTCGCACGATCTGCTTGAAGACGCGATCAAAGCCGCCAAAGGAACCGATGCACCCATCTCGCTTCTCGTGATTGACGACGAGTACTACCACGTTTGCGCCGTCAACTATCACGATGGCGAGCGGTTTCCGCATCTGGTCCGCAACGAATCGAAACCCGACTACCTCGACGATCTCATCAAGCCCCGCGCAGCGGCGCAATAGTCTCTAGTCCCCTGAGTCTGAAGTCCGCTACAAAAATTGAACTTGTCATCCTGAGCGAAGTCCGCCGCGTCGGACGGAGTCGAAGGATCTGCGGTTGTTTTTCAACGAAGTTCAGATTTACGACCTTACAGCTGGTCGAAGATCTCGCGGAACTCCCACGCGCCCGATTTTCCCGCCAGCCACTCCGCGCCGCGCACCGCTCCCAGCGCAAACCCGCGCCGGCTGTGCGCATCGTGACGCAACTCCAGCTCGTCGTGGTCACTCACGGCGCGCACCAGGTGCTCGCCCTTGGCATCGCCTACGCGATGCGATTCGATCGGCACATCGATCCCCGGCCGCACAGCGAGAATGATTTCCTTGAGCGTGATCGCCGTACCCGAAGGCGCGTCGACTTTCGTCACGTGGTGCGTCTCTTCGATCGAGAACTTGTAATCTTCGAGCTTTGCCAACTCAGCCGTCAGTCTAAAGAGCTTCTGCACGCCGATGGAAAAATTCGTCCCGTAGAGCAGCCCGCCCCCTCGTTGTGCGGCGAGCGCCTTCATCTCGCTTACCTTGCCGTACCACCCCGTCGTGCCCACCACAATGTGTCCACCGACGGCAAGCACAGCGCGCATGTTTTCAACCGCTGCTTCTGGCGCCGTAAAGTCGACGACCACGTCCACACCTGCCAGGTTGGGCGCGGTCAATGCTGAAGCATGTTCATTCTCGTAGATGTCGAGTGCGCGCACGCCATGGCCCCGCTCGCGCGCCGCCTCAGCCACCAGGCTCCCGGTCTTCCCCTTGCCCAACACAAGAATCAGCATGCGTTCCTTCGGAACAGTTCAGAGTTCACAGTTCGCAGTTGGATTTCTCGTTGCGGGCGCTGCGAACTGCGAACTAAGAACTGTGAACCGCCTTTTTCGCCTCTACATCAAATACGATCGGGTCGGCATTCTGGAAAAATGCTGCGTGCAGCGAGCGCACTGCCTCATCCGCATCGTCTTCCTCGATCATGAAGCTCATGTTAATCTCGCTCGCGCCCTGCGAGATCATGCGCATGTTGATGTGGCGGATGGCATTGAACACCTGCGCCGCGATTCCGTTCTGGCCGCGAATATCCTCGCCCACCATGCACACCAGCGCCTTCTTCCCCTCGTACTTCACATCGGCCATCTTGCTCAGGTCTGCGGCAATCGCCGGCAGGCTTGCATTCGAATCCACCGTGACTGAGATCGAAACCTCGCTCGTCGACACCATATCGATCGGGCATTTGTGCTTGTCGAAGACGGCGAACATCTGGCTCAGGTAGCCGTGCGACATCAGCATGCGGCTGGCCACGATGTCGATGATGCTCAGCTTCTTCTTCACTGCGATCGACTTGAAAGGGCTTTTGCAATGCGGCGCAAGCGAAATGATCCGCGTGCCCTCGCATGTTGGGTTGCGGCTGTTCAGCACCAGCACGGGAATATTCTTCTTCACCGCCGGCAAAATCGTGGCCGGGTGCAGCACCTTTGCGCCGAAGTACGCCAGCTCCGCCGCTTCTTCAAAACTGATCACCTTCACGCGCAGCGCATCGGGGCACACCCGCGGATCGGCCGTCATAATTCCGTCCACATCCGTCCAGATCTCGATCGTCTCGGCATTCAGCGCGCCGCCCACTAGCGCTCCCGTGTAATCGGATCCGCCTCGGCCGAGCGTCGTTGTCAATCCGGCTTCGTTCGTCGCGATGAATCCGCCCATCACCGCAACCTTGCCTTCTCGCAAAAGCGGCATCAGTTTTTCCGGCGCTTTCTTCTCGATGATGTCGTCTTGCGGCGCGGCTTTCTGGAACTCGGAGTCGGTAATGATGAACTCGCGCGCGTCGGCGTGCGCCGCGTTAATGCCGCGCTCGCGGAACGCCGCTGTCACAATCCGGCTCGACAGCCGTTCGCCGTGACTCACAATCAGATCCGAGAGGCGCGGCGTCAGCTCGCGAATCGCAGACAGTCCGCGCAGCACCTCATCCAGCGTGTCGAACTTCGCATCAATCCAGCCGAGAAGGTCGCAGCGGTCGGTCTCGTTCTTCACCAGCTCGCATGCAGTGTCGCGATGGCGCGAGCGCAACCGCGAGCTGATTGCCAGCGCGCCGGTGCGATCGCCCTCAGCCGATGCGGCCGCCGCGCGCAGCAACTGGTCGGTCACCTTGGCCATGGCGCTCACCACCACGGTTGGACTCTTGCCCATCGCCACGCGCCCGGCCACGATGGCCGCGGTCCGATTAATGGCGGTCGCATCCTCCACCGACGTCCCGCCAAACTTCATCACAACAATCTTCATGCAAAATTTCCCTAGAGGCCCAAGGCTGGGGTGCCCCACGTCTCGATTTTGAGACGTGGGAAATTCCATCTTTTAACGTCTGGATTCGAGCGGTCGACCTGCTCGCTCATACACGCGCCGCCGCTTCCGCCACCGGCTCCAGCTTCCCCAAATTCGCCAGCAGCTCGGCGTTCAAAATCGTCGCTCCGGCCGCGCCGCGCACCGTGTTGTGCGAGAGCAGCACAAACTTCCAGTCCAGCAGGCCGCAGGGGCGCAGCCGTCCCACCGTCACCGTCATTCCGTTGCCGCGGTTGCGATCCAGTCTCGGTTGCGGCCGTTCGTTCTGCTCCGCCCACTCGATCGGCTGCTCCGGCGCGAATGGCAGATTCATTCCCGCCAGCGGCTTGAACTCCGCCCACGCCGCCAGAATATCTTCGCGCTTTGCCGCCCGCCCCAGTTTGTTGCCCAGCTTGATCGACACACATTCCGTGTGCCCGTCAACCACTGGCACGCGATTGCAATGCGCCGTGATCTTCGCAGCCAGCGGGCTCACTGAGTGACCCTCCAGCTTACCCAGCAGCTTCAGCGTCTCCGCCTCCATCTTCTCTTCTTCGCTGCCGATGTAGGGAACCACGTTGTCGAGAATGTCCATCGACGCCACGCCGGGATAGCCCGCCCCGCTCACTGCCTGCATCGTCGTGACAAATATCTGCTCGATCCCGAATCGCTCTTCAATTGGCTTCAGCGCCAGCACCAGTCCAATCGTCGAGCAATTCGGATTCGTCACCATGTAGCCGCCCGAATCTTTGCGCGAGGCCTGCTCTTCGATCAAGTGCAGATGCTCAGCGTTTACCTCGGGAATCACCAGCGGCACGTTCGGCGTCATTCGGAACGCGCTTGAGTTCGACAGCACGGCGCAACCGGCCGCGGCAAACTTCGGCTCCATCTCTCGGGCAATCGCCGCGTCCACGCTGGCAAAGATAATCTTCGGCGCGCCGTCAGGCTCCGCAGGCGACACGACCATCTTCGCAATGCGTTCGGGCAGTGGAGTGTCCAGCCTCCACTTGGCGGCTTCGCCATAGGGCTTTCCGCTCGAGCGGTCGCTGGCCGCAAGCCAGGTGATCTCGAAAAACGGGTGGTTTTCGAGCAGTTGAATGTAGCGCTGGCCGACCATGCCGGTCGCGCCAAGAATGCCGATGGGATATCTCGTCTTCATGGCCGTAACTCTCTATTCTACAGGAGCCTGAGTTACAGCGTTTTGGGAATGTGGCGGAACCGCGGCTCAGCGAATCTCCTTCGGCTCCCTCGCTCCTTGGTCCCTCGTTCCCTCGTTCCCCGCCTCTAGCCCATCGCCTCCAGCATCGCATCGGTAAACTGTGTCGTTCCCGCCGTCCCGCCCACGTCGCGAGTCAACGTTTTGCGCTCAGAGTAGACCGTCTCCAGCGCCCTCTGCGCCTTATCCGCCGCAGCCTCTTCATCCAGATGCCGCAGCATCAAAATCGCCGACTGCAGCAGCGCCGTAGGATTCGCCACATCTTTCCCGGCAATGTCCGGCGCCGAGCCGTGCACCGCCTCGAAAATCGCGCACTCGGCGCCCAGATTTGCTCCCGGCGCCAGTCCCAGCCCGCCAACCAGTCCCGCGCACAGGTCGCTTACGATGTCACCATACAAATTCTCCAGCAGTAGCGTGTCGTACTGGAACGGATTCATCACCAGCTGCATGCACGTGTTGTCGATCAGGTGTTCGCCATAAGTAATATCTGGAAAATCCTCGGCCACCTTCCGCGCACAGCGCAGGAACAACCCATCCGACAGCTTCATGATGTTGGCTTTGTGAATCGAGTGGACCTTCTTGCGTCCGTGCTTGCGCGCGTATTCAAACGCAAATTTCGCAATCCGCGTCGATCCCTTCTCGGTAATCACCTTGATGCTCTCCACGACCCCCGGAACCACCTCGTGCTCCAGTCCCACGTACTCGCCCTCGGTGTTTTCGCGCACGATCACCAGGTCCACGCCGGGATATTTCGTGTCGAGCCCGGGCAAATTCCGAATCGGCCGCAGGTTCGCGAACAGATCGAACTTCTTGCGCAGCGTCACGTTGATGCTCTTGAACCCGCCGCCAATCGGCGTCGTCACCGGCCCCTTCAGCGCAACGCGGTTCCGCTCAATCGATTCATACAGCGCCGCGGGAATGTACTCGCCGTGAATCTCGAAGGCTTCTGCGCCCGCGGCATAGCGCTCCCATTCAAACTTCACGCCGGTGGCTTCGAGAATCCGCACCACCGCTTGCGTCACCTCCGGCCCAATGCCGTCGCCGGGAATCAGCGTCACCTTGTGAGTCTTCTTCTCTGACATTACTTTTCCTCAGCATTCGCACGATGCATAACAGCCACGTGTCGATCGAACTGGTTCTGCAAGATGTCATGGTAGTGCTGGCGACCGGGCTGATGGTATGGCTCGCCAGAGTTCCATTCTGCGACCTGAAATCTAACCCCAGCACAAGCCGAACACTCGGCTTCAACAGGAACGGTATTGAGCCATCGCGTGACTCGTAACCTTGGTTCAATCCGATGCATCGCAAAGTCCGGCACTCGTTGCGGCCAGCAGCGAGAACCTGCTCCCTAGTCCCTGGTCCCTAGTCCCTACGTCCCTTTCTTTCCGTGGCTCCCCAGCAGCCCTTCCAGCTCTTCTTTGAACTCGCGCACATCCTTGAAGTCCCGATACACGCTCGCGAACCGGATATACGCGACGGTGTCCAGCCCCTTCAGCTGCTCCATGATCAGTTCGCCGATCTCGCGCGTCGAGCGCTCGCGCTCCGGCGCATCCACCAGAAACGTCTCCGTCGCATCGACGATCTTCTCCAGTTGGCTCGACGATACCGGCCGCTTCTCGCACGCGCGCACCAGCCCGTTCAGCACCTTGTGCCGGTCGAACCGCTCGCGGCGGCCGTCCTTCTTCACCACCATGTAGGGAATCTCATCGATGCGCTCGTAGGTCGTAAACCGGCGATTGCAGCTTTCGCACTCCCGCCGCCGCCTGATCGAGTCGGCCTCTTTGCTTTCGCGCGAGTCCACCACCCGATCCTGCGCAAATCCACAATATGGACACTTCATTCTATTGATGATTCTAGCGGACTGTGACGGCCGCTCGCTTTGCAAAGCGCCCTGCAGCCAACTTGCCTCCGCGAACTACGAACCGCGAACTCGCCTCTTGCTCCCTTGTTCGCTCGCTCCCTTGCTCCCTGCTTTTTCATGCCGGCTCGCTGTGCCCCGCGCACTGCAGAACGCCGAGGAACTTTTTCCATGGCCCTACGGCTTCGCGAATCTGATACGCCAGGATTCGCGAAATCTGATGCAGATGCGTCAGATCGTGTGCCGTCCACGCGGCCAGGAGTTGCGAAAGCGTCACCGATCCAAGCGCCGGGTGCCTTCCCTTCCGCGTCAAATCTTCTGGCGATAGCTGGATTCCGCGTACTTCTTCAAGATTTTGCGCCCGCAGCTTCGCAAACTCGTCGAGCAACTCGCCCAGCGACTTCCCTGCGCTGTAACGCGCGTGCCCCTCGCGATCGAAGGGCGCAAATGCCTGCGTGTCGCCCAACCGCAGGATCAAGCGTATCCGCGCCGTCCAATCGTCGTCTTCGGTGTGGATCAGATGCGCCACCACGCTGTAAGCACTCCAGCTATTCTCTCCCTCGTTGCGGTGCGTCCACACCTCCGGCAAATCGCGCAATAGCGCGTTCAATGTTGCCGGCGTCCGCTGCAACAACGCCAGCGTATTCTCCAGGTGGTCCTGCATTTCTCCCCCATCTCGGCAGCCGCGGCCGCCAACTCCGAACGAAGAACTACGAACTGTGAACTCTTTTCTTGTTCCCTTGTTCCCTCGGTCCCTTGTTCCCTCGTTCCCTGCCTTTAAGACAACAACGGCCCGAGAACATTCGTTCCCAGGCCGCTGCCGGTGATCTGTTGGGATTGGACTGAGGCCATCGCGTTTCGAGCGATTGCCAGAGCCATGGCGGAGAACCCTCCACCGGGTCTTATCTGCAGCCAGAGACGCTAGGCCTCAGGCCTCAGTCACCTCACGTACCGTACTACTTGGTAATTCAATCTTCATAGGCTGGATCAACCTCCTTTCCCGTGTAAGCCCAAACTAAAACCAAAGCCGCCGCCGAGTCAAGTGCGCCTCTATTCCAGGCTGTCGCGCTGCGCAATCACCTTCCTCAGTGCATCATCCAACGAACCCTGAAAGATGAGGATCTTTACTTCGAGTACAGCCTTTGCCATCGGGGCGAGAGATCTTTCCGGATCGACGTGCTGGCAGGTTAGTCATTATGGTGTGACCGGCTCGATGCGCTGGTCGTGGGTTAGGCTGAGTTTGTTTGACGAACTTCAGTCCAGAGCCACAAGCGGAGGGAACCGGTCATGAGAGAGAAGTTAGGATTTTTGGGCTTGGATGTCCACGCCGAAACGATAGCTGTAGCAGTAGCCGAGCCGGATGGCGAAGTACGCAGCCTGGGAACGATCGCCAACCGCGAAGAGTCGATTCGCAAGTTCATCCGCAAGCTTGGTCCGCCGGAGCATCTGCGAGCCTGCTATGAGGCCGGCCCGACGGGGTTCGTACTTTACTGGCAGCTGACGCAGTTGGGAGTCGACTGCGCAGTGGTCGCGCCGAGCCTGGTCCCGAAGAAGCCCGGAGACCGTGTGAAGACCGATCGGCGGGACGCGCTGAAGCTGGCACGCAGTCACCGTTCCGGAGATCTGACTGCAGTGTGGGTTCCCGATGAAGATTCCGAGGCATTGCGCGATCTTGTCCGGCAACGGGAGGCGGCCAAGCAGGATCAGCTGCGCGCGAAGCACCGGCTGACCAAGTTCCTGCTGCGTACGGGCCAGCGTTCTCCGCTGGGAGTGAAGGCGTGGACGGAATCTTACGTGGGGTGGGTCCAGCAGGTCCGCTACACGCATCCGGCGCAGGAGGCCACGTTGCTGGATTGTCTGAACGAAGTTCAGCACATGGAAGAACGGGTCAAGCGGTTAGAGCAGTCGATTGTGGAAGTGATTCAGCTGGCTCCCGCGCCGATGCAGGAAGTGGCTCGCGGTTTACAGGCATTGCGCGGCATTGCGCACATCTCGGCAGTCACAATTGCTGTCGAGCTGGGCAACATCACCTCCCGCTTCCAGCGCGCGCGGGACCTGATGGGGTATAGCGGAGCGTTTCCCAGCGAAGACTCCAGCGGCAAGCGTATTCGAAAGGGAGGCATTACCAAGGCCGGCAACGCGCACCTGAGACGAATCGTAGTGGAATCGGCCTGGAGCTATCGCCACCGGCCATCGATCGGAGCCCGGTTGCGTAAGCGCCAGGAAGGGCTTCCGGCAGAAATTACCGAGATTGCATGGAAGGCGCAGAACCGTCTGCACAAGCGTTACATGACGCTGATGGCTCGAGGCAAGGAGCAGAGAAAGACCATGACGGCGATTGCACGCGAACTGCTGGGCTTCATCTGGGCCATCGGCATCAAGGCCGAAGCGTCCTGCAAACAACAACTGGCGGCATGACGGGAAGCGAAAGAACAAAAGCAAAGACTTTCCAAAGAAAGAAAAAGCAAAAACAAATCAACCCATGAACAACGTTATCCAAATCGAGGACAGGGTCAGCCGCAGCCGGAGCAAGCACGAAGGAGAATCCTCGGCGGAAATATGCGACAGGCTCAACCGGACTCGCGAAGTTAGTCAGAGGCAGCTCCCGACGGATCATGATTATGCGGTTCCGACCCGCGAATATCAGCTTGATCAATCGTCGCCATTACCTGCCACGGCTGCTGCTGATCCTGTCCTCGAAAACACAAATGCAAAAACGACGCCCAACGATTCGACGGTGTTGACAGGGTCACACCATATCAGTTCCGGATTGCTCCAAACGTTCCCAGTGGTGCGCGTAAAGCTGGCCACAATCCACTTGCTGTCCTCTGAGAGCGTCGCGATCATTGGCTCGTCGACGGGGCGCGAATTGTTATAGTACGTGATGCCGTCTGCGCGGCGCTCAACTTTCTGCGCAGGTACCGGCCAGGTGAACGAATCCAGGTAACGCGAAGGCAGCCACTTGCTCAACGGCATCGTTAATCGGCTCGGAGTTTCCGCGGCCAGCAATCCGAATCCATCGCTGTGATGCACATAGGTCCGCTGCAGCCGCACATCATGAAAAATGGAAGTCAGACGCGGGTCGGTTACGGCATAGATCATGTCGAAGGGAGTATCGGAATGATTCTCGAACTCGTAGTGGAAGAGAACCCCGTCGTCTTCGAGCGTTGCCCGCGCCAGAAAATGAACGCCACCCGTCAGATCCTTCTCGTATTCGAGCGTCCGTCCGACGACTCGCCAATCGGGCGCGATACCTTCGTGACCCGGCCGATAGAGATACAGGTGCGCAACATCGTTTTCGCCCGCTTTTTTCGCAGAAACATGCTCAGGAAAAATCACCTCGATTGCAGCATCCGTATCCGAACGACCGGGCGGCACGACACGGAGGACGGGTTGCGTGTTTTCCGGATCGACCAGCAACCTCATTCCCGTTGCGTTCTGAACGGCAAGTGGCTGCTGAGCGTGAAGCAATGCTCCACACGATAAGGGACAGAAGGCAACGACAGCAAGCAAGAATCGATGAGCGCTAACCATCCCTACGAGAGCCTCCGATAATTTACGTCTCACTCTAACTGACTCAATCTTCCGGATCAAGACAACTCAGGCTACGAAATCACTGAGACAAATCACACTCCGGCAGTCCGAATCTGCAGATTTGCGAAGAAGCCCGGAGGACTTTCGAGCTAACCCGCATGCTGCTCCGAGCCAAGAATCCTCCTCAGCTGCCCGAATAGTGTGCGTCTTGCGCAGCCTCATCTAAAGGCACGGCGGGCTGCGTAGACGCGCTGAATGAGTTCGGCGATCTCCTGGCTCTTTGCCAAAGGAATAAAACTGAATGGCCGCTGGGCGGCGAAGGAAACCTCATTGCCGAAGCGGCAAGGTTGGCGGAGCAAAAGTGTGACGCGGGCCGGACTCATCATGTAGGAGTAGCTCAGGTTGATGATGTTCGCGAGAGAGATCCGCTCCTGCTCTTTTCCAAAACGAACCACCAAAGAGTCTCCGGCGTCGAGGACCTCGTCGGCCAGGTCCCACACCATTTTCTTCAGCATGAAGTAGCCGAAGATGCCCATTAAAACCGGCACGATGATTGCGAAAAGAGACAGGCCGCCTTGCGCGTCTCTGTTGGAGAGGACGGTGAAGACGAAGAAGCCAAGGAATCCGAACCAGAGGACGGGAAACAGATATTTGGCAAAAAAGATGCTGCCCGCTGAGATTCGTTTCATCGCCGGACTCTCTTTCCGGCAGTGCTGCTACGCAGCGTCGCAAAATTCTTCCCCGCTTCCCTCACCGTCAACCCCGAAAACTTCCCTTCGCTCGCGCGCAGGAACTTCTCCACCGCCCGCCAGTCGTGCCACGCGTAGTCGCGCAGCGCCCACCCAATCGCCTTGCGAATGAAAAATTCCTTCTCGGCCGCCAGCAGCTCCGCGTAGCGGAACAGCCGTTCCGTGTCGCACTCGTCGCGCCACCCGAGCTGATGCAGCATGGCAATGCGCCGCACCCAGAAATCTCCATGCTTCACCGCGCGGTCCATCGCGCGTACGCCCTTCGCGCCATTTCCTTCCTTTCTTGCCCGCCGCACGATCTTGCCCACAACCTTCACAATGCAGTCCACCGTGTCCCACCAGGATTTTTGCTGCGCCAGCTCCAGCAGCCATGGCAAATCGTCGAGGCTCAGCGCAGCCTGGTACTTGATCAGCAGATCGGCCGCTACATATTGATACTCGCGTTCTCGCATCGCCCAAAGACCGGTCGCAGCCGCACGCAGTTCCTTGGCCGTCGCTGGTTTGAATCCGCGGATCAGCGCGGCGACTGCTGCGCGCCGCGCAGGCGTCGCAATTCCCAGGTGCTCAAACTGGCCGCGCATGTAGGCTTTCGCGCCCGCCGCACGTTCTACATCTTTGAGCGGTCTTAGCACAGCCCTCACATCCCGCAGAAACTTCGCCGCTTTCTGTTTTGGGCTTTCCTGGCGCATTACGCCTCACTGCGTCAACAGTTTTGATTTTTGCAAAGCTTCTTCGCCCACTCGCGTACGGCCGCCGGAGTCACTTTCTTCCCGCCGGCCTCGCTCGCCGCCAGTTGAATCGCCAGGCTGCCGATGGTCGAGCTCTCGGTTTCGCCGATCTCGACCTTCAGCCCGGTCTGCCGCTCCGTCAGCGCGATCAGGCATTTGTTGCGCGTTGCGCCGCCGATCATGTGGATGCGTTCCAGCTTGCGGCCCAGCATCTTCTCCAGATTCACCGTTGCCGATGCGTAGCGGATCGCTAGGCTCTCGAAGATCGTTCGCGCAAAGATCGGCTCGTTGCCCGCAACGTCAGGAATTTCATCGAATCCCAGCCGCTTCAGTTCGTTGTTGATCCGCTGCGGCATATCGGTGTCGAGCATCAGCGGCTCCGCGTCCATGTCCAGCACGCCCGTCCCGGAATTGCATTCCGCGGCCGCCTCCACAATCTTCTCGATCGCCCACGGCCTTCCCGCCGCTGCCCACGAATCCATGCACTGCTTCAGCAGCCACATGCTGTTGATGAGCGAGTGAAACAGCAATCCGCCGGCCGCCGCTCCGATATTGGTGTAGCCCGCATCGAACGCATGTTGCGTCGTCACCGACGTCTCGGTCACCGTGCCCACCAGCGACCACGTTCCCGAACTGATATACGCCGCCGAGCTCAGATCGCCGGGTATTCCTGCAATCGCACTTGCCGTATCGTGCGTCGCCGGAGCTATAATTTGCGTCTCGCGAAACACCGGCAGTTCCTTCAGCGGCCCCTCGAGCGGTCCCAGCACCGTTCCCGTCGCAACCAGCGGCGGCGCAGCCTCCGCCGCCAGTCCCAGCATCTTGAAGAGCTCTGCATCCCACGTTCCGGTTTTCAGATTCACGAGACCTGTGTGCGTCGCGTTGGTGTATTCGGCCACCCGTTTACCGCTCAACCAATACAACACAAACTCCGGCATCATCACCCACGGCGCGCGCGGATCGATCCCCGCCACTGGGTCGGCCATCAGCTGGTAGACCGTGTTCAATTTGTGCGGATACGCGCCGGTGCGCCGATAAATCTCGTAGGGAGAGATGATCTTGTCGGCTGCTTCTTTGCTTTTCGACGTGCGCTCATCGCGGTAGCAGAACGGCTCGCGCAGCATCTTGCCGTCAGGTGCAAGCCGCACATAATCCACTGACCAGCTATCCGCGCCGATCGAAGCAATCCCTTCAGGCGCCGCCGCTGCAGCCTTCCGCAACCCAGCTTCAAGCCCGGCAAGAATTCCCGTCAGCGACCAGTACAGCGAGCCGCCCCGGTGCACGGGTCCATTGGGAATGCGGTGGACGACTTCGACCTTCGGCGCGCCGTCGATCCAGCGAAGCAACGAGACGCGGCAGCTTTCCGCGCCTAAATCAATGGCAACCCGCGCAGCTTCTTGCATTGGTGCAGCAATACTCCCGATTCTTCAGCGCCCTTCCTTAACGTTGGAACGCCTCGGTCAGTCCGCCGTCCACGGGAATCACGTGGCCGGTGGTGCAGCGCGCCCGGGGGCTCGCCAGGAAGAGGATTGCTTCTGCGCAGTCGACCGGGTCGATCATCTTGTTCGTCAGCGTCCGCTCGGCGTAAAACGCGGCCAGGCGGCTGCGCAGTTCCTCATCGCTGAAAGATTCCTGGAAAGGAATATTGTACTTGGTCAGCGAAGCGCGCACCCGGTCGCGCGGAAACATGGTCGATCCCTTCACCACCGTCGCCGGGCTGATGCCGTTCACGCGCACATTCGGCGCCATGCTCACTGCGAGTTCGCGAATCAGATGGCTCAGCGCCGCCTTGCTCACGTCGTAAGCTTCGCTGCCGCGCTTGGCCACCACGGCATTGGCCGAGCTGGTGAACACGATGTTCCCGTGCAGCCCCTGCTCCTCAAATAACTTTGCCGACTCATCGGCCAGCAGATAATTCGCCGTCACGTTGATGGCCATCGTGTCGCTCCACATCTCATCCAGAATCTCCCCGCTGATCGTGGAAGGAAAGATGGCCGCAGTATTGATCAAAATGTCGATGCCGCCGAAAGCCAATGCCGCCTCGCCCAGTACGTCGCGAATCGACTTGCGGCTGCGAATGTCCACGCCCGAACTGCCCGTGAACTCCTTCGACGTCATCGTCCCGAGCTGCTCCGCCACTTCCGCCGCGCCTGCTTCATTACGGTCGGCGATAAATACGTGCGCGCCGCGTATCGCTGCCAGTCGCCCCACTTCGCGCCCGATGCCGCTTGCTCCGCCCACCACCAGCGCCACGCGGCGGCTCAATTCCTTCTCCGGCGGCTGGCGGCGAATCTTCGCCTCTTCCATCTGCCAGTACTCGATGCGGAATGCCTCAATTGCCGGCAGCGCCACGTAGTTGCTGAACGTCTTGAAGCTCGCCGGATCCATCCCTTCCCCGCATTGGGGAAGTGTCCCGCTCACGTCGCCCTCGCCCAGCACGCTCGCGCCTTCCATCACGTGAATCGCGTTGGTATAAAACTCGCCCGTGATGCGCGCCTCTGTCTTGTTCTTGCCGTAGCTGAACATGCCCATGCCTGGAATCAGCACCACCGTCGGGCTGGCATCGCGAATCGCCGGCGAATCGTCGGTCGCAAATGCGCGATAGTAAGCGCGATATTGTTTGCGATACTGCGCCAGTGACTCGTCGATCGACTTCTTCAGCTCTTCCAGTCCCTCGCTCGCCGCCCACGGCACAAACATCGGGCGAATCTTGGTGCGGATAAAGTGATCGGGACAGCTCGTCCCCAGAAACGCCATCTCCTTCGCGTTGACTGAGTCCACAAACTGCAGCACATCCGCGCTGTCGTTGAAGTTCGAAATAAAACGCTGCTGCGCGCTGATGCGCCCCCGCAAAAACGGCGAAATCTGAATCGCATCGGCTCTGCGATCTGCGCGCGCCGGCACGGCCTCGCCGCCAAAACGAACCTTGCCGCGCCCGTGGCGTTCGATAAACTGCCCCAGCCGATCAATCACGTTGAGCGTGTTCAGGTAGCACTCGCGCTGCGTCTCGCCCCAGGTAAACAGCCCGTGCCCGCCGAGCACAATTCCATCGCAGCCTGGATTCTCCTCGACCGCGCGCTTCATCATCAGCGCCAGCTCGAAGCCCGGTCGCTGCCACGGCACCCAGATCAAATGGTGGCCGAATTCCCGGTTGAACTCCTCCATCTTCAATTTGCCATTGGCGCTCGCCGCCAGCGCAATACCCCAGTCAGGATGCAGATGATCGACGTGGCGAAACGGCAGAAAGCCATGCAGAGGGGTGTCGATCGACGCTGCAACGGGATTGTTCTTGAACGCACACAGCGCATACATCGGCACCATGTCGTCTTCGGTATCGACGCCCTTGTACTGGCGCTCCAGCGCCAGCAGCTTTTCCTGGTAGAGCGTAGCGAATCCGGTGCGCTTGATCGAGCCCAGGTCGCCGCCCGAGCCCTTCACCCACAGCACTTCGACGCTTTCACCGGTCAGCGGATCGATATCGATCACTTTTGAGCTGGTGTTGCCGCCGGCAAAGTTCGTGATGCGCAGATCCGAGCCCAGAAGATTGGACCGATAGCGCAGAAGTTCAGGTTCATCCAGACCGGCCGCGACCGTCGGGTCCCAGCGATCCTCAAGAAAATGCAGTACAGGCGATGGAGAAGCAGTTGCAGTTGTCATAAGGTAGGTGCCCTCCACGGGGAAGCGTGCGAGCACTCATTTATTCTACCGCGCCAGGCAGCAGGAAACCGTTTTACATGGGGATTTGGGGTGCGCAAGCACCGTGCCCGGTGCCCCCGGGCCCTGCATTTGGGGATCGGGGAGACAGTGCACTGCAACTCGCCGCTGACTTGCTAACTCACTGGTTCGCTCGCTCGCTGCCCCGCCAACTCGCTTGCACGCTCCTCGCCATCCGTCTTCTCTTCAGCCCCCAGCGTCTCCGGCGTTACCGCCTTGTGGTGCACATAGTTGTAAGGCGGCACGGTGTACCCGCGCAGAATCGCAATGCCCAACTGAATCAGTCGCGGCCCGTAAGTCTCCGGCTCGTGCGAAATCGATCCCACCATGGCTCCCGACCCGCCGCGCATCTCCTCCATCACTTCGGGAATGCAATCCTGTCCCACGATCGCGAAGTTCTGCTCGAGTCCCGCCTCGCGCACCGCGTCCAGCACGCCCAGCGCGCTTGAGTCGGTCGCCGCTGCCACCAGCGTGTGCTCGCCCGGCTTGCAGCTCTTCAGCAGTTCTTTCATCGCCTTCCGGCTCGCATCGCGCATGCCGCGCCCTTCAATTTGCGCGAATCGGTCCGGCGTCAGCTCTTTGAATCGCTCGCGAATCCCGTCAAACGCTCCAGTGATGCGGTTCTGCACAAAGCTGCCCGCCTCGCTGAATCCCACGCCGACCACGCGGTCCACCTTGCCTTTCCAGTGCCGCAGCGCATATTGCGAAAGGATCGATGCCGCCTCGTAGCCGACCTCGAAGTTGTCCACGCCAAAGTAGGTCGCGTTCGGGTGCGGCACATCAATCGCCACCAGGGGAATATCGGCCTTCTTGAAGATGTGCGCGACGCGCGGCGCGGCCGCTTCTTCCACCTGGAACTCGAGCACCAGGTCCACGCGCTGCGCCACAAACTGCTCGGCATTGTGCACGGCAACCGCCGGGTCGTATTTGTTGTCGAGCATGATCAGCTCGACGCCCGATGCGGCCGCCGCCGCACTCACGCTTTGCGCCACGGCTTCGGAGTAGGGCATCTCCGCGCTCTGCGCGGCGAAGCCAAATCGCAAACGGCGCGGCCGCGAAACCAGCCGGTACTGCCCGCTTGGCGTCTGCGCCAGGTACCCGCGATGCACAAGTGTCTTGAGGATTCGGTAAACGCTCGTCTTCGAGATATTCGTCTTTTGATAGACATCCTCGAGCGTCAACGGAGCGTTATCCTGCTCCAGTAGCTCGATCACGTCGAGCGCCTTGGAGAGAATCGGAATCAGGTAGAGCCTTTTGATCTTTGCCTTGGCCAACCTTCACCCTCCTGCGCCTGGTTCTCTAATGAAATCCAGGCCGCAGACCATCATAGAACAACAGTGCGGGGAACGACTTAAGAACCGGTGGGAGTGCGTGTGTGAGTGTGTCCCGGAGTCCTCAAACCACACTCACACTCGCACTCACACTCACACCGCCTTTTACGCGTAGCTGCTCACCGCCGAACTTCGGCTTCCCCGCTCGCGTCCGATCTTCTCCACATACCCGCTCTCGCGCAACGCCTTGATTGGATCTGCAGGCAAACCATGCGCCTCGCGCCACGCACGCGTCAACGGCCGCACATCCGTCCAGAATGCTCCGCGATAAAGTTCCTCAGCCGCCACCAGGTCGCACTCCTGCTGCAACCGCGCCAGTTGCTCGCGATCCACCAGCGCAGCCTTCAGATACAACTCCTGCGCCGTCACCACGGTCTGCACCATTGCCTCGATCTTGCCCTTCAGGTTGTGGCTCTGGTCGATCATGTATGCGATCTCGGTTGGCAACCCGTCATCGGTCGCTGCATGAATCTCGTGGAAGATGCGGAAGATCTGGTAGGGATCGATCGAGCCCAGCGTCAGATCGTCGTCCGCGTACCGCCGGTCGTTGAAGTGGAATCCGCCCAGCAAGTTGGTATGCAGCAGCCACGCCACAATTTGCTCGATGTTCTGCGCGTTGTAGTGATGGCCTGTATCCACCAGCACGCGAGCCTGCGGCCCGGCTACGCGCGCCAGGTGGCTCGACATGCCCCAGTCCGCAATGTCGGTGTGGTAGAACGCCGGCTCAAACGGCTTGTACTCCACCAGCAGCCGCTGGTTCGGCGCAAGATGTTCGTGCGAGGCGACCAGCGCCTCCTCCAGCCACGCAATCCGCTTCCGCATGCTCTGCGTACCGGGATAATTCGACCCGTCCGCCATCCACAACGAGATGTCGCGCGAGCCAAGCTCTTTCGCAATCTCGATCGAGTCCAGCATGTGGCTCAGCGCGTGCGCGCGAATCTCCGCCGACGGGTTGCACAGCGAGCCGTATTTGTACTCCTGGTCCTGAAACAGGTTGGGATTGATGGAGCCGGATCGCACGCCGTACTTTCGCTCCAGTGAGCGAACCTCCGGCACGTCCTTCACGCCGTCGGGCAAATCCCAAAGCACATGCAGTGCCAGCGTGGGCGTCACGCCCGTGAGTTTGTTTACCTCTGCAGCATCGGCAAACTTCTCTTCGATCGTCGTCGCCGCGGCAGCCTGCACAAACTTCCCGAAGCGGGTGCCGGTGTTGGCAAATCCCCACGAAGGAATCTCAATCTGGAAATTATCCAGCGCCTTGAATGCAACATCCTGTATTGCGCCATCCGTAAGCTTCATAATCATCCCCGTTCGTCAACCCTTGGTCCCTCAGCCCTACTCCCGTAGTCCCTAGTCCCTAGTCCCTAGTCCCTGACAAGAACTACGTTCAAGAACCTCGGCCCATGCACACCCTTGATGCGCGTCATTTCAATGTCCGCAGTCGCACTCGGCCCCGCAATCCACGTCACGAGTTGAGGAGACCGCGACGTGCCCTGTTCACTGTTCCCTGATCCCTGTTCCCTGATCGCGCAGCGATCAAAATACTCCGGCAGCGTCTCCACCACCTGGCTGGCCCGCACCACGCACAGGTGCCAATCCGGGAGCAGCGAAATTACACGCCGCCCTTCCGCCGCTCCGTGATGTAAAACAATCGTCCCCGACTCGGCAACCCCGCAAAAGCACGCCGTCACTACACCGTCGGCGCGCTCAATCTCCTCCACCGGCAAACGGCCGTCCACCTTCCAGTCAAATCCCCGCACAAGCCACTCGGCCGGCAGTCCTGCGGGAGCCACAAAGGTGTGCCGGCCGCTCGCCGCCAACTGCGCATGAATCGTGGCTGCAAGCGCCTCGGGTTCGCACTCCGCCACCTCGGCATCGTATTCGCGCAGCCGCTCGATGAACCGCTCCTGACAATCGCGGGCAGTCAGGCTGCCCCGCCGCATGTAGGAACGCGCGATCGGCGAGGGCAACGGTCCAACCTGCGCCGCGGAATTCCGCGTTGCGGCACGTATCTTCTCCAACACTCGCTGGCGCGAATCTGCAATCGCACTCATCGCGCCCCCTTTCCCTGAGCCACAAACTGCTCGGCTTCGTCTTCCGCCCCGGTCGTTCGCTCCCTCGTTCCCTCGTTCCCTTGTTCCCTGCCTTCTTGCTCCCTCGCTCTCTTGCTCCCTTGCTCTCTGCTTTTCTGATCCCTGATCCCTGTTCCCTGTTCCCTGTTTTTCTCCCACCACTCATGAAACGTCTGCTTCGGCATTCCCCGCAGATCCCGCGTCTGCGTCCACTTCGCGCCCACACTCGGCAGCGCATGAATCCACCCATCCCTGCGCGTGAAGAACCGCGCTCCGATTCGTCCCATCTTCTGCGCCGCATGAAACAGCCACGCGCGTGAGAACAGCAAATTCGCGACACGCATCCCGATATACATCGGGTCGAAGAATTTCCCGGCCGACTTTCGCTCCAGGTCTGTCACCTGCGCCCGCAGATCGATCAGGATCTCCGGGATATTGATCTTCACCGGGCACACTTCGTAGCACGCGCCGCACAACGACGACGCATAGGGCAGCGACTGCGCATGTTTCAACTGCTGCAGTTGCGGCGTGAGGATCGCGCCGATCGGTCCCGGATACACCGACCCATACGCGTGCCCGCCCGTCTGCCGGTACACCGGGCAAGCATTCATGCAGGCCGCGCAGCGAATGCACCTGAGCGTCTGCCGCTCCCGCTTCCGCCCGAGGATCGCCGACCGTCCGTTATCCAGCAGCACGACGTGAAACTTCTGCGGCCCGTCATCCGGCGTCACGCCCGTCCACAGCGACGTGTACGGGCTCATCCGCTCGCCCGTCGCCGAGCGCGCCAGCATCTGCAGCATCACCTCAAGATCGGCAAACCGCGGCAGCACCTTCTCGATCCCGGCAAGCGTAATCATCGTCTTCGGCAGTGTCAGGCACATGCGCCCGTTGCCCTCCGACTCCACAATGGCCACTCCGCCCGTCTCGGCAATCAGAAAATTCGCTCCGCTGATCGCCGTCGGCACCGTCAAAAACTTCTGCCGCAGATAATTCCGTGCCGCCGCCGTCAAAACCTTCGGCTCGTCCGACAAATCCGGCAGCCCCATCTTCCGCGCAAAAATCTCTCGCACCTGGCTCCGATTCACGTGCAGCGCCGGAACGACAATGTGCGAGGGCTCTCCATCGCCGAGTTGCAAAATAATCTCGGCCAAATCCGTCTCGTATGCCTTGACCCCGTTCGCCTCAAGAAACGGATTCAGCTGGATCTCCGCCGACGTCATCGTCTTGATCTTGATGACTTCGCCGGCCTTCTCTTCGCGGAGAATCTCCAGGATGATCCGCCGCGCATCGGCCGCATCCGTCGCCCAGTGCACATGCCCGCCCGCCGCCGTGCACCGCTCCTCGAACCGCTCCAGATACTCGCCCAGGTTCTCCAGCGCCTCATCCTTGATGGCCGCAGCTGTGGAACGCAGCTCTTGCCAATCGCTCTTTTCGGCCACCAGCCGCGCCCGCTTCGCCTGGATCACATCGATCGCGTGCGCCACATTCTTGCGCAGTTGCGTGTCGCGCAGCACTGGCAGTGCTGCCTCGGGAAACGGCGGCGCCAGCACCGGGTCGAGAACGGGGCCCCCGGCGAACCCGCTCTTGGCTCGCTGGGGTGGAAGAATCGGGCGATCGGCGCCCGGACGCCCTGCGCCCACGCCCTCCACCTTTCCCGCCGCGCTCACCCCAGCACCTCGGCTGGCACTTCCTGCGTGCTCGCCAGAATCTCCGCCATGTGGATCGTCTTCATTCCCGCGTATTCCCGGTGCATCGCGCCGCCCAAATGCATCAGGCAGCTGTTATCCAGCGCCGTGCAAAACTCCGCGCCCGTCCCCATCACATCCTGCAGCTTCACCGTCAGCATGGCAGACGACACATCGCCGTTCTTCACGCTGAACGTGCCGCCAAACCCGCAGCACCGGTCCAGATTCGGCAGCGGCGCCAATTCCAGTCCGCGCACCTTATTCAGAAGTCGCATCGGCCGGTCGCCCAGGTGCAGTCCCCTCAGTCCGTGGCAGCTCGCATGATACGTCACCTTGTGCGGAAAATACGCGCCCACATCCTCCACGCCCAGCTTGTCGACAAGAAACTCGCTCAGCTCGTAGACACGCGGCAGCAGCGCCTTCAGCTCGACCCGCAGCCCCTCGTTCCCCAGCTCCTCAAACAGCCCAGCATACTGATCCCGTATCATCGCCACGCACGATGACGACGGAATCACCACCGCCTCGGCATCCCGATACATCTCCACCAGCCGCCGCGCCTGGCAATACGCCTCGCTTCTGAATCCTGTATTCGCGTGCATCTGCCCGCAACAGGTCTGCTGTGGATGGAACTCCAGCTCCACACCCAGCCGCTCCAGAAGCCGCACCACCGCCCTCCCCGTCTCCGGGAAAAGCGTGTCGTTATAACAGGTAATAAGGAGCGATGCGCGCATCGATCAGTCCATCAAAAAGAATCGCGCCACACAGGCCGGTTCCAACTAGGAAACCGAATGATATACCTTAAGAAACCTATTGTCTATTGCAATTTCAGCCGGTTCCCGTCATGTTTGCCAGCTCCAAATCCATCCTTCGGAGCTCGGCCGCCGCACGCCCATCGCGGCAGGCTCCCGCTTCCACGCTACCATCCCCACGTCGTGTTTCTCTTTTGAAAAACCCGCTTCCGTAAATGTGCCGCCACTCCGTCCCGCCTGGGCGCAGCCACTCCGCCCTCTGCCCGTCACGCCCGCGCTCGCGCCCCGCCGTCCGCCCAGTCAACTTTCTTCCCCACTCCGCGTCTAAATCCCCGAGCTTGCTGCGACATCGCCCACGCAGGCCTCATCCGTTCCTGATACTCATTCGTCATCTTTACTTCGTCGCTGATTCGGGATAAACAAAGAAAGATCGGCAAGCCTTTTCCCCAATCGGTAACGCTCGCGGATTTCGCCTGCGCGCAGCGCTGCTCTTCGCGCTCTGCGTCGGCTTGGGCGCTTTATGATAGTTTTGGTTTCCAGCTCACTTGCCGGCTCCCATTTGAACCGGATGTTTCACAGTCTCCCATCGCATCTCACTTCGGATTGCCTCGTCGAGGTTCGCTTTCGAGAAAGGGTCCAGGACCACTCCATATGATCAATCTGCGCTCGCTCCCCCTGTGCGTATTGGCCGGCGTCGCCTTCAGCTTCCATTCCTGCCTTGGCGCAGCAAATCGCACCCGCCGCCCGCATCGTCAACCCCATTGACGAATCGCAGCTCGTCACGCTTTCGCATACGGTCCATCCCCTCGCCAACGCCGCCAACGACCGCGGGGTCGCGCCCGACGCTATGCAGCTCGACCGGATGCAGATCGTCTTGCAGCGCAGCCCTGCTCAGGAAACCGCTCTCCACCAGTTCATCACGCAGTTGCATACGCCCGGCACACCCAGCTATCACCAGTGGCTCACGCCCGCTCAATTTGGAGCGCAATTCGGTGCCGCCGATCAGGACATCTCCACCATCGAGACCTGGCTCGGCAATCACGGCTTCAGCGTCAAAGGCGTCAATCCCGGTAAAGGCACGCTCGAGTTCTCCGGCTCCGTCGCACAGATGCGCGACGCATTCCACACTCAGATCCACAAGTACGTCGTCAACGGCGAAACCCACTACGCCAACGCCAACGATCCGCAAATTCCTGCGGCCCTCGCGCCCGTCATCGGCGGATTCGCCTCGCTCAACAACTTCCGCGTCAAGAGCTACGTGAAGAAGGTGGGCGAAACCACCTATAACCCGGCCACCGGCAAAGCAAAATCCCTTTGGACCATCGGCTCCGGCACCTTCGACTACACAACCTACAACTTCGTCGTTTCTCCCGCGGACTTCGCGGTGCAGTACGACCTCAATCCGCTTTACGCCGAGGGAATCAACGGCAGCGGCCAGACCATCGCCATCATCAACGACTCCAACATCAATATCGATCTCGTCAGCCAGTTCCGCACATTGTTCGGCGTCGCGCCCCTCACAAATCTTCCTCAAGTGATCATCGACGGCAGCGATCCCGGCGTCGACGGCATCAACGACCCCGACGGCCCCAACTACGATTCCTCCGAAGCCTATCTCGACGTCGAGTGGGCGGGCGCCGTCGCGCCCGATGCGACCATTGATCTCGTCATTGGCGCGGATACAGCTTTGGAAAACGGCCTCATTCTTGCGGCCGAACGTGCCGTGTATGGCAATGTCGCTCCCGTCCTCAGCCTCAGTTTTGGCAATTGCGAGGCGAATCTTGGCGCTGGCAATGGCTTTATCAATGACCTGTGGGAACAGGCCGCGGCCCAGGGCCAGACCGTGATGGTCTCTGCCGGTGATAACGGCTCGGCCGGCTGCGACGGTGGCACCGACTTCGCCGTGAACGGACAGGCCGTCAACGGCTTCGGCTCCACCCCCTACAACGTCTCGGTAGGTGGCACCGACTTCGAATACAGCTCTTACAGCCAGGGCGACTCCGCCATCGACACGCAGCTCGCCACGTACTGGAACACGACAGCAAGCAATAGTACACCGAGCGTTTCTCTCAAGAGCTACGTTCCCGAGCAGCCCTGGAACGACAGCCAGTTCGGCCTCAACCTCTTCAGCGAATACAACGACAACGGAGACACGGATACGGTGGGCGGCGGCGGCGGCGCCAGCAACAGTGCGTATTGCTCCACCGGATTCACCACTTCCGGCACGTGCACTGTCGCCCTCACCGGCTACCCCAAACCCTCATGGCAATCCGGTACCGGCGTGCCCACTGACGGCGTGCGCGACCTGCCTGACGTCTCGCTCTTCTCGGCGAACGGCTACAACGACAGCTACTACGGAATCTGCGCCACCGACGGCGATTGCCAAACTGGATCGAGCACAATCCAAATCTACGGCGTCGGCGGCACCTCGGCTTCCGCACCATCCTTCGCCGGCATCATGGCGCTGGTCAACCAGAAATACGGCCGCCAGGGCCAAGCCGACACCGTTCTCTATCCATTAGCCACACAATTCCCCTCGTCATTTCACGACATTATTGTCGGCACCAACACCGTGCCGTGCGCATTCAATCCTCCGTCGACCAACTGCATCGCCGCACCTACTGCCCTTGCCTATGTCATCGACGACCAGACCTACGGCGAGGCGGAGGAGGGACAGATCGGTACCGGAACGACAGTCGATTACAACGCAACGGCCGGCTACGATCTCGCCAGCGGCCTGGGCACCGTCGACGCCACACAACTGGTCAATAACTGGGGCAACGTCAAGTTCACCTCCAGCGGCACTACATTCACGGCAACGCCGACCACCATCACGCACGGCCAGGCGGTTGCGATCAGCGGCACCGTCACTGGCACCACGCCCACCGGCAACATTGCCCTCATGTCGAATAGCAACGCCCCCGGAGAACAGGGCGTCGGATCCGCGGTTCTGTTGAGCGGCTCAGCGAGCACCTTTGCGCTGAACGGCAGCGGAGCGTACTCAGGCAGCGTCACCACTTTGCCCGGCGGTACCTACAACATCTGGGCTTCGTACGGCGGCGATAGCAAGAACACCAGCAGCGTCTCTTCGCCAGTCTCGGTAACCGTCAGCCCAGAGGCCAGCGGCATCTTCTTGGAGGCGTTTTCGCCCTACGGCACCATTGCCGCCGGGAACACGACTTCTACTTTCTCCTACGGTAGCCAGCTTGAACTGAGCGGCATGGTCGCGCCCAGTTCGCAGCTCTCAACCTTTGAAACCTGCACCACAAGCTGCCCGGTCTTCACCATCCCTACCGGAACCGTCACCTTTAGTGACACGCTCGCGGGATCGGGCCTGCCCAACACTCAGGTCATCAACGCGGAAGGAGACGCAGAGTTCAACGCGCCCTTTGCCGTCGGCACTCACTCCATCACCGCTGCCTACAGCGGCGACAGCAGCTACAACAGGTCCGCGTCCACCTCTCCCATCGCTTTCATCATCGCGAAAGACACGCCGATCATTGCGGGCGACGCCTCGAACCAAACCGGGTCTACGACGTATCTCGGCGCGGCAAACCAGCCCACCGTCGTGAACGTTCTGGTTGAGAACACCGCGATCGAGTCCGTGGCAAGCTCATCGGGTATCTTCCCCGTTCCGGTGGCACCGCCCACTGGCAGCATCACCGTCAGCGGGGCGCCCACAGGAGTGCCCACAAGCGCCACTCTCACAGCCGCGACGGATCCTTCAACCGGGGCTCCGGACGGAGTTGCGACCATCACCATCCCCGCAAATACCACCGGGAACTTCACGTTGGGTATCAGTTATCCCGGCGATTCGAACTACAACGCGACAACTGGCTCGATTACCGTCGATATCCAGGGCGCCACCGGCGGACAGCCCTCCGTCACAGCGGCAACCATGTCGGGCTCCATTTCGCCGAACTCCGAAATCACGATCACTGGAACAGTCACCGGCGTATCGGGGCACGGAGCGCCCGGCAGCCCAGCCTCTACCAACCCCGGCTACATCCTCATCATTTCGTCAGGTTACGAGATCGGCCAAGTCCAGGTAGCGCCCGGCACCGGGATTGTCTCTAACTTCTCCTTCACCATCGGTAGCCAGGGGCTCTACCAGGGTTCGAACTTCGTTACCCTGCAATACACCGGCGACAACGTCTACTATCCGTCAGCAGTCACGTTGAACTCCGGCAACTCGATCTCGAACCCGCTCTCCGACTTCACCATCGTTCCTCAAACGACCGTCGTGCCCGTTACCTCAACCACAAGCGGCAATGACACGCTGAACCTCGCGTCGGTCAACGGATTCACCGGCAGCGTCGCCCTTACCTGCACCTCTGCCACTCCTGGCCTCACTTGCTCGCCGAGTCCGGCCTCGGTCGCCCTCACCAGCGGTGGCTCCGGCACATCCGGCGTCACCATCAGCGCCACCAGCGCCGTGGCTGACGGCAGCTACAACGTGCTCGTTACCGGAAAGGATTCAACCGGCGAATTCATCCACACGGCTGCGGTAGAAGCAGTGGTCACCAGTTCATCGGCCTCGTTCTCGCTTGCAAACAGCGGCAGCATCACGGTCGGGCAGGGCGCAACCACCGGCAACACTTCCACCATCACGGCGACCGCCGGCAGCGGTTTCAGCGGCACGGTCTACCTCAGCTGCAAGGTCACCAGTACTCCGTCGAGCCCGACCTCTCCGGCAACCTGCTCCATCCCGGCAACTGTAAGTGCATCGACGGGAAGCAACGGAATCGCGAACCTCACTGTCAGCACAACCTCCGCGACAACCACCGGCACTTACACCGTTCTCGTGACCGGCAAGGCTGGCAGCGCAACGTCGACGACCTCGGTCACTGTCACCGTCAATACGGCCGCGGTTGCGGGATTCACGCTCACGGCATCCACTCCCACTGCCGTCAGCCCGGGCTCGCCAACAAGCTCGGCGGTCACGGCGACGGCAACCAACGGATTCGCGGGAACAATCACCTTCACGTGCACGCTGACCACTTCGCCTGCCGGAGCGGTCGACGTGCCCGGTTGCACGCCAAGCGGTTCAGCAACTTTGCCGGGCACCCCAACTGCGACAATGAACATCACCACGACGGCAGAGTCTTCCGATCTCGTCTATCCCAAGGTCGGGAACGGCAAGGGCTGGCTCGGCGCGGGTAGCGGAGCGCTCCTCGCCCTGCTTGTCTTCTTCGGCATCCCCGCCCGGAGTCGTAGCTGGCGCTCCATGCTCGGCATTCTCGTCGCGCTCGTCTCTATGGGCGCCTTGGCGAGCTGCGGCGGTGGCAGCAGCGGCGGAGGAGGAGGCGGTGGCGGCGGTGGTGGCGGAAACCCGGGAACCACTGCCGGCACCTACACCTTCACCGTGACGGGAACCGGCAATCCCGCCGTGACCCCGGCTCCAACCACAACGTTCAACGTCGTCGTGAACTAAAGCCGTCAGCCCGGATCGTTGTGAGG
This sequence comes from uncultured Acidobacteriaceae bacterium, assembly GCA_963834565.1. Lineage (GTDB taxonomy): Bacteria > Acidobacteriota > Terriglobia > Terriglobales > Acidobacteriaceae > Telmatobacter. Next base: position 126,275 of record CAWICF010000008.1, on the reverse strand, counting down.
GCCCTTCCTTCGGGAAGGGCCCTCGCTTTTTGCATTCCATCCGAGTCCCGCAGTCACTATGTCCCTGGTCCCTTCGTCCAGCATGTCAAGTCCCGCGCCTCGCAAAAATCGACCCACCTCCTTCATTCCATTGCGAATAAAAAATCTCGCAAACAGTGCGTATTATTTCTGGCAAATCCCTACACTTTTCTTAGAGCATTTTTGCATTTGCCGTGGACTTCCGTGCCCCATCCTTTCCGCTCAACCACCCCACGAACAAAGACCTGCTCGCGGGGTGGTTGAGCGGAAAGGGTGGGATACCAGAAAATTCCCGGTCTACACCAACTCCGAAAGTGCTTTAGTAAGCAAAAGAGGTTGAGGCTGCGGGTGCCCCCGGTCTCGATTCTGAGACCGGGGATAGCACACCTTCAATCCGCCCCGCTTCAACTAAGAGCTACAAGCTCCCGATTTGCTCCCGGGCCGCGCGGTTTTTGGGGCGCCTATGGCACATCAAGAGACGCACGGACCAAGGCGTGGGACGATTTTGCAGCGAAAGCAGTGCAAATCGCCCCTAACTCGATTTTTTTGACGACTTTGAGCTCGTATCAATGGAATCAGGACTTTACGCAAAAACACGATTTTCAAGGGGGGGATTAACGAAAGAGTAAACACGGCTTGATATCCCATCGGAAGCTGACTCGCTGACTTGCCGGGTGCCCCATTCTAAAGCTCGACGCCTCGCGGCGAGCTTTAGGGTGGGAGGCCACCTCGGCCAACCAACGAGCTCCAGCGCGCTCCCTCGTTCCTTCGTTCCCTTGTTCCCTTGGTCCCTCGGTACCTGTTCCTACAGGTCCCTGCCTCTTTCCTCCGGCCCCAGTCCGCAGACGAGCGCCAGCGCTGCGATCGCCGCAATCTCGAAGCTGGCCAGCGCCCAGCCATAGCCGAGCGGCCCTCGTAACGCAAACTCGATGCCGACCGACGGCGCGCCGAACAACATGCCGAGCTGGTACACCACGCCGGGAAACAAGCTCCGCACCATCGGCGGCGACAGCTCATTCAGGTGCGCGGGAATCACGCCGAAAACTCCCTGCACGCCGAACTGCATCACGAACGCCCCGGCGCCCAGCACCGCCAACGAGCTGCCGAAGGCCCACGCCGGCAGCGCGACGAGTGCAACGCCCAGAGCCACGAAAATGCTCCACCGCCGTCCGATCTTTTGTGAGAGATGCCCGATCGCGAGTGCGCCCGCGATCGCGCCCACGTTGTAGAGAATGGCGAGATTTGAAATCGCCAGGCTTGAGAATCCATGCGCGGTCTTCAGAAAATCGGGATACAGATCCTGCGACCCATGCGAGTAGCAGGTAATCGCGGTCATCAGCAGCACGAGATAGAGAAACACGCCTTTGTTCATCCACAAAGCTCGCCCGATCTCGCCCACGCCAGTGGCACGATTCCGCTGCCACGCCTGCGGTTCCTCGGCCAGCAGCGCCAGCGCTACAATCGGCACGGCAAGCAGCAAACCGCCAAGGAAAGTCCACTCCCAGCCGAACCGCGGCACAACTAACGGCATAGCCGCCGCGGCCAGCAGGTAGCCAACTGAATAACCCGCCTGCAGAATGCCGCTGAAAAGCCCGCGCCACCCCGCCGGCGAGCTCTCCATCACCAGCGACGCGCCAATTCCCCAATAGCCTCCCATGCCGACGCCGTACAGCGCACGCAAAAACAGAAACGCATGGTAACTCGGTGCAAATGGAGTCATCGCCGACACGATCGAGAAGAACAGCACGCAAGTGATCAGCGGTCCTCTTCGCCCGAAACGATCTGCCAGCGCGCCCAGCAGCAGCGCGCCGAGTGGGCGCGTAGCGAGCGTGATGGAAATCGACCACACGATTGCGGCTTTGCTCACGCCGAACTTGCCGGCTAGCGCATCGACCAGAAAGATGAGGATGAAGAAGTAATAGGCATCGAGAATCCAGCCCAGGATTCCCGATGCCACCGCGAATCCCCATCGTGGCGCGGGCGCGTTGATCGCTTCCTCCGCCAGTTCGCCCTCCACCGCAATTCAGCTCTCAACCGCGCCGATCAGTTGTATGCCTCAGGAAATCTCGGGAACATCGACCCAGCGCCGCTCGCGCCAAGACGTGTACGCCAGTTCCGCAAGCTGCACGCCGCGCGCTCCGTCAAAAAAGTCGTGCGGGAACGGCGCATCCTCAGCAACGTGTCGAAGGAACATCTCCCACTGCACCTTGAACGCGTTGTCAAACTCGGCATTGTCGGGAACTTCGGCCCACTGCTCGCGAAACTGGAATGGATTTGGAAGATCTGGATTCCACACGGGCCGTGGCGTATTCACGCGTTGCTGCGCCTTGCACTCACGCAGCCCCGCCACAGCGCTGCCATCCGTCCCGTCCACTTGGATGCTGAGAAGCTCATCGCGATACACGCGCGTTGCCCACGACGAATTGATTTGGGCAACGATCCCGCCCTTCAGCTCGAACATTCCGTAGGCCGCATCCTCCGCCGTGCACTTGTAGCGCTTGCCGCTCTCATCCACACGCTCAGGAATGTGCGTCGCGCCCGTGCACGAGACGGCCTGAACGCTGCCAAATGTATGGTCGAGCACATAGCGCCAGTGGCAGAACATATCAAGAATGATTCCGCCGTCGTGCTCCTTCTGGTAGTTCCACGAGGGCCTCTGCGCCGTCTGCAGGTCGCCTTCGAAGACCCAGTAGCCAAAGTCACCGCGCACCGAGAGGATGCGCCCGAAGAATCCCCCGTCGATCAATCGTTTCAATTTGCGGATTCCCGGCAGGAACAGCTTGTCTTGCACTACGCCATTCTTCACGCCGGCTTTCTCCGCGGCGAGCGCCAGCGCAATCGCATCCTTAAGTGTGACGGCGAGCGGCTTCTCGCAATAGATATGCTTTCCCGCGGTGATGGCCTGCAACACGTTCCTGGCGCGTAATCCCGTCGCGCCGGCATCGAAGTAGATCTCGTCGTCCCGGTTGTCGAGCGCGCCCTTCAGGTCAGTCGTCCAGCGCGTAAGCCCGTGCGCTGCGGCAATCGCCTTCAGCTTCTCATCGTTTCTGCCGACGAGAATCGGGTCCGGGATGACGACGCTGCCGTCGTTTAGCGTGACGCCGCCTTGATTGCGAATCGCGAGGATCGAGCGGACGAGGTGCTGGTTGAGCCCCATGCGCCCGGTTACGCCGTTCATAATGATTCCCACCCTGCGCTCGCGCATCCTCAGCCCTCGATTTTCCCGCCGTATCGTCGGAATCCTATCACACCGTCGCAATTTCGCTTAAGCCGCGAACTTCCTCGTTCGCGTGGCCGGAATCTCACGCAGTCCGCACCCACAACACTGGCTGTCGCACGGGAAAGTTACGAATGATCTCAGCAGTTTTCGGATCGGGAGGCAGCGTCTTCCATAACGTGATGTACTTCGGTTCGCGATACGCAAGCCCGGCAAACAGCAAGCTGGGCTGCCGGTTCGGCAAATCATCAAAGTACTCCACGTCCTTCGGGTAGGGCCACTTGCTCTTGTCCTGGATGTAGGGGAACATGAAATCGACCGCCTTCTTGTACGTGTTCCCGTTGGGCAGCGCAAACTCCCACAAATTGTCTCCTGGGCTGACAGCGCTCGATGCGATCATGCACACGATCGCCAGCACATCCAGGTCGAAGAGCGAGTAGCTGTACGGTTTGGTGCGCGCCAGTTCCAGCGGGAAACTTCCATCCGGCGCAAGCTGATCGGGCAGCAAATGATTGCGGTAACGCGCACGGCACACCGCAAGCACCGCTTCGTCGCCAACGAATTTGGCAAACGCGGCCGCCTGCGCCACCCAGCAGGTTCCGTGGTTGTTTCTGGCCTCTTCCTCCTCCTGACCGTTCTTCGACGTCACCATCCAGAGCATGTACGCCGTAAACCACTCGCGCAGGCCGGCAAACTCGCCTGTCGTCATTGCGCCAGCGCTTTCGAGATGTCGCGCAGCCTGCACCACTTCGATCAAATGCAGCGTATCGATGATTCCCGTGCCACGCCCCGGCGTAACGCCCCAGATCGCCTGCGCATATTCGAGCGACGGATTCATCTTCGTCTCCGGATCGAGAAACCACGCGCGCAGATGCACGGCAGCCCGGCTCGCATAACGCTTGTCCTGCGTGATGATCCACGCTGCTGTCAACGCCGGCACAATCAGGCTCAAGCGGATCAGAGCTTCTCGGTGGTCGTTGAAGTTCTGTGGATTCGAAAAACCGTCCCGGCGGATGTAAGGCCCATTTGGATTCTTCGGATCAGGCCACCAGTAATCGCCTTCGGAGAAGTAATCGTGCTTACCACCCTTGCTGCGCTGCGACGAAGAAGCCGTGATCGTCACCGGCGGCTGGGAGAGATATTGATCGGCCGCATGAAGGATGCGGTCGTGATCGATCTTCTCGATCTCGGCCAAAGTAATGAGCGGCGCCGGCACATCGGGAGGCGGTGAAAGCGACGCGAAAGCCCTCGTGCGGTTTGCAACTACAGCGGCAGCGGAAGATAGACAAAAACGGCGGCGGTCCATGAGAACTACACTCATGCATCGCGCGCGGCCTTGTCCAGACTGCCGTCCCGGAATTCAGGTCGCGTCGAACCTCGGTCGCAAACCTGCAGTGATTAAGGTAGCTTGAGAAGTTCTTGAGGCCGATTGTGGTGATACGTCGTCCATCCCAGGTATCGGCCCAGCGCTTCGGCCACTGCGCCCGCCGTGTGGCTGCGGTTCATCGCCGCATGATGCTCGAACCCGTTCTGACAGATCAAATGCATCAACGCCGGCAGCCCCTTCACATGGACCACTGCGCGAGTGCCAAATGTGTCGAGCGGATCTTCGGTAAACTCTCCTTCGCCCACGTAGGCTGTGATCTTTCCCGTCAGATCGTCGGTGCTCACGCGGCCGAATGTCACCGGACCAGGCCCCGTGCGGCCCTCTAGCGCACCAAATGTATTCTCCTCTCCCAGTGTTGTTCCCAAAATCGGCGCAGTGGCAATCCGAACATCCGGCAAAAAGTCCTTGGCCCAGTTGCCGCAATGGAAGAACACGCATTTCTCCGGATCGTTGCCGTAATTGTTGTTCCAATCCACCAGCGCGCTCGGAGTACCGCTGGCAAGCTGGAGCGCGTACATGCCCACCACCCCCGCAATATCCACTTCGCACGCTGATGGCAACATCTGTTCGCTCATCATCGACATGATGGTGCAGACGTTCACGCCAAAGTTCTTCTGCAGCGAACTCCAGCACTGGATCGCCGTCGCGGTGATCGACAGTGATTTCATCCAGTCGTCCACGACAAGCGCAAACTTCGCCATCTTCAGGATCGCTTCTTCAGGGGCTTGCGACGAGTCAGCATAGACGCGAATCTGCTCAATCCGCTGCCGCACGCGCGCATCTTCGCTTGAAATCTTCGCTGCATTCCCGAAAACCTCAGAGAGATCGATCGTGTTCACGGTGATGCCGGCCGCTTCAAGCAGCTTCTCGCTGAACCTTGTCGTGTTGAATGCGTTCGGCCTCGCGCCCACCGCGCCAATCCGCACTCTACTCAATCCGCGCACCACTTTGCAGGTCTGGGTAAAGTGCACCAGGTCCTCTCTGAACCGCTCATCGAAGATGGCCACTGTATGATCGCGCGTGAGCGAGTACTTGATACGATACTGCCGCAGGTTGTTGCAGACGGAAATCTTGCCGCAATAGGCGTCGCGGCGGCGGTCCAGGCCAAACTGATCGAGATCGTCCGGGCAGGCTTGAATAAGAACTGGAACATTCGTCTCGGCCAGCCGGATCGAATCGGCAACACCCTTTTCATCGCCGAAGTTCGGCAGGCAAACCAGAATTCCCTCAATCCGCTCGCGATTGCGCCGGAAAAGCTCTCCGCACTTCTGTGCGTCGGCCCAGGTCTCCACGGCGCCCAGCTTCGAATCTTCCGGCGTGAGCCAGACTGGTTCAACCTCGAGCTCGCCAAACAGCTTGATCAGATCGCGCCGCGCTTCAGAGATGAGCACATCCGGGAAGAAGTCGCGATTTCCTAAAATGACGCCAAGACATGTCGGGTTCGCCATAAAACTTCACCTTACCTTTTCAAAATTCCGATACTCATCGGCATTGGCCCTCGTCACCAGATCACAAGCAATGATCTGCTCTTCCGGCTTTCCCGTCGAGCCGGTTCTCACAAACTCGTCGGCTTCATCCACGGCCAGCTTTGAAATAAAGACCGCAGGCTGCAACGCTGTCGCCTGAATCTGCCCCGCACGGATCGCTTCGACTGCATCGGGACTGCCGTCGAAGCCGACGATGCGAATTTTGTTCAGTCCAGCCGACTTGACTGCGGCCGCTGCGCCGAGCGCCATGGTGTCATTGCCCGCAATGATTCCCGCAATTTCGCCGTGCGCTTCGAGAATCGTCTCCGTCTTCTGGAATGCCTCGGACTGCGACCAGTTGGCCGACTGCGCCGTGACCAGCTTTAGCCCGGGAAATTTGTCGAGCACCGCGTGGAAGCCCTTCGTGCGTACCTGCGCATTGGTGTCCGACTCGCGCCCCAGCAGTTCCGCGTAGTCTCCATTTCCACCCAGCGCGCGCGCAAACTCCGCGGCAACCAGACGCGCGCCCTGGTCGTTATCTGAAATGATTTGCGCCTTTGCAATGCCCCTCGCATCGATCTCGCGGTCGATCAGGAACACGGCAATGCCAGCCTTCGTAGCCCTGCGTACGGCTGCGATTGAGGCATCGGCCCCCGCATTGTCCAGGATCAGCACCGCCGCATTCGAAGCAATCGCCGCGTCCACCAGGTTGTCCTGCCGGTAGGCGTCGTCATCGTGCGCGTCCACGCGCACCCGATAACCCAGAGCCGCAGCCCGAGCTGCAGCCGCGTCGGCTTCGGCTTTGAAAAACGGATTGTCCTCAGAAGGAACGATGATGAAGAACAGCTTCTTGCTCTGGTCGGCGCGATGGCAGCCGCCGCAGGCGACGAGGGCCAACGCAGCGAGTGCAACCTTCGCCGCACACCATCGCGCCATCAGCGCTCCGTCTCCAGATAGGGCAGCAGTTTCGCCTGCAACCGCACTTGCGCCTGATCGAGCCCAACTGCCAGAACGATCACGGCGCCTTTGATCACCATCTGCCAGAACTCTGAGACACCCAGCATGACCAGCCCATCGGCAAGCACGCCAATCACAAATGCGCCGATCAGCGATCCGGTGACTGACCCGCGCCCACCCATCAGCGAAGTTCCGCCCAGCACGACTGCCGCAATCGCATTCAGCTCGAACGATTCGCCTGTCGCCGGGTGTGCTGCCTCAAGCTGCGACGCGATGATCAACCCCACCAGCGCCGCGCAGAATGCGGAGAATACATACGTCGCGATCTTTACTCCAGGCACGCGAATTCCAGCCAGCCGTGCGGCGCGTTCATTGCCTCCCACCGCATACACATGCCTGCCGAACGGCGTTTTCACGGCAACGACCCACGAAATCGCAAACAGCACTGCCATCATCCACACCGGGCTGGGAATATGCAGAATGAAGCTCTGACCGAACGCCGGAAATCCGGAGTCGCTTCGCCCCGCCGCACCCCCCAGGTCCGGGAATGTCTTGCCGTTCGAAATCAGCAAAGCCGCACCGCGCGCGATGTAAAGCGTGCCGAGCGTGGCAATGAACGGAGCGACTCCCGCCCTTGCAACGAGCCATCCATTCAGCACGCCGCCGACCATACACGCACAAATCGTAATTAAAATGACGACACCTGCCGGCGGATAGTGGACCGAACCGCCGAACGTGAATCCCTGCGTCAGCAGGTAGCCGGCAACCATGCCGCCCAACCCGGCAATCGAACCGACTGACAAATCAATTCCGCCTGTGAGCACAACGAACGTCATGCCGATCGCCAGTAGCGCTGTAATCGCCACATGCTTCGTCAGGATCGAAAGATTGTTCGCAGTCAGGAACTCGGGCGCAAGCACAGAAAACAGTACGAGCAGCGCCAGGAGCACAAGAATTGCGCGCGCACGCAGCAAAACAAGAACTGTGCGGGCCGCCGCTCCAGCAGCGCGATGCGTACGTGGAACGGCTTGAATCTCTGTGCTCATACAGCATGCCCCGTTACAGAATTGCCTCGGGGAGCAATGCCACTGGCAGAGACAGTCGGGCTCGCCGCAGCAAAGAGGTGCTCGTCCGTCGCATCTTCGCGCCCAAATTCAGCTGAGATTCTTCCCTGCCGCAGGACCAGCAATCGATCGGCCAGCGCGCGCGTCTCTTCGATTTCGGACGACGTAAAGATGATGCTCAGCCCCTTGGCCGCGAGGCCACGCAGGATCGTGTAGATTTCGGCTTTTGCGCCGACATCAACTCCACGTGTCGGCTCGTCAAGAAGCAAAACCGCAGGCGAGCACGTCAGGCATCGCGCCAACAGAACCTTTTGCTGGCTCCCTCCAGAGAGCGTCGTCACTGGCTGCTCTAGATCCTTTGCAGTGATGCGTAGCTCGACAGAGAGTTCCCGAACTCGTCTTGTCTCCTTTGCGGCCGACAGAAAAACGCCGCGTTTGGCGGACAGGATCACGTTTTCCCGTATCGAGAGGTCCGGAAACAGTCCATCGCGCTGGCGATCCTCGGGCAGCAACACAACCCCGGCCCCGATCGCGGCCCGCACGCTATCAAGTTGCACATGCTTTCCGCGAATCTCGATTTCTCCGCCATCGGCGGGTCTGAATCCGGCGAGTGCCTCCACCAGCTCCGTTCTTCCCGCGCCCAGCAGTCCGTAGATTCCCAGAATTCCTCCTTCGCGCACTGAAAAGCTCACATCATGCAAGGCCGCCTGCGAATCTTCCTCGCCCACAGAGCTGCGCAACGACAAATTCCTGACCGAAAGAACCACTGGCCGCGATGCCGATTCCGTTCGCGGCTTCACCTCATAAAAGTCCGCCCGGCCCGACATTCGCTCCACGATCCACTGCCGCGTCACTTCAGTGCGCGGAGCCTCACCCACCATGCGCCCCGAGCGCAGAACCGTGAACTGATCGCCGAGGTAGAGCAGTTCGTGCAGCCGATGAGAGATGTAAATGATGGTGACTCCTGAGCGCTTCAGGTCCGCAATCACATGAAATAGCGACTCTGTCTCCGCCGTCGAAAGCGCCGACGTCGGTTCGTCGAGGATCAGAATCTTCGCGCCCTGATCGAGCGTTCGTGCGATCTCCACCAACTGCCGGCAGCCGAGCGGCAACCTTGCCGTCTCCGTCTCAACGCCCATCGGCTTGCCTAGACGCTTCAAGGCATCATCCGAGCGCGACGCCTGCCGCGGCTCATCGACGAGCATCCTGCCGCGCGTTAGCTCCCTTCCGGCAAAGATGTTTTCACTGATGTTCAGGTTGGTCAGTGCGAGCAGCTCCTGATGCACAATCGAGATCCCGTGTGCCGTAGCGTCGCGCGGCGATTCGAGCTCGATCGCCTTGCCATCCAACAAGAGTTCCCCGTCATCTGGCGCCTCGACGCCCGCAAGAATCCGCATCAACGTCGACTTCCCCGCCCCGTTTTCACCAATCAGCACGTTCACCTGGTTGCGGTATGCACGGAAGTTCACCCCGTCCAGCGCCAGAACTCCCGGATAGCGCTTTGTGATGCCGCGCGCCTCGAGGGCAATCTCTGGATATGCCAGATTCATCTCGCTCATGCTGCGGTCTCCGCGCGAAGCCGTGCACGCCGCACTGCGAGCCGCCAAGCGCCGCTCAGTTTCTTCCGCTCAGGCTCGCTAATGCGCGGGGCAAAAGTCTGCACATCCTTGGGCAGCGCAGACCACTCCTGCGGCCCATTCCACCAACCCAGCGCCAAACCCCCAAGCAACGCCGCTCCGCGAGCCGAAAGATCCTCCTGTCGCGATCGATGCACCGGCCGCCCGATCACGTCAGCCTGCATCTGCATCAGTGCGTCGTTGCGCGTCGCTCCGCCATCGGCCAGCAGCACGGGCAACCTCACCTTGGCGGCGCCTTCCATCACTTCCAGAACATCCGCAACTTGAAACGCGATCGCATCGACGGCAGCTCGCGCCAGATGCGCCGCAGTATGCGTGCGCTCAAGATTGCACGCAATCCCTCGCGCGGTCGCATCCCAATGCGGGGCGCCCAGTCCCACCATCGCAGGAACCAGAACCAGACCTGCCGCGTCTGGTACGGTGGCCGCGAGCGCTGCGGCATCTTCAGTTGGACGGGCCAGCCTGAGAAACTCGCCTACCCATTGCACCGCTGCGCCACTCATTGCAATATTGCCTTCCAGCGCAAATCGGGCGCCTGCCGCGGTTGACCACGCAACTGTCCGCGCAAGGTGCTGGCTCTCTTTCACAAGATCGGGCGTCAACATCATCAGCGAGGAACCTGTCCCATACGTCGCCTTCACCGTGCCCGCCTGATAGCAGCCTTGCCCCACAAGCGCAGCATGTGAGTCGCCGATCATCGCCACGATTGGAACGCCAGCCAGCTCCGGAATCGCCGCACATTTACCGAACTCTCCAGTCGATGGCCGCAATGCCGGCAGTCCCTTGCGAGGGATTGCAAAAAGCTCTAACATCCGCGAATCCCAATCAAGCTCTGCGAGGCCCATCAGCGCAGTTCGCGATGCATTCGTGTGATCCGTCGCGTGCATCTGGCCCGCCGTCAGGTTGTAGAGCAACCAGCTGTCGACGTTCCCGAGAAGCACGTCTCCCGCTTCGGTCTTTGTCCGCAGCTCCGGCCTCTGCTCAAAAGCCCATGTCCACTTTGTTGCGCTCAGCAGCGGATCGAGCGGCAACCCAGTTGTCGCCTGAATCCTTCCCGCACCTTCGCGCAACCGTTCGCATACGAGCGCCGAGCGCCTGCACTGCCATGTAATTGCGTTTCCGATCGGTTCGCCGGCTGCTTCGGCAGTCTGCGCCGCCCTTCTCCACATCAGCGCTGTCTCTCGCTGGTTCGTAATGGCGATCCCGGCGATCGAACCGTGCGCTCGACTGGCATGCTGCGCGCACTCTTTCATCACCTTTACGACCGACCGCCAAAGCACCAGAGGATCCTGCTCGACCCATCCCGCCTGTGGCTGCAAGATCTCCACCGGCGCAATCGCCCGATGAACGATCTCGCCCGTGCGATCGACCAACAAAGCCTTGGTGTTGGTGGTGCCCTGGTCGATCGCGAGAATCCATTCGCCGGCCATCTACGCCTCGTTCTTCAGCAAATCCAGCGCCGCGCGCTCGATGCCCGCCGCCGTCAATCCAAAGTGCTCCAGCAGAAACTCCGCAGTGCCGGTTGGCGCGAACGTATCGGGCACGCCCAGGATGCGCATCGGCGTTGGATGCTCTACTGCCAGCACTTCTGCTACCGCTCCGCCCAATCCTCCCGCAATCAGCGCCTCTTCCGCCGTCACAATTCCCCGAGTTGTCCGCGCCGCATGCACAATCGCCTCGCGATCCAGCGGTTTGATCGTGCTCATATTCAATACGCGAGCCGAAACGCCCTGCGCCTCCAGCGCTTTCGCTGCTTCAAGCGCACGGCACACAAGCAGTCCGCAGGCAATCAGTGTCACATCCGTCCCGCCGCACAACTCCACGGCCTTGCCGAACCGGAATTCGTAATCGTCTCGTTGTACGCGTGGAACGGGCACGCGCGCGATGCGCAGGAACATCGGCCCCTCATGCTTGAGTGAGTAGCGCATAGCCGCCGCCGTCTCAACGGGATCGGCAGGCACAACCACCGCCAAGTTGGGAATCACGCGCATCCACGCCAGGTCTTCGATGGAGTGATGAGTTGGCCCGAGCTGTCCATAAGCCATGCCCGGCGACATCGCGCACAGTTTCACGTTCCACTTCGAGTACGCCAGGTCAACCTTCACCTGTTCCATCGCCCGCGCGGTCAGGAAGCACGATGCTCCGCAAACATATGGAACCATCCCGCCATTCGCCAGCCCCGCACCTACACCCACCATGTTCTGCTCGGCGATGCCCACATTCACGAAGCGTTCAGGAAACTTTTCCTTGAAGCCTTTCAGCTTTGCCGACGAAAGCGAATCGTTCGCAACAGCGCATACCCGAGGATCGGAGGCTGCCATCTCTTCCAGCGTGCTCATGTAGGCATCGCGGCAGTCGAACAGTTCAGCCGCAGCGCCGGCCTGGTTCAGTGCGACGCTCACCACTCCACCTCGACGCCGAGCTCCGCGGCTGCTATGGCCAGCTGTTCCCGGGTTGGCACTCCGTGGTGCCACGCCGGCTGGTTTTCCGCAAACGAAACACCTTTGCCCTTGATGGTCTGCGCAATTACGCACGATGGCTTGCCCTTTTCGATCGGCAGATTGCTAAAGCACTCCATAAGCCCTTCGATCGAATGCCCATCGATCTCCGCAACAGCAAAGCCGAATGCTCGAAACCTCTCTGCCAGCGGCTCCATGCGAATTGTGCTCTCGGTGAAGTCCCCTTGCTGGATGCGATTGCGGTCGACGATCAGCGTCAGGTTGTCGAGGCCGTAGTGTTGGGCCGTCATCGCCGCTTCCCAATTCGACCCTTCCTGCAATTCGCCGTCGCCCGTCAGCACAAAGACTCGCCACGACTCGTGCCTCATGCGGGCTGCAAGGGCGGCACCCACCCCGATCGGCAATCCGTGCCCAAGCGGACCGGTATTGGCCTCTACGCCCGGCAATTTGTTTCGGTCCGGATGCCCGTTCAGCATCGAAAGCGGATCCATATATGTTTTAAGTTGCTCTTTTGGAAAGAATCCCCGCACAGCCAGTGTCGAGTAATACGCCGCCGCGCCGTGACCTTTCGACAGGATGAAGCGGTCGCGCAGCGGCCACCGCGGTTCGTTCGGGTCTAAATTCAGGGCTCCGCCGGGAAACAGCACCGACAGGATGTCGGCAGATGAGAGATCGCCGCCCGTATGTCCGAGCTTCGCGTGGTGATTCATCGTCATCGCGCTCAAGCGAATCCAATTTGCCTTCTTCTTCAGCCAGGCGGCGCGCTCGGCACTTTCGGCGGGGAAATCCTGGGTGGCATGGGCCATTCTGCAGCAGATTCCTTTAGGGCACAATTTTCAGGGTGATGCTATCTATATGGGGTCTGCGGGTCAATAGCAAGAGCCGCCGGTTTAAGTGTCGTTCGTCTCCGGCTTCGCATCGCACTTGCCAATTCCGAGCCCCGGAATATACTGTACCGCCTTGACGCTCGCATAAACGCACCAATCGGAGGGGGAGAACGTGGCCCGGCGTGTTGGGAAAGAACGGATCGACAACAGAGAGCTAGTGCCAACCGGCCTTGAAACTGCAAGCCGCAACGGCGACAGGAACGGCGACCGCAACGAATCGCAGACCGTCCTCCGTGCTTGTGAGGTGCTTAAAGCATTCCGCCACCTGGGCGAAGAACTGCCGCTCACCGAAGTGATGGTACGGACAGGACTTCCGAAGACGACGACTTTCCGGCTGCTCCGCACTCTCATTCACGGAGGCCTGGTTGAACGCGTGAACGCTGGCGTCTATCGCAACAGCTTCGGGCCCGTCACCGCGCGGCCCTTCCGCATCGGTTTTGCCACGCAAGGCGACACGGAATTCGCGCGCGAAGTTACGCGCAGTATGGTCACCGCCGCCGCCCGCGAGCATGTGCAACTGATCACGCTCAACAATCGTTACAGCGCGCGCGAGGCGTTGCGCAATGCCGACGTGCTCATCCGCGAGCGCGTCGATCTCGTGCTCGAATTTCAAACCTATGAACGCGTGGCGCCGGTCATCGCGTCAAAGTTTCTGGCTGCCAATGTGCCGGTGATCGCCATTGAAGTACCGCATCCCGGAGCCACGTATTTTGGCGCAGATAACTACAAAGCCGGCCTCATCGGCGGCCGCGCCCTGGGCCGTTGGGCCCGCGAAAACTGGGACGGAAAAGTCGATCAACTGGTCCTCGTCGAGCTCCCCATCGCGGGATCGTTGCTTGAGCTCCGGTTGGCCGGTCTCGTCGACGGACTGCGGTCCGAGCTGCCCAAAATCGTCGAAGCTCCGCTGGTTCGCCTCAACGGCCGCGGCAACTTCGAACAAGTGCTCGATGTGCTGCGCAAATATCTTCGCCGCCGCGGACCTCGCCGCACGCTCGTGGGTACCGTCAACGACATCTGCGCGCTCGCCGCTTTGCGCGCTTTTGAGGAGGCTGGCGCCTCGCAACAGTGCGCGGTCATGGGTCAGAATGCGCTGCGCGAAGCACGCGCGGAGCTGCGCCGTCCTGGCACGCGCCTCGTGGGATCGGTCGCCTACTTCCCCGAGCGCTACGGTGATGAACTCATTCCGCTGGCGCTCAATATCCTGCAACAGAAGCCGGCGCCCGCGGCAATTTTCGTGAAACATCAGTTGCTCACACCGCGGAATGTCGATCTCGTCTATCCTCTCGACGAGGCCGGAGCAGGAGGCTCGCGCAAGCTCCCGGTGAGCCAGGAGAATTCCGTATTGCGGAATACAAAGGCTTCAGAATTGTGAGACTCGGGACCCCAACCTCGAGCCGATACAGTCCATCGAAGACGAGATCCAAAGGAATGGATGGCAAAGTTTCAAGACGCAAGTTCCTGGTCGGCGCCGCAGTCACTGCGCTGGTCGGAACTGCGCACGCGTCTGCGCCTCCTTCCGAAGCTGAGACGCTTTCCGAGTTCGATTACGGCACGGTGAAGCTCACTGGCGGACCGCTCAAACAGCAATACGACCGCATCCACTCGGCTTACCTGGCTCTCGATAGCGATCGGCTGCTCAGGGTCTATCGCGAGCGCGCCGGCTTGCCCGCGCCCGGCGAGCCGATGGGTGGCTGGTATGGCCGCGATGGCTTCGTCCCCGGCCACTCGCTCGGCCAGTACATCTCCGGTCTTGCGCGCATCGGTCGAACCACAGGTGACCCGGCGTGCCAAGCCAAAGTTGCAGATTTGGTTGCAGGATTCGGCGCGACGCTTGGTCCGAAGGATCAATCTTTCGCCGCTCCAAATGCCGAGAATGTCTGGCCTTGTTACATCCTCGATAAGCACATTGCCGGACTCATCGATGCTTACAACCTGAGCGGCGTAAGCCATGCACGGGAGCTGCTTCCTCGCGTCTTCCGCGGCGCGCTTCCTTATATCCCCGAGCGCGGCCACGACCGAATCGGCAAAAAAGATCCGCCCTACGACGAGACGTACGTTTTGCCCGAATCTCTCTTTGCCGCGCATGAACTCACCGGGGATCGCGCCTTTTACGATCGCGCCGTCGCGTACCTGCTTGATCGCGAGTTCTTTGATCCGCTTGCCGCGGGCCAGGACGTGCTGCCGGGCCGCCATGCCTACAGCCACGTAATTGCGCTCAGCTCTGCCGGCAAAGCGCGACTGGTCCTCGGCGAAGAAAAGTATTTGCACGCCATGACCAATGCGTGGAGTCTTCTGGCGACGAACCAGCAGTACGCGACGGGCGGTTGGGGACCAAACGAAACATTCATCGAGCCTCACAAGGGGCAGCTCTTTGACAGCCTGCACACGACCGCTGACCACTTCGAGACGCCGTGCGGCAGTTACGCCGCCATCAAGCTCGCCCGTTACCTGATCCGCGCGACGGGCGAGGCGCGCTATGGCGATGGCCTTGAGCGCGTGCTCTTCAATGGAACATTGGCGGCGAAAGAGCCAGATCATGACGGCGACTATCCTTACTACTCCACCTACGGAACTCAGGTGCAGAAAGTCTATTACCCGAAGAAATGGCCGTGCTGCTCAGGGACTCTCGTCGAAGGCGTTGCCGATTATGTGAAGAACATCTACTTCCGCGCGAACGATGGCGTCGCTGTCGTTCTCTACGCGCCCTCGCAGCTCAAATGGAACGAGAGCGGCACGCCGGTCACACTGACACAAGAGACAGATTTTCCGCTCGGAGACCAGGTCACCTTCCGCATTTCTTGTCGAACACCCGTAGATTTCGCGCTGCAAATGAGGATTCCTGGATGGCTCTCTGCAGAGCCGACAGTTACTCTCAATGGCGGTACAGCGAAATTCGATTCGAGGCGCGGTTTTGTCGTGGTTCGTCGCCGCTGGACGAACGGCGATGCTCTCACGCTCCAGCTGCCGCAAGCGTTTCGCACCGATCCCATCGACGACCTGCACGCTGACACTGTGGCACTGCTGCACGGTCCGCTCGTTTATGTTGAGCTCAATCCGTCCAGCGTCAATTCTAAGATCCTGCGAACTGACGCATTGCACCCGGCGGAAGATGCTTCCGGCGCCTTCACCGCGCAATCCACAGGCTCGACTCGCCTCTTCGTCCCGTTCTATTTCGTCCGCAATGAAACTTACACCATGTACGCCGAACGCAGTTAGAGAAAACGGCCGTGACCGAAGCAAATCCAGAACGCGTCGAAACCTCAAATCGAATTCAGGCTCGCTATTGGGTCGAGACGGCCTATCCGCTCGATGACGCAGCAGCTATCATGGCGGGCGAGCAATCTACCGGAACCTTCATTCGTGTTCCCGGCGAAACGGACGAACTGCGCGAACGCTACGCCGCCCGCGTCGAGAAAGTCGTCGAGCTGGGAACAGTCGAAGCGCCTTCTCTTCCCGGCTCAGGCCTTCCCAAAAAGCATTCCGGCCCCATCGTCCGCCGCACAGCCGAAATCATGCTCTCCTGGCCGATCGAGAACATGGGCACATCGCTGCCCAATCTTCTCGCCACCGTCGCAGGGAATCTCTTCGAACTCAAGCCGTTCTCCGGTCTCAAGCTGCTCGATATCACGCTCCCGCCCCCGTTCCTCAACGTATACCAGGGCCCGCAATTCGGAGTTGATGGAACACGCCGGCTCACGGGCGTTTATGGACGTCCCGTAATCGGAACCATCATCAAACCGAGCGTTGGAATGTCGCCGGAGCAAACCGCGGCGCAGGTAAAGATGCTCGCCGAAGCCGGCGTCGACTTCATCAAGGACGACGAGCTCCAGGCCGACGGTCCTCACTGCCCCTTCGATCAGCGCGTGCCTGCGGTGCTGCGCGTCCTCAATCAATTCGCGCAGAAAACCGGAAAGCTTCCGATGTATGCCGCGAACATCACCGGCGAAATCGACCAGATGCTCCGCCGCCACGCTCTTGTTGTCGCATCGGGCGGCACGTGCGTCATGGCCAGCGTGAACAGCATCGGCCTTGCAGCTCTTACGGAGCTACGCCGCCACACACAAGTCCCGATCCATGGCCATCGCAATGGTTGGGGCATGCTCGGGCGCTCGCACGCCACCGGCATGAGCTTCATTGCCTTTCAAAAATTCTGGCGGCTTGCCGGCATCGATCACATCCACGTGAATGGCTTGCGCAACAAATTCTGTGAAGACGATGCCAGTGTCGTCGCTTCGGCGCGCGAATGCCTCATGCCCATGTTTCCCGCACCGCACAAAGGCTGCACCATCATGCCGGTCTTTTCTTCCGGCCAGTCCGCACAACAGGCGCCGGACACCTACAAAGCGCTCGGATCCATGGATCTGATCTACGCGTGCGGCGGAGGCATTCTCGCGCATCCGGCCGGACCCGCAGCCGGAGTCTGCAGCCTGCACCAGGCGTGGGAAGCGGCCGCCGCCGGCATTGCGCTCGCCGACTACGCTGCCACCCATGCCGAATTGCGTGCCGCGCTGGAGACGTTTGCCGCGTGAGCGCCCGCAAGCATGCACCGCTGCTCTACGCCTTCTACGGGGACGACTTCACCGGCTCGACCGACGTGCTGGAATCGCTCGGCATCCACGGTGTAGACGCTGTCCTCTTCACACGCACGCCCACGGCGCGCGATCTAAACGCGTTCTCTCACTGTCGCGCCATTGGCATTGCGGGCGAATGCCGCAGCCGTAGCCCGGAATGGATGAGCCGTAATCTTCCTGCGATCTTTCGCGCCCTTAGCCGACTCGGTGCGCCGGTCAATCACTACAAAGTCTGTTCCACATTCGACAGCTCTCCGCACGTCGGCAACATTGGTCGCGCAATGGAGATTGGTCGCTCGGTCTTCGGGCCTCAACCTGTGCCCATCGTGGTGGGAGCGCCGCGCCTCGGCCGCGCTGTGGTCTTTGGAAAACTCTACGCCACCGCCGGTGGCGAGTTCTATCGCATCGATCACCACCCAACCATGCGCCGTCATCCCGTCACGCCGATGACTGAAGCCGATCTTCGCCGGCACCTGGCCCTCCAAACGCGGCTCCGCACGGGATTGGTCGACCTCACCGCATTTTCTTCTCGCTCCGTCGATGCGCAATTCCAGAACCAGGGAAAAGCCGCGCAAGCTATCGTCTTCGACGGGTTCATCGATGCCATGCTCGAACAGACCGCGCGGCTCATCTGCGATCGAGCCAATCGCCGGCCTATCTTCGCCGTCGGTAGTTCTGGGCTCACGCATGGTCTCCTTCTTCATTGGAGCGCGCTCGGCCTGATTCCGCCGGCAAAGCCGCCGGCACCTGCCCAACGCGTGGACCGCCTCCTGGTTCTCAGCGGAAGCTGTTCCCCCATCACCGCAAATCAGATTCGCCACGCAACAAAGTCAGGCTTCGCAACATTACACCTGCAGGGCCCGGCACCCTGGCGTGTTCAGGCCACACGAACGCTCGAATCCCTCGCCCGCGGCCAGAGCGTTGTGCTCTACACGGCTCTTGGCCCGCAGGCCAAAGACAAAGAGCACGGAGAATATTTCGGTCGCGCCCTCGGCACATTGCTGCGCCGCCTGGTTCTTGAGTCCGGTGTCCGCCGCGTTCTGATCGCCGGCGGCGACACATCAACGCACGCCGTTAAGCAGCTTGACCTTCACGCACTCACTTTTGCCGCATCGCTTTCACCCGGCGTGCCGCTCTGCCGTGCCCACGCACCAGGTTCTCCTCTTCACGGTCTCGAACTGGCTCTCAAGGGTGGCCAGATGGGCTCCGATGAATTCTTCGCCCGAGTCCGCGATGGCCGCGCCAGGTAGCGCTGGCCACCGGCGTTGCCTTCACCCTTACGCTTCAGTTCCAGCATCCACACATTGCGTGCAGTCTATGCGAGTGAAGATCAGCGCGCTCGCCAGTACCATTCCCGCGATAAACCACAGAGGCAGATTGTAGCTGCCAGTCGCGTGGACTATGTAGCCGAACAAGACTGTGCACAGGAATCCCCCGGCCTGCCCCGCGGTGTTCATCATGCCTGTCGTTGTACCGCTCAGCCTGCCTCCAATGGCAAGGCAAAGCGCCCACGCCGAAGGCAGCATCAGATCCATCATGCCAAACCCCAGACTCGACAGTCCGACGACTGCGACCTTGCCATGAAATTGCGACATCGCAATCAGTATCAGTGCTGTCAACGTCAAACAAGTCGCAGGGATCCGCCGCAATGCTCTCTTCGCTCCCCAGCGCAGCGTCAGCTTGTCGCCAAGTTGCCCTCCGGCAAGATTTGCGGCCAGCCCCACCAAAAACGGCAGGGAAGCAAGCGCCACTCCGTTGAGCGAGAATCCCGCCGCGTGCACCATCCACGTGGGAAACCACGAAAAATAAAACCAGCTCCCGCAGCCGTAGCATCCATAAGCCAGCACAATCAGCCACAAATCGCGCGAAGCGAACAACCGCTTCCATGGAATAGCTCGTCCACCGTGCCCCACTCCACCTTTGCCAATCTCTTCCAATTCCGCGGCCGTCACCTTTGGATCGTCCCCGGGCCGATTGCGAAACCGGAACCACCACACAGCGGCCCAGCTGAACCCGGCGAGCGCGAGCAGGCGGAAGGCTGCTCTCCAGCCAAAGAAATGCACCAGCGGCACAATTAAAACCGGCGCAAGCGCGCCGCCCAGCCGGCTCGCCGCCCAAACAATCCCCTGACAACGCGCGCGCTCCTGCGCGGGAAACCATCGCGCGATCACGCCCGCAATATTTGGATAGGCCCCGGCAGCGCCCAGCCCGAAGAAGAACCGCGACGCGCAAAGCTGCCAGAATCCGCGCGACCACGAGGTGAGCGCGTTGAAGCACGACCACCACGTGACGATGCGCGTCATTTCACCGCGCTGTCCGCGGCGATCGCCCATAGCTCCCGACGGAACCTCAAAGATCCCGTTGGCGAGCACGTACGCGCTCAGAATCCAGCCCCAGTTTTGCGGCTGAATATGGAGATCTGTCTGAATTGCCGGCCCGGCCACCGCAATGGCCAGACGATCGAGAAATGTGAGAACCGAAAGAAGGCCGAGCAGCGCCAGCACCCTGTGGCGTTGCTTCAAGCTCTCGTCCTCGCCGCCTCGGGTAACGCCAACGCCTGGCGCGCGCTCAACACGGCCAGTTCGGGGCTCGAAAGGATCGGCGTCTGCAGCACTCCGGCAGCTAGCGTGTCCACTACGCGCGCCATTGAGGCTTGTGCCAGCACGATCAAATCCACCCCTTTCAGGTCTTCGGTCAGCGCCTGCCGCAGCATTCGATCATGGGTCGCAGTATCACCGGCAAGAACCGCCGGGAATGCTTCCTCGCACAAGCACTCTACCAGTTCCACCCTGCGTCCCGCTTCGGCGGCCTTCTGGCGCAACAGTGCCGTTGTTGGATCGAGCGTTGTCCGCAGCGTGGCCAGCACTCCAATTCTCTGCGCCTGGCGCACAGCCTTCTCGGCCATCGCGTCGTCAATCCGCAAGATGGGTATATCGAAGAGCTGTTGGGCAACCGCAGCGCCCGGCCCAATCGAAGAGCACGTCACCAGCACAGCGTCCGCGCCAGCCTTCTCTGCGGAAGCGATCTCACCAATCAGCCGGCGAATCGTCGCCTTGCGCAGGCTTCCAGCCTTCACCGTGTCCTGGATCAGGCTCTCATCCACCAGGTGAGTAATTCCGGCTTCTGGAATATGCTGCCTGCAAAGAGCAGTAAAAACCGGCTCGAGTGTGGCGCTTGTATGGATCAGAGCGAGGGTCGGTGAGTTTTCGGTCGACAACGGAGTCCCTTTCAAAGCGTAATCCAGCGATTAAATCCGGCTTGAACCTCGCGCAGTAACTGTATCTGCCACGTCGGGCCTGAATTGAATCGCTCCCCAAGTTAACGCATTTTGCGAGCGCCGTGCGACCTTCATCGCGGCGAAAGCACGGCAATTCCGTTACGCGGAACGGGATGCTCTGCCGTGCTGCACACTGAGCACCGCCCGGCTGTGATACAAGAACTTCGAATGAACTTCGCTCCATTCGGGAAGAATCCACGCGCATCGCTGACCAGTCGCCGCCGGTATGAGAAACTCATTGCCTTTGCCGTGGCGGCTCTGCTCGCAACTTCGTTTCCCGTTTACAGCCAAAATGCCAATCCCGACGTTCCTTCCTTGCTGCTCGGTGCAGCCTGGTATCCCGAGCAGTGGCCAGAGCCGCGCTGGGAAGCGGACCTGCAACTCATGGAAGATGCTCACCTGCACGTAGTTCGGGTGGGTGAATTTGCCTGGAGCACACTCGAACCTTCTCAAGGTCATTACGATCTCGACTGGCTCGCACGCGCCATCCGTCTCGCAGAGAAGCACCACATCGCTGTCGTCATCGGCACACCCACTGATGCGCCACCGGCGTGGCTTACCTCCGCCCATCCTGAAACTCTTCGCGTCGATGCCGACGGGCGCCGCGCCGAGCATGGAGGCCGGCGCCAATTCAATTACGCGAACTCCGTTTACCGGGTCTTCTGCGCAGCGATTGCCGCGCAGCTTGCTCGCCGCTTCGGTCACGATCCCAATGTCATAGGCTGGCAAATCGGCAATGAATATACCGACGAATCCTTCGACGCTGGCACCCGCCGCCTATTCGACGAATGGCTCCGGCGGAAATACAAAACACTCGATGCGCTGAACTCCGCCTGGACCACTGCTTACTGGAGCCAAACCTATGATCGCTGGGACGAAATTCCATTGCCCACCGCGGGAGGCAACCCGGGACTTTTACTCGATCACAAGCGTTTTGTTTCCGACACGTGGCGCAGTTTTCAGCGCGTCCAGATCGACGCTATCCGCAAATATGCCGAGCCACGCCAGTTCATTACCACCAACATCGGCGGGCTCGGCTGGTCAGACAATTGGGACCACTACGAGATCACGCGCGACCTCGACATCGCTTCCTGGGACGACTACGTCGGCGAGGGGCATCTGAATGTTGCGCGCAACGGCGCGATGCACGACTTCGCTCGCGGGTGGAAGCGTCAGAACTTCTGGGTAATGGAGACACAGCCGGGTTCAGTGAATTGGGCGCCGGTCAACACCACGCTCGATCGCGGCGAGACAAGCGCCATGGCATGGCAGGCCGTCGGCCACGGCGCCGATGCAGTTCTCTATTGGCAGTGGCGCGACGCGCTCAACGGCCAGGAGCAATACCACGGCGCGCTCGTTGGACCCGATGGCACGCCGTTGCCCATCTACTCTGAAATCCGCGACGTCGGCAGCGACTTCGAACTGGCCGCGGCTGCGCTTAAAGGAACGAAGCCGATGGCGCAGGTCGCCATCGTTGTCACGTACGATAGCCGCTGGGCCATTGACTTTCAGCCCCACAACAAGAACTACGATCAACTTGAAGTCCTGCTCGACTACTATCGCCCTCTTCGCGAGCAGGGATACACCGTCGACATCGTCAGCGCCGATGCGCCGCTCGACGGCTACAAACTCGTCCTCGCGCCGGACCTGAATGTCATCTCCAATGATCTCGCCACGCATCTGCTGGCCTACGTACAGCAGGGCGGCCATCTGCTTCTCGGCCCGCGCTCAGGGATGAAAGATGAGCACAATGCGTTGCATGTCGAGCGGCAACCGGGACCACTCGTCGCGCCTCTCGGTGGGCGCGTTGAGCAGTTCTACGCGCTCGATGGAATCGTGCCCGTTGGCGGAACTGTCGGCACAGGCACTGTTTCGCAGTGGGCTGAGCAGCTTTCATTGAGCGCGCCCGACACCGAAGTCCTGCTCCGCTACGGAAAGTCGAATGGCTGGCTCGACGACCAACCCGCCATGATCTCGCGACCCGTCGGCCGGGGTCGCATCTCCTATCTTGGCGCAGTTCTCGATCCCAACCTGATGCAGAGCGTCATCTCGTGGGCTGTTACCGATGCCGGGGTGCAAACGGAGTTCGGCGTTGTTTCGAACAGCATCGAAGTTTGCCGCCGCGTCGGCGCCTCGCACACAGTTTATGTGCTCATCAACCACGGGAGCCATCAAGCGCATGTCACGCTGCCCACCGGGACGCACGATGTCCTGTACGGCGGACAGAACACGCCGATCATCAATCTCAAACCTCAGGGAGTAGCAGTATTCACGACTGGAACCAATTGATCGAGGGATCAGGAACGCGGCAGTCGCGCGCAAAGATCACTCGCCGGCAATTTTCCGCCGGCCTGGCTTTGAGTGCAGCCGGCTTTCCGTTTCTGTCCGGTCCCGATCTCTTCGCCAACGAATTCAGCATCAAACAAATCGCTCCGTTTCGAACCCCGAACAAGTACGGCAAACTCGTTCTCTCCGCTTCGTCTGATCCCGACGCCTTCGATTCGAAATCCGTAGACGACCCCTTCGTCTTCCTCCACGAGGGCGTCTTTCAAATGCTCTACATTGGCTTCGATGGCACTGGCTACCAGACGGGCCTCGCTAAGTCCGCCGACCTCGTTCATTGGGAACGCGCTGCCTGCGTCGCCCGCCGCGATCCTAACTCCAAATACACGCGTTACAACATCGCACTCGCATGTCTGCTGCGTGAGCACGAACTCACGTCGCGTGGCCAGCTGAAGAAAATCCACGGCCGCTACCTCGGTGCGTGGAATGCGTATCCGAACGCTGGCTACGAAGCGGGCGCCGCCGTCATCGGTCTCGCTTGGAGCGACGATCTGCTCCATTGGGAACTGACCGACCCCATTCTTTTTCCATCGGATGGCGCGCCGTGGGAACACGGCGGCCTATATCGTCCGAATCTCATCGAACAAGACGGCGTCTTCTATTTTTACTACAACGCAAAGACTGATACCCGGCCGAAAGAGCAGGGCGGAGGCTGGCGGGAACAAAGCGGTGTGGCCACTTCAAGAGATCTGAAGACATGGACGCGCTTCGAAGGCAATCCGATCCTGCGCAATGGCGGCCCCGACTCGTGGGACGCGCGCTTTGCAAGCAACCCGTTTGTCGTGCGCCACAAGAATCTCTGGGGCATGTACTACTTCGGCTTCGATATGCATGGCAAGGCTCGCGAGTTGCTCGCGCTCGGGCCTGATCCCTACCACTTCACGAAGGTGAATGAGATCATGATCGACGTGGGCGCGCCCGGCGCAGTCGACGAAACCTTCGCGCACAAGCCCTGCGTCATTTTCCACGACGGCGCACTCTACCACTTCTATTGCGCGGTTTCCGGCAAGTGGCCGCACGAGGTCCGCGGCGTTTCGGTCGCCCGTTCGAAACCCTGGTAAGAACGAGACCGCTGTCACTATTGAGCAGGGTTCGCCGCACGAATCCGATAGGTCCCTGACCCAACTGTCACTTCAAGCATGCGGGGTATCGCCGTTGCGTCGATCACCCCGACTGCCTTTGGTGCCGACATCCCATTGATAGTCGCCTGGGCCGGCGCCGCCGAACTGATTTCGATCGTTGCTTCTAAGTTCGCCGGGATGGTGATGGTATAGGTGGTTTCATTTGTTCCCCGCCGCCAACTGCTGTCGATTGGACCAATTGCCGAGTTGTAGCTCACGTCAACCCAGGCAAGCTGGCCAACCACTGCGGGACGCAGCACGAGCCTCTCGGCGCCTTGGCGCGAGAGATCGATGTTGATCCCTCCCAGTCCGCGATAAAACCACTCCTCCGCACTGCCCAGCATAAAGTGATCCTGCGAGTGGCTGCCATCCCAGCCTTCAGTAAGCGACGTTGCGCCCTGGGAAAGGATGTAACCATAGCTCGGTGCGTCGGTGCGTTCCAGCATATCGAGCAAAACGTCGCTCCTGCCGCCATCGAGCAGCGCCTCCACTGCATAGTGATAGCCCACTTCACCTGATGTTGTGTGATTCTGGTGCGCGCGGATATCGGCCACGAGCGCGTTCAGAACCGCTGCGCGTTCACTATCGGGCACCATTCCCAGCGCCAGCGGCATGGCCTGCGCCGTCTGGCTGCCTTTGTCATAGATGTGCCGTGCCGCATCGAAAAACCTCGCATTGAATGCGGCTTTCACGCTCTCTGCCTTCTGCGCATACTCTGCGCTCTCGTCGTTCTTGCCTATGAGTGCCGCCGTCTTCTGCAGCACGCGCAAATCCTGGTAGTAGATCGCAGTCCCCGTCACTCCCGCCGTTGTCAGCTTTGAAACTCCCGGATCACCCGGACCGATGTCGAACCAGTCACCAAGCCCATAATCTACGATCGCGTTGTGCGCCCGCGTTCCCAGGTAGGCGACGTACTTTCGCATCACGTCATATTGAGCCGCGAGAAATTCGAGATCGCCGGTTCGCTCGTACACATACCAGGGGGCAAGCACTGTTGCGCTTCCCCACTCCGGCGAATCGTTAAAGATTTCCCACTGGGGATCGAAAACCACATACTGCGGCGCAATCTCCGGCACCATTCCGGCTTTGGGACCGTCCACTTTCTGCACATCGGCGATATTGCGTGCCGTCGCCGCATACAGGCCCGCAAAATCGAAATCGAAAAGCAGTGACGGAGCCATCAGGTGAGTCTCTTCCAGCCAGCCCAGCTTTTCGCGATGCGGGCAATCCGTGAACAGGCTCACAGCATTGTTCTCGATCGAATGGAGAATCAGCATGTGAATGCGATTCAGTAGCCCGTCCGATGACGAGAACTCGCCTACCTGTTGTGACGAGCTGTGAACTTCCATTCCGCACAGGCTTACAACTCGCGCATCACCGGCTCCGCCCACCCCACTCACCTCAACCTGCACGTAGCGGAACCCGTAGTAGCTGAACTTCGGATGCCATGTCTCCACGCCCCCACCGCGCAGTGTGTAGCTGAACCACTGTGGACTTCCGGAGCTCCGTTGCCAAGCCAGGCCGTCTTTGTCGAGAAGCTCAGCCGGAATCATCTTCACCGTGGTGCCCGCATGCCCCGTTACCGCAATCTCCGGCCAGCCTGCAAAATTCTGCCCCAGATCATAAACAGTCACGCCTGGCTTCGGATGCATGACCTTCACCGGTTCGTAGGTATGCATTACACGAATAGGCGGCGCGACTTCAGGTCTCATCTCCCCGCCCGGCCCATCCACCACTTTCACTACCTTCCAGCCTCGATCATCGAAATTCGCCCGGTCCCAGCCTTGCGATTCCAGCCGCGCGTCAAAATCTTCGCCGCCATATGTCGACGAAAATGTAATCGGCCCCGGCGCAGTCTTCCAAGACCCGTCGCTGACTACCTCCATCCGGGAGCCATCGGTGAATTCGATGGCGAGCTGCATGCTGAGCTTCGGCTCGCCAAAGCTGCCAACAAACTTCGTAAATCGCCCCGGCGTCTTAAGTACGCGGTACATGCCGTTGCCCAGCATCACGCCAATCGCATTTTTTCCCTCACGCAATTGCGTCGTCACATCGTATGCATCGTAGTAAACCGTCTTGCGATAGTCGCTCCAACCCGGCGTCAGTTCGTTTTTGCCGACCTTGTTCCCGTTGAGGCGCAGCTCATCCTGGCCTAACCCTGACGCATACAAAATCGCCCGGGCAACGCGATGTGAAACCAGAAAAGTCTTTCGGAAAAGCGGCAGCGGTTCGTTGTTGCTTCCCGAATCGTCCGCATGTACCGCAATCCATCCAGCATGCCACACCGGCGCCTGTGTCCAATTGGCAACCGCGCTCCAACCAGTCGCGTGTTTCTGTTCATCCCACACCTGCAAGCGCCACAAATAGGCGTGCCCCGGCTCCAGCGCGGATCCTCCATACTCGATTCCCGAGATCGCCGCGCTCTGAACAACGCCACTATCCCACACGATCTCGCGAGCCGAAGTGAATGCACGATTCGCCACTTGGATCCGATACGCAGTCTCTTTGACCCCATGCAGCGCGGCCGACGACGCAGCCAATTCCCATGAGAATTCAGGATGCACGTCCGCTACGGCCAGTGGTCCACTCTGCCCGGCGCAACGCAGGTCAACGGGCTTCGCCAGGTGCGATGCGCTCGGCCTCTGCGCAGCGTGCGCTCCAGGTCCCATGGCCATCAAAGCGGCCAACCAGCAACCCACAAACGCAACGCGAATCCACAAGCCCCGCCAGGCGAACCTGCCAAACAAAGAAGACAGCATGAACCTCGTGATACAGCAGCCCGCGGCAAGAACGCAATCCCCAAACACACTGCCGGTCTGCTAGTTTGGTTGGCATGACACGCCGCGAATCCCGCGAGCATTTCCGTTGCACTCTTTTTCTGGCGCTCCTTCCTCCGCTTTTTTCCGTTGCTCTTGCTCAATCTCCTGCACCGCACGCCCAGCAAACTCAACTCGCGCGCGTCGACGCCGGTTTGCGCACCGGTCCTTTTCGCGCCAACTGGGATTCGCTCGCCGCCTATCGCGTTCCCGATTGGTTTCGCAACGCCAAGTTCGGCATCTTCGTCCACTGGGGCGTCTATTCGGTTCCGGCATTCGGAAACGAGTGGTATTCGCGCAACATGTATGTGGAAGGCACCCCCGCCTTCAGGCACCACGTTGAAACCTACGGCCCGCAATCGAAATTCGGCTACAAAGACTTCATCCCCATGTTTCGCGCCGAGCACTTCGATCCTGATGCCTGGCTCGATCTCTTTGTCCAGGCCGGCGCGCGCTATGTCGTCCCCGTCGCCGAACATTGCGACGGCTTTGCCATGTACGACTCCAACCAGACCGATTGGGACGCGGCAAAAATGGGCCCACATCGCGACGTCGTCGGAGAACTCGCCGCCGCCACGCGTCGTCACGGCCTGCACTTCGGTGTCTCATCGCATCGCGCCGAGCATTGGTGGTGGTATGGAGCTGGGATGAGCTTCGATTCCGATGTGCGCAATCCCAGGTACGCCGGCCTCTACGGCCCCGCTCAACCCATGGGACTCCCCGGCGACAACCCCGCCAAAGAGCCCGACCCCGATCACCTCGAGCGCTGGCTCCCGCCCGACAAACCCTTCCTTGACGACTGGCTGGCGCGCAGTTCCGAACTCGTCGACAAATATCACCCTGACTTTCTCTACTTCGACTGGTGGATCGGCCAACCTGCCTTTCAGCCCTACCTTCAACGATTCGCCGCCTACTACTACAACCGTGCTGCGCAGGCGCATCAGGGCGTCGTTCTCACTTACAAGGGCCAGGACTTCCCTGAAAATGCAGCCGTCCTCGATATTGAGCGCGGCAAGCTCGACACGCTTCGCCTCCTTCCCTGGCAAACCGATACCTCGGTCAGCATTCATTCCTGGGGCTACGCAAACAACGACGAGTACCGCGACGCCAAATCGCTCATCGACGAACTCGTCGACGTGGTCAGCAAGAACGGCAACCTGCTCCTCAACGTCGGCCCCAAATCCGACGGCAGCATTCCCGACCAGGCGCGCGCCATCCTGCTTCAGATGGGACAGTGGCTCAAGATTAACGGCGACGCAATTTACGGATCGCGTCCGTGGCTTGTCTACGGCGAGGGGCCTACGAAAGTCGCCAGTTCGGCCAAGGACTCTGACCGCCAGGAATTCACCGCCGAA
Source organism: uncultured Acidobacteriaceae bacterium (assembly GCA_963834565.1). Taxonomy (GTDB): domain Bacteria; phylum Acidobacteriota; class Terriglobia; order Terriglobales; family Acidobacteriaceae; genus Telmatobacter. The sequence goes on along the minus strand of CAWICF010000008.1, from coordinate 97,700 downwards.
GACATTCGCTTCACCACGCACAATGGGTCGCTCTATGCCATTGCGCTCGGTTGGCCGCAAAATGGCGATCTCCGCATTCGTTCGCTTGCGCGCGGACTTCCCTATCTCGGCGGACCGGTATGCCAGATCAAACTGCTCGGCTCAGACGAACCAATTTCCTTCCAGCAGGAATCCGACGGCCTGCACCTTGAACTCCCGAAGCTGCCGCCAACAGAGCCGGCTTTCGCGTTCCGGATAATGGAACCGTCAGATCACTCCGGTCGGTGTGGAAACTAGTCCTTCAATGCCGCCCAAGAGTACTGCCCGCTCTTCGCGTTCTTCCAGCGTAAGAGAAGGCCGCAGACCCCGGCCGCGATGTGCAGGCATCCAAGCTCGCTCCGACGCCCGACAGCCCGCTACCCATCGATGAATCCGTTTCCACCAAGTGTTTAAGCCTATTCTGTGAAGCTTCGCTCGTCGCTCGTTGAAACTAAAATCTGCCGGCCTTCGCGTGCCGCTCGGCGAAGATTGAAGCACTGGCAGGCGCCAAAAATCGTTCCGGATTGCGGATTAGACCGTAGAATTTCTGCGGGCGCTGCTGCATTGCCTCAGAGGCAACAAATTGCACCTCATTTTCGCCGCCTGAAAATCCGGTTTTCCCGTTGACATCGAATTTCGGCATTCCGTACTGTTCCCCCGCAACGACATAGCTGTGCCTTCGCGCTCTGAGCGGAAAGGCCGGCTGCACGTGGGGGAGGCCTTTATGAAATTGAATCAACTGCGAATCACAATGAGTTTGGCGGCGGCGCTCAGCCTGGTCTGTGCAGCTGCATGGCTCAACGCACAAAACGCCACCAGTTGCGCGATCACCGGCACGGTCTCCGACTCCACAGGAGCGGTGGTAACCGGCGTCCAGGTAACTGTCACCTACCAGGCGACAGGCCTGTCTCAAACTGAGACGACGAACGGATCCGGTTTCTACGACGCTGAGTCGCTTGCTCCCGGAGACTATTCGGTCAGCATCACCAAGTCCGGATTCAAGACCGAAGTGATCAAGGACATTCACCTCGATCCAGGTCAACGCCGCGGCCTTAACGTGAAACTCGACGTTGGCAGCGCGGCCGTTTCCATCAATGTCGAAGCTGATGCCGAAGTCGTGCAGACCGAGAGCGCCGAGGCCGGCGGCACCATCACATCGAGCGAAGTGCAGAACATCATGCTCAATGGCCGCAACTTTGAGGCCCTGCTCACCGTGGTCCCGGGCGTCAGCAACGTAAATGGCGCAAATGGAACCTACCAAGCCGGTCAGGGCGCAATCACATCCTCGGTCGTCGTCAATGGTTCTTCCGACGAGGAGACGATGTATACCATCGACGGCGTCTACAACGTCACTGCGGCCTCTGAGATTACATTGCCGATTACGCCCGTTGTCGACCACGTGCAGGAGATGCGCGTGCTGAGCGACAACTACAGCGCCAAGTACGGGCTCGCCGGCCGACAGGTGCTTGTCACCACCAAGAGCGGCGGCGAACAGTTCCATGGCAGCAGTTACCTCTTCGATCGCACAAACGAGTACGGTACGGCGCATGGCTATCTGCAAAATGGCCAGGTCCCGCTTACATCGCTGCATCTTTCTGACTGGGGCATTACTCTGGGCGGGCCGGTCGAGATTCCCAAGCTGCTAACCAGTGCGAACAAGAAACTGTTCTTTTTTGTCGGCGCTGACTGGAAGGCCAACCACTACGCGTACACCTCCGGCGCACGCAACGTTTTTCCCACGAATTATTACAATGGGGATTTGAGCACGGGGCCGACCGCGACAATTCACGTGAACGGCGCGGTCATGAAGCCTTACAGCGCTCTCGACCCGGTCCACCAAGCCATCCTCGATGCGCGCATGGGCGGAACGGCCGGAGCTGGAACAGCCTGTATCTATCAAAAAACAACCGGTGGCAACTACAACCAGATCCTGCCGCAGTGCATGGATTCAAATACCGTGGCGCTTGGCAAGGCCTACTGGCCCGGTCCGAATTACACCAGTAACAGCCAAAACTACATCAACGACAACCCAGTGCGCTTTAGCGTGAACGATCAGCTCTATCGCGGCGACTACAACGTCAACCAGAACAATACGATTACGCTGCGTCTGATGCACGAGGAGGTGGCACAGATTAATGCCACGCGCGGCTACAACGATTACGCGCCCAATCCGAATTCAGCCGCCTATACGCCCGCCGGCAACGGCCTGCTGCGCTGGCAGTGGACCATCAAGCCAAACCTGATTAACGTAGCCAGCTTTGGTCTCGTTTACACCAAGTACTTCTCCGCCCTGATTGGTCAATATCAACTACCCAGCGGTGTAACCATCAACCAGAAGTTTTCCGGCGCCGACCCGCTCAACCGTATCCCCGATATCAGCATGGATAACGATCCGCAAGGCGGCGAGAACTGGTTCTGGATGGGCGAAGGTGCGTTGCCCACGCACTCCAACGACCGGACCCTCGAGTACTCCGACGACATCTCCTGGGTGAAGGGCAACCACGTGCTCCAGGGTGGCTTCACCATCATGGACAACCTGCTGCATGCGAATGCCGCCAGCGCATTCCCTATGGGAAACTTCTGCATCAACGGCGACTTCTCGGGCGACACCGCCGGCGACTACCTGCTCGGCTTCCTCGCCAATCCCGACAACGGTTGCGGCTTTGGCTATGAGCAAACCAACGCCCAGCGCGATGGCCGCTTCCGCAACAAGTGGTCTGAAGCATACTTTGAAGATGACTGGACTGTGAATCAACGGCTGGTTCTCAACCTCGGCGTGCGCTGGACCTACTTCACGGCTTCGGCAATGGACGGAAACCAGATTGCGAACTTCGTTCCCAGCGCCTTCAATGCGTCGCAGGCGCCCGCTGAATGCCAGACCTCGGCGCAATGCGCAAAGTCGAGTTTCGGGCTCACAACGTCATGGCTTTACCTCAACAGCCAGAACCAGCCGCTTGTTTCGGCAGGTGGTGCTGCAGCCAATCTGACCAACAACGGCATGTTGACCGCGGGCTCAGGAACACCTGCCGGCTTCACCAATCCACGCGACGGCCTCTTCGCACCGCGCATCGGTTTCGCGTATCGCCTCACCAACGACGGCAAAACGTCGCTGCATGGAGGCGTCGGCATGGGCTACACGCAGGTCAGCCTGCTGCAAACCTCCAACCTGCTCACGAACATCCCGTTCGTGCAGCAGCCCACCTACAACGCCACAGAGTTCACCAACCCTGCGGGCAGCGGCTCGGGGGCGGTTCCAAACGCTCCCGGATTAACTTCGCTGAGCGCGACGAATCCGCACTACCAGCCGGCTTCAATCCGCAACTTCAGCCTGACGGTCGAAAAGGAAGTGATGCCAGGTGGCGTGGTTTCGGCCGGCTACGCCGGTATGATCACGCAGCACATCTTCTCGAACCAGTGGGACACCAACTTCTATCTGAACGGAACATCGCCAGGTGACGCGGCGTGCGTTGCCCAAGGCGAGGCTGAAGCCCAGTCGGGCAACTATGGCATCTGGACGCAACCCGGATCCGGATTCCAATATGATCCCTGCATCAATGCGGCTGGCTCGGTGACAATCAACGGCACGCCATACACCGCAACCCCGACCATCAGCAATTACTACAGGCCATATCAGGGCTACGCAGGAATCACCACCGGCGTCAGTCTCGGCGTGGCCAACTACAACGGACTGCTCGTCGGCTACGTGCAAAAGATGCACGACCTCACTGCGCACGTCGCCTACACCTGGAGCAAAGCGCTGGGCGATGTAAATGCATCCGGAACACAGGTTGCGTACAGTTCGAGCGGCAGCTTCCAGAACTCCAACAATCCGATGGGTGAATACGGGCGTCCGGATTATGATCGTCCCAACGAATTTGTCTACTCGCTGGTTTACAACGTTCCGTTCTTCAACCACTCCACCAACTACCTTGAACGTGCGCTGCTGGGCGGCTGGAACTTCGATTCCTACGGAGTCGTCGAGAGCGGCTTCGCGCAAACGCCGTCCTATTCGAGCGGTCTGGCGTCGCGCCCCAATGCCGGTGCGCGGCTCATTCGCGCGCACGGCAGCGACGGCAAAAACAATCAGGTGCCGGTGTACTCCTATACCAACTTCACTCACCCGGCGTGGGGATATTTCGGAACCGCATCGGTCGGCAGCCTGCGCGATCCGAAAGAAGTTGCCTTCCACACCAGCGTCGAAAAGGGATTCGCGATTCGAGAGTGGGCTGATGTGAAATTGGGCGTGCAAGCGTTCAACGTTCTCAACCACCCCAACGTCATCACGCTAAACACAAGCTGGTCGCCGACGTCACAAGGCTCCTTCGGAACGGCGTCTGCCTACGGTGATCCTCGCCAGATGCAGTTCTACACAAAAATCACCTTCTAGCTGTCTGGAAGACCTCCTTCGGGGATGGGAGTTTCAACTCCCGTCCCCTTTTTCTTATATTGAGAAACAGGCCGCAGGAAAAGGTGGAAACTTGCAATCGCAGCTCTTCGCCCACGCGCGTCGGCACCAGACCATTCAATCCATCCGTATCCTATAGTGCAAGATAAGTCATTGAATTCTCATGGATTATCTGGCTACAGGGATGCCTCCTTTGTTGAATTCCTGCCCTCTTGGAAGTGTAGGGGAATCCTCATTCCATAAACTAGAAAATAAATGTATACTCTCGAAAATAAACTGAGGTCTGACGCAATGCTCGCCGAATTCCCCAGTTTGGATCTCGTTCCGCATTCGTTCTCTGACTCGCCTTCCGGGCGTATCGTGCTTTTGGCCGACGACCTGACAGGCGCATGCGACGCTGGCGTAGCTTTCTTGCATTCCGGCCGCACCGTGCGCGTGTGGTTTGGCGCGAGCGCGCTGCATGCGGCGTCAGAATCCGTGCAGGCATTCACCACCAACTCGCGCTCGCTCTCGGCCTCTTGCGCGGCCTCTGCTGTCTCGCACGCCGCCAAAGCCCTTGCATCTAATCCCGACTCGCTGTTTTTCAAGAAAGTGGACTCGGCTTGCCGTGGTCCAGTCGGCGCTGAAGTACTCGCTGCTCAGGATGCAATTTCTTCGCGGGCTGTCATCTTCACTCCATCATTTCCTTCGGCGGGCCGGACCGTCCGCGATGGGACACTTCAAATCCACGACTCGGCCGGCCAGCACAAAGAGATTCGACTCGCCAACCTGTTCCCGCTCGCCGACCGCAATCAGGTTGGCCTTGTTTCCGATCCATCGCAGATTGAATCAGCTCTCAACTCCGGCAAAACGATCCTCATCTGCGACAGCGAAACCCAAGCTGACCTCGAATCTCTCGTTCGCGCAGTGCGAAATCTGCCCGGTCTTCTCTATGCAGGGTCTGCTGGCCTCGCAATGGCGCTTGCCGGGCTCATTGCCTCTCGTCCGCCCGGCGGCGCCCACGTACCCCCCGTCGAGCGAAGACTGCTGATTGCCGGCTCAACACATCCCGTCACCAGGCTGCAACTGCAAACGCTCGATCGCGGCCGGTTCAAGGGATTGCGCGTCATGCGCCTCGGTCTGCCGCTCGCTCTCAGGGCACGTATCCGCTCGGCTTTCCGTTCCTATCAACCCCAGGCTCTCATCCTCACCGGCGGCGAAACTGCGTTACTCGCGGTGCACGCGCTGGGGGCCGATTCTTTTATCCTCCAGGGAGAGATTGGGTCAGGCATTCCCTGGGGACTGATCCAGGGTGGTCTGGCACATGGTTGCGTCGTCGTCACCAAGTCCGGCGGATTCGGCACTCCTTCAGCTTTTAACGACATTCTTTCTGCCTTCCAGGTGGCAGCTTGATGAAACTTGCACGCATCGCAATCAGTATTGGGGATCCCGCCGGCATTGGCGCAGAAATTACTCTCAAAGCGTTGACCGACAAATCCGTCGCTTCACTCGCGCACTGGCTCGTTGTCGCTGATAAATCTGCGCTGAATACCCCTGCCCGCGTTTGCGGTATCGATCCTTCCACGATCCGATTCACGCTCGTCGAAACCGGCACACTCGCTGCTGATCATTCCGTCTCTTTCGGCCAGCTTTCCGCCGACTACGGGCTCGCTGCCATCGCTTATGTCCGCCGCGCCGTGGAGCTTTGCATGGGGGGCGAAGCCGACGCAATGGTTACCGCCCCTCTTAATAAGGAAGCCGTAACGCTCTCCGGGCGCGCGTTCTCGGGCCACACCGAATACATCGCGGAGCTCACTGGCTCTGCCGAATCACGCATGCTTCTCTACTCTCAGAAGCTCGCGACTGTTCACGTCAGCACGCACATCCCGCTTGAGCAAGCCTGCCGCCTCGATCGCGCGCGCATCGTGCGCACCATTCAACTCGGCAATGATGCGGTGCGCTGGATGCGTCGCCGCGCCCCGCGCATTGCTGTTTGCGGCCTCAATCCACACGCCGGCGAGCACGGCCTCTTCGGTTGGCAGGATCGCGACATCATCGCGCCCGCCATTGAAGAAGCTCGCGCTCTCGGCATCGACTGCACGGGCCCTCACTCGCCCGACACGATCTACGTTCGCGCCCTGCGCGGTGAGTTCGACCTCATCGTGGCGATGTATCACGACCAGGGCCACATCCCAATGAAGCTTCTCGATTTCGAGGGCGGCGTCAATGTATCGCTCGGGATGCCCATTATTCGCACCTCAGTCGATCATGGCACTGCATTCGATATCGCCGGCAGCAACATTGCCGACGCTACCAACATGAAGTGCGCCATGCGCCTGGCAGTGCAGATGGCGGAAGGGAAGCTTGCGCTCGCCGCTGAGAGATTCGGTTCGAGCGAACCCGAGCACTCCGAGACGCAACACCCTGAAACGACACCCAGCGGGAGTGCACGCTGACATGCACTTCGCCGACATCCTTGTCATCGCGGCTTACCTGGCCACGCTCATTGCCATCGGCATTCGTTCGGCAGGCGGCCAGAAAACTACTGACTCCTACTTCGTCGCCAGCCGTTCCGTCCCCGGCTGGGCTGCGGGCCTTTCGCTGCTTGCCACCATCATCACCAGCCTCACCTTCATCGCTTTCCCCGGCTCCGCCTTTGCCGGCGACTGGAGTCTTCTGGTTCCCGGCATTATCTTTGTCGTCGTCATCGTCTCCATCGGACCCATCATCGTTCCCTTCTTCCGCCACGCCGTTTCCATGTCAGTCTATGAGTACTTCGGCAAGCGTTTCGGTCCCGGCGTTCGCATGTACTCTTCGTTCGCTTTCGCAGCCGGCCATTTTGCCAAGATGGGCTTTGTCTTCTACTTGCTCGCGCTTGCGGTCGCCGGATTTACAGGCTGGTCGATTTCGCTGCTCATCATCGGCCTCGGCGTCATCACCATTTTTTACACGTTTATCGGCGGACTCCGCGCCGTTATCTGGACCGATGTCGTGCAAAGCATCCTTATCTGGACAGGCATCGCCGTCGCTGTTGTCCTGCTGCTCTCATCGCCACACACGCGCCCCGGCGCAATGTTCCACCTGATCGCTGCCAATCACAAAACCAGCCTCGGCAGTCTCGACTTCGACCTTGCGCGGCCGACCTTCTGGACCATGGCGCTCTACGGTTTCTTCTACTACCTGCAGAAATACACGGCGGATCAGACCGTTGTGCAGCGCTACCTTGCCGCGAGTTCCGATCGTTCCGCCCTCCGCGGCATTCAGATGGGAGCCACGCTCTGCCTCCCGGTCTGGACCGCATTCATGCTCATCGGATCGCTGCTCTGGGCCTTCTATCGTCTTTCCGGTCAAACGCTTCCTGCCGCGGTCACGCGCGCCGACCAGGTCTTTCCCTATTACATCGTCACGCAGATGCCCATCGGCCTCGGAGGACTTTTTCTTGCCGCGCTCTTCGGCGCTGCCATGTCGATGCTCGCCTCCGACCTGAACTGTCTCGGCCTTATTCTCGTTGAGGATTTCTACTCACACTTCTTTCCCCGTAAGTCCGATGCGCAGCGCCTGCGCTTCGGCAAGGTCTCCATCGTTCTCTGCGGAGCTCTCGCCATCACTGTCGCGATTCGTCTCTCCAATACGCGCGGCTCTGCGCTTGCTGCGTATTACACGGCCACTTCCATCATTGCCGGTGGTCTGGCAGGCCTGTTTCTGCTCGCCTTCCTTTCACTGCGCGCGGGCCGGACCGCTGCAATTGCCGGGATCATCGCCAACTTCGTCTTCACCGCTTACGCCACCGTCACGCTCGACGGAGGCAAGATTGTCAATCTGCATCACTACAACTACCCGTGGAGCGAATACACGATCGGCGTCTTCGGCAACCTTCTGCTTCTCGCTGCAGGACTTCTCTACGCGGCTTTGTTCCCAGCGCGCTCCGATCATCGTTCCACGGCAACACTCTGGGGCTGGCTTGCCGACCGCAAGCACAATGGCCTCCATGCAATTCAATTGGGAGAAACTCTATGAATCGTTTGCGGCAAGCAATCCAGGCCAACGGCGGCAAGAGCCTTCTTGGCGCAGCCGTCTACTTTTACGATCCCATCTTTCTTGAAATCTGCGCCCATCTCGGCTACCAGGCCATCTGGATCGAGATGGAGCACGGACACATCACTTTTGCTGAGGCTGCCGACCTCTGCCGCATGGCTACCGGCTCTGGCATGTTGACCATGATTCGCATTCCCGATGTGCGCCGTGAAAATGTACTCAAGGGCGCCGAATGCGGACCCGACATTCTCGATGTGCCGATGATCGAAACACCCGAGCAGATGAACGATTTGCGTGAGTATGCACGCTTTGCGCCCATCGGCAGCCGTGGCATGTTTTCTGTTTCGCGCGCTGTCAACTACGGCATCCCGGGAGGCGTCGTCGCCAAGCAGCAGAAGCTCAACGCGGCCCTGTGCCTCATGGCGCAAATCGAATCCAACACCGCGCTCGGCCGCGTTGAAGAACTCGCCGCGGTTCCCGACGTCGATCTCTTCATCGGACCGGCCGATCTGGCCGCGAGCCTCGGCGTCGCCGGCCAGACGTCGCACCGCACGGTTCAGGCTGCGGCTGCCAGAATCGTCAAAGCCGCGCGCAATTACGACAAGAGCGTCGCCACCGCCTGCGCACCTGAAGAGTTCGGCTTCTGGCTCAGCCTCGGCATTGACCTGCTTTTCTGTACAAATGACATTGCTTGCCTCAAGCAAGCGGCCGGCGACTTACTCGGTGAGGCACGGCGGGCACTCGAGCGCGTCCACGGGTCTGCTTCGGTCGACCCCGTGCGTGCCTGAAATCCATCGCTTCACTCGACCAGTAAATTCCTTTTGAAGATTCACATCCAACTCGCTTTCGTACTCTCAATTCTTCCCACCGGCGGTTCCGCGCAATCTGTGGCCGCGAGCCAAACATTCACAATTCTTCGTCCAGCCGACTATCAGCATTATGTCGCGCAATTCGCAGCCGACGAGCGCGAAGCCACCGGCCTGCAACCTACCGACAAGTGGCCGTGGATGGAAGCAAATATTCCTCTCTTCGACTCCTCCGACAAGAAATTCGAAGAGATGTATTACTTCCGCTGGTACGCGTGGGAGAAGCATCTGGTCTCCACGCCGCACGGCTTCATTATCACCGAGTGGCTGCCCAAGCTCACTGATCCCAGCGGTTTCTACGGCGCTTTGCCCGATGCAGCTCCCTTCCATCTCGGTGAGGCGCGCTGGCTGCGCAATCCACGCATCGCAGCTGATTACGTTCGTCTCTGGGCCGATCCTGCCGCAGGCGCTCGCAAATACAGCTTTCCCTGGGCGGAAAGCGTGCTCCAGGTAACTCTCGCCACCGGCGACACCAAACTCGGCACCGATCTTCTCGACGCGCTTATCGCCAATTACCAGGCTTGGAATGACCACCTCGATCCGGCGATCGGCATGTACTGGCAGATCGACACGCGCGACGCGATGGAGAAGTCCATCGGCGGCGATGGCTATCGCACCCCACTCAACACTTACATGCTCGCCGATGCACGCGCAATCGCCGAGTTTGCACGCGACGCGCACCAGCCCGAGATTGCCGGCTTCTACACAGCTAAATCCAGTTCACTCGAGCAACACATCGAAACCCGGCTTTGGAATCCGAAGGACAAGTTCTACGAGGACCTTTCGCCCGCCGCCGATTCCGGCATTCGCAAAGAGAAAAAATTCATCGATCCAGGAACAGTGCTGCAGTTTGCAGGCGTTCGCGAGCTCATCGGCTACATTCCCTGGCAGTACTATTCGCCCGCTCCCGGTCACGCGGTGGCCTGGCTTCAACTCTTCGATCCGCGAGGGTTCGACGGCAAATACGGTCCCACCACTGCTGAACGCCGCAGTCCTCGCTTCCGTTTCGCTTCAGACGATCAGTGCACATGGAACGGCCCCTCGTGGCCATATGCCACCACGCAAACGCTGCTCGCACTCGCCAATCTCCTGAACGGGCCCGCGCAAAGCTACATCGGCAAGAAGCAGTACTACCAGCTGTTCTCAAACTACGTTCTCTCGCAGCACATCAAGCTGCCGAGCCACCGCATGATCGATTGGATCGATGAGGATCTCGATGCCGATACCGACGAGTGGATCGCGAAAGACATGCTGATCGCAAAACAGAAACAGGTCGGGCGCGGCAACTACTACAACCATTCCGGCTTTGCCGATCCACTCATCACCGGCCTCATCGGCCTGCGCCCGCGCGCCGACTCGCGCGTCTTCATCAATCCATTGCTTCCGGCAGGCGCCTGGTCGTACTTCGCGGTCGACGGACTTCCCTACCACGGTCATATTTTGGCGATCGAGTATGACGAAACAGGCAAGCATTATCAGCGCGGTCGTGGACTTACGCTTTTCATCGACGCCAGAAAGGCTGTCAGCCGCCCCACCCTCGGCCCACTCACGGCCGAGTTGCCTGTCGAAGGGAGCGCGGGCCTTCAGGCCCATGAATCCCAGGCAAAGTAAATCGGGCCTTTAGACCCGGAGGGACACTTTGACACGCATGCTTCACAAATTCGTTTTCGGCGCAATCATCATTGGCGCTACTTCTCTTTCTGCCCAACCTGCCGCGTCCATCTCGATGACGCCGATCCCTGCCGGCTCTTTCACCATGGGAGCCGGCGATACCACGCTCCCTGCCACCGTCACTAACGGTCTCGGAGTCATGTCGCCTCGGCCCGATCATGGCGACTTCGACGAAGTACCCGCACATCGCGTTACCATCAGCCACGCATTCTCCATCGCCACTCGTCTCATCACCGCAGAGGAGTTCCAGCAGTTCGATCCGTCTTATAAACCAGTTGCCGCCTACCCGAATTACGCTGCCGGAATCAGCTACTCGCAGGCTGTTGCTTACTGCGAGTGGCTCACAAACAAGACCGGCAAGTCCTATCGCCTGCCCACCGAAGCTGAATGGGAGTACGCCGAGCGCGCGGGCACGCAAACTCCATTCTTCACCGGCGACACTCCGCCCTCGCCCGGCCAGGCCAACTCCTGGGGAGTCGTCATGGGCGAAGGCACACCGGAGTGGGTCGCCGACTGGTACGGTTCCTACTCATCTTCAACGCAAACCGATCCCACTGGACCCGCGCAAGGCTACTTCCGCGTCGTTCGCGGCGGCGGCCTCGACTTTCGGAAATCGAAACCTGGCGAAGTTTATCCCGCGACTGCACCGTACTTCATGCGTTCTGCCAATCGCGCCAGCATGGCGCCAACATTCGCATCGTCTGAAGGCAACATCGGCTTCCGCGTCGTGCAGGCGCCCCCACTCCCACCCAACCCCACGCCAGTCACGCCGTTGTTCTTCTTTACCGACGTAAAGCGAGACGCCATCGCCACAGCGAGTGGCCCCGAACCTGCGAGGCCCTTCTATCACGTGCACGAACTCTTTCCCAATCTCAATGGCAAATCCATGCCCGATGTCGGCTGGCATGCCGGACTTGCCCGCGGTCTCGGCATCAACTATCACAATTCGGCGATCCAGGTTCTCTCCAATGGTGACGTCGTCGCAGCCTACTACAACACGCCGCGCAACGAAGATGATCCCGACCAGACCATCATGGTGATGCGCCGCCGCGCCGGTTCCGAGGACTGGGATATGCCGGGACCCTGGCCGTTCTTTGCGGATGCCGCCTGCGCTGCCCCCGTTTTCTGGAACGACCACGGCCATCTCTGGCTCTTCTTCGGCTTTCCGCGTCTCATTGGCGCGCCGCCCTTCGCCTTCACCACGTCCGACGACAATGGCGTAACCTGGACGCCCATCCAGTTCCCGAACCTCATCGGCCCCGTCGGACGCTACGTCTCGCAGCCAATCAATTCCGTCGTCCACGCCAAAGACGGAACCATCTACATCCCCACTGATTCCACCGGCCGGGATGACGATGGCAACGGCTCCATCTCTGTTGTTTGGGCAAGCCGCGACAACGGCAAAACCTGGTACGACACCGGCGGCCGCACCGCTGGCCGCCACACCACCATCGTCATCGCGCGCAATGGCGATATCCTCGGCTTCGGCGGCAAGAACTCCGCCATCGACGGCCGCATGCCTCTCGCCACCAGTTCCGACGGCGGCCGCACATGGGTGAAATCCAAAACGCCCTTTGATCCACTCGAGAGTGGCGAGCGTCCGAGCGTTATTCGTCTCGCCTCCGGCCGCCTTTTCTTCGTCGCCGACTTCAACCCCCACAACGAAAAGCATGTGCACAAAGACGGTGCCTACGTCGCACTCAGTGACGACGATGGCAAAACCTGGAAGATCAAGCGCCTTCCGCCCGATATCCTCACCGTCGGCTACGTCACCGCTACGCAAGGCCCCGACGGTGTCGTCCACATCGCCACATCGAAGAACACCGTCAACTTCGAAATCGAATTGAACGAGTCGTGGATCCTCTCCGATACCGAAAGCGCATCTCCCAAAGCTGCCTCCATCGGCCCCGTCACCAAACACTCGGAGCGTTGGCCGAATGGCAAGCTCAAAGCCGAGTGGGGCACTGCCCGCGCCAATAGTGGCCGAAATCTTCTCGAAGGCCCACAGACGTTTTACTTCGAATCCGGCTCAAGACAATGGACCGCCGACTTTCATTTTGGCAAGAAAATTGGCGACGAAGTCTTCTATCGCCAGGATAAGTCAAAAGAATGGACGAAATCCTACGACCTTGATGGGAATTGGACCTGGCGTCAGTTTGATTCCTCCGGCAAACAGATCGCAGAGTCCCACTGGCGCAACAAAACCCTCCTCGACGCAACTTTCATGGATGCGAAGCGATGAAGATTCAGCGCTTCTTGTTCGGAATGCCTTTGGCGCTATTGCTCATTCTGCCTGCGATGCTTGGAGCAACCCAAACCGCAGCCTCACACGCATCTCCCGATTCCCACGGCGCCTGGCTCTTCATCTACTTCAAGGAACCCGGCAATCAGGGCATCTACTTCGCGCTCAGCCGCGACGGCCTGCATTACACGCCGCTCAACGACGGCCAGCCGTGGGTCACGCCCTCGCAACCCGGCGAGCTCATGCGCGACGTCTTCCTCACGCGCGGCCCCGACGGCCAATTCCAAATGGTCTGGACATGGAATTGGCGCGGCAACTCGCTCGGCCACGCGTCCTCACCCGATTTGCTTACCTGGTCCGAGCAAAAAGAAATTCCCATCATGGCCGATTTCCCCGCGACCAACAACGTCTGGGCGCCTGAGACTTACTGGGACGCGCGCAAATCGCAGTGGCTGCTCATCTGGTCGAGCTCGATGAAAGATTCAACCGATGGCCATCGCATCTGGTACTCGCTCACGCCCGACTTCGCCACTTTCTCGAAGCCAGCAATCTTCTTCGATCCCGGCTACGTGACCATCGACGCCACAATTTTTCACGCTCCAACAACCCACGGCTCAAACGGCCCATACCGCCTCATCTTCAAACAGCAGACGTACGATCCGCTCACCTTTCAGGAGCGCGTCGCCACAGGCCCCACGCTTGAGGGACCGTGGAGCAATATCTCCGGCCCCATCAACGAAAGCTGGTCTGAAGGTCCATCCTGCATTCAACTCGACAATCGCTTTGTCGTTTTTTATGACCACTACCGTCCGCCGCGCTCTCGCTACGAGGCCGTAACCACAACCGACTGGATTCACTGGAAAGACATCACTGCCGAGACGTCGCTGCCGCCGTTCTCCAAGCACGGCAGTTTCCTGCACATTAACAACGAAGAAGCTGCGCGCCTGCTCGCGCGCCACGACACACCTGGAAGCTAGCAGCTGTCTTTACTCAAACAGCCAATCCAGGTTCGTCCCGCTCGCGCCGCCCGTCTGCGCGAAGTTCACATGCGGCTGCACATGCAGATCGGCAGGAATGAATCCCAGCACTACATACTGCCCCTTGCCGAGATCGAGTTCGTTTTCTCCTGCCGGCAAGGGCTTCGCCCACACTGCCATGGGCGACACCTTCAGTGCAGCCAACGCATTCAGCAGGACCAGATTCCACTGTTCCGTCTCGGGATCGAGTACCGACCCCTTCTTCGATGCGTTGCTCACAAATCCCACCAGGATCTGTGCGGGCTTTTCGAGATCGAAGTGCAGAGTCCCACCCTCACTCGGCGCAATGCGGATTCCCTTCATGCCGTTCAGCTCTGGCGCCAGTTCGCTGATCGCCGCGCCCGAGCCTTCAAAAATATTCGCGCCTTTCTCCACCGTGAACCCCTCTCCGGCCGCCGGCTTCAGCGTGAAGCCAACCTGCGGCAATGTCCCCACCGGCTTGTTCTCATCGATCGGCGCGCCGCTACTCAGCGCCGCCACGCGCTTGCGAAACGTCGCCAGCTCCTTCTCATACATCGGCAGGCATTGCTGCCAGTTGGGATACTGATTCATCCCTCCGCGAAACGGAATCTGCCGTTGCGTGGTCTCAATCGCGGTCGCTGTGCGATACGCCGGCTCCGCAATCGCCGTCAACTCTTTGAATCGCCCTACACTCGCCTCCAGCAACGCATCTCCTTGCTTCAAGTGCGCCGTGTCGTGATCGTAGCCGTAGAGCAGCACCTGCTCTGCCGCCTTTGTCTTCGAGTTGTAAAACTGCATGAGCAGCGCAATGGCCTTCATATCATTCACCACGCGCTCGTATTCACTTTTGTTTCTCGTCACAAATGGCCCTGCCGCCTGCGCCGCATCGAGGGCCTGTTGGGCCGATGCTACCGTCTCATCGCTCACTCCAATCGGCGTTTCACCGTGATGCGGCTCCTTCTTCACTTCCTCCGCAACATACTCATCGAGCCGCTCACCATCCGGCGCGTCGCCTGTCCATAAGGTCACTGCGGGGTTGAATCGCCCGGGATCAATCAACTGCGGCATGGTCATGCCCAGTGTGAAGGCTTGTCGGTTCCCCTCCGTTATTCCAATGCGCGGTAAAAGCCTCGGTTGGCAAGGTCCAGCCAACGTGTAAGCCTCAAGAAGTTTCTCTCCCGCCTCCGCCGATCCAAACCTCTCTGCAAACTGTGCGGCCCAATATGCGTGTTCCTTCATTGGATCGCGGTTCGGATTCCACGCATACCGTCCCCAGGCCGCAAACCAGATCCAGTCTCGATCGGTCTGATCGAGCTCCGGCTCCGTCTTGTCACCCGCGTACGGCCAATCCCAATAGCGCAGCGGATACAAGTGCAGCCCTTCGATTCCGATCCTTTGAAAATTCATTTCCGTCTGCCGGATAAACTCCGGATCGCCCCACCGGAAAGGCTCGAGATTCGAAAGAAGATGAATGTTCGCCACCGCTACATTCGAGCTCTCCACCAGCATCTTGAAGCGATCGAGCACTGGCCCGCGCACATTCGTCCACGTCAGCGATTCGCCGTTCCACTTGAACATCGTGTCGATGTTCGAGTAAAGCGGAGTCGCTGCTTTCATCACCGCATCGATGTCCGTCGCGTGCGCGCGCACTACGATGGGCGGCTCGGTCGCGATGCCTAACTCCTTCAGTCCATCCTTCACGCCGGGAATGATCGTTAGCGCCAGCCACTCCGCGCCGTAATGCGGACTCAACGCTTCGCCCAGCGTCATCATCAGTCCAGCGTGCGGATACTCGCGAACGAACTCCGAGATTGCATAGCGCGTATACGCGCTCGCCTCCGCGTTGGGCGCCGACAAGTGATACGGCAAGTGATGCGCGCGCGCGAAGGCATGCGACAGATGGATGTTGTAGAACCCCTGCAACACCCAGATGCCGCGCTTGTCCGCCTCCGCAGTCAGCCACTTGAACATCGCAATGTTTTCGTCCAGCTGCGCCGTCGGCAGCTCCTGCGCCTCGGGGTACCTGGGCAGCTTCAGCAAACTTGTGAACGGATGGCCGTTCCACAAATAGAGCGTGTTGTAGCGCTCCTCGGCCAGCATGTCCAGATACTTGGTCCACTTCGCCTTGTCATAAAAGAACGGGAAATTCTGCGGCGTGTAGGGATAGTCGTATTCGGCATCGTCGTACGTGATCTCCTGCTTCTGCATGCCAATGCAGGTTCCACGCAGCTTGAGCGCGGGATGTTCCATATCGTCGATGCCGTCCGGCAACGCATACATCGCCCGAACTCGATCCGCCAGCTCCAGTTCGCCGTACAAGACTCCCGACGGATCGCTCCCCGTCACCACCCACGTTTTGCCCACCTGTCGGATGAGAAATGCTTCCTCCGCCTGCGGCCAGAACTGAGGCAAATTGAAGTGCGCGAGCTCCGGTGCATTGCGCACCGCGGCCAACACACGCGCACCGGCCGGCGCCGACGTCACTTCTGCCAGCACTGCTCGCAACTTCTCCGCGCCGTACAGCTCACGCGGCGTCGCGTTCTTCGCCGTGACTACCTTCATCGGTGCCGCGAACGCCGCAATGCAACTCACAATCGCGAAAACTGCCGCACAAGCGGTTCGCATAGTGCACACTTGATCCCCTCGCCGACAACAACCCATCTGGTTTAGCTCATTTCCATCTCATCGCTCGGCACAAAAAGCTAATAGCCAAAAACTAAGAGCTATGAGCTGCTTTTCTCAAACAGCAGCGCCCTGTATGGTTTCCCACTAAGCGTGATCTTCGATTTCCCACTAAACGGCCCAGGCAGCTCCGTCGCCGTCATCGCCCACGGATCGATCTCGGTCGCTTTGAATTTCACATTCTCCGGCAGCGGAAATTCATACTCGCCGGCGCAGTGGTAGTCAAAATAGTAGAGAATCAATTCGCCGGCATTGCCCGCATTCAGGTAGTAGGGATTCTCCGCTGCCATCAGTCCAGTTGTTCCAGTCTTCTCAAGCAACTTGCGCAGAAAGGTGATACGTGGCGCGCTCTCGCCGTGCAGTTCGCCCGCATCGCTCCACACCGGGCTACCATCGGTGGTGATGAAGGTCTCGCCGTGCGTCGCATATACGCCATACACAATCGCCTTCCAGAACCGGTGTGCCATCTCCTCAGCTGAAAGATTTCCCCAACGCCGCGCGATGTTCCCCTCGTACTGAATCTCGTCATAAATGATCGGCTTGTTCCATGCCGCCAGCCGCTCCGCCGACCTCTCAAAGTCATACTCCTGCAGACTCGCATGCGTGCACCACGGCTTCGAGTGGTCATACACGACGCGACTGTGATGAATGGACCGCAGCCTCCCGTATGGGTCGCTCTCCTGGACGATCCTGAAGAACCGGTCCCAATCCGCCATCGACTTCGACTTCACCAGGTCGTACTCATTGGCGATCGACCACCATACATTCCGATAAGCTGAAAGTCGCGCGATAGCGTAGCGCAGGTACCGGTCGTCCGCCTCCTGGCCCATCGCTTTGAATCCCCACGCGTCATAGGGATGAAACAGGATCACGTCAGCCTCGATGCCTGCCGCCTGCAATTCCAGGATCTTCTGTTCCACGTGCTGGAAATACGTTGGATTCAGCCGGGCCAAGTCGAACTTCTCTTTGCTCGATCCGCCATCCTGCAGATTCTCCGCCCCCGCCGGCAGCGCATCTCCGATTCTCTCGAACGGCATCGCCACTGGCTGCATCTTCCCGAATGGCTTCGGCAATAGGCACATGCGGACTTTGTTGAAGCCCGCTTTCTTCAGGTTTTTCAGCGTCTGCTCCGCATAAGGCTCACCGATGAATCCGTAGGAATAGCACGTTGTCCCAAACGGAAAATATGGAGTTGTGTCCGCATATTGGAAATGAAACTGGTGCGCCGTCCCGACAGGACCGCGATTTCCGTCCGCTGGCGCAACACAGTCGACCCCTCCAACGATACCGACTAGTTCTTTCGCGTTGCTTGTCGTTTCAAAGCTCAAGCGCCCGACCGAATCCGGCGAAAACCGCACTTTGTAGCGCCCATGCCCGTCATAGAATCCGGCAACTTCCACTGTGCGATGAGCGAACATAAACCGCGCGCCAAATTGAACATCCACAAAGGGGTTTCCCTCGGCCGGCCCCTTCGCCTCAAATTCAAAAACGCCCCATCGCTCCACCCGCTGGTTGCCGCTGACAGCCGCAGAAGCCGCGCCGCGTGCGCCCGCGAATCGCGCCACCATAGCTCCCGCACCCAGTTGCACTAACTCTCGTCGATTCAATCTATTCTCCATCTCCACCCAGGCCCAGCCTGCTTGCTGTCCTCGTTTCAGTACGCACCCGCGTTCGCACGACCCGTTCTACACAGCTTTCGCCGCGGAGTCAAACCCGTCATCGCAAAATGAAAATTATTGCGCAAAACAGCGCGCAAGACGTATAAAGGCTCTTAATCGGTCGTTGAACCAACGGCCGTTTTATCAAGAAAGCCAGGTACCACCCTTTCATGTCGAGCAAGACCTCTTCATCTTCTACCTCGAAAAAATCTCCACGCCGCCGCATTCCCAAGTGGGCGCTTCACTCCAACGACGCAGCCTCGAACGAGCAGTATTACCTGCGCTCCATCGGCCGCGCACTCGAAGTTCTCGATTGCTTCGACGGCAAGTCTCCACTTGCTCTCAAGGAAATCGGCATCAGCACCGGACTTCCAGAAGCGTCGCTCTTCCGGGTTCTGCTCACTCTTGAGAAACACGGCTATCTGCAGCAGGCCGTCGACGGAACTTATCAGCTCGCGCCAAAACTTCGTTTTGGCTGGATCGTCGAACAGGGCAATTTGCTCCGCGCCAAGATCCGTCCCGAATTGGAGCGGCTCGCGCAGCGATTCAACGAAACCGCCAGCATGGCCTTTCTCTACGACAATCGCATCCAGGTCCTCGACTCTATCGAGACCTTTCACGAGATCCGCATGTCCAACCGCATTGGCCGCGTTCTGCCGCCGCACTGCAGTGCGCTGGGCAAGGCCATCACCGCGTATCAAGATCGCGCACTGGCCGAGCAGATCGTCGAAGTCTATGGCTTGGCGCGCCGCACTGAACACTCCATCACCGATCGCTCCCGTCTCTTCGACGAATTCGCGGAGATTCGCAAATCCGGCATCGCCTGGGACCGCGAAGAATCCATCCTCGGCGGCGTTTGTTACAGCGCTGCGATCCGTCCCGCAGGCAAGCAAGTTCTCGCCGCCATCAGCCTTTCCACGCCCATCGTCCGCATGACTCCGGAGCGCGACGCGCAAACGCGGAAAGCTGTTCTCGAAGCCGCAGAACGCCTCTCAGAGTTGTGAGTCGCTGGCGCGTCACCCCGGCTGAAAGTTAACGCCCATCTCCTGCTCAACTACCCTGCAATCCCAGAATTCGCCCCCCTCCAATTGCCTTGCCCGTCCCATTGGCGTCTCGTGAGCCTGCCCATTTTCTATTCCGCCTTTCGGAACAAAATGTCCCGATCTTCAGAATTGCATCAGGCGTCGACCGTATTTTCGCCCGCATCCAGAACAAATTACGTGTCTTTCAAAAAAGACAGTTTACTTTCTGAAAATTCCTTGACACCCATTCCTTTGATTTCTATTGTTTCTAGTCGAATCCGATTCTGACCCTTCCCTGTCGAATGCGGTTTCTCACGTCGCCATTTTTGAAGATCCCCCTCGGGCCGAGTCCCGCACTCTCGGCTTTTGCCCAACCACGCCAACTACGGAGTGACTCAATGATGAAGCGTTTCCTATTCACCGTAATCGTTTTCGGCTCCCTGATCTCTGTTGCTTTCAGCCAGGAAACACGCGCCACACTCACCGGTCGTGTGACTGACCCATCGGGCGCAGTCGTGCCCAATGCACACATCGAAGTCATCAACGTCGCCACCGGTTTCCGGACGTCAATCGAATCGAACAGCGATGGGATCTTTACAGCACCATTTCTGCTTCCGGGCAGCTACGAAATTGACGCACGAATTGCCGGCTTCAAGAACTACGCACACACCGACATCGTTCTGCAGACCGAACAGACGGTGACGGAGGACATCACACTGCAGGTGGGCACCGCCAATGAATCCGTCACCGTCACGGCAGCGACGCCACTTGTAGACACGTCAGATGCAAACGTCGGTCAATCGCTCACTTCAGAAGAGGTAATGGACCTCCCAAGCGACGGCCGCGCGCCGCTAGGCTATGCGCGCCTTGAATACGGAGCGGTCGCCAAAGGCAAGCACTCCCAAGAATCGAATACACCCTATAACCAGAGCGCTGCCCAGGACTTCTCTCTCGGCGGTGGCGCATCGGAGTCAAACGAGTTGCTGCTCAACGGTGTGCCGAACATGGAAGATTCCGGGCGCGCCGCCGGTTTCAGCCCACAACTCGATGCCGTCGATGCTGTGCACGTGGATGAATTCGCCGCGAATGCCGCGCTGGGCGACACCTCAGGCGGTTTTGTGAACATTACCACCAAGGGCGGCACGAATGAGCTGCATGGTTCGGCCTCGGAGTACTACAACGGCTCGCGACCCTTTGAGGCGCTTCCATACCAGTTCGTTCCCACCACGAGCCCGGTCACAATTACTTCGACGCATTTCAACCAGTTTGGCGGCACGATTGGCGGGCCGGTCATGATTCCGCATCTGGTTCACGGACGCAACAAGCTCTTCTTCTTCTATGCCTTCGAGGGCTTCATCGGAAACTCCCCAAGCACAGTGACTACCAGCGTACCCACGGCAGCCGAGCGCCAAGGCGATTTCTCGGCGCTGCTGGCGGGCGGCTCTTCGTACCAGTTGTACAACCCTTATCTAGGGTCGAACCAGTCCATCGGCTCGGGAACATACTGGATTCGACCGGCAATTCCAAACAATTGCCTGACCTCAACCTCGAGCAACTGCGCGTCCAGCAATGCCGGACTCACGATCGATCCCGCTGCCGCTGCCTACATGAAGCTGATCCCTGCCCCAAACGTGAGCAACGCGCCGTCGGATGGCGAGAATAACTTTTTTGCCTACGATCCAACAAGCAACAATTACAAATCCAACCAGGGCCGCTTCGACTACAACATCTCCGCGTCCGATAAGCTCTATCTTGAAGGCCATCGCAGCCAATACAACGAAACGTCAGGCAACATATTCGGTAACTCCCTTTCTGGCAGTTACTCTACAACGATTCTCTGGGGCGGCCAGGTCGATAACGTGAAGACTTTCACGCCGACAGCCAACCTGGAGACGCGTCTCGGTTTCAGCCGCTATGAGTCCTTTGGCGGACCGAACAGCCTTGGTCAGAATCCATCTTCGCTCGGCTTTGAAAGCTATCTGGCGCAGAATTCGACCGCGCTCGCTCTTCCTTACATCCAGTTCTCCGATTCGCAGAACATTGCCAGCCTGAGCGGCGACCCGAGCAATCAGGAGTTCTACGACAACATCCAGCTCTTCTCCAGCTTCAACAAGAACTGGGGTGCCCATTCCTTCAAATTCGGCATCGACTTCCGCTCCAACAAAGATTCTGCCGTCTCGCCGGGCGCGGCAGATGGCGCTTTTTATTACAAGGCCTCCAATGGCGACTTTATGACTGAGTCGCCCAACTATGCCGCAGACAATACGAACCAGCCCTTCGGGGGCGCTCTGGCTATGTTCGTCCTAGGTTTAGCGGGGAACCCCTCGAGCGGAGGCGCGTATAACATCGCGCAGCGATACCAGTATGACAACTGGTACAGAGCCTTCTTCGCGCAGGACGACTGGAAGGCTACACACAACTTGACGTTCAGCATCGGCCTGCGCGTAGAGAGCGAAACTCCGCTCGTCGAGAGCAACAACAAGATGGTACAGAACTGGTATCCGACAACGACCAATGGCGCGACGAGCGCCTCTGCAGCAAACTACTCCAACCAGTACGCGGCCGACGGGACCACGATCAGCAAAGCCGGTCTCACCAATTATCTGCCCGCCACGAGCAATTTCATCACTACGGGCGGAACAAAGTACGCTGCTGGCGGCAACCGCAGTGCCTACTCCACAGCCATCGCGTACCTTAGCCCACGCATCGGTCTCTCGTATGCACCTGAAATGTTCCACGGAACCCTTGCTCTCCGCGCCGGCGCGGGAATTTACGTCAACCCATTCAACGATTACACGGCCGGCAACTCATACGGCTTCACGCAATCCACCAATATCAACCTGACCAGCAGTTCGTGCAACGGCGGATATACACCGATAACGACGATGTCCAATCCATTCCCGACGAGTCCGGTGACTAATCTTTCCGGCACCTGCGCTAACAGCGTCAATCCCATTCAGCCGCCTCTAGCCGCAACTGAGGGCGTTAATGCCCAATTGGGCAGCAGCATGGGATGGTATTCCCCGGTCCACGTTCCCTACAGTGAAAAGGTCAGCCTCGATGTGCAAAAGCAATTTGTCAAAAACTGGATGGTTGAGGTCGGCGGCTTTCACGTTCTCTCCATTCATAACTCCTACACGAATCAGGTGTATGAAGTTCCCTTCCTGCCTCTCCTCGATCACACTGCGAGTGCGCACAGCTCCACGGCAGAGGCGATCGCGAATGCCATGGCGGTGAAGGTCACCAACCCCTTCCTCGGCACCATGCCATCGTTCACAAACCCGGTGACGGGTACTGTGGTCGCCAACACTACTGGCCTCAATTCGGGTTCGACGGTAACGGTGAATCAATTGCTTCAGGCGTATCCCGAGTACTCGAGCTTGGCCGAGTCGCTGATTCCGGGCTCGACGTTAAGCTTCAATGCGTTTCTTTTCCAGGTTTCGAAGCAGATGTCGTACGGGCTCGAGTTTATTTTCAACTACCAATGGTCGCGCCAGTTGGGAGGGAATGGACAGCTTAACAACGGCGGTCCTCTGTGGTATGGCGAGACAAGTTCGGACTTCCCACAGCACGCCACAGTCACTGCAATCTACCAATTGCCGTTCGGCCGGGGCCGCATGTTTGGAACCGACATGAATCGGGGACTTGATGAGGCTGTTGGCGGATGGGAAGTAACCGGAATCTACCAGTACCTTTCAGGAACGCCGCTCGGCTGGGGCAACGTGAATTACAGCGGCGATTTCAGTGGCTTCAACAACCACCCGCACACACCGGAGTGGAAGGGGCCCTCGTTCAATACCGCGGGCTTTGACACGGTCTCGAACGACCAACCAAGCTCGTGGAACTATCGTACTTTCCCCGAAGATCTGCTACGTTCCGAACCAACGAACAATTTCGACTTCTCGATCCTGAAGGACTTTACCATCTGGGAGCGGGTCCGCGTGCAGCCACGTGTGGATGTCTTCAACGCGCTTAACCACGCTCAATTCGGTTCAGCAAACACCAGCCCAACCGCCAAGACGTTCGGGGAAATCAGCTCGCAATTGAACAGCCCGCGTTCCATGCAGGGAGGCGTACACATCCTCTTCTAAGCAGGCACCATCCAAAACGAAAGCGGGGGATGCCTCAGCATCCCCCGCTTCTTGCCGCAACAAGGTCTATAGCGCTTGAGGAACCGCCATAAGGCAAAGCGCCTTGTTCCCTTGTCCCCTGCTTTTAGAAGTGGTAAACCAGCCCGATCGTGCCGCGCGCGTTCCAAGTCCTGTGCGTGGAGTACCCATATCCGGGCAAATCGTTGGTCAACGTAAACGACCCTGCCACTCGATCGCCTTCGGCACGGATCGCGATGCGCGAGGTCAGGGCGTATTCAAGACCTCCGCCAAAGCCTCCGGCAAACGAGATGCTGGGCTGCATCTGCTCGCCGCCGGTGTGTTCTCCGCCCACCTCGGCAAAGAACAAACCGCTCAGCTGTTCATACAGATTCGCGTGAATCTCCGGCGCCACCATGAACGTGTACACCGAGGGATCGCCGGGGTTGCCGGGACTCGAGCTGCTGAGCGGCGGTTTGTAGTAGTCCACAATTCCCGAGACGCCAAAGTACTTTCCAAGATTGCGCGTCAGGGAAAACTTTCCTCCGATCAATCCATAGCGCGATTGATTCACCTGGTTGAGGCTTGTATAGGCAAAACCCGCATAGCCCGTGTATTTGAATGTGGGTGTACCCTGCCCCGGATTGGGCGCAGCTTCTGGATTTACCTGGCCGGCCGCCGGTAAAGTCGCAAGCCCGGCTGCAGCCACGGCCATCAACAGCAACAACAACGTCCTCTTCAACTTGAAAGCTCCCTCAGTCTCGTTCCGCAACATTCCTCCCGCCCCCGTCACTCCCCATGGAGCGGGCATTCTGGCAGATTTCCGGTACCTACCTAGACTAATTGCTGACCCCATCTTTCACGAAGTCCCGCAAAGGCCCCTAAGTGCCCAAAATCCTTTGACTGAATTGGAGGCAAAAGGGCGTGAATCGCCCTGCCCCTGTTCCCCAATTCCCTATTCCCAGCTTTCAGTCATTCCCCAGGTACCAGGGAATATTGATGACGATAATCCGCCGGTTACCCCGCACCAGCAGGACCACCTTCAGCAGGTCCGACCGCCGGTTGTGCAGCATCCCATCCCACCAGTGCCGCACCACCAATTCGGGAACCAGCACGCACACCTTGCGCGTATCCGTCTCCTTCTCCACGTTCAGCACATAGTCCACAATCGGGTATAGAACGTAGCGAAAAGGCGATTTCAGCGTCACCAGCTTTGGGACGCATCGCCCTGCCTGCTTCAACGGCGCGACAATGTCCTTATTCCAGGCTTCGCAAAACGGATCAGGATCGTCGCTCGTCTGCACGTGAACGCAACGAATGTCGCATGAGAGCGAAAGCGCGAACGACAGCGCCTTCTCGCTGATCCGGCTCCAGCGATCTACCGGAACCACCACGATCGGCTCGCCCGGTTCGGCAGGTACAAATGGGCGGTCGAGATCGATCTCCCGGTTTACGCGCACGTAATGGCGATGAACGGCGCGCATGAACAGAATCATCAGCACCACCAGCAGCGCCGTGATCCACGCACCATCCACGAACTTGGCCACCAGCACCACCAACGTGGTAATGCCCGTCGCCACGGCGCCGATAGCGTTCGTCGTCATGCGTACCGGAGCGCCACCCTTGCGTCTCCAGTGCATCACCATACCCGCCTGCGACAGCGTGAAGGCCATGAATGCGCCAATCGCATAAAGCGGAATCAGCCTGTCCGTCACACCGCCGAAGAGAGTCAGCAGCAGCGCCGTAAGCCCCACCAGCACGTAAATGCCCCACGAATAAAGCAGCCGACGGCCGCGAATCAGAAAAATGTGCGGCATGTAATTGTCGATCGCAATCGCGCGTGTCAGCCGCGGAAAATCCGCAAACGCCGTGTTCGCGCTCAACGCCAGCACCAGCAGCACGGATGCGATGGTCACGTAATAGAACCACCCGCGTCCCAGCACTGCGCGCGTCAGCATCGAAAGTACGCTCTCGTATCCCGTCCCTCCAGGATCGGTTGCGGCAATGCCATAAGACCGGCAAAGAAGCGCTATACCCAACAGCAAAATTGCCAGCAGCGCGATAATAATCGTTAAGGTCGTTTTGGCATTCTTGCTTGTCGGCTCACGAAACGCCATCACGCCGTTACTCACCGCCTCCACGCCCGTCATCGCCGTGCAACCCGAGGAAAAGACCTTTAGCAGCAGCCACCAGCTGACCATGGCGGTCATCGGAGGCAGCATGGGAAGCGGCGTCACCGGATGCGGATGACCCGCGGCATGCACTGTCTGCCATCCGCCCACCGCAATCACAATCAGCAGCGTTACTGTGAACAGGTATGTGGGAATCATGAAGACTACGCCCGTATCGTGCACGCCGCGCATGTTCACGATCGTCAGAATCGCCAACACCAGCAGACACAGTTCCAGCGTTCGCGGCTGCAGGCTCGGTACCGCCGAGATCAGCGCGCCCACTCCTGCCGAAATCCCGACTGACGCCGTAAGCACGTAGTCAATCATCAGTGCCGCTGCGGCCAGCAGTCCGGCACCCTCGCCCAAGTTCTGGCTGGCCACGGTGTACGATCCGCCGCCACGGGGATACGCTTCAATCGTCTGCCGGTAGCTGAAATAGACGATGATCAGCAAGGTCACGATTGCCGCGCTAACGGGCACGATGTACTTAACGCCCATCAGCCCGAGCGGAATCAGCAGGGTTAGCGCGGCTTCCGGTCCATACGCGGCCGAGCTCAGCGCATCCAGCCCGAATACCGGGATTCCGGCCACCGGTCCAATGCATTCGGCGCGCTCCTCGCTCGTGGCGAGCGGCCGCCCCAAAAGAAGACTCAGTACACGGGAGGAAATTGCCATTCAGACTTGTCCAGCGGCCAGGGAATCAATGCGGGGATAGCCGTCGAAGGCATTGTCTCATGTCGCATCTGATCGGGCCTGCTTCAGGCTTGCGTCGACTTCTTTGCGCGAAATCAAGCCGCCTTCAGCAGCATCAGTGTCACGTCGTCATGTTGCGGAGCAGTGCCGACAAAACGATCGATGTCGAATAGAACGCTGTTCAGGATTACTTCTGCAGGGGCCGCTGCATTCGCCTGCAGCACTGCCAGGAAGCGCGCACCGCCGTATTCTTCACTCCGCGAATTTTCCGCTTCTACCAGGCCATCAGTGAATGCCGCCAGCATATCGCCTGGTTCCAGTGTCACGGAGCCGCTTTCGTACCTGGAGTCTTCCATCACGCCCAGTGGAAGCCCTCCCGCGCCCAATTCTTCAGTCACCCCCGACCGGCGGCGCAAAATCGGAGCGTTGTGGCCGGCGTTCACATAACTCAGCACGCGAGACGTGGGCTCGTATTCGGCGATAAATGCGGTGGTGAAGCGGCGTCCATTCTGACTGTTGGTGCACGCATACCGGTTCATGCGCTCAACCAGCTCGGTCAATGAACCCGGCGTGGTGCAAAGCGTTCTCAGGCTCGCCTGAATAGTTGCCATCAACATCGCCGCTGGAACGCTTTTGCCTGCCACGTCAGCCACTGCGATCAGAAAACTTTCCTTCGATGTATCGCCAGTAGAAGCCTCGAAGCCCCGGCGCGGAAACACATCATAATAATCACCGGCGACCGTATTTGCCGGACGTGTGGCGAACGCAATCTCCAACCCGGGAATCTGCGGCGGGCGCGCCGGCAAAAGCCACGCCTGGATCTCTTTCGCGATTTGCAGATCGCGCTTCATCACCACACGATCAGTGAGTTCCAAGATCAGGAGCCCGAACATCAGGAGCGCTCCTGAAAACGACGAATCAAACCGGATTTCCCATCCTTTGACGTGATCGCCGCCGCTCGTAGAACTCGGAATCAGAATCAGCGCAAGCGCCACCAGCAGCACCACTCGGCGTGCCGGACTCAGCTTCTCCAGAATCGCCCAGAAAAACTGTTTCGCCACCCTGAGGATATGCCTCGATCGGCGCGCATCCTCAGGCCGCTTGGCGTCGATCTCGCGGGAATAGAGTCGATAAGTCGAGCGCGCATCGCTATGCAGTTGGTTCCAAAGCTCGTTGAGCTTCATCCCCTCTGAAACTCTCTGCCAGAAACTCTGCGGGCGTCGACGAAAGGGCGGGCTCGGCGGAGCCCCAGATGAGCGCCCCGGATACGGCGGACTTGTGGGAGGAATTGCCACAGAACTTTCCGCTTGATTATAGAACTTATTTGCGGCAATCGCGTTCGGCGAGTCAGCTTGCCTATTGCGTCTGACCTGCGCCGGCCGCCGGCAGCGTGAACAGGAATCTGCTTCCTTTGCCCTCTTCGCTTTCGGCCCAGATGTTCCCGCCGTGCTGCTCCACGATGCTGCGGCACAGCGCCAGCCCCAGCCCCGTTCCGCCCATATCCCGGGAGTCGCTCGCATCGCCTTGCTGGAACCGGTCAAATATCCGGTGCAGCTTCTCCGGCGCGATGCCGCGGCCTTGATCCTCGACGATGAAGCACACCGCTTTGACGCCTTCGGCATTCACTGCCGCCGGCTGCGCCATCAGCCGTATTGTCGTATTCGGACCTGAGAACTTGAGCGCATTGCCCACCAGTTCGTTCAGCACTTGCAGAATCCGCTCTTCGTCCGCATAAACCGGAGGCGCGCTCGACTCAACTTTCAACGAAATATTCACCTCCGTCGCCGCACTGTGCGCCACGTCGGCCGCACGCCGCAGCACAATCGCGGGTTCTACGCCCGCGCGGTGCAGCGACAATTGACCCCTCTCAACGCTGTCGAAGTCCAAAATGTCGTTCACCAGCCGGATCAGCCGGTCGCAATTGCCGATCGCCATCTCAAGCATCTGTTGCTGCTTTTCCGGACGCCGGTCGAGCGAACCCGACGCAATCAATCCCAACGAGGCGCGTAGCGATGTGAGCGGTGTTCGCAACTCGTGGCTCACCGTCGAGATGAATTCGTCTTTCATCATCTCCAACCTGCGCCGCTCGCTCACGTCGCGGAATGCCGTCACCATGCCCGAGATGCTGCCGTCATCCAGCAGCGGATTGGCCGTGTACTCCACCGGAATTGCCTTGCCGTCTTTTCTCCAGAACACATCGTCGCGCGCACGGATCGGCTCACACCTGCGCATCGCCTGCAAAATCGGGCTCGTCGATTTCGAGTACGGCGTTCCGTCTGCCTGGCTGTGATGCAGCATCTGCTGCATATCGCGCCCGATCAACTCCACTGCCTCGTATCCAAGCGCGCTGGCGCCGGCCTCGTTGATGAACCGCAATCGTCCATCCAGGTCGATGCCGAAGATCCCGTCGCCCACAGCCTCCAGGATCATCTCGCGCTGCCGCGTGGCCATATGCAGCGCCTCTTCGGCCTCGTGCTGCTCGGTCACATCCATGCCGTGATTCAGAATGAACGGCTGTTCACCGGGGAGCTGCATTTTTCGGCTGCGGAATGCGATACGCCGGTAGACGCCATCGCTCCTGCGCAGCGGTAAAGCACCCTGCCATTCGTTCTCGGTTTCCAGCGTGCGCAGGCAATCCTCAAACTCCGCCGCGCCGCCCGAGTCGGTCAGTTCGGCCACGCTGCGTCCCAGCAGGGCTTCGGCGCGATATCCCAGAGTCTCTGCCGTAAATGAATTCAATGAAGTCAGCCGGCCTTCAATCGAGCACGTGAAGACGAAACCCAGGCTGTTCTCCACTACTTCGCGATACCGGGCTTCGCTGGTCAGCAGCGCCTTTTCCATCTCGCGCTCGTCGGTCACGTCCTGTCCGGACACAATCACGTATTGCACGTCGTCGCCCGGTCCCTGCAGCGGACGCAGTGTCCAGCTCACGCGCCGCGCCGGACCGCGAACGGCCTTCCAGGGCGTCTCGTGTGGTCCCGTAACCTGCCCTTGCACGGCTTCCCGCACTTTGCCGGTAGCCCACATCCGGTCGTCCACGTTCAGGAACTCATCCACAAACGGGCGCCCCACGGCATTGGCCGGTCCCAGGCCAGTCAACTGCGTGCATGCGTCGTTCATCCGCACGATCCGCCCTGCCGTGTCCAGCACCGCAACCAGCGCGGGAATCGAATCCAGCGTCGCCGCCACAAAGCATCGCTCGATGGCCAGCGCCCGCTCCGTCCGCTGCCGTTGTCTCTGGGCCTGCTCCTGCAGGCGCACACGGTTGTAGAGTTCCAGCCGCGTCACCGCCTGGCGTCCCAGGATCTCCAGCAGTGTCAGATGTTCCGCCGAAAACTGGTTTGCCCTGCGCGCAAGCACCGCCAGCACACCGATCACCTGTTGATCGCTGGCAATCAGCGGCGCCCCCGCGTAGGAAAGGCAAGGCTCCGCATTGGGCAGTGAGATTCCTTGCGGAGGGTAGCGCGAATCTTGCCCGGCGTCGGCAATCAGCAGCGGCTTGCCTTTCTCCAGCACCCACTGGCACGCCGTCGCTGCGCGCTGCTGATCCGTCGCTTTGAATCCGAATCGCGATTTGAACCAGAGCCGGCTGTAATCCATCCAGCCGATGTATGCGTAGTCCGCGTTGCAAAGCACCGCGGCAAGCTCGGTGAGCTCGTCAAGTGCGGGGTCGGGATTTCGATCGAAGATGCTCCATTCAGGGCGCAATGTCCCTTCCTGGTTCTCTCCACCTTGCGAACCCAGCAATGCGCACATAATTAGAGGTACCCGATTGTCAGTATCAAAGAGATTGACAACCTTGGCTCTGCCACGAATGCGTCAAGACGAGGAAATCTAGGTACAACGCAAGTTATTGGGATTCCTTGCGGTTAAGTATTCGACGGAGGTTACTTTAGTAGTTCGTCAGTTAGTTACCAGGGCCAGATTGCAGTCGATCCGGCATGCGCATTACACATTGAAGTTCCGTATCGCGCAATTCGACTCTGATTCCTCGATCGGCTCCGCTCCCTCGTTCCCTGCCTTTAATGTCCCGGCAGCTTGCAGCAATCGCCCGCCGCGGGCGCGTCGTTGGCCCCGGCGTCCAGAACCACCTTCCACGTGCCGTCCGCTCCTTTGCGCCACATCGTGATGTATCGCCCGCTGGTCAGCACGGGATTGCCATTGGAGTCCTTGCTGCGCCCCTCGTAGTGGCCCCACGTGTAGCCCATATCGCCGGAGGGACCCATCATCGCATCCGTCGTCGTCCAAGTGAGCTGATAGTCCGTCGGCGACCAGTTGGCCGACTTCACGATGGCAACCTTGCCGATCAGCGGGGCCGCGCCGTTGTTCAGCGCTACGCCGTCATCGGCAAACCAGTCCGCAAAGGCTGCGCCCCCTCGCTCCAATACGTCTTTTGCGAATCGCGCATCCAGGTCGAAAAGCACCATCTTCCCCGGCTTCACCGTCGAATCCGCCAGCGGATTTGGCGCGGTCGACACTGCTCCCGGCTCCGGCAGCTGCGTCCAGGCTGTTCGTGAACCTGTTGCCGCCGTCAATCCGCAAATTACCAACAGGAAAAAGTGAAAATTGCGAAGATTTCTCATCTTGCTTCACCCTCAAACTGGTGCAAGAATCTCTGCGCTCATGCTACATCCGTTGCCGTCACTTCCAGAAAGAGCTGGAGTGCATTTCTCGCAGCTCGTTGAAATAGTAACGCCGGACTTCAGTCCGGCGGTCCTGAGGGCCTCCTGGCCTTCAGAAGTTCTGCCCGATCTTGATTCGCCGACAATTGCGAAGACTATGAGAAATGCGGACTAATGGTGCGGAGCGACCGGCTGTGAGGCGGGCGCAGCGGGACTCGAAGCTGGATCGGAACCCGGGACCATTCCGTTTCCCCCAGACCCCGGTTTCATTCCGCCCGATGCTGCATTTCCTTGCCCCTGGCCCTCATCCATGATTCGCGACTCCGAACCGAACAGGTGATAGCTCTTAAACACCACATCGTTCATCTGCGTCTGCACCATCACCGTGCCATTTTGCGTATCGGGCGTCGCGCCTGCCACGGGAACCTTCGAGTAAGCAACGCCATGCACCGGGCAGATGTATGTCCGGTCGCCGATTGTCACCGGCGCATACTCCACCAGGATCGCTGTCTCCATCGATTGATAGAGCCCGGGCAGGTCCGCCAGCAAGCTGATCCGCAAAATACTTCCTGTCGCCGGATCGATTGCGATTTCGCCGTGGTAGGCGGGATAGATCATGTCCACCTTTTTGCCGTTCGGAATCCCGACCACGTAATTCGACTGATCTTCCGGCACCGCGTAATGCACAACAGCCATCGGATCGGAGCTTGTGGGTTCCCAGCGGGCCCACGTCACCTGGCTGCGCATGGCATCGCCAAGCACCACCGAGAGGATCGGGCCAAATTCGCCGCTCGTCGTCAGCCCAGCCGGCGACTGGTCCGCCGTTGCGTCTTTTGTTCCAGCGGCGGCGTGCACTTCGAATCCGCCGCGATACGTCACCGTCGCGCTGTAAGTCCCGGTGCTGTGCAACGGCTTCGCCTCGGCTCTGTGAATCGACAACCCCAACGGATACGCGTGCCATCCGGTGACGGCCGGCGCTGCGGCTGTCATCTGGTCCTGCGACGGCGCATCTTCAAAGTGCGTCGTCTCTCGCGTCGCGGAAAAATTCGGCAGCCGCGTCATCGTCGTCTTTACGTAGTCGTTCGCCAGCGCCAGCATTTTCTCCTGCGTGTCGCTGTCCGGCTCCGCGATGCGCAGCACATCCTGCGGCGGCGGATTCAGGAATGCCGCCTTATCCGCCAGGCGTATCAGCACCTCGCGCGTCTTATCGCCTGGGAAACTCTTCTCCCATCGCGCCAGTCGCTCCGGGCTGAGGCGTTCGATCAACTCCACGTCGGCCAGCACCTGCGCAACGTGTCCGTCAGCCTTGTTCTGGTTTGCGGCCAGCAACTGCTCCAACTGTTCAACTGACAAGCTTTTGGCGGCCATCGCCGGCGCCGCCATCCCCGCCAGAAGCAGCACTGCCGCCCATTTCACCATCGCAAACCAGCCTCGCTCACCGCGACCAAAAGTATAGTCGCTTTTATCCTTCCAGCCCGCAACCACGGCGACCTCACCCTGCCTCAAACGTCCAACTCTTCGCCACTTAGTTCGCAGGTATACTAGAGGTTGGCAATCCTGCGTCTCCATCGAGACCGGTGATCGTAAGACCCTCGAATCAAGGGGCTTTTGCCGCAAGAGTCGTTTCCCTTTATGGCTCGCCCCATACTCCCCGGGGGAAGGAAGTTCATGGCTTCGATCCTGCAATCCATTCATTCTCCCGCCGACCTCAAACTCCTGAATGATGATCAGATGGCCAGGCTCGCTGAGGAGATCCGCGAATTCCTGATTCAAACTCTCGCCAAGACCGGCGGCCATCTGGGTCCCAATCTCGGCGTCGTCGAACTCACACTGGCCCTCCACGCCGTCTTCGATACTCCCCAGGACCGCATCCTCTTTGACGTGAGCCACCAGGCTTACGTCCACAAGATGCTCACCGGCCGTCTCGATCGCATGGACACCATCCGCCAGCCTGACGGACTCAACGGATTCATGCTGCGCACTGAAAGCGAGCACGACTGCTACGGCGCAGGTCATGCGGGGACCGCGCTCTCCGCTGCACTCGGCATGGCCGTGGCCCGCGATCTCGCCGGTGGCCGCGAGCACGTGATCGCCGTCGCCGGCGACGCCGCCTTCACCAACGGAATTTCTTTTGAGGCGATGAACAACATCGCCGAGCAGACCAAACGCATGATCGTTGTCCTCAACGACAACGAGTGGTCCATCGATCGCAACGTCGGCGCAGTCGCGCGCTACTTTCATCGCATCGTCACCAACGAGCACTACCAGCACCTGCACGACCGCGCCACGCGTCTTATCGAGCGCTTCGGCGGCAAGACCGCCATCAAAGTCGTCCGCCGCGCCGAAGAGGCTGCGAAGAGCATGCTCTGGCCCTCCATCCTCTTTGAGGAGTTCGGCCTTGAGTACTTCGGCCCCCTTGACGGACACAATCTTCCCCTGCTCGTCGAGTCCTTCAAATTCCTCAAGACCCTCGACCATCCCGTCCTGCTGCATGTGCTGACGCAGAAGGGCCGCGGCTTTCAGCCCGCCCTCGACGGGCAGAAGAAATTCCACGGCCTCGGTCCATACGATCCTGAAACCGGCAAAACTGCCACCGGCGTTCCCACCTACTCTGAGGTCTTCGCCAATACGCTGGCCGACATGGCCGACAAAGATCCACGGGTTGTCGCGATCACGGCCGCCATGCCCAACGGCACCGGCCTCGATCATTTCCGCCCGCGCCATCCCAATCGCTACTTCGATGTGGGAATTGCCGAAGAGCACGCTGTCATCTTTGCCGCGGGAATGGCCACGCGCGGCTATCGCCCCGTCTGCGCCATCTACTCGACCTTCCTGCAGCGCGCCTTCGATCCCATCGTCCACGACGTCTGCCTGCAGAAGCTTCCAGTCCTGTTTTGCATGGATCGCGCCGGCCTCTCCGGAGACGACGGCCCCACGCATCATGGCCTCTTCGACATTGCGTATCTTCGCGGCATCCCCGAAATCGTTCTCATGGCGCCCAAAGATGAAGACGAGCTGGCCGACATGATGAAAACCGCCATCACTCTTCCCGGCCCCAGCGCTATTCGCTATCCGCGTGGAGCCGTCGCCGGAGTCGCGCGCAAGCCCGAAGCGCAGGTTCTTCCCATCGGTAAAGCGGAAGTTCTCTCCGATGGCCAAGACGTTGCCATTTTCGGTCTCGGCCCCATGATCACGCTCGCCCGCGATCTGGCCGCTGCACTCGAACGCGCAACCTACTCCGCCGCAGTCATCAATCCGCGCTACATCAAGCCCATTGACCGCGAGATGATCGCGCGTTACGCCTCGCGCGTTGCCGCAATCGTCACTTTCGAGGATCACGTAAAGATGGGTGGCTTCGGCTCGGCAATCGTCGAAGCACTTGAAGAGATGGGCCTCTCCGTTCCCGTAGTCCGCATTGGCTGGCCCGATCAGTTCATCGAGCACGGCAAAGTCGATCAGCTCCGCGCCCGCTACGGCCTCACCGCTGAAGCCGCGCTCGCCCAGGTGCTGCCATTGCTTGCGCCGCGCCGCCGTCCCACGCTCGTCGCGTCGTAATTGCTGACTCGCTAGCGTGCTGACTCGCTGCCTTCTTGTATCCTCCAGTCATGTCCTCTCGCATCCACCCTCCTCGCTGGCCGCGCAGCTGGTGGATCTGGATCGCCGTGGGCGCCGCCTTTCGCCTCGTCTTCATCATCTTTCCCCGGCCAGGTGACGACGACACGGCCGACTACCTTGAACTCGGCCACAATCTCCTCCATCATGGCATCTACGGGATGACCGACGGTTCCTCCTTCGATCCCACGCTCTTCCGCCTTCCCGGCTATCCCATCTTTCTCGCCATCTTCGAGCAGCTTTTCGCAGGCATCTGGCCGCACACATGGCTGAATACGGTCTACGTTTTCCAGGTCATCGTAGATCTCGCCGGCTGCATTCTGCTCGCTTGCTTTGTACGCCGTCACTTCGGCCCGCGCGGCGCACTCATCGCCCTCGCGCTCGCCATGCTCTGCCCGTTCACAGCGGTTTACGACGGCATCAGCATGACCGAGCCACTCTCCATCTTTGCCGTCGCCCTCGGTATCTATGCCGCCGATCGAGCCATCGCCGCCGAGCTTTGCGGCTTACGCCACATTCTGTCCCTCATCTTCGCCGGTTGCGCTGCTGGCCTCGCTATGCTTCTGCGGCCCGATGGAGTCGTCCTGTTTTTTGTCATCGCATGCGGTCTCTTCTGGTGCATCCTTCGTCCTCCCGCGGCCGCCTTTTCCGCCGCTCAGCCTCCGCAATTCAGGCTCCGCCGCGCTCTCACCACTGCCTCGCTCTTCTCGTTTGTCGCGCTGCTTCCACTAGTCCCTTGGACCATCCGCAACTGGTCAACTTTCCATGTCTTCCAGCCGCTCGCTGCGCGCTTTGCCGATCCCGGCGAAGTTTCCATCGCTGGCCCTCGCCGCTGGCTTCGCACCTGGACCGTCGAATACGTTTCGACCGCGAACGTTTGCTGGAATTTTCCCGGCGACACCATTGACCTCGCGGACATCCCGTCCTGGGCTTACGACTCGCCTCAACAGCGTGCGGAAACCATCGCGCTCATCAACGAGTACAACCAGACCACTACGCTCACGCCGCACCTGCAAGCAGCCTTTACCGCGCTCGCCGACCAGCGTATCCGCGACAATCCTTTCCGCTACTACGTCACGTTGCCGCTTCTGCGTCTCGCCGACATGCTCTTGCGCCCGCGCACAGAAGCCTTCTACCTCGACGTCTTCTGGTGGCGCTGGAGCGACCATCCAGGTCAGACCGTCATCTCCATTTTTCTCGGTCTGATCGATCTCTTCTACGTGGCTGCGGCGCTCTGGGGATTCATCGCACGCCGCGTTCCCTGGCCGCTCATCCTTGGCGGCTACGTCGTCCTGCGCAGTGTCATCATTGCGATGATGGAGAATCCCGAGCCGCGCTATACTCTCGTTTTTTTTCCGGTCTTTATTGTGGCGGCCGCAGCGGTGCTCTCATCGGCTGCCATCCCTCGCTCCCAGCCGCCGGCCCTCTCACCGTCTCCCCCGCCTCACTCCGCTGTGCGACAATCAAACTGATTCCCGAATGCGTATAAATCGCTTTGCTCCGGCGCTGCTTCTGATTGGATGGGTATTGGCAACCACACCGTCCTTTCCCCAGGCCGAGCCTTCTCCACCGCTGGTCCTCGTCCATGGAACCGTCGTTGACGTAACGAATTGGGGCCATTCCGCGCGCGATCTCGCTGACGCTGTTGTGGTCATCCGCGATGGCGGCATCTCCGACGTCGGAGCGCCCGGCCAGGTAACCATTCCAAAAGATGCGCGCATCATTGACTGCACCGGAAAATTCCTGATCCCCGGACTGATCGATGGCTTCGCGGGAATGAACTCCCAGGCCCAGGCCAACGCCAACCTCTATATGGGTATCACCACCGTTGTCGCCCGTGCCGATAATGAGCGCGGATTCATCGACGCCGCCGCCAGTCCCAGCCCGCACATCTATCCCATTGACTCCATCGGCGTCACCGACAACTGGAGCCTGCTGGCGCGTCGTGCCGAGTGGGTTTCGAAGCTGCGCGAGGGCCCGAGCCCCGTTGAATTGAGCCCGCAGGACACCGCGCGCCAAATGGCCGACGCCGCGCACATGGGCACGCGCGTCCTTTTGCTCACTGCGCACCTCACTGCCGCCAACTCGCAGTGGATCATCGCCCACGCGCACGAACTGGGCCTCATTACTTACGGTCAATTCGTCTCCACACCCTATCGTGTCGGCATCGAGGCCGGTGTCGACGCTCTCGCCGGCATGGATCACTATGATCTCGGCGTCATTCCCGATGAGCTGCAGCGCCCTCTGGTTGACGATCCTGACGGATCCTCCGCCAATACCGCCTACGATTACTCCGAACACATTTCGCCCACCGATCCACGGCTGCGCAACTACGCGCGCTTCCTCGGTGCACACCATTCGGCGCTCATTCCCGAATTCAGTCTTTACTACCTGGAGCTGCCCGGCCATCGCAATCTTTGGAAAGAACCTGCAGCCTCACTGCTCGATCCGGCACGCATGTATCATCCCGCCGACACCGAAACCGGCGACATGATTTTCCCGCTACCCTCATGGTCGCGGCATGTGCCCGCTGCGGGCCAGCGCTGGCTTGAAGCGGAAGAGCAAAAAAGGGCCAGCCAGTCTGCGCTGCGCCTGTGGCGCATTAACGAGGCTATCTTCGCCGATTTTCCCCACTACCTCGCCGGGTCAGGCGCCGACGCCATGGGCACCATGCCCGGCATCTCGCTCCACACCGAGCTCGAGCTTCTCGTGCGGGTCGGCCTCTCGCCGCGCGAAGCGCTCGCCGCGGCCACTAACAACTATTCGCTTCAATTTGGTTGGAACGAACTCGGCCAGATTGCTCCCGGCCGCCGAGCCGACATTCTCGCCGTCGACGCTGACCCCACCGCCAACATCTGGAACGCGCGCCGCATCTCGCTCATCGTGCTCAACGGCGAGCTCATCGATCGCGATTCACTGCTTCGCCTCAGAAAATAAGCCGCAGCTCACCGGCAGTGACCTGCGAACGAAAGACGCAGTTCCGTTCAGTGCACCGTTACGTTCGCAGTCGTCATCAAATTCTCCAGATGCGTTTGCAGCGCGAAGCTCTCATTCATCGCATTTTCCCATTGATGGGCTATGGTCAACCTCTCTGCACTCGATGGAACGGATTTTTCCAGCCTCCGGGCCAGGGCAATACACTCCATGTGCAGCTCCATCAGTTGCGTTCTTGCAATTTCAATTCTCCGTTCACGCAGAATGGTCTCCATAGCGGGCCCCTTTCGATCTTCCGCAGTTTTTCGTGGATGCCCATTCTTCGATGTGACAGCTATCAC
This sequence comes from uncultured Acidobacteriaceae bacterium, assembly GCA_963834565.1. GTDB lineage: Bacteria > Acidobacteriota > Terriglobia > Terriglobales > Acidobacteriaceae > Telmatobacter. The sequence continues at coordinate 59,663 of CAWICF010000008.1, read as the reverse complement.
GACAACCCAGATTTCTTCCAAACCAAAGTCTCCAACTCGCGGTTACTTTGGCCCAATCCCGTGCGCTCATTGGCTTGCCTCGGCTCTTGCCCATTGGCATTCCGACTCGCCCGTCACTCCCCAGTTCCCGGCGTCTGTTCTCATTCCCCCGACCGTTGATCCCTGTTCTGCATCATTTACCCTTGAGATAAGCAGCCGGTTTTCCGTCATCATGCCATTTACCCGATTCTTCACCCGCTCCGGAAGCAAGAGCCACAACGGCTTTCTGCTGCTTATTGCGGTTTACAAGTTCTGCCATGCCTTGCTTTTCTTCGCCATTGGCTTCGGTGTGCACCGCCTTCTTCACAAAGATATTGCCGACCAGATCGAATTGCTTGCTCGTCATCTCCGCTTCAATCCAGAGTCGCGGCTGGTCAACTTTATTCTCGAGAAAGCCTCGCTGATCAACGATCCCGTTCTGCGGCGTATCGGTTTTGTCGTCGACTGTTACGCGACCGTCACGCTGATTGAAGGCATCGGGCTCTATCTCGAGAAGGCCTGGGGCGAATTCCTCACTCTCGCCATCACTGCCTCATTTTTGCCGTTGGAGATCTTCGAGATCATTCGCCGGATCACCTGGATTCGCGTCGGCCTGCTCTCCATCAATATTCTCGTGTTCGTCTATCTTCTGCGCCTGGTCATCGACCGCGCTCGTCACCGCACCAAATCCCGCGCAAAATAGTCGCTTTGCCTCCCGGTGCCGTGCCGGCTCAACCTGGGAGATCCAAAGGGTATGAAGCTAACAGGAAGAGTGCAGAGCAAAAGCTGTGTGTTTCAGTAAGTCGCAACGGGGCAATTGCTTCATCGTTCCAGCCCCACGCCGTCATTGCTTTTTCGTGCCCTTAGAAAGTCTCGCAGTCTTCTGCCGACCTGGCTACGCGCCGGAGGGTTTTCGACCGCGCCGAAAACCCCCTCAACTCGCTTTTCCCGTCCCCTCGTCCTTTGCATGGTTTTCGATTACTTGAACGTGAGGAACAAACCAAGACCCGCCAGCCCCGCACTCACACCCATAATGGTCCCGCCAACTGGAGCGACGTTTGAACCGTGCCCTTTCGCAAAAATCAGCGTCGCGAATGCTATGCCCGCTCCGCCCACCGCGGTCAGCGCGAGCCATCCCGGATGAATCTGGTGCTGCTTCTGTGCGGTCGTTGGGGTCGACTGCAGGTTTTGCGTGTTCTGCGCCGCATCGTCCATGATTGCCTTGATGTCGATCGGCTTGGTGACGCTGGCCTGCTGTTCCGGCGCTCCCGGCGTTTCAGGGATGGCGGACTCGTCGGTTATTGCATTGGTTGCTGCCGTGAGTTGCAGATTCGCCGTGGGCGCGGTCGCGATCGTTTGCGCCGACGCGTTGGTTGTCACTGACGTTGTCTCGGGCACCGCTGCCGGTTCTGATGTCACTGCCGGCGCGCTCGCTGCAAACGCCTGCGTCGTCATCAATCCGATCAGGGTTCCCATCATGGCGCAGCGGCCGAATGTACGAAGCTGCGTCCCTACTTGTTCATGCAGTCGATTCATGTTTTCCTCCAGGGATGTTTTGGATTCACTTCCAATTCGGGCCCGGGCGATTTGCTTTCAAGCGAAACCAGAGAATTGAATCTCTGGTTTCGCCCAAACGGCAGGCCGCCCAGACCCCTGGCCGCCGTTTTCTTTAGAACCTCCCCCTGCCGCGCACAGCCAAAGCCTGCCGCGAACTCCGGGGATCCAGTTTTTTGGGGGGGGAAAGCCGCTCTTGTCCCTGTATGCGCAATTTCGTGGAAATTAGGCTCAAATTTTTTTGGAAATCTGCAGACGGCCCGGCAAAGCACTCTGGCAACCGCGTTTCGCGAGGTCGATTCGACCTTCTGTGCGGCAAGTACTTTTCGTTGACTCCTGCCCGGAGTGACGCTATCTTCAAATCAAATAAGCATCTCCGAGGGGGCATCAGCGTGCCGCAGCCGTCGGTTTCGGCCACTCAACTGATCGACCGCTGGAGGAGCGGGGATCAGGACGCTCTTCATGCTCTCATTCCCCTCGTTTATAAGGAGCTGCGAGGGGCGGCCCACCGCTGTTTGCGGGCGGAGCGTCCTGATCACACTCTGCAAAGTACGGAGCTGGTTCACGAGGTCTATCTCCGCCTTGCAGCTGATTGCCCCGGACTAATTGAAAATCGCGCTCACTTTGTCGCCATTGCGGCTAGACTGATGCGGCAAATCCTCGTCGACTACGCCCGCCGCCGCGCAGCCGTAAAACGTGGCCCTCAATATAAAGTGGAGCTGGACGAAAGCTTTTACCTCCCCGAAAGACCGAACGTCGATATCGTGGAAGTGGATCACGCGTTAACCAGGCTCGCCCGTCGCGATGCGCAGCAAGGCAAGATTGTCGAGCTGCGCTTCTTCGGTGGCTTGACAGTCGAGGAAACCGCAGTAGCCCTCGAGATCTCCCCCGCAACCGTCAAGCGCGATTGGAACATGGCCAAAGCGTGGCTCACGCGCGAAGTGGGGAGAAGTCAGCGTGGAGAGGACCGGGCAGTGGGAGAAGGTAAAGGAGCTGTTTGACGCTGCTCTCCAGCGAAAGCCGGAGGAACGCGCCGAATTTCTAGACCAGGCTTGCGGCTCCGATCTCTCGATCCGCGAGGAAATCGATTCGCTTCTTTCCGCTTATGAGCAATCCGATGGGCTTTCTCGGCCCGCAATTCATGTAGATGAGTCCCCGGAACCTCAGCCGCTTGAGTCCATCGGCCCGTATCGTCTCATTCAGAAAATAGGTGAAGGCGGAATGGGCCAGGTTTGGCTCGCCGAACAATCCGAGCCCATCCACCGCCAGGTTGCGCTCAAGCTCATCCGTTCCGGCGTCTTCGACGACGCCCTCCTTCGCCGTTTCCAGTCCGAACGCCAGTCCCTCGCGCTCATGGATCACCCTTCCATCGCCAAGGTTTTCGACGCCGGCGCCGCGCCTAATGGTCAGCCCTACTTCGTCATGGAATTTGTCCCCGGCGAACCCATCACCGCCTGGTGCGATCACAAGAAACTCACCATCGACCAGAGGCTCGAGCTTTTTATCAAAGTCTGCGAAGGAGTGCAGCACGCCCACCAGAAAGCGATCATCCACCGCGATTTGAAACCTGCCAACATCCTCGTTGTCGAGGTCGATGGAAAGCCCGCGCCGCGCCTGATCGATTTTGGCCTTGCCAAAGCGGTCGCCCCGCTTCCAATTGCCGGCGAATCGCTCTTCACCGGTGTCTGGGGCATCGCCGGCACGCCCGGATACATCAGCCCCGAACAGGCATCCGGCGGCGATATCGACACGCGCACTGACGTCTACTCGCTTGGCGTCGTCCTCTACGAGATCCTCACCGGATCACTTCCCTTCGACACCGAACAGCTGCGCAAGCAGCCGTTCGACGAGGTGCTGCGCCGAATCCGCGAGCAAGACCCGCCGCTCCCCAGCACGCGCCTCGGTTCGGATAAGCAGCTCGCAGGCTCCGCTGCTCCATTGCGCGGCACCGAGCCCAAACATCTCAAAAGTCTCCTGCACGGCGATCTTGACTCGATCACGATGAAGGCGCTGGAGAGGGATCGCGCGCGCCGCTATGGCACCGCCTCCGAACTCGCCGCCGACATCGCGCGCCATCTCAACCACGAGCCGGTCCTCGCCCGCCCAGCCGGCGTCGGCTATCGCGCACACAAATATGTCCGCCGACATCGCCTCGCCGCCGGTGTTGCCGCCATGCTTGTCGTTTTGCTCGCCGCCTTCGCCGTCATTCAGGCCATTCAGCTCCGCCGCATCACGCGCGAGCGCGATCGCGCCAACCGCATTACCGACTTCATGACCGGCATGTTCAAGGTCTCCGATCCCGGCCAAGCTCGCGGCAATCGGGTCACCGCCCACGAGATCCTCGACAAAGCCTCCACACAAATCGAAACCGGCCTCGCCAGCGATCCCGAACTGCAGACGCAAATGATGATGGTCATGGGGCAGGTCTACGCGAACCTCGGTCTTTACGAGCGCGCCGAGTCGCTTTTCCGGCACGCGGCCGACACCCGGCTGCGCCAGCTCGGTCCGGAAAATGACTTGACCCTCAAGTCGCAGGCTTCAGTCGGCTGGATGCTCTACCGCCGCGGCCGCTATCGCGACGCTGAAACTCTCCTGCGCCAGGTGCTCGATATTCGAATGCGCCGCTACGGCGCGAAGAACGACGACACTTTGGTGACGATGAGCAACCTCGGCGTAGTGCTCAGCCAGGAAGGCCATAACACTGAGGCTGAATCGCTGGAACGCGAGGTGCTCGACACGCGGCGTCGCACTCTCGGAGATAGCAATACCGATTCGCTCGAGGCGATGAATCATCTCGCCTACGTGCTTTTGAACGAGGGTAAATGGCCAGAGACCGAGAGTCTGGACCGGCAGCAGTTGGATGCCTTCCGCCGGATTCAGGGGAACGACGGCCCTCAGGCCCTCATCGCGGCACAAAACCTGGCTAACGTCCTTTACAGAGAAAAACGCCTTACCGAGGCCGAAGCGCTGGAGAGAGAAACCCTCGAGGCGAAAAGTCGCGTGCTTGGGCCCGACCACCCCGACACGATCAATGCCATGAATACTCTTGTCGCAATTCTCAATGACGAAGGCAAGCTCGATGAGGCGCAGTCTCTCGCAGAACAGGTGCTCGCCGCACGAACTCGCCTGCAGGGCTCCGATCACCCGGGTACACTGATGGCGGCAAGCAACCTCGCTGACATCCTCGCCGAACGCGGCGATTACAAGCACGCCGAGCAGCTCTTCGCGCAAACGCGGGCCATTCAGGTCCGCACACTTGGCTTGGACAATCCGTCGACGGCCGAGACCACCGAAAGCCTGGCCGGTCTCAAACTCCGCGAGGGCAACCGCGACGAGGCGCTTCACCTGCTGCGAGAAGCAGTCGATCATGGGCTTCCCGGCTGGGCCATCAAGCGCCTGGCCACCAACCCCGACCTTAAGCCCCTCCAGGGTGATCCCCGCTTTAGTGCTCTTCTGGCCTACGCCGCAAGCCACACAGCAGCTCCAGCTAAGTAGTCAGCTGCGCCAATCCGAAGGGTCCTATTGAGCCGAGCGCGATTGAGGCCCCAGCCCTCGTGGGCAATCGGTGTGGGCCTCTGGGGAGGACGAAGTCCAGATATTTTCGCTTTTTCTTCTCCTATCACACCCGATTCACTCTGTCCAGCCCCTGAATCAGAGCAGTAAACACAATATCTTGTGGTAGCTTGATTTTCTTGCTCTATTAGTCGGCTTTTGCCCGGAAACCCTGATTTTCCTTCGCTTTCCACCGTTTTTCCTCTTGGCGGAATCCAGGAACCGGGTTAGGATCAGTCCGTGGGAAATTCTGGAGTCAAGTGGGTGATTGGGGCCGAACCAGAACCAAACCAACCGCCTTCTGCCTCAAATTTACGCCGATTTCCCGCTCGAAAGCCATTTTCCGATGGCCATTCCTGCTGGTGTACCAGCCTGGCTAACCCGGTAAAAGGCCTGAACGATGCGAAAAATTGCGCTCTGCACGGCAAGACAGAGAGCGTAAGCCAAAGGAAAGAAAGATGCTTCGCGGCAGTATTTACGCAAAAACGGATGAAAAAGGGCGCCTCAAGCTCCCTGCCGACTTCAAGCAGCTCTACGATGCCACGAGTGTCACCAAGTTCTACATCACCAGTGAGGACGGCAAGAAAGCCCAAATCTGGGCCTTGCCCGAGTGGGAGAAAAGGGAAAAGAAGCTGCTCCGGTCGAGCACGATGAACCAGGCAGTGGCGAAATACCTGAGTCTGACCAGCTATTACGGCCAGCAGGTGGAAATCGACAATCAGGGGCGGGTTTTGCTCTCCCAGCTCCTGCGCAGGACGGCAAAGTTGGATGCCGAGGTTTTAGTAAGCGGTCAGCTGGACCACCTCGTCGTGGAGAACTCAGCCCAGGCCGACGAATACGCGAAGTCGATCGAATTGACCTCTGAGGACCGCCAGGCTATTGACGCGTTGTTTTCAGAGGGGAACGAATAACCCCCCAGGGGGGAACACATGACCGAGCCGCAAGCCCGACATGTGCCGGTTCTTTTTCAAGAGGTGATGGATTTTCTCAACGTGCGGCCCAATGGCACGTACGTTGACTGCACGCTGGGCCTGGCGGGTCATGCCGAAGGCATTATGAGGCGACTGGGGCCCAGTGGACGGCTGATTGGTTTCGATCGCGACCCCGAGGCGCTGGAATTGGCAATGGCGAGGCTCGTAAAGGTTGCGGCCGAGATGGGCAGTCAGGCGCCACAGATTCAGCTGATCGGTGAAGCGTTCAGTCGGATCGCAGAGCACGTCGAGCCGGCATCGGTTGACGGCATCCTGGCCGACTTCGGAGTCAGCAGTCTGCAGTTCGACGAAGCGCGGAGGGGTTTTAGTTTTCAGGCGGACGGCCCGGTAGATATGCGTATGGATACGCGCACCGGACCCACTGCCGGACAAGTGGTGAATGAGATGAACGAGCGCGAGCTTGCAAATCTCATTTACGAATACGGTGAGGAAAGGAGGTCGCGGACAGTCGCCAGAGCCATTGTGCGGGGGCGGCCGATCACTACAACGGCGCAATTAGCCCGGATCGTAGCTTCAGCCGCTCCGCCAATGAAATTCGGACAGATTCACCCGGCGACAAGGACGTTTCAGGCACTGCGCATTTACGTCAATCGCGAATTAGACGAAATACGGGATTTATGTGAGGCCGCACCCAAATTGCTTAAGCCCTCCGGCCGGTTCGTCGTTATCAGCTTTCATTCATTGGAAGATCGCATCGCGAAAGACAGTTTCCGTGAAGGCGCGCGGCAGGAAATCTGGACCATTCTGACAAAGAAGCCAGTCACCGCCGGCGAAGAAGAGATTCAACGCAATCCGCGCTCACGAAGCGCAAAGTTAAGAGCAGCAGAAAGACAGTAAGCAGGGAGATCGACGATGGCAGCATACGTAACAACCTATTTCGAGAGCGGCCTCAGCTGGGGCGCACGCGCAACCGAACGCAACGCTGAGCTCATGGCCACGCAGGTCGAGCGCAGGCGCCGCGTCCGCATGCCGGAGTACTTCATCGCCAAGCGCATCGACAATACACGCCTCGTCAAAGCTGCCGATCCCGTTCGCATTCGCGAAATGCGCGTCTTCGCCGCTGCCTGCGCTGTTCTCTTCTCGCTCATCATGGTTTATGGCCTGCAGCACTTCTACGCCATCGAGAGCAGCTATCGCGTCGAAAGCGAAAAGCAGATGCTCAACCAGTTGCGCGAAGAAAATCGCCAGCTCCGTCTCAGCGAAGCCGAACTCTCGCAGCCATCGCGCATCGATCAGATGGCCCGCCAGCTTGGCCTAGGCGCGCCGCAGCCCGGACAGGTGGTTCACCCTAACGCCGCTCAAACGGATTCGGGCGCACCAACGCTCGCGCAAATCGCTTCGCCCTCCCCCAACTCTCGCTGAAAGACATCTATTAGCCTTCAGCTAACAGTTCTCAGCAAAAAACAGTTAGATGAGTCCACGACACCGGGAACTTGAAGTTCAAAGGACCACGAAGGAATCGCAATCAGGCGTGATGAGGCTGAAAGCTGAGGGCTGATAGCTGAAAGCTCGCCGTAGGAGCTCGTAGCTGATGTCTTCACCCGCCGAACCCATCCGCACCCGCACCAAGCCTTCGCGCGGCGTTCCCTTCAAGCGCTCCCGCTTCATCGTTATCTCCCTCTTCTTCTTCGTCTGGGTGTGCGCCATCTCCGGACGCCTCTTCTGGCTCCAGATCGTCCGCCACAAAGAATTCGTCGAGCGCGCTGAAAAGCAGCAGCAGCGGACCTTCGATGTCGCTCCGCGGCGCGGCATTCTCTACGACCGCAATATGCGCGAGCTCGCCATGACCGTGCTGGTCGACTCCATCTACGCCGACCCCAGCCAGATCGACGACAAGCAGGCCGCCGCCCGCGCCCTGGCTCCACTGGTCCACAAAGATCCTGAAGATAAACAGACCACTGACTCCGAAATTGAAGCCCGTCTGAACGCCGGCCACAACTTTGCGTGGGTCGCCCGCCGCGTTTCGCCCGAAGTCGCATCCGCCGTCAAGGCTCTCAACCTGAAGGGCATCTTCTTCCAAAAGGAGTTCCAGCGCTTCTATCCCGACAACCAAATCGCTGCACAGGTGCTAGGCTACGTCGGCGTCGACGACAACGGCCTCGGCGGCATCGAAGAGAAATTTGAGTCCGGGCTCCATGGCACACCCGGCGTCATGTACACCGCGATGGATGCGCGCCGCAAAGTCCTCGGTTCCAGCGAGCGCGATCCCGCCCCCGGCCGCAATCTCATCCTCACCGTCGACGAAAACATTCAGTTCATGGCCGAACGTGCCCTCGATCACGCAATGGAAAAGTCTCAGGCTCTCAATGGCACCGTCGTCGTGCAGGACGTGCACACCGGCCAGATTCTCGCTCTCGCGATCCGCCCCACGTTCAATCCCAACGACTTTCGTCACACCACGCCCGCACTGCTTCGCGATCATGCCGTCAGCGACGTCTACGAGCCCGGTTCGACTTTCAAGCTCGTCACTTACTCCGCAGCGATGGATTCAAAAGTCGCCACGCCCGACGACACGATCGATTGCCAGGGCGGCCAGATCACCATCTTTGGCCGCACCATTCACGACGACAAGAGCGATCGCGGTCTTGGCGTCGTCTCTGTCGCCACTGCCCTCGCCCGCTCCAGCGACGTTGCCGCTGTCAAGCTCGCGCTCAAGATCGGCCCCGACAAGTTCTATCAATATATCCAAGAGTTCGGCTTCGGCACGCGCTCCGGCATCGAGCTTCCCGGTGAAACCCGCGGTCTGCTTCGTCCCGTCGGCCGCTGGCAGCCCTCTTCCATCGGTTCCCTCGCCATCGGCCAGGAAGTCGCCGTCACCCCGATCCAGCTCGTCAGCATGGTCTCCACCATCGCCAACGGTGGCACTTATCTGCCACCCCACATCCTCATGCCCGACCAGCTGACATCCACCTCCACGGACCTGAACCAAAAGGCTGCCGCACCGCAGGTGCCCCCACCGCAGGTGGCGTACGCAGCCGAAACTCACGGCACCGTTCTCCCCAGCGACCTGCCCGACCCACTTCCGGCCGGTGCACATCGCGTCATCAGCACCATGGCCGCCGCCGAAATGCGCAAGATGATGGAAGGCGTCGTCCTCTTCGGAACCGGCAAACCAGCTCAGCTCAACGGGTACTCTTCGGGTGGCAAAACCGGCACCGCGCAAAAAATCGATCCCGCCACGCACACTTACTCGAAGACCATGCACATCGCTTCGTTCGCGGGCTTTGCGCCGGTCAACAATCCTGTCATCTCCATCGCCATCGTCATCGATTCGCCTCACGGCGACTACTACGGCACCGCAGTCTCCGCGCCTGTCTTCGCTGAAGTTGCGCAGCAAGTTCTCGAGTATCTCGGTGTTCCACACGACATCGAACTCAAACCCTCAACGACCTCCGACAAAAACGAAGCACCCGCAGAGGAAGACGACGCCTCCTCCGATAGTGGCGACATGAACACGCTCTACTCCGCGGTTAACGATCTGCCCAACGACGATCCGCTGCGCAACCAGCCCCCTCCGCCAACTCCAGCGGGCACGTCGGCTCTAGCCGCGCAATCGGCCCACGCCCCGAACAGTACCCCGTCGAACGCAAAACCAGGCAGCCCTCCCGCAACCTCAGCGTCGTCGCCTTCGCTGTCAACCACAACCACCAGCTCTCCCCCGCCCTCCAACTCCGTCGTCATTGCTGATGGCGCCACCATGCGCGTTCCTTCGCTCATTGGCCTCACCGTCCGCCAGGTCATCGAACAGGCAGGAAGCGCCGGCCTTGAAGTCGACATCGTCGGCAACGGCACCGCACGCGAACAAGTCCCGGCTCCAGGCTCCATGGTCCGCCCCGGCACCAAAATCGTCGTCCGCTGCGCACGTTGACTCATTCAGATCGACGAGATTCGATTCATTTAGTTGGAATTGTCATCCTGAGGAGCAAAGCGACGAAGGATCTGCGGCTGTTTTTCGCCGGCCGACCCACGAAATGTTCCGTACCCCATCCTTTCGCCGCTCTCGGCGAAAGGGTGGTATAGCAAGAATGCTCTAAGAACTGCTCACCCCTCGCACTACAATCACCTCAGCATGCTCTGGCACGACCTCATTGCCGAAGTCTCCTCCGTCGACTCCGCCGGCAACTCCTCCGTGCCCATTACCGGCATCGAATATGATTCGCGCCGCGTTCGCCCTGGCGCCGTCTTCGTAGCAATGAAGGGCGGCTCGACCGACGGCAATCGCTTCATCTCACAAGCCGTCGCGGCAGGAGCAGTCGGCATCATCACCGACTCCGCGCAGACCTTCGGTCACCTCGCCGTATACCATCCGAATCTGGCCGCCGTCCAGGTCGAGCACGGTCGCCGCGCTCTCGCTGAAGCTTCCGCCGCATTCTTCGGTCACCCCGAGCGCAAACTATCCGCCACCGGCATCACCGGCACAAACGGCAAGACAACCACCGCCTTCCTCACCGAATCGCTCTTCAACGCCGCCGCGCGAACCACCACGCTCGTCGGCACCATCGAGTACCACGTCGCAGGCGAGTCGCGCCATTCCGTCCACACCACGCCCGAGTCGCGCGACCTCTTCGAACTGATGGCCGAAGGCGTCGCCCGAGGCGCCACCGAACTCATCACTGAGGTTTCCAGCCACGCGCTCGACCAGGGCCGCATGATCGGCATTCCCTTCGACGTCGCCGTCTTCACCAATCTCACCCGCGACCACCTCGACTATCACCACACAATGGAGAAATACTTCGCTGCCAAGCGTCTCCTCTTTGACGGCACGGTTTATCCATCTCCGCGGGTCGCGGTAATCAACGCACACGACCCTTACTCGGCGCCGCTCGTCGAAGCCGCCCGTAACGCAGGCGCGGAAATCCGCACCTACGGCATCGCGCAGGGCGATTGGCGCGCCGCGAGCTACGAACTCTCTCCGCGCGGCGCTACCATTCACCTCGAAACGCCAGCCGGATCGGCCACTGTCGCTTCTCGTCTCGCTGGCGAAGTCAACATTTTTAACCTCCTCGCAGCTCTCACTGCGGCTCACGCACGCACAGTTCCCTTCTCTCAACTCGTCGCCGCCATACCCACGCTTAAACCAGTCCCCGGCCGCTTCCAGCCGGTCGATGCCGGCCAGCCCTTCACAGTGATCGTCGACTACGCCCACACCGACGACGCACTTCGCAACCTCATCGCCCTGGCCCGCCAGATGACCGCAAAGCCCGGTATGCGCGTGATCACCCTCTTCGGCTGCGGCGGCGATCGCGACCGTACAAAGCGCCCTAAAATGGGCGAAGCTGCCGGCCAGGCCAGCGATTTCGTCGTCGCCACAAGCGACAATCCCCGATCCGAAGATCCACTCGCCATCCTCGCCGAAATCGAACCCGCTTTGCGATCCACCGGCGTCCAATACACCGTCGAGTCCGATCGCGCCGCCGCCATTCGCCTCGCGCTCGCGGCGGCTAAACCGGGCGACGTCGTTCTCATCGCGGGCAAGGGCCACGAAAAAGAGCAGATCCTCGCGGATCGCACCATTCCGTTCGATGACTCAGAGGTCGCACGGTCCTCCTTATCAGCCCTCGGCTACCGCGAATTCGGCCACAATTAGCATCTAATATGTTTATGAGTTGACCGCAGCCCCTGCCGGTTGGCTCTTCTTTCTCATTACGAATGACACCTACCGGCGATTGAAACAATTTGCATTGACTCCAGCTTAGCCGTATCGTTGACTCCATCGATTCCAAACTTGGTCATTGTTCGCTGCAAACCTTGAACTATGAACCGTGAACTCACATCTGACAACTATTCACTGATGACTGGCCACTGCCTCTCCGAGGAGCCATGAATCTGACGCTTGCTGAAGCTGCGATGGGAGCCGGCGCGGTGCTTGAGGCCCCGGCAAGCGTCCCCAATGCGGGCGCGCTCGTCGTACGTGGCTACTCCATCGACTCACGCACTGCTTCAGTTGACGATCTCTTCTTTGCTGTTCGTGGCGAGCTTCTCGATGGCCACGACTTCGTCGCTGCCGCATTCGAACACGGCGCCATCGCAGCGGTCGTCTCGCGCGCTCGTGCGGCCACGCTCCCAGATGCTGCGCTCGCCCGTCCGCTGCTCATCGCCGAAGATCCTCTACTCGCCATGCAATCGCTCGCCTCGCACGTGCGCCGTCAGTGGGGCCATCGCGTCGTCGCCGTCACCGGCTCAGCCGGCAAGACCACCACAAAAGAAGCTATCGCCGCCGCACTCGGCGCAAGATTCCGCGTCCTCAAATCACAGGGCAACCTCAACAACGGCTTCGGGCTGCCGTTGCAACTTCTCCGTCTCAAGCCAGAGCATGAGATCGCCGTCGTCGAAATGGGCATGAACCACCTTGGCGAAATCGCCGCGCTCGCGCGCATCGCCATACCCGACTGGGGCGTCGTAACCAACGTGGGCACTGCGCACATTGAAAACTTTGCTGAGGGCCAGGCCGGCATCGCACGCGCTAAGTTTGAACTGATCGCCTCGCTGCCGGAAAATGGAGTCGCCTTCCTCAACTGCGACGACGCGTATGCAGCGCAATTCGGCCGCGACTTCCCCGGCCATGTCGTCTACTTCGGCAGCGGCCCATGCGCCGATCCACAGATTCTCTCCGCCACCGAAGACCTCAGCGGCCTCCACGTTCGCTTCCGCGCGGGCGAATGCGAAAGCTCCTTCACGCTCCATCTTCTCGGCGCACACAACGCATTAAACACAATGGCAGGTCTGGCTGTCGCGCTCGAAGCCGGTGTCGATCTCGATTCCGCAGTCGCCGCACTTGCTTCGCTCACCGCCGGCGACAAGCGTGGTCAGGTGCTCGAGATTGCAGGGGCCACCATCCTCAACGACAGCTACAACTCCAATCCCGAAGCACTGCGCTCCATGATTCATACCCTCGCCGCGCGCCCCACCGCAGGCCGGCGCATTCTCGTCGGCGGCGAAATGCTCGAAATGGGAGAGCATGGACCCGCTCTTCACGCCGAGTGTGGCCGCACTGCTTCCGAAGCCAAGCTCGATTTCGTTGTCGGCGTGCAGGGTAACGCCGAGCACATTGCTACCGCCGCCGCTGCAGGTGGTGTCGCGTCGCTCTTCCTGCCTGATGCTGAATCCGCTGGCCACTGGCTCGCGCAAAATCTTCGCGCTGGCGATGCCGTCCTCATCAAAGGCTCACGCGGAGTTCATCTCGAGCGCGCCATTGAAATCCTCAAGAACCAGCTCGCAGCATCCCTCGCGGCTAATCCCTAATCCCTATTCCCTGCCCTTTCAGCACCGCCATCGCACGCGCCATCGTCACTCCTCGCAACAGAAAGACCTTGCTCCGTGCCAGCTCGCCCGAGACGACTTCCACTGCGTTTTTCGGCAAACCAAAAGTCTCCGCCAAAAACTCAATCAACGCCGCGTTAGCTTTGCCCTCAACCGGCGGTGCGTGCACCGCAACCTTCAGTTGCGCCGCCGCGCCCTCGCCACACGTCCCGATGATCGCCGTCTTCTTGGCCCGCGGCTGCGCTCGCACTGCCAGCGTCACCCCGCGTGCCGTCTCCCGCACCATTACTCGGATTCCTTCGGCGGTGTCCGTCTTCCAAACAGCGCAGTCCCTACGCGAATCCGCGTCGCGCCCTCGGCAATCGCCAAGGTGAAATCTCCGCTCATCCCCATCGACAGCACATCAAAACTCAATCGCGGATACCTCGTCGCCCATTGATCCCGCCACCCGCGCAAACTGCGAAAGCATGCCCGCGTGATCTCCTGCGGCGCGCCCCACGGCGCTATGGTCATCAGACCGCTCATCTCAAGATGGCCGAAGCCAGGGAGAGCCTCCAGCAGCGCCGCCGCCTCATCCGATTCCGGTTCAATTCCTTCCTTCGTTTCCTCCGGGCTCAATCTCACCTCGATCAGCACCGGGAGCCGCTTGCCGAACTTCCCCGCCGCCCCATTCAATCGCTCAGCCAGCCGCAAAGAATCCAGCGAATCCACACCGTCAAAAATCTCCGCCGCTTTTGCCGCCTTATTCGACTGCAAGTGTCCGATCAGGTGAACGCGGAGCTTTTGGGGTACTTCTTCTGTCCAAAAGTCCGCTGCATGCAATGCCAATGCTTTCGCGCTGAACTCCTGCACGCGATTCTCGCCGAACAGTGTCAAACCCAGCCCGGCCGCCTCGGCAATCGTCTCTGCCGGAAACGTCTTCGACACCGCCATCAACTCGACGCTCTCCCGCGCGCGTCCCGCCGCCCTGCATGCCGTCTGAATTGCTTCTTCCAACCGTTCGAGATTCTCGCCCAGTGCGCTCATCGTTGCTTTTCCAGCCTGCCCCTCAACTCATTTTCCATTTTCACAACTCTGGCGCGCGCAGACGCATCTATTCCACGCATGTGGACCATTGTTCTTCTCTTCTGCTCCAACATCTTTATGACCATTGCCTGGTATGGCCACTTGAAATATGAGAGCCAGCCGCTGTGGAAGGTCGTCCTCGTGAGCTGGTCGATCGCCTTCTTCGAGTACTGCTTCCAGGTTCCCGCAAACCGCATTGGCTACGGACGCTTCACGCCCGTGCAGCTCAAGGTGATTCAGGAAGTGGTCACCCTCATCGTCTTCGGCGTTTTCACCACGTACTACTTCGGCAGCCATCTGCGCTGGAACCACGCCGTCGCTGCACTCTTCCTCGTCGGTGCGGTCTTCTTTGCATTTCACAACTTCTAATCGGAAGCACTCATGCCCGCGGCCGGTTGGGTCCCCGCTCACCTTGAGCTGCAAAATTTCAGCCATGAGCTCTGATTCACGTCTCGCGGTCCGCTCGCTCGTTCCCTTGCGCCCACGCTCCCTTTTCCCAAGTCCCGACGTGCCTGTCTTTCAGTGCCCGTGCTCTTCCAGATACTTCTCCGTCTCCAGCGCCGCCATACAACCTGAACCCGCGGCGGTAATCGCCTGCCGGTACCGCCGGTCCTGCACATCGCCGCATGCATACACACCCGGAACCACCTCGCCGTTCCGCGTCGTAAACACGTTGCTCTTCGTCTTGATGTAGCCTTCCTCATCCAGGTTGATCTGTCCCGCAAACATCTTTGCGTTCGGCTCATGTCCAATACCCAGAAACAGCCCGCTCACCGTCAGCTCGTCGTGTTCACCGTTCTTCACATCGCGCAACTTTAGGCCCTTTACCTCCTTTTCGTCCACGCCCAGCACCTCATCCACTACGGTGTTGGTGCGCAGCACAATCTTCGGATGCGCCATCGCCCGCTCCAGCATGATCTTCGACGCGCGGAAGTTCTCACGCCGATGCAGCACCGTCACTTTGTTGGCAAAGCGCGTCAAGAAAATCGCCTCTTCCATCGCCGAATCGCCGCCGCCCACCACGGCAATCTCCTTATCGCGGAAGAAAAATCCGTCGCACGTCGCGCAACTCGATACGCCATGCCCGATCAGCGCCTGCTCGCTCGGCAATCCAAGCCATCGCGCGCTCGCGCCCGACGCAATAATCAACGTCCGCGTCGTGATCTCTCCCTTCGAGGTATTCAGTTTCATTGGATGCGCGCCCAACTCCGCCGTGTGCAGATGCGCGGTCTCGTACGCCGCGCCAAATCGCGCCGCCTGCTTCTTCATGTTCTCGATCAGCTCCGGCCCCTGGATGCCCTCCGGCCAGCCCGGAAAGTTCTCGACAAGGGTCGTAATGGAAAGCTGTCCCCCGGGCTCATGGCCCTCCAGAACCAGCGGTTGCAGTCCCGCGCGCGCCGTGTAGAGCGCGGCCGTAAGCCCGGCACAGCCCGAGCCAAGAATCACCGTATTGCATGTCTCTGTCATGGTTTACCCGAGTCGATTGTAGATGGTCAGGCGCAACTTCCGCGCCCTCACTCACTCTCCGCCTCAATCAGATGCGGACCACACGCAATTGGACTCGACCGCGCGCACAGTGCCTTCCGGCTGGAGGCTGGCCCGAATGAGAATCCTCTCATCTCCCCAAGTGATTGTCCTGAGAACCCTCTAAGAACGTGCACACGCCGCTGGTAGCCACCTTGCCCCCAAACCCAGTGTCCGGGAAACTCCATGTCCAGCAAGTTCTCTTTGGCCGTTGCGCTCTGGCTCGTGCTTGGCACCGGGACTGCATTTGCCGGCGGTCCCAAATACGTTGCCGGCGCCACCTTCTTCAATCCCGCCGCTCTCGGCCAGCCACTCCACTGGGCCAACGGCCAGGTCAACTATTTTGTCGATCAGGGTCCGCTCTCTGCCTCTGTCACCAACCAGCAGGCCACCGCTATGGTCGATACCGCCGCGGCACTCTGGAGCGCAGTTCCCACTGCCGCCGTCACGCTCACTGATCAAGGCCCGCTCAATGAAGACGTGGGTGGCTCCAACATTCAGGTCAACTCCTCCGGCCAGATCATCGCGCCCTCCG
The DNA here is from genome assembly GCA_963834565.1 of uncultured Acidobacteriaceae bacterium. Lineage (GTDB taxonomy): Bacteria > Acidobacteriota > Terriglobia > Terriglobales > Acidobacteriaceae > Telmatobacter. The sequence continues at coordinate 43,163 of CAWICF010000008.1, read as the reverse complement.
ACGTTACGCCTTCAGCCACCAACTATCCAGTGGCCGTCATCTACGACACCGATGGTTCTGTGATCAATGCAATCTACGGGGCAACCGCCAGCCAGCCCGACGCATGCCAGAATAATGCCGTCTATGTCTGGCTCGACAACTTCAATCCCGACGCAACCTTCGCGCACGGCGTCATTCTTCTTAACGGCCTTTGCGCCACGAACGCCGCCATGCTGCAAATGATGACCTTTGAAGTCGAACGTGCCTTCGGCCGCATCCTCGGCCTCGATTTCTCTCAGGTCAACCCCGGCGCGCTTACTGACGGCAATCCCAACGGTGCTCTCGGCTGGCCCATCATGCAGCCACTCAGCGGCGCGTGCGGTGCAACCGGCGGCGCCTGCATCCCACACCCCACAACGCTCAGCTATGACGACACTGCCGCGCTCAACCGGATCTATCCCGTCACGTTCGCCAACCTCGCGAGCTTCCCCGGCAAACAACTCACCGCCGCCAACACCATCTCGATCCAGGGCACGGTCAGCTTTTCAAGCGGTTACCCGATGCAGGGGGTCAACGTCGTTGCCACGCCGCTCGACGATAGCGGCAATCCTCTCCCGCAATACACGGTCAGCTTCGTCACGGGTGCGTACTTCGCCGGCAACCACGGCAACCCGGTAACCGGCTTTAACGATTCGAGCGGCGATGCGCTCTCCATGTGGGGTTCCACCGATTCCGCGCTTCAAGGCTTTCTTGATCTCTCTGGCGTTCCGCTTCCGCCCGGCGTCACTTCTGCGAATTATCAACTCACTTTCGAAGCGGTCGATCCTCTTTACATCAACGCCAACTCCGTCGGCCCCTATATTCAGGGTCAGGTCGCGCCCTCCGGGTTGCTCCCGCCCGTCAACGTCGCCAATCTCTCAGCCGGAAGCGCGCAAACAATTGCCGTCTCCGCAATAGGCTCCTCGCCGACAGTCTTCAATGACGCCATTGGCTCCGAATCGCAGCCGCGCCCTTTGCCCACTGCCGGCCTCTGGTGTGGCCGAATCAGCGCCATTGGTCAGACGGATTGGTTTACCTTCCCGGTTCGCGGCAATCGCATTCTCTCCGTCGTCACGCAGGCAATCGATGAAACTGGCGCGCCCACGAATTCCAAAGCCATGCCCTCCGTCGGTGTGTGGGACGCATTCGATGGCGTTGGTTCGACGCCCGTTGGCGCGGCGCCCGGCCTCAACGGCAACGCTCCCGGCGAAACCTGGCTCCGCGTCGCGACCAATGGTGATGACATTGTTCGCATCGGTATTGCCGATCTCCGCGGCGACGGCCGTCCTGACTACGCCTACAATGGCTGGCTCCTCTACGCCGACACCGTCTCGCCCACGCATCTTCCCGCAGCCGGCGGCCCCATTACGATCTACGGCGCGGGCTTTCGTCTGGCCGACACGGTCCTCATTGGCGGACAGCCCGCACAGGTCATCAACATCTCACCCAACCAGATCACAGTGATCGCGCCGCCCGCCGCACTCAATTCCTCTGGCGCGCCTGTCACCGGTTCCGTCGACGTCGAAGTCGATGACCAGCCCGTCTTCTACGCCGCGGCAATTATCCCTTCCGGTGTCTCCTACGACTCCGGCACCGGCGATGCACTCACTCTCGTTACCGCCCCAGCCAACACCGTACCCATCGGCGTACCCATTCCATTCACCGTCACTGCGCTCGACTCCACCCTTGCCCCAGCGCCAGGCGTCACAGTTCTCTATACCGTCACATCCGGCACCGCCACGCTCGCCTGCGGCCTGCCCATCTGTTCCGTCACCACCACCGGCGACGGCCACGCCACCATTAGCGTCACGGCTACCAGCGGCGCCTGGTCCATCATCACCGCTTCGCTCACCAACGGCTCTAGCCTCCAGGCGCAATTCGCTGGCGGCACACCGCCCACGCTCGCCGCGCTCACACCGCAACTCTCGCTTGCCGCCGGCGCTACCTTTTCCTGGACCGTCCAAGCGCTAGTGCTCAATGGCGGCGTTCCAATCGCCAATCAATCTGTCGCCTGGCAGACCTCATCGAAAGGGATCGCCCCGCAGGGCAACGCCGCCGCGCTCACCAATTCTGCCGGCGTCGCCACGCAAACACTCACCGTCGGCCCACTCGCCGAAGGCCAGCAGGTCTCCATCAATGCCTGTCTCAACGGAACCAGCCAGTGTGTCGCCTTTACCGCCTACGGCGCGCGCCCCGAGTATGCCATCCTCCGCCCCGTCGCCGGTGCCACTCAATCTCTCTCCGCCTCTGCCACGCCCAGCCAGATCACCCTCCGCCTCCTCGACATGGATGGCAATCCCATGGCTGGCGGCACGGTATGGCTCTACCAGGCGCTCTACGCCTTTACGCCGCCCTGCGCTCCGCCCGCCGTCTGCGCCCAGGGAGCGCTGCTCGCAACGCAATCCGCCACGGCCACCTCCACCGTCGACGGAACAGTCACCTTTGTCCCCGCCTCTCTCCCCGGTGTCGCCACCAATCTTCTTGGCCTTGCCTCATCAGGCAACACCGCGACAGTCCCAATTGCCATTTCGCATCACCCGTAAGAAAATCGTCTCAGGGTGACTTGTCTGAATTCGAACTAAGTTGCACATCCCACGACGCAATGACCATTCACCATTTCTCATTGGACACCGCGACGCGCCACGCAGAGTACTTATTCGTGAAGGTCAGCTGATCGCTCCGTGGTTCCCGCTCATTTGCGTGAATTCAATTCCCCGTTTCCCCGGGCCCTGAAACAGAGCGATTCCTGCCGCATCTCAGCATGCAAGAGGGAGCAGATCAATGAAAACCCTTGCAAAGTTTCTTATCGCAAGCGCGGTCGCATTCGCGCTGCTGCAGTTTGTCCGGCCCACAATTCCAACCCGAACAGCAACGGCCGAACTGCAGGCGCCTCCTGAAATCAAGCGGATCATCACACAGGATTGCTATAGCTGCCATTCCGATGAGCGGCGCCTCCTCTGGTTTGACCAGGTTGTTCCCGCCTATTGGCTTGTGCGCCACGACATTCTCAGCGCGCGAGAACACCTGAACTTCTCTACGTTAGGCGCAAAGCCTCCTGCCGCGCAGAAGGGTGCACTTTATGAATCCGTCAATATGGTCCAACTAGGCGCCATGCCCCTGCCGGATTTCGTTGCCCTTCATCCCGACGCGGGGATAACCACCAATGATCTCGCGGCGCTCAAAGCCTTTCTTGCTCCGTGGTCAACGCCTTTGTCCGCAGCGCAGCAGAATGCCGGTCCTTCTGCTCCGGTCTCCCTCGCAGCCGTCACTCCCGAACTCAACGGCCTTCCGTTCGATCTCTCGTTTGAATCCTGGCGGCTTATCAGCACCACGGACCGCGGCGACAACAACACCTTTCGCTTTATCCTCGGCAACGAGGTTGCGGTTCGGGCCGCGCGTTCGGGCAACATCTCGCCCTGGCCCGACGGCGCACGCTTCGCAAAGATCGCCTGGCAACAGCAGCTCGGGCCGGATGGCCTCATTCATCCCGGCAACTTTGTCCAGGTGGAACTCATGATCAAAGACGCGCAGCGCTACCACTCAACAGATGGCTGGGGATGGGGCCGATGGCTCGGGCTCGACCTGCGCCCTTACGGCAAAGACGCGCACTTCGTGAACGAATGCACTGGATGCCATCTCCCGGTACGTGGCGACGACTACGTTTACACATTGCCAATCTCGGCCGCACAGATTTCCCGCAGCGAGCTCGTCAACAACGATGCCGCCCGGTTGCCCACATCTCTCCCGTACCAACCGCTTGACTGGAACGTGATCACCATGTTTGTCGATCGCAGCAACCGTACCACTTCCATACTTTTCGGGAACGATGCCGCATTATCGGCCGCACAAGCTCGTGTTTCTGCCGGCGAAGCCATGCAGCCTCCCACCTATCCGGCCGGTGCGGTGGTCGCACTCGTTACCTGGGCACAGCGCGACGACCCGCACTGGTTCGGCGCTCGCATTCCCGATCGACCTTTGTCTGTTGAATTTGTCGAAGTAGCGGCGCCAGCACAGAACAGTCACTACCGCATTTTCGCTGGCCCACAGTTGCACGAGAGTCGGCTTGCAAGCAGTTCCGCATCGCAGCGAGAAGAATTCATCCTGAAACTTCAACCTGTGCGCCTGCCCTAGAAGAGCAGACAGGCGCGCCCACTAACTTTTCTCCGCCACAAACCCTTTCCGTCGCTCCACCAGCTCGTTTGCGATTTTTTGGTTCCCTTCGCGCGAAATCGGATAGAACAGCAGGCACACCGCAACTCCAATGAACGCCAGCCCTGCCCAAACACTCGCCGTCAACTTGATTCCTGCCTGCGCCTGCGCTGTCTGCACGGCCGCCGCCGACACGAAACCGTAGTGCGAGAACAACCCTCCCGCAATTGCGCCGCCCAGCGCCAGTCCTGCCCACAGCGCAAACACCACCGCCGCCGTCACCGTACCGCTCGCGCGCCGCCCTGTCTTCCACTCGCCATAATCCGCCACGTCGCCCATCATCGCCCACAAAATCGGCCCTGACAGTCCAAACGCGAACTGGCGCAGCGCCTCTGTCGCAATAATCACCACCGTCGCAGTCGGCGGCGTCACCAGCAGCGCCGCACTCAGGATTCCCGACAGTGCCATGCTCATCACAAAAAGCAGCCGCTTTCCGACGCGTACCGAAACCCATGTCGAAAAAGTCACGCCCGCAAGAAGCGATGCCAGTCCAAACCCGTTAAACCACGAGAAAAGCACGGCCTTCCCTGCAACAAACTGGAAATACGGCAGCATCACGTTGCCGCGAATCACAATGGCTGCAAAGTAAAACAGTGTGGCAAGAAACAGCACCACCCATGGCCGGTTGCTGAACAGGTCCGCCAGGTCCTGCCCGAGCGAGGTCTTCTGTTGCGGATCGGGCTGGATTCTCTCCTTCGTCACAAAAAAGGTAATGACGAAGAAAATCACGCTTAGTCCCAATAGCGCTCCCATTGTCAGTTGATACCCAAGCGCGTTGTTTCCGCGGCCGAAAAACGCAACCATTGGTACAGCCAGGCTCTGGACAATAAAACCCGCCGTATTGGCCGCAAACTGCCGGTACGAAGCAATGCTCGTTCTCTCGTCCGGGTCCTCGGTCATTACCGCATTCATCGAGGCATAAGGCACATTATTCATCGTGTAAATCACGCGCAGGAGGCTGTAGGTCACCCACGCATATATGATCTTTCCGCCCGGACTCAAATTCGGTGTCGTAAAAGTCAGCACGCCGATCACGCCGAACGGTACCGCCGTCCACAGCAGCCACGGCCTGAACTTTCCCCATCGCGTGTTCGTGCGGTCGGCAATCGCGCCCATCACCGGATTCAGGCACGCTGCGCCGAGCCCCACCACCAGGAACATCGTCCCCGCCTGCGCGGCAGTCAGCCCAAACGTGACCGTATAGAAATACAGTTGCAGCGCCAGCATCGCCTGAAAGATGAAATTCGCTGCCAGATCACCCAGACTGTATCCGAACTTTTCTCCGAATGAGAGCTTCTGCGTCATACTTGCCTCGTTTTTCGTGCTGCCCGCGCCAGCCTGCTTTGCCCCGTTACGACGTCACCTGCAGCGTTACGCTCCGCAGATCTCCATCCCGCGACGAGTTGCCCACCATCAGCACAAAATCCCCCGGCTCGACCACATGCTTCATGTTCACGTCGTAGAACTTCAGCAGCTCCGGCGTTACTTCAAATTCCACCGTCGTCTTCTGGGCCGGCTGCAGTTGCACTTTTTTGAAACCCTTCAGCTCTTTCACCGGCCGGGTCACGGAGCTTACCACATCGCGAATGTAGAGCTGCACTGTCTCTGTCCCTTCGCGTTTTCCCGTGTTCGTCACGTCCACCACGACGCGTGTCGATTCATTGTGGCGAATTTTCTTCTTCGTCAGCCTCGGCGCGCCTATTTCGAAGCTCGTGTAGCTGAGCCCGAAGCCGAAGGGAAACAGCGGCGACACATCGTCAAACAAATACCCGCGCCGCGCCGACGGCTTGTAGTTGTAGAAAACCGGCAGATGCCCCGCCGACCGCGGCACACTGATCGGCAATTTTCCGCCTGGGTTGTAGTCGCCGAACAAGACATTCGCTACGGCGTGCCCCGTTTCCTGCCCCAGGTACCAGCATTCGTAAATCACCGGCACATTCTGTGCCAGATAGTTGACTGAAAGCGGACGCCCGTTGAACAGAAACACAATCACCGGCTTGCCCAGCGCCACCATCGCCTTCACCAGCTCTTCCTGGCGCCCGATCAGATCCAGGCTCGTTCGGTCGCCCATATGGTTCAAAGCCCACGCCTCACGCGATGTTTGCTCGTTCCCGCCGATCGCCAGCACAATCACGTCGGACTGCTTCGCCGCTTCCACCGCTTCGGCAATCTGCTTGCGATCCTCTTCCGGATCGTTCGGCACCACCTCGTCCTGGTTCCAGTTTCCGCCAATCGTGATCTTGCATCCCTCGCTGTACAGCACCTTCACTTGCTTGCCGACTTTAGCCTTGATCCCATCCAGCACGGTCACATTGTGTTTCGGCACGCCGCTGTAACCGCCCAGCAATCCGCGATGCGCATTCGGTCCGATCACCGCAATCGTCTTCAGCTTCTTTGCATCCAGCGGCGCCATGCCGTTCTCGTTCTTCAGCAGTGTGATCGCCTCATGTGCCGCCGTCAGCGCCAGCACGCGATGCGCATCGCATCCCACCACACGCTCCGCTTCCTTCGGATCGACATACGGTTCGTCAAACAGCCCCATTCGGAACTTCCAATACAGCATCGGAGCCACCAACTCCTCCAGCTCCTTCTCTTTCAGCACGCTCTTGCGAACCAGTTTCACCAGGTTCAGGTAACAATCCGGATCAGGCAGCTCGATGTTCACACCCGCTTTCACCGCCAGCGCGCACGACTCCCTGCTGTCCTTTGCCACGAAATGTCCGTGCGTGTCCGGTCTGTAACCAAGCTCCCAGATCGCAAAGTAGTCCGACACCACAAATCCCTTGAATCCCATCTCTTTGCGCAGCACATCGCGCAACAGCCACTTATTGGCATGGGACGGGATCCCATCGATCTCGTTGTAGCTGGCCATCACGGAGATCGCGCCTGACTCCCTGATCGCTTCCTTGAACGTGTAGAAGAATGTCTCGCGCAGCACGCGTTCCGAAACATTCGCCGGCGCGCAATTCATCCCCGACTCCGGCTGCCCATGTCCTACAAAATGTTTGAGTGTCGCAATCACGCGCGTTTTGTCCTTGAACTTCGCGTCGCCCTGGAATCCTTTCACCGCCGCAATCCCCAGCCGCGATACCAAATAAGGATCCTCGCCGTACGTCTCCTCCACGCGTCCCCACCGCGGTTCGCGCGCAACATCCACCACTGGTGTCAGCGCGTGGTGCGTCCCACGCAGCCGCGCCTCCAGCGCTGTCATCGTGAACAGCTGCTCCACCAGTTCGGGATTGAATGTCGCGCCCAGCGCGATCGGCTGCGGAAAGCTCGTTCCATCCACGGCCGCGTGCCCGTGCAGACATTCCTCGTGAAACATCACCGGAATTCCCAGACGGCTGTTCTCCAGGAAGAATTTCTGGATCGCGTTGGTCAACACTGCCATTCCGCGCGCGTTTTTTCCCCTGCCCGCATCGCTCGGCCGCCCTACCTGCCCCAGCCCGCGCCGGTCTTTGAACGCCTGCTTCGCCTTCGCCTCGTCAAAGTTCCCGTCCGCGTCCACCAGCGTCTGCGGCTTCTGCTGCCAGATGCACATCATCTGCGCGGCTTTCTCCTCCAGCGTCATCCGCGAAAGAAGGTCCTTCACCCGGCGCTCCGCCGGTGCGCTCGCATCCTTATAGAGCAGCATCTTCGCCGAGCTCTGCTTCTTCACCGTTCCAGGATTCTTCTTCGCTGTTTGCTTCTTCATCAGTTCCACTCCAAAGTCCATCGATCCCGCCAGCCTGTCTGCCGCACACTGACACCACCGCGGTGTCATTGAATGCGGTCGGCGTTCGATTCCCAACGCCCCAGTTACCTTTCGTTTGGCTGCCGAACAGTCTACCCACACAGCGGAACCACGGGCAAGAAGAAAAGCGATTTTCTTCTGGACAAAACAGCCCTTCTGTTCGCGAATTCCTATCGATTGCCTCTCTTCGCCCAGGCCTGCGTCCCTTTGTCCCTGCGTCCCCCGTTTCCTGTCTTCTGTGCAAGAATTTCCCGCCTCCTGTACTTTCTTCGCGGTACTTTTGCGTTCGCGCCGGAGAAACCCCCAGCCCATCAACCACTTGGCACTTAACTATCTTGGTACACCACGTGCTTGCAACATTGTGGAGTTCTCTGGAGGTTTTCCGATGGAAATGGACGATTCTCAGCACTCTGAAACTGCTTCCGATCTCAAACGTGTAGCTCCTTTTATTGCCGCGGTTATCATCGCCGCCGCGGGCATCGTTTTTGCCGTGCGCGAGCACAACAATGCCCAGGCTGTCGCAGCGCAACGCCAGGCATTGAACGACCAGAACAAGCTACTTACATCCGAGCTCAGCGCGACACAAAATCAGCTCGACTCTCTCGCCGCCAAGGTCAACACGCTCTCAACGGCCAACCAGCCTGCCGCCGATCCGACCACATCCTCCGCGGCAACTGGCTCCAGTCGCCGCCCGGTTGCTGGCCGCCGCGCCAACGCATACGATCCGCGCTTCAAGAAACTTCAGTCGCAGGTCGACGCGCAAGGCAAGCTGATCGACGCCGAGCGCGGTGACATTGACAGTACGCGCGGCGATCTAGCCAATGCGCGCACTGAACTTACCGGCTCCATCGCGCGTACTCACGACGAACTTGTTGTTCTTGAAAAGAAGGGCGAGCTCAACTTCTTTGAGTTCGACATCACCAAGTCAAAGGAATTCAAGCATGAGGGTCCGGTCAGCATCAGCTTGAAGAAGGCCGACAGCAAGCACGGATTTGCCGACCTAGCGCTGATTGTCGACGATCGCAACCTCACGCAGAAGCACGTCAATCTCTATCAGCCGGCGATGTTTTATGAGCCTGACAGCGCGCAGCCCGTCGAGGTAGTCATCAACGACATCTCAAAGAACCACATCCATGGCTACGTCAGTGCCCCGAAGTATCGCAAGTCTGAGCTCGCTGCAGCTTCAGACAACGGAACCAATCCCGCGTCCGGCTCCGATCAGGCCACCAACAGCAGCGCACAGCCCGCGCCCCGGCAAAAGCTGCCTCTGCCGCGCGCCGATTCCAACCAGCAATAGCCCACGCTTGAGCCACTTACCGCTTCTCATCCTTTCGGTCGCCGCAGCGGCCGAAAGGATGAGGCACAGCACACTCCGCTCTTTGAACGGCGGCCAGTTATACGCTGGATTCGCGTCCGCCGCAGATCAGCCCCTCGCGCCTGGCGTCCCGGATTCTTGAGTGCCTGTCTTTTTCGTCCAGCGCTTGGCGTAGGTAGCGAACCAAACGATGCCGGCCAGGGCAACCACCCAGATAGCGATGTACACCGGCAAGAAATATGGGCTTTTCATATCGATCAGAAGAATCGGCGCTGTGACGAGCAAACATACGCACGCCGCAAAGCCCAGCGTGATTCCAAACTTCGACCAGCTCCATATCCCCGCTCGCTTGCCCCGGCCGTAAGCAGAGAAACCGATGTAGCCCACAATCAAGACCATAAACAACCACCACATCGTTTCTTCCCTCCTCTCACATCACCGCTCGCGGCCATCTGCGATCTCAGCGCTCGCACCAATTCCCCGCATGAATTTGGCCACAGACTAACTGTTTCCAACATTGAGCTGCACTATTTCCCCAATGTCTCCGTCGGGACATGCCGCATCATAACGCGTGAACTCAGCAATTCGTTTCGGTCCAGTTCTCCGCTATGGTCGGTGTCCAGCCGGTCAAACTCGGCTGACATGAACTTCATCCACTCGTCCTTCGAAATCTTGCCGTTCTTGTCCGTGTCCATAAGCAGCAGGAGTTGCTTCACATTATCTTCAGCAATCTTTCCAGTATTCGGCCGTACGGGCACGTTGGCTGTATCCTGTGCGAATGCATTCGCCGCCAGCAGAGCGGTTCCAGTCAACATTGCGGTCATTGCGCTTCTACGATTCATCGTCAAACCTCGTCATGAATTTGCAACATCGACCGCATCATATCCCCGATTCGTCTCTCAAGGCATAAAGGGTTCATCGAAACCCTATAAGGGAGTCATCTGGATCACACATCCTATCGCAAAATGCCCCTTAGCCGTTTCTTTATCCCCGATCCAAGCTACTACAATAGGACAGAAGAACAATCTACGAGGAAACCATGCCGCTCTCTGGAGAAGCCATTCGCCTGATGAATTACATTGACGACGTTGCAGTCACCCTTCGCCGCGTGATGGCCGCCGTCCCCACGCTCTCCGCCGAGGAGCGCGCCAGGATCGCCGACCATCTCGTCAACGCGCGCCCCAGCGCCCAGGAAGTGGCCGACGCGCTGTCTGCGAAGTAGCCAGGTCCATTTTTTGACCAGCGTCGCAATCATCGGAGCCGGTCCGCTCGGCCGTTCGCTCGCGCTCCGTGCCGCCCGTGCCGGCTTTCGCGTTTTCCTTGAAGATGTAATGCCCGCCAATCTGCATCACGCGCGCGAATCAATCCGCCTTGCCCTCAATCCCGAAGCTCTTCCCTCGGTCGCCTTCGTCTCCACCATCGAAGATGCTGTACGCGACGCTGACCTCGTCATCGACTGCGTCCCCGATGAGCTCGAATCGAAACTTGAGATTCTCTGGCTCCTCGATCGCATGGCGCCGCCGCGCACCGTCATCGCAACGCCGACTATAAACTTATCCATCGCCGATCTGGCGAATTGCACTAATCGCCCTGAGCAGTGCGTCGCCATTGCAGCCACACCCGACGACCTGGCTACTGCAGCAATCCGATTGTTGCTCCGCGTCGGGCCCCGCACCAGCGAAGACGCCGCGTCTCTGGTCGGCAATTTCTTCCGCCAACTTGACTTCGAATCAACTGTCGAACGCGTTCCCGCCTAAAGCGGATCATTAGGGGATGCCCCATCCAAGCTTGACCTGGGTGGGGAATACCGCTCACATTCTGCAGATCAGCAGCTCGCGCTCGTAGATCATCTCCGGTGGTAGATGATCGTGCAGGTCGATGAACAATTCTTCGTGCCCGATCAGCTCTCGCTTCCACGCCGCACGATTTACCTCTTGCATCACGTCAAACTGCTCGCGTGAGAACTCGAGTCCCTTCCACTCCATGTCCTCGTAATACGGAGTCCAGCCGATCGCCGTCTCCTTGCCCTGTGCGCGTCCGTGCACACGATCCACCACCCACTTCAGCACCCGCATGTTCTCACTGAACCCAGGCCACAGAAACTTCCCATCCTCGCCCTTGCGGAACCAGTTCACGTGGAAGATGCGCGGCGTCGAACTCAATGACCGCTGCATCTTGATCCAATGTCTGAAGTAATCTCCCATGTGGTAGCCGCAGAATGGCAGCATCGCCATCGGATCGCGCCGCACCACACCCAGTGCGCCGGCAGCTGCCGCCGTCGTCTCCGATCCCATTGTCGCCCCCACATACACGCCTGCGCTCCAGTTGAAGGCCTGGAACACGAGCGGCATCGTCGTCGATCTGCGCCCACCGAAGACGAAAGCGCTGATCGGCACGCCCTCCGGATCGTCCCACGCCGCATCAATCGACGGGCACTGTGACGCAGGCGCCGTGAATCGCCCATTCGGATGCGCTGCCTTTGCGCCCGTCTGCTTAGCAATCTCCGGCGTCCATTTCTCGCCTCGCCAGTCCGTGCACTCCGCCGGCGGATCGTCCGTCATCCCTTCCCACCAGACGCCGCCTTCCTTGGTCAGCGCCACATTGGTAAAGATCGAATTCTTGAGCAGCGCCGCAATCGCATTCGGGTTCGTCTTGTCGCTCGTTCCCGGCGCGACACCGAAGAACCCCGTCTCCGGATTGATCGCCCTTAGCTGCCCGTTCCCATCCGGCTTGATCCACGCAATGTCGTCGCCGACAGTTGTCACTTTCCAGCCGTTGAAGGCCTTCGGTGGCACCATCATTGCCAAGTTGGTTTTGCCGCACGCCGAAGGAAATGCCGCGGCGATATACGTCTTCTCGCCTTGCGGCGATTCCACGCCAACGATCAGCATGTGCTCGGCCATCCAGCCTTCATCACGCGCGATGTTCGAGGCGATGCGGAGCGAAAAGCACTTCTTGCCCAACAAGGCATTTCCGCCGTAGCCCGATCCATAACTCCATATCTCGCGTGTCTCCGGAAAGTGAACAATATACTTCTCGTCGTTGCACGGCCACGGAACATCCTTCTGCCCGTGCCCGAGTGGCACACCCACCGAATGCATGCACGGCACCACGCGCTTCTCGCCCTTATCGATCTCCTTCAGCGCCGGCAGCCCGATGCGCGTCATGATGCGCATGTTCACCACCACGTACGGAGAATCCGTCAGCTGCACTCCGATCCGCGACATCGGCGAACCCACGGGCCCCATGCTGAACGCCAGCACATACATCGTTCGCCCGCGCATGCAACCGTTGAACAGCTGCTTCAGCTTCTTCCGCATCTCATACGGATCGATCCAGTTGTTTGTCGGCCCCGCATTATCTTTTGAATAAGAACAGATATATGTACGATCCTCAACGCGAGCCACATCGCGCGGATCGGAGCGCGCATAAAAGCATCCCGGCCATGTCTTCTGGTTCAGCCGGATCAGCGTCTTCGACGCAACCATTTCGTCGCATAGCCGGTCATATTCCTTCTGGCTTCCGTCCACCCAGTAGATCGCCGCCGGTTGCGTCAGCTCCGCCATCTTCTCCACCCAGCGAATCAGGTGTTTGTTCGTCGTCGGCGGCTTCGCGGCCTTTGTTTTCCCCTGCTTCATGCGTCATCCTCTTCTGATTCCGATGATCTTCGTACGGTCAGCACAGTCTACACGACCAGCGAAAGAGGTCCGCCGTCTCCCGGCCTCCTGCCGGGCAATCTCAAATCACCAGAAAATCTATGGGCTTTAACTTATTTATACGCGATTCCACCATTCCGGGGAATCCTCGCGTTTGAAGATTTCAGTCTTAAGAGCATGGGCGCGACTCGCTGCAACTACTCAGTGATCTGGCTCACCCGCCGTGGCCTTAGGATTCCCATACTCCACCAGCCCCGCTGACTTCTCGATCCCCGCATCTGTCATGACTTGCACCGCTTCTGCCGGCCATTGCCCGTCCTGCACCAGGTGATCGTCAACAATTAGATCGTTCTCGTAATTCGTCCACAGCCCGCCCACCTTTGTCCCGTTGTGCCAGTTCCCCGTCGCCGTATTGTCCACCGTGATGCGCAGGGGAAGCGCATTATGCACGGTATTCACATTCAGCCACTCGCCGCCCGCATCGGCCACCACATTCCTGCGCACCGTGATGTACCGCGAACCCTCATCCAGATACAGCGCAATCCGTTGATGGTTGTCGAAGACGTAATTTTCGGTAATCATCGTGCCCGGACTCGCCGACAGGTTGTAAATCGCGCCCCCATCGCCAAAGAGCTTCTTCACGTCATGAATGCGGTTGTTCGTCACTACCGTGTCGCGATACGTCGTCGGCGTCTGGTAGACCGGCCGGTTCCAGAACTCGTATCCATGTAGATTGTCGCGGTAATTCGCGTTCCCGCCGGCGTCCTCGTAGCCCCACCCAAATCCAATATCGATCGCATCATACGGCACGTCCGAAATATCGTTGTGCACGATAAGCGCGCCGGTCACATAGGTCGAAAGAATTGCGGAGTTGTCTCTGTAATCCTTGCTCACCGACCGAATTCGATTGTTGCTGATCACGATCTGCCGGTTGATCATACGATCATCGCTCGGATGATGCGCATCCGGCCGCACTCCACCCGCTTCAACCGCACCACCCGCCAGATCAGTAAACACGCAGCGCGTTACGCGCACATCGCTCGCGCCCAAACCCACTCCAGTCAGGTTCGCATCCGCGTCATTGCCGATTCCCACCGCGTACTGTCCTAGGTCTGCAAACACATCCTGGTCAAATGTGATCCGCTCCGCTGCGGCCACTTCAACCGCTGCCGGTGTTTGGCTCCATTTGTTCCGCATCGATTCAAACGCCGGGCAGCCCACCGCGCAATTCGTAAACGCATCCGCCGAATAATCCGGTGCCCGCCCCACGATGAACGTTCCACTCTGCTGGCTCGCCAGGCCCTCGTCGCTCGATGGTCCCAGCCAGCTCGTATGCGAAAAACGAATCCCGCGAAACATTAAGTCGTGCACCGGCCGATCCAGGCGGTCGCCCACTGCGAGTAGCACCGTTAGTCGCGGCAGCTCCACGTCCAGCTTGTTGATCTCCGCATCTTCCGGCGGCCGCAGATACAGCTTTCCCTGCTTCGGATCGAGATACCACTGCCCTGGCTTCTCCAGGAATTCGAGTGAGTTCATCAGGTAAAGGCGTGCAAACGCCGCGCCGAACGGCTTCTGAATGGTGTCCCAGCCCCACGTGTTGTTGCTCCACGCTGGCTGCTTCATCACTAGCGTGCGCCCATCCACTCTCTCCACCGGCGAGACCCGCTCCGTAAAGAATCCCGTCGCATCAATCTCCATCCGGTCCTCATCCGGAAGTTTCGCCAGATAATCGAAGCTCGCATCCTTGAAAGTGAATCCTTCCGGCGTGAACGTCACTTCCGATCGCGGAACTTCAATTCCCGCCCGCTCCGCCAGTTCTCCATCCACCCACAACTGCCTCGAGTCCAGCCCCTTCGGCGTATCGGCCACGTATATCCGCCGGTCTTTGTCGTACAATTTCCATCCCGTCACCTGGATTCCGCCGTCAATCACCGGATGTGCGTTGCTCGCGGCGGCCCAGATCACGAGATGATCATTCTGCCCCCCATCCCGCTCGGCAAAAAACAGCGGCTCGGAAATCCGATAATCACCATCGCCCAACTCCACCGTCACGTCGTGGTCAGAGTTCGTCTCCCGCGCCGCCCGCTCTGCCCGCTTCAACGTCTTGTAGGGCTTCTCTGGTGTTCCTGGTCCGCCGTCATCGCCATTCGGCGAAACGGCGATCACCACCGCGTCCTTCGCTGCGTCCTGGCCATGGCAATTCGCCGACACAAGCACAAACCCGGTCAACAGCCCGAACGCACAGGCGACGATTTCAAGCTTTCTTCGCGTGGAGCTTCTCACTTATTTCCTCGATTGGTTGCCTGCATCAGAATTTCGCATCGATCTCCGTCGGCCCACTCAGACCCTTCACCGTCGCCGAATCTCCGCTTGCACCACCAAAGGTCTTCCCATTCACCGTCACCGAACGCAACCATCAATGCCGCCGTAATCAAACGAGCCATTACAACATCCTTCAATTCCGGATCTTTCCTGAGCGCGTTTCGACTCCGCTCACCGGTACTCCCATCGCAGATGACAATTGTATGAAGGGACACGAAGGGCACGCCAAGGAAATTCGCACGGCCTCTATGGTTTCGAACCAAGCCGATCCGCATCATTCGCCCGCCGGAAGACACGTGACAGTCTCAGGCGGCAAGAAAGCATTGCAAGACAGGCTGCGCACCGGAACGCGAATATGAATGGGTCGAAGAAAATCTCATTCGAGCGGACCCTCGCCCGTGGCAGTTGTATGTGAGTTTGTTTTGGGAGATCTTCGGCACAGCGGCTGAGGAGATAAACTAGCGCGATGACGGTGAAGAACCGTCCTCGCTGTGATTGCACCCAGTCTCTGCGCACTCCCACGTCTCAACCTTCAGGCTGTGGTTCACTTCAGCCAGGTACAGTGTCCCTCCGCAAGTGGGACACTCACGCGATGAAACGCGCGACGGATCGAAATGTCCTTTAGCAAAGTCCGAATAGCCGACACCATCGCGGAAGACGCGATTGCAATCTCGCCGTTCGCACTGGTGGAACGATTGCGTTCCTTCCGACGCCGATTCCTCAAACATGACTCGTCGCATCGGGCAATGGTGCAGATCGCACAAAGGAGCGAAGTTCATCTTTGGATGCGGTTGCATGGTTTCTCCCTGCAAGGAATTCCACGCGGCCAATCGCAATGGAGCGGAAAGGCGAGAATGAACCTGCCGGAGACTGGACCGAAATCAACGATCCTGGCTGCGCTAGCTCACATGTTCTGCCGCGCGGAAGGACCGAGGGAGCTCTGAAAGGTTGAATTCCACTCCTTCGGCTGCCAGTTCCTTTGCCGTCTCCGCAAGGGATGCCCGTTTCGTGATTAATTTATTTTCGGCTTCTTTGCGGTCGGCTACCGAAGCGAACTCGGCATACTTCTCCAGATAGGCCAGCTTGCGATCGTAGAGATCTATTTCCTGATGAAGCGATCTGAGAAAATATTTGTCGTGCGGAACTTGCTTCTTCTGCGGCGCTTGTTTCTTCATGAGAACTCCTCGGTGAGATTTGAAAGGTCGACGGTTTCGAGCCGTTGAAAAGCATTAAATGGGAGAGTTTCGCTCGATCTCGCTTTCACGGGACGACATTGTGAGCCCGTAAGAGTTGGCTCCTGCCAGAGAAGGTGATCCGCGATCCGCTGGATCCCCGAAATCAAAGCGCTGCACGTTCCGCGCCGCCGCAATCACGACGTACTAACGGCCCCTACCAAAGTTGCGCCGGCCTCCGCCGCCAGTGCTGGTCTTCCGGCTCTGAAAGCAAGTCTGGCAGTACACGGGACGGTCTCCTCGTGGCTCAAATGGAACTGTGGTTTGTTGTCCGCATCCGGAGCAGATCACGCTTGTGCCGCGTGATTCGTTGCGCTGGTACCCGCCGCCGCCGCCCGATTGCTCATTCTTCTTTGCCTGGCGGCATGGCTTGCAGCGCTTGGGCGCCGAGTAGCCACGATCTCTGAAAAACTCCTGATCCTCCGCGGTAAACGTAAAAGACTGCCCGCAATCGCTGCACATCAGTTGCTGATCTTCAGCCATAAATCCCCTTCGTCCGTGTTGCAGGTGTGTGCTGCGTTCGAACTACCACCGAACTTCGCTGTTTTGCCTCAGTCCTTCGCGTTCGCGGTCGACTGTTCCACAGCAAAATCCGTTGAACTCATTGACTGGGGTCCCACGATTGCGGCGTCGAATGAATTCCGTCTTCGGTTGGACAGACAAGCCTATTAAGAGTGTTTCTGTGGGCAGCCAGGGGATGATGGAACGGCCGCGTCGTCGGAGTTGCCGGAGGACTCACCACCATTGAGCGGCAAGAGCACAGTCAAGTGTCGAAGTCTTCAAGTTCGCCGGCGATGACCGGGAAGACGTCGAACTCAACCCCTTCCCGGCGATTCAGTCAACTAGACAGCGCGGACGTTCTCGGCCTGAAGGCCCTTCGGCCCTTTTACGACGTCGAACTCGACCGCCTGGCCTTCCTTGAGGGAACGAAATCCCTCGCTCTTGATGGCCGAATGGTGCACGAACACGTCTTCGCCGTTGGCACGGCTCAGGAAGCCGAATCCCTTCGCATCGTTAAACCACTTCACTGTTCCCTGTTCCATGACTATTCCTTTGTCGCGTGATGTATCGCTGAACTCAAGTGGAATTGTTTGCGAGTTGAGCGGGAAAGCAGAACCGGCAAGAACGCCAAGTCGGATTCGACGACCAGCTTCAAGTGTATCACGCCCAATCGGCCCAACCTCACGGAGAGCCCTAATCCAAAGGGGTTGGATACCGACTCACAAGGGTTGCAGGTGGCTTTGGCAGAGCAATTAGGAGAAGAGCCCGAATAAGCGTATGCTCACTGCAAAGGGGATCAGCAGAAATTCCTCATCGCTTAAGCCTCCTCCTCCTTGTGTTTCCGGTGCAGAACTCATCAGACCAAATTCGTTCTGCGGAATACACCAAGGCGAGCCCGGCTCAGTAGCAAACGCACTACTACCGAGAATTGGGGCATACATGCGATCTCAATTGGTGTATCTGGCTGGTCTTAAAATAGAAAACCGCTTTCTGTTGTCTGCCACAGTGATGCGCGCCGTGCGCATGCTGCACATCAGCTCCGGCAGAACTGAAGACACAGTCAACAGAGTGTTTTCCGAGGTGGCTGAAGGCCGTTACGTTGACGTGAAATTGCCGAAGATCGCCCCGCCTCCTGCCATCGACGTGCTGGTGGTCACTCCGCTCGTTTGATCAGTAATTCGTTCGGCCGACATTGATCGCTCTTCACATCCGCAACCACTCCTGAACGGCTAGGCTCGTGACGCGCCCGGGTATCGGCGCTCCTTCGGCACGGCCATGACCTTTGCCGAGATGGGATATCACTTCCAGGTCATAACCCGCAGGCTCTCCAAATTCAAGCTGCCCGCACTACCGACAGCAGCAATCGGAGCTGCCCTGCCCGCTGAAACAGGTGATCAGGAGTAAAGCCTGCATTGCCTCAAGAAACTTCTCCAAACTCGAGTACCGTCAGGATCGCCGATCACTCACCGGACGCGGTTTGGTTCATGCCTGCCTGACTTGTGAGAGGCGCAAATGCGAACACACGCATGTTCCAGCGCTTCCTTTCAGAGTTCACAAAACCGATCATCGACGACCGATGGGCTGGTTACGATTGACTCAGGGCATCGAGTCGTCGCTGCCGTTGTCACAGGTCCTCGGGTTGCCATCTCGCCGACCTTATCTGGCTGCCGCCACGCTTTCGCCCACACTCCATACACGAAGCTGTTTGTCCCGCTCTGACAGAGCGTCCTCACTACAAACCACACAGCCTGCCGGTCGAAACAACATAAGTGGAAAGGACCAACACTGCAACGCACAACAGCATCTATTCCAACAAATTCTTAAAAGATAACTCGCATCCTTGCCCCGAGAAGAGTCGTTGTGTAAGCGTTCGATGCGTAGGTGGGATGGATTGAAACTTCGATATCCGGCCCAAGTTCGAGGCTTTGCGTGAGACGAAGGCGGTAAAACGACTCAAACACGCTCTCATGGTGCTTGGCAGGCGCGTTCGGTTCACTGTACGCAAATGAGGCGCCAAACATGTCTCCCCGGCGCCCAAATGGATGAACCTGAGCAAGCCCGAGTTCGTATTCATCTTTGATGGCCGTTCCGGTCCTGGTTCCAAAGGCAAATCTGCCAAACGGCGTCCAGCCATCAGATAGTTCGTGGTCGAACTCAAAACCCCCGCCATGTCCACTTCCGCGATCCTTGGTATCGTCTCGCCACACGCCACCGCGGTAAAGCCGGTACCTTCCGCCAAGCGAACCTGAGGTCCACCCCGCTTCAACCTCTTCCGCATATTTTCGATCGATCAGAGTTTCGATATTCCCTTGCTGTGAGCCCTCCGTATCAACAGCGACAGCGTGCACAAAGATATGCTGGCTAGCCTGGAATTCGACCGCGCCGCCGCCGGCGTATGTCCCATCCGAGGCAACTGCATCATTGCCGTCGTTGGTCCCATTTAAAAACTGCGTTCGCTCATCGTTGTTGAACATGCTGAGGGTCACGTATTCGTTGGGGTGTATTTTGCCAACATAAAAGGAAAGCCTCTTGGCGAGAAGATCCTGCCGCCAATAGAGGATGTTCACCGTGATTGGCTCCTGCGGACCTCCGCCCTGGAGGCAATTGAGATAGAGCCCTGAGCCGAGTCGATCGCTGAGGTTGAACTGTTGACTTATCCCAATGTTGGTTCCGGAGCGAATGAGCAGGCTGATTGATCCTGCAGTAGTTTCATGGTCGTAGACACTCCACGCTCCGGTGAAATCAAGACGTCCGCTGGGTTGATCGTGCCGGACCCCGGCCGGCGTTGTGGTTGCATACTGGTTGAGGAAGGTGTACGTCGCGCCAAACTTCAGATGGAGTGAATGAATACTTAAATCCACGACCTTGTCGATCGGCCGTAAGATTGGAGCGACGGGATCCGGTTGGATGAGTGGATCGGCAGGTATCTTCGACAATTCGATGGCATACGCATCAAGCTCCTGTTTGAGCTCGTCGGGGTGGCTGTTCAACACAGGCGAACTTTCGGCTGGTAGGCTCGGTTGATCTGCGGGTACGGAGCTTGCATTGGGTTGTTGGCCGAAAGCCAATAGGTTGGATCCTAGCAATAGCACGAACAAAGTGCCTATTACCTGTCTGTCTTCTCGCTTTCCGCAGCGCCCTCTGAACACATCAGTCGTGCTTCCGGCGCCCCTACGCCGATCCGCGGCAGTAGGCAGGGTCCCAAACAGACCCATCACAATGGAGCAGATGAGCCTGCAAAACCTTCGTTTCTGGTCAACAGGTGCGATGACGAAAAGTGGATGTGCAGAACGATCGGGCTGGTGGATCGTTCTTCCATCAGAGGAAGGGCTTGTCATGAAAGCTTTGCATTTTAGCGATGGATTCATGCATATCTCCCGGTTTCTTGATTAATGCAACTACCTGAATCTCGGGCCCCGTCCCTCATTAAGAGATTGAGATCGGGCCCGTATCAGCATGTCGCCTGGAGATCGGCACTCAGCGATTGCTCTACTCCGGCACACAACAATGGATGTCACTCCTGCAGCAATGTCTACGCGTGCAATATGAGACAAAGGTATTGATCGATACCTTAGTGCTGGCTTGATTGGCCATAGTTCCCTGTGATCGTCAAGAGAATATTCCGGACGGTATCTTTGTATTAACGATGGGCATGGTGGCCAGTCTCAAGAATGCAGATCGCTCTTGACCCACTACCTCATTGCTTTTACACTTTGCCGGACACCATGGATGTCCTAGGTGTTCCATGTCGTCGGATAAGTCCGGTGACACCACCGAGGAACAACGGTGAATAACTTAGCCATGCCTCGCGGCTGATCTCTCCCTGGATGTCCAGGCAATACGTCACATACCGTGGGAACCGGTCCAGAGCCTTCCCAATGGAGATCTTGGCTCGCGGCGTTTTCCTTTAGTCACCGGCTTCAGGAAGTTCCGCCGCAAATCCGACTGAGCCAACGTGGTAACCAAGTCGTGTCTCAACGTCTCCCGGAGCATGGAACCCTCTGTCGAAGAGCGCGCGTAGTCTCTTTTGAGACGCGGGCCTGCCGAGAGCCCCAACGAATGCAGCCCATTCTGGTGCGATCTCGTCATCATGAGGAAGACTGTTTACATTCACCAGGCGTTTGGTCTCGGCGATCGCACGTTTGTCGAAAGACGAAATCCTTGCCGCAAACGCATCAACGAATGCGTCCAATTGCCGATCCGGCAGCGCGCGATTGACATAGCCGTAGAGCTCAGCCACATCGGCCGAGATATCGTCAGCCCCCAAAAGTACTTCCAGAGCCCGCCGGCGTCCGATCAATCGAGGAAGGCGCGCCATGGGTCCGCCGCCCGGGACCAGCCCCGCTCCGACTTCCCACTGCGAGAGCACAGCCTTTTCGCGGCTTGCGAAGCGCATATCGCATGCGAGGGCGAGCTCGCTGCCGACACCCGTAGCGCGTCCGCGGATCGATGAGATCGAAACGACGTCGGCACGGCTCAACCGCACAAGCATGTCCGGCAGAGGCTGCAAGCCGGTTGGTCCTGGAGGAAAGGCGGCAGACTCTTCAGGTTTAGCCAGAAAGTCGTAGTGAGTTAGGAAGAATCCATCAACAGCGCTGTCAAAGACCACTACCTTCACTCGATCGTCCGACTCGATCGACGATACGATCGCCTCAAGCTGTGGGATATTGGAAGGTCCAAAAATATTGAGCGGCGGAAGGTCGAAGGTGACTCGCCAATTTCCAGGCGAGATCCGAGTTAATCGTATCTTGTTTTCCCTCTGATTATCGCCCACCAATTCCTCCTTTGCGGCGCCGGTGCAGTGAGCCGTCAGACCCTGATACAGACCGCTCCGCGACCATCTCCGCCAGAAAACAGAGACGCTTGATTTAAGAAGATGTGGTCTCTCTCGGCGACCCAGCACGGTGACACAGAGGTGGCTCGCGGCGACCATTGCGGATAAATGTCGATTGCTAAGCTTCGTGCGGACTAACTTGACTGTAGTCATTAAGCCCGAAGCGCGGAGGTGATTCCATTGGACAAAAGTATTGGCCGATACTTTTGTATCGGACGGCCGTGTTGCTGCTCCGCTCGTCGCCTTCCGAGGTGTCGGTGCGCGTGCGGTCAATTCAAGGCGTCGGAGCGACCGCGAATTCTGATCCTAATTGCTCTTGGAAGTATTCGGCTTACTGGGCTCGCCCAGCAGCTGAATACGCTATGCGGCAACGTGAACTTCTTCCCGATGCCGAGTCCAGTGGTGTGCCGGTATGAGAGACGCGTGGGGTGGCACTTATGGGCTCTCTACGACATCGGTTGGATTCATCTCTCGTTCTCGACCGCGGCAGGCGGTTTGGGTGACGTTTACGTTGAGACGATCGAAGCGAGCGCCCTCGCCACCGTGAAATCTCGCACGTCAGCGCTGCTTGGCGACTGGAAGATGCCAGGCGAAGGTTTATCCCTGAAGGGAAGAAATCTGGAAAGTCTGAATGGAATTCGGCGAAGTCGATCGGAGGGGTTGCTGGAAATATTTGATTTTTTGGCTCCTCAGGTAGGACTCGAACCTACAACCCTTCGGTTAACAGCATCCAGCCCGGCTCATGCCGGGGCAATGCGGTAAGGAACTTGGGTTCAGCAGCGTTCTGGCAGCATCCTCGATAGGATGGAGATGATCGTCCTGATTCTGCACAATCCAAGAGGCTAACGGCCCCTTGCAGACAGTGGCTCGCGTAGAATGAGGTCGTCCTAGAAGAGTGCGTTGTCTGGAGGATGAACGATGACCTCGCCGACCCCGCCGATCTCGCCGACTCAACCCCACGTCTATTCCGATTCGCCTACGTTTGTGCAAAGACGCGCCCGTGCTCTGATTGGCTGGATGCCCGTCGCTGGCACTACGATACAGTGAAGAATTGGCCTTGCTCTACGAAAGAGAACGACAACGCGGCAACGGCAACCGGGCCACGCTTGCGGTGGCAAGGAAAATGGTCGCGTTGATGCTGGCTGTAGAAAGACGCAACACGGATTTCGTGCCCGCGAGCGAGTTCAGACGAACCGCGGCAGCGTAAGAACCTTCCTAAAAAGGGAAAAACATCAGGATCGATCGATGCGCAGACTGCCAGGTCCCGCAGATCACCGGCCGGGCGACGGAGGCGACTCCCGAGGCTCTTTTCGGTTTGTTTCGGGACTGGCAGAGAACACAAACTCAATCTTCTGCGATGGCTCCACGGAGCCAGAGGCAGCAAATGGATGTCCGGTTCTGCTCAGAGCAGGAACCACCAGCCGAGAGGCAAAAAGTGCGCAGCGGAAACTCCTGATCGGAATAGCAACGCGCTCTCCAGAGCGCGAAAAGCAGTCTCGTGCTTTTCTGTTGACAAAGACTTACATGGATGCCGGTGATTCGCTCGGAACTCGGATGTGGCCGCAGAAAGCGTTCAAGACTCGCCCGTACTCATGATCTACCTTCCGCAAAGGCATCGGCTTCAAATGCGGAGGAAGAGGCGCTTGCGGTACATCCAGCAAAGGGTGAGCCAGTAAATGAGCATCACGGCGAGGCCCAGCATTAAAGGTTCGAGACCGTGGCCTAAGATGCGGAAGATGCGGTAGCCCAAATTGATGTGCAGGTTGCTGACGAGGAAGTCTTCCCAAAGGTGCGCGATGAGGTAGGCGGCGATAGAGTTCATTCCGACGATAACGAGTGGAAAGGCCCAGCGGCGGTATTGCTTGACGTCGATGACCCACGAGAATGCGGCGAGAAAGAAGAAACAGACGCCGCCGCTCCACAGCGTCCAACTAGGTGTCCAGATTCGCTTGACGATGGGACAGATGCCTGTGAAGTGGAGTACGAGGCCTGCGGCGCACAGGGCAAAGGCGGCGATGAGAAAGCGCTTGATGGGGATGCGGGGTGCAGCGGCGCGGAACCACTCGCCGGCGCGCAGGCCAAGCAGCATGGTGCCGAGTGTAGGGATGAAGCTGAGGGTGAGATAGCCGCCGCCGTTGTAAAGGAAGGGCGAGGGGCGCGGGAAGAGATTGAGGAACCAGAGGTCGAAGGCCTGGCCAAGATTGGAGTTCTTGTTCCAGTGGGAGGCGAAGCCGGCGAAGTTGTGAGGCCAGTTTTGCGGGACGCCAACGGCCGGCCAGTTGAAGTTTGGGGTGGGCGTAGGATAAAGCGCCCATGCAAGCCAATAACCGGAAAGGAGAACTGCGAGTGCGGTCCACTGCCAGCGCGGGCGGCAGTGTGCGAGGAACCAGGCGAAAGTGTACCCGAGGCCGATCTGGGTGAGGGTATCTTCGAAGGTGAAGTTGGTTTGAGTGCTGGAAGTGGAGCGCAGAAAGATGCCAAGGGCGATGAGCAAAATGCTGCGCCACAGAGTGTGGAGTACCTGGCGCGTGAAGCTCTCGCCCTTCTTGACGCGGCTGGCGATGGAGTATGGTAGCGCGACGCCGACGAGGAAGGTGAAGCCGGGCTGGATGGTGTCATGCAGGCTCATTCCGGACCACTCGACGTGGCTCTGGTTCCATGCAAGGACGTGCCAGAAAAGGCTGTTTGGATAGGCGCGCGCGACGGCGGCGAATTGCATGACCTCGCCCATCATAAGCAGCATGACGAGGCCGCGATAGGCGTCGACAGCGACATTGCGGGGCGGAGTAGCGACGGCTACTCGCGCGGCAGGCTCGCCGATACCAGCTTTGTGTGGTTGTGCGCTCGTGATGGCTGCCATTGGCTTCTCTGACCTATTTGGAATCAATATTCACCCAAACGGCTACCGACGCACAACTTAAGCAATATCCACTCCAGATTTACCGTTACAGCGATCAGCCCTGGGCCAATCTCCTTACTGCTACTGAATCGCGCCGATCCAGTAGCCCAAAGGTCGGCGTGCACAATGGCTCTCCGCTCCGGCTACGATATAGCCCTCGATTTTGTTATCTTTGGCCTTGAACCCGCGCGGTGCGTCGCACCACTCTCTGTGCAACCTATTGTGAATTACTCGACTCGCCGTCCTTGTGGATCTCGAGGACGCGCATCATGTCCCGGTCCTGTTGTTCCTTCTTGTTCTTGATCTCGTCGAAGCGCACGGATTGCTGGTCGCGGCGCGGATCACCGGTGCGGGCATACAACTCGAGCAGGCCGAAGTTGGCTGCGTAGTTATCACGGTCCAAGGCGAGAGCGCGATTGAGATACGCAGCGGCTTGGGTGAAATCCCGAGTGGTGACGGAGATCTGTCCCAACTCAGCGAGAACATCGGGCTGATCGGGGCGAGCTCCTAGTGAACGCTTCAGATCGTCGACAGCCTGGCCCGTGTTGCCTTCCTGGCGCGCAATTCGGCCCAGGTAGAAGTAGGCGTCTGACGCACTTTGTGCGTCGTTGATGAGCTGTTCGAGCCACTTGGCTGCGGTGTCGTAGTCCTTTGCTCGATAGTAAGCTTCACCAAGCGCGAGCTTGCCTCCCGGATCCTGCGGCAGCAGCGAATGATACTTCGTAAGGTAAGGAAGCGCCTGAGACGGATCGTTCGAATAGGAGATAACCTGGCCCAGGCCAAGGTTGTACATAGAATCGTCGGGCGCAATTTTGACAGCCTCTTCAAGCGCCTTGCGCGATTCCCCATACAGGCCCATCTCCAGGCATATTGCGCCGTATTGATACGCCAGACTCGGATCGTTCGGCTGGAGATCGCGGGCGTGCGCAAGGTAGCCTAGGGCGCCGAGGCCGTCCTTTGCCGCGCGCGCGACCCGCGCTAGGTCTTCGAGAATGCTCACGGACGATGGGTCAGCGGAATAAGCCTGCTCCATTTGCGTGCGCGCATCGGCGAGTTTTCCTTCGGCCTCGAGCGCAAGGCCCAAAATGCGAAGCCCGGCGGGAGAAATTGGATGAAGAGACCCAGCAGCCCTGAAGATTTCTTCGATAAGATCGGCGCGGCGAGCGCTGCGCAACGCGGGCAGGCATTCATCCGCATCCTGCTCGGTCAGGTCAGGGTTCGATGCAAGCGCACCGGCAGCCTTTGTAGTCAAGTCCTTTGCACCGAGCGACGCCTCGTCAGAGCACGCGAGGTCTTCGGCGCCGATCTGCTTTCGGGCATCGGGACTCAATCGTGAGAGGGTATCGAGAGAGCGTTGGTACTCTTTCTGCCATGCAAGGATCGTCGCGATCTGATACTTGGCCTCGTCATTTCCGGGTTCTAGGCGAAGGGCCTTTTCGCTGAGTGCTAGGGCTTCTGAGCGCGCCGCGGAAGCGCTCTCCGCTGTACGCATGTCGATGCGGCTCAGGTTCATATATGGGCTCGCGAGGGCCGGATCGTGGCGGATGGCCAGGGCAAACGCCTGGCGGGCGCCGGCAGTGTTGCCCTGCTCGATTTCAATGATGCCCAACAGATTTTCGAGGCCGCCGTCGTTTGGGTATTGCCGTTGAGCGGCAATAAGCGTGGTGCGCGCGTCGTCGAATTTGTTGGCTTCAATCAGCGCCTGAATAGAGAGGACCGTCTTCTGATAGGATGCGGAACGATTCTGTGCGGGCGCAGGCGTCGACAGCACAAGCACTGCGGCGGCCAGCAAGCGAGGGAACAATTTGCGTTTCATTCTGCGAAGAGTCCCGCGTGCAGAGCGATGATGGGTTGCTGCAAATGGCTCTGCGATGGACTTCTCCACTATACTTTCTCCCATGATTCCAAGGAACTGGATCCTGCGATCCGCGGCATTTGTGGCCGTGATCCCCTGCATTCCCTTCGCAATCTATTCCCAGGAACAGAACTCCGTTCAGGAATCAGTGCCATCTGCTTCACCGGTCCAATCGCTCGGTCTGACTGATACACAAGCAACCGAACTTCAACACGCGGTTCGGGCTCGCGATTATGTTACAGCCGAGAAGCTGCTGCTGTCAGAGATCAACAAAGACCCCCAATCACCTCGTGCCGCAAAGCTGTTGGCCTATGTGGGCAGCGTGTACTTCCTGAATGCGGATTACCTGAATGCGGCCATCGCATGGAAGAAATCCGACGCCATCCTGCCGCTCGCGCCCACTCTCCAATTCTCGCTGGCCATGGCATACATTCGCATCTCGCATCCTGGTTGGGCTCGCCCACTTCTGGAATCGCTTGCTGCAGGAAATCCAACGGAGGGGCTCTATCCCTACTGGCTCGGGCGACTCGCCTACGACGGTCATGATTATCCAGGTGCGATCAAACATTTCCAGCATGCGATTGAGTTGTCGCCGCGTATGGCTCGTGCATACGACAACCTCGGGCTTTGCTATTACTACCAGAATGAAAACAACCTGGCGATCGAGAATTACGAGAAGGCCATTGAACTCGACAAGGGCGCGCCATTTCCATCGCCTTGGCCGTATCTGAACCTCGCCATTACCCTCCAGTTCCTGAACAAGTCTGGTGAAGCGGAGAATGACCTCCGTGAATCTCTACGCATCGACCAGCAGTTCAAGCAGGCCCATTTGCAGTTGGGACTCGTGCTGGAACAGGAGGGCCGGCTCGAAGAAGCCCTCGCGGAATTGCGAGAGGCGGCACGGATCGATGCCGACTTTCCCGAGCCGCACATGGCAATGGCGCGCATTCTTCACAGAATGGGGCAGGAGGATGCGGCGCAAGCCGAAGTGCAGGTTTATTTAAAGCTGCATCCGCCGTCGACTCCCAAACCGGCTAGCGACAAATAAAACGCGGTTGCTCGCTTTCAGAAAGAGCCCGGCAATCTCGACGGTTAAGCTTTGCATTTATGTGCAAAGCCCGGCTAGAATTGTCTCGCTCTCATTCCTGAAGCCAATGCTCCTAAGCCGTCGATCGCTTTTGGCTGCTGCTGCAGCGAACATCCCTATCATTCAGCGGGCCAGCCGGCTCTTTTGCCAGGCCATGCCAACCGGCAGCGTATTGGCCGTGCAAACCGTCGCGGATCAAGCGGCTTCGGCAACGAGAGCGGCGGTGCCACATCCGGCGTTTTGGTTCACCGACATCGCGCCGCGATCGCCATTCGCCTACCGATCCAACAACGACTTCACGGGCCGCAAGTACTTCCCGCAGCCGATGTGCGGCGGGATTGGCGTGATTGACTACGACAACGACGGCAGGATGGATCTGATCTTCACGAATGGAGCCAAGCTGCCGGAGCTGAAGAAGACGGGTCCGGAGTATTTCAACTGCCTGCTGCGCAACAAGGGAGATGGAAGATTCGAGGACGTGACAGAGAAAGCTGGTCTGGATGGAGCTAACCTGGACTTCAGCTTTGGTGTGGCGGTGGCCGATTATGACAACGACGGTTTCGACGACATCTTCATCTGCAACGCCGGCGAAAATGCGCTCTACCACAACAACGGGAACGGATCATTCACGAATGTGACCGCAGGATCGGGGCTGGATCGCAAGCCGGAAAACGTGCCAAGCGTGGGAGCAGCCTGGTTTGATTACGACAACGATGGTTTGCTCGACCTGATTGTGACCAACTACACCACCTGGACACCGCAGACCGACAAGCGGTGCCTGATGGGCGCCGATCAGGATGAATACTGCAGCCCTACCGTATATAAGAGCGTGGCATCAAGGCTTTACCGGAATCTGGGCAGCAGCAGGTTCAAAGATGTGACGGATGAAACCGGAATTGGAGCGGCGTTGGGAAAAGGCATGGGAATCTCAATCGCCGATTTCAATGGCGACGGGTTGATGGACATCTTGATCGCCAACGACACCGAACCTAATTTCCTGTTTATCAACCAAGCCAATGGGACATTCAAGGAAAGTGGTCTGGAATACGGCGTCGCGTACAACGCGCAGGGCACCTCGGTATCCGGCATGGGGTGCGATGCGAAGGACTTCAACAATGATGGATGGGTAGACATTGTTTACAACGATCTCTATGGACAGGTTTTCGGATTGCTGAGGAATGACGGCGGAAAGTCGTTCACCGATATTACCTGGCCGAGTAACTTCGGGAGACTAACTCGAAATCTGTCAGGTTGGAGCATCGGTTTTATCGACTACGACAACGATGGATGGAAAGATATTTACTCCTCCAACGGCGATGTGGACAACCTGATCGCGACCGCAAAGCAGCACGATTCGATGTTCCAGAACGTCGATGGCAAGACGCTGATCGATGTGAGCGATTCAATGGGGCCTGACTTCAATGTGATCGGTTATCAGCGTGGATCGGCGTTCGTGGACCTGAACAACGATGGGTTTCTCGACCTGGTGGTGACTTCACTTGGAGAAAAGCCGCGCATCCTAATGAACAACGCGCTGAAACCGAATCACTGGATCCTCTTTGACCTGCGCGGACACAAGAGTAATCGTAGTGCAATTGGCGCAGCCATTACCGTGACCACTGCATCGGGCCGGAAACTGTACAACCACGTGAACCCGAGCGTTGGTTTCATGTCGTCGAGCGATCGCAGGGTGCACTTTGGTCTGGGGGCGGAATCAGCACTGCAACATGTCGAGATTCGCTGGCCAAGCGGAATCGTGCAGCGGATCGTGAAACCGCAGGTCGATCAGATCATGAAGGTGGACGAATGGGTGGATGCGGCAGCGCAGCCCATCTGAGGATTGCGTTCACTTGTCTTGAGGCATTCCCGTCGATTTGCGGACGAATGCAATTCACTTCCCTTCCACAATGGTGAGAACCTGGTCTGCCTTGATGTTGGTGAGAACCTGCTTGACTCCGGCGGGCCAGGAGAGTTCGATTCTGTCGACCGTAGTGGCTTTGCCGAGCCCGAAGTGGACGCGCTTGTCGCTCGACGAGTTATAGCCAACGGCTGTTGTGGCCTGGTTGTATTGCACGCCTTCCGTTGTAGTGATCTTGATCCGTGTACCGAGCCCGTCGCGATTGTCTCGCGTCCCGACAAGCTTCAGGATGATCCAATGATTTGCATTCTCTGTCCGGTTGATCAGCAGTTGCGGCTTCTCATTGAGCGTGCTGACGACAATGTCTATGCTGCCGTCGTTATTGAGATCGCCGAAGGCTGCGCCGCGGTGCTGGTGCGGCTCTGTGATGCCTCGACCGGCGGTGGAGCTGACGTCAGTGAACTTGAAACCGCCATTGTTGCGCAGAATCCCATTGGGGATGCGCGTCGGGCGGTGCAGGACTTCGAATTCGTTGTCGAGAATGGCACCGCCTGATGTGAAAAGATCCTTCCATCCATCATTGTCGAAGTCGAACGCACCCACGCTCCAGGCAGTCATGCGGCGGCTGAAGGCAGTCACGCCCGAGACTTCGGTGACATCTTCAAACTCGCCGCCGATGTTTCTGTAAAGGGGGAATGTATTGCCGAACATCGCCGCATGGAAGATATCGTCGCGCCCATCATTATTCAGATCGCGAAAATCGGCGCCCATGCCGGCAACGAGGCTTCCGTCGGCAGTATAGGCAACGCCGGTCTCGAGCGCGACGTCAGTGAATGTGCCGTCCCCGTTGTTGCGCAGCAGAAAATTGGGAAACGTATCGTTCGATATGAAAACGTCGGTGAATCCATCGTTGTTGTAGTCGCCGAAGGCCACGCCCATGCCTTTGCCAACGTAGCGATCGATGTGTGATGACGCGGAGACGTCGGTAAAAGTTCCATCGCCATTGTTGCGGTAGAGGATATTGCGGGTTCCTCCGAAATTGCCGGGAGCACAATATGTGCGCACGCCGTCGAGAGAACAGAGCTTGGCGGTCGCAATGTTGTAGTCAAGGTAGTTGATCACCAATAAGTCAAGAAGGCCGTCGTTGTTGTAGTCGAACCAGCCGGCCGCGACTGCCCAGGGCTTGCCCATGCCTGGAATCTTGCCGCTGACACCCGCTCTCTCAGTAACGTCAGTAAACGTGCCATCGCCGTTATTGTGCAGAAGCTGGTTGTGGTTGACGCCGACAACATAGAGATCGACCCAGCCATCGTTATCGTAGTCTCCGGCGGCGACTCCCATCGAGTAGCCGATCCCCTTCACTCCGGCCTGTTCAGTGACATCGGTAAAGGTGCCGTCGCCGTTGTTGCGGTAGAGGCGGTTGTAAAAGCTGGGATCTGATTTTTCGAGCGAAGGGATCGCGGCCCCGTTGGTAAAGAAGATGTCCGGAAGGCCGTCGTTATTGTAGTCGAAGATGGCGACCCCGCCCAGCATCGTCTCGATGGAGTAACGTTGCGGGCTGACACTGTTCTTTAGCTGAAATTGAATGCCGGAGGCATTGATCGTGTCTTCAAATCGGATGGGTGCGGTTGGACCGGCCGGTTTCGCTGGAGGCCCAGGATGCGCGGCATCTGAATGAGTGACCGGAAGCGCAGTCTGCCCGAAGGCGGCCACACTTTGCCAAGATATGAATGCAGAGGCAATCAAAAGCCTGCGTGCCGCGCGGAGAATCTCAGACGCAGTGCTAGTGTTCGGGCGGCTCCGGATAGGATGCGTGCGACGCAGCGCGTGGAATTCGAAATCGCCGGGCATGTGTGGCAAGTATAAAGTGGCACGATCATGTATGGAGTGCGGTGTCAGGACACACGAAGCCGTTGCGCAACTTCGGTGACTTCGAAACCAACAAAAGCCACCGCTGAGCCAGCTACTTTTTGTCGAGCCGGAATGCCGCCGCCTGAAAATCTCCGCGGAAGTCTTCGTCCATCTCCATGCCGTGGTTCATCCACCACGCGCCTGACGCAACGGCAGGACTCGCGATGTGAAGCTTACCCTCAATCGGCGTTACCGCGTATTGCGCCGAGGAGTCGAGTCCGCACAACTTGAGAATCGGAAAGCCGCGCCCCTCCTGTGTGGAATGAATAAACGCGAAGACGACCGACTGGCTCCTGTCGTGGCTGACAGTTTGCGTGGCAGAAAATTCGCTGCCATCGCGTGGCGAAATCAGCCGGTAAAGATCGCCCTGAACGATGGTGGCCTGCACCTGATGATATGCCGCAATCAGCCGCCTGGCCGTGGCCATCTCGCCGTCGTCCCACTTTGCGATGTTCGCTCCGATTCCCAGAGATCCTTGCATCGAGCTCAGCATGCGATAAGTGAGAGACGTAGAGCGGTGATTGAGCCAATGCGGCGAGTCGGTAACCCAGGCCATCATAATCTGTGGCGTGTATGCATAAGTGAATCCGTCCTGCTGGCTCAGGCGGTCGAAAGGGTCGGTGTTGTCAGACGGCCAGACTTCATCGACGTAACGCAAGATCCCGAGATCGACGCGCCCGCCGCCTCCGGAGCACGATTCGATTTCGACATTCGGGTGCCGTTTGCGCAGCTCTGCAAGAATGCCATAGAGATTGCGTGTGAAGTCGACATACACAGCCTTCTGCTCACCTGCCGGCAACTGGTCCCAACCGGGCTCGCTCCAATTTCGGTTGTAGTCCCACTTAAGGAACGCGATGTCGTTATCAGTAAGAAGTTTGTCCAAGAACCCAAAAACGTAGTCGCGGACGTCAGGCCGGGCGAGGTTGACCACGAGTTGCGTGCGCTGTTCTGTGCGCGGCCTTCCGGGGAAGTTCAGCACCCAATCAGGATGCTTGCGGTAAAGATCGGAGTCCGGATTGACCATCTCCGGCTCAACCCATAGACCGAAGTCCATGCCGAGTGAATGAACCTTATCAATCAGCGGTTTGAGCCCGTGAGGAAACTTGTCCGGGTTCACATACCAATCACCGAGTCCAGCGTGATCGGTCTTGCGCTGGCCGAACCAGCCATCGTCCATAACGAAGCGGTCGGCACCGAGCGCGGCGGCTTTCTCGGCGAGCGCAATCTGGCCGGCCTCATTTACGTTCATCTCGGTTGCTTCCCAGGAGTTGTAGATGACGGGGCGGAGTTTCGGCGTGGTCCGCGAAGCTGTCGCCGCCGTACGAGGCAGAATCCTCGCCAGCTCGAATTGGTGCAGGAGCCGTGATGCGCCGCCGAGGCCATGGTCGGAATAGCCACCATAGAAAATTGGCGTCTCGAGCTTGTCGCCCGGATGCAAGACATAACCGAAGTCGAAGGGATTGAAGCCACCGGTCACGCGAATGGCATCCAGCTTGTCGTGCTCGATGGTGATCCTCCAGGAGCCGCTCCAGGCGAGAGCGCCAAACCAGACCTCGCCATGGTTCTCGTCGGCGTCGCCCTGCTGCAGGGCGAACCAGGGGTTGGCCTGATGGCCGGTTGAGCCGCGCCGGCTCTCAAGCACACGCGCGCCGGCGTCGAGGGTTTCCTGCGTGAGCGTCCATTCCCCTGCCCACCGGCCGGTGAGGTAATTGAGTGTGTAATGCGCGGGCGGCAGCGACCATGCCGCTGCCGCGGCCTGCTCCACCGTTACCGGGTCCTTGCCGCGATTTTCAATGGTCGCCGAGCGCGTCAGAATCCCGGTGTCAGGATCGATGGAGTAATGCAACGTAACGAAGATGGGCCGCTCGATGTCTTTGAGAACAACCTCGAGAGCGTTGGCGCCAATCCAGTGGCTGTCATAGTGCAAGACCAGGTCGCGATTGCCATCAATAAACGAAATCTTCAGAGCAGGCTCAACATACAGTCCCGATCCCCACCCGGCGTATTCCTGGGGCGTATTAGTGTAGGAATCGTCGAACGACGCCCACTCCCTCATGGGAGCGGCTTGCGAAAACGCATCCGATGGTGCCAAGCGGCCGCCCCAGTAGATTTGCTGGAGTTCGCCGCGCGCATTGACGCCGAAGGCGTAGGACATGTTGCCGCCATCAAGGCGAAAGACCCGGGTTACCTGATCGAATGTGATGGTTTCGGGCTGGGCCGGTGCCGTCATGCAGGCGGTCAAAGCAAGGACGAATAGACAAACTTTCTTCAACATTGGTCGTTCACTCCCGTACGGAATCCTATGATCATAGTAAGGTTTAGAATGAGATTCCCGGTCCTGAAATGTGCGTGGTCTAATACAGCATGGCTGATTCGTTCACTGAAGCTGGCGTAAGGCGAAGCGGCGATCAGTTCTCGCAGCTTGGAGGCGAAAGTTCTGGGCATGCCCGCGTGAAGTTGCGCCTCGGCCAGTTGCGTTGGTTGGGAAGGGCGATTGCGACGGGTTTGGTTGTGGTGCTCATCGTCGGCGCGCACCGCATTTTGGATGGGGCAAATGATTCACCCGCGAGCATCGTCATCGATTACCCGCTAAACGCCTCTGTGTTTCCGCCAGACATGGAAGCCCCGCAATTTGAGTGGCGTGACCCGGCGCCAGGCGCTTCAGAATGGAGAATCGAGATCCACTTCAGTGACGGGGCACCTTCGCTGCGCACAGTTTCAAAGGGCGAGGGAGTGAAGCTGGGCGAGATCGATCCCCGGTGTATTTCCAGTAACAACAAGCTTCCGACGCTGACGCCTGAAGAAGCAGCGGCTCATACGTGGAAACCGGATGAGGCAATGTGGGCGGCGATCCGCAAAGATGCCGCATCGGGTCTTGCAACGATTACGATCAGCGGATTTGCAAACGGACGCGAAGAACTGGAGCTCTCGCGCGGAACGATGCAGCTAACCATTTCCCGCGATCCCGTTGGCGCGCCGATCTTTTATCGCGATGTACCACTCATGCCGTCGGCCGGGTCAAAGGGCGTGATTCAACCGCTCGACAAGGGCGCGGTTCCCCTGATCGCCTGGCGCATGCGAAATCTTGCCGAGCCGTCCAGCCACATCGTGATGACGGGGTTGCACTCCTGCGCCAACTGCCACTCGTTCAGCCGCGACGGAAAGACCTTGGGGCTGGACATGGACGGACCGCAGAACGACAAGGGCCTGTATGCGCTTGTCCCTGTTGCGCAGCGAATGACTGTGCGCACGCAGGACATGATCTCGTGGGCGAAATTCAGTGGCGAAGCGAATCCGCAGTTGCGTGTTGGATTCATGTCACAGGTTTCTCCCGACGGCAGATACGTGATGACCACCATTAAGCCGCCGGGAACGAAGAACTGGCAGTTCTATTACGTGTCGAACTTTACCGACTACCGTTTCCTGCAGGTCTTCTACCCGACGCGAGGAATTCTGGCCTGGTACGACCGCCAAACGAAACAGTTGAAACCGCTGCCTGGAGCTGACGATCCAGGGTTGGTGCAGGCGAGCGCCGTTTGGAGCCCGGACGGAAAGTACCTGGTTTTTGCGCGCGCCGAGGCGAAAGATCCATCCCCTCCCGGCGGGAAAATGGCCCAGTATGCCAACGATCCGGCGGAGGTGCAGATTCAATATGACCTCTATCGCATCCCGTTCAACGACGGGCGAGGCGGGACCCCAGTGCCGATTGAGGGCGCATCGCAGAATGGAATGAGCAATAGCTTCCCAAAAGTCTCGCCGGACGGCAAATGGATTGTTTTTGTCAAGGCGAGGAACGGGCAGTTGATGCGTCCGGACGGAAAGCTCTACATTGTGCCCGCGTCTGGCGGCAATGCGCGCCTGATGAATTGCAATACATCGCTGATGAACTCGTGGCACAGCTTTTCTCCCAATGGCCGCTGGATGGTCTTCTCGTCGAAGAGCCGCTCCCCTTACACGCAGTTGTTTCTCACCCACATCGACGAGAACGGAAACGACACACCGGCGATTCGCATCGAGAACTCGACAGCAGCGAACCGGGCGGTCAACATCCCTGAGTTTGTCAATATGGACCCGAAGGGAATCGATTACATCGATACTCCTGCGGTGGACTTCTACAAACAGTTTGATCTTGCGGCCGATCTTTCAAACAAGGGTGATTATGCAGCGGCGATACCAGAGTGGCAGAAGGCTCTCGCCTTGGAGCCGGACGATGTGCGCTCTCACTTTGTCTATGGCGAGACGTTGCTGCGTGTAAACAGGCTCGACGACGGAATTGAAGAGCTTCGCGCGGCCACACGGCTCAACCCGGACTTTGCCGAAGCACACAACAACCTGGGAGTCGCGCTCGGCAGGGCCGGACGCAACGACGAGTCCGTGAAAGAACTGCGCCTGGCGCTGCAGATCAACCCGGATTACGCGGAAGCGCACAATAACCTGGGCTTGACCTTGCTGGTAAAAGGACAGAATGCGGAAGCAGAAAGCGAGTTTCGCTCTTCACTACGAATTGATCCAGGTCAGACAGGTACGTCGATCAACCTGGGGCATGCACTGATCGCAGAGGGCAAGGTGGATGAAGCGATCGCCGAGTACCGAAGCATCATCGAAGCCGACCCGCAGAATGCGGCCGCACACAACGGCCTCGGGATGGCAATGGTCTTGCACGAACAGTTGGATGTAGCGGCAGAAGAGTTCGGCCGCGCGGCAGAGCTTGCGCCAGGAAATGCGGAAGTGGAAGCGAGCTTGGGCCACGTCCTCCTAGACGAGAAGAAGTATGGCGATGCAATTCCGCACCTGAAGAAGGCCGTGGAACTCAGTCCGGACTCGGCTGAAAACCATGCAAGCCTTGGACTGGCGCTGGCCAAAAACGGGCAGCCTGCGGAAGCTGTTCCACAATTTGAGCGAGCCGTGGCATTGGCGCCGGATTCAGTGGAGGATCGCTACTACCTGGGCAAAGCGCTGATTCTCACGGGCCGGGGCGCCGAAGGTCTTGATCAATGGAATCAGGCATTGGCAAAGGATCCGGACCACCTGCAACTGCTGAATGACATAGCATGGGTGCTCTCGACCTCAAGCGACGGTGCATTGAGGAACGGCTCCGAAGCGCTTCGCCTTGCCGGGCACGCCGTTGATCTGACACAGGGAAATGAGCCTGCGCTTTTGGGGACATTGGCCGCCGCAAACGCCGAAATCGGCCGGTTCGACAAGGCAATTGAGCTGGAACAGCGCGCCGTGGATCTGGCCACGCGGCAAGGCAACCCTGAACTTGCAAAAAGTCTGCGCGAAAGACTCGCGGTTTTTCAGCTAAAGACTCCCATTCGTCAATGAGTCCAATGGCAGTGCGCTTGCGATCCATTACCGGAAGAAGTTCGGTGCAAAGTGAATCACGCTTCGATCAGTCGTCTTCGAGATTCATACGGAAGATGTTCGAGCACGTCATAAACACCCACGCTACCAGACATACGTGCGAACGACCTGAACCGGGCTGGTGATTGTGTCCGTGACCGTGGTTCGGACGAGGAACTGAATATTCTTCTTGCTCCAATCGCCTGGAGCAGTCGAAAGAGCCTTAGCCAGCGCATCCGGACTTGTAACGAGATCGGCTGCGGCGTCCGACCCGCTTGCAGTAATGCCGGCGACGAAAACAGTGTATTGTCCTGTCCTTGGATTGGCAAGCCGTGTCACGATTCCGTAATCCTCAATCACCGCGTGGTCACGGCCATAGTCGACATACCATTTGCGGTCGGCGCCACCATTTTCCTTGATAAAAACCGAACCGTTCTCCTCGGCAAAAGCGAAATGAAGACCATTGGTCATCTGCAATGTCCAGCGGTTGCTGAAAGCTCCAATGACGACCGTTGGTGAATTGCGCATGTCCTCGAAAGAGAACTCGTTTCCTATCCGGACATCGTTGTCTACGTGCTTGCTAAGTAAGAATTTGGTAAGGCGGATGGCGGCCTTCACGTCGCCTTTTCCGGGGCCTTGGTCGGTGTCCAAAGCCATATCGCTCCACCGGATCGTGTCGGTCGGCTTTAGATTTGGCGGCAATGTTAGGCGATCCACATTGGCATCGAATTCGCCCGGCGAAGCGGCGGTGCGTCTGTAAAGCTCGTCCGTTGGGCGATAGCAAATCAGCTCGGGCACATAGATCAGGACTGGATGCTTGGCGGCGATCAAGGGGCTCCAGAATCGGTCAATCGCAGAACGGTCGCGCAGGAAAAACACTAGGAGGAAACAAGTAACGGCCAGTGCCGCTCCTGCCGAAATCAGCCAAACCCGCTTTTTCCACTGGGCGGGAGCCATTGCGATCGGATCGGCGATCGTCGCGAAGACGGCTTCGTCGGCAGCCTCCACCGGGCCAATATGCTCCGCTGGGGACGGTTGGTCCGCAATCGGATCTGGTTGCTGGGGGAGGCAGAAGAACTGAGGAGTATAGGAACCCACTGGCAGCTCAATCTGCACACGAGAAGCCCCAGGGCGCGTCTCGGCATAACGATGAAGCCGGCGGCGGACTTCTCCAGCCAATACTCGCACCACCGAGTCGTACCCTGTATCGTATCCAGCGGGACGATGGAAAATCTCCGTCCCAATCGTGCGCTCTTTGAGCGGCTCCGCATTGCCCTTTAATCGATATCGCACAACGAAGGAGAGAAACTCCTGGCTGCGTCTGCTGGGCTGAAAGGGGGGACTGGCGAGGATGAGTTTCAGTTCCCTGTCGACCTCTTCAGGGCTGACCTCCGGAACAGCGGGTTCCTGAGGGGAGCCGTTCGCATCGAGGATACCTTGATGGGTGTTTTCGCCGGGATGGAATCCCTCTGAGTTCGTGCCGGTATTCATGTCCCCAAACCTTGGCCCAAGCCCTTAGCCGTTTTCTGTATCGGTCGATCGAACGCGGCCGTCTCCCTCTCGAGCGATGACGACGGAGACTTCTACCCGGGGCCGAGCAAGAGCTCTCAATTTCTCAGCGAATTGTACAGGAGCCCACCCCCCCAACGGCGAGTGATCTTACGCAGGCCTCACAAGGGTTTGCCCGAGCGAGGGACCTAACAGGAGAAAAAGAATCCTAACGGGAGCCGGTTACGAGGCGCAAATGGAAGTCTATCTCGTTCAATATAAATATGATAAATGATGTTAGGCAGTGTCATCTTCAGTCGACTAACAGGCGCATACCGTTTCATACTTGCGCATTATCACTTGCAAGTTGCCTAGTGTGGCCGACCACTCTAGTCGAACTTTGGGTGTACGTGTGGTTCATTCCCGAGGTTGGTATGTGGATCGAAAACGGTCTAGGTCAATCAGAAGTAAGCACAACATTCCTTTTCACACAGGTGTAAACGTAACCAGTCGATCCGGAAAAGGGAAACATTTCCACTGCTCAGCAAATCTTGAAGGAGGAGACGCTATGACGAAGAAGGCATTGACAGTGATGCGGAGCCTTTCCCTGGCAATTCTCGGATTGTTCCTGCTCGCAGCAACTCAATGGGGAAGTGCACAGGACATCAACGCCTCATTGAGCGGAACAGTGATGGATC
Source organism: uncultured Acidobacteriaceae bacterium (assembly GCA_963834565.1). GTDB lineage: Bacteria > Acidobacteriota > Terriglobia > Terriglobales > Acidobacteriaceae > Telmatobacter. Next base: position 4,204 of record CAWICF010000008.1, on the reverse strand, counting down.
CAAGCAGCGCGGTTATTCCGGGTGCAAAGCTCACGCTGGTAAACGAAGCCAGTGGCTTTCAGGCCGGGTATGTTTCCGACGCGCAAGGGGCGTATAGCTTCCAGAACCTTATACCCGGGAAATACGACCTTTCAGTAACGGCCAACGGCTTCAAATCCGAAAGCCAGAAGGGCATCGAGCTTGCGGTGAACCAGTTTGCTCATCTGGATATTCACATGTCGCTCGGCCAGGCGGACCAAACGGTGCAAGTCAGCGCGGAGACCTCTCTGATTAACTACGAAACGCAGACCCTGGAAGGCGGTGTCAGCCCGGAGGTGCTTGAGGATTTTCCGCTGGTTGTTTCAGGCGCGCCTCGTTCTTCGGTCGCGGTGGCAACCATGATGCCCGGTGTGACCAGCGGTGCCGGCGACAATCCCTTCAATGAACGCATCAACGGCGGCCTTGTCTCCGGTGACGAAGCCATCGTGGACGGTGTGACTGCCGAGGAAGGCTTCATGAACCAGTCGGGAATGGTCGCTCTGCAGACCGATTTCGGCATGTCTCCCGACATCACCTCCGAAGTACACGTCCTCACGGCTAACTACGACGCCGAGTACGGCAATACCACGTCGGGCCAGCTCATCATTCAGACAAAGAGCGGCGGCGAGCGGTTCCACGGCGGCGGCTACGAGTACCTTCGCAACGACGCCTTCAACGCCATCCAATATGGCAACTCCAAGCGTCCCCCTGATAAGGAAAACGACTTCGGCACCTACATCGGCGGGCCGGTCTATCTGCCGGGTTTGCACGGCGCCAATTCAAAATTTAAGGGCTACTTCTACTTCAACTGGGAAGGCTTCCAGGATCACGGTGGCGCGGTTTCGGCCCATGATACGATCGCTTCAACCCCCGCCCGCACCGGAAACTTCAGCGGCTGGGGCAGTCAGATATGGTACCCGGACGATCCTACCAAGTATGGCGCGCTGGCTGGCCAGAAGGTAGATGCCTCGGGCCTGGGACACAACATGATCGACCCCAAGTTCGAGGATCCGATCGCCAAGGCCTGGCTAGCGGCGCTGCCGACCCCGACCAGCTCTGGTGAACTGAACAACTACTACGTTCCCATATCTGGACAGGGCTCGCTGACCAACAGCGAAAACGTCTACTTCGCCCGCGCCGACCTCGACATCGGATCCAAAGATCACCTGTACTACACCTACTGGTGGCAGTACAGCGGCATCAACACGCAAAGCGACCTTCCTGTTGCGCTGTCCAACGCCGGCCCCGCCAGCCCTGAGAACGCGCCGATCCAGCGCTTCAACTGGGAGCACATCTTCAACAGCCGGCTTACCAATCATTTCAGCTTTGGCTATCTGAACCGCAATGAAGGCTATTACCAGCTCGACAAAGATTCGGCCCTGCCGAAGGTTCCGGGCGTTGCCAGCACCAAGGACATGCCCCAAATGTCCTTCACAAACTACACTCAGCTCGGCACCAACCGCCCGGCCAACTCAGCCGAGGATGTGACCACGCGCGGCACCTACGGCCTGAACGATGTTTTCACCGCGGTCTTCGGCAAGCACACGCTGAAAGGCGGATTCGAGTGGAAGAAGCTCGGCAGCAGCATCCATAACGGCTCCAACCTCGGCGGCACGTTCAGCTTCGCGGAGGATACGACAGGCAACACCGCCACCGGCGACACTGGCGACGACATGGCCTCCTTCTTCCTGGGCGCAGTTTCGTCTGCCAACACCAACTACTACAACGTCTTAGCGGAATACCCGCGACAGTATGGCTACGCGGCGCACTTGGGTGACGAATGGCGTGTGACCCCCAAATTCATTGCCAACCTGAGCATGCGCTGGGATTACATCACTCCGTTTGCCGAGAAGTTCGACAACCTGTCGTTCTTCGATCCGAATGGATTGAACCCCGGCGCGATTGTCAATCCGGCCGCTGGCCAGGAGCTGCCTGGCCGCTTGGCCTACGCCGGAACAAAGTGGGGAGCGGCGAGCTATGGCGCGCCTTATCCTGAGATTCCTTTCAAGAGTGGCTGGTCTCCGCGTGTCGGATTCGCTTACACCCTCAACGAGAAAACCGTCGTCCGTGCAGGCTACGGCATCTACTACGGCCAGGCATTCTACCCTGGCTGGAATGGAGGCATGAGCCAGGACGGCTACAACAAGACGGTGCAGGTTTCGGAGAGTCCCGTTGGCTCATTCAAGGATCCGGCGCTGTATCTGCAAAATGGTATTTCGGCGGCGCAGACCGGATCGACGGCCAGCACCATCAGCTCGACCTTCGACAATGGCGGGAACTCTCCCAACTATCGCCCGCTCGATGGCAACCGGCGGCCTTACTCGCAGGAGTGGAGCATGACCCTGGAGCGGCAACTGCCGAGCAACTTCTACGTCCAACTCTCCTATGTGGGCACGAAGGGCACGCATCTGCCTTCGGACCTGAGCCCGCTCAACGTCTTGAATCCCTTTAACCCCACAGTTCAGGCGCTTGGCGACAACCTGAAGGACACCTTCACAGCCAACCAGAGTACGCAAGACGGGGTGTCCCAACCATACGTCGGATGGGCTTCGCAGATGACTTCCTGCCATCCCACTGTGGCCCAGGCGCTGGTGCCCTATCCGATGATGTGCGGAACGCTTCAAGGCCAGAACGAGCAGCACGGCACATCGATTTACAACTCTTTCCAGGGCAAGGTGGAGCGTCATCTGACCCATGGACTGTACGTCCTCGGCGTCATGACGGTGGCGAGGCTGTTCACGGATTCGTCCACTACAACTCAGTCCACCGCCGATAGCGGCGGAGGGAACCAAGGCAACAATGCGGCGTTCTCGCCATTCATGGAGAAGCCGCGGGCCTGGGCCCTCGCGCCTGACAACGTCCCGGTCACTGCCCAGCTCTCGGCAGTCTACAGCCTGCCATTCGGCAAGGGGCAGAGGTGGGCGAACGATAGCGACGTTGCCGACGCCATCATCGGCGGCTGGCGCGTCACGCCGCTCTTCCACTACGACTACGGCACGCCGTACTCGTTCTACTCATCCAATTGCATTACGGCTACCGACGCTGGCGCGTTGCGCGAGCAATGCATTCCCGGAATCCTGCCGGGGCAGACCGTCCAGTTGCACGGACGCAATGGTTTCGACCCGAAGAACGGCGGACTCTATTTCAACCCGAACGCCTTTGAACCGGCCTCTGTCTTCAGCTCCTTCGGCTATACCGGCACCGGCAACGCTGTAACTTCTGTCTACGGTCCTTCATACAAGGACTGGGATATCTCGCTGGCGAAGGACTTCAAAATCGTCGAAAGAGTGAGTTTCAAATTTGCGGCGAACTTCTTCGACGCCTTCAATAACCATGCTCTGATCGCTTCGCAGAACGGCAGCTATGGCGGTCCGAACGTTGCATTCGTTACCGATGTGAACAAGCTCAACGGGGCTGTCGGGAGCAACTTCGGCCAGTGGAATGGCGGCGTCACCACACCGCGCACCATCCAGTTCTCCGGCCGCCTCGAGTTCTAGACGGCTGTGGGTTGGCGAATCCCTCCTCTGCGTCATCCGGTTCGCGCGACCGGGTGGCGCAGTCTTATCTATCGGTGGTTTAGAAGGGAAATCCTTGCCTGTACGCTGGGCCGTGGACACCGCTCCGAATGACCGCCAGACACTCTTGAGTTTCCTGCTGACCTAGAAGTCCAAACCGCGGCGTGATGCTTTTGCTCTGAGCGCCGATGTGACCCTCTCGCAAGAAAAGACTATCCATTCGTCTCCGAGGACCAAACTGACCTTTCAGGATGACCAATCTGGGTGGGTGTGGGAGGATTGATGGGGCAATCGATGACGAAAGAATTCGCTTGTCCTTTGTACGCGCTCATTGTCGCGCTGGCGCTTTCTGGAGCATTTCCTCCCGCAGCATTTGCAGCTAGAACTAAGAACGATATCGGCCGTGTAACTCACGGTGAAGGCATTCCAGCGGCGGTGCCACCAATGGGCTGGAATCCATGGAACGCCTTCCGAACCAACGTGGATGAGAATAAATTCCTTTCTGTAGCAAATGCCTTGATAGATCAAGGAATGGCGGATGCTGGCTACAAGTACATAATCATTGACGATGGATGGTGGAAAGGACGGACCACGGAAGGGGACTTGCGCATCAGTACTAACATCTTCCCGTCGGCTGGAACCAATAGTGGCCAAACAAGCTTTTCGCCGTT
>CAWICF010000007.1:0-297626 GCA_963834565.1 uncultured Acidobacteriaceae bacterium | reverse complement strand
ATACGCGGATACGCCGAACTCGACGAACATCCATGCGAGTGTGACGCCCTGAAGCCAGAAGACCCGAGTTCGCGGCTGCGCCTTCAGAGCACATGCGGCAGCAGCTTTCGTGGGCTGAACACCGATCTGTACGAGTCCTGGCATACTGTCATGCTTTCAGGCTCCCTGAGGAGGCGCAAAACCCACAACAGCAACATGGTGAGTCCAGTATATCACCGCCCAAATTATCGCCCTTCTTTGACGGTCCGCGCGGCGGCCTGGTTCATGTCCACGCGGGCAGCTTTATCGGCAGGATGTGAGAGCTTAACGTGAGCAGCAAAGGTGATCCCCAGTTCCCCAAGGTTCTTTGGGTTCGGACGAAATGCTGCCTCGCAAAGGGAACATTTATAGTAGCCCGAAAATCTCCCGCTGCGATCCTTGGCTGCGGTGAGGCGCGCGTCTTCCCCCCATGCAGCAAAGTCTACGCCGGACTCCGATCCACGGCTAGACCTCTAGAAAATCGAACTGCACCATTGCCTTGGGGCAGCGAGGTGGAAGTATCCGAGACTGAAAAGCAAAACCCGCCTAGTCGGACCGGTTAGGGTGTGACGAACGCTCCAGCGACATCATCGCGTGGAGTTTGACCACGTGCAAATCTCAACTTGTGATGACACGAACGCAAGCTCAAAATCTCAGGTGTCTCTTAGAGACGCTTTCGCAGTCGCGGTAATTTGAGTTGTGGGTCTGAGTCTTTGGGAAAAGTCATACATACATTGCCTTCGTCGATTCGGAGTTTTCTTGGACACTTGTGTAGTCATCTCGCAAGAGATCGGGTATGCGTTGTCCCCTACGCCGAAGACGATTGTCTCTTCCATTCTTCCGGCCTACATCAAGCGGGTCGTCTGTGAACCCGAAACTCGAAGGCGCAATGAATTCCCTTTGATTCGCAGTTTCACGCGGCTCCCTCAAACAGGTTGCTGTTGTGGCGCGCAAACGGCAAACTCCCATCCGCCTAACTTTGTCAGCCGGCCAATATGTAAGGTTCCACGTCTATGGGCGAATTCCAGTTTGCAAAACATTTGGCTTGGTGGGCAGGCAACTCAATAAACTTGGCAATCCCGGCGTGCACACATTGTTGCGAGAATGCCGTAACGGAGTAGTTGTTGCTCCGGAGTGCAATCTGCGCCAAGCGCAGCGAATTTTTTGGGAAAAAGGCCGCGAGCGGCTCAATCCTTCCACGAAACCGTGGAATGGCGCCGAGATGTTCCGGACCGGCTTCGGCCATTGCGTTGAGCAAAGTCTCTGTCATTTCGGGCAAATCAACCGCGAGCACAAGCAATCGCGCATTGGTGAGCGCAGCCAATGCGCGCTCAATGCCCGCGAGCGGACCCGCACGGGGGAGCTTATCCAGCAGGACGGGACAATTAAAATGCGAATAATCGACACCGGCGCGACCCGAGATGAAGACCTCTGTGGCACGCGTCGCCCATGCCAAGTTGATTTGGCGGACCAGTAGAGGTTGTCCGCCGGCCTCTAGCAGGGCCTTGTCGCGACCCATGCGCTTCGATTGTCCTCCAGCGAGAATTACCGCACCGTGATTCATGAATTCGCGCTCAAAATTCCATCTGTCAGTATGCGCGCGCGAAGACCGCCGCGACCCGCCAGAAACTTCTCCGCGCCGGGAGCAATTGCAAGGTCCATCCAATAACAGGGGTTGCACTCGGCAACACCGGCAAAGTGCACTCCCTGCACTTCGAACTCTTGCCCGATGAGAGAATTCAGGTCCACGCCCGCGGTAACGACATTGCGCCGCGCGGCTCCAGGAGACTTGCCGCGCACTCTCAGATTGACGCAAAGCTCGTCGAAAACCTCAGAGGAGAAAAATGTGATCTGCCCTGCGTAGTTTTCCTTGAAGTCGAAGAAACGGTCGCCTTCGATGCCGCGTCCGGCCACGCAGCGGATTTCCGGTATCTCGATCAGCGGGTTCTTACCAGGCGGCTGCGCATGGTGGCCGAAGAAGTTATGTCCGGGCGATAGAAAGAGATTGCGTATCATCACCTTGTTTGTTTGCATCTCCATGATGCCCCCGTTTTTCTCATGTTCGAGGTTTTTCGCGGGTCAGTATACGTCGCGATGGTAGCGATGCTCATCCTTCAGGGCATGGACGTATTCCTCGGCCGCCTGCGCCGGCATGCCCCCTGCTTTCTCTATGATGCGATGCAGCGCGGCGTGTACATCCTTGGCCATGCGCGTAGCGTCGCCGCACACATAAACGCTGGCGCCTTCTTCGAGCCAGCTCCAGAACAGCGGCGCATGTTCCATCATTCTGTCCTGTACGTAGATCTTGTCCTCCTGGTCGCGTGAGAAAGCGGTGTCAAGCCGCGTCAGATGGCCATCGGCGCGCATGCTCTCAAGTTCCTCCCGGTACAGATAATCTGTTGCCGCACTTCGCTCGCCGAAGAAAAGCCAGTTGCGGCCTTTGGCGCCCAGCGCACGCCTCTCATGCAGGAATCCACGAAAAGGCGCAATGCCTGTGCCGGGGCCGATCATGATGATCGGCGCATCGGAATTCTGCGGCAATTTGAACTTCTTGTTGGGTTGGATGTAGATCGGGAGCCGGTCGGAGAGCGTGGAGCGATCCGCAAAAAAAGTGGAGCAAACGCCGCCGCGCTCGCGATTGTACGATCGATAGCGAACCACCGCCACGGTTGTGTGAATCTGACCCTGATGAGCCAAGGGGCTCGATGAGATGGAATAGAGTCTGGGCGTGAGCTTCGGAAGCATTGCTACCAACTCCGCAGGTTCTTCGATGACGCCTGGATACTCGACCAGCAGGTCAATGAGACCGCGGCCATAGACGTATCTCTGCAGCGATTCCTGCTGCTCCGGAACAAGCAGATCGAGAAGCTTCGCGCACTTACCCTTCGTCGCGTATTCCTTCACGATCTTCCGGTTCAGAATCGTGATTTGGAGATGGTGAGCCAAAGCGTCGTGCAACGTGGTTTTGCCCGTTTTCCCGCACGGCACCTGTTCATTTCCGTTGAACCGCAGGGTTTGCAGAATCTCGGCAACCAGATTGAGGTCGTTCCGCGGAATCACACCGCAAGCATCTCCAACCTCGTAATGAAGCCCCGTTCCTTCTATCGAAAACGCCAAATGAAGTGTCGATTTGGTGGATTCGTTATGAGTCAGGTCTCTTTTGTCGACCAATGGAGCTAACAACGGATTGTCGCGAGAAAAACTTGCAGCGGGCTCCGCCTTTGCCGCGGAAGCGGACCGTCCTTCGCCTGCCGGCATGGTTTCCCCATTGCCAGCTGCGGGATCAACAGCATGCCCCGTAGTCTTGTGTCCGGCCGTAACTTCATTCAAACGGGCAATGACCGCAGACTTCCACCGTTCAAACGGCTCGTCCACATCTACGTCGCAATCCACTCGCTCACTGAGCGGGTTTGCCCCCAACGCAATGAGTTTCGCGTCTAGATCCTTTCCGAATTTGCAGAAATGCTCGTAGTGTTTGTCCCCCAGTGCCAGGACCGCGTAAGAGAGCCCTTCGAAGCGGGGGAAGTGTTCCGAACAGAGCTGCTCATAAAACGGTTGAACTCCGTCCGGCGCGTCCCCGTCTCCATAGGTGCTGGCAAGAATAAGAGCGTATTTCTCCGCGGCCAGCGCCGCCGAAGAGTATCCAACCAAAGTGGAGACGGCAGGCACGTGCCCCTGGTTCTTCAACTCCTTGGCGAGCTTGCGTGCCAGTCCCTCTGCGGTTCCCGATTGCGACGCATAAAGGACGGCAATGCGGTGCGATGGTTTCGCCAGAGCAGCGACAGGGAGGGCAGACGTCGAAAATAATCCTGCAAGCAAGCCGTTGAGCCATGCTCGTTGCTCAGCCGTGAATGGCGCATTTTCCGGAATGAAGGGAACGGTTTCGACCATGGCTACACATGCTCCATAACTTCGCAAAATGATTTCAGCTCTTCGATGCTGTGCCTGCGGCTGAAGTCGAGAAACGATTCATCCCCATGGCGACGTTCGGTGTAGGCACTAAAGAGCCGCTCCATCACCGGCGGCAGTTCGCGAAACGGAATCGCCGGTATGAGTTCGCGCGCCAAACCTTTGTCCTGATCGCAGCCTCCGCCGATGACCACCTGATAGCCCTCCTCGCCAACGATCTTTGTGCCCAGGAGGCCGATGTCCCCGATATAGTGTTGGGCGCAGGAGTGAGGGCATCCGGTTACGTGCAGATTGACGGGCTGCTCGATCTTGAACTGCGTATCGAGTCGATTGGCGAGCTCTACGGCATGGGACTTTGTATCGGTGGCCGAATACCTGCAGCCGCGATTCCCTGTGCAGGCCACAGTTCCTCGCATCACCGTTCCGGCCATGCAATCGAGGTCTGCAGCACGGATAACCGCCAGCGCCTCATCGATCCGATCACTGGGTATATTGGGTATCAGCAAATTCTGCCACACGGTAAGCCGCAATTCTCCACTGCCAAACTGATCGGCAGCCTCCGCAAGAGCGCGCATTTGCTTCACTGGCAGGCGTCCAACCGGAACAGCGATACCTATGTAGTTGAGACCAGGTTGGCGTTGCGCGTGGATGCCGATGTGTCCCGCGCGGTCGATGGCATGGCGAGGTTCACAGTTCTCGGCGGCAAACCGGATGAGCGGAGAGGCCAGCAGCTTTTCGGTCTCCGCAAGAAACTTCTCAACGCCCCATCGGTCGACTAGGTACTTCAATCGCGCCTTCTTGCGGTCTGTGCGGTCGCCATTTTCACTGAACACACGAATCATCGCGGCAGCGACAGCTGCAGTCTGATCCGGGCGCAACAGCAAGCCGCAATCCTCGGCGAATTGTTTGTGTCCCGTGATCCCGCAAAGCAGAACGCGAAAATAGACACCAGCCGGCACATTGTGTCCCTCGCCGACACGCGTGGCAATAAAACCGATGTCGTTGGTGTCGGCAACCACGCCGATAGAGCCGCCGCTGTCGAAGGCGACATTGAACTTGCGTGGCAACCCATACATGTCGCGTGAATTCAGGATGTAGTAATGGAGCGCCTCGGCCAAAGGAGCAACATCGTAGAGCTCGGTTGGGTCGATCCCGGTAATGGGCGAGGCTGTAATGTTGCGGATGTTATCCGCGCCAGCGCCGCGCGAAGTCATACCCAGCGCATCAACCTTCTCCAGCACGCGAACGATGTTCTTCGGTTGAAATTCGCGGATCTGCAGGTTGGCGCGAGTAGTAATGTCAGCCCGGCCCGAGCCCCACTCCTCAGCCATCGACGCAAGGCCGCGCATCTGTTGCGCCGTGACGATCCCTCCGGGCAGTCGAAGGCGAAGCATGAAAGAATCCTGTGCCGGCGCAACATAGAACAGGCCGTGGAATTTGAAACGAAAAATGTCATCCGGAGCGGGCGCGCGATTGTCGTCGGCATGGGCAATGAGTTTGTCCCAGACATCGAGCGGATCCTGCTCAAGCTTCCAGCGTTCTTCCTTGCAAAGCTCCGAGACCGGCGTGCCGTGAAACGTCTCCTCTGCAGGCTCCGCCAGATTTACTGTGCCTGATGCCGGATCGCCGGTGAGCAGACCATTTGCTGTAAAACCAACAAACGGCCGAGCGCTACGTTGCATCGCGCCTGCGAAGAAGCCCAGAAGATACTCCTTCTGCTCTGCCGTAAATCCCGCCGAGTTGAGAGATGCCGGTATTTCCATGCCGAATGTCCTCAATTTAAGCCGCAACCATAGTGAATTGGCTGGGACGCTCTCCGGACGCGTTCGCGCCGGAAGCGCAAAACAGCGTCGAGACCAAATCGAACACCGCAAGTCATGCGGAGGATTCAAGGCTCATCGCGGAGCGGGGACGTACTTAACTGTCGGAGTGGAGGACCGCTGCACGGCATGGTGCAGGGTTTAGAGGTCAAGAGAAGACTTCGTAGTCTCTCCTATATTCGGATGATAGCGTGCATCCGGCGTGATTGCAATATGACCGATCGATTAGGTAAGACACCTAATTGACTCGTGCAGCTTCACACCTGCTCTATTTGTTCAGCTCTGCATTTGTAAATTTCGCTTGAAATGAGATGAGGGGTATGGTAGAGATTCTATAGAGCAGCCCCTTCGACACCGCGCTGTGTCCGCTGTTCGATCCAGATCGTCCCCGCTCTCCGCTGAGCATCCCAAAACATCGCAATGCCGATATTTGCTGACGCACGTGCGCCTGCGCGTCCGTGCAGTCAGACACCCAGATCGGAATGAGAGGAATGGTTATGGATTACATCAGCCCCTCGGAGGTTGCCGGGAGCTTTGTCGCCAATGGCGCGGTGAAGTCGAAGCTACCAGTAAGGCAGTTGCTGCTGCGCGGCGCGCTCTCCGGTGCACTGCTTGGTTTTGCCACAACTGTCGCATTCACAGCCAATGCCCAGGGATTGCCGCCCATCGTTGGCGCCGTCTTATTTCCTGTGGGCTTCGCAATGATCGTGATTCTTGGCCTGGAACTGGTCACAGGCAGCTTCGCCATGTTGCCCGCAGCGTGGCTTGGCGGTGAGGCTAATCTGCTCCGCGTCCTGGGAAATCTCGTCTGGGTTTTTGCGGGAAATCTGGCTGGCGGTTGCCTGTACGCATGGATGTATGCCGCCGTGCAGACCCAGTTTAACCATGGCCCGGCGACCGGCGCAGCCGCTTTGATTGTGGCCGCAGCCCAAGCCAAGACGCTCGGCTACGAGAAGCTTGGGGTCAATGGCCTTTGGCTTGCCATGATCAAAGCGGCGCTTTGCAATTGGATGGTTTGCATGGGCGTGGTTATGGGCCTCACGTCTCGCTCCACGCTGGGCAGGATCGCCGGATGCTGGCTGCCCATCTTCATCTTCTTTGCGCTCGGATACGAGCACTCAGTCGTCAACATGTTCATCATCCCGGCCGGCATGTGGATGGGTGCGCCAGTTTCGCTGCGCGACTGGTGGCTGTGGAATCAGCTTCCCGTCACTCTTGGCAACCTTGTTGGCGGTTTTCTATTTGTGGGCCTGCCGATGCTTTGGCTTCGCGGCGCCACGAGTACAAAGGCCGCTTCGCAACGTCTCGCAACGGCCGCGGAATCGCTTCCGGCGCCTCAACCCAATGCAGTTGAGGCTTGACCGATTACTCTCTCGTTTTCGAGGCCCCTCCCGATTGCCCGCGATTTGCGCGCGGCATGAGTGACGGGAGAATGCAAGACCTACAACACACGCAGTGATAGGAGAAAACATGCATAGAATCCTTCGCATACCTGCATTTATTACAGCTCTGTTTATCCTGACTGCTGGACTCTGCCAAGCGCAGTCGTCTGGCGGTTCTCCCGTCAGTGTCACCGTGTACGACCGCACTCGCGTGGATTCGTGGCAGTGGTTCGCAGCGCCGCCGTATGCCAACACCTATGGCTATGTTGAATCGTTGCTTCGCATCGGCGTAGCGCAGAGCATTCACCGTTGGGACTGGGCATTGGAGTTAGCGCAACCTTCGGTGCTGGATGCGCCTAGCGATGCCGTTTCTTCCGTCACCGCGCAGGGTCAGTTGGGCCTGGGCGGAACGTACTACGCGTCCAATACGAACTCCTATCCGGCTGCTGCGTTTCTCAAGCAGGGATTTGTGCGTTATGACGGCGAAGGCTCGAACCTGCGCCTGGGACGATTTGAGTTCTTTGACGGCCGGGAAATGCAGACAAAGAACCCAACGATTGGCTGGCTTCAATCCAACCGTATTTCCGACCGGTTGATCGGCAACTTCGGCTTCTCCACTGCGCAGCGCAGCTTCGACGGACTCGACGCTCATTACGGTTCCGGCGCATGGAACATCACCGCGATGGCGGCACGCGCCGATCAAGGCGTCTTCAACATGAACGGTAATCCGGAGCTGAATGTAGACCTTCAGTACCTTGCTCTTACGCGCTCGGAATGGAAGCAACATGTACTTTGGCGTGCCTTCGCCATCGGCTATCACGATGGGCGTCTCGTTACCAAGACGGACAACCGCGCATTGGCGGTGCGCTCGGCCGACCATCAAAATATCCGCATCGGAACCTATGGCGGCGACCTGCTTGCGGCCGTTCCATCGGGGCCGGGCCAGTTCGATTTTCTCTTTTGGGGCGCGCTGCAGAACGGAAGCTGGGGAAAACTGGGAGACGGTGCGAACGCCGCTGCCGTGGAAGGCGGATATCAGTTGACCAAAGTGGCGACAGCCCCCTGGCTGCGCGGAGGTTGGTTTCGATCGAGCGGCGATAACAATGCGACGGATGGAACTCATAATACCTTCTTTCAGATCCTGCCGACTCCCCGCGTCTATGCCCGCCTCCCCTTCTACAACCTGATGAACAGCACCGACGAATTCGTGCAGCTGATCGACAAGCCCGCCAAGAGGCTTTCACTCCGCGCCGACTTGCACTGGCTGCAGCTGACCTCGGCTCATGACTTGTGGTATCTGGGTGGCGGCGCTTACGACAATAAAGTCTTCGGATACGTCGGCCGTCCGGCAAACGGCGCATCCTCATTGGCATCGGTTCCCGACATCAGCGCCGACTGGCAGGCGACAAAGAGCGTGGCGCTCAATTTCTACTATGCCTATGCTCAGGGCAAGACTGTAGTAGGGGCAATCTATCCCTCCGACCGGAACATGCAATACGGGTATGTTGAGCTCGCGTACCGCTGGGGTGTCGATCAGAAAGGGGCAGCGGCGAAATGAGCATTGTGAAATGCGTCATGACGCCTCTGGCAAATCTGTAGACGCTGGAGACGATGTCACACTCGTTGCCGTTTTGGTTGTTTCTCCAAGCCGGCTCTTGCGAAGATCTTCGTTGAGGATAATGGCATCGGCGATCTCGCGCATGGATTTGCGGCGCTGCCGGCTTTCGCGCTGCATGGCCCGGTAAGCCGAATCTTCATCGAGTCCGAAGTCGCGCTGCAACACTCCCTTGGCTTTTTCGATGGATTTGCGCGACTCAAGCCGGTCAGAGAGTTGCAGGTTCTCGGTCTCCAGACGGGCCCGCTCCAGCTCCGCGCCCACCATATGGCCGATGGCGGTAAGAAGGCGGACTTCGTTTTCCGTGTGGTAATAGGGCTTTCGATGCTGGAGATTGATTACCCCGACCAGCTTGCTGCGGCAAAGGATTGGCACTGAGAGAAAGGCTTCAAACGTGTCTTCGGGCAAATCTTTGAAGCGCTTGAAACGTGGATCCCTCAATGCTTTGGCGGGAATGGCGACAGGTTCACGATGCCAGCCAACCCAACCAGTGATTCCCTGGCCAAGCCAGAGACCCAGGTGGTCGACGACATCGGAATGCGGATTCTTCGACGCGCGAAGCACCAGTTGATCGTTTTCGAGAACATAGACAAAGCAGGAGTCGCATTTGATTAGAGAGCTGGCAAAATCCACGATGCGATCGAGGACCGTATGAAGCGGGTCCGACGCAGCCATGCGGCTTCCAATCTCATGAAGAATATCCACGCCTGAGACTGCGGGCTTTGGAGTGGGTGAAGCAGTGGCTTCGCCTCGCAGAAGCGGGCTGACAGGAGGAGGTGGGATGCGAGGCACGTGGAGCGCGGCCGCCGAGCGCTTTTGCTCCAGGAGAGCACTGGCGTTCTGCGAAATCTCCTTGATGAGGAAGCCCATTTTCGATTGGGTCGGCTCATAATCCGGCGTCAACCCGTAGAGGGAGAGTCCTTCTGTCGTACTCGGCCCAATAGACCCAATGACCGTAGAGCGGAATCCTTCGTAAAGTGCCTCGGTGTAGCCCATACGTTCCGCCATGAGAAACAGATGCGCGACCTGCCCGGCGTTCATAAAGAGAACGACATCGACATGCCCATGGGCGAGAGCGAGGACAGCCTCGCGCAACGGCTGAACATCTTCAGGCAACGCCCACTGATAAACCAGGAGCCGGGTAATAGAGACGCTTTTCTCGGCAAGCGCCGTCAGCAGTTCGGGGTTTGACGTACCGTATTCCTGTACTGCAATATCCATGCCCTGGAGAGAAGACCCAAGCTTGGTCTCCAACGCAGACATCAGGGAGCGCCAGGTGAACGGCTCCGGCGCAACGACGGTTATGGGAATATCCAGTTCGCGGAGGGCGCTCGAGGATTTCGGCCCACGGGCCGCAATCTTGACCGAACGAAGAGCAGTGAGGAATTCCTCGCGGTCGTAATGCTCAGAGACAGTTTTGACGAGAGTGCGGACCCCGACCCCGGTAGTGAAGATCACCAGGTCAAATGCGCCACGCAGTAAGGCTTCGGTGAATTCGACAATGGGCTGATTGGAGTCGAGGGGAATCTCGCGCATCGCAGGGGCAGTCAGAGGCTCACCGCCGTATGTGCGGATGAGCTTCGCAACTTCAACTGAGCGGCGCGATTCAAGAGATAGAACTCGCAAGCCGTCGAAATTCGCCGCTGACATGTGTTTCTCCGCAGACCAGAATGCAAAGCAACTCTAGATGGTTGCGCCGACAGGTAAAGCCGGAACGCGGCGCAGAGTCTAAGTGCACGGAGGCAACATTGCAAATCGCTCTTCGTGCAGAATTGAGGCTATCTCAACACCGGCGTTCATGATTCATTGGCATCTGGCGAGAACTGTAAACATCCCCCAACCAACCCAGAAATGAACTGGAAAATGTTTCGCCGCGCTGCATCGGGCTTAAGCGGGACAGAGAGCGGCATGGAGTTCGCCGCGGGGATTTCTGTCATTCTCAATGCCTCTCGCTACGTCATGGTATCGAAGGCAATTGAGCACACTTTCCGACCAATTAGCATATAGTCTATCGACAATGCAATAAAGAACGAATAAGGATTCGCGAAGTCCTCTAAAGAGAATACATCTCGCGCGATCGTGGCATTCCACTTGCGCTGCATCCGATTTGCCCTTATCATCAAAGCAATTGCTCCGAGCGGAGTTGCACGGTAGAGATGCTCCATCCGCTATTTGCCGGCTCCGAACGCCGGTAGCTTCCCCAAGTTGGAGTGATTTCCAGTCGGCTCCCCGACGAGCCATCTCTGGCCTAGCCGCCGCAAATCAAAGTCACAAATCTTTGCGAGTTCTTGTGCTTGCACTCATCTGTTTTGTGGCTAAGCGGATGTGTGTCCCGGCATCGGACGATCTCTTCGCACTGTGTGCGCCAACGCGAATCACCAACGCGAATTAGTGGAGCTGTGCATGGAACTGCCCCTACTCGAACGAGCTCAGGCAGGCGACGACGCCTTCCTCCTGACCACCGCGACGAATCCGGCTGGCGAGGTGGTGGCTTCGTTGTGCGGGATCGGCTCCAGCATCGCGCTTCCGCATCCGCCTGGACCCGGCGAGCAGTATCGATTCCACTTCGACATGACCAAGTGCATCGGGTGCAAGTGCTGCGTGGTGGCCTGCAACGAACAAAATGGAAATCCCGCCGATATTCTCTGGCGGCGGGTGGGCGAGATTGAGGGCGGCATTTATCCAGACACTCTCCGCCACTATCTTTCCATGGGCTGTAACCACTGCCTTGAACCCACCTGCATGACGGGTTGCCCGGTCGATGCCTACTCCAAAGATGGCCCCACTGGAATCGTGCGTCACAGCGCCGACATCTGCATTGGCTGCCAGTACTGCACCTGGAATTGCTCCTATGGCGTGCCGCAGTACAACCCCGAGCGCGGCGTGGTGGGCAAATGCGACATGTGCTACGGAAGGCTGACCCAAGGGCAGAATCCGGCATGTGTTTCCGCCTGCCCTGAAGACGCCATTCGCATTGAAACTGTGCGTGTTGCGGAGTGGCGAGAGGAATACAAGATTGCCGCCAACTCGCCCGGCATGCCCTCCGCCGACGACAGCCTCTCCACCACGCGCATCACGCTTCCCAGCCGCATGCCCCGCGATCTACGCAAAGTCGATCTCAATCGTCTGCGCCCGGAGGAGCCCCACTGGCCCGTTGATTCTCATGACGGTGCTTACCCAGCTCTCCGTCGGGCGCCTTCGCTTCCATTTGGTTGCTGCAGGTTTTCAGCGCCCACGCCCATCGCGCAGCGGCGCTGGTTGCGTTGCTCGTGGCGGTTGTAGCACTCGTCTGCCTCCACGCTCCATCTCGGTCGGCCGATTCACGCCGTGCGCGCTCTCAAGATGTGGCGTCGCTCCTGGCTCAGCCGAGAGGTGTTGCTGTTCACGCTATTTGCCTTCGCGGCAACGGCGTACGCCGCGGCATTGTGGATGCGTCTGCCGGGAACAGTGTTCCTTGGCGGCCTCACCGTTTTATTTGGAATCTGCGGCGTAGGCGCGAGCGCGCGCCTATACCTGGTGCCGGGGCGCCCTGCGTGGAATTCGCCGTTTACCATCCTTGAGTTCTACTTGACGGCTGTTCTGCTCGGCTCGGCGGGCGCGAACCTTTTGACCGGTTCCTCTCCCGGAACGCAAGAGGCAACGATCATCGCCGGTATCGCCACGATACTTGCAGGCGGACTTAAGATCGCCTGGCTGGCCCGATCTGAAGTCCATGAGCGCCGAGGAGCCTACGCGCTTCTCTTCACTGCGCTCTCCAACCATACTTCTTGTGCGCTTCCTGCTGCTAAGCGGGGCGCTGCTCATGGTGCCCTTCGCGCAATCGCGTTGGACGGCAGTTCCTGTCACTCTTGCGCTGATTGCCGGCGAGTTTGTCAGCCGCTATCTGTTTTTCGTCAGCGTCGTGCCCACAAACATAGCCACTGAATATCTTTCCGTGGAGGCCGCATGAGTCTTGTGGACTGGCTGGCACGGAAGAGCGGGCTGGATATCCGTTCGGAGAAATACAGCTACGGCGAAGATCCGGTCCTCGGATTCACTTCTGCGCGCAAGCATGCCGATCATTGGGTCAACAGTACCTGCGGATACTGCTCTGTTGGCTGCGGAATGCAACTGGGTGTGCGCGACAGCAAAGTGGTCAGCGTACGCGGCAACCCCGATCACCCGGTCAACCTTCGGCAAACTCTGCCCCAAAGGCCTGGCCGAGCACTACGCAATCGACGCTGAAGACCGCGCCAGGTATCCACTGCTGCGCAAAGATGGCCAGTTCACTCGCATTGGTTGGGACGAAGCCATCGATACTCTTGTGGAGCGATTTCGTCAGGTGCAACAAAAGTATGGGCCGGAATCTCTCGGCATCGTAAGTACCGGCCAGTTGGTGACTGAGGAGTTCTACGCTCTGGGCAAGCTGGTGCAGTTGGGGCTTGGCACCAACAACTACGACGGCAATACCACTCTCTGCATGTCCACCGCGGTCGCAGGTTACAAACGATCCTTCGGCAGCGATGGTCCTCCCGGCGCTTATGAAGACCTGGAGACAGCCGATGTGATTCTGCTTATCGGCGCCAACATTGCGGAAAATCATCCCATCCTCTGCACGCGTCTGGAAGCCAATCCTGCCAAGACCCTGATCGTGGCCGATCCGCGCGTCACCAAGACCGCGATGATGGCCGACCTCTACCTGCCGTTGAAGCCGCGATCCGATCTCGCCCTCATCAACGCCATCCTGCGAATCCTCATCGACGAAAAACTCTACGACAAAGACTATGTCGATCAACATACAACCGGTTTCGCAGAACTCCGCGCCTCGCTGGAGCCTTACACCGTCGACTACGCCGCGAACATTACCGGCCTGTCCCCGGAATTGATCCGCAAAACCGCGTTGCTCTACGGGAATGCCAAGGCTGCGTTCATTGGTTGGACAATGGGCGTCAACCACAGCACCAAAGGCACCGAGACCGTGAACGCCATCAACAACCTTGCGCTGATCACGGGCAATATCGGTCGTTCCGGCGCGTCACCCTTTTCTATTACCGGGCAATGCAACGCCATGGGCACGCGAGAAGCCGGTTTCTCCTCATCGCTGCCCGGCTATCGCAAGTTTGAATCGGAACAGGATCGAGAGGAGCTCGCGCGGCTGTGGAAACTGCCGGTCGATCGCATTCCCGTGAAGCGAGGCTTTGCCTATCCGGACATCATCGAAGCAGCCGTAGCGAGAAAGATTCGCGCGCTCTGGATTATCGGCACCAATCCGCTGGTCTCCTTTCCCAACATCGACGTGCTCAAGCAAGGTCTCGGGAATCTGGATTTCCTCGTCGTCCAGGATGGTTTTCATCCGACTCCGACAACTGAACTAGCAGACCTGATTTTGCCGGCCGCCATTTGGGGCGAAAAGGAAGGAACCTACACCAACTCAGAGCGGCGCGTGAGCAAAGTAAACCGCGCCGTGAGCCCGCCAGGAGAAGCGCGAAGCGATTTCGACATCTTTCTCGCGGTCGCCGAACGCCTCGGCTGCCGTGAAGAGATCTTTCCAGGTTGGCGAAGGCCGGCGGATGCTTTCGACGAATGGCGTCGCATTTCCGAGGGACGGCTCTGCGATTACTCCGGCATCACCTACGCCGCGCTGGAGACAACCTGCGGAATCCAATGGCCATTTCCAGCGGACGCGTCCGGGAAGCCGTCGGCAGCGCGCAGGCTTTATACCGATGGCCAATTTCAGACAGATGACGGCCGGGCACGCTTGCTGCCTACGCAATGGGCGCCGTTTCCTGAGCAGCCGCATCCGGAATTCCCTCTGATCCTCAACACGGGGCGCACCGTTGAGCACTGGCATACGCGCACCAAAACCGGCAGCATCTCCATCCTTCAGCGAATGTCTCCGCGCGCCTGGCTGGAGATGAATCCGGTCGACGCAGCGAAACTTAGCCTGCGCCCACACGATCGCGTCGAGGTGATCTCCGCGCGCGGCCGGGTTAGCAAGGTCGAACTGCGCATTACTGAGATTGTTGCGCCGGGCCAGGTCTTCCTTCCGTTTCATTTCGCAGAAAGTAACGCCAACCAGATTACGCAGAGCGCCTTCGATCCGATATCGCGCGAACCCAATTACAAGCAGTGCGCCGTGCGAGTCGAAAAATCGTCCACCGTGCACGCTTAACCCCAGTCTGAGCGAATTTGTGCAGGTGAATTCTGAAACTCTGGAGGGAAACACGATGAGCGAAGAAATGAACGGAATGACCTTGTATCAGCGTGTAGGTGGAGAGGCGGCGATCCAGGCGGCCGTTGACCGCTTCTACGAGCGCGTCCTCGCCGATCCTGCGTTGAGCCACTTCTTCACCGGGGTCAGCATGTCCCGGTTAAAGGCACATCAGTTTGCCTTTCTGTCGCAAGCGCTCGGCGGTCCCAAGCAATACAGCGGAGCCTCGATGCGTGATGCCCATAGCAAACTTGCTATCGAGCAGCGTCACTTCGATTCGGTTGCCGTTCACCTGGTGGAGACACTGCGCGAACTCGGTGTCCCCGAGGGCATCATAGGGGAAATCGCCGCTGCAGTTACACCTCTGTCAAATCAGATTGTGAATACGCCCGCTCAGCCCGTTATTGCATGAGAAGCGGATTCGCCAATCTTCGCTCGACTCAATTGAAGTTTCCCCGGAGGATCTCAGATGGAAAGAAAATCGTTCCTTGCCAGCGGCCACCTGCCGACTCTCGTTTCCGCCTTTCTCTACTTTGACGTCAGCTTTATGGTGTGGATCCTCTTTGGACCAATGACGCCATTCATCGCCGAACAGATTCACCTGTCGGCAACACAGAAAGGCCTGCTGACCGCGATTCCGTTGCTTGGCGGTTCCTTCTTCCGGCCGATTCTCGCGCTTCTTGCAGATAGGGTGGGCGGCCGCCGCGCGGGTCTCATCGGCCTTTGCCTCACGCTCGTTCCCCTGATTCTCGGATGGCATTTCGCTACGACCCTATGGCAGTTCTATCTCATCGGATTTATGTTGGGGATCGCTGGCGCAAGCTTTGCCGTCGCGCTTCCTCTGGCAGGCCGCTGGTACCCTCCCGAGCATCAGGGACTTGCCATGGGCCTTGCCGGGGCCGGCAACTCCGGGACTCTGATCATCACCTTTTTTGGACCGCGCCTGGCGCAGCACCTCGGCTGGCACTCTGTCTTCGGCTTGGCGCTCATTCCCGTTGCGCTGGTGCTTGCGATCTTTTTCTTCGCAGCCAAAAACAGCCCTACAATGTCCGCGCCGAGAGCATGGAGCCAATATGCGCGACTGCTCGGCCAAGGAGATACCTGGAGGCTCTGCTTCCTCTACAGCCTTACCTTTGGTGGATTTCTCGGCCTCGCCAGTTTTCTCACCGTGTTTTTTCATGATCAATATCATCTGACGAAAGTACAGGCCGGCGACTATACGACGCTGGTCGTATTGGCTGGAAGCTTTCTGCGCCCGGTCGGGGGCTGGCTCTCCGATAAAATTGGCGGGTATCGCTTGCTGCTCGGGCTCTTTTTCGGTGTAGCCGTTAGTTTGATGATTCTCAGCAGTCTTCCTCCGCTCGCCATAGTCGTTCCCATGCTGTTCTTGTCGATGGGAATGCTCGGCATGGGCAACGGCGCAGTTTTCCAAATCGCTCCACAGCGCTTTCTCTCGGAAATCGAACTCATCACCGGCATCGTCGGCGCGGCAGGCGGGCTGGGCGGCTTTTTTCTTCCGTCAGCACTCGGTGCGCTCAAGGATATCTCCGGAAGTTATGGAACAGGTCTTCTTTGCTTCGCATTCCTCGTGTGCTCCGCTGTAGTGCTCTTGCTTGAATTCGGAGTAAAGTGGCAGAACACCTGGGCATCCGCGGCGCTGGAACGCACGAGGGTCTTCAGCTATCGGGATTCCCCAAAGACGGAACTCCCGGAACCTGCGCTGGCCTGCGAAATGGATGCCGCGGGTGAATGACGCTCACGGTCTGAATTCGCTTACTCAGCCCGATTGCATGTCAGCTCCTCGGCGTCATCATTATATCGTGATACGATATATCTATGAATACCCGCAAGACGGCTTCCGGCGACCACGCCCTGATTGGCATACTCGCCGATTTCCGTTATCAACTGCGTCTGTTCCTGCACTTCAGCGAGTGCGCGGCGATCGGCGCAGGGCTGCAGCCCCAACAGCATCAACTGCTTTTGCAGGTTGCCGGGGCTCCCGAAGCAGTAGCAGTCACCATCGCGTATGCCGCAGAGCGTCTCGGCCTGAAGCACAATAGCACCGTTGAACTGGTTGATCGGTCGGAACGGGAAGGCCTGCTCTCACGCACGGCTGACGATCAAGACAAGAGGCGTGCTGTTTTGCGCATAACCCGCAAGGGAAAGCGGATTCTTGCTCGATTGTCAGATGATCACTCACGCGAACTCGACGAGATGGCGCCTCGACTGGTTGAGGCCTTGCAACGCGTCAGGGCCCACGCGCTCTCCGATGCCATCGCGGAGGCTCAATGAAATCGCGACCCTCCGCTTTGCGCGATTTTACTGTTGATCATCGGACCTGGTTTCTAATCGCAGCCGCCCTTCTGATTGGTGCAGGTGCGGCAGGTTTGGCCGTCCTGCTCTTGCGGGCAATCGCATTTGCGACGAATCTCTTCTACTACCACCGCATCAGCCTCGCAATGGTTGGCCCAGCCGGATCGACAGAACCGCACTGGATTATGCTATTGGTTCCGGTGGCCGGCGGGTTGATCGTCGGGATCATGGCCCATTACGGGTCAGACAAGATCCGCGGACACGGAATCCCCGAGGCCATCGAGGCAATTCTGTTGAATGGCGCCCGCGTCGATCCCAAAGTAGCGGTGCTCAAACCGCTTTCTGCAGCGATCGCAATTGGCTCGGGTGGGCCCTTCGGTGCTGAAGGACCGATCATTATGACCGGAGGAGCTTTCGGCTCGCTGGTCGCACAGTGGCTTAAACTATCTGATGCCGAACGGACAACACTTCTGGTGGCCGGCGCCGCTGCGGGGATGTCGGCGACGTTTGCGGCGCCGATTGCTGCGATCTTGCTTGCCGTGGAACTACTCCTCTTCGAGTGGCGTCCGCGTTCACTGGTCCCAGTGGCGGTGGCGAGCATACTGGCAGGCGCGTTGCGCGTGCGTTGGCTTGGATCGGGACCACTTTTCCCCGTCCCGCTGCATTTCGCGATTAACCTACGGCAGTCGCTCCTCGTGGCCGCCCCATTAGGGATACTCGTTGGCTTTGCCTCTGCAGGGCTAAGCCGATTGATGTATGGCTTCGAGGACGGGTTTGAGCACTTTTGCGGGCGTCTGCATATCCATTGGATGTGGTGGCCGGCGATTGGGGGCATCGGTATCGGAGTGGGCGGATTCTTCTTCCCGCGCGGACTGGGCGTTGGCTACGACAACATCGCGGAGGTTCTGCGCGGGGATGCTCCGGTGACCCTGCTGCTTGGCCTCATAGTCGCCAAATCGCTGATGTGGGCGTTTTCCCTGAGTTCCGGGACTTCAGGCGGCGTGTTGGCTCCTATTTTGATGATTGGTGCCGCGCTAGGAGAGGCTGCGGCGCACTTGGCGCATATGCCAGGGGAAACGCAGGCGCTTTGGGCGCTGATGGCAATGGGGGCCATGCTCTCAGGCGCGCTAGGTGTGCCGCTCACGGCGATTCTCTTTTCCCTGGAACTGACCCACGCTCTGCCGGCAATACTGCCACTTGCATTGGCGTGTACTGGGTCCTATCTGGTGACTTCATTGATCATGCCGCGGTCGATCCTAACGGAGAAACTAAGCCGCCGTGGGTACCACTTGTCGCGTGAATATGGCGTTGACCCCCTCGAAATGGTCAGTGTTGCGGATGTGATGACAATCGCGTCCGCGTCGTAAGCGTTCGAAGTTCCCATCTTGACTGAAAGCGAGTGTCCAACAGGTGTCCGCTTAAAAATAAGCGGACACCTGATGAGTGTGTCTATGCAGCTTGGGAAGATTCAGTCTGCAGTGAGGCCGCGACATTCCAGGGCAGGAGTTCGCCGATGCGGTTGATCGGATGTTCGGTGATCGTGGTCAATACACTTCGCAGATAAAACGCCGGATCGAGTCCATTAAACTTGGCTGTTCCGATGAGAGAGTAGAGCGATGCAGCGCGTTGGCCACCGGAATCAGCTCCCATGAAGAGATAATTCTTCCGACCGATGGCAACAGCTCGCAGCGCCCGCTCGGCGGCGTTGTTATCGATTTCCAAAAGCCCATCGTCCACGTAACGTGTCAGCGCACGCCAGCGTGAGAGCGCATAGCGGATCGCCTCGGCGGTCGCGCTCTTGGTTGAGAGTGAGCGAAGCGTCTTATCCATCCACTGACGCAGCTCATCGAGCAGCGGCCTCGCGTGGGTCTGACGGACCGAGGAGCGAACTTCCGCCGGCTTTCCGCGGATCTGCTCCTCGATGCCGTACAGGGCACCGATACGGGCGAGTGCCTCGGTAGTCGTTGGCGATGCGTGGGACACATGGATGTCATGGAACTTGCGCCGGGTGTGCGCCCAGCATGCTACTTCGTAGATGGCGCCGTCACCGTAGAGATGATGAAAGCCCGCGTACGCGTCGGCCTGCAGCGCACCCTTGAAGTCCTTCAGATGTCGTCGCGGGTGTTCTCCCTTGCGATCTTCCGAGTAAGTGAACCACACAGCTGGAGCGGTTGAATAACCTGCTGGTCGATCATCGCGCACATAGGTCCAGAGTCTGCCGGTCTTAGTCTTACCGTTGCCGGGAGCAAGCACTGGGACCGGCGTGTCGTCGGCGTGGATCTTGGCTGCTGCGAGAACATGCTTCCTGATCTCATCGACCAGCGGAGTTAATAACTCGCTGGCCGCGCCCACCCAACCGGCCAGGGTTGAACGATCAAGATCAACACCCTCGCGGGCATAGATCTGAGACTGGCGATAAAGCGGTAGGTGATCAGCGTACTTCGAAACCAGCACATGAGCCAGCAGTCCCGGACCAGGCAGTCCGCGGTCGATGGGCCGCGCAGGAGCAGGCGCTTCAACGACGCTCTCGCAAGCTGCGCATGCGAACTTCGGCCGCACGTGACGAATCACCTTGAAGCTTGCCGGAATGCGTTCCAGTTGTTCGGAAACATCTTCGCCGAACTGGCGCAACGCACCGCCGCAATCGGGGCAGCAGTTGTGCGCGGGAAGATGAGTGACCACTTCACGCGGAAGATCTTCGGGAATAGGCTTACGCGCAGGGCGCGACCGGCGCTTCGAATCAGTTCGAGTGGAAGAAGCTTGTGTTGCTTCGGTTGCCGCTTGCCGAGCTTCCTCGGCAGCTTGAGCAGTCTCCAGTTCTTCGAGCCGGAACTCAAGCTGTTCCAGTTCTCCGCTCAGCTTCTCGCTCTTCCGGCCGAAAATCATACGCCGGTATTTTTCGATGACCAGCTTCAGATGTTCGATCTCATGTGTGCTTGAAGTGAGTTCCTTGTGCTGTTCCAGCGACTCGGAATGCTTGGCGATCACCAGCGCCTTCAACGCTTCTGGATCGAGCCTGTCGAGGTCAGGCAAGGAAGCAGGAATCATGACCGCAGTATGCCATGAAACACGATGGAAAGCATCCACAAAAGCCGCATGAATAAAGAGGAATCACAATAATTAATCAGACTGCGATCTGCGGTTGAAATGTTCTCTCAGGCCTTCTCCAATCGATGCCTTCGAGTAACATCGACAACTGCGCACGCGTAAGACAAACGGTTCCTTCCGTAGCCTGAGGCCAAATGAATCGTCCTCGTTCAAGACGCTTGGAAAACAGACATAATCCGTCGCCATCGAACCAGAGAACCTTTACGATATCCCCGCGGCGTCCCCTGAAAACGAAGACATGGCCGGAGAACGGCTGCTCGTTGAGCACGGTCTGCACCTTCGCACTCAAACCGTCGAAGCCGCGACGCATGTCGGTCACGCCGGCTGCCAGCCAGATCTTCGTCCCGGTACGAAGTTCAATCACTTGCGCAAACTCTCAAGAATCGAACGCAACAACGCGGCATCAGCGCCGCTCTCGACACTGATCATCGCCCGTCCCGGAAACTCGATGTGGATCGAGCCGGAGCTGGCAGACTGATGCTTGTTGGTAGGCTCCCGTGTCTCCGCCTCACTCGAAGCAGCCACTGTAACCGGAAGCAAAGCTGTGCACGCGGCCGTGGACTCAACCAACTCGCCGCGCTCGAATGCACGTCGCCACTTAAACACCTGGTTCGCGTTCAGCCCATGCGCACGTGCAACCAGCGCCACGCTCGCGCCTGGCTCCAGTGTCAGATTTACGATCTGCCGCTTCTCTGCAACCGACCGAAATCTGCGAATCCGACGTTCCGATCCCGATGCCTGTTCCATGACCACATGGTCAGGCTCAAGCCCGCACAAATGCCAGAGGGGAAGACCACACGCTTACTCCGCGTCAGACGGAGTGGAAGATGCAAGCGATGCACTTGAGCCATTGCCGGATACGTTTGCCTACTCAGATGAGACTTGCCGGGCTGTCGCGGAGGAAATGGCGACCACAGGGGTGATGAACATGCTGGTCGTGGATCGGCAAACAGGGCATGTCTGTGGGACCATTGGGGCGCAAGAGTTGCTATTGGGGCGGAGGCGAGCGGTGGTGCGAGAGTCGGAACGAAGCATATCCTTCCAGATTTAGTCCAGGCGATACCCAGGCAAGCAGTGCCCTGAATGAAACTAGCAATCCTTTTCCTTATAGAGACTTTTGAATCAAGAAGCCCTTCAATGCAACTGCATTGTTGTGGTCAGGGTCATGAGAGCTGTAGATCAGGGTGACGTTGCCGCTGCTCGTAGCTTCCAGTATCGGGCGCCATGAAGCTGGATTCTTTCTGAGTTCGGCAAAGTAACGCCGCCGGAACTCATCCCATCGGGCCGGATCATGGTGAAACCATTTCCGTAGCTCGCCACTTGGGGCTACTTCCTTCAACCAGGCTCTGATTTCGAGCGACGACTTTTTCACGCCGCGCGGCCATAAGCGCTCAACAAGGAAGCGGGCCCCGTCTGTGTTGGAAGGCGCTTCGTAAACCCGCTTGAGCTGAATCATCATTCGAACTCCTGCGAGAGACATTTTATCTGGCGATAACGGGTCGAGAGAAGGTCGGATGACCTTATCGTTCTCGCTGTCGCAGGCTCGATATTGTGCAATGCGTAGCGAGTCTAGCTTGGCCACCCATAAGGTCCAACAAAATTCAAGTCGTCACGTTTTTCATCTGAACGAGCAACATTTTAACTGGAGTTCTTGCCAGGATCCCGTGAGATAACATCGGAGGCATATAGACAAATGAGCCTGGCTGGGCATCGATCTTGTCTTCTCCCAGTTGGATATCGGCTTCTCCGTCCAGAAAATAGAGAATCGCTGGCGTCGGGGCCGAATGCGAAGAAAGCTCCTCCCCCTTCGAAAAGCCAAACAGAGTGACATTCACATTGTTGTCCTTCTTGAGAACCTGGCTCAAGATTCCCTTTTCCGGCAGTGTGATCTCCTCTTGCAGATTTGCATGGAATACGTAGTTCATTGACTCTCCTTCGTGTGTATCTCCGCTTTCCGTGCGGTCCATTGCGGCGCCTTCGATGCGGGATTCCCTTTATCGAAGACGCCGCGTGACGCTTTGCTATTTCAATCAGCGCGCCGCCAGCGCCTCTTCACGTTCATTGTGCGTTTCGTGCGACGGATGATCGAGATCACTTGACCGCCCCTTGTCGTAGGAATGACCGGTCAACAGCCCGAGCACAAACCAGGCAAAAGCTGCGGCCCCAATGGAGAACACGATGTCTCCGGGTACGCGCATCCAGCGCAGCGTCTGCATTGTGCCGGACTGCATGAACTCTGCCGACCGCGCATACCATGTCCCGTGCTGGATGGATGCACAGGCTTGCAGCAGCCCAACCGGAAGCAGGCTGAGAAGAGACATTATGGCCAAGCCAATATTGAGAGTCCAGAAGGAGAGTCTCAATGCCCCCTGTTTCCACCTGCGGCCAGGATTCAACGCGCGCAGGCAAAACAGAGTCAGACCCAGTCCGAGCATTCCGTATACGCCGAACAACGCGGTGTGCCCGTGGAGCGGCGTTAGATTGAGACCCTGCACGTAATACAAGGAGATGGGCGGGTTGATGAGAAAGCCGAACAGTCCGGCTCCCACCATGTTCCAGAATGCGACGGCCACGAAGAAATAGATCGGCCACTTGTAATTCGCAATCCATGGCGATTTCCTGGTCGGCTGTGCGATACGAAGGTTGTCCCACGCCTCATAACCAATCAACGCGAGCGGCACCACCTCAAACGCACTGAAGATCGCTCCGAGACCAATGACCGCGGGCGTCGCGCCGGCGAAGTAAAGGTGATGAAATGTCCCGATGATCCCGCCCGAAAGAAAGATCGTCGTAGAAAAGAGCGCGGCCTTGGTTGCAGTGCGAATTTCGATCAGCTTTAGCCGCGTGAACAGGAATCCGATCACAACGGTGGCAAATACTTCAAAGAAGCCTTCAACCCAGAGGTGAACTACCCACCAGCGCCAATATTCGGCGGTGACGAGATGGCTGCGTTGGCCGTACATGAGACCAGCCGCATAGAAGAGTGGGATCGCGATACTGGAGATCAGAAAGAGCATCAGCAGCGAGCGGTCTTCGCTCTTGCGAACGAGTGCCGGCTTGAGGGCCGCGACCATCAGGACAAGCCAAAGAACGAGGCCGATGAACAATAGAATCTGCCAGAATCTACCCAGGTCGACGTATTCATAACCCTGGCTACCAAACCAGAACCACATATTGCCGAGGCGCTGCTGGATGCCCAGCCATTCGCCTGCAAGCGAGCCGCCAACTACAAGAATCAGCGCACCAAAGAGCACGTTGACACCCAGGCGTTGGAACTTCGGCTCGTGTCCGCTGACCGCCGGGCCGACATAGAGTCCGGTGGCCAGCCATGACGTGGCAATCCAGAAGATCGCGAGTTGCAGATGCCAGGTACGCGTGATGGCGTATGGCAGGTAGCGATCCAAAGGGAAGCCGTAGAATCCGTGGCCTTCAACGCCATAATGCGCAGTGAGCACGCCCATCAGGATTTGGACCCCCCAGAGAGCCATCACTACAAAGAAATACTTCATCGTAGCGCGCTGTGAGGGAGTGGGCTGCATTGTCAGGAAGGGGTCTCTTTCGGGGTAGGGGCCGCGGACGACGACCTTCTCCTGCGATGCGTACCACCAGACCAGACCGCCGATGCCGGCCAGTAGACCCACGAAGCTGATTACGCTCCAAAGCACCGCGCCCGGAGTCGGTTCGTTGCCGACCAGTGGCTCGTGCGGCCAATTATTTGTATATGTCGTCGTCGATCCTGGACGCTCCGTACTGGCGGCCCATGAGGTCCACCAGAAAAATGCCGCAAGCTGCTCTTGTTTTGCGGTATTGGTGAGGGCGCCTTGCGGAATGGCATACGCGGTACGCCCTGCGGAAAAAACATTCGCATAATATGCCGCCAGTTGCTGGAACGCGGCGGCGCGATCTTCATCGATCGTCACACGGTTGTGCGTCGCATCGAAGGTGTTCGTGCGCATCTCGCGGATCAGTCGAGCTTTGAAGATGGCCTGCTGGTCCGGTCCGAGAGCTTCGAAATTCGCCGCGCCGGATCTGACAGCCCAGGTATTCAGCAGAATCTCTGATTCACGGTGCAGCCAATCTGCGCTCCAATCGGGCGCGACGTAGGCGCCGTGACCCCACACTGTGCCGATCTCCTGACCACCGATCGACTGCCAGACCCCTTGCCCATCGGTGATGGAACTTCCGGTGAAGAGAAGTTGCCCGTGCGCCGTATAGACATCCGGAATAGGAGGAGCCTGGCTGATCATTTTTCGCCCTACGCCGCCTAGAACGGCAAAAGATCCAATAATGACGATGGCCAGCGCCACCCAATAACGCTTGTAGCTCATGGTTTTGCCTCAATTCGCGTTGAAGAATTCATAAAAGAGTTTGCTGCAATTAAGAAGGTAAGATGAGGTGAGCCGAATTGCAGGGACTTAAGTCACTTGGATGAGGGCGGCTGTGCATTTTCCCCGGCGATCAGGCAGGCGTCTGGGCCTGTCTCGATATCGCTTAGGCTGCAATTTCAGGATCTATTTACATATTGCGAGTGACAAAAGTCATTTTGTGCGCTGATGGAAGCATGTACGCTGGCCAGGGTCGGCGCGGATGTAAGCTCGCATATCGGAGTAAGCGGCGTTCCAAACCGCCAAAGGAGACACACAGTGATCACGTTTGACGCGGAACACGCTGCCGTTCATTATCCCCCGGATCGCCGCCACCGCCTCTGGATTCGTCCCTCGATTTTGATCGGAATTGCCGCTGTCATCACATCATTAGTTGCTGCGGCGTGGATTGAGATGGCCGTGGCCGGTCTGCCGCACATTCCACCCGTTCCAGTGGTGTACCCCAACGACTTTGCCGGCCCGCATGGATTCCCGCTCTGGGTCCGCTACTGCCATTTCTTTAACTTCCTGTTCGTCACGATGCTCATCCGCAGCGGCTTTTCCATCCTGGCCGATCATCCGCGGCTCTATTTCAACGACGACTGCACGCCGGGCAGCGAGTGGATCCGCTTCACTCCCATCAAGGTCCCGCGCGACCGCCTGTGGACGGCCAAGGATGATGCCCGCTATCTCACGCCGCTTGTTGGTACGCCCGGCTACCGGCACACCATCGGCGTGGCACGTGTGTGGCACTTCATCAACGTGCATGGCTTCATCCTTTGCGGCGTCTATTTCGTTGCCATGCTCTGCACGACTGAGCAATGGAAGCGCCTGATCCCTACCTCGCCAACCGTGATTCTGCAGGCTTGGAATACCTGGGTCCACTACGCCACTTTGCATCTGCCGGCTGAGCCCAATGGATTTTACGGCTACAACGCACTGCAGCAGATCGCCTACTTCACGGTGGTCTTCGCCTTCGGCCCGCTGGCGATCCTTACTGGAATCGCCATGTCGCCGGCGGTGGTGAATCACTTCACCTGGTATGCACGGATCTTCGGTGGACGGCAATCGGCCCGCTCGATTCACTTCCTCACGATGCTCAGCTTCCTGGCGTTCCTCATCGTGCACATCACCTTGGTGGTCATGACTGGATTCGCGCGCAACATGAACCACATCGTACTTGGCACCAACGACCAAGGCCGACTGGGCGTCTGGCTGGGCTTCGTGGGCATTGGCGTGGTGTTTCTTTGTTGGATCGTCGCACACTATCTCTCATGGCATCAGCCACGCGCGCTGCAGCATGTGCTCAAGTTCGTTACCTATCCTATGCAACTGCTCACCCTGAACCGGCTCACGCCGCAACAGATGTATTCGGAGAAGGACATCTCGCCTTACCTGTGGCCGAATGGCAAGCTTCCCGTGCGCGACGATTGGAAGCGCCTGGCTGAAGGCCACTTCCGCGACTTCAAGCTAACGGTCGGCGGCCTGGTCGAGAACCCGGTCGAGCTTTCGCTCGCCGACCTGCGCAATCTGGGCGAAGTGGACCACATCGCCATGCATCATTGCATCCAGGGCTGGAGCGGCATCGCCAAATGGGGCGGAATCCCCATGAAGAAAATGATCGACCTTGTTCGCCCTCTGCCTGAGGCGCACACCGTTGCCTTCTTCTCCTTTGGTGAAGCACTCTACGGCGGGTCCTACTACGACACGCAGAGCCTGGAAAATGTCCTTAAGCCGCAGTGCCTGTTGGCCAGCGAGATGAATGGCCAGCCGCTGCCCGAGGTCTATGGCGCTCCGCTGCGGTTGCGAGTCGAAAACCAACTCGGCTACAAGATGGTGAAGTGGATTGAGCGCATCGAGTTTGTCGAATCGGAAAAGAACCTCGGCAAGGGAGAAGGCGGTAAGAATGAGGACGAAGAGTACTTCGATCTGCTACCGAACATCTGAAGATTTCCATGAATGATCAGACCGATGTGAAGGGAAGATCCGGCAGCATCGACCATGTGCCAGCGCTGCTTGCTCATCTGCGCCTGAAGTGGCTCTTACAGCATTTTCCAACGCGTGTCGTGTGGGCGATTTATGTTTGCATTAACGGCTTTATCACAATCGGACTGCTCGCGTTGCTGGCCCTTCTAACGGGCAGCCCCTTTGTCTTTCCGTCGCTCGGCCCAACGGCGTATCTTTTCTTTTTTTCTCCCCTTGCGGATGCCTCGAGCCCGCGGAATACGATCCTCGGTCACGCAATTGGACTCATCTGCGGCTATGGCGCCTTCGCGCTTACCGTGGCTTCCAGCCCGCCTTTTGGTATGCACCCCGGCGTTCATGGCGCCAGAGTCCTCGCCGCTGCGCTTTCTCTGTCTGCCACCGGAGCACTCATGGCGCTGTTCCGAGTGAGTCATCCACCTGCCGGGGCTACAACTCTCATCGTTTCGCTCGGCATTATCTCCCAGCCCAAAGAACTCGTCATTATCGAAGTTGCAGTTATCCTGCTCACGGCTCAAGCTCTCGCGATCAATCGGCTTGCGGGTGTGCCCTATCCCTTGTGGCAGAGGCACAATGCTGCTGGAAGCGTTTCTGTGGTTGGAAGTGAGGTTTTGGAGCATGACGACTAGCTGCGAATGATGCTATCTGTCGCATGCCAAGGGCTCAAAGCAGATCAGACGGTGTCCTTAGACCACGCAATTGTGAGTAAGAAGACGCTATCCGCCAAAGCCTCAACGTCGTGCCCAATGCAACGATCGAGCGCTAACAGATGGCCGGCAGGAACCTCGACAACCTGGTCTGGCAACTTGAGCCGCAAATGCCCAGCGATTGTGTGGATTGAGATCCTTCCATCTGCCCGGTGCTCTTTTATCTCTGTGGCCTCTTTCATCGCAACCAGGACAACACGAAAATCTGGCTGCTTCACAAGTGTTCTCGAACTCCGCCCCGTACCTCGCTGCCAGGAATCTTCTTGGTGCAGGTGTTCTATTTCTGCGCCAAGATCAAATTGAAGCAGGGGCTGAGTCAATTAGGGAAGTCTGGTTAAGCTGGTGTTTTCGTCTTCGTGTAGATTCATTTTGATCTCCTTTTTCATTGCGTTGTTTCTGACTTGCCATGGGAGCCGTGGCGTCAAAGCAGAGATAAGCCAAAGCATTTTTCTCCGTTTTCAATTCAGCGATTCTTCGGAACGGCAATCTCTGAATCGGATTGGCGATCATGGAGTCACGCTAGAAGCCCAGAGAGCGCACCACCCGCTGGACGGTTTCGGCACTGGAACGCAGCCCGGCCTCCTCAGTTGGATTCATGGGCACTGGCAACAGTCCTTCCACTCCTCTGCGACCCACAATTGACGGTATAGAGAGACATACGTCGCTAATACCCCGATAGTCCGTCAACAGGGAGCTGACGGGCAGCACGCGTCCCTCATTCCAAAGAATGGCCTCCAGAATTGCAGCCACAGCCAAGCCTATCGCGTAATTAGTGACGCCCTTGCCCTGGATGATCCTCTCGGCCGCGGTGAGCACGCTTTCAAATATCTCCTTTTCTTCCTGCGCGCTCATCGCCCGGCGGCCCGGCATGCGCCAACCTTGCACGGGCACATTGCCGATACTGGCGCTGGACCAGAGAGGAATCTCGCTTTCGCCATGTTCGCCGGCAATGTAGGCATGCACGTTCCGTACGGCCACCGCGCAACGTTGCGCGATCAGAAAGCGGAAGCGGGAGCTATCCAGCACCGTTCCGCTGCCCAGAACTTTGCTGCTATCGAGTCCGCTCAACTTCAGCGCCACAAAGGTGAGCACATCCACTGGATTGGTCACCAGCAGCAGTTTCGCATCTGGCGCAACTCGCAGCAGATCAGGAATCAGCTGACGGCAGATCGCGGTGTTCGTCTCGGCCAGATCGATGCGCGTCTGGCCCGGCTTTTGCTTAGCGCCAGCGGTCACGACGATCACGTCCGAGTGCTCAAGCACTGCTATGTCATCTGATCCGTCCAACTTCGCCATCGGGACGAACATCAGTCCATGGTTAAGATCCAGAACCTCGGCCTCCACCTTCGCCCTGACCCGGTCAAAGAGGCTGATGTGCTTACCCACTCCGCGCACCATGCACGCGTAGGCGATGGTTGCTCCCACACTGCCCGCGCCCACGATTCCAATCTTTTCTGCTCGGTCGCTCATGGATGCCTCCCGGATGCTTCGATAAACTTCGTTTCTAATTCCTGATCATAGGTGCGGTGAGAACGCAACGCAGGGACATTAGTCACAGAGACAACACTCTCGGCTCATTTGTCAGAACAAGCGTGAGGGTTGTGCCGGCAATGAGCGAAAAGGGCTCGATGGACAAAGGTCATTCATGCATGTGTGTGCGCAAATGCAGAACGGCCCAGGAGAAAGGTCAGCATAATATTGACGGCGAACACTAGCACGCCGCTCAACTCCAGAATCCCGGAGATCGGCAGCGTCTTCCATGCGAAGTGCAACAGCCCTTCGTAGGCCATAGGCTCAGACAAGACGCGAAGCGTGCATCCGGTCTGCAGAAGTATGAGACTCATAAACATCAGTCGCTTGCTGAAGATGGAATAAATGCCGGCAAAATGGGGAAGGATGCGCGGCCCGATGGCGAAGACCATGGTAGCGGCAAAGCCGACTGTAAGCGCGTGACGAGACGCGCCCCAAATGCCTCCGTGCTGGTCGGCAACGGCCGCCCAGACACTCATTGAGCCGGCGATTACCAGCCATGCGTAGGCAAGCCGAATGAACTTGGGAAAACTCGGATGAATTCCTTGGACCTTTGCTGCTCCGTGAGGCTTCTGAGTCAGATGCAATGCGATTCCAATAGCGACTGAGGCTGCGGTGAGTAAAATCGTCGCCGCGATGGTCCAACCGGAGACGCCGAAAAGCACACCGATTAGGTCTAGGATCAAGGCGGTCAAGAATACTCGAGTGCTCGGCTGTGCAATCGCGAGGAAGGTAGGCAGCCAACGGGCGGAGAACCCCCAGACCACCGGCACGAGGAATCCCCAGGCAAGCAATACCAGGTACTTTTGGTCGAGAGCGTGCGGAAAGGCGAGAAGTGTTCCATTGGCTGCCAGGCGTACGCATTCAACGAAGTTGAAGATGACCAAAGCTGCGAGCCCGGCGGTTCCCATCAGTACAGACACCATCCACAACTCCATTCGCGGCCTTCCACGCTTACTTTGCGTCCGCTCTGGCAGCTTGTGCTGTGATGCGGTAGCGATGAACAAGAGGACTACGATCATTTCAAATCCGGCAGAGATCGGGAACGCCAAGCGCCAATGCCAGCCGTAAATGCTTGCTGTCCATCGCATCGCAACGCCTGAGGTCCACAGAACGAAGCATGCGAGCGGAATCCTAATCACCGATCGCCCATGCGACGGCTGCGAATAGAATCCGATTCCGAGAATGAAGCTGCCGATCCAGCCGAATACCTGCGCGTGGCCGTGGCCCTGAATCCACGCCGCCGGCAGACCGCCCAGTCCGTGATGAGTGCTGATCGCCATCAGGTTTGAGAACCCCAACAGGGTCCCAGGTAAGGCCATAAAGAACAAGCCGCTCGCGATCCAAGCACGAAGCATGAGACTCTTCTGGCGTTCGCGACCAATAATTCCTGCATTCTCAGCGGCGGCGGTGGAGACCGTGTGATCTAACGACGCAAGCGTAGCCATGACTACCTCCCCGTCTTGATTTCTGCTTCCAATTGAATTGCGCGAGGAAATAGAATGTCGTTTTCTAAGTGAACATGCTGTCTGAGGCCTGCCTCGAACGCGCGGAGTCCGGAAAAGAGAGCGATGTGCGTCGCGCATGCCCATGAGGGCGGTTCAAAATGATTCGTGAGCTGGATGATCTCGGCCACAATATGGTCGGCAGATTCGTGTTCCTGTTCCATCATGAAGATCGGGTGCGTAACCGAACGAAAGCAAGCGTGTGCAGGAGGATAAGCAACGATCGACTCCTGATCCATTTGCGAGATGAATGGAAAGAGCACCTGCTCTTCTTTCTGGATATGCGCATACATTTCGCCGCGAAGGCTTTCGATCAGTTCGGCGATCTTTGTCAACTGCGGCTCACGATCGCCGCGCTTCGCCGACAACGTCGAGGCCATTTCAGCAAGTCTTGGTAGCTCTTGACGAACACAGTTGTGATGAACTCGGACGATGTGCTGGATCAGGCGGCTCAAGGACAGGTTCTCTGGATCCACGGCCACACCGCCACATCCCTGGGCTTCCGCGTCAGCTAACTTTTCGAGGACTTGGTCTACAGAGAGCTGCAATTCCTCGCACGCCCCTTCGAGCGATAAATCGGCTTGCATGCAAAGGTCGATATCGAATCGATGAAAGATTCCGGCTGCGGATGGCTGCCTGGTTACGATCTCGCGAATAGACTGAGTTGCGGTAGACATAAGCACTCTCCACTTGCAACCCTACCGATCATGGAAGAGGGGGGCAGTAACTTATGTCACTCGGAGCAGAAAAGGCCTAGGAGGATGTCTCCAGAAGCGCCTTCAGACCCGCCATATCCTTGACGACGATCTGTCGCGCATCAACGTCCAGTAGTCCTTCTGCCTGGAGGCGCATCAGATTGCGGGAGACTAGCTCGCGTACGGTCCCAAGCTGATTGGCCAGTTCCTGATGAGTCGCCGGCAGTTGAAACTCGACCCCTAGAGAGCTTTGCTTCCCTTCGCTTTGGGCCAGTTTGAGGAGTGCGGCTATAAGGCGCTGGCGGATCGTCGTAAATGACAATTCCTCGATGATCCCCACTAGCCGCCGCAGCCGGGCGCCAACGACTTGCAGCACTTTGAGTGCGACTTCAGGGTGCTCCATGCAGTACGCCTGAAAATCGCGCCGCGAGATGAACGCGATTTCTGCATCCTCAATCGCAACCGCGGAAGCCGGAAATGGGCCGCCATCGAATACCGGCAATTCCGCGACTGATTCGCCCGGAACGTTCACCGCAAGAACCTGCTCACGGCCGCTGATAGATGACTTGAAAATGCGGACTTTACCCTGTGCGATGATGTGCAACCCGTTGCACGGCTCGCCTTCTGAAAAGAGCAACTCTCCGGTGCTGAACAGTTTACGGACAGTTCGTGCAGCCAGCATCTTCAACTCCGTAGGCGTAAGACCCGACAAGAGTGCGGTTCTCCCGAGTGCGGTAGCGAGATCGGTGCGTTCAGCGGTCACTCGGGAATTCTAGCAGCCTGGGACTTTGGTCACTGCACCCGCCCGATTCAGGCTGTCTCATAGATGCATGAACCCGCAAATCAACACCACCGACTTCAACGAACGGCCATTTATTGCCATTTGGGAAGTGACCCAGGCATGCGACCTCGCCTGTGTGCACTGCCGCGCATCCGCTCAGCCGGAACGTAGCCCCATGGAACTGAGCACGGACGAGGGCAAACATCTGATCGACCAGATCGCGGCATTGAAGGTTCCAGTCTTTGTGTTAACGGGAGGAGACCCGATTAAGCGGCCTGACCTTTTTGAGCTGATCGCTCATGCGCGGTCGGTCGGAGTCAGAGTTTCTCTGACGCCAAGCGCCACGCCTCTGCTGACGAAGAAAGTCGTTGTCAAACTCAAAGAAGCTGGCCTCGCCAGGTTGGCCGTGAGTATGGATGGCGCCACCGCCGAAACTCACGACGCATTCCGCGGGATGAGCGGGTCCTTTGCGCGAACGCTCGATGCAGTGCGATGGGCAAATGAGATCGGGTTGCCGGTGCAGATCAACACCACTTTCAGCCGCAGGAATATCAACGAAATTGACAGCATCGTTGCTCTGATGGAAAAGCTGAAGATCACGCTTTGGAGTGTCTTCTTTCTTGTTCCTACCGGACGCGGAAAGTTGAACGATCTACTGACTGCGGAGGAATTCGAGTCGGTCTTTGCAAAGGTTTACAGTCTCTCGAAGACCGCCAGCTTCGACATCAAAACGACCGAGGCGCAGCATTACAGGCGCTATCTTTTGCAGCAACGGGTTGCCGAACGCAAGTTGGGAATCGACGTCGCCTCACAGCACGAGAAAACTGTTGACGCGATTGGACGCGCACCGCGCGGTCTCAACGACGGGAAGGGATTTGTCTTTATCTCGCACAAGGGGGAAGTCTTCCCGAGCGGCTTTCTTCCCTTGGCGGCCGGCAATATTCGTGAGCAGGAATTGTCCGCGATCTACCGTGACTCGCCGCTGTTCCGCAATTTGCGCGATACATCGAAGCTAGAGGGAAAGTGTGGGGCCTGCGAATTCAAAGAGATTTGCGGAGGATCGCGAGCCCGCGCTTACGCCTTGACAGGAAATCCGCACGCCGAAGAGCCATGCTGCTCCTATATTCCACGGGGCTTTATTTGGCCGGCACCCCAACTGAAGGCTGCAACAACCCTTCATGTTCTCCAAGGCGCATGAGATTCGCAAACGCTGCGGATGAAGGACAATGAGTAAAGGGAAGAATGAGTGGGGTTCTTGATGGCGATTCAGATTGGCGCAAAGCCCGACAGCGGTTTCGATGATCCAATTGGCATGTTGAAGGACTGCCACAGACGGATAGAGAGCTTCCTGGGCATTCTTTGCGTTGTGGTTGATCGAGCACGAGGCAGGAGCCTTACCGGCGAGGAACGCGACGCGGTCAAAGCTGCGCTCGAGTACTTCCGAACCGGCGGAAAGCGCCACACTGCGGATGAGGAGGAGTCACTCTTTCCGCGATTGCGAAAGTCCGACGCGAGATCCTTCGAGGAGATTGACCGGCTTGAGGGCGATCATCACGAGGCAAACGAATTGCATGGATCGATCGAGCGGCTCTATTCAGCCTGGATTGAATCGGGCTGGCTGGGAATAGAAGAAACACAGCTGCTGCTCTCCCAAACCGCGCGTCTCAAGCAACTCTATTCCGACCATATTCAAGTCGAGGAAACGATCGTTTTCGCTCGCGCGAGCCAAGTGCTGGACAGGCGCGCCATCGAAGCAATCGGAACCGAGTTTCGATTTCGGCGAAAATAACCGCACTGCAGCGTCTGGGCCACGCCAACTGTTTCTGCGAACGCTCCAAAGTTCTCCTCGATTCCACCCCTCATTCGCTTGGCTCACTGCATGTCAGGATGGCCGGCATCTCTCGCGTGGGAAACCAAATCCACGTACACCTCGTGGGGCAGATTAGTTTGCCAATGCCCAGTAGCCTTCGCTGCCACGACCAGCCCCAGGAAGATACAAGCGAGAGCTGCTGCAGTGACAATGGGTGAGAGTGCGCGGCGACGCCATCTCTCCACCGGCGTTGTCGCCTTTCTCGATACCAAAGAGAATTGCAGGGCATTC
The DNA here is from genome assembly GCA_963834565.1 of uncultured Acidobacteriaceae bacterium. Taxonomy (GTDB): domain Bacteria; phylum Acidobacteriota; class Terriglobia; order Terriglobales; family Acidobacteriaceae; genus Telmatobacter. Next base: position 263,605 of record CAWICF010000007.1, on the reverse strand, counting down.
TCAGCCGGGCACGCGGCAACGCACGCTATGCACGCCGTGCATTCAACGGATCGGATTTGCACAAGCCGATCAACGGCCAGGCTGGAAGGACAGGCCCGCGCGCATTTTCCGCAATCGATGCAGGCCTCGGCGTCGCGGCGGATCTTTACCGGACTGAGCAGCGATGCGATTCCCAGCAGTGCTCCATAAGGACAGAGATACCGGCACCAGAAGTTCTGGATCAGCATGGAGAGCAACACCAGCAAGCCGATGACAATTGCCGCTGTTTGCCCGATGTCGCGGAAGAAATTCAGCATCTTGACATCGGCGACCAGGCCGTATGGTGTGGACATGAAATCGTGAATTGCCTCGGCGGACATGGCGCCGATCAGGATTACGAAGAATCCTAGAAGCAGGTACTTCAGCCCTCGCAGTGGAAGATCCAACCATTTTGGCGTATGCAGATTGCGGCCGAATACTCGTTTTCCAAGCTTCCAGAGGTGCTCTGACAGTGTTCCAACGGGGCAAAGCCAGGAACAGAAGGCTTTCTTGAGCAGCAGACTCATCAGCATGAACGCAATGAACAAGACCATGGCAGCGGGGTGGATTGCGGGCACGCGTCCTGTCAGCAAGAAGTATTTCGTATTCATCAAGCCCGCAATCGGTAGCCAGCCTTCGGCTCCTGCGGGTCGTGGCACGTTCCATCCAACACCGCCGCCCTCACAGTAATGAACCCAGAGAAGAAATTGGATTCCCAGCCATCCATTCAGTGCTACGAAGAGCCACTGAACAATTCTCCTGACCCTCTGGGAACCATCGGATTTGGACTTGGGGACAAGTTTCCTTTTGCCTTCCTGCTTATGGATCGGCGTGATGATTGCTGCGCCCATGTCGAGTTGACCTTCTGTCTAACCACAAGCCTAGGCGAGCAGAACGGAGATCTCAGCGACTTTGGTCACACGGATACCTTCCTCAGTTGTTGGCATATTGAGCTTCAGAGTGACCAAAGTCGCTGTGGCGGGCATTGCGATCTCTGTAAGTTCGAGTTCAAGGAGATCGGAAATGACCGCAACCACACAAACCGTACGCGAAATCGCATTGGAACAACCGAGCGCAATCCGTGTCTTTGAGCAATTTGGAATTGACTACTGCTGCGGGGGACGCAAGCCTCTGGCAGAGGCATGCGCTGCCGGAAATCTGGAAATTGACACGGTTATTGCGGCGCTGGAAGAGGCAGAAAAGAAGCCTGGGGTTGAGGTCGAGAATTGGGCTGAGAGAACGTTAGAGAGCTTGAGTTCACACATTGTGGCCAAACACCACGCATACGTGAAGGGTGAACTGCCGCGACTGGCCCAGCTTGCTCAGAAGGTTGTGAATCGTCATGGCTCCACGAAGCCGGAGTTGCCGGTGATCGCCAACACTCTCATGCAATTGGATGAAGAGCTCACCCAACATTTGGTCAAGGAAGAAGCCGTCCTGTTTCCCTACATCGTTGGCTTGGAGCGGTCCATCTCCACTGGAACCCCGAGGCCCCGTAGTTGCTTTGGCACGGTTGCGAATCCGATCGCGATGATGACCCAGGAACACGATGCTGCGGGCGCCCTGATCGCTGAAATCCGCCACTTGAGCGGAAACTTCACAACTCCGGAGGATGCCTGCCCTACCTTCCACGCGTTTTATGACGGTTTGAGGGAATTCGAGCAGGACCTGCATCAACACATCCATCTTGAGAACAATATCCTCTTTCCTCGTGCCATCGCGCTGGAGGCATCTGCCGGTTGAGAAAGGACCGGATGAGGATACTTCTCCGAGTGATTAGGTTTGTGGCCGTGCGTCTCTCCGACTCTAGTGTCTTGGCCGGCGCGTCCAACCTTACTTCGAAGGATCGATTAGGCGCAGTAGGTATTCAGCTATCTTTCATAATGCATGCGCATGTGTCCCGACAGTGCGGTGATACGATTCGCAATATGCGGTTTATTGAGGACGACAAGCTGCCCAAGGATGTGGTCCGCAGGGAATACTCGGAATCGCGACACGCTCTCTGTTGCCTGAACTGCGGGTTTGAATCTGAATTCGCACCCCATCTGCCGGACTCCATTGGCAAACCGCTGTATGTTCTGATGGTGCACGATTGCCCTAGCTCAGAAGCCATAGACTGATGTCTTGGCTACCGGTTTTTGGGTTGGCAGATCTGAACGTCATTTGCGATCGGACCCTCAGTCGCCTATCACGAGCCCGAGGATTCGCAAGGCTTCGAGCAAGTCCGGATCGTCTTCCGCCACTTTCCGCGAATTCGGCTGATGAATGGGGAACCGATCCGGCATGGTCCAGTCCTCGAAGATTGCCCAGTTCTCAATCGAGTGGCCGTAGCGAGAGTGGTAGAAGATCCCCGCGTATCCGAGTTCGAATGCGATCCTGCCGGCCCGCTGTGTCAACAGGCGGGGTTCAGCCCGTTCAAGCGAACTCAGATCGATGTCCTCCATCCCAAGTTTCACCGCGATCCCGGCCAGCGCCGACCTGAGATGACTGACCCACCCGAGGGCATAGATGTCCGCATGCTCGCCTTCGACATTTGCGCTGCCAATGCAGCGTCCTTTGATCCATGCTCGACGGACGGTGCCGTGAGCTGTGAAGTCGTCCTCACCATTCTCCATGAGCGCCAAGTCTGCGATGAATGAGACATCGACGCGGAAACGCGCCAGGGTTTCAATGAAACATCCCAGCCGCTGCGAAGACGCGTACAAAACCCGATACACGCGCATCGGGTCGTCGAAGCGATTCCCAAAGGTCCCGTCTTCCTTGGCATAGGCCCAATCAGGAACCGCCCATGCGTCGTTATCTCTGCCGACACGGAAAAGCGGCCCAGGAGGCCGCTTCAATTCAAGATCCATTCAATTCGCTCCTAACCGCCGACGAGGAAAGCTCGCGCGGCTCCCATGATCTCCGGCGCCATGGTTTCCAAATCGTTTTCCCTCATGAGCCGAAGTGGGACGCGGTCGCCGAGTTCAGGGTTCAGGCCGGTGAGCCAGGATTGGATCACTGTAGGATCTTCTCTTTCGGCGAGCATCCGGACCAGCTGGAACGCGAACCTCAGACGCTGTTCGGCATCACCGTAAAGCTCGCTTCCGTTCATCCAACGATCGACGGCGCGCACGTCCCGGACACCCCCGACGTAGGCGGTGAGCTTCCGGCCGATGAGGCCAACGAGCTGCTTGACGATCTCCGGGATGGGGAGGCGAAGCGCCTCGCGATGCGCTGCAAGATCAGGACGAGATGCGGGAACGGTTGCCAATGGAAGCCTCCTGCAAATCGAAATATACACCGTTTCACATCTAAAAAACAACTTAATTACACATAAATACCGCAGCACCTTGCGGGCCGGGGTCGCCCCCTCGCGCGGAGCAAATCCGCCCTCTGAATAGCTGATCTAGATAACTGAAAAATAACGGTTTGCTTTTTTCGGACGCGGGCTCATCAGATTTCAAAGTCGATGAGGCTATCTAGCTGATTGGGAAAGACTTAGCAATGGCAATGTTCTTCGCTTTTTCTGCGCTTCTAGCCTGTAAGCTATTGAAAATAAACAACTTAAGTTGGTGGAGGCGGCGGGAGTCGAACCCGCGTCCGAAATCGCTGTCAGCCGGGAGAGTCCATGCTGTGTCCGATTCGATTGAGTTCGCCGCCGGCGCTTAAGAACGGACAAGATGCGCCGGAAACTAGTCCGATGATCTCGCGGTTACGACACGGACCGAGCCGCAACCGCCAGCCTACTGTATGACGCCCGCTCACAGCCCATAGGCGAAGCCGTGGAAGGCGGCTACTCAGTTAATTAAGCAGCAAGTGCCAGTTCTTGGTTGGCAACTTTAGTTTTGCAGGCGATTACGGGTGCCCACACCCCGACATGTCTCCTATGCTGCAATCGATCCCGTCGAAACCGTGACGCCCCCATCGTTTGCAGACTGTTGTTAGATGATTCGAGTCTGCCGGCGGGTGCGAGCTCGGGCCGAATGGCTCGTGCTGCATGCTTCTATTCTACGCTGGATTGAGATTCCTGGTTCAGTTCAAAGTTCGCAGATCATAGTTCACAGAAGTCGGCGCCAGAAGCCACTGACCGACTGCTCCGAACTACGAACTGTGAACTGCCTTTTCACTGTTTCTCGAGGTCGATCTTTTCGTATTCGTGGCGGGCGATGCCGGCGCGAATCTGTGCGGGCGTCCAGCCCTCCTTGGTTTTGTAATAGGCGTAAAAACCTTCGGCCGCGCAGACGTCGCATTCGGTGGAGTGCGTTGTTTCATAGCAGCTATGCAGGCTGGTGTGGCCGAGGGCGCGGTCGCAGCGGCAGTTGCACGGCAGCTGGTAAATGACGCCGGGGATCTGGGCGGCTAGCTGATAGGCGCGAACCTGCCAGTGGTATCGGAAGTTCGGCCCGGTCAGCTGGGCGCCATGAAGGATGGGCGGAATGGCTTTGATATTGAGCGGTGCTGAGGGGTGGTAGGCGGGGACGTCGTCTGCCGGGTTGGACCACTGCGCGTAACTGGCGGCGGTAAGGGTGAAAACGGCCAGACCGAGAATCCAGCGGCTTGCGGCTGTGTGCTTCATGCGAATCCTCGTTTTCATTGTATGGCAGAGTATGCGGTAAGTGCCCGATCGGCGGAGATCAGGATTTCTTTCTCTTCTGGATGGCAAAGTAGAGCCAGCAGCCCAACATCGCGCCGAACACGCCGGAAATGAAATGGAGAATTTCGTGCGAATACATCCAGTTCCACCTCAAATCAATCCAAAGATGCCACAGGTGATGAGCGAAAAGAAACCGGACCAGTGAGGGCGGCGGCGGTGCCTGACAGCCTTCGTCAATCAGGCAGAGCACGCCAAAAAGCGCCAGCACCACGATCAAAGTATCCGGGTAAAGGCGCACCTTCATGCGGCGGTCCTGTTACTGCTGCGGGTCCTCGAACAGATAGACTGACTATAAAAGACTTGGATTGAATCTGCGTCGATTTATGTGCAATGGGTCTACGGGAGATTATTCTGCGCGGCGGCTCGCTGAAGGGATTCTGACTGGCGGGAAGAGTGGCAAGCACCGCTTTGGGAGCCCTGCGAAGCAGCTCGGAGCCCTCTTGACCCGAGGACTAACGGGTGAGCCGGTGACAGTTGTCGAAAAATTGTCACGAACAAAAAAAGACGGCACGGACGTTAAAGCTATCCGTGCCGGGAGGCCAGTGACGCAAACTACTTCCGGCTTGGAGATGCTCTCCACAACCGGAATAAATACACGATAGCATAGATTCGGAGAAATGCAATACAAAAATCAAAATTTATTTCTGAGCGGTTCGGTCATCCTTTCTGAAGGAATCTGCGTCTAAAGACGCCCGATTTGGGAAGGGGATTTTCGGACAGAGGGCCGGAAAACTGGAAAACCTGGACTAGAAAGGCATCCATCGGAAGGTGGAGAAGCTCATCTGAATCAACTATTTATTTAGTTTAATGTCCTTGCGACCAAGCGCCGCACGGAGACAAACCAGGGGTGAAGCGAGAAGAGACCAGGGGGAACGCGGACTGTCTGAAAAGCGAGCGACCCGAGCAAAATTCGATCAGATCACCCCGCCAAAGCGGAGAAACTGGCAGAAATCCAGAATAATGGAGGCAAAGTCGGGCGGCCAAAGTTGGGTAGGCTCCGCCTCTTTATTGGTCAAGTCGAATTGAGAGCCGTATCCTGTTGCGTCTCAAACAATCGGTAGAAACTCCGGCTACGAACCTGGGTTTTCTCCTTGGGTGTGGTGTATACCTGTTGGAAGACACAGGAAGCGAAACAGCCGCTATGCCTACTATGCCGCGCAATCTAGACTTCCTGCTTCAACCATCATCGCTATTTATCGGAATTGGGATCGCAGTTGGGGTGGTCGTCTTCCTTATCGCGTTCGCGCGGCCTAAGACATCGAAGTAGGCATGCCCGGCCCTGTCCTAATTGTGTGTTGCCACTTAAAGAATCGGCGCAGGATGAAGCGAGCAGGGGCCAGTGTTGGCAAATCATAGACTTCTAGCTCCGGAGGGGGCCAAAATTAAGAACCTATACATAAGCATGTATTTGAAAATGCAGGGCCTGAAGGACGGCGAAGAGGGTCAGGATTTAGTCGAGTATGCCCTGCTGATCTGCCTGATCGTGCTGGCTGCCATTGTCGGCGTGAACCTGGTTACCAGGGCGATTACCACCGTCTTCTCGAGTATCAGCAACTCGCTGTCGTAGCTCCGGTACGGCACTACGTCACGTCCCTCCTGAATCGCCAGTGTGCTGGCACAAATAGAAAACCCGCCTTCTGAGTCGATTCCGGCTCCGAGCGGTCGAAGAAGACTAGCCGGAAAGCTTTTCGGCCTTGGCTGCCAGGTTGAAATCCTTTTCCGTTAGCCCTCCGGCCGAGTGGGTGACGAGAGCAAGGCGCACCTTGTTGTAGCGGATGTCGATATCCGGGTGGTGGCCGGCGGTTTCAGCAGCCTCGCCGACGCGGTTGACGAAGCCGAGCGCGGCAACGAAGTCTTTGAAAGGGAAGGTTTTTACCAATTCTCCGGATTCGATTTGCCAGCCGGGGAGTTTCTCGAGGTGGTCGGCGAATCCCTCGTTCGCACCTTGGGCGGGAAGTACGGCCATACGTCTGTTCTCCTTACTCCATGCTTGGATGCGATGTTAGCAGGCGGAGGGTGAAAACAGTGATCAGTGGTCAGAACAGGAATTTGTGTGGGAAGTGAGAGTTGCCCCCACCCTGGCGACAAAAACAAGAACGTCGCGAAGATGGGGCACCCAGGTTCGTGGAGAGTTGAATGGCCGTGGTTACGACTCGCGAGTGTGCGCCATCTCGAAGGTGGAGAAGCGGCGGTTCTGGCCGCTGATCTCGGAGCGCAATTCCTGCCAGAGTTCGTTGGGGATCTTGAGGAAGGTTTCGACGACGGCGGGATCGAACTGCGTACCCGAGCAGCGGAGGATCTCTTCGCGCGCGGTGTCGAAGCCGCGGGCCTTCCGATAGGGGCGATCACTGGTGATGGCGTCGAGGGTGTCGGCAACAGCAAAGATGCGCGCCCCGACGGGAATCTCGCGGCCACGGAGCCCGTTAGGATAGCCGTTGCCGTCGTAGTGCTCCTGGTGGCAATAGACGATCTCAGCGGCTCCGGAGAGGAAGGGAATCTTGCGCAGCATGTGATAGCCGCGGGCGCAGTGTTCGCGCATGATGGTCTGCTCTTCGGGCGTGAGCTTGCCGGGCTTGCGCAGAATTTCGTCAGGGATGGCCATCTTGCCGATGTCGTGCAGGAAGGCGCCGCGGGCAATGATCTTGATCTCGTCTGGCGGAATGCCCATAGCGCGGGCGAGCGCGATGGCGTAAGCGGTGACGCGCTTTGAGTGGCCTTCGGTTTCGGAGTCCTTCAGGTCGAGCGCATCGCCAAGCGCCTCGAGCGTGACGTCGTAGGAGTGCTCCAGGTCTTCCATCGCGTGGCGCAGCATCTCAGTGCGGGCGCGCACCATTTCTTCGAGATTCTGGTGGTAATTCTGCGTCTCTTCAAGAGCCTGGCGATGCGAGAGCGCGCGCTGTACTGTGTTGAGCAGCTGGTCGCGTTCGAAGGGCTTGAGCAGATAGTCATAAGCGCCGCGGCGCATGGAATCAATGGCTACGCTGATGTCGTGAACTGCGGTGACCATGACGACGGGGAGATTGGGTTGCAGGGCGTGGATGCGTTCGAGGAGGGCAATGCCGTTGACATCCTGCATGACGATGTCAGTGAGCACCAGGTTGAAGGCGTTGGCCTCGAGAGCTTCGAGGGCTTCGCGTCCGCCGCCGGCAAGATCGACGATGTATCCCTGGCGATCGAGCGCCGCAGCGATCATGGAACGCACGGGCGTTTCGTCGTCGACGACGAGGATGCGCGGCGCTTTGCGCGTCCGCGCGCCGTTGTCGCTGCGGGGATCGGCGTTTGAATCGGATTTCTTTAAATTAGCCAAGCTGAGCGCCAAACCGGCAGCCTCCGTCTCCTCTTGCTGTAACTACGACCTAAGAACGAGAGCGACTTTCAACCGTGGGCCCAATATCTCTTCGACCAATCGATGAGACGTTCTGTGCGTTGATGCGCTAGCGGCACTCAGCAAATTCAGTATGACCTTCCCGGTTACGCACTGCTCGCTCTTTGTGTTCCCACGCGTGTTGCCGCCGTGCGCAAAAAAAACAAACCGCAACCTTGCCCTAAAACCTCACCCGAATCACAGGATAGGTAACCCGTGATAAGGGACGCACAAAAGTTAGATCGATCTTGAATTCCGTGGTCGCCAAAAATATGAGAGACCGGGCCACCCGAGTCTCTTCCAAGAGGTTAGCATCCGGCGGCGGGCCTCTCAATCACCCGAATGTTGCAGCGCAAGTATGCCCTTTTGCTCAGGTTACCGCCATGTGTGGGGCAGGGCGCCCGCCGGTTTATGTTGCGTGATTTCCACATAGGCGATGGAGAAATCGTCGGTCAAATCGGCGGGGATCCAGTTGCGGTCGCGTTCGGGCAGACGGAGGGGAATTTGCGGGAGGGTTTTGCCCGCCGCAACCTGTTGTTTGACAGCGCCAAAGAGGTCATTCAGGAAGGCTTGTTGGCCGGTGAGGATTTCGGGACCGCCGGCGTCGCCATGGCCGGGAAGGACGTGGATCGGCTCGAGCGCCAGGGCTTTGGAGAGGACGCGCGGCCAGTTTTCAAGGTACGCATCCCAGAGCTTGTTGCGCGGGCCGTTGACGGCTGCGTCGCCGGTGCAGAGGATGCGCTCTTTGGGGAGCCAGACAAAGCCGTCGCCCTGGGTGTGCGCCCAGCCGAGGAAGAGAAACTGCACCTCGCGGGTGCTGTCTTTGAGGATGAAGGGGCTGTGGCGGAAAAGAAGCTGCGGACGCGGCGCGTCGTGGAGATTGAGGGCGCGGACGTCGTCGCGTTGCGCGGCCGTAGCGAGCCAGCGGCCGGGCTCGTAGCGATCCATTTCGTCGGCGACGCCCTGGTAGGCAAAGGTGGTCGCGCCGGCCTCGGTCCAGACGATGTTGCCGTAGGAGTGGTCGCGGTGAGCATGCGTATCGAAGACGAAACGCACCGGTTTTGGCGAGAGCTGGCCGATTTCGTTGACGAGCTCGCGGGCGCGGCCGGGATAGTTGGCATCGACGACGATGAGGTAGTCCTTCATCTCGATGACGATGTTGTTGCAGTAGCCCTTTGAAGCGTCGCCGGGGACAAACCAGACGCCGGGAGCGATGAGTTGGGCAAGGAGCTGGGGAGATTGGGCGGGGGTTGGCACCGCGAGGAAAAGTACGACCAGCAGGTAGAGAAATCTCGAACGCGATTGCACGAGATTCCCACCCTTTCGCCGAGTGGCCGGCGAAAGGATGGGGCACGGGGCGATCCCACGTCCCCAAATGCGAGGGACGTGGGGCACCCTGCCGCGTGGACTCATGAGGATTTCTTTTCGCGCTGCGCGCGCTTTGCGGCGGCCCAGCCTTCTTTGTTGATCTGGCGGCCGCGGGCAACGGCGAGCGCGTCGGCGGGCACATCCTTCGTGAGGCAGGAGCCGGCGCCGATGTACGCGCCGTCGCCGATGGTGATAGGCGCGACAAGCGATGTGTCGCTGCCGATGAAGACACGTTTGCCGATGCGAGTAGGGAATTTGCTGAACCCGTCGTAGTTACAGGTGATGGTGCCTGCGCCGATGTTGGTGCCTTCGCCGATATCGGCGTCGCCGAGATAGGTGAGATGGTTGGCTTTTGCGCCCTTGCCAAGCCGGACTTTCTTGCCTTCAACAAAGTTGCCGATATGAGCGCTTTCGCCGATTTCGCAACCAGGGCGCAGGTGCGCAAAGGGGCCAAGCTCGGCGCGGTCAGCGACAGTGGAGTGCTCGAGGACGCAATGCCAGCGGATGAGAACTCCATCGCCGAGGGTGCAGTCTTCGATGACAGAGAACGAACGGATGCGGCAATTGCTGCCAATGCGGGTTTGGCCGAGCAACTGAACATAGGGTTCGATCACGGTGCCGGGCGCGACCTGGACTTCGGGATCGATGACGCAGGATTCAGGAACGATCATGATGACGCCCGCGGCAAGCAGGCGGCTGAGTGCAGCGTCGCGCGCGGCCTGGTTGTGGATCGCCATTCCGGCGGGAGTGGGAGCGAGCGGGGTTTCGGCTTTCGAGTTCATAGCGTTCCTTTGCGCTCTGCGAGAAAAACTCCGTCAGGGCCTAAAGCCCACGTTCGTTTGCTTCGAATGCGGCACGAGTAAACTCGTGCCCTGATACTTCGTGCTTTTCCAGAGACATTTTGAGCGACCTTTCAAGTTACGCTCTGAAAATCTGTGCCTCTGCCGGATACTTTCCAGTAAGTTCTAAGCTCCCCGACTCCCTTCGATTCATTGCGGTGCTCCCGCGGGCGCGCCTTGCGCTCCTGGAGGCATCGGGATGGTGATATCGATCGGCTTCGGCGTGCCCATATCGAGCGCATCGAGCGGAGGCTTGATCTCGGGTCCGTTGCCAACAACAAGAACGGCCAGCTTATCGGGATGAACATATTTCTTTGCGACTGCAGTGACGTCGGCGAGAGTGACCTTCTCGAGACTTGCCTGGTAAGTTTCGAGGTAGTCGGCGGGATATCCGTAAAACTCGAGACGCTCGCGCTCCGCAAGGACTTTGCCTTTGGTGTCATAGCGGAAGAGGAACGAGTTGAGAATGTCGCTCTTCGCGCGATCCAACTCGTCCTGAGTGAACGGCCGGGAGTTCAGGCCGGCGATCTCGCCCTCGGCGGCCTTGGTGGCTTCAACGGTCGAGGCGCTCTTGGTGAGCACCTGCGTGTAGAAGACGCCCGGATGGTCGTATTCCAGACTGAATCCGCCGTCAACTGCGTAGGCCAGTCCCAGCTGCGTGCGGACCTTCTGAAAGAGACGGCTGCCGAATCCGCCGCCGAGAATCTCATTCATGATGACGATGGCCGGCACATCGGGATTGCGGCGATCGATGCCGATTCCGATAATCTCGACGTTGGATTGATTTACGTCCCCTTTGTTGATGAAGTAAAGACCGGGGGTGGGGCCAGGAAAGCTATCGTGGCGCGGAGGTTCGGGCGTGACGGGCGGCAGGCTCTCGAACGCCGCGCGGACCTTGGCTTCCATTGCGGCGGGATCGAAGTCGCCGGCGATGCCGACGATGAGCTTGCCTTTGAGTGTGCGATCGTGCCACGCCTGCAGGTCGCCCAGAGTGACGGCGCCGATGGTGGAAAGTTCGGGCTGGCGCGTGTAGGGGCTGTTGACACCGTAGACGAGCTTGTTGGCTTCGCGATCGGCGATGCCATCCTCATCGTCGTTGCGGCGAACGATCCCCGTGGCCTCCTGCTCCTGCGCAAGCTGCAGCTTGTCTGCGCTGAACTTCGGGTGAAAGAGCAGGTCCATGGCGAGAGAAAAGACCTGGTCTGAGTCGCCTTTCAGGGAATCCCACGATAGTGAGGTGGAATCGTCATCGCCATTTGTTTCGATGTGCGCGGCCTTGGCTTCGAGCAGGTCGTCCATGGCATCGCCGTCCATCTTTGCGGTGCCGCTGGTGCGCCAGGCCTGGCCGTAGAGGCCGACGAGGCCGGCCTTCGCGGCGGATTCGTCACGCGAACCGCCGGGAATAATCACGGAACCGGAGATGAAAGGGAGCTCGTGATCCTCCTGCAGGAAGATGATGATTCCGTTCTTCAGCTCGATGCGCTTGGGCTGTTGGGGATGGAACTCATGCAGCTTGGGAATGGGGATCTGGTCCCAGGGCTTGGCTTGCTGGGCGAGGACCAGCGAAGGCCCGGCGAGAAACGCGAACATGACTGCAACGAGAAGGGAAAAGCGGTTCGTACTGAACCGTTGTGGTTTCCCACCCTTTCGCCAAGATGCTGGCGAAAGGATGGGGCACGGTGCCTGCCGATCTCTGAAACCTGACACCTGAAACCTGATCTTCATTTCGCGCCTCCGTCTTTCGCGGCGCCTGCGGCCGGGGGATTGGTGTCGATCTCCGCGCTGGTGCGATTCGACACGACGAATACCTGGTTGGCGACGCGGCGAATGTCGGCCTTCGTCACCTTGTCGACTTTGTCGAGCTGCAGAAAGAGCTCGCGCCAGTCGCCGTAGCGCGCCTGATATTCAGCCAGAGAGTTGGCGAGGCCCTGATTGTCAGCCAGGCCTCGCAACAGATCGGCGCGAGTGCGAGTCTTGTACATCGCCAGCTCGGCGTCGGTGACGTCGCTGGTCTTCAGCTTGTCGATCTCTTTGTGGATGGCGTCGCGCATCTCGGCCGGAGTGTGGCCGGGCAGCGGGATGGCGCCAAACAGGAACAGGCTTGGATATTTGTCGCCGGGATAGGGGCTTTCGCCTACAGCCACCGCCGCGATCTGCTGCTCCTCGACGAGGCTGCGATAGAGGCGCGAGACGCGGCCATTCGACATGATGTCGCTGATTGCGTCATACACCGCATCGTCGGGATCCTTATAGCTCGGCCGGTGATATCCCTCAATATAGATGGGCTGGGTTTGCTCGCGGATGATGAGGGATTTTTCGGCAAACTGTTTGGGCTCGACGGTGGTCATGTCTTCGGGCTTGGCGCCGCCGGGAACACGGCTGAAGTATTTCTCAAGGAGGGGCATTGCGACTTTTGCGTCGACGTCGCCCACGACGGCCACAACGATGTCCCCACCCACGTAGTACTTGCGGTGGAAAGCCATGGCCTCGGTGGCCGTGATCTGGCTAACTTCGCTCGGCCAGCCGATAGAACTGCGCTTATAGTTGTGCGCCACGTAAGCCGTTGCCAGGAATTGCTCAAAGAGGCGGCCTTCGGGATTCGAATCCACGCGCATGCGCCGCTCTTCCATCACCACATCGCGCTCCTTGTAGAATTCGCGCGGAACCACGTCGGCCAGACGGCTCGACTCCATCCAGGCCCAGAGCTCGAGACGATTTTCCGGCATCGCCCAGAAATACTGCGTGTCGTCGAGGCCCGTTTCGGCATTTAAATCGTGCGCGCCGTTGGCCTCTGCAACTTCAGTGAACTGGTTGGGGATGACGTATTTTTCGGCCGCTGCCTGCGCGTCGAGGAAGGCCTGGTGAAGCTCGGCGAGCTTTTTCTCGTCACGGCCCTCCTGCTTCAGATACTCGGCCTCGTAGGCGTTATTCGCCTCTTCAACCTTTTCGAGGGCGATTTTTTCGGCGGCATAATCTTTGGTCCCGATCTCGCTGGTTCCCTTGAAGGCCAGGTGCTCAAACATGTGCGCCAGGCCGCTCTCGCCGGTGGGGTCGTTTACGTCTCCCGCATCGACAAACGTGTCGTAGCTGAAGACAGGCGCGTCGTGGCGCTCGCAAATAATAATGGTGAGGCCGTTAGGAAGAACCTTGGTGGTGATCCGCTGCTCGAAGCTCTTCAGGTCCTGAGCGCGCGCCGCTGAAGCCGCGACGAGCAAACCCAGGGCTAGAAGAAGAATCGAAGGACGGGATTTACGCTGCAACTGCATCCAACCTCCTTGATCGAGGAGACCGCCCGCGGGAGAATTCATTGCGGGCCCTGATTGACCGATCCGCTCTCTTCAAAGCTATTGCCCGCAACCGGGTCCGTCAAACCGGGGCCGTCAAACGGAAAGCGGCAAGATTGAAAGAGGCGCCGCCGCATTCGTGTCCGGAAGCAGTCAGAATAAAGCGATCGCAAAGAAAGTAGGATGGAGTTTGTGAGTGGCGAGAACGGATGGCGAAACGCTGCCGGGGAGGGGAGAACCGGATGAAGAAGGAAGCATGTCTCCTCCTTTTTGCCGCTCTGCTCAGTGGCGCTCGCGGTGCGCCGCCGGCCACAAACGGTTTGACGGTGAGCCAGTTGGATCAGCTCCTCTCCGGCCTGCAGCACGGGAGCGACGGCAGCGTAGCCCGCGAACTGGCCGGCTTGAAGCTGACGGAACGCGCAAGCGCGGTCCAGTTGACGAAATGGGAGGCAGAGATGCGCGGCGACCGCTCGCGCCAAGCCCTGCTGGCCCTGGCTGATGCTTCGGCATTCCTTCCGCCGCCTGCGGCAGAAATGCCGACCACGGCGCCGCCAGACGGCGAGACCCAGCAAGAGATTCTTTCGCGCACCATCGACTACGTTAAGCAGATGATGCCGAAGCTGCCGGACTTTTTTGCGACGCGCACAACAACTTCATTTGAAGTGACCACGCAGGATCAATTGGCCGGGCAGCAGGATTTCATCCAGCTTTATCAGGCGCATGAGAACAACAAATTCGCCCATCGCGTGCTGGGCGAAGCCAAGGCGAGCGGCCTGCCCAACGGACAACTTTTCTGGATTGGATCGACAGCGAAGGTTGTCACCTATCGGGCCGGCCAGGAGCAGGAAAATGGACCGGCAGAAGGCAAAAGTCGAGCTTCCGGTTCTGTTTTCACGCTGACATCGAGCGGAGAGTTCGGTCCCATCCTGAATGTGATTCTTTCGGAGGCGCCGAAGGAGACGATTGTCTGGGATCATTGGGAACAGGGCTCGGCGGGAACTCTTGCCGTATTTCGCTATGCCGTGCCGCGCGACCGCTCTCATTTTGCGATCTCGAATGTGCTGGATAGCTCGCCGGATTTCCCCGCCTATCATGGCGAGATTGCGGTTGATCCGGCAGATGGTTCAGTTTTCCGCATCGCAGTTGTGGCCGAGGTGCGAGAGTCGAGATCGATCGACGAAGCTTCGATCCTGGTTGACTACGGACCGGTGCAAATCGGCGAGCTCAGCTATGATGTTCCGATTCACGCCGTGGCGATGGCCAAGTCTTTCGATCCCTTTGCCGACCTGGACGCGAAGCCGCCGCCGATTCCGTATTCGACCACGATCAACAACATCACCTTTACCGATTACCACGTGTTCCGCGCCAAATCGCGTGTCGTGACGGGAGCGCCGGGGCCGTGAGCACGCGAAGTGCGGGCGAATGTGGCTGGAACCTATCGGGCAGGATGATGTGTCCGTTTGGAGCGGTCGCGAAGAAAGCCGGCGAGTTGACCAGTGGGTATAATCGGGTGCATGGCAACGGGTGCGCAAACCGGGATTCAAGGGGCTTCGGCGCCGAATGGTGACGCTGCGGCACCGGACACCGCGGCCAAACTTCGTGCGCTCGAATCGAGGATTCGCGAGCTTGGCAGCCTGATGGTTGCTTACTCTGGCGGCGTTGACTCGGCGTTTCTGGCCGCCACGGCCCACCGGGTTCTTGGTTCGCGGATGCTCGCTGTGCTGGCGGATTCGGCGAGCCTGGCGCGGCGCGATATGGAGCAGGCCCGGGCATTTGCTGAATCACTGGCAATGCCGCTGCGAGTCGTCGCGACCGAGGAGCTGGACCGGCCCGAATACGCACGCAACGATGGGAATCGCTGCTTCCACTGCAAGGATGAGCTTTTCCTGGTGATGGGGAAGCTGGCCGGCGAGCGGGGATTTGCGCAGATCGCGTACGGCATGAACGCGGACGACACCCGGGACTATCGACCCGGGCAGCGCGCGGCCGAGCAGCATCAGGTGCTGGCGCCGCTTGCCGAAGTTGGATTGACTAAGTTGGAGATTCGCGCGCTGGCGAAGGCGGCGGGATATACGCTGTGTGACCGGCCGGCGGCGCCGTGCCTCTCTTCGCGCGTGGAATATGGGCGCACAGTGACGCGTGAAGTGCTGGAACAGGTGGAGCGAGGCGAAGAGAGCCTGCGGCAGTTGGGATTTCGCGAGTTGCGAGTGCGCCACCATGGCGAATTGGCGCGCGTGGAGATTGCGCGCGACGAACTGCCCCGCGCGTTGACGTTAGAGATGATGGACGCGATCACGGCGGCGTTGAAACAGGCAGGGTTCAAGTACGTCACGCTGGATTGCCAGGGATTCAAGTCGGGCTCGATGAACGCAGTGTTGCCGGCGGATGTGCTGATTCGGCGCGGAGCGTAAGCATGCGCAGTTAGCGCGTCCCGGTACGGGCGAGGACGCCCGCACGACAGCCGACCTAGGAACTCGTTGAAATTCGCCGAGTTTTAGCGGATTCACGAGGGATTTTCGTTTCTGCTAAGTTGAAATCTGTTTGAATCGTGATTTCGCCAGGGTTTACTGCGGTTTGCGGGCCTCGGGGATGTCATCCCGATGGCCGCACCCCCGGTTCAGGCACACTGTTCCCTGGGCATGGTTGGCGATTGAGCGATGAGTTTGGGAATCCGGATGAGGTTGTGTGCTGCGCAGCTGAAGACGAACAGCCAGTCCACTTTCTCCAGCCCTCGCAACTTGACCTGCCGCAGTGGTCCGGTCTGCTTTAGCCACCCAAAACCTTTTTCGATTAGCCAGCGGCGGCTCAGACTGATCGCATATCCAGGCTGTCGAGTGGTTCTGCGGTCCAGGTTGCTGCTGCGGTTGTTGTCGTTCTTGGTGATGTGCGCAGTCACATTCAGCTCCCGTACGGTTCGCACGAAGTCCTCACTGTCATATGCCTTGTCGGCGCCCACAGTGATGCGGCGTGTGCGGCCTTTTTGCTTCTCGGCCAGCATCAACAACGCGGCATCGCGCTCTGCATAGCCATCGGCGTGTGTCACCATCGCTGCGGCAATCAACCCGTTGCGGTTCTCTACCAAAGCATGGCCGAGATAACTCAACTTCGACTCCTTGCCGTAGCTCTTCTTGTACAACCGCGCATCCGGATCAGTGGTTGACTGATGCGTATCGTTGCTGCGCTTCTGCCCGCGAAAGTCCGTACCATCGTCATCGTCGGAACCGTCCTTGGAGCGGAAGCTCTTCTGCGAAGCCCAGGCTTGGATCAGAGTGCCGTCTACGGTGAAGTGCTCGTCGGACATGAACTTCTTCCCCTGCTTGTTCACCTCGGCGAAAAACCGCTGGGCCACATCCGAAGTCAGCAACCGATCGCGGTTCTTGGAGAACACGGCATGATTCCACACCGCATCGTCCATGCCCAGACCCACGAACCAGCGAAACAGAAGGTTGTAGTCGATCTGTTCGACCAACAACCGCTCCGAGCGAACCGAGTAGAACACCTGCAAAAGCAGCGCCCGCAAAATATACTCCGGCGCTATCGACGGCCGCCCGGAAGCTGCGTAGACAGCATCGAACTCCGGGCTCAGCGTCCCTAACACCCTGTCCGTCAACTTGCGCACCGCGCGCAACGGATGATCCGCAGGTACACGCTGCTCCAACGAAACATAGCTGAACATCCCATCTTGAATACGTTCGTCTCCACGCATGCCTGTTAGACGACCTACATCTTCACCCAGTCGCCGCAAGGTACCTATTTCAACAAGTTCCTAGAGGTCGGCGCTACGACGAGATCATTTACAATCACAACGCGATGCGAATCGGATACCTCGAATGTTTTTCGGGAATCAGCGGCGACATGCTGCTGGGAGCGCTGGTCGATGCCGGTGTTCCCTTTGAAGTGCTGAGCGACGCGGCTCGAGCGCTCAAGATCGGTGCGCAGCTGGAAGCGCACAAAGTGATGCGCGGCGGCCTGACGGCAACGAAGGTGGATGTAATTGCCGAAGGGCAGGGAGCAGGGGAGCAAGGGAGCGAAGGAGCGGAAAAGCAGGGAACAAGGGAACAAGGGAACACGGGAGCGGAAGATGCGCACAGTCACGGGCATTCGCATTCACACGAGCACCACGGGCATGAGCACGGCACTGCGCATCACCACGAGCATGGGCACGATCACGAGCACTCCGATGAGCATCATGAGGAGCATGCGCCGCATCGTTCGCTGAGTGCAATTCTGAAGATTATTGCGGCAGCACCGCTGGCTGAGCGGGTGAAGAAGCGCGCGGCGCATGCGTTCCAATTGCTGGGCGAGGCAGAGAGCGCGATTCATTCGATCCCGATCGAAAAGGTGCATTTTCACGAGATCGGCGCAGTAGACACCATCGTTGACATTGTGTGTGCCGCGGCAGGTTGTGAAGCTCTCGGCGTGGACGAATGGCGTTCTTCGCCGTTGAATGTTGGCAGCGGGACCGTCAAGTGCGCGCACGGCACGTTGCCTGTGCCGGTGCCTGCCACGCTAGCGCTCATTGGCGATGCGCCAGTGTATGCGGCGGGTGCTCCGATGGAGCGCGTGACGCCGACCGGCGCTGCGCTGCTGCGCATGCTGAATGTGACATACGGAACACTGCCGGCTATGCGCGTCGAAGCGCGTGGCTATGGAGCCGGCGGACGCGACACGCCGGGTGAGCCGAATCTGCTGCGGCTGTTGATTGGCGAGTCGGCCGATGCGGCGGCAGATACCGAGCCGATTGCAATTATCGAAACCGTGATCGACGACTCGACGCCGCAGTTGCTCGCCTATGTGAGCGAATTGTTCCTCGAGGCGGGCGCGTGGGACGTATATCGCGTGCCGGTGCAGATGAAGAAGGGACGCACAGGACTGCAGATGACGGTGTTGTGCAGCCCTGAGCGCGCGCCCGCACTGCGCGAACTGATTCTGCGCGAAACGACGACTATCGGCCTGCATTGGCGGATCGAGCACAAGATGGCTCTGTCGCGCGAGTTCGCAGAGGTGGAGACCGAGTGCGGCAGAGTGCGAATCAAGATTGCAAAATGGCCTTCGGGAGAAGTGGCCAACGCATCGCCGGAGTACGAGGATTGCCGGAAGCTGGCACGCGAACACGGCGTTCCGCTGAAGCAGGTGATGCAGGCGGCGATGCAGAGCTATGCCGAGTTGGCTCCGGCATTGGTGAAGAAGGGGCGCTGATGGACCGCTCGCAGATTGAAGCGCTGCTGAATGAAGTGAAGTCCGGTACGACGGGGGTTGCCGAGGCGCTGGACCGGCTGCGCAATCTACCGTTCGAAGACCTGGGATTTGCGAAGGTGGATCATCATCGCGCGCTGCGTACCGGCATGCCGGAGGTGATTTTTTCAGAAAGCAAGACCGCTGAGCAGGTGGCCGCGATTTTCGCCCGGATGGCGAATGCGGGCGGGAACGTTCTGGCGACGCGCGCTTCGCGAGAGATCTTCGAAGCGGTGCAGAAGGTTGAGCCGCGTGCCGAGTATCACGAACTGGCGCGTGCGATCACGCTGACGCAGGCAAAAGCCGAAGCGGGCAAGGGAACAGTCGGCGTGGTGTGCGCCGGGACGAGCGATTTGCCGGTGGCCGAAGAGGCTGCGGTGACCGCACGACTGATGGGCAACGAGGTGGAACTGGTTGCGGATGTCGGCGTAGCCGGCATCCATCGACTGCTGGCGCAGCAGCACACGCTCAAGTCCGCACGCGTGCTGGTTGTCTGCGCGGGCATGGAAGGCGCACTGCCGACGGTGGTTGGCGGACTGGTGAATGCGCCGGTCATTGCCGTTCCGACGAGCGTGGGTTACGGCGCTTCACTGGGCGGTGTGGCCGCGCTGCTGGGCATGCTGAACACCTGCGCGCCAAACGTGTCGGTGGTGAATATCGATAACGGATTTGGCGCGGCGTGCATTGCGTCGCTCATCAATCATTTGTGAGTGCGGCGTGCATCGCGAAATGACCTGCGGTGTTTACGCATCCGTGTTGCGGTTGCGCTGAACGGTGACGGGCAGCGGAGCCTGAAGCACGCCGATGACAGCTACGACAAGAAGAATTCCAACGAAGAAGAGCATGACGGCCTCCCTGCTAATGCACTGTTTTGGCTCGATCTAGCGTAGATCCGGGCCAGTTCAAAGAGCCAACACCCGACAGTCGCCGATTGCTTGAAGTGGCTATCGGCACGGAGCAGGGGAGGATGAAACGCAAAAGTAACTGCATTCCAAGCCACGCAATCCGGATCTCAGCTCAGTGCGCGTGAGCTGAGATCCCGGCGCTCCATCCCCACGAACAAGAATGTCCGTGGGGTCTGCGAGACATGCGCTGTGCAATTACGCCTGGGGCGGAGCCGCCTGGCGGTTGTGCTGGTGCGAGCGGCGCTGGGCCAGCATCTGCTCGTACTGCTGTTTTTGCGTGTCATTCAACAGGGCTTCGATTTTACTGTTCGAGTCCTGCATGATGGCCTGGACCTTGCTGTGACGATCCTGCTGACTCAGCGAGGTGTCGGCGCGCAGGGTCTGCACTTTCTGGAAGCGGTCAGCGAGAATGGGCTGAATCTGCGCCACCTGATCGCTGCTGAGGCCGAGCCTCTTGCCCAGGTGCGCGGCCTGCTGGGCCGGGTCGAAGGTGCGGTGCTGGCCGGGCTGCCCTTGAGCAGCAGGCTGGTTGGCGTCGGGCGCCTGTGCGAACACGAATGCCGAACCGGCAGAAAGCAGAACGCCAAGAGCGACAGTTGCTTTTACGATGTTTTTCATTTCTCTTATCTCCCCATGGACCGTCTGTCTGTTGACCGGCCATTGCGTGTGTAGACACAGTGAGAGCGCGGGAGTTGCGCGGAATATTTAGTGTTGAAAGCGCAGAAAAATCAGGGATTATTGAAACTTTCTAAACTGAAACCAAAGAGAAAGAATCGCCGTCTAATGCGGACGCATTGCAGCGCGGCCGGGTCAAAACCGGTGGTTGACTTATTTAAGTCGCGCGCTCGATAATGTGAGTATGAAGCAGAATGCAGTGCGCACTTCCGTCGATCTTCCGAGGGACCTGCACCGCCGATTGCACGAAGCGGCGGCGCGCAAGGGTTGCTCTGCCCGCAAGCTGATCCTCATTGGGATCGAGCGCGCCGTGGAAGAAACCAAGGCGGAGAGGCCGAAGCGGAGGCTCAATCTCGACAAGCCGCTGATCCGCCCTACCGGGCGGCGCATCGCAATCACGAACGAAGAGGCGTATGAACTCATTGAGCTTCCCTGACATGAATGTATGGCTCGCCTTGGCGACGATCGAGCACGTTCATGCTGGGCTGGCAAGGCGGTGGTGGGCTGCGCAGGATGGATCGATTGCGTTCTGCCGGCTGACGCAGCTTGGGTTTCTCCGGTTGATGACGACGGCTGCCGCGATGGATGGAAAGCCGCTGACGATTGCCGAAGCGTGGAAGGTCTATGATCGGCTCTATGACGACGATCGCGTCACGTTTGTCGCCGAGCCTCCGGATGTAGAGATGAGATTTCGGGAGAAAGCAGCTGGCCGGACGGCGTCACCGAAAGTGTGGGCTGATGCATGGCTGCTTGCATTCGCACAGGAAGCGGGCGGCGTTCTGGTGACGTTCGATGTTGCACTTGGGCCGCGTGGTGCGCGATGTCTGCTGCCGAGGAGAGGTTGAGTGCGGGGGTTCGTGCTATCCCAGGTCCCCGAATGCGAGGGACCTGGGGCACCCATTAATGTAGGAAAGCTTGGAGTGGACGCCCCGCCTCCATGTTCTCGCGACGTCGAGTCTCATGCCCTTTAGGGCCGGTCGTAGAAGCGGAAGAACAATGACGGCTTCGCAACCGGTTCGGCGCGAGCCACGAGCGCCTGAGCCTGCGCGTCGCTGAGCGGAGTGAAATCGCGGGCGAGTTGCACGTTCTCTTCGAGCTGCGCGATGGAGTCGCAGCCGATGATGACGGTGCTGACAGGGCGCGACAACGTGTAGTACATCGCTTCGCGCATGGTGAGCGTGCCGGGCGATGTCGTTTGGATCGTCATGCCTTCCCAACTGTGCTTTTGCTGCTCGATTGGCGGCGGAGTCCAGCTGGAGAGCAGACGGCTGCGGCCCGGAATCTTCATGCCGATGATGCCCATCTGGCGCTCGACGGCGAGCGGCAACAGCGCGTCATTGAAGCTGTAGTGGTGCGGGTCGGCGGCGTTCATGGCCATGAGGATGGTGTCGAAGGGATAGCGGCGAATGCCTTCCATCAGCGCGTCGGGGCGATAGTGGCCGGTGAGGCCGACAAAGCGCACGACCTTCTGCTCTTTCATTTCGACGAGGGCCTCAAGGGCGCCACCCTTGGCGAAGACATCGTTGATGTCGGTCATGGTTCCGATGTCGTGGAGCTGCCACAGGTCGACGTGATCGGTCTGAAGCAACTGCAGCGAGCGTTCGATCATGCGCATGGAGTCGTCGCGGGTGCGCTCCTTGGTTTTTGTGGCAAGGAAGGCCTGGTCGCGGCGATGCGCCATGACTTTGCCGACATATTGCTCGCTCCAGCGATCGGGCCCGCCGTAGATGGACGATGTGTCGATGTAGTTGACGCCTAGATCGAGTGCGCGCTCGATGATGGGCACGGCGACATCGAAGTTGTTGGGTTTCTCGAGAGCGGCCTGGCCGCCGAGCGAGAAGATGCCTACCTTATAGCCGGTTTTGCCCAGATTGCGCGTAGGGATTGCCGAAGGCGTAACGGGATTCGAAGGCAGCGGAGGTAGTTTGCGCGGCGTTTCAGCGATGGCAGCGGGCGCGAGCAGCGCGGCGGTCACAGCGCCAGTGGATTTAAGGAATTCGCGGCGGTCCTGCTTGCGTGCGGAGTGGTTGGAGGGGTCGTTCATGGTGCCTCCTGTGAGCTTGTTCCTGTTATTGATGATAGCGCCGGGAGTTCATCGAATGCTTGCCGTTGAAGCTTTCCTCATCCGGCCGTTTGCTCGCCGCGGCTCGTCTGCTGCTCGCATCGCCTGCTGCGCCAGCTCCCGGAATGTTTTTCGCAACTCTTGAGGGCTCTGCACCACGATGCGCCGGCCCACACTCAGCAGCATTGCGGCAAACGACTCGAGCCGGTCGCGCCCGCAACTTACGCGCGTTCCGCCGTCTTTCTCTTCGAGCGCGACTCTCCACGGCGCAAAGCTCTGGCGCGCCTCTTCAAGAGGCATATCGATCCACACGTCGATCTGGTAGACAGACTGGATGAACGGCATACTCGAATTCAAATACTTCCGCGCATCAAATTCTGCAGGCCGGCGAAAGCTGCCGGCGCCCGACTCAAGATTCGACACGCGGTCAAGCCGGAAGGTGCGCATGGCCCGCCGGGTGAGGCAATAGCCGATGAGATACCAGCGCCCGTCGGTATGCATCACGGCGTAAGGTTCAATGTGCCGGCGCGTGGCAGCCCCGTCGTGCGATCGATAGTCAAAGCGGATTCGCCGGCCGGTGCGGATGGCCGAGGCGGCGCGAATCAAGTCCTCCACCGACGTGGTCACCACCCAGGGTCCGGGCTCGATGGCAACCACGTCCTCCACTGTCCTGATGCTCTCGCGAAGCGCCTCGGGCAGTACGCGCCCCAGTTTCGCCAGCGCTCCTTCAGTGGCCGGGGCAAACGCCGACAGGCCCACCTGGCGCAGCGAGTGCAGCCCCAGCGAGAGCGCAAATGCCTCTTCGTTCGTGAGCAGCAGCGGGGGCAGCCGATAGCCGGGGCGCAATCGATAAGCCCCGCCGACTCCTCGCGAAGATTCAACCGGAATGTTCAGATCCTTGAGCCGCAGGATGTAGCGCTGCACCGTCCGCAAGTCAACTTCAAGCCGCTGGGCGAGTTCGGCTCCGGTGACATGGTCGCGCGCCTGGAGCACCTCCAGCACGGTGAGCGCCCGCATGATCGGGTCATACATGGGAATTCCAGGCCATCGCAATTTTTATGCTGAATCTAATTTACGACAAGTTCTGTCGGGAATTGCCGTTACTTTAGCTTGTGAGCCCGCAAAGGGCCACATGGAGGTTTGATATGACAACCGCGACAACAAATGTAAGCGTGATGTCGGCCGAAGATCTGCTCAAGACCTGGCAGGGCCATCGCGCGCTGACCCGCAGAACCATCGAAGCCTTCCCCGAAGACAAGCTCTTCAACTTTTTGCTGGGGGGAATGCGGCCCTTCGCATTGATGGCCACGGAGTTTATCGGCATGGCAGTGCCTATCGTCGACGGCGTGGCTACCGGCAAGTGGGTGGAGTACGGCGGCGGACCCAAGCCCACAACCAAGAGGGAAATTCTCGAGGTCTGGGACCGGCAAACGAAGGAACTCGACGAGAAGTTCCCCAGCATTCCGCCGCACCGCTTCGCGGAAGTCGACACGGCCTTTGGCCAGTGGACGATGCCGGGAATCGCGATGATTCAATATGCGATCGATAACGAGATCCATCATCGCGGCCAGGGCTATGTCTACCTGCGCGCTCTCGGCATTGAGCCGCCGCACTTCTGGGAGCGGTAGGTTGAACGATGGGGGCGAGTGACGCCGTAGCGTCCGGCTGTTGCGGTTTGCGCTGCGAATCAGGACGGGCCGCTCTGTTCAGTTTCAGAGCGGCCTTTGATTCGAGCTGGACCAGGACGCGCATCCCTCGGCGTGCCCAGAGGGTTTGTGAGTGTGAAGAAGTATTGACGCCGATACGGCGGTTGGATAATCAAAAAAGGTGTAGTTCTTGTAAGCCTTGAGGGGTAGTTCTATGGCAGCCGCCGAAATGAGTTTCCTGCACAGCCAATTGGAGGAGCGCAAGCGCCGCCTTGAGACCGTGATTACGCAAACGCCGAACGATACGAATTTCGAAGCCCTGTTGCGCGAAGTGGATTCCGCGCTGGATCGTTTTGCCGCCGGCAATTACGGCGTGTGCGAGGAATGCCACGACACGATCGAGCGCGAGCGGCTGCTCGCCGACCCGCTGATTCGTTATTGCTTAGACCACTTGTCGAAGGCTCAGCGCGCCGCGCTGCAGCGCGACCTTGACCTGGCCAGCGAACTGCAGCGGGGACTGTTGCCGCCTGCGGATCTGAAGGTTGAGGGATGGGAGACGAGCTATCACTACGCGCCGGTGGGCCCGGTAAGCGGCGACTATTGCGACCTTTACCCGTACAGTGGGCAACTCTTCTTCATGCTCGGCGACGTTTCAGGCAAAGGCGTGGCGGCGTCGATGCGCATGACGCAACTGCATGCGCTGTTTCGCAGCCTGATCGGCATGGGCCTGCCGCTCAAGGAGATTGTCGGGCACATCAACTGCTTCCTCTGCGGCAGCGGGCTCGCCGGACAATACGCGACGCTGGTTTGCGGGCGCGCCTGCCGCAGCGGTGAGGTGGAGATCTTCAACGCCGGCCATCTGCCGGTGATCGCCGTGCAGCAGGGCAATGTGCGGATGGTCGAGTCGACCGGGTTTCCGCTGGGAATGTTTCGCGACGCCTTGTTTGCTTCCACCTGTCTGCAACTGGGCCGCGGCGAAATGCTCTTCCTTTACACCGATGGCCTGTCTGAAGCGCACGGAGACGAGGGCGAGTACGGCGTGGAACGGCTCGCGAATTTGGTCGGGCGCCAGGCGATGTGCAGCCCCGCCGGAGTGATCGCAGATTGTCTCGAAGACCTGCGCGGATTCGCCGGCGCACACGCGGGGATGGACGATGTGACACTGCTGGCGATGCGGCATGCGGCGTAACGCGGGTGAACGGGTGTGGCGTCGTAGGTCTTTATTCCTTGCGCCCTATGAAGGTGGCATAGATAGCCATGGCGTGGCCGTGCCCCAGGTCGTGCTCCTTCTTGAGCCAGTTCACAATTTCCATTGCTTTGACGCCGGGCTTGAGCAGTCCCTTCTGCCCGGCAAGCTTGCGAAAGTCGTCGGGCGTCTTGCCGGTCTTCGCGTAGATGTTGTCGATGTAGGCCTTGAAGGTCATGGGTAAGGCTCGCGCTAATCGAGCGCGGCGGACGTGACGCGGAACACGCGGGTTCCAAAGAGTAACCGGTGATCTTACCTCACCTTCTTGGGAACGCCTGTCGGCAATTCCCAATTTGGAAATAGATTGAGCCCAGACCATTTGGATTACCCCCTGCAGGGGCTCACAGCCTGCGAAGATAGGTTCCTTACCGCATGATCTCCGAATATCAGACCGGGTTATTCACAGAGCCAATTGCGAAGGAGTGGCGAAGATGCGACTATGGGGACGAGATGAAAAAAACGAAGGAAATCGTGTTGAATACTGCGCCGAGTGAGGATCTTCTTCGCTTCGTTGGGACCCGGAGATTTGGCACGATCCTTTGCGACCCGCCCTGGCAATTCCAGAATCGGACAGTCGAGTTGAGCCGTTTTTGCGGTAGGGGCTTAGGTGCTCTGGTTGCGTCTGGTGCCTTTCGGCAATGCTATTAACTTGTGACATTTCCGCGGCGCGGGGTTATACAAGTCAGGCACAAATATCGAGAGTTCTGTCCGAGGCATGGTTCTGCGAGAACGGGTACTGCTTGAGCTGCGACAATGACACGCTTTCGCAGATGCCCGCTAATACGAAAGCGGCCGATTTCGCGTGCGGGGTGTGTGAGGCGCAATACGAGCTAAAGACATTCCGCTCGATGCCCCGGCGGACGCTGGTTGATGGAGCATATTGTGCTTTAATCTCGCGCATAGAGAGCGGCTGGGCGCCAACACTGGTGCTCCTTGAGCGGAACAGTCGCTGGGAAATTCAGGGCCTCACTGCAATTCATCATCTTTTCCTCACGCCCTCCGTTGTTGAGAGGCGGAAGCCGCTTTCTCCGAGCGCGCGAAGGGCCGGATGGGTCGGCTGCAACATTCGCCTGGACCTCATGGGTTCGGACGCTCAGGTCAAGGTGATTGATCGCGGGGTCCCCCTCGAGCGGGAGAGCGTGCGGGAGAGCTTCCAGAGGTTCGAAAGCCTCAAAGAGATCTCACCAGAATCGCGCGGCTGGGCCACGCTTACCCTTGCTGTGGTCCGTTCGCTGGGCTGTCGGGAATTCTCGCTCAACGATGTTTATGAAAGGGAGCAGACGTTTGCAGATTCTTACCCGAAAAACAGCAATATCCGTGCGAAGGTTAGGCAGCAGCTGCAGGTTCTGCGTGATCTCGGGTGTGTCCAGTTCAGAGGCCACGGTCATTATCGGCTTTTGCTGTGATCTGATTTTCGATCTCGCGGAGGCTGTGTGATCCGCGCAACGAGGGTAGGTCTATGAAAGCAATCCCTTGCCCGAAATGTGGGAGTTCGAGGCTGCGGCATTTCACTGACGCCTATGTGATCCGGACCCCGATGATAAACGACAATAGTGAGGTCGAGCTCCTCGACTGCGACACGAATGAGTACGACGACTCTTTCTTCCAGTGCGACAGTTGCGGGTATCGACCCGACGAGGACGAGCTTCTATCTGCAAACGAATGAATTTGATTTGCAGCTTCTGATCGATTTGCCGCGGGCTTAGCGGTCCAATCGGCATCGAGATTGGCTAAGCAGGGCCGCGGTTGGTTCGCGGAGCGGACGCAGTTCGCGACCGTATAGCGAAAAGCTGCATCGGGGTGCCCTACGCACGAAGGCCGTCCTTGCGGACGGCCTTCGCTTCGAGAGAACCAAGGTTGGGGGACTTATTCTGGTCTTCCTACCATTTTGCGCCGAAGGCGCGTGTGCCAACCCACCCTAAATGCAAAAAGCGCGTTTAGGATGGGGCACCCAAATGCTGGAATCAGTCGCCGGCGACGAGGTCGGTTTCTTCGCGGTGGCGGTTGATCGGGCTGGCTGCATTGTTGCTGGCCGGGCGGATGTCGCCGATGGAAACTATGCCGTCCGCCGGAGGCTTCTCACCGAGGACGTGCTCGCGATAGAGCTTGGCCATCTTCGCGTTCTCGGCATCCTGCTTCATCTTTTCGTCGCGCGCGCGAATCTTTTCTTCGCGTGCGTTCTTGGCGATGCCCAGGTTGTCGAGCGTGTGGTTGGCTTCGGCATTCACGTGCTCCATATTGAGCTTGAGCTCGTGGCCGACGTAGCCCATGCCCACTTTTTTGCCGCCGGCGAAGATTTCGTGGCGGCCGTGCTCTTCGTACCACTTGGTCAGCGTGGCCGTCATGTGCATCTTCTCGATGATGTTGCGCCATCCCACTCCGGTGTTGTACGCGCAGAAGCTGATCTCGCCTTCCTGCGTGGCGTAAGGGATGATGCACTGCTCGGTGCGGCGGAAGTCGTAGTTGAACAGATCCTGGAACCACATGCCGGCGATGAAGAGGAAGTTCCAGCGATCCTGGCGGCGCTTCTTGATGTCCTCAATGGTGCGGTCGCCCTTGACGCTGCCGTAGTTTTTGCCGGTGGCGTTGAAGGTCTTATCCATCTTCTTCATCATGTCGGTGATTTTGAAGTGGGTGGGCGCCTGGAAGGGATCGTAGTTGCGCATGAGCGAAATCGCCAATCCCAAAACAGAAAGAAACTTGCCGCGGGCGGCATCGTTGACCTTGGCCAGATCCTTGGCTACCTGGCCCATGTCGAGGAAGGCAGTCACGGGAGCGGATTCCTTGGTCTCCTTGTCGATCATCACCGCCATGCCGATGCCGCAGTTCGGGTGGCATCCGCAGCTCAGCTGACCCCACTCGGCGCTGGGCCCGTGCACCAGGTCGGCCCAGTCAGAGAAGGTGGACATGAAGGAAATCGGGAACCAGTCGCGCGCCGGCTCGCCCATGCCGACCTGCGCCTTGACGTCGTGCGCCATGTGCGAGAGCGTGTAGCGCTGGGCAACGCGGCGCTCATCGGTGATTTCTTCATCGCGGCCGGTAAAGCTGACGGGCTGGAACGAGAGGAAGCTGATCTTCTTGGGGTTGTCGAGGGCGAACTCGATGATGCGGCCCACCTGCTCGTTGTTGATGCCGTTCACGATGGTGGTGACGGGCACGATCTCGACGCCGGCTTCATGCAGATTGTTGATAGCCTGCAGCTTCACGTCGAAGAGGTTGCCGACCTTGCGGTGCGAGTTGGCAGCGTTGCCGATGCCGTCGAACTGGAGGTAGACGTAGCGGAGGCCCGCTTCGGCAGCGGCACGGCACAGCTCCTTCGACTTGGCGAATTCGATTCCATTCGACGCGGCCTGAACCGAGTTGTAGCCAACCTTGCGGGCGTAGGCGACTGCGTCAAGGAAGTAGGGCGAGAGCGTGGGCTCGCCGCCGGAGAACTGAACGCTCATCTGGCGCCGGGGCTTCATGTTCACGGCGTTGTCGAGCATGGTCTTGATCTCATCCCACGTAAGCTCGTGGACGAAGCCGACCTGATTGGCGTCCATGAAGCAGGGATCGCACATCATGTTGCAGCGGTTGGTCAGGTCGATGGTGAGCACCGAGCCGCGGCCGTGGGTGACGGTGGATGTGCCGTGATTGTGAAGCTTGTCTGAGGTTGCGCCGTGGGCGCGCATGTCGCGGCCGGGGAAGCTCTCTTCAAGGTGCTTGAAGAAGGCCGGATCGATGGACATGACGTCTTCAAAGTGGCCGTGCTTGGGGCAGTCCTTCACCATCAGGATCTTGCCGTCGCGCTCGATGATCTGCGCCTTGATCTCGCCCACCTTTTCGTTGAGCAGGACTTCGTGCGGCAGCTTGCCGTCGAGGATCTGCTTGCGGATCTCGGGGACGCACTTGGGGCAAAGCGAATCCGTGGTGCGCGGCCAGCCGAGCGGCGGCTTTTCTTTCTGCCAGCTCTTTTGCAGGGGCTTTTCGCTCCACTTGGGCGTGAAGGAGGGGTTAGGGCTGATGCGATTCAGCCGCTCGAAAACAACCCACGCTCCCTTGGCGGCGTAAACAACTGCCTTCTCGGCGTACTTCACGGCTTTTGCCATCTTTGTGAATCTCCTTATGTTGTTGGGAACCGCCGGTTTAAGTCTTTTCCGGCTCGGGCCTTGCGGATTCGGTGGGGCACCCGCAAGTGCCAAAAGGTCATTACAAGAGTAATAAGATGCCTGGGTCAACCCAAGGTAGTTGCAGTGAATGGGGATAAATGACCCTGAGCGGGGATTTGGGGGTGGCGAGTGGACCTAACTCCCTTGTGCAGTTAAAGATCTCTCCACGAACTGTCATCACTTTGACCGGGCCTGTCACACGTGTTGGTGACAGCCGTCACAGAGCAGGATTGCTGGCCGGGGGGATACCCCCGCCATCGCTGAGGGGTCCCCCATAGCGCCTTGGCGAGGTGCCGTGGGCTAGCCCAGTGCGGGTTGTTCATTTTTCTCGCACGAGGTGAATCCATGCGCTTTCGGATCGAATACCTGCTTTGCCTTCTGGCACTTGTTGCTCCCTCTAAATCCGCCGGGCAGTCCAGTCTCTCCCAGAACTCGGGAATTAATGGCGCCGACACCTGGATCGTGGCAGACCTCACGATGTCCGCTTCCGACACTGTGACCCTCCCTTCCCAGGTATACCTGTCCTCGACTGGGACGTGGTCGAACACGGTCTCGGGGAACGCCCCGACGATTACAATGCACGTTGAGTCGGGCTATGATTCCAACGGCGGCGTGGTGATGAACATCTGGCCAAATGGTCCGTCGCTCTACGCGTTTGGAGCCGCTGGCGGCACAGGCGGCGTCATCCGCTACGCCGGAGGCGAGATGACCGTTTTCGACCAGAACGGCAATGTGGTCACCCCGACGCCGCCGGCCGCGAACGTGTCGCCGGGCTGGCCCCTGGGCTTCCTCGGCACCAACCCCGGTCCCACCGCCGTCAGGAATGTGGTGGTGCCGAACATCCAGGCGCACGCAAGCGCCCTAGGCGCCTCTCTTTCGATCTCCGGATCAACGGCGACGGTCTCGATCCCCTACCCATCCGGGACCACAGCCGTCTGGAGCTATGTGCAGACAGGGACGAACCGGATTGCGCAATCCGTAACCGTGACTCCGGCTATGGAGAACATTTCCGCGCCCCACACCATTCAGTTTGCCAATGTGAATTGGAACGATAATTCCGCCAATGACCTCGCACGGGCCAGGGCCGGCTCAACGTTAAAGGCCTTCCCCTCGCATGTCGCGTCGAGTCCGGGCAGTCTCCCGACGCCTCAGGCGGACGCGCCGCTCACGCCCACCTCGACAACGTTCACGACCTCAAACTGCAACTCGAATGTTTACCCCTCGGGCGGGCCGCAGAACGTGCTCTTCATGCACGGATGGACGTCAAATTCATGTGCATGGACGATCATGGCCAATTGGCTCAACAATGACTTCCGATTCGGTACCGAAGTCATCCCGTCCCTGGACACGGGCGATGGGATTGCCGTCATGGGCGAGGACCTCGTCGGCGAGGTCAACTCCGTGGGCGGATCCAACTACATCCTGATCGGCCACAGCATGGGCGGGCTTGCCTCCCGTTACGCCGCGCAATACTTCCAGTCGCTGAAGTTGCCAACGTCAGTCGTGAACGGCGTAGTCACCGTGGACACTCCCCACGAAGGCGCGAACATGGCGCAGTCGCTGCAGTCGATTACAACGATCGCCTTCGTCTACGTCGGGGTATCGCTGTGGGATAGCCTCGGTTGCGATCTCTCGACGGACAACGCAGGCTGCTACCTTGCGGCGCTGCTCGCTGGGGCCGCGCCTTACACCACAAATGCCATCTACAGCGCGACCAATTCGTCGGTTATTGACCTCTCGCCGGGCAGCCCGGCACTCAACAACCTGAACAGTGATGTTCTAACCGGCGGAGCGCCGGAGAGTTTCAACCAGGCCGCCATCATAGGGTTCACGCCCTGGCAGTGGTCCGAGGTTCGCTGGCTCGACAACTTCATTACGGGGAAGCTGGGGTGCGGCGGCCCCACCGAGTATTGCTGCCTGCCTAAGGACCCCTGCGGAGAGGAGAACGTCTCCGCCGCTGTCGGGTACTTCTATGACGCGTTGCTCTTCTCCTTTGGCTTCCTTGAGTTTGAGGAATGGGTCTATTGCGAGGAATTCGACTCTGGCGACCCGAACTGCGTGGCTCCCCCGTTTTTGCAGCAGGAGGCGGACCAACTTCTGCAGTGGATCGCCTATATGGAGTTCGCGGATCTTCTTTGGAATGTTGCTGTGGATTTCCCCGATAACACCCAATACGCCGGCAGCTCGGACGCGCTGGTTCAGGCCTCAAGCCAGTTTTATCCGGCCAGCACAGCCACCCAATACCCGATCTACGGATCGGACTCTCATTCGGGATCGATCAAGAGTCAGACGGATCATCAGGTCCTATACAACATTCTCGCCGGTTCTCCGTTCAATGTCCCAACCCAGGCCACCTGCTCCTTCGCCGTCTCCAACTCGCCGGCAGGCTTCAGCGGCAATGGCGGCACGGGCAGCGTCACCCTGACAACAGGCGCAGGTTGTAACTGGTCGGCGACGAGCCTGGCCACATGGCTCTCCATAAACTCAGGGGTCAACGGCGCATCGAGCGGCACCATAGGCTTCTCCGTCGCTCCAAACCCCGGTTCCACGCCGATAGTAGGCACCATCCAGGTCGGAAACGGCCTCTCGTCGGCTCTTTTCACGGTAAATGAGGGCGCAGCTTGCTACTACAATCTCTCCGAGGATCCGATAGTGGCCGTCTCCCCCAGCGGAGGCACGGGCACAATTCAGGTCACGGCCTCCTCAATTGACTGCCCGTGGGTCGCCGTGTCGAATGCGAGCTGGCTCACGATAACGGCGGGCGCAACCGGCACCGGGTCGGGATCCTTCACGTGGGCGGCCTCGCCAAATACTGGGACCTCGGACCGAACGGCCACAGTCAATGTCATGAACCTTACGTTAACCTTTGTGGACGGGAGCTCTGTTGACACCCCGGGTGCCGGAACTGTCACTATTCAGGGCACGGAGCAGTCCGCTCATTGGCTTATGATGCCCTGCGGCAACCTACCGAAATGCCCAGAGACGACGTATGAGAGCGGCGCAGTCACCGTCACAGTGGACGGGGAGAGCTTCTCGGCCGGTTACAGCAACACCTCCGCTACGGCCTCCTCGCTAGCTTCGGCCTTGGCCAGCCAAATGAACTATCCACTGTCTCCCATTTCTGCGACTGTGTCTGGGGCAACGATTTACATAACCTCCTCACTCAATGGGGCCGGGACAAACTATCCGCTGCTGAGGTCGGCCACCTTTACCCCGGGCTCTTGCCCAGATGGTCTTGTACCTCAGCAGTGCTTCTCTTCACCGGCATTTACGGCATCGGCCTCAGGGCCGAATTTAACCGGGGGTACCGACTAGGCAATGCATATGGGCCGGCAACTCGCGCATGGCGTTAGGGTGCTTCTGGCGGAGTTAGCACTCAGCTGTGCATTCGTGTGCGTTTTTGGCTGTGGCGGCTCAACTGGTGGCGGGGGCACGGGGCCGCCTCCTGCACAAATCACCTTGACGGTCGCCTCGCCCTACAATGCTGCACACGAGGGCAATGCGTTCGTGGTCGCAGGCGATCCGTCCTTCACGTTGCTCGCCGGAGGCACCGGTTTCACAACGACCTCGGTGATTCAGTGGAATGGCACCGCGCTTCCTACCACCTACGGCAACGCCACCAATCTGTCGGCCTCGGTCTCGAGTGCCTTGATTGCCGCGCCCGGCACAGCTACCGTCATCATCTCCGACCCGGCCTCTGGCGCAACCTCCAACTCCTTGCCCTTCGGCATCGCGTCTCCCGCCGCAGCCACGGCGGGCGTGGTGCAGATGATTACGGCTGCGCCCGACGGGTCGCCGGCAAACGACGACAGCCTGGTCGCGCCATCGATCAGCACAACAGGCCGTTTTATAGCTTTCCAGTCGGCAGCCACGAATCTGGCTCCTGGCCCGGCGAGCGGATACCAGGAAATCTATGAGCGCGACACGTGCATCGGGGCACCCGCCGGATGCACGCCCGCCACAACGCGCATCACCGTCACCGACGACGGTACGCCGGCCAACGGCCACAGCAGGGACTCGACGATCAGCGCCGGCGGCCGGTATGTGGCATTCGACTCCCAGGCCACAAACCTCGTCCCGAACACAGCCGCGTGCATCGTCCCGACCGGAAACATGTGCGTTTACCTTCGCGACACATGCACGGGAACAGCGGCCAGTTGCACCCCTGCCACGACGTTGATTTCGGGAGCGGCCACCGGAGAGCCAGCCGGCGGGGCGCTGCCCGAGATCACGCCTGACGGAAGGTATATAGTCTTCGGCGGGCCCCCGAGCAACCTTCCACAGGACCCCGCGGTCAACGCCGCGCTTGCGCTCCTTTGGGACACCTGTAGCGGGGAGCAGGCAGGTTGCACCCCGAGCATAGCCCTGATTTCGCAGTCCTCCGGCGGCGACCCCGCGAATGCGAGCGTAATCTCATACTCTGTGAGCCCGACGGGCCGCTACTCGGCCTTCGGAGACTGGGCCAGCAACCTCGGCCAGCAGAATGAGAATGGATGGCCGGGGGTATTTCTCGGTGACGACTGCATCGGAGCGCCCTCCGGCTGCACCCCAAGCACGATCAAGATCGACGATGCGCCCGACGGCTCCGCCGCCAACGGCCCGGGAGGTGAGGCCGGAAACCCAGCCGTCGGCGCCATCGGCCGGTTCGTGGCCTTCGATTCGACAGCCATGAACCTGGTTGTGCCGAATCTAAGCGCCTGCCCGACGAGCGGCACCCCGCCACTCTCCTGCGGCTACACCTTCCTGCGCGACACCTGCAACGGAGCTCCGGCAGACTGTTCCCCATCCACATCGATCGCGTCGCTGGGCAACGACGGATCCCTTCCCAACGCAGGGGCGGGCGACCAGGAGACGATCAGCGCCGGCGGGCGATTTGTTGCCTTCGCGTCGCTGGCGAACAATCTGGTTCCAGGAGACACTTTCCCAATTAACGGCTGGAAGGACGTTTTTGTCCGCGATACCTGCTTCGGCGCGCCCACAGGTTGCCTTCCCAGCACCGTCCGCGTTTCGGTGGCCAACTACGCGGGTAACTTCGCGACTGAATCCAACGCGATCAACGACTACCCACGCATCAGCGGCGACGGCCACTATCTCGTCTTTCTTTCAGCGGCGACAAACTTCCTTCCGTCGGGTGGCAACGGCCACACCATGGTCTATCTTGCGCTGACCGGGTTCTGATCTCGCGGCCCGGTGATTCGCCACGCTCGTCCCCTCGGGGACTGCCTACGCTGGGTGCCCCGGGTCTCGACTCTGAGACCTGGGAGACCGTGGCCGGTATCGATCACTTACTACTCGGTGGGTCCGGTGCGCGCCACCTGGTTGATCACCCGCTGGATGACGACGACCTGGATGTGGATGTGGCGGGCGAGGTCGGGCAGGAACTCAGTGACGTAGTTGTCAATGGGCGCGGTGGCCAGGCCGATGCCGTAACGCGAGGCCGTGGCCGTGCCGCGCGTGGCCTGACCGGGGACGTAGAGATTGCTGATCTCATCATCGATGGCGAAGCCTGCAATGTTGGCCCAGTTGATCATGCCCTTGCCGTTGTCGCCTTGCGTCCATAGAACCTGCAGGGCTGCGTGCCCGATGCGGTGCTTGATAGATGCGTGAGGCTCGCGGTGATAGTGCGGGTCCTGGTGAACGAGCGAGGGAATGAGAAACGTGCCGAAGAACTCGCCGGTCATGTCCTGGGTGAAGCTGACGCCGACATAGCGGCCCCAGCCGGGAACGCCGGGACCGAAAGCGGAGTGGGAGTCCGCGGCCACGGCGATGGCGGCTTCACCGCCGATGGTGAGCAGGTTGAAGGGATCGAGCAGATTGTGAAAGGCGAGCCAGGCTTTTTCCTCGGGTGTCATCGGTTTCACCTCGGGGCCGCTGAGGAAGCGCGCGTACCAGTCGATGATGGGGGCGTGGGGAATGCAACGGATCGCCACGACAGCGCTGGAACCGGCGCTGGGTGGAACGGCGTTGAGACCTGAGACTGCAAGCGAGCGCATGGCGGCCGTGACGGCCATGGTGGCGCCGGTATTGCGAACCAGGCATGGCTCAGACGAGATGAGCGAACTGAGTGCGGGTTTGAAGGGCTGAGGGATTGCCGATGGCAGTTGCGGCGGCGGCGCGGCAGGAGGCGGCTGGTTCCCGGGGATGGAGGGCAATGCTTGCGGCTGGGACGTACTCGAGGGTGCCTGCGGGGTTGCAGAAGAAGACTGCGGCGCGGCGGATGGAGATTGCGTCGTGGAATCCGGTGACTGTGCGAATGCTCTCGACGCGGCGGCGAGCATCAGCACGAGCGCAAGGCAGTGGCCGGTGTGAACCGGCAGCTTCGCCGACTGGCGGCCGGAGAAGTTTATTGAATTTCGTGGAAACTGAACAGCCGGCAAATTGAGCACTTGTAAATGGGACGCGAAAGAAGGTGAAAAGGTTATATTTGTCCGGGTTTCGCCCTTCAATAACGAAGGCCAGGTCGCTGGCCGCCTGAATTCGTTCCTTTGACTTTCCAGGCTTCCCACCCTTTCGCCAGAAAAAAGGCGAAAGGATGGGGCACGGAATCAGTACGAATCACGCGGTGAGAGGCCTATGTTCCCGGGCCGGAAACGGCAACGCGATTGATAATGCGCTCAAGGAAGACGTCGTGGGTGTGGATATGCGCGGCGATCGAGGGCACAAATTCGGTGATGAAGTTGTCGATGGGCGCAGTGGCTAGGTCGACGCCGTAGCGCTCGGCATCGGCTGAGAAGTGAGTTTCGAGGCCGGGGACATACAGGTTCGAAATTGCGATGCCGATGGCGGGCGTGAGGATTTGGGAATAGTTGAAGGTCTCTTTGCGGTTGTCGGCACGCTGCCAAAAGGTCTGATCAACGCAGTGCCAGATGCGGCGCCCCATGGTCATGTCGGGCCGGCGATGATAGTGCGGATCGGTGTGCGTGACCGCGGGAATGAGAAATGTCCCGAAGAATTGGCCGGTCATGTCCTGTGTGAAGCTGACGCCCGAGTACTCGGCCCAACCGCGCATGCCTGGGCCGTAGTCGGTGTGCGAGTTGGTTGCGATGGAGATGGCCGCTGTGCCGAAGATCGTCAAGACGTTAAACGGGTCCATCACGTTGACTACCGCGAGACGCGCTTTTTCTGACGAAGTCATCGGTTTGACGTCGGGACCGGTGGTGAAACGCGCGTACCAGTTGATCGCCTTCAGGTGGTTGGCGCAGACTTCAGTGCCGACTGCTTCTTCGCCGGCGGAACTGGAAGCGGCGTGAAGTCCTGAGACGGCGAGCGCGCGCACGGCTCCCGTATTGACGATCGTGGCGGCAGTGTTCTCGACATCGCACTGGTCGAGCGGCTTGGCGGCTTTCTGCTTCTTCGCCGGCGCAGGAGCGGTGGCCGCTGAAGATTGCGCGAGAGCGCCGTTGGCCCAGTCGCTCGTGCCGGATGAGGGCGCGGCAGAAGCAGGCTGCGAGCCCTGGGCGTCGTCGGCGGGGGATGGCGCGTCGGGGAGATCGGCGGTCGAAACCGCAGGGGGTGGCGCGGCCGCGAAAGCGAACTCGGCGGCAACGAGTGCCAGGGCGAGAAGAAATGGCGCGAAGAGGAACGATTTACGAATGAGGTTAAGTTTGCAGCCGAATCCCGGATGAGGATGCGGGGGATAATACGCTGAAATCTCCAGAACCGTGTCCTCGAATCTTGGGGTTAGCGGTGAAGACATTCCGTAGCCGCGCCGTCTACCGGCAGGCAGACTCGGTTTTGCACTCAGGGGGGACCGAATGAGGGACATTTTAACCGCAGAAGCAAACAGTTTGCATCATAAAAGGTAGGTGCGGAATGCCGCCGAATGTGGCTGAAACAGTGCGGGATGTTCAAAAGATGAACATGAATCGGCGAGTGCGAAGAATTGGCTGCGGATCCGGGTTAGAAAGATCGGGGTTGGTGCGTGTTGTCGCAGGCGATTCCCTTTGACGATGCGGCGTTGACGCACTCTGGAGCATCGCGCAGACTTTGATCAGTACCTTGATTTCTATTATTGGAGACGGTTACCAGCGATGAGCGGATATCCTCCACCCGGGCCAGGCACGGGCGGCGTTGGGCAGCGCATCGAAGAGGCGATGGAGCTGATCGAGATGGAGCTGCGCCACGCGATCGCGTATGTAAATGACGCGGTGATTCCGCAGGTACGAAGAGAGTCGATCAGCGCCATGCGCACAGCTGCAGATACGCTGCATAACCTGGCTGACCGTTTTGAGCGAGCGAGCCAGGCGAGCGGCGTGCCGGGAAACCGGCCGGCAGCAGACGCCGGAAAGGAGCCGCGCTCTTGAGCCCTGCCGGACGCCGGGCCAGGCAGTTGGCTCGTGGCGCTGCAAGTGCGGCTGGGCTTGCAATTGCGTTGCTCAGCGTGAGCGGATGCCATCACCGCGAAAGCGCGATGCAGACGGCTCCGCTGCCGCAGGAGCTGCCGCCTCCCGTGCAGCCCGCTCCGCCGGTTGCGAAAGCGCCGGCTCCCGCAACGATTCCCGTAACTCCCGTCCCGCCGGGCGGCGTGAGCGCGGAAGATCTGGATTATGTGGCGACGCACAAGCCGATTGCGACCGAAACGGGATTGGCCACCTGGTACACAGCCTATAAAGGCCGCCACTCGGCGAACGGGCAGGTATTCGATGACGGCGCGATGACGGCCGCGCATCGCACGCTGCCGATGGGCTCGCTTGTGGTGGTCACCAATCTCACGACAGGGCAGTCGGGAGTGATGCGCATTACCGATCGCGGGCCATTTGTGGAGGGCAGGATTCTCGACTTGACGATGGCCGCGGCGAAGGTGACAGGTGTATATCGCGCGGGATTGGTGCGCGTGCGAATGGATGTGTACGAGACGCCGAAACCGATGGATGTGGGCGGGCGCTGGTGCGTGCAGATCGGCGCGTTCCACAACGAGGAAGATGCGCTCAGCCTGAAACAGCAGTTGCAGCGCGAGTATCCGGGATCGAACGTGATCGAGTTTGCCGGCGAGACGACGTACTGGGTGCGCATCCGGCCGGTGGGCGACGATCGTGTGACGGCAGAGTACATCGCACAGCATCTACAGCCGGTGGAAGGCGACGCGTTCTTGACGCGGCTGGACTGATAGAAGCAGGGACCAAGGGAACAAGGGAACGAGAAGGCAGCGAGTCAGCGAGGCAGCGCTGTCATTTGTTCTACCCCACCCAAGCGAAGCTTGGATGGGGCACCCCGTTTCGAGTGGAAGCGGAAGTGGAAGGTTGTTGTTAGCGCAGCAGCTCTGAGGCGATCCAGAGAATCGGCTCCTGGCCGTGGAAGTCGCCGGTGCGGCGTTTGCGCATCAGGTAATAGTCCAGACTGTTGTTCTTGTTCGTCCCTTCGCAGATGTTGGTCACGTCGTTGTTCTGGTCGATGAAGCCGGTGACGGCGATCCACGCCTTGCGCGCAGCCGGACCGTAGGTTGCCGCATCGAGCCAGCCATTCTTGACGCCGGTGATCAGGGCGAAGGTGAACATGCCGGTGCTCGACGATTCCTCCCACGCCTCATTGTGATCGATGAGCTGGCGCCACATGCCGTCAGTCGCCTGGTACTTGAGCAGCGCGGCCATCATCAGCTTGTAGCCGGCCATGATGCGCGGGCGAAGCGGATGGTCGGCGGGCAGATCGCGCAGCATCTCCGCCATGCCGGCAGCGACCCAGCCATCGCCGCGTCCCCAGAAGAAGGGCACGTCGGGCGCGTGATAGAAGAGTCCGTTGGGCTGCTGCAGCTTGTCGAGATACGCAGCCATCTCTTTGGCGTCGCGGTCGAGATACTTCTTGTCGCCGGTGGCTCGATACGCTTCAATCTGCAGAATGGTCAACATATACATGTCGTCGATCCAGTAGCGCGTCTCGTGTGAGAGGCCGTCAGGCAGCGGATCGACCCATTGCCGGTCAGCGTAAGAGAGTCCGTAGTCGAGCGCCTTTTTATCTTTCGTCTGGATGGCGATTTCGAGAGGAACGATTCCGAAGATGGAATCGTCGACGTGATCGCGCTTGGGAATGAGAGCGTCTTCGGCGCCGCCGGGATAGAGCGGCTCGAATTTCTTGATGAGCCGGTCGCGCAGGTCGGTGTCGTGCGTGAGTTGCGCGAAGGTCAGCGCGCCGTACCAGGTGCCGACTTCGCCGTAAAAGATTGTGCCCGGGCTGTGCTGATGGGGGCTGGTGACGAAGTGCTCGGCCAGGGCCTTGCCGACTTCCTGCGGCGAGCGGCCCGCAGGCCAGTTGCTGAAGTAGTCCTGCTGCGCGGTTGCAGTGAAGGCGGGCAAAAACAATCCCAATGCTGCGAGCTTGAAGATGGCGTTCATCAAAATTCCTCTGTTGTCACGCGATTCGAGAGTCACTTTTTCGTGCACACCGATGATAGCGCGTGAGGCGTAGTCTGAGGCAGAGGCTCGGCCGTGCGGTGGAGGATTTATGACGATAGAAATAAAGCGCGCCTACGAGAAGCCGGACCAAGCGGACGGCGAGCGGTTCCTTGTCGACCGGTTGTGGCCGCGCGGGGTGACGAAACAGGCGCTGAAAATCGTTGCGTGGCTGAAGGATGCATCGCCGAGCAACGAACTGCGCACGTGGTACAGTCACGATCCGGCGAAGTGGGACGAGTTTCGCAAACGATATTTTGCGGATCTCAGGAAAACACCCGACGCGTGGGCGCCATTGATCGCAGCCGCGCGCAGGGGAACGATCACGCTGGTCTACAGCTCGAAGGAGCCGGAGATCAACAATGCGGTCGCGCTGCGCGAGTTTCTGATGACCAGGATGAAGAAGCAGCGCGGCTAAAACGGGGCCGCGGCAAAACGAGCCGGACCTGTTGCATCGCTATGGGATGACGTACGCCGGATCGATGGCGCGGAGCATCGTTGCGGAGAAATCTTCCCACGCGCAGGAGAGATCCGCGCGACTGCATCCAGGAACGAAGATGGGCGCGACGCTGGGAGGATTCGACGGCGTGAGCGGTTCGGTGCGGCGCATCTGCTCGAGGGTCTGCGCCCGATAGTAGACGCGAACAAAGTGCCGGCCGTCCTCGCGTGAGCGCCACAGCTCAAAGATGAGTGCGCCGCCCGGAGGGGTATCGTCGATGCGGCCATCGAGGGCCCAGTCGATGTCGAGCGCGCCGGCGACCGCGGCAATATTGGAATCGTGGCCGACGAGGATGACGAGCTTGTCGCCCGGTTTGCCCACCGCACCCGCGACAACCTTGCCCGATGCTCCCTGCTCGAGGGTTTTCTCAACGTGGTCGAGAAGATTCGACGCATACATGCGTGCGACGGCCGGGGTGCGATATCCGTAGTCCCACACCGCGGCGTCGAGTTGCATTACATAGCGCAACGTCGCGCCATCCAGACATCCCCAGCCGGTGTCGGCGTCGCTCATGCCCTGGGTGTATTCGAGCAGCAGATTTTCGGCAAACGTTGCGCCTGTCGGCACGGGGCCACGCGAAGAAATCAGAGGGTCGCCGTTTCCCGGTTTGAGGCTGGCAGGAATATCGAAGATCGAAGTGCGTTTCGGATTGTCGGAAACCTTGCCGCATCCGGCCAGCACGCGATCGAGCGCGGCCAGTTGCGGCCGGTATGTGTCGGTGAGATTTTTCGGGTCGCCGCCGATGCGTCCTTCGATGGCAGCGGCCGCAAGCGCCGCGTCAGGATGAGCGGACCCTGCATTCAATGAGCGAAACAGCGGATCGACTGTGCCTTCAGGCCGGGAGTGAACTTCAATTTTGCAACTGGGAAAGATTCCTTCGGTGAGTGCTTTGCCGGTTTCGCGCGTGCGCTGATCCGTGTCGGCAACGATTGTGACGCGATCGGTTCCCGCGCAGCCAGTTGGAGCGAAGAATCCTTCCCCGGACCAATGCGTGCGATCCCATCCGCCCAGGATTCTGATCAACTCGTTGCCATGAGGCGTCTGGAGGCCGGGCGCCACCTCCCATTTCGGCCACGGCGCGGCCGAGAATTTGTCGAGATCCGCCTGCGGAGTGAGAGGAGCCCGAACGCCATGCCGGCTGAGCACCACGACCATCTGCAGGTCGGCGGCTTTGCCGGTTGAAGCGTCCGATTGGGCAAAAATTCGAGCCGGCGATGCAAGCAGCAGGCCGAGGAAATAGAGGAGAAGAAGCGGAACGGCTACTCGAGTTGTCATGAACGAATCCCGAGATCAGTGTAACGGGTGACTTGTGGGCCACCCGCGTTTGCCGAGGCCCAGGCTGAAGGATGAATTCGGCAGCAAGTCAGGGGGTTCTTGAATTGTTAATTCGCAACTCGAACCAAAAGGCCAAAGAAGCAGGGAGCGCAATTGAATTTCAATTGGCATTTTATTGCAGAAAATTTGTTAACAGCTTGAAGAAAATCGATATAGATTGACGAACCCGTGCGAAAATCGGCTGTTTTTGCGGCGAATCGCTACCCGATTCGAGACTGGAATGCCGGATTTCATAAATCGCTTTTTCTTGGCAATAAATCGTTTTTTCTCTTGACAGTGATCTTCTGATGCTCCTATAGTTCGCATCGCCTACTAATGTCAGCTGAGCCGACGGGTTTACTGCGGGTTGCCTTTGTGTGGGCGGATTGTAGCGATTTTGGTCTACCGAATGGCTGGATTCCGCCAGGCATTCGGGAAGATCAACACGACTTCTGGAGGTAGATATGTCAGGAAGGCCAAACAGTGACTCCCGGTGTCATGTCAGTGCGATCAGGATTCTGATTACGGCGATCGCATTCCTGGCGCTGTTTCTCGTAAGCAGCGTTGCCCAAGCGCAAGTTCTCTATGGATCCATCACAGGAACCGTCACCGACAAGACGGGCGCGGTGGTTCCAAACTTGCCGGTGACGATTACGAACCAGGCCACGGGCGAAGTGCGCACGGAGAAGGCGAACGGCGTAGGCACCTACACCTTTCTCGATGTACTGCCCGGCACCTATTCCCTTTCCATTCCTCAGGGAGGGAATTTCGGCGGCTACACGCAGAAGAACGTCAGCGTCGAAGTCAATCAGCAGGTGCGTATCGATGTCAGCCTGCAGCCGGCGTCGGTTTCCACGCAGATTACGGTAAATGAGGCTCCTGCGGAGTTGCAGACCGAAACCGCCGAAGTGGACAGCGATATCAACCAGGTACAAATCTCGGAACTGCCCATCACCTCGTCCAAGGGCCGCAATTACGAAGAGCTCTACACGCTGATTCCCGGCGCTGCCCAGGTGCAGGAAAAGAATTCCATTGGCGGCAACCCCTCTCGCGCCCTGTCGGTGAACGTG
This sequence comes from uncultured Acidobacteriaceae bacterium, assembly GCA_963834565.1. GTDB lineage: Bacteria > Acidobacteriota > Terriglobia > Terriglobales > Acidobacteriaceae > Telmatobacter. The sequence continues at coordinate 220,914 of CAWICF010000007.1, read as the reverse complement.
AACGGCAACTCGTACAACGGCAATACCACGCGCATTGACGGCGCCATCGACTATTACGGATGGCTGCCTTACCTCATTGCCTACGTCACGCCGGCCGATGCGGTGGAAACCGTCACCGTCACCACCGACGACTTCAACGCCGAGCAGGGCCAGGCAGGCGGCGCCTCCATCCGCGTCACCACCAAGAGCGGTGGCCACGACTTCCACGGCGGTGGAGGGTGGTTTTACCAGGACGCAGCGCTGAATGCGCGCGCTTATCTCAACACTGCGCTGGTACAGCCGACGATCCCCAAAAACATTAACCAGGAATTCGGCGGTAACATTGGCGGGCCTGTTTATATTCCCAGGATCCTGACCGGCAAGAAAAAGCTGTTCTTCTTTACCAACTTCGATCGCATTACGCAGCGCACGCATGCGAGCGTTCCCGAAACCGTCCCCGACGCGCTGATGAACGCCGGTAATTTCTCGGAGGCGGCTTCGGTCGCCACCCTCTACGATCCGCAGCCGCAAGCTACAGGCTGGGAGGGCACTGTCAACCCCGCGCTCTGTCCGAGCCCGGATACCTCATACACCAACGGATATTTGCAATACCAGTGCCGGCCCTCTTTCACGGCTGAGTATGGAGAGACAGGTTCCACCGTCAATACCATTCCCGCATCAAGAATCTCGCTCGCGGGCGGGATCATGATGCAGGACCTTCTCGCCATCTCGAAGACGATCGCCACACCAAACTCGACCCTGCTGGGCAAGGTGATGCTCAACGATTATCAGGCAACGTCAACCGTCGCTTACAACCGCAATGCGTCGGACTCGAAGATCACATACATTCCCAGCGAAAACACGCAGATCTACGGTAAATACGGCATCACGCCCTACACACTCGTCGATCCACAGGTCCTGGGCAACACGCCGTGCACTGGCAGCAACGCCTGCGCCGGCGGTCCGGCGGCTGACGGCGGCCAGCCAGGCGATGTCGGCGGCCGCGGGCAGAACGCAGGGCTGGGTTTCAGCCATGTGTTCGGCGCCAACCTGGTGCTCGACGCCGATGGTGGCTGGACTCGCCTTCTCACCTACGCGCAGTCGACGCTTGACCTGGCGCTGGGCGACTACGGGCTCAACACGCTGAAAATCCCTGGAACCAATGGGGTCGGCCCGAACTATGCCGGCCAGCCCGGATTCTACCTCACCACATTCACCGGTATCGGAAACGACAACGGCTCCAACCCCTTCGAATTCCGCGATAACCAATTCACGGGCGACGTGAACCTGAGCTACCTGCATGGTCATCACGCCGTCAAAGTCGGCTACACTTACTATCACTTCGATCTCAACCACTTCCAGCCCACCAGCGGCGGCCAGCCCAACGTTCCGCGCGGCGGCTTCTTTTTCCAGGGCGGCATGACGTGCGGTACCCCGGCGACGGCGTCCACTGCTTCATGCACCCTTGACGGCTACAACTCGCTTGCTGACTTCCTGCTGGGCCTGCCCAACAATGGCACCGGTAATTCGATTGGAGACCCTTCGCAGGTTTACAATCCCAACGCCTTGCGCTGGTCAGAAGATGGCCTTTATGGGGAAGATACATGGCAGGTTAATCCCAAGCTGACGCTCACCTACGGCCTTCGCTATGAGGTCTATCCGGCCCCATACCGCGATCACACCGGCGCATCCGTTCTACTTCCGCAATTGCCGCAATCCGCGAATGTCGAAGTCGGCGGCATCAACGGCAACCCGCGCAGCGCAGGCATCGGAGCCGGGTGGGGACAGATCGTGCCCCGCTTCGGCATCGCCTATCGCATGAACGACAAAACCGTCATCCGCACCGGGTTCGGTCTCACCACCGATCCCGACTCCATGCGGTACCTGCGCGACTCGTTCCCAGAAGACCTGGCGCCTAACTACCAGGGAACCGGGAACTTCACGATGACTGTTGATCCCGCAAACGGCAACGCGCCCATGAACCTTACCTACGGTATTCCGAACACGGCCAAAATGGCGCCCAACTACAAAACCGGTTTTGCGTCGCTTCCCGTGGCAGGATCGACGAATACGGTGCCTCAGAACTTCCGCCGCGGCTATATCGAAAGCTGGAACCTGGTCGTGCAGCGGACCTTGCCGGCGAGCTTTGTGGCCACTGTCGCCTATGTGGGCGATCACTTCGTCCGCCAGCAGGTCAACATTAACTATCTCAACGCAGCGAACTTCCCGACATCGTCCTCGCCCTGCATGCCCAACGGGCAGTTCAGCTCAACATCTGGCTATACCGGTCCGTGCAGCTTCAACGCCAACGAGACGATCAACATTGGAAAGCCGTGCCCGGCTACTGCTACGGGCACCGCGCAGGGGACCTGCTACAACACTGGCGGCATCACGTTTGACATGCCGCTCTGGAGCTCCGGGTACAACGGGTTGCAGACGCAGTTGACGCGCAATGCGGGCAAAAACACCTCGGTGGGCGTGGTCTACACCTACTCGCACGCCATCGACTACGAAGACAACGGCGCCGGTTCGGGTTCGGGCGGCACAGCGTTCAATTATCCCGCGTTTTACCGCTTCAATCGTGGCTCGGCCGGATTCGACGAAAAGCACAACCTGCAGATCTGGGGCGTCTACAGTCTGCCCTTCGGTCCGGGCCAGATGTGGCTCAACCATGGTTTGGCGGGGGACATCATCGGCGGATGGCAGTTGAGCGGGCAATTCAGCCACTACAGCGGCTTCCCGTTCTCAGTCAACGCGAACAGCAACACCATTGGCGGGTTCACCCCCGGTTTCGGCGCCACATACGCCCAAATGAGCGGTTCCTATAAGCAACTGGGCGGCCACGCACAGTCGTCCGGCTCTCCTGTGTCTGGCGGCAAAGCGTGGTTTGACCCGACCATCTTCACGAGCCCAGTTGAGTCGGCTGCAGCGCCTATGCTGCCGAATACCGGCCGCAACCAGTTCCGGGGGCCAGGCAATACGCAGACCAACGTCAGCCTCGTCAAGACCTTCCACATATGGCGCGAAGCCGCATTCCAGTTCCGCTTCGAGGCCTTCAACGTGTTTAACCACCCGTGGCTCAACGCCCCCAACACCACGGTCGGCAGCGGCACGTTTGGTTATATCAGCAACTTCAACGCCTTCAATGTCGCCGCCTTCGGCACAAACGCGGGCTCACGCCAGATGCAGTTTGGCGGACGCATCAACTTCTAAGCTTTGATTGTTGTAAGTCAGCGTGGCAGCTCCCCTGGGGCTGCCACATTGTTTTCTGATGGAAGACAGACGCAGCCGCTTCCTGGAAAATCGATTGAGCCGATTTTCAATTGACGGCTCATTTATATTAGGTGGGAACCATCGAGGCCGGGAGAGTGGGGACCGAGTGTGCTTCCTGGTGGTTCTTCTGTTCGCGAAAGAATCTGAGAGATGCGTGGAACCGAAAAGTCGAACCGGCCGCGCCGCGCCGTTGCTTCCAGTGAGACTGCGCGTGAGATCAACCGCGACATTTTATTGCATACGATTCACCTGCATCAGCCGGTGAGCCGCGCCGACCTGGCGCGCCTGACGGGACTGCAGCCGAGCACGGTCTCGGTGATCATCGGCCAACTGATCGACGAGGGATGGGTTCTTCCCGGAGAACTGGGACGTTTGCCCCGAGGCAGGCGGCCCACGTTTGTGACTCTCAACGACCAGCATGTGACTCTGGCCATCGATCTGCGTCCAGGGAAGGCCAATCTGGCTGTCGTTGACATCAACGGCAAGATCCTGAGCCGCGATTCAGCCCCGTTTGAAATGCAGGGAGGCACAACCGCAGAGGCCATGACGGCCATCGCTCTGATTGCGCGCGCGGCGCGATCGCTGAAGTCTGCATTTGGCGATCGTATCTTTCGCGGCGCCGGCGTCAGCGTCTCCGGTCGTGTTGACCAGAGGACGCACCGCCTGCTGTTCTCGCCCAATGCGCCGTGGACACAAATCGATCTTCACGCGGAACTGCAAAGGGTTCTGGAAACCTCAATTGAAATGGAGAATGCGGCCAACGCCTGCCTGTTTTCAGAGCGCTGGTTCGGGAACTTCAACGACGCGTCGAACATGATCGTCGTTTCGGTCTCAGAGGGAGTCGGCGCCGGGCTGCTGTTGGATGGGCGCGCGGTGAGGGGCCGTGACGATATGGCGGGCGAGTTCGGCCATATGCCCATGGAAGAAACAGGCCCGGTTTGCGGCTGCGGGAACGTCGGCTGCTGGGAGACCTTTGCTTCAAACCGCGCGGGCCTGCGCTACTACCGCGAACTGGCTCCTGACAGCACGCTCACAACATTTCAGGAGCTGCTCGATCTTGCGTTGGCCGGGGATCTGCGCGCGCTGCGGTCGATCGACAAAATGACGAGCTACCTGGCGCGTGGGCTGTCGATGCTGACGGCAGGGCTGGCGCCGGAGGTGATCATTATCGTCGGCGACTGCACGGCCCTCTGGTCCCGGATCAGGCCGCTCCTCGAGAGCCAGCTTATCGCAAAATCCATTACGCCAAACACCCCTCGGGTTGTGGCGGCCGTAGATGGCGATGCGGCACGTTTGCGGGGTGCAGCCGCGCTCGTGCTGCACAAAATGCTCTTCAAAAGGGTAGACTTTGCCCCTCGCCACATGCATGAGGGCGAGATGACGGTTGGTGAAGCCGTTGCCGCTGGCCATTAAGGCCACGATGTGAAGGTGTGGGTTCAGATTAGTTTTATTTTCAATAGTTTACGTTTTCACTCCTATGATGGAGCCCGATCCAGAACTCCTCAATCCCCTGGGAGAAATGCTAAGATCCCGCCCGAATATGCCTGCTTTTTGGAATCAAGCGGCGTGAAAGCTTGTGACAAACGTCCCGGGCGGGTTCAAGCAGTTGGATATGTCACTTAGAGACCCGGCATAAGTTTTCTATTGACATTCGTGGTTAGACCTCTCTATATAATTCGGAGCCAGAATTTTGTTTACGCGCAACAGAGACCAGAGACCAACGTTGCAGCCTGGCACTCTTCCTCGAGGTCGGCCGATTCATCGTGAGTCGGGCTGCGCCTCCGAGGTCTACCATTCATCGATTCACTGATTTTGGAGGGCAGTTTATGACCAAGAGCCTTCGTTGCACCCTAGGGTCGGCGATCAAGACTCAAGTTTGCATTCTCGCGCTAATCGTCTTCGCGGCGTGTACGCTGCAGGCACAAGTCGCGGGATCCGGCACTATCCAGGGAACAGTCACAGATGCGACAGGGGCGGTTGTGGCCAACGCCACAGTAACGCTGACGAACACGGATTCCGGGGTTGCGCACGTGACGCAGACCGACGGCGCCGGCGTTTTCTTGTTCCCGAACATTGAAATTGCGACCTACAAATTAAAGGTGTCGGCGACCGGGTTCGAGACCTACGTGCAGACGAACATCGTTCTCGAAGTCGGCAGCAACATTGCCATCAATCCCAAACTGGCAGTAGGCAGAGCCGACGTCACCGTCGAAACTCATGCCGATGCCCTGGCGTTGCAGACCGAGGACACGTCATTCAAACAGACCGTTGACCAGAAGGACATGGTCGAGATGCCTCTGAACGGGCGTCAGATGACGAACCTGATCTTCATCTCCGGCGGATCGAGCCCGGCACCAAACGGCGACTTCACGGGCAGCAAGTACTCTTACCAGACGATTTCAGTTTCGGTTGCCGGCGGCATGGGCAACACCACGGAATGGAAGCTGGATGGCGCCGACAACAGCGACTACATGTCGAACGCCAACCTGCCATTCCCGTTCCCCGATGCGGTGCAGGAGTTCAGCGTGGAATCGATTGACCTGGGAGCGCGCGGCGGCGAGCACTCGGGCGGCCTGGTGAATGTGATCACCAAGTCGGGAACGAGCCAGTATCACGGTGATGCATTCGAATTCATCCGCAACAACTACATCGACGCCACGAACTTCTTCTCGGCCGCTTCGGACTCGCTGCACCAGAACCAGTTTGGCGGCACCTTCGGCGGGCCCATCATTCCGCACCACCACAAGCTCTTCGGCTTCGCCGGCTACCAGCGGACCGACTCGGTGTATTCGACTGCGGTGAACACGATGTACATTCCCACCGCTGCCAACCTGAACGGCGATTTTTCCGTGACCAACCCGCCTTGTGTGTCGAACGGGTCCGGAGGGTGTTCGAGCGGCCAGCAACTCTACGACCCTCTCACCGGCGCGGCGATACCGGGCAACAAGTACGCCACGACACCGGCATTCAACGCTGCCGCTTTGGCGTTGATGAAATACATGCCGACTGCGAGCTCCCCGGGAGTGGCAGCCTTCAACGCCAACTCGGGCGAGGTGCAATTCGCGATTCCCGGCGCAGTCTACGACAACCTGTTTGTCTCGCGTGTGGACTACAACATCAATTCCAGAAACAACCTTTATGGCCGTTACATGATCGACGGCTATCAATATCCCGCCTACTACTACCCGAACAATATTCTGGTCACCTTCCAGGCGCCGGGGCAGTACCAGCGGGTTCAGTCGGCGGTTGTGGGTGAGACCTGGACTGTGTCTCCGCAACTGGTGAACAACGTGCACGTCTTCGCCAACAGGCGCAGGGACGATCGCAATTCCGCGCCAGGCGGCCCGGACAGCAACACTATAGGCGCTACCGCGTACAACCAGTACTCCTCCTTCCTGCAGATCTCCGCCTCGACCTCAGGGGCAAACTTCAGCTGGAGCACCTACTGCGGCACCTGCTCGCCCGGTCATTTCAACGTGGATGCGCAAGGCTTTTCCGACGACCTGACCTGGGTGAAGGGGAAGCACAGCATCGTGATCGGCGGCGAATACCTGCGCATCGACTTTAACGAGGTGGCCGGATACCAGGCGGACGGCGACTTTACATTCAACGGCGCCTATAGCGGCAGCGGGCCGACTGGCCAAATCAATGGTAAGACCGTTTACGGCAACTCGAATCTCGATTTCCTGTGGGGCGCATTGAGCGCGTTCTCGCAAAGCAGGGAGCAACAGCTTGCGCTGCGCGGAATCGTTCCCAGCCTTTACATCGAGGACACATTTAATGTGGGTCCGCGGTTGACGGTTGTAGGCGGCGTTCGCTGGTCGCCTGAGTACATGCCGGCGGACTACTTCAATCGCGGTTCGACGTTCGATTACGCCTCGTTCCTGGCCGGCGTCCACAGCTCGGTCTACCCGAATGCTCCGGCGGGCTCTTTCTTCTACGGAGATCCGGGCGTGACGCGGCAGTTCACGCAAAACACGCCCTGGCAGTTCGAGCCCAATATTGGCGCTTCCTGGCAGCCCTTTGGAGGCGGCAGCACTGTGATCCGCGGCGGCATGGAAGTGGCTTACGACGTAGCAAATTACTACACGACCAACCGGGTTCGCCAGAATCCGCCGTTCGCTACCGATTCCAGCCCGAATCAGATCGCTCCGCTCTGCTTCAGCGAGCCTTGGCTGGCCGGCGGCACAGGATACGGCTGCAACCAGGTGGGCGGCACCAATACGAACCCGTACCCTCAGACGCTGTCGTCATCGATTACTTTTCCGGCGCAGGGTCAGTTCATTGTCCTGCCTCCAAACTTCCACGTGTCGAATACACTGCAGTGGACACTGAGCGTGCAGCACCAGTTCCCGCATGGCTGGCAGGCTCAGGTGGACTACATCGGAAACAGGACGCGGCAGATGCCGATCGGCACGGCCATCAACCAGGCGGTCTACACGCCAGGAACATGGACAACGGGCGGAGGCGGTTGCGGACCCGTGGTGACCACGGGGCCGGCGGCTCAGGCGGCAGGCACTCTCGGTGGCGGCACTGTCGGTAAGGCTTGCTCCTCAACCGCAAACCAACAGGCGCGCTTCATTCTGACCGAGGCCAGCCCAGTGCAGGGCAACCTGTATCAAGGCGGCGGCAACTCTGCATTGATCAACGACACTGCCTGGGCCAACTACAACGGCATGGTGGCCACTATCCAGCACCGTTTGTCGTCCACATTCAGCCTGCTCAGCAACTACACCTGGTCCAGGTGCATGAACATCTACGATGCGCAGGGTGACCAGGGCGGTAATGGCCCGATGGATCCGCTGAACATCGGCCTCGACTACGGCCGCTGCGGCTCCGACTATCGCAATATCTTCAACACCACCCTGGTAGCCATCAGCAATTTCAAGTCATTGCATGGCATGGGAGGCTATCTGGCAAACGGCTGGGAGCTTGCGCCACTCTTCCACATCCTGAGCGGCGCGCCGTTCAACGTCACCGATGGCTCGGATCTGTCGCTGACCGATATCGGGAACGACCGCCCCAATTTAGTGCCCGGCGTCAATCCCATTCACGAAGTGAAGATCGTCGGCGGACAACGTGGAGTAACGGTAGCTAACACACAGGCGAACCACGGTTACCTGAACCCCGCGGCCTTCTGCTTTAACCAGGCAAGTTGCGCGCCTCAGCAGGCTCTGGGAACGTATGGGGATCTGCAGAGGAACATGATCAGCGGGCCGATGTTCTTCCAGTTCGATTCGCAGCTCTCGCGCATCTGGAAGCTGGGTGAGAGATTCTCGCTCGACACGCGACTGGAGGCCTTCAACGTCCTCAACCACCCGAACTTCAGCAACCCGAGCTCCAGCAACCCGGCGGGCGGCTCGTTCGGCACCATCACTTCACAGGCGGGTGGCGCAAGTCTTGCGAACATTCCTGCCCTGGCGGCCCGTGTCTTCCAGGGATCAGTGAAAGTCGTCTTCTAAGAGTCCACGTCAACCAAGTTCCACAACAAGCGGGGCGCCAGCATGATCCGGCGCCCCGTTTCTATTTATGATTGTTCTTTCATTGCAGATCTCATCGGGAGAATTGTGTTCATGAATGTTGGAGTGATTGGCACGGGTGCGATTGCCTGGAAGCACGCGCAGGCGTACAAGAACATCGGCTACACGGTCAGCGCATGCACAAACACCAATCCTGAAAAGGGGAAAAAGTTTGCCGAGGCGTGGGGCGCGGAGTTCGTGGACACGCCGGAAGAGTTGGGCAAGCGCGCCGACGTCGACTTTCTGGATGTCTGTACTTTTCCCGGTTACCGGCTGGCCGCGGTCGAGCTGGGCGCGAAGCACGGCAAGCACGTGCTGGTACAGAAGCCGATGGCGGTGGATCTGGAAACAGCAACGAAGATGATCAACGTTGCGCGCGAAGCAAAAATCCAGCTCGGCGTCGTCAGCCAGCATCGTTTCGACGATTCGACGCTCTTTCTGCAAAAGGCGATCGCCGCCGGCAGGCTGGGCAGAATCCTCCAGGCCGACGCGTACGTGAAGTGGCACCGCACCGACGAATACTACGCGCGGCCGGTGAAGGGAAGCTGGGCCGGCGAAGGCGGAGGCGCGCTCATCAGCCAGGCAATCCACCAGGTGGATGTGCTGCTGCACCTGATCGGCGCAGTGGATGAGGTGTTTGGTTATTGGCATCTGGGCGCAACGCACAAGATCGAGTCGGAGGACCTGGTGTGTGCGGTGATGAAATATCGGTCGGGCGCCACAGGCGTGTTTCAGGCGGCGACGGCGCTGTGGCCGGGTTGCTCGGAGCGCATCGAGATTCACGGGACCAAAGGCAGCGCGATTGTGACCGGCGATCAGCTGACCACCTGGGATGTGAAAGATGACTCAGGCGAACCGGCGCCAGTCTCGCAAGTTTCGAAGTCGGGAGCGTCCGATCCGATGGCGATTTCGCTCGCGCCCTTCGAGCGGCAACTGGCAGACTTTGGCGATGCGTGCAAAGCGGGGAGGGCGTCTTCGTCGTCGGGCGCGGAAGGCTATCGCGCGCTGCAACTGGTGCGTGCGATTTACGAGTCGTGCAGAGAAGGGCGCAAGGTTCAGGTTGAAACAGTGAAAAAGTAGAAGCTGACGCCGTTCGGTCTGAGCCGGCTACTGGTTCACGGCGCTCGCCAGGAACCCACCGTCGACGACGATGACTTCGCCGGTGACGAAGGACGCGGCCTGCGACGCCAGAAAGATCGCGGTGCCCGCCAGCTCATGTGCCTGGCCGAAACGATGCATGGGCGTTCGCACCAGCAGCTCTTCGCCGCGCGGAGTGCCCTGCACCAGCTTGCGATTGAGCGGAGTAGGAAAAATGCCGGGCGCGATGGCATTCACGTTCACACCACTCTCGGCCAGTTCAATGGCCAGCACCTTGGTGAGCGACGCAACTCCCGCCTTGCTGGCTGAGTAGGCAGCGACGCCGTGAAATCCGACGAACGAGCTGAGCGAAGCAAGATTGATGATGCGGCCGTAGCCCGCGCTGACCATGGTCTCGCCGAAGATCTGGCAGGCGCGCAGCGTGCCCGTCAGATTCGTATCCAGGATGCGCGTCCATTCGGCCTCGTCGGCTTTCAGGGTTGGGCCCTTGGCCGTCGTTCCCGCGGCATTCACAAGGATGTCGACCTTGCCGAATGCCGCGAGCACCGCATCGTGAAGCGCCTGCAACGAGCTGCGGTCGAGCACGTCGCTTGCAATGCGCAAAGAACGGCGGCCAAGCGCTTCGATCTCCGAGGCTGCTTTTTCCACTTCGGCAATCCGTCGCGAACTGGAGACGACATCGGCGCCCGCATCCGCGAGCCCGAGAGCGATGGCGCGACCCAGGCCGGTAGTTCCGCCGGTCACCACGGCCACCCGGCCAGTCAAATCGAACAATGATTCGTGCAATGTGGATTGTTGCATCCAGAAGATTCTCCGCTGGGTCGGCGACCCGATCAACCGAATTGAGAAAGACACACAGAATCTCGTCCGGCCGACCGCAAAAGTCAGTAGAAATGCGCGATTTAGTTCACGTATCGAATTATAGTGAATTCGGCTCGCTTCGGCTTCGATCGGCCGGCTGGAGCGCACCGGCGTCAAGGCGGTCCGGAGGCGCCACGGAATGATAGAAGATCTGGCCGCTCGCAATCGAGTGCTTCAGGAGACCATACTCTTCGAGACGCAGTAACGCAGCCCTGACACCTTTCGCGTCCGACGACCAGGGCAATCTGCTCCTTATCTGGCCCGCAGTGGTGTTGCCGCTGCCTTTCAGCGCTGAGAAGACGCTGAGCTCAAGTGCGGTGAACTCGGGACGTCCAATTCTCTTTGTTCCGTTACCGACCATAACGTTACCATAAGTAACACATGGAAGACGGCGATTGTCAATCCAATGCGCCCGCCGAATTTTTGCCAAGTGATTTTGCTGGAGCGATGCGGAGCGCTCCGGGTCGAGGTGAAGCGAATGGATCGCGCCGGTTTTGCTCCTTGACAGGGCAACCTGGCGCGAAATAAATTCGCGTCAAACACAAAATCGGTTTGAAGTTCGCCGAATGGCACAAGACGGAGCAAAACATGAAGAGCGCTCGCAGGATTTCGCGACGGAATTTCTTAAAGACCAGTGCCGGAGCTGCGGCCGCAATCGGCATTCCGACCATCGTGCCGGCCAGCGTATTTGGCCAATACGCTCCGAGCAAGCGCATCAACGTGGGCGCGATTGGCGTGGGCCGCATATCGCGCGGGCACGATATGCCGCTCATCCTGCAATATGATCGCGCACGGATCATCGCGGTCTGCGATCTTGACGCGCATCGTGTTGAAGACGGCAAGAAGTTCGTCAATGACTACTATGCGCAGAAGACTGGAGCACCCTACGACGGAGTGACCGGCTACGCGAACTACCACGAGTTGCTGGCAAACAAAGACATTGACGCCGTGGTGGTGAGCACGCCCGACCACTGGCATGCGTTGATCGGTGTGAATGCAGTGCGTGCCGGCAAAGACGTCTATCTGCAGAAGCCCGCTTCGCTGACCATCGCCGAGGGGCGCGCGCTGAGCAACGCCGTACAGGCATCAGGGCGCATTCTGCAGATCGGCAGCCAGCAGCGATCGACGATTCAGTTTCGCTACGCGGCGGAACTGGTGCGCAACGGACGAATCGGCGATCTGCAGCGCGTGGAGGTGGGATTGCCCGGCGACCCGGCGGGCGGCGACAAGACTCCGATGCCTGCGCCCGACTGGTTCAACTACGAGATGTGGCTGGGCGAGACACCTTATGTTTATTACACGGTCGACCGCGTGCATCCGCAAAAGGGATACGACCGCCCGGGATGGCTGCGCTGCCGCCAGTTCGGCGCGGGCATGATCACGGGCTGGGGCGCGCACCACATCGACAGCGCGCATTGGGGCATGAACACCGAGTACACGGGTCCGGTTGAGATCTGGGGCCGCGCGGAGTTTCCGGATCACGGACTGTGGGATGTGCACGGGCCGTTCAAGACGGAGGCCAACTACGCATCAAACGATGTTTCGTCGGGCGGCGTGCACATGAGCGTGAGCGGCGACTATCCGAACGGCATCAAGTTCTACGGCACGAAGGGATGGATCTTTGTTTCGCGCGGCAATGAGCAGGTGACGAAGAGCGATCCCGTGGCCAAGCTGAACGATGCGACTGCGCTTGCCGCGAGCGACCCGGCGATCATCAAGTCGGTGATCGGGCCCGACGAGATTCACCTCTACGAGAGCAAGGAACAGCACGGCAACTGGCTGGACTGCATCGTCAACCGCAAAGCGCCGATTTCGCCGGCCGAGATGGGGCACCGCGCCTGCTCCACCTGCCTGCTGCACGATATGGCAATGGTGCTCAAGCGCAAACTCTACTGGGACCCGGTGATGGAGCGCTTCCACAACGACGACGAAGCGAACAGCATGCTTTCGCGGCCGCAGCGCGCGCCCTATAGGCTGGCATGATTATGCTGGTTGGGTGCGAAAAATAAACGAGTTCCCTGGGGTAGTTCCACACCGCGTTGTTGGTGTGCGGGCTTTTCTTCCGTCGCGGCGTGCATTTCTGGTTGGAGTAGGTGCTGCGGCAGCGGTTCACACCGGTGTGACAAACGCATTCGCGAGCCTGGCAGTGAATTCAGCCCTGCCCGATCTGCCGCATGCGCGGCCCGCGCCCGCCGATCGCAAGTTCACTTCGACGGCGGTCGAGGAAGCGATTCGAACTCTGCAGGGCCGGATTGCCGATCCCGCCCTGCGCATCCTCGCTGAAAACTGCCTGCCCAACACACTCGATACGACGGTGTATCCAGGCACATTCGACGGTCATCCGGATACGTACATCGTGACCGGCGATATCGACGCCATGTGGCTGCGCGACTCGTCGGCGCAGGTGTGGCCGTATCTGCGATTTGCCAGGCAGGATGAAAAGCTGAGCGCGCTGATCGAGGGCGTCGTGCGCCGGCAGGCGCGCATGATCCAGCTCGATCCCTACGCCAATGCGTTTACGCGCGATCCCAGCGATCCGCCGCTCTCCTGGGCGGTACATGACATGACAGAACATCACCCCGGCGTTGCTGAGCGCAAATGGGAGATCGATTCGCTCTGCTATCCCATCCGGCTGGCACATGGCTATTGGCAGGCGACGGGCGATGCGGGACCGTTCGACGCGCAGTGGCGCGCTGCGGCCGAGGCGATTCTGCGCACGTTCACCGAGCAGCAGCGCAAGCAGTCTCGCGGACCTTACAGCTTTCAGCGGGAAGCGGCTTCGCCCTATGACACGGTGGCGCTTTCAGGATTCGGCAATCCGGCGCGACCCAATGGAATGATCTTCAGCATGTTCCGCCCGTCGGATGACGCGTGCATCTATCCGCTGTTTGTGCCGGCGAACCTGTTTGCGGCCACGTCGCTTCGGCAACTGGCTGAGCTGGCGGCGCGTGCGGCCAACGACACGAACCTCGCGGCGCGGGCAACGGAATTGGCTGACGAAGTGGAGAAGGCGACGACGGAGCACGGGCGCGTGCAACACCCACGCTTCGGAGAGATCTGGGCGTATGAAGTGGATGGCTACGGAAATGTATTGATTATGGACGACGCCAATGCGCCGGGGCTCCTGTCTTTGGCTTACCTGAATACGAGCGCGATGGGCGATCCGGTCTACCGGCGCACGCGCGCCTTCGCGCTGAGCGACGCCAACCCGTACTTCTTCCACGGGACTGCGGCCGATGGCATCGGCGGCCCGCACATCGGGCTCAACGCGGTGTGGCCCATGTCGATCATGTTTCGCGCATTCACGTCGACCAGCGACGCGGAGATTCGCCAGTGTCTGCGCTGGCTGCGTGACACCACGGCAGGCAAAGGATTCATGCACGAGTCGTTCAACAAAGACAATCCGGCCGAATTCACGCGGGCCTGGTTTGCGTGGGCAAACACGCTCTTCGGCGAACTGCTGCTCACGCTTGCCGATGAACGGCCGGCGGTGCTTGCTGCGCCGCTGAACTGAAAACCGTCTGCGGACTCATTGCGATCCGCCGCCCGACAAACTCTTTAACGGCGTGGAATTCTGGCTCAGGTCGTCGGAGCCGCTCAGCGGGTCGCTTGCCTTGAGCCGCGGACCGAGCGCGCGCATCAGGTCGGGAATGTCGTAGTGGAGCAGCACGCCCGGAATCACATCCTCCGGCGCACCGATGGGCAGAGGCGCATCGACCAGGCTGCGATAGCTGGAAAGCACGTGGTCGACCTCGATGTGCCGCATGCGGCGATCGAGCACGCCGGCATGGAGCAGCACCAGCCCCATATGCCCGCTGGCCTGCGCGGAGAGTTGCGCGGGATCGACGTCGGAGCGAGCGGCAAGGTAATCGATGGCGCGAATCGCATCGTCGGCGCGCAAACCGACAAGTGTTTTGCCAACCAGGTCGGCGCGCAGGCTGAGCAGATAGAAAGGCCCGAGAAGCGGCGCCTTCATGTCGTCAGTTCCCGCGGGCGACGGGCGCGGCGTGACAGCCAGAACGATGTTGCCCTGAGCGGCGAGAGAATCAAATTTGGAGTGGCTGGCCTGCGCGGTCGCGCTTGCCCCGTGGATCGAACCGGGAACAAGCAGGAGAACCGCTGGATGCTTACCCGGCGTGGAGGGAACAGCGAGATCGCCTTCGAGGCGCAGTCCGCCAGCAGAGGGCAGAGCGATGGGGCCGGACCCGGCTGAGAGCAGATCGGCATCGAACTTCGTCTCGCCGGGCTTCACGTCCGCGCCGGTTTCGTCGCGAATGAGTTGCTGGAGCCGGTCAAATGCGATCAAAGGTCGATGCAGCGGCACAAGCCTTGCCGCCCGCTGTTTGTTCAGCGAAAACACTGTCGCGCAGCCGGGATAGCTAGTCGACACCTGGCCTGTTGGCGTCACCTGGTACGCCTCTTTTGGAACATTAGGGATGGGCGTCATCAACATGCGCGGGCTGGACTCTGGCAGTACGGGATGGTCGGCGTCGGAGCCCGGCTGCAGATTGCGCATGAAATAGCTGACGATGTTGCCCATGATGGGGCCGAGCGCGCCGTGACCGCCGGGGCCCGTGATCCACTGCAAACGGGCCATGGGTGAAATGCGGTTGGTGGTGTCAGTATTGAGCGCGGGAACCGAAGGAGTCGGTGGCACGGAGGGCGGTGCAGCGCTGATAGCAGTCCCTGCGCTTGCCGGATCGAAGAGGGAGTAGAAGCGTCGCGCTTCGATGACAGTGGATCGAGCGCCGTCGAAGGAGAACATGTCGGAGTATGTGGAGAGCACTGCGTAGGGACGCGGCGCGGCGAGCTCGACCCAGTCAGGGAAGTCGAGGCCCGACGAGATGAAGCGCGGCGTAGACTGTTCGGCGTCCTGCGGACCGAGCGACGGCAGAAGCGCGTCGAACGACGTGATGTAGCACGCGGTGCCGATGGCGGCAATGCGCGTGTCCAGCGCGCTGGTGAGCGCCGTGACCGTGCCGCCGCCAGAGCAGCCCATGGCGCCGATGCGGTGCGGATCGACGAAGGGCAGCGAGGCGAGATAATCCACACCACGCATCGCGTCCCAGATCTCGTACTTCGCAAATGTCTCGCCGATGAGCATCGGCTGCAGGCTGGCTTCGCCGTGTTCGCCTGTGGGGCGTGCGGCGAGCGACGTGCCGGGCTTGGCAGGATCGGGATACTGCAGGCGCTCGCCCTGGCCGATGGGGTCGTAGGAAAGAACCACGAAGCCGTTTTGTGCGAAGATGGCCGCAGTGGGCGCGTCACCGGCCTTGCCGCTGGGTCCGTGACCGGGCGTCATCAGGATGGCTGCTCGCTTTGATCCCAGCGACAAAGACCTGTCGCCGGGGCCCCCACGCTTGCCGCCTGGCGGATTGCCGTCGGGGACGTAGAGCAGCGCGGTGACGAAGAACTTCGGCTGGCTTTCGAAGATGACTTTGCGAATCTTGAAGCCGTCGGCCTGCGTCTCGCCGAGAATTTTCTGGTTGAGCGGCGTGCGCGCGGGCATGGCGCCGATCAGCGAAAGAATCTGGCTGCGCACCCTGATCTGACGCGCCTCAGCCTGGGCGCGCGTATGGATTTGCGCAACGGCCATGCCGCGACTCGCCGTGTACTGCGCTGCGATGCCGTCGAGATACTGATCGAGCTGCAGGCGGCCTGCATTCGCCGGATTCGCGACGCGATTGCGTGGCGCAGGTGAGGCGGTTTGCGCAGGATTTGCCGGCGCTGCGACGGTTTGGGCGGCGGCGAGGATCGTGCCGGATGTAGCGGCTGCTAAAACAAGGGCGAAATGGGCTCGATTCGTCACCATGCCTTGATACGTCATGACCGAAGTCCGGGTCAACTATCTTTAGTGTGGCGCGACACGCGCGTTTTGCTTGCTGGCGGGCAGCCCGCGAGCGTTATGCTGATCGAGAGATGAGGCCGCTCCATCCCATCAACGTGGTGCGATGGTTGTTCGATGGCCGGCGCAGCCCTCATGGCCGGCTGATTCCGCGCTGGATTTTTCTGCGCGCGCTTGCGCTCATTTATTTCTCCGCGTTCTATTCTCTGCTCTTCCAGATCAAAGGGCTGATTGGCCCGGAAGGAATTCTGCCTGCCCGGGATTTCCTGCAGGTTGTGGGCGAACAGATGGGCCTGACCCGCTACTGGTACGCGCCGACTCTCTACTGGTTTTCCAGCAGCTCTGCGGCACTGATGACGATTACGTGGGTCGGGCTTGTGGCGTCGGTGATCGCGTTTCTGAATCTCTGGCCGCGGCTTTGTTTTTTCGTGTGTTTCCTCTGCTTCCTTTCGTTCATCGCCGCGTCGAATGTGTTCTCGAGCTATCAATCGGATGGCATGTTGCTCGAGGCGGGATTCATCGCGCTGTTTTTTGTTCCGCGCGGATTGATGCCGGGATGGGGCGCGCACGATCCGCCATCGCGCGCGAGCCAGTTCCTGCTGCAATGGGAGTGGTTCCGGATCTACTTCGAATCGGGCATGGTGAAGCTGCTGAGCGGCGACGTGGAGTGGCGCAACTTTACAGCGATGGACGAGTACTACCAGAACGGCCCGCTGCCCACCTGGGTCGGCTGGTACGCGCAACACCTGCCGCACTGGTTCCACGCAGCAAGTGTTGGAGCCACGCTGGCTCTCGAACTGGGGCTCGTCTTCATGATGTTCTTCCCGCGGCGCGTGCGGCTGATTTGCTTTTTTATTGTTACGCCATGGGAGATCGGCGTGATTCTCACCGCGAATTACACTTTCCTGAATTACCTTGTGCTTTCGCTGGGCTTCCTGCTGCTCGACGACAAGTTCCTGATGCGGTTTGTGCCGGCGCGCTGGAGACCGCACGAAGAGCAGTTCCGGCCGATAGAGCCGGCTGCGAAGGAGGAAGTGGACGAGGATCAACCCATCTCAATCCTTACGGCCAGCACGACCGGCGCGGAGACGGCTGCAGAGGCGGCGCCGACAGCGGAGGAAACGGAACCGCGTGGGGCTACGCGAGTGCGCACGGGCTGGCTGACGACGATTGGCTTTTACTGGTGGGCCGCGGGACTGGTTTTTTCCATCGTGATGCTCACGTGGATCTTCTACGACACGACGGCGGAGATGATCGGGCTGCCTCTGCGCGAAATCCCTTTGCCGACCGCTCCGATTGCCGCGCTCGAGCCGTTCCGCATTGCCAATCAGTATGGGCTTTTTGCGGTGATGACGCGTGAGCGGTATGAGATTGAATTTCAGGGCTCCGATGACGGGCAGAATTGGAAGACATACGAGTTCCGCAACAAGCCGCAGGCCTTGAACGAAGCGCCGCGCATCTACGCGCCCTATCAGCCGCGATTCGACTGGAACCTGTGGTTCGCGTCGCTTGGGCCCTGGCGGCAGAACGAGATGGTTGCACTCACTGAAGAACGCTTGCTGGTCAGCTCGCCGGATGTTGTGGCATTGTTCCGCAACGATCCGTTTCCGCAGATTCCTCCGCGCTATGTGCGTGCGGTGTTGTGGCAGTACTGGTTCACTTCGATGGATGAGAAACGCAAGACAGGGAACTGGTGGAGGCGCCAGTATCTGGGGCTTTATGCACCGGAGCTGACGATGGCCAGGGACGGCGAGTTTGCCGTGGTCCAGTGGCCGGAGGAAATGGCGCCGCATGAGTAGGGCAGGGACTGAGAGACGTAGGGACTAGGGACTAGTAAATAAGGAGTCCGGCGTTGGAGAGATCGGCCGAAAGCCGCGCGTGCGTGATTGGATCGGGCCCGAATGGGCTGGCGGCGGCCATTGAGCTCGCGCAGGCGGGGATGCGCGTCGATGTGTATGAGGCCGAGGCCGAGCCGGGTGGCGCGACGCGCACGCTGCCGCTGACGCTGCCGGGATTTCTGCATGACTTCGGATCGGCGGTGCATCCGTTTGCCGTTGGCTCGCCCTTCTTCAACACGTTGCCGCTCGCGAAGTATGGGTTGCAGTGGATTCATGGCGATGCGCCGCTGGCGCATCCGCTCGACGACGGAACCGCGGTGATGCTGGAGCGCGATCTTGGCGAAACCGAGCGCGCGCTGGGTGCGGACGGCAAAGAGTGGCGGCGGCTGGTCGAGCCGGCAGTCGCGAATTGGAAGGATTTTGCTGAGGACACGCTCGGCCCAGCGCTGCGCATGCCGCATCACCCGCTGCGAATGGCACGATTCGGGCTGACGATTCTTCAATCCGCGCGGAGCTTTGCGCGTAGCCACTTTACTAGTGAACGCACGCGTGCAATCTTTGCCGGGTTGGCAGGTCACTCATTTTTGAGCCTGGATGAGCCTCTTACCGCGACCATCGGGTTGATGTTCGGAGTCACGGTTCACGCGTGTGGCTGGCCCATCCCGCGCGGCGGGGCGCAGGCGATTCCGCGCGCCCTGATCGGCCACCTGAATTCTCTCGGCGGCACAGTGCACACTTCGCGACGAATCGACGCAGCCGCGTTTCGCGGGCTCGAGGCAGAGAGCAAGTTGCTCCTCTTCGATACCACGCCTGAGAAACTGGTGGAAATCGCCGATGACCTGATCGCGCCTGGATATCGGCGCGCATTCTCAGGGTTTCAGCGAGGGCCTGGGGCATTCAAAGTTGATTTTGCTTTGTCTGAGCCGGTTCCGTGGCGCGCAGCGGAGTGCCGGCGCGCAATCACTGTCCATTTGGGTGGAAGCTTCGACGAGCTCGCCGAATCGGAAACTGCGGTCGCGCAGGGGCGCGTCGCCGAGCGGCCATTTGTGCTGGCTGCTCAACCAACGTTGTTCGATCCGACTCGTGCCCCGGAAGGCAAGCACGTGCTGTGGACCTATTGTCACGTGCCCAACGCCTCTGCAGTCGATATGACGGAGCGCATCGAGGCGCAGATCGAGCGGTTTGCACCGGGATTCCGCGACTGCGTGCTGGCTCGCCGCGTCTCCACTCCGTCAGCGCTCGAGACGATGGATGCGAATCTTGCCGGTGGCGATATCAGCGGCGGGGAGCTGAGCTTGCGGCAGTTCTTTATCCGGCCAACTTTCCGCAGCTACTCGACGGGCGCGCCGAAGCTCTATTTATGTTCGGCGTCGACGCCCCCCGGCGGCGGCGTGCATGGCATGTGCGGATATCACGCGGCAAAGGCGGCGTTCAAGAAAATCAGCCATTAGCCTTTAGCTATGAGCCATTAGCTCTTCGTACCGAGCTCGCAGTATCGCGTTTCACGACTTAGAATTGAGCGGCTCGGTAAATATCGGCTTCGCAAAAAGTCTGGCCGCTCAGCCGGGTTACGCGATCCTTCCCATCGCAGAACCTGGATGAACGGCCGGTTGAAGTAACTTTCAGTTTCGCGGCTCGTTGTTGCTTCCCCACCAAAGGGAACTTGTTTCAGCTATCCGCGAGCGTAATTCTCCAGCGCGTTGCGGCTCGGAATGGTGATGGTGCATCCGTGCTGAGCAACCAGGTGACGGTTCTTGAAGATGCTGAGCGTGCGTGTGACGGTTTCGCGCGAAGCTCCGATAAATTCTCCGATCTCCTCGTGCGTCATCGACAGGCGGCAGCGTGAGCCATGCTCCTGCTTCTGATCTGTCTCGTCGCTCCACACCAGCAGCAGGCGAGCCAGCCTCTCATGTACCGAGGTGGACAGGCCGACCATGCGCAGTTGCTCGCATGCGAGGTTGAAGCTGCGGCCGATTTCGCGGGTCACGATCGGATACACGTCGAGGTGCCGGGCAAGGAACTTCAGGAATGTCTGGCGCTCGATATGCGCGATCTTTGCAGGGTAAAGAGTGTCGGCTGTCATCTCGTATGCGCCGCCCGAAAGTGTCGCCGAGAGCCCAAGCACTTCGCCCGGTTTGGCGATGTGGAAGGCGAGGCGGCGGCCGTCGCTGGAGTTGATCGAGAGCTTGACCTCGCCTTCGAGCACGATGTAGACACCCGAAGTGGGCTGGGTCTCGTTGAAGAGGACCATGTTTGAGGGATAGCTGGAGGGCGCCAGCAACGGCTCTAGTTCAGAGAGCGCCGTGGCCGACAGCGACTTGAAAAACTCACCCTTCCGGTAAGAAGGCAGTGGAGTTTCATTCATTCTTGTCCGTTCGTTGTACATTTCAACCCTCCAGTTTCGCTGCATTGCTGCTCGCGGTCACTTCTTCGGCGAGGTATTGGGTCCATGGTGTGCCGGCCAGAATGCGGGCTCCTGTTTGGGAGTAGATCGCCTTCAAGACTTGAATTCCGCCGGCGTCGGCAAATGTTGTTTGGCGCAGATCGAGCGAGAGCTTTCTTTGCTTCAAGCCGGGTGCGGTTTGTTCCCACACGCGGTCAAGTTCTTCCACCCAGGGCCCGGTAAGACGTCCTTCGATCTTCAGAACGATTGCTTCCGAGTTTTCTTCAACTGTGATTCTCAGCATTGCTTCGGCCCATCCTGCGCCACGCCTTGTAGTAATGCATGGCGCGTGCCAACCTCGCGACGCGGTTCAGCATTGCCTGCATGGTTATGAAAATAAATAGGTTATTTGAATCGTTTTGAAGAGGCGACGAGCGAATGACGAAGCTGCGAGACGAAGTGAAGACGACGATATTTCGTCTCGAGACGATGGGGAGTCGCGAACGAACAAATATGCGTTGGAAAAATCAGCAATTAAAGTGGGTGCGATGCAGAAGCGAAGTGGCGTGTAAGCGCGACTACATATAGTCGCTGCGCTCGATGCCGAGCTTCTTCATTTTGGAGTTGAGCGTGGTGCGCTTCAGGCCCAATCGCTCGGCGGCGCCGTTGGGTCCGCCGATCATACCTTTGGCTTCGCGCAGCGCGCGCAGAATATGGTCGCGCTCGGCGGCCTGCAGCGTGGGATTCGCTGCCACAGCCGCGTCTTCTTCCTCTTCCTCCATCAATTCCAGTTCGGCCAGTGGCACGTGCAGCGCGGGACCCTTGGAAAGGATCACGGCCCGTTCGAGAAAGTTCTCGAGCTCGCGGATGTTGCCCGGCCACTTCCACGCCACCAGCGCAGCCATCGCTTCGGGTGGAATGGTCTCAATTGTTTTACCCATGCGACGGCTGTGCCCCTCAACAAAGTGGCGCACCAGAGTAGGTATGTCGGCGGCGCGTTCGCGCAATGGCGGCGAGAAAACCGGAAAGACCTTGAGCCGGTAGTAGAGATCGCTGCGAAATTGTTTTTCTGCGACCATTTTGGCCAGGTCGCGGTTCGTCGCTGCAATCAGGCGAACATTTACTGGGATGGGCCGAGTGCCGCCGAGGCGCTCGATCTCGTGCTCCTGCAGCGCACGCAGCAGTTTGGGCTGCAGGTCGAGCGGCATCTCGCCGATCTCGTCGAGAAAGAGTGTGCCTTCGTGGGCCAGCTCAAGGCGTCCGATCTTGCGTGCGATGGCTCCAGTGAACGCGCCTTTTTCGTGGCCGAAAAGCTCGCTCTCAATCAGCCCCGCGGGAATCGCCGCGCAATTCAGCTTGATGAAGGTGCGATCGCTGCGTGGGCTTAGCCGGTGGACGGCGCGCGCCAGCAGTTCTTTGCCGGTGCCGGTCTCGCCCTGGATGAGAACCGTCGCATCAGTCGGCGCCACGGTTTCAATCTGCCGCAGCACGTTGCGCAGGCCGGTGCTTTCGCCCACGATGTCTTCGAAGCGGTGCTCGAGATTGATCTCTTCCTGGAGATACTGCTTTTCCTGACTCAGCCGATCGCGCAGCTCGGTAATCTGCTTGAACGCGAGGGCATTGTTGACAGCCATCGCCACCTGGCCGGCCACCTGGGCCAGCATCTCCGCGTCGTGCTCATTGAATGCACTCTCCTTGCGGCTGGCCACCGTCATTGTGCCGAGGGTTCGTTCACGGTGAATCAGCGGAACCCACATGCCCGATTGCATGCCGAGCGCCGTCAAGTGCTTGACTGACTCGGGCGTGAAGGGCCAGCGGTCCATTCTGTTGAGGATGAGCGGCTGTCGCGTGCGGAACGCCCGTCCGGCGGGCGATGTGTCCGGATCCAGCAAAACGTCAGTGTGGCTGGTTGCCTCATTTTCACCCGCGGCCAGGAACTGGACGCGCAACTTGCCCGTCGATTCTTCGTAGAGCGCCAGTGTGGCAGCGTCGTGGGGAACCATTTGACGCATACTGGCAGAAAACGCGCTGAGCAGCTTTCGAATATCCACATTCGCCAGCAGCACGGTGCTCAGCTCGGCGATCATCGACTCCTGCGCCTGCCTGCGATCGCTCACGTCGCGCGTGATCTTCGCGAAGCTCGTTACCGTGCCCGAGCTATCGCGTATCGCCGAGAGAATCACATTCGCCCAGAAGCGGGAACCGTCTTTGCGGACGCGCCACCCCTCTTCTTCAACGCGGCCCTTCGCCGCGGCCTGGCGCAAGAGCGTGGCGGGGTGGCCGCGCTCGATCTCTTCCTGGATAAAGAAGTGAGAGAAGTGCTTGCCCAGCACTTCGTCCGCCTTGTAGCCCTTGATGTGTTCGGCGCCGGAGTTCCAGGTGAGGATGTGACCGTCGCGATCGAGCAGATAGATCGCGTAGTCGCCGATGCTCTCGACGATGGAGCGCAAACGGAGATCGTTCAGGCGCAGAGCTTCCTGCGCCGCTCTCTGCTCGGTGGCATCGCGGACGAAGCTGACGACGGCGGTGCCGGCTTCAGTCCGGACGGGCTTGAGCATGATGTCGACGGGGAATTCGGAGCCGTCTTTGCGCACGCCGAAGAGATTGAGCGCTGCTCCCATCTGGCGTGCGCGCGGAGCAGCATTGTAGTTTTCCCGATGGCGCGGGTGCGCGGCGCGGAAGCGGGCGGGAACCAGCATCTCGACGGGATGGCCGATCAGTTCCGCGCTGGTGTAGCCGAAGAGTTCTTCGGCGCGCGGGTTGGCGGCACGAATCACTCCGTCCCCATCCGCGACGAGAATTGCGTCGGGCGAAAACTCAAAAAGCCGTTCGATTGTATCGTGGGCAAACCCCCGCGCGATGCGTTCTTCCGCAGCCGTGGCCCGCCCTGGGGAATCCGAAGGACGCATTTTGTGCTACCGACCTTAGGGGAAAGGTACCGCCGCGGACGGCACCTTGGCAATGAGCACAATGTGACGCATCAAAAAGATGCGCGCACCACGGCGGTCCGGCCTTTGCGGCTGTTCACCTACAGACGCGCTTCTGCCGTGAGATAGTCGAGCCATGCGTCCATTCCTGCGCCGGTTTTCGCGCTGGTCTCGAAGATGCGGATGCTCGGCCGGATTTCGTTGATGTTTTTGAGCGCCAGATCGCGGTCAAAACCGCAGGGGGCCGCGAGATCGATTTTGGTGATCACGGCGGCGTCTGCGGAATTGAAAAGCCCCGGATATTTGAGCGGCTTGTCTTCCCCCTCGGTCACGCTGAGCAGCGCAACGCGGATGCGCTCGCCGAGGTCGTAGCTCGATGGGCAGACCAGATTGCCGACATTTTCAATGAAAAGCAGCTTGAGATCGCCGAGCGTGACGCCCTCCCAGCCTTCGAGATGTTTTGTCACCATCTCCGCATCGAGGTGGCAGATACCGTGCGTGTTGATCTGGCGCACCGGCGCTCCGCTGGCCGCAAGCCGCCGCGCGTCGTTGTCGGTCTCGAGATCGCCGACGAGCGCCGCGACGCGCGCGCCGCGAGCTCTCAACTCGCGCAGGGTGCGCTCAAGAAATGCGGTCTTGCCCGTTCCGGGACTCGAGACGAGATTCAGCACCAGAACACCGGCCGAAGTAAAACGATCGCGTAGACCGGCGGCCAGTTCGTCGTTCTTCTTCAGGATTCCGCGCCGCAACTCAACAATCCGCGTCGTCATGCCTGCTCCTTCACTGGCTCCGGCGCTGTCGATTCTTCTCTTGGCGCCGGCTCCGGGTCTTCCAATTCGATGGACTCAATCTCCAGTTCGCGGCCCTGGCGGAAATCGGCGGCAATCTCGCCGCAGTGCAGGCAGCGAAAACTCTGCACGCCGGCGAGTTGGGAGTCCTTCCCGCATGACTCGCAATGCACGATCACGGGCAAAACGTTGATCACGAGCTTTGATCCAGCCAGCGGCGAACCTTCTGTGGCCAGTTCCCAGCAGAACTGGAGGGAATCTTCAACGATTGAGGCGAGCGCGCCGACGCGCAGCCGAACCTCTTTCACGCGTGCGCCCGGATAGGCGGCGGCCGACTCAGTGACCGCTTCGACAATGCTGCTCGCGATGGAAAGCTCGTGCATAAAGCTCGTGTCTCGACGCTTTCTGCACGATACTATGCCGGAGGCAGGACTGGCAGCGACGACGCGCACAGTCAACCACAGGCTGACTTTTGTACCCGCACAGCTGCACCGCAAAGCCCACAGCCTGAAGGGCTAAATGTAAAATGAACAGGAAGGAACTTCCCCGAGCCCCGGCAATATGACGACACCCGCAACCGCATCGCGCCTCGCGCTGAGCGCATTGGCGCCCGAAACGCTTCAATCCGAAATCCGCGCCATGACCACAGAGTGCGACCGCTTGGGCGGCATCAACATGGCGCAGGGCGTGTGCGACACTCCGGTGCCGCCGATTGTGGAAGCGGCAGCCTTTCAGGCAATTCGCGAAGGACAGAACATTTACACGCGGTGCGACGGAACGGCGCGCCTGCGCGAAGCGATCGCTTCGAAACAACTGCGCGACTACGGCCTGCGCTATAACCCTGAGAACGAGGTGATGGCCGCTTCGGGCGCCACGGCCGGCCTGCACGCTGCGGCAATGGCCATCCTGAATCCCGGCGACGAGGTACTGGTCTTCGAGCCGTTTTACGGCTACCACCTGAACACGCTCAAATCGCTGCGCGTCGAGCCGGTGCTGGTCGCGTTGGCCGAGCCTGACTGGGAACTGGACGTGGATGCGATGCGCGCCGCGGTTACGCCGCGCACGCGGGCCATTCTGGTGAATACCCCGGCGAACCCGACAGGAAAGATCTTTACGCTGCCCGAGTTGGAGGCGGTTGCGCAGCTCTGCATCGAGCGCGATCTGTTCCTCATCACCGATGAGATTTACGAGTACTTCGTTTACGACGGCGCGAAGCACATCTGCGCGGCCACGCTGCCGGGCATGCGCGACCGAACGATCGTGGTTTCGGGATTCAGCAAGACCTACTCGATTACGGGCTGGCGCGTGGGCTACGTGACCGCCGATGTGCGCTGGATGCCGGCGATGGCGCACTTTCACGATCTGACCTACGTGTGCTCGCCTGCGCCGTTTCAGTACGCGACGGCCGTCGGGCTGGAGCAGCTGCCGCCGAGCTTTTACAAACAGGTAGCCGCCGATCACCAGTCGAAGCGCGAGCGGCTGCTGGCTGCGCTAAATGACGCAGGAATGGAGCCTTCCGTGCCGCCGGGCGCCTATTATGTGATGGCGAGCGCGAAGCGCCTGCACGGCAAGACGGCCGCAGAGAAAGCGCGATCGCTGCTGCGGGCGACGGGCGTGGCTGCGGTTGCGGGAACGGCGTTCTTCCGGCCGGGACGTGGCGAAAACCTGCTGCGCTTCTGCTTTGCCAAGCAGGATGCGGAGCTGGACGAAGCCTGCGCGCGCCTGCGGAAGCTCTAAGTTCGATCCGTCAGGCGCTCTCTGTCCGGCTGCTCTTTCGTCTCCGCTACTCGATCTTCGCCGGCTCCAGCTTTGGCGAGATGATGTGAATGATGATCAACGCCAGCGGGTAGGCCACGCAGGCGATCGCAAACAGCGTGACATAGCTGTGCGTCATGTACACGATCATTCCCGCGCCCACTTGCAGCAGAAATCCGCCGATCGCCCCGGCCATGCCGCCGATGCCGATCACGCTGCCCACGGCAGCCTTGGGAAACAGGTCGGAGGGCAATGTGAATACCGTTGCTGACCATCCCTGGTGCCCCGCGGTTGCCAGTCCCAGCAGCGCGACTACGACCCACAATTGATGAACGAACGGCGTAGTAATGATGGGCGCGATACACACGACGCAGATGAGCATGGCGGTTTTGCGCGCCACATTGGCGCTTTTGCCGCGCACCAGGAGGGCCGAGGAGATCCATCCGCCGCCGATGCTGCCGATGATGGAAATGGTGTAGGCCAGCACCACCGGGGTGCGGCTTTGCGCGAGGCTCAAGTGGAAAGTTGTCTGCAGATATCCCGGAATCCAGAAAAGATAGAACCACCAGATGGGATCGGTAAGAAACTTGGCCGCGGCGAAGGCCCAGGTTTCCTTGCGCGGAACGACGCGGCTCCAGGGTACTCTCTCGACCTTCTCGATCGGGTCGCTGAGGATAAGCGACAGCTCAGCCGGAGAAACGCTGCGATGCTGCTCAGGAGGCCGATAGTAGATGAGCCAGAAGATGAGCCAGACAATACCCAGGGACCCGGCAACGACAAACGCGCCGCGCCAGGTGACGAGCGCCACGAGAGTGGGTACGATCAGCGGCACAACGATGTTGCCGATATTGGCGCCGGAGTTGAAGATTCCGGTTGCAAGCGCGCGCTCGCGCTTGGGAAACCACTCGGCCACGGTCTTGATACAGGCGGGAAAGTTGGCCGCCTCGCCCAGCCCGAGCAGAAACATGGCCACGCCGAATGTGGCGACAGAAAAAGCTGCGCCGGGCAGCATGGCGGCAATGCTCCAGATGCCAATGGCGATGGCGAATGCCTTGCGTGTTCCCAGCTTGTCAGTCAGCCCGCCGGCGACGACCATACCGATGGCATAGGCTGCCGTGAATGCGCCGGTAATGGTTCCGTACTTGAGGTCGTTGAGGCCGGGGATGATGCTTTCGAGGAATGTTTTGAGATAGGCGATGACGCCGCGATCGACGTAGGCAATCACTGTCGCCAGAAAGAGCAGCCCGCAGATGACCCAGCGCTGGTGCGAAAGGCGATCCGGGGAGCGGAAAGTTGCAAAAAAGCTACGTGATTGGCTGCCGACAGGAGGCATTCAGTCGATCTCCGGAGAGTGGCGAATTGGTCCGACCAATTATACGGGCAGGCGGCGAGTTCACGCGCAGCCTTCGGAACTGAGAGCAAGATCGAGGCTTCGGCGCAAACAGCCTGCCTAACTTTCGGTTGCTTGTTCCCTTGTTCCCTTGGTCCCTCGTTCTCTGTTCCTCGGCAGCAGCGAGTCGAGAAAAAGCAGACATGCTCCGGTGACGACCGCGGAGTCGGCCACGTTGAAGTCGGGCCAGTGGTAGGTGAAGATGTGCACCTCGATGAAGTCCACGACCGAGCCATAGGCGATGCGGTCGTGCACGTTGCCGATGGCCCCGCCAAGAATGAACGCAAGAGCCAGCGTGGCGAGCGTGATGCGGTTGCCGAGCCGCACCAGCGCAATCAAAACGGCAATGGCGGCGATCAGCGTGAACACGATGAGGGCCCAGCGCACCGTGTGCGGCGACGCGGAGTCGGCGAAGAGCGAGAAGGCCGCACCCTCGTTGGTCCAGTGCGTAATACGCAGGACGTGAGGGATCACCGGGATCGCCGCACCGATGCGGATGTGATGCGCGACCCAATTCTTCGTCCAGCGGTCGGCAGCAACGATGAGAGCCGAAATCAGCAGCAGCCAGGGAAGACGCTTCGGTGCGGGCCAGCTCACTATGCTGCCCCCTGTTCGGGCGCTTCAGTCTCGGGCGGTGCGATGCCCATTTCCTTGAGCGCTGCCTGACAGCGCGTGCAGACGTTTTGCCAGATGCCGTAGTCGGAAACGACCGGCATGAAGTTCCAGCAGCGGGCGCACTTGGAGCCGGACGCTGGCATCACGAATGCCCGGACGTCTGCAATGTTTGCAAATCCGACTTCCTGCGCATTGGGAACACGCGCGCTGCTTCGAACTTTTTGGAAATCCTTAGTTACGCGAACTTGCGAAACACCTAGGAACTCCTCGAGCCGAACGCCGGACTCACGCAAGTTCTCGTAGGCTGAGCCCTCTGCGTACAGCTCGACGTCAGCTTCAAGAGACTTGCCGATGACTGATTTGCCAAGGACCTTAGTCTGCCGAAGTTCCTCAAGCGCATTGAGCACTCCGCTGCGGATCGCGAAGAGGAGTTTCCAGTTCTCGATCAAATAAACGGGGCTTTCCGAAAAGATCTCTTCCGGTTTTGGGAACAACGCGAGATGCACCGAAGCAGGCCGGCCCTCGACCTTGGGCAAATACTCCCACAGTTCGTCGGCGGTGAAGGTGAGAATGGGCGCGACCAGGCGCACCAGGGCTTCGGTGATCTGCCAGAGCACGGTTTGCGCTGAGCGGCGTTCTTTGCTTGTCGGCGCAAATGTGTACATGCGGTCCTTGAGCACGTCGAGATAAAACGCGCTCAGATCAACGATGGCGAACTCGTTCACCGCATGGTAAATACGGTGGAACTCGAATCCCCCGTACCAGCCCGATTTGCCGTCCGAACCAACGATCTTTTCGGTGAGTTCGCGGGTTCGCGCCAGCATGTAGCGATCGAGCGGCAAGAGGTCTGCTTCGGCAACGCGGTCGCGCGCAGGATCGAAGCCGTTCAGATTGCCCAGCAGGAACCTGAACGTATTGCGCAGCTTCTTATAGAGCTCGGCGCAGCGCTGCATCAGGTTTTCGCTGGCTGCCATGTCTTCGCGAAAGTCGATCGATGCCACCCACAGGCGCACGATCTCGCCGCCCATGCGGCTGGCGATATCGACGGGATCGACGCCGTTGCCAAGCGACTTCGACATGGCGCGGCCCTGCTCGTCGAGCGTCCAGCCGGCCGTGGCTACATGCGAGTACGGCGCACGGCCGCGCAGAGCAACCGAAGTGAGCAGCGAGGAGTGGAACCAGCCGCGATGCTGGTCGCCTCCCTCCAGATAGAGCACTTCAGGTCGGGCCGCGCCCTTCTCGTTCTCGAATAACTTGTAGCCGGGGCTGAGCTCCGGATCCGACTCGCATACCGCCATCCAACTGACACCGGAATCGAACCACACATCGAGAATGTCGGTTTCTTTTCTGAAAGCCGTCCCGCCGCATTTCCCGCACTTCATCTGCGCAGGCAGCAGTTTTGCCACGTCCGTCGTGTGCCAGGCTTCTGCGCCTTCGCGATCGAAGAGTTCGACGATCTTCTTATTCAACGCGGTGTCGATGATCGGCTCGTTGCAGCCTTCGCACATGAATACAGCGATGGGCACGCCCCAGATGCGCTGGCGGCTGATGCACCAGTCGGGGCGCGTGGCGATCATGTTGGTGATACGCTCCTTGCCCCACGCCGGATCCCAGACAACTTTGTCGATCTCGTCGATCGCAAGTTGCCTAAATGTCGTTTCCGTTCCGTCGGCCCGTTTCATCGGAGTCTCCAGGCCGATAAACCACTGCTCCGTGGCGCGAAAGATAACGGGGTGGTGGCAACGCCAGCAGTGCGGGTACGAATGTTCGAGATCGGAGACTGAGAGCAGAGCGCCCGACTCCTCAAGCATGGCAACGATGACGGGATTTGCCGCAAACACCTTCTTGCTGTCGAATGCTGGCGGTGTGGCAAACGGCCACACCGAAGGATCGTAGTGGATATATCCCGCGGCATCGACTCGCGTGGTGGGATCGAGCCCGTAGCGCTGGCCGGTGTAAAAATCGTCGGCGCCATGGGCGGGCGCGGTATGCACGGCTCCCGTGCCGGTATCGGCGGTGACGTACGTGGCAAGGACGCCGACGATGGAGCGCTCGAGAAACGGGTGCTTGAACGTGACGCGATCCAGAACGGAGCCCTTGAAGCGTGCCAGCTCTTTTGTGGGGCCCAAACGGCACACGGCAGCCACCTGCGCGGCAAGTTCTGCCGCGACGACGTAGACCGCGGCGTTCGGGCCGTCTCCGACTTCAAGCGCCACGTAATCAAAATCAGGATGGAAGGCGACCGCCAACGACGCGGGCAGAGTCCAGGGAGTGGTCGTCCAGATAATGGTGGAGACGTCGCGGCCGGTCAGCGCCGGATCAATGGCTGCGGGGTCCGATGTGAGCCGGTAGTTCACATAAATTGAAGGGCTGGCGTGGTCGGCGTACTCCACTTCGGCTTCGGCCAGGGCGGTGCGGTCGTGGATGCACCAGTAGACCGGCTTCAAGCCGCGGTAGACGAAGCCTTTTTCAAGAAAACCAAAGAATGCCTCCAGAGTCCTGGCTTCGTAAGAACGGGCCATGGTCTTGTAGGGAAGGTCCCAACGGCCGAAGCAGCCGATCCGCTGAAACTGCTCGGTTTGCAGGTCAACGTACTTCTGGGCATAGGCCCGGCAGGCATCCAGGACCGCAGGAACCGGCATCTCCAATTTCTTGTGGCCCAGTTTTTCGTCGACCTTGATCTCGATGGGCAGGCCGTGGCAGTCGTAGCCTGGGACGTAGGGGGCGTCGAACCCGGCCATGGTCTTGGACTTGACCACGAAGTCCTTCAGGCCCTTGTTCAGGGCGTGGCCCAGGTGGAGAGGTCCGTTGGCGTAGGGCGGGCCGTCATGAAGCAGGTAGATAGGGCGTCCGCTCGAGGCTTTGCGGATCTCCTCATAGAGCCGGAGAGAGGCCCAGCGAGCCAGCCGAAGCGGCTCATTCTGCGGCAGATTGGCTTTCATCGGAAAGGCGGTCTGGGGCAGGGTAAGGGTCGCCTTCAACTCAGGCGCAGGAGACATCGAAACTCCATTCCGTAACGCAAAGTTATCTAACTTCAGTGTAAACGGAAGGAGTAAAATTTTTCCCGGTAACAAATTAGATGGAGTTGGCGTCTTATTATTTATGGAAGGATCAACGCTGACGGGCTATGAGACTGCGGAGAGCGAGGCCGGAAACAGGGTAAGATAGGCAAGCCAAGACAAGCAGGGGCGAGGTCAAGCATAATGATTTAATGGGTCTCTTCCCGCTCGCATACCCCGGCGGGCAGGGAAGGACAACCGGACCGCCAGCAGCGAAGGCAATCACCTTATCGACATGACACCGGAAGAAAAGTACGACCAGGGACCCGCGGCGAAAGCCACCGGGCACGAATTGGATGCATTTCTCGGAAAGGCTTTCGAAGAGAAGCCCGTTTGGGTGGGTCTCTGGGAGAGCGTCCGGGATGTGTTTTTCCCCGTCAAGTTGCCTCCGCTCGAGTTGACCTCCAAGCCGATTCCCGTCCCGGATCGCATGGCTGTGAAGGCGAATCCGTGGGCCATCGGAATCTCGTCGACCGTCAATCTCACCATCCTTTTGATTATTCTGTTTTTCGTAGGCAAGAAGATCGTTGACACGGTGAAGCCGAACCTGTTGGCCACCAACGTCGATGTCAGCGACTACAACGCTCCGAAAGACATGAACAGAGCAGGCGGCGGTGGCGGCGGCGGCGACCGCAGCATGATCGATGCAAACAAGGGCAAGCTGCCTGAGATCAAGAAAGATCCCATTACTCCGCCCCAGCCGCAGGTCATCGACCATCCGAAACTGCCTGAGCCGGCAGCGATCAACGTTCAGACCGACATTCAATTACCCGACAACCCGAGCATGCCGATGATCGGAGTAAAGAACTCGCCCAATATCCAGATGGCGTCAGCGGGTACAGGAAGCGGCGCGGGCATGGGCACGGGAAGCGGCGGCGGTCTGGGCTCGGGTTCGGGGAATGGCTACGGTCCCGGCTACGGCGGCAACGTCGGCGGCGGGCTTGAATCGATCGGTGGCAGAGTATCGGCGCCCGTCGTGCTGCACAGTGTTGAAGCAGAGTTCAGCGATGAGGCGCGGCGCGCAAAGTACCAGGGCGTGTGCCTGATCTCCCTCATCGTCGATACGCAAGGCAATCCGCAGAACATTCGCGTGGCGCGAGCACTGGGCATGGGCCTGGATGAGAAAGCAATTGAAGCGATCCGTCAGTACAAGTTCAGGCCGGCCATGAAAGACGGCAAAACTCCGGTGCCGGTGTTGATCACCATCGAGGTCGATTTCCGCCTGTATTGAGTTCAATCGAGCGCAGAAAAAAGAGCGGGGCTTTGGGCTCCGCTCTTTTTCTTTGTATGAAGGTAAATCTATTTATGGAATAAGCCAGTCTCCGTCGTCTTCAAGAAGATCTTTGATGGCGCCGCAATCGCCGGGCGCCTTCGAGCACGGAGCAACGTCAGGACCATCAACCGCGCGCATCATGGTCACGAACGTCTCGTTATTTTTCAAAGCCTCATCGTGGCATTTCTTCGCCACCGCCATCAGCTGATCCCAACTGCCTTCGAGCACAGTTCCCTTGCTCTTTTCCTGGTGGAAGAGGCCGCTGGCGCTGATGATCTTCGACAAATCGGTGACGGGCACGCTGCCATGGCGGCCCTTTTTCTTCTGCGTGACACTCAATTCAAGAAGCATGGAAAACGCCCTTCTACATAGCTGATACATCGGCAGCGCGAACAAAACCGTGATTCGGGTTACGTGTTCGGGTGACATGGCTCACCTGCGCGAAATGCAATTCGAAATTCTTTCCCGGCTCGTGATGAGTGTCACTGGTCTGACCTTCGCAAGATTCCTATACTCGATGCGCAGTTCAGGAAAGGATGCACGATGGCAGACGCAGCGGTTCTTGAAGCTGGACACGGGCTCGATGTTGCGCAGAAGGTATCGTTCGATCTCGCGGAGCTCACACGGATGTACGATTTCACCGGCAGGACCGTGGCCATTACGGGCGGAGCCGGCATCCTGGGCAGTGAAATCGCAAACGCACTTGCTGGTTGTGGCGCTGAAGTCGCCATTCTCGATGTGAACGCCGATGCGGGCAAGAATGCGGTCGATCGCATGGGGGAGCATGGCAACCATGTTTCCGTGTTTACCTGCGACGTGCTGAATCGCGAGAGCGTGGCGAAGACAGCGGACGAGGTCGTGCATCACCTGGGCAAGATCGACTGCCTGGTGAACGGAGCGGGCGGCAACAAACCGCAGGCGACGACAAGCGACCAGTTGAAGTTCTTCGATCTGCCCGCCGATGCGCTGCGCTGGGTCTTCGAGCTGAATATTCTCGGCACCATCCTGCCCTGTCAGGCATTCGGAAAGATCATGGCGTCGCAGGGCTACGGGGCGATCCTGAACATCTCTTCCATGAACTCGTTCCGGCCGCTCACGCGCATCCCCGCCTACTCGGCCGCAAAGGCGGCCGTGAGCAACTTCACGCAGTGGCTCGCCGTCCACATGGCGCAGGAGTATTCGCCAAAGATCCGCGTCAACGCGGTGGCGCCCGGATTCTTCCTGACCAACCAGAACCGTTTCCTGCTGACCGACAAAGATACAGGCGGATTGACGGCGCGCGGCAAGGCAATCATGGCGCACACGCCGATGGCGCGCTTCGGCGAGCCGCAGGATCTTTTCGGCTCGGTGCTCTGGCTTCTCTCGCCCGCATCGGAGTTTGTCACCGGCGTCGTTGTCCCCGTCGATGGAGGATTCTCCGCGTACAGCGGCGTGTGAGCACGTTTGCACCTTCAGATGTCCTCGTTCTGCTTGTGGGTCCGACCGCCTGTTAGTCGAACTGCGGCCTGAGACCCCGGCTGTAGAATGGCGTCATGCAAATCAGGAAAGCCGTGATCACTGCGGCCGGCAAAGAGCAACGCACGCTGCCCATGCAAACGCTCTTCGACCAGCAGGGGCAGGAGCGCTCCGTCCTGAGCCTGGTGGTGCGAGAAGCCGTGCGCGCCGGAATCAACGAGATCTGCATCGTGGTCTGGCCCGGTGACGAAGAGCCATACGCTCGACTGCTCGCGGGCGACGCAGCGAAGTTGACCTTTATTCCGCAACACCAGGCGCGTGGATATGCGCATGCCGTTTCGTGTGCGCGCGATTTTGTGAAGGACGAGCCCTTTCTGCACTTCGTGGGCGACCACATTTATGTCGGCGCCGAAGCCCATGGCAGTGCGCGGCGGCTGGTAGAAGTAGCCAGCCTGGAAAACTGCGCCGTTTCGGCCGTGCAGGTGACTCGGGAGAGTCTATTGCCTCTCTATGGCACCATCGGCGGCCAGCCTCTTCCGGGCAAGCCGGAAATCTATCGCGTCGAATCAGTGATGGAGAAGCCGACGCCAACCGAAGCGGAGCAGAAGCTGATTGTTCCCGGCCTGCGCAGCGGACAGTATCTCTGTTTTTACGGCATGCACGTGCTCACGCCGGCGATCTTCGACATTCTGGCGAATCTGATGGCTCAGTCGCCTACGGGGCGCGCGAGTCTTTCCGCCGCGCTGGCGATTCTCGCCCGGCGGGAACAATATCTGGCGATGATCCAGCGCGGACGGCGTTTTGATGTTGGCGTAAAGTACGGTTTGTTTACTGCGCAGCTCGCCCTGGCCCTGAATGGACAGGACCGCGACGAGGTTCTGGCAGAGTTGATCGATGTGCTGGCCGCTCGCGAAGCGCTCTCAGGGAAGGGAGCGGAAGAGTGAGCGAGCTGTGGAACATCATTACTTCTGCCGACCCTGAAATTCGCAATCGCTCGCTCGACTCAGTCTGCCGCGCCACTACGGCCGATCAAATGCTTGCCGAGGCGGCCGACCTCGAACTCGAACGCCGGAGCAGCGAGAACCTCTACGAGAGCGTACGTGCTCTTTTCTTCCTTGCTTCAATTCACCGCTATCATTTACCAACGCGGCACGAAATTGCGCAAGGCCGGACGCTCGTACCGTTTGCCGGATTTGAAAAACTGCTGAGCCGTCGCTACGAGGAAGCCATTGGCATCTTTCTCGGCGCGCAGAACACCGAGGGGCCGAGCGATGGGTTGTCGAGCGCGCTGGCTGCTGCATATCGCGGACTCGGATTTCAGACGTTGGCTGACCAGGTGCGGCGAAGCGTGCGCTCTGTCCGCGGCAATCAATGGATGTTTCGCACCGGCCATCCTGCCGATTACGCGCTACGCATCCGGCCGGAGCTGCTCGACCGCGCTCCCGGCGAGCCGTTTCCGATTCTGCATGAGGCCACGCCGGTCCGCATGGACCTGAGCCACAGTGGCTGGAGCGACATTTTTTTTCTGGGCATGGATTTGCCGGAGATGGCGCGTGTGCTCAACGTCTCGATCGACCTGGCAATTCACGGATCGGGCAGCGAATCGCCGAAACCGCCTGTCGAAGCCTATCTGCGCGTCATCGACCGGCCGGTGATCCGATTGGTGAGCGTCGATTTCGATTCGAGTGCGGAGATCACGGATCTGCAGGGAATGTTCGACTTTGGCCGCGATTATCTCGGCCTGTTGAAAGCGGCTGTCATCGCATCGGGAATCGTTCCGTCGGGATTGGAAAGCTCAGGCCAGCCGCTTGCGCACCTGCTCGCGCAATTGCTGCGGCGGCCCGGGCTCGGCCTTGAGATTGTGAGCCACGTGAACAACATTCCGAAAGGCTCGCGACTGGCGGTTTCGACAAATCTGCTGGCGTCCCTGATCTCTGTCTGCATGCGCGCCACGCGGCAGGCAGCGTCGCTCACCGGCCCACTTGAGGAATCGGAACGGCGCCTGGTTGCGGCGCGCGCCATTCTTGGCGAATGGCTTGGCGGTTCAGGCGGCGGCTGGCAGGATTCAGGCGGCGTGTGGCCGGGCATCAAATTGATCGAGGGAGTGCTCGCATCGGAAGGCGACGCGGAGTTTGGCATCAGCCGCGGGCGATTGCTGCCGAATCATCGAATCCTGACCCATGCCGATGTCTCCGAGCAAACGCGCAAGAGCCTGCAGAACAGCCTTGTACTCGTCCATGGCGGCATGGCGCAGGATGTGGGCCCGATTCTCGAGATGGTCACGGAGCGTTACCTTTTGCGCACCGATGATGCGTGGGCTGCGCGAAAGCAGGCATGCCGGATTCTTGATGAGATCGTCGGCCATCTGCACGCAGGCGACGTGCGCATGGTAGGCAGAGACACGCAAGGGAACTTCGACGGACCCATCCAGACGATTATTCCCTGGGCCAGCAATCTCTACACCGAAACGCTGATCGAAAATGTTCGCGCGGCATTTGGCGATTCCTTCTGGGGATTCTGGATGCTCGGTGGAATGTCGGGCGGAGGCATGGGATTCATCTTCGATCCGGCCCGCAAAACGGAAGCACAGGATCGCCTGAACACCATCATGCGCGAGGCCTGCGGCAGACTCGCGGGCGGCGTGGCTTTCGCCATGAAGCCAGTGGTCTACGACTTCACGATCAATGAGCGCGGAACGTACGCGGAGTTGAAGCAGGGAAGTGCGGCGGTTCTGCCCGATGGCTATTACAACATTGTGCTTCCCGCGCTGCTGCGCAAAGACCAGCGCCTGATGACCGCCGGCGAACGAACCGATCTGGAACGCTTCAGCCAACGCTGCCACGACGTGGCGGGCGCAAGGGAGCGAGCTCGCGGATTGCTCGACCGGCTGTTGCCTCACGGAAATGGCGGCGAACACGCCGGGGCGACACTTGACGCGCTGCTTGAGCAGAACGGTTTCGATCCCATCCAGCACGAGCGCATCCAGTCTGAGCTGCGCGCCGGTCAAATCGGGCTCGCACAAAACCGGATCCCGCCGGCAGTGCAGATCGAAGACGTGGCGCAGGACGCGGTCTTCGATGCGCGCGGGGAAGTTGATGCGCGTTATCGGCGTCTGGGAGAGGATGCGCTGGCTTCCGGCGCGGTCGCGGTGGTCACGCTGAGTGGTGGCGCAGGCAGCCGTTGGACGAGGGGCGCCGGTGTCGTAAAGGCATTGAGCCCATTCTGCCGATTGGCGGGGACGCATCGCACGTTTCTTGAAGTCCACCTTGCCAAGAGCCGCCGCGCCAGCCGGACTTACGGCCATCCGGTGCCCCATGTCATCACCACGAGTTACCTGACGCACGAGCCGATCGAAAAGCTTTTGCGCCTCGAAGCAAATTACGGATATGCGGGGCCGCTGCATCTTTCACCGGGACGAAGCGTAGGCTTGCGCCTGATTCCCATGGTGAGGGACCTGCGCTTTGCCTGGGAGGAAACGCCGCAGCAATTGCTCGATGTGCAGGCACAGAAGATGCGCGAGAGTACGCGCTCTGCACTCATCGCGTGGGCGCTGCAATCCGGCGAGGGAACCAATTACAGCGACAATCTTCCCTTGCAGTGCCTGCATCCGGTTGGCCACTGGTACGAGATTCCGAATCTGTTTCGAAACGGCGTGCTCGAGCAATTGCTCGCGGCGAATCCGAAGCTCCGTTACCTGATGGTGCACAACGTCGACACCCTGGGCGCCGATCTGTCTCCGGAGATTCTCGGCCGGCACATTGACTGCAAGGCAACCATGACCGTTGAAGTGATTGCGCGCCGCGTCGAAGACCGCGGCGGAGGCCTGGCCATGGTCGATGGCCGCATGCGGCTGGTTGAGGGCCTCGCGCTGCCTTCGGAAGAAATCGAGTTTCGTCTGTCGTACTACAACTCCAACACCTTCTGGATCGACATCGACGCGCTGCTCAAAATCTTCGGCTTGACGCGTAAGGACCTTTCAAATCAGGCGAAGGTTGCTGATGCGGTGCGCTCGCTGGCCGCGCGAATTCCCACCTACATCACGCTCAAGGATGTGAAGAAGCGCTGGGGCAAGGGCCAGGAAGACATTTATCCCGTCGCGCAATTTGAGAAGCTCTGGGTGGACATGACCGCGCTGCCGCAGGCGGCGTGCGAGTACGTCGTCGTGCCGCGGATGCGCGGTCAGCAATTGAAGGAACCGGCGCAGCTCGACGGCTGGCTGCGCGACGGCTCGGCCGAATACGTCAACGGCCTCTGCGAATTTGCGCCGAAATGAACCCCTGATCGAGTGCAGATTCTGCTTCGGTCCCTGAATCTCCGACAGCTCTCAAGACATTCATCCTTGACATGAATGTAGTCGTTAGCGTTATCGTTTACGGGAAGCCTCGGCGAAGACTTTTCCCAGATTCGTCGGACCCTGCCGTTTACGACCCCGAAAGCTCTTGGCCATACGCAAAAGGAACAGACCGTTGACCTATGTGTCGATGGACACATTGGAGAAGGAGCCATCACCTTGAGCAATCCGATGCAACCGGCGAGCGATCGCTCGCTCATTTCGCGCCGTGATTGGTTCGGCAAAGTCGTCATGCCCGTAGCAGGTGCTGCAATTGGAGCTGGGCTCCTCGACGGCAGCCCGGCAACCGCGCGCGGAAAATCCACGACTAACAACGACGACCTGGGCGCGCGCGTCTATAACATTCGCAGCTACGGGGCCAAGGGCGACAAGACAACCCTCGACACGGCCGCAGTGCAGGCCGCGATCGATGCCTGCGCTGCTGACGGCGGCGGAACGGTACTGGTTCCCGCCGGCACGTTCGCCATCGGCACCGTGGAGCTGAAGAGCAACGTCACGCTGCGCATTGCGGCCGCGGGAACATTGCTCGGCAGCGGCAACCGCAAAGACTATCACGCAGTCGATGCGATACCGCTTAATGGCGACACGACACTCGAAGATGGCAACTGGGCGCTGCTCTTCGCAGTGGATGCAAAGAACGTGACGATTGAAGGGCCGGGCACGATTGACGGCCAGGGAGCCCAGTTTCACTCCGCGGTGCGCGGCACGCCACCGCCCAGCGGGATCGGCGGCAACAAGCGGCCCTACCACTTCCTCGCATACCACTGCGAGAACCTTACGGTACGCAATATCTCTCTGGTCGACTGCGCTTACCACAGCATTCGCGTTATCGAGAGCCAGCGCATCGCGCTCGACAACATCTACATTCACAACCGCGTCAACAGCAATAACGACGGCTTCCATTTCATCAGCGCCGAACAGGTTCGCCTGAGCAACTGCACCGTAAAATCGGGCGACGATGCGTGCGCGATGTTTGGTTCGTGCCGTTACATAACAATCACCAACTCCTACTTCAGCACGCGCTGGTCGGTCTTTCGCTTTGGCGGCGGCCACGCGGGCGACATCGCGATCTCGAATTGTGTCCTGCGCGAAGTCTACGGCTGCCCGATCAAATTCCAGGGCGACCCTGGCTCGCGCTTCGAAAACATCTCGTTTTCAAATCTGGTTCTCGACGACGTCACCGGACCCATCAGCATCAGCGTGGGCGGAAGGCTGAAGGCGCCCGACGATCAGATTCCAGTCGTCGTGCGCAACATCTCTTTCACCGATATTCGCGGCGTAGTCACAACCGATCCGCCGAAGCAGCTTTCCGAGGGAACGCTCACGGTCGGTACGCGGCCCGGCGAGGGCCACTCAGCCATCGTGCTCAACAATGTGAACGAATCGGTGCTCGAGAACATCAGCTTCGACAATGTGCATCTTGTCTTCGGCGGCGGAGGAACGGCCGAAGAAGGCGCCAATCGCGACGTTCCCCAGGTCTTTGGCGAGTACTTCCGTCTTGGGCCCATCCCCGCGTACGGCCTGTACGCGCGCAACGCCCGCGGCCTCACACTGCAAAACGTGCGCTTCGAGGTAAGCGCGCCGGAACTGCGCCCCGCCGTCGTCTTCGATCACGTCGAAGACGCGGCCTTCAATGGCTTCAGCGTGCAAGGCAACCCCCAGGCCGAATCAGTGTTGCGTTTCACCGCAACCAAGCAGACACTCATCACCGCGGCACGAGTTCTCACGCCGGCGTCCACTTTTCTGCAAGTGGAAGGGCAGGGCAACGAAGGAATCATTGTTGAGGGCGGAGATCTATCCAGGGCAGCGGCCCCTGTGGTCTTCAAGAGCGGAGCCAACGAGTCCGCAGTGAAGCTCCGGACCTGAGAGAGCAAGTCAACTCTGCATCAGCTCTCATCCACGTGGTTAGACCACTTGCCCTTGCGCGACGCCCGCGAATAGACAAGCGAAACCCCGCCTTTCTTTGGGATTTTGCAAGAATTTGTTTTTTCTCTTGACATCGTTGTGCGCCCCTTTGGATAATTCGTGCGTTTCTAAGGTCTGACCATTCTGCACCCCCCAATCTGCTCTGCCCCAGGTAACTAACTAGTTCGAAACAATTGCACGGAGCCACTTTTTCGGAGGATTTGCCCATGCGACGCATCACTCTCGCCTTCATGCCTGTAGTGTGTTTGCTGGCCGCATTGAATAGTGCGGCGCAAGCACCCGTTGCTCTGCCAAACACAATGACAACAATCGGCGGATTGTCGCCGATGGCGGCGACGGCCGCGACGCAGTGTCCGAATCTGCCCACAGGCGTGGTGTCGACCGACGCCTTGGGAGATGGCTGCCTGGCCGTGAATGGCATTTTCGGCGTGGGCGCATTCAGCGGCCTGGTCATCGATCCCTTCGGCAACGTGCTCGTGAACGACGACATCAAGGGAGTCCTTCACCTGATCAATCCGAATTCGGGGATCATGACGCTGGTTGCCGGCGGCGGCACGGCCTGCTCCAGTAAACAAGATGCTTCGGGCGACGGCTGCGTAGCCGCGACAGGCACCCCGACTACGCCAATCGCTGATGCGCGCGGCGTCGGCATCGATCCTTATGGCAACGTTCTGCTGGCCGGCTACAACGATCACTTCGTTCATCTGATTTGCCGCAACTCTTCGCCGTTGTGCGGCAGCGGCGCGCCGTCCGCGGCGAGTCCGATTCAAATTCCTATTGGGAACATGGGACTGGTTGCGGGCTGCGCTTACTCCGGGGGATCGAGCGGCGTGAGCGGCGTAGGCGTGGACAACACGCCCGGATTCACGACGTCGACGGCCGGCTTTAGCGGATCGCCCTTCGTCAATGCCGGTGGCAGTTCCTCTGCTTGCACCACTTCGCTTGGCGAGGTGGATCAGCCGCGCGGCGTTTCAGCGGATGCGTACGGAAATGTCTACTACGCCGACACCACCAGCGAGCGCTGGCGTGTTGTGCTCGGCCCGCAATCATATAACGGCGTCACCAATCCGCTCTGGGCCATTCTCGCGTTGAACACATCATGGTCCACAATGCAGGCGGGTTACGTGTACACCGTTGCCGGCGCCAGCACGGCAGGTACGACGAAGGGATCGTCCTGCGCGGGCCGCGGAACCGCCATCGACAGCGATGGCGACGGATGTCTCTTTACCGCTGCGACGGTGTTTGCCAGCTCAAGCGATGCGCAGGGCGTTGGCGTGGATGCAGCCGGCAACATGGTCTTCACCGACGCAGGCCACGGACTTTTGCGCGTACTCTTCGTCAGTGGCACCGGAGCAGCAGGCGCTTCGATGGTGAATGCCATTGAAGTGAACAATGTGGGGATGAATCCCTCAAGCGCGCAGCCGGGCTTTGTGTACTCGCTGGCCGGCGCTGGATCAACTGGAGGAGTCTCCGGAACGCCAGGACTCGGTAACAGCCGCACCGCGCTCGATTCCTCGACTACCAAGCTCACCGTGAGCCCGCAGGGCAACATTTTTATCGGCGACAAAACGCGCGTTCTCTTCTTCGACATCAATACAGGCTTCATCCGTACGCTGGTTTCACAAGCTTCATCCAACGTTGCGGCGGGCAGCTCTTGCAGCTCGGGACAGAAGTCGTTGAGCGCATACAGTGACGCCTGCCCGGCCGCGAATGCCGAGTTTGGCAACAGCAATGGACTGAGTGTAGGAGCAG
Source organism: uncultured Acidobacteriaceae bacterium (assembly GCA_963834565.1). Taxonomy (GTDB): domain Bacteria; phylum Acidobacteriota; class Terriglobia; order Terriglobales; family Acidobacteriaceae; genus Telmatobacter. Next base: position 178,827 of record CAWICF010000007.1, on the reverse strand, counting down.
ACGGCGCGGGCAATCTCTATTTGTATGACGGCACCAGCAGCACGACGGGCCAATTGGTGCGCAAGGTTCTCGCGCAGGGGTTAGCCGAGCAATCGCTCGCAACTCCGTTGATCCAGAGTTTTGAAGTTCATCTGCCCGAAACCGCGGCAGGCTCCGTCAGTGGAGCGACAGCAACATTAACTTCGACTCCTGACATGACCGCCGCTGCGCCTGCGTGCGCGCAGAACGGCGATAACTCCGTCGATTGCACGGTGACAGTGACGGCCACACCCTCGGCGGTCGGCCTGCGTTCAGCGGCGCTCACGGTGACTTTACCCGCCGGCAGCTGGCAGAACGCATCGGGCAGCATCGCGCTCAACGGAATCGTCCCTGGCTCGGTGCTGGCCGCCGACAATGCATCGACCACCGCAAATGGAGTGACAACTCCAGTTGCTCCGGCAGCGATCGCCGCTCTGAGTGCCATTGTGCCGGAAGGCATAGCGCTCGATGGTGCGGGCAACGTTTATGCAATAGACGCGAACAGCGGATCGATCCTCGAATCGGTGCAGGGCGCGGACGGTGTCGCCATTTCTTCGCACTTGCCCGCAAATCCCAGCGAGATTGCGGTCGATCAGCTCGGCGACGTCTTTGCCGTCGGCAGCGGCACGCCGTCGATTGAAGAGCTGAAAGTGAGCGGAGCACCGGCGTCCGCGGACGCGCCGGCTGCCTTTACGCAGGCCGCGGTTTCCTACTCTACCGTCAACAGCGGCACGCCTGCACCACAGGGAATTGCGGTCGACATCGCCGGAGATCTCTACGTTGCAGACAACCAGGGATCGGCGGCGAATAACGCGATCTACCGGCTCACGCTCGAGTCCAATACGGCTCTGCCGCAGGTCACGGTGGCCACGGGTTTCACCAATCCTGTTTCGCTGGCGGTGGATGGCTCAGGAAATGTGTTTGTCGCTGAAAAAGGCGCCGGCGCGGTATACAAACTCGCGCCCAACACGAATGGCTCCTACACGCAGACCACGCTTCTCTCCGGCGTGATTCCTGTTGCCGTCGCAACAGACCCGGCAGGAGATGTTTATGTGCAGGACCAGAGCAGCGCCAGCGTGATTGAAGTCCCGCTGAGCGGCGCAGAGACGCCGGTGCTCACCGGATTGCAAAACCCCACTGGAGTTGCGGTTGATGGTTTGGGCGACTTGTACAGTGCTGACGCAACGAAGATGAATATTCTGCGCGTTGTGCGCGACGCGGGATCGTACGGTTCGACGACCAGCCCGCTCACAAGCATTGCAGCCACGCTGACCAACGTGGGCAACCAGGCCGCGACAGGAACAGAGCAAACGCAGTCGAGCGCATTCACGCTTTCAGCGAGCGACTGCGGCCTTACGTCTACCAGCGCCTTCGCATCCGGCCTGGCCTGCCCGGTTTCCGCGGCGTTGTCTTCTTCGGTGCTTGCGAATCCCGGCGCGGCCTACACCGACGCGCTCTCGTTCCTAGCTGCGCCTTCGATTGGATCTGTCAGCTTCAGCGATATCGTGCCTGCCGGCCCCACTTCCACCGCTCTCGTTGGACCGTCGAATCCTCTGTTCGCATCCAGCGGAACTGAGGCTACATTCGTCGCAACCGTCACCGGCATCGCTTCGCCCAGCGGCAGCCCGATCTCCGTTACGGTCAGCTCGGTTACGCTTTCCGGAACCACAATTGTTTATTCCAGCACGCCGGCGTTGAATGCATCGGGCCAGGCGTCCATCAGCCTCTCCGGTTTGGCGCCCGGCAACTATATCATCGCGGTCAGCTACGCAGGAGTTACGAACACCTATTCGCCTTCGAGTGCGGCAGCATCGTTCACGGTTGAACAATTCGTAGCCACCGGCGACAGCCGCACCGTGACCGAGCCGACCATTCCTGCCGTATGCAGCGTGCTCAACGCCGATCTCACGATGGTGAATAACGATATTCCCACGTCTGTGGATTCGACCGTCAGCAATCCCGATGGCGCGCGCATCCAGGCGGCGCTCAACAGCTGCGCAGGCACGGGTCAGGCTGTCGAGCTTTCGCTGGGCAGTGGCGGCAAGAACGCGTTCCTCAGCGGTCCTCTTTCGATGCCGTCGAATGTGACGCTGCTTGTTGACCCGGGCATCGTGCTCTTCTTCTCGCGCAATGTGCAGGACTACGACACCGCGCCCGGTACGCACACTTGCGGCACCGTAAACAACAACAGCGCCACCTCAAGCTGCCTGCCTCTCATTGACATTCCCAACGGCGCGACCAATGTGGGCATCATGGGATTCGGCAAACTCGATGGCCGCGGCGGCGATCCGCTGCTCAACGCATTTCCGTCGAGCTTCGCCGGACAAAGCTGGTGGGGCCTGTCGTCCATCGCCAACAACGGCGGCAATCAACAGAACCCGCGCTTTATTCAGATGGATTCGGATTCGAGCAACATTACGCTGTACAAGATCACGATCAGAAATTCGCCGCTCTTCCATGTCTCGACTACGGGCGCGGTCTCAAACTTCACAGCGTGGGACATCAAGATCATCACACCGACAAGCTCTCGCAACACAGACGGCATTGACCCCGGCAATGTGCAAAACTTTACCATCACTCGTTCATGGATCTCTGACGGCGACGACAACGTAGCTGTGGGCGCGGCAAACTCTGTGCCGGCCGAGAATATATCGGTGACCAACAATCGCTTCTTTGCCGGTCACGGCGAATCCATCGGCAGTTATACGCAGGCAGGCGTGAGCAACGTCCTCTTCGACAGCAACATGCTGTCGGGCAACGGCATCGCGGGCGCGGGCAGTTCCGTCAACAACACTGCCGACAGCAACTCCACAGGCCTGCGCATCAAGTCCGGCTACGATCGCGGCGGCGTTGTCACCAACATCCAGTACTCGAACTCCTGCTTCCAGGATCACAAGGCGGAGATCGTCTTCAGTCCGAATTACGAGGCCACAACCGGAAGTCTCGCGCCCAACCTCGAGAACATCCTGATGCAGAACCTCGCGTTCCTCACCGCGGGGACGGCGCAATTCACCGGGACCAGCGACAACAGCACGATTTATCCGCTTCAGCTCACGCTCGACAACGTAAGCTTCCCGAGCACGTTTGCAGCGTCGGAGTTCAGCCCCGCGCCCACCGAAACCGCATTGAGTTACGGCCCTGGGCAGGTCTCGAGCGATTTCATCGCCGACTATGCAACCTTTGTCAACGCCAACGGCAACACGGTCACCAACAACATCACCGCGACCAGCCTCAACCCTCCGGTTTGCAGTTTCACCTACATTGCACCTGAACTGACCGGCCCTAACGGCTTGCCGCAAACCATCACCGAAGGCCAGAACGCAACTGCTGTCGCGATCCTCACGCCAGCGGTGGGCGGCGCCGCTTACCCCACGGGCACCGTCACGCTCACTGACGCACTCACCAACGACACCACGTCAGTCACACTTTCCGGAGCCTCCGACACGTTCTTCATTCCGCTCACCGGTCTCGCTCCGGGAACGCACAGCTTCACGGCAACTTACTCCGGCGACTCCAACTACACGCTGACTGCCGGCCAAACCGCTTACTCCACGGCTGGACCTTACGTTGTGACAGTCAACGCAGGCAGTCTTGGCGCCACCACCACCAGCTTGTCCGGCGTGCCGGCTTCGATCGCGTTCGGCACTTCATTTACTGCCACGGCAACTATCACTGGCAGCAATCCTACTGGTACGGTCGAGTTCATCGTGAACGGAACGGTCTATCAGAGCGCGTCCGTCAGTTCCGGATCGGCATCGGCCACTATCAGCCTGCCCTACAGCACCAGCGCGTATAGCATCTACGCGGTCTACAGCGGAGACGCAGCGAATGACGGCTCAACTTCCGCAGCGCAATCCGTCACTGTGACTCCTGCCTTGACCACCACAGCGCTATCGGCGAACACGACGACGACTACACTTGGTCATCCCGTCATACTTACTGCCACAGTTACTTCTTCTGTTGGTGCACCTACGGGAACCGTCACCTTTACTTACACCACGACCGGCAGCGGTTCGCCGCAGGCCACCACGGCAACGCTCGTTGCCTCATCGACGCCGAATACGTCCGTCGCTACGGCCGGAGTCGATCTGCTTGTCGGCACGGATAATGTCACGGCCACTTACGCCGCCAGCGGCAGCTTCGCCGGCTCGGTCTCCGCGCCCATGACCTTCACGGTCACCACGGGCACTATCATTCCGCTTCCCAGCAATCCCATTCCGCTGCCCTACACCATGACCACCATTGCCGGCGGTGCAACGGCCAACTGCTCCAGCGAAACGGATAGCTTCGGCGACGGCTGCCCTGCCACCTCCATCCTCTTCGGCGGCTCGGTCGACCTGCGCAGCGTTGCCGCCGATCCGTTCGGCAATGTCTATCTCACCGACGCGGTAGCGAGTGTCATTCGCCGCATCGCTCACAACGGCGTGATTACCGATTTTGCCGGCAGAATCAGCGGGACGACATGCGCGCCGAGCGCTACGGTCGGGTGCCCGCCAACCGAAGTTAGCATCGACAAGGCGCGTGGCATCGCTTCAGACGCGGAAGGCAACATCTACATCGCCGGCTACGACAGCCAGGAAGTGTTCAAGGTGAGTGTCTCCACCGGCCTGCTTTATCTCGTCGCTGGAACGGGGACGGCCGGAAGCTCCGGCGACGGCGGCCCGGCGACATCCGCGCAAGTCAACGCACCGCGTGGCATTTGGGCAGACACAGTCGGCAATGTCTACATCGCCGACACTTCCAACAACAAGATTCGCGTCGTCGATGTCGCCGGCAACATTCACACCTTCGCCGGCACAGGAACCGCATCGTCGACCGGTGATGGCGGACTTGCAACATCGGCGACCATCGACAACCCGCAAGGCGTAATGACCGACGTTAATCTGAACGTCTACATCGCCGACTCCAGCGGCGGCAAGATTCGTGTTGTCTGCGTCACGTGCGGCACGGGATCGCCGCTCGATTCTCTGCTCGCGACTCTCGGCATCGCTTCGCCGCAGAACGGATTCATCTACACCATCGCCGGCGGAGGCAGTTCGTCGGGTCCATATCCGACCCTCGCGACCAATGTCAGCATGAGCCCGCAAAAACTGGCCGCTGACTTGAGCGGCAACATCTACATCTCTGACGGCAACGGTGTCGCGTGGTTCCTCGACGCGCACACTGCGAATATTCGACCCATCGCCGGCAAGACCAGCAGCAACTGCTCCTCAGCGACCGACAGCTTCGGCGACGGCTGCCCGGCCACGCAAGCAGTGATCGGCGACGGCGGCAACGGCATCGGCGTAGGCACTGACGCGCTCGGCAACCTCTACGTCTCCGACACCTTGAACGCGCGCATTCGCAAAGTAATCACCGGCCTTGCATCGCCTGCCACCGCAACCGCAAGCACAACAAGCCAGGGCGTCGAGTTGCACTTCATTTCCGGCGACACGCTGGCTGCCACGAACGGCCTCGCGTTCACTTCGAGCGAGTGGTCGCTCGCCACGCCCACTTGCGCCACCAACTCCGACTCCACCTCTGACTGCTCGCTGACCTCGAACTTTACGCCCGCAGTTCCCGGCGCTCGCTCCACGCCGTTCACCGTCAACAGCGCACAAGGCAACGCGGCTGCTCTCGGACTCACTGGTGTTGGGCTCGGCGCTGGCGCAACGCTCGACCCGGCGACGCAATCCAGCTTCGGCGCGACTCTCGCCGTCGCCGGCCTCGCCGCTGACAACGCAGGCAACATCTACGTCTCCGACTCGAACAGCAAGCAGGTGTTCCTGTTCACGCCGGCGGCTCAGGCGCAGGGCGCGAGCGCAACCGGAACAGCGCTCGGCACATTCACCGCTCCCGGCGCGGTCGCCGTCGATCCACGCGGCTATATCTACGTAGCCGACACGTCGGCAGGCACAGTCACGCAAATATCGCCCACCGGCACGGCCACGCTGCTGCCGTTTGCATTTACCAAACCTGCGGGTCTTGCTGTCGATGCGTTGAACAATCTCTACGTCTCCGATTCGGCCGCGCAAACTGTCTACCAGATCGATCCCATCGCCGGCGTCGAGCGCGCTCTCCCGCTTGGAGCGCTCGTTTCGCCCACCGGCCTGGCAATCGATCCCACAGGAAACCTGCTGGTTGCCGATCCCGGAGCGCCTGCAATCTATCGCTTCAACTTTGCCACTGGCGTGCGCACCACGGTTTCGAGCCCTGCCGTCGCGCCTACGGCAGCGCTCACTGACGCGGCCGGCAATCTGCTCATCGCCGACACAGCGTCAATCCTCGCCGTGCCCGCGAGCGGCAACAGTTCGCCCTTCACCGTTGCCAGCCTCACTCCGTCCGCGCTGGCCGTGGACTCGGCCGGCAATCTCTACACCGGCTCAGCCGGCGGAGTGCTCAAGCTCGCGCGCACGCAGGGCTATGTGCAATTCGCCGCATCGTCGGCGCCGCAAACCGTCAATCTCCTCGAATCGGGCAACCAGACTTACTCTGCCAGCTCGTTTACGCAGACCGATACCGCCGACTACGCGCTCGCGCCGACCGGCTCAACCGACTGCGCGCTTTCGAGCAGTGGCTCAGGTACAGTCGCTGTGGGTGGCGCCTGCGCGCTCACTGCAACCTACACGCCAACCACCTTCGCAACCACGACGGATAGCGTTGCCTTCAACGGCAATCTCTCCAACGCCGTGCTCTCCACGCCGGCGCTGGTTCAACTTACTCTTACCGGCCCCGCGACTCCGCCCACTTCAACCACTACGCTCGGCGCGTTCAGTCCAGCGTCGCCAATCTACGGCCAGCCCGTCACTTTGAGCGCGACCGTCACCGGCGCCTCGCTCACGCCTACGGGCTCGGTCGTCTTCACCGTCAACTCATCCACCTACAGCGCAACTCTCGTCAACGGCACGGCGTCCACCGTCGTCAACGGACTCACTGCCGGCTCGTACAGTGTCTCCGCTGCATACACCAGCAGCAATGGCTATGCATCGTCCACATCAGCCACGGCCACGCTCGTTGTCGGGCAAGCCACGCCGATTGTCACCTGGCCCACCCCTGCCGCCATCACGTACAGTACGGCACTTAGCGCAACGCAGCTCGATGCAACCGCTTCAGTTGGCGGCACATTGGTTTATACGCCGCCGGCCGGAACTGTACTCGGCGCGGGTACGCAAACACTTTCGGTTCTCTTCACGCCCACTGACACAGCCGACTACAAATCCGTCACGCAAAGCGTGATGCTGACGGTGAACAAGGCAGCATCCTCTGTTGCGCTTACCGCCAATCCCAATCCAGCCGCACAGGGCAAGCCCGATGTGCTCACAGCAACCGTGACCGGCGCGGGCCAGCCCGGCGGAACGGTTGTCTTCCTGTCCGGATCAACCACGCTCTGCACTTCGACGCTTAACAGTTCCGGAGTTGCCACCTGCACCTTCACGCCTTCGGCCTCAGGCACGCTTTCCATCAGCGCGCAGTATCAGGGCGACGCCAATCACCTCAGTTCGTCTGCCAGCCTGTCGCTCAGTGTGTACGACACGGCAATCTCGCTGCAATTTGCCAGTACGCAGCTCACGTATCCCGGCGCAACCAATGTCACCGTCTGCGTTTCAGGCGCGTCGAAGGCGACGCCCACCGGGACCATCCAGATCGTCGACGGCACAACCGTGCTCACCACGCTCACGCTTGGCGGCAACGGCTGCGCCTACTGGTACATCTCGCCGGGCCTCAGTGCCGGTAGCCATTCCATCACCGCGGTCTACTCTGGCGACAAGAACAATCCGCCGGGAGCCTCTGACCCGACCGTAGTTACCGTCAGTCCCGTGCCGGTGAACATGAGCGTCTCCTGCTGGAACTCTTCGTTCCCCTATGGAGGCAATTACCAGTGCACCGTCAATGTGAGCTCGAACGCCGGCTCGGCGCAGGGCAACATCACATATAGCTACGATGGAGGCGCGCCCGTCGCGGTCCCACTCAGCAGCGGGAGCGCGCAGTTCACCATCACCAAGCCGGCTGCCGGCAATCAAAGCGTGGTCATCGGCTACGCGCAGCAAACCAACTATGCGGCCGCTGCTTCGCAAACTGAGAACTTCACGGTTACACCTGCACCGGTCAACGTCTCATTGACGCCGTCCACCTGGTATACGACTGCAGGAACGTCTATCACCTTCCAGGCCGCTGTTGCGTCGTACAGCGCGGGCCCGCCCGACGGCAACGGATCGGTGTCCTTCTACAACGGCTCCACCTTGCTGGCCACCGTACCCGTCAATGCGACCGGCCAGGCCAGCTACACCACGTCGAGCCTGCCCGCCGGCAGCGATAAGATCACAGCGACTTACGCAGGAGGAACGAACTACGCATCCGGCTCAACCAGCGTGACAATCACGATCACTCCGTAAGCGCAGCGGAGGTCGTAACAGCAGAACGGATCATCTGCAGCAGTTTCGGAATTGCCGTACACCGAAAGCACTCTGCAAAGTGGCATTTTCATCAAGAAAATGCCACCTTTCAATGCTCTCAAAAAGTCTAAGCAAATTCCGAAACTGCTTTAGAGATCGCGTCGGATGCATGTCAGGAGATGAAAGTCGAAACTCCCTCCGGTGTGAGCTAGCCTTCTTGCGAATCGCCGGATTCTACGATGCGCCCCCGATTATGTTCTTAGGTACCCTTCCGGGCCGGCAGGGCATGCGGCAAGCGTGCGCGCTAATCAGGGAGGTATATACTTTGCTGGGGGTCCCACACGTGGTCATGCTGCCGCATGTCCGTCGGGGTTATTCACTTCGACGCGCTGCAGGCAGTTTCTGAAAGCTCAACATGACTGACTCCACGCGGTCTGACAAAAATCCTGTCCCTAAGAAGCCCGGCTCCCCGGGGGTCGGAACCCCGTTTGTCGGTGAGAGTTCCTCCAGCGGCATTCCGGCTTCTCCTCAGAAACAACCCGCGCACGATTCCGAAGCGACGATCATCGACAATATCTCTCGAACGGCCTCCCAATCAGAGCTTGTGGACGCAGATGTCACGATTTTCGACGCGCCGGTTCAACGTGATCCCAACGCAACGACGATCGATCCCCAGGCGACAATTCTGGATGCCGTGCCTTCCGGCCGGTTTCCCAATGCACAAAGCGGCGCGGGTGAGTTGAAGATTGGAGATTTGCTTGGCGGGCGATATGAACTGCTGAAACTGCTCGGTGAAGGCGGAATGGGCGCCGTATACAAGGCCCGAGACGCAGAGCTTGAGCGTGATGTCGCGCTCAAGGTGATCAAGCCGGAGCTGGCGGAGCATCCCGAGATACTGCAGCGCTTCAAGCAGGAGCTGATCCTTGCACGTCAGGTGACGGACCGGAACGTCATCCGCATTTTCGATATCGGCGAAGCGGGAAAGATCAAGTTCATCACCATGGAGTATCTGGAGGGTGAGAACCTCCATCAGCTTCTGAAGCAACGGGGCAAGCTTGAGGTCGGTGAAGCGGTTGACATCATGGAGCAGGTGGCCAGCGGGCTGGCTGCGGCTCACCGGGAAGGAATCATCCATCGCGATCTGAAACCGGGAAATATCATGCGCGACAAGAGCGGCCGCGTAGTGGTGATGGATTTTGGATTGGCTCGGACATTCTCCGGCGATGGAATGACGCGCACCGGCGCCATGCTCGGAACAATCGAATACATGTCTCCGGAGCAGGCGCAGGGCAAGGAACTGAAGGCCAGCTCGGACATTTTCACGGTCGGCCTGATTCTCTACGAGTTACTCTCCGGAGTCATGCCTTTTCATGCGGAGAGCGCGATCGCAAGCCTGGTGATGCGCACGCAGCAACGCGCCGTGCCTTTGGCCGATGTTGACAGGCAGATACCGGGCACGCTGAGCAACATCGTCTGCAAATGTCTTGAGAAGGATCCGGCAAAGCGCTACCAGAGTGCGGTAGAACTGGACGCGGATCTGCGCGCGTGGCAAACCAGTGGAGGCAAAAAAGTCTCGGCGTCTTCCATGCGGCTGCGCATGAACCGCATGCGAGAGCTTCCCTGGCAACGGCTCGCGGCCATGAGCGTTCTCATCGTGGCCATTGCAGCAGGATTGGCGTGGTACGTCACCAGGAGACAGCAAACCGCGAAGTCAGGAACGCATGCGCCGGTCTCGGTGCTGGTTGCCGACTTTGCCAATCACACCGGCGACCCGCTTTTGGATAACACGCTTGAGCCCATGCTCGGTCTGGCCCTTGAGGGCGCCAGTTTCATCAACGTATACGGCCGCGAAGATGCGCGAAAGCTTGCGGAGAAACTGCCCGAACCGTCGGACAAACTCGACGAACAGACCGCGAGGAAGGTTGCAACCAGCCAGGACATCAACGTGGTGATCACCGGCGAGATTGATCTGCGCGGAGACGAGTTCGAGATCTCGGCGATCGCGCTGGACGGCTCGAACGGCAAGGTGCTGGCAAAATCGGAGGTTAGCGTCGCTAATAAACAGGAGATTCTCGGCAGCCTCCCCAAACTGGTGGTGCCGATTCGCAAAGCGTTGGGCGACTCGACGCCGCCTTCAGTGCAATTCAATGAAGTCAGCGGAGGATTCAAGGCTGCATCCTTGGAAGCAGTTCATCAGGACGCGATCGGTGTCGATGAACAGTTCGCCGGAAAGTTCCAGGAGGCATTCGATTCATTCCAGAAAGCGTCGCAACTGGATCCTAACTTTGCGCGGGCGTATACCGGCATGGCGGCGATGGACGAGAACCTGGGAAAACAGGAAGACGCCATCAAATATATGAAGCTGGCGATGGAACACGTCGACAGCATGACAGAACGGGAAGCCTATCGCGACCGCGGTCTCTACTATCGCACCACAGGCGACTGGCAGAATTGCGTTCAGGAATACACTCAACTTGTTACGCGTTACCCTGCGGACCGCGTGGGCCAGAACAACCTTTCCCTCTGTTATGCACAGCTGCGCAACGCCCCCAAGGCTCTTGAAGCCGCGCAACGAGCAGTGGAAATTGTTCCCATGGGAGTGGGGCCGCGGCTGAACCTGGCATTTATCAGCGCACTTGCCGGAGATTTTGCAGAAAGCGAAAAAGAGGCGCGCAAGGTCTTGTCGATCAATCCCAAGGCTGCCCAGGCAATTCTGATACTCGGCGAGGCACAGCTTGGAGAAGGGGAGATCGACAAGGCAGGAGACGCCTACCGTCAACTTGAACCATTCGGACCGGCGGCAACATCCACGGCTACCGCTGCGCTCGCCGATCTTGCCGCCTACCAGGACAAGCATGCTGAGGCAGCGAGCATCCTCACCCAGGGAGCCGCTGCCGATGTCGCGGCCAAGGACGCCGACAGCGCGGCAAGAAAGTACGTGGCGCTTGCGAACATCGAGGAGATTCAGGGCAAGCATGCGGCAGCGATCGCGGACACCGACAAGGCTCTGAAGACCAGCCAGTCGACTGCGATTGAATTCCTTGCGGCGAGCACTTATGCAGACGCCGGGGAGTTTGCCAAAGCGCAAAAGCTTGCGACGAATCTCTCTGCTTCTCTCACCAGCGAATCGCAGGCATACGGCAAGATTATCGACGGAATGATTGCGCTCAAACGGAAAGATGCCGCTGAAGCGGTAAGGCAAATCACCGCGGCGAACAATTTGCTGAACACCTGGATCGGGCACTTCGATCTCGGGCTCGCTTACCTTGAAGCGGGAGCGTTCACCGAGGCTGATTCAGAGTTTGATGAGTGCACGAAAAGGCGCGGCGAAGCGATCGAGCTGTTTATGGATAACGTGCCTACCTATGCCTACTTTCCGCCCGTGTATTACTACGAAGGCCGTGCACGGGAAGGAATGAAGAGCGCTGGATTCGCGGATTTCTATAGGACATACCTCAGCATCCGCGGGCAGTCGTCGGACGATCCGTTGGTTGTTGACATCCGGCGCCGTCTCGGCAATTAAGCGGTTGCAGCGCCCTGCGTCTCTCCTTCCTGCTTGCATCTCCGTTGCTGCCGCACTGGTCTAATTCCCCGAAAGCAAAACCGACTGCGTACCGGCCTGGGTGTTGTCAGTGACCGTCAGGCTGGCGGAGGCCGCGCTTCCGCTGGATTTGAATGTCACCGAGATGGTGCACTTAGCGCCCGCCGCCAGCGAACTCGACGAGCTCGGACAAGTGTTGGTCTGCGTAAAGTTGCTCGGGTTTGTCCCCGTGAAGCCGATGCTGCTGATGATGAGTGGAGTTGTTCCCGTGTTTGTAAGAGTCGCGGTCTGAGCTGTGCTGCTCTTGCCCGAAGCTACCGTCCCGAAACTCATGCTGGTTGGAGTGAGGCTCGCTGTTGAAAAGGTCGCGGTGACGGTCATCGTGACCTGCGGTGCAGCCGAATAGTTTGAGTTGCCTGCCTGATTGGCGATCACGGAGCATGTTCCCGTGCCGCCGGTCATCGTGTAAGTTGCGCCTGAGTTGCTGCACGCGCCCGAACTCGTATATGTCACCGAGAGCCCGCTCGAAGCGATCGCCGCCACTGTGAAGCTGGTCTTGTAGGCGGCGCTCGAGGGCGGTTTGGTGGTAAACGTGACCGTCTGCGTGGCCACGGCTGCAGTGACAGGCTTTGTAACCTGCGGCGCAGCCGAGTAGTTCGAGTTGCCTGCCTGGTTTGCGATCACCGAGCAGGTTCCCGTGGCGCTGCTCATTGTGTAAGTTGCGCCCGAATTTGTGCAGGACCCGGAACTCGTGTATGTCACCCCGAGCCCGCTGGATGCGGTCGCCGCCACCGTGAAGCTGCTCTTATAGGCGGCGCTCGACGGCGGGTTGGTGGTGAACGTGATCGTCTGCGTAGCCACAGTTGCGGTTACCGACTTAGTAACTTGTGGCGCAGCCGAGTAGTTCGAGTTGCCTGCCTGGTTTGCGATCACCGAGCACGTTCCCGTGCTCTTGGTCATGGTATAAGTCGCAGCTGAATTGGAGCACGACCCGGAGCTGGTGTATGTTACCCCAAGCCCGCTTGAGGCCGACGCAGCCACTGTGAAAGTCGTGTTGTAGCCGGCGCTGGCCGGTGGATTTGTGGTGAACGTGATGGTCTGCGCGGCCAGAGTTGCTGTCACAGACTTTGTAACCTGCGGTGCGGCCGCATAAGTGGAGTTGCCGGCCTGGTTGGCGATCACCGAACACGTTCCCGTGCCGCTGGACATCGTGTAAGTTGCCCCGGAGTTCATGCAGGACCCGGAACTCGTGTACGTCACCCCGAGCCCGCTGGATGCCGTGGCCGCCACTGTGAAACTGCTGTGGTAAACGGCGCTCGCCGGCGGATTAGTAGTGAACGCGATCGTCTGCGGTTCCAGGACAATCGCGGTCAATGACACCGGCTGCGGACTGCCCGGCGCATTGTCCATCACCTCGAGGATCGCAGTTTGCGGCGTGTTGTAGTAGGCGCCTGCGTAGAAGCCGATCGTAATCGTGCAGCTTTTTCCTGCGGCCAACGACGACGGACAGAGATTAACGGCCACGTATTCGTCGGAATTTCCCGCCTTCAGAAGCGAAACAATCGGCGTGCTGATGGTGGCTGCAGCATTCCCCGTGTTGCTCACAGTGATGCTCTGAATGCTGATGCTGTTCACTGTTACCGAGCCGAAGTTGACAGTCGACGGAGATACGGTGATGGCTGGTCCGGAAGCAGCAACGGTTTGCGTGACCGTCGGCGCAGCGGAGTAGTTCGAGTTCCCCGCCTGGCTGACAATCACCGAACATGTTCCGGAGCTGCCGGTCATGGTGTAGGTTGCTCCCACATTGCCGCATGCCCCGGAGCTACCGTAGGAGACGGGAAGCCCGCTGGAGGACGTCGCCGCGACCGTGAAAATGCTGTTATAGGCAGCAGAGGCCGGGGGCGATGTGGAGAACGTGATGTTCTGGCTGGCCTGACCAATTGTCAATGTGCCATTCATGTAAAGGAAGGAGTAATTCGCCGCAGCCAGCGTGCCGGTCGAAACCACGATCGGATAGCTGCCGATCGGGCTCCCAACAGTGGCAGTCGTAGACAGCGCCGGTGCACCCGACACGACCGGAGGATTGGCAGTGCCATCTCCATTCACATAGCCGCTGTAAGTGTAAGTGAATGCCGGGAACGCCTGGCCAAACATGGCCGTCGCGTTATTTGCCGTCACCATGAGTGTGGCGGGAAGAATGGTGAACGCCTGGGACAGCAAGGCAGCGCTGTAGTTGGTGTTATTCGCGGTATATGCCGCAGCCGACGCCGTAATCTTGCACACGCCGACTCCATTGGTCGCGACTGTGGCTGTGCCGAGGGTTGCACCTACCGTGCACGGGCCGGCAGCCGTAAAGCTGACCGACTGCCCTGAGGGCAAATTCGACGCGCTTACCGGGAATGAGCTGCCATATTGGACATTCGGCAATGGCGCGAAGGTGATCGTCTGCGGTTGGATATTGGAATTCGCCGGCATGATCGTGAATGCTCCGGACACAGGACTGGCCGCGTTGTAGCCGCTTGTGCCGGCTTGCGACGCCGTGATGATGCAGCTTCCCGTGCTGCTCAGGGTCACACTAGCCGTGGAAGCGCCATTGCTGTTCGCGTTCGGCGGCGATTGGCTGCCAATCGAACATGGTCCTGTCGCGCTGAAGTTCACCGGCAATCCATTCGGAGCGTTGTTGGTTTCGGCAGTTGCGCTGATGGTGAGTGGACCGGGTAGCGCAACAGAACTCGGAATCGAGCCCAGGGCGATGTTCTGATTAATCGTCAGCACCGCGGGTGGGGATGGCGGGCTCTGGCGTTCAGAACCGTTGGTGTCGGGAACCAACGTTGTCGAAATTGTGTAGACCAGGGTTCCAGCCGGAGGGGCTGTGTCTGTAAATGTCGTCGCCGGTGCAAATCCATTCGCTCCGCCGCCGCTCACGCTGCCAATCGCAACGGGGGTCCCGCCGTTCACGCTGCGATAGATGGTGTAGGTTTGAACGACGCCGAAGGCAGGCGCCTGCCAATTCACCGTGATGCTGCCTCCCGTTTGCGTATAGGTAGCTGAAGGCGGTGGGCGAACGATCGAGTTGGCGTTATCGTAGTTCATTTCCGCGGTGGTGACGCCGCCGCTGCCGAGCGTGACGAGACCGCCGCTTCCCAGCGAGACGCCGCCGCTGCCGAGCGTCACAAGCCCGCCGCTGCCCAGCGTGACAAGCCCTCCGCTGCCCAGCGTGACGAGCCCGCCGCTTCCCATCGTCACCAGACCACCGCTGCCCAGCGTGATAAGTCCGCCGCTGCCCAGCGTGATGAGGCCGCCGCTGTTCACGTTGTAGGTTCCCGGGGGTTCCGTCGTTCCATTGATTTGACCGCCGCCGCTGCCCAGCGTGACAAGCCCGCCACTGGCCAGCGTGAGTGTGCCGCCATTGGCCAGCGTCAGGCTGCCGCCGCTGCTTAGCGTGACGGTGCCTCCGCTTCCCAGCATGGCTGTTCCGCCGCTGCCCACAGACACACCGCCGCTGCCCAGCGTCACTAACCCGCCGCTGCCAAGCGTGACAAGTCCGCCGCTGCCCAACGTGACCAGGCCGCCGCTGCCCATCGTGATCAGGCCGCCACTGCTCAACGTCACATTTCCGCCGCTGCCGAGCGTGACCAGCCCGCCACTGCCCATGGTCACAAGTCCGCCGCTACCCAGCGTAACCAGTCCGCCGCTGCCCAGCGTGACAAGTCCGCCGCTGCCCATGGTGATGAGGCCGCCACTGCCCAGCGTGAAGCTTGCGTTACTGCTCAATCCGACAGTTCCGCCGCTGGTCAGCACGATACTCCCGCCACTATCGGGAAGCGTGTAGGTGCCACCCGTGGAGGGGATGGTGATGGCAATCCCGCCGACGGGTGTAATCGTGCCGCCGCTGCCCAGCGTAACCAGGCCACCGCTGCCCAGGGTGATGAGTCCGCCACTGCCCAGCGTAACCAGTCCGCCGCTGCCCAGGGTGACGAGGCCGCCGCTGCCCGCTGGAAGCGCGATGGTGCCGTTCTTCCCGAGCGTGACGCTGCCGCCGGTGCTGAGCGTCACGTTGCTTCCGTTGTTGACGATTACGCCGCCGGCCGACGATATTGTGCCGGCGCTGCCCAGGGTGACATTGCTGTTGTTGCCCACATTCACTGAGCCGTTGGTGCCCAGGGTCACGGTGCCGCCGCCGCTCAAACTCACGTTTCCGCCTGGGGCCACCGCCAACGGTGTCGCCAGCGTGCCGAACGAGAGAATGTTTGCCAGCGCCGCGAACTCGCCACCGGTGGCGCCCACCTGCCGCAGGTCGATGTTGGCCGTGTCGTTGTATCCCGCAAGCGTCGTGTACGGCACGCCGTCGTAGGTAATGTTCTCCCCGCTCGCCCATGCTGGATTAATCGTGGGCGCAATCGATCCATTTACGCGATAGTATCCCGGGGAATTGGTGCCGAGGGCAGTGCCGTCGCAATACATCGCGGCGGGGCTGGCCTTCGTAGTGTTGGCATTGAACGGAAGGTACCAGGCCGAGGTCGGGAAGGTCGCAGCATTGCCGCCTAAATCGGTAACCGGCGTAGCCGAATTCAAACTGCTGTCGTTCAAGGTGATGAGTGTCTGGTTGGAGTAAGCAACGGCTTGGCTCGGTCCCAGCCCATCGATCTGGAACAGGTAGTTCATCACGCTCTGGTAATTCGGCTTGCAATTCACGTCGAACGTCGGGATATAGCTGCCCGGCGTTTGATAATAGAGACCCCCATGGCTCAAGCCGAGCGTGTGGCCGATCTCGTGGTAGAGCGTGCCGGCAATGACGTTAGCCCGCGTCGCCATGTTCTGGGTCGGCGACGTCTCCCAAAGCGCCAATGTGACGGCTGAATCCGCGCCGCCCAGATCGGAATAACCGGAGATACTTGTCACCGTGCCTGAAGTGACGCCAATAACCGGTTCCGGCAACGTGGTGTTGGGATAGGTCCAGGAAGAGACACCGCTGGGAGTCGCCACCGTCATCGATGTTGCCGTGCACCCTGTGGTGTTGTACTCGCCATTGATCCCCGGGTTTCCCAACACGCCTGAAATCGTGATTCGGCTTGGGCATGAAGGAATTCCAGTGGTGGAGATGGTTGTTGTGCCGCCGGCAACCACCTGAATCCCCGTCAAAGTCCCATAGCGCGTGTTCCACGCAGGAATCGCCAGCGAGTGGCCGAACAGGACGTAGTGATAGCTGTCCTTTTGTCCGTATGGGAAACGAGCTGTGCAATCGCCGCCCGATGCGCAGGCAGTGAAATTGCGCGGCCAGATCTTTGAGAATTCCAGACTGTTCTTCCAGCCGATCACTCCCGGCTGGCTGGGGAACTGGCATAGCTGCGGCGGAGTCGTCGTGAGGTTATCCGTGCAGGTGTCTTCGGGCACTGCGTTCCCAATTTGGAGATGCAAATGAATATTGGTGGCAAGGAATGCCTGCTGCACAATCGCCAGCGGATCGTTGCCGTTGGCGTCAGGCGAGGGATAGAGGTTCTCCCCGCTGCACACGCCATTTGTCACAGCGCCGCACATGTAATCCAGTTGAACGAACAAATCCTGTTCGCCGGATTTTGCTCCCGGCAGAGGCACCCACGATTGGGTCTTGACGTCGTAATAACCTGGCTGTCCGTAGAAGAAGTCGCTCGTCGACGACGGGCCGGACTTCCACGCATTCAGAATTCCATCGTTATCGCTATTGGTTACAGGCGTGCTCAGAATCTCTGCCACGTAGGCGGTGCCTTGATTCAGCGTCGCATTGTATTGACTGGCGTGCGCCGTGAGCGTGGCCGAGCCGGAGGTGTTATTCCACCCAGCGTTGCTGCTGTTGTAGGAGAGGGTCGTCGTCTCTGCCGATCCGCCAACCGCGTCGTAAAAGCCCTGCATGTTCTGAGTGGTTGAAGTAGTAGAAGTCCCCGGTATTGCCGAACCGTCATAAATGACCACCGACTTCAAAGGCATGCTCGGAGGCGTCGTGGAGTTCGGGGCAACCAGAACGCGGTAAATAACCACCAGGCTCGCACCCTCGGTGAGCGGCAATGCGGTTCTTCCGTCCGGCATTGAAACCGAGAAGTTGCCCGAGGCGAAGCGCACGCCGTTCGCTCCCACCGGGATATAGGTGTTCACGTCGGCGCGATATGCGCGCAGCGTCCCGGTGAACGCACCGTCGGTATAGTTCGTCAGGTCGCTTCCTACCTGCTGTCCGGTGACGGGATAACCGAGGAAGGTTCCGGTGTTGGCCGAAGGCGTCGGCGTATTCTCCAGCGTCTCCCAATACAGGTACGCGTCGATGATGTCGGCGCCGTCAGGAACGCCCTGGCTTCCGGGGCTGGTTGTGCTGTCAGGGATCATGATGACCCCAGTGGCCATGCCGTTCACGCCGGTTCCCCGCAGAGTCACTCCTCCTGAGGCATAGTCGCCGGTGACGAAGTAATTATTCTCGAAGGTCAGCGGATTGGGCGACGGTGCGGGCGCCTCTCCGATAGAAATGAGCAGCTTCACTTGAGATCCGGGACTCACTTCCGTCCCCGCTGCCGGGTTCTCGCCGATCACACTGCCGGCGGGCTCGCCGCTGCTGTACTCGCTGCTTACCGATCCCAGCGCCAGACCCGCGCCGGTCAGGGTCGTTGTAGCGGTGGGTTGCGTCATTCCAACCAGGTTGGGAACGGTTACGGTAGCAGCCTGACCCGCGATGTCGCCGACGCCGCTCAGATTCACGGCCTGCGCAACAACTGAGGAGGCAAGGTTCAAATTGTTGTCGCTGAAGTACGCAGTATCCGTCAGATAGCCCGTCGTCTGCGGCCCGAAGCTGAAGCTCGTCGAGCAGATGGCGCCGGGAGCGAGCGTAAACGTGGCGCAGCCCGGGTTCTCGAGGAAGTTGGCTGTCGAGACCGGCGTAAGCGCGCCCGTGAGCGTCTGGTTGCCGATATTTTGCACTGAGACCGCTTGCGGGCTGTCCGTGCTGGTGCTGCCCGTACTGGTGAGCGCAAAATTCAATGATGGCGGCAATGACTCGTTGACCTCGACGACTTGACTGGCGTGTGCATTTGCGACGAAGATGTCTCCCGCTGCATCCACCGCTGCACCGAGCGAGACGATCCCGTTGGCAACAACGATCGCACAGTTGCCGGGGGTGCAGGTCGCCTGGCAGGCGCTGCTGGTGCAACCCGCAGGAACCTCTACCACTTGTTCAAGGGTGGTATCCGAGACGAAGACATCGCCCGCAGCATCCACCGCCACGCTTTGTGGGGCTCCCCAGTTTCTGCCGATCGTGACTTGGCAGCCGCTGCTTGTGCAACCGGCCGGAACCTCCACGACTTGTGTGAGGCCAACATCAGCGATAAACAAATCACCCGCTGCATCCAACGCCAAACCGACCGGACTAGAAGTGGGTCCAGCACCAGTCACTGGGTTATACACGACGGTCTGGGGTCCTCCATTGGCTGGAACCTCCACGACTTCATGCTGACCGTAGCTGCTGATGAACACATCACCAGCTCCATCCACGGCTACTCCCAACTGGCTCGACAAACCGCTGCCCACCGTCGTCTGACAGGCGCTGCTGGTGCAGCCAGCCGGGACCTTCACCACCTCGCTCAAGTTGTTATCCGCGATGTAGAGATCGCCGGCTCCATCCACCGCCAGGCCCTGCGGGTACTCGAGCCCGGAACCCACAGTGGTTTGAGTACCGTTCGCCGCGACTTCCACAACCTGTCCGCTGTTCGAGGTGGGCCACTGGGTTTGCGCGATGAAGAGATCGCCCGCCGAGTCCACCGCCGCGCTGTTCGACACAAACGCAGAGTTCCCGGAGTAAACCGTGGCCTGCGCGCCCGGACTGAATGCAGCTGCCGGTCCCTGGCCAATGCCATAGATCGGCGCGGTCGCTACCAGGTTGCCGTTGTTGTCATAGAGTTCCACAGCGCCCATGCGCAATCCCGGCGCCAGCGGCGTGAAATTGACACTCACATTGCACGAATTGCCGCCGGCAATCTGACCGGTACAGGTGCTTCCGCTGCCTTGCGAGAAGTCAAGACCGGATATACCCTGCGTAACCACCTGGATCGCGCCGATGGTTGTGGTCGCCGGGATGTTGAAGGTCAGCGTCTGCGCAGCACTGCATGTTGACCCGACCGGTGGTGTGAATCCGGCGGCGCAGATGTACGCGCTGCCAAGATTCACGAGACCAAAACTCGCGGTGACGCTCACCGAAGCGTTCATGGTCACGGCGCAGGACGGGCTCGTTGCCGAACTCGCGCAGGCTCCGCCCCACCCCAGGAATTTCGAGCCCGCGGATGCCGTCGCAGTCAACGTCACCGTGCCGCTTGAATAACTCGCCGAACACGACGGATTTCCTGAAACCGTTCCATTGGTGTCGACGCAGCCGATCTGTCCGTCGCCGGACGATACCGTGCCGCTGCCCGAGCCGATATCCGTCACCGTCAGCACGTAGCTGGTCCCCGATCCCAATCCCGTGGCCTCGACGGAAATTGCCTGTGTTGCGGGATTGCCATTCAGGGAGTTGTCGCTGACAGGTACCGTGCCGGTCACGAGGCCGCCAACAGTAGGCTGGGCGTAAATGCCTGTGACGCACGTCGCGCCCGGAGTCAACGAAATCCCGTTCACACTTGTACAAGTGGAGTTGATCAAATCGACGGCAAAGTTGGCGTTCGAGGCCGTCCCGACCGTGCCGATCAGATTCTGGTTGCCGATATTCTGAATCGAATACCCGACATCGTTGCTGCGACCGCCGACATTGACCGATTCAAAATTCCACAATTCCGGCTGCGATTGGCTGACCTCAAACACTCCCTGTACGCCCTGATCTCCGATGAAGACGTCGCCCGCTCCATCCACCGCCAACCCGCTCGGGAAATTCAGCCCGTTGCCCACCGTGGTCTGTGCTCCGCCCGGCATAACCTCCACCACGCGGCCGTTTAAGCCATCGGCGATGAGGACATCGCCCGCTGCATCGACCGCCAACCCGTATGGATCATTCAGACCGGTGGAGAGCACTGTGGTCTGGACGCCGCTGGGCGTAACTTTCACTACTTCATTCAATGTGTTATCCGAAATGTAGACATTGCCTGACACATCCACTGCCACGCCGTTCGGGCTCTTCAGCCCGACGGCCGGCACCGTGGTCTGGACGCCACTGGGCGTGACTTCTACCACCTGCTTGCCGTTTTGATCCGCAATGAAGACATCGCCCGTTCCATCCACCGCAATCCCGATCGGGCGACCTAGTCCGCTGCCCACCGTCGTCTGGACGCCGCTGGGCGTGACCTTTACCGCATACGGGAGGTAAAGGTCTGCGATGTAGAAGTTGCCCGCGCCATCGAGCGCGACGCCGATTGGGGAGGGGACCTGCCCTGGGGCGGAAGTGTATGCGTTTAGCACTGTCGACTGGGCGCCACCGGGCGCGACCTTTAAGACAAAGCCTGGATGGCTGCCGCCGTTGCCGTAATTTGCGATGTAGAGATTGCCCGCTCCATCAGGTGCTACACCGACGGGGTAGTTGATACCGCTGCCGGCCACCGTGGTCTGCGTACCCGGAGTGAACGCAACTTCCGGTCCCTGGCCAACGCCTGAAATCAGCTGGGTAGCCAGCAAATTGCCGCCGGAGTCAAGCAGCTGCACCGCGCCCAGGCGCAATCCCGGCGCGGTCGGAGTGAAGGTGACGTCGACCGTGCAGGAACCGCCAGGTGAGAAGCTGTTGATACATGGCCCGCCGTTCGGCACCGAGAAGTCGAGGCCGGTCGCTCCCTGCGTGACTGCCTGAATCCGGCTGACCGCAGCACCCGTTGGGAAGTAGAAGGTCACCGGGAGTGTGCTGCCGGCGCATCCCGACACAATTCCCGCAGAGCAAACGTTGACGGGGCCAGCCGACTCCTGGGTGAAGTTCGCGGTCACATCCGTCACCGATGTCAGTGTCACAGTGCACTGCGGGTTGGTTCCCGCGCTCGCGCAGGCTCCGCTCCAGCCGATGAACGCCGATCCCGCAGTAGGTGTCTCCGTCAACGTCACAGAGACGGTGCTGGTCGGATAGGTTGTTGAGCACCCTGCAAGGTTCGCCGCACTGCAGTTCAGTGAAGCGCCGTCAGTCACCGTACCCGAGCCCGAGCCCAGGAGGTTCACGTCCAGCGAGTTGGTGCTGACCCCTCCCGTACCCGTGCCTTCGAGATTGATGGTTTGCGTTGCGGGAGACTCATTCAGAGCGTTGTCTGTGATGACAGCGGTGCCGGTCACAAGACCGTTGGTCACCGGCTCGAAGATGATGCCCACGTCGCAGAACTGGCCCTGCAGCACTGTGAAACTGGATCCGCCATTGCAATAGGAGGGAGGGGGGAAACATAGGACAGGAAGAGGCCTCCGCCGTTTACGGTCACTCCCGGGGAAGCTTCGGAACTCAACGTCTCGTTGCCGATGTTCTGCAAGGTAACGGTTTGCACCGGATGAAGGTTCACTGGCACTGAGCCAAAATTCACAGCCGGCGCCTGCGATGCTTGCAACTCAACAACCTGGTTGGGGCTTTGCTCAGGCATGAAGACATCGCCTGCTGCATCCACCGCCACGCCGGAAATGCCGTTGCCGCTGGCCAGGAGGATCGATGAACTGTTGTACTGGCCGTACGGAACCTCGACCACCTCGGCAGGATTGTTGTTGGCGACGTAGACGTCGCCCGCCGCATCCACGGCCACAGCATACGGTTTGGTATTCGATCCGGGCACATAGACCACCGCTTGCGGGCCACTGGCCGGAACTTCAACCACTTCGCCGAGGCCAAGGTCAGCGATGAAAAGATCGCCTGTGCCGTCTACAGCCACATCCATCGGATACGAATTGTTGCCGCCGCTGTACACGGTCGTTGGTGCTCCTCCATTGGCCGGAACCTCCACGACCTGCTGCAAGCCGTAATCGGCGACGAAAAGATCTCCCGCGCCATCGACAGCGACGCCGGTTGGGCTGGAACTGCCGTTGGCAGGTATCGGATACACGATGGTCTGTGCGCCGCCATTGGCGGGCACCTCGATCACCTGGCCCAATTCGTTGTCGGCGATGAAGAGATTGCCCGCGCCGTCCACCGCCAGACCCTGCGGTCCGGCAAGTGAGGTGCCAAGAGTGCTCACCGTTCCGTTGGCCGCAACTTCGACAACCTGAGGCGGAGCACTGTCGCTGTTGGCGATAAAGACGTCGCCTGCTGCATCTACGGCGACGCCGTTTGGCTGGTTCAGAGAGGTGCTCTGGGTGTTCACTGTGGTCTGCGTCGCCGGGCTGAATGCGACCGCCGAACCCTGGCCAACGCCTGAAATCAGCTGGGTTATTTGGCCGCTGCTCGTCTCGAGGACAACCGCACCCAGGCGCAATCCCGGCGCGATCGGAGCGAAGTCGACATTTTCGATGCAAGTGCCGGGGCCAACGAAGCCCGGGCACCCGCTGCCCGCGCCCGCCGTGAAGTCGAGGTTGCTTGCTCCCTGCGTGACCACACTGACTGTGGAGACCGTCGCACTCGTCGGCACATTCACCGATACCGCGAATGTTCTGGCGATGCATCCCGCTGCGACTCCACCCGCACAGACGTTGATGCTGCCGAGGGCTTGGGGCGAGAAAGTAGCAGCCACGTTCGTCGTCGGGGTCATGGTCACGACGCATTGCGCATTGGTTCCTGCGCTCGCGCAGGCTGCGCCCCAGGCCACGAAGTTCGATCCTGGAGACGCTGTCGCCGTCAGCGTCACGGTTGCATAGGTGGTGCTATAGCTTTCGGAGCAGGCTCCGGAGGCGACGTTATTGGTTTCAATGCAATCGGTTATGGGCGTGCCGAGGTTGTCGATCACCGTACCGCTGCCTTCGCCTGTGAACGACACATTCAGAGTGTTGGAGGTGCCCGTGACCGGCACGCCGTAGCCGTCCAGTAGAATGCTCTGCGAAGCGGGACTTCCATTCAATGAGTTGTCTGTGACCGCCGCTGAATCGCTCACCTCGCCGACGACGCCGCTCTGCGGCTCGAATTCGAAGTTTTCGGAGCAGATTGCGCCGGGCGTCAAGGAAAACGAAGTGCAAGTGGACGAGAGTTCGGCGAAGTTGATACCGGCTGAAAGCGCCCCAACCGAGCCGGCCAGCGCCTGGTTGCCGATATTTTGAACCGTGACGGGGTCCGGGCCAATCTCGAGGCCGTCGTTCGTTGTTCCAAAGCTCACCGCCGGTGGCTGAGACTGATCGATCTCGTAAACGGGGGTGCCATCGGTGACGAAGAAAATCTGTCCTGTTGGGGTCACGGCGACCTCGGACGGGTCGGGTGCTTGGCCGCTGGTCCACAAAAGGATTTGGCAGCCCGCAGTGGTACAACCGGCTGGAACCTCCACAACACCGCCAGCGTCGACTTGTGTACCTATCGTAAGTGCGACGTCCCCTACGATCACGTCGCCCGCGGCGTCCACCGCCACGTCTTGCGGACTAGCCCATCCGGAGCCGATGAGGGTTTGGCAGCTGGTATTTGTGCAGCCGGCCGGGATTTCCACGACATGGTGGAGACCGCTATCGGTTACGAAGAGATCGCCTGCAGCATCCACCGCCATGCCTCCCAGCGAATTGCCTGCCGGGTTGTACAGCGTGAACTGTGGGCCTCCATTGGAAGGAATCTCAAAAACGCCAGTCAGGTTTTGGGCGATGAAGACATTGCCTGACGCATCCACCGCCACGGCAATCGGACCGGGGTGCGATGAAGGCGCGTAGATCACAGTCGCGCAGGATGCGGTCGCGCTGGTGCAACCGGGCGCGAGCTTCACGACCTCGCCATACGTGTTGAGGCTGGGATCCGCAACATAGAAGTTGCCTGCTCCATCGATCGCGACACTATACGCAGTGCTGAAACCAGTGGCCACCGTGGTTGGGGCGCCGGTGTACGGCGGCGCAAGCTCCACCAGGCTTGGGCCGGTCAAATGGTACACATTGCCGAATTCATCGGTCGTGATGCCCGAGTACCCCGTCAGATTTGCCACCGGGCTTACTTGGCTGCTATAGGTGACCGCTGGGTAGGTGCCCGTCATCGAGGGGCCAAAAGCTGTCTCCGGGGCCTGGCCGATGCCGGATATGAGCTGGGTGACTGTTTCGCCGATGTTGGTGCCGACTACCACCGCACCCAGGCGTAATCCGGGCGCTTGTGGCGAAAAGGTCACGTAGACGAAGCAGGAACCCGGTGTGGATACGATTGAGTAGCTGCAGTGGTCGCCGCCGGGTTGCAGTTGAAAGTCGACGGTGGGGCCGAGTTGACCCTCAGTGAACACCTGGACTACGAGGGGCTCGACGTAGCCGGCGCCGTTGTACGGGAAATTGATCGTCACCATCATGGTGACGGTGCATGGTGGGTTACTGCTTCCAAGAGGGCAAACGTTGGCGGCGGCGAAATTCGCCTGGGAAGCGAAGCTCGCGCTCACATTCTGCGCCTGGCTCATGGTCACGACGCACGTCGCAGCTGTTCCTGCGCTCGCGCACGCGCCGCCCCAGCCCACGAACGACGATCCGCCACTCGCATTCGCCGTCAGCGTAACCTGTGCCCCGCTTGCATAATTCCCCGAGCAAGTTCCCGTAACGCTGCCGTTTGATTCGCTGCAGCTGATCGCGCTCATGTTATCCGTCACCGAACCGCTGCCCGCCCCTCCTTCTGTCACCGTCAGCAGATACTCGGTCCCAAATTCCAGACTCGTGCCGGTGAGGGGGACAGCTTGAGTGGAAGTGTTATTCAGAGAGTTGTCGTCAAATACGGCGGAGCCGGTGATCGTAAAAGGATTGACGGTCTGCAAGCCGCTCGTCAGAGGATCGAAGTCGATGCTCAGATTGCAATCCCCGCCCTGCGCGAGCGAGAAGCTTGCGGTGCAATCGGTCGGCGTGCCGGAGCCGGCAACCTGGTAGAACGAGGGATTGACGATGACCAGGCCTGGGCTGTTCGCGTTCAGCGCCTGATTGCCGATATTTTGCAGCGTGATGGATTCAGGGCTGTCGCCGCTGATGTTGCCCACGGATGACTCGGAGAAGGTCACACCGGCGAATTGCTGGAGGATCGCGTCCACCCTGTTGAGACCAGCGTCGGCAATGTACACGTCGCCCTTGGAATCGACCGCCACGCCGTAAGGCGTAAAGTTGCTGCCCACGCCGCCCAGTGAGGGTTCAGTCGCGGTGGCCACAACGATCTGGCAGCTTGCGACGGTGCAGCCGGCTGGAATCTCCACCACTTCCTGCAGACCGCTATCGGCAACATAGAGATCGCCGGCGGCGTCCAGCGTGACGCTTTGCGGGCTACTCCATCCAAAGCCCACTGTGCTGGCTATGCTTCCGCCCGGAGGGAGCTCCAGCACCTTGTGCTCGGGATAGTCGGCGATGAACAGATCGCCCGCAAGGTCAACCGCCAGGCCCTGCGGCAGGAATGAGGGATCGTTGGGGTTGTACACGACCGTTTGCGTTCCCTGATTGCTGACGGGAATCTCAGAGACATTTCGGTTGTACTGATCGCCGACGAAAACGTCGCCCGCTGCATCGACTGCGACTGCCGACGCTTCTCCGAAGCCACCTAACGTTTTCTGGCAGGTCTGGATCTGGGCCTGGGTGCAGCCGGCAGGAATCTCAACCACAGTTGGCGCGTACTGGCCGATAAAGACATCGCCCGCCCCGTCAATGGCCAGGCTATCCGGAAAGTTCGGCTGATACCCTACCGTGCTCACGCTGCCGCCAGCCGCCACCTCCAGCACATTCTCGCTGACGGCGCCGCCGGTGTTCGCGATAAAGAGATCGCCTGCTGCGTCGACCGCCACCCCCGTCGGCGATGACAAGGTCTGGCTCCCAGTGCTTTGGACGAGCGTGATCAGCGGGCTGAACGCCCCCAGAGGCGCCGCGCCAATGCCGTAGATCGGAGTAGTGACCAGCACCGCTCCCGAGAATGTGTCGAGAATCTCGACCGCGCCCAAGCGCAATCCCGGCGCGGTCGGGGTGAAGTTCACGGTCACGGTGCAACTGCCGTTCGCCAACACGTTGCCTGAGCAGGTAGCGCTGCTGAGGGTGAAGTCCAGATTTGGTGTTCCTTGCGTGACCACTTCGGACGCGACAGGCGCACCCGTCTGGAATTGGTAAGTCAGCGTAAGAGTGTTGCTGCACGGCGCGGGAGTGGATTGTCCCGACGGGCACACGTTGATGTTGCCGAAACCCTGCGGAGTTCCCCAGGTCCACGTATCGTCGACTTGGCCGCTATTGCCGTACCCTCCGAACATCACCACTTGGCCCTGTGCCGCGTCATAGACCATCGCGTTTGTGGCGCGGGCCGCTGGGCTGGTCGAATACGTCTGTTGCGTCCAGGTAAGATTGCCGGGAGAATTCCCGGTTAACACCCAGGTGTCGCTGAGATATGTGGAGACGAGAGTCGAGCCGTTGAAGGTCTGCTGCTCCCCCCCGAACAGGACCACCTGGCCGAGCAACGGGTCATACTCCATCCCTGCGCTGTCGCGCGCGGCAGGACTGCTTGGTGCGCTCAACTGAGTCCAATTGGCTCCGGTCCACGCCCACAGGTCGTTGTCTTCGTTACCGCTTTGGTCAAATCCTCCGAATAGAATCACCTCGCCCAGCGCGGCGTCGTAGGCCATGCTCGCACCGTAGCGCGCCGAAGGGCTGCTCGCAGGAGACTCCGAATACCAGCTGTTTTGGTACCACACCCAGGTGTCGCCGAGATCGGCGCCACCCGAGCTTGAACCTCCGAGACCACCGAACAAAACAACCTGGCCGGTTGCCGCATCGTAGGCCATTGCTGCGCTGCTCCGCGCCGGCGGAGTGCTCGACAGACCGGTCACCTGGGTCCAGTTGTTCGTGGTCCCGTTCCACAACCATGTATCGCCAAGACGGCTACTGGCCGGGGCCCCAGTAGCCCCTCCGAACATCACCGCCTCACCCTGCGCCGCATCGTAGACCATGGTCTGGTTTGAGCGCGCCGAAGGACTGCTTGCAGGATTCGCCTGGGTCCAGTTGGTCCCATTCCACAGCCACGTGTCGCCCACGATGCCGCTGTCGCCGAATCCCCCGAACATCACCAGCTGGGCGTGCGCGGAATCATAGGCGAGGCTCGTGGCAAAGCGCGCCGGAGGCGGCGTCGACGGCGATAGCTGATTCCAACCTCCCTCGAGCGTCGGCGCCTGCGCAGATGCACTGATCGAACCGGCCAGCACGAGCGCCGTTGCAAAGGAGAACACTCTTCGCGCCCAGGCAAAATCCCTCGGGAAAGCCGTGAGCGCGGAGCCCAGGTTTCGGTTGCTGGAACATTGCGATGTGACTGACATCTCTGCGAAACGCACTCTGGAAGCCAAGCGAGCAATCTGCCTGAACATGTGTTGAGATCTCCCGGGGAAAACGGAGCAACTGGTGAAGAGCTTTACCTGGACCCTCTAAGTGCTAAAGTTCCGCAAGATAAATCAAAACCGCCTGAACATAGTGGTCTGGACCCGGCTAGCTTAAGCAATAGCTTGGGGATCTCTCTCTATTTCGTCCAGGCAGTGTTCGCCTCGCTCGGCATAGTTCGCACGGCCAGACTGCGTGTCGCACAGGATAAAATTTCGGGAGCAAAAACCCAATTGGGGGATGAGTGCGTAGTGTAGCGCGCGAAAAACCTTTTGGAAAGATCAAAGTTTTCTACAGCCTAGGGACAGAAATACTTTAAGGAAGTGTCAATCAGATGTTACCGATGGCGGTTACGACCGATCGCCGACACAGTGGGAAACTCCCTCCGGATCGGTTTACAACCGATGGGCGGAGTCCCGGAATTCTTGCTCCGCCTGGGAATGAATGCGAGCGATGGGCGAACTGCTCCACGCAGCGGTGGAGGCGCGGACCGCGATCGAAACTTGAGCCGTTTTGCAGGCGTTTGAACCCGCAGGCGAAATTCCCAACGCAGAAAGGGACAGTGGATTTGAAGATTGATCGAGGAAGCTGTGCTTACGAGCGACCAGCGAGCGGCTGCTCCATGCAATGGTGGTGCGCCCGGAGAGATTCGAACTCCCGGCCTACTGATTCGTAGTCAGTCGCTCTATCCAGCTGAGCTACGGGCGCACATGTTGCGATTTCAGGGCGAAACCGCTGAGGAAAGCCACACTCAGATTATCAAGGTTGCTGCGGCGGCGCAACGCGGACTTCGCGGCGCGCAGCGAACTCAACCGGTGCTTGGCGCAGGGTCCAACGCGAGACCAGGCGGCCGCCAAGGAACGCCGGCCCCGCGGCGCGCGATATCAGGCCGCGGCAGGAGCGGTAGGTTCCGGCGCAGGCGGCGCAAGCTGTGCAGCTTCCTCGGCCAGTTCAAGCCCTGCTTCGCGCACCAGTCGGGTGACCTCAGCGGCATTCAGGCGCGTTGCGTCGTATTCAACCCGGAGCGTGCGGGCGTTCCGGTCGAAATTCAGATGCCGGATTCCGTAAACGTCGCGCGCACGGGCCAGCGCCGTCGCCACCTGCTCGGTGGGCAGAGCGGCATAGTGAAAAAGGATCTCCACCGTCGTCATATTTCAAGGATAGCATTTCATTTATTTCGTCGGAGCGGCGCCAGGGCGGTCCGTTTGCTCGAGTTCACCTGCAGGATTCACCGGATCCACAGCGTGCGTTTCAATTCGCTGTCGGGATCTTTGCCTCATCGTCAACAATCACAAATGCGACGCCGGCCTTGTCGCTCTTAATCTTGAGACCCAATTGATCTTCGAGAACGCCTTTCCAGAAGGTAAACCCATCGGTGCCAATCTCGGGTATGAGATCGACGCTGAATTCGTAGATCCCCTCGAGCCCGGTCTTATCCAGGACGGGCACTGGCGGGCCACCGGCGATTACCGGTACGCTGGCGCTGGTCGGCGCGGGAATCGAGATCTGTACGGCCAGAAGATCGGCAAACTGGCGCATATCGCCGCGGAAGTGGAGTCCCGGCCCTCCAGTTGTTGTGTCTCCCGGCTGGTTGGGATGGATTCGAGGCCCACCTTGTGCGACCGTTAATTCGTAGACGCGCATCTGGCGAGTTTCGCTGTGCGACTTCAGGTTAAAGCGGTCCCTGAGAAGGCTCAGAAGCATAAGAGGAATTTGTTCACTGGTTGCGCCATCGGGCAGCCGCGCAACGATATCGTACTCATTGCGATCAAGCCACGACGGACCGACGACCTGATTACGCTGGCAATGCCACGCCTCAGCGACAAGGCGTCGCAGCGTGACATTACGCCCCGTGAACCCCGTGGAGGAGTAAGTGATTTGATTGTTGTAGTCCGGACCGACTTCGTGTTGGCTAGGCCGAATCGATGCAACTTCAAATGAAGACTGGGTGGTTTGCGTCTGGGCAAATGCGATAGCGCCGAAATTGACGAGAAATGTCGCGATCAGTGACATCCGCATGTGTTTACACTCCGGTCCGCACTGAATGAACACCCGGCTGAGTATTCACACCGCCTGTCAGTCTACCGCTTTCATCGGTCACCACCATCACGACTCTGCGCTTCATCGTCTGCTCCAATTCGCTACAGGCCCTTCACCAGCGCGACCACCGGCGCATCCTCGCCGCAATCTGTGCAGTGGATGGTCGCCTTGTCAGCGGCAGTCCGCTTCACCTCAAAGCTCGCCACAACACTGCCCCCGTCCAGATGCCTCATCTTCACCTGAAAGGTCAGCAGATCGCCGGCGATTTTGGGATTCAAGAGCACATGCGGTTCCGCGGCGATTACGTGCGGCTGTCCTCCTTCGTCGCTGATGATGTCGAGCACAAACGTGCCGCCCAGCGCGCCCGTATCGGTGGCAAGAGTCAGCAGCGCAGAAGGTTTGCCTCCAACCGTCGCATGCCAGATCCCCACCCAGGTGTCGTTCGTGGTTTGCGCCTTCGCCGCGGCACAAAGCGCGATTGCCAGAACTGCGATCCCGAATCCTCTGAGATTCATATCATGCCTCCGTTGGCTTCGGCAGCCCGCTCAGATTCTTACTGCTGCTTGTTCAGCGCCATCGCCGCCAGATTCCCGCCTAGCCCCATCGTCTCCACTGCCGACGAAGGCACAATCACCATCGAGCCCCGCTCCTTGATCGCTTCATAGAGCATGTTCATAGCCCGCAGATGCAGCGCCACGGGATTGTTCTGGTAAGTGGCGGATGCGGTCGCAAACTTGTCGGCGATCTCCGTCTCGGCTGTGCCCAGAATCACGCGCGCTCTCCGCTCGCGTTCGGCCTGCGCCTCGCGCGACATGGCATCCTGCAATTGCGCAGGAATCTGCACGTCGCGAATTTCGACGGACTGCACGGTAATGCCCCAGGGATTGGTTTTGGAGTCGAGAATCTTCTGCAACTCCTCGCCCAGCATCTCGCGTTCGGCGAGCGCCTGGTGCAGATCGTGCCGCCCGATCGATTCGCGCAGCGCAGTCTGCGCGCTCATGGTAATGGCGTCGTTGTAGTTCTCCACCTCGAGGATTGCTTTCTCCGCGTTCCACACCATCCAGAAGATGATGGCGTCCACATTCACCGGCACAGTGTCGCGCGTCAACGTCGTTTCGGCCGACACGTTGGCCACGCGCACCCGCTGGTCGACAAACTGATTCAGCGTCTCTGCAACGGGAATGATGAGGCATAGCCCCGGGTTGCGCAGCCCCACATAGCGGCCAAAGCGCAGCTTCACGGCCTTCTCCCACTGGCGGACGATCTTGATGGAGCAGAGCAGGTAAACGCCCACGGCAGCGCCCGCGATTGCCGGATACGGCTGCTGCGTCACAGCGGTGCCGATGCCGCCTGCAAGAATGCATGCAGCAAACGCGGTAAC
The DNA here is from genome assembly GCA_963834565.1 of uncultured Acidobacteriaceae bacterium. Taxonomy (GTDB): domain Bacteria; phylum Acidobacteriota; class Terriglobia; order Terriglobales; family Acidobacteriaceae; genus Telmatobacter. The sequence continues at coordinate 147,104 of CAWICF010000007.1, read as the reverse complement.
GGCCACCGGATTCGTGTTCTGCCAACTGACATTCGGTGTCATACGTTCTCCTTCGCGGCTGGCCCGTTAGGCCATCCCCGCAACTGCTCGATCAAATCCCCAATCGTGAATCCCGCGGCGCCGGCTCGCGACACCGTGTCGGCCACAATTTGGTTCAGCTGCCTCTCGCGCTCCTGATCGCCGTGCGGCAGCTTCCGCGTGCTGATAAAGGTGCCCGTCCCCTGGTGCGTTTCCAGCAGCCCACCCAGCTCCAGCTCCTTGTAGGCCCGCACTACCGTGTTGGGATTGATCTCCAGGTCCACGGCAAGCTGCCGTACTGTGGGCAACTGATCGCCTGCTGTCAGCGTCCCGGCGGCCATCCCTCCCCGCACCTGGTCAATAATCTGCCGGTAGACGGGAACCCCGCTGTGCAGATCGAGCCGGAAGTGGAGAGGCGGATTGGAGATAACGCTCATTGCAGGTCGATTACTAATGTTCTATAAAACTAGTACACTAAGACGGAGAATCTGTCAAGAGGAAGTTTTTCGAAAAAGCGCCAAATCTCAGTGTGTGAGTTGCCGGGGACCGGAGCGACGGTCCATTCCGGAGCCGAGAGCCAGGCAAGAAAATTCCCCCTCTCGCGATTTCTCGCGGAGGGGGAACGTGTACTCAAGCAAGGTCAAGCCGAACGAAGCGACGGCGAACTGGGAATCACCACCACCTGTTTTCCTGACCGTGGCAGGTGCCGAAGCCCTTGTCGCTGTAGGTAGCCGGACCGGTCGATGCTTGTGCAGGATCCTTCAATGCCGACTCGAAATCCCATGCGTAACCGTTCTCGTTAAGAGTCAGGCTCATCACGCCCCAGAATTCCCCGGTTCCCGTCTCGAGATTCTCTGCGTTGAAGTTGACGTTGCCGCTGGGATCCTCCTGGTTTGTTTCGCCTGAGCCGGAGGCCACTGTGGTAGTCACAACCGGATCGAGTGTCTCGCCGCCGGTGCCCACGACGAATTCGCGTATGCCGTTCTTCGGATCGGATGTGCCCGTTGGATCAAGAGGGCGATAGCGGGCATAGAGGTGGTCGTGCCCATTCAGCACCAGGTCGGCGTGGTACTGGTAAAGCAGATCCCAAAAAGCAACAGCGGTCGGGCCTTCGGGTACGGCGATTCCGTTGGTAGGGCTGAATACCGGCTGGTGCCAGTAGGCAAGCGTGCACGCTGAGTGATTCGCCTCGAGATCCTTCTTCAGCCATTCCAGTTCCGCGGCAAACCATGTGCCCGAGTTCGAGCAACCGCCCGGTTGTGTCTCGCACTCGATATTGAGCGAGATCAGATGCCACGAGCCGAGATTGTAGGAGTACCAGCCGTCTCCCACGCCAACCGTGCCGCCCGCGACACTGTTGGTTCCAAGTCCGCCCGTTTGCTCGAAGTGCCCCGCCTGTCCATCTGAAAACGGCACAGGCTGGGTGAAGGTGCCGTCGGTGTCCGGATTGCCTGAAATAGTCGCCGTCTTCATCGTTCCATCGGTATTGTGCTGGGCGCCATTGAAATAGGAGAAGTAGCCGTAGCCGGCAACGCCCACCGCGCCATGCTCGGTATAAAACTCGTGGTTGCCGGGCGCGGGCCGCGTGATCAGCTTGAAAGCGCCATAGGTCGTTTCGTACGAGTTCTCAAAGTCAGAGTATTGTGCAACCTGGTATTGCTCATCCCCGACCAGCGCGACGCGGTCTGGTTTCATATTCTCAATCTGTTGCGCGGTGGCCGCCTGGGATGCGAGCAGATTCTGTTTGGTGTCTCCGCTGCAGTTTTCGCCGGCCTTCTCGCCGCTCTCTTCTTCGCCTGGCTGGCAGGCCACGTCGCCCACCACCGCCAGCACGGGCACATGCTGCAGCTTGTCGTACGGCCACGGCTTGTCGTTCGGAACCCAATTGCCGCTTGACCAGCCCGGGAGAGCCGTCCACGGACTGTTAGTGGAGCTTTGACTCTGTGCATTTGCTCCTGCTGCAAATGCCAGCAACGAAGCGGCCGCTGCCATGAGCACTGCCGCGCGGAACCTGCCTTGGATCCTCTTCATTTGAGACCTCCAGTGGGGATTCGTGGTTGGATACTTTCCGTGGGATTTGCGGTTGGGGAAATTTGCCAAACCACCATCTTTTATCCCATCAATGTTTCGCGCGTATTTCGAATGTGTGAAAAAGCCGTGACAGAGCTGATTTGGCAAGCCGGTTCAACAGCAGCGCTGAAGAACTCGAGGTCTTGAAAAGCCACGAATTCATTCGTCCCGCAGTTGTCGCAAAAACATCGTCGGCTTTATTGAGTGCCGCATCAATAATCTCCTCTGTCATCCTGAACGGGGCGCGTTTGGGGCCCCGTGTTCGCGAAACGAACCTGGGGTAAGCGGCGCGAAGGATCTGCGGTTGCCTTTCCTTCCGCCACCGGACACTGCTTGTGCAGGAATCGATAGCCGCTCAGGGATCTTTTCCCGTTGATCCGCTCGACCTTTCTGTTTTCTCTCGCCAAGCTGTTAAGCCGCGGGCATACGAAGTGTTTTTGACCCCGCCGGCAGCGACGTTCGAGTTCGGCGTGTTATCATGGACAATATGCCACTCGATATTGTGGCATACTGTCTGTGGAGGTTCCTGTGGCTGCCAACCCCAATGTCCTCTCTTTCGTCGGCCTCAAGGCTGCGTCCGACCTTGAACTTGCCTTGTTGCCGGAGAAGGGCCTCCCTTTGACAGCGGTCCAGTCCCTCAAGGACCAGGGGCTTACGTTTACCGAGATTTCGGAGATTGTGATTTCCCCACGGACGCTGAAGCACCGCAAAGCACGCAAAGAAAAACTCTCCAGCGCCGAAACCGATCGGGTTCTTCGCGTAGCCCGCATTATCGGCCTGGCAGACAGGGTCTTCGGCTCGCGCGTGAAGGCGCTGCTCTGGCTTCGTTCCGTCGATGACCGGCTCGACAATCGAACTCCTATCCAGATGCTGGCCAATGAAAACGGCGGTCGTCTGGTAGAAAGCATGCTATGGCAGATCGATGAGGGGATTTACACGTGAAGTCCCTCTGGCGGATCAGCAACCATTGCGACCTTGAGGGACTGGGAGGAGAAAAATCGGACGGACGCTGGCACACCGCCGCGAAAGGGAAACGAATCGTCTACCTCTCTGAATCCCCTGCCGGTGCATTACTGGAATCGCTCGCTAACCTCAAGGGCAATCCGGCGCTGTTCCCAGAGAAATACCAACTCCTCGAGGTGAGTGTTCCCGACGATGTCTACGCTGCGACGGTGTTTTCCTCCGGTGGTTCCCCCGCATCGCGCGCGTTTTACAAAACACTCACCCAGTCATCGTCGCGCAAAAAGGGGAACGACTGGCTCCGCAGCAACATCTCTGCGCTCGCCGGTGTTCCGTCTGTCCCGTCTCCGTTTTCTTTGAATATCCTTCTCAATCCCAAACATCCCGATGCGAGAAAAATCGCGATCGAGGCGTGCCGCCGAATCAAATATGATCGCCGCTTGTTTCACATCCATCCAGCCGCGAAGTAGTGTTCCTCATCGACCCGTGCGCCCCGGCTCAAGCAGCGCCGAAGGTCATCATTTGTCGGACGGAAAGAATAAGCGGTTCACGCCAACTGGCCGCATATTCCCTTACAGCAGTTTCGGAATTGGTGTACACCGAAAGCACACTGCGAAGTGGCATTTTCATCAAGAAAATGCCACCTTCAAACGCTCTCAAAAGGTCTACGTGAATTCCGAAACTGCTCTGGCATGCGATGACACATTTCCAGCGCTGGCGAGCGCGGAAGTGCCGGCCGGCAACTCGAAAGTGCGACGTCTGGAATTTGTGATTACTGGGCTGCTGGGGCCGCCTTCTTGTGCTCCACGAAGATGTGTGCTTGATGGCAGCTCACACACGTCCTGTCCTTCATGAATGGATCAGACTTCAGTTGTGCCACCTGATCGGTGTGACAGCTGTCGCAAGCGCTTAACGCCGGCTTGCTCGCAAAGTCCTTTGCCGTTGTCTCGCCGTGGCACACGGTGCACTCCACGCCGTTGGCGGCATGCGGGCTGGCTTTCCATTGGTCATACACTGCCTTATGGCAGGTGGCACAGGTATCCCCGGCTGGAATCAGCCGATGCATGATATGCGTGGCTTGTTCCTGCTGAGCAATGGCAGGTTGGGCGGCAGCAGCAAAAAAGAGCAAAATGAGCAGGGCGGAGCCGAGCATACACGCGCGCAAACGATTCACGGAAAATCCTCCTGAGTGGACCCTCCGAGTGTTAAGCCAGAGAAGCCTGCCGATCAGTGATCCGTATCACGTCTCAGGGTTCTCACCAGGTAAATGAAGCGACGCCCCTCACGCATACCGAAACAGTGCCTTGAAACCAAAGTCCATGTGTTGTTGGATATGGCAGTGGAACAGCGTCAGCCCCGGCTGATCGGCCACCAGGTCCACCGTGGCCCGTCCAAATGCGGGAACGATCACTGTGTCTTTCTTAATCCCGCCAGTCGCCTTGCCGTTGAGCTCGACGAGTTCAAACAGGTGCCGGTGGAAGTGTAGCGGGTGAGAATCGTCGCTGCGATTGTGAAACACCAGCCGGTAGCGGCGTCCCTTGCGGAACACAAACTCCCCGTCATGCGGATATTCCTTGCCGTTCACCAGCCAGTGATTGATCCCATTCGGCCCGCCCGGCACTTTCTCAAACACCATGTCAATCGTCTCGTCTGGAGCCGGATGCGCCGCAGTCGTGCCGAAGATCGTGTAATCCCAGCGTGCCTTCTGCGGCGGAAGCCATTGCGCTTTCTGCTGCTGATTGGCGTACTCCACCGCGATGCCCATGCCGGATTGCCGCGCCACGTTGCGCATCGCACCTAAAATCCAGACGCCTGGGTTGTTCATCTCCACGATTGCATCCACGCGCTCGCCCGGGGCAATCTCGATCACTTCAACCGGCTGTGGCGTAGGCACGGGATTGCCGTCGAGGGCAATCACCTGAAAACGGTGGCCGGAACAAGCCACGCGGTGAATTTGCGAGGCGCTGGCGTTCAGCAGGTGCATCAGGACGCGCTGGCCCGGCTGCACGCGGAGCGGATCACCCGCTCCCAGTATTTTGCCGTTGATCGAATAAAGAGGTGCGCTCACTTCGAGTCCGTTCGGGCGTAGGTCCGGATGGGCAGGTTTTTCCGGCATCGGGTCGTTGGGATCAGGCCGCGCCTCATCCGGATCCATCGTGGTCAGATAAGGCTCCCATTCGCGCAGCGCCAGAAAAACTTCCTGGTCATAGCGCCCGGGGTCATTCGCCGAATCGATCATGAGAAACCCGAACTGCCCGGTGTACGAGCCGCGATGCAGATCGAGCATCGCCATGGCGTGAGAGTGGTACCACCGCGAGCCCGCCGGCCTGGCCACGAATTCGTAGCGGCGCCGGCCATGCGGCGGCACCGGAGGCGTGCCTTCTTCCTCGGCTCCGTCCATCTCCGGGGGCACGAACAGCCCATGCCAATGCACGTACTCTGGAACGTCCGTGTCGTTCACAACCTCGACGGTGACCGATTGGCTCTCGCGCATTCGCATCAGGGGACCGGGCACTTGGTTGTTGTAGCCGATCGTGCTGATCACGACCTGCGGCGCCAGTTCCACCAGCATCGGTGCGATTTGCAGGGTGAAGTCCGCCGCGCGCCCGCGAGCGTTATGTTTCGCCGGCGCGCCTGTCTCATGCTGGCTCGGCCCCGCGGCCTGCTCTGCAAGCGCCGGCCGCAGCTTGCCTGCACTGGCCGCGATCATCGTGGCCCCTCCAAGCCGTACAAAATCCCTTCGCTTCATGCGGACCTCGCTCAGATTGCCAAATGCGGAAACGGTGAAACCGGCCGGTGGGCAGGAATATTTTTCATCGCGAAATCTCGGTCGTTGCCAGATCCTTCGACTACAGGCTCTTCAGAAACGATCGTATCTCCGGGCTGGTCCAATCCTGCGGCCCCACGAACTTCCGCCGAATAATGCCATTGCGGTCAATGACATAGGTCTCGGGCCACATGTCGGTGTGAAAGAGCTGGGCTGCCGATTGCGATGGGTCGCGGACCATGATGAAATCCATGTGATGGCGGGCGATGAAGGAGGAGTAGGCTTCCGGATCCTCGTCGATGCTCACGGCCAGAATCGGCAGGCTTGGCATATCGTGGTGCAACTGCTCAAGCGTAGGCAGTTCTTCCAGGCACGGCTCGCACCAACTCGCCCAGAAGTTCACCAGAACCACCTGCCCGCGGTAGCTGGCGAGGTGAATCGAACTGGTTCCGTCAGAGACGGTGAAGTCAGGAGCGGGAATGTTGAGCTGTGGAGGATGGGCGCCGCGGTTGCACGCCGTGGTGAGAAGCAAAGGCAGCACAGGAACAAGGATGAGCCAGCGAGGTAACCGCACATCCTTATAATACGGAGCGAAACACCGGGTTGAGCGTGACCAAAATCATTGGATCAACGGGTAGAGAGGGGCCGGAGCCTGCCAACGCAGGCACATACGAGCCGGTGCTTGGGCTTGCCGACCCGGCAGACGGCCCCATCGAGCGGCCCGATTGGCGCGCGTGGTCCGGCAAAACCGCGCCCGGAACGGTCTTCGCCCAGCCGGAGCCCGAACAACTGCTCGAGCTTACTGTGATTGTGCCGGCTCGCAACGAGGAAGACTGCCTCGGCGCCTGCCTCGAGTCGCTCACTCATCAGTCAGAGGAAATCTTTGAGCTCGGCCGCGACTGGGAGCTGATTGTTGTCGACGACCACTCCGCCGATCGCACCGCCGAAATCGCCCGCGGATTCGCCGGCGTCACGGTGATGGAGGCGGCCGCACTGGAGCCGGGCCAGCCTGAACGGAAATGGACCGGAAAGAACAACGCCGTATGGACCGCCGCGCAGCATGCCCGCGGCAAATGGCTGCTGTTTACCGACGCCGATACCGTGCACGAACCCGGCGACCTGCGGCGTGCGATGCACGAGGCGGAGCGGCACAAGGTGGGCATGCTTAGTTATTCGCCACGGCAGATTGTGAGCGGCTTCGCGCAGCGTTCGCTCATGCCGCTCGTATTCTGCGAGCTGGCACTGGCCTATCCGCCCGCGAAAGTGTCAGATCCTGCGCAGTTCGTCGCTGCGGCCAACGGCCAGTTTCTGCTTGTTGAGCGGGAAGCGTACCGGCGCCTCGGCGGCCATGCCAGCGTCGCAGGCAAGGTCCTGGAAGATGTCGAGCTCGCCTTCCTGGCCAAGCGCCGCAAGATCGGCCTGCGCTTCCGCTATGCCGACGACGCCGTGAGCGCGCGTATGTACCGCAGCATCGGGGCCATGATCGAAGGCTGGACCAAGAACCTGGCGCTGCTCTTCAACAATGCGTTGATTCTGGCCTTCTGGCGGGCGCTCGATTTCCTGTTGCTGTTCGGATTGCCGGTTTTGGCCTACAGACTGTGGAACGCCCAACTGGCCTTTCATTCGCTCTCGTGGCTGGGTGCAGGCTGGATTCTGGCTGCGCTGTGGCTGCGGACCGTCTTTCGCTTTTACGCGAGGGTAGCCAAATCCAATTTTCCGTTCGCCGACTGCCTTATCTCACCGCTCGGCCTGCCGCTGTTCGTCGTGCTGCTCTATCGCAGCTGGTTTCAGCACCGCGTCCTGAAGCGGGTAAGCTGGAAGGGGCGGAGCTACGCGGGCGGCTAGGCTGGCCGGCCGATCGAAGTTGGCTTTCAGGTGTCCTGGGCCGACCAATCTTGGGTAGTTTCGGCGCGCAGGCTTGCGAATTTTCAGCCAGCTATCATGGGTCCGTCGGATTTTCGATCAAACGCAACTCTGTTCCAATTGGATGAAGCGCATCCGCATTCCAGCGCATCCATTCTAGGGAAGGATCAGCATGGTTTTCTTAACGCGGCGGGCGACGTTCTCAGCCTCGCACTACTACTGGAACGATGCCTGGCCGGCGGAGAAGAACCTTCAGGTCTTTGGCCGATGCGCCAACAAGAATGGCCACGGCCACAACTACACGCTCGAAGTGACGGTTGCGGGCGAGCCCGACCCGGTAACGGGATTCGTCGTCGACCTGAAGTGGCTGAAAGGCGTGATGGAGAGGGAAGTGCTCGCTGCGTACGACCACAGGCATCTGAATCTCGAAACGCCGGAATTCAAGAGAGAGATTCCGACCACCGAGAATATTGCCATCGCCGCGTGGCGTCGGTTGGAACCGGCCATAAAAGCGGCAGGCGGCGCGAAACTAAGCCGGATCCGAGTCTACGAGACGCCCGAGATCTTTGCAGAATACCGGGGTGGCGAGTGAACGAGTTGAACAAAGCCTACTTCGGCCGGCGCTACATGCTCAGCGCAAGCCACCGGCTGCATACGGTCGCTCTTACCGCCGAACAGAATCGCGCCGCGTACGGCAAGTGCAACAACGATCATGGCCACGGTCACAATTACTTTGTTGAAGTTCTGGTGGGCGGGCCGGTAAACGCGGAGACAGGAATGGTGGTCGATCTGGTGGCGCTCGATAACACGATCCAGACGCAGGTCCTCGATCGATTCGATCATGGAAACCTGAATCTCGATCCGTCGTTTGCCGATCGCGTTCCGACGACGGAGAATTTTTGCAAGGCGATCTTTGCATTGTTGAAGAACGCGTTGCCGGGCGGCCAACTCGAGCATGTGCGCGTGGAAGAAACAGAAAATAATTTCTTTGAGTGTTTCGCGGAAGGATAGGAGACGATGGCGCATCCCATAGCGGTCACAAAAACAGTACGTCGGGCGATAGAAAGTGAAGAAGGACTCAACGGGTTCAGCACCCAGGAGATGTATCGCGAAATCCTTTCGCGCCTGGGCGAAGATCCCAATCGCGACGGCCTTGTCGCCACGCCCGAACGCGTTGAAAAAGCGATGGCCTTCCTGACCAAGGGCTACGACCAGGACCCGGCGAAGATCCTGCATGAGGCCATGTTCGATGTGGACTACGACGAGATGGTCATCGTGAAAGACATCGAAATGTTCTCGCTCTGCGAGCATCACATGCTGCCGTTTTTCGGCAAGGTGCACGTCGCCTACATTCCCAAGGGCAAGGTCATCGGCCTCAGCAAAATTCCGCGGCTGGTTGAGGTGTTTGCGCGGCGCCTGCAGGTGCAGGAGCGGCTCACGCGCCAGATTGCCGACTCAATCCAGGAAGCCATCTGTCCGCAGGGCGTGGGCGTGGTTATCGAGGCGCGGCACCTGTGCATGATGATGCGCGGCATCGAGAAGCAGAACTCTTCCACGGTCACCAGCGCAATGGTGGGCTGCTTCCGCCAGAAGGAAACGCGTGCTGAGTTCCTCTCGCTGGTGCGCCAGCCGGGAACCGGCATTGTCTAAGACCGTTTAGCAACCCATCACATGCTGGATTGCGGACCGCAGATGCTGCCGGCGCAGAGATTTCGCGGCCGCCAGTGCGCGATCCAGTTTCAGCTGCATCATTTTGTCGATCTGGGCCAGCAGCACTGTGTCCTGTGCGGGCTCGAGGAACTCGTGCGCGATCTCATCGAGTTGCTCCCAGTCGTGCCAGTCGCCAATGCGGCGCTGCACCGTGCCCAGCGCCGCCAGCAGCGCCGCATCCGCCTTCGCATCCAGTTGCAGAATGTAGCGTAGCTGCTTGATCCTCAGCCGGAACTCGTGAATATTCCCGGTGTCGATCGCCGGCCACTCGGCAATCTCGCGGGCCACGTGCTTCGCCGTCGGATTCATCCCATTGCGGTGATGCCCATTCCGCGCGTGTCCGTTCGAGCCGTTTCGCGTCTCCGCCAGCGCCGACTGCACCTGCTGCGCATACTTCCTAAGATTGTGTCTGGCTTCTTTGCGCTTGCGGTTGAGCGTGTGCCGCAATTCACTGGCCTCATCGGTGCGAGCGCTCTCAAGATGATCCATCAGCCGGGCCAGTGAATCTGCCGGCGCAGTTTGCCTCAGCTTGCGGATGTTCGCGGCAAGCACATCCATGTCGCGCACGCCTCCGGCCGCTTTGCGCAACGGCTGAATGCTCTCGACGAGGCGCCGCGACGCCTTGCCTTCCGCCTCAGGAAGCGCGCCGGCAATCGCCTCCACACGCCGCGCCGACGTCCGCAGTTTATGCACTTCCTTGGGCAGGGGATTCGCCGGCAAGCTCTTCAGTGATTTTCCGAGCTCGCGCAGCGCCTTTTTGACGTGTTCGAGTTCGCCATTCATCTTCTGTTAACAGTTGATACGTCCTGGCCTCTGGTTGGCAAGCTGGCCGCAGCTGAGGGTCGACGCATGGTCGTCACATCCACAGCTTCGCGTCTTGCCGTAAAGTGATGATGTGAACGGGCTTCTTGTCATCGACAAGCCGGGTGGCATCACCAGCCACGATGTTGTGAACCGGCTCCGCAGGATCACCGGCGAGCGCTCCATCGGCCACCTGGGCACGCTCGATCCCATGGCCACCGGGGTCCTCCCGCTGCTGATGGGCAAGTTTACCCGTCTTGCGCAGTACTTCTCGGCCGCGGAAAAAAGCTACACGGGAGCGATTCGCTTTGGATTCGCAACCGACACCTATGACGCGGACGGCGAGCCCGCCGGGCCCGACCAGTGGCCCGAATTTGCCGACCGCATTACCCTCGATCGGCTGCGGTCCATCTCTGCCAGATTCCTCGGCGAATCCAACCAGATGCCGCCGCCATTTTCCGCGAAGAAAATTGCCGGCACGCCGGCCTACAAGCTGGCCCGCGAAGGCAAACCAGTGGAATTGAAGCCGGCCAAAGTGCGCATCGACGGGTTCACGGTCGACCAACTCTCCGGGCCCGAAGCCGGCTTCAACCTCACCATCAGTTCCGGTGGCTACGTGCGCTCGGTGGCGCACTCGATCGGCTGCGAACTCGGCTGCGGCGCGCACTTGAGTAAGCTGCGCCGCACGCGTGCGGGAGCATTTTCGCTTGAAGACGCGCACACGCTCGAGGAACTTGAAGCGCTTGGCAGAGATTCCAATGCGCTCGAAGCCCTTTGCGTCCATCCGCGCCTTTTGCTTCCCGAAATGCCTTCAGTCACCGGCGACGGCCCCGCTCTCGGCCGGCTGCGCAACGGCGCTCAAGCCAACCTGCCTGAGTTCTCGCAAGCTTCGCTCGTCAAAGTCTTCTCTGGGCAGCGCGATCTGGTCGGCATCGCCCGCCGCATCGCAGGAACGCTCTTCCAGCCCGTCGTTGTCCTCGGCTGAATTTCAGGGGCAGCGATCGGTTCGTGCATTCTCGTTCCCTTGTTCCCTGGTTCCCTCGTTCCCTGTCTCTCCCTCTTTTCCTCACTTTGGCAGGTGGGCCCAACGCCTTAAACTGAAGTTTCGCTGTTTTGCTTGAGGAGCAGACCCACCATGCCCTATCCGACGAATCTTAAATACACCCGCGAGCACGAATGGATTGCGGTCGACGGCGCCATCGGCTCAATCGGCATCACCGATTACGCACAGAACTCGCTCGGCGACATTGTTTACGTTGACGCACCGAAGGTAGGCGACCAGGTAACCGCGAACAAACCCTTCGGCTCGGTAGAGAGCGTGAAGGCCGTAAGCGATCTTTTCTCGCCCGTCACCGGCAAGGTGACTGAAGTGAATGAAGCGCTGAAGACCGAGCCCGACAAGATCAATGCCGACCCGCACGGCACCTGGATCATCAAAGTCGAACTTGCCAATCCGGCGGAGGTCAGCGGCCTGCTCGACGCAGCCGCCTACGAGGCCTTCATCGCCGAAGAAACGGGAAGCTAATTGAGTTCTCAGTTCTGAGTTCGCAGTTCGCAGATCGTCAAGACGAATCTGCGGATGTTTCTGACGCTTCAAAAAGAATGCGAATCACAAACTGAGGACTACGAACTAAGAACTGCGAACTGATCACCATGCGCTATCTACCCAAATCCGACGAAGAACGCCGCCAGATGCTCACCGAAATCGGCGCAGCATCCATCGACGATCTTTTTGCCATCATTCCAGCTGAGTATCGGCTCGACCGCGACCTGGCCGTTCCGCGCCAGCAGGCGGAAAGCGAGATCGTTGCCTACTTTCGCGACGCTGCCCAGAAGAACGCGACCGACTATGCAAGTTTTCTCGGCGCGGGCGCCTATCGCCACTACCGTCCGGTGATCATCGACGCCCTCGTGCAGCGCGGCGAATTCCTCACCAGCTACACGCCCTACCAGGCCGAAATCACGCAGGGCACGCTGCAGGCCATCTTCGAGTTCCAGACGATGATCGCCGAACTCACCGGTATGGACGTCGCCAACGCCAGCATGTACGACGGGTCCACCGGCGCTGCCGAGGCCGTGATGATGGCCGTGCGCGTCACTGGCCGCCACAAGGCCGTCGTTGCGTCTTCGGTTCATCCCGAATACCGCGAAGTGCTGGCGACCTACGCTAGACATCAGGGACTGCCGACGACGCTCGTCGGCTACGACAAAGACACCGGCCGCCTCGACCTTGCCGCATTGGACGCTGCGGTGTCCGCAGACACCGCGGCTGTTCTTGTCCAGAGCCCGAACTTCTTCGGCGTCGTCGAAGACATTCCCGCGATTGCAGAGATCGCGCACAAGAAAGGCGCGCTGCTCGCTGTTTCCATCGCCGAAGCGGTTTCGCTGGGCATCGTTCGCCCACCCGTCGAGGCCGACATCGTGGCGATGGAGGCGCAGTCGTTCGGTGTCGCGCTCAGCTACGGCGGCCCGTTCTGCGGCGTCATCGCAGCCAAGGAACAATACGTGCGCCAGATGCCGGGCCGTCTCGCCGGGCAGACCGTCGACGGAGCAGGGAATCGTGGTTTTGTTCTCACTCTCGCTACGCGCGAGCAGCACATCCGCCGCGAGAAGGCGACTTCGAACATCTGCACCAACCAGGCGCTCGTCGCGCTGATGGCAACCATCTTTCTTGCGGTCTACGGCAAAGAAGGCATGCGCGAGTTGGCCGAGCACAACCTGGCGAAAGCCGACTACGCTGCGAAGACACTCAGCAGCCAGCCGGGCGCAAAGCTGCGCTTCAAGGGAGCACCGCGCTTCCATGAGTTCGTTCTGCAAACCACCGAAGCTCCAGACCAATGGGGCCCGCGTCTCCTTGAAAACAAAATCGTTGGCGGCATCGACCTGAGCCGTTGGTATCCGGAGCTTGCGAATTGCACGCTGTGGTGCACGACAGAAGTGATGCCGCGCGAAACCATTGATGCCGCGGCAGGGGTGCTGGCGGCAAAGCCGGTGGAGGCGTAATTCGAGGCGAGCGGCGATGACGAAGCAAAAGTATCCTCCTCGGATCATGTACATCGAGAACAAAGGGACTGGGCTGCACGGGACAGCACGAATCGGCAGGGTGACATTCAGCCGCACGGGGCAAACGCTCTATTACAAAGGCAGGGAATTCGGCAAACTTGGCGGAGCCGGTTTTAAGGCAAATTACTCTGACGTTGAAACGGGCGAGCACTATTGGATTTCAGGACCGCGTCGCGATGGAACGGATCGCCTTTATAAGAGTGACTGGCCAGTCGAAATCGATTACGACGTTCGAGAGGAGTATTGGACGAAGATTCGCAAAAGATCGGAGCTGAAGGACCATCAAACAACCTCTTTGTCGACGACAAAACGGCCAAACGCGACCTCCCTAACACGCCAATAAATGAGAAAAGGCAAATGAGCACAACACAATCAAACTCAGGTCCGCACACCCTGGGCAAAGTTCGCCCGCACCCCACGCAGAACGAAGCGCTGATGTTCGAGAAATCGGCGCCGGGCAAGCGCGCCTACAAGTTGCCGCCGCTCGACGTGCCGGCTGTCGATCCCAAAGCCCTACTTGGCTCCGCCGTCCGCAAAGACACAGGGCTGCTCCCTGAGTTGTCCGAGATCGAGATCATTCGCCACTTCACGCGCCTCTCCACGTGGAACTATGCGATCGACCTCGGTATGTATCCGCTGGGCTCCTGCACCATGAAGTACAACCCGCGCGTCAACGAGTTTGTCGCCCGCATCGAAGGCCTGGCCGAGGCGCATCCTTACCGGCCCGAATCCCTGGCGCAGGGAGTCCTTGAAATCTTCGATCTGCTTCAGCGCTGCCTGCTTGAGATCACCGGCATGGACGCGATCACGCTACAACCCGCCGCCGGCGCGCACGGCGAGTTCACCGGCATCCTGCTCACGCGCGCGTGGCACGAGTCGCAGGGCAATCCCCGCAAAACGGTTCTCATTCCGGATTCGGCCCACGGAACCAACCCGGCCACCGCGGCATTCAGCGGCTACGTCGTCGAGAACATTAAATCAAACGCCGATGGCGGCATCGATCTCGAGGCCCTCGCCAAGCGTGTCGACGAGAACGTTGCGGCGCTGATGCTCACCAATCCCTCAACGCTCGGCGTCTTCGAGAATGAGATTCACAAGATCGCCGACATCCTGCATGCCAAGGGAGCGCTCCTCTACATGGATGGCGCCAACATGAACGCGCTTGTCGGCAAAGTGCGCCCCGGCGACTTCGGAGTCGACGTGATGCACCTGAACCTGCACAAGACTTTCTCCACGCCGCACGGCGGTGGTGGTCCCGGCTCCGGTCCGGTCGCCTGCAAAAAGTTTCTTGAGCCGTTTCTCCCCATACCGGTACTCGTCCGAAACCAGGACGGCCCGAAGGACTGCCCCGATGCTGGAGACTGGGAAGACACCAACGCCGAACCAACAGCCGATGGCTGCCCGCCGCTCTTCCGCGCGCCGTTCCCCGAATCATCACCCGTCCAAAACCAGGACGGTGCGAAGCACCTCCGCTGGGAGTACAACCGCCCGCATTCGGTCGGCCGTGTGCGCGCGTTCTACGGCAACACCGGCATGTTCATTCGCGCACTCGCATACATTCTCGCCAACGGCCCAGACGGCCTGCGCCAGACCACCGAAGATGCGGTGCTCAATGCCAACTACATTCGCAAAAAGCTCGAAGACCTCTACGAGCTGCCGTACAAAACGCCGTCAATGCATGAGGTGGTCTTCAGCGACAAGCGCCAGCTTGCGCACGGCGTAAAGACCGGCGACATTGCCAAGCGCCTCATCGACTACGGTTTCCACCCCTACACAGTCAGTTTCCCGCTCATCGTGCATGGCGCGCTGATGATCGAGCCCACAGAGAGCGAGTCGCGCGAAGAGCTCGATCTGTTCATCGATGCCATGCGCAGCATTGCTCAGGAAGCTGAAGCCAGTCCAGAACTAGTGAAAACCGCGCCGCACTCCACGCGCGTTTCGCGCCTCGATGAAGTGCAGGCCGCGCGCAAACCGATTTTGCGCTGGCGACCGGAGAAACAGGGACTAGGGAGTAGGGACTAGGGACGTAAGGTCTCGGCGGCAGACATACCATATCGGTGAGCCGAGTGACAAACAGCAGTCTGCGGCCTACTCTCCATTTGCGCAACGGCGCATTCTAGCCCCTAGTCCCTAGTCCCTGTTTCATGTACCAAAGCCGCCATTTACCCCTTCGCTCCCGCTGACTACACTCGTCATCAGAGTGTCCGGCTCCCCCTCATCGTCGCCGTATCGCGGGCGTCTTGCACCGTCGCCCACCGGCTACCTGCACGTGGGCCACGCGCGCACTTTCTGGACGGCGTTTCTCCGCGCGCGCGATTCCGACGGCGCGTTGGTCATGCGCATGGAGGATCTCGATCCCGACCGCAGCCGCGCGAACTATGCCGAGGCCGCGATCGAAGATCTGCGCTGGTTGGGAATCCGCTGGCATGAAGGCCCGGACAAGGGCGGTCCATTCGCGCCCTATGTGCAGAGCAAGCGCCGTGCAATTTACATTGCCGCCTGGCGAAAGCTGTTGCGCACAGGATTGCTCTTCGCCTGTCGCTGCTCCCGCAAAGATCTCGAGACCGCACTCGGCGCGCCGCATGAGCGTGCCCAGGCTCATCCTGCCGCCGCGGCGGGCAAAGATGATGCACTCGACGACGAACCGCTCTATCCCGGAACCTGCCGCAAGTACTCGGGCTACATCCCGCAGCTTCCCGGCCCCACGGCCGGCGAGCTCGATTCGCCCGGCCCCATCAACTGGCGCTTCCGCGTTCCCGATGGAGAAGCCATCGAGTTCATCGATCAGAACCTCGGCCCGCAGTGCTTCATCGCCGGCAGGGATTTCGGCGACTTTATCGTGTGGCGGCGCGACGGCGTGCCCAGCTATCAGCTCGCTTGCGTTGCCGACGATGCCGCCATGGGAATCACTGAGGTGGTGCGCGGCGCCGATCTGCTCAAATCCACCGCGCGCCAGATTCTGCTCAACCGCGCTCTTGGCTTCAGCAACCCAGCCTGGTACCACTGCAAGCTCATTCTCGATCACAACGGCCAGCGCCTCGCCAAGCGCCACGACGCCCTAAGCCTGCGTGCCCTTCGCCAGCGCGGGCTCACGCCGATGAAGATCCTCTCGGCAGATCTGCCAGTCGAAGTCTGAAAAGCCTTCGCCAAACAACGCCTGCACAGGCCGCGATTCTGTCAGGCAAAGGGCTGCGGATGATGCCCCCCATGTTTTACCATCGTTGAGCAAACTGCTTGCCATGAGTGAGGCGCTCGATCATCGTCTGAATCCCCTGCGCAGCGCGCCCAATCTGCTCACGCTCATGCGCATCTGTCTGGCGCCGTTCCTGGTGGCGGCCATTCTCGAGGGGCATTATCAGCTCAGCTTTATTTTGTTTGTCGCCGCGGGACTCACCGATGCGCTCGACGGTTTCCTCGCTCGCTGGCTCAAGCAGCGTTCCATGCTGGGCCACTATCTCGATCCGGTTGCCGACAAGCTGCTGCTCAGCACGTTGTTCCTGGTCCTGCTCCACAAAGGATTGATGCCGGTCACCGTCACCGTGCTCGTCTTCGGCAGAGATGTGGGCATTCTGCTGGTAGCGGCGTTGCTCTACGCCGCCGTCGGCCGTCGCGAATTTCATCCCAGCGTCTTCGGCAAGGCCAACACGCTCGCGCAAATCGCGGCCGTCGCCGCCGTGCTGCTGCAGCAACTCACCAGTGCCTACTGGGTATTTGTATTTCGCCTGGTGGCCCTCGACGCGACGATCGTCCTCACCATCGCTTCGGGTCTGCACTATGCGTGGCTGGTATCGCGCCGCACGGGCACACAGCCCGCCAATGGCGCCAAATAGGGGGCCGGTTCAGTCGCCGATCTAGGAGTCGTTGGCCAGGTCTTCCGTTTCAGCCGTGTCTTCAATTTCCATATCGCGAAACTCTTCTGAGTCGAAGACCTCGCCACACTCCAGGCACTCGACAAACTCAGTGTCTTCGTGCCGGGAAACGATCCGGACCTTGGGGTGTCTGCAGGCGGTTGCCATCGTTCGTAAGCCTGTTGCGTTGGAGGACCCGGAGATTAGATTCCCCATCACGATAGATATCGGCACGGCACGCCTTGGGGGTTACACAGCGAATCGGGGCGTGGAGCGGAGCATCTTCGTTTTGGGGTGGCCCTGGGTACTCTTTCCGCCAGATTGTAGCTGTCTTTTCGCCGATTGCAAACCGTTTTTTGATGAATGCTCAGGTGGATCAACTGGTGACCTGGGTGCCCTGCCGGACGTAAGGCGGTCTTGTAGACCAAATCGAATCGGACGTATACTAAATACGGACCATTCAAGTCGCATTTTAGATGCTAAAGCTCACGAAAAAAGCCGATTACGGGCTCATGGCGCTTAAGTACCTTGCCGAGCACCCTGAAACCCCGGCGCTTAGCGCCAAAGACGTCGCCGACGCCTACGGTATTCCTGCGCAGCTATTGGCCAAGATCCTGCAGCGGCTGACTAAGACCGGTTTGCTGCGTTCCCACGCCGGGATGAACGGCGGCTACGCCCTGGCACGGGACGCCCGCCAGATCTCGGCTTTCGAGGTCATTCACGCCATTGACGGGCCGTTATTTATCACCTCCTGTTTTAAAGGTGCAAAATCCTGCGACCTCACGCCGAGCTGCACGATCAAGGAGCCGCTGGCGCGGGTCAACGAGACCATCTCAGGCGTGCTGAAGAGCATCAGTATCTACGACCTCGCGGAGCGCGAGCCAGGTACGCCGAAGCAGGGGGAACCGCAGGGGCTGGTGTCGCTTACACTTTAGGTGCGGGCTGGCGGCAGCATCGTTCGGCCTACTCCGCTCATCAAATAGGAAGAAATGGATAACATCGTCACTATCGGATCGAACTCGGTGTCAGGCGATACCCAGTCTGCGCCGCAGGTTCCCGTCCCTGCTGAAGGTGGCCTGCAGGTCACGCCGAGCGCCGTCAAGCGGATCCGCGTGATCCTCGCCAAGGAAGGCATTTCAACCGAGGTAGGTGGGATGCGCCTGGGCGTAAAGGGAGGCGGCTGCTCGGGCATGTCGTACGCCATTCAATTCGAAGCCGCGCCGCGCGAGCGCGACAACATCTTCATCTTCGACGGCGTGCGCATCTTCATCGATCCCAAGTCGTTTGTCTACCTGAAAGGCATGACCCTCGACTACGAAGAGACGTTGATGCGCCAGGGATTCAACTTCCACAATCCCAACTCCGCGCGTTCCTGCGGCTGCGGAACGTCTTTCTCCGTTTAAGGTCGCCCCCGGCCAACCGGGCTCACCGCATGGGCTGTTTCAGCGCCTTTTCGATTCCCGCTTCCGCCAGCGGCGTCATGATCTCGAATCCGGCAGGCAGCGGATGCACGCCGTCACTGCTGAGCGCAGCGGGCAGGCCGCCTCGATCGTCCTTTAACGCCGAGTGGTAGTCCACGTACACGTAGTTCTTTTGTTTGGCGTATTCCGCGATCCATGAATTCAAAGCGATAATGCGCTGCGCGGGCTGCAAACCCGGCGCCCAGAAGAAATCGAACGCAGGAAGCACCGAACAAAGAACGACACGAATTCCATTCGCATGGGCAATCTCGGCCATTGACGCCAGGTCGTCTTCCGTCTCGATCAATGTCATCGGTCCCGTGTTGCCGGCGATGTCATTGGTCCCGGCCAGAATCACGACAACCTTCGGCTTCAGATCGACCACATCCTGCCGGAATCGCACCAGCATCTGAGGCGATGTCTGACCGCCAATGCCACGGTTGATGTAGGGCTTTCCCGGGAAGGCCTCGTTCAGCTTCCAGCCTTCCGTAATCGAATCGCCCATGAAAACTACTCGGTCTTCACCCTTAGCCGGCGGGGCCAGCTGGAGATCGGCTTCCCGGAATCTGTCGAGCCCGCCGAAGTCCACTTCGAGTTGCTGATCGTGTTCCACCCAAAAAGAAGTGTTGGGATGCCCCGAGGGCAAAGTCTGCGCCGCCGGTGCTTGCGAACCCGCGCTGGCAGACTGCCCCAATGGCATAAACGCGAGCAAGAATGCAATCAGGACTGAAGTTGTAAGAATCGATCTCACAAGAATCCGCTTTTTATCCACGTTGGTTCTCCTGCCGTTTTACTTTCCTGAATCAGACGATAACTCCAATGCCTTCCATGTCAATTCGGTCCCGGCGCCGGTTTCGGCAAAAGGCATTCGCGTGATCAACAGCGATGACCGGCCGGTGCAAACACTTTAAAATTCAATTATGCCCGCAGCAGCCATCTCTTCTGAAGTTTTGCTCAAATACGAGCCTGTGATTGGCCTTGAAGTGCACGTCCAGCTTCTCACTGCCAGCAAGGCTTTCTGCGGCTGCGCGAATCGCTTCGGCTCCGATCCCAATACAAACATTTGCCCCGTTTGTCTCGGCCTTCCCGGCGCGCTGCCCGTGCTGAATCAGAAAGCCATCGAGTTCGCCACGCTCGCCTCGCTGGCGCTCAACTGCGAGGTTCGCGAGCGCTCCATCTTCGCGCGCAAGAATTACTTCTACCCCGACCTGCCCAAGGGCTACCAGATTTCGCAGTACGACAAGCCGCTCGCCGAACACGGCTGGATTGAGGTGTCCACGGCAGACGGCGGGAAGAAAAAGATCGGCATCACGCGCCTGCACATGGAAGAGGATGCCGGCAAGAGCCTGCATGAAGGATTCGGCGACTCTGCCACGCGCACCTATCTCGATCTGAATCGCTGCGGCACGCCGCTGGTTGAAATCGTCAGCGAACCCGACATCCGCACTCCCGATGAAGCCTTTGAGTATCTGACGCGCCTCAAGGAGATCCTTCTCTACACCGGCGTCTCCGACTGCAACATGGAAGAAGGATCGCTGCGCTGCGACGCCAACGTGAGCGTCCGTCCGCGCGGCCAGGAAAAATTCGGCACCAAGGCCGAAGTGAAAAACGTAAACAGCTTCAAGTTTATCCGCGCCGCGCTGGAATACGAGATCGAACGCCAGATTGAAGTCATCGAATCGGGCGGCCGCGTGATGCAGGAGACGCGCCTCTGGAACGCGAACGAGGGCCGCACCTACTCCATGCGCTCAAAGGAGCAGGCGCACGATTACCGCTATTTCCCTGAGCCGGACCTGCCGCCGCTGATCGTCTCGCCGGAACTCCTTTCTGAAACCAGGAAAAAACTCCCCGAACTGCCGGAAGCGCGCCGCAAGCGGATGATCGCCGACTACGAATTGACCGAACGCGACGCGCACACGCTCACTGCCTCGCGCGAGTTCGCCGATCGTTTTGAAGCTGCCGCAAAAACCGCGCGCAATCCACGCCGTGTGGCCAATGTGCTGCTCAGCGAAATTGGCGGGCGGCTCAAGGCGCTCGGTCTCGAACTGGAGCAGTCGCCCGTCACCATGGCGGGAATCGTACTCGCGGCCGATCTTCTCCACGAAGGCAAGATCAGCTCAAAGCAGATGAAACAGCTCTTCGATGCGGCTTTCGAAAAGGGCGAAGACTTCAGCGTCGTCTACGAACGCGAAAAGCCGCAGCAGGTCACCGATGCCTCGGCGCTGGAAAAGATGATTGATGAAGTGATCGCCGCGAATCCAAAGCAGGTGGAGCAGTATCGCGCCGGCAAGACGACGCTGGCCGGGTTCTTCGTCGGCCAGGTGATGAAGGCATCAAAAGGCCAGGCCAACCCGGCCCTCCTCAACGAACTGGTGACGAAAAAGCTCGACGGGTAATCTCAAGCTCAACTGTAAATTCGTACCGCGACGATTATTTTGTAGCTCGAGGGTTGATTTGTAGCGCCGACCTCCAGGTCGGCTGTCGTGTGGGCGTCCACGCCCACACCCGCAAGCTACTTCAGCTTCAAATCTGAGATGAAATCCTTGCGGTCATCCCACGAGCTGACGGTCTTGGTTGCGCTCTTTTTGCCGCTCTTTTCTGCCCACAGATCGTAATCATCCGACATATCGATTTGCGCAAAATGGAAATGCCCGTCGGCAGTGGAAGTGTAACTGCGAATGGCCTTCGTTTTTTCGTTCTTCAGGAAAACGCTGGCGCCGACCACAGGCGCCGAATTGGCGTCCAGCACCGTGCCGGACACTGTGCGTTGTCCCATGTTCTGGCCCCAGGCAGCCGGTGCGAGCAACGCGCTCCGCGGCCCGCTGGAAACTAACCCTGCCGCCAGAAAACCGAAAATCGCCAGTGCGAGCCAACGTGCTCGGCCCATTTTCACTCCTCCTCGTCTTCTTCAAAAAGCTCTTCGTCTTCCTCTTCCAGGTCGTCCTCTACACGAGCCAGTTCGAGCGGGTCGACGCCCACCACCTCGAACTCCGTACCACACTCCTCGCAGGCAACCACGTCGCCTTCCTCCACCTCGTCGACGTCGATATCAAGATTGTTTTCGCACTCAGGGCAGCTGGTCATGACAGTACTCTCCGAACCAAATCGCATTGCGGGATAACAAGGAACTCCACCGCAACCATCGCTAGTTTTAGTGACAACCCTGCCTCAGGTCAAGAGGCTCGGGGGCGGCCGGATACCCGAAGTCATGACACCGGTCCACCGGAACGTTTACCCTGTCAAGAATGGCACGGTTTGGTTCAGGTTCGCTCGCACTCCCCGATTTTACCGGCGCCACGCGCAGGCTGATCCTCGTCAACCTCGCTGCCTACTTTTTGCTTTTGCTTCTGAATTTGGCGTGGCCCTCCGGCACGGCACAACTGATTCCCGCGTTCTGGTTCGATCCGGCGGTCTTTTTGCACGGAGCTCTCTGGCAACCGCTCACGTACAGCTTCGTGCACATGGGAATTCTCAGGACTCTGCTGGAACTGCTTTCGCTCTGGTTCCTCTCCGGATTTCTCGAGGGCTTCCACAATTCCAATTGGGTGCTCAGCCTCTATGCCGTCTCCGTTTTGGGAACGGCGCTTGCTGCTCTCGCGCTCTATGCGCTGGGCGCCACCGTGGCCGCCTCGCTGGTTGGGCCCACGGTGCCGCTGACCGGATCGTTCGGCGGCATCTTCGGAATGCTGGTCGCCATCGGCGTGCTCTATGGCGACGTGCAGTTCATGCTCTTCCCGCTGCCCATCGGCATCAAGGCGCGCTACCTTGCCATCATTTACGCGCTCGTAGCCTTCGCGACACTCTTCGGCGAGGGGCGCATGGTCGCCTTCTCCATGCTTGGCGGCGGCCTCGCCGGCATGCTCTTTGTCCGCATGGCGCCGCGCCGCGGCATGACGTTCGCTTTCAGCGAGAGCTGGTACGGCCTGCGCAATCGCTACTATCGCTGGAAGCGCCGCCGCGCCGCGCGCAAATTCGAAGTCTACATGCGCCGCCAGGGCCGCAACGTCCGCCTCGACGGCCAGGGAAGGCTTATCGACGAAGACAACGACGACAAAAAACGCTGGAACTGAATAAAACAGGGAACAGGGATCAGGGTGGGCGCCCCATCCCGGGGTCCCCACAGACGGGTTTTTGTCTGTGGGGTGGATGCAAGCTTTGCTTGGGTGGGGGCTGATGATCGCTTTCCGAAAAACCACCCAAGGTGATCGCGCGCTAAAATCAAAAAGAAATGTCCAGCAAAATTGCATTCCTGTTTCCCGGGCAGGGTTCGCAGGCCGTTGGCATGGGTCGCGAGCTTGGCCGAAGTTTTCCCGTAGCCGCGCAAACTTTCGCCGAGGCCGACGCGGCACTCGGATTCCCGATTTCAAAGCTCTGCTTTGAAGGCCCCGAAGAAGATCTGCGCC
Source organism: uncultured Acidobacteriaceae bacterium (assembly GCA_963834565.1). Lineage (GTDB taxonomy): Bacteria > Acidobacteriota > Terriglobia > Terriglobales > Acidobacteriaceae > Telmatobacter. The sequence goes on along the minus strand of CAWICF010000007.1, from coordinate 124,141 downwards.
TCACCGAGAACACGCAGCCTGCGATCATGACGGTCAGCGTCGCCGCTGCACGCGTTCTGGCCGAGCACGGCGTCACTCCGGCGCTCGCTGCGGGCCACTCATTGGGCGAGTGGTCGGCGCACGTTATCGCGGGCACGCTCGGCTTTGCCGATGCTGTGCGCGCGGTGAAAGCCCGCGGCCGCGCCATGCAGCAGGCAGTTCCGGCGGGGCAGGGAGCCATGGCTGCTGTGCTCGCTCTCGACGCCGCTCTGGTGGCCGAGGCATGCGCCGAAGCCGCTCGCGAAACCGGACTCGTCGTCCAGGCGGCGAACCTCAACTCGCCCAATCAGACCGTTATCTCCGGCGCCGCCGCCGCCGTTGAAAAAGCTTCAGCACTCTGCAAGGCCAGAGGCGCGCGCCGCGCCGTTATGCTTCCCGTCAGCGCACCCTTTCATTGCGCCCTGATGCAGCCGGCGCAGGAAGAAGTCGCTCGCGTACTTGGCGGGCTCGCGATGCATGATCCGCGCATTCCCGTCGCCGCCAATGTCACCGGCGCGCTCGTCACCACCGCCGGCGCCGCCCGCGATGCAATGATCCGCCAGGTCACAGGCGCGGTGCGCTGGGTGGACTGCATGAAGGCGCTCAAAGCCGCTGGCGCTGACTTGTTCATTGAGGCCGGCCCGGGCAAAGTGCTCTGCGGCTTGCTCAAGCAAATCGATCCCGAGCAGAAATCGCTCAACGTCGAAGACGCAGCGAGTCTGGAAAAAACAATCGCAGAGCTCCCGTAGGGAGCAATCGAGAGTAGCCCAGGATGAAGTCCGCACCGGCGGACGAAATCCTGGGAAAGCGATTTTCGATTTCGATGCCGTCCCGTAGGGCCGGCCCGAGCGTGCTACACAACAACCCCGAGTTCCCTCAGCACAAACGCATAATCCAGCGCAATCTCCCTCAGGTAGTCATAGCGCCCGCTCGCCCCTCCATGCCCGGCCTGCATATTCGTCACCAGCAGCAGCGGATGCGCGTCGGTCTTCAGCGTCCGCAGCTTCGCCACGTACTTTGCCGGCTCCCAATACATCACTTGGCTGTCGTGCAGGCTGGTCTTTACCAGCATTGCCGGGTACGCCGCTGGACGCAGGTTGTCGTACGGCGAGTAGCTCAGCATGTACTTGAAATACTCTTCCTGGCTGGGATCGCCCCACTCCTCGTACTCCGGAACGGTCAGGGGCAGGGATGCATCGAGCATCGTATTCATCACGTCGACGAACGGCACGTGCGACAGAATAGCGCTGAACAGCTCCGGCCGCATGTTCGCGACTGCGCCCATCAGCAACCCGCCCGCAGATCCGCCTTCAATCGCCACGCGCGCCGGATCGCCATAGCCCTTTGCCGTCAGCTGCTCCACGCACGCAATGAAATCTGTGAAGGTGTTCCGCTTCGCCAGCATCTTTCCCGCGTCGTGCCATGTCTCGCCCAGGTCGCCGCCGCCGCGAATGTGCGCATAGGCCAACACGACGCCGCGATCCAGCAGGCTCAGCCGGTTTGAGCTGAATCCCAGCGGCAGGGAGTAGCCATACGACCCATAGCTATAGACATAAAGAGGGTTTCTGGGTGCCCCCGGTCCCTCGCATTCGGGGACCGGGGAACTGGTAGATCGCGCCGCATCCGCACCGCGCCCGGCGAACTTGTCTTTGCGGTACACGATCGAGACCGGCACTTCAATTCCGTCCGGCGCCTTGGCATGAATCCGCTCGCTCGCATAGAGTGTGCGGTCGAATCCGCCGGGAATCTCCACCTGCTTCAGCAGCGTCGAAGCGCCGGTCGCAGTGTCGTACTCATACACCGAGCTTTGCGTGACCAGCGACTGATAGCCGTAACGAAACGTTGTCGTCTCGAAGATGCGATTGATGTGCGGATGCGCGCTGTATGCCGGCTCGGGAAACGCAATCTCGCCCGCGCGTGCAGCTTCAGGCCCGCTGCCCGCAAACTTCCACAAGCGCAGCCGCGGCAGCCCATCCTCGCGCTCGCAGGCGATGAAGAAGTCCGCGAACAGATCCACATCCTCAAGCATCACGTCGCTTCGATGCGCGATCAGCTCGGTCCAGTGCTTGCGCCCCGGTGTCGCCAACGGCGCCGTTACAAGACGGAAATTCCGCCCGCGATCGTTGACGCGAATGAACCACAATCCGTTGCGATGATCGACCGAATACTCCTGGTCGTCCACGCGCGGCGCAATCAGCGTGAATTTGCCGCCCGGATCATCCGCAGCCAGCACCTGCGTCTCACTGGTGATGTGGCTCGCCGACTCAAGGATGAGAAACTTGCCGTCGCGCGTCCGCCCCACGCCGAGATTGAAGCGCTCGTCCTCTTCTTGGCTCACCAATACAGCGTCAGAAAGCTGCCCGGCGCAGCCGCGCCAAAGCTGGTACTGCCGCTTCTGCTGCTCGTCTTCGACCGTGTAAAAAAGATTCCGATTATCCGCTGCCCACACCACCGAACCCACGCGTTCCACCTCGCCCGCGAGCGTCTCGCCGGTAGCAAGATCCTTGACGCGCAGCGTGTACTGTCGAAATCCCTTTGTGTCGGTGGTGTAGGCCAGCCAGCGGCCGTCGTCGGTGATATCCGTGTCGCCGATGGCGAAGAACGCGTGGCCCTTCGCCAACTCATTTCCGTCGAGCAGCACCTCCTCGGCCGCTCCCTCGTCCGGCCCGGCCGCGCCTACGCGCTTGCGGCAGTAAATTCCATACTGCAGACCCTCTTCGGTCCGCGAGTAATACCACCAGTCACCATCGCGGTAAGGGACGGAAATGTCCGTTTGCTTGATGTGGCTCAGCATCTCCTGGTAAAGCTGTTCGCGCAGCTCCTTTTGCGGCGCAATCACCGCATCGGCATACGCATTTTCGGCATCGAGATATGCGGTAACGTCAGGATTGTCTTTGTCGCGAAGCCAGGCGTAATCGTCGACAAGCGTGACGCCGTGCAACTTTTTTTCAGTGTGGACTTTGCGTGCGATCGGGGGTGAGGGAAGTGGATTCTCGCTCATTTCTCTCCCAGTGTATCGGTTGACTGAGGCCTCACCAAAGTATACAGTTCAAAATATTGGAGTGAAGAGTTTATGGCGGCAGCAACCAGCACCGGCAGCGTAACGGTTATCTCGGCGTTGCGTGCCCGCGCGAATTTCGGCAGGCTCCTGAACGAGATCGAAGGCGAGGGTAAATCTCTAGTGATCGAAAAGCGCGGCACACCCCGAGCCGTCCTCCTCAGTCTTCGTGATTACGTCCGGCTTGCTGCGCCTGAACCCGAGGTCCTCCGTGTCATCGGCGAGGAATCAAAGCGAAAAGGGACCAGCACTCTCACCTCCCGACAGATCGATTCCGTGATCAAGGCGGCGCGTGCGCAAAAGAAAAAGAAATTATGATCGGCCTGCGCCTCGTCGCTGATACCAACGTCCTTGTATCAGCGGCACTCAAGCCCGAAGGCTTGCAGCGGACCGTATTCCTGATCGCGATTACAAAACCTGCGCGCCTATACGTCTCTCAACCTATCCTCGACGAATACAGAGCCGTTCTGGCCCGGCCTGAGCTGAGCATCCGCAAAGGAGAACGACTTCGGCTTCTTCAACTGATCCGGAACCGCAGTCTTTTGATTGCGCCGCGCATCCATCTTTCGGCTGCCGGCGATCCAGACAACGACAAGTTCCTTGAATGCGCCGACGCGGCCCGCGCCGATTACCTGATCACCGGGAACCCGCGGCATTTTCCGCGCTTCTGGAAGAGCACAAAGGTCGTTTCACCACGGGAGTTTATCGAGATTGCTGCACCGCACCTCCCGCGACGATGAGCCTGCAAGCGACGGAACTTCCCACCCCCCGGCCGCGTACAATGGTGAAGGATGAAAGGCCTTCGGCACGCACCTCTGGCCGTGTTTCTGCCTCTGCTGGCAGTCCTTTTCCTTTCATTTCCTGCGCCCGCCCTCGCCGAAAGCATCGCAAGCCTTCCCCAGCCAACGGATTACGTCAGCGACTTTGCCCACGTGCTTTCGCCCGAAGCCGTTGCGCGCCTTGATGCCATCTGTGAGCAACTGGACCACAGCGCCGCCAACGCAAAAGTTGCCGTCGTGACCGTGCACGATCTCGGTGGCGACGATGCCGCCGACTACGCCAACCAGTTGGAAGACCACTGGAAGATGGGGGACAAGGACAAGGTAAACGGCCAGAATCGCTACGCCATGGTCCTGATCGCAGTCGCCGATCACAAGTACCGCATCGAGGTCGGCTATGGACTCGAGGGCATTCTGCCCGACGGCAAAACCGGCGACATTGGCCGCGAGATGGTTCCCGACCTGCGCGCCGCCGACTACGACGGCGCAATGACGCTGGCCGTGGGCGAGATCGCCAAAGTCATCGCCGACGACGCCAAGGTCACGCTGAACGAGGATCTGCCCGCACCCGCGCCAACCATGGAACCCGCTCACCAAAGCTCACCGCTGGGTGGGTTCATTCTCTTTCTCATCATCCTGTTTTTCTTCGGGGGATTCTCCCTGCTCCGCATCCTCTTCGGCGCCAGCCTCTTCTTTGGCGGATGGGGCCGCGGTGGATGGCGCGGTGGCCCCTTTATCGGCGGCGGCGGCTTTGGCGGTGGTGGTTTCGGCGGCGGAGGTGGTGGCGGAGGAGGATTCGGCGGATTTGGTGGCGGCGGAGGCGGTTTCGGCGGCGGCGGAGCTGGAGGAAGCTGGTGAAAAACAGCCATCAGCATTCGGCCGTCAGCAACCAGCTTTCAGCCCGGCCTAAGTTTGAAACAATTGATCTCGAACTCTGCACGATGAATTGAAAGCTGAAGGCTGATAGCTGACAGCTAAAAGCTAGCGGCTGGAAGCTGCTTCTCGGAGGAGAATAGGAATTATGAGCAAGGGACTTGGAATCGCACTGGCCGTTATTGGAGTTCTTCTTCTCGTTGTTTTCATGGTCTTTGGCAGCTACGTCAGCGCCAAGAATCAGATGGTAGGCAAAGACCAGGCCGTCAAGGCCGCATGGTCTGAGGTCGATGTGCAGCTCGAGCGGCGCGCCGACCTGGTCCCCAACCTCGTCTCCACTGTGAAGGGCTTCACCAAGGAAGAAAGCACGGTTTTCGGCGACATCGCCAACGCGCGCGCCGGCCTGCTCAACGCGCAAGGGCCTGAGGCCAAAATCGCCGCCAACGGCACTTTGGATTCAGCGTTCGGCCGTCTGCTTGCACTCACTGAGAATTACCCGCAGCTGCGCTCAAGCGATCAGTTCATGCGCCTTCAGGACGAGCTGTCAGGAACCGAAAATCGCATTGCGGTCGCGCGCAAGCGCTACAACGACGCGCTGCAGGATTACAACACTTTCGTCCTGCAGTTCCCCAACAGCATCTGGGCCGGCATCGCCGGCTTCCACCAGAACAGCGCCTACTTCACCGCCAGTCCCGCGGCGCAGGCCGTTCCCCAGGTCAGCTTTTAGAGGGTGCCCCATTACCAGGGTCCCCACAAACAGGTCTAGAGCATTTTCATAGTTGCTGTATCCGGTAGCCGCAGTGGCGGAAGAAGGCTTGTGCGTCTTGGGGTGTGATGGCTTCGATGGCCCGCGCCAGGGCCGGTTCGAGTTGATCGAGCAGCCGCGCTTTGATTCCCCGTAGCAGTTGCTTGAGCTTGGACCAGGCTTGTTCGATGGGATTGAAGTCGGGAGAGTAGGGCGGCAGATAGAGCACCGACGCACCGCATTTTTCGATGAGTTCGCGCACCCCGTCCACCTTGTGCGCTCCCAAATTGTCGAGGATGACAAGGTGACCAGGCTGGAGCCTTGGCGCCAGCACTTGTTCCACGAAGGCGAGAAAGACATCTCCGTCGGTGGGCGATTCAATGCTCATGCTGGCGAGTACGCCCTCGGTGGTCAGCGCCGCCAATACCGTCAAGGTGCGCCAGTGACCAGCAGGAACCGCTTCCCGCACGCGTTCTGAGCGGGGACCCCAGCCATAGCGGCGCGTCATCTCCGTGGTCACGCCGCTTTCATCCAGAAACACCAACCAGGCCGGGTCGATCTCGGCTACCAGTTCCCACCACGCTTGCCGCCGCCACAGGTTCTCACCGCTTTCCTGCTCTTGGGCGCGTAGCGTTTTTTTTATGCCGCAAGCCCAGGCCACGCAGCCAATACCACAGCCGCGAAGAGCTGATCTCGACTTGATGGGCCTTCAGCAACTGCTGTTTCAGTTCCGCCAGCGTCACATCAGGCTGTCGGGCTACTGCGGCCCGCAGATACTGCTTGACCTCCGCGCTCAGCAGTCCCGTTGGCCCATGGCGCAACTGGCGAGGCCGCTCCGGCCGCCCCCTCTCCAACTGCTGGCGGCGGATCTTCTTGCTGTATCCATAACTGACGCCAAATTGGCCCGCCAGTTCCTCCAAGCTCCCTCGCCCCGCTGCATAGGCTCTCAACAGCTTCGAACGCAGGTCGTCTGAATAGGCTCGTGGCATCTGATCAGTTGCGGACTTGTCGCCACCTTCACCTTATCCTCGATTCGCCCTCGCGGATATAACTACTAAGGAACTGCTCTAAGTTTGTGGGGTGGATCTAAGCTTTGCTTGGGTGGGAGCGGAATCAGCCTGAGCACAGACTCCGACCCTTCACTCATACACAAAAGGCCACCTCCGCTGGCGCGGTGTGGCCTTTCGCCGTCAAACCAATGTGCCGGGTTCTTCTTACTTGAATGAAGCGATCGCGCTGGCCTCGTCGTCGTAGATGTCGAAGACGGTATACAGCTTGGTCAGCTGCAGCAGGTCGTGCACCTTCTTGGTGAGCTTCAAGAGCTTCACCGTCGCGCCCTGATTCTTGGCCGACGTGTATGCACTCACCAGCTCGCCAAGGCCCGAGCTATCGATATAGTTCACATCGCCCAGATCGAGCAACATCTTTTTCTGCCCTTTGCCAATCGAGTCACGAATGGCGTCGCGCAACTGAACGCTGCCCTCACCCAGGGTGATCCGCCCGCTCAGATCCAGAACGGTAACGCCGTCCACTTCACGGGAAGCTATCGCAAGTGCCACGGAAATTCCTCCTTGTCGGTACTTCGGTTATAGCATCTTTGATTCAGCCGGCTTGCGGAAATCTCTGTTACCGGCCAGTTTAGCTGCGGATTCCAGAATCGGCTCCTGGTTCCGTTGCGACTTCGATTGCGGGGGAACTCCGTTTATCCTGCGCCGGCGCTGCCGCTGTCGGCCTGCTTCTCTTGGTTTGCGGCTGCAAGGTTCTTCACCATGGTCATCTCAGTGCCGGGACGCAATTGTCGAAAGTGTACCTCATCCATCAGCGATCGGATCAGGAAGATGCCGCGGCCGGTGCCGCGCAGCAGGTTTTCCGGCGCCGAGGGATCCGGAAGATGGTCGGGATCGAAGCCCTTGCCCTGGTCGGCAATTACGAAAACAAGCTGCTTCCCGGTGTTCTCCATCGAGACCTCGATGTGCAGCTTTGGGTTGTAGTCGTTGCCATGGAGCACGGCATTGATGGCCGCCTCGTGCACCGCCATCGTTACGTGGAATCGTTCGTCTTCGTCGAGGCCTGCCTCGGTGGCCAACTCGTCCGCGGCGGCTTCCACAACGCTCACACTCTCCATGGAGGAGCTCAGCCGGAAACTCCGCCGTCCACGATTACTTGGGTCTGTCACCGGGCTGTCTTTCGCCTCCGCCGGGGCAAGTTTATGCATTCTGCCCACGGCCCATCGACCTGCTGGCAGTTTCAATTCTTGATGTCATTGTGTCAAGCACTGCTTCGTGTTAGATGTTGCAAAAGGGCTACACTCAACCTATGGAGCAGCGGACCACAACCCGCGTCAGCCTGACCGGCCTGCTCGGCACTCCGGTCACTGACGCCAAAGGGCAGCTCCGCGGCAAGCTCAAAGACATCGCCGTCGCCACTGGCGCCGATGCCGGCTCTGTGGCCGGATTGGTGCTCAAAACCCGCGATGGCCTTTGCCTCGTCCCCGCTCACGAAGTCATGGAAACCCCTGCCGGCACGCTTGAGCTGCGCTCCGACACCGCGCTCGCCCCGCTCAAAGACGAGGGCAATTTTCTGCTTCTTCAGCGCGACCTCGTCGACCGGCAGATCATCGATATTCATGGCCGCAAAGTTGTCCGCGTCAATGACGTTGACCTGGAGTGGCTCAATAAAGACGCGGCCCACCCGCTGCGCGTGGCCGAGGTCGAAGTCGGACTGCGCGGCGCCGTTCGCCGCGTCTTCAAAGGCGTTCTGCCTCGCGCCCGGCTTGAAACTCTCTCGCGCAGGTTCAGTCCGCGCGCCATTCCCTGGCAATTTGTCGATGTCATCGAGCCCGACCCCGCGCGCCGCGTCAAGTTGAGCATCGAGCACGAACGGCTGGCCGACATTCACCCCTCTGAGCTGGCCGACATTCTTGAAGACCTGGCCCCCGCCGAGCGCGAAGCCGTCTTCACTTCGCTCAATGAGGAAGTGGCCGCTGAAACGCTTGAAGAAGTCGATCCCAAACTGCAGAAATCGCTTCTCGAGAAACTTGACGAGGAAAAGATCGCCGACATCGTCGAAGAGATGGACCCCGGCGCCGCAGCCGACCTGCTCTCCGAACTCTCCGAAGCCCAATCGGACGCCATCCTTGAAGAGATGGAGCCGGAAGAGCGGCAGGAAGTGGAAGAGCTGCTCGAATTCGACGAGGATTCAGCCGCAGGCTGCATGACCACCGAATTTGTTTACCTTGGCGTCGATGCCACCGTCGCACAGGCCGTGCAGGCGCTGCGCAGCTTCGACGGCGACCCTGAGAGCGTGACAGAGATTTTTCTCTTGGGAGAAAAGCGTGAACTTCGCGGAGCGGTTACGCTGGCGCGCCTGGTCATGGCGCAACCCGACACGCGCCTCAGCGTACTCAGCGAGCCGCGCGTTCTCAGTTGCCCGGCTGACATGCATCAGCGGGAACTCGCGGAAATGTTCGACAAATACAACCTGCACGCTCTGCCCGTCGTCGATTCGCTGGGGCGCATGGTCGGCGTCGTTCAGGCCGAACACGTCATCAGTTTTCTGCGCGAAAAGCTCTAGGGTGTATCGACATATACGAGCAGGCAGCGCCGGGAGCCAATTTTTTCGAGTTCTAGGAGCGAGGAGCGCGCTGTAGCTGGTCTACTGAAGCGACGAGCGACGACGAAATCGGGAAAATCGGCCCCGGCCCTTCGGGTTGCGGCGCAAATCGTGCCACACTTCGTTGTCGTCCTAGGTGGTGGGCCCGCCACAACCGTCGTCCTCCGCCTCGTCTGGCTCGATTTCCGCTCGCAACGCTGCCTACCCGTATATGTCGATACACCCTGGGTCTCTGACCACGTGATTTGTATCCATTCCGTGCCCGTCCTTGCGCTTTTTTCTGGCGAAGGGGGGAAGCCAGGAATACCAAAGGAACGAATTCATGCGGTCAGAGGCCTCGAACTGGTTGCATCAATAGTTTTGCATCAGGGCACGAGTTTACTCGTGCCGTAAAGCTCGCAAAATGAATGCGGGCTTCAGCCCCTGAGGGATGTTTCCCGGCCGTCGCCCAGGGCATTTCTTTCACCTATCTGCGCGCCGTCACCGCGCCAGCATCGACTTCTGTGAAACAATGCGCAAATGTTCCAGTTTCCAAGAATTATTCAGGGTGGCATGGGCGTCGGTGTGTCCAATTGGCGACTCGCCCAGGCTGTTTCCAAACTCGGCCAATTGGGCGTTGTGTCCGGCACGGCGCTCGATGCGGTCTTCGTTCGCAGGCTCGCCGATGGCGACCAGGGCGGCCACATGCGAAGGGGACTGGATGCTTTCCCCTTTCCCGAGATGGCTCGGCGCATCTGGCAGGAGTACTTTGTTCCGGGTGGAAAACCTGGCGATGCCCCTTACCCCAACATGCCCATGCACCAGAAGCGCGACCCGCGCAAGCTTGTCGAGCTCTGCATGATCTCGAATTTCGTCGAGGTTTTTCTGGCAAAGGAAGCCCACGACAATCCAGTTGGCATCAACTATCTCGAGAAGGTGCAGATCCCCCACCTGCCTTCGATCTATGGCGCCATGCTGGCCGGCGTCGGCTACGTGCTGATGGGAGCCGGGATTCCGCTGCACATTCCCGGCGTCCTCGATGCATTCGCGGCACAGCAACCGGCAGAGTACAAATTGATGATCTCCGGCGTGGCGCTAGGCCAGATTGCCGATATCGAAACGCCGATGCGGCTCGATCCCGCGGAATACGCCGAGGGCCCGCTGCCTGTGCTGCGCCGTCCCCATTTTCTCGCCATCGTCTCCTCCAACACACTTGCCGCAACCATGCTGCGGCGCTCAAGCGGGGCCGTAAACGGACTCGTGATCGAGAGTCCGACGGCCGGCGGCCACAATGCGCCTCCGCGGGGTAAGCTGCAATTGAATGCCGCCGGCGAGCCGGTCTATGGCGTTCGCGATCAGGTGAATATTGAAGAGCTGCGCGCCCTCGGCGTTCCATTCTGGTTGGCAGGCGGATACGGAAATCCCGCGAAGCTGCGCGAAGCGCTCGGCCAGGGTGCGGCTGGCATTCAGACCGGGACCGCCTTTGCCTTCAGTCAGGAATCCGGCTTGCGCCCCGATCTCAAGCAAAGGCTGCTCCAGCAGGCAATCGTCGGCTCTGGCCAGGTCTTCACCGATCCGCTGGCTTCGCCCACTGGTTTCCCCTTCAAAGTTGCGCAGCTTGAGGGCACTTCTTCAGCCCGCGACATTTATCGGCAGCGCACGCGCGTCTGCGATCTCGGCTATCTGCGTGAGCCGTACATCACGCCCGAAGGCAGCGTCGGTTATCGTTGTGCCGCCGAGCCTGTCGCCAACTATGTAGCCAAAGGCGGCAACGCCGAGGATACCGTGGGCCGCAAGTGCCTGTGCAATGCGCTGCTGGCCAACATCGGCTATCAGCAGATTCGCAGCGACAAAAGTGAAGAGCCTGCGCTGGTTACGGTTGGCGATGATCTGAATACCGTTGCGCAATTCCTGGCGCCGGGCCGCGAAAGCTACAGTGCCGCGGAAGTGGTGGAACGCTTGTTGAGCCTGTGCGCGGACGTCGCAGAACCTGCGGACACGGAACTGGCCGCAACGGCCTGAAGCGCTCCCGAATCTACGCGCCAGGCTCGGGCGCTGCCCCCTTCGGTCCGCCCACCGCAAACACCCTCGGCACGCGATCTGCCGGCGCGGGCAGCGCAGGAAACGCCGCATGCGGCTCTGTCTGGTACCAGTAGGCGGTCGAATAGAAGCTGTCTGACCGGTCATTCGCCGTTCCGTGTTCAATCGTCACGCGAATCGACTTCTCGAATGCGATCGGGCTCTCCGTGTGCCAGCGATAAAGGCAATAGCGCCCGCCAATCCGCTCCGGATCGACGACATACGGCGCACCCTGATGCAAATGCGCGAATGCCAGTCCGCCAAAATCCCACGCTCCGTTGTAATAGTCCTTCGTGCCTGTACCGTTGATCGTCGGCATCGCATCGCCATCAACAAAAATCATGTCATCGCCTTCGCCGAACCATCCGTTCTCGTTCTGCACCACCGCGTGCGTCACCCCGACGAAGTGGCCCTTGCCTGCGGCTTCAAGAAACACATAATTCTCGCGGCCGCTCAGGTTTTTGCCATCGCTCACCACGCCCTTGCACGGAGCGGCCTGCCGGTACTGCGCATGGAATCGGCCCAGGTCCGCGGGAAGGTTCGGCAGCTTCACGTAGTCGACAGCGAAGTAGAGGCTCCGCGTGGGCTGCGGGCCCTCATTCGTCACGGTGATGCGCGCCGCCGTGGCAAACGGCATCTGGAAATACGAGTTCAGTGCCTTGATGGGCGCCACAGCCAGCAGAGCCGACTGGTACGTGAAATACTCGCCCAGTCCCAGCCCGAAGAAATCCCCAATCGGAACCTCGACAGACGGCGAAGTTTCTCCATCCCACCATGCGCGCAGCACCAGGTTCTTCAGGTGCATTGGGTCGGGTGAGTTGATGGTGAACCAAATGTGCGTCACTACGCCCGCGCCTTGCACGTCGAGCACGGTCGCCGTCCGTCCCGGTTCCACGACAACCCAATCGGCATTGCCGCCGGTGCGGTCCCAGCTTGAGGAGCGCTGATTCTTGTAGTTTCGCAACCTGGCCATCGCAAACAGCTCTTCCGGAGCGCCGCCCTCCGCAGGAGTTTGCGCTGCGGCGCTCGCCGGCGCATTCATTCCCAGCAACGCGGCTGCCGGCAATCCCGACGCGAGTGTGCCCAGCAGTTTGCGCCGGGCGCGAAAACTTTCTTTCCCATCGTTCGAATTCATGTGCCGATCCTTCTGGCTCGACGGCCGTAATTCGATGGCCGTGAAAAGACTATCGCAATCAGGCGCCCCGTGCACGAACCTCCCAAGGACTACGCATTCCGGAGCTCTTTGTCTTACGCATCCGATCACAGAGCCAGGGTTCGCAGCCGCGGGTCCGGCCTGATATGGTCAGTGAGGAAAGTTTTTATCCGCAATCCTTTTCAAAATCATGAACCCACCTTAGGAACGCGTAGTCATGTGGAAGCGCTGGCGAATCCGGATTCTGCTTTTTCTGGCCGTGCTCGGTCCGGGATTCATCACCGCCAATGTCGACAACGATTCCGGCGGCATCCTCACCTACTCGCAAGCCGGTGCGCAGTTCGGATACACGCTGCTGTGGACCATGATTCCCATCACCATCGCCCTGATCGTGGTGCAGGAAATGTGCGCCCGCATGGGCGTCGTCACAGGCAAAGGACTCAGCGACCTCATCCGCGAAGAGTTCGGCCTGCGCGTCACATTTCTCATCATGGTGCTGCTGGTAGTGGTCAACTACACCAACGTCGTCACCGAATTCATCGGCATTGCCGGCTCGCTCCATCTGTTTCATGTCTCCAAGTTCATCTCCGTGCCTATCTGCGCCTTTCTGGTTTGGGCCCTGGTGCTCCGCGGCGACTACAAAAGCACTGAGAAGATCTTCCTTGTCGCTTCGCTGGTCTACATCGCCTACATCTTTGCCGGCCTGCTTGCGCAGCCTGACTGGCATCAGTCACTTTGGGCCACCGTGCAGCTCCCCGCGAAATCGGTCTGGCGCGACAAGGCCTATCTGTACATGGCTGTCGGCGTCGTCGGCACCACCATTGCGCCCTGGATGCAGTTCTACCTGCAGTCGTCGATCGTGGAGAAGGGTGTTCCCGTAAAGGATTACCCCGCCTCGCGCTTGGACGTCATCGTCGGCTGCTTTTTCACTGACCTCATCGCCTGGTTCATCGTCGTGGCCTGCGCCGCCACTCTATTTGTCCATGGCATGGGCGCTATCCAGGTAGCGGCAGACGCCGCTGAAGCCATGCGGCCGCTGGCCGGCGACTACGCCTTCGTCCTCTTCGCCTTCGGGCTGTTCAATGCTTCGCTCTTCGCCGCATCCATCCTGCCGCTCTCCACTGCTTACACCGTCTGCGAAGGCCTTGGTGTCGAATCCGGCGTCGACAAGACTTTCAAAGAAGCGCCGTTTTTCTACTGGCTCTATGCGCTGCTCATTGCCGGCGGCGCCGTTACCGTTCTCGTATTGCCCGATGCGCAGCTCATCAACGTGGCCATCTTCTCGCAGGTGCTCAACGGAGTTCTGCTGCCCGTCGTCATTATTCTCATGCTGCTGCTCATCAACCGCACTGACCTGATGGGCGAGCACAAAAATTCGCGCCTCTGGAACGTGATTGCGTGGAGCACCAGCATCATCGTCATCGGCATGACGTTTGCAATGCTGTGGGGCTTGATCCCGGGGCACTGAGACACAGCCGGCAGCGAACAGCTTACAGCAATCAGTTCACGCCTACGTCCAGGAGTGGTGCGGCAATCTGTAAGGTTTCGCCCTCAGCTGTTGGCTGTTTGCTGTCAGCTGCTTTACAGCAGCTTTCCCACCGCCAGGTCGCAGGTCACGCCGCCGCTAGCCTCTTGAGCCGAATCCGGCCTGCCGGAATCTGCGCAAGGTCATACTGTGCCTGCTGCGTAATCCAGCTCTCCGCGCTGCCGCCAAAAACCTGGGAAAGCCTGATAGCCATCTCCGGCGAAATACCGCGCTTGCCGTTAACAAGTTCCGACAGCGTGGTGCGTGTGACGCCCAGTGCCCGCGCTGCTTGGGTGATGGTAATACCGAGCGGCTCAATGCACTCCAGGAGAACAACACCGCCGGGATGGGGCGGATTCTTCATCGGCATGGGGAAACCTCCTCAGTGGTAATCGAGATAGTCGACGTCGAACGCATGGCCCTCAACAAAACGAAAAATCACCCGCCAGTTGGCTCGAACCGTGACCGCCATGAAGCCGCGCGATTGGCCCTTCAGCGAGTGCAGGTTGAATCCCGGAAGATTCATATCCTCGACCGAACCGGCTGCGTCCAAGCGCGCAAGGATGTTGCGCAGTTTAATCGGATGTTCCGCTGCAACACCGCGAGGATCGTCCTCCCCATAAAGGCGCTTCAGCCCCTTGTGGCGGAAGGATCGAATCATGGGTAAGCGTAACGCGTAACGTAACGCGTGTCAACATTCAGAATTCTATGGTTCGCAGCTCAAGAATGCCCTGACCGCTGAAATCTGCAACCCGTAACCTGCAACCTGCAGTTACAGCAGCTTCCCCGCCGCCAGGTCCCGAATCAGTCCACGATCGGCGGCCAAAAACTCGTAGCCGGGCAGGTCCACGAGCTTTACCCAGCGCACCTGCTGGTAGATCTGGTTGTCGATTTCGCCGGTGAACTCGCGCACAGCGAAAAACTGCAGATCGACAGCGCCGCCGCGCCGATAGTGATGCCGGATCCGCGTCACCGCAGGCCCAACCTCAGCGCGGATTCCAAGCTCTTCAGTCAGTTCGCGCGCCAGCGCCTGCTGCGGACTTTCGCCCAGCTCGATCTTGCCGCCGGGAAACTCCCACATCGACGCCATCGGTTGATCGGCGCGCCGCTGCCCGATCAGCACCTCACCATCACGCACGATCAGCGCCGCCGCCACAAAGCGAAGCGCGGGACCGACTACGTGCGTCCTGGTTTTTGGCTCGCTGTCATCCACAAAATTCAGTGTAAATGACAGATGAATGAGGCGTCGGCGCTGGTCCGCGTCAAGTTCTTGCGCCAACAGCGTGTGACGCCTGCCCGAATCTTAGAAAAGCGATTTGCCGCGCACCGCTACTCGCCCGCGACCGCGGACTCCACGCCCTCTGCCGCTTTGGGCCTGAAATAGCCCCAGCCGCGTTTCCCCGCAGCTTCAAGCAATGCAGGCGAAGGATTCACAGGAAATGCGCAGCGAGCCAGCTCGAGCATCGCCAGATCGTGAATCGAGTTGCCAAAGACAGCATCCGGCTTCGGCAGGCCAACGCGCTTCAACGCATCGGCCTTCGCCTCATCCGTCGGCACATCTACAATCTTGCTCGTGATGATTCCGCTTTCAACGCGAACTTCAGCGGCCAGAATGCGCGTCTCGGGAATTTCGAAATCGCGCAGGCCCTCGGCGACAACCCAGCGATTCGTCGAGCTTACCGCCCAAAGCTCCACGCCGGCTTTGCGCAGCGCGGCAACCAGGGCCACCATCTCCGCGAAAATGCGCCCGCGCACAAACTCATCCACATACTTGGCTGCGGCTTCGCGCAGCTCCTCGTTGCGCAGCCCAGCGTACATCTGCACCATCTCTCCGCAGATCGCCAACTCGCTCACACTGTCGGCAAGATAAGCCCGATACCGCGTGTCGATCCAGTCACTGGTCGAGCGCGAAACCAGCCCCTGCTCCATTGACCACTTCATGAAGCCGGACCCGGCATCGCCGCTCCACAGCGTTCCGTCGCAATCGAAAACTGCAACCTTGGGCTTGCTCTCAAATACCAGCCGCTCAAACTCCGCGGCCGTCCACTCTTGGATCTCAGTCTGCGTGGGCGTCAATCGTCCATCATCCTTACCTGAAGGTTTCATCCAATTCTATTTTCGTCGAATGGGGCAGGTTCATGCACGTGAACGCTTGATGAACGACCCAAAGAAGGCAATGGAATCAGCAACATCACGGCCCTTTGCTTTGTGTCAAAATTCAAAGGCTTCGAACAGCGGTTCGAGTACTGGCGTCGTGTTGTGCTCCCTAATCCCTAATCCCTGCCTTTGCAAAGCACTCCCGCGCCATCTTTACCAGCACCAGCGATTGCTGCCATCGGTCCGTTTCCTCGCGCCCGTTAAATGTCCGCGCATAGTAGTACTCCGGCCCAAGCAGTTCTGGCGCAAAGCAGAATCGATCTGCCGCCGGCCTTCTCTTCAAAAATCCCGCGAACGATTCCGTCCACATCGTCCGGAAGTGGCCAACATACGGCCGTCCATCTCCGCTTCCATCCCCAACATCCACCTGCATGCACCCCGGGTTGCCGATCCGCCCGTGCATGAATCCGATGCGCGCCAGCACCGGCCGGAAGAGTTCCATCTTCATCTCCACGCCGCCGTACACCATCTCGGTTCCCGTGTACCAGTGCGAAAAATCGGCGTTGAACTCGAGATCCGGAAATCTCGCAAGAAACTGCACGGTCCGCCAGGGATCCTGAAAGATCGTCGCGCGATGCGTCTCCGGGTAAAGCGGCACGGAATGCTTTGCCGCTGCTGCCAGCACCGCTTCGATCAGCACGGCCGCCTCGTCGTCGTTCTCCGTTCCCCAGCCCACGTGCAGCGTCAGGCATTCCAGGCCTTCATCGCGAGCTTCTTCCGCCAGCCGGTCAGCATCTTGCGACGAATTCACACGTCCGCTGCCGCAAACTCCCAGCCCCAGCCGCAGCGCCTCATCCTTGCGCGCGCGATCCAATGGCTCCGTGAACTGCACGCCCTCATAGCCCGCGTCTCGAATCGCGTCAAGCGACTTCGACGGCGCCTGCTCCATCGTGTCGAACGACTGCAAATTCATGAAGCATCGCAAACGGTTTGCTGTCGCATCCGGCATGGATGTCCCCCAATTGTGTGTGCTGGCTCTTGTGTGACCTCTCAGAAGCTCTCAACATAATCGGCTTGTCATTCTGAGCGAACGGGGCCCCAAACGCTCCTCAGTTTGGGGGTGGTGAGTCGAAGAATCTGCTTCTTGCCTTTCAGTCATCTCATGAGAACTTCTGGGGCACGATGCTAGAACTCGTCGTAAGCAATCTGCCGTTCCGGCACTCCAAGATTCTCGAGCATCCGCTTGCACGCCTTGATCATCAACGGCGGCCCGCACAGGTAGTACTCCGAGCTCTCCGGATTCGGGTGCTCACGCAGATATTTCTCCAGCACCACTTCGTGAATAAATCCCGTGTGCCCGGTCCACCGGTCCTCGTCAAGCGGCGACGACAGCGCCAGGTGAAACGAGAAATTCGCATGCTTCGCTTCCAGCTCGCGGAAATACTCCTCGTAGAAGATCTCCTGCCGCGAGCGCGCCCCGTACCAATAGCTCACCCTGCGTGCGCTGTTCTCGGTCTCAAGCAGGTGCGAAAGATGCGCGCGCAGCGGCGCCATGCCTGCGCCGCCGCCGATGTACACCATCTCGTGCTGCGTCGGCTTAATGTGAAAATCGCCAAACGGTCCGATCGCCGACACTGTTTCGCCCGGCTTAAGACTGAAGACGTAGCTTGAACCCAATCCGGGAGCGCAATCCTGCCCGGGCGGCGGAGTGGCGATACGCACGTTGAAGCGCAGTTGCCGCTCGGAGCGCGGATTGCCGGCCAGCGAGTAGTTGTTTCGCTTTCCCGGTTCAGGGTTTCGCGCGACAAGATCGAACACGTGCTGGTTGCGCCACACCGTCGCATACGGCTCAGGAATATCGAAGTCTCTAAAGCGAATCGAATCGTAGGCCGGAATATCCAGCTGCAGATAATCGCCCGGGGAAAAAGCGACGGCGCTTTCCGGGCTCTCCGGTTCCAGCACTAGCTCTTTAATGAAGGTGGCCACGCTTTTGTTGCTCACCACGCGGAAGCGGAACGTCTTCTGCAGCCGCGCTCCCACGCCGCCCGCATGTTCCACATCAATCCAGATGCGGCCGTCGCGTTCTTCCACCGGGTACGTCGCCAGCCCGCGGCAAATCGGTGCGCGCGCCGGCGAGCCGTCCATCAAATTGAAGCGTCCGTTGTGCTTCGAGCACTCAATCATTCCGCCGATCACCAGTCCATCGGCAAGATGCGTGTTGCCATGCGTACAGAATCCATCGGTCGCAAAAAGTCTACCCTCCGCATCACGATAGAGCGCATACGACTTGCGCGCGTGATCGAATCGGACCGTATCTGCACGCCGCAATTCGGCTGCCGCACACACCTGCACCCAGCCATCCGCACCCGGCGCCGCTTCCGAAGCAAAGCACGATTCGCGCACGCGCGGCCTCGGATCAGGCAGCCGACGCTTCACGTGGTATGCCGGGTCCTTCCTCTGGCGCAGAATCGTTGGAAGAATCTCGCGCCATGCAGAAAGGATCGAAGGATACGGCGGCGGGCAGTCGCTCTTGATCACCTGGTGCAGCCTGGAGAGCGAGTGATACGGCACCAGCGGAAACATGTGGTGCTCGACGTGGTAGTTCATGTTCCAGTAAATGAACCGGCTGATCGGATTCATGTACACAGTGCGGCAGTTGAGCCGATGGTCGAGCACATTCTCTGCCAACCCGGCGTGTTGCGGTGTGTTCTGGATGATCATGAGCCACGTGCCGAAAGACTGCGGCAGCACGAACAGGAAGATCGGAAGCCAACTGTGCCAAATGATGGCCGCGGCAATGACTGCTGCGTAAATTGCCAGATAGAGCCGTGCGTTGCGAACGAGTTTGTGGAATTCGGTTTCAGGAATGAAGCTTCGCTCACCGTCAGGGATGCGCCCCAGCGCGTGCCGGAACAGGCTAGAGGAATGAATGCGATAGACACCGATAGCAAAAAGGCTGAGAAAGTGCGCAACGACATTCGGCGGTCTGGGAATCTGAATCTCAGGGTCGCGGCCCACAATAATCGTGTCGCTGTGGTGGCGATTGTGGCTCCAGCGCCAGAGCACCGATTCCCTCATCACCATGAACGATGCAATTTCGTAAATCGCGACGTTCATCCAGTCCGTCCGAAACGCGGTTCCATGGCCGCACTCATGCCAGCGCGAATCGGAACTTGTGCCGTAAAACACCGCGTAAACGATATAGGGAAGCACGGCCCACCACGTACCCCAAAGCTTCCACGTCAGCACGCCCGAGCCGATCAGAATTGCAAACCACAAAATCGTGTCGCGGATTGCCGGCCCGTCGAGCCTTACCAGCAGCTCGCGCATCTTTTCGCGCGGCACCGAGCACTGGTACCAGTCAGCTTCGGCCAGCCCCTTTTCAATCGCCAGTGTGGCGTTCACGCCCGTCAGGCTGTAGTCGGGGCGGGGAACTGGCTGTTCAAGGGTGGCTGCATTGTGACTCATAATCCAATTTCACTCTTTCGGAATTTTACATACGGCGCGAAGTTTCGGGAGACGCGTCCCCAATCCCTTAAGCCGAAAACGCATACGCCGTACGATGTCTTTGCGTCTCGCCCGGATGAATCAGGATTTCTTTCCGGAGAGCGGCGTTCGAAGCATCCGGATAGCCCTGGCACTCGAGACACACGCCCTCAAACCGCGAATACACCTTCCCCGATTTCCCCGCCCGCGTTCCGCCCAGGAGGCTGCTTGTATAAAGCTGCAGATAGCGTTCCGTTGTCGAGACCGTCAGCGTGCGTCCGCTCTTCGGTTCTTCAAGCCGCGCGGCCACCACCATTTCAGCAGCGTCGTGATCGGGCAGCGCATAAAGTGCGCCATGCTCCTTGAAAAGCAGCGGAATCGCATCGCCGAGCCGTCGCGCGGTCCGAAAGTCATTGTCATTTCCGTCCGTCAGTTCCACTCGCCCCATCGTCGTATAGTTTTCATCCACCGGTACGAACCGGTTGGCATAAATCGTCAGCCTGTGATCGTCGATGGTCCCCGCTCCCTCGCCTGCAAGATTGAAGTAGGAGTGGTGCGTCAGGCACAGTGGCGTTGTCCGGTCGCTGGTCGCTTCGCTCTCGCTCACGAATTCGTTCTCATCCGTCACGGTATACGTCACCGCTACATTCACGTTTCCCGGAAAACCTTCCTCGCCATCGGGACTGAAATATTGGAGCCGCAGCGACGGCGCGCCATCCGCGCGCTCCACGGGTGTCGCCTTCCATAGCCTCTTGTCAAAACCCACCAGCCCTCCGTGCAAATGATTTGGCGGGTCATTGCGCGCCAGCTGATACGTTCGTCCGTCGAGCGTGAATTCTGCGTTCGCGATCCGCCCTGCCACGCGCCCCGTGATCGCTCCGAAGTACGGATGACCCGCAAGGTACGACTCAAGATCGTTGAAGCCGAGCACAACATCGGCCAGCTTGCCGTCGCGCCCCGGAACCAGCAGCCGCATCACGATGCCGCCGAGCGTCATCGCTTCCACTTGAAGTCCGCCGCGGCCCGTGAGCGTCCACGCATCCACAGTGCGGCCGTCCGCAAGTTTCCCGAGTCTTCGCGTGCTCAAAAGGGAGGCCATCAATCGTTGCTCCGTGCATTCCCACGGTATCGCGTGCATCGCCAACTGTCTAGAATTCCGCCGGTTGGAACGAAAAACTCAACGCGCAGACGAATCGAATGCCCTGCAGGATCTACTGCCCGCGCTCGTCCGCTCCCGGCGCCGGCTCATTCACCGCTTCGACGCGAATCTTCGCAATTCGCCGCGCATCCATCTCCAATACGGTCAGCTTCCGGTCTTCAAATACGATCGACTCGCCCGGCGCAGGAATGTGTCCCAGCTGTGCCAGCACAAATCCCGCCAGTGTCTCCACGCCTCCATCGCGCGGCAGATTCCATTGAATCTGCGTCTCCAGGTCGCGCAGGCTCACGCTGCCGTCCATCACCACGGCGCCGCCTGCACTGCTCAGCACCGGATGCGACGGCGCATCGAATTCGTCCTCAAACTCGCCCGCCAGCTGCTCGATCGCATCTTCCGCCGTGACCAGGCCGACCGTCGATCCGTATTCGTCCACCGCAATCGCCAAATGCCGCTTGTGATGCTGAAAGTCGCGCAGCAAATCGAGCGTCGTCTTGTTCTCCGGTACCACCAGCACCTCATGCTTGATCTGCTCCAGGCGCAATTCGGCTGCAGGTTTCGCCGGTGTGCTTGTCGACGCGCGAAAGAAGAACAGGCGCGCCAGGTCGCGCGCATACACAGCGCCGATGATGAATTCCGGTCCGCGCGCCTCGTCGTAGATAGGGATGCGCGAATACGGCCGCCCGAAGACCAGCGAGCACGCCTCCTCAAGCAACATGTTTGACGGCAGGGAAAAAATCTTCTGCCGCGGCGTCATAATCTCGCGAACCAGCACGTCACCCAGTTCGAGCGCGCGATGCACCAGCATCTCCTGGAACTCCGGAAGCAGTCCCAGCCGCCGCGCCGCCGTGGCAATCAGTTTCAACTCTTCGGCGGAGTGAATCGAGGCAGCACGCTCCGTCGATGGAATATCGAAGCCGCGCAGAATCACCGCCGCCGACCGGCTGAGCAGCCGCACCGCCGGCCGCGTCACCGCCATAAACACCAGCATCGGCGGCGCAATCGCCACGGCCAGTGCCTCGGCGCGCCGCAGAGCCAGCGACTTCGGCACCAGCTCGCCGGCAACCACGTGGAAATAGGTGATCAGCGCGAAGCCCACAACGACCGCAACCACGTGTCCCCACACCTGGGCATGCGGCAGCGGGCTCAACCATCCGGCCAGAATTGCCGCGGCCAGCGGCTCGCCCAACCAGCCCAGGGCCAGCGAACACAGGGTGACACCCAGTTGAACGGCAGGCAGAAGATCATCGAGATTGCGCTGCAGCCGGCGTACGGCCCGCGCGCCCGGCACGCTTGCCTCCAGCAGCTGCTCCACGCGCGTTTCGCGGATCGAAACCAGTGCGAACTCCGCAGCCACGAAGTAGGCGTTGGCCAGGATCAGCATGGCCACGGCAACCGGTTTAAACAGCAGCAAGCCGTGCATCTGGGAGTGAGAATAGCATCGAGCCCTGCTGAACCTCTCGGTCGGTGGGGTGCCTCATCCAAGCTTCGCTTGGGTGGGACCGCTTTTCGTCAGCTCTCGGGAACCGCGGCGCGCCGGGCGGCGTATCTTGGATGAGAGGCAAGACCTGCAATGAAATATTTCTCTGTTCTTTTCGCTGTGGCTGCACTTTCTCTGGCGTCTCTTCCGGCTCACGCCGCCGAAGCAACTTTCGAGCGCGACCTCTCAGTGAACGGCCGCGTCGATCTCACCATCGAGAACGGCTCGGGTGCGGTTCATTTGATGAGCGGCCCGGCGGGCCACGTCCACGTCTTCGCGCGCGTCAAATCCAACTGGGGCGGCGACGACAGCAAAGTGCAGGAGATTGCTTCGCATCCGCCTATCGAGCAGACCGGCAACATCATCCGCATCGGACAGCATCACGAGAATCTCCACAACATCAGCATCGACTACGAAATTTCGGCCCCGGCCGACGCCTTTCTCCATGCCGCGACCGGCTCAGGCTCCGTCACTGACGATGGCGTAGGCGCCGATGCCAGGCTCACCACCGGTTCCGGAAACATTCGTGCCACTGGATTGAAAGGCGGTTTCTCTGTCGGCACCGGCTCGGGTTCCATCTATGCCGAGCAGGTAGGTTCAGGCGACGTCGAAGCGCAGACCGGCTCGGGCTCGATCGAACTCAAGCAGATCGACGGAGGCCTGCACGCGCAAACCGGATCGGGCAGCGTCAAGGTCACGGGAACTCCCATGGGAGCGTGGCGCATCATTACCGGCTCGGGCGGCGTAGACCTTTGGACCGGCAATGCCGGATTTACTCTCGACGCGCACACCGGTTCGGGCGGCGTGCACTGCGACCGCGAGATTGCCGCGCAAAGTTCAATGGACCACCATCATCTCAGTGGCAAAGTCGGCGGCGGAGGACCCGCAGTCCGCGTCGATACCGGCTCCGGCGGAATCCATATTCATTGATTCCGGCGAGCGCCACGTTGCCTTACTGTTTCCGCTCCCCGCGCGTTTCACCCAGGCGCCGGTATCCGGGGTGAACTCCGGGCGTGAGTCCCTGTTGGGCTGCGACTTTCTTCAGAATCTCGGTCAGCCGCTCGCGTTCCTTCGCGTCCAATGCAGCGCACATCGCCTCGTTGTGTGCGCGCGCCACGCGGCCAATGGCCGCAAGCGCCTCCACCCCCGCACTGCTCAGCTGCAGGCTGTAGATCCGCCGGTCGGCCGCGTTTTCTTCTCGTATCACCAATCCACGTTTTTCCAGCGCGTCAATCAATGCCACCAGCCGGCTGGCGTGCATGCCCAACTTGCCGGCGAGCTCCTGCTGGCTGATGCCCGGCGTGCGGCTCAGCAAATAGAGAATCCCGGACTCGGGCGGGGTAAAGTTGAGCGGCTCCAGCGACTCCGCAAAGCGCTGCGCCGCCTGCCCACCCACTTGCGCTAGCAAAAAAGCCACCTGGTCCTGGGGATTGCCTGCATGTTTTCTTGCCATGCCTGGAGTATTGCACAAAATAATCATTACACGTTGTAATGATTATGACGTAGAATTAATTCCAGAGGTCAGCTTATGGTTTCCCCGAAATCTGCAATCACTCCCGGTCCCCGCCATCCCAGTCCGCATCTTGGTGCACTCGCCCTCGTCTTTACGCTCCTGTTCCTCGTCGGTCTCTTCCCGGTTACGATCTTCGGCGGCAAACCCAATTTCCCGGGTCCGTGGCAGCCGGCGTCTGTCATCGTCCAGTTCTTTCAGGCGCGCCCCTCTGCCGCTTTGCTCTGTGCGTTCTTACAATTCGGTTCAGCCATTCCACTCGGCATCTTCACGGCTTCCATCGTCAGCCGGCTCGAGTTTTTCGGCGTCCGCGCCGCCGGCCCGCGCATTGCGCTCTTCGGAGGCTTCGCCACCGTCTTCATGATGATGTCGAATGCGGCAGTGCTCTTCGCAATGGCGCAGCCCGCGGTCTTCCAGAGTAAGGATGCAGTCCTTGCCCTTTACTACCTGGGATTCGCCATGGGTGGACCGGCATACTCGGTCTCTTTCGGTCTGTTGATGGCGGGCATTTCTGTCCCGCTGCTGTTTCGCCGCCTCACGCCGCGATGGATCCCGATCTTCGGGCTTATCCTTGCCGCGATCGGTGAATTAAGTTGGCTCAATTTCGAATTTCCGCAGGCGCTGCCGCTCGTCCCGCTCACGCGTTTTCCCGGCTTCATCTGGATCATCGCCGTCGGATTCGCGCTGCGCTCGTCACTGCCGCGGCCTGCCGGCCACGCAAACGCAGCCGCTACGGAATGAAATAGAACGGGTCAGGATACTTGACTGAGAACTCCGCTTCAGGCGTGCCTTTCAAGTCGCTCCACTGGTCGCCCACGTTGAGCGCCAGCGTGTACCCCTGCGCCGCGATCTTTGCCCGCTCGCTGGATTTATATTCGATCGTTGTTTGCTTGCCATGGTTGGCAGGGCGCAGCGCCAGGCCTTGCCAGCCGTCGAATCCCTGCGTGCGCAGGTTGCGTTCGGTCGCTTCGCGCTCGTCATCCGGCCGGCCGGTGATGAAAAAGACGCTCACTCCCAGCTTCTGCGCTTCTTTGTAAAGCCGCAGCGTGCCGGGAATCGCCGTTGCCTGCGCGCTCATGGCCCATGCATCGAAGTCTTTCTTCACGAAGCCGAAATCCGCTCCGATTTCTTCCTGGTAATTCGAAAGCGTGGTCTCGTCGATGTCGAGAACCAGCGCCAGCTTCTCGCCCGGCTTCTTGTGCGCGGCGCGCCGCTCCAAAAACGCCATCGCCCGATCCGCCTGCTGGTCCACGTCGTGCGAGTAGCAGCCGCAGGTGCACGTGCACTCGTGGTACTGCTTCACCTCGGCCTTCAACTTGTCGAGATTCGGAATGCGCTCCGCGGCCACATCCTGGCTGAAAGCGTGCTGCGGCGTTTGCTGCGCGGCAAGTTGCCACGAACCCAAAACGAAAACCACGGCAGCGGCGAATTTTGTGGGAAATGTCATCAGAAGTTTTTCCTTCACGTGCTTTAAGTAGCCAAGTGTAAACCAGACGCGCCGCAGGCGCAGCGTTCATTAGCCCCGCGCTTCAACGTGGGGAGAAGTGCGGCACAATTGAGACTTCGAGTCCCGTAGGGACGATGGTCTCCAAACCCGGACCTAAGCAATGTGACGCCGACCTCCAGCCGGGGTCCCCGCGGACATGTCGTTCGTCCGTGGGGTGGAAGATCGGCTGTAGTGAGGGCGTCCACGCCTCACTCCCAATCCAACACGAGCGTGATTCAGCTGGGTGCCCCACATCTCGATTCTGAGATGCGGGAAGGACACACCTCACCGAAAGCCGCATCCCACTCGCCGATTACACTGGATTCATGATCCGCGTTTTCCGCCCGATTCCCGTGGAGCGATTGAAACTGCTTGTCTTCGATCTCGACGGCACGCTCATCGATTCCGCGCAGGATCTGTGCAACAGCGTCAACGCGGCGCTGAACGACGTCGGCCTCGGCCCGCTGGCCGATCCGCTGATCGCCGGCTTCGTCGGCAACGGAGCGCCCATGCTCTTGCGCCGTTCTCTCGCCCTCGCCGACGGCATCCAGCCAGATGCCGTACCCGAAGATCAGTTCAACCGGGCCTACCAGTTTTTCCTGCAGTATTATCGCGAGCACAAGCTCGACTTCACCTACGCGTACGAAGGCGTCCTGGATGCGCTGAAAGCGCTCCACGAACTGCACGACGGCCCGACCGGTCCCTCGCGCATCATGGCCGTGCTTACCAACAAGCCGGTGCGCCCGGCA
This sequence comes from uncultured Acidobacteriaceae bacterium, assembly GCA_963834565.1. Taxonomy (GTDB): domain Bacteria; phylum Acidobacteriota; class Terriglobia; order Terriglobales; family Acidobacteriaceae; genus Telmatobacter. The sequence continues at coordinate 98,356 of CAWICF010000007.1, read as the reverse complement.
CGCGGCATCTGCGAAGGGCTCGGCCTGGCCGGCTACTTCCTCCATATCTATGGCGGCGACAGCTTCACAGTGAAAAAGCCCGATCCGCTCGGCCTCCGCTCGCTGATGGACGAAGCCGGCACCAGTCCTGAAGAGACCGTGATGATCGGTGACAGCAAGGTCGACGTGGAAACAGCGCGCAATGCCGGCGCATGGTCGCTCGGCTGTGCCTTTGGCTTCGGCCCGCAAAACCTCATGGACACCCCCCCCGACGTCCTGGTCGATTCTGCCGCCGAATGGACGCAGGCGCTGGCTCCAAAGTAAAATTGAGCTACCGGTATAGCCGGATAAAGTTTTTTCATCTGCGTGTAATAGGCGCGTTAACGTAAATTCTGCCCGGCTGGCCACTTGGGCAATTCGGAGCGCGGTCCGGAAGTGAGTGACCGGTTCCTCGTTTTCACTGATTCACTTTTCTTCGAGGGTTCCTCTCATGCGTTCTCTTGCATTGGCTCTTTTCCTGCTTGCGCCCGCCGCCGGTTTGGCATGCAACCCCGCTCAACCTGTCGCGCAATCCAAGCCGGCTTTGCACGGCGTGGTTACTGACACCACCGGGGCCATCATTCCCGGCGCTGAAGTCAGCCTGCTCGACGCAACCGGCGCAGTCGTCTCCACTTCGCACGCGGGTTCTGACGGCAGTTTCTCGCTCAGCGCGATGCACCCCGGCAGCTACACCCTTGTTGTCTCGCTCGCCGGCTTCAAAACATCGCGCAGCCAGGTCACCGTTGCTGTTCCCGGCGCTGCCTCCGCATCGACCCCGACGGCCCAGGCCCTTGCCGCACCGGTCCACGTCGCGCTTTCCATTGCCGCCGCCTCCTCCAACGTTGTTGTCAGCGCCGACGCCAACAGCGACCTCACCTCGAGCGATGAAAACCGCGACTCGTCCGTGATGACTTCCAACGATCTGAAGTCGCTGCCTATCTTCGACAACGACTTCGTCACCGCCATGGGCTCGTTTCTCGACTCCGACGTCGCCGGCACTGGCGGCAGCACTCTGCTGGTCGACGGCGTCGAAGCCAATCGCGTCACCGTGTCAGCATCAGCCGTCCAGGAAGTGCGCATCAACCAGGACCCTTACTCGGCGCGTTATTACAGCCCCGGTCGCGGCCAGATGGAGATCATTACCAAGGCCGCTGCGCAGCAATACCACGGTCAGTTCAACTTCTACTTCCGCGACTCGGCGCTCAACGCGCAGAATGCTCTCGCGCCCTCAAAGCCATTTGAGCAGCGCCGCATCTACGAAGGCAGCACCACCGGTCCCATTCCGCGCGCTGCCAACAGCAGCTTCCTTGTCTCGTTCAATCGCGCTGAAGAAGATCTCGACTCCGTGGTGAGCGCAGCGCTCGCGCCCACAACATCCGACCCCTCAGGCGCCTTCAGCGCCAACGTGCCCGCGCCCACGCGCGACACCGAATTCAGCCTGCGCGCGGCGCACCTGTTCAACAACAAGCACTCGGCCTACGCGCAATACAGCTTTCAGGATTGGAACGGACTGAATCAGGGCGTTGGTGGCCAGACGCTTGCCGCCGCCGGCTACAACAACCAGTTTTACGAGAGCGATTTTGTCACCCACGTTGACTCCACGCTCAACGCCAACACGCTCAACCAGGTCTCGCTGGTCGGCGAGCATTGGTCCAGCCGCAATCAGAACACCACTGAAGGTCCGCGCATCAGCCTGCCCGGCGATTTCACCTCCGGCTCTGCACAAAACGACTCCCTCGCCACCGAATACAACGTCCGTTTGTCCGATATCGTTACGTGGACCCATGGCAAGAACCTGGTGAAGTGGGGCATCAACGTACCGCACCTCAGCCGCCGCGCCTACGACGACAACACCAACGCAATCGGCACCTACACTTTTTCGCCCACGCTCGCATCTGACGGCGTCACCGTTCTTCAGACGGCCTTCCAGAACTACGCCGCCAATCTCCCCGCCGGCTTCTCACAAAATACCGGCCAGACCCACTTCATCTATCACCAGCAGGAACTGGGCGCCTTCGTCCAGGATCAGTACAAGATCACCGAGCGGTTTGCCATCACGCCCGGCCTGCGCTACGACTGGCAGAACTTTCTGGCCACGCGGCGCCTCGGCTTCTCGCCGCGAGTCTCCTTCGCGTGGATCGTCGATCAAAAATCGCAGACCGTTCTGCGTGGCGGCGGCGGCATCTACTACGACCGCTTCGGCGGTGGTCCGCTGCTCGACCTCGCGCGCTACGGCGATGCTGCCCGGCGCTCGGTCATCTTGTCGCTCGATCCCGCAACGCTCCCCGCCACGGGCTGCGTGCCCATTACCGATTGCATCGCCGTTGCCGCGCAGCCGCCTGCGCTCGCGCAGTTGATGCCCAACGCTAAAATTCCATACCAGATCCAATACGGTCTCTCCATCGAGCGCCAACTGGGCCAACGCGCCACGGGGACCATCAGCGCTTACTCCATGCGCGGCGCAGATATGTTCCGCTCCATTGACTTGAACGCGCCCACCGAGCAATCCGGTTACACCATGCGCCCCAATCCCGACTACGGCCGCATCCGCCAGATGCAACCCGAGGGCGTCTACCGCGGCGACGGCCTGGACATCTCCTACCGCGGCATGTGGAACAAGTATTTTTCCGGTTTCGGCCGGTATACGTGGTCTCACTATGAGTCCAACACCGGCGGCATCAGCTGGTTCCCTCAGGATCAGCTCGACCCCGACGCCGAGTGGTCCAACTCAAGTTACGACCGCAGCCAGCGCGTGGGCATGTATGCCATCTTCGACCAGAAGAGCCTGCTCAACATCGCCACGGGCATCTTCGCCAACGCTGGATCGCCTTGGACTGAGCTAACCGGCGCCGATCCCTACGGCGACGGCCTCTTCAACGCGCGGCCCGACGGCGTAGGCCGCAACTCCGAGACTGGCCCAGGCTACGTCGACCTCGACCTGCGCTGGGGCCACGATTTCGCCATCACCCCGAATAAGGCCGACGAGGCCCCTCACCTCGGCTTTTCCGCCAGCTCTTTCAACGTACTGAACCACGTGAATGGGCAGGGAATCGACACCGTCGAATCCTCCACGGACTTCGGACAGGTCACCTCGGTCGCCCCGCCCCGCCGCATCCAGCTAGCCATGCGCATCGAGTTCTAGGCGTTCACCCGGAAATCGGGGCGCCCCATGCCTGGGTGGATGCAAGCTTTGCTTGGGTGGGGTCGGAATTGGGCGGAATGCACAAACTCCGGTCGCCCCGGCCCCTCGTCCCCTCGCGCCCTCGTCCCCCGCCTTCCGGAACTTTCCCGCCCCTCCCCGCGTATAGTTGTGCTGGAGGGACCTTTACGCCTATGAGCCGGAAACTCTTTGCCCTCTGTCTTGTTACTGCTGCCCTGGCAGCCGCGCCTTCCTGCGCCCGCGCTGAAGACGACGCCGTCCAGTTTTTCAACAACATCAACATCACCCCCGACTCGCCCGTCCAGGACGCCGTTTGCTTCTTTTGCAACGTCCATGCCGACGGCAAGGTGAACGGCGACATCGTTGTCTTCTTCGGCAACGTCCGCCTGTCTGGCCACGCCCAGGGCGACATCGTCGACTTCTTCGGCAGCGTCACCGCCGCGGGCGACTCCACGATCGGCGGCGACCTGGTCACCTTCTTCGGGCCGGTGCACCTCGGCGACAACGTCAAGGTAGGCGGCGATCTGGTCACCATCTTCGGCCCCACCCACACCGCGTCTACCGTCGCCATCGGCGGCGATCACGTATCGCTCTCGCCGTGGATCATCTTCGCTCCATTCCTCGTCATCTTCCTCATCGTGTACCTCATCGTCCACGAGATCCGCAGCCGCCGCATGCGCAGGTACGGAATGCCGCCCTATCCCATGCCGCCGATGCCGCCCATGCCTCCACAAGCCCCGCCGCAACGATAGAAGCATCAAGCCGGTCATCCTGAGTGAGGTCGCCGCAGCGACCGAGTCGAAGAACCTGCATTGCAGTGAGCCTGGTCGTTTCCTCTTGACGCGGCACGCTCGTCGTCTTACATTTGTTTTGAACGTGTTCAAATAGTGGAAGTGTCGCCGCGGACCCCGGACTGGAGCCCGGCGCAACCACGCGGAGAAAATCATGCCCCGCACCCCCAGGCCCGCCACCCCCAAATCCGAAGAAACACGCCGCCGCATTCTCGCCGCCGCCCTGCGTACCTTTCGCCGGCACGGATTCGAGGCCGCCACCATGCGCCAGGTCGCAGCCGAGGCCGGCGTCGCTCTCGGCGCCGCCTACTACTACTTCCGCTCCAAAGACGCTATCGTCATGGCCTTCTACGAGCAGGCCCAGAACGAGATGGCCCCCGGACTCGACGTCCTGCTCGCCAGGAGCCGGACGCTTGAGCAGCGCCTGCGCGGCATCATCGGCCAGAAGATCGATTACTTCGCCCCCAATCGCGCCCTGGTTGGCGCGCTTTCGTCGCACATCGATCCCGACCACCCGCTCTCGCCCTTCGGCCGCGCCACGGCGCCCATCCGCGATCGCGACGTTTCGTTTTTCCGGCGCGCTGTCGACGAATCGAAGCTGCGCCTGCCCGCGTCCATCCTGCCTTACCTGCCGCGCCTGCTCTGGCTTTACCAGATGGGTATTCTGCTCTTCTGGGTCTACGATCGCTCGCCGCACCAGCAGCGCACCCAGGTCCTCTTCAACAAAACGCTCAGCCTGATGCTGCTCGCGCTCAAGCTGGCCGAGGTGCCGCTGCTCAAGCCGCTCTACCGGCCGGCCGGCGAGCTACTCAAGACCATCTACGGCGAGGCTGCGTGATGAGTCCCCAGCGCATCGTCATCCCCGGCGGCAGCGGCCTCGTCGGCGAGTTGCTCGCGCGCCACTTTCAGGAGCGCGGCCATCACGTCACGGTCCTCACGCGTTCGCCCTACTCCGCGCCGTGGCAAACCGTTCATTGGGACGGCCTCGACCGCGGTCCTTGGGTCGAGACGCTCGAGGGCGCCGACGTCTGCATCAACCTCGCTGGCCGCACCGTGAACTGCCGTTACACCCTCCGCAACCGGCAGGCCATTTATCAGTCGCGCGTCCACACCACGCGCCTTATCGGCGACGTGATTGCCGGCCTCGAACATCCGCCGCGTCTCTGGATGAATGCATCGACCGCGACAATCTATCGCCATGCGCTCGACCGTCCGATGGACGAGTTCACCGGCGAGTACGGCGGCTACGAAACCATCGAAGGCGCATTCGGACGCTCGCGCCCCGCGCCCGAGACGTGGAACTTTTCGCTGCAGGTGGCGCGCGACTGGGAAAATGCCATCTACGAGACGCCCACACCCGAGACGCGCAAGATTCCCCTGCGCATTTCCATTTTCTTCAGCGCCCAGCCCGGCACGGCTTTCGCCATCATGTCGCGCCTGGTGCGCGTCGGCCTCGGAGGCACGCAGGGCAGCGGCCGCCAGTTCGTCTCCTGGATCCACGAGGCAGATTTCGCTCGCGCCGTCGAATTCCTGATCGAGCACGAAGAGATTGAGGGGCCCGTCAATCTCGCCTCACCCAGCCCGCTGCCGAACTCCGATTTCATGGCCGCCTTTCGCGAGGCCTGGCAGATGCCAAACGGCATCTGGGCGCCCGCGCCGGTCATCGAACTCGGCTCGTTCTTCATGCGCACGGAATCGGAGCTCGTCCTCAAGAGCCGCCGCGTGGTCCCCGGCAAGCTCCTCGACGCCGGATTCGAGTTTGAATTCCCCGACTGGCCCGATGCTGCGGCAGATCTCGTGAGGCGGTGGCGGGAACGGGGTACGAGGTAGCTGCCCCCCGCTTTTCGCCTGTCAAGTCCGCAGCCCCTTCCGTCACAGCCAAAATCCCGCGTTAACTCATTCCATTTCCGCCAGTTACCATCCGGCAAATTTCTTTTCCAAACAGTGCGGATAATTTCCCAGAATTCCCTACACTGGATTCAATAGAGCGAAACAACGAATGGGGCGTTTGTGCGGCCCGGAGCTGAAAAAGCTTCGGGCCGCCCTGTTTTTGGCGATAACTGCGGCACATCGTAAGACGGATGCACCGCATCTCGAGACAATTCTGCAGCCTGAATGGTGCAAAACCGCAAAAAACACCCCTAAATCGCGCCGTTTGACGACTTTACCTTCGCATCAATGGAATCAGGACTTTACAGGAAAACGCGATTTTGAAGGGGGGGAGTAACTAATATGTACATGGAGTGCCGGCATATCAAGACCAACGGGCTTCGCTGCCAGTCACCCGCCCTCCAGGGAGGTCAGTTCTGCTATTACCACGCCAAAATTCGTACCGTCGGTGCTGAGCCCAACCTGAAGTCCGGTCCCCTGCAACTTCCTCCGCCCGAGGACCCCGCCGCGATCCAACTCTCCGTCGCCCGCATCAACGACGCCATTATCAACGGCCGTCTCGATCTGAAGAAGGCTGCAGGGCTCCTCAATGGCATCAAGCTTGCGGCGAAGTACATTGACCCGAAGAAGTATTTCTATGCGCCCGGCACCGTCCACTCGGCCGAGCCGGACTGCCTCGGCGATGAACTCGCCCCTGTCAATTTCGTTTGCAAGGAGGAGGAGGATTGCAACGACTGTCCCTACTCCGATCTTTGCCCTCGTTGCATTCACCCCGGCGACGAAAAAGAAGACGCCCGCGAAGAAGATGATGACGATGACGACGAATAATTTCGAGCCGGTTCTCTGACCCCACGAAAAACGGGTCTCCGTTCGTGGGGTGGCTAAGCGGAAAGGGTGGGAGACCAAGGAACCCCCACGTGCGAAATTCATACGGTCAGAGAACGGGTGAATGGCAGCAACCAGAAAAAGGCGGCAACGCAAGCTGCGCCGCCGCCCGGAACGAATCGATGAGATGATTTCGATCTATCGCGTTCCTGTTTTCTCTTGTTCCTTTTCGTGAATTTTCTTCTCTGACTCGATCTGCTTCTTCAGCGAATCCTTCTGGCCCGGGTATTGCGGCGGCTTCTGGTTCAACTGCTCAGGGTTGGGTTGCGCGGTTTCAACAACTGGACTGTGCTTGTCGGTGTTAGCCAATTTGCCCATCGGATTTCCCTCCGGTTGGGTTAGATGCAGTGCACAGTCGGGCGTCGATAGCAGGAATATGCCATAAAAAGCGGCCTTCGAGGCGTAGCGCCGACCTCCAGCCGGTGTCCCCACGGACAGGTCGTTCGTCCGCGGGGTGGAAGATCGGCTGTCATGCGGGTTTTCAAAGGCCGCGGAAAAAATCTCCGGAAGAGGCACGAAGTGTCAGGGCACGAGTTTACTCGTGCCATAAAGCGCGCAAAATGACTTCGGCTTTTAAGCCCTGCGGAATGCCTTGGGTGATTTCGAGACCCAATCCAGAGTTTTTCCGCAACCTTTCCAGACCCGCATCTGCGTGACCCACGATTTCCTGCCGCCCCAGCTACTGCGCCGCAGGTTGTGCCGCCGGCTTGGGCATCAGGAAGATTGCCGGATCAATGGTCTTGTTCAGTTCGATGTTCTTCACCACAATGCTCATCTGGAATTGCCCGCCAAAATCCAGGTCCAGGTGGTAGGGCATCAGGTAGCCCGTTTCCGTCTTGCGGTAGTCAGAGTAATTGACGGTCATCGTCACATCCTGTCCCTGCAGTTGGGCTTTCCTGGCGAGGCTCTTGATCAGGTAGGTCTTCGGGTCGATGGTGAAAGTGGACTCGACGCCGTCTTTGTTTGTGAGCTTGAGTTTGTAGGCATCGTCGCTGCCGGGAACCAGCTCCAACTTGCTGCCCATGGCCGCGTAATCGTAAAGCCCGGCGCCGATATACATGCCGTCCCGGCCATTTTTGTATTGGTCGTCCGGCATGGGCGTGGGATCTGCGGCGCCGGCCATTGGATTCTGCTGCCAGCCGCCTTTGTCGTTGAAGCACTGCACAATGGTGGCGCTGTTAAAGTCGGTCTCCGACTTGTAGCCGACGCCCTCCAGAATGGTCGTGGTGCCGGGCGCTTCATTGCCCATCACCATCACCGTTGTTTCCATTGTGATGGACTTGACCTGGCTGATGGCTGCTTTTCCGCCGACCGCATCCAAATGTCTGGCGACGATGTCATCCGCCGACGGCGCAGTTTGCGCAACGGGCGGCGTTGCTGCCGCGGGCTGCTGCGCTGTTTGGGCGTTCAAAGTGAACGTGCCGGCCAGAGCCAGGAACAAAATCCCTGCGGAGATCGAATGCTTCATCTTGCTTACCTCGTCTTTCGCGTGCTGCTGCGGTGCGATACGGCGTTGCCAGAATAGTAGCCGACCACTGATCACTGTGGCGTGATGTCTGTGACGGGCAGATCCCAGTGGCCGGCGAGGATCTCGAAGCGGCGCTGCTCCTCGCGCTGGTAAGTTCCCTGGTCGGGCCAGAGCTGTTTGATGATGGCGTCTTCGTCGGGGTTCGAGCTTGTCGCGACGGTCGAGTTTTTGTAGACGATGGTCACACGATAGTCCCAGCGCCCGTCTTCGGTGGTGTGGTACGCCGGCGATTCGATCTTGAGCGAGACAATTCGCCCGGTCGCCTCGATCTTCTTCAGCAGCGGCCAGTGGTTCTTGAGGAAGAGATCGAGGAACTCCTGCTGATGGCCCCACTGGCACTTGTAGTAGTACTCGATGGTGTAGGGCTGGCCCGCGCTGGACTGCGGCGGCGCGCCCTGCGCGCGAAGCGGTGCAGCGAGAGTTGCGGCAAAGAGAAGAGAGAGTGCGGCGAGAAGAAGCCTGCGCATGAGAGCCTCCAACGGTGCGATGGGAGCAATTGTACGTCGCAAGAGCAGCCTTTAGCTTCTACCTGTTGGCACTTGCAATGAGAAGCGGAGTGAGTGCTCAACCCTTCTGTTGCTCGATGTGAGCGCGCAGCCAGCCAGCGAACTCCGGTTCAGGCAGGGAGCCATCCGCGACGGAAAGCATGATCGGAAGGCTCTCCCGATCGCTGGCATCCAGGTTGTAGCCGTTCTTGAGCAAGAAGGTTTCAGCCACCACCCAGGCGGTCCGTTTATTTCCGTCAAGAAACGGATGATTGCGGGCGATGCCGAATGCATACGCGGCGGCAAGGTCAGCAATGTCTTGACTTCCGTAAGCTGCGGCATTTTGAGGCCGCGCCAGCGCCGATTGCAACAGGGCAAGGTCGCGAATGCCTTGCATGCCGCCGTGTTCTGCTACCTGCTCTTCATGAATTGCAAGGACAGAGCTTTCTTTGACCCATCTCCAATGGGGAGCACTCATTTGGCAAGTTCACGCAGAAGGTCGCGCCGATTACGCATCACCTTTCGGGCGAGGATCATGTCTTCTTCGAAATCCGGGTCGTACGGCGTGATGCGAAAGCCGTCAGGTGATTCTGTGAGGAAGAGGGAATCTCCTTCGGAAACCTTAAGCCTGGATAAGACCTCTTTTGGAAGGACGACGCCTACTGAACTGCCGACAGTCGTCACTTTGAGCTTGGTCATTTCGGGCGTCTCCAGCTAGATTATAACGGATATTAGAATGCAGGTAAGGGTTGAATTTGCACCCAGACAAAAAACGGCCCCCGTATTCACGGGGGCCAAGTTGCCTTGGTTCTCTCGCGTTGCGAGAGCTTGTTGGCGGCCTAACGGCGGGGTGGCCGTTGGCTTAGCGCAGAGCCTCGGGGGAGGATGGCCGCGATATTACGGCTGCGCTGTGCCAGCTGCAGCAGGTTCGCTTTGGGGTGACGAACCTGCCCGGGCCGCCAAACTGTTTTCCATCAGTACCAGATGCACGCTGCTCTTGCGAACCCGCTCCGGCTTTTGATCCGGATTGTCCTGGTTCATGGCCATCTCGTTGCCGAGAGCCACGGCATGCATACGGTAGACGGGAATCTGGTGTTCGGTTACGAGATAGCGCTTGACCGCCTCATTGAGGCGCTCAGAGCTTTGGATGCCGACGCTGCCTGCACCGGGTGCATGCGCATCCATCTCGACGATGTAACCTTCGCGGCCGGTCAGGCTGGCTGCGAGCTGATCAAGTGTCGCCTTGGAGTCTGAAGTCAGAGTCGTGGTTCCGGGACGGAAGGTGATTTCTGCTTCAGTGATCTGGTGATACTGATCGAGGCCGTTAACGGTGGAGTTGATGGTGTCAACGTGCTGCGAGGCCTGCTGCGCTGTGTTGCTCGCGTTCTGGGCCTGTTGGCCGGCAGCCATGGCTGCCTGATTGGCGGCGTCGGCCGAGGCCTGTGCCTTCTGGATTCCAGCTTGCGCCCGGGCATCCACATCCTTGATGTCGCGGGCGTTCTTGGCGTTCACTTCATCCAGTTCGGTAAGCCGGTCGTTGATCGGGTCGATTTGCTTCTTCACCCACTTCTTGCGGGCGAAGGGATTGATCCGTCCCCAGAACCCTTCCCTTGCAGGAGCAGGCAACGGCTGGTCAATTGCGGGGGAGGGCTGATTTTGGGAAGCCGCGGGAGTGTTCTGGGAAGAATTCGTCGTTCCCGTGCTCACCGTGTCCTGAGCCCAAAGAGGAAATGCGAAAGCAGATGCGAGGGCCAAAACGCCCAACTGGCGGGAAAACCTTCCGAAACGATTATCAAAGCTATTCATAGGTGACCCCTATTCCGATGTGGCCTTTAGGAGCGCCGACAGGATGAGCGCTCTTGTCTGCTCGCCCTTACTAAGAGCATGGCCGGTGCCAAACCGGGTCCGTCGGGCATGGAAATGACTAGACGATTGAAATATATAGGCTTAACTTAGCGATTTCGCACGGGTAACTGCGCATTTTCGGGCCGGTTTTTGGCCTCTGGGAAGGTAAATTTTGCACTTTTCGGTACTTTCTACTTTGTAAGGAAGTTGGGGCCGGCAGGCGAGCAGTTCTGGGCCGGATTTCAGGCCGTGGTGGAGGCAATCCCGCAAATGTGGCCGGACCCCTGTTCCAGATGGAAAGGGGCCTATTTCGAGTCCACGCGAACGATACGAATTTCGGGGTAGGCGCCGTCCCAGTCCTGGGCGACCGTGTCGAAGATGAGGCGGAAGTCTGCCTGTTCGCCCGGCTTCAGCGGCGCGGCGGAGAGGGGCTCCACATCGATATAGGGCTCGCGCGTGCGAATGATCTTGAGCGGCTGCGTCTCGTTTTGCGCAACCTCGTGCGCCGGGTCGCGGAAAAGCACCTGGGCGGTAATTCCTGTGACTGTGCGATTGCCCTGGTTTGTGATCTGCCCGTCGAGGTAGGTGACCTTGCCTCCGGCCAGATTAGATGACTCGCTCATGGCCAGGTTGCTAATGGCGAGTTTGGCAGCGTAGGGATCGGCAGCAGCGGAGATGGGTGTGACCGCCGGCGTGGCTTTGCTGTGCTCGAAGTAGTAGAGCAAGCTCCCGCCGACAGCCAGAACGATGACTGCTGCAATCAGGAGGGGCAGCCAATTGCGTTCCTGCGCCGCCGGCGGACGCACAAGTTGCGGGCCAGTGCTCACGAGCGAGATTGTACACCGATTGACGACACCAAAGCTGACCGCTTCTCAGTTGGAATTGCACGATTGAGCAGAGCTAAAGACGAAGCGGTGCGGGTGCGTGAAACTTTTACCAAGATTTCCTGAAAATGCAATCAGGTTCATGAATCCTGGAGATGACTGGAGCGTCTAAGCGGGCAAGGGAAGAGTTTGAATGTTGGGTTTTTCCAGGCGAACCGGGACCGCGAAGGCAACAGAGTTTGAATGCGGGAACCGGGCAGATAACAAGAGCGTAATTTTCTCCAGATTGCGTGAAAGCAGGCCAGAGATGTACTCCCCCGGAGCAGTGTCGAGTGGACCAGCTGGTCCAGCGGACAGCGATCCTCAGTGGATGCGGCGTGCAGAGCGCGCATATCGGGGATTGACGATCGCCGCGATCGTCGTTCTGCTGGGCAGCCTTTGCCTTTTCAGATGATGGACGCTCCTGAAAACTCGCTCATTGCCTCAAGTCGGCCGTCGGGCCGACGCTTGCAGCAGCGCCTGCAAAGTTTCTAAGCGTAATTCTGTCTTGAGCGCCCCGTGCGGAAGATGGATGCGACGAACCAAGCTACAGACGTCAGGATCGCGACAAGCAGGACCCACATGAGCGTACTCCAAACTGACGAGGGGTTGTCAGGATGCCGCGCCGCATGGAGCGTCGAGAACTGAATGCAGGCCAGGAATCCCATCAACTCCGCTTTGACTGAAACGATGAGTATGAGGAATAGGGGCTCAATCGACGGTCCGGCGTCGGGGTCGGCCTGGGCGGCATGTTTGGCCAACGAGGAGTAAGCCGAAACAACTGTGAGCCCAAGGTAGACGACGACCGCGATGATGGCCACAATTTCAAACGAAGTGTATGTTGCCCAGGCGTCGGGCAAACCAAGATCGTTCAAATGAGTGGGGGCATTGGCAGGCAGCTTGTTCGGGCCCATTACTGCGAGCCCCGTAAAGAGAAGAAGCAGGCCGAGTACGACGAGGCTGAGAAGATCAAGGATCCGGCGCATGATTCGTTTCAGAAAATGACCGGACCCATGATACCGCGGACGATCTCGGCCAACCTCCGTTATTTTCAAGCATTTTGCGTCGGGAAACCAAGATTATTACGTTGCCGACGGTGACGAAAGTGCGCGGCCGGACGAGCAGTCAGCCGTCAGCATTCAGCTTCAGCGAGGCGGAGCGAAAAGAGCGTTCCTCCCGGTCTCAAAATCGAGAGCGGGGTGCCCGCTAGGTCAGCCGAAGCGGGCTCGCTTGATCGCAGTTTGGCGGCAATCTTTGCCGGCCATCTTTACGGTGCTGCACATTTCGGCAAGGCGCGAGAGCATGCGGTCGCCGATGCGGTCGCCGAGCGTCGGCTCGCGGGCTGCCCGTTCGGGATCGGTAAGTCGGCCGCCTCCCGCGGGCTGGTCATCGTAATTCGTGGTGATGATGGTCGACTGGCGGTCGTTGTAGCGGGAGTTCAGGATGAGGGCCACGGTGTCCCATACCCATTCATTGGGCTTTTGCGCGCCCAGGTCGTCGAGAACCAGAACTTCGGCGGCGAAGATGGGCTTGAGAAGCTCGAGTTCGGTGGTGCGTACTTCGGGGTTGTAACTGTTCTGGATGCTCTTGAGCAGCTCGCGGTAATCGCAAAAGAGGCCCCGGACGCCGCGCTCGCGCACGAGGCGCTGCAAAACGCCGACAGCGAGATGCGTTTTGCCGACGCCCATGGTCCCGGTGAAGAGCAGACCTGTGCCCGCGGTGCCGGCGGGATACTCGTCGACAAAGCGGCGCGCGGTTAGCAGCGCTTTACCTAGCGACGGATCCGCTCCGCCGTAAATCTCAAAAGTATCGAGTGTGCAGTCGCGATAGCGAGTGGGGATCTGCGCGGCGGCGAGGCGGCGGTTTTCGCGCTCCAGTTCCTGGCACTGGCAGGGCCGCGATACCCAGTTGCCGGAAGCGTCAACCACGCGAACCAGGCCGACGCCTTCGCAGATTGTGCAGACAGCCATTGTGATGCTCATTCCGAATCTAAGCGTAGCGCAATGGGCCTTGTTGAGCAGCGGTGGAGGACCGGTGCGCGAGTGTGGAAAAGGAGCAGCTTTGTGGATCAGCCGATGGCAGCGCTCAAAATCAAAGCCTTAGCTCGGCGCGAGCAGCGGAGAATCCGGTTGGCCGGAGGATATCGACAACGACGCGTTTTGGGTTGGCGATTGACGGAGTCGCTGTCAGCGTGAACTTGCTGCCGGGTGCGAGATCGGGCAGGGAATCGATTCTTCCATCCATGGGGAGATCGTCGTACCCGAAGAAGAGCCAGCGCGCGGTGTAGCCGCGCAGTGTATAGGCAGGCAGCCGGCTTCTGGCGACGATAAGCAGTTCGATGCGATCGCCGGCGGATTTGAGCGCGATGCTCTCAACGGGGCTGCACTGTGCGCGCAGCGCATCGAAGGAGGGCTTGCGTTGCGAGTAGAGATCGACGACACCGTGCACGCGCTGGCGGAGGGCGCCTGTGCCGTGATCGCCGACAATGGTGCGGTAGTCGTTGTAGTCGAAATAGATCGCGCCCGCGACCTGATCCGAGTCGCGCATCGTTTTGGTGTGCTCCTCGACGATTTTCACGCGGTATTCGTCGCCGGGAGGAATCTTCGCTTGGCACTCGCACCAGCCGTACTCTGAGATCACGATCGGCTTGCCGGGAAATGCGCGGCGCAGGTCCGCAATGTGTGCGTGCAACTCGTCTGGGCCGCCGGGATACCAGCTGCCGAAGTACTCGTTCGACGAGATGAAGTCGAATTCGCCCGCCATATCGTCTTCAGGATGCTCGCGCAGCGAGTGCGAAGCGTAGGTGAGAAGGCGCGAGGGGTCGAGCCTGCGGGCTTCCTTCGCAAGGGCGGTGGCGAAAGCGCGCGAAGTGGGGTTCTTGCCGTCGACCTCGTTGCACAACCCCCAGCTGACGATGCAGGGATGATTACGATGGCTGGTGATGAGCTCGCGTAGCTGTTCGAGGCCGTTGGCGGTGAGTTGCGTCTGCAGTGCAGGATCGATCTTCGAGAAAGTCTCGGGCCCCCAGGCGGGAACTTCCTCCTGCATCAGGATTCCATTGCGGTCGCAGAAGTCGAGAACGCGGCGGTCCTGCGGCCAGTGGACGCGCGTGAAGACACAGTTTAGCTCTTTCATGTCGCGATGGTTGGCTTCGATCCATTCGGCTGGCTCGGCCATGCCGAACTCAGGATGGCTGCCGGCCATGCGCTCAAGACCCATCAGCGTGACGCGCTCTCCGTTGAGATAGAAGTCCGTGCCGCGTGCCTCAAAGCGGCGGATGCCGAAAGTGTTGGAGAGAGTGTGGAACCGGCCGCCTGCGTCGAGCGTGATCGTGGCCTGGTAGAGATTCGGCGCGTCGAAGTGCCAGAGATCGGCTGAAACGATGGTGACGGGATCGAGGGCGATGGTTTGCGTGGAATTGGGTGCGAGGCGCGCGGACCTCGTCGCGATGGGGCTTTGCCTATCGGACCAGCCTTCGCGCTCAACGAGGCCTGCAAGTCCGACGGTCTGATCGCTCACATCTGTGTTGCGGACGACGGCGCGAACAGAAACCTCGGCGGAGTGTGCTTCGAGATTCGGGGCCGCGTCGATCTCAAGGCGCTCGATGAAGACGGCAGAAGTGACGAGGACGCGGACAGGACGGAAAAGGCCGCCGTCATTGGTCCAGTCGTATGACTTGAGGCGCGGCAACATCCTGTTCGAAAACGAGTTGTCGACGCGCACGACCAGGTCATTGATTTGGCCGAACCGGATCCCCGGCGACAGATCGCAACGAAATCCGGTGTAGCCTTTGCCGATGTGTTCGCCGACCGGTCGGCCATTCAGAAAAACGTGCGCGGTATGGAAGGCAGCTTCAAACTCGACGCGAACAAAACGGTGTTGCCACTCCGCGGGCGCGAAGATTTCGCGGCGATACCACGCGACGCCAACGTAGTCCGGGTTGCGGCCGAGAGTTTGCCAGGTGTGAGGGACGGTGATCGACTCCCAGCCTGCAGAATTCGTCGCCATCGTTGATGCGGTGAGCCCTCCGTCCGCGTCGAAGCGGAATTGCCAGCCTTCTTCAAGCTCCAGCGAGCCGGTGGTGGGCTGAGGTTGTGACTGTGCGGCAGAAGGCTGATCGACGAGGGCCGCCCCAACTCCCAATGCGGGCATCGAGGCAAGAAAATCGCGGCGTGATGGCATGCGATCACTCTAATGCATTTCTTGTAGAATTCCGCACTGGATGCGTATACAGAGAATGCAGATCGCGGAGAAAACACGAAGCGAAGCGCGCCTAGTTCTTCCGGATGCGCCGGCGACAGAAACGGGCCGCGTGACAGAACCGGTCGAACACGCGTGCCTGCCCGTGCACATTGAAAACGAGTTTCTGCGCAATGGGCGCAGAAGCGTGAAGGAGGGGTTGGTGCGAGGTCGAGCGCAAGGAAACTTTCGCGGGTCAGTAATAGTGATTGGGTTGTTGCTTGCGCTTGGGGCGCGCGCCACCGGTGGGCAAGCGCCGGCCACAACGACCGAATCGCCGGCAACTCCCGCGCAACAATCCCGAGCTGTCGACGCGCCTCTGAATCCCGCTTTGCCAACGCTGTTCATCGTTGCTGACTCGACGGCTCGTAACCAGGCCGATCTCGGATGGGGCGATCACCTTGCGCACTACTTCGACACGACACGCATCAACCTGGCCAATCGGGCCATCGCGGGACGCAGCAGCCGAAGTTACATTCGCGAAGGTGCCTGGGACAGAGTAATGGCCGAGATGAAGCCGGGCGACTTTGTGCTTTTGCAGATGGGTCACAACGACGGCGGCGATCTTGACGGAGCGAAACCGCGCGGAAGCTTGAAGGGGTTGGGCGAAGAGACGAAGGATGTCACCCTGCTGGATGGGACAAAAGAGACGGTACATACATACGGTTGGTACATGCGGAAGTACATTGCGGATTCGCGCGCGAAGCAGGTGACGCCCATTCTGCTTTCACTGACGGTTCGGAATATCTGGACGCCTGGACCCGACGGCTCGCAGCACATTGAGCGCGACATGGGATACGATGCGGCGATCAGGCAGCTCGCCGATGAACAGCATGTCGCATTTGTCGATATGGGGACGATTGAAGCGGACCGATTGGAGGCAATGGGCCCGGCGAAGACGGCCCTGCTTTTTCCCATCGACCACACGCACACCAGCGCGGAGGGCGCAGAGATGAATGCGGAATGCGTGGCGCAAGCGCTGAGGAAAGCGCAGTCGCCGTTAGTGGCGTATCTGGCGAAGTGATCGAACCGCAGCCGGGCCCGGTGAAGATACCTGAAAACAGTTACCCCGCCCAAGCAAGGCCTGGACGGGGCACCCAACGATTTAGGTAAAAACCTGCCTTACTCGCCTGGGTGATCGAAGGTCATTTTTATCTCGGTCATGCCGGTGATCTTCACGTCGACAAATGGGCCGTTCTGTTCCGCAGCAAAGTTGGTTGCGCCGCCATCGAGATGAACGATGAGGCCGGGGAGCAACCACTTGTCTTTTCTAATTTGCGCGGCGGTCGCGCCGGGCGCAAAGATGCGGAAGCCGACGTCGCCGTTTGCCGAGATATCGATGCCTGACTTATCGGCTGT
This sequence comes from uncultured Acidobacteriaceae bacterium, assembly GCA_963834565.1. Lineage (GTDB taxonomy): Bacteria > Acidobacteriota > Terriglobia > Terriglobales > Acidobacteriaceae > Telmatobacter. The sequence goes on along the minus strand of CAWICF010000007.1, from coordinate 81,293 downwards.
GGCATCGATCATCGGGCAGCGCGTGAGCTGAATCCAGCCGATTCTTTTTTCGGGCGTCTGCCACTGCACAGTAACCGGATGAAGTTGACTATGTGCGTCGACATCACGCGTGTAGCCCGTGATTTCGCCGCCATAGATGAGAGTTTTGCCGATCCATGCCGTTGCTACGCGCTGGTCTGCGATGGGGCGGTTCACCTGGTGCGGCCCAGGGAAAGTCTTGAACTTTGCCATCGCGTCAGCGGGGATCCGCGTGTCGAGCACGACGATGGGCGGGACGAGCCACAGGTCGGGCGCGTGATCGACGGGAAGTTTGTCAAAGCCGGTGAGCGGCGCATGGTCCGCGTCAAGGACCGTGCGCAGCCAAAGCCCCATCACGCTGACGTAGCTTTGCATATCCATACCGTAGGCGCGGTCGTAGGGGCCGGAGATGTTGCGCAGGTTTGCGTTGTAGAGATCGGCGGTGGTGCGCCACAGGCCGGCTTCCATCTCCTCGCCACGCTGGCGCATTAGCGGAGTGAAGCCGTAGTCGCGCCAGAGCGCGAGTCCGAAGATGTCGACGCCGGAGTAGGTAGGCGAATTGTATTCAAAGAAAGCGTCGTGCTGCTTGTAGAGGTTGTATGTCGTCGTTTGCCACTGCTCGGCCTGCGTGGTCCATTCCGGTTTGCCGCCCCGCACAGCGGCAAAGTTCCAAAGGAATCCGTACATGAGCGAGATGTTGGTGTAAGACGGGAGCAGGCGACCCTGCTTCATTTCGCCGGCGACAGCGTAGTCGATCGCGTCGATCATTCTCTGCTGGAGCTCCTTTGGAATGCGATCGGGATACTCGTTGAGAATGACCGCGAACGTGGTGCCGACAAACTCGCGCCAGTTGGGATCGTAGGCGCGCCACATTTCGGCGTGGGCGCCGGGTTCGGGTTCCGTTGGCGCGCGGCGGAAAGTTCCATCCCAGGGTTTGCCGGGTTGACGATACTGCGCCTTCAGCACCGTATCGAGAATTTGCGCGGCGCGCTCGCGGTCGCCGGGGCCATCGCGCAACAACAAGCCGACGGAATACCAGGTGGATTCGCGCACCGCCAGGTGAACCGGCAGATGCGCCTCGGCGTACTGCGGCGACTGCGGCATGCGGCAGAGTTTGGCCTGCACGTCATAAGATTGGTCGCCCCACTGCATTGCAGTGGTAAAGAGCTCGCGGCTGTTCTGGCTGAGAGAAGCAACGTTGGGGTGGCGTGGCGAAGCATGCGCTGCTGACGAAAGACCGACCCCAGCAAAGATGAGTGCTGCGCTAACCCGGATGAATCGTTTCATGGCTTTCCCTTCTTGCCGTGCTTTAGCCCACTATGGGCTGCCAGTCAAACCCCAGGCCGGGCTGTTCCCCGAGGGGAACAGCCGTAAGCCGCGGTGTAGGTCATTCGAGAAGGCAGGAAGAGTCAGAAGTTGAACTTCACCGCAAACTCCACCGTGCGAGGCTCGTACGATGGAGAACTGCTGATGGAAGTGATCGTTCCGAAAGTCGACGAGTTGCTTTGGGTCGCGTTCGGTGTGCCGAAGTTGGGGTGGTTGAAGACGTTGAAGGAGTCGGCGCGAAGTTCGAGCAGGTACCTTTCGCGCCATGTGATGTGCTTAATCAGGTTCATATCCCAGTCCTGCCAGGCGGGGCCGCGGAGCAGGTCGTAGGCCGAGGTTCCATAGGTGTCGTACGTTGTAACGCCAGCCGTCTGCCCGGCAGCGTAGACAGACGCGCAACTCACCGTGGCGCTACCCGTCTCCACCGAGTTGTAGCAGGGCGGGGCGGTAAATGCGGCTGGATTCATCCATTCGGCCTTGGTTTTTGTTGATGGATAGAGCGGAACGCCAGCCACGCGGTTAGCGCGGCCACTTACCAGACCCGTAGTACCGCCGGGAGCGGTATAACTCACTGAAAATGGCTGCCCGGTCTGGAACGTGCTGATTCCCGAAACCTGCCAGCCACCGATGAACTTGTTGGCGAGATTGCCGGCGTTGCCGAGCAGTGCTCGCCCCTGCCCGATGGGGAGCACGTACGCGTAGTTGACGGTGAGAACCTGAGGCGTGATGCCACCAATGTTCCCGAAGGAGTCGTTGGGCGTCGCGCCGGAGGGATTCTCAACATTTTCCGTCCCCAGAACCCGCGTCCACTGATATTCAGCATTCACCGTAAGGCCGTGACCGTACTGCTTATGAATGCCGAATTGCAGTGAGTTCATATCGCTGTGAAAGATGGGGTCGACGTTGAGAGCAATGGTCGAGAAGGGCTGGTACAGGTTAGTGCTTTGTGCAGTTACGCCCACTACCGGCGGGTTGGCCAGGTTGATATTCGGGGCCGTTGTTCCGCTGCCGCTGGCATTGTTCTGCCTGAGGTTGTGCTGACCGACAAAACCCAGGCGGACGTCAAGGTTGCCAGGGAATTGATGTTCGACGGCCAGGTTGTATTCCTCTGTGTAGGGCGTCTCCAGTCTGTGCTCCGCACTCACCGTCGGATTCGCCGTGGAGGTGCCGGTAGCTCCGAAGGGATTGCTCATGGTGAAGCTGGGAGGTGCAGTGCCCGCCGGCTGCGTGTAGTTCACAGTGGCTGCGAAGGGCAAATTTGCAAACATGCTGCCCATGTACGAGGCCGGCAGAAGATTGAAGAAGATGCCGCCGGCGCCGCGGATGACCGTGTTGGGCACAACCTGGTAGGCAAATCCCAGGCGCGGGGCGAAATTCTTGTCCGGGCGTCCGAGATAGCTGAAGGGATTGCTTGAAATTCCCGATACCGATGTCGAAAGTGCAATCGGAATCGACCCGTTGATGTAACTGGGAATCGCGTTTGTGTAAGAACTGCCGAAGACGACATCTTCTTTGAGAGAGGGAATGAAGAGGGCATTCTTTCCGTACGGGTCAGGCAGGAACCACTGTAAGTCGTAACGGATACCCGCGTTGATGGTCAGCTTTGGCGTCGCCTTCCAGTCGTCCTGAACGTAAGCAGCGTATTGGTCGGAGAGGTTTCTCGAAGGGGTGCAGTTGGGACTCGACTTCGCGGTCGAAATGGGATCTCCGATCAGGAAGTCCGCAAACGCGTTCCCCGTGTAGTGTCCGTTGAACGTGTAGGTGCCGCGGCTGCAGGACTCATTCCAGTGATCGTCGTAGAGGTACGAGAAGCCGGTCTTGATGGTGTTTCTTGCCAGAACCTTTGTCAGAGCCGTGCTGATCGCCCCAACCTGCTCAAGATCCTTCGATCCGGCTTCCGAAACGCCTGTGATGTTGGTGATATTGATTGCCGGCGCGCCTTCGATATCTACCTCGCCCAACCCCGGAATGATGGAGGCGAAATTGGTATTTACATTCTGCGGCGTGCGGTAAATCGGCAGGTGGAAGTAGTTGGCATACGTGTCGAGCAGCAAGGTAGGCGAAAACGTGTGTGTCCAGCCGAGAATGGTGGTTGTGTTGTGTTCTCCATCGCCGGAGTAGCCGCCCTGCAGGCTGTCGACTTCCGAATCCGGATAGGGACCATAAAATGCCCTGAGCCAGGTCGCGCGGATCTGATCCTTGTCGCTGATCTTGTGGTCGAGGCGAAGGGACCACCGTGTTGCTTTGCTGGTGTTGGAAACGAGCTGAAACGTGTTGGTGCCTGTTCCGGTCGTCGTGGGCAGCGGATAGAGATCGGTCAACAGCGTCTGGTCAACGGAATTGAACGACGTGGAAGGAATGTAATAATCACCCGTGGCGCCGCTTGGCGCAGTCCCGGTGGCATATGGGGTTCCCGTAGCCGGGTTCGTGAGCACTCCCCCTGTGGCCAACGAAGGGGCGAAGTAGCCGGCGCGCATATCGGTGGTTGGCTGCTGCGTGTTGTCGTTGATGGACTGCGTAAGATGGAAGCCTTCAAAGGCCAGGAAAAAGAAGGAGCGATCCTTGCCGTTGTAGAGATGGGGGATGAAGATCGGACCTGAAACATTGCCGCCGAATTCGTTTCTTTCATAGGCGGGGCGGGGCAGCGAACCTCCGAAGTAGGTCTTCGCGCCAGTGCCTTTTGACCGGTTGTACTCCAGGGCTTCGCCGTGGATCATGTTGCTTCCGCTTTTGGTGACAACGATGACCTGGGCAGGCTCATTGAACTCGGCGGGAGCGCCCGTGGTGATGACTTTGAACTCCTCAAGCGCGTCGAGCGAGGGAATTTCAGCTTCGCTGCGCTGAAGGGTCACTTCCTTGTTGTCCGCTCCATCGAGCGTGTTCCCCATGCCTCCGTAGGCGTTGCGGCTGCCGGTGCCGATCGAAGGCGTTACGCCCCTGTCGGCGAGTTGGTCCTGGGCGCCCGCGCCCTGCACTCCGGGAGCAAGAGCGATCAGGCCCATCACCCCTAGGCGGCCATTCAATGGAATGTTCTGAATATTGTGGCTGTCGACGACGAGGCCAACCGAGGAATCTTCTGTCTGGATCACGGGAGGAGCAGTCGTTACTTCAACCGTCTCCTGCTGCGAACCAATTTGCAATTGCGCGTTGATGACCGCAACCTGGTCAATCTGAACCGTGATGTCCTTTTGCTCAAAGGTCTTATAAGCGGTCTTATCGACTTTCACGCTATAAGTTCCGGGCAGCAGTTGTGTGACAGTGTAGGTTCCGGCATCCGAAGTGGAAACCTTGCGGATAAAGTCAGTTGCTACATTGCGAATGGTCACGGATGCGCCTGCGACAATCGCACCGCTAGGATCGGTCACTGTTCCGGTCATCGAGCCCGTAATGCCCTGGCCGTGAACGCTCTGGAAGGCCGGCGCGAACATAAGCGCGGCAACGAGAAAAATTGTGGTCGATGAGAATCTTGAGAGTGTGTGCGTCAGAAATCTGGCTAAATTTTGCATTTTTTTGCTACCTCCTCAAACTTTGGTGAGAACCGTTTTCTGCAATCAAGTGCCTGGTTGCCGACATGGCTATCCAAATTGCGATCCGAATTTACGCTCTGCGGGAGTGCCGTAGCCAACAAGAAGCTGATCTGTGCTTTGCTTGGGCGAGCTACTGGGAACAGCAATGCCCAGACAGGATTCGTTTTGCGAACTTCTGACTGGCGGAGACTACTGTTTCGCAGTGACGTGAACTATGGACAGTCAATTTAATGCTACGGTAATCCCGTTAGCGGGATTTTTACGTGAACAGACTTATAATTGAAATACTTACAAGTACGATTAACGAATTGGCTTGTCATTGGAATTGACATTCAGCCATAATTCCAGCGGCTTCGGTGGGCAATGAAATTGGTCGTCAAAGGAAAGAACGCAGATCTTTCGAGCGGTGATACCCTCCTCTTGGAGAGTGACGCGCGTTGGAAGCTGGCTGAGCGAGCCGCTCGAAGTGCGGCGCTATATCGAGCTACGCAACTCCGCGACATCCTTCTATATATAGTCCGCGAGGCGATTCTCAACTCTGACGAGCCAATCCACGAGTTCGATATTGCGCACAAAGTTCTGGGTCGCCGGAGCGACTTCAATCCGCTGGATGACAATATTGTGCGCGTCCAAATGGCGCACCTGCGCAAGAAGCTCGAACTTTACTTTTCGAATGAGGGGAAGCAGGAAGAGACAGTCATTACGGTTGCTTTAGGCAGCTACAGGCCGGTTTTCAGCCCGCGAAGCCGACCAACCGCGGTTCAGCTTGCCGCCGTTGAAGCTCAAGTGATCACCGGGGAATCCGCAGGGCGAGTTGACGAGCTTCCGAAAGCGGAAGCGGCCGGTCATTTAGCCGAGCAAGCAACGCAGCCGCAGCGCCGTGGACGGCAGTTGGCGAGCATCACCGCGGTGGGAGCAATTCTTGCTCTTTCTGCGGCATGTGTGACGCTATGGATCCGTTCTGAGCGCGAGGAGCAGTCTCTGGAAGGCATTCACCGCGTACTTTCGCCGTGGAGATATCAGCCCTCGCTTGACTCATTGTGGTCCGGGTTCTTCGATCCGGGTAAGGACACAGATGTTGTTGTCAGCGACGATTCATTTCTGCTGATCGAGGAGCTGAACAAACAGCAGACTTCGTTTTACGGTTATCTGGGCCGGAGTTACGTCGATCCATCGCAAACCAAATCATTGAGCCCGGAGTTGCGAGGTGTTCAGGAACTGCTGGCGTCAAAAAGCCTTGGCAATACGGAGGAATTCAAGCTGGCGCATCGCATTCTAGAAATGGATCCGCTGGATGCAAGAGTTCGGTTGTACAGCGCGCGCCAGTACATGCCGGCGCTGGTGAAACAGGACAATGTGATCTTGATTGGCGGCCGCATCTCGAATCCGTGGTCGGAGATGTTCGAGGGACGATTAAATTTCAAAGAGAACACGTTGTTCCAGGGTCTGGGGGTGACGACGGTGACCAATCGGAATCCGATGAACGGCGAGCCGCCAGTTTATACTTCGACGGACGCGGCTGGGTACTGCGTCGTCGCGTACTTGCCGAATCCGGGTCACGATGGCAAAGTCTTGCTGCTCGAGGGCACATCAAGTGAGGCGACGGAGGCAGCGGGGGACTTTCTGCTCTCTGAGGATCAATTCTCTGCATTCAAGGCGAAACTTCACTCAGCGCAGCTCCCTTATTTTGAAGTGCTGCTGAAGACCTCACAGGTGAGAGGAACTCCACTGACGGCGACGGTTGAAGCTTATCGCACCTATCCCGACCTTCCGGCGCGAACGCAATAGACCTTTGTGCAGCCGGGGCGAAATCGCCGTGGCTTTGCAGCGAACCGGCGAACCTGCCCCGGCACGTACGCGCAGGCTTCGGGTTGCTGCAAATTCCACTACACTTGAAAGATCGACTGATTCATCCCGGTGTCGGGGCCTGTAGCTCAACGGTTAGAGCAGGGGACTCATAATCCCTTGGTTGGGGGTTCGAATCCCTCCGGGCCCACCATGCACTGTACGCAACTAGCTTTAGTAGTTAACCAGGTAGACGGCTCCGTCGAGTTCGACCGGGTCTTTCTCGGACGAATGAAACCGAACAGTCAGCTGTTTACCCGGCGACAAGCTCTTAGCGTCAATTTCACCCACAGCCCAGCTCATTCCGCTCCACACGATTTTGTCGTAGTCGATTCGGACCGGAACTGCATGGTCACCTTGCGCAGCAGAGAGCGCAAAAACCTTGCCCATGTTTTCACCTGAAGGTGGACCGCCGGCCCAGGTACGGCGAATGATTCCATCGGGAGTCTTCTGGCGAACGACAACGCGCAGAACGCCGTGCGACGGAGGGTCGATGCCGGCTTCAATGGAACCTTTGCCGGTGGAGTGGAACTGCGCAGGGAAGGGAGCGATGGAGCGTGGAATGACGACATCCTGCTGGACGCCGAAGTCGTACTGCGGAGATGCATACGCGCCATAACCAACCATGGCCATCTGCCCCGGGCCCAGCGTGAGGCGGTTTCCGGCAATCGTGGGGACAAAGCCCCCATCGCGGAACTGCACATGGCCCACGCCCATCGGCGTCTGATCGAAGGCAAGACGCGGCAGCGCGATGGTGGCGACGCTTTGCGCAGGATTGACAGCAACGTAGACCGCGCCGCGTGTTGTCACTCCGCCGAATCCGTAAGGCTCGATGTCGCCGGGAATTCCTCCGAATGTGTGGATGCGTCCGAGGCCCTGCAACTCGAAGAACAGTGCCTGGGCGCGCGCCATCCAATCGGCATCGCTGCCCTGAATGAGTTCGAGGTTGCCGTGCACGGTGTTGACCCAGCCGCCGCGAGCCATCATCAGCAGGTACGCACCCTTCCACGCGTGCATGGCACGGTAGTAGATGGTTCCAGTCTTTCCCACCATGAAACCGGTGGAGTCAATGCGCTCGAGCTGAAATCCGAGTTGCTCAAACCGGCGCACCATGTGATCGCTGTAGATGTCCATTGAACGCCAGAAACTCGCCTCGGGAACATCGGACGGCCGCGGATCGCCGGTGTATTGCATTGCGAACACTTCGAGCCAGCGTAAGTCAGTTGGATCGTGAAAGGGCAGTTTTGTAACGGTGTTGTCGACGTCTCCTCCGAAACCGTTGAAGGCAATCAGTATGGCTTCGGGGTTCTTCTGGCGGAATGCGCGGAGAGCATTCAGCAGGGCTGCCGCATTGCGCTGTTTGATTTCTGCCGGGCTTAGTTTTGCCGCGGCAGCCGGAGTTGCTGCGTAGAGATCGAGAAAGTCAAACTTGAACATCCGGATGCCGCGGTCATACCAATACTGCAAGACATCGATGAAATCCGGCAGGAATCCTCCCTCGAACAGAGACATGGAACCGCCGTCTTTGCTCAGCGAGTCGCGCCATGCAGGCGCCGCCTGGATCTTGACCAGTGTGTTCGTGCTGAACCACAAGCCCGGACGCACGCCGTTCTCCTGGCATTTCCTGATCCAGGCGTCAGGACCGTTCGGCCAGTTTGGCTTTCGCCAGGTGCGATATCCGCCATCGGGCGCAAACCAGAACGCGTCCATCATGTAGTAGTCGAAGCGGACGCCCGATCGCTTGAGCCGCAATAACTCATCAAGCTCGCGTATTGCCAGCGATTCGGTGAGCGGGATATTGTCAGAAAGTTCGTCATACGACGACCAGTTGTTATAGACGGAGATGGGGCCGGAGAGCGCAGGCGGCGTGGGTTCACTCTGCGCAGATGCCGAGGGCGCAGCGATCGCGCAACTAATCTGGAGAGCGGCCAGAAGCGAGGCCGCGTAGCATCGCTTGATGGATCGTTTTGGAATCATTCTCTTCCTCTGCGGCGCGTTGAGCGGCGGTTCTATTTCTGCGCGGAAACTGTCGATGCATTCTCTTCGATAATCGCCAGATCCCACGGGGCCAATGTCAGGTCCGCGTCATGTGCTATCTGCCTGTCTGTAAGCAGATTTGTTCCGTCGGCGTTTTCGTAACGAAGATTCACCTCTGCGCTCGAGTAGTTAAAGTAATAATGAATCCGCTTTCCCATGCGGTTGACACCGCTCTGCGCGTGGACTGAAGCGGGCAAATTCTCATCGGGGCCGAGGAGAGCGAGTTTCTGGAGCCTGTCGCGCAGGATAACTGTTTGCAGCTTGTCGGAAAGGTAAGTCCCCTCATAGAGAAGAGTGCCAGCGCCGAATTTGTTTTCGGTAATTGCTGGCCATTGTCCGAAGAATGGATGGTCGTACCAAGCAAGCGCCTGGGCATGATCGGGCATTAGAAACTCGGCCCAGTACTGAACATGATTGTCTGCGCCAGCGTGAAATGGGTCGCCTTTGAGGGCAAGCGGATGTTCGAGGTTGGAGAACTCCTGATAACTGAAGCCGGCTGCTTCGCGCAACGGGCCGGGCGCGCGGACCCAGCGCACCGCCGAATTCTCATTGGCAAATCCGCTCTTGAACGTCATCACCACGTGCCCGCCATTCTTTACATAATCGGAGATGCGCTGGAGCAGAGCGTCGTCTGCGATGTAAAGCGCAGGCACAATCAGGAGCTTGTACTGCGAAAAATCCTGATTGGTTGGGAAGACGAAATCGGAATCGACGTTGAGATCGTAAAGAGACCTGTGTATCTGCCGGACCAATGTGGCATAGGTAGCCGTCGGCGATTCACCGCTCCACTGCGGGCCTGAAGAAGTGAACGGCATGAAGCCGATGGCGTTGAGCGAATCGCGGCTCCAAAGAATGGCCACCTGGTTGTGAATGTGTAGCCCGACGAGGTGCGGGCCGATTTTTCCGAGTTCATGCGCAGTGCGCGCCACTTCAGCGTAGGCGCGATTCGGTTCGAAATCGTGCGAGAGCACGCCTTTCCAGTAGGTCTCCTGGTTGGCCGGAATCGACGCCCAGTGCCAGTATTCAACCATGTCGGCCCCATTGGCGAGATGCGTGTACACGTCTTCGCGCAACTGCCCATCGTACGGAGGAAATTGAAACGCCGAGGACCAGCCCGTAGTTTGCGCGTTGGTCTCAGTGACGAGAAAGTTGCTGTGCTTGAGCGAGCGGGCGAAATCTTCGTTCAGCGACTGCTCCGCTCCGTCGAAATGATCCTGCGTCCCGTGATAGTTGTTCACGGCGGGGATATCAAGAAACGAGGCGACCGACTCCTCGTTTACGTCGCGTTTCATCATGCCGGCAAAATCGGTGGTGACAAATTGGCGTGGCGATGCGCACTCGCGCACCAGCGCGGCCTGCCAGCCAAGGAAATCGGTGACGCGCATCTGGCTCCAGCGCGTCCACTCGAGCTTGTAACCCGTGCTCTGCGCGCCATCACGGGTGGGCAGGTCTTCCCACGTATGCAGGTTCTCGCCCCAGTAATTGAGGAACCACGCTTTGCTCAATGCTTCAGGAGTGCCGAATTTCTTTTCGAGGTAATGTTGAAAGCCGATGAAGACATCAGGATTATCAGCATCGTAACTGCTGGTTTCGTTGTCGAGTTGCCATCCGATCACCGTGGGATTGTCTTTGTAGTGCGCCACAATGTGGCGGATGAGGCGTTCGGCATAAAAGCGGTAGGCCGGTGAATCTGTGTCCATATTCTGGCGCATGCCGTAGACATTCGGCGTGGAAGGTCCGCCGTAGGTGTTTCGGCTGAGTGCATCCGCGAGAATCTCGGGATGCTCGTGCGCCATCCAGGCGGGAATAGAGTAGGTGGGCGTGCCGAGGATGACCTTGATGCCGGCCTTCCCCATGGCATCAACAACGCGATCCATCCATGCATAATCGAACTGCCCGTCTTCCGGCTCCCACAAGCTCCAGGTAGACTCGCCCATGCGCACGACGTTGAGTCCGGCCGCTTTCATCAGAGCTACGTCTTTGTTGAGCCGGTCGTACGGCTCGTACTCGGAGTAGTAGGCGACGCCGTAGAGGACGTTGGGCAGATCGGGAAAGGCTTCCGTGGAGGGAGCGGGCGCCAGAGAGATGCTTTGTTGCGGCCTGCCCGCAGCACTGCACAAGAGAGCAATCATGGCAAATGAAAGGAGGGAAAAACTGCAAATCTTTCTCATGTTGTACTTCCTTCCCTAAACGAGTCTTCCTTAGCGTGCACCGGCTGCATCTTTGCCTGCCTCCGTCTGTGTCTTGCGGAGCTCGAACTTATGCGGGCCGGGGCTGAGTTGCTTGCGAATCTCCGCGTCGAGTTCGTCCTGCGCGTCGCGAAGCGCCTTCTCTGCGTCGCCGGCGGTTGCAATATGCTTCACCATCGCGCTCAATATGAATGCAGCGTGATCAAGGTCGGCGCGCTGGTCCTCATTTCCTGCGACGTCGCGCGCCTGGTCGAGCATCGGCGTTTTGTAGAGCGCCAGATTGATACCGCTTTCTAATTCGCCGTGCGAAAAAGCTGCGACCGGCTTACCGTCGATGAGAAGGTCATATGTGCCCGAGGGCAGTCCCACCACGCGCAGCATTTGCCGGTCAAGCTCGCCGACATCCGAAATCTGAAGAAGCAGGGTGGTCATCGCGTTGTCGAAATCGAGCGGCAAAGGCAGTGCTTCATCTAGCTGCGTCCACTGGAGCCCGTTTGCAGATTTCTTGAGCCCGGTCACCGCGGTGCGTTCGCGGGCAATCACTGAGCCGTCGATTGCACGGATCTCCACGCTACTGACCACCGGATCGACATGCCACGACTGCATGAGCGCCGCGGCCATGATCCAATGACCGGCCTCGGCAGGATGGATGCGATCCGGAATCAGGAGTGCCGCGAGCTCAGGATCGTTCGCCTGGGCGCGTTCGAGCGCATCCAGCATTGGACGATGGAAGTCGGCGAAAAGGACCGGCGGCTCGTCTTGCGATTGGGCTTGAGCAGCGATCCGCGAGATGTCACCGGCGAGGCGATCGACCATTTTGGAGTAACCGGGAAACTCCGTCCCGTGCGTGATCTCGTCGTAGGGCGTGGAAGAGATCAGCGTGAGAGCGGCGGTGGGAGCAACCTGCCGAAGTGCGTGCAGCAGCGCGTTGTATCGGGACTGGAAATCGGCATCGATCTGGTCGGGCGATCCGTAGCCCCATCCGCCATCGTTCATCCCCAGCATCACGGTGATCATGCCGGGCCCGTACGGCGCGACGTCGCGAGCCACGCGTTCGGCCATTGTGCCTGCATATCCTCCTGCGGCCGTGTCGCCGGGAACTCCCGCATTCACAAATTTGACGTGCAGTTGCGGATATCGCGTCAGCACAAACTCTTCAACGTCCTTGGTGTAGAGCCGCTGCGCCGTGATGCTGTCGCCGTAAAAGACTACGGTCTCGCCGTCTTTGAGCGCGAATGGCTGAGCCGCAATCACCGGCGCGCAGAGAGCAAGCAAGATTGACGCAATGGCAGCCTTAAATGACCATTTCTGGGCGACTGTGCCTAGCCACATCATGGGCGGCCCTCAGGCTGTTCGAGCGGCTGCATGTGCGAATAGTCAGGCGCGCCGAGGTGCGTGCGGATTGCGAGGCCCATGGTTGTGATGTCAACGAACCCGTGCGAATCGAGAACGCGCGTACCGTCGTTCAGGACGATGTGCAACTCACCGGCCGAAAGGGCATTGGCTCCCGGGCCAATATCGCGCACATAATGCAGCGCGCCGGGATAGACGTCTTCAAGATCGCGAAGGGCGTTGGCCTCGGCCGGGCTCGGAGCCGTAAGTGGCAAATGGACCGTGATGTTGAGACGGTCCTCCCCGTACTGGCCGGCGAAGCTGCGCAGAAGCAACAGCTCTTCGCGTGGAACATCTGCGAGTAAGTCGTCGCCGTCGAGCACGGGGCTGATTGTCGCGTTGGCGACCGCTGACGATGCGGGTGCCACGGCCTTCAGCGGCATCACCGTGCTTCCCGTTTCCATGCCGGACGATTGGAGCTTGTCGATAGTGACGGCCTGGTGATCGCCGACAGTGAAAAGCGGGGTGCCGTTGAGTTTGAATGTGTTGTCTAAAGATGCGAAGGGTTTATCGATGCGGTAAATGAGCGGCGATTTGGACTCGATGGTGTTGTTCGCGAACACGATCGGCGACCCGTCGATGCGAGCATTGCATACGATTGGGGCAGCGCCGGGCGCGCGTGGATTCCAGAGGATTGTGTTGCCTCGTAATTCAACGCCGCGAAGTGCGCCGTCGTTCCACGTATAGATTTCGATGGCGCCTTCAGTTGCTGCCATACGCGGGCTCACGCTGTTATCGATGCACAAGTTGTTGCGCACGCGACTGTTGCTGGTGACGTAGCCGGCCCCGAAGACAGCGATGCAGTAGCCCTGCGTGTCGTGAGCGTAGTTGCGCTCGACGGTGTTGTTCTGATTGTCCCAGTCGATGTCATACGCACCGCCGTCAACCCCGGGGCTGTCGGTAACATACGCTTCGTTGTCGGCCACAACGCAGTCATTGCAGGTCCAGGTCCAGATAGCATTGGGCGTGCCGATGTCCTGCGTGGGCTGCATGCCCGTTTCCCAGGCCGCGCTGGTGCGGATGGAACTGTGCGAGTCGCGGAAGAGGACGATACCGTCGCCATACACGTCGTGGACGGTGGAGTTGCGGATCTGCACATTGGTGTTGAGGGGCGCATCGTCCTTATATGGAAAGCTGCCGCCACCAACAAGGATGCCGGACCATTGGTTGGTGTGCGCCGCGTCGACGCCGTCGATCAAAACGTCGTCGAAGAAGACATTGATGCTGCTCGGGCCGACAATCACCAGGCCGTTGTCTTTGTTCTTAAGTGCGCCGCCATAGACGTCGTGAACGTAGAGGTTCTTGAGATAGAGATGATGGAGCAAGCCCTTGTCGCCTGTGACGAAGATGCCGTAGGTGTTGCCGCCGGCAATATCGAGCGAATCTACCTGCCAGTATTGTTGATTGAAGAGCAGCAATGCCTGACGAGCGGATGCGGGGGCGATGATCTTCGGCCGCGCGCCGGAGCCGTAGGCGGTAAGGCGGATTGGTTTTCCCTCTGCGCCCGATCCTTGCGGTGTAAACGAGCCTTGGCATGTTGAGTCGCGGGCGAGGGCGACGGTGTCACCCGGTGCGAAGCCGTGGGATTCGGCAGCGGCCAGGCTGTTCCATGGATGCTGAACGGATCCGTCCCCGTTACCAGGCGCAGAGCAATCGATATGGAAGGTGAGCGATGGCGCGGTCACTTGCGAGTGTGCAGCCGCGCCGTTGAACAGGCAGACACTGAGGAACGAGACATTCAGTATGAACTCCGGCGTGCGAGTTCGAAAGCTGGAAATGAAACGAGCCACGCGACGATTCTCCACCACAAAAGTATTGAAGAAGGTGTGCCGAAGGTGCCGCGCACATGGCACAACATTTGATCCAAATCATGGAGAGTTTCGGGACCTCCTCAGCTTGCGCCGAAGAGGTCCCGAAGCAGAGAAACAACGCAGAGAATCAGAAGTCCAGACGTACCGCGAATTGTGCCGAGCGCGGGTTGTCCTGGACGCCCAGGATTTCGCCAAAGGTGGGCGATCCGATTTGTGCAGTATTGCCGCCGCACCCCTCGATGTTGTAGTAGTGCCGGTTGAACAGGTTATAGAAATCCATGCGGAGCGAAACGTTGTACTTCCCGTCGGGTCCCACCTTGTCGTTCTTCAGGAACGTCGTATTCTCATTCGCCTGCCCTGGGCAGCGCAGCCGCGAGGTGTATGGCGATAGGGGCAAAAATCCTGCGGCAGGGTTGCTCGCTACGGAAGACGGCATGTAGAAGTCGTAAGTCGGGGGTGTCCCACTTGATCCCACAGGCACGTACTTTCCTGGGTTGGTGGGGCCTTTATAGCCTGTGAGATTGAACTGCGGGTAAATGTTACCCCACAGCGGCCAGTAAGGATCTGCCGCGCCGACCCGGAACGGCTGGCCCGTGTAGTAGTCCACCAGCGTCGTCGCAGTCCAACCTCCAATCACCGTGCGCACGGCGGGGTTCTGCGTGGCGCCCCACCGCTGCCCAGCGCCAAATGGAAGTTTGTAACTGACATAGCCCTTCACCACCTGCGGCAGGTCGTAGCCGGTAAGGGCATGGGAGGCGCCGTGCATGTTCTGGAAGTCTTCAACGCCGGTGTAGCCGTTGTTGTAGTCCTGCTCGGTCGAAAATGAATTGCCCTCCTGCCGCGACCACACGTAGCTCATATCCATGGTCAGGTTGCCGGCTCGCTTCACAACTTCCGCCACCAGCGAGTCGTAGAAGCTCTGCCCCAGCGGCAGACCCGCATAGTTGATGTTGGCGCAGCAGCCGTACCAGTAGTCGGTTTCGGCCGCAGCCATCTGCGGCAGCGGCGCCAGCGCCGCCAGAGGCGAACCATAGAAATTCGGATACGGGCAGGCTACCCCGCTGACGGATCCGTACCCCGATGGGCAATACATCCAATTCCAGATGCTGAAGCCCGGGTTTTGGTCGATTAGACTGAGGAATTTCTGCGTGGTGGTTTCATTCCATGCCAGAGCCGTATCGGTCAAACGATGTCCCCGGTTGCCGACATAGGAGAGCTCGAAGCGCATGTTAGAAGTCAATTCCTGCTGCACGCCGAAGTTGAATGCCTCGCTGTATCCCAAACGCAGCGAGCGCGGATCGGTTTCAACCGGGAAAGGCAGCATCGTGGAGGGATCGGTGGCCAGCGAAGCTTTCGTCACAACACCGGAGTAGTTTCCGCCGCCGCTGCCATTGTCCCAGTCGAAGCTATTTGCTGAGTTCGATCCAAGCTGCGGAGCGAAGCTGTCGGGTACGCCGCCAAAGAAAGTGACGCCCACAGGATTGAAGATCAGGCCGTAGGAGGCATGTATCACGACATTCGGCAGCAGTTGATAGGCGATGCCCAAAGTGGGGCCGTAGTTGTTGGGGTATTCGTATTTGTCGAAACTGTCGCCGCCGCCATTGGCGAAGACCAGCGATCCGGGCAGCGCGGCCCCGTACACCGAAGTGAGTTGCGGGTCGACCACCGTTGGATCGAAATTGGCCCAGTTGCCATTCTTTTCATGGAAACGGGTGTTGTAGGTCCAGCGCAGGCCCGGGTTCAGCGTTAGTTTGGGAGTGATCTTGTAGCTGTCCTGCGCAAAGAGGTCGATATTCTTCTGCCGCCCGTAGAGATTGTAGGCAACGGTCTGGCTTGCATTGTTCACTTGGCCCAGCTCATAGGTTGCAAAGCCAAACCCGTCGTACGGATAGCCGGGGCCGGCGGTATTCAAGTATGAGAAGTTGAAGGCATTCGCGCCTGTGCCCGAACGATAATTAATGTCATGGGCGATAAAATCTCCCCCAAAGCTCAGGTTGTGGCGGCCTTTGGTCCAGGTGAGTGTGTCCCCGGTGGTGCTGATTGAGCCGGCAACGTCCCCCTGCCAGGTGTTGCCAATATAGGTCTCGCTGATGCCCGCCTGGTTGTCAGAGAAGGAAATCTCAGGAAAGTTGTTGGACCCCGTATTTCCAAAGCCGATCTGCGAGTTGTAGTTTCCGGGAACCGTCGGAGTGCTTCCGTTGTCGTCGAAGGCGCTGGTGAAGTTGATTACATTCAGCATTCTCGGGCTGAAGGTATGGGACTCGCTGATTCGGTATTCCTGCTGATGGTAGAACTGGATGCGGGCGTTGGAGAGCGGGCCGCCAGTGGTGCTGCCCGACTGCCAAACGCCGCCGCCGTCGTCCAGTGTGCGCAGTTTGTGATCGTAGATCCAGGAACCCGAAAGATGGTCTTGCTCGCGCAATACGTGATCGAGTTTGACCACATACCAGTTCGGCGTCTGGCTGGGCGTATTGGTAAGCAGGGTTCTCTCGTTGTTGGTGGTGCCACCCAGGTTGGGAGCGTAGTTGGCATAGAAAGCGTTCACTTTTTGTGCAACTGCGCTGAGTCGGCCGGAGGGAATGACATTGCCGGCGAATTGATAGGGGCCTTTTGGGCAATTGGTCGTTGGAGCAGCGCCGCTCGTTGTTGGGTCGTAGATCATGTCCACTTGCGCCTGGACGGGCTGTAGCGCGGTGTTGCAAGTCATGATCGGCGCTGGGGTATCGCCTATAGCGACGATGTCGGCGCATGTGTCGGTGTTACCGGTTTCAAGATCGGTGCAGAGCGTCGTTCCGAGGACGCCGCTTAGGTCGCCGCCGAGCATCGCCGATGTAGGAACCGTCGCGCCGCCGCTGTTCAACCGCCAGTCCTCCTGTTGGTATCTCTCGAAGGTGCCGAAGAAGAAAGTCTTGTTTTTGTGGATTGGGCCGCCCAGGCTAAAGCCGTAATCCCACGTCCGGTCCTTGGGTTTGCGAACGCCCTCGTTATCGTTGGTCCAGGTGTTGGCGTCGAGCAACTCGTTATGCCCATAGAGGAAGGCCGATCCGTGCAGCGTGTTGGTGCCCGACTTCAGGTTGAAGGCCATCACGCCGCCGCCGGTAATGCTGCTCTGAGCGTCCAGGCCACTCGTCTGCGCCTGCACTTCTTCGATGGCCTCCATGCTGGGGCCGCCGTCCATGGAGTCGCCGCGAATATTGGAGGTGCCCGAGGTGCCGTCGATGGTGTAGTCCTTCGCGAACCACTGGCCGCCGTTTACCACCGCTCCATAGGGGGAACTGAGCACCGAATAGCCCGGGGTGATCGCCACCGCAAAGGTCTCGACAAAGCGGCCCCCTCCATTGATATTCAGAGACAGGTCGTTGACCACATCCGCCTTCATGTTGGTGCCCACCGAGGCTGTGTCCATATCCAGAATCGGCGCGCCGCCGTTGACAGTAACACTGGTTGTCGCCGCGCCCACCTTCATCACGGCATCAATGCGCGCATCCTCGGTGGAGTGCAGCGTTAATCCGGGCCTTTGCACTGTCTCAAAGCCGCTCTTCTCGAAAGTCAGGTTGTACTGGCCGGGGAAGAGATTGGGCAGCACGTAGATGCCGTCGTTGTTGGAGACGGTTTTCGTGGGCACGTTGGTGCCTGTGTTGATTGCGGTCACGTCAGTTCCGGGAATCACCGCGCCCGTCGGATCGGTGACAATTCCCGTGATGGTGGCCCGGTTGGCCTGGCCAGAGCAGGGAAGCGTCACGAATACCAGCCCGGCTGTTACGAGCAGGAATACGAGCATGGTGCACATGCAATTAAACGATTGGTGCTTCATCCAGTAGCCTCCAAGAAAGCAGCGCAGATGCAAAGACTCGACCAGAGGCGAATTGCGCCTGAAGATTCGCCGCCAGCTTCGATCAATGGTTGGCCGGCCATGCCTGCTGTGAGGATCGATCTGAGAAACTTTTCTCGCACTGGGATGGCTGAAATGAGAAATCGTTTTCTCGAAATCGAAACTTTACTCCTCCCCAACATCGATCGTCAAGAAAAAATTCGGTGTACCGCTTTCTGCTCTATTTGGAGCACCTTCCGGTTGTACCAGAGCATCGATTCCCATCCGTACCTGCAGGAAGCTGGGGAAAACATTCATTCCGCGTGTGGCGCAGTTCGATTCCCCTGGACGGATCGGCGAAGGTTTGTGTACAAGGGGATAGGTCTCGTGATAAGCGGCGGAATAGTCAATGAAAACAAGCAATATGAACCCTTTAGGGTTGATTGTCTTTTCCATTTACCTGGTCGCCATTGGGCTGATCAGCTGGATATCCAAACGCCGCTGGCCGACTGCAAACGATTATTTGAATGCCTCCCGCAGCTTGCCGCTCTGGGTGGCGGCTCTTTCTTTCTTGGCATTCAATTGCGGATCGATCGAAGTGATCGGCATGAGCGCCATGGCCGCGCAATACGGCATTCAGGCGTTGCATTTTTACTGGATTGGCGGCATCCCGGGAATGGTTTTCATGGGGGTCGTCGTTTTGCCGGTTTATATGCGCACCGGCGCGCGCAGTTTGCCGGAGTATCTTGGCCGGCGTTTCGGAAATCGGGTCCGACTGCTGAATGCATCGGTCGCATTGGCGGGCACGCTGGCTTATGCCGGCGTTGCCCTTTATACGATCGCGCAGGTGCTGCACGTTTTGCTGGGGTGGAATTTCCTTGCGGGAGGGCTGATCTGCGCGGGGATCGTACTTGTCTACGTATCGATTGGCGGTGTACGCGCTTCCATTTTCACTTCGATCTTCCAGCTCTTTGTCCTGATCGCCGGCCTGGCGCCCCTGCTTTTTATGACGGTGCATTTTGACGCGGCAACATGGGCAGAAAGATCGGAGCGGTGGCATCTTTGGAAGCCGCTGCCCGTCTTCTCGCCGTCCGCGCCGCTCGACCAGATCGGTGTGATCATCGGGCTCGGGTTTGTAATCAGCTTTTCGTACTGGTGCACTGACTTTGTGATGATTCAGCGAGCGCTGACTGCGCGCACAGTAGACGACGCACGCATGGTGCCGATATTTGCTGGCTTTGGCAAGCTGGTCATCGCTTTTCTGATTGTGCTGCCAGGAGTGGCCGGTCCAGCTCTGTTGCACGGAAGAGCTTCATTTGACCAGACGATGCCGGCCTTGATGGCCCTCGAATACTCACCAGCCCTACTGGCGCTCGGCGCCGCGGCGTTGCTGGCCGGCCTGATGGCCTGGCTTGCAGGGAATATCTCTGGGTTTTCAGCCTTATGCGTTGAAGAAATCTATCGTCGCCGCTTGCGTCCGGACCGTTCTGAAGCGCACTACATCCGAGCCAGCAGGCTCGCAATTTTCGCAGGGTTGCTCATTGCGCAGATTGTCGCCTATGCGACATTTCTGTTTCACGACATGATGGAATTCCTGCAACTGATTGTGGCGCTTTTTTACGCGCCAGTATTTGCGGCGGTGCTTGAAGGGGTCTGCACCAGGCGCACTAGCGAGCGCGGGGCATATACAGGAATTTGCGCCGGCGTGGTTTCGGGGTTCGTGCTTCAGGCTGCGTGGTGGCTGCATGTTGTGCGATTTGGCAGCCAGATGACAGCAGATTTCTACACTGCTGCGCTGAGCTTTTCTATCGCAGCGCTCGGCTGTGCGCTCTGGAGAGAGAAAGAACTCAGGGATTCGCAGCGACCAGCAGAGGCGGCAAGCGAGAGTGCAATCAGCCTGGAAACCACTCGCCCCGGACGCGGACTTGTTGCATTAAGCGGCGCCCTGCTTGCGCTTTGCCTGCTTTTGAATTTGCTTTGGTGGTAATGTTGCCCGGATGCGCTCAGCGAATCAATCATCGGCGGCGCCGGCAATCACAGTGTTCCGACGTTGCTGTGCGGCCGTGATCTGCGCCCGAGAGCGACGAGCGCTTCTTTGGGAGAATTCGTCGACTGGCGAACGACCAGACTTGTAGCCACGCGAATCGGTTGCAGTGGCATCTTATCACTCTCGGACCACAACTGTTCCAGTCCCTTGAATGCGGCCTGGGCAAGATCCTGACGCGACATGCGCACCGAAGAAAGCGGAGGATTTACAAATTCGGCAAGATGAATGTCGTCGAATCCGACAACAGACATATCTCTGGGAACGCTCACGCCACGCTCGGCCATGACCCGCAGGACACCGACGGCCATCATGTCGTTGGAGCAGACGATCGCAGTGGGCGGTGCACTCATGTCGAGGAAGTGAACCGCGGCCAGTGTTCCACCTTCAAAGGTATGATCGCCAATGAAGATGGGGGCGTTCTGCGCAAGCAGACCGATCTTTTTTACTGAGCGAAGGAAAGCATCTCTGCGGCGCACATTAGTAAGGTGCGGCATGGGACCGCTTGCAAAGCCGATGCGGCGATGGCCAAGCAATGCGAGGTGTTGCACGGCCTGGTCGATGCCCTGGGCGTAATCGACTTCAAGCACCAGCGACCTTGCGGAATTTGCGCTGACATCGATTGTCACCACGGGGATATTGTGCGCGATGAGTTCGTCGAGCAGATGCGACTCGGCCCGGAAAGTCATCACGGCTACACCCTCTACGCGCCGCTGCACCAAGCGGCGGATAAAAACCTTCGCGCGTTCGCGGTTGTAATTCGTCGATCCGACCATTACTTCGAAGTCGCGCTCACCGGCAAGATCCTCGAAGCTCTGCATCAATTCGGGAAAGAAAGGATTGGTAATCTCCGAAACCAGCAGCCCGAGCACCCGGCTGCGGCCCGAAACGAGAGCGCGGGCCTGCGGGTTGGGTGTGTAGCCAAGTTCGTCAATCGCTTTCCAAACCCGTTTGGCCAGGTGCTTGGCAACCGTAGCGCGGCCGTTTGTGACGCGTGATACCGTCGCCGGAGAAACATTGGCTCGCAGCGCGACCTGAATGATGTCGACGCCGCTGCTCCGAGTCTTTTTCCCGTTACCAGTTTGCATACTCATAGCGAAGGCGAATGAAAGACGTCCCCATGGTCTCGAAAGAACTGCTCGGAGCACCTCATATGCCCTGCGCACGAGCCCTCTCGGGCACTCGATGCGTACCTACGGTTCATTTTATATTCGAGAAATCGATTTCCTGCAATTCGGTGCAGGCAAGCTGTGGTTCGCCACTGAGTGCAGCCGGACCTAACCGAGCCGGAAGGGATGGATAAGAGCTTTGTCTGCGAGCTTGAGCCTCAGCGGAGGGAAACTTGCTTGATGACGAACTAAACGCAGGGCGCCGTAAAGCAGGGGATGGACGACAAGCGCTATTATGAGGAAACGCTCGAGATGCAAGTCCTGAGGTTACATACAAATGGACTCACCGGATTCTTTTCTGGTGACGGGTTCAAGCAGGATTCGACTGCATGCGGCTATCGTTTTTGTTCTGTTTCTAATCCTTTTCTTGCCCTGGCCCGTCTGGTCGCAATCGCGCATCGCAGGCACCATTGACGATACGCGTCTGGTCACACTGCCCGGTAACACTCATTCGCTGGCTCAGCCCGCTTTCGACCGTGGGGCCGTCTCTGGAGACTTTCCTGCCGACAGAATGACTCTTGTTCTAAAGCGTTCGGCGGATCAGGGAAAATCTCTACAGGCTTTTCTCGGGCAAGTGCAGAATCCGGCCTCGCCGATCTATCACCAGTACTTGACGCCGGCGCAGGTCGGCCAGCAGTACGGTGTTTCACAGAGCGATCTGGAAGCTGTGACCGGCTGGCTGAGCGCCGCAGGCTTTTCTGTCAACCGGGTACACAGCGGGCGTATGGCCATCGAGTTTTCCGGCAGCGCCAGCCAGGTGGAGTCGGCGTTCCATACAACGCTGCACCGCTATGTCGTGAACGGCGAGCAACACTACGCCAATGCCAACGATCCTGAGATACCGGCGGCGCTGGCCCGGGTGGTTGGCGGCATCACGCTGAACAACTTCGCGCCGCGCCCTTTGAACAAAAGCATTGGCCGGGCGCAGCTCGATGCTGCTACGCACCGCGCGACGCCGCTCTACAACGATCCCAGCCCGAATACGATTGGCTGCCTCAACAACTACTGCTTCGCGGTTGTACCCGGCGACTTTGCGACCATATACGACACCAAACCGCTGCTTGCATCGGGGATTGACGGAGCAGGCGTCTCCATCGGCATTGTTGGCGACGTTGGCATCGACACTTCTCTGGTGCAGCTTTTTCGCCAGAACTTTCTTCCGGCCTACAGCGCGACAAATCTGCCCAACGAGATTCTGGATGGACCGGAACCCACCGTGTTTGGATCTGGTGACGAGATCGAAGCCTATCTCGATGTGGAAGTGGCAGGCGGGGTGGCTCCGAACGCTACCATCAATTACTACTATGCCTCCAACAACTACTTCACCGATGGCCTTGCCCTGGCCATGGCTCGAGCTCTGGATGATAACCAGGTCTCCATCCTGTCGGTGAGCTTTGGAGAGTGCGAGGCTTACCTGGGCGCTTCGGGCAACCAGCTGTACAACAACTTCTACGAGCAGGCTGCCGCGCAAGGCATCACCGTGATGGCCGCAACGGGAGATAGCGGCCCAGCGGGCTGCGATCCGCCACCGGGCTCAACCGGAGTTGGCGCGGCCGAGTATGGCTTCTTCGTTAGCGGCCTGGCATCCACTCCTTACAACGTTGCCGTGGGCGGAACGGATTTCTACTATCCCGCCGACGCAACGATGGCCACACTCAGCACGTACTGGCAGACAGCTACGGCCAGCAATCCGAATAACAATGCCGATTGGAGCTCGGCCCTGAGCTACATACCCGAGAAGCCGTGGGATCTGGGCGACCCGGTGTTGGACCAGGTCAGCTTCAGTCCCAGTCTGAATGCGGGCGGTGGAGGCCCCAGCAGTTGCATCGATTACACCGGTCCTCCTCCTCCTCCAGACGGCAACGGGCCCTTGGCTGCCGACTGCCAGGGAGGCGGATATCCGAAGCCTGCGTGGCAGAGCGGCTTCGGTGACGACACGGCGCGCGATCTGCCAGATGTCTCTCTCTTCGCTTCCAACGAGTCGAACTACAGTTTCACGGCCATCTGTGCCTTCGCGCCTGCATGCAGTATTCCCAATGACGGACCGAACAGCGCGGCCTTCCCGCTGCCGATCGATGGTGTTGGTGGTACGTCAGTCGCCGCGCCCGCGATGGCCGGGATCATGGCACTGGTGGTGGAGAAGACGCAATCGCGCCAGGGACAGGCCAACACCGTTCTGTATCCTCTGTCGCAACAAGTGCCGCAAGCTTTCCATGACATTGCCGTTGGCACCAACGCAGTAAGCTGCGTGGCTGGAAGTCCCGATTGCGCCGCCGCAAACTACCTGGGCTACCTTACCGGCTACAACGCCACCGTTGGCTACGATATGGCAACCGGACTTGGCAGCATCGATGCCGCACAGTTGGTGAACAACTGGTCGAGCGTCACCTTCAAGCCTACGGCAACGACACTCACGATCACACCAACAACGGCGGCTCACAGCACGCCACTCACCTTCACAGTGAACGTAACCGGCGGCCCTACAAGCGGCGAGATTACACTGCCGACGACGCATTCCTCAGGTGAACCGTATGCGACAACTTGTGCAGCCTTCCCTTGCACCTTCACCTATGCGGGACTGCCCGGCGGCAGCTACGACGTGTCTGCGCGGTATGAGGGCAGCAGCGTCTACGCCCCCAGCACTTCGAACGCCGTGCCGGTTACTATCAGCCCCGAAAACAGCGAGGTCGCGATCTACTACGAGTTCTGCGGCTATCTGCTTTGCAACATTAACGGCCAGACCGATCTTCCTTACGACCAAGTCATTTCGTTTTACGCGGTGCCGGTTCCGGCGAACTACGCGCTGCCCGTCGATCCAGCGAGTATCCAGTCCACTCCAGCCACCGGCACTGTCACGATCACTGACTTCGGCGCGCCTGTCGGGGCGCCGATCACTCTGGAGACCGGCCAGGCTTACTTCGGGGATTACAACCTGCCCGTGGGCAAGCACTCGCTGGTGGCGAGCTACTCCGGCGATTCAAGTTACAACCCGAGCAATACAGTTTCGCCGCTGGCCACACCGCTGAACTTCACGATCGGGCCCGGACCCACACTGGTTCAAATCAACCCATATCGTCAGGATGTTCTGCCAGGCTCACCGGCGACGGTCAGCGTTTCCATCACCGATGGAGGCGCAGTTGCGCCCACGGGAAGGGTGACTGTTTCGGTGAGTTCAGCTACAGGCGCTAATACCGTATTACCTCCAGTTCCGGTGAGCTATAGCGCAGCAGTCGGCGGATCGGTCGGCGTGGTCACCATTCCTGCCATGGCACTTGCGTCTGGCAGCAATTTCGCCACCGCAACCTACTCCGGCGATGCAAATTACCTTCCGGAAACTACGAACGGGCTAAATGCCCAGATCAATGTCACGACCACGCAGTCAATGACCTACTCTTCTCTGGCCACAACGCCCCCCGCGCCGGTCGTTGGCCAGCAGGTGCAGATTGTTGCGACGGTCATCAGCGCGGTGAGCAATGCTGAGGGTTACCCAACGGGCTCGGTGACGTTTCTCGACGGGACGAACACTCTTGGCACGGCTGCCACAGTGCCCAATCCGAACGGCGATCTCGGAGACGCGATCGCCACGTTCACTACATCGACGCTCACCACGGGCGTTCAAACCTTAACTGCCAACTATGGTGGCGATGTGCAAGATCTGGCCTCGACGGCTTCGATCCAGGTGACCGTTGCGCCGCTTGACTTTACCGTCACCGGTACGCCGGTTACATTAGCGAGTGGAGCGTCGAACCCTTCTGCAAACTCGACCCTCACGTTTACACTCAACTCGGTTTCTTCCGGCGCGAGCACCTTCACACTGAGCTGCGCAGCCACGAAACAGGCGATAGCCATCTCCTGCGCCGTGCCTGCTTCGGTGAGTATTGCCGCGGGAGCAACCACCACAACCAGCACGGCCACAGTCTCCATCACCGGCGTCACCGCGCGGTTGGAACCTGTGCGCAGGCTGCGAGGAGGTTGGTGGCCTGTGGCAGGAAGTTTTGCGCTTGCTCTTCTTCTGCCGATCGGCTTCGGAAGAGGCCGCCGCGGCCGGCGCGCATTCCTGAGCGCGCTCCTGTTGATGGCTCTGGCCGCCGGCCTGAGTTCATGCGGTGGCATCAGGCCTAGCACTGTGCCACCGGGCAGCTATAGCGTCACGGTCACCGCTACGCTGGGCAGCGACTCTCACCAAACAAGCATTCTGGTGACGGTGGAGTTGGACTAGGCATGAAATGCCAAAGCCACTCGCCGGCTGTTTCAGAGTGGACCGGTTGGTTCTCTCTGCAGCCGGCAATTGTCAGAAGTGAATCACCACTCCAGCGCTGATGCGGAGGTTGTTCTGGTGGTTGTTGCTTCCGTTGTCGAAGGTGGTCAACAGATAGTCGGCTTCGACGAGACGGATGGAAAAGCGGCGGCTGGCGCGCAGATCGAGACCACCGCCGAAGTTCCCTGCGAATGCTGCGCCGGCATTGGTGGTTGCAGAGAGCGACCCCTGCACGAGAGTTCCGCTGGAGTGCGCCACGCCGGCCAGCACCTGGCCGAAGGGATGCAGCGAAGAGTGGCCCACAGGCGGCGTATAGCGCACGCCCGCGGTGAAGGCGCTGAGAGTGAGACCGTATCCGGCGGAAGAAACGCTGCCCGAATAGCCGGAGACGACATCGCCGACCACGGCCCAGCTCTCTGGCTTGAACGACCAAGCGAAGGATGCGCTGCCGCCGTTCAGGTTAAAGCAGCCGCAGCCGCCCGGAGGCGCGTTGCTGTGCACGTAACTATAGCCGAGAGCAAGGTGGGCGCGCGGCTCCATTGCGCCGGAGTTCGGTGCCGTGTTCTGAGCGACGGCCGGGCGCGTGGAGACCGCGGCCATGGTCAACAACAAGGCGAACGTATTCCTGATCGTGATCCGCATGAGGTCTCCTTTACTTCACCGTGAGCTGCACAGTGGTTGAGTGCATGTCGGTTCCGCTGGTTCCGGTAATGGTGAGGGTGTAGGTTTCAGAGACATTGAGACCGAAGCCGCCTCCGCAACCCATGAGAGAAGCGGCGCCTGCCAGCGAAGCCAGGGCTGCGATTAGTAACAGGACTTTGCCCTTCCACGCTCTCCGCCAGCGGCTGAAGGGAAGCATGAAGAGCAGCGCCAGTGCGGGCGCGCCCACCGGCCAGAGGTTCGGCTTTGCAAGGCCGGCAACGTTGGCCGTGGTCACCGTCAGCGTCGAGGTTCCGCTTGCGGAGTCCGGCGTTATGGTGGCGGGATTGAAGCTGGCCGTCGCGCCGGGAGGTAATCCCGAGACGCTGAGCGCAACGGCGCTGGTAAAGCTGCTGCCCACATCCGTCACCGTGATCGGGTACATCGCTGAGCCGCCGGGCTCGATGCTTTGCGACGGAAGAGTGGCGGCAACGGCGAAATCGGGCGCAGGCGCATTGACCGTGACTGTTTTCTGCACCTGCGGCGCGGCGGAGTAGTCCGCATTGCCGGCCTGGTTGGCGTCGATGACCAGGTTGCCCGTGGATGTGACGGTGAGGGTGCTGCCGCTGATGCTTCCGGTTGCGGTGCTGCTCGCATCGATGGTGAAGACCACCGGATTGCCCGATGCGCCGCCGGTGGCCGACAGCGTAATTTGCAGACCGGAAGAATAGGTGATCGGCGAGGTGGGTTGAGTGAAGTTGATGGTCTGCGGCGCTTGAGTTACGACAACCGTTCGCTGCACCTGCGGTGCGGCCGAGTAAGTTGAGTTGCCGGCCTGATTGGCGTCGATAACAAAACTGCCCAAGCTGGTTACGGTGAGTGTGCTTCCGCTGATGCTGCCGGCGCCGGTGCTGCCGGCATCAAGAGTGAAGACAATCGGGTTGCCGGATGCGCCTCCGGTGGCGACGAGCGAGATGGTCAGTCCCGAGGCGTAGGTTTCAGGCGTAGCGGGCTGAGTGAAGTTGATGGCCTGCGCAATCAACGCATTCACAACGATGGTTCGCTGCACCGGCAAAGCGGCGGAGTAGTTTGTGTTCCCGGCCTGGTTGGCGTCGATGACGAGATTGCCTGTGGACGTGATGGTGAGCGTGCTGCCAGTGATGCTGCCGGTTGCGGTGCTGCTCGAATCGATGGCGAAGACCACTGGGTTGCCGGATGCGCCGCCCGTGGCTGACAGCGAAACGTTCACGGACGTGCCGCTGTAAGTGACCGGTGTTGTGGGTTGGGTGAAGTTGATGGTTTGCGAGGCCTGAGTGACGACGACGGTTCGCTGCACCTGTGGGGCGGCGGAGTAAGTGGAATTGCCCGCCTGGTTGGCGTCGATGACGAAGCTTCCAACACTGGTTACGGTGAGTGTGCTGCCGCTGATGCTGCCGGCGCCGGTGCTGCTGGCGTCGATCGAGAAGACCACAGGATTGCCCGATGCACCTCCGGTTGCGACAAGCGAGATCTGCAGGCCAGCAGAGTAAGTAACCGGCGTTGTGGGCTGCGTGAAGGTGATGGTTTGCGCGATAAGTGAGCTCTGGCCGGTGCCGCTGACCGGGATCGATTGCGTCACGCCGTTCCCGTTCAGGTTGTTATCGGTGAGGACAACGTCTTCGGAGAGCAGTCCGGTCGTCGTGGGCTTGAAGTTGATAGAAACATCGCAGCTCTTGCCCACATCGACTACGTTGTCCTCTTCGCACAGGTTCGTATCGTTATTGTTGATGGGAAAATCTTCCGGATACAAAGGATTATTGGCTGCTGCATTGAGGTAGAGGCTAACATTGCCGACATTGGTTACCATGACAGTCTTCGGGCTGTCGGAGCTTATCGATCCAACATTGGTGGCGGCAAAGCTGAGGCTCGGCGCAACGGCAAGACCAAGTTTGAATCCTTGTTCGCCAATGCCGTCGGCCTCGTAGAGGTTCCCCGCGCCATCCACTGCGACCTCGTAGGGATCGGTGACGCCAGTGATGGGGATGTTGACCGGGGCCCCGTAACTGCTCCCGGTGTAGGGGATCTCATAAACGTTATTGGTACCGGTGCCGATGTGCGCATCCGCGACGTAGATGTTTCCGTAGGAATCCAAAGCGATGCCCTGAGGCTGGCCGACGCCGCCTTGAATGTTTGCGGCCACCGTGACCTGGGCTCCAAACCCGGAACCACTCCGGGGCAGCTCGAGAATGCTATGGGCATAGGTGTTTGCCACAAAGACGTCCCCGTTCGGGTCTGCCTTTACGTCATTCAGGCTGCTGAGGCCGGTGAACGGCAAAACGACCGGTGTTCCATAGCCTGATGCGGTCAAAGGAATCTCGACGGCGACGTCCTGGGCGTAGTCCGCGAAATACACGTTACCCTGTCCGTCCACAGAGATGCCTCTGGGTTCGCGCGTTGTGGCGCCCAGATTGAGCGTGACGGCCGTACCATATGAAACGCCGTTCCATGGGATCTCCAACACCTCATGATTGGCATATCCCCCGACGAAGACATTGCCAGCGCCGTCCACGGCCACGCCGAAGGGCTGGTTGAGGCCGGATTGCAGGACGATTGCTGTGCCATATCCAGAACCGGTCTTTGGCAGTTTGAGAATTTGTCCGCCCACCGTATCGGAAAAGTAGACGTTTCCGCCGCCATCCACCGCGACGCCAATGATGGTGTAAGTTGAGCTGGGGAGCAAGCTGGTGGTGACGGCCGTACTGGGGCCGTAAACGATCTGCGGTCCCGTTCCCGTTCCCGGCAGATACGTTGTACCGAGCACATTGCCACCGGCATCAGTCAGCAGGATCGCCCCGTTGCGCGCTCCGGCGAACTCTGGATTGAAAGTCACATTGACGGTGCAGGTTTCACCTACGGTGTAGGCGGTGTCTGTGGTGCAGCTTCCACCCGGAGCATAGGTGAAGTCGAGGTTCGCCACGCCCTGGGTGAGCACCTGGAAGGAATTCAGCGTCCCAGCCTTGGTGATGTTGACCGTCACTGACTGCGCCGTCTCGGCCGTACCTACGTTGGAGACGAAGCTGACGCCTGTTCCGTTCAGCGTGACCGTTTGAGGTGTGTTGGATGCGTTGTCGGCGACGGAAAGCGTGGCCGTGAAACTAGCCGCCGAAGCTGGAGTGAACGTGACGTAAATGTTGCAGATGTCTCCGATGGCGAGAGTGGAACCGCAGGCGTTCGTGCCGGTGGTGATGGCGAAGTCGCCGGGGTTGGTTCCGGTGATGGTGGGAGTGATCCCGGTGAGCGAAGCGCCGCCAGTGTTGGAGAGAGTTACCACTGCAGCTGTGCTGGTGGTTCCGGCAACCTGGCCGGTGAAGGTGACGGGATTCGGCGCCAGGCCGGCTACCGGCACAACGGCAACGCCAGTTCCGCTGACCGCGAAGGTCGCCGCCGGCCATGGTCCGCCGCCACCGTTGCTCGAGACCGGGATGCTGACTGTGCCGCCGTACGGGATGGCCGCGGTTGGACTGAAGGTGACCGTGACGGCGCAACTTGCGCCCGGAGCAAGGCTATCGCCCGCAACGCCGCAGGAGCCCGTGCCTGTACCGGCCGAGATGGTGAAGCCGGCGGGAACGGTGGCTGTGCCGAAGCCAAGTCCGGCGCTGTAGAGATCGCCATTGTTGGTCAGCGTCACAGTCATGGTCGGGTTGGTTCCGACATTCTGGTTGCCAAAGGCTGCGGACTGCGCTGTGGTGACGTAAGGGCCGTAAACGAACCCGGATAGATTGACCGTCTGCGTGGTGCTGGTGGTATTCAGCGAATTGGTGGTGAATGTGATCGTCCCGGAAAACGTGCCTGCGTTCGGGAAGGTCGCGGTGACATCGACCTCGCAGAGTTGGCCCGGCGCGATAACGAGGCTTGCTGTGCAGCCATTGGTTGCGGCCGGCTGCATAGCAAAGCCTGTGCCGCTGACGGCAAGATTGGACAGGGTCAGGTTCTGGTTGCCCCCGTTGTAGATGCCAACCGCCTCCGCGGTGGATTCAACATTCACGTTCTGCTCGCCAAAGGCAATCGCTCCCTGCGTGCGGTCGACCTTATCCAGATCCGTGTAGTTGCCGACATAGAGCGTTCCGTCGGAGCCGAGGCCGAGACCAAGAGGCGATTCAATCTCCCCGGACACTCCACCATCGATGCCCGCCAGCGGGGTCGCATAGTTCGAGGCCGGCAGCATGGCCACGTCGTACGGTGGGACCGAATACCGCGTGGCGTAGAGGGTGTCCGCTGGATCCACGGCAATGCCTTCGCTGGCGCCGGTAGTGTTGACCTGAGTTTGTGTGCCGCTGATCGGAATTTCGTTGATAGCGTAGCCGCCGACGAAGACATCGTCGCTGCTGTCCACTGCGATTTGATATGGCTGGGTAATGGCGGGGCTGATGGCAGTGGTCGTGTAGTTGCCTGCCGGTGTCAGCTCGACAACACTAATGGGAGTGTACTCAATATCTGTGGCGAAGACATTGCCCAGTTGATCGACCGCAACGCTGATCAGGTAATCGTTGTTCACGCTGGTGGTGCAGGCAGAACCGCCTGCAGGCGGAGCGACGCACAGCGTGCCCTGCGTGCCGGTGACCGTGTCGTAGGTCACCAGCACTTTGCTATAGGTGTTTTGCGCAATGTAGAGCTCGCCGGCTCCGTCGATTGCGATTCCGCTGGGACCTTGGATCCCTGTAAGCGGCAACTCCGTCACGACGCCAGTCTTGGTGACGCTATAGACTGCATTACTGTTTGAGGAAACGACATAGACCGTGCCGTTCTCGTCGACAGTGGAGTCATATTGGTAGTAAGTCGCACCGGGGTTGATGTTGGTCACCACGCCGGGCTGCACTAATGCCAGCGGCGCCTCTCCAATGCCGCCCATCAGCTCGCTGGCCAACCGCGTGGATCCATCCGTCACAAACAGCGCATCCTTGCGCCCGCCGGGCAAAGTTGGCTGAAAGGTCACCGGCACTGAGCAGTTCTCGCCACCGCTTGTCGTTGTGCAACTCACGGCGCCCACGGAATAGTCTTTGCCATAGTGCGCGACGACGGTTGGCGTAAAGGTGCCGGAGTAGCCGCTAACCGCAAAGACCACAGTCATTGTCACATCCGTGCTGGCCGAGGCGACCGTAGCCGTCCCGAAGTTCATCACTCCGGTCTGCAGTTCCACCACATCATCGCTTTGCCCATCGGCCACGTAGACGTTGCCGTGCGAGTCTACCGCGACGCCCTGCGGTTCTACGAAGCCGCTGCCGACCGTGTTGATGGTGGGCGATGAAGTGGGGATGCTGCCGTTGACCGCGAGCATCTCCTGCACCGTGCCATTGCCATAATTGGCAACGTAGACGTTTCCGCTCGCGTCCACGGCAATGCCTTTGGCATCGAAAAACCCGCTGCCCAGCGCGACGGTGCAAGAGGCGTTGTTCGCGCCTGCGATGCAGCTGGCCGGAATCTCTTCAACAGGGCTCGTACCCCACTGGGCCACGAAGACGTTTCCGTTGCCGTCAACCGCGACAGCCATGGGAGTATTGAGGCCTCCACCCAGGCTGGCGATGCAACCTGCGCTGGTGCAGCCGGATGGAATTTTGTAGATAACGGTGTTGTACTGGTCGGCGACGTAGACGTTGTCGCTCTTGTCCACGGCAACGCCATAGGGATAGTCGAAGCCGCCACCAATGGTCGTGACGCAACTCATAGAGGTGCAGCCGGACGGGATTTTGTACACGCCGCTAGCGCTCGAAGAGTTGTAAAAATCGACGAAGATGTTGCCGCTCCCGTCCACGGCGATGCCGGTGGGCGTAAACGAACCGCTGAACGACGAATTGATCGTCGGCGATGGGGGAACGGTTCCGTTGACGGCCAGCATCTCCTCGACGGAGTTGTTGCCGGTGCCGCCGACGTAGACGTTTCCACTGGCGTCGACCGCCACCCCGTAGGGATCGTGGAAAGAACTGCTCAGCGTCCGCTGGGCGTAGCTGAATACGGCGGTTTGCGCCGCAGCGCCGACAGGGAAAGCCATTTGAAGGAACATCAGTGTCAAAGCCGACAACACCGCGGATATCATTGCTGGCCGGGGTGTTCTCAAAGTTTGAAGCGCATATGTACCGTTCATGCTGGGACTTCCTCCATGGCGCAAAATGCCTGCAACAGAGCGGCCTCTTTCGAGAGCCAACTCCAGTCGCCGCGCTGAACTCCTGCGAAGCGATCGAGCTTCTGAATACACAGCTGTGCGGTGACCGTTTACGAACGGGCCGGGGAATAGCTGGCCAGGGTGTCAGCTACTAGTGTGACGACGCCGAAATTCGTTACATAAATCCGGCATCCAGTCGCGGATCCTCTGACCCAGTTTGGTCAAAACCCCAACCAAACTCCGCTCAAGATGACAGCCTTCTTCTCGTTACGAATTCGGAGTGACCACGCTCGCTCGAAAGACGGTATTTCACCGGGCCCAAATGCAATACAGACAAAGCCAACACGCGGAGATTTGGGGCCCTGCGGCCGTCGACTCCTCGACGCCGGGAAGTTTCGGGAAAGCACAAAGGAAGGAAGAGTGTCAGAGTGCAGGCTGAATCCCACGACGCGCCCAAGAGGACGGCCATGAGAAACGCAAAAGAGACCAGGTGCAACCAAAGATGAAGCCGGCGGTCGTGCAATGCCGAATCGTTCAGGTGTTCGAGTAAGAATCCATGCGACACGTGAGGGGCAAGTGGGGATGCAGCTCGCAAGCCTTCAGCAGCACTCGTCGAATGATCCCTGGCCACGATGCGCAGTGTTTTGAGGTGTATCGAAAAACCAATATTGTTGTCAAATCAATTATTTGACGGCCTGAATTTGATTGGGGACTTGGGAACGCAAGCGACTACTTGAAATTTCCGATCAAGACAAAGGGAGCCCAATAGTAGGGGTGGCTATAGCCCAGCGATGGAGAATTCTCGTTGGCAGCCGCTGCCTGGCCCGGGGCCGATTCGTTTCCCGATTCCGTTTCAAATCCGCGCCGGCCGTGCGCGTTGTCTGAGGCAGGCTGGCTCCGAAATAACGCGAGTTGAGCCTGGCGGAGTGCTTCGCCTTTTCCGGTCTCAGGATTCTTGAGCCAGCGGGCATAAAAGTCGCTCATCAGCCGGCTCGTGCTCGCATCGTTCACATCCCAAAGTGTGGCCAGCACGGCTTCAGCATCCTTCTGCTGCGCAACCATTCCCAGGCTGTCCATTTCGATGCCATTTCGTGATGTGTAATCTTTCGCGGTGCTGCATGCAGAGAGAGTCAGCAATCGAGTTCCGCGAAATGCGACCGGTGAATTCTCCAAATCAGAAAGAGGCCAGGCAAATCCTTGCTCCGTTCCAGCTTTTTCTCCGCCAAGCATCAAGTATGGTTCACCGCCTCCGCCGGTCTCCACCACAAAGTGGCTTGCAATGTGCACGACAGAGAAGCCGTTGCCCTCGCCAAGTTCGGTCTTCACTGCGGCAAGGGTGAATTGATCGTCGCGAAGGAGCTTACCCGCCATGGGGCCATGCGATTGAGGTACGGTTGGATCCCGCACGATGGATTCGAGTTCGGGGAGCACTCCGGGCAAGGCCGGCAAGCCGCCGTAGCTTATTGACAATCCCATGGCGAGCACACTGGGCGCGCTCGCCAGCGGCACGTCTGTCAAATGTCCATAGCTTTCCGGAGTGAAGAGCACATTGTTGAAGCGCTCGAGCAGATAATGCCGGCCGTCGTACAGCGCAGCCATCGGCAGATAGCGTAGAGCGTCATCGAGCGACCAAAGCAGGGTGGGGGCGGTATTTGCAGCGCCGGGCGAAGTTTCGAGCGCCTTCAGATCCGCTTCGAGCGGAGCGACGATCATGGCGAAAAGCTGAGCGAGCTGCGGCCGGGGGTCGGCGTCGCGCTGCGCGAGGATGCGAAGAGTTTCTAACGCCTTTGTGCGCAGGTCGGCGGACGATGCTGGGAGTTCGATTTTCCTGCGCGTGTCGGCTGTGACGACGATTTCGTAAGCGTGATCGTCGCCAAGAAGAATGCGGATGGCGAGGACGCGAGGTCCCAGCTTAACGAGCGTGTCTTGCAAGTAACTTTGCGCCGCGGCGCCGGGCGCCGTTCCGGCCGCGACCGCGGGCTGCTCCAAGACCCTGTAGAGGCCGCTGGCAAATCCGGAGAGAACCACAAGATTGCCCTGATCGAGGTCTGCTGTCAGCACTTTGAGACGGGCGTCTTCAGCGGGCGTGAGCGCTGTCTTTTCTTCGAGGGCGGCTGCTTCCTCACTCTGCTGCTCGAAAGTTAGCGCGGGATCTTTCAATGCCACCATTGCGCTCTGGGCTCGCTCCTGGACTGGAGTGAGACTGAGGGACGCGAGTTTTGGCGCTCGATCGGGAGCGGTGTCCCGCACAACGTCTTTCAGCTCCTGCTCCTTGAGAAGATCGAGAATCTGCTCGGCCTCACCGAGGCGGCCGGTCTCAACCAGGAGTTCAGCCAGGATGCGATAGGTCATGGACTTGGATTGCGCGAAGCCAGCTTGAAGGTCTTTATCCATCTCTGAGATGTTTTGACGGACAGTCTGATACGCACTCACAGCTTCCATCCCGAAGAAGATGGCCTCTTCGAGATGATGTTGATCGCGAAAACCAATCATCAGTGCGGTTTCAATCCCGCCTTCGATCACAGGATCGTCAGCTTCTTTTGCCAGAGCCAATGCGACCAATTCATTGACCAGCGCTTTGTCCCACTGTTTGAGCGCGTATTGGGCCCATCCAATGGTCATCAGCGCGAGCGCTTCGCCGCGCCGGTCCTTCACTTTGCGCCACAGCACCAGCGCCTGGGTATCGTAGTCGAGCGATTTGGCAGCGTCGCCGAGATTGAAATAGTCGCGCCCCATGTTGTTCAAGGTCATGGCTTCACCGCGGGGATTGCTGCTGTCGCGCCAGAATTGGAGCGCCTGTTGCGAGTATTCGATCGCCTTCTGCGGTTGTCCCATGTCAGCATAGGCCCGACCGATGTCGTTGAGTGCGAGGCCTTCGCCAGGTTTTGTACCGGATTCGCGAAACATCGAAAATGCCTGGTTGTAGTAGTCGAGCGCCGATTGCTGCAAACCGAGATCGCGGTAGAGGCGGCCGATGTTATCGAGCGTGAGCGCTTCGCCCTGACGATTTCCGACGGTTTTCCAGACCTCGAGAGCGCGGTTCAGAGAATCGAGTGCGTTCTGCTTCTGCCCGAGGTCGGCGTACGCACGGCCCATATTGTTGAGCGTGAGTGCCTCGCCGCCCTGTTGTCCCGTTTCCTTCCACAGCGGCAACGCGCGATTGAAGAAGTCGAGCGCCTCAGATCCGCGGCCCATCGCGGTGTAGGTTTGCCCCATCATGTCGAATGTGCTGGCCTCTCCATCGCGCCCGAGTTGCTCCTTCACTTCGGGAGGTACCTCATCATTCCATTCCTTCAGCGCTTTCCACTGGCCGATGTCGTGCATCCGCTGACGGGCGCCGATCATCCGCTTGCTCTCTCCCGGTTTGTCGAGGCTGCCCCAAAGCTGGAGAGATTCGTTCAGGTAGTTGATCGCCTGGTCGCGCTGGCCCAGGTTGTAGTAGGTTCTGGCAATGTTATTCAGCACCAGAGCTTCAGCCGGCTCAACGCCCAGTTGATCCCAGATAGCCCATGCCTGCCGGAAGAAATCGAGCGCTTTGTTCTCGTCCCCTGTATCGGAATAAATTTTGCCCATGGTATTCATGGCGAGCGCCTGCCCAGGGCGGTTATTTGTGGTCTGTTCGATTGGCAGGGCTTCATTCAAATCCGCGAGTGCCTTTTGCATTTCGCCGGCCTGGCGGTAGAGGTAACCGAGAACGATAAGGTCCTGTCCCACGTCGCGGACCTGATGGGCAGTTCGTGCCGCGGCGAGCTTTTGTTCATATTCTGTGATTCGATCTTGAACTGGAGGGATTTGTCCGCAGGCTGCCGACGACAGCAGGAATCCAGCGCTCAGGCATGCCACGATGCACAACGAACGTGCCGGGCTCATGTGAGCCTCCTTCGACCCCCATGCTTGTTTTTCTTCAGCGTGCGCTCAGACGGGCACAGTCGTCAATGGGCAATTGAAGTCTCTCGATCGGCATCGTCTTTGTGCCGGGTTTTTCTCGGTACAGCGTTGCGAAAACCCGATAGCATGGAAGGGGCGTGAAGGAGCCGTGGCGACAGAAGGATTCTGCCGCGATCGGAAAATTGTCATGCGTATGTTCGTTGGTCGCGAATTCAGCAAAACCGGCCTTCTGCTTGCGGTCTGTCTTGGAGCCTGGACTCAGGGTCTGGCGCAAGGCCCGCCGCCGGTTTGTGCAGGGCCGACCTCACTCGAAGCTCAACTTCGTGCTCATTGCGACGCAGAAGCTTATGCGGCTTTGGGTATGTGGTTCGATGAAAACCACCAGCGGGGGTGCGCCCTCGAAACTTTCCGTTCAGGGTTGAAAATCGCGCCAGACTCCGCTCATCTCTACTTTTTGCTGGGGCAGAGCCTCTACTCGGCGGGCCGGGTGCAAGAAAGTGTGACGCCGCTGCACCAAGCTGTTCGCCTGGATCCTGGTGGGCTGCCGGCACATTTGCTGCTGGGCACGGTGCTGACAAGGCTCGGGCGCAACCAGGAGGCTGCGGATCAATGGAATGCTGCGCTCAAAATCGATCCCGGCTCAAAAGCTGCGTTGGACGGGCTGGCCAGGAGGATGATTGCCTCAGGAGATTACGATGCGGCGATCCGACTTTTGAGCTCGGCCGCACGCGATGAAACGCTCACCCTCGATCTCGCGGTCGCATATAGGAAGGCGGGTAGGTATGACGAAGCCGCGCAGGTGTTGAATGACGGAATCGAATTGATGCCGGACTCTGATGCTCTGACAGCGGCGCTGGTCTCGCTCGATGTGGATGAGTCGCACTTTGAGGCCGCTTCGATTCTGGCGGAGAAAATTGCCGAACGAAAACCGGACGATCTTGAAGCGCAGCGAATTTATCTGCGCACCCTGGTGGTTACCGGGAATAACCAGGCGGCAGCGCCGCTGGGACGCAAGCTTCTGTCGCTAGCTCCGCACGACGCGGACCTCCTTAACCTGAACGGTTTGCTCGAGCAAAAAGCCGGTGACCTTGAGCCGGCGCGCAAAAATCTGGAAGAGGCAGTCGCGCTTAGCCCTAATGACTACAACCCGCGCGTGAATCTAGGCGTGGTGTTGGCTGATCTTAAGGATCCCGCAGGTGCGCGCAAACAACTGGAGAAAGCCATTGCGCTTGGCACAGACGAGCCGCAGGTTCATTTTGAACTGGCCAAAGTGCTGCGGACACTCGGCGAAACGCAGGCAGCGCAGGAACAACTTACGATCTACCAGAAGAGGCTGAAGGAGGAATCGGACCAGGCCGAGGCAGTTTCGAAAGCAACCGAGGCCGCCGAAGCAATCAAGGCGGGAGACAATCAAAAGGCGGCAGAACTCTATCGGGAAGCTTGTGCTGCGCAACCGGAGAATGCGCTGCTGGAATATCGACTGGCGATGGTGCTGGAAAATCTGGGCGACGCGGACGGAGAGCGAGCCGCATTGGCGCAGGCCATCAAGGCCAACCCTAATTTTGCGCAGGCGCAATATCAGCTTGGATATATGGACTTTCAGGCCGGAGACAATGCCTCGGCAGAGCGGGAATTCCGAGCGACCGTCGAAGCGCTTCCGGAAAATGTGCAAGCCTGGATTTCGCTGGCCGCTACACTTGGAGCCGAATCGCGGCTCGAAGAGGCGCGTGCTGCGATCGGCCATGCTCTGCAACTGCAGCCGGAAAACACTGCTGCCCGCGATTTGAGCGAGAAACTTGCAGTCGCGCGGCAGCAAAGCCAGGGCCAGCCGTACTGAGCTGAAAGGAAGACTTCGCGGTGACGACGAGACGACAAAAGGCTGGTGAGTGGACGCGCCGACAGTTGCTCGGTGCGGTGCCGGCGCTTCTTGCCCCGAGGCTGATTTCTTCCAGTTTTCTTAAGGCGGATAAGACGCGGAAGGCTGCCCCGCGATTTTCCCGATTCATCGATGTTGCCTCGTCAGCCGGTCTACGCGAAACGATCGTCTACGGCGAACCCGACAGCTTCACCTACATCATTGAATCAATGGCGACGGGCTGCGCCTTTTTCGATTACGACAATGACGGCTGGATGGACATCTTTATTCTCGGTGGGCGAACGCTCGCCGGTATGCCGCCGGGCTCGGGCAACCGGCTTTATCACAACAATCGAGATGGGACGTTCACAGACGTTACCGAGAAGTCCGGACTAGCTGATCCAGGGTGGGCGCAGGGCGTTTGCATAGGCGACTACAACAACGACGGATGGGAAGATCTCTTCCTCACCTACTACGGCCAGAACCGGCTCTATCGCAACGACGGCGATGGCACGTTTACCAATGTGACAGCGAGTGCCGGTCTGCTGCACCCGAAGACGCGCTACAGCACGGGGTGCACCTTCGTGGATTACAACCGCGACGGCCATCTCGATCTTTTTGTCTCCAATTATCTTGAGATCGATCTGGCGACTGCGCCTAAGCCCTCGCTGGCAGTGCCCAACTGCAACTACGAGGGCGTGCCTACCATGTGCGGTCCGTTGGGATTACCCAAGGCGCAGCACTATCTGTATCGCAACAACGGCGACGGAACCTTCACGGACGTCTCCACAGCGGCCGGCATCTCTGCGCTGCGCGGATCGTACGGTTTGACGGCGTTGACCTTTGACGCGGACGAAGACGGCTGGCCTGACATCTTCGTCGCCTGCGATATGACTCCATCGCTGCTGCTGATGAACAACCACGACGGCACATTTCGGGAAGAGGCCTTGCAGCGCGGCATTGCGCTAAGTGGCGACGGCCGTGAGATGGGCGGCATGGGCGCGGCCGCGGGCGATTACAACCTTGACGGGCACACCGACATCGTGAAGACGCACTACTACAACCAGGCGAATGGACTTTACAGGAACGATGGCAAAGGCAACTTCGACGACGTGACAACTGAAGCAGGATTGAACCGGGAGACGCGCTTCGTGTGCTTCGGCGCCGGCATCGTGGACTTTGACAACGATGGATATCCTGACATTTTGATCGACTCAGGCACTGTTTATCCCGAAGTGGCGCGCGTCTCGCCACGATTTCCGGCACGCAGCCCGCGCTCACTCTTTCGCAACCAGGGCAACGGCACGTTCGTGCAGCTGACCGATGAGGCAGGGCCGGATATCAATGTAGCGCATTGCAGCCGCGGCGCGGCGTTCGGAGACTTCGACAACGACGGCGACATGGACATTCTGATCATGAATGTGAACGAACCGCCGACGCTGCTGCGTAACGACGCGCCATCTGGGAATCACTGGATCAAGGTTCGCCTTGAAGGCACAAAGAGCAATCGCAGCGCGATCGGTGCGCGGGTATTGGTGCGCTATGGCGGAAAAGTGCAAGTGCAGGAAGTTTTGAGCGGGTGCAGTTTTCTTTCTTCCAACGACCCGCGACTCCATTTCGGCCTCGGCGGTGCGACGTCTGCGGAGATTGAAGTGCGCTGGCCACTGGGGCTGGTGGAGCGGCTTCATGTTTCGGCGGACCAGCTGGTTACTCTTCGCGAAGGCTCCGGACAGATTAAAGGACGTCCGTTTCGCTGAGCGGCGTACGGCAAGCGCTGCCGACGAGTGCATCGTCTGGCTCGCCGTGTGTGGTCAACTCGATCGGAGACGGAATTCAGCGCAGCGTGATTGATGCGGGCGACTTGTCTCCTGCCGGAATGCGAACGAGGATGACAGGACCGAAACGGTCATTCTGGCGCACCCAATTTGCCGCCGGAGTAAAGGAGAACGCGGATGCAGCTGCTCGGGGCATCGGCTTAGTGTTGAATGCGACTTTGCTCGCGGCGGTGTGTATGCGCAGCAAATATGTCCGCAGTGGCCCGGAGTAGTCGCCGGTTGCGCCATCGATTCTTATCTGGGTTTCGCCTCCGCTCCGCTGCACGGCGATCTGCTGGCGCAGATAAACGCCCTTTTCGTAGTCATAGGTGTCGCCGTCGTCGTCATAGGCGGTAAAGCCTGTTTCAGAATCCGCAGGGAAGATGTCGAGTGTGATTTCCTTGACGGGATACTGCCCCACAAATTGCTCGAGAGGCTGTGTAGCGAGAATAGAACCGCTGCGCACGAACAGCGGGATATCCTTCCACGTTTTCGAATCTACGGCGATCTGGATGTGCTGTTCGCCCTTATAGCGCCGGCCACTCGCATAATCAAACCACTCGCCGGCGGGGAGGTAAACGTCCTGCGTGGTTTCTCCTTCGGTGACGACTGGAGCAACGAGGAGTGCATCGCCGAACATCCATTCGCTATCTTCTCTTGAAGCAGTCAGGTCGCGGGGAAACTCCCAAAAGAGCGGGCGAACGAGACCAATCTCCCCTTCGGTGTTTCGGCGCTCATACGAATAAATGTAAGGAAGCAACTGATACCGCAGATCGAGTGCCTGCCGTGCCGCGTCTTCCGCGACTGGACCATAGACCCACGGCTGCCGTTTTTCGTCGAGGCCTCCGTGCACGCGCATGATCGGCACGAACGCTGCAAACTCCATCCAGCGTGCATAGTTTTCGTCATTCGGATGGCCCGAGAAGCCTCCCGTGTCCATGCTCCAGTGAAACTCCCCGGTATCGAGAGCGGCCAACATTCGACGCCGCTGAAGCGCCATGCTGGCAAAGCCCGTGTCGATATCGCCCGACCAGCCAGCGTAGCCATAGCGGCTGGCGCCGAGGTAAAAATTCCGGTTGATCGACCAGACACGCGTGTTGGAATCTCCACGCTGGCCGTCGTAGAGCGCGCGGCCCATGTCGAAGAATTCGAAGTTACTCAAGGTCAAGTTCCCTGAGACGTCGGCCTCATCGTTCCACCAACCGACCATTCCTGCGTGGAACGCGGGCAGCAAGTGATGCCAAAACCAGGTGCGCTCTTCGGAGTTCCTGAAGTCGAGGTCTCGCGCCGAACGATGCGATAAGTAATCTTCAAAAGGCTCTTCGCCGGGATACCAGAAACCGTGATCTGTAGCGTAGGCAGCGGCCGCAGTGGGATGGTTTGGATCATCGGCGATGGTGGTGAGAATGCGAGGCTTGAGGATCCCGCTGAGCTTTATGCCCTCATCCGACATCTCCTTCGCGAACTCGCCGCTTGCGCCGCCGGGAAACTTGTTGGGCGCCACATTGCCGGGACCTGACGTACTATTCCATCGCCACTCGCCGTATTCATCCTCCCCCCAAGCTTTCCAGTCGAAGTCGAGAATGAACCCGTCGATCGGTAGATCGTGCTTGCGATACGTCGCGATGATGTTCTCGACTTCGGATTGAGTAGAACCCCATTGGCTGTTGAGGAAGCCGAGAGTCCATTCCGGGGGGAGTGGGGGAGGGCCAACGAGGCGCGAAAGCGCGGCAATCGTTTCGAGCGGCGGACCGATGAAGACGAAGTATTCGACATCGGTCCGTGAAGAATGACGGAACGAGAAACTTCCGGGCACGGCTGTAAATTCTCCGCCGTCCGAATCGACTAGAAGCCCATAGTCAACTGAGAAAATGAAAGGAGCGCCGCTATTGCCCTGAACGCCTGCTGCAACTTTGCCGCCACTTTCCCGCGTCAGAGTTCCATTCGTCTCTTCGCGGTCAAGTCCGTGCACGCCGTAAAGCGTGTCGGTGGCGGCATGGAGCATGGAAACGCTCGCGTCACGCCCTTCGTCGATTGGATTGGTGCTTTCAAGAAGTTGCCTGCCGGCGGAATCGAAAAAAGTAATTCTGTTGGGGCTCGCTTCCTGCACCTGCACTTTCATCCCGGGCGTCGAGAGTGTGTAGTATCCGTTCTTCTCAGATCGATCGACCGTAGACGGCTGCCGCAAGGCGGGATGAGGGTCGATCACGAGAGTTCGCGATGTTGAGGTTCCGTCGGGAAGCGCGTGAACATCGACAACACCATTCTCAAGAATCTGCACATCGAGGAGCGAAGAACCGCGAGCCAGTTCGACTCCATTCGGAAGAGGACTCACCTTTGCCGGCGAATCCGAGGAGAGTTGCGGCTCAGCAGCCTCCAGGACGATTGCTGGATAAGCAGCGCAAAGCAGCAGAATCAACGTTCGTCTCTTGATCGCAATTCCCCGGGTCAAACTTGCTTCCTTTCTTATCCAGCATCGAAGACGCTGATCTCGCATGGAATATCGTTCAACTCACGGCAAGTGAAGAAATTGCTTACCGTACAGCGTAAATCGTCATCGACTCCGCCGGTTCCTCAATGCGCAGCTTTCCATCGCTGAATTGCGCCTGATTGCCTGTCGTTACGGAAGCTGGGTCGAATTTCGTGCATCTCGCAAGAGCCGTGTCATCCATGGGCAATTCGACGATTTTATTCTGCGGAGCCTTGTTGACAACAATCAGGACCCGCTCATCGGAGTGTTGCGCGGAGCAGCCGGCGGTATTTTGCCCGCGAACAAAGACAAACGCATCAGAATCCGCAAAGAGGTTCTCCTCGACGCCAGTTTTGAGCTCAGTATGAGCGGCCCGATACGCGAGCAAGCCTGAGGTCCAGTGGAAGACGTCCTCCTCCTCCGGGGTTCTGCCAGCCTGTGTAAACGCGTTGTGCGAATCCCCTGCAAAACCGCCGGGAAAGTCGCGGCGGTCATCAGGGTCCTTGCCGCCCGGCATGCCGATCTCGTCGCCACTGTAAATGAGCGGCATGCCGCGCAGCGTCAGAATCAGGCCAAGCGCCAGTTTTAATTTAGCCGCGGAGTCATCCGCTTCAGTGATAAAGCGTGTTGTATCGTGATTGCCGATGAATGTCACAAGCCGCTCGGGGTGCGGATATAGTTCATCCTGTCGCAAGACATCGGCCAGCGTGGTCATTGGTTTGTTGCGAGCAAGAACATCGCGCAGGGTGAAAAAGACAGGGAAATCGAAGGGCGTGTCGAGACCCGTGTCGATGCCACTGTGGCTCACTCCGCCAGCAAAGAATGAAGTCACTTCAGGGTCGCGGTGAAATACTTCGCCGACTGTCGTGAGTTGCGGATAGACACTATGCAGCTTGGCATCGAAATCGCGCCAGAATGCGCGATCCACGTAGGGAAATGTGTCTAGCCGGATTCCATCGAGATTCGCCGTCTCGACCCACCACATTGCATCCTGGATGAGGTACTGCGAAACCAGAGGATTCTCCTGGTTCAGGTCGGGCATGTCGTCGGTGAACCAGCCTTGGGTGATTGGGCGCCAAGCATTCGGCGGAGCGTGCGGGTCAAGAAGCCTGTAGAAGTCGTGCTGCGCATTGAGGTGATGATCCAGCGTTCCATGAAACCAATCCGGCGTGGGTGGATCGAGCACCCACGGATGCTCGACGCCGATGTGATTCGGCGCCAGGTCGATCACCAGCTTCATTCCGCGCGCATGCATCGCATCGGAGAGATGCCGGTAATCTTTCAGAGTGCCGAAATGCGAGTCGACCGCATATAGATCGGTTGCGGCGTAGCCGTGATAGGACTCCGGCATTGCGCCGTTGGAGACGACGGGCGTGGTCCACACCGTGGTTATTCCCAGCTGCTGCAGATAATCCAGATGTCTTTCAATACCTGCAAAGTCGCCGCCGTGCCAACCGCGCGGAGCGGCGCGGTCGTCTCCGGGTGGATCGCCGGCCACATCTCCGTCGGCGAAACGATCGGTCATGATGAGATACATCGCGTCGGCCGAAGAAAATCCGCCGTGGCCCTTCGGGTCGATGGTGCGGGCGGCCAGCGTGAATGCGGTTTGGACTTTGCCATAGCTATTGCGCGCCGTTACTTCGAGGGTTTGCGGAGAAGCGTCTTTTGTGCAGAGCCAGAGAAATGCCCAATGGCCGTTTGCCGACGCCTGAGTTCGGACCAGAGTTATGCCATTGCCCTCAACCGCAAGCTTTGCCTTATTCAGGTTTTCGCCATGAACCAGGAGCATGGGGTCGGGAAAGTTGCTCCACCAGGACGGAGGATCGATCTTGTCGATTTTCGGCGCCTCAGCCGGTACAGGGAGATGCGCTTGCGCCAGGCCGATTGACGCCGCGATGCCCAGCGCACCAGCCAGAAAAAATGACGGCAAGAATCGCATGAAAATCTCCCGGGCGCGACTAATCGAACCTGCAGACACAAGTGCTGCGGTTGGTTTCCAGCTCTTGCCTTCGTGGGCGGCCAGAATTGTTGATCGATGAAGCTGCGCCGCGGCAGCACTCAGGCCGCCGCGGCGCTTCAAGGACATGGACAGACTCAGAAGGTGAGGCGAGCAGCTAACTGAATTTGCCGCCAGCTGTCGACCTCAATCCCCT
Organism: uncultured Acidobacteriaceae bacterium; assembly: GCA_963834565.1. GTDB lineage: Bacteria > Acidobacteriota > Terriglobia > Terriglobales > Acidobacteriaceae > Telmatobacter. The sequence continues at coordinate 36,911 of CAWICF010000007.1, read as the reverse complement.
CAACCTGTCCGAAGTTCCCGCCGGTAAGGTTGGAATTCGGGTTGGTGAATTCCGCTGTGTTGAAGAGGTTGAAGGCATCCCCGTGCAGTTCCAGCGTGTACTTCTCCGTGAAGTGAAGGTTCTTCTGGATGCTCAGGTTAACCGAGCGGTATCCCGGTCCATAGATCTGATTGCGGCCCAGCGTTCCGAGGCGCGTATAGGTGGTCGCTCCCGACACACTGCCAGTGACCACGGGAGGATTGGCGAATGCTTTGGGATTGAACCAATAGCCCGAGATGCTCTTGGGATATGTGATGGACCCAACCAGGTCTGGCCGGTTTCCGGGCGCGGCCGTTCCCGTCTCGAGGTCGGTTGGCGTGCCCCCCTGCACGAAAGCGGTCAGGCTGGTCTGCCATCCGCCGATCAGCCAGTCCATCGGAATCGAGGCGCTGCCGCCAAACTGTTGGCCGCGGCCGAAGGGCAGCAGATAGAGAATCGACGAGCTGAAGATCTGGCGTACGTCCTGACTGGAGTTGCCATAGCCCGCCATCGGATCGTAATAGAGAGCCGCGCTTTGACCCTGGAAGGCTCCAGGCGAGTCATCCAGCGAGTGCGACCAGGCGTAGGAGCCGGTTGCGGTCAGTCCGTTGGTGACGCGATGTTCCGCGTGAACCTGCAGGCCGTTGTAGTTTGAGATGCCGTTGTAGTTGTTGTAGTTGATACTTCCCAGGGTCGGGAAGTTCTGCTGGCCCGTCTTGAACTGGTTGATGTTGTACGGATAATAGGTCGACAGGTTGGAGCCCGACGTTCCAACGTACGCAATGTTCACCACGTTGTTGGTTCCGAACTGATGCTCCAACTGCAGGTTCCATTCCTCGACCGTGCTGGTCTTGTTATGGGTGTTCACTGCGATCATGCTGGTGCCTGCCGGCGGATTCGCGGGATTGAAGTTCGGATACCCGCGGGCCGGAAGAGCGATCCCGGTGTCGCCGGTAGCGCCGTAGGCAACCGTGGTCGGAGACGTATAGCCCTTGCAGTTGTAGCCGCCGTCCCATGCCATTGGTGTCGGCGATGTTGAGAGCTGGCCGGTGAAGGTAGTGCAGTAGCCGTTGGTGGATAAATAGTCGTTGCTGCCGCCGAAGGGCGCCTGCTCACCCAGCTGGTTGTCGATGCCGCCGTAGTCGAGGAAATAGAAGATGCCATAACCGCCGCGGAGTACTGTCTTTCCGTCACCCGTCAGGTTATAGGCAAAGCCCGCGCGCGGGCCGAAGTTGTGATATTGCTGCGCAATGATGCTGCGCGAGATGCCATTTTGGCCCGCAAGCATCACCGTGCCGGTATCCACATTGAAGGCTGCCTGCTGGTTATGTGCCTCATACGGACGCGACAGATAGTCCCAGCGCATGCCGTAATCCAATGTCAGTTTATGGTTCACGCGCCATTCGTCCTGGACGAACAGTCCGTCTTCCTGACCGATATTGGCGAAGTATCCGGACTGGGAGCCGATCTCGTACTGATCCATGCCTCCGGCCAGCAGTTCGGAAACCTCGTAGCCGGTGTAGTCAACTGTGCCCTCGTCAATCCAGAAGTAGCCCTTGCCCTCCTGCGGGTTGAAGAATTCTACCTGGCGGCGAATGAAAGTACCGCCGTATTTGAGGGTGTGGTCTCCATGCACCATACTCACCGAGTCGTTGATTTCGTAGGTATTCTGAGGAACCGCGTAGAGGCCATAATCGCCCGTGTACTCGAGATTGCCTTTCCATCCTCCGATCAGCGCTCCGCCGGTGGTTTCCTGGTTGATGTTGGCGTTCACGATGCCCAGGTCCTTCGAAACGTAGTCGCCGAACATCGGAGGTTGGTAGCCGTAGTTGTCACGGTTATAGGCGATATGGGCTTCGTTGACGATGTTGGATGAAAAGATGTGAGTGTAGCCTAAGTCATAGCCGCGCGCATGGGTGGGATTGTTGCCCGTTCCGCCACCGGCGGGAAGGTTCTTGAACTCCGATGTCTTGCTATTGACGGAATTGTCGTAGCTGAAGCGGAGAAAGAACATGTTGTTGCGTGTTGCGTCCCAGTCGACCCTGCCGTCGAAGGTGTTGTACTTGTTGGTTGCCGACTGCGTGTCGAGGTAATTGTTGATGTAGCGATCGGTGCGCGACGGCGTGGGAAATGCATTGAGGTAGTTCACGGCAGCCGGGTTCAGGCGGCCATTTGGAATGATGTTCGCGCCGCCGGAATTGAACTGCGTAGGCGGCGGACCTGCTGCACTGGCGGGGCAAGTCGTGGGATCGAAAATGATTCCAGGGCTGGTCTCGCCGGCATATGGGTTGCCTGTCGCTGGGTCCGTACCGGGATAGCATCGCGGATACTGCGTCTCGAATCCGTTCCCGCCGGAATTTGCCGCGGTGAGCAACTCGGTGAAGTTCCCAGTACGCATCAGCGTGGTGGGAACAGTCAGGTAATGTGCGGACACACCAAGAACCTCGCGCAACGCCTGGTAGTCGCCGAACGCGAAGAGCTTGTTCTTGAAGATGGGCCCGCCCAACGAAAAGCCGGGCTGGTTGCGGAGAAAGCTCGGGGCAGGGGTGAACGGAGCTCCGTTGAACTGGTAATTCGGGTTGGCGTCGAAGCTCTTGTCGCGGTAGAACCAGAAAGCCGAACCATGGTACTGGTTGGTGCCGGACTTGATGGAGGTGACGACGATAGCGCCGCCTGCGCGGCCGTATTCGGCTGGAGCGATACTGGTGTTGACCTTGAATTCCTGCGTTGCGTCGATATTCGGGAAGAACAGAATCGTGTTGACCAGGCCGTCATTGTTGTCAACGCCGTCGAGAATGAAGTTGTCTGCCTGTGGACGAAGGCCGTTGACCGAGATGGCTGCCGAATCGCTCTCGTCGTAGCGCTCGGTCTCCGTCATATTGGAGCTGCCGCCGCCGCTGGCTACGTCGCCGTAGGCGCCACGTGTGACACCGGGAGTCAAAAGGGCAAGCTGGCTGAAATTGCGGCCATTTAGCGGAAGATCAGTTACTTGCGCGCCAGAAATCGTGTCCCCAATCGTGGCGTCGGAGCTATCGATGAGGGGTGCGGCACCTGTAACCTGAACGGTCGTGGATGTCCCGGCCGCGCTGAGTTGGAAGGCCACCGTCTGGGTCGACGTTACGACGACCGTTACCGTGACTGATTGCTTTTGGAAGTTTGCGGCTGACGCGGTCACATTATAGTCGCCACGCGGCACAGCCAGGATGGTGAACTCGCCCGTGCCGTTCGATACAGCACTGAGCTGGAGGCCGTTTTCCGTATTGACGGCCAGAACATTCGCGTTGGGAATCACTGCGCCGGTTGCATCTGTAACCGTACCGGCAATATTGCCAGTGTCTGACTGCGCGAAGAGCGCTGGCGCTGTGAGCAGCAGCATCAATATCGCAAATCCAGTGAGTCCGATCCCGATCAGGGATTGCAAGCTGGATCCTGAACTGGTTTTTTTCAACATCACAAAGTCCTCCAAAAGTTGTTGAATGGCGTTGGCTGGGCACGCATGAATAGCGGGAGCAACGCCTTACCCCGCAAACAGACACGAGGAAACGCCCGGATCAACACGATGGTCAATCCACAAACCGCCAATTCGGCTTCAATTGCTCGTCAACTGGCAACTCGCTTGGTTTGAATGTGTTATCGAATTGCATCTCCTGCTCGCCAAGAGCCTATAGCGGATTTCAATTGAGAAGTTGCACTTTCCTTACCGTTTTCACTTACACTTTTATGCGGAGTTTCAGTGGCAGTGGCAACAACGGGTCCGAAACAAGGCGAAACGACTCGCGTGCAGTTCGGAGTATTCGAAGCCGATCTCACAGCTGGAGAGCTGCGCCGCTCCGGTGCGCGCGTCCGGCTGCAAAGCCAGCCGTTCAAACTTCTCACCGTTCTGGTCGAGCATCACGGCGAAGTGGTCAGCCGCGAAGTGCTGCAACGCGAGCTTTGGGGCGCCGACACGACAGTCGATTTTGACCACAGCCTGGGAATCGCAGTCAATAAACTTCGCGAAGCCCTGGGCGATTCGGCGGAAAATCCGCGCTTTGTTGAGACGCTTGCCAAGCGCGGCTACCGCTTTATTGCACCGGTCAAAGTTGTCGATTCTAACACCGCGGCAGGAATCGACGAAACCGCGGCGCCGTCTTATCAGCCACGCAGCACATTTGCTTGGTGGCTCGCTGGCGGGCTGGCGCTCTTGTGCGTTGTGCTTGGCAGCTACTTACTCATGCGCAGTCCTGTGCGCAAGCCGTACCGGGTGGCTCAGGTCACCTTCTCGGGCCATGTGCTGACCAACGATCTCGATGTGGAGAATTTTTCGAGTTCGGCAAGCGATGGCACTCGCATCTACTTTTCACACATGGACAACGGCACGCCCGTGCTGGCTGTCGCTTTGGTGGGTAACGGTGAAATCAGCGACATTCATCTACCCTCGGCGATTGGCGCGCCGCTAATCGGATCACTTTCGCCCGATGGCTCAAAGCTCGTCGTGCGCAGCCATTTGCAGGCCGAGCCCGAGCAGCCTTTGTGGATCGTACCGACCCTCGGCGGCGACGCGCAGCGCGTACCAAATGTTCTGGCCCACGACGCTACCTGGATGCCTGACGGACGCCGGTTGCTGGTAGCCAGTGGAAATGATCTTTCGATTGTTGGCGCCGATGGTGGCGATCTGCACAAATTTATCACCACGCCCGGCCTGGCTTTCTGGTTGCGCTGGTCGCCTGATGGCCAGCGTCTGCGCTTCACTCTGCGTGATCCGAAGCGCCAAACCGCGGAACTTTGGGAGGTGCTCGCGGACGGATCACAGCTTCATCCGCTTCTACCCGGCTGGAGCCAGCCGGCGTCAGAGTGCTGCGGGAGCTGGACCCCGGACGGCGAGAATTTTGTTTTTCAGTCCTCGCATAGCGGCCACAGCGAGATTTGGACTCTGCGTGAGCGGCCGTGGTTCCTTCCGCGTGCCAGACCAAGTCAGATCACCAACGGCCCGCTGGACTACGCGGCTCCGTCAACCGTGCCGGGCAGCGAGCGCATTTTCTTTATTGGCAATACGGCGCAATTCGAACTCCTGCGTGCTGTGCCCAACTCCTCCGCATTCATGGCGTTCGACCAGAACCTGAGCGCGGCCTCCCTGGCGCAGTACTCGCCTGACGGCAAATGGATTGCCTGGATCAACGCTGCGGACAACTCGCTGTGGCGCAGCCGCGTGGATGGCAGTGAGCGCGTTGAACTGACCACTGTGCTGCGTAACATCTTTACCATGAAATGGTCGCCCGATAATCGCCGGCTTGCTGTGATGGGCCTGGAGGCGGGCAAGCCATGGAAGATCTACCTGGTTGATGCTGACGGAGGTAAATTCACACCGATCTTAAACGAAGACATGAACGAAGCCGATCCGACTTGGTCGCCGGATGGGCAATCGATCGTGTTTGGACGTTTGCCCGATCGCATGGACAGCCGCCAGCCCAAGGCCATTTACTCATTGAATCTGGATACCAGGAAAGTTACGGAGATTCCGGGCTCGACAGGTCTCTTCAGTCCGCGGATTTCGCCCGATGGCCGTTACCTTGTCGCAATGCCGATGGACCAGCGCGCGCTGCTTCTGTTTGACCGCACAACTGAGCGGTGGACGACTCTTGCGACGCACGGAGTCGGCGATCCAACCTGGTCGCATGACGGGCACTTGGTCTACTTTCAGGATTTCCTCGAAGCCGGTAAGCCCATTTATCGAATCTCTGTACCCTCCGGAAAACCGGAAGCGGTCGCGACCATCGAGAGCCTGCACCCTGTCACCGCGACGGACTATCGGCTCATCGGGCTGGCTCCAGGCGACCTTCCAATCGTAACCGCTCGCACACCCGTCGTGAACCTCTACGCGGTGGATCTTAACGAGAAGTGATGAACACATCGAGAAGATCTGTGTGGTCTGGCTGGCGCTGAATGGCGGGCGCCATCAGTCGAAGGCCAGGTTGACGTTCTCGAGGGCTTCATCGATCTCGGCCGCACTCTTGTAGCCGATGGTGACAGCATCGACCCCTGCATGCTGGAAGGCGAAGCGCATCGCCTGCTGGCGATCGGAACGATCGGTAAACGAGCCTTCGCCGATGAGCTTCATACTGATGACGCCCATGCCGGCAGCGTGCGCCTGGTGCACATGATCGACGACTTCTGACACATTGCCGGGGCCGTGGAAGTGGTAATCGGGGCCGTCCATGTGCGCGCCCTTGTGATTCATACGGATCATAGCAATCTGAAGCCACTTGTTCTGCGGCACAAGACGCAGGGCGGGCAGTGAGTGAATCGACGCTCCATGACTGCGAACGGCCTGGCGTCGTTCCATTTCCATGATTCCGTCTTGCCAGCGCTGACTGTCGGCGGGCCATGTGTCGGTGTGCTGCACATGAAGCAGCATGATGTCGAAGTAGTCGGTCTGCGCCTGACGCCGCATATCGTCGATCGCAGCGAGAGGGTCCGAGCCGTCGGTGGTCACCTTCGACATCAGCACATAGCTGTCGCGCGGGACACCTTTCAGCGCGATGCCGAGCATTTCGTGCATCTGCGGGTAGGCGGCCGCGGTTTCGAAGAAACGGATGCCGTTGTCGTAAGCGTGGCGGACCAGGCGGTTAAAGCCATCCTGGCCGAGTTGGCGCTGTACTTCACCGTTATGCGTTCCAGTTCCGAAGGCGAGACACGTGACTTTGACGCCGGATTTGCCGAGCTTGACCCAATCGGTAGCAGAGGCGCGCTCGGCAACGAGGGGCAAACTGCCCGTACCCGCGAGAGTGCCTGCAACGACACCGGTCTTGATGAAAGTGCGCCGGGAGACTTGCACCATACATTGACCTCCGTCGATTGGCCAAGGGGGACCAACGGCTTGGTGGTGGCACTGGCCTACCTATGGGTTTAGGCGAGCGCCATGTTCACGTTTTCGATAGCTTCGTCGATTTCGGCGGTGTTCTTGTAGCCGACAGTGACGGAGTCGACGCCGGCGTTGCGGAAGGCGAATCGCATGGCCTGTTGACGGTCGCTGCGATTGAAGACGCCTTCGCCGATGAGCTTCATGCTGATAATGCCCATACCAGCAGCTCGCGATTCGTGGACGTGGCGTACGACTTCGGACACATCGCCGGGCGCATCCCAGTCGTCGTGCTCATTGTCCATCTTTGTGCCCTTGTGGTTGACGCGGATCATGGCGATGTCGAGCCACTTGTTATCAGGCACGCGGCGGAGGGCTGGCAGACCGTGCACCGATGCGCCATGCGTCAAGACGGTCTCGCGATGCTGAGCTTCGAGGACGGCGTCCTGCCAGCGCGTTGTGTCTTCGGGCCAATGGCCATCGTGCTGCCAGTGAAGCAGCATGATGTCGAAATAGTCGGTTTTGCTGTTGCGGCGGAGCTCGTCTAGTTTTGCGGTCATGTCGATGCCGGGAGTGGTTGTCACCTTGGTCATCAACTTATAGCTGTCGCGCGAGATGCCTTTAAGCGCAACGCCTAGCATCTGCTGCGAGTCGCCGTAGGACTCGGAGGTCTCAAAGAAGCGGATGCCGTTGTCGTAGGCATGGCGGACGAGCCGCGTGAAACCTTCCTGGCCCAAGGCCTGCTGTACCTCTCCGCTCTTGGAGCCGGTGCCAAAGGCGAGACGCGTGACTTTGACTCCGGATTTGCCAAGGGTGACCCAGTCGGTTGCGGAACCGTGATCGGCGAAGGCCGGAAGTGTGCCGATGCCTGCGAGCGCGCCGGTTGCAGCGGTCGTTTTCAGGAAGGTTCGTCTGGAGATGCGCGACATGGGTCGACCTCCTACGTTTGGCCGAATGGTATCACAGTCAGGATTACGGCCCTGTTGACGGGATGAATGCGGATCAAGTCGCGGTCTTGACCGGTTCTGGCACAGGCTTTCGGCCCATGGTGGTAATGGTAATGACGCTCGAGACGACGCAGAGAGCGCCGATGACCGTTCGCGGACCGAGCGGTTCGCCGCCGAGCCAGTAGCCGAGGATGACGGCGACGATCGGGTTGACGTAAGCGTACGTGCCGACCTTGGTGGGCGACTCGTGATGCAGCAGCCAGACGTAGGCAGTGAATCCGGCGATGGAGCCGAAGAAGATGAGGTAGAGGAGTGCGAACCAGGCGCCTGCCGAGACGCTGAGCGGATGAAATGCGGGCAACTCGCCGCGCGCGACGGAGACGATGGCGAGCATGACTCCGCCGGCAAGCATCTGCGCGCCGGAACTCATGACCTTGGAGGAGGGAAGCGGAAGCTTGCGTGCGAGCGCGGAGGCGATGGACCAGGTGAACGCGGCGATCGTGAGGCCGACAGCGCCGAATGTGTCAATCGGTGCGCTGCCGAAAACGATGGAGTGGTTCATGAGGACTGCGACTCCTGCGATGCCGAGGAGAAGCGCGACGGAGAGACGCAAGGTGAGCTTCTGCGTGCGCAGGATGATGATCTCAGAGAGCGCCATGAAGGCGGGAATTGTGGCGAGCACGACCGCGGCGATGCCCGAGGGAACGCGCTGCTCGGCCCAGAAAGAGGAATCCGTAATCGCAGACGAAGATGAGGAACGCGAGAAGGAAGACGGAGAGCCACTCGCGGCCGCGCGGACTGCGTTCCCTGGCGATGAGCGCCCAGAAGAAGACGAGCAAGCCAGCAACGATGAAGCGCAGAGCCGCGAAGAGAAGCGGAGGAACCTCGTGGACTCCAACGCGAATGGCGTAAAACGTCGATCCCCAGACGAAATAAATGATGGAGAAAGCGAGAAGCGTCTTCCAGCGCGGGCGATGTGTGTCTGCACTCATCAATATTTATCCGGAATGCGAGGATTTTTTCGGGAATGCGAAGAGATGACTCTTCTGGAGCAATTGTCGGCGATTCTTGGCGATTTGGGCAGTCTTCGGGTGGATTTTCGAATTCGGGTCAAAATTGAGGTTTTGCATGTAGCTGATTCGATGCAGGTTGTGACAGCTTCACGGTTTCTGTGTTTCTGTGTTCCTGTGTTTCTGTGAATCTGGGGGGATGTCTCTGGAAGTGGCTGATTCGGTGTGGGTTACCGGCCAGCTGTCAATGGGTGACTCGGCGAATTTGCGCTTGTTCGGTCCACCCCAGCGAGCAAAGGCCGCTCGGCCCCCGCTTCGCCACCCCGATTTTGTGGGGCGCCGGGGATGGGGCACTCGGATGGTGGATTGGAATGACGGAGTCTGTGCGGAAATGAGTCCCGCCCCCACCCAAGCGAAGCTTGAATGGGGCACCCAGATGGACTCCCGGTGCCGAGGCGGTCAGGAGGATTTTGGGGAGGGCGATAATGCGACGGAGGCTTCAGTCGTGAGGACGCGGAAGACGAAGGTCTCCTGGAGATAGAGCTCGACAGCGGAGTCGGTGTGGGTGAGATAGCCGATGGAGACGTCCTGGCCGATGTTGAGCTCGAAGTCGCCGCCGCGCGTGGTGACGACGAAGGCGCCTTCGATGGCCGGCGCCCAGATGAGATTGCCGTCGACGATGCGCTTGACGTGCTCGAGTACGGGATAGCCGTGATCGCGGGTTTCAGCGAGGGCGGTGTATTCGCCCGCGCCGAGCAGGACTGAGTAAGGCCCGTTGACGCCGACAAGGCGCAACTGGCTGAGCGCGTGGGCGACTGCATCGGGATACGCGCGCACATCGGCGGGCAACGTCTCGATAGGATTGTTGGTGCTTTCGCGGATGCCCTGGATGTTTGCTTCGCCGTATCCGTTGAAGATGGCGCGATCTTCGGCAAAGGCGAGCTTCATTGCGGCGTCTTTGGCGGGCTGCCAGTCAGCGTCTTCGGAACCGCGCTCGACATCGTCGATGGTTTGGCGCGAGAGCTCGAAGGGAGCGCGCAGCTCGACGAGCGGCTTGACCTCGTGCTGGCGGGCGATGATGCCGTCTGCAGGAGCGGAGATGGACTTGAGGTGACCAGTGCCTACACCGGGCAGAGCGATGCCTGCGGGCGAAGGAACATCGACAACCCGCCGGCCGGCCAGATAGCGCTTGAGCGTTCTCGTCGTCTCTTCTTCGATTTGCGCCCATGCCGCATCAGAGATGGGCGCCAGCTCGCGATGGAGGTTATTCATCGTTCTCTCCCTTCAGTGATCCTATACGGAGTGAGGTGTCGTGCGCGGGTGCGAGTGATGGTGCGGGCAGTGGTGGTTCGGGAGATGGCGCCTCTGCATTATCGGATGCGTCCGGTGCGGCGGCGGTGACGTTATCGAGAAATGTTGCCGATGGCACGAAGAACAGGCTGCCGGTGACGGGGTGACTGAAGTCGAGGAGGCGGTCGTAGTTGCCGGGCGGGTTGCCGACGAACATGTTCTGCAGCATGGTCTCGGTGACGCACGGTGTGCGGCAGTAGCCGATGAAGTAGGTTCCGAATTCGCCGTGGCCGGGGCGGCCGAATGGCATGTTGTCGCGCAGGATCTGCAGCTGGCGGCCGTTCTCCTCGATGTTGGTGAGCGCGTTGTGCGCGTAGGCGGGCTTGTCGGCGTCGCTGAGCTCCACATCGGAGAGCTTGCGGCGACCGATGATGTTTTCCTGCGTTTCGACGGGAAGCGCGTTCCACGCTTTCATGTCGTGGAGGTACTTTTGCACGATGACGTAGCTGCCGCCGGTGAAGGCGGGGTCTTCGCTGCCGATGATTGCTGCTTCGCGGGCTGCCATGTCGCGTGGATTTTCAGTGCCGTCGACGAAGCCGAGCACATCGCGTTCGTCGAAGTAGCGGAAACCGTGGACTTCGTCGGCGACGGTGACCACATCGCCGATGCTTTCCATGATTTGCGTTGCGAGCTCGAAGCAAAGGTCCATGCGCTTGGCGCGAATGTGGAAGAAAAGGTCGCCGGGCGTGGAGACGGCGTGGCGAGTGGCGGAGCGAATTTCCTGAAAGGGGTGAAGCTCGGCGGGGCGAGGGGATCCGAAGAGATCATCCCAGGCATCGGAGCCGAAACCGGCGACGCAGGCAAGGCCGCCCTCAAGGTCGCGAAAATCGACAGCGCGAAACAGGCCGGAGAGACCGGCGCAAAAGGCGCGCAGACGCGAGACGGCATCTCCGCCGGGGCGGATACACAGCACCAGAAAGATCGCGTACTGCGTCAGCGGACTGACGACTGGCTGGGGAACAACCTCATTAGGCTCGCTGGGCGTGTCCATTTTTTTGATCTCGATCGGGAATCGTTTGCCCCTGAGTATCGCATTTTAGCAAGGACGGTCCGGGAGCCGTGGACCGGGCGGGTCGCCGGTTTTTCACGCTGCATTCAAATTTGATGCCGCAGCGGGCGCGCGGATGATCCCAGCGCACTCGTCTTACCCAGCGTGCGGATTTAAACTGAAGGAGCCGACAAGTTGAAACTACCGTTATAGGAGAAATCATGTCCAGCGAATCGAAGTGCCCGTTCTCGAACGGCGTGCTTGCACACACAGCCGCGGGGTCAAAGGGCAACCGGGAGTGGTGGCCCAACCAGCTAAACGTAGATATTCTGCACCAGCAATCGTCGCTATCGAATCCGATGGGCGAGGAGTTTGACTATGCAAAGGAGTTCAAAAGTCTTGATCTGAGCGCCGTGATCAAGGACCTGCATGCATTAATGACGGATTCGCAGGAGTGGTGGCCAGCCGACTTCGGCCACTACGGTCCGCTGTTTATTCGCATGGCGTGGCACGCCGCGGGGACGTACCGCATTCACGATGGACGCGGCGGCGCCGGGAGAGGCGCACAACGCTTTGCTCCTCTGAACAGCTGGCCCGACAACGTGAACCTGGACAAGGCGCGCCGGCTGCTGTGGCCGATCAAGCAGAAGTATGGGCGCAAGCTTTCATGGGCTGACCTGCTGATATTGACCGGGAATGTGGCGCTGGAATCGATGGGCTTTAAGACCTTTGGATTCGGCGGAGGACGAGCGGATATCTGGGAGCCGGAGAAGGACGTGAGTTGGGGTCCGGAAGCAACCTGGCTGGGCGACGAGCGCTACAGCGGCGACCGCGAATTAGCGAATCCGCTGGCCGCGGTGCAGATGGGATTGATTTACGTGAATCCGGAGGGGCCTAACGGAAATCCCGATCCGACCGCGGCGGCGCGCGACATTCGCGAAACGTTTGCGCGCATGGCGATGAATGATGAAGAGACGGTGGCGCTGATTGCCGGCGGGCACAGCTTCGGCAAGACGCATGGCGCAGGGCCAGCCACCCATGTTGGCGCGGAACCTGAAGCGGCCGGCGTTGAAGAGCAGGGACTGGGCTGGAAGAGCAGCTTCGGCAGCGGCAAAGGCGGAGACGCTATCGGCAGCGGGATTGAAGTGATTTGGACGAAAACTCCGACGAAGTGGAGCAATGACTTCTTCGAAAATCTGTTCGGCTACGAATGGGAACTGACGAAGAGCCCGGCCGGTGCGTACCAATGGAAGCCGAAGGGCGATGCGGGCGCGGGTACCATTCCTGACGCGCACGATCCGAAGAAGAGCCACTCGCCGACGATGCTGACGACGGATCTTTCCCTGCGGTTCGATCCGGTCTACGAGAAGATTTCGCGGCGTTTCTACGAGCATCCGGACGAGTTTGCGGATGCGTTTGCGCGGGCGTGGTTCAAGCTGACGCACCGCGACATGGGTCCACGCGCGCGGTACCTGGGATCGCTCGTGCCGAAGGAAGAGCTGATCTGGCAGGACCCGGTGCCGGCAGTAGACCACACGCTGATTGATGAGAAGGAAGCGGAAGCTCTGAAGGCGAAGGTGCTGGCGTCGGGGTTGTCGATCGCGCAGCTTGTGTCGACGGCATGGGCTTCGGCGTCGAGTTTCCGCGGCAGCGACAAGCGCGGCGGAGCGAACGGCGCGCGCACCCGGCTTGAACCTCAGAAGGACTGGGAAGTGAACCAGCCGGCTGAACTGAAGAAGGTGCTGGCCAAGCTGGAAACCATCCAGAAGGAGTTCAACGGCGCCCAGGCCCAGAGCAATGGAAAGCCGGCGAGCGGAAAGAAGATTTCGCTGGCCGACCTGATTGTGCTGGCTGGCGACGCGGCGGTGGAAGCTGCGGCGAAGAAGGCCGGGCACGACGTAAAGATTCCCTTTGCACCGGGACGGACCGACGCATCGCAGGAGCAAACCGATGTGGCTTCGTTTGCTGTGCTGGAGCCGAAGGGCGACGGGTTCCGCAATTACGTGAAGAAGGGGCTGGAGGGGTGCGCGGCCGAGTTGCTGCTGGACAAGGCGCAACTGCTGACGCTGACCGCTCCGGAGATGACGGTGCTGACCGGCGGCCTGCGCGTGTTGGGTGCGAACCACGGCGGTTCGAAGCATGGAGTCTTCACCAAACGGCCTGAGACATTGACCAACGACTTCTTCGTGAACCTGCTGGACATGGGCACGAAGTGGGAGAAGATCGGCAAAGCAGACGGCGAGCTGGAAGGACGCGACCGGAAGACGGGCGAGTTCAAGTGGTCAGCCACTGTGGTCGATCTGGTCTTTGGGTCGAACTCGCAATTGCGCGCGGTCGCCGAAGTCTATGCTTGCAGCGATGCGCAGAAAACCTTTGTGCATGACTTCGTGGCTGCGTGGACGAAGGTGATGCACCTGGACCGCTTCGACCTGAAGGGCGGGGACTGAGGGACCAGGGAACAGGAAACAACGGAGCAGGGAGGGCGGCGAATTTGCGGTTCGCCGCCCTTTTTCCATTCAATCCGCCTGGCGAAAGCTCAGGGTCTGATGGGCGGACGGGCGGAATCTTCGGCTGCAGGCGTGAAATTCGCTACGGATGCAGGTGGAGGCACGGGCGCGAGGTTGCGGAAATTCATGATCGCGTTGAAGACCATCCGGTATTCGCCGAGATTCTGCCAGCGCCATACCGGATTGGTCATAAATAGGACGATTTCACCTTTGCCGACAGGCACGGCTGCAACGGCGGCGCGTCCCTTGATGTCGTCGGGACCGTTGAAGAGCCCGCTGAGCACAGAGGATTCGCCGCCTGGAAAGCGCATGAGCACGTCGTTCTTGTCCATCTCCGCAGACATTTTGAGCAGCGGGCCGTTGGCGTAGCGCACAGCGACCGTTTTATCTGAGTAGCCGTAAAAGATCGGGTTTGCGGGCTGGACGATGTCTGCCTGAACGATCGGACCCGGGGCGTAGAAATGGCCTCCGGGACTGCTGGTATCGATTGTCGGCGTGAGGCCGAAATCGGGCGGGAAGGAACTGGAAGCGCCGAGAGTGACAAGAAGACCGCCAGCTTCAACGAACTTCTGAAATTCTGCAACGCCTGTGCCGCCCATGCCACCGGTAATGTCGTCCGTTGAGCCGTAGTCGCCGAGGAATTTGAGGCGATCGGTTTTCTGGTAGGCCAGCGGTTTGTCCTCTCTCGGAATATCGATGACGAGGTCTTTGGCGGAGTGCATCTGTGTGGGGATCAAGATGACGTCGTAGTCTTTGGCGAGGTTTCCCTGGTCGACACGCTCTTTAAAGATGAGATCGTAGGAGACCTTGTACTGGTCGAAGGTGTAGCGCACCCAGCCGACATCCTGCGTGTCGCCCCAGGTGCTGAAGATGGCGAGACGCGGCAGAGCGGCTGGATGCGTGGCAACTTTCGGCGATGTCGCGAGAGCGAAGACATCGAGGCCCAGCTTCACGGCGACGGGTTTGAGCGCGGAGGCAGCGTTTGCGGGGACGAGGAATGTGCCGGCGTTGAACGAAACGCCCGCGGCGGTGAAGGGCTTTTCAGCTATTTGGAAGGCAACGTCTTTGAGGACGTAACGAAGCGTGACCATATTGGGCGAGCCGTGATCGGGGACGGCATAGACAACGGCGGCCGGCTCGTCTTTCAAAATTCCTTCGGGAATGTACTCGTCGACTGGGTCGACGGCCACCGCCTGCACAGCGATGTCTTTTGTGGGCTTGACGTCGGCGTGGGTCATGAGGCCCATGGTCCACGCGCTGTCATCGTAGGTGGTGAGATCGGGGTCGGGATCCGTCTGCTTTTCGAGCAGTGTTTTGGCGAGCGGACCGTAAGGTTGGTTTGTCTTGACGATGAACGAACCGGAGGGATATTGGCCGTCGCTCAGTTTAACGGCGGCCCTGGCGCGGCCCACTTCAATGCCCTGCATGCGAAGGATGTGGATAACGAAGGCAACGCGCGTCATGTCTTCCTGTTTTGCGGGCAGAATGTAGCCGTAGGGCGCGTCTTTTGTGCCGGCGCTGATTGCGTCGCGGCTCTTGACGTAGAAGTCTTCGAGTATGACCTGCGGAAAAGCCGAAACGAACTCGAGAGACGAAAGCACGCCGGTCTCAGCGTAGTTGGTGTTGTCGCGCATAGACCACAGAACGGTTTTGTAGGGAGGGTTGGGACGGTACCACTGGCGCTTTGACACGTCTCCAAGAAGGCCGCCGCTGCCGAAGACGGCAGGGTTCGGCTGCGAGATGGTGCGTTCGAGTGTGGATGCGCCGGCGTTGCCCATGATCTCGTAAAAGCGCATGAGTCCGTTGTGATTCGTGGCCATCTGCGCGACGTAGCCCGGCGACCACGCGTCGACGTAGGCGTGCGTCCACACGCCTGGCATGCCGTAGCGCGTGAGTTGAGTCATGTCCCAGTTGGCCAGCATCGGCAGTTCGCTGTAGACGAGGGGATTCCAGAGCGGATTTTGCGGAGCCTGGCCACTGTAGATGTAAAGAAACGGCACCGACTCGTGCAGGTCGTGCATGATGGGCGGGTGCCAATCGAGATACCACTTGAGAAGGTTCTGATTCGCCATGCCGGCGTAGTTGATGTCGCGGTTGTCATCGTGCCTGGTGTACTTGCCCCAGTAGGGAGCCCCGGACATTTTTTCGAAGTCGGTAATATCGACGTTGTGCGCGAAGTACCAGTCGATAGAGCGATCGCGCCCGTCGGGATCGGCGACCGGCATGATAGCCACAATGACTTCCGAACGGATCTTCTGGATGAGCGGCGAGTCTTCGGTGACGAGCCGGTAGGCAAGCTCCATCAACATCTCCGGCGGCCCAAGTTCCGCGCTGTGCAGGCCGCCGGATAGCGTGTAGATGGGCTTGGTTTTCGCGACGAGGTCAGCAGCTTCTGCGTCGGTGAGGCCGCGCGGGTCGGCGAGACGTGCAAGATTCTTGCGGTTGTCTTCAAGGTGAGCGATGGAATCTTCAGAACCGACGAACACGATGATGGAGTCGCGGCCTTCTTCGGTTTTTCCAACGCGCAGGACTTTGACGCGCGGGGTGTGGGCGGCAAGGGTGTCGTAGTAGCGGACGACATCTGCGTAGTACGTGAGCTGCTTTGGAGCGCCGATGTGGTGGCCAAGAATGTCCTTCGGTGAGGGCACGCTGGAGCTTGCGGGAAGATGATCGATGAGCGGGCTCGAGAACTCAGGCTTGGTGGTCCATTCCTTCACGCGCGCCGCGAAGTCGGGATCCATGGTCTGGGCCGGGGATGCGGCAGAGAAAACCGCAAGGGAAATCGACAAAAACACGACAACTGGTTTAAGCATGGGCTGGTTCTCCGCGGGGAAGACGCTCCGCCAGAATATCGCGCCAAGCCCGGAACGCCGAGGGTTGCAAGTTCGACATTGCGATTGAGGGGAGCTGGAGCGCGGGACGAAGATGTGCAACGTCCGAGGGCAAAAAAAAGTGGCGGCCCGCTGCGAGAGGCTTTCTATAGCGGGCCGCCAGAGTTACTGAGGAGAATTACTTGAGTTTCAGAAGTCGAACCGCAACGCCAGTTGTCCGGTTCGGTTGCCGCCCTGGCCCTGGAGCAGCGCAGTATTCAAAACTCCGAAGGTAGACGGCTCACCGACGTTCATCGACGGCGGCGCGTAGTTGGTGTGGTTGATTACGTTGGTAAACGACGCCTCGAAGCGAACATGCATCCGCTCGCCAACATTGAAGCGTTTGGCCAGACCCGCGTCCACGTCGATCATCCCGGGCCCCTCAAGGACACCGACGCCGCAGGTGCCGAATCGTCCGGCGGTGGGAAGGTTAGTTCCGGGCGCACCGGGCGGCAACGAAAGGACGAAGTTCTTGTAAAAGACCGGTGCAGGCGAAGTCACGCCCGTCGAGGGGACTTTACCGGCTGTGCAATCCGGGCGTGAAACGGCCCCGCCTTCGGATCGCTCGATCATATTGGTGTTCGATTGATCGTCGGCCGCCGGCTCAGTGGGCGTGAGCCACTCACCGGTTTGTAATGTCGTCACCGTGCTCAGGTTCCAACCTCCGATGACCGGATTCAGGAATCCCGGTCCCGCTAAAGCTTGTCCCCTTCCGAATGGCAGTGCGTAGGTGCCTGTCACCATGGCGCGCTGGCGCGGCGTCGCCACCACGTTGCCGCGGTCGTACTTTATGTGAAAACGGTCGGCAATTTCCACGGCATAGGGCTCCTCGCTCGCGGTTGCAGTTGGCGCGTCGGTGCCTTGCCCGTCGCTGAGATTTTTCGTCCAGGCGTAGTTCGCCCCGAATGTGAGCCCATGCCCCTGTCTATGGGTGACTTCCGCTATACCCGACTGATAGCTCTGCGTACCGTTGGCGAACGACTCCTCCAACAACAGCCAGTTCTGGAAGGGCGTATTCGCACTGACGACTGAGTATCCGTTGTTGGGAACGGTGTAGGGAGTCGTGCTCGCCGGAATTTGGTTGTTGTCCACGGTGATGGGCAGATGGTACGCGCCCTGGCCGGTGTAGCTCAGCCTGACCGTGGTGTTGGTTGTCAGCTCCCGTTCCACGGTCAGGTTCCATTGTGCCGACGAAGGATCCTTCCAGTGCGGATCGTTGGCCTCCTCGAAATCGCCGCCGCCTATAGCTGCCGCTGCGTTGGGAGGGGACGTGTCTGGAAACTGGAAGAACCCGGGGGAGCCCGGCAATGCATTGTTGTAAGTGAGCAGATCCGAAAGGGCGATGATGCCGCTGTTGAAAGACATGGGACCAAGCGTCGTCATGGTATAGATGCCAAAGCCGGCGCGAATGACCGTCTTGTCGTTGTTGAACGGACGCCAGGCAAAGCTGACGCGCGGGTCGAAATCACGCCAATTATAGTCCCGAAGGCCTTGAGGAAGCCCCGCCTGGCTCGCGGTTTCGACGTTATCACACGGTAACGGGCTTCCGGTGTTCAGCGAACAGGCGTTGAATCCCTGCAGAAAGCCCGTGTTGATCTGCTGGAGGAGCGAATTGTTAGCGATAAATTTAGGGAACTTGTCCGGAACGACGACGGTCAAGTTGTTCCCCGACGTAAGATAGGTAGCGATATCGCCATTGCTTTCGTCAAACGGCGGCAGAAATTCCCACCGCAAACCGAAATTGGCCGTGAGATGCCGGTTTAGCTGCCATGTGTCCTGGCCGTAAACGCCCCAGTGGGTGCTGCGTGCATCCATTTGCGGCCCAATGACCGCGAAATAAGACGGGCCTGGCATGCCGAGCAGGAAATCGCCAAAAGAGAGGCCGGTCCAGGAGCCGCTGAAGGTGAATTGGCCAAAGTCGTCAGAGGGCGCGAAGTACATCTCGGCATTGAAATGCTCTCTGCGGGCATCGAACCCAAAGCGAAGCGTGTGCTTGCCGACGACTTTGGTCACATTGTCTGTGAATTGCATGTTCTGCGAAATGGTGGTCCCAACCTTGTCCTGCCCGATCGTGGTTACGGAGCCATCGGAGAAAATGAAGGTCGGGAAGGCATTGGCGGTGGGATGCGAGGCGATGCCTACGGGATGATCGAAGTCCAGCCCGAGATCGGAGATGGCCGTAGCGCCCTCAATCGCGAAACTGTCATTCTCATTGTAATTGGCGAAGCCGAAACGGAATTCGTTCACCAGCGTGGGAGTGATGGCATAGTTGTAGGAAGCCACCATGCTGCGATCTTGCTCACTGGCCCCAACATTCGGCAGAAAATCGTTGGCGGGGCCATAGACGCCGGCGTTGTTGGCCTCGCTATAGAACACGTTCTTGAAGCTGTAGCGCACGTAGACCTGCTGCTTCGAATTGATGATTTGATCGATGCGGGCGTCGAAGCCGTTGGAGTTCGAGGGGTCCGGCACGAGGTCCAGATAGTTGTAACCATTGTTTGCAATACTCAAGCCGGGGGTGGGCGAGGGGTAGTAACTCTTGAGAGCCAGAGCCACCGGATTGATGCAGTCCATGGAGTTGCTGCAGGGATTCCCCGAGGCGCCTGGGATGGTGTCGTTGGGATAAGGATTGCCGGTGAAGGGATCCGTAACGGTTCCCAAGTCGCTCAGGTTTCCGGCCCAGTCCTGCGCCGACGGCACAAGAAGCTCCTCGGGATAAGACTGCGTCTTGCGATTTCCCTCGTAGTCGGCGAAGAAGAATGTGTTCTTCTTCTTTCCGTTCCAGCCGGGAAGGATGACAGGGCCGCCAAGGCTGCCGCCGAAGGTGTTAAAGGTCCGGGGAGCCTTGACGGGGAAATTCAAAACGGTGGCGTCCAGATCACTGTTCTGAAAGTATTCGAACCCACTGCCATGCATTTGATTGGTTCCACTCTTAGTGGTGAAGGTCACATCGCCTATCTGAGCGAACTCGGCATTGTTGTCGAATGCCGTCACTTTCATCTCGTCGATGCTTTCGAGCGATGGGTAGGTGTCCTGGAGCGCGCCGTTGAAACGGATGTTGGCCGTGGAAATTCCATCCACCGAGAAGCCAGTCTGCGCCGCCGTGGCGCCCCCGACTGCGATATCCCCCTGCGAGTCTCTCGTTACCTCGGGAGACGCGGCGAGAGCCCCCAGAGGACTGCTCGATACGGACCGGGTGTTCATAGGCAATTGAGAAACCTCTACGTTGGAGATCGTATCGTTGATCGTTCCATTTTCGGTATTGATCGCTGCTGCACCGGCGCCTACTTCCACCGTTGTGGTTTCTGCCGAGGCGGTAAGCGTAACCGGAAGGCGGAGTTCCTGGCGGGCTTCAAGCGTAGCCGAAGGAACCACGGAATCGGTAAATCCGGTTTTATGAATCGTGACCTTGTAGCGGCCGGCCTTCAGATTCTCGAAGACAAAGTCGCCGCTGGAGCTGGAAGTGGTGATGCGCTCTTCGTTCTCATCGAGCGAGTGCACCGTGATCTGCGCCCCGGGAATCACCGCGCTGGTACTGTCTTGCACCGTGCCGAGGATGCTGCCAAAGGTTGACTGAGCGTGCATGCGCGGTGCGGTGGAGAAGGAGACGACTACCAAAACGAGAAACGCGAACCCGATCCAGCGAGCCGCGACAGTGCGGGAATAACCATTTGCCTGGTATTGATTACGGTTCATGTGCGAGCCGGGAAAGGGATGTCTCGCACAATCCGCAATTGGCTGGTCTTGAAGGTACATTTTTCTGTGGGCGTTGAGAAGCAGGGATTTCCTGCCAGTGTCTTTGCGAGCAGCCATGATGACCTCCAAATGACCGGGAGGACCCCGGGTCGCCACCAGAAGACACCTTTGGTCGTGAGGCGCGAATATTCGATTCGTAAGGAGTTTGTAATGACTGGTTAGACAGGTCGAATGCGGAATAACTTATCGAAAGATAGCCACAAACAGGCTGCGCTAGAGAGCAACGTAAGGAAATAAATGACTTAGTAAGTATAGTCTTGACGAATTATTTATGAATTCTTCTTGGATTTCTGAGAGGCTGAATTGACTCGCAGGAGCGGTCGCTGGTGTTACCAGCTATGCAACCATTCTGCGTCGCGGCCGATGCGGATGGGCGTGTGAAAGAGCTCGCTGAGGCGCTGCTCCGTGAGGAGTTCCTCGCGGGGGCCGTCGCCGACGATGCGGCCGTCGCGCATGAGAATGATGCGTTCAATTTCGGGGAGGATGTCGCCGAGGTGATGCGTGACCATGACGAGACCGGTGCCTTCGCGGGCGAGGCCGCGGAGAGTTTCGCGGAGCTCGCGCTGTGCGGCCAGGTCGAGCGCGTTGGATGGTTCGTCGAGGAGGACCTGGCGCGGACGATGGACGAGAGCGCGAGCGATCAGGATTCGGCGCTTTTCGCCGGCTGACATTGTGCCGACGAGCTGGGCGGCGAGGTGCGAGGCTTCAATGCGTTCGAGGGCTTCGCGAGCGCGGGCGCGCATTTCGTCAGTGACATGCAGGTTGGGCCAAAGTGTGGATGCGGAGAAGAACCCGGCGATGACGGCGTCGAGGCCGGTAGTGACGGCGGTGCGCTCGCCGGGGAGATCAGCACCCATCGGGCCGGCGCTGACAGCGCCGAAGTGACGGCGGAGTTCGGTCAAGTCCCAGCGTTCGCGGCCAAAGATGCGCACGCTCATGCCGGGCTGAACGATGGGATAGATCTGGCAGGTGATGGTGAGGATGAGCGTGGATTTGCCGCAGCCGTTAGGACCGAGGATGGCGACGTGTTCACCGCCGCGGATGGTGAGGTTGATGTCGTGGAGGACGATGCGGTCGCCGCGCGCGATGTTGACGTTGCGGAGGTGGAGGAAGTCGGAAGAATTGCTTTGGTCGTGATCCATGTGTGAAAGTCGAATTGGTCTCATTTGTTAGATTAAATGGGTCCAGACCATGAGTGATCTTTCCCACTACCTGATCCCCCGAGGCTTCAAGTTTGCTGCGACCAAAGCCGGCGTGAAGCCGAGCGGGAGGCCGGATTTTGCCGTGATTGTTGCTGATGCGCCGGCAAGCGCGGCTGCCGAGTTCACATCGAACCGCGTGCAGGCGGCGCCGTTGACCGTTGACAAGGAAAACCTGAGCGCGACGGGCGGGCGCGTGCGCGTGGTGGCAGTGAATGCCGGCAATGCGAACTGCGCGGCGGGCGAGGCGGGACTTCGCGCGGCACGGGCGACGTGCGCAGGTGCTGCAAAGGTTTTCGAATGCAGCGAGCAGGAGGTGTTTCCCTCGTCGACGGGGATTATCGGCGTGCCGCTGCCGGCCGGGAAGTTGACGCAGGTGATGCCGGAGCTGAAGGAGTTGCTGAGCGCAGAGGCGAGGAGCTTCGACGAGGCGGCGCGGGCGATTCTGACGACGGACACGCTGGAGAAGACCGCGTTTGCGCGGCTGAACGTGGCGGGCGCGGACGCAGAGGTGCGCGAGATTCGCATCGCGGCATTCGGCAAGGGCTCGGGGATGATTCATCCGCAACTTGTTCCCCACGCGACGATGTTGATTTACGTGATGACGGATGCGGCGATTGAAGCAGAGCTGCTGCGCGGGTATTTGCGAAATGCAGTTGAAGTGAGTTTTAATCGGATCTCGGTGGATGGGGATACGTCGACGAACGATACGGTGCTGCTGATGGCGTCGGGCGCATCGGGCGTGAAGGTGGGCGCGGGCGATGCGGCATTTGCCGAGGCGCTGACGGAAGTGTGCAGGTCGATGGCGCGGCAGGTGGTGGGTGACGGCGAGGGGCTGACGCATGTGGTGGAGTTGCAGATCGAGGGCGCGGCGAGCGACGCGGATGCGCTGCGCGTAGCGAAGGCCATTGCCCACTCGCCGCTGGTGAAGACGGCGTGGGCGGGATGCGATCCGAACTGGGGACGGCTGGCGGCGGCGATTGGCTACTCGGGTGCGCACATTGATCCGGGACGATTCGATATTTCGTTCGGTGAATTGCCGATTTGCCGCGATGGAGGACGTGCGCCGGAGTTCGATGAGGCGGCGGCGCATGCGTACATCAGCCAGCACGAATTCTCGATTTCGATCGATCTGCATCAGGGTGAGGGAAAGTGCGTGTTCTGGACGACGGATCTGACGAACGAGTACATCCATATTAATGCGGATTATTCGACGTAGGAACATCTACCCCGCCCAAGCGAAGCTTGGACGGGGCACCCCGAATTTTCCTTACGGTGAGATCGGAGAAGCGAAGCTATTTTGCGCGGGGGTGGGTGCGGTCGTAGACCTCGGTGAGTTGCGCGGCGGTGAGTTGCGTGTAGCGCTGCGTGGTAGAGAGGCGTTCGTGACCGAGGAGTTCCTGAATGGCGCGCAGATCTGCACCTTCTTCAAGCAGATGCGTGCCGAAGGCGTGACGCAGCGTGTGCGGGTGAACTTCGGATGAGAGGCCGCGCAGGATGGCGATGCGCTTGACGATGCGGCCGATGCTGCGGGTGGTGAGACGGGCCTGGCTGCCCTTGGCGATGCCGCGAAGCTGGAGATTGAGAAAGAGAGCGGGCGTGGAGATGGCCGCGTGTTCGCTGGCTGCGTCGAGGCGGGCAGAGCGCTCGCTGAGGTAGGCGCGAAGCGCCTGGGCGGCGGCATCGCCGAGCGGAACGTAGCGCTGCTTCTGGCCTTTGCCGCGAACCAGAATGGCTTCGTTGGCCCAGTGGATGTCGTCGAGATTGAGACCGACGAGCTCGGCATTGCGGATGCCGCAGCCGTAGAGCATTTCGAGGATCGCTTTGTCGCGCGCGGGCCAGGTTGCGGCTTCGTAATTGACCGAGTCGACCACGCGATTGAGCTGCTCGATGGAAGGAACGCGCGGTAGATGCTTGGGCAGGCGCGGGGTAGAGACGAGTGATGCCGCGTTCTGCTGGATGTGGCCCATGTGCGCGAGCCACTTGAACCAACTGCGAATGGAGGCGAGAGCACGCGCGGCCGAGGGCTTGGAGAGTCCGCGCTCATAGAGCGAACCCAGATAGGCTCGGATGTGGGTGTGTTCGATTTGAGCGACGCCGAGGCCGGAGTGGTGCTTGGTGAGCCACGCGGCAAAATCATGCAGCTCACGCTGGTAGGCGCGCAGAGTGTGTGCGGAGGCGCCACGCTCGTTGGCAAGCACGCGGAGATACGAATTAACGAGTTCGTCGACGGAAAAGATGGGAGGAGCGGCAGCCGGGTTCATTTTGAACCCTCAACCGAGACTTTGCGCTTGACGAGACGCGGACCACGTGGATTGGTTGGCTTGGCATCAGGCTCAGATGGGCGGCGTGCCGCGCGTGGATGGTGCAAGCGGTGCACGGCCTTGAGACGGCCGAGGGCGAGATGCGTGTAGACCTGAGTCGTGGAGATGTCGGCGTGGCCGAGCATCATTTGCACGCTGCGCAGATCGGCGCCGTGCTCGACCATGTGCGTGGCGCAACTGTGGCGCAGGCCGTGCGGACTGGTGGAACGGTTCATGCGCTTGACGAGATGCCAGATCCACTGACGCGAGAGGGGCATGCCTCGTAAGGAAAGAAACAAGCGCGCTCGGTCGAGGCGCACTGCTTTGCTTTTGCGTGTGGGGCTGATGCGCTCAAGGAGCGGACGGCCTTCGCGCATGTAGTCTTCGATGGCGTGCAGGGCGGTGCGACCGAGAGGAACAATGCGCTCCTTGTCGCCTTTGCCGCGCACGAGGACACGTCCCTGGTCGAGCATGACGTCGCTGGTGGAGAGGGTCGTGACTTCGGAGACGCGGAGGCCCGCGGCGTAGAGCATTTCAAGGATGGCGCGATCGCGGAGATCGGTGGCCTTGGCCTTTGGGTGAGACGCTGCCATGCCGGCTCGCTCGAGCATCTCGGAGACTTCAGACTCGGCGAGGGACTTGGGCAGGACTTTCCAGGCCTTTGGCGACTCGATGTTGATGGTGGGATCGTGCTGGATCCGTTTGTCGAGGAGCAGCCAGCGGTAGAAACCGCGCAGACAGCTCAGCTTGCGGGCGGCGGTGCGGGAATCGATGCCGTGGGCCCGAAGGTGCTCGAGGAGGCCGGAGACATCGGCTTCGGCGGCCGTCGCGAGCAGACAATTGCGGCCTTCGAGGAACTCGGCGAAGACGCGCAAATCGCTCAAGTAGGCCTCACAGGTGAGCGGTCGTAACCCCTTTTCTACCTTTAGATAAGAATCAAAATCGTGTAGAAGGGCAGAATTATTTTGTTTCTCCACAGAACCGATTATGGGCGTGTTGGAGGGACGTCTACGGAGCGGCGGGGGGTACCGTACCACGTTCATTACGGCATCAAGAAGGGCAATACAACAGATTGTGTTGAGGGCGGAGTGCGTGCCTATTCCGGCGGATCGTGCGGGTCAGGGTTTCGACCCGATCCAGTGGCGCTCGATCTCTTCGAGGGGTTGATTTTTTGTTTCGGGGATGAAGCGCCAGGTAAAAAGCGCCTGTGTGAGGGCCATGAGGGCGAGGAAGCCGAAGGTGACCGACTTGCCGATGACGTCGAATGCGGTGGGGAAGTAGAGGACGACGACTGCGTTGGCGACCCATTGAAGAAGA
The DNA here is from genome assembly GCA_963834565.1 of uncultured Acidobacteriaceae bacterium. GTDB lineage: Bacteria > Acidobacteriota > Terriglobia > Terriglobales > Acidobacteriaceae > Telmatobacter. The sequence goes on along the minus strand of CAWICF010000007.1, from coordinate 11,808 downwards.
ACGGGCACGATCATGGCGGTTCCGCGGACGTCGCTGGGGAAGATTTCTGGAACGAGGGTCCAGAAGACCGGTCCCACGCACGAAGCAAAGAATGCGAGGTAGAGCAGGATGAGGGAGAGAACCAGTAGGCCCTGAAAATGGCCGACGAGCACGGCAACGAGCAGTCCGCAGAGAGCGAGGGACATGCCGAGCGAGCCGATGATGTAGAGGGGCTTTCGACCGTAGCGGTCGATGACCCAGAAGGCGACGGTGGTGAACACGACGTTATTGATGCCGACGAAGAAGGTGGAGATGAGCGCGCCGTCGACCTTGAATCCGGCGGAGAGGAAGATTTTGGGCGCGTAATCGATGATGGTGTTGATGCCGGAAAAGTGAATGAGAATGGCGAGGCAGGCGCTCGCAGCGAGAGCGCGGCGAACGCCGGGGCGGCGAAGATTGCTCCAGGTCTGGTGCGACCGTTGGAGCGCTGCGGTGATGGCGGCGATCTCTTCTTGCGCGGTCTCTTCGTTCTCGATGCGTTCGAGCAGTCGGAATGCCTCGCTGGTTTTGCCGATGCGTACGAGGAAACGCGGTGTTTCGGGTGCGAGCGCGATGAGGACGAGAAAAACCAGCGAGGGAATCGCGCCGGTCAGAAACATCCAACGCCAGTTGGAGGGTCCGGTGTTGCGCAGAAGGTAATTGATGCAGTAAGAGATGAGAATGCCGGAAATGATGGAGAACTGATAGAAAGTGCCCATGCGCCCGCGCATGGAAGGCGGCGAGACCTCAGCGACATACATGGGCGAGAGCAGGGAGACGCCGCCGACAGCTACGCCACCGAGGAAACGCGCAAAGATGAAAAGCGGAAATGTGGGCGCGAGCGCGGTGGCGATGGAGGTGAGCGCGAAGAGCACCGCAACCCATACCAGCATGCGCTTGCGGCCAAAGCGATCGGTGAGGCGGCCTGCGAAGAACGAGCCGAGCACGCAGCCGAAGAGCAGGGAGCTGAAGGCCCATCCCTGGCCGATTTCACTCAATCCGAAGTGGCGCGTGAGAAATGGGCCGGCGCCGGTGATGATGGCGACGTCGAAGCCAAAAAGGAGTCCTCCGAGCGCTGCAGTGCACGCGAGAAAGATGACGTAACGAAGATTCATGAATGCGTCCGTGGAAGTGCGTGGGTCTTAGGAATTCTAGCTGGGCGGGACGAGTGGAGTGGGTGGGGAAGTTCCGCGGGTTGAAAGGATGGGAATGATTAGCGTCTTTGTGTGAACGGAGTCCCGTCCCCACCCAAGCAAAGCTTGGATGGGGCACCCATTCGGATGCCTAGTCGAGGCTTGTGGTATCCCACCCATTTCGCGATGAAACCGCGAAATGGATGGGGCACGGGATTCTGTGATTACAGAAGCGGGAGGCTCAGTAGCCGGGAGGCGGAGACGGCGGACCACCGCGGAAGGTTGCGTCGTAGCCTGCACGGAAGCCGCGCCGATATTCCTCTGGTGGGCCAACGGGTGGGTTGCGGAAGCGCGGATGGCGCTGAATGTCGGGAGCCAGGCCGGCGCGGATGTCGCGACGAGCGGCTTCAATGCCGTCGTGATAGCCCTGATGCGCAACCGGGCCGAATTCGGGTGGGGGCGGCGCCACGACAACAACCGGCCGCGGGTGAGAACACCCGGTGGCCACCGCCATAGGGAACAGCAAAGCAGCGAGAGCGATTCCAGAAAAGGCGAATCGAAAAATTGTACCCTTCGTCATTTGGGGGACCTCGTTATTTGGATTGGCTTTCGAGCCGGCGATGCGGCTCGGCTTTGAAGATTGGAACACGGACATGAGGGAATTGTTGCAAACGAAAGTCATTAAGATCCGAGCGAAGTAAACGTTGGTAAGAGAGTTGCCGATAGATTCCGCAGAAGAGTGAGCGGGAGGGCCAGATGGCGGGGAAGGGTAAAAAGAAACATGGCAGAGGAAAACATGACCAAGTGGAGCAGCGGCCAGGGAAGATGAAGGCGAACGCCATTGCATTGCGGCTGGGCGCGGATTGCAAATATGAAAAGGAGCTGCGGCGGCTGCAGATTGAGCTGGTGAAGTTGCAGGAGTGGATCAAGCACGAGGGGCTGCGCGTTGTGGCGCTGTTTGAAGGGCGCGACGCGGCAGGCAAGGGTGGTGCGATCAAACGGATCGCGGAATCGCTGAATCCGCGCGTGTGCCGGATTGTGGCGTTGACAACACCAACCGAGCGCGAGAAGACGCAGTGGTTTTTTCAGCGGTATGTAGCGCACCTGCCCGCAGCGGGCGAGATGGTGCTGTTCGACCGGAGCTGGTATAACCGCGCGGGCGTGGAGCGCGTGATGGGCTTCTGCACGGAGCACGAATACGAAGAGTTCATGCAGAGCTGCCCGGAGTTTGAGCGGATGCTGGTGCGCTCGGGAATCATCCTGATCAAATACTGGTTCAGCGTGAGCGACGAAGAGCAGGAGCGGCGCTTCCAGGACAGGATGCGCACGCCGACGAAGCGCTGGAAGCTGAGCCCGATGGATCTTCAATCGCGCCGGCACTGGGCGGATTACTCGCGCGCGAAGGACGAGATGTTTGCCGTGACAGACACACGGCAGGTTCCGTGGTTTGTCGTGAATGCGGAGGACAAGAAATCGGCGCGCCTGAACGTGATTCATCATCTGCTTTCGAAGATTCCATATCGTGATCTGACGCCCGAGCCGTTGAAGCTGCCGCGGCTGGAAAAGTCTAAGTACGTGCGGCCGCCGATCAGCGAGCAGAATTTTGTGCCGGAGGTGTATCGGTAAGGCAGAGAGCAAGGGAACAAGAGAACTAGAGAACAAGGAGCTGATCGCTGAGTTATTGTGGAAGCAAGCCGATGAAGCAGACACTCATCCGACTTGCGCTGACGCTGCCAGTGGTTTGGCTGGTGGTGTCACTGGTGTTTCTGCTGATTCACCTGGTGCCGGGCGATCCGGTTCAATTGATGCTGGGCGAAGGCGCAACGCCGGCGGACCTGGACACGCTGCGGCATCAGCTTGGACTCGATTTGCCGCTGCACACGCAATATCTCCACTACTGGGCCGGGGTTCTGCACGGGGATCTCGGCGAGTCGATCCGGCTGCATGATTCGGTGTCGCATCTGATTGCGCAGCGGTATCCCTACACGCTGGCGCTGACGCTGGCGGCGCTTGTGCTGGGACTCGTGCTTGCGCTGCCAGCTGGGATCTGGGCGGCAGTGCGGCGCGGGAAGCTGGCGGACCAGGCGCTGAGTGTGGTGTCATTGTTCGGGCTGAGCGTGCCGGGGATTGCGCTGGGTCCGGTGCTGATTCTGATTTTTTCGATTGGTTTTGGTTTGCTTCCAGTTTCTGGAGCGAATGCGGGAGGGTCAAATGCAATTGACTGGCAGTACCTGGTGTTGCCGGCGGTGACGATGGGCGCGTCGTTAGCAGCGATTCTGACGCGCATGGTGCGGACCGCGATGCTCGAGGAACTTGGACAAGATTACATTCGCACGGCGCGCGCGAAGGGCTTGAGCGAGAACGCGGTGGTGTGGCGGCATGCGCTGCCGAATGCACTGGTGCCGATTGTGACGGTGATCGGACTGCAATTCGGCGCATTGCTGGCGGGCGCGATCGTGACAGAGAAAATCTTCAGTTGGCCGGGATTGGGTCGGCTGGTTGTGGACGCGATCAGCAACCGCGACTACGCGCTGGTGCAGGGGTGTTTGCTGGCAATTGGCCTGACGTATGTACTGGTGAACTTTCTGACGGATGTGGTGTATCGGGTGGTGAATCCGAGGATGAAATAAGAAAGGGACCAGGGAGCAGGGACGTAGAGACGTAGGGAACAGGGAACAGAGAATACAGAGCTCACGCCGCGAGCTTGATGTGAACGATCTCGGGTTTGAGAGAGCAATCCTTCGCGAGCGTGAGCAGACCGACTGTGACGGGCAGGTCGAAGCGGCGGAGACCGCGGGAGACGGATCAAAGTAGATGGTGCGTTGATGCACACGTCCGCATACGCCAGTGAGGCGCATGCGGCGTGGCTAGTTTGGTCACCAGCTCCAGGTGTAGCCGATGCCGGTGGTGGTGTACCAGGGAACCGTCGGGATTTTGTTGTAGCTCTCCTGAATCCAAATCCCGTTGTGATCGTTAAAGTGGATCGCCGCGCCGAGCGCTTCGCCGTCGTAGAAACGGTTTTCGACGTGTGCGTTCCCTGTGAAGCTGGTGAGCCCGGCCTGAATCCAGGTGTATCCCGTGACCAACTTGGTCTTAGGCAGACCGAAGTTCTTCATGACGCCCAACGCTTCGGTGTGCGATCCGAAGTTGGTATGAAAGAAGCCGTGCGCCCCGGCGTTCTCGTAGGTGTAGGTGAAGGTGAGCTCATCGCCGACGGGATCTTTCTTGAGGAACCCGAACGTGTGGCCGATGCCGATGTTGAGGTTGGCCCTCGGCACAAGCCCAGGGCGGTCGAAATCGGAGCCGGGCATGACGAAGAAATCGGTTGACGTGCTCGAGTCGGCGGGCGCCGGCGATGGAGGTTGGGTTGTGGTTTGAGCGGCTGTGCTGATTGTGAGGAAAAGGAGTAACCAGCAAAGCCGCAATCCGCAGCAGAGGACTGCGCGGGAGGCCATTTTGTGTGACTCCTGGATCGAGGCGTCGATATCTCCGAGAGGATCGGGACGATCGAACGTCTGCGTAACGCGCGCCGAAGCGGCGTCCTGCAGACAATCTCAGCAGTGCGGGCGTAAGCAAAGCATGAATGAGGAGGCGGTGATTCCCGGTATACGGGACGTCCGCGGTCCGCTTTATTGGGTTTGGGAAGGGAGCGGCAGATGGACGATTTCAGGCTTCAGGTCCCCGAGGGCGGGCACGGTGAGCAGGCCGATGGTGACGGGCAACTCGAAGCGGCGCGGGCCGCAGGAGCCGGGATTGAAGTAAAGCACGCCTTTCTTGGTGTAGTAGTTGGGCACGTGAGTGTGACCGTGGAGGACAGCGGCGAATTTGGCGGAAGCGGGATCGAGGTGGAGGGTCTTGAGGTCGTGAAGCATATAGATGTAGAGGCTGGCGTGGGGAGGGTTCTCGATCAGGACGACTTCGGTTTCAGGGAGCTTGGCGCAGGGTCCTTCGCGATCGACGTTGCCGCGGATTGCTGTCACAGGTGCGAGCTCTTCCAAAGCTTCGAGGACCGAAGGTTTGCCGACATCGCCGATGTGGAGGATGCGGTCGACGCCGCGGAGTGCTGGAGCGACTTCGGGGCGGAGGAGACCATGAGTGTCAGAGACGATGCCGAGGAGCATGGGGTAAGGATACTGGGGCAAGCGGTGTTAGCGGAGTCGGCGGAGTTAGGTCCGACCCCACCCAAGCAAAGCTTGCATGGGGCACCCTCCGTTCATGCCGAGGACGATTTACGAAATCCAGGTTCTTCGACTTCGCGGGCGCAAGCGCGCCCGCTTTGCTCATGATGACAGCGCTATTTTTACAGGCCGAGTTCGAGGCGGGTGCGGGGGTCGAGCTGGTCGCGGAGGGCGTCGCCAAGGAAGTTGAAGCCGAGAACGGCGCAGGCGACTGCAAGCGATGGGAAGAGCACAAGGTGCGGCGAGTCGAAGAGATGCAGACGCGCATCGTTGATCATCGATCCCCAGCTGGGCGCGGGCGCAGGGATGCCTAGGCCGAGAAAAGAGAGCGTGGCCTCAGCGAGGATGACTCCGGCCATGCCGATGGCCGCCTGGACGAGGATGGGCTGCACAATGTTGGGCAGAATGTGGCGGAAGAAGATGCGGAGACCGGAAGCGCCGAGGGCGCGGGCGGCGTCGACGTATTCGCGGTCGCGGACGGCCATGACCTGGGCTCGGACGAGGCGGGCGTAGCCGGCCCATCCGCCAATGGCGAGCGCGAGAACGAGATTGGTGAAGCCGGGACCGAGAAAGGCGGCAAAGGCAATGGCGAGGAGGATGCCGGGCAGCGCCTGAAAGGTGTTCATGAGAAATGTGGTGAGAGCGGTGTCGATCCATCCGCCGAGGTAGCCGGCGAGGCCGCCGATGGCGAGGCCGAGCGCAAGCGAGATGGCGACGACAGTAACAGAGATGGCGAGCGAGAGACGCGCGCCCCAGAGCAGGCGGGCGAGGGTGTCGCGGCCAAGCTCATCGGTTCCCGCCCAGTGCGCGGCAGAGGGGCCTTCAAGCCGATGGAGAAGGTTGATGGATGCGGGGCTATATTGCGTAAGAAAAGGAGCCGCGAGGCCGCAAAAGACAAAGATGGCGAGCAGGACGACGCCGATGACGGCGAGCGGCTGGCGCCGCAGGCGGGTGGCGAATTGATGAGAAACCTTGGTAACGAGGGAATCCATCGAAACTGATGAAAGGATACAGCGACAGAGGCGGCGGGACCGGGTTTAATCAGGGACGCAGGGACGCAGGGACGTAGGGACTAGGGAACGGGGAACAGGTACATCTTTCTATGCGGATAAAGAAAAGGACGATTGTGGTCTTGCTGGTTGCAGTTGCAGCGGGACTGGCAGTGAGGGCGAGGGCGCAGGCGGACGGGCAAGGCAACCTGCGGGCTGCGTCGGAGCAGGTATTTGCGCTGGCGAATCAGGCGCGAGCGCGGGCAGGCGTGGGGCGGCTCGAGTGGGATCCAGCATTGGCGGCGGCGGCGCTGAAGCACTGCCAACGGATGGCAGCGGAGGGTCCGATTGCGCACCGCTATGGCGGCGAAGCCGATCTGAGCGACCGGGCGGCGCAGGCAGGAGCGCACTTCAGCGTGATTGAAGAGAATGTTGCGATCGGGCCGTCAGCTGATGCGATTCACGAGGAGTGGATGCAATCGCCTGGGCACCGGCAAAACCTGCTGAGCCCCGAGGTAGATCATGTAGGCGTGGCAATTGTGGCAGCGCGCGGCGTTCTTTATGCCGTGGCCGACTACAGCCGCGCCGTGCAGCAGATGGGCGCGTCGCAGGTTGAGGCGCAGGTGACGGCGCTGGTGCGGGCGAGCGGCGTGACGATTCTGCAGGATCCAAGCGTGGCGCGGGCGGCATGCACCATGGATGATGGAATGCCGCGGGCATCGGGCGGAATGCAGCCGCGATTCATCATGCGCTGGCAGGATGCGGATTTGTCGCATTTGCCGCAGCAGTTGGTGGGGCGTCTGCAGACGGGCCGGTATCGCGCAGCGGATGTGGGTGCATGTTCGGCGCAGGGTGTGGAAGGTTCGTTTACTGCGTACCGGATTGCGGTGATTCTGTATTAGCAGATCAGCCGAAGTTCTGGTGATTCTTCCAGAGGTCTGCCCAGGAGATGCGTGGCGGGCCGCAGACAAAGATGTCGGGGTGGTCGACACTCTCTTCGTTTCGCAGGCCTTGAGAGTTGCCGTTGTGGCCGGCGAGACGGCAGTTTGTAAAGATTTGGTTGGCCTGTTCCGGACGAAGACCGAGGACTATAAGCGTAGTGGGTAACGGCGAGGGATAGCCGCGGAGCCATTCGGAGTTTGTGGTGCCGATTGGCGTGGGCAGCCCGTATGCGCGGCCGAGGATTTCGATGGCGCCGTATTCTCCGTAATTTGCAGTAGTGATGCCGAGATGTGCCTGCTGATCTGGCGGAAGAGAGTTGCGAATCTGCGCGACGGTGCGGACGAGTTGGTCCCAGCCGAATTCTTCGCGGAGGTCGCCGTTGTGGCTGAGGGCGAAGTCGCGGAGCGGGCCCGCTGACTGAAGCGGAATGACGATGGCGCAGATGTAGGCCGCGACAAAAGCGAAAGCAGCGAAATAGACGGTTGCAATGGAATAACGGGCAATGCGCGGCAAAGAACGGAGCCAGCGCTCGGCCTGAACGGCTCCCATGGCGAGCAGCATGGGGTAGGCGCCAGCCATGTAGTAGTTGCGACCCTTGCCGATGAAGAAGAGCGCGAGCGGGATAAAGTACATGAAAGCGAACATGCGGTAACGGCGTTCGCGAAGGAATCCAAAAACGCCGGCGAGCCAGAGCGGCGCCGCGGCGAGGTTGGCGCAGACGAAAAACTGGCCTTTCAGAAAGCCTTCGGCGCGACCCTCGCCCACATCGCGCGCGTGAATGTGCTGCAGAAACGTGTAGGAGATGAAGTCGTGGCGAACGAGCCAGACGAAGTTGGGGAGAAAGATGAGGAGTGCAAGAGCGATGCCGGCCCAGAACCAAATGCTCAAGAAGTAGCGGCGGGCAGGAGTGAAGAGGAGACCGGCGAGAATCCCAGCAATGTAGAAGACGATCGCATATTTTGTGAGAAGCCCGAGGCCGACCGCGGCGCCAATGGCGATCCACCAGCGTGGATTTTCTGACTTGAGAAGACGGATGGTGAAAAACGAGATGAGCACCCACCAGAGGAAGTCGTAAGAGGTGTACTGGAACTCGGTACCGTTGAAGAGCGGCATGGGCGAGAAAGCGACCACGAGTGCCGCGGTGATCTGCGCCGGTCGCGAGCCGCCCAGGTCGCGGGCAATGAGTCCCGAAACGAAGACGGCAGTGGCCTGCGCGATCACGGAGAAGAGGCGGAGCCCGACCATGTTGAGGCCGAACAGGCTGAGACCGATGCGTTCAAGAAAAGGATCGAACGGCGGGTAAGCGACGAATCCCCAATCGAGATGGCGCGCGTCCGAGAGGAATTGCAGCTCGTCGCGGTGAAAGCCGTAGCGGCCATTGGTGAGGATGTGAAGGAGCACGACGCCGGCGGCGATGACGAAGAGGATGGCGGTCTCAGTGCTGGGGCTCGTACCGACTTGTTTTCCGACTTTGACGCTCGAGGACAAAGCAGCCTCCCAAATGGTTTGAGTGCCCGCAGAAGTCTACGCAGGCGTGTCAGGCCTGGTTCCGTTGCAGCGGGCGAATTCCATTTCGACGTTCAAGCGGCGAAGGGACACGGACCGAGGCCATGCCGGCGGCGGTTGCGGCCTGGATGCCCATGTCGGTGTCCTCAAAGACAAGGCAATCTTTGGGCGCGATGCCGAGGCGCGAGGCGCCGACGAGAAATGCATCGGGTGCGGGTTTGCTGCGCGCGTAGTCCTCGGATCCGACAAGAACGGGAAAGCGGTCGAGGAGATGAATTGCGCTAAGCGATTTGACAATGGACTCGCGCGTGCTGCCCGAAACGACGGCGAAGAGAACTTGGCCGTATTTGGTGTTGATGTGATCGAGGACCTCAGGCACAGGTTTGAGCGTGGGCAGCAATGCGTAGTAGTAGTTTTCTTTGTGTTCGGCGACGGTGGCAACGGGCATATTGAGACCGTGCATCTGATTCAGCGTAGAGATGATCTCAACGGGTGGTTTGCCGCCCCAGGCGTAGAAGAGCGCTTCGTCAAAAGGGCAGTTCCACTCGGCGAGGGCTTTGGTCCAGGCGATGTAATGGAGCGGCATGGAGTCGGCGATGGTGCCGTCGCAGTCGAAGAGATATGCGCGAAAATCGCCGGCGGGGATGGGAAGCGGCATTGTTCTCCTTCTGTTTTTAAGTCAGCGTCTGCTTGCGGCTAGCGCGGATCAATCGTGCTGGACATCGGAAAAGGACAGGGCTGCCGCGGAGCCATAACTTATGATCGCATCTGCTTCTGGTGTGTTCGTTGATATGGAACGCGATGACGGAATCGACGGCGAGCCGCATTCAGCTTGCAACAGGCGAATGTTAACTCCTAGAATCGGAGTGATACAGATTACGAAAAAACGAGCTTTTTTTCCGAGTTCGCTTTCTCTCTAATTTCATTGCAACTGGAAGAATCATGGTCAACATTCAAATCGAGTACCAGGGAGACCTGCACTGCAAGGCGGTTCACGGTCCATCAGGTTCAGAACTCATTACGGACGCCCCGAAAGATAATCAGGGCCGCGGCGAAAGTTTCTCTCCAACCGATCTGGTGGCAACCGCACTTGGCACTTGCATTCTGACGACAATGGGCATAGCGGCGCGAACGCAGAACATTGATATTGCCGGCGCCATTGCATCCGTCGAAAAGGAAATGACGGCGACCGCGCCGAGAAGAATCCAGCGGTTGGCTGTCAAAATCAGCGTGCCCCATTCGATCAGCGAGGAAAACCGAGAGAAGCTCGAACGCGCGGCCCACACTTGTCCCGTGCACAGGAGCCTGCACCCCGATGTGCAGATGCCCATCGAATTCACCTGGGGATGAGTGAAAAAGAGGGGCGCGGGCATCTGGTCTCGCTCCACGGACACGCGGAATTCGAAGCGATGTGCGGCATGGCACGAAGCACGGCCGGCGAATCGGCGGCGGATGGCGTGTTTTTGACGGGGTTTGCAGGCTCTGCTAAGTTAGTAAAGGAGATTTTCCTGCCACACACTCCTCAGTAGCTCAATGGCAGAGCATTCGGCTGTTAACCGAAGGGTTGTAGGTTCGAGTCCTACCTGAGGAGCCAATCAAATCAACAACTTAGAGCATTAGAAAGCAGCAGAAAGACACGAAATTGAGCCCGATTGTAGTCAATTTTGTCGTCACTCACTTTCAAAACCGGTGCTAACCCATAGCAACCGATCTTAGTTGTGGTTCCCCTCGATAGATCGACTCCAGACCTCCAGCCTCACGTCCTGAACCACGCCTTCGCGTGGCGTCGGGACTCTCTGAAATTTGATCGAATTTTGCCTTCGCCTGAACCTTCAGTCGCGCGCCCACACAGGCGCGCTCACCGACAGGACAGGAGTCCCGAATGGCAACTTATCAGAGAGGAAAGTATTGGTGGTACCGGTTTCGCTTCGCCGGCGAGCGAATCGATGAACCGACAAAATCGACATCGCGAACCGTCGCGAAAGACGCTGAGCGGCAACACCGGAAAACACTCGAAGCTGGCTACAACAACTTTAAAGAGGTTCGGCAGAACCGTGTCCGGATTCTTGAGGAGATTATCGACGAATATCTCACGGGCTATCGGCTCCGCTACCGGTCGGCCACTTTTGCCGAGTATGCGCTTGGACACGTCAGCCGTCTTCTCGGCACGAAGATCGTCGCCGACATCACCGAGATTTCGGTTCTTCGTTACCAGGAGGACCGGCTGCGTGAGAAGGCAGCGCCAAAGTCGATCAATGAAGAGGTCCGGTTTCTTCTGAAGATGCTGGGCGACCCCGGCGAGGTGATCCGAGCGCACCTGAAGAAGACCAGGCAGCTCAAGCTGGCCGTTCACAAAAGCATCGGCAAAGCCTTCGACAACGAAGAAACGGAGAGTCTCGCAGCCAAAGCAAAGAGTTCACGCAGTCCCCACATGTACCCAGCCTTCATGCTGGCGCGCAACGGGGGGCTGCGAGATACCGAGATCAAGACCCTTACCTGGGGCCAGATCAACTTCGTCGCGAATACGGTCCAGGTAGGCAGAGCCAAAAGCGAGGCCGGAGAAGGGCGAATCGTTCCTCTGAACTCCGAGGTCTACCAGGCGCTCATCGACCATCGTGGGTGGTATCGCAAGCGGTTCGGCGAGATCAGGGACGAGTGGTACGTCTTTCCCTGGGGCAAGCCCAGGCCCTCGGACCCGACGCGCCACATTACCTCGTTTAAGAAGGCTTGGAACACTACGCGAGAAAAGGCAAAGGTAAAGGGCCGATGGCACGACAACCGGCACACCCTCATCACAGAACTGGCCGAAAGCGGCGCCGGCGACGAAACGATCATGGAGATCGCCGGGCATGTCGACCGCCAGATGCTTCGTCATTACAGCCATATCCGGATGAAAGCGAAGCGCGAAGCGGTGGAATCCGTCATCGCCTCTCGAAAGGGAAACTCTCGATTGGGTTCTGCCTCGAAGGCGAGATCCTCCGAATAGCAAAGAGGGGTGTACGGGTCGAATTGACCGAGATCAGACCTCGGGTTACCTTCTCG
>CAWICF010000006.1:0-421951 GCA_963834565.1 uncultured Acidobacteriaceae bacterium | reverse complement strand
TGGTCTTCCCCTCTGGCATTTGTGCGGGCTTGAGCCTGACCATGTGGTCATGGAACAGGCATCGGGATCGGAACGTCGGATTCGCAGATTTCGGTCGGTTGCAGAGAAGCGGCAGATCGTAAATCTGACACTGGAGCCAGGCGCGAGCGTGGCGCTGGTTGCACGTGCGCATGGGCTGAACGCGAACCAGGTGTTTAAGTGGCGACGTGCATTCGAGCGCGGCGAGTTGGTTGAGTCCACGGCCGCGTGCACAGCTTTGCTTCCGGTTACAGTGGCTGCTTCGAGTGAGGCGGAGACACGGGAGCCTACCAACAAGCATCAGTCTGCCAGCTCCGGCTCGATCCACATCGAGTTTCCGGGACGGGCGATGATCAGTGTCGAGAGCGGCGCTGATGCCGCGTTGTTGCGTTCGATTCTTGAGAGTTTGCGCAAGTGATTGAACTTCGTACCGGGACGAAGATCTGGCTGGCAGCCGGCGTGACCGACATGCGTCGCGGCTTCGACGGTTTGAGTGCGAAGGTGCAGACCGTGCTCAACGAGCAGCCGTTCTCCGGCCATGTCTTCGTTTTCAGGGGACGCCGCGGGGATATCGTAAAGGTTCTCTGGTTCGATGGCGACGGATTATGTCTGTTTTCCAAGCGTCTTGAACGAGGACGATTCATTTGGCCTCAGGCTACGGAAGGAACCGTTTGTCTTACGCGTGCGCAGTTGTCGATGTTACTCGAAGGCATCGATTGGAGAAGGCCTGAGAGAACATTTCAACCGCAGATCGCAGTCTGATTAATTATTGTGATTCCTCTTTATTCATGCGGCTTTTGTGGATGCTTTCCATCGTGTTTCATGGCATACTGCGGTCATGATTCCTGCTTCCTTGCCTGACCTCGACAGGCTCGATCCAGAAGCGTTGAAGGCGCTGGTGATCGCCAAGCATTCCGAGTCGCTGGAACAGCACAAGGAACTCACTTCAAGCACACATGAGATCGAACATCTGAAGCTGGTCATCGAAAAATACCGGCGTATGATTTTCGGCCGGAAGAGCGAGAAGCTGAGCGGAGAACTGGAACAGCTTGAGTTCCGGCTCGAAGAACTGGAGACTGCTCAAGCTGCCGAGGAAGCTCGGCAAGCGGCAACCGAAGCAACACAAGCTTCTTCCACTCGAACTGATTCGAAGCGCCGGTCGCGCCCTGCGCGTAAGCCTATTCCCGAAGATCTTCCGCGTGAAGTGGTCACTCATCTTCCCGCGCACAACTGCTGCCCCGATTGCGGCGGTGCGTTGCGCCAGTTCGGCGAAGATGTTTCCGAACAACTGGAACGCATTCCGGCAAGCTTCAAGGTGATTCGTCACGTGCGGCCGAAGTTCGCATGCGCAGCTTGCGAGAGCGTCGTTGAAGCGCCTGCTCCTGCGCGGCCCATCGACCGCGGACTGCCTGGTCCGGGACTGCTGGCTCATGTGCTGGTTTCGAAGTACGCTGATCACCTACCGCTTTATCGCCAGTCTCAGATCTATGCCCGCGAGGGTGTTGATCTTGATCGTTCAACCCTGGCCGGTTGGGTGGGCGCGGCCAGCGAGTTATTAACCCCGCTGGTCGATGAGATCAGGAAGCATGTTCTCGCAGCAGCCAAGATCCACGCCGACGACACGCCGGTCCCAGTGCTTGCTCCCGGCAACGGTAAGACTAAGACCGGCAGACTCTGGACCTATGTGCGCGATGATCGACCAGCAGGTTATTCAACCGCTCCAGCTGTGTGGTTCACTTACTCGGAAGATCGCAAGGGAGAACACCCGCGACGACATCTGAAGGACTTCAAGGGTGCGCTGCAGGCCGACGCGTACGCGGGCTTTCATCATCTCTACGGTGACGGCGCCATCTACGAAGTAGCATGCTGGGCGCACACCCGGCGCAAGTTCCATGACATCCATGTGTCCCACGCATCGCCAACGACTACCGAGGCACTCACCCGTATCGGTGCCCTGTACGGCATCGAGGAGCAGATCCGCGGAAAGCCGGCGGAAGTTCGCTCCTCGGTCCGTCAGACCCACGCGAGGCCGCTGCTCGATGAGCTGCGTCAGTGGATGGATAAGACGCTTCGCTCACTCTCAACCAAGAGCGCGACCGCCGAGGCGATCCGCTATGCGCTCTCACGCTGGCGTGCGCTGACACGTTACGTGGACGATGGGCTTTTGGAAATCGATAACAACGCCGCCGAGCGGGCGCTGCGAGCTGTTGCCATCGGTCGGAAGAATTATCTCTTCATGGGAGCTGATTCCGGTGGCCAACGCGCTGCATCGCTCTACTCTCTCATCGGAACAGCCAAGTTTAATGGACTCGATCCGGCGTTTTATCTGCGAAGTGTATTGACCACGATCACCGAACATCCGATCAACCGCATCGGCGAACTCCTGCCCTGGAATGTCGCGGCCTCACTGCAGACTGAATCTTCCCAAGCTGCATAGACACACTCATCAGGTGTCCGCTTATTTTTAAGCGGACACCTGTTGGACACTCGCTTTCAGTCAAGATGGGAACTTCGAACGCTTACTTTCCATCAGAACCAGATGTTCGTTCGGTGCTGCCCCCTTGCCGTCCGGGATCGTCACAGTTGAATCCGGCGGCAGCCCTTGCGCAGGAGTTCTACCTGGCGGCGGTGGCGGCTGGTTCTGCGCTAGTAGTGTGTTATCTGCTGGCTGCGTATCCTGAGTTTGCGTGCTCTGCTGTTGGGCCGAGTCTTTTTCATTTGCCCTTTGGTGCAATCCTGATGGCCTTCAGCATTGCGCGAAATGCCGTCAAGTCCTGTTTAAGATGTTGTTTGTCTGTGATCAGACTTAATGAGTAGCTAATGGCGGGAACGGAAGCGTCAAAATCTGGATCAGGCTTTCCCGCCTGGGTAACTAGAATGATTTCGATCGAGCCGTCTGAATGATCCAATCTTCCAGCCTCAGTTTTTAATCCATTGATTTGCAAACCCTCCGGAGCTGAGGAGCACTTTCTCTGGACATCGATTTCGCACTCCGATTCAAGGTACCCATGCAAAGTCTTTTCTTCGTCGGTAACAGTATAGGACGCCCATACGTCCATATACCTCTTCCCTGTTGACTTACTACAAAGGGTCGCATCGTCAGTTCCTAGAAGCATTTGTACTCCGTGGTCAGCGCCACTTCCCATGTAGATGGGAGGCATACAGGGCAGTGCTCCGGGCGGAACAGGAAGAAGAATTCCATACTGCTGGTTTCGATAAATTGGCTTCTGCGATGCCGCCCAGGCTGCCGACCAGAAGACGAGAAGACCGATTAGTACTCGTGAAAGGTTCATCATCATGGCTCCATTTCGTAGATTTCGTAACACCGGATCGACCGCATTCGTTCATTGGGAGAGATAGATAGGGATTTCCCTCTTCATTTGATTAATCCACCGCGTTGCATCCCTGATATATCCTGTCGGCGGTAGTTGTTTCGAATTGAATATATGTCCTAAGTTACTCCGATTTCCATTTTTGTCTGGCGGTCCGGTAAGTTGATTTCCATTGGAGTCTTCTTGTTCAAGACCGTGGAGAAACTTCATAGTATCGCTTCCCGCTCCCCGCATCTGCCCTCCCCAATTTGCGAATAGCTGGTTCACGTCGTCCTGCGGGCTGGTCGCTGTTGCCGGATTTGTGGTGGACCCTCCGTAAGCGTCCTTAGTTCCCCTCTGGCCGGACCTCTGGTTTGAGGACGACGATGTCGTCATGGGTGATGAGCAGGAAGTTGGAGCTGGGCGTCGGCCTCGCCGATGGCGGACTGTGCCGGAAAAGCGGCGGATAGCGGAGCTGACATTGGAGCCCGGTGCGAGTGTTGCGCTGGTGGCTCGTGCTCACGGTGTAAATGCGAACCAGGTATTCAAGTGGCGTCGTGCACTGAAGCGGGGCGAACTGAACGAGCCCGCGGCAGCATCGGCAAGGCTACTTCCCGTTATAGTGTCTTCTCCCTGTGACCTCGCCAGCGCGACAGGCGAGGTCGATGCGAACGAACAGCTGGCTCCGAGTGGCTCGATTCACATCGAGTTTCCTGGCAAGGCCATGCTCAGCGTTGAGCGCGGAGCTGATCCTTCACTACTGAGATCGATACTTGAGAGTTTGCGCAAGTGATCGAACTTCGTACCGGAACGAAGATATGGCTGGCCGCCGGCGTGACCGACATGCGTCGTGGATTCGATGGCCTGAGTTCGAAGGTGCAGACCGTTCTCGAACAGCAACCGTTCTCCGGACATGTCTTCGTTTTCCGCGGTCGCAGAGGCGACATCGTGAAGCTTTTGTGGTGGGACGGCGATGGGCTATGTCTGTTTTCCAAGCGTCTTGAACGAGGACGATTTATTTGGCCTCAGGCCACGGAAGGAACCGTTTGTCTGACACGTGCGCAGTTGTCGATGTTACTCGAAGGCATTGATTGGCGCCGGCCGCAGAGGACCTGGACCCCCGAGATCGCGGTTTGATTGACACATGTGATTCCCCTTTGTTCATGCGCCTTTTGTGGATGCATTCTAATTCGGCTGATGGCATACTGTGTGCATGGATTCCGCTCCGTTGCCGAACCTCGACGGGCTCGATCGAGAAGCTCTTAAGGCACTGGTCCTTGCGCATCAGGCTGAACTGGCTGCTCTCGAAGCGGAGCTTGAGAGCCAACGGGACATACTCTCTGAACAGAGTCAGGAACTGTGTTCTAGCAGCGAGCAGATCGAGCACCTGAAGCTGGTCATCGAGAAGCTGCGGCGCAGGGTGTTTGGCGTCAAGAGCGAGAAGATCGTTATCCAACTCGAACAGCTTGAACTTCATCTGGAAGAGCTGGAGTCCTCGCAGGCCGAGATGGAAGCCGCTGTTGAGCGGGTGAGACCGGCTACGGAACCTAAGTCGAGATCGCGGCGCAAGCCGCTGCCTGAGCATCTGCCCCGCGAAGTTGTCAGCCACACTTTTCACTCCGACTCGTGTCCAGATTGCGGCGGCCAGCTACGCCAGTTCGGCGAAGACGTCTCCGAGCAACTGGAGTACATCCCGGATAGCTTCAAGGTCATTCGCCACGTGCGGCCGAAGTTCGCATGCGGCGGCTGTGAGCGAGTGGTTGAAGCGCCCGCGCCATCGCGTCCGATTGAGCGCGGCCTTGCTGGACCGGGGCTGCTGGCCCACGTGCTGGTTTCCAAGTTCGCCGATCATCTGCCTCTCTATCGCCAGTCGGAGATCTATGCTCGCCAGGGAGTTCAGATCGAGCGTTCCACTCTGGCGGGCTGGGTAGGTGGAGCAAGTGAGTTACTCGCTCCGCTGATCGATGCGATTCGGAAGCATGTGCTTGCAGGAGCCAAGCTTCACGCAGACGATACACCGATGCCGGTGCTTGCGCCTGGCAGCGGCAAGACCAAGACCGGCCGTCTCTGGACTTATGTGCGCGACGACAGGCCAGCAGGTGAAGATATAGCGCCTGCGGTTTGGTTCGCGTACTCGGAGGATCGCAAAGGCGAGCGTCCACGGCAGCATCTGAAGAACTTCAAGGGCGGTCTGCAAGCAGACGCCTATGCCGGGTTCCATCATCTGTATGGCGAGGGCGCTATCTATGAAGTCGCGTGCTGGGCGCATGCACGCCGCAAGTTTCACGAGATCCATGTTATCCACGCATCACCCACGACAACCGAGGCTCTGGCGAGGATCGGCGCTCTCTATGCTATCGAGGACGAGGTACGCGGCAAGCCTGCCGATCTGAGGCTGAGTGTCCGACAGGCGCGAGCAAGACCACTGCTCGACGACATGCGCAAATGGATGGAGAAGGCACTCCGTTCGCTGTCAGCGAAGAGCGAAACTGCGGCTGCGATTCGATACGCGCTCTCGCGCTGGCGTGCCCTCACGCGGTATACCGAAGACGGACTGTTGGAGATAGACAACAGCGCCGCCGAACGGGCACTGCGAGCTGTGGCTCTGGGACGCAAAAACTACTTGTTCGCAGGTTCCGACTGCGGCGGAGAACGTGCAGCCGCCATGTACAGTCTGATTGGATCGGCCAAGCTCAACGGTCTCGATCCGGAGTTCTACCTTCGCACCGTCCTGGCCCAGATCGCCAACCATCCCATCAGCCGAATCGAAGAACTCCTGCCATGGAACCTCGCCCTGACTTTACAGACTCAATCCTCCCAAGCCGCTTAGACACACTCATCAGGTGCCCACCAAAAAGGTAGTGGGCACTTCAAGAATCAATCCTCCCGCCTGTCAAGAGGGCAGATCAGGACGCTTACGACCCTCCTGTCATTCCGAAGGCATCCCCGGTCGAGTTGTACATGTTGTTTTTTATGCTGGTGTCGGCGAAACCGGACTCGCCTCCGAGTCCCAAGACTAGGGCAGGATCTACTCCGTATTCTTTCGCCTTTGCGGCAACAGGACCGTAGTATTTGTCGAGGTAGGCTTTATCTCTCGCTGATATATGCTGTTGGGCCCATGAACTTGGATGGAGCCACTGAAGCAGCAAGCCGCCCCGGAAGGCGGCCTGCGTACGAAATATTGTGCAGGGATTCTGCTCAACGAAGTTCTTGGATGAACTTGCGCATTTTCTTGCTCATGCTATCGCTGAACTGTACTGGCTTGCCATCCAAATAACCTGTCATTCCGAAATGATCGACGAAAAACGAGCCGATCTCTCGCCCAGATTCGTCGAACAACAACACCCCCCAGCGCAAGTCTGAGGTCTTATCTGATTTTTCAGCTGCGATGCCTGTCAACAACGACTCAAGAGCAGGCTCAAAGCCGTTGTTCATTGTGATCGAATAACTTGGTGATTTCCGAAGAGCATCCTGCGTGATGGCAACTATCGAGCTCACATTGTCAGGAATCCGCAGGATCTCAACCCGCTTAATTGCGTGAGATTTTAGAGTCGTGATCATGGTGCTCAAATCTCCAGATTTCGAATTCTGCGCGCAAAGAGACGCGGGCAGCAAAAGCATGGCGGCTATCCATATCAGCTTCATATTCCCTCCCATTAGCGTTGATCGACGCCAAACACGGTGTAAATCGAACCATGATGGCTATCTCGAATTCCTTCATGAAGCTGCCGTGCAGCGGGATTTTCGTACCTCTGGATGACCCGCTGCTCCTCCCTGTTATCGAACACACCGGCCGGTGTGTTCACGCGTCTATCAAAGGCTGCGGAATTGGCCTTATCACCCAGTCCATGAACCATTTCATGGTACAGAGCAAGCGCGGGCGAAATTGTGTTGCCGTGCGTATCTCTGATGGCTTTGGATGGATCCCAGGACACTGTTTTTGTTACTGGATCATAGTGATCGTCGCCATTATTGACAAAATCGACAGTGAAGCCGCTTTTGTCAAACTGGCCAACCACCTTACGCGCGATAGAACTGCCGTTAAGATAGGATTCGGCAGAGTAATAAGCCCCCTGATTGCTCATAGTTGTGGCAGGATCATGGGATTGTTGAAGTGTCGTCTGAACAGCATTCTGCTGTTGGGCCAGCGGTTTCTGCTGATCGACCTCGGGGGCTGGCCGTACTTACTTTTGCTCTTTCTGGTCGTTTTGGTGACTAAAGCCCACCCCACGAGAGCCGTCGCATCCGACCGTTAGGAGTTCCGACAAACGACTTTCAGTCTCAACATCCTTGTCTCTGAGAAAAATCACATCATTGATTACAAATTTCCCTCCTTCCGACATTACGACGACTGCAACCCGCCAATTCCACGGCTTTTCTGGTGGCCCCTCTGTCAGCCTCACGTAAACGCGGAAAGAACCATCCTCCTCCGATTCCGTTTTCTCAATCTGAAAAGCTTGTGGATGGCCTCGGTCGTCGGCACCCGAGAAAAGTCCGAATTCCGTCCACGTTGACGGCGCCTTTGTTTCATTTTGCGGGTGCTGGCGAAACCAATCATCATGACAGGCACGTGCTTGGTTAATTCTATGGATCAACGAGTTGCTGAGATAGAGGGATAGTACCTTCATCCTCTTCGGCGTCGGAATGCCCTCGATCCGTTGAGATACCAGTCGCCGATAGAGCTCCCGAACAGGGATTTCGGCCTGGACCGGCAACTCAAATCGGCGATGCCTTTGCGGTACTTGGCCATAACCTAGAAATGTGACCAAGAGAAGGACGGATATGCACCGAAGGATAGTCATTTACTCCTCTTTCGTCTCACGGATTTGGCACGATGATGACGCGGTAAGATCCCGCGTTCATCGAAGCATTATCAGAATCGTTGCCGACGTTCCAGATGCTCACAGGCTTTTGCCCTGGCCATTGGTCCGCCATCCAGAACGTTCTATTAGTGGACGTTCCCATGAATGTTCCGGAGTTCTTGTGTCCGCCGGAATCAGGCAGATAGTGCCATTCCCCGTCAGACCCCTTTACGAAAGTGGCAATTGCGGTACCTTTGTCCTTGTCGGTGAGCTCAGATGCAGGTTTCCCCCCCTCCACGATGAAGTAGGACCTGGTACACCTGTGAATTTCTTACATGCGGTGACGCATTCCCCATCACCGATTGTCGTCTTCTTGTCGGCTGCCTCTTGCATCTTTTTAAGCTGGGCAGATGTTGCCTTATAAGATCCATCAGGCTGCCGATTTGCATTCTGTTGGGCCTTGACTTCTGGCAGATCACAGCCCTAGTAAACTAAGGTTCTCTTTTGGCTGCGATCCGATCCGCCTCGAAAGAGAAAAGCCTCCGTCCGTCTGGCATAGAGCACTCTTGGTACACAATAACGCCCGGGAAGGTCTTCAGTATTTTGATCGCGAACTGCTCAACCGAAAGATCATCGAAGTGAGGAGGCAGGTGGGGGAGTTCAGGACTGGGACCGGCACGAAGGCCGTTGAACTGTGGGGCCAAGCTAATGCCGTGTTTACTCATGTAGTCACGAACTTCCTTCGTGCCGAGGGCTGCAAGCAACGCATCGTTTGGGTTGTACTGTGCCATCTCCGAAAGTTCGACGCGCTCCATTCGAGTCTGAAGAAGGCCCCGGTCCAGATTTTGACTAAAGATGTCGACTATGCCATCTCCATCCTTTGAAATGTTGAGACCGGGATTGTCCGCCAACAACGCGCGAAGATTCTCGATGGTATCTTTCGCTCCATGCTCTGAGGTATTCACCCTCAGAGCGTATGAAACAGAACTCGCATCAACGCATTGCCCACGTAGTTCAAGGAACGCTGACTGGCCGCCTCCCCTCAAAGCTGAGAGTATTGCTTCTTTCGGGCTTTCATTCACCGTTTGCTTGACAGTGTCCTGTGCGACCCGCGGGGTCAACGTAGCTTCTTGAGATCGGCATCCAACGATTACGATCGCAGTGAGTACGTAGGTCGATATGGATTTGAGAATCATTGGTTTGCTCCTCATGGGACAAGAATCGTAGATCCAGCCTGCGTGACTTTTCCATCCTGGACCTGTATAAACTGCTGGATTTTTGTCGTCAGAACATAGGTATGCTTCCCGTCGGATACGGTAAATGTCTGCAGGGTTTTCATTGAAGAGTAGCTGCCGGGAGACCCCTGATGATTTGGGGTATCTGGGCCAATAATGTCGATTACAATTGAGCCTTTGTTTATTGGGGTATCGTGCGACGTGTGGGGGACCGGCGACACATCACCTGCCGCTTCAGTGACCGTTACATGCTCTGTGATTGTATCTCCAACGCCAGTGGGCCTATTGTTTTGATCCTGCACCTGATAGGTCTCTACAGCTTCCTCGTTCGGGAATTTCACCTCATCAACTTTCTCAAGATGATCGGGGGCACCTGGCTTCTTCTGTTGGGCCTGGGCCGGCTGCGCAGCGCCATTGCCGGCATTAGCTGCGGCTTGGTCCGCGTGAGCACGATTGTTTGCGTCGCTGGTGTCATGGTCGATGCCGCTGCTCACTTGTCCTGCCGCCTGCCCACCAGGACAGCCGCTACTGCTGCCTTGGTCATAGCACTCCGCGAGGGGGGTCATCGCGCTATTTGGTACTACTTGGTCGGCATGTCCGTCGGCGTCCACGCGGTTCAACGGGCCGTTCTCTACATAGCTATACAGGTTCAGCGTCTGCGGGTCGCCGAGCTTGGCGTACGGAACCGGCTCTTCCTTCGCGCTCCAATCTGGCGACATGAACCGCCCCATCGCGCTGCTGTAGTAGCGCGCTTCGAAGTAATCATTACCTGATTCGGTATCCCGTTCTTTGCCGGTACTACGTGACCCGGCATCGCCGTCGTACAACGATGTCGATAAGCCCAGCGTGTTGCTGGAGATAACCCAGCCCGAAGCCCGGCGCATGGTCCCGTCAACAAGTCCGAAGCCCTGACGCGAGTTTCCGGCTAACTGCGGGATGGCAGCCGACACGGGAACGCCCGTAGAGAACGCGCTGGAAGCCTGGTCCATGTGTGGCTCGATTGTAAGGCTTGAGGGGCTGGGATCGGCAGCGCAATCGGCAGTGGATTGCAGCACGGATCGGGGCCGGATTACGGCCCCGATTGGCAGCCAAGAACGGCAGCTAAAAGAAAAAGGGTTGGCAGCTCAGAGCGTGACCACATTGAGGCCGGGGATGCGCTGGAAGTGGCGCACATTGATGGTCGCTACATCGAAGCCGAGATGCAGGGCCGTAACCCCGATAGCCAGGTCCTCGAACGCGATCACGATTCCACGAGCCATCTGCTCACCCTCGATGCGCCCGACTCTTCGGGCGATCTCGATGGTTACCGGGTACACGGGAACATCGCTCGACAGCCGGTCGATGAAGGCCAGCCTCTGGCGCTTGTGGGCCTCGTCTTTTGCGCGGTATGCGCCGTGCATCAGCTCGGCGATAGTCACGACGGAGAGACCGATGTCGATCTCTCCGTGCGCGGCTTTGATCTGTTCGAGGATGTGCCGGACACTGTGTCCTCGCCGCTCGGCGGCGATCACGACGCTGGAGTCGAGGATCAGTCCCACGCGGGCGGATTCCACGGCTTGCGATTACGGATGATCTCTTCCACATCGGCGGCGAAGTCGGGATCAAGAACCGGAGCTTCCCCGGTTTCCTCTTCATGCTTCTTCGCCAGTGCGATGCACTCTTCGATGGACCGGCGCGGCGGCTCTGCCGCGCGCAGGACCGCCGCCGGATGCGCATCGCTCTCGATGACGATCTCCGCACCGGCGCGCACACGGGCCAGCAGACCCGGCAGGTCGCGGGCGGCGTCGGCTTCCGAGATGTGGATCACTGCCATATTCACGATGATACCCTCACTGGCTTTTTTCTCTTAGCTGCCGTCTTTTCCAAAAACCCTGTCAAGAGCTTTTTTGAGCATTTTTTCCTCAGAGAGGCTGTACCGAAAAATATAGTAAGTTACTGTATTTTTCTTAGCTGCCCGGCTCCTGGTCCTCTTCCTCGTCGGCTGCCAGCGCCGCCAGCAAGCCCTCGCGTTCGGCTGTCGTGCGTGCTGCCTGAGTCGCGCTGCGGGCCTCTGCCGGATGCGTGGCCGCGTGGATCTGCTGCAAGGCGCGGATCGCCACCTGGGTATAGATCTGCGTGGTCCTGATGTCCTCGTGACCGAGGATCGCCTGGATGTGGCGGATGTCCGCGCCGTTCTCGTGCATCAGTGTCGCCATCGTGTGGCGGAACAAGTGACACGCGCCGCCCTTGCCCAGCCTGGCCGCTGCGATGCGCTCTTTCACGACGAAGGTCAGATGATCGCGGCTGAACGGTTCGCCCTGCGCTGTGAGGAACACCGTGTAGTCGTCGGGTTCTGCGGCAAGCTGGGGCCGCGCCTCGGCGATGTACTTCTGGAGCCACAGCACGGCGCGCTGGCCCACAGGGACATAGCGGTCCTTGCTGCCCTTGCCCTGGTTGACCAGGACCAGCCCGCGGTCGAGTTGAAGATCGAACAGTTTCAGCCGCACGATTTCGAGACGGCGCATTCCTGTCGAGTACAGAACCTCCAAGAGCGCACGGTCGCGCAGCCCGATAGGTTCCTCCACGTCGCACAGCGTCATGATCTGCTCGACCTCCTGGGCCGAGAGGATGACCTTGGGCAGCGAGCGGCCGAGTCGTGGAAGGTCGATCTCCGATGCCGGATTGTGCAGGATGTGATTCTGCCTGGTCATCCACCGGAACCACACGCGCAGGGGCACAAGCCGCGCGTGCTGCGAGCTGAAGCTCAGCGGCTCCCCGTTCTTTTTGCGTGAGTAGAACAAGTGCCGCTGATAGCGTTCGAGCACGGGCCGCGTCACGTCCACCGGCTCGGTGATGCCGCGCTCTTTCAACCAGTCGAGGAAAAACTGGATGTGCCCCGCGCGGCCCTTCACGGTGAACTCGGAGTAGTTCCGCACTTCAAGCGAGCGCAGATGCTCCCGCATCAGCGCCTCAAGCGGCGTTGCCGGCGCGGTTTGCGGTTTGCGCTTCTTCTCTACGCGGGCCATCGCGCACCCCCGCCATGACCCGCGCCGTTCATGCCGCCATTCACGCGCTGCGGTACGGCTACGACCGCAGGATTCTCCGCTTCACCCTTAGTAGTGTTTTTCGGCTCTTTTCCGTAAAAAGGGCCTCGAACCCCTATGGATACTGGCGATTCCTCACCCGCACCACCCCCGGACACCCCCCGGACCTGGGCCGGACTTGGCCCGGACTTTTGCCCCTCAAGGCCGGACTTCTTTCCATCGTAGTCGTATTCGAGGCCCGGAAGCGTGGCCCTGGCTGCGTCTTCCGCGCCATCGAAAAACAGCTCATAGACGAAGCTCTGGCCGCGTCCGCCGCGATGCGCGATGAGATATTCGAGGTCTTCAAGCCGCGCCAGATGCCGTTTCAGTTGCGAGTCGCTCCATCGTGTGAAGGCCCGCACGTCGCGCCGCGAGAAGCGGAACTCCTCGCGCTCGATCCGCTGCCGATCGCACTCGGCCCGGACCATCGCATCGACCATCAGCAGCAGCTTGCGCGTCTGTGCGGGCATCTCGTCGAGCGAGCGGCCCAGCACTTCACGGACGATCTTCTTCGCCAGTTCCACGTCGGCCCCGGTCGCCTCGATGTACTCGAAGGGCTTGCCGCGATGCGCGCCGGTCTTCACTTCGCGCTGCCACTGATGCAGCAGAGCGATGCTGCGGATGAGCGCAAGGTACTTGGTGTGGTCACGCCGCGTGCGCGTCATCGCGTCCGGGTACCTCAGTTCCGGAGCCAGCTCGTTGACCACCTCCAGTGGCCGCAAGAGCCGCTGCGCGTTCTGATGCAGCCTGCGCAGCTCGTCGCGGTCCTTGCGGCGCAACAGGCCCGCGAGCGTTTGCGATTCTCTTTGTATCCGATGGATGGCCTGCGTCTGCTCCCGGTCCTCGTTGACCGTGAGCACGATGCAGCGGTTCAACAGTTCCTCGTCGATCTCCATGGCGGTCGTCGTAAAGAAGATCATGACCGGGCCTTCGACCTTGTATTCGTGCGTAATCAGCTTCCCGCTCACAGGGTCTTTGCCGGTCGAGGCGATGCTCAGCTTGTGCTCGCTCTGCAACAGCTTCAACGCATACGAGGCATCCTTCGCACCTTCCTCCTCCGCGATGGCGAGCACTTTGTGTTTCAGGTCGGTCTCGCCCATGTAAAACAACGACCGCCCCGTCATCGCCGAGTATTGAACCTTCTGCTCTTCGGGCACGAAGGCCAGCACCGCATCCATCAGCGAGCTTTTGCCCGCTGCCGACGACGACTGCACAAGCACCGCCAGCGGATCGGAGAGATGCCGCGACACCACGCCCAGATAGCCAACGAGCTTGTTGGTTTCCTCGCCCACCACGCCGCACTCGGCGAAGTCCGCGACGATGCGCTCGACCAGGCGCGGATCGCGCAGCATCTCCATCGCCGCGCTGCGCTCTTCCTCGGTCATCGTGTCCACCGGCTCC
Organism: uncultured Acidobacteriaceae bacterium; assembly: GCA_963834565.1. Taxonomy (GTDB): domain Bacteria; phylum Acidobacteriota; class Terriglobia; order Terriglobales; family Acidobacteriaceae; genus Telmatobacter. The sequence continues at coordinate 408,122 of CAWICF010000006.1, read as the reverse complement.
TGCGGCGCGAGGGCCCTGGCGATCTGCTCGTCGCGCAGCATCTCCAGCTTCAGGATCAACCGGCCCACGTCGTGGCGGATGGTCTCTTCCTTCACGCCCAGCTCTTCCGCCGCCTGCTTGATGAACGCCGCGCGCTGCCGCGCGGCTTCAAGGTCCAGTTTGTCCACATGCAGCGCCATGTCCCCGCGCGCATTCACGCCCAGCACGCGAAGATTCACTTGCAGCGAGTCCGGGCTTGTGTTCTTCTGCAACCCGCGCACGCGGTACTCGCGGTCACCATAACGCTGCACGATGTCCTCGCCGCGCATTTCGACCGGCGCGTCGATGGCGTTCGACCTCGGCGGCATGGGCGCAACCGGCGCAGCTTCGGCGGCTAAGGAAAAAACGCTCTCTTGTTGCTGGGGAGGATCACTGCTGACTGCGGAAATGATCGGCTCGTTGACTGGCTCTGCTGCTGGCTCCGGTTGCGATTCCGGCTCTATTGGCGGGCCTGGCTCCGGCGTTTTTTCAAGGCTGATCTTTTCTTTAGCTGCCGGTTCTTCTGCTGCCGGCGCCGCTGCTTCATGCGGCGCCGCGACAGGGTCCGATGGCTCCGGTACGATCACCGGAACCTGCACGCGGCCCGCTGGCCGCGCGCCTTTGCCCAGCCATGTCGCACGGTTCAACAGGAGGCCGAACAGCTTGGTTGCGGGCTGCGTCGTGCGCGCGTACTCGTTCGCGTCCATGCCCTTCGGGAACTCCACGCGGAAGCACTCGACGCCCATCTGTGTCAGCTCATCGGCCAGCTTCACGGCGGCTTTGTTGCCCGCCTCGTCGCCGTCGTAAGCGATGTACACACGCTCGATGCCGTGCCGCTCGAAGGCCGCGCGATGATCGGCAGTGAAGCCGTTCACGCCGTAGCTGGCCGTGACGTTCCGGTAGCCCGCAACCCAGAACGTCAAGGCGTCGATCAGGGCTTCGCACAGGATGATTTCTTTGCAAGCGATGAGAGCTTCTTCGTTCCACACTCCCCGATGCGGTCCCGGAAGATACAGATGGTCGGGCGTGCCCGCGCGCAGATTCGGCGTGATCTTCCGCCCATACATCTGCACCACGTCGCCGTCCGGATTCATCACCGGGATAACCAGCGAACCGCGCAGATGCTCGTGGCCGCTCGCGCGGAAGATGCCCAGCCGCTCCAGTTGCCCGCGCACCTGCGCGCCGGCGAGACGGTTCTTGTCCGGCAAGGCCGGACCCAACATGCGGTCGCTGAAGCCCAGCTTGAACCGCTCGACCATCTCCGCGGATTTGAGGCCGCGCTTTTCGAGATAGCGCAGTGCGTCCGGCGTCTCGCCGAGCGTTCGGTGATAGTAGCGAACCACGTCCAGCATCACCGTCCGGTCGTCGGCCCCCAGCGTCAGCGGGCAGGGCAGCTTGGGCACTGTGGCGACTTTCACCACCGGCCCCGCCGATGGAACGTAGTCCCGGCGCAGCATCTCCACCGCCTGAAGGAAGCCCACGCCCTCGCTCTTCATCACCCACTGGATCACGTCGCCGCCCTCGCCGCACGCGCCCTTGCAGTGCCACTCGTTCTTCTTCGGATCGATGTTCAGGCTGGGATTGCGGTCGTCGTGGAAGGGGCACAGACCGATCAGTTCCTTGCCGCTGCGATGCAGCTTGATCCCCCGCGCCTCCGCCAACCGCTGGATCGATACCTCGCGCTTCAGCCGCTCCTTCAGCTCGTCCGGCACTCGCCCCATGAACCCTCCTCTTTTTCAGGTATCCTCTCGAAAACCTGTCAAGATACATTTATGGTACTTTTGTAGTACCAGATAGAGTTCTTTGAGGTCAAGCGATCATGCTGGCTACTTACGCTGTATTTGTGCCTAAGAACCCGATCACGAACGGATTTCCTGCTCGCATGGCCGAGTTGCGCAAGGAAAAGGGATTCACTCAACAGCAGCTCGCCGAGCGCGTCGGTGTCCACGTCCAGCAACTAAAACGATACGAAGCGGGCATTTCCCAGCCCACCCTCGATGTCATCCGCAACCTGGCGATGACCCTGGGCGTTTCGTCCGATCAACTGCTCTTTGGGAAGGATGAGCGCGGCCCCGACGAGTCCCTGAAGCTCCAGTTCGAGGCCGTCTCCAAGTTCGATCCCGAGGCCAAGAAGGTCGTCCAGCAAGTACTCGATTCGATGATCCTCCAGCAGGAAGCGCGCCGCTGGTCCGCCGAACGGTAGAGACCGAACGCGGGCCGGACCTGGCTCGAACGGATGCTGCACAGAGTCGCACAGCGTCCGGGCTGCGTTCGATCTCCGTTCGGGAACGGGCCGCGCAGCGGCCCCGCTTGCGCGTGAGCGCAAGGGATGGTGTCTTGGCTCCAACACGCCGCCGGATGCGCCAGAGAAGCCCGCTACAGCCCCGGAGCTGCGTGCTTCGCTGCCGGACCTCACCGCGCCGCCGATGGCCGGGAGCCGTGGCCCTGGTCATGTGGAACATGAGAAAAAGACATTTTTCTCATAGCTCGAAAACAGCCGCAGCGAGGATGGCGGTCAAGGGCGCGCCGCTCTCCAGCGCGTTCATCGAAGCGAAGCGCAGACCCTTGACGGCCACCGCAGCGGAGGCTACGCGCGCGAAGCGCGCCGGGATGCCGTTTCCGCCTCGACCCTTTGCTTTCAACACGTTGACGCCGCAGCAACCTCGGGTTACCGCGCGGTAACCGCACACCGCGCATTTTCCCCTTAGCCGCTTTGTTTTCAACACGTTTACCGGCGTAAACCCGTAAACGCCTTATTTTTCATATCTGCTTGCCGTAGATTGCTGATTCCGCAAGCGTTCCCGCACGGTTACCGCGCGGTATCCCCGCAGCAACCCGCCGGGGGTGACGTGTCCCTATTCCTGCCGCTGCTTTAGCAGCGCGGTCCTTCGGATGCTGGCTCGGCGCAGGATTTCGGGGCTGCCACGATGCCAGACCTGGCCCGCTGGCTGGCAGCTACGGCTCCCGCTCCACGGCTGGCCGCTGACCCTCAGCGCAAGCCTCCAGACGCAGCACAGGCCGCCTGGCGGCGGCCCGTGAGGCTTCGGTATTCGGTCTACTTCGGCGGGAGAACCTTCATCGGCGGCGCTCCACAGTCGTTGCAGGTCGGCTTGACGGGACGCGCAGTGATATTTACATCGAGAGACGGCAGCACTTCGACTTTGGGATTGGTGGGGCCAGCCGTGGGTTCTCCAGAGATTTGATAAGTATAGGTGACGGTGAACTGATCGTTCACCGTATCGTCGAACCGCCAGGTCTTGAGATTTGAAACTGTCGGCGCCTGCAATTCGGTTTCACCCGACTTCACCTCGGTTTCAACGACTCGCCCGTCCTTGACCGTTACAAGTACTGTCACCTTGCCCCGGATGTGCGCCAGACGCCATATAGGTGGATACATCGGCAGATCGGCACTCCGCAGGATCGGAACCGCCGGAACGTGTGCCGCTGAAGTAGTCTGCCCGAACATTGGGACCGCCAGGAGCAGTCCCAACGCCACTTGACTCCATCTGCTCATGACATCTCCTTACTGCGGCGCTGGGGCTTGAGGCACAGGGTTTGGCGGCAAGTTTCCGAATTGCCTTTGCCCTGGATTAGCTTCTGTAACTCCGTAGCCGTTGGCTGGATTTGCAAGCAACTGTTTGATCGTGGCACCGGGATTTGTAACCCCGAAGCCAAGCATGCAAGGCCCATCGCTACAGGTACCGAAGCTGGCCGTCGCTCCCTCGTCCGAAAGAACCGCATTTGAAATTCCATATGCGTTCGTTTCTGTCTGAAGCTGAGTGAGATTTTTAGAGAGGTCGTAGTACCCCTGTGGCGTGACGGTGGAAGCAAAGCCCTGAGCGTCCTCTACATGTTGTCCCTCATGCCCAACAGTGCTATCCAACTCCGCGCCGGACTGACCGGGCCGAATCGTAACTGTTGCTTCCGCACTGTAGGAGCCATCCGCATTTTTTTGTAAGCCCGTCACCGTTGTTGTCCCATTCTTACCCTTGCCAGGATCGCCGAAAGCCACTGTGACCCCGTTCTTTTGACCCGGATCGCCATAGGCTCCCGCTGCTCCGCGAATGCCAGCATTTTTGCTCTTCAAATCGTGCTGTCGAGACTTCTCGAATGACGAGGAGCTCTTTGCGCACGCCTTGTCTCCACTCGCACAGTTTGTAACGTACATCCCTGTCGGATCGGTGAAGCGCAAAGGATTGTTGAACGCATAAGCGTACCTGTTCAGCGACTGCGGGTTTACGAGACTCCCACCCAGCGGATCGGGCGAAAGGAAACGCCCCATTGAACTTCCAAAGTACCTGGCCCCGAAGTAGTCGTTACCGGATTCTGCGTCGCGTTCTTTGCCGGTGAAGCGAGATCGGATATCCGGTCAGAACTTCATCCTATGATTGCCCTATACAACCGTTTTTGCTTTTTCGCTTCCTGAGTTGACTGCACTGCAAATCAGAGCTTCAACGAGCAAGAGAACAACCAGGCCCAAGAAATGAAAAATAACCCCTCCGACCACAGCGATCAAAGAACAGCACAATGCGACACCCCACATAGTCAAGGTTCCAATCTTGGGCCATCGAAGGGTAATGAGAAAGGAAGGAACACAAAGCAGTCCGACGCAGAGCAGAGAGACAATTGCGAAACTTTTGTAATCGTGAACCGGATCAGCGCCAAATCCCGCGGTCATTATGAGGAGGAAGGTATTGAACAAACAGACTACTGCCCCTGCGATGAGCAGGATGATGTTGGTAGACGAGTAACGAGTATGTGTCACTTGCATGATGGGTTTCCTGTCCAATTGATGGTCGCGATACTTATAGCTTCAACACCAGAGCCAAAATATGCTGATATTGCTCCATTGCCAGCCGTATCGCAAAGCCCTTGATTGATTTCCTGAAGGCCTGGGTTGTAGCCGTCGTAATTGCTGCCGGCGGTATAGCCGTACATTGCGTATAGGAAGTCGTGCACCAAGCACGCTGAATCGGTCGCGTCAACTGGCGCCCCACTTCCACCCGCTCCACACCAATGTCCATGATGGTAGAGACACCCGACTACCCCACTGGCGCACCCATTCGGCGTATGTGTGCCTGTTGCGGCCCAGTTGAATACATCCATTGCCGTATAGTTTTGAATCCCCGTAAGATCGAACCCATTCTGCTGCACGGCTCCGAGAGTGTTTTGTACTGCGGCCAACAACGAGCCATCATCAGTCGTAGTTGTAGTACTCGAAGACGTAAGCCAACTCGATGCAATCGTGGAGTTCGCCTGTCCACTCCATGAGCCATACTGTATGTTTGCATTCTGCCCGTTCGTCAGAAGCGCATTTTCGAAGAGGTCAGGATCGACCCAGGTTCCGCCTTGACCGGAGCACTTGTCTGCGCTCCCTGTATCTGGGTCATCAGCAGCATCGTAGCTCCCGTCATCCCACACACATTCCATCCCTGATGGATCAGTGAACCGAAGAGGGTTGTTCAGGACATAGGCGTATTGATTCCAGCTTTGGGGATTGGTTGGGTCCACCGCCAAGAGCCAACCTGGATCAGGGCTCATCATGCGGCCCATGCTCGACCCATAGTACCTGGCCCCGAAGTAGTCGTTTCCTGACTCGGTATCGCGCTCTTTGCCGGTGAAGTGATGCTCCGTCGCGTCATCGGCGGTGGCCGGCGCACCTGTCGGGATGACTTCACTCAGCCCATCGCCGAAAGGTAGGCTCAGGATGTTCTCCTCTACTTGGCCGTAGGTGTTGGATTGCACCCGCCGTGTGCCCAGTGGGTCGGAGAGATGGAAGTGCAGCCCTTTCGTGTCATACGTCGCATCGAGATGGGCGCCGGCCCAGACGTTGGAGTGCGCCCAGGCCATCGTCCCCGACGTGGTGTTCAGCTCCGTCACCTGGTCGCCTCCCTGGTCGAGTAGGTACTGAGCCGTGAGGACGAAGCCCGCAGCCGCACCGGGCGCGGCGCAGGTCGTGTTGATGGCCGGAAAACTCCCTGTGAAGGTAGCCTTGCCCACCCGCGTGCCTGTGGCGTCGTAGAGATATTGGTACCGCGTGCCGCCGTTGATGGAGGGCAACTGCACCGCGCACAGCCGCCCCTCGGCGTCGTAGGCGTAGCCGGTCATGCTGGAAGCTAAGGCGTCGTAGACCGCGCAAAGCCGGCCCTCGCCGTCGTAGGCGTAGAAGTTCGACCCGTCGTAAGTCACGTTGCCGGATGCGTCGTAGTAGCTGCTCTGGCTGCCGTTTTGGCTGGTCGCCGACATCTGGTTGTTGGCGCCATTGTACTGCGCCCAGACATTCTCGCCCAGATTCCCAGTGGTTGAGCAGGTGTTGCCCCCGCCCTGGCCGCTGGCAAAGACAACGCTGGCGCTCATTTGTTCTGTCCGGTTGCCGAAGGCGTCGTAGCTCCAGCAGTAGTTAGGATACGAGTTGGTCGGGTGCCCGGACGGCGCATCTTTGGGCGCCGTGCTGGAGGCCGCGGCGACCCGGTTCAGCGTGTCGTACTGGAAGTCCCAGCTTCCCATGACAATCGGGTCGTCGTAGCTGAGCAGATTACCGTTGGGGGCATAACCGCCCGCGGGCACCGAGTAGCTGTAGATCGTGCCATACGATGAGGCGGCGTTCCGCCCGCCGGCCATGCTCACCGCGTCAGCCTGGTAACTCGGCGACGGGAAGAGCGAGGGGTAGTTGGCCGTCTGGGTATCGATCACGGATGCCGAGACCGCGTAATCGGTGCCTGATCCGGTCGCATTGCTGACCAATTCGACCGTGTCGCCGTTCGCAGTGGCCGTTACTACCGCACTCGCCGCGGTATTGATGGCCGAGGCCAGACCAGATGCAACGGTGGAAGACGTGCTTCCCTGGCCCCAGGAGACCGCCGAAGTGGTGTTACGCGTGGCCGCTGGCGCTTTTGCCATGGGATTCTTTCTCTGCTCCCCCCGGGGCCGTTCGCGGCCTCAAAGTCCAGACTCAAAGGTTGCGTTCAAGTTGCTGCGTCAATCCCGACGAGAACCTGGGAGCATGTCGGAAATAGATTACAAACGTTTTAGAATCAACAACCTACTAATCTAGCGGTAGTCTTGGCGGTATATTCAGCAATGTGTAGCGCATAGTCTTATTTATCAACAACTTTCGAGTCCCTAATCGACCATATTTTTCAACGGCTTACGGTAAGCGGGCGGATCCCTCCTGGGTCCACAAAGGTCCAACAACTCTAAGGCGTCACCTCAGCAGGCAAGGCCAGTTTCGGCCTCATCATTTCGATCACCTTGGATTGCGCACTCCTCCTGTCAGGAGCGAGCGACTGTGCGTATCGAAGGCGTTCCGTTCCCGTCTGATACACAATGTGCCGGGAAGGCGAAACCAGTCCCGGTGCTTTGGGAACCATCGTTGTCGCGCTCTTCCATTTCCTGCCTCTCCAGCAGTTCCACCATAAGCTCTAAAGGGTGGCTCTCATCAAGGGCTTCATCCAAACAATGCGCGAGGGTCGCCCACTGGTTTGAAGCCTGTGTTCCGGTGTCAAAGGGCGAAGGCATTGAGGGGACTATACCGCACTGACTTGAATCAAATGTGGTCAGAATTGCTCAGGTAAGCAAGACGGAGAGAGTCACGAAGTATTCTTGAACATGCTTTTGGGGTCCACATGGAGTCTGTGAACTTCGTTGTTTTCTCAATGCCCAGACATTCACACCGGAGAGGTCTGGGCTTCTAGCCGCTAATCGCCTACCATTGCCGCGAACCCATTTTCACTCAGATCTGTCGAGCAATCTTCATCTCCGGTTATGTTACTTGCCGGACGGCGCGGTGCAGTTTATCGCCGCTGTGTCTCCTGAGTTCACCTTGACGCCAACGAAACCCTGCGCGCCTGGTGCAGCCTTGTTCGGCGGTGAAACTGTACAGCTGATATCCGAAACCGAGCTGTTGAGCGAGACCAGGTAGGATCCAGCTGAGACGTAAAAGGTAGCGTTGGTGCGCTGCTGCATCACCTGCATGTGCGCTTTGTCCAACCCGATGGAGACGACGGCGCCAGATGGCTCGGAGGAGATGACCAGCTTTGCGGGTGGAGGCGGCATAATCTGCGGCTCAAGCTGCGCCGGAACCAGGGGGATGACTGAGAGTATTGTCATCGTTGCTACGCATTTGATGCTTCGCATGTGAACCTCCCGGGCTTTGGCCGTGAAAAGCGAAACCGGCCAAGAGAAACGCTCCCAAGCCCAGTGTGATGAACTGGCCTTGGTTGTAGAAGACGTAAGCCGGGTCATAGGGGTTGAAGTTCTTGTTGCTGAGCATGAACAAGAGGTGTCCCTGACTGATGGCGCCGAAGGACAGCGAGACGGCCGCGCACAAAGCCGCCAGAAAGCCGACCCACATGTCGCGCCTTATTGCTGCCTTGGGAGCGCCGAACATCAGCCATCCGATGCCGCCGAGCAGCGCAGTAGCAAGTGTTGTCATGAGGGCACCTGTGTTGCCCTCGACGGTGACAGACATTTTCTGCCAATCGTCCGGTTTGGACGGCGTTTCGGGTGACTGGGAGAAGATCGTGCCAGGTTGGTTGTAGGTCCGGTAGAGTACGTACTTCTGGAAGCCCCACACGACCACCAGAAGCAGCGCGATGACTGCATAAATCTGGACTCCGCTAAGGCCGGTTTTACCGGGATCTCGTGCAGGATCGGGTTCTCGGGTCATCGATGCACCTCAACACAACATGAAGACTGTATGAGTGTCCCAAGGTGCGCGATCGGGGAAAAGTGGAGACTGCGTGTAACGAAGGCTACCACACGCGTTGGACGACGCGCGGAGAATCTTTAGAGGAGCCGCGGTTGCAAGGTGAGCAGCGGAGCTCGTGTACACTTGGCTCAATTTAGTCGTTTTTAGCTGATTTTCAGAGACATGCGGACCACATCTACGTCGTCGCCAGCACAACCAGTGAGAAATTCGGCGATCGAACCCGCCAGGCTCGACGACCCACTCTTGCTGCAGGAGTGGTTCCTGGTCGCGTGGTCGAGCGAGATTCCGATCGGCCAGACGATTGCGCGGAGAGCGTTGGGGCGGGATTTGGTGCTCTGGCGGTCTTCGAAAGGCCTGCACTGCTGGCTCGACCTATGCGTCCATCGGGGAGCGAAGCTTTCGCTGGGGACGGTGCGGCCCGCGGGAGAGCGAAGTGAGTGCCTCGTTTGTCCGTACCACGCGTGGGAGTACGCGCCGAGCGGGCAGTGCGTGAGGATTCCGGCGCATCCCGGGATGACTCCTCCTGCAAAAGCGCATGCGCAGGTGTTTCGAGTGCAGGAGCGTTACGGCGCGGTTTGGGTTTGCCTGGGTGAGCCGCGTGGTGAGCTGCCGGATTTTGCCTTCGCTGAGACGCGAGGATTTCGAAACGTACCTGCGGGGCCGTACATCTTCAGAGCGCTGGGTCCGCGCGTAATCGAGAACGTGCTTGATGTGGCGCATCTCGGGTTTGTTCATGCCGGTTTGCTTGGTGATCCGGAGAAGCTGGAAGTAGAGGACTATGAAGTCGCGGACGGGCCGAACGGGCCGGAGGCGAAGGAGATTCGCATCTGGCAGCCGAATCCTGATGGGACGGGAAAGGGCGCGCTGGTGACCTATCGCTACTGGATTGCCGGGCCGCTCACTGCAGGTCTCGAAAAGGTCAGCGGTGAGCGAAGGTTCGCGATTCTGACGCAGGTTACGCCGCTCGATCACGAGTATTCGGCGATGCGCATGGTGATGAGCATCAATCACGGCGAAGAGATCGCGGATAGCGAGCTGCGCGCATTTCAGGACATGGTGGCCGAGCAGGATCGCGTGGTGGTGGAGTCGCAACGGCCGGAACTGTTGCCGCTGGATTTGCAGGCAGAGCTGCACCTGCGCTCGGACCGCATGGCGATTGCATATCGCAAATGGCTGAAGAAGATCGGGCTGAGATATGGCGCGGCATGAAGACAATCGATTGTCTCTAATGGAGCCAGGAGACATCGACGGATTCTTCGGCCTGTTTTTCTCAGGTTTTCCCGACTTGCTGCTCATCGTGGGCCTGGCGCCGGTGTGCGGGTTATCCGCTGCATTTGTCGCGACGCGTGTGCTGCCGGGAGTAGCAGCGTCGGTTGTCGCGGGCAACTTTTTCTACGCATGGCAGGCGCGCAGGCTCGCGCATCGCACGGGGCGCGACGATGTGACCGCGATTCCGTTTGGCGTGAACACGCCGACAATCTTTGCCTATGTCTTTCTCATCATGGGACCAGTGTATGTACAGACGGGCTCCGGAACTGCGGCGTGGGAAGCGGGAATCTTTGCGAGCCTGCTGAGCGGCGCAGTGCAAACGGCGGGTGCGTTCTGCACAGATTGGCTGCGGCGGTACACGCCACGCGCTGCGTTACTGTGTCCACTGGCGGGATTGGCGCTGGCGTATCTTTGTCTCGGCTTCATTTTTGGAGTGGTGGAGCAGGCGGCAATCGCGCTGCTGCCGATGCTGGTGCTGTTTGCGCTCTACGGATCGCGGCTGCGGCTCCCATGGCGCATTCCACCCGGACTCGTCGCGATCGGGATTGGGGCGGCACTCGCGGCGATTTTACGCGCGATGCACATCTACAATGCGCCAGTCCCTGCCGCAGTTGCACCGGGCGTTTACCTGCCTCTTGCTGTAAACGCGTTTGCGCTGTTGGGGCGCAAAGAGTTGTGGAGCTACCTGCCGGTGATTGTGCCGCTGGCCGCGCTGGATACCTTGGGGTCGTTGCAGATTCTGGAGGCCGTAAAGATTGCGGGAGATGATTACAAGACAACCCCTTCGCTCCTGATGAATGGGGTGGGCACACTGGGTGCGGCGCTGCTGGGCAGCCCGTTTCCGACGACGCTGTATCTTGGGCACTCGTCGCATAAAGCAAACGGGGCACGTTCGGGATATTCGGCGCTGAACGGATTGGTGACGCTGTTTCTTTGCATGAGCGGATTGCTGCCGCTGGTGCTGCGCGTGATTCCACTGGAAGTGGCAGGGCCGGTGATTGTGTGGTTCGGGCTGGTGACGATCGGCCAGGCGTTCGTCGAAGTACCAAGGAGACAATCGATTGCTGTAGCGCTTGGGTTGATTCCGATTGTGGCCGAGTGGGCGGCGGGAATTGCCGGCGTGGTGGCCCGGGCGGCAGGCAGTTCGCTGGCGGATGTGATGGGGAAGTTGAATGGCGAGTTGGCGCTTGCGGGCGTTTTCTCGCTGGGACAAGGCGCGCTGCTCACGTCGATGCTGTGGGCCGCGGCAATGGCGCTGATCGTGGATCGCAAGTTTGTGCACGCAGCCGGATGGTTGGCTGCGGCGAGCGGACTTTCGGCGATTGGCGTGATCCATGCGTGGCAACTGACTCCGGCGGGAGTAGAAGGACGGATCGGGTGGTTGGCGGCGCCGGAGTTTGCGCTTTCATACGCAGCGGGCGCCGTGTTCCTGCTGATCTGCGCATGGTGGGCGCGACGAATTGGTGCTGAACCGGAGGCGCACGAGCCGACGGATATCGAAAATTGAAATCGTTCTGCTACTTCTTTACGGAGGGCGGAAGCATTCCATTCATACGCAGATAGCTCGCCATCTGCGAGTAATGGTCTTCAAGGTCATCTGTAAGCTCGATGAGGGCGCGCGCGCGCGGTTTCTTTGCTCCGCGGAAATAGGTGATGGTTGCGCCCAGGCTCGAGTCCTGCAGGCCGTCCAGCGCCTTCTGGCACGTGTCGAAAGATTGCTTGAGTACCGGGATCAATTGGTCCTTCGGCATCGTGTCGGTGACTGGCGGCGCCTGGCCTGGGCCTTCCCCGGATAGCATTCCGCAAACGCCGAAGTTCGCCTGTATGACATGCGAGACGATCTTGCCGTAGGTCCACTGATCGGGTGTCGGATGATATCCGTACTTGTCCGCCGGCATTTGTTCCGCGGCGGCGATCATGTAACCGGACTGGCGCACAAAGATTTCCTTTGCGCTAGACACTACGGGGTTTGCCGCATCCTGCGCGAGCGCACAAGTTGAAGCTGCAACCAGCACGAGCCCTGACACGAGAAGTCTCATCTCATCACCTTAGACCCATCCTACATGTGGCAGCTCCGGCGGAAAAAGGAAAAACTACAGGGCGGCTGCGGCCCGTTCGGATTCGCTGATGGCGGGTTGGGCAAGATTCATTTTGCAGAAAAGCCAGGGTGCGAAGAACATTGCGACAACTTCTGCGATGACATAGCGGAGGAATTCGAGCGCGCAGCCGGGCGCCGATTCCGCCGCGGCCAGGGGCCGGAATGCGGCTTTGAGACCGAAGAGGGCAACGGCGAGCAAGAGAATGGAGAGGGCGTAGCGTGCGATTTTGGCAGGTACGCTGCCGCTTCTCGGGTCGAAGTTGACGATGCGCAGTTCGAGTGGGCAGGCGATGACGATGCCGGTAAGAAATCCGCAGTAGGCGGTGACATCGCGCACCTGTTCATCGATGTGAAACCCGTTGAGGGCCGCGGCGACCAGGAAGATCGCCATACTTGCTGCGGCAGTGACTACGATTTGCTCCGCGTGCGGGCGTTTCGACCAACTGTTTGCGAGGCGATCGAAGAATCGAGCAGCGAGAAGCGCGATAGGAATGCCGAAGGCCCAGCCGATGAGGACGTCTTCAACATAATGAACGCCCAGGTACGGTCGCGAGATGCCGATAAGAACAATCAGCAGCACAAGAAGCGCGCGCGCGACGCGGCTGCGGGCAAAGACGGCAATGTAAGCGTAGAAAGCGGACGAGCCCATGGCGTGGCCCGATGGCGTGGAGAATTCCGATGCTAACGATTTCGCATCGGCAGGAGAGACTGCCCATTTCTGAGGCCAGGTGCCCTGCGCAATGAAGGGCCGCGGGTTTCTGACGAAGAGTTTCACCAGGTCGTTGCAGGCCATGGTTAGGAGAACAAGCACGGAAAGACGAATGGCAAAGCGCTTGTCGTATGCAACATAGAGGAAGATCGTAAGGAATACGTAGAAATTGGCCGAGCCGAAGAAACTCGCGGTGAGAAAGAGACGAGTGAGGAGGGGGTTTCTGTGATCCGCAAGAAACTGAACGAGCGACAGGCTGAAATGTGGATGGATCATCGTGCTTGGTTGCTGTTCCTCCGAATGTGCCGACGGATTCTACTTACAGTCGTTGGATACCGACCAGTTGATGTAGATGGGATTGGCGACAAGCCAAAGTTTGCCATCAGGCCCAGGGACTTCAGCGCGGAACCAGTGGCGCTGGCCGTCGCTGGTCCAGGGTAGGGGCACCGTCTGATCGGCGGAGTAGAGGTCGGCGTTAGTTGGCGGCGTCAGTTCGTGTCCGTCTTCGATCCAGAGAATCTTGCCGCCTCCTGCGGCGATAGCGTGAGCTTCAAACTGCACGGCATCGCCTGCCGGCACTTTAAGCAAGTCGCCGGAGTGAGCGATCTGAGCGTTGGCGAGAGCGGAGACTTCGAGGATGCGGTCCCGGGTTCCCGCAATGTCGATAAAGACGTGGCCGGCGCGAATGCCGTCTAGAATCGCCGGAGTTGAAAGATCAGCAGCATAAACCACGGTTGTTGGACTGCCGATGGAGCCAATTTGATCGAGCGGCTGCATGGGGCGGTGATTGTCGCTGCCACCGATTCCAGTGAGGCGGCATCCTTTGTTCAGTTCCTTGTCCCAGAAAGGAAGATCGGAGAGGCCGTGCTGCTGGCTGCCGCCGTTGACGGCCTCAACTCCGGTGAGCAGGTGCATGTCGACCGGAGTTGCGGGCGTCCATCCGCAGCCAAGACAGATTTCGCCGCTCGGCGACAAGGGGTGATTGATCGAAGTGATCGCGCCGACATCCCTGGCTGACCGGAGCAACGTGTTCACATCGGGAACAGTTTTGCCGTCGAGGCGAAAGTCGATGAAGTCGGTGCTGCCGAGAAAGTTGATGTGGCCCTGGAAGGTGGTGATTTCGCGGCCGGGGATGAGGAGGAGCTTGTCGAAGTACGGCTGCAATTCGCGCATGGCGTCATATTGCGACGACGCGTTGTGATCGGTGACGGCGATGAAGTCGAGGCCGCGGCGCGCGGCGGCGTCAACGGTGAAGAAGACAGGACAGGGAACCATCTTGCCGGTTTGGCTGGGGCATTGACCATCGCTGTGCGCGGTGTGCATGTGCAAGTCGCCGCGGAACCAGGCTGGTCCGGCGCGCAGCGGCTGACGCAGGATTTCGGGCTGAGCCGCGACTGCGCCGGTTGATGAGAGATAGACGTGGATTGTGTAATGCGATTCGACGGTTGCGCGGATGTTCGGCACGCCGATCAGAACGTTCCACGTGCCGGCTGGGATGGCGCCGGGCAGGCAGGAAGGGGTGGCATCGGAGAGGCCGACGGTGAGCATGGATTTGTTGCCGCCGCTCCAGCAGCGCAGACCGGATGGGTCGAGCATGCCGAGATCGAGCGCGGTGTGCTGTTCCTTGCCGGTGTACTCGAATGTGATGGTGACACGCTCAGTGCCTGCCGGGACGGAGAATGGGACATTGATGTAGCTCTGATTTTGCGAACCGACGACTGTGCCTTCAAGAATGAGTTGTGTGATGGGCGGAGCAGATTGCTGGGCTTGCAGGGTGAGGCCCAGCGTCAAACTGAGGACGACAGCAGATGGGAGAACGAATTTGGGCAAGAACACGGAGCGCATCCTCATTGCATCTATTATCGAACGCCACCCGTAGTTCTTACGCCCGCACTTGCGAGCTCGAATTGCGGCTGCGTTCTATGCGCCCAGGCTTGCGCCTGGGATTGCCATCTCTTGCCCGTTGCGCGGGCTTAGGACGAAGACCGGCGGAAAGAAGAACGAGCAAAGAAAACCCCGCATCCGGCGTGGTGTTCTACGCCAGATGCGGGATGGAGCTAAGACACGAATGAGAGGCCCTGTGTCTTAGAAGTACATTTTGAGCGCGAGCTGCAGCGTGCGCGCTCCGTTGTTTCCGTTGCTGTTCTTCGTAGCCCCGATGTTGCTGAAGCTGCCGGCCTGAAAGTTCAACTGTTGCGGCTGCACGAAGGGCGGCGTGTTGGTGAGGTTGAAGGCATCGGCGCGGAATTGCAGATACCGCGACTCAGTGAAGTTGAAGTTCTTGAATATCGCCGAATCCAGATTGCTGTAATGCGGTCCGCGTACCTGCTGAATGCCGCTTGTGCCGAGCGGCGAGTAGTCGCCCTGTCCAACCTGGGTCGCCGGGGGGGGCGGAGCAAACGCGCTGGGGTTGAGCCATTGCGTAAAGTTGTGCGGTCCGGCGTACAGATTTTGCCCGGCGACCACGTTGGCGGAGCAACCGAAGTCGGCCGAGGTGGCGACGGGGCAGGTAACCGTGAGCGGCTGCCCGCTTTGGAAGGTGTAGAAACCGCCCAACTCCCATCCTCCAACGAGAAGATCGGCGGCCTTGGGCATGGCGGTCCCAAACTGGCGCCCACGGCCAACGGGCAGGTCGTAGGTGGCGGCACCGTGCCACAGGTCGGTGGCGTCGGCATCGCACAGGCCGTAGTCGCCCTTGATGCCGAAACCGGCCAGCCACTGGGCGCGGTACCCTGCGTTGAACTCCGAGTTCTGCGGCGCGTGCTGGTCGCCCGTGCACCGGGAATAGGTGTAGTTGGCCAGCACCAACAGCCCAAAGCTCATCTGGTGCTGATACGTGATCTGCATGGAGTTGTAGCTGGTGTTGGCGTTGGTGGTTTCGTAGGTGCCGCCCCGCGCCATGTACGGGTACGGAACATAAAGCTGGGTATTGGTGCCGGGGGGTAAGATCAGGGAGTCCTGGTTCGAGGTCCCCAGAATATCCAGGTGACGGCCCTCGGTGCCGACATATCCCACCTGCAGCGCGTCGTGGGTCGTGAACTGATCCTCGACGGTGAAGTTCTGAGTCTGTACCAGTGGCGTCTGGAAATTGAATTGGCGGCCGTTGAGAGTTGCGCCGAGATAGTCGCTACCGATGTATTGGCCTCCCACGCAAGAGTTGAGTGGCAGGGTCGAGGTGGAGCAAACCGTGGTCCCTGTGTACGGAGTCGGGCTTTGCAGCACGGTCGGATTAGTGAAGTTGAAGTTATTGAAGGTATTTTCCAGGGTTGCCACGCCCGAGCCGGCCGGCGTCGGGTGATTGGAGTCGGGCGAGGGGATGGTCTGCGTGTATCCGAAGGGATAGTTCAACCCCAGCGTGCCGCCGTAACCGAGGTTGCCCAGCGCTCCATAGGCCGTGCCGAAGCCTCCGCGTACCACCAGCGTAGGCCGCAGCCTGTAGGCGAACCCCACGCGCGGCGCGAAGTTGGTCTTTTGAGCGTTGCCGAGTGCGGCGTTTCCAGAGCACACGATGTTGATATTGCTGAGAGCAGCCACGGTATTGAAGATCGTGGCCCGCGGGGTCTGGCATCCCTGGTTGGGGATGTAGAAGTTTGCGGTGGGTCCGTTGCCGCCCGCAGGGAGGAAGTTGGACTGGTAGCCCCGGGTTTCGTCGTAGGGCGTGAACAGATCCCAGCGCACGCCGAGATTCAGCGTCAACTTGGGGTTCACCTTCCAGTCGTCCTGGAAGTAGGCGCCGATGTACCAGCGATGGTCGTCGGTGACAGGAATGTTGGAGGCGGAAAAGCCATTCTGGCCGCCGACCAGGTTCACGCCAGTACCCACGCCATATTCGTAGTTGATAGGCGTCAGCAGCATGTCGCTGATGCCGTTCAACCCCGAGCTTTTGTTGGAAATGTCGGTGTACTGACCGTTGAAGCTCATGTCGCCACGGCCTTGTGGCGGCTGCGAGATGTTGGCTTCGAGATCGTCCACCTGAATGCCGGTCTTGAAGGCGTGGTTCCGCCAGACCTTTGTGACCGCATCCACGCCTTCGAGGCTCCAGACATACTGCAGCGTTGGCGAGTAGTTGCCCACGCCGATTCCCCTGAGCCCGCCAATGTTGATGATGGGCAGGCCCCCGTTACCGGCCACCTGTGGAACGCCCTGGATACCGTACTCGAGGGGGATGTTGCATGTGCCCGGTCCCGGGTTCACCGTTCCCGAACAGGCTCCGCTTCCGAAGTCATCGCCCCAGACGGACACCTGGAGCTTGTCGCTGTGGACCATGCCTACGTGCATGTCGTTGGTGAGCGTGGGAGTGAGGATGCGCGTGTAGCCGACCGCCCAGGCCCAGGCGGGAAGCTGGTCGACGCGCCCGCCGCTCTGGCCCGCGCCAACCCCCGGGAAATACGAAGGCACGTCGGCGGTCAGGTAGCTCCGGTCATAGACACCGAACAGAATGTTCTTGGGGCTGATGTTGTAATCGATGCGAATGTCGTAGGTGTTGGTGTTTTTATCTTCGGGCGGGACGTAGCCTGTGAAGTCATTGGCGAGGCCGGAGGCTGTCGCCGCCGGATACAGGCCCAGCAGCTTGACTGCGTTCGGATCCTGGCGGCTGGTGGGAATGACGTTGAGGGAGGAGAGGAGAACACCGCCTGAGTCCTGCGTGAAGTCGGTTGTGGTTAAACCAGTAAAGCTGGTGCAACCGCCCGCCGCCGTGCAGTTATAGAAGGGATCGCGCACGTAGGCATTGGGCGTGCCGGTGAGTCCGGTTACCGCGTCGACGCCGGTCGAGGAAAGCTGGCGGGTTGAAGCTGGATCCATGATGGTGCCGTTCGAGAAGGTGCGGCCCAGGGCGTCGGTGTGGCAGCCGGTGGTGACGGTGGCGCTGCAGGTGTTCGAGGTGTTGTAGGTGATGTTGTCCTGCAGGTTGGTAAAGGCGCTGCTGACCATGCCCTTGCTGGGCACGGTTAAATTGCCGTCCGGCTCCGGCAGTACGTAGCGGCCACCCTGGTAGTCGGCAAACCAAAAGAGGCGGTTCTTGCCTTCAATGACGTGCGGGATCACCACCGGTCCGCCGGCTGTGAAGCCGAAGAGATTCTGGTGATAGGAGGGAATGGGCTTGGCCTTGCACGCCGCGGGGCAGCCAGTCGTGTTAAAGAAATAATTCGCGTTCAGGTCGTTGTTGCGCACGTACTCCCAGAGGTCGCCGTGCACGCTGTTGGTGCCGGATTTGAGCGACGCGTTGATAATGCCGCCGGTGGAGTGTCCAAATTCGGCACTGAAATCGCCGCTCTGCAGCGTGAATTCCTCGATGGCATCGGGCGGCGGGACAATGGCTGCGTTGGTCCCGGTATAGTTGCCGCCGTAGATCTCGATATTGTCGTTAATGCCGTCCAGGCGGAAATCGTTTTGCCATTCGTCGACGCCATTCACCCTGAAATAAGCAGACTCAGAGCTCCCTGCGTCGGCGGTGCCGTTCCCGCCACTACCGTTTGAGGGCGCATCAGTATTGACGCCGGCGGAAAGTTGCGCCAGCGAGCCCCAGTCGCGAGTGGCAAGCGGCATGTCATTGACCAAGCGACTGGCAACCGTCTGGCCGACCTGGGCGCTCTCCGCTTCGAGCAGCGGAGTTGACGAGGTAACGGTAACGCTTTGCTGAACGTTTCCGGTGACCAGGTGGGCGTCGATCGTAGCGACCTGCTGAACCTGAATCACAACGTCACGCACGACGTATTTTTCGAATCCCGGAGCCTGAAACTCGACGGTGTACTTGCCGGGCAGCATGTCATCGAAGACGTAGGTACCGGTGGAGGTTGATTTGGTTGTTGTTTTCACGCCGGTATCGACGTTGGTGAGCAGCACGGCGGCGTTTTGCACGACCGCGCCGGATGGATCTTCGACGGTTCCCGTGATCTCTCCGCGATCGAGCTGGGCCATGAGCCTGCCGGGAATGCAGAGAGCAAGAAGCAATCCAAGAGCCGCAAACAGTAGACTTGAACTCCAGAAACGTAGCTGCGTTTTCATATAGCCTCAAAACCCCCAAATTCAAGAAATCTTCACACGTTTGCACTCGGCCGCTGTTCGGCGAGCAGCGCAACAATATTGCACTTAAATTGCACTTGGGAGTGTTTACCCTAGGTGCATGCCGGGGTATACACTAGTGTGCGAAAGACATAACCAACTGAATTGAAACGATATGGCAAGAGGGTGAATTGTTGGTAAACTGTGGAAATTGAACGCACACAGGCACATCTGGCCGGGAGCAGGAGCACCCTTACAGGCCAAGATGTCTATCGGAATTTCGCGGGTTGGTTGGTCTAGAATTTGATTGCAGAGTGAACCGCGCAAAGGTCTGCGTGGAGATAACCCCGATGGAAAACATTTCTGCCGTCCAATCAAAACCGAAAGCGCCGGCAGACGAGGCTTTGCCGCCGGGACTGCAGGACGATCTCAACTGGGAGCTTGCCCAACGCGTTGTTGCGGGTCCGCACTTCTCCAAGTCACCACTGCTTTCGAAGTTCCTGCTGTTTGTTGTTGCGGAGACGCTGGAAGGCCGTGGCGAGGAGATCACAGAACATCAAATCGGGGTGCAGGTATTTGACCGGCCTGCGGATTACCGGACTCTCGAAGACAATATTGTTCGCAATTACGCGCGGCAGTTGCGAAAACGGCTAGCGGAGCATTTCGCAACCGAGGGAAGCGCGGAGCCAGTCCGGATCGATATTCCGCTGGGAGGCTACGTTCCGGTCTTCTTTCCTGCGGATGAGAATGGGAAAGAAGGCCCAGCCGGGATACCGGTCTCGCGGCACGCCCAGAGCCAGCCGGCAGCCGCGCAGCCGGAAGTGGCGCCGGCTGCAGCGCCTGCTCGCTCGAAGTCCGGACGCGTTTTGCTCGGGGTGATTCTGTGGACGATTTACAGCGTCGCGCTTGTCGGCGGGACGTGGTACGCGACGACTCGCGCGAACGCACCCCAACCTGCACCCGAGGCACCCGCGCACGTTTTGTGGGCGGCGCTCTTCGGCGGGCCGGCAAACTGCTTTATTGTGCCGTCGGATGCCGGATTCAATCTGCTCGAAGACCTTTCGCACCGGCCCGTGCCGCTGGCGGAATATATTGCAGGCAGCTATGAAAACCTGCCGCTCGGCGGCGTTGATGGACACAGCGCCGAGGATTTGCGTTCGCAGGAGTTGACACCATTTGTGGACCTGCAGATTTCTTCGTCATTGGCGCATCTGCCTGAAGACAATCCGCAGCGAGTCTTCATACGCTTTCCGCGGGACCTGCGCCTGGATGATTTGAAGAGCGCGAATGCGGTGATCATTGGCTCCGTGGGAAGCAACCCATGGGCAGCGATCGCCGAACCGAATGCGAATTTCCGTATTGTCGACCGCCCTGGCATGGCGGGCGCAACCATTGAAAACGGGAAGCCGCGACCCGGCGAAGACCGATCGTACGCCAGCCATTGGAATGAGCCGGCGCATGAGACCTTCGCGCTGATCACCTTCTTCCCGAATTTGAGCGGAAATGGGCATCTGCTGGTGCTGGAGGGGCTGGATGTCGCGGGGACGCAGGCCGCGGCCGAGATGCTGATCCATCCATCCGCGATTGACGCGATTCTGAAGAGCGCCACGCGGGCGGATGGCTCATTGCGCAACTTCGAAGTTCTGTTGCGCTCCACGAGCATTGAGTCGAATGCGACGGGTACGCAGGTGATTGCCAGCCGGATTTACTAAAAGCAGGTTTCAGGTACTAGCCCGGATGTGCGGGAACGGACGCACGAGGAGCGGGCTGAACTTTGGCCGGCCAAATGACTGCAAGCCAGCTAGCGTACAGTGGCATCGCCTTCCTTTTCATATATATTGACGGAGGAGCGAATTCGGCTCGCTGTTCGTGCTCTGGCTTGCCACACTGGAAAGCGCGGCAAAATGAAACGGCGATGCAGCGACGGTTGCGTCGCACAGCAAAGGTGGGAATCGTGAAACGATTGACTGAAGCAATTGCAGTCATGATCGCAGGAGCAATGGTGTTTTCGGCCGTTGCGCAAGGAGAGGTGAAGATGTCGATTTGGGGTCATACCGCGGATGGCACTGCCGTCCCGATTTATACATTGTCGAGTGGGCAGATTGAGGTTCGAGTCACGGCCTATGGAGCACACCTGGTGAGCGTGAAGGCGCCGGACCGCGCCGGCAAGATGGCTGACGTTGTGCTGGGATACGATACGCTCGACAAATATCTGATCAAGCCCAATCCGTATCTTGGCGCTGTCGTCGGCCGCTATGGAAATCGCATCGGTCAGGGAAAGTTCACGCTGGATGGCAAGACTTACCAGATCCCAATCAACAACGGGCCGAACGCTTTGCACGGCGGTCCCGTGGGATTCGACCAGTACGTGTGGCAGTCGCATGAGATTCCGGATGGCGTGGAAATGACACACGTGAGCCCTGATGGCGATATGGGCTTTCCGGGAAAACTGACGGCGACAGTTCGTTACACACTACATGGAAGCACATTGCGAATCGATTACTCGGCGACAACCGATAAGGCGACGGTGGTGAATTTGACCAACCACGCATATTTCAATCTGCGCGGCGACGATAAGGCGGATATTCTCGGCGACTCGATCGAGATCAACGCCGACAAGTACACACCGGTGGATGCGGGGCTGATTCCAACAGGGGAGTTGGCGCCGGTAGCGGGGACGCCGCTGGATTTTCGCAAGCCGGAGGTGATTGGCTCGCGGATTGACGTGGACAACGAACAGTTGAAACGAGCGGGCGGTTACGACTTCAACTGGGTTCTGAATGGCAAGCCGGGAACACTGCGAGTGGCGGCGATTGTGACCGACCCTGTGAGCGGCCGCAAACTGACAGAGGAAACGACGCAACCAGGTGTGCAGTTCTACACCGGCAACTTTTTGGATGGGACCTTTGTGGGACGGCACGGGATTGCCTACAACAAACACTGGGGATTCTGCCTGGAGACGCAGCATTTTCCCGATTCGCCGAACCATCCTGATTTCCCGAGCACGGTTCTGAGGCCCGGGGAGACGATGCATTCGACCACGACGTTTACGTTTGGCGTTGAGAAGTAGACAAATCAGACCGAAATAGTGATTCGGACCGCCGTGAGCTTCTCAGTTTGCGGCGGTCTTCCATTTTGCGAACCAACCGAGACCATCGGAAGTGCCGGCGGCGGGAATGTATTCGCAGCCGATGTAGCCTTCGTATCCCAGCTTATCGATGAGGTCGAACAGGTAAGAAAAGTTCACTTCGCCCGTGTCAGGCTCGTGGCGCTCAGGGACGCCGGCGATCTGAAAGTGGCCGATGCGGGTTTGCTTCGGGTCCGCAAGATACTTGCGAATCTTGAAGGCGAGATCGCCCTCTTCCACCTGGCAGTGGAAGAGATCCATGAGGACTTTCAGGTTGGGCGCGCCGACTTCGGCGACGATGGCGTGCGCTTCGTCCTGACGATTGAGGAAAAATCCGGGAATGTTGCGCAGCGCGATGGGCTCGATGATCAGGTCGACTCCAACCTCTCGGGCCTTTTCCGCGGCCCAGGAAAGATTTGACGTATAGACGGCGCGAAATTCTGCACGGTCTGCTGCTGCAGGGGCAAGACCTGCCATCGAATGGATGCGCGGACAATCAAATGCGTGCGCATATTCAAGCGCGCGCAAAAAGCCGTCGCGAAACTCCTGCTCGCGGCCGGGCAGGGCAGCGATGCCGCGTTCGCCGGCCTTCCAATCGCCGGGAGGCGAGTTGAAGAGAACCTGATGCAGGCCGTTCTGCTTCAGATGGGCGGCGAGCGTTGCGGAGGGGTACTCATAGGGGAACAGATACTCAACGAAAGTGAAGCCGTCGCGCGCCGCAGCGGCAAAGCGGTCGAGGAAACTGTGTTCCTGATACATCATAGTGAGGTTTGCGGCAAAGCGGGGCATCGAGAACACTCCGAAATCCAATTGAATTGGCTAATAGACAGTTTTGTGAATTCGAAATTCGCCGACGGACAAATGCAGGTCCTTCGGCTCGCTCCGCTCGCTCAGGATGACCTCGCTCTGCGCGGCTCGGAAATTATTTCGCATGGGCGCTAAGCTGATCCAATGTGCGTTTCAGGTCGTCGAGTTTCTGGCCGGCTTCGGCGAGCCTGCCCTGTGACGTGAGCTGCTGATAGTCGGTGAAGTCGCGGCTGGCCTGCTGAATGAGTGCGTTTTGATCGAAGGCCGGCGATGGCGCGCCGGCGCGTGGCGCGGCAGCTGCCTGTTCCGGGGCTGCGGCTGCGGTGAGCGACGGAGTCTCCGAGCCGAAGAGCGAGCTCAATGCCGATTCGAAGTTGGGACCATAGGCAAGACGGTCCTGCAGCGCGAGCACCACGAGGCGCATTTCGGGCATGGGGCTGCGCTGAGCCTGCAGATAAATTGGCTCGGCATAAAGCAGCGCCTTGCCGCAAGGGATGACAAGAAGGCTGCCGCGAATCACATGCGAGCCTTGCTGGTTCCAGAGAGTGAGCTGGCCGGAAAGTTGGGCATTCTGGTCGATGCGCGCTTCGATCTGCTGAGGTCCGTCGACAAGGCGTGTTTTGGGAAAATCGAAGACCATCGCTTTGCCATAGTTCGCGCCATCGCTGCGCGCGGCCACCCAGCCGATGAGGTTGTTGCGGTTGATGGGAGTGAAGGGAAGAATCTCGACGAACTCAAGATTCGATTCGCCGGGCAAGGTCATGAGCACGAAGTTTGGAGCCATGGATTGCGCGGCCTGGTCGCCACTCTGGCTCGAACCGTTTTCTGTGGCCACGGTCCATTGATCCTCGCGGTTATAGAACACTTCGGGATCCTGCATGTGGTACAGGCCGTAAATCTGAGCCTGCAGGCTGAGCAGCGATTCCGGGTAACGCACATGTGCGCGCAGTGCGGCGGGCATCGCAGACGAATCCTTGAACAGGCCCGGGAAAATGCCACGCCACGCGGCAAGGATGGGGTCCGCACTGTCAAAAACGTAGAACGTCACCGACCCGTCGTAGGCGTCGACCACGGCCTTAACGCTGTTGCGCATGTAATTGATGGGCTGGTCTTCAAGAGCAGCCTGGGACGAGTAAGGATAGGTGTCGGACGAAGTGTAAGCATCGATGATCCAGGAAAGTCGGCCGTCGCTGCCGACGACGATGTAGGGGTCGCGATCGAAGGTGAGAAACGGCGCGAGCTCGGAGACTCGAGCGAGCACATTGCGCCGCATCAGGAGGCGGCTTTGCGGAGTGATGTCGTCGCTGAAGGGCACTTTGGTGAGATCGCCGCGATCGAAGGCGAGGAGAGCGCGGCGCAAAAAGCCGCCCATCACGATGCCGCCGGTTCCGGTGTACGTGGTGAGGTTGTTGGACTGTCCCTCGGGGTAGTTGAATTCCTGCTGGTGCGTCTTCACGTAGACATCGGTGTCAGTCATTTCGCCGAAGTAAATCTCGGGGCGGGTGACGGTGAGACCGGGTACGGTGCTCTGCACGGGCATGTTGCTCAGATAGAGAGTGGGAAGGCCTTCCGGCGTGAATCCGTTCACGGGATTCATGGTGATGCCGTAGCCGTGTGTGTAGATGAGCTTGTCGTTAATCCAGTTGCGGCTGCTTTCGGGCAGCTTGTCGACATTGAGTTCGCGTACGGCGAGCATGACCTGGCGCAATGATCCATTGATCTGGTAGCGATCGATGTCGATGCCAGGGAAATCGTAGTAGGTGCGAATCTCCTGCACCTGGCGCAGAGTGTCCTGCAGGGCGCCCACATCCCAAAGTCGAATGTTGGCGAGCGTTGCCTGGTTGTGATCGGGATCGGCGGCAGCAATCGTGGTGTCGGCGGGGAATTCGCGCTGATCGAAGCTGTCGAGCCCGTATGCCTGACGCGTCAAGGCGATGTTGTCGGCGATGTAGGGGCGCTCGCGGTCGAGCTGGTTCGGTTTGACGATGAAGGTGGTGACATACCAGCCGGCGATGCCGGCGATGACGTAGCAGGCGGCTGCGGGAATGATTGAAACGAGAAGCCAACGGGCGCGGGGGCGGAGAATCCCTCCGGCAACCGCGATGACCGCGCCAGCGGCCAGCGCGACGCTGATGCACATCATCCCGATGAGCGTGATGTGCGCGTCGACATAGGTGACGCCATCGAAGATGGTGTGATGCTCAAAGAGCAGATCAAAGCGTCCGATGTACTCGCGCAGGGCCAGCGTAAGAAGCAGGAATCCTGCGGAGATCAGGACGCCGCGCCACGGCATTCCGGAGGAGCTGCGAAAGCGCCCTTCGAGCGCCCTGCCGCCACCGGCGGCAATGAGAAAAATGGCAGCGAGAATGCAGACAAGCACAGCCAGAGCGAGCAGCCATCCGGAGATGAGTTGCCATGCAGGAAGCGTGAAGAGATAGAAGCCGAGGGGGCGGCCGAAGATTGGGTCTGCGACACCGCTTGCTGCCTTGGGCGCGTACCAATAGAGGGCAAGCGTGGGCCACTGCGACTGCATGGCGAAACCCGTAACAACTGAAATCACCAATGCCGCAATGACGGCGATCACGTGAAGGACTCTGCCGAGCGGGAGAATGATCGGCCGGCCGGAGAAATAAATTGTGTGCGAATCGGGCAAATCGTCGCCGTGGGTGTGACGAAGAGCGAGGTAGGCTCCGATAAGGAAGAGAAAGGTGAGCACGGCAAAGGCCGCGAAGGTACCCCATTCGAGATCGAACGACTTCCAGAAGATATCGGCATAGCCAAGCGAACCGAACCAGAGAAGGTCAACCCAGTAAGAGATCGCGGTGCGGCTGCCGATAAGGAGAATGAGGAGGATTGCAAGGAAAATGAAAACAACGAGACTCGGGAGGCGTGATTTGCCATTTGTTGGCCAATCAATGGTTTCGGGCATTTCTTGCTCCTCTCGGCTCAAAAGTTCAAGCCGAGCAACGCAAGAATTGTACAGCTACACCTAGGTAACCTTGTTGCGCGGCAGAGGCATTGATACGATTCAGCTTATATAGAAGGGCTCTTGGCATGAGTGAAGTCATCTTTCAAGTGAACGAAGATGAAGTTGATGGCGGCTACACGGCGGTCGCATTGGGCTATGGCATTTACACCCAGGGCAACACGCTGGAGGAGCTGCGCACGATGGTCAAAGACGCCGTTGCCTGCTATTTCGATGAGGCGAATCCGGCGCCAAAGATTATCCGTCTGCACTTTGTACGGGATGAGGTACTGGTCTGATGATGGTGCCGCGCGAGATTGGCTGTCCGAAACTGGTAAATGCGCTGTGCGTCCTTGGTTATGAAGCGACTCGTCAAAACAGTTCGCACGTGCGAGTGACGACTCTGCGCGACGAAGGAAATCAGGAAGTGATCCCCTTCGGTCACTCAATCAAGTCGGGGACCCTCTCCGGAATCCTGAAGCACGTCGCGACGCATCACCGGATGAGCGTGAACGAACTGCTGAAGATGCTGTCGCTCTAAGTTGCCGCCGCACCGATGCGCCGCTGAAGGCTAGCGAGCCGCTCAGATGAGTTCGGAGTGGCCTGTCAGGCTTAGTTCCTTCACGATCTTGCCGACATCCTGGGAGTGGTCGCGGTGAGCGATCAAGAGCGCATCCTCGGTGTCGACAACGACCAGGTTCTCCACCCCCACCAACGCAACGAACTTCTTAGGACTGAAGATATAGTTGTCGCTGGCTTCGATGGCCATGTGGCCTCCAGTGTCAGCGACATTGCCTTCTGCGTCGCCGCGCAGGCGGGTTTCCACCTGATACTCGTAGAGCGATGACCAGGAGCCGAGATCGTTCCAGCTGAATTCGGCGGGAATGCAGTAGAGATTGGAAAGGTGCTCACCCTTGGCAGAGCGCGGCTCGAGAACCGCGTAGTCGACGGAGATGTTCTCGCACTTCGGGTAGGCCGAGCGGAAGACTTCTTCGAAGTTTGGCGTGCCGTATGCGGCGGCGATCGTTTCAAGCAGCGGAGCCGTTTCAGGCAGGTGTTCGCGGACAGCGTTGGCCAATGTGCGCGCCGTCCAAAGAAACATACCGGAGTTCCAGTAGTAGTTGCCCGCGGCCACGAACTCTTCCGCACGATTTTGATTCGGCTTTTCGATAAAACGGCGAACGTGCAGGGCTGAATCGTCCTTGGCGATGTCTCCGGTTTCGATGTAGCCGTAGCCGGTTTCGGCGCGGGAAGGCTCAATGCCGAGCACAACCATATTCTCGCCGGCAGACGCAACGGCGATGCCTTTTTGCAGGGCCTTGAGGAAGCGCGGCTCGTTGCCGATGACGTGATCCGAGGGGAAAACTCCCAGAACGGCGCTCGGGTTCTGCCGCTCGATGAGGAAAGCGGCGAGGCCGCACGCCGGAGCGGTGTTGCGCGCCACCGGTTCCTGCACGATCTGCGCTTCAGGCATGCCGGGCAGTTGGTCGGCAATTTCGTGGGCCAGGAATTCGTTGGTGATTACCCAGGTTTTTTCGAGTTGGGCGAGGGGCTTGAGCCGCTCGACAGTCTGCTGGATCATGGAGCGCTCGCCATCGAGGGCGAGCACCTGCTTGGCACGGGCTCGGCGGGAACGAGGCCAGAATCGGGTACCACTGCCGCCGGCAAGTATGACAGTACGGAAATCGATATCTTTCAACATTGAAGAAACATCCTACTCGACCAACATAACGTTTGCCCAGTCAAGGTAGAGATATTCTGCCAGAAAGTTCCCGGGCCGGTCTTGAGGTCGGAATTTTGCCGCAATTCCGTTGAAACGAGGGCGCTTTTGCCAGAGCGGTGATTCCGGCCTCAGGTGATAAGCTGGCAGCCATGCCAGCCAATCGACAGGGCTCCATTCATCTTTTTCGCTTTGCGGGAATCGACGTCTTCCTGCACTGGTCGTGGTTCATTATCGCGATCATCGAGGTCGGCTATCTCAGGAATCGGTACACAACCATTGTTTGGAGTGCTCTGGAATACCTGGCGCTGTTTCTGATCGTTCTGCTCCACGAGTTCGGCCATGCATTCGCCTGCCGGCAGGTGGGTGGACGTGCAGACCAGATCATGCTGTGGCCCCTGGGAGGGGTAGCGTATGTCGATCCGCCGCAGCGCCCGGGCGCCATGCTCTGGAGCCTGGCAGCAGGGCCGCTGGTGAATGTGGCGCTTATGGTGCCGCTGGGTGGTGCGTGTCTGCTGTTTGCGGGTCACGGATGGCCGGAGCCCTCGCCCGATCCTTACACGTGGCTTTACTGGGTTACCTGGATCAACGTCGGGCTGCTGGTCTTCAATATTCTTCCCATCTATCCGTTGGATGGCGGTCAGATCCTTCGTTCGCTGCTCTGGTTCGTGATGGGGCGGGGACGGAGCCTGCAAGTGGCGACGGTGATCGGGTTCATTGGGGCCGGCGGGTTCGTTGTGTACGCGATCTCGAGGCAGTCGGTTTGGTTGCTCGCGATCGCGGCCTACATGTTTCTGAATTGCTGGAATGGCTGGAAGGTTGCTCGCGTGCTGATTCAGATGGAAAAGCTGCCGCGGCGAGAGGGTTACGCGTGCCCCGGTTGCAGGGCGAAGCCAGCGCTCGGAGCCTGTTGGAGATGCGCTCAGTGCCAGAAGGCATTCGATACGTTCGAGTCGGGCGCTGTGTGTCCGTGGTGCGGAGCGAAATTCGAGAACACGATGTGCATGGACTGCCAGAAATCATCACCGATGCGCGACTGGCTGGCGGCGGGGTCGTACCACGGGAGTGTTGCTGCTGGCGGTGGAACGGCAACGGATCAGCGGCCGATTGGGTCGTAGCCTACCTTCATCAAAGGCACTTCATTGGGTGTAATCCCACCCTTTCGCCAAAAAGCGCGCGAAAGGATGGGGCACGGAAAAGTCCTTCTTGAAGCAGCAGTCAAAAAGCTAACGGAGGTTTGTGAGGAATTCGCCCATGCGCCGAGTGCCCTCGTCGATGTTCCCCTTCGTCACCGGGTAGGAGATGCGAATGTGCTCCCCGGTTCCGAAGGCCTCGCCGGGCACTGTGACCACATGGCCCTCGTGGAGCAGGCGCGTGGCCAGTTCGGTCGCAGTGCGGATGCCGCCCTTGCCGAGGTATGCCGAGATATTCGGATAGACGTAGAAGGCGCCTTCAGGCTTTGTGCAGGTAACGCCGGGAATTTTGCTGAGAGCTGCGAGCATGTAGTCGCGCAGGTCGATGAACTCGGCGCGGAACTCCGCGACGCACTCCTGCGAACTGCTGAGCGCGGCAATTGCGGCCTTCTGCACGAAGCTGGTTGCGTTCGACGTGGATTGCGACTGGAGCTTGCTGAGATTGGCAACGACTGGCTTTGCGGCCAGAGCGTAGCCGGCGCGCCAGCCGGTCATGGAATACGTCTTGGAGAGCGAACCGAGGATGACGAGGTGTTCCTTGGCCCAGGTGAACGAGCCACCGGAGACGCATTTGCCGGCGTAATTGAGGTAGACGTAGCACTCATCGAGAAGCAGATAAATGCCGCGCTCATGGGCGAGGCAGACGATGCGCTCCAGATCCTCAGGCGAGACGACTGAGCCGGCGGGATTGGATGGCGAGTTGAGGATGATCGCCTTGGTGCGCGGGGTGATGGCCTGCTCGATGGCCGACGCGGTGATACGGA
This sequence comes from uncultured Acidobacteriaceae bacterium, assembly GCA_963834565.1. Classification (GTDB taxonomy): domain Bacteria; phylum Acidobacteriota; class Terriglobia; order Terriglobales; family Acidobacteriaceae; genus Telmatobacter. The sequence continues at coordinate 378,739 of CAWICF010000006.1, read as the reverse complement.
AGCTTTCAGCCTCGCTGGTCTCGAGATAAACGACCTTGCCGCCGGCGTACTGGATGATGTCTTTAAAGCTGACCCAGTAGGGCACAGGCAGGATCACCTCGTCGCCGTGATCGACAAGAACCTGGATGGTGTTGAACAGTGCCAGCTTTCCGCCGGTAGTGAAGATAGCCTCGTCGATCGAGTAGTCGGAGCCGAAGTCGGCGGCATGACGCTCGACGATCGCCTTGCGCACGTCGGGGATGCCGGGCACGACTGTGTAGCGCGTGAAGTTGCCTTCGATCGCGGAGATGGCGGCGTCCTTGATGTGGCGGGGGGTAGGGAAATGCGGCTCGCCGGCCCCGAAATCGACCAGGTTGATGCCCTGGGCGCGCAATTTGGCGGCCTCGGCGGCTACGGCCATGGTGGCTGAGACTTCAATTCGTCCGATGCGATCGGCAAAGACTTTTGCGGGGGCTGTAACGGTCATATCAGTTCTATCTTGACAGATTTCCCGGAGCGCGCAAAATCGGCGCCGCCATACGAGGGCCTGCCGGAAGATCACCGGGGTGCGCCGGCCATGTCACACGTACCCGTGTTTGCAGTCACAGTAATTGCAGTTCACATGCGCTCTAACTAGTCCCAGGCGAGGCGTCCTGCTCAGTCGTGGTGTTGCGAGTGGACGTTCTGCGCCGGGCCCAGACCGACCTCCCTCGCCGGAGCCGCACAGCGGACCGGCGTCATCGGCTCCCGGACCGGATGGCGCCATCCTTCCGCCGTGTCCGTGCTCCCCCAAGGATCAAAAGGAAGAATCACCATGAAAGTCCCCCCGTGCACTTCCTCCGTGCTGACCGTGCTCCTCTGCGCGGCTGCGCTTCTGCCGTTCGCCGCATTTGCGCCGGCGCAGGATCCGCTTCAAGTGCTCAATAACCAGATCCCGCCCGAGGTATCGAACGGGCAGGCAGCGCTCGTGCAATCTTTGCCCGCTGACCATCTGCTCTATTTTTCCATTGTGTTACCGCTGCGCAATCAGCCGGTTCTCAAAAACCTGCTTCAGCGTCTCTACAATCCATCTGACCCAGATTACCGCAATTTTCTTACCGTAGACCAGTTCACGGAGCAGTTCGGCCCCACGGTAGACGATTACAACGCAGTAGTGAGCTTCGTCCAAGCCAACGGCTTTACGGTCACTGGCGCTCCGGCAAACCGCCTCATCGTACCCGTCAGTGGAACGGCGGCGCAAATCGAGAAGGCGTTCAATGTAAAGATGAATGTCTACCAACATCCCACGGAGAACCGCCTGTTCTTCTCGCCCGATCGCGACCCATCCCTCTATCTAGGCGTGTCCATCAAAGGCATTTCGGGCCTGAGTAATTTCTCAGTTCCTCGCCCTGCGCTTGCTCGCCCTGCACTTGGTGGTGGGGGTTCCAGCCCATCGGGTGGTCCCGGTTCTGGCCCATATGGCAGCTACCTCCCGAGCGACATGCGCGCCGCATATTACGGCAGCGGGCCGCTTACGGGAAGCGGCCAGTGCGTCGGCCTCGCGGAATTTGGCGGCTACGGTATCGGCGATGTCGTATCCACCTTCAACGGGTATGCCACAGAAACGCCCAGCGGGAGCAATTACATTCTGACCTACACGCCGCCAGCCGGAGGCGGGCCGTACAATATCCAGATCACGAACCTGCCGCAAAACAGCGCCAACATTGGCACTTATAACGGCGACGAGATAGAAGTCGTCCTGGATATTGCGCAGGCGATCGGAATGGCTCCCGGTATGAGCCAGGTCCGCGTATACTTTGCGCCGGACGCGTGGACCGTAGTCGGCAATGACGAGTTCCCCTCGAGCAATGACGACACCGTAATTCTCAACCAGATGGCAGCCGACGCCCCGCCATACGGGGCCGGATGCTATCAGTTGAGCATCTCCTGGAACTGGAGGCCTGAAAACCCGCTCAACGATCAAGACGAGGGGGTGTTTGAAGAACTCCAACTCCAGGGCCAGGGCTTTTTCAACGCCTCTGGAGATTACGGCTCCTGGACCACGAACAGCGCCTGCTCCTATGGCTCGTGTTTCGTATATCCGGAGGAGAGTCCCAACGTCATCGCGGTCGGAGGCACCGACCTAACCACCAGCGGACCGGGCGGCTCCTGGATTTCGGAGAGTGGCTGGAGCAACAGCGGCGGCGGCATCAGCCCGGACCTCTTCCCAATACCGTCGTATCAGTCGGGTTTGGGCGGCATCAACGGGACCTCGACTGTCTACCGCAATGCGCCGGATGTGGCCATGGAGGCCAACACTGACAATTACTTCTGCTATTTCGGGTCGTGTTCTCCAAACCCCAGCTGTACAACTCTGGATATTTCGTGCGCGGAGGGCGGTACCAGCTTCGCCGCGCCGCGCTGGGCTGGTTTCACGGCCCTGGTCAACCAGCAGGCCGCGGCTAACAGCAGCCCCGCGATTGGATTCCTTAACCCCTACATCTACCCCATCGGGGAGGGTCCCAACTACCTCACCGATTTCAATGAAGTTGTGGGGGGGTAGCAACGGCGCCTATTCGGTCGTCGCGGGCCAGTACAACATGGTTACCGGCTGGGGCAGCCCCGAGGGGCAAAACCTGATCGACGTTCTTGCCAATGAACCGCCGCCTCCGCCTGTCAGCTACAGCCCAACCAGCGTTGGCTGCACCGCTATCAGCGGCAAGGGCAGCTACGTTACCAATCCGGCAGGGCCGGAGACCCAAAGCGGCGGGTATGCAGAGATGAGGACGATTATCCAAACGCTGCATGGAACGCTGCTCGACGCGCAATGTACGTGGTCGGGCTTTCCGGCGGTCGTGACCACTGCGCCCCTGACGTTGGCGGTTCCGATCTCCTACGGTCAGCAGCCGGACTGTTGCAGCGCGACGCTTTCTGTCAGCGGCTTGGCTTATTTTGACTACACCAGCAATTACAACGGCACGGAGTACATTCCAATTCCGACGGGCACCAATCTTTCAACCTTATCGATCACAGGGGAGGCCATTGCGACCGGAGGCGTCGGCGATAACTCGGAACTCTATGTCGGATGGATCGACATCTACTGAGCCCCAATCAGCGCAGGGGGCAGGCGAAAAGTCTGCTCCCTGCAACTTTCTTCCCAGCAGGAGTCCGTTCCTACTTTCTGCGGAAACTCACTCCGCGCATGGCAAATGGAGATGAAGGATGCTCGATTCAACTAAATGCTGCGTAGTTCTGGGGATGTTTTTTACACTACCCGCCCTGTGCGGTTGCGGGGGCGTGAATTCGGCAAGCACCACCCCGCCGCCTCCTGCCGTGCACAACGAATGGACTTGGGTGGGCGGCTCCCAAACGGCAGATCAGCCAGGAATCTACGGAACGAAAGGGGCACCCTCCGCCAGCAACTCGCCGGGATCTCGCGTGTTGGCCTGCTCGTGGACCGACCTATCGGGAGATTTTTGGCTCTTCGGCGGTTACGGGTTCGCATCGACATCGGCCATGGGAGACTTTAATGACCTATGGGAGTACAGTAACGGCCAATGGGCCTGGATGGGTGGCTCGAGCGGAACCGAGCAGGCAGGAGTCTACGGAACGCTGGGAACCTCTGCTCCAGCGAATTTCCCAGGCGCGCGCTGGCAGTCCACGTGCTGGACCGATTCTCAGGGGAACTTCTGGCTCTACGGTGGGCTAGGCATCGATTCGACAGGAGCGCGGGGCAATCTGGGCGATTTATGGAGGTATAGTAACGGCGAGTGGACTTGGATGAGTGGGTCGAATATCGCCGCGCAGCCGGGTATCACTGGCGCGTGGCAAGGCGCGGCCGTTTACGGGACAGAAGGTGTTGCCGCGCCGGGCAACACTCCAGGGATGCGGCAGCTGGCATCGGGTTGGTCCGATCCCTCTGGAAACCTCTGGCTCTTCGGCGGGACGGGTGCGATCCCAAATGGAACCTATGGGGAAATCGTACTCCAAAACGACCTCTGGAAATACAGCAACGGAATGTGGACCTGGACGGCGGGGTCGAGCCAGGGCGATCAGTACGGCATCTACGGAGCCTTAGGCATACCGGCCCCTGCCAACACTCCCGGAGAGCGTTCAGGCGCCGCCGCCTGGACCGATTCATCCGGAAATCTATGGCTGTTCGGAGGACTGGGTGTTGGGGCGAGCACGAACGGCGGTTGCGTAGGGACACCCCCTTGTGTGATCAACGATCTCTGGAAATTCAGCCCATCTCTTAACGAGTGGACGTGGGAGGGCGGACCCGACGAGGCAAACGAGCCGGGCGTCTATGGAACCCAGGGCGTGGCCGCCCCCGGCAACCTCCCTCCGCCGCGCAACGACGCGACCGCCTGGACCGACTCCGCAGGCAATGTCTGGCTCTTTGGAGGGGTCTGGCTAGGCGAGTCCAACGACCTGTGGAAATACAGCAATGGCGAATGGACTTGGGTTAGTGGGTCATCCCAGGTCTGCCAGGAGCCGGGCGCCTACGGAACTCTCGGGGCCCCCTCAGCCGCCAACTACCCCGGCGCACGCATGGGTGCCGTCGGCTGGTCCGACAGGTCTGGCAATCTATGGCTCTTTGGCGGCGGTGTCCTCGACTGTCCGGGTTACCCCTCGACAACGAAGTTCAACGACCTGTGGGAGTATACGCCGTAGAAGCTCGGGCAGCTCAACTTCCGCCATGGTTGATGCGCACGCGAAGCCGCTTCAACACGTTGGGAGGGACAAGACCGCTGACGTCGCCGCCGAAACTGAAGACTTCCTTGACCATCCTTGAGCTGACAAAGGAGTAGCGGCCGGCCGGCTGCAAAAAGACGGTCTCGACCTCGGGAGCGAGGCGGCGATTCATCAGAGCCATCTGGAATTCGTGTTCGTAGTCAGAGATGGCGCGGATGCCGCGCAGCACCGCCGAGGCGCCCTGTTGACGAGCGAATTCGACCATCATGCCGTCAAAGGTAGCGACGGAAATGTTGCCGATGCCGGCCGTCACCTCTTTGAGCATTTCCACGCGCTCTTCAACGGTAAACAGGGGGTTCTTGACCGGATTGATGAGAATGGCGACGGTAAGGTGATCGAAGATCTTGGCGCCGCGCTGAATCAGGTCAACGTGGCCGCTGGTTGGCGGGTCGAAGGTTCCGGGATAGAGCGCTTTGACGGGCATGGACTGCTGGCTCCACGGCTGATTCTATCAGCGGATCGGGCCGCAGGAGCCGAGAAGTGGGATGAGCAGAAACGTACGGTTCGCCGGCACTGGCGCCGTTCTGCGCCGGTCGCAAAACAGTTATAGGCTGTTGTGAGGATTGCGAGGTTGTGCCGATGCAGCAACCGCAGAGACTTACCCTGGACCGGCTCGATACACCGATTGGAAAGCTGCAGATCATCGCGGACCTGGAAGGGAACCTGCGCGTAGTCCACTGGACGGATCACGAAGAGGGTCTGCACTGTTGGCTCAAGGCGCATTTTGGAAGGGAAGGGTACTCCCTGGAGAATGTCGCCGTTCGCTCGGATCTCACCGATGCAGTTGCACGTTATTTTGCCGGTGAGCTCAACGCGATCGACGAATTGCCCGTGAAAACTGAAGGCACTGCCTTCCAACAGGAAGTTTGGCGGGAACTGCGCAGGATTCCCTGCGGCTCTACGATCTCCTACGGACAATTGGCGAAGAAAATTGGCAGGCCAGCGGCGGTGAGGGCAGTGGGGCTGGCAAACGGTTCCAATCCGATCGGGGTGGTGGTGCCGTGTCACCGCGTGATTGGAGCCGACGGATCGCTCACCGGTTATGGCGGCGGCATGGAACGCAAGGCGTGGCTGCTGCGGCACGAGGGAGCACTCGTGGAGCGGACGCTGTTCTGAGAAACAGCGCAATTGAGTTTTGCAGGGTCTTAATGCGAACACGCTCGAATTGAGACATCAAATTGTCCAAGGTCTCAAGATCGAGACCGCCCCCCGAGAACAAGAACACGTCCTCTGGTACCCCGGTCCTGGGGCATCCGCCCGAATTGATTTTCCGGAAGAGCTAGTTTGCCTTACGGGGTCGCACCGCGTCCTTGGCTTCGGCGTGTCCGCCTGCAGGAACCTCAGGGACCTCAGCCTTCGCCACGCCAATATTCAGGCGCTTGCGCAGTTCTGCATCGATCTTGGCGTAGACGTCCTTATTCTCCTTGAGGAAGGAGCGCGTGTTCTCGCGGCCCTGACCGATGCGTTCGCCGCCAAAGCTATACCATGCACCTGACTTCTCGACGATATTGTGCGTGACAGCAAGATCGAGAACGTCGCCTTCGCGGCTGATGCCTTCACCGTAAAGAATGTCGAATTCGGCCTCGCGGAACGGAGCGGCGACCTTGTTCTTGACGATTTTGACCTTGGTGCGGGAACCGACCACGGTATCGCCTTCTTTGACGGCGGCTATGCGGCGGATGTCGATGCGGACCGAGGAGTAGAACTTGAGCGCGCGGCCGCCGGTAGTCGTTTCGGGATTACCGAACATGACGCCGATCTTTTCACGGATCTGGTTGATGAAGATGAGAGCGGTGCGGGACTTCGAGACGGTGCCCGTAAGCTTGCGCAGCGCCTGCGACATGAGGCGCGCCTGCAGACCCATATGTGAGTCGCCCATTTCTCCGTCGAGCTCAGCCTTGGGGACCAGCGCGGCGACTGAGTCGACGACGAGAACGTCGATGGCGCCGGACCGGACTAGGGCCTCGGTAATCTCAAGCGCCTGCTCGCCCGAGTCGGGCTGCGAAACAAGAAGATTGTCGACGTCGACGCCCAGTTTCTTGGCATAGCCAGGATCGAGGGCGTGCTCCGCATCGACGAAGGCTGCGAGGCCGCCTGCTTTCTGCGCCTCGGCAATGATCTGGAGGGTGATGGTGGTTTTGCCCGACGATTCCGGCCCGAAGATCTCAGAGACACGTCCGCGGGGCACGCCACCAACGCCGAGTGCGGCGTCGAAACTGATGGATCCAGTGGAGATAACGGCGATCGGCAGGAGGGCTTCACGGGAGCCGAGGCGTACGATGGACCCCTTTCCAAACTGCTTTTCGATCTGTGCAAGGGCAAGTTCTACGGCTTTGGTGCGGTCGTCAACGATGGCCATTTTGGAAGGGCTCCTAAGGAAATGCGCGCCCTTAGGTCCCATGCTTTCCTGGCAAGAAACGGCGAGGGCTTCGCTTGTATTTCGAGGGGATTGTAGCAGGATGAGACATGGAAAAATAGGGATTAATAGCGAAGAAAGGGAGAAAATTTAGGGAGTGAACCATCAAGTGTGCTGGAGCGCACATTAGGGGAGATCGGCCAACGCATCAATTGTATGTAAATGCATCAATTAGAAGAGGTGCATCAATTGAAGAGAATGATGCATAATGGAGCTATGAGAACCACAATCACGCTTGATGACGACGTGCATGAGTTCGCGACTTACTATGCCAAGGCGCGAGGGCTCAGCCTTAGCGCTGCGATTGACGAGTTGATCCGGAAGGCGCAGTCCGCGCCCGCTCCCGAGCCGGATATTCGAATCGGTCCGAACGGCCTGCCGATGTTCCCTCCTACTGGAAGAACGATCACGGCCGAGATGGTGAAGAAGCTCGAGGAGGAAGAGTTTGATCCGAAGAACTTTGCTTGATGTAAATGTCCTGATCGCCTTGCTCGAACCAGGGCATGGCTTCTTTCAAAAAGCACAAGAATGGTTCAGTTCATCGGGAAGGGACAATTGGGGGGTGTGCCCGCTCACCGAAATAGGATTTCTACGGATCACAACCAATCCGTCTTTTTATCCGGGTCCACGCACTCACGAACAAGCGAGTTCCGTTCTGGCGGAGCTCACGAATCGCCCCGGCTACCGTTATTGGCCGCTCACCGACAGTTGGGCCGCTCTCACCGCACCATTCGCGGCGCGGGTTACCGGCCACCAGCAGGTGACCGACGCCTACCTGCTCGGACTTGCGATCAAAGAGGACGGGGTGCTGGTCACCTTCGAAAAGGGCATCCGCTACATGGCGGGACCGCAATTCGCGAACCATGTCCTTATCCTTCAATAGCTTCGGGATAACGATTCAGACCGTATATGCGCCGACCCGGGTCTCGCGGCCGGTCAAGGCATCGCATTGCCGATCCAGCTTTTCATACTCAGCATCGTGGTTCTTGCGGAAGGCGCGGAAGGCTTCCTCGCTGGTCCAACGGTCAATGGTGAGGTAGCTGCCGGGAATGTAGGCATCGCGCAGGAGCTCGGTTCCATGGTAGTCCGGCGAGGTGCGAAAGAGTTGAGCCCAAGCCCCTTCGGGGCCATAGGCGGCCTCAAATCCAGCCACTTTTTCTTTAGCGATCTCGAAGTTCCAGATGACGACGAACATATGAGCCCCAAGGTGAAAGATCATGGTAGCGCAGAAGGGGCGGTGGACGCTGAAAATGGGGCGTAAGGTGCCTGGATTCATAGCGGTTTACGTATCCCAACTTTTGGGACGGCGTCTCTCGACAAGGCGCATACTGATCGTGGACCGTTTTCTTGAGGAGTAATCTTCCCCTGTGGAGCTCCTCACTGCCGCAACGGCATTATCTTTTGCAAGACGATTTACCTTGGGCGTTCGCAGAGTCTGCCTGAAGAGCGGGTGGGCCCCCAACCCGCGAATGCATCAGGCGCGAAGTAGCTGGACCGGATAAGGTTTCCAGCCCGCGCTTTTTGTCGCCAGTCGCAATTCTTGAAGACACACGAAGATCATCACCACGGAGAGGGAAATATGAAGGCTGCTCGCTACCCAGGCATCCGCGTTACCGCCAATGGAAATCAGCTTGTCTCGTACCATACCGAGACCCGCATCGCCGACGCCGGCGTGTTTTATCCCATCACGCCCTCGACGGAGGGCGGCGAGCTGTTCCAGCAGGCATATGCCGAAGGCAAGCTGAACGTGTTTGGCGGCAACACCATCGCGATCGAAGCTGAAGGCGAGCACGCGGCCCAGGGTGGAGCGATCGCGCATTCGGTTTGCGGCAAGCGCGTGGTGAATTTCACCTCGGGGCAGGGCGTGGTCTATGGCGTGGAGCAGTACTACCACGCTCCCGGCAAGGGATCGACGATGGTGCTGGAGGTGGGCGCCCGCGCGTTGACCAAACACGCGTTGAATGTGCACTGCGGCCACGACGACATTTATGGAGCGCTCGACACAGGCTGGATCATGCTCTTCGGGAAGGATGCACAGCAGGCTGCGGACCAGGCGCTGATTCTGCGCAGCGTGACCGAGCTGAGCCTTACGCCCGGCATGAACATCATGGACGGGTTCCTGACGACGCACCTGGAACGGACCTTTTACAAGCACGAGTCGGAGCTGATTCGCGAATACCTGGGCGCGCCCGATGACATAATCAATTGCCCCACGGAAGCGCAGCGGACGCTGTTTGGGCCGACGCGCCGTCGCGTGCCCAAGATGATGGACCTGACGAACCCGATCCTGCTGGGACCGGTGCAGAACCAGGAACACTACATGCAGGGCATTGTGGCGCGCAGAAACAACTTTACCGAGCCCATCCTGCAGTTTCTTGAAGAAGCCTATGAGAAGTTTGCCGAGCTGACGGGCCGGCGATATGGCCTGGTCACCGAGTACAAAACTGCCGATGCAGAAACTGTTTTCGTTTCACTCGGATCGGCAGCCGAAAACATCGAAGCCGCCGTCGACTATCTGCGCCAGACGCGCAACGCCAGCGTCGGATCGATTCACATCAACGTGATCCGGCCCTTCCCTGAGGCTGCGGTTGTGAATGCGCTCAAGGGCAAGAAGAACGTCATCATCCTTGAGCGCACCGACGAAGCAATGGCCGGCGACAATCCGCTTGGCCGCGACATTCGCACCGCGTTTTCGAAGGCGGTGCAGGGAACAGACGGACTGCCTAAGATCGAACTCGCTCAGGTGCCGCGGTTTCTGGGCGGCAGCTACGGCCTGGGCTCACGCGACTTCCGCCCCGAGCACATTATCGGAGCGTATGAGTATGCGACCGCGGGCCGTGCCCGCAAAGATGGCAAGACCGCCGCGGAAGGTGCGAACTTCATCGTTCTCGGCATCGACCACCCCTATTCCGTCGTCGCCGACGAAATGCCGTCGCTGCTGCCCGAGGGAGCGGTTGCGGTGCGCTTCCACTCGATCGGTGGATGGGGCGCGATCACGACCGGCAAAAACCTGGGCGCGATTCTGGGCGACTTGAACGACCTGCTCTTCGAGCGCGACGGCCTCAAGGACGACCTGGGCAATCCCAAGGAAGTAATTCACGTCAGTGCGAATCCCAAGTACGGATCGGAGAAAAAGGGCGCACCGACCAGCTACTTTATGGTCGCGGCGAAGGACCGCATTCGCGTGAATTGCGATCTGCGTCACGTGACGGTCGTTCTCTGCTGCGATCCCAAGGCATTTACACACACCAATCCGCTCGACGGCATGCAGGAAGGCGGCAGCCTGGTTTGGGAGTCGGATGTGGACGGCCAGCACGCCTGGGAGAATCTGCCGTTGTGGGCGCGCAAGCAGATCATCCAGAAAAAGATTCGCGTCTTTACGCTGCCCGGCTTTGACATCGCCAAGAAGGCCACTGACCGCGGCGACCTGCAGTTGCGCATGCAGGGCAACGCATTTCTGGGCGCGTTTTTTGCAGTCAGCCCCATGCTGCAGGAGTTCGGCATCACGCAGGAGCAATTCCGCGACGTCGTCTACAAGCAGTATGTGAAGAAGTTCGGCAAGCTGGGCGATGCGGTGGTGCAGTCGAACATGGAAGTGATGCTGCAGGGCTTTGACCGCGTAAAAGAGATCGCGATCGGCGAACTGGAAGCCGCAGATCACTCGAGTCTGCGCGGCCAGGCGCTGTTGCCGATTCTGGAGACTGTGCCCGAGACCGTTGAAGTGGGCGCCTGCGCGACGGGATGCCGCACAACGCCGGTGCCTGACGGACAGGGACCGCGCACGCCGATCTCGTCGATCAATGTATTCGATGCGGAGTTTCGCTCGGATTATGGCTACAACCAGCCGGCCACGCCGCTTTCCGCCATGGGTGTAGTTGCCGCTGCGACAGGCGATACGGCCTCGAAGTATGTGGCGCGGCGCGAGACTCCGCTCTATATTCCTGAGAATTGCACGCAGTGCATGGAGTGCATCTCGGTTTGCCCGGATACGGCTCTGCCGAACTGCTCGCAGGATCTGGGCACGGTACTGCGTACGGCAATCACCCGTTACGTCGGGGACGATCAAGAACGCAGAAAGATGCTCGAGAAGCTGCCGGAGATCGAGAAACAGACCCGCGCGCGCATGGTTGCAGAGATCAAGACCGGCACGCCGCTGCCGACGATCATTCGCGAAGTGACCGAATCGGTCGATGGATTTTCGGCGCAGGCCAAGGCGCAGTTCTACGCGATCGTCGACAAGGTTCCAATGGCCTACCAGAAGGTGAACGCCATCTTCTCGTCGCCGGAGCGCAAGGCGCCTGGTTCGGGCGGCATCTTTTCAATATTCGTCAGTGACCTTTGCAAGGGTTGCGCAGCATGCGTGACCGCTTGCGGCGATCATCAGGCGCTGAAGATGGTGCAGGAAACGACGGACGTGAACGCCGAGCACGAGACTGGCACTGCGTTCCTGAACCTGTTGCCGGACACTTCGCAAAAGTATCTCGGTTTGTTCAACGGCGCCAACCCCGCCGACTCAAAGACTGCAACGCTGCGCAACATGCTGATGGTGCGGACGAACTACGACGCGCTGGTGTCGGGCGACGGCGCTTGCGCCGGCTGCGGCGAAAAGAGCGTACTACGCTCGATTGCCGCGGTGACCGAGGCGTATATGCGGCCGGTGTACCACGCCAAGAGCGATCGCTTTGTGGCCAAGGCGGGCGAGCTTGAGAAGAAAGGCGCCGCGAAGTTGGCTGCGGTAAAGGAGAGCAACCCGGCAGAGTACGAGCGGCTGCGGCAGGCGATTGCGCACCTGGTGATGGGCCTGGGCGGCGAAACCACGAGCGACACCGAGTCGCGCATCGCGACTTATGAGAAGGAGCACCGCCCGATCGCCGACGCGCAATTGATTGAGGCGATCGCGGCGGTACTACTGACCGAAGCCTTCAACCACAAGAACCTGCAGCCAGTGGACGGACGCCTGGCGAACGGCATGAGCGTGATGGCCATGGCCGCGCATACTGGCTGCAACACGGTGTATGGATCGACCTCACCGAACAATCCGCATCCATATCCCTGGATGAACTCGCTGTTCCAGGACGGCGTCACGGTGGGTTGGCTGATGGGCGAGAGCTTCATCGTCGACCACGCGCGGCGCTCGGTGATTCCGGAGCGACTTGCGGACATTCTGCTGACGCGCGAAGGCAACATGCTGAGCGAGGAAGAGTACTACCACTTCACGCACTTTACCGATGCGCTGATGACGGACCAGGAGATCGTGGAGTTGCCGAAGGTCTGGGTCGTCGGCGGCGATGGCGGCATGGGCGACATCGGATACCAGAACATGTCGAAGGTGATTCTGCAGAATCGGCCGAACGTGAAGACGCTGATGCTCGACACGCAGGTGTACTCGAACACCGGCGGCCAGAACTCCGACTCGACCCCGATGCTGGGCGGCAACGACATGAACGTGTTCGGCGCGGCCACGCAGGGCAAGAACACCGAGAAGAAGACGGTGGCGGAGACTTTTCTCGCGGGCCACGGATCGCCGTTTGTGGCGCAGGTTTCAATGGCCAACGCGCCGAAACTCTATCGCGCGATTCTTGACGGCCTCGAGTATCGCGGCACCATGTTCCTGCAGGCGTTCACCACCTGCCAGCCGGAACACGGCGTGCCCGACGACATGGCACTCTTCCAGGCGCAGCGCGTGCGCGACTCGCGCGGCGTGCCGGAGTTCGTATTCAACCCGCGGCTCGGAGAGAGCTACCAGGAGGCGCTCGACATCAAGGGCAATCCGTCGATCGATCTGGACTGGTACGAGACCAAGTCGAAGGTGACGGGCGAGCCGGCGCGCTATACCGTAGCGCACTGGTGCACCACGGAAGCGCGGTTCCGCAATCACCTGAAGAAGATCAAGCCCGAGCAGGCGGAGAAGATGATTCCGCTGGAGAACATGCTGGTGCGTATTACGCAGCAGGATGTGGTCTATCGCTACTACCTGATCCCGGAGCATCGCAGCTTCATTCCCGACTTCGGTGTGTACATCCAGCAGGACCAGGACGGCAAGACGGTTTACTTTGCGTTGAGCCGGCAGCTTGTAATGTTCTGCGTGGAGCGGCGCAAAGCGTGGCGCATGCTGCAGTCGAAGGCAGGGATCGTCAACCGCGAGTACCAGGCGCAGAAGGCGATTCTTGCGGATGTGGATGCGGGCAAGATCACGCGCGACGAGTTCCTGGCACATGGACACGAGATGGTGGCCGAAAAGCTGGGGAAAGCGGTGCTGGCGAAGGCGTAGAGCGCCTGATTTCAGCCAAGTGAGACTGAAGCGCGGACCTCAGGGTCCGCGCTTTTGTTGTTCATCAGTCCCGACTTTGAGTGTGTTAGCTTGGAAATATCCGCTTCTGCGCTCCTGCGCGACCGTGATGCATCCAAGGGTTGAAACTCCGTTATCCCGGCAGATCATGTCCGACGTGACGATCTGGATTATCTCAGTGTGCGCAGGCTTGTCTGTCTTTGCTCTTGCCATCCTGCTCCAGTGGCTGATTTACGACGACTGGTTGCATGATCGCGGTCCACTACGCCTGGTGGGCAGCTTTCTTGCGGGTGCGATCATGTCTGCAAGCGCATGGCGCTGGCAGTTTGTCGTGCGTCGCCGCAAGCTGGAGATGTTGCGGCGATTTGAGACGATTAAGTGGATGACGGACCGGATACGCAACGCGCTGCAGGCCATCGAATGCATCACCTACGCAGCGAGCCGCGACGCCACAGAACCGGTTCGCGTAGCGGTCGATGTGATTGAAGGAGTTCTTGGCGAGGTGCTCGCCGAGCACCATCCTGCAGTGTCAGACAGAGGCCCTGGCAGAACGCGCGAAGTTGAGCAATCGTAAGCGAGGCCCACCCATGGCACGGAGCGAGTTGGCTGGCACAGCAGACGCAGAGACGCAGACTGGGCGCGAATTCTGCCCGAACAATCGCTTCTTTCATTTGTTTATGGCCGGCGTGAGCGCGGTGCTGATCGCGATGGCAGTGATTTGTGTGACGTGTCTCAGTTACCGGCTATCGGCGCCAACGCTCGGCGACTATGTGGGCGTTGCAGCATTCCTGCTGGCTGCGGGTTACTGCTGGAGAGCCAAACATGAGCGCTTTTTTCAGGTGTGCCTGATTGTTTTCTGGTCGTTCTTGATGGGAAAGCTGCTGGGTTTTCCGGTTTACCTGGCGGCGCGCTCGAGATTTCCGCTGCAGGACGATGCGCTGGCCCGCTTTGACCGGATGCTTGGCGTGCAGGTGCCGTCGATCCTTCATTTCTGCGCGAATCACCCATGGATCAAGGAGTCGTTTGCAGCGAGCTACGACTGGATTTTTCCGTTGATGGTGCTGAGTGTGATGCTGCCGGCCGTGCTGTATCGTTGGACGGCTGCGAAGGAGCTGGTTATCGCGAGTTCGCTTGCGACGATCGTCGGTTCAATGATGTTCGCTGTGTGTCCGGCCATCGGGCCGTGGACCGTGTATCACTTTGCGCCGTCGGCGCAGCAGCAGACCTGCGAAGCGCTTTTTCTCACGCTTCGATCAGGCAGTTTTCATACGCTCAGTCCCGACGACAAAGGAATTATTTGCTTTCCATCGTTCCACGTGATGCTGGCGATTGTCTCGTTTGTCGCGATTTGCTCCATCAAGGTGCTGCGCATTCCAGCCGTTCTCGTGGCGAGCCTCATCGTGATCTCGACGCTGACTACGGGATGGCACTACATTGCGGACGTGATTGGCGGGCTTACGCTGGCGGTGCTGGCGGAACTTCTGGCGAAGGGCTTTACGCGGATTGAGGCGAGATTCAGCCAGCGCTGAATCTCTCCGGGGCCAAAGTGTTTGCGTGAGAACGTCGTTGGCCCCGCCGCAATGACGTTTTGGTTTTGATTTCTCCCCACCGCTAGCGGTGGTTTAGTTTCAGGCTGCGCGCATGACGTGCAGTCGGGTGATGTTGTAGGCCAGCGTGGCCAGGGTGAATTCGTTGTTTACATTTTCGAATCCACGGGTGCGAAATTGTCTCATTCCACGTTGTTGTTTGAGGACTCCAAAAACCGGTTCGACGACTGCCTTGCGCCGCGCGTAGGCGGCCTGGCCGGCCGGGGATCGCAACTTGGCCCGCATGCGGCGATGGGCGGGAGCTTTGGCCCGGGTGCGGCAGCGTCCGCCAAGGTTCAAGGTCCGCGCCATGTTGGAGTCCGGCACATAAGCGTCGATGTTGCGCTGCTCCATCTGGTTGAGGTTGTCGATGGAGAAGAAGCCGCTGTCGGCCAGAGCCGCGCCCGGCGGCCTGCCGCATCGCTGCTCGGCCTGGTCGATCATCGGCCCGAGCGACCCGTTGTCGGTCACGTTCTGCGTCACGCGCTGGGCCACGATCAGATGATCGTCGGAAACGGTAATTTCGGCCGAGTAGCCGAGCACGAACTGGTCTCCGCGCTGGCGCAGAAAGCGGGCGTCCCCATCGGTCCGCGACAGCTTCTTCAGTCCGCTCTTCTCGAGCCGCTCCATACGCCGCGGCATCTCGGCCAGCGCCTTGTTCAGCTCGCCGATGGCCACTTCCAGCCCGCCCGGTTCCTGGTCGTCGCGATCGGCTGCCTTCTGCCAACTGCGCACCTGGCGGCGCAGTTGCGCCCGCGTGTCGCGCAGCGCCTGCTCCGAGTCCACACGATCCCGACTGGCGTTGGCCGCGATGCGCGTCGAGTCGATCGCCACACGGCCCAGCTTCACCAGGCCCTGCTGCCGCGCCCACTCCAGCACCTGCGTGAAGGCATCGTTCAGCGCCCGTCCGTGACGGCGGCGGAACGCGCTCAGCGCCCAGTTGTCTATGCGCTCGCCTGCCGCCAGGTAGCGGAATGCAAGATCCTCCACCAGACGCCGCTCCACCTGCCGGGCGCTGGTGATGCCCAGCGCGTAGGCGTAGAGCCACACCCCAAGCATCAACTGCGGAGCGTAAAGCTCGCCGCCTTCGCCACTGTAGCTGTGTTCAAACTGGCTCATATCCAATCGCTCGATCACTCCACGAACGAAAAAGCAAAGGTGCTTCTCGCCCAACTCATCCCGCACGCTCGGAGGAAGCAAATACGCCTGATCCGGGCTATAAACCTTGAATCGCGACATGCTTCTCTTGTCGCCCAACTCGCGTGTGAATTACAAGTGCCTTGTGCAGTTCTCACGCAGACACTAAAGCCCCGCGCTCCATTGCGACCGTTTTCGGCCCCGCTAAAGCGGTGCCCTTATTACAAGGCTCTCGTCGATGGAATTTCTCGGCAAACTCTGAGTATTGCTTGCGTGACCTGCTCTAGTTGTCGGTGCACAGCACGTCGTAGTTGTAGTTAATCAAGACCCTTTTGATGGGCGCCGGCAGCTTGGGCACCTGCACCGTCTGTTCGAGGGTGTTGTCGCCATGGATGCGCAGCTCGCCAAGGCGAAACACCTTGCCGTTGGTGAGTTCCATGTAGATCGGCACATCATTTCTGAAGTTGGCGCTCACGCCCGACTCCACTAGTTTGAAGTGAATCTTTGAGCCGTCTCCGCTGGGCGAGACGTCGCTTTCAAAGTGATAGGCAGGCAGATCGGTTCCGTAGACGTACTCGTCGAAAAACCAATTCATGGTGTGATTCTGGTCGAGATCCATCGCCGGCGTCATGTGTTTCTCGACGATCGCCTTGAAATCTTCAGTGGTAGCGGGCTGCAGGCGGTAGGTCGACACAAAATCATGCATGGTTTCCATGAAGACTTTGTCCCCATCCTGCGGAGTCCACATCATCATGCGGATCATATGCAGGATGTATGCGCCCTTGGGATAGACGAGGTCCTGATAGATATTGAAGCCGGTCTTTTCCGTGCTCAAGCGGAAGCCCATGGTGACGGGGCCGACATCGATGGGACGAAAGCCCATGGCGTTCTTTTCGGTAATGAGCTTGCGCTGTTCCTTCCAGAAGTCGAAAAAGTCGTTCGGCTTGGGGCGAGTGAGCTGGAGGAAGATCGATGCCGAGGTATTCGCGAACCCCTCGCTCATCCACTGATCGCGATAGCTGCGGAAGCCTACGGTCTGCCCCCACCACTGATGGGCGACTTCATGAGGCGTGACCATCTTCCAGTACATGTCTTCGGGGTGCAGGCCGAGCACGTGTTGCTGCGTCTGGTCGAGGAAACCACAGATGGGCAGGTAGACGAGCATGGGCCAGCTTTGGCCGTAGTTACACGCGAATTGCTGGGTGACGGCGACGTGATTGAACGGCAACGGTCCAAAGTACTGGGTGTAGATTTCCGCGGCAGTCTGCGCTTGGCTCAATTGCATCGGAAGCATCGAGATGGTATTGATCTGGCCGATGGCGCCTTGGGGCATGTCACCGCTGCCGCCACTGGCCGGAACGTTGTTCACCGCTTCAGCGATGGCGCTGAAC
The DNA here is from genome assembly GCA_963834565.1 of uncultured Acidobacteriaceae bacterium. Classification (GTDB taxonomy): domain Bacteria; phylum Acidobacteriota; class Terriglobia; order Terriglobales; family Acidobacteriaceae; genus Telmatobacter. The sequence goes on along the minus strand of CAWICF010000006.1, from coordinate 361,207 downwards.
ATGTCTGGCGGGTTCTTGTTTGCGAACGCATCGACCGAGAGACTGCCGCCGGTTTTGTACGGCACGGATCCTTCCTTCATGGTGAAGTCGCCAAGATTGAATCCCGCCACGGGCAAGGGCACGTCAGTCTTCCACTCGGAGTTGGTCAGTTTGCCTTCGTTGTTTTCGGTGACCATGGTCCCTGTGGCGATAATCTGGAGGCCCTTGGGCACATGAAAGACCATGTGATAGGTCGCGTAATTCCCCAATCCCTGCGCAGCATTGGGATACCAGCTTTCGCGGGCAACTGGATAGTAGTTGGAGTTGCCTTCGTTCTGAACCACATCTTTGCCGCCATACGAAATCTTGAGTAAGACGGTTTCGTCTTTCTTGAGTGGGTGCTGGAGCACTACGCCGAAATCAGGATCGTCGTCCTTTTTTTCCTGCACAAAATCGAGCGACAAACCTTCTGAGCTCTCCACCTTGCTCACCCGGAGAGTGGGATAAAGGTTGAGAGGCACAACGGCGACGCCATCCATATCGGCGTGGATCTTGACAGTTGCAAGGCCGGTGAGGAAACCGTTTCGCTCGATCGTTGTGTCCAGATCTTCATTTGGAATGCTGTACGATGCGTTGCGCTCGTTCCCGGTGGGAGTTCCGTTGGCGTACTCTTCGGCACGGTGAAATGCAAGCAGATAAGTGCCGCCCCAGTCGTTCCACTTAAGCAGCGAGACCTCTTCGGGAGCCAGGTCGCCTGCACCCTGGGGATCGTATTCGAAGAACAGGTGTGGATTGCCTTTGCCACGTATGGCAGCGAAAAAATACCCGCCTGGCGCGGGGCTGAGCACGTCCTGAAGCAGGCGCAGGTCGAGGTTATCGTGCAATTGGTGCCGGGCAAAATCCTGCAGGCTTTGTGCGGCCTTCACGTTCTCTGAGTCCGGATTGCCCTTGCCTGTGGCCGCCTTATGCAATTCGTCACTGGTTTTGTCGGTAAAGCGCAGCACAACCTGGTCGAAGTCCTGGTCGTACTCCTCGGTGTGGTTCAGGATGGAAAGATTGTGGCGCTCTTCCGGCGTTGGCGGGGTGACGTGCAAATGGCCGTCGCCTCTAAACACTGCGCCAGTGACCTTTCCGTTGACTTCGCCATAGAAGGCAAACGTACCGTCGTGAAAAACGAAAGTGGCGGCGTCGCGCTTGAGTGTGAATTCTTTGACGGTGATGACATCGCCACCCGGCACAAGCCCCCGCAACTGCTGATAAACGGGATTCGCGTTAGGCGGACGCTGCGCGTAAAGAGAGCCGAGGCAAGCGGCGAACAGGATAAGAACACAAAATGACCGAAGCTGATCAAGAAGGCGCATGGAACAACCCCATGAGTGAAATGGTGCTGTGCGACCACTATAGCTGATGCGGGCGAAGCTCGAGGGATGAGAATTGCAGCGGGCAGTTACGTCCGATACAGATCGACGTATTGGTTGACTGGGGTTTGCTCGAGGCGTTCGCGATCGAGCGAAGCCTCAAGAACGCCTTTCTGCTGGACTTCGGGAAACCGGCGACGGAGATTCGTTCTGAATTTCTCGATCAGCAGGGGAATGCCTTCCTGGCGGCGACGCTTGTGGCCGATGGGGTACTCGACGGTCTCTTCCAGAACCGAGCCGTCATTCAGTTCGACGCGAAGTGAGTTTGGGATCGAGCGCTTTGAGGGGTCGTGATAGTCGGCTGTGAAGGCGGGATTCTCGACGCATTCGATTCTGGCGCGAAGTGCGTCAATACGCGGGGCGAATTCCGGATCCAGGGCGACGGAATCTTCGTAGTCGGCGGCCGTGAGCCGGCCGAAGATGAGCGGAAGGGCAACCATATATTGGATGCAATGGTCGCGATCGGCCGGGTTGGCCAGCGGGCCCTTTTTGTCAATGATGCGCAGGCAAGCTTCGTGTGTTCGGATGGTTATTCTCTTGATGGTTTTGGATGAGAGCTCGGGCTGGGCAAGCTTTTCATGCAGCTTCATTGCGGCTTCGACCGCAGTTTGCGCATGAAATTCGGCCGGATAGCTGATTTTGAAGAGGACATTTTCCATCACATAGGAGCCGTAAGGCCGCTGGAATTTGAATTCCTGGCCGCGGAAGGAGACGTCGTAGAATCCCCAGGTTTTGGCGGTGAGAACGGAAGGGTATCCCATTTCGCCGGCGCGAGCCATCAGCGCGAGACGGACACCGCGGCTGGTTGCATCGCCGGCGGCCCAGCTTTTGCGCGAGCCGGTGTTGGGCGCGTGGCGATAGGTACGAAGGCTCTGGCCGTCAACCCATGCGAGCGATAAGGCGTTGATTGTCTGGTCGCGCGAGAGGCCGAGCAACTGGCACACTACAGCAGTGGAAGCAACTTTGACGAGGACAACGTGGTCGAGGCCAACTTTGTTGAATGAATTCTCAAGCGCAATGCAGCCCTGGATCTCGTGGGCCTTGATCATGGCGGTAAGCACGTCGCGCATGGTGAGCGGGGCTTTGCCTTCGGCAAGCGCCGTGCGAGAGAGCCAATCGGCTGTGGCAAGGATTCCGCCAAGATTGTCGGAGGGATGGCCCCACTCCGCGGCGAGCCAGGTGTCGTTGAAGTCGAGCCAACGGATCATGGCGCCGATGTTGAACGCAGCCTGTACGGGATCGAGCTGGAAGTTCGTTCCGGGAACGCGAGCACCGTTGGGAACGACGGTGTCGGGCACGATGGGCCCGAGCAGCTTGGTGCAGGCGGGATATTCAAGAGCTTCCAGGCCGCAGCCAAGCGTGTCGAGCAGGCAGTAGTGGGCAGTGGTGTAGGCGAGATCGCTGTCGATTTTGTAGTTGATGACGTAGTCGGCGATGTCGGTGAGGACTTTATCGGGTGCGGGACGTTCGTTGCTAATGTGCGAGGACACGCGTGCTCCTGTTGCGAGTGTGCCGGTTTTGTTTCGAGCCGCCCCTACGGGGCTGCTTTCTTCCTGGGGCGACTTTCCCAAGGTTCCGTCCACTCGCGCGGACTCCACCCTGGGCTATTTTCGCAGCCCCCCTCCGGGAGGCTTTCCAATCGAGGCCGTTTCCACGCTAGCTGCGCTGTGCAATCGGCACGAATTCCAGATTCTCGGGCCCGGTGTAAACCGCCGACGGACGGATGATCTTGCCGGCTTCGCGCTGTTCAATTACATGAGCGCACCAGCCGGCAGTTCTCGCCATCACGAAGAGCGGCGTGAACAGGTCGATGGGAATGCCCATGAGCTGATACGCAACTGCGGAGTACCAGTCAAGGTTGGGAAACATGCGCTTGGCGTCGTGCATCGTGGATTCGATGCGCTCGGCGACGGCATAGAGGCGTTTGCCCGCAGAGTCGACGGCCAGTGCGCGCGCCTGCTGCTTGATGATGTCACTGCGCGGATCGGAGATGGTGTAGACCGGATGGCCGAAACCGATGATGACTTCATGGTTGGCAACGCGGCGGCGAATATCATCGTCAGCCGCGTCGGCCGAAGCATAGCGCCTTTGGATTTCGAGTGCGACCTCGTTGGCTCCGCCGTGCTTGGGCCCCTTGAGTGCTCCGATGGCGCCGGCGATGCAGGAGTACATATCGGAGCCAGTGCCGGCGATGACACGAGCCGTGAATGTCGACGCGTTGAATTCGTGTTCCGCGTAGAGGATCAGCGAGATTTGCATGGCGCGGATCCATTCGGCGCTGGCGGAAGAGCCATGGAGCAAGTGAAGGAAGTGCGCGGCGATCGAATCGCCGCCGGCCTCGACGATAATGCGTTTGCCGTTGCGCGCGAAATGATGCCAGTAAAGCAGCATGGAAGGGAGCGACGCGAGCAGGGTATCGGCAATAGCCCGCGCGCCGGCCTCGGTCTGCTGGTTGCCTTCAGGCCGCACGCAGCCGAGCGCGGAAACGCCGGTGCGGAGTACGTCCATGGGATGCGCGTAGGCCGGCAACAACTCGAGGGCCTGCTCCACCGGAGAAGGAAGATTGCGCAGGCCGCTGAGACGCGCCTTATACGCTGAGAGCTCGGCCTTGTTGGGCAGCTTGCTGTGGACGAGCAGGTACGCAACCTCTTCAAACTCGCAATGCGCGGCGAGGTCCGCTATGTCGTATCCGCGATAGTGCAGGTCGTTGCCGCTTTGTCCCACAGTGCAGATGGCGGTTTCGCCCGCAGGCGTACCGGACAATGCAACGGACTTTTTCGGCTTGAACGGCGCGGGCGCGGCTTGCGCCTCTTGAACACTCATTTTCAGGACCCCCGGAGAGCTACAAACTAAAGGATGAAAGCTGGGAAAGTCTAGTCAGTCTTCTTGCTCTTTGCGAAAAGTTGGTCGAGCTTCTGTTCATAGGCGTGATAGTCGAGGTATTTGTAGAGGTCGGCGCGGCTCTGCATGAGCGGCAACGCGCTTTTCTGCGAGCCTTCGTTCCGGATGGTTTCGTAAACTTTCAGCGCGGCGGCGTTCATGGCGCGATATGCGGCGCAGCAATAAAGAATGATGTCGACGCCGGCTGAGGCGAGCTCGTTGCGCGTGAAGAGGGGAGTCTGGCCGAACTCCGTAATGTTGGCGAGGATGGGCACGCGGACGGCCTTGCGAAAAGCGGCGTACATCGAGAGCTCGGTCACCGCTTCGGCGAAGATCATATCCGCGCCGGCGGCAATATAGCTTCGAGCACGTTCGATGGCGCGGTCGAGGCCTTCGTTGGCGATGGCGTCGGTGCGAGCCATGATGACGAAGCCAGGATCGGTGCGGGCGTCGACGGCGGCCTTAATGCGGTCGGCCATTTCCTCGGCGGGAACGAGCTCTTTTCCGGGGCGATGGCCGCACCGCTTCGCGCCGACCTGGTCTTCAATGTGGACGGCAGCCGCGCCGGCCCCGATCATCGAGCGGATGGATCGAGCGATGTTAAATGCGCTGCCCCAGCCGGTATCGATATCGACGAGCAACGGAAGAGAGGTGGCGGAGGTAATTCGGCGGACATCGGTCAGCACGTCTTCCATGGTGCTGATGCCGAGATCGGGCAGGCCGAGCGAGTTGGCGGCGACGCCTCCGCCGGAAAGATAAATTGTGCGAAACCCAGTGGCCTCGGCGAGCCGCGCTGCGTATGCGTTGATGGCCCCCGCCACTTGTAACGGCTTCTCCGCATCGAGTGCCGCACGGAAGCGTGCTCCCGGTGTTTCGTGACTCCGGCCGTCTGCCATTGCTCTTCCTCAGGCGCATCATAACAGGGTCGTAACAATCGCTTCCCGCCTGATTTTAAGAACCTGACCGCGAAGTGCGACAATCATCCGGTCGGAGCCATCGGATAAGGAAACACCGCTCTGCCCGGAGGAGAATAATTGTCATGAAGCATCTTTCTGTCTGTATGGGATTCTTGTTCGCTGCGACCACACTGTTTGCCCAGCAAAAACCGGTTGCGAGCCCGCCCGCTACGGCGTCGGTCACTATTGGGGGCAAAACGATTTCAATCAAATACAACTCGCCCGGCGTGAAGGGCCGCGAGGGAAAAATCTTTACCAGCGACGGCTTAATCAGTCACGACCCGCACTATCCGGTGTGGCGTGCAGGAGCCAACCCGGCTACGACGCTGCACACGGACGCTGATCTGAAGATCGGCGACCTCAATGTTCCGGCTGGGACTTACACGCTGTTCGTGAACATCAGCGATCCCGCGCAATGGACCCTGATTGTGAGCAAGGCGACGGGCGAATGGGGACTTGCCTACGATCCGTCAAAGGACCTGGGCAAGACGAAGATGACGATGGCCACACCGCCGGCGCTCATCGAGAATTTGAAGTACACGCTGACTGACGATGGCGGCAACAAGGGGACGTTGACGCTTGCCTGGGAACACGTGAGTGCGTCAGTGAACTTCCGGGTGCATTGATCGCCTGTGCATCGGAGCGGCAAGAAAGGCGAGGGCGGCGCGATTGCGGCAGAACGCCGCCCTCCCGGTACAATAGGTACAGGTCATTTCGCTTCCCGATTTCGCTTCGAGAATTCGTCTTCAGGGGTTCGACAGTTGCCGCTTTATCCTTATCGCTGCACACAGTGCGGCCACCGATTTGAGAAAATCCAGCATTTCAGCGACGAGCCGGAGAAGGTTTGTCCCGAGTGCGGTGGTGCGCTCGAGCGCCCGCTCACGGTTCCCGGGTTGTCGTTCAAGGGCGCAGGCTGGTACGTAAACGACTACGCACCGAAGAGTGGTTCGGCTAGCGGTGACGGCGCGGGCACCGAAAAGAAAACCGAAACAAAGACCGAGGCAAAGTCAGAGGCCAAGACGGAGACGAAAACCGAATCGAAAAGCGAGTCGAGCGCGTCGAGTCCAGCTGCGTCGCCCCAGGCAAGTTCCGGGACTTCTACCGGTTCGTCCTCCTAAGGCTCTAAGGCCCGCCATAAGATAATGGAGACCTCGCAATCCGAGGCTCCGGAATGAATCCTAACCCTACGCAGGAAACGCAGGCTGAAGCAAAGCGCGCGCAGTCGACGGATTCGTCTTCCGGCTCGCCGCTGATTCGTGCGCTTGCGGTGATTGCGATACTTTGTTTCTCTGCCGGTGCGGCGGCGATACTGCTGCATTGGAATGCGGAACTGGGCGTCACGCTGCGATGGGGCGGTCTCGCGCTTCTTATTCCGTATGTGGTCCGGCGCCGCTCGCTGCTGGTGTGGACCTTCTACGCCATGTTGCTTGGCGCAGAGCTCGGCGTCGACGCGCCACAGTTCGCGGCGCAAACGCGATTCCTGGCGGAGATTTTCCTGCGGCTGATCCGGATGATTGTGGCTCCGTTGATCTTTGGCGGGCTGGTAACGGGCATCGCCGGTCATGGAGAACTGCGCGGAGTCGGCCGCGTTGCCATCAAGGCGCTGGTCTTCTTCGAAGTGGTGACGACGCTCGGGCTTTTGATCGGCGCAATTGCGATCAATGTCTCGCATGCGGGTTGGGGCGTGGCGCTGCCGGTTCCCGGTGCGACTGCGGTTGCATCTGCCCATCCGGGTTGGCAGGACGTGCTGCTGAATGTGTTCCCCGAGAACATTGCCCAGGCGGTCGCGCAGAACCAGATTCTACAGGTAGCTGTTTTCTCGGTGTTGTTCGGTGTCGCTCTGGCGCTGCTGCCAACGCCAAAGCGCGCTCCGCTGGTGAATGTGCTGCAGGCGTTGACCGAGACAATGTTCAGCATGACGCGGATCGTGATGCTGATGGCGCCGGTAGCGGCAGGTGCGTCGCTGGCCTACGCGGTGGGCAGTATGGGGCTGACAACGCTGTTACCGCTGGCGAAGATGGTCGTGACATACTACGTGGCGCTGGCGGCGTTTGTGCTTCTGGTGTTACTGCCGGTGGTCTTGCTTGCGCGCATTCCGTTGCGCAGATTTGTTGCGGCCGTGGCCGAACCGGCTGCGATTGGATTCGCGACGACGACCTCGGAAGTTGCGCTGCCGCTGGCGATGGAGCGAATGGAGGAGTTCGGCGTACCGCGCTGGATTGTCTCGTTCGTCATTCCAACCGGCTACAGCTTTAATATGACCGGGTCAAGCGTCTATCTTTCGATGGCTGCGATTTTTGCAGCGCAGGCAGCGGGCATGCACCTGACGGTTGGCGAGCAGATTGTGATGCTGGCAACGCTGGTGCTGACGAGCAAGGGCGTTGCCGGCGTTCCGCGCGCAGTATTCGTCATCCTCATGGGAATGGTTGCTTCGTTTCACATTCCAACAGCGGCGATCATGATTATTCTCGGTGTAGACACACTGATGGATATGGGACGCACGGCGATGAATGTGATCGGAAACTGCCTGGCGAGCGCGGTGGTGGCGAAGTGGGAGAATGCAGGGACCAGGGACTAGAACAGACATCCCAAGGCATTTCTATAATCAACATATGACGCAACACATTGGGATCGTGGCGTGTTCCGCAGAGGGTGCGGCGCTATGTTATCGAACCATTTGCGCCGAGGGAGCAGAGCTGCTTGGTCCGTACGCGCATCCGGAGATTTCACTTCATTCGTTGTCGCTTGCTGCGTATACGCGGCATATCGAGCGTAGCGATTGGCAGGGTGTCGGCGAAATGATGCTCGATTCGGCACGGAAGCTGGCGAGCGCAGGCGCAGAGTTTCTCATCTGTCCTGACAATACGATCCACCAGGCGATGCCGTTTGTGCTGCCGCAGTCGCCGCTGCCGTGGCTGCACATTGCGGAGGTTGTTGCCGACGTGGCTGTCGAGCGCGGATTCCGGCGCATTGGAATCACGGGAACGAAGTGGCTGGTCGCGAGCGAGGTTTATCCGGAGAAGTTGACTGTGCGCGGGCTTGAGTATCATCGGCCGAATGATGCGGAACGTGACGAGATCCATCGGATCATCATGAGTGAACTCGTGCACGGTGTTTTCAAGCAGGACGCCGTGGATGCGTTCCAACGGATCATCGGCCGGATGAAAGAGCAGGGTTGCGACGCGGTGGTCCTGGGATGCACGGAGATTCCGCTGCTGATGAACGACGGCAACTCGCCGCTGCCGGTGCTTGATTCAACGCGGCTGCTGGCGCGGGCGGCGCTCGAGCGGGCGGTTCACGGTGCGGCGCGGGCTGTGCCGTAAAGCCGGCGGTGAGTGCGAAACGCTACCATAGTTGCTGACATGCCGCTTCTCGAACCGATTCCGTCGCCGGTGGAACATGCCGACCTTGCTGCGCTTGAGTGGGAGCCGCTGCTGGCGCTTGTGGCAGGGTTCGCCGCGTCGCCAGTCGGGCGCGAAGCGATTCTGGCGCTGCATCCCTCGACGGATGAGGATTGGATCAACCGGCAACATCAGCTTGCCGGCGAAGTGCGGCTGATTCTCGAAGAGCAGATTTCGATTCCGCTCGGAGGACTGTTCGATCCGACGCAACTGGCGGCCAAGGCGCAGATTGACGGCGCGGCACTGGAAGCAGGCGAGTTGCAGGCCGTTGCACGGCTGGCGAATGATGTTGCATCGTGGCAGTCGCTGTTGCGCGAGCCGCCGATGCGGCTGGTGGGCAAATTGCCGAGGCTGTCGCAGTTGTCTGCCGCGCTCACAACCAGTTTGCGGCCGCTTGCGGAGACGATTGAGCGAAAGATTCAACCGGATGGATCGCTGACCGACGATGCGTCGCCTGAGTTGAACCGGATCCGGCGCGAGCAGGAGCGGCAACAAAGGGCAATTGAGGAGAGCCTGCGTGCTGCGCTGCGTAAATTGACCGGTGAGGGCGCGGCGCAGGACGAAGTGATCACCATTCGCGGCGAACGGTTCGTGATTCCGGTGCGTGCCGAGCTGAAGCGGCGCGTGACGGGCGTGATTCATGGAGCAAGCTCCTCGGGGCAAACGGTATTCGTTGAGCCGCTGGAGACGATCGAGCAGAACAACGAACTGGTGCGGCTGATCGAAGAAGAGCAGGCCGAGATTCACCGCATCTTTGTCACGCTGACAAGGCAGGTTGCGGGTTACGCGAGCTCTCTGGTGGAGGGCGCGCGGGTTCTGGCGCTGGTTGACAGCCTGCTTGCGCGAGCGCGCTTCGCCCGCGATTTCCACTGTGTTTCTCCCGGTTTTGGACGAGAGTTACTGCAGATTGAAGGCGGCCGCCATCCGTTGCTCGAGAAACGCATGCGTGCGAACGGTGGACAAGTCATTCCGCTGAATCTTGAACTGACTGCGGACGAACGGCAACTGATCATCAGCGGGCCGAACACCGGTGGCAAGACGGTTGCGCTGAAGACGACGGCGCTATTGGCGATGATGGCGCAGGCAGGAATTCCGGTGCCGGCGGAGCGGGCGAGCTTTCCGGTGTTTACTGCATTCCTGGCCGACATCGGCGACGCACAGTCGATCGAGATGGCGCTTTCGACGTTCTCGGCGCATATTACAAATCTCGACCGGTTGTCGCGGCTGGCGGATGCGCGGTCGCTGGTGCTGCTCGATGAACTTGGTTCGTCGACCGATCCCGAGGAAGGCGCAGCGCTTGCGGTCGCCGTGGCGGCGCATTTTCTCGCCTGCTGCGCGTGGACGCTGATTTCGACGCACCATACTTCGCTCAAGGTGTACGCGGCGAACATGCCCGGAGTGCGCAATGCCGCTGCGGGTGTGGACGAGAAGACGCTGGCCCCGAATTATCAGTTTCATCTCGGGGTGCCGGGTGCTTCGGCGGGCATTCAGACGGCGGAGCGGCTTGGGCTGAACCGCGAGATCATTGCCGCGGCGCGTGAGCGGCTGGGATCGCAACAGGCGGATGTTGCGCGGTTCCTTGAGAAGCTGCACAAGGATCTGGCTGAACTGGAGACGGAGCGAAGAGCCGCACGCGAACAGCAATATGCCTTGAACCAGGAGCGGAAAAGGCTGGAACGCGAGGGCGACCAGGAAGTGCGCAACCGCGTGCGCGAGCTCGAGACGAAACTGGCTTCGCTTATGAAGGAATTCGAGTTTCAGATGCGTGAGAATGTGCGCGCGATCGAAGACCGGGCGGCGCAGCAAAAATTATCAAAAGAAGCCGAGCGGCGCATCCAGCGGCTGCGGCGAGAGTTCCAGGAGAGCTTTAACCAGACCGTGGTGGCGCATCGCACGGGCGCGGACCAGGGCGACCAGAACGCGCAGCCGCACCTGTTGCGGCATGTGGCCGAGGGCGATCGCGTGCTCATCAAGAGCATGAACAAGGTGGGCGTGGTGCAGCGCGAAGTGGAGAAGGATCTCTTCGAAGTGGCGCTGGGGCCGATCAAGATGCGGGTCAAGCGCGACGATCTCACCGAAGGCTCAGGAGCGGCCGCGGTGAAAGCCGATCCGCTCGCCGCGGCACGGAGGCAAAAGGGCGTTCACGTTTCTGTGACCAGCGCGAACACCGACGACATGCGTGCGGAGATCAATTTGATCGGGCGCACGGTGGACGAAGCGACGGGCGAGCTCGAGAAGTATCTCGACCGCGCGTTTCTTGCCGGGCTGCAAAAGGTGCGCATCATTCACGGGCACGGGGCCGGAGTGCTGCGGCGTGGCGTGCGCGAGTTCCTGAAAAACCATCCGCACGTGGCGGGAATGGAAGAGGCTCCGCAAAACGAGGGTGGACAGGGCGCGACGCTGGTGGAACTGCGGCAGTAGTTCCGGAAGTGCTAAATTACTGAACAACACCAAGTCTTCATATTGTGGGAGGGTCCAATGCCTCGAATGGCAGCGATCGCGGTTCGTCCCGTCGTGGAATGCCGTCACATTTCAGGCGCAATCGCCCGACGGTTCGTGCCGGGATTTGTGCTTCTGGCCCTTTGCCTCGGACGTGGTGATGCGCAAGCCGGCAGCACGGTGAAGCCGGAAACGCAGGCACAGTTGGGAGCGGTGACGCAGGTTGCAATTGCGCCGGAACACATCACGCTGGTTCCCGGCGACATCAAGCAGTTTTCCGCCACCGTGAGCTGCGCGGGCAGTTGCAGCGAGGGGATTACGTGGGCCGTGAACGACATAGATGGGGGAAACGCTGCGCTCGGCACCATCAGCAAGAGCGGGCTGTATGTGACGCCCTACCCGACGCCGCAATCGGTGACGGTGAGGGCGAGGAGCACGATCGATCCGGCGAAGTCAGCCGAAGCCGTCGTCATCTTCGCGGCGCCGCCGGTTGCTGACGGGCTAACGCTCACGGTGGACGCTGGAGCGGCGCGTCACGCGATCAGTCCGCTGATTTACGGGATGAACGCGTACCGGGAAAAGGATCCGGATCATGAATCGGTCAAAGTGGCGAAAGCTGTGCGTCTGACCCTCAACCGGTGGGGCGGAGACGGAGTGACTCGATATAACTACAAGCTCGACATCAGCAACAACGGCGATCACTGGTACTACGAGAACGATCCGAACGCAAACACGCAGTATCCCGATGTGTCGGAATTCAACACCCAGGTGATGGGGGATCGCGCAAGCGGCGCGAAGACGATGGGAACGGTTCCGGTGATGGGATGGGTTGCGAAATCGCGCACCATGGCGGGCAGCTTTTCTGTGGCGAAGTACGGGCCGCAGCAGAAGACGGATCCCTACTGGAAGGATTTCGGCAATGGCGTTAAGCCCGACGGAACGAAGATTACGAACAATGATCCGACCGATACCTGTATGCCGGTGGACGCGAACTGGACGGAAGAGTGGGTGAAATACCTGGTGGGCAAATTCGGCGATGCCGCGCACGGAGGCGTGGCAATCTACTCACTGGATAACGAGCCTAGCTGGTGGGATTTGAACCACCGCGATGTACATCCTTTGCCTTTCACCTACGACGAAGTGACGGACAACGGAATGAAAGTGGCCAGGGCAGTGAAGGCGGCCGATCCCACGGCCGAGGTGAGCGGACCGGTGATGGACTACTGGTTCACCTACTTCTATTCGAAAAAGGACCTTGAGTCAGTGAAAGGCACCTGGCCGAACGTCACCTTTGATTTTGTCGACATGAGGACGCACGGGAATCTGCCGTTTATGGACTATTACCTGAAGACCTTCAAAGCCGCGCAGGATGCAGACCCGAAACACATGCGCCTGCTCGATTACCTGGATCTGCACACGTATTTTGCGGCGCACGATGCGGGGTTGAAACCCGCCGGCACAAGCGAAGATCAGAGAGCGGTTCTCAACTCGACGCGCGTGTTCTGGGATCCGACATACACGGATCCCACGCTGCGTGACCCGCAGAACTACGCCAGGACGATTCCGCCGGAGATGATTCCGAGGATGAAGCGGTGGGTTGCAGCGGATTATCCGGGCACGAAGACGGCAATTACTGAATACAACTGGGGCGGAGAAGAACACATCAGCGGAGCGGTGGCGCAGGCGGACATTCTGGGAATCTTCGGGCGCGAAGGGCTCGACGCGGGCACGCTATGGGGTGCGCCGGAGCTGAATTCGCCCCTGATGTTCGCGTTCAAGATCTTCCGTAACTACGACGATGCCGGAGGAGAGTTTGGCGATACGAGCCTGGCGGCGACGAGCAGCGACCAGGGCAAGCTGGCGGTGTATGCGGCGCAACGCAGCGCGGATCGAGCGGTGACGATCGTGGTCGTCAACAAGACGTTTGGCGATTTGAAGTCGGATGTGGTTCTTGCTCACCTGAAAACGGCGAAACGCGCGAGCGTGTATGCGTATAGCGACGCGGACCTGAAAGACATTCAGAGAATGCCGGATGCGGATGTGGCGCGCGTGACAAAGAAAGATCAGACGGGAAAGGTGAAGGAGAGCATTCTGAAGGATCAGGTGTTCCCGGCGATGTCGATCACGCTGTTTGTGGCGCAGGCGAAGTGAGGTTCATGGGATCCCATCCTAAACGTTCCGCAGTCGCGAACGTTTAGGATGGGACAACAGCCGCCTGATTTCTGTGCTGAGTTGAACCCCGCCCCCACCCAAGCAAAGCTTGGATGGGGCACCCCTTTTCACTCTCACGCCATGGCTTCGCGGCCCATTGGTTCGAAGACGAGTTGGTTCGAGTTGCGGTCTGCGTCGATGCGCACGTGCGCGCCATGCAGGATTTCGCCATTGAGAATCTTGATGGCGAGCGGGTCCTGCACCATGCGTTGCAGCGCGCGCTTGAGCGGACGCGCACCGTAAGCCGCATCCGAACCCGCAGCCAGAATGAGCTGACGGGCCGACTCGGTGAGCTCGATCGAGATGGCGCGATCTTCAAGCAGCTTGCGCAGGTCGTTGAGCCGCATGTCGAGAATCTGGCTCAACTGGGCATGGCCGAGCGGTTTGTAGATGACGATGTCATCGACACGGTTCAGGAACTCCGGCCGGAAATGCTCGCGCAAGACGCGCATTACGCTCTCGCGCGCGATGTCGATGTCGTGCTCGGTTTTGAGCACATCCGCGGAGAGCATCGCTGCCCCCAGGTTCGAGGTCATGATGAGCACTGTGTTCTTGAAGTCAACGGTGCGGCCCTTTGAGTCGGTCAGGCGGCCGTCGTCCATCACCTGCAACAGCACGTTGAAGACATCGGGGTGTGCCTTCTCGATTTCGTCGAACAAGATGACCGCGTAGGGACGGCGACGAATGGCTTCAGTGAGCTGGCCGCCTTCGTCGTATCCCACGTAGCCAGGAGGCGCGCCGATGAGGCGAGCCACGGCGTGTTTTTCCATGTACTCGCTCATGTCGATGCGCACCATGGCCTGCTCGTCGTCGAAGAGGAACTCGGCGAGTGCGCGGGCGGTCTCAGTTTTGCCCACGCCCGTTGGTCCGAGGAAAATAAACGAACCGATGGGGCGCTTGGGATCGCTGAGGCCGGCGCGTGAACGGCGAATCGCATTGGCGACGGTGCGCAGAGCATCGTCCTGGCCGACCACGCGCTCGCGCAGGCGGTCTTCCATCTGGACAAGCTTCTTGACTTCACCTTCGAGCATGCGGCTAACGGGAATGCCGGTCCACTTGCTGACGATCTTCGCGATGTCTTCTTCGTCGACCTCCTCTTTCAACATGCGGGGGGCTCCGCCCTTTCCGTCTTGGACTGCATCCAGGCGCTTCAGCTCTATTTCGAGTTTCGGCAGCTCGCCGTACTGGATCTGCGCGGCGCGCTCGAGCTGGCCCTTGCGGGTTTGCTCTTCCATCTCAAGACGAAGGTTTTCGATTTTCTTTTTAAGCTCGCCGATGCGGCCGATGGCCTCGCGCTCTTTGCTCCAGCGGGCAGTGAGAGCAGTGATCTTCTCTGTGAGATCGGCGACTTCGCGTTCGACCTCAGCCAGGCGCTCCTTGCTGTTCTTGTCGGTTTCGCGCTTGAGAGCAGCGCGCTCGATCTCGAGCGAAGTCCGCTGGCGCTCCAACTGGTCGATTTCAGTTGGCTTCGAGCCGATCTGGATCGCAAGGGACGCGGCAGCCTCGTCGACCAGGTCGATGGCCTTATCGGGCAGAAAGCGGTCAGAGATGTAGCGGTGCGACAGCGTCGCCGCGGCGACGATGGCCGAGTCCTTGATGCGCACGTTGTGGTGCTGCTCGTAGCGGTCCTTCAAACCGCGGAGGATCGCGATGGTGTCTTCAACGTTAGGCTCTCCAACATAGACGATCTGGAAACGGCGCTCGAGCGCTGCGTCTTTCTCAATGTACTTGCGGTACTCGTTGAGCGTGGTTGCGCCGATGGCGCGCAGTTCGCCGCGAGCCAGTGCGGGCTTGAGCATGTTGCTGGCATCGATGGCGCCTTCGGCTGCGCCTGCGCCAACGAGGGTATGCAGCTCGTCGATGAAGAGGACAATCTGGCCGTTCGATTCTTCAATTTCTTTGAGGACGGCCTTGAGGCGGTCTTCAAACTCGCCGCGATATTTTGCGCCGGCGAGCATGGAGCCGAGGTCGAGCGAAATGACGCGCTTGTCGCGCAGGCTTTCGGGTACGTCACCGGAGACGACGCGGCGCGCGAGGCCTTCAACGATGGCGGTTTTGCCCACGCCGGGCTCGCCGATGAGCACAGGGTTGTTCTTGGTGCGGCGCGAGAGAACCTGGATGACGCGGCGGATTTCTTCGTCGCGGCCGATGACGGGATCGAGCTTGCCGCGGCGGGCAAGTTCGGTGAGGTCTTTCGCATATTTTTCGAGAGCCTGGAATTTGCCCTCGGGATTCTGGTCTGTCACGCGTTGCGACCCGCGCACGGCGGTGAGCGCCTTGAGAATCGCGTCCTTGGTTGCGCCGAGAGACACGAGAGCCTCACGAGCGGGGTCGCCCTTTTGGTGCGCGATGCCGAGCAGCAGGTGTTCGGTAGAGACGTAATCGTCTTTGAAATTGGCGGCCTCACGGAATGCCTGCTCCAGGACTTTGTTGAGTGTCTGGCTCAGGCCCGGCTGCGCGGATGCACCAGCAACGCGAGGCAGTTTCTCCTCGATCTGGTGCAGCTCGGTCTCGAGCCGCTCGGTGGGCACGCCAATCTTTTCGAGGACGGCGGGAATCACGCCCTCGCGGTCTTCAACCAGCGCCAGCAGCAGGTGGACGGGCTGCAGCTCGGGGTTGCCGAACTCGGCTGCGTGCGCCTGCGCCTGCTGGATGGCCTGTTGCGACTTGACCGTAAATTTTTCCCAGTTGATTGCCATGAAAAACAGCTCCTAGCTTCTAGCCGCTAGCTCCTAGCTTGATCCTGCGCAGAGCCGCGCGTCCAGTCGCACTTAAAAGAATTCTGAAGATTTTCTTTGCTTCAAATAAATCAATGCGCCGGGAGGCATAAAGCCCGACCCGGCGCGGTTCTTGACCCGCCGACCGTTCCAGCACCGATGGTTGAAAGCTGAAAGCTGACGGCTGAAGGCTGCTTTTACGCTGCCAGCGATTTGCCGATGTTGACCTTGATCTGCTTGGGCTGGGCTTCGGGCTTCTTCTTGAGCTCGAGCTTCAGCACTCCCGCTTCGTACTTCGCGTCAACGTTCTCGGTGTCGACAGTCGACGGCAGCGTGAAAGCACGATAGAAGCTGCCATAGCGGCGCTCGATGCGATGGAAGTTCTCTTCCTTCTCTTCTTTCTCGAACTTGCGCTCGCCCTTGACGGTGAGCGTGTGGTTCTCAACGCGGACGTCGAGGTCCTTCTCTTCGATGCCGGGAACTTCGAGCTTGAGGACGACTTTCTTGTCGTCTTCGTAGACGTCGACGGCGGGCACGAAGCTGGCCGTGGTCAGCGGGCTCTCAGTTTCGGTATTGCCGAATACGGCGTTCAAGCGATTCTGCAGTGCAACGACTTCACGGAACGGGTCCCAACGAGTGATTGCCATAACGTACATCCTCCTGATGAATCTGAAATTTGTGGGTTGGGCCGGGAGGCTGACTCCCAGCGCTCAATCTATCTGATGAGACTATAGCACAAATGATTCATAAAATATGAGTATATAACGCTAATATTTCTAAACATAGCTATATGTGATTGATTCTAAGTGAGAAAATCCGCTGGACTTTTTTGCGGTCAGGGTTTGATGAGGCTGGCCGAGCGGCTTCGAGGGGTCGGAGCCGAGGCGGTTTCGGGAGCTACGGGCCGTCTGGCGAGCGTGAGGACCGTGATGTCGTCCTCCTGCCCGTGGCGCTGCGCGGCGGCGGCAATAGCTTCCGCGGGTTGGGTCGAGATGGCGGCGGTGCGATCGAAGCCGAAGAGCTCGCCCGTTGCGTTGCGGGCTTCGACGACGCCGTCGGACAGGAATGTGAGTTTGTCCCCGGGAGCCACCGAAAATCGGGATTCGGCATATGATGTGCCCGCTGCCATCCCAAGTGGAAGCGCGAATTGGACTTGGACCTCGCGGCCGTTCACGTAGGGCGGCAGATGCCCGGCATCGGCAAGCGCAACGTTCCCATCAGGAGCAAGGTGCGCGCAGAGGCAGGTGGCGAAGCCTTCGATGCCGCTCGACTTGAGCACGCGATTCAGGTGTTCGAGCAGTTGTGCGGGCGAATCGTTCTCGTGGCCTTCGGCCGCGCCCACCAGCATGGCAGCGGTCATGGCGGCCGCAGCGCCTTTACCGCTGACATCGCCGAGGAGGACGCGCTCATTGCCGTTGGGAAGAACGTGGCAGCGATAAAAGTCGCCGCCAACTTCGCGCGCGGGCAGAAAAGCAGCGTCAACAGTCCAACCTGCTGTGGTGTCGAGCGACGCAGGGACGAGAAGGCGTTGAATCTGGCGCGCCGCCTGCATCTCGCCTGCCAGCGCGGCACGTTCGCGGTTCGTAGAGCGGATGCGCTGCACAAGAAGCAGCGTGAGTGCCACGACGACGAGAGCGACGGCTGCGGAGCGGTAGGGCTGGATTTTGAGGAACATTGACTGGATGTCGAGGCTGAGAAAGGGAAGCTGCACGGCCACATACAAGGAATCAATTGCCGCCCAGGCAAAAGCGACGGCAGCGAGGGGGATTTGCCATTGACGAAGAGCACGCAGCGGCCAGAACGCAACAGGTACACAAAATACGGCCGCAAGCGTTGCAACGATTTCGATTGTGTTCATCGAGTCGTTAATCTCAGTCCACCAGCGAAGCGCCATGCTTGCGCGCAGCGGGAGGCAGGCGGCCACGACGAGCGCCAGCCAGTAGTAGAGGTTGACGCCGATGGCAATTTTGAAGAAGCGCGGCACCGGCTTCTGATTCAAGGCAAAGTAGAACAGGATGTAGACCACGGGTACGACCTGGCCGATGGCGTACAGAAAGAATTCGACGAACGACGGGTAATGGACGGAGGATGCAGCGAGGAATTCGTTGATGCGGAGAACGGCGAGCGAGAGCCAGGTCAGGCTGATCCAAAGGACATAGCGCTGGGTGCGGTCGAACCAATACAGCGCCAGGAAGAACAGGCCGGCAGAGGCGATGAGCGCATAACAGGCCCAGGTAACCGATTGCGATTGCGTGCGCCGATAAACCCCGCTCCAGTACGCATCGGACTGGAGTTCCGCGTCGCCCAGGGCAAGCACGGGAAGCTGCTGCTGCCCATTGAGCTCGGGAGTGAAGGTCATGCGGACGGCCACGATCACGGGACCATTGCGTTGCGAGAACTCAGGAGCCGAATAGTCGACGGCGAGGCCGACGGTGTGGGCGCCTGTAACGATGTTGCCTGACGAACCAATGAGACGGTCATTGGCGAAGACCTGCCAGGCGAGATCGCCGGAGATTTGCAGCTCGGGTTTGATGGAAGGTGAGAGCTGGCTGGGGTCGAAACGGCAGCGTAGCCAGAAATAGGGAGTAGGAGTGGCGAGTCCCGACCATTGTGAAGCGGGCTGCCAACTGGACTCGTCGAGATTCGATGCGGCCCATGCGGGGTTGTCGCCCTGCTGCCAGACGCAGTTTTGCGGCGCAATGCTGAGGGCGTATGGCACGGCGGATGCGCGCGGCGCCTGGCCGCCGGGCGCGACCTGGGCAATGAGAGAAGCCGAGGCGAATAGAAGTAGGAGAGACAGCACTCTCACTGCGACCGGCCGATTGCAGGGAAGCATGGCAAGAGCATATCTTGCTGCAACTGAATGCAAAAGCAAAATTTGCGGGCAGGTTGGCGCGGAGAAACCGGACGGGTAAGTGTTCGGGAAAATGCCGAGGCGCGACCCACTACAATGAAAACCGCATGACGCAAATGTCGGGTATGGCAGCCATCAATTGGACCTGGGTTTGGCTCGTGGTGGCCTCGTTTCTTGCCGGGGTGTTGAATGCAGTCGCAGGTGGAGGATCGTTTCTGTCATTCCCCGCGATGCTTGGGGTTGGCATTTTGCCGGTGCAGGCCAATGCTACGAATACGGTGGCCATCTGGCCGGGACAACTGACTTCGGTGGCAGCCTACTGGGATGACGTACGCAAGAATCTGCGCGCGGCGGTGTTGATGGGGCTGGCCGGCTTACTGGGAGGAACGGCCGGGGCAGTGGTTCTGCTGAATACGCCGCAGAAGACATTCATGCACCTGGTGCCGTGGCTGCTGTTGGGCGCGGCGTCAACTTTTGCCATCAGCGGACCGGTTTCACGGGCGCTGGCAAGGCTAAACAAGAAGCGTGCAGAACGTGAAGTGACGGTCGAGGCGCACACGCCGAAGCGGACGCCGTTGTTTCTGGCGGCGATCGCGGTGAGCTTTTATGTCGGCTACTTCGGGGCGGGCGCGGGATTCCTGTTTATGACCCTGCTGTCGCTGTTCGGCTATCGCGACATGCAGGCCATCAATGCGCTGAAAGTGGTGGCGAACCTGCTGGCCAACGGCATTGCCTTCGTCATTTTCATTGTGGATGGGCAGGTGGTGTGGCGCTTTTGTCTGGCGGCGATGGTAGCGGCGGGAATCGGTGGCTACGTTTCGGCGAGCCTGGCAAAGCGCGTTCCCCAGCCAGTGCTGAGGGCGCTGGTGGTGGTGATCGGGCTGTCGATGGCGGCGTTCTTTTTCTGGAAGAACCGGTAAAACAGGGACCAGAGATTAGGGATTAGGGATTAGAAAAACAGGGACTGCGGGACTTGGGGACTGCGGGACTCTGGGGCTGAGGGTCTATGGGACTGCGGGAACGGAGTGAGGCAGCGCACAGACGGGTCGAGGCTGGCGTTTGTAACGTAAGTCTGAATCGCTGACTTTTTCGGAGATTGGACGGCTGCACGCGCATGCTTTCTCGCTGGATGACGGAATTGATCGGTCTACTCGCTGGTTTCTGCACGACGCTTTCGCTGGTCCCGCAACTGCATCGCATGTGGAAGGC
The DNA here is from genome assembly GCA_963834565.1 of uncultured Acidobacteriaceae bacterium. Lineage (GTDB taxonomy): Bacteria > Acidobacteriota > Terriglobia > Terriglobales > Acidobacteriaceae > Telmatobacter. Next base: position 341,143 of record CAWICF010000006.1, on the reverse strand, counting down.
GAAGAGCGCCCACGATTTGTCGCTGGCGATGTTTTTCGTCTTCGGGCTTGGCGTGGTGCTGTGGCTGCTTTATGGGATCGGGATCCGGTCGCTGGCAGTGATTACGACAAACAGCGTGAGCCTTGTGCTGGTGGTCGTCATCTATTCATTGGCTGTGCACTACGAGCACAGCAGCTCATCGGGCCGCTGACATCGACGCCAGGACCGCTGCTCCCTAAAACCTGTCCCCTGTAAACTGTATCTATGAGCCACGAGGGCATTCGTATCGCGAGCAAAGAAGAGCATGAGCGCGAGGCGACGGAGAATCGCAAGCTGCCGAAGATCGCCGTGACGCCGGAGAAGGTGCGCGTGCTGATGACCGAAGGCAAGGGCCTGGAGATCGACTGGGCCGATGGCCACAAGAGTGCATGGGGCTTCGCCTGGCTGCGCGAAGCGTGCCCGTGCGCCACCTGCGTGGAAGAGCGCAACGTGGAAGGCCGCAAGCCCGGCCAGCCGAAGGCGAAACCTGCCGCGGTGCTGCCGATGTACACGCCGCCGCCAAAGCCGGCGAGCGCGCATCCGGTTGGGCGCTACGCGATCCAATTCAACTGGCAGGACGGACATTCGGGTGGGATTTACTCGTGGGAGTATCTGCGCCGCGTTTGCCAGTGCCAGGAGTGCACGTTCAGCGAAGCGGAGACGAGGGGCACACCGAATTAGCTGCGTCGCCGCTTTTTTCGAAGCTTTCGGCAGCAAGAACTGAGTACACTGGATGACACCCCCAGATTGAGGAGCTTCCATGTACAAGAAGGGTCTGCTTTCAGCAGCCGCACTTTTCTTTGCTGCCATCCCGGCTCTGCACGCGGATCTGGCCGCAATCCAGGCAAGCGCGCTTCCCCAGGACGCATCCGTTCTGTCTGCTTTGAGCGACGCCAAGCAGTTGGAACCCTACAGCGCCGCATGGTCTGCGACCTGGAATTTTCCTGTTCCCAAGGATCAGGTCGCCTCCAATCTCGGCAAGGACTTGAGCGCCCTGACGCAGGCCGTGAAGGCGAACCCCGGCAATGCCGAGTTGCAGCTTCTCACGGGCCTGGTGGCGCGGTATGCCTACAACGTGGATGTGAGTGGCAGTTTCGATACCGCGACAAGCGCACTGGCTCAAGCAGAAAAGCTGGCTCCCGCCGACTTTCGCGCGCCGTGGTTTCTCTCCACCTTGCAGTGCCAGTCAAATGGAATGACAGTCGGCGCTCAGGGATTTCTCAGCATTGAGAGCGGTCACGCCTGGAACAGCCTTCCAGCTGCATTTTGGGAAGACTACGTGAGTTGCATCCTCACCGCGAATATGCCGGAACACGCGCTCAGAGCGGTGGACTATCTGAAGCAGATGAACACGGGCAATCCGCAGAACCTTGCTTCCCTGGCGAATCTTGCTCAACAGCGCCTCATCCCGTTCGATCCGACAAAGGCTTATCAACCCCAGGACGTATGGGCATCGGGAGGTGCAGGCCAGGATGCTGTCTTTACCAGCACGATGTGCGGAGTTCGCTTGCATGCCCAAAGCACCTGGGCTGTAAACCAGATGGCGTGGAGCAACGGATCGTGCGTGGCCTACTACGGCACGGGACCGTACAAGGCAGTGACAACGAGCCTGCATCCCAGCATTCTCGTCATGGTGCAGCAGCCGCAGCAAAATCAGACGCTCCAGGATTACTCGAAAAAATTTCTGACAAACGGCACGTTTACGCCGGACCCCACGCTCAAATGTCCCGCTCAAAACTGCATCGCCTTGAAAGGCGACCAGCCCGGCGAGTACAAGGCTGACGGCGACGGCCATCCCCGGATCATCTTTGTCGAGCGCGATCAACCGCAGTACCCGGGTCTTGTCTTTGAAACCCCGGCACAACTGCCGCAAAGCAATGGGAGCTCGGGTGCGCAGGTTTACCGTCCAACTCCGACTCAGTTGCGCATTCCCGGAAGTCTCTATTACGTCGTTTTGCTCGACACCGCGTCGTCCATCGAGGACCCTGCGATGCAGGACTTTGATTTCTTCCTGCAGAACCTGACACTCGAATAGCTCATGACGGAGGGTGTGCCCCCTTTCCACCGGGCGCTTCTGCCTTTAGGATCGAGGCATGAAGATTGGGTTTCTCGGTTTGGGCAAGATGGGCGAGCCGATGGCGAAGCACCTGATCGCTGCCGGGCACGAGCTGCGCGTGTGGAATCGCACCGAAGGCAAGACCGAGCCGTTGCTACGCGAGGGAGCAATTGCCGCAGCCACGCCAGCAGAGGCCGAATTGGGCGCCGATGCCGTGGTTACGATGCTTTTTGACGATCAGGCGAACGAGGAAGTAATTTTTGGCCCGAATGGGCTGATGGATGCGCTGAGCCCGGGCGCTTTGCATATTTCCTGCAGCACCATCAGCGTCGCGCTGAGCGAGAGGTTGACGGAAGAACACGCGCGGCGTGGACATGAGTTTGTTGCTGCGCCCGTCTTTGGGCGGCCGGAGATTGCCGAGCAAGGAAGACTTTGGATTGTTGCGGCTGGCAGCGAAGAAGCCGTGAAGCGGGCGCGGCCGGTTCTGGAGCCGATGTCGCGCGGCATCTCGGTGGTGGGTGAAGAGCCGCGCCAGGCCCACGCCGTGAAGCTGGGCGGCAATTTCCTGATCAGCGCGATGATTTATGCGCTGAGCGAGGGATTTGTCTACTCCGAGGGGCAGGGAATTCCGCCGGAGACATTCTTCGAAGCAGTGAACAGTGCGCTCTTCCAGTCGCCGTTTTATGCGGCTTATGCCAAAGTGATTCTGCATCCTCCTGAGAAGCCGGGCGCGACCATCGAACTGGGAGAAAAGGATACGCGCCTGCTGCGTGAAGCGGCTGCCGCGCGCCACACAAAGCTTAGCCTCGCGAACGCGCTGGCGGAGATCTTTGCCGAGGCGCGCGCCGCCGGGCTCGGCCAGGAAGATTGGGCCGCGGGGCAGTACCGCATAGCACAATCGCGGAGTTCGGGCGGACAGTAAGATCAATGCAAAGTTGATTTGTTGAGGGGCCCATGAAGCTAAAAGGGAAAGTTGTCTTTATCACCGGAGCCAGTGCCGGAATTGGCGCAGCGGCCGCAATGGCCTTTGCAGGCGAAGGAGCGCGCCTGCTGCTGGCGGCGCGACGCGCGGGAAAACTGGCTGACGTGGCTTCGCGCGCGCTCGAGCACGGGGCCGCTGCGGTGCACTCCATCGATTTGGATGTGCGTAACCGGCATGCCGTCCAGCGGGCGATCGACGAACTGCCCGCGGAGTGGGCAGAGATCGATGTACTGGTGAACAATGCCGGTCTGAGCCGCGGCATGGAAAAGCTCTACACCGGGCGGATTGAAGACTGGGAAGAGATGGTCGACACCAACGTCAAGGGACTGCTGTATGTGGCGCGCGCAGTGGTTCCGGGCATGGTGGTGCGCAAGCGCGGCCACGTGGTCACTTTGGGGTCGATGGCCGGCGAGATCGTGTATCCAAACGGGGCAGTCTATTGCGGAACCAAGGCTGCGGCGCGCGCGATCAACGACGGTCTGCGCGAGGACCTGCTGGGAACTGCAGTGCGGGTTACGAGCATCGATCCAGGGCTGGTGGAAACGGATTTCAGCCTGGTGCGGTTCCATGGCGACGCCAGCCGGGCAGCGAAGGTCTACAAGGGGATTACGCCGCTGACGGCCGTAGACATTGCCGATGTGATTCTGTGGGCAGTGACGCGGCCCGATCACGTGAACATTGCGCGCATTTCGCTAACGTCAGTGAATCAGGCGAATACGCTGCTGATTCATCGCGAAGAGTAAAATCCAGAGATTCTATCCGGGGCCATCGCCGAAGATCCAGCACGCTGCGTGGGCCATCCGCTTTATGTGCGACACATGAAACGGCAGCCCCATGGGCCGCACGATTGTACGTGGAGCGACCAGGAAGTCCGCGAGCCCAGGCTAATCGAGCGCAGCGATTTGCGATTCGATATGGCTCAACGCGGCCTCAAGCGCAGCGCGGCGAGCCGGATTGGATGTTCTTTGAGACAGGATGTTTTCGCGTTGTAAGTGAAGCGCCTGTTTCTGTCTTTCCCGCATTGCGCGCTGCAGCTCGGCTGCGCGTCGAATTTCGTCGCTCTGCGAGCCGTTCTCCCGACCGGTGCCGGAATCCCCTGCAACTGCCATCTGCTCCTCCACCGATTTACTTTCCCAACCTCGTGCCATGAGTCTATTTTATGAGTCTTTTGCTTGAATGCGTCCCGCAGATTGACGTGCAAGGAACCGAAGATAGAGAATGGTTTCCCATGCGTATGTGGCAAGTTTCGTCCTTTGGCCTTGATTCTTTGGAGTTTGCAGAGCGTCCGACTCCCGCGCCCGGGCCCGGGGAAGTTCTGATCGGGGTGCGCGCGGTATCGGTAAATTATCGCGACCTGATGGTGGTGAAGGGCCAGTACAACCCCAAAATGAAGCTGCCTCGCGTTCCGTGCTCCGACGGCGCAGGCGATGTGGTGGCCGTTGGCTCCGGGGTCACTGCGTGGAAGCCGGGCGACCGCGTGATGGGTATCTTTATGCAGAACTGGCTCGACGGGCCGTTGACGGCGGCAAGATCGCGCGGCGCGCTGGGCGGCGACATCGACGGCATGCTATCGGACTATGTGGTCCTGAAGCAGGAGGGCCTCGTTGCAATCCCCAATCACCTGAGCTTTCAGGAAGCCGCGACGCTACCGTGCGCCGCCGTTACCGCGTGGAATGCGCTGGCTGCCGGCGATGTAAAGCCGGGATCGACGGTTCTGATTCAGGGAACGGGCGGAGTCTCGATTTTTGCCCTGCAATTCGCGCGGCTGAAGGGTGCGCGCGTGCTGGGGATCTCTTCAAGTTACGAGAAGCTCGAACGCGCCAGCGCAATGGGGCTCGACTCGGGACTGAACTATCGCGACAATCCCGAGTGGGACCGTTGGGCGATGGACCAGACTGACGGGGAAGGAGTGGACCTGGTGGTAGAAGTCGGCGGCCAGGGAACTCTGGCCCGATCGCTGCGAGCGATTCGTCCCGGCGGCATGATCGCGCAGGTGGGTGTGCTGACCTCGGCGAGCGATCCGATCCCGATTCCCTTGATGCTGCATAAGACGGCGCGCATTCACGGCATCTATGTCGGTTCGCGCAAGGACTTTATCGACATGAACCGCGCGATCGCGCTGACCGAAATGCGCCCGGTAGGCGAAGAGTTCCATTGGTCGCAGTTCCGCGAAGTGCTGGAGCGCATGGAAGAGGGTAGTCACTTTGGCAAGCTGGTGCTGACGGTGAACTGAGGCAGCAAGTCGGCGAGTCGGCGAGTCGGGAAGTCAGCACTCCGTGCCCGTTGAGGTGCTTGCCGGCGTCCCGACGTTTCATTGCGATGGCGAACGTAATGGATTGTTCCGCTCAGTTCGGCAAAGCCGTTCCAGCCACGAAGGCTGACCCGCTGCTGTAGATTGGTCTTGTGGATCTTTACGAAAAGATGCTGGCCGTAGCCCTCGAAGAGGCGCGGTATGGACTTACCGAGGGTGGAATTCCCATCGGCGCGGCAATGTTCAAAACCACGGGCGAGCTGGTGAGCCGCGGGCATAATCGCCGCGTGCAGCATGGCGACCCCGGCATGCACGCAGAGACCGATGCCTTTCGCCGCGCGGGCCGGCAGCGCAGCTACCGCGATATGGTGATGGTGACCACGCTGGCGCCGTGCTGGTTCTGCAGCGGACTGGTGCGGCAGTTTCGCATCGGGACACTTGTGGTGGGCGAGAGCCGGAACTTTGCGGGTGGGCTCGACTGGCTGCGCGAGAACGGCGTGAACGTGATCGATCTCGATAACGAGGAATGCCGTGAACTCCTCGCCGGCTACATTGCCAAGCATCCGGAAGTGTGGCTCGAGGATATTGGAGAAGAGTAAAAGACAGCCATCGGCTATCAGCTTTCAGCCTTCAGCTCGTTTCTGCAGAATTGACGCGTCCAGCACGATAGGAATTTCTGAAAAGCATAGGCTGAAAGCTGAGGGCTGAGAGCTGCATTCAAAGGTGATTCATGTTGTCGACGATTGAATTGCACGGCAACTCGATTGTGAACGGCGCATCGCGTGAAGGAAGAGGCGAGACGTTTTATGGCATCGACCCGGCGACGGGTGAAAGGCTCGAACCGGCGTACCGTTGCGCAACGCTTGACGATTTGAATCAGGCGGCGGAGCTTGCCGACGAGGCGTTCGCAGTTTACCGGAAGACTTCCGGCAAGGAACGGGCCGCATTTCTGCGCCGTATCGCCGATGGAATTGAGGCGATAGTGCCGGAGATTGTGGAGCGGGCTCACCGCGAGACGGCATTGCCTGAAGCGCGCCTGAAAGGCGAAGCCGCGCGCACGTTCAATCAGCTGCGGCTGTTTGCGCAGGTGGTGGAAGAGGGCTCGTGGGTAAACGCGCGCATTGATCCCGCGCAGCTAGATCGTAAGCCGCTGCCGCGATCGGACATTCGCTCGATGATGCGGCCGCTGGGGACAGTGGCTGTCTTTGGCGCGAGCAATTTTCCGCTGGCGTTCTCAGTGGCCGGCGGCGACACGGCTGCTGCGTTCTCGGCGGGAAATCCGGTGATTGTGAAGGCACACCATGCGCATCCCGGAACAAGTGAGCTGGTAGGGCAGGTGATCGCCCGCGCGGTGAAAGAATGCGGATTGCCCGCGGGCGTCTTCGCGCTGCTTTTTGGCGCGGGCTCTGAAATTGGCGCGGCGCTTGTTGAACATCCGAAGGTGAAGGCGGTCGGATTTACCGGTTCACTTGCTGGCGGCAAGGCGTTGATGCAGCGAGCGGCGGCACGGCCCGAGCCGATTCCGTGCTTCATGGAGATGAGCAGCGTGAATCCGGTGTTTGTGCTGCCTGAGGCGCTCCGCACGCGAGGCGCGCAGATAGCGAGCGGGTTGTTCGGCTCGTTCACGCTTGGTGTGGGACAGTTCTGCACCAAGCCCGGCCTTGTTTTCTTGCCGCGCAACGCCGACGCCGATGCGCTGATCGCCGAGCTGAAGGCGCAGGTTGAAAAGGCGGCGCTTTCGCCAATGCTGACCGAGGGAATCGCGAAGAGCTATCGCAGCGGAGTGGCGGGACGCGGACAGCATGGCGGCGTGGTGACGCTGGCGCAGGCTGCGACGAGCGGGGCGGCAACTGACTTCGCCGTGCCGGTCGTGTTCGAAATTGACGGCGCAGACATGGCGCGAAACCCAAAGTTGGCGGAAGAGATCTTTGGGCCGACAACGCTAGTGATTCGCTACGAGAATTGCGAAGAGCTGTTGAAACTCGCCAAGGGACTCGAAGGGCAACTGACTGCGACTTTGCACGCCTCGGAGGCTGATCTGGCCGCGTTTGCCGATCTGGTTGCGATTCTGGAGCGCAAAGCGGGCAGGCTCGTCGTGAATGGATTTCCGACAGGCGTCGAGGTATGCCACGCCATGGTGCATGGCGGCCCATATCCGGCAACGAGCGACAGCCGCGCGACTTCAGTAGGAACGCATTCGATCTATCGTTTCGTCAGGCCCGTGTGCTACCAGGATTTCCCTCAGGCCGCGCTGCCCGAAGAATTGAAGGACGGGAATCCGCTGGGCATCTGGAGACTGGTTGACGGCCAGTTTATGCGCGATCCGGTTGCAAAGTCCGCTGAGGTGCGGGCAAGCACAACGTGACGATCCCCGCGAGGATCAGGGCGATCGACATGGAGAGGAATCCGGCGCGAGCGCTCCCCGTTTCCGCCTGAAGCCACCCAACAAGCCACGTGCCTGCGAAGCCGCCCAGCGCGCCGCAACTGTTGACGAGCGCAATCACCTCTCCCACCACGTTCTGCGGCAGCATCTCGGGCATGATGGAAAAGAACGGTCCGTAGGGCGCGTACATTGCGCCGCCGGCGACGATCAATGAGGAATAAGAGAACCAGAAGTTGTCGCGCGCGGTCGCGAAGGAACAAAACAGAGCCACTCCAGAGAGAATGAGAAAGGGCCAGACGAACGACTTGCGCGTCAAGTTGCGATTCTGCGCGTGGTCGCAAAAATACGCGACCAAAAGCATCAGGATCACTGCGAGCAGAAACGGCGCCGCGCTTAGGATGCCGATCTGCTCAATTCCGCGAGACGAACCGGAGCGAATCATCTCCGGAATCCAGAGCACGAGACCGTAGACGCCGAAACTCCAGCAGAAGTATTGCAGGCACAGAATGAGCACGCCGGGAACGCTGAGGGCGGCGAAGAAGTTGGTGTACGCGGGAAGGGAAGCCTGCTCCTCCGCGAGAGTTGCGGTGAGTTGATCGCTGGTTTCCTGCGCCAGCCATCGAGCCTGGCCGGGCCGGTCGCGGGCCACAAGGATCCAGACCGCGGCCCACAGTACGGAGGGAATGCCTTCGAGAATGAATGCTGTCTGCCAGCCAACGGCGCGGATAAGGTATCCCGTCACGGCAGCCATCCACATGACGGTGACCGGATTGCCCAGGATGAGGATCGCGTTGGCGCGTGAACGCTCGGCGCGCGTGAACCAATGGGTGAGCAGGATGAGCATCGAAGGCAGGATAAGGCTCTCGGCAACGCCGAGCAGCAGGCGGTCGACAACCAGCAGCCAGTAGACGCGAATGACGCCCGTCAATCCGGAGAGCACACCCCAGCTGACGAGTGCAAGAAAAACCAGCCGGGTTGCGCTTCTGCGCGCAGCATAGGATGCGGCCGGAATCTGGAAAAGAAAATAGCCGAGGAAGAAAACAGAGCCGAGAAATGCGGCGCGCGACTCGGTAATGTGGAGCGATTTCGCCAGGCCGGCCGCTGCGCCGAAGCCAAAGTTGGAGCGGCCCAGGTACGCGAGGCTGTAAGTGACGAAGACTACCGGCATCAGGTAAAACCAGCGTCGGCGCAGCTCGGCCTGTTGCTGCGCCGCGTTCTGGAAGGTTTTGCCGGGCACAGGAGCTTTATAGCATCCCGGGCTGCGGATGCATCGGACGCGTGCCCGCGCACTCTATACTTGACTGCGGAAAGGGCCTTCTCATCGAAGTCATCTCACTCAATTCTGTTCTGGGTGCCGACGGAGCCGCGGAGAGCAAAGATGTTTTGCGCGTTTCCACGCATGCGCGCGGTCCGGCTGGCGTGCTGCCGATTTCGGCGGAGATGCTGCTGACTGAGCCCTCGGGAAATCTATTCGGGCTGTCGCAGAATGCCGGCATGGGTTGGGATCCGTCGAGGGTCCTCGATCCGGAGTTCCTGATTCTGAGCACGCACGGCGGCCTGCGCGCGGAGAACGGCGAGGCCATTGCGCTCGGCTTTCACACCGGCCACTGGGAGGTCGGCTTGCTGGTGGCCGAGGCAGCGCGCGAGTTGAAGTCGCTGCGTGCGAAACCGTTTGCCGGCGCGGTGACCGATCCGTGCGACGGGCGGACGCAGGGCACAACAGGCATGATGGACTCACTGCCCTTCCGCAACGATGCGGCGATGGTGCTGCGGCGATTGATGCGCTCGCTGCCGACGGGGCGAGGATTCATCGGCGTGGCCACGTGCGACAAAGGATTGCCGGCGATGATGATGGCTCTCGCTGCGTGCGGCAATAAACCTGCGGTGCTGATCCCCGGCGGCGTAACGCTGCTGCCCGACAGCGGCGAAGACGCCGCTAAGGTGCAGACGATCGGCGCGCGGTTTGCGCAGCAACAGATCACGCTGGAGTATGCGGCTGAGGTTGGATGCCGCGCCTGCGCCTCACCGGGAGGCGGATGCCAGTTCCTGGGAACGGCGGCAACGTCGCAGGTGGTGGGCGAGGCGCTTGGGCTTTCGCTGCCGCATACGGCGCTTGCGCCCTCAGGCCAGCCGGTTTGGCTGGATGCGGCGCGGCGCTCGGCGCGGGCCGTCATGCGCCTTGATCAACTGGGGCTCGGCGCGCGTGACATTCTGACGCCGGCTGCTCTGCGCAATGCGATGGTGCTGCATGCGGCCTTTGGCGGCTCGACAAACCTGTTGCTGCATGTGCCGGCGATTGCCCATGCGGCAGGGTTGAAAAGGCCGTCTGTGGAGGATTGGACCGAGATCAACCGACAGGTTCCGCGGCTGGTGGATGCGTTGCCGAATGGCCCGCGGAATTTTGCGACGGTGCAGGTATTTCTTGCCGGTGGCGTCCCGGAAGTCATGTTGGAATTGCGCGCGACGGGACTCCTGGATGAGACCGCGAAGACAGTCAGCGGCGATACCCTGGGTGCGTGCCTCGATTGGTGGAAGGAGAGCCCACGAAGAAGCGAACTGCGGCGAGCGCTCAAGGAGCAGGACGGCATCGATCCCGAAGACGTGATCATGTCGCCAGATCGCGCGCGGTCGCGCGGGCTCACGTCAACCGTGTGCTTTCCCATTGGAAATCTCGCGCCGGAGGGATCGGTGATCAAGTGCACGGCGATCGATCCGTCGATCGTCAGCGAGGACAATGTGTACCGTCATACCGGCCCAGCGCGGGTGTTTGTGACAGAGACGGCGGCGATCGATGCCATCAAGAAGGGAGCCGTTGCGCAGGGAGATGTGATTGTGCTCATCTGTGGCGGGCCGGCCGGTGCGGGCATGGAGGAGATTTATCAGATCACGGGGGCGCTGAAGCAATTGGCCTTCTGCAAACACGTGGCAGTGCTGACCGATGCGCGTTTCAGTGGCGTTTCGACGGGCGCGTGCATCGGGCACGTTTCGCCAGAGGCGCTGGCCGGAGGGCCGATCGGCAGGGTGCGCGAGCGCGACACAATTGAGATTGTGATCGATCGCAAAACGCTGGCGGGGTCAGTGCATCTTGTGGGCGAAGGTGACGAGAGCTTTGGTGCGGACGAAGGTGCACGACGGCTTGCACAGCGGAAACCGCGGCCGGATCTTGCGCCGCATGCCGGCTTGCCCGATGACACGCGGCTGTGGGCGGCGCTGGTAACGGCGAGTGGAGGCGTGTGGGGCGGCTGCGTGTATGACGCAGATCGAATCATCAGTCGACTGGAGAAGAACGCTTGAAACTGTACAAGACGGGCAGCGGGAATTTCGTGGAAGAGGGCGGCAGGTACTTTCGCGTCACGGAGTCGAACTGGGATGCGCTGATTACGCACGCGGACCTGGAAGGGTATCTGCGGTCGTTGGTCCAGGACGGAAAGACGGCCGCAGATTTTCCCAAGGAAGAAATCGAAGCGCCGATCGGCAGCCAGGAAGTGTGGGCGGCAGGCGTGACCTACTACCGCAGCCGCAGCGCGCGCATGGCGGAGTCGAAAGATGCCGGCGGCGGAGATTTTTACGATCGCGTCTACACGGCGGAGCGGCCCGAGCTGTTCTTCAAGGCGATGGCGAGCAGGGTTGCCGGGCCCGGAAGCTTTGTACGCATTCGCAGCGATGCGAAGTGGTCGGTCCCCGAGCCGGAGCTGACGCTCGTGATCAGCCCAAAGGGCAAGATCATCGGCTACACCGTCGGCAACGACATGAGCTCGCGCGATATAGAGGGCGAGAACCCGCTCTACCTGCCACAGGCGAAGGTCTACGACCGCAGTTGCGCGCTGGGGCCCTGCATCCTGGTGAGCAGCGAGCCGCTCGACAAGACGACGCCGATTCGTATTGAAATTCTGCGCGGCGAGAAGGCAGTGTTCAGCGGCGCGACGACGCTGGCCGAGCTGAAGCGCGAGCCGGAGCTGCTGGTGAGCTACCTGTTCCGCGAGAATAATTTTCCAGCCGGGGCATTCCTGATGACCGGGACGGGCGTCGTTCCGCCGGATTCATTCACCCTGGCGCCGGGCGACGCGGTAAGAATCACCATTGACCCGATCGGCACGCTTGAGAACGCGGTAGTGCAGAGAAGATTGAGCTAGGCGCGGAGTCCAGGCGGTGGGTGGGTTCGCCTGACCGCGTGGACGCCGTCAGGACAGCCGGCCTTCCACCCCAACGACGAAAACCTGTCGCTGGGGACCCCGGCCTGGAGGCAGGCGCTACGTTAGAGGCGAGGACAGTTGGCAGCTCAGGAAACTCATCCAGCAGCAAGCGCACCGCAGCAGACCACCATGCCGCATCGCCGATGGCGGATCGCCTGGCTGCTTGGCATCGGCGTGCTGGTGAATTACTTTGACCGCGTCAACCTCTCGGTCTCGTCGAACGCCCTGGTTGCCACCTTTGGCATCTCCGATGTGGTTTTTGGCTATCTTTCAAGCGCCTACAACTGGACCTACGCCGCTTGCCAGTTGCCTATTGGCGTGATTCTCGACAAACTCGGCGTGCGGCGCGTGGGGCGCATTGGGACATTTCTTTGGAGCCTGGCTTCGTTTGGCGCGGCAGTTACGCCCAGCCTGAATGGATTGTTCGGTGCGCGATTCCTGCTCGGAGTCGGCGAAGCTCCGACCTTCCCCTCGAACGCCAAGGCCATCGGCAAATGGTTCCCCGAGCATGAGCGAGGCATGGCCACGGCGCTCTTTGATGGCGCAGCCAAGTTCGCGTCAGCCATCGGCGTGCCGCTGATCGGGGGCTTTCTGCTCGTGGCTGGTTGGCGATGGAGTTTTGCGCTTACCGGTGTCCTCAGCTTCGGCTATTTTCTCTACTTCTGGCGGGTTTACCGCGATCCTGAAGAGGATCCCGGCCTGACTGAGCAGGAGCGCAGCTACATCCTGGAGGCGCATCAGGCGCGGGAAAATCCGAGCGTCGCGGACGAGAAACCCTCGTCACTGGGCCGGCTGCTTTCGCACCGCAAGGTTCTTGGGCTCACGCTCGGCATGGGCGCCTACAATTACGTTTTTTACCTGCTGCTCACCTGGCTGCCACGCTACCTTTCCACGTCGTTGCACATCGATCTATTGCACTCGTTCCTGTACACGAGCGTGCCGTGGCTGATCGCAACCTGCACCGACGTTGGCCTGGGCGGCTGGCTGGTCGATTTTCTGATCCAACGCGGCCGGGATGCGAATCAGGTGCGCCGCACGATCCTGATCGGAGGAACGGCATTTGGTCTTGGCATTTTCGGCGCGGCGCAGGCGCTCGACGCCCTGAGCGCTCTCTTCTGGATCAGCATGTCGATCGGAGGGCTTTCAGCGGCTTCGCCGGTGCTGTGGGCGACCCCGGCGCTCATCGTTGGCCGGAACGATGTGGGCAAGGTTGGTGGAATTGCCAATTTCGCGGGGCAGATCTCCGGCATCTCCGCGCCGATCATCACTGGCTATCTGGTTTCTTCGCTGCACTCCTACTTCTGGGTCTTCGGCGTCGCGGCCATCTATCTCGCCATCGGCATTGCCGGCTATTTCATTTTGCTGGGCCGGATCGAGCGGCCGGCGGCGAGCTGAGTCGCAAGTCGGTCTGCTCTTGCTGCTGGTCGGCGACCCCGTTTCGCGCGGTAAGCCGCCAGTCGGGGGCGAGCAAAAAGCATCGTTTGCTTTGCCGCAGCGTCTATTCAATATCGGAACAATTCCAGAGTGGTACTTTCGTGGGATTTGATTGTTCTGGTGCAGACGCAGAAATTTGTTCCCTTGTAATATTGGTTGATGCACAATAGTCAGATTGGAGAATGAGCAGTGCCGCGTATCCACTTTCATCAACAACTCGCTGAACTCAAAGACAAGCTGCTGGCCATGGCGGCGCTGGCGCAGTTGGCCGTTGAGTCGGGGGTGGACGCGTACCTGCGGCGCGATAAAGGGCTGTGCAAGTTCGTCAAGCAGAATGAGCGGGCCATCGACACGGCGCAGCGCGAGCTGGACGAGATGGCGTATGAGCTGCTGGCCAAAGAGCAGCCGATGGCCATCGATCTTCGCTTCATCCTGGCGGTCATCAAGATCAATGGAGACCTGGAGCGGATCGGCGACCAGTCGATGAGTATCTCGCGGCGGACCAAAGAAGTGATTCAACTGGACGAAGTGGATCTGCCGGTGGACTTCCCGGCGATGGGTGAATTTGCCGGGCAGATGATTCGCACCGCCCTGCAGGCGCTGCTGGATGGCGACGCGCGGCTGGCCGATACCGTGCGCGAGATGGACGACGAGATCGATCGCATGAACCGCCGCGCCCACAACGACCTGCTGAAGCTGATTGAGCAGAAGCCGCAATTCACGCAGCAGGCGATGAACGGCATCCTGGTGGCGAAGAACCTGGAGCGGATCGCCGACCACGCATCGAATATCGCCACTGACGTAATCTTCTGGATCCGCGGCGCCGATGTGCGGCACCAGCTGAGCATGTCGCTGGATTGAGAAGCAGCTAACAGCCATCAGCTTTCAGCCCTTAGCTCGTTCGTGCGAGAGCCGAAAATGGCGGCTGCTAAGGGGAACCAGTTGGCATTGAAATAGAAAGAGACGAAGGCCCAGAAATCCGGGGCCATCTCATTTGTGCCGATCTGGTCAGGCGTCTAGACGCCGATGACGGCGCAGAGCTCCTTTACGGCGGCGGCGCTCTTCTTGAGAGCGGCGTCTTCGTCGGGAGTGAGCTTAATCTGGATGATCTGTTCGAGGCCTCCGGCGCCCAGCTTGCAGGGAACCCCGATGTAGTAGCCGGAGATGCCGTACTCGCCCTCGAGATACGCGGCGCAGGGCAGAATCTTCTTCTTGTCTTTCAGGATAGCTTCGACCATTTCGACCGTCGCGGCCGAAGGCGCGTAGTAGGCGCTGCCGGTCTTGAGATACTTCACGATTTCGGCGCCGCCGTCGCGGGTGCGCTGGATGAGCTGTTCGAGCCGGTCAGGAGCGATGAGCTCGGTGATGGGGATTCCGGCGACCGTGGAGTAGCGCGCGAGGGGCACCATGGTGTCGCCGTGACCGCCAAGAACGAATGCGGTTACGTTCTCGACGCTGACTTTGAGCTCTTCGGCTATGAAGGTGCGGAAGCGGGCGGAGTCAAGCACTCCGGCCATGCCGATGACGCGTTCGCGATTGAAGCCGGCCTGGCGGTAGGCGGCTTGCGCCATCGCGTCCAGTGGATTCGAGACGATGATGAGGATGCACTCGGGCGAATGGTCGACGACCTTCTGCACCACGTCTGACATGATCTTGAAGTTGGTATTGAGCAGGTCGTCACGGCTCATGCCGGGCTTGCGGGGAATGCCCGCGGTGATGACGACGATGTCGGAGTTGGCCGTGGCGGCGTAGTCATTCGAGCCGGCAATGGACACGTCGCGCTTCTCGATTGGCATGGCTTCGAGCAGGTCGAGCGCCTTGCCTTGCGGCACGCCTTCGACAACGTCCACCAAAACAACATCGGCCAGTTCTTTGGCCGCAATCCAGTGCGCGCAGGTGGCGCCCACGTTACCCGCGCCGACGATGGAAACTTTCTTTCGCATTTGATTTTTCTCCGTGGGACCGACCGTCAGTCCCTCAGGGGTTAAAGCCCCGTTGCCTTCTCTTGAATTCTTGCGGCCCGGCTCAAGTCACCCCAGCGACGTGGACCTGTCTCCGGGGATCCCGATAAGCCGTGCCCTTTTTACAAAACCTGGCGAGTTTCTTGCTCTCCCACCCATTCGACAGAAAGATGTCGAATGGATGGGGCACGGATTCTCTCGTTATTGCTTGGAAACTGACAACTGATCACTGTTCCAACATGTTTCCGATGATGCGCGTGGCAAACTCGCTGGTGCCCACCTTGGTGGCGCCTGCGGTCTGGCGCTCGAAATCGTACGTCACGAATTTCTGCTGGATGGTCTTCTCCATCGCGGTCTCGATCATCTTTGCGGCTTCCTTCCAGCCAATGAAATCAAGCAGCATGACGCCAGAGAGAATCACCGAGCCGGGATTGATGACATCCTTATCGGCGTACTTGGGAGCGGTGCCGTGCGTGGCCTCGAAGACCGCGTAGCCATCGCCAATATTGGCGCCGGGCGCGATGCCCAGGCCGCCCACCTGCGCGGCAGCAGCGTCGGAGATGTAGTCTCCGTTGAGGTTCGAGGTGGCGAGGATGCTGTAGTCCGAGGGCCGGATAATGATCTGCTGAAAGATGGAGTCGGCGATGCGGTCGTTGACGAGGATCTTCGACTTCCACGCGCCGTTGCCGTGTGACTTGCCGATGGTGTCGATGACGGATTTGACCTCGGCGTAGAGTGCATCGCGGAAGGCCTGATTGCCGAATTCCAATCCTGGCTCGATGAGCGCGGCGTTTCGTTCGACGGTAACGTTGGGGTTGGCATCGACGTTGCCGAGGATCCAGCTTTCGCGTTCGGTGACGACGTGGGCGCGGAACTCCTGCGTAGCGACCTCGTAGCCCCACTCGCGGAACGCGCCCTCAGTGAACTTCTGAATATTGCCCTTGTGCACGAGCGTGACGGTTTTGCGGCCGGTTTCCAATGCACTCTTGATGGCGTAGCGCACGAGGCGCTTGGTGCCGAAGATCGAAATGGGCTTGATGCCGACTCCAGAATCGGTGCGAACTTTCTTCTTGCCACCCTTCAGCATGTCGTCGTTCAAAAAGCTGATGAGCTTTGCCGCTTCGGCCGTGCCCTCTTTGAACTCAATGCCCGAGTACACGTCCTCGGTGTTCTCGCGGAAGATGACGATGTCGACCTGCTCAGGATGTTTCACCGGGCTTGGCACGCCCTGGTAGTACTTCACTGGGCGCACGCAAGCGTAAAGATCGAGAATCTGGCGGAGGGCGACGTTAAGCGAGCGGATGCCGCCGCCAACAGGCGTAGTCAGCGGACCTTTGATCGAGACGCGCAGGTCGCGCGCGGCCGAGACGGAGTCGTCGGGCAGCCAGTTGCTGAACTGGCGGAAGGCTTTTTCGCCGGCAAAGATCTCGAACCAACGAATGGCGCGCTTGCCGCCGTAGGATTTTTCAACCGCGGCGTCAAAGACGCGCTGCGAGGCTTTCCAGATGTCGCGGCCGGTGCCGTCGCCTTCAATGAACGGAATGATGGGGTGGTCAGGAACCTTGAATTGCCCGTCCAGGTACTCGATCGGCTGGCCGTTTTTCGGCAGTTCCAGCCCGTTATACGTGCTCTGCATAATGTTTTGGTGAATTCCCTTCAGAGAATGTTCCAAGGTTGAGGCTAACACCTCGAATTTATGAGGCGCAACGGCGGGCCACGCTGTGCGGGCGAGGACGCCCGCACGACAGCCGACCTTTCACCCCAACGACGAAGACCAGTCGATGGGGATCCCAGTTTGGCACCCGGCGCTATAACAGGCTGCGATGTCAGTGGGTCGCCGCAGTCTTCGTATCGTCGAACATCACGTGCAGGACGGATTTGTTTTCGGCGTAGTTTCCGTGCGCTGAAGTGGGTGATTCAAAGAGCCAGAACCAGTGGGGCGCATTTTGGACGTAGAGATTAACGACGTCGACATTGCCGATGCGCGGCACGCGCCAGGTGAGCACGTCGCTTGGGTCGCTCCAGGCCACCACCTGAATTTTCTCCCGAGCAGATTCTTCATTGGGATGGAGGGACGCCTGAAAATCGGACTGAAGCTGCTGCCAGCGGTTGACGAGCGAGCGAAAGTTGGCCGCAGGATTGGTCGGTGGCGGAGGAGGCGGCTCCAGCCCGCGCGAACTCATTGCGGCCGCAGGGCTTGCCGGCGCGGTTTCGAGGTTGGTGATCTCCAGCATCTGGAGCTGGTTGGCAAAGAGGTAGATGAGCGACATCCTGCCGAAGATGTACTGCATGGCGCTGTTCTCTGCCGCGATCCGCACTGTTTCGGCAGGCGATTGAACCGGACCATCTGAGTCGGCCGTCTCAGGGTTGAGCGTATTGAAAAGCAGATAGCCGCCAAGGCTGTGCGTTACGCCGATAAACTCCTGGTCGAGCGTGTTGTTGTGCTCGAGCTGGGCCCGCCAGTTGTAGTGAACGAGGGCATCGCCGGCATTCGCGTTCGGGCTGAAATTAGTATCGAAGGCCGCCGACTTGGCCATGAGCTGGCGAATGCCATCGCGCAAGATGCCGTTCAATGGCCCGGTGCTGATCAGGACGTCGGCGAGTCCCCAGTCGATGAGATTGCCCTTTAGCGTGCGATTGACCAAGACGCCGCGCGGACGGACCGCGGCAAGTTTTTGCGCCTCATCGGGCGTGATCCAGGGGAAAAGGCGTCCCACTCCGCCAGGATCCTGCGCCGAATCCTGCGAACAGACCTGGAGCAGGCTGCGATCGGGCCCGGCCAGATAGGTCTCAGTGGCGACGATGCGGCGGCATTTGAGTGCGAGGACGATCGGCCACCAGTTGACTTCATCAAGAACAAGAACTGCCTGATGGCGGCGAAGACGGACGACCCAGTGAACGACGAAGGGTGCGGCCGCATGCCACTCCTCGGCGTTGTTCCATACCGGGTTACCCAGATACTGGAGCGCTGGCGGTTGAACCCCATCGGCGAATTCGCCATGGTCGGCAAACTCGACGCCGGCACTCTTCCAATCGCTCGTTGCACATAGGTTAAGCCTGGTGCAGATTGAGTCACGCAGCAGCGCGGAGTCGCCGGCTCCAACCTGGTCGATGCCGTGTACATACAATATGTGAACCGGGTGACGATCGGGCGCGTTCAGCGCATCGCCGATGCTGTTGAGAGTTTTGAGAGCGTCTTTTGAGTCCGCAGCGACCTTGGCTTGCGCCCTGATTCCGCCAAGAATCCCCAAATTCAGGATAAGTGCGGTACGCAACGCTCGAACCATCTGAAGTCTTCCCAGCATTGAGTGTGATGATTGCAAGGCAAGAATATAGCACTGCTCGATCAATGTGCAGTGACCTGCCAGGCGGAGGAAGCGGGGCGAAGAGTTGCGGTGAAACGGCGCCAATGCGGCGCAGGCAAACCCGGCCTCTAGTTCATCGGGGAATCTTTGAATCCGTCGCCGTCGAAGCGAGGAATGCCGAAGTGGCCGCGCAGGTGAAGCAGGTCGACGGGGCTGATATTTCCCGCGAGCGTGATCAGCGTCAGACTCCTGGGGCTATCGATCAGAACCACGGCGCCGCGCACGTTCACACCGTCGAGAACCAGCCACACGTCAGCTTTTCCATTGTGTACCGGACCTCCGGCGCCCGTGGTGCTGACCAGATGCTTCCAGCCGCGCAGGTGGTAAGCGTCGCGTACAGACTCAATCGCGGCCGGATCGGCCATCCCGGGTGCGGCAAAGTTCAAGATATGCACGCTTACACCGTCGAGCTTGGCGATGGCCTGTTTCGTGGCTTCGTCAGGATTCGTCAGGCTGGCGGCAGCGACCAGCATGTTGCGGTCGAGCGTGAAGCTGGACCTGGCCGCAGCCTGCGAGCTTAATTGCGACAATGCCGGTGGCACCCAGTCCAGCACAACCGGGCCAGCATCAGCACCCGCCGGCGGAGGCGCCATGGCGGGCGCGCTGCCGGGATCAGACGGGGCTGCGCTTTGAGCCGATAGAGACAGGCAAAGCGAAGCAGTTACGAAAACGAAAGGGATTCCCCAGGGGAGTAGTCGTTTCATGTTCTATTAAACGTGAGAGAGCCGGGAAAGTTGCCCGCGCCGGCCGGTTTCTCCCTCCGTTTGTCCTCCTTTGAATAGGATGTCTGCGATTGGCGGGGGACAGTGGGAAGTGCGTTCATAGCCCGCCACCATGAACCGCGCATGAATTTGACGGAAAACCTGTTCGCGCGGGGCAGGATGCGATAGACTCATGCGGGAACGATTTAATTTCGCAATTCTTAACCGCACGGAGGACACATCGAAATTGGGAAAAGGCATGGTCCCAAAGAAGCTTTTCTTCACCAAGGGCGTCGGCAAGCACAAGGAGCGGCTGACCAGTTTTGAGTTGGCACTGCGCGACGCCGGTATCGCCAGCCAGAACCTGGTTCGCGTCTCGTCTATCTTTCCGCCGCAATGCAAGATGATTTCGCGCAAGGATGGATTGAAGTACCTGAACGACGGCGAAGTGGTTTTCGCGGTGATCGCAGAAAACTCGACGCGCGAGCCGCACCGGCTGGTCGCCGCGAGCATTGGGGTCGCCATCCCGGCCGATCGCAACACTTACGGCTACCTGAGTGAGCACCACAGCTACGGCGAAACCGAGGACCAGGCAGGCGAATACGCCGAAGAGCTGGCCGCCGAGATGCTGGCCACCACGCTGGATGTGGAGTTCGACCCCGATACAAGCTGGGACGAGAAGAAAGAGATCTACCGCATCTCGAACAAGATCGTCCGCACCAGCAACATTACGCAGTCGGCGGTAGGCGACAAGCGCGGCAAGTGGACCACGACCATCGCAGCCGCGGTGCTAATCCTCGACGAATAGCCACTGCGTGGGGCAGACCTTTGGACGAGAGTTGAGGCTCGAGTAGAACTCTCAAAGTAATCATTCAAGGCAATCGAGGCCAATTCCGCCAGGCGGGGTTGGCCTTGCTGCGTGGGCCGCGTAACGCGAGATATCGGGGGAATGGCAAGCGGAAGATGACAGACAATCGCAAATACAAAATTGCCGCCGTGCAAATGAAGATGGGCGCCGATCCTGAGGCGAATTTTGCCTCGGCGCTGAACCACGTGCGCGAAGCGGCTCGGCTGGGAGCGCAAATCGTCTGCCTGCCGGAGCTTTTCCGTACGCAGTACTTCTGCCAGCGGGAAGAACTTGCGCTCTTTGACCTTGCGGAGCAGATCCCGGGACCCTCTACTCAGAAGCTGGGCGAGGTTGCTCGCGAGGCGAAGATTGCGATTGTTGCTTCGCTGTTTGAGCGTCGGGCGCCGGGGCTCTACCACAATACCGCCGTCACATTCGGCGCTGATGGCGCCATTGCCAGCGTCTACCGCAAGATGCACATCCCGGACGATCCGCTTTATTACGAGAAATATTATTTTGCGCCGGGCGATCTTGGGTTCAAGGCGGTCGACATGCCGTTTGGTCGTGTGGGCACGCTGGTGTGTTGGGACCAGTGGTATCCCGAGGGTGCACGGCTCACAGCTCTGCAGGGCGCTGAGGTGCTGTTCTATCCGACAGCGATCGGCTGGCATCCGGCAGAGAAGGACGAATTTGGCGCTGCGCAGTACGACGCGTGGAAGACGATCCAGCGCGCCCATGCGATCGCCAACGGCGTCTACGTGGCAGCCGTGAATCGTGTCGGTTTGGAGCACGGTGACATCAAGGGCAATCGCGCCGCGGGTCCGGGGCTCGAGTTCTGGGGTGGAAGCTTTATCGCCGATCCGTTCGGGCGCGTGATTGCGAAGGCCTCGCACGAAAATGAAGAGATCCTGCTGGCCGATGTCGATTTGAAGCTGATCGAGGAAACGCGGCGCAATTGGCCCTTCCTTCGCGATCGCCGCATCGACGCATACGGGCCCATCAGCCAGCGATTTCTCGATCCTGCCGGCGCGCACGCCGCGGGCAAAGAGCACAAATAACGATGGGCAAGCAGACGCTTACGAAATCTGGCGCACCGTCGAGGCCGGCCTCTGGACCAGCAGGGCAGAAGACGCCGCGGCAACTGGGTTATCGCATGCCGGCGGAATGGGAGCCGCACGAAGCCACATGGCTCGCGTGGCCGCACAATCCCAAGGACTGGCCGGGGAAGTTCCAGTCAATCCCTTGGCTCTACGTCGAGATCGTGCGACTGCTCGCCGAGCGCGAGCGCGTTCACTTGATCGTGGAAGATGCAGTGATGCAGGCGCGCGTTTCGAGCATGTTGAGTCGGGCAGGCGTGGACCGCGACCGGGTGAGTTTCCACAAGTGGCTGACCGATCGCGGCTGGATGCGCGATTCCGGACCGATCTTCGTCCGAGACCGGGAGGGCCGGGTTGGCCTCACGCACTGGCGATTCAACGGCTGGGCGAAGTATGACGATTGGCATCTCGACGAGAAGATTCCCGGGCGCGTGACGAAGCTGCTGGGGCTGCCGACGTGGCAGCCTCAGCTTTGGCTGGCAGGCGGGAAGGCGCATCGAGTCGTGCTTGAAGGCGGATCGATTGATGTGAACGGCGCCGGTGCGATGCTGACCACCGAGGAATGCCTGCTGAGCGACGTGCAGCAGCGCAATCCCGGCGTGGGCCGCGAGCAACTGGAGAAGGTGTTCTCGGATTATCTCGGCATCGACCAGGTGATCTGGCTGGGACGCGGCATCGCCGGCGACGATACGCACGGCCACGTGGACGATATAGCGCGCTTCGTTGGGCCGGAGACGGTGATTGCCGCAGTTGAGCGAAATACGCGCGATCCGAATCACGAACCGCTTACCGAGAATCTGCGGATATTGAAGGCGGCGAGGACGCGGGAAGGGAAGCAGTTCGACGTAGTCGAGTTGCCGATGCCCCGGCCGATCGTGTTTCGCAAACAGCGCGTTCCGGCCAGCTACGCAAACTTTTATGTTGCGAATGGCGTAGTGCTGGTGCCGACGTTTCACGACCCCAACGATCGCGTCGCGCTGAATACGCTGGCACAGGTTTTTCCCAATCGCGAAGTGATTGGTGTGCACAGCGTGGACCTGATCTGGGGATTGGGCGCGCTGCATTGCATGACGCAGCAGCAGCCTGCGGCCGGTCAGACGGCGATAGCATAAGAAGCATGATCGGCGACCATGAAGCGATGGATGCGGCGCTGGCCCAGGCGCGGCTCGCTGCGGAGGGCGGCGAGGTGCCGATCGGCGCGGTGATCGTGCGCGAGGCGGAGATCATCGCCCGCGGGCAGAACTGCGTGCTCCGCAATGTCGATCCGACGGCGCATGCCGAGGTCGTGGCGATGCGTGAAGCGGCGCGGGCCCTGGGCAACTATCGGCTGACAGGATGCACGCTCTACGTGACGCTGGAGCCCTGCGCCATGTGCGCCGGGGCGATGATCCATGCGCGGCTCGACCGGCTGGTGTATGCCGCTGCCGATCCCAAGGCGGGCGCATGCGGGTCGGTGCTGAGCGTGCTGAACCATCCGCAGCTCAACCATCAAATGGAAGTGACGCAGGGAATTCTGGCGGAAGAGTCGGCCGAGCTGCTGCGGGGATTCTTCAAAGAGCGGAGATAAAACTAGCCGCGCGTCAGCTTCTTGATTCGCGCCGCCTCGTGCGGCCACTGCCTTACCAGCTCGTCATGTTTCCCGCTGCGGTAGTCGGCGAAATCGAATCCTGGAGTCACGGTGCAACCGAGCAGCGCCACTTTGCCGCCTTCAACGAGCCGCGTGCCCTGCCACGTGCCGGCGGGAACGACAAGCTGGACCTGTTGACCGGCGGCGAGATCGGGACCGAGCCTGACAACTTTCGAGTCACCATTCGGCAAGAGCTGCAGCATCTCCACCGGGTCGCCGAGGTAGAAGTGGAAGATCTCGTCGGAGGCAAGCACATGCATCTCAGAGAAGGTCCCCTCTTCAAGCAGGTAGTAGATGGCCGTGCCGTAGGGTCGCACGCCGCCGAGCAGGGCGACGCTCACCGCCGAAGTATACGTGCGCCGGTACCAGCCGCCTTCCACGGGGTGCGGCTGCAAATTCAATAGAGTCTTGATTTCGTCGGCGGTCATCTTATTGCCAAGGTGGGCGTCATCACAGAGCATAGCAGCGTGATGGCGCTAAGATGCATTTATGACCGTACAGATCTACGCCGCGAGCTGGTGCCGCGATTGCCGCGCTGCCAAACAGTTTCTTGAGGCCCACGGCGTCAAATACACAGAGATCGATGTCGATCAAAATCCTGCTGCCTCCGATGAGGTCCTTCGCCACGTAGGCAAGCGCGCCGTGCCACAACTGGTGATCGATGGCGAGTGGTTCCAGCCCTATACGCCCGGCCGCGGGCTGCTCATCGACGAGCTGCACCGGCGCCTGGGAATTCCTCGCAGATAACTGCTTTACCCTCGTACAATTTAAGGTGAAAGAGCTCGTGGCGAGTCGCTTGCAGGCCATCGCGCAGTGCGGACGGCTGAAAGCTGATGGCTGAGGGCTGTTCTTCAGGAGCTTTCCGTTGATTGAACGTTATACACGCCCGGCGATGGGCCGCATCTGGACCGATGAGAACAAGTACCGCTGCTGGCTGAAGGTTGAAGCGGCAGCGAGCCGCGTGCTTGCCGAAGACGGCGTGATTCCTGCCGCCGCCGCCGAGGCCATCGCGACCAGGGCAACCGTCGACGCAGGTCGGGTTGCGGAGATCGAAGCCGAAGTTCGGCACGACGTGATCGCGTTCACGACGGCGGTTGCCGAGAGCCTGAAGGCGCAGGGGCTCGATGCCCACTCCCGGTGGCTGCATTACGGGCTCACGTCGAACGATGTGGTGGATACGGCGCTGGCGCTGCAGGTGAAGGAAGCTTCGGCGCTGCTGCGCGAGGGGATTGCCGGGCTGCTGACAGTGCTGAAGAGGCGCGCGATTGAGTTCAAGCACACGCCGACCATCGGGCGCACGCACGGCGTGCACGCCGAGCCGACGACGTTTGGTTTGAAACTGCTGAACTGGCACTCCGAAATGGAGCGCAATGCGTCGAGATTTGCCGCCGCAGCCGAAGACATGCGGGTGGGCAAGCTATCGGGTGCGGTTGGTACATTCGGTCACCTGAAGCCGGAGCACGAAGAGAGAATTTGCGCAGCCCTCGGGCTGAAGCCGGCGCTGGTTGCCACGCAGGTGATCCAACGCGACCGGCACGCGGCGTACATTACGACGATTGCCATCATCGCCAGCACGCTCGACAAGATTGCCGTCGAGGTGCGGCACCTGCAGCGCAGCGAGGTGCGCGAGGCACAGGAGTACTTCAGCGAGAAGCAGAAGGGCTCATCGGCCATGCCGCACAAAAAGAATCCAATAACTTCAGAGCAGATCTCCGGGTTGGCGCGTGTGCTGCGCGGGAATGCCGTTGCCTCGCTCGAAGACGTTGCGCTGTGGCACGAGCGCGACATCTCGCACTCATCGGTGGAGCGGATCATCTTTCCCGACTCGACGATTCTGCTGGATTATCTGCTGGCCAAGACGACGGACCTGATCGACCGGCTGCTGGTCTACCCGGAGCGGATGCTCAAGAACCTGGAATCGACGGGCGGGCTGATCTTTTCTGGACAGCTCCTGCTCGACCTGGCCGAGGCCGGCATGCTGCGCGAGGATGCCTACCGGCTGGTGCAGGGCCACGCGATGCGCGCCTGGAAAGAGGATTTGAACTTCCAGGGGGAAGTGGAGCTCGATCCGGAAATCACGAAGCTGCTCTCGACCGAGAAGCTGGAAAAGACCTTCGACTACAAGCGGCAGTTGGGGAATGTGGATGCGATCTTCAAGCGGGTTCTAGGAAGCTGACATGGAGGGTGCCCGTCTCACCATCGCCATCACCGGAGCCTCGGGCGCCATTCTTGGCAAGGAACTGCTGCGCGCGCTCGAAGCCGACGACCGTGTCTCCCGCGTCCATTTTGTCGCGTCGGAAAACTCGCTGCGCGTGCTGGCGGAAGAACTCGGTATCTCCGGCCGGAACGACCTGTTGGAGAAATTGCTCGGGGCAGCGCCAAAAAAGATCCTGCAACACGCGGATGCCGAGATTGGCGCATCGATTGCCAGCGGCAGCCATCCTTCCAATGGAATGATTATTCTGCCGTGCTCGATGGGAACACTGGCGACGATTGCCCACGGCTTGGCCAATTCACTCATCGCGCGCGCGGCCGATGTGACGCTGAAGGAACGCCGTCCGCTGATCCTCTGCGTGCGCGAGACGCCGTTCAATCGCATTCACCTGCGCAACATGACGCTGGCCGCCGAGGCCGGTGCGACGATCTTCCCCTGCATTCCGGCATATTACGCAAATCCGAAGACTTCATCCGAAATGGCGAAGGAATTCGCTTATCGCGTACTGGCTCACTTCGGTCTACCGCAGCCGGGCGCGTATGTCTGGAAAGGGGAGGAATAGGGAGGTAGCACCTACCCAACCTCGGGACAGCGGGCCTTCGGGGAGAGAGATGACACCTTTGTGGCTGCCCTGGGATCGAGTTTCGCTTGACACCCGCGCTACGCGCCCCTGATACTGCCAACTATGCCGATCTCATGGGAGTACGGATTTGTGTTCATGGCCATGTGCATGTGTATGGCGTGTGGACCCGTCCGTGTGGCCCTTGAGCGGCGAATGCGCTAGGCGCAACCGATTTAGAGGTCAAACGGCCCGGTCCAGAACAGGATGCGGGCCTTTTCATTGCGATCTGGCTTGCTTCCCGCCCCCGCCGCCAAGCCAAACCCGAGAAACCTTGAAGGAGCCGATCATGCCTGAACAGAATCCCCAGCAGCTTGCCACGCTTGCCGTGCACGGCGGCCAGACGCCCGACCCGACCACGGGCTCGCGCGCCGTTCCCATCTACCAGACCACGTCCTATGTGTTTCACGATGCCGACCACGCCGCGCGCCTGTTCGGGCTGCAGGAGTTCGGCAACATCTACACGCGCATCATGAATCCGACCACCGACGTGTTTGAGAAGCGCGTGGCGGCTCTCGAAGGCGGCGTGGCGGGGTTGGCTACGGCGTCAGGCCAGGCGGCCGAGACGCTGGCGATCACGACGCTGGCTGCGGCGGGTGACGAGATCATCTCCACCACGTCGCTTTATGGCGGCACCTACAATCTGTTCCACTACACGCTGCCGCGGCTGGGCATCAAGGTGAAGTTTGTTGACGCCGACGACTTTGTCGGTCTGCACGGGCTGATTAGCGACAAGACCCGAGCCGTTTACACGGAGACGCTGGGCAATCCCAAGCTCGACATCGCCGACATCGAGCAGCTGGCGCAAATTGCCCATCAGCACAAGCTGCCGCTGGTGATCGATAATACCTGCGCTTCGCCTGCGCTGCTGCGGCCCATCGAGTGGGGCGCGGACATCGTGGTCAACTCGGCGACGAAATTTCTGGGCGGCCACGGACTGGCAATTGGCGGCGTGATTGTGGATGCCGGCAAGTTCGACTGGGCGGCATCGGGGCGCTTCAAGGAGTTTACCGAACCCGATCCGTCCTACCATGGTCTTTCCTACACTGCTGCCTTCGGGCCGCTCTCGTTCATCCTCAAGGCGCGTGTGCAGGGATTGCGCGACACGGGCGCGGCATTGTCGCCATTCAACGCCTTCCTGTTGCTGCAAGGGATCGAGACGCTGCACCTGCGCATGGAGCGCCACTCGCAGAACGCGCTGGCGGTGGCCAAGCATCTCGAAGAGCATCCGGGAGTAGAGTGGGTCAATTACCCTGGACTTGCTTCAAGCCGATACCACGCGCGCGCAAAGAAGTACATGCCGAATGGCCAATCATCGCTGGTGACCTTCGGCATCAAAGCCGGAAAATCGGGGGGCGCCTACGATGCGGGAAAGAAGTTCATCGACTCGCTGAAGCTGTTTTCGCTGCTGGCCAACATCGGGGATGCCAAGTCGCTTGTAATTCATCCAGCATCGACGACGCATCAGCAGCTCTCGGTTGAGGAGCAGGCTTCAACTGGCGTGACGCCCGAGCTGGTTCGGCTGTCGGTCGGCATCGAGGACATCAGTGACATCCTGGCCGATCTTGACCAGGCGATCGAGGTTGCGAACGGGCAGGCCTTTGCGCCTAACACGCCGGAATTGGCGGCGCGATAGGGCAAAATAGAAAAGGCTCCTAGCTTCCAGCCCCATCGTGGTGATCCAGAAGTTCGCGGAATATGTCGAAGTCAAGAAATGCAGGTCCTTCGACTCCGGTCGCCTCGGCGACCGTCGCTCAGGATGACAGCGGTATCTAGATATGGGAGACGAGAGGCTAAGAGCTAGCGGCTAGGAGCTAAGAGCTGATCATGACCGACACCTACAATCGCAGCGGCGCTTCGCCGCCGGCAACAAAGACTGTGGAGCCCACCTACGAGGGCGACTTTGTCCTTGAGAGCTCTCTGCCGCTCGAGTGCGGCTGCGTCTTGAACTGTCCCACGCTGCATTACGCCGTTTACGGCCGGCTGAATGCGGCGAAGAATAATGCCGTTCTGGTTTGCCACGCGCTCTCGGGCTCCGCCCGAGTCGGCAATTGGTGGCCCGAAATCTTCGCTCCCGGCGCCGTCCTTTCGCTGGAGCACGATTTCGTCATCTGCATTAATATGCTGGGTTCGTGTTACGGATCGACGGGACCCGGCAGCGTCAATCCCGAAAGCGGCCAAATCTATGGCCCGGATTTTCCCCTCGTTTCGGTTCGCGACAATGTGCGAGCGCAGGCGCGCCTGCTTGACTCGCTCGGCGTACGGCGTTTGCGGCTGGTGCTGGGAGGGTCAATCGGCGGCATGCAGGCCCTGGAGTGGACCATCCTGCACCCCGAGCGCGTGGAGCGTGCGCTGATCATCGGCGTGACGCCGCTCTCGGCGATGGGGCTGGCTTTGAATCACCTGCAGCGGAGGGCGATCGAACACGACCCCGAGTGGGCCGGTGGCCGCTACCTGCCGCAGAAGCCCCCGCGCCGCGGGCTCGCGCTGGCCCGGCAGATCGCCATGATCAGCTACAAGTCGGCTCCGCTCTTCGATGAGCGTTACGGACGTAATCCCAACCAGCGGACAGGCGAGGATCCCTGGGCAGCCGATGGCAACGGCAGCGGTCTAACCGGGGGAAGGTTCGACATTGCAGGCTACCTCGATCACCAGGGAGAGCGATTTATTGAGCGCTTCGACGCGAATGCATACCTGGCGATCCTGCGGGCCATGGACACGTGGGATCCGCTGCGCGGATACGCAACGCCGGAGGAGGCATTCGGCCGCATTCACGCGAAGCTGAGCTTTATCGGCATCAGCTCTGACTGGCTTTTCCCCGCGGAGGACGTTCGCCGGTTTGCCGAGTCCATCGGCCAGGCTGGCGCGAAGGCCGATTATCGCGAGATGACCAGCGCGCACGGCCACGACGCATTTCTGGCCGAGCAAGCGGAACTGGTGAGGCTGCTGCAGTAGCCGCGGAGTGAGGAGACAGGGCGCGAAGGTGCTCCAGACCGAACCCGGAAAGCGACGCGCGGTGACATTTGGACGACAATTTCAACAGCGCGTCGCTGGTTATTTCGAATTGCGATTGTGTGTTGCTTGTCAGGGGCCGCAGGGCTTTTTATAATCCTCCTACGCAGCAAGGATGGCCGTGGTATGGTATATCCGTCACCCGGCAATCTATAGCCGTGCAAAAAGGTCGCCCATTCCGCCGGTGAGCGCGTGATTTTCGATTTCCATTACGGCAACTCCCAGGAGCACTGCATGAAGACGTTAGTCGTTGCAACTGCGATGGCATTGGCAAGCATCAGCCTTGTTTCGACGCCCGCGCTGCGAGCCCAGCAGGACACCAGCCAGATCAGCCTGCCGGCGGATCAATTCAATGCTTATCAGAATTTCAGCACACAGACTGACCCAACGGCTAAGGCTGCGGCGGGTGAAAGCTTTCTACAGACCTATCCCCAGAGCCCCGTCAAGAACACGGTGCTCGATCAGCTGATCGACGCTTACCAGCAGGCGAATAATCCTGACAAGGTCCTGAGCGCCGCCACCCGTCTGTTGCAGGTGGATCCCAACAATATGCATGCCATCGTTGTCAGCGTCTACTTAAAGAAGCTGCAGTGCAGCAAGAGCCTGGATGCGACGGGGACAACGACCGATGCGCAGACTTGTGACGATGCCGGCGCGTTGGCCCAGAAGGGACTGAGCGTTGCCAAGCCGGCAAGCATGTCTGACGGTGACTGGAAAAATCTGACATCTCAGGCCTACCCGATCTTCCACTCGGCCATCGCGTTCGACGACGCGGTTTCAAAGAAGAGCTTCAAGGGCGCGATCGATCAGTACACCCAGGAACTAATGCTCTACCCGCCCGATGCGACCACGAAGCCGGGGCTGGGATTGCAAGACACCCTGCAACTTGCCCAGGCGTACGCGAAGCCGGGCGACTCGAGAGACCCGATAAAGGCTATCTGGTTCTTCGCGCGCGCGTGGGACTTCGCGCCTCCGGCATATAAGGCGCAGATCGAGCCGCAACTCGACTATTGGTACAAACGCTACCACGGCACGCTCGATGGCGATGCAGCCATCAAGCAGCAAATTGACAGCATTAAGCAGCAGGCCCAGGCAACACTTTTCCCACCGGCCAGCTTCACGATTGCGCCCGCGCCATCGCCTGCGGATCTTGCACATAGGGCCTATACAACCGGCGATCCTATGCAGCTGAATCTGGAAGACAAGGAGTTCATCCTTGCAAACGGCAGCAAGGACGACGCCGATGGACTGTGGGCAAAGCTGAAGGGCCAGCAGACACCGGTCCCGGGCGTAATCATCTCCGATCCAGCTTCGGTGCTGAAGATCTCGGCAACGATGGCCGGTTCTCCCAAGCCGAAGGATTTCGTTGTGAAGCTGACGACGCCAGGACCATGCGGTTCCGTGCCTGAGCCTCCTTCAGAACTGAAGGTCAAGGAGGCGCAGGCGTACATCCTGGCCAATGGCGTGAAAGCCGATACCGATGCGATGGGCGATGTGTTGACAGACTCACCGGCTCACATTCGTAAGCTCTCGATTGAACCGGCGATCACGGTCTTCAATGTGGCTGTGACGCAGGACGCCAAAGACGCTCACACAGCGGACTTCACCGTGAACATGAAGGATCCAGCCTCCTGCAAGGATGCACCGGCAGCCGGCACCGAACTGAAGCTGCAGCCTGCAACGGAACTGGACGGAACCTACGACACCTTTACGCCGGTTGCGGCGGCAGGCTCGACGGCTGCATCCGCGCAGATCGTTCTGACTGGCGGCTTCCTGCAGCTGGAACAGAAGAAGGCTCCCGTGCATCACACCGCGGCCAAGCCGTCGGCGGCGCATCACTAGACAGCAACGTTCGGCCGGGTTCAGCCGGCTGGATTTGAGCTTCTGGGAATTCAAGGGCAGCCTGTGAAACGGGCTGCCCTTTCTGTTTGACCTAGGGTCTGTTAACACTACTAAGGCGGTGGCGCCGGGAGCCAATTTTTCTCAGTTCAAGGAGCGAGGAGGGACAGATACCGGGTGTATCAGAGCGACGAGCGACGCAGAAATGGGGGAAATTGGCCCCGGCCCGAACGGTTGCGGCGAAAATCCGGCCATACTTCATTCTCGCCCTCGGCGGTGGACCCGCCACAGCCTTCGGGCTCGGCTTCGTCTGGCCGGATTTTCCCTCGCAACGCCATCCGCCTTAGTAGTGTTAACAGGCCCTAGTATCTGCGTTGGGGTTTTGCCGGCAACCGCACTTCCCTCGTCCGAAGGTCTGCCCCACGCAGTGGTCATTCCCCCAGCATGATCCGCTGGATAGCCGATGCGCGGCCCGTTGCGGGATCGCAGGTGACGACCACGCCGCACATCTTGGGATTTCCCTTTGCGGCTTCAAATCTGCCGGGCAAGCCGGTCAGGAATTTGTGGAGCACCAGTTCCTTTTCTACGCCGATGATGCTGTCGTAGGGGCCGCTCATGCCCACATCGGTCTGGAAGGCGGTGCCGTTGGGAAGAATCCGCTCGTCCGCGGTGGGAACGTGCGTGTGCGTGCCGAGAACTGCCGTCACGCGGCCGTCGAGGTACCAGCCCATGGCGACTTTCTCGCTGGTCGCTTCTGCGTGGAAGTCGACGATGATCACTCTGGCGCGAATGGCGGCAAGCAGTCCATCGGCTGCGCGAAAGGGATCGTCGATCGGCGTCATGAAGACGCGGCCCTGCAGTTGCAGCACGGCGAAGTCGATGCCCGCCGCCGTTTTGCCTTCGTAGTAGCCGTAACCCGGCAAGCCGGGTGGAAAGTTGGCCGGCCGCAGCACGCGCCGCGCCTGCACCTGCGTGTATGGAGCAGCGGAGTTCAGATATTCGTTGAGCTCTCTCTTATCCCAGACATGATTGCCGGTGGTCAGTACGTCGGCGCCCCACTCGAAAACCTCTTCGGCGATCTGCGGCGTGACGCCGAAACCGCCCGCGGCATTCTCGACATTGATGATCGTGAGATCGACGTTGTGCGACGCGCGTACGTGGCCGATGTGCTCGCGCACGATTTTGCGTCCCGCGCTGCCGAAGATGTCGCCGATGAACAAGATATTCAATGGTGCCCGGGGCTCCTGTGAGAGGGACGTAGGGACTAGGGACTAGGGACCGAGGCAGCAGCCTTCGGTTGCAGGGATTTCATCATCGCGCGCAGCATGCGGCCAACTTCTCCGCAAAGTTCATCGGCTTTACCGAGTGCTTCCTCCGAACCAAAGCCTAAAGCTTGGGCAATTACAAGCTGAGTCTCGACTTCGCAAGCCGAACCGCGGGCGTGTCCCAAAAACTGAACATACTCCCCTTTTGTCGAGCGTCCGTACCCTTCGGCGATGTTGCTGGCGATGGAGACGGCTGCTCTGCGGAGCTGATTGGTGAGACCGAATCGTTCCGAGTTCGGAAAAGCGCCAGTCAGCTTGTAAATTGCGAGGGTCAATTGAACAGCACGCTGCGATACAGAAAGTTCTCTGAATGATTCGCCCATGTGGTCTGCCTTTCTAGTCCCTACGTCCCTAGTCCTTAGTCCCTTCCGGCCGCATCAGCGGAAAGAGAATCACATCGCGAATCGACTTCGATCCCGTCAGCAGCATCACAAGGCGGTCGATGCCGATGCCTTCGCCGCCCGTAGGCGGCAGGCCATAAGCAAGCGCTCGCACGTAGTCCTCGTCCATCTGGTGCGCTTCATCATCGCCCGCGGCACGCTGGGCAAGCTGGTCTTCAAAGCGCTTCTTCTGCTCCACGGGATCGTTGAGCTCGCTGAAGGCGTTGCCCAGTTCGAAGCCGCCGGCGAAGAACTCGAAACGCTCGACATGGTCTGGGTCGTCAGGCTTTTGCTTGGAGAGCGGCGAGACCTCGGTCGGGTAGTCGTAGATGAAGGTCGGCTGGACGAGGTGGCCTTCTGCTATCGACTCAAACAGCTCCGCAACCGCTTTTCCAATTGGCACTCCCGAACCTAGAGACTGGACGACCCTCTGGAGCAGCAGCTCCAGGCTGAGCGGACCAATCTCCATCCCGCTGCCTGGGGCCGGCGGCGTGACTTGCAGCAATTGAGACTGTTCCTCTGAGATCACTCTTATCTCGTTTTCGCGCTCCTGTAGGCGATCCTCCTTAGATCTGGATTGAAGTTTCTTCAGGGATCCATCCAAAAATAATTTGAGGGTCTTGGCATCGGTGAAAACAGAGTCGGAGATAGTTGGCAGGGCCTCGGGCCACCATTTGATGATTGCTTCCCGCATTGTTAGGCGAGTCCACTTACCCAAATCGATTTCTAGGGTGTCCCCGGCGTGTGAGCCTTTCGGGATTGGGAAGTTTGTCACCGTCGTCCCGTTCACTTCCATCGCCACGAACTTGATCAGCTCTTCCGTCAAATCCATCAGGTCGTGATAGTTCGCGTAGGCCTGGTAGAACTCGAGCATCGTGAACTCGGGATTGTGCTGCGTGCTCACTCCCTCGTTGCGGAAGTTGCGGTTGATCTCATAAACCCGGTCCAGCCCGCCGACGACCAGCCGCTTTAGATAGAGTTCCGGCGCGATGCGCAGGAAGAGATCCATGTCGAGCGCGTTGTGATGCGTCGTGAAAGGCCGCGCCGCTGCGCCGCCGGCGATCTGCTGCATCATCGGCGTTTCCACTTCAAGGTAGCCTCGGTCATCGAAGAACTTTCGCAGCGCGCGCAGCACCTTGGCGCGCTTCACAAACACTTCGCGGGCGTCGAGGTTGGCAAAGAGATCGACGTAGCGCTGGCGGTAGCGCAGCTCCACATCGGCCAGACCGTGATATTTCTCGGGCAGCGCCAGCATTGCCTTGGCGAGAAAGGTCAGCGTCTCCACGTGCACAGTGAGCTCGCCGGTGCGCGTGCGGAACAGATAGCCGGTGACGCCGATGTGGTCGCCCAGGTCGAGCAGTTTGTAGAGCGCGAAGCCCTGCTCGCCCACCGCGTCGAGCCGCACGTAGATCTGCAGCCGCGCGCCCTCCTGCTGCAGGGTGGCAAAGCCGGCCTTGCCCTGCTGGCGGATGGCCATGATGCGCCCGGCAACCGAAACCGACACGCGGTTCGCCTCAAGCTCTTCGCCGGTGGCCTTGTCCCACTGCCCGCGCACCGCCGCAAGCGTGTGCGTGGCCACGTATTGGTTGGGATACGCAGCCTGGCCCAGCTTCTCGATCTCTTTCAGTTTTTCCTGGCGCAGATTGAAGAGATTCTGCTCAAAATCCGACTCAAACACGAGGTCTTCCTTCGCCACAAATCGTAACTAAGTCCAACCGCCAGTATAGCGGCTGCATGCGAGTGTCCTGCGCCATCGCGTGCCGGTGCGCTCGTCGTGTATAACCACGTTGGTGCCGTACCACAATCCCATTCCGGAGAAGAAGCAGCCAGGCGGCATGTCGGGCCTGGTTGGCGCCTGGGTGCAGGCCGAGAAAATGATCCAGATCGTCCTGCTGCTGCCGTCGGCAGGATTCATCGGCTGGCTGGCGGGATACGGCCTCGATCGTTGGCTGCACCAGACTTGGATCACGATGGCCGGCATTGTTTTTGGGATCGTTGCAGGGCTGGTGGGCGCGGTCCGCATGGCAATGTTTTACGGAGCCGATTCCAGGAACGGAAATAAGGACGGAATCGGGAACGGCGGCAAAGGCGGTGGAAGAACGGAATGACTGAGGAAGGCCATGAAACAGCTCAGGAGCCTGCATGGATCACCGACGAGGGCCTGGAGGCTCTCCTGCATCGCGCCCTGCGTAACACGCTCATAATTGGGGTGTTGGCGTCGATCATCCTGTGGATCGCCTCCGGCTGGCGCAACGCGGCCATGATGGCGACTGGCGCGGCGATCAGCGCAGCCAGCATCTGGGAGTGGCGTCGGCTGGCGCGCTTTATCGCCGCCAAAATGGACAAGAAGCAGGTGCCCCGCGGCGCGTTCATTCCAGTGTTGTTTTTCCTGTTTCGCCTGCTGATTTTCGCCGGGGCAATTTATGTTAGCCTGAAGTGTTTCCAGGGTTCGGCTGTTGCCCTTTTTTGCGGACTCAGCTTTGCGCTTCTAGCTATGGTCTGGGAGGCAGTTCGCCTGCTTCGCAACTGAGCGAACGCGGGGTCTTCGCGGATCGACCGAGTCGGGAACGGAAAGACTTAAGAACTTCATGCCCGAGCAACTCGCAATTACCCGTCTGCTCAATCATCTCTTTGGCCCGTTGGTGGCCGGTGTGATGCAGGTCATCGGCGTTCATCCCGCTCAGCCCGCATCACCCATCAATGACACTTTTGCTCTCGAGCTGCT
This sequence comes from uncultured Acidobacteriaceae bacterium, assembly GCA_963834565.1. Classification (GTDB taxonomy): domain Bacteria; phylum Acidobacteriota; class Terriglobia; order Terriglobales; family Acidobacteriaceae; genus Telmatobacter. The sequence goes on along the minus strand of CAWICF010000006.1, from coordinate 306,113 downwards.
CGTCGCGTGCGGGCTCATCGCGTTTTTCCTCGTCGTGCGGCTGTCGCTTTCCGTAGAAAATCCCAATCCCGCGCAGCAACTCGCGGAGATGATTCACGAGTTCACGGGCACGCAGGCGGAGCAGGTCATCGGGCACGGTTATGAACGCTTCCAGGCCTTCGTTACCTGCATTGTGCTCTTCATCCTGATCAACAACCTGCTGGGCCTGATTCCCGGCATCACAACGCCGACCAGCCAGCCAGCAGTCCCACTTGGACTGGCCGTGCTCACGTTTCTCTACTACAACTTTCACGGTGTGCGCGCGAACGGGCCGATTGGTTATTTAAAGCAATTTGCCGGTCCAGTTTGGTGGATGTCATGGCTGCTTTTTCCGGTGGAGATTGTTTCGCACCTCGCGCGCATGATGTCGCTCACCATCCGTCTTTACGCCAACATGCTGGCCAGCGATCTGCTGACGCTGATCTGCTTCTCGATGATCCCTTTTCTGGCGCCGACGGCCTTTCTCGGGCTGCACGCGCTGGTTGCGGTCATCCAGGCTTACGTTTTCATGCTGCTTTCGATGATCTACCTGGGTATGGCGGTGTCGCATGACCACTAAAGGCAGTTCGTAGTTCGCAGTTCGTTGTTCACAGCAGAAAGCCGATTACGCGGAATGAACAACTGAGAACTGCGAACTAAGAACTTACAAAGGATTCCGGCGGAGAGCGCTTCCGCTCCGCACCAACGGAAGACCGCAAGCGTGAGGGGGCCAGCACGGTGAGCCTCAACCACCCACTAGCGGTCAATCTAAGGGAAGCTGGAGAACTATGCGGAAACTGCAATATCTCTTTATGGCGCTGGCCGCGCTTTGCTTCGCGATGCCTGTCTTCGCGCAGAGCGGCTCGCCGGTAATGGACTTGGCTCCGATCGGCGTCGGCCTGGGCATGGGACTGGCGGCCGGCCTGTGCGGTCTTGGTCAGGGACGCGCTGTTGGCTCAACGACCGAAGCATTGGCGCGCAACCCGGGAACCCGCCCTGCCCTGATGACGTTCATGATCATCGGCCTGGCATTCATTGAGTCGCTCACCCTGTTCACCTTCGCCATGATCATTCTGAAGGTGAAGTAAGTCTCGAATCGCAACACAATCAATGCGGCGCCGGCACAACGCGGGCGCCGCATTTTTTTGTGTAAACTGATTCACTGTCTTGGCGCCCGTCGCGCGCTCGTCCGGATAAAAACCAATACAAGAAACCCGACCACGGCTGCGACAAGGGCAATCGCAAAATACGCGGCTCCAGGTGGATTGCTGATGAGCGTTTCCGGACCGCCAGTTTGCGCTCCGGCGACCCATTCGGCGATTGACATTGTGTCTCTCCCACGCCGGTCAAAGTTGCCATGCAGAAGAACCGCGTCCGGGATGCACTTAAACCGGCTTTGGCCAAGGCTCGGCCATCTCCTTTAGGAAACGTGAAAGTCGCCGCGGGTTGCTTTCAGCCTTGCAGTGTCAAGCCGAGCCCGCAGCACGCGGATCATTTAGGGTCTTCCCGCGTCATCCCGATCGCTTTTTGGTAGCTCGTGCCCGCCGGCAAAGGCGCAAACTTACTTTCCACTTCAGTGGTGTCGTAGATTCGAGCTTTCCAGAATACGCGACCGCTCATCTGCATCTGGAAGCGAACGAGGTGCCACTGCCCGTCGCCGATATCCGCCTGGTCGATCGCGATCCATCCGCCCTTGCTCAAACGCCCAACCACGCCCCAAAGGACATCTACGTCCTGTTGCAGGTGACCCTCCAGGTGCGTGACGCGCCCACGGCTTGGGTCGATCGAAATCTCACCCGTCATCTGCGTGAGAACCTCCGTTTCCAGGTTCGGCGGCGAGAAGTTCGGATTCGGGCGAAAGGTGAACTTTTCGAGTTTGCCCTGCGGGCCATCGGTCGAGCCGGCGAATTGATAGAGGAACGCGTTAGGCAGTTCGCGCAGGACCATCAGAGCCCGGCCCGCATCCGTGTCCTCTGCCTGTTTGCGGTGCCGCTGCTTTCCGGGATCGGCGAGCAGGTCATTCAGCCGCGTCTGCTCTTTCTGCTCATCCTCCGCGCTCAACGGCTGGTCGTTCACTGCGAGCAGCCGCGCGACCTCACCGTCCTTGGTCTCGTAGATCTCTTTGGTCGTGGTCAGCCGCGGGCTGGTCTTGCGCAGCTGGTAGCGCATGGGATGGTTTGTGTCCTTCGCTGCCCTTAGCTCGTTGGCAAGGGCACGATCCACCAAGGCCTGGCTCTCATCAGGAACCTGCCCAGCCGCGTATTCGCCAGGCGGCTGCCCGCAGGCGAACGATGCCCAGGCAAACAGGGGCAGGAGGTAGGCGAATCGCTGCACAGTAGTTAGTTTAGACGTCAGGGGGTTGCGGTTACTTAGGGCATTGGACGGCAAACTTCGCCGCAGGTTTCACATCCAGATACAGCTAGCCACAAAATCGCTTCATTTCACGTTCGCGAATTGAAGCAGCGCCGCCGTGTTGCGTATAGTTCGGGCAGGGCCTCAAAATTGGCGAGCCATTCTCAGATGTCAGCCAGCCATCCATTCCGGCGCAACCCCCAGGCGCCGGCGAACGGAACCAGATCGGAGAAATGCCGTTATTCTTCGGAATGCGGCAAGAATTAACGAGGGAAGGATCGAAACCATGGCAGGAGAAAATGTTGCCGCACGAATCGGCAAGACGATTGTGATTTGCGGTGAGGTGAAGGGCAGTGAAGACCTGGTGCTGGATGGACACGTGGAGGGAACGGTGAGCCTGGCGGAGAATCGCCTGACCATCGGTCCCACAGCGACCATCGCCGCCGATCTGACCGCCAAGGACGTATTGATCATGGGCAAGGTGCAGGGCAACATTGTCGCGACCGGCCGAGTGGAGCTGCGCGCGGGATGCAACCTGGAAGGTGATATTCGCGCCGCACGCCTGGCCATCGAAGATAATGCCGTCTTCTTCGGGAAGGTCGACCTGACCCAGGGAGCGGCCAAGGTACCTGAAGGTGCAAACGGACCTCGTCCCGGCGCCGCATAGAGTCTGAATAAAGTATGCCGGGTCGGTTTCGCGTGTCCCGGTCCGGCCACGAGGAAAACTGAACGTGCTGCGCCGTTTGTTCGACAGGAAACAGGAAAGCGGTGCAACCGCTTCGTCCGCAGGTCTGACGGGTCCACGTTATCCGCGCCACTCCGGCGCGTGGGCAGTGCTGCGCAAGCGGCTGCAGTCTGAGCCGGGGTTGCGCCTTATCGACGTCGGCTATACCTCGCCGTCGAACATCAATTACCTCACGAGCCTCGGCCATAGTGTCTATATGGCAGACCTTGTCCACGACGCCTGCAGCGAAGACTGGAAGAGCGGCGAAGACGAGGAAGGCAACGCAATCTGGAATGTAGAGGGCTACCTGAAACAGACGCTCAGTTTCTCAGGGCGCCTGTTCGACGTGGTTCTTCTGTGGACTGCGCTCGATTACCTTCCGCAGGCCTTCGTCGCGCCGGTCGTCGCGCACCTGCACGAATCGATGAATCCCGGCGGACAGGTGCTGGCGTTCTTCCACACCAAAACGCAGGGCGAAGAGGCCATTCGCTGCCGCTATCACGTGACGCCGGGAGACGACGTGGAGATGCAGCTGACCCAGCAATTTCCCATCCAGCGCGCGTCCACCAACCGCAGTATCGAAAAACTATTCGCCGGATGGGCCGGCCATCGCCAGTTTCTTGCCAAAGACAGTGTTTCAGAGGTACTGATTACGCGATAAAGCAAGGGACAAGGGGACGAGGATCACAAGCTTACAAGCTCGTTTTTTTTTGATTGCTTGCTCTCTGCTTTCTTTTTCCCTCGTCACCTTGGTCCCTGTCTCTGAAAACGGCAGCCAGGGCTGCGTCTCGCCAAACGGCATATCGCCGCCGAAAGCATCCTGATACTCCGAATTGGGAAGATAGCGCGTGCCCAGCTTGTACCGCGCGCGGATGGCATCGACCAGGTCGCGGATGCGCTTGCGATACTCAGGCGAGACAAAGGCGCTGGCGCTGTAGCGCTTTTCGTAGGCCGTGAGCAACTGCGGAAAATGTTCGCGCACAAAATCGAAAAAGGTTGGCAGCGAACACGGCTTGAGAAACAACGCGCCGGCAAACATGTAGCATGCGCCAGCCTCCGAAGCAGCCTTCGCGACGGATTCGATTGACGAGCGCGTATCGGTGATGCCCGGCATGAGCGGCGAGCACATCACGCCGGCGCGAATGCCGGCCTGACGCAGCTCTGCGAGCGCCTTGATGCGCAAATCGGGGCGCGGGGCGCGTGGTTCGAGAATCCGCGCAAGCCGTCGGTCGAGTGTCGTGACCGTGATATTGACTGAGAGATGATTCACTTTCGCCACTGCCTGCAGCAGGGCCAGGTCGCGCGTCACAAGTGCGGATTTGGTCACGATACCCAGCCTGAATCCGCCGCTACGCGCAAAAACTTCAAGCAGTGACCGCGTAATATTCAGCTTTCGTTCGAGCGGCTGGTAGGGATCGGTGGCTGTGCCGAGCGCGATCTCCGTTCCTGGCTTAAGCCGCTTCAACTCCTGCTCAAGCAGCCACGCGCCATTCTGCTTGAAGTAGATTTTGCGCTCGAATTCTGCCGGACCCATTTCCAGAAACTCGTGTGTATAGCGCGCATAGCAGTAGCGGCATCCAAACTCGCAGCCGCGGTAGGGATTGATGGCGTGGGTGAAGGGCATCCCGCGTCTCGACGTGACCTTGTTGAGGATCGAGCGCGAGGCGAGCGGCCGGTATTCGGTGAGGCAGCCCGTCGAATCCAAAGGAGCCTCAGCGGCGGCGCGCGCCAGCGGACCGACGGAGGTCGCGTTGGGACTGGAATCAAGGATGGGGAAGAGGGGAACCATTTTCGCCATATATTCGCCTTTTTGAGAAGGTACGCCTGCTTCCAACCGGCGTCAAGCAGGAAAGGCAGCTTCTAGCTACCAGCTTCTAGCTGCTAGCTTTATAGGCATTGGGGGTCAGCGGCTATAGTAGAGCCGAAGAGCGCAGAGTTTGCAGGAGGAGATCACGATGAGCACATCAAAGGCAACGCGCGTTACCTGGCTGGGACACGCTACCGTCTTAATTCAAACCCCGAAGGGGACTAACGTTCTGATCGATCCTTTCATTGCGCACAATCCGAAATATCCAAAGGATTTTGAGCTTCCGTCGAAGATCCACTACATTCTGCTGACTCACGGCCACGGCGATCACATCTCCGATGCTGCGCCGGTGGCCAAAAAGCACGGCTCGCAGGTTGTCGCCGTCTACGAGCTTGCCGATTACATTGGCAGCCAGGGCGTGACGGAGACCACGGGCATGAACCTTGGAGGCACGGTGCAGCTCGACGATGTTGCCGCCACCATGGTGGATGCCAAGCACTCGGCGGGTGCGCAGGATGAGAAGGGAATTCACTATGTCGGCGTGGCCGGCGGATTTGTGCTGGAGGTTGCCGGAGGGCCAGTGCTCTACCACGCAGGCGACACGTGCGTCTTCGGCGATATGAAGTTGATTCACGAACTCTACGAGCCGCAGATCGCCATGCTGCCGATCGGCGGCCACTACACCATGGGCCCGAAGGAGGCGGCGCTGGCGTGCAAACTGCTTGTTCCGAAGATCGTGTTGCCCATCCACTGGGGCACGTTCCCGCCACTGAAAGGGACGCCGGAAGAGTTGGCCGCAATGGTCGAGCCGGGAGTGAAAGTGGTGCACTGGAAGCCGGGAGACGTGCATGTCGCCTGACGGCGACGGGGACCAAGGGAGCAAGGGATCAAGCATCAGAACCAGCTCGGGATCCTCCGGTAAAGAGCAGGGAGGGTGAGGCTACGATTGTTCTTTCTCGTTCCCTTAGTCCCTCAGTCCCTATGTCCCTGTTCTACTGGTCCCGCGTCTGCTTAATGGCGCGCGGAGACGTGCTCACTCCGCCTGACTCCGCCGCGTCGCGGCCCAGGCGCATGGCTGCCGGCGAAACGGCAGCGCGGTAATTCTTAAGATCGCGTAGAATTTCTGCCTTCTCGCGTGCGTAGTGGCCCGCGAGACGCGTCAGCGCGTAGGTGATGATGTCGCTGTGGTGCAGGTCGCATGCGGCGGGATCGCGGCGCATGTTGAGCCAAAGCCGGTGCACAAGCTGGACGTCCTCCGGGCTGAGCGAAGGAGCGTGCGGGCCGATGTAGAAGACCTTGAAAGTGCCGTCGGCCGAGATGACGCAGAAGTTGAACTGCCGCTTTGGTTCAGGCAGATTCTCCCAGGCCTGGCCCATGTGGTAGGCCTGTTCCTCGGCGGTAAGCGAACTCGAGGCGCCCGAGACCACCGACTCCACTTCAAGCGAGTTCGCAGTTTGCACAAGCGCCGAGAAGATGTCTCCCGCCGGTACCACCAGAAGAGAAACTTTCTTGCCGAAGCTTTCAGCAATCGACACTGCCTTGGTGAAGACCATCTGCTCGTGCTCGCTGAAACTTTGCTGCTCGGCGCTCAAATACTCCGGCCCGCCCACGCCCATCAGGCGCACACTGATGACTACCACGTCGCGTTCTTCGGTGCTGGTGCGCGCCAGGGTCCACTTCAATGCGAGGGGATTGTTGCTGTCACGCATGGTGACGATGACCCCGCCGGGCCGGATGGCGACCGACTCGCGGCTCACCGTGTCTTGATGCTCGAGCTGGAAGTGGTCCTTCATCTCCTTCGCGGTGCGAGCGTGTTTTTTCAGGTTTTCGCGTTCAGAGACAGTAAAGAGCACGAAGAAAACAGCGGCGAAAGCGATGCCGCTTTCCGTAGCCATTGATTTTGTTAAGAGGTTCACCGTTGCCACAGTGAGCAGTACCAGGAACACCGAGATCAAGCCGAGTGGAATTTCGGTCTTTCCGATGCGGAGATTCGGCGGGACCTTCCAGCCGCGCTCGCCCTTGTACTTCCAGCGAAGCACCAGCATCGACAGGCTGTTGAATGTGAACGACCAGATGACGCCGAAGGCATACGCTTCACCCAGCATGTCCACGTTGCCGCGGCTCACGATGATGGTGAACATCTGCAGAATGAAGACCAGGTTGACGATGCGATAGCTGGTGCCAAAGCGCGGATGCGGCTTGCGGAACCAATCGGTGAGCACGCCGTCTTCAGCCACGCGCATCAGCACGCCGGTGGAACCGATGATGGACGTGTTGATGGCGCCCGAAAGAATGAGGAAGCCCACCAGCACGACGGCGATGCGGAAGATGATCCGCCAGAACATGGGGCCGACCATGTACATGGCGAGCCCGGCGATCAAATTGTTCTCGTAAATCTGGGTGCGCGGTCCGGTAGGGATGAGCATGGACGCCAGCAGCGTGGCGCCGCCGGTGAAGATCAGGCTGTAAATCGCGATCACGATCGCAGCGCGCTTCAGGTTCTTGAGTTTCGGGTGCTGGATCTCGCGATTGACCTGGGCCAGGCTTTCCTCGCCGCTCATGGCGAGGATCGATTGGCCGAAGGCCATCATGATCCCAAACAAGCCGAAGATCGGCAGGGTGGTGCCTTTCAGGAAGCCGAGCGAGTCGATGCTGAAGTGCAGGTGCGACGGGATGGGCGACGGCGGCAAGTGCGCGCCGCGCATCAGCACCGAGTAAACGCCCCAGATGAGCAGGACGATCACCATCACGGTGGTGATCTGCATGACGCGCAGAGCCTTGTCGCTCGACTCCTCGATGCCCTTGATGTTCTGCCACCAGTAGTAGATGGTGACTGCCGCGGCAAAAAGCGCCGAGGTGTAGTCCATGTTGAACTGGATGGCGTTGCCGTGCACGTCCATCAGTGCCGGTGGGAGCCAATGGCCCTGGTTGGCCACGACCATCAGTTCGTTCAACAGGCCGGTGATGTACTGGCCGGCCGACACACCCGAGATCGGGCCAGTGAGGATGTAATCGAACATCAGCGCCGAGACGCTGAGCTTGGCGAAGCCGCCGCCCAGGGCTTCTTTGACCACGCGGTAGACGCCGCCGCGGGTGAACATCGAGCAGCTCTCGACATACACGGCGCGCACGGCAAAGCTGAACAGCATGATGCCGAGGATGAACCACGGAGCGGCTGCACCGACGGCGTGCTCGGCGATGCCGCCTGCATAAAACGCTGAGGATCCCAGGTCGTTGAGAACGATGGCGGCTGCGCGCCAGAAGGAGATGAACGTGAGCATCACCGAAGAGGCGACGATCAGTCGCACGCGGTCACTCGGTGGAGCTACGGTCGTTCGGGAAGAGGCCATCGCGTGGGTGCCGGCGAGGCAGCCGGTGGTATGAAAACGCTCGAGCGAAACCACCGCTCTGCGATGAGTTTAATTTTCAATCAAAGGCATGTCAACGGAAAATGAAGGCCGTCTATTGAAACCATAAAATACCGTAAAAACTTTGCTGAAAGCGATTTAGGCGGGCGCCGGAGGCTGCCGAAGCCGCGACCGTTGAGGAATTGACTGGATTGTCTTTGCGGCGACCCGCTTTGCGGGTTGAAAGGAGGGTTGGCAGGACGATCTGGATCGAGATGCCTGGGATGAGCCGCGCCGGCATTGCGCCAGGAAATCAGTCCTTGCCGAAGAGTTCTTTGCCGTCTTCAACGAAGCTGATGAGGACGACGACGGCAGACCCGACGAGCCCGACAAAGAACATCAGCTCCATGAGCCGGATTACGAACACTGCCAGGACCATGCAGCGATTGTAACCCAAGCGATTGCGGCGGAGGATTTGCCTGCGCATGAACGTTTCTTATCAACCAATCGGTCCGCCTTTTTTTCCAATCGTTGCTGCGATTTCGTCCCGGAGGGACCAGTCGAAAATAGCCCAGGGTGGACCCTGACACCGACCGTAGCGAGGGGAAAGGGGGAACCCTGGGAAGGCTTTGCGAAAGATCGGTCGCGCCCCGTAGGGCCGCTGCGAACTGTTCCCATTTTCTGAATCAGCTCCCATGCGACCGTCCCGCCCGAATGCATTACACTCGCCCCTGTATGCACTTCAACTGGAAGGCGTGGGCCGCGGTGGTGGTTTCCGCCGTTTTGCTGGAGCTGCCGTTCCCGCTGGCTGGCCCCATGCCACCATGGCGCAGCGTCTTCGCGTGGTTCGGGCTGGCGCCGCTGCTGTGGGCGGTTCTTTCAATTGATCCGGTCGGAGATCGCAGGCCGCTGCGCAGCGCATTTCTGCTGGCTTATGTTTGCGGCGTGCTCTGGTACATAGGCAACTGCTACTGGATCTACGACACGATGCTTATCCACGGCGGGTTGCCGCCGGCGGTGTCGGCGCTGATTCTGCTGCTTTTCTCGCTGGTACTGGGGCTTTATTTCGGCCTGTTCGGATTGGGACTCGCGTTGGTGCGGCGCGCGACGGGATCGGTGCGATGGGCGCTGGCGTTTGCGCCATTTTTGTGGGTAGCGCTGGAGTTCGCCGGCGCGCGCATCACCAGCGTGCCGTGGGATCAGCTTGGGTATTCGCAGGTGGATAATGCTCTCATCAATCAGCTGGCACCGTCGACCGGCGTTTACGGCATCAGCTTTGTGCTGGTTGCGGTGAATTCGCTTTTGGCGGGCGGGCTGCTCCTGGACAGGACTTCGTGGACCGAGGAGATGAAGTTTTCATGGTTCGCCCGAGCCGGGAAGGCTGACAGCCTATCTTGCGCCATCTCCGGGATCAGTCTGCTCCTCGCGGCTTTTGCCGGTCTGGCAGACGCGCCGCCAAAATCTCCGACTACCGCATCCGCCGTTCTGATCCAGCCCGATCTCGACGTGGAGAACACCGGCTACTGGCTCGCGCCCGGCGAATTCGAGCGGCACATCGCCGACTTCATCAAACTCGGCGGCGAAAACTGCAAATCTTACATCGCGGGCTTGCCGCAGACCGGCGCGCCAAACGGCCAAATCACCTGTCCGCCTTATCCCACGCATCCCGATCTGATCGTCTGGCCCGAGTCGCCCGCGCCCTTCTTCGAACAGGACAAGCGCTTCCAGCAGGCGATGGCCGAAGTTGCACATGCTGACCACGCCCCGCTCATCGTCAACGGAGTCGGATCGGATTTTTCGCCGGAAGATAAGGAATGGCTGGATCATGTCTCCGCCATGGCCTACGACGCGAACGGCAACGAGGTGGGCCGCTACGACAAGATTCATCTTGTTCCGTGGGGCGAGTACGTTCCCTATCCGAAGGTCTTCTTCTTTGCGAAAAAGCTTACCGGCAAAGTGGCGCACTTCACGCCCGGAACGGTGCGCAACGTCTTCCGGCTGCAGACGGCCAACGGCGAGACGCATCGCTACGGCATCTTCATCTGCTATGAGGCCGTGTTCGCAGACGAGATTCGCGAGTTTGCGAAGAATGGAGCCGAGGTTTTCGTCACCGGCAGCGATGACGGGTGGTATGGCGACACCAGCGCTCCGTGGCAGCACCTGAATATGGCGCGGATGCGCGCCATCGAGAACCGCCGCTGGATTCTGCGCGGAACGAATGACGGAGTGACCGCTGCGATCGATCCGTATGGACAAGTACGGCAGAGCATTCCGCGGCATGTAGTGGATGCGCTGCCGGCCCAGTACGGCTTCCGCGATGACATCACCTTCTACACGGCACACGGCGACGTGTTCGCATGGCTGTGTGCCATACTTTCTATAGGCGTTGCCGGCTGGTTGGTGGTGAAGAGCGGACCGCGGGGTCGCAAAGCGACTTCCTAACTCCGCTAGCTCAGCGAACACCGCCAGCGTAGCTATCTCAAAGCCAGGTCAAACCGAGCAAATGGCATTAAATGATCTCGAATTCGCATACGCTCCCGTGCGCACGCAGGTGCGCGACCTGCGGGAGTATCTTTGACCCTGCCCGCATCCGCAGGGAACTCGCAGACATTGAAACCAAGCTAGCCGACCCGAAGTTGTGGTCCGATCCCACGGCCTCGAAGCCCTTGATGCGCGACCGCAAGCGGCTTGAGGCCCTCGTCCGCGACGACGACGAGCTGGTGCGTCGCAGCGGCGACATCGACGCCTACTTCGAACTCGGCCGCGAAGGCGAGAACGTTGAAGCCGATTTGGAGCGCGAGATCAAGGCGCTCGGTGCCTTTTCCGAAGAGCTTGAAGCGCGGACGATGCTCAGCGGCGAAGCCGATGCGCTCAACGCGATCGTCACCGTGCATCCGGGCGCCGGGGGCACTGAGAGCCAGGACTGGGCCGAGATGCTCTTGCGCATGTATCTGCGCTGGGCCGAGCAGCAGGGCTTCAAGACGGAAATGAACGACTACCAGGACGGCGAAGAGGCGGGCATCAAGTCGGCCACGTTCACCATCATGGGTGAAAACGCGTTCGGCATGCTCGCCGGCGAAAGCGGAGTGCACCGGCTGGTGCGCATCTCGCCGTTTGACCAGGCCAAGCGGCGGCACACGTCGTTCGCGTCGGTCTACGTTTCACCGGAGATCGACGAAACCATCAACGTCGACCTCAAGCTCGAAGATCTGCGCATCGACACCTACCGCTCCGGCGGCAAGGGCGGCCAGCATGTGAATACGACCGACTCCGCCGTGCGCATGACGCACATTCCTACAGGAATCGTCGTGCAATGCCAGAACGAACGTTCGCAGCACAAGAACCGCGAGAAGGCGATGAAGATGATGCGCTCGCGGCTTTACGAATATGAGCTCGAGAAGAAGCGCGCAGTGAGCAAGAAGCTTGAAGACTCAAAGCTGGAGATCAATTTTGGCTCGCAGATCCGCTCGTATGTATTGCAGCCGTATCGAATGGCCAAGGATCACCGCACCAAAGTTGAAGTGGGCGATGTGGACAAGGTGCTCGACGGCTATCTCGAGCCGTTCCTGAAGGGCTATCTGCTGGCCAAACGCCGCGGGACCGCTGTGCCTGCCGCAACTGACGACGAGTTGGATGCCTAAGGGCTCAATTCGGCCGAACAAGGAAATTGGACTCATGAGCGACGATCCCGCGATCATCGATGAAATGCTGACCAATGCCAAGACCATCGCCGTGGTGGGCATGAGCGACAAGCCGCACCGCGCCAGCTACAACATTGGCCGCTACCTGGCTACGCAGGGCTATCGCGTGCTGCCGGTAAATCCGGTGCTCAATGAAATTCACGGCGAGCCGGTTTACCCCGATCTCGATGCGGCACAGGCGGCGGCGAAGGAGCTGACGGGCGCGGGCATCGATCTGGTCGACGTTTTTCGCGCGTCCGAGAACGTGCCGCCCATCGTCGATGACGTGATCCGGCTGAAGATCCCATATCTGTGGCTGCAGGACGAAGTGATCCACGATGAGGCCGTGGCCAAGGCCCGTGCGGCCGGCGTGAAGTGCGTGCAAAACGACTGCATCTATCGGGAGCACGCCAAGCGGCCGGAGTTGCATCGGAAGCGGGGCTGAGGACGCCGTAAGTCAGCATCCCGTATGAGTGAATGATTTGAATGTTGTCATCCTGAGCCAGTTCGCAAGGCGAATGAGTCAAAGGATCTGTGGCTGCACTTAGCGGGCGTCAGTTCCGCCATCTTACATCCGTTTTGTGTGCGACCTGCGTACATTAAACTGAGTCCAATTGTCCGGGGCCGGATTTTCGCTCGCTATGCATCGTTTCGCCGCCATATTCGCGCTGTTCGTTGTGCCCGGGATCGTTGCGCCGGCAGCTGCGGCGCCCGCTTCCGCCGATGCGGCGCACCTGCACGTGCAGCTGATTGTGCCGGAGGCTCAACTCTTAACCGGCCAAAGTTCGAATGCAGGTCTTTACTTCAAGCTCGAGCCAGGTTGGCATGTCTACTGGCTGAACGCGGGCGACTCGGGCGAACCGCCGCACATTAAATGGACTCTGCCGGCGGGAATCACAGCTGGAGCGCTTCAGTTTCCTGCTCCGAAGCGGTTGCCGCTCGGCCCGCTGATGGACTTTGGCTACGAAAACGAAGTTCTATTCCCGTTCACGCTGGATGTTGCAAAAAGTGCTAAGCCCGGACCGGTTACGCTGTCGGCGAAGGTCGACTGGCTTGTCTGCCGCGAGGTCTGCATCCCGGGCAAGGCTGATCTTGAAATTGCCCGCACGGTAGGCGGTTCTGCAAGTCCGCCGGTAGAACCGGATGCAAGCTTGTTTGGGCGCCTTGACAGCCAATTGCCAAAACCGCTGCCCAATTCGGACCAGGCAGTCTTCCAGCCAACAGGCAGCGGTTTCAGGCTCGCTGTTTTCACAGGGACTCGCGAGACACAGGCGGAGTTCTTCCCTGAAGACGAGAACATTCTCAACAATCCAGCGCCGCAAATCATAGAGCCGACTGCCAACGGTCTCGTTCTTAATCTCAACAAAGACCCTAATCTAACCGCGAGTCCGGCTCAGCTGAAAGGGGTACTTGAACTCGCGGGCGGCAGGAACTACGAAATTACTGCGCTGCGGTCGGCAAATGTACCTCCGGCTCCGTTTCACTCCTCTGCCGGTGCTTCCAGCGGGAGCCTCGAACGAATAGGCCCCACGCGGGTTGCGCCGGTATTTTCGTTTGCTTCGCTCGCGCAGGTTGTTTTTTTCGCCTTTCTCGGCGGGTTGCTGCTGAACCTGATGCCTTGCGTATTCCCGGTGCTCTTTCTCAAAGGGCTGGCACTGGTGAACTCCGGCAACGAAGAGCGGCACAAGCTGCGCGCGCACGGATTGGTCTACGCCGCAGGCATTCTGGTTTCGTTCTGGGCGCTTGTCGCGCTGCTGCTCGGGCTGCGCGCCGCGGGCGCCACTCTTGGTTGGGGATTCCAGTTCCAATCGCCGGTTTTTCTATTCCTGATGGCCGGCCTGCTCTTTTTCCTCGGCCTCTCGCTCGCCGGCCAATTTGAAATCGGCCTCACGCTCACCAGCGCCGGCGGGTCGCTCGCAGCAAAGCAAGGCTACGCGGGCAGTTTCTTTACCGGCGTACTCGCCGTCGTAGTGGCCACGCCGTGCGCCGCGCCGTTTATGGGAGCGGCCATTGGCTACGCGCTGGCGCAGCCTGCGGCCATCACCTTTGCTGTGTTCACAGCGCTTGCTCTCGGCCTCACGGCGCCGTACGTCGCGCTCACGCTGCAGCCGGCATGGACGCGCCTGCTGCCCAAGCCCGGCGTCTGGATGGACATCCTCAAACAAGCTGTCTCGCTTTTCATGTTCGGCTCCGCCATCTGGCTGGCGTGGGTGGTGGCGCAGGCTTATGGCGCTGCACTGCTCGCCGCGCTGCTCACGAGCTTTCTGCTGCTTGCTGTCGCCGGATGGTTCCTTGGTCGCTGGCCGGCCAAGCGCTGGGCCACAACCGTTGCGGCGCTGATTCTGCTGACGGTCGTGGTTGCGTGCGTCACCGCGCCGAAGGAATTGGCGAGTGCGCCGGCGACGTCAACAACGGCACAGAGTTCCTCCCAAGGCTCCGCCCCACGCAGTGGTGTGTGGCAGGCGTGGTCGAATGATGCCGTGCAGCACGCACTCGCTGCCGGCCAGCCTGTCTTCGTCGATTTCACCGCAGGCTGGTGCCTGAGCTGCCAGGTGAATGAGCGCGTAGCCCTGAGCCAACCTGAAGTGCAGCAGGCCTTTCAGTCGGCGAACGTTGCGCTCTTCCGCGCCGACTGGACGCGCGAGGATCCGGCGATCACTCAGGCGCTCACGGCGCTCGGTCGCAGCGGCGTTCCCGTTTACGCACTGTACTCTCCAGGGGAAAACAACCCGCGGTTGTTGCCGCAGGTGTTGACGCCCGGCATCGTGGTGGACGCATTGTCAAAATTGCCGAAGACGGCAACTCAAGCCAGCGCGGCTTCGTCCAATCAGCAGTAAGCTGAATGTCCGCTCGTCCGATTTCCTGCAAGAACGACATCAATTGCTCACAGGAGGTTGACTCTGATGAAAGTCCTTCCTACCCTCGCAAGTCTGGCGGCCTTCGCCCTCGCGGCCACTCCTGCCCTCATCGCGCAGGCCGTGGTCGGTTCGCCCGCGCCCGCGTTCACCGCAACCGATTCGCGCGGGGCAAGCCACTCGCTCGAGCAATATCGCGGCAAATACGTTGTGCTCGAGTGGCACAACCAGGGTTGCCCCTACACGCGGAAACACTACGTAAGCGGCAACATGCAATCGCTGCAAAAGGAGTGGACCGCGAAGGGCGTTGTCTGGTTCACGGTCATCTCGTCGGCCCAGGGCGAGCAAGGCTACGTGACGGACTCGCAGGAGAACGCCTACCTCGCACAGATGCACGCCGATCCTACGGCCGTGCTGATGGACGCCGATGGAAAGCTCGGCCATCTCTATGGCGCGAAGACCACGCCGGAGATGTACGTCATCGATCCCAACGGCAAGCTGATTTATGAGGGCGCGATCGACGACCGTCCCACTCCCGATACCAGCGACATCAAGGGAGCCGACAACTATCTGACCGATGCGCTGACTGAAGCCACGGCCGGCAAGCCGGTGGTGAAGTCCTACACGCGGCCCTATGGATGTTCGGTGAAGTACGCGGAGTAAGGCTGCGCCGAAAAGATCGCCGGGTAGTCCCCGCAGCTAGTGTGAGGCTTGCGCCAGACCGACGTGAATCTCGACCTGAGCGCTTTGCATATTTGCGCTTCGCGCGTCGTAGATTTCATAATCTGTGACAAACGCGCGTCTGCCACCGAGTTCCGCCGGAGTCATCTTCCAAATGTGCGCCCAGGCGGTCTGCAGCACGCCGGGCATCTGGCCCTTGTCTGTAAGAATGACGGCATAAAGGCCCGGTTCAACCTTTTTCCAAGTCATGCCGGCGGGAAGGTCGTCGACTGAGCTGACGCGCGCGCCGAGCAGGTAGTCGTATTCACCGGTCTCGTCGCTTGCTTAGCTGGAGTAGACCACGATGAGTGCGCCGCCGATTCGGTTGGGAATCTGCGCGGCAAGATTCTGCCGCATAAAGCGCTGCCACAGCAGGCCAATCTTGCCTGTGCCGCTCATCTCGGCAGTGTTGTTGGTGCGGATCTGCCAACCCGCCACGTAGAACGGCGTGCTGATCGTCTCATGAGTCACGGGCGCCTGGCCGCAAAGTGACTTCTGGCCAAGATTCAATGCGAGTGCGGCGAATAACAACGACTTTGTGAGTGACATAGGCAGGCTTTGCCGGCAAGGATAGCACGCGGCTTATCGCAAACGAGGCTTCACCACTGGCTCCGGTCCGTGGCACATATGCTATCATGATAGCAGTGGAGGGCGACGATGGCGCAGATTCTGGTTCGCAAAGTCGATGAACGGGTGAAGGCGCGCATCCAGCGCCGCGCCAGGCGCAACGGCCGCAGCATGGAGGCCGAGGCTCGCGAAATGCTCACGAACGCATCTCTTGCTGAGGAAACGCCTTCGGTTGGTTTTGGCACGGCCTCCGCTGCGCTCTTCAGTGGGCAGGGAATCTATCTCGACAAGCCGATCAAAGAGATTCGCGGAATGCGCATGCAAATTCCGGATTTCAAGTGATGGTCCTGCTCGATACGAACGTCATTTCGGAGATCATGCTTCCTGCGCCGGACCCGCGAGTCTTGCGCTGGCTGGATCGACAGCCGCCCCAATCCATCTGGATCACTGCTGTCAGCCTCTACGAAATTCGTTACGGGCTGCAATCGATGCCTACCGGGAAAAAGCAAACTGCGCTTATGGCGCTGCTGGAACGCTGGCTCGCCGAGGTTGTCCAGCATCGAATTGCCAGTTTCGACCAAGCGGCTGCACTGCAGGCAGCCGACCTCGCGGCCTCGCTGAAGCTGAAGGGGCATCCTCGTGATCCCCGCGACACCATGATCGCCGGCATCGTTCTTGCGTCGCACGCCACCCTCGCCACGCGCAACACGAAGCACTTCGTCGACATCGCGAAGTCGGTCGTGAATCCGTGGGAAGTTTAGAGCGGAGACGACTCCTGGCTGGGTTGTGCCCAACCTAACTTTACCTTCTGCATCCTAATCCGCGAGGAGATGCGATGAGCGCAAGAACGAAACCCACGCACGAACTGCCCGGCAGGCAAAGGGAATAAAAAAGACGACGACGTGGTCAACAACTCGCTCTGCACCGTCGATCCCGCCGATTCAACCGGCAGCGACGAGGAGAAGGACAACGACGACGGCAAAAAGGGGAACACGAACACCAGAGAAGATTGAGAAGCAGGGAACGAGGGAACAAGGTGCCCCAGCGAACACCAGTCGCTCGCAGGGAACCGCCGGCAGGGAACGTGGGAACAAGGGAACAAGAAGGTGGATGGGGAAGGGTGATCCTGGTGCATGCGCAGTCCGCCTATTGGACCGCCGCGCAAGAGGCTAAATACCGAGGATAGAACAGGTTCAACTTTTTGCCGGTTTCCGTTGTCCTGACACTTAGGTTCCATCTCTCGGGTTTTTGAATTGGAGGGACTTCCACCTCCAGTTCGTATTGGTGCGCCAGCTGCGAAATCAGTTGATTTGGAGGTAGCGGAGAGTCAATTCTGTAGGCAAAACTTTGTAACGCCGATCCCAGAGGCGCAACCGCACCGCCAGTTTCCTCGATTAGTTCTAGAAAATTCGCTGGTACTGCTCTCTCCTCGGGGGCGGGGGCGGAGGGATTCGCCGTTACAATCGCCAGCAATGGCACATGAGCTTCCAGCAGTTTTCTTCGAACCTGGCCCGGATATAGCTTGCTCAAGTTGTCGTTGCCATCGGTCACGACAACGATGGAATCGCCAATTTCGTGGGGGCTCAGCATCCCCAGAGCGGCATCAATATTATCCCAAAGGGGCGTTCTACGCCCGTCTCTTTGAGTGTTGGGTTGCCAAGCGAGTATCTCGGATACCTTGGCACGAGCCGACCCCGACCCGACAAATTCCGTTCGCGTGGAAGATGGGCCAGTAAAGGCGAGAAAGGCTACGGTATCGCCATGCCGCATCTGGGAAAGGGCTTCCCCAAGAGCCTGCCTCACTAACTGGTTGGGATTGTAGGGCTGTCCCGGAGAATTATCAGGCCTTGTCATGCTTCCGCTGCGGTCTAGAACAAAAACGAACCGACGAGTGGCCAGCGGAGGGCTCAAAGAAAGGATGGGCAAATCATGACCCTTAAATTCTGCGCGAAGGTCGCCAGCGGTCAAACCATCGACCGGCTCATTTGTCTTTTGGTCGACTGCCGTAACCAACACACTGGTGCGACATACCGACTCTTGAGCCGATAGAGTCCACACTGGAAAGGTCAATACGGCAGCGGCAGCGAATAAGTAAACCGCTTTCATGTGCACCGCCTCAGTGCGTTGGTTCGTACAATTTCAGCAGTTGGGCAGAAACACTAGCATATTGCGGCGCCCTCTGAGTTCGTCATTTCTCTTTGCGCTTTTCAGCGCGAAGCTTACGAATCTCATCCAGCCTTTGCGCCAGCGCCTTCTCGCGACCTTCCTGTGTGGGATGGTAGTAGCGCCGGCCCCTGAGCGAGTCCGGCAGGCAATCCATGTCGGCCACTTTGTCGGCTTCGTCGTGCGCGTACTTGTAGCCCTCCGCATAGCCCAGGTCTTTCATTAACTTTGTTGGCGCGTTGCGCAGGTGCAGCGGCACCGGCTCCTGCCGCGTGCGCTCGATGTCATCTTTCACCGCGCCGAACGCCGTGTAGACCGCATTTGATTTGGGCGCGAGCGACAAATACACCACAGCTTCAGCCAGAGCCAGTTCCCCTTCGGGCGAGCCGAGAAAATCGTAGGTATCCTTCGCTGAGTGGCACAGGTTCAGCGCTTCCGGCGCGGCCAGCCCGATGTCCTCCACCGCCATGCGCACGATGCGCCGCGCAAGGTACAGCGGGTCTTCGCCGCCGGCAAGCATTCGCCCCAGCCAATAGAGCGCGGCGTCGGGATCGGAGTTGCGCACGCTCTTGTGCAGCGCGGAGATCAGGTTGTAGTGCTCCTCGCCCGATTTGTCGTACATCAGCACACGCTGCTGAATCGCCTCCTTCGCCGTGGCTTTCGTGATGTGCTTGCTGCCGTCTGCGTTGGCAAGCTGCGCGGCAACTTCCAACGTGTTGTATGCGCTGCGGCAGTCGCCGCTTGAATAGCTGGCCATCATTTCCAAAGCTTCATCATCGGCCGTCAGTTCCTGCGCGCCAAGGCCGCGTTCCTTGTCTTCGAGCGCGCGCCGCAAAAGCATTGCCACCTGCCCCTCGGGCAGCGGCTCGAGCACGTAGACGCGGCAGCGCGAGAGCAGCGCCGAGATGATTTCGAAAGAGGGATTCTCGGTTGTCGCGCCAATCAGCCGGATGGTGCCGCGCTCCACGTAAGGCAGAAACGCGTCCTGCTGCGCTTTGTTGAAGCGGTGAATCTCGTCGACAAAGACAATGGTGCGTGAATGCAGCTCCGCGGCCTTTGCCGCATCGGCCATCACCTGCTTGATCTCCTTGATGCCGCTGGTGACAGCCGAGAACTCGATGAAGGTGGCCTTGGTTGTCTCGGCAATGATTTTGGCCAGCGTGGTTTTGCCCACGCCGGGAGGACCCCAGAAGATCATGGAGCCGGCGTCGTCGCGCTCGATCTGCACACGAAGCGGTTTGCCGGGACCGACAAGATGCTGCTGGCCGACGAGTTCCTCAAGGCTGCGCGGGCGCATCCTCTCCGCCAGCGGCGCCATTGCATGGAGCGGACCTTTGGACGAGCGTGGTGGCTGGTCGAGGAGCTGCTCGGGTTGGTTGTCGAACAAACTCATCGCCGCGCTCCCATTGCGTGGGGCAGCTTTTTGGACGGACCTCGCGGCGAACCAGTGGGCTTGCTCATGGCAGCAGCCCTTTGCCGCGCCGCTTCATACAGCAGCACTGTCGTCGCCATGGCTGCGTTCAGGCTTTCCA
Source organism: uncultured Acidobacteriaceae bacterium (assembly GCA_963834565.1). GTDB lineage: Bacteria > Acidobacteriota > Terriglobia > Terriglobales > Acidobacteriaceae > Telmatobacter. Next base: position 286,348 of record CAWICF010000006.1, on the reverse strand, counting down.
CCGGGCCGGGGCAGGGAATCGTGATTCGAGAGTCGGCCTTCGCGAGCAGCTCATCCGACACACCGTTCCCTTCATTGCCGATGATGAGAGCGACGGCGCGAGCCATGTCGACCTGATCGGCCGGCTGCGCGCCCTGCACTGTCGTTGCCAGGACGTTCACTCCAGCGTCACGCAGTTGCTCAAAGCACTCATTCTCGCTCGCGGCTCTATGCGGCATGCGAAACACGCTGCCCGCCGAGGCACGCACGGCCTTGGGATTCCACGCGCTCACGGTTCCCGGCAGGCTCACGACGCCCGTCGCTCCAAAGGCTTCAGCCGAACGCAGAATCGTTCCCATGTTGCCCGGATCCTGAATGCCGGCAAGAACGATGATGAACGCTTTTGTCTTATCGCGGTGCAAGAGTTGCTGCCAGGACCAATCCGGCGGCTCGACCAGCGCGGCAACCGGCTGCGGCGTCTCCGTCGCCAACACGGAATCGAGAAGTTGCCGCGGGAGGCGAAGAACTTCAATCTTCTCGGGCAGTGCAAGCGAGTAAAGTGACCGCTCCGCACCCTGCGCGACAAAAACAACCACAACGCGGAGACCCGCGCGCAGCGCCTCCCCAAGCATCTTAGGCCCTTCAATGCCGATAAGGTCGCTGGTGCCGCGGCCTGGAAAGGCCAGCGCCTGCCGCAGCTCTTTCACGCGCGCGTTTTGCTTGCTCTCGACTACGCGAACCGGCATCGCTCACTCGACCTTGTAGCCGATTCTATAGCTCTGGAGCGGCAGAATTTTCCGGGGTCGAGGCGGCAGCGAGGGCGCGCTAGTTCGGTGTGGGAGTCTCCTCCTTCCGCACACTTCGCGGACGGACCAGCGGAAGAGAAATCGATGCGGTCGCCTGACGGGCGGGACGCCGCGCCAATCGTCAGCGTTCATGGCGAATTTGGTCGATCTCCGTCCAAATTCATATGCCTCTGTATGTTGAGAAGCTGTCGCTCAACTTGCACCAAGGCTGGTGCTGTGATAGTTTCCGTCTTTGTAGGCTCTTCTGATTCGGGAAGCAAGGTAGGCCTCTTTGTCCGCGGAGATATTGCGCGTCCATCCCGATGAACCACAACCGGACCGGATCGACTACATCGTCTCCTGCCTGCGCAAAGGGGGTGTCGTCGCCCTGCCGACCGACACGTTTTATGGCCTGGCTGTAGACCCTGTGAATCTCTGGGCGGTCGAGCAGATTTATCAGATCAAGACCCGACAGAAGCACAAGCCGCTTTCGCTGCTCATCTCGGGGCTCTCACAGGCGTATTCGCTCGCGCGCGACACCGACCCGATGCTCGACAAACTCGCTGACAGCTTCTGGCCCGGTCCGCTCACCATCATTGTGCGCGCCGGCACCAAGTTGCCGCTCCGTTCCACGGCCAATACAGGCAACGTGGCGATCCGCGTGCCCGATGCGACCATCGCGCGCGCTGTCGTCGAGAAGTTCGGACTGCCCATCACGGCTACGTCGGCCAACCTGCAGGGCGCCTCGGAGTGTACCAACGCCGCTTGTGTCCGAGACCAGATCGGCGACCGCATTCCGCTCATCATCGATGGCGGTCCCACGGGGCGCGCGCAGCCTACGACAATCGTCGATCTTTCTCTCGGCGAAGGGCGCTGGGAGATTCTCCGCGAGGGCGCAATTCCAACCCATGAGATTGTGATGGCGCTGCAACGGTGAGAGAGACAGGGAACGAGGGAACAAAGGACCGAGGGAACAAGAAAGCAACTGCGGTGAGAAACTAGGAACAGTGGGCTGATCTCTGACGACTGAGCCCTGGAACCTGAACCCTGATCCCTCCCATATGTCTGCCGCTTCCAACCCGAAACGCCGCAAGCTCACACTCTTCATCGTTCTTTTTGTAATTGCGGTTTCGCTGGTTGCGGCGGCGCTCTGGTGCCACTGGGTCTACGTGCAGATTGAGGCATACGCAAACACTGACCAGGCTGCACCGGCTGACGCGATTGGCGTTCTTGGGGCAGCGGAATACGACGGCCGTCCCTCACCGGTCTACCGCGCGCGACTCGATCACGCTTTGGAGCTTTACCATCGCGGCATTGCTCCGCTCATCATCACACTCGGCGGGCCGGGGGGCGACGCCTACACTGAGGGCTCAGTCGGCGAGGAATATCTCATCAGCAAGGGAGTGCCCGAAGAAGACATCATCGCGGAAACTGAAAGCCGCAACACCGAGGAGTCGGCCCGGCGCATCGCCGTCATCGCCCGCGTCAATGGTCTGCACCGGCTGGTCATCGTCAGCGACGGTACTCATTTATTTCGCATTCATGCCATCTGTGCGGCAGACGGTCTCGATGTGCTGACTTCGCCGCGCTCGCGGCCGGCGGTCGAAGACAAAACACTCGAAGCTGAGCGCATCGGCCACGAAGTTCTCAGCTATACGCTCTGGCGGCTGCATCTGCACTGAAGACAGGTTGCAGGTTCCAGGTTGCAGAGGCCGCGGATCAGAGAAGCAGGGAACGAGAGAACAAGGGAGCGAAACCGGCGAGTTATCTCCCACTTCCGGCAAAGGATGCCGGAAGGATCAGGTAGCGATACGAACCGACGACTGCAACCTGTAACCTGCACCCTGTAACCCGCCTCACCACCGCCAGAATGCCAGCGCCACAATCGCGAACCCCGCCGCGCTTGCCGTCGAAAGAAAATTCACGGCATCGTTATTCAGCCAGCCCCATTTTTCCAGCGTTGCTCCAAGCAGGCTATCGAAGAGCAGGCCGAAGACGCCTCCGGCACAGCTCACGGCGAAGAAATTGCCGTTTCCGCGCAGCGCCCACGTGCCCAGGCCGGCGACAACTCCCGCCGCGACCATGCCGGCCAACGTACCCGCAAGGCTGATCGCGCCGTCGGTTCCCGGCTCGGCTGCGCGCAGCGTCGTGATCATGCGCGGCTTGCCGCCCAGCACCTGGCCAATCTCCGATGAAACCGTGTCCGCCGCTGCCTCAGCCAGAGCGGCAACTGTCAAAACCAGAAGTGAGACGCCGGCGCGCGTCAGGCTGAGTGACCACCGCAGATCGAGCAGCCATGTTTGGAACGGCCCGATGGCGACCAGCGCCGCCAGACCCAGATTCGCCGCAACCTGCGACGCGGAACGGCCTCGACGGGCTTCCGCAGTACCCAGCCGTTCCTTTTTGTGCCTGCCCACCCGCGTTGCCGCGAAGGCGAGCAAAGCAACCGCCAGAGTGGGAATCAGCGCCGTGTGCCACGGGGAATACGGAGAGGAAATCGTGGAGAACATCAGACATGCGGTGATCGCGAATCCGGTTGCCGCGGCAGCTGGAGTCGCCGCGCGCACCTTCCATGTCACCAGTCCCAAAAGCAAGCTCAATCCGAGAGTCCAGATGGCCACTGGCTGCGGCTCACCGAACCAGACGATGCTGTCGAGCAGCATGCTGGTGGCTGCAAAGGGCAGCACCAGCAGCAAAACCAGCTTCGATTGCCAGGTCAGATTCGCCATGTTCACGCTTCATCGTAACCTTTGGCGTCGCATCAGGTTGCCATGTAGCCTGGCCGGGCTCGCCACCGCAACGAATCTGGTCTCTGGTTGCCTCTGGCCCGCCCGTGCGTCTGATTTACAATCGGTTATAGCAGCTTCGGAATTCGTGTAGACCGATAGCACACTGCAAAGTGGCATTTTCATCAAGAAAATGCCATCTGTTAGTGCTCTCAAAAAGTCGACGTGAATTCCAAAACTGCGCTAGGTAATAGGAAATATCTCGAATGAGGCTTTTTTTCATGAATGTACGGCAGGCGCGTGTGCTTCTCGCGCAAATCGGCGCGGCACTCGTGGTTGCGACCTTCCTGGGTGGATGTGGTGACAATTACAGGCCGGTGGTAACGCCAATCAACTCCAGCGGCCCGCCCGCACAGCCAACTTCCTACGTAATTGTTGTTTCCACTACCGGAGCCACGACTCCCGGCATCGTCACCATCGTTGATTACTCCGGCGACTCGATCCTGAACGAAACCCCGATCGGGCCCGGCCCCGGAGTCTTTACCATCGACGAGATTGCTTCTTCGGGCTACACCATCAACAGCGACGGAACTCTTTCAAATTTTGCTCTCTCCACCAGCCTGCAGGCCAAATACGTTTCCGAGTCGACACTTCCCAAGACAGCACAGCCGGTGAACCTGATGGCGCCATCGTCGGGACTTTGGGCGCCCGACCTTACCGGTGACGTGGTCGATCTCTTCAGCGGATCTCCCCAGGCGTACAAGCTCTCCATCCCACTGGCGACGGCGACCAGCCCGGCCACGATGCCTGTCATGGTGACCGGATCGCCGACATTGACCGGCGAGCGCGAGTACGTCATCAGCCAGAATGTGCCGGATGCCGCTGCGGCGCTCCAGACGGAGGCCGTTACCTGCAACAATCCGAGCAACTTCGCCGCTGCGCCAACCGGCGTAGCAGTACCCATTGAGATTTCGAGCAACACAGCCGATCCAGCCATTCCCGTGGGCAAGTGTCCGGTGTACGCCATCGAGAGCCCTGACCAGCAGCGCTTCTTTGTGTTGAATCGCGGAGATGACACGATCACCGTCATCAACGCCAGAAACAACACACTCGACGCCTGCACTCCGTTCCAGAATCAAAACGGCCAGACCGTCAACTGCCATCCCACATTGCCGCTCTCGTTAAACGCGGTGGCGGCAACCGGAATTAAACCACCCAACGGGACCGCGGGAATGACGGCGACTGCCGGCCCGGTCTACGCCGAGTACAACCAGGCCACGGAGCAACTTGTCGTCGCCAACTACGATGGCGGGACAATCAGCGTGATCGACACCAGCCTTGACGAATATGGCAACGACAGCTCGACCTTCGGAACTACTTACACGATTCCCGTGGGCAACACGGCCACTCCGAATCCGGCCAGCGTGACAGTGCTCTACGACGGGAGCAAGGCCTATACCGCCAACCAGAACGACGGTGCCGAGAATGGCACCGTGACAGTGGTCAACCTTTCCACGCACACGGTGGAGAAGACGATCACCGTTGTCGGCCATCCGCGCACCATCGCTTCCACGCAGAACTCCGAGTACAGCAAGATCTACACCGCGTCGCCCGACAGCCCGTTTGTCACGATCATCCAGTCCAGTCCCACGGTGACCGATTTGGTCGATACGACTGTACTGGTGGAAGGGACAGTGGTCGACCTGCGTGTGACTACGGTAAACGGCTCGAGCGGCAACCCCAACTTCTGGAGCCGCGTTCCCGGTTACGGCCAGCCCTGCAACTTGCCCGGTGCCGCGCAATATGCCTCGCTGGCGCAGTGCCAGGCAACGCCGTAAATTGCCCGCATTGAACTGGGGAAATTTGAAAGGGCCGTACCTGCAAAGGAACGGCCCTTTTGCTTTTCAGGACTTCCGCTGTCCGTTAGTTTGCAGACTCGCGACTCGCCCCACGGTCGCCGACGCAGGTGTAGAGTGGATGGCGAGGAAATTCTCCCATGCGATCGAGCAGGAAGGCCGCGGGCCTGACAAGGCGTCAGTTTGTTGCGGCCGGCGCCCTGGGCAGTGCAGCTGCGGTTATCGGCTGCAACGGCCGCAGGCAGGGAAGTTGGGAGTTCTTCACCGAGCAGCAGGCCAAAACCCTGACCGCAATCTGCGACCAGATCATCCCTGCCGATGACTTCCCCAGTGCTTCCCAGGCCGGCGTCCTCACGTTTATTGATCGTCAGCTGGTTCGCCACTTCCGCGACCACCGAAGCGTGTATCGCGACGGACTCAAGCGGGCCGATGAGCTAAGCCGGCAGCGCTTCGGGAGCGAGCTTGCGGCGCTCTCTCCCGCCGGGCAACTCGAAATCGTGGAAAAAATCGAACGAGAAGATCGCACTTTCTTTGAGCTCGTGCGTAATCACACTCTCGAAGGGTATTACGGCTCGCCGCGGCATGGCGGCAATCGCGATGCCATTAGCTGGCGCATGTTGGGACTTGCAGAGCCGCCCGTGCTCGGCCGCGCGCAGTCGGATTCGGAGAAGAGCCGGCCTTGATGAATCGCGTGAACGCGGTGGTGATCGGCGCCGGCGCGGCCGGCGGCATTGTCGCCAAGGAACTGTCGGTTGCCGGTCTGAGTGTCGTGCTGCTCGAACGGGGCCCCTGGTACACCGCCAACGATTGCCGCAAAGATGACCTGCGCAATCAGCGAACGACAGTCCTGGGAAATGCTTTCGGCCCTGAAGATGACGGCAACCCGCGCGTGATTGTCGAGCCGACGGGCGCAACTCGCACTTATCTACCCAGCGAAGGAGCCTACCAGAACAACGCGGCATGTGTAGGCGGCGGGACGCTCAGTTATGGAGCCCAGGCATGGCGTTATATGCCACAGGACTTCCGCATGCGCTCCACCTACGGCGCGCCTCCGGGCAGTTCACTCGAGGATTGGCCCATCTCCTACGACGATCTCGAGCCGTTCTACGAAAAGGCCGAGTACGAGATTGGTGTTTCAGGCGACGATTCGGGCACACCCTTTCATGGGTCAAGAAAGCGCCCATTGCCGATGCCGCCCCTGCCGGTGAATCGCGAGTTTCAGTTGCTCGAGCCGGCAGCCAAACGCCTCGGTCTTCATCCTTTTCACATTCCCATGGCGCGCAACAGCGTTCCTTACAACGGCCGCGGCGCCTGCATGCGCTGCCGCTGGTGCGTCGGATTTGCCTGCGAGGTGGATGCGAAAAACGGCTCGCAAAACACGGTGATTCCCGTCGCCTTGTCGACCGGCAACTGCGAGCTGCGTACCGAGTGTATGGCCAAAGAGATCCTTACCGACGATCGCGGGCGTGCGCGCGGCGTGGCCTACTTTGACGCGCGCGGCCACCTGCAGCAGCAGCCATGCGATTTTGTCGTGGTGTCGGCTTGCGCCATCGAATCGGCCCGCCTGCTGCTCAATTCAAAGAGCCGCATCTATCCCAACGGTATCGGCAATCGTTACGATCAGGTCGGCCGGAATTTGCAGGGGCATCATTACACCGGGGCAGTCGGATTTTTTGACTACGACACCTACGACGACCTGGGTCCCGGAGCCAGCATCGCCATCTCCGACTACAACCACGGCACTCCGGGCCTCTGCGGCGGCGGCATGTTGGCAAACGAATTCATCCGGCTCCCGATCCAGATGGTCGATCGCATGCCTCCGGATACTCCGCGATGGGGCCTCGCGCATAAGAAAGCGATGCGCGCTAACTTCAAGCGCAATGTCATGATCTTTGGGCCGACCCAGCAGATTCCTTCGGCCGATGCGCGAGTGACCCTCGACCCCTCGGTGCGCGACAAATGGGGAATGCCCGTTGCGCGCATCTCCGGCAACGTGCATCCACACACGTTTGAGATTGGCGAAGTGCAGGCGCAGCGAGCCGAAGCGTGGGTCAAAGAGGCAGGCGCCGAAAGCACCATCCGGTTTGCGGGAAGGCCGACGGTCGTTTCAGCGGGCCAGCACCAGGCAGGAACCTGCCGCATGGGCACCGATCCACAAGTCTCAGTCGTTGACCGCGACTGCCGCATTCACGACGTCGACAACGTATTCGTGATCGATTCCAGCGTGCATGTCAACAACGGCGGATTCAATCCGGCACTCACAATTATGGCCGTTGCCTACATGGCCTCCGCATCGCTGGTTCGCAACTGGAAAGGCACGGGCTTCCGGTCATGAAGCAAGCATTCAAGTGGACTGCGATCGCTGCCGTCTCACTAGCTCTGCTTGCCTTTGTCAGCGTCTTTGGCGCATCGGCCTACTATTCCTCAGAGCGCGGCCAGGGATGCGCGAGCTGCCACGAGATGAAGTCGTACGTTCTCGTTGCGCACGATTCTCCGCACCGTGCAATGGGCTGCATGGAGTGCCACGACGCCGGCCTGCGCACAAAGCTGCGGCACACGTGGGTGCATATCACGCACAAATGGCCTGAAAACATCCGGCTGCGCGAGGTGGATGTCCTCGCCACGAGCGCAAACTGCCAACGATGCCACCAGCAGGAATACGCCACGTGGCACGCCGGTCCGCATAGCGCCACCTATACGCAAATCTTTACCAATCGCCAGCAGAATTCGCGCCAGATGCTCATGGACGATTGCCTTCGCTGTCATGGCATGTACTTTGGCGGTTCGATTCGCGACCTGGTGCAGCCGCAGAACAAAACCGGGCCATGGCATCTGGTCCCCGCACGTCTGGCTGATCAGCCGGCAATGCCCTGCGGCGCTTGTCACTGGCTTCATCGCGAGGGCGCGCCCGAGACCAAGCCTGCCGAGCGAATCTCGGTTGCCGGCGAAGCCATCCCCGTCACGCTCGGGTTTTATGACCGCCGCGAAGGATTGCACTTTGCCGCGGACAACCTCACGATTCCGCAACTCTACGATGGCGCTCGCGCTCTCAACGTGAGCCAGGACCCAAGGCAGGGAATCTGCTACCAGTGCCATGCCCCACGAACGCCCGATGCAGGGTCTGTCGCGGCCGCACAATCCTGGGGATTGCAAGCGGGTTCAGGTGATGACCGAACGCCAATGGGTGTGCACGAGGGCCTGAGCTGTTTCTCCTGCCACACCGGCCACAACGAGAATGCGCGAGCCTCCTGCAAAACCTGCCATCCGCAGATGTCCCACTGCGGGATCGACGTGGAAAAAATGGACACGACATTCGCCAGCGCCACGAGCGCGCACAATATTCACTGGGTCAAATGCACGGATTGCCATCAGCACGGCATCCCGGCGAAAAAAGCTTCGCCGCAGACTCATGCGCAACTCAAATCGATCTCCGGGCGCAGGGGATAATGCCTGTATCCGAGTCCAATAGGGCTTTCTTGGCGCGCTGCGGTTAAGCAGCCAGGCCGGATACATTGAAAGCGGGAGAGCTCCAGCTTGGCGGCGATCGTAAAAATGCGTCTTGATCTCCTTCTCGTTGAGCGCGGCCTGGCGCAAAGCCGCGAGCGAGCCCGCGCGCTGATTCTTGCCGGCCGCGTTCTGGTTGCAGAAGGCAAGGGCGAGCAAAAAATCGACAAGCCGGGTTCGAGCGTCCGTCAGGATGCAGCCATCCGCATGTTGGGCGATGATATGCCCTTTGTGAGCCGCGGCGGATTGAAGCTCGAGGCCGCCCTCGATCATTGGAAGATCGATGTGAATGGGCGAGCCTGCCTCGACGTGGGCGCCTCGACTGGTGGATTTACCGATTGCCTGCTCCAGCGCGGCGCCGCGCACATCACCTCCATCGACACAGGGTTCGGACAGATTGCGATGAAGCTGCGCAACGATCCGCGTGTGCGACTGATTGAGCGCACCAACGCACGCCTGCTCGAACCTGATTCGCTTGAAGAAGACCAGAAAAAGACCTTACTCGTGATCGACGTTTCATTCATCTCGGTCACGTTGCTGCTGGGCCCGGTTTTTGCCGCGGCGCCATCGCTCGCTGAGGCCGTGATTCTCGTCAAACCACAGTTTGAAGCTGGCCGCGAGCACGTCGGCAAGGGAGGCATCGTGCGCGATCCCCAGGCTCATGAACTGGCAGTAAACAAAGTCGCAGAATGCGTGCGTTCGCTCGGCTGGCACGTCGTGGGGACCATTCCATCGCCCATCACCGGCGCAGAAGGGAACAAGGAGTTCCTGCTCTATGCCGAACGCGCAAAACAGGCCCAGTAGCCCTATCCGATACACTTGTACCGCATGACACGTGTCGCGATCGTTTCGAAGCCGCACCGGGAAGAGCTTGCCAGGCTCTTGCCCGAGCTGATCGCGTGGCTCCGCGCGCACAAGTACGACACGATCCTCGACAAGGAAGGTGGCAGTTACACATTGGCGGCTCCGGCGGTCGATCGTGACAAACTGGCTGCGCAATCCCCATGCCTGGTGATCGTGCTCGGCGGCGACGGCACGCTCCTGGCCGCAGCGCGCATCTTTGCAGCAGTCGGTACGCCGATCCTGAGCGTGAATCTGGGATTTCTTGGATTTCTAACTGAAGTCCGTCTTGCCGATCTCTATGCCACGCTCGAAAACTGGTGCGCCGGCTGCCACACGCTCGATGAACGCGCGATGCTGCATGCCGAGTTGTGGCGCGACGGCGCTGAGATCACAAGTTACGACGCGCTCAATGAAATCGTCGTGTCGAAAGGCGACATCGCCCGCATGGGCAACTTTGCCGTTGAGCTCGATGGCAGGAGCGTGGCACGCTTCCGCGCCGATGGCGTCATCGTCTCCACGCCGACAGGCTCTACAGCTTATACGCTCGCCGCCAACGGCCCCATCCTTACGCCCAATGTCGACGCGATGGTCGTCACGCCGATTTGTCCGCACCTGCTTACGCTGCGTCCGATCGTTGTCCGCGGCGACGCGTCGCTCGTCGTCCGCATCGAGGGTGTGCCGAACGTTGCGCTGCTTACCGTTGACGGCCAGCTGGGCGTCGAACTGCAGCGTGGCGACGAGGTGCGCTGTCACCGATCCAGCCTCACGGTGAATCTGGTTCGCCTGGGCGAGACCGGCTTCTTTGACGCGCTCCGCAGCAAATTGAGTTGGGGCGAGTTGTAGCTTGAGAAAAGTCGCAGCCCTACTTGGTCAGTTCGTCGAGAAGTGCTTTCGCCTTCTCGGCCAGCGTGTGCGCACCGTCGGTGTCGCCAGTTGACAGCGCCGTCTTGGCCTGCTTGATAAACTCGCGAATCTGACCCGCGGTCTTTTGCTCCGTGTCATCCAGCGGGCGATTGATGCCGTTCAGCCCGCGCTCGATGGCTGCGATGGAATCCTCAGTTTGGTTGCGGAAGCTGACCGGGTCGCCTGAAGACAGTTGGCCGAGAGCGCTCACGGCAGGTATCGGGTTTGCCGCTTCTTCCGGCACCTCTACGGGTTTGTTCAGCGGCCTGTGATGCCGGACCGGCTGCTTGATCGGCACCGGCTCAACATTCATGTTATAGATCGGTTTGGCGGCGATCAGACTTTGCGCTGGCGGAATCTCAACCACGGCGAGTTCGAGCGGTCGCGAAGGCTCGACGGGAGGCGCGAGAGCCGGCGTAGGCGTGGGCTTTTCCTTGTGGAGGAAGGGAACCGAGGCGCAGCCTGACAGCAATAGCGGCAGCAGCCACGCAGCGCACTTGGCGGGCGACTTCATTCCCCAAACCCCTTTTCGCTCTCAACATTCACCGGTTGCAGATACCGGCGACCCCTGTCCGTGGCGGCGAGTGGAATTCGCAGCCGGAATTCCGTGCCACGGCCATCCCTCGATTGTACTTCCACATTGCCGTAATGGAGCTGGAGAATGCGATAGGTCATGGCCAGCCCGATTCCGCTGCCCCCGGTCTTGGTCGTGAAGTAGAGGTCAAAGATCTTTTCGCGAATCTCGGGAGGAATGCCAACTCCTTCATCAGCAACGCGCAGCACGGCAAAGTTTGTTCCGCCCGGCGTCTGCCTGTCGCTCCGGTTTCTGCCGCCCGCGGCTGCGACCGAGCCGTCCGCTCCGTTCCATTCTTCTTCGAGGGTCACTTCCAGGCGGCCGCCTTCCGGCATGGCCTGTGCGCCGTTCTGGATCACGTTCAGAGCAGCCTGTTTCAGCAAATCGGCGTCCACATTGGCGATCAGCGGCTCGTCCGGCATGCGGCTGATCAGTTTCACCTGGCGGGTTCCCAGTTCGTCCGATGCCAGCGCCAGCACATCACCGACGACCAGACGCAAATCCTGCTCCTGCAACTGCAGCTCGACGGGCCGCGAGAAGTCCACCAGAGTCTGCACAACGCGGTCCAGCCGCCTGATCTCCATGTCGATCACATCCAGGTGCCGCATGGCCGGCCCTTCGGCGTCGCCAAGCTTGGCCTTGAGCAGTTCCAAATGCACCACGATCGCATTGATCGGGTTTTTCACCTCGTGGCCCACACCTGACGTCAACCTGCCGATCGCCGCCATGCGCCGCGAAAGCTCCAGCTCCGACTCAATCTCGGCAGCAGACTCCAGATCGTGAAGGGTAACCAGCGCGCCCAATCCCTGGTGCGACTCGTCGTCGTAGATAAAGTCCACTGAAGCCTGGATTCTGCGCCCGCTTTCAGTCCGTATCTCTTCCTTCACCATGTTCACGCCGGCATCGATGGAGTCGAGCAGCAATCGGCCCAGCAGCGTCGAACGCTTGAAGATCTCGCGTGCGTGCTGGCCCAGAATATTTTCACGCTCGATCTGCAAGAAGCGCCGCGCCGCTTCTGAAACCAGCACTGCACGCCGGTCCTCGGTGAACAGGAGAATTCCGTCCTGCAGGTTGGCCAGGATCTGGTCGAGATTCTCCTGCAACGCGGAGTAAACCTCCTCCACATTGCGCATGCGCTGGCCGATCTTCTCGATCTTTTTCGACACTCGAGCAGCAACGTCCTGATTCGACGCAGTCTCGTCTTCGGCCGGAGCGCCTTCCGCTGCGGTCAATCGATCGAGCTGTCTGCTGATTTCCGCGAGCGGGCGCAAGGCCAGATTACTGAGGAGAAATGCCGCGGCGAGCGCCGTAATCAGAGCAAAGCTCATCAACCAGAATGCTTTGCGCAGCACCGGCCCGTAGATCGCCCGCAGCAGCGTTGTATGAATGCCTACGTTCACGGTGGCGATGAGCTTGCCGTTATTCTCGAGCGGCCTGACGACGTCAAAGACGGCAGGCTTCTCAAACACCTGCATCATCATCCGGATGGGGCTGGCCTTGAGTAGCTGGTTGTAGTTGGGTCGAACCGGCAGCGGCTTCCCCTGGTTTTCAGGGTTATTGCTGCTCAACAATACTGTGCCCTGGCTATCTGCGATGTTGATGTCGTAAACCGTAAGCGAATAACGATTGACTGAGTCGAGAGTCGCCTGCAGCGTGGCGTCGCCTTGAATCGTCTCTGCGACCAGTTCGCGCAGTTCAGCTGGATTGTTGGGATCGACGGTGCGATCGCGCAAGCCGGTTTCAAGCGCCTGCTGCAGTGCATACCAGACCTGGTCGGCCACCATGCGGTTGGTGTCGTAGGTCTGCTGCACCTCTGCCTTCACCAGTTGATGGACGTAAACCAGCGAGACCGTTCCAGCGATCAGGAACACCAGTGCCGTAATAGCCAGCACGAGTTTAGTCTTCAGGCGCATCGGTCTACGTTCCTCGCCAAGAACGCCGTATCAGGGGAAAGGCGTCAGCAAAAGTGCTTCATACAATCTCAAAACTGGCCCGACGTCAATGTCCCACGGCCACAGCCCGCTCAGCCCCTATCGTCATGCCGGGCCAGACTGTATTCCTTGAGCTTGTTGTGCAGGGTTTTCAGGCTCACACCCAGAATCTCCGCGGCCCTCGTCTTGTTTTGCCCGGTGGCTTCCAGCGTTCGCAAAATCAGCATCCGCTCGGCCTCGTCGACCGTGGCGCCCACTTGCACCGTGATCGCGTTGCCTTCGCTGTTCTCGGCCTGCGACTGATCTTTTCCGAAGCCATGTGGCAGGTGCTCGGCCTCGAGCGGCGAGTCGTCAGGGCACAGAATCACTGCCCGTTCGATGGTGTTGCGGAGTTCGCGAGCATTGCCGGGCCAGTTGTGGGCGCGCAGCCGATCCAGCATCAATGCAGAGATGCCTGATACCCGGCGTCCGTGCTTCTGATTCATCTCCATCACCATGGCTTCAACCAGTGCGGGCAGATCGTCGAGGTGATCGCGCAGCGGCGGCATGTGAATGTTGAAGACGTTGAGCCGGTAGAAAAGATCGGCGCGCAAATGCCCCTGGGCCACCGCATGCCGCGGATCGCGGTTGGTGGCCGCCAGCACACGCACATCAACGTCCTGCTCCGCGCGCGCGCCCAGCCTTCGCAACTTACGCTCTTCAAGCACGCGCAGAAGCTTGGCCTGGGTCCCGTGCGGCATCTCGCCCACTTCGTCAAGCAGGAGCGTGCCGCCCTGGGCCAACTCAAAACATCCCGCCCGCCGCTCGATCGCTCCGGTGAAGGAGCCTTTCTCGTGGCCAAAGATCTCGCTTTCAATCAGGGTGTCGGGAATCGCCGCGCAATTCACAGCGACAAACGGCCGCGATTTACGCGGGCTCAAGTCGTGCAGGGTGCGCGCGACCAGTTCTTTGCCCGTTCCGCTCTCGCCGGTGATGAGCACCGGTACGTTGGATGGCGCAATCTGCTCGATCAGGCTGAAGATTTCACGCATCTTGCGCGAGTTGCCGACCAATTGCCCAAGTACTCCCGTCTCGCGCAACCGCCTTCTCACCACCTCGAGTTCCATGGCGGTTTCCCGCTGCCGCGTGGCATTGGCCAGGATGGTCTTGAGGCGCGTTGCGTCCACCGGCTTGGGCAGAAAGTCGTACGCGCCCATCTTCATGGCTTCGACTGCAAGCTGGATCGAACCCATCGCTGTGAGCACGACCACGGCCATGTTGTTGCTGAGGCCCACGCCGCCCTCAGCAAGTTTGGCCAGCAGACCCATGCCATCCATGCGCGGCATCTTCAGGTCGGTCACCACAATTGCCGGGTCCCACGCCAGTGCTTTTTCCCACGCCTCCACGCCGTCGCGTGCCGTCTCAGTCCGGTACCCCCAGCCTGAGATCAGCTCCGCCAGCCCAGCCAGCGCGTTGGGTTCATCTTCCGCGATCAAAACCTTCAATGTGTTTGACATAAATACGTGCTTCTTGCTCCAGAAATTCCAGTGAGTCCTATCTATCTACTATGCACCCACGACCCACCTGTTTCTCAGGCTTGGTTGTATGATCCATCCTGAGATGCATGCCAACCGACGCAGATTTCTGGCCGGCGCTGCCACTTCTGCCATTTTCCCATTGTGCGTCAATCAGTTAGATGCCGACGCGGCATCGGAAGCTCCGGTACCATGGCCGTCAATTGCCGCACTGAAAGATCGGCGGTACGAAGCCGTGCCCATCGGCACCGCTGAGCGAGAGTCCCGCCTGGCGCGCGCCGGCGAATTAATGGCCAAATACGGCCTCGACGCGATTTGCATGACCGGCGGCACCTCGTTGCGTTATTTTACCGGCGTCCGCTGGTTCACGAGCGAGCGCCCCATGCTGCTGATGCTGCCCCGAAAAGGCCGGCCGTTCGTGGTCTGCCCCGCCTTTGAAGAATCCCGCCTGCATGAGCAGCTTTCACTCTTGCCGTCGCTTGCCGATTTGCGCATGTTCGCCTGGCAGGAAGACGAGGATCCCTACCAGCGTCTGGCCGCGGGCCTGCGCGATCTTGCGCTTGCCGGCGGCGCGATCGGCATTGAGGAGACGATGCCCTACGCCTATGTGCAGGGCATCGGCCGCGCGCTGCCCCAGGCAACGCTCGAAAGCGCTACGCCAGTTACAGGCGGATGCCGCAGCATGAAATCATCGGCCGAACTGACGCTGATGCAGCTGGCCAACTCCGTCACTCTCCAGGTGTACGAAGCTGCTTGGCGCGCCGGCGCACCGGGCATGACAACCCACCAGTTCTCCGCAATGATCGCGACCGCCTACGAACGCGTCGGATTTGCCGGCGAAGCCAGTTGCGAAACCGGCAAATACACGGCATTGCCGCATGGATCGATCGAGCCGCAGACCATTCGCGAAGGTGCCATGGTGATGATCGACGACGGCTGCACCGTCGAAGGTTATCAGTCCGACATCACACGATCGTTTGTTTACGGCAAGCCCAGCGACAAGATGCTGCACTGCTTCGAGATTGTGCAGAGGGCGCAGGCTGCCGCGCTCGCGGCTGCGCGTCCCGGCGTTGCCTGTGGCACTGTCGACGGCGCTGCGCGCAAGGTAATCGAAGACGCCGGCTTCGGACCCGGCTACACCTACTTCCTGCACCGATTGGGCCACGGCATCGGCATGGACATGCATGAATGGCCCTATCTTGTGCGCGGCAATCCGCTGTCGCTGGCCGAGCACATGACCTTCTCGGACGAGCCTGGAATCTATATCCCCGGCGAGTTCGGCTTGCGCATTGAAGACGACATGTTTATCACTGGGGATGGCGCCCGGCTCTTCACCGGCCCCTGTCCGTCGCTGGAAAAACCATTCGGCTGAGCAAAACCGGCACTCGCCCGATCGCAACGTAGACTGAATCTATGCTCGACTACGAAATCTCCGCTGCCGAGGCTGATCGGTTGCTTCGCGAAAAGCAGGCCCGCCTTATCGATGTTCGCGAGCAATGGGAGTTCGCAACCACGCACGTCGAGGGCAGCGAACTGATCCCGATGGACGAAATCCCGGCTCGCGCTCAGAACGAATTGCCGACGGGCGAACGGCTGATCGTCATGTGCCATCATGGCGTCCGTTCGATGAATGTGACTGCATGGCTTCGTCGGCAGGGATACGACCAGGCGCAGTCCATGCGCGGCGGCATCGATGCCTGGTCGCGCGAGGTTGATTCCAAAGTGGCCCGGTACTAGCATTCAGGCTCGAAACAGTCGGCGATCCGCAGATTGACGGGTTCCTTACCGGCAGCCGCACCTCCAACTGTTCGGCCTGCTCCACATTGACGCCACCTCCCGCTGTTCGTTACGATCAACCGGCACAAGATGAATCCAGACACACTCATCGGCCAGTCTCTTCTGCACTACACCATTCTTCGCAAACTGGGCTCTGGCGGGATGGGCGTGGTGTATGAAGCCCAGGATGGGCAGCTGAACCGGCACGTGGCCCTCAAGTTCCTTCCCCAGGAGATGGCGAGGGACAGCCAGTTGCTGGAGCGCTTTCAGCGCGAGGCGCGCGCGGCCTCGTCTCTGAATCACCCGAATATCTGCACCATCCACGCTATTGAGCGGGACGAATTGCGGCATTTCATCGTGATGGAGCTGCTGGAGGGGCAGACGCTGGCGGAAAAGATGACGGGGCAGCCGATGGATGTGGAGATACTGCTGCCGCTGGCAATTCAGATTGCCGATGCGCTGGAGTCGGCCCATGCCAAGGGCATCGTGCACCGGGACATCAAGCCGGCAAATCTGTTTCTGACGGGCCGCGGGCAGTTGAAGATCCTGGACTTCGGACTGGCGAAGATCACACAGGGCCAGACGGCGCAGGAGCTGGATGCGGGAGTGACACAGACCGCAGGGCACGAACTTACCTCGCCCGGCTCGGCGGTGGGCACCATCTCCTATATGTCGCCGGAGCAGGCTCGCGGGCAACTGGTGGATGCGCGTACCGACCTCTTTTCGACAGGCACGGTCCTCTACCAGATGGCCACCGGCACTCTGCCGTTCCAGGGGGACACGTCGGCGGTGATCTTCGACGCCATTCTGAACCGCGATCCGCGGCCGGCCGCCGAGGTGAATCCGGCGCTGCCCGCGGAGTTTGTGCGCATCCTGGAGAAGTGCGTCGAAAAGGACCGCACACTGCGCTGCCAGACGGCGACGGAGTTGAAAACCGACCTGAACCGGATGAAGCGCGACCTCGAGTCGAACAGGAACCGCGCGAAGGCGAAGATCGATTCCGATTCCGGCGTCCACAAGCAGGGGAAATCGGTCGCCGTCCTCTATTTCGAGAACCTGAGCGGCGCGAAGGAAGATGAATACCTGCGCGACGGGATCACTGAAGACGTAATTACGGAGCTGTCCAAGATTCGCGGACTGAAGATCTTTTCGCGCCCCACTGTGCTCGCCTTCCGGGACCAGGCCGTGACCCCGCAGCAAGTGGGGCAGAAGCTGGGCGCCGCGTACGTGCTCACCGGCACGCTGCGCCGCTCCGGTGCGCGCCTCCGCATCAACGCGCAACTGGTGGATGCGCACACCGATTTTCCGCTGTGGTCGGAGCGCTTCGACCGCGAGATGAAGGACGTTTTCGAAGTGCAGGACGAAATGGCCCGCAAGATCGCCGAAGCGCTGCGCGTGACGCTTTCGCCGGAGGAGCTGGAGGCGCTGGCGGTGAAGCCCACTGAGAATCTGCAGGCCTATGATCTCTACCTGCGTGGCAAGCGCTACGCGCGGCGGCAAACGCGGCAGGACCTGGAATTCGCGCTGCAGATGTTTGAAAACGGAGTCGCCATCGACCCCAACTTCGCGCTGGCATACGCCGCCTGCGCCAACGCCTGCGCAATGTTTTACTGCAACTACAGCCGCGATCAGGTCTGGGTGGAACGCGCGCGAGATGCTTCCGGCAAGGCCGTGGCGCTGCGCTGGGACCTGCCCGAGGTGCAGGTAAGCCAGGCGTGGGTGCTCTATGCGGCTGCACTGCACGACGAAGCCGTACGCATGGTGAAGAAGGCCATCGAACGCAAGCGCGACTGTGAAGGAGCGTATTACCTTCTGTGCCGCGCCCTCTTTGCGGCGGGACGCTACCAGGAAGTGCTCGACGTTGCGGAAATCGCCATCGAAGCCAGCGGTGAGGACTACAACGTTTACGTGCCGATCGTGAACTCCATGGGCGCACTGGGCAAAACAGAAGGCGTGCGCAACATGGTCCAGCGCCGGATCGCGGCTCTTGAAAACCACCTGAAGCAGGTGCCGGAAGACGCGCGCGCCCGCGTTCTGTTGGGCGGTGACTACGCCCGCCTGGGGCGGACGGACGATGCCCTTCGTGAATTGAACCTGGCCTTGACCCTGCGCGCCAACGAGGCGTCCATTCTGTACAACGCGGCCTGCCTGTACTGCGATCTGAATAGACGTGCAGAGGCTCTGGATGCGCTGCGCAAGGCATGGGAAGCGGGATTTCGCGATGCAGTGTGGGCGCGCCGCGACCCTGACCTGCTGATGCTCCACGACGACCCGGAGTTCAACCGACTGTATCCGGAAACTGTGACGTAAGCGATTGGGGCAGTTTCACCCGCCGACCGTTCGCTGCACCCTGCACCGCACAGCGCATTTGATCGCTGGGCTGAGAAGTTGTAACGATAAAGATTTGTTTTAAGGGTTGCATCTGTGGGTCCAACCCTGTGGTTGGAAACGGCGCATTGGCGAGCGATTTGCGACGTACTCAAGTTCGATGGTTAACGCCATTCATCACCGCTCCCCGCCGCCTCAGCGATCTATACTCTCTTCTGTCTGTTTTTCAAATTGGAGTGATTCCATGTCTTCTGCCGTTGCATTTGCGCACCAAAACTATCCCCGTTTTCTTGATGATTTGAAGGCTCTGCTGCGCATTCCATCTGTCTCCACATTGCCTGAGCACAAAGCCGATTGCCGCAAGGCTGCCGAGACGCTGCTCGCCGACCTCAAGCGCATCGGCATGGAAAACGCACGGCTTATCGATACCCAGTTCCATCCGCTGGTCTACGCCGACTGGCTTCACGCGCCCGGTAAGCCCACGGTCCTCGTCTACGGCCACTACGACGTGCAACCCCCCGATCCCCTCGATGAATGGATCACGCCGCCATTCGAGCCCACAGAGCGTAATGGCAATCTCTACGCGCGCGGCGCAGTCGACGACAAGGGGCAGGTGGTTGCGCAGGTGAAGGCGCTTGAGTCGCTGCTGGCGTCAAGCAAGGCTCTGCCATTGAATGTACGCGTCCTTTTCGAGGGTGATGAAGAAGTGGGAGGAGAGGGAATTGCCGAATACGTCGCCTCAAAGCCCGCCGATCTCAAGGCCGACTTCGCGTTGGTTTGCGACTCTGAGATGTTCGCGCCCGGCCTCCCGACACTCTGTGTGGGCTTGCGCGGAATGATCTACACCGAAATCGAAGTCCGCGGCGCAAAGACCGATCTGCACTCCGGCATGTATGGCGGTGCGGCTCCCAATCCCTTTTTCTCGCTGGCTCACATCATCGCTAAACTCAAGGACGAGAACGGCCGCATCCTCATTCCCGGCTTCTACGACGACGTCGTTACGCCCGGCAAGGAAGAGCTCGCCGCCTGGCGCAGCCTTCCGTTCGACGAGGAGGAATATCGCAAAGCCGAAGTTGGTTCAAAGCAACTTGTCGGCGAGGCCGGCTACAGCGTTCTTGAGCGCACTTGGGCGCGCCCTACGCTCGATGTCCACGGAATTCCTGGCGGCTTCATCGGCGCCGGCGCCAAAACAGTCATACCTGCCAAAGCTCAGGCAAAAATCTCCATGCGCCTGGTTCCCGACCAGACGCCCGCCAAGGCATTCGCGCTTTACAAAAGCTACGTTGAAAAGATCGCCCCTGCCGGTGTCGATGTCGATGTTCGTCTCATTCACATCGGCGACCCGTGCCTGATTCCCGTCGACAATCCATACGTGCAGGCTGCGACGCGCGCTCTGCATGAGGTTTGGGGCAAGGACACGGTCTTCATCCGCTCCGGCGGCTCAATTCCGATCGTCGGCGATTTCGCGCGCCATCTCGGCCTGCCCAGCGTGCTGATGGGCTTCGGCCTGCCGGACGACAATATTCACGCGCCCAACGAAAAGTTCAACCTGAAGAACTTTGAGATGGGAATCACCTCCATCATCCGGTTTCTTGAAGTGGTTGGCGCTTGAGTCCAGCCAGACGCTCCCATGAGGCCGCCCGTCGCAACGAAGATGCGGCGGGCTTTGTTCTTGCCGGAGGCCAGTCCAGCCGCATGGGAATCGATAAAGCGCTTGTGGAATTCTCCGGCCAGCCTCTGGTCGTTCACGCATTGTCCATCCTCCGCAAAGCAGGACTCCCGGCTTCCATCGCAGGCGCGCAAGCTGAACTCGGATCGTTCGCGCCGGTCATTCCAGACGCTTCGCCTGGGCAAGGCCCGCTTGGCGGCATCTGCGCCGCTCTCGCCGCCACCTCGGCTCGTCACGCGGTCTTTGTTTCCGTTGACGCGCCCTTCGTGCCGCCCTCGCTTCTGGAATATCTGCTCTACCATGCGCGCGTCACCGGCAGTCCTGTTTCAATTGCGTCGGTGAATGGGTTCGATCAGACCTTCCCGGCAGTCATCGACAGAGCGGCATTGCCGGCCCTTCAGGCAGAGCTTCTAGCCGGCCGGCTGGGCGCGTTCTCCGCATTCCAGGCCGCGGCAGCCAGCCTGGGCCAGCCCGTTGGCCGCGTCCTGGCCGAGTTCCTTGCGCAAGCCGGCCAGGTCCTGAGCGCCAACGGTTTGCCCCCTGTCCGGTGGTTTCTCAACCTCAACACCTCGGCCGATCTCAAGCGCGCGGCAGCTCTTGCGGCGCGACGCATCGGGTAAGCTGAACGTAGGCCGATGTCCGATTCTTCAAGCCAACCCGAATCCCAGGAGCCGCTGGCCCCTCTGGCCGCTGAGCTGGAAGCGCTCGGCCAGCAACCGCCCAAGAGCGGTCCGCCTTCGATTGCTCCGCCGGGGCCCCCGCCCATTGGCCCTGTCATCGTCTTCGACAACGTTTCGATCTCCTTCAACGACCGTCCTGTGCTCAAGAACGTGAGCTACACAGTCACTCGTGGACAAACGCTTTGCATCCTGGGCCGCAGTGGCGTCGGCAAATCGGTCTCGCTTCGCATGTTGATGGGCTTCCTGAAGCCGGATTCAGGCTCGATTCAGGTGGAGGGCCAGGAGATTACCACTCTGGCTGAAGAAGGCTTACGAGCTATTCGGAAACGCGTCACCATGGTGTTTCAAAACGGAGCGCTCTTTGACTCGCTCAGCGTGCGGGAAAATGTCTCGTTTCCCCTGCGCGAGCGCGGCGGCATCGAGGAAGACGCACTAGACCAGATCGTCGATCGGCTTATTGGGCTTGTCGGAGCAGAAGACGTGACCGACGCCTTTCCGTCCAGCCTTTCAACTGGCCGCAAACGGGCCGTAGCCATGGCCCGCGCCCTCGCCGCGCAACCCGATATTGTGCTTTATGACGAACCCACCACCATGGTGGATCCCATCATCGCGAAGCGGCTTGGAAACCTCATACAGCGGCTCAAAAGACAGCTTGGGTTCACCAGCATTGTGGTCACCCACGACACGCGATTTGCCCAGGCATTGGCCGATACAGTTCTTTTCCTCGACCAGGGTGAAGCGCGCTACTTTGGACCGTTGCGCGGGTTCATAACATCACCGGATCCCGATATCCGGCAATTCCTGTCCCTGGATGCTTATGCGGTACCTTCGGATTAAGAATCCTGCAAAAAAGTAACAAATATCGCTTACAATTGTCTCGTTACGATACACATCTCCAGCGGTAATCAAGGTGTTATACAGTTGGTAACTATCCGCAGGCCAAATTCTATTGCAAGTGCCGTCCTTTGTGGGTGATGCTGGAAACAACCAATTGCCGCAGAGAACGCGTCCTAATTGGTGGGAGATGGAATTCTCGGTTTCTCCGTACGACGTCCGTCCAGGAAACCGCAGTCAAGTTCGTGGTTACGTCAACCAGCCCTCAAGATCCTCCCTGCAAGCACATCGGGCCCTGAATTGGTGACCAGGTTTGCAAGGATAATCTTCAGGTCGCAAGACCAGGCATCCGGAATCGAAGACAAGTTCACCGTTACTACGCAAGGTCCGGTGCTCCACGTAAGTGTTCATCCAGCTGAGTGCCCGGCAGGTCGCAGCCGGGGAGAATCAAAATCCTCAACCTTTTCCGTCAACCGGTGTCAGCAAAATTGAAAAAGACCCGACTAATCTCAATAAGCCGACTCCGGACGAAATCTTGTTTCGCCTTTGTGCCTTGTTTCAACAGCGTTTGAGAGAAATAGCAGAAGCCCGTAAACCAGGCGTCTCTGAAAATTTGAGGTTCGCATATCCCCTATGGCGAGTTCGGATTTCTGGCAGAGAATATCGACTTCCCTGGCCACTACGGCCGAGAGGGAAGCTGTTGTGGCCGAGGCGGTGGCAAGGCCCGGCCGCGGCCCGGTTAAGTTGTGGATGGCCCTCGATGCGATGACAGCATTGGGAGCCGCATTCTTAACCACAATCTACGAGTTCCACACCACCCCGCTGAATGGAGCGAGAGGGTTCTGGCACGGTACGCTCTTTTACGGCCGGTCGATGGGCATTTTGTTGGGGCTGTTCTGCGGATTCATGATCGCTCTCATCGTGACCAGCCGCCGGCTGCACCTTTATACGCCGGAACGGCTGACGAATATGCTGCATGAGCAGCGTCTCAGCGCCCAGGCTTGTTTCACATCCGGTTTGCTGCTCACTGGCGCCCTTTATCTGGTTCACGCCAACGATATTCCCCGGGGAATCGTCATCAGCACGGTTTGCCTTGTGGCGTTTGCCCTTGGCCTGCGCCGGCTCATCTATCGCATTTGGCTCTACCGGCGATTCGATCGCGGTCTCGATACGCGCAATGTTCTGATTGTAGGCACGGGGCCCGAGGCACATGCGCTGCGTCATCATCTTGAGAGCATCAAGCACCTGGGTTACACGTTCAAGGGATTTATCGAATTGCCCGGCAACGATCCTCGCGCGGCGGTCGATGCCAACGACATCGTGGGTTCGCTGGACACGCTCTTCCAGCACACACGCAGGCGGTTCATCGACGAAATCTTCTTCACCGCATCGTGCGAGCGCGACATCGTGCATGATGTGCTGGAGCAGGCTCGTACGCACGGCGTAGACCTGCGCATGGTCCCTGACATGTACGACGGCGTGGCATGGTACAACCCGGTTGAATACATCGGCCAGTTCCCGACCATTCCCCTGCATCGCGGCGCTGTACCGGAGATCGGTTTGTTTTTCAAGCGCGTCTTCGATACCGTTTTCTCGCTTCTCACGCTGATCGTTCTTTCACCGCTGCTGCTGGTGATTGCCATCGCCATCAAGCTCGATTCCGCGGGCCCTGTGTTCTACATTTCTGAGCGCATTGGCAAGCGCGGCGTGGTGTTCCGTTGCATCAAGTTCCGCACCATGGTGCAGGATGCGGATAATCGCCGCGCCGAGATCATGCACATGAACGAGCGCGACGGCGTGCTCTTCAAGGTCTCGAAAGATCCTCGGGTCACGCGCATTGGGCGCTTCCTGCGCAAGTACTCGATTGATGAGCTGCCGCAGTTCCTCAACGTTCTCAACGGCGATATGAGCATTGTGGGGCCGCGACCGCCGCTTGCCGCCGAAGTGAGGCGCTACGATCTCAACCATCTGCGCCGCCTCCAGGTCACGCCCGGCATCACCGGGTTGTGGCAGGTTCAGGGACGTCAGGATCCCTCGTTCGCCAGCTATGTGTCTCTCGACGTCGCCTATATCGACAGTTGGAGTATCTGGCTCGACTTCAAGATCATCATGCGAACGGTTGGCGTGGTTTTGGCCGGCACGGGAATGTAACTGCTGACCGGCCGCGGTCAATTGCCAGGAGTGGCACTCTCTACAAATCCGCGCTGAGTCTTAGTACTCGGGCAGCATCCCCGCCGAATCGCGGGCGCCATCGCCATTTTTTGCCGCCGGCATGGTCATGGCCGGCTCTTTTCTCGGATCCTTATTGCGCCGGACGCGCAGATTATTGATGGCAAAGTCGATATAAGGCGACTTCAGCTCCGGCTTCACGTTGAGGAAGCGGCACGTTGCCAGCACCTGTTCAACGATAAATGTAGGCTGGAAGCCTGCCAGTTCCAGTCCCTTCTCCTGCCGGATCATGTACACCATGTATTTGAAGATGTCGTCGTTCAAAACCATGCCGTGCAGCTTCGCATAGTTGTCGAAGATGACGCGGAACTGTTCCAGGCTGGGACACGGCACTTCAATCTTGTAAGGGATCCGGCGCAGGAATGCCGGATCCATCAAGTCCTCCGGATCGAGGTTCGTCGCGAAAATCACAAGCTCCTCGAACGGAATGCTGAAACTTGCGCCGGTCTGCAGCTTGAGAAAGTCCACGCGGCTCTCCATCGGAACGATCCAGCGGTTGAGCAGATCGCGCGGCGTGACAAACTGCCTGCCGAAGTCGTCGATCAGGAAGCAGCCGCCCAGAGCCTTCATGTGCAGCGGGGCTTCATAATAGTGCCCGCCATCGTCGTAGCGGAGATCGAGCATCTCCAGCGTCAGCTCGCCGCCGGCAACCACAAACGGCCGCCTGCACGAAACCCAGCGCAGATCGTGCGCTTCGCGGCGGAAGCTCGGAATATCGCCGTCCTCGTCACTCTTGCCTGTGAGTCCGAGGGGAATATGAATGCGCGGATCGTAATAGCGAATAATCTGCCCGTGAACAAAAATCGCGTAAGGCACATGGATCAGATCATGAAAGACGCTGGCAAAACACAGGGCAACAGAGGTCTTTCCGTTTCCTGGCGGGCCATAAAGCAGGATCGCGCGGCCTGAGTTCAATGCGGGTCCTGCCTGCGCAATGATCATGGGGTCCATCGTCAATCCCCTGATCGAATCCATGACACGGTCCATGGTGACGTGCTCATTCGTCGGCTTTTGCAGATTCACGCGCTCAACAAATTGCTCGAGGGTCACCGGCGCGGGGCCGACGTACCCTGACCGCTTCAGAACGTCGATTGTCCAGCGTTTCCCTTCATCGGTAATCGCGTAGCGGACCTCGAGGATGCTGTCGTTGCTTTGCGCGCCGAGGGTGTAGAGCAACTGACGGTCGATCGCCATGCGCGCCAGGTCCATCACGATGTGCTGCGGCAGCTTGATGGCATCGGAAATCTGGCTGATCTTCTCCAGGCGGCCCGTATAGAGCAGCTTCATGAAGAGGCCCAGCAAATCCGTTTCATCGATGCCAGTATCGGCAATGTTGTCGGGCTCGCGCGGGATGCGGCGCACAAATGCACTCAGCGACTTTTCATCGATCGCGCCGTTGGCGATCAGGTTGTCGCTGAGCCGGCCGCCCTCCACTTTCATGCGCTCGAGCGCCGCCGAAATGTCCCGTGAACTGACCAGCTTTGCGCGGATAAGCAGGTCGCTTAATCGTACTTGCGGATCGATGGTGATCTCCTGACAGTCGAACACTGTCTACACGAAGTCTTTCCCGAATGCTCCACCCCAGAGCCTTCGGGATCAGAACCTGGAAGCAATCAGGTCGATTTTAGGCGGTACCTTGTTTGTAAAGAATCCCCCGTTTGTGGAGTGAGTTGCACGGAAGTCACTTGATCTGCGGCCACTTAGCCCCATCATGATGGCAGGAACAGCGCTTCCGACGGCTACAACTTTCGTGTCGCCGACGGTCACTTCGTCCGCAGGCCAGGCGGGACCGCCCATTGTGTCTTTGGCGGCGTCTCATGGCCGGCTGCCGGAAGATTCATGCTGCTGGCCAGATCCCGCATCATTGTGAAGAAGCCATCGCCATCAGCTAATCTCTTTTGAATCAAAGCACCACCTCGTTGCCGCGAGGTTGCATCCCGCCGGCATTTAAACTGGTAGTGTGAAGATCGCACTCGCCCAGATTGACCCCACCGTTGGAGATTTCACGGGAAATCTGGAGAAGATTGTTGCCGCGAGCCGCCGCGCCGCCGCTCTAAACGCGCGCCTGACAGTCTTTTCCGAGCTGGCCATCTGCGGCTATCCGCCCGCCGACTTTCTTGAGAAGCCCAGCTTTCTGGCCCGTTGCCGTTCCGCGGTCGACGAGCTGGCCGAAGCCACGCGCGACCTGCCGACAGCCGTATTAGCCGGCGTCGCTTTGCCCACGGGACGCGAAGACGGGAAACCTGCATTTAACGCCGCGGTACTCCTCGACCGCGGGCACCTTCTGCTGCAGCAGCATAAGCGCCTCCTGCCCTTTTACGACGTCTTCGACGAGCAGCGCTACTTCTCCGCCTCCAGCCAGCAGAAGACCGTCGAGCTTGATGGCGTGCGGCTGGCCATCACCATCTGTGAAGACGCATGGAACGACAAGAACTTCTGGCCGCGCCGCCTCTATTCCGTCGACCCGATGGAAGAACTGATGCGCGAGAAACCTGCGCTGCATCTAAATCTCTCTTCATCGCCGTTTTGGCACTCCAAGCGAGCCTTACGCCGCGAGATGCTCGCTGCGATCGCCCGCCGCGACGGCATTCCCTTGCTCATGTGCAACCAGGTAGGCGGCGACGACAGCCTCATCTTCGATGGCTCCTCGATCGCCCTCAACGGGCGCGGAGAGCTGATTGCCCAGGCAGCGTCGTTCCAGGAGGATCTCGTCGTCGTCGATCCCTTCAGTGCAACTCCGGTCGCTCCGCCTGAAGACGACGACACCCGGGCAGCCTATCGCGCGCTCGTGCTCGGCACCCGCGATTACGTCCGCAAGTGCGGCTTTCGCAAGGTCATCGTTGGCCTGAGCGGAGGAATCGATTCAGCGCTGGTCGCGGCCATCGCGACGGAGGCACTCGGCGCGGAAAACGTCATCGGCATAGGAAACCCGAGTCCGTACTCTTCCCAGGGTTCAGTGGATGACAGTCGAAAGCTGGCCGCGAATCTTGGAATCCGTTATGAGGTAATCGGAATTACGGATCTATTCAACGAATACAGGAAAGCGCTGGCGCCACAGTTCGCAGGGCTGGCCCCGGACATCACCGAAGAAAATCTGCAGGCGCGCATCCGCGGCACGCTCTGGATGGCGCTTTCAAACAAGTTCGGTGCGCTGGTGCTTACCACCGGCAACAAGTCAGAGATGGCGGTGGGCTACTGCACGCTTTACGGCGACATGGTGGGAGCTCTTGCTGTCATCGGCGATCTTGTGAAGACACGCGTCTACGCGGTTTGCAACTGGCTCAACCGCGAGCGCGAAGTCATCCCCGAAGCGATCCTCACCAAGCCGCCTTCGGCCGAACTGCGTCCCGGCCAGATGGACACTGACTCGCTGCCCCCATACGACGTTCTCGATCCCATCCTCGAAGCCTACGTGGAACGATATGAGACCCCCGAACAGATCTCCCGCGAGCACGGTTTTCCGCTCGATCTCGTCCAACAGGTGGTGCACCTGGTGGAGCGTTCCGAGTACAAGCGCCAGCAGGCCGCTCCTGTCCTGAAAGTGACGGCAAAGTCCTTCGGACTGGGCCGCAGATTTCCTATCGCCGTGAAAGTCGAGGTGTAAGGAAGGATTTCAGAAATCGACATTCATTCCCGGGGCGGCCGGAGCTCGGCCCGGCGGCTGGCCCCCACCTCGTACGAACAGGTAATCTATTGGTTTGGGGAATCTCCCCAATATTGAAGGAGAATCAGCTTGACCTGTCTTTCTGCCCGTTTCTTTGGCGCCCTGGCGCTCGCCGTTCCTTTTGCATTTGTAGTTCCTGCCGTAGCCCAGCAGCACGTCCCGCCCGCGCCGGCTGCCGGAGCGCCCGAAGCGCCGCAGTCGCCGGATCAGTCTGCGCCGGGTCAACCCACCGCCGCGCCTTCGGCGCCGGTTCCGTCGGCTCCGACCTTTCCCAAGCCGAACCCGGCTGATTTCACGGCCGCCTCGCCCACCAAGGATGTGGTGGATGCTTTCCTGCGCTCCAACTGGGGCTACGATGACGATCGCCTCTGGCAGGTGCAGGCCATCCTCAAGACCCCCGTTGACGGCCTGAGCAAGGTGATTGTGCTCATCGGCGACCGCACCGGAAAGCAGCAGGTGCAGGGCATGTCTTTCTTTGTTCTGCCTGACGGCAAGCACATCATCACCGGCGACCAGATCATCAATTTCGGCGACCACCCCTTTGCCGAAACCCGCGAAAAGATCGAGCAACGCGCCGACGGCCCCTATCGCGGGGCGGCTGGGAAAGACTTCGAGATGGTCGAGTTTGCTGACTTCCAGTGCCCGCACTGCAAAGAGGCGCAGGCCAACATGGAAAAGCTCGTCGCCGATTTTCCCAAGGCTCGCATCGTCTTTCAGAACTGGCCCATTGCCTCCATCCATCCTGAAGCGGTTACGGCAGCCGAATACGGTTTGTGTGTAAGCAAGCAGGGCGGCAGCACGGCGTTCTTCCAATACGCCGCCGCAGTCTTTGACGGGCAGGACGGACTGGCCACTCCCGACGGCGCTACTCTCACTTTGAATAGCGCGGTTGCCAAGGCCGGCCTCGATCCTGCCAAGATCGCAACCTGCGCTGCCGACCCGCAGATCAAGGCGCAGATCGACGCTTCAGTGAAACTGGGAAGCGATGTGGGCATCAACCAGGTGCCTACGCTGGTCGTCAACGGCCGCGAGGTCCCCGCGAATGCTCCCTACGACGTGCTGAAAAAGATCGTCGAGTTTCAGGCCAAGATGGACGGTGTCTCCGGCCAGTAGCTCGCCGCTTGCAACCTGCACTTAAGAAGAAAACCCCGTCCCGGCTGAGCCAGGACGGGGTTTCTTTCGAACCTGCGAAGATAAAGTCTTTTCGGATTCTCTCGGGGCTACTGCCCGGTACCGGTCTTCTCCACCCGCATCATCGCCGTGTGACCCGCCGCCTGCGGTCCGCGGAGCACGTGCGGAGTCATCACGATCACGATCGTCGCGTAATCCTGCTGCGTGTCCTTGCCGGTCAGATCGTTCAATCCGGGAATCTCACTGATTCCCGGCGTTCCGCTGATGGCCAGACTCTGCGACTTATCCACCTCCGTTGCTATCACCGCCGCCTCGCCCTCCTTGATGGTCACTGTCGATGCGTAGGCGCGATTGTCGAGTACCGGATTCCCGTCAATCGACGTTCCCGATAGCGCGTCGAGCTTCAGGTTCAGGTCGAGCGCCACGTCGCCGTTGCGCAGAACCTTGGGTGTGGCTTCAAGAGTCAATCCCAGGTCCTCGTATTGCACCATGGGAATGTTCGGCACCGTGCTCGAAAGCGACGACAGCAGCGATGAAAGGCTGCTGGAAGTGCCGGCCCCGGTCAGCCCCGGAATGTTTCCGAGGTTCGGTGACAGGGTCGAAAACGACGAGGTCTGAATCGGATAACGTTCCCCCTCCTTCAACGTACCCTTTTCGCCGTCCTGCAGACGGAATTGAATCTGATCGAGTTCGCGCGAATCGGAAGTATTCAGATTCAGGTTAAGAGTCGTTGCCCCGGTGGTCAGCGCCGATTGCGTCAGGCCGCCGCCGAAGACGGCGAATCCATTGGCAAAAAGCGAGCTGGAAACCTGCCCCGATGCGATCAGAATGCCCAGAATCGCCAATGGATCGTTGGGTGACGCCAGCCCCGACGAAATAATCTGTTGCACCAGGCTCTGGTTCTGGTTGAGCAGCGATTGTTCCTCGGCAAACACATTGAAAGCGGTGATCGTCTGTGGATACTGCACGCCCGTGTTGCGACTCGACGTGTGCGCCACCTGGATCATACGAATGTCGAGCAGTACCTGGCTCTTCCCCTCCAGCAGGCTCTGCATGGTTGCATTGAAAGCGGCGAGCGTGGACGCCGGCGCACGCAGCGTAACGGTGCGTGAGCTTGACGATGTCGTGGCCTGGTTGATTTCAAAGATATTCTTGGCCACATTCTGCACATCTTTCATCTCGTCGTCGCCCAACCCGCCCAGGTACAGCGTCTCCTCCTCGAGCCGCATGTATTTCTGCCGGTTATCGCGCGTGTCGTTGGCCACCAGCACATGGTGCGCGTCGAGCGGCACATAGAAGGAGTTTGTGATCATCCCCAGAATTCGGGTTGCCTGCTCAAAATTTGCGTCGTCCAGATCCAGCCGCACGATAATCGAGCGCAGGCTGTCATCGAGCATTGCCTTCACTCCATATGCCTGAAAAACCTGCTCGATTATCTGGCGTAGATCGCCGCGAGTGTGAAAGGTGTGCAGGCCGGTGGCGGGCAGCAATGGGGCCATGTTTCCGATCGCCCCGGATGTCCGCGGTAATTGCGCGGCGGATTCTGACCGTACAGATTCATCGGCCATTTCGTCCAGGTGCTGGCTCACCTCAAAGTTCCTCGGGTCCAGCTCAAGAGCTCGTGACAGCGAGGCGCGCGCCGCCGCATTGTTGCCCATGATTCTGTCTTTGGCTGCGGCCTGCACGAGGGCCGTTACTTCGTGACTACGCGCCACCTCGGCCGCCGCTGCGTAGTCCTTGTTTGAGGGATCGAGCTTCGCCGCCAGCTCATAATCATGCAAAGCCTGGTCAAACTGGCTATCGAGAAATAGCTTGCTGGCCTCGAGATAGAGCTTCGCAGCCTTGCGCCGGTCGCTTCCGCGTGGTTGCTTGGCGTCTTGGACAGTTGCCAGTGACTGCGCCGCTCCTTCATCGGAAGGCGCCGCCTGCGGAACCGTCGCGCTTTGTCCGGAGTTTGCCGGCGCGGCCGTTTGCGCATGAACGCCGGACGCCAGGAGCACGAGCAATGCACCCGCCACGCAGGATTGTCCCGCCATCCACGCCCATCCGCGTCCCAGCATGACCGTCGCTATACGAGGCCGCCTCATGACGCGCTTTTGCCCGATGCCAGCAGATCCGCCAGTGATGTGACGCATACCTCCGGCTGATGCTCGAACAACTCGTCGAAGCTGTATTTCCCCGTCGCCACGGCGATCACCGAAAGAAAGTTAGCACGCGCCGCTTCGATGTCGCGCGGCGTGTCGCCCACCACGCAGATCTTTGCCCCTTTGCTCGCCAGCTCTCTTGCTTTGTCGGCAGCCTGCCCGATCAACTCGGCGCGAACAGGAAAGTGATCGCTGAAACCGCCAAAACGGAACCACTGCCGCAGCCCGGCCTTCTCGATCTTGATCCAGCCGATTGCTTCCAGATTTCCTGAAGCCACGCCCAGCAACGCACCCTTCTGCGCAAGGTGATGGAGAACCTCGTTCACGCCTGGCATCACGATTGGATCCAGCTCGTGGCGTCGCTCGGCCACGCTGTTCCTCATCGCTTCCAGGATCGCCTCGTACCGCTCCTCGAGCACGTTGGGGGGCAACCCGGCCTGGCGGTAGGCCTCGCGCAGGATTGCGGTGTCAGTACTGCCGTGCAGCAGAACTCCGGCCAGCGTGATCTCAAATCCGGTCACGCGCTGCACGCTCAAGGCCACAGAGTCATAGTGCACGCGGTCGCGGCTGCGCAACAGCGTGCCGTCGATGTCGAAGAGATAGGCATCCTGCCCGTCCCATGCGAAATCCGGCTCAATTGCGATGCGGGCCACGCTGTTCTGCTGTGTTGTTGCCATGATTCAGAAGCGGCAGTCTCAGCCCTGGCGATAGCCCTGCCGAACCGCGCTAAAGTAAGGACGTTCGCTGCGCGGCGGACGCTTGAGCCCGGCCCTCACTTCAGCCAGGTCAAGACCCAGCTCGGCCATGGCGCGGCTCAGCGTGTTGCGATGCATGCCCAGCTCTTCCGCAGCCTTACACTGGTTCCCCCGGTGTGCCACCAGAACTTCGCGCAAATACTGCTTCTTAAACTCGCGCACGGCTTCCTCATAGCGAACGCCGCTGGAGTGCATTTGTGTCACCAGGCTATCCAGTTCTCGTCTCACTCTTCCCTCTGGTTATTTTGATCAAACTAGTCTAAACGCCAAACCCCGGTCTTGCGGAAGATTTTTTACTTTCCTTCATGACTTGGGCGTATCCAGCCCGGTGACTCCTGTTTAAGCCGTTTCAGGCCATTCTCCATCTGGTCTGACAGCTCTCGCGGGCTCATATCCATGCTCATATGGCACGCATCGAAAAACATCGGCGGAATCCGAGCGTTTGCCAGCCAAACCATGCCGGGGAAAAAGGCGATCGTGAGCACGACAAAAACCATCACCACCACCACACCCTGGAGGAATCCAAGAACCGCACCCAGAAGTGCATCGATGCAACCCAGGCCGGCGAAGTGAAACATTTTCTCAAGGAAACCACCCACGATGGCGCCCGCCAGCATGACCAGCAGAATGATGAGCAGAAACCCAATGGCGTTGGCGAGTGGTTCAAGCTGCACCATGGGAAGAAATAGCCGTGCCACGTAATGGTAATTCCAGATCGCCGCCATGTAGCCGAACACCAGGCCGGCCAGCCCGCAAGCCGCTCGGAAAAAACCCTGCGCCAACCCTCCAAGTGTGGCCACAGCGAGCCCCGCGAGAATAATCCAATCGACCAGGTGCATGATTCACTCCGAAACTATTCTCAAATCTCAAGCAACCGGTCGGGCTTGCCGCCGTTCCAGCGCCCACATAATCTAAGATGCAATCTCCCGGCCGGTCAACCGCCGGAAGGCCTCTAGATACTTCGCCCGTGTGCGTTCTGCGACCTCTTCAGGCAATGCGGGAGCCGGCGCCTGCTTGTTCCAGTGGATCTCTTCCAGGTAATCGCGTACGAACTGCTTGTCAAACGAGGGTTGCGGGCCTCCGGGTTTCCAGGCACTGCCATCCCAGAATCGCGAGGAGTCGGGTGTCAACACCTCATCCGCAAGGATAACGCCTTCGGCTGTTACGCCAAACTCAAATTTTGTGTCCGCCAGAATCAGCCCGCAAGCCTCTGCATGCTTTGCGGCTCGCGCGTAGATTGCCAGCGTCAAGCGGCGAAGCTCCGCGGCCTCCGCCGCCCCGATGAGTTGCTCCGCCCTGGCAAAGCTGATGTTCTCATCGTGCGCGCCTCCCTCGCTCTTGGTTGCCGGGGTGAAGATCGGTCCCGGCAGCCGCGAGCCATCCTGCAGCCCTTCCGGCAGGTGGATTCCGCACACCGTGCCCGCAGCGCGATACTCCTTCCAGCCCGATCCCGCGAGATAGCCGCGCGCCACGCACTCTATGGGGAACATCCGCGCGCGCTTCACCAGCATCGAGCGGCCGCTCAACTGGTCGGCATAGGGCCGCAACGTGGAAGGGAACTCACTCACCTGTGCAGTAATCAGGTGATTGGGCACGATCTCCTTCAACAGATCGAACCAGAACAGCGAAATCTGCGTGAGGATTTTGCCCTTGTCGGGGATGCCGGTAGCCAGAACGTGATCGAATGCCGAAATGCGGTCGGTAGCCACCAGCAGCAGGGCGCCGTCCACGCCGTAGAGGTCTCGCACCTTGCCGCGCCCCAGCAACGGCGTAGCGCCCAGGTCTGTCTTCAGTAAAGCTGTCACGGAGAGATTTTCCTTGAAAAGAACTGAATGAAACTCCGATTCTCGGGCGGGCGGGGCGCTTTGTCAAACCTGCCTCCAAACGCTCAAGGAGCGCACCAATGACGGTCAATTGCACAGGGTCTCTGAACCCTGAATCCTGAGCCCTGACCGTTGTTTTATCCACACACAGTCCTGTGACGGCCGTCACCGATTCCCCCCTGAACTTCGGAGACACTGCCATTGTCATCATTGGCTCGGGGAGCTAGTAAGTAAAAAAGCCCTCTTTGAGCCGGGCGACACGAGGCAGCAGTGGAAAGGGGAAGCCGCGGCTAGCTTCGTTTAGTGCAGGGATCACCAGTAGCCGCGTGCTACCGACCTCCAGCGCCGGCTACTGGTACCCCCGTCATTATCTTGTGTTTTATAGATCGACAAGCGCCTCCGAGGCGAAGATTTCCTTCGGAGGCGATTTTTTTTGCCGGCCGTGGCGCCATTGTCACAACCAGCGCGGTTCCACTCTTCCTCACTGCGCTGCAGGTGCCGTCCGCATCATGTCCATTTCCATCGGACCCCACTGCCACGCTGCGCCCACCTTCCATGTCCCGATCAAATGATTGCCGTCAGCGCTCAGCGTGCCGTCAAACGTCCCTCCTAACGAACGGAGCGAATCCACGTGTACCTTGGATCCGCTCTCGGTCATCGTGCACGGAATTCCTGCCGCGCCCCCCTGCTCCGGCGAATCCATGGTGCACGAAACCGGGTCGCTCTTGAAATGAAACGTCAGATGCACCGTGTCATGATCCGGCTTGACGATTGTGACTGTGGCAACGTTGTGCGTCACGCCGCTCCAATCCCCATTGATCGGATTCGAATTCTGCGCCGCTTCTTGCGCCGCCGCCTGCGCGGCCGTCCTCGTGTGCTGCCAGGTCGCATCAATGGTCGACTGACCCGTCGGAGTCACCATCTTTCCGTCGTTGCTGAACGTGCCCTGGTATGTGCGCGCCCCGTCCGGCATCGTATAGCTCAGTGTCCGGCCGGTCACTTGCACGTTGCTCAGCGGAAGTCTCTGCGTCATCGGCTCCGGAGCGTCGATCGTCCCCGTCAATGCCCCACTCGCACCCAGGCGCAGCCGCAGCACCTGCGCCGATGCTCCGCCACCAGGCGTCACCCAGTCGCCCGCAATCTGCGCCAGCGGGACAAATGGCGGAGTTATCGCTGGCGCTCCCGACGCGCCCACCTTCGTCCACATGTAGGCGCCCAGCATCTTAGTCCCATCGGCGCTGATCACTTCAGTGATCGAGCCCGGCTGAGAGCCCATCGTGTAGGAGAGCATTTTTCCTGCGAGTTTGAAATTCGTCAGCTCAATGTGCTTCGGCGGCGTATCGGGCGTGTCGATGGTCCCGGAGAGCGCGCCTCTAGCGTCCACGCGCAAATGCAGCACAAGCTTGAGCTGCGGGGTGACGGCGTATTCCCAGTCGCCGGCCAGCGACTGAGGAGAAATTGCCGGCGTACCTTGAGCGGCAGACACAAGCGCAACGCCCAGGCAAATCACGAGCGCGAAGGATAAACTGCGGATTTTCATGACGACAGCACAGAGCTTCATATACCCCCTCAATTCAACTTTGCGTTTGGAACTTTTCTACGGCAGGTTGCATGCAAGCGGCGTCACCGCCGGAATCACCAGGTTGCCGCCGCCGTCCTTCACAGGATCGGCCGCCAGCCCGGAGCGCAGTTTGTTGAAATCATCCCAGGTCCGTTTGATTGCCTTGTTTGCCGGTAAGTGGCTGTTCGTGCGACTGTTCAGGCTCTTCTGCACGTAGGAATAGGCGCTGTCACGCTCGCCCTTGCCGATCGGCGATCGCGCATCCTCCTCCGCCTGCTGCTTGCCGAGCACTGCGGAAATGTCCTGGATCGACGCACCCCGCTCGCCCATCGTGCACATGGTCGTTCCGATGCTTGTCAGCGCGGCAATCATCAGCTTGCGCTTTTCAAGCATCGCCTTCAGCACGTTTGCGTCGCCGAAGGTCGTTCCATCGGCATAAATCGCGGCAATCACCGAGAAGTCCGGATAGTGCGCTCCCTTCTCATAATTCGCCGGGAGTATGGAATAGCGCAGGGTAAACAGACGCGCTTCGCCCGGATTCATCGGCGACTCGTTGAACACTCTGAAGTCGTAGATTTCGGTTTCGAAGGCCCTGGTGAAGCTCCCTTGACCGCCGAACCTCGCGTATCCCGTCAACTGTCCCGGATACCAGTTGAGGTAACTGTAATCGATCTGGGGCGTAGGTAAGACCGGCGTCACAGTCGGCGTTGCCGTCCACGTCAGTTGGTTGGTCCCGCCTGCCAGTGTCGCCGTTATCTTTCCATCGGTGAACGACTTTCCGTCCCATTTGCCGGTGTAAGTCGCGGTCAATCCGGCCACCGGGCCTGCCGAGTCCAGGCGGTTGATGCGCAGATCGCTCGAGTCGCCGCTGGCAACCGTCAATTGGCCTACCGCGCCATTCTGCCAGATCGCCGAGTACGACGATCCATGCCAGACCCAAAGGCTGCAGACGTTGTAGTTGGGCGCGGCTTCGCACTCGCTAACCAGCGCCGGCAAATTGCCCGGCGGAGGCGGCGCGATCGGAACCAATTGTCCAAATCCAACGGCTGAACAGGCGAACGAGAGAAAAGTTGTGGCGCAGCAGCGGCGCAGACAAACAGCGAGAAAGCTGTTGCTCATTGGCAAGCTCTCCTAAGGGCAGTGATCGTTGGAAGCGAGGTGTGCAGATCTTGGTTTGCCGCGGCAGGTTGAATCCGCTTAGACCCAGATTTCCACCAGACCGCTAAAGTCTGACATTATCAACATGGACGGGCAGGCAACCCGGCAAGTTTATGAAACCCAGTAAGTTTATGAAACCCACTAAGTTTATGAAAGATTGACCAACCTTGTGGTGGGAACCCGCTCGATAGCAAAATCCGTGCAACGGCAATTGCCCAAGGCACATCTGACACAGTAAGCCGCCGCTGCCGCTGGCCGGCAAAACCGTGGCGAAATTCGAAATGTGAGGCAAAGCTATGGCTGCAGAGTTACTGGAAAAACCGGCATCGGTCGATGAAGTCCTGCGCGAGGTCTCCCGCATCAAGTCCGTAGTCACCGACGCGGTTGAAGAAGGTGTGCAAACGGCTCTCAAGACGCTGAAGCAGGGGCGTGAAACCGCCGAAGACGCAATTCACGACGCCAGGTACGCCATCAAGCGGAACCCCTTTCAGGCAATAGGCATCGTCTTTGCCGTCGGCATCGCGATTGGAAGCCTGATCACCCTCGTCAGCTACCGCCGCGACTGAACTACCCGGCCGGAAGTCTCTTCCGGCCATCATCTGGAAGAGCTAGGGTGTATCGACATATACGAGCAGGCAGCGCCGGGAGCCGATTTTTTCGAGTTCTAGGAGCGAGGAGCGCGCTGTCGCTGGTCTACTGAAGCGACGAGCAACGACGAAATCGGGAAAATCGGCCCCGGCCCTTCGGGTTGCGGCGCAAATCGTGCCATACTTCGTTGTTGTCCTAGGTGGTGGGCCCGCCACAACCGTCGTCCTCCGCCTCGTCTGGCTCGATTTCCGCTCGCAACGCTGCCTACCCGTATAAGTCGATACACCCTAGCCCTCCGCTCACGATTCCGGGTGGCCTGGGGTCTTGCGCCGCGCTTCGGTATAATCTCCGGGAATTTCAGGAGAGCCGAAACTTTGCCTTTGAAGCGCGCGGTATCCTCAAAAAATGGGACACGCCGCGACGGCCGCGAAACCTTCGGCCTGTCGCCTGAGGACTTGCGCACGCTCCGCGCGCTCAAAACGCCGGCGCGCATTCAGCGGTTCGTTGACGCACTCACCTATCAGTACGCCGACACAGCCTGGTCGCCGAAGCGCGTGCTGCGCGAGCGCAAAGGGCATTGCCTTGAAGGAGCACTGCTCGCTGCCGCCGCCTTGCGCGTCAACGGCCATCCGCCGCTCGCCATGGATCTTGAAGCCGTCCGAGACGACGACCACGTCGTGGCGCTCTACCGCGAACGAGGCTTGTGGGGCGGAATCGCTAAGTCGAATTTTGCGGGATTGCGCTTCCGTGCGCCCATTTACCGCACTTTGCGCGAGCTGGCGCTAAGCTACTTTGAGCACTATTACAACCTGCGCGGCGAGCGCACCCTGCGCGCTTACTCCGTGCCGGTGAACCTGGCCCGCCTCGACGATCAGCATTGGATGACGTCCGAAGACGACGTCTGGTGCGTCCCCGAACTCCTGATCGCGGCCCGTCACTACCCGCTGTTACCTCACAAGATCGCAAGCACGCTGCCCCGGCTCGACCGCCGCAGCTTTGAAGCCGGTATGCACGGCCGTGTCGATCACTGATTGTTCTTCGCCGGGAGTCGAGGCGAAGAAACCATCTCGCCTTTTTGCCTGCCACCGCATCTCCTATAAAAATAGTTGACAGCAAGCGCTGCTTCGCGCTAACGTCCTATTGAATTAGGAGTCACAATGGCAGGCCGAAGAAAAGCATCCCCGCAGCCGTCCCGCCTCACGCCGCTTGAAGTGAGGATCATGCAGGTGCTCTGGCGTGACGGACCGTGCAATGTGCAGAGCGTGCAAGAGCAGATCCCCGGGGAACTGGCCTACACGACCGTCCAAACCGTGCTGAACGGCCTGCATAAGAAGGGTAAGGTGCGGCGCACGCTGAAAGGCCGTGCCTTCGAATACAAGGCGGCGATCGCCAGGGACTTGGTGCTGCGCAACGCCGTCCGCGAGTTTGTCAACCGCATGTTCAGCGGCTCGCCGGAGGATCTGGTGATGAGCCTCATCAAAACGAAACAACTGGATGCAAAGACAATTGCTGCGCTGGCAGCGGCCGAGCAGGAGGACGGCGATGAATAGCTCTGTGCTCTCGATTGTTTCCTACGCGCTGAATGCTGCATGGCAGATTCCGTTGCTTGCCGTCGTCGGTTGGGTTGCGAGCCGGTTGCTCAGGCGCTGGGGGCCCCATGCGCAGCACCGTGTATGGGTGGCGACATTGCTGCTCAGCATCCTCACTCCGGCCCTCGTAACCCAGCCCGCGATGGTGCGCTCGTTCGTTACAGTAAGACAAAGCGTTCTCGATGGGTCGTCGCTCATGGCAATCAGTGTCAGCGACGGAGACACTCTTCGGCGCGGCGCCACATTCGTACTGCCTCCCTGGCTCATCTGGTTTTTGTTCGCTCTTTACCTGGGCTCGCTGCTCTATTTCGCCGCCCGGCTGCTTTGGCTGCTTGCCGCTGCGCATAGACTGGTTCGCAGCGCCACTCCACAATCCTTCGCTCCCGCTGCGACCGCGCTCTGGCGGCAAGCGCGGCAGGCCTTCGCTCCGGCTGATGTGTCTGTACTCAGTTCAACTGGTGTGCAAGGCGCTCTCACAATCGGAGCGCTGAAGCCTTCAATCGTTCTTCCTGCGGGTTTTGTCGCCCAATCGGCCGAACAGGAGATTGTGAGCGCGCTCGGGCACGAAATGGCCCATGTCGAGCGGCACGATTATGCCAAAAATCTGTTCTACGAGATTGCCGGCATCCTCGTGGCGTTTCACCCTGTCGCCTGGATCGTAAAAAAGCAAATTGTTGAAACACGCGAAATGATCTGCGATGCCCTGGTCGTGATGCGGCTGGTGGATACAAAAACCTACCGGCAATCCCTGTTGCGGCTGGCCCAACGCATGATCTCCGCGCAGCCCGCGACCGTTCATGCGGTCGGAATCTTCGATGGCAACATTCTGGAGAAACGAATCATGAGCTTGAAAACGAAAAGAAATGTTCCGGGTAGTCTGGCGCGTGCCGGTCTGGCCGGCTGCGCTGTGATTCTGCTGGCAACCGCGATGGTCGGAGTTTCGGCTCTCGCCCGGCCTGTCGAAACGCCGCAGGCGTATCAGGATGCGCCGGGCACGGTTTACAAGATCGGCGGCGATGTCTCCGCACCGGTGGTGATCCACAGCGTGGAAGCACGCTTCAGCGATAAGGCGCGGCGCGCCAAGTACCAGGGCGTTTGCCTGATTTCACTCGTCGTCGATGCGCAAGGGAATCCGCAGAACGTTCACGTGGCGCGAGCGCTCGGTATGGGACTCGACAAAAATGCTGTCGAGGCGGTCCGCCAGTACAAATTTAAGCCAGCTTTGAAAAATGGCCGAACTCCGGTCCCGGTTGCGATCACCATTGAGGTGGATTTCCGGTTGTACTAATGCGAAAAGCGCGGACTGACAGCCCTAATTGGTCCAAGCCGTGTGTCGGCCCGACTTCCTAATGCGGTCGTCCCGGCAGCACGAAGTGATCTTCGCAGCGCGGCTCGTAGTTGTCTCCGGCCATGATGATTGGGCTCGTGTAGGGCGCTGGCTTTCCGTCGAGCAGCCGCTGCGGATAAAGCGCCTTCGCGCCGCAGCTGCAATACGCGACCAGCTCGGTGACGTTTCCCGCATAGGTGCGGACCAGCCACGAGAGATCGAGCATTTCTCCGAAGGGCATACCGCGAAAATCAAGTTCGAGCCCCGACACCATCACGTCATGGCCGGCATCGAGCAGCCGCTTGGTAAAGAGAAAGAGATCATGGACGAACTGGCCTTCGTCGATGGCCACGCACTCGACGCGCTTGCCGATCCGCTGTTCAGTGGCTTCGATGAGTTGCAGCACCGGCCACGGATCGCTTGAAGTGAACTCAGCGGCCTCCATTTTGCCGCAGCCGTTGCCGTTGCGGCTCTCGACAATCCCGGCTGCGGCCTTGGTATCGGCGCTGGGCTTCAGCAGCATCACGTACTGCTTGGCGTACGTGCGGCGCGTTTCGATCCTGCGCAGCAGTTCAGCAGTTTTGTTGCTGCGCATGGGCCCAACAATCAATTCCAGTTTGCCAGGCACGTTCCACTCCGAGCACGATTCCGATCCACGAATTCTGGAGAGCCCCAACTGCCAACCTCGCCACATCCTTTAAGCTGGAAGCTAGAAGCTAGTAGCTAGCAGCTGCCTCTCACGCCGTCGCGCGCTGCGCTTCGCGATGCTGCCCGCCGAGCCGCACGCTTACGATCTTTGAAACTCCGGGCTCCTGCATCGTCACGCCGTAGATCATGTCGGCGCCCTGCATCATGCGTTTCGAGTGCGTCACGATCAGGAATTGTGTATCGGCGCTCAGCGAGTGCATCAGGTCGGCGAAGCGGCCCACGTTCGTCTCATCCAGCGCGGCGTCAACTTCGTCCAGTACGCAGAAGGGACTCGGCCTGAACTGGAAGATGCCAACCAGCAACGCCAGCGCAGTCAGCGACTTTTCGCCGCCCGAGAGCAGCAGCACGTTTTGCAGCTTCTTGCCCGGCGGCGATACGACGATATCCAGTCCGCTCTCGGCCTGGTTTTCTTCGTCGCTCACGCGCAGCATGGCTTGGCCGCCCTGGAACAGGCGCGCGAAGACTGTACCGAAATTCGCGTTGATCTGTGTAAACGCCTCTTCAAATTTTGTGCGTGAAATCTGGTCGATCTCCTTGATCGTCTCCTGCGTGTTTTCAATCGACTCCATCAGGTCCTTGCGCTGCGTCTCAAGGAAATTGTGGCGTTCCGCCGTTTCCTTGTACTCATCGAGCGCCATCATGTTCACCGGGCCCATCTGCTCGATGCGCTGGCGCAAGCCGCGGCAAGTTTCTTCCTCGGTC
Organism: uncultured Acidobacteriaceae bacterium; assembly: GCA_963834565.1. Classification (GTDB taxonomy): domain Bacteria; phylum Acidobacteriota; class Terriglobia; order Terriglobales; family Acidobacteriaceae; genus Telmatobacter. Next base: position 245,068 of record CAWICF010000006.1, on the reverse strand, counting down.
GCGAGCTCCTGGTCCGCGAGCCGCACGATCTCCGCATCGGCGCGCAGCACCTGCGCCTCAACGTTCACTTCAGCCAGGCAGCTTGCTTCAAGGTGAGCGAGATCGGCGTGGAGTTTTGCCAGTTCGCTCGACAACCCGGCGCGGTCTTCGCGCAGCTGATCCAGCGCTGCCCGATCGGTCTTAAGCTGCGTTTCCAGTTCTGCAAGCTGCAGGCGTAGTCCCTGCGCCTGCTCAGCGATCGACTGCACGGCCGCGAGCGCCGAGGCTCGGATTTCGGTCAGTTCCTTCTGTCTATCAACAAGGGTTGCGTTCTCCGCAATCCGCTGCTCCCGCTCTGCGGTCGCTGCGGCAAGCTGCTGCTCGATTGCCAGTACACGCCGCTCGAGATCGGCATGCAGCCGCTCGATGCGTTGGAACGCAGCCTCCGCGCCGCGCCGCCGCTCTTCCAGGCCGGCGAGTTCGGCGGTCATCTGAGCCGCTTCCTGTTGCAGCAGATCGCGCTTTTGCCGCGCGCTCTCCAGCTGCGCCTGCTGTGCATCCAGGCTACTTTCAGCCTGCGAATGTTCCGCATCGAGCCGCGCCGCTTCGGCGCGCTTCTCACCCATGGCTTGCTGCTTCGCGCTGCGCGCATCGCTGTTGCGTCCCGCCTGCGCCTGCCACTCTTCGAGCCGCCGGGCGATGCGCTGGATCTCAGCTTCCATCTGTTTCAGGGCCGCGCCAAGGTTGGCTGCGTCATTCTCGGCGTGCCTTCGCTCTTCACCGAGTGTCTCCAGTTGCGTGGTCAATGCCGCGATTTCACGCGTCAACGTCTCCGCTTCGTTTTCCGCCTGGGCAAGCTCCCGTTCCAAAGTTTCAAGCCGCGTCTCTGTCACGCGCAACTCGCGTTTCAGCGCCAGAGGGCCCTCACTCGCCGGCTTGCCGCCCGTAACCGTCGACCGATGGAAGCACTCCCCTTCCGGAGTTAGGAAGTAAGCGTGTCCATAGCGCAGCGCAAGCTTCTTTGCGTCGATCTCGCTCTCGACGAGGTACCCATTCTTGAGCTTCGGCAGCAGGCCCTCGATCGAGTGTCCGAATCCGTTCAGCACTTTGATGGCATCGCGCAGCGGAGTAATGCCAGGTTCATTAATCGGCCCCTCATTGGAGGCGAACAACTCGCCCTGCAGATCGGAGTGGACCAGGAATGTTGCCCGGCCGTCGCTGGTCTTGAGCACGCGTACGCCCTCTTCAGCAGCGCCCCAGTTCTCGACCACGACGTAATTGAGCTCCTCGCGGAGAAACTCGTCCACAATGCCTTCATGCTCGCCGCTGACCTCAATGAAGTCCGCGAGTGTGCCCACCGGCGCGACAGATTGCCCGAGCGCTCCCGGCTTGAGCAGCTTCCGCACCGTGTCTGTTGCATAGCCATGATTGCGGATCAACGCCTGCAAAGAGTCGCGGCGGCCCTCGGCAGCCGCCCGATCGCTGCGCAACTGATTGGCAGCGGCGCGGCGCGCTTGCTCATCGGCCCTCTTGGTTTGCAGCGACACCCGCAGCGCGGCGATCTCCTCCTCAAGCCGCCTGATCGATGATTCTGCCGACTCAAAGCGGAGCCGCGTCTCCTGGCTTTCAGATCCGAGCCGCTCGTGCTCTCCCTGCGCCTGGCCCATCTCTGCCGCAAGCCGCTCGGCTTCGCGTTCCAATGCGGCCAGGCTCTCTTCGCCTTGCACAATGTAAGTGCGCGCGTTTCCGGCAAGCGTCATCAGGTGCATCGCGTGACGGCGCCCTGCCTCCAGCTCCCGTTCCGCCCCGTAAACTTGCTCCGCGGCGGCACGCGCCTCGTGCTGCCGCACTTCAACCTTTTGCCTGAACTCTTGCGCCTCGCCTGCCGCCGTCTCGAGAAAGCTGCGCTGCTGCGCCCGCTCCTCTTCAATTCCGGCCATCTGTGTCCGAGTCTGTTCCAGCTCTGCGCCTGCCGTGGCGATGCGCGTCTCCAGCTCGCTCACCCGCTCGATGTTGCTGCGTTCGCGCGCCTTGGCCCGTTCCAGTTCCACGGCCGCTTCGCCCGCGCGGTTCTGCGCCTCCTGGCCCTCGTGATCCAGTTCGTATCCACGCTCGGTAAGGGTGTGCTGGCGGGCTTCCTGCTCGGTGATCGATTCGACTGACTGGTTCACCCGCTCCGTGAGAGAGCCAATCTCCAAATCAAGCCGCGTCTGGTCCGCATCCATTGTTGCCATCCGGCTGGCCAGCACCACCCGCATCCGGCCGCGCAGCTCGTCGCGCACAGCAACGAATCGCTCGGCTTTCGCAGCCTGGCGTTTCAGGCTGTTCATTTGTCGCGTCACTTCTTCAAAGATGTCGTCGACGCGCGCCAGGTTCTGCTTAGCGCTCTCCAGGCGCAGTTCCGCCAGGCGCTTCTTGTTCTTGAAGCGCGTTACGCCCGCCGCCTCTTCAATAATGGCGCGGCGCTCGTATGGCTTTGAGCTGAGCAGCTGACCGATGCGCTCCTGGCCGATGATCGCGTAGCTTTCCGGCCCAAGACCGGTGCCCATGAAGATGTCCTGAATGTCGCGCAGCCGGCACAGCTTTCCGTTCAGCAGGTACTCGCTTTCACCGGTGCGAAACAATCGCCTGGTGATCACCACTTCGCCCTTTTGCGGAGCGCTGTGGAATCTGCGACGCCGAATCTTCAGCGTGACCGCCTGCGCCACTTGCAGTGGGGCGGGCTTTTGGTCGGTATCCGTGCCGGAAGCAGATTCCGCCGTCGCGGCAGGCTCGACAGCTTCGTCTTCGAGCACTACACCCGGCTGCTCGTTGGCGATAATCTCTTCGGCCTCTGCCGCCCGCCGCTTCCGGAACTCTTCTTCATCCCAATCCGACGGATGCTCGTGCTCGACGACGACTTCGGGCTCAACCGGCACCGGGCCTTCATATGCTTCGGGGTCAACCATGGTGAGAGTCACCTCAGCCATGCCCAGCGGCTTACGGTCGCGCGTGCCAGCAAAGATGAGATCCTGCATGTGGCTGCCGCGCAGTGACTTTGCGCTCTGCTCGCCCAGGACCCACGTCACCCCGTCCAATATGTTCGACTTTCCGCATCCGTTGGGACCCACCACGACGGCGATTCCAGAACCCGAAAGGGTCAATTCCGTGCGGTCGCAAAAACTCTTGAATCCGAGGATGTGGATCTTCTTTAATTTCAGCATCTTTACTCCGGGGTTGGTTCGGCCCTTTCTTTCATACGAACGACGCCTCCGCGTCCACCATGGAAGCGCTAAGGCGCACCGATCGTACCGGCTTGATTACTGACTCTACGGACAACAAACGGCAGGGTCAACGTGACAAATTCCGCCTAATGTGGATAAGGAGTACGGAATTCGCAGAGCCGTTCGCATACGCCGTTTTCATGCGCAGTGCCGTAGGCTGACGCATGAGGAATGACGATCGGGATGTTCACAAGAAGAGATTGTTTGCGCGCGGCTCTGCTCGTTCCGGCCGGGATGCTTGTCGCCCCGCGAACGGCCGCATCGGCACAATTCGATGTGTCTGCCTTCACAGCGCAGCTCGGCGACCTTGAGCAGAAAAGCCGAGGCCGATTGGGCGTCGCGCTTCTCGACACCGGGACGGGCGCGCGCGCCGGCCACTGGGCCGACGAGCGATTTCCCATGTGCAGCACACACAAGTTTCTATCGGCGGCTGCAATTCTCTCGCGGGTCGATCGCGGGCAGGAGCACCTCGATCGCATCGTCCACTTCACGCAGCAGGACATCGCCGGGTATTCGCCCGCCACGCAGTCGCGAGCCGGCGGCCCGGGCATTTCGGTTGGTGAGCTTTGCGAAGCGGCAATCACGCAAAGCGACAACACCGCCGCGAACCTGTTGCTGGCTTCTCTCGGTGGCCCAGCAGGATGGACTGCATATGTGCGCACCCTCGGTGACAAAGTGACGCGTCTCGATCGTAACGAGCCCACGCTCAACGAGGCTCTTCCCGGAGATCCGCGCGACACGACGAGTCCCAATGCGATGGCTTCCGATCTGCGCAAACTTGCCCTGGGCAATGCGCTCGCTCCGGTCTCGCGCGACCTGCTCGTTACGTGGCTCGTTGAGTGCAAGACCGGCGGACAACGGCTGCACGCAGGAATTCCTGCTGACTGGAAAGAGGGCGACAAGACAGGAACGGGCCAGCACGGCACTTCGAACGATGTCGCCATCCTCTGGCCGCCGAATCGCGCACCGATTCTTGTTGCCGCGTACCTCACCGGCAGCACTCTCGACGACACGGGACGCGATGCGATTCTTGCGTCTGTTGGCAAGGTTATTGCTGCGTCAGCGATGAGCTAACGCAGCTTAGTCGCGCCAAGGTATTCTCGGGCTTTCCATCTCCTTCAGATGATAAAATCAAGCAGTGCCGGGTCCTACGCGACGTAATCCCGCCAACCCCGCCAGGTCCGGAAGGAAGCAACGGTAACGGGCTAGTACGGGCGCAGTAGGTCACCCGGTACTTTTTTGGTTTTTTCTGGTTTTGGAGAAATGCGGCGAACCGGACTCCCCACCCGGTGTGGATGCCGCGAGGAGAAATGAATTGAGCTTGACCGTTCGTCCCGTGGTGGGCCGGCGCGCAAAAATCACCGCGCTTGGCACCTACGTTCCCCCCGATGTCATCACTAATCAAGACCTCGAAAAGATGGTGGAAACCAGTGACCAGTGGATCATGGAGCGCACCGGGATCCGCGAGCGTCATGTTTTGGCGAAGGGTCTGGGTGTCAGCGATATCTGCGCCCAGGCAGCGAAGAAGTGTCTCGCGGCGCGCGGCATCGGTCCTGAAGAACTGGAAATGATCATCGTCGGCACTGTGACGCCTGACATGATGTATCCCAACACGGCCGCACTGGTGCAGAACAAGATCGGCGCGCCCCACGTGTGGGGTTTCGACGTCTCCGCAGGCTGCTCGGGGTTCACCTACGCGTTGCAGGCGGGCGCCAAGATGGTGGAGAGCGGCGCATACAGCAAGGTGCTGGTCTGCGGCGCCGATGCCAACACACGCATGACCGACTACACCGATCGCACCACCTGTGTGTTGTTTGGTGACGGCGGAGGAGCGGTGCTGCTGGAACCTGCCGGGGACGGAGAGATCGGATTTATCGATTCCCTCAACGAGATCGACGGATCGGGCGGCGTGAGCCTGAACATGCCCGGCGGTGGAAGCCTGAATCCATCGACGCACGAAACTGTCGACAGGAAAATGCATTTCATTCACCAGGATGGGCCGGCGGTATACAAGTTCGCGGTGCGTAAGATGGCCGAGCTCACCGCAGCGCTGCTGGAGCGCAACGGCGTCACCGGCGCCGATCTGGGCTGCTTCATTCCCCATCAGGCCAACAAGCGCATCATCACGGCCACGGCCGATCGCCTGGGCATGTGCCCTGATCGCGTGATTATCAATATCGAAAAGTACGGCAACACCTCTTCCGGAACGATCCCGCTCGCCATGGAGACGGCCATTGAAGAAGGCAAGCTGAAGAAGGGCGATCTGGTGCTGCTGGCCGCGGTCGGCGCCGGCTTCACTGTCGGCACCGTTCTGTTGCGCTGGGAAATCTGAGTCAGCTTTCAGCTATCGGCCGTCTGCTTTCCGCCTCACCTTGAAAATGAGGACCCCGGCTACAGCAGTTTCGGAATTGGTGTACACCGAAAGCACGCTGCAAAGTGGCATTTTCATCAAGAAAATGCCACCTTCAAACGCTCTCAAAAGGTCTACGGGAATTCCGAAACTGCTCCTAGAGGCGGTTTCATCCCGGTTTGGGCAAGAATTCATGAACGACATTGAGTCAGCGGCTACAGCAATTCCTGGGTTGCTGTGTCCGGGAGCCTATATTCTCAAGTCGACGCGACCACCAGGGAGCCGTCGACCCTTCACAAATCCTGGCCGGATGCACCTACCCAGGAGTTGCCCTAGAAGCAAGAGGCTCAATCGGCATATACTGTGCTCCACAAACGCGGAGTTGCGACACGCGTTGGACGTCGAAAGCGGAGGGCCACCATGGATGTTGCATTGACCGCCAGAAATGTGAAGGTTTCAAAGGCACTGCGCGCTTACGCGGAAGAAGGAATGGAGCGCATCGGCAGGGTGCTGGGCCGCACGGCTCGCGCCAGCATCACTTTCAGTTCCCAGAGACATGTCCATGTTGTTGAATTGACAGTGCAGGCGCGCACGCAGAAGATCGCCGCTACCGGCAAGGCCTCCACTCCCGACGCCGCGCTGCGTGAAGCAATCGAGCATGCCGAGCACCAGGCCCATCGTTATCGCGACCGCCGTCTGGTAAGCAAGCGGCTGCCCAGGGGCGAGAAGATCATGACGGCTCTTCCCGTAGCGCGTCCCAAAGCCCGCATCGAGCCCGATGCCGATGCCGAAGAAGCCAAGTCTGCCCGTTTGGCCACCAGGGCGCGAGCGTCCATCGCGGTTCACTCGTTTCCTGCAAACACCGCAGTCGTTGAGCCGCACGTCCTCAAAAACGGCGAAGCCATCGCTTTGAGACCGATGACAATTGAAGAAGCAGTGAAGGATGCGGAGTTCCGCGACCGCGACCTGCTGATCTTTCATACATTGTCCGGCGATATGTTCGTGCTGCACCGCCGTCGCGATGGGCAGATGGAATTGGTCGAGATTCTCTGAGACGCGAGTGATTACTTTCGTGTGCAGCAGTATTTGCGCACGTTCCAATCGTCAAATGTGGAAACGGCTTTGAAGCGGATGTGTGCATGCTCACACGCTTCTCGCAGATTTGCGCAAGACTGCAATTTGCGTGCAGAACTCTCGTTCCAGCACAGACTTTGGTTGCATCTGCTGGCCGCTTTTGGGGGTCTTTCACCGCCAATTCAGGGGATGGTTGCGCGCTGCTAAACCGCCTAACATCTGATGAATGGCACCATCTGCTGTTGAAACCGGCATGCCGCCGGACGCGAAGCGAGTGCTGGTGAGACCTGTGGCGGGATCCAGGGAGACCATGGAAGTGAACCCTCAAGAAAACCCGGTTCCCGAGGCGCAGCGCGAAGTTCTCGATGGCCTGCCGGTTTTGATTTTTCTTGAGCGGGCCGGGATTGTGGTATTCGCGAATGCTCAGGCGCGAAACCTGCTTGGTATTGCCGAGGGCGAGTGGGTTGAGCGCCCGATCGAAGAAGTTCTTTGGGGACTTTTCCCTGGTACAGCGGAGCCGCGAACACGGCTGGCCGGCACGTTGCGCGGCAGTCCCTTTCACGCTACGCTCCCCGTCGCAAACGGGAGGCTTCTTTCCATCGAAGGCATCTACAGCATTTTGAATGCGGATCAGCGCGAAGCGGTCATCGTTGCCCATCCCAGTGACCACGAACGCGCGCCGAAATCCCGGCTGATGGAAGATGTTCTGGCCAGTCTGCCTGAGGCTGTCGCCATCGAACATGAGAATCACATCCTTTACACGAATCCCGCTTTCACGAAGATGTTCGGCTATACCGCCGAGGAAGCGGCCGGTGGAAGTCTGCGTGAACTCATTGTTCCCGAGACGCGCCTCAATGAGAACGCGGCGCTCGTCAAGGCTGTCGACGAAAACGGCGTTACCACTGTGGATACCGTCCGCAAGAGCAAAACCGGTGAATTCGTCGATGTCAGCCTGCTGATTGCTCCGCTGCTTGTGAACGAAGCCAGGGTCGGCTATGTCTTCACTTTTCGCGACATCGGCGAGCACAAGCAGGCCGAAGAGCAACTGCAACACGATGCCATGCATGACGTGCTCACTGGTCTGCCCAATCGAGCGCTGTTTCTCGATCGGCTCAACCTCACGCTGAGCCGCCGCATGCGCCGTCCCGATTTCGGTTGCGGCGTGCTTTATCTCGATCTCGACAAGTTCAAGGAAATCAATGACGGTTTGGGACACGCCGCCGGCGACGCGCTGCTGATGTCGGTGAGCGAGAGGCTCATTGGCTCGCTGCGCCCGCAGGACTCGGCAGCGCGCCTGGGCGGCGACGAGTTTGCCGTCCTGGTGGAGAACATTCTCACGGCATACGATCTTGAAATTGTTGCCGGCCGCATTTTGCGCGAGCTGGAACGGCCCTTCGACGTTCTCGGTCACGTGGTCCATGTCGGCGGAAGCGTCGGCGCCGCCATGGCCGGACCGGATCACACGTCTTCTGACCTGCTGGTTCGCGATGCGGACTTTGCCATGTACCGCGCCAAGCAGGCAGGCGGCGGCCGCTACGAGATTTTCGACAAGCATCTTGAGGTTGCTGTTACCAGCCAGCAGGAGCGTGAGCGCGAGATTCGCGCCGCTTTGGACAAGCGGCGGTTTGTCTATCAGTACCAGCCGATTTACCGCCTCGCAAATGGCAAATTGGACGGTTTTGAATCTGTCGTGTGCCTGCGGCGCGACGATGGTACTGTCGATTGCTTCCACGAGCTGCTTTCGATTGCCGAAGAAACCGGCCTTTCGATCATTCTTGGCCGTCAAACTTTCGATGCGGTCTGCGCACAGGTGCGCGAGTGGACCGAAAACTCGCCGCAAACGGACCTGACGGTCGCCATCAACGTGACGCGCCGGCAACTCTATCATCCTGACTTGATTGCCCACCTCAAAAAGGCGCTCGCTTCAACCGGCGCCGATCCTTCAAAACTGTTGATTGAAGCGCCGGAGAGCGCGTTCAACGAGAGCCCTGACGCGGCTGTAGCAATCCTGCAACGTCTGGCAGATTGCCATGTTCGCGTGGCCATCGACGACTTCGGCAGCAGCCTTGCCCCGCTGAATCATTTTCTACACCTGCCGGTAACGATGGTGAAGCTGGTGCCAAGGCTCACCGCTGCGGCGGTTTCGTCGGGCCGTCAACTTGCAGTGCTCGAAGCCATCATCCGCCTTGGCAACGCTCTCGGCATCCAGATTGTCGCCAAGGGCATTGAAACGCAGGAACAATTGACCGCGCTGGCACGCGCAGGTTGCGAGCTGGGGCAGGGATCGCTGCTTTCTCAGCCGGTTGAACCCGCTCAGGCACTCGCTCTTGCCGGCAAGGGATATTGGACAATCCCATCGGGAGCCGCGCGCTGAATCTGAGTGCGCGAGGCTGTCTTTCATCATGGCGAGACGCGACGAGGCCGAGGGCCGGCTTCGCCTCTCTGCCGGTGTAGCATGAACCCATGATGTCCCCCAAAGCCCGGCGCGGATCGGCCAGCAAACGGGGCCGTGAATCCAGCCGCAGACTGGCCAAAGAACTGGTTATTGTGACCGGAATCTCCGGTGCCGGAAAGGCTTCTGCGCTCAAGGCGTTTGAGGATCTGGGCTTTCATTGCGTCGACAATCTGCCGCTCGATCTTTTGCCCAACTTCGCCGGGATTGTCAGTAAGTCGGCCGATGTGGAACGTGCCGCCATCGTGGTGGATGTGCGCGAGGGAGCGACGCTCGATCGCTTGCCTGAAATCCTGAAAAGCATCAAGAAGCTATTGCACACGCGGGTGGTCTTTCTCGACGCGCAGGATGCGGTGCTGGTAAGCCGCTACAGCGAGACGCGCCGCCCTCACCCGTTGGGACGATCTGAGACGGTCTGGCGTTCCATCGTCGAAGAGCGCCAGGTTCTTGATCCGATCCGCAACGTGGCCGACACGCTCATCGATACATCGAACTTTAACGTGCATGAGCTGCGCGCCGACATCCTGGCCCGCTTTGGTCACGACGACGAATCGCGCCGGCTTCTGATTTCGTGCCTGAGCTTTGGTTTCAAAAACGGTGTGCCGCTCGACGCGGATATGGTCTTCGATGTGCGCTTCCTTCCCAACCCGCACTTTGTTCCGGAGTTTCGCAAGAAGACCGGGCTCGATCCCAAAGTCGCGGAGTATGTGCGCGCCTTTCCGCAATCACGTGAGTTTCTGGATCGCGTAACCAAACTCATGCTTTACCTGCTGCCGCACTACATTGAAGAGGGGAAGAGCTATCTGACCGTGGCGTTCGGCTGCACGGGCGGCCAGCATCGCAGCGTGATGATGGCCGAGGAGATGGCCCAGCGCCTGGGAAAGGCCGGATACCAGGTGAAGGCGCTGCATCGGGACATCGTGCGCTAACGCTTTTTCCGGGGGGTACTTCAACGGCTGGGCAGACCATCGAGCCAACGCGTTGCCGCATCTGAAAAATCCCTGGCCTCGTTGATTTGCGGATTCAGCCAGACAAGGGTCTTGTGATTGGCGATCTCGTGATAGGCTGCAGGTTCGCCGTTAAGACGATTGCTCCCGTCCTGCGCAACCCGCTCAAACCATAAAACAGGAATCCGCATACGCGCGGATGCCGCGAGCATGTCGTAGCGATCGCGCACCAACAGATGCGCAGGAACCAGCTTGGCGCGAGCGTCGTTGAAGATTGCATTCATCGGCGATGAGATGGGGGATTCAAGAATGACTCCGGCAAGCTCCGGATGCGTGGCAGCCACTTCAATTGCCAGGTTTGCGCCCAGCCCTTCGCCATCCACCACAATCGTTCCCGAATCGATGTGGCGCGTTGCGGTCAGGTAGCTGAGCGCCCAGTCTGCATCCTGGCGCAAACTTGCCTCGCTGGGGCGAACAAACTGGCTCTGCCCATAACCCCGGTAGTCGAAGACCAGGATATTCATGCCCACCTGATGCAGGCGGCTGAGCGCATCCAATGTGTCTCCCATATTGCCGGCTTTGTCGTGAAGCAGGAGCACTGTGTAGCGACCAAATTGTGCGTTCGGCTCCGCGGGAATCCACCAACCCCGAATCCGCGCAGTGCCTTCTTCAGTCACAGCGAGGGCGACTGGCTCGAACGCGAGACCGGCGCTCGCTGGAGTCCGCATGATCTGGGCGGACGGAGAGTAGAGAAGCTGCCAGCTCCCCTGCCAGAAGAGCAGGCAGAGCACGCCCCACGCGCACAGCGCAGCGTCGGCGACTGTCACGCTCACCGCCCATAAGAGCCAACGGCCCGATATGCGAGGCGGTTCGCTTGTCGGCCGGCCTTTGACCAGCATTTTTTTGGCCGCCCCGGAGGTCCCGGACGCTTGAGCCTGCCGCTGAGTCTTCTTGCCAGACATGGTTGATATTGAACGCTTTCCCGCTCCAAAACGCGGAACAACTTCCATGCTAATCGCTGAGCCTCACTGCGGAGTTTGGGCGGTCCAGTGTATAGTTTCTGATGATGTTCGAAATCGTTAACGGAAATCATTCGAAATCGTTTACGAAAAGGGGTTGAAATGGCACTCGGGAATGGCAGCGCTCAAAAACCCGCGGCGAATGAAGTACTGCTGGTGACCAGCGGTGATCTTCGGCAATCGGCCAACCAGGTGTGCTGGCCCGCGCAACGGGACATGGAAGAAAAGCTGACCGCGGCTTTTGCCCAGAAGGGTTACAAACTCGTCCGCGCCCATCCCTACGTTGAAGAAGTGAAACACGGCTTTATCTGGTCGCAGCGTATGGGGATGGATGTGTTCATGAAGATTCATCCCGAGGCGAAGCTCGTTTTTGCAACGGCTGCGTGGCAATACAGCCATCATGTTCTTCCCGGCCTGCGCAGTCATCGCGGGCCGATTCTGACTGCGGCCAACTGGTCGGGACAATGGCCGGGGCTCGTCGGCCTGCTCAATTTGAACGGTTCGCTGATCAAGGCGGGAAAGCCGTTTTCATCCATCTGGAGCAAGGACTTTACCGACGCGCACTTTCAAAATGCACTCGATGAGTGGCTGCGTGACGGCAAAATCACGCACGACCTGTCGCATGTTCACACTCTGGATCGCAGCCGGATCTCTGCGCCGAGTGCGCAGCTGGGCGCGGAGCTTGCCGCAAATCTCAAACTCCGCAAGGCCATCATGGGAATCTTCGATGAGGGCTGCATGGGAATGTATAACGCCATCATCGATGACGAGTTGCTGAATCCGGCCGGCGTTTTCAAGGAGCGGCTCAGCCAGTCGGCGCTCGTGGCCAAGATGCGGACTGTAACCGATGCTGAAGCGCGAGCGGTCTATGACTGGCTCGTCGCCAAGGGCGTCAAATTCGCATTCGGAATGGACCCGGCGACAGAATTGTCGCTCGACCAGGTGCTTGATCAGTGCAAGATGTACGTCGCCGCCGTCCGCATTGCCAAGGAGTTTGGTTGCGACGCGATCGGCATCCAGTATCAGCAGGGGCTCAAGGATATGGCGCCCGCATCGGATCTGGCCGAGGGCATGCTGAATAACACAGACCGTCCGCCGGTCTATGCCGAAGGGACACGCGATGAGCTTTATGCCGGCGGCCCACTCGTGCACTTTAACGAAGTGGACGAATGTGCAGGATTCGACTCGCTGGTTACGAATCTTTGCTGGAAGGCTCTTGGCCTCGATCCCTCGACCACATTGCACGACGTCCGTTGGGGCGAGCACTACAAGGGCGATGGCAACGGATCCGGCAAGATCGATGACTTCGTGTGGTTGCTGCAAATCTCCGGTGCCGCGCCGGCAAACCACTTTGTGGGCGGTTACGCGGGCGCCATCAGCGAGCGCCAGCCCGCTATGTACTTCCCGCTCGGCGGTGGTTCGCTCAAGGGGATCGGCAAGCCCGGCGAAATCGTCTGGAGCCGCGTCTTTGTCGAGGGCGGCGCGTTGCATTGCGACATTGGCCGTGGCACGGTGGTGAGCCTGCCGGCCGCGGAAACCGAACGGCGCTGGCGCGAGACCACGGTCCAGTGGCCGATCGTGCATACGGTGCTGCATGGAGTGACGCAGAATCAGATGATGGCGCGCCACAGAGCCAACCATGTGAATGTGGCGTATGCGTCCTCGTCTGACGTCGCCGACAAGGCGCTGGCCACCAAGGCCGCGATGTTGGCGGAGCTCGGCGTGCAAGTGCACCTGTGCGGCGTCACGCAGTAATGCAGCTGCGAGCTGTGAGCCATCAGCTTTCAGCTTGATGTTCGATGCACGACCGCCAAGCTGACGGCTGATAGCTGTGGGCTGAAAGCCAGGCTCCCTACGACTGCACTTGCTCGGCCGCCATCTCTTTAGCCGAAGGGATAATGCCCAGCTCCTGATAGATGGGCCGCACCGCGCGCCGCAGGGCAGGCAGCCGCGTGAAGAACCACGCCGCACCTATCACGACGACCGCGCCGTTGATAATCACGGTCCATTGCGCGCCGCTCAGAACAGTGCCCGCGACGATGCCCACTGGCGTCGGTGGAATCGCATGTGCCATCGTGCCTGCCAGCAGGCTGCCAAATGGCGCCATCCCCACAAACGCCATGGTGTAGTAGCTCATCACGCGGCCGCGCTTGTCTTCGCTGACGATGGTCTGGATGATGGTGTTGCTGGCGGCCATGCCCTGCATCATGCCCATGCCTGCGATCGAAACCATCACCATCGAAAGCCAGAAAACGTGCGACAGGCCAAAGCCAATCAACCCAAGGCCAAAGACTGCGGCTGCAATGGGAATCATGCGGATCAAGCCGCGCACGCTCCTGCGTGCGGCGAGCGACAGCGCAGAAATCAGCGCGCCGACACCCATCGAGCCCATCAGGAATCCCAGCGTGTGGGCGCCGCCATGCAACACAGTGGCTGCAAACACGGGCATCAGCACCACAAAGGGCATGCCCATCAGGCTGACCGCGGCAAAGAGCATGAGAATAATGCGAATGGGCACGAAATCGGAGACGTACGTCCAGCCCTCCTTCATCTCTGCGAAAGTGGACTTTGGCTCGCGGCGCACTGCAGGAGCGTCGAGCCGCATCATGAGCAGCGATGCGATGACAGCCAAATAACTGATGCCGTCGGTGAGGAAGCACCAGGCTTCGCTCGTTGCGGCAATCAAGATTCCAGCGAGCGATGGGCCGATGAGCCGCGCCACATTCACCATTGACGAGTTGATGGCAATGGCGTTGCCGAGGTCGGCCTTGTCACCCACCATCTGCACCATAAACGATTGTCGACCCGGCATGTCGAATGCATTGATGACGCCCTGAAGAATGCTCAGACCCAGAATCCAACTAATCGAGATATGACCTGAAAAAGTGAGCGCAGCCAGCGCCAGCGATTGAATCATGGCCAGCGTCTGCGTCCACACCAGCACCTGGCGGCGATCGAGCCGGTCGATCCAAACGCCGGCAAAGGGCGCAATGATGAAGGTGGGAATCTGGCCGGCAAAACTGACCGTGCCCAGCAGAAGCGCCGAATGCGTGAGCCGGTAGACCAGCCACGACGTGGCGATCCGGGTCATCCACGTGCCGATCAGCGAAATCGTCTGGCCGCCGAAGAAGAGGCGGAAGTTGCGATGGCGCAGGGCTCGCCATGCGTGGGACGCGCCCTGACTTTCCTTTGGCTCTGTCGGTCTACTGCTCAAACATACTCCTCACCCTCCGAACGCGGCGATACGATTTCCCCCAATCGTGCCTGCCTGTTTCCACTCCTTCTTTACTCTAAAGAACAGCACGCGCGTTGTGAAATGCCGGGCACTCGACGCTCTGAGAGAATAGACAATAGAGGAGAAGTGCATTCGCGGCTGCACCGCCTGGCTTGTCTTGACCGATCTCTCCAATGCGGACGCAATGTGTGGGCTCCTGCAGTCTGTATTCGGCTTTGCCGGTTTCCGCGCCAATCAGGAAGAGGTTTGCCGCGCGGCCATTGCAGGGCGCGACCTTTTGCTGGTGATGCCAACTGGCGCGGGCAAGTCGCTCTGCTACCAGTTGCCTGCCATTGCGCGCGGCGGAACGGCGCTGGTGATCTCGCCTTTAATCTCTCTAATGGAGGATCAGGCGGCGAAACTCGCCGCCGTGGGCTTGCGCGTCGGGCGAATTCACTCCGGCCTCGAGCGCGGCGCGGCCCGTGAAGTTTGCGTCGAATACCTGCGGGGCGATCTGCAATTTCTCTTCATCGCGCCGGAGCGGTTGCGCGTTCCCGGATTTCCCGCCATGCTCGCCAAGCACAAGCTTGCGCTCATCGCCATCGACGAAGCGCATTGCATCTCGCAATGGGGCCACGACTTCCGGCCCGACTACCGGATGCTGGGCCAATACCTCCCCGGATTGCGCGGCTCGGTCAACCCCGCGCCGGTTATGGCGCTCACGGCAACTGCAACTCCTCGTGTGCAAGCTGACATCCTCGCCCAACTGGGTATGATCGATCCCCTTAAATTCATCCACGGATTCCGTCGCGAAAATCTCGCCATCGAAGTGGCCGAGGTCTCTATCCCAGCGCGCGCCGGCATCATATGTGGCTTGTTGGCCGATCCCGCGCGTCGGCCGGCCATTGTTTATGCCACCTCGAGAAAGCAGTCCGAGAGCCTGGCTGCCGAGTTGTCCTATTCAATTCCAGCAGCCGCGTACCACGCGGGACTTGATGCTGAGACGCGCGATCGTGTGCAGCGGGCCTTTCAGGCTGGCAAACTCGAGGTCGTCGTCGCCACCATCGCATTCGGCATGGGGATCGACAAAGCCAACATCCGAACGGTGATTCACGCCGGTCTGCCGGCTTCTCTTGAGGGCTACTATCAGGAGATTGGCCGGGCCGGACGAGATGGCGCGCCGAGCCGGACTTACCTGATGCACTCCTTTGCCGACCAGCGCACGCACGACTTCTTCCTCAATCGCGACTATCCTCCGGCGGATCACTTGAACAAGGTATTTGCAGCGCTTGGCGCGGAGCCGCGACCGGTCGAGGAACTGCGCGCCGCCTCCGATCTGGCGGGCGAAGA
Source organism: uncultured Acidobacteriaceae bacterium (assembly GCA_963834565.1). Classification (GTDB taxonomy): domain Bacteria; phylum Acidobacteriota; class Terriglobia; order Terriglobales; family Acidobacteriaceae; genus Telmatobacter. Next base: position 229,420 of record CAWICF010000006.1, on the reverse strand, counting down.
GTTCGACAAGGCTCTGGAAAAACTGGAGACTCACGGTGGCGCGCGCGTTGATTTCGGCGGAACTGTGACGAAAGGCGCCGCGGGATGGAAGAAAAGTTACACCTTGCAGGCCCAGTACCGCGCCGAACAGATCGAAAAAGTCGTGCGATTCGCGGATTCGAGCGCGTGCCGGATGTCGCAACTGGTGCGGCATTTTGGAGATGTAAGAGATTCTGGCCGGCGGTGCGGAATCTGCGATGTATGTGATCCCGCGGCCGCCGTACTGCGCCGGTTCCGGCACGCCACGCCCGCCGAGCGAATCATCGTCCAGGCCATCGTGGACGAACTGCGGCCGGCCGCCTACCTTGCGGCAGGTACGCTGCAACGCAACCTCGATTTAGTTGGCAGAATGAACCGCGATGACTTCGATTCGTTGCTCGATGCCATGGTCCGCGCCGGGCTCATCGAGATTGAAGAAGCTGAGTTCGAGAAGAACGGCGAGCTTCTGCGTTTTCGCAAGGTGATGGTGACTGATGCAGGGCTCAACCTCAGGCCTGGGACGGCGCTGCAGATCCTTATCCGGGACGGAATCGTCGATGAATTCTATGTAAGCGGAGCACCGCCGCGCAAAACCAGGCAAGCCAAATCCGCCGCGCGAAAACAGTCCGTGGCGGCAGCGGTTTCATCCGGGCCCACTCCCGCTTCAGAGGCTCTCGCAGCGCGGCTCCGGGATTGGCGGACCGCCGAAGCGAAACGTCTTGGCGTCCCGGCTTATGTCGTGCTGCACGACCGGACCTTACAAGCAGTCGCACTCGCGCGGCCGGCGAATCCCGCACAGTTGATCGGGATCGCCGGCATTGGCTCCGCCAAGGTGGAGCGGTTCGGCGAGGCGATCCTCAAGTTGTGTGCCTCGTCTTCCGCCTGACAGACCCGATGCTTTGAACTCTTAGAGTGCTCCCGAATCGGATTCACGCGGCCAAAGACTACTCGATGATTGCGTGGTCCGCTTTGATGTCCGCGCCGCTCCAGGCTTTCTTTGCTGTCCACGGCTCTGCCGGCGCGCTCCAGAAATCATCGGTCGCATCGAGACCGAGGGGCAACCATGCCACCGAACAAAGGTACAGGCTGCCCGTGGAAATGTAATTCTCGCCGATGGACGGTTGATGCCCGGCAAAGCCGATGGTCAGCCAGCCCTTGCCATCGAATGTGCCCGGTGCTGAGATCATGCGTGTCATCACGGCTGTCATTGCGCAACGCACCTGGGCGGGATGCACGCCGTCCGGCAAATTCCGCCTCCACGCCATTTCGGCAAGGTGATGCAACGCGCCAAAACGGTAGGCGAGCGACCGGCCGATGGGCGGAAATGTTCCTTCCGGACTGATGAGCCGTTCTTCGATTGCCGCGTAGCGTTGCGCGCGCGTTTCGATCGGCTTGCGCAATGCCGACCAGCGATCGGTAATGGTCTGCACGGCGTCCAATACGTTCAACATCATGGGCTGGATGACGAAGCTGTTGTAGTAGTCCCAGTGAAAGCTGGGCCCATCGCCATACATGCCGTCGCCTTTGTACCACTCCTGATGCTGGCGCAGCGCGTAGTCAACTCGCATCGTGTCCCATGGCTGCCCATATTTGCAGAAGAATGCCTCAATCATGGCGCTGAAGAGAAGCCAGTTGTTGAAGCCGGGCTGGATTTTGCGCGTCGCAACGAGGCCGCGAACGAGGTTGTCCTTGGTCGGGCCGTCGAGCTTTGCCCAAAGCTGATCGGGCGCGCGCACGATGGCGAGAGCAAGAAAAGCTGCGTCGACAAGGGATTGCTGATTGTTCCCAAAGTTGAGCGCATCGGGCGACTGCGGGTCAGTACCATATTTGATGGCAAGGCGCGCCCACTCACGATAGCGGTTGCGGAGGGCTTCCTCTTTGGCGTTGTTGCCGGGCTCGGCTTCGAGCCAGGGCGCGAGCCCGCAGAGCAGACGCCCGACTGCTTCGAGATGCGTTGACTGCTTCCGCTGATCGGCAACGCCCGAAGCCGCTTCGACCGGCATCGTCGCACGGAGTTTCTGCTGGCTGATGGCTTCAAGTACGGGCTGCGCAACGCGCTCGACGATGGAGTGCCATTGCGCGCGATCGTCAATGCCTGAGGGCTGATCCGCAATATCAACGGGCTGCGCGGCAACATCGCGTGCGCTCGCGGCAGCCAGCAGCGGACCTGATGCGAGCACTGCGCTCTTCAGAAAGTTTCTTCGTGTCGCTTTCCGTTCCACTTGGATCACGCTTCCGCTGCTTTGGCTGCAAGAGTCTCGACCACTGCGAGATTCTGCATCAGTTCCGGCGGGACGCCGTGGCGATCGCGCAGGTAATCGGGAGAGTTGTAGGAGACCCAGACTTTATTGGCGGCGTCCTGCCACACCAGGATCTTGAGCGGCAGATCGATGGCGATGCTTGGCGCGGCCAGCATCACGGGCGTGCCGGCCTTCGGGCTGCCGAAGATAAGAAGCTTGGTGGGCTGCATCTTGAAGCCGGCTTTTTCTGCTTCGCCGCTGTGATCGACCAGCGCAAAGACCGTGACGCCTTTTGCGGCAAGAAGCGCGCGCAGTTTTTCGACTGTCTCGTCGACCGAGTGATGGCTAGGAACGTTCACAATCCCGTTTCCGCTGCCGAGCGCCATGCGAACCTCCTTTGTGAATGCGGGCTGCTAGTGGGTCGAACTTCGGATAGTGATTAGATAGACCGCCATTGCCACCCCGACTGAAGCCAGCAGAAATGCGATCGTGACCGCTTGTGCAGTGGAATTTGAGCGTGGCAACTCCCCGCGATCCAGGCTCCGGACCAGCCGCAAGTGTTGCGTTCCAGCGATGACGTTCACCACGACACCAACCGCGATGAGCGCAGTGCCAAACCAAAGTGAGAGCCCGAAGTGCTCTGTTTGAAATGTGCCGCGAATGACCTGGAGCTGTTGTAGAAAAAGTCCGAACCGCGCCACGACAAATCCGAAGCCCATCAGTGCCAACCCCGTGCGAATCCAGGCAAGCAAAGTACGCTCAGCAGCGAGATAATCGCTGAGCGCCGCCTTTTGCCCGGATTCTGCGGGCTTCTCCATCGTGGGCTTACCGTTTTCTTACGCGACGCGCTCGATGACGACCGATTCCAGCACCACAGGCTTGTGCGGCTTGTCTTGCGAGTTACGCGGTACCTTGCTGACCGCCACCACGATGTCCTGCCCTTCAACCACTTCGCCGAAGATGGTGTGATTGCCGGTGAGCCACGGAGTGGCCGCCACGGTGATAAAGAACTGGCTGCCATTGGTGCCCGGACCGGCGTTGGCCATGGCCAGCTTGCCCGGCTTGTCGAAACTGTGCGGCGAGCCTTTTGTCTCATCTTCAAAGCGGTAGCCGGGGCCACCCATGCCTGTGCCGGCAGGATCGCCGCCCTGAATCATGAAGTCGGGGATGACGCGATGAAAGATGGTGCCGTTGTAAAGTTTTTCCTTGGATTTGGAGCGGGTGGTGGGGTGCGTCCACTCGCGCGAGCCTTCGGCGAGCTCGATGAAGTTCTTGACCGTGACGGGTGCTTGGGTTTCAAACAGGCGAACAGTAATCTTTCCTTCGCTGGTGGTGAAAACTGCGTAGGTACCTGCTGCAAGTGCCATGAATTCTCCTCGTATTAATTCTGCGGGCGATTCGCACTGGCGCCCAGGGTGAAGATCACGTTGATGGTGGTGTGGACTTCAACCGGATCACCATTCAGCAGAAACGGCTTGTAGCGCCACGTTTTGACCGCGTCGAGCGACGACTGCTGCAACATTTCGGGACCGCTGACGACTGTTAGATTCTGAACCGTGCCATCTCTTCCGATAATTGCATCGAGCACGACTGTACCCGAGACGCCGGCGTTCTTGGCATCTGGCGGGTAAATCGGCCGTGTTTTGGAGATAACCAGACCGGCCGCGATTCCCGCGGCGATATTCACCCGCTTTGGCGCTTCTGCTGCGCCAGGAAGCGGCGGCATCGGCTGGCCCTCGAGCACAATCGATACCTTTTGCAACACCACCGGAGTGAGGGGCTTGTCGTCTGCATCACGCTGCACCCGCGCGATGGTCTTCACGACATTCACGCTCGCATCGTCGCACTGCCCAAACAGAGTGTAGTGCTGATTGAGCGAATCGTAGGCGGCCTCTGTGATGAAGAACTGGCTGCCGTTGGAGTTGGGGCCGGAGTTAGCCATCGCCAACCGGCCAGGACGATCGAAGTTCAGGCCGGGATCGAACTCATCGTCGAATGCGTAGCCGGGCCCACCCATTCCGGTGCCAACCGGATCGCCGCCCTGAATCATGAACTCGGGAATGACGCGATGAAATGTTGTCCCATCGTAGAGGGGTTTGTGGTGCATCACCTTGTTCGTCGCAGGATCGGTCCAATCCTTTGTTCCCGTAGCGAGACCGATGAAGTTTGCGACGGCGTTCGGCGCTTGCTTCTGGTAAAACTGGCAGGTAATTCGCCCCATCGATGTGTCCATGACGACGTACGGACCATTCGGTACCGTAGTGGCTTCGGCGGTTGCTTGCGGCGCGTCAGGAATGTCCGGAGGCGGCGCGGATTGCTGAGCGATGGCAGCAGAAACGGCCAGGGCTGCAACTGCCGCGCCGAGGGCGGAGAAAAGAATTGCGTGTTTCTGTGGCATACCGTTCTTGAGGTTAAATCATGCGGCGCGAGGCTTGCCAGTCGATCTGCTGATCCGCCCGATTCAGTTTTCCGTCGGCGTCTTTTCCACGTGGTCGATGACCAGCCGCTTGACCTTCGCAGTGCGTTCGTTGAGTTCCAGTCCGAGCTGCTTGACCGACTGAAACATACTCGATCCCCCGGCAGGATCGGAGGCGACAGGCGGAGCATTTGCGCCGGCGCTGCCCGGTGGCGGAGGCGGCGGTCCGAATCCTTGCGACTGCGCCATCGACATCAGGTCGGCCAATGAGATCTCAACCGCGAGTTCGTAGTTGCCCGTGAGGCCTGTCTGGTCGACGACCTGCTGGCCGCCCATCTGCCCGAGAAGCACTGAGAGCGTATCAGTGAATCCGCTCATGGTGACCATGCTCGATTCGATGCGCAGCGCCTGGTTGGCAGCGTCGAACTTGGTGACGACCGTTCCGCGCCTGCCGAGGTCGAAGGACATGGAACCGTCTTGATTACGGGTCATGCGAACCGGGCCGTCCGGACCGTCCATCATCAGTTGATTTGGCTTCAGCGGTGCGTTCTCGTCCACGGGCTGCGGCGTGGTTGTTGACTTCTTCAGCTTCTCGCCGTTCTTGCCGACGAGCAGCGCGAGCACCTTGTGGTCCTCCATGTCTTCATGCGCCGTGAGCTTGAATCGGTCCTGGAGCAGTGCGCGGAGCATTGCAGGCGCGTCGTCTTTGCTTGCGCCCTGGGGCATGGTGGCCTCAACATCGAATCGCTGGCTCGAAAGCCAATCGGGGCCGGTCACCTGGTACCCTCGGAGACCCCAGGCGAGAGCGATCAGATCTTTCAGGTTCATGTTGATGTATTCGGCGCGCGAGGAAGTGACACGCGGACCGATGCGCGGCATTCTGCCGGCTTCGATCTCGGCGCGGATCTTTGCCGGGTCGGGCGGCGGAGAAGGCCGAATGGTTGCTACGTCGAACGTGAACTTTGGCGGCGCGGGCTGGGCTGAGGAGGATTGTGCCGCGAGCGGGTGGGAACCCGCAGCCGACAGAAAAGCAAACAATAAGATCGGAACGAGATGAAGAAGAAGGATAGAAGATCTTTTCATCGCATGCGCTCGCGCAGCAACCAGTTGGAGCGATTATAGGCTTCGGCCTCGACTGCCTTGGAATTCGGGCACGGCGGAAGTGCCGCGAAAAACTCGATCACACCACGTCTTGTAACAAGGGCACGGCTTTAGCCGGGCCAACAAAGTCAACAGAGTAAGGTGGGCTTCAGCCCCTGGGGCACGTCCTACACCAGTCGCAGGAATCCCCGCGGATTGAGCTGCGCTCCGGGGAAGACGAGCTCGAGATTCTCGGCGCCGAGCGAACGTGTGACCACTTCGCCCAGCACCTGACGATAGTCGGTGGTCAGCGCAAGATCGCGTCCTTCGTTGAGCTGATCGTTGTCGAGACCGGGCCACTTGCCATAGACTTTGCTGCCCTTGACCTGGCCGCCCAGCACAAACATTGCATTGGCATGGCCGTGGTCGGTGCCGCCGGTTCCGTTTTCGCGGGCGGTCCGGCCGAACTCCGACATCGTAACCAGCGTGATATCGCCGGCGTCGTCGCCCATGTCGCGCCAGAAGGCAGCGATGGAGTCGGAGAAATCAGTGAGACGATTGGAGAGCTGGCCGTTCACGCCTCCCTGGTTCTGATGCGTATCCCAGCCGCTGACGTCGGTGAATGCAGCTTCGACGCCGAGATTCGCTTTGAGTAGTTGCGCGATCTGCTTCATGCTGTTGCCAAATTCGGAGTTTGGATACTGAATACCGGATGCCGGCTGGTATTGTGCGGGATTCGCAGCCTTCAGCATCTTGACAGCTTCGAAGGTCTCGTCGCCGGCAGCGTGGAAGATCTGATCGCCCGAGCCGGAATACATTGCTTCAAAAGCCGAGGCGGCAGGGCCGGGTTGCGGCCCGCGGCCTCCGACCGTAAAGGTGCTTACGTTGCTGAAGGCAATGGCCGGAATCTTTCCCGCGAGCGTGCGCGGAACATCGCTGCCGAGGGCCAGCGCGCGGAAGGCAGTATGCGCTTCACATGTGCCGGCGCAACGATGGAGCAAGTCCTCGGCCTGCAGTGCGCGATTCAGCCAGCCGTCTTCAGTGCCCTTGACTCCCGGCGTGCCCGATTCCATGTAGTCCTGCGCATCGAAGTGCGAGCGGCTCATGTCGGGCGAGCCGCAGGCGTGCACGACGGCCAGATTGCCGGAGTCATAGAGCGGCTTGAATGCTGAGAGCGAGGGATGCAAGCCGAAGAACCCGTCGAGATCGACGACCTGGTTCTGCGGAATCGCGATGCTGGGGCGCATGGAGTAGTAGTTCTTCTCGCGATAGGGAACGACGACGTTGAGGCCGTCGGCCGCGCCGCGCTGAAAGATGACGACCAGGCGCTGGCTCTTCACAGGCGAGGCCTGCGCGAGGATCGAGCGGACGAGAAAGTTGGGCATGGCCGCAGTGCCTGCAACGGCGAGTGCGCCCTTGTGCAAGAAGAATCGACGGTTCATTGATAACTCCTAAGCTTTCAGCCGTCAGCTATCAGCTATCAGCTTCATTTGTTTCTCGCCCAAAACTTCGACCGTTTGGACGCGATGTTCGTGCTCACCGAATTTCGGTCTTGCAACCGCCAAGCTGAAAGCTGACAGCTGATAGCTGACGGCTGCTCTTATCTTCGCTGGAACTCCGGAGAGCCGAGGAGCAATCCGGCCAGCAGTTGATCTTCACGTTCGTAAGCGTCGGCTGCAGGCGCGCGATTATTGCGCCGCGGAGCATTGACGGGAACTGCCGCTGCGCCATTCTGTGAGCTTTGAGCCTGGAACTCTTTCAGTGCTGCGTCACGCGTGGCATCGCTGGCGCCGCCTGCAATGAGCAGCGGCTCAAGCCGTGCTTCCTCCGACTCCGGCGTGGGAACGACCTGCTTGTTCGCATCGTCGTTCATGAGAGCGTTAACGTCGACATCGGGCGCCCACTCCACGGCAATGCCGGGCAAACGGTTGGCGGCCAGCGAGAGCGCGAAGTTCATGCGATCGACGAGAGCGCCGGTGCTTACCCAATCGGCCGCATCCCATTTATAGCCGGTGGGCGGCACCGCGCCGTAGAGCGGCATACCCATCTGGCGCAAGGCCTGGACGAGCGGCTGCATATTGTCGACGGTGGCTCCGCTGGTGCGGACGGCAGATACCACGAATTCAAGCGGCGTCTTCACCTTGGCGCGAAAATCGCTCGCTGCCCAGAACTCTGGCGAATGAAAGAGCGTGGTGAGCACGGCGGCGATGTCGCCATCGGTCGAGAGATAGGTTTTCGCCATGCGATCGATAAGGCTCTGTGGCGGATCGTCGCCCACAAAGCGAATAGCAAGTTTGCGCGAGAGGAACTGCGCGGTCGCGGGGCGAGTGGCAAGGAAGTGCAGAAGCTCGCGGCCTTCCATTTCGCCATCCTCTTTGAACTTCTGCCCCATCACGACCTTGGTGCCGGGCTCATGGCGCTGGGGCAAGAAGATGAAGCCTCCGCCCTGTTGTGGGCGGTCGATGGTCCAGCCGGTCAGGATGCGCGCCACCTGCGTCACGTCAGCCTGCGTGTAGCCGCCGTTGACGCCGAGCGTGTGCAGTTCCATCAGTTCGCGTGCGTAGTTTTCGTTCAGGCCCTGCGGCGCCTTGCGCTTGTCTTTCGGGCGGCGATAGTCGTTTTCTTTGGCGCGGAGTGCGAAGAATGAATCGGGGCCGACGCTCTGTGCGTTGTCGAGATAGAGCAGCATTGCCGGGCTGTGCGCCACGGCTTCGAGCAGGTCTTCAAATTTGCCCAGCGAACGCGGCCGAATCACGTCGCGCTCGTAGTTGACCAGGTAGTAGGGTTCGGGCTCGTCTTTTGCGACGTAGATGTTGAAGTGATTGAACCAGAAGTCGGTCATCACTTCCTGCAGTTGCGCGTTCGAGTAAATGTCGCGCGTAAGGCGCTGCGCGAAGATTTCGCCCACAACCATCTGGCGCGGGTTCTCGAGATCTTCAACACATTCGCGAAGGTCGGGGCTGAGATCGGCGAGGAGCAACTTTCGTTCAGGGCCCTTAAGCGACTTCATGAAGGCTTCAAAGTCGTCCGGCTGCATGGCAGAGAGCTTGTCGACACGCTGCGTGGGCGGAAGGTCGAGAACGGCGCGAATCTCGGAAGGTGGAACGGCCGGCAATGGATCGGGTGCGGGCGCATTGGCCGGCGCAGCGTTCGCCTGCTGCGCGTTCATCTGGCCCGGGTTCATTTGGTTCGCATTTGCCTGGGCAGGCGCGCTCATGTCCGCGGCGCTTTGATTCTGAGCGGAAGACTGCGGAGCCGCCATCGACATAGCGGGGTTCGATGCCATTGCGTCGTTCTCGTTTGCGCCCTTCGCCGCCGGCGCGGGATTCAACGAATCGTTCGCCACCGCAGCCGGTTGCGCGTTGGGCCCGGCGTTGGCTGCCTGCGCTTTCTTGCCCAGCAGGCCTTCCTTCCTGAGCCGCTGGCGGAACATCTGGTTCTCGTAGACGGCGCGCAGTGTGCCACTGTCCGGCATGGGCGCCTTGCCGTTTACGGCCTGGCGTATCACCGCATTATTTGGAGCGCGGTACATCAGGTCTTCCGGCGTCCATTGCATGGCAGGGTAGTTGGCCAGCTTCGCGTCAAGATCCTTCTCATCAAGGCTCGCGGGATGCAGTTGCTGCTGCCACCAGTTATCGAGGCCGATTTTGCGGACGGCCTCAAGATCGCTGGGGCGAGGGCCGAAGGTGAAGCGGTTCAGCGCCTGAACAATGCGATCGTCGCCCTGGATCAGATCGGTGTGGTAGGCCTGGCGGCGCGGCGGATTGGGAAGCGGCTGGGCATCGGATGTGGGCAGCGAAGCCGATGCCTGCTGGGCCAACCCAAGCGGAGCCGGAAGGGAAAAGCTCCAGCAAAGGACGATGGCGACAACGGCTTTCAAACGATCCATCGCGTGCTCCTGGCATCTGGCGTTTTCGGAAACCTTGCTGCATCTCCTCAAAACGCGTTCGGGGGGTGGCCGGCGAAGCGTCGCGCGGCGCGGTGGTCCTGTGAGTGCAAACGCCAAGTCAGGGCGAAAGTTGTGGTTCGTGGGGCTCAAAGTTTCGCCCACTTTTCGTGTTTCCTGATAGGTCTTGAAGCCAGTGGAAGTGTCGCCAGGGGCATCATCGAAAGCAGTATAGGTTCCTCAGGGAGCCTTAGAAACATCGACTGGTAGTCCGTGTAGTCCGCAACTACCCATGGTCCGCCAAAGGAACCGATTTGCATTGTCACGGCAAGGCGCTGGTCGGTTGCGCTTTGAATGTCGATATGGCCGACCCAATACTCAAAGCCAGGGAAATGGATCGAGATTGTGTGAGAGCCGGCAGCGAGATCGCAGGTGAACTCGCCCTGGCTGTCCGTGAGCTGAAATGAGTTGGGCGCACCGGTTGCGTGGTCGATCTCAATGTGGGCGCCTGGAATCACGGCTCCGGTGACGTCGGTGACACGAATCGTGAGGCGGCCTTGAGGCTGCTGCGCGAAGAGCTGCAACGAGCAGGAAATCAGTCCGAGCGCGGCGATCCGAGCGGCCAACATGGCATGAGCGTGGCAGAAAAAGGGGATGTGTGCAAGAGAACCAGCGGGTGAGTTGCGCCGAAGGCCCGCCCGGAGCTATTGCCCTTTGATGTCAAGTCCTGCGCCTCGCGAAAATCGACCCACCTCCCTCATTCCATTGCAAATAAAAAATCTGCCAAACAGTGCGTATTATTTCTCGCAAATCCCTACACTTTTCTTAGTCGCAGAAAACTGCGGCTTGGGACCGTCTTTAGGACGAGCCTTTCAACCAGGGCGCCTTTTTCCCGCGTCGAGCGCGCCGGAGGTGCAGTGTTTGCTAGCCCCGCGCTTGACCGGGGTCCCCGGGAAACGAGAATCGTTTCCTGGGGTGGTTTAGCGTGGGGAGAAGGTGAATCGTGAGTGAATTGAGTCCCGTAGGGACGGCGGCGGCAGCACGAGGATCGTTAGACAGGTTCTTGCGCATGATGACCGGAGCCGAGAAAGCCCCCGGTTTCTTGAGGCGACCATGGCACATCACGAGACGGGCGGACCACGAAGTGGCACGATTTTGCAGCGAAAGCAGTGCAAAACGCCCCTAACTCGATTTCTTTGACGACTTTAAGCTCGCATCAATGGAATCAGGACTTTACAAGAAAACACGGTTTTTTGAGGGGGGAGTGATCAATAAGTACACAGCAGCGAGATTAGCTGTTCAGGCGGGAATTCGGTGAACAGGGCGGGGCATCCGACAACGTTTGGTCAGGCCGCAAAGGCGCGAGTCGGGAGACCCTCACGACAGCCGGTCTTCCACCCCAACGACGAAGACCTGTCGTTGCGGGTCCCGGACAGGAGTCCGGCGCGACAAGTTCTCATCGGATTTAGGAGGGGATCAGCGGACCTTGACGCAGCGTGACTTGATGGCGGAGTGGAGGCGGCTGCTCACGTCAGCGGGGAGTTCGTAGAGCTCGTGGCATTGGTAGATCTCGATGGTCTTGCGAACGGTGTTGAGGACGACTTCGCAGTGACCGCACGTCTTGAGGTGAGACTCGATCTCGGCCCGGGTTTGGGCGGCGACGGACTCGTCAATCACGTCATCGAGAATCGCCAGAAATTCAGTGCAGGTCACTTGATTAACTCCGTTTCGAATGCGCGGCCGCCGGCGCCTTGCGCTTGAAGTAGCGGCTCAGCCGCTCGCGCAACTGCAGCCTCGCGCGCAACAGGCGCGACTTGACGGCTGGAATACTTAAACCCAGACTTTCCGCGGTTTCCTCGGTGGAAAGCCCGTCCACATCGCGCAAAACAAAAACCACGCGGAATCCCGGCGGTAATCCCTGAATGGTCTTGCGCAGAATCTCCGCCAGTTCGGCCTGGTTGTAATTTTGTTCGGGGTTGGGCGCCCAGTCGGCAAAGTCGCGTGGAACGCTGCCTTCTTCGGTCTGGACCTCTTCGTCCATCGAGACCACTCGTCCGGTGCGCCGCTTGCGCAGGCGCATCAGACTTTCGTTGACTGCGATCCGGACCAACCATGTGTAGAACTTCGAATTCCCCTGAAACTGATCGAGCTTCTCGTACGCCTTGACGAACGCGTCCTGCATCACGTCTTCGGCGTCTTCGCGGTTTTGCGTGATGTGCTGCGCAATCCTGAAGATCTGCCGCTCGTACTTGCGGACCAGTTGATCGTACGCGGAAGCATCACCCGCGCGAACCCTCTCAACAAGGGCAACGTCGGGGTGCTGCTCGTTCTCTCCCGCAATTGGTTGGATGGTCGCCATGGGGAATCGATGCGAAAAAACGCGGTAAAGGGGTTACGCCCGGGGATCGGCTGCGGTTCAAGTTAGCCGAGCCTCAAAAGAAGAGTGTAATGGACGCAGGGGTGGTGGGCCAAACCGGCTTCCAGCGGCTTGATGTTACGCCCGTGATTCTCCGGTGGCCCCACTTGCCTCCAATCGAGCATAAAGTGGAATTATGCGTGGTTCGTTTTCCCCGATTCCTGGTTGTGGCGTAGTGCACCGCGGCGCGGTTCTTGCGCTTAGTGTTTTGATGGCCGTGGGGCCAGTTGCAGCGCAGGATACGAGCGCCCCGGCAACGAGCGCGCCGGCGTCGAACCAAAGCAGTCCGAATGCGACCAAGCCGGCCGCCAGGAAGAAGACACCGCCCAGGCACAAGACTTCTCGCGCGTCGAGTTCTCATTCTTTGAGCCGTGCTGCGCGCCTGGCGCGGACTGCGCGGCTGAAGAAGGCGTTTGTGGCGTCAAATGAGTTGCGGCCGATGGCGCAACAACTGGCGCTGCTGCGGACAGCGGAGGCTTATGCGGGAGTTGCCGCATACGCGCGCAGCCACACGGGCGAGGCCGCGGCTACGGCGTATCTGGCGCTGGGGCATGCTTACCTTCTCGACAAGCGATATGCCGAGGCGGCGGAGAACCTGGCGCTGGCGAAGCACAGTGGAAGCGAGTTGGCCGACTATGACGATTATCTTGGCGCGAAGGCCGATCACGAGGCAGGGAATGAAGCGGCTGCCGAAGCTCTGCTGCACGGATTCACCGATCGCTACCCGGAGAGCATCTTCGACCTGCAGGAACCGGAGTTGGAAGCAAATGTTTTGCTGGCGCTGAATAACCTGCAAGGCGCACGGCAAGTTCTCGCGGATGCGCAGGGAACGGCCTCGGCGAATCGATCGGCCTTCCAACTGGCGACGGGACAGGTGGAGTTCGCACTGGGCCAGACGCAGACAGCAGAAGCGACCTTCAAGCATGTGCTGATGACGTTTCCGCTGAGCCCAGAAGCGCAAACGGCGCGCGCGAAGCTGACGCAGATGGGAGCCGAGTCAACTTTGACGGTTGCGGAGTTGCGGAGCCTGGGCGATGCATACTTCAATGCCGGACGGAACGCCGATGCGGAGGAGCAGTTCCGCGCGCTGCTGCGCGAGCCGGGACTGGACGCCGCGACGCGCAACAGCATCGCGGTGGCCGAGGCTGCCTGCGAACTGAAGCTGAAACGTCTGACTCCCGCACAGGCGCAGGCGCTGCCCGATACGGACGATGAGAATGGCGCACACCGACTGGACCTGTTGATGGAATTGGCGCGTGAGCGGAACGATGCGGACGACCAGCAGCGGATTGTGACGGAGATGGAGACGAGATTTCCGCACAGTCCGTGGCTGGCTGACGCGCTGTTTTCAAGCGGCAACATGTATCTGTTGAGCCGCGACTATGCCAAAGCGGTGGAATATTACGGCTACCTGGCAGCGCACTTTCCCAACGATAAGAACGCCGCCGCAGCGCACTGGAAGGCGGGCTGGCTGAGCTACCGGCAGCACATCTACGCCGAGGCTGAGCGCATCTTCGACGAGCAGATCAAGCTCTATCCTGCCGCGGTGGAAACAGTGGCCGCGCTTTATTGGCGCGCGCGTCTTTTCGAGACGCAGGATCACCAACCCGCGCAGGCTGCGGCGAACTATCGCGCGATTGTTCGTGCTTACGAGCACTTTTTCTATGCCCAGATGGCGCGCGAAAGGCTGGCGGCCCTGGGCGGAACTCAACCAGCGGCGGTGCCGCAGCTTGATCAATTCCAGCCGGCGCCCGAACCGCGCCTGGTGGATGCATTTCCTGAGGACAGCCCTCACCTGGCCAAGGCGCGGCTGCTGGCCAATGCGGGGCTAAACGAGTACATTGCCGACGAGATCAAAGCCGATCCTGATTCTTCGTCGTGGAGCACACTGGCCGAGGCACAGATTTATTCTTCGTATGGCGAGACGTACCGCGGCATCCGCGCGCTGAAGCGGGCGCTGCCGGGATCTTCGTCTGCGTCGATTCAGTCGATCCCTCTGGCGTATTGGCGCATCCTATTTCCAGAGGCGTGGTGGGATACGATCCAGGCGGAGTCGGCGAAGAACAATCTCGATCCGTATCTGGTAGCTTCGCTGATCCGACAGGAATCGGAGTTTGATCCTTCTGTAATCTCCTATGCAAATGCATACGGGCTGATGCAACTGTTGCCTTCGGTGGGCAGGGCGATGGCGAAAGAGGAAGGCATGACGCGCTTCGAGACCTTCCAACTGCTCGACCCGCAGACGAACATCCGGCTGGGATGCCGTTACCTGCGGCAAATGCTCGACAAGTTCGGCGGAGTGCAGGAGTACGCGCTGGCTGCTTATAACGCGGGAGATTATCGCGTATCAGACTGGCAGGCGGCCGGGCCTTACTCGGGCATGGATGAGTTTGTCGAGTCGATTCCATTCACGCAGACGCGCGAGTACGTTGAAGCGATTCTGCGCAACGAAGAGACGTACAGAGCCATCGATCGTTTTGCCAACTCGCGCAGCTCTGCGGCGAATTCGGCTTCACGCTGAGGGCGGGAAGTGACGTTTTGCCGGCAGGGCACGTCGAATGGCGAGTAGTCCTTTCGTGGGATCGGAATGAATCCTAGTCGTTACTGGCAAATCGCAATTCGCATTGACACAATCGGCAATGTGCGTAAACTCTGTGCATGACCGGAGCGGTCTAGATTGATCCGGTTTGAAGTTCGCAGCCTGTTGTTGCTTCACCAACGGAGCCGGGCGAGCATTCGAGGTCGCGGCTCGGTTGCATCAACCCAAATGGAGGGATCGATGTCAGCCGACTTGCAGTTTCTGGAAGAGTGGATTCCCGAACGAATGGACCCAGGAACGGTTTTTGTGCTGGAGAACCAGGCGAAGCTTGGCCAGACACAGAATCCTTACGTGGCCGTGATGTCGTGCCCGCGGTGCGGGACGTTGGGGCTGATTACCCGCCGGCAGCTCTACGGCGGCGAGACGATGATCTGCGGCGGCGACGCATGTGCGGCCGAATACCGGCTTGACGGCGATAACATCTGCTACCGGCCGGCGCAGTAAAGCGGGCAACGGCTATCAGCTTTCAGCCATCAGCTTGTTCGTGCTGAGGGCAGCGCTGAGTGGGCAGCGCGAGATCCCCTGCAGGGAAGCCTCGTTCAAGTGTTGCGATCAATCTTTATCGACAGCTTCTCGCCTGAGGGTTGATAGCTCCCAGCTGATGGCTGAAAGCTGCATTTACTGCTGCATCGTATAGTCGCCGTTGGTTGTCTTGGCGCCGGCTTGTGCAGGCGTGGGAAGCTGCGAGCGATCCCAACCGCCGCCGAGCGCTTGGACCAGTTCCACTTCCGATGTCATCTCTTCGACCTGGAGGCTGTTGAGGGTTTCCTGATTCGTGAGCAGCGTGGTCTGCGCGACGACAACGTCGACGTAAGGATCGACGCCGGTGTTGTAGCGAACCAATTCCAGATTGAGATAGTCCTGCGCGTCCTTGACCGCCTGCTGCTGGCGGATAATCTGCTGCGAGTAGACGCGCGTCGCAGCCATGGAATCCTCAACTTGCTGGAATGCGATGAGGACGGATTGCCGGTAGGTGGCAAGGTCCGCATTGTACTGGGCTTCGTATTGATGCAGCTCAGCACGATAAAGGAATCCATTGAAGATGGTCTGCGAGAGCGAAGGTCCAATGGACCAGACGCCGCTGGGCCAGCTGAAGAGTTTGGTCAACGTCGAGCTTTCAAATCCGGCGTTGGCGCCGATGGTGACCTGCGGAAAGAACGCGCCATAGCCAACGCCGATGGTTGCATTCGCTTCGGCGAGGGTGCGCTCGGTTGCGGCGATATCGGGACGGCGTTCAATGAGTTGCGACGGGACGCCAGTGGGAATTGCCGGCGGTGCGTAGATCATCGGCTTCACGGGGATAGAGAAGTCAGTAGGAATCTTGCCGACGAGCATGGCGATGGCGTGCTCGTACTGGGCGCGCAAGAGGCCGACGTTGACCGCGGCGGCCTGCGCAGCTTCAAGCGTGGTCTTGGCCTCGGCAACGGAGATGTAGTCGCCGACGCCGGTGTCGTACTGCGCCTGGTTGTAGTCGAGGGATTTCTGATCGGCGGCAACAGTTGCGTCGAGGATGGTCTGGAGCATGTCCTGCCCGCGGATCTCAAAGTAGTACTCGGCAAGGCTTGACTGTTCGGTCAGTTTCTCGACTTCGAGATCGGCGGCGCTGACCTGGGATGCATATTGCGCTTCGTGGACCTCGTTGCGGATCTTTCCCCAGAAGTCGGGTGTCCATGAAGCGTCGATCGGCGTACTCCAAAGGGTGGAAGTCTGGCCGGTGTTGGCCTGTGTCGAACTGTGCAGATTTCCTGAACTTTTCGACCAGTTATAGGACGGATTCGCGGTCAGCGTGGGCCAATATTGCGCGCGCGCCTCGGCGATTGTGGCGCGCGCCGCCATGTAGTTCTGGAAATATTCCTTGATGTTTTCGTTGTTGATATTGAGCTGTTCTTCGAGGGAATTCAGCTCGGGCTCGTTGAAGACTTCCCACCAGTTGCCGCGGAGCATTGCATCCTGCGGGCTGGCGACCTTCCAGCCATCGGCGTCTTTGAAGTTGACCGTCGACTCCTTGTAATTCGGTGCGGTGACAGCCGGCGGCGCAGGCGGATGATAGGGCGGGCCCACGTGGCAGCCGGCGAGCAACGCGAGCAAGCCAATTGCGCAGGTGGCGATTGGCAGTGGGAGTCGGATTTGCGGTTGCGACATGTTCATGATCCTTCGTGCACTACGACAGAGTTCCTTCCGCCGTGGCGAGCGGGGCATCGTGCGTCCGGTTGAGCGCGCGCAGACGGAGACGATCCATCAGCAGATAGACCACCGGGGTGGTGTAGAGCGTAAGCAACTGGCTAAGCAGAAGACCACCGACGATGGTGATGCCGAGCGGTCTGCGCAGCTCGGAGCCGGTTCCGGTGCCGAAGGCCAGCGGCAGCGCGCCGCAGATAGCTGATGTGGTGGTCATCATAATGGGGCGGAAACGCAGCATGCAGGCCTCAAAGATGGCGTCGCGCGTGCTCTTGCCATCGATGCGCTCGGCCTGCAGCGCGAAATCGACCATCATGATGGCGTTCTTCTTCACGATGCCGATGAGCAGGATAATACCAATGATGGAGATGACGTTGAGATCGATGTGGAAGAGCATCAGCGCCAGCATGGCGCCCGCGCTGGCGGAGAACACCGTGGAGATAATGGTGAGCGGGTGAACCAGGCTCTCATAAAGGATGCCGAGCACGATGAAGACGGAAAGCAACGCGGTGACGATAAGGATCGGCTCAGAAGCCAGCGATTGCTGATAGGCCTGTGCGGTTCCGGCGAAGAAGCCGTGCACCGTACCCGGCATGCCCAGTTGCTGCTCCATCAGTCCGACTTCGCGTGTGGCGTCGCTGAGTGAAGCGCCATTGCGCATGTTGAAGGAAACCGTGACGGAAGGGAAGAGGCCGGTGTGGGCCACCTGAAGCGGCGTGGTGTTCGTTTGCGGAGCTGCGACACTGGTGAGCGGCGCTAAGGTGTTGATCCCGACGCCGCCTGAGTTCTTGCCGGGTGTCAGGTAAATGTTCTTGAGCCCCGACGGATCCTGCCAATACTGCGGAGCCACTTCCATGACCACGTAGTACTGATTGAGCTGCGTATAGATAACCGAAACTTCAGATTGGCAAAACGCGCTGCAAAGAGCACTGTCGAGAGACTGCGGCGTCTGTCCGAGCCGTGCCGCGGTGACGCGATCGTAGTTGAGAAGCTCTTCCAGACCACCATTTTGCTGATCGGTGTTCACGTCCTGCAGGTCGGGCAGCTTCTCCATATTCTGCAGCAGGATGGGGCCCCAATTGGCGAGGTCCGTAATGTTGTCGGACTGAATGGTGTATTGATACGTGGCACTGCTGCCGCGACCTCCGATGCGCAGATCCTGCGCGGGCTGCAGGAAAGCCGAAGCAACGGGCAAGCGGTTCATTTTCGGCCGCATGCGGTTGATGATGTCCATAGCGGCGGTCTGGCGGACGGCGCACGGTTCTCCATCCTTCGATTTTGTTCCTTCCTTGCAAGAGTTGCCGAGCGGTTTGAGGGCAATGAAAAGAAAGCCGCCGTTGCCCTGGCCTGTGTACGCATTGACGTGAGCCACGGCAGGGTCGGCTTTGACGACGTTGACCAGCTCAAGCATCGAGAAGTTCATAAACGGGAAGGAGGCGTCCTGAGGTCCCTGCACCCCGCCCATCAGCACTCCGGTATCCTGCGTCGGGAAAAATCCTTTGGGGATTCTGTAAAGAATGAGCCCGTTCAGCGCGACCGTGAGGATGAGCACGATGAGAATCAGGAGGGCATTGTCGAGCGCCCATTCCAGCGACTTGCGATAACCCCAGGCCATCCCATTGAAAAAATTCTCATTGGCGCGGTAAATCCAGCCGTGCTTCTCATCGGGCTTGTGCTGCTTGAGAAGGTGCGCGCACATGGTGGGCGTCGTGGTGAGCGAAACGGCCATCGAGATGAGGATGGCAACGGAGAGCGTTACGGCGAACTCACGGAAGAGGCGGCCCACAATGCCGCCCATCATCAGGATGGGAATGAAGACCGCGATCAACGACATGCTGATGGAAAAGACGGTGAAGCCGATCTCCTGCGCGCCCTGCATTGCGGCGGCGAAGGGTTCCATGCCGGCTTCGAGATGCCGGGTAATGTTCTCCATCACCACGATGGCATCGTCAACGACAAATCCTGTGGCAATGGTCAGGGCCATCAGCGACAGGTTGTCGAGGGTGTAGTCCAGCAGAAACATGACGGCAAAGGTGCCGATGAGGGAGGTGGGTACGGCGACGGCGGGAATGAGCGTGGCGCGCGGGCTGCGGAGGAAAATGAAAACCACCAGGACCACAAGGCAGACGGAGCCAATCAACGCCTTGTACACGGTCGTGACTGACGCTCGAATCGTGGTGGTGCGATCGAGCACTATCGTGCTGGTGATTCCCTGGGGAAGCACCGCCTCAAGAAAAGGAAGTTGCGCCTTGATGCGGTCGACGGTCTGAATGATGTTGGCGCCGGGCTGACGGAAAATGACCACGGACACGGCCCTGACTCCATCCGAGTATCCGGCAGTCCGGATGTTCTGCGTCGAGTCCTCGACATCGGCGACATCGGAGAGGCGGATGGCTTCGCCGTTGTGATAGCCGATGATCAGAGGACGATAATCCGCTGCGGTGGAGATCTGGTCGTTGGTGATGATGTCGCGGCTCACTCCATTGTCTGAGAGCTGTCCTCTGGGTTCATGCGAGTTTTGCAGACTCAGAACTGACTGGACGCTGCTCAGGGTGAGGCCGAAACTCTCCAGCTTGGTGGGATTGACCTCAACGCGCACCGAAGGCGTGGCGCCGCCTTGTACTCCCACCTGCCCGACACCCTGAATCTGCGAGATCTTTTGCTCCAGGATGGTAGAAGCAAGATCGTAGACCTTGGTGATGGGGTATTTGTTTGAGGTGAGGCTAATGAGCATGATCGGTGAATCGGCGGGATTCACCTTGCGATAGGAGGGATTTGAAGGCAGGTTGGCAGGCAGATAGGTTCGCGCTGCGTTGATGGCAGCCTGCACGTCGCGCGCTGCGCCGTCGATGTTGCGGCTGAGGTCGAACTGCAGGGTCACGCTGGTAGAACCCAGCTGGCTCGACGAGGTCATCTCCGTGATGCCGGCGATGTGGCTGAACTGGCGCTCCAGCGGCGTAGCCACTGACGCTGCCATGATCTGGGCGCTGGCTCCGGGCAGGCCGGCACTGACGCTGATGGTGGGGAAGTCCACCTGCGGCAGCGGGGCCACGGGCAGCACCGTAAATGCGATGCCGCCGGCGATGACAACGGCGATGGTGAGCAGCGTTGTGCCCACCGGCCGCTGGATGAATGGAGCCGAAAGGTTCATGCCGTCTCTGCGCCAGGTTGCCGTTCACTTGCGGAACGCGGTTCAGAAGGCCGACGGCCGGTCATTTTGAGAGCCAGCCGATCGAAGAAGATGTAAATCACCGGCGTTGTGTAGAACGTTAGCAATTGGCTCAACAGCAAGCCGCCGACCATGGCAATGCCCAGCGGCCGGCGCAGTTCAGAGCCAAGACCTCTGCCGGCTGCCAGCGGAATGCCGGCCAGCAGCGCGGCCATTGTGGTCATTACGATGGGCCGGAAACGCATCAGACTGGCCTGGTAAATCGCCTCGGTCGAATCCAGTCCATGCTTGCGCTCTGCCTCCAGCGCAAAGTCCACAATCAGAATGCCGTTTTTCTTTACGATACCGATGAGGAGGATGATGCCGATGATGCCGACGACGCTCAGATCCTCGCGGCAGATTATGAGCGCGAGCAACGCACCAACACCGGCCGAAGGCAGCGTGGAAATAATGGTAATCGGATGGATGAAACTCTCATAAAGGACGCCAAGAACGATGTAGACGGCGACCAGCGCGGCAAGGATAAGCAGAGCTTCATTGGAGAGCGAATTGTGGAACGATGCAGCGGTTCCCTGAAAGTCGGACTGCAAGCTGGCAGGGAACTGTATGTTCTTGACCACTTTCTCGATGTCAGTGATGGCGGTACCGAGCGACGCGTTGGGCGCCAGATTAAACGAGACCGTGACCGACGGGAACTGGCCCTGGTGATTGATGGACAGCGCCTCGGTGGTGTTGTGCATCTGCGTGAAGGCGCTCAGCGGAATCGCATTTGCGCCCACGGAGGAGGTGGCTGTATTGGGAGTAGTCCCCGCCGTTGTGCCGCCGCTTTGAGAGGATGAGCCAGCGCCGCTGGTTGTGCCGGCCAGCACTGAGGCCGGAGCGGTGATTGCCTGCGACGAGGGCGTATATTTCACCGACGAGGTGAGTGCGTTGGAGCCGGCTGCCGCCGAAGCAGAGGAAGAGAACGATGTGGCAGCGCCTGCTCCGGTTGCTCCAGATGAAGCGCTCGACTGAATGTAGAGATCGCCGAGCTTGGTGGGGTTCTTCTGCCACTGGGGCGCGGTTTCGAGCACGACATGGTATTGATTCAACTGCGTATAGAGTGTGCTGATCTGGCGCTGACCATAGGCATCGTAAAGCGTATTGTCGATTGTCGTGGGCGCCACGCCAAGTCGCGATGCGGTAACGCGATCGATCTCAAGCTGCACGGCCTTGGCGCCGGTCTGCTGATCGGTGGCGACGTCTTCGAGTTCCGGCAGCTTCTTGAGCTGCGTAACGAATGTGTTGGTCCACTGATTGAGCTCGTCGGTGTCGGGATCTTCAAGCGTGTATTGATATTGTGTTCGGCTCACGCGGTCGTCGACCGTGATGTCCTGCACCGGCTGCATGTAAAGATGCATGCCCTGCACCTTCGCCAGGCTGGTTTGCAGGCGGCGAATGACGTCAGATGCGCTGATGTAGCTGGGAACGCGCTGGTCGAGGGGCTTGAGGTTGATGGAAATGCGGCCGCTGTTGAGTGTGGTGTTGATTCCATCTGCGCCAATGAACGACGAGAGGCTTTCGACGGCCGGATCCTGAAGAATGATCTGCGCCATCTGTTGCTGCTCTTGCGACATGGCATCGTAGGAAATCGATTGCGACGCCTGCGAAATGCCCTGAATCACGCCCGTGTCCTGCACCGGGAAGAAACCTTTGGGAATAAAGATATAGAGGACGATGGTGAGAACCAGCGTCGCCAAGGCGATCAACAATGTGATGGTCTGGTAGCGCAGGACCACGCGGAGGGTGCGTCCATAAAAGGCGATGAGCTTGTTGAAGGCATTCTCTGAGACGCGGTAGAAACGCGTCTGCTTCTCTTCGGGGTTGTGGCGGAGGATGCGCGAGCACATCATCGGGGTGAGCGTGAGCGAGACGACCGCCGAGATGACGATAGTTACGGCCAGAGTGACGGCAAACTCGCGGAAGAGGCGGCCGACCACATCGCCCATAAACAGAAGCGGGATGAGCACAGCGATGAGCGAGACGGTGAGCGAAACGATCGTGAAGCCAATCTGGTCCGCGCCGGTGAGCGCAGCTTCGAGCGGCGGCATGCCTTCTTCAAGGAAGCGGCTGATGTTCTCGATCATCACGATCGCGTCATCGACCACGAACCCGGTGGAGATGGTGAGGGCCATCAGCGAGAGGTTGTCGAGCGAAAAGCCGAGCAGGTACATCACGGCCAAAGTGCCGATCAAGGAGAGCGGGACGGCGACAAATGGAATGATGGTGGCGTAGAGGCTGCGCAGGAAGAGGAAGATCACCATGATCACGAGACCGATGGTCAGCATCAATTCAAACTCGACGTCATGGACGGAAGCTTGAATACTGGTCGTCATGTCGGTCAAAGTGGTGACCTTGATGGATGCTGGAAGATTGGCCTCCAACTGCGGCATGATCTTCTGAATGCTGTTGACGACAGTGATGGTGTTGGCGCCGGGCTGCCGCTGGATATTCAGGATGACTGAGGGCGTAAGCGTGGGCCCGGAAGAACCGCCCGATTGTCCCATCCAGGCGGCCTGCTTGGTGTTCTCCACGCCGTTGATCACGTTGGCGATGTTCTTGACCAGGACCGGCGCGCCATTGCTGTAGGCGACGACAACATTCTTGTAGTCGTCGGCGGTGGAGATCTGATCGTTGGCGTCGATCTGGTAGTCCTGACGCGGACCATCGAAGTTGCCCTTGGCCGAGTTCACGCTGGCCTGGGTGAGCGCGGTCCGAACGTCCTCCATATTGAGCCCGTAAGAGGAGAGCTGCACCGGATTGACCTGAATGCGAACGGCCGGCTTCTGTCCGCCGCTGATGCTCACCAGTCCCACGCCATTCAACTGCGAGAGCTTGGGCGCGAGGCGCGTGTCGACCATGTCTTCGACAGCAGAGAGCGGCATGCTGTCGGAACTGATGGCAAGAGTGAGCACCGGCGCGTCAGCCGGGTTGGTCTTGTTGTAGACCGGCGGTACAGGCAAATCGGAGGGCAGAAAAGTCTGTCCGCCGTTGATCGACGACTGAACTTCCTCTTCAGCCACGTCGAGACCAAGCGACAGGTTGAACTGGAGCACAATGACCGAAACGCCGCCGGCGCTGGTCGAGGTC
The DNA here is from genome assembly GCA_963834565.1 of uncultured Acidobacteriaceae bacterium. Taxonomy (GTDB): domain Bacteria; phylum Acidobacteriota; class Terriglobia; order Terriglobales; family Acidobacteriaceae; genus Telmatobacter. The sequence continues at coordinate 206,289 of CAWICF010000006.1, read as the reverse complement.
ATCTGGCTGAGGCCCTGCATCTCGCCGAACTGCCGCTCGAGCGGCGCAGTGACAGTAGTCGCCATGACGTCAGGGCTGGCGCCGGGATAGAAGGTGAGCACCTGAATCGTCGGGTAATCGACTTCCGGAAGTGCGGAAATCGGAAGTTGCGTGTAAGCGACGATGCCCACCAGTAGGATTGCGGCCATCAAGAGTGAAGTTGCGACGGGCCGCAGAATGAATGGGCGAGACGGACTCATGGAGCTCCCTCAGTGGTGTCTTCGGAAGTGGCAGGAATGACGACCGAGGATTGCGTGACCGGTGAGCCGTTAACCAATTTCTGGAAGCTGCTATTGGCAACGACATCGCCAACATTGAGCCCGGTGACTGCGGTGTTGCCTCCGTCGGAGATGCCCGAGGTGACATTCTTCATGACGGCTTTGCCGGTCTTTCCACTGCCACCGCTTCCGCTTGCGGCGCCGCTGCCACTGCTGCCGTGACTTCCGGCATTGCCTCCACCGCCGCTCGCGCCGCTGCCACTGCTGCCGTGATGTCCGCCGCCCTGGCCGCCTTTTGACTGACCAGTAGAGCTCGAAGGCGTAAGTCCCTGGATAAGGTAAACGAAGTCAGTGTTGCCGTTGTGCTGGATGGCCGATGAGGGCACGAGGAGTTGGTTGTCGAGGGTCTTCACCAGCAGACGCGTGTTGACGAACTCGTTGGGGAAGAGCATGCCATTCGCGTTGGTGAATTCCGCGCGCAGCTTCACGGTTCCTGTGACCGTGTCGATCTGGTTGTCGATGGTGATGAGGCGGCCCTTGGCGAGAAGCGTTTGCTGGGTGCGGTCGTAGGCGTCAACTTCAAGCGGCTTTCCGGCACGCATCTGTTGCATCACCTGGGTGAGATTGTCTTCAGCCAGTGTGAAGACGACGGTGATGGGTTGAAGCTGAGTGACCAAAACGAGAGTCGTGGAGGAGTTTGCCGTGACAAGGTTGCCTGGATCGACAAGGCGGAGACCTACGCGGCCGTCGATTGGAGAAGTGATGTGGCAGAAGCCGACCTGCACCTGGTCATATTGGACGGTGCCCTGATCATTTTGCACCGTGCCCTGATCCTGCAGGACGATCTTCTCCTGATCTTCGAGCGTCTGGCGCGGAATGGCATTCTTGGCCCACGCATCCTGATAGCGCTTGAGATCCATCTGCGCTTCAGCAAGCAGATTTTGATCGCGATCGAGAGCGCCCTGCGCCTGGAGGAGCTGCGCCTGATAGGGACGCGAATCGATATCGATGAGAGGATCGCCTTTTTTGACGTACTGGCCCTCGCGGTAATGCACGGCAGTAATCACGCCCGTAACCTGTGAGGTGATCGAGTCGCTATAAGTGGGTGTGACAGTGCCGATGGCATCGAGGTAGACGCCGATGCTTCCCTTTGTGACCGTCGCAATGGTGACAGGCACGGCGCCGGTCATCGCGTTCCGCCCGTGGCCGCCGGCTGCAGGGGCTGAGGCGCTGACGCTGTGCTGCTTATAGACCCACCAGAACAGCAGTCCGAAGAGCAGCAGAATGATCACCCAGATCCAGAGGTGTCGGTGTTTCTTTGCGGGATCAGAGGGTTGAGAACCAGAATCGAAGTGCGAATCAGACAAGCGTTGGTCCATCTTCTTCTCTTAAGTCGGGTTAGGAACCGTCAATTTGTTAGCAACATTTTCTCACAGTCGAATCGGCGGACAGCGCCTGCAAGCCGCGGCGTAACGCCGGAGGAGCAGGCTGCCAGAATCTCCATCGTTCAGTGGTTCGCATGCCGATGAACAGTGGCAGCTACGGATGGAAACCAGCGTGCCGCTACCGAACAGCCGGCGCAGGCACACGTTTTTTGATGGACGGTGCGGGAAGACAAATAGTTGCAGAATTGAGTGGGAGGGCTTTGAACGCGCCCGAAATGTGGGCGGAACACACCTGCACGTTTCATTGGATGCGGTAATCGATCCAAACAGAGGTATGCGGTGCGAAAAAACTTGAACCAACGAAGCTGCACGGTCCGAAACTTGCGGACCGTGCTGCGCCCGGGGGAGGGCCAATTGAATTTCGCTGCTCTTGCCTGATCAATGCAACCTGAGAGCCGTATAACGCGGGGGGGCGAATCAAGAGCCGCGCAAACGGTCAGGCCAACTTCTTCTCCCTCAGTTCGCGATCCATGCGAGCCGCCAGCAGCTTTCTCGCCTTTTCGAGACTGCGAAGCCGGGAAGGGCTGAGTCTCCTGGCGGCGTGGCTGAGGTAGAACGTGAGCAGACGCATTCCGGATGCGGCTCCTTGCGGCGAAACCGCCTGTGAGGCAAGCGATTCGGCAAGAGCTTCCGGCCGCATCGTAAACAGACCCGCAGATGGCTGTGCAGAAGGTATCTTCAATTGAATTCTCCCCTGGTGGTTTAGTCGTCTGATCTAGCGGTTGTATTCCGCATCACCGAAGTATTGACGAATGGCAGCCAGAAATCGCTCCGACTGCGGAGGCGGAGGCACAGCGCCGTGCAGGATTGCGCCGAAAGGATGCGCGGCGCCATAAAGCGCGTCAGTATCGGCAGCATTCTGGCTGACGGAGATGCCGTTCAAATCGATGCCCGCGAAGACGCCGTGACTGCGTGACCAGGTGAGCAACTCCGCGCGCATGCTGAGGTCGGTTGCGGCCTGCGCATTGCGCCCCACCGGGCCGGCTGCTGCCGCTGCGTCAGCACCGATCTTGAAGCGATCGTGAAGCAGATCCTGAAAGCCTTTGTCGTTGACGGCGACGAGCACCAAGTCGGTGCCCTGACCGCCAATCTGGAAGCCGAACGATCCGCCGGCCATGCGAATAAAGACCGGGCCGCTCCAACCATGATGCGTGCGGCAGGTGACCACGCCCTGGCCATATTCCGCGCCAACGATGAACGCGCCCTTCACCACGCCGGGCACGACGGCGATACAAGTCGCACGCCGCGCGATGCTATCGGGGACGGCCTTGTCGGGAACAGACATAATCGAATCGATCACCGAACGAGCAGCGTCAAGGCGCCCATCGAGCTTTTCCTGATCGTCGGCGGCCCGCGCCATCGACGAAGCCGCTATGGAAAATGTGGCGACGAGCAGAATCGCAAGCAGTTTCTTCATGAGAACCCTCCTGAAGCTGAATTCCGTAGAACAAAAATCAGAACGAAAACCCAATTGTTACCTTTGCTTCGATGCAGGTTTTGGAGATTCGTCCGCCCGCGATCGAGAAATTGTGCAAGTGCTTGAAAGTCTGGGAACTAACCTGCCAAACGCTGGAGAAATTCCTTTTCAAGAATCGGAAGAAATTCTGCCGGATGAGGCAACTCGAATCGAAGAGTGCGTTTCGCTTCTGCGCGTCATAATAGGGACGGCGCAATGAATCCCCATTCGACGCCTGGTGAGGTTCCCTTGAAGAGTGCGTCCAGTTTTCATGTGATGGCCAAGCCGATTGGGCCCATCTGCAATCTGGACTGCAAATACTGCTTCTATCTCGAGAAGGAATCACTCTACCCGGAGGTAGAAAAGTGGGCGATGAGCGATGGTGTACTCGAGAGCTACATCCGGCAGTTCATCGAGTCGCACGATGCGCCGGTGGTGAATTTCGCGTGGCAGGGCGGGGAACCGACGCTGCTGGGCGTGGATTATTTCCGGCGCGTGGTGGAGTTGGAGAAGAAGTACGCGAACGGGAAGCGGGTTGCGAATGCATTTCAGACGAATGGCGTGCTGCTGAATGACGAGTGGGCGGAGCTATTCCGAGCGAACGAATTTCTGATCGGGATTTCAATCGACGGACCGCGCGAACTGCATGACGCGTACCGCGTAGACAAGGGTGGGCAGCCGACATTCGACCGTGTGATGCGCGGGATTGAAGTGCTGAAGCGGAACAAGGTGGATTTCAACACGCTGACCACGGTCCACTGCGCGAACGGGGATGCGCCGTTGGAAGTTTATCGGTTCCTGAAGGCAAACGGCAGCGGGTTCATGCAGTTCATTCCGATCGTCGAACGCGTGGCGCAAAACGCAACGAAAGAGGGTCTACGGCTGATCGCGCCGGATTTTTCAGGAGCGGCGAAAGTCGCGCCCTGGTCAGTCGAACCACGTCAGTTCGGGCGATTTCTCTGCGCGATCTTCGACGAGTGGGTGCGGAAGGATGTGGGCAGGCATTTTGTGCAATTGTTCGATGTGAGCCTGGAGATGTGGGCCGGCATGGAAGCAAGCCTGTGTATCTTCCGCAAGACGTGCGGCGCGGCGCTGGCCATCGAGCACAGCGGCGATCTCTACTCGTGCGATCACTTCGTGTATCCAGAGAACCGGTTGGGCAACATCATGGAGTCGGCGCTGGCTGCGCTGGTTGAGTCGGAGCAACAGCGGAAATTTGGCGAGGCCAAGGAGACAACGCTTCCGCGCTACTGCCGCGAGTGCGATGTCCGCTTCGCGTGCAATGGCGAGTGCCCCAAGCATCGCTTTACGACGACGCCGGACGGAGAGCCGGGACTGAATTACTTGTGCGCTGGCTACAAGATGTTCTTCCACCACGTGAACCCGTACATGCGGTTTATGGCGGCGGAACTTGCGGCGCAGCGGCCGCCGGCAAACGTGATGCACTGGGTGGCGGAGGGTGAGGCGCGCGAAAGGCCAGGAGGGCCGGGACGGAACGATCTGTGCCCGTGCGGCAGCGGGAAGAAGTACAAGCAGTGCTGTCTCCGGGCTTAGCGTCCCCTCACGTTCGGTCTGCTATACCTAATCCCATGCAGGTTGGTCTGCCTCCCCGACGTCTTGCGGTTCTTTTCCTCTTTGCGATCGCCATTGTTGTTCCGCTGCGCGCGCAGCCGCCGACCGACACGTTTCGCTGGGTGGATTTTCACTCCACGAAGGATCAGAGCATCATCACGTGGGTCACGCGGTCACTGCAGGTGGAGAAGTGGACAGCGATTCGCGAGATCGGCGTTTTATATGATGCAGCGCTGGTGGTGACGACCGATCGCGCAACGCCGGAGTCTGCGCCGAGCACCGACAGCTTCACCATCTGGAACGTATCGCTCACCAGCCATGTGATTGCACCGCTGCTGACGGGTGTGGATTTGCGCTGGTTCGACTGGGAGCATTTTGTCGACGGCGGTCCCGGCGAGCTGACGATTCTCTACGACAACTGCCGAGAGTGTGCGGCGAGCACGTTCTTCACAGCGTTCCACTACGATGTGACTCACCACATGTGGACGCTGCGCTGGTTGCGCGGCGGCCAGGGAGTGCTGGTGTGGAGCGGATCGCAGCCGAACACGCCGGGGCTGACCTGGTCGCAGGTATATGCGGTGATGGGCGGCGCTGATGGACGGGCGCTGCTGGCGACGTGGAACAATTTCGACTACGGGAAACAGAAGCCGCCTTCGGATACGGTATTTCGCTACGACGTCGACCCGGCAACGGGGCTGGACAGGATGGTGGAACTGACTCGAGACGACGCCAAAGCGATGGAACTGCGGTTGTGCCGTGGACAGGACACGATTCCGGGGCTGGAACGCGGACAGGATTCAGATCTGTGCAAGGAATTGTTGGGGAAACAGCCTCAGCGGAAACCAGTGACGACGCCGCCGGCAAATAATCGCGGACAATCTGCGGCGCCTCGGCATTAGGGTGTGGAACTTGGGAGTGTGTGCGCGAGCTGAGTTCCGCCCCCCACCCAAGCGAAGCTTGAGTGGGGCAACCTGCCTCAGTCTGTTGACGGTGACAAGCGGACGCACCTAAATTGCCTGCAGGCAAGAATTTAAGGCAATTGCGAGACTAAAGAACGCCGGGCCGTGTTTAATCGGATGAGGGTAAGGAGGGCAAGATGAAACATCTTCCTCGCATTACAGTTTGCATGGCGCTGGCAGGGGCGGCAGCGCTCTTCGTCACGAGTTCCGGCAAGCCGACCGCGGGCAGTTCAATTCTAGGTGCGATTGCGGCTGCGCAAGATCAGATGCCGCCCGACCAGGGTCAGCCGGATCAGGGGCCTGACCCAGCCGCGGTGAATCAGGCGCCGGTGCAGGACCAGCCGGGCGGGCAGTCGTATACGACCGACGCACCGCCTCCACCCAACCAGGCGGGTGCACCTGATCAAAATCCCGACGATACGAATTATGCCGAACAGCCTACGCAACAAGCTGATGCTGCGCCTCCGCCGCTGCCCGACTACGACCAACCGCCGCCGCCGGCAGACGGCTACGTGTGGACTCCCGGCTACTGGGCATGGGGCCCGACGGGTTATTACTGGGTTCCCGGCGCGTGGGTTGAGCCGCCTTATATGAATGCGCTGTGGACTCCCGGCTACTGGGGCTTTTACAGCGGTCGGTATATGTTCTATCCCGGTCATTGGGGCCTGCATATCGGGTTCTATGGCGGAATTAACTATGGCTTCGGGTATGTCGGCCTTGGCTATGAAGGTGGCTACTGGAATGGCGGCCACTTCTTTTATAACCGCGTGTACAACCACATCGATGTGAGAACTGTGCACAACGTGTATAACTATCGCGCCAACGTGCGCGTGAACACCTACAACAACGTTCACGTGGATAACAACGTGCACGTGAACAACTTCAACAACAACGTGCGGCCCAGCTACCGCGGCGGCGCGGGTGTGCAAGTGCGGCCGCAGCCGTCAGAAGCGGCGGCGTACCGTGAGCCCACTGCACCGCGCATGAGTACGCAGGTGCAGCACGAGCAAAACTACAGCGCGGTTCGCGGCCAGTATGCGGCTCAGAACCAGGGCAGGCCTGCCAGCCCGGCAATCAGCCGCCCGCTGCCCGCGGACAAGAACGTTCATCCGCAGTCTCATGCGAGCAGCGGAGGAGAACATCACCGGTAGAATCACCGCGCAACAGTAATGGGTTCCGATGGATGGGCGCGCTTCATGCGAGTGCGCCCATTTATTTTTCCCATTTCTCTTTTTCCTTGGTTTGGATCGGGAGGCAGGCGGCAAGACGCACCGCCGGTCTGTCTCCAAATGCCAGACACAACGGATGTTGCAGGCGTTGGTGGCCTCACCGGAAGGAACCGGCATCCAACGAGACTGGAGAAAGATTGCCATGAAAACCCTCCCCCATTTGAACGTTTTGTTCCTCTCGATTTTGTCTACGGGATTTGTGCTCTGCGGCTGTCACGGAAATCAACAACAGGTTTCTGCAAATTCGGCAACGCAGGCGGATCAGCCATCGAATGACCCAGCCACAGCCAATCTTGCACCGGTCGCAGAGCCTGCGGCTCAAGGCAGCAATGGCTCGTATGCTCCGTCTTCTGATGAGTATGCAGGCGAGTACTCCGACCAGGGCGACGACTCGGCTGACGAGTCGTATTACGGCGTTGAGCCGGTAGATATCGCGCCGGAACCGCCTCCACCGTTGCCCGACTACGATCAGCCGCCCTGCCCGGGCGACGACTATATGTGGACCCCGGGATACTGGGATTACGCGTCGACGGGCTACTACTGGGTACCGGGCGTGTGGGTGCAGGCTCCGTATGTGGGCGCGCTGTGGACGCCGGGATACTGGGGCTACTCTCACGGCCATTATGCGTTCTTCAACGGATACTGGGGACCGCACATTGGTTTCTATGGCGGGATCAATTACGGATTTGGTTACGTGGGCGTGGGCTACCAGGGCGGGTACTGGAACGGCGGCCACTTTAACTACAACCGCAGCGTGAACAACGTGAATGTGACCGTGGTACACAACGTCTATATGCGAAATGTCGTGGTGAACAACACAACGATCAATCGCGTGAGCTACAACGGAGGATCGGGCGGGATGCAAGCGCGGCCACGCCCCGCAGAGCTGGCCGCTTTGCGTGAGCCCCACGCGGCCCCGATGCAGACGCAGCTTGCGGTGCAGCGGTCTGCGAGCGAGAATCGAGCGCAGTTTGCGGCAGCGAATCATGGGCGTCCGGTGGAAGTGGCCGACAACAGGCCGGTAGCGGCCGTGGCGAATGTGCGTCCAGCCGCGCCAACGAACATTCACAATCTGCCGCCGGCAGCGCGGCCGCCCGTCGTTGAACACAAAAACGGTGCATCGGCAGCCAATCGCCCGACGGAATTCGGCGGCCAGCCCAATCGACCGCAGCAAGGTCAGACTGAGCCGAGCCGGCCCGAGGTGAACGCTCCGCAAGGAAACCGGCCGCAGGTACAAACGCAGCCGATGAGGCAGGAGCAGAACCATCCGGCGCCGAATGTTGCGCATACCGTGCCGAATCGCCCTGTAACTCAGCAGCGGCAGCCGGAGATGCAGCCGAGCCGTCCGCCGGCGCAGGAGCCAAACCGTCAACCGCAGGCGCAATATCGTCCCGCGCCGCAGCCAAGTCGGCCTGCGCCTTCGGTGAGTCGTGGAGCCGCGCCGGCAAACCGTCCGGCACCGCCGGCCAACCATTCCGCTCCGCCGCAGAATCATGCAGCGCCGCCGGCCAGCCATCCAGCACCTGCGCACAACCCGCCGCCACAGGAGCACAAGGACGAGCATCATCCGTAGGAGAGGTGGTTGGCCGAGTGTTTGCAGTCCCCGGTCTCAAAATCGAGACCGGGGGCACCCCTTCCTGGGGCAAACATTCAGCATTAGCTAGTTCGCCGCCATGACGCGGATGGCGACGAGGTTGCGCACCCAGCGCGTAGGACGTTTCTCGTTTGTCGCGACAAGCTTGAGCGGTCCGTCGTCGGCCAGTGGCTTGCCATTCTCGCTGTCGGCCACGATGACCGTCGAGTTGTTGACGTCGGGAGTGATTTCGCCAATGGAGTAAACGGCTTCATAACCGTCGGAACCCGCAGCGACCAAGTACAGGCGAAGATCCTTGCCGTGGGGTTTGTCGCTGACGCCGAGTGGCGTGAGCAGATCGATGAGCTGCACACCGGAGTAGGTCTCTTCGGCCTTGGTGTGTTCGTTGTGGACGGTGATGGTTTTATGCGGCAATGAAGAAAGCGTGACGGGCGTCCACTCAGAGGACTTGTCACCGAAGATTATTTTGAGCGGGCCTGGCGTGACGGCGGGCTTGTGCATCTCGCTCATCTGGCTCATGGGCATGGACGACTGGCCTCTTCCACAGATCGGGATCGAGCTAACGAGGGCGCAGACCGAAACGACGAGAAGTACGGTTTTCATAGGCATTCAGATTAACGTGTTTCCAGGATGCATCGAAGCGCCTCGGGAAGAATCGTATACTAAGAGTATGTCGATTGTGCGCAACATTGCGGCCATTGCCAAGGGCATGAGCATCACCGCGCGAGAGGCATTTGCGCCGACCGAGGTGGAGAATTATCCCGACGGACCGGGGCCGCTGCGCGGAGCGGTGTTTGAGCAGCGCTTTCGCGGCGCGCACGTGCTGCAGCGCGACGAGAATGGCCTGGAGAAGTGCGTTGCGTGCTTTCTTTGCGCGGCTGCCTGCCCGGCCAACTGTATCTATATTGAAGCGGCGGAAAATACCGCGGAGCAGCGGATTTCGTCATCGGAGCGTTTCGCGAAGGTCTACAACATCGACTACAACCGCTGCATTTTCTGCGGATACTGCGTTGAGGCCTGCCCGACCGATGCCATTACTCACGGCCACGGCTTTGAACTCGCGACGCTGAACGCCACCAACCTGGTGATGCGTAAGGAAGATATGCTGGTGCCGGTAGAAGCGCTCATAACAAAACCGTGAGGATTCTGTGCAGGCCGCCAAATGACGGTGCAGCTGCTTCAAGATAGTCGTGGTCCCAATCATTTCTTGCATCCCATAAGTTTCCCTTGAGCAAAGGAGGCAACTTGACACCTTCTTCGAGGCCCGAGTCCTGGGTAAAAGCGACCGCGAAAGCGATATTGCCCGGAAAGCTTGTTGCATTTATCAGTGGAGGCAGGTACAGGGGTTATCGGGCGCATGTCGCCTATCTTTTGAAGCTCAAGAGATATCGCACGCAGTTTGCCAATGCCAACGCAACAGCACCGGACTCCACGATCGTTCTGCCGGGCGACTGTCGCATTGTCGTTCCGCGAGACGCCGTGATCCGCGATGCGTTTGAGCACTTTGGATGGAAGAGCCCGGAGGCAGTGGAGGAGTTCCGGGCTTTCATGAAACTGGCTTCAAACGCAAAGGTTTTGTGGGACATTGGCGCTCTGTTTGGGTTTTTCAGCCTTGCATTTGCACTAAAGGGCGCAGATCGCCGGGCGTTGGCATTTGAGCCAAACCCAGGCTCGCGGGAAAAACTTGAACAATGTCTCCATCTCAATCCAACGGCGAAGGTGCAGGTTTTCGAATCTGCCGTCGGATTGCCCGACAAGGTGGTGAAGTTTGAGTCCGGGTTCCACTACACGGCAATCTCGGAATCGCCTGCCACCTCAGGAGAAGAGAACCTAACGGAAAGAGAGACCGTGGCCATCAAAACTGTGTCAATCGACGAATTGATCGAGAGGGATTTCGATCCACCGGACATCATCAAGATCGATGTGGAAGGGCACGAATTTAACGTGCTGCGTGGGGCAAGAAAACTGCTGCTTGCGAAAAAGCCTGCATTGTCTCTTGAATTGCATCCGGACCTGCTCGCCCGCCGGGGCACTTCCTGTCTGGCGATCGTGGAATATCTTGAGGATGCCGGATATGTTTTCTTCAATTCGGACCTGAAGCGGGTGACGAAGAGCTATTTCGAACACAAAAGCTCCGTGCGCGTGGTTGCCACGTGACGCGAAGAACCGAGGGCTCTGCTTGCTGACGGCAGCTGTAGGCCGCCCGCGAAAGCGCAGTTCGCTGACGGCGGATCTCGATGTGATCCAGCACACAGACCTAACCCACGGGGTTCAATAGAGTCCAATTATCAGATGAAGCGTATCGCCCAATTCGCCACGGTTCTGGCAATTGCACTCTTCGTGGCGCAGCCGGCACTCGCGGGCTCGATTTGCATTTTCGGCCAGAGTGCGACCTGCGTGACAGGCTGCCCGATGGCCATGGATAACATGGGGCCTGATTGCCCGATGGCAAGCGGGATGGTTGCGTCCGGCTGCTCGATGGACTGCTGCCCGCGCGCCGCGATGCAAGCGAGCGAGCCACTGGCTGCGGCGAGCAAATGGCGCACCGCGGTGCATCCGCTGGCGCTCGTGGACACTTCAGAAATCTCCGCAGCAAATCCAATCGCAGTTGGGCCAATCAGCATCAAGGTTCGCGGTGTATCGCCGCCGCGCTACATTCTGAACCAAGTCTTCCGCATTTAATTCTTATTTGACGTTGCTGCCCTTAAAGCGGCCTCGATGGAGGCCAAGGCACGACCACGCAACATTCACGTCAAAAGGAGAATTCCAATGAAACGCATGATCGCATTTACATCGCTCGCCATTGCACTTACAGTCGCCGCTTTTGCGCAAACTTCGCCTCTTTCGGCCAAGGGAGCATATTGCAGTGGTTGCTGCAAAGGGCAATGCGGACAAACCTGCTGCCAGCAAGGCTGCACGGATAGTTGCTGCCAGAGCAAGTAATTGCAATTGTGTAAGGCCCGGATCGCCAGGCGGTCCGGGCCTTCTGCATTTGTGCCCAAGTGGCATCTATAGCGCGGCAAGCGGCGCTAAGAAGCCCCGGCCAACAATCCGCGATCGCGCATCTCAGTGATCACGCGCTCCACCTTCCAATCGAGTGCGCCATTTCCATCGACGATCAGATCCGCATTCGCCGCGGAGGGCCGAACGTAGGCGACGCTTGAGGGGAGCACGGTGGATTCATATTGGGCGCGAACGGATTTCTCGGTCCGCTTTCGTTCAACAATGTCACGCTTGAGCCGGCGCTCGAAGCAGAGTCCCTCAGGCGTATCGACGTAGACGCGCAGTTGATAGTGCGGCAGGAGTTCTGGGTAATAGAGCGCGAAGATTCCCTCAACGATCAGGAACTGCCCGGCGCGAACGGTTTCGGTGCGATGGGGCACGCGGGTGTAGGTGGAGAAGTCGTAGACGGGGCGTTCGATCGGTTCGCCGCGAGCGAGGGCCCGCAGATGCTTCGCAAGCAAGGGAACCTCGATCATCGCAGGGTCGTCAAAGTTCTGCTGAACACGCTCGGCGAAGGGCAGATGTCCGAGGTCGAGGTAGTAGTCGTCCAGGTGAAAGCGCATGCCGCCGAGGGTGCGGGCGAGTTCATCGGCGAGCGTAGTTTTACCGGAGCCGGAGCAGCCGGCGATGCCCAGCAACGTTGGAGGGAAGGGCAAATGCGGCGTTTCGGCGCTGCCGGCGAGTTGTGCGTTGTCCTCTTCGTTCACGGCTCCGCATCCACTCTTGCTGCGATGCGCGGCGCCAGACGCTTGAGCAGGTTCGCCAACCGCTGCTCCACCTGGCGGCCGGTTTCAAACACTTCCTGATGACTGAGCGGAGTTGCGCCCAGTCCCGCCGCGAGATTGGTGACGCAGGAGATGCCGAGCACTTCAACGCCCATGTGGCGAGCGACGATGGTTTCAGGAACGGTCGACATGCCGACGAGGGTTGCCCCGAGCGAGCGGAAAGCGCGAATCTCGGCCGGAGTTTCAAAGCTTGGACCGGGCGTGGCGAGATAGACACCTTCGGCCAGTTCGAAGCCTTCGTCTGCCGCCGCAGCCCTGGCTAATTCGCGCAGCGGCTTGTTGTATGCCTCGGTCATATCGAAAAAGCGGAGGCCGGCGCCAGGGCGAAATCCAAAGCGCGGCTCATTGGGCCCGTTGAGCGGATTGAAGCCCATCATATTTATGTGGTCAGCCAAGGCGACGAGTTGCCCAACTTGAAGGCCAGCTTGAATGCCTCCAGCGGCGTTCGTCAAGATGACTGCGCGGATGCCGAGCGCGCCCAGCACGCGCATGGGGAAGGTGACTTGGAGCGGCGAGTAACCCTCATAGAAGTGCACCCGCCCCTGCATGATGAGGACCGGGGCCTCCAACGACGGGTCTTTGTCGTTGGGGTGGTTGACCGGAGCGCCACCGAGCAGCCCGGCGACCATGCGGCCTGAATGGCCCTCAACAGTGGATTGCGGAAAGTGAGGAATTTCGCTGTACGGCACGATGACCGGATTGGCAATTGCGTCAGCTGCGGCGCCCAGGCCGGAGCCAAGAACGATACCAATGCGCGGTGCGAGCGTGCCCAGCTTCGACTTGAGAAACGTTGCGGCCTCTGCGACCTGGTCGTAGTAGCTCATTGGGAATTCGGGGTAATGCGCTTCCGACATTGTACGGCCCGGGTCTGGCCGGTTGGCAGCGTAACCTTTGCAAGACTGCGACTTGAGCGAGGCGACGGCCATCACATTTTTTGGTTTTAAGGCGGACGTATAATCCATGCCGCCGAAGGCTGTCTAGCGGCAAAATTGAAGCGGCGGCGCGGGCTGAGGCGATGATTGGGAGCGTGTGCGATGACAGTGGCAGTGGAACACGAGCTGGTTTTGGCGCGGCGCATGGAGCGGCTGGGAACGGAGACGGCGTTTGAGGTTCTGAGCAGGGCCAAGGCCCTTGAGCGCCAGGGCAAGAGCATCGTTCACCTGGAGATTGGCGAGCCGGACTTCGATACACCGCAGCACATCGTTGCAGCCGCTGTGGATGCGTTGCGCGGAGGTTGGACGCACTACGGACCTTCGGCGGGTTTGCCCGAACTGCGCGAGGCGATTTCCGAGGAGGTGAGCCGCACCCGTCATGTAGACGTGCAGCCCGAGGAAGTTGTTGTGGTTCCCGGCGGCAAGCCGATCATCTTTTACGTCATGCTGGCGCTGATTGATAAGGGCGACGGAGTGCTCTATCCAAATCCCGGCTTTCCGATCTACGAGTCGATGATTCACTACGTGGAAGGAACGAGTATCCCGATTCCGTTGCGCGAGGAGCGCGATTTCGCCATGGATACTGCCGAGATTGCGCGCATGATCACCTCCGGAACCAAGCTGATCATTCTGAATTCGCCGCAGAATCCGACCGGCGGCGTGCTCAATCGCGATGACATCGAGCGCATTGCCGCGATCATCGGCGACCGCAACATCATGGTGCTGGCCGACGAGATTTACAGCCGGCTTCAGTTCGAAGGTCAACCATACTCGATGATGAGCGTTCCGGGAATGAAAGATCGAACGATCCTGCTCGATGGCTTTTCGAAGACCTACGCGATGACCGGATGGCGTATCGGCTACGGCGTGATGCGGGCCGATCTGGCGGCGCAAATCACGCGGCTCATGACGAACTCCAATTCGTGTACGGCGAGCTTTACGCAGCGCGCGGCTCTTGAGGCGCTGCGCGGCGACCAGAGCGCCGTTGACTTGATGCGGAGCGAATTCGAGAGGCGAAGCCGGATGTTCGTGGATGGTCTCAACAGAATCCAGGGATTCAGCGTGCGGATGCCCAAGGGCGCGTTCTATGTTTTCGCGAACATTTCGGGCACAGGATGGGCGTCAAAGCCTCTGGCCGATGCACTGCTGCAGGATGCCGGCGTGGCTGCGCTTTCCGGCACTGCATTCGGCAGTTATGGAGAGGGCTATCTGCGGTTCAGTGTGGCCAATTCCATGGAGAACCTGAATGAAGCGCTCAAGCGAATTGGAGCATGGGTTGACGCGTACCTCTAGTGGCAGATCTGGGCAAAGGGTGCAGAGGAGGACGACCATGGCGCTAAGAGATTCGAGAACCGGGCGGATCACGAAGGACTACTCGATTGCGGAGTTGGAAGATGCGGCGCGAATGATGCGCGGCTACGATCTTGTGGCGCTGTGCGCAGCGGGATCGGGCCACGCCGGCGGGACGCTCTCGATCGTGGACGTTGCCGCTGCGCTGTACTTGCGGGTGGCCGATCACGACCCGGCGAATCCGAATTGGGCAGAACGCGATCGCATTCTCTGGTCTGCGGGGCACAAGGCGCCGGCGCTCTATGTCTCGCTTGGGATGGCGGGATTTTGCCCGATTGAAGATGTGGTCACGCTGCGCAAACTTGGGTCGCCGTTCCAGGGGCATCCCCACTGGCTGCGCTTGCCGGGCGTTGAGATTTCGACAGGTTCACTCGGCCAGGGATTAAGTATCGGGGTAGGCATGGCGCTTGCCGCGCGTTTGGATCGCAGGCGCAACAAGATTTTTTGCCTGATGGGCGACGGCGAGCAGCAGGAAGGCCAGGTGTGGGAAGCGGCGATGGAGGCCGGCCACTTCAAACTGGACAACATCATCGCGGTCATCGACTGCAACCGCTTGCAGATTGATGGATGGGTGAAGGATGTGATGGCGGTTGAACCGCTCGCCGCGAAGTACGCGGCGTTCGGCTGGGACGTGCTGCGCATTGACGGCCACAACATGAGCCAGATTGTGGATGCGCTGGAACAGGCGCGTGCTGTGAGAGGCCGGCCAGTGGTGATTCTGGCAGACACCGTGAAGGGCAAGGGAGTGAGCTTCATGGAGGGCCAGCCAGGCTGGCATGGGAAAGCGCCGAATCGCGAAGAGCTGACTGCTGCGCTCGCGGAACTTGGTCTTACGGAGCGCATTCGCGTAGACGAGTTGCTGGAGAAAGCTGCAGGATTCCAGTGCGAGGCGACGCGCACGCTTGAGGCTAAGATGCCGCACTTCTCGCGCGATTATTGGTGGAACAAGGGCGAGCGGATGCGCGTGAAGATGGAGCCAACCCGAAAGGGATTCGGCAAGGCGCTTGCGGAGTATGGTGACGATGAACGCGTCGTGTGCCTCGGACTCGATATTTCGGGGTCTATCACTCTTGCGGATTTCTATGCGGGCAAACCGGAGCGAGCGCGTAGATGGGTGAGTATGGGCATCGCGGAGCAGTCGGCGACGGCGGCCGCAGCCGGGTTGGCGCGCGAGGGCAAGCTGCCGGTGCTGGGCTCTTACGCAACATTCTCCGCGGCGCGCAATCTCGACCAACTGCGGGTGTCGGTCTGCTATTCGAATTTGAATGTGCTGGTAGCGGGAGCGCATGCGGGCGTGTCGGTCGGGCCTGACGGCGCAACGCACCAGGCGCTTGAAGACCTGTTTGCCATGCTGGGCCTGCCGAACATGACCGTTGTTGTGCCATGTGATGCGATTGAGACTCGCAAAGCCATGCGGCATCTTCTCCTCGATCATGAGGGACCGAAATATATTCGATTCGCTCGCGAAGCAACGCCGATTGTGACAGGCGAGGCGACGCCCTTTGTCTTTGGCAAGGCAAATGTGATTCGTATGCGTGCCCCCGGGCCGGATTTCGCTACGCCGGAATTCGTCGACGCATTCGAGACACGTCTTGCCGAGGATTACGCGGACGAGCACGAGGACTTGAGCATTGTCGCGTGCGGGCCCATGGTTGCCGAGGCGATGCGCGCCGCGTGGATTCTGAAGCGGGAGTTCGGCTACGAGACGCGCGTGATAAATATGCACACCCTGAAGCCGATCGATAGCGAGGCGATCGTTCGCGCGGCGCGAGAGACCGGCGTGATTGTGACGGCTGAGGAGCATCAGATCGGCGCGCTTGCCGGGAGGGTCAGCCTGATCCTGACGTCGAGCCCGGAACTCTATGGGTTGCCGGTGATCACGGGCGCGATTGGGGTGAAGGATCGCTTTGGCGACTCCGGTGCGCCATGGGACCTGGTGAAGGAACTCGAAGTGAGCGCCGAGCACATCGCGATGAAGGCGATGGAGTTGATGGCGGTGAAGCGGCATGCGGCGCCGCAACTGACGACGGTGTAGCGCTCAGGTTGCGAAACATGTGAAGTAATTCTCCTTCCCACCCTAGCCGGAAAGACAACGGCCCAGCGACTGCGGAGCACCCGGCGATGTGTCCTGAATCATTTTGAGGAGTCTGGAGCGTTCGTTTGCTTGCCTGCGTCGATCTCAGGTAGGAGTTCCGCCAAAAGGAGAGACCGAAGATGCAAGCAACAATTCTGCGGATTGGTGGTGGGATCGCGCTGTTGCTGACCGGATACATGGTTGGGACACACACCGCAACGTCGACTCATGCGCAAACGATGAGGGGGACGGTCCCGCCATCCTATGGGAGGCTTGTTGCGGGCGATAGCTCATCGCTTTGGTTTGAGGACAACACCGGCACTCTTCGGCAAGTCACCATTCCGGCGGGGAATACGATCTACATCGTCACTCGATAAACGAGGATGCGTGGGTCGGCAGGCCACGTTGATCACTCCGTCGGCGCGGCGCCACATTTATGCGATTTCTTTTTCTTAAGTCGATCTGAACTTGACCTCTGACACCAGTTTTATTCCGGCGGGCCGACGGTGATCACGAAGTAGGAGGCCGGCTCAGTCTGGCTGGCGTTGTAAATGGTGTGCTGATCGCCAGCGACGCAGAGACCCATGTCACCGGCAAACAGATCACGCGTGACACCGGCCGTCATGAGGCGCGCAGTGCCCTCGTGGATGAACCAGATCTCAGTGTGCTTGTGCGTGCCGATGGGCTCTGGCGGACAGCCCGGAGCGAGATGCGTAAAGTGCGCCTCGCAGCGAATGTTGTCGGGCAGCATTCCGATAAGAAAATGCTTCGACATGCGCGGCGAAGGATGCGGGTTCGTCGGCTCGATCTGTGGATAGCGGCCGGAGACGAGCGGCTCCAACGGTGGGTGAGTAGCGAGCGGAGCTGCCGCGGCTTGGCTTTCGGCTGATGGCGCGAGAGCGGACGCGGCGGCGAGCAGGGGCAGCAGAGAAGAGAATTCGCGACGGTTCATGGGTGATCACATCCTTGTGCTTGAAATCTAAAAGCGGGGCGGGCGCATTCGGCTGCTTTCAAGGATCGTAGAACTTCCGGCGAAGACTTCGGCAGACGACTCATTGATGACCCTCCTCCTGTTGAGCATCTTGAGCTGATATGAGGCGCAGAGGCCCAAGAATGCCCGACGGCTGTGGCTCCAGGTGATCCATGTCCTGCGGCGTGAAGCGCTCGCCGTAACGCAGATTGAGCAGGCGGTAGTCGGGTCCGGAGCGGCCGGCAAGCTCGTTGATCGCAGTGTTGGCGACGACGATCTTGAGGTCGTTTGTGCCGGGATGAAGAAAAGCCGCGACGTTGATGTTGTAGGGCGGATGCCAGACGGAGCCGGCGAGTTTTCCGTTGACGTAGACCTGGGCCACGTCCCGCAGCGGAGCGTCATACCATGTGCGCGTGCCGGCCTGATGGAGTTGCGTGCGCGGAACCGGAGTGCCGACACCAAAGTCGAGCAGCACGCGGCCGGCTTTTGCTACATTCTCGGGGATTTGGATGGTGCGCTCGTAGGTTGCTGTGCCGGAGTAGTACCTCTCGTCATCGATACCGGTCCAGGATTGAAAGGAGGTCATCGATTCTTTCGCGCCGGTCTTGTCGAATGTCACCTTCCAATCGTGTGCGAGGTCGATGGAATCGAAGCGAGCGGCGACGGGATTTTCCGGGAGCGGTTCCACGTGGTTGGTGAACACGACAACGCGTGACTCGTAGGGGGCGAGATCCATGTGTAGACGGTGCGCTGATCCTGCGCTCGTGACGTCGCCGCTCATCGGATCCCACCACTCGGCGTTTGGTCGTTCAACACGGAAGGTCACATCAATCGCGTGCGGCTGGTTGCCCGTGTTTGCAACAAAGTAGACGTCGGCGTCGGCCAACTTGCGATGAATGAATCCGACTTCTGGTGTTGCCGGGGTAATCGCCACATCGGGCTTGAGTACCGTGCCGATGGCGGCGCCAAGATCGCGAGGGGTTGGAACGAGGCGTGTGTTTTTCGCATCAGGCGCGAAGAGATCGTGCGAGATCTGCTTCACGGCGTCGGAGTCGCGCGGTGACTCGACGACGCCGGGAGCGCGAATGGGCAGGCTCTTCACAGCAATCACCGTGCCTCCGTGGCGCGCGTATTCCTGAATCTTCCTGTAAGTCGCCAGCGGAATGCGCTCCACGCTTGGCAGCACCAATACCGGATACTTGATGCCGATGTGATCGATCGCAGCCGAGTCAATGAAGTCGAGGTTGTAGCCTTCGTCGAGAATCGATGGGACGAGATCGGGCCCCAGCAGCGTGCGCATCTCGTCGGTGACCGAGACGTGGCCGGGCCGAAAGCGGCCCTGGCCATCTTCTTCGGGAAGAAATACGGCAACGTCGTTAGCAGGCTTACCCTGGCGCAGCAGATAGCTCATGCGCGTGAAATAGCTCGTCACGTTGGGCATCACGATCCACCAGGGGTTATGATCGTTGAAAACGGCTGCGGCATAGAACGACCATCCGGGATCGCCGGCTGAGGGCGGGGAATAGGGCCAGCCGTGGCCGACGAGCTGGTTGATGCCCTGCAGGAAGAACGTGTCGGCTTCGGCCTTCATGTCGAGAGGCGTCGCGCTGAAGGACGGCGAATGCAGCCACGTCCAGGTTTCGGAAGATGTAACCGGGCGGCCGTAGAGATGGCTTGCCGATGTTGCCCATCGCGTGAACGAGAATCCGCCGTGCCACTGCGAGCCCTCGCCTTCGGGAAGATCGACGAGTGCGTTGCTAGACAGCGTGACGGCAGGTTCGCCGTAGCTTTGCGAGCGAAAATGCGTGTGGTGCTCGCGCGCCCAGGTGTTGAGCGGCGTGAGGTAGTGCTCGTCGATGAGTTCGGCGAGCGTGCGGCCCCAGTCGTAGCGCAGATCGACGGCCTTGGGGCCGGTTCCGGCGACGAGCTCGGGCAGCAGTGGAATGAGATCGTATCCGCGGCGCGTTCGAAATTCCTGAAGAAAATCCGGTGTCCAGTCGGAGTCGTAGACTTCGAGGCTGTCACTGAAAACCGACGAGGGAGCATTCGCGCCGCAGGCAGCAATCAGCGGATCGGCAACGACCTTCAGGTGATTTTGAATTGCGTCCATGCTGAAGTGATCGAGGACGAATCCTTCCGCGCCGACGGCGGCGCGCTTCACCTGCTGGCCGGTGCGGCTGGAGATGAAGAACAGCGCGACACGTGGATCCCCGGAACCCGCGGGCACCGAAAGGCGGTAGTCATGAATCTCAGAGATTTCTTTGGCATTTTCTGCGTCATAGTGTTGCGGAGTTCCCCCGGCGATGAACGACGCAAGCAGTTTTTCTCCGTTGCGGATGGAGGGAACAGGGACAGAGTTGGCGGCGGATGGGATAGCGTCGGCGACGACGCGAAGACGGCCGGCGGCGTCGGTGACGGGAACGTACGATCCGCCGTAGGGCCAGCCGCTGGCGAGGGTGAGGCTGAGGCGCAGGCCAAGTTCATGCGCGGTTTGCGCGGTGAAGGCGACGCGATCGAGGAACTCCTTGGAGAGATAGGGATAGTTGCGGAAGCCAGTGGAGGGATTGTCTAGCTCGAGGGGATAAACAGGCTGGATCTCAGCGCCGCCGATGCCGCCATCGCGCATGGCATGCAACTCGCGAGAGAGTTCAAGCTTTTCGACGGCTGGCCCGAACCACCACCAGCGCATCGTGGGGCGTGCGTCTGCGGGCGGATTGGCAAAACCGGCGCGCGCTGCAGCCAGCGAATCGGGCTGTGGGTCGGCATTTTGCCCTTGGACCTGTATGCCGCCGAGCAACGCAGGGACTATCGTACCGAGAACAAGAAGAATGGGAACGGAAAAAATGCGTGAGGACGAGAAGATTCGAATCGAGGACTGAATTGAATCTCGAATGAAGGATCGAATCACGAGGACCCCCGAGAAGGGAAGAATTGGCTGCCGATCGGGAAAACCCCAGCAACGCTGGTGCCGGAATTTGTCCCCCCGGCGGACATGTTAATTGGCGGCGATACAAAATGGGAAACAAAATGCGATACGAAACCTGAAGCGAGATATGAAGCGGTGGATCTTTGCGGCCAATTCATGGTGCTTGGGATTCGACTGGAGGAGGCATGTTACCTTTCCAATGTGTCCAACGACAGCGCAGTGGCCAGCGGCCAAATTGAACCCGCTCCAACGGGCTCAGGGTCGCAGCTGACCTCGTGGCACTGGGCGACTGTCGCGCTGCTCGCGCTGGGCTACTCTGGCTACTACTTTTGCCGTTCGGACCTTTCGGTCGTTTTGCCTGACCTGATCCACGATCTCGCACGTCGCGGAATTACGCCGAACCAGGCACAAATCCGGCTTGGCTTCATCGCTTCGATGGGCACGATCGCATACGCGTTCGGGAAGTTCTTCTCTGGAGCTATCGCAGATACAAAGGGCGGCCGCAGGAATTTTCTGGGCGGAATGGCCGGCTCGATTTTCTTCACGATTATTTTTGCGGCGAGCGGTGCATTTCCCATCTTCACGCTGGCCTGGATTGGCAACAGGCTTTTTCAGTCGCAAGGATGGGCAGGTTTGGTGCGCGTCTCCTCGCGCTGGTTTTCCTACTCCACTTACGGCAGCGTGATGGCGGTGGTGAGCCTGAGTTTTTTGTTCGGCGATGCAGGCTGCCGGTGGGCAATGAGTCAACTGCTGGCGCACGGAGTGGGTTGGCGCGGAGTATTTTTCTTCGCGGCAGGATGCCTGGCGGTTCTGCTGATTACGAATATGGTGCTATTGCGAGAGACGCCTCAGGAACGCGGTCTTCGAGCGCCGGAAGTGAATCCGAGGAATGTCTATGCGGAAGAAGAGGCAATCGGCAATGGAGAAAAAGCGGGAATTGGTTCAATTCTGCGGCCGCTCTTCACGAGCTTTGCATTCTGGCTGGTTTGCCTTCTGGCTTTGGGGACAACGCTGCTTCGCGAAACCTTCAACCTGTGGACGCCGACTTATTTTGTGCAGTTCGTAGGATTATCGACCAGTGTTGCGGCAAGCCGCAGCGCTCTTTTCCCGCTCTGCGGCGGGATCTCAGTGCTGGCAGGGGGGTACCTGAGCGACAAGCTTGGCGCGAATGGGCGCAATCTGATCGTGGTGACCGGGATGTTGGGGTGCACGGTATGCCTTGTTCTGCTGGGACGTTTGCCGAGCCATGGCGGTGAATGGGCGCCTTCCGTCCTGGTGGCGCTCGCGGGTTTCATGTTGCTGGGACCTTATTCCTATCTTGCCGGCGCTATGTCGCTTGATTTCGGCGGCGAACGCGGAAGTGCCACTGCGGCGGGAATCATCGATGGATTCGGTTATATGGCGGGGTGGTTGTCGGGCGACACTGTTGCCCGGATCAGCGTGGCGTTTGGTTGGCGAAACGCGTTCCTGGCGCTGGCGGCGGTTTCGCTGGTAACGGCGTTCGTTGCCTTGGTCCTCGTGGCGCATCAGCGGGAACTTAACCCATCCAGAATCTGAGCGATGCGACCGGCGAAGGCAGAGTAGTGCGGCTATTGACATTGAAATAAATTATCTATTGACATCCGAATTGTTCCTGGCGTATGCTTCGCGGCGACATTAGCGGGAATCTTTAAGAGTCGCCGAAACCAGTGCGCGGAATTGCGCGTGCAGATTTCGACTGTCTTAATTTTGGGATCTTGAAAATTCAAGGAGGCTAGAGCAGTTCCTTAGTAGTTATATCCGCGAGGGCGAATCGAGGATAAGGTGAAGGTGGCGACAAGTCCGCAACTGATCAGATGCCACGAGCCTATTCAGACGACCTGCGTTCGAAGCTGTTGAGAGCCTATGCAGCGGGGCGAGGGAGCTTGGAGGAACTGGCGGGCCAATTTGGCGTCAGTTATGGATACAGCAAGAAGATCCGCCGCCAGCAGTTGGAGAGGGGGCGGCCGGAGCGGCCTCGCCAGTTGCGCCATGGGCCAACGGGACTGCTGAGCGCGGAGGTCAAGCAGTATCTGCGGGCCGCAGTAGCCCGACAGCCTGATGTGACGCTGGCGGAACTGAAACAGCAGTTGCTGAAGGCCCATCAAGTCGAGATCAGCTCTTCGCGGCTGTGGTATTGGCTGCGTGGCCTGGGCTTGCGGCATAAAAAAAACGCTACGCGCCCAAGAGCAGGAAAGCGGTGAGAACCTGTGGCGGCGGCAAGCGTGGTGGGAACTGGTAGCCGAGATCGACCCGGCCTGGTTGGTGTTTCTGGATGAAAGCGGCGTGACCACGGAGATGACGCGCCGCTATGGCTGGGGTCCCCGCTCAGAACGCGTGCGGGAAGCGGTTCCTGCTGGTCACTGGCGCACCTTGACGGTATTGGCGGCGCTGACCACCGAGGGCGTACTCGCCAGCATGAGCATTGAATCGCCCACCGACGGAGATGTCTTTCTCGCCTTCGTGGAACAAGTGCTGGCGCCAAGGCTCCAGCCTGGTCACCTTGTCATCCTCGACAATTTGGGAGCGCACAAGGTGGACGGGGTGCGCGAACTCATCGAAAAATGCGGTGCGTCGGTGCTCTATCTGCCGCCCTACTCTCCCGACTTCAATCCCATCGAACAAGCCTGGTCCAAGCTCAAGCAACTGCTACGGGGAATCAAAGCGCGGCTGCTCGATCAACTCGAACCGGCCCTGGCGCGGGCCATCGAAGCCATCACACCCCAAGACGCACAAGCCTTCTTCCGCCACTGCGGCTACCGGATACAGCAACTATGAAAATGCTCTAGCCAGGCGAGCACATATGAAAACGACTTCACAAGCAATCCAATTTCTAAGAGACCGCTGTAAGGCAATGGGGCTGATCGGCAACCAATCTTGCTAACTGCTCTCGACTATACACGGTCAGTCGGGCATTCTGGTGGTAGTCCATTCGATCTCCCTCTTGGAAACTGCGGTTTGGTCACCATCAGCTTCTCTGATTCGGATCGAATGGACAACCTGTTGAAACTTCACATCTAGTACGCTGCTCAGCCCCGTCCAGGTGGCTAGTGTGAACGGCACGCTGCCCAACCAGGACAACTTCCTGCTCGACGGCGGCAACAACCTGGACGAAATGACCAACGTGAACGATCCGTACCCGATGCCGGACTCTGTGCAGGAATTCAGCGTCCAGACCAGCAACTACAACGCGGAATTCGGCCAGAGCGCGGGCGCGGTGGTCAACATCGTTACCAGATCGGGCGGCGAGCAGTTCCACGGCGACCTCTTCGAGTATCTGCGTAACGGCTTCTTCAACGCCGAGAACCACTTCTCGCCCGCAGGCTCCCAGGACACGTATCACCGCCATCAGTTCGGCGGCTCGGTTGGCGGACCGGTCAAGATTCCGCACATCTCCAGCGGTAAGACCACGCAGTTCTTCTACGGCTATCAGTACACGCTCATCCACACGGGTTCCGCGGCCAGTACTGAGACAGAGCCAACCCCAGCCGAGGAAGGCACCACCGGCACCGGCTACGCCGACTTAAGCAACCTTTGCACCAGTGGCTTCACTGGAGCGGGCCTTTGCAATACGGCCAGCCAGCAGATCTCTAACCCGTACACGGGCGTGCCATGGCCCAACAACCACATCCCCACCACCGCCTTCGATCCGGCTGCGGTGGCCTTCATGAAGCAGTTCCCCACGGCGACCTCGGATTCGGCCGCGGGAAAGATCGGCAACCTCGTCAACTATTTCGCCGCCACTCAGAATTACTTCAACGAGTCCACGGCGCGCGTCGACCACACTTTTGGCGCCACCGACCACCTCTTTGGCCGCTATTTCTACGATTGGTACCAGCAGCCGGGCATCTTCGACCCCACCAATCTCTACAGCTACACGTCGTACTTCCAAACCCGCTACCAGAATGCGCTGCTCGCTGAAACCCACACCTTCTCGAGCAACCTGCTCAACAACCTTGTGCTCAACTACCAGCGCGAAGTCTCTCAGCGCGGCGGACCTTCAGGCAGCAAGGACATTACGTCCCTCGCTCCAAGCAGCCCTCTCGGCAGTATCTGGCAGCCGACTCTCGGTCCCTACATGTCGCTCAGCGTTAGCGGCTATATGAAGGTTGGCTCGTCGGCCAGCGCCCTGTTTGAGCGCAATAACTACACCTTCAACGACGATCTGCATTGGGTCAAAGGCGCGCACGACTTTGCCTTCGGCGGACACTACGAGCTGAGCAAGTTCGACGTGGTCAACGTATACAACTCCTATGGCGCCTTCACCTCCGGCCTGGCTGGAACCTCCCAGCCGGACGCCAACGTCAACGCCTTGGCTAATTTCGAGCTCGGCTTCCTATCCGCGCTCACCCAAGGCGAATATGAGCTGGTGAACGAGCGCAACCACTTCCCGTCCATCTACGCTCAGGACAGTTGGAAGATCAATCGCCGCCTCACACTGGACTATGGCGTGCGTTGGGAGATGTTTGCTCCCTGGCACACCAATGTCGGCCAGCAGACCGCATTCAGCCCCACCGAGTATGCAGCTAACCAGGGCACGCCCCAGTTCGCAGTGGCCACGAAATCGGGAACCGGAGGATTGCCCGCCGGCATGGTGCTCTCGGGTGACCCGCACTTCCCGGTCAACGGAGTGGCGAACCAATACAAACAGTTCATGCCGCGCGTGGGCTTCGCCTACGACCTGTTCGGCGATGGCAAGACCGCACTGCGTGGTGGCTTTGGCGCCTTCTACCAGGACCGCCTGCCGGGCTTCTTCAACCTCAGTCAGTCCACCTTTGCCCCCAACACCATCACCGTTGCGCTCGCCAACATGGACGAGTCCGTTGGCAGTCCCGGCGGGCCGCTCAGCAATCCCTATTGCACAGGATGCTCGGCGGGTGCGTACACCAATCCATTCCCCTTCACCCTCCCGTTCAAGTCCTCGCAGGTCTTCCCGAATCAGATGGAGGTCAACGAGTACGATCCCTCAGGCAACTTCCGTGTGCCGGTCACCTACGACTACAACCTGACCCTCGAGCAACAGTTCGGTTCGAGCTGGGCCATGCGGCTGGCTTATGTCGGTACCGGATCGCGCCACCTGTTTGTCAACCTTGAAGTCAATCCGGCGGTGAACGACAGCACGAACACGGGCACTCCAACGGCCCCCACGCTGCTCTTCCCGGGCTGCCCGACCAAGGCGACATGCACCTCCGCCGACAACTCCAGAAGGGTCTATGACACAGCTCCCACCGTCGGTCCGTGCCTCACACTGACAGGTTGCGACGAGAACTATTCCCAGATCGTTGAAGCGGCCATGATCGGCAATGCCCACTACAATTCCTTCCAAGCCACTCTGCAGAAAAGGATGTCGCACGGGCTCCAGCTCATGGCCAATTACACCTGGTCCAAGTCCTACGACGACATGCCACAAGCCACGCGCGACTCCAATACCGAAGACCTGAACGCGGGCGAGTCGTATGTCTATCCCCTCTATCCCTCCAACGCAACCAACATCCCGGCGGCAGCGATGGTGCCGGACATCAAGGCGCTCGACCGCGGAGTGTCGGACATCGATCATCCGCAGGTCTTCTCGGTCTCCTACGAATGGGCGCTTCCCAAGATGAACAACGGCTATCGCGTCGTAAGGGCCCTTGCGAATGGCTGGCAGACCTCTGGAGTCGTTCAGAGCCACTCCGGCGATGCACTCACCGAGTGGATAGGGAGCTCCGAAACCTCGGATACTGGCCTCCTCCAGGACCGCGCCCAGCGCGACTTCACCAAGCCGGCTTACCTTAAGAGCAAGACCCCAGCCGGCGATTGCCCAACATCCAAAATCTGCGAAAACTGGCTGAACCCTGCGGCTTTCTCGGAGCCCATCAACAGCGGCCCCGGAACCGGTTTCGGCAACGTAATCAAGGACTCGCTCCGCGGTCCCCGCTTTACGGTGTGGAATGCAGCCTTGGTCCGCACCTTCCCGATCTATCGCGAATCCAAACTCGAATTCCGGGCCGAGTACTTCGACATCCTGAACCACACCATTTTGAACAACCCAAACACGGCAACCCCGCTCAGCAGCAGCACATCGTTCGGAACCATCACCACCGAGGACAGCGTAACGAATAACGGCGCCGGAGGTGCCGCCGGTCCGCGCGTTGCGCAGTTCTCGCTGAAATATAACTTCTAAGTCGGTTTCACTTCAGCCGGGGTTGCGGATTTCATCCAACGAGAGATCCGCAGCCCCGGTCCTGTCTCAGGATCCGGACCGTATCTCACAAGAAAAGCATTGCGCAGTGCGAGTTGCAGCGGAGTTCTGTCTCCGACCTTTCGATCGGCGGAAGATGGTGGGCCGTCTGCGAGGAAGTGGGTCTGGTCGTTGATTTGGCGGGACTTAAGTGCTGATTTGGCGCGTGCAATCAACGACAAAATAATTTTTCTATTGACAATCGTTCTTCGGCTTGCTTTAAATGCTTGGCGTGGCCGGACCGCCAGTGGTTCGACCACGTAAGGAAGTTTCTCCCGCAAGCCACATCGAGACCCTCAAAACTGCGGGAAACAGCAAAGCTGCGTTTGCACGTCACAAGTTCTTCTAAAGGAGGCTATCCAGGCGATTCGTATGAAAACAAACATGAGAAAAAGTGGTTCGCTTGAAAGACGCAAAGGAATCCAAGTGAGTGCGCTGATGGCGGTGCTCGCACTGGCGTTCAGTTTGGTTTTGTTGGCTCTGCCTGCAGCGGCGCAGACCGCCGGCGAGGGGTCGATTGAGGGAACGGTCACAGATTCGACAGGCGCAGTTGTCCCTCATGCAACCGTCACTGTGACCAATGTGGCCACGGGTGTGGCGATAATCCGCGAATCCACCTCCGCGGGCTTTTTCAGCATCTCTCCGCTGCTGCCCGGAACCTACACTGTCCAGATCAGTGCAAAGGGCTTCAAGACTCTCGTGCAGGACAACGTGGTTGTAGATGCACTGCAGACGAGAACCATCGGCCCAGTGTTGGCAATCGGGATAGAGACGCAAACCGTTACCGTCACTGGCGCTCCGCCAGTGCTTGATACCGCCGATGCAACCATCCAGCTCACCATGGAGAACACAACTTACACCAACCTCCCTATTCAAATGAACAACGCACAGCGCGATCCCACCGCGTTCGGAGCTCTCACTCCCGGCGCGCAGGCAGGCTCGCGTCTACCTGTCATCGGCGGAACAGGCAACTACCTCGGGCAGCTCTACCTTGACGGCATGCCGGCCGAGACCGTCAGCCAACAGGGCGACAATCGGCTCGTTTCGCTCTCCATGAGCGTTGACGCAGTCGATCAGTTCCAAGTTCTCAGCAGCACGCCGCCCGCAGAGTACATGGGCGCAGGAGCTGAAAACTTCACCATGAAGTCCGGCGGACAGCAGTACCACGGCCAGGCGTCCGATTTTGTCCGCAACACGGCCTTCGACGCCTGGTCGTTTACCAACAAGTGGGCCACCATCAAGAATGCGCTCGGTCAGACCATTCCCGCGCCCAAGCCGCCGGAGCATCAAAATGAGCTTTCGCTGAGCGTGGGCGGCGTAGTGCCGCACACAGCGAAGAAGCTGTTCTTTTTTGTCGCCTACGACAAATTTCATGACAGGTATGTGCAGCAGCCCTCTCTCTATACCATGCCAACCACGCTGGAGGCGCAGGGCAATTTCACAGAACTGAACGGTGCCATCGGCACTGGTCTGACAGGAACCGGATCGAACAATCCGGCGATCATTTACGATCCGGCGACGACGGCCTGCACCGGCAGCGTTTGCACCCGGCAGCCGTTCGAATACAACGGCAGCTACAACGTCATCCCGCCGGGCGATATCTCGCCCATCGCAAAGGCAATGGAATCGTTCCTTCCGACGCCCACGAACACCAGCGTGCTTGTAAACAACTATCTAAGCGGCTCGCCCAAGGGGTACGACAATCATTTAATCGACTATCGGGTCGACTACGACCTGAGCAGCAACCACCGCATTTCGGCGGTGGGCACGATAGGCGTTGAAAACTATCTAAACAATTATTCGGCCCCGTATATACCACTGCCATACACCGGTGGAGACCTGGCTAACATCTACCCGAAGAACTTCATCGTTGAAGATGCGTACACCATCACGCCCAACGTGATCAACCAGTTGAAGTATGGATTCACGCGCTTCTTCCAGAACATCCACGACACCACCCAGGGCATCAGCAAGTACGACATTGGCACCTTTGGGGTCACCAATCTTCCTGCGGGTCAGGCCGGCGATGAGTTTCCTGGAATCTCATTCGGGACCACATCTTATTTCGGCACTGCACTGCAAACCTGGACCGGAAACGGGAATTCGGTCGCAACGCAGCTTACTACGCCCAACAATTACGCGCTCACTGACAACTTGCTTTGGGTGAAAGGCAAGCAAGCATTTACCTTCGGTATGACCTTCCAGTGGCAGGAAATCAACAATGCCAACCCGGCCACCTATACAGGAATGCTCCAACTGATGTTCAATGCTTTCTCAACAGCCAATTTCGCGGCCGGCGCAAGCTCCCTCAATACCGGGGGTTCTACCGCTCCGGGAACACCGACCGGTCCATCCGGATACTCCTACGCCAGCTTCCTGCTCGGTGCGGTCGGCGGCTCGACGTCGAACGACACAACGGCGCCATCGCTGGGGCTGGATCCGGTGAGCGAACTTGCCGGACGATACAAAGTGATCTCGCCTTACGTGCAAGATAGCTACAAGATCACACGCAAATTGACTCTCGACCTGGGACTACGCTGGGATTATCTGCCACCCTTCCACGAGCTCAAGGATCGCTGGACCTTCCTGAATCCCACGCTTAACAATCCACTCACCAACTCGCCCGGTTTATTGCAGTTCGCCGGCAGCTACGGTGGCGCTGGCGTCAGTTGCGGATGCACTACACCCGTCCATACTTACTTTAAGAATTGGGGACCGCGCGTCGGCGTGGCCTATGAAATTGACAGCAAGACCGTGGTTCGCGCCGGGTATGCGCAGGTCTTCTCGCAGGGCGGCGGCGTAGGCGGGCGCGGCGGCGCATACAATGGCACCGGCCAAACCGGTTTCAACACCAGCATCATTGGCACCACTGAAAGCGGCATCGGCGCCGCCGCCGGACCGTCGTACTGGCTCAACAACAACAGCGCCTACCTGGGCAGCTTGGCAAACACGGCGCTCTTCGGTCCAACCGCCGCGTATCCCTCCGCTCCCACACCTGGCGTGGCCGCGCAGGAGCTGAACACCGGCTTCTACCTGAACAGCTCAGGGAATTTCGTTAGCGCCAGCAGCGTCTCCTACGCCGACCCGTACTACTCCGGGCGCGCGCCTGAGTTTGAGCTTTACAACTTCGGCGTTGAGCGGGGCCTTACGCCGAACCTGACACTGGCCGTCAACTACGTCGGCAACGAGAGCCACTTCCTCATCAACTCCACCAACACCGGCACGGGAAACGCGCGCGGTTACTGGACCAACCAAGTCGATCCCAAATACCTGGCGGCCTTGGGACCGCTTACTGACAGCACTGGAAAGACCCCGCTCCTCGATGCGCAGGCCACGCCGGCCAACGTGGCCCTGGTCCAGGCCGCGGTTGCAGGTGCGCCCGCTCCCGCCTTCTACACCGCCGCGGGGGCCGCGAGCAGCAAAGCCACCATTGCCCAAATGCTCACCCCCTTCCCTCAATACAGCGGCGTAAGCGACACCTTTGGTAACGTAGGCAACTTCAGCTTCAACTCGCTGCAGATTACTCTCAACCAGCGCATGAGTCACGGCCTGGCCCTCAACGCGAACTACACATTCTCAAAGAACCTGGGCGATGATGGTCCGTATCGCGACGGCTACAACATTCCAGCCTCAGCCATTTCGCATGCGACAACATCGTTCAAACAGGACCGGATCGACCGCTCCTGGACGACTCTCTCCGCTCCCAACACACTCCACGTATACGGCGTCTATCAGTTGCCGTTCGGAAAGGGCGGTATCGGCGCCAACAATACGCTGGTGCGCTGGCTGGCTGGCGGATGGCAGTTCTCCGGCATCTATCAATTCAACCAGGGGTCTCCCTTGCAGATCACCTGGTCGGGTTGCACGGCGACGAACTGCCCGGCCCAGGGTCAAAACATGCCCGACGAGGCGTCCGGCTATACCGGCCACGCCCGCACTAACGGCAGCTACGGCAAAGGACCGAACGGATATCAATTCGCGTCGCTGGGCAAGGTCCAGTATGTTGATCCCACGGCTTTCGCCACTCCGCAAAACGTCTCCTCCATCAGTACCGCGCAATATCTCATCGGCAATGCGCCACGCACCGCACCGTACGGCGTCCGGAACCCCAACAGCTGGGATCTCGACACCGGTCTCCGCCGCAGCTTCCCGTTGCACTGGGAGAGCGCGGAGTTTGTTTTTGAGGCGGACTGCCTGAATACCTGGAACAATGTACTCTTCTCGAATCCCACTGCCACCTG
Organism: uncultured Acidobacteriaceae bacterium; assembly: GCA_963834565.1. Taxonomy (GTDB): domain Bacteria; phylum Acidobacteriota; class Terriglobia; order Terriglobales; family Acidobacteriaceae; genus Telmatobacter. Next base: position 175,258 of record CAWICF010000006.1, on the reverse strand, counting down.
GTCCTCCGGTTCCACGTCGTTCGGCACGGTCAACGGCATCGGCAACAACCCCCGTGACTGGCAATTTGCCGGGCACATTAACTTTTAGCGGTAGTAAGTGAGCGTGCGGTGTGCGCACGCGAACGAGTTGGCAGCGATTGCGAAAATAAGGCGTGCGACCTCATTCGGCAGCGGTATTTGAACCACTGCTGATGAGACGCACGCCTTTCTTATTGCGCGGGGCTTGCTACTCCTTCTCGGCTGCGAACGCGTCGGCTTCGCGATTCAATTCCTCGACTGTTGCGGCGTGGGTGTAGATGACGATGCGATAGCGGAAGGTTGTTGACTGGCCCTTCTCAAGCGTGTAGTTCAGCGGCGGCTGTTTGGGGTCGAACATATGGCGGCCGAGCGGATTGGCGGCGAACAGGCCGTAGCCGCGCGCGTGCCAGTAGGTCGGATAGCCGATGTTGCCGGGATGGTCGAAGATGGCAATCGTGACCACGTGGCCCGAGTCGTTATGGCCGTTAAGAGCGCACCAGCGGCCGCGCGTGGACCATGCGGCTTCGCCCTTGATGCCTTCGCTGGTGAGGTATTCACCGGTTGGCGGGGCGACGCCGGGAATGTTTGCTGCGGCCGCGACCGGGGTGGCTACGCCGTTCGAGTCAGTGAACGTTCCACCCTTTTCTTCGGGCGACTCAAGCCAGCGAGCCACGCGCAAGCCGAGCAGGCCGTCTTTGTCGTCATTGAAAACGGCGCGGTCAAGTGCTTTCAGCGTGGCAGTCAGGTCGATGCTGCGTGCATCGCCATGCCGCGCGAAGATGTAACGAGTGGTTTCGGCCAGGACCGGGTGATTCGCGCCGTCGATCCACGTGGAGTCTGTCGTCAGCTCGCCGCGGCTCTCGCCGCTTTTTGCCGAGACGACTTTGTCGAAGACGATGGTGCCCATTTTTGCTCTGCGCGTGGCGGGAATCGCATCGGAGTTATTCCAGAAATCGAAGCCGTTCAGGTTGCTGTAGTTGAACCAGAGACCGTCGTGGTGAGGATGGTCAGTGCGTTCGCCGGGACGAGGAGCAAGCGGCCAGCCACGCGTAACGGTGACGCCGTCTGCATCGATGATCGGGAAAAGCACCGGCTTTTTCAGCGTCGTCGGCCAGATGTATGAGGTGAACGGCTTGCCGTCGATCGTAATGTCGACGCGGCGATTGGCATGGTCGGCGACAACCTGCACGCCTTTGGGAGCGGCGAAGGCGCTCAGAGCCAGTATGGAAATTGCGACGAGCAGAGAAGCGGTACGAACTTTCTGTGTCATGAACAAACCTTTCGAGCCGACCGGTGTGTGCAACTGGCGCAGGTTGCGATTCTCGCGATCCCACCCATTCGTTCGCCGAGGCGGTCGAATGGATGGGGCAACGGGGATTTTCGTGGCAGCGGCCTTGCCGTATTAGGCGAAGACCTTGCCGCCGGCCATCACCTGCTGCGTTTTTTCATCGAAGGTGACCTTGAGACCGGTTTGGATGGCGGCCACATTCATGCAAAGCGCGATGGAGTGGCTGTAGCCGGCTTCGATGGACGCATTCGGAGTTTTGCGCGAACGCACGCATTCCATCCAGTTGCGCATATTAGCCGCGGTCTGCGGATCGGCGTGAGTGTCAGCGTCGGTGCTGACCTTTTCGACCTTGTCGACGAGTGAGAGACTGGGCAGCAGGTTGGGCTTCATCTCCATTTCGGCAGCAAATTTTGCGGTGAGACCGCCAGTGGGTGTCACTGTCTGCTTGTCCATGTCGATCATGCCACCGTTCGAGTAGTAGAGCTCCTTCACGCCCCCTGCCGAGTTGGTGAAGCGCGAAGTGTACTGCACCTGGAAGCCCTTCGAGAGGTCATCGAGCGGACCGTAGTCGAAGACCGACGTCATGGTGTCCCAGTTCTTGCGGCCGTCTTTCCACAAATAGATGCCGCCGTTGGCCACGCATGAGCGGGGATGCGGCAGGCCGGTGAACCAGTGCACAGTGTCGATCTGGTGCACGAGCCACTGATCAGGAATGCCCGAAGAGTACGGCCAGAACAGACGGAACTCGAGATATTTGCGGGCATCGAATGGCTCATGCGGATAGTCGATGAGATAGCGCTTCCAGTCGGTGTCTTCTTCCTTGAGCAGCGGCACAACATCCGGACGGCGCCAGCGGCCGGGCTGATTGACATTCCAGGTCATTTCGACCATCACGATATCGCCGAACTGGCCTGACTTGATGTACTCGGCGGCCTTCATGTAGGCGGGAGTTGACCGGCGCTGGGTGCCGACCTGCACGATCTTGCCGGACTTGTGAACGGCGGCGCGGAATTTGCGGGCGTCTTCCATCTTGTGGGCAGTCGGTTTTTCAACGTAGGCATCGCGGCCGGCTTCGACAGCTTCAATGCCGTGATAAGCATGCTGAAAATCGGCGGTTGCGATGATGACGGCATCGACATCCTTGCGCGCATACAGCTCTTCGTTGTTGCGAACAGGATCGACCGAATAGCCGCACAGCTTTTCGATGAATGCGGCACCATCGTCGCGGCGCATCTTCCAGATGTCGGAGACGGCGACGATTTTGAAGTTGAGGTCCGCGGCATTCTGCTGGAATGCGGGCAGGTCGCCGCCCTTCATGCGGTCGCCGCATCCGACAATACCCACGCGAATGCGGTCATTCGCGCCAATGACCTGCGCATAGCTTTTGGCGTTTAGCGCGACTGCGGTTGCGGCCAATGCAGCGCCGCCGTTTTTTAGAAATTCTCTGCGATTATTCTGATTCGATTCCATGATGGGCACCTTTGGGGTTAGCGTTAGGTTGAGTCTTGCAAGAACTTCAACGTGCAAGAGAAGGTCGAAGACATTATAGGAGTTCGTGAACAAAGCAGGGGCGCCCCAAAGTGCAGGGCGCCCATTGCTAAATCACAACCAGCATTGGAGAGACTAGAAGTTGACCTTTACGCTGCCCTGAAAGACACGGGCTGCGTTGGCCTGGCCTGAGACCTGACCAAACGTCGAGGACGTCAGCCCCGCGCCCGGGTTGCTGAAGTCAGGATGGTTGAGCACGTTGAAGGCTTCCAAACGAAGAGTCGTCGTCCAGGTCTCGTGGATGGGGAAGATGCGCGAGATCTGCGCGTCGAATTGGAGGAATTTGGGCCCGTAGAAGGCGTTTCTGCTGAGGTTGCCATAGGTGCCCAATGCGGGACAGTTGGGGGCCGTGACCGAAGCGCAGCCCGCGGTTTGCCAGACCTGCTGGAAAGCACTCGGATTCAAGTACTCCCGGTTGGTTTCGCCCGAAGCGTTCTTGAATTTTGCTTCCGCATACGGATTGACTCCGGGCACGCGATTGGGACGGTCGTTGCCCACGTCGGTGAGGGAGTTGTCCTGACCGGAGGTCACGTTGATCACGCTACCTGTTGTGATGTGGATGAGTGGGGCCAGTTCCCAGCCATTCACCAGCCACTTCTCTGCGTTGTTGAGGTGGTTGTTGAAGGCGCTTTTGGCGACAAGGCTCACATTCTCAATATGGCGGTAGTCGGAGCCGCAGGGGCCGTAATCCAGTCCGGGGTTGTACGGATTCTCGGGACCGGTTCCTGCATAATCGCCCTGGGCGTCGTAAATGTTGAGGCACTTCGACCAGGTCCAGTTGGCGAAGATGCTGAACGTGCCCGAAAGCCGATGGTTGATCGAGGAGACCAAGCCGTTGTAATTGGCACTGGCCCCGTCGCCGACCATCACCGAGCCGCCGCCGCTGCCTTCATATTGGTTGCCACCGGTCGGGTTTCCATTCGCGTTGGCTCCGGTTGGATTCTCCTGGGTCAACAGGAAGCGGGAGCTCTCGTTCCCGGTTGTTGAGCAATTGGTGCCTGCGGCGCCCGGTTTCACTGCCGCCGGACCGGTGGTGACGATTCCAGCGCATCCTGCTCCGCTCGCTCCCCAGACACCCGGGATAAAGACAGCCGGGTCAAAGGTGATGCCCATAGGATCGTGACGAGTGGCGTTGCCGATGTAATCGACCTGCGCCTGCCAGCCGTGGCCGAACTCACGCTGAATGCTGAGCGTCCACTGAATGGTATAAGCCGGCCTGAAGTTCGGCGACGTGACGATGTACTGCGACTGGGCGAAGAATAGCGCCTGAGACGGGGTGGGAATGGCTGGCTGCGGGAATGGGCTGGTGGTGAATGCTCCGGTGGACCAGGGAGCGGCAAAAGGAATTGGCCCGGACGACGAAGTCTGCACGTTGGTGACCGCCGTGGCGAAGGGCGGGTTCTGCTGGTTGCGCTGACTGGTGAAGAAGTTGGGATTGTCCCACATGAGTGCGCCACCGGCTCGAATCACAGTCTTGCCATTGCCGACGGGATCGAAAGACAGGCCAACGTTGGGCGAAAACTGGTTCAAGTGGTTACTGGTGAATTGCCGGGAAACGCCCGGATCGCCGTAGTAGAGGGCGCCGGCGGGCGCGTTCGGATAGACGGAACTGGATTTATTGGCGATGAAGTCGGCCATATTGAACTCAACGCCGCGGTTAAAGTAGTCGACCGGTAAAATCTCGGGCCCCCAGCGCAGACCGCCGACGAGCGTCAAGCGCGGAGTGGCGTGGTATGTGTCCTGAACGTACAGGCTGGGGATGGGCCCGCGCAGCGCGTTCTGTTGCTTTTTGCTCTGCTGGAACGGAGTTGACGATCCCAGCGTTCCCATCAGGAAGTCGAGATTCTGGTCGCCGATGGTGCTGCCGCCCTTGGGTCCGCTGCCGCTATATTCGCCGTTGAAGGTGAAGATGCCGTTGCCTTCGTACACATTGCCGATGTTCAGCTGGTTCTGCACCCATTCCCCGCCGAACCCGATCTGGTGTTTGCCGTGCACCCAGGTCACATCGTCGTCAATCGATCCGGTGTTGTCGTTGAAGTGAGCTACAGAGTTGGTGCCGCCGCCGATGGAGAACTTGCCTTCGGCCATCTGCAGGCCATTCGGCTGGATTTGGTAGAGAGCACTCGATGGTATGCCCAGGGTTGCGGCATTGATGTCGCCGGCGTTGTAGCCGCGGTTGTCGACGCGGCGGAGGATGGAGATATGTGCCGCGTTGACCACGTTATTCGTGATGGTCCAGGCGTCGCCAAGCACGAACGTCTGCACCCGTTCGATGTTCCCGGACTGGGTGGTGATGAGGATGTTGGTGGGCGAGAAATACGCCGGGAACTGGTAGCCGTCAATGAAGTACCGGCCGTAGATGTTCTGTCTGGAACTGGCCGTGAAATCGACCCTGGTGTCAAACTGGTTGTCAGTCAACAGGTAAGGGATAGCGTAACGCACAAACCCGCAGTTATCGGGGTCGACCGTAGCATTTGGCACGGGCAGGTATTTTTGTAGTGCCAAGGCCGGCGCGCTGTACGTCGGAGTCGATGGATACTGGTTTCCAACCAACGTTGTGCCGGTAAGTGGGTCGACCAATGGAATAGGCTTGCCGGTTGAGTTACACAGGTTAGTGCCCGTAAGGGGATTGCCATCCGTGACAGAAAAATCACCAGTCAGGTTGGCTGCCGTGGGCACCGTTGCCGACGTAGCCGATTGCGACTGATCGGCCTTCCAACGCTGATAGGCCGCAAAGGCAAACATCTTATTGCGCTTGATGGGACCGCCGAACGTGCCGCCATATTGGTTCTGGTGCAGCGTGTCTGGCGTCGTAGAGAAGAAGTTAGTCGAATCAATGTAATTGTTGCGGATGAACTCGAACCCTTCTCCGTGATATTGATTTGTTCCCGACTTGGTCACGACATTGACAAGGCCGCCAACGTGTCCGCCATCCTGCGCACCGAGATCGGTCGATTCCACGCTGAACTGGGAGATCGCGTCGGGGAAGGCGTAGGGTAGGTTGCCATTGGCCATATAGTCCTGGTTGTCGCCGCCATCGAAGCGCCAAAGCGTGGTGTTGCCTCCGCCGCCAGCGATGGATACGGAGATGGTCTGGTAGGAATATTTGCTGCCGGTAAAGTCGCCGCTGGGAGCCGCACTGGAGCCGCCGGAGAGAGTGATCAGGGCCGTCATCTGGCGGCCGTTGAGCGGCATTTCGTCCATCGCGGTATTGTCGATGGTCTGCTTGAAGGTAGCATCTTCAGTTTGAAGCGCGAGGGCTTCGGCCTGGACTTCGATTGTTTGTTCCTTGCTGCCAACAGCCAAAGTGGCATTCACGCTGATACTGGAGCCGACTTCGAGCACAATGCCCTTTTGCTCGTAGGTCTTGAAGCCGGACGCGGTGACCAGCACGTCGTACGTGCCGATGGGAACGCCAGGGAACAGATAGACGCCGCTGCCGTCGCTTTTTGTGGTGCGCTTAACCCCCGTAGCTTCGTCGTTGAGGGTGACACCTGCGCCGGACACGACCGCGCCTGTTGTGTCGGTGACGGTGCCCTGGATGTTGGCAGTGCCGGCGATCTGAGCACGGATGCCGCAGGGCGCCAGAGCTAGCGTTGTGAGGATGAACAGACCGACAAGGCGAGTGGTCCATTGTGCTCGGTCGGCGAACTGACGAGTTACAAGAGTCGTGTTTCTTTTTTGCATCTACTGCCTCCTAAAATTTGCTGCTGCCTCGGCACGCAAATTTCCCCGGTCGCTTGTTGCGGCGAAATTGAATACGTATACGAGACAAGAAGTGGTCTGACCTCTGTCCAGCGGAGAATCGTACAAACACCTTCTTCCCATGTCAAGGTAATTTTCAAAATTGGACCTGAAGCGGACGAATTCGAGCAGATTCAGTGAATTCCGCTAATCCACGATTCGCAGATTTTCCGGCCCTGGTGGATCGTCCGGCGGATTCCTTTGAGAGCAAACAGCGACTCAATTCGGGTCAACAAGCACCCGGGAGCGCGCATCGACGCGACGGAGCCGAGCAGTTCTAGCCATTTCCGCCGCAGCGACCGGGACGTCAAGTTTGAAAATAGGACCAAATCAGTTGTAGATCGATAAAGGACTAAATAGCTCGGATATTTAAGCCAATGGAAACAATGGCCTAGCGATCGATAATCAAGTGATTCAGATCACAGAAAGAAGCCGACTGATTTGGTCCTATATACATATCGCCCGAATTTGTTTCCAGTTTCTGGCACTGAATGGATGAGGGCTTTTTGAGGCTTTCCCCATGAATTCTCGCTTTCATCCTGGACTCGTACTTCTGCTAACGATGGCTTTTGTTGCGTCGCGCGCACAAGATGCGCCCGGGTTCCGTATCGGCGGCATCGTGCATGACGGGACAGGTTCACTGATCACCAGTGCCCGCGTGACTGCGCGGCAGATTGAAACTAATATGTCGCAGACCGCGCAGACCGATGATCAGGGGACTTTCCGAATCAACGTTTCTGCCGTAGGCTCGTACGTCATCGCAATCGATGCGGACGGATTCGCGCCGTACGAAAACGATGTCGCGCTGACGCAAGACGCAACCTGCGCCAGTCTGGATGTCACGCTAAAGGTGACGGCAAATGCAGAGACGGTTGAAGTAACAGCGGATGCGCTTGCGGCGGAGACGACGAGCACGCAACTGGGCGAGACGCTTGGGAGCAGGAAGATAGAGAGCGTGCCGCTAAACGGGCGCAACTTTACCGATCTGATGGCTGTGCAGCCGGGAATCGTGCCGGTGAATACGTCGCCGCCGGGCGCGGTCATCATGACGGGCGTAGCGACCACGCCGCCCTCGGGGAATGCGAATCCCGGCAACTTATCGATCAGTGGGCAGCGCGAGGATTCGAACGGGTTCCGCGTGAACGGCGCCGACGTGGAAGAGGACGTGAACATGGGCACGTCGATTGTGCCGAATCTCGATGCGATCGACAGCTTCCGCGTGCTGACGTCGAACTTCGATGCCGAGTATGGCAATTCAAGCGGCGGGCAGATTCTTGTTGTTACCAAGTCGGGCGGCGACCAGGTTCACGGCGGCGTGTTTGAGTTTCTCCGGAACACGGCTCTGGATGCTCGGAATTATTTTTCTTCGGATCGCGCGGCCTACCGGCAGAACCAGTTTGGCGCCACTGTGGGCGGGCCGGCAATTTGGAAGGGCGTCCATTGGTTCGCTGACTACCAGGGGACACGGCTGACGGAGGGAATCGATACCGGCGATATCGCGGTGCCGTCGATGGCGGAACGGGGTGGGGACTTCAGCCAGGCGCCGCTCACCGGAAGCGTGAACGGCGCGGCGTGGGCTGCACAACTATCGGCAACGCTGGGGCAGACTGTGACTGCGGGCGAGCCGTATGCGCAGGTGTTTCCAACTGGTCAGATCCCGCAGGGAATCTGGGCGGCTCCAGCAAAATACCTGATGGCCTCGATCCCAACGCCGAATGCCGGCGTAGGGGTATTTGAGACAGCTGATGCGGCCGAGATGCTGCAGGACGACAAAGGCGGATTGCGCGCCGATTGGACGCGAGGCAAGCAGACGTTGGCTGGGTACTACTATGCCGATCAGTACTCGCTGGACAATCCTTATCCCACAGGAACGGGCGGTGCCAGTGTGCCGGGATTCGATGCAACCAGCAATGGGCGTGCACAACTGGCGAGCCTGCAGCATACGGTGACGATTGGCAGCACGATGCTGAACGAGGCGCACGCGAGCTATATGCGCAATGGCAATGCGGTGGGCCAGCCACGCGGCGGCGTGGGCCCTTCGCTGGCTGAGCAGGGATTTACTGGAATCGTTCCTCTGAAGCCGTCGACAGAGGGAATTGAAAACGTTGCGTTCAACGACTTTACAACCGGCGTGGATACAACGGCTCTTGTGCAGGCCGAGAACATTTACGAAGTGAGCGATGCCTTTTCACGTATCGAGGGCAAGCATGGACTGAAATTTGGCGGCGAGTTGCATGTGAGCCAGATCAACACGCATCCTGACGTGGTGTTTAACGGCAGTTTTGGATTCAACGGCTCAGAGACGGGCGTAGACTTTGCGGACTTTCTGCTAGGCGTGGCGTCGAGCTACACGCAGGGTCAGGCAGAGAGCTTTTACAATCGCAATCTTTATATGGCTGCGTTTGCGCAGGACAGCTGGAAGCTGAGCGATCGGCTTACCGTGAATTATGGCGTGCGCTGGGATCGCATCAGGCCGTGGCTCGAACGGTTCAACCAGTTGCAAACGCTAGTAGAGGACGAGCAGTCGCAGGTCTTTCCCGGCGCGCCGCTGGGATTGGTGTTTCCCGGCGATCCGGGAGTGCCTGACTCTCTCGCGCCGCCACGCAACAACTTTTCTCCGCGGGCAGGGATCGCCTACTCCCCCAGCCTTGCCGCTGCGCGGGGCAGACTCTTGGACAAGCTTATCGGTTCAGCCGGAGAAACGAGCATCCGCCTCGGCTACGGCATGTATTACACGGCGTATGAGGGACTGTCGGCGGGAATCATGAGCGCGAATCCGCCGTACGGATACACATATACGTCGGCTGCGCCGCCGTTGTTCACTTCGCCGTTTACTGTGGCCGCGACGGGCGCGAGCGCAGGGCAGCGCTTCCCGTTGCAGCATGTTGCTTATGGGGCGAGCCGCTCGAATCCGAACACGAGCGTGAACTGGAGCCAGTTTGAGCCACTGGTGGGAATCCCGGCGGTCGATCCACGTGATGTGACGCCTTACGCGCAGCACTGGATGGGAAGCATCGAGCGGCAGTTTGGGGCATCGACACTGGCGACCGTGAGCTATGTGGGAACTTCATCGCATCATTTATTGGTGCTGGAAGAAGCGAATCCGGCGAATCCCGCGCTCTGCTTAAGTCTCGGCGCTGCGTGCGGGCCGTTCAACGAGCAGGCGGCAAGGACGACCTTCGGACCGCAGTTTGGCAGTGTCGAATTGCAGCGAACGATTGCGAACGCAAACTACAACGCGTTTGAGGCGACGCTGAACCATCGCACGCATGGGTTGGAGATTCTGACGAGCTATACGTATTCGAAGTCGATCGATCAATCGGCGGGATTGCCGGAATCGGTGAATCCTGTTGATCCATCGCTGAGTCGCGGCCTGTCAGCATTCGATATGCGGCACAATCTGGTTGCGTCTTTCCATTACGATCTGCCGGCGAGCAGTTCCAAAGGCTTGCTTCGCGCGCTCGACGAAGGATGGTCGCTGGCGGGGATTGCGCGCTTCACCACGGGGCTGCCAGTAACACTACTGAACAACAACGATACTTCGCTGTTGGGAACGATTCCCAACGGCATCAATAACAATGGTGTCGACACACCGGAGTGGAGTGGCGACTCGCTGCACATCAACACGAATCCGCGGGGTGGTGCAGCAGTGTTTGGCGCAAGCCAATTCAGCCTACCTGCGCTGGGGACAATGGGAAATGCGCGGCGGCGCTTCTTTTCGGGTCCCGGGATGGAGAACCTGGACGCCACGATCTCGCGCGAGATCACGATGAGAGAAGGGAGAAGCCTTGAGTTTCGCGCCGAGGGATTCAATGTCTTTAATCACGCGCAGTTTTTTGGGCCTTCGTCGGTTGAAGGCAACATCTCGCAGCTCGTTCGGCCGGCAACGGGCGAAGGCAACGACTCGAGCGGCACGTTTGGCCACGCGGTGAACGCGATGGCGCCACGGCTGGCGCAGGTTGCGATGAGGTTCCATTTCTAGACAGAGGCGCAGCGACGCCACACGCTTCGGCGGGCCAATACACCTTGAGCATTGCGCATCGTCCCAAATCGATTTATCGTTATCTCGCTTCTGAATCGTGAGGGAATTGCGATGCAAATCAAATTGCCTGCTTTCGCTCTTGTTGCTCTACTTGGCGTGACCGCGGCAGCCGCGCAGACCGCGCCGCCTCGGCCGAAAATTATCGGGATTTCGCACCTGGCTGTCTACACTTCGGATGCTGCAGCCACCGAACACTACTACACGGTGATCGTTGGAGCTGCGAAACTTCCGGATCCGGAGAATCCGAAGGGCGTTCGTTACGCTTTGAGTTCTACGCAGTTTATTGAAGTGCTGCCGCTTCCGGAGGGGGCTGGCATCAATCGACTCGATCACACAGCATGGAATACGGAAAGCGCGGAGGGTATGCGCAAATATCTCGGTGCAAGTGGGTGGAAAACGCCGGCCAAGGTCGAGAAGGGCTCTGATGGTAGCCGCTGGTTTGAGGTGCTTGACCCTGAGGGAAACAAGGTGCAATTTGTCGAGCCGCCGAAGCATCTGAGGCCGATTGATGCGCCGAATGCGATTGGGCACCACATCATTCATGTCGGGTTCCTTGTGCACGACCGCGCTGCCGAGGACAAGTTCTACCGCGACCTGCTCGGGTTCAAGCCTTACTGGTGGGGCGGGCGCAACGACAGGGTGGAGTGGGTGAGCCAGCAGGTTCCGGATGGGCACGACTGGCTGGAGTACATGCTGGGCGCGGGACCGGGCACGGGAATTCCTGCGAGCATGTCGCAGAATACGCTGGGCGTGATGGACCATTATTCGATTGGCGTTGTGTCGGTGCCGGATGCGTACAAAGTGCTGCAGGCGGGGAATCGCCTTGACGGGCGGCACGACCAGGCGCCCAAGATTGGCCTCGACGGAAAGTACCAGTTCAATATGTACGATCCGGATGGGATTCGCACCGAAGTCATGAACTTCCACGCGACGGAAAAGCCGTGCTGCTCGGCATTTACAGCGGACGATCCGGCGGAGTAAGGCGAAAGGCGCAATGGATAACGTCCAAGTCGCACAAAATTGAGGGTTAAGTTATACTGGTTGAGGCCTAAATGGGCAGGGAAGTCCCTGTCTGGCCTCAAGGCGAGCGATCCGCTTGCCGGAAAAATAAGGAAAAAACGAGAGCAACATGCCCAAGTTGAAGACCCATTCGGGCGCGGCCAAGCGCTTCAGCAAGACTGGCACCGGCAAGATCAAGCGGGGCCAGACGAAGACGCGGCACATCCTTACGTCGAAGGCGCCAAAGACCAAGCGGAAGCTGGGAAGAACGCTGCTGGTCTCTGACGGCGACTACAAGAAGGTTGCGCGCATGATCCCCTACGCTTAGTCGTTGCGCTGGTAAAGTGCATCCGGGCCGCGCCAATGCGTTGCGCAGCCCCCGCCAAATTGGCGAGAGACAAAGCTTGAAAGGCGAGTGAAGAGGTTCTAAGCGGATGTGCTACAGCGCATCCGCCTCCTGCCTCCAGCCGCGTAACAGAAACGCAAAAAGGAGAAGAGAAATGCCCCGCGTAAAACGTGGCACAAAGCGGAATGACCGCCGCAAGAAGATACTGAATCGTGCGAGCGGCTATTTCCTGACGAAATCGAAGCTGTACCAGGCGGCACAGGAAGCGGTAGAGCGCGGCCTGAAGTTTGCTTATAAGGGCCGGCGCGAGAAGAAGCGCCAGTTCCGCTCGCTGTGGATTGTGCGCATCGCCGCTGCGGCCAAGCTGAATGGAACGAGCTACTCGCGGTTGATCAGCGGGCTGAAGAAGGCAGGAGTTGAGCTTGACCGCAAGATTCTTGCAGATATCGCGGTGAAAGATCCTGCGGGATTCACCAAGCTGGTGGAACAGGCCAACGCGGCGAACACAGCCAAGGCAGCGTAAATCGCAAATAGATCGCACCACGACTGGCGGAAAGAAAACGGCCCGGGATTCCGAGAGGATCCCGGGCCGTTCGGCTTTTGGGCGCGACTACTCGGCCAGAAAACTGTTGACGGCCTTCTGCCACATCTCCGGCTGATCGATGAAGTTCATGTGGCCCGCATTGGGAAAGATCACGAGTTTTGAGCCGGCGATTCTTTCGTGCATCTCTTTGCTCAGGCTCGGATCACATTCGTCGTGATCGCCGGCCATAATCTGGGTCGGCACATGGATGGTGTGCAGGCGATCGACCCACTCGACCGACTTCAGGTTGCCGTCGATGACGAATTCGCCGTCGGAGCCCCACATCTCGCGATAGAGATCCCAATTCGTAGGAGCGTTGCCGGTAGCGGGATCGTACGAGGGGTCTGGGCGCGCGCCGAAGAGAAATGGAAAGTAGCCATCGCCCCAGGCGAGGGTCTCGTATTCGGCGGGGTAGCGGCCGTGTTCCCAGATGGCGCCTTTGCCGTAGAGGCCTGCGGCCTCAAGCTGATTGAGGCGGGCGAGTTTCTCGGGCGGCAACTGTGCCTTCTCTCGGGCCAGTACCACGTTCATTTCACTTGTAGACGCAAAAGTGCTGTTCAGGATCAAGTGGTTGAGATGTTCCTGGAACTTGAGCGCATAGGCTTCAGCCAATACGCCGCCGCAGCTGTGGCCGAGCAGGTCGATCTTGCCCAAGCCGAGAGCGACGCGGACGGCCTCGACATCGTCGGCCATGTTCTCGATGGTGTATTTGCTCACATCCTGCAGGCGCTCCGACTGACCGGAGCCGCGTTCGTCGATAAAGATAAGCCGGTGTGTGCGGGCCAGCGGAAGAAGCCAAGGCAGGAAGTAGGTATGGTCAGCACCGGGTCCGCCATGGAGGACGACGAGCGGCGCTCCCTTGCCGAACTCGACGTAGTAGATGAGAACTCCGTTGGCATCGACGTAGCCAGACTGCTGCTGGTAGACGGTGGAGGGCCGCTGGGCGCGTGCGCGTTGAGGCGATGTGACAAGCAGAGCGAGGAGAGCACAGACACTGGCGGCGAAGAGTTTTTTCATGGTGACTATCGTACGGCAGTGGACCACAAATCTCCGTGCTGAATTCCAGTTGTGGTCCCCTGAAGCCGCGGCGAGAGGCTGCTGCATGTAATGCCAGAGCAAATCCAGAGTTAGCGTGCCCAGTTAAATGAGTGACGTGGTCGCTGCTCCCTGTTGGTCGCATCGACTGGGCTTTCGTGGCTTCGGGACATGGCGACTCTGGTTTTGCTTCAGTGGTTTATCCTTTTGATAACGCATGACGAATGAAGCGATACCAAATTTGACGGCATTCGACGATGCCGCGCTGAGCCAGGCGTTTGGCGTGCTCGAGACGCAGGCGCGCGAAGACGCTGTAGCCCTCGATGTGGAGGCGTTCCGGCTGAAGTGGCTGGGACGCAAACAGGGCCTTCTGAACGAAGTTTCGAGCCGCTGGCTGAAAGCCGCGCCGCCTGAAGCCAAGAAGGCTGTCGGCGAGCGCTTCAAGGTCCTGAAGGAACTGGTCGAAAGCCTGCTTGAAGGTGCTTCAGGAGCGGGCGTGTCGGATGCGAATCTCAAGGCTGAGGCGATCGATATTACGCTGCCGGGCACACGGCGGCTGACGGGCGCCGAGCACCCGATTACGAAAACGCTGAACGAGATCGTGTCGGTGTTCGGATCGCTGGGTTACTCGATAGGCGTGGGGCCTGAGGTCGAAACGGACTTCTACAACTTCGAGTGCATGAATTTTCCTCCGGGCCATCCTGCGCGGGATACGCAGGACACGCTGGTGGTGGCGAACCAGGAGCGCAGGCCACTGCGCGATCGGCTGCTGCTGCGGACACACACTTCGCCAGTTCAGATGCGCACGATGGAACAACAGCCTCCGCCGGTGCGGATCGTGATTCCCGGGAAAGTGCATCGCAACGATGCAGCGGATGCGACACACTCGCCGATCTTCCACCAGGTGGAAGGGCTGTGCGTGGATACCAACATCACTTTCAGCGACCTGAAAGGAACACTCGATTACGCAATGAAGGCGCTGTTCGGATCGGCCGTCAAGACGCGTTTCTTTCCTTCGTTTTTCCCGTTCACAGAGCCGAGCGCCGACGTGCAGATAAGCTGCATCTTCTGTGGCGGCAGAGGATGCCGCAAGTGCAAGCAGTCCGGATGGATTGAGCTGCTCGGCTGCGGCATGGTCGATCCGGCGGTGTTCGCGTTTGCAGCGGAGAAGCAGCCCGCTTACGACCCGAAGAAGATTTCCGGTTTCGCATTCGGCATGGGCGTGGAGCGGATCGCGATGATGAAGTACGGCATCAGCGAGATCGGGCAGTTTTTTGCGGGGGACATGCGGTTCCTGTCGCAATTTGCCTAAGAGCGGAACGAGATTTCATGAAGATACTTACAAAATGGCTACGGAGTTATTTGCCTGGTCTCGCAGTTGATGATGCGCAGCTTGCAGAAGATCTGACGTTGCGCGGCATCGCCGTCGAGGGGATTTACGGGTTCGGGGAGGGCAGCGGCTCGCTGTACGAGATGGACATCACGACTAATCGCGTGGACGCGATGAACCACTACGGCGTGGCGCGCGAGGCGGCAGCGATTTATGGGCTGACGTTGCCAGAGTTGAGCTATGAGCTGCCGAAAGCGCGTCCGGCCGCGAAGACTTTTCAGGTCAAGATTGAAGCGGAGGATGCGTGCGGGCGGTTTACGGCGCGTGTTCTGCGCGAGATCACGATTGGCGAATCGCGGGATTGGTTCGCGGGCGCAGAGGTCGCGACGTACTTCCGGCTTCTCGAACAGAAGATGATTTCGAACGCGGTGGACGCGACGAACTATGCGTGGCTGGCGATAGGCCAGCCGACGCACGCGTTTGATCTGGACAAGATCGAGGGTGGAATCATTGTGCGCCGGGCCAGGAAGGGCGAAAAGCTGAAGACGCTGGACGGCGTGGAACGCGTGCTGGACACGGAAGATCTCGTTGTGGCAGACCACGCCAAGGCGCTCGCGTTGGCGGGCGTGATGGGCGGCTGGGACACGATGATCACGGCGGAGACGAAGAATGTGCTCGTCGAGGCGGCGTGGTTCGATCCGATGGCGGTGCGACAGACGGCGCGACGTCACGGGCTGCATACCGATGCGAGCCACCGCTTTGAGCGCGGAGCTGATTTCAACGCGGCTCCGGTGGCGTCGGCGCTAGTGAGCGCGATTCTGCTGGCGAACGGCGGCTGGATCGAGGGTGATCTGGTAGATGCTCAAGTGACCGCGATTGCTGAGCGGACAGCAGCGCGCAAACCCATCAGCCTGGCGCTGAGTGAGGTGCAACGGATTCTGGGCAAGACGATCGACGCCGAAGGGATCACTGCTGCAACGGTGGAGGAGGTGCTGAAGGCGCTCGGGTGTAAGTTGGCGAGTCAGCAAGTCAGCGAGTCAGCAAGTCAGCCACTTGCAGTGGGGCAGAACTCCGGAAGGGATTCGTGGCAGGTGACGTTACCCAGTTGGCGGCTCGATCTGGAGCGCGAGATCGACCTGATTGAAGAGGTTGCGCGCGTCTACGGATACAACCGTTTTGCCAACACGCTGCCTGCGTTTGGCGAAGGCGTGCGCGCGCTGCCGTGGGTTGAGAAGGAAGCTGCAGTGCGCGGCACGATGCTGGCGGCGGGATTTCACGAAGCGATCGGCAGCACGTTCTGCTCCGCGGCAGAGGGCGCGCTGACCGCGCCGCAACCTTCACTGGTGGTGCCGCTCGGCAATCCGCTCAGCGAAGAGGCAGGCGTGTTGCGACCGTCGCTGGTTCCGGGAATGTTGGCGATGGTGGCCGGCAACCTGAACCGCGATGTGAATGACGTGAGGCTGTTCGAGCTGGGAACGGTCTTTAGCGGGACGACAGAGAAAGTGGACGAGCGGCCTGCGCTGGCGTTTGTCGCGGCAGGCACACTGGCAGACGACAGCGCGCTGCATCCGGCTCGTGCGATCGACTTTCACGATGTGAAGGGCGTTGTGGAGCACTTGCTCTCACGCTTTGAGATGCGCGCGATGTACTTCGACCGCTTTCCGGCAGAAGCAGGACTCACACCAGAATGGCTGCATCCGTATCGCGCGGCGCGAGCGGTTGCGGACGGCCTGACGGTTGGATGGTTCGGGCAACTGCATCCGCGTGAGGCCGAAGCGCGCAAGATCAAGGATGCGGTTCTCGTCGGCGAGATTTACATCGACAGGGTTTACAAGCTGCACCTGCACCGGGCCGCAGTACGGGAGATTTCTCGCTTCCAGCCGGTCCGCCGCGATTTTTCGCTGGTTTTGGACGAGGGCATCGGCTGGGAGACTGTCGATCGCGCAATTAAGGGCCTGCAAATTCCGGAACTAGCCGACTGGCGTGTACGCGAGGTCTTTCGCGATACGCGGCTCGGGAAGGGCGAGTATTCGCTGCTTCTGGGAACGACATTCCAGGCACCGGACCGGACCTTGCGCGAGGAAGAGCTGCAGAGCTTCCAGGCAAAGATTGAGGAAGCCGTGAACAAAGTGGGTGCGCGGTTGCGCACATAAATCAAGAAAAGCATAGATTCGGAGCTATACTCGAACCGGAAATGGGGCCTGATGGAGAGCGAAGCACAGCAAAGCGGATTCTTGCAGCTGGGGGTTTTTGAAGAGATGGACAACGACAGTCAACAGTACGGCGATGGTGGCGGCTCGGGCGCGCTAACGGTGAGCGTTGACGATTTTGCAGCGCTCGAGGAGCGGATTCACCGGGCGGTGGAGCTGGTGAAGAGTGAACGGCAGGCGCGCGCGGCTGCGGAGGAGCGGGCTACTACGGCGGAGGCGCAGATGCGCATACAGACGCCGCTGCTGGACCAGCTACAAAACGAAATCAACGCAATGCGTTCGGAGCGCGACCAGGTGCGGCAGCGCGTGGAACGACTGATGGCTCAGCTCGACGCCCTGGAACTGTGAGGACATAATGTCTCTGAATCCCCGCACAACTGCCAGCGAATACGTAACCGTTGAAATCTACGATCAGGTCTACCACCTATCCGGTCAGAATCCGGACCACATTCGCGAGCTGGCCGCCTGCGTAGACGCGAAGATGCGTGCTGTAGCCGCGCATGGAAGCACAGCCGATTCTCTGCGCGTGGCCGTGCTGGCTGCGTTGAACCTTGCCGATGAGCTGTCACAGGCCGGTTCAGCAGATCCGAAGGCTGGACATGCGCAAGCCGCCAGGCTGCGCGTGCTTCTGGATGAGGTGCTGGAAGAAGCCAGCGGTCAGTGATCCCGGGTTCCAACGATCAACGAGGTGATCACTGACCGATCGGCCTGAGCCATCGACCCGAGCGAAACCTTCGTCTTGTCATTCATCCGAACTGCAAGCGGCAAAAAAACAACCAATCCAAAATCCTCCGGCGCTGCGTACTGGTGGTGTACGCAGAGTTTCTGTTCTTTCCCTTTACACCACTTTGAGCAGACGGAGGAGAACTATGTCTATGGATCGGTTCATTAAGGAAAAGATGTTCGAGAAGGTAGTCCCGGGCGGCGTTGACCGGCGCATGTTTCTGACAGGTGCGTCGATGTTTGGGCTGGGTGCTGCAACGTCGGCCGTAGTTGCCGGATGCGGCGGCGGAGCTTCAATGATGAAGTCGGTTTCCGCTGCCAGCAACGTGGACACAGTTGCGAACATCCTGACCGCGGCCCTGATTGCGGAAAGCCTCGCAATTACAACCTATTACACCGGGCTGTCGAGCTCGGGAGTGATCACCGATCCCAACCTTGCGGGAACGGGTGGCACGGCCGTCAACGTGAGCGCGAGTGGAAGCCAGATCAATGTGGCGTATCTGCAAGGCGCGCTGCTCGAAGAAGTTTCGCACGCGCAAACGCTGCGGTCGCTGCTGGGGTTACCGACGAATGGAAGCGGCGATGCCGCGGCCGGAATTCCGCAGACATTTTATTTCCCGACCGGCGCCTTCAGTTCGCTCGAAGGCTTTTTGCCGGTGCTCCTGGCGCTTGAAACGGCGTTTATCGGCGCATATATGACGGCGGTGGAAGAGTTCGCGTCGATGGCTGCAGGTTACAACGGCTTCAGTGCGACGCAATCGAATCCGGCGATGAGTGGATCGACGCTGACGCAAGCCGACCTGGTGCTATACGCCAAGATGGCTGCGTCGATTCTGGGCGTGGAGTCGGAGCACCGCGCGCTGGTGCGCGGCATTCCGTCGGTGACTTTGTCGGCCCCAAACTATGCCGGCATCAACCTGATCCCGGCTAACAACGTGAACTATGAAATCACCGATGGGCTTACAGGGCTGATCAACAGCGCGAGCGGGAGCAGCAGCACAACTGCAGCGGCGGCGTTGGGACCGTTTATTGCGTCGGGTACGAATCCGGTTTCGGTTACGACGGTTGCTGCGCAGTCTAGCTTCTCGTCGGTGGTGACGGCGTCGGTGGCAGCGAATGTGACGGGATCGATTCCGGCGGCGGAGGGATGAAGACAGGGACTAAGACAGGGACCAAGGGACCAGGGAACTAGATACCCCACCCTAGCGGCAAAAACAGCGCCGAGGCGAGGGTGGGGCACCCGGTTTCCAGATTGGTCGAACTATTTTGCGGCCAGTTGGCGCAGGACGTAGAGCAGGATGCCGCCGTGCTTGTAGTACTCGACTTCCTGCGGTGTATCGATGCGAACCGTCGCGTTAAACGATTTCTTGCCTGCGGACGAGGTCGCGGTCACCGTGAGAATTCGTCCGCCCGAGAAGCCACCATCGAGAAGCTCAGTGAGGCCCGGGAAGTCGTAGACTTCTTCGCCGGTGAGGCCGAGGGATTCGACGTTTTCTCCTGCGGCGAATTGCAGAGGAAGAATTCCCATGCCGACGAGGTTGGAGCGGTGGATGCGCTCGTAGCTTTCGGCGATGACGGCACGGATGCCGAGGAGCTTCGGCCCCTTGGCGGCCCAGTCGCGCGAAGAGCCGGAGCCGTATTCCTGACCGGCGAGGATGATGAGCGGAATGCCCCGCTCGGCATACTTTACGCTGGCATCGAAGATGGACATCTGCTCACCTTCCGGCAAGAGACGCGTGACACCGCCTTCGGTACCGGGCGCGAGCTTGTTGCGCAGTCGCACATTGCCGAAGGTGCCGCGCACCATGACTTCGTGATTGCCACGGCGCGAACCGTACGAGTTGAAGTCCGCGGGCTTGACCCCATGCTCGGCGAGATATTCTCCGGCGGGTCCGTTGGCCTTGATGGAGCCGGCGGGCGAGATGTGGTCGGTGGTGACGGAATCGCCGAGGACGGCGAGCACGCGCGCGCCAGTGATGTTCTCGACGGGCAGCGGCGTGGACTTCATGCCGTCGAAATAGGGCGCCTTGCGGATATAAGTGGAGTCGGCCTCCCATTGGTAGACCTCGCCGGTGGGAAAGCTGAGACCCTGCCATGAGGCGTCGCCGCTGGAGACGGTCGCGTATTCCCTGCGAAAGCCTTCACTGGTGACAGCCTTCTCGATTGCCGCGGAGACTTCGGCCTGTGTGGGCCAGATGTCTTTGAGGTAAACCGGCTGGCCGGCCTTGTCTTGGCCCAGCGGGTCGGCCTCGAAGTTGTGGCCGATGCGGCCGGCGAGCGCGTAGGCGACGACGAGCGGCGGCGACATGAGGTAGTTGGCGCGGACGTCGACGTTGACGCGCCCCTCGAAGTTGCGATTGCCCGAGAGGACGCTGACGGCAACGAGGCCGTGGTCTTCGATGGATTTTGACACGTCGGCGGGCAGCGGGCCCGAGTTGCCGATGCAGGTGGTGCAGCCGTAGCCAACGACATTGAAGCGGAGTTTTTCAAGATAGGGAAGCAGGCCGGCCTTCTCGTAGTAATCGGTGACGACGCGCGAGCCGGGAGCGAGTGAGGTTTTGACCCATGGCGGAACGGTGAGGCCTTTTTCGACGGCTTTCTTCGCGAGTAGACCGGCGGCGATCATCACCGAAGGGTTCGATGTGTTTGTGCAACTGGTGATGGCGGCGATGACGACAGAGCCGTGATCGAGATATTGGTCGGGATCGACGTTGAATCGTTCTTTCACGGTGGTGGTGACATGGAGCGAAGTCTTGTCGGCGAGCGCTGTGTCGGTGACGCTGGTGCGCTGCCATGCAGCCGCAGTGCGCGAGCCGAGCGGCTTGGCAGTGGGCGCGAGGAGCGAGGGGAGTTGCTGTGCAAAGCTCGTGGCTGCGTCTTTGAGGAGCACGCGATCCTGTGGGCGCTTGGGGCCGGCCACGCTGGGTTGGACATCGCCGAGGTCGAGCGCGAGTGTCTGCGTATATTCGGCTTCGGGCGTGGCGGCGGTGTGGAAGAGCCCCTGCTCCTTGTAATAGGCTTCGACGAGCGCGATTTGCTCTTCACTGCGGCCGGTGAGACGCAGGTAGCGGAGAGTTTCGGCGTCGACAGGGAAGATGCCGCAGGTGGCGCCGTACTCGGGCGCCATGTTGCCGATGGTGGCACGGTCGGCGAGTGGAAGTTCGCTGACGCCGGGACCGTAGAACTCGACGAACTTGCCGACCACACCGAGCTTGCGAAGAGCTTCCGTGACAGTGAGGACGAGATCGGTGGCCGTGGCGCCCTCGCGGAGTTTGCCGGTGAGTTTGTAACCGACGACCTGCGGGACAAGCATCGAGACGGGCTGGCCAAGCATTGCGGCTTCGGCTTCGATGCCGCCAACGCCCCAGCCAAGAACGCCGAGTCCGTTGATCATCGTGGTGTGGGAGTCGGTGCCGACGACGGTATCTGGATAAGCGGTGAGCTCGCCGTCGAGTTGGGTGGTGAAGACGACGCGGGCGAGGTACTCGAGATTGACCTGGTGGCAGATGCCCATGCCAGGAGGAACGGCGGAGAAGTTGCGGAAGGCGGACTGGCCCCACTTAAGGAAGGAGTAGCGCTCGCGGTTGCGCTGGAACTCGAGGAGCGAGTTGGCCTGATAGGCAGCGGGTGTGCCGTACTCGTCGACCTGCACGGAGTGGTCGATGACGAGTTCGGCGGGCGCGAGAGGATTGACGCGTTCGGGATCGCCACCGAGAGTTTTGATGGCATCGCGCATGGCGGCGAGATCGACGACGGCGGGAACCCCGGTGAAGTCCTGCATGAGGACGCGTGCGGGCATGTAGGCGATTTCGCGGCTTGGCTCGGCTTTCGCATCCCAGTTTGCGAGGAACTCGATGTCGCCGGCGGTGACGTTGATGCCGTCTTCGCGGCGCAGCAGATTCTCAAGAAGGATTTTGAGACTGAAGGGAAGACGTGCGAGATTGAAGCCACGGCTGCCAAGCGCGGGCAGGCGGTAGATGGTGTAGGCGCGGTTGCCGGATTTGAGCACGGCTTTTGAGGAGAAACTGTTCATCGGGGTCCTTTCGATCCGCGGTTTCGGGCGGAGTTTGCGGGGCTGGCGGCGTTCGCGGAGCTAGCCTTCAGGCACAACGCCTGCGCACGCATTTCGGCGCGGTTGCGCGGGCGATAATCTTGTCCAAAATAGATTACTCAGCGGCAGGGACTAGCGTCCACGGTCGTGGCGGCCGCGACGGAAGCGCTTGAAGAGTGGCAAACCGGATGGGAAAAGGCTTGACATACAGTACGAGAAAATTCTAGCGCGATTTTCGGTGGGATGGAAGACGAAATCTGCGGGCCTGCACGATGGTGGTGGGAGTTGGGCGCTGATTGAGGACAGAGTCGAAAAGGCAATGGATGGAAGGCTCGCATCCTATACTGCAAGAGCGACTTTCTTCGCTATGAGGTTTCCCCTGAGTTGAATCAATGGGCAGGAATTGAGGGGCTTTTCGCGCGTTTCTATACGTGGCTGATTCGGCGGCTTCCGAGCGAGAGGCAGCGGCTGCTGGCGATTACGATTGTCGCCGGCGGCGTTTGCGGGCTGGCGGCTGTCGCATTTCATATCAGCGTGACGAAGCTCTACGGTTTGCTGATCGACCGCGCAGCATCGGCTCACGGCCACACCTGGATCTGGTGGACGATCCTGACGCCGGCGGCGGGCGGGCTGGTGGCTGGGCTCGGACTCACCTATTGGGTTCCGGCGGCGGCGGGCAGCGGCATCCCGCAGGTGAAGGTTGCTTACGCTAACCGGTTCGGCGCCATCACCTTCAAGGAGACGGTGGGCAAGTTTGCTTTGTGCGCGCTGCAACTGGGAAGCGGAGCGAGCCTTGGAGTTGAGGGACCGACGGTGCAGATCTGCGCCGGAGTGAGCAGTTTTCTCGCGCGTTTTGCGCGGTTGAGCCCGAAGAACCAGAAGCGGATGGCGTCAGTGGGCATGGCAGCAGGCATTGCTGCAGCCTTCAACGCGCCGATCGCGGCCGTGACTTTCACGCTGGAAGAGCTGATCGGCAGCCTGGACCAGACGATGCTTTCGGGCGTCATTGTGGCTGCGGCGCTGGCGGCCTTGGTGGAGCACAGCGTCCTCGGCTCGAACCCGATCTTTCATGTGCCGAGGCTGCAGATCTACACGCTCTCCAAGGCGTCATCGCTTGTGTGGTATGCGCTGCTGGGATTGCTCGCAGCGATCGTGTCCGTCGCGTTCACCGATTCGCTGCTGGCGCTGCGCGCGTGGTTCAAGCGGCTGAAATCGGTTCCCAGGTGGATACAGCCGGCGATGGGCGCGGCGGCCACGGGTGCCATGGCCGTGGCGGCGATCGGATTCTTTCACGTGAACGGCATCGCCGGCGATCCCTACAAGACGCTGACGCAGGCGCTGCTGGGCAATTTGCCAGTCACTGCAATGGCGGCTTTGTGCGTGCTAAAGCTAGCGGCTACTGTGACTTCGTACTCGAGCGGCGGATCGGGCGGCATCTTTGCGCCCGCGCTATTTATGGGCGGAATGCTGGGCGGCGCAGTGGGCTACCTGGACGTAGTAGTGTTCCATCATCCGGCGGACACGGTGGGCGCGTTTGCCGTGGTGGGCATGGGTGCCGTGTTTGCGGGCATTGTGCGCGCACCGATGACGTCGATTCTCATCATTTTCGAAATGACAGGCGGCTACGGGCTCGTTCTACCGATGATGATTGCCAACATGAGCGCCTTCGCACTCGCACGCCACTGGCGGCATACGCCGGTGTACGAGGCGTTACTGGAGCAGGATGGGATTGTTCTTGAACGTGAGGTGGATCCGACTGAAGACGGAGGCCGCAGCGCTCCGCCTGCGCGGGAGGAGGAGAAGATGGGCGTGGATGCGCGGTCGTGAGAAAAGCGGGGAATAGGGAACATGGAACAGGCGAAGACGAGCATCAGCTGTGTTGATTCGTTCGAAGCGGGGCAACACGGTGACGACGCGCTGAGCCAGGGCTAGCGCGGCTCCATGTTGTAGAGGAAGTAAGCGCGGAGTTCGAGGTATGGTCCGTGGAACTCCCTTGGAAGCGGCGGGTAACTGGATCCTGTGATGGCTCCCCAGGCTGCACGATCGAGGCCTGTGTCTCCGGAGCGGCCGTCAAGTTGCATGTCAGTGACTTGGCCGTTGGGAAGGACCTTGAAGCGGACAGCTACGACACCGGATTTGAGGATCGGGGGATTGACCTCGTCAGGGATCAGCGGGTCCCAGGTTTGCTGAGTGACATAGTGCCAGCGCTGCAGCCAGGAGCTGAAATCGACGCCCTGCGTGTCAGAAAGAATGTCGGGCGCGCCGGTTCCTGCGCCGGGATGCATGGACAAACCGCCGCTGGGAGCCTGGTTTCCGTAGGAGCCTGAGCCGCGATTCTGAATGGCATGTTGCATATCTTCGCGTAGCTGGTCAGAAGGGTTGGCCGGGCCCATTGCGAATGCTTTTGCGGGCACGCCAGTCGGCCGCGGTGCTTCAGGCACTTGTGACTGCGGGTTCGGCGGCAGCGGCTGGGTGGACTGCGGTTTGGGCTGCTCTGGTGACTGGATCTGCGGTTGATTGTCAGCCTGCGGCGGAGGCAGAGCGGGTGCCTGTTCGGCCTGCCGCTTCATCTCCTCCATCGTCTGCTTGTCGATGAGCGGCCTGTTGGGCAGGGGCTTCACCACAACTTTGGGACGCGATTCACGAAGCGCGTCGGGCGGCAGGTCGAGATAGGCCAGGTCCTTGCGCTGCTTGATGGCATCGAATGGGTCGATGACCCTGGGCACTTTGAAGAGATAGGTCGGAATCCAGGTAATAGCCGAGAGCAGGATGAAATGGAAGAGAATGGCAAGCCAGAAGCCCTCGCGGAGACGCGCCCAACGACGCTCATCTTCGAGCTCGCCGATCAAATGAAGCAGTTCGTGGGTTTCATAGTCGACCCAGCGGGAACTGCTGCGGACCGGAGTGCGCGCCTCACGGTCATGGACTTCGCCTTCGTTGATGGTGTCGAGACCCAGGATCGAGCCGGGGATAGAGGTTTCCTGCGAGGGGCTACCCGATTGCAGACCTGGCTCGCCGGGTCCCTTGGGCTCGTTCACTTCAGTTTGCGGTTCGCTAATGGGCATTCTGTGGCAAGGAGCTTGGCAGGCCACACTTTATGGCCCGCTCCCCATTCGAGTCCTTCCCGACTATTCTCTCATTCTTTGCGATGAACCGTACAAGTGGCGCCCGTACAATGGTTCTTTGCGCAAAGTCTAATGAATTGACGGACAAACAGGCAGAAAGGGACGACATTTGAAGCATTTTTTGGCGCATCTTGCGGCAGAGTGGAAGACGGTGATTCTGCCGGCACTGATGAAGTGGGGACTTCCGGGACTGGGAGCGGTGGCAGTTCTGGACTCTTCGAGCATCCCGGTCCCTATGGATGCGATTCTGGCGCTCTACGTTTGGAACAACAAGAGCCATTTCTGGCTTTATTGCCTGATGGCTTCGGTGGGCTCGGCGATCGGCGGCCTGGTGCCCTATGGGCTGGGACGCGCCGGCGGCGAGCTATTCCTTCTGAAGCGCATCGACCGGGCGCGGTTCGACCAGTTGCGGCACCGGTTCCAGAAGCAGGAGTTCCTGGCGGTGATGATTCCCTCGATGCTGCCGCCGCCGACGCCCTGGAAGATCTTCATCTTCGCGTCGGGCGTCTTTGAGATGCGCGTCATAGATTTCCTCCTGGCGGTGACGGCGGGAAGGATGGTGCGCTGGACGATCCTGGCTCTGCTGGTGATCAAGCTTGGGCCGGGCGCCGTGGATCTTGTGGCGCACCACGCAGTGGCCACCGTGCTGGTTGTTCTTGTGCTGGCAGGGGCCGGATTTGCTTGGTGGTGGATGCGCAAAAAGCGCAGCGGGAAGCTGTTGGAAGGCTAACGGACGTGAATCGAGGCCGAGGGATCGAATAGAACTAGACCGGGGCGCCCTGAGAATCTCAGGCAGCGCCCGGCTCGACGGTGGACTGGGGTTCGCGCACCCTGCCCAGCAAGGCTTCAATGCCGACAGCCGCTGCAAGGGTCAACGACGTCGCCAGCAGATCGTTGCGGTAAAAGGGAATCGCTGCCGCGAAGCAGGTGGCGAGCCCGGCGAATGTGTGCGGATAGGGACTCAAGCTGCTCGCCCAGAACCCGTAGTTGGAGACGACGAAGAACGAAGTCGGCCCAAGGATCGCGCTCGCGGCACCCCGGACGAAGGTCGTCTTGGCGTGGAGCAGGATCTGGCCGAGCACCATGGCCATCACATACCAGCCCCAGGTGATGATGTAGGCCTGCCAGTGGAACTGGTAGTGATAGGTGAACGTCGTGAGGCAATAGTCGCTGGCCATCAGCGCTGCGAGGGGAAAGAGCATCTCACGCCAGGAGCGGCGCGCGCCAAAGAAGAGCAGCGAGCCACCCACGGCGGTGAAATTCAGCCACGGCAGGTGAGACGCCACCGCATAGCGGCTTAGAACGCCAAGCAAAACCAGAACGTATGCGAACATGATTCCCTCTTCCCCGAGGAGTGTGTGAAATCGCAGAAGGGGTCGGCGATTTCCTAAGACAGTTGAACTATATTCATTCTGGGGTGCGGGAGCGCTGCGGTCAACTTGAACTGTTCCATGAGACCGAAAAAAAGTTCCATGGGGAGCAAAAGCAGGTCGGAATTTCACTTTCATGGTATCCCACCCTAAAACATGCTGTGGCGCAGCTCGTTTTAGGATGGGGCACACCGAAGTGGGTACGCGACTTCAGTGCTGCACTCGGCCGTTCATGATCTCGCCGGCATCTTCGTGGCCGTCGACAATATAGACCCATCCGCCGAGCGTGGCGCGATGGGTCGAGTTGCTGGTTGGCACAAAGGCGTAGTTGAAGCGGAGATCGCTGAACTCGACGGTGGTCCAGGTGCGGCCGGGGGGCAGATCAGGCGGATCCAGGCCCGTGACCGGCTCCTGCCCCACGTCGCGGACCACGGCCCACGTGCCCCAATCGAGATAGACCTCGCCGAGCAGCGTGCGTTTGGCGGCTTCCACGGCAGGCGTATCGGCCGGCTTAAACATCACGTCGCGGGTGGAGTCGCTGACGATCGAGTCGGTGTGCGTGTCGACCTCGGCGGTCTGGTAGAAATCCGGCGTTTCAAGGATGGCGTGCCAGTGAAAAGGATTGACGGGATACGGTTCGAGGGCGAGGCGCGAGACCGGCTCCGATGTGAGTTGCGTATTGTTGAGCATCGCCTGCGCCTGCGCGTGTTCCGCCCAGCGCCAGCAGCCGAGGATCAGCATGCCTGTAAGCGCAAAGATGGCCCAGCCGCGGCCGCGGAATGGCTTGCGGCGCGCGCCGATCTCACGGTCGGCAAGGCCCAGGACCCAGGGCACGAAAAATGCGAGGAAAAACAGGCCCCAAATGATTGGTTCGGCAATAAACATGAAGCTGCCGGCGTACCAGCGCGGGTTGAAGGGAAAGAACGGCCGCAGGCCGTAGTTGTTGGTCCAGTCGAGCAGAAGATGGCTCAGCGCGGCGATTAGTGTGGTGAGGTAGAGCCAGCCCCAGTGGATCGATTGGCGTGTGGAGGGTGAAAGCGGTGGGCCGTTTGAGAACTGTGCGGTTCCACCCTTTCCGTCCGTTGTCGCGGACGAAAAGAGTGGAGCAACGCCGGATGTGTGGCGAGCGCGGGACAGGCGAATGCGATCGATGACCCAGATCGCGCCGACGATCACCCCGGCAACGACGGGGACGGCCCAGAAGGTGTGCGTGATGCCGCGATGATGCTTGAGTTCTTCGACGGGTCCGGCGAATTCCCAGAAGATGTCAAGATCGGCCGCCTCAGCAGCGAGCACCGCGGCGAGCGTGGCGTAGGCCGTCTTGCGGTTGAAACCGGCGCGGCCAATACAGGCGCCGGTGAGGAAATGAGTGACTGGCTCCATCGATCCGTGCGCTTACGAAACCCACTCGCCCTGGCGCATCAGCGGCTCGGCGGCGCCGGTCGCCGTGATGCCGTCGATATCAAGTTGAGCAGAACCGATCATCCAATCGACGTGAATCAGGCTGTCGTTGACGCCCTTGGCGGCGAGTTGCTCGGGCGCGAGCTTGTCACCATCGCGCACGCAGGACGAATATGCCTGGCCGAGCGCGATGTGCGAGGCGGCATTTTCGTCGAAGAGCGTGTTCAGAAAGACGAGGCCGCTTTGCGCTATGGGCGAAGAGTGAGGAACGAGAGCGACTTCGCCGAGACGGCGCGCGCCGTCGTCGGTGTCGATGAGTTTCTGGAGCACCTCCTGGCCTCGCGTAGCGCGCGCCTCGACGATACGGCCTTTTTCGAAGCGGACCTGGATGCCTTCAATCATGGTTCCCTGATGAGAGAGCGGTTTGGTTGCGGTGACGACGCCGTCGGCACGGTCCTTGTGCGGAGTGGAGAAGACTTCTTCAGTTGGCATGTTGGGGATGCAGTAGTTGCCGTTGCCCGCGTTTGTGCCGCCGCCGAGCCAGAGATGATCGTCGGCGAGGCCGAGACGAAAATCGGTGCCGGGTCCGGTGTAGTGCAGAGCAAAGTAGCGTTTTTCATTCAGGAAAGCGGCGCGCTTGTGAAGTTCGGCGTCGTGGGCCTTCCATGCGGCGACTGGATCGGCCATGTTGATGCGAGTGGTGGCGAAGATCGATTCCCAAAGCTTGGCGAGCGCCGCGTCTGGCGCGTCCTCGGGGAACATGGCCGCTGCCCATGCAGGGGTGGCGCCGGCGACGATGGTCCAGTTAATGTCGTGGCGCGTAATGAGCTCAAGCGCCGGGCGATAGGCCTTGGAGACGGCGCGATTGGCGCGGCCGACCTTGTCGGGTTCTTCGCTTGAAAGCAGTGAGGGATTGCCGCCGGCGATGGCAAGCCGTGCAGAGTTGCTCTTGAAGGCGGTCGCCATGCCATCGTAAAGCCATCCGGCAGCATAGTCGAAACTCGCGTCGGGAGCGTGGCGATAGCGCAGCAGCGTCGATTCATCGTCAGTGAATAGCGTGGTGACAAGCTTGGCGCCGGCGCGATAGGCGTGTTCAGTGATGCGGCGCGCCAGGGGAAGAGAATCGATGGATGCGGTCATCACCAGTTCCTGGCCAGATTTGAGACCGAGACCGACATTCACCGCAACATCGGCAAGCTGATCGAGATTTTCGGCTTGCGTGCGTGCTTCAAAAGCAGTCGCAGAAGGTGTCATAAGGGTTCCAATCGCTGAAGTTGAAATCGCCGGTCCAAGTTCGCCCGATGCGCGAACGCGGAGCGGTCCCCGCGTGCTTTTATTTTAGGCTGTTATTTCGGGCTGGCGAGTGCCGGGCGTTGTGACGGGCGGGGTTGCGCGCCGACCGCTCGGCTCACCTAGAATCATTGTTTAAGCGAATTGAGGCATGACAGGGAGACAATGTGCACACAAAAAGAATGCTCTTTCTATACACTCTTTTGGCGATGGGGACGGCAATGGCAGGTTTAATGACGGAAGCGCAAAACACGACCGCGAGATTCGGGCCAGACAATCCGTTTTATGCGCAGAGTACTTTGCCGTTTCATGCGCCACCCTTTGACAGGATCAAAGATAGCGACTATCAGCCGGCGATTGACGCGGGGATGGCAGCGCAACTTGAGGAAGTGAACAGGATTGCCAACAATCCTGAGCCGGCGACGTTTGAAAACACGATTGTGGGGCTGGAGCGCTCGGGCCAGTTGCTGGCGCGAGCCTACGGCGCGTTCAACTGCGTAACCGGAGCGAACCTGGACGATGATCTGCAGAAGGTGATGGAGTATGAAGCGCCGCGGCTGGCCGCGCACCAGGATGAGATCAATCTCAACGCAAAACTGTTTGCGCGCATCAAGGCGATCTATGAGAAGCGGCACGAGCTGGGGCTCGATCCCGAGTCGCTGCGGCTGGTGGAGTATGACTACCAGGAGTTTGTGAAGGCGGGAGCGAATCTCTCGGACGAAGACAAGGCCAAGCTGAAGAAGCTGAATGAAGAGGATTCGACGCTCGAGACGGCATTCATGACCAAGCTGCAGGCGGCGACGAAGGCGGGAGCGTTTGCGACGACGGATAAGGCGGCGCTGGCTGGGTTGGGCGACGAGGCCATGGCGGCCGCGGCCGATGCGGCCAAGGAGCGCAAGCAGGAGGGCTGGGTGATTCCACTGCAGAACACGACGCAGCAACCGGACCTGGCCAGCCTAAGCGACCGGGCAACGCGCAAGGCGATCTTTGAGAACTCGTGGAACAGAACGGAGAAGGGCGACGCAAACGATACGCGGGCGACGATTGCACGACTGGCGCAACTGCGTTCGCAGAAGGCGGCGCTGCTCGGATTCCCGAATTTCGCGGCGTGGAACCTGACTGACCAGATGGCGAAGACGCCGGAGGCAGCGATCCATTTTATCGATGCGCTTGTGCCGGCATCGACGGCGAGGGCGAAAAGAGAGGGCGCGGACATTCAGGCGCTTATTGATTCTCAGCATGGCGGATTCACGCTGGAGCCGTGGGATTGGGAGTTCTACTCTGAGCAGGTGCGGAAGGCCAGGTACGATCTGGACGAAGCGGAGATCAAGCCCTACTTCGAGCTGAACAATGTGCTCGAGAACGGCGTGTTCTACGCGGCGCACGAGTTGTATGGGCTGACGTTTAAAGAGCGCCACGACATTCCGGTATGGCAGCAGGACGTGCGCGTGTTTCAGGTTTTCGATGCGGACGGCAAGCCGATGGCGCTGTGGTATTGCGACTACTTCAAACGCGACAACAAGAACGGCGGCGCGTGGATGGATCAGCTCGCGAGCCAATCAAAGCTGCTGAACCAATTGCCCGTGGTATTCAACGTGGCGAATTTCGAAAAGCCCGGGCCCGGCCAGCCCGCGCTTCTGAGCTTCGATGACGTGACCACGATGTTCCACGAGTTTGGCCACGCGCTGCACGGGATGTTTGCCAATACCGAGTATCCGAGCCTTTCTGGAACGCAGACGCCGCGTGACTTCGTTGAATTCCCGTCGCAGTTTAACGAGCATTGGGCCAGCTATCCGGCGGTCTTTGACCACTACGCAAAGCACTACAAGACCGGCGAGCCGATGCCCGCGGAACTGAAGGCAAAGATTGAGAAATCGAAAACCTTCAACGAGGGATACGATTTGACCGAGCTGCTGGCGGCCGCGCGGCTCGATATGAACTGGCACACGCTGCCGGCGAGCGCTCCGCTTGAGGATCCGGATGTGTTTGAGAAAGACGCGCTCGAGAAGACCCACCTGGCGCTGAGCGCGGTGCCGCCGCGGTATCGCTCCAGTTACTTCCTGCACATCTGGGCGAATGGCTACGAGGCCGGCTACTACGCGTATTTGTGGACCGAGATGCTGGACGACGATGCCTTCCAGTGGTTCCTGGATCACGGTGGCATGACACGCGCCAACGGCGACCGATTCCGGCAGATGGTTCTGTCGCGAGGCAACACCGAGGACCTGGACAAGATGTATAAGGCGTGGCTGGGCGGCGAGCCGAATATCGAGCCGATGCTGAAGTTCCGCGGCCTTAAGGAGGGAGACGCGAAGTAATGGCTGACGCGGGCGCACAAAAGAAAATCGAGAAGTTGCGGGAGGACCTGCGGCATCACGAACATCTCTATTACGTTCTCGACAAGCCCGAGATCAGCGACGCCGAATACGACGCACGGATGAACCAGTTGAAGAAGTTGGAAACCGTACATCCGGAACTGATTACTCCCGACTCGCCGACGCAGCGCGTGGGAGGCAAGCCGGCCGAGGGATTCAAAAAGGCGAACCACTCGCGGCCCATGCTATCGCTCGACAATGCTTACAACGCACAGGAACTGGCCGACTGGGACCGGCGGGTGCACGAACTTGCAGGAAATCTGCCGGTGGAATTCACCGCTGAACTGAAGCTCGACGGACTGAGCGTGGCGTTGCGCTACGAGCCTGCGGAGAACGGCGGGGCGCGGCTGGCAACGGGATTGACCCGCGGCGACGGCCAGGTTGGTGAGGATGTAACGACCAACGTCCGCACGATTCGCAGCGTGCCGCTCCGTATCACCAAGGAGCAACTCCGAAAGGCCGCCGTGCCGCAGGCACTTGAGGTGCGCGGAGAAGTGGTGATGCCGGAGAAAGGATTTCAGTTTCTGAACGCGGAGCGAGAGCGGGAGGGGCTGCCTCCGGCGGTGAATCCACGGAACGCCGCGGCGGGAACGCTGCGCACGCTTGAGCCGAGCATCGTTGCGAATCGCAGGCTTGTGTTCTTTGCGTACTTTCTCCTCGTCGATGGCGACTATTTTGCCGCGGGACAGACGGCTACGCTCGATGCGCTGACGGCGTTGGGTTTTCGTGTGAATCCGCATCGCGGGCGCGTGGATACGGTCGACGAGATGATCAAGTTCATCGACGACGCGGAGAAGCAGCGCGAATCGCTTGGGTACGAAATTGACGGTGTGGTGCTGAAGGTAGATTCGCACGCCACACAGTTGCGGCTCGGCTATACGGGCCGTGCACCGCGATGGGCGATTGCGTACAAATTCACCGCCAAGGCAGGAATCACGCAGGTGCGCGACATCATTATCAGCGTGGGCCGTACAGGGAAATTGACGCCGACTGCCGATCTGAATCCAGTGTTCATCGGCGGGACGACGGTAAGCCGCGCGACGCTGCACAATGCCGACTTCATCGAGAGGCTGGGATTGTTGATCGGCGACTGGGTGAAGGTAGAGCGCGGCGGCGATGTGATTCCCAAAGTCGCGGAGGTGATCGAGGACAAGGAACACCCCAGGGGAAAGCTCCGCTTCACTTTTCCTTCGGACTGTCCTGAGTGCCACAATCCCGTTGTTCGCGAAGAAGGCGAGGCGGACTGGCGATGCGTGAATGCTGACTGCCCGGCGAAGCTGCGCGAGACACTGCTGCACTTCGGCGCGCGCGGCGTCATGAACATCGAGGGTCTGGGCGACGCCGTCGTTGGGGAATTGTGTAATAAGCGACTTGTAAAGAGCATCGCTGATCTCTACGATCTTAAAGACGAAGACTTAATCTCTCTGACAACTACATTCATTTTCAAGAACAAAAAGACCGGGAAAGAGGAGACGAGGACTCGCCTCCTTCTTGGTCCCAAGGGGACCGCGAATCTCCAAGACCAAATTCGCGCCTCAAAGGACGCGGGTCTCGCGCAAGTGATCATGGGCCTTGGCATACGTCATGTGGGCGAAAGTACTGCAGAATCACTCGCAGAAGAATTTGGCGACATTTATGCTCTGGCGAACGCGGAATGGAGTCGGCTCATGCAGATCGCTGACATCGGGCCAGAGGTCTCACACGCAATCGTCGACTTCTTCTCCAGACCTGCGAATAAGCTGCTCATCGAGAGACTTGAGAGAATCGGCGTAAAGATGAAGGCCGATAAGAGGGAGCGAACGTCGCAGCTCTCTGGTATGACGTTTGTTTTGACTGGTACGCTTCCTACGCTCACGCGTGAACAGGCCAAGGAAAAAATCGAAAATGCTGGTGGATCTGTAGCTGGCTCGGTGAGCAAGAAAACGACCTATCTGGTCGCTGGCGAGGACGCTGGCTCCAAGCTCGACAAGGCGAAGGAACTCAAGATTTCGGTGATCGATGAGGCGAGACTGATCAAACTCCTTCAAGGCGACTAATTTCCGATGCCGGTGCATAATAGAGCGAACCTCTTTAAATGACTGTCCCGTGTCGCAAGGAGACATATGGGCATGGAATTTGTTGTCATTGATGTTGAGACTGCAAACGCGGATTATTCGAGCATCTGCCAGGTTGGCATCGCATCATTCCGCGACAGCGGCTTGGCAGATACGTGGGAATCGTTGGTTAATCCTGAAGATTACTTCAGCCCCGTTAACATATCGATACACGGCATAGACGAACATATGGTCCAGGATTCTCCGACGTGGAGGGGAGTTTTTCCGCAGATTAATTCGCGCCTGCGGGACGAAATTGTTGTGTCCCATTCGCCTTTTGATCGAGTGGCTATCGAACGTGCCTGCGAGCGAGCCGATATGGCAGGGTGTGTGTGCAGATGGCTCGATTCCGTAAGAGTGGCTAGAATTGCCTGGCCGGAGCTTTCTATCTCTGGTTTTAAGCTTTCCAGCATTGCGGATCATTTTGGTATCGAATTCCAGGCACATGATGCGCTCGAGGATGCTCGCTGTGCTGGCTTATTGCTGCTCCGTGCCGTCGAGGAAACCGGTCTCAGCCCCGAGCAATGGCTTGTACAAGCCGAGCGGCCAATTCACTCGGATCGCCAAATGCGCTACGAGGGAAATGCCTTTCCTCCGCAGGTGAAAAGGTGTGGAAACCCCTCCGGAAGGCTGTGCGGTGAAGTGGTTGTATTCACGGGGTCCCTTTCGATTTCCCGCGAAGATGCGGCCGAAGCCGCAGCCGATGCTGGATGCCGCGTCGACGACGGTGTCACGAAGCATACGACATTGCTGGTCGTAGGCGACCAAGACCTGCGGAGATTAGCTGGACATGACAAAAGCACAAAGCAGAGAAAGGCCGAGCGGCTTATCGACGAGGGTCAGCACATCCGCATAATTGGGGAGAGTGACTTTAACCGGATCGTATCTCGGTCTGAAATTGCTGAAGATGCTGAGGCCCAAATAAGGTAGCTAGTGCCGAGCCAGCGCCGGTGCTTTTGCGAAAAGCGGAAGCAGCGCCATCGTCGCAATCAGCAAATCAAGCCACATTGTGCTTCTCCTTTCAGGCTCCGCAGTGAGGGCCGGCGCGGCGACGGGCGGCAATCTCGGGGTGGTTCTCAGTGGCGCGCAACTCGCGTTCACGCTCGCGCTGCCAGGCTTCGGCATGCCAACTGCGCGAACCATAGCGTTGCGGCTCAGCAGGAATCGGCAAGAGGTTTTCAAGTTGCAGCCGCTTCGGGATCGGCGCGGCCACGGACGCAATAAGGGGTGCATTTTTTGCCGCGGCGGGCAAGATCGGTGTCAGCAGCCGCGCCGACGATTCGATGTCTCGCTGCGTGGGAGTTGATGTGAGACTGCCATCTGTTACTGTGCTGACCGGTTCTAAGGTGTCCTCATCAGGCGCAGGCCTGGCGCGCAAGGCAATTGACTTCGCCATAAACTCGTCGACGAGCTTATGCAGGCAGGTTTGCCCGCAAAGATGTTTTGAGTCGGCACGAAGCCGGTGGCGCGATGTCCAGCCGCTGACGCGCAGTTCGCCTGCCTGCTCGTAGGCGACGAACCAATGGTTAGTTTGCCGCTTCTCCGTTCCGCATATGTCGCACGAGATGGCTTGACGGATCACTGAAGCTTTGTCGCTCCGCGCAATGCAACAGTGAATTGCACGAAACTGCCCTCTTCCAGTTCATCGTGAATCGGGTGGAAAAGATGAGGGGGCGCTGAAGAAATCTGGCGGGCGAGTCAAATCTGAACGAGGCGGTGCGGGAAGGTTCCGAAATGGGAAGAATGTTCCGAGTAGCTGAAAGAGTTTGGCCAAAGACACGAAGGGCGCGGCGACAGCCACGCTCCCAGTGAGATTCAAACCTTAATGCCGATCACTGGCCATTGACAAGGCCCTATTCTCGCGGCGCAAAGTAGCCTTTACGCGCGCTCACCTGGTAACGGCGATCGTAGCAATAAAGGTAGATGGTTCGGAATGCTCCGTCTGTCTTGAAGTCTGCAGGTGTGTAGACGATGGAGTACTGGCTGCGCAGTTCGTCTTCAATACTCTTGAAGCTTACGGCCATGTCTTCAACCGACGGGGGGAAGAATACGTGTCCGCCGGTTTCTTCGGCGAGCTGCTGCAGCACCTTGTCGCCCTGGCCGCGGCTTGGCGTCCAGTTGGTGCTGATGGCGTAGATGATGGTATCAGCGCGTTCACACTCTTTAATTGCCTCGTTTTCGTAGACGCGGCTCTGGTTATCGTCACCGTCTGAGATCAGAATCATCGCCTTGCGCACAGGCTCAGGCGCGCGATCGGTAAGGAGTTTGTCACGGCAGGCGGAATAAACCGCATCGAAGAGCGCTGTGCCGCCGCCGGGGCTGAGCCGATTGACTCCCATTTCGAGCTTGTCCGGGTCATTTGTCCAGTCCGCGGTGACTGTAGGAGTTACATCAAAGCCCATGACAAAGGCGCGGTCACCTTTGGCCTTCAACACCTGGAGCAGGAATTCGACGGCAGATTGCTGCTCGAATTGAAAACGGGAACGGATGGATGTGCTGGCGTCGATGACGATGCCGACGCGCAAGGGAAGGTTGATTTGTTGATGAAACGAGTTGACCCTTTCAGGCGCTTTCTGGTCGTCGAGCAGCGCGAAATCATTCTGGCCCAGGTTGGGGATGTAATGACCGTGCCGGTCAGTGACAGTGAAGATGAGGTTGACTTCATTGACGGTGACACGAATGGGCTGCTGCGAACTCGTGTCGCCCGGCGCGGCAGTTGCTGATGGGGGCGGCACAGCGGGCGGCGTCACAGGTGCTGCATTCTGCGCGGGCGGAATACTTGCGGGTTGTTGCGAAAACATCACAGTGCTCAACCCCACGCAAGCAAGTGTGAGGAAACAAAGCCAATTTGCCCGGAAAGAGGCAACGGCCTTCATGAAGTGAAACTTTTGGCTCATGTCCTTCCTATTTTACCAATGGCGCGGGTTTGCGCTTCGCCGGTACTTTCGTACCGGTATCCGTCGAATCACCCGTTTCGGCGCTCACGGCGTTCGCTTCAAGCCGGTCGAGGAAAGAGGTCAACTCCTCGGGAAGCGGCGCTTCGAACATAAGCGGTTTGCCTGCAAGCGGATGCTCAAATTCGAGCTTGGCGGCATGCAGAAAATTACGCCCCAGGCGAAGTGATTCAGGTGAAGCCGTCTCTTTGCTGGAGCGCACGGCAACTTGCTTTACCTCCTGATCGCTTAGATGCCCAGCACCGCCGTAAAGCATGTCGCCCACAATGGGATGACCGATGGAAGCCATGTGCACGCGGATCTGATGCGTACGGCCAGTCTCAATGCGCATGCTCAGCAGAGTGAATTTGCCAAAGCGGGTCGTGATCCGCCGCAAAACCTCGTAATGCGTAACAGCGGAGCGAGAATATTCGCTTGGCCGGGTGGTCATCCGGGTACGCCGTACGGAATCTCGGCTGACTGCGGCAGTAATGGTGCCTTTGTCGCGAGCGACGGTCCCGTGCACCAGCGCGGTGTACGTCTTGCGAATCTTGCGGCCGGAAAACATAGCACCGAGCGCGGCATGCGCACGGTCGTTCTTGGCAACGACGATCAACCCGCTGGTTGTCTTATCGAGCCGATGCACGATGCCTGGACGCAACTCGCCGCCAGTCGAAGACAGCGTTTTGAATCGATGCAGCAGCGCGTTGACGAGCGTACCGCGGCTGCGCGCGTCATCTGTAGAGCCCGATCCGGCGTGCACCATCATGCCTGCCGGTTTGTTGATCACCGCTATATCGCTGTCTTCATAGACGACATCGAGAGGAATAGGTTCTGCGACGGCCTTGAGCGGTGCAAGATGCGGCTCGCCGATAACCGAGATCTGTTCGCCGCCGCGCAGTTTGCGAGAGGCCTTGCCACGCTCGCGATTAACAAGCACATCGCCTTGATCGATGAGCATTTGCACGCGTGAGCGGCTCACGCCTTCCATCTGACCGACGAGGAACTGGTCGAGCCGCTTTCCGTGCGATTCGGGCGGGACGTCGAAGACGAGCGGAGCGGTCATGCCGCGCCTCGATCTTCACTGCTGGACGCAGATCGGGTTGCGGCAGGTATCTTTTCATGACGCTCGCGCAATACGAACGCACCAGCCAGCACCATCGCGACTGCGGCGATCTGCGGACCGTCGATTGCTCCGCGAAAAACTGTGCCGCGGCCTTCAGGATCGCGCCAGATTTCTGTCAGGTAGATAGCGATGCCGGCGCCCATCAACCACACTCCGGCCAAATCGCCACGGCGGCGCTCGAAAGGCAGCCAGGCGTAAAGGATGACCGCCAGTGCACCGAAGGCCATGGCTGCGTAAACCTGCACGGGATGGAGGGCAACGAAAAGCGGCGCGCCACTCCAGAGAGCGGTAAGAGGACTGGTGTAAGTGACGGACCAACGGGTGGCAGGCCCTGCGGCCACGCCGTAACCCGAACCGGCAAGCAGTGCGCCGGCCTGTTCAAATGCGAGGCCGAGCGCGAGCGGCGCGGCCAGTGCGTCGGCAGTCGCCGCAATCGGCAACTTGCTATATCGCGCGTACCAAAGGGCACATGCGAAGCCGGCGATAGCGCCCGTTGCCGCAAGCAGAGGATGATGCACCATCGCCAGGCCAAGAACCCACGACGGGTGAAGGCGGAGGATCGTCCAGTTGAAGGCCACCAGCAACAGGCGCGCAGCGGCCAGCGCGGCACAAACGCTCAGGACGCAGAGATTCCAGACTTTGACGGGATCGACTTGCACTAGACGCGCGGTTCGCTGAGCGAAGACGAGCGCCATCAAGACACCAAGAGCCGTGACAACGCCGTAGGACGGAATGAGGACACGCCCGATGTGGAAGAGAACCGGATGCACTGGAGACAGGATAAGGCAGCAGAGCTAGCGGAGTTGGCGCGTTAGTTCAGATAGCGAGCGGGGAATAGCCCGCGCGAGACGCAAAGACAAAAGCGCGCCGAGAGAGAGGCACCCGGCGTGCGCTGCGCGCACGTTCGCGGGTCAGTGAGTTCGCGAAATTGTGACAGGAATAGAAAGCCGGCCCACGGGGCCGTGGATAATGCGCTGGTGAACCCGTCCTAAGACGGTGGAGCTCCCCGCGGTTCATTAGGCATTCCGGACTGGCGGACACGGCACACAGAACCGATTTTTCGAGTCGAGCCCCTGTTCATTGAATGTTGGTTCAACCAGCGTTGATCACCCACCTGCTTTGCAGGCCGGTTTCTAATGCGGATAGTATGGGCCCAGCGAAGAAATTGCAAGTCTTGCGCGATGGAACTAAGGTGTGATAGCTCGCTGCGCTCGCCCGTTTTGAAGCACTTGCCCGCATGGGATCCGATTTCTCCTGCTCACACGGGCCATGACTGATTCTTGTTGACTTGAGCGCGAGCGCTCTCGATGTCGGCCAGAAAACGTTCCGGAGCCGGTAATGCGCCGCGTCAGCTTCCGACGAATTTTCCAAGCAAAATATATCATTCGAAACGAGTTGGGCAGTTTGGGAGGTTGTGTGGGCAAGAATGCTCTGGCTTGTCGCGTATTCGATGTGTTAATGAGTGATTAAAGTCACAAGACCTAAGAAGATCCAGCCGTATGCTGGCCGTGTCTAAGTTGGGCTCGGGGGTCCGCCGTGCTGGTTCGGAGTGATGTGCGCTTTCCCAGGCGTGCGTTGTCAATCTGCGCTGTCGCCATAGCGGCGCTGTTAGCCTGCTCGTCCGGCATTGCGTCTCTCTCCGGCTGCGGCGCATCGATCGCGCTCATTCCTTCTCCGCCGGTTTCGCAGAGCACGGTTTCTCCTATTCCGGGTTCTCCAATCCAGCACATCGTTGTCATCATGCAGGAGAATCGTAGCTTCGATAACCTCTTTAACGGATTTCCCGGCGCCGACACAGTAGAAAGCGGGCTGAGCAACGGCGTTGAGGTTCCACTGAGGCCGGTCTCGCTTGGCGATTCACGCGATCTTTCCCACTCGCACAAGGAGTGGTGGAAGGATTGGAACAATGGCAACATGGATGGGTTTGCGCAGAGCGGATCCATGCTGCCGTATTCGTACGTTCCCGAGCGGGACGTCGAGCCGTATTGGACGATGGCCAAAAACTACGTAATCGGCGACCGCATGTTCCAGTCCAATACAGGTCCAAGTTTTGTTGCGCACCAGTACATGATTGCCGGCCAGTCAGGAAGCGTTGCTGAAGATCCGACAGGATCGGTGTGGGGATGCGATGCGGACCCAGGCTCGACCGCGGCGCTGATCGGGCCGAACGGCACTGAACTGCCTGGTGTGTTTCCCTGTTTCGACTACCAGACCGTGGCCGATCTTCTCGACGAGAAGGGCGTAACCTGGCGCTACTACGCACCAGCAAGCGGCGACAGCTTTTTCATTCTCTCCGCCTATCAGGCAATTCGTCACATCCGCTACGGCAACGACTGGAACGATAACGTGATCTCACCGCAAAATCGCGTGCTCACCGACATTCAGCACGGCGAACTGGCGCAGGTGACGTGGATCGTGCCTGACTGGGCGCATTCTGACCATCCCGGCTCAGGAAACGAAGGCCCTGACTGGGTAGCGTCGATTGTGAATGCGATCGGCAAAAGCCAGTACTGGGATTCCACCGCAGTCTTCATCGCCTGGGACGATTGGGGCGGTTGGTACGACCACGTCGACCCGCCGAAGGTGGACGCCATGGGGCCGGGCTTCCGTGTTCCGCTGCTGATCGTTTCACCGTACGCGAAGCATGGTTATGTCACACACCATTTCCACGAGGCCAGTGGGTTTATTGCATTCATTGAACATAACTTCGATCTGGGCACTCTGGGCGCGCGCGACGCAGGTACCGACGCGTTACTGGATTGCTTCGATTACACGCAGAATCCGCAGCCATTGACTCCAATTTCGACTAAAGTGACGGTAGAGCATCTCGTACGAGAGAAAGACAGCGGGCCGCCGGATGATGATTAGAGAATAGAAAGCAGATAGTTTATGGCAACCCCCAGGGATGCGAAGTTGAGGTAGGGAAGAGACTTACGGAAGTAAAGATTGCACGTATTTTCCCCGACTGCCGATTCATTAATGTGGCGAGCTTGTCATGGGGGAGCTGTATTCATTTTCAGGATCAGCGGCCAAGGCGGTCCGCGAAGGAACAGAGCGCGGGGACGCGCCACCGGAGCAGTCTACCCAAAACAGTGATCGCTATTGTGTTTACAGCCAGACGCGCGAACGGTTTGTTGCGGTCGATGTCGAGGCCGTAGACGGTGAGTGCGGCGACCTGGATGCGGCGTTTCGGACGCTGAATCCAAAGGACGGTTCAGCACGGTGGATCGTCCCGTTCGCGAACATCTCGCCGGGGAGCGTCCGTTTTCCACTGGATCTGATCTTCCTCACTAAGAACTGCGTCGTTTTGAGCACTGTTTCGTCTTTTCCCATGTCGCGTATCGGAACTTCAAGCGCCAACGCATGGAGCGCCTTGGCGGTGCCCGCGGATGCGCTGGAGCGGGACGCGATCCTGCCCGGCGACCGATTGATCATTTGCTCCCCTGAGGAAATGAAGCAGCGCTTGCAGCGATTACAGGAAGGATCGGCGAACACTCAGCAAGCCGCGCAGCCTGCTTCGCAGCAGGAAGAAACTTCACTGAGCGAAGCGGAGGCCAGAGTTGCTCAAGACATTTCACGGGCAGGGGCGACGAATTCCGGCGAAAGCGGCTATAGCGAAGTTAAGCCGGAAGAGCATCGAGCTGAGCCGCTGGCGAAAGATGAGAGTTCGCCATGTGAATCAGAGAAACCATGGGAGAAGAAGGGAGCTAAGAGAGGTTGGTTCAAGCGCTTGGTGCTTGGGGACACGCCTGACCCGCGAAGAGCCAAACGTGAGTCGGTTCCGGGCCTGGTGGCCTATTACTTCACGGGCGGGACTCCTGTACCGCATTCCGTCCGGGACATTAGTGCGTCGGGAGTCTACATTCTCACGAAGGAGCGCTGGTACAAGGGTACGGTCGTCAGGCTGACGTTGACTGACCGGCATAAGCCGACAACTGAGCGGTCGATTACGGTGAACGCACGGGCAGTTCGGTTTGGAAGTGACGGAGTTGGCTTTGAGTATGTTCTTGAGGATGGGCAAGGCTCGAGCGGAATGCCAGAGGTGGCAGGCCAGACGAACGGTGTGGACATCGCCCAGGTTGAGGATTTCCTTAGAAATCTCAGAAGCGTTTAGTCTCAGGACGTGCATTGGATTGGCAAGTCATCTAATGGTCCAGGCTGCGGCCGATGATCATGCGTGGATGTCGCCAACCATGGGCATCGCGTTTGCATTGGGGGTGTCGCCCTAGACTCGAGATACGCAAATGTATTGCAAATAAAGAGTTTAAGTGCCATGGGGCAAAGGGTAAGAAAGTTCGTCGTGCATTGGCGGCAACGTCGATGTTGGAAGTATGAAAACTCAGGTAAAATAGGGTTCCCCCCCCACATACGCATTTGGTGTCTCTTGCCATGAGTGCAGATCGTTATTGCGCCTATAACGAGACCCGTCAACGGTTTGTAGCCTCCGACGTGGAGGCAGCAGACGGTTCGAGCGGAGGTGCGGACGCGCGGCTACTTGAAATGGAGCCCGGAGGCGACGCGGCACTTTGGATATCGCCATACCGGCAGATTTCGCCTTCGAGTGCGCGATTTCCTTTGGATCTGGTTTATCTCGACGAGCATTTTGTCGTTCTCGAGACGGTTGAATTCTTTCCCATGAACCAGGGTGGTGCGGCAATCGTGCGTGCTGACAGCGTGCTTGTTCTCGCCGCTGATCGTCTGGCAAAGACAGGAGTCCGGGTCGGCGATCAGCTGGCTCTCTCTAAGATCGAAGAGGCAGCGCCTCTTGAGCAGAGTTCCGAAGACGGCGAAGCTCAAGAGACCGAATCGGCTGCCGCAGTTCTTCAGCAAAACGACGGAGCGCTCGCGGAATATCAAGCTAACGGAGCTCAACATGAGTCGCCTTTCAGGGCCGTTGATGCAACGGCATTCGATGGGGGCCGAAGAGAGCACCAGCTGACGGCTGCACATGTTACCGGCAAGGAAGAGCCGGCGCCCTGCGAGCCCGTCGAAGTGGCATCGAGAGAGAAGGCCCGGAAACTGCCGGCGAAGGAAGAGCCGGTCGTCGTGTCGATGGCTCGGAATGGAACTGCAACCGCGCCGAATCCGGCTGAGCTGCCGGCGAGGAAAAAGACGACTGGGAAAGAGAGAGATGGGAAGAAGACCAGACGGCAGGAGATCGCCGCAGCTCTGCCTCTTGCGGAGGAGCCGGTTAACGAGACGAGCGAGAACGAAGAATCGGAATCGCATCAGGTTGCCAACGCGTTGCCTGAGAAGCGCCACGCAGTTGTCGTGTCGATCACCCGCAATCTGACTGCTCCGGAGCCAATTCCGGCAGTGACACCGGAAGAGAAAGAGCCGGCTGCGGTGACGAGTGATGGCACTGTCGTGGTCGAGCCCGATACCGTTCCGGAAAAGTCAACCAGGATAGAGCCGGCCGCACAAAAGAAACAAAGCGAGGGCTCGGAGCCTGCGCCACCAGCGGCAGAGCCGCCGGAGAAAAGACAGCCCTCGGTTGTGCCAATCTCTCGCAACGGAGCCGCGCCTGCGCAGACTCCTGCCACGATTCCCGCAGCAAGTCCCGCCGAGGCTCCTGACTGGAGGGTCCCGGCAGTTGCGACGAACAGCCAGCGTCTACTTTGGACGAAGGATCTCGTTCCACGAAACTGGCTCGAGCGATGGCTATATCCCGAACTTCGGGACCCGAGAAGTTCTCCGCGCGAATCTTTAGCGGGAATGGTGGCCTACTACTTCACGGGCGGCCTGCCCAAGCCGCAGGAAGTTCGCAATATCAGCACGTCCGGTTTATATCTCGTTACAGCCGAACGCTGGTACAAGGGAACTGCCGTTCAATTGACGCTGACAGACCGGGTGCAATCCACGATCGAGCGTTCGATCACGGTCTTTGCGAAAGTGGTGCGATTCGGAGGCGATGGGGTTGGTTTCAAATTTGTTCTGGAAGAGGACCAGCACAAGCTCAGACATCATGTCCTTGAGCTGTATGCTCCGACAAACGGTATGACCAGCGGGATGATTGGAAGATTCGTGCAGAGTTTCAAAACGATGCCGCACCATGCGGATTGACGCGTAGCGTTTAAGTTAGTGTTGGAATAGACGGCTGCCCGGCGCACCAGGCCACGATGACGAATTGCCGCGCCCAGTCATGAGCGGCGTACCGTCATTCGCTGGTCAGCGTGGATTCTCCGCCAAGTTGAGGCTCAGTTCGAAACTCCAGTTCGTCAAAGCGGCGCCACTTGTAGATCGCGATGGAAGCCACCCAACTGAGCGCAAAGATCCCGATGATGAAATAACCCAGTATTCCAAAGTTGCCATTGAGCCTCAGGATCAGATTCCAGAAAACCCCGTTCCATTGGAAATGGCCGGCGACCAGCCCCAAAGCTTCGATGCCTCCGACGACGAGCGCAACAATGACCGAAACGAAGGTGATGGTCATGTTGTAGTAAAGCTTGCGGACGGGCTTGATGAAGGCCCAGCCATACGCTCCCAGCATCAGGATATTGTCGGTAGTGTCGACGAGCGACATGCCGGCGGCAAAGAGAACAGGAAACGCGAGAATCGACCAGATGGGGAGCCCCTTGGAGGCTTCAGCGGCCGAGATGCCAAGTAGCCCGATTTCAGTGGCAGTATCGAAGCCGAGCC
Organism: uncultured Acidobacteriaceae bacterium; assembly: GCA_963834565.1. Lineage (GTDB taxonomy): Bacteria > Acidobacteriota > Terriglobia > Terriglobales > Acidobacteriaceae > Telmatobacter. Next base: position 130,989 of record CAWICF010000006.1, on the reverse strand, counting down.
CGAAGAGAACGCCGAGAGGATACATGTGCCAACTGCGACGAATGATAGCGAACATAGGCCGGAAGAGCCTGGACAGAAATCCCCGGCTCGCCAGCAGTAAATCGAAGTCCTCTTCGATGTAGGGTGCTCCGTTGCGAACCCGGACGAAAGAGCGATAGATGGAAACGAGAACGATGATGTTGACGATGGCGATGCCGAAGAGAAAAAGGCTAGAGACCAGGGTTCCAATGACGCCTCCGATCTCGCGGGCTGCGTCCATGCGGTGCTGCAGCGCCAGGGCTGTTGCGGCAATAGCGGCAGAGCCGAGCACAACAATGGTCGAGTGGCCGAGCGAGAACATGAAGCCGACTGCGACCGGGCGCTTGCCCTCCTGCATCAGCTTGCGCGTGACGTTGTCGATTGCCGCGATGTGATCGGCGTCTACCGCGTGGCGGAGGCCAAAGCTGTAAGCCAGCAGCGCGGTCCCAAGTAAAAGAGGAAAATGCCGGAAGGCCAATATCGCCCAGAGCCAAGCGCCGGCGTTGAACAGGAACAGGATCGAGTAAATGCCGAAGACCTTGGCGCGGACAGCGTGCGGCGCATCATCAAAGAGGTGACGTAGACGCAGAAGGGACGGAGTGCCTTCTACCAGGTCCGTTTTCGATCGATTCTCCAGATTCTGCAAAGACCGGATCTCCTCCAGGGCGCGAATCGCGATCCCCACACCTCCAGAGGCGGCAAGGCCGTTGCAGTGGCAGCGCGGAAGCTTTGTCAGTGGCTTACTACTCGGATGGTAGCACGATTTCAGAATCCGTGCGAAAAGCTGACCTTGCGGCGGCACGAACGCCAATGGGGATCTCGAAACGATTCGGAATGCGCCTAGCGGCGCTTTCTTGCTGCGCCGTTGGCCGCGCGTTTTGCAGGGGTCGCTGCAGGTTCGTCGCTATTCTCGCCCATGGAATGCAAACGCAGGAAGTTAGTTGAGCCCGATTTCGTCCGTGTCCCCGCGACGATGGCGATGACTTCTTTCGGCCGGACGTAGCCTTTCTTCCCCAACAATTTTTCTGCGCAGTCAACCATCGCCTCAATGGTATTTGCCTTGGGGCAGCGAATGGGTGTAGTGCCCCAAAGCAGATTCAGGCGATTGACGGTCACGTCGACAGGACTAAGGGCGAAGATGGGCGCCGCGGGGTGGTATTTGGAAAGCTGACGCGCGGTGGTTCCGGACTCGGTGAAGAGCGCAACGCCGCGCAGGTCGAGATCGTCGGCTGCATGCGCGGTCGCTTCGCAAATGGTTTCGGCGATGGAGAGATGGCTGCGGCGCTCACGCAGTTCTGTGTCGCCGGCTTCCTTGATATGGCGCTCGGTCTCGACGACAATGCGCGACATCATGGCCACTGCCTGTACTGGGTATTTGCCGATGGCCGATTCGCCTGAGAGCATTACGGCGTCGGTGCCGTCATAGATCGCATTGGCGACGTCGGAAACCTCGGCACGCGTAGGCCGCGGATTCTCGATCATCGATTCCAGCATCTGCGTAGCAGTGATGACCGGCTTGGAATATTCGGCTGCGCGGCGGATGATGTGTTTTTGAATCGCGGGCACCTGCTCGGGCGGAACTTCGACACCCAGATCGCCTCGCGCCACCATGATGCCGTCCGCTACCTGCAGAATGCTCTCGAGATGCTCGACGGCTTGAGGCTTTTCGAGCTTGGCAATGATCCAGGTGTCGGCGCCGTGAGCCGTTACGCGATTGCGAACCAGGCTGACATCCTCGGCGGTGCGGACAAAGGACACGGCGATGGCATCGACGCCGTGATTCAGCGCGAACTCGAGATCGAGGGAGTCTTTTTCAGTGAGCGAGGGAGTGCGCACCAGCACGCCGGGAAGATTGATTCCCTTGCTTTCCCCGAGCATGCCTCCATTGACGATGTCGCATACCACTTCTTCTCCGCTGATCTCGTGCACGCGAAGTTCGATGAGACCGTCGGAAAGCAGAATCCGCGAGCCTTGCTCGACGTTTTCGGCCAGCGTCTTAAAAGTTGTGCCCACGATCGCGGCGTTGCCGGCGACCTCACGGGACGTGATGGTGAGCTTGTGGCCGGCCTTGAGCAAAACGGGCTGATGATCTTTGAGCAGGCCCGTGCGGATCTTTGGCCCCTGCAGGTCGCCAAGGATGCAGAGCGGCTTGCCTTCTTCTTTGCTGATCTTTCGAATCTTCTGGATGACAGCAACTTTTCGCTCATGCGTGCTGTGGGAAAAATTGAGGCGAACCACATCGACACCGGCGCGAATCATCTCGCGAATCACTTGTTCGGTGTTGGAGGCTGGTCCCAACGTGGCGACAATTTTAGCGCGGCGCTGCGCAGCGGCTTCCGAAAGATTCAGATTGGCAAAGGCCATGAAAGACTGCTCCCGTTCGGTTCAATTGCTGCCAAAGAGATTTAAGAGAGGATGGAAGTCGGCAAGGGGGCGCTTCTGTATCCATTGTAACCGCACCCGGGAGGCCGAAAAGTTTGTTCGGCAGAAATGGCTGTCTGCAACGCGAATGTGCCCGGGAAAGTGAGCGGTAAGAGAGGAAAAACCAGAGCGTTAGCGAGAAAGCGGAGCGTGCTCCGGAGTGTGCGCCGGCGCAGAGAGTTGGCTCATTCGCTCCCAGTAGAGGACACCATTGAGCTCTGCGCCAAGAAGCACGCTGAATGCACTGAGGTAAAGCCAGACCAGGGTGGCGATGCCGGCGGCGAAGGAGCCGTAAATGCGGCTGTAGTCGGCGACTCGGGTGACATAGAAGCCGTAGGCGAGTGTGGCGGGAAACCAAATGAGCGTGCCCGCAAAGGCGCCGGGAAGGACCCAAAGCCAATGTTCTCTGCGGCGGGTGCCGAAGTGATAAAGCGCGGTGAGTACAGTGAGAATGGTCAGGATGGAGACCACCCAGCGAACGCCGCGCCAGAAAACGACCACGACGTACCGTAAATCGTGCCCCGCATTCTCAATAATCCAAAGTTCAATCTGGTGGCCGAAGACGATGATGAGCGAGGCCAGGCCCAGCGGAAGCAGTGCGATGGGCACGAGCATCAAGGCACGTGCGCGACGGCTCCAAAAAGTCCAGTCTTCAGGAGGCAGTTGATAGGCGCGGCGGAACCCCTCCATGAGCGACAACATGACGCCCAGTCCTGCAAAGAGGCTGAGACCGGAGGCGGAGAGAATCAGCGGGATGGATCGCAGGTGGTGTGTGAGGATGGAACTTTGCACCAGGTCAAGAGTGTCGGGCGGCAAGAATTGCTCGAGGACGGCGCGCGTTTCGCCGACGAGCGTCGGTCCCGCTTCCACCTGCGATACCAGTGTGGTGATGACCAGCAGAGTGGGGAAAAACATGAGCACGCCGGAATACGCCGCGGCCTTTGCTGTGTTCACGATGTCGTGAGCAAAAGCCTGCAGGATCGCTTCCCTGAACCTGGAAAAATGCTGCGTCATGCACGTCCTTCGCCAGAGTAGAGCATTTGAGCGGCTTTCGGCGATAAGTGTTTGCAAAATCAACATCGAGGGCATTGCAAAAAGCACTGATGGCGGGAATTTTGATGGGATGAAGGCGCTCGGTGAAAAAGGGCAACTTCGAGAACGGCAGCGTGCATCGAAACCACGCTAAAGAGGGAAGCATGGGACTGAGTACCGCATGCGTGCCCGAATGCGAAAGCAAATTGCCACAGGAGAGGGGAGAGTTGAATGAAGACCTTGCGGTCAAGCAGTGATTTTTTCCTGATCGCGGCTGTACTGTTGGCCGGCGTTGTCGCAATTGCGCAACAGCCGGGCGGTGGTGGGCAAAATCCTTCGGGCCAGCCGCCCTCGCCAAGCCAAACGATGCCAAACAACTCGGCGGCCAATCACCCGGGTGTGCAGGACAATAGTACGCAATCCTTCGCAGATCAAGCATTCATCCGCAAAACCATGGAAGACGATATGGCCCAGGAACGGATGGGGCAACTGGCGGCACAGAAGTCGCAGAGCGACGATGTGAAGCAGTTTGGCGAGAAGATGGCCCAGATTCACGAGCAACTGACCAACCAGTTGACGCCAGTGGCCAAGAAACTGGGCGTGGATCAGCCGAAACAGCCGTCAAAGAAGGACCGCCAGCAGATTGAGAAGATGCAGTCGCTTTCGGGCCCGGATTTCGATGCGGCGTTCATCAAGGCGATGCTGAAGGATCAACAGGACGACCTAAAGGGATTCCAGAACGAGGCAAGCGCAGCACAGGATCCGAACGTTCAGCAATTGGCAAAGATGGACATGCCGGTGCTTAACCAGCACTTGCAGATTCTGCAAAAGATCGCGCAGGCGCACAACGTGACTGAGGAAAGCGGCAAGTAGCGAGTGTCCAGGTGGGCCCGCGAGTGCATTGTCAGGTTCGACTCCGCCTTGGCGGAAGAACCTTAGGGCACCCGCGGAGTGAGCGGAGCCAAGGATCCGCCCGCTCAACTGTGAGTCCCACCCTTTCGCGGCGTCGCGTAGGGTGGGCCACAGTAATTTCGAACGGCGATCGATCAGCGATCCGTGCAGGAGTAGCAGGGATCGATAGATGCCTGGATAAGCGGCGTGTCGGCGAGTCGCGCGCCGCGCACCATCCAGCGCACGGCCGGCATGTTCGCGAAGGTGGGCGTGCGCACGTGAACCCGAGCTGGATTGCGAGAGCCTTCTTTCCAACTGACGCTGTACATCACTTCGCCGCGGGGCGCTTCGACGCGGCTGGTGGCTGTGCCGGTGACGAAGGTGAACTTGTCGCCACCAACAGCAATTTCGCCGGGAGGCATTTTGTTGAGCGCCTGGCGGATGATATTGCAGCTCTCGAGAATTTCGAGGTCCCGGACCAGAAGACGCGCGCGGACATCGCCGGCTTGCTCGACTGGAACCTCAAACTTGAGCTCACCATAGGCGGCGTAGGGGGCATCGCGACGCAAGTCCTGCCCAAGACCGGAAGCGCGGGCGGTGGGCCCAACGACGGCGCAGGAGATAGCCTTCTCATGCGTGAGCACGCCGATGCCGGCGCAGCGAGAGCGAGCCGTCGAACTGGTGGTGAAAATGGGAATGATCGTGCGTGTCATCTCGCGCTCGAGTTCATCCATCGCCGGCACGAGGGCGAGCGGATCGACGATGTCGCGATTGACGCCTCCAATGCGGTTCATTGCATAGTTGACGCGATTGCCGGAGATCTCCTGCAAAATGTCCATCACTTTTTCGCGCAGGGCGAAGCAGGTCATGAACATGGTTTTGAAGCCCATGAGCTTGGCGGCGATGCCTGCCCATAGCACGTGGGAGTGCAGCCGCTCCAGCTCCGCCATGATGACCCGGATGTACTTGGCGCGCGGTGGCGGTTCAAGGCCGGTGAGCTGCTCCATGGCCTGGCAAAGCGTCAGCGTGTGAATGTTCGAGCAGATGCCGCAGACGCGTTCCATGAGTGCGATCACCTGAAAGTAATTGCGCGTCTCGGCCAGATGCTCGATGCCGCGGAAGTTGAAGCCGATGTGCAACTCTGCGTCGCGTACCGTTTCGCCTTCGCAGATCATGTCGAGCTTGTAGGGCTCTTCGAGACCGGGGTGGTAGGGCCCCATGGGGATCTTGTAGCTCATTTTGCGACCTCCTCGCGAAGATTTACGCCGGGCTTGTCGCCCGAGCGAAGCAACAGCGGTTCGTACTCGCGCCCCGTAAAGTCGATGGCAAAACCCTCGTGCACTTCGCGCTCGATCCAGTCGACGGCTTCGCAGAGGTCGAAGATGCTCTCGATTTTGGCGCTTTCGGAGGCGTTGCCGGCGACAGTGAAGGGAAATCCGAGCAAGCGTCCTTCCAGATCCCAGTGGTACTCGAGACGAAAACCCTCTGCGCCCGGCAGTTGATAAGCCGTGATGGTGATGAAACGTGCGTGCAGCTCGTTCATCGTTGCGGCGATCTGGCGGACGCTCAGCGTGCCGGGGTTGAGCCAGTGTGTGCCACGGCTTTCGAGCCAGGATTCAGTGATGCCGAGCTTTTCGCCAATGTTTTCGAGGGAAGTCATTGCGCGCCTCCGGTCGCAGGATTGGGAATAGGCGTTGCAGCTGGCCCTGTCGCTTCAGTGGGCGCGACTGCCGGTTTGGAAGCGGGCGGCTTTGCCGCAGGTGGACGCCGCGCCACGGTGTAGGACTTCTTCAGCTCACCCTGCTGGAGATAGACGGGTGGGGTGTCCTGCTCCTGGCTGAGCGCGTGTTCGGTATGGCCGTCCTTCAAAGCGTGCTCGGTGCAGCCTTCGACGCAGCGGCCGCAGAAGGTGCATTGGCCGGGGTTGTAGCTCCAGGTGAACTCGCCCTTGCCGGCTTTGAACTCGATGGCTCGCGAGGTGCAGCGGAAGCGGCAGACTGCGCAGCCGGTGCAGAGTGTGGGCTCGAATTGAACGAGGCCGCGAAATCGCGGCGTGATTTTTGGCCGCGCCGGGAAGAGCAGCGTCTGGTAGCCGCGCCGCAGGTTCTGAACCATCATGGTGAGAATGTTCATGATCGCAACCTCACGAGGATCGCCGATGAAATGGCGAGAATTGCGAAGATAAGCGTGGCCTGCCAGTAGAAGCGCACGGTGGAGTCAATGGCGAGCCGCGCTGTGGCGGCGGCGAGGACCGAAAGCAGCAGCACGGTGGCGAAGGCAAGAGCGACGAAGATGCAGCCGGCGAGCCAGGCGATGGTCACGTGGGGCGCGATGAGCGTGGCGACGAGGCCGGTTCCAGCTACCCACTCGAGGCCGTGTGCCAGCTCCCACATGGCCAATTCGGCACCGGCGTATTCGGTCATCGGGCCCGCGTAGATCTCCTGCTCCGCGTTGGGCAGCGAAAACGGATTGATGTGCAGCTTGGCGGGCAAGCAGACAATGATGGCGATAATGCCCAAGACGGTGAGGAACGATAGGTGCATCGAGGCGAGCGCTTCCAGCCGGAAGGTGTGTTGCGATGCCGCGATGGAGACGATGGCCAGCAGGAAGACGATGTTGTAAGAGACGCTGAGCGCGGCCTCGCGCGCTGAGCCGATTTCGCCGAAGAGGGATCGCGACGAGAAGCCCGCGGCGATGATGCAGATTGACGGCAGTTCGAGCAAAGCGAGCAGAAGAATCAGGTCGCCTTCAAAACCGCCGGAGGAGGGCAGAACGGGCAATAACCCCACCGCTCCTGCCGCAGAGGAGACAGCCAGCAGTGGCCAGGCGCGCATCAGGGCACCGGCAATGCCCGGACGCGGCGGCGTAGTTTTGCCGAGCAGCTTGACGAAGTCAAAGAACGGCTGCATGAAAGGCGGGCCGACGCGCTGCTGCATAAGGGCGACGGCTTTGCGCTCGACCCAAAGGAAGAACCAGGCGGCGGGCACTGCGAAAAGCAAGCCGGGAAAGATGAGCAGTCGAGCGAGGGCAGTGAGCAAATTCATGGCTGCGCCTCCTTAGGCTCCGCGGGTTTGTCCACCGCGATTTCAATTTCAGTGAGCGGGGAATTGTTGCCGCGCTCGGCGAGAATTCCAGCGGCTTTGGCGACGCCGGCAATGATCGCGTCAGGCCGTGGCGGGCAGCCGGGGACGAAGACGTCGACAGGAATGTGCTTGTCGAGTGGGCCTACGAGTGTTCGGCTGTCGATGAAGACGTTGGTTGTGGCCGGGCAGGAACCGATGGCGATGACGGCCTTCGGCCCGCAAACCTGGTCGTAGACGGTTTTGACGGCGCCAGCGGCCGTTCGTGTCACTGGACCAGTGACGCAGAGAATGTCGGCATGGCGGGGGCTGCCTTCGAGCCGCACACCCAACTGCTCGGCATCGTAGCGCGGCGAGAGAGCGGCGACGATTTCAATGTCGCAGCCGTTGCAGCTACCGGAGTTCATGTGGAAAAGCCATGGACTGCGGCGGCGAGCAGTGCACATCAATCGCTTCCATAGCTTCATAGCCGCACCCCCATGAGCATTGGCCACGCGTTGGGCCAGATTCCAGCGGCGAGCAGCAGGACAACGAGCGCAACGATCACGGCCTTCAGAAGGAACGGCTCTTTGGAGCCGGGCGGAGCATTTTCTCCAGGGGGTCCCCACCAGATGCGCGTTAGCGCCAGTACGTATGCGATGAGCGCGAAGATCGACGAGAGGATGAAGATGGTGAGCGGGCAGAGGCCGACGTTAAGAGCGGTGGAATAGAGACGCCAACGGCCGATGAAGCCCATCAACGGCGGAACACCGAGCATGGCCAGCATGCCGAAGAGGAATCCGAAAGCGCTGACGGGGTAGCGGGAGGCAAGCGCCGTGACTTCGCCGTCGAGGGCGCCGTCGGCTTCAGGCGCGGCGAGGGAGATGAAGAGAAGAGCCTTGGCCAACGCATGGGTGGAAGCGGCGACGATCGCGCCCTTTGTGCCGATAACGTCGAGCGAGGCAACGCCGAGCAGCAGAAAGCCCACATCCTCGACTGTAGAGAGAACGAGCAGGCGTTTGAGGCTGCGCTGGGTGAGCATGAGCAGCGCGGCGAGGAGCGAAGTGAAGGTTGCGGCGAACATCAGCAGCGGCTGCGGCGTGAGCAGGCTCGGCATGGCCTGCGTGGCAACGAGGAACTCGCCGAAGGCCGCCATGTCGACGATGGCGACGATCAAACCGAGAACGAGAGCGGGCAGTTCATCGGCAAGAGAGAGCAGCCAGAAGAACATCGGCACCGCGGCCAGTTTGACAGCGATGCCGGTGAGCAGCAGCGCGCGCGCCCATTCGGGACTTCCGTGATCGGCCATGAATTCGCCGGCGATTGTGGAACCGGCCGAGATAAGCACAACTGCCAGATAGGTGATTTTCGCTGCGCGTGAACGGGCCGTGAGCCACACCCGGAGAACTGTGAATGCGACGGCAAGCTCGAGGAGGCCAAGCCGCAGCCACGGATGAGTGATCGCGAGTCCGGCAGCGGAAAGGCCGCCAACAATCAGCATGCAGGGCCACAGCGCCGGCCCCCGCGCGGGCGCTTTAATCAGCGCCGCGAAGAAAAGCGCCGCCGCGGCTGCTGCGATGGCAGCGACCAACAGCGGAGGAGCTTGCGCCACGGAGGCGGAAGGCAATTCGCGAATCGGCGCCGGGGCTCCGGGCACGATCCAACGCACCAGTACGAAGATCGCTGCCGACAACACGACAAGCAGGACCGTTGCGCGGCGTTCCATCCATGCGACGGCGACGCCCAGCGCTCGCGAGACAGCCTGCAAACCCGACCAGGCAGCCAGGTAAGCACGATCGACATTCGACCAGCGGAAGAATGTCTGCCAGTGTGCCTGAAAGATGTCAGAGAAGTCGCCTGCAGTAAGGCGGCCCTGATCGGAAAGCGGCTCGCCACCGGTGAAGACGCCGCCCCCCGCGCCTGCCATCGCGACGCCCGACGGAGCCGTTGCTGGCCTGAACGCGTAGGCCACGAGATAAATCGCGCCACCAAGAACCACAGAAACCAACGCGAGCACCAAGCCGCCTGTTGTGGAGAAGCTACCGGCATCGGCCGATAGGCCCAACCATGTCACGTGAACGCCCGCCCCGATGCCGAGCGCAGCCAGGATCGGGTTGAGGAGATAGTTGACCGCGAGTTGTGGCGCCACGCCGAGAACGATACTGCCTGCTGCAAGCAATCCCATGCCCCAAACCATGGTGGGCGGCGCTTCGTGCGCATCGGCTGTGGCCTCCGTAGTCGGGCCGAGGAAGACGGCGCTCGTCGCTTTCACGCCAAGAAAAACTGTGCCAAGGCTCGCAGCCCAGGCGATCATCGCAGGCACGGCCCAGCCGGCCTGCAGCGCCGCGGCGTAGAGCATCCACTTGCTGGCGAACCCGCTCATCAGAGGAATGCCCATCATGCTGCCCACGCCGATGAGCCATGACAATGTGGTGCGCGGCATCCTTGCGGCCAGGCCGCCAAGCTGGTTCATATCGCGCGTTCCGGCAGCGTGCTGCACCGAGCCTGCAGTCAGAAAGAGCCCACCTTTGAAGAAGCCGTGATTCAGGCAGTGCAGCAGGCCAGCCGTGATGGCGAGCGGTGTGCCGATGCCGATGCCCATCATCATGTAGCCGATCTGGCTGACGGTTGAGAATGCCAGCATGCGCTTCAGGTCGGTCTGCACCATGGCGTACATGACGCCGACGGCCATGGTGACGGTGCCAACCCACATCAGGCTCTCGCCCCATGCCTGCGGCCAAACACCAAAGCTGTGCATGCGCGCGGCCAGATAGACGCCGGCCTTGACGTAGCAGGCGGCGTGCAACAGCGCGCTGACCGGAGTGGGTGCAGCCATGGCCTCGGGAATCCACGTATGCAGCGGAACCTGGACGCTCTTGGCAACCAGCGCGACAAGCATCAATGCGAAGATGCCGCCGGTAAAGCTGCGGGATACTGCGGGATCGGTCCAGAGAGCAGTGCCAGCGCGGTGATAAAGAATCAAAATGCCGGCCAGCAGACCGTAGCCGGCAATGTGCGTCATCAGCAGCACTTTGCGCGCACCGATGACGGCTTCACGATTGGTGTACCAGAAACCGACCAGCGAGAACGAGCACAAGCCCACAACTTCCCAGCAGAGATAGAAGATGAAGAGATTCGCGCTGTAGACAAGTCCAATGAAGCCGCCGATGAAGACGAGCATTGTGGCGTAGAAGCGCGTTGCGGCCCTGTCGTGCGCCATGTAGCCGATGGAGTAGAGCAGCACGAGTCCACCGATACCAGCGCCCATGAAGGCAAAGAGCACGCTAAGTGCGTCGACATGCAGGACGAGCGCGAGCGGGCCATCCCACGGCAGCGGTCGCAGGTCAACGGACTGTCCGGAGTGGACGAGCGGCGCAATGGCGGCGACACCGGCAAATGCCGGGATGCAAGTGAGAAAAGCGAGGATTCCTTTTGCCCGGGCCGAGCAAAGGCGCGCCACCAGAATCTGCAAGACTGCGCCCAGCAAAAGCGAGCATGGAGCCATCAAAACAAGGGTTGATATTTGGGTCGGGGCGTCCATGCGTTCATGTTGAGCGCACGGGGTTTCGAGGTGATGTGACGGAGCACACTGGCAAGTGAACGGGCTGCATTGAGGCTCTCAAAACTCCCATATAGTGAGACGCAGATTCACTTGCGGCGAACTACCGCTTCCACCGGTTCAACGCGCTCAACAGATTCAGTGTTGTGAGTCGCCGGGCCGCTCTGGAAAACCGGGATCATCGAGAACCTGCACGGCTGTTGCGGGGCCGAGATCGATCCAATCCTGCAGCACCCAGACGACCTTCTTGTCAGGAGTGATCTCGACGAGCTGCGGGCCCTGATCATGTCCTCCGCGGGAACAAAGGATCGTATTGCCATTCGCGAGGCGCGTAGCCGACTGGGAGTTTTCGTAGCGGTACTGCTCGGGCAAGTCAGCAGGCGTCACCTGCCAGACGATCTTTTTGTCTGGCGTCACTTCCATCGTGGTCACGTCGTGCTCGTCGGTGATTAGCGTGTTGCCGTTGCGGAGCCGAATGGCAGCCCATGGGCTGCGCACGTCGTAGCTCCAAATTTCGTGGAACTTCCTGTCGTACTCAACTACCTTGCCCATTTCGAGAAAGGGAACAAGATAGGTGCCTTGCGCGGTGTAACGCACGCGTCGAAACTGCGCGTGGATAGTCTTCTGGTCAGTGAGGCTGGGTGCGGGCAGCACGTGGTTCACTTCAACGCCATTGGTCTTGATGTTTACGACCATCAGCCGGGGCGGCAGGCCGTTCTGGATGAACAAGACCTTGTTCAAGCCGATCGGTTGGCAAGTGTGGATTTCCGTTCCTGGTGGTGCGTCGTAGCGCCACACAACGCGTTTGTCGGGCGTGATCTCGGCGACGTACTGCATCCGCGAAAAAAGAACATTGCCGTTGGAGAGCATCCACACGTCGTCGTACTCCCAACCCGGGCCCGTGGAATAGGTCCACGCGATCTTGCCGTCGTTGATGAGCAGGATTTTGTTGTAGCCTTCACCGATGTAGAGCATGGGATGTTGCGCTAGTCCGTTGCCCGGCAACCCGGGAGGTGTGAGTTTGGCCGGCTTGAGCGGCGGAACTTCGGTTTCACCCGGCCCCATTGCAGGAACATCGGGAGCGGTGAAACGCGGCGTGAGTTTCATCAGCGGCGCGGAATCTCGTGAATGCCCAGCGGCTGCGTCCCGTTGCACGAAGAAGCAGAGTGTAATCGCTCCGCAAGCTGCAACGGCGATGTTGCGAAGAGTCGCATGGGGCCGAAATTCGTTACGCATGATTTTGCCTCCGATGTCTGGATGCAGTGCCGCTCAGCGGGAGTATATCTCCGCTGCTGGCGATGATTCCGGCACGCCGGAGCGGCCGTGAGAATACGCTCACCCCGCTTTCGCCAATTTATGTACTCAGGGAAGTGGCGCACCTTTGAATCCGGGTATTATCTTTTTCGCCTTCGAGCTTTGCTGGGGCAATGTCCTACAATGCTGCGGAGGGTGAATCTTCCATGATTGCAAGCGTGAAAATGGATTGCCGTACTTTGCTGCTCGCGTTCTTCTTCGCGGGAGCTTCGATGCTGATTTCGAATGCAGCGGGGCAACGTGGGGGACCGATCTCTCAACCTGGCTCGAATCTGCCGGCGGAATCGCGGGCCGTGATTGACCGGCTGTCCACGTTGGGCCAGCTGCCAACCGGGGCCTGGAAGATGCATGTGGGCGACATTCCTCACGGTGAAAGCGTTGACCTGGACGACAGTGGATGGCCTGCCCTGGGGACTGAAGCGAACGTCAAGGCGCCCAAGGACGCGGTCTGGCTGCGGCAGACCTTTCAGATCCCCGATACGCTGCATGGGTACGATCTGACGGGCGCGAGGATCTGGTTTCAGCTGCAGACGAATGCCAACGGACCGGTTCCGGAGATCCTCTATTTCAACGGCCGTCGTGTTGCATTGGGCGAAGACCTGGAGCCGATCGTGCTGATCGACGGCGCGCATCCCGGCGACAAGGTGGTAGTGGCTATCAAGCTGCTGCAGACGATCGACGAAAAGACAATTCGAGGCACGAGCGTTCGCATCGATTTTGCCGAGAGCCGGCCGAACCCGGAAGATCTACGGGAGGAGTTCCTCACGGCCGCGGAGTTGATTCCCTCGCTTGACCCGAACACCGACGACGGCAACCTGGGCACATTGAATGCGGCAATTGCAGCCGTCGATCTGAAGGCGCTGGATGCGCACGATCAGAATGCCTTTGACGCGAGCCTGAAGCTGGCGCACACGAAGCTCGAGGGTTTGAAGCCGCTGCTTGCCAAGGCGACATTCCACCTGACCGGCAATTCGCATATTGATGCTGCGTGGCTTTGGCCGTGGACGGAAACCGTTGACGTGGTGCATCGCACATTCGGCACCGCGCTGCAGTTGATGAACGAGTACCCCGGCTACACCTATACGCAGTCGGCCGCAGCCTACAACGAGTGGATGGCGGAGAAATATCCCGAACTAAATGACGAAATCAAGCAGCGCATCAAAGAGGGCCGCTGGGAAATCGTGGGCGGCATGTGGGTTGAGCCGGACCTGAACATGCCCGACGGCGAATCGCTGGTGCGGCAGATTCTTGTGGGCAAGCGGTGGTTCAAGCAGGTGTATGGCGTGGATGTGCGCATCGGCTGGAATCCCGATTCGTTTGGGTATACGTGGCAATTGCCGCAGATCTACAAGAAGAGCGGCATTGACTACTTTGTGACCCAGAAGATGGGCTGGAATGACACCAACCAACTGCCGTTCAAGCTGTTCTGGTGGGAATCACCAGATGGCTCGAAGGTGCTGACGTATTTTCCGCACGGATACGGAAGCCAGGATTTGAGCCCGGTGCGGCTCGGCAATAATCTGGTCACTGCTCGAGAGCTGGCGCCGGGCATGACCGACATGATGGATCTTTATGGAGTGGGCGATCACGGCGGAGGGCCAACGCGCGCAATGCTGGATCAAGGCTTCCACTGGGCCGGCGACGATCACGTGACGCCAAATTACCAGTTCGGGACGGCACAGCCATACTTCTCCGCAATTGAGAAGCAAGTTGCTCCCGAGAGCCGAACGTGGGATTACCAAAGCATCGCAAAAGGCTATGAGCCGCCGGCGCCGGTTGCAGGCGAGATTTCGATTCCCTCCTGGGATACCGAGCTTTATCTCGAATACCATCGCGGCGTCTTCACGACGCAGGCGAATCACAAGCACAACATGCGGACGGCGGAAGAGGAAGTGTTGAATGCGGAAAAGTGGGCATCGTTGGCTTGGCTCGATGGCAAGAGCTATCCGGGTGCGGAACTGACCGAGGATTGGAAGAAGGTGCTCTTCAACCAGTTCCACGACCTGGCGGCGGGCTCCGGCATCAGCGTGATCTACAAGGATGCGCAGAAGGACTACGACGTGGTGCGCTGGTCGACGAACGAGATTTCGTCGGGAGCGATGGCTGAATTGGCCCGCACGATCAACACCAACGGCGATGTGACGGCGGTCAACAAAGTTCCTGTGGTCGTTTTCAATCCGCTGGGTTGGACACGGAAAGGCGAGGTGACGGTAACGGTGCCGGGATTGACGGGGCCTTCTCACGGGTACGTCTGGGAATACAGCCAGCATGAGGGTCCCGGCTCGTCGTCGAAGATCGCGGAAGTGGTCGCGAAGGATGCGGCGTCGGGATTCCTGACCGTCAGGCTCGCGGATGTATCGGTCCCTGCATTTGGCTATCGCGTGCTTTGGCTGGTGGACGCGAAATTCAACGAGCCGCTCAAGCCGAACCCGGCAGACATGCAGAGCAGTGACTCACTGAGGATCGAGAACAATTTGCTTCGCGTTGTGGTTGATCGCAAGACGGGCTGCATTACCAGCCTCTTCGACAAGAAGGAGAACTTCGAAACGCTTGCTGCCGGTGCGTGCGGCAATCAACTGCAGTTCTTCAAAGACACGCCAAAGCAATACGATGCGTGGAACATCGATCCCGGAACTCTGGACGTTGCGCCTGCCACAGTTGACCAGGCGGATTCTGTTGAGATTGCGGGTGAGCAGGAGCACGGGCCGACGTTTGGCGATAATACGGTCGACAATGCGATTCGGGTGACGCGCCACTACGGGAGTTCGAAGTTCGTGCAGACGATCAGGCTGGCGAACTACGACTCCGACATGGTGGATATCGACAACGACTTCGACTGGCACGAGCGGCACATTCTTTTGAAGGCTGCGTTCCCGCTGGCTGTGAAGAGTGACTTTGCGACGTATGAGATTCCTTACGGCGAGATCGAGCGGCCGACGACGCGCAACAACAGCTGGGAGAAGGCGCAGTTTGAAGTTCCCGCGATGCGCTGGGCTGATCTTTCAGGCGCGGGGCCGGACGGGAAAGTGCACGGCATGAGCCTGCTAAACAGAGACAAGTACGGCTACGATGCGGTGGGCAATGTGTTGAGATTGTCGTTGCTGCGCGGACCCACGTGGCCCGATCCCGAGGCCGACCAGGGCGAGCACCATTTCGATTACGCGCTCTATCCACACGCAGGCACGTGGAAAGAGGCAATGACGGTGCGGCACGGATGGGAGTACGACTACCCATTGATTGCCGCAGTGACGACCGCGCACCCGGGTGCGCTGCCTGCCGAGCACTCGTTCGCGTCAGTCACTCCGGACGATGTGGTGCTGACCGCGGTGAAGAAGGCGGAGGATGCGAATGGTTTGATTTTCCGTGTGTATGAGTGGGCTGGGAAGGATGCGATCGCGGAGTTCCATGTGCCACCGGGAGCGACGGGAGCCGCCGTTACCAATTTGATGGAGGAGCCCGACACGGCGGCCCCACGGCTCAAGGTCGAGAACGATGTGGTCAAGGTGCCAATTCATCACAACGAGATCCTGACCATTCGTGTCGATTACCCGGAAGCACGGAGTAGGCAGCAAATAGGAAGGGGCTTAGCCAGCCTAAGAGGGCCGGCCCAATAGGGAGCAGGGGACGGAAAGAAACTCTCAGCCATCAGTTCTTGCGCGCAGGTCTTTGCAAAACTGAAAGCTGAGGCCTGGCGGTTCGGTTTGGTACTCTGAATCCAGCAAGGAGCCCTGCACATCATGCACATCAATTCCCCGTTTTTCGTGGTTCCCGTCATCATTGTTGTCTTTGTGGCGTCGATTCTGTGGTCGACCAGCAGCAAAGAAGACAACGGGCACGAGACCCACTGATCCCGGTCCCAAAGCAGTTCCCTGGAACCATTCCCGGTCCGCCGGCGTATAAGGGTTCGTGAGGGCGATTGCCATGACGCGAAACACGATGCGGGATCCAGCTTTCGTACTTGGCTGCCTGGCGCTGGCGGCCGGACTGGCCGGCTGCAGGATCCACGTTGACAAGGACGCCAACGGCGAAGAGAAGAACGTCCAGGTCGACACGCCATTCGGCGGGATCCATGTGAACACCGACCAGACCACAGCAGCCGATCTCGGCCTGCCGGTCTACCCGGGCGCGCAGGTCGTCAAGAAGGACAACGACAAATCGGCAGACGTGCACATGGGCTTTGGCGAGTGGGAGCTGCGCGTGAAGGTGGTGAACTACTCTTCGCCGGATGACAAGGACAAGGTGGTTGCGTTTTATAAGAAGGCGCTGGGCCGCTTTGGTGACGTGATTTCCTGCCAGGATGGAAAGCCGGTTGGGACTCCGATCACGACGACTGAAGGACTGGGCTGCTCCGACGATGTCCACGGTAATGTGAATGTGAGCACCGACGGCCACAGCTACGGATACCACTCCAACGGCACCGGCTTCGAGCTGAAGGCCGGCTCAAAACGCCACCAGCACATCGTTGGTTTTTCGGGCTCTGCACCCGGCGAGACGAAGTTCGCACTGGTTGCGCTCGATTTGCCCATCGGATCGGATGGGAATTCGGGAAAGAGCGACTGAAGAGACAGCTTTCAGCGGTCAGCTATCAGCTTTCAGCATGAGAGGCGGGCCGGGCGAAAGCTCGGTCTGTTTTTTGCCCGCGATTTAGTTGCCGTCGAGAGGACGAATTGAGGTCGTTCGCAGGTAACTCCGCGGGCCAGGCTGCGGCCTCATTAACTACCTTTGATACAACGATTTCCACAGGCTACACCAGAGTGCTCCCGGGGTGACTCCCATCACAGCGCAGCCCTCTTCCAAGGCGCAAAATAACGCGGGCTTGAAGGAGTGACTGGCAGTCCCGGGAGGTATGACCCGTGATGGGACGATTGACGCCGAAGCACGTCGGAACGCCGACGCGCAGAGGCGGCAGAGGATGATCTGGAGCGAGGAGTACCGGCGCAAGGGCATGAGTGCAGCGCAGGCGCTCAAAGCCGTAAACTCCGGCGCTCGTGTATGGATCCAATCGGGCTGCGGCACACCTTCAGTTCTTGTCGATGCGCTGGTCGCACGCGCTCCCGAACTGCGCGACGTCGAAATCGTCCACATGATGACGCTGGGCAGCGCGGATTACACGCGGCCCGAATTTGCAGGGCAATTCCGTCACCGCGGCCTTTTTCTGGGGCCCAATGTGCGCGATGCCGTAGTTGCAGGCCGCGCCGATTACACTCCCATCTTCCTCAGCGAGATTGAAGGGCTGTTCGAAGGCACCCTGCCGCTCGATGTTGTTCTGATGCAGGTTTCGCCGCCCGATGCGCACGGATTTGTCACCCTGGGTACGACGATCGACTGCACGCTGACCGCGCTTCGTTCGGCGCCGATCGTGATTGCCGAAGTGAATCGACAAATGCCTCGAACGCATGGCGACACGGCCGTGCATATCAGCCACATTTCGGCGATCGTCGAATCGGATCGGCCATTGCTTGAGCTGCATCCGGAACCGTTCAGCGAGATGCATATGCGCGTGGCGCGCAATGTAGCCTCGCTCATTCCCGATGGCGCCACTCTGCAGACCGGGATCGGCGGCATCTCTGAAGCGGTGTTGCATTGCCTCGACGACAAGCATGACCTCGGCATCCACACCGAAATGTGCCCGGATGGCGTGATCGACCTGATGGAGCGAGGCGTGATGAATGGCGAGCGGAAGTCGCTGCATCGCGGTAAAGCCGTGGTGACGTTTGTACTCGGCACACGGCGGCTTTTCGACTTCATCCACGAGAACCCAAGCTTTGAATTTCGCTCGATCAGTTATGTGAACGACCCGTTTGTGGTGGCGCAGAACGATCGCATGGTGGCGATCAACGGCGCGCTGCAGGTGGATCTGACCGGCCAGGTTTGCGCGGATTCGCTGGGCACAAAACCGTACAGCGGTTTCGGAGGCCAGATCGACTTTATTCGCGGCGCGGCGCGATCGAAGGGTGGTGTGCCGATCATTGCACTGCCATCGACGGCGCGCGGCGGCAGTGTGTCGCGCATTGCGCCCGTGCTGGAGCCGGGTGCGGGCGTGGTCACATCGCGGGCCGATGTGCATTACGTAGTGACCGAGCATGGCGTGGCCTATCTGCACGGGAAATCGCTGCGCGAGCGGGCCATGGCGTTGATTGCGATTGCCGATCCGCATTTTCAGGCGGAGCTGGAGGATTTTGCGGTGCGGGCCCACTATCTGGAGAGGAAAATGGCGTGCGTATAACGAGCAGCAGACGCTGGCCTGGGGTTTCCCAGGTCCCCAAATGCGAGGGACCCGGGGCACCCCTGGGGGGGTGAGGACGATGGACGACAAGAAGAAACCGGATCGCGGGAAGCTGGAGATCGACACCGAAGAATGCAAAGGCTGCGGCCTGTGCATTGAGGCGTGCCCGCCGAGAGTGATCGGCATGAGTGAACGTTTGAATCACTTCGGTTATCGCACGGCGGTTTACGCAGGCGCAGGATGCACCGGATGCGGTATCTGCTTCATGGTGTGTCCCGAGCCGGGAGCGATCACGGTGCTTCGTCTCAGGAGTTCACGCGAGGTCGTGGCGCTCGAATCCCACCCTTTCCGTTCGCCGGGACGAACGGAAAAGGATGGGGCAACCGCGTCGGGAGGAGCGATCGAATGCGCAAACAACTGATGAAGGGCAACGAAGCCATCGTCAAGAGCGCGATTCTTGCCGGATGCCGCGCATTCTACGGTTATCCCATTACGCCGGCCAGCGAAATTGCCGAGGCCGCCGCCGAGTACATGCCACGCACGGGCGGCGTCTATGTGCAGGCTGAGAGCGAAGTCGCGGCGATCAACATGCTGTATGGCGGCGCGGCCGCAGGTATTCGCGCGATGACGGCGTCAAGCGGGCCCGGCATCAGTCTGATGCAGGAGGGCATCAGTTACATGGCCGGTGCGGAGCTGCCCTGCGTGATCGCCGACATCACGCGCGGCGGACCTGGGCTGGGCAACATCAACCCAGAGCAAGGGGATTATCACCAGGTGGTGAAGGGCGGCGGCCACGGCAACTACCGAACCATTGTGCTTGCGCCCTACTCCGTGCAGGAGATGGCGGACCTTACGGCTCTCGCCTTCGAGCTTGCCGATCGCTATCGCACCCCAGTGTTTGTGCTCGCCGATGGATTTGTCGGGCAGATGATGGAGCCGGTGCACTTCCCGCAAAAAGCCATTGCGGCGCCGGAGCGCGACTGGGCGGTCACAGGCATTGCAGCCACGCGCGGCAACGTGATCAACTCGCTGCACATGGGCGCCGATGAGCTGGAGGCGCACGTCCGCCATCTGGAGGCCAAATACAAGCTGGCCGAGCAGCACGAAGCTCGCGCGGAAGAGTGGCAGACGGCAGATGCGGAGATTGTGCTGATGGGTTACGGCATCGTGGGACGCATCCTCAAGGCCGTGACAGCGGAGGCGCGCGCCGAGGGGCACAAGGTCGGCCTGCTGCGTCCGATTACGCTTTATCCGTTCCCGGCGGTTCAATTGCAACGCGTGGCGTCTACCGCGCGAATGTTTCTGGTGGTGGAGATGAGCAACGGCCAGATGCTGGAGGACGTGAAGCTGGCGTTGAACGGCTCGCGGCCAGTCAGATTCCTGAATCGCATGGGCGGCAATGTGCCGTCACATCACGAGGTGCTCGACTATGTCCGCGAGCAAGTGCGGCACTTTCTCCGGGAGGAGGAACTGGCTAATGTCTAGCGAACCGGTTCAGGACTATGAGGTGGCGCAGGGAAGGGCGAAGTCGTTGTACGAACGCTTCGACCGCAAAGACGAGTTGCAGCACCAGACGCATTTTTGCCCAGGCTGCGGCCACGGCACGGTGCACAAGATGCTGGCGCAGGCGATCGACCAGCTCGGCGTGCAGGATCGCACGATTATGGTTGGTCCGGTGGGCTGTTCGGTCTTCACCTACTACTATTTCGACACAGGAAACATTCAAGCAGCGCACGGCCGCGCGCCCGCAGTGGCGACAGCCGTCAGGCGCAGCCGCCCAGACAGCATTGTAATCAGCTACCAGGGTGATGGCGATCTGTCGGCGATTGGATCGGCCGAGATTCTGCATGCGGCCAATCGCGGCGAGAACATCACAGTGATCTTTGTCAACAATGCCATTTACAGCATGACGGGCGGGCAATGCGCGCCTACGACACTGCTGGGGATGAAGAGCACGACGACGCCTCAAGGCCGCAGCGCCGCGACGGAAGGCTACCCGCTCCACGTGAGCGAATTGCTGGCCACGCTCCAGGCGCCTGTTTACATCGAGCGCGTGGGCCTGGGCGACAACAAGCAGATTGCGCAGGCGGCCCGCGCAATCAAGAGGGCACTGGACAACCAGGTGAAGGGGCTCGGATTCTCGCTGATTGAAGTACTCTCGCCATGCCCGACCATCTGGAAGATGAATCCTGTGGAGTCGCAGCATTGGGTGCGCGACACGATGGAAAAGACGTTCCCGCTCGGCGTGTTTTGCGACCGCACGAAGGAAAGACTTTCGGCAACGCCCATGCCGACCCGCAAAGCACCGCAACTCGAAGAGTTGCCGCGCATTCTCAGCGTCGCGGAAGAGGACTTGCCTGAGGGCAACGCGAACGCCATGGCGCCCGATCAGGATGTCGATCTTGAAGTGCGAATCGCCGGATTTGGCGGACAAGGCGTGTTGCTGCTCGGCGAAGTGCTGGCCGAGGCCGGGCTTGACGCCGGGCTTGAAGTTTCGTGGCTGCCATCCTACGGGCCGGAGATGCGCTCGGGCACTTCGAACTGCCATGTTCGGCTTTCAAGCCAGCCGATCGATTCGCCGCTGGTGGCCGCGCCAAACTTTCTCATCGCAATGAACGAGCCGTCGCTACGGAAGTTCGACAAGAGCGTGTGCGAGGGCGGATGGGTGATCTACGACGGCGATGAATTTCCTGCCGACTGCGTGCGGGACGGCGTTCGTGTGCTGGCTATTCCGTTCACGCACGTGGCAGATGAACTGGGTGACAAGCGCGCGGCCAACATGGTGATGCTGGGCGCACTGCTTGAGATGACATCTGTGCTGCCGCAGGCGAGCATCGATGCCGCACTGCGAAGACTGATCAAGAATCCACGCTGGGTTGAACTGGATGAGCGCGCCGTGGAGCGGGGAAGGGAACTCTGCAAAAAGTCGAGCGTGAACGTGCGAGTGGAGGTGTGAGATGAAGGCGGAAGTTGATCCGAATCTGATCGTCTATTTTGGTGGGAAATACATTCCGCTCGGCGAAGCGCGCATCGGAATCATGACACATGCCCTGCACTACGGGACAGGCGTCTTTGAGGGCATTCGCGCGCATTGGGATGAAACCGAGCGTGAGCTCTTCCTGATGCGCCCCATCGATCACTATCGAAGATGGCGGCTGAACTGCGGCATCCTGCACATCGACGTGCCGCATTCGGCGGAAGATCTTTGCGCGATCACAATCGAACTCGCGCGGCGTAACGGTTTCCACACCGATCTCTACATTCGTCCACTGGCTTACAAATGTGCCGAGCGCGTAGGTGTCGCCATTGACGACCAGGACGCCTTCTTCATCGTTGCGCTGCCTTTTGGCGAATACCTGCACAGCGAGAACGGACTGCACGCGGGCGTGAGCTCGTGGCGCCGCGTCGAGGACAACGCGATCCCGGCACGCGGCAAGATCTGCGGAGCCTATGCCAATAGCGCACTGGCCAGCGATGAAGCGCGGCGCAGTGGATTCGATGAAGCCATCCTGCTGAACGAAGACGGCCATGTGACCGAGGGTGCCACGTGCAACCTCTTCATGGTACGCAAGGATCAACTGGTCACGCCGGCCATCACAGAGAGGGTGCTGGAAGGCATTACGCGCGACTCCATCATGGCGCTTGCGCAACATGAAATGGGGCTCGAAATTGTCGAGCGTCCTGTCGACCGCAGCGAGCTGTACATTTGCGACGAGCTGTTCCTGACGGGCACGGCAGTGGGCTTGGCGCCGGTGGTGCAGGTGGATCATCGCCCAGTAGCCAGCGGAGCCATCGGCCCAGTGACGCGCAGCCTGCGTCAACTTTATTTTCTTGCGACGCATGGGCGCCTGCCGATGTATCGCAAGTGGCTGGTCCCGGTTTACGGTGAGGGCCACGCGCCAGAGCACGATGCGGCGCATCTGGCGGCAACGAGTGTCGCCTGAACCGAAGCCGGCCCGCCGAGGCGTGCCGATGCGGTCCAGGCAAGGAGGAAAATCCCGATGCTTACGACAGTAAGAAAAGACAACGCTTATGACGTTGCCATGGAGAACTTCGATACAGCAGCCAACAAGCTGGAACTGGATAAGAACACGCGCGAAATGATCAAGTATCCCGAGCGCATGTTGACGGTGACTGTGCCGGTGCGCATGGATGACGGGAGCATTCACCGCTTTGAAGGCCACCGCGTGCAGCACAGTTCAGTGCGCGGGCCGGCCAAGGGTGGTATCCGCTACCACCCGCAGGTAACACTCGACGAAGTGAAGGCGCTGGCCACATGGATGACGTGGAAGTGCGCTGTGGTGAATATTCCCTTCGGCGGGGCCAAGGGCGGCATCACCTGCGATCCCAAGAAAATGTCGGCGGGCGAACTGGAACGGATGACGCGCCGCTACACCAGCGCGATTCTTCCTCTCATTGGGCCGGAACAGGACATTCCCGCACCCGACGTTTACACCAATTCGCAGACCATGGCCTGGATCATGGATACCTACAGCATGACCAAGGGCTATCCGATACCCGGCGTGGTGACCGGCAAACCTCTCAGCCTGGGTGGATCGCTCGGGCGCAACGAGGCGACCGGCCGCGGAGTGTTCTACACGATCCAGTCGGCCTGCGAGTATCTTCATATGCCGCTCAAGGGTGCGACGGTTGTGGTGCAGGGCTTCGGCAACGCCGGATCGATTACCGCGCAGCTGCTCCACGAGGCAGGCGCGAAGATCATAGCAATCAGCGATTCGACAGGCGGTGTTTACAACCGCAACGGTCTGAATGTGCCCGAGCTGATTCATATGAAGACGCTCTGCGGCCACGTCGACGGATTCCCTGAGGCGAAGCCGATCCTGCCGCATGAGCTGCTTGCGCTCGACTGCGACATTCTGGTTCCCGCCGCACTCGAGAATATGATCCACGAAGAAAATGCGGTGGTCGTGAAGGCGCGCATTGTTGCCGAGGCAGCCAACGGCCCCATCACTCCGGCGGCCGACAGGATTCTGGAGAGCAAGGGCGCGTTTGTGATACCGGATATTTTGTGCAACGCCGGCGGCGTCACCGTTTCCTACTTTGAGTGGGTGCAGGACGAACAGCACCTCTTCTGGGAGGCGCAGGATATTTACAAGCGCCTCGAACGCGTGATGAAGACTGCCTTCCGCGACGTGCTGAAGATCCACATCGACCGAAATGTGTCGATGCGCATTGCGGCAAACATGCTGGGCATCAGCCGCGTGGCTGAGGCGGTACAGCTTCGCGGCATTTACCCGTAGCCTGGACGCTTCCTTCTTGCGCCCTGTCCCTCCCGCGCACGTCGCGGGAGGGAATTAGGGCTATGTGCGCAAATTACGGCCCTTATACTTTATGCCAGCGATGAGACTGAGAAAATACGAAATCCACATCAAGGTCGACTCGGTCGATGCGCGGTGGGACAACTCCAACCGACCAATCTGGTTACGACTGCTCGGCAGCGCTGCCGTGACCTTATGGGGAGCCCTGTTCGCCTACGGCGGTCTTCTCAGGCCTGACCGTAACGGCTACAGCGGCTGGTGGCGGCTGATGCATGATCGCTTCACATCCCAGTTCCTTATCGATGCAGTCATTCCCCTTGGTTTCGCCTTTGCGGTGTGGCTGCTCTTCGCTGCTCTGGGGATTAGGAGCTTCTTCACGTCAGGGCAGATGCTGCACTGTGACCGATCTCAGCTGACCGTCGCAAAGATCCCCTGGACCAATTTCAACGGAAAATGGAGGTCGCGGACCTTTCCTATTACGGCCATTTCGCAGTTGGAATTAGCTGTATGGCCAACCAGATCAAGAGAGACATACTATCTAATTCGTTTCCTAGTGAAGGGTAAAAAGCAGAAAGTCATGGCCGGAATCGACGCGCTGGAAGGATATCGCATTCTAAAAGGATTGGAAGCCCTTGGCGTAGATGTTCGCCACGATCCCGACATGCAGTCGTTAGTAAGGGAAACGATTCGTGACCGGCGGGCGGAACTCTAGGGCGCTTCTTCTGCCGCGCCCTCACCGTCAGGCGTCAGCTTGTCGTCTGACGGGATCCGCTCTCTGACGCGGAGCGAGCGCCTCGGCCCCGCCTGTACAATGCAGATGGGCTTGGGAAGCGTGTGCTCCAAGCCATTTCTTATTGCCGATTCATCGGCACGTTGTTCAATGAATCCGAGGGTCGCTCTCGATGTCTCTGAAGTTTTTCGCGCTTCTGTCTGCCGCTTCATTTTGCCTTTCCGCCGCATGTCTTGCCGCGCAAACTCCGGCGCCCGTCCCCGCTTTAATTATCGATCTGCCATCCAGCAAGGAACTGATCGGCGAGGCGCCTGGGCATCCACAGCGGACGAATGGTCTGCCGATGTCGATGTCGATTTCGCCCGATGGCCGCTACGTGGTGACGGTGAACGCGGGTTACGGAACATACGAGTCGCAGTATCAGCAATCATTGACGGTCCTCGATACGCAAAGCGGCACGGTCTCGGACTTTCCTGACGCGCGCACTTCGGTGCGCGCCAAGCAAACGCTGTATTCGGGTTTAGCCTTCAGCCGCGATGGCAGCCATATCTTCGCCAGCATGGCTTCGGTGAGCGATCCGACGGGCCTGGGTAATGACGATACCGGCAGCGGCATCGCCGTATACAGTTTCGCTGACGGAAAGATTGCGCCGGAGCGCATGATTCGTCTTCCGATTGCAACGCTTGCCAAAGGACGCGTCACGCGGCTGCCGGAAGGAAAGGATAGCGATCAGGGGCTGCCGTATCCGGCTGCAATTGAAGTGATCGGCGAAGCGGGGCGCGAAAAACTGCTCGTGGCAGAGAATCTTTCCGATGATGTAGTCCTGCTCGATGTGGCCACCGGCGCGATCGAGAAGCGTTTCGATCTTTCGGAGAGCGACGCGGTGCCGGCGACATATCCGATAGCGCTGGCCGTAACGAGTGATGGCAAGCGCGCTTTTGTCGCGTTGTGGAATGCATCGGAGATTGCGGAACTCGATCTCGCGCGCGGAGTTGTGGGGCGAAGGCTGGCGTTGCTGGAGCCGCAAAGCGCAGTCGCTCCGGGAACGCATCCCTGCGCGTTTGCATTTTCTCCGGATCAGGCGACGCTCTATGTTGCGCTCGCGAATCGCGATGCGGTTGCAGCAGTGAATATTGCCGGCGGTCAGCTTGCCGTGAAGGGTTACTTCGATACGCGCCTGCCCCAGCAGAGCTATTTCGGCGCTGAGCCGGACGCGCTGGCCATCAACAGCGACGGTAGCCGGCTTTATGCCGCCAACATGGCTAGCGACGCCGTGGCGGTGATCGACACACGCAAATTGACAGAAAAAGTATCGAAGGCCGGAATGGTCGAGCCGATTGGTTTCGTACCCACGGAGTGGCTGCCCACGGCAGTCGCGTTTCTGCCGTCGGCTTCGGGTGGTAAGTTGTATGTCGCAACTGGAAAAGGGAAGGGAACTGGGCCAAATAATTTTCCTCAGCGCCGCATAGAAAACGTGGACCGCAACTGGATGGGGCGTTCGAATGCCTACATCGCTACGCTTCTCTACGGATCGATTGCCACACTGGATGAAAGCGATATCGAGAAGAACCTCGCGGAATGGACGGAGGTTGCACTCGCGTCAAACCGTATGAAGGCTGCGCAGGAGCAGATTGCTTTTGCCGATGGCACGAAGAACCGAATCCATCACGTCATTTACATCATCAAGGAAAACCGGACCTACGATCAGATTCTCGGCGACCTGAGCCAGGACGGCAAACAAGTGGGCAACGGCGACCCAAAGCTCGCCATGTACGGACAGAACGTCACGCCGAATGAGCACAAACTGGCGCTGCAATTCGGCCTGCTCGACAACTTCTTTGATTCGGGAGAAGTCTCAGGGGACGGCCACGTGTGGTCCACCGCGGCGATCAATACTGACTACCTGGAAAAAACCTGGCAGCAAAACTATCGAGGCAGCCAGCGGCCCTACGACTTCGAGGGAGTGGTTGCGGACGGGTATCCATTGCGCCAGAACATTCCCGACGTGAATGAGCCGGCCAGCGGGTATATCTGGGGCGATCTGGCATCGCACGGGAAGACTTACTACCACTTCGGCGAGTACATCTCGTCAACATTTTGCGGCCAGACCGAAGTGGCCGACGCAACGCTGGGCGAAATGATGCGCGGTCCGCAATGCGCGCACGGCGAGATCAAACCCGGCGAGACTCTGCCGGCGGAGTGGGGCGGCGGAACGAACAAGTGGCCGTGGCCGATTCCACTGATCGCCGCCAATGTCGCCACCAAGCCGGAACTTGTGGGCCACTTCGCGCCTGAGGCGCCGGACTTCAACCTGATGGTCCCCGACCAGATCCGCGTGGAGATTTTCTTGCGCCACCTGAAGGGCTGGATTGCCGACAAGGAGCGCGGCAACGACACGATGCCGAACTTTGTGATGCTGCGCCTGCCTAACGATCACACGGCTGGAACGCGGCCGGGTGGACCAACACCGAAGTCCTCAGTAGCCGACAACGATCTGGCTGTGGGCCGCGCGATTGAGGCAATCTCGCACTCGCCGTTCTGGGACGACACGGCATTTTTCATTCTTGAAGACGACGCACAGAACGGCGCCGACCATGTTGATGCGCACCGCAGCGTTGCGCTGGTGGTAAGCAAGTACTCGCCGCGCGGCGCAAGTGGCGCACCTTTTATCGACAGCCATTTCTACTCGACGGTCAGCGTGGTGCGGACGATGGAGGCGCTGCTCGGCGTGCCGCCGATGAACAACAACGACGCCTTCTGCTCGATGATTGCATCGCTGTTCTCGGGGCCCGGAGATCAGCCGCCGTATGATGCGGATTACTCCAACCGCGACAACGGGCTCATTTACACGGCCAATCAAAGGAACGCAGTCGGCGCTCGGGCAAGCATGAAGATGGACTTTACGCACGAGGACCGAGCGCCCGTCGAAAAGCTCAACGTGATTCTTTGGAAGGACGCGATGGGCAACATGCCGGTTCCGGCGATGCTGAAGAACGGGCCAAAGAAGGCTGGCGACGGCGACGACGATTAAACGCTTGTTCCGTCGAGTTGGAATGATTCCGCGGACTGGAATTCGAATCCCATCGAAGAGTTGAATATTCACTCCGAGTGCAAAGATGGCTGCCGATGAATAAGAAACTTTCGCTGCGTGTGGGCCTGTGTGGCATTGGACTCGCGGCCTATTGGAGCCAGTTTGCCGGCCTCGAGGCTCGGCTCAAGGGGTATGTCGCGCGTTTCGCGGCGAAACTGGAACGCCCTGGCGTTGAAGTCGTCGACTTCGGACTCATCGACACGCCGGTGCGATCGCTCGATGCCGGCCATCAGTGCCGCCGCGAAGACATTGATGTCTTGTTTCTGTATGTGACAACCTATGCGCTCTCGAACACCGTACTGCCGTTGGTCCAGCGCGCGGGAGTTCCGATCGTGGTGCTGAACCTACAGCCGGAAGCGGCGATCGACTACGCAGCGTTCAACAAGCTCAAAGATCGAACCGCCATGACCGGCGAGTGGCTTGCCTTTTGTCCCGCGTGCGCGGTTCCGGAGATTGCCAACCTCTTTACTCGCGCGAGAATTCCGTTTCATCAGGTCACCGGCGTGCTCAATGACGCCGCGACGTGGCAGGAGATCGAGGAATGGCTCGAGGCTGCGCGTGTGCGGGCAACCCTCTCTTCATCGCGGCTTGGATTGCTTGGGCACTACTACAGCGGAATGCTCGACATCATGACTGACGTGACACTACTTTCCATCGCATTTGGAACGCATGTTCAACTGCTTGAAGTGGACGAGTTAAGCGCGCTGTGCTCGGAAGTGAGTGGCGATGCCATTGCCCGCCGAGTCGGTGAATTCCACGATACATTCGAAGTCCAGGCAGATTGCCCTCCCGACGAGTTGCGTCGAGCCGCGCGGACGTCCGTGGCTCTGGATCAGTTTGTCGAACGATACGATCTTGACGCAATGGCCTACTACTACAAAGGCAGCGGCAACGCGGCCAACGAAGACACGATGAGTTCGATCATTCTCGGCACGTCGCTGCTTACGGCACGGCACATTCCAGTGGCAGGCGAGTACGAGGTGAAAAACGCAGTCGGTATGAAGATCATGGACAGTCTGGGCGCAGGTGGTTCGTTCACCGAGTACTATGCGATCGATTACGACGACGATCTGGTTCTGATGGGCCATGACGGTCCCAGCCACATCGCCATTGCCGAAGGCAAAACCAAGGTGCGACCGCTGCAGGTGTATCATGGCAAAGTTGGGCGCGGGCTCTCCGTGGAGATGAGCGTCAAATACGGCCCCGTTACACTTCTTTCGGTTGTCGAGGATACGGAGTCGCATTTCAAGCTGGTGGTTGCGGAGGGTGAATCGGTCGCGGGACCGATCCTCGAAATCGGCAACACGAACAGCCGCTACCGCTTTCCTTTGGGTGCACGCGGATTTGTGGAGGCGTGGAACGCACAGGGACCGGCGCACCATTGCGCCGTCGGCGTAGGCCATGTGGCGAGAACGCTACGCAAAACCGCGTCCCTGATCGGAGTTGGTTTCCACCAGGTGTGTTGAACCGGTGCCTGCCGTTTCCTCCAACCCACTCGCACCGCCTTTTCTAGCGATCTTTGAGTTGGGCCTATATTCTATCGAGGTAGAAGTCTGCGAAGAGGAAGCGTTCCCCAATGGCCCAAATCAACCATCTTCCCGGCGTCGAGTTCCTAGCGCCTCTCGGCGATCGTGACGCCGAAATCCTCACACCCGACGCGGTTGCGTTTATCGTCGACCTGCAGCGCACATTCAACGAACGGCGGAAGTCGCTGCTCGAGGCGCGGCACGAACGGCAGAAGCGGCTTGACGCAGGCGAGAAGCCGGACTTCCTGAAAGAGACGAAGCAGATTCGCGACGCCGAGTGGACGGTTGCGCCGCTGCCCAAAGACATTCTCGATCGCCGCGTCGAGATCACGGGCCCCGTTGACCGCAAGATGATCATCAACGCGCTCAACTCTGGCGCCAAGGTCTTCATGGCCGACTTCGAGGACTCGAACACGCCGACCTGGAGCAATTTGATCGATGGGCAAATTAATCTGCGCGACGCGATCCGACGAACGATCAACTATACCGACCCGTCGACACAAAAGGAGTACAAGCTCAACGACCAGACGGCGGTCCTCTTCGTGCGTCCGCGTGGCTGGCACCTGGAAGAGCGTCACATGATCGTGGATGGCGAGCCGATGTCGGGCTCGATCTTCGATTTCGGGCTGTATTTCTTCCACAATGCCAAGGAGCTGCTGGCGCGAGGCAGCGGCCCGTACTTTTACCTGCCGAAGATGGAGAGCCACCTTGAGGCCCGGCTGTGGAACGACATCTTTCTGCGGGCGCAGCCAAAGATCGGCTTGCCGACAGGAAAAATCAAAGGCACGGTTCTGATCGAGACGATTCTCGCGGCATTTGAAATGGACGAAATCCTGTACGAGCTGCGCGAGCATTCCGCAGGGCTGAATTGCGGCCGCTGGGACTACATTTTCAGCTTCATCAAGAAATTCTCCGTCGATCCGATCGCGGTACTGCCTGATCGCGGGCAGGTGACGATGACCACCCACTTCCTGCGCAGCTACTCAAAGCTGGCCATCAAGACATGCCACAAGCGCAATGTGCACGCAATGGGCGGCATGTCGGCATACATTCCCGTGAAAACCGATCCGGTAGCGAATGATAAAGCCATTGCCCAGGTGCGCGCCGATAAGGAGCGCGAAGCCGGCGACGGGCACGACGGCACGTGGGTGGCGCATCCGGGCCTGGTGCCAGTGGCGATGGAGGTTTTCGATCGCCTGATGCCGCGGTCAAATCAAATATCGAAGCAACTGCCCGACTACAACGCGTCGGCCGCTGATCTGCTGCAGATTCCTGACGGTCAGATTACCGAAGCGGGCCTCAAGCAGAACGTCGCCGTGGGACTCGGGTATCTCGAAGCGTGGTTGCGCGGCATCGGTTGCGTCCCGCTTTTTAATTTGATGGAAGATGCGGCCACTGCCGAGATTAGTCGCGCGCAGCTTTGGCAGTGGGTTCACAACCAGGTAATGCTAAGCGATGGAAGAGTCGTTGATGCTCCGCTGGTGGAGAGCGCGATTGCCAACGAATTGAGCCAACAAAAATCGAAGGTGGATGAGGCGCGGTACGCTGCGTACGAAAAGGCCGCGAACCTGATGCGCGACCTGGTGCTGGCGCCGGAGTTTACTGAGTTCCTGACGCTGCCGGCTTACGAGCGCATGCTGAAAGACGAAAAGCTCGTTTCGGCGTAGAGACTTCCCGGATTAGCCTTGGCCGGAGAGTCCGGGACACGACCGTTATTTCCGTGCCGCTGGAGCCATGAACCGCGCGCTTTGCCCCGCGTGCAGCCAATGGCTCACAAAATGGGATAAATGGTGCAAAACTGAGCCCGAACTGCGCCAGAGTACCCGAGTTGCTTAGCCAAAAGCGCCCCCAAACTGTTAGCTTGAACTAGGGCCTTCAAATGGGGGCTCCCGAGGTGTTTTCTTTCCAGGAATGGCTTCCAGTCCCTACTTTTCACTTGCGGTTTTGTTCTTTGCGGCGCTGGGCTTTGGCCTCGCTCCGCTAGGGCTGGCATGGCTCTGGGCGAGGGTGTTTTCTCCGCCCAAGCCGAACGCAGTTAAGAACGCCATTTATGAGTGCGGTCTGGTATCGAAAGGCGACGCCTGGGTGCAGTTCCGCTCGGCCTATTATCTTTACGCCATCATTTTTCTTGTCTTCGACGTGGAAGCTGTGTTTCTGCTGCCCTTCGCGGTGGCATTTACCGGCTTGAGCGCAGCAGCCTGCGTGGCCATGCTGGTTTTTGTGCTGCTGCTGGTAGAAGGACTGGCCTGGGCCTGGGCCAAGGGAGTGCTGACGTGGGCGTGAGAAAAGCAGGGAACAGGGATTAGGGAGCAGGGAACAGTGGTTCGTGCGCCTGAAGCAAGATGAACTAAATTCGCGGCGTTTTTGCTGATGACTGACACCTGGACCCCTGGAGCAAGCGATATGGACCAGCAACTGAAAATCGAGCTTGGCAAGCAGGGCGTCTTCGTCACGACCATCCAGGAGCTTTACAACTGGGGCCGTCGCAGTTCGGTGTGGCCGATGCAGTTCGGGCTTGCCTGTTGCGCCATCGAGATGATCGCGACCACCATGGCGCGCTACGACATGGCACGCTTTGGCGCCGAGGTGTTTCGCCCTTCTCCCCGCCAGGCCGACCTGATGATCGTCTCAGGAACGGTGACAAAGAAGATGGCGCCGCAGGTTGTACGGCTCTACAACCAGATGGCAGAGCCGCGTTACGTCATCGCAATGGGCGCTTGCGCGATTTCCGGCGGACCGTTCAAGCAGGGCTACAACGTGCTCAAGGGAATCGATCGCTACATTCCTGTTGACGTTCACATTCCTGGCTGCCCGCCGCGGCCGGAAGCGTTGCTGCAGGCTTTCATCACATTGCAAAAGAAGATTGACGGGCAGCCCTTGACGGGTGAAGGCCGGCCCCGCTATCTCGATGCCGAAGCCCAGGGTGAATTTCCGGTGCCTGAGCCGGCCGCACGCGATCTGGAGCCGGCTTCGAACAAGGGCGTATGGCCGGTGCAGATACAGGGAATAGGGAATAGGGAGTAGGGAGCTGGAAGCAGAATTGAAGACCGTTCAAGAGATCAAGGCGGCGATTGAAGCGGCTGTGCCGGGCGCGAGGGTTGAGGTTGTCCTCAATCCAAGCCCGAGTGCGCAGCACTCGCTGCGGATCGGCCATGAAAAAGCGATCGAAGTCGCGACCTTTCTGCGCGACGATACGGAGCTGGCCTTCGATTTTCTCTCCAACGTCAGCGGAGTCGACTGGCCCGATAAAGAGGTCACGGAAAAAGTAAAGGTGACGCGCCAGGTGACGAAGACCGTCGACGGTGTGGAGCAGACCATGGAGGAAACCGTCGATGAAACGCGCAAGCGCGTTGAGCCGGGATACCTGGAGTCGGTCTACCACCTCTTTTCTGTCGCGAAGAAGCACGGACCCCTCGTGATCCGCATGAGGACTGTAAACCGGCACGACCAGGTGGAGATGCCCTCGTTCACGCCCATTTGGCGCGGTGCTGAGTTTCAGGAGCGGGAAGTTTTCGATCTCTATGGCATTGTCTTCGCGGGACATCCCGATCTGCGGCGGATTTTGATGTGGGATGGCTTCAAGGACTTTCCGATGCGCAAGGACTATGTAGAGCCGGATGACTACGAATACGAGCCGACGCCGCACGACCATGTGCTGGCGCGAGCGCAAGAGCATAAGAACAGGGAACAGGGAACAGGGATTAGGGAACAGGAAACGGCCGGCGCATGAGCATTGCGGAGACAAAGGTGGAGAAGGTCGAGGGCTGGAATCGGCCGCCGGTTATTGAGCCGGATGGCGAGGGCGAACTGCTTGAAGTCGCCATGGGGCCTCATCATCCTTCGACGCACGGTGTCTTTCGGATGGACATCGCGCTTGATGGCGAGAGAGTGATCCGCCTCAAGCCTGTCTTCGGCTATCTGCATCGCAATCACGAAAAGATCGCGGAGGGCGCCGGGTATCTTGCATCGATGCCGTATACCGATCGACTCGACTATTTCTGCTCGCTCACAAACAACTGGGCGTATGCTCTGGCCGTTGAAAAGCTCGTCGGCCAGGAAGTGCCCGAGCGCGCTGAGTACATTCGCGTGATCCTCGCCGAGCTCACACGTATACAGAATCACGCTTCGTCTATCGGCTTCCTGATGCAGGAGATGGGCGCCAGCGGCACGCCGCTGATGTACGCTTTCCGTGAACGCGAAAAAATCCTCGATCTCTTCGAATCGCTCACCGGCTCACGCATGATGTGCAACTACATGCGATTCGGCGGCTGCCGTGTGGATGTTTCTGTGCCATGGCTCGATGCCGCGCGCAAGGTGGTTGCAGGGCTGCCGGGGTTTGTGGATGAATTTGAAGCGCTGCTCACATCGAACGAGATTCTGATGGCGCGCTGCCAGGGCGTTGGCGTGCTCAAGCCGGAACTGGCAGTGAACGCGAGTATCTCAGGCCCCATGCTGCGCGCGTCGGGCGTAAATTACGACATCCGCAAGATCGATCACTACGGCATCTACGACCGCTTCAAGTTTCGCGTGCCGCTGGGTGACCACGGAGACATCTACGACCGTTACATGGTGCGCGTGCTTGAGATGCGCGAGTCGATCTTCATTCTCGAGCAGGCGCTCAAAGACATTCCTGCTGGGCCGATCATGGATCCGAAGTCGAAGATTCGCGGCTTTCGGCCCAAGCCCGGTGAAGCCTACGGTCGAATCGAGGCGCCGAAGGGCGAGCTTGGTTTTTATCTCATCAGCGACGGCGGCCCGAATCCCTACCGCTATCGCGTGCGTCCGCCCAGCCTGATCAACCTGACGGTACTCGAAGATATGTGCCTCGGGCAAAACGTCGCAGACGTGGTGTTGATCTTCGGGAGTGTGGACATCGTTCTTGGAGAAGTGGACCGGTAATGCAGAGTGTGCCGAAGCCGGTCCGGGTTCAAACGCAGCATCAACAGCAGGAGGTCGCGATGAATGGATCGAAGCGTATCTGGGCTCTTCTGGTGATGTGTCTGTTTTTTGGAAGCGCAATTGGCGCGCGAGCGGCAACGTACACCTTGACGTGCGAACCGTCGCGCGGCGATGCGTTGGTGATTGTTCTCACCGGGTTCAATTTCAAGGTGACTGGTGGGGCGGAAAACCCGGCAAGTGGCTCGGCTGCCGGCGCCCGGAAGTCGAAGTTTGAGTTGACCATTCGGCTTGCTCTGAACAAGGACTACGAGGCACTGGTTTCGATGGCCGATGACAACGAGGTCCTGCGGAGTTGCAAACTGACCGATGGCGATGTGAGTGGTGGCGTTGCAGCCTCGGATAACTGGACGCAGATGTCTGTGACCAAAGGGAAGAATGCGAAAGGGAAAAATGCGGCGCCGTCTTCGACATCGAACGGGGCATTCGAGTGGATCCTGACGAACGCGACGCTCACGAGTGTGTCTGCGATCGGAAGTGAAAACGCGTCTGGCGCTCCTGAGAGCTCGGTGACGGCGACAATCGAGGCACAGAAATATACCTTCACGATGTAAGTGAGAACGGACGGCACAAAGAACTGCAAACGATGAACGGCAAATCGCAAATCGGAGGGCTGCCTTGTTAGGCGAGGGAATTCTGAAAGGAATGGCGGAGACGGCAAAGAACTTTGCCGGAAGCTTCGTTTCCGCAGAGCGGCTGACGACGGTTGAGTACCCGGAGCAACGGATCCCGACCGTCGAAAATGCGCGCGTCTTTCCGTTCCTTGTCTATGACGGCGGCGATTGGGAGGCCGGCATGCGCTGCGTGGCCTGCCAGATCTGCGAGAAGGAATGTCCGCCCAAGTGCATTTACATTGATAAAAGTAAGGACAAAAAGCCGGACTACGTGGGCAAGGCGCAGTTTTATCCCACCCGCTTCGACATCGATATCTCCGTTTGCATGAGCTGCCAGATCTGCGTTGAGGTTTGCCCGTTCGAAGCCATCAAGATGGACACGCAATTTGAGCTGGCCACTGACGATCGCTTCGGCGGACTTTTGCTCGATCGCCATCAACTGGCGAAGTCGAACGAATACTTCCACTCGATCCACCCGACCGAAGCGACTGAAGTGGACGTGCGTCTGGCCGACGAAAAGGCCAAGGTTGAGGCCAAGGCCAAGGCAGCCGCAGATGCTGCTGCAGCTAAGGCCGCGGCTGGTGCAGCGGCCGCGCCGCCCGCGCCGCCAAAGCCGGGCGAAGGAGGAGACTAGTTCGTGGCCGAGAAGCTCGACCAGATCTTCATCATCCTGCGCGACTGGCTTGTCAGTTTTCTGCCTGCAGTGCTGCGGCCCGCTGCTGGTGTGCTGCTCGCCGTAATCGCGATCGTCTGCGTGTTTCCGGGACTCTTTGCATTGACTACGGTTTTCGAACGCAAGGGACTGGGTCGCATACAGAATCGGCTGGGCCCCAACCGCGTTGGACCGTTCGGATTTTTTCAACCGGTTGCGGATGGCATCAAGTCGCTGACCAAGGAAGACATCGTTCCGTTCAGCGCAAATGCGGCCGTCCATTTTCTTGCGCCGCTCGTTCTTGTCGTTACGGTCTTCATGGGTTTCGCCGTGCTGCCCATGGGGCGCAACATGGTACTCGTCGACATGGACGCGGGACTGCTGTTCTTCTTCGCCATGGGCGCCGCGACAGAGCTTTCGGTTTTTATGGCCGGCTGGTCGAGCCGCAACAAATACTCGCTGCTTGGCGCTATGCGCGCGGTGGCGCAGATGATCAGCTATGAAGTAGTGCTGCTGCTCTCGGGCGTCTCGGTTGTGATGATCTCAGGCTCGCTTTCGCTGCCGAAGATAGTGGCCGCGCAGAACAGCTACTCCGGCATCTTTCCGCACTGGTACATCTTTACGCCGTGGGGGCTCGGCGCATTCATCATGTACGCGATCGCCGCGACGGCTGAGACCAATCGCTCGCCATTCGATCTGCCGGAGGGCGAGTCGGAACTCGTCGCCGGCTATCACACTGAATATTCCGGGTTCAAATTTGCCCTGTTCTTCCTGGGTGAATATCTCGCTATGTTCTCCATCTCAGGCATGGGCACCACGCTCTTCCTTGGCGGATGGTCGGCGCCGCTTTCGGTGCTCAACTTCGTGCCTTCGTGGATCTGGTTTTTCGGCAAGGTGATGATGTCGATCTTCGTCTTCATCTGGATTCGCGGCACATTGCCCCGCCTGCGCCAGGACCAGCTGATGAATTTTGCCTGGAAGTTCGTTCTGCCGTTTACGCTGCTTGACCTGATGGTGACTGCGCTCTGGCGCTTTATGGGAGTGGGCTGGCTGCGATGGGTCATCTGTCCTCTGATTCTCGCCGCGGCTTACGTGGTCATGGCCCGCATCGGACTGCAACGCAAGCAGATTGGCCCCAGGAGTTACCGCTATGCTGAATAAAAGCAGCGAACAAAGGGACAAGAGGGGACAAGGGAGCAGGGGAGCGAGGGGCGCCTTGCTGTCCATGGGGAAGGGAATGATTGGATGAATGCGATCTTCTACATTCTTGCAGCCTTGACCATCGCCGGCGGCCTCGCGGCAATCCTTTTGAAGCACTTGATCCACGCGGCTCTCGCGGTGACGATTGCATTTGCGGGCCTGGCGCTGCTGTTTCTTCAACTCGACGCGCAGTTCGCCGGGTTCGCACAGATTCTGGTTTACATTGGCGCCGTTGCAATCCTCGTTGTCTTCGCCATTCTGCTCACGCGCGGTGCCGATCTGCCCCGTGAAGGAGTCTTCAGTCCGACGTGGCTTTTAGGCCTCGTGATTGCGGCGGGTGTTTTCGCTGTCCTGGGATGGGCCGTGCTGCGAAGCGTGAATGCGATTCCGCAGCAAGCGGCAGTGCCCGCAGTGACGGTGCTCGACATAGGCAACGCGCTGGTTGGCCGGTATGTGCTCCCGCTCGAAATCGTTGCGCTGCTGCTTACGGCAGCAACGATTGGCGCAGTGATTGTGGCGATGCATGAGAAAGCGGGGTCAAGGTGACCGGCTTCGCTTCGCCACTTACCGGCTATCTCATCGTCGCGGCGCTGATATTTGCCATCGGCCTGGCCGGCGCTCTCGTTCGGCGCAACGCCATCATGGTTCTCATCGGTATTGAGCTGATGCTCAATGCCGCGAACCTGAACTTCATCGCTTTCTGGCGGTTTGGTCCGCACCCTGAGGCCCTCACCGGCATGATGTTTGCGATTTTCTCAATCGCGGTGGCTGCGGCCGAGGCTGCTGTTGGCTTGGGCCTGGTGATTGCCATTCATCGCCACACCGATACGACCGATCTCGACAAGATCAACAGGATGAAGGGGTGAGCGAATGATGCAAGGAACAATCACACTCGCCACGACCTCCATGCCTCCATTCATCGTGCAATATCTCTGGCTCATCCCAGCAGCGCCGATCGTTGCCTCTGGTGTGATCGCTCTGCTGAAGCAGCCGCGACGCCGTGCAGCCGCGGGGCTTGCTATTGGATCGCTGAGCATTTCGCTGGTGCTTTCGCTCATCGCGTTTGCCCGCGTATTGGGCCAATGGGCCTCCGGTTCTGCCAACCGGCAGATCTTCGATTTCACATGGATTCGCGTCGGCACCGCCTCAGTCGATCTCGGCTGGGTGCTCGATCCGCTTGCCGCCGTGATGCTGGTGATGGTGAGTTTTGTCGGGCTGCTCATCTTTATCTATTCCACGGGCTACATGGCCCACGACGAGAATTTCACGCGCTTTTTCTGCTTCCTCTCGCTCTTTGCCGGGGCGATGCTCGGCGTGGTGATCTCGAACAGCATTCTCTTGCTTTTCATGTGCTGGGAGCTGGTCGGCCTCACTTCGTATTTGCTCATCGGTTTCTGGTATCAGAAGCCTTCAGCCGCAGCGGCAGCGAAGAAGGCCTTTATCACCACGCGCGTTGGCGATATTTTCTTTTTTCTCGGAATTGCCTGGCTGTTTTCGCAAACCGGCACGCTGCTCTTCTACAACCATGGTGTTGGCTCACTTGAAGGGCTCAAGCTTGCCAATCTGCTGACAGCGCATGCCGGCCTGGGTTTGAGCGCGGCGGGCGCTATCGGCTTGTTGATCTTTGCCGGAGCCGTAGGCAAGAGCGGACAACTTCCGCTGCATGTGTGGCTTCCTGACGCGATGGAGGGCCCCACGCCTGTGTCGGCGCTGATTCACGCGGCGACGATGGTAGCGGCCGGCGTTTTTTTGATCGCGCGTATTTACCCGCTGATGCAGATCGGCGCGGGGCCGGAAGGAACGACAAATGCCCTGACTGTCGTTGCGTGGGTCGGTTCGGCGACGGCGGTCTTTGCGGCGCTGATCGCGGTTGCGCAGAACGACATCAAGCGGATCCTCGCTTACTCGACCGTATCGCAACTCGGATACAT
Organism: uncultured Acidobacteriaceae bacterium; assembly: GCA_963834565.1. Taxonomy (GTDB): domain Bacteria; phylum Acidobacteriota; class Terriglobia; order Terriglobales; family Acidobacteriaceae; genus Telmatobacter. The sequence goes on along the minus strand of CAWICF010000006.1, from coordinate 92,490 downwards.
GATGGCGGGTCTCGGACTGGGCGGTGTTGCCGTAGGCATGTTCCACCTGATCACGCACGCGTTCTTCAAGGCGCTCTTGTTCCTCGGTGCAGGCTCGGTGATTCACGGCTGCCACGAAGAGCAGGACATTCGCCGCATGGGCGGCCTGCGCGTTGATATGCCGTGGACCTTCCTCACCTATGGTATCGGCATGCTGGCACTTTCGGGATTCCCGATCTTCTTTTCCGGCTTTTGGTCGAAGGATGGAATTCTCGAAGCGGCACAACATTCCGCAGCGATCAAGGGGCCATTTTACTTGCTTGTATTCGGCGCGCTGCTCACCGCGTTCTACATGACGCGCCAGGTCTGTTATGTTTTCTTCGGCTATTGGCGCGGTCACGGTACAGCGCACGAAAGTCCGCGCGTAATGATGGTGCCGCTGGCGATCCTCGCGTTCTTCGCGATCGCGCTTGGAGTCATCGGGACGCCGGTGTGGCCGTGGTTCCACGCATTTCTCGAGAATCGCGCAGTGACCTTCAGCTTTCACGGCTTCGCTGAGCCGGGCCTCGGGTTGCTGATGCTGACCTCGAGCCTTGTTGTCTTCCTCGGTCTCGGCTTTGCCTGGCGTCTCTACGGCAATAAGTCGCCCAAGCCGGAGGCGCCCGACGCGCTCGAGAAAGCTTTGCCGAAGCTCTGGGCTCCGATGCGGGATCGGTTTTACGTCGACGAGTTTTACGGAGTCACGTTTATTGCGTTCTACGCGTGGTGGGCGCGGGTTGCCGACTGGTTTGATCGCCGCATATGGGGCGGCATTGTCTCGCTCATCACTTGGTTTTTCGGATTGTGGGCAAAGCTAAATCGTGTGGTCGATGTGAATTGGGTTGACGGAAGCTTCGACAAGACCTGTGAAGAGCTCTCAAATGGCGGCGGCCTGCTGGCGCGGGTGCAGAGCGGCCTGGTGCAGAACTACCTTCGCATTCTGGCTGTGGCCGTGATTGCGCTGGCAGCGATTCTTTTTTGGAGCAGCCGGCCGTGAACGACTCGATGACCGGATTTCCGATTCTCACGCTGCTTATCGTGCTGCCGCTGATTGGCGCTGCTGTGGCACTTTTCTCCGGTAAGCATGCGCGCGGCGTTGCGCTCGTCACTGCTCTGGCAAATCTCGTCATTGCACTGCTTGTATGGACGCGCTTGCCCGGGGATGGAAGCATCGGGCTTGTAGAGCTGCATCAATGGGTTCCGTCGATTGGAGTCCAGTATCACCTCGGCGTCGATGGTCTCGGCGGACTGATGCTCGTGCTTTCGGCAATTGTCACGTTGATGTCGATCGACGCCTCGCATCGTGTGCACCACATGCCCGGCCTGTTCTATGGCCTTGTGCTGATGCTGGAGTCGGGCCTGTTCGGGTCGTTCACTGCGCTCAATTTCTTTCATTGGTTCTTGTTCTGGGAGCTGAGCCTGATCCCCGCATTCTTCCTCATCAAGTTGTGGGGCGGCCCGAAGCGCGGCCCGGCGGCGACACAGTTCTTTGTCTACACGATGGCTGGTTCCGTCGCGTTGCTGCTTTCGTTTCTCGCGCTCTTTCTCGCGACGGCGTCGAATGGCGCACCGGGCACAATGGACTTTGGCCGGTTGACCGCAATGGCCGCCGATGGCTCGCTCACGCAGATGGTGACCGCTCACCTTGGCCCTGTGATGCCGTGGCTCGCCGTTGGCGTGCTCGCAGGTTTCGCGGTGAAAGTGCCACTGATGCCGTTCCACACTTGGCTGCCTGAGGCTTACGCTGAAGCGCCTTCGCCGGTGACGATGCTGCTGACGGGCGCCATGTCGAAGATGGGCGTCTACGGCCTGCTTCGCATCGCACTGCCGCTGTTCGGCGTGCAGATTGCGCACATGCGCACACCGTTGCTTGTGCTCGCCGTAATTACCGTTGTGATGGGCGCGTGGGCCGCCGCCGCACAAACGGATTTGAAGCGCGTCTTCGCGTATTCGTCGGTCAATCACCTCGGCTATTGTCTACTCGGCATCTTTGCGCTGGCCGTGCCGGTAAGCGGCGCTGCGGCCCAGGCGAGCCAGGCAGCTGCGCTGAACGGCGTCATCCTGCAAATGTTTAATCACGGTGTAACAGCGGCAGCCCTTTTCTGGTTCATCGCAATGATCCAGTTCCGCACCGGCGGCCTGCGCGGCATCGACGACTTTGGGGGATTGCGCAAACCCGCGCCAGTCTTCGCCGGACTCATGGGCATCGCGCTCTTCAGTTCGCTCGGCTTGCCGGGACTGAATGGCTTCGTCGGCGAGTTCCTCATCTTCCGCGGCGTTTTTCCGCTCTCGTGGGTGGCGGCGAGCGTTTCGATCCTCGGCCTTCTCGTCACGGCCATTGTCATTCTCACGGTGATCCAGAAGGTATTCACCGGTCCCGTGCCGGAACATTGGGCGGCGTTCCCAGATTTGCATGCGAGCGAATGGCTCGCGCTGGCGCCAGTTATCGTGCTTATGTTCGTGCTAGGCCTTGTGCCTCAACTGATCGTGAATACCATCAATCCCACGGTCGAAAACTTGCTCGCGCACTGGAGATTTTAGATGCTCTCGACAACGATCTATATCTCGTTCATCGGTGCGCTATTCGTGGGAATGATGCCCAGCAAGCCATCGAGACTGGCCCGCATCCTGGCCCTCATGGTTGCGCTCGGCGGGCTCGGCGTTGCGGTCGCGGGGTTTGCCGGCGGAATGGGGCAAGGGACTGTCGTTCTGACAGATAAGGCCTGGATTCCATCAATGGGAATCCACTATCTCCTCGTCGCCGATGGCATCAGTCGAGTTCTTGTTTTGCTTACCGGCATCGCCGCAGTCGCCGGCGTGCTGTTCAGCTGGAATGTCGAGCTTCGCACCAACCAGTTCTTTGCGTTTTATCTAGCACTCATTGGCGGCGTCTACGGCGTCTTTTTGAGCGGCGATCTCTTTCTTCTGTTCGTCTTCTACGAAATCGCGATCGTCCCGAAATATTTCCTGATCGCTATCTGGGGTTCGACGCGACGCGAATATGGAGCCATGAAGCTGGCGCTCTACTCGTTTGTCGGATCGGCGATGGTGTTGATCGGACTTCTCGCGGCGTACACCGCCTCAGGAAGTCACTCGACAACACTTGCGGATCTCGGGCATGCGGGCTTGCCGGTCAGCTTCCAGATGTGGTGCTTTCCGCTGGTTTTCGTCGGGTTCGCGATTCTCGCCGGCATGTGGCCGTTTCATACATGGGCGCCTACCGGCCACGTCGCCGCGCCAACGGCTGCGTCGATGATGCTGGCCGGCGTGGTGATGAAGCTTGGCGCGTATGGCTGCCTGCGCGTCGCCATCGGACTTTTCCCGCACGGCCTCGATCCGTGGGGTTTCTCATTCATCGGCATTGGCTCGTGGCGAGATGTGTTTGCGTGGCTCGCCGTCATCGGCATTGTGTATGGCGCGCTGGTTGCGCTGGCGCAATCCGACTTCAAGTTCGTCATCGGCTACTCCAGCGTGAGCCACATGGGCTTTGTGCTGCTTGGCCTGATGACGCTCAATCAGATCGGCGTGGATGGCGCAGTGCTGCAGATGTTCTCGCACGGCATTATCGCCGGGCTGCTGTTCGGCATTGTTGGCCGCGTTGTCTACGATCGAACGCACACGCGCCAGTTTGCCGAGCTTGAAAAGATGCATCTCTCGCGACGATTGCCCTTTGCGGCGTGGGCATTTGTGATTGCCGGCGTCGCGTCCATGGGGCTGCCAGGGTTCTCCGGTTTCGTGGCCGAGCTGCAGGTGCTGGTTGGATCATGGCGCGTTAATCCAATTTGGACCGCGGGCTCGGGCATCGGCATCATCGTCGGCGTAGCTTACACCTGGCGCGCACTGCAAAAGGCGTTCTTTACCGACACGCTGCCGACAGCACACACGCTTGAGGACGAACAGGCGCATCCATTCGCGCCCATTTGCTGGAGCGAGATGGCCGGCGTCTCGCTGCTCGTCGCGTGCGCGCTTGTGGTTGGCCTCTATCCGCGCATCCTGCTCGACCAGATTGAGCCGGCGGTGAAGGCGCTGCTTGCCGGAGGTGCGCAATGAACTACGGCGCACTCTTTCACGCTACGCTGCCGGAGACAGTTCTGGAAATTGCCGCGCTGCTGGTGATCGTTGTCGACCTCGGCCTGCTGCGCAAAGCTGCCGCACAAACCCGTATCGCCGTCGCCGCGCTCGTAGGCGTCGCGGGTTGCGGTCTGGCGCTCTGGGCTGTTTCTGTTGCCGGACCGTACAGCAACGGCAACGACGTCCTGCTCGCCGCGGGAGGGTCCGCAGGCGTCGCGCAAGTTGCGATCCTGGTTTTGACCGCGCTGACGCTGCTGCTTTTCATCGACTCAGAATTTACCCGCAATGCCGGTGAGTATGTTTCGGTGGTCTTAATGGCCGCGGCAGGCGGACTGATAATCGCGGCCGCGCAGGATCTGCTCGTCATTTTCACCGGCCTCGAATTGCTGAGCCTTGGCCTCTACATTCTCACTGCATTCGCCAAGCAATCGGGCAAGAGCGCCGAATCGGCGATCAAGTACTATCTTTTCGGCGGCATGTCGGCGGCGTTTCTGCTGTTCGGATTCAGCTATCTTTACGGACTGAGCGGTTCGACGAGCTTGCAAAAGATCATCCAGGAATCCCATTTCGCGAGCATCGCGGGTGGCGCGCCGCTGCTGACTCTTGCTTTGGTCATGGTCGCGGTTGGGCTTGGCTTCAAGGTTGCCGCTGTGCCGTTTCATCTGTGGGCGCCGGACACGTATGAGGGGGCACCTGCTCCGGCTGCCGCGTTCATTGCGTCGATCTCGAAGGTTGCGAGTTTTGCGCTGCTGATTTCAATCAGCACCGCGATGCTGCATGCGTTCGATATGGCGACCTCTGTTCAGGCGCTTGCGCTGAACGGTCAGCCATCGAAGGTTTTCGGCGCCGCTGCTCCCTGGTCGCTGATTCTGACAATCCTTTCCGTCGGCTCGATGGTTCTCGGCAACCTGGCGGCGCTTGCGCAGTCCAGCGTTCGCCGCCTGCTGGCCTACTCCGCTATCGCACACGCCGGCTACATTCTGCTCGGGCTCGCATTCTTCTCAACGACGAACGCGAGTTCACAGGCCATCCTCTACTACATCGTCACCTATGGGTTGACGACGATTGGAGCATTCGGCGCAGTTGGCGTGGTGGAACGCGCGACGGGCAGCGACAAGCTCGACGCGTTTCTTGGGCTGCAGAAACGCAATCCGCTGCTTGCGGCGATCCTTCTTGTGCTTTTCCTCTCACTCGCCGGGATTCCACCGCTGGTCGGCTTCTGGGCGAAGTTCAATTTGTTCGCCGCAGTTCTAGGCGTCGGAGCGGGCAAGGTGCCGCTGATTCTGGTCGCGCTCGCCGTCGCATTCAGCGCCGTATCGCTCTACTACTATCTGCAGGTGCTGAAGCGAGTCTATGTGCTGCCCGCGACCGACGAATCGCCGATTCGTGCCGGCTTTGTGACGGCGGCCGTGCTGGTGCTGACCGCTGCCGCAGTTCTCGTCTTAGGCTGCTTCCCGGCGCTGCTGCAAGGCTGGATTGCGGGCTTCTATCCGGCGATCTAGATGTGAAGTTTCAAGGGACGTGGCGATTTCTTGAGGAAATCACCACTTGAGGGCAGTGGCTTCGGCGTACATCTGAAGGAGAAATGCTTCAGATTCGGGCCGTCCGGCCCGGTGTGTACTGATCGGTTAATCCCCCCCTCAAAAACCGTGTTTTTGCGTAAAGTCCTGATTCTATTGAGGCGAGCGCAAAGTCTTCAAAAGAGGCGATTTAAGGGCAATTTGCACTGCTATTGCTGCAAAATCGTCCCGACATGCGGTGCATTCCTCCCGGAATGCGGTCGCCAGTGGGCAGGTCACTGACCGCAGGAATTGGTTCTTTTGGCTTTCGTGGCCTCCCACCCTTTCGCCAGAAAAAAGGCGAAAGGATGGGGCACGGAATCGATACAGAATGACGCGGCCAAAGGCCTCGTAGCCAGTAGCCGGTAGCCAGCGGGCCAAGTACAAGGTGGTTGAAGTTGCGCGGGCCACTCAAATGCTGGGCGTCGCTTTCTCCCACTGAGAAAAGTGTAGAGATTTGCGAGAAATAATCCGCACTGTTTGCGAGATTTTTTATTTCTCCCGGAATGAGAGAGATGCAGGCATTTTGAGAGGACGAGGGACTTGACAGGCAAAAACAGGAGACGAGGGAACGAGGGAACAAGGGACCGGGAGCACCCTAAACCACGCGCCGGGGGCCAGGCAACCGCACGAGCGGGTCGGCAAGGAGCCATGCGGCCATGCAAGCCGACAGCCCGACCACTGCAAATTTGACCAACGCAGGAGCGGGCCGGCGCTACAAACTTCAGCGATCTATGAGAGATGCAAACTAATATTTCACGATGGCTGCGAAGGAATCGGGCTTGAGGCTCGCGCCGCCGACCAGGGCGCCGTCGATTTCTTCCTGGCCGATGAGAGCGGTTGCGTTGTCAGGCTTGACGCTGCCGCCGTAGAGGATGCGCATGGCGCTGGCCACGCTTGCGCCGAGCAGCTTCGCTACTTCGGCGCGAATGATGCGGTGCGCGTCGGCGGCGATCTCGGGAGTCGCGGTTTTGCCCGTGCCGATGGCCCACACCGGCTCATAGGCGATGACGATGGGCGCAGCGGCCTGAGGCGTGATGCCGGCGAATGCTCCGTTTATCTGAGTCTGAAGGACGCTCGCTGTTTTTCCTGATTCACGCTGCTCGAGGACTTCGCCGATGCAGACGATGGGAATAACGCTGTGTTTGAGCGCGGTGTGCAGCTTCTTGTTCACGATCTCGTCGGTCTCGGCGAAGTATTGCCGGCGCTCGGAGTGGCCGATGAGGGTGTGCGTGCCGCCGACGGCCAGGAGCTGCCCGATTGAAGTTTCGCCGGTGTAGGCGCCCTCCTCAGCGAAGTGAATGTTCTGCGCGCCGACGGCAACGTTCGACCCTTTGCAGGCCGGAACGACCGTTGGCAGCAGCACCGGAGAAGGGAAGAGTGCGATCTCGTCGCGCGTGTGACCGGCGACCATGGGCAAAAAGGCATCGACAAAGGCCTTGGCTTCAGCGGGCGTTTTATACATCTTCCAGTTGGCGGCAATGAGAGCTTTACGTGACATTTTCCTGGGTCCTCAAGTGTGGAAGTGATTCTCGGTTCAATTTTAGAAGATCGGATACGAAGCGCCGGGTGATGGCGGGCACAGTGCGGGAAAAGAAGACCCTGCCGAGAAGAAGCTGCTGCGACGTACTTACGAGCCAGATCGAAGCGCCGAGGTCAAATCGTCGGGTACGGAGCCCTTCAGGAAAGCGGCCCGATGATCGGGATCGCCCAGATCCATTGAGAAGTGGCGCCAAACGCCGTCCTGAAGCACTCCCATGTTCCAGGGGCCGGAGACCGAATCAGAGAACTGCCAGACGATGTGATAGCCCTCCTCATTGGTGAACCCTTCTCCGTCGGCCTGCAGGATCGCGTCTCCGCGTTCCCACAGCTTTGAACGAAGCGCGTGAAGTGCATTACTGCCGTCAACGGTTTCAGAACCTTGCAAGTGCTGGAAAGCATAGATCGTTTTGACATACGTTAGAAAATCACGGAGCCATTCGACGCCGCTTTTCGGCTTGCATTCCTCGATCTCATCGATGAATTCGGCGATCTCATCCTGACCGAGCGAACCATCGAAGACTGGATTGCGCTCGAGAACCGCGACTTCGACTTCGTCGTTTCCGGAGAGGAGCAGGCTTTCCCACTCATCCTCGGTCCCTTGTTCGAGGGTCAGTTTGAACTGTGGGTGTTCGGTTCGAATGAACTGCGCGAGTTCGTCGAGGGGAGGGAACTCCTCATCTTTCGACAAGACCCGCGTGTAGTAGGGCATGGATTCGCGCCTCAGATCCCAGTGTAATTCTCATGGAATCGCTGGGCTGGGCGCGGCCCTTTTCCGCAATCGCGGAGTCGAGCTATAATATGACCATGGTCCATGACCATGGGAGGATCGCCATGAAGATTGCCACCGTTCCCGCCGGCGAGTTCAAGGCCAAGTGCCTGAAACTCATCGATGAAGTTGCCGAAAAGCGCAAGCCGATCGTCATCACTAAGTATGGTAAGCCTGTAGCCCAAGTGGTTCCCATGCCGGCGAAACAGCAGGACATTGTAGGGTCGATGAGGGGCAGCGTAACCATCCTTGGCGATATCATTTCTCCGCTTGACGTCGAGTGGGACGCGATGAAATGACCGTTACCGAGAGGGATCGATCGCCCTGGATGCTTGTGGATACGCACACGGTTCTTTGGATGGTTGAAGATCATCCGCGACTGGGTGCCGAGGCTCGAAAGATGCTAAATCGGGCTGCCCGCGAGGACCGAATCGCGGTCAGCGCGATTACTCCCTGGGAGATTGCGCTGCTGGTCAGCAAGAATCGGATTGACCTCCATCGGGATCCGATGGAATGGGTGAGCATCACACTTTCACTCCCCGGCGTTCATCTCCAGCCCCTCGAACCCGAAATCGCCGTCGCCAGCACACGCCTGCCTTTCGAGGTGCACCCCGATCCCGCAGACCGCATCCTTGTCGCCACCGCGCGCCACCTCGGCGCGACTTTTGTGACGGCGGACCAAGCGCTGCTGGCGCTCTCAAAGAAGGGGTACTTTCGCGCAATGGATGCAGCGAAGTGAAAACTCACGCAAAGGGGGACTCTCAGTGGCCAATCGGAATCTAAGCTCCGGAGAGTTGATATTGGCTCATTCGCTATTGGATGAGATCCGTGGAAAGCTGAGCGAATTAGCGGCCGGTGACCCGAATTTGCTATTCGCATATCGTCGAAAGGTCTATAAGGAACTCATCTACCTCGAACGCGGAAAGCCCATGGCCCGTCGAAAGGTGAAGCTGCAGAAATTCGATCAGCAAAACGGCAAATGCGCGCACTGCAATAGTGAAATGAAGATCGGTTACTCAGAACTCGATCGCAAGAATGCGGTTGACGGCTACACGTTCGAAAATACGGAGCTCCTGCACGCGGATTGCCACCGTGGGCGTCAAGCTGCAAAAGGCTATTCATAAGAAGGGTAGACCGCAACAAAAATCGCATCCAGCAAGATTGCCGGATGCGATTTTGCTGTGAACTACGAACCGTGAGCTGACAACTGCCTTATTTATCCGTCAGCGCTTCCACGCCCGGTAGCTTCTTGCCTTCGAGAAATTCTAGGCTTGCGCCGCCGCCGGTGGAGATGTGCGTGATCTGGTCGGCAACGCCAGCCTGGTTGATGGCGCTGACTGAGTCGCCGCCGCCGATGATCGAGATCGCCGCTTTGTTGGCTGCAACTGCCTTGGCAATTGCATTGGTGCCCACTGCGAAGTGCGGAAATTCGAAGACGCCCGCCGGACCATTCCACACGATTGTCTTCGCGGTCGCGACCACCTTCTCGATTGCCTCAATCGACTTGGGCCCGATGTCGAGGCCTTGCCAGTCGGCGGGGAAATTTTTCGAAGAGTCCCACACCTGAGTTTTCGCGTCGTTGGCGAAGCTGTCGGCCAGGATGTTGTCCAGCGGGAGGAGGAGTTCCACTCCCTTACTCTTGGATTTGTCCAGAGTGGCTTTCGCAAGCTCGATCTTGTCTTCTTCGACGAGCGACTTGCCAGTGGCCACGCCCAGCGCGCGGTAGAAGGTGTAGGCCATGCCGCCGACGATGATCAGCGTGTCGACCTTGTCGAGGAGATTCTGGATGACGTCGATTTTGCCGGAGATCTTGGAGCCGCCGATGATGGCTACGAAAGGTTTTTCGGGCGATTCGAGAGCCTTGCCAAGATAGGTGATTTCCTTCTCCATCAACAGGCCGGCGACTGAAGGCTTGAGATAACGCGTGATGCCTTCAGTGGAAGCGTGCGCGCGATGTGCCGAACCGAAGGCGTCGTTGACGTATATTTCAGCGAGAGAAGCAAGCGCTTTTGAGAATGCGGGGTCGTTCGCTTCTTCTTCGGCGTGGAAGCGAAGATTCTCGAGAAGCAGCACCTGGCCCGATTCGAGCTTGCGCGCCATTTCGCTGGCGACATCGCCGACGCAATCGGGAGAGAAGCCCACGTTCTCCGCAGGGCAGACATCCTTGTCGATGAGCTGGCGCAGGCGGTCGACCACGGGGCGAAGGGAGTATTTCGGATTCGGCTTGCCCTTGGGACGGCCGAGGTGCGAGGCGAGGATCACCTTTGCCTTGTGGCGCAGCGCGTATTCGATGGTGGGAAGCGTGGCGACGATGCGCGTGTCGTCGGTGATTTCTTTGCCGTCTTCAGTGAGCGGAACGTTGAAATCGACGCGGATAAAAAGCCGCTTGTTGGTCAGGTCGATGTCTTTGATCGAGAGCTTGGCCATAATACCTTCCTTCGGAAGAAGTTCCAGGTTCACAGTTCGTAGTTCACAGCATCGAGGCGGAGGAATCAGTGGCGGGGATCACTGCGTCCATTTCGATCTCGATGCGCCACGCCGGATTGAGCAGTTTTGCCACCACGACCATGGTTGCCGCGGGGCGGATATCACGAAAAAACTCGCCATGCACGCGGCCGACGGCTTCCCAGTCTTCAACATGCGTGAGAAACATGCGCGTGCGGACGACGTGATCGAGCGAAGCGCCGGCTTCGGCCAGAGCTTTTTGGGCGATGGCGAAGATGCAGCGGGTCTGTCCGGCGGCGTCTTCGTTTTCTGCTCCGACCGGACCTGTGCCTGCCAAGAGAACTGAGTTGCCCACGCGCACCGCGCGAGAGAAGCCGATGATGGGCTCGAAGGGTGATCCGCCGCTGATGTTGGTGCGTGTCACAGTGGTCAGTGAAAGGTTATCGGTTAGGAGTTCACAGTTCTTAGTTCGTAGTTCACAGCGCGCAAAGCGGCTGGAACGTTCAGGCTAAGGACTGTGAACTGTGAACTGTTTCTACAGTCCCTTCTTCTCGAGGAAGCCGATGAGGTCGACGACGCGGTTGGAGTAACCCCACTCGTTGTCGTACCAGCTGAGCACCTTGACGCTCTGGCCGACCACCTTGGTGAGGGGGGCGTCAACGATGGACGAAAGCGGGTTGCCCTTGAAGTCGGAGCTGACGAGCTGATTCTCGTCGTAGCCGAGGATGCCCTTCATCGGGCCTTCAGCGGCGGCCTTCAACGCGGCGTTTACGGACTTCACGTCGGTGGTCTTCTCGCTGATGAAGGTGAGATCGACGATCGATACGTTGGGAGTGGGAACGCGCAGGGAGAATCCGTCGAGCTTGCCGGCGGTCTCAGGGATGACCAGCTTGAGCGCCTTGGCGGCGCCGGTGGAACTGGGAATCATGTTGATGGCGGCAGCGCGGGCGCGACGCAGGTCCTTGTGCGGGAAGTCGAGGATGACCTGGTCGTTGGTGTAGCTGTGGACGGTGGTCATGATGCCGCTGACGATGCCGAATTCCTTGATGAGCACCTTGACTACGGGAGCCAGGCAGTTGGTGGTGCAGCTGGCGTTGGAGATGACATTGTGCTTTGCCGGATCGTATTTGTCCTCGTTCACGCCCAGCACGAGCGTGACGTCCTCGTTGGTGGCGGGGGCAGAAATGATGACCTTCTTTACGGTCGAGCCGAGATGCGCCTTGGCGACGGTTGCGTCGGTAAAGCGGCCGGTGGACTCGACCACAATCTGCGCGCCCACGTCGGCCCAGGGCAGCTTGGCGGGATCCTTTTCCGCGTACACCTTGATCTTCTTGCCATCGACCGAGATAAAGTCATCGCCGGCCTTGATGTCGTTGGGCAGATTGCCCAGGATCGAGTCGTACTTGAGCAGGTGAGCCAGCGTCGCCGGGCTGGTCAAGTCATTCACGGCGACAAAATCGATTTCCTTGTTGCCAAGCGCGGCGCGCAAAACGTTGCGTCCAATGCGGCCAAAGCCGTTGATTCCAACCTTTACTGCCATGAGTCATTTCTCCTTCGTGATCGTTAAAGCCTACGGTTCAAAAAATGCAGGGATCTGCGGCGTCTGGAAGGAGCCCAGACTGCGCTTTTGGAAAAAGGTGCCACTTTTGGCGATTTCCAAGTGGTCGCACCGTTATTGTTGCGACTACCCGAGGCTTGTGGGCCCGGAAAATAGCGTTTCCTTAAGCGCCGTGAGGCGAATCTACCAAACCCTTGATCGTATCATTCGAGGCCTCAGCGGAATGTTGGAAGCGCCTTTGCCTCGCGTACACGATTCCCTACCGTAAGGATGGAGTTGTGGCGGCAGGAAAGTATGTGACGGGATTCACAGGATTTGCAGCGCGGTCGCCCGTTGTGATATTCGGGAGGTTGGAACGAGAATTGGCAAGGGTTACTGCAGCATGAGAAGACGCTCACGACGCGCACCGAATACCTCCGAATCGACTGGCAAAATCGGTCAGGAACTTCCATCGAATCAACCGGCTCCGCTGGTGCCGCTGTATCCCGATGAGGCGCCGCGACCGCAGCATGGCCAGCATCGATCGGCGCCACAGCCAAAACCGCCCGCGCAACAGACGCGGCCGCAGTGGAATGAGCCGCCAGGTTCGGGCCGCCTGGAAGTGGAAACGCAGCCTGAGATTCCGCCGGTGGCGATGCCCAAGCCGAATGCCGCAGGGCAAGCTCCCAAGGGCTACGTGGTGCTCGCCATTGGGTTGCCGGGCTCGGGGAAGACCACCTGGTTCGGACGGCGCGGCATTACCCCGCTCTCATCCGATTTGCTGCGCGGAATCCTCTTCGACGATGTGGAGGAGCAGCGCTACCAGGGGCTGGTGTTTTCGACCCTGCGTTCGCTGCTGCGCGCGCGGCTCATCGCGCGCATGCCGATGAACTATGTCGATGCGACGAACCTCTCGATCCACGAGCGACGGCAGTGGATCAAGATGGCCAAGAGCTTTGGCTACGAGGTGCAGGCGGTGTTTTTCGATGTGCCGCTTGAGGTTTGCCTGGAGCGCAATCGCCAGCGCGACCGCTCGGTAAGCGAAGAGATCATGCGCAAGATGTCAGAGAAGCTGAAGCCGCCGGTCTTCGAAGAGGGATTTGAGAAGATCACGGTGGTGCGGGTGAAGAGCGCAGGGTAGGTAGTTGAGGCTGGCAGGCAATGCGATTCTGCTCATAGTCGCCGCAAACTTGGCGGCCCCAGGAATGCTGCCATGTCAAAACCGAGTCGCCGATGAACAATCTTGCCGCAGGTTCGTGCAGGATTTCTATGACTGGTACGTACCGATTACGAATTCTCGCGACGATCGCTTTACCGTGATGCTGCGGCCGCGGCGAGAGTCGTTCGACCCGAAGCTCTGGCAAATGCTCGCCACCGAAGATGAAGCCCAGAGTCACGCGGACGAGATTGTCGGACTCGACTTCGATCCAATTGTGAATAGTCAGGACCCAAGCCCTCAGTTCAAGGCCCTGTCGGTATCCATCTCGGATAATCACTGCAGAGCTCTTGTAATCGGCTTCAACCAAGGAGTACGTGAAGAGCGCGTCATTCCTGAACTCGTCTATTCCGGTCGTCGCTGGACATTCGTTAACTTCCACTACCGTTTTGAAATCAGTGGGAAGTGGAAGGACAGCGACCTAATTGAGATTCTCAAGGACTTGCAAAAATCGCGTGCCGCCTCGAACCCGGAGAAAACTCCGTGACCGCTCCCTCCACCCCCTACACCGAACCTTGGCTGCGCGGCACACACGCTGACGTTCCTGCTGCGGGACGCGCGGTTTTGCACGCTCTTGAACTTGCGCTTGACGATCTGACGAAGTGGACGGCGGGGTTGTCCGACGCCGAAGCGCATGCCTCGCCGCTTGGTCTGACGCCGGTTGCCTTTCATCTGCGTCATATTGTTGGCTCGGTGGATCGCATTCTCACCTATTTGGAAGGTGAACAGCTTTGGCCGGGACAGCTTGCTGCGCTGAAGGCCGAGTCGATGGATGAAGGGAAGCAGGAATCGCTCGCGGAGCTTCTTGCCGCGGTCGAAGTCGCTCTCAGCGACGCAGCGGAGAGAGTGCGCGTGTTGGCTACCGCCGATCTTGACACGCCGCGCGCCGTGGGACGCAAACAGTTGCCTACGTCCATCGGCGGAGCCATGATTCACGTTGCCGACCACACCATGAGGCATGTAGGCCAGGTGGTGACGACTGCCGGAGTGCTGAGGGCAATGCGAGTTCAGGCAGCAACGCAATCGCGGTAACCGAGTTAGAGAATACAGTTTTCGCGCCGCTCCTACGGGGCTTTGGATTCATTTGGCGGCCTTCCCAGGATTCCGTCCTGGGCTATTTTCTTTGGCCCCTCCGGGGCCAGCGCCGCCGAACCTTTCCGGTTCGTTTGATCGGTACTGCGCTGCTCGCCGGTCAAGCTTCTCTGAACGACAGGTGAATCTGGTCGCTATTGTCTTGGCGCGAGCTCGGGCCCCGGGGTTAGCAGGCTCTCGTTGGTAATCGATCTGGTTTGCAGCACGCTATATCCGTCGCGCGTGCGGATGTGGTACTTCTGCAGGTCTTTGTTGGCGAGCCTCACGCTGATCGCACGCCACCCACGGTTGGGATTGGGCTGCGGATAATAACTGATCGAATAGAGGTGACCAAGGTCCTCGCGGATCGACGCGAACGCCTGTTTTTCCTTGCGCCAGTTGCCGGCAAAGTATGCTTTGCCGCCGGTAGCCTTGCTCATGCGCTCAAATGCCGCAGTCGAAACAGGCTCTTCCTGCGCCAGCCGCGTGCTGACGATATAGATAATCGTCCCGGTAGATTGCGCAAGTTCCGCAACGTCCTCAGGAGGAACCGAGCTGGCATTGTCAGGGCCGTTGGAGAAGACTACGATCGCTTTCTTTCCTGTCAGCGTGGCCGCGTCTTTCACGGTCAGCAACAGGCTGTTGTAGAGCGCGGCGTCGTCACCGGCAACCGTGCTCCGCACTCCGTTCACCACCTTGAAGCGGTCTGGCGTCAACTGTGTGGCTCGCGACAGGTCGCGGCTATAGGAATAGAACGCAATCTTGTCGGCGTCGTCCATGGATCGAACGAAGTCGGAGATCGCGTCCTGCGCGTAGACGAACCCGCGATACATATAGTTGCTGGTATCGAACAAGATGAAGATGTCTGCGCCGCTCACCGGCGAGACCTTTCCATTCGTGAAGCCGGCTGCTGCAGCGGGGCTCGCATCTGCGACGGGATTTGCCGCGCTTTCGCCGGGATGCGCAGGTACGGTGTCTCCTGCGTTTCCGCGGGCGGCGCCTTCTTCAAAGGTGGCAATCTTCTCCGGGATCTTATCCTCGGTGACGACGAAGTCGTCCGGCTTGAGGCCGCTGATGTAGTGGCCTTTGTGATCGGTCACAGCGATGTTCAGCTGCACCAGGACCACATTTACGTGCAAGCGCGATGAATCATCCTGTGCGGCGAATCGTGGCTCGACAGTAAGCAGAAACAACAGGCTTGCGCAAATTCCCAGAGTCGACAAAGATTTCCGAAGTAAGTTCATCGTGATACGTCCTCTCCATCTGGCATGTTTCTGTTGCCGGCAACCAAATCGGCCGTGCGGGCCTTCATTTTGCCTTGCATGAACTGATCTCCTGTTTCGCGCATGGCGCGCATCAGGGCGGGCCAGTCGTCAATGCTGGTGGCGGAGATATTCGCGATCATTTGACCAGTCAGCTCAGGAACCAGGACGTTGAGCATCGCAGGAGCGTAGCCTTTTTCATCCGCAAGCCGGGCCCAATACAAATTGCTCGACTCCCATGACTCGCCGAAGAGCCGGTTGGTGTAGCCGCCCGAAACAGGGAAGGGCTCACCAGTGAGCAATGCGAGCGAGTTGGTTTCGGCCAAGGTCGGATGCGGCACGCCGAAGTCGGTCGCGATTCGCGCAGGGCTGGTATCTGCGGAATCCTTGTGAATGAGCGCATCCAGCTCCTGGTTCGCCTGCCCGACAGCGGCAGCTTGATCTGAGTATTTCCGGCGGAATTGAACCGTCAGATAGAAAAGATCCGAAGGCGGCATCTGGTGCGCGAGGTCGGCAGCGCTCTCAGGGTTCTTCAATGCGTCTTCAAGGTTATCGAGCCGTCCCCAGCTTAAGCGCTGCGAGAAGATGCCGACGACCTTTTGTTGCAGGTCGGCGTTCGAGACGGAAGCGGTGACCAGCTCCTCGCCTGCGCGCTGATAGAGATCGGCAGCATGCAGTTCGTCGTGACTCACACTCCACCAGCGCGGCAGAACCGAGTTCACAAGGAGCTGCGGAACAGTTTCCCTCCAGATGAGCGCCTGAAGTTTTTCCGGAGCGAGAAAATCCTCTTCGGTCAGAGCCAGCACATACGGCAGATCGGCGAGCGATCCGATGAGGTAGGCGCCTCCGCCGGCGGTTGCGCCGATGCCGACCAGGGCCGGAGCTCCCCACACTTCGTCGACGCCCTGGATTGACGAGGCCGAGAAGTCGTGCGAGCGCACAAAGAGAGGATTGCTGTGCAAGACCTGTGCGCCGGGCGGCTCATAGTAGGCGTAGTTCAGTCCTACGAGCGTGTCGCGCAGGAAGGGCGCCAGCCTGGCGCGCGCCGCTTCGAGCTGTGCCGGTGTCGACGGCCCTTTGATCACTTTCGTCAGGTCAGTGCGCACCTGTAGTTCGGCGTGCCGGCTGACATAGACCATCGGCGACCATGTTTCACGTTCGCCTGCCGTGAAGATGGGCCGAGGCAGTTCAAACTCACGCAACGCGCCGGCCAGCGGCAGAAGGGAATCTGCGTTTGCTGCCCCGTGCGCCATCTCGCCCATGCCGTCATAGAGACCGAAGAGCGTATCGACTGAAACCAGGCGCTGGTCGTCGAGCACGGAGCGCATCCGGCGGGCCATTTCTTCGTGCACGCGCTTGCCTTCGGGGTCATCCGGCATTGGGCCAGCGAGCAGATCGACGATCTGGTCCTGCGTCAAGTCCGATTTTCCAGTTGCGGCGGTCAGAATTGTCTGCAGCGACTTGCGGGCGGTCTCGAAGAGCGCATCGTTTGAGCCGACGTTGCCGTAAGGCTCGACCGCGTTTTGCCAGGACAGATTCAGTCCGTCGCGAGGAATCTGATGTTGCCGCGCCAGAATTTGCCAGATGCCCAGCTCGGCCTGAAGTGCGCCAAGCGTGTTCGAGCGGAGAACGGGATTCTGGATTCCGTTGACGCGGTCGACCGTAGAGATGAAATGCGTGATGGACGCGTCGTTCAGGGCAGGGAATTCGACGAAGATCGGATACCACTCTTTCAAGTGGGCGAAACGTTCCGCGAGCGTTCTCTCCGTTGTGTCGAGCAGCTTTGAGTCCGCGGGCCGGGCGTTGTCAATCGCGCAGAGCGTGAGGTAAATCTGTGCCGGCCCATTGTCGGTCTGCACGTTGGAGTAGGCGGCCATCGCGTCGAGCAGGCGGTCGGGATCGCCAACGCCGCGGGTGTACCCTAAGCCGGCATGCACTCGACTGTTCTTGTCCTGGCGAGTCAGCATTTCCTGCCAGAGAGCGGGATTTCCCGGAACCTGGGGCTTGCCGCTCGCGTCCCATTGCACGCGGGTAAGAAGCAACAAGAGCGCAGTGTTCCGCGGGAAGACGCCGGTTGCCGCGGCAATCGTCGGCGCAGTGGACCGATACGCGTCATAGAGTTCTTTCAGGCGGTCGCCTTCAACAAAGTGCGCTTGCTGTGCGGGGTCAAGCCGCGCCAGAGCATCGAAGTAGGCTGCGAGCCATCCCTGACCCTTGGTGAGCAAGTGCGTGACAAATTCGCCTGGATTGCGCGGGCTCGCTCCGACCAGATCCTGCCAATCTTTTTCCGCTGCGACGCCGCCGGGAACCTGCACTGCCCCGGAACGGATGCAAATCCTGCTGCCATAGAAATCAAACACCGCGGCAACGGGGAGAAGCTTTCTCAGTCCGGAAGCCTGGTACAGCTGTTGCCTGGTTTCCGGCTCGATCCGCGCCATCGCGGAGTACAAGCGATCGACATTCTGGTTGTTGAGCAGAAGATCGAGCAGATCGCTGCCGCCCTTCTGATTTGTTCCCGTTACATTCACCCAGTCACTTTCCTTGAAAAGGATGGGAACGCGGGTGGCGGCAAATGCATAGATAAAGGGTGTGCCGGATTGAATCGACTCCTCGAGTTTGGTGAGGGGGAATCCGGAATCGACCGTCAGGAAGGCGCGCTCGGCGTCGGCAGTCACCAGCGAGGCATCCTGCTTGCTGCAGCCGTGCTCGAACTGGTAGCCGAGAACCCGAATCAAATCGCCGGCGTCGTCGCAGCCTGTTACGTGGATCTTGCCGTCAGTCTTCGCCAGCGGCTCAAGCTCACGGGCAAGGTGGACGTAGCGGTCGGCCAGCACCAGGTATTCGGTCTTGTGGCCGGTCTGGTAGCCATACAGAAACGCGTTCCGCGCCAGCAGAGGCAGCACCTCGTCAGGGTTGATTTCCTGGCTGATGCCTGCCATACGAAGAAATGAACGCAACGGCCCCGGAATCTCAATGGTTTCCGATCGCAGCTCAGGCCCGGCTGCATTGCTGCTTGCCTTGGCCTGGGGCGCATCCGCGTTGTTTGTTCCGGTTGACGATGTGGCGGCGTTCGCGTATCCGCATGTCCCCAGAAGCAGGAGACCTGCCAATGCGATATGAGAGCGAAAAGGGAACTTCATCCAAATACCCCTTTCAGATCGGTTTTCCTGCGAGCCGGTTCAGCAATTGAATGCACGCCAAAGAGGAAGACGAGCCGGCGCAGCTCTCCGGATGCCATGCAAAAATTCCGGCAACCGTTCAGCAGCGATCGGCAATTCCCACTTACACGTACAAGATCAAAACGGATGAAAGATAAATGAAGACGGATCGATAATGCGCCCGCCCCAATGGCCCGGAAGTATGTTGCCGGAAGCTTGGGATCGTTGAGTTGCTTTACCGGTCTTTATCAATTACTAGGGGGCAAAAGAAGAAGTGAGTAAAAGCCATTGTGTGGGCAAGTCCCCACGTCCAGCGAGATTATCAGGCAACCGCGCCGCTGGCTAGTATTTTTTTCTTCGCAACGATTGGGCGCTTCCAGAGAAAGGGATGCGGGCTGCGCACATGGGGATGTACGCGGATTCATCAGCATCGTCAGGCTTGGCGGCGCGAGACGCCCGCCACCGGGATGACATTTTGGTGACAATTTGCGCCAGTACATTCACTGGCCGGGTCGGCGACGGCCGCGGACCACGCAGGCCTGGATGGGAGTTTCCCGTGTGGGCGAATGCTTCAGCCTTCCTGGGAGATCGAGACGTCTGATAGATGCCCCATCTTTTCCTGCTTGGTCCGAAGATAGCCGGCGAAGCTTTCCTGCGCTTCCACCTCTGCCGACACGCGCTCGACGACTTCGATTCCTGCCGCCTCGAGCGCTGCCACTTTTTCGGGGTTGTTGGTCATCAGCCGGACCTGTTTCACGCCCAGCATCTTCAAGGCTTCGCCGGGCAGCTCGTATGCTCGGCAATCGGCGGCGAATCCCAGCTCCACGTTGGCTTCGACGGTATCCAAGCCCTGATCCTGCAACTCGTAGGCCTTCAGCTTGGCCATCAGGCCGATGCCGCGGCCTTCCTGCTGCTCGTAGAGCAGGATTCCGGCGCCTTCGGCCGCAATCGACTTGAGCGCCAGCTCGAGTTGCAGCCGGCAGTCGCAGCGGAGCGAACCGAATACGTCGCCTGTGAGGCACTGCGAGTGAATTCGCACCAAAGGTGGTGCAGAATGCACGTCGCCCATGACCAGCGCGACCAGCCCTTCGACCTTGCGCTCAGGTTCGCATCCGGGGGCGGCATCGGCCCTGATGCCTTCGAAGCCGGAGATCCTGAATTGCCCCCAGCGAGTAGGGAAGTCGGCCTCGGCGACCTTTTTCACGCTTTCCAGTGCCATACCTTTATTCTACGGCGCGTTTGCTTTTGATGTGCGCTGGCCGTGCCTGCGTTGACAGCGCGCCCGGTTCAAAGTAACCCTCAAAGTATGCCCAGTGGCGCGAGCCAAAGCATTCAGATCACTCCCGTTGTCAGTGCCGAAGCGATCGAGACGGTCCGCGCTCTGCTTCGGGAGTACTGGGACTCTTTCGGGTTTACACCGTGCTTCCAGAATTTTGGCGACGAGCTGGCCGGATTACCGGGAGCTTACGCCCCGCCTTCGGGCCGGCTGGCACTGGCGCTGGTTGATGGCCAGCCTGCCGGTTGCGTGGCATTGCGCCGCGTGGATGCGAGCCGCGCCGAGCCCAAGCGCCTGTACGTGCGGCCGGCCTTCCGAGGTCTCGGACTGGGCCGAGCCCTGCTCGAGTGGGTTGTGAACGAAGCACGCGCGGCCGGCTACCTGGAACTGGTGGGCGACACGATGCCGGTGATGAAGGATGCGCTGGCGCTCTACGATCGCATGGGATTTGAGCGAGCCGGAGTGGGCGCCCCGGTTCAAGCCTCCCAGAATCAGCAGAGCTCAGAGGAGCCGATCCTGATCCGCAAGATACTTTAACCGGTGCGTGCGATTCCGGCCCCTCGGCCTGCCTGCCGCGATACATTGAGGGTGTGACTGACAACCTGATTTGGGTCACGCTGCTCGTAAAATTGGGCGTGGTTGCCTCGGTGGCAAGTGTACTGGCGCGTGTCACCACATTTCGGCGTCTGTTCTTCGCCGAGAGGCGCAGTCGCCGGCAAACCTTGGCATTGCTGGCATTTTTCCTGGTACCGCTAACTCTCGGCGTTTGGCTCCGGTTTCGCGTTCCCAACTTTCTCGCTGCCGACATCTCTTTTGAAACCGTCATTCTTCTTGGCCTCCTCATCGGGCCAGGATGGGCGATGCTCTCGGGTGCGGTCCTGTCTGCTCCCGCTGTCCTTCATCATGAGTATCTGGCCTTTCCGTTCAACGTCGGCCTCGGCCTGGCTGCTGGAGCCATCAGCCGCTTCGTCGGCAAGGAAGAAATCTGGTCATTCACTCCGTTCATCGATCTGAGCCTCTACCGATGGATCAGGCGCAATCTGAAGAAGCCGCGTGTCGACAGGCAGATTCTCCTTCTTGTTCTCATTGCCGCCATGGAGATGATCCGCGACTGGATCGCTCATATATTCCCACACCGCTTGTTCGCGCTGGTTTCTGAGCAGATTTGGCTGCAGGCGCTGGTTTGCCTTGCCGCGCCCATCAATGTTGGCATCGCGCTGAAGGTGTGGAATGCACTGCGTGTCGAAATGTCATTGGAAGAACAGAAGCGCCTGTTGCTCGAAGCCCGTCTCGATGCCTTGCAGCGACAGATCAATCCCCACTTTCTGTTCAATACGCTCAACTCCGTTGCGGCGCTGGTGCGCAGCCAGCCCGAACTGGCGCGCGAGATGACCGTGAAGCTGGCCAACATCCTGCGCGCTTTGCTTAAGGATCACGATGCGTATGTGCCGTTGCGCGAAGAACTGAAGTTTACCGATGACTATCTCGACATTGAGGTGGTTCGTTTCGGCGCTGAGAAGCTGCGCGTGGAAAAGGAGATTGACCCGCGCACTCTCGATATTCTGGTGCCCAGCATCCTGCTGCAGCCGCTGATCGAGAACAGCATCAAGCACGGGCTCGAGCCGCGCATCCACGGCGGAACGGTCACGCTTCGCAGCCGGCTTGAGGGGGATCGAGTCTCGATTGAGGTCGCCGACGACGGAGTGGGGATGACGAGCCAGTCGCCTACCAACGCACGGCGGGCCGGCGCGGGCATCGGCATGAAAAACGTGCAGGAGCGGCTTGAAGTGCTCTACGGCAACAAGGCACACTTCAATGTGACCAGTAACCCGGGGCGCGGTACGCTGGTCTCGATTGAAATCCCCGCAGATTTGAACGGCGCGGCCTGAGCGTGAAGCTCTTCAGGCCGGCAATGGAGGCAGACATGTCCGACGCCTCATCCCAAGACCCAACGCGGGTCCATCTCGAGGACATTGGGCAGATCGCGGTGACGGTGAGCGACCTAGCGCGGTCGAAAGACTTTTACCAGAACGTGCTTGGCTTCGATTTTCTCTTCGATGCGGGGCCGATGTCGTTCTTTCAATGTGGCAAGATACGGTTTGCTATCGGAACGTCGGACAAGCCGGCGGCGCCAGGCGGAACGATCTTGTATTTCCGCGTAGCCGATATTCACAAGACGCATAAGCTGCTTGCGGAGAAGGGAATTGCATTCATCCAGAAGCCGCATCTGGTGGCGAAGATGCCGGATCACGATTTGTGGCTGGCGTTTCTCGAGGACCCGGACAAGAATCCGATCGGGCTGATGTGCGAGATGCCACGCGCCGCAGCATAAGGGGAATCGGAATTTCGTTCAATGCGCCGGACGTGTCCCGGTCTTGCCGCACGGCGCCTGGAACGGATGAGTCGTCATCAGGTTCTGGACCTCTCTGAATCCAGTTATGGTGGCGTAGCCAAGCCAGCGCGGCGGCTGAGTGAAAACATAGGCTGAGTTCTGGCCTATCGCGCCAACATCGACTCCCGCCGCACTTAAGATGACTCCGTTCTTCTCTTTCACGCGCCATTGCGCCCGCGTGAAAACCATGATGGGGATGTCCTGCCACGGATCTTCTTCCGTCCACTCTGGGTTGCGGATAAGAATCAGAGGCCGCTGCATCATCTTTGGATTGTCTCCGGTACCTGCAATGCCGCCGCTCCACTTGTCCGTTACGATCGTGTAGCCTTTCCAGCTCGCCGGCAGCCGAAAGCAAAAGTCATATTGCGCGTTGTGGTAAACGATGGGCGGCCCGCAGGGGGCCTCGAATGGGTTCTGGAGCATCAGGGTTCGTACTTCGTCCATCCCCTCCGCGTCCTCGGATTCGATCCAGCCCGGCGGCTGGGCAAAGACGTAGCTTTGGTTGCGGCCGATTTCGGTCGGTTCCAATCCCGCCACATTCCAGTTCATATCGCTGCTCTCGCCAAGTTTCCACTGTTCCCGCGTAAAAACCATGATTGGAATTTCCGGCCTAGGATCGTCTGCGGTCCACTTGGGGTGTTGAATCAGCAACTCCGGCACGCGCACTCCGGGAACGGTGACGATCTTGTATCCCTTCCAATCCGCAGGCAGCCGAAAGCAGAAGCCGTATTGCGTATTTCGATAGACGATGGGAGTTGCGGTTGCGACTGGCGTGGAGTTTTGCGAGTCTTTGCTCAGTGCAGGCGCGAAGGCAGGCGCCAACGCAGCGCAGAAAAACAAGATGGCCGCGACAGAAGGGGCTTTCATGCGTGGTTCCTTTCAAGCATTGCCGCAAGCTTGGGATCCCGACCGATTCCCAAGCGGGTTGACGGAGAAGCGACGAACGGATTTCAACCGGCGCCGTTCATTGTAATCTCAAGTCATGGTGCGTTTCACGGTGCTGGCTTCGGGCTCCAAGGGAAACAGCACAGTTATCTGCGGAGGGCGCACCCGCATCCTGGTCGACGCCGGCCTGAGCTGCCGCGAGCTCTTCCGGCGCATGAAGCTGGCTGGAGAGGATCCCGGCACTCTTGACGCCATTGTCGTGACCCACGAGCACCAGGACCACATTAACGGCCTAGCCGTGACCGCGCGCAAGCTGGGCATTCCGGTTTACTTTACCGAGGCGACACACCGTGCCTGGATGCGCTGGCTGACGCCGCGCCGGCAGATGTCCTACGCGCAGTGGCTGGAACTTTGCCGCAAGCAGGCCGCCGAACGCCAGGCGGAGCCAGAGAGCGCTGCGGCGACGGTCGATTCTACGGAAGCGGATCCCGAGGAAGTCGAGACGGAGTGCGCTGCCCCGCAGGTCGAGGCGGTGAGCACTTCCGCGCCTGCGCCCGCCGCTGCGCCGGCTCGAACGGGCCCGCCGTCCCTCAAGGAAGATCCCACCTGGCTGCCAGCGGTGGAATACTTCGAGGCCGGCCAGCCTTTCACCATCGGGGACATCGGCCTGAGCCCGTTTACCATTCCTCATGATGCTGCTGATCCCGTCGGCTTTGTCTTCATCGCCGATGGCGTGCGGCTGGGCTTCGCCACCGACCTGGGCTACGTGACACCGAACGTGAAACAACAGCTTAAGGATCTGGACCTGCTGCTGCTCGAGTCGAACCACGATCTGGAGATGCTCCGCGACGGGCCTTACCCATGGTCAGTGAAACAGAGGGTACTTTCGCGCGTAGGTCACCTGTCGAATGACGCTGCTTCAGACTTTCTGTCGAACGGCTACGACGGCCAGGCTGCTTACGTCATCCTGGCGCATCTATCTGAAAACAATAATCTTCCTGAATTGGCGCGGGTTGCGGCCGAACGCGCGCTGCTGGGACGGGCGAGCCTTTTGGCCAATCGGCTGCTCCTCGCTGAACAACATCAGCCACTTGCCCCGATCACTTTTTGAGGGAATAGTATTACAATAGTAAGGAACCGGCATCTACCCTTAGTGGGGCCGGTTGGAGAGCACACCCGAGTTGTATTCATTCCAGGCAGGTTGCCGGAATTTGAGACAGACAGCGCAACCTCTCCAACTGAAGAACATCAAAAGAACGAAGATGCCTATGCGTTGCTTCCTTGCCGCCAGCCTGTTGAGCGGTTGAAACCATTTTGCGAGACGAGGCTTTATGTCTATGGCAAGAAACAGATGTACTGACCGGGTTGTTGGTGCCATCCTGGCAAGTTGGCGGTATGACATCTCGGGGATTTCCCCGGAGATGCGCAGGGATTATGAGCAGCATTTTGCGGAATGTGCGCAGTGCAGGGCTCGGCTGAAGTACCATCGAACGCTTGATGCCACGCTTGCAGTGCTTACCGGAACCGCGTCGATCTTCTTTCTTTTTGCCCTCGCCGTTTTAAAGCACGTGAAGCCCCTAGAGCACGTCGCCTTCAAGATCCTCGGGCTCGATATTTTCGACATGTATCACATGCTGGTTTCGGCTGGAGTGGCCGGGCTGTGCTTCTCGCTGATCGCTCTTGCCCTGGTGCTGATGGCCACGCCTGCTCCTGCGTACCTTGGCGGCATCGCCGTGGAGCGTGCCAAGTTGATCGAGCAACGTGTCGCCGCGATGCGCTCGTTCCGTCCGCGTTAATCGACACAATTTTCTGTTTGTGGAAAAGGCCTCCCGCGCGGGAGGCCTTTTGCATTTCGGCGTCCCTTCCGCCAGGCGGCTGCGGACCTGTGGTTATATTTGGTGTATCGTGCCCATCGATCTGAAGAGCAAATGTGAGGTTTCTTCCGCAGGCGCCACAACCGACCATGCGGAGAAACGCCTCAGATGGTTTGAACTCTCGCTGGTTCTGCTTATCTGCTTTGCGGGCCCCATTGTTTCCAGTGTCGATATTTTGATACGCGGGCGAGGCGCGGTTTCTCCGGTGCTGGGAGCCGGGTGGACAAACAGCATTATTCATGAGGTAGCGGGACTTCTCCTGATCGGATATGTTCTGGGACGCCGGAGAATTGGAATTGCCGCGCTTGGACTGCGGTGGTCGTTCCGTGATCTCGGGGCCGGCGCGGCGCTTGCGATCACGGCCTATTTGGCTTACGCGGCAGGTCCC
This sequence comes from uncultured Acidobacteriaceae bacterium, assembly GCA_963834565.1. Lineage (GTDB taxonomy): Bacteria > Acidobacteriota > Terriglobia > Terriglobales > Acidobacteriaceae > Telmatobacter. Next base: position 67,030 of record CAWICF010000006.1, on the reverse strand, counting down.
TATTTGATCCATTTGCCTGGCGGTGGAATGTATTCGCAGTCTCATAGCGGGGATCTGGCTCGCAAAATCTTTGGGCACCCGTCGGTCATGGCTATCCTGTACTCTCTTTTGAATCCGTTTTATGAGGAGCTGATCGTCAGGGCGTATCTGATGACTGAAGTTAAAGCGCTGACGGGATCCTGGATGCTCTCGGCCGCTCTGAGCGTGCTTATTCAGTTTTCGTATCATCTCTACTATGGCTGGGAGGGCGCCATTGCGTTGTCGTTCCTATTTCTAGTTTTCTCTATTTACTATGCACTGACTCAAAAAGCGACTCCGATCATCGTCGCGCACGGAGTATTCGATATTTGGGGTTTGATCCGGCTGTGGTAAATGGTCCGTCGACGCTCTGCCGCAAACATTCGGCAACTTTTGCGCAAGCGCGAATGCGAAGCGATCAACGGCTAAGACCAAAGGAATACGATTGGCCAGGAACCAAACGCAACACGCAGATTCCGTATAATTAAAGCGATTCACCCTCGAAAAAAGAGATTCGAACATAAGAAAGAGAGTATCGAGATGTATAAAGTCGTTTTACTGCGTCATGGAGAGAGCATCTGGAACAAGGAAAATCTGTTTACCGGCTGGACAGACGTCGACCTTTCGGAGAAGGGCAGAGAAGAGGCCACGCAGGCAGGCCGGATGCTGAAAGAGGGAGGATATCGCTTCGACGTCGCCTTCACTTCGGTGTTGAAGCGCGCAATACGGACGTTGTGGATCACGCTGGACCAGATGGACCTGATGTGGGTTCCGGTGCAACGCGACTGGCGGCTGAACGAACGGCACTATGGGGCGCTGCAAGGATTGAACAAAGCGGAGACGGCCGCGAAGTATGGAGACGCGCAGGTGAAGATCTGGCGGCGTAGTTACGATATCCGCCCGCCGGCGCTGGAGGAGACGGATTCGCGCTATCCGGGCAAGGACCCGCGCTATCACGGCCTATCAAAGCAGGAGCTTCCCTTGACTGAATGCCTGAAGGACACCGTCGAGCGTGTTCTGCCGGCCTGGGACCAGGTGATTGCTCCGAGCATCCGGTCAGGGAAGCAGGTGTTGATCGCGGCCCACGGCAACAGCCTGCGGGCGCTGGTGAAATATCTTGAAGGCATTCCGGACGAGGAGATCGTCGATCTCAATATTCCGACGGGCGTGCCGATGGTGCAGGAGCTTGACGAGAACCTGAAATCGGTTCGGCACTATTATCTGGGAGACGCGGCGCAGATCGAGGCGGCGGTGAACAAGGCGAAGAGCACAGGTGCAACGAGCCGCTGACGGCGGGTGCTCGAGCGTCAGGGCAGAGAGCAGGCAGAACACTTCCTGAGCAGGTGTGCTCGAATTTTGTGCCATCCCAGGTCCGCAAATGCGAGGGGCCGCACCCTTCGTGGGTATCGAAATCGCGAGCCTGTTCTTGCGTTGAAGCAAATTGAGGGGGCCGATGGCCCCCTCATTGTTTGTTGAACTGTTCTGCGGTTGCTACTCGTTGTAGTTCAGGCTTTCAAGGCCGAGATAGACTGCTCCCGAACCAAGCTCTTCTTCGATGCGGAGCAACTGGTTGTACTTGGCGATGCGGTCGGTGCGGCTGGCTGAGCCAGTTTTGATTTGTCCGACTCCAGTGGCGACGGCCAGGTCGGCGATGAATGTATCCTCGCTTTCGCCGGAGCGGTGCGACATGACCGCGGTGTAGCCATAGCGGCGACCGAGGTCGATCGCCTCGAGTGTCTCGGTGACCGTGCCAATCTGGTTGAGCTTGATGAGAATGGAATTGGCCACGCCTTCTTCAATGCCGCGTTGCAGCAGCTTGATATTGGTGCAGAAGATGTCGTCGCCCACGAGCTGGATGCGCTGGCCGAGCTTGTCAGTGAGGATGCGCCAGCCTTCCCAGTCTTCCTCGGCGAGGCCGTCTTCAAGGGAGACGATCGGATACTGGCGGATCCAGTTGTCGTAGAAACGGACCATGTCTTCGCTGGACAGTTCGCTCTTGTCGCCCTTCTTGAAGACGTACTTCTTCTTCTCGCTGTCGTAGAACTCGCTGGAAGCGGGATCGAGCGCGATGGCGATCTGCTCGCCGGGCTTGTAGCCGGCCTGCTCGATGGCTTCGAGAATCAGCTCAATGGCTTCGCTGTTGGACTTGAGGGACGGCGCAAATCCGCCCTCATCGCCGACGGCCGTGTTGTAGCCCTTCTTCTTGAGTACGCTCTTCAGCGTGTGGAACGTCTCGGATGACCAGCGCAACGCTTCGCTGAAGCGCTCGGCGCCCACCGGCATGATCATGAACTCCTGAAAATCTACGTTGGAGTCGGCATGCGCGCCGCCGTTCAGCACATTCAGCATCGGTGTCGGGAGCACGCTGGCGTTCACTCCGCCCAAATAGCGATAGAGCGGAACTTCGAGGGTTTGCGCCACTGCGCGGGCCGCGGCCATGGAGACGGCGAGAATTGCGTTCGCGCCCAGTTTGCCCTTGTTCGGCGTTCCATCCAGCGCGATCATCGTCTGGTCAAGCAACCGCTGGTTGGCCGCGTCGATGCCTTCCAGCTCCGGCGCAATCACGGTCTCAACGTTCTCAACCGCCTGCAGGACGCCCTTGCCCATGTAATGTGTTTTGTCGCCGTCGCGCAACTCAACGGCCTCGTGTTCGCCTGTGGATGCGCCCGATGGCACAATGGCACGGCCCATGGCGCCGCTTTCAAGGATTACGTCCGCTTCCACAGTCGGGTTGCCGCGCGAATCCAGCACTTCACGCGCACGTATGGCTACAATCTCGGTCATTTCGCTCCTCACAATTCGGTGTTGCAGCCGGTCGTTCAGTTTGGGACGGCGATCCACGGCAAGAGACTCTCCGGCAGCGCTTTGAATGGTGTTCAAAAGCCCCTGCGTGTCCAAAAATTTATCTCTCCGTCCAGCGAAAAATTGCGAATCAGAAGGACTCGTATCCGTTCGGATTCTAACAAACTGGCCTGTTTCCAACACTGTGGCAGCGGTCACAGGCGCGCTGCGCGGCCGAGCGGAGTGGGGTTAACCGCTTTGATTCTTAGCGCCAAAGGCTCATAGAGCTCTTACCCCAGGCTGCTATTGACGCGTCCCGGATTAATCTTAGTTTGGGTGAGTTTTTCCTCAGCTTTTCCCGTTACGCTGCTGGACAGAACTTTCCCGTCCCCGGTGTGTCTAAACCATTAAGGCGAACTTTGCTTGTAGAAGGAGACAGGGATGAAGCGGGCCTTTCTTTTGTACGCCTTGTTTGCCACGTCTGCGGCGTTGCTGGCTGCGCAGCAATCCGGCCAGCCAGCCCCCTTTACGGGGACTTCCCATCCATCGCAAGACGTTGCAGTTCCTCAAGATCAGGTTCAGCAGGACAACTCGGGGAATCCACCTCCGGGCGTCACCGGCTATGAGCAGCCGGCGCCGATTCCGCCACCGAAGCCATCGCCGGCCCAACCTGCGCCGGAACCGGCACAGGCACCTGCTGCAGAAACAGTTCAGCAGCCCGCAATGAATCCATCGCCGGCGGCGAACGCAACTGCGGCCAATCCGGCTGACGGCACCGATGACGGCATTGTGATTGTTGCGCCGGATGCGCAGTCGCAGCCTGCGCTCAGCCAGCGCGAAGCCGGCGCAATGAGCGACCCCGACGGCGACATTGTGCATCCTGAAGCGCTGCCTCCGGGCGAGCTCGGTTATGGATCGATGATTCGTGTGCGTCTTCTCGATCATCTGTCGACGGCGACGAGCCAGGATGGAGAGAGATTCCGCACACGTGTTGCTTCAGACGTGATTCAGAACGGGCAGGTGATTATTCCCGCCGGCGCTGAGATCGATGGCACGGTCGTGGGCGTATCTCCCGGTCGGGCTCTTGGTCACGGTTCCATGCATCTGCGGCCGGAGATGGTGGTTATGCCCGACGGCTCGCGTTTTCATATCTACGCAGTGCTTTCCGACGCTCCAGGCTCAACCGTCCACGTTAATGGTGAAGGCGGAGTAACGCCCGGCTCGCAACTGAAGAAGGACGGCATCGAATACGGCAGCGCGGTAGGTGCTGGCGCTGTGACAGGTGCAATTCTCGGTGGCCCCGGCGGCGCGCTGGCCGGAACCATCATCGGAGCTGGTGTGATCACAGCGCATTTAATTGTCAGTCATCCCCAGGCCACGCTCGATAGTGGCACTGTGCTTGAATTCACGCTCAACCAGCCGCTGAATCTTGTGCCGGCTGCGCAAACCGGGAATTAACGTCTGCGAACGCAACCTGGGGTACCGGAGAGCCGGATGTCCCCAGCCCAGGAGGCGAATTATGAACTGCAGTCAGTTACTCGAACGGCGAGCAACAACAAACTGGGAAAAATCGGCTTCGCCCCTCCAGAAACTGGAGGCGCATCTGAGCGAACTTCGGTCGGAGACCCGGCCGTGGGGTCTGTCGAAGCCCTCAACCTCCTCAATTGACCGCAACTTCTCGCCAAGGCCGATTTCGCCAGCTCGCGCCGGCTGAGCGAGTGCGCGCCCGGGCGATGCCTCGGGTTACCGCCGAGGAGTGGCTGGCTCCCTGCTGCGCGGGAGAGCCTTATTTTTGTGGATCTTCTCCACTCGTCCCATGCGATTTGCCTTTTCTGCCTGAATGGCGCTAACGTGTGCCTAAGGCGCATCGAACCGAAGCAGGCTCTGGCCCGCTTGAAATGGTGGATGCGCCCTCAGGCACGCATGGGAGGCTCCCATGATCCGGCGTCATCCGATCATTCCGTTCCGGCCCGGTCGCAACGCTGCGGCAACGCATCTTCCCGGCAATCGGTCGTGTGTCCTGGCATGCGCGTGCACGCTAGCGGCTTTTCTGTCGGCTGTATCTATCGCCGCCCAGGTGATCACGATTGATACAAGCGGCAAAGGCAAGGCCACGGCGAACGGCCCCATCGACCGCCAGTTCACGCAGATCGCGCCAACAAAAGTTGATTTGACGAAGACCGAACTCGACGCCAAGACGCGTCTCATGCTCATTCGCGAGATGCAGTCGGAACAGGGATTCGCCATGCGCCCGTTTCCCCGCGGCCACAAGGGACTGACGCTGGAGGCGAACGGCAAACTGGAACCGGCCGGCGAAGCTTACCTGAACATGGTGGTGAACGAAGGACTGTCAACAAAGCCGGGCGGGCGGCTGGTGATCACCAATATCAAGATTGGCCGCGACCGGATTATTTTCGACCTGAACGACGGTCCCGACGCCAAGCATCGATTTCTTCGCCACGTGCAGATCGGCATGGGGCCCGACATGGGCGACCCCGACATTGATCCCACACTCGCGAATCAGGACGGCGATCCTACCGGGTCGCGGCTCACGCTTGTCTTCCACGACCACGTTCCCGAACTGACCGGCCAACAGGTGAAGGCGCTGCTCGCGCCGCTGATTTCATTCGATGTGAAGACGCCGATTCAGGCCTTCACCGATACGCTACCTCCCGAGCTGAAGAAGGCGATCCTCGATCACCACGTGCTGGTGGGAATGAGCACCGACATGGTGCTCTACGCGAAGGGCCGGCCAAGCACCAAGTCGCGCGAGATGGATGGCCAGATGCCGTTCGAGGAGTGGATCTACGGCACGCCGCCGGAGGAAGTGGACTTTGTCCGCATCAACGGCAACCGCGTGATCCGTCTTGAGATTGCCAAGGGTGACGAGCCGATGCAGGTATTCACCAAAGATGTCGTCTCTGCCATGTTGCGCACCGATGGAACGCCGGTGATGACGGCGCAGACGAATACGCGCACGATTCGCGAAGGAGACGTCCAGGTGGATCCTGATAAACAGGCCCCTGCCGCGCCGCCGAGCCTGCGCAACCCCGGCGAACAGTTGCCGACCGATCAGCAAACTACCGGAGTGATGCGGCCGGTGCAGATGCCCAAGCCGCACACCGACGACGGTCAGCTCGGCGCGAACCCGGACGAACAGCAGCAGACTCCGGCGACTGCGCAGGGGACGCAGCCTGCAAACGGCCAGACGTCCCAGCCGGCGAACGGGCAACCCGCTCCTACAGGCAGCCAGCAGCCTTCTTCCGGCAGCCAGCAGACTGCGCCAGGCACTACGAAGCCTTCGCCTTCGACTGCTCCATCGCAGTTTGCGACTTCCTCGAACGCGACGCCAGCGACCTTGGGCGCAGCTCAATCGAACTGACGCGGGAATTGAAACCGCTACGGCTTTTCTGCCTCAGGGCTGATCTCGTCTTCGTGGCGGACGACCTGGTTCATCTCGATGGGGCGTATCTTTTGTAACGTTTCGAGCAGACGCTTGGGGTCGAAGTTGGAAACGTGATATTGCTCGTCGCCGCACGGGTCCTGTCCTCCCGGTGATACGGTCACGATCGGGATGCGTGCATGTTTGCTGCGCAACTGCTTCACAACCTCGGTACAGGACAGGCCCTGGATCTGTGTATCGAGCACGACGCCGTCAAGGTTGGGAAAACGGTCGAGTGTTCTGACAGCCTCTTCGGGGCTATATGCCGTAATCACGTTCAACTTGGCGCTCTCAAGGACCAGCTTGCGCGTGGAAATGCTTCCCGGATACTCGTTGTCTACGACAAGAAAACATGGCCGAATCATAAAGTCTCCTTTCAGCGTTACAGTTTGTGCCTTCGTTTGAAGGCGTGATTTGCTGCCTCTGTTCTCCAGCTTGAGGATCGGACGCGATCGCTGACCGTATCGTTGCCCGCGGATCGCAAACAAAATGCGTCACCTGCGGTTGCTTTTCCGGTAACTCGTTGGGAAATGGCGGATAACAGCGAAGAGAGAAGAGTGGAATTTTAGATTGCGAAGAGTAGCCGTCCGCCGGCGCGGAAGATGACTGAGAAAGAAAATGTCTGCTTGAGGCAACCAAAAAACTGCTGCCCGAACTTGCAGGGAAGCGCATTTTTTACTCCCAGGAACCCGGCTGCACTCAATTGCGTATGGGGATTCAGCACTATTTCCGGTGGGTACCGAGTCGTCATCCCCTTGCCGGAACGCGTCATGTTGAATGACGGAATATGGAGGTTGTACATGGTTTCGCGATCGCTCCCCCTCGCGGCAATTCTTTTTCTCGCGGCCGGCTTTGTCGCGCAGGCTGCATTCTCACAGGACGCTGGGATGTCATCACACGCGCAGATGGATTCGAATATGCCCGGCATGGATCACGGCGGCATGGCCCACATGGCTGGCCACATGTTTCTCTCCACTGTGCGGCCGGCACACCCCGGCGACCAGCAGAAGGCCGACGCCATTGTTGACGCTGCGCGCCAGGCCATGGAGCCCTACAAGGACTATCGCAAGGCATTGGCCGACGGCTACCGCATCTTTCTACCTAACATTCCGCAGCCGCTCTATCACTTCACCAATTACGCGAATGGGCGCGAGGCCGCTACGCACTTCGATCCGCTGAAGCCGACATCGCTGCTCTATAAGAAGACCGCCGATGGGGGTTATGAGCTGATCGGCGTGATGTATACCGATCGCTTGGGCGCGAGCCAGGATGAACTGAATGAGCGCATTCCGCTGAGCATTGCGCGCTGGCATCAGCACGTGAATTTCTGCAAAGCGCCTCCGGGACAATGGACAGGCTACTTCGGACCCGATGCGAAGTTCGGCCTGATGGGCTCGATCTCAACCAAGGAAGCCTGCGACGCGGCGGGAGGCGTCTTTATTCCGCATGTTCTTGGCTGGATGGTCCACGTGTATCCCTATGAAACCGATCCGAGCAAAGTCTGGTCAATCGACGACGATCACGGCCACGACAACATGGATCACTCGGCGATGCCGGGAATGAAGATGAACTGAAGGCGCCTGTGCGAGCGTGGGTCTGGCGCGCATGACGTCGCGCGGCTTTTTGCCGACATGAGTCCGCCATGGAAGACTGGACCTCGGAGCGTATGAATTTCGCACATGAGGGTTTCGTGGTCTCCCACCCTTTCCGCAAAAAGCGCGGAAAGGATGGGGCACGGGCGGCTTTTTGCCGACATGCGTCCGCCATGAAAGACTCGTCCTCGGAGCGTATGAATTTCGCGCATGAGGGTTTCGTGGTCTCCCACCCTTTCCGCAAAAAGCGCGGAAAGGATGGGGCACGGGGATCCGTTTTTCAGGCGGCCAGAGAAGCAGGCAAAATGCGAAGCATTCTTGCATTTCTGTTCATCGTTGGATTGCCGGCCAATGGGCAGGATCTGCCCGCTGTGCCCGATAACCTGAAACCTCCTGCCAGCGCGAAGATGATTCTCGAGGCGCACGCGACTGGAGATCAGATCTACGCCTGCGACGGTTCGAACTGGGTGTTGTCGCGTCCCGATGCGAAGCTATTCGACGAGACAGGAAAACAGATCGGCACACATTTCGCCGGGCCAACGTGGGAATTGAATGATGGAAGCCGCGTGATTGGCAAGGCAGTTGCCAATGCGACGCCCGATCCCGATTCGATTCCATGGCTGCTGGTCGAAGCTCGCGGTCATCAAGGCGATGGGTTGATGGCCCGCGTCGCATTCGTCCAGCGTCTTTCCACTTCCAGGGGCAAGGCTCCTGCGGGCGGATGCGACGCCGAGCATAAAGGGCAGGAGACGCGATCGCACTACACGGCGATCTATGTTTTTTATGCGGCTCCGTAGTTGCGGTTGCATCGGTTTTCCGCAGCGCCTGTCTGGCGACACGCGATTCCGCCGATTCATATAAACTAGAAGGAGCGAGTCTGCTCCCGCTCCCCGCCAACCGGATGCCTGTTGCGTCCCACCTGCGGCGCGAGGTGAGCCACGGCCGCGCCGTTGAAGCCGTCCGCTATGGCGGATGTGAGCAGAGACAATCCCAAGAGGAGAAATACCAACCAATGGCCAAGATTGCAAAAACTGGCGACCGCAAGAAGATGATGGACACGACGAAGTCGACCGACTGTCCCAAGTGCAACAAGCCGACGCGCATCGTCAAGCGCGTCAAGGACCGCGAGCGCGGCATTCCGGGCGGAGTCTATATCTCGTGCTCTGTGTGCGACTTCTACGAAAAGCTTTAAGTTTCTGTTTGCTAAACGCGTATTGAAAAGCCCGGCTTATGGCCGGGCTTTTTCATTGACGACGGACGGTTAACGGAGCGCTTCCGCCATCTCCTTCAAAATCGCGTCGGCAGCGTGAGCGGGATGTGCGGCTTTAGTGATCGGCCGGCCAACCACCAGATACGTGGCTCCGTTGCGCAGGGCATCCGCGGGCGTAGCCAGTCGTTTCTGGTCGCCGTGGTCGGCGCCCGCCGGCCGGATTCCCGGCACGGCGAAGACTCCTTCGGGTCCAGTGAGCGCGCGCAATGCGGCAACCTCCTCGGGAGAACAGACGAAACCGCGAATGCCACTCTTCAATCCCATCTTCGCAAGCAGCTCAGCCTGTTTTGCCGGAGTCCGTTCGACGCCGGTCGCCGTCAATTGCGAGTCGTCCATGCTTGTCAGCACGGTCACCGCAAGCAACTGCGGGGGATTCGCGACGCCCTCAAGCGCCATCCGTGCCGCCTCAAGCATCGCCGGGCCGCCCGCAGCGGGAACAGTGAGCAAACGCGCGCCCAGCTTTGCAGCCGATCGCACCGCGCCGGCAACTGTGTTGGGAATGTCATAGAACTTCAGGTCGAGAAATACCGAGTGACCGCTTGCGACGAGCGATTCGACAAATGAAGGTCCGGCCGCGACGAAAAGTTCAAGCCCGACCTTGAACCACTGGCAGGTTCCTTCAAGCTGCTTCACCAACTCGGTCGCTGCCTCTGCATTCGGCGCATCCAATGCAACAATCAGGCGATCGCGGGCCTCGGCCATTCGGTCCGGTGCGGCGATCTCAGTCGCTTCAAATCCTGGATTGTGCCGTTTGGAGATGGGCATGTTCTCATGCTAAAACACCGCACGATCTGCCGCTCAGATTTCGCGTAACAACCGCGGCACGCCGGGCAATTTAAAGTGAAGGAAGGGCATGAAACTGACGATGCGACACGCCGGCATGCGCAAGTGGGTCATGAACTTCGTTTGTTTTACCTTTGCACCTCTGGCCGTAGCCGCGGTTCATACCAATCCGATGAACAACGACCCGCAGGTGCGGGCCGCCTACAATCACTTTTACAATCTGGATTTCACTGACGCGGTTGCCGAGTTCCAGCAATTTCACGCAGCCCATCCCGGCGATCCGCAGGCTACAGCCTACCTGCTGGATGCGACTATCTTTCAGGAGCTCTACCGGCTCGATCTGCTTGATACCACCTTCTACGCGAACGACGGATTTCTCACCGGCCGTCACGCCACCGACGAAGACCCGAAAAAGCGAGATCAGATCATTGCGTTAGCCGAGGAAGCGGTACACGAAGCGGACTGGCGGCTGAGCCAGAATCCCAACGATGTCGATGCGCTCTTTTCTCGTGCCTGGGTGCGCGCCTTGCGATGCACCTACGTGGCCATGGTTGAGCGCGCCTTCGGCCAGGGTTTTCGCCTGGCAACGAAAGCCAAGGACGATGCCGCACATGCGTTGCAGATTGATCCGGATTATGTCGACGCCAAGCTGATTACCGGCGTCTACGATTACGTGGTCGGCGCATTGCCATGGCCGTTCAAGCTGATGATTGGGTTTGCCGGCATCACCGGCTCGAAATCCACTGGGCTGTCGCTGCTTTGGGATGCTGCGAACCACGGAGTCATCACCAGTATGGAGGCGCGGACCGCCATTGCGCTCTTTCTACGCCGGGAAGCGCGCTACCGCGAAGCCATCGACGTTGTTCGTGGGCTCAAGAGCCAGTACCCGCACGATTTTCTCTTCTGTCTTGAAGAAGCCAACCTACGCAAGGATGCAGGCGAGGGGATGGTCGCGGTGGATGCCTACCGCCAGATTCTTGCCGACAGTTCCAAGCCGGGTTACTTTGCGTCAGCGCATCTCGAACTGGCCTACTTCGGTCTCGGCGATGCTTTGCGCGGCCAGCGTCACTACGATGAAGCCGCCCGAGCATACGAGCAGGGGGCGTCCACTCCGGGTATCGGGACGGAGCTCAAGATCCGATCGCTTCTCGATGCCGGGCAGTGCCACGATGTCGCCGGCCAACGATCACAGGCCGTGCGCGACTACCAGGCGACCGTCGATGCAGGTCCGAATACCTCCCGCGGCGACCAGGCTCGCAAGTATCTGCAGTCTCCCTATCGCGGCAACTAAGCCCCGACCCGGGGAGCCTGAACAGGCCCTGAGTCTTCGGTCTGCGGAACCTCTGGGGTCGTATTCTCGTATCAGCAGAACGGAGGCATCCCTTTCGAGGAGGATCGTTTATGGCCGTATTTTGTCAGCATTGTGGTTCCGGCTTGCATCCGAGCGCCCGCTTCTGTTCGAGCTGCGGGGCGGGTATTCCGATGGCGCAGCCCAATGTCGGCCGCCCGCTCCTCAGGCCGCACATCGGCCGCCAGATCGGCGGCGTCTGCGCCGCCCTGGCCAACGCGAATGGGTGGGATGTCACCCTGGTCCGGATTCTCGCGGTGATCGGCGTGATCTTCTCGAGCGGGTTGTTTGGTATTGCCTATCTTGCTGCCTGGATTGGCATTCCAGAGGAGACTCCCCCTATTCCGGGGGCGTATCCTCCAGGAGTATGAGCGAGTTCTATCACTCCAGTGGCACTCGTCTTGGCTTTTCCGATTCCGGCTCCGGCTTGCCCTTAGTTTTTCTTCATCCCACCCCACTCGACCGCGATTACTGGCGTCCCCTTATCCGCAATCTTCCTCACTTTCGCGCGATCGTTCCTGACCTTCGCGGCCATGGCGTCTCCGAACTCGGATCAGACCTGCCCGTGGAGAGCTTTGCCGGTATTCCTGAGATCTCAGTCCTGACCATGGCGCAACTGGCGAAGGACGTTCTCGCGCTTGTTGATCATCTTCGGCTTCCCTCGGCGGTTTTCGTCGGATGCTCCATCGGGGGCTACGTGCTGCTGGAAATCTGGCGCATCGCGCCGGAACGCGTTCGCGGCCTGGCTTTCATCTGCTCGAAGCCGCAGCCTGACACAAAAGAGGCTCTCGCCAAAAGGCATGAGACCATCTCACGCGCAATGAGCGAAGGCGAGGGTGGAATCTTTAACGAGATGGCGACCAGGCTTACGGGCGAAGCGGCACGCCGCGATCGTCCTGCGATCGTTCCTGAGCTGAGGTCCCGCATGACGCTTTCGGTGAACGCGTTGATCGCGGTTCAGGCTGGGCTGGCGAAACGAATCGATTCCGTGCCCACAGTTGCCTCTATTGATGTGCCGGTGCTGGCCATCGCCGGCGGCGCAGATGCCTCAGTTTCTCCGGCGGAGATGGAGGCATTCCAGGATGCTCCCGGCGGTTGCACGTTTCACACATTGCCTGTGGCCGGCCATTTTGCGGCGTACGAACAACCACGCACCATCGCTGCTCTGATGACTCCATGGCTGCGCAAGTTTGGGTTGTAGCGGTCCGCGGCGCAGGTCACACGACTACGCACTGTTAGAATTCCGCTCGAAGACCTTGAAGGAGAATCCCATGGGCGAACCCGCCATCTTTCATAAAGACCGGCGCACCATTTTGCGCGCAATTCCCGCAGCGGCGGCTGCCGGTCTCGCTTTCGCCGAACCATCCTGGCTTGGTTCGGTGGCAGAAGCCCAGGCAGCCCCGTCAAAGGGCGACGCCGGCTCGTTTCAACTTTTCAGCGCTGACGCGATTCAGGCCGATATCAAGGCCCTCGAAGCGAATCCCGGCAACAACGCGTTGGTGACCAATAAGAATTTTCTCGTGGCGCTGACAGTGGAAACCGCAAAAAGCGCGAAAGAGTTCGAGTGGCACGAGGGCCGCGACCACGTTCTGCAGATCCTTTCAGGGTCGACGGTTGTCGAGGTCGGCGGAACGCCGAAAGGCGCTCACAGCAAGAGTCCCGGCGAGTGGAATGCGCCCGAATCAGTGGGATCAACCGCACTCACTCTCAACAAGGGCGATATGCTCATCATTCCGCGGAATACGCCGCACAAGCGCAGCACGGCGGGAACCGTGACTCTGATTTTGATCTCGCCGCAGGGAAGCGCTGCATGACGGTCCAGTCTTTCAGGCCAAAACAATTTGGGCATGGGATTCGAGGATCCCACGCCCAATCCTTTTTTTTTGCAGCGCGAAAGCCAGGAGCTAACGGCGAAAGGCTGGTTTTCAGTTCCGGCTGCGCATTTTCGCGAGCAGCCGCAAAATCTCCAGATAGAGCCAGACCAGCGTGACCATGATTCCGAAGGCGGCGTACCACTCCATGTATTTGGGCACGCCGTATGTCACGCCCTGCTCAATAAAATCGAAATCAAGCACAAGGTTCAACGCGGCGATGCCGACCACGAGCAGGCTGAACCCGATGCCGATCATGCTCGCTCCATTCACGGTTGTGAGGTTGATCCCGAAGAAACTCAGAATCCACTCAAGCATGTAGAAGAGAAAAATGCCGCCGGTCGCGGCCACAATGCCGATGCGGAGCTTCTGCGTCACCTTGATGATCCCGGTGCGATACAGGAAGAGCATCACAAACAACGTGCCGAACGTGAGACCTACAGCCTCAATCGCGATACCGGGATAGGCTTTATTGATGGCCGCAGACAGACCGCCGAGCACAAGTCCTTCGAGCAGCGCGTAGATGGGTGCGGTGACCGGCGCCCAGGTTTTTTTGAAGGATGTGATCAACCCGACGATCATTCCGCCGATGGCGCCGACGAAGATCATGGGGCCGGCAACGCTGAGGTCCTGCGATTGCAGGAAGGAGTACCACGTCCAGGCCGCAGTGGCCATGGCGCACAACAGCAGCAGGCCGGTCTTGTTGATCGTGCCATCCAGCGTCATCCGCGAAGCGGCGTCGATTGCGCCGCCGTTCAGGGTTCCGGAACTGCCGGGAACATTGCGGAAGGTATTCTCACCAAGGGCGGGATTTGAAGTCTTGATCAGTGGCATTTGTCTTCTCCGAGGTACAGAGCGGCGCGCAGAGGTGAAACGGGGATAAGTCGCGGCCGCTCTCTTCATTTTAAAGCGGAACCAGAGTGACCGTATTCTGTTGAGCCTTGAACAAGGTCGCCGCTCCCTGATGGTCGCGTCGACCTGAAATCGGTGGTTTCGGGATTTATCGACTCTGGTTCAGCAGGAGTTCGACGAGCTTACCGCATTTTTCTGACGCAAGAGTGAATCGCCTGCCTCGACGAGGGCCCCCAGGGGCACGGAACTGCACTGAAAACGGTGCAATAAGAGAGGTGCCGCTTCTGTGTATCGTTCAGCGCGTCTTATTACTAAAGTAATCAAGGGCCGTAATGATGGTAAGTTCCGATTGTTTTCTAATCAGGCAACTCCAAATGCGAAACACGTCATCCCCTAATTGTCCCTATGGTACGTTTTAATCGAGCCTTAAGGCGACTTTGCGTGGTGCAACCGCCGCGCTGACAGAGAGTTCGCACAGCCAGCATCGTTTCAGAAACTGTTTTTCTACATTCTTCACATTCGCCTTTCTGCGGAGGATTTCAAGCGATGTACCCCTGTTTCCCCAAATCTGTGTTCCGAAGCCTAGCTCTCGTATGCGCCATCATGATTCCGGCCGGTTTGTTCGCCCAGGCTGGCCCTTCCGGGCAGGGAACGACCAACTCATCCCCGTCGAGGTGGGATATATTCATCGGCTACAGCTATTTAGCTCCCTCGGGCACGGTAGCCACTCTCAATGGAAATGGCGTTCCCGTCACGGCTTCTTACGATTCCATCAAGCTGGGTGGTGTGGGCAGCTACGCCTACTTCTTCAACCGCCATGTCGGCTTGCAGGGCGAGGTCGGCGTTCACGAGTTTGGCACTCAAATTGGCAAATTGCCCTCGCCGATTGGCACCGAGGGGAACGATGACGGATTCACCACCTTCACAGGCGGTATTATTTCCCGCTTTCCTGTTGGGATAATCAGCCCATTTGTGCACGGGCTGGTTGGAGGCGCGGTTGTAGGGGGACCCGAATTCGAACCTAATAAACTGGGCGTCGACCTGACAGCCGGCGGGGGGATGGATATTGAAACGCCGTTTTTCAATCGGCACCTTGCGATCCGGCTTTTCCAGGCCGACTACCAATACATGCACGTGAACTGGGGTAACGGAATCTACGCCGGCACAGCGAACATTAATTCGCTGCGGGCGAGCGCGGGGTTGGTGTTCCAGGGCGGCGAGATCGCTCCGCCACCCCCGATCACGCTGGCTTGCTCAGCAAATCCTGAGACCATCTTCCCGGGTGACCCGGTCACGGTGACAGCGTCTGCGGGAGAACTGAATCCGAAATACAACGTTATCTACGGATGGTCAGGAACCGGCGTGATCGGCAGCGGCACCACAGCTACCGTGAGCACGGCGTCGCTGGCTCCAGGTGAATACAACATCCAGGGGACAGTGAAGGAAGGGAAGCCCGGCAAGGAAGGACAGAAGCCGTGGGAGAACGCGACATGTACCGCGGGACTGACTGTGAAGGCCTTCGAGCCGCCGACGATCAGTTGCACAGTCAGCCCAAGCACGATCAAGCCGGGCGACATGGCGACCGTGTCGTGCGTTGGAGTGAGTCCGCAGAATCGTCCGCTGACCTATAGCTACAGCGCAAGCGCAGGAACAGTGACCGGAACAGGACCGACTGCCGAGTACTCCTCGGCCGGCGCTCCAACGGGTGTGGTAGTGATCACCGGTAATGTTTCCGATGACAAGGGTCACTCGGCAAACTCGCCGGTGAACCTGACGATCACAGCTCCTTATGTGCCACCGGCTCCAAAGACGCAGGCGCTCTGCACGATCAGCTTTGCCGGCGACAAGAGGCGGCCAATGCGCGTCGACAACGAAGCCAAGGCTTGCCTCGACCAGGTGGCTCTCGACCTGAAGCAGCAGGCTGACGCCAAGGCAGTTCTGGTTGGCGAATCGAACGCCGTTGAGAATGCCAAGACGGCGAAGGAGCAGGCATATGCGGCCAAGCACAAGCGCGCTACGGTGGATGAATTCGCCGCGCAACGCGCTGTGAATGCCAAAGACTACCTGGTGACGGAACAGGGAATTGACGCTTCGCGCATCAGCGTGGCCACCGGCACAACCGATGGTCAGACTGTCGAGAACTACCTGGTGCCTGCCGGCGCAACGTTTAGCAACGATGTGAGCGGTACGACACCTGTGGACGAATCAACCGTGAAACCTCAGGCTCGCAAGCCGCTGCCTGAGAGGCACTCGGCGCACTAAGCAACGCTGGGACGCTGAGACGACGGATTAACAGTCGGAGACGGGCTGGCCGAAGCAATTCGGTCAGCCTTTTCTTTTTTCGCCGGCAGATATGTGGTCAAGCTCGTCGGTCACTCGCTCCAGTTCCTCGACGATCCGATTGGCGCCGGACTTTTTGAAGACCTTCAGCAACTCGCGGAAATACCAGATCTGCGCGTCGCGTCCGCGCTTGAATCGCGACCAGACTTCCGGCCCGATCTTCCGATAGTCATCGAGGATGGCGCGCGCGTTGTAGAGCTTGTCGGCTGCTGAGATCAGCTGCACGTCTGCCGGCTCACTGCGCAAACGGATCACATACTGCTTCTTTCGCTCTTCCCAACTCGCTTTGTTATTTGGATCCTCGGCCAGGCTGTCAGAAAGCCCGTCGACCATGCGGGCAACCTCGGCGCCGAAGTTGTGCTCGATGTCGTCAAGGCGCGGTTGGCCGCCATGATCCTCGGCCGCGTCGTGCAGAATCGCCGCAATCACCATGTCCTCGGTTACCGGGACGTGTCCGGCTTCGCCCATCACCAGCGCGGCCACGCCGAGCAGATGCGCCATATAGGGAATTCCTGTTCCTTTGCGGCGCTCAATGTGCAGCGTTCGTGCGTAGTCGATGGCGCGAGTGAACCTCTCACTCAAATGAAGCGGCTTGCCTGCGGTTGGTTTGTTCTTTGAAGCTTTGTTTGCCATCGTGCCTCGCTGACCTTCACCGGATTCAAACCATTCACTATAACTGACGCCGAATTTGCGCGCCGCGGGATTGAAGCGCAACACACTGCCTGCAGGCGTTTCCTTCTTCGTGGCAGACCCGTCAATCCTTGGGCAGGTTTTGCAGATCGATGCCCAGCTGCTGACATTTCTTGTAAAGATGGCTGCGTTCCAGCCCGAGCGCCTTGGCGGTCTGCGTGATGTGCCGGCCATGCCGCTCAAGTTCCGCAAGCACCTGCGCGCGCTCGAAGGCCAAAACGCGTTGTGCCAGTGGACCGCCTTCGTTGGCCGCCGACGAATTGCCCAGCGCAGCGCTCGCCTGCGGGCGCGCCGGCAGCGCCAGCCGCACATCCTCGGCGCGCACCTCATCGCCGGCGAGCAGCAGCAGCCGCTCCACCACGTTGCGCAACTCGCGAATGTTTCCCGGCCACGCGTATTCCTTCAACGCTTCAATCGCTGACGGTGCAAACGCTGCCGGCTTCCATCCATTCTGCGCGCTCACCTGCCGGGCAAAATGCTCCACCAGCACCGGCAAATCTTCACGCCGCTCGCGCAGCGGCGGCAACTCCACGGGAAAAACTACGACGCGATGATAGAGGTCGCGCCGGAATCCGCCTTCTTCAACAAGTTGATCGAGGTTGCGATGCGTGGCCACCACCACGCGCACGTCAACGCTCGTGGGCTTGTCGGCGCCGATGCGCTCGACTTCCCCTTCTTCAAGCACGCGCAGCAGCTTGGCCTGCATGGCCGGGGGCATGTCGCCAATCTCGTCGAGAAAAAGCGTGCCACGATGTGCCTGCTCGAATTTTCCCGTGTGGCGTTGCGCCGCGCCGGTAAATGAGCCTTTTTCGTGACCGAAGAGCTCGCTCTCGATCAGCTCTGCCGGTACCGCAGCGCAGTTGAGTGCGACAAACGGACCACTGGAGCGATTGCTCTTCTCGTGCAGCGTGCGCGCGACGAGCTCCTTTCCGGTGCCGGTTTCGCCATAGATGCAGACGCGCGCCTCGCTGGCAGCTACGCGCTCAATCTGCGCCATCACGCGGCGCATCTTTTCTCCGGTAAAGACCAGCGTGTGCTTGCCTACGCGCGCTTTCAGTTCGCGATTTTCAGCTTCAAGCCGCGTGATCTTGAGCGCGTTGTCGAGCGTGACCAGCAGCTTTTCTGTCGTGAGCGGCTTTTCGAGGAAGTCCAAAGCGCCCAGCCGCGTGGCGCGCACAGCCATCTCGATATGGGCTTGCCCGCTCATCATGACGACAGGCGCGGCAACGCCGGCGGTCTTCAGATCTTCAAGCAGCGCCAAGCCGTCGTGCTTCGGCATGACCACGTCGCTGAGGATGAGATCGAAGGGCTGCGAACGCGCCAGTTCCAACGCGCGCGCCGCGTTGTCGCAGACGACCGCCTCATGCCCGGCCAACCGAAACGCGCGCGACAGCGAGGCCAGCGTGTTGGCTTCGTCGTCGACGATCAGGATGTTCGCCTTCGTGGTCACGAATCCGCCTTCGGAAGCGTAATGATAAACGTTGCGCCGTGGCCCGCGTGGCTCTCTACTGTAATTGTTCCTGCGTGGTCCGCAATGACCGACTGCACAATGGCGAGACCGAGCCCTGTCCCATGCTGCTTGGTCGTGTAGTAGGGCGTGAAAAGGCGTTCACATTCCTCGGGGGTGAGGCCTTCGCCGGTGTCGGCGACACGCAGCTCCACTGTTTGACCTTTTGGATGAGCGGATAGCTTTAGCGTTCCGCCGTCGGGCATGGCGTCCATTGCGTTGAGGATGAGGTTGGAGAGTGCGCGGTGCAACAGCTCGGGATCGGCGTTGAGGGGCATGGGCGCATCAGCCACGTCCACGGCAAATCGAATCTTCGCTTCGCGTGCGGCGGTGACCTCGTAGAGCGCCCGAACTCGCTCGATCACGTTCTTGGCATCAATCCGCTCCAGCTCCGGCTTGGGCATTTTGCTGAAGTCGCTGAATCGCCCAACGATCTTCTTCAAGTTTGAAATCTCAGCGGTCAATGTTGCCGTGCTCTCGCGGAACACCTCATCGAATTCAGCTTCGGGCAGTTGGCGCGCCCGCGCCAGGTTCTCCACTGTGAGCTGCAGAGGGAAGAGCGGATTCTTCAACTCGTGGGCCAGCCTTCGCGCCAATTCGCGCCACGCCGCGACGCGCTCGCTTTGGATGAGACGTTCACGCTGGTTCCTGAGCTCGCCGGTCATGTGGTTAAAGCTGCGTGCCAGTACGCTGACTTCATCTCGGCCGCGCTGCGGAACTCGGACATCCCAATTGCCGCCGGCGACATCTTCGGCCGCGCGCGCGAGTTGCTCGATAGGCCGCGAGACGCGGGCGGCGATCCAGAGGCTGAATATGATTGCGAGGAGAATGCCGGCGGCAGCTACACCGTACGCGATAGTGCGGATATGCTGTTGCGCCTCAACCATGCCACTGCGCGAGATGGCTACCGTGAGCACGGCGACTACAACCCCGGTCGCGTCTTTCAGCGAAATCGCGGTTGCATTCAGACTGTCCTCTCTGCGACTGGTCGGACTCACAATGCCGCTTACCTGCTGTCCGCTGCTGCGTGCCGCATCAACCAGGTTTCTATATTGGATTGCGCCGGGGACAGCTCCATTTGGTCCGAGGAGGCGAACAGGATCGAAGGACGGCGGAGCGGGCGTGCTGACTCCTGTGCTGAGATTCACCATCGTGGTAAAAGCGGTTGCATCGTTGTAGAGGCCGATCTGCATACCCGGCGCAACGGGCAGGCCGGAAAGGAAACTTTGATCGAGCCGCGCTCCTCCGACGAGCCGCACGCCCGAACCAGGCTCGCCTACCGTCCGCACCGCAAATAGTCCCAGCGTCGTTGAGCCATCAGGCAGATCTTCGCGCTTGAGAAACGGCGCCTGCCCCGCAGTCATTGCAGCCGGCTCGGGATAGCCAAATCGCGCGGGCCACTGCGCAGAGCTGACGACGTTGCCATCTGGCCCGACAATCTCAAGAAAATCGAGCTGCGCATCCTGCGCCATGGTTTGCGCTTCGTTGAGGTAGGGCGAGCTGTCGCCCGATTGCGTCAGTTCAAGCGCCATGGCGCGCGCCCGCTCCGAAGCAGCGAGACGATCGACGGCCGACGCCACCTCTGCAGAGCGATGCTGGAATTCGCGCTGGAACTGGCTGACAAAGAGCGCCGTTTCTTCCTGGTCGCGCTGCTCGAACACATGCCGGATGCGCACCAGCACCGTCCACGCCACTGCCGCTACCGCGGCTGCCACGGTGAGCGAGAACAGGAGCAGCAGCTTTTGGCGGAGGCTCACTGCACGTCCTCCAGAGGGAACCCAGAATAACTGCATGGTATCTGGTTGTGTGCAAGGTTGCCGCTCCCTGTTGGTCGCGTCAACTTTAGGGCAGTGGCTTCGGGATACATCAATTCTGGTTTCCCTCCAAAGAAGTATTTGCCAGGTCCGGAGTTCCATCGGCACGAAGTGTGAAATCGCGGACACGCCCGCTGGTGGCATAGGCACGCGGCAGATCGAGCAGCGGAACGAGCGTGTCCAAACTGAGAAACTCGTGTTCGGCGCGATACAGCGCATCGGGCGCCTGTTGTGTCACCGGAGCATATTGTCCGGCGCTGCGCAACAGGTTTCCCATGGCCGCCGCAGGTTCTGCGCCGACCAGCGGCAGTTTGCGCAGTGCCAGGTCCGCATGCTGTGCGTTGGCCACCACCTGCACCGTGAAACCAGCTTCATGCAAATTGAGCGCCAGCCGCTGCGCCGCCAGTTGCATCGCGTTGTTGCCCTCGGCTGCCAACGTGAGGGTTGGCGCGGAGAGTCCGCCACGCAGCTCATGCGCTTTGTTCAGGTCGCGGTCGGTGGGGAAGAGAAACGCATAGCCGGTGAGTGACTGTGGCAAAAGACTGGCAGTGATTTCGCCCTGCTTTTGAAAGATTACGTTGTAGAGTGCACTGCGATCGACGGCCTGGGCAATCGCGGCGCGCAGTTGCGGACTTGCGAGCGCGCCGCTGTCGGAGATCTCGAGCGCCACGAGCGAGACCGGCTGCGAAACCGCTAAGGTCAATTGCTGCTGTCGGGCTTCGCGCAGCATCTCCGGTGGAACCTGCACTAAGTCAGCGCGGCCCACGCTCAAATCGAGCCACTGATCGTGGACACTGCGGCGGGATTGAATTACGATCGCATCCAGAAACGGCCGGCCTTGCCAGCAGCTGTCGTTTGCCGCCAGCGTCAGAACGCCGTTCGCCGACGCTTTGACCGCGAACGGGCCGGTACCGACGACTCCGTTTGGGGTTCCTGCTTCCGGCGTCGACGGCTCGGCGATGAGAAATTCGTCGCGCGCCAGCAATTCCGGAAGGTGCGGCGACGGCAGATCGGTTGTAAAGACGACCAGCGATCCCGCAGGGCGCACGGCGTTCCAAGGGCAATTCTGCGGGCAGGCAAGATTCAGCGCCGCAACCACGATATTCGACGTCAGCGCCGTTCCGTCCTGAAAGTGCACTCCTGGGCGCAGGCGAAACTGCCAGCGATGATCGTTATCCGACGATTCCCACTCCACGGCAAGCGCGGGCTTCACGTTGCCGTCGGCGTCGAGGCCGGTGAGTCCATCAAGAACAAGGCGGCGCGCCAGACCATCGGTGCCGTTCCAGGGGTCGCCTTCGATTTCGACGCGCAATGTGCCGCCGTAGTGGGGGCGGGTGCGTGCTGCGCCAGGCAAGGCGATTGCCGCAATCAGGCAGCTAGTTGCAAAGCGCCGTAACACGGTCCACCTCGTATTCGTTTTCTGCGCTGCGCACCACGGCAAACACGCTCCTAGAATCGGGCGCGCTCCAGAGAGCAGTCACGGTTCCGTCGACGGCCAGAGGTGAGCTTGCCGGGATCGCTTCGAGTGCCGGTAACTCGTAAGCGCGCAGGCTGTCGTGCGCGGCCTCGCCCGATCCGGAAGCAATAACCTGAGTTCCCGCGCCGCAGCCCGAATGTAATACTGCAAAATCGCTTCCCCAATCGCGCGTTCCGGCTACCGGCCACAGCGCGCCGTTTTCGACCATTTGCAGTCTTCCGTCGGTGCCGCCGATCAGCAGCGCAGCGCCGCCGGCAGGGCGGGGAACCAGCGCTGCCGAGTAGAACGGGGGCAACTCTGGACCCGTGGTTTGTGCGAGCACTCCCGTGAAATAGTTGCGAGCGGAGTTGTAGAACGCACGAATCGGCGTGACCTTTATGTTTTCTCCCAAATTCGACGACCCGAAGTCAGTGAGATCGAGAGGAGGCTGAGTGATGGCCCATGGATCATCGTTCTGGTGACACTCGATGTTCCATCCAGAGGGCTGCGCTCCCGGGCTACCAGAACATTCGACACCGGGAAGCCAAGCTTCAAAACTCGATCCATTCGCATATCCAAGAAGTGCGCCGCGAGGGTCCCGCGTCAGCGCTCCCTTCTGTTGCACAGGAACCTGCTTTTCGCTTTGCCATCCGATTGCAGTATGAGTAAAGAGCTCGATCTGTTCCGGCTCAAGGGCGATCAATCCATCAGGGATTTCAAGTGCCGCCAGCACCGGCGCGTGGACTGTCAAAATTGTCTGCGCTCGCAGTGTGAGGCCACCCGATGCCTGGACGGGGGTTTCTGTCACTGGCCCCAGGTCGACCATCGTCGCTTGCGTGCGATCTCCCTCGATGACCTCAGCCACCCACAACCGTTCGCGCGTGCTTTCGCTGAGCGTCACGCGAACTGCGCTCGCGCTGTCAGCGCCAGAAACCAACACGCCGTGCGTCTTCAAATCCTGTTCGAGCAGCTTGCGGATTTTGGGGATTTCCGTGGTTGCGATTGATGATTTGTTTTCGATGACCAAGCGTGCCTGGCCCGGTCCAAGAATGTCGGAAATCTGCTGCGCGAGGCTCGCTGCCGGCTGGTCCCAGGGATTCGGAGTTGAAGCTCCGTATGCGCCTTGCGCCACAATCCAGACCGCAATCGCCATCAGAACATTCAGCTTCAATCTTTTCGTCATCTGCTTTTGCTCGGATTATATGATCCGGGCCTCCTGCGCGATTTAGCGCAAAGGCTTCTGCCGCCCCTACGGGGCTGGCGAATTTAGACGGGGCGCTCACCCAGGGTTCCGCTACGCTTCACCCTGGGCTGATTTCTGCGCTCCCTCCGGGAGCGAGAGAATTGGCGCGACGAACCTATACTCGTCTCCTTGCTTGGCCATCTGCTCACGCAGTTTCTGCTCGTAGGTGCAGGGCGAGCGCGGCACTCTGCGCCCGCCCCGCACGGCCAATAAGGTTCTATTGGCCGTTCTTTTGTCCGGTTGCCGGCTCCTGCTCGGAGTCCATTTCCTGCTTCACGATCGGGTTCGCGGCTGCACCCTTGAAGACGTCGCTGGCAAAGAAGAACTTTCCGTCTGACGGAACCATCACCACCTGGATCTTGTCGGAAAGCCGCTCGGCAATGATCTTGTTGATGAGCAGTGGCGACTGATTGAGCAACTGGGCTTCGCTTTTCATCCGCACTGCATCGGCGGCCGAAACCACGCGGATCCGGTTCGCTTCCGCGTCGGCCAGCAGGTTGCGGCGCTCCAACTCTGCCTTGCTGTCAATCACTTTGGCCTGCGCATCCGCATCCGCGTTCTGGATGGTCGCTTCCTTGCGCGCCTCTGCTTCCAGCTTGCTCTGCTCAATTTGTTTCGTTTTCAGCGGCAGCGTGTACTGCATGGCGTCCGATTCGCCCTTCGCTTCGACGACCTTGGCCTGCGCGTCGCCCTCGGCTTCTTTCACCTTTTGTCCCGCCTCAGCCTCGGCCTGGAGTTCGGCAATCTTCACCTGCTTTTCCTGGATCTCAGTGTCCACATTCATCTGGTCGTCCTGCTGCTCCTTCAGCAGCAAGCCTTCAAGGCCTTTTGCATATTCCTCGGGCAGTTGAATCTCAGAGAGCATTACTTCTTCAACGATGATGCCGTCAGCGTTGAGCTTGCGCTTGATCTCATCCGAAGCCTTCGCGCGCACTTCCTCACGCTTCGACGAGAAGATCTCGCGGACCGTGTAGTGGGGCGCCAGGTCGCGCCAGGCGCTCTCGACGACCGCAGGGACCAACTCCTTGTCGGCCGGTTGCGGCAGGTGCGCCTGCACGCTGGCCAGTTTGTTGGGGTCGAGCCGGTAGCGCACCGTCACGCCGAGGCCGATGTTCAGGCCTTCGAGCGATTGCACATTCATTCCGCCTTTCTCGCTTGCGGTCTTCGCGCCCTGCTCCACCATACCCGCAGTAAAGATGTGATCGCGCAGGTCGAACATCTGCACGTTGTCGACCAGCGGGGTTACAAAATGCACGCCGGGATAGAGGGTCCCCGGCAGCGTTCCGCTCATCTGGCTGATGCGCACACCACCCATCCCACTCGGCACTACCACGATGCTCGAGGCGATGATCAGCGGCACACAGCCGGTGATTGCGAGCGCCAGCGGCCGATGCCATTCGATCTCGACCGGCTTCTCCGGCGCAAATTCAACGTCTGTTCCTTCCGCTGGCTTCTTCAACATCCGCGCGATGCGTTTCCACACGCTGTACGCGAGAATTCCCACTGCGACAGCCAGCAGCACCACTCCTGCAATCGTCAACAACAGCTTCAATGCGAGCATTTTCCGCCTCCGTCTCCTTGGTTGGGCTCCGCCCGTTTGCCACCGGCCGGCAACACTTTGCCGCCCGTGGCTCCGTGATCGCCAGTTCCCGGCTTTGGAGCCAACATGAGCCGGACCAGTCCGCCGTAGGTCAACTCTTCAAGAAGCAGCATTGCAGCCACCGGTAACAGCACCGCGCTGAACGCATTCACCACTAACGCAAGCACAATCATGGATACCCCCTTACAAAGCGCCGGCGAAAACTGCCAGCGGCGCAGCCTCAACGTTGCTCTTTTTGGCTAGGGCGCTCGCCATCGTCGCCGGCACAATTGCCGCATTCTGCGCGGCCGCCGTGGGCGTCTTTACAGCTGGCGTGTTGTTGGCCAGAACCGGCTGGTTCTGCGGTGACGGTGTTGCGCCATCGCCAAAAAGCCGCGCAGTTTGCTCGTCGCGCTGCCCGACAATCTCAACCGTGTCGCCCACTTGAACCAAGGGATAGAACTCTTCCAGATCGGTCTTCGCCATCCGGATGCAGCCGTGCGAGGCAGCCTTGCCGATGGATTTGGGTTCGTTGGTTCCGTGGATGCCGTAGCCCTTGATGCTGAGGCCCATCCACCGCGTGCCCACCGGATTGTGCGGCCCCGGCGGAATCGTCTTGCCATCGTGGTGGTAGGTCGGGTTCGTTACCCGCCGCTGGATGGTGAAAGTTCCGGCCGGACTCGGAGTCGTGGGCTTGCCTATGGCGACGGAGTAAACCTTGATGGTTTGCCCGTCTTCAACCAGCGCCAGCTTGCGATCTTCGAGGCTCACAACGATCTCGCGCTTCGCTGCGGCCGTCGGGGCGGTTATTGAGTTCGTCTGCGCGGTTTGCTGGTCTGCTGCCAGCGCTACCTGCGCCGTGAAAACTATCGCCATCGCCACCATCGCCATCTGAATTTGCTTCGTCGCATTCATCGCGTCCTCCACAGCCCCAACCGCCAACGTCCGGGAGAACTGCAATCCCCGCACCAATGGGTTCGGATTGAAAACAAAGGAGTTGTGGATGGATAGGCGGGCGTGTGGCGTGTCACGGCACACACACTGTGGGGCTAATGACACACAAAATGATGGGTTTGCGACGAGGGAAGGTGGGAGCGCAACTACACGCCATCCCGCGACGTCAGCACAAGAACGAGCCTGCGTTAACGACACGGCGGAGTCGGGGCTGATTCAGTGTCAGCTCAGGAGACAAACTGCAGATTTCTTCGAGGAAAGGGATAGAGGGAAAGGTAAAGAGCGCGCCGAACTCATCGGTCCGGCGCGCTCGAATGTGCGACTGCTGGTTCTTCCGCTGACGGGACTCTATTGGTGATGAATCGTGTGCCGGGACGGTCCCATTGCCAGGACGTCCAGCTTCACGTTGACCACACCCGTTCTAAGGATTCCCAGTTGCTTCGCTGCCTCGTAGGACAGGTCGATCACATGATCGCCAGGCAGCACACCGCGGTCGTTAACGCGAACATCGACCGATTTGCCGGTGTTTTTGTCGGTTACCCGGACCAGGGTCCCGAAGGGCAGGGTTTTGTGTGCGGCAGTCATGGCGAACATGTCGAATCGTTCACCACTGGCTGTCCAATGCCCATCGCGGACTTCTCCGTACCATGTAGCGAGTCCGCTGAGTCCAGAGTTCTGGATTTTCGGCTTGGCGGGCGTGGTGCCCACTGCCGAAAGGCTCGCCGAAGGTCCGGCCGGGGGAAGGGTTGAGGCAGGACGGGCAAGCGGAGTATCTGCCTGCACCGTCAACGTGGAGTAGGTGAAGACCATGGCGGCCGCCGCGAGAGAAATGACTCCCGCTCCGACCCAGAAACCCCTCGATCGTCCACCCCACTTACTACGTGATTGCTGTCGTTCAACCATTCGGATATTTTACTAGTTGTGCAAGGGCGGACTGTGCGAGTTGCGCAAGGAGTTAACAGTAAGTTATTGAAAATAAATCACAAATCTCCCTGCAAATAAATGCGATTTTTTGGGGTTTTGGAGCCTTTCCAGGCCAAAATCCCGAAATAGCCACTGTGGCAAAAATGCCACATGCGAAGTTTGCTCCGCTTACTCAGATCCGCGTCGGCTGCCGGCTTCAAGTTAGTGCGTCTCAGGCGCCGACCGTGACCAAGTTTGTTCCACTGAATGCATCATTTCTTCAGTTACTTCACTGAAACTCAAGCTGACCGCATAATCGTGCTGGAACCTCAATCAATGCTGGTCAGTGTTGCTCCCTTTTATGCTTTTCTGGCAGCTGTTTGCCTTCTTTACTGGCTGGCAAGCCGCTGGCGGTCTCTCCAACTGGCGATCCTCGCGCTGGCGAACCTCTTTTTTCTGGCCCACTTCAGCCTTGTGTATCTAGGTCTTCCGGTTGCCGCGCTGATCGACTTCCTTGTCGGCCTTGGACTGGGCCGATGGACCCACCCTGCCGTGCGGCGCTTGCTTCTAGGTATGTCGCTGGTCGTTAATGTCGGGTTGCTGGCAACCCTGAAGGTGATTTCGCTCGTCAGCGGTTCCCACTGGCAGTGGCTTCTTCCGTTAAGCCTGTCGTTCTATTGTTTTCAGTCGCTTACGTACACCATCGACCTTTACCTGGGCGAGATCGAAGCGGGCCCGACCCGCAACCCGGTTACTTATCTGGCCGGCGCCCTCTTTTTCCCATCGATGACCGCCGGGCCGATTCCGCGCATGGGCAATCTTCTTGGCCAGCTCAGGTCACCGTTCGAACTCGATGCCGAAACCGGAGCGCAGGCGTTTCTGCTTATCGGCGTTGGACTTGTCAAAAAGCTCCTGATCGCCGACTACCTGGCCAATAACCTCGTCGCCCGGGTCTTCGACACTCCGACCCTCTACTCGAGCTCCGAGATCCTGTTTGCCATCTACGGATACGCGCTCCAGCTTTTCTTCGACTTCTCGGGCTACACCGATATCGCCCGGGGCGCAGCCATGCTGCTTGGCATCCAGTTGCCGGAAAACTTCAAGCGCCCCTACCTCTCCGTCAACATCGCCGAGTTCTGGCGCCGCTGGCACATCACCTTTTCAGAATGGCTGCGGGACTACCTCTTTGATTTCTTCCCCAAGCGCCGCAAGTTTCCGGTCATCTCCTACAGCTATGCCTTCCTGGTCACCATGATGCTGGGCGGCCTTTGGCATGGCATTTCATGGTGCTTCCTCATCTGGGGCGCCCTGCACGGTCTGGCTCTGGGTGTCGTTTTCGCGTGGAAACGACGTCGCGTCGTCCCCTCGACGCGCTTGTGGCCCAAAGTTCTTGGCGGGATCATCACCTTCCACTTTGTCTGCTTCACCTGGATCTTCTTCCGCGCCGGAACCTTGCCCAACGCGCTTGCCATTCTGCGCGGCCTGGGCTCGCTGACATTTTCGCTGGATAACATCACGCCAATGCTCGCAGGAGTGATGGTTCTGGCCGCAATCGCTCATTGCCTGCCGCCCAGCTGGTTCCAGAACGCAACGCGCGTTACCGCCAGAACACCTTTCTGGGTGCAGGGCATTGCCATGGCGGGGCTGATTCTCCTCATTCAAACGCTCGCGGGCCGCGGCTCCGCTCCATTTGTGTATGGCAATTTTTGATTTTTCCGAAGCCACGCCGCCCGCGCCGGGAGCGCCGTCCGAGCCCGATCCGCCGCGACGCTCAGGCCGCTTCGTCCTCAAGGCCGCATTGGCTTTCGCGACGGTTGCCGCCTGCCTCGTCGCGTGGCATTACAAGGTCGATCGCAACGGCGGCCTCGATGCCGCGATTTTTGCCGAGGCATTCCACCTGCATTGGCCGGTGCCGCCACCGCCGCCCGTGCCCACCCTCGCGGCAAAGCCCGGCGCAAATATTCCGCCGCCATCGCCGGTGCTCATTGACGACTCCAACACGCTCGATCCCTTTTTCGCGGCACTCTGGAATCTCGAGCAGGGCAAGGGAAGCGGAATCGTTACGATTCTGCACTATGGCGATTCGCCGACCACGGCGGACCTTATTACCGGCGATGTTCGCGCGCAGCTGCAAGGGAAATTCGGCGATGCGGGGCGCGGCTACACGCTTATCGCGAAGCCCTGGGCGTGGTACGGCCATCGCGGCGTCGAGATCAGCGACCACGGCTGGAAGTGGCGCACCGGCGTTGGGCTTATGCGCCAGGGAATCTACGGGCTTGGCGGCGCGGCGTTCGACGGCCAGCCCGGGGCATGGAGCAAATTCCGCCTAACAGAGTCGCAGCAGACTGCGCTCGTGGTCGAATACCTCGCCAAGCCCGGAGGCGGCGCATTCGAAATGGACGCCGATGACAACAAGATCGCTGACCAGACCACCGCAGCCGATCAGCAGACCGTTGCGTTCCTTCACCTTGATCTTCCCGCGGGAACCAAAGTCGTCACGCTTCGTCCAACAAGCGGCACGGTCACTCTCTTCGGAATCGATTTTCGCCGCGGAGCTACGGGCCTTCTCTATGACAGCCTCGGCCTGAATGGCGCAACCACCAGCGTGCTCGCGCGCGTGCTCGATCCGGGCCTATGGAAGCAGGAACTCGCGCAGGCTGGACCCGCGCTTGTGATCGTCAACTACGGATCGAATGAAAGCAGCTTCGGGAAGTTTGTCCATACGCAGTATGCCAACGAGCTGCGTCTCGCCATCCAGCGTATTCGCGTGGCTGCTCCTGGAGTTCCCATCATGATCATGAGCCCCATGGATCGCGGCGAGCGGACTGGCCTCGACGACATCGAGACCATGGCCACAATTCCCGAGATCGTCGCCATCCAGCGGCAGGTGGCTGGCGAGCAGCAATGCGCGTTCTTCGACACCTATGATGCGATGGGCTCGAGCGGCACCATGGCGCGCTGGTATGCGGCCAGCCCGCGCCTGGTCACCGCGGACCTGTTGCATCCCACGCCCCAGGGCGCAACGATTGTCGCCGGGTTATTCGTGGCGCAAATCGAGTTGCGTTATGATCGATGGAAGATGCAACACGGAATCGCCCTGCCGCCCCCACCGGCCACGGCCGCCCCCAAGACAGCGGAAATCAAGGTCGGGTTACGCTCGTCTGCCTCGCCGCATCACAAGGTAAGGAAGGCGAAAAAGCCGTGAGCAGCCGATTCAATTGCGTGACCTCGACCGCGGTTTGCGCGGCTCTGACTGCGTTGCTTTTTGGCGCAGCGCTTTCGCTCGCGTCGCCGACTACGACGAAGAAGAAACACTCGACGACAGCTCCGGCGACTTTGAAATCCAAGGCGCACCCGACAGGCGCCCGGTCGAGCTCAGCGAATCAAGCGACAGGACGCTCTGGGAGCGCTCACGCAACGACCAGGAGCCACGCTGCTTCGCGATCCACATCGACAAAGCGTTCGCACTATTCCGCACGCCGGCACGTTTACTACCCGACGACGCGGGTCAGCCCGGCTCATCGCGCGGAGCTAATTGAAGAGATCAGCGATCGACTGAAAGATCCGCCCGCCCATGCGATTGCCTACGAGCCGGCGCTCGACGGTTTTTACGCGCAGCTCGCTTCCTATGAGAATTCGCTGCACTCCGGCGAAAAGCCAACTGACACGCTGCGCGTGCTGCAATGGGGCGACTCGCACACTGCTGCCGATGTCTTCACCGGCGAGGCGCGCCACATCTTCCAGCAGCAGTACGGCGACGGCGGCATCGGCTACTCCTATGCAGGTTATCCTTTCGCCGGTTTCCGCATTTTTGGTTCGAAGCATTCGCAATCGCCCGGCTGGACCACGGTAGGCAACAGGTTCCAACAGCTCGGCGATGGCGAACTCGGCATGGGCGGGCTGAGTATCTCTACGCAGCGTCCCGACGAGTGGATCACGCTTGACGCGCCGTGCACCACGCTTGAGCTGCAGTATCTGCAGCAACCGGGCGGAGGCAGCCTGCTGTTTACCGACAATGGCGGCGACCCCATTCAGATTCAGACCGCCGCGGACGCAATCGGGCCGGGCACATTCCGTTACGAATGTCCTCCCGGCGACCACCACTTCGAAGTACAGACCGCCGATTACGCCCCCGTCACGCTGCTCGGCTGGGTGGCCACGCAGCCCGGCGTTACGTGGGAGATGATCGGCATCAACGGCGCGGAAGCTCCGCTGATCCTTAAATGGGATCAGAAGCTCTTTGAGCAATATCTCAAAGACAATTCGCCGGCCCTCATCGTTCTCGCTTACGGCACCAACGAGGCCGCCAGCTCGCTGTGGGATGAAGACAGCTATCGCGACAAGTTCGCCTCGCTGATTGATACCATTCACAGCTACGTTCCGGAGTCATCGATTCTCGTAATTGGTCCGGCCGATCGGTCGTTGCGCCAGCACTATGCGTGGCATCCGTTCCAGGGCACCGACAAAATCGTGGAAGCGCAGCGCGCTGTTTGCCGCACGCATGATTGCGCCTACTGGGACGAGCAGGAGCGCATGGGCGGATTCGGATCGATGCAGGATTGGGTCTACGCAGGCTGGGCGCAGCCCGACCACACGCATTTCACCGGCGAGGGCTATCATGCGCTGGCCGATGCGATGATGGCCGACCTGATGGCCGGGTTTCAGGAGTACAAGCAGCGGCACTCCTCACTCACTGAGAGCGCCGCGCAGGGAGAAGCAAGTGGAAACGGAAGCGCGAATCCTTAAAGTTCTGCAAGGCATCAAGGGGACAACGGTGACCCCGGGCCTTGATGAGTCACTCTTTGAATCGGGAATTCTTGACTCTTTTGCTCTCACCGATTTTGTTGCCGGTCTCGAAGACGAGTTCAGCATCTCCGTTCCCGACTCCGATCTTTCGGCTCGCAAGTTCGAAACCCTCCGCAAAGTTGCCGCATACGTTACTGCAAAGGCAAGCTGATGTCGTACCTGCGCGCCTTCGGTTCACATCTGCCGCAACGCCGCATCAGCAATCAGGAATTGGCGCCGCTGGTTGGTGCTGATCCCGCGTGGATCCTCGAAGCCTCAGGCATCAAAGAGCGCCGCTATGCCGCCGATGACGACACCGTCGCGGGACTCGGCCTGCTTGCCGCGCAGGATTGCTTGCAAAAATCCGGCACCGCTGCCGCCGATCTCGGCATGATCCTCGTCGCTTCGGGATCGAGCGAGCGTTTTTGCCCTGGTCCGGCAAGCCAAATTGCCGCGAGCCTGGGCCTCACTTCCACTTCCGCCCTTGATATTCCCGTCGCGTCATGCGGATCGCTGATTGCTCTCTCGATTGCATCGCGCCTCGCGCCGGAGCTCGGATCTGTGCTCGTCATCGGCGCCGAAATCATGTCGCGACGCATCGAACGCACTCCCGAGGGGAAGGACACGGCAATTCTTTTCGGCGACGGAGCAGGAGCCTGCCTCGTCGATCCGAAGTCGGGCTTTGCCCGCATCGTCGATTCGCTTCTATGCACGGACGGCAGTGCGGCAGAGATTCTCAAGGTGGAAAAAGATCGGCTCGCGATGGAAGGCAAGAGCGTGATTCTGCAGGCCTACCGCAAGATGCCGCGGGCCATCAACGATCTGCTTGCGCGCAACGCGCTGACTTCCACAGACGTTGGCGTTTATCTCCTGCACCAGGCGAATCTCAATCTCATTGAGCGCGTGGCTGCGGGATTGAAGGTGCCCCTCGATCGGTTTTTCGTCAACATCGCCCGCTATGGCAATACCTCGTCTGCATCGCTGCTGATTGCTGCTGACGAGTGGCGCCAGACCTACCCCGAGCCGCCTTCGCAGCCCATCGTGTTTTCGGCTTTTGGCGCAGGCATCAACTGGGGTGCGCTGCTGGCTCTTCCGACGTAGGCTTCTGACTGCGCGAATTCCGCACTCGAGGGTTTCGGGGTTTCCCACCCTTTCCGCGAAAGCGCGGAAAGGACGGGGCACGGGGCGCATGATCTCCCACCCTTTCCGCAAAAGCGCGGAAAGGATGGGGCACGGGGATCCGCAGGCGCGGGAGATTTCTTACTCAATTGAATTCAATGTATTTAGAAAGCAAGATTGGATTCGCCGGAATCCTCAATCCGGTGATTTCGCGCTTCCGCTGACAGCTCATTTCACTGGCACAAACGAAAGTGTTATTTGGCATGGCCCGATTGGGGGTTGCCGACGAAGCGTCTTAATCACACCTTAGTAATATGCGGCGGAGTTATCTTCGTTCCACATTGAGATCAATTACGGTTACCATTTTCGCACAGCAGCCTGTTGGCCAGGGAGTTATAAGTTGATGCTTTAATTTGGGGTTCTCCACAGATCCCCAAAAATTGCAGCACCTTTGCCGTTGAGAGCCGATAAGACCAAGAGGTTCGGCTTTCAGACAACCTGTCGACTGGAGAGTTGACAGGAAAGGCGGCTTGTTCCTCAAGGAGCATTGAAGACTGTGAACTTTGCAGATGTATCACCAATTTTCGGCGCGAAGCGTGCTGGAACCATTGAAACCGAAACTTTGTCGGTTGCACTGATTGGTCCAGACAAGAAGAGACGCTCGGTCATGCGCAAAGCCCTTGCCGACACGCGTCGGGCGAACGTCCGTGAATTTGATTCCTACCCGCCCGAAGTCGATTACATGAAGAGGCTGGCGGCGTCGTTCGACGTGATCGTCCTTGATGCGGACAGCGATCCGAATGCTGCTCTCGGATTGATGGAAAAAGTGAACGCCGGCGAGATGGCGAAGTTTATCGTCTATTCGGAAAGATCCGATCCCAAGCTGGCAGTCCGTGCCCTGCGTGCAGGCGCGCGTGAGTTCGTGCAATTTCCCTTGGCGCAAGGCGTTATCGACGAAGTTCTCGCTCGAATCGCGGCTACCCTTCAGCAACGCGCAGTTCCGCCGGAGAAGACTCTGGGAAAGCTGCTCATCTTTGTCGGTTCCAAAGGCGGATCCGGCGTAACGACGGTGGCCTGCAATGTGGCCATTGCGCTGGCTCAGAATTCAGACCAGCGCGTTCTGCTGATCGACCTGGCTCTCCCTATTGGAGACGCAGCACTGTGCCTGGGGATTGCCGCCGATTACTCGACACAGGACGCACTGCGCAACATCGACCGCCTGGATGCGCGATATCTCCAAAACCTACTGGTCAAACACCAGTCGGGAGTTTCTGTACTGGCTGCGCCCACCGAGGTTCCCGAAGGTGAGGTCTCAAAAGTCGCGGTCGACAGACTGATCTCAGTCGCGCGGCACGAATTCGATCACGTCATCGTGGATGTGGGTTCGAGGATCGATGTCGCGGCAAAGGTTCTTCTGGAAGATGCGTCGACGATCTACCTGGTTACGCAGACAGGCATCTCCGATCTGCGCAATTCAAATCGCATGATCTCGCAGTTCTTTGCGGGAGGAAATTCGAACATCGAAATCGTGCTCAACCGGGCGGAGTCCCGCTCGAACGGTACGGCGAACGAAGATGTGATCACCAAGGCTCTCGGCAGGCCGGTGCGGTGGAAGATTCCCGATGATCAGGACGCCGCGCGGGCGCTGCAGCACGGCGACGCAGGACCGACCAACACGCGCATTTCGCGCATCAGCCTGGAGATGGCCGGGTCGATCACTGGCCGCGCAGTTCCTGAAGAGAAGAAGAGACCTGAGCCCAAAGTTGCAGCCAAGAACGGCGCGCGACCCGATAACGGCCATCACGGGCCGACGAACATTCCGAATCTGGCTTCGTTGAATTCGGTGATTAAGTGGCCGACGCCTAATGCAATCACCTACGGGGACGGGCTGACCCCCACCCAGCTCAATGCCACGGCATCGATTGACGGAACTTTTGCCTACACGCCCGGGCCAGGCTATGTGTTGCCGGTGGGCACGCACACACTGTGGGTCACATTCACGCCGGCAGGCTCAGGCCGCACGCCTCTGCAGGCGGCCGTTTCAATTCATGTGGTCAAGGCAACGCCGGCTATCGACTGGCCAACACCTGACGAGATCCCCGGCGGTACCGCATTGGACGAGACGCAACTGAATGCTTCGTCGCCGGTGCCGGGAGCCTTTGAGTATTCTCCTGCGGCGGGCGCAGTCCTTGCCCGGGGCTCGCACACACTTTCGGTGACTTTCACTCCCGATGACGGCGAAAACTACACCACGGCAGAGGCCGAGGTGACATTGAGCGTCGCCAAGATCACTTCTCCCATCGAGTGGCCAAGGCCCGAAGCGATTACGTATGGTATTCCGCTCAGCGAGGCGCAACTTTGTGCTTCGTCGTCGGTCGCTGGAAAATTCGACTACGCACCTGGCGCGGGATCAGTGCTTGCCGCGGGCGCGCACAAAGTGTCAGTGCACTTCACGCCGGATGATATCCAGGAATACTCCACATCGCAGGCCAGCGTTCCGCTGACGGTGGCGCAGGCGATTCCTTCCATCGAGTGGCCGATTCCAGCTCCCATTGCGGAGGGCACAGCTCTGAGTGCCGCACAGCTGAATGCGACAGTCATGGTGCCGGGATGGCTGGTTTACAGGCCAGCCCTGGGCGAGACTCTCTCGCCGGGAGTGCACAATCTTTCAGTTTCGTTTACTCCGGCCGATCCGTTGAATTACACCTCGGCGAAAGCGTCGGTGTCGCTCACAGTGAATGAAAAGCAACCGTCGCATATCACCTGGCCGGTTCCTTCTGCCATTTCGTACGGCACCGCATTGAGTGACGCACAGTTGAATGCGAATGCATCGGGTCCCGGAACATTTGTTTACACCCCTTCAGTAGGGCACGTACTCGCCCCAGGGCGGTATACGCTCACCGTATCGTTCACTCCGGAAGACACAGAGAGATTCGCCACGGCGCAGGCCACTGTTGAGCTTGAGGTCGAAGGATCGGTCGAAGCCGAGTCGACGTCGTACGCGTCTCAAGAGTCGCCGAGTGAAGCTTATGAAGCGCCATCGGAAGCTGCGGAAGCATCGCATGAGGGCGCTGAGGCGCCAGCCGAGTGGTCCTTCCTTGCGGCTGGAACTGCAAGTGCGGAAATGCCGCAACCCGAAGCCCTGCATGCGACCGAAGGGTCGCATAACGGTGCATCGTCGCCGGCCGCCGACCCAATGTCTGAGTGGTCATTCCTCGAGCCCGGCGCAGCAACTGCGAATTCGGCCCCATTCCAGGCCAATGGCGCACGATCATCGAGCAATGGCTCGAAGCCAGACGAAGCGGGCGAGACAGAGTTCAAGTGGACCTTCACCACGACGGTCCCCGGCGCTGCAGACTTGTCGCCAGTGAAAGATGAGGTCGCGTCTGAGGCGAATGGATCACACGACATGGCTGTGTCGTCAAATGCAGGCGCCGACGCGTCGTCTGAGTGGAACATCATCGACACCGACTCTGCATCTGCACATCAGGGTTCGGCTGACGCATCGGGCGAGCAAACTGCTGCCACGACAAACTCACACGAAATTCGCACCTACAAAGGTGCGGTCTACGAGAAAGGAGATGACGGTAAATGGCATCTTCAGAAGAACTAACTCCTTCGCTACCCGACACGCTTCCCGAGGACTTCAGCGAGTGGGACGGCCAGGCTTCGGCTGCGGCCACGCTCGGCAAGTCCAATGACCGGGAGTCAACTGCTGTCCCTGGTGAGTCTGCAAAGTCAAATGGGCAATCCAACTACCTGGAATCAATTCTGTCGTCCTTCGACAACAAGGCGCAGAACGGTTCTTCCAGCTCGCATGCGCCAGGCGGCGCGCGCGAGACCGCAAACCAATTCGGGCAATCTGCTGAACGCAAGTCTGTCTTGTCGCGTGTGCTGGACCTGACGGAGAATAATTGGCCTGCCGTGTCTGAACCACGCTTTGCCAAGCCGGACAAGTTGACGCCCGAATCGGCAACTGAATCGTCGAACTATTCTTCTCGCAAGC
Organism: uncultured Acidobacteriaceae bacterium; assembly: GCA_963834565.1. Lineage (GTDB taxonomy): Bacteria > Acidobacteriota > Terriglobia > Terriglobales > Acidobacteriaceae > Telmatobacter. The sequence continues at coordinate 30,677 of CAWICF010000006.1, read as the reverse complement.
CGGAAACGAACCAGCGGACGAGCGAGGCGCCGGTTTCGGCCAGTTCCCCCAAAGCTCCGGCTGCGGTTGAAGCGTTGAGCGAGTCGGAACTCTCAAGGGTCGCAGCGCGCGAATCCGACCGAGCGCTATTCGAAGCCTTTTCAACAAAGAGCGCCAACTTGAAGGAAGAACCGAAGAAGGCAAGAAACAAGTGGGTCATCCTCGCAGCGTGCGGCGCCGGCTCCATCCTGCTTCCGCTCATCCTGGTTTTCGCGTTTGGCCACCATGGAGCGAAGGCCGCGGTGAATCAGCCCGTTCAGCCGACGCAGGTCGCGTACGACAGTCAGACTCCTGCGGGTTCACAGCAGCCGGCCGAGATTGATCTGTCGACTCAGACGAAGCCGTCGGCAGCGGTCCAAACACAACAGGAGCCGAAGACCCAGCAAGCAGATCCAGACAGCACAACAGATTCCGCGGCGCCTGTGTCGGAAGTGCAGACGCAAATGATGAACGATCAGCTCACGGCGCCGAGGATGATTTCGCAGGACATGAAGAAGCAGGTAGCGGAGAATGCCCCTCCTCCTGCAAACTTCGGCGCGGTCAATTCTGACGGCCTGGGCGGCAATGGCATGATGGGCGGTGTCTTTAATGGACATGCACATCCCGCGGTGGCCCCCATTGCTGTGAAAACCCTGACCATTTCATCCGGCGTCGCTACGGGGATGCTGATTCAGAAGACCCCGCCGGTTTACCCGACCATCGCAAAATCGGCCCGAGTTGCGGGAACAGTGCAGTTGCACGCTTTGATTTCCAAGACGGGAACGATCAAGGATCTAAAAGTTGAGAATGGTCCGGTGATGTTGCAGCAAGCTGCTGTCGATGCCGTGAGAACCTGGCGCTACAAGCCGTACAAGCTCAACAATGATCCCGTCGAAGTGGAAACAACCATCAGCGTGGTTTTCACTCTCGGCAACTGAGCCACCGAACCGGAAGCGGTTCTTCAGGGAAGGGTAGAGCGGTCAGCACGTCCTGCATGACGTGCTGAGCACTCTCCTCCCTCTTCGGCTTCTCACAGCGCAACACACGGCTCATCCGGACGCGCGATGCCACCTGGTCGGGTTGATCTGCCGTCACTTTCGTCGGGGTCTTCGCGAGCGGCCGGCGAAGCTCGCTGATGGAAAACACCCGGTGCACCGCTGTGTTGCGATCAATGCTCGTTCACTTCGGACGCTCGCAGAATGCTCACTGGCAGCGCACTTGCCAGACCTTCCATAGCTCGCGGGTTCTGTCTTCCATTCGTTTCCTGCGGTACCACTTGCTTGAGATATGAAAACAGCTCACCGGCAGTAACTACTCCATCGTGATTCTTGTCAGCGGCTCCCTGCAAGCCCTTTAACAGGAAATAGGTGAACACCCCGTGGCCATTTCCCCACCGGACATCCTCGAATGAAGATTCGCTGATATCGCTGGCTGTAATCACAGCACGCTGGCCCGTTGCAGCGTATCTCGCGAGGTATTGGTTCACCAGGTTGATTCCGGTCGGCCCGCTGCCTTCCGCCCGAGCGCCGGTGAATCCAAAGCTTCGGCAGGTGTCTGCAATTGTGATGACTCGCTTTGCCTTGAGAATGCGCTCAAATACGTCCTGCATCTGCCACATTGGAAAGGCGGTGCCGCCCATGTCATCCAGCTTGGTATCGGCAGTCAGCAGATAGAGATTTCTCGGATCATGAGGATCAGGAGCACCATGTCCTGCGATATAGATCACAACTGTGTCCTGCGGCAATGCCTCGGTCAGAAAGGTGAACAACGCGTGGCGGATATTCTGCGTTGTTGCCTTTTCGTTTAAAAGCAGGGTCACCGCGTCGTCTTTGAGGCTTCCTCCGGCAGGCGACTGCAGGAACTCAAGAAACGACATTGCATCCCTGTCCGCATACATCAGATTCGAAATACCCGGTCCAAACTGGTCATACTTCGAGATCCCAATTACGACAGCGAAGGTTCTTCCTGTCCGTCTCTCCGGCTGCTGCTTCGGCGCCTCAGGGATCAGCCCTCGTGATTCTTCGGTGTCTGGGAAAACGAGGAGAAAATTGAAGTACTTTTGCCTTCCGAACTGATCCTGATACTCGAGTTCGACTGAGTTTCTGCCGCCTTGCAGTCTGAAACCGCCGGCTGCTTCGAGATTGACCTTTAGCTCCAGGCCATCTGAATCGCTGGAGCTATTTGTCGCAATGTCCGCGGACTCGGTGTTGACCTTGGTGTGAATCGCGCCATAGTCAACATGTGATCCCAATTTGGGAATCGTCAGGACGATCGTTTGGATGGAACTGGCAGGCTGATGGAACTCTGCTGAGCTGTTGCCGGGAACCCGAAGACCTAACTCCGGGAGCAACAACGATGCAGAGAGGTCCTCCGACGCATTGGTGGCTCCTTGCAGCGGGATCAGCATAAGGCCCAGAAGTGAGGCCAGGAAGATCCTCAGGATGGAGGTCCATTTCATGACAACAAAATCCCCAGAAAGTCACGTTGCCGCAGAATCTGCCCGGAAGTATACTACGTCCGCCAAGTACGCTGGACGAAAGTCCTGCGGCTGGCAACAAAAGGGAGGCACCTATGCAAGTTCTTCAGAGGTGCGTTCGATTTGTCCTCCTGTCCACTTTGGCCGCCCTGCCAGCAATTGGACAGACACCGAAAGCTTCAACCACCCCGCCTCAATACTCAGACGCAGACAAAAAGAAGATTGCCGAGATTGAGCAGCGGCCTGAGATCCAGGATCGAATCAGGACCGAATGGGAGAGCAGGCGCCGGCAAGACCTGGACTACCTCTACAACCTCAACCTGTCGGAGGATTTCACCGATATCCGCGGGCCGGAGTTTGTGACATATCGGCAAATGTACGGCGTGCTCTATCCCAATCCGATGTTGCAGCGCTACCTGAACGCCATGGGCCAGCGGCTGGTTCCCGTGAATTCCCCCAATCTCTATTCCTTCAAGATTGTGCTCGATCCAATTCCCATGGCAGAGGCATATACCACGGGGACGGTTGTTGTGAGCACGGGATTGATCTCGATGATGGATAACGAGGCCCAGCTGGCGTATGTTCTCGGTCATGAGATCGCGCACATTGAGAAGAATCACGCCTACGACATGGTCCGGATGTCGATTATCGAGCCGGAACTGAACAGGGAGAAAGAAGAGGCTGCGTACAAGAAGAAGGCCATGCTTGTCGCGGGCGTTACTGTCGCGGCGGCTGCTGTCGGAGGTAAGTTCGGCGGAGCCAATATAGCCGTCCCAGCTGCCATCGGAGCGCTGACTGGGACTACTATTGCGAGCCACTTTATCTTCCGCGACCATACGACAGTCACTCAGTGGTCAGATGTCTACGAGAACGAAGCCGACGAAGCCTCGCTCGGCTACATCCTGGCTCAATCCTACGATGTGCGTGAAGCGCCCAAACTTTATGTTCGGCTCGAAAAGGCCGAGGCGCGGGATCCACGACTGGGACTCGGGTTTGTAGCCAGCGAAATTCGAATGAAGGCGCGTGCGGCTCGAATCGACGAAGTGCTCACTGGATCGATGAAAGCGGATATCGAAGCTAAATTAAAGGCGGGCGGACTGACGGGATCCAGCGGTGAATTCAATCTGATCATGGCTTCGCTCAAGCGCGACAACGGAATAGCTGCCTTTGACCACGATTTATTTGCCATGGCTCGCGACAACCTTGATGAAGCAGTCAACCTTCGTTCCAACGACGCTCTCGCCCAGCTCTATCTTGGCAAAGTGATTATGGCAACCGCGCGCAATGGGCAAGATCGCCAGGAAGGCCAAAAGCACATCCTTAAGTCGATTGAGTATGACGGGAAACGGGGCGCTTATCCCGATCCGCATCTTGAGTACGCCCTGGACTTGATTGGTGAAAATGGAGACAAGACCGAAATCAGGAAGGAACTGCTCTCTTATATTGCGCTGTACCATCGGCAACACGCCGGATCGCTTCCTTCCAACATGCACATTCTTTACGACTATTTGACACTCGTGGGTGAGACCAATTGGTACACTGCACCGGTTTCGGTGGTCTCAACCAGAAACGTGGAACCGATTCGAACGGATGCATCGGGCAAAGGAACTGCCTTAACCGCTCCGGAGATTCTGTCCATAGCCACCGGCACGGGAACACCAGCGGAAGCACCTGAAGCGGCTCAACCTAAGCAGCCGCTGCCGCCCCAACCGAAGCCTCATCCTGCAGCACAACATACGGCCGTGAAAAAAACAGGTACGCAATGAGACCGCGCAAGGGAATTGCTGTTTTGGTTGTTCTTGGCTGGGCGGCCATCACGTGGGGCGAGAATCCGAGACCGACCATCGGAATCGCCCCCGTATTTGATGGCAGCGGTGCTGCATTTGGCGAAACCTTTGCTCAGCATCTGACTCTTTTTACTTATCAGGAGATGCTTACCAGCACGGAGGTGCGTCCCGTTCTGCTCAGTCCGGGAGGTGTGTACTCTCCTCTCGATGTAAGCTGGCTGGTTGATTACGTGCACGACCGCCCGGATATAAATCTTCTGCTCGTCGCCACATTGAAGCCAGTCTCCAATCCGGAAAAGAACCGCTGGTCAATCCCTGTCGATTTGCTTCTCTTGAATCCTTCGACCGGGGAATCACTCGCAACCTGGACCACAAACATCGAGATTGCATCGAAGAAAACTTTGGTTGAGTACGGGACTTTTGAAGCCGGCCCATCCTCGATCGACCAGTACGGGCGGACTGTTCGAAGTTTCGCGATCGCTCCCTCGCGAAATTTCGAAAAGCAGCCGCTCGGGAAGGCCTGCGCTCACCTCGCCGATACGATCAAGGACTCACTTTCGGAAAAGCTCGCCGGCATTCCACCGGAACGATTGGGTGTTTCCACTCCTGCGCCGCTATCGAATGGGATGGGCGCGGGCGGTGGAACCTGCCCGATGTACGTTCGCATTACATACGACTATAAACATAGCGCGTCGCAATCTTACGTTCTGCTGGCCAATGGTCTGGATCAGTCGACGAATCTGAAAGACGGGGTCGCCAGTTTCTCGGCTCCGGAGGGGGATCTCCTTCTGCAGTTCTCGATGAACGATGCTCCTTACAAGATGGAAACGGAAAAGTTTTATCAGCTGTCGACCTGGCACAGTTGCAGGGCTACAAATCTGGTGCTTGACCTTGGTCCAGGCGGCGACGTACATCCGCATTGGCAGTAAAGCGCCCGCGAGCACAGAAGACCTTAGCGCGCGAGGTTAACGTCTGCTGCATGCAATGCTGGCGGAGAGACTTGGATTCTCCTATTGAAGGATGTAAGTCATTTATTTGCAACGTTTTCTGATTCATTGTCATGCGTTTGTCATGCTTTTTGGCCTATAGTTGCCGGCATGGACGGCAAAACAGTCACATTTATGATTCGATTCAAGGATCATAAAGACAGCATGTGGAAACGCCGGTCGGCTGCTCGTGGCGCGAACGGCCGAGTCAAGCCAGTGCATGCATTGATTGATGGCAAGTCAGTCGCTGTGCAGCTTGGAGCCTACGAACTCCGCCAGATTTTTGACCGGCAGACGGCTTACATTCCGGTTGGGAACAGAGCCGCTACGGCCGACGCAAAGAGGCAGAAGCTAGAAATAAAAAGTTCGGTCAAAGCACAAGCGGAGGAAGCCGGCCTAGAAGTCGTAGAGGTTCCTGAGAGTAATTCGCTGCTGGCGGTCTTTGCGGCCTACATCGACAACAAGCTCAAATCGGGATTCACTGAGGCCGCCGAACAGGCAACGCTGGTCTGCGTTGAGTTCATACGTGCTGTGAGGTGCACCCACATTGATGAAGTGACGCAAGAGGATTTCTCACGATACCACGAGTGGTTGCGAAAGAACCAGTGTGGTGACCGGACCATTGCGAACAAGCACGTGAGACTGGCTCCGATACTTCGAAGCGGCGGTCTGGATGCAAAACAAGTGCCGCCCAAGCCTCGATGCGAAGAGAAGCTCCCGGATATGTACACGTCGTCCAGACGCGCGCCCTGCTGGGCGCAGCAGATCCTTACATGCGCATTCTGATTCTGATCGCTTTGAAATGTGGCTTCCGGGATCAGGAACTCATGCATGTGGAGTTCAAAGATATCAATTGGCAAAATAAGACGCTGCGAGCTCGGGCCAAACCACAATGGAACTTTATGGTGAAGACCTGGGAGCAGAGGGAAGTTCCCGTACCGAACGATGTGATGCGTGCGCTGAAGCATTGGCGGGAGAAGCGTCCCGGACAGACTCTCATTCTCGGCGCCAAGAGCAGTAAGCCTAACGCCCATCTGCTACGGTCGCTCAAGCGACTTGCTAAGAACGCAGGCTTGAACTGCGGACGGTGCGACTCTTGCATTGCGTCGAGTGAGTGCGAAGAATTCACGCTTCACCGATTTCGAAGAACGTACATCACCACGATGCTCCGCGGTTTGAACGGCGATCTGCGAACAGTCCAGTTATACGCAGGTCACAAAGACCTGGCATCGACGATGAGGTATCTGTCGCCGCAGTCAGCTCCTGAGGCCCAGGCAAAGGTGAACGCCATCAAATGGTAGGAAAGAAGGCCCGGCGCTTGTAGCGCCGGACCAGTTTATGCAGCCATAGGCAAGCGGTGTTGTTCGATCCAAGCTAGAATCTCCTCCTGGTCGAACAGAATGTTCCCATTGAGATTTATCGAGGGAAGCGATCCGACCGCGGCCCATTTGTAAACTGTCTTACTGTTTTTGCGTAGCAGACTTGCAACTTCCTCTGCAATCATCAATCGCGGTAAGACTCGAGTTGAGGTTGGGCCGCCGAAATTACGGCGGCTATTACAGTGACGAGAACCAGCACGGGGCGGAATGCCCTCCGCTGATTCTTCTTGCACATTTAGCTCGTGAAGCATTTTTGTCAGCAATCCCCGAAACAGCAGAATTGCCGGCGGGTCCACAAAGCGACCCGGGGGCAGCATACCCGATGGCGATCGGCATTGCGGGAATTGCGGCGGCGGACGTTCGCGACATTGCCGAAGCCGCTGCGATCTCGCTCGCCGAAGATGGCCACGATGGCCAAACCTACGACATCGTCGCACCGGCGAACATCAGCGGCCCCGGCAACGCAGCTTTGTGGAGCAAGCTGCTGCGCAAGGAGATCAAGTACACCGGACACAACTTCGATGAATGGGAGCAAGCCATGCGCGCCAGGATGCCAAGTTGGAGCGCCTTCGATCTGCGCATGATGTTCCAGGGCTACTTCGATCGCGGTTTTCAATCGACCGAGACTGAAGTCGCACGCCTTACCATGCTCTTAGGCCACGCGCCGCGCAGCTACGAAGATTTTGCAACTCAAACTGCGGCAACCTGGAAGGCCTGATCTGCTTCCGAAATAAACAAGCAAAGGGAGAAATCACATGTCTGATCCAACATCCGAGTTCGCTCCACTTCCCGCCGACGATCTCAGCCGCAGCCTGGTAGTCGCCCATGTGGATAGTCCGGCAGCCCAGCATATCGGTCTTGTGGGAGACACTTACACAATCACCGTCGCCGGAAAAGACACCGGCAATCGCTTCTGCGTGATCGACATGCACGTGCCTCCCGGCGGCGGTCCGGGGCCGCACCGTCACAACTTTGAAGAAACCTTTATCCTTTTAGAGGGCGAACTGGAAGTGATCTTCCGTGGTCGGAAGTCTACGGTGAGCGCTGGCGACACAGTCAATATTCCATCCAACTCCCCGCACCAGTTTCACAACTCATCCTCCCGCCCCGTCCGGATGATCTGCATATGCTCGCCGGCTGGGAATGACAGGTTCTTCCAGGAAGTCGGCGTCCCTGTGGCGACGCGCACAACGCCCCCGCCCAAATTGGACGGAAAGCAGATGGCCGAATTTCTGGAGAAGGCGAGGGCGATCGCCCCGAAATATCAAACGGAACTTTTGGAGACAGCTTAGTTCACGAAGAGGGTACAGGGGAGAAACGCCACTCTGTCCTTCGTAGGCGGCGCCTCCAGCCCAAAGCGCTCAATGAGCTATTTTAATTCGATCGGTGATCCCAGCGAGTGTATGACAAACCGGCACGTGTCCATGTCGCCGACTACACGTCCACGTGGGACGTCGACTTGTGCAGGACAGTGAATCAGAAGCCGGTGACTATCAGAAACTAAATGCCCCGTATAGCCATTTTTGGCGCTATTAGGAACGGCAAGGAACGGTTATCGAACCCTGAACTCACCCGCGACCTCTGCTTTGACGGACAAAGTTTTGCAGGTTCTTTCGAAGTGACGGAATCGCGGCAAAATGCCGCCAGGGTCGGTCTCTCGTCCAAGTTTCCGTCAGGCGCGACATGAGATTCTCGCTCTCTCTTATCAAGCCATCGCATATCCATTCAACGACCTACTCCGACCTTCCACGCTTAAATCATCCCGATTGCTCGATGGCATCAGACATGCAACCGATACTGTTCTTAGCGGACCGTAGAGTTGCGCGCGACGATTCTAAGGAAGGTCGCAAGCGTTGGCCTACCCTACAACGACCATAGACACCATGATTGGCGAACCTCGAGGTGCGGAGTCGATTCCTTTCTCGGCAGATTCGCCGAATCAGCGTCTCCTCGGCAGCGCGGCATTGTCGAGTCCGCCGCATCCCGTTGAAACGCGCATCGAGCTATGGACCATGGCCGCCATTACATTTTTGGTCTTCTACAGCAATTCCATGATTGCGCCACTCATCCCGGCGCTCGCGCGGGGATTTGGAGTTCGCCCCTACGATCTCAAATGGCTCATCCCAGGCTTTTCCATGCTGTACGTAGTGGCCACCCTGCTTTATGGTGTCTTATCGGATCGCTAGGGCGTTTGAACTAAGCGCCGGCGCACGTACTCTGAAAAATCCGCTAAACGGCAATCATAGAGTAATAATGGCGGTCGAGGGGTGGTCTCAATTAACTAACAGTGCAACTCTTGTGTCTTTCGTCTTTGCAGGTCGGCAGGCTCGACAAGAACGTCTTCGTCGACGAATCCGACGGCTATGCCTTTGTGTTCCTCGAGACCGCGGAGGGAAAGCAGACGGCGGTACAAGAGTAAGGGGGATGGACTTGCCCGGTAAAACAGGCGGTCTACCAACTGTAGGCGGCGAGCAGTACGGGTGGCCCCGACTTGCTGCCGATCACGTCCATTTTGATCACAAGTTCAAAATTCTTCATCTCCCAATCGGCTGGAACTTTCTCGGCGATTTGTTTTATATATTGAGGACCGGTGGCGAATTCACTTGCGACCTCAGTGCCGTTGGGTCCGAGCCCCGCGATCACCAGGACCGGTGCTTCGGTGATCGCATCGTGAAATCGCGCCACGATGGCATAGTCGGTAGTCACGGAGCGGGACGAGTCGGTTACATCAAATGACCAAGGTGAGTTTTGGATATCTTGTGTGTCTTGGATCTTCGCAATCCGGCCATCAAACGTGAATCGAAAACGCAAATGGTTTACAGCGTTCATGGTCCACGCGTTGTTCACAGCTCCAATCATGATCACTGGGCGAGCTCGCAAGTCTGCCAAACTCGTTTCAGTGGACTCTCTCACCTCATAGGTGCGGCCATATTCCTGAAGCACGCTGGCAAGATGTGCCAAAGCGACTGCGCTGAGAACTGAGACATGGTCGTAGCGGCCGGTCAAGCTGTCAATCGCGCCACTCTTCGCGGCGCTTGACACCAGTGCCTCCTGGAGAACCGGACCCACGACAATTAGGACCTGGCCAGGCGACTTGAGAAACGGCCCCCAGACTTCGTCTACGCCGGAGAAGTTTCTTGGGCTGGATTTGTGGTACCAGAGGGCAGCGAAGACGGCCGCGATGAGCATCAACGTGGTGAGTGCCGCAGCGGTTAGCCAGCTGAAGCGGGGAGGCTGCGCCAAATTTTTAGCAAAAGATTCTGCAGCGGTGGGCGTAATGCCCGGAGAAGTCGTGTTACGAATTGGCGAGCGAGGGATAAATTCCGGAACATAAGAACCCAGCGGCAGTTCGATCTGCACGCGCAAGCCGTTGCCGTTCTCGTGATAATACTGCGCGATCCGCTTTCTCACCTCTCCGGCGCTGATCCGAACGACCGGGTCAGCGTTGGTATCGTAATTCGGATCGCGTCCGAAGACCTCAACGCCCAGAGTCCGTTCCTTCAGGTCACCCAGGCGGGTGTCGAGCGCTGCTTCAACCACGTATTTCAGAAAAGCCGGATAACGCTTACTGCCTCGGAAGTGATAGCTGGTAAGAATTGCTTCGAGCTCTTTGTGGACTAATTGGCGTTCCTCGGCCGTAGCCGGCACCCACCGAGCATTGATTTGTTCGTTCTCCAGATAAGAGCCCATCGTCATCCAACTTGCACGCCGTAGCATACCTCACTCTCAAAAGGTTTGTCACACGGCCTCCAGCTGCCCTTTGGACCCCAGGAAGTTGCAGATTCCGCAAATCGGCTATCTCTATTTGTTTCAATGAGAAACAGACGTGTCGTTGTCTCAGCAGCGACGTAACATACGGTAGCATCCTTGCGACAAACGTCCAGCAGCAGAAGAATGGCGCGGGTATTTCAAATGAGGCGCGGGGTCCGTGTAATCGTTCCCCGGAGGGCAAGCGCTCTCTGTTTGCTCTGAGGCGTAGAGATCAAGATTTGGAATCAGCGGAATTTTCGATGGCCGTTTCTGCACCGCGGACTGGAAAATCCCCTGAAACAAACAACTGGCTCAAGTAACCCGCAGCTTTTTTAGGAGGATCAAATGATGCATCGTAGATTCGTGAAGCCGGCACTGGGAATCCTCTTCCTGTTCCTGCTCGGTTTCGCTCAAGCTTCCTGGGGGCAGGCCGTCAGCGCCACTCTCGTCGGAACTGTAACCGATAACACCGGCGCAATCGTTCCCAGAGCCAGCGTAGATATTCTTGAAAATGCTACCGGCATCAAGCACACCGACATCACCAATGCCAGCGGCAATTACTCATTTCCCGATCTGACGCCTGGTACATACGCCGTTACAGTCTCGTCTCCCGGTTTCAAAAAGGAGACACGCTCCGGCGTGGATGTCGCCGTGAACACCACCACGCGCGTCGATATTACGCTTCAGCCGGGAAGCATTACAGAAACTGTCACTGTCACAGGCGCCCCGCCCATCATGGAAACCGACCGGGCCGACGTAAGTGTCAACATTGAGGCGCAGGCTCTCAGCTCCATGCCGATCGGGGTGAACCAGAACTTCCAGTTCGCTCTCACCCTGGCTCCCGGCGTGGGTCCGCCGATCTTTGAGCATTCGCAGTTCTTCAATGCAGCCAGTTCCATCCAGACCGAGGTCAACGGCCAACCCCGCGTGGGCAACAGCTATCAGATCGAGGGCGTGGATGACGATGAGCGCACGGGCCTTCTGCAAGTAATGATTCCGCCGGAGCAGGCAATCGAGACTGTCGACATATCGACCTCCAATTATGAGCCTGAGCTGGGCCGCGCAGTTGGCACGGTCGCCAATGTGATCCTCAAGTCAGGCACGAACAATTTCCACGGCCTGGTTACCGAATACGTGCAGAACAACGACCTGAATGCGCGAGCCTACTTCAATACCAGCACGGGGCACATCGCTTACAACTACTTCGGCGGCGCCTTGGGCGGCCCCATCAAGAAAGACAAGCTGTTCTTCTTCGGCGACTTCTTCCGCTCGCCAGATCACGAGGCGAACAACCTGGTAATCACCATTCCCTCGCCCACCTGGTACACCTGCAACAGTTCGGGTTACATCGACCTGAGCGGCGCGATCAGCGGCACCAAAGGGCAGATTTACGATCCTGCCACGGGCAATGCCTCCGGACAGAACCGCACGCCCTACCCCTCGAATCACATTCCATGTAACGCATCGGTTGCAGGGGCGGAAGGGGTGACCACCATCGCGGATCCCATTGCTCTCAAGTTGATGGGACTCCTGAAGGCGCCCAACAACGGGAATTCGTCCACCTGGGCTACTTCCTCGGTCGTCAACGACTACGCTTCTCCCAATCTTTCTTTCCAGAAAAACACCAACCGTTACGACGCCAAGATCGACTACCAGATCACTGGTAAGGACCATCTGAGCTACCGGTACGAAAAAGAGGACGTGACCACATTCCAGGCCCCGCTATGGGGAACCATGGGGGGCGGTCCTGCAAATAGCGCATTCGAAGGAACCGGAACGCAGCATGTTTACAGCACCGGCCTGAATTACGACCGGGCCTTTTCCAGCACATTCCTGACCGAAGCGCGCCTTGGAGTGGCGCACTATGGAAATGCTGCGCTTCCCAGCGACTACGGCTCCAACGATTCCACCACCATCGGGATCCCCGGCGTGAACATCAGCCAATTCACCAGCGGAATGGTTGCCATCAACATGGGCGACTTCAACAGCAACCCGCTCATCGGCTACTCCGCCTCGCTGCCCTGGGTGCGCGGCGAGACCAACGTCGATGCTGTAAATCACTGGACCAAGATCGTCCGCAACCACACCTTCAAGTTCGGAGCCGACGTGCGGCGCATTCATGACAACCTGCTGCAGGACCAGACCTACAGCGCACGCGGGTCCATTAACTTCAGCGAGGGCACCACGGCCTGCGCCAATTGCAGCAGTACCGCCGGCAGCACTGCAACCGATATCGGCAATGAGATGGCCAGCTTCCTGCTCGGCGTGCCCAACACCGTCGGGCGTGACGTCAACACTTACTTTCCGCGTTATCGCCAGTGGTGGATCTTCGCCTTCGGTGGCGACAAGTGGCAGGTTACACCCAAACTGACGCTGGACCTGGGCCTGCGCTGGGAACTCTATCCACCGGCCACGCCCGGAACCGCGCAGGGATTCTCGAACTACAACCCGACCAACAACACGCTGGTCATCGCGGGCGTTGGCGGGAATCCCAGCAACCTGGGCATGCAGACTCACTACGACTACTTCGCCCCACGTGTGGGCTTCGCCTACCGCGTGAGCGAAGATACCGTTGTTCGGGGCGGCTTTGGAATCAGTTACACGCCGTTCGAGGACAATACCTACGCGTACAACTATCCCGTCCGTGCCAATAATGGCTACAATGCGCCGAACTCGTACTTGCCCGCGGCACTCGGCACAAGCACAGTCGCGTGCTCCAGCTCGCAGACGTACTTCACTTATGAATGCGGATTCCCGGCCCCGGTCGCGGTCACCATCCCCTCGAATGGGATCATTCAAGTTGCCTCTGGCTCGAACACGCTCAACTCCGCATCGGAGTTCTACATTCCGGCCAACTACCACAACCCCTATGTGAGTTCGTGGAATGTAGCCGTCCAGCAGGCGTTGCCGATGCAGTTCAACATGCAGTTGAGCTACGTCGGCAATCACGGCACGCATCAGGGCGTTGGTCAAAACATCAACCTGGCGAATGCGTTGAACCTGGGAACGGCCGGACTTCCGCTTTTTGCCAAATTTGGAAAATCTGCGTCGGCGACCGAGGACTTCTTAGGCTACTCGTCGAACTATTCATCGCTGCAAGCCCAGTTGAACCGCCACTTCACGGGGAATCTCGGCGTAACCACATCGTTTACCTGGGGTAAGGGACTGGACTACGCGACGGGAGGTGATGACGACGGCGGCCTTCTCTTCTGGCTCGATCAACGCCACAGCTATGCGCCGACCGACTTCGATCACAAACTCAACTTTGAGGAAAGCATCAGCTGGATTCTTCCCTTCGGACCGCACCAGAGATGGCTGAATTCCGGTCCCGCTGCATCCATTCTCGGCGGCTGGCAGATCTCCGGAGTGGTTTCCGCTTACTCCGGAACGCCAATGAATATTGAAGCGAGCGGTACCAGCATCAACACCTCGGGCGAGCAGCAGATGGCAAATATCAGCGGCGGCTTCCAGGTTCTCCACGGCATTGGAGCCGGAAACCAATGGTTCAACAAAACTCAATTCTCGCAACCAACGGGCTGCACCGGCGCCGTGGGGACCGCGTGCCCCCTGGTGTACGGGACCAGCATCGGCAACGTGAGCAGAAACGCGTATCGCGGGCCCGGATACGTTCAGAACAACGCGTCCGTATTCAAGGACTTTGTGCTGCACGAGAATTGGGCGTTCAACTTCCGCTGCGATGCATTCCAGTTGACGAACTCGCCGCAATTCGCCAGCCCGTCGGCCACTATCACGAGTGGAACCTTCGGACAGGTCACCAGCACGGTCGGTAGCGGTAGCGGGATCAACGGGATCGGCGGCGGCCGCGCCCTGCAACTCTCAGGCACGTTGCGCTTCTGAGGCATCTTGCATCCGCGGGCCTCATAACAGGATCGCGATGCAACAGTTTCTTTCGCGGCTTTTGAGCTTTGGGCCGGTCGTCGCAGTCCGCGATGGCCGGCCTTTTCACGCCGGCCATAATCTGTGCCGAATTACCGCGAATAAGGCGTGTTTGCAGGCATGTCGACCCCGATTTCAGCCGTCCGTCTTCGCGTACGGATAGAATGAGCTTTCCGTGCCGAAGTCTCGAGCCAAGCCGTCTGCCAATCCGCAAAAGCCGCCCGCGTTACCGCAAAAGCCCGCGCCACCGAAAATGTCACGTGCGATCGCCGGTGCTCGACTGGATCTCCTGATTTATCTGACGCTATTCCTGGCCACTTTCGCGGTCTATGCGCAGGTGCGCCAATTCGATTTCGTCAATTACGACGATCCCGATTACACCACCGGCAACCTGCACGTCCGGCAGGGGCTCACTACGCAGGGGCTGGAGTGGGCGCTCACATCCCGCGATGCCGCCAACTGGTTCCCACTGACCTGGGTTTCTCACATGCTCGACGCGCAATTCTTTGGCCTCGACAGCGGCTGGGACCACCTGCACAACGTTCTGCTGCACGCGCTAGGAGCCATCTTCTTGTGCGTGTTTCTTCAGCGAGCGACGGGCACTCGCTGGCGTAGCGCCTTGGTTGCGTTTTTGTTTGCATTGCATCCGATGCACGTTGAGTCTGTGGCCTGGGTGGCCGAACGCAAAGACGTACTCAGCGCCTGCTTCTGGTTCCTCACCTTATGGGCCTATGTTCGATATACCGAGCGCCCAGGCGCGGCCAGATATCTGGTCGTAGTTCTGGGCTTGTGCCTGGGGTTGATGGCCAAGCCGATGGTGGTCACGCTGCCAATCGTCCTGTTGTTTCTGGACTACTGGCCGCTCGCGCGTTTGCGCGAGCAGGGTCGCAAAGCCCTTTGGGAAAAGCTCCCTCTGCTCGGGCTTTCAGTCGCCGCCTCTGCCATCACTTACCTCGTACAGCAAGACGCTGGCGCGGTGAAAGCCGTGCCGCTCTCAACGCGTTTGGCCAACGCGACCCTTTCTTATGCTCTCTACGTCCTCAGAACATTCTGGCCGTCGCGGCTGACGGTTTTCTATCCGTATCCAAGGAGCTTCGCCTTTCTACCGGTTTTCGCCGCGTGCCTTCTGTTGGCCGTCGTCACTACCGGCGTGATCGTGCTTTGCCGCCGTGCGCCGTACTTGCTGACAGGCTGGTGCTGGTTCGTAATTACGCTTCTTCCGGTCATTGGGCTGGTGCAGGTGGGAGGCCAGGCCCATGCCGACCGTTACATGTACATTCCCATGGTGGGTCTTCTGATCATGGTGGTGTGGGGTGTGGCGGAGACCCTGGAAAAGCTTCAGGCTAAGGTGCTCGCACTTCCCCTGGCCGTAGCAGTCTGCCTGGCCTGTGCCGTGCTCACCTGGATCCAGGTCGCGTATTGGCGCAACAGCGAGACCCTTTTTCGCCACGCTCTCGAAGTCACCGATGACAATTCCGTGGCCAATCACAACCTGGGTAATTACCTCATGGACTCGCCAGGGCGCCTGTCCGAAGCTCTGCCGTATCTCGAAGCCGCTGCGCGCATCGATCCCGACTCACCGCCCGCGCATACTGATCTCGGCAGTGCGCTGGCCAGGACTGGACGCTTGCCCGAAGCCATTGCGCAATTCCAGGCCGCGATCCGCCTGGCTCCGGATTCCCCCATTCCGCACAACAATCTGGGGAGTGCTTTCATCGAGGCCGGACGCCTGCCCGAAGCTATCGCAGAATTCCATACTGCGCTGCGGCTCGACCCCGCCTACGACGAAGCTCTTCGCAACTTGGCGGCAGCGCAGGCCGGCGGTTCGACAGAAACCCACGCCAGCCGCGGCATCGCGCTGCTCAAGGCTGGCGACCCTTCCGGCGCGATCACCGAATTGGAAGCCGCTTTGCGCATCGACCCCAACGATGCCGATGCCCAAAACAACTTGGGCGTCGCGCTTTCCAGTTTCCCCACGCGTCAGCGCGAATCCATTGTTCACTTCGAAGCCGCCGTTCGCCTGAGACCGGATTTCGCCGATGCCCAATACAACCTTGGAGTAGCACTGTCCGGTATCCCCGGCCGCCTCCCGGACGCGCTCCGTCACCTCGAAGAAGCCAACCGCCTGAGGCCCGACCCCGAGCTAGAGCGCGCGATCGCTCATCTTCGGGCGGAGCGGCAGTGAAGTAACGGCCCGAGAGCCTCAGAGGCATTGTCCTCTCCGAATAGCAATTTCCAGAAGCCACCCCAGAACGCGCCCATCTTGCCCCAGTACTTCATGCGGTCGCCGGTGTTGTAGTAACCGACTACATGTTCGTCTGTGTGCGTGTCTCTCGCGGCAATTGAGAGACTCTTCATATCGACTCCAGCTTGCTGCAGTTCCTTTACGGCGTGCTCCGCCTGCTCATGAGTGTCATAGATTGCTCCTACAGAATTCGTCGTGGTCATTTTCTTCTCCATGTTCATTGGTTGTGTGGGATCGATTGAGGCGCTGTTCAAAGACGCTCCGCTATGTCCACAGCGATAGTGTCAGAGTCCAATGCTCAATAAATGGTCACTTTTGCTTGCGGAAAGTTGAGTTTCACCGTTGTCGCGGGGCCTGACAACCAGCAGCGGCAAGCTTTATCCGCCTTGTCCCGGAGCCGACCCAGGAGAGCAAAAGTGAACAGATTCTTGAACGACTGGAGGTTCATGGTGACAACAGGAGAAAACCGACATGCCGGAACAGTTTGAAAATTCAGAAGCGACGAAACTGGAAGACGAGACGGTCTCGGAGGCAAGTGCCGAGAAACGGATTGAACGCATCGCCGACAAAGCTGCGGAACAATCCGCGAAAACTGAACAGCGCTACGACAGAGATCACAGTATCTTCTCGAAATAACATGCCCGTTGGGGCATTTCTTATGATCGATGCCCTGTGCCTGCGCAGGGTTCCTAGACACCAGCCCAAGGCCGACGGTGTATCCCGTCCATTCAACGGTCTCCCAAGCTTCTTTCCGAACCGCGCCGGGCGGCAGGGGTAAGAACAGGAGAGCATCTATGGTGACAGCGGTTGCAGAGAAGCCCGAGTTGAAGCCTGAGTTAAAGCACGACTCCAACCCAGTAGCCAAGGACGATCTCAAGTCGTTGCCCATGCCGGAGTTGCAGAAGAAGTTGGGATCGACTCCGGATGGACTAAGCCAGGCCGAGGCTGCGAAACGGTTGACTCAATACGGACTTAACGAGATCACCGAGAAAAAGACCAATCAGCTTCTAAAGTTCCTCTCCTATTTCTGGGGACCCATACCGTGGATGATTGAGGGCGCCGTGATCTTGTCGGCGCTGGTGCAGCATTGGCTGGACTTCTTCATCATCCTGCTACTGCTTTGTTCAAATGCTGTAGTCGGATTCTGGGAAGAACACCAGGCTGGTAACGCCATCACGGCGCTCAAAGCGCGACTTGCGATCCTGGCGAAGGTTAAGCGCGACGGCAAGTGGCAGAATCCCAAAGCGAGTGAATTAGTGCCTGGAGATGTTGTCCGCTTGCGTCTCGGAGACATCGTTCCGGCCGACGCGCGCTTGCTCGATGGCGATCCTATTGAAGTGGATCAATCAGCATTGACCGGCGAGTCATTGCCTGTGACCGCCAAGCCAGGTGCTGCTGTGTTCTCCGGATCGATCGTCCGTCAGGGCGAAATCGACGCGATGGTGTATGCCACTGGAACGAATACCTATTTCGGCAAGACCGCGCAGATGGTGCAAGAGGCGAATACCGTAAGCCATTTCCAAAAGGCGGTGTTGAAGATAGGTGACTACCTGATCGTGCTGGCGGTAGCGCTGGTCGTGTTGATTCTGATCGTCGCGCTTTTTCGCGGCGATAAGGTTCTCACTACGCTGGAATTCTGCCTTGTGCTCCTGGTTGCCGCGATCCCGGTCGCGATGCCCACAGTGCTCTCGGTGACGATGGCCGTGGGTGCCCGCCTGCTGGCGAAAAAAGAAGCCATTGTCACCCGGCTGTCGGCGATTGAAGAGCTCGCAGGCGTTGATGTTTTGTGCTCGGACAAGACCGGTACGCTCACACAGAACAAACTGACGCTGGGCGATCCCTTCACCGTGGACGGCATTGCTCCCGACAAAGTTATTCTCTGGGCTGCACTCGCATCGCGAGCCGAAGACAAGGACACCATCGACCTCGCAGTGATCGGCGGAGTGAAGGACGACAAGGAGCTGAAGAGCTTCAAGGTGCTTCACTTTCAACCCTTCGATCCTGTGCATAAACGCACGGAAGCCACCGTCAAAGGAGCGGACGGAAATCAGTTTTTTGTGTCCAAGGGTGCTCCGCAGGCAATTTTGCAACTGGCAACCAACGCCGACGAGGTGAAGGCCGCAGTCGAGAACGCCATCAATGAATTTGCGGGACGCGGCTTCCGCTCCCTGGGCGTAGCCCGAGCCGACAAGGAAGGCCAGTGGAAGTTTGCCGGAATGTTGCCGCTGTTCGATCCGCCGCGCGAGCAGGCCAAAGCGACAATTGCGAGCGCCCGGCAGATGGGCGTGGACGTCAAGATGGTGACGGGGGATCAGATCGCCATCGCCCGGGAGACTTCAAAACAACTCGGATTGGGTACTAATATTCTGGATGCCGGCGCCCTCGGCGACACGAAAAAGCAAGAGTCGCCCCAAACCGAGGAGGCCATCGAAAAGGCGGATGGCTTTGCTCAGGTGTTTCCAGAGCACAAGTACCACATTGTCGATATTCTTCAACGGCGCGGCCACATCGTTGGCATGACCGGCGACGGTGTCAACGACGCACCAGCGCTCAAGAAGGCCGATTGTGGAATCGCCGTCTCCGGGGCGACAGATGCAGCGCGGGCAGCCGCATCGATCGTATTGCTGACATCGGGTCTGTCGGTGATCATCGATGCAATCAAGGAGAGCCGCCGCATCTTCCAGCGGATGAACAGCTATGCGATTTACCGCATTGCCGAGACACTGCGTGTGCTGTTCTTCATGACGCTCGCAATCCTGGTATTCAACTTCTATCCCCTCACCGCAGTCATGATCGTGATGCTGGCGCTGCTCAATGATGGAGCTATCCTGTCCATCGCCTATGACAACGTCCTCTACAAGAACAAGCCTGAGTCCTGGAATATGCGGCTTGTGCTTTCGATCTCCACAGTGCTTGGAGTCATCGGGGTTGCCGCTGCGTTTCTTCTGTTCTATCTCGGTGAGCGAGTCTTCCACATGGACCGCTTGCACATCCAGACATTGATGTACCTGAAGCTTTCGATAGCCGGACATCTGACCATCTTCCTCACACGAACGCGCGGTCCCTTCTGGTCGATTCGCCCTGCTCGGATTCTCTGGATTGCGGTGCTGGGTACACAGACCATTGCGACGCTGATTGCGGTCTATGGATTGTTCATGGCGCCAATCGGCTGGAAGTGGGCAGGATTCGTTTGGGCCTACGCTTTGACCTGGGCCCTCATCAATGATCGCGTGAAACTGCTGGCTTACCGTATCTTTGATCCGGCCAAGCCTGCGCTGCTTTCGAAGAAGCCCGTGGATCGCACTCCCGAGATCGCATCTCGCGCGTATGAGCTTTATCAGCAGCGAGTCCATGGCGCGAGTCAACAGGATCAGGATTGGCTTGAAGCAGAACGAGAGATACGCGATAACGCGGCGACCAAGAAAAAGATCGCGTAGAAGCCGTGTGACACCGAAGGGACAGGATGAAGATCGATTCGAAAAGCTATCGAGTGCCGCCAGGCAAGAAAGTCGACCTCGGCAAGTGGCCAACGATTGTCGACCCTTATTACGAGTCAAAAGAGCAGTATAAGGAGCTTCTGCAGCAGCACATGGAGAAGCTAAGCTCGCTGCAGGATCTTCACTGCGCCTCCAATCGGCACGCATTGCTCTTGATCTTTCAGGGAATGGATGGCGCTGGAAAAGACGGAGCCATTCGGCATGTCATGTCCGGGGTCAATCCGGAAGGCTGCGAAGTGTTTAGCTTCAAGCAGCCGAGTGCCGAAGAGCTCGAACATGATTTTCTCTGGCGCACAACGTGCCGCCTTCCCGAACGCGGCAGAATCGGCATCTTCAATCGTTCCTATTACGAAGAAGTCCTGGTCGTTCGAGTTCATCCAGAG
The DNA here is from genome assembly GCA_963834565.1 of uncultured Acidobacteriaceae bacterium. Lineage (GTDB taxonomy): Bacteria > Acidobacteriota > Terriglobia > Terriglobales > Acidobacteriaceae > Telmatobacter. The sequence goes on along the minus strand of CAWICF010000006.1, from coordinate 10,259 downwards.
CTTTTGCGCGGGCAGGGCTTGCCTGAAGAGTTGCGTGACGAGAAAGACATCTGGTCCAAAAGGTATGACTCGATCCGCGATCTGGAGAAACACCTTCATCGCAACGGCACCCAGATAGTCAAGATTTTCCTGCACCTGTCTTACAAGGAGCAACGAAAGCGGTTCCTTGCACGCATCGACGAGCCAGACAAGAACTGGAAGTTCAGCACCGCCGACATTCACGAGCGGAAATATTGGAAGAGGTATGTGAGCGTCTACCAAGATTGCCTCCATTCGACAAGCACTCACCATGCACCGTGGTTCGTCGTCCCGGCCGACGATAAGGAGAACGCACGGCTGATCGTCTCCCAAATTGTCCTTGATGCGCTTGGAGGGCTCAAGATGGCGTATCCCAAGACCACTGCGAAGCGCCGCCTCGAACTGCACGCGATTAAGAAGCTGTTGGCGAAATGACCTCATACAGCATTCGTATGCTCATCTGGACGAATCAACCTCTCAAACCGCCGCCGCATTGCTACCTGCCGCGGACAGTAGAAAAGGAACAACGATATGGCTACCACCGAGCTCCCTTTAAGCACTGACCCGGCCGCGAAATCCTCCACGTTCATCTTCGATGTCGCGCTGTCCACCGCGATTGCCGCAAATGGCAAAACGGAGGCTCAAGCATTGGTCCCTAAAGGACCGCTTTCGCCTGAAATGCTTGACAGGATAAATCGCTACTGGCGTGCGGCGAACTATCTTTGCATCGGGCAGATCTACCTGTTCGAGAATCCGCTGCTTCGCGAACCGCTCAAGGCGGAACAGATCAAGCCGAGGTTGCTCGGCCACTGGGGAACCTCGCCGGGACAAAACCTAATTTACATCCATCTGAATCGCCTCATCAAAGAACATGATGCGGACATTATTTACATCTCCGGCCCGGGACATGGTGGCCCGTCGCTGAATGCCTGCTCGTATCTGGAAGGCTCTTACACCGAAGTCCACCCCGAGATCACAGCCAATGAAGACGGCATGCGGCTCATGTTCCGCAAATTCTCTACGCCCGGCGGCGTGCCCAGCCATTGCGGCCCGCACGTGCCGAATTCCATGCATGAGGGTGGAGAACTCGGCTATTCGCTGGTTCACGCGTTTGGTGCGGCATTCGACAATCCCGACCTGATTGTTGCCTGTGTCATTGGTGACGGAGAATCCGAGACCTGTCCGCTTGAGGGAAGCTGGAAATCGGTTAACTTTCTCAATCCTGTCCGGGACGGTGCAGTCCTTCCGATTCTGCACCTTAACGGCTACAAAATATCGGGGCCGACTGCCCAGGGGCGTACGAGCGATGCAGACCTCAAGGCCTTGTACACCGGCCGTGGCTACAAGCCTTACTTTGTCGAAGGGGACGATCCCGACGTCGTGCATCAACTTCTTGCTCAGGCGCTGGACGATTGCTACGCCGAGATTCGGTCGATTCAACAGGAAGCGCGCGAGAACGGATTCAAGAAGCAGCCCGTCTGGCCCATGATCATTCTGCGCACGCCCAAGGGGTGGACTTGTCCTAAGGAAGTGGATGGAATCCCAATCGAGGGCACCTTCCGCGCACACCAGGTTCCACTTGCGACCGTTCGCGAGAATCCCGAGCATCTTAAAGTTCTTGAAGCTTGGATGAGAAGCTACAAGCCCCAGGAACTCTTCGACACGAATGGCAAGTTCATTGAAGAATTGGCGGTGCTCGCGCCCCGCGGCAACCGACGCATGGGCGGCAATCCCCATGTGAATGGCGGGCGATCGTTGATTACGCTCGCTCTGCCAGATTTTACGGATTATGCACTCGAAATCCCCGGACCGGGTGAGGTTCTAGCCGAGGCTCCGCGCAAACTTGGAGATTTCTTCCGCGACATTTTCAGGATGAATCTGAAGAACTTTCGCATGTTTTGTCCCGATGAAACAAACTCCAATCGGCTGAACTCCATCTTCGAGGCGACAAAACGCTGCTCCATGGCAGAGCTTGTATCGATCGACGACGAACTCGGCCCGGATGGACGCGTGCTGGAAGTTTTGAGCGAACATCTGTGCGAGGGATGGCTAGAAGGCTACCTGCTTACCGGACGGCATGGCATGTGGTCCTCTTATGAAGCATTCGCACAGGTGGTCGATTCCATGCTGACGCAGCATGCCAAGTGGCTTGAGCAATGCCGCGAGTATCCGTGGCGCAAGCCGATAGCGTCTTTGAATGTTTTGCTTACAAGCCATGCATGGCGCAATGATCACAACGGATTCAGCCACCAGGCCACCGGCTTTGTGGATAACGCCCTGGCACGCAGAAGCGACACCATTCGCGTCTACTATCCGCCGGACAGCAATTGCCTTCTGAGCGTCTTCGATCATTGCCTGCGGAGCCGCAACTACGTAAACATCGTCACTTGCGGAAAACAGCCGCAACTGCAGTGGCTGAACATGGACGAAGCTCTGGAGCATTGCTCGCGTGGCGCATCGACCTGGAAGTTTGCAACCAATGACGAGGGCGGAGAGCCGGATGTCGTACTGGCCTGCGCTGGCGACGTGCCAACGATCGAAATCTGCGCAACATCGTGGCTCCTGCAGAAACATGTCCCTGGGATCAAGGTTCGGGTTGTCAATGTAGTTGACTTGATGACCCTGATGTATCCAGACAAACATCCGCATGGGATGGACGAGATGTCCTTCAATGCGCTCTTCACCGAAAAGGCGCCGGTGATTTTCGCCTTCCACAACAATCGCTGGCTCATTCATACGCTGGTTCATGGACGCGCCAATGAGGGCCGCTTCCATGTGCATGGCTATATCGACGAAGGAACAACCACTACGCCGTTCGACATGGTCGTGCTGAACGAGATGAGCCGGTACCACCTCGCACTGGATGCGCTGAAGCACATTCCGCGGCTTCGCGTGCAGGCTGCCGGCGCAATCCAGCTATTCGGCAAGAAGCTAAACGAACATCACGACTACATTCGCGAACACCTTGAGGATATGCCCGAGATCAGGAATTGGCAGTGGACGGCGGACTTCAGCGATTCGGCCGCGCCTGCACCATTGGCCAAGGGACATCCTCAGAAGGCGATGTTCACCGACAGCTAAACGACATTCAACTGTACGTCGCTGCAAAAGACACTCAAACGATGGAGAAGAAATGACGGGGAGCAAGCACAACCGCGAAGGAAACAGCAGCAACCAAGGTGAGCCCGATCCCGGCCCATACTGGAGGCGGATGCATCGCGACTGGCGTTTTTGGTTTGGTGCGCTTCTTATGGCTGGCGCGCTCGCTGTCTATGTGCTGAGCGGCGACCTGGCTTGGGTGCCACACGGGCACCGGCTTCCGTAATTTGGCGCGAACGACGCGCCCACCGGATAAGCGCGCAAATCCACATGCGTCGTAGCTCAAGCAAGAACTCGTTGAACCTCAAAGTTGGAGATGATTGAAAAAGCTAATTGTGTTCGACCTGGACGGAACCCTCGCGCCAAGTAAATCATCCCTCGATCCCGAAATGGCCTCACTGCTGCACGACTTGCTCAGCGTCGCCAGGGTTGCAGTCATCTCCGGCGGTGCATGGCTCCAGTTTGAAGAGCAAGTGCTCTCTCATCTTCCGCAAGATGAACGCCTGACAAGGCTGTCGATTCTGCCTACCTGCGGAACACAATTCTTCCAGTACGCCGGAGAATGGAAAAGGCTCTATGCGGAAGACTTCACGGCGGGCGAAAAGGAGAAGATCGTCAGCTCCCTAACCAAAGCCGTGGAGACCGCTGGCTTCGCTGTCGAAAAGACATGGGGAGAAACCATTGAAGACAGAGGAAGCCAGATAACGTACTCATCGCTGGGTCAGCAGGCTCCGCTGGAAGACAAAGAGAAGTGGGACGCTGATTTTGCCAAGCGGAAGAAGATCAAGGCAATTCTCGACACGCTCATTCCCGAGTTTTCAGTCCGTCTCGGCGGCGCGACATCCATCGACGTTACCAAGCCTGGCATTGACAAGGCATACGGCATCAAGAAGCTACGGGACGTTCTCGGCATTTCGGTGCAAGAGATGATTTACGTTGGGGATGCCTTGTTCCCAGGTGGGAACGACTACCCGGCCGAAGAGGCAGGAGTCATTTCAATTCCCGTTAAAGGCCCTAAGGAAACCAAGCGAGTTATCGAAGCGATCATCGCTTGCCTTGGTGACGATTCACAAGCCCGATCATTTGAGGTGGATTGATGGAGGACTTCCAGTTGCGGCGCCTCGGGATGGTGATGGAACCGGAGGCCGGCAATCCCAACGAAGTCGAAGGCGTTCTTAATCCTGCGGCCGCTCGTGGTCCGGATGGAGAACTCTATCTCTTCCCGCGGTTGGTGGCAAAAGGAAATTACTCCCGCATCGGCATCGCGCGAGTGAGGTTTAATGATGCCGGCGATCCGATCGGCGTAGAGAGGATTGGCATCGCGCTCGAACCGGAAACCGATTACGAACGGCGGCCCGATGGCTGCGGTGGCTGCGAAGATCCACGCGTGACCTATGTTGAGCCGCTTCAGCGTTACATCATGTCCTACACGGCATTTTCGCCGGCTGGCCCGCGAATCGCCTTTGCTCAGTCGGAGGATCTGTTCAAGTGGGAACGGCTCGGGCTCGCGACCTACGCTCATTGGCACGGCATTGAATTGGGCAACGTGGATGACAAGGATGCGAGCCTGTTCCCCGTAGCGATACCGAACTCCTCCGGACAACTGGAGTTGGGTATGCTCCATCGTCCGCTCTTTACCGGCACTCGCCCCGAAGAGATTGTCAGGTTCAGAGGCAAACGCCTGCCGGATATTGAAAGGGAGAGCATCTGGATCTCATACTGTGGCGGAGCATTGAAGGATCGAGAGACATTGCGCCTTCGCCAGTTCACCTCTCATCACCGTTTGGCGACTCCAGACTCTCCCTGGGAACGGCTCAAGATTGGCTGCGGAACTCCTCCCATCCTTACCAAGCACGGCTGGCTAATCATTTATCACGGAGTTAGTGAATCGCACTTTAGCGGCAACGCGGGACAACAGCTATGTTATTCGGCCGGAGTGATGGTGCTCTCCCAAAAGCATCCGCGCGTGATTCGTTATCGTTCGGCTGAGCCGGTGCTGACGCCAGTGCTACCACAGGAGCGACACGGAACCATTGCCAACGTAGTGTTTCCCACTGGCATTGACCGCCGGGACGATCTCGGTACCCCTGACCGTTTCGACGTCTACTATGGGATGGCCGACAACCGGATTGGCGCGGCACGCCTCGACGTTCCAGAACGCATGCCGGTCGGCGTCGACATTGACACTGACGCCCTTGAAGCGATGGTGTAGAAAGATTGCGATTCCGATCGAAAACGAGACTCCGCTCTTAGCAGAACTCTGAGGTCAATTCCACAATGAAACCGACTGATGTGTTATGAAAATCGGGAGGTTTTCGCCGATTTGCTTAGCATGATCATGGTTTGACAGGAGCAGACCAACGCACTCGTCGAGTCATTCGAATTGATCAGGTTCTCGACACGTGGCCGTAAAACGTCAGGACTCTATCGGAGCTGCTCCGCGCGATCCAGGCGTATGAAGTTGAAGAAGCGGATGCGGAGCAGGTCGGATAGGGCGGTTTGAAGGAAGGCGCTGGCGCGATCGGAGCACGAAGTTGGCTATGGGTTTTTCATCGCGTTAGGCTCGACCATTGCCATCAGTGCGGGTGATAAGTGAGCCGGTCCTTTTCTGTGGCATACGCAAGTGGATGGAAGAAGACGCTGGGGAACGACAACCTGTGAGGATAGGAAACGCCATTTTCTGAGCTGAGGCACACTTCCGCCAAGTATGCGATGAAGCATGCGTTGAAGGCCGCTTTGATCGAATAGCTAGGAAGAATCAAGCCGGTGTCTCTCTTTCTTTTCGGCGAAGGACAGTTGTGCGGCCGTCATGCGCTCAACCAGATGCATGAGCCCGTGGCAGCGCGGGCACTTCCATATCGAGGGCTTGGTGAGGCACGGTGATTCGGCGGGAAAAGCCTGGTGAAGCAGAGCGCGGCAGAGTGGCAGCATACGGGCTCGTCTGCGGTTGGCGAGGAAGCCGAAGTAGCGGATGCGGGGAAAGCCTCGTGGAAGCACGTGCTGTACGAATCTGCGCAGAAACTCTTCGGAGGCAAGTGTCAGTGTGCGCTGCCTGCCATGGTGGGCGTAGTCCTTCCAGCGGAAGCAGACCTCAGCAGCTGAGACCGAGAGCAGGCGATGGTTAGAGATGGCGATGCGATGGGTGTAGCGAGCCAGATAATGCAGCACATGATCAGGGCCCCCGAATGGCGGCTTGGCATAGACGACCCAGTCTTGCCGATAGAGAGTGCGCAGAAAGACGGCGAAGCTCTTCTGGTTATGAAGTGGCACGCACTCACCGAAGAAGCGCAACTGGTCGCGGGCAAAGAGGCGGCGCAGCCCGGCAACGAACTTGCCGCGGAAGACACGACTGAGCACCTTGACCGGCAGCAGGAATCTGGAACGCGACGCGATCCAGCGCGAACGGTCTGCCGCGAGTCCGCCACCGGGCACCACGCAATGGATATGCGGATGTGGCGTGAGCGTCTGTCCCCAGGTGTGCAAGATGGACAAGAAGCCAGCCTGTGCGCCAAGATGCTTCGGATCGGCAAAGACCTCGAGCAATGTGGCAGCGCTAGCTTCAAAGAGTAAGGAAAACAGCTGTCGCTTGTTCTGCCACATCAGTGGCACAAGCTCATGGGGGACGCTGAAGACGAGATGAAAGTAGCCGACGGGCAGCAGTTCCTGCTGCCGTTTCTGAAGCCACTGGTCGCGCGCAGCGGTCTGACACTTGGGACAGTGCCGGTTGCGGCATGTAATGGAGTGCACCGTAATGGAGTGCACTCCATTACGTGCCTTATGGGGAGTTTTTTGTTGTGGGGAGTGGGACGCACAAGTTGATGAGACATTGGTCATCTGAGCGCGGGTGGGGTGTTCAGACTCACCATAATATTGGTGACCTCCTGCTAAGGTGGTGCGGCCATTACTGGCACATCACTCAAGGAGAACACCATGATCGAGAAGTATTTTTCTGCATCAAAAGCGCTCGCTCGTTTGCGTGCGGGTATCAGTGGGCCCCATATCGATGACTTCGCGGGTGCACTTGAAAAACAAGGCTACGCTCACTCGACTGCGATACGTTATTTGCGTGCCGCAGCCCATCTCGGCTGTTTTGTGCAGCGCAAAGGATGCACCCTGGCAGATGTGGATAGGCGCTTGTTGGATGCGTTTATCCGACACCTTCAACATTGTCGCTGCCCTCATTCCAACGATGAAAGGACTGGCTTTCACCCAAGCTGCGGAGTGAAGCTCTTTTACCGGCATTTGGTTCTGCGCGGGGTGTGCCGGAACCATCAGGACGACGAAGTCGGGAACAATGAGCCAGCACTGGTAACAGCGTTCAGCGACTGGTTTCAGGTCCACCGTGGCGTCACCCAACCGACTCTCCGGCAGTACACTCGTGGAGCCGCAGAATTACTCCAAGTACTCGGTGAAGATGTCAGCCAGTGGAATGCCCAGGCAGTGCGCGCGTTTCTGCTGGATCGCGCGAGTAAGTGTGGAACCGAAACAACACAGAAGTTGATCACGGCAATGAGAGCTTTCCTGCGGTATCTCATTTACCGCGGAGAGGCCAGAGACGATCTCGACCTAGCCGTTCCGGCGATTGCTCATTGGCGGCTGGCCACGCTTCCGCAGTGTCTCTCGGCACAGGAACTTGATCGTCTCATCGCCGCTTGTGACGGGACTACCCCAGGGCGTCTTCGCGACCGTGCAATTGTGTTGCTGCTATCCCGACTTGGACTCCGAGCTGGCGACGTAGCCCAGCTTCGCATTATTGATATCAACTGGAAGGCAGGCACCGTACAGGTTACCGGGAAGGGCCGACGCCAAGTGCGTTTGCCTTTACCCCAGGATGTCGGCGACGCTCTACTTCGCTACTTGACATGCCGCCCGCAAGTCGATGATGCCAGTCGATTGTTTCTTCGGAGTATCGCGCCGTTCAAGCCATTTTCCTCTGGCGACGGGGTTTCCACCGTCGTGAAGCACGCTCTTCGACGAGCGGGTATTGAGAGCCAGGCAAAAGGTGCTCACTTGTTGCGCCACACCGCTGCAACGGAGATGTTGCGACACGGAGTCCCGCTCGACAAGATTGGCCTCGTCTTGCGCCATCGCAGCATCGATATGACGGCCTACTATGCCAAGGTGGATTTTGCTCTCCTCCAGCAAGTCGCACAGCCTTGGCCGGAGGTGAACTCGTAATAACCGCCATCGAAAGATACCTGGCCACAGGGCGCGCTTCCGGATTTTCCCCTCAGCGATGTGGAATATCGATTGCGGAGCTTTGCCCGTTTCGCTGCTGATCGTCAGGAAACACATGTCCGCCGCACGACGGCCATCAGATTGGTCCAGCCAGAGCGGATCGGTTGCACAGCGGAACACTCGGTATCAGACTATCTGCAGCTTCGCCGCTTATGTCCGTCTGGAAAGCAGCGGGCGCGAACTGCTGTCGCCAAATCATTTCGGTTACCGGAAGACCCGCCGCGTACCCTACATTTATTCCAAGGCGGATATCGAGCACCTCATCCTTGCTGCTTTGCAGCTTGCTCCGGCCAACTCCCTTCAGCCTCTCACTTATGCAGCCTTGATCAGCCTGCTGGCCTCGACAGGACTTCGAATTTAAAAGTTGTGCGCTTGCTCATCTCTGACATCGTCCCGCAGGGCCTGCTTATCCGCAAAACGAAATTCAAGAAAACCCGCATGGTGCCACTACACGAGACCGCAGTAGAAGGGCTGCGCCGATATCTGACGAAGCGACACAGATTCCGCATTGGCGGAGATAATGTGTTTGTCTCCAACAGTGGCGATCCGCTCTGTTACGTCCGAGTGCATGAGATGTTCCGTAAACTGCTGAAGTCCGCAGATATCCAGCCTCATAACGGACACTGGCCGCGGATTCACGAGTTACGTCACACCTTCGCAGCAAGGGCTCTGGAGTCAAGTCCAGCCGGCCGTCGGTCAATTGGTCAACACATGCTGGCTTTGGCCACGTACATGGGGCATGTCAACATCGACTCGACATTTTCGTATTAACGCCACCCCTGGTCTGATGCAGGATATCGCTGTGGCAGGGGAGAGCTTCCTGCACGGAGGGCGGTCATGACCTCCATCGCGCCGCACATCGAGGCATTTCTCCGCGAGTATCTTGTCCGGCATCGCGGCAACAGTCGGCATACCTGTGAGTCTTACGCATACAGCTTCCAGGCGTTGTTTGAATTTGCCTCGCAAAGACTCAAGATACCGCCCTCGTCGATGGCTTTGGAACAGTTGGATGCCGCTTTGATCTGCTCATTTCTGGAGCACCTGGAGATCGCCCGCGGCAACTCGGGCAACACGCGGAACATCCGCTTGGCGGCTATCCGATCATTCTCGCGTTTTCTTCGGCATAAGGAACGAGCCGGCGCCGCCAGGTCCGTCGTGTTCTGGCGATTCCCTTTAAGAAAACAGATAGCCGTCTGGTTCCATATCTGGACCAGAAAGAAGTGCAGGCTTTGCTGGACGCACCCGATCCCGCTACGCGGGATGGAGTACGCGATCGGGCTCTGTTACACCTTGCAATCAGCGCCGGCCTTCGAGTCTCGGAACTGACAGGACTCCGCATTGACGCTATCGCGCAGCAGTCAGCCAGCATCCGTGTGTATGGAAAGGGCCGTCGTGAACGGGCGTTGCCGCTTTGGAAAACAACAGCGTCTGCGTTGCGCGCCTGGTTGGCCGTTCGGGGCGCTGTCGCCGCAGACGAAGTGTTTGTTAATGCACGTGGCGAACCATTCAGCCGTTGGGGAGTCGCGTATGTTCTGAGACGCCATGCCCAAACCGCAACCAAGAAATGCAACTCACTGGTTGGCAAGCAACTCAGTCCGCATGTATTAAGGCACACCTGCGCAATGATCATGCTTCAGGCGACGCAGGACATCAGAAAGGTCTCACTGTGGTTAGGCCATAGCAACTTGGCCACCACAGAGGTCTACGTTCGGGCAGATCCAAGTGAAAAACTCGAGGCGATCGAAGCAGTAGTTCCGCCGCATCTTCGCAAAGGCAGATTCCGACCGGAGGATAAACTGATCGCGCTGCTAAAAGCCAAACCGTAATGGGGAGTCAAGAGGGCGTGCGGGAAAGACTTCGCGCGCCCTTTCATCGTCCCACTCCCCACAACAAAAAACTCCCCA
>CAWICF010000005.1:0-67534 GCA_963834565.1 uncultured Acidobacteriaceae bacterium | reverse complement strand
GATATGGAGTGACCCTGTCAACCCTGCGGAGTCGATGGGGTTGTTTTTGTCGTTGTCGTTGTTTTTGCTTTTCCCCGAGGACAGAGCGAGCAGCAGCCTGGGCAGGTTTGAGCGACGATTGATCAGTCTGATATTCGCGGGTCGGAACCGCATAATCATGATCCGTCGGGAGCTGCCTCTGACTGTTATCGCGAGTCCGGTCGAGCCTGTCGCATAGGCCAAGCGAGGATTCTCCTTCGTGCTTGCTCCGGCTGCTGCTGGCTCTGTGCTCGAGTTGGATGGCGCGTTTCATCAAGGAACGTTTTTGCTTTTTCCTTATTTGGAAAGTTTTTGCTTTTGTTCCTGTCAGGCTGCAGCTCGCTGGCTGACGGTCGTCTCTGCTCTGGTTCCAATAGCCCAGATGAATCCCAGCAATTCACGAGCAACTGCAGTAATGATCTTTCCCTGGGGCTTGCCGGCCGCACCCAGCTTCATATAGCGCTTGTGCAGGCGGTGTTGAGCCTTCCATGCAATCTCCTTGACCTCTTCCGAAATGCTCTCTTGTCGTCTGCGCAATCCATACCAGATACCTGGTGGTCGGCGATAGCTCCATGCTGCTTCGCCAACGATTCGTCGCAAGTGCGCGTTGCCGGTTTTAGTGATGCCTCCGCGTCTGATTCGCTTGCCACTGGAGTCTTCGCTGGGCACCGCGCCGCAATACCCCATCAGCTGCCGAGCACTGCCGAAGCGGGATACTTGGCCCAGCTCGGCCGCGATGGTCACAGCCGAGATATCTGCGATACCGCGCAGCGCCTGTAGATCGTTGATGACTTGTTGTAACGCGGGCGAGGCCAGCTTCACGGCCTCCATGATGGCTTGCTCCAGACGCGCCACCCGTTCCCGCATGTGCTCGACCTCGTGCAGATAATCCTGCCGCGTGGCCTCCTGAGCGATCTGTGTGAAGCGCAGCTGCGCAACCCAGATCAGATAAGGGCGCGTCCATGGTCTCACGCCGGTGGGTGGACGCTGGCCTGAGCGCAGCAGAAACTTACTCAACCGATGCCGCGCTCGCATCTGATCCTGCTTGGCTGCTTCGCGAGCACGTACCAGATCCCGCAGAGCCTCCGAACCTTCATCCGGAACCCATACCGCCGTCAGATCTCCGGAGCGATAGCAACGTGCCAACTTCTCAGCGTCCCGTCGATCCGTCTTTACCCGATCACCCGCCTTGACCGGCACCAGCGTGGGGGCCACAACCTCGCACTGAATGCCCAACTCCGCCAGCTGCCAGTACACGACATAGCCCGTCGGACCTGCTTCATAACAGGCTCTCAACTTCTCTGCTGGACCAAGCTTCTTGATCATCTTGCGGATCGACTCGGCACGGTTCGGAATCGTACCCAGGCTCCGTACCTCGCCATCCGTCTCAGCAACTGCTACGGCGATCGTCTCCGCATGGACATCCAGACCCAAAAATCGTAACTTTTCCTTCATGACCGGCTCCCTTCCGCTTGTGGCTCTGAACTGTGCGTCCTTCTGAACTCACAGCCTAACCCACGATCAGCGCATCGGTGCCGGTCACTCCATACTGACTGTTTCTTTTTTTACTTGTTCTACGTCGCCCTTCACATGTTTGGATAAGTGGCGTGAATACACCGCCCGGGGTGCCACCTGCAGAAGGGGCGGCGCCCTGGGCGTGGTGCGCTAGTCGCCGGGGCTGGCGGCGAGGATGCGGCTGGCGATGGCGCGGGCCTCTTCCCACATTTGCGCGCTGTCGGTGAGGGTGCAGAGATCCCACAGGTCCGTCGCGCTGTGGTGGAGGATGCGTGCGAGGCGCGCGGCGTTTGCGGGTTGTGGCGAACGAGCGGGCCTTGCACTTCTGCGGCGGCGTCCGCGATGGGCACGCGTCCGCCTTGCGCGTTGCGTCGTGGCGGCGTCATGGGTGGGGCCTTCTTTGTCGCGCGGGTTTGTGTGCGGGCCGTCCTGGTTCGATGGTGACGTCGCAGATGCTTTGGTCTGCGGCGATGGGTTCGCGCATGCGGGCTGTGGCGCAGGCAGCGGTGCACCAGACGCCGAGGTCTGAATGTTTGGCGTGTGCCTTGCCGCATCCGGGGCAGGTGATGAGTTGGGGCTGGTCTCCCACCCTTTCCTGCGCCGCTGGCGCGGACGCCGAAAAGGATGGGGCACGGTTGAAGGTGATGAGTTGGTCGGGGTGGGGGGTGGTCACTGCTTTTTCGCTCCTTTCTGTTTGAGGACGGACATGGCAACCTGCGCGGCGTAGAGGAGTTGCGAGCCGTCGAGCCCGTCGAAGACTTCGAGTTGAATGCCCTGCGCGGTGCATGCGATCGCAGCGCGGATGGATGGCAGCGAGTCCATTTTGGGCATGGCGAGTTTGTAGGCGACCTGGGCCATGCGGAGCGCCTTGGCTGCCGGCAGGCAATCATTTGTTTCGGGCCAGGCCTCTGAGGGCCGGGAGGCCCTCAGGACAGCTGGTCAGGAGACCGGCGCTACAAATTTCCGCCGACTTGTGAGATGTGGCGGATTCTGCAGGGGCGGGTATTGACATCAAGAATTGCAGGGACAGGTGCCAGGGCTAGTTTTCGGAGGGTTTCTCGATGTGGTCGATGACGAGGACTTCCACCGGGCCTTTGGTCGGCAGCAAGCGGAGGCCGAGCTGCTCCTGGAGTCCGGTAAACAACGCAGGCGTTGACTGACTCTTAGCTTCCGAGTAGGCGGTGATACGCTCCGAACTCAGAAAATCGCAACTAATGCCATTGCAGGAGAGCTCAGTCACCCGATGGAAGTCGCTTGTAAAGGACGGTGCCAAGCAACATAAAAGACCAACTTGCCCATACGCTGTAGACCTGCCACCTGCTGAAATCAAAAACTGCCCGGCTCACTTCGTGGAAACCCTTGTCTGGATACTGATGTCCGGCGCCCCACACAAAATATTTTCCATTCTCTATTTTGCCGTTGACGGCATCTCCGCCGATGTAAAAACTCAAAGCGAAGAGAAAGATGAAATCCAACAAAGCCACGATCACCAAGACAAGGTAGATCCTTGACAGCAAGGGGTACCTCTTTCTTCGCCTTGACTCTTTGCGAGCAGCTTGGACGATCTTCCGGATCCTGTGATCAGCACTCGTCGGCATGGTCGCATTTTACTCCCCATGTCCTTTGGAGTCGGACGGAAGTGCGCCTTTCCGGTCGGTTTGTCGGCTACCCGGAAGTTTCTACTTTGACAAAACTCTGCCGTAGGTGTCGATCAAGTGGATATTTCCGGGTTGGCGGTAATTCGACAACAACCGGGACGCGCTCAATGGTGGAGGAACATCGGCTGTCGGAATGCTGTAATCGCCCGCTTCTCGGAATGGTGTTCAGACTGCTGAATTGACGACGCCCACGTAGGACCATGCCAGAGAAATGACTGCCGATGCTAATGCTGCTGCCCACGCCTTTCGGATGGCCGCATAAATCACATTGATGAGCGTTAGGGCTGCAAAGACTTCTATGGTGACATACAAGCGCCGACTGTAGTCCGCACCGAGAATCGCCCACCGCATGTCATGGTTCATCGCCAGAGAAAGAGCTACGACTGCAATTCCGGGGATGATCAGGGGCGCGACGACTGGCCGATTGCGACGCCACGCATATACCAATAGACAGGTTGGGAGAGCGAGGCCAACTGCACAGAAGAGAATCCACGAAATTACCCAAGGCTGCATTGTTCTTCCTCAGCAGAAAGGCGCAAAAGGATGGAAAGTCAACTATATCGCGCTCATCACTTTGATGCGATGACGTTGCCGCAGCCGAGTTCTTCCTGGATTGGCGCCTACTCGTCAGTTTCAAATTTGACAACACTTCGCCGCGCTGAGGGTGCGTGGATGGAATGGATTCAACACCCGGAAACCTGCTGGCGAACTGACGGGTTGGCTTTCGGACGGCTCGTGCGCGTGAGGGCGCCGTGTGTCAGGTTGCGCACAGTTGTGTCTGCGGCGACACGGCGCCTGCTCTGCCGCAGCGCGCAACCCGTTTGTTTTGAAGGCGCGACTCGGCGGCAAGAGACTTGCACACGATAAAGCGGCAGGCTGCCCTGCGGCCCGCACACTCCGCTCTTCGGAGGCTTTATGCGCAGATCTCTCACGCTCCTGCTGGTATTGATGCCGCTGTTCTTATCCGCCCAAACCGCTCCGACCATCGCCGTTCAGTCCGGAGTACCGCAATTCCCCATTCACTCCCTGCCGGCGACCATGGTGCTGATTCCGAAAGCACCTGGCGCGCACCCCGGAAAGATCTGGGTGCGCAGCTCGGACCAGGGCCTAAGTATCTGGGGGCAGGTCCAGGTTCCCGATAACGATCTGCGTTGGCCGACACAGAAATCGGAGATGCTCAAGAGCGATCATGTCGAGATCTGGCTCTCCGCGTCGCCTGACGTGCAGATGCCGCCGGTGGGTTATGGCAACCAGTTCGGCGAGATCGACCTGAAGAATGCGGCCGACTGCGAGCCGCTGGAAAATGGCGGCGGTCCCGGCGACCCGCGGATGCCCAAACTTGAGGACTGCCGGCGCTGGTACAACGAGCAGCTCGAATATCGCAAACAGTTCGAGCGGCTGTTCACGCGCCAGTGGCTGGCCGCAGGCAACGACTTCTCGAGCCCGACGACGCCGAGCAAATCGTTCTTTGAGGACTTTGCCACAGGCGCCTGGGCGAACCTTGAGGCATCGCTCTTTGACGATGACCTGCCCAAACCGCTCAAACCGCAGTCCGATGGAGTGGTTGCAGAGTTCAACACCGACTTCGGCAAGCAAACCACATTGAAGACGGCCGGCGGACAGAGTTACCAGCAAGGAATCATCACCGGCTACAGCTTTCACTTCTTCATCCCGTTCACGGCGTTTCCACCGGCACAACAACTGAGGCTTCGCGATCTGTATCTGATGGTGGATGTGTTCAGCGCGGCGCCTGAGGGTAAAAAGATGGGCGCGATGTCAACGACTTCGGCGGAGCGCTTGTGGGGAAAACCGAAGAGCTTCAACCACGTTGTGCTGGACGCGCCACGCGACTACGAGATTTCGCCGTGCAACACAAGGGGCGTGGAAGAAGACATGTATGGCGTCGCGCATCGCGCCTGGTATTTTCCGCTGGCGGGCGAGGGGCCGCTCTACCTGAGGACCGACTACGACATCGAGAATCCGGCCGGCGGATATATGTACGATCCGGCCGGCGTCTCGCCGATCTTCAAAGCAACCGAGCACTTCTGGAAGGTCGAGGCCGACGGCAGCGCGGTGTGCGGGCCGAAGCTCGAATACCGCAAAGGCGCTGTGACGAAAACTTCGGAATTCTACGTTGCCAAGGAGTACTTCGAAACGCAGACGCTGCCTGACGGATGGATGCTGGTGCGATCGGGGCCGGATATGAGTACGCAGAGTCCGTTTGGTTCAGGCGCGTGCGGCGCGTGCCCCGTGGTGGACTTTCATGTCTATTCCATTTCGCCCAAAGGCGAGATCGCGCGGGCCCTCGATATCAGCGACGAATTCTCCGGATACGAGGACCAGCCCTCGGACGGGGACTTTGCGATTGCGCCCGATTGGAGGAAAGTGACCTATTACCGGGACGTGGTGACATATCTTGACGACGGGAAAGGCGGCCAGCGGGACGACTGGAGTTCGATGAGCTATTGCCTTGAGGGCCACGCATACAGGAAATGCAGCGAGGCGAAAAACGTGAGTCCGCCGGACCCGCGGAACTTTCAGCTGGCGGATGAGTGAGGGTGCGCTGCTGAGGCACGACAGGTTGCGGAAAGATCGTTGGGGCTCGGCTGTTCGATGAATGAGGGAATGGCAGGGGCGAAAGCCCTACTGCTTCGATGAGCTTTGTTGGCCCGGCTGAAGAACTTGGTGAAAAAGTGGTTTCAGTGGATCAGGTTGCGGAGAAACTTCCCTCTGGGCCTAAAGGCAACGTTCACTTTGAGTAGCTTGGCGTACGGGCTGAAGCCCGTACCCTTCAAAGCTCGGTTGACGAATGAGTTTTTCAGCGAGCTGTGAAGCCGTGCCTTGTTACAAGGCCACGTTGTTCTGGAGTCGCAATAGGGTTGGGATGAGGATTCGAAGTGTCCCACCCTTTGTGCAAAGTGCGCACAAAGGATGGGGCACGGGGAGTCCTGTTCAGGATTGAATTGAAAGCGCGTTAGCGGGCGATGTTGACGGTGAGGTTGAGTTCAACAGGGGTGGGCTGCTCGTCGACGGTTCCCGGCTTGAAGTGGACGTGGTTGACTACGTCTACGACGCGAGCGTCCCAGAGGGGATTGAGCGACTTGACGACCTTGACGTTCTCAGGCCGGCCATTCGCATCGACAGTGAGATTGAGACCGACTTCTGCGTCGACAGGCAGGGGCTGTTCGATGTTGGTCATCGAGATGGTGAGATGGTTGGCACCGAGAAGTTCAGGGGCGATGACCCCGGTGCTGACGCGAACTTTGGGGGTTGGGGCAGAAGCGTCGTCCGTCGGCGTACTGGCATTCGCGACTGCGGGTAGGGACAGCGAGGAGAGGAGAAGGCTAGCTGCAAGGATACGGCGCATGTGAAACCTCCAAATTTGATAGAGTAACCGTTATTATTCTTATCCCAGCAAAATACGATTGTCAAGGAAAATATCGAGGCAAATATTTATCAATATTTTATGGACACTGTATCCATCTGAATTCAACAACTTGCTTATGGAGACATTGTTTTTCCACAGATGTGGCTTGGGCAGAAAGCTGGGCTGGCTCGTCGGGCTGGCGGGATTGGCGGCTGTCAGAGATGAGCAGGGTCTGAGTAGGGTCTGAGTAGGGTCCAGGGCGATGAATCAGATATTGGCTGCAAGAAGGCGGGGTGGTAAATGCAGATGCTTCGACTCGCTTGGCCGAAAAGCCGGCCAAGCTCCGGAGCATGCGTGGACGCCCGCGCGACAGCCGACCTAGAGGCCGGCGCTACCACTGGCTCTAGAAGGTTCTAACTGGGGCGGGTTGGACGGAACCGACCTGGCCGATGGTGATGGCTGCGTCATAGAAATCTTCTCCTTTGACAGGAGCGCCGGCCAGCCTGCGCAACATGGCCAGCTGACCAGTGTGGGTGAACGCGTCGGCTACCGGCCCCTGCAGCAGGCGCTCGGTGGGTGCGTGAAGCGTGGCTTTCGAGGCGAGGAAGGCGTCAAACGAGGCCAAGGCGCGGAAGAACCGCTCTTCTTCCTGGTGCCATTGAAGCGGCTGAGTGGCGTGCCAAGCCGGACTACCAAGCGCCATGGAAAGCGACCAGACCATGAGGTCGCCCATGTGGGCAAGGATCTGGACCGGTCTGCGGCCCGCGCCGTTGAATTCTCCGAAATCGATGGGTGCGTTTTCGAGGGCTCGCGTCGTGCGGTAGGCCAGTGCGGCGAGTGCATGACGGAGGAGTTCGCGTTTCTCATCCATGATGGCGACCTGAGTGCAGGAGTGCTTCTGCGGAAACTATAGCGCAGATTGGAGTTGCGGCGACGGGATTCGGCGCGTTGGCCTGTAAAGATGGCGCCGATGGGAGCGCGGGGGGAATTAGGTGGAAGGCGTGAATCTTTGATAAACTTGAAGTTCTGAAATCAATTGTAGGAAAACCACAATGTCAATCCATCCCGTAATGCAGCGCCTGGCTGATAAGCTGAAGCGCAACGATTTGCCGGAGTTTGTTCCCGGCGACCAAATTCGCGTACAAGTGAAGATCAAGGAAGGCGATAAAGAACGCCTTCAGGCCTTTGAGGGCCTGGTAATTGCGGTCAATAACGGCCCGCAGGGCACGTTTACCGTGCGCAAGATGAGTTTCGGCCAGGGCGTCGAGCGCATCTTCCCTTTCAACTCCAAAGTGATCGACAAGATTGAGAAGATCCGCAGCTACAAGGTACGGCGGGCGAAGCTGTTCTACCTGCGCGGTCTGCGCGGCAAGGCAGCGCGTCTGAAGGAAATCGACCGCCAGGCCGAGAAGGCGCACGCGTAATCTTCCGATACCGGAACAAGACGAACCCTCAGCACGCAAAGCTGAGGGTTTTGCTTTTGCGGATAAGAGCGGTGAAATGGGCCAGCGAGCCGGAACACGCTGGGGTTTCCACAAGCGGCAGCCAGTAAACCGTCCGCTCGGAAGCCGCCGATTTCTATACTTGTCGCATGGCAAGGACTCCGGTCTGCGGTTGGACGCTTGAGAATGCAGCGCGCCGCGCAGGCGCGCTGCACATCGCGGGCCTTGATGAAGTGGGGCGTGGGCCGATGTTCGGGCCGGTGGTTGCCGCTGCTGTCGTCCTTCCAAAGGGCTGCCGCCTGCAGGGCCTGAACGACTCGAAGCAACTGACGGAAAAGCAGCGCGAAGAATTCAACGCAGTGATTCGCGTAAAAGCGATCGCCTGGGCTGTCGCTGCCGTCGATGTAGAAACAATCGACCGCATCAACATTCGCAGGGCATCGCTGCTGGCAATGCGCATGGCCGTGGAGCAGCTCGCGGTTGTGCCGGATTACCTGCTCGTGGACGGGCGTGACTGCATTGATTGGCCGTGCACGCAGCAGGCCGTGGTGAAAGGCGACGCAACAAGCCTTTCGATTGCCGCCGCCAGCGTGTTGGCGAAGGTGTATCGCGACCGGCTGCTTGTAGAGCTCGACGCAGTGTACCCGGGCTACGGTCTGGCACGGCACAAAGGATATTGCTCGCAGGAGCATTTGGAGGCGCTCGCGCGCCTGGGCCCGACACCGCTTCATCGCAAGAGCTACCAGCCTGTGGCACAGCGGATGCTCGCGTTTCCGGCGGCGCTGGAGGTGGAGGAAATAGGGTGATGCCCGCGTCATTGTGCGGCAATACGATCAGGCTGGAATGGCTGCGCGCTGCTTGCGGCGCTGCACGAGACTCAGGATCGGACGCGCCAGCAGCAGCACGGCAAGCACGACTGTGATGTCGAGCGGTTTGAGGACGCCGGGCTTGACCTGCCACCAGAAGTGAATGACGCCGCAAATGACGGCAACGTAGATCAGCTTGTGGAGACGATTCCAGTTCTTACCGCCGAGCTTGCGGATGGCCCATGTGGTGGACGTGAGGGCGAGCGGCACCAGAAGCAGATAGGCTGCCACACCCATCGTTATGAAGCGGCGCTTCGCAATATCGCTCTCCATGGCTGCGATGCTGAAGCCGGAATAGAGCGCCACGTAGGTGAGCATGTGAAGCGAGGCGTAAAAGAAGGCGAAGAGACCGAAGAGGCGGCGGAATTTGATGAGCCAGCTAAGCTGCGGGAACAAGCGGCGCAGCGGCGAGATGGCGAGCGTGATGGTAAGCAGGTAAAGCGTGGCCAGCCCGGTTGAGAATGCAATCTCGGCCGTCGGATCGGGGCCGAGGTTGTTGGTGAAAGCGCCCCAGGTGAGCCGCGCGGCGAGCCAGAGGCAGGCAATCCACGTAAGAGACTTCAAGACAATCAGCGTTGAGCGTTTCATAGTTAGCTAGTCAGCGAGTCAGCTGGGTTGTGCGGAAAAGGGGTTGGAAGTTCCCACCCTTTTCGCGATGAGGCCGCGAAAAGGATGGGGCACGGGTAGCATTCGGTGACTTAGCTACGTCCCTCAGGGGCCCTAGTAGTACTTCTTCAAGTCCATTCCTGTGTAGAGCGACGCCACCTGATCGCTGTAACCGTTGAACATCAGCGTGGTGCGCCGCTGTTCGTAGAACGGAAGTCCGATGCGGCGCTCGGTTTTCTGACTCCAGCGCGGGTGGTCGACGTTGGGGTTCACGTTGGAATAGAAACCATATTCCTGCGGCGCCATGTCGTTCCAGGTCGTAGACGGCTGCTTGGCGACAAACTTCACGGTCACGATCGACTTGGCAGATTTGAAACCGTACTTCCACGGAACAACGATGCGAACTGGAGCGCCGTCCTGGTTTGGCAAGGTTTCACCATAGAGGCCAAACGTTAGCAGCGTCAGAGGATTCATCGCTTCGTCCATGCGCAGGCCTTCGGAATAGGGCCAATAGATCGTGCTTTCGCCCGCCCACTTCTCAACGTGACGGTCGTAATACGAGAGAAACTGCACGTACTTGGCCGTCGAGAGCGGCTGGCACTGCTTGATGAATTCAGAAAGCGAGTAGCCCACCCAGGGAATCACCATGCTCCACGCCTCAACGCAGCGATGGCGGTAGACGCGATCTTCAAGCGGCTGAAGTTTAAGCAGCGCGTCAATGTCGAAGGTGAGCGGCTTGGCGACCAGGCCTTCGACTTTCACAGTCCATGGACGCGTCGGCAGACCGCCTGCATTTTTCGCGGGATCGCCCTTGTCGACGCCGAACTCATAAAAGTTGTTGTAGTGGGTGATGTCGTCAAAGCTGGTGAGTTGCTCGCCGGTCGTGGTCAGCGGGCTTTGGACGGTCTGCAGTTTCGTGCCGGCGAAGGCATCGAGCGGCGTTGCGAATTGGGCAAGGCGCGCTGCGCCCACAGCCGCGGCGCCGGCAGCGGCCGCACCTTTTAGAAACTTCCTGCGGCTGAGATAGCGAAAATAATCGTCCCGCGGCGTAATTTCGGACGATGGAATGTCAGGCGGTTTGCCGATCAGCATGGTCGACCTCGTTTGGGGAAGAACCGTTACCCTCATTAGACAGCGCCCGAGGCACTGACGTTACAAGAAACGTGATCTCGGGACGGGTCAGGAGATGACTTGAATTCTCGCCCGGTGCGGCCCGGTCCCGCTCGAACATGTACGGCGTGAGTTCCCTTGGCCTGTGAACGCATGAATTTGTGCTGGTGAACTTCGTACTATCCCACCCTTTCGCCCAAAAGCAGGCGAAAGGATGGAGCACGGGAGGTTTTTTTTCATGCGGTCACAGACCTAGCGAGCACCAATTATCCGGTTTTACGCCAGGTGATGACTGAAATGGGGTAGGTGAGGTAGATCAGCCCGTCTTCCCGCCGCGCAGCGACACCGAGGGTATCGGCACCGGCACGGATGTCGGCTTCGAAAAGTGCACGAATCCGATCCGCGTCGCCGGGCCTGGGGAATGAGCCGGAGAGCAAGCCTTCGAGATCGCGATCGAGTGTGGATTTTTCGAAGCGGCGCAATTCCAGACCCGCGTCCTTGCCGAGGGCCTCGAACTCCGCTTCAGTGAGTGCGCGTGTATGCGAAGGATCGCGCAAGATCTCCCAGTGATTGAAGGCGGCCTGCGTTTCGGGCCGAGGAGCTACATCGCACACGAGCACTGTTCCACCGGGCTTCGCCACACGCTTCATTTCGTGCAGAGCGGCGATCGGCTCGAGAAAATGATGGAACGAGAATCTCGTCACGACGCAATCGAATGAGTTGGCAACGAAGGGAAGATCGGTGGAGGATCCAAGTTGCCAGGTGACGTTGTTCATTTGCTGTTCGGCCTGGTAACGCTGCGCACGATCGAGCATGGCAGGCACCACATCGACGCCGGTTACATGGCGGGCACGGCTGGCAAAGTGACAAGAGATGATGCCGGGGCCACAGGCGACGTCGAGAACTGTGTCCTCCGGCTTAACGGCTGCGCATTCAGACATTAAATCGAGCAGAGGGTCGGCTCGATAGCCGTGGCGCTGCGCAAAGGGCTCAGCCTGTCGCGTGAACTGATCGAGGATTTCGGCGTCGTGTCGCGCGGACTGCATAGATCAAGTATGACAGTTGCGCTGAGCAGCGGTGAATCCGAAATTCGTTGCATAGAGGTGAGACCGGAAATGCAGGTCCTTCGACTCGTTTGGCCTGAAAAGCCGGCCAGACTTTGCTCAGGATGACCGTTCATTTATGTCGCGAACTTCAGACTCAGCATATTAGAGGTGGTAGCATGATTCGCTTGAGGCGATGAAGAGACTTCACTCAGGGGCTGAAGTGTCTGCGTGAGAACTGCACAAGGCACTTGTAATTCACACGCGAGTTGGGCGACAAGAGAAGCATGTCGCGATTCAAGGTTTATAGCCCGGATCAGGCGTATTTGCTTCCTCCGAGCGTGCGGGATGAGTTGGGCGAGAAGCACCTTTGCTTTTTCGTTCGTGGAGTGATCGAGCGATTGGATATGAGCCAGTTTGAACACAGCTACAGTGGCGAAGGCGGCGAGCTTTACGCTCCGCAGTTGATGCTTGGGGTGTGGCTCTACGCCTACGCGCTGGGCATCACCAGCGCCCGGCAGGTGGAGCGGCGTCTGGTGGAGGATCTTGCATTCCGCTACCTGGCGGCAGGCGAGCGCATAGACAACTGGGCGCTGAGCGCGTTCCGCCGCCGTCACGGACGGGCGCTGAACGATGCCTTCACGCAGGTGCTGGAGTGGGCGCGGCAGCAGGGCCTGGTGAAGCTGGGCCGTGTGGCGATCGACTCGACGCGCATCGCGGCCAACGCCAGTCGGGATCGTGTGGACTCGGAGCAGGCGCTGCGCGACACGCGGGCGCAACTGCGCCGCCAGGTGCGCAGTTGGCAGAAGGCAGCCGATCGCGACGACCAGGAACCGGGCGGGCTGGAAGTGGCCATCGGCGAGCTGAACAAGGCGCTGGCCGAGATGCCGCGGCGTATGGAGCGGCTCGAGAAGAGCGGACTGAAGAAGCTGTCGCGGACCGATGGGGACGCCCGCTTTCTGCGCCAGCGCGGAGACCAGTTCGTGCTCGGCTACTCGGCCGAAATTACCGTTTCCGACGATCATCTGATCGTGGCCCAGCGCGTGACGCAGAACGTGACCGACAACGGGTCGCTCGGGCCGATGATCGACCAGGCCGAGCAGCGATGCGGCAGGCCGCCGGGCGCGGCTCTGGCCGACAGCGGCTTCTTCTCCATCGACAACCTCAACCAGATGGAGCAGCGCAACATCGACGCTTATGTGCCGGACTCCAACATGGCGCGGACCTTGAACCTTGGCGGACGCTGCCGCACCCGGGCCAAAGCTCCCGCCCATCGCCGCATGCGGGCCAAGTTGCGATCCCCGGCCGGCCAGGCCGCCTACGCGCGGCGCAAGGCAGTCGTCGAACCGGTTTTTGGAGTCCTCAAACAACAACGTGGAATGAGACAATTTCGCACCCGTGGATTCGAAAATGTAAACAACGAATTCACCCTGGCCACGCTGGCCTACAACATCACCCGACTGCACGTCATGCGCGCAGCCTGAAACTAAACCACCGCTAGCGGTGGGGAGAAATCAAAACCAAAACGTCATTGCGGCGGGGCCAACGACGTTCTCACGCAAACACTAAAGCCCCTGTGTTTATGTGGCTTTTGCGGCACGACTAAAGTCGTGCCCTGACACTTCGTGCCCTCGCAGAGGCTTTTTAGGCAAGCTCTAAAGTCGTGGCGTGATACTTCGTGCCCTTGCAGAGACTTTTTACGCAAGCTCTAAAGTCGTGGTCTGATACTTCGTGCCCTTGCAGAGACTTCTTCAGCAAGCTCTTCAGTCGTGCCCTTTCAAAGTGGGATTTATGCATCCAGTTCTAGTCTCCTGAGTCATTGATTTCCTACATAAACGCATTCCCTGAATGCAGGTCCTTCGACTCCGTCCGACGCGGCGGACTTCGCTCAGGATGACAAGGTCAATTTTTGTAGCGGACTTCAGACTCAGGGGACTAGACTTGTTGCGTTGACTCCACGAACGGCCATTGGCGCAGTTGGCGCGCACGCAGGAGATAAATCAGCGTACCCGAGACCGCGATTCCCGCGGCTACTCCGACTTCAACGAGTGCGTGAGCGCGGTAGACCAACAGGAATCCGAATCCGAGCATGGCAACCAGCGGCGGCAGCGGGTAGAGCGGCATGCGGAAGGGCCGCGAAAGATTGGGCTGTTTCACCCGCAGATAGATCACGCCAATTTGCTGCAGGAAGAACTGCAGCAGAATGCGCGTGATGACCAGCATGGTGATGACCTGAGTAAGTGTAAAGAAGCAGAAGAGTGCTCCGACCAGGCCAAGTGCAACCAGCGAACGGTGCGGAATTCCGTGCCTGGGATGGACAGCGGCGAGAAACCGGAAGTAGTTGCCGTCGCGAGCTGCCGCGTAGGGGACGCGCGAATAGCCGAGAAGCAGAGAGAACACAGAGGCGAATGCCGTCCATATGATGAGCGCGGCGATTGCGTAGCCGGCCCATGAGCCGAATGCCGAGCGAGCGATGTCAGCGACAAGCTGAACGCGCGTGGCTGCGGATGCAGCAGCCGGAGCTGCGCCTTTAAATGCTGGCAGCGCGGCCAGGTTCATCGCAATGTAGAAACACGAGACGAGCAGCACGGAAATGAGAATCGCGCGCGGAATGGTGCGCTCAGGGCGCCGGACTTCTCCACCCAGAAAGCAGATGTTGTAGTAGCCCCAGTAGCAATAGGTCGCGAGCAACGTTCCCTGTGCCAAGCCTCCGAAGGCAAGCGCCGTGGAGAGAGGAGGCGAGGCAGGCATGTGCCAGCCGCCCGCGGCGTGGGCGCGGACAAAGCCCGAGGCAATCGCGCCGGCGATCGCCACCATCACTCCGCCAAAAAGGACCCATGCCATCCGTGCCACTGAGCTGAGATTCCGATAAAGGAGCATGGTGACGAGAAGACATGTGGCCGCGGCAGCGAAATTTGCGTAGCGCAGATTGGGTAGGGCAGCGATTGGGGCAGTCTGAAGCCCGGGCCAGAAAACAGCAAGAAAACCCGAGAGCCCGATGCATCCCGATGCGACAGAGAGAGGCGCAGTGAACGAGACTTGCCAGACGTAGAGAAAACTGAGCCAGTTTCCCTGACGCCGAGGACCGTAGATCTCGCGCAAAAACGCATAAGAACCACCGGCGAGGGGAAACGCGGCACCGAGTTCCGCCCAGACGAGGCCGTCGGCAACAGCGATGAGCGCGCCGAGCACCCACGCCCAAATGGAAAGCCGGTAGCCCGCCGCAGCAATCACGAGCGGGAGCGTAATGAATGGCCCGACTCCAATCATTTCGAGCAAATTGAAAAGAACCGCAGAACGCAGGCCGATGCGGCGCTCTAGCGAAGCGGAGTTTTGCGTGGTCTGAAGCACTGTTGAACAGATTAACGTGCATGGGTGCGAATGCTCGGAAAGACATTGACTTTGAGGCGTAGATTGCTGGAGACTGAGGGCGGCCGTACACGTGTGCAATCGGGAGTTTTCCGCATGTTTGACAAGGACGGCGGCAAGTCGGCGGGTACGGGCCAAGTGATCGGCGCGAAACGAATGCGCCGACAGCCCTCGATCAAGGACATTGCCCGCCTGGCGAAGGTGTCGCATCCCACGGTCTCGCGCGCGCTGCAAAACAGTCCCCTGGTGAATGCGAAGACCGCGGCGAAGATTCGAAAGATCGCGGAGGACTCCGGCTACCGCGCGAGCGCAGTGGCTCGCGGCCTGGTTACGCGCAAGACGCGGACTATCGGCTTGGTGGTGACATCCGTCAACGACCCTTTTGCGGGCGAAGTGGCGCTCGGCATCGAGCAGGCAGCGAACGACTACGGCTACAGTGTTTTCCTGGCCAACTCCAACGCCGAGCCTGAGCGCGAGCGCAAGATGGTGCAGACGTTTGCCGAGCAGCGCGTTGACGGAATCGTCGTGACTTCATCACGCGTCGGCGCGGCGTATCTGCCGCTGCTTGCGGAGATGATGGTTCCGATTGTGCTGGTGAACGATCAGTATCCCGGCGAATATATGCATTCCGTGATGATCGAAAACGTTGAAGGCAGCCGGGCGGCGACGGAACACCTGATTGCGCTGGGGCATCGGCGCATCGCGTACATCGGCGACCGGTCAGGCTACCAGTCGGATATTGAGCGGCTGGAGGGCTACAAGCAGGCGTTGGCTCGGGCGGAGATCGCGTTTGACCCCGCACTGAGCGTGAAGGGAGACAGCACTGCCGAAGCAGCGATTGAAGCAGTGAACGGGCTGCTCGCGCTCGACAGGCCGCCGACAGCGATCTGCTGCTATAACGACATCACTGCGTTGGGCGCAATGCGCGCAATCCACGCTCGCGGTCTACGCACACCCGAAGATATTTCGGTGACCGGGTTTGACGATTTGTTCTTTGCCTCATACCTGCAGCCGCCGCTGACGACCGTTCGCCAGCCCATGCGGCGCATGGGGCAGATGGCAATGGAAAACCTGATGAAGCTGATGTCAGGTGAAGATTCGGTGGCGCAGATCAGGGTGAAGACCGAGTTAATCGTAAGAGGGTCGACGGGAAAGGCAAGAGCGGATGGCCGGCGAAGCAATTAATCTCACGCACAATGGCGGGAAACAGACGGAAACTGCGCTGACGCCGATCCGCGCTTTCTGCGACGAGACTCCGATCATCCCGGCAATTCGTAAACAGGAATATGTTGAGCAAGCTGCAGCCTCGCGTGGAAAACTCGTGTACCTGCTGACAGGCGATCCTGAAAACATCGAAGTGATGATCCAGAAAATTCTGGCAGCGAGCAAAATCCCCATCGTGAATCTCGACCTGCTCAACGGATTTTCACGCGATCGTTTCGCAGTGAATTATCTGAAGAAGGTTGGCGCTCGCGGGATTATCTCCACACACCTTGATCCGCTGCGACATGCGCTCTCGATCGGCCTTTATGGAATTCAGCGCACGTTCCTGCTGGACAGCGGCGCGATGGATACGATCACCAATCAGCTGAAGAACTCGCCGGTGCATGCACTGGAGATTTTGCCGGCGCTGGTGGCGCCAAAGATTCTGGACCGCGTGCGTTCGCTCGGCCTCGACCTGCCGGTCGTCGGTGGTGGTTTGATTTCGACGTTGAAGGAAGTGGAAGGGCTGTTGGAACAGGGCTTGAGCGCGGTTTCGACGAGCAACACACAAATGTGGCTCAAATAGGACAGGCAGCGAGAGCCCGGACTGCGCGTTCTGTTGCTGCCGGGTTAACGGCTATTCCGTGTCGGGATTCGGCAGAATCACATCGCGCACCATCGCGTTCATCTCAGCGCAGGCGGCAATGAACTGGCGCAGCGTGCGGCGCGTTGAGCCGAAGCTGTCGAACTCGGCCGGCGTGAGGCCGTTTTCGGAGTAGGCGCGTTCGAAATCAGGGAACTTTTTGAGCAGCGTGTCGACGATGCGCGAGTCGACCGGGGTATCGATGCGGGAAATGACCTCGATATCGCTTTCGTTGTAGCGCTTTTGCCAGGCGCAGGGCGGAGAGATGACGACATCGCCGCCGATGAATTCGCTCCAGTGCATGTGATTGCGAAACGCCGCTGAAAGCAGGCGGAGGCGGTAGCCGCGGGCTTTGTAGATTTGATAGGCCTTCTTGAAGACGGCGACACCGGCCCACTCCAGATAACCGGGATCGACGGAGAGGTTCTTCTTGTCATGCAGAACCTTGAGCCAATCATCGAGGCGGCCAACCATGAGCGTGCAAACGGGACCCATGCTGGAGATATCGAGACCCTCCGCTTCGCGGCGCTTCAGGCCGCGCTCGACGGCCTCGGCAACCGCAATAGCCTGCGGCAGCGTAAAGCTGACCGTGGCATTGATGCTGATGCCGCGATAGGTGGCTTCCTCAATCGCAGCGATGCCCGCGCATGTGGCGGCGATTTTCACGATCATGTTGGGAGCAAGCTGACTGAAGCGGATGGCCTGGGACAACATTGCGTCGGCGTTGCGATAGTTTCGCGGATCGGTTTGAATGGAAAGCCGGCCGTTGCGTCCCTTCTCGTGCTCGAAGACGGGCATGAGCAACTTTGCCGCGTTGGCCGAGATCTCCTCGACGACGCGCCATGAGATCTGGTCCTCAGTGAGAGCCGGCTTCTCCGCAGCAAGTTCCAGGATGCGCGGCTTCCAAACGCGCATCTCCTGCTTGAGCACAGTGACCGCAATGGATGGATTGCAAGTGGCGCCGACCGCACCGTGTTCGATGGAGTACGTGAGCTCTTCGATGGCAGCCGAATCGTTCCAGAGACAGGTTGGGGTGGTCTGGGTCATTTTGTGGAGAGGGCTTTTGAACTGGAGAGCGGATTCGGTGGGAGCCATATGACCTCCTGAGCTGCAAACGTGTGCAAGCAAACCCTAACACCCGCAGAAATCTCGGTCAAGAACCTGGTGGGCGGGCGATGAGTTAGAAGTTCGCTTGCGTCGGAAGATTCCTGCCGCGTCGGTCCAGAGTGCAGCGGCTCCAGATTCTTTTCTTGCAGTCTTCCCCACGCTGAAGCGCGGGGCTAATAAACTTTGCGCCTACGGCGCGCAGCGCGTTGAAGTCGTGCCCTGATACTTCATGCCCTTCCAGAGACTTTTTCAGCAAGCTCTTCGGCCGTGCCCTTGTAATAAAACCGGTTTTTGAAACAAGTCCAAGCTTCAGCTAAGGTTTAGGCGAAAATCGCATCTATCCGGACTTTATTTTTGCCTTATAAATCCCAGTGCAAATATTGGCGTAAGACAAACAAATAAATATAGTTAGCATTGATGAAGAAAGATTGAGAGACCGGTTGACAGGGCAAGGGAAATGGGTAATTATAGATGAGGCTTGCACACGTGTGCATCGGGCCCCCTGTTTCACTTGCCTTCCGGTTCAAGCCAGACCGGGAGGCCTTTAAGCCAACTTCAAAGTTGTTTGCTCCTTCATGAATCCTGGAGGACATTTGCGCCGGCGCTTTCGGGTGAGTCCTCCGAGACCGGTGTCGACAAGCAACGGTTTGAAGTGGGCGCAGCGCCTCATTGACTGGCGCTGCAGGAGAATCTGATTCATGAAAGAGTTGTTGATTCAGCCCGAAGCATTTCGCAATCGAATAGAAGACTTCGGGTATGAGTATTTGTCGTTCGAGACGCGGGCTCTGGAACGGGGCCAAACCTACTACGGCGAGGCGGAGGACCGTGAGCTGGCCATCGTGGTACTGGGCGGAGTCTGCTCAGTCTACAGTTCGCGCGGCGAATGGCACGACATTGGAAAACGAGCCACGGTCTTCGATGGCCTGCCCTACACCCTCTACCTTCCGATTCGCACCTCGTTCTCGATAACCACAGAGAGCGGATGCGACGTCGCTCTCTGCTACAGCAAAGCGGAAGAGGAATATCCGCCGCGCCTGATCACACCAGACAAAGTCGGAATCGAGATTCGCGGCGGAGGCAACGCCACCCGCCAGATCAATTCCATGATTCCTCCGGGATTTCTCGCACATCGTCTCATGGTGGTCGAAGTCTTCACTCCGGCGGGCAACTGGTCGAGCTTCCCTCCGCACAAGCACGATGTGCACAATCCCCCGGGAGAGGTGGATCTGGAGGAGATTTACTACTATCGCATCGAGCGCCCTGAAGGCTTCGCGGTGCAAAAGGTTTACACAGCTGATAAGCGCATCGATGAGACGCTCACAGTGCGCGACGGCGAGTTGGTGCTGGTCCCCGAGGGATATCATCCCGTAGTGGCCGCTCACGGTTACAACGTGTATTATCTGAACGCGCTGGCCGGATCGGCGCGCTCATTGGCTGCGTCAGACGATCCGAATTATGCGTGGGTGAAGAGCGGCTGGCGCGAAAAGGATCCGAGGTTGCCGATGGTTAAGAGGTAGCCTCAGAGCGTTCCCGCCGCAAGCGAGTTGCGGAGGCTTCGGCCGGGATTTGCAAGAACGAGGAGAACGGGCATGAAAACGCGGCGCGCCACGATGGCGCAGGCGCTGATCCAGTTCCTGAAGCAACAGCATGTGGAGCGGGATGGACGCGAGCATGCATTCTTCGCCGGCGTGCTGGGTATCTTTGGCCACGGCAACGTAGCCGGCATCGGCCAGGCCCTGCAACAGAATCCCGACTTTCCCTACATCCTTGTCCGCAATGAACAAAGCGGCGTTCACCTTGCCGCTGGATTCGCCAAAGCGAGCAACCGGCTTCGCACCTTCGCCTGCACATCTTCAATTGGTCCCGGCGCGACAAACATGATCACCGGCGCAGCGCTGGCGACGATCAACCGCCTTCCGGTGCTGTTGCTGCCCGGCGACATCTTCGCGCGGCGAAACGTCGCCCCGGTCTTGCAGCAGCTTGAATCCACGGCCACGCAGGATATCGGCGTGAACGATTGCTTCAAACCAGTGTCCCGCTATTGGGACCGGATCTATCGGCCGGAGCAGCTGATTACGGCACTGCCCGAAGCGATGCGGGTGCTTACATCGCCATCGGACTGTGGCGCGGTGACACTGGCATTGCCGCAGGACGTCCAGACCGAAGCGTACGACTATCCCGAAGAGCTTTTTGAAAAGCGTGTGTGGCTTATCCGTCGAACTGAGCCGGATCGCATCTCACTGGGACGCGCCGTAGAGGCGATTCGCAATGCGAAGCGTCCGCTGATTGTGGCTGGCGGCGGCGTTTTGATGAGCGAGGCTTCGGAGGCGCTTAGCGATTTTGTGACAAAGACGGGGATTCCTGTGGCGGAGACGCAGGCGGGCAAGGGCTCCCTTGCCTGGGACCACGCGCAGGAGGTGGGCGCGATCGGCGCAACAGGAACTCTGGCTGCGAATCGTATCGCACGCGAAGCCGACCTTGTGATCGGCATCGGAACACGCTACTCGGATTTCACGTCCGCTTCGATGACTGCATTTCAGAATCCAGATGTCCGCTTCGTCAACGTCAACACGGCCGAGTTTGACGCATACAAAGTCGGGGCGATTCCTGTCGTGGCTGACGCGCGGGTGGCTCTTGAGCAGCTTACTTCAGCGTTGGGCGGCTACAGCGTCGGTCCGGAGTACGCGACGGAGATTGCCGCGCTGCGCAAGGAATGGGACGTCGAAGTCGATCGGCTTTTCCATTTGAACAGTCAAAACGCGGACTACAAGCGAAAACCTGCGCAGAGCGAAGTGATCGGCGCGATGTGGGAAGCAGCGGGGCCGCGTGACATGCTCGTCTCAGCGGCGGGCAGCCATCCCGGCGACTTGCACAAGCTCTGGCGCACGCGAACGCCCAACGGCTATCACATGGAGTACGGCTACTCGTGCATGGGCTACGAGATTCCCGGCGCGATGGGCGCGAAGCTGGCAGATCCGAGCCGGGAAGTTTATGTCTTCCTTGGCGATGGCACTTATTTGATGATGCCCACTGAGATCGTTACATCGGTCCAGGAGGGAATAAAAATCATCATCGTGCTGGTCGACAATCATGGCTTTGCCAGCATCGGCAGCCTTAGCCGGTCGCTCGGCCAGGAAGGCTTTGGCACGCGGTATCGAATGCGCAACGCGCAGAGCGGTCAACTGGATGGGCAGCCTGTTGCGGTGGATTTCGCAGCCAACGCGAGCAGCCTGGGCGCGCACACCATCAAAGCGGCGAATCTGGACGAGCTGAAGACGGCACTGAAGGAAGCCAAGCGGCAGGACCGCACGACTGTGATCGTGGTAGAGACGGACACGACAGCCGGCGTGCCCGGATACGATTCGTGGTGGGATGTCGCGGTAGCGGAAGTTTCAGAAAATGCCGGCGTGCGAGAAGCACGGGCGAGATATGAAGAGGCGCGCAAGCGCGAGCGCCATCACCTGTGAGGAGATAACGAGATGGACAGGCTACAGAATTTTATTGACGGCGGATGGCGTGCTTCAACGGCCAGCGAGGCGCTCAATGTGATCAACCCCGCATCGGCCAAGGTGCTGGCCGAGGTTCCGCTTTCCCCAGCGACCGATGTGAATGCCGCGGTGGAGGTAGCGGAACGCGCGTTTCTGCAGTGGCGGCGCACGCCGGTTGTGGAGCGCATCCAGCCGCTCTTCAAGCTGAAGACGCTGCTCGAACAGCATCGAGATGAAATTGCGCTCTCGATCACCGACGAATGCGGCAAAACGATGGGCGAGAGCCGGGCGGAGATTCTCCGCGCGGTGGAGAACGTCGAGACCGCCTGCGGCATGCCGATGATGATGCAGGGCACGAATTGCGAGGACATTGCAACCGGAATCGACGAGCACATGATCCGCCAGCCGCTGGGTGTGGCGGCGGCGATCGTGCCGTTCAACTTTCCGGGAATGATTCCGTTCTGGTTCATGCCGTACGCAGTTGCGGCGGGCAACTGCTTCCTGCTGAAACCATCGGAGCGCGTGCCGATCACTTCGCAGAAGATTTTCAGCCTGGTGGAAAAGGCCGGCTTCCCACCGGGCGTGATCCAACTGGTGAACGGCGGCCGCGACGCGGTGAATGCAATCCTCGACCATCCGGGAATCCGCGCAGTCAGCTTCGTGGGATCAACGGCAACGGCAAAATATATTTACAGCCGCGCCGCCGCGAACGGCAAGCGCGCGCAGTGCCAGGGTGGCGCAAAGAATCCGGTGGTGGTGATGCCCGATGCCGACATGGGAATGACGACGCGCATTCTGGCTGACTCCGCCTTTGGCTGCGCGGGCCAGCGCTGCCTGGCAGCTTCAGTTGCCATCACTGTCGGTGAATCGAGGCCCTCATTCACCGAGCAGATTGTGGCTGCAGCAAAGAACCGCAAGACGGGCTACGGTGCTGCGCCGGGCATAGAGATGGGCCCAGTGATCAGCGCTGAAAGCAAGACACGCATCGAGGGACTGATCGCCAAGGGCGAACAAGCAGGAGCTCGGGTCATCGTGGATGGCCGCGGAAAGAAAGTGGCCGACTACGAAGACGGATACTTCGTGCTGCCGACTGTACTCGATGACGTTCCGCCGGATTCTGAGACTGCTCGGACTGAAATCTTCGGGCCGGTGCTGAGCCTGATCCACGCGCAGACGATTGAAGAGGCGATTGCCCTGGTCAACGGCCGCGCTTACGGCAACATGGCGTGCATCTTCACCACTGACGGCGCGAATGCTCGGCGTTTCCGATACGAAGTGAACTCGGGCAACGTGGGAATCAATGTGGGAGTGGCTGCGCCGATGTCGACCTTCCCATTCAGCGGGTGGGGCGATAGTTTCTTTGGCGATCTGCACGCCCAGGCGCATCACGCAGTGGAGTTTTACACGCAAACCAAGGTCATCGTCGAACGGTGGCCGAAGGAGTGGAGCCGGAAGTTTTAACGACAGCTTCCAGCCTCTAGCTTCTGGCTCGGCAGCTGGCGAAGAAACGATGCACACGTGTAACAAATCTACCGATCGCTTAAACCCTAAGGTTCGCGGAAAGCAAGGTGAGCGCATGAAAGAGCTGTTAGTAGGCAACGCGCCATGTTCCTGGGGCACTCTGGAGAATCAGGACAAAAGCAAGGCGATTCCTTTTAACCAGATGCTCGATGAGCTTGTGGAAACCGGGTACACGGGAACGGAACTGGGCGATTGGGGCTTTATGCCGACCGACCCTGCGAAGCTGAGCGGGGAACTGAGCCGGCGCAACCATGTGGTGATGCTCGGCGCATTTGTTCCAGTGGCCATGAAGAACGCGGCGGCGCACGAAGAAGGAGCAGAGAGAGCCGTAAAGACCGCAAAACTGATTGCTGCTGTCGCGACGACGCAAGCACCTTTTCTGGTTCTTTCCGACGACAATGGAACCGATCCCGAGCGCACCTTGCTTGCGGGGCGCATACCTGCAAGGGCTGGACTAACAAAAGACGAGTGGAAGACGTTTGCGAGCGGCGCCGACCGGATCGCGAAATCCGTCTTTGATGAAACCGGTCTGCGCACCGTTCTTCATCACCACTGCGCAGGCTACGTTGAGACTCCCGATGAGATTGCGACGCTTCTTGACCTGACCAATCCAGAGTTGCTCGGGCTGGTGTTTGATACCGGCCATTATGTTCATGGCACTGGCCAGGAGGACGTCGACCTGGTTGCGGCGCTCAATCGCTTCAAGGAACGGATCTGGTACGTCCACGTGAAAGACATCGATCCGAACGTGGCCCGTTTGAGCCGCGAGCGGCAGTGGGATTACTTCACGGCCATGCGGAACGGCCTGTATCCGGAGCTGGGCAAGGGATGCGTAGACTTCCCTGCCCTGCTGCGCTGGCTCGCCGCACGCGACTACGAGGGATATGTTCTCGTGGAGCAGGACATTCTGCCGGGGATGGGGAGTCCAAAGGAAAGCGCAGCGCGGAACCGGGAATACATTCGTTCTATTGAGTCGAATTTTGTGTAAAGACAGCTTTTAGCTTTTGGCTGTTTTCTTGCAGTGAAGATGCTGGAGCACACACGGAAATGGCAAGGAGCTAAACCGTTTTCGGAATTGGCGTAGACCGGGAGTTCTCTGGTGTCCCACCCTTTCCGCTTAGCCACCCCACGAACGAAGACCCGTTCGTGGGGACCCCGGTCACGCGGAAAGGATGGGGCACGGAAGTGTAGAGCAAATGCAAAAATGCGCTATTAGCTGAAGGCTGTTTTTTCGAGGAGATCATGAGCGGAAAGAAACTTCATATCGGAATTCTTGGAGCTGGACGCATTGGCCGCGTCCACGCGGAGACATTGGCCTTCCGTTTGCCTGAGGCCGAGATTGCAGCAATCACAGACATCAATCGCGAGGCCGCCGAGGCCCTTGCAGCGCGTTGCAGCATCCCCAGGGTGGTTTCGTCGGCCGACGACATTCTTGGGGACAAGGCGATTGACGCCGTACTCATCTGCACTTCAACCGATACCCATGCCGACCTGATTGTTCGCGCGGCAAGGGCCGGCAAGCACATCTTCTGCGAGAAACCGATCGCGCTGGAACTCGACAAGATCGATACGGCGCTGGCGGCGGCGAAAGCGGCGGGTGTGCAGTTGCAGGTGGGCTTCAACCGTCGATTCGATTCGAACTTTCTGCGCGTGCGGCAAGCAGTGGCAAATGGCGAAATCGGGAAACCAAGCCTGATGCATATCATCAGCCGCGATCCCGCGCCGCCGCCGATGGCCTTCGTGCGTACCTCGGGCGGGATCTTCCGCGACATGATGATCCACGACTTCGACATGGCGCGCTACCTGATGGGCGAAGAAGTAGAAGAGATTTATGCTGCGGGCGGAGTGCTGGTGGAACCTGCATTCAAAGCAGAAAACGACCTGGACAGCGCGCTTGTCGTGCTGCACTTCAAGAGCGGCGCCATCGGCACCATCGACAACAGCCGCAAGGCGGTGTTCGGGTACGATCAGCGCGTCGAAATTCTGGGCAGCAAGGGAAAAATCGCCAGCGAAAATCGCTTTCCCAACGAAGTGGTAGTCAGCGGCGAGAAATCTGTATACACTGATCTGCCGTTGAACTTCTTCATGCAACGCTACACCGAAAGCTTTGCTCTGGAACTGCAGCTATTTGTGCAAGCGGTTCTGGAGGGCAAACCCACGCCAGTTACCGGCGACGACGCCCGCGTTCCGGTGGTGATGGCCCTGGCGGCGCGCAAATCGTATGACGAGCATCGCCCAGTGCGGCTCGCGGAGGTCTCTGCTTGAAACGATCGCAATGGATCTGCATTCTCACCGACGTTCATCTGTGGGTTCCTGTCGCCGTGCTGATTCTTGGAACCACGTTGCTGATGACTCTGAGGTGAGCGGATGAGCGACCAGACAATCGCCTCGCCGGCGCGGTCCACGATTTCCCTGCACAAACTGGGAGTCTTTTGCGGGCTGGCGGCAGCAGTGTGGCTGGGTAGCGCCGAAGCTCCCACCAAGCTGGTCAATGAGGGATTCTCGCCTTTCCTCATCTCGATGGGAATGGTGATGGGCGCATTCGTGGCTCGCTGGACGGTTCCCACGCTGCTGAAGGGCACGGGGTTCCTGTTCAACGATCTGCGCGAGAAGCCTCATCTGATCGTCTGGGCGTTGATTGGCGGAATGCTTTGGGCGGTTGGCAATACGCTGACGATATTTGCAGTGCGCAACGTGGGTCTGGCGATCGCGTTTCCTCTGTGGAATACAAACAGCCTGGTGGGGCTAGCGTGGGGCTGCCTGCTTTTCAAGGAACTTCACGGATCGAAAACGAAGGACTGGGCCAAAGTTATCGGCGGCGCCGCGGCCATTGTCTTCGGAGCTGCGGTGCTGGCCATTGCTACTGCTCAGCAGTCGGGCGCGCCTGGCAGAGCTGTTACCGGAATCATCGCCGCGCTCGGCGCAGGCTGCATGTTCGGCACGATGTATATTCCCTACCGCAAGGCGTACATCAGCGGCATGAATCCGCTTTCGTTCGTCACGATTTTCACGTTCGGCGAGCTGGGAACAATTCTGACGATGGGCCTGATCTTCTATGGTGGCGCGGCGCCGCTGCAGGCCGAACTGGCGCGAGCACGCACCATGCTCTTCTGGCCGTTTGTCGGGGGATTCTGCTGGGTCATCGGCGATCTCTTCCAGCAATACGCCGCCAAGTACATCGGCATTGGCCGCGGCATTCCTCTTTCGAATACAAATCAACTGTGGGGTCTGGCGTGGGGAGCTCTGGTCTTCGGCGAGTTCGTCGGAATGCCGACGGGCGGCAGGCTTCTCATCATTGCCGGATCGACGATCATGATCGCTGGAGCTGTTTCGATCAGCCTGGCAGAACCGCCGCCGTCGGAGATGGAGAACTGGCGGGCGGCGATGGATCGCGAGTGCTCCCGCTACGATCTCGATCACAGTAATGTCGCCGCCGTGGTGGCGGGCAACGACCCGCTTGCCGATAACAAGCACCCTCGCCGCTGGTGGGAGGTGCTGATCATTTGCGTTGCCACCGGCATTTTTGTCTGGCTGGCCATCGGTACCCGCGCACAACATATTTATGTGAACGTGCCCTGGATGATCGTGTTGATCCTCGGAACGATGATTCCGCTGGTGCTGTGCGGCAGGCTTCTGTGGCGCAGGACGCGATTCTCATAGGCGAATCCCGGATCTGATAACGGGTCGTGGTCTTGCTATCCTCCACGGTCCCCAAAGGCGAGGTACCGGGGGCACCCGCCATGCCGCAAACTCTTGAAAATGCGGCTTCTTCCACAAAAAGATGAGTGAACAAGATCACATCTTGCTTCTGTGCCACCGGCATAAAATGACGGCGGTACAAGAAGTTGAGACGTGCCGGCTCTCGCCCGGTTCTGAGATGCGTGTGGCATTTTGATCCTCACCCCAGGAGCGTGAATGTTTACCCAAGAAGAGGTCGAAAAGAAGAAAACGCTTGGCGACAAGGCAGCGGAGCTGGAAGCGAAGCGAGCCGAACTGGAATTGGGCGGCGGCAAGGATCGCATTGAGCGGCAACACGCATCGGGCAAACTGGCTGCGCGCGAGCGCGTCGACCACCTGCTCGATCGGGGCAGCTTTGAGGAGATCGGGCTGTTCAGCAAGCATCGCGCAACGTACTTCGGAATGGCCGACAAAGAGCTGCCTGCCGACGGCGTGATCACTGGATGCGGCACAATTGACGGCCGGCTTGTGCATCTGGCGAGCCAGGATTTTACTGTTGCGGGCGGCGCGGCGGGCGAAACGCACTGCAACAAAGTGGCCGACATGATGGCCATGAGCCTCAAGACGGGAAGCCCGTTCGTCTTCATCAACGATTCGGGCGGGGCTCGCGTGCAGGAAGGGATCGATAGCCTGGCCGGCTACGCGCGCGTTTTCTATCACAACGTGATGCTGTCCGGCACCGTCCCGCAGATATCGCTCATCTGCGGTCCGTGCGCGGGCGGCGCTGCCTACAGCCCGGCGCTCACTGACTTTGTGATTCAAACCGAGCACGCGCGTATTTTCATCACCGGACCTCAGGTGATCAAGCAAGTGACTGGCGAAGATGTGAGTGCCGAAGAGTTGGGTGGGCCGCAATCGCAGATGCACTACTCGGGTGTCGTGCACCTGATTGCGAAAGACGACGACGAAGCGATCGCGCTGTGCCGGCGGCTTCTCAGTTTTCTTCCCTCAAACAATCTTGAGGACGCTCCGAGGATTCCATTTAGCGCTCGCCTTAAGAGCGACACAGACATGAATGATGTTGTCCCTGTCGATCCGAAGGTGGCCTACGATGTACGCGATGTAGTTGTGCGCGTCGTGGACAACGGTGATTTTCTGGAGATTCAACCGGGATTCGCCGCGAACATCGTGATCGGCTTTGGCCGCCTGGCAGGACGGCCCGTTGGAGTGGTGGCGAGCCAGCCGTGCGTGCTGGCCGGAGCGCTGGACATCGACGCATCCGACAAGTCGGCGCGGTTTGTGCGTTTCTGCAACGCCTTCAACATTCCGCTTCTCACCTTTGTCGACGTGCCGGGATTCCTGCCTGGCGTGGAGCAGGAGCGCGGCGGAATCATTCGCCACGGCGCAAAGTTGCTGTTTGCCTACTCGGCGGCAACCGTACCGAAGATCACAGTGGTACTGCGCAAGGCTTACGGCGGCGCATACATCGCGATGTGTTCGAAGGGGCTTGGCGCAGACCGGGTGGTGGCTTGGCCCACCGCGGAAATCGCGGTGATGGGTGCGGAAGGCGCGGCAGAGATCGTTTTTCGCAAGGAGATTGACGCGGCTGACGACAAAGCAGCGCGGCGCCAGGAGATGGTGGACGAGTATCGGGAGACTTTTTCAAATCCCTATGTGGCGGCAGGCCGGCGCCTAGTTGACGACATCATTTCGCCTTCTGAAACGCGAAAATACCTGGCGCGAGCGCTGGAATCGTTGCACGGCAAGCGGGAATTGCGTCCACAAAAGAAACACGGATTGATTCCGCTGTGAAGGGAGACGGCAAGTGAAGGTGCATTGGTTCGAAGTTGCCGTGGCGGCAATCGTCACCGGCGCGGGTTGCGCCGCGATCTACGCAACCATTGCGCGAGCGATGCGGCGCGCCGCCGGCGAGCGGCAAACCAGCGCGGAAAAACAGGTGAACGCTCTTGCGGCCAAGGTAAAGGTTTTGGAAGCGCGTCTTGCGGAGATGGGGAGTTCAAACTCTGCGCAGGCTAAGTCGAGCGAGATCGAGCCGGTGGCTGGAGTTGCAGAGAACATGGGTGGCGAGGAAAGCGAACAGGTGACAGCGGAGACTCTTGCGGTAGTTACGGCCGCGGCAACCACCTTCCTCGGCAAAAAGGTCCGGATTCATGCGGCCCGCACAATGCCGGCTTCGGATGGCGCGGGTGAATGGGCGCAGCAGGGGCGCGTTTTGGTGCAAACTTCTCACAATTTGCGCCCGAGAAATTAGGCGGGTGCGGAGTTATTTCTCAAGGGGTGCAGCCAGTTGAAGCTTCAGATCACAGTGAACGGAAGAGCGTATGCCGTCGAAGTGGAGGTAATGGAGGATGACGAGGACGAGCAAACGCAAGGCTATCCGGCCAACCGAGCGGCCGGTCCGACTGGAGTTGGGGCGCATGGGCAGGGATTTGGCGCGGCCTGGGATGCAGAAGGACAAGTGTGTCACAGCCCGGTGATGGGACTGGTGATCAAAGTGAACGTCAATCCGGGGCAAACGGTGGAAGCAGGAGAAGTTCTGATTGTTCTGGAAGCGATGAAGATGGAGACGAATATCGCTGCGTTGCACGCGGGCAAAGTGAAGTGTCTTCACGTATCCGCTGGCGACTCAGTGAAACAGGATCAGGTTTTGGCCGAACTCGAGTGAGTGCGGCGTGGAGTTTAAGAAACGGAGCGTTAAGGCGAAGATGCAGGCGCAGCAAGATGAGCTGGCAAGGGTTCCGGGCATTCAATTCGTGGATCATATCGCAATTGCAGTGAAACAGGGCGAATTGGAGGGCCAGGTGAAAGCTTACGAAACCCTCGGATTCAAAGAGGTCCATCGCGAAGAAGTGCTTGGCACCGATCAAGTGCGCGAAGTTTTGCTCGAGATCGGCGGAGGCCCGAATCTGATTCAACTCCTGGAGCCGTTGACCGCCGAGTCGCCGGTGCAAAAGCTGATTGATAAGAACGGCGGGCGCGGCGGATTGGCCCATGTCGCTTTTCGTGTTGAGAGCGCGCAGCGGGCCTTCGACGCCATGTGCGCTGAAGGATTTCAGATGATCGACAGCGCTCCGCGCAAAGGCTCTCGCGGAACAAAGGTATTTTTCGTTCATCCCAAATCGAGAGCCAAAGACGCATTCGGCGTTCTCTTCGAGATGGTCGAAGAATCTCGGGGCAGGTGAAGAACGATGGCGACCGACCACCTGCTCGATGATTTTCCGCCAATCAGCACGGCCGAGTGGGAAGCTGCAATTCGCCGCGATCTGAAGGGCGCCGACTACCAAAAGAAACTGATTTGGCGCGCTGAAGACGGTCTGACCGGAAAGCCATACTATCGCGCCGAAGATCTGAAGAGTCTGGCACTGACTGATGAGGCGCCGGGCAAGTTTCCTTTCAGGCGCGGCGCGCGCGCGACCGGCGACTGGACCATTCGTGAAGAGATCGATGCAAGTGATCCGGCGGCGGGCAACCGTGCTGCGCTGGCGGGAATTGGGTCGGGCGCGGAAGCGATCGCTTTCACCGGCACGTTTGCGCACAGTTCGTTCACGCTTGAAGCTCTGACGGCAAACCTGGACGAGATCCCGATTCACTTTGAGCAGGCCGAAGAGGAGCTGCTTCGACTTTTGCTTGAGCGCACAAAAGTGCACCAGACCGGGGTGCTGATCTCGACAGGATTCGATCCTTTATCCGACTTGAAACTCGCAGCCCAGGTAACGCAATATGCGGCGCCACGGTTTGTGCCATTCACGATTCATGCCGAAGCATTCGAAGAGTCAGGCGCTACGACGGTCGAAGAAATGGGATTCGCGCTTGCTTCAGGAGTGGATTTCCTGGCTGCGATGCAGGAATGCGGAGTGGATGCGACGAGTGCAGCACGCGCACTTGAGTTTCGCTTTGCCGCCGGCACGGACTTCTTTGTTCAAATTGCCAAACTTCGGGCGATTCGCATGCTGTGGGCGCGAGTTACGGAAAGTTTTGGAGCCGGACGAACCGCTGTGCCCGCACGCATCGCAATTCGCACCTCGCGGTGGAACAAAACCGTATACGACCCGAATGTGAACATTCTGCGCGCCGCTACCGAAACCATGGCGGCGGTTTATGGCGGCGCAGACGCGATTACGGTTGCGCCTTTCGATGAGTGCTATACGGCCCCAGTTGACGCGAGCCGCAGGCTTGCGCGCAATACGCAACTCCTGCTTAAGCGCGAAGCATTTCTCAACCGCGTCGCCGATCCTTGCGGTGGATCGTATTACCTTGAAGCGCTCACTGCCCACCTCGCCGACGAGGCCTGGAAGTCAATGCAGCAAATCGAAGCGCTTGGTGGATACAGCAAAGCCAAGGCCAGCGG
The DNA here is from genome assembly GCA_963834565.1 of uncultured Acidobacteriaceae bacterium. Taxonomy (GTDB): domain Bacteria; phylum Acidobacteriota; class Terriglobia; order Terriglobales; family Acidobacteriaceae; genus Telmatobacter. The sequence goes on along the minus strand of CAWICF010000005.1, from coordinate 36,531 downwards.
CTTCATTGTCAACGCGCTCGCGAGTTCGCTGGCGGCGCGCGAGGCCGCGGTTGCGCGCCGGAGGCGTGTCTTCATTGGGACGAACCAGTTTGCCGATCCTGCCGAGTCGGCGCTCGACCGCATCGACCAGGATCGCATGAACGCGATGCGTCGCGGCGCACAGATGTATGAGCAATTGCGTTTGCTCACCGAGTGGCGCGTGGCTGAGGGTCAAAAGCGGCCGCGCGTATTGTTGGCGGAGTTTGGCGACGTACGCATGCGGACGATGCGTTCGAATTTTGCGTCGAATCTTCTGGCATGTGGCGGATTCGAGATTGCAGTCAAGCGTTTCAAGAAGGCATGCGAGGTTGCAGCGGAGAGTGCAGATCTAATCGTGTTGTGCAGCGCCGATCCGGAGTATGCAGAGATGGCTGCTGAGTTGATGCCGCAGCTTGAAAGACTGGGCCGCGCCACGCCAGTGATGATTGCGGGCAATCCGAACAATGCGGAAGAGCTGAAGGCCGCGGGAATTGCAGATTTTGTGCACGCGCGCAGCAACCCTATCGAACTGTTGACAAAGTTGCAGCGCAAACTGGGAATTCGAGACTGACCATGCGGCCTGATTTTTCAAAGATCGACTGGAAGGCGATGACAGAGGGCTCCGCGGACCATACGTGTGAAGAATGGCTATCCCCCGAGCACATTACGGTGAAGAGTTTCTATACGTGCGATGACCTGGCAGGCCTCGACCATCTCAACTATGCAGCGGGCATTCCTCCGTTTCTGCGCGGCCCCTACAGCACTATGTACGCCATGCAGCCGTGGACAATCCGTCAGTACGCTGGTTTCTCGACAGCCGAAGATTCGAATGCATTTTTTCGCCGCAATCTGGCAGCGGGCCAGCGCGGGCTTTCTGTCGCCTTCGATTTGCCGACCCATCGGGGATATGACTCTGACCATGAGCGCGTGGCCGGCGATGTGGGCAAGGCGGGCGTAGCAATCGATTCGGTTCTCGACATGAAGATCCTGTTTCGCAAGATTCCCCTCGAACAGATGTCGGTTTCAATGACCATGAACGGCGCGGTATTGCCCATCATGGCGTTCTACATTGTTGCGGCCGAAGAGCAGGGGGTTACGCCGGAGCAGTTGAGCGGGACCATCCAGAACGACATTCTGAAAGAATTCATGGTCCGCAACACCTATATTTACTCGCCGGCGGAATCGATGCGCGTTATCGGCGACATTTTCCGGTACTGCGCAGCCAAGATGCCGAAGTTCAACTGCATCAGCGTGAGTGGCTACCACATGCAGGAGGCGGGAGCGACCGCAGACCTGGAACTCGCCTACACGCTGGCAGACGGCATGGAATATCTGCGCACCGGAATCAACGCGGGCCTCGACGTGGATAGCTTCGCGCCCAGGATTTCGTTCTTCTGGGGAATTGGCATGAACCACTTCATGGAGATTGCCAAAATGCGCGCCGCCCGCATGCTTTGGGCGAAGATTGTGAAGAGCTTTGGCGCGAAGAACCCAAAGTCAATGGCCCTTCGCGCTCACTCCCAAACTTCGGGATGGAGCCTGACGGCACAGGATCCGTATAACAATGTGGTGCGGACTTGCGTGGAGGCAATGGCGGCAGTATTCGGTCATACGCAATCGCTGCATACCAACGCGCTGGATGAGGCGCTTGCTCTTCCGACAGATTTCTCAGCGCGGATTGCGCGGAACACGCAACTGTATTTGCAGGCAGAGACCGGAATCACGCGCGTGGTCGATCCATGGGGTGGATCGTACTATGTGGAACGGCTGACCCACGAACTGATGCATTCCGCGTGGAATTTGATCGAAGAAATTGAGAGCCTTGGCGGAATGGCCAAAGCGATCGAGACCGGCCTTCCTAAAATGCGCATTGAAGAAGCCGCCGCGCGCAGACAGGCGGGCATTGACTCCGGACGCGATGTTATCGTTGGTGTGAATGCGTTCCCTGCCCCGTGTGAGCCGGAGATTCCGGTTCTCGATATCGACAACAATGCTGTGCGCAGTTCCCAGATCGCTCGCCTTGAGCAGCTCAAACGGGAACGCAACGGCGATTTGGTGCGTGAATCGCTGGCTGCATTGGAGCAATGCGCCCGCAGCGGCCAGGGTAATCTGCTGGAATGCGCGATCGACGCGGCGCGCAAACGCGCCACGCTCGGCGAAATTTCGATGGCGCTCGAAAAAGTGTGGGGCCGATATGCGGCGCCTACCCGTACAATTTCCGGCGTCTACTCGGCTGCCGGCGCTCAGACCGAAGAGTTCAAAAAGGCGCGGAGAATGGTGGAGGAATTTGAGCTTGAAGAGGGACGGCGGCCGCGCATTCTCGTCGCCAAGATGGGCCAGGATGGCCATGATCGCGGCGCCAAGGTGATTGCAACGGCGTTCGCCGACATCGGCTTCGACGTGGATATCAGCCCGTTGTTCCAGACTCCTCGTGAGGTTGCTCGCTTTGCCCTGGACAGCGACGTTCACGTAGTGGGCGTCTCGAGTCTCGCTGCGGGCCACAAAACTCTCGTCCCACAATTGATGGAAGAACTGCGCGCTCTGGGCCGTGACGACATGATTGTTGTGGTGGGCGGAGTGATTCCGCCGCAGGACTACGCGTTTCTTTACGATGCCGGCGTTGCAGGAATCTACGGGCCTGGCACGGTGATTCCTGTTGCAGCCCAGAAGATTCTTGAGATGTTGTGCGCCAGCGTCGTTAGCTGACGAAGCTGAGAGGTGCAGCAATGAAAAGCGCGTTGCATCAGGTGGCAGGCTGCCAAATGCCGCAAGCGCCGGTCCGCGGCAGAAAGCGCGATTCTCTGACGCGAGAGCAATACACGCAAGGCATCCTGCGCGGCGACCGGGCCGTTCTCGCCCGCGCCGTCACTCTGATTGAGAGCGCGCTAGCAGCCGATCGCAGAGTGGCCGAACAAGTGATTGAAGATTGCCTTCCGCATAGCGGGCGCTCGATCCGCGTGGGAATCACCGGAGTTCCCGGGGCCGGAAAAAGCAGCCTCATTGAAGCGCTCGGTAAGCACCTGATCGGAGAGAAGAAGCAAAAGGTCGCTGTGCTGGCTATCGACCCGAGCAGCCAAGTCTCGGGCGGCAGCATCCTGGGCGACAAAACGCGGATGGCCACGCTGGCTGCGAATGAGATGGCTTTCATCCGGCCGTCCCCTTCACGCGGAATTTCAGGAGGCGTCGCGCAGCATACGCGCGAGGCGATGCTCCTGTGCGAAGCAGCAGGATTTCAGAACATCCTTGTGGAAACGGTCGGCGTGGGTCAATCGGAGACAGCCGTGCATGAGATGGTGGATTTCTTCCTTCTCATCACGCTGGCCGGCGCAGGCGATGAGTTGCAGGGCATCAAGCGTGGTGTGATGGAACTGGCCGACTTGATTACCGTGAATAAAGCCGATGGGACAAACACTGCCGCGGCCGAACGCACGCGAGCCGAGGCCGAGAACGCACTGCATTTCTTCCCGGCTTCAGAAGATGGCTGGAAACCTGGAGCAATCACCTGTTCGGCACTTACCGGAACAGGAATCCGGGAGCTTTGGGAATCGGTGCTCGAGTATTTGGAGCTCACCAAAGCGAATGGCTGGTTTGTTCGCGCAAGGCGGGCGCAACAGAAACGCTGGATGCACGAGATGATCGAGCAGACATTGCTGCAGCGATTTGCAGCAAATCCGGCAGTGCGTCACAGCATGGAAGCTCTGGAGCGCGATGTTGCGGAAGGGCACACGACATCATTTCGAGCTGCGCGAATGCTATTGGAGATGTACTCGCGCGGGACCGCCGAGTAAACAAATTCCCGATCATTGCGCAGTCTTTCGCTCGGAGATGCGGAAAACATTCTCGGCTTGACCTGCGACGCCCGTTGAAATTGCATAGAGTCCACCGGCAAACTGGTCCTCAGGCGAAGCCTCAGTGCGCGCGGTGGTTACATAGAGCGTTTTCAGGTCAGCTCCGCCGAAGGTGCAAGTGGTGACGTTCCGCACCGGCATCTCGATGACTTGATCGATGATTCCATCCGGCGCAACGCGGACAATGCAACCGCCAAAGAAGCGACAGTTCCAAAGAAAACCCTCCGCATCGACAGTTGAGCCGTCGGGTAAACCACGCGCGAAGCCTTCAAGAAATGGCCTCTCATTCGCGATCGCGCCCGTGGCCGCGTCGTAGTCATACACCCACACCACGTTTGCCAGCGAGTCGGCAAAGTAGAAATTCCGGCAGTCTGGACTCCATGCGACAGTATTCGCGATTCCAATCTCGCGTTTCCAGGTTGTGACCAGGCCATCCGGATCGAGCCGGAAGAGATTCCCGTCGAGGCCGCCGGCAACCCCAGCGGAGCCGTCGGCGTTGACGTTGTTGCGCATCGAACCCAACCAGAGCGATCCACGCGGATCGGGGCGAGCGTCGTTCAATCGCACTGAGGGCCAGCCTGCAAGACGAAACAAAGGCTCACCGTGTTGGTCTGTCTCGGGATCCCATAGGATTACGCCTGAACCCAAGACGACGGCCAGCGTTTGCGGCTGGTCAGTCAATGCAAGCGCGGTCACAGGTTCGGCGAAAGACCACGTCTTCACGTTCTGGTCGGCGGGCGTAAACCTGTGCACGAGGAACCGGTTGATATCCGTCCAATAAAGCGCATTGTGAGCGTCATGCCAAACCGCGCCTTCCCCACACACGTCACCGGTGGGCGCGACACAAATGGGCGAGCCGATCATTGCACGCCAATCCCCGCCAGCAGGCCGCCATCAATCAGGTAGTCGCCGCCCGTGCAAAATCCGGCTTTGTCAGAAAGCAGAAACGCCGCCAATTCTGCAACTTCTTCCGGCTCACCGATGCGCTTGAGTGGGTGCGCCGCGCCAAAGCGTTCAAAGACGGTCTCGACGGAAAGATCGGAACCGAAGTGTGCCGCGGAGCGAGCCAGCATCGGCGTGCGAATGCTTCCCGGGCTGATGGAATTCACGCGAATATGATCCGCCGCGTGGTCGAGCGCGAGCGCACGCGTCAGACTATGAAGCGCGCCTTTCGAGGTTGCATAAGCCGCGACGCCTTTTTGGCAGGCGCGCCCCTGGACCGAAGAGATATTCAGGATTGCGCCGCCGCCACGCTTCCTTATCTCGGGGATACCGAAGTGGGCCAGCAGATATGCACCACCTACGTTGACCATCATGCAATGGCTCCACGTCTCCGGTTCGGTTTCGACCGCTGTACCAAAGGGATGGATCGCTGCGGCGCTGACAAGCATGTCGAGGCCGCCGAAACGTTCGACTGCAGCGGAAACTAACGCTTCCACCTGGTCGGGTTGGCTCACGTCGCAATGCTCAACGACCAGCTTCAGCCCTGCTGTTTGAACCGTCTGCCTCAGTTCTTCGTTGGCGGCGGAATCGATTCCGCAGGCAACCACACTGCATCCACCTGAGGCGAGGCGCCAGGCGATCGCTCTGCCAATGCCTGTAGTCCCTGTAACAATTGCAACTCGACCTTCAAATTCCTTCATAGTGGCCAGCCTCTCTTATGTAACTTAATTCCATCAGCGCAGGCGCGCGCCATCGGTTTTTGGCCCGATTCATTGTAGTCCGCTCGGCTACCGATCCTGGAAAGCATTCACGACGGCTGCCGTCCCAAAGGCAGGCGGCAGCGCATTGTCTCCATCGAAGCCGTGATTGCCGACTCTAACTTTCAGCTTTGAGTGTCTGCAAAGCTTCATCGAGCGCCGTTTCCCACGCGGCGAGTTGCACGCCGAAGCGCGCGTGGAGCCTGGCATTGGAGAGAACTGAGTTTTGCGGACGAGCGGCTGGAGTGGGGTAGTCCCTGGTGGGAATCGCCGTCAGTTGGGGAGATTTGATGCCGAGCAACTTCGAAGCCCGCTGGAAAATAGCTTGAGCAAAACCGAACCAGGAGGTCGAGCCCGAACAGGTCATGTGATAGATGCCGGAGCTTTCGTGCACACTGCCAAACTGGTCAGCCAGCAGTCCCTTCACAACGGCTTGAGTTGCGCGCGCCAGTTCGATCGCGGTTGTGGGAGCGCCAAACTGATCATCGACGATGGAGAGACTATTGCGCTCGCGGGCCAGGCGAAGCATCGTGAGCAGAAAATTCTTGCCACGCGGAGCATAGACCCAACTGGTGCGGAAGATCAGGTAGCTGCCGCCCACTTCCTGCAAAGCCTGCTCACCAGCGAGCTTGCTCGCTCCATAGATATTCAACGGCATGGGAATATCGGTTTCGACCCATGGCCCCTGTTTCTTGCCGTCAAACACATAGTCAGTGGAGTAGTGAACGAGCAGAGCATTGAGCTTCAGCGCTTCCTGAGCGAGAATTCGTGGCGCATGGGCATTGACTGCAAGCGCCAAATCGCTTTCTGTTTCGGCGCGATCGACTGCAGTGTAGGCAGCAGCATTCAAGATCACGTCAGGCGCCGCCTGGCGCACCACTGCTCGCACCTGATCGGCGTCGGCGAGATCGACCGTTTCGCGGCCAAATGCAGCAACGGAACCAAAACCCGCGAAGATGGGCTCGAGCTCGCGGCCAAGTTGGCCATTTCGGCCAAGAATCAAGATGCGCGGCGACTCCGGAGTTCGCGCTGTCGGATTCCGGCTCGAACGATCCGTCATGTGCATTGGCTCCAACAAGTTATCGGCGGCGCTGCTGGCATTCTAATTGGACGCCCTTCGGCACGTATCGAGGATTCGCGCTCAAGCTCAATAACCCGTACAATTTAGACAGGAGTGTTTCAAGTGTACCGGGTATATTGCGATGCGAATGCCACCACGCCTCTGTTGCCGGAGGTGATGGAAGCGATGCGTCCGTATTGGATGGACCACTTCGGAAACGCATCATCCATCCATCTCGAGGGGCAAAAAGCGCGGAAAGCCGTTGATGCCGCGCGCGAGACGCTGGCGCAATTCTTCCATTGCCGCGAAGCTGAGGTTGTCTTCAACTCGGGTGGAACGGAGGGGGACAATACTGCGATTACCGGTCTCGTGCGGCCCGGCGATCACATGATCACGACGTCGATTGAGCACTCGGCCGTGCTGCGGGCAGCCGAACGTGTCGCGGAGCGGGGCGCTTCCGTCACCTTTATCGCGCCGCGTACCGATGGCCTTATCGACCCTGAGGAGATCCGCCGCGCGGTGGTGCCAGGCACGCGACTGATCAGTGTGATGCTTGCAAACAACGAGACGGGAGTGCTGCAGCCCATTGAGGAGATCGGCAGAATTGCCGCGGAAGCAGGAGCGTTTTTCCATATCGATGCGGTTCAGGGTGCGGGCAAGGTCGAATTCGATATGCGGCGATTCGGATGCCATCTGTGCTCGATCAGCGCGCACAAGATGCATGGGCCGAAGGGAGTCGGCGCGATGTACGTGCGCCGTGGTACTCCGATGGAACCGCTGATGGTGGGTGGGAGCCACGAACGGCGGCAGCGCGCAGGGACGGAGAATGTGGCGGGCATCGTCGGGCTGGGCAAGGCCACCGAGATTGCGATGGAGAGCCTAGTGGATGGAACGATGAATCGGGTTGCCGCGTTGCGCGATCGTCTTGAATCAGGCCTGCTTAAGATCGCGGGAACGGGCGTGAATGGAGCGGGCGCGCCGCGTGCCGCCAATACGACGAACATCCGCTTCAAGCAGGTGGAAGGTGAAGCACTTGTGATCGCTCTCGACTTGAAGGGCGTGGCCGTAAGCGGAGGGTCGGCATGCCACTCGGGATCAACCGAGCCAAGCCACGTGCTGATGGCGATGGGACTCGACAAGAATGCAGCGCGCGCCAGCTTGCGCTTCAGCCTGCTGAAGACTGCGACCGACGCCGACGTTGATCATGTGCTTCGCGTAGTTCCGCAAGCCGTTGAGCATTTGCGAGCCCTCGCGCCGGAAGCTGCAGGAACACTGGGATAAGGATCAGAGCGGCGCGAGCTGCGACAAAAAGAAATGAACGAGCGCACAACAATTGCGGTTGCCATGTCTGGAGGGGTCGACTCCTCGACGGCTGCGGCGATGCTTGCCCACGCGGGCGAGACTGTGGTTGGACTGACTCTGCAGCTTTGGGATCAGACTCGCCTGGCCGGCAAGCACGGCATCCCCGACGCGCCAAAGGCCGGCCGCTGCTGCTCCATCGATGATGTTTACGATGCGCGGCGCGTGGCCGAAGACCTGGCAATCCCTTATTACGTGGTGAACCAGGAGGAGCGTTTCGAGCGCGATGTGGTTCGTCCGTTCGTCGACGAGTATCTCGCCGGCCGCACGCCGATTCCCTGCTCTCGCTGTAATGACCATATCAAGTTCGACCAACTGCTGAAGACGGCGCGAAGCATCGGAGCCGAACGGATCGCAACCGGACACTACGCAGTGAATGAATACGATTCTGCGCGCAGCCGTTGGATCCTGAAGCGGCCTGCCGATCTGGCCAAGGACCAGACGTATTTTCTCTTCGGCCTTAGGCAGGAACAGTTGGCACACACAATCTTTCCGCTGGGACACATGACCAAGCCGCAGGTGCGCGAGGTTGCGCGCCGCCATGGGCTTCGGCTCGCCGAGAAGCCCGACTCGCAGGAGATCTGCTTCATCCCGGGCGGAGACTACAAGCAGTTTTTGACGGCGTACCTGGAGGAGCAGGGTCAGGCGGCACCGGAAAGCAGTGGAGAACTCGTCGCGGCGAATGGAGAGGTCGTAGGCCGGCACGAAGGAATTTTCAACTTCACCGTAGGGCAGCGGAAGGGGCTGGGTGTGGCTTCGCCTTCGCCGCTCTACGTGCTGAATATCGACCCGTCGAGCCACAAGGTGACGGTTGGGGCGGATGCTGAGCTGGCAACACGGACCCTGCGAGCCCGCCAGCTCAACTGGATCAGCATCGCGGAGCTCACCGCACCAATGCGGGTGAAGGTGAAGATCCGCCACCGTCATGAACCTGCGTGGGCCGTGATCGAGCCGGGCGAGGAGGGCGAAGCTGTTGCCACTTTCGATGAGCCTCAGCGCGCAGTTACTCCCGGACAGGCTGCGGTATTTTACGACGGCGATGAAGTCGTAGGCGGCGGCTGGATTGTGTGAAGGAGAACGTTTCTTCGCTGCATTCCTGAGCAATTCGTTCTGCAAAATCGCCAAGCGTTCGCGGACAAAAATTTCTTGACTTTTTCTTTGACAAGCTCCAGACTTGTTGGAACCTCTAAGCCGGTTTACAGAGGCTTATGCGGTAAAGCTGCAGCAGCTTTCCTAGTCTGAAAGCTATTCAGCCGCGTCCTTCTTCCCTGTCGAAGTTCTCCATTTAGTTAAAAAGTCCAACGTCGCGGCGCGACTGCGCACTTGCCCGCGAACATCGCTATTTGTGTCTCCGGCGTTCGCCCGAGGCCCTTCGCTCTGAGGAGGCTATTCATGAATTCTCTTTCGATTCGAAATCTGATTCGATTCACATCGCTACTGCTTGGTCTTTTTTTCACTACCGCATCACTTTCCGCTCAAACGTTCCGTGGAGCACTGAATGGAACGGTCACAGATCAATCGGGCGCGCTGATCTCCAATGCGCAAGTGGAAATCATTGATGCTGCAACGAGCGCAACCTTCAAGGCCGCAACGAGCACCGCAGGTGAGTTTAGTTTTCGAGATTTGCCAGTCGGCACCTATGACGTCAGCATCACCGCAACGGGTTTTAAACAGGAACAGATAAAGGGGGTTCCTGTCTCCGCAGGCACAACATACACTTTGCCTGTCAAACTGGGCGTGGCAACGATGGGCGAAACTGTTGAGGTCGCCGCCGACGCACTGGCACTCGACACCACGTCGACCGTCGAAACAACCGACATCCCCAGTGAGACCGTACAGAATACGCCGATGAACGGCCGCGATTTCACGCAAATGATCGCGATCACTCCGGGCTATGCGGGATACTCCGGTGGAGGCTACGGCTCAGTCAACGGGGCGCGCCCCGACATGGTCAACTGGCAGATCGAGGGTGCTGATAACAACGACATCTGGTGGAATGTGCCGGCCGCGAATCAGGGAGGCGTTTCCGGCATTGCCGGTGTGACGTTGCCGCTTGACGCCATCGAGCAGGTTTCGACAGTTACGCAGGCAGGCCCCGACATCGGGCGCAGCCCGGGCGCCACAGTGAATCTTTCCATCAAGTCCGGCAGCAACGGACTCCACGGAACTGCTTACTACTACAACCGCAATGAAGCTCTCGCCGTACAATCGCAACTTCAGGCGACAAAGCCTGAGCTTCGCAATCAGCAGTTTGGATATTCTGCCGGTGGACCCATCTGGAAAGACCACCTTTTCTTTTTCACTACTTACGAAGATCAGCGTTTTCTCATCGGTGTCGGTCAGCCTTCTACGGAGCCATCGGCTGCATACCAGACCCAAGCTGAGAGCATCCTTTCAGCCTACGGTGTTCCCGTCAGCCAAACGGCTCTCAACCTGCTGAATGGCACCGGCAGTTACCAGGGGCTCTGGCCCACTGCCGCACTAACCGGCCCTGCGAACGAATACAACTACGTGGACCCTGCGAATGAATCTGGCGCGAGCCATAATGGGCTGGCAAAAATCGACTACACCATCAGCGATAAAGATAAGCTCTCGTTCAAATGGTTCGTCGGGCAGGGACCGCAGGTGGCTCCAACTGTTTCGCTGCTCAGCCCCTACTTTGAAGAAGCACCGATTCACGTACAGAACTATTCGTTGACTTATAACCGCGTGCTCGGCGCGACCATGACCAATCAGGTTTTCGCCGGCGTGAATTACTTCCAGCAGTCCTTCTACGACCAAAGCACCAACTACGACCCGATCGCACTCGGCTTGAATACTGGCGCTACCAGTCCCAATTTGGGCGGCGCGCCGCGCATTCAGATTGCTGCACCTGCCGCCGAGTCTGGTCTGGGTTCCTCCTCGGATGGTTTTGACTACGTCGGCAATATTCCCGCCTCAGGCCGTCAGGACATCACCGGTCACCTTGACGAATCTTTTTCATGGACGATCGGCAAGCATGAGCTTCATCTGGGAGGTGAATTCCGCAAAACGCAGGTCTACGACTTTTACCAGGCCGATCAGCGCGGCACGTTTAACTTCGACGGTACACAGGGTCCGTGGTCAGGAGACGTCGGCACGAATTGCGATGCCTTGACCACAACCGCGCCAGGCTCAGTCAGCAGCATCACGACGACCTACGGATCAGCCAGTTCCGATCCGCGTTTCTTCCAGCTCGCCGATTTCATGGCCGGCTGCTATAACCCGACCGACACGACTATTGTTCAGGGCGACCCCAAACGGCTGGTCTATCTCAATTCGTTCGGCATCTTCGCAGGAGACAGCTTCCAGGCTTCGAAGAATCTCAATTTGAATTATGGCGTGCGCTACGAGTACGAAGGCCCGCTCCACGACGGACAGAAAGACATGAGCGTCTTCCTTCCGGGGGCAACCAACGGCCTCGCTGTCGCGGGTTCCACCGTTGGCAATCTCTATCCGCAATACTATGCAGGCTGGGGTCCCCGTATCGGCTTGACCTTCCAGCCAGGCGATGCAAGTAAAACAGTGATTCGAGCCGGATACGGCCTCGGCTACGACAATCCCAACATCGTCAACTTTCTTAACTCGCGCTTTTCCAGCAATGGCGGCGCATTCGGAGTAGAAGACAATCCAGCTGGAGACAATGTCGCCGTCGATACCACGCCGTCCGCTCCCGTCATCCCCTACGGCGCGAACTATGGGGCAGATATCTTTCCCGACGCTTTCACGACGCAACAGACCTGCATCTCGAACCCGTCCAATCCTCCAGCCAGCGCGGGCTGCTCCATCATCAACGTATTCTCAGTCAGCCAGCATCTCCGCTCGAGCTATGTGCAGAATTACAACCTGAATGTGCAGCAAAGCCTGTCGAATGGTATGATCCTTCAGCTCGGCTACGTGGGCAGCCTGGGACGCAGGCTGCGCACACTGGTTGACATAAACCAGGCGGGGCTTGGCAGCGCATTCACCTCGGTGGCGTACTCGAGCACGACCTGCCCACCGCAATATAGCGGCGCCACTTCATCAACCTCGCCCGGAACGGATCAGCAATGCTCACGTCCCTATTTCAGCCAATATCCGAACTATGGAGTGATCAACCAGATCCAGTCAAACGGCACATCAAACTACAACGGCCTGCAGGCAACACTGCGGATGTCGAGCTGGCACGGGATCACTTCTCAGTTCGCATACACGCTGGGGCATTCACTCGACCAGTTCAGCCAGATCACGCTGTGGAATCCGCAAAACAGCCTCTGCGAGCGCTGCGAATACGGGAACAGCGACTTCGATGTCCGCAATACGTTCGTCGCTTATGTCACGTACATGATCCCGGGCAGTCACACGCTTCAGGCGCTCACCAATGGCTGGCAGGTGAACTCGCTCATCAATTTGCATACCGGCCCACCTTTTACCATCTTCTCCAGCAATCCGGGCGGGAGTTTTGCCGGCAGCGGGACCGGAGAGAATGCCGATCGAGCCAATATCGATCCTGGCGTTAGCCCCTACGGCGGCGTTTCACACGGGGTCCAGGATTATCAAGTGAACTGGATCAATCCCAACGCGTTTACTCCGGACGCCACCGGCGAGTTCGGCGATAGCGAGCGGAACGATCTGCATGGACCTGATTTCGACGATGTTGATTTTTCAGTCTTCAAGAACACCAAGATCGGCGAGCGGGTCACGGCGCAGTTCCGCGTGGAAATGTTCAACCTGTTCAACCATCTCAATCTCGCAGCGCCGGGGGACGGCTACTGCACTGATTCTCAAACCTGCGCCATTGGCGCCACCATCGGAGCCAACTACGGCGCGCCTGGGATCGGCGCGGGCGAACCGTACAATACGCAGCTGGCTTTGAAGATCATCTTCTAAGTGCGGCACGGAGAATATCAGTTAGCGCCAAGCAGTGAAGGAAAACCTTACTGGGAACGGAGGGACATCCAGGTCGCTGACCGCATGAATTCGTTCCTTTGGCGTTCCTGGCCTCCCACCCTTTCGCCAGAAAAAAGGCGAAAGGATGGGGCACGGAATGGATACAAAGTCACGCGGTCAGAGGCCCAGTCTCCGTTCCCCGTTCTTACTCCACTGCCCAGGCCATTCCATCTGGATTTCCGCCGGCGTCGATGTGTCCGATGACCTCCAGCGTCTTCAAGTCGATGACAGCAACGTAATTGTCAGGACTGCACGCCTCGTAGGCACGGAGTCCGTCAGGCGCAACAAGTACGCCGCCTGAACCCCGGCCTGTCCGGATTCGCTTGATCTCTTTGTGCGTGGCGGCGTCGAGGATTACGAAATCGGGGCCGGCCGAAACCAGAACCGTTTCGCCGTCCGGCGTGAACTTGAGCCGATTCGCTCCGGGCACGTTCGCTGCGAGTGTCTCCGTAACTCGCTTCGCCGCGATGTCGATGATCGAGATGGTGCCATCGCCAGCGTTGGCCACCCAAGCCTGTTTCCCGTCGGGCGACACATCGAAGCCTTCAGAACCCCGGCCGACGGGGATGACTGTCAACTGCCAGTCGCCGCCGGGCGGCATGGGCGGGCCGGAGGGCGGGCCTCCTTCGCGTGGAGGAGGCATCATTGCGCCCGGAGGGGGTGCCGACCGGCCCTCGGTTTTCTCCATGATCGTTACCGTGCCGGAACTCACATTTGTGGTGATGATTCGCCTGGCTCCGGGAAAAACGTAAATCATGTGCGTGCGATTTTGTCCGGTTCCCATGATCCAATCGATCGTGCCCGTTGCCGGATCGTAGCTGCCGATGGCTTTGGCAGCTTCGGCGGTAAACCACACCTTGCCTTCGCGGAAAGCGAGTCCGTGCGGCCCGCGCAAAGCTCCAAGATCAATGGCCGGAAGCGGCTTTTGCCCAACCAGGTCCACCACGGCAAGCGTGTGATAGGCTCCGAATCCGTAGTTCGAGACGTAAGCGATCTTGCCGTCGGAGGAGGCGATGATCTCATGCGGATCGTTGCCCACGGGAACGCGCGCGACAACCCGCAGCGAGCCGGGGTCGACGATGGCTAACGAATGGTCTTGCTTGGAAAGAATCAGCAGTGCAGGATTCGGCGTTGCCTGCGCGCTGCAACTGGTTGCCAAAATGAAGACCATTGCCGCAGTCAGCGAGCGAATTTCTGATTTCATGGGATGACCTCGCGGGTTTCTCAGGCTGGGCCTGCATACGTGCCCTTCACATGGCTCGGCAAAGCCTCACCTTCATCGTAGCTGTTCCTATTTCGGCCGCTGCATTTCGAAGCGATCATGCGTCCGGACATAGGTCGGTCCGCCCATGCGGCCAATGGCGTTCAGTTTGTCGGGGTCGATCTTATACCCGTCAAGCAGCGATTCGAGAACATGGAAGCGCAAAACTTCGCCGAGCACCAGGATGCCTCCGCCAGGCTTTTCGCTCACGGTGACGATCTGGTACAGACGGCATTCCATTTGCACCTTGCTCTCGGCCACGCGAGGCGGCTTCACCAGATCGCTGGCTAACGGTGTGAGCCCCGACAATACAAATTCGTCCACTTCGGGTGGAACTTCCGCGGCCGTCGCGTTCATCTGCGCGGCAAATTCCTCTGAAACCACATTCACCACAAACTCGCCTGTGGCTTCAACATTGCGCAGAGTATCTTTGTGCGACCGGGCACCGGCACGGACCGCGGTGGAAAAACAAACCACCGGGGGATTCGATCCGCACGCAGTGAAATAGCTGAACGGCGCAAGGTTCAGGACGCCGGCAGCGTCGATGGTCGACACGAAGGCGATGGGCCTGGGTACGATGATGCCGACCATCAGCTTGTAGATGTCGTTGTATTCGAGTTGAGCGGGATCAATTACACGCATCTGTCTTTACACGTCCACGGCCAAGCGGATTAGATTCGATCTTTGCAGGGTATCACTGCTCCTTGAGCTCAAAGAATCGCGAGTGCCGTCTTTAAGGAATGAGGACCGATGGCGCGCAGTTAGCGAAGGCGGTCAAGCCGGGAAACTGCGCTATACGAACATGTCATTGTCGCCCGGCGCGTGATTCGGCTGCGAACGGGGCGCAGGCGCGGAGGTGCGCAGCGATTCAACGACGGCTTTTACAGAGGCCAACACCGCAGAAAGCTGGCGCATCGGCTTGTTGATGCAATCGGCCATAAACCCACCGGCGCGATCCATGGCGTCGAAGACATTGGTAAGGATGGAATCGAGCCTGCCCGCCTGGGTTTTCGCCCGAGCTACCACTTCGTCAGCGGCTGCCTGAAGGTCTGCGGTCTGAGCGCGCAGAGACTTGGTCATCGCAGCCAGGTCCTCGCTGGCAGAGTCAATGCGCGGCGCCAGCCTGGTAAGCAGATCGCGAGAAGTGACGACGATTGGAGTCACCGACTCAATGAGAGGAGTGACCGATGCGTGGAGTGCCTCAATCTTCTGATTCATCGACTGAGCTGCTTTGCGCAAGGCGAGGAAGGCGGCAAGCATGACGAAGGCCTGCACGAGCAATGCCAACGCAACCAGGAAGAATAGGGCAAGCTCAAGAGTTTGGTGGTCGAAACTTTGCATGTTCGTGATCTCACGCAGGAGCTCTGCGGAACTACGTCAAACCCGTTCACTTCAATTGCATCCAGAAACAGCCCCGCGCCCGGTATCCTCGCGTATACGTGTTTACCCCTTCTCTTCGAGGCGCGATGACAGATGCTGGGAAGTCAAATGAAGCGATCGTGCAATCGGGCAAAAACGGCCTGTTCTCAGTATTCGTGGGTGTCCGGTTCGCTGGCGGCAGACTTGTACGCTTCGCGACCCGCATCCACTGCCGCACCTACGCGGTTCGTCTGATCCGCGACGAGATTCTTGCCACGCTCGACAAACTCTTCCCACTGTGCGCGTCCGCGATCGATGGCGTCGCGCCCGCGATCGACATATTCGCTGACCTGTTCCTTGCTTTTGTCGACCATGGCGCTGATCTGCTCCTTGCTCTTGTCTACCAGCGCGCTCACATTCTCAGCCGCTTCACGCGTTTTGACACGCAGATACTCTGTTCCCTCGCGGGCAC
This sequence comes from uncultured Acidobacteriaceae bacterium, assembly GCA_963834565.1. Lineage (GTDB taxonomy): Bacteria > Acidobacteriota > Terriglobia > Terriglobales > Acidobacteriaceae > Telmatobacter. The sequence goes on along the minus strand of CAWICF010000005.1, from coordinate 20,507 downwards.
TGTTTGCGATATCCTCGCGCGTCTCCTTGCCGCTTTTGGGCGCATACAGAATACCTACCAGGGCGCCAACGCCCAATCCGGCCAGAAACCACGCCAATCCGTAACTCTTGCTTTCCTCTGCCATGACCAATCCTCCAACTTTGTTACGTGTAAAGGATGCCTGAAACCATCAAACATCAGTTTATCGCAAGTGACCCCTGACCGCTCTGTACATTCGCCTGTCTTTGCAGGGGGTTCCTTCGCATGAACCTCCCCGCGTTTGACGCTGTGGGGCGTCACTGGGTTGCTCTCGACGAGATCCTCGCGGCGCGCTTCGCCTGGCGGAGCCGATTCTCGTTTCATGTATTGATTCCCATTCGACTAACCTTCAAGTCCACACGCTTGCGCCAGAATTTCAGCAAAGTGCAGAGCCTGCCGATGGGCAAGCTGCTCGATCTGTTCCCGGCAGCTGAAGCCATCGGCCACCACGATCGTGCCTGCGCCGGACGATTGAACAGCCGGTAGCAGATCCTGGTTGGCGATGATGCGCGAAACTTCGAACTTCCCCGCTTCAAAGCCGAAGGGGCCGGCCATTCCGCAGCAGCCCGCCTGGATCGGGTCGACGGTCGCTCCGGCTTTGCGCAAGAGCGAAATTTCATTGGCTGCGCCTCCGAAGACTGCTTTGTGATGGCAGTGGCCGTGGACAAGGATGTGCTTACCGGTCAGACGCGGTTGCGCAAATTCGGGCGCCCGCGCCGCGAGAAAATCGGCCAGAAGCCACACCTGATCGCTGAGCCGTTTGGCTCGCTGGTTGTTGGGCAGCAATTCCAACAGTTCGTCCTTAAACACGCTGGCACAGCTGGGCTCAAGGAAGATGAAAGGCAGCCCGGCATCAATTTGCGGCGCCATTCGATGAAGAACACGCTCGAGGTAGGAACGCGCAGCAGGCAGAAATCCGAAGTCATAGAGTGGCCTGCCGCAGCAAATGTGCGTGGCCGGCGTTTCGACCTGGAATCCTGCCGCGCCGAGCACGGTCTCAGCGGCGACGAGCGTCTGCGGATGGTAGTAGTTATTCCAGGTATCGGGCCAAAGGAGAACTTGCGATGCGCTTGCTCCTGAACGAGAGATCGGGAGCGAAGCCGGCGCTTCAGTTCTCGCTCGCTGATAGCTTTTTTTCGCCAGTCGCGGCAGTTGGCGTTGGTGTGCGACGCCCACGAGGCTCTTGACGATCGAACTGGTCACCGGCCCGGTCAGGATCGCATTGGTGAGTGCCGGTGCGATTGAGCCATAACGGGCGAGCTGGTCTGCAAATCCAAAGACGTAGTGATGCAAAGGGTGCAGGCGTCCTTTATATCTCTGCGCCAGGAACTCGGATTTATATGCCGCCATGTCCACTTGAACCGGGCACTCCGATTTGCAGGCCTTACAGCTCAGGCAAAGATCGAGCGCCTCATGCACGGCGTGACTTTGGAACCCGTCTTCGCGCAGAGATCCCGCCAGCATTTCCCAAAGAAGATGCGCCCGGCCTCGCGTCGAGTGCTTTTCGTCGCCTGTTGCGCGATAACTCGGGCACATTACGCCGCCGTGGGAGTTGCGGCAACTCCCCACTCCCACGCAGCGCTCTGTGGCACGCTCAAACGAGCCGTTGTTCTGAGCAAATGCGAAGTGCGTTTCCACGGCGACAGCTTCGGCCGTTTGGCCAATTGCCGATGGGTTGTACCGCAAGTTTTCAGTCGGATCATAGACGCGCACCGCGTCTGACAGCTTGCCGGGGTTCATGCGATTCTCGGGATCCCACAGCGCCTTGAACTCGCGAAACGCCTGTACCAACTCCGGCCCGAACATCTTCGGCAACAGCGCCGCGCGCGATTGCCCATCGCCATGCTCGCCTGAAAGCGACCCACCAAACGACAGCACAACCTCTGCTGCGCGCTCGATGAACTCACGAAACTTGCGAACTCCTTCTGCGCTGCGGAAATCAAAGTTAATGCGCGTGTGCACGCATCCCTGGCCGTAGTGGCCATATAAAGGGCTGCGGTAACCGTACTCCGCCATCAGCTTGTTGATCGCGCGCAGGTAGCCGCCAAGCTTCTCCGGAGGAACGGCCGCGTCTTCCCATCCTTCCCATCGATCCGGCTCTCCCGGCACAAAAACCATCGCGCCCAGTGCCGACTCCCGCACATGCCAAACTTGCGACGCTTCTTCGGGAGTGCAGATGTGAGCCACCGGCGGCGAAGGCCATGCTTTTGACGCTCCCGCCACCTGCTCCGCCAGTGCATGTGCTTCTTCCGCAGTCCACGCACCCATCTCCACCAGCAAAAATCCCACTCCGGCGGGCAACCGATCGAGTTCGTTGAGAGCCAGCCCCTTGCGCCGCATGAATTCAACGAGCAGAAAATCAAATCCTTCCAACCCGATCGGCCGATGTTCGAGCGCCAAGGGAACCGCATCCGCTGCGAGAAACGGATCGTCGAAGCCAAGCACCGTAAGCACGCGAAACGGCGGACTGGCGGCCAGATTCAGCGTGGCCGAAACAATGTTCGCGCACGTGCCCTCAGAGCCCACCAGCGCCCGGGCAACATGAAAATTGTTCTCCGGCAAAAGCTGGTCGAGGTTGTAGCCCGATACTCGCCGCGGAATCTGCGGGAACTTCGCGCGCACCAGCGCAGCATATCGGTCCCGAATTCTCGCCAGCCCCGCGTAGATCTCGCCCACGCGTCCACCGCCGCGAATCAGCGCGTCGAGTTCATCCGGAGGAGTCGCACCAGCAGTGAGCCGCGTTCCATCGTAAAGAACAACGTCAAGCGACTCGACATTGTCGACGGCCTTTCCGCCGAGCAGGCCGTGCACGCCGCAACTGTTGTTGCCGATGATGCCGCCCAGGGTGCAGCGAGAGTGAGTTGCAGGGTCCGGCGCGAAGGTCAAATGATGCATCTCGGCCGCATCGCGCAGCCGATCGAGAACGATGCCAGGTTCGACGCGCGCGAGTTTCGCAGTCGGATCGATCGCGTTCAGTGCGTTCATGTGCCGCGAGTAGTCAAAAACCACAGCCACATTCACGCACTGGCCGGCCAAGCTGGTCCCTGCGCCCCGCGGCAACACAGCCGCACCCGTCTTGCGACAGGCTGCAAGCGCAGCTTCGACATCCGCCGCATCGCCCGGAAAGACGACTCCGATGGGAAGCTGCCGATAGTTCGACGCGTCGGAGGCATAGAGCGCCCTCGATCCACGATCGAATCGCACCTCGCCGCGGACATTTTTCTTGAGTAGAACCTCAAGTTCGCGATGCGCCGAGAATCGTTCGTGCTCGAGCGGAGCAGAGTTGGAAAGGATGGAAAAAGAAGACGTGCTCACGCTGCAATGGTAGCGCGTTGATGACGGTGCAGTGCCAGGCACCAGTCTTCAGTGACAAGGGTTCAGCGAATCGTGACCAATGATCCCTGTTCTTTGCGGCGGGTTGCATAAACAATCTGAGGCGCTGAAGAAACCTACCTCAGGGGCTAAACAGATTGCGAAAAAACTCGGGATTGGGCCTCGAAATCACCCGAAGCAATCCGCAGGGCTTAAAAGCCGGAGTCATTTTGCACGCTTTACGGCACGAGTAAACTAGTGCCCTGGCACTTCGTGCCGCTTCCGGAGACTTTTTTCCGCAGCCTGTAAAGCCCCATTGCTTACGCGGCCTTCACGGCACGACTGAAGTCGTGTCCTGATACAAAATCATTTACGCAACCAGTTCAGGCCTCCACGTCCCTGGTCCTATCTTCACCGCGCCGGCCACTCCTCCACGACCACGCCCAGATCGTTCAGCCGCTTGATTGTAAATTCGACGTTGCGGCGAACCATCGGTCGATCTTTTGGCGCTGCAGTGAGAGATTCCGCGACGGCAATCACACGGCCGTAGTGCCACGCGCCTGCGGGAATGGCGACGATTGCCTGGTCCAGGTCGGAGGGCCGCAACTGCAGTTCCTGGCGGCGCGCAGCCTCGGGCCGCAGCAGCGATCCCTGCCCGACGGGGCTTGGGTTTGCATCCGGCATGAGAATTCTGAGCGTAATCACATCGGGTCCGACGGAGAGAAACGGATTGTTCCACTGCGACGGTTCGTGTACATCGATGTAGAGGCTTTTGGTAGGCAGGGGAATCTGCTCAAGCTCGGCGCGTTCGCTGTCGAGTTCCGACTCCGTAGCCTGTGCCTGGTGCTCGGCCTTTACAGCGGTCTTGGCGACGCCTTCAACCGCCTGCTCTTCCTTGTGGCAGGCAACCAATGAAAAGGCCAGAAGAAGCCCCAAAAACAGGATTCTTCTTATATGTGTGCGAGGAATCACTCATCAAGAATATCAGGGCTGACGCGCCGTAACGGTATGTCGCAGGCGGCTGGGGGCCCGGGAAACAAAACGTGCTCCCGATCACCGCGCGCTCGCATGACTTGGGACTAAGCTGCGCCTGAACTCCGTGGGATGGAAGAACGATGACGAGAAAACGTGTTGTAGCAATCATAGGCAGTTATCGCAGAGGCGGGACGACGGAACGCGCTGTGGAAGCGGTTCTTGAAGGCGCCCGCACCGGCGGCGCAATCACCCAGACGATCCGTCTCACCGATCGGCCTCTCGAGTTCTGCACCAATTGCCGCCAGTGCACGCAGGATGCGGGGGAAATCCGCGTCAAGTGCTCGCAAAACGACGGCCTCGAGCAGATTCTTAGCGCAGTCGATGCGGCAGACGCCGTTGTGCTTGCCTCACCAGTGAACTATTACAACGTGACCGCAATCTTTCGCAGATTTCAAGAACGCTTGCTGGGTTACACTTATTGGCCCTGGGGGCAAAACGGGCCTGCTCTACGCGATAAGCGCCAGCCGCGCAAAGCTGTGCTCGTAGCTTCGGCTGGCATGCCCGGATTTCTCATTCCCCTGGCCACGGGCGCGGCGCGGGCCCTGGGCATCACAGCGCGCATGATGGGCGCGAAGCCTGTGGGCAAGCTATGGATTGGCCTTGCAGCGGGAGAGGCGCACCATAACTTGTCACAACGTACGCTGGGGCGCGCCAGAAAGATGGGGCTTCGCCTGGCGTGAGGTGCTTTTTCTTCAGATGCGGACCTTGTTCTCTGCTCCCCTAATTGATCAGGCTGCGTGCAATCGAGTCGAGGACGCCATTCAAGAAGTTGATGGATTCGGGAGCTGAATAGCGCCGTCCAATCTCAAGCGCTTCATTGATGACGATTGGAAAAGGCGTCGATTTAAAGCCGATCAGCTCGGCCACGGCCATGCGCAACAGGTTCCGATCGACAGCAGGCATACGATCAAGGCGCCAATGCGTCGAGTGCGCAGCGATCAACTCGTCTATTCTTGGCTGCTCGGCCTGCGCCACGCGAAAAAGATCTTCGGCAAATCCCCGCACCTCCGGCTCGACAGAATCGCCAGCTTTCCAGAACGTGTTTTGAACCTCGTCCGCCGACTGCTTGCCCAGGTCCGCCTGGAACAACATTTGCATCGCCAGTTCGCGCGACTTGCGTCGTCCTGATGAGTGATGTTGGCCTGAGTTCAAGCTGGACCGCCCTCGCCTAATTTGCGCTTCAGATTCACCATCTCGATTGCGGCGACGGCCGCCTCAAAGCCCTTGTTTCCGGCCTTGATCCCGGCCCGGTCCAGAGCCTGTTCCAGCGTTTCGCAGGTGAGAACACCGAAGCTGTGCGGAATGCCCGTCTCCTGCTGCGACTGGCCTATCCCGCGGGCGACTTCGTTATAAATCGCCTCGTAATGAGCGGTTTCGCCGCGCAACAGGCAACCAAGAGTCACAATGGCGCTCACCTGGCCTGCATTGGCGACGGTGCGGGCAGCGCCCGGAATCTCCCATGCGCCGGGAACGCGCACGACGGTTATATCGGAACGCGTCGCGCCGCTGCGCAGCAGGGCGTCGAGCGCCCCTTCGAGAAGACGATCGGTGATCACTGCGTTCCACCGGGCAACAATGATGGCAAACTTCATCCCCCCGGCGGAAAGATTGCCCTCAACAGCTACAGGCTTTCCCTTCACAGGATCCGTCCAGGCCCAGAAGCTGAAGGCGAAACCCGGTTCAGGCTCAACAGTGAAGATTCGCGACTTCCAATGTGTCTCTGTGATCGGGGAAAGACGGCCAAGCGAACTCTCGCCGCCATTGGCTCGCAACCAAGCTTCGGCCGCCTGGTGAACAGAGTCGAGCGACGTGACTTCAACCAGAACGTCGGCCGTGGACGGGAAGCGTCCGTCGACAATCTCAAGGTTCCCGAGCGGGGCCAGGAAAGCCGCACCGCGACTTCCTTCCTCGACCCAGCCTTTGCCGGAAGCGAATCCAAGACCGGCAAAAAAGCTCGAAAGCCGCTCGTAGACAGCGGCGCCACCGGCCGGGCGCAGAAACGAAATCCCCTTGATCATGAGTCGATTCTATCGTGCGGAGGCAGGGGGACAGATTCGGCGCAAGTCGAGTCAAGCAATGTCACCCGCTGTAAGAATGCGTCATTTGATGCTCTATTCTCACGCGCAAAAAACATTCACCCACAGGTCGAGCCTTAGAGCAGTTTCGGAATTCACGTAGGCCTTTTGAGAGCGTTTGAAGGTGGCATTTTCTTGATGAAAATGCCACTGCGCAGTGTGCTTTCGGCGTACACCAATTCCGAAACTGCTGTGGCGGGCAAAGGTCGACCTGCAAGTGTAAGGGTTTGAGAAAACTCGGGCCGAATCCAATGCCTTTTTGTTTACGTTACATTTCGCGGCTTGACGGTGATCACGGTCGCCGGAACGTAGGTGTTCGAAGCGGGCGCCGTGGGATAGAGGCAGCCGGCATCGGTGCCTCCGGCCGAAACCGGCGTGCAGGCGGGGAGATTCGGACTGAACTGCTGCGTGTCAGTCGGCGCTGTGGAACCTGTCGTGGTTACATTGGGCGGGACGGCGATGAAGTGAATCTCGTTATCTCCGGAGGTGGAGACGAAGAAGACGCTGTTATCCGGACTGAATGCGCCGGCCAATGGAGCGGTTGGAGGGGTGGTGGTGGCAGGGGGGTTGAGTTGATTGCTTTGACTGAACGTGACGTAGCCGACCGGACCAGCACCGCCGGCCTGAGGAAGATAGAAAGGCAGCTGAGCGGCCGTTGTGGATGTGCTGGGAGTGTTGTAGGTAACAAATGCTATCGGTGCGGCAGTGCTCGTTGATGCTGTTGTTGGCGCGTTGCCGGGCAACACCTGGTTGACCGATGTTGCATTCGTAACGCCGGTCAAATTCACTGTTCCGTTGATCGTCGGATTGGTTGATAGCGGCGCCAGCGTCTGCGTGGTACCAGTGATCGTCAACGGGCATTCTGCCGAAGGAACCGCGGACGTAGGAGGAATATTGAGTCCGATGTCAGTGAGACTGATGCTGGTGCCCGTGAGTTCTGCTGCCAACATGTGCTTTCCATCTGAAGTAGCGCCCAGAACATTGGTGGGAACGTTCACCTGGTCGCTCTGCGGATAGAACTGAATAGTCGCGTTGTTCCCGACCGTACCCGATGGGCACCAGGTGTGCGCGACGGTTGGATTGCCACTAAGATACGCGCCTATTCCCGGCACCAGGACGCCCAGGTTTTCCGCTCCACCCGATGAAGAAATGTCGTACGAGCTCCATCCGGAGTCGTTGCTGTAAACGTAGAGAGTATCCGTGTGGCCGACGCCTGCCGAGGCGCGATCGACGATATACAGCGTGTTGGAATCAGGCGTCCATGCCGCTGCAACTCCGAGCCCACCCTGCGTCAGGGACGAACCGGAGCTAACGTTATAGAGATAAAACAGCCCACGAATCGGATCGTTGACGAGAATCTGACTCGCATTTGGAGAGGCTGCCAGCACGATGCCCGGAGCTGAAGTATCCTGCTTCGTCAGGCTGTTCGAGCCAGCGGAGTAGACCATCAGCTCACGCGGCGAGCCGAAGTAAAGATTGTCGCCGCTCTGGTCCATGACCATGGAGTTGGGCACGTAGGGTAATCGCACGGTTGATCCAGGATTGCCGGTCAGCAGCTCGATGGAAGAAAAATACTGCGACTGTCCAGGCGCACCGAACCAGGCAAAATCGCTGGTCGTACCGGGGACGATGATGTTCACCGGGTTCGAAGCGATAGGCAGTCCGGTACCGGCGAGTCCGAGCTCATTGATGGGGGCAGGATTGCAGGTGGGTGGCTGGCAAGTTGCATAAACCGATGCCACTCCTGGGTAGCCGGCAGTAATGGTGCCGCCGCTGGTCACCGAGATGTCGATCGGATTCGTCGATTGATAGCTCAGAGAGAGGCCAGTGATTGCGTTACCCTGCGTATCCGTTACATTCGTTGTGAGATTCTGCGAGACACCCTGGGTGACGATCCCTCTCGTGCTGCCATTCGCCAGGTTCACAGTGATCGACTTCGGAGGACAGGTGGAAAAATAGCCAGCTGAAGAGGACGACTGCGCAATGGTTGCGGTAATAACCGTCGTCCCTGGCTGCTCTGCGGTAATCACATTGGTTGCTGCATCGATCGAAGCCACCGAAGCTGTGCCGACAGCAAAGTTGAGCGTGCCGATGGAACCGGCGCACTCGGGCAATGTGGTGGAACCCGGCTCGCACAAAAGTGTTTGTGTGCCGTTGAGGCTGTAGTAGGCCTGCGCGTCGAGCTGAGCTTGCTGGCTCTGGCTGTAGCATCCTTGCGCGGGCGTGCCGGAAACCGGGGTCGTCACCAGATTGATACTCGATATCGGCGGATGAATGTAAACCGTAACCGGATTCGAGACCACCGAATCGGCAGAGGCTGTAATGTATGCGATGCCGTAGGGCAAACCGTTTGTGGACGGAAGTGGATTCGGAAAATAGCAGTAGGTGTAGTCCGCAATGCCGCCGCCCGTGTTGCGATTCCACGTGCCAGCGCAAATGCCTCCGGAAGGCGAGATATCCACCAATTGATTGTTCGTCGTGCCGTAGTGATAAGTTCCTGAGGCGACGGAAGCAGCGCCGCCCTTGCAGGTGAATGCGCTGGGCGACTGGGACTGAACTGTCTGGCCGTATGCCAGCGAAATGCCCGCGATCTGGGGCTGCAATGTGATGGAAGCGACCTGAGTATCCAACAATCCGTAACCGAGACCGTTGCAATATTTTCCTGCCGGGTTGCGAATGCAGCCGGAAATTGAAATTCCTGCTGGAAGAGCCAGGCCGAGCAAACAAAGTAGCGTCAAGAACCGCCGCATGAATCCTCCCCGTTCCGCGCCATCGACCAGCGGAACGGTCTCAAAGAGCACGTAAAGAAAAATGAGTTAATACCGCCCATCACCTGCCCACAACCGGCCGGCAATTGCTGATCTGCAGCCAAGCCATATGAGGCCGGCGGCAGGCCGCCGCGGGTGGCTGGAGAGGCGAAACGACAGTGAAATCTCCAAGAAAAAAGTGTATCAGGACGGGCCCACCTCTGGCATCGTCAGCCTGGTTGCGTGATGCTGATTCGATAGACTCTTGCGAAGGAAGTTGGCGAGCAGGAACCGGCAGGTAATTGGCTTCGATCATAGAGCTTACGGGCCGGGTGGCATGTACCGGGAGAACCAGTCAACCGTGCGTTCAAGAATGTCTCTCCGATGGGCCGGATCGGCGATTCCGTGCCCTTCGTTGGGGTAGACGACAAGCTGCGCAGGAACATGCAGATCGCGTAATGCATGCCAGAATTCGAACGATTGCGGAGCCGGGCATTCTCCATCGCGGTCACCGACGAGAGACAGGGTAGGGGTGGAGACGTTCCTGATGTAATTGATGGCAGAGCTTTTTGCGTAGACCTGTGGGTCTTCGTAAACCGAGGCCCCGAAGTATGGAATCATCCACTGGTCGATGGAGTTTTCGCCGTAGTAGGAGAGCCAGTCGGAGATGCCTGCCCCCGCCACCGCCGCACGGAAGCGGTGGGTCTGCGTGACGGCAAACATGGTCATGAATCCGCCGTAGCTCCAGCCGTCGATACCGATGCGATTGGGGTCGACAGAATCATGCGCCAAAACGGTATCGACGCCGGCGAGAATGTCGCGGAGATCGCCGTAGCCGAAGTCCTTGCGGTTGGCCTGGGTGAAGGCTTCACCCTGGCCGTAGCTGCCACGTGGATTGGGCTCGAGGATAAAATAGCCGAGTTCGGAAAGAACCGCTGTACTGAAGGGAAAAGAGGCGCCCCAACGGGATTCTTCGGACGCTGCGGGACCGCCGTGAACTTCAACGATCAGGGGATATTTTTTCGACGGATCGTAATTCACAGGAAAGTGAAGCCAGCCCTGAATGTGGAAGTTTTCGTTCGTCCATTCAATGGATTCGACCGGCCCCCAGGTGGGTTTTATGCCATCGTTGAAATGGGAGATCTGAGAGAGACCGGCGAAGTCGCCTGAGGTAACAGGAGCGGGCGCAGCGGCGCCTGCCCCGCAGATTTCCTGAGGGTGACTGAACGTGCTGGCGACAAACACGAAGAGAGAGCGATCGGCAGTTGGCGAAAGGCTGTGTTCAAAGTGAGACGAACCTGCGGAACCGGGAAAACTGAAGATGGGAGCCGCAAAGCTGGTGGCAACACTTTCGCCGGCGCGATCGCCCGAGATGCGAATGCGAACGAGTTGCGAATTGCCGCCTGCGATCTCATCCGAATAGATGTGTTCATCGTCGCCCCATGCGATCCACTGCGACGATGTGGTGCGCCCGGGAGTGAGGTCGCGTGGCAGGCCGCCATCAGACGAGACGATCCAAACGTCACCGCCTGTGAATCCCTGATCGCTCATCAGGCCGCCGATAAAGGCGATGGCGTGGCCATCGGGCGACCAGCGGGGAACGGCGATTTGCAGGCCGTGGAGCGGGCCGGAGACAGTGACGGGGTTCAGAATCATGGTAGGCGTGGCCTCCCCGGTCCCCAAAAGCGAGGGACCGGGGGCACCCGGATTCGAAGTGGATGGGGCAGCCCCGGTCTCTGGGGCAGTCAGATTTTGCGTATAAAGCTTGGCGACCCACCAGTTGTTTTCGCCGGGCGGATCGGCTGCGATGTAGGCGATGGATTTGGAATCGGGCGACCAGTCGAACTCGTAGACGTGGAGATTGGCGGGCGTGACGAAGTTGCCAGGCGAGGGTTGGGCGGCATCAGCATAAACAGCGGCGACGCGCTGGATTTCGATGTGATCCTCGCCAATGACGCCGGAGGGCGCATTCATCGCGGCGAGAGCGCCAACTGGACGCGTAGCTCCTTCGACGTAGAGAAATGCGATGCGGCTTCCGTCGGGCGCGAAGGCGGGAGAACTGATGTCGCCGTGAAGCGAAGTGAGGCGCCGGGGAGCGCTGCCGTCGAGTGAAGAGAGATAGAGATCGAGCTGTTCGCGGGGATCGGCGCAATCGGAGGAAAAGACAAGCGAGGATGAGTTGGGGGACCAGGCAAGATCGGGCTCATTGCAGCGCTGTTCGGGCGCGGAGGCGGCAGTGACGCGAAGGGCGCTGGCGAGGTGATCGATGGGCGCGACATGGATCTCTCTGCCCATGACCCAGGCGAGACGTTTGCCGTCGGGCGAGACGGCAACTTTCCCGATCATATATCCGGTGTTAATGCTGGAGAGGATCTGGTCGAGGCGGGCACTATTGGATGGGGAGGATGCATCCTGGGCGAGCACAGCGAGACAGGCGAGGGGCGCGATCAAGGCCAAAAGTGCAGCTCTAAAGAAGCTGCCAGAGAGATGCGGCATAGGGGAAATGGTAGCAGCAGGAAGGGGAGTTAGCGGAGTTGGCGGCGTTAGCGGGGCTAGCGGTGTCAGGGCGAAGTGAAAGCGTCCGATTTTGAACACGCTACCTCAATTGCGAACGCCGGTCCGCTTTTTTGTGCCCGTTAACCCACTGATTTCAGGAGGCCGGCGGCGACGGCCGTTTGGTATGTTACGTGCTGTAGCATTAGCGCAGGCCAACGTGTGTCCGGAGGGTAGCCGATGGGAGTTCTGCTGCAGGATTTAGCGTTTGCATTCCGCCAATTGCGCAAAACACCGGGGTTTACAGTTACCGTACTGCTTACGCTCGCGCTTGGAATTGGCGCCAACTCGGCAATCTTTACACTGGTGAACGCCGTCCTGCTGCGCAATCTGCCGGTTGCCGATCCGAAGACCCTGATCCGCATCGGTAATGCGGATGACTGCTGCGTGAACAGCGGCTGGAACGACGACGGGGCCTACTCGCTCTTTTCCACAGACACCTATTACCTGTTCAAGAAAGACCTGCCGGAGTTCGAAGAGCTGGCAGCGATGGAGTCGGGTTACGCGTGGCGTCCTATCACCGTTCGCCGCGGTGGAGGGCAGACGCAAGCGAAATCCGTGATGGCAACCTTTGTTTCCGGGAACTACTTCCGCGTCTTCGGTCTTTCGCCGGCGGCGGGCCGGCTGTTTCTGGATGGCGACGACCAGAAGGGCGCACCGATCACTGCCGTGATGAGTTATGACGCGTGGCAGCAGGATTATGCAGGCGACAAGAACGTGGTGGGAAGCGAGTTTTATATCAATACGAAACCAGTCACGATCATTGGTGTTGCACCCAAGGGGTTTTACGGGGACCGCATCGATACCAATCCGCCGAAGTATTTCCTCCCCATGAACGCGATGGATGCGGTGATTGGCGCACCGTACTTCAACGATCCCGACACGCGGTGGGCATACATCATCGGCCGCGTGAAGCCGGGGACATCATTGCCGGCCCTGCAGGCCAAGACCAGCGCGCTGCTGAAGCAGGAGTATGCGCCGATGAAGACATTTACCGATGAGCGCGCCAAGAAGGTCCTCCCACGCACCCATGTAGTGCTGACACCCGGCGGCGGCGGCATCCAGAACATGCAAGACGGTTACAAAGACCACCTGAAGCTGCTGCAATGGATTGCCGCACTGGTGCTCCTGGTGGCTTGCGCCAATATCGCTAACCTGCTGCTGGTGCGCGGTATGAGCCGACGGGCGGAGCTTTCGATCCGCTCAGCGCTTGGCGCGCAGCGGAGCCGGATTGTGCGCCAGCTGCTAACGGAGAGCGTTCTTTTGTCGGGGATGGGCGGCCTGCTGGGCCTTGCCGTCTCCTATCTCGGAGCGCACGCGCTGCTGGCGCTTGCCTTTCCGGATCAACAGAATATGCCGGTAAGCGCCTCGCCTTCGCCTCTGGCAATCGGATTCGCGTTTGCACTTTCGCTGGTTACGGGGATCCTGTTTGGTCTTGCTCCGGCTCTGATGGCGGCGCGAACGCAGCCTGCGGAAGCGTTGCGCTCGAACGCGCGGACGACGGCCCACGGAGCATCGTTCGTGCAGCGCGCGCTGGTGGTGTTGCAGGCCGCGCTTTCGCTAGTGCTGCTGGTTGCCGCGGGGCTTTTTGCGCAGAGCTTGAGCAAGGCCGAAAACGTGGACATGAAACTGGATGCAACGAACCGCTACATCGCGCACATCAATCCGCAAGCGGCCGGCTACAAGAACACTGAAGTCGAGCCGCTTTACCAGACGATCGTCGATCGCTTCCATGCACTGCCGGGCGTTGAGAAAGTTGGACTGGCCACTTACACGCCGATGGAGGACAACAATTGGGGATCGGGGGTGAAGGTCCAGGGCGATCCAGATCTGAATAAGGGCGCATCGTGGGTGAAAGCCACACCGGAGTACTTCGACTCAGTTGGGACACATGTGGTGATGGGCCGCGGCTTCACACAACAGGACACGCTGAATGCGCCGCCGGTTGCCGTGGTGAACAAGGAGTTCGCGAAGCAGTTCTTCGGCAACCGCAATCCGATCGGACATCGATTTGGATTTTCCGGACCCGATCAGGCTGGCCTGGATGGAGCCCATGAGATAGTCGGTGTGGTGGAGGACACCACATATACGACTGTCTACTGGAAAAACCACGCGATGTACTTTCTGCCGCTGACGCAGCGCGCCGGCAGCGCGAACGATCCGAACGGTCCCCTGGAAAAGGATCAATCGATGTATGCGGGAGCGCTGGTGATCCAGACCAGCCGCCCGATTCCCGGTTTTGAGAAGATCGTAGGCGGCACACTGGCGAGCATCAACCCCAACCTGACGATCGTGAAGTTCCAGACATTCCAGCAGCAGATTGACGATCGATTCATTGAGGAGCGGCTGATCGCGCGCCTCACTTCCCTGTTCGGGTTGCTGGCGCTTCTGCTTGCCGCCATCGGTCTTTATGGCGTCACTTCCTTCACCGTGGTCCGCCGTACCCCGGAGATCGGCATCCGCATGGCGCTGGGAGCGGCACGCAGCCGGGTGATCGGAACGGTGATGCGCGGAGCCATGCTGCAGACAGTTGCGGGCCTGGCAATCGGCATCCCGGTGGCAATCTTTTGTGTGCGGTACGTCAAGTCGCAGCTTTATGAAATCACGAGCATGAATGTGCCGGTGATGATGATTGCCATTGGAGTGCTGGTGCTTGCAGCGGCAATTGCCGGCATCATCCCGGCGAAGCGCGCGGCCTCGATCGACCCTGTAAAAGCCTTGCGCATTGAATGAGTGTGGCACTGGATGCGACATCGCTGCGTCCGCGGCCGACGACGGTTGTTTCCGAGATGGGCGTCTTCTCCCCGGCTCAAGAAGCACTGATTCGCCGTGCGCAATAGAGCTGCATCGCCTCTACGGGCTTCAAGCAAGTCTCGTTATCCTACGCCACGCTAAAGTGCGGAGCTAATGACCATCGCGTCTCCGGCGCGTGTGGCAGGACTCAAGTGATCCCAGCGAGGAAGGCATGTTGACGGTGACTCCGGATCGGAGTCTGGCGCGGAGCCTGATTTGAGCTTGTCAAGTAGCGGAAGCGTGATTTTGCGTGTAAGTTGCTGAAACTGCAGAGAAAATTTTGTTGGCGAACAGTGCGGATAATTTTAGAGGAATTCAGTAAGCTTGAAAGCAAGAACGAAAAACAGAGAACAGAGAGCAGTCGTCGATGGACTGTAGATTGCAGATGGCGACTCGCGTAGAGCAGGTCGTAAGCCGTGGACCTGGGCCGTGGAAAATGGACTAGAGCTTACGGACTTGTTGATGAATGAGGAGGGGCAGCTGATTCGAGCTGCCCCTTTGTGTTTTTGCGAGTTCCCCACCCGCGATTGATGCGAGGGAAGGCGGTTAGATACCAGGGCAGGTGGATGGTGGTGGGAGATGGCGAAGAAGGAATTTGACAAGGAAGCAGAGAGAGCGAAGAAGAACGGCAAGAAGACGGAAGGAGCCGCGGCAGCGATTGAAGAGGCGAAGGGGGAAGGGCCCGGCAGTCAGGCGAGTGAAGATACAGGCGGTGCGGAGCGAAGTTGGAAACGAGGGGCGAAACGGGAGGAAAAGAAAAAGGGCAGCAGAAGGAGCAGGAACGGAGGGGCGAAGAGAGACGGGAACAAGCCGAAGGCAAGGCAAGTGCTGCGCAAGGCAGTGAAGGAGCAGATCAAAGTCGAAAGCGATGAGATCGCCAGTGCATTAGTGGACAAAGTGATGAGCGGAGACAAGCGCAGCACAGAGATGATGCTTTCACTGATCCAGAAGAAGAAGAATAAGGGCGACGGGGTATCGAAAAGACATGGCGGGCTGACGACGGCGGATCTGCTGGGATCGGAAGATGAGTGGGAGAGCGAGAGCTTCGAGGCGGTGGAAGGAAAGTCAGAGACCGGAATGGGCGGAAGAGAGCCGGAAAATCAGGGAGCAGGGACTAAGGACCAGGGACTAGGGACGTAGGGACTAGAAGACGGGGAACAGTTCGCAGTTCGTAGTTCTTAATTCGTAGTATTTGGTTCGGAGTGGCAAAGCTTTGAGCGGTGGAACGGAATAACCGCGGAGATAGAACGCGCGGTGCAAAGAAGGGTGCGATGGGAATGAAGCTCATGAAGGATGGTTGGTTGCGGATTGCCGTACTTTTCGCAAAGTGCGCGAAAAGGATGGGGCACGGATCTAAGATCGCGGTGGCGCAGCGGTGCCACCCGACCCTGGCCAGAAATGCAATAAGCCGGCAAGGATGGGGCACCCGAGCCGCGGTGCTGCTGATGATGACGGCGATGGCAGCAATCGCGCCGGCGCAGGCGGTGAGTACAACGACGGTTCAGGGAACGGTGTATCTGGCGAACGGGCAACCGGGCGCGGGAACCCTGGTGGTGAGCTGGCCGGCGTTTACGACCGCGGCGAACCAGGCGATTGCAGCGGATTCGACGACGGTGACGATTGCAGCCGATGGATTTGTGAGCATCAATCTCGCACCGAACCTGGGAGCGACGCCAGCAGGAGAGTACTACACAGCGATTTTCTACATGAGCGACGGAACCGTGAACACGCAGTATTGGGTGGTGCCGGCGGCAGCGCAAGCGAGCCTGGCGCAGGTGCAGGCGCAGCTGATGCCGGCGGCGCAGGCGGTGCAGACGGTGAGTAAGTCGTACGTGGACCAATCGATTGCGGAGCTGGAAGGAAGCATGCTGACGGCGTCGGGCGGAACGATGACGGGACCGCTTTATTTAAACGGGGATCCGACGCAGCCGATGCAAGCGGCGACGAAGCACTACGTAGACACGCAGGTGGGGACGGCGGTTCCGCTGGCCGGCGGAAATATGACGGGAGCGCTGACAACTCCGGCGGTGAACGGAGTTGAGGAGCCTGCATCGGGGAGCAGCCAGACGAATCTGCAGGCGGCAATGAACGCGGCTGGGACGAACGGTGCGATGGAGATTCCGCCGAATTATGCGGGGACGGAAGCGTTTACAAATACAAATGGCGTGAAAGTGACGGATTGGCGGACGGGAGGAGCGCAGCAGACGGAGCGCAGCGTAAAGGAGTTTGGCGCGGTTTGCGATGGAGCAACCGACGATACCAGCGCGCTGCAGGCGGCGCTGAACTATGCGAATGCGCATGGAGTGGCGTTGACGATTCCCGAGGGGACGTGCAAAACCAGAGCGTTGAACTGGCGAGGCGAATCGATTGGCGGGTTGAGCAAGCAGGTTTCGGCGCTGATGGGTTTCCCGGGGCAGGATGTGCTGGCGAGCACGCCGGACGCAACGAATGTGCTGAGTTACACACGGCTGCACGATTTGACGATCTATGTGGAACAGAGCACGGATGTGTCGTGCTCGCCGGCGGCGGGACGCGCGGCGGCGGGCAGCTGCCAGATGAATCGGATGATGGAGAAGAATTCGATTTTTTCGCCGGGCGCGAACGGGCTGGCCAACACGGCGGGGACGGGCGCCGGTTGGTGGGTGGGTAATTGCGCGATTGCGATGCAGGCGAACACCGGCGCGGGCGGCAACGGACTGAAGGTGGCCGAGATTGAGAATGTTGAGATTGCGACGACGGGTGTTGATCCGATGGCAGCGCAATACGTGGGAGCGCACTCGACGCACACCTGCGGGATGTATTTGGCGCAATGGCCGCAGTGGAGCGAGTTTCGGAATATCGATATCCGCGGGCTGAACACGGGAGTGGCGATTCCAGCACTGCCGGTGACGGCGCCCGCAGGATTGCTTGCCGACTCGAACCGCTGGCAGAACGTAACGATTCAGGCAACGCATGCGTTTACGGCAGCAGCGGGCTCAAACAACGTGCTGGACAACGTAGTAGCGATGGCGGGAAATTCGGCAGCTACGGCAGAGCCGCCGACAGGGCTGGCGCTGGATCTGAGCGGCAATGCACAGGGATGGACGGTGCGCAATGCAGTCGTGATGCCGTCGTGGATTGCGGTGCAACCGTCGTTGACGGTGACTGCCGCAGGCGGCGCGGTGACGGCGGTGAATGTTGGTAATGAGCACGGGTTGGGATGGGATCCATATGGGACAAGTGTGCCGGTGGCATTCAGCGGGAGTTGCACGGCGCAGGCTACGGCGGCCGTGAATGCGACTGGATCGATTGGCAGCGTGACCGTGACCCAAGGAGGTGTGGGCTGTTCGGCGACCACGACTGCGAGCCTGAATGCAGCAGGAACGTGGGATACGGCAGCTCCGGTGAACCTGATTGGCGGACAGAACATGACCTTCTTTGCCGGGAATCTGCTGAAAGGATCGGGCGGTTATACCGCTTGGAATGCAACGGGATCGGCTAGTTATGGGACACAGGTGGATGGTGGTGGGGGATCGCTGCCAGGCGGAGGGACTTATGCCGCATTGGTTGGGAATGGTCCAGTCGGAGCGGCGTCTCAGGTGGATCAGTTCCCAGGGATTGATTTTGGCGGCAAGTTACAAGCTTGCATAAGTTCAGTAAATGCGACTTATGGCGGAACGTGCGATGCGAGGAACTTTACCGGCAGTCAGTCAATGGGATCGAATGTAACGATTTTGACGGGAAATACGACTGTGCTTCTGCCATGCGCAACGATTACAACGGCGAACCAGATTATTGTGACGGCGGGGACGCGAAACGTCTCACTGCGCGGCTGCGCACTGCGCGGCGGCAGCGCAGCGAGCGGAAGTCAGGGTGGAACTGCGTTTGCGTATTCAGGCAGTGCGGCAATGGTGCAGGTGGGCGACCCAACCTATGCAACCGACACCTCCGGGTTCCACATGGACGATGCCGTGATTAACACGACGGCCGCGACAACCTCGACGGCGCAGGGCCTGGTAGCGTACCGGACGCAGGAGATGGATGTCGAAGAAATGTACTTCCTGGGAAATGCGAACCAGACCGGCATGACACTGGATGGGACCGGGAATTACACGGGAGGGACATTCCGCGGCAACCAATTTTCCGGGTTCCAGACAGCTGTGAATGCAATTGGACACCAAGTTGTGAATCCGGCGATCACGGATTGGATGAATGCCAGCACATTCGTGCGGCTGCACATCGATTGCCCGACGAGCAATGGCAACCCAATCAGCGGCACTTATGGCATCAACCTACAGCAAGGCGATGGCAACACATTCACGGGAGGAGATGTTGAAGGATGTTCAACGGCATTGCACCTGGGCCCGAATGCGCAAAACAACACAATCGTTGGGTTGAGAAACGAGAACTCGACCAACCAAGTGGTAGCGGATGCGGGAAGCAGCTACAACAACTGGATGACCGGCGGCACGATGTTTGCCGGCAAACTCGCCGACAGCGGAACCCGCAACAGCTTCCTCGATACATTTCACAGGAGTTTCAACGGATTGAATGGTGACTGGTACGGAAGCCAGCGGGATGCGACGGTCACGAACAGTTTCCGGCTCGGGATCGGGAGCGGGAACGAGCGCGGACTGCAGGACCGATATCAGACAGACTACGGATACCGATGGGAGGTTGGGCTTGGCGACGGGACGTCGGGCGAGCAGTCTTACAACTTCACCGATTTGTTGAACAACGTGCCCCGGATCACGATCGGACAGTATTTGAGCGCAACGCCCAACGTGGTGACCAACGTGATGGTGAATAACGGGGGCTGCTATAGCTCTTCGACGGCGCCGACGATTGGTATTTCGGGTGGAGGGGGCAGCGGCGCATCGGCCACCGCGAGTATGACGACCAGCACATCTCTGAGTTGCCCCGGCGGCTACACGGTGGGCAGCGTCGCGATGACGTCTGAAGGGGGCGGGTATACCTCGCAGCCGACGCTGAGCTTCACCGGATCGAATCAGACCACCGCACCGAATGCAGTTGCGGAAATTACGACGGCGGGCAGCACCAACAACCAGACGGTGATTAACTCGGCGGGCACGGGCGCGGTCGTGCTGAACGGCTTAAACAACGCAGGCACCGGTGGGGTGGTCTTCGGGTCTGGAGGGCCGAGCGAGACGACGGTGGCGACAATCAGTAACGCAGGCAACGTGCAGTTCAACGGGACGTTGCAGGTGGGCGGGACCTCGCAGTCGACCGGCACGATGACGGTGAGGAACAACTCGGATGCGGAAGTGGACTACTATTTGTGGCCTGGACTTACTACGAGCCAAAAAGGAAGTTACACCTATAAAGACTGGAATGGAAACAGCCAGTGGTACATGGTGAAGGATGGAAGCAATAACTGGGCTCTTAACTCGGCGACAGGTGGACTGGACAGCTTTAAAGCATATCAGAGCACAAATAGTGGAGACACATATATCGATGCAAGTAATGCATCAGGACACGTACGGTTGAATTATGAGACAGGGTCCGGCGCAGAGACAGATATTTATTCGGGATCGAGTTCGAACCTGGATGCGGCGTTTCTGAGTCCGACGAGCATCAAGTTTCCGGGGTTGGCGGCGTCGGCTGGGCAATTTTGTCTGCAAATCGACAATTCAGGATATGTGACGAATACCGGGTCCGCATGTGGAACAGGTTCCGGGGGCACGACCGGAGTAATCAATTCAGGAAATTCGGGACAGATTGCGTATTACACCACGAATGGCACGACAGTGGGAGGTATGAGCGCGGTGCCAGTGAGTTCGGGTGGAACGGGAGCCGCAACGGCAGCCACCGCGCTGGCTAACCTGGGTGGTATGTCAGCGAGCGGGGGAGCATTGACCGGCTCACTCACCGCACCTGGGTTCATCGGCCCATTGACGGGCAATGTGACCGGCACAGCGAGTGGGAACCTTGTGCCTGCAAATAATCTGAGCGACGTAGCGAGCGCCGCTACGGC
>CAWICF010000004.1:0-309318 GCA_963834565.1 uncultured Acidobacteriaceae bacterium | reverse complement strand
GACCGAGAGGCTAACCCGAGGTCCAATCTCGGTCAATTCGACCTGTACCTCCCCCGTTGCTACGCGGAGGAGCCTGCTTTCGAGGCAGAACCCAATCGAGAGTTTCCCTTTCGAGAGGCGATGACAGACTCCACCGCTTCGCGCTTCGCTTTCATCCGGATATGGCTGTAATGACGAAGCATCTGGCGGTCGACATGCCCGGCGATCTCCATGATCGTTTCGTCGCCGGCGCCACTTTCGGCCAGTTCTGTGATGAGGGTGTGCCGGTTATCGTGCCATCGACCCTTTACCTTTGCCTTTTCTCGCGTAGTGTTCCAAGCCTTCTTAAACGAGGTAATGTGGCGCGTCGGGTCCGAGGGCCTGGGCTTGCCCCAGGGAAAGACGTACCACTCGTCCCCGATCTCGCCGAACCGCTTGCGATACCACGCACGATGGTCGATGAGCGCCTGGTAGACCTCGGAGTTCAGAGGAACGATTCGCCCTTCTCCGGCTTCGCTTTTGGCTCTGCCGACCTGAACCGTATTCGCGACGAAGTTGATCTGGCCCCAGGTAAGGGTCTTGATCTCGGTATCTCGCAGCCCCCCGTTGCGCGCCAGCATGAAGGCTGGGTACATGTGGGGACTGCGTGAACTCTTTGCTTTGGTTGCGAGACTCTCAGTTTCTTCAGTGTCGTAGGCTTTGCCGATACTTTTGTGAACGGCCAGCTTGAGCTGCTTGGTCTTCTTGAGATGAGCGCGGATCACTTCGCCCGGGTCTCCCAGCATCTTCAGAAGAAACCGGACCTCTTCATTGATCGACTTTGGAGCGGCCTTCTCGCGAAGCCGGTCCTCCTGGTAACGGAGAACCGAAACCTCGGTGATGTCGGCGACGATCTTCGTGCCGAGAAGACGGCTGACGTGTCCGAGCGCATATTCGGCAAAACTCGCCGACCGGTAGCGGAGCCGGTAGCCCGTCAGGTATTCGTCGATGATCTCCTCAAGAATCCGGACACGGTTCTGCCGAACCTCTTTGAAGTTGTTGTAGCCAGCTTCGAGTGTTCTTCGGTGTTGCCGTTCAGCCTCTTTCGCGACGGTTCGCGATGTTGATTTTGTAGGTTCGTCGATGCGTTCTCCGGCGAAGCGAAACCTGTACCACCAGTATTTTCCTCTCTGATAAGTTGCCATTCGGTCACTCCTGTCCTGTCGGTGAGCGCGCCTGTGTGGGCGCACGACTGAAGGTTCAGGCGAAGGCAAAACTCGATCAAATTTCAGAGGGTCCGGCACCACGCGAAGGCGTGATTCAGGACATGCGGTTGGAGGTCTGGAGTTGGTTTACCATGGAGGCCACAACTGAGCTCGGTTGCTATGGGTTAGCATCCGTTTTGAAAGTGAGTGACGACAAAATTGACTACAATCGGGCCAATTTCGTGTCCTTCTGTTGCTTTCAATTGCTCTAAGTTTTTGATTTGATTGGCTCCTCAGGTAGGACTCGAATCAACGATTTAACGTATTTTCAACAACATGCAGGTCAGCGGATGACACCTAAGACCATGAAAAACAGTCGTAATCCGATAAACAGAGCGCAAATGGAGCGCGTCTTCGCGGCCTCTTTGCCGTTGGATTCCCGCCTACAACTCTCCGTCCGTCAGAGTTCATCCTCAGCGCAACCTCTAATCGTGAAAGCGGAGTTTAACCGATGACCTCTTCCATGCCATAGCCCCTATTAAATGTACTTTCAACAACTTACAGGCCGCTGGGGACTGCCAAACAACGCGGAAATACGCCGAAGGCGGAGTATTTAGCAGGTGATTTTGCAGGCGAAGAATGAACAGGGCTCCTTGGCGTCAGCTACGACGGCAAGGTTGCACACTTGCCAGGTCAATCCGCGCCGGAGCAGTTCTTGACGCTCGTGCATGAACTCTCGCGAAATGTTGCACAAAGCCAAACGTCGCACAGCGGCTGAGAAAACCGTGCATGAGACTGAAGCCGAAGCGATAGCTTTTGTGGTGGCCCAATCGTAACAGTGTTTTTGAGCAGTTTTCTGCCGGTGAGATCATGGCTTTGGAAGCTCGAAGCAAGCTAACCTGCCGCTGCCAGTTTTCGCAAAGGACGGCGCGCGCCTGCCGTGGCCTTGGGTTCTCACACGGCGGCTTCGGCCCTCGATGGGCCGTACTGCGATGCTCGTCTGCAAATGCAGCCGGTCGGCATAGCGCAACAGCTTCTCGATGCTCACTTGGGAGATTCGGCCCTTGAGCAGGCTGCTCACTGACGGCTGGTACTCGTCCAGGATGTCTACAAGCTGCGCCTGCGTGTAGCCCTTGGCCCGCACATGCTCAAGGATGGCGGACAGAATCTCCGCCTTGATTTTCAGCGCGCTGGCTTCCGACGCGGAGAAGCCCAGGGCGTCGAAGATGTTTCCCTTCACGATATGGGTCGGCTTATTTCCCGCTGCGCTTTTCATGTGCCCTCTGCTCCTGCAATCGTTGCCTGACTAGCTTAAGGCGCTGCCCGGCAACCTCAATGTCTCTCCGGTCAGTCTTGCGGCTCTCCTTCTCAAAGCAGTGCAACACGTAAATCGTGTTCCCCACCTTGGACAGGTAGATCGCCCGGTACCACGCGCGCTCATCGGCCTCTTTCAATTCGTAGACGCCAGAGCCGATGGAACTCATGCTGCGCGTTTGCGATGTCGGCTCCCTGCCGATTTGAAGCTGCCGCAGCGAGAATCCGAGCGCCCGTTTGACCTCATCGGGAAAGCTCGACAGCACCTCCAGCGAGTCCCCTTCAAAGTGAAGTTCGGCGGCTGATGGGGCTTCTTCTCTGGGTGCCATCACACCGATGGTATCGCAATGGACGCGATTATACAAGATTTACTATATGCTCTTCAGCCTTGAGTAGAGCGCTCTGGTGGTTCTGTTCCCAGCCGGCGTTCCCGCCTGATTTTCCACAATCTGTGCAGCACTCCCAGTGTGGATCGACACAGAACGATTTATTCGCTCATTGGATTCTGGAATATGTCCGGCCCACCAGTACACGCGAAACCTGCCCGTCGTCCAATGCGCCAATGATGTCCTTGATTCGCTGAATGCTGTTTCCCGTCGCAGCCAAGTACCTTATTTCCCGAACTTGGTCCGCGCTTAAGCGATTCTCGCGACCACAGATCACTGCCTCAGCGTACGCCGGATCATTCCAACTTTCGGCGACTCCTGGGTTCGGCTTCCCAAAATGAGGGTGAGTCTTCAAATACCCATCGAGGAACGCTTCACGATCATCACTTTCGGTCAACGATGATCCGCCGCCAGGCGAGAGCTTTCGCAATACCCTTATACCTTCGCGGCCACCAGGGATCATATTCAGACCGTTTGGATGCTTAGATGACAGGCTGTATTTATCAACAAGGTATTCTTCCGCATCCATGGCTGCATCTTCGTCCAGGCCAATTCCGCAAATGCAATTCACCACTCCGGTCAACATTGGACCAGAGGTTGTTGCTCCTTTTATATGTTCGGCACGTGCAAAAGTTAGTTCCTTCAACTTGGCGGGGAACAACCGCTGAGACTCCTCCCCGAGAGCCGACTCCAAATGCTCAGTGAAGCGTTTGTTCCAGCCTCTCTTGGTTATGCCGTAGTAGATGAACTCCCGCCCGTCGTTACAGATGAGCGCGTGCAGGTAGACGGAATATGTTCCTTCGAGGCTTGGCCCACCTTTGATTAGGGCACGTAACGGAATCTCCACGCGCATGGGGATGTCGAGCGTGGGCGACCGCATCCGAAAGAATGCGACAGGCGCAGTCTCTTTCTCTTCCTTTGCTTCGAGAACTGTGGCAGTGAAGAGCGGCCCACGCTTTGTGAGCGACTGGCAGATTTCCACGATAATTCTTCCATGATCTCGAAATGCGAGAGGCGCACGGTCGGATGGCTTCGTCTCATTCCACGAAACGAATGTTGTCTGGAATCCGGGTCTTCTCGTTTAGTCCTATAAGGTTGGCATCGAGAACGTCTGCGCATCGCTCCAAATTGAAAGTGAGCCCGTCTGTCAGGTACTTCATGTTCGTAAGGTTTACGTATTGCAGCGCGTTGCTCATTCTCAACTCCGCAAGCCGACTCCTTCGAATTCTGCTCAATGGTCAAGAGTCCCACGAGTTGCACGCCCATCGCGTGCCTTGAGAAATTCAATCTCTTCGAGTGTATAAAGATGCTCCCATCCACAATCGGGACATCGGAGCGCACTTTCATCTTCGACATCATCCGTGACGGGGTTTCCGCACTCCGGACAAGCGTTCGCAGAACTTGATCGGGTTCCATCAACAAGATGCCAATCAGAACGCCAATTCAACCTCAATGAACATGCGTTGCCTCTATCGAATTGCAGATGGCCCCGTTCTTTTGCTTGTTTCAGGGTTCGGGCATCATCGATTTGCTCCCACTCACCATTGACATAAACTGACCAATGCACCGGCATAGCCTGATCGCGTCCGACGTAAATCATGTCCTTCCTTGTGCTTCGCAGTGTAGACATCAGAACATCCAACCAAAGAGATCAGTCTCACGTGGGTTCCCTTCAGACGTAAGAGATAGTGCCGCACGTTGCCGACTCCAAAAATGCGCGGCTCGCTGACAGTACATGAAACGCTTTACTGCTTGACTTCGACGCAGCCTCTGACATAGCCGCTGCGCCCATGAACTCGAATAATATCTTGGTCGCCGACTGTCACATGCCCGACATATGGGACCGTGTCGCCCCGGTGAACGATTGCGATGGCTAGTGGATCTCCGTCTCCGAACTCGTCACGATCCCACACAATGGCGTCGCAGGTTATGGTCGCTTCGACGCGCCCGCGTGTTTCCTTTCCCGAGTTCGACTCTGACTCGGGGAGAACCTTGTCGTCCAGATTCTGGTTCAAATTAACGTCGACGCAACCATCGACATATCCCCTGCGGCCATGAATTTGGACAATGTCCTGATCGCCGACTGTCACATGTCCCACATATGGGACCGTGTCGCCTTGACGCAAGTTGGCAATAGCTCTTGGATCGCCCTCTCCGTATTTATCACGGTCGAAAGCAACGACGTCACAAGTAATAGTCGCTTGCAATCCAGTGTATGTCTTTTTCGCTATTCCCGGCTCAGATGTGAGGGGAGCATCATCGCTGTTCGTCTTTTTCTTGACCTCCCCTGTGATCGTGGATGAATTGTTTGTGGGGGATGTGTAAGCGTACTCAGGAATCTCCGTGGGAGGTTGCTTAGCGCTAATGGCTGCCTGCTTGGATTCCGATGTGAACTGTTTGGCGATACCGATGATCTCGCCAACAGCGATCAAAATGGCTAGAACGATGACTATGGCCCTCGCAAGCTCGCCGTGCATCTTCTTGCGATGCCAATACCACGCACATCCAGCCCAAATTGCGGCCTCTACGAGGTAGATTGGAACGAGCCCTTTTGCGATGGATACAATTACCGAAATTGCTGAAAATGCCCCGAAAACATAGGTGCCGATCTTGTCCGATCCATTGCTCGAAGCGACATCGGGACTCGTCGCTCCAATCTCTGAGATAGGATTGGAGTGCGGCAACGACTCCGGCGGCTCAGTTGTCGATAGGCTCGCGGCGAATGCCTTGCCGCAGCGCGGGCAAAAGCTGAATTCACCCGCTGATTCCTTGCCGCATCCAGTGCAGACCATTCACGCGATCTCCTGATGTTTGCGGCAAGTTTACCACCGCCCGACCGCTGCGAGCCGGACCCCGCAAGTCTCAGGAGTAAGACGCCGCGACGAGATTCTGCCCCTAGCCGTGTAGTTGTATAATTCGTGCCCGAGGGAGAGTGCACTGATGAAACTGAGAATATTTGTTCAGCCTGCAACCCGCGAGCCCGGTGGAGAGAGTAATTTCCAGGATTTCACGGACGCAACTGAGGCCGTCGTTCCAAATGTAGGTGACACAATACAACTCAGCATGATGAAGTCTCCCGAGGTCGTGAAGGCCCGTCATTTTAAGTACCTTGACCCGAACATGTTGGAATTGTGCCTCGATGTTTAGCCCTTCAAATAGGTACTGAAAGGGAGCGAAATGGGAATCATGGACTTATTGGGAAAGGCCTCTGGAGCCTCTGGGTTTGGAAGTGCATTCGGGCGATCCGTTTTCGACAATGGCTTGGCGTTGGGAAAGACGCTCTACATCGGTCACGGGACGAACAAGGCAACCTCTGGGGCAGTGGCAAAGTTCTTCAACGATTCCGATGAAATGCGCTCGGCAGGGTTCGAGTTGTATAGTCCTGATCTGGAAAACTGGAAACCAGTGGATTTGTCTGCAACCATGACGATTCATTGTTGCATTGCGAGTATGGCAATTGGGTCACACCTCGGAATGTTCTGCGTTAGATACTTCAGTCGTGAGAGCAACAAGAGCGACTTCAACCGTGCAATGGGAGCGGGGACAGGCGACAAGTTACGCCAGTCGAACGATGGAATCACGGTTGAGCTATTCCAAAGCTATATGGCACTTCCGATTCCCAATGGAACCAAATTTGTGAACGAGAGCGTTCCTGGCGAAGGAGACCTCGTGGGGTTCTTTATGAACGAAGTGGCGAAACGTTGTGCAACCTATCCAGTTGGATTCCAAAGGGCGGGAACGTTAGGGTTCGGGAAGCCTGCGATTGACCTGATGAACGACACGATAAAGGGCTTTGAAGATGCGATAGCGAAATTCCATTGGTGAGGATTTCGTTTAGTCTCAACGTGCCGTTTCGTGAACTGATCCCGGAGGGCTATAGAAGGAGCAGCGCGGAAAAGAAAATGCAGACTTCGCGTAGGTCCATTTTTCGTCCGATCACTGCTGTGCTGCATCAATGGCCATGACCTTGAACCTGTGCGAATGCAGTTCGCCGTTAGCGGCTTTTCCTGTTAGGTCCAACTCGGTGGAGCTTATGAAATGCACGTCGTATACACCGGGCGGAGGCATCTTATCTCCGACTAGGGTATATTTCTTATTTCCAATTACAGCTAATACTTGGATGTAACTTCGCGTATTGTTATGAACCTGGGTCCCCGCAGTAGAGCAAAATCCCTTCATAAAGGCTGTTTGCGGGTTGTCGCAAGCGGGGTTGTGCGTAACCGTTGTTCCTGTCGATTCTGTTACAATCTTTGAAGAAAGTACGTTTGCTTGTTGAATCCCAGGTGCAGATTCTGCCTGCGCAACGGTGTTTGGGCCACTCTCGCCTATTGCATCAATGGGCGCTTGCTTTTGCTCTGATATTTTGGATTGCAACTGAGCAGCCAATTTCTGGGCATCCGAGATTTGTTCCGGAGTCATACGTGATGCAAGGGTGTCACGCCGTTCTTGAGCTTCTTGTATGCCATGAAGAGAGGCAAGATTGAACCATGCATGAGCTACGACGAAATTCTGAAGCTCCCCCTCGCCAGATTCGTACATTTCGCCTAAACTGAATTCGGCTTTGTTGTAGCCTGAAGCGGCAGCTGATTCAATCAGCTTTGCTCCCTGTTGAACGTCTCGCTGCACACCCACACCTTTACGGAACATTTCTCCTAGCTCGTACTGTGCAGCTGAGTCTCCCGCCTCTGCTCTCGCGGCTAAGTTGCTGCTCGCTAAAGCAGGTGTCGTGCGCGGAGAGATATTTGCGCTGGAAGTTGCTTGTTGCGACTGCAACAGGCCGGTGTACCCTCTTAGGAATTGCGAAAACACAAATTGCCGCTTCGACGCTTCACCGGCTTGCGAATAGAATTTCTGTGCCAGATCGCGATTGCTTGTCAGATACTTTATGTCCTTAGCCGCAAGAATCCCAGGAAGATTCTTTTCTGTCATCGGCTTCATTTGCGATATGTGCGCGATTAATGTTTCCGACGATTGCCTCAGTTCTTCGTACGAAGTAGATCGAGAAGGATCGATGCGCGATAGCATTTCCAGAGTTTCAATTTCACTATGCAAGTCGTCAGTAATCTCATCGTTAAGAGAGTACGTTGCCGCGTAATAGTTCTTTATCTGCTCTCGGAGGTCGCTGCGTTGAATTTCCAACTGATGATGGTGCTGCAGCCACACTTGAACGAGTAAGGCAACTCCTTGGCCGAGAGCCTGACCGTTTTGATATGCCGAGTCGAACGCGTGCTGGTCAGTGGCGTAGGACTGCAATGTCCCTTGGTCAAAACACTGAACACTATCGCCGCTTCGAAAGCAACTCGAGTTTCCTTGGTAAGTCCATGACTGAGCCCTAGCCAATGCAGTGAACGAAATAATCAACGTGAACAGGGAGAGCGCACGGCGCATGGGATCGCTCCATGTGAAGTTTGGAAGTCAGCAGAATTATACTCGCGTCGGAAGTCAGGAACTCCGCACCTTATTATGGTGGCTCTCTGCGGTTCCTCGGGGCGGAGTTCCGTGTCGGGACCAGCATCCCAAGACCGGCGCTGCCTACGGCATCGGCAGGAGTGGCGACACGTCACCCCGGGTCGGGTGCTGCGCGGTTGCTGAAGGTTCCTGCGGCGGGAACCTATTCAAAGCATGGCGGTTGAGCGCAAAATGAGTTGCTCACGGTTACTGGCGGAGTAACCTGCTGCTGCCACTCGGGGAACCTGTTGAAAGCACAGAGTGAGAGGCCGGAACCGGCATCCCGGCGCGCTCACGCGCGTGTAGCCTCCGCTACACCGTCCGTAAAGGCTCTCCGCTTCGCTCCGACCGCTGCGCGGCTCCCTTTGGTCGGCCTTGACTGACGGCTCCGCTGCGGCTGGTTGGCAGCTATGAGAAGAATGTCTTCTTCTCATGTTCCACATGACAAGGGCCACTGCTCCGATCTTCGTCGGCTCTGGGGAGGGGCCAGGGGCCATCACCATACGGCGAAGCACGCAGCGCCAGGGTTGTAGGTGGGAAGCGATGAGGCAAAATCTCTGAAATCGGGTTACTCTGGTAGCAACCTGCGGTTGCTGAAGGGGTAACCCGATGACTCCCCTCCCCTTAGCAAGAAAGCGGCTCGGCACGGCCCCGTGTCCTGTACGTTGCGGCGCGCTGGCGGTGTGCGGCCCGAATCCCCAACACAATCGACCAGGCGGTGAGCGATGAAGGCCCCGCTGCGCACGAAGTCCATCGGCACGAAGGTGAGCGAGGAGGAGTTCGCGGCGCTGGAGGCGACGGCGCGGGCGGCGGACATGACGCTCTCGGAATGGGTGCGGGCGGTGTTGCTGGCCGCGCCGGGGGTGGAGCTTCCCGACGACGAGGCGGCGCTCGCGGGCCGTGTGGCGCTGGCCGAGGTGCTGGCGTTGCGGACGCTGTTCCTCAATCTCCAGTTTCGGCAGGCGCAGGGTCCGCTGACCGAGGCCGAGATGCGCGGGCTGATCGAGCGGGCCGACGCGGTGAAGGGAGAGCGGGCACGAGAGCGGATCGAGGCGGCGCGGAACCAGGCCAAGAAGCAGGCCGGTGTTCCGTCCGAGAAGCCAGGAGCCGGGTAGCGGCAGGAGGAGGGTTGAAAATGGCGGAATGGGGCCGGAAGCAGTACGCGAAACCGTGGCCGAGCCGGACGCATGTGTGGACGTGGGGAGCTTTTTTCCTTAGCTGCCTGTTCTTCGTGTTCATGACGTGGCGGGACGGGCGGGTGAACTGGACGGCAGCGGAGCGGCTGTACCTGTCCGACTACCTGAAGAGCGGAGCGCGGTCGAAGCTCCCGGCAGCGAAGGCGCGTTACACGCTGCTCGAAGGGATGACGGCCAAGGGCGAGCAGGTGCTCGTGACAGGCGACGAGATCGAGGCAGTGAAGGGCCAGGACGGGCGCTACGGGTACGTGCTAACCGACCAGGGAATCAAGGATGGACTGACGCGGTTGCAGTGGACGACGGGGGTGTTCAACGACCGTGGACTGCATGAGCTGATGGGAAGTTACGTCTTCCAGAACCAAACGCTGTGGGACTTCGTGAAGCGGCCCACGTACTGGACGCTGGCGTTCTTCGCCGTGCTGCTGTTCATGGCCGTGCCGAAGGACCGTGCGCGGCGGATGGTCTGGAAGTTCGGGCGGCGGCTGCGGGGGCCGGAGCTGGTCACGACGGCGGAGTTCAACGAGAAGCTGGGCCGGAAGAAATGGCTGACGACTTACTACCCGGACGGAATCGCGCTAATCAATCTGGAGCAGACGTGGGTTGACCGGCTGATGCGCCGGGACCGGGGCCGTTGGGTCCGCATCCCGAAGGAGCGCGAGGCAATGCACGTGCTGATCGTGGGCGACTCGGGGACGGGCAAGAGCGCGGCCATCCGGCAGGTGCTCGCGCAGATCGCCGACCGGGGAGAGACGGCCATCGTGTACGATCCGGCGCTCGAATACCTGCCGCAGTTTTACTCGGAATCGCGGGGCGACGTGGTGCTGAATCCCCTGGACGCGCGGTGTCCGTTCTGGACGCCGGGCGACGAAGTGCCGCATGAGGCGGAGGCGCTGACGGTGGCGGCTTCTCTGTTCCCGGACCGGGGCCGGGAGAACCAGTTCTTCGTCGATGCGCCGAGGAAAATCTTCGCGCACCTGATCAATCTGAAACCCACGCCGGAGCAGTTGACGTACTGGATGTGCCACGAGGAGGAGATCGAAAAGCGGGTGCGGGGTACGGAGCTTGCGGCGATGATCCACGCGACGGCTCCGCCGCAGAGATCGGGGGTGCTGGGGTCGCTCAATATGGTTGCCGATGCGTTCAAGCTGCTGCCACCGGAGCGGGAAACGGAGCGGCGCTGGAGCGCGTATGCGTGGAGCCGGGAGCGGCGCGGTTGGCTGTTCCTTACGTCGAAGCCGACGATGCGCGAGCGGCTGCGTCCGCTGATGAGCCTGTGGCTGGACCTGTTAGTGCTGCGGCTGATGAACGAGGGCGGGAGCGGGGCGCGGAAGACGTGGTTCGTGCTGGACGAGCTGGCGACGCTGCAACGGTTGCCGCAGTTGACGACGGCGATCACGGAGGGCCGGAAATCGAATAACCCGATGGTCCTCGGCTTCCAGGGCAAAGCGCAGGTGGAGGCGCTGTACGGGCACATCGCCGAGGCCATGCTGTCGCAGCCCGCGACGAAGTTCTTCTTCAAAACGAGCGAGCCTCATGCGTCGGAGTGGATCTCGAAATCCATCGGCGAAGTGGAGGTAGAACGGTTCCGGGATAGCCGGACGCGGGGCGTGTTCCCGCATCAGCGGGAGAATGAGCAGCGGGAGATTACGCGCGAGCCGCTGGTCATGGCGTCGGAGATCGGCGGGCTTGAGCCGCTGCACGGGTATCTGAAGCACGGCAACCTGGTTGTGCGGATGCGGATACCGTATCTCAAGCTGGAGGAGCCAGCGGAGAAGTTCATCGAGCGGAAGATGACGACGCCGGCGATGCCGGCGACAGAGCCGGAGCCGGTTGCAGCGCCGGCACGAAAGCCGGTACGTTCCGTCCAAAAGAAGCAGGAGCAAGCGCAGCAGCCAGCGGCGGTGAACGAGCAGACGCCGTTCTTCGAGTGAAGCGATGATTACGCTGTCGAAACCGATCAGCTCCGGCCAGGCGCAGGCGTACCACAAAGAAGAGTTCGCCAATGCGCGGGAGAACTATTACACAGAGGGCGAGCGTGTGCGCGGCGAGTGGCAGGGCCAGCTTGCCGCTCGCTGGGGCTTGCAGGGTGAGGTTCAGGAGCAGCAGTTCGCGCGGCTGGCCGAGGGCCAGCACCCGGAGACGGGCGAGCAGTTGGTTCGGCATCAGACGGCGCGCGAGTATGTCAACGCCAGGGCGACACGGTGCGCACGATGGAGCACCGGGCGGGATGGGATGCGACGTTCAGCGCGCCGAAGTCGGTATCTCTGACCGCGCTTGGTTGGCGGCGATGACCGCGTGCGAGATGCCCATAGGGAGAGCGTGCGCACGGCGCTTGACGAGATGGAGAAGTACGCGCAGGCGCGCATGGGCGGCAATGTCCCGGCGCAGACGACGGGCCAGTGGGCCGTCGCCAAGTTCGAGCATGACAGCAGCAGACCCGTTGACGGCTACGCCGCGCCGCAGTTGCACACGCACGCGGTGATCTTCAATATGACCGAAACGGCGGAGGGCCAGACGCGGGCGTTGCAACCGCAGGAACTTTACAGAACGCAGCAGTACGCGACGGCGGTGTATCGCTCGGAACTGGCGGCGCGGTTGCAGGAGCTTGGTTACGAAATCGAACGCGGCGCGCACGGGCAGCCGGAGATCAAGGGTTACACGCGCGAGTATTTGGAGGCGTCGAGTCCGCGGCGGCAGCAAATCGAAGAGCATATGGAAAAGGCAGGAGTGCGCGGGGCTGGCGCCGCGCAGATCGCGGCGCATCAGACGCGCGACGCCAAGCAGCCGTTATCGCATGAAGATGTGCGAGCGCAGCATCAGCGACTCGCAGCCGAACACGGCCAGCAGCCGCAGCACGTTGTCAAAGAGGCGGCGCAGCGGCCCGGTGTGGAGCTGAAGCCGGAGCAAGCGGGAGTTGCCGCGCACGAGGGCGTGAGCTATGCGCGCGAGCGCGGCATGGAGCGCGAGGCCGTAGCCGATGAAAGAACGCTGATGCGCGATGCCCTCAAGCACACGATGGGCGAGGCAAGGTTGCCGGAGGTTCGCGCCGAGTTCGAGCGGCGTGCAGAACGCCAAGAACTGATCGAAGTGGAGCGCAGGCCGGGACTCGCAGGCCGCGCGTTCACGACCGGCGAAATGCAGGGTTTCGAGCGCGAGCTAATCGAGCGGATGAAGCTGGGCCAGGGCACGCGCGAGGTATTGGCAGACGGTCAGGTACGGCAGCAGACGATGGAGCAGCATCCGCACTTGAGCTTGAGCCAGCGGAACGCGGTCGAGGATGTGCTGACGAGCCGCGACCGCATGATGGCGCTTGAAGGCGTAGCCGGGGGCGGAAAAACGACTTCCTTAGCGGCTGTCCGTGAAGGGGCCGAGCGTGCGGGCTATCAAGTGGAAGGACTCGCGCCTACATCGAGGGCCGCGCAGAAACTCGCCGAAGCGGGCATCGAGACGCAAACATTGCAAAGGCATCTTGCACGGGGCGAGCAGCAAGACGACGGACAGAAACGGCTCTACGTGGTCGATGAATCGAGCATGGCGAGCACGAAGCAGTTACACACGTTCGTTGAGCGGCTGAAAGAAAACGACCGCGTGCTGTTCGTGGGCGACGTGCGCCAGCATGAGGCGGTCGAAGCAGGACGGCCCTATGCGCAGTTGCAGGAAGCGGGAATGCGCACGGCCAGACTGGATGAGATCATCCGGCAGAAAGACCCGGCGCTCAAAGAGGCCGTGGAGCAGCTTGCGCGCGGCGAAGTGCGCGAAGCCATCGGCAATCTGAACAGCCAGGGCCGCGTGCACGAAATCGGCGACCGGCAGGAACGCATCAGCGAAATCGCCCGCGAGTACGTGCGCTCGCCGGAAAAGACGCTCGTCGTGTCGCCGGACAATGCCTCACGCCGCGAGATCAACGAGGCCATCCATCGCACGATGCAGAACGAGGGCAAGGTCAGCAATAACGAGCAGCGCGTGCATGTGCTCTACGCGCGGCAGGACGTGACCGGCGCGGACCGGCAGCACGCGCAGAACTACGAGAAGGGCGACGTACTGCGCTACTCGAAAGGCAGCAAGCCTCTCGGCATCGAGCCGGGAGAATACGCGCGTGTGTCGCACGTGGACCGCGAAAGCAACACGCTCACGGTGAAGCGGCACGGCGGCGAAGAGCTGAGCTACGATCCGCGCCGCTTGCAGGGTGTAACGGTCTACCGCGACGGCGAGCGCAAGTTCGCGCAGGGCGACCGCGTGCAACTCACGGCCCCGTACCATGAACAGAAACTCGCTAACCGCGAACTGGCGACCATCGAGCGGATCGAGGGCGACGGCAATCTGAAACTCCGCACGGACTCGGGGCGCGAGGTCGAGTTCAACGCGAGGCAGCATCCGCATCTCGATTACGGTTATGCGGTGACGAGCCACAGCAGCCAGGGCCAGACCGCAGACCGCGTGCTGATCCACGTGGACACGGAACAGGCTCCCGGCGAACTCGTCAACAGCCGCATGGCCTATGTGTCGGTGTCGCGCGCTCAGTTTGACGTGCAGATGTACACGAACGATGCGAAAGCCCTGGGATACGAACTGAGCCGCGACGTGTCGCACCCGACCGCGATCCAGCAAGAGCCAGCAGCAGCACAGAAAATCGAGCCGCAAACGGAAAGCATACAAATCGCGCAAGGCTTGAGCGTGGGCTGAGGAATGATCTCCGGTTGGACAAGCAGAACAAAGAGTGAGCAGGCCAAGGTTAAGTTCTTATGCTCATCGAGTCCGTTGGCAGATTATGCGTCAGTCGAGACGCGATGTCATTATGGTCAATGTGATTTAGGACACCGGAGTTGAGATGGGTTTCCACTGGATTCACGATCTAGCTAAGCAGCTAAAGCAGGTGACCCGAGGACTGTTGCGCAGTCCAGGATTCACCCTAACCGGCGTGGCTACGATGGCGCTCAGCATTGGCGCGGTTACCACCGTGTTCAGTGTGATCGAGGCGGTTCTTCTGCGCCCGCTGCCTTATCACGATCCGGAGCGCATCGCAGTGCTTTGGTCTGCAGTTCCCAGCAAAGATATTGATAGGAACTGGACTTCCTATCCGGACATACAGGACTGGACGCGTCAGTCCCGCAGTTTCAGCGATATTGCCGCCATGTTTCGCGTGGATACGGCAGATCTGACTGGAACGGCGCAGGTCGAGCGCATTAAAGTGGCCCGGGTTTCTTCGGAATTCTTTCCCGTGCTCGGTGTCGGGCCCATTTTTGGCAGAGACTGGACTCAAGACGAAGAGCAGCACCGTGTGCCGATTGCGGTGATCAGCTACGCGTTCTGGCAGACGCATTTCGGCGGTGCGCATAACGTCATTGGCGCTCCGGTTGAAATCGATCACAGACGCGCTATTGTCGTCGGCGTTATGCCGCGGGGCTTTGATTTTCCATTCTCAGACACAAGCATCTGGGTCCCTTTGTCCTTCATCCCGAACTGGACGGCCTATCTGACCGCCCGGCAGGCCGATGCGTTCAATGCGGTCGCACGGCTCAAACCGGGAATCAGCTTGCAGCAAGCGCAGCAGGAAATGGACTCGATCAGTGTTCGCTCGAATCGCGACTACCCGCTGTTCGAAGCAGGCAAATCGGCAAATGTTGTCCGTTTGCCCGCCGAACTCGTCCACCCAGGCACGCGCACCGCCCTCTGGATGCTCTTCGGCGCAGTTCTCTTTCTCCTGCTAATTGCGTGCGCGAATGTCGCCACTCTTTTGCTTGCCCGTCAGGGCTCGCGCGAACGAGAGAGCGCCATCCGTGCGGCTTTGGGCGCCAGCCGCGCAAACCTGATCCGATTGCAGATGCTGGAGTGCCTACTTTTATCCTTTTTCTCGGCTTTACCGGGGTTGGTACTGGCTGCGGCTGCAATTCCCGTGCTCCGGGCATTCGGCCCCACAGAAATCAGAGGCTTCGCAGAGGTTCATCTTGATCCGGCAATCCTGATCTTCTGTCTGCTTGTGTCATTGCTGACCGGCCTGGTCTTCGGTCTTGGCCCGTCCTGGATTAACAGTCGCCGCGACCCTTACGACGCGTTGAAGGCAGGTGGGCGTACCGTGGCAGGCAGCCGGGCGCGGCGGCGCATGGGGAGACTATTCCTGTCGATGCAGATCGCCCTCGCAATGGTCCTGGTCGCCGGTACAGGGCTGATGGTCCGCAGCCTCATACGCGTGGAAAACGTGGCCCTTGGCTACCAACCTCACGGCTTGCTCTTTCTCCACCTTGACGCTCCTTCAGGACGGGAGCCCGCGCAGTTTTACGATGACGTGCTCAGTCGCCTCAATGCGATACCGGGTGTCCTGCGTGCAGGAGCCATTGATGCGCAGTTTAGCGACTATGTTCCGGATGACTTGATTGAACTGGAAGGCGGGTCGGCATTCTCGAAGGAGAATCAAGCAGCCATTTCGAGTTCTCATGTCGTCAGCAATGCGTACTTTGAAACCGCAGGCGTGCCGCTGCTGCGAGGCCGCTACTTTGCAACGTCAGATAACGCAGGCTCCCAACCCGTCGCCATCATCAACCAGGCCATGACGAAACGGTTTTGGCCGGATACAGACCCGATTGGTAGGCGCTTTCGCTACGGAGTCCCGGGCGAGAGTCCTTCGGCCTGGCGAACGGTGGTTGGGGTTGTAGGCGACACACTTCCGAACGGCCCGGAAAGCCGCTCCCTGCCGCAGTTCTTTCTACCTCAGGATCAAGCTCCCCAAGCCAATTCGATGGATATTCTCGTGCGCAGCGCACAAGATCGGCTCCCTATTGCAAATGATCTGCGGAGGGCGGTTCTGAGTGTGAACCCGCAGATTCCGAGATTCGCCGTCTCCAGCGTCGAAGCGCAACTAGAACGGCTCGGAAACCGCCGGCGTTTTCAGACCTGGTTGTTGAGCGCTTTCTCGACGATTGCATTTGTGCTTGCGGCAATAGGCACTTACGGGCTGATTTCGTACTTCGTATCCGAGCGCATTCACGAAATCGGGATTCGTATGGCGCTGGGAGCTTCCCGTGGGGACGTGCTGCGCATGATTCTCGCTCAAGCAACTAGGATTACCGGAGTTGGACTACTTGTCGGGACGCTGGGAGCCTTGCTGTTCTGTCGCGCAGTCTCCAATTTGCTATTCGGAGTGTCATGGGCCGACGGCGTCACGCTCTCATTGACGGCCGGGATACTGCTCGTTGTCGCTCTGCTTGCGGCTTATATTCCGGCCAGACGAGCCACAGCAGTCGATCCGACGATGGCTCTATCAGCCGAGTGAAATAGGCGACTTTTCAAAAAACTGCGCCTGGGCGTGCTGATCCACGTGGACACGGAGCAGGCTCCCGGCGAACTCATCAACAGCCGCATGGCCTATGTGTCGGTGTAGCTCGCTCGGTTTGACGTGCAGATGTACACGAACGACGCCAAGGCGCTGGGATAAGAGTTGAGCCGCGACCTCTCGCACCCGACCGCGACCTTGCAGGAGTCAGCGGCAACACAGAATATTGAGCCGCAATCGGAAAGCGTACAAATAGCGCAAGGCTTGAGCGTGGGCTGAGGAATGGTCTCCAGTTGGACAAGCAGAACAATGAGTGAACAGGCCAACGTTCAGTTCCCCTGCTTGTCAAGTGCATTGACAGTTTGCATCAAGCATTGAGACGAGCGTGTGAACTTGTCCCCAGCCAGGACCGGGACACTCGGCCCAAGAACCCTGATTTTGCCCAAGAGATAAAATCTCCACATAACTGGTAGGGGGTATTTCATCTATGCGCGATCTTAAGCATGCCTTTCGGATGTTATGGCGAACACCCGCTGTCACGGGAATTGCCCTGGTGTCTATCGCATTAAGCGTGGGAGCAACTGCGGTGGTCTTCACGGCAGTCAGAGCCGTGCTCCTCGCGCCTTTGCCGTACGCGCATCCTAATGAACTTGTCCAGATCAGAACAGAGTTCCCCAAGTTCGAGCCCTCGCATTCAGATTGGGCCCTCTGGAGCGACGCCCAGGAGATCGCCCGACGCACGCGCACGCTTGCTTCGGTTGCTGTTTATCGCAACGAAATGTTCAACCTTGCGGGCAACGGTCCCACACCTCCCGAGGCCCTGTACGGCCTGCGGGTAACCGCGAATCTCTTTGCCACTCTCGGTGTTGCGCCTATGCTCGGGCGCAACATTCTGCCTGACGAAGATCGGCCCGGCCATGCAAATGAGATGATTCTCAGCTATGGGCTTTGGGTTCGACGGTTCAATGCTGATCCGTCGGTTGTTGGACACAGCGTCTCGATTGACGGTCAAAACTGCCTCATCATTGGCGTCATGCCTCGCGGATTTGACTTTCCGTTGCGTAGGTCGGCTGTTCATACCCCTTCTCCTTACGTTGACTTCTGGGCACCGTTTCGTAGCGGCAAGCCTCAGGCTCCGACCGCTGCTGTCGGCGTGGTAGCCAGATTGCGAGCGGGCGTCTCGCTAAACGACGCCCAGCAGGACCTTGCGACTATCAGCTCCGATCTCAGCCGTGAATTTCCCGCGACGAATCGAGACCACATCCTGCACATGGGATTACTACGCGACCGGATGCTAGGAAATGCAAAGGCTGCTCTGTGGGTCCTGATGGCGGCAGCCCTCATGTTTCTTCTCATCGGTTGTGCGAATGTTGCGAACCTTTTACTGGCGCGCGGGCTGGCACGCCAGCGGGAGATGACGGTTCGCATGGCGCTGGGGGCGAGCCGGTCACGTATCGTTCGCCAACTGCTGACGGAGAGTTGTGTTCTGGCGGCCCTCGGCGGATTGGGAGGCTATCTTCTGACGGTTGTCGCTTGGAGAGCTTTGAGGGACATCGCGCCGGTCAGTGTTCCTCGCCTTGACGCGGCACACGCGGACTGGAGAATTCTTCTCTTCTCCCTGGTTATTGCACTAGCCAACGGTCTTCTGTTTGGGATGATTCCCGCCATCCGAGCGGGTTGGACGCGAGCCAATGCGAACCAGGACCTTCGCGCGCACAGTGGAATTTTCACAAGCAGTCGAGTTCGCGGCGTTCTTGTTGCCATAGAGGTCGCACTGGCGTTGGCTCTGGTTGTGGTCGGAGGGCAACTTTTGGCGAGCTTCGCCGCCCTGCTGCGGACCGATCCCGGCTTCGACGCGAAGCGTGTTACTGCCTTCATAATTGTTCGGGACCCTATACGGTACCAGACTCCTGAAAAGTGGGGAATGTTTTATCGCAGCGCCTTAGATTCGGTCCGTGCGATTCCCGGCATCGAGAGCGCGGGAACGGACGATGCTCTGCCGTTTAGCGGGGAGAATACTGGCGGATTGGTTGGCAAGAGCGCAGGCGGAGCGTCGCAAGGCGGCCAGATAGCTGCGGAGATCGATGACGTGAGCGCTGGCTATTTGCAGACCATGGGGATTCGCTTACTGCAAGGGCGATTGTTGAATGAAGAAGACATGAGCGACTCCAGTGACGCCGCGATAGTGAGTGACCTCGTTGCAAAGCGTCTCTGGCCTGGCGAGAGCGCAATCGGCAAGCCCGTATGCGTCTTCTGTTCCCCTGAAAATCCGAATAATTGGAAACGGATTGTCGGTGTGGTATCGAGCAGCCGACATGCGTCCTTGGATGGGCCGCAGGAGCAGGCAACGGTCTATCTTGCCGCCGGTGCTTTGCCCAAGGCCGCATTTTTGGTGGTGAAAAGCGACCGGCCTGAAGCCGATATCCAAAAAGCAGTCCGACAAGTCATTGCCAGTATCGATCCTAATCAGCCGATCTTCCTAAGTGCGACAATGCAGTCCCTCATCGACGACTCCCTTGCGGACCGCCGGTTCATAATGTTCCTCCTCGCCCTTACCGGCTGCCTTGCCCTTGCAATGGCTGCCGCAGGCGTCTATGGGGTGGCGATGTATGTTACCTCGCGTCGAACGCAGGAAATCGGGATTCGCATTGCGCTGGGAGCCACGCGTCGTAATGTCGAGGTACTTATCTTTCGTCAGGGCTTTGTCACTGCGTCCATTGGACTGACTTCTGGCCTGGTAATCACGCTGGCTTCAATGCGGATTCTGCGTGCGATGCTCCCAGGCCTCCAGTCTGGAAGCTCTGGTAGTCTCTGGATTGAAATCAGCTTGGTTACTTTAACTGCCGCCCTCGGCTGTTGGCTTCCGGCTCGACGTGCAGCAAAAATCGACCCGATGCTCGCGCTCCGGCAGGAGTGAATTTGCGGTGACGAGCCACAGCAGCCAAGGCCAGACCGCAGAGCGCGTGCTGATCCACGTGGACACGGAACGGGCTCCCTGCGCGATCCAGTAAGAGCCACTGGCACAGAAAATCGAACCGCAAGCGGAAAGCGTACAAGTCGCGCAAAGCTTGAGCATGGGCTGAGGAGTGGTTGTCTGCCAAATTAGGTTTGACCAAAAGAATGCGCTGATTCCAGAAGTGGCAATGGAAATGACGGGTCTTCGGTCAAGCTTTTTTTGTGGTCTAATAAAGATGTTGGCTTGATGGCGGAATCGGCATACGCGGTGGTCTCAAAAACCATTGGGAGCAATCCCGTGTGGGTTCAAGTCCCACTCAAGCCACCAGATCGCTCCAGCCCTCTGCCTTTCCCCAAAAACTAATGCAAAAAGATTCCCAAGGTGGTCAGTCAGGGATCCGAGGCTGATTCTTCTAAAAAAACCGAAATTTACACATTTTCTTTCACAGTTTCCAGCCTCTCGTAGCTATCATGCTGAAATAGCAGTAGTTACTGTCAGACGCAGCGGACTCAAAATCCGCCGACCCTTGCGGTCATGGGGGTTCGACCCCCCCTCCCGGCACTCTTTAGTAACTCATTTATTATCAGTCGTGTATATGAAGATACAGGTTGGCAGGGGGGAATGTGCCAATTTGCCCATTTTCGGCGAATCTGTGGATCAAATCTTTTCCCTTGTCGGCGATTCGCGACTCCATGCCGGTGTTTGTCCGTCGTGCTTCCTGGGGCAAAGTTGGCATCTAAGGGAACCAGTCCATCCTCAAAAGGTGCAGCTGCGATTTAGCGCGAAGCGAGAAACACTTCTCCGTACTGTTTCACGGGATCTGTTAACAAGAAGGTAGCTCCGGAAGACGAGCATCCAACCGGAGCAGACGACGCGGGGTGCGGTGATTGTTGCAACTGAAGAACGATCGGATGGAGAGGGGCTCCTCAGGGGAACTGCGGAGACCCCTCCGTTGATGCAGCTAGAAGTTGCCGTGATTACCGCCGCCCGACGCACCCCCGAACAGGTCGGACATGACCTTGACGTTGGAGTCGCATGCGTGGTTAAGGCAAGGCAGGGCGAAACCGGCCTCCATCGACTTTAGCAACGAGTAGCTGGTGTAGTAGTTGGAGCTTTGAACACCTTGCTTCCCGTAGTTCGTTTGGACCGTGAGAACCACGCGGTTCTGGTTCTGTGTCGGATACAGCCCAGTGAGGAGAGTGGTGCTGCCACTATAGTCGTTCTCGTCCCATACGATGACGATTGCGTTTCGCCCCGACTGCCACGCCGAGGATGCGTGGATCGCTTGCACTAGCCGCTCGATGGTCGTATCACCTTGTTGAATGAGGCCGGGGTTCAATCCAACCTGCGTGCCGTACGTGTATCCGCTGTTGTTCTGGCCGAAGTCGAACGCGCAAAACGCGTCGCTGTTGCCGCGGCCGTGCTGGTCGTCGCACTGGTTGGGCACGATGAAAGCAAAGTCCGGCACGTTTCCGCTCTTTAAATCGGAATACAGACCCCGCGGCCCATCGAAGCCGACTATGTTGGCCAGGCTGCTGTCGCGATCATAGCCTTCCTGGATGCTGGCGAAATAAGCAAACGGGTTGTGCTTCACGGCGTACAGTTGCACCACACTGGACGAGGTAAGTGGCGCCAGATTCGAGAAATCGGTCAGGTTCGTCACCGTCCCATTGCTGTAGTTCACGCCATCGATCGAGCCCAGCGGCAGGCTCTCTTGGTACGATTTCCATCCCATCCCTTCTGAATCCAGTTGGTCGGCTATGGTCTTGCCCACGGTGGGCGCGGCCGGGACGGACTTGACTCCATCGAGATCGGCAAGAGCGACAAAGGGACCTGAAATCTCGTTCCACGTATCTACGGCCGGCGTTGCCGCGTCGGTGCCAGTGCCGGCGATCGGGCAGATGTTTCCTGTATCCACGGGAACCGGCGCGGTGCCGAGGTCGTCGTCGGCATTCACAATTCCACTGGCGATGTTCGGCGTGCACGATGTGCTGCCCCAGTCAGGAGAATTGTCGCTGCGAACGCCGAAGTTCGACCCGCCGACGATTTCCAGGTAGTTGGTCAGGCTCGGATGTCCGACGGCAAAGTAATTGGTCGCAAGATTCACCTGTCCATTTGTTATCAGGCTGTTCAAGTAGGCTTCGTTGGGATTGCCGATGACTTGTTGATAGCCATGGTTCTCCATCATGATCAGAAACACATGATCGAGATGGGGAATCCCGCTGGGTGTGTGGTTTTCCTGGGCGAACGCGGCTGTTGCCAGCGCACCGGCGACGACACCTAATGCTGCTACTTTTCTGAGCATGGAGGCAGACCTCTCGAATTTGAGTTTGGGGAGCGTCGGTTACAGATAACCACGTATCCGCGCCTCACTTACCCTCAGCTTGGGATGTGAATGAGTCTTTAATGGATGACGAATAAATGCACAATTACCTGGTGAATCCTGCAGGAACTGGCTTAACGTCTGGTATCGAGGCACCACATGTCCTCGAAGAAGCTGCTTGCTAACAGCCTCACCGACAACCTTTCTGCAAACGTCCTCTCGGTGGTGAGGAAGAGAAATGTGAATCGCTAGTCGAGTGGCGTGGCCGTGGTTCTATGAATGCGGCGGCTGGTCATGCGGAGAGCAAATTCACTTCTTGGGGACTGGCAGGCTGGACGCGACTAGGTTTGAGGGGAACAAAGCTTGCTCCTTTTTCGCAGATTAGCAAACTGTCGCCCGGTAATCGAGTTACTGTGCTTAGTCAACTTCTGAATTGCCATTAATTTGGGATGCGCTGAGATT
Organism: uncultured Acidobacteriaceae bacterium; assembly: GCA_963834565.1. Lineage (GTDB taxonomy): Bacteria > Acidobacteriota > Terriglobia > Terriglobales > Acidobacteriaceae > Telmatobacter. The sequence goes on along the minus strand of CAWICF010000004.1, from coordinate 286,803 downwards.
TGCGTGGTCGAGCAGCGATTCCACTCTCCCCCTGATCTCATCTCTAATCAGGCGTACCTCATCCATTGGCTGGCCCTTCGGATCGCGAAGGGGCCAGTCGTCTCGGCGCAGGCCCGGCACAAAGGGGCACTTGTCGCCGCATCCCATGGTGACGAGGAGTTGGGCATCCTTCGCGAGCTCCTCTGTCAACCTCTGCGGCTTGGCGTTGCTAAGGTCGATTCCAATCTCCTGCATCGCCGCAAGAACTTCGGGATGAACACGCAAACCGGGTTCTGTTCCGGCTGAGACGGCCTCAGCGTTTCCACGATCGGCAAGATGGTTGAAGAAAGCTGCCGCCATCTGCGACCGGCCAGCATTATGAACGCAAGCAAATATGACCTTATACACTCTGCTTCTCCGTTAACGAATTGACTTTGGCGCACCACGCCTGACTAGCCATCTGGACAGGGTCCCACGGACTGCTCAGGGGCGGAGTATAGCTGAGATCGAGATCGGAAATCTCATCGACCTTCATTCCATGAAAGAGTGCGGTTGCAAATAGGTCGAGACGCTTCGACACTTCCGCGCCCCAGGCCCCCATGAGCTGTGCCCCAAGCAAGCGGCCCGTATCGACGTCACCGGTCACACGAACGCACAGTTGAGTAGCGCCTGGATAGTAAGCCTTGTGATCGTTGATTGTGCTTTCGGTCGTAAAAGGATCGAAGGCTTCTCTTGTTGCCTCGTCGTGCCGCAGGCCAGTTCGCGCAATGACGAGATTAAAGATCTTAACCACCTGGGTTCCGAGGGAGCCCGCGAACTCGCGATTGCCTCCCAACACATTCTCAGCGGCAACTCGTCCCTGTTTATGGGCCGTCGTGCCGAGCGGCAGATAAGTGTTTCGATTGAGTATTCGGTGAAAAGTCTCCCCGCAATCGCCAGCAACATAGATATCCGAAAACCTGGTCTCCATTCTGCGATTCACCTTGAGAGCGCCTTTCACTCCGGTCTCCAGGCCGGCTTGGGTCCCGAGCGCCGTATTGGGTTTTACGCCGACGGCGACAAGAACCATCTCGCAATCCTGATCGAATTCGTTGCTCCCCGAAACACGAAAGTGGTCTCTATCCCGCGTAATCCGGTGAGCTTCGACACTCGTGTGAACCTTCACGCCATGACGTTGAAGTTCGTCGGCGACAGCGCTCCCGAATTCTGCATCGACGGTAGACAACACAGTAGCAGGACGGCAGGCGACTGTGACCTCAATTCCCCGATGGGTGAGAGCATCGGCCATCTCAAGACCGATATAGCCGGCGCCAATAATCACGGCACGTTTTGGCTTGGCTGTTTCGAGATAATCGTGTACGGCAAAACTGTCGTGCACGGTGTGAAGCGGAAATATGCCCGGAGACCGCCATCCTTCGATTGGCGGCTCCACAGGTCCCGCGCCGGTGCCGATCACCAGCTTGTCGTAGGAAAAGCGCAAGTCGCCGGCTGCAATCGTTCGGACATCAACGGTCTTCGTAGCAGGATCGATTCGAGTCGCGGTGTGCCCGCGGCGGACGTCGATGCCCTCGAATTCGGTCCGATGCGCCAGGTTGTGCCAGTCTGGAGTCTCGCCGCTCAGGAAGAAGGGAAGGCCGCAGATGCTGTAGTTGGGAAAGTCATCCGCCACAAGGACGGAGACTTCGACGCTCCGATCAAGCTCGCGTGCGCGCAAAGCCGCACTGATGCCAGCATCGCTGCCACCAATGATGAGCAGTTTCATCCGGGACCTATTGCCTTCCGATCTTGTCGATTTCCTTTTGCAGCGCGAAGGTGTCCAGGGTCGCCAAGGGCAGGCAGAGGAATAGACTTATGCGGCGATCGAGAGTGGCGAATGCCTTGGCGAAAGCGCGGTCGATCTCCTCCGGTGTTCCGGTCACGGCGGCCGGATCCGGAATGCCCCAATGGGCGGTCATGGGCTGGCCCGGCCAAAAGGGGCAGACCTCCTTCGCCGCGTTGTCGCAAACCGTGAAGACAAAGTGAAGCGGGGGCGCATCAGGCCCAGCGAATTCATTCCAGGACTTGCTGCGTAAATTCGGCAGGCTCATGTGGGCGGCATCGATTTGCTTCAATGCCTCAGGGCGCACGGTTCCCGATGGATGGCTGCCGGCGCTGTAGGCGGCGAAGTTCGGCTTGCCTCTGCAGCTCATGATCGCTTCGGCCATGATGGAGCGGGCCGAGTTTCCTGTGCAAAGAAAGAGCACGTTGTAACGGGCCATTGGGATCGTCCTTCCGAAAAGGGTTGAGCAGTGAGTTAAGCTTGGCTGCGGATTCCTTCACGAACAGCATGTAGGATCACAGCAGGACTTTGAGCCCTCGATACGTGGCTTGACGGCGTAAACTTTGACGCTTGCCGCAGCCTCATTGACGTCATACTGCGAGAGGAGTGCTCTCAATTCGTCATGCAGCGAGGCTGAATTATCAGGCGCGGGGGAGCAACAAGGTTCCTCAACGACCTGGAATGGATTCGATGCATCCATCTTCGGAGAGCAACAACCGGATTGATTTTCCACCTTGGCATAAGCATTCAGGTCCGCGCCGCTGTCAACGATTTCAACATGCTCAAAACCTGCTGCAAGCAATCCGGCCCGGTATTCGTCAATTTGAATCGCTCCGGCTATGCAGCCAACGTAGGCGGCCACGCTCTTTGCTACTTCCTCAGGAAGCTCATGCTTCAATGCGATGTCACTCACTGCCACGCGGCCACCCGGTTTAAGAACGCGGGCGATTTCACGGAAGACCGCCGGTTTGTCGGGCGCCAGGTTGAGCACGCAGTTCGAGATGACGCAATCGACTGAAGCATCAGGGAGCGGAATCCGGTCGATGGTTGATTGGTAGAACTCGACGTTTGTGTAGCCCCCTGCCTGGGCGTTCGCACGCGCCCGTTCAATCATGGCCGGGGTCATATCGATGCCGATGGCGCGGCCTTCCGGCCCAACCATTTTCGACGCGAGAAAGACATCGAGGCCACCGCCCGACCCCAGATCGACCACAACCTCACCGGGCCTGATATGCGCGGTCGCAGTGGGATTGCCGCAGGACAGTCCCATGTTGGCCTCAGCCGGAATCGAGGTAAGTTCTTCGGGAGTGTATCCGAAGGCCTCCGCCACCGCCTTCACCCCAGCATTGTCGGTAGACAGCGAACTCTCCGCCACCGCTCCGTACTTCGACTTCACTGACTCCAGAATCTGTTCTGTCATGATGCGCCCCTCAAAAACATATTCGCAAAAACGACTATATGCCTTGCCAATATATTCGTCAAGGCGTATAAGTAATGTATGGCAGGGAAATCGTCTTCCTTCAACATGGAGCGGTTCTTTCAGGCATTGGGAGACAATACGCGTCTCCGCTTGCTTAATCTCATGGAAGATCAGGAGATCTGCGTCTGCTACTTCGTCGAGATTCTCGGGCAGGGCCAGCCTAAAATCTCGCGGCATTTGGCTTATCTTCGGCGCGCCGGGATCGTCGAGGCCAGGCGCAACGGCAAATGGATGCACTATCGGATCGTCGTGCCCCCGAACGATGGAGCAGCGCAGGTACTGCGGCAGACACTAGCCTGGTTGAAAACGGAGCGAGCAATGCAGGCCGACCGGATGCGTCTGTCCAAGGCGTGTTGCAGCCCGGCGAAGTTCTCCGCACTTCAGGGGGCTCCTTTACCATCTTCGATCGATTTCTCAACCCCGCTTGAGGCCAGATGACGATGTCCAGTAAACCCTATACCCAGGGTCAAACCTGCGCTCCGCTCCAGCGCAAGAAGCTCTCGTTTCTCGACCGATTCTTGACTCTCTGGATATTTCTTGCGATGGCCGCTGGCGTTGCGATCGGCCACTTTATCCCGGCGTCCGCTGGTTTCGTGAACCGCTTTCAGAGTGGTACGACGAATATACCCATCGCCATCGGCCTCATCATCATGATGTTTCCGCCGCTCGCCAAAGTGCGATATGAAAAACTCGGCGAGGTTTTCCGGAAAAAGCGCGTCCTCGGACTCTCACTGATTCAGAACTGGCTCATCGGACCGGCGCTGATGTTCGTGCTTGCCATCGTATTCCTGCGCGACGAGCCTGCGTATATGCGCGGACTCATCTTGATCGGCATCGCACGCTGCATTGCGATGGTGTTGGTCTGGAATGAACTGGCGAGCGGCGATACGGATTACGCTGCCGGGCTCGTTGCAATTAATAGCGTATTCCAGGTACTGTTCTACAGCCTGTACGCGTGGGCTTTCATTACGGTGCTTCCCAAGTGGTTTGGCCTTCAAGGCAGCGTTGTTGATGTCGGCATTGCCCAGATCGCGAAGAGCGTTGGCATCTATCTCGGCATTCCGTCCCTCTCCGGCATGATTACCCGATTCGTTCTCATTCGGATCAGAGGCGAGGAGTGGTACCGCACTCGATTCATCCCCAGGATCAGCCCGCTCACGTTGGTCGCTCTGCTCTTCACAATCCTGGTGATGTTCTCGCTCAAGGGTGACTTGATCGTACGGTTGCCGCTCGACGTGGTTCGCATTGCGATTCCGCTGGTCATCTACTTTCTCATCATGTTCCTGGTCAGCTTCTGGATGGGCAAGCGGCTGGGCGCAAACTACGCACAGTCAGCCACCCTTTCGTTTACTGCCGCGGGAAACAACTTCGAGTTGGCGATTGCAGTGGCAGTTGCTGTCTTTGGTCTGAACTCGGGCGAGGCTTTCGTTGGTGTCGTCGGGCCGCTCATCGAAGTGCCGGCGCTCATCGGGCTCGTCAATGTTGCTTTCTGGATGAGGAAGCGCTACTTCGCATCCGAGGCACGGGAGTTCAGCATTCACCCGGTCGAAGACGCTCCATAAAGCCTTCACGAGTCACCGCTCATTGCCCACGGATCACACGCGTCAATTCAGGGAATGACCTTGAAATTGCCTCACACTGCGGGCCGGTGAGCACGATTCTTCTCGATGCCCGAAAACGGCTTCCACTCACTCAGGGTGCAGGATCCGCTCGCGATGGCTTCCCTCAAACGCTTCGTATCCTGCTGCAACTGGTCTTCGCCCTCAAAGATTGCCCTGAGAAAATTGAAGAGCCGCTTCCTGTCCGACGTCTTGGCGCTAACGAGACGATAAAAAACGCGATAGCCATCGCGGCGGTCAAGCACCATCCCTGACCTCTTGAGGTAAGCAAGATGCCGAGAGATGTTGGGCTGGGAATTCTCCAGCACATACCCTGAACAGAAACAAAAATGCACATCGCATGAGCGCGAGCTGAAACACACGACTTTCTTACCGTGCCGTCGGCAGCACTGCGCTCGACCATTTTTGTTTGCGAATGTGTTTAGAAGTGCAGTCTGAACGAGATTTGAAGCGAGCGTGGCCCGCCTGGCTCGTAAAGAGAGCCTGAGGGTCCGAAGCTTTGGTTCAGCATCAGCGTGGCGTTTCCGAAGAGCGCGTCGGTGAGCGATGGATCAATATATCCGAAATCGGGATGGTTGAAGAGGTTATATGCCTCTGCCCGGACCTGCACGCTGAAGCGGTCGTACAGGTGAAGGTCGCGCCGAACGGCGATATTGACCTGATTGTCGCTAAATCCTCTCACCATATTGCGCGGAGCATTACCAGCCGAGCCGACAGCAGGGAGAACGAACGCTGGATTCGTAGCGTAAGGTCCGCCATTCAGGATGCGGCCGCCTGGATATAGCGATCCATAGAGATAGAGCGGACGATTCGGAATCCAATCGACGCCGCTGAAATAACGATTCCCTGTAGCAGGATCGGAAAACAGGTTTCCCAACGAAGTTACCGGGAAGCCTGTCCGCGCGGTGATTCGCCCATCGGCGCCCCAGTCTTCAAGGAGAGATCGGCGAAGCCCGCTACCGGAGATGGCCGATTCGTCCCAGGAAAGTCCTGCTTCAAGGTTATGCCTGAGATCCAGGCCGGAGTTGCCGCGCGTGAGCAACCAGGCTGGATCGGTTGAGTCGAAATCCAGCGTATGCGACCAGACGTACGAAGCGAGGGCTTGTATGCCGGGCGATATGGAGCGCTGGAATTTCAATTGCAATCCCTCGTAGCTGGACGTGAGGGCGGACGGAAACCAGATAATTTCGCCGAATTCCGGATTCTGCGCATTTACATTCGTGCGCTGTTCCTGGAGAAGCCGGCGGCCATTTGTTGCTACATAAGAAGCCGTGAAAGCCTGGTTCCTGCCGAGTGATTTTTCGACGGCTACATTCCATTCGAGCGCATAGGGCAACTGAAGATGCCGGGGAAACGCGAAGACCGGAGCGTTGGTGTATGGAGGCGAGACAGCCGTCGAGAAATCGAGCTGCGCCGCTGTCACGGGAACGGGCACGTTTTCGGGGTGCATGGTTGCGGAGAAGCCAAGCGCGCTAAAGGCAGGCGCGGCAGCGCGATTGTCTGTATCGAAGAAGACGCCGCCCCCTGCGCGCACAACCAGTTCACGGCCTGCATGACGGTCCGGAACCCACGCAGCACCCAAACGGGGCGCAAAGTTGAGCCAGCCCGTTCGCCAAAGTGGTGTGCCACGCGGAGCCAGCGTGAGGCTTGCCGGAGAGGCGATATTTCCGAGCGCCGTGTAGGCGTCACCGCCGCGCTCAGCATGCGGCGCCGGATCGACGTCCCAGCGCAACCCCTGCGAAAGCGTCAGCGATTTCGACAATTGCCATTCGTCCTGAAGAAATGCGGAGAACTCGTTAAATGCAGGGGTTGCCGGCTGGTTCATCGTAATGGCAATATCGGAAGCGCTGTTACTAAGGATCGACTGCAGATTAAAGAAATCTGCCTCAACGGTTAGTGGTGGCGGATGAATGGAGGAGACAAGATGGCGCTCGTCGATTCCAAATTGCAGAAGGTGATGACCGACCTGAACAGCGAGCGTGTCGCGCAAGTTCCATTGGTGAACAGAGGCGAGCGCTGCATCCGTCTTCACCTCCGCATCGCCTGCGCCCGCCGAGTGGATGAAGACGTCTGCCGAGGATGAGGCAAACGTCTCCGGGATGCCAAGTAATGTGTTCAGGTCATAAGGTACGGTAATCCGAGAGTCAATACCGCCGCTGCCACTCAATATGGTGCTTAGAAGCGATGTGCTCGCTCCGTAACCAAGCCTGAGTTCATTCGTCTTCGTTGACGAGAGCTGGAATGTGGCGCCCAAAGTCAAAGTGTGTGTGCCGAGCTGATTGAATGGTACTGAGGAGAAATCGTAGCTTTCACTCATGCTGCGTGTATCACCGTAGCGGAAGAATGCCGACAGCTTTGGAGAAAATGTATGGTCGAAGCGGACGCTTCCGGCGTTGATCGAGCCCGGCTCAGAGATGGATGAGGAAACGATGGGAGTGAGGCCGGTATTTCCCAGTCCGGACCCGCTTTCGAATCCGCTCGCTAACAGGAAGCTCTCCAGCAAAGCCTGGAGCGGTTGCGGCGTCGCCTGGATGGTCGTAGCAGAAGGCTCGTACTCGACGAGTGGAGCAGTTGGCTCGGTCACGTGGAGTCCCTCGTAGCAGCCGAAAAAGAACGTTCTGCCTTGGCCGTCGTAGAGGTGGTGAAGCTTGAACGGGCCGCCGAGACTGCCACCGAAGTCATTTTGCTCATAGGCAACAGGAGGGGGTGCCGCATTGAATGTCGTGAACCAATCGGCGGCATCGGCACTGTAGTTGCGGACGTAGTCGTAGCCACTCCCGTGAAGCGAATCAGTGCCGGAACGCGTAAGAAGCGTGAATTGCCCGCCAGTGGTGCGGCCGTACTCGGCGGAATAAGTAGAAGTGAGGACCCGAAACTCCTGGAGATCGTCGATCGAGACCAGGCTCTGTGTGGTTCCCAGCGCCGTAGTTCCGGCGGCGCTACCGCTGCTCGCCAGCTTCTGATGGCCAATCAGCAGCCCCGCCCCGATATCAGCCGAAACTCCATCCACCGTGTAAGAGTTGTCGTCGGGCTGCTGACCGTTGACGCTGAAGTCTCCGTGCGCGCCGAAGCCTTCTCCCATTGCCTGCGGGCTCTGTGTATTCACTCCCGGCGTCATCGAGATCAGGTCCTGAAAGCTTCGGCCATTCAACGGAATGTTGGCGACAAACTTACGGTTGATGACAGTGCTCACTGAAGCGCCGGCGGAGACGGAACTAAGATCGGAGGCATCGATTTCTACCGTCTGTTTTACCGGACCAATCTCCATGCGAATGAGAAGGCTCCTGGTGTCGCCCACGTTCAGGATGAGTCCCGCAATCTGCGCAGTCGCAAAACCATCCCTCGCGATCTCGAGCGTATAAGCCCCCGGAATCACGCCGGGCAACAAAAAGATCCCATCCTGGTTGGTGGTTGCGTCATTCACCGTCCCGGTTTGACTATTGACGAGTCTGAGGGCCGCGCCGGGAATACGCGCGCCGGTCGAGTCTTCGACGATGCCAGTAACGATTGCGGTGCTCACCTGAGAGAAGGACTGCATCACGGGCCAGAGGAACAGGCACACGACCCACGGCAATCGGAGTCTTGAACTCTTGCGAAGCATCTGCTTTATTTGACTTGCTCGCGCTCTTCAGGGTAACCGCCGGCCGAGCGGGTGGCCGAGTCTTTCGCGTTCGACAGTTGCGAGGCGAACGCGGCAATCTGCGCTGCATCGCTGAGCGGGATTGACTCCAATGCGGTGTCAATTGCAGCATCGGCGTTTGCCGGCTTCTCTCCAGCCACACCTGAAGAGAAGGCTTGGCCCACAGCGCGATTCAATTTCTGTGTCTCGAGCAGGAGCCTCCTGGCGCTGCCGGCAAAATCTGCTGGGCTGTCAATACCAGAGGATCGGCTGCTCGAAGGCGCAGGGCGACCCGCGAGATCAAGCGGAACAAGTTGCTGCCGTAACCGATCAAGCTCCGATTCAAGCGCCGACGAGTGCCGCGTTACCATGCTCGACCATTGTCGCTGTGCAAGCGGGCCTATGATCATCAATTCTCTCGCGCTGAAGGAAGCGCCCAGGCGGTCCAGCGCGTAAGCGTTCTGCAACGCACGCTGGGCAAGATCAAGAACATTGGGCGAAAACTGCGCGACTGCCTCATCGATCTGTTTTCCCGCCAGTCCTTTCGCTGCGAAATAGCTGCGAAGGAGGGAATCCGCGGGCGGCTCTGCGCGTGTTACGTCGTACACACTTGTTGCCGGCGAAGCCAGGCGAAATTCTGAGCTGGGAACACGGAGACTTCCTTCAGTTGCGAGGTGGACTTCGAGTAACTGTCGATCTGGCACATTGTCCAGGACCGCGACGATCTGCCGTTTGAGATCTTCGCTGCTGACCGTACCGGCAACACGGATATGACCCGCTGCAGTTCTTGTAACCTCGATGGGAATGCCGACATCCGCGCCCACTTCGCTGAGCCGGTAAAGAACGTCGATTTGTGTTTGCACGAGTCTCGGATCTGTGTCAGCGAAATGATTGCCACTTCGATCCCCGGCCAATGGGCCGAAGGTATTGCTCTTCATGCGGGATTCCAGATCGGAAGGATCAAACGCCGAGCTGGGGACCGAATCCGCAGGCAGATGATCGTCGCTCGTTTCGACAAAACGGGCCTCGGTGAACTCGTAACCGCCTCTGATGTGCAGTGTTTCGCCCACAATGTGCAGCCCGCGACTAAGTACCAGAGTGGCAGAAACGAGATGGAAAGGCGCGCTCGCAAGGCCGGAGCCTGCGAGCTCATAATCGCTTCCCACCGTACGCATCTCGATGTGCTGTGAAGCGATCGCCTTGAAGGCGCGTGCCGAAACGTCCAGCTTCCAGAATTCGCTCTCCTCAATTTCGCGATCGGTTTGACTCACCGCGTCGCCAACGGGCTCTTCAAATGATTTGTCTTCGCCGTTTTGCCCGTGCCACCTAGCAGCAAGCAAGTGGTGCTGCGCATTGTAGAGGCGTCGCATGGTTCTGCCTTTGGCTTGCTCATCCCAATCGTCCACTGTTCCCTGCCACACAGTCTGCCCGCCGGCATCGAGCACGTCGAGCTTCAAAAGCCTGTGCTCGGCGTGCCCTTTTTCATTGGCCGCTTCAATGCTTACGGAGTTGTTCAATATTGTGCGCGCATCGAGTGGTGCGTGCCAGAAGCAGTAAACGAGATAGCCGGCGCCTCCCAGGACGGCGACAAGCAGCGTTGCCCAGGCGAGCGCGAACCGCGGCCTCACGGTATGAAAGGCCCGCGCGATCCGGCCTCCTATGGATCCGAATCCCTTCTGGCCATGCAGGGCCGGGAGCGAGGCCAAAGGCGGGGCAGATTGGATTGCGAATGGCGCGTCTTGCCCGGCTTCCTCCAGAATCTCCGCCGCGAGCGACGGATCCAGATAGGTCACCTCGCTATGCAAACCCTGGCCGTCAAGGCTCACCGTCAACTCAAGCTGGCGTCCATCGCTTAACGCGACTGTCTGCGTGCGGACTTGCATCCCTCCCGGCGGAAGCTCCTCGATTGGTAACAACGCGAGACGGATTTGTTGATCGGTGAAGACCTCGACGAACTGAACCATCTCAGGATGCTCGGCGCGCGAGGCAAGCGTGCTCCGTTCGCTCTGCACATCGTGGAACGCCACGATTTTCCCGTTCATCGCAATCGACAGCGTCTGAGGCCTGTGCTCGTAGATTCTGTCCCTATGCCGTCGTACGGCCGACATCATGGCTTGATAGCTGCCGGCGCCCTGCGCTGCCGCCCGAGATCCGTCGCCAGCTTCGGCCTTCCAGGAGCTTTCCGGAGGTTGGCCGTCTTCGGAAGCCGGTCGCTGGAAATGCCGGTCGAGGAGAGCGAGGCATCGTTCGCAGCTGACAATGTGCGAAAGCAAGCTACAGGGGATTGGATTCGGAGTTGTCGTGCAATAGCGTTCCAACAGGCCCTCTTTGTTGAGACACTCGGATGACCTGGCCGCGAAGATAGTTCCTCGCAGCTCCTGAAACAGCTCGGTCGACGCAATGAGGCTCACACGAAGTTCAGGGCTGGGTGGCAGGTCGCGGATCGCAATCCGCAACTTAGTGGATGCCTTCAGATAAGCCGCCAATTCCTGGCGCGCTACTTTCAATTTGTTGTAAATGGCAGCGAGCGGGAGTTGCGCGATCTCAGCCACCGCGCGCCGAGTGTAGCCATGAAAGAAAAGAAGAAGGAAATAGCTGGCGCTTTTTGAAGAGTCTTTGCGCCACACCGCGTAATTGCAGATGCGACGGAGCTCGTTCTGCCGATCAAGAAGACCGTCGGAAGTGCGCGCATCCAGGGCGAACTGAACGGAGTCAAAATCGGCGATACTCACGGTCTGCAGCGCTTCACGTGAAGATCGGGCGATGGCTGAAAGATAAAGGTGGCGGAGACATGTGTAGAGATAGCCGTCGAGATTTGCGACCTGGCTGAGATCGGGCCGGGCGACGATGAAGTGAAGGCAGAGATCGTGAACAATCTCCTGAGCCATCGTGCGGTCGCCACGGCTCAAGACAACTCCCCAGTGCTGAAGCTTGTCGTAGTACTCCTCGAGTACTCGCTCTGCATCGAGCGCGCGTGGAGAGATTCCCGATTTGCTCTTCGCCGTCGCCATCCGTATGAAAGAGCCGCCTCTCCCGTGAAGGGATTCACGGCGGTCTATTCACTTCTAAAGAGACGCTTGCCTGCCGAATCTACCCTCGGCTCTACAAATTTTATTGGTTTTATGTCGCTGACTGAGCAATCAATCTCTTCGCCATCCAGGAATTCCGCCGATTCCCGGAAATCTGATTGGGATGCAGGGCAGATTCCGCCGGCTACCGGCTCTTTATGGGCAGATGGGTCACCGGAGGAGGAATGGCATGATGTTCGTGAAATTCGGCAAGGTATTTCTGATCGGCGGTTTTTCGGTTGGTGTGATCTTTGGCGTTGCGTCTTGCGTTGAAAGCAATACTACCGGCTATTTATATGTCACGGGCACTGCTACGTCCCAATCTTCCGGTAACGGCTTCATCACTGGCTACCAGATCGATCAAAACACAGGCGCGTTGACTCCGATCAGCGGCCTGCCGGCCTCCTCCGGCGGGGCCAACCCGGTTCGCGCCGTTCTCACCTCCAGCAGCCGATTCATTTATGTCCTCAACCGCGGCGCAAACGCCGAAGGCAACGCGGATTGCACCACCGCCGACCCATGCCAGAACGCCAACATCACCGAATTTGCAGTGAGTGGAAACGGGACTGTTACTGTGCAAAAGGCTTATTTTTCTCAGGGCACCAATCCCTTCCGCATCATCGCCGACACCACTGGCAACTACCTTCTGGTGCTTGACCACGATGCCCCCGACAACTACGACACCACCTACAATCCCGGCACCAACGCCTGCACTCTGGCACTGGGATCGGGAGTGCAAACCTGCGGCGACATTACCGTCTTTCATATCGATTCGACAACGGGAAACCTGTCGCTGGTGGCGAACGCCCAGGTTTCTTCAGGCAGTGGGGGAAATCTGAACTACTTCCCGGTTCCAGCCAATCCGGTAGACTTCGTTCTTTCCGGCGGCTTTATTCTTACTTTGACGGGCGCGCCGACGCCCACTTCGTTCCCTTACACCGGCGGAACGGCCATCTGGCCGTATAGCTACGCGACGACAAACGGACAGCTGACCTTGAGCCAAAGCAACGCGCAGCAATTGGGCATCCACCAGGGCAATGCCATCGTCAGCGCAGGCAGCGTAATTTACGTGCTCGACAACGAGCCCGTCACCGTCGCATTCAATGGCGCTTCCACCCCGTCTCTCAGCCAGATTCTGCCGTTTACCGTGGCGAGCGGCGGCACGCTGCAAGCTGAGCCCAGCGGCGTTATTCCCGACGATTCAGCGCTCTCGAATCCCGTCCAACTCATGATGGAGTCCAAGGGCAAATTCGTTTATGTTGCCAACCAGGGCGAAGTCACGGGACCAAATGCCGAAAGTGGAATCGCAGGCTACTTCCTGACTACGGCACCTTCGTATCAGCTTAGTTTCATCGCCGGCGAGCCCTTCGGCCCGCTGTCCGGCCCGCAGTGCATTGTCGAGGATCCTTCCGACCACTATTTTTATACGGCCAACTCCTACAGCTCGGATGTTACCGGCTACGAATTCGACCAGAATTCCGGTGATCTCCGAGCCTTGCAGGGAGCCGGCACGCCAAATACCCTTCAGGGCCCGGCTACCTGGTGTCTGATCGATGGCCGAACGGAATAAAAACTCGTGAAGATCCGCAGGCTTGCCCGGCCGGCAGCGGCGTTTGACAATTGCGTGAGTCCAATCAAAAAACTCAGAATTGTTCGGCGCGAGCGCCTGGGAATTCTTGTGTCGACTTCGAAAAGATAGAGTCAGACGCCTGTCAACCCTGGCGCAGGCGCATGATTGCCCATGCGGAAGTTTGACGAATTTTCGCCCCTCCCGCCGATTTACTTCCGGATAGCCGGTTTTACGTCAAGTTGTCGAAACCGTAGATCAATGTGAATTGCTCGATGAGTGCATTGGCCTGCCGGCAGCAGCTAAATGACCGATTGGCTCACAGTTCCCGGACTGTTAGACAACTAATTACGAACTGCAACAGTTGCGGGCAGAGTGAACTGAAAAGTCGCGCCGCGACCCGAGGGGCTGACTGCCCATAAGCGCCCGCCGTGCGACTCAATAATTGACCGGCTGATGCGAAGCCCCATGCCAGTGCCATGGGGTTTGGTTGTGAAGAATGGTTCGAATATCTGGTCTGCCAGTTGTAGCGGAAGTCCTATCCCCGTGTCAGTGAACGAAAGAAGAATCTGCTCGTTTTCGGTTCGTTGCGATTGGATGATGATCTCTCGAATCCCCTCGACGTCCTTCATTGCCTCGATACTGTTGAGGATCAGATTCATCATGACCTGTTGCAATTGCAGACGATCTCCGACGATCTGAGGCAGATCAACTGCCAGTTCGGTCCGGATCAAGACGCTGTGCCGCATTGCTTCGTCGCGCAGCAGGGCAACGGTTTCCGGAATCATGTCGTTGACATCGAGGGTCTGTGGATTCGCGGGGCCTTTCTCGAATTGTGAGCGGATTCTGTCGATAATTTCGGCAGCCCGTTGAGCATCTCTTGCAATTCTGGTGACACCCGAGCGCAACTCATCGAGGTTGGGCTCATTGCGCCCCAGCTTTCGCAGGCATGTGCTCGCATTGGTGATGACACCACTGATTGGCTGTTTGATTTCATGGGACAGGGATGCGGCTAGCTCTCCCATGGTTGTGACCCGGTTGATGCGAGCGAGATCGCCCTGCGCCTGGCGTAACGCTTCTTCGGCACGCTTTCTATCGTCAATTTCTGTTAACAGGAAGTACCATCGGACGATGTGCCCCTCCCGGTCACGAAGAGGAAGCCCGCGCATGGTTAACCATCGGTAGACGCCGTCGAAACGACGAATTCGTGCCGCTTCATATTCAACTGGCTCTCCTGCGGCGAAAGATCGCTCAAAAGCTTGAAGGTAGGCAGGGCGATCGTCCGGGTGAATGGTGTCGTCTACGGCCCATTGGCGCAATTCTTCCTGTGACCTTCCGAGGTAGTCCAAAAGCGGTTGGCTGACCCGCTCAATCTCGCCGCTCGTGCTTAAAACTGCGATCAGGCCGGGAATGCTGTCCACGATCAAGCGAGATTCGTGCTCACTTTCGCGCAGCGCTTCCTCGGCGCGTTTCTGATCATCGATGTCGGTGATCAGTAGGTACCAGCGAGCAATATTCCCGTTTTTATCGCGAAGCGGAAAACCTCTTTCCTGGAACCAGCGATAGACACCGTCCGCTCGCCTCAATCGCATTTGGAACTCATATGGACGGCCAGCGGAAATTGCTCGGGAATAGGCATCGATAACGCCAGGCAGATCCTCAGGGGGGATCGTGTCGTTCGTTCCCCACTCCCTGAGTTCCTCGATAGTCCGACCGAAGAACTCCAATGCTTGGCGGCTGACCATGTCGATGTTGCCAGAGGGCGACGCCACCCCAATGATGCCGGGGATGCTGTTCACAATCAAGCGAGCCTCATACTCGCTTTCGCGCAACTTCTCCTCAGCGCGCTTCTGGTCGTCGATGTCAGTCGTCGTACCGAGGAATTTGAGGACTTTCCCTTGCGCGTCGCGCAACACCACAGCTTGCTGGAGGTGCCAGCGATAGGTCCTGTCCCGAGCGCGGAGCGACCTGGTTTCAAACGCAAACCCTTGTCCCGAATGCACGCCTTCCCAAAAGGTTCTGGCTGCCATCTCCCGATCCTCAGGGTGGACCGCGGTCATCCAAGCCTCGGGATGCGATCGGATGAAGTCAGCGGATTGACCTGAGAATTCAAGCCAAACCTGATTCACGAAATCCGGCGTCCCATCAGGATTGAGCGTCCAGGCGGAAACAGGGAGTTGCTGCAGCAGCTCAACTTGTAGTTGTAACTCGGCGTCGGCCCGTTGCAGCTCATCATAGAGACGGCTTATCTGCGCCAACTGCTCTTCGCTGGCGCGCAGTTTCTCGCGTTCGAGTTCCGCCTCGTTGCGCATCCGTTCTTCGCGTTCCGCATTTTCGCGGCGAAGGTTGGCCATTTTGACATGCGCAGCCACGCGCGCCAGCAATTCCCGCGCCGCAAACGGCTTGATGAGATAGTCGTCGGCGTCGGCCTCAAGCCCTTCCACGCGCGACTCTTCGCCCGCCCGCGCCGACAGCAGGACGACTGGCGTGCCGACGAGGGCCGAATCGTCGCGAATCGCCCGCAACAAGCCAAACCCATCGAGATGCGGCATCATGACGTCCGCCAGCACAAGAGCGGGGCGCAATCGCTCGGTTGCTTCCAATGCCTGGCGACCATCCACAACCGCGTGCACCTCATATCGCTCGCTGAGCAAACGTGTGAGGTACTGGCGCATGTCCGCATTGTCATCGGCCAGGACGATGAGTTCGCGCTTTTCTGCCGTTTTGGGCTCCAGCGGGGAAACAAGCGATGGTTGTTTGCCAGGCATCGCTCCATCAACGGCCACGCCCGATTCGTCTCCGGACCAGCGCCGTGCCTCTTCGACATAAGCCTCGGCTCGAATTGTGGTGGAAGCGAGCGATTGTGCGGCCTGAATGCGCTCCGCCGGCAGATGCTCTTTGCCGCTCGGAATCGTTACGGTGAACGTACTGCCAACGCCAACGGCGCTCTTCACGCGCACAGTGCCACCGTGCATTTTCACGAGTTCCTCAACCAGCGCCAGTCCGATTCCTGTGCCTTCGTAGGTCCTGGCCTGGGTGCTCTCGATGCGGTGAAAGCGCTCGAACACGTGCTCGAGATGTTCCTCGGGTATTCCCACGCCTGTGTCGCGGACCTGCAATTCAACCGCGCCGTCTCGAGGCTTCAATGTGAGGGCGACCTCGCCCGCGAACGTGAATTTGTAAGCGTTGGAGAGCAGATTCAAAACGATCTTCTCCCACATGTCGCGATCCACATACACCGGGTCGGCGATTGGCAGGCACTCGACTAAAAAAAGGAGCCCGGCGATCTTCATCGCCGAGTCGAACGCGCTTGCGATTTCTGTCGTGAAGCCGGCCAGATCGGTCGGCTGATACGACGCCTGTGCGCGTCCAGCCTCAATACGCGAAAAGTCCAGAAGTGTGTTGACGAGCTTGAGCAATCTGATGCCGTTGCGCCGCGCCGCAACCAACAGCTCGTGATGTTCCGGCCTCAGCCGCTCGCTCGCTTCCGGCAACACTTCATCGAGCGGGCCGAGCATCAGTGTCAGCGGCGTTCGGAATTCGTGGCTGACGTTCGAGAAAAACGTCGTCTTGGCGCGGTCGAGCTCGGCCAGAGCCTCCGCCCGCTGGCGCTCCTGCTCATAAGCGCGGGCGCTGGCCAGCCCGATGGTGATCTGTTCGGCGATCCGATGGACGAATTCGCGGTACGCATCATCAAATGCCCGGCCAGGGTGGATTCCCGCGACAAGGAAACCCAACGCTTCGCTGTGTTCTCCCAGCCGAATCGGCACCACGTACGCATCTTTGGGAGGAAATGCCCAATTGGGCACCTGCACGCCCGAAGCGCGGTTCCCGAGTTCGACGACGACCCCATCCCTCGTTAGTGCGGGGTTGAATCGCCAAAGGTTTTCGCTGTGGCAGTCTATGACCGGCGGACGCAGCGCTTCATCGGTTTCGACGCTGGCTCCTGCTAAATGCGCTTGATGTTCGGAAGGCCGATATTCATATAGAAATGAGAACGGGAGGCTCAGGCAGTTTTCGCCAAGAGTCTCCGTGCTGACGCGCCAAACTTCCTCTTCGTTTCGCGCTTCGGCCATGCGCAAAGCTAAGTCGCTTAGCATATGCCTGCGTCGATCTTCGAGCACTCGTTCCGTCGTCTCCAGCACGATGGTAAGCACGCCGCCAGCGCGGCCGCTGTCATCCGGAACCGGGCTAAACGAGAAAGCGAAGTAGCACTCTTCGAGGTAGTTGTTCCGGTGCATCACAAATAGCTGATCTGCAAGCGTGCCGGAGGCCTCACCCTTCGTCATCACTCTGTCGAACAGCGGTCCAACAAAACTCCATGCTTCGGGATAGACCTCGCGGCACCTGCCGCCCAGCGCCCATGGATGTTTGGTTCCCACCACCGGCACATTGGCGTCGTTGTATAAGTACGCGAGGTCTGGCCCCCACATGATGGTCATCGGATAGTTGGAGCCCAGCATAAGGCGCACGCAGGTTCGCAGGGCTTGCGGCCATTGTTCAACCGGACCCAGTGCCGTCGTCGACCAATCTAGCGTGCGCATACGCGTGGCCATCTCGCCGTTACCGGCGAACAGTGATTCGACCAGTTTCCTGTCGCTAGTGTCCATACAAAATCCCTCGACTCGGCGGCAACGAGGACAAGGCCTGCGAGCCGATGGCTGAAGAATCCCGGGGAGTCGCCCAGCAGTGCGGACTAGGCAACCGTTGGATGCGCTCGACGAATGAACGCGGGTCCAACGTGTCAAAGATTTGGCTCTCAGCGGAATTCAGGGGAATCAACAAGCCCGGTCGCCTCAAACTTACTGCTGCAAAGCGATGAAAAATTCTATCGTGCGCCGACGTTTGAAGGTCGGCGACGAAGGTCAATCCATTTGGGAGTCCGGCACAGCTTCAAAAGGTAAACCGGCCGGTCAATTGAAACTGGCGCGAGGTGCTCGCGGTGGTCAGAATTTGACCTGCGTTATCGGCAAAATCACCCGCCGCATTCTTGAGGACGGCATCCCCAGCTCCCCCCAGGAAAAACGGACTTTGAGTATTACTCGGAACGCCAAAATTCGGATGGTTGAAAAGGTTATAAGCTTCCACTCCAACGGTGATCCTCCATTCGTGAACGATTGCAAATTCTTTGTGCAGAGCGGGGTCAAACTCCGCGAACCCAGGCCCCTTCAGGATGTTTCGTCCGGCATTGCCAAACTCACCGGCCGGTGGAACCGCAAAAGCGCTTGGATTAAACCAGCACGACGGAACGCCCAATCTGGCCCCATTAGGACAGCTTCCCGCGTACGGGTTGCCGACCAGATCCGGACGCTCCGGAATAAGCAGCGATTGAATATCGGCATTGTCAAAGGCGAGCACAGGGGTAAATGGGACGCCGCTATGAACGCTGGCAACTGCCGCGATCTGCCAGCCGCCCAGTAGGCCTCCGCGCCCAGGCATCTGGTAAGCGGCATTTGCCGCGAAGTTATGCCGGATGTCGAAACTTGACCGGCCTCGACTTCCCTTGCGATCGAAAATGCTTTGAGATCCAGGCGGATCGTTCACGGATTCCACTTGCAAATCCACGGAAGCATCATCGATGGAATGGGCTAACGTGTAGGAGACCTGCCAGGAAAGGTTGTGGGAGTAATGCCTCGAAATGGACACCTGACCGGAGTTATAGAAAGATTGCGCGTCAGTCAAAGCCAATATCAGGGGAGATGCCAGGTTCGGATTGAAACGATGGCCCAGCGCCGGTTCAAATGGGTTCCCCTCGCCTTCGCGGGTGAGATGATTGCCGCGCGTGCCAAAGTATCCCGCGGTGAGAATCATACCCTGCGCGAGTTCGCGCTCCACGTTGAGGTTATATTGCATCACATAGGGAAACTTCGGGTAGTAAGTTGTCGCGAAAGCGTCGAGCGGCTGGCTCAAGGCCGCATTCTGCGGGCTTAGAAACTGCGGGAAAACGAATTCCTCCAGACCGAAGAAGGGCGGCAGGAAACGTTCGATACCGAACACAATTTCCGGGAGTTGGTCGCGATAGATGCCGAATCCGCTCCTTACCATCGTTTTGCCATTACCGAATGCGTCCCACGCAAAGCCCGCCTGGGGTGAGAGAAGATCCCGGGGAGTCCCTGCAAATAGTGGCCCAACGGTTGGCGCGGAATCTGTCGCAGGGTTTCGAAAAGCGGATAAACGGCCGTGAGCCTCGGTCGGATTGGAGTAGAAATCGTAGCGCAACCCGATATTTGCGGTGAGGCGGCTGTTTAGGCGCACGAAGTCCTGAGCAAACCCAGACGCGAAAGTTTCGCGGTATCCGCGCTCGGAATCGGCGTTGGCGGGATTGACCCCCACGTAGGACAGGGGCACACCTTCAAGGAAGAACTCGAGAGCGGGATTGTTGCTGGATGCCGGTAGCCCGTAGGGAGTCAGATCCTGGAAGCTATACAAACCGTTCACACCGAAATCCAGCGTCCCGTTAAGATCGAGCCTTCGGAATTCGACACCGAATTTCAAGGTGTGGCGGCCAACGGTACGCGTCAGTTGGTCTTGAACCTGATAAACAGTCGAAAAATCGCCCCAAGGAAATGCCACGTAGTTGCCGATCAGGCTCAAACCCGTGACATCAATCATTCCGAACGCCCGACCAGGAACCAAAGAAATCGACAGGCCCGGATGCGTATTATCGCTCGAAGAAGATGCTGTTGTCCGGTTGACACCGAAGCGCAATTCATTGATCAAATTCGGTATGAGTGTCGCACGGTCCTGAACAGTCACATACTGATTCCGCGCCAGGTGAAGGGATGGGAATCCCGGCTGATAGGTGCCCGGCGGTGTTCCGACGTATGGCACCACAGAAGAACTGTCATCGACGGTGTAGCGCGCGAAGACCGAATGCGTATTGGAAAAATTGTGGTCGACGCGAACCATACCGTGATCTTCACGGGTATTGCCTTTATCAGCTGTGATAAGTTCGCCGGTTCCATCTCCATTGTCTGGTCCGTTCGAAGGAGGCATCAGATTGAGAAACTGTTGCGATTGAGGGTTGATCGGAATGGCGGCACATCCGCTTGAACTCGCGCTGGTGCATGCCGCCGAGTTATTCGCAGAGGGCAGGAAACCTTCATGAGCAAGCGCATCGGGCGCCGTGGCGATTGCCGTAGATGCCTGGACTTCGCGAAAACCCTCATAGTTGGCAAAAAAGAATGTGCGATCCCGCTTCAGCGGCCCTCCGGTCGAGGCGCCGAACTGATTGCGGACGAACGGCGGGATCGGGTTGGCGCCCAGGTCAAAATAGTTCTTAGCGTCGAGCGACGCATCCCGATGCAATTCCCACAACGACCCGTGAAATTGGTTACCGCCGGACTTGGTTGTCATGTCGATGACTGCGCCGCCATGCCCGCCGTACTCCGCGTCGAAGGTTTGAGTCAGAACGCGAACCTACGTCAACTCATCGAGACCGAGAAAAAATCCTGAAGCGCCCGCAGGCGAATTGCCCCAGACCGGATCGGTCGCATCCATACCATCGATCAGGACGTTCGTCATACTGGGACGGATACCATTAATTGCCACTTGCGCTGTCTTACCACTCGAAAGCAACGAGGGTGCACTGCCGGGATCAGGAGCGACTCCAGGTTCCAGCGCTACCGCACTAAACAGATCCTGATTGTTGAGAGGCAGTTTCGTCAGGCTTTGCTCTGTCACGAGTCCGCTGACAGTTGAGGTCGTACTGTCGATGCCGCTAGAGTTCGCGTTGACTATTACCTGCTGCCGCAGGTCGCCCACGGTCAGTGAGAAGTCGATGACCGACTCGGAACCCGAAACGAGCACAACACCTTCGCGAACCTGTGTCTGGAATCCCTTATCTTCGGCGCGAATGGTGTAGGTTCCCGGTGGCAGGCCGGACAAGTGATACATGCCTGCCGTGTCAGTCGCGGTGCTCCGCTCCAACACGGTGCCCTGGTTGACGATTACAACTCGAGCTCGAAGAATAACAGCGCCACTCTTATCGGTAATGGTGCCCGAGACGGTAGCAAGCTGCGATTGCGACCACGCCCACGTTGGGGCCAAGGCAAGTGACAGGATGAAGGGCAGGCGCGCCGTCGAAGCGAATAAGCGAACAAGGTCGCAGACAGACGCGCAGCGTCGCCCTTGCGAGCGAGATTGGTCAGGTGCTCTCCTCATGACTTGTCGGACTCTCTTGCAATCGTTCCCTTGGGTTTGACCCCAAAATCGCGCGCTTTTGTTCGCTGGAGAATACAGGCTAAGGGGAAGAGAAAACGTTCGCATCGCGCTCTTTTACGGCGCGGGCATTCCCGAGAAGTGTTGCTTGCGCTGCTTCAAACAAGATAGTGTGGAGCAGCCCAGAGCACTATTGTACTTTGGTATCGGTACGGCTGGATCAGACTTGCAGGACCGGGCTCAGCTTGCCGTTCAACATCAAAAAAGCCATCCAGGCCAGCTTAGGGCCCCAGCTGACGAGGGACATGGTGCCACATTCGCCTCGCAATTCCATGCAGCGCGTCGCTTAGCTCAGGGGGAGGCCTTGGGGGAGCAGAGGCGCTAAAAGGTACCAATACTAAAGTATTAGTGGAAATCTCACGGCGCATCTGCCGTGATATTGTTGCGTCAACTGATCGCCTGGAAGAGACTTATCAGCCGCGTTGTGGAATTGCGGGTCGGACAAAAGAGTATTGCGCAAGATCCGAGCGCATCGACTTCCTCACACAACGCTAATTCCTCCGATATGCTTTTCAGCGTTGTCCGTGAGTTTTGCTTCGGCCTTGGCCTGAGAGTTTCTTGATGAAAGCGCAATTGCTGATTTCAGTAGTCGACGATGACCAGTCAGTTCGCGAGTCGCTGCCGGAACTGTTGAAAGAGTTGGGATTTGACGCGCGGACATTCTCGTCGGCGGGGGAATTTCTGGCGTCCGACGGTTCGTTGCATTCGAGCTGCCTGATCCTCGACGTCTCGATGCCGGTGATGTCAGGGCCCGAACTCTTCCGCGAACTTCGCCGCCGCAACCTGAACATTCCGGTTGTCTTCATTACCGCTCGTAAGGACGAAGTCGTTCGATCGCGATTGCTCGATGACGGAGCAGTCGATTGTTTGTTCAAACCCTTTAGCGATACAGCTCTGTTGCAGGCATTGAACGAGGCTATTGGCGACAAATAAACTATCTGACGCTCGTGGCAGGTGGCTACAATGAACCCGACAAGCTTGTTCTGCGAAGATGAGAGAACTCTACTCGTGCCAAACACCTCACCGACAGTATTTGTTGTGGATGACGATATCTCGGTCCGGGAATCGCTGGAATTTCTGATTCGAGACGAAGGATGGCAAGTAGAAGCGTTCACGTCGGCAGAAGAATTCCTCAATCGACCACGGGAGTTCGTCCCAAGCTGCCTGGTGCTGGATATTTCGATGCCGGGGTTGAATGGGCTCGAACTGCAAAAGCGACTCGCGGTAGAACGGCCCGAAATTCCTATTATTTTTCTTACCGGTCACGGCGACATTCCTAAGACAGTGCAGGCAATGAAAGCCGGGGCAGTTGAGTTTTTGACGAAGCCCTTCAGTGGCAGCACACTTCTGTCGGCTGTCAACAAAGCCATTGCGCGGAGCGCGGCTCTGATCGCTCGCGATGCTGAACTGCGCGCGCTGAAAGCACGGTATGCTCGTTTGACCTCTCGCGAACGAGAGGTCCTGGACTTGGTTGTCATGGGAAAGTCGAATAAGGAAGTCGCCAATGAGCTGGGCATAAGCGAGGTCACCGTAAAAGCGCATCGCGGAAGCATGATGCAGAAGATGGGAGCTGGTTCTCTGGCGGAACTGGTGAACCAGGCCGCGAAACTCCGGCTGTTGCGGCGCAATCGGAATCCCTAGTGCGCGGTCGTGTCCAAAGATCCACCTTAAGCTAGTTTGTTCCGCAATTCCTGCAGTTGCTCCAGGCGATGACGAAACTTGACATCTGCCCATGGCGGCGACGGCTTCTCGGTGGTTAGTCAAGATCGTGGCCCATCTTTTCGCGGGCTCAGGACTCCCAGGCGCCTTGCGCATCCAGTTCAGCACAGTCCGTTCAGAGATCTCGAATCCAAGTATCTTCAGCTCGCCGTGAACGCTCGGCGCGCCCATGCAGGATATTATGCTGATTTGACCGGAGTTCGGGGTTATTGCGAGCCACAGGCTCAAAGAAAGATCAACGCTCGCTGGCAACGATGTCAGCATCGTGAGAAGCCGCCGCGGGCAGAAGAAACTGATCCCGGTATTGGCGGAGAAAATAGTCCACGGTTTCCACGCGAATACGAAGCGAGCCGCTCGGCTTGTTTTCGTCCAGATCTTTAAAAGCGAAAAAGGGTGTGCCCGAGGCCTCCAGAATTCCCTCAATCACGTTGTAGATTGGCGCATCGTGCCCACACTTGAAGCTGGAGAATTCGATAGCGGCAAGGTTGGGATGGCGAGCAACAAATTTGGCCGCCCAGATCTTGTGATTCGTCGATGCGGAGTAGCGATTCTTCCATACGTCGGAGATATCGAGCGGGTGCGTGAACAATCCGGCACGTACCTCTTCAGCGAAGAGCCGATCGAGCAAGTCGTCGTCGAGTGGCAAAGTGCTCTGCGAGAAGATCGGATAGCCCAGCAATTGAAACTCTTCGAGGATGCCGTGGTTGAGCCCCGGATCGTGATGATAGGGACGTCCCAGCATGACGATTCCAATGCGGCCCTCCTCTTCAAGCTGGTCGAGCGTTTCGCGAGCCTGGCGGCGAATCCCTGCTTCAAATTCGTGCAACACTTGAAATCCAACCGCAACGGCGCGGTCATTTTCTTCGCGCGAGAGGTTTAGAAGCGGACCCCAGGCACGGAGGAGCTGATCGGCACATAACTCCTGGTCCATCAGGTTGAGAATCGGATCGAGAAAAGCGACACCGTTTTCCGTGAACAGGTCGCGCTCTTTGGTGAATGCGGCCTTCGCGCCACCGGGTGTTGCCGTCACGGTCGGGCAGGCGCAAGACCCGGTAAGATTCACCAGGTGAGTGCTGAGCGTTTCGTAACTCGGGAAGAAAATGGCGTTGAGCGGCCGACGCGAGTGATGGTTTTGAAGAAGATCGTGAACGTGAGGGATGGCGATCTTCGATGGAAAGCAAGGATCGACCGCTCCGCGACTCACGCCGGCCGAATAAAGTTCGTGCGAGGTTTCCCCTGAGAAAACAACGTTCGCAGGCTGGACACCCAGGCTCTGCAAATAGCCGCGAAACATGGGCGCATAGGTGTAAGCGTTCAGCACGCGGGGAATGCCCACACGGAAAGCCCTCCGCGATTCGAGCGACGCAGCGAGCCTGCGATTCCTGGATCCAGACCAGAAGCGGCCAGTCGAGCCGGGACGATCGGCAACGAGCGGCACCTCGAATTCGTGGAAGGCTCGATGCGCAGCGATCTCAACCAAGTTCGGATTGTCACGCTTGACTTTATCGACGCCCTGCTTGATGGGGCGCATCGACTCGACATCTTCCACTGTGCCTTTCGCGCAGGTAGCAAGAATCAGGCGGCGTGCGCCCTGAGCCAGAGGCACTTTGGAGTGGTGTGCTGCAGGCTGATCGGGGTGGGGCATTTCGACCACTTCGTGCTTTAGGACTGCCGGACGAATCGTGACCAGCGGCCCGGATTGCATGCGATGCTCAGCGAAGGGGACGATCGGAGAAGAATTTGCGGTTGCACTTTTCGTGCGCACATCGAGAAATGTGCGGAGGCAATTGTTCTTGCAGTAGTTGCAGCGCGTATTCTCGTTGCGTGTGTTTTCATAACGGATGTTGCGAACGGCATCGAGCCCGATGAACGAGCTGCGATGCCCGCGCTGATGAAGTCGCAGGGCCTCAAGGGCCGCGCCTATGGCGCCGGATTCTCCGCAATGCTCATGGACGACGATCTCTGGTTCGACGCCTGAGTTCTTGAAACTGCTGCGCAGAAAGTCGACTTCCGCCTTCACGACAGCCAGATTGCGCTGCGTTCCTCCCTGAAGCACAAAGCGTGTACCGTAGGCAGCGAGATTCGGCAGACTCGCCACATACAGAAAGATGTTTTTGGGCAGCACGGCGGCGAGCCCGGCAAGGATCTCCTCGGCGCACCAGCCGAGGCGCTGGAAATTCACGATGTCAGACTGAAGGAAAACGGCGCAGCCGTAACCGAATTCGGGCATGCGCGCAGCCGAAAAGGCAGCATCGGCATATTTGTCGGGAGCGATGCCGAAGCTCTCGGCGGTCGATTGCAGAAAATACCCGTTTCCCGCCGAGCACTGAGTATTGAGCTTGAAGTCGCGCACGCGGCCGTTTTTCAGAAAGATGAGCTTGATGTCCTGGCCGCCCACATCGACGATCACGTGCGGATCGCGATAAAGCTGTTGAGCCGACAACATGTGTGCCACGGTCTCCACGACTGCGGCGTCAGCACGCAGCACATCCTTGAGCAGGTCCTTGGCGTAGCCCGTCGTGGCAACCGCGGCGATGTCAAGTTGAGTGCCGTCTCCCTCCACCTGTGCGCGCAGCTCGCCGATGACCGAGATACTGTCTGCGATGGGATTTCCACCCGAGAGCTGGTACTGGCTGGCCAGCAGTTTGCCATTCAGACGAAGCAATACGGCCTTCGTTGAAGTTGATCCGGCATCGAGCCCCAAGACGGCAGTCACCCGATCGCTGCGGGAAGAAGCGATTGCAAGAGAGGGCTTGTGCGCGTAAGCCGAAAGGAATTCCTGCAATTCATCATGGCAAGATGTGAGGCCGCGAGCGCCCGCTTGTTCCTTCTCGGCGTGGCGGCCGGTTTCAAGGTAGTTCCGTAGTTCCTGCGTGCCGGTATATCTTCCGATTTCGTCCTCTTCAGTCTGCGCATACTCCACAAGGCCGAGCGCCGCGTAAAACTGCGCATTCTCAGGGACCTTGATCAGATCTTCCGGAGCCAGGCCTTGCGGCAAGCGAACATCGCGATCCTCCCACATCTGCGGGATATTGGCTTGCCAGGCTTCCCTCATTCCACGAAGAAACGTATTGGGACCGCCAAGCAACAGGACGTGCGGCATCAACGTATTTCCGCGAGTCAGTACGCTCAGGTTTTGCAGCACGATGGCCTCGAAGAGCGATGCCATAAGCTCACCGGGCGATGTGCCGGCCTTTTGCAGTCCATTGATGTCTGTTTCGGCAAAGACTCCGCACTTGCCGGCAACCTTGTGAAGTTTCACGCCTTTGTGGGGAAGGTGGGCAAGCTCGGCGACAGATAGATTCAATTTCGCATTGATCTTGTCGATCACGGCGCCGGTTCCGCCGGCACACTTGTCGTTCATTGACGCGATCTTCTTCTTGTTGTCACTTGCGGGGTCGTCTTTAAAGAGGATGATCTTGGCGTCCTGACCGCCCAACTCAATCACCGAGTAAACTTCGGGATGGAGCTTCTCGACTGCGAGCGCAACAGCATGAACTTCCTGGACAAATTTCCCCCCGCACAGCTTTGCGGGGCGGCTGCCGCCGGAACCAGTGAAAAAAATGCGCGTGTTTGCAGGGGAGATTGTCACTTCGGCTTCGATACGCTCCAGGAACTCAAGAACTTTCTCAGGCTGGCGCGTGTCGTGGCGTTGGTAGTCGCGCCAGACGATCGATTGTGAGGCACGGTGCTCCACAACTGCTTTCACAGTCGTTGAACCGATGTCCATGCCCACGACAAAGTCGCTCATGCACTGACCTCGGCCGCACTTGCTGTGTCTTGTTCGATTGCACGAATTCCCTCACGATTCATGCGTGTGTGCAGGTGCCATGTAAACTGGGCGGCTTCTCCGGCAATCCCGGGGCGGCGGGGAAATCGGTAAAGGGGCCGTTCGAGTTCGTGGTGATGCGAAACGTAATCGCGTAACTCCTGCATTGAGCGGCCGGTTTCCCTGAGAAGGTTGTCGAATTCCGCACGCGCTCTTGCGCGGGCTTCAGAGAGAACCATCTGCACGCGGCTATAGGCATGGATTGCGCCCTCGCCCGACGTTTCGACCGGCAAATACAGCATCTGCGGAAATGCGCTGACCACGCGAGCCTGCACGGCATCGGACTGCGTGGAAGGCATGCAGCCAAACGGCTTCAATCCCAGTACCATGTGGCACAACTTGTTCTCGGAGTAGTAGATCGACTTGGCCACTTCCATATGACCCTCGCCGCCCTGTGCCAATTCGTGGAAAAATGGCGCGGCCATCTCGGCGAGTTTGCTCTGGTCGAGCAGCGCGGGCGTCAAACTGCCCGCACGCCTCGCGACGCGGTTGAACGTGCGCGCCCACAGCCATTGCGATGCGTCGAACAAGAACTGCTCGCGCCATTTTGCAGCACCCGCGCGGATTCGCTCTCGCATACTTCTGCTTCGTCTACCACGGCTGCGTTCCCGGCGCATGGCCCATTCGAGTCGAAGGAGATAAGCGACCCAGGTCGAAATTGGCTCGACAAGAACCTGAGCGCCTTCCTGCTCGAGGAAGTTGAACATTTGAAAGTTGCCGTCGCCCTCAGTGAGCTGCGCCCAGAACTCGCCCGTCACTTTGACGACCGGTTTGACACGCAGGCGGTCAACCGGAACTGCATCGATTGCTTCGCGCAATTCGGCGATTGCGTCAAGCAAGTCGCGGCCATAGAGGTGGTAGGCCATTTTGCGCGCGATCGCGGAACGACCAAACAGCGCATCTTGCGGAATCGAATGTGGACGATTTCGCCGGGATGGACCTGGCTTTGCTTTGCCGCGCGAAAGCAGCAGACTTGTCATGCGGCTGATAGCGGATTCCACCACGCGGTCAGTCTGCCCCACATTCTTTTCGAACGGCCGGATGCGATAGCTCATATCACTGATCACATCGCCGAGCATCAACGCGTTCAGTCCGTTCAATCCAAAATCGAGGGAGAACGACAGTCCCGATTGTCCAGAGTTCGCATGAATGCCTTCTCCCTGCTGGAATATCAGGACGCGGAAATCGGGGAAGCCGGCGTTCGAGAGCGCGTAGCGATACTCGGCTTCGTACATGCCGAATCGGCACGGTCCGCAGGAACCGGCGGAAAAGAACACAAAGTCTCTTGCGATTTGCCGGCGCGAGAGGCCGCTCTCTTCCAGATGCTGCAGGAACCGTACGAGGCAGCCGACAGTGAAATAGGTGGGGTTGCACTGGCCGTTGTTGCCGTACTGTTTTCCTGCTTCAAAATCGGCGCGCATGGGAACAGGCAGGCGCTTGCAGCGGTAGCCGGCATTTTCAAAGACGGCGCGAATCAGCTCTTCGTGCTTCCAGGTGAGGCCACCGATAAGGATTGTGACCTTGTCGCGCTCGTCTGCAGTGAACGGCAGTTCCGCGGGTCTGCGGTAGTGCCGGATGGTTTCAGGATGGACTACCGGCGGTGAGCTCTGGATCTCGACAAGTTGCATGAACGCCTCCCGTGATGGCCTGGTACACGCGAATAAGAATGGCGCAGGAAATAAATCCAATCCCGACCCACTGTGCTTCAGTCAACTCCGCGAATACACGGGCATTTCGCGAAAGGAATTCGACAAAGAAGCGGCAGGTCCCCGTCCAGAAGAGATAACCGGCGAGCAAAGTACCCGGCGCGAGCTTGGCATAACTTTCCGGGCGGCCTTTTCTCCACAGCACCACAAAAATGATGAGCGCGTAGGTAATTTCATAAAGCGGGGTAGGGTGGACCCGCAGCGTTGTGGGAATGATGCCATGCGGGAAGCTCATTCCCCAAGGGAGGGATGTGGGAATCCCGTAATCGCCGTCGCCGGCCAGGAAGCAGCCCATCCGTCCGCACGCCAGGCCGAGAGAAGCGATGGGCGCAATATCGAGCACCTTCAAAGCCGGCACATGATAGATGCGGGCGATGGTCACCGCAGCGACGATGCCGCCCAGTACGCCGCCGAACCAGGTGTAGCCGCCCCACCAGAGCGCCGTCCAGTTGAACGTAAGCGGATTCTCGCCAAGCGTGTGCCATTGACGGACGATGGCGTCGTCGAGTTTGGCGCCGATGAGGCCGGATAGAACCATCGCCGGCAGGAAAAGCCCCATGGGGATGGGAATTTGCCTGCGGCGGAAATCGGCTTCTCCGAAGAGGAAGCCGAGGAGAAAGCCGATACCCATCATCAGGCCGTAACTCCACAGCACGATCGGGCCGAGATGGACGTACGGATACAAGGAAATTCAGACTCCTGCACTTCGACTATGGGTTGATGTAATTGAGGTAGATCGTGATCGGTGAAGGCGAAAGCGAACCGGAACTTGGTGTGGCAACAATTGTTGACGACACGGGGGTCGGTGTCGGGGTTGAGGGAATGCTCGACATGATCGTCGACGGGCCGCTCAGCAGCTGGCAAGCGCCAATCAGAACTCCGAGGGAGGCAACGATCGCGACCAGACCGCAGAAATTGATCACGGAAAGAAGAGCGCGGCGCTTGCGGACAAATGACCCAAATACAAGGACGAGAATCCCCGCGCCAAATCCCGCAAGGGCAATTTTCATTTCGCGGCCACTTTCGGAAGGTTTGGCGATGGTGGATGCCGATCCATAGTAGAAAGCGTAGTAGACAGTGGTGCCGGAAGCTGTAGGAGTGACCGTGCACGGACTAACGAGATTCAAATTCGAGTCAACGCATCCGGCAAAGGGAACTTGAAGCCCGGAATTCGCAGGCGCCGAGCCAAGAACGCTGGATATCGTGACCGGTGTGTTGTATCCGTTGACCGAAGTCAGAACGAGTGTGACGGTAATAGGAATATTTTCAGCGCTCGAACTCGAGCCAATGCTCGTACACGGACTCATGACGCAGGAGGTGGTGGTAGTGAAGGTGAACGACTGGGTGACGATGTTATACGTTGCGGAGCCCGCAGCACTATTCTGATATCCCGAGGCCGCAGCGATTGCCGTCAGCGTTTCGCTGCTGCCGGACGCCGCGGTGAGAGTCACTGTGCAAGGCGAAGCACAACTGGTTGAAGAAGTGGTTGGAGTTGAGCCGTCGGTCGTGTAATAGATCGTGGGCGTCACACCTGTCACAGAGTCCGAGATGGTGATGCTCTGGCCCACAGGGACATTACCCGCTACTGGGCTGAAGGTTGGTGCGGGCAGAGCTGGCAAGGCGCCGCTTCCACTGAGGGTGATGATTTGCTGATAATTCCCCGAGCCGGTGGAAGTGCTTGTAATGTTGCTCAACGAGGCGTTGTCAGTGAAGACGATTTCCGCGCTATAGCTGGTTGCACTGGTTGGTGAGAAACCGATGGTAAGGGTGCAATTGGTATTCGGCGCGAGCGAGAGGTTGGATGTGCTGGTGCTGGAGCCGCATTGAACGCTGTTCAATGTGAACTCGGGAGCGGAGCCACCGGTTGAAGTCTGAATTGCAATTGTGGGAACGGTCAGCGTTGCTGAGCCTGTGTTCGACAAGGTGAATTGCTGTGTCGCGGGTGTGTTATCGGTTGTCGCCGGGAAGCTGACAGTTGACACGCTGTAGTCGGCATCGGGCGCGGTGGCCGCGATCTCGCTGACAGTGAGCGACCCCGCCGTGGGGGCTGTGTAGTTGGGATCGCCAGAGTAAGTTGCCGTGATGGTGTCACTGCCTGCGGGTAGTGCGCTTGTGGAGCAAGTGGCAATTCCGGTTGTTGAGTTCGCCGCTACCGTCGCGCAGCCGGAGATCGCGCTTCCGCTGAAGGAGAAGTTGAACGAGCCGGAAAACGGGGTCGGGCCTGGCACGCTGCCGGCAACAGTTGCAGTGAGCGTAACCAGGCTGCCCACGGTGGCGCTGGTCGGTCCCTGTAAGGTCACTGTGGCCTGCGCGGCGGCCACACTCAGTGTGAGGGTTGCTGGCATGGCAACGATATAGTTTGCATCGCCGGAATAGGTGGCTGTGATCGTTTTGCTTCCTGCAGTGAGCGCATTTGTGTTGCAGACGCCCGCGCCGGTCGATGAGTTCGCGGCGACGGCTCCACAGCCGGTGATGGTGCTTCCGCTGATGGAGAAAGCGAAGACGCCCGAATAGGGAGTCGGACCTGACGTGCTACTCGTGACCGTCGCGGTGAGCGTGACAGGGCTATCAACTGTGGGATTGCTCGAGCTCTGCAGGCTGACTGTGGCCGACGCCGGAGCAATGCTGAGCACGAGAGACGCCGCCGCGGCAGCGGTGTAGTTGGTATCGCCCGAATAAGTGGCTGTGATCGTCTTGCTGCCGGCAGTGAGCGCATTTGTGGTGCAAGTGGCCACTCCGGTAGTTGAGTTCACGGCCACCGCTCCACAACCGGTGATGGTGCTTCCACTGAGGGCGAAGTTGAGAGTTCCGGAAAACGGGGTGGGGCCTGACACACTGCTTGTTACCGTTGCCGTGAGTGTTATAGAGCCATCCACCGAAGGGTTGCTTGAGCCCTGCAGGGTCACTGTGACGGGGGCAGGAGCAACGCTCAGCGTGAGGGTACCTGGCGCAGCGGCGGAGTAGTCGGGATCGCCAGAATAGGTTGCGGTGATTGTGTCGCTGCCCGCGGTGAGCGCATTCGTATTGCAAACGCCCACGCCGGTCGTCGAGTTGGGAGCGATCGCTCCGCATCCTGAGATCGTGCTTCCCTTGAAGGAGAAAGCAAACGTGCCGGAATACGGTTCGGAACTGGATACTCCATTCGTCACGGTTGCCGTTAGAGCCACTGGGCTATCGACCGCGGGATTGCTCGAACCTTGCAGATTAACTGTGGCAGACACTGCGGTAACGGTATAAGTTGCCGAGGCGTCGGAGCTGTTCTGATAACCCGTTGCCTCACCAAAGACCTCGAGCGTTTCGCTGCTTCCGATCGCTGCGGTGAGAGTCACCGTGCAGGGTGCGGTGCAACTGGTTGAAGAGGTTGTTGGCGTAGAACCGTTCGTCGTGTAGTAGATGGTCACCGGCACGGTGGTCACCGAGTCGGAGATCGTTACGCTCTGACCGAATTGCAAGGGACCGGACGGGGGGTTGAATGCCGGCGTGGGCAACGTGGCCGGAGGGGGAGATGCGGGAACATTCAGCGCCGGCAGCGGGACGAACCCGTGAGTGCTTGCCACTGCCGCATCTGTGCTGAGTGTGCTGAAGATGGGTCCTAATGCAAGACCGGCGGTATCTGTAGATGCAACCTGGACAACCGGACTGGCAAACTTGCCTGACGATGTGCCCGGCAAGACTCCGATGAGCCCATCCTTGGATTCGACGATGTCGGGAATTCCATCAGCATTCACATCGGCAACGGCAATCAAGGGCGTTTTCGTGTTTGTACCGACAAAGAATCCGATGCCGGCGAGTGGAGGGCCGGGCTCGCCGGAGGCACTCGAGGGAAAATCCGTTTCTACGGGTGAACTTGTCGGACTGCTGAAGATCGAGATCACTTCGGGGACGTTTTGGGAGGTGGCGACCTGGCAGGGAGTACAGATGGGATTGGTGATGACGACTAACTGAGGGCCCGAGAATCCGGTCAAGGTGGCGCCAATCGCATACCCCGGATTCCAACTTGGCTCTGTGGAAGTGACCTGGATGGCCGATGCAAATGTTCCATCGCCTTTGCCAGGGAAGATGAAAACGACTCCATTGTTCACTTGCGGCGTCATGGTGGCACTGTATCCGCCACTTGCGCCGACGGTGACGATGATGTCGAGGTTATTGTCGCCGTTGATATCGTAGAGCGTGACCGAGCTGATATCGCCAGGAGAACCGCCGCCACCCACGCTTACTTGTGCGGAATACTTCTGGTTGAATACCCACGTGCCGGACGATTTGGAATAGGTGAACACATCAATATTGTTGTCGCTGTCGCCAACGACGATGCCCGGGAAGCCGGAGGTATCGATGGTTCCGGCAGCAATGGCGATCGGATATTCGCTCGCTGAAAGAGGGCCGCCGGAAATCGTCGATTCAGATTGAAAGGTGCCGTCGCCATTGCCCTGAAGAAAGCTGATGTTTCCCGAGACCTCATTGGCGACAAATGCGCTCTGCTTGCTATTAGCGACTGCCAGCGCGATCGCATCAGGCTGGTTATTCGTGTCGAAGTCGCCCTTGTCGGTGAAGCGTGGCTGGCTGGTGGATGTGCCTGCGTTGAGGAACGAAGTGATCGTGTCAGTATTTGTGGCGGGATTGGTGGAAGTGTTGACACCATTCGCCAGAACCACGTCGTCGTAGCCCGTGCCGGTGAGGTCGGCAGCCGCCAGGCCGACGGGAACGTCTGGAGTTGGCGTTCCGCTAATCAATGGCGGAGTGGCAGTGTAGGTTTCTGGAGACGGAAAACTCCCGTTCGCCTGGTTGAGCAGAACCGTCAGTCCCTGATTTTGCTGCGCCAGAACGATGTCAGGGTAGGCGTCGGCGTTCACATTGCCAACCACCATTTCGCCGCCGTAGACGCCGGGGCCGATGACCGCTGGGGACGTTGCCGGAGCCGAGAAGGCGCCGGAACTGGATCCGTAGAACGGCAGAATGTATTGGGCGGTGGTGAAAGAGCCGCCACCCAGCGCAACCAGGTCGGGGTATCCATCCTGATTGATGTCGGCGGTTGCAAGCTGCACTGGCGAGTAGGCCGTCAGATTTGCCACCGTTGCAGGACTTTGAAAAGTGCCGGCCGTAGAGCCTGGAAGCCATGCTTCGAGATTCGTCGTCGATCCCTGAATCACAAAGGCAGCAAAACCAAAGCCGCTCGCAACCTCGAATGGCGTGACTTGGTAAAGCGCCGAGCCCGTAGGAAGGTTGAGATTGACGCTGGTTGGTGTTCCCTGGGATCCCGCAGAGTAAGTCGAGGCTTCGGCTGTGCCGTTCGATCCGACAATCAACAGCGATGGCGTGCTGTTGATTTCGAGGTACTCGACATCCGCCACTGGAAAAGTGCCGAGGCCGGGAACTGTTTGCTGAGTGAATTGCCCAGAGCCGTTATTCACGAATACCGTCACGGCGTAAGTGGTCTGCTGCGTCGCCGAGTTGTACGTTCCAACGGTCGCAATAATGTTCAGCGTGTTGTTGCTGGGGTTCAGAAAGACCTTCATTGGATAGGCAGTTTGTCCGAGATAGACCGGCGTGTTGCCCGTGAACGTCCCGTCGCCGTTGCCCTTGAGCACAAAGAGCTTGCTGCCGTTGTCCGTAAACACCAGGTCGGTTTCATTGGCGGAGAATATTGGGCCGGCGTACATCAGGTAGATGCCGCTGGGAGCGCCGGTCCCGGTAAATGTGTAGGACGCTGGCGCCTGAAAGGAACCGTCTCCATTGCCCAGAAAAACGAATAACTGAGGCCCGCTCCCGGTGCCGTTACCGACCGCAACGTCGTAATCTTTGCCGCTGCCATTGCCCAGGAATCCTCCAGCCATGTTTCCAGCGAGCAATTTGTAGGGGACAACCGAGCCGGCGTTGAAGATGGCGCCTGGAGGTGTAACAGGCGTGGACTGCGCGGCGGCGTTTGAGGCCGCGAACTGCAGCAAGGCTAGAGACAAGGTAATTAAAGGAAAGGCCAGCCCGGAAAGGGCCTTCCCGGCGGTCGCTGGTTTTCCAAATAGGGAAGTACTGAGTTGCGGCACAAGCATCTTCATTCGCGCCACGACCTCCATGGGCATGATGCTGTGGCCGAAATGCAAAAGGGTAGGCGGCTCGCTCTTAGATTGCTATTAGGAAATTGTTAGCATATACTGGCAATCGAATGAACAATTTATACCTTTCTTGACTCCCCAAGCCCCGTCTTTCGGGGCCGTTTCAAGGGCCATGAGTTGGCGGCAGAGTCGCGAGGTCATCCCCAGTCCTCCTAAATGAAGATGAAAACTTGCCTTTGATGAGAGCAAGTTTCCGGGGAATCCCCCGGACGAGACAAATTGACCAGCGAAGAACGACGGCATGAAAGGTCCGCTTCATCAACGACGCTTCGGTCCGTTCGCCCTGGATGCGAATTCAGGTGAACTCTGGCGGAACGGCCTGAGCGTACGCCTGCAGCCCAAGCCCACTCAGCTTCTCCTATTACTGACCGAAGAACCCGGGCGCCTGTATACACGCGACGAGATCGCGCATCACCTCTGGGGCGATGATACCCATGTCGACTACGAACGTTCATTGAACTTCGCTATCAGCCAGATCCGTCGGGCTCTCGGCGACGACGCTGCGGATCCTGCTTACCTGCAAACGCTGTCGCGCCGCGGCTATCGATTCATCGGAAACGTGAGAGTTGCGGAAGCAGAGCGCGCAGCCCTTGCGAAGCAAAATTACGACCCGAAGGAAAATGGATCGGCCAATGCCGTTGCACCGGAGCCAGCCCGGGAACGGGCGGTGGATGAATCCACGCCAGCGTTGGTTGAAGATTCAGATGCTCGAGGCAGGCGCCGGGGACGGTACGCCGCGTTTGCCGTGCTGGTCGCCCTATGCGTTTGTGCCGCCGCATGGTGGTTCCTGCCGGAGCCGGCGATGCACACGATTCGCGTCACGCAACTGACAACCAACGGCCGTATCGATTTTCAGGTAAAGCCGGTTACTGACGGAGCCCGCGTTTTCTACCTTGAGCGCGCCGGGGGGCATTGGAACTCGATGGAGACGTCGCTCGAAGGCGGCGATCCACAACCAGTGCCAGGTCTCGATGCGAACACTCGAGCGATGGATATATCGCCCGATCATGCGACGTATTTGTTGGGGCGATTTACATCACGGGGATCGCCGTCTTCTCTGTGGCTGATGCCCGTACAGGGTGGGTCTCCTGTCCGGCTGGCCAATATTGAGTCGGGCGAAGCCGTGTGGACGCCGGATGGCCACCACGTTCTATATGCCAGTGAGCACGAACTCTGGATGGTTGGCGCCGATGGCACAGGCGCGCGCCGCTTCGCTTCTCTTCCTGGGGCTCCCAATTGGCTCGCCTGGTCACCCGATGGTGCGCGGTTGAGGCTCAGTATTGGCGATGACAATGGCAGCAGCGCGCTTTGGGAACTGAATCGAGACGGATCTCAGCTCCATCGCGTTCTTGCGAAGGACCAGGCGCCCGGTGAAGGACAATGCTGCGGGGAGTGGACTCCCGATGGGCGCTATTTCATCTTCACTGCGTTCATCAACCACCGTTCGAACCTCTGGGCATTGCGAGAGCCGCGATTTGCCTTGCGCCGCGAGCAAAACAATCCTACCCAACTCACTGACTGGCCGGGTGGTGCGTGGGGCGCACACGTCAGCCCCGACGGAAACAGCGTATTGTTCTATGCGGGGAGAAGCAGGTCGCAAATCGTGCGCCTCGACATGAAGACCCATGAATTTGTACCGGTCTCGGCGGAGGGCTTTAGCCAGCCTGACTACAGTCCCGATGGACGTTGGGTGCTTTACACCAATTTGAACAACGGGATGCTGTGGAAGGCGAGCGCCGACGGCGCGACCAAACTTCCGCTCACCCTTCCCGGGTTCGCGACGGTCTTTCCCCGGTGGTCTCCTGACGGCAGTCGGATCGCAGTGAGTGCCAGCGTGAGTGGAGGGCCGACTACGGTGTACTTGCTTCCGGCGAGTGGGGGTGCACCAGAAATGTTGATGCCCAACCAGCGATCGTACGATCCGGATTGGTCTCCCGACGGCAAGAGCATTGTCGTTGTGCACGAGGTCCCCGACCATCCCGATCAAAGAGCGTTGTTCCTCGTCGATTTAGCGACAAGAACCGAGAGGATGATTCCGGGATCAATCGGGCGTTTTTTCCCACACTGGTCCGGCGACGGGCGCTACATTGAAACCTACATGGATGAAGAGCCGGGTGTGGCCATTTTGAATTTAGAAACTCACAAGTGGAAAACCGTGGTGCAAGGAACGATCGGTTTCCCAATCTGGTCGCATGACAGCCGCACACTCTATTACCAGAGAATTCTGGAAGAGGACGAGCCGGTTTATCGATTCAACCCACGAACACAGGTGACAGAGCGGGTGGCGGATTGCAAGCAGGCGCTTTCAACCGGCATTTCGCGTTGCGCGTTTATGGGCCTCGCGCCGGATGATTCGCCTTTGTTCGACACGAACCGCGGGTCGAGCGATCTTTATCGCGCAGAGTTAAGCTTGCCGAAGTGAACTCCGGGTACGTGTTTAGGAGCCCGGCTAAGGTTCGCCTCCCCGGCACCAAAATACCCCTCTTAGAATCTGTTAGTTGACTTGGGTGCAGTGAGTGTAAGCAAAAACTGTACCCAAACGCCTCCGGACGGCAGCAAAAACATCCACGATTCGACGCAAAAAACTGCCGCGCTACACTAACAATCTCGCTGGTACAAAATACCGGGCAGACCACTTCCCATCAGGGTTCCCTCTTCGTCGTTAGCCGCTCCAGGCTTTCCTCAAAATCGACGAGAGAGCAAAAGAGATCCGGACGGCTGCAAGAGGGAATGAAGATCGGCACGCGAACCGGCGGGTTCTCCTGGGTGAGCAGAGTTGCCGCACGCATCTGTTCGAGCGTTTGCGCGGTGTAATAGACGCGGACAGAATCCGTGCGATCGATGCGCGAACGCCAAAGCTCAAACACTAATGCTCCGCCGGGAGGCGTTCCATCGGACTGGCCATCGGCGATCCAGTGCAGATCGAGCAGTCCTGCCACACTCGCGATGTTGGTGTCGTGGCCGATGAGGAAGAGCGCGCGATCGTTCACCCTGCTGACGGCTCCGGAAATTCGTTTGCCCGCGGCGGCCTGTTCCAGCGCCAGCCGAATCTGGTGAAGAAGATTCGAGGCCTGCATTCGGGAAACCGGTGCGGGGCGCTGCGTGAACTCGGATTCAGCCGTGTGCAGTTGGATGAGAGAGCGAAGATTTTTGTCATTCACGCAACCCCAGCCGACGTTCGATGCGTCCATCCCTTCGGTGTACTCCAGGAGAAAATTCTCAGTTAGCGTGGAGGCAGTGCTGAGCGGGCCGCGGAGCTCGGCGAGATGGCCGGGACTCCCAAACTCGAGCGTTGCAGGAATCTCCAGAATGGATTGCCGGATCGGAGCTGAAGCGGAGCCTGGCGGATCACCGCACTTGCCGAGGATCGAGTCGAGCTCGCTTAATTGTGATCGGTAGGCATCTGTTAAATTGGCGGGATTACCGCCGATGCGTCCAGTAATTGCAGCAAGGGACAAGGACGGATCGGTTGAAGCCGCCTGCGTTCCAAGAGGATGGAACAGTGGGTCGTGCGTTCCTTCAGGCAGCCCTCGCACCTGCGTTGCGCATCCAGGGAACAATCCTTCGGCGAGAGCCTTGCCGGTCTCCCGCGTACGCTGGTCAGAATCCGCATAGAAAGTCACGCGCGCAGCGTCGTCGCAGCCTGCAGCGGTCAGCAAGCCCTCACCGGCAAGCTGCTGCCGGTCCCACGCGCCAAAGTAGCGCATCAGGCGATAGCCGTGCGCGGTGAGATAGCCGGGAGGAACGCTCCATGCTGGCCAGGGAGCCGCGGAGTACGGATTGTACTGCGCGGGATTCCCGGTAGGTGAGCGTACTCCGTGGCGGCTGAGATAAATGACAAAAAGCAACTGCTCACTGTGGACGCCTGATTTGCTGACGGCCGTTTGTGCCCCGCATGAGGACGCAGACAAGGCAAGGAAGGGCAGGGAAACGGCAGCAATCAGCGGAGCTAAGCGCGGCATCCGGAATTTCCTCACCATACTTTTCGCTTCAGATTACAGACCGGCGGTTCATCGATCCGTTGCGCCGGTCTGTGCGCCTGCGTCCTCAGTGCTCCCGGCCCGAGTCCCAGCGCAGGCTGGCGCTGTAGGTGGGCTTGTAATACTCGCGCTGGGTCACATATTGTGGTTGCCCGTTGTAGTAGCCAAAGACCTCGTTGGTCAGGTTAAGGCCGTCGATATGCAGTTGCAGTCCACGCCAGAGCCGCGCACCCACCTGCGCGTCAACCTGCAGGTGCGGATAGGCGAAGTTGTCGCCCAGTGGTCCGTTTGACGGACCGAGCGTATTGTTGCTGGGGTCGGGCTGATTGTTGAACCACTGGTAGGCATAGTCATAAGCGCCGTTGTAGCTGATGCCCATGTGAACATCGTAGCGTCCCATGATGTAGGCAGGCTCGATATTGAAGGAGTTGCGCGCGGTGCCGATGAGCGAGGGAGAGTCCGTGCGCCCCGGAATGCCGTTAGTATGCGAGTCGGCATAGGAGTAGTTGGCCATCATTTGCATGCCGCGCAGGAGGCTCGGCAAATAACTCATGCTCTGACGCCAGGAAAACTCCAGCCCGGAAACGCTGGCGTTATTGGCGTTGATATCCTGCTGCGCCTCGTCCGTGGCACTGTTCCCTGGGAGATCGCAGAGAGAACCCGTGATCTCGCAGGAGGTGTAAGTTTCGACGATGGGGTCGTAGAGCTGCTTATAGAAGTACCCGGCCTGGATGATGCCGAAGGGGCGCAATTCCTGCTCCAGCAGCAAATCGTAGTTATTGGCGTAGGTCGGCTTCTCGGTGGGGCTGCCGATGTTGTAGCGGGGTATCGTGCCTTCGCCGTTGTCCAGGATATACGGCACCAGATCGTAGGGGTTGGGACGCGAGACGCCGCGCGAGTAAACGGCGCGAATGGCGGTGAGATCAGTTAGCTCCCAGCGCGCCTGCACGCTGGGCAGCGGAGCCACATAAGACTGAGTGGTGGTCTCCGGGGTGGTTCCGACCCAGTTGCCATTGTTGTCGAGCCCATCGCCGTTCGGTCCCGCCGTGGGGTTCACGTAATAGCCGAGAACATGCACCTGGGTGGCTTCCAAGCGCAGGCCCGTCTGCAGGCTGAACTTGCGCCAGTTGATGGTGTTCATCACGTAGCCCGCGGAGACGCGTTGGATCAGATCGAAGTTGGCGGAATCGGAGCCTTCTTGCGTGGTCGGCACGTCCAGCGAAAAGTTCCCCGGATTCGCATTGAAGTAATTGGTCAGCCTGCTCCAGTCGGTGACAGGCCCCATGTAATAGGTGCCGTCATAATAGTCTTTATCGTTGAACCCGGTTTGGAACGGGACGACGCTGGCGGCGGTGCTGCCTGTGGTCGGTCCGACGTAGTTGTACTGCGGAGTCCACGCATACTCGAAGGCGTGCTCGTTCCGGAATTCGCCTCCGAATTCGAAGGTAGCCGAGTGCGAGCCGAAATGGTAATTCATGCCCACGCCGGCCCACTCCTGCAGATCCAGCTCGACGGCCGAGCCGGTGGTGGTGCGGTAGGTACTCAGGAGATAGTTCTCCGGGCTGAAATTATTGTCAGCCGAATTGGAATTGGGGAACTGGCACCCCGCCGACCACTCCGGCCGGTAGATGCTGGTGGGTGTTCCGGCGTAAACGCAGTTGCTCTTGTCGTAGCTCTTCAGGGAAGATACCGGGCTCCACTCCGCTCTCGGGTCGCCACCGGCGTTCAGGAAGCGTGAGCGGGAGACGGCCGAACCCCCGTGAACCCAGGAGTTCTTGAAAATGTGGCTGCCGTCGAGAATCAGACTGCCGATTTCCGGGGTTCTCACTTGGTCCGACTGATAGTACTTGGCCTTGGGGCCGATTTCGTAGTAATACTTGTCGAGCCAGTCCCTGAAATCGGAAAGCAGGAAGTGCAGACCAAAGTTGGTGGTCTCGCTCTTTTTGAAATCGAGGGTGCCGGTATAGCCCCACCGATACTCGTTGAAGCGATACATGCGCTGAGTGTCGTTGTCGTAATAGGGAGTTGTCGAGCCGTCGGGGTTGATGTCAGGACTGGGCTGGATGTTATCGATGCCGGCGCCGTTGTAATCGGACTCGAAGCCGCCGATCAGGCCCCAGCGCTTGTTCGCGCCAAAGCGCATGCCGGCGGTGGTGTCCACTTTGCCC
This sequence comes from uncultured Acidobacteriaceae bacterium, assembly GCA_963834565.1. GTDB lineage: Bacteria > Acidobacteriota > Terriglobia > Terriglobales > Acidobacteriaceae > Telmatobacter. Next base: position 245,923 of record CAWICF010000004.1, on the reverse strand, counting down.
ACATAGCGGGTGTTCTGGATCGGCGTATAGCCCATCGTGGACTCGGCGCTGAAATAGGGCTTCTCGCCTGCCGTTTTGGTCACCAGATTCACGGAACCGGCGATGCCGTCAGCGTCCTGACTGGCGGAGAGGGTCTTGTTGATTACGATGGACTGCACCATGTTGTCGGGAATCGTCGTCAGATCGACTTGGCTGACGGCGACCTCCGGCGCGGGCAAGGTCACGCCATCGACCGTGACATTTGTCAGCCGCGGATCCAGTCCGCGCACCTGCACGTACTCGCCCTGGCCTTCGTTGCGTTGCAGCGTCACTCCCGGCAAGCGCCCGGTCGCGTCGGCGATGTTGGCATTGGGCAGCGCCTCAATCTCGGTCAGTGGCATAACATTGACAATGTTGGCCGAGGTGATTTCTTCATTGATGGCCTGCGTCGTGGTTTGGATGGGGCCTACTCCGGCGGAAACCACGACCTGCTCGTTGGCGGAGCCGACCTGAAGAACGAAGCTGAGAGTCTGCGCCTGGCCTGCGGCAAGAGTGACGCTCTGCGTAAACGGCTGAAAGCCCAGCGCGGTGATGCTGATGGTGTACGTGCCGGGAGCGAGACCGCTCACGGTGAACTCTCCTGTGCTATCGGTCGTGGCTACGGCACCTCCGGGATTGGCCACCACGCGCGCGCTTTGAATCGCGGCTTTGGAAGCGTCGGTGACGTGGCCGGTAATGGAGGCCTTCGCGCCGGCGACAGGGCCTGGTGCGGATTGCGCGAAGACGGGTAATGTCGAGAGCAACAAGCTCAACAGCAAAATGACGTTGCCAATCCGCCGATTCCTTTTGATCTCAGACATATGGCCTATATCCTCCACTTGGTTTCAACACGCAACACGAGCGTGAACAGGCGGCAGTATGGCAGGCGAGTCTAAGCGCAATCTGAGCAAGCACGGGAATAGCGGGCCATTTTACCGAGAATTCACAACTGCCAGCTACGATTCGCTGAAAGGAGACTTTTATGCAGGTGCTGGTTGTCGAGGACAAACGCAGCCTCGCCGTCCACCTTGGCCGCGCGCTGCAAGGGGAAGGTCACTCCGTCACGCTGGCATATGACGGGGAAGAGGCGCTGCGCCTGGGGAAGACCGGCGCCTACGATGTGATGCTTCTCGATGTGATGCTGCCTCGTGTCGACGGCCTGACGGTGATCCGGAAGCTGCGTGAGGATCGTTTGCAGGCGCAGGCGATCATCGTGTCGGCCCGCGATTCAATGAGCGACATCGTCAGCGGCCTCGACGCCGGCGCAGATGACTATCTAACCAAGCCCTTTGCGCTTGATGTGTTGTTGGCAAAAGTGCGCGCCGCGGCGCGGCGAGTCCCTGAAAGCGCTCCCGAGATGCTGCAATTTCAGGATTTGATCTTCCGGCCGCATCAATATGAAATGCAGCGCGGGGCCCGCTTCGCATTGCTCACGCGAACGGAGTGCGCGTTGCTGTCTGTGCTGATGCGCCGCGCTCGCGCGGTTGTTCCTCACTCCGTACTTATCGACGAGGGGTGGAGCAGCGATGCAGACGTGAGCTTTGACAGCCTCTATGTTTTCATTCGTGCGCTCCGGTCGAAAATCACGCACGCCGGCGAGGTAGAGTTACTCCACACCATTCGAGGTGTGGGTTATTCGCTGCGGAGCGAAACGTGCTGAGGGGCCGCATCTCCATTTCGCTCCGACTTACCATCTGGTTCGGCGTCATCTTTCTCACCGGATGGGTTCTCTTCGGCACAGCCATGTGGCTGAACCTGAAGCAGACTCTCACCGATGAACGGTACCTGACCTTGAGCCACCGCATCGACCGCCTGGAAACGCTGCTGGCGAAGGACCACAACGAGGATGCGATTGCCCGATTCGAGGACCTGAAAGACTTTGCTCACGCAACCGGCGGAGGTCTCGTTGAGATCTTTCATCGAGACGGCTCTCGCTTGTTTCCGTCGCCATCCTCAGCTGCGCGGGCGTTTCCGTGGCCGGCCATAAAGTTGGAAGTCAATGAACGGCTCGTGCATATCGCTGCCGCGGATCAACCTTATTGGGTTCTTGAACGGCGGCTGTCACTCGATGGCGAGGATGCTTACGTGATGGCTGCCGCGCCCGAGGGCGGCAATCTGCTGGTTTTGGATCGCTTCTGGGAGGGGCTCATCGCGTCCGCGCCCATCCTGCTGCTCATTTCATCGGCGGGAGGTTACCTGCTAAGCCGCAAGGCGCTCAAGCCGGTGGATTGCATCACAGCAACGGCACGGTTGATCAGCATTTCAAATCTCTCAGAGCGGTTGCCGGTGAGCAAAACCGGCGATGAACTCGAGCGGCTTGCTGAAACCTGCAACGCGATGCTGGCCAGGCTTGAAGTGGCTGTGAATCAGATCAAGCAATTCACTGCAGATGCCTCGCACGAGCTGCGAGGGCCGCTGTCGTTTGTGAGGACGGTGGCAGAAGTAGCGCTGCGCAATCCGAAGATCGACCGAGAGAGCCGCGCAGCCTTTCAGGACATTGTTGCAGAGACTGCCACGGCGACGGTGCTGCTGGAAGACATGCTGACCCTTGCGCGTGCCGATGCCGAACGCGGCGAGAAGGCACTGGTGTCGCTCGATCTGACCGCTGTGGTGCGGGAGGCATGCGAACTGGCTCGCCCGATCGCTGAAGAGCGGCGTCTTTCGCTTTCGGTTTCGCTCGGTGCGCCGCGGAATGTCAGCGTTCTGGGCGATTTCGCCACGCTTCGGCGTCTTGTATGGATCCTGCTGGACAACGCCCTCAAATACACACCGGCGCGAGGATCCATCGATGTCGCTTTGAGTGCGAATCATAAGGTTGCCACCGTTCAGGTGAGGGATAGCGGAGCCGGCATCTCGAAGGCCGATCTGCCCCGCATCTTCGACCGCTTTTATCGCGCCGATCCTTCGCGCAGTCATATTGAAGGGACCGGGCTGGGATTAGCCATTGCAAAGTGGATTGCCGAGATCCATCACGCAGAGCTTTCCGTCGAAAGCAAAGAAAATCAGGGTACGATCTTTCAAGTCGTATTTCCGCAATTCAACGGATAACATGAACGGTCGCGCCAAATTCTTACCCGGAGACGAATTCGTCCTCGAGGTGAGCTCGTCATCGAATGCAAAATAGCCAAGTCATTCAAAAGGACCGGAAAATCACCTGCCGCCCTCACTCGTTTTTTTGTGCAGATGACAACCGGTCCACGAAGAGCGGCAGGTTGCTCCGCAAAATAATGTGGGGAGCAAACCGGGTCACCGGCTCGGGTACAACACCATCCAGCAGATAGCGAATGAGCGCCTCGAGAGCGGCCTTGCCTTGCGTGGCTGGCCGCTGGTACAAAGTGGCGAGAATCTTGCCTGATTCAAGAAACCCGACCAACTCGGGGAAAAGGTCGGTAGCAATCACCTGGATATGCCTGAGCATGTTTCGCTCTTCCAGGGCATTAAGCACCGGCAGGCTGTTGGCGGTATTGATGTAGATTCCGGCCGGACAGGGCTTGTGGCTGAGAAGCGCCACGGCCGCACGCGAAGCATCTTTGGGCCGATCATGTGTTTCGACCGACGGAAGCAGCGACAGATGTGGCGCCAGGGTAGCAAGAGAAGCGGCAAATCCCCTCAGCTTTTCAGCGTGATCAAGAGTGCTCAGATCACCAGTGATGATGGCCACCGACCCCCGTTTTTGCAGAGTTCGCGAGAACAGTTCCGCCGCAATACCGCCGCTGACTTCAGCATCCACAGTCACCGAGGCCAGACGGCCGCTTCCAGGTGCATCGCTCGCAACGCAAACCACCGTCGTGCCCTGCCCCACAAGCCGTCTGATGAGCGGATCGAAACGGGCTGGATTCCCGGGCGTAACGATTACACCGTCGTATCCCCGCCCGACGTCTGCTTCCAGCAATTCAATGTCGCCTTTTCCGATATAAGGATAGGTACGAAAATCCAGCTCTATGTTAGCGCCCGCATTCTCCGCGAATTCCCGAATACCGTCTCGCAGCGGATCGAAGAAGGCCGTGATCTGGCGCGGAAGGTGTATCGCAATCCTGAGACGGCGATTCAGCTTCAGGCTGCGAGCAGCGACATTGGGGCGATAGTTCAGCTCTTCGGCCATCTTCAGAACCCTGGCGCGCGTCCTGGGGCTGATTCCCGGTCTCGCGTGCAGTGCACGGTCCACCGTCCCAATCGATATTCCCAGGCGCTTCGCGATCTGTTTGATTCCGACACTGCTGGAACTTTCTTCTTTCGTCATAGGGTTAAACCTATCCTCGAACCATCATATTGAATCATGCATGCACCAAAGGGCAGCATGCTACGGAGTAACTCAAAGATCATCGAGCTGAATGTGGCTTTACCCGGAGTTTCGGGGTGAACATGCATCGCGGGCGTCAACGGCAGGGTGACCGGCGATGCGAAAGGAGACGCTCCGCAACCGACACCACAGCGTGATGACTTGCGGCGCGCAATGCCGCAGAGCTTGCACGCATGCCCTCTTTCCTAATGAGTTTCTCGAAGACTGGTTTCGATCTCCTCGAGAGATTTACCGCGGGTCTCAGGCAGTCGTACATAAAGGAAAACCAGGCCGCTAAGGCAAATGGCGGCATAGACGAAGAAGACGCCCGCAGTGTTGAGAGCGGAATTGAGCATGGGAAACGTGTAGGTGAGCACGAAGCAGGCGATCCAAAGTGACGTCACGGCGACCGACACTGCGCGGCCACGAATGCGGTTGGGGAAAATCTCCGCGATCACTACCCACGTGACTGGCGCGAGCGACATGGAATAGCAGGCGATGGCAGCCAACACCAGCACAAGCACTAAGACACCTTGGAAATGCAAGCGGTAGAACACGCCGAGCATCATGTAGATGACTGAAAGACCGGCAACGCCGATGAGCAGCAGAAAACGGCGTCCGAAGCGGTCAATGACGGCGAAAGCAACAAAGGTGAAGACAACGTTGACCGCGCCGGTGATGACGATGTTGAAAAGGATCCCGGAGATCTGGTAACCAGCGGCGGCGAAGATCTCCTGGGCGTAATTGAAAATCACGTTGATACCGCACCACTGCTGGAGCACCGCGAGAACCACACCGAGAATGAGAGCGCGCGCAATGCCGCGATGAGCGAGCGCATGGCGAAAAGAGGGGGGTGGAGCATTCGCTTCGATGCCGCTGGTAGAGCGGAACTCGTCGAAGACGTGGCGCGCATAAGCGGATCCGCCAAGGCGTTCGAGAACGCGAAGGGCTTGTTGCTCACGACCTTTGGCCGCGAGCCAGCGCGGACTTTCAGGCACGAAGAACGTGGTGACGAGAAAAAGCAGAGAGGGAACCGCGGTGACTGCGAACATCCACCGCCAGCCACATTGCCCGTTCCATGAGGCAAGGATCTGGGCGGCTGAGGCTCCGGAAGGAACAGGCCGCGCGATCAGCCAGTTCATCAGCTGGGCCATCAGGATTCCAACCACAATAGCCATCTGGTTAAGCGAAACCAGCCGGCCACGCAGGTTGGGCGGCGAAATCTCGGCAATGTACATCGGCGAGACGCCAGAGGCGAGGCCGATAGCGAACCCGCCAAGCATGCGCCAGGCGACGAAGGCGGTAAAGGAAGATGCCAGCGCGGTGCCCAGCGACGAAATCGCGAATACCATTGCCGCGAGCATCAGCTGGTGCTTTCTCCCGAACCGATTGCTGAGTTCTCCTGCTGCGACTGCTCCAACAAGGCAGCCGATCAGCGCACAGCTCATGGCCCAGCCTTGCAGTTGGGTCGAACTTAGGCGGAAATAGATTTCGTAAAAAGGCTTGGCGCCGCCGATCACGACCCAGTCATAGCCGAAGAGCAGGCCGCCTAATGCGCCGCAACCGGCCGTTAGCCATATGTAGCCGGTTCGCGGCGAATCGCCGTATGCGCTGGCTGCCCAGTTGGATTCAGGAGCACGCATTGGCGCCGTCATGGCGCGAATTCCGCTGGCGCCTTGCGTCGCGCGCCATCGCTTTTCGCAATGATCCAACGCCGCATCTGGGCGGCAGCTATATGATCCGGGTCAGCAGTCAGCACCTTTTCGAGCTCCGTCATGGCCGTCCCGAATTCGCCGAGTCCGAAATGCGCAAGACTCGAGATGAAGGTATATTCCACTCGGTTGCGTTTGTCGAGGTCGTCCTCAAAGAGTAGCAGGTTAGGAAGAGAGGTCGCGAAATAGTCGATTTTGGGCTCGATTTCCATCTGCATACGGGCGGACCTGGCGAGTTCCGAGAGGAAAGCGCGCGCCTCGTCGCGTTTTCCAAGCGATTGGAGGGCGAGCGCCCGGAAGCAGGAGTGATACCCAGAAGACGGCAGCGGAGCAGCGGCGGCCTGCCAGTACATGTGTGCCAGCGCGAGATCACCAACCTGCTCGGCAGCGATGCCGGAGAAGTAATCGAGGTCGCTCTCAAGAGTGAGAAGATGTTTGCCTTCGCCCAGGTTTTCAGGATAACGACGGGCTGATTCGAAGTGATCGAGAGCTTTCGCGGCGGCGCCAGAAATGAGAGAGGCGCAGCCGAGGGCTCTATGCGCGGCGACGTACTGTGCAGAAACGAGACCTTCGCCGCCTTCCCATGGGCTGAACTGCCGCGTAAGAAGCCGTTTGAGCGCTTCCTCGGATCGATTGGTCTGGTTGAGAAGTGTGATGGTTTCGATCGCGAGGTCGTCGCGACGTTGAACAAGATCGCTGTGCTCTTCGAGAACTCGCAGGCGCTCTTCCGGAGAAGCGAGCCTGGCACGCTTCCTCAGCTGGTCCCATTCGTAAAGTAGGCGGGCATCCTGGGAGTTAGCGGCGAAGGCGTGTGCATACATGCGATCAGCTTCTGCGGCATCGTGAAGGATGTTGAACGCGGCGAGTCCGAGATTCCGCCATGGAACCGAGTACGTGGGGTCTATTTCGACGGATCTGGACCAGCAGCGAATTGCGTCGTCATATCGGCGCTTGTCGTAATAAAGGTTTCCGAGGTAGTAATTTGCGCGAGCGGAGGCAGGACAGCGCGCAATCGTATCCTCGAGAACGATCATTTCCTCGAGCCGTGCAGGGAAGCAGTAGAGGGGCGATGCGGCTTCGGCATGTTGGACGTAGCGAGATGGATCTGCTGCAAAGCCGAATTGGTCCGCCAGCCAGCCCAGCGTGTTGGCAATCATCGGATGATCGAGATGGGCGGCTTCACTGGCAGATTCGAGGAGCAGAAATGCGTCTTCGCGCAGGCCTGACCACGCGAACTCGTAGGCGACATCGAGGAGCGTTTGCACATCACCTTCGAGCGAACCAATCCATGTTTTCAGGCGCTCTGGATTCCGGCTGAGGAGAAAACGCTCGGCCAGTATACGAAAGCACAATGGATCGAGGATGAGCGCTTCGTCGACGAGCGATTTCGCATCTTCTGTCCTGCCCATGTGGCGCAGCAGCGCCGCCTTCAGCGCCCGCGCATTCAGGTTCCGCGTATTGGTGGAGAGGCTGCGGTCAATTTGCTCGAGAGCAAGCGCGAAATTCCCGCGGCTCAGGCTGATGGAAGCGAGCCAGTAATAGCCCGCACTTTGCCACGCATAGTTCCAGACGGCCTTGTGAAACGCCGCATAGGCTTCGTCGTTCCTGCCCTGATAGAGCCGCGCGAGACCAAGATTATAGAAGGGCTCGCCGTCATAGACATTGGGGTTGCGCAAGGTGAGCCGGCGAACAGCGCGTTCAAAGTGCTGCTCCGCCGCGGCGAAGAGTCCCTTACGCAGCAGAGCGAGCCCCATAGCATTGTTCAGGCGCGCATCGTCTGCGTCGCGGCGCAAGCCTTCGCTCCAGTAGGCTTCAGGCGATCGAGTCGCATGCCGATATTGTTCCAAGTGAAGGCCGGTCAGATAAAGCTCTTCGATGCTCTCGATCTGTTCAGGTGGCAAAGGCTCGGTGGCCGCCGTGGGGAGTTCACGCTCTATTTGCGTTTCAGGCTGCCATGCGAGGATCTCGCGGCCATCGTTACCGAAGACCGCGAGCCGAAACCCGATGGGGCTCTCTGAAGCCGCACTAACGGTGCGCGCAAACGGTTTGCCCGGTGCCAGTTGAACTGTTTCGTCGAGAACGGATGCACCATTGCGCGTAAGCAATACGCGAATCGTCCGCGGCGTGGTGACGCAAACGCCGGCGAAGATTCCGTCATTGTTGAATTCGAGATTCAGAGCCGCTTCAGTACTGGCGTTCTTCGGCGGCCCGATTTCCTGGATCGGGTACCAATACTGGCTGAAGGTCTTGGTCTCAAAAGGCTGCAGCCAAGAGAAGTCGGGCTGATTGTCGGTGTAGGCCCCGGCCATCAGCTCTATGTAGGGACCATCTTCGTCGGTCAGGTTGCGGTCCCAAGAGTAACCGAACTCCGCATTGCCCCACGTCCACAATTTCTTGCCCGGTGCGACGTGATGGTTTGACGTGTGCACTACGCCGGCGCGCCGAGCATGATCGTAACCGCCGAAGAAATCGTACTTCGACTCAATCACCATGTACGAGGTGGGGACGGGGATGTTCTTGTACCAGGATATGTCTGTGCCGGGCCGGTAATCGACGCCGTAATAGCTATCACGGGCGACGGGGAAGGTGGAAACGGCGCGCTTTGCGTGGTCGGCGACGAAGGTCACGTCGGGCGGGAAGAAGCTTCGATATTGATCGTGAACGCGAACGGCGACATTGGCCCACCATAAGAATGTCTGCGGAAGGGGTGTGCGATTGAACAGACGAACGCGGGCTTCCACGATCGATTTTCCTGGAGCGAGATGGATGCCCACCATTCCTTTCATGCGCAGCATGGGGTCATGCTCACTGAGCCACACGGTGCAGCCGCCATCGGCATCCCGCTCAATGGCGGCATGAGCAGGCAAGAAGGTGGAAGGGCGGTGATGCTGCGGCCAATTGAACTCCACCCCACCCGAGATCCACGGCCCCAGCAAGCCAACCAGCGCCGGCTTGATCACATGCTGGCGGTAGAAGAAGTCGTACTGGTTTGTCTTGTCGGTCGCCGCGTGAATGCGCCCGCCGATTTCAGGAAGGCACATGAGCTGAATGAATTCATTTTCGAGGAAGATTGCCCGGTAGGTCTTGTCTTCCTTATGGAGAGCGACGCGATCGGTAAGAGGATTGGGATAGACTTTGCCGCTGCTCCCCTGGTAAACGCGCTTCTCGAGAAACATGGGGTTGGGATCCGGGTCCTGCACCGGATAGGTAGGAATCGTGACCTGCTGCTCATAACAGCGTACCAATTCGCATTTCCCCGCGCTGTTCACTTAGCTTGACTCCGTCTGGTGAAACAAATATAGATTTCCGCAAGATCATTCTACTAACGGCTTGAAAACGCTCAGTTCGAAAGAAATGTCTTTACGTGAACGTACACGACAACAAATTAGTTGTCAATCGCACTCATCTCTATCAAGCTGCAATTGTGAGCTCCGTCATTTTGTTTTGCGATGTGCATGTAGAAGATAGAGAAGCGACGCTCAAATAACGGACAATGAGCAAGTTTATGTTCGAGGCCGAGCCGGGAACGTTTGTCGTGCCCGCTCACGCGCACTGACCGCTCAAGCACGAGCTGCAGCGAAAAGCACTCGCCAACGAGTGTCACCGCTTCGGCATTCGCTGCCAGCAGATTCCACTCGACACGCCATAGATCGCCGAGATCGGGAAGTGTTACAACGCCAGTGGCTGCCTTTGCCCGGCACGCCGCCACTGACGGTGTGCACTGATCCCACTCACTGGCATCACTTGAGGAGAAAGCCATTTTCCTGGTCCGCGTCCTATATGGCTTAAGAGGCGCCTTTAAGAGCTCGATTTCCCAGCACCAGCACATATCTTTCGCGGACTTGGCAACTCACGTGATAGGCGATATCGGAGATTATCAGGAACGAATCTCCATGCGGATCTTGTCATATTCGGGGAATGCCATGCAGTTTGCAAATTCATCTTGAAATCCTGGATCCGCGGCGAGGCTGACGTGCTCAATGGGCGGGAGTTCCGGCTCGCTGCCAGTGAGAAGAAGCATTCTTGCGCCGCGCAGAGCAGTGTTTCCTGCGGCATGGATGACGGAATGCGGGGCTTCGAGGAGACCGATGCGAATGGCGGAATTGATTTGGACGTAGTTGCCGAATGCTCCGGCGAGGTAGATTGCGCTCACGTCGCGCGAGGATGCGCCAAGACGCTTGAGGAGGAGACGGAACCCTGCAGCAATGGCACCTTTGGCGAGTTGAAGCTCGCGAATGTCGGATTGGTAGAGAACGACAGGCGGCACGACGGAAAAGAGCTTGGCGCCGTTGGCGACGCGGCCGTTGGCGAGGAGGTGGCCGGTGTTAAGACCGGCGGCAACGGCATCGACGAGGCCGCTGCCGCAGATTCCACGAGGTTCCACGTCGCCGATGACAGTGGCGTGCAGCGTGCCGTCAGAGCGTGAGACGTAGGCGACGGCGCCAGTGACGGCGCGCATGCCCATACGAATGGAGCCGGCTTCAAAGGCAGGACCCGCGGCGGTGGAAGCGCAGACAATGCCGTTGCGGTTGCCGATGGCAATTTCGCCGTTGGTGCCAAGGTCGACGAGGGCCGAAAGCTGGGGGCCGTGTGCGATGCCGGAGGCCACGATGCCGGCGAGGATGTCGGAGCCGACGAAGCCTCCAATGCAACGGGCGAAACGGATAGTGCAGGCGGAGGGCAGGTCCCAGGAGAGATCGCGCGGGGCGAAGCGTTGTTCGGCGAGATGCGGCGATTCGAAAGGGACGTGGGAGAGAGGTTCAACGCTGAGGTCGCAAAAGAGGTGGTGCATGACGGTGTTGCCGACGAGGAGGACTTCGTTGATTTGATCGCGGCGGCTGGGGGCGAGGCGCGCGACGAGTTGGCCGAGAGAGGCGCGGATGGGAGTGGTGAGATCGATGTCCGTGAGATCATGGCCGTCGAGCGCGGCTCGGATGCGGCTCATCACGTCGGAGCCGAAGGCGGCCTGGGGATTGAGCGCGGTTTCGACGGCAAGGACGCCGCCGGCAGGGGCGATGAGCTGCGCGGCGATGGTGGTGGTTCCGAGATCGATGGCGATAGTGAGACCGCGAGGCGACGTTGATTGCACTCCCACCCTTTCACGCGATGAAACTGCGGGAAAGGATGGGACAACCTCTGCATGCGAGAGGATCTGCATGTGCCACTGAGCGCACTCGAGAACGAGGGGCGAGAGCGCGCGAGCCTGGCAGGCTAGACGCCAGCCGGAGGCGAGCTGCTCGGCGGTGAAGACGCCGCTGTCGGCTTCTGCAGCAGGAAGCGAGCCGGAGAGAAGGCGGACGCCGCAGCCGCCGCACTCGCCTGTGCCGCCGCAAGGAAATTCGACGCCGCGCGCGGCGAGAGCCGCAACGAGCGAGCTGCCACGCGGGACATCGAGCTCGACGGCAAGGGGTTCAAGGCGGATGCGAACGAGATCAGAGACTGGATGGTCGGCGCTCATACAGCATCAACGATTCCCGTGCCCAGCGTGGCGCGGATTTGGGAGCCGGGTGGGATGACGAGGAAGTCGGCGTCCTCCCATGGGCCGTTGACGAGGCGATCGAGGAGCGAAAGCGAGCCGGTGACTTCTTCGAAGGCCCAGGATTCTTTGACGGCTTCAGCCTGTGCCTGGGTGCGGCAGGCGTCGTCACTGGCGATGCCTGTAGAGATGTAGGTGAGGCCGGAGTAGTGACGGCGGAAAGCGGCGAACTCTCCATAGAGAAAACGGCCATTGTCTTCGCCGTACCTGGCGATGAATTCCTCAAGGGTAGACTGTTCGCCGAGGGCTGTTTTCTGTTCGGGAAAGGCAGGCTGCAGCTTGAGATCGGGAGTTTGAAACTCGACCCAGCCGGGCGAGCGATAGTAGACGCCGGGATGGCCGGCGAAGTATTCAGCGTAGCGATTACGATCGCCCATGAGAACGCCGATGCAGTCGTGGGCGCGGGGAATGACGAGCTGGGTGAGAGCGGCGTGAAGGCCCTCTGTTCCGCGGCCGCAGAGAGCGTAACCGAGGAGGATAGCATCGAAGCCAAGCGCGTCGGCGGCGTCGATGCGATCCTGAATACGCGGGCTCATTTCGACGCCCAGCGAGTGCAGGCCCATGGGAATGAGTTCGAGATCAACGGTGTTCTGCGAGCGGGCGAGGATGTGCTCAAACTCGCGAGTGAAGACCTGACAGGCAATCAGTTTGACATGCATAAGAACAGTTAGTATCTCGTGCCGGCTTTCGGCTATGAGTTATCAGGCAAAAGACATCCGCAGTTCCTTCTACTTAGGTCGTCCGCCCCGTCACCCCAGTGGCCAAGGACTGTCGCTGGAGCCCCATCGCCTGCGGAGGGCTGTCGCCCACGATGGCGCCGCTATGGTTACACGAACTTCTGTGGCCTGTACAACCTACAAACCATAGCTCGCCTTGTCGTAGAGCGCACCGTATTGGTCTTCGAGCGAAGCGATAAGTGTGGCCTCGTTCGACGGCAGTTCTTCGAGCGCAGGTGCGATGCGATCGAGCCATTGGTGTTCTTTGCGCGAAAGATGCAGTTTTTCCGCAGCAACACCTTCCTTGACGATATCGAGAGCTGCGAGGCCCGCGGCGATGGTCTGCCGGTAGGGAGTCTCTTCGGCGACGATGGCGCTTGCGATGCGGAGGGTTGCGTCGGGCGAGAGCACCGCGGCCTGCGGGCTGAGCCATTCGTCGGATGCGGTCATCCAGTCACGCAGAGCAAGGGCGCCGCCATGGTCGGAGGCGGCGTTCATCAGACGGCAATCGTAGGCGAGCAGCTCAGTAAAGACTTCGGGCGCATTGCCGGAAAGGAGGCGCACATTCTGTACTGATTCGTTGCTCCACAGATCACACATCGCAGAGGCGATGTTGCCTACCGGGCTGAAGTGCGCGCAACTGGCCGACTTGCCTTCCATGGAAATCGGGCAGCCGGTGATGGCTTTGATGACCGGGCCTTCGTAGGCGCAGTCCTTCGACGGACCGACGGCGCCCTGCTCGAAGGCGGCCAGGCTGCGAACGGTGCTCATGGCGCGGACCAGGGCGGCAAGAACTTCAGGGAGCATCTTCTGGTGAGCGAGTTGCATGGCGGTGTTGGCGAAACCGCAGGCGGAGTCGGCACCGGGAATGACGCCGGGATGCGTCGAGCAGATAGAGACAATTTCATTCCAGAGCCACGCCACGTCACGCGGTGCGAGAACGCCGAGAGCGAGAACGATGCCGGGAAAATCGCCGAACATGAGGGCCTGGTCGTGAACTTCCTTGCCGCCCACCGATTCGATGGAGAGGATGTCGGCGCCGGCTTCAGCGCAAAGCTCGAGCGAGCGGCGAAGTTTCAACCACGGCTCGCCGGTGCGAAGCAGTGGCGGCTTTTGCTGATCGCGGATGTCGGTAGGTGTGACACGCAGAGCGCAGAGGAGATGGTGTTTCTCGTGCGCCGCGCGCAGATGCCGCTTGAGAATCCCGGTGATCTCGGCGCCCCACTCGGGCCGCTCAGTCATGGCGGGAAGCAATTCGAATTCAAGGACAATGCCGGGGACGGCGAGAGATACAGCACGACGAAGGATATGCTCCGCCATTTCTTCATAGTGAGCTTTGACGTCGGGCCAAGTTGGCTCGTCGATGGTGAGCGGGGGAAGGGTGAAGTTGATTTCAGGAAAGACGGTTCCCGCGCCCAAGGTGAGGCCCAAGCCGCAGGTGAGCGGTCGCGGGGAAACACCGAAGCGGAGCTGGTCCTGATGAGAGATTGCGAGCGTTGCGAACCTGCGAGAAGCAAGAGTCGTCATGATCAAGCCACGGCGAGAAGATTGTTAATCAGGCCGACCGCGCCGTTTGCGTTCTCGCTATAGCCGTCGGCGCCAATCTCACGGGCGTATTGGTGCGTGACGGGAGCTCCGCCGACGAGCACCTTGACCTGGGTACGGACGCCTGCGGTCTTGAGCGCATCGATGGTGAGTTTCATGGCGGGCATGGTGACGGTGAGCAAGGCCGACATACACACCACTTGCGGATTGCGATCCCTGACCGCGGCGACGAAGCTCTCGGGCGAAACGTCGGTGCCCAGGTCGATGACCTCGAATCCACCGCCTTCGAGCATGGAGGCAACAATATTTTTGCCGATGTCGTGGAGGTCACCCTTCACGGTGCCGATGACGACGCGGAACTTCATCTTCTGGCCGGATGCAGAGAGCCGCGGCTTGATGAGTTCCATGGCGCTTTTCATGGCGCGGCCCGAGAGTAGCAACTCGGGAACAAAGTATTCTTCGCACTCGAAGAGCCGGCCAACTTCATCCATCGCGGGAACCATCGAGCCCTGAATCAGTTCCATGGGATCTGCGCCAGAGGCGAGCGCTGCCTCTGTTGCAGCATGTGCTTTCTTAGCATCGCCGTTCAGGATCGCGTCGTATAAGTCCTTTGATCTTTCCATATCCCTACCCCACCAGACTTAGCCTCAGGCAGAGGGCGTTAACGTGGCAGTTTTCGAAGCCTGGTTATTTGGAGCCGCTCTGCCAGATTGACGCTATCCAAATGTAATACCTCAACCGTCTGTAAGTCTTCTATAGAGTTGTCCAATTTTGATCGAAGCTTGCTCACGAATGCTCCTTCCCGCCGACTTTTATGGCGCCTTGGCCCGTGGCTGGTTCGACGCCAGTTTGGCCTTGTCTTTCGCGATGAATAAGGCGCGGCGCGCATCGATGTTGCCGGGGTCGTTTTCGAGTACTTCGTTCAGCTCAGCGATGCCTTCCTGCCAGTGATCGGCGTGGCAGAGGGCGAGGGCGTAGTTGTAGCGAAACCGGTTGTCCTGTGGATTGATTTCGAGGGCGGCTTTGAACTTCTTGAGCGCACCGGCGAGGTCGCCTCCATCCTGCAGGGAGAGGCCATCGTGCTCGAGCCCCTCAGCCTGCTGGAAATGGGCGTTGGCTTCACTGTCCTGAGTGAGGAGCGCCTTTGCCTCGTCGCGAACCTTTTCCGCTTCCTGGGCGTCGTCGATCTTCCTCAAAGAACGATCGAGCTTGTAGAGGAGAGCCAGGGTTGGCTTGGGCATCGATTTCCGCGCCAATTCAAGATGCGTGACGGCGCTGCGAGCGTCGCCGGCGGCAAGATACTCGGAACCGAGCTGATACTGCGCTTCGGGATCGCGGGGCGTGAGCGCAACGGCATGCAGGAATGCAGCGAGCGCGCCGGGCTGATCCCCAACCGCGTCGCGCATTCCGCCTAGCTCGAGCCAGGTTTGCTCGTCGCTCGGATTCAGTCTTGCGGATATGACGAGCTCATCGATGGCCCGCTTGCTGTCCTGATCCTGGTAGATCTTGGCGAGAAGATAGTGGGCGTGAGCGGCGGAGGGGCCGACAGGATGGAGTTGAATGGCAGTTGTGAGTTGACCGGCAGCACTTTTGAGGTCGCCCGATTCGGCCAGGCACATGGCAAGATTGATGTGCGCTTCGATCATGTGCGGGTCGAGTGCGACAGCCTGTTCGAACGCTTTGCGCGCTTCATCGAACTCGGCGAAGCGGTCGAGTGCAGTGCCGAGGATGTTGTAGGCTTCGGAGGAGTTGGGCTCGAGCTCGATGGCACGAGTCAACTGATCGATGGCGTCTGTACGTTGGCCCTGAAGCGCATAGATCTGTCCGAGCAGCAGGTGCGCATCGGCGTTTTGTGGGTGCGCTTCGATCTCGGAGCGGAGAATCTGCGCGGCGCGGTCGTAGGAGCCGGCATTGAAAAGTCGCCTAGCCTGATCCATTGGCGTGGGCTGAGGCCAGAGGCAAGGAGTCACGACAAAGACGAGGAGAAAGAGACGAAAGCTAAAGATGGATGTGAGCGATCTTGCGGCAGGAGAGATGGAAACTCGAGATTGCAATGATCGAACGGGCATCGAACTGATTCCATTAGAAACCATGGATGGAAGATGGCGGTGAGAATCATGCGACTCTCACCGCCTGGGGAGGGCCATCTTGCCCGAACGCGGAACCGGCCATGTCAGGAGGACCGGTTAGAAATTCAGCGCCAAAGTGAATTGCAGTTGTCGTGGAGGAACGCCTGTAATGAGTGAAGACACCGTACCGAAACCCGCCGCGTTTGCGGTGTTAGCGGGCGGAGCGTAGTTGATGATGTTGAGAATGTTGAAGGCCTCGGCGCGGAATTCGAGATAGGGCCCCTCGGCGGTGATCGGGAATCGTTTGAATGCCGACATATCGAACTGCGTCACGTGGTCGCTCGACAAACTGTTGCGCGGTGAGTTGCCGTAACTGTACGACGGCACCGAATATGCCGTAGTGTTGAACCACTCCGATTTCGTCGGATGCGAAACGTGGGGATTTCCCGTGAGGTTGGCTCGCGCGTAACCGATGCCGAAGACCGTACTGCCGACGTTGGCCACGTCGCCATTGACGAGAACGCTGAACGGCTCACCGGAGCGAATGCTGAAGATTTCGTTTGCCTGCCAATCGCCGAGAATCCACGAGGCCGGTCCGGACTGCAAATATTTTCTGCCGGGGCCGAATGGGAGCTGGTAGATCATGCTGCTCGAGAGGAACTGCGGCACGTTGAATGCCGAAGGGCCTTCGTTGCTGTTGGGATGGTAGGGATCCTGGACACCTGCGCCGCCGCCGCCGGGGCCGTTTTCCGATGCGAAGAAGCCGCTGGAGCCGTTGTCGACGGAGTGTGTGTAGGTGTAGTTCACCAGGAATTGCAGTCCTTCAGTCATACGCTGGTTGGCGCTCACCTGGAATGAGTTGTAGTTGGCAGTACCGATGCTGCGGCTGAAGTAGACATTGCCCTGTCCCGGCCACGGCCGCAGCGCGTCAACTTGCGCGGCGGTTCCAGTGCTGGGCATGGTTGCCTGGTTGCCCGGTGCGCAGTAGTCGAGGTGGTGGCTCGAACTGCCGACGTAGCCTGCGGAGACCGTCAGGGTCCTGTCGACCTGTCGCTGGATTTCGACGTTCCACTGGTAGGACATGGGGGTTTGCTTCTTGGGGTCGGTATTCCAGAAGAGCGTGCCCCAGGGAGCAGCAGTAGGCAGTGGAGATGCGCTGAGCGTTTGCAGGCTGCCGATGTAAGTGAGGGGCGAGCCCAGTGTGCCGTTGAGTGATTGAAACACCGTTTGGGCCGCAGGCCAGTTGCCGACATGGTTGGCCATATCCTGCGTGAATCCTGCGTACTCGTCGTAGACAATGCCGAATCCGCCGCGAACGACTGTCTTGGAGTTCGCAGCATAAGCAGCGCCGATGTGCGGACCGAAGTTGAAGTCGATGGGGCACCGGAAGGACGCGCAAGGTGCCAGCCCGATGTGGTTGCCGTAAGGGATGGTTGAAAGCTGCCCGGGCAGGCAGGGCGCGGCATTCGTTGTGGCGCATTGTGGCGGAAGCTGCGTGCCGCTGATGTCGTAGAAGCCGGAGTTGACGTCGAATCCACCGAAGATAGTGCCGGCCAGATTGCTGATCGGCGTCAGCTTGTCGTAGCGCAGGCCCATGTTGATGGTCAGCTTTGAAGTCGCTTTCCACTGGTCCTGAAAGAACGAGCCGTATTCGTCGTACGATTCGGTCCAGTTCTGGCCGATGTAGGTCTGGCCGAGCGGAACTCCCAGCAGAGCGGAAGCCAGGGAAGCCCCGGTTGTGCCGACATTATTGGGATCGCCGGTGGTGGAATCGTTAAACGCGTAGAACTGCTGGTTATAGGCCGGAGTGGCGTAGTACTGGTGAATCCACTGGAAGCCCATGTTAAGAAGATGCCGGCCCTTGAGCCAGGAGACCGTGCCTGCAGTCTGATAGACGTGGTCCTGCTGGTTGATGGCAGCGCCGCCCACGCCTCCCTGGTTCTGAGAGCCGCCCGGATTGGCCCACGGCGTCTGCAGTTCCAGCGCGGGAACTCCATACGTCGAGATTCCTGCGAATCCGTCGGCAGTGGCCGCACTCGAGCCGATCGAGAAAACCGTATTCTCAAGATACGGCGTCCGCGAGTAGCCGAACTTGAAGTCCATTACCAGCGCATTGGTGAAATCGTGAATCCAGTCTCCGCCCATGTTCACGCGGGGCCGATCCACCTGGGTGCCGAGAATCTTCGTGATCGGATCGGTGTCAATGTCGTGGAAATGGGTAAACCGGCCAGTCAGCGTGTCCTTGCTGCCCAAAGTTTCGTCGATCTTGATCTGGTAGAGATTGCTATTGTCGATGAGCGGAAGGTTGTTCTGCGCGTTGTACTGCGGCAAGGCGGGATTCGAGTAATTCGGCTGGTCCCAGTAGGTTTGGAAGAAAGATTGTGTCATCTTGCTGATGCGAGTCGGCGGAATCACATTATTCACGTTGTTGTAGGAGAACTGCTGAGCGGTGTATCCGCTCGGCGACGAAGGGCTGGCAGTGAGAGTCGTTGGATCGTAAATATTCTGGTCGACGATGGAATGCGAGAAGTCGCCGGAGAGCTCCGCGGTTGTGGGCACGTAGTAGAAGTTCTGCTGGGGCTTGTTGTAGCGCCAGCCCTCGTAAGCGAAGTCGAAAAAGGTGTGCCTTCTACCGTTGTAAACCTTGGGGATGAAAACTGGACCCCCAACAGTGGCCCCGAATTCGTTTTGATGGTACGGAGCCGGTCCGCTATTAAATTCGTCTGCAAACGAATCCCTGGCATCAAAGAAGTTATTCCTTACGTCTTCCCAAGCCTGGCCATGGAGTGCCGCGGTTCCGCTTTTTGAAACGAGATTGATGGTGCCGCCCATCGATCCGCCGTATTCGGCGTCGTCGTTATGCGATTCCACCTTGAACTCCTGCACTGCTTCGATGACGGGAGTGACAGCGTAGCCGCTAGCCACCGTAGTTGAGTTCCAAATGCCGTCAAGGTAGTAGAGATTGGAGCGATTCCACTGTCCATTGACGTTGGGGCGGAAAGTCGGAGTTCCGGGGATCGTTACATCCTGCTGATAACTGGAGCCGGCATTGGCTCCCTGCTCATTCTGGACAGGAGTAACGCCGGGCGTGAGCGTGAGAAGTTGCGTGAAGTTGTGCCCGTTGAGCGGCAGATCGTTGGCCGCAACGGTGTCGATGACGGTGCCAAGACCGGCGCTCGAAGCTTGCAGGGCCTCACCCTCGGCTTGAACCTCGACTTTTTCTTCGACGTTGCCGATGCTCAGCTTGTAGGCGACGGAGATGATCTGGTTGACCTGTATCGTGATTCCTTCCTGGACGAGGTTCTTGAAGCCTGGCGCCTGGACGTGGATCGCGTAGGTTCCCTCTGTTGAAACGTTGGTGAAGGTAAAGCGCCCATCCTGATTGGTGGTTGAGTCGCGCTCGACGCTGGTCGAGTGGTTGATCAGCGAGACCCTGGCGTTTGCAATGGCCGCACCGGACTGATCGACAACGCTGCCGTTGATCTCGCCGGTTGAGGTTTGCGCAGTGGCGATTGCGGGTCCAAAGAGCAGAATCGCACTCGCAAGGATAAAGTGTCTCCAAATTGCTCTTGCATTCATCTTGCTGCCTCCTAATCGCCCTTTTCCTTGATTTCGATCCACATAGGCGCAGGCACAAGCTCACGTCAAAGACGCCTCATGCCTCTTACGCTTCCGTTATCGTTTTCGTTCCTTCTCCGAAGTGTCTGTGAATCGTTCCGTTCAAGCTCATTGCTTTGTGTCTGATCGGATCTACCGGGATAAGTCGTGGATTAACTCATCCGTACATGCACGGCTGCCGACTTGCCTGCCGTCATTGTTGACCTGCTGCGCCGCCATGGGCCCTGATGCCTATGACGGGAGACAAAACACACCTCTGCCAGCAGAACTTCAGATCGCGACAATGGTTTACCCGCGAAAAACAGACTGGCAATACAAAAACATGCGATAAGATATAAATTCTTGCTCTGACTCAGCGGCTTCGAAATGCACCATCGCAGCTCAAGGCCGTGAAGATCAAACGAGTTGGTTCGTGCGGAGGACGGAATGCACATCAATGGGAAGCTTCCTTTTGATCCCCGGGTAGAGGGATTCGAAGAGGAGACAAAGCCCTTTGAGGAGGCTATCTTCCACTTCCTGTCGCTTGAGGATCGACAGCGGTGGATGCAGTCAAACCACTTTTCCGATCTTACGGCGTTTCAGGTTGGTTACTTCAAGCGAGCGCAAGGGCACGCAGTGGAGCGCAAGAGCCTCGACGAGGGAATCCTGATTTATTGCGTGGCGGGCAAAGGTCAGTATTCACACAGCAAGTCGTCGTGGAGTGTGTTGCCTGGGGACTTACTTTTTTGTGTCCCCAGGACGCATCACTTTTACAAAGCGGATGAGAAGGATCCGTGGACAATCCACTGGATGCACCTGTCAGGGTCACGCCTGGCGATATTCAAAAAGATGATCGGGTTTACGCCCGACACTCCCATCGTGAAGCTGGGTGTGCACATCGACATCATTGAGCTTTTTCGCACTCTGTACGATCTCTACAAGTCTGCAAACGATCAACCTCATATCGCGGCGATCTACGCTTGCGCGCAATACATTCTTGCCTCAATGGCGCTGGCGCAACGGCCATCAACCGCTAGTCCGCAATGGGAGCGTGAGATTCAAACAGTCGTAAGCTTCATGGAGAAATCAGTTGACAGAAAACTGCAGCTCGACGATTTCTCGGAGTATCTGGGTATTTCACGATTCCACTTCTCACGGCGATTCAAGACGGTGACGGGCCTGCCGCCAATGAAATACTTCATGCACTTGAAAATCAAGAAGGCATGCTTTCTACTGCAATCGACCTCGTTGAAAGTGAAAGCGATCTCGCGCGACCTTGGATTCGAAAATGAATATTACTTCTCACGCTGCTTCAAGACGTGCGTGGGCTGCTCACCACAGAATTATTGCAAAGTGCGCGTGGTCTGACGCGAGGCCGTCAGACGGCAGGGAATTGGCCGGCGCCTGCCTGGAAGCGTCTGGGTAAACGCACTACGATTTCCAGGATTGTGAAGAAATTGCGCTGAGCGCATCAATTCTTGCTCGGAATTCCGCCGCATTTTTCGCAAGGCGCTGCAGCTGGCAAAAGCTCGAGATATGCACGAGAAGCTTGATTTGACGCGGCGATGCGCAACCTACAGCCGCAAAGGCGCATGTTCGTAACTGCGCAAAAATGCGGTGAAAGGATGTTTAGCTGGAGCAAATTGGCGCGCGATCCGTTATTGACTGCGCAAAATGTGGCTCCTATAGTAGCCAGTTGTCGGATTCACGAGTGCGCTCCTATGCAAAGGCGTCATCTGCGAGGACTGTCCGCAAGGAGGTGAGGGTCCTTTGCCAACTCTTTTGAAGCGCGCTCAGCAGAAAGGCCAACTTTGAAGAACAGCAATTCAATTCAATTGGCTACCGCAGCGATTGTCTGCATTTTCTGCGGCAGCCTGGCGGCGCACGCGCAAGGGAACGAGCCGTTGCACATCACCCACCAATACGCAGACCTGGATGCGCGCAGCATGATCGGGCTCCCGATGGGGAGTCACAAAACGATCGTGACGCAGGACGGGCAGTTGCAATGGTCGCAGTGGAGCCTGGCGAACAAAGGACGTGCCGTGCTGTTCGGATTCAGCGATCAGATGGATGGGGCACTAGGGATTCAACTGAGCGAGCTCGACGCGACGGGAGAAAAGCCGCTTGTCGCGGCAGGTCAACACCTGGTGGAGAATCGATTTCCATTTCCGGTGACGAATTGGAAGGGTGAGCAGCTGAACGCAGAGGAGACTGCGTTTGCTGCGAGCGTGGGCGAGACGGGCCTGGATGTTGTGGAAATTACGGTGACTAATCCAGGTGGCGAGCCGCGAACGCTCGAGTTGCGGCTGAATGGCAAGCAGCGAAATTTGCCGGCATTCTCCAACGGGGCGGAACTAAGCACGCGGGATGGGAATCTGCTGGCGGTGGTTGAGCCGGAAAGCGGTGTGTTGAAGGCGACTGCGGAAAACGATGGGATGACACTGGTCGAGCAGCGTGTGGTACCTGCGCACGGGTCGATCACTTTCACGATCAAACTGCCGTATGATTTTCCGGTTGCGAAGGCCGGGAGTCTGACCAATGAGGAAGGACTGGCGCTGCTGAAAGGCGCGTGCGCGGAGTGGGAAAAGTTCTGGAACGAGGGAACGCAGATTGAATTGCCGGCACGCGAAAAGGAGTTGAAGGATTTCTACCAGGCGTCGGTGGCGTACATCGTGATGCTGACCGAGCGCGATGAGAAGGGAGAGTTGTGGACGCTGGACGGGCCGGCTGAGTATCGCGAGTTCTGGGGCAGAGGCGAGTATTTTCAGGGACGGTCGATCGAGTTTGCCGGGTATCTGCCGATTGCGCTGGACACGGCGAAGCACACATTCAGTTTGCAGAAGGCAGACGGCGAGTGGGACTGGCCGGTAACGAGCGGCTGGCCGGCGTGGGACAACATCGGCGGCAATGCAGCAACGGTGTGGGACTACTATCTGCTGACGCGCGACAGGGAGTGGCTGGCGAGCTCGTATCTGCATTTGGCGGCCGCAGCCGACTGGATCAATCTGCATCGCGAAGAAAGCATGGTGCCGGAGGATGCGCCGGATGCGACGAAGCCGATTCACCGGCAGATTCCGTGGAGTTGCACGCCGGAGACTTCGCCGCCGCTGAAGCCGGGAGAGAAGCCGTACTGGTATGGGCTGCTGCCGTGGAGCTACGGAGACAGCGGGCTCCCGGAGGGACATCCGTTTCCACACAATACATGGGGGCTATATGCGATCAAGATTGCGGAGAATGCGGCGACCTTGCTGGGCAAGACGGAGGATGCAGCGCGATTTGAAAAAGAATATGCCGATTATAAGAATGCGTACTTTACCGCGATGAAGCGGTCGATCGCTCTTGAAAAGGACGACGCGCCGTATCTGCCGGCGATGCCGACGGACCCTGGTGCTGGTGTTTCGCAGAGCCTGATTGCGGTGTATCCGACGAACCTGCTGCGGCCGGATGATGAGTGGGTGACGAATCTGCTGAAGCGGATGCGGCGGGACGAGCTGCAGGGATTACCGACGCACATGGCGTGGATGGGCGCGGGCGGCGTGTGGCCGAGCGAATCAATGAATGTGGCGGAGACGTATCTGCGGCGCGGCGATGTGGACAAGACGGTGAGCCTGCTGATGGCGACGCTCAACCATACCTATACAACCGATACATTTCGCGAAGAGATCAAGGTGGACAAGAACCTGCCGTTGGCGTGCGCCTCGGGTCAGTCGAAGGATGTGCCGGATGGATATGGAACGGGAGATATGCCAGAGGCCTGGGGCCCGGCGAATTTGATTCTATTGCTGAGGGACATGCTGTTCTACGAGGACGGCGATACCCTGCGCGTGCTGGAGGGAATTCCCTCGGATTGGATTGTGCCGGGGGAGAGCATGGCGATCGCGGGGGCACCGACAACGCTCGGCGGGAGGGTTTCGCTACGGCTGGAGTATCCGCAGGCTGGCGAGATGCGGGTGAAGCTGGATTCGACGGTTGCCGTGCCGGAAGCAGTGGTGCGGTTTCCGATCCCGGCCGGTGCGAGTTTGCGCTCTGTCACGGTGAACGGGAAAGCGGTGAGCGGCTGGAAAGGAAACACGGTGGAATTGAATGAAGTGAACGGATCCCAGGACATCCAGGTGAGGTTCTGAGACTCTAATTCGGAGTTTCGCGCACCAATACTTCGTAATTGTGAACTGAAATTTCATATGAGTTTGCAGAAGCAAAGAGCGGAAGAGATGAGCACAACGGTAGAAAAGACCGCAAGTCGTGAACGGCTCGTTACCACCTTGCGTCACAAGCAGCCCGACCGGGTGCCGATCGACTTTGGGGGCACGGGCGTCACCGGGGTCCATGCCAGCTGCGTTGCAGCTCTGCGTGAGTACTATGGGCTGGAGACAAGGCCGGTGCGGATTCACGAGCCATTCCAGATGCTGGGCCAAGTGGAGGACGACCTGCTTGATGCGATGGGCGTGGACGTGATTGGCGTCTTCTCGCGCGGCACAATGTTTGGATTTTCCGCCGACGGGTGGAAGCCTTGGAACTTCAACGGTCTCGAGGTTCTGGTTCCAGGCGACTTCAACACGACGACTGACTCAAACGGCGACACGCTCATCTACCCGGAGGGCGATACAAGTGTGACGGCGAGCGGGCGCATGCCGGTCGGTGGTCACTTTTTCGACTGCATCATCCGGCAGGAGCCGATTGAGGAAGAGAACCTGAATCCGGAGGACAACACGGAAGAGTTCTCGCCAATTCCGGAAGCGGATCTGGCGCATCTGGCGCGTTGCACTGCGGAGGCCGGCGTATCCGGCCGCGGCATCATTGCGAGCTTTGGTGGAACCGCTTTCGGAGATATCGCGTTCGTGCCGGGCCCATCGCTCAAGCATCCCAAGGGGATTCGCGACGTAACCGAGTGGTACGTATCGACCAAGAGCCGGCAGAGCTATGTGCATCGCGTGTTTGAGCGGCAATGTGAGATCGCACTCGAAAATCTCAAGAGGATTCATGCCGCGGTAGGCGATGGAGTGGATGCGGTGTTTCTTTGCGGAACCGATTTTGGGACGCAGACATCCGCGTTTTGTTCGGTGAAGACCTTCAATGACCTCTATTTCCCCTACTACAAAAGAGTGACCGACTGGATTCACGCAAATACGACGTGGAGGGTATTCAAACATTCGTGCGGGGCGGTTTCAAAGTTCATCCCATCGTTTATCGAAGCAGGGATCGACATCCTCAACCCTGTTCAGTGTTCGGCGACGGGGATGGAGCCGGAGCAACTGAAGAAGAGCTTTGGAGACAGGATCGTATTCTGGGGAGGCGGCGTGGATACGCAGAAAGTCCTCCCCTTTGGAACCCCTGCTGAGGTCCGGGAGCAGGTCTTGCGGCGTTGCGAGATCTTCGCGCCGGGTGGTGGGTTCGTGTTCAACACGATTCATAACGTACAGGCGAAGACGCCGACCGAGAATCTGGTCGCAATGCTCGATGCGGTGCATGAGTTCAACGGCGATCGATAAGTTCGCAACGAGTCGCGGACATCCGGCGCGTTTGCAACACATCTAAATCGAGCCATCACTATTTATTTCGCGGTGAGGCGGCGACGTGGCTCGGTCAATCTTCAACCGACTCTCTGTTGGCAATCTGGACAAATTACGAAAAGGGCCGGGGCATGCAGGGTGAAGGAAAGGATGGCACAAACGACACCGCCGGGAGAATGAGTCCGGTCTCAGCGTTTATGAGAGTTTGGCGAGCCGGCATTAGAAAATCAGTCGGATTCGCTAGCCCTGCTGCCACCGTGGAGCGCCAGGCTTTTGCGCGGACCCTGCCCGTAGGCCTGAGTGAAGATCTTGTAAAACTGGGCATAACTTCCGAACCCAGCCGAATAGACTGTCTCGGCCAGGGATTTGTGATCGGGATCGCGATACAACTCGAAGAAACGTGAGAGGCGAAGGGAGTTACGGTACCGGTTGAGAGGTACGCCAATCTGGCGATGAAAGGTTCTGCTCAGATAGGATTTGCTGGCGCCGCAAGCCCTGGCCAGTTCGCCCAAGTCCTGGTCGGGGTTCTGTTCAGTGAGGATTTTGAGAGCCCGACGGACGACTGGATGTAGAGAAACTGCATCTCTTCCAGCTTCGCTCGCGCTCTGAATTCGCCAGCAAAGAAGCAGCAGGTAGTGCAGTCCTGCATTCAAAGCGTCGGGATCATGATGCTCAAAATGGAAATCGGAGGCTGGCCCGAATCCGGCTTCCTTGTTGAGCAGGTCCGAGTCGAGGGCGCCTTGCATCAGAGAATCCATGATCTTCATCACGAGATCAAAGGATTTCGGATCGAGGACGGTGCTTAAGATGCCTTCCTGTTTATTGCCTTTCCGTTTTAGCCCTTCATAGAGCGGAATGTGGCAGGACTGGTTGATGAGCGAAGGCTTGAAAGCTGCCACATAGAGGCGCAAATTGCCTGAGCGATCTACCAACTGATGCTCGTGATTCGGAAACAGCCAGAGCAGGGTGCGCGGTGAGAAGGTAAATCGCCTGCCATTCACAACATAGGTGATGGCTCCCTGGACAACGAGGTTTAACTCAAGTTCGACGTGATGGTGACTTTCAATGCGCTGGAAGTTACGGATGGACTCGGCCAAGTAAAGGAGGCCGTCGTACTTCCTGCCAAGCTTGAGATTTACCAGCATTTTGACAAAATACGATAACTTTCGATCATTTGTCGAGAAGACAGGTGTATGAAGCCTCCTGTACTTTCAATCGCAGCCGAGCGAAAGCCTATGGCAGCTGCTTTCCTGTCTTCACAGTGCTACGGTTATTTGCCCACTGGAGCGCCCGTCGATGCGTGGGCGATCAGCGGTTCAGGCGGCCTCGTGGCAGAGATCATTACCTACGGGGGAATCGTCAGAAGGCTTCTCGCGCCGGGACGTAACGGTCAACTCGATGATGTTGTACTGGGCTTCAATCAGCTCGAAACCTATCTGAAAGATAGGGCCTACTTCGGCGCGGTGATTGGCAGAGTTGCAGGGCGCATTCCGCACGCAAGATTCCAGTTCGAGGGCAAGATTTACGAACTGACCTCAAACGACGGAACCAATCATCTTCATGGAGGTTTGGACGGATTTAACAGAAAGTTCTGGAGGGCGACGCCAGGTGGAGGACCGCGGGATCGGCCGCCGCTGCGGCTCGAGTATTCCAGTCCGGACGGCGAAGAAGGATATCCAGGGTCAGTGAATGTCTCGGTGACATATACCGTGACCCCGGAAAACGTCCTTCTGATTTGGAGTGGGGCCACCACCTACAGAACGACGCCGTTGAGCCTCACATTTCATCCCTACTTCAAACTGGGCAGCGGCGGTTCGGGTTCGATTGCCGATCACGACTTGCAGATTTATGCCGACGAGTATGTCGCGATCGATAAGAATTTGACGTTGCTTGGCGACTGCAAGAGCGTGACCAGCAGCAACGACTCTCGCGGCCTGCGAAGGCTGGGAGATGCGATTCCACACTTATGCAAAAATCACGGAGACCTTTATCGCATCCGCCGAACGCCTGATCGGGGAGGGTCAACTGGGTTAGTACGCGCAGCTCGACTTATGCATGATCCAAGTGGACGAGTAATGGATGTTTCAACGACAGCAACTTAGCTTCAGCTATACACCGGCGTCGGCCTTGACGGAACGTTCGCTGGGAAGCGGGGTGCCTTTTACGAGCTTCACGCCGGTGTTTGCCTCGAATGTGAAGGATATCCGAACGGTGCCAACGATCCCGAAGTGGGCGACATCTTTTTGCATCCTGGGCAATTGCGAAGAGAAGTCACGCAGTTTGCATTCAGGACACTCTAGCAATCGGGCAGACGAGGGCTCGTTTTCAATTCCTTTGAAGCATCGGGACGAACTCCGGAGGTAGCTTGAGTATGGCAAGCGCGGATTCAATCTCTTCCCCACCTCGCATTGAATATGACTACAGCCTTACGGGAGTGAATGCCAGCCTGGCTGTCGAGAAGGGACTTGCTGAAGCGGAGTGGTATCAGTGTCCGATACCGCGCGAGAAACTGCGCAAACTACTTGAGCGTCGGGACGGTCCAGCCGTTCGTGACACGATCCTCTGGTTCGCATTGATACTGTCCTTTGGTTTCGCTGCATTTCTGCTCCGCAATTCCTGGTGGTTCATCCTCCCGTACGCAATCTATGCGGTGCTCTACGCCTCGACTTCTGATTCCCGTTGGCATGAATCAGGACACGGAACCGCGTTCAAGACCGATTGGATGAACAATGTGCTGTACGAAATCGCGTCGTTCATGGTCTTGCGTGAGTCGGTTGTCTGGCGCTGGAGTCACACCCGCCATCACAGTGACACGATCATTGTCGGACGCGATCCGGAGATTGCCGTACCACGGCCTCCCGACCTCAAAGCTGTCGCGTTGGCTTTCTTCGATCTGAAGGTTTACCCGAAGTACTTCCGGCGGCTGCTGCTTCACAGCAGGGGACGGATGGCCGACGAGGAAAAAACCTTTATCCCTGCATCGGAATTTCCAAGGATCTATCTCCGAGCGCGGATTTACTTAGCCAGTTATCTCGCAACAATTGCGCTTTCGCTGCTGACCCGAAGTGTCCTTCCTATCCTATTCATCGGCCTGCCCAACCTCTTTGGTTCGTGGCTCCTGGTTACCTATGGACTTACTCAGCACGCCGGCCTGGCTGAAAACGTGCTGGATCACCGTCTGAACTGCAGGACGGTTTATATGAACCCGATCCATCGTTATCTCTACTGGAACATGAATTATCACGTAGAACACCACATGTTCCCGCTCGTTCCATATCACGCGTTGCCCAGCCTTCACGGAATAATCAAGCACGATTGTCCTGAACCCTATCCGAGCCTGCTGGCCGCGTGGCGCGAGATTGTCCCCACCCTGCTTCGACAGGTGAAGGATCCGGCATTTCACGTGAAGCGCAGGCTGCCTGAAGTGCAAAGGAGGGGAACGGAAGCGATTCTCTGTTCTACTGCCAGCCCCGACTGGGAGGGATGGCTCGAAGTGTGTTTGGCTGAATGCCTGCGGCGGGGAGAAATCATCCGCTTCGACCACGGCTCTAAGACATTTGCCGTGTTCCGCGACTCAACCGACAAGGTTTACGCGACCGACGGCTTCTGTACTCACGGGAACGCGCATCTTTCAGACGGTTTGCTGATTGGGGGAATGATCGAGTGTTCGAAACACAACGGGCGATTCAATCTCACGGACGGTTCACCCGCCCGCGCTCCGATCTGTCGGGGACTCGCCACATTTCCAGTTGAAGAGCGGAGCGGCAGAGTGTGGATAAACTGCCTGAGGCCCGGGGGAGTCGGGGCGCGCTTCGCGCAGAACATGCACTTCCGCGTGGTGAGTAACCGTAGCGTGGCAACCTTTATCAGGGAGCTGGTACTGGAGCCGTCGAACGGGACCGGGAATGTTGTCTTCACACCCGGGGACTACGTTCAGCTGGAGATTCCGGCATACGAAGAAATCCACTTCCGCGATTTTGAAATTCCCGAGCCCTATGCGACGGTGTGGAGAAACCATCACCTCTTCGATCTGGTGGCACGCAACCCCACGTCGGGCAGGAAAAACAACTATTCTCTTGCCAGCAACCAGAAAACTGAGTGGACACTTCGCTTCAACGTCCGAATTGCAACTCCCCCACCAGGACAGATCTGTGCGCCGGGTGTGGGATCGAGCTATGTATTCAACCTGAAACCGGGAGACGCGGTTTCAGCGATCGGGCCATTTGGAGATTTCCATATCAAGCCGACACAGCGCGAGATGCTTTACATCGGAGGCGGAGCGGGGATGGCGCCGCTGCGCGCTCATTTGTCTCATCTGCTGGAGACGGAGAAAAGCTCCCGCAGGATTAGCTTCTGGTATGGAGCCCGATCGAAACAGGAGATTTTCTATGAGGACTATTTTGAAGGGCTGGCCGGTGTGCATCATAACTTCTCGTTTGCTCTGGCCCTCTCGTCGCCTCTGCCTGAGGACAATTGGTCGGGGCATGTGGGTTTCATTCACGACGTGGTCTACGACCAATACCTGCGCCTGCATCCAAACCCGACGAATGTCGAGTTCTACCTCTGTGGGCCGCCGATGATGATCAAGGCCTGCACAAGATTGTTAGAGAAGATCGGTGTGCCGCGTTGCCAGATTGCGTTCGACGAATTCTAGTAAGGATGCGAAATGCCTGTGCAGTCGAAGCTTGTGAACGACGGCGCCAGCGGGCTGCCAAAACTACGCTTCGTGCTCAATCTGAATACGCTGAAAGATCTGCGCTCAGATTCCGAGCGGCCTGGACTGGAAAGTACGCGGTTATACAGTCTGCTTGCCAATCATGGTTTTGAAACTGCCAGCGATTGCCTACGAAAAGTGACGAACGAGCTCATTTACTTTGTCTCTAATTCTTCCTAGCCCACTCGCCACGGGGAAATGCTGACCTAGCGCGGCGCCCTTCAAACACAGAAGGAAATCCAGGACTTAGAAGCCTGGATTTCTGAATGACCGACTCCTGGAATGGCCTATATCCAGACCTTTGAATCGACTGGCGGAGCGGGACTGCGCCACCGCTCAGGGTCACGATCGCTCGGATATTCAGGCGGCGGACCTACTCGATTCATACGAGCAAAGTTGGGAACCGCCAGCATCGGCGAGCCGTCTTGCCACTTGCCAGTGATCACCATAATTCCGCCGAGCAAATCCGGCCGCCATTCAGCATGGAGCGGTGCATCGCCGATCTTGCCGTCGATCTTGCCGTTGTCCACCTTTTCAACGTTGTAGATTAGCGGACCGTATCTCAGGGTCATCAAGTCTGCATCAGCTTTGATCCGACGATCCGCGGTTACGCGCTGTGGCTCCATCGGGAGTTCCAGCTCAACTCGATCTCCGCGGCTCCACTTGCGGGTAATTACGGCGTAGCCATTATTGACGAGCGGCTTCTGCACCTGCCCGTTCACTGCGATCCGCTTCAGCCCACTGATGGACGGTGACTCTATATAAAGCTTGCTGGTTGTTCTGTCGGGAATTCGAATGTGAAGGGAGAAAGTCTTCGCTTCGTCGGGATTCACAGTGATCGCGACGGATCCGCGCCACGGGTATTCCGTCTTCTGAATCACTTCAACATCGGTGCCAGCGACCTGTCCCACGTTAATACGGCTACCGACAAACATGTTTACGTGAAGTGCATCCTTGCCCTTTACATAAGTCCATGTTGGAATCATGAGAAGAGTGCGCGAGACGTTACTCACGCAGCACGGGCAGACGTGCCATCTTGCCCGCTCTGCATTCACCAGCGGATTTGTGTAGCAGAAACTCTTGCCATCGAGTGCCACTCCACCCAATAGAGCGTTGTACATCGTCTGCTCGTACAGATCGGCGTACTTCGCATGATGATAGGCAAGGTTGAGCTTGTAGTGGAAAAAACGACGCCACAG
This sequence comes from uncultured Acidobacteriaceae bacterium, assembly GCA_963834565.1. Lineage (GTDB taxonomy): Bacteria > Acidobacteriota > Terriglobia > Terriglobales > Acidobacteriaceae > Telmatobacter. The sequence goes on along the minus strand of CAWICF010000004.1, from coordinate 215,028 downwards.
CTGGAACAGGTCTCGCAATATGCTTCGTTGCGCAATGAGTAATTCGGCCCGAAGCCTTCAGAAGTCTCCCCGCTCCCAATCCCACCAGTGATGTAATACTTTTTGTTGACCATGTTGTCCGATAACGAGATCACTGCGCTCTGATAGTCGCGATCGTGCGTTTCGGCTGCGATGTCTGCCATTCCCGAATAGAAATACATGGCGCGCACAGCGTGGCCCACAGCCTCATATTGCTGACCGGGTGGCAGATGGCTCTGGTCATATTCAGATCCGCCGCGACGGGAATCGAGCAGGAACTTCGCGAGTGCTATATAAGAATCTCCGCGGTGATTTCCTTCCTGGTCGTTTACGAAGCGGCCGAAACGAACCAGCGCCTGTTCCATCTCCTGATGCCCATCGAACCATTCCTTTTTGCCTGGTCCAATATTGGCAACCCAGCAATCCGCAAGGCGTTTTGCCGCGTCGTACATGCGAAGGTCTTTACCCTCGGTCAGCGTATAGTGATTAATCGCTGACTCGATGAAATAACCCGAAACGTAGCCTTCGTGATTTCCGCGATGATCCGGCGACCAGCGTTCCGGCCAAGTCTTGCGGTCGGCGAGGATGTAGGCGGTCTGCAGATAGCCGTCGGGCATTTGGGCCGCGAGAATGATCGGGATCCAGCGCTCCAGCGTACCTCGCATCATTTCCTGGGCGCTGACGATATCAGCGTCGCCTTGCGGATCAACCATCAATGCGATGCACATCGACTCGACTGTCTGATGCACCCAGGCGTTCGAGAACACAAAACCTTTGTGAGTTCCGTGCGGCTCGCCGCGGTTGGCCTTGCCTGCCTCGATAAAGTTGTCGAGGCCTCCATCGCCGCGCATAGGTGCGATATCGGTGCGATCGCACATCCGGATGCAGTGGGGAATCCAATCCCCGATCAACGCTTTTGCGCGCTGGTTCCAGAGCGGGCTGTCGATCGAATACTTGCGGGTATAAACCACATCGAGACGTTCCGCGGGCGGCGAAGGTTGAACGTGCACGTTGATGGAGTGCGGCGCGCCCGTGTTGCCCGATGCGTCGAGGGAAAGCACGTATTCACCGGGAGCGGAAAACGATGCCGTCGTCACGGGGGAATCCGCGGCAGCGAAGGTCACCACGCCGGGCCCTGACGCCTTGACCCATTTCGCACTGTTCCGCGGAGTGTCATCAAGCCAAGTGACTTTGCCGGAAAGGTATGTCTTTCCTTCGGTTACTACTGAGCGGTCAACTCCGGCGTCAACCACAGGCAGAAGTTTCGGAACTGGGCCGTAGTTGAAGACTCTCCACTCGAGAATTCCCGCAGGCTGTCCGTCCTGGAGAGCGACTTCAAGGCGGAGCTTGCTTGTGTCAACGGGAGAAAATGTCGTCGCGTTATATGTATTCACGGCCACGCCGAGACCGTCTGGTTGATCCACTGGAACGAAGTCGTTTCCGTCCCAATAGAGAATGCGATAACTTTCCGGCACGTGAATCCGTCGCAGGCTCGAGGCTCCGGGTAGCGCGCCGGCAGCCGGAGGATCAACCGCCCAGTACACCTCAACTTTATTGATGCGAATGGGTGACGCCCAATCATATTGAACCCAAGGCTCGGGGTTTGGAGGCGCCCCGTTGCTGACTGCGTAGAATTCCCCGTGGAGCGCGTAAATCCCATGAGAACGATCGAATGAATCGGTGGGGACAAAACCGTCATTCAATGCCGACACCTCATTCTCGCTCAGCATCGTACGGCTCGAAGGGATACCAACCCGCGCAACATTGACTGTCTGCGGAACAGGCTGTGCAATTGCACTGCTGCCGCCAACTGCTGCAACGACGGCAGTTCCGGTGAGTCCAGCCAGAAACTCGCGGCGGCTTGGCTCAAGCAGGACATTTTGCTCATCGGTTTGATCTGCACCGGTGGACTGGGAATTGGACGTTGTGTTTGTCATGGAGATACTCCGATCCCGATCATCCTAAAGTTATGAGGCTGACTCGTCGCTGCACTCCGCGTCAGTTAATGGGCGGGTCAAAGCCGGCAGGTTTCAACACTGCAGGGTTGCCCGAGTCGCGATTTCCAATTCTAAACCTTGAAGGAGTGCTCAGGAGAAGCGCCGCATTGTTGAGGTTCTGATTTCCGCGGTCAACGGCGTCTGGATCTGGACAGCAGTGACATATGCAGAATGCGGGGACGGGTGCGGCCAGAAGCGGCGGAGGAAAAGTACCGAATTAATATACGAATTCTCCAGCACTTCTCCGGACGCCTAAGTCATTTGCCAGGTGATCCTGATCTCGGCTGCCTGGCTGCTTTGCGGTCGAAAGGATCTTTGGCCCAACACGATCTAATGGCGAACGTTCATGTTCGGTTCTTGCAGGGTCAATGCCGAGGACTGGAGGCAAATTCTGGCTATTGCTCTGAGGAATGAATACCCGGAAGCACGTAATCGATGAACCCCGGTGCGTGTAGCATCGAAACGCGATGGCGCCTCCATATTTCTGTATGATCCCTTTGCTGATCCAGAGGCCGAGTCCCGTTCCTTTCGTCGATTTGGTGCTGTAAAACGGCTCGAAAAGCCGTCTCGCGTCCTCTGCGCGGATTCCGACGCCTGTATCGCAGATGTACATGGCGACGCCGCGACGCCGCGTCATCCAATCGACCGCCTGCCGGATATGAACCGTCAGTCGACCGCCTTCGGGCATCGCCTGGATTGCGTTCGCAACCAGGTTCATCACAACCTGCCGCAATTCAACCGGAAAGCCATTCACGGGGGACGCTGAAGCGTATTTCCTGTGGACCTCGATGCGACGACTGCGCAGTTCACGTTCCTGTAATTCGAGTACATCGTCGACGAGTTCGTGGATGATAACCGGAATCGGCCACTTCGATTCCCGATAAAAACTCAAGGTTTGCTTTGTGATGTGCGAAACGCGCTGCAATTCCTGCTCCGCCATATGCGCAATCTGTCTGGCATCTTCGTCCAGAGACGGATGCTCGTGAAGCAGGTAAAAGATATTGGTGATCGCAGCAAGGGGATTGTTGATTTCGTGGGCGATGATTCCAGCTACGCGGCCCATTGCAGCGAGCTTCTCGTTTTCGCGCAGAGCTTCCTCGGCACGCATCTGTGCTGTAATATCCCGCCCCACCTCCAGCACGGCGTTGCCTTCGCGATTCATTGTTTTTCTGCACGCCACCAGAATCTCTCTTCCGTCCTTGGTGGTATGAAGCAGATTCCCTTGCCACGAGCCATTGACGCGCAGCGCCTCTTCGACCTCGGTCTGAGGCACCTGAAAGACGGTCTTCAAGAGATGATGCATGTCCTGGCCAAGGACTTCATCCCTCCGCCAGCCATAGAGATTCTCGGCCCCTGAATTCCAGAAGCGGACCACTCCCTCCATATCCCGCTCCATGATGGCCTCCGTGGCGAGTTCGAGAAGCTCCGCGCGCTTGCGAAACTGCATCTCACTTTGACGAAGCTCCTCCGTCCGCTCATGCACCAATTCCTCGAGATCTCTGTTCAATTCCTCCAGTTGATGAGTCTTTCGGTGCAGTTCTGCAAAGATGTTTACCTTTGCGCGGAGAATGTCGGGAATAACCGGAACAGAAATGTAATCGACCGCGCCGCTGCGGTAACCCTGGAGGCGGTCGGAATCGGTCAAATGCACGCCGGTGATGAAGATGATTGCCGTTTTTCGAAAGCGTGGATGCTGCCGGATGACGTCGGCAAGTTCAAACCCATCCATCTCGGGCATCGAGACGTCCATCAACACCACGGCAACATCAATCTTGAGGAGAATATTCAGCGCGTGACGTGCGGAAGTTGCCCGGATCAGATTCTCTCCCAAGTCGTCGAGAATGGCTTCGTAGCTCAAGAGTTTTGCCGGGTCATCATCCACCATCAGGATGTTGACTTTTTCATTAGCCGTCATCAACACGCCTCCAGGTTCCAGACCTTGCTCCTAGCGGTGCAGCCACGTACGCAACGCCGACAAGAGTTGCTCAGTATTTACGGGTTTCGCGAGATACTCTGACGCGCCTGCTTCAAGACAGCGCTCCCGATCTCCTTTCATTGCTTTGGCTGTCAAGGCAATGATCGGCAGGCGCCGCAGCGCCTGATTCTGGCGAATGACCTGCATCGTTTCGTATCCGTCCATCTCGGGCATCATGATGTCCATCAACACAATTGCAAGATCAGGAGTGGATTCGATGGTTGCAATTGCTTCACGGCCCGTTCCGGCGGAAAGCACCTTCATCCCACGGCGCTCGAGTACGCTGCTCAGAGCGAAAATATTGCGCACGTCGTCGTCGACTACCAGGACTTTGCGATCCGCAAGTGCGTCGTCAGATTGGTGCAGCCTGTCGAGCATCCGCTGCTTTTCGTCGGGAAGGTCGGAGATCACGCGGTGGAGGAACAGGGCAGTTTCATCCAGCAATCGTTCCGGCGACTCTACATCTTTGACCACAACGCTGCGGGCCAAGGTATGCAGTTTCGCATCCTCATCGGCAGTCAACTCCCTGCCCGTGAACACCACCACCGGCAGATCGCGCAGGCCAGGGGTATCGCGCAGCTCTTCCAGTACCTGAAAACCGGTCATATCCGGCAGGCGAAGATCGAGCACTACGCAGTCGTAGCTTGTCTTACTCAGAGCATTGAGCGCGGCCGATCCAGTGTCGACGACATCGATATCGATATCCTCATATCCCAGAAGTTCACGCGTGCTCAGTTGCTCGGCAGGATTGTCCTCCACAACCAGCAGCCTCTTGCGCCGAGGTTGCGAGTATTCGCGAATCCGCGTGAGTGCGGACTCAAGTTCCTCGGGTGTCGAAGGCTTGGTGACAAAGGAAAACGCGCCTCGTGAAAGCCCGTGATGCCGATCCTCGTCGAGCGTCAGCATCTGGACGGGGATGTGGCGGGTCCGCGAATCCTGCTTGAGATGATTCAGTACCGTCCAGCCAAGCATGTCAGGAAGAAATACATCCAGCGAAATGGCAGTTGGACTGAATTCACGCGCAAGCGCCAGCGCCTCAGTTCCGCTTTGGGCGACCAACACTTTGAAGCCCTTATCGCGCGAGAGATCGCACACGACCCGCGCATAATGTGGATCGTCTTCGACGATCAGCAGCACCGGGTCGCCGTCTGCGAGACGGTCCCGATCATCTTCGGGGCGCGAATCCTGCTCAACCACTGACACTGTCGTGAGGAATGTAGGGGCCGCAGGCGCAACTCCATTCTTCTCAACTTTTCCTACAGAGGGAGCCGCAGGCCCCACGTATGTTTGCGGCAGATAGAGCGTAAATGTACTGCCCTGCCCGGGCATGCTCTTCAGCTGAATTTCGCCTCCGAGCAGATTTGCCAACTCACGGCTGATCGCCAGGCCAAGACCGGTGCCGCCGAACTTCCGGCTCGTGCCTGCGTCAGCCTGCTGAAAGGCTTCAAAGATGATGCGTTGTTTTTCCGCCGGAATGCCGATGCCGGTATCGGTCACTTCGAAGGCGATTACAGAGCCCGCGCCGCTAAGGATCGGGTGATCGAAACTCCAGCCGATGGACGCGCACGATACGCGCAAGTGCACGCTACCCTGCTCGGTGAATTTAAACGCATTCGACAGCAGATTCTTGAGCACCTGCTGCAGGCGTTTCGAGTCAGTCACCAGGCTGCGGCCCATGCTGGGATCGGCTGTGACTTCGAACGCCAGTTTGCGGTTCTCTGCCTCGTGACGGAATGGTCGCGAAACGGTTTCGAGGAGCGCTCCGAAGAAGATCTCTTCGGCCTCAACCGACACGGTTCCAGATTCGATCTTGGAGAGATCGAGGATGTCGCTGATGAGGTTGAGCAAATCGGTGCCGGCGCCGTGAATGGTTCGGGCGAATTCGACCTGTTTTGCAGAAAGGCTGCCGTCAGGATTCTCGGCAAGCTGCTGGCCGAGCACGAGGATGCTGTTGAGCGGGGTGCGCAGCTCGTGCGACATGTTGGCCAGGAACTCTGATTTGTACTTCGATGTAAGCGCAAGTTCGCGCGCCTTCTCCTCGAGAGCTCGGCGCGCCTGTTCGATTTCCTGGTTCTTGCGCTCCACTTCATAGTTCTGCGTCGCCAGCTCCTGCGCTTTCTGCGCAAGCTGCTCGTTGGTCTGCTGCAGCTCTTTTTGTTGTGTCTGAAGCTCGATGGCCAGCTGTTGCGACTGCTTCAACAGAGCCTCGGTCTGCATGGTCGCTTCAATCGAATTGAGCACGATTCCAATACTCGCCGTGAGCTGCTCGAGGAAGGCGAGGTGCGATGCGGTGAATGCACTCAGGCTCGCCAGCTCAATGACAGCCTTGACCCGATCCTCAAATAGCACGGGAAGAACGATGACATTCTTCGGCTTTGCTTTGAAAAGTCCAGAGTGGATGGGAGCAGTTCCCTTGGGCAGATCGGTGATCAGCATGCGTCGCTTTCCCGCGGCACATTGACCCACCAGACCTTGACCGATTCGCACCTCGCCTAGATAACCCTCTGGTGTGTCGGCAAAAGTCGATAGGAGTACAAGCGTGCCGGGATCGGACGCCGGTTCGTTTCCGCCCATCTGATAAATCACGCCCTGCTGAGCATTGACGAGCGGCGCAAGTTCAGAAAGAAGCATTCTGCCGACAGTTCCCAGGTCGCGCTGGCCTTGCAACATGCCAGTAAACCGTGCGAGGTTGGTCTTCAGCCAGTCCTGCTCCGTGTTGCGGTCTGTGGTAAGCCGCAGGTTGTCGATCATGGTGTTGATGTTGTCTTTAAGCTCGGCCACTTCGCCGCGGGCCTCTACTTGAATCGATCGCGTGAGATCGCCCTTGGTGACGGCTGTGGCCACTTCGGCAATCGCACGCACCTGATTGGTAAGGTTGTCGGCCAGCAGGTTCACGTTTCCGGTAAGGTCTTTCCATGTGCCTGCGGCGCCGGGTACATTGGCCTGGCCGCCGAGTCTCCCTTCGACGCCGACCTCGCGAGCTACTGTTGTTACCTGGTCGGCAAACGTCGCCAGCGTGTCGGTCATGTTGTTGATCGTCTCAGCGAGGGCGGCCACTTCGCCCTTCGCGTTCACCGTCAGCTTCTGGGTGAGAGCGCCGTTGGCCACCGCGGTGACCACTTTCACAATGCCGCGTACTTGCTCGGTGAGGTTGGCCGCCATCACGTTGACGTTGTCGGTAAGGTCCTTCCATGTTCCTGCGACGCCGGGCACCTGTGCCTGGCCGCCCAGCTTGCCTTCGGTTCCCACTTCGCGCGCCACGCGCGTTACTTCGGCAGCGAATGCGTTAAGCTGATCGACCATGGTATTGATGGTGTCTTTGAGCTCAAGGATTTCGCCTTTCACATCGACGGTGATCTTGCGGCTCAAGTCGCCGCGGGCGACAGCAGTGGTGACTTCGGCGATGTTGCGCACTTGCGCCGTCAAGTTGCCGGCCATCGCGTTCACTGAGTCGGTCAAGTCCTTCCAGGTGCCAGCCACTCCGGGTACGTTGGCCTGACCGCCAAGCCGGCCTTCCGATCCAACTTCGCGGGCCACGCGGGTCACTTCAGCGGCGAACGAGCGAAGCTGCTCGACCATGGTGTTCAGCGTCTCTTTCAGCTGCAGGATTTCGCCGCGAACGTCGACGGTAATTTTGCGCGAAAGATCGCCGTTGGCAATGGCCGTCGCAACTTCGGCAATGTTTCGTACCTGCGCCGTGAGGTTGCCGGCCATGAAGTTGACCGAGTCGGTAAGATCCTTCCACGTTCCGGCGACGCCGGGAACCACCGCCTGGCCGCCGAGTTTGCCGTCGGTGCCCACTTCGCGCGCCACACGCGTCACCTCGCCTGCAAACGCATTGAGCTGATCGACCATCGTATTGATCGTATTTTTCAACTCGAGAATTTCGCCCTTCACGTCGACGGCAATCTTCCGGGACAGGTCGCCGCGGGCCACGGCCGTGGTGACTTCCGCAATGTTTCTCACCTGGCCGGTGAGGTTCGAGGCCATGGAATTCACTGAGTCCGTGAGATCCTTCCAGGTTCCAGCGACGCCCGGCACGTTGGCCTGGCCGCCTAACCGCCCCTCTGTTCCTACTTCGCGGGCGACACGAGTCACTTCGCCGGCAAAGCGGTTCAGCTGGTCGACCATCGTATTGATGGTTTCTTTCAGCAGCAGGATTTCGCCGCTCACGTTTACTGTGATTTTCTTTGAAAGGTCTCCGTTGGCGATTGCCGTGGAGACTTCCGCGATGTTTCTCACCTGGCCGGTGAGGTTCGACGCCATGGAGTTCACGTTGTCGGTAAGATCCTTCCATGTGCCGGCAACGCCCGGGACCTGTGCCTGGCCGCCAAGGCGGCCTTCGGAACCGACTTCGCGAGCGACGCGCGTGACTTCGCCGGCGAAAGCGTTCAGCTGATCGACCATGGTGTTGATGGTGTCTTTCAGCTCGAGAATTTCGCCTCTCACATCGACCGTGATCTTGCGGCTCAGGTCGCCGCGGGCTACGGCCGTCGCCACCTCTGCGATATTGCGCACCTGGCCCGTGAGGTTTGAGGCCATGAAGTTGACGTTGTCGGTGAGATCTTTCCACGTACCGGCGACGCCGGAGACCTGCGCCTGGCCGCCGAGCTTTCCGTCGGTGCCCACTTCGCGCGCCACACGCGTCACCTCGCCTGCAAACGCATTGAGCTGATCGACCATCGTGTTGATTGTATTTTTTAGCTCGAGAATTTCGCCCTTCACGTCGACAGTGATCTTGCGGCTCAAGTCGCCTCGAGCCACGGCCGTCGTCACCTCCGCAATATTTCTCACTTGCGCCGTCAGGTTTCCGGCCATTGAATTGACCGAGTCGGTAAGATCCTTCCAGGTACCGGCCACGCCGGGCACGTTGGCCTGGCCGCCCAACCTGCCTTCGGTTCCGACTTCGCGCGCCACGCGCGTAACTTCGCCGGCGAAGCGGTTAAGCTGGTCGACCATCGTGTTCAATGTTTCTTTCAGTTGGAGCATTTCGCCGCGCACGTCGACGGTGATTTTGCGCGACAAGTCACCATTGGCAATGGCAGTTGCGACCTCAGCGATGTTGCGAACCTGGCCCGTCAGATTTCCGGCCATGAAGTTGACGTTGTCAGTCAGGTCTTTCCATGTGCCGGCCACGCCGGGCACATTGGCCTGGCCGCCGAGCTTGCCTTCGGTTCCCACTTCGCGCGCCACGCGCGTCACTTCACCGGCGAATGCGTTGAGCTGATCGACCATCGTATTGATCGTGTCTTTAAGCTCGAGAATCTCGCCCTTCACATCGACAGTGATCTTGCGGCTCAAGTCGCCGCGAGCGACGGCGGTAGTGACTTCAGCAATATTGCGCACCTGCGCCGTCAGGTTGCCGGCCATCGCGTTTACTGAGTCGGTCAAGTCCTTCCAGGTTCCGGCCACGCCGGGCACCACAGCCTGTCCGCCGAGCTTTCCGTCAGTGCCCACTTCGCGGGCTACGCGCGTTACTTCCGACGCAAAGGAGCGGAGCTGGTCGACCATTGTATTGATGGCTTCCTTAAGCTGAAGGATTTCGCCGCGCACGTCGACAGTGATCTTGCGCGAAAGGTCTCCGCTGGCCACGGCCGTCGCCACCTCAGCCATATTTCTCACCTGGCCTGTCAGGTTGCTGGCCATCGAGTTCACCGAATCAGTGAGATCTTTCCATGTCCCGGCGACGCCGGGGACCATGGCCTGGCCGCCGAGTTTGCCATCGGTGCCCACTTCGCGGGCTACGCGGGTAACCTCTGACGTGAAAACCCCAAGCTGCTGGATCATCGTATTGACAATGTTGGCCGAACGAAGAAATTCGCCCTCCAACGGGCGGCCATCGACATCAAGCCGGACGGTGCGCGTCAGGTTGCCCTGAGCCACTGCGGCGATTGCGTGGGTCACTTCAGTCGTCGGGCGAAGAAGGTCCTCAACCAGCGTGTTGACCGAGACTTCCATGTCATCCCACGCGCCGCGCCGTTGCTCTGTACGGATTCGCTCGCGCGTCTTTCCTTCTTTGCCCACAGCCTGGCCAACGCGCTTCAATTCAAACGCCATCTGTTCATTAGCAGTAACAATTTCATTGAAACTATCGGCGATCTTGCCCGGCAAGCCGGTCCAGGTCACGGGAAGGCGGACGCTGAAATCCCCATCCTTCATCCTTTGCAGGCTCTGCAGAATCGCGGCCATATGTTCAAACGATTCGGGTCTTTGGGCGTCATCGCCTTTCCCAAGGCTGTTTTGGCCATTTTGGCCAGAGACGGGTTGTTCAGCCACTGACTCCATATTGATTTCGACTCCTGTGGAAGGGTGACAAAGCGGGGATTTGGGGAAAGACAACAACACACCGCAGACGCTTAGGGCGCGCCCGTTCGGATGCCGGAGTGAAGCTGTAGAGGGGATGCTGTCGTTTGGGCGGGGGTTGTCTCGCTCACTGGAAGCTAAGTTCGAGACACGAAAATGGCCTATAGTCGCGATGGCGATGCCATGCCGGAACCCAAATGGATCCTCGATAAGCGCTGGCGGAGCTCTTATTTCCCGAATTTTGGAGTGCTATCGCGCCGGGGCCACCGGCAGTTCCGCGAACGCGGGACCTGACCTGGTCTGCATTGGGTGTGGAAGCCCCGGATGCAGCCAGTTTGAGTTTGTGAATCGATCCTCGGGCCCGCTTCATCGAAGTTGGACAAGCATGTGGATTCACGTGTCGCGAAAGAACACGTCCTAAAGCCCATTTTCACATTTCAAAATCTTGACGGAGAAATCAAAAAAAATGACTGTGCGACAAGGACGGGGAGCTGCGACTGCTCTTCCTCATCACGCATTATTGGCGGTCTCTACGAGTGCAATGTTTCTTGGTGCCGTACTGCTCTCGGGGTGTGGAAACCACGCAAATGCTGCGTCCACCGCTCCTCGTCCACCGATGAAGGTTACGGTCGAAAAAGCGGCGCTGAGCGACGTGCACATTACCGGTGAATGGGTTGGCACGCTCGACGGCTACGTGAATGCGCAGATTCAGCCTCAGGCCAACGGGTATCTCGTCCGTCAGGATTATCGCGAAGGTTCACAGGTCCAGGAGGGGCAGCTGCTCTTCGAGATTGACCCTCGCCCATTTGAAGCTGCGCTTGAGCAGGCACAAGGTCAACTTGGCCAGGCACAGGCGCAACTGGCTCTCGCGCAGATTAACGTGAACCGCGACACGCCACTGGCGGAAGCTCATGCGATTGCTCAGAGCCAGCTGGACAACGAGGTTCAGCAGAAGGCCCAAGCAGATGCTGCCGTAAAGACCGCAGAAGCCGCGGTTGCGACGGCGGACTTGAATCTTGGGTTTACCAAGGTTCGCTCACTGATAACCGGGGTCGCGGGCCAGGCAACGACGCAAGTCGGGAATCTCGTAAGCACCCAATCCGTGCTGACTTCGGTCTCGCAGCTTGATCCAATCAAGGTTTATTTTTCAATCTCGGACAGCGAGTATCTTGCACTGGCAAAGCAGGCGAGCAAGGGCGGAAGCGACCTTCTTTATGGCGCGTCGAAGATTCCGCTCACTCTCATTCTGTCCGATGGAGAAGTCTATCCACGAGAAGGACACGTAGTTTTTGTCGATCGGCAGTTGAATTCGCAGACCGGAGCGATTCGAATCGCTGCTTCTTTTCCGAACCCTGGAAATATTCTTCGTCCCGGGCAATTTGGCAGAGTAACTGCATCGACCGGGGTTCTTCACAACGCTGTTCTTGTTCCGCAGTCAGCAGTAAACGAATTCCAAGGGCAGGAGCAGGTTTACACCGTAGCCGCGAATAACACGGTTCACGTGAACAACGTGACTCTTGGTGCTCAGTACGGCAACAACTGGGTTGTCGAGAGCGGTCTGAACGGCGGGTCGCTGGTGATCACCGACAACGTCCAGAAGCTGCGCGAAGGAGAACCGATCACTCCGGAAGTTTCGCAACCGAATGCCGCCGCCTCGTTGCCGACACAATCAGGGGGAAGGTAACGGATGTCGAAATTCTTCATACGCCGTCCCATTGTTGCCATCGTCATTGCCATTATTACCGTGGTGGTAGGCGTGGTTTCTCTGCTCACACTGCCGATTTCCCAGTATCCGAACATCGTTCCGCCGGAGATTCTTGTCACCGCAACCTATCCCGGCGCCGATGCAAAGACCGTCAGTCAGGCGGTTTCCACGCCCATCGAGCAACAAATGAATGGCGTGGACAACATGATCTACATGGACTCCGTCAGCGCCAATAATGGCGCGGCGCAGATCTTTGTTGATTTCGATGTGAAGACAGATCCAAACATAGATCAGGTTCTCGCCCAGCTGCGCGTTGACCAGGCACAGTCGCAACTGCCGGCGCAAGTTACCACCGCCGGACTGACAGTGCAGAAAGCTCTTACGTCGCCGCTCATGCTGGTTGCCATCAACTCGCCTACCGGCGAATTGAGCCAGGACTTTCTTACCAATTACGCCATCATCAATCTTCAGGACCAACTCGCTCGCGTGAAGGGCGTGTCGCGTGTGCAGGTTTTCGGCGGCCAGTATGCGCTGCGCGTATGGGTTGAGCCCGACAAACTTGCCAAGCTGGGCGTCACTGCAACCGACGTGATTGCGGCGATCCAGACTCAGAACAACGTGAACCCCGCCGGCCAGATTGGCGGCGAGCCGATTCCGAAAGGCCAGCAGTTCACCTATACCGTCCGCACGCAGGGACGCCTGGTGAAGCCTGAAGAATTTGGGAACATTATTCTGCGGGCCAATCCTGACGGCTCGATCCTGCATCTTAGCGACGTTGCCCGCGTCGAGCTTGGAGATCAGGCATACGGAGTTTCGGCTCGTTATAACCAGGCTCCGTCCGGTGTGATGGCAATCTATCAGCTCCCGGGTTCGAATGCCGTGGAGACTGCGGCGGCTGTGAACCAGCGTATGAAGGAACTCTCCGCGACATTTCCGCCAAGCATCTCTTACAGCGTGCCGCTGGACACGACCAAGGCGGTTACGGCCGGCATCCACGAGATATTGCTGACGCTCTTTGAAGCGCTTGGCCTGGTGGTTCTCGTCGTCTTCATCTTTCTGCAAGGCTGGCGAGCCACGCTGATTCCCCTGCTTGCTGTTCCTGTATCGCTGATCGGAACGTTCATTATTTTTCCCGCGCTCGGATTTTCGATCAACACGCTTTCTCTCTTCGGTCTTGTCCTCGCGATTGGGCTGGTTGTCGACGATGCCATCATTGTTGTCGAGGCCGTGGAACACCATATTGACGAGGGAATGGACCCCAAGTCAGCTACCGAAAGAGCAATGCAGGAGGTCGGTGGACCCGTCGTCGCCATTGCGCTCATTCTTGCTGCCGTTTTCATCCCGACTGCCGCAATTCCGGGAATTACCGGCAGGATGTATCAGCAATTCGCTGTCACGATTGCGATTTCGGTTCTCATCTCCGCCTTCAACGCGCTCACGCTGTCGCCGGCTTTGGCTTCGCTCCTTTTGAAACCGAGAGAAGAGGGACGCAAAAAAGGTCTGCTGGCACGAGGCTTTGCGCAATTCAACAGGTTCTTCGGGCGCACAACCGACGGTTTTGTGAGCACCTCTCGCGTTCTCATTCATAAGTCTGCCTTCGCCATGCTCGGCCTGATCGCGGTTGGTGTTGTTGCAGTCTTCCTCGGCAGCAGCCTTCCCGGCGGGTTCATTCCGACGGAGGACCAGGGCTACATGTTTCTTGCGCTGCAATTGCCTGACGGAGCGTCGGCGCAGCGCACGGATGCCGCGGAGCAGAAAATCAGCGCTGCGCTCTTGAAGACTCCGGGCATCGAGGGAGTCATCGCAGTGAACGATTTCTCGCTGTTGACGCAGGTGCAGAGCACCAACTCGGGCTTTTTCTTCGTTAGCCTCAAGCCGTGGGCTGTCCGCAAGAGTAAGGAACAGCAGCTCGAGTACATTCAGAACAACCTGCAGAGGCAGCTCGCAGGAAATCCTGACGGCATCGCCTTCGCGTTTCCACCGCCCTCCATTCCCGGCATCGGGACTTCGGGCGGCGTCACGATGATTCTCGAGGACCGCTCGGGTTCAGACGATCCAACGACACTGACGAAGAATGTCTTCACATTTCTCGGCGCCATTTCAAAGCGCCCCGAGATTGCGGCTGCCATTCCGTCTTACCAACCCGCGGTGCCTCAACTCTACGCCGATGTGGATAAGGAGAAAGCGCTCCAGCAGCAGGTGGACCTTACCAATATTTACACCACCATGCAGACCTTTATGGGCGGCTACCTTGTGAACTACTTCAACCGATTTGGCCGGCAGTGGCAGACATTTGTTGAAGCGGACGGCTCATCGCGAACGAACATCGCAAACATCGACCAGTTTTACGTGCGCAGCGCGAACGGAAGCCAGGTACCGCTCAGCTCGCTCGTCAAAGTCAGCCGGACCACAGGACCCGAATTCATCTACCGGTTTAACGAATTCAATGCCGCGCAACTGAACATTACAGGTGCGCCTGGATACAGCTCCGGCCAGGTGCGAAAGGCACTTGAAGAGGTTTTCCACGAGACCATGCCGCCAGGCGCAGGCTTTGACTATTCCGGCATGTCCTTCCAGGAGCAGCAAGCGGAGAAAGGCGTCCCATCGTGGGCGGTATTTGGCTTATCGCTGATCTTTGTGTTCCTGATTCTTGCGGCGCTTTATGAAAGCTGGACGCTGCCTTTCAGCGTTTTGCTCAGTACACCTGTCGCCATACTGGGTGCGTACCTCGCGCTGCACGCCCGGCAATTTGAAAACGACATCTTCGCAACCATCGGACTCGTGATGCTTATTGGGCTATCGGCCAAGAACGCCATCCTGATCGTCGAATTCGCCAAGATGAACTACGAACGCGGCGAAAGCATCTGCGATGCCGCGTTGGATGCTGCCCGATTGCGTTTCAGGCCGATCGTGATGACTGCTCTGGCATTCATTGTCGGTTGTTTGCCCTTGTGGACCGCGAGCGGTTCGGGTGCTGCGTCTCGCCGGATCCTCGGCACCGTGGTCGTTGGCGGCATGACGCTTTCCACCGTCCTTGGCCTGATCTTTATTCCAGTCACGTTTGCGGTGGTGGAATTTCTTTCACATCGCTTCGTGCGAGGCGGAGCAGGCACCACGATGGACTCAATCTGTGGCCCGGGCACTCCGTCGAGTGGGTCGACCAATCCAATTGGCGCCCGCGCCGAAGCGGAAGGAGGTCAGGCTTGATGAGATACAAGGAACTATTGCGACTGAGTTTTCTCGCCGCTGCGGCTGGTCTTCTTACCGGTTGCACTGTCGGTCCAAAATACGTTCGACCCAACGTCACGGCGCCGCCCGCCTTTCGCGGAGCAGATGATGCCGCGATCGCAAGTAACGATAAGAATTCTTTGGGTGACGAGCAATGGGTTTCTGTTTACCAGGAGCCCGAGTTACAGGACTTGATTCGCAAGGCTCTCGCCAACAATTACGACTTGCGCATTGCGGCGCAACGCATTCTTGAACAGCAGGCCCAGGTCAGGATCACCCGTTCACAGGAGTTCCCAAGCGTCACCGTCGGAGGCACAGGGATTGGCGCAAGCCTTCCAAGTTCGCTGGGCACTCAACTCCCGAATCCCCTGGTTGATGGATCGTTGAACGTCTCCGCTGCGTGGACGCCGGATTTCTGGGGTTTCTACCGCAAACAGACTGAGGCAGCGCGCGCTCAGCTCCTGGCGCAGGTCTGGGCACAGCGCGCGGTGCGAATGACGTTAGTGCAGCAGGTGGCGACCGCTTATCTGCAGATTCGGGCTCTCGATGCACAACTTGAGATCACAAGAGAAACTCTGAAGGCGCGGCAGGATTCGGTCGCCCTAACGAAACGACTGGAGAGTGGGGGATCGGTGCCGCTTTCAGACGTGCGGCAAGCAGAGCAATTGCTTTACACAGCGACTTCGGAGATCCCTCAGCTCGAAGAACAGATTCAACAGCAGGAGAATGCAATTGCGTTGCTGCTAGGTGAGAATCCTGGGCCGATCAGTCACAGCGATCCCAATGCGCTTGCGCCTCCACCTCAGGATCTCCCTGCTGGGTTGCCCTCACAGCTTCTCGAGCGGCGGCCCGATGTCCAGCAGGCTGAAGCGACACTGATCGCTGCGAACGCACAAATCGGCGTGGCTCGCGCCCAGTTTTTCCCCAACTTATCGATTAGTGCATCGGGTGGTGTTGGCGGCGACAGTCTTTCAAGCATCTTCGACACGAGCGGGAAGACCATCTACGGCCTCGGCACGCTGACACAACCCCTTTTCGAAGGCGGGAAACTTCGCGGACAGCTTGAGCTGTCACAGCAGACGAAGGAAGAGATGGTCCTCAACTATCAGAAGACCATCGCCGGCGCCTTCCGCGATGTGTCGAATGCCCTGATCGCGCTAAACAAGGAGCGAGCCTATCGCGAGCAGCAGGAGAAACTGGTTGACGCCGCGAAAGATGCAACACGGCTTGCGCGCATTCGCTACCAGGGAGGGTCGACCGGATACCTTGAAGTGCTGACCACGGATTCAAACCTCTTTGCTGCCGAGTTGAACCTGGTCAGCGCGCAACAGGGTGAAGCGCTTGCCCTCGTGCAACTCTACAGCGCGCTCGGCGGCGGCTGGCAAGCATGACAGGTGCTTAGGGTGTATCGACATATACGGGTAGGCAGCATTGCGAGCGGAAATCGAGCCAGATCCGGGGTCCCCGCGGACAGGTCTTGGTCCGTGGGGTGGAGACGAGACGGAGGACGACGGTTGTGGCGGGACCACCACCCAGGACGACAAGGAAGTATGGCACGATTTGCGCCGCAACCCGTAGGGCCGGGGCCGATTTTCCCGAACTCGTCGTCGCTTCAGTAGACCAGCTACAGCGCGCTCCTCGCTCCTAGAACTCGAAAAAACGGCTCCCGGCGCTGCCTGCTCGTATATGTCGATACACCCCAAGCCTCTGGCCTCAGGAAGGACGGACTGCGCCAGACTGCCGTTACACTTGTCCACGGCGAAAGAGTCAGGTACTCGGACCTTGTGAATTCCGGCGGGAGCGACGGGGCCGGAAGCTGTGGCTCCCTGCGGCCGAGGCGGGCACCTTACTGACTAATTGCCAACGCGGTCTTTGGCGCAGGGCGATTAGGTTGAGATACCACGAGCAATCCATTGCGCTGACGGTAATAACATAAATAATCCATGATTTTCCGCCCGATCTAACTAGCCCAAAGTCGTCGCTCGGAAAGGTTACAGAGTTCCCTTCAACTTTCATGCTCGCCGCCGTACAATCGGCCATATGGATGAAATCCCCGGCGCACAGCGCGGCGCCGCTTCCCCGGATTTACGCACCCTGATTGAAATGATTCCCGGACTCGCTGTATGCGTGCTGCCTGACGGTTCAGCGGAGTTCGCGAACCATGCCTGGTGTGCGTATACAGGCCTCTGGCCCGAGCAACTAAGCGGCTTGGAATGGCAGAATGCGATCCATCCGGACGATGCCGACCGATTCAAGGCCCAATGGAACGCAACTCGCGGAGATCACCAACCCTTCAGGGCCGAAGTCCGCATGCGGCGTGCGGATGGCGAGTATCGCCGGTTCACGATGAGAAAAGCCATGGCTATTCCGCAAGGTGAAGGCGGCGCGGCTGTATTGCGAACGTTGGTCGCATGCGAAGAATTCGACGACCGTAGACAGGAGGAATCTGCTCGCCTCTACAGTGAGGAAAGGTACCGCCTCGTTCTGGAAACGGCCAGCGACGCCGTGGTCAGCATGGACTATTCGGGCATCATCCAAGTCGCCAATCGAGCCATCAAGAGAATCTTCGGCTACGAGCCGGAGGAGGTGATAGGGAGACCGCTGACTATATTGATGCCCGAGTCTATGCGCGATCTCCACACGAACGGGTTCAATCGCTATCTGTCAACAGGCCTGCGACATATCAACTGGCAGGGCGTTGAACTGACGGCGCGGCGCAAGAATGGCGAGGAATTCCCCGTCGAAGTGTCGTTCGGAGAACTAAGTGGCGACGGGCATAATCTTTTCACCGGCTTCATCCGCGATATCAGCGAAAGAAAGCAGGCGGAGAAAGCGTTGCGTGAGGCGATGGACGAGCGAATGCGCCTAAGCGCATTCCGGGAAGAAATCGGGATGGCTCTATCGAAGCAAGAAGATTTGAGAGGAATTCTGCACAACTGCGCCGGCGCAGTGGTTCGGCATCTCAATGCTGCATTTGCCCGTATCTGGACGCTCAGCAGCGACGGCCGCGAACTGGAGTTGCAGGCAAGTGCGGGAATGTACACGCGGCTGGATGGATCGCACAGCCGGATCCGCGTTGGACAGCTCAAAATCGGTCTGATAGCCCAGGAAAGAAAGCCGCATTTCACCAACGACGCCCAGAATGATCCCCGCGTCAGCGACAAGGACTGGGCACGACGGGAAGAAATGATCTCGTTTGCCGGCTATCCATTGATTTTGGAGGACAGGCTGGTGGGCGTGATGGGCATCTTCTCACAGAAGCCACTCACAGAAAGTACCCTCGAAGCGCTCTCATTTGCCGCCAGTACTATCGCACAGGGCATAGAACGCAGGCGCGCGGAAGAAGCTTTGCGTCGCAGTGAGGCTTTCCTTGCGGAGGGCCAACGCCTCGGCCAAATAGGCAGCTATTCATGGCGCGTGGCGACAGACGAAATCAAGTGGTCAAATGAACTCTATCGCATCTACGAGTTTGAGATCGGCGTGCCCGTGACACTCGAGGTGCTCCGTACTCGAGTACATCCGCAAGACCTGAGTTTGTACGAAAAGATGGTTGAACAGGCACGAAGCGGCGGCGACGACTTTGAATGGCAGTTTCGCTTGCTGATGCCTGACCAGACGATCAAGTATCTGCATTCTGTCGCTCATGCGACCCGCGACGAGAATGGTCAACTGGAGTACATCGCCGTAATCCAGGATGTTACCGAGCGTCGACAATCTGAAGAGGCGCTTGACAAGGCCCAATGGGAGCTTGCCCAGGTGTCCAAGCTCACGAATATGGGTGAACTGGCAGCGTCAATTGCTCACGAAGTGAATCAACCTCTGACCGCGGTAACCAATAACGCCAGCGCCTGTCGAAGATTGCTTGCCAATCACAACCTTGATCCGGAGGTTCTGCACAGGGCTCTTGACGAGATTATCGAAGACGGAACCCGCGCAAGCGCCGTCATTGCCCGGATTCGCGCGTTTCTGAAGAAGAAACCTACGGAAATGAGTGAAGTGAACGTGAATGAGGTAGTTCATGAGACCGTAGCTCTGGCCGGCCGGCAGCTTTTGGAGAGCCGCGTACGAATCGAGTATCAGCTCACACAGCCGCTCCCCCTGGTATTGGCAGATCGAGTCCAGGTGCAGCAGGTCCTCTTGAATCTGATTATGAATGCCATCGAGGCAATGATGGGAATTGACGATCAACCCAGATTGCTCAATTTGGATAGCGGGATTGATGAATCCGGCAACGTGCTGGTTGCAGTGCGCGACTCGGGCATCGGTCTAGGTTCAGAAGCGAGCAGCGTTTTCACTCCCTTCTATACGACTAAAGCGAACGGCATGGGGATGGGTTTATCAATCAGCCGCACTTTGGTGGAAGGGTTTGGCGGGCGACTTTGGGCTGGCCCCAATTCGCCGCGAGGATCCGTTTTCAGTTTCACTTTGCCGGTAGCTGTTGGGAGCGATTCATGACCAGCACGCCCGGGATCCCCACCGTCTTTGTTGTCGATGACGATCCATCGATTCGGTCGTCACTGAAATTCCTGATTGGCACGGTAGGTCTCCAGGTTGAGGCCTTTGAATCGACTGACAGCTTTTTGAAAAGGGAACTTCGGGATGCGCCCAGTTGCCTTGTTCTGGATGTCAGACTGCATGGCTCAAGCGGACTGGATTTTCAGCGCGAACTTGCGGCCAGAAACATTCATATCCCCATCATTTTCATTACCGGCTACGGCGACATTCCCATGAGCGTCCGCGCGATGAAAGGCGGAGCAGTCGAGTTTTTGACCAAGCCGTTCCGCGATCAGGATCTGCTGGATGCCGTTCGCGTCGCCCTGGAGAGAGATCGCGTCAGCCGGCAGCGGGAAAAGGGGCTAAAGGAAATCCAGCAGCGTTTCGATACGTTGACTCCGCGTGAGCGGGAGGTCATTCCGCTGGTCGCCTCGGGCATGCTGAATAAGCAGATTGCCGACGCACTTGGAACCGCCGAGAACACCGTGAAGGTCCATCGAAGCCGGGCAATGGAGAAGATGCATGCGCAATCGCTTGCCGACCTGGTGAGAATGATCGAGAAACTCAAAGACCGCCCTGGAAAAGCTGAGTAAACGAAAGCACTACTGGTATTCCATGTTCTGTAACGAGACGTCCACCAACACCCAATAGATTCCTAGTGTCTTTGGTAATACTGTGTCCCCATGGAGTATTACCAGTGACGACAAGTCTAAACTCAATTGTCGATGACGATGAGTCCAGCAGGCGAATCGCCAAGCCAACCATCGAATCCTTTGCCGTTCGGGCAGCGGTTCTTGAATCTTCCGAGAGCTACCTCAGTTCCGATCGAATCAGCGAAACCGCGTGTCTCGTGGTCGACATAAAGATACCTGGCATGGACGGGTTGGAGCTTCAAAGCCGCCTGGCTGCCGCCGGCTACGATGTGCCGGCTGATTTCATTTCCGTCTGCGACGGCGACTCATACGGACGATCTACGCAATCTGGCGTCGTAGCATTCCTGGGCAAGCCCTTCAGCGATCGGCAATCTGAAGAGTCCATTCGTTCCGCGTCAGGGGATGAATCCAAGCTTCCGAAACTGATTTCGATTGTCGACGATGACGAATCAATCCGCAGAACGACGAAGCTACTTGTTGAATCGCTTGGCTTTCGCGCGGCTGTGTTCGAATCTGCCGAGCAGATTCTGAGGTCCGGCGATCTAGACAGAACATCGTGCCTCATATTGGACGTGCAGATGCCGGGGATGGACGGTCTGCAGTTTCAAAGCCAACTCGCCGCCACGGGTCGCAGTATCCCGGTTATCTTCATTACCGCTTACGACAGCAATGAAACTCGACGCCGGGCATTGCAGGCCGGCGCTGTTGCATTGCTGGGCAAACCTTTCAGCGACGAACAGTTACTCGAAACGATTCAATTAGCTTTGAAGATCGACAAGGGCGGCACGAATACCATGTAACTCCGCGGTCACAGAAACCTAATATCCTGTGTCCAAAACGTTCGAAGCTCCAAAGATCTGACCTAATCACTTATTCCCCGAGAGGTCGACTATGGCAATCTTGAACGATATTTCTGTATTTGAACCGCGCGCCTCCGAGCGCAAATTTGAACACATCATCGGCAGCAGCGCTGCACTGGAAACTGCTCTTGCTGAGGTCGAGCGAGTCGCACCGACTGATTCTACGGTTCTCCTGCTGGGAGAGACGGGCACGGGCAAGGAGTTGGTTGCCCGCGCGATCCACGATATGAGTCATCGCTGCAACCGTCCGCTTGTAAAGCTGAATTGCGCCGCCATCCCGTTCGACTTGTTGGAGAGTGAATTGTTCGGCCACGAAAAGGGTGCGTTCACCGGAGCCTTCAACCAGGAGATCGGCCGCTTCGAAATGGCCAACACTGGGACGCTCTTCCTCGATGAAATCGGCGATATTCCGTTGGCGTTGCAGCCCAAGCTGTTGCGTGTCTTGCAGGAACAGGAGTTCGAGCGCCTGGGAAGTGGCAAGACGCATCGCGTGGATGTCCGCCTCATTGCAGCAACGCATCGAAATCTGGCGGATATGGTCAGGCGGAAAGAATTTCGGAGCGATCTGTATTACCGCCTCAACGTCTTTCCCATCGAGCTGCCGCCACTACGGGAACGCCGAGAGGATATTTCCCAACTCGTGTGGCACTTTGTTGAGGTCTTTGCGCGACGTATGGGCAAGCGAATTGACTGTTTGCCGGAGGAAACGCTCGAGGCATTCCGTTCGTATTCCTGGCCAGGAAACATTCGGGAACTGCAGAATATGGTCGAACGTGCTGTGATCCTGTCGAACGATGGAGAGCTTCCGAATCCGCTGCCTGCCGCCAGGCTGGAATCGGCTCCGGCCCGTACAGTGAACCCAGCGTCGATACAGACGGCGGCCTCGAGGCCTGTTAGCAACTCGAATCAAGTGGCAGGAAATTACCAAAGCACAATTAGAGACTCGCAAAGAGTCATGATCCTGCAGGCACTTCGTGATGCAGAGTGGGTGATCGGAGGACCCCGAGGTGCGGCCGCGCGGCTCGGGCTAAAGCGGACCACTCTGATTACGAAGATGAGGAAGTTTGGAATCTCCCGACCGGAACCCCAGCTAGAAGCAAGCCAAATACCCTACGGCAGTTTCTAGGCAGAGTTCTTTTGCTTTCGCTCCGTTAAATTGCCGTTATGGCAGAACGCAGATCCGGAGCCGAACAATGTGTCGCGAACTGTCACATGGAGTGCCAGGCGATGTCGACGCGAACGGGGATCTCGTTTTTGATCGGGACGGTGAGGAACGACGGACGATCGATTTTGAAGTCGGAGCAGGTGAGCGGAATGGTCCCGGTGATGCGCACAGAGTTGCCCTGTGAGATGCGCTGAAACGGGACCTTCGCAAAAATGACGCAAACGAAACGCCATGATGACAAGATCGTCATTTTCTCTGGTCGAGGACGATAACGAGTGACGGAATGGATTCCTGGAGGTCTGTAAGAATGCAAACCAGATGAACTAAGATTCCAGCATGCGTCTCCTGCTAGTTGAAGACGAAACCGAAATCCAGAGTTTCCTACGGCGCTCGCTTGAAGAAGCGAGATACGAAGTGGAAGTTGCGCCGGACGCAAGAACGGCAGAGCGTCTCGCAGTCGAAAGCCAATTCGACATCCTGATCGTCGATCTCGGATTGCCAGACAAGGATGGGATCAGCCTGATCCTGCGGCTGCGTGAATTGGGCATGCGGGCGCCCGTGCTGATTCTGTCGGCGCGACGATCGGTGGACGATCGGGTGCGCGGTTTGGAGCAGGGCGGCGATGATTACCTGACAAAACCTTTCGCGCTGGCGGAACTGTTGGCGCGGTTGCGAAACCTGCTGAAGCGCAACAACCCGCAGACGAATGACTCGACGCGGCTGCGCGTGCTCGATCTGGAGCTTGATCTGTTGCGGAGAGAGGCCACGCGCGGGGGACAGACCCTGCAATTGACACAACAGGAATTTGTGCTGCTCGAGTATCTGTGCAGGAACGCAGGGCGAGTGGTGACGCGATCGATGATCCTGGACAAGGTTTGGGGAATGCGCATCCAGCCGGAAACGAACGTAGTGGACGTGCACATCTACCGGCTGCGAGGGAAAGTGGATGGAGCCGGTCAGCAGCCGCTGATCAAGACCATGCGAGGAGTGGGCTATGTCCTCAAAGACCGTTAATTTGCGCATGCACAGCGCCGCCTGGCGCATCTCCGGCTGGGCGACTTTAGCCTTCGCATGCGGAACCATGGTTGTTTTTGTCTTCCTGCACCGCTTTGTTGCGAACGACATTCAGCGGCGCAGCGATGCATGGCTTTCCGGCGAAGTGGGGGTTCTGGCAGACGTAGCGGGCCGGACGCCGAAGGATGCACTCTACGGACGCGTGGTGCGCGAAGTTGCGGAACTGGCGGCGCGCGAAGTACCCAACAAACTGACGGCAGGGAACGGCAACAACAACTCTGTGTTCTTCCTTCAAACCGGCAGTGACGGGTCGTTGCAGCTGTGGGTTGGATCCGGCGATGGGCAGGCGAATCTGAAAGCGATACAAGGCGCGAAGATTCCGGCGGACCGTCCAACGGATGTGCGCGTGCCCGGTTTTCCCATTCCATTTCGCGTGGCGTCATTGCAGATCTCTGATGGCAGCGAAGTCTACCTGGGCCTATCGGAGAGAGACGAGTTACGCGTGTTGAACAAGCTGCGCCTGCGGTTTTTTCTGTTGTGGCTGCTGCTGGTGCTTTTCGGGTTCGGCATTGTCTTCTTTACTACGCGACGCATGCTGAGCCATGTACGCGAAATTGCCGGGGCCGCATCGCGTATAGGGCACTCCGATCTGAGGGCACGAGTGCCGACGACGAAACGCCACGACGAAGTGAGCGATCTGGCCTTGACGCTGAATAGAATGCTGGACCGCATCGAGAACTCGATGCATCAGTTGCACACGATTACCGACTCGCTGGCTCACGATTTGCGCAGCCCGCTCACGGCAATTCGCGGAAAGCTGGAGATGTCGTTGCCTGCGGTTGCCGATGAGGAGCATGCGGAGCCGATCGTCGCGGCGATTGAGGAACTGGATCGACTCACTGACTTCCTGAATAAGTCGCTGGATGTGGCCGAGGCCCGCGCAGATGCATTGCGTCTAACGCGCAGCGATATGGACCTGGGCGAACTGTTGAGGACGATGATCGATCTCTACGAACCTTCGATGTCAGAGAGGGGTTTGCGGATCGCTTTGCGTGCGAGCGGAGCAGTAAGAGTTTACGCCGATGCCTCACTGCTTCATCGCATGATTGCCAATCTTCTTGACAACGAACTGAAACACCTGCCGCACTCTTGCTCCATCGAGGTGGAAATCAGAGCTGAAGGCGATGCAGCATGGTTGACGATGCAAGATGACGGCCCTGGATTCGGAGCGGAAGTGCTGGAGCACGTAGGTGAGCGCAGGGTAAAAGGACCCGATTCGAACGGGCACGGGCTTGGACTCGCGTTTGTCGACGCGGTGGCGCGCGCCCATGGCGGAAGCGTGACTGTAACGAACCGTGAAAGCAGCGGAGCGCGCATTGTCGTGAGCCTGCCGCTGAGTCATCTGCCATCTGAAAGTGCATTGACGGCCGCCACGCACGCAGTTTGAGCGGATTCGGCATTGGTGGGGACGGACTGTCCGGACGACAAAAGCTTTGCCACGATGGCGACGGCCGGAATGAGATAGACGATCGATCCAAAGACCCACATGAAGGCCCCGGCAGCGACCTGGTCGTTGAGCGCGCTGAGGCCGAAGGGGCGCGGGTCGAAGCCGTAACTCGGATAGAGCAGACGGCCCGCGAAGCAGAGAAAAGCTGAGACGGCAGTGTTCACAATATCGGCGAGCAACAGATAGGGAATCAGGACCCAGCGTGATTGCAGCGGATTGCTCGGCCAGGGTTGGATGATGGGCCACCAGAACATGAGATTCGTGAAAAAGAAGCAGGCATGCTCAAAGTTGTGCCAGTTTTCTGAGGACAGGGCAAACTCGTAGGCGCGCGGAATGTGCCAGCCGATGTAAGCGGCG
Source organism: uncultured Acidobacteriaceae bacterium (assembly GCA_963834565.1). GTDB lineage: Bacteria > Acidobacteriota > Terriglobia > Terriglobales > Acidobacteriaceae > Telmatobacter. Next base: position 189,752 of record CAWICF010000004.1, on the reverse strand, counting down.
TTCATTGCCAGCCATGCCACGCGCGGACGAGTGAGGAAGCGCCCGGCATGGTGGAGAAACCGCGTGACGAAGAGCGGGCGCAGCACGCGAATTACAAAGCGGGGCAGTCCGCGAAGCATGGGAACGAGAGGGGCGCCCAGAACGATGAGCGGAGGCGCTATGGACATGAGCACATAATGCTGTGCCATGTGCATGAAGAGCAGGGACTCGCTGAAAGTATCGAGCGGCGAGGCGACAGCGACGAAAAGCGCCGCGATGCCGCTGAGAAACGACGCCAAGCGCCACGCAGGAAACTGCTCGGGACGCGAACGGTGGATGCGCAACCAACCCAAAACATAAATCAATGCCGCGACGGCCAACTCCGACGTCACAACCCAGGGAATGTCCCAGCGAGTGAAGAGGTCGACGATCGTTGTTGAGTCGAACATAAGACGGCCGTTGCGCAGATTATAAATTCGCGGTCATGGATTCGAGCGTTGGCCGTCGGAGGGCGAGGCGGCCGGCACAGAGGGTTCCGGTTGAGACTGCGATGTTTCTACGGCGCGGCGCGAGGCGTCATAAGCGGGCGGCTCGTTGGCCGGGTGCAGCGTCTCAAGGAAGCTGACGAGCGCTTCAATCTCCGATGGCGAGAGGTTTTTTCCGTATGCCGGCATGTTGCCGCCGCCGGTAACGACCTTGAAACGCATTTGATCGATGGTGAGGCGCGTGGCAACATTGTCGAGGTCCGGTCCGCGCTCGCCTCCGGCGCCCCCGATCGTGTGGCAGTTGCGGCATTGTTTCGCCTGGAAGACGGCCGCGCCCTGGCGTACCAGCGGCGTGGCTTTTTGCAGTTTTGCGACAGGAATCGGATCGCTGCTCCATGCGCTCATGTGCGGGCTCCAGGGCGTCGTGGTTCCCAACTGCGTGAGCACGCCCCAGCAGACAGCGATGGTGGTGACTGCAAGCACGGCCACGGGGCGGCGATGCCAGCTCTTCTCGCCCTCCGATGCGTAGAACGGAATGGCAAGCAGGATGGCGATGCCGACAATCGGCACGATGAGGATGAACGGCGTCTCCATCTGCGGAGGCAGATAGGAGAGGATGGTGTAAATCCAGAGGAAGAAGAAGTCGGGCTTGGGGACGGTCTGGATGATGGACGGATCAGGCTGACCGCCGGGACCGAAGGGACCGAAGAAGACGGCACACACGGCGACGGCGGCGAGCACCGCGCCGGAAAAGATGAGGTCTTTCCAAAACGCGCCGGGTACAAACGGAATGCCGTCGGTGTGGGCGAGATGCTTGTACTCCTCGATATAGGTGGCGCGATGCACGAGCCGGCCGGGCATGGGCCACTCGTTCACGCCGAGTTTGAGAACCATCCACACGTGCAGGAATACGAATAGAAGCATCGTGCCCGGAATGACAAAGACATGCAGCGCGAAGAAACGCGAGAGCGTTGCACCGGCAATGATGGGACCGCCGAGGAGAAGATGAACCAGGCCGCCGCCGATGAACGGCACGCGGCTCATGATGGACGCGCCGATGCCGAGGCCCCAATACGCATCCTGATCGAAGCGAAGAACCTGGCCGGTGAAGGCCATGCCAAGGGTCATGAGGAGCAGGAAGACGCCGAGGATCCAAGTGAGTTCGCGGGGAAATTTGTAAGCGCCGAAGAGAAACACCTGCGCCATGTGGATGAGCACGATGGCGACCATGAAGTTCGAGCCCCAGCCATGGAGCGCGCGGAGAAACCAGCCGAGGGGGATCTGATGGTTGAGAACGTTCAGGCTGTTCCATGCCTGGCCGCCGGCAGGGACATAGACGAGCGCCAGCAAAATGCCGGTGAAGATTTGCAGGAACAGCAGCGTGAATGCGGCGCTGCCAAAGACGTAAAACCAGCTCGCCGTGCTTCGCGGAACGGGATGCAAGACAGCGTCTTTTACAGGGGCCTCGAGCTGAAGGCGCTGCTCACACCAGTGGTAGACACGCGCTGCGGTCTGCTTCATCCCTGGCATCGGCAGTCTCCGGAACCGGTTGAGATAGTGACGAGCTTTGCGGTGTTGGAAAGTGTAGGCATCTGGCCGGCGTCGATCTTCAAGTCGCCCGAAACAATTTGCCAACTGTAGGTAAAGAGGCCGCGCTCGGGCGGGCCGGAGGCGCGCGAGCCGTCGGCGTAATAGACGCCACCGTGACAGGGGCACATGAAGAGCTGCGACTGCGGGAACCAGCGCACCGGGCAGCCGAGATGCGCGCAGTTGATCGCGAAGACTTTGAACTGGCTGCTTCCTTCGCGGCGCACATAGCAGGCGATGTTGTCGGTCTGCCCGTCCCAGGGATTGGAGGAGGGATTCTTGTAGTAGGCGAGGCGCGTCTCGCCGACGGGAAATGTATCGACGGTGCCGAGCGAGACCCATGAGTCGTAGCTCGCGTCTTTTTTCCAGGGCGCAAGAAGATAACGCAGCACAGGAACGGCGAGCGCGAGGCCGACGAGGCCGTTGAGGGCAATGCCGGCCTTGAGCAACAGCCACCGACGCGAAACTAAACGCGGGTCGGAAGCCGGGGTCGTGGGTTGCGGGTCTACGATTTGAGATTCGTTGGTCATGGATCTCACCTTGCGGCCGGAACAGTCGTCCCGGGTGCTGTGGTTGCGGCTTGGGTGGGCGATGCGGTGGTGCGCAGGCTGCCGAGATACGCAACAAGATCTGCAACGTCCTGCGCTGTGAGCGGCACGGCTGGCTTGCCGCCAGGACTCAAATGCGTCCAGTCAGGCTGGCCGATGTCCGGGCGTCCGGCGATGATGATGCTGCGCAGCGCCTGGTCGCCAACGAGCGAAAGATAATCGGGGCTGGTGATGTCCTGGTGCGGCGACTGATGGCACGAAGAGCAGCGCGAACCATAGACTTGCTGGCCGTGCGAGGCGTCGCCGCTCGCAATTTGCGCGTATGGCGGAGGCGACGCTCCGGCAAAAACATTTGGCTGCGACCACGCCTTTCGCATTCCCGTGATGAGCGCGTTCACTTGCTCGTCGGTCAACATGCCTCCCGCCGATTGCGCGAAGGCCGACATCTCGGTGCCAGGCATTCCATTCGAGATCCATTTACGCAGCGATGCGTCGTCGACGAGAGCCTGGTACTCGGGATTGCCGAGGTCGAGCGCCGGACCATTCTGCCCGTTAGCGCCATGACAGGCAGCGCAGTTCTGGCTGTAGAGTGTGGCGAAATCCGTAACCTGTGAAGGACGCGCGATGGGGGCCGGCGGATAACCGGGCGAGTGCTCGCAGCCCACGGTGAACGCGGCAAGACAAGCCAGCAGCACCTGAGGCAGGCAACGCATCACCGCTTCTCCTTATCTTGTGGCGGACCTGCATCGGGTCGGGAATCCATCAGGCCGGCTGCTTCGATGCCCAGGCGCGCAACGAATGGCATGGACTGGCTGGTGAGAATGCGTTCCTGGCGCGCGACGACGATGCCGGCGGTCAAACCATAGATGACCTGCGAAACGAGAAACCATCCCCACTGAATACGTTGATCTAGCGCGGGGTTAATGATGCCCATGAAGGAATGCAGGATGCCTGTCCACAACACCGGCGCGAGAATGCCGCCGAGCAGGACGGGCCGGCGCGGAAGCATCGGAAGCATAGCGCCGTAGAGCAAGCCGACCAGCACGCACGTGAGAGAGTGAATGACAATGGCGACAAGCAGGCCCTGCCAGTGAAACGCGGCAATCTCAGCGGTGGTGGGATTGCGCCAATGGGCCACGCCGGCGCCGCCCAGCAGATTGATCGGATACCAGATGCTGTGCTGTGCGATGAGGCCGTAGATCAGCGCGGGAACGATCATCGCGAATCCACCGGCAATGCCGCCCTTGATACCGCTGGTGATCGGGTAAATCTCAACGGGCAGGTAGGCGCGGTGTTCGGGACTGAGACGAATGCGTTCGACGAGCGAGCGCGAGGTAGCGATGGTGACCGGCAGATCGAGGACAGGAACCTCTTCGTGCTGTTCGTGCGGCAGGACCTGACGAAACCATCCGATGCAACCGGCCAGCATGAGTATGCCGCCCAGAATGCTGATTCCGAAGTCGGTGACGAGGCCCGCAACGCCGAGCGTGCAACCGAGGGCCAGAACGATGGGCCACGCAGTGGGCGCGGGCAGACGAATCGTTCCTTCCTCCGCGTGCGCCTGATCGGGTTGGACGTGATCGGTCATGTTCCTTACTTTCCCACCATATAGACGACTGTAAAAACGACCACCCATACCGCGTCGACGAAGTGCCAGTAGAGTGAAAGCACCTGAATGCGTTCGGCATGGCGCTGCTCCACGCGACCAAGCAGCGTGAAGATCATGACGAGCGAAAGCATGAGGAGGCCGACGATAACGTGCGTGGCGTGGAGGCCGACGAGCGAATAGAAGGTTGTTCCGAAAAGGTTGGTGCGAATGGTCAGGCCATCGTTGTAGATCAGCCGCTTCCACTCAATTGCTGTGCCGGCAAGGAAGACGATGCCGAGCAGTATGGTGAGCGCCCAGAATGCTGCGAAGATGCGGATGCGCCCGTGCTCGATGGCGCGCTCGGCGAACATGATGGTGATACTGCTCGAGAGCAGGCAGACAGTATTGAACCAGGGAACGTCGAGAATCTGCGGCGTGGGCCCGTTGGCGCTGCGGCCGATGTAATAGATGTAAGCAACGACGAAGATGGTGAAGATGGCCGATTCGCCGATGATCAGGCACAACATGGCCACGCGGCCGCGCGAGGGCAATCGCCAGTTTTCGTCAGCGAAAATCGGGATCGAGTTGGGAATCGCGCTCATCGTTCGTATTTCCAGTCAGGATCGTTGGGGTGTTTGAGATCCCAGAGTGGGCGGCGGCTGCGTACCACCGGCTCTGTCGCAAAGTTGTACGCCGGTGGAGGCGAGGGAATGGACCATTCGAGAGTCCACGCATCCCATGGGTCGTTGCCGGCCACTGGGCCATGCAGAAAGGAGTCGACCATGTTCCATACCAGAATCAGGACGGCGATTGCCTGGACGATTCCACCGGCCGAGACGATGAAGTTGAGCGTGTTCCATCCTCGATCGGGCTCGTAGGTATAAATAGAGCGCGGCATTCCAATGATGCCGAGGAAGTGCATGGTGTCAAACGTGACATGGAAACCAATGAAGAAGAGCCAGAAGTGCCACTTGCCGAGCTTCTCACTCAGTATGCGGCCGGTGAACTTGGGGTACCAGTAATAGATGCCGGCAAACATGCAGAAGACGAACGAGCCGGTCAGCGTGTAGTGAAAATGTGCGATGACGAAGTAGGAGTTGTGCAATTGCCAGTTCCAGGGCGCCGAGGCGAGCATGATGCCGGTGAGTCCGGCGCAGAGAAACTGAAAGACAAATGCGGTGCAGAAGAGCATGGGCGTAGCGAAGCGGATTTTGCCGCCCCACATGGTCGCAACCCAATTGAAGATTTTGATGCCGGTGGGAATGCCAACCGTCATGGTGGAAAGAACGAAGAAGGCGTTGCTCGCCGAGGTCATGCCGATGGTGAACATGTGGTGCGCCCATACGCTGGTGCTAACGAAGGCAATACCCACCGAAGCCGCAACCATGGCTGGGTAGCCGAAGATGGCCTTGCGCGAGAACACCGGGATCACTTCACTGGCAATTCCAAATGCGGGCAGAATCAAAACGTACACTTCCGGATGGCCGAAGATCCAGAAGAAATGCATCCACACCGTTGCCGAGCCGCCTGCCTGTGTATCGAAGAAATGACCGCCAAGGTAGCGGTCGATGATCAGCATGACTTGCGCGGCGGTGAGCGGCGTAATGGTGATCAGCGTGAGACCGCTGGTGACGACCATCAGCCACACGAAGAGAGGCATGCGGAGCAGAGTCATGCCACGGCATCGCATCGAAAAAGCCGTCGCCAGAGTGTTGATGGCTGCGCCCAGCGTGCCGAATCCCATGACGATGAGAGCGAGTGCCCAGTAGTCGGTATTGTGGCCGGGCGAGAATGCTTTGGCCGTGAGCGGCGCGTAGGCCCACCAGGTCACGTCGGGCGCGCTGCCCATGCCGTAGAGGCCGAAGCCGCCGATGAAGCTGAAGTAGAGAAACAGCCCACCGAAGGCGCTCATCCAGAAGCTGAATGCGTTGAGCCGCGGGAAGGCCATATCGCGCGCGCCGATCATGAGCGGGACAAGATAGTTTCCAAAACCGAAGATGATGGTCATGCCGACGAGGAAGACCATCGTGGTGCCGTGCATGGTGAAAAACTCGTTGTAGAGTTCCGGCGAGAGAAAGTGATTGTGCGGGATGGCGAGCTGAATGCGGATTGCGATTGCCTCAGCACCGGCGACGAGCAGAAAAACAAGCGCGTAGGCGATGTAGAGAATGCCGAGCTTCTTGTGGTCGACGGTGACCACCCAGCTATGCAGCCACTCGAGCAGCGCGGCGCCGCGCGAGCGGCTTGCATCGAGAGTGCCGGGGAGGGGGAAGGTCTGATCGGCCATCGCGTGCTCCTTCAGTGCAGGGTGGCTAAGTAAGCCACAACTTCGTTGGTTTCCTGGTCGCTGAGCTGCATGGCAGGCATCAGCGCGCCGGGCTTGAATTTGTTTGGATCCTCGATCCACAAGCGCAGGTTGTCGGGAGTGTTGGCCGCTGCGCCGGCGGCGATGGTTGCGCGGCTCATCAGGTGCGTGAGGTCGGGACCGAAGACGCCTTTGGCAGCGGTGCCGGAGATGGTATGGCAGTTGACGCAGGCCTCGGTTTCGAACACATGGCGGCCGGCGGAGACAGTGGCGTTTTGAGAGTCAGGTTGCGCGCCGGGTTGCTGCTGTTGTTTGACCCACGCGGCGAATTGATCGGGTGAATCAACATACACGCGGAGCAGCATTTTGGCGTGCTCGATGCCGCAAAACTGCGCACATTGGCCAAGATACAAGCCCGTGCTCTGCGGATCGATCCACATGGTGTTTGGGTGGTTGGGAATGAGGTCGGTTTTTCCACCGAGCTGCGGTACCCAGAAGCTGTGATCGACATCGGCCGAAAGCAGTCGTAGATATGTGGGCTCCGGCGCGGACGGGGTGCTGACAGGGACATGCAGCTCGTTGGCGGTGACGATGCCCAGCTTGGGGTAGCGGAACTCCCACCAGAATTGATGGCCGATTACAGTGACGTCGAGCGCGGACTGGGGTTCTGGAGCGTCCTGAATGGCGAAGATGATCCGCGCGGTTGTGAGAAACAGGACGATCACAGTGAGGACGGGAATCACAGTCCACGCCAATTCCACTTGAGTGCTGCCGTAGATCTGCGCCGGCTCCTGTTGCGCATCGGTGTCGCGCGCCCGGAATTTGATGACGACGAAAGCGAGCAATCCCGCAACCACGACGAAGATGGCGCCAGTAATCAAAAGAACGAAGAGCGAGAGCTGGTAAATCTCGTGCGCGGGGGTGGAGGCCGGCGCCAGGATGGAGGGCGTGGATTGCGGGCCTTGCGCGAATGCGGGCAAGGCGCGGGATCCCAGCATGAGAATGATGGGTCGCAGAGAGCGAATTGGGGAAAGCCTGTGCCCTCGATGCACTGTTCTCCACCTTGCGATTGTGAAACCGCGACAGATTGCCGGCAGGCCCATGCTCCGGCCCAGCAATCATGCAAGCGATCACCATGCTCGTTCGTTGTGAGGTTCGTTTGTCGGTCGGCAAGGCTGCTCAAAACCAGCCTGCCACGGGGAATGACAGCTTTCGGGGTCGATTATAGAACGCCTCTCCCGCTGTCCATATGATTCCCAATGGAAGTGATGGTTGTATTCATGTAAAACAAAAGGGCGCATTTTGCGATGGGATGGTCGATTTCGGCGGCATCCCGGCCGCTTGTCCCTGGGGTGAATCAGGACCCGATTACCCCTTCCGAGGCGTAGAATCGACAATTCAAACGGGTGTCATGTGGATTTCTGGATTCGAGCGGGTCAGCTGAAGATATTCAGGCTGGACTGCGCTTGCGAGCTATTGGAGCGCTGCCTGAGTTGCCGAAACGGCGCAGCCGCCGCCGGTTTCTGAAGTTGTGCAGGTTTGCGTGAGGAGCGTGGAAAAATAAATGTTTGACGCTCCGGAAGCGCCGTTGTCGACCACGATCCCGCTGGTGCCGCCGGCCTCCTGCAGCGTTCCGTTCGGCGTCGCGCTGCTCGAGACAACGCCGCTCGCGGGCGCTGTGAATCCCATGATGCAACCGACGCTGGAGCTTTGACCGGTGCAGGGATTCGTAGTGAACGAACTGCCGAAGCCGAGCACGCTGAGGAAGAGATAGTCAGTGCCTTGTGAAGCTGTGCACGCGTTGCTGCCGTTGTTGCAGAACTCGGTGACCTGAAGCCCGGGAGCATAGAAATCGTTCGTATAGTTGGTGGCCAATTGCGGGCCGGCTGAGGCACCACCCGAAGTCATCGTGTTGTTGGCGATGGTAATTGCATAAAGTGTGTTGTTCTGCTCGCCGGTTCCGCCAACGACGTAGAGGTGGCCGCTCGGCGGGCTAGCCGATGTGAAGTATTGATTGTCAAAGCTGCCTGAAAGCAGAGACTCGTAGCCCGCGCCCACAGTCGCCTCAGTACCGGTTGCGCCACTGGTGAAACCGACGGGAAGCTGGAAGACAGCGGCACAGGGGCCGCTGGAACAATTGGTTGAGTCGTCCGCTCCGACAAAGGCGTAGACCATACCGGCGCTCGAGTCGACGATCGGGCTGTCGTAGATGCCAAGGTTCGAGTCAAGCTGAGCCGACCTGGTGACCGCTCCCGAGGTCGCGTTGACGGAGTAGAGATATCCGCACTGGCCCTCGGGTGTCTTGATACCTGGCTCGCAGTTAGAAGAGACATTGGCCAGGTAATCGCCGACAAAAACATTGCCGCTTCCCGCATCGTAGACGGGGCTTGCGAGCGCTGCGTCCGTTGATGTGTTGATCGTTACCGGCCAGGGGCTTCCGGCTTCTGCCGGCGCGCCGCTCGAGAAGACATTGGTAAATTGGTGAACGGCGCCAGCGTCGTCGCCGACATAAGCCACATCAGCGTAATAGACGATGAAGGGCGAAGAGTAGCTGTCAGTAGGACTGCCACTGAAGGGGATGCTGATCATGCAGGGTGCTGTGCAGTTCGGAAACGCACTGTTGCTGGTCAACAGGGTGGGAGAAGCAAGGGTTCCGCTGGATGCCGCCCACTTCAACACGACGAAGTCGGCATCGCCGGTTGTGTTGTCGGTCTGGACGAAAGCCGCTTGCGTGCCGTCGAGTGAAAGGGTGACCGAGGTCTGAACGATGCCGCCCGTATCAAAGGCCCAATACGTTGAAGGCCGCGACGTGCAGCCACCGTAAAGCTGGTTGAAAGCAACAATGCTTGGCTGTGAAGAGGAACCGGCCATGCTTGTGTTGTACACGGCAAAGTCTGTGGTGCAGCTTGCGGACGTGTGGGTAAAGGTAGCAGGGAAGTTGCCCATACCGACCGTGCCGGAGCTTCCGATGGTCTCGCTCCAGTCGCGCTGAAAGCGGTTCCTGTCGAGCAGCTCGAATGGATGGTGGAAAATGCGGGGAGGGTCAGGGCGCCAATCGGAATGCAGCGACGCAGGCGGTACGAGAGCACGTATAAGTCCGCGAGCCGGAGTGACGGCGGGATGATCCCGCTCGGCTGGAAGCGAACCGATTTGTGCCGCGTCATCGTGGTCACCGGCTTGATCCTGCCCGGAAGGGGAAATCTCTTCTGCGGGCGCGAGGTTTTGAAGTGACAGGGAGGCTGACCCCGCACCGCTGCGCCTGATTTGCTGCATCATGTAGCGCGGGTCATTGGTGATCTTCAGCCAGCGTTCATAGTCGCCATTCCGGATGGCCTCGTCGGCCGTTTCCGGATTGGAGAAGATGAGATGACGGTGACTCCAATCCGAAGCAACACCTTCGCCGCCGGCGCCGCGGGCATTCGCTTGCGGCTGCGCATCGTTCCTGTTTTCCCGCTCCTGACCCCTGAGCAGAAGCGTGAGGCTCAGCATCAGCACCAAACCGGCCGGGGCGACGAGTTGCCTGAGATGCTTTTCTCGCGAGTTCTTCATATGGCTCGATTACCAGGCGGTGTTGAAGATGAGATTGTAGGCATTCACGGTGCCGATGCCGGTGGCAAAATCCCAACCAGGAGTCGCGTAGAACGCAGGGGCGTAGCTTCCGGGTGCAGTGGTGATGGAGACCTGAGCGGCACAGGTCGCGCCCGATCCACCTCCGCCTGTCAGCGTGCAACCGGAGCCGCCTGCGTAGCCCGCGCCGGAAGATGTAAAGGCAATGGAAGATACGTAGCCGGGGCCGGCGCCGATGGTGGTGATCGTGGGGACGATGTCGCTGAATTGGTTGTTGTCCGCCGTCAGCACAAAATCTCCTGCCGCTCCAGCGGTTGTTGCCGTCACTGTGACGGTGTGGGCAGCTTCTGTCGCCGTCACGCTGGCGTTCGCAGTCTGGCCGGTGGGGACACATCCCGCGACGGCGCACTCACCGGCGGCAGCGTTGAGCACTGCTTCAAGATTTTTCGCAGTATTGGTTTCGTTGGTCGCGGAGCTTCCTGAAGTGTAGAGTTCGACCTGATTGACCGCAGATGGCGTTCCGGTGACGAATGTATACGTGGTGCTGCCCACGGTTACGGTGGAGTTCGCCCAATCCGCTGCAACCGTGCCGTCGATCGCGATGGTGCCTGCCGCTGTGGTGCTGCCGGAGTTGATCGATGCTGTGCAGTTTCCGGCTTGGGTGCCTCCCGCGTAGATGGTTGCCGCGGCCGGGGAAAGGTAAGCCGTTCCAGTTGCCGGTGCGCTGAGCGTGCAGGTGGGCGCGCTGGTGTAGCCCGACCCGCCCTGAATTACCGAAATCGTGGAGGCGGGTTCGGTGCTGAGCACGCCGTTGGTTCCAGAGGGAATGAAGCAGGGCTGGTCCGACCCGTTTTGCAAACAGTCTGCGTTAATGTCGCCCTGCGTGATGTCGTAAAAGGCGCAGGCACTGGCCAGACCCCGTCGGGGCGGCTGGTTGATGGAATAGCAGTCGCTGTTTCCGCTCGCGCCAAACTCCGACTTCGCGATCTGATAGTAGGTGGGATTGGGATTTCCTGCCCTCATGCTCCACTTTTGGTTGATGAGCGCCTGCATGGCGGCCATCATCGGCGCGGCGAATGAGGTTCCGCCAAAACCGCTCCAGGTAGGAGTTGAGCCGAGGGGATTGGGCGGGTCAGTGCAGGCTGCGGCGCCCTGAGATGCATAGTTGGCGGTATCTGACCAGCAGATGACGTGAAAGTGCCCCCAGACCCCGTTGCCGGCGAAGAGCGAAACGTCAGGCAAGTCGCGCACTCCGTCTGCAGGATTGCCGAAAATGCCGGATTGCCAGGATGGCTTTGCATACCCCACGCACCCCGTAGTGACGTATCCATTGGTGCTCGCGCCGTTCGCACAACCGCTGGGTCCCCCACTGCCTCCACCTATGGAAATGTAGGCATCCTTATTGGTGGCCTTTGCGCTGTTACAGAAGCCGCCTGTACCGTATGTGGTGGTGAAACCCTCGTAATTGCTGAGGAGCCAACTGGCGCAGGAGTCGTTCCAGGGTATCTCGGGAACATAGGACTTGGCATTGCCGTAGTAAGTGGAGTTAGTGGTGTTCCAATAAGTGCCGAGTGCAATGCCGGCTTCCTGCGCGTTGTAGTTATCTTCAAAATCTGTGCCGCCCACGGATACGTTGTATGGAGTGGAACCCCAGCCTGTGACGCCGATGCCGAAGTATCCATAGTCGTAGCCGTCGCTGCAGAGGGTGGAAAGTGAATCGCCCGAGGAGGCGAAGACCGAGACCCCTGCTGCCGCGGCCGATTGAAATGCTGTGTAAAACGCAGCGTTGCCACCCTGCGTGCTGCCAGCCTCGCACTCGCCGTAGCTCATGCTGATGACAGCGGGAGGTGTGCCGGCACTTACCAGGTTTTCCAGAGCGAGCAAGCCGCCGAAAGTGCTGACTGGAGTTCCGTCGCTGCACGAAGCCGCCTGAATGGCCGCGCCGGGCGCGACCGCCAGCGCGATTTCGACATCAATGTCTGCTTCACCCTCGTCTGCGTTGGGACTTGCCGGAGTGGAACAGTTGCCGCCTGCATTGGGGTGGGTGTTGGTCCAGCTTCCGCCGTAGACTCCGAGATTGAATGTATTTTGGTAGGTCGTCGGATCCGTACTCCAGGGCATGGCATCTTCGATCACGACGATGGTCTGGCCTTGTCCGTAAATGCCCTGCCGGTACGCGGGCGTCAGGTTGTAAATGGTCTGCACGTCGGCGGGCACGAGCAAGTTGAAGCCGGAACCTTTGCAGGATGTCTCCTCGCAGATCACCTGGTATTGCGATCGCGGCTGGAGATAGGAGCGAGGCTTGAAGTCGCTCATCGAAACTACGCCGAGCACGACAGGCGCGAGCGATTCGGGAATCTGCGGGTCGCTCATATTGGCGAAGTGTTGTTTGCCTTTGACATCGAGGTGATGAATCTCAGTGTGGAAGGCTTCACGAATCTCTCCGGCGGTACCGGAGAAATCGATGACCCTGCGATTCGGATAAACGTATCCCACCGTGAAGCCGTGCGACTGTAGCCACCCCGTCACCGTGTCGACGTCTTCCTGTGCGAGACCGTATAGCTGCCCCTGCTCTTCGGGCATGAGCCATTGATGGAAGTTGGGAGAGGATTTGTCGGTCAGCGATTCGATGTATTGTTCGAATTGCTGCTCGAGTTCGGGCGGGCGATTCAGCAGAAGCAGCATGTGCTCCATGAGGAAGTCGTCGGGCACGCGGCCGCGGTCGTTGGTGACGTTGGCTTCGCGACGGGTGTTGCCTGCCAGTGGAACGAGGCGGCTCTCGTCAACGGACCCGGTGACGAGAACACGCGCGCGCGGCGGCCTCCCGGCAGCCCAAACGGGAGTCAGAGCCTCCCACTTGACGGCCGTCCAAGAAATGGCAAAAGCAATGGCGACCAGTCCGAGTCTCCGGCTCATGGTTCTTCACCTCAGGGAAAATGAATGACAGGCTGGGACTCCCGCGATTCACCTGGAGTGGGCCCGCTGTCTTCGTTGAGTTTTCGGTATTCCCGTATGTACATACGAAAAGCTGATTGCAGGGCTTGTCAATCAAGATTCTGCGCAAAGCGCACAGAGAGAATTCTCTTTATTACGCCCGTTTCCTGTGGGGATCGGGGAAGAATGAAACGCTGAGGAAGGATGAATCCGAGTTGTCTCAGTGCAGGTTGGGATAAGCTCTGAATGCAACGAGATCGGCGTCGAAGAACGTTCCGCTGAGCCGCGATGTCTTAAGTAGGACTTCGAAGTAAGGGAAGCGGTCGGCGTGCAGAGCCGTGCGGAGCTTCTGCATCTGCTCTTCGGAGGTGAGGAACGCGCCCGCAGCACCGGTTGCGTCGGAATCGGTGCCGGCGAGGATGATCACGTTGCCTGTCCGGCTGGGGTTGGGCAGGTACGCGATGGCAGCGTAACCGTAGAAGTTGTCAGGCGAAAGAGAAACCGTGTAGATTGGCTGCTCGCCGGGCCTGGGATTGCGGTTGCGGACGATCTGCGCACCGTGCGCGTAATCGTAGTCGGTGACGAAGTTGAGCTGATCATCGAAGAGGTGATCCCAGGGCACGGATTTCTGGCCGCCGATCAGCACTACGTTGTCGCGCTTCACCTCGTCCGCGGTAAAGTTGCGTGCCAGCGTAAGGTAGTGTGGATCGTTTGCGGGAATCTCTGAGAGCACTGTCTGCGCGGCGCGCACGGCGCCGAAGGTGACGAGGTTGTGGTTGTAGACCTGGTAGACGTCGGCCTTACGATCTTCACTGAGATTGGAGGTTTGAACCTGCCGGACATAGTTACGGCTCAGGTATTCGCCCAAAGTAATCGGATTGCCGGTAATGTCCTCGATCACGCTGGCGGAGTCGTCGGGGAGAACCACATCGGTTTGCCGGTGCGAATCGAGAAAGCCGTTCCAGAACGCGGCGACTGCCGGCTGGCCCTCCCAGGGATGCAGCGCCGCGCGCATGACACGATTCTGCTGAAAGAGGATCACGCAAGCGGCGGCAAGAGAGAGGCAAATGAGCGTGAGCACGATGACGGCATAGGAGCGCGGCCTGGTTGCGATTGCGGTAGGTAGACCTTGTGCAGCGTCGTGCGCCGGTTCGGCCGCAGCTGATGTTTTTGGGTCTGGGAGTTCGGGGAGCCTCCAGCGGAAAACGGGCTTGTAGCCTCCGCGTGGAATCTCGAAAATCAACGTCTCCCGTGCGCCATCTTGCGCGAAGTACGAGTCGATGCGCTTGCGCAGTTCTGTTGCGTTCACGCGGACAATATTGTCTGAGGTCCGGTCGTAGGACTCGGGGCGGCCAAAGACCTTGGCGCCGATCTCCTGCTCATGGATTTCGGGACTGCCTTCCTTGAGCGATCGCCTTCCTACATATAGAAGGAAGTCGCGCAGGCGAGCCGACCGGCTGAACTGCTCGCTGGCGGCGACCCGCTCAATCAAAGCGAGGCGCTCTTCGATACTGGGCTCGGAGTCGTCCGTCTCCAAAACGGGTTTTTGCGCAACTGACCCCATTCGCGTTCACCAAAGTCCGCACCCAAGTCTAACGCCTGAGAGGAGCGGGAGCAACGAGCGCGTGTGTGCCAACCGAAAACCAGCACCCGCTGAACCTTTAACTGTTGCGGCAAAAAGATGATCGACACGGCGTAATGCATTAATGAGTATGGGGTTACAAAACTTCTAGCGGTTAAATGTGCGAGATTCTTCCGGTGAATTAACTTGCGGGCTGTGTTATGCGCTGCGAAGAATGCCAATCCAGGTTAAGAACAGCCGAGGACAAGAGTCAGTAGGCAAGAACCCATTGACGCAGCGAGCCGCTACAAAGGCAACGGTTTGCTTCAAGCAGATGCGTCGCGCGAGCCACAGCAAGTCACTTTTGAGGAGGAGTCATTGGAAATGAAAACGTTAGCCAGTCCCAGGACGCGCACAATATTTTGGCTGTTGATCCTCGCGGGGATCCTTGGAAGCGCTGGATCGCTCGAGGCGCAGCGGTATCTCGGCGGACTGAACGGCACCGTGACCGATGAAACCGGCGCGACAGTTCTTGGCGCGCAAGTGGTGGCCGTGGAGAACAGCACGCAATTCAAAACGGAAGTTACCACCCTCGCCGACGGCGTATATTCCATGCCCACACTGTCTCCCGGCACCTATTCGGTGACGGTAACGACCAAGGGATTCAAGACGGAGAAGCAAGTGAACGTTGTTCTGACGGCTGGAAAAGTCGTTCAGCTCGACTTCAGTCTGTCGCCGGGCAGTGTCAACCAGTCTGTCCAGGTAGTCGCAGAGACGGCTTCGTTGATAGACACCGGTTCGCCGACTATTGCCACAACGCTGGATAACCAGCAAGTCGCCGAGCTGCCGAACGAGGGCCGCAATCCCTATGTATTGGCGACTCTGACGCCCGGCGTGGTTGACACCGCCTCGGGTGGCTACTTCGAAGGCCATTCGAGCCAGTACACGAATCCCTACAGCGGCGTCGCGGTGCAGATTACTACGTTCGGCATTCAGGGGCACAACCGGCTGACGCTGAATGGCATCCCCGACGATGCGCCGGAACGTTTCTCGGGCGCCACCTACCTCGACTTTACCCCTTCGCCCGATGCGGTGCAGGAAGCCAAGATTGAAAACGGCATCTTCGACGCGCAGGTCGGCCACGGCGATGGCGTATTGTCCAACGTCGTCATCAAGAACGGCACCAACAGCCTGCACGGCTCCGCCTACTACGTCTTCGAGAACACCTACCTGGACGCCAACACCTACGACAGGAATGCGTCGGGCAAACCGCGACCCAACAATCAAGTCAACCAGACCGGACTTGTGATAGACGGGCCGGTGGTTTTGCCCAAGCTCTACAACGGGCGCAACAAGACCTTCTTCATGTTCTCGGCTGAGCGCTACGCCACGCACTCCCCGCTGCCGTACACGAGCGACTTCCGCGTGCCCACGTCGAACGAACTGACCGGCGATTTCTCGGGTCTATGCCCCGGCGGCTTCAATTCGTCCGGCTTCTGCACGGGGAGCGGGGGCGTTCAGCTGTTTGTTCCGAACTCACCTGTGGACGCGAACGGCAACCGCACCGAGTACTTCATCAATAACAACATCGTCGCGTCCACCTTTGGCACTGCCTCGTACACGTGCACAAGCGGCACGTGCCTGGTCACGGGTTTCAGTGGCCCCGTTGCGGGATCGTCGGCGATTAACGCTACCGGCGCAGCCCTGGCCAGCTACATTCCGGCCCCGAACGTCTCGGGTTCAACGGCGGCCAGTTCGGCCACCACGTCCAACTACTCCCCTCCGAACGTCTCGTATCCAGCCACCTATCCGTCCTTCGTTGGCCGCTTCGACTTTGAGCTTGGTCAGAGCGACAAGGTGATTGTGGTCGGGTTCCGCGACGGATTGACGCAGAGCTATCCACACTACGACTACCCGAAGAGCATCTCGCCGAATGGGTACGGCTATTCGGTCTACCGCAACAGCCGCGGCGGCACCCTGGACGAAATTCACCAGCTCTCGTCGAGCATGGTGCTGGACTCGCGCTTCGGTCTTGTCGAGCATCCCTTCGGCCTCATCTATCCGGGCGCCCAGAACTTCAGTCTGAGCAGCTTGTCGATGACGCAGACGGGCCTGCCGTACAACTCGTTTCCCGGTGTCTCCTTTTCGACCGATAATTACGTAGGGCTGGCGCCCGGCGCCGGCGGCCAGATCAGCAACTCCGTTCTCGGTTCGCTCGACGAGACTCTGGCCAAGCAGTGGGGACGCCACTCGGTCCGTGCAGGTTTTCAAGGCGACCTGCTTCGCTACAACGTGCAGAACCCCATGAGCGGCTTTGGCAACGGTTCCACCTCGGGCTTGGTTTTCGACCGCACCTTTACTCAGTCGAACTCGGTCCTCTACGGCGCCAACAAGGCTCCAGCCAATGGCGGCGTCACCTCTGGCGATCCTCTTGCTTCCATGCTGCTGGGCGACTTCACCTCGGCCAACTACAACGTAGCTGTCGCGTACGCCACGCAGCAGATCTACATGGCGCCTTACTTCCAGGACGACTGGCGCGTGACCAACAAGCTGACTCTGAATCTGGGAGCGCGCTATGATTACGAGTCGCCTCTGACCGAGCGCTACAACCGGCTGATTGCGGGCTTCTGCACCACGTGCTCGAATCCGCTGCAGAGCTCGGTCACTGGCCTCACGTTGAAGGGCGGCCTTCAGTTCGCGAGCCCTTCGGATCGCTTCCCATTCCCGCGCGACACGCACAACATTGCTCCGCGCCTTGGCGCGGCTTACCAGGTGCGGCAGAATACAGTGGTCCGGGCCGGCTTTGGAATCATCTTCTTCAACACCATCGAGACTCCGTATTCCACCGGCTTCAGCCAGGCCACGTCTTACACCAACTACTCCAGCTCAGCCCCGCTGAACTCCGCTAGCAACCCGTTCCCGGCAGGCGTGGCGCTGCCCACCGGCACAACGCTGGGCCTGGAGACGGGAATTGGCCAAAACGTCAATTTCAATGACCAGAGGCACGTGCAGCCGCGCGCCGCCGAATACACCCTGAACATTCAGCAGCAGCTTCCTTACAATATTGCGCTGCAGGTCGGCTACGTCGGCTCTCGTGCCTCACGGCTTGAAGTGGGCGGCTACAACATCAACACAGTGCCGACGCAGTACTTCAATCAGGGTTCGGCCGAGGTAACTTACCTCAACACAGCCGTCGCCAACCCCATGGCTGGTCAATTTGCCAGCACCTATGCCAGTAACTCGACGCTGAATGCCGCAACCATCAAGCAGTACTTATTGCTGGTTCCTTTCCCGGAGTTCGGCACGGTCACCGAGCAGAACTCCTCGCTTGGTAGCACGCCGTACAACTCGCTGCAAATCCAGGTCAGCCATCCCATGACGCACCACCTCTCAATCCAGGGCAACTTTACCTGGGACAAACTGATGCTTCACAACGCGTACCTGAACAACGGAAGCGGAGAAAACAGCGTGCTGGATACGAAGCTGGAGTCCGTTCAGGACAGCAACTCTAACGTGCTGGCCAACGTCTTCGGCACCTACGAGCTACCCACGTTTGCCTCGAGTCCTTATTGGGAGCGGCTGGCGATCGGCGGATGGAAGCTGAACGGCATTCTGCTCATGGCCAACGGAGGCCTGATTTCGGCGCCCAGCGGCGTGAACATTATTGGACCGACAGGCGTTTCGAACCGCACTTACAGCCACTACATAAACACCTGCTACGAAAACACGAGCGGCGCCCTTGTGGTGGCCACAGGGGCTTGCAGCAGCTCAACTGACACGCCGGCCTACCAGCAACGGCTGTCGTACACCACCCAAACCAACAGCACCTACCTCGGCGTTCGCCAGACGTTCCACCCGCTGATGAATGCCTCGCTCTTCAAGGTCTTCCCGATTCACGAGGCGACGACCTTCGAGATTCGAGGAGAATTCTTCAACGTGCTGAACTCGCCGATCTTCGGATCTCCTAATACCACGCTCGGCAACTCGGCCTTCGGTGCTGTCACATTGACACAGGCCAACGACCCGCGCTACGGCCAGCTTACAGCTCGGCTTAACTTCTAGTACGTTCCTTTGAACCTGTGGGCTTCCGGGCAACGATGGCTGCTTCGGAAGTCCACATGGATCGAACAAATCGCTGGAATGATACGCCGCGAGCAACTGCAGCATTGGGCACGGCGCAAGGACATGTGCACCTATATTTCGAGTTCAAAGTAGAGCGCGGCATGACTTTTGTGCAGTTTCGATTCTTTTTTTGGATGGCCGTACTGGCGGCGGTTCTTGCGACTCCTCTGCGTGCGCAGACGCCGCCGGCGGATGCGTTGCGCGCGGGCTTCGAGCAACCTCCTGCCTCGGCGAAAATGCGCTGCTACTGGTGGTGGCTTAATGGAAACACCACGGCGGAGACAATTACACGCGATCTGGAGGGGATGAAAGCCAAAGGATTGGGCGGAGCCATCCTTGTGGATGCAGACGGCTCTGGACAACAGGGCAATCTCGAGACACCGCTGGGTCCTCCGATCGGCAGTCCAGCATGGATCGCGCTGTTTGTTCACGCGCTCGACGAGGCAAAGAGGCTTGGACTGGAGATCAGTCTCAACGTAACCAGCCGATTGGACGTGGGAATCATTGGCGGCCCGACGGTAACGGCGGCAGACGCCATGAAGCAGCTGACCTGGTCGCGTGCCATTGTGGATGGAGGCGGTGACAGGAGCGTGCAGTTGGCGCAGCCTGCGGGCCGAAACGGCTTTTACCGCCCCATTGCGGTTCTGGCCTATCCAATTCGCCACGGAGCGGCGCTGCCTGGCGACGCCGGAAGCGAACGCACGCCGATTGTGAATCTGGAATTCAAAGCTGCATCTCGAGAGACGGGCTTCTCGATGCCGGCGAGCGATCGGATCATGCGCGATGAGCATTCCGTCGCCGGCGAAGAGGATGCCGACGTAAATGAAGTTGTCGACCTGAGATCTCACTTCAACGAAAACGGGCAACTCAATTGGACGTTTCCTCCGGGCACTTGGGAAGTGTTGCGCATCGGCTACACCGACACCCCTACGCCGGATCATCTCAGGGATTCCGCGGGCACGCCGCTGGGACTGCCCCTCGATGCGTTGAGCGCGGGAGCTTTTGACGACTATTGGCGCGATGTTGTAATGCCCCTGCTCACGGCCGCGAAGCCGTACATTGGAACGAGCCTGCGGTATCTCGTGACCGACAGCTGGGAGGCAGGCGGAGCGAACTGGACCGGCAATTTTCGCGAGGAGTTCAAGCGGCGCCGAGGTTATGATCCTTTGCCCTACCTGCCCATCGTTGCAGGCCGTATTCTTGGCTCGCGCTCTACCAGCAATCGTTTTCTCTTCGACCTGCGCCGAACGGTTGCCGACCTGATTGCAGAAAACTATTACGACCGCTTCGCAAACCACGCGCGCAAGATGGGATTGGGAACGCATCCTGAAGCGGGTGGTCCGCACGGCGCGCCCATTGATGCTCTTGAGAACTTCCGCAGCACAACATTTCCGCAGACCGAGTTTTGGGTGGTTTCAGGAACGCATCGGGCAACGCCAGGCGATCGTTTCTTCGTGAAAGAAGCTTCGAGCGCCGCGCATATCTACGGCAAGCCGTACGCCGCCGCCGAAGGACCGACGAGCATGAATCCGGCCGCGTGGTCAGAATCGCTCAGCGGCGATCTGCAGCCCACTTTCGACACCGCGCTCACTGAAGGATTAAACCGGCTCTATTGGCACGAGTTCACCTCATCGTCTGCGAAGTACGGATTGCCGGGCGAAGAGTATTTTGCGGGCACGCATCTCAATCCGCAGGTGACGTGGTGGCAACAGGCTGCGCCCTTCGTGCTGGCATTCAACCGCGCGCAGTTTCTCATGCAGCAGGGTGGGCCGGTCAGCGACCTTTTGTATTTCTACGGCGACCAGGTTCCGGGATTCGTACGCCTGCGCGATGACGATCCGGCACATGTGCTGCCCGGCTACGATTATGACGTCGTTGACGAAGATGCATTGCTGCACAGGCTGAAATTCGAAGGACCAGGCTTGCGTACGCCTGAAGGTTTGCAGTACCGCGCCCTGGCGCTGCCGCATTCGCGCAGCCTTTCTTATGCTTCGCTCAAGTGGGTGCAGGGGTTTGTGAAGCAGGGCGGCGTGATCGTCGGGCAGAAGCCAAGCGGCCCGCTGGGACTCATTCCCGACGACGAGAAAAAAGAGTACAAGCACATCGTCAAAGCGATGTGGGCCGGATGCGATGGCAATTCGTCCGTGGCGCACTTTGGTCTCGGAACAATCTACTGCACATCAGATTCCCGGAGCGCGCTGACGGCAATGGGCGTGGCTCCGGATTTCACTTTTCGGTTGAACGAGGCAGAAACCTCGAGTGGCGAGCCGGCTTTCGAGTATGTTCACCGCCGAACGCAGAACGCCGACATTTATTTCGTGCGCAACACGTGGCCGCGGGAACTGGAGGCAACACTGTTGTTTCGCGTTGCCGGCCGAGAGCCTGAATTGTGGAGCGCTGACGATGACGTTACCACTCCCGCGCTGGTCTATCGCGTCGCTGGGGACGGCCGCACGGAAATCCCGCTCACATTTCCGGCAAGAGGATCGGTGTTCATCATTTTTCAGCGGCCTTCAGCGCGCCATCTGGTCGCATTGGAAAAAGAGGGAAGCCCATTATTCCCGTCGATTGACAAGGGCGCGGGAGTATTCTCCGTCGGCGATCGGGGGTTTGTCGCAAAGGACGCCGGAACCTACGTCGCGACCGATTCGGAAGGAAAGAAGCAAACCATCATTGCGCAGCCTGCCGATGTTCACGCGTCAGCCAGTTTGAATTGGACGCTTTCGTTTCCCGCTGGATGGGGAGCTCCACTTTCGGTCCCCTGGGATCATTTCACTTCCTGGACGGAATCGACAGACCCTGGGATCCGCTACTTTTCTGGAACGGCAACCTATCACGCGAAATATCAACTCGCCAAAAGCATCGCCGGTGCGGGCAGCGAACTCTGGCTGGAGCTTGGCCAAGTGCGCGAGATTGCCACGGTGACATTGAATGGCAAACGGGTCAACACCGTTTGGCGCGAGCCGTTCGCGGCGCGCATCGATCCCTTTCTGCACGTCGGCGAAAACATCATCGAGATCAAAGTGAGCAATCTCTGGCCCAATCGGCTCATCGGCGACTTGCAGCCGTCGGCAGCGAAAGGATTCACGCAGACGAATGTGCGCGCGTACACGATGGACTCACCGCTAATTCCATCGGGAATCCTGCAGCCCGTCACAGTTCATGCTGAGAGTGTTTTGCACTGGAGATGAAACGTCTGACGGCGTTTCTGAGGCCGCGGCAAATTCTCGCAATCTGCGGAATCCCAACTCCCAGCGCTGCCGCTCCTCTCGTGTGAACAAGCCCTAGACCGTGATGTAGATTGCGCCGCCTTCAATTGAAAGCTCGATGCCGGCGGATTTAGCAGCTTCCTGAAGGGCGGCATTGAGCATTACGACCGGATCGGGACTGACTGCAAGGCGGCGCATGAGGCCTTCGCCCTTCTTTGCGCCGGCAGAGAGCGTGATCTTCAGGCCGCGGCGCTTGCACTTGACCGGCGTTCCGTCTTCAAGCTTCAGGTTCATCGGCTTGACGAAAGCGTCGACATAATGCACGCCAATTCCCGACTTGTCGCTAGTGTGCTGGGGAAGTTTCTTTTCTGCTTCGGCGTTTACATCGCAAAGTTTAGTTTTCACGTTGGGCTCCAACGGGCTCAAACCCCTTTGATGCGAGAAATTCATCCATCACTTTGCGGAAGGCGCGCGTATGCTCGGGCGTGCTGCCGCAGCAACTGCCCACGATGTTGGCGCCTGCGTTGAGCAGCGGCATAAGGCCCTTTACCATCTGCTCCGGCGTTTCGTCGTAGACAACTTTCATGTTCACAAGCTTTGGCTTGCCTGCGTTGGGCTGCACCATCACCGGCAGGCTGGTGGCGGACTTGTATCGCTCGACCGCCTGCAGGGCATGCTCCATGTCCATGCCGGTCCCGCAGTTGAGGGCAACGATGTGCGCGCCATTTTCTTCCATGAACTCCGCGGCGCGCTCCGGCTCAACGCCCATCATGGTGCGAAAGGTTGAGCCATCGAGCGTCACGTCGTAAGCCATCGAACCGATGATGCACTTGGCTCCCGCGGTTTTGGCGGCATTGATTGCAATTGAGAGTTCCTCGAGCCCGGTTTGCGTCTCGATGATGATGGCGTCGGCGCCGGCTTCGACCAGCGCGCCGGCTTGTTCTTCGAATGCCGATTGCACGTCGGACTCGGTGAATTCGCCAAACGGCACAAGCAGGCCGCCGAAGGGGCCGATATCGCCGAGAACGTACCCGTCGCGACCGTCGAAGCTCTGGCGCGCGATGGCGACGCCCGCCTTGTTGAGTTCGACGACGCGGCCGCCGTTTGAGTGGCGATTCAGCATGATCCGCGACCCGCCGAATGTGTTGGTAATGATGCAATCGGCGCCGGCATTTGTGTATCGGCGCTGGATGGCAAGCACACGGTCGGGATGGGTAACATTCCATTCCTCGCCGCAGTTGCCCTGCTCGAGGCCGGCGAGCATGAGCTGCGTGCCCATAGCTCCATCGCAGAGGTATGGATGATCGAGGATTGCCTGTTGCAGAAGTTTATTCATGATGACTCCGAATCTCGCGCCGATTCCTGCTGCGCCAATGCGTAGTGAATTGTTTCGAGGACCAGGCCCCATTTGTGCTCGCGGCTGGCGGTTTCGCAAAAACATCCTGCCGCGTTTGCGCCGCGCTGCCAGGAGAGAACGGAACTCAAATGTTCGCCACGGAGCGGTTTCTCTGTGCCGATCGCGGACATCATCGCCGCCGGATCCTCGATGTACTTGCACATGTACTCGTGGCCGGTATCACCCTCGGCCGGGGCGCAGCGCTGCTCGCGGATCGGATAGCCCTCGGCGCGAGAACCGAGTTTGACCGTGTAGTGGAAGGTCATCGGGCGGCCCATGTTGGTGCAAGTGGTTCCATCATATCGGAAGATCGCTTCAAGCGATCCGTCAGCGTGGTGATGGAGCGAAAGCCGCTCGTCGGTCCAGCGCTGCAGCGCCTTGCGGTTGACGCTGTACTGCGCGTCGGGATCGAGAACCGGTGCACTCGAAGGAACCTGCTCACCGGTTGGGCGGGGTGCGCGCTTGTACGGGGCACGGCGGTATTGGCAGGGGCCGAAGGAGCAACTTTCGCACGGAACGAGGCTAGTGAGTCGCTGCAGCCGATCGACGTTGCGCGTGAGGCCGAAGACGGCCAGCAAGGTTTTTTTCGGGCGCAGCATGCCGGTCTCAAAGACCTCGACCGGTGAGGGGAAGCGTTCGTTGCGCGTGCGCTTCATGAGTTCCAGCAGCCGCGGTTGTTCGGCCACGTCCCACTCCGGATATCCGGGACTGTAGTGCGGCAACACGGCCATGCCGTTTCGTTCGGCCCAGTCGCACAGACGCGAGCCTGTGGCCGTGGTCAGGTGCTCTACGACAGCCGAGCCGTAGATCTCAAGGAAGAAGTATTCGTCTGGTTTTTCGTCGTGCCAGCGGCGGCGGGATTCTTCTTCGGCTTCAATGCCTGCGCCGACGGCGACGAGAATGACACTGTGTGCACCAGCTTCTCTGAGAGTTGAGGTGAGGCGCTTGCTGGTGAACAGGACGCCATCAATATATATGGAGTCGCCCCTGATCTCGAAGCTGTCTGCCTGGCGCGCATAGAACCAGGGACGGCCATGCGAGGCGTACCACTCGCGGGCCCACTCGGCGAGTTCGCAGGCGCGGCCTTCGAGTTGATGGCCGCGCGGATAGCCAAGCAAACGCGCATACTCTGCAGGCTGCACATTGACCTCTGGCACCATGCCGGCGAGTTCGACGGATTCGGCTACCTGGCGCATGGAGTCAACTCCATACGTTTGAATTGGCAACCTTCGACAAAGAAATCAAAGAAGCTCGGATGAGTTTCAAGACGGCAGTGCTGCACTCGCTTGACCAGGTCTTCGAGCTCCTGGCGCTTCGCTTTCGAAAGCAACGCGATCGTCGCGCCTTCAATGGCGATGTTGCCGGCCTGGACGATTTTTTTCGAATCGAGATTCGGAACAAGGCCGATGCGCTTGGACGCTTCGATGTTGAGATGCCGGCCGAATCCGCCGCCGAGATAGAAGACGTCAATCTCGTCAAAGTCGATATCGTATGTGGAAAAGACGACGTGCAAGCCCGCAACATTGGCGCCTTTGGCCTGCGCCAATTCGTTCACGTCGCTTTCGAGTAAGTAGATGTCTTCGTCGTTACTGCGCGCTTCGTCGTGGTAAAGCGTGACGCGCTTGACGTCGTCTTCAAAGCGGCCCATCTCGTTCATGCGATCGGTACGGAGAAGCTCGCTGAGGGTGTCGACGAGGCCCGAGCCGCAGATGCCCTCGGGCTTCACGTCGCCGATTACACGCAGCTGGAAGGCGCCGTTGCTGGTGATTTCGACCTCTTCGATTGCGCCATCGAGGGCAGGCATGCCGCAGGCGATGGCACCGCCTTCAAAGGCGGGTCCGGCCGGGCAGGATGCGGTGAGGATGCGATCTTTGTTGCCGACGATGAGTTCGGTGTTGGTGCCGATGTCCATCACCGCGACAAGACGATCCTCGTGGGCAAGATCGATCGCGAGCATGCAGACTGCCGCGTCTGCGCCCACGTGGCCGCTGATAATGGGCGCGCCGTAGACGCGGGCTTTGGGATGAATCGGCAACAGACTGTGCTGGCCGGTCTGCACAAGGCTGGTGGTGGCTCGCTTGCCCTCGGCCATTTCGATTTCGGTGATCGAGCGGTAAGGATTCTGGCCGATGGAGTGCACGTCTTGCCAGAAGAACAGATCGCGCATCGTGGAGTTGCCCACGACGACCGTTTCGTAGATGGTCGCGGGATCGACGGGGAACTTTTCGATCGCGTGGCCGATGTAACCGGCGAGCGTGCGCATCAGCAGGCGGCCCGGATGGTCAGTGTCGTACGCGATGCGCGACATGACTTCAGCGCCACCGAAGCGCTGAGGGTTCTCAAACGAAGTGTCGGCGATGAGTTCGCCGGTTTCAAGATCGATGAGGCGCAGCACGACGGTTGTTGTGCCAAGGTCCATCGCCAGGCCGTGGATGGGGCCCGTGGAGCGTGCGATCTCGATGCCGTCGAGAAGAATGCGGTCTCCATCGCGCGTGACTGCAGGATCGAGCTTGAGCAGACCGTCGCGCACCGGCAGGCCGATGGCCTGGCGCTCAATGCGCATGTGGCCGCGGCGCATCGTATGGCAGCGAACGTGACCGGAATCTGCAATGACGCAGGTCTGGCAGGAGAGACGGAAGTTGCCTTTGAGATGTTTCTCCGGCTCAGCCAGCGGCGAGAGCGCGTCCATGCCTTCAACGACTTCGATCATGCACTCTTTGCACTTGCCTTGTTTTCGGCAGGAAGTGGGCACGTCGATGCCCAAAGCTTCAGCTTGGTCGAACAGCGAAAGCCCGGGCTTCGCTTCGACAGTTTGCCCGTTGATGGTGAGCGTAACGGCCATTGGTGCGTGAGATTCTACCAGCCTTTAGCCTCGAGTTCGACCTTCAGCGTTTCTGCCACTTCGTGCGCGGAACCTTCTCGCTCCTGCTCTTCGCTCCATTTCCATTGAGCCAGGTAATCGTCGGCGGCTTGGAGCCCGCGCTTGGCGGCGAGGATGTCGATGTGCTCCATGAATTTTCCATCGAGCATCACCGTGACATCATCGGAATCATCCTCGGCCTTGATCTGAGTGGGGATCTCCTGCCAATAAAGAATCTTGTAAGTGGCCATGAGTCAATCTCCGGTCGGGGCTCTGGTCGGGACTACGCTCTCGGTCGCCTGCGAAGTCAATCGCAAGAACAGATCGACCGCAGCCGAAGCATTGGCTCCGTAACCGTCGGCGCCGATCTCGTCGGCAAACATCTGGCTGATGGGCGCGCCTCCAATCGCCATCTTGATGTGCGTGAGGCCAGCCGCGTCGAATCCATCGATCACGGTCTTCATATACATCATGGTCGTGGTCAGCAGCGCACTCATGCCGATGATATCGGGCTTGTATTTTTCGGCAGCGGCCATAAATTTTTCCAGGCTTTGGTCGACACCGATATCGTGCAGTTCAAATCCAGCGCCCTCGGCCATCATCCCGACAAGATTCTTGCCGATATCGTGCAGGTCGCCGCGTACAGTGCCCATCAGCAGAATGCCCTTTGATTTTGTGCCGCCGTCTTTTGAGGTGAGCAAGGGCTTGAGCACGGCCATCCCGGCCTTCATAGCGCGCGCCGCGATCAGCACCTCGGGGACGTAGAGCACATTGTGCTTGAAGTCTTCGCCTACTACGCTCATACCTGCGATCAGGCCGTCGTTCAGCACCTCCTGCACGGAACGTCCCTCGGCAAGCGCTTCTTTCGTCATGCGCTCCACCTCGTTCGCGTTGCCTTCGTAGAGATACTGGTTCATCAGGGCGTAATCGGGCATCGGTCGTTGTCCTCAGCGCGCACCGGCGACTGCGCCGGCTCCGCGCTTCGCGTTGAATTCTTCAAGAGCTTCGAGCATGGCAAGAATGTTTTCGCGGGGCATACCGGGGCTGGTGCCGCCGCCCACTGAAAGAATGATTCCTTCGCCGCCCGAGCCCTCGAGCACTTCGAGCGTCTCGTCCTTTACTTCTTCCGGCGTGCCGCGCACGGCCACTTCCAGCGGATTCACGTTGCCCATGAGGCACATGCGATCGCCCACGCGGCGTTTGACCTCGGTGATGTGGCGCTGCTTGCCCCAATTGAGCACGTTGAATCCCGTGTCGGGCAGATGATCGAGACAGGCGTCCACTTCAGCATCGTTGTGGTAGAGTTTGACCCAGTCTTTCGGGAACGCATCGCAGATTCGCGTCAGATAAGGGTGCGCGAACTCGAGATAGTGCTCCTCATTCACGAAGCCAACGATGTCGTCGAGGATGAAGATGCTCTCGACCGTGTCGCCCATGACTTTCTGCTGGGCCTTGAGCCAGTCGATGATGACGCGCGTGCAAAGATCGATGAGCTTGTGCGCACCCTTGGGGTTTTCGACAAGGTCAATCATGAAGTTCGTCGTTCCGCGGACGAAACCAGCGGTGCAGAGCGGACCACGTGAAGTGACCATGGGCAGAATGTAGCCGGCATCGAGGATGCGCTGGCGGGCCATCTTGATGCGGTGCAAGGTGAGTCCAGCGAAGGCATCGGCTTCCACTTCGTACTCGGGAAACTCGTCGATATCTTCAAGGTGATAGAGTGTGTGGTATTCGCTGGGCGTATTGTCCTGCCAGAACTTAATCTTTGCGCCCAGCACCGAGGGTTCGGCCGCCATCCCATACTCCATCCACCACGAGGGGACGAAGATGATGTCGGGAAACTCGCGCATGATCTTCAGGTTGGATTGGAACCAGAGCTCGGGATCGAGGAAGTAATCCATGTGATTGATTCCGAGGTAGCCGGGGATCCATGGGCTGTCGATGATGAGCGCCATCGGAATTTTGTCGAGCTTTTCGCGGCGTACCGCGCGCTTAAAGGTTTCCCACTGCTCAGGCAACATGACTTTCCCTCCCGATGAACTTGAGCGGACACGGAATCGAGCCGCAGCTCAAAATCCGGCGGCCGATCTGAATGCCAAAGTATTCAAGCTGGGCGGCCGGGCGTGCATGCGGTCCAGCGCGTCAGAAAATGATGTGAAAGATGACCTCGTAGTCCAAGCGTACATCGATTTACTACAGTTTCCACTTTGCCCAATCCGGGCCGAATGGAAATCTGATTTACTTCGACCCCGCAATAATATTGTAACGGGAACAAAACAGACAACTGGATTCGGCGGGATGGGGAAGCTGGGCGAGGGAACTGCATAAATTTCGAACTGAATGGACGCGCATCACACTTTGATTCAATCATTTAGATCAGAGCCCATCCAGATTGAAATTGCCGTTGGATTCCAGGACTTCTCCTTCGAAAACGATCACTTTGTCCTTTGAGAGGTTCACAACGGACTCAAGGGGCGAGTGGCGCGTGAGGAGAAAGCGGCTCAAGAAACCGGGCTTGATCTGGCCGAATTTCTCCTTGAAGGCGAGGCGCCTTGATCCGGCGCCGGTGGCGGAATTAATGACGGAGAGAGGCGAAAGACCGGCGCGCTCCATGAGTTCAAGTTCGTAAAGCAGGCCGAGACCGTGCGCTACACCGCAGGAGCCGGAGTCGCTGCCGGCAATGATCTGAACGCCCATTGCGTGCGCTTTGATGAGACTTGCTGCGTGCTGGTCGAGAATCTTCTGCAGGTTGGCGACGATGTGCGCATCCCATCCCATCCGGTCAGCGTGATCGACCTGCTCCTGCACCGGTGAGAATGTGGGCACCCACGCGATCTCGCGGTCGCGCATCCTGGCGAGTTGATCTTCGCGGATGAAGAATCCATGCTCGACCGAATCGACCCCGCCCTCGATCACGCGCTCGATGCCGTCATCGCCCGATGCATGTGCCAGCGTCTGCTTGCCGAAGTCTTTTGCGGCGGCGACAAGTTCGCGAATCTCCTCGGTAGACATCTGTGGCGCGGTGGTGACCGCACCTTTCTTGAAGTTGATAATGCCGGTTGCGATGAGCTTGATGCGATCGGCGCCGGCTGCGATGCGGGCGGCAACGCATTCGCGGGGCGAGCCACAGTCGCGCATGGGCTCAGCCATGAAACTGCCGTAGCGGCCGTGATGATGAATGGCCGCTCCGGGGCTGTCGACGTAGGGCATGGTCGGGCGATTGGGGCTCTCGTTCAACTTGCTCAGCGCCAGGCCGACTCCATGCTTGTCACCCGCATCGCGAAGGGCGATCACGCCGAGACGGACAATTTTGTCGAGGCGTGGGCGGGCGTGGTCCAGGAATTCTTCGGTCGTCTGGTTCAGATAAGCAGCGCGCTTATCGAGGTCGAGCTCGCCACCTTCGAGAAACAGATGCGTATGCGCGTCGATGAGGCCGGGGAGCAACGTGAATTCGGCGAGATCGGAGTCGGGCGCGTGCTGATCAGGGTTCAATGATTCGCGCGGAGGTGTGTCTTCACCGGCGTAGAGAATCTGCTCGCGGTCGTAGACTATGTGCGCATTGCGCAGCGGCTGCGTGCTCGTGCCGTCGAGGATTGCGCCGACGCGCAGCCAGACGCGGCGATCGAGTGCGGCGGCGGGAACCACCGGAGAGGTTGCCTGCGGAATGGTTTCCGTCTTCAGAAGTCAACCTCCTGCACCTCGGAGCATATGGCCATCACGGCTTCAACCTGGCGGAAGCCGGAGATCTCGTGCGTCTCGCCCTTGCGCGGACGACCTTGCTCGAGCGCCTCGCGCAGCCTGGCGACCATGGGATGATCTTTCGGCAACGGGGCCGGAGTCTTCTCCGGATTGGCCAAGGCAAAGTCGAGGCCCACGTCCATGCCGAGCGTGAGATAGGCCTTCTCCAGTTCTTCGCGGACTCCTTTCGGTGTTCCCCAAGCGAAGTTCGAGAGGCCGACGATGATGTGTACGCCCTGCAGATCGGGATCGGCGTGGATGAGGCGCATGGCATCGAGGCCGATATTGACGAGACCGTAGGTGTCTGCGCCGACGGGAGCGAGGCCGGGATCGATGATGATCTGATCATTGCGGCGATTGGCCTTGGTTGCGAGCAGCTCGACGAAGTATTTTGCCGCGCGATAAGCATCCTGGGGATTCATGCACTGTGCCGTGCCGCCGGGAGCGAATTGCTCCGATGCCATGACGACGGCGTTGGTGTCGTAGTGATTCACCAACTCGATCATTTCGTCGAGGTGTTCGCGCGATGCGGCAAGAGAATTGAGAATCGGCGCGCCACTCTTGTTTCGGTCGTAGTGCGCGAGCGCCGCGCGATGGTATTCGACGGAGGGATTGTCGAAGGCGATTGGCGTTGCCGTTGCTTCCTGAATGGCGGGAATGACCTCGGGCAGAAAATCGAGCATTTCCTGGCGGCGCACCTGGATGGACTGCGTGCCGTCGACATTTAACGTGAGGAAATCGGCGCCGAGGTGCGTCTGCAACTTGGCGAGCTGCTGGTAACCCCTGGGATCGCGGGCTGAGAACGCGCGGCGAGCGCGCGCATAGGAATTGTTCATCAACTCGCCGATGATGTGGAGCTTCTTACTCATGCTTGACTAACTCCTGTACCGGCGCGGTTGGCGCGGATTGCTGTGCTACCGCACGCTTTGCCGTATGATCGCGGCCGAGCCAGTCGTTGGCCCACGCAGAGGTTCCGCGCAGACCCTGGTTCTGGATTACCGGCGCATGGTCGAGCAGCGTCTTCTCGCGATTGTCACGCTTTGATCGTTCGTAGGCGCGCAACCAGATGCAGTCGCCGAATCCGTCGACCTCGCAGCGGCCCTCACGCGTGCCGCCGCATGGGCCGTTGCGCTGATTCTTCGCGCACTGCGACTCGGGGCAAAGGTAGGCGATGTCGGGCAGGGAACAGTCGCCGCAATCTTTGCAGCGGTAGAGCGCGCCCTTGCTGAGTTTCTCGAGCACCCGCATCGGCGCGGGGCCCTGCAGCGGGTCTTTGGCATGCGCGCAAAGACTGGCGCCCCACATGGCGAGCGGCTTGTCATGCTCAAAGACCGTGTCGTGGACAAGCTTCGAAATCTGATAGACGGCAGTGACGTGCTTTGTCGCAGTAACTGGGCGGGGATTCTCACGCGCTGGATCGGCGAGGCCGGTTGCGGGAGTTTCGGCGTAGTAGAAAAACTCGCCGGGACGCGAGAAGCGAATCTCGCGCGCAAATTCCCTCCAGTCGCCGGGAGCGAAGCTGCGCTCGATGGCGAGAATCCGCTCCAACGCCGGCGAGTTGTGCACGCCGCCGAGATAGACGCCGCGAAAACCCAGACCGCGATAAACGGCAATCTGTTTGGCGGCGAGTTCAAGGAAGAAAGCCTTGCCGCCATCGGGAGACTGACCTTGCAGGCGGCAGAGCTCATAGAGCGGATCGCTGACGACGACGCCGGGAATCTTGCCCTCGTGAAAGAGATCTACGACTCGCGGACTCAAGAGATAAACGTTGCCGATGAGCGGCGTGCCGCTCATTCCGTGCGCGTTCATGTAGGCACGCAGCTCCGAGATCTTGCGCGAATCAAAACCAATTTGATTGATGATGAAGTGCGCGCCGCATTCGATCTTCTTTTGCAGCTTCAGGTACTGCGGGATGACTTCGCCTTCGCGCAGCTTGAAGTTGGTGGTTACTGCTCCGATGCAGAACTGGGTTCGTCCCAGGCGCTGGCCGGTGCTGTGCGTTTCGCTCGCTGCGAGGCCCTGGTTCATGCGCCGCAGCAGCGAGATGAGACCGACGGAGTCGATGTCGAAGACGGGTTTGGCGAGACCTTCGTTGCCGGCGACGGGATAGTCGCCGGTCATGGCGAGAATGTTGTTGAAGCCCTCGCTGTTGAGCATCCAAGCTTCGCTCTCGAGGCCGTTGCGGTTCAGATCCTTGCAGGTGAGGTGAATGACGACTTCTTTGCCGGCGTAGAGGATCGGACGACCCAAGGCGAGGGGCGCGAGTTGCGGATTGCCGCCGGCATTGTCGGTGATCGAGATCCAGTCGATGTCGGAATTGGCGACGAGCTCGTTGGCGTAGCTGCGGGCCTTGATGGCGCTCTTCTCGGCCATCGATCCGCGGGGCGAGACGAGCTCGGCCGCAACCAGAAAGCGGGAGGATTCGAAGAGCTTTTCGCGCAGCGTTTGCATCACCGAACAGTATGACATATTATTCGAGACGCGTACTATATCTGGAGACGGCGAACCGATGGACGGCGTGCGACGGGAATCACATGTAAGATGCTGATTTTAATGAGCTAGCTTGGGGTTTGTGCGGGTACCGAGTCCAGCCCCCACCCGAGCGAAGCTTAGTCCCACCCCACGGACGAAGACCCGTCCGCGGGGACCCCGAGGATTGAGGCTCCCCCGGACCGTCGAGGAACGGGGATGTGCGGGCCGGGAGACCGGCGCTACTTATCTGTGAATGAGTGTTCAGTGCGGGCGGCCGGGGAGGACGAAATGCTCGGCGCAGCGCGGCTCGTAAGAGTCGCCGGGGACTTTGATCGGGCAGTCGTATGCGGCGGGTTTGCCGTCGATGAGCCGCTGCGAGTAGAGCGCGCGGGCTCCGCAACTGCAGTAGGCCATGCACTCAGTAATGCTGCCTCCGTAAGCGTTAACCAGCCAGGTGAGGTTGAGCATTTCGCCGAAGGGAATGGCGCGGAAGTCGAGATCCAGTCCGGCGACGAGAACGTCGTGGCCGTCGTCGAGCAGATGCTTGACGAAAAGAAAGAGCTCGCCGACAAACTGGCCTTCGTCGATGGCGATGCACTCCACGCGCTTGCCGATTTTCTGCTCTGTCTCGCGGATGGCGCCGAGCACCTCCCACGGGTTCGCGGCATTGAACTCGAGTGCATTCATTTTGCCGCCGCCGTTGGGATTGCGGCTCTCGACGATGCCCGGTCCGCCCTTGGTGTCGTCACTGGGCTTGAGAACCATGACATATTGTTTTGCGTACTGACGGCGCATATCGGCGCGGCGCAAAAGCTCCGCCGTTTTGTTGCTGCGCATGGGGCCCATCATCAATTCGAGCTTGCCTTGCATCTTTTTCTCCGTTTTGGAGTAGCTTTTCGGCTCCGGAGGTTCATCATAGCGCGTGCGGCAGGGGCCGAACCGGGCGCCCCGGTGGAGTGAGGAGCAGAGAAATACTTAAGTATTTGCTTGACAATCCCACAAGCTTGCTTAATACTTAAGTAGTTATTTAACTATTCCCTTTTTGGAGACGGTAACCGATGGAAAACTCAAGAGTCGTTCACAGCACATTTCAACTGGAGCGGAAACTGAAGGCTTCGCCGGAGCGAGTGTTTGCCGCATTTGCCGACGAGGCGACGAAACGCCGCTGGTTCTTTGGCGGCGGCCCTCACGCGCTGGAGGGGCACGAACTGGATTTCAAGATCGGCGGCAAGGAGCGCGCGCAGATGAAGATGGGGCCGGGGACGCCGGTGGCCGGAATGACGCTGGTGAATGAGGCAGTGTATGAAGATATTGTTCCCTCGCGGCGCATTGTGACGGCCTACCGGATGAGCATGGATGGAAAGATATTTTCGGCTTCCCTGGCAACGATCGAATTACTTCCTGAGGGCTCGGGGACCGAGCTGATTTTTACGCACCAGGGTGCGTACTTTGAAAATGCGGACGGGCCCGAGATGCGCAAGGATGGGTGGGAGAAGTTACTCAACAAGCTAGTAAAAGAGCTTGGTGAGTGAGGGGTGAGTGCGGGACAAGGCGGCAGGTGTTCTCGAAATCTACTGCGCAATTCAACGCCCTTAAATGCAGGTCCTTCGACTCGCTTTGGCGAGATGACGCGCCAAAACTCGCTCAGGATGACCGCGCGTTCGTTGTGTGGGCCTGGAGGCCCACACGACAGCGGAGCTGGAGCTCGGGGCTACGACAGGAGCCGCTGAAAAGGAGAAGGCGCGGACGGTGAAGAAGAATCATCTGCACGGACTGGACGTCGACCGCGTCTTTCAGGCGTTGGGGGATGCGACGCGCCGCGCGATGCTGGAACGGCTGAGCGCCGGGCCCATGTCGGTGTCGCTGCTGGCCGAGCCTTTCAAAATGTCGCTCGCCGCTGTGGTGCAGCATTTGCAGGTGCTGGAGGAAGCGGGACTGGTGAAGACCGAAAAGCTTGGCCGCGTGCGGAGCTGCCGGGTTGAGGCGGCGGGCCTGCGGGCTGCGGAACATTGGCTGCGCGAGCGCAGGCCAGAGTGGGATCGCAAGCTCGACCGGTTGGAGGGATTGCTCGATTTGCCGGATAAGGGCCGCGGAAGATGAAGGTCGGCTTGGTTGTTGTGCTCGGACGCGCCCTCGTGACTCCGTTTTAGTGGGCAGCGCCGAGAACACGCCGCGCGCTTTTGGCTGAGCCGATCATCGAACCATCGACCGCGGCTTTCATCACGCCGCAGTTCTGGAAGAATTGCACGAGATCGCCGGTAAGGGGTCTGGAAGGATCGTGGTTTCCCACCCTTTCCGCTGGAAGACGCGGAAAGGATGGGGCACCCAGAATGTCCGGGTCGCGTTGCGCCATGCGGAGCACGCCGGACCCCTGGGCGTCGAAGATCAGCGTGGTCAGTTTGCGGGCGAGAGGCAGCGGGAAACTCTCAGCGACGAAGACCATTTTGCCGCGCTGGGTGATGATGACGGGGCCTTCGTCGGTGGAGAAGACCTGCTCCTCATCGCCCGATCCGTCGCTCGACGATTGACTGCTTGCATCGTTCGAAACCGTCTTGAGGTTGGAGTACTTGCGGCCGAGGCTATCGGCATAAAGCTTGGCGAAGACCTGCGCGGAGTCGGCGTTCTTCCAGATGGATAGGTAGAACAGCGCGAGCGATTTTGTGCTGGCCTGCTCTTCGGGAGTTTTGGCGCTGTGCAACTGGCCGGCCCAGTAGAGGCCACCATCCCAGGCGGGAGTCAGGTCGCGGGCCGCGTTATCGCCGCCGAAGAGCTCGGTGAGGATGTGCACGTCGAGCTGGCCCATCTGGCCGATGTCGTAGGGCTCGTAGAGCGGATCGGTCAGCGGATGAATGTTGGGCAGCAGTGGAATTGCCGGGATTTGCTTGTGCTCGTACACGCGCGGATTGAGGATCTCCCAGCTCGATGTGGGCGGACGGTCGAGCGTGCCGGCAAAGGCTGCTGTCTGGCCCTGGTCCATCCAGATGTCCTGCTCGAAACTGAGGCCCTCGCGATATGGGAAGAGCATGGACTCCGACAGCAGCAGCGGCGCGCGCGCCATCACAGGCGAGTCTTCGTTCACCGACATCTGGCCGCGCACAAAGTCGAGCACCTCGGGATCCTTTACGAGGCTCTTGCCAAGCGGCTTGAGGATGTAGTCCATCATCACGGCAGTGGCCTGACCCTCGGCTACCGCGTCGCGCGCAGTGTCCATCTCATCTTTGGCAAGGTGTTCCTGGTCGCCGGCCGCGTCGTGCGAGACATTGTCGGGAGTTTGATCGTCCCACTTATCCAGATCGGAGTGCTGGTCCTGCAGCGCGTGGGTCAGCTCGTGCGCCAGCACAGGCTTTTGCTCATCGGGGTCAACCCAGTCGAGAATGTTTATGGTTTTTGTCTTGGAGTCGTAATAGCCTTCGATCTGTTCCTTGAGCAGCGCCAGGAGAAAAGGCTTCAACTGGAAGTCGCGATCGATCATGCCGAACTTCTTGAGGACAATTTCGTCGCGTTGCAGGCGCTTGGCGCCTTCGTCGTCGTTGAATTTTTCCTCGAGATACGATTCGACGGCCGCGCGCGTGGTCATCTGGCGCTTGACGGTGCTCTTGATGGGCAGGCCGGTTTCGTCAGAGGAGAATTTGAGCAGTACATCAACCAGGGCGAAGAGCTGCTTGGCTTGCTCGGGAGTCATGTGGAAGTCGGGCTTGGGCTTTGCGTCGTTTTGCGACTGCCCGGATGGTGGGTTTGCGGGCGGAGTGGATGGGGCTTGCTGGGCGGCGCCCGGGGCCAGAGCCGCGAGGCAAAGCAGAAGGGCGCACATACCGGCGCGGGCTGTCGAAGATGTGTTGCCAAACTGCAAGCTCATTCAGTCTCCCTGCGGGTTTTGGGGCTTATATCGGGCACTTGGGCCACGATTCAAGTGTTCCACTTCAAGGCTATAATCAGGATGCGGTTTCGCGCCATGACCCACGAGAAATCCCTGGCCGAATCGCGGAAAGCTCAAATGCCTGAGTCCGAAACTGTTGCGAACGTGCAGGCCACCGCGCTGGCCAACCTGCTTGAATCTGCCCGTACAGCTCATCAACTTGCTGCTTACCGCGGAGCTTTGACACCACGAGAGTTGGACGCGCCAGAAGCGGAAATGGCCGCGCTCACGGCCGGAGCGGCGCTCCACGACATGGGATGGATGCGGCGGGTTTCGGTCCGCGGGGCCGACCGCTTCCGCTGGCTGAGCGGGATGGTGACGAACACCGTCAACGACTTGTTTCCAAATACCGGCGCGTGGAATCTGATTCTGAACGCGCAGGGCCACATCCAGGGCGATGTGACGGTGTGGCGCGAAGGCGAGGAGTTGTCGCCGCAGCGGCGAAGCCCTGCGGGCGGCAGAGCAAAAAGCGCCGTGGGCGGGGAAGACAAGCTGCTGGGGACACCGTTTGCCGGAGAATCGGGGCTGGAGCTGGAGATTGCAGCTGACCAGACGGAAAAACTGCTCACGCATCTGAACAAGTTCATCATCATGGACGATGTGGAACTGGTTCCGCTGGGTGAAGAGCAACCAGGCGAAGCGGGAACGGAGACGGCGATCGGGCTCACGGGTCCGCTGGCGGATGAAGTGTTGGAGCGCGTTGGGTTGCCGGTGATTTCAAGCCCGATGGCAGGAACAAGCGTTGAATGGAATGGGTGGGAATTGCGAATCCTGCGCGTCTACGGCGTGCTGGGCAAGCATTACGAATTGTGGCTGCCGACTGCGGGATTGCAAAAGCTGTGGTCGTGCCTGCGAACCGGGGGAGCGATGCCGGTGGGTTGCACGTCGCTTGAGGCATTCCGCATTGCTGAAGCTATTCCGGTGTATGGCATCGACATGATGGAGCGCGATCTGCCGCAGGAGACTTCGCAGTTGCGTGCGTTGCACTTCAGCAAGGGCTGCTATCTAGGGCAGGAGATTGTGGAGCGGATCCGTTCGCGCGGCAATGTGCACCGGCATCTGCGGCCACTGGAGTTGACTGGCGCCGTGCCGGCTGCGGGCACAGAGTTGAAGCTGGAAGACGGCACGGCGGCTGGACAGATTACGAGCGCAGCCGAAGTGAAGCTTGCAGGCGGAAGCCGGGTGTTTGCGCTGGGAACGATTCGCAGCGAGGCGGAGGAGCGCAACGAGCCGTTCCATTATGCAGCGGCTGCAGGCAACGGGACGGCACGCATTCTGGACGCGCCACCGAGTTTGCGCGCGAGAAAAGGCTGAGCGATTTGAAACGCCAGCGGCACGGAATTTACAAAATGGCGAGGCGTTGGAGGAAAAGACGCCGCGGATGAGACACTTGAATCTATGAGCGATACGCCTAAATTCGAAGTAATTGATCGCCGCAAGATGAAGGCCGAGGAAGAGCGGGAGAGCGAGCAGCATCCTGCTGCAGCAACCCCTCCGGCGCCGGCCGAGCCTTCGGCTGGTCCCAGGCTGGTGGTGAATGAAGCGCGTAACGATGCGGCCATTGAGCCCGAGTTGCCGGCAGAAGAGCAGGGTCTCGCGGCTGAGCTGCCCCCGCCGCCCACAGCCAAGGAAAGCAGCGAGCAGAAGGCGGCGTATGACGCCTCAGCGCAACGGCTTGAAGACCTGATCCGCGCGCAGAATCCCGCGGCGGGCGCGCAGCCGCCGGTGGGATTCGAACATCTGGTGCAACAGCTTTATCTGACCGCGATGCTGCAGATGGGCGCCGGCACGCAGGAGGGCCAGCGGCCACGCGTGGATATTGTCGGCGCGCGCACCACGGTCGACCTGCTCGGAATCCTGGCGGAGAAGACGCGCGGCAACCTGAACTCCACTGAAGATCGCATGCTGCAATCAGTGCTCTTCGAGGCGCGTATGGCGTTCCTGGAGTTGACGAGCATGATGACGATGCAGCCCGTGGCGCCAGCGCCTCCACCGGGGAAGAAGTGAAGTCAGCTTTCAGCTGATTCGCGTCGAGGATACCGCTCAGGCAGGCTGCAAGCGCCGGATTTCAAAGTCAAGAGCACAAGGTACCGGATGCTTGCGGGATTTGCGATCACACCTTCTCCCAAACGCTGTGAGCTGAAGGCTGAAAGCCAGGAGCTGAAAGCTTGAACGGTACGCTCACATTTCTGGGAACGGGGACCTCGATGGGGGTTCCGACGGTGGGCTGCGCCTGCGCGGTGTGCAACTCGGCGGATCCGCACGACCGACGGCTGCGGCCATCGGTATTGGTGCGGTGGGCCGAGAGCGGTTCCGATGCAGAGCGTCTCGTGGTTATCGACACGGGTCCTGATTTTCGCGAGCAGGCTTTGCGCGAACACGTGACGCACGTGGACGCAGTGTTTTACACGCACGCGCATGCCGATCACATTCTCGGCCTTGACGATCTGCGTCCGCTCAGCTTCATCGCCGAGAAGCGAGGCGGACCGATTCCGCTCTACGCCGATGTGGAGGTTGCGCAGGTTCTTGAGCGAGTCTTCGAATACACTTTTTCGCCCGAAGCGACCTATCCGACGCGCGCGCGCGTGCGGCTTTTGCCTCTCAGCGAACGGAATCCGGTGCACGGAGCGGAGTTTGTGCGCGTTCCTCTGGTGCACGGCGCGCAGCCGATTGCGGGATTTCGCTTTGGCAACGTTGCCTATATGACGGATGTGAGTGTCATTCCGGAGACAAGTTTCGCACTCCTTGAGGGTATTGAGGTGCTGGTGATTTCAGCGCTGCGTCACACGCCGCACCCCAGCCACGCAACGCTGGAGCAGTCGGTTGCGTGGTCGCGGCGCATCGGCGCGCGGCAAACCTGGTTCACACACATTGCGCACGATTTGAGCCACGCGGAGACGAACCGCTCGCTGCCGGCAAACATTCAGCTTGCATACGACGGGTTGAGCGTGCCCGTGACGCTATGAGCGGCGAGACGGCGAAAGCGCCGGCTCAAGGCGCGCGGGGCGGGGTGACCGTTTTCCGCTCGCTCAGCGAGATTCCGGCCGGCTTCGGTCCGACAGTGGCGGCCATCGGCAACTTTGACGGTGTACACCTGGGCCATCAGGAGATTTTGGCGGGTGTCGTGGCAGAGGCGCGCAGCACAGGAGCGCGCGCGGTAGCCATTACTTTCGATCCGCATCCGGAACAGTTCTTGAGGCCGACACGGGCGCCGAAGCTGTTGACGCCGCTCGACGAGCGGGTGCGGCTGCTCGCCGAGACTGGGATCGACGCCATCCTGATTCTCAAATTCGAGACTGCGCTTGCCTGCCTGACACCATCTGAGTTCGTGCGCGAGGTGCTGGTTGAAGATCTCGGTGTTCGAAGCATTCACGAAGGGGCAAGTTTTCGCTTCGGGCATGGAGCTGCCGCAGGAGTTGAGGAGCTGGCTCGATTCGGAGCGGAGCTGGGATTCGTTGTGCGCATTCATCCAGCGGTGCGTGTCCATGGCATGGAGGTCTCCAGTTCGGCGATCCGTGCGCTGGTTGCGGCAGGCGATGTGCGGCGCGCGCGATGGATGCTGGGAAGGCCCTTCGCTGTACTTTCAACACAGGCGCGAGGACGCGGAATCGGCGCACGCCTGCTGGTGCCCACGGTGAATCTGGCGGTCTACGATGGGCAACTGCCCGCATTCGGCGTGTACGTGACGCAGCTCAAAGTTCCGGGGCGGGTCTTTCAGTCGGTAACGAATGTTGGCAACAGGCCGACGTTTGGTGAGGCGTCGTTTGCCGTGGAATCGCACATTCTTGATTTTGAGCCTGTAGACTTGAGCGAAACCACACCGATCGAGCTCCAATTCCTTCTCCGGCTGCGCGGCGAGAAAACCTGGCCATCGCCAGAAGCTTTAAAGAATCAGATATTTAGAGACGTTGCAAGGGCAAAGCGCTACTTCCGGCTGGCGGGAAAGTGCGATTGACAGCGCCGCACCACGCGCTTAAACTTCGTTCAGGTATCCCTGCAAGTTACAGGTGTGTTTCTCTTGGTTTGGCTTTGGTTTCCGATCGCGACTTGTGTCGCGGTAATTGAGTAGTTGTTGGTTTGAGATCTTAGAGAGACGCTTCGCCACCCCCGAGGCAAGGCCCCCCTTAATCGACGATAGAACGAAGGCACTGCGCCTCGAAGAAAGGTTACGCCCTTGAATTCCCCAGGATTCACAGAATTGGACAACGGTTTCGGCGTCATTTCGAATGGCGACCGTGAACGTTGGCTTTCTGTAGCAGTTGTCGATCCGCATTTTGAACGGCGCAGCGCTGTGTCAAGCATTGTTTGCGCGCTGCGCAGCGACGGGAGAGTGCCGAGAGTGACGCCGCTCTCCGATCTGGCCAACACTTCAATGATGTTGAAGCAGGGATACGACATTATTCTTGTGGCAGTCGACCAGCAGAAGGAAACAGCTCTGAGGACAATCGAGATTCTTTGCCGCGCCGGCACGGCGACACCCATGGCGTACTCGGCGCGCACCGATGATGAGTTGCTGATCCGCTGCATGCGGTCGGGCGTCCGGGAGTTTCTTCTGTATCCATTTGCAGCGGGAGTGATCGAAGAAGCATTCAGCCGCACTGTGAGCCGGGTGCAACTGGTGCCGGATACGAAGAAGGCAGTGGGCAAGTCATTTGTTTTTCTTGGAGCCAAGGGCGGCTCCGGCGTGACCACGGCAGCGTGCAACTTTGCTGTCGCGCTGGCGCAGGACCCGAATCGGCGGACCCTCCTGATCGACCTGGATCTGCCGCTGGGCGATGCCGCACTTTCTCTCGGTGTGACCAGCGAATTCTCAACGCTCGATGCGCTGCGCCAAGCGGAGCGGCTCGATTCCACCTTTCTCGCCAAGCTGCTCGTGAAACACAAGTCAGGCCTGCAGGTGCTCGCGGCGCCGGGCAAATACCTTCGCCAGCAGGCAGACGGCGAGGCCGTCAATCATTTGATGAGTGTTGCCTGCAAGGCATTCGACTATGTGGTGGTGGATGCGGGCTCGAAGTGGGAGTTGACGGATACACGGCTGTTTGACATGGTGTCCACGGTCTTTCTGGTGACGCAGGTCGGGGTCACCGAACTGCGCAATTCAAACAGGCTGATTACCGGATGCCTGCAGGCATATAGCGCCAAGCTTGAGATCGTGCTGAACCGGTATACCGCGGAAATGTTCGGCATCGACGATACCGCGATTGAAGGCGCGTTGACG
The DNA here is from genome assembly GCA_963834565.1 of uncultured Acidobacteriaceae bacterium. GTDB lineage: Bacteria > Acidobacteriota > Terriglobia > Terriglobales > Acidobacteriaceae > Telmatobacter. The sequence continues at coordinate 148,267 of CAWICF010000004.1, read as the reverse complement.
CGGCCGGCTCAGTGGAGAATTCCCAACGACTATCCGTCTGTCCGCAAGATGCACATCACCGCCGAAGTGCAGAAAGAGTCGAGCGTGCAGCGCGCAATCAAGAAGATGGCGGTCTCTGCGTCAGGGTTCATGGACGAAGGTCAGGAAAAGAAGAAGAAGTTTGGACTCTTCGGGCTTTCAAGGGCGTAGCGCAGAAGCCCGCTTCGCGGACAACTTGGATGCCTGCAGCTTGATTCGCCGGGCGGGAACTGGCACATGCGCCGCAGTGCGCGCTGCCGGGGCCGCCGCTGCGGATTTCGGTTCCGGTGTTTCGTCCTCTCCGGGAAACTGTTCGTCGTTTTTTCCCGCGATCGCGGCGCGCATGAACGTCATCCAGATGGGCAGCGCCGTGACGGCGCCGGTTTCCTTATTGCCCAGTGATTCGCGGCTGTCGTAACCCACCCATACTCCGCAAGTGATGGAAGGCGAGAAGCCCAGGAACCACGCGTCGGTGAAGTCGCTGGTTGTTCCGGTCTTTCCGCCGACGGGATGATCCAGTTGTTTTGCGGCCGCGCCGGTGCCGTGATCGGTGACGCCGCGCAGCATCGTCATCATGGTTCGTGCCGTCTTTTGATCGATCACCTCGCCAACCGCGGGGGTGTCATCCCACATCGTTATGCCGTCGGCATTCGAAACTTTGCGGATGAATCGCGGCGCCACGCGAACGCCGTCGTTGGGGAAGACCGCATAGGAAGCGACCTGCTCCTGGAGCGTGATTTCGACGGCACCAAGCGCGACGGGCAGATAAGCGGGAATGTTTGAGGTGACACCAAAGCGGTGCGCCACTTCAATCACTTTGTGAATGCCCACACGCGCGGCCAGCTTGAGCGCTGGAATGTTGCGCGACTCGGCGAAGGCGTTGGCTACGGTCATCGCGCCTTTGTAATCGTTCTCGTAGTTGTGGGGCGTGTATCCGCCAAAGCTGACCGGCCCGTCGACAATAATGTCGTCGGGCTTCACGCCGTCTTCGACCGCGGCAGTGTACACATAAGGTTTGAAGCTGGATCCGGTCTGGCGCTCGGCCTGCGTGGCACGATTGAAGACCGAAAGTGCGTAGTCGCGGCCGCCCACCATGGCAAGAACATCGCCGCTGGTATTTTCCATGGCCAGCAATGAACCCTGCGCGCCGGAGTCCTGTTCGAGCGCGGCCCGGCGTACGCCGTCCTCGGCTGCGGAGTTGAGTTTGACGTAGATGATGTCTCCGGGCTTTACGAGCCCGTCGGCATAGTGCTGGCCGGTCCATTGCCAGTCCTGCGGCAGGAGCAGAATTTCGGAGCCATCCTGGCCGGGCGGTCCGATGCGAGCGTGGACTTCAAGCGGCAGAACGCGCGTGACCACTGCATGGATGTAGCCGCCGGGACCGGGCGGCGCGGACCAATCGGGATGACGATAGGTATCGAGGTCGCCGCCGTTGGCGACGATGTTTTCGAGCTTACCGCGCCAGCCGTGACGGCGCTCGTATGCGGCAACCCCGTCGACGACGGCTACATTCGCCGTCTGCTGAAGGTCGAGATCAAGCGTGGTATCCACGCGCAGGCCGTCTTCGTGGACTTCCTCGGTGCCGAAGTGCTTTTCAAGTTCGCGCCGCACTTCTTCCTGGAACCACGGCGCGATGGTGCTATCTGGCTGCGAGAGGTGCAGGCCAAGTGGAGCGTTGCGCGCATCGTCGGCCTGGGCGTGTGTAATTTTGCCGTCCGACTCCATCTCGCTGATGACGAGGTTGCGGCGCTTGAGCGCGCGATCGGGGTTGAGGATGGGCGAAAACGCAACCGGCCCCTTGGGCAGCCCGGCGAGCAAAGCTGCCTCAGTCAGGTTCAAATCTTTTGCGTGTTTCGAGAAATAAAACTCCGATGCAGCCTCGAATCCATATTGGCCGCTGCCTAGATAGATCTGGTTGCCGTAGAGCGTGAAGATCTGCTCCTTGGTGAAGGCTCGCTCGATCTGGATGGCGAGATAAGCCTCCTGGATTTTGCGCATCACCGTGCGGTCGGACGAAAGAAAAAGGTTGCGGGCCAGCTGCATGGTGAGGGTGGAAGCGCCCTGCGCGCGTCCGTGCGAGCGAATGTCGTGCCAGGCTGCGCCGGCCACGCGAAAGACATTGATGCCCCAATGCGATTCGAAGTTTTTGTCTTCGATGGAGATGACAGCCTCGCGCAAGACGGGCGCGAAGCCGTCGTAGCCGACGATGACGCGGCGCTCGAGCGCGAACGAGCCGATCATGCGGTTCTTGCGGTCGTAGAGATCAGTGTTGGTGGAGGGGCGGTAACTTTCAAGCTCGCCGATTTGCGGGAGATCGACGGAATAGACCAGGGTGAGCCCGGCGAGCGATCCGGTAACGGCGGCAAGCAGGATGAGGACGATCAGGGCAGAGCGGCCGGCGATCTTGCGGCGGCGATACTCAGGAAGCGGCGGCCCGGTATCGCGACGCCCGCGCAGCGGATTCCGCTCCGCGATGCGCGGAGCAATGCGCGGTTCAGGCGATTGTTTGGTGGTGGCAGCCAAAGGAGATAGGCCTCAATAGCGGATTTCTCTAATAAAGGACGCCGAAGAATACGTCTCTTTTAAGGCTAGCACCGGAACTCTGCGCGGGGCCGAGGGAGCAGGCGGAACGCACCACACCCTACAAGAGCGGGAAACCACGCCTGATTGGGGAAAGAGATTCGCCTTAGCTGTTTTTTGCCTTCAGCAGATCGAGCGCACGATTGAGCTGCTCGTCGCCGTTATTCGCGGGCGCCGGTTCATCGTCGTCCTGTGGAGAGGCAACGACTTCATTTGGCGTGACGGCTTCATCCTCGATTTTCTTGCCGGCCGGGTCCTCGTATTTGGCCACCGTCAGCATGAGAGCCGCGCCGTCAGGCAGATCGATGGTCTTCTGCACCGCACCCTCACCGAAGGTGCGTTCGCCCACGACGTCGCCACGCTTCAGGTCTTCAATGGCAGCGGCGGTCAACTCAGGCGCGCCGTAGGTGCCGCGATTGACCAGCACAGCGACCGGCGCATCGGTGATGCACTTGGCTGGATCGGCGGCAAAGGTCTGTTGCGGATACTTCTGACCTTCAATCGTGGCCAGAGTGCCCTGCTTGATGAAGAGGTTGGCCAGCCGCAGTCCCTGGCTTAAGTCGTCACCGGTGGTGTCGCGAAGATCGAGGAGAATTTTCTTGGTTTTGCCGGCGCCCTTGATCTTGGCGGCGATATCGTCAACGCGAGCTGCCGTGAGCACGCCCGGTTTGAGATAGAGAATCGTAGCGTCCTCATAGAACTGCTCGCCGAGCGGCGGTGTGGCGAGGGCAGCACGAGTGAGGACGATCTTGTCCGGATCGGGCTTGAACGGGCGGACGACGGAAATAGAAATCGTTGAACCGGGCTTGCCCTCGAGCATGAAGCGGATGACGGCTAGGGGTAGGTCATGGGTGGACTGGTCACCAATCAGGTCAATCACATCGCCGTCACGCAGGTGATCCTGGTCGGCAGGCGAACCCGGCAGCACGTTCACGATGGTTGCGTAACCGTAGCGCTTTGAGACGGTGATTCCCACCTGCGCGGTTTCTGACGCAGGGCGGTCCTTATAGAGCTTGTATTCGGCCGGGGTGAGATAGCTGGAGTCTGGGTCGAGTGAATCGAGCAGTCCGTGCAGAGCGCCGTTGGTTACTTCAGGAATACTGGGGTCGGTGACGTAATAGTTCTGGATCTTCCGCAGGACTTCGGCGTAAACGCGCATCTGCTTGTAGGCAGCATCCTGTTCATCGCCGGCATGAACGCCGAACCAGCCAAACTCGCCGAGCACATAGCCCATGCCAAGCCCGCAAAAGATGACGATCGCAACTGCAAAAACGACTCGTTGGAAGATTCGTGACACACACACCACCGGGGGCGGCCAAAAGGGGAACCGGCCACTCATACCATGATAGACGCAATGATAGCGCAAGTGGTTTTTTGCTGCCGAGGGGACCTGAAAACGGAGGAAACAAAGGGCTTGGCGGGGCGGATTGAGGTCGGGTGGATCAGCGCTGAACGGTGAAGCGCATGGTGAGGCGATTGCCGCCTGGCAGCCGCTGGTAGGCCAGGCTGCCGGCGAACTTGCGCATGAGACGGATGCCGCGGCCGCCGAGAGGGAAATCTGCGATGGAAGCGGGAGCAGCCCCGGGGGCATCTTCCGCCACGGCGAGCGGATTGAAGGCAGAGGCCTGGTCTTCGACGGTAAAGACCAGTTCGTCGGCGCCGGGCGCGCATTCGATTGTGATCGGACGGCCCGGCTGGTCGCGATACCCGTGGCGGATCACATTGGAAAGGGCCTCTTCAAGGCAAAGGCAAATGGCAAACTGCGTCTCGTCCGGAACTGCGTTTTCCGTGGAGAGCGACTCGATCCAGGGCCAGAGCAGAGCAAGGTCGTCGAGCCGACTCTGGATGGTCAGCCGAGGCTCCGATTTGGCTGTAGTTTCTCCAGGCATCGTTGAGCCACTCCCGGTGCGTCGGGACTATTGCAGTGCGGCAAGCGCCGCTGCCAGATCGTGGTGAATCGGCAGCAGAGAATCGATGCCGCTGGTTTTGAGGACCGATTCAACCATCTCGTCGGGCCCAAAGAGAACCACTTTGCCGCCGCGGCTGTGCACGGCACGCGCGGGCAGGACGATCGACCGCAGACCCATGGATCCGAGGAAGGTTACCTTTTGCAGGTCGACCAACAGCTTTCTGGCGCTTCCGGCTATGATGTTCATCTTCAGGTCGACGGCCGCGGCTCCAGCAATATCGAGCCGCCCATCGAGGGCAACTCTTGTGATGCCATCGGCCATTTCTTCGGTGGAGATTTGCATTTCAGTCCTTTGCGTTCTCGCGGCTTGCCATCCAGCTTCTTCCGGGTCCGGATCATTCGCAGCCTGAACAAGATACGGCGATCGTACCCAAGCATTGTGACAGTTCTGTTACAGCGTTCGCGCCGGCGCTAGAGATCGAAGATGCTGGGGAACGAGAGAAAGATCGACATGTCCTTCGTCAGGGGCACGGGGATCTGGGCCGGAGCCTTGCCGTTCTGAAGGATTTCAATCTTAAGGGTCTTCTTCTTCTTCGCCTTGAAGGCATCGCTCACAATGTTCGAGTCGAACTCCTGGCCCCCGGTCTTGATCTGGACGCGTAACTCATGCACGCCGGCCGGGATATACAGATTGTCGAGGTCGGTCTTGTCGCCGGTGATGAAGCTCAAGTACGGCTTCCTATCAAGTTCGACGTTGATGGGCAGGCCGTTTGGCAACTTGCTCGGTTCAATCTTCAACTTGGTGCTGGTATTGGGATCGAGTTTGCGGGGGTCGAAGGCGACCGGCGCCGATTTGTTTGCGGCAGCGTTCGCTCCCGATGCCGCGCTCGAAGCTGGAGCCGGTGTGGGAGTTGCTGGTGCGGTCGGCTGAGCATTGGACGCGACCGCAGCCGGCTCAGGGGTCGTCGAAACCAGCGATTGCGCCGGAGGGGTTGGCGTCCTGGTTTTGGAAGTTGCGGTTTTTGGCGATGCGGCGGAAGTGACGCGGGGCTTAGGCGGAGAAACCGGAGCAGGCGGCGGGACTGGGCTCGATTTTCCTGCCTGAGCTTGCGCCGTCGGCGGGTTGGGGTTGTTCGCTGCCGCAGCGGTCGTGTTTGCCGAATCAGGGGCAGGCGCCGCGGTTCCGGTCTGGTCGGAAGAGGTCTGCGTGGTGTTGGGTTGCGGGATCTGGATTACCGGCTGTGGCTGGGGCTGAGCGGGCTGCGTCAACGCCTGCCGATGCGCTCGCGCCGCAGCGCTGAGGAAGTGATCGAAGACAAACCACGCACCCGCACCTGCGATTCCAATACCGGCGATAGCCAGCAAGACCGCGGCAAAGATGGTCTCGACCTGGACTTTCTTTCCCGGCAGCTTGCCTGCAGGGGCAGGAACTGGGGCATGAGCCGGGGCTGCGGACGGAACTGGTGGTTGGGCTGTCTCTGTCGAAGCTGGAGCAGTGGAAAGGCCACCGGTCCCGGTCGGCCCGCCGGTTCTGGCTTGGTCGCCGGTGGTGACAACTGCAGACGGCCCTAGCGTTGCGTCGGCGTCGACCGGGACAGGCGCCAGGGAACTGAACGGGGCCGATGCGGCGCCGGAGCGGATCGCAACGAGTTCCTGCGCCAGTTCTTCGCCGGTCTGAAAACGGTCAGCAGGATTCTTCGCCAGTGCTTTGAGGATCGCAGCTTCAAGCCGCGGCGATATAGCCGGATTCAACTTGATGGGCGGAATTGGCTCGGTGTAGACGACCTTGTAGGAGACCGCCGTCATGGTCTCGCCGGCGAACGGCTGCTCGCCGGTGGCCAGCGCATAGAGGATCACTCCCAGCGAAAAGAGGTCGGCGCGGCCATCTACCGGCATACCAGTGAACTGCTCGGGCGGCATGAACGAAGGCGTGCCGAGCAACTGGCCCATGGTGGTGATCTCGCTGGCCGCGAGCTTTGCGATGCCGAAGTCTGTGATGCGCGGCCGCTCGCTGCCGTACACTTCGCGCGAAGTGAGCAGAATGTTGGCCGGCTTGATGTCGCGGTGAATCACGCCTTGCCGGTGCGCATAACCCAGCGCGTCGGCGATTTGCTGGCCAAATTCGCAGACGCGGTCGAGAGAAAACCGCTCGCCCTTCTTCACCGCGTCGGCAAGCGTCCTGCCATCGACGAATTCCATCACGAGGAAGGGAGCACCCTCATGTTCGCCAGCGTCGAAAACAGGGACAATTCCCGGATGAGCCAGGACGCCTGAGGCTCTGGCCTCACGGTAGAAGCGGGCGCGATATTCCTGGCTTTGATCGCCGGCGAGGGCCGTGGCATGAACGGTCTTGAGAGCAACGATGCGGCCCACGGCAGGGTCACGGGCCTTGAAAACGCTTCCCATTGCGCCGCGACCAATCTCCGCGACGATCTCATACCTCCCAATCAGTTTGGGGCCGTTCATGGAGTGGATTGTATCAATCGGAATTGGTGCTCCTTTATGCCACTTCGCAGGATTCACGCGGAGGGGTTCAACAGATGATTACCATTGGCTGGAGAAGTCACATTGCTGGTGGTTCAGGCTGGCGAATATCTACTGCGCAGAGCGGTAGCGCACGACGAGCAGCGTCATATCGTCAGACTGATGGGCGCCGCGTGTGAAGGTCCGGACCGATTCGAGAACGGACTCCTGAAGCACGTCGACTGGGACACCGTCTTTGCCGGCGAGAGCGTGAGAGAGTCCGGAGACCTCGAAGAGCTCCTGATCGAGATCTTCTGCTTCGGTTATGCCGTCACTGAATAGCACGAGCGTGTCGTCGGGCTCGAGCTGCACGCGAGTGAGGGTGAATTCCGCCTCCGGAATGAGGCCGACGGGAAAGGATCCCTCGGTGTAAAGCTCGCTGACGTTTCCCATGCGCAGCAGCAGCGGCGATGGATGGCCGGCCTTGATGTATTCGAGGACGCCGTCGCTGCCGATGATGCCGATGAACATTGTGACGTAGCGGCCGACTTCAGCGTGGGTGCAGAGGAAGCGGTTGAAGTGGTTGAAGACCTTTACGGGATTTGCGCCCATGCTGAGTCCCGACAACGCGCCTTGCAGCATGGTGGTGACCAGCGCCGCGCCCAGGCCTTTGCCGCTGACGTCCGCGATGAGGACCGCCGTGCGGTCGTCACTTACAGGCACCACATCGAAGTAATCGCCGCCCACTTCGTGGCAGGGATGGTGGACGCCGGCGACAGCGAGATGCGGATAGTCATTGAGACCGTGCGGCAGGAGCGCCTGCTGGATGGTGCGGGCAATCGAGAGTTCCTGTTCGAGGCGCTGGCGTTCGCGCTCGCGCTCCACCAGGCGGGCATTGTCGATGATGCTGGCCGCCTGTACGGCAAGCGCATCCATGATCTGGCGGTCGACGGCTGAAAAAGCCGCGATGCGCCGCGAGTCGAGATAGATGACGCCCAGCAGGTCGCCGCGACGCACCGGCGCGCCTGTGTCAGACGTGGCGCGCGAGGTGGAATAGAGGGGAATTGCGACAACGGCGCGAAGTCCCTGGACAACGATGCTCTCGGCGGCCTTGAGGTCGAGGCCGGCCAGGTTCAAGTCTTCGGTAATTACGCTCGATTCGCTGCGAATTGCCTGATTAATTGCCGTCTGGCTGGGATTCAGCGATTCCAGCGGAAGGGGGTCGGCCTTGTTGCCGCGCGCCAGCCGGACATGAAGCTTGCCTTCGGCATCACGCTCAATGAGCAATCCGCGATCGGCGTGCGTGATGTTGATGGCGTGATCGAGCATCGTGCTCAGCACGGCATCGAGCGGAAGATCGGAGTGAAGCAGCGAAGTGGCTTCGAGCAGAAGATTCAGCTTGCCCAGGCCGACGGGCGCGGACGCGCCGACAAAATCGGAAAGCGTGCCGATGCGGGTGAGCAGGCTAGCCACATCGGCCTCGTGTTTCGATCGCGGCGACGAATCGGAGTGAAAGATGATTTCGTAGCAGCCGTCAACGCCAAAAGAGATTACGTCGCCATCGCGCAACGAACGGTGCTCCACCTTAGCGCCATTCACAAACACGCCATAACGATTGCCGCGGTCTTCGAGCTTGTATTCCGAACCGTCTGCGACGAGAGCGGCGCACTTGCGCGATATGCGCCCGTCAGGAAGCTGAAGGTGATTGTCGTTCTCCCCGCCTCGGCCAATGTAGAAAGGAGACTCCGTCACGTTCACGCGTTCGCGCGACTTGTCGGGAGCAATAATCTCCAGCACGGTTTCAAGCTGCAGGGAAGCTTCAGGCATGGGACTCGATGTGGGCAAATTGTAACACTCGGAATCGCAAACAAAGCAAAGGAATTGACGGCGCTGTGAAGACGGGATCGGGATGTTGATCGGGAGAGCGGCGTCGGCACCAGATCGCTGCAGAGCACAATTTCTGAAGCTGCGATGGCCGAAATTTTCGGCCTGCGAGTATACTGGTGATCTCCCCCCAAAATTGTGAGTCGAATTTTGCCGTCCGGCGGCTGCGGGCAGAATCTGCAGCGACGCCCGATTCAGGGTTCTCTCACGCACGTGACTAAACTAATGGCCACTTAAGATCGACTCTCTTTAATCGGGATCCAGGCACAGGCCGGAAACCGACCGATTTTGGGAAAAATAAATGCCCCTCACTTTTCTCAAACCCGATGCGAAGTTGCAGGGCCTGAGAGACTGCGAAGACGGCAACGATCTGCTCGAGTTTGCATCGCTGACCGCATTGATTGCACTCCTATGCCTCGCCGGTGTTGGAAACGTGGCTTCTTCACTTCGCACGGTGTTCTCGAACATCAGTAACTCGCTGGCGGCGGCTGGAATGAATTCGGTAGCAATGAAAAGCGTTCCTGACGGTGACGAGACCTATTCGGTAAAGCCTGCGGGAACAAGAGAAGAACGTGCTGCTCCCCTAACCGCGGAGCGGGAACAAATTGTTGTTGAGCTTCAGCAAAAGCTGGATCGCGATTCCGAGGCTGGTGACAAAATCAACGTAGAGGAAGAAGGCGATGAGCTGATCTTGACGGGGCCACCTGCCCAGGACTTGCCCCATGAAGCGCTTCGTTCGAAGGCGGCTGCCGAACTGGGAGATGTGAGCAACGATCGCCTCTGCAGTCATGGGTTCAGAGGTGTCAGGGTAAGAAGCGGTCCCGGCAGCGAGGGTGAGTACCAATCCCTTCATTGCGGCAGTGCAAGCCAATAAGAATGTCTATCATCTATCTCTGAGAGCACTTCAGGATTCGTGCGGGCGCCAGCCGCCGCGAAGGGCCGGGAAGTTTGCGGCAGCCGGCAGGTGTGGTGTGACTGAATAGGTGTTCCGATGACAAACTCGTCAAATGCGTGGCCTGAGCTCGACTGGACCAGTTGGAAAGACACCGCTGAAACCCTGCACATGATGACGCAGATTGTGGGCAAGACGCGGCTGGCGCTCACGCCGCTGAGGAATCACTGGTGGAATGTCGCGCTGTATGTGACCGCGCGCGGCCTGACGACGTCGGCGATGGATCTTCCGAATGGCGAAATCCTCGACATCGAATTTGACTTGATTGCCGACCAACTCGTGTTTCGCACGAGCCTCGGGCAGGTGGAATCGCTGCCGCTGAAGCCGCAAACGGTCGCTGATTTTTTTGCGGAGTACAAGAAGGTTCTGGCTCGCATTGGCGTCGCCGTCGAGATTCATTCCCTGCCGGTTGAAGTTGCGAACCCGATTCGCTTCGAGCAGGACACGATCCATCGGAGCTACGACGCCGATGCGGTGCGGCGCTTTTGGCATGCGCTGGGCAACGCGGACAGAATCTTCAAGCGCTTCTCCAGCAATTTTTACGGGAAAATCAGTCCCGTGCATTTCTTCTGGGGTTCGTTCGACCTGGCAGTGACGCGCTTCAACGGCCGCAAGGCGCCCCCAAGGCCGGGCGCCGACCGCATTCAGGCCGAGGCTTATTCGCATGAGTGCATCAGCGCAGGGTTCTGGCCGGGGAACGGTGGCTATGGCAGGGCAGCGTTCTACGCTTACGCCGCGCCCGTGCCTCCGGGCCTGGCCGAATGCACGATTCGATGCAAGGGTGAGTTCAACAAATCTCTCGGCGAGTTCCTTCTCGATTACGACGAGGCGCGAAGCGATCCGGATCCGGAAAAGTGTGTTCTTGATTTTCTGAACGCGACTTACGATGCGGCTGCAACCTTCTGCAAGTGGGATCGGGCGAGCCTTGATCGGCCGAGCGGAGATTGGCCGAGCGGAGATTGAACGGCACATTGAGTGCGCCGTGCCGGGCGAATGCGCCATGCGAAACCGGGCAGCGCGGCTCTTGCGCGGGCGAAGTGTGGATTTTTGGGAGCGAGGGGTTAGTTGCTTATACAGGCGGTAGAAAATATGTCTTGACCGCCAGCATAAGCGAAGCGCGATCGAGCAACGGCTTTCTGCCTTCATAGCGCGCTTTCCAGCAGACCTGGTTGATCAGGTCTCGCGGCTGGCACGCGCGCAACTCTTCCTTCTGTACATTTCGAATCACCTGGATCACTTCGCTCAACGCCTCTACGTCCACCTTCAGTGAGCGATCACGGGCAACACGGCTAAAGATTTCGGAGAACTGCTCGTCGGAAATCGATCCGAGCCTGATTTTTGTTTGGATTCGCCTCAGGAAGGCAGAATCCAGGACTGTTCTCGGATCCCGGTTCGAAGCAAAGACGACAAGCATCTCAAACGGAATCTCGATCTTTCTTCCCCCGGCGAGAGTGAGGAATTCGATGCTGCGATCGAGCGGGACGACCCAACGGTTCAGCAGCTCTTCTGGAGAAATTCTTTGCCGCCCGAAGTCGTCGATGATCAAGACACCGTTATTGGCCTTCATTTGCGGGGGACCATCGTAGTAGTTGGTTGATGGATTGAACTGGAGATCGAGCATCTCAATCGTCAATTCCCCGCCAACCGTGACCGTGGGGCGCTTGCACCGGACCCAGCGCCGGTCGACGGCATCGGAGTTCGCATTCAGAGCCGGCCCGTGTATGGACGGATCATACACCGTAATAATCTGGCCGCCGACCTCGATCGCATAGGGGATCCATATCTCGTCCTGGGCGAAGACACGTGCCAGCGTTTCCGCGGCCGCCGTTTTGCCCACGCCTGGAGGTCCGTACAGAAAGACAGCAGAACCGGAGTTCAGAGCGGTTCCCAACTGGGTCAGCACCTCGTCTCCGAAGACGAGATGGGCGAAGGCGCGCTCGACATCGGCCGGGCGCACCTGAATCTGGCGTATGTTCTGCTTTCTGACCTGAGCGACATAGCTCTCGAGTGAGACCGGCATCGCGCCTGCATATTGATTGCGGGCGAGCAGATCGAGCGCTCGCGCTCTACCCTGGGACGAAATGGCGATCTCCGGAACATTGCCCATCATTCCGGTGACTTCGCAAAGCAGTTTTGTTCTCAGCCGGGAAAACAACTGATCGGCAGCGTCGTAGCTGAGCCGGGTGTGGTCAGAAAGATCGACGACGGAAAATGGGCCGTGATGATAGAGGGTCTTCAGCGCGATGTCTTCGAGGATCGACTCGCGCACGCCTACTTCAGAAAGACTTCTGGGTTTGTTTTCCGGTTCGGAAACAGAGGTTCCCTTTAGGATGTCTTCTTTAACCAAAGTTAGATTCACTCCGCCGCCTCGCTCTTCATCCCATGTGTTTTTACGCGAAGGTCGAAATCATAGCGCTCGCGTCAAACCCTGCCCTGGGGAGGGCGGCAGACCCCCTGAGAGTGATCGCGAACCTGAGCGACTAGTGTACCCATTTCTCACGATTTGTGGGAGACCATCTTTAGAAAAGAGTTCCTGATGCGGAGGACGAGGCCGAGTTTAGGCCCGTTTTGCGGAAGTCCGGGGAAGCAAGAGGGAAGCTGAGCCCGCGGAGCAGAGAAAATATCAGAAACCATGGTGTTACCGGAGATGCGGAGCAGGTGACTAGAGTGCGTCTACACCTTTTGCAATGGCGGCGGCGGGGCCGAAGCTGAAGGGATGACCGGGACCATTTCGACTGCGACCGGGCTTTGATCGTCTTTGTCGGGCCCACGCAGCAGTCGAGGAAGGCGAGATTGTTCCGCCACAAACAAGCCTCAGATCACAGGATGGTTCTGCGCAGGTAGCCGGCTTGACGAGGGTGATCCACCTCACCAGGTTGCAGATAATCACAAGTGTCTTACATTGGTCGTACTATTTCGTTGCGCTGTCCACGGCTATGTGGTACGGTTGTCTTTCCCCATAAAATTGAGGTCCAGTGAAGCAGATTCACTGCAACATGCATCAGCCCCGCAAGTGGGTGCTCTCGCACAACGCAAGAGTACTGTGCGTCGGTGTTGAAGTGTCGATCCTCATCGATGGGACCGAGGGGAGCGAAGCTTGCTCCAAGCACGTCCCGGAAAATCTCATTGAGACTCCGGCGACGCGACGCATCGCCGTTTGAAAATATCTATCTGATATCCGGAACTTCCTTGGCAGTCTTAATTCCACGCATACGGACGATTAACGTACGGCTATCGCAGGCCGAGTACCTGGAATTGGAGCGGCTTTGTGTGGCGCGGGGAGCGCGAAGCCTGTCTGACCTCGTGCGCGACAGCATGCGCAATCTGGCAGCGGCCAGGAATGCGGATAATGTGTTGGCCTCGACTGTCAACCAGCAGGCTGCCCAAGTCAAGGATTTGGAGCAAAGAATCGAGCGCCTTTCTGTCGAGATTGCGTCGCTTCGAGACGATTCGCCGCCACGTGCGAAGAGCCGGAAGAAGAAAGCAAGGAATCCGCGGATCCTCGATGACCAGGGGCTTCGCAATTGACTCCCGGACGGAAGATTATCTGGTCGCAAGCAACCCAGATGCCGGCTTGCGTACGCAACCTGGAAATGAAGTTCAACTCGAGATGTTTTCCTCTATGACTTACAAGCTCCTGATCTTGCTTGTGCTGACTGGTTCGCTTTGCGACGGCCAAACTACGACAGAGGCTCCAGCCTGCGAACCGGATTCGACGTCCTCCGCGTGCGTTCCCGGACTGACGCCCAACGTGGTTTCAGTTCCACAAATGACGACGCATTCCTTATCGGTGCCTCCCCCATCGGGTCCTGCCTCGGGAACTGAAACGGCTACAACGCCCTCTGAATCGGCGCTGACGCGTCCCGAATCAGTTGCGCTTCCCACCAGCAGAGTGGGCGTTGCCCTTCCGCGGTCAGAATTCGAGCTGTTCGTCGAGGATGCGGCAGGCCGCCCGCTCCCGGTGTACGGCCGTCAGCTATTTAGCGAAGTTCCTACTACGTTTGCACCGATGGATCGGGTCCCAGTGCCGGCGAGTTACGTGCTTGGACCGGGGGATCAGCTGCTGATACGAGTCTGGGGAAAGATTGATCTGGACGTCAACGTAACTGTAGACCGAAATGGACAGATCTATCTACCGAGCGTTGGAACGTTAAGCATTGCCGGACTGCGCTACGAGCAAATAGAAGGGTATCTTCGTTCGGCCATCAGCAATCTCTACAAGGGTTTCGAGCTTAATGTCACAATGGGCCAACTCCGTTCCATTCAGATATTTGTCCTTGGCAGCGCACGGCAGCCCGGCGTCTACACGGTGAGTTCTTTGAGCTCCCTGGTCAACGCGCTTTTTGCTTCTGGAGGCCCCTCGGCTACCGGCTCGATGCGGCATATTCAGTTGCGGCGCGGCGGACAGCAAGTGACTGAATTCGACATGTACGACCTGCTGCGAAACGGAGATAAATCGAAGGACGCTCAATTGCTTCCTGGCGATGTCATCTTCATTTCGCCGGTGGGTCCACGCATCGCGATCACGGGGAGTGTCAATGAACCGGGAATATACGAATTAAACGGCGAAACTACGATCTCTTTTGCGCTCAAGTATGCCGGCGGCATCACCAATCTGGCCGAGACCGACCGTGTATTGCTGGAACGCATTGAAGATCATCGCAGGCGACGCGTCGACGATTTCCCTCTAGATGCAGCGGGGCTGCAACGGGTGCTTCATGACGGCGACATTCTTGAGGTCTTCCCCATCTCGCCGAGATTCGACAACGCGGTGACTCTGCGCGGCAACGTTGCCATACCAGGCCGCTTTCCATGGCATGAGGGTCTTCGCGTTTCTGATCTTATTTCCTCTCGGGATTCCCTTATCACGCGCGACTTCTGGCACCATCAAAATCGCCTGGCGGGAAATACTCAGACCGAGATAACGACGGAACTTTCCGGCTACGGGAACCAGCCAAACCTCTCAGAATCAGGCGCGCACGCGGGAATTACAGGTAATCTTCCGGTCTCTTCAAGTCAATCGAACAGTCTTCGGGAGAATGCGCACATCGACATGATGACCGATCTTTCCCAGAACAGCGCGGAGATCAATTGGGAGTACGCGGCGATCGAGCGGCTCGATGAGAATGACCTGAGCACGCGCCTGATCGCGTTCAACCTCGGCAAGGCAGTTGACAATCCAGCTTCTCCCGATGATCAGCTTCTTAAGCCGGGAGATGTAATTACGATCTTTTCGCGTAATGATCTTCCACTCCCCCAAGACAAACACGCAGCCTTTGTTCGTGTCAGTGGTGAGGTCAACGCGCCCGGTGTCTATCGCATCGAGCCTGGCGAGACTTTACGTGGAGTAGTAGAACGCGCCGGTGGGCTCACGCCACACTCGTACCTCTATGCAGCGCAGCTAACACGGGTCTCGACTCGTCTAGCCGAGGAAGAGGAACTCAGTGCTTCGATAAGCCAGATGCAGCGGGAACTCGTCTCGCGTTACGCGAACGCTTCTTCGGTTAGCTCCGCGAATGTTCCCGAGCAACAATCACAGCTCGGCGCGCAGCAGGCAGTCATTTCGCAGCTCTCTTCCGTTCATCCCACAGGTCGAATTGTTCTGGAAATGAATCCGCGAGCAAGCACTCTTGCCGGCATCCCCGAGTTTCCGCTTGAAGATGGCGACAGTTTCTATATCCCTCCGAGACTGAACACCGTCCAGGTATCCGGAGCCGTTTACAACGAGAACGCATTCGGATATCAAGCCAGTAAGCGCCTCTCAGCATACCTGAAAAACGCCGGGGGGCCGACCAGACAGGCTGACAAAAAACGCATCTTCTTGATCCGCGCCGATGGAATCGTAGTAAGCAGGCAGAGCCATGGTCTGCTCTGGAGCGATGATTTCGACAGCATGAGTCTGCTCCCGGGAGACGCGATCATCGTCCCAACGAAGTTGAAATCACCGAGTAATTTTGCGCAGGAACTGCCGTATCTTACTCAAATCCTTTCGCAGGCCGCCTTGACGGGGGCGGTTGTCAGTACCAGTTATTAACCGCACGCGATGGCCACGGCAGCAAAACAACCCAGCATATCGAACGAAGGAATCCGACCAGGTGAAGGTGCGCTGGCAGACGGGAGCGGTGCGTCTTCGGAGGCAGGTGTGATCGATGCGATGACACTGCTTGCCTACCGCAAATGGCTGATCGTCAAGCTAACCGCCGTCGGCGCCGCGGCCGGAATCGTGACCAGCCTGCTGTTACCTGTTCGATTTACCGCCATGACGCGGCTCATGACGCCTCAACAGACATCTTCGAGCGCTGCCCTGCTTATGAGTCAATTGGCCAGCACCAGGCCTGAGACGATGGCTGCATTGGGTGGAAGCTCATTCACTCTAAAGAACCCGAATGATCTATATATCGGACTTCTGAGTTCGCGCACGGTGGCTGATGACATGATCCGGAAATTTGGACTGATGAGCGTTTACCACGCAAAGAATATGACAGCGGCCAGGAAGATGCTCTCGGGCAATACGAGGATGCTGTCGGAGAAGAGCGGGCTCATCGCGATCTCAGTAACGGATGCAGACAAGACGCGAGCCGCTGATTTGACGAACGCGTATACCGCCGAACTCCGCGGACTTACCCAGACCATGGCCGTGACGGAGGCCTCTCAGCGCCGGGCCTTCTATGAGGAGCAGTTAAAGCATGCCAAGGAGGACCTGGTTGCGGCGGAGTTTGCCTTCCAGCAAGTGCAACAGAAGAAGGGCTTGGTGCAGCTGGACACGCAGGCCAAGGCCACGATCGAAGGGTTGGCTGCGCTGCAGGCCAGGATTGCGGCGCAACAGGTAGAACTGCAGGCACTGCGCACATATTCCACGGAGCGCAATCCCGGCGTCCAACTTGGCGAGAATGAACTTTCGACGCTTGAAGCAGAGGCCGCGCAGATGGAGGCACGCAGCCACTCGTCGCGACCGGCCGAGATGGGATTACAGGATGTGGCCGGGGCCGGCCTCGAGTACATCGCGGCTGAACACGAGCTCCAATACCGTCAAATTCTGTTTGACCTGATGCTCAAGCAATACGATGCGGCGAGGCTCGACGAAGCCAAGGACGCCGCTGTCGTCCAGGTAGTCGAAGCGGCGGTGCCGCCGGATTTGAAGTCCTCTCCGCATCGTGTGGCCGTCGTCTTACTGTTTGCGGCCTTCGCATTTTTGATCTCGTGTTCGTATATCCTCGCGGCCGGATTTGTGGAGCGGCATCCCGTTGTCTCTCAATCGCTGCGGGGATTCAGGGCGGCATTGTTGGGCAAGAATGACAAGTCTGAACATGATAGTTCGACGAATTAAACAACACAGAGCCCGCCTTTTACGCTCCAAAGCGCATAGAGGCTCGTTGCTTTGATTTTTCCGCTGAAATCCGCAACATCATGGCGCCGCGCACGAATTGCAGCCGGCCGGCTAAGCTCCGCATTGACGCGCGGCGGCGCACTTCGCGTGCTGCTCTATCACCGTTTCTCAGAATCCTGCCGCTCAGCACTCGCTGCCCAGTGCGATTTTCTCAGGGATCATTACACCCCGATCTCTCTGACTGAAGCTGTTGCGCGCCTCCAACAACGAGAGGCTCTTCCGGCGAATGCTGTGGCTTTTACCGTGGACGATGGCCACGCGGACTACCTGCGCGTGGCGCACGAATGCTTTGCAAAGAATGAGATACCCGCCACCGTCTTTGTCGTAGAACAATTCATCGGCGGCAACTATTGGCTTTGGTTTGATCGATTGGAATATGCGGTTCGCGAAACCAGGCTTACCGAGCTTCGCATTGAAATGGGAAAGGGGAAGGAACTCGCTACGATTGCGCTGACCACGGAGCGGTCGCGATCGGCAGCGGTCCGGCGTCTTCAGCTCGAAGCCAAAAAACTCCCGAGTGAGGAAGTCACTCCCTTTGTACGTTCCTTAGAGCAGGCGTTGGAAGTGGACTGCCCGGCAATTCCCACGCCCGAGTATACGGCTTTACGCTGGGAAGAATTAAAGCAAATCGCCGACAGCGGGACAACCGTTATCGGCGCGCACACGGCTACCCATCCAATCCTTTGCCGCTTAAAAGGCAGTTCCCTCGTTGAGGAAATTGGCGCAAGCCGGCATCGAATGGAGAAGAAACTGGGTATACCGATGGAGCTATTTGCATATCCGAACGGACAGCCTGCCGACATCTCCCCGCAAGTTGTATCTGCTGTGAAGGCGGCAGGGTTCAAAGCCGCGTTCACTACCATCGAGGGGATCAATACAAGGCGCACCGACCCCTTTTTGATGCGGCGCATTTGTGTTCGGCCGGAGTTTCCGGTGTCAATCGTGGCTGACGCTCTGTCGGGTGCGCGTTGAGCATTAGCTCGCTTGAAAGCAGAGGCCTCGCCTGTTGATGAGTTCACTATGGTCAGGACGGAATGCAGTGCTCGAGGCATTGCCAATTCATTTCGCAAATCCAGCACAAAGAAAAGATGCGGAGGCAGGCGCTGTCGTCACGGCATCGGTGATCCGGACGGCGGAAGAATTTGCCGAGCTTGCAGAAGATTGGCGGACACTCTTTGACCGCTCCGGTTGCAGCAACATCTTTTTGAGTTATGAATGGATACGTGCCTGGTGGGAACAGTTGGGACAAGGCATATCATTGTTTCTCATTGCAGTCAGGGGGTCAAAACGGAAACTGGTAGCGCTTGCTCCCTTCTGCATTGTAACGTCGAAGCGGCTCGGGTGGCCCCAGCGTGTTCTGAGCTTTCTCTGTTCAACACAAGCATGCTGCGATCACCTCGACATCCTGGTCGAGCCGAGCCTGGAGACAGACGCGGCGTCGGCGATTGCCGGTCAACTCATCGCGCATCAATCCGACTGGACTCATTGCCGACTCTCCGATACAAACGGGGATTCAGTTGGACTGGCCGCACTGATTCGCGAATTGCAGGCCGCCGGCATGTTGCTGCACAGAGAGCCAGCCGGAATTTGCCCATATATTCCGCTGCCGGAGACTTGCCCCCGGTTCCTGGGAAGCTTGAGCAAGAGCATGCGCACGAATCTTCGTCGATACGAGCGGGGTCTCGACCCAAAGGGCCCACTGCAAATGCATTGCGTCTCGGCTCCACAGGAGATTGAGAAGGCGTTCGCCGAGTTGGTTCGTCTGCATGAGCTTCGTTTTGCAGAACGTGCGCATCCAAGCTCGTTTCTCAAACCTCAATTGCAGGCATTTCACAAGCGGTTACTGATTTCCGCTGCCTTGCGTGGATGGGTTCGAATCTATCTCCTGAGCGTTGGCGAGCGAACAGTCGCCGCTCTTTACGGCTTTGCCACCGGGGAACGATTCTTTCACTATCAGGCGGGGATGGACCCCGCATGGTTGCGCGATGGGGTGGGCGCCTTGTGTATCCGAGGCGTGATTGAAGACTGTATTTCTCGCGGCGAAACTGAATATGACTTCC
Organism: uncultured Acidobacteriaceae bacterium; assembly: GCA_963834565.1. Classification (GTDB taxonomy): domain Bacteria; phylum Acidobacteriota; class Terriglobia; order Terriglobales; family Acidobacteriaceae; genus Telmatobacter. The sequence goes on along the minus strand of CAWICF010000004.1, from coordinate 129,014 downwards.
TCCGCGGTAATGAGGAATATAAGTCGTATTGGACCCATGCCTCCCGGCGAGATTGCACGATTCACCTGTTTTATCCGAGTCTGGTGGGCCGGATGCAACTTACCCGGCTGCGCTTTCGCAACCTTGCCCGCAGCGTGAAGAGAGAATTAGAAACTCGATTTAGAGATCAGCATCGGCAAAATGGCGCGGCCAAGCGGATAAATCCGCGGTAAAGCGCAGTTAAGCCGAGGACAGCAAGGGCAATTATGGGACAAGCATTTCAACAACACCTGATTGAGTGGACTGACGAGAAAGTAAGCCGATTCTGGGACTATTGCGTCGCTACCAAGGCGCGCGCGAATCAGTCGTTCTCGAAACTGAACGGAAAAGAACTGGTAAAACTGGCGCGGCCCTATCTCACCAGGAAAGGCAGACACTTGGATTATGGATGCGGCGGCGGCTACCTGATGGAGTGCCTCCTGAAGCAGGGTTTTCCCTGCGAAGGAGCGGATCTGTCGACGAATTCAATCCGAACGGCTGCGGAGCGCTTGAGCCGCTACGCCGCTTTCGGAGGGACCTTACCGCTAAACGGCTTGCCCAATCAGCACATTGGCGATAACACCTACGATTTTGTATTTTTCATCGAAGTGATCGAGCATCTGTTGCCCCAAGAGCGCGCAGCAACGCTCCGCGAGCTTTACAGGATCGTAAAAGATGGCGGTTATTTGATGGTCTCAACGCCCAACAATGAGGATTTGAGCCGGCAGACGGTTCTTTGCCCGGAATGTGGAGCTATTTTCCACGACACACAACACGTGTTTCGCTATACGGAGCAGGGGTTAGAAGATTTGATGAGAGAGATCGGATTCAGCAAGGTGCTCTCGCTGCAGACATTCTTACCCAAGTACCGCAATCTGTACCGCCGAATCAGATTCATCCTGTCATCGCTGAATGGGCGGCTGCAGAATCGCCCCTTCGTGCCCCCGCACCTCATCTTTATCGGGCGCAAGCGTTCAGGGGCGAATTAGCGCCACTCGCTAATGGCCTCGGCCATGTCCCTTCTCTACGCTCGCTCTGCGGAATTTGCAACTGTGAGCGTGAATGAGCCGGTCTTCTCCATGGATCCTCGTCCGCCGGTGCGGCCGCTATGTTCGAGGCGCCTGGCACCTGCAGACCTGTAACATCGCACAGGGCGAACCGCCGATTCTTCCCCTGCCTCCCGCACCGTAGGCAATCATTTCTATATAGATGCAAGCGATGTGGAGATCTCTCAAACCAGTTAGCACATTCTTTCGCCGTGCGCGCTTTTTCTCGAAACTTGTCCTCACTGGAAAGGCTCGCTACGCATGCTACCTGATGGAGATGAGACTCCGTGGCGTCGATCTTGGTTGGCAATCCACGCATGACTTGGGTCTTGCCAAGGAACGTGCTCACGATCACGCCGATTCCGGCGGCCCTGAGCTTGCATCGCTGCTGCGCCAAATTCGCCTGCGCCCTGGATGCACGATCCTGGACCTCGGGTGCGGCAAGGGCGGCGCCATGATTACCTTTGCGCGCAGTGGATTCAAGCGGGTCGATGGCATCGAGCTTTCGCCGGAGCTATGCCGCGTGGCGAGGCGCAATCTGGGGCTATTGGGGCTGAGCGATGTACACGTGATCGAGTGTGACGCCGCTAACTTCGTGGATTTCGATGGCTACGACGTGGTCTACATGTTCAACCCATTTCCGGAGAAGATAGTTTCCGAAGTTGTCTCGAACCTCGCCGTCTCTCTGGCCGGAGCACCGCGATCTATCACGCTCATCTATCGGAATCCGGTATGTGACCGTGCCATTCTGAATGGCCCCTTCGAGAGGCGCCGCGAGCTTACAGTGGGCCAACATGTGGTCTATATCTACCAAACGAGTCCGGAAATGTCTGCCCCAGAGCAACAGAGAGCGTGTTCATGACAGCGAAACCGGACCTAAGCGGCGGAGGCGCGGCCCCTGCGTATGCCGTGGATTGCGAATTCGGCTCTCTATCAGCCTTCCGCCCGGAGGAGACGTCGCGCGGCTCACGCTATCTAAACGGAGTGCGGTGGACGTTGATCACCAACTTCGTTGGCGCTGGCTTCGCAGCGGTTTCCGGGATTATCATCGCCCGGTTTCTTGACCCAAGCGGCTACGGGAAATATCGCACAGTCACCTATCTTGTCGGCTTCTGCGCGGCGGTTGCGGGCTTCGAGCTGCGCGATGCCATGCGCAGGTTCATTCCCACCGTCAAGCAGAGTAATCCAGAGAAAGTCGCCGCTGTCGTGCTGGGCGGCTGCGGCATCGTCGCATCGCTTTCCCTTTTGGTCGCGGCGGGATTCTACTATGGCGCGCCCTTCGTTGCCGCTGCCCTGTACAAGGACCCCTCACTTGCGGCTCTTCTGCGATGGTCAGGTATTCTTGTCGCCACATCGGCCGCTTCGGCTCTAATGGAAGCCGCGCTCACCGGTTTCGAACTGTACAAGGCGGCAACCGCCAGAAGCCTTCTGGCTCAGTCGATCGGGATACCCCTGCAGTTGGCGCTGGCCTGGCACTTTGGCGTTACAGGTGCGCTCTGGGGCTTTGCGACACTGACCGGCGGCCGTGCTGTCATTCTAGGGACTGCTGTTGCGGGTGCCTGTGGTTTTCATTCGCTGGCACATGTTGCATTCGGCGACATGCTTCGCATGGCAGCCAGGCTGCTGCGATTCTCGCTTCCATTGTTGATCACAGCTCTCCTCATTCCCTTTGCCAATTGGTGGCTTAGCGCGCGCCTAGCTGCCATGGGAGGAATGATTCAGGTGGGGCTCTTCGCCGTGGCATATGGACTCGTTCAGCTTCTGACCACAATCATGCTGGCGGCAGGAGTTCCATTGATTCCCTTGGTTGCCGAGGCCAGTGCTACAAGTACCCGCCAGGATCTGAGCCGCATCGTTTGCCGCGGAACCGTGGCCATCGCTTTGCTCCTGGTTGTGCCGGGATTCATTCTGGGAGCCAATGCACGCACCGTGATCCTGCTCTTATACGGGCATCGATTCGCGGACGCGGCACCGGTTCTATTCCTCTTTGCGCTCGCCTCCGTACCCGTGGGGATAGTAGAGGGCCTGGGACGAAGCCTGGTCGGCATGGGTCACGTACCACTAGCCGTCGCAGGCCACATCGTGTGGCTCGGCTCAATCGTCACAACCTTCGAAGTATATGGTTGGCGGCATGGAGCGGCCGGTTGCGCGCAGAGCTTTCTCGCCGCAGAGCTCCTGCAGGTAGTCTTTCTGATTGCGGTCTATCAACTGTACCTGCACTTCGACATGCGCCCCGTGATCAAGATGTGCTCGGTCTGCGGCGTGGCGATGATCCCGGCCTACTTTCTCTCTTCGGCTTTCTCCGGATGGAGCTTTGCGGCCTTTCTGGCGACTTTTGCCGCGGTTCTTGCGGCATTGTGGTATTGGCCGCTCGCCGAAGGTGATCGAGCGCTGATCAGGAATGGGCTCCTGCGCGGAAAGTTCGCGTGCCTGGCGAGGCTGAACGCAAGATCGGCATGAGCAAGCGCCGACCGGCAACTCAGTGTAAAGCGAATGCGTCTTCTTATTCTCACAGATCGCTTCCCGCCCCATGATCGTGGTGGCGCCGAGCGTATCGCCTATTATCACGCACAGGCGATGCGCGAGGAGGGTTGGGAGGTGGGCGTGCTCACCGGAATGCCACCCCGCTCGTCCGCTCGGGAAGTCGGTGATAGCGGCACTGCGGTTTTCCGCGGATACACATTTCCGCAAACGAGAGTTGGCGTCACGGCGCAAGCGGCGGTTGGCGCCCTTTACAATCCCATCGCGGCAGGGGCGGTCAGGCGCGCTATACGTGACTTTCGGCCCGACGTCATCCACGCTCATCTGACGGCGCGCATCTCCCTGGCAGCGGCTGCGCAGTCGTCCGCGCAGTATCCAACCGTCATTACATTTCACGGATACCATTTCGAATGTCCAAAGGGCGGGCTATACAGAAAGCGCGGGGAGATATGTGTTGCAAAGCCCGTGCAATGCAAAATGTACGCCGCGTGGAATCTGCGTGGTCTTTCGCGGATCCGGCGCATTATCGCCATTTCGCGATTCATTGAAGAACGACTTCTCACAACAGGCTTTGATCGGGGACGCGTACTCTACCTGCCGAATGGCGTACCCGGAATCGAGGAGCGCGCCGCCTGCCCGTTGCCAGGCTCGCATCGCATCCTCTACGCGGGCGTATTGGAAGCGCACAAAGGTGTCGCGTCCCTGATTCGAGCTTTTCTACGAATCTCCGGCGAGAACGTCTCGCTGACGATTGCCGGACATGGCAGAGAACGGGCAAAGCTCGAATCACTCGCCGGCGGAGACCGGAGGATTCTCTTCGTTGGCTGGCACTCGCACGAAGATCTTAGGGCGCTCTATCAGGAAAGCCAGATTGTCGCTGTTCCGTCGCTCTGGCACGAAGTGATGAACACAGTAATCTGCGAAGCACAGTCCTGGAGCCGGCCTGTGGTGGCGAGTGCAGTGGGAGGGAATAGGGATCTTATCGAGGACGGTGTGAGCGGCTTGCTTTACCCACCTGGTGACGAATCCGCGCTCGCTTCCGCACTGTCCAGGCTTCTGGATAACCATGCGGAAGCCCAGCTGCTGGCCAGTAATGGCTTCAGGAGCGTGAAGCAACTAAGCATGAACAGGCACAAACAAGCTTTGCTTTCCTTATACAGGACAATATTGGATGAGCGTCACTGACTTAGCATCCACAGCCCTAATAGCGGGCGCACTTATGGCGGGCGGTACGGCATTGATCTCTGCGCTTCCTGTGCCGGAAAAAAGTCTTGTGCGCACGAATTTCCTGTTGACGTTTGCGGTATCACTCACCCTGCTTGTCACTTATTGGAACGTTTCAGCGTTTTGGGGTGCTGGCAGACAAGGTTTTAGCTATTCGGACGACGAGACCTATCACCTCCAGGGAGTGCAGATGGCCGCCGCCGGAACGGTAGAAGACACAGAATCGAGAAACCCTGGATTTACCGAGTGGACCGCGTTTCTTTATAGGATCTTCGGCCCAAACACTTTGACTGTGCGGATCTTTAATATCTTCTTTCGTTGTTTGTGGACCTTACCGGTTGCATTCCTTGCTCTGACATGCAGCAACCACCAATGCACCCGTCTCGCCATTATGCTTACTGCCTGGGCTCCGTCCCCGATCTTGGTAAGTCTCCTGCACATCAAGGACTTGCTTGCAGGCCTTGCTTTTCTCTGTGCTCTGGCCGCAATTGTCTATCTGGGACGAAGCCGTTTATCCATTCTTGTTCTTCTCTGCTCGGCGTGGATGCTTTGGATCGTTCGCAAAGACATTCTGCTCCTATTGGGCGTTCTTATCTTCCTGAAAGCGCTGATTTCGCTGCGGCGCGGGGCAAATGTAGCAGCCCTTACGACGCTCGCGGCGGTCGCACTTCTCCTCTGGTTCGCGATTCCCATTTTGATGGATAACTGGGTGCTTATCTCGGGGAACGAAAGCAGCGTGGCGAACCAGATTTTTGAATATACAAGCCAAAATGCCGCCAGCGCGCACGGGTTAGCACCGTTTTTCATAACCAGCGCCGGCCAGATCTGGAAGTTGCCGGCGGCGATGGCAGTGGCTTTACTACTGCCCTTTCCACCCGACCTGCATTCCGGTGACATCATGCTGACCGCATTAGGCCTTGCCAGCATCTTTGTGCTCGTCCTCATGCCGTTCGCCGCTGTAGGTTGCGTAAGGTTGATTGAAACAAAGAAAGAAGCGGGCCTGCCGATCTATGGGGGGTTCCTTGGATGTCTCGCTCTCCTTACTCTGGTCTTCCTGGGCACACCGAGATACCGGGAAAGTCTCATGGGGCTGTATTGCCTTCTTGCCGCGGTCGGAATCACTGAACGTCGCTCTCATCCCCGTCTGCTGGCTGGATCGATCTTCTGTGCGTGCTTTGTGCTCGTCGTGGGAGCTGCAACCTTCGTATAGCAGGTCGCTTGCGCGATCAGGTCTTGCCTTGTTGTCCGGCCGAAAGCATGCCGCTCCCTTTTGTGAAGCGGATCAAAAATGTCACTCAGAAACACTGAAACCACACGGACCGGTATTCGCAACTTATGCTCGGAGTTTGGCTACCCTCCCGAGCTGGACGAGATACTGACGTCAATCTCCGAGATTCTGCAACGCGCATACGGTCGCTCTCTAAAATCAGTGATTGTGTGCGGAAGCGTCGCGACCGGGGATTTCGTTTGGCGGCGGGAGGGAACGGATACCCGGTTGATGAGTGATATTGACGCTGTCGCAGTGGTGGAGGGAGCAACGGGCCGGCGGCAGGCGGGCGAAGCGATCTGCGCCTTGCGGAGCGGAAACGCAAGCTCGCCTCTATTCCATGTTGATGTGTCGATCGGCAGTCCCCGATCCGTGAGGAGGGGAGTACCAACTTATCAAACCGCCGAGATTCGAGACGCCGGTTGGTTGCTGTTCGGTCAGGATCTCCGCGGACTCTTCCCGTCTCAGTTCCAACCGGCCGCAGCTCGTGAAGCATTCTTCTTTAACTTATGGAAGCCTCTGTTGTTCAGCACGTTGAAGAGAACGCAGCCGGAAGTCTACGCGCTGACCGTCGCTCGGCAAATACTGGACGTCACCATCCTCGCCTTTTCGCAGGCCGGAGTGTGCCTACCGGGGCATCGCCGGCGTGTGCAGGCTTTCCTTACCTTGCCGGAAGAACACTCGCTCGCAACCGCTGGTGTCAGAAAAGCAGTGAATGAGGCGATGCGCATTCGCGAAGGCGGCGCAGCCGATATCGGCCAGCTGGAAGCCGCGCAATTGGAGACTCTGCGAACCAGCATGGCTTTTCTTGATCCCGGGATGCCAGGTGACTGGAGCGATCCCACTCTTCCTCAGCGCATTCGCCGGCTGCTCCCGAGTCGTCGTTTGCGGCGACTGGCTGCCGAAGTGCGCAACGAATGCAGGGGCGGCCATTTCGATCCTCTGTGGGTTCGCCGTAGGAAGGAAACATTCGCCGCAGCCGTACTTCTGTTCGCATACCAGCATCGTGCGGGAGGCGGGAAGGGGCCTGTACCGGGTGACGTGTTGAAGTGGATGGAACAGCACTGCGGAACTCGGATCCTGGCTCCTCAGAGCGAAGAGTTCCTGCATTTGCTGAGAAGGGTATATTGGGCGGGGCAACTTAGGCTGCGTCCTTCCGCCGCCATGGACCGGAACTGGGTCGAACCGCTTATCGGATTAGCTAATGTCTGAATTCTGTCTTGTCGTCTTCATTGATGCCTACCCCTTCTGGGCGCTCAATGGGTCGCGCCTCACCGAGCGTCTTTCCTTTGTCCGCCCTGTCCGGCCCGGCTTCGGGTATTCGATTAACTGCCAGGCCGAACTCTTTACCGGAAAGAGTCCCGATGAACTCGGATACTGGTGCGAATACTCCTTCGACCCCGGAAATGGCATTGTGCGCAGCCGCGCGTTAAGCATTCTGGATACGTTTCGTCCCTGGAGGCTCCCAAATCGGGCTTGCCACCGGTTTGCGGACAAATTGCTGGGGAAGGGGACAAAGGATATTCCTTTTGCTTATCTCCCTTACTTCTCCAAATCAGGCAAAGAAACATTCTCCCGTGAGTTTCCCTTCGAGAGTATTTTGAAAAACCCTTCTGTGCGTGTGCTGTCGTACCTCGACTTCCTGTCGCTTCCCAATCCGAAAGATCGCGACGAGAGCATCTTTGACGGGGGAATTCATTTACTCAAAAAGAACGGTGCGAACGGTCTGGTGCTCGCTCTGGGCAACTTTGATAACGCCGGGCATTGGAATACACCTGGAACGGAGCCATACTGGGCGGCAAGGGATGCGATTGAAGCCCGGACACTGGAGCTTTTGGAACTGGCCGAGGGGAAATATCCGGATTGCACAATGATCGTAATCTCGGACCACGGGATGTCACCCGTGGAGCGATGCATTGATCTTCAGATCGAACGGCATTTCGGAATCCCAGATCGCCGGCGGTACGTTTACTTTCTGGAGGGAACCATATTGCGTATCTGGTCGGCCGACACCAAACTACGCGATGAGATGGAGTGCTATTTGCACGAGTTTACTGACGTTGAAGTTCTCTCGGAGGAAGAACGCAGCCGGCTGGGAATCGCGACCCCCTCCTTTGGCGACCTTATCGCAGTCACCAACGATGGCACGATGTGGGTTCCGAGCTTCTGGGGATCCCGTCCCTCCAAGGGCATGCACGGCTATCATCCCCGCCACGAACGGCAACATGGCATCTTCCTGTCGAACCGCGCTGTCGATCATTACCCGAGCACACTGGACGCCAGGCAGGTTGCGGAAATACTTTCTCAGGCGATCTCGGAGCCCTTGACCTCGTGCTGAAGATAGCATTTCTTATTGAGCGCCTGAACGCGTCAGGAATGGCTCGGGATCTTCAGGATCTCTGCTGCAATCTGGATAAGCACCGATTTCAATTGATCGTTATTTCACTCTATGGTCCCGCAGTAATGGATGAAGAGTTTTCGCGATCCGGCATCCCCATAACTTACGCGGGTCTCGTTCCAGCGCGTGCCAACCTCAAGAATGTTACGGCGCTTTGGAGACTCGGGCGTTTCCTACAGCGCGACCAAGTGGACATCGTCCACGGATCTCACTACTGGTCCTCAGTCTGCGCGGTGATTGCGGCAAAGATTGCAGGCGCCAAAGCGGTAACCAATCGCATTGATCTCGGATTCTATGCATCGGGATTTGTTCTACGCTGGCTGCAAAACGCAACCAATTCCGGAGCAGATGCTGTGATTGCAAATTGTGCGGCGGCGCGAGATGCGGCACTAAGAAATGAGCGTGGCGTGGCGGCTAGACTGAGGCTCATTTATGGAGGTTGCGACTGCGATCGCGCTGCGTCAGGCGAGCCCACCGCCAGCCGCGCAACTCTCGGCCTGCCTGTCGACGGGCCGATTATCCTTTGTGTCGCTAATTTGCATCGCTGCAAAAGGCACGACTGGCTGCTCCGCGCGGCCCCGCAGATTCTGGCCCGGTTCCCTGATGCCAAGTTCGTCATCGTCGGCAAGGATATGGGTCAATTGGAGCACCTGCGCAAAATGGTTACGGAACTGAATGTCGAGAACGCCGTGGTCTTTACTGGCGTGAGGACCGATGTGCCGCAACTGATGGCCGTCGCTACTGTCGGCGTTTTAACGTCCGAGACCGAAGCATTCTCCAATGCTCTTCTCGAGTATTCCGCAGCGGGCCTGCCAGTAGTAGCAACTGCTGTGGGAGGAAACGCGGAGATCGTAGAAGTCGGCGTTTCCGGCTACCTCACGCCGGCCTGTGATATCAGTGCTTTCGCTGCCCGGATTTGTGACATCCTGGAATGCCCAACCCAAGCGATGAAGATGGGTGCCGCGGGCAGGACCAGGGTCCGAACCCTGTTTGGAGTTCATCGGTTTGTCGAGGAATACGAGCGGTTGTTTGAAAGCCTGGGCGCCGAAGCGCACAGCCGCACTCCCAGCGGCTCCTTGTCCTCAGCGTAGTTAAGGGGAAAACTGCTCTTCCATTTCTGCGACAAATCGAGCGCTTGTTGTGAATCTGCTCTCGACGCCAGTCGCCAGCGAGATGTGCTGCGAGGTCTGGTAGATTCCGCGGGCTTCCGAAGATGAGAATTGGATTGAATCTCTTGCACTCCCATCCGGGAACAGGCGGTGCCCGGAACTACGCAGCCAACCTGCTTCTTGCTTTGGCTCTTCGAGAGGACGATTGCCAGTACGTAGCATATTGCACGCCGCAAAGCGCGGATCTAGTTCCTGATGACCGTCGCTTTCAAGTGAGGCTGGTTCGGCTGCTCAACAGGTCACGGGGCGAGAGAATTCTCTACGAACAGAGCCTGCTACCCTTTCTCTTTTATCGAGATAGGGTCGACTGTGTGCATTGGTTCGCCAACAATATGCCCCTTCTGCATTTGACGCCATCCATCGTTACACTCCATGATTTCAAATTCGCGGATCGTCCTTCCGAGAGTTCCTTTGCCAAGAGTCACTACCAGCACTGGATGGCGCGCTGGGTGTGCCGAAATGCGGACATGCTGGCGCCAATCTCGGAGAGCACGGCGCAGGATGCGGTTGAACGCTTCGGAGCCAACCCTCGCAGAATAGCCGTTGTTCCGAATGCACTCGGGAATTCTTTTCAGCCGTTACCGGCAAAAGAAGTTGACGAGTTCCGGTGCCGCTTTCAACTACCATCCAAGTTCTGGCTCTACGTAGCTCACGCGTATTCACACAAAAACCATGCACGGCTTTTTGCTGCCTATAGAAAGCACCTGCAGTCGACCTGCAACTGGCCCCTGGTCCTGCGCGCCGATACTGTTCCGGGAGAGCCGCCCCTCGAAAAGATTGCGACGGAACTTGGAATTGCCGACTCGATCATCTGGCTGCCACGACTAAGTTGGGAAGATATGCCCCGGTTGTACTGCGCCGCCAGCGCCCTGATTTTCCCTTCTCTATACGAAGGTTGCGGAATTCCCGTGCTTGAGGCCATGGCTTGTGGGTGCCCCGTAGCAGCAGCCCGCATACGTACCACGCAGGAGTTCGCAGGAGATGCAGCATGGATGTTCAATCCTGAGAGCATCGACGAAATAGCCCTCGTCATGGATCGATTCGTTTCGGATCCGCTCAAGCGGAGAGTCTTTGTCGAGCGCGGATTGAAGAGAGCCGCGCGGTACTCGGCGCCGAACGTCGGCGAGAAGCTATTCGCCCTTTATCGTCGAACTGTCCAAAATGGAATCCATCTTTCGCGCAGCAGCGAATTCAATTGAGAGCGGCGGTTAATGAGCCCCAGAATTGTTCGCGATTAACGCGCTGAAGATAGAACTCTACCATCAGGGTGCAAGACCAGAATTCGTAACGAAACAGGACAGCGTTAGCAAAGTGAGAATCCTGCTCCTAACAACCTATTTCGAGCCCGATGTGGCCTCGACTGGCGTCATCTTCGGCAAACTGGCCCATGAATTTGCAGACCATGGCCATACTGTTACCGTTCTTACTTCGTGTCCGCATTATGATCCTCGGCATCGATGGCCTGAGTTCTCACGGGGTCTCTTCTTCATCGAACGTGCCGGACCGTTGCGTATTTACCGTGTTCGAGTGCACGCTTCTCCTGACAGATCGAGTGTTTTGCATCGCCTCCTGAGTTATGCTTCATTTCATTTTCTCGCTTTCGTCGCAGGGCTGATACTTCCAAAACAAGATGTAATTCTTGTCGCATCTCCACCGCTCAGCAACGGTGTGGTCGCGTGGCTGCTGGCAAGGCTTCGTCGAATCACCTTCATTTACAACGTACAGGACATCTGGCCTGACGTGATCGTGCGGTCAGGAATCGTAAAGAACAGATGGATTATTCACTGCCTGAAGCTCATGGAGGCTCACGTCTACAAGACAGCGGCATGTATGTCCGTAATATCCGATGGATTCCGGGCCAACCTGCTCGGGAAAGGCGTGCCGGAAGAGAAAATCTCCGTGATACCAAATTTCATCGATACTGACTTCGTAATTCCTCGTCCAAAGAACAATGACTTCGCGCTGAGGCATGGCGTTGCTGATAAGTTTGTTGTTCTGTTTGCAGGCAACATGGGGCTCTCGCAGGACCTTGCGACAGTAGCGGAATCGGCCAGGGAGCTTTCGAAATATTCTGACATTCAGTTTCTCCTGGTTGGGGATGGTGCAGGAAGGCAAGCGGCCGAAATGCATGTCGGAGCTCTTGGCTGCGCGAATTTACAGTTTCTTCCTTATCAGTCCCGCGAGCAAGTGCCCGACATGTATGGAAGCAGCGATGTGTGTCTCATTCCTTTGCGGGCTGGATTTGCTGCTGAGTCCGTGCCGTGCAAGCTGTTTTCGATCATGGCCGCCGAACGGGCGGCTATTGCTTCAGTCGATCGGAACAGCGACACATGGAAGCTCATGGATCGCCTGAAATGCGGACTATGTGTCGAGCCTGGCAGACCTGCGCAACTCGCAGAGGCAATACTCACCCTTTATCGTGATGCGGCTGCCAAAGCGGCCCTTGGGAAAGCTGGCCGCAGGAGCCTGGAACTCGAATTCCTGCCGAAGGCTATTGCAGGCAGGTATCTCGGTCTATTGCAGCGACTGACCTGCAGTCCCTCCCTCCACCAAGACTGAGTGTTAGGCAAGTCCGCATATAAAAGGGCGCTGACCGGCCCTGGCTGGTCGAACAGAGGCTGTAACCAATGCTTGCCTTCCCGCCAGGGCTGAGCGAGCGAACATTTCAATTGCAATTGGTCGTTCTTGGAAAGTTACGTACCAGTGCGCTGGGACGTGGAAACGAGGGCCCATGAAGTACGAGGACGATTCATCACAATCTGCATTACTTAACCGGAGATCGGGCGATTGCCGTCGTTGCAGCCTCGAAGGAGACGGCACAGGATGTTTAGTTAATCTCCCTGCGAGCCCGTGGATCCTTTCGCGAACGCGTCGCGCCATCGATGGCTGCATTGCCCTAACTGTCTTGGTCGTTTTTGCGGCGCCAATAGCGCTGCTGGCCGCCGCTGTCCGGCTAACTTCCAGTGGGACTGTCTTGTTTTCTCAGAAGCGCATGGGAAAAGGAGGATGCCTTTTCACCATTTACAAATTCCGCAGCATGAGAGAGGCGGGCACGACTGGCCAGGCGCCGCGACTCACTCGGGCGGGAGATGGGCGAATTACTCCACTCGGGAAAGTCATGCGCAGATTCAAGCTGGATGAATTGCCACAGTTCTATAACGTTTTACGGGGCGAGATGTCCATCGTCGGGCCGAGACCCAAACTGCCCGAATACGCAGGTTTACGCAACATGCCTTATCGGCCGGGCATTACTGGAGCTGCCACCATCGCTTTTCGGCACGAGGAGAGTCTTCTTCGCGGAGTCATCCCTGAAGAACTCAATGATTTTTATGGGCAGACGATCAAACCGGCAAAGGCTCGCCTTGACGTCTGCTACATGTGTAAAGCCACTCCAGCGTCTGACTTACTTCTTATGATCCAGACGCTGTCGAGCTGCATGTCTCCGGGCAATGAAGTCGCCGCGCTTGGTGAACTTAATCTAAGCAATCGTGAATGCAGCCGCTGGTTCAAAGCTACACAAGAGGAGAGCTCCTCACCCGACGGATGAGTGCGAGGTGAGCAGTACGTCAAGACAGGTTATATGGATGAACCGCAACGACTGCGCATGGGTTGGGAAGCGGCAGATGTCAAGAAAGGGAAGAAATGAAAAAGATCTTAGTAAGTGGTGCCGGGGGATTTATCGGCGGACATATGGTCAAGCGTTTGAAGAGCGAAGGCCATTGGGTGCGGGCGGTTGACATCAAGCCCCACGAATTCACAAGTCCACCTGCAGATGAGTTTATTTTGGGGGACCTCCGGGAACCGGGACTCGTGTCCGAAGTATTGCGCGGCATTGATGAAGTCTATCAATTCGCCGCCGATATGGGTGGAGCAGGATTTGTCTTCACAGGCGAGCATGATGCGGATATCATGCATAATTCCGCGACGATTAATCTCAATACACTGCACTATGGAGTGGAGGCGGGAGTAAAGAAGTTCTTCTACTCATCCTCAGCGTGCGCGTACCCGGAGTTCAATCAAACGGATCCACTCAATCCAAATTGTTCAGAGGATTCCGTCTATCCGGCAGCTCCGGATAGTGAATATGGATGGGAAAAGCTGTTCAGCGAGCGCTTGTATCTTTCCTACATGAGAAACTATGGGGCTGCGGTTCGTATTGCCCGATTCCACAATATCTTTGGTCCCGAAGGCACATGGGAGGGTGGCAGAGAAAAAGCGCCGGCCGCGCTCTGCCGCAAAGTGATCGAAGCGCCCAATGACGGAGAAATTGAGATCTGGGGAGACGGCGAACAAACCAGGTCGTTCTTATTTATTGACGAGTGTATTGAGGGAGTGAGAAGACTCGTAGAGTCTGATTTTACTGGTCCCGTAAATATCGGTTCGGAAGAGATGGTCACTATTAACCAGCTTGCTGAATTGATTATGGAAATTGCCGGCAAGAAGCTGAAGATAAAGCATATTCCAGGCCCCCTGGGCGTGCGGGGAAGGAACTCCGACAACCGCCTTATTTATAAGAAACTTGGCTGGAAGCCCTCTCACCCACTTAGCGAAGGGCTTGAAAGAACCTACCGGTGGATTGAGGAACAAATTGCTGTCTCGCCGGAGCCGATTTTGGCCGGGACGAGGTCATAAGTGCCCCGATGGGGACGGGGCACTGCAATTGGGCCATTTTGCTGGCTGGCCAGGAAGTCGTTTGGCGGCGGGCTTTGTATTGTCGGTGGCATTCCCTTGGTTGATGTCGAGTCGGGCACATATCTCATTCTTTGAGTAGAGTCTATCCGCTCCTGCCGTATCTCCGGCCTGAGCCGGCTGACACGCCGTACTTGAGGAAACGGACTCTGATCTTGTGAATCGCCAAAAGCCTTCTCCACTTCAGATTCGGCTCGTTTTCATTTAGAGAGTATGGGGCGTCCCACTGTGAACTTGCACTGGTGATGGGGGACACATTTATCGCCGAGCCCGCGATTTAAACATTGAAAGGAGTCAATAGATCATCGAGCCCGATTCTTCGGGCATTTTCGCTTTTTCCGGAAACGGTTTCCCACTGAGAGCGCATTAGCGTTGTTTTTGCAGCAAGGTCCCTCGTTTTTGAAAACCTGGGGCGGTCGCATGGCGTCGGTCAAGGAGATGTAACCGTCACTGGCGGCCGAAAACTGCGAAACTCCTTTGCTGGAGCAGTTGGGAGCGAACAATGGGGAGTCCTTGGTACGTTCTGCACGTCGTTGCAAACCACGAAAAACGCGTCGCCCAGCACTTAACCGTACGTTCATTGGAACACTACCTGCCGCTTTACACCGAGCGCTCACAATGGACTGACCGCATTGTCGCCCTGGAAAGGCCGCTTTTTGTCGGATACGTGTTCGTTCGCTTCGAACCAGGCGCGCGCTCTTCCGTGATCAGCACACCCGGCGTATTGCGCCTCTTGGGAGAAAACGACGGCGACTCAGTGAGTGAAATTGAGGTTGGCCGGATTCGCGAGGGTTTGGCGAGTGGCTGCCTGCTGCGACCCCATCCCAATGTGGCGCTGGGAAGTCTGGTTCGAGTGCTCAAGGGCGTGTTTCAGGGCGCGGCTGGCGTAGTAACCGAATTCCGGCGGCAATGCAAGGTTGTCATGACGCTTTCAGCGACTAAGCAATGCTTTTCTCTTGAAGTGGATCTCGCAGATCTGGAAGTCATTCGCAGGCCGGCGGTCGGGACCACGCCAGGATTGAACAGAGAAGTGGTATTGGCGCGAGTCTAGGCAGGTTCTTGTGGGCCATGCGTTCATGGAATTGAGATGACGCTTCATTTGCGAAGGGTGGAGAATCCTTCGATTTCGCAATTGACAAATGAGCAACCCGCCACTTTGCATTCTGCGGGGCATTCCGGCTGGACTTGCCAATGATGAACAGCGAAATCTTTGCGGAGGTGAGATCTCTAGAAACATAGAAAGCCTGTCAACGGAAGACGCGCGCATTTCGGGGGAAGGGGCTCTGGAATCTTCAAAGAGAGCTACTTCCCCCTTGGTGTATTTGGAGGTTGGAGGATTCAGAGGCTGTGTCTATGACAAAGGCTTGCCTTCGAGTGTCCGGCTGTCGACAGTGCCGGACGCCCCATCGGACCTCAAGACCCTCATCTATTCGTGACGGTAGCCGAACCAGAAGTTTACGCACAGAATGGACTGAAGTTGGGTGTGCACTGGAGGATTTTAAATGGCTTCGGAAGGTGCTCTGGTGGCGGAGGGCAGGATCGAACTGCCGACCTTGGGGTTATGAATCCCACGCTCTAACCATCTGAGCTACTCCGCCGGGAGGAGGCGCCGCAGCCGTAAATGCCTCGTGCAGCGCCAATTCTGATAATACGGAAGCGCGCAAATCAGGTCAAACAACCCGTTTGCCGCAATACCACCGGGAATCCTGAATCCTATTCATTTCGACGGTCATCGAAAGGTTGGTTGGGGATATTTGTTGCAACAAGTGTTCTGCTAGAATTCCTGGTTTCGGAGAAATTCCTATGCCTACCCTGCTCCACATCGACTCGAGCCCGCGCACCGCTTCGGTCTCAAGCAAGCTGGCGGCCGCTTTCGCGCGCCGGTGGCAGAGGCTGAACCCAGCCGGCTCGGTGGTTCATCACAACACCACTCTCGAAAACATTCCCTACATTGATGAGGAGCACATTGCTGCGGCCTTCACTCCCGCGGACAAGCTGACGGAGGAGCAGAAGCAGAAGCTGGCCTACAGCGACAGGCTGGTGGACGAACTGCTCGCGGCCGATGTGATCGTTTTCGGAGTGCCGATGTGGAATCTCGGGATTCCCGCGTCGCTCAAAGCCTGGATTGACATGGTGGTTCGCTTAGGGCGAACCTTCAAATACACCGAGACGGGCGTTGGCCCGGTTATTGCGGCCGGCAAAAAGGTCTATGTGATCTCGGCGCGCGGCGGAGCGTATCCGGTGGGATCGCCGGCCAAGGCCTACGACCAGCAGGAGCCGTACCTGCGCAGTATTCTTGGGTTCCTCGGCCTAACCGACATCGAGTTCATCTACGCCGAGAATCAAAGCCGCGGCGGCGAAGCGGCTGCCGAG
Source organism: uncultured Acidobacteriaceae bacterium (assembly GCA_963834565.1). Classification (GTDB taxonomy): domain Bacteria; phylum Acidobacteriota; class Terriglobia; order Terriglobales; family Acidobacteriaceae; genus Telmatobacter. The sequence goes on along the minus strand of CAWICF010000004.1, from coordinate 112,349 downwards.
GGCGTTGCCAGGGCCGAGAACACTCTGGCGCAACTGGCAGCGTAAAAGATCCGAATACTACAAGCAACCGGGTGCCGCGCTCTCGCTGCGTTCCCGCTTTTTTGCGGCTAGGGTGGGGTAGCGGCCATTTAAACTCGACTGTATGACACAAGCCCGCATTGCAGCCGTGATTCCTGCGCGGCTGGCCTCGACGCGCATGCCGCGCAAGGTGCTGCGGACCATCGCAGGACGGCCGATGGTGGAGTGGGTGTGGCGCGCGGCGCAGGCCAGCGGCCTGATGGATCCGGTGGTGGTGGCCACCGATTCGGAGGAAGTGGCTGATGTGTGCCGGGCGCGGGCGATTCCCGTGGTGATGACCTCGCCCACTTGCCCCAGCGGCAGCGACCGGGTGAGGGAAGTGGCGCGCCATATCGATGCAGAGATCTACGTCAACATCCAGGGCGATGAGCCGACGCTGACGCCGGATTTCTTCCCGCCGCTGCTCGGGCTGTTTGACCGGCCTGAAGTGGAAGTGACTACACTGTCGGTTCGCTGCCCGCCGGAGGAGTTCACGAATCCCAACGCAGTGAAAGTGGTAACGGCTCTCGATGGACGGGCGCTCTATTTTTCGCGAGCGACGATTCCTTTCGATCGCGATGAGACGGGCTTCACCGGCTACCGCAAACACCTGGGAATTTATGCTTACCGCAAGCACGCGCTGGCACGCTTTGCCTCGCTGCCGCCTTCGCCGCTTGAAAAACTGGAACGGCTGGAGCAACTGCGCCTGCTGGAGAATGGCATCAACATTTATGTCGCCGAGGCTCCGCGCGACACCATTGGCGTGGATACCGAGGAGGATCTGGTGAGGGCGGAGGCGGTGCTGCGCGATGTGCAACTCTGACGTCGCGTTGTCTGTTCGGTTTTGCGCTCTCGACTATTTCCCGACGACCAAAATCTGAAATGACCCTGGAATCATGGGCGCACGCGGGCCGCGCATGAACGTCGGCGAACCACCAGCGGGCGGAGCACCTGGAGGCGGAGCGGTGCCTGCAGAGAGGCCGGATGGCGCTGCCGGCGGGGCCGGCGATGGCGGCGCAGCAGGAGTTGGCCCGTACTCTGCAGTAATCAGGTAGATGTTGCCCGTCTTCGTGTCGAGCGTATGCGTCTTGGCGCGCGCCGGAGTGAAGACGGCTTGCTCGACGGTGAAATCTGCCGGCGAGTTCTCTTTGATCACGGTGAGAGTGCCGTCGCCTTGTGAGCTGAATGCCTCCATTGTTGCGGGATTGAAGGTGACGCCGTCGCAACCCGCGCCGGTGGGCAGATCGGTGATGATGCGGCCATCGGCAGCAGACAAAATGACCATGTTGCTTTTGTCGCGGCATGCGGCAAACAGGATACCGTTCTTCGGGTCGAGAGCCAGGCCCGCGCAGCCGCTGCCGCGGCTTGACACGTCGTACTTGCCCACCATCTTCATCGCGTCAGCATCGATGACGGCGATCGCAGCCTTGTCGACGATGTCGACGTAAATGCGGCCGTGGCCGTCGGTCGCGGCCTGCTCGGGCGCGCCGCCAATGTCGATGGTGCCGAGGATGGAGCCATCTTTGTCGTCGAGCACGGTGATGTTCGGCGCCGAGTGGCTGAGCACGTAAAACCGGTGGTTGTAGGCGTCGTTCAAATAGCCGTCGGGGCTGCCCTCGACATCGATCTTCTTGATTACCGCGAAGGTCTTCGCGTCGAACATCGTCACCGGCTTCGACGTTGCAAAGCCGTGACCGGTGGCGGTGTCTACCGCTCCGCCATGGGCGCTTGTATTGGGAATGTCGCCCACCTGCGCAAGCGTTTCCAGATTGAAGACGCCTATGTGGCCGGAGGGACCGGAGCGGGCCACATAGAGGTTGCGTCCGTCAGGATCGGCGGTGACGTAGTCGAATCCGCCGTCGCCGCCGACGAGTTGGATCTTCGTGACTGCGTAGGGGCCGCTTTGCTGGGCGCGGGCTTGCCCCGAGAGCGACATCACGAGCACAATTCCTGTCGCGGCAACAGCCTTAAGACTCATGGCAATTCCTTAATGGATGAACTTGGCCGGTGGATTCGCTCCGGGCTCTGCACGAATTCGCGCAAATCGAGGATACACGGCGAGAAGCACATTGCAGATGAACGTGAAGGAATTGGCTGAAGAGAACAACGCCGCTGGCCGAGCCGAACCAGAATCCGAATTGCGCGCAAGAATCGGAGTGCGCCGTGATGACGGATCGGCGACTATGATTTGCATGAGCGCTACTCTACAACTCGCAACCCAATTCGCAGCCGTTTCCGCCATGTCCCACACCGTGATGCCCCAGCCCGCAATTGTCGCACCGAATGACGCCGATGCCGCGTGGAAAAAGGTTCTCGCGCGCGACGCTGAAGCGCAGTTTTTCTACGCTGTGTCGACGACCGGTGTTTTCTGCCGACCGAGTTGCAGCAGCAAGCGGCCGTTGCGTAGCAATGTCCGATTCTTCGCGACAGTCGACGAAGCCCTCGCTGCAGGCTATCGTGCCTGTTTGAAGTGCAGTCCTGCCATCGCATGGGGCAGACCTTTGGACGAGATCCGTGCTCACATCGAGAAGCATGCCGACCGCCCGGTTCGACTTGAGGAGCTGGGACGTGTCGCGGGCATGAGTCCCTTTACTGTGCAGCGGCTCTTCAAGCGCGCGATGGGCGTTAGTCCGCTCGCGTATCAGCGCGCACTGCGCGCCGGCAAGATGCGCGAGGCGCTTAAGAAGGGAGAGCCGGTGACTGACGCGATCTACGGTGCCGGCTTTGGCTCATCGAGCCGCGCGTACGAGGGAAATCAGTTAGGGATGACACCGGCACGCTTCGCCCAAGGCGGCCGCGGCGAGAGGATTGGATTTGCAAGGGCACGCACGCCGTTTGGGTGGATGATTGTGGGCGCGACAGAGCGCGGGCTGTGCTGGCTCTCGCTGGCTGGATCGAAATCTGAAGCCGAGAAGACTCTTCGCGACGAGTTCCCCGAGGCTACGCTGCGCCGCGATCCCACTCTGGCACGCTGGATCGATGCTGCGATTGCGAGTGTCCGCGAAGGCACAGATCTCATCCAAAGGGCTGCCGCACCGCAGGTGCTGGATCTGCGTGGAACGGTCTTTCAGCTCCGCGTGTGGCAGGCTCTTAGACAAATTCCGCGCGGCGAGACGCGCACCTACTCGCAACTTGCGCGCGAGATGGGTGACCCCGAGGCAACGCGCGCCGTGGCCCGTGCCTGCGCTATGAATCGCGTCGCATTGCTCGTCCCGTGTCATCGCGTGGTCGGTGTGAGCGGCTCGCTGACTGGATATCGCTGGGGCGTGGAGCGGAAGAAGGAGATTCTCGAAGCAGAGAGGAGCTAGCTTTCAGCTCTCAGCTGTCAGCTTTCAGCCCGGTAGACGCGGATTGAGGCGCGTGCTGTTCCGCATCTCAGAAGCGAGTTGCCGGGCGCCCCAAAGTTGCTTGCGAAGGCAAAGAAAGCGGAGTTGAGCGAAAGCGCGCGCCCATTCTTTCGCACGGTGCGCGAAAGGATGGTGCACGGGCTTGAGATTACTTAGAGCCGGAATCCACCTGCCGCGTGAATCACCTGGCCGTTTACCCAGGTCGATTCATCCGAGGCGAGGAACGCGGCGATGGAAGCGATGTCCTTGGGCTGGCCGATGCGGCCAAACGGCGTGCGCTGCACGGCTTCCTTCTCGAAGTCGCTGCCGATGAAGCCGGCGGCCTCGACGCCTTCGGTGACAATCATGCCCGGATTTACTGAGTTGACGCGAATCTTTTTCGGGCCCAGTTCCTGTGCGAGCGCCGCGCTCACTGAGTCCACGGCTCCCTTGGTCGCGCTGTAGACAGCACCGCCGCCGATTCCATCGGCCGCCACTGAGCTGATGTTGATCACGCTGCCGCCGTTCGCATTAAAGTGCGCAACCGCCTCCTTGGTTGTGAGCAGCAGACCCAGCACATTCAGGTTAAACATTTTGCTGAAGTGGGTGGGAGTGATCTGCTCGAGCGGACCAAACTCGTAGACTCCTGCATTGTTTACGAGGATGTCAATGGGGCCGAGTTGCTCGGCGACGCTTTTCACGAAAGGACCGATTGCGTCTGGATTCGAGAGATCGGCCTGCACTGCAATCGCCTTGCCGCCTTTGGCCTTGATTCCGGCAACGACTTTCTCCGCGGCCGCCTTGCTGCCTGAATAGTTAACGGCGACAGCCGCGCCGCGCTCTGCAAGCTCGCGGGCGATTTCGGCCCCAATCCCCTTCGATGCGCCGGTGACCAGCGCCACTTTGCCCTGAAGGTTCTTCATTTCAGCTCCTTTTCATCGTATGTCATCGCTTCGACATTTCGATAACTGTCGAAGTGATGGCTGGACGAAAGAAAGGATTCAGGCGGATTGTGAAAATCTTTTGAATTGGACTCAGCGGCGCGGGCAGCCGGCTGTTTCAAGGGCCGAAAGGCTGGCCGCCACGGCTTCCAGAACTCCAGGTCGCAGTGTGAGATAGGCGAATTTGCCTTCGCGGCGGATTTGGATGAGGCCGGCTGTTTCGAGTTCTTTCACGTGGTGCGAAAGCGTGGCCGGCGAGATCGCCAGGCAATCGAGCGCTTTGGCGCAGCCGAAAGGACAGCCGGCCTTGGCGATCTGCTGCAACAGCTCAAACCGATGCGGATCGGCGAGCGCCTTGAAAATGGCAGTCTGTTGGGCGCGGGAAAGCCGGGCCGGAGTTCTGGCGCGGTCCTTCTCTGCGATCGCATTGCGCGGCGCGGACATTGCATCCATTTTCGCCGATTGGGATCGGGCGGCGCGAAAAAGGATGCAAGCCGGGTTCCTCTGGGAGCTTTCGTAGTTACGCGGCCACAGGCGCCTTCTTCCGCAGGAGCAGCGCTGAGATGAGCGTCATGACGAGGCCCACCGGGAATGGCTCGATAAACGTCATCACTGCGTTGAAGAACGGGTTGTCATACATCGCCTTGGACTTCTTCATCTGCTCGGTCAGCGCCTGGATGGCGGCGGCGCTGGCGCCCGAGGCCCTGGCCCTCTCGATCATGTGGGCGCCGTACTTATCCATGAAGTCGGGCATGAACTTGAAGTAAATCACCTCCCATGTGGCGACGTAGCAGACGCAGCTGATGAGGGTGATGAGGATGCCGACGGAGAAGCCGCGGAGGAAGGTAATGTGACCTTCGCCCTGGTGCTCGCGATAGGAGCGGATGCCGAAGAACACCAGCAGGAAGGCAAGCACCATGGTGGTGTAGCCGAGGAGCAAGGCCCAGTCGAAGCCGATTTTGTTCTCAAACGGCAGGGTTGAAATCATCAGCACGGAACAGACGGCGCCGGAGATCAGGCCATACATCCAGACTGTCTTCTTCACAGGAGACTCCTATGCGGGAAGTGAGCGTTGCAGGGATACCTTATCGCGGGGAGCGGGGCTTTTGTCGTCATTCTTTCGGGTGATTTTGCCGGGTGAGAGGGAAAATCAGCCGTTTGGGTGACGGATTTCAGGGAAGAAGACGCAACTGCTTGGCGCGCTGCACCGCCTGGGTGCGGCGGCGCGCCCCCAGCTTGTCGAAGGTTCGGCTGCAATGGGTTTTCACCGTGTTTTCGCTTACGAAGAGTTTGCCGGCGATCTCGCGGTTGCTCATGCCCTGCGCCACCAGCTCCAAAATCTCTAGTTCGCGGCGGGTGATGCCCAGCGCATCGCGGCTCTTCTCGTCGGGAGTGAAGGGCCCCGATGCGGAAAGCTGTTGCGGAAGATTCTTTCGGTGCGGTCTCGCGAAGCGCAGACCGAGCCAGATGCCGAGCGATGCAAAAACGATGGCGACGAGCGCGCCATAGATCTCGAATGAGTGTTCGAGGACGAGGAAACGATATTCCGACCAGCGAAGCAGGCTGATGAGCAGCCCGCCGACGATCCCAAGGATGAGAATGTTTCGTTTCATCGGATCAGATTGGCGCGATGATACTAGAATCGTATTCTGACCGAAGCAAGCGATCCCCGGCAATTTCGGAATTGTCCCCTAATGTCGAGTTACAGCCGTGTCCATGTCGGAGGCGTGTATGCGAAAAAATACCGTCAACTTCATCGCCTTTGTGCTCCTGCTTTCAGGTAGCCTGCTTTGCACTGGCTGGCAGGGGCGAGCTCAAACCAAGACGAGTTACCCGGTTATGGCTCCGCTCGATCAATACCTGATACAGGACAAGGACGCTGAAATCGCGCTGGCGCGCAGCGCCGCTCCGAAGTCGATCTCGGATGATGCCGAAGTGATGGTGCTCGGGCGGAGCGGGTACACGACTGCGGCGAAGGGCACGAGCGGTTTTGTCTGCATCGTGGAGCGGGGATGGGACGCGTCGACGGACGACCCTGTCTTCTGGAATCCGAAGAACCGGTCGCCAATCTGCTTCAATCCGGCGGCCGCGAGAACCTATCTGCCTCTGATCTTGATGAGGACCAAACTGGTATTGGCGGGCAAGTCCAAGGCAGAGCTCGTGAAAGCTATTGCGACGGCGCTCGATAAGGGAGAATTGCCGGCGCTGGAGCCGGGCTCGATGTGCTACATGATGTCGAAGCAGCAGTATCTGAACGACGATGCGCTGAATTGGCACCCCCACCTGATGTTTTTCATCCGCGGCGACGCCGGCAAGAGCTGGGGAGCCGATCTACCAGGCTCGCCGGTGATGGCGGCGAATGATCCTGAAAACCGGTTGACGATCTTTATGGTTGTAGTCGGCACGTGGTCAGACGGCACGCCGGGTCCGCCAGTGGAGCACTAATCGCCTGCCGCAGCTTTGCGCGCTATGGCCAATACGATCTGAAACTGCTGGGTTCCGGGTCGCTTGAACGCGCAGGAGAACGCTGCGCCGGTCAGCGAATTGCGATGAGAAGGCCGCCGGTGATGCTCAAGGACTGCTCATGGCCGCGCATGAAGTTGTAGTCGTAGCTGGGCTCAAGATACCAGCCGAATCTGTGCTTCCCCGTGGGCCAGAACATGAAATCGCCGACACCCTCGCCGGCAATGGAGTTGGGCTCTACGCCGGGCTCATTGGAGTGAACCCACTCCGGCCCGATGCCTGCCATGAATTCGACTTTGCGAGAAAGTGTCCACGGCTTCTTGAAGACGATATCGGTGTCCCACTCGGTGGAGTGGGTGCGGAAGAGCGGTGTCGTTCCGGCTTCGATCTCGAGCCAGTCCTCGATGGGCGTGACTTCGAACGCGAATGATGGGCCGTAGCTCGATGTGCCGTCCTTGGGATTGACGCTTGCCGCGGCGCCGAACTCGAGAATGGCCGCGGGATCCTTGTCCTGCGGCTGGGCGAGCGCGGGCACGGCGGTGAAGAACACAAATGTGAGGATGAGGGTCTTCATCCGTTTGCAAGCTCCTCCGACGACTTCTACAGACATTCTGCCGCAAACGCCAGCTCGGTCTAAAACAGCAGCGCCTCCAGTTCGTTGCTTACGAGTGACCTCTGCGCCTCATCCAAGCCAAATCGAAGCCGGTCGCCGATCCGAAGATTCGCGAAAGAATCCTGAATCCAAGTAGATGTATATACATCCATATCTCCATGAACAGGCCTTCACTTCCCTGCCTGTGCGCGAATCTTCGTCGCGCCGCCAGAGCACTTACGCAGCGCTATGACGAGGCGCTGCGGCCTCTGGGCATCACGATTACTCAATTCACCATCCTGCAGGCGCTTTCTCTGGCTGGGAAAGTCACGCAAGGACGGCTTGGCGAGGTTCTGGCGATGGATAGCACGACTCTGACAAGGACGCTCGCAATCATGGGCAAACGTGGCTGGATCTCGAGCGAGCCAGGGGCCGACCGGCGGGAACGGCGGCTGAGCTTGAGCGGGGCAGGAAAGCTGATGTTCAACCGCGTTCTTCCTCACTGGCAGCGTACGCAGTTGGAACTGGGCACCCGTTTCGGACAAGAGCGCTGGAACAACCTGATGAATGCGATCAACGATGTGACCTCGGCGGTCACGCAATAAGGAGAATTGTCATGTCAAAATATGCGAAGTTGAGTGCGTGGCTCGTGGGCGCATGGTTCGTTGTCTCAATTACTGCCTCAGCACTGCATCTATACCAGACCGGACCCGATCAACCGCCGCTGCCGCTTGGGTTGGCCGCGCTCACACCACTCCTCGTGTTTCTCGTTTGGTTTGCTCGATCGCGTCCGTTTCGCGAGTTCACACTTTCACTGAGCCCCCGATTGCTCACGTTGGTTCAATCGTGGCGGATCGGCGGATTTGCATTTGTCGTGTTGGCCGCTTACCGCATGCTGCCAAATCTTTTCGCGCTTCCGGCAGGGTGGGGCGATATCGCGATCGGGTTCACCGCGGTGTGGGCGGCGTTGAAGCTGGCGACACCGGATAACCGCCGGAGATTTATCGTCTGGCAGGTATTGGGTATTGCCGATCTTGTGAATGCGGTGCTGCTCGGGACGCTCACGGGCGTGATCAGCCCTCACGGGATCCCGACCAGCCTCATGACTGTACTTCCGCTGAGCGTGATCCCGACGTTTTTCGTGCCGCTGTACACCATGATTCACGTGATCTGCATCGCGCAGGCACTCCGCTGGCCGGCGCAGCAGACACGCTATTCGGAGGCGCGAATCTCCTCAGCGACTGCCTGATTGCGAACTAGGTGCCGGGTTGTCTGCGACCGCCATCAGCGTCTGAAACTGCGGCGCCTCCGGCTCCTTGTCGACAATGGAGGTTTCGATGTTGACGAAGCCGGCGCTCTCGAACATCGATTCCAGTTCGGCTTCACTGAAGCCGAGCCATTCGTCGGCGTACATTTCGCGTGCTTCTTCAATGCGGTGCTTCACGAGGTCGAGCACGATGATGCGGCCGCCGGGATTGAGAATGCGCGCCGCCTCCTGAATGGCGCGCTCGGGATGCAGGGCGTGGTGGAGCGACTGCGAGAAGAAGACGAGATCGACTTCGCTGTCGGCGATGGGGACCTCTTCCATGTCGCCGAGGCGATAGTCGATATTTTTGACGCCGTGACGACGGGCGAGTTCGCGGCCGACTTCGATCATCTTTGCCGACGAGTCAACGGCGATGACGCGCACGGCGCGTTGGGAGAGTAAGAGAGCGGAGTTCCCTTCGCCGGCGCCAAGATCGGCGATGATCATGGGCGGCATGAGCCGCAGCAGCGCCTCGGCCAGGCTCTTCCACGATTTGCCCGGCACATAGTCCTTGCCCAGCCGGCCGGCCACGCTATCGAAGAACGCGCGTGTCTTGTCCTGGCGCTTTTTCAAGACGCGGCGCATCGCGGCCTGGTCGTTTGTTGCCTCCGGAATCTCATTCTCCGCCTTGCCCAGGATCCGGCCGAAAACGCCACCATCGCGCGAGACGGAGGGTGCAGCTTGATAGAGATTGCTTTTTCCTGTGCGCCGATCCTCGACCAGCTCGGCCTGTTTCAGCTGCGAAAGGTGCGTGGAAATCGTGCTCTGGCCCATGGCCAGAATCTCCTGCAACTCGGCGACAGACAGCTCTTCAGCATTTAGAAGCAACAAGATACGAAGCCGGTTGGGATCGGCAAGCACTTTCAGCGTTTTGGTGATTGACGCCATTCAGGAATTCTGCTACATATCATAATATCACGATACGTCGATATGAGGAGAATGCATGGCAACCGCAACCGTCGAAAAAATTGGTTCGGAGTACAAGGTAGCTGACCTGGGCTTAGCCGATTGGGGCCGCAAGGAAATCATCATCGCCGAGCAGGAAATGCCGGGCCTGATGGCGATTCGCAACAAGTATGCGGCCGAAAAGCCGCTGAGCGGCGTGCGTGTCACCGGCTCGCTGCACATGACGATTCAGACGGCGGTGCTGATTGAGACGCTGGTGTCACTCGGAGCCGAAGTTCGCTGGGCGAGTTGCAATATCTTCTCCACGCAGGATCACGCAGCGGCGGCGATCGCGGCGGCGGGCGTGCCTGTCTTCGCGTGGAAAGGCGAGTCCCTTGAGGACTACTGGGAGTGCACGTATCGTGCGCTCACGCATAAGGGCGGGCTCGGCCCGCAGCTCATCGTCGACGACGGCGGCGATGCGACGCTGCTGATCCACAAAGGCTACGAGCTTGAGAACGGCGACAGGTGGGTCGACACGCCGAGCGGCAATCACGAGGAGCAGGTGATCAAGGACCTACTGAAGAAGGTTTTTGCCGAAGATAAACAACACTGGCACAAGGTGGTAAAGGATTGGCGCGGCGTTTCGGAAGAGACGACAACCGGCGTGCACCGGCTCTACAAGATGATGGAGCAGGGTAAGCTGCTGGTTCCGGCCATTAACGTGAATGACTCGGTGACCAAGAGCAAGTTCGACAACCTCTATGGCTGCCGCGAGTCGCTGGCGGATGGAATCAAGCGCGCCACCGACGTAATGGTCGCCGGCAAGGTCGCGGTCATCTGCGGCTACGGCGATGTGGGCAAGGGCTCGAGCCACTCACTGCGCGGCATGGGCGCGCGCGTGGTGGTCACGGAGATCGACCCGATCAACGCTCTTCAGGCCGCGATGGAAGGTTTTGAAGTGACCACGGTGGAAGACACGCTGGGTCGCGGGGACATTTATGTCAGCTGCACCGGCAACACCGACATCATCACCTTTGAGCACATGGCGAAGATGAAGGACCAGGCCATCGTCTGCAACATCGGCCACTTCGACAACGAGATCCAGATCGACCGGCTGAATGAAGCCAAGGGCGTGACCCGCATCAACATCAAGCCGCAGGTGGACAAATACACCTTTCCCGACGGGCACTCGATCTTTGTGCTGGCTGAGGGACGGCTGGTGAACCTGGGCTGCGCGACCGGCCACCCCAGCTTCGTGATGTCAAACAGCTTTGCCAACCAGACGCTGGCGCAGCTCGACCTGTGGAAGAACCGCGACAGCTACAAAGTGGATGTCTACACGCTGCCCAAGAAACTGGACGAGGAAGTGGCCAGGTTGCACCTCGAAAAAATCGGCGTGAAGCTGACCAAGCTGACGAAGCAGCAGGCGGACTACATCGGCGTGCCGGTGGAGGGGCCGTACAAGGCGGAACACTACAGGTACTAAGTACAGTTGTCAGGGGTCAGTGATCAGTGGTCACGGAACCAGTGGCCAAAACCGATCACTGACCACTGACCGTGACCATTCGATATGTCCACATCGCTCAGTTTTTCGTTCGAGCTTTTTCCGCCGCGCACACCCGAGGCGCAGGCGAAGCTGCCTGAGACCATCCGGCAGCTTGCAGCGGTGCGCCCGGATTATTTCTCAGTGACGCACGGCGCAGGCGGCTCGGATCAGGAAGGGACCTACGAAACGATTCTCACGGTCGTGGAGCACACGGGCGTTGAGGCAGTGCCACACCTCACGTGCGTTGGCTCCACGCGAACCACCGTCGCGAAACAGCTCGACCGTTATCGCGCGGCGGGCGTGAAGCGAATCGTAGCGTTGCGCGGCGATCTGCCCGCAACGGCGATGAGCGCGTCGGCCCCTGGCGAGTTCCACTACGCGAGCGAGTTGGTCAGCTTCATTCGCGCCGAGCATGGCAGCGCCTTCAGGATCGAAGTGGCCGCGTATCCCGAGATGCACCCGCAGGCCAGCCGCCCCAGCGAGGACTTCGATCACTTTCGGCGCAAGGTCGAGGCCGGCGCTGATTCTGCCCTGACACAGCTTTTCTACAACGCCGACGCCTACTTCGACTTCATGGAGCGCTGTGCAAAGGCCGGCATCGCGATTCCCATCGTGCCGGGCATTATGCCGATCACCGGCTATGCCAACACGCTGCGTTTTTGCAATGGTTGCGGCGCCGACCTGCCGCGCTGGATTCGCCTGCGACTCCAAGAGCTGCAGGAGGACAAGCCGGCGCTCGTCGAATTCGGCTTGTGCGTGGTGACGCGCCTGTGCGAGACGCTGCTGCGCGGCGGTTCGCCCGGTTTGCACTTCTATACCATCAACCAGTCCGGCCCTACGCTGCGCCTGTGGAAGAATCTCGCGCTGAGCGTGCCTGCATAAGATCGCCGGCGAAATCGCCGCTCGAAAACCATCGCCTTTCGTGTCGATTCGGGGCTAGGATGGCAGAGAGGCGAATCTGATGGAAACCGATTCGAATTCTGGGCAGGGGCCCGGGCCAAGACCGCTCTCAGGCCGAATCTGGGTGATTATTTTTGTGGCTATCTTTTTTGTCCTGCTCTTTTGGCTTGGCCAAAGCATGGTGCAACACCGCTTTTTTCGGGGCGGACGCGTGCACCAGAACGGCTCTGTCGGGCAATAGCCTGCGAAAGAAGCGCATGCGCCGCCTGTCCAGGCTGCGACTCTGGACGAACCTCGCGGTGGGCGTTCCCGTCCGGGAAAGTTGGTAACCCAAATTCAAAAGTTGCCTTTTTCGAGCGCCTGAACGTGGGATCATAGGTTGATCCCTCCCAGGAGAAATCACATTCATGTCACACGACGCGATGTTCCGCGCTTGGTTCGCATTCTGGTCTCCGTATGTCAGCGTCATCGGATTCTTAGTTGCCCTGCCTACCGTAATTGCCGTGTATTACCAGTCGTTCAAGGCGCGCCAGGAGGCACGCCGGGCGATTGAAGGAACGCTGCACTCGCGCGACTGCCTGGAGTTTGTGGCCGGCGATGGCACGTGCATCAACCTGGTGCCGCTGGAGACGCTGCCGGCGCTGCCGCGTGCCGGAGACGTGATCCTGCTGCCCGGCGATGGAACGGGCGTTGACGGGGAGTTTCTGACCGGCGCGTATCTCGTGGAGAAGGTGGAACACATCTACACACGCGCCGACTACAAAGGCTGCCGCCCGCAGGAGGCGCGGTTGACCAAGGCGGTCGCGCAGGTGACGTCGCTCAATCCGGTGATGACGGCGTAAGGGTGAATGAATATTTCGATTTGGGCTATTTCGATTTCTTCCCATTCGCGCGGTGCCAGGCGCGCCAGAGCGCATTGTGCAGCAGGCGCGTCTGCTCGGCCTTGAGCGCTTTATATGACCGCTCGACGTAGATGTCGAACTCGGGCGGCCAGCCGATCATCGAGCGCCGCTCGGTGTAGTCGCCTTCAGCCCATTTCGAAAGCAGCGCCTTGTAACCCACTACGTGGGTGACAAAGTCGAGCAGACACTGGGGCATCTGCTCTTCGACAATCAGGTGTGCGTTCTCGATGATGATCTTTTCCCGCACGTCGTTCAGGGGCATGAAGATTGTCGTCATCCAGAGCGTCCACTCCTTCAGGTCCTCGTCGCGAATGGGGTGGCACTGTTTCTTGCCCTGCTTCTGCAGGAGCGTTCTGTAGGCGATGTTGCCGGCGACCGTGGCCACATAAAGCGGCCCGTAGAACTCGTTGAGGCGTTGGTTTACCAGGCGAAGCCGGTCGGCGCGGCGCGCCATCATGCGCGTGCTCATAAACGTGAACAGATAGCCGGCAAAGGCGAGCACGATGGTAAGCACGACGGCGTTTTGCAGGGAATTTGGAATGTAGATCGACGAGAAATCCATGGCGCGGCCCGCCTTCGAGTGACGAGTATAGACGCGGGAGCATCGGGTGGGATGTGACGGCTGAACAGCAGCCCTTAGTGAGTTCCAGTTTGATCTTTCGCGTGATGGATGGGAACCATTTTGGCCTGCGCCGGCACGACCTTGATCTCAAAAAGTTTGGGCCATAGCTTGCCGGTAACGAAAAGCCGGTCGTGAATGGCGTCGTAGGCAATGCCGTTGAGCACGGCCTCAGGGTCAGAGACCTCGCCAGGCGCGAGCAAGCCGGTGAGGTTGATCCATCCCAGCACCTGGCCGGTTGCGGGCGAGATGCGCGCGATGCGGTCGGTATGCCATACGTTGGCGTAGATCTGGCCGTGAATATATTCGAGCTCGTTCAGCTGGTCCACCTGAGCGCCGTGATCCTTCACCGTGATGTGCCGGACCTCGCGGAAAGTCTGGGGATCGAAGAAGTGGATCTCGCTCGATCCGTCGCTTTCGATCAGATTCCTGCCGTCCTCGGCCAGCCCCCAGCCTTCGCAGTCGTAATGAAGGGTTTTAAGCAGGCGGAAGCTGAAGCGGTCGTAGACAAAGGCGACATGCGACTGCCAGGTGAGCTGGACCAGCGTGCTGCCCCATGGGGCGAGTCCCTCGGCAAAGTATTGGCTGGGCACGGCCGCCGATTGCAGTACGCGCCCGGTCGTCAGGTCGTCCATGCGCAGCGAAGAGCGCCCGTTCAGGCCGGTGCTCTCGTACAGATGTCCGTCGATGTAGACGAGCCCCTGTGTGTAGGCGCGCGGATCGTGCGGATAGGTGTGGATGACTTTGTAGGTGTCATCCGCGGAGGCATAGGAAGGGAAGGCTGCTGCGCCAAGAAACAGGATTGCACGAAACAGGAAAAGGAAACGCATCGGCAACTACGAGTTTAATTCGCCGGGCCCGCGTCGTCAGCAATCGTCACACTGACTGGCGGACTGCTGGCCAGCGGCGAATCGAATCGTGCAACTGCCGTGTGGCTACTTCTTGAGCAGGCCGCCGTGGAAACGCCCGAAGGCCCAGGCAAGTTGAAGCGACATGAACAGCGCACCGGCGCCGGCAGCCCCCATTTGCCCAAGGTTGCGCACGCTGAAGCTGCCGACTCGAAGGATGAGCAAGTAAGCCACGATGAGGTTGAAGAATCCCCACAGCACGTTGACAATCGACGAGGAGAGCCCCTGGCCGGGCGGCTTCGAGAATGGAGATTGAAACGGGTGGCCTGAGACTCCGTTGCCGAAGTGCGGTACCGCGTTGGCCAGAAATGCGCCGCCAAAGAAGTAAGCCAGATAGTTGTACCAGTGCATGGTTGTTCCGCTCCCGCGGACGGAGACATCGTAACAGAAGGCGTTCATGTGGCGAGCTGGAGTGTGCGGGTCTGGAGGCCTGCACGACAGCCGGTCAGGAGGCCGGCGCTACGACCTTAACTTGTGCCGAGGTAGATGAACCGCGCCAGGAACAAAGCGGCAAGGATGTAGAGCAGCCAATCTTCGCGGCGCAGCTTGCCAGTGAGCAGGTGCAGGACGGCCCAGGCAATGATGCCGAAGCCGAGACCGTTGGCGATGGAGTAAGTGAAGGGAATCAAAACCAGCGTGAGGAATGCGGGAATTGCCACCAGCGGATCGTGCCAGTCGATCTCGACAATGGCCGCAAGCATGAGCGAGCCGACGAGAATCAGTGCCGGCGCCGTGGCGGCCGAGGGCACGATGCCGATGAACGGCGCGGCCGCGATCGCGCCCAGAAACAAGAGGCCGGTGACGATCGCCGTAACTCCCGACCGTCCGCCTGCCGCAACGCCCGCCGTCGATTCCACGTAGCTGGTGACGGTTGACGTTCCGGTGAGCGAGCCGAAGACCGTCGCGGTTGCGTCGGCGAACAAGATCTTGTTGAGCCGCGGAATGGTGTGATCGGCGGCGATGAGCCCGGCGCGCTTGGTGACGGCCACCAGCGTGCCCAGGTTGTCGAACAGGTCGACAAAGAAAAAGACGAAGATGATTTCAAGAAGTCCCTTGCTGATGGCGCCCCTGATGTTCAGCTTGAATGCGGTCTGCGTGAGCGAACCGAAGCCGCCGGTGGTAGGCGTCCAGTGGACCATGTGCAGCGCCCAGGCGATGCCGGTGATGCTCAGTACGCCGATAAGGATCGATCCTTTCACCTTGCGGATTTCGAGCGCGACCATGAGCACCAGTCCGGCGAGCGAGAGATACGCAGTCGGATTGCGGATGTTGCCGAGTCCGACGAGCGTGTTGGGATCGCGAATCACCAGGCCCGCGTGCTGAAATCCGATGAACGCGATGAAAAGCCCAATGCCGCTGGCGACGGCCGCGTAGAGCTGGTGGGGAATCGCGCGCAGAATCATCTGGCGGATGCCTGCGGCGGTGAGCGCAAGAAAGATACAGCCGGAAAGAAACACTGCGCCCAGCGCCGTCTGCCATGGTATGTGCATCTTGATGCAGACGGTGTAGGTGAAATACGCGTTCAGTCCCATGCCCGGCGCGAGAGCGATGGGATAGCGAGCGATGATGCCCATCAGAATGGAACCGAACGCCGCCGAAAGGCACGTGGCCGCGGTGACGGCAGGCAAGGGCACGCCCGCGTCGGCCAGGATGGCCGGGTTGACCAGGACGATGTAGGCCATCGTCAGGAACGTGGTTACGCCGGCAAGGATTTCGGTGCGCCAGTTGGTGCCGAGGTGCTCGAATTCGAAATATTTTTCGAGGAACTTCAACATAGGCGGGTTCTGATTAGAAAAACACACATCGCATAAGAAGCAAAGGGAGATTTTGATCTCGTCTCATTTTTCAGCGGATCGGGAATCGATGGACGGCGCGCCCAGGCTCGCTCGATTCCGAATCGGGTTCGTACAATTGAGTGGGGAGATGTGACGTGGAGAGGAGTTGCGATGCCTGCTTACGAGTATGAATGCGCAGCCTGCAGCCATCATTTTGAGAGGCGGCAAAAGATGTCGGACGCGCCCGTATCCGCTTGCCCGGAATGTGGCGGAAGCGTGAAGCGGCTGATTAGCGGTGGCGCGGGAGCCATTACTAAGGGAAGTGTTGCGGCATCACCCTCACCAAATATGGGCTGTGGCGCCGGGGCATGTTGCGGTATGGACGGTGGTGGCTGCGGCGACAGATTCTGCGAGAACTAATTGCGCTTGATGTAGCCCGCCTTGGCAAGCTGCTCGCCCATTTGCGCGTACATCGCAGGATTCTCGGGCTGCCAGGTGCCGAGGCCATCCACATAGCGGTTGTACATCGAGAATGCGGCCGCAATCAGCACCGTGTCGTGGATTTCTAAGTTGGTTGCGCCCTCTTTGCGCGCTGCATCAACGTCGGCTGCTGTGACCAGCTTGCCGTCCTGTTGCACCTTGCCGGCGATCGCGAGCAGTGCCTTGAGCTTCGGCGACACCGGTGCTGAAAGGTAGTCCGCCTTCACCTTCTCGACCACTGACGCATCACCAAGATGGCTGGAGGCAACGGCCGCGTGGCTCGAATAGCAGAAGTAGCAGTGGTTGCGCGCTGAGACATGAGCGGCGATGAGTTCGCGCTCGCCGGGCGTGAGCGAGTTGGGTTCGTGCAGCAGGATGTTGGCGAGTTCGCGCATCGGCTTGGCGGTCTCGGGACGAAACGCGAAGCCCGAGCTGATGCCGGGAAGATCTTCGGGCAGCTTGATGTGGGGCATTCTGTGCTCCTGTGTCTCTTTGGCGGTCAGCTATCGCTCGGCAGGCGCGTGCGCTGTAAGGTACTCTTCGCTCACTGTCACGTAGCCGTCGCGCGCCACACGCACTCCACGCTCGCGGTAAAAGGCTGCGTCGTGCGGCTGATTCGTGCCGAGGCCATCGACATAACGGTTGTACATGCAGAACGCGGCAGAGATCAGAACCGTGTCGTGAATCTCCAGATCGGTGGCTCCCTCTTTGCGCGCCGCTTCAACGTCCGCAGCGGTCACCAGCTTGCCATCCTGCTGCACTTTGCCGGCGATCGTGAGCAGCGCTTTGAGCTTGGGGCTGATGTCGGCTTGCATAAAATCGGTCTTCACCTGCTTCACAACCGCCTCGTTGCCGCCCAGATGTGCCGCGGCAATTGCGCCGTGGATGTTGTGGCAATACTCGGTGCAGTTGCGGCTTGAAACGTAGGTCGCGATCAGTTCGCGCTCGCCGCGAGTGAGCGTGCTGGGACCGCGCAGCAGAATCTCGACTAGAGCGTTGAGCGGCCGTGCGGTTTCCGGCCGGAATGCCATGGCGCCGCGAATGCCGGGCAGATCGGGGGCAAGGGGAATGTGGGGCATATCAACCTCCTGGGTCAAAACGCAATTTTATGCCTTGCCTCGCGGAAGAGGAATCAACCGATGGGTGGAGGGGCGGGTTCAGGCGGGCAGCTTCGCCGCGTCCTTCGCGAAGGAGGTCACGATGAACTTCTCGAAGGCGCGTCGCCTATCGCGAGACTTTGAAACCCTTTCTACGGTTTCGGCGTAGCCGGCGATGCCTCGGCCGGTGTCAAATAGCCGCTGTCCTTCATCCAATCCGCCATTCGCTGCGGCCAGGTGTTCACGGTCACTAGCGTGGAGCGATCGCCCATATTGAAGGCGTGTTTTCCCTGCGCCAGAAAAATTGCCTCGACGGGAACCCCAGCAGCATGCAATTTCTCATACAGTTCGAGCGTCACTTTGTCACAGCCGTACTGGTCGTCATCCGCCACCAGCAGGAATGCCGGTGGCGCATCCGGAGGAACCGCGTCGGGCACGTTGCCGCCGGGATAAACCAGCATTTGAAAGTCCGGCCTGCCGTTCAGCCGGTCGATGGGGTCCGGTGCGGAAGGGTCTCCGGCTCCTGGCGCGTAAGCGATCATGGAGACGAGCGCGCCTCCGGCGGAGAAACCGAGCATCCCCACGCGGTGCGGGTCGATGTTCCATTCCTTGGCGCGGCTGCGCACCAGCCGCATGGCGCGATACGCATCCTGGCGCACGTTCTCCATGGTGTAGGGTGAATTCGGCTCATTGGGCAAGCGATATTTCAGCGCAAACGCCGCCACTCCGATGCTGTTGAGGAATTCCGCGGCTTGAACTCCTTCGGCGTTGAAGACCAGCTCGCGGAATCCGCCGCCGGGCGCGATGACCACCGCGGTGCCGCTGGCTTTATCTTTGGGCGGAAGGAAGACAGTGATCGAAGGGTCGTTGACGTTTCGCACCCAGTAGTCTTGAGCTTGTTCCGGGATGTTCTTGCGGCTCTCGAACCCCGGCGCGCCGTTTTCCCAGAGAGGGATGACCCGCGGCGCAGTTTGTGCGCCGGCCGCAGCGCAGAACAGGGCGATTCCGATGATTGCGAAGAGGTTTTTCATGCCGATTGCGCTCCTTGGGGAAGCGGCGCCTAACCGAGCAGCTTCGCCGCCTCCTTGGCGAAGTAGGTCACGATGAAGTCCGCGCCGGCGCGGCGAATGCCCATGAGCGACTCAAGTACCGCGCGATCGCGGTCGAGCCAGCCTCTTTCAAAGGCTGCTTGCAGCATGGAGTACTCGCCGGAAACCTGGTAGGCGCCCATAGGCACGCCGAAACGCTCTCGCGCCGCATGAACAACGTCGAGGTAGGGCATGGCCGGCTTCATCAGGATCATGTCGGCGCCTTCTTCCAGGTCCAACTCGATTTCGTGCATGGCTTCTCTCAGATTGGCTCCGTCCATCTGGTAGCTGCGGCGGTCGCCGAACTGCGGCGCTGAATCTGCCGCCTCGCGGAACGGCCCGTAAAACGCCGAGGCAAACTTCGACGCGTAGCTCAGGATCGGGGTTTGAGCGAATCCTTCTGTGTCGAGGGCTTTGCGAATTGCCGCGACGCGGCCGTCCATCATGTCGCTGGGAGCCACCACGTCGGCACCGGCCTTTGCCTGGCTCACCGCCGTGCGCGCCAGCAGCTCGAGCGTTGGGTCGTTGTCGATATCGAATCCGTCACGCGACTTGACCACCACGCCGCAGTGGCCGTGACTGGTGTACTCGCACAGGCAAACATCGCCGATCAGCACCAGCTTCTTTGCGGCATCCGATCGCCTGAGCGCGCGCAGCGCCTGCTGCACGATGCCGTTTTCGTCGTATGCGCCGGTACCCTCTTCGTCCTTCGACTCGGGCAGGCCGAAGAGCAGCAGGCCGCCGAGGCCCAGCCTGGCGGCTTCTTCGGCTTCGCGTACTGCCTCATCGATGGAGAGATTGAAGACTCCCGGCATGGAACTGACCGGATTGCGCACTCCCTCACCCGGGCAGATGAAGAGCGGATAGATCAGGTCGCCAGGCTCGAGCACAGTTTCGCGAACGAGGGCACGTAGCGCATCATTGCGCCGCAAGCGCCGCATCCGGTTGGCTGGGAAGGCCATGCTTCGATTGTAAGACAGCTGTTAGCTATTAGCTTTTAGCC
This sequence comes from uncultured Acidobacteriaceae bacterium, assembly GCA_963834565.1. Taxonomy (GTDB): domain Bacteria; phylum Acidobacteriota; class Terriglobia; order Terriglobales; family Acidobacteriaceae; genus Telmatobacter. Next base: position 92,458 of record CAWICF010000004.1, on the reverse strand, counting down.
ATTGGCTTCGCCGTGCGGGAACACACGCCATTGCGGGGAACACGAGAACCAGGTCATGAGCGCAGGACCAGGAAGCGATGAATTCACCGAAGGCTCTATCTGAGGACCGGCCGCGCTCCGAGAGCGCCTTTAGCTAAAGGCTAAGAGCTGACGGCTAAAAGCTGTCTTTCACAGCTGTTCGTAGAGAGTCGAATTCCGGTAGCCGAGCAGAATGACCAGCGTGGCAATGCCGAGGGCGGTGCCGAAGGGGATCTTGATGAGGCTGAGGATGGCAACGACGATGGCCATCACCTTTCCCCATTGCGTATGTTCCAGCAGACCCCACCCGGCCACGGCGCAAAGCACTCCGCGGATGGCGATCGCGAGCCATGCAAAGTGGATGGCCATCGGGAAGAACCAATCCGGAGGCATCTGGCCGTGGCCCCAGGGACCGAATCCGTGCTCAAAGAATGCCTTGGCAAACGACATGGCAGCAAAGCCCGCGATGACGGAGAAGGCCGCGTAGACGAGCCATAGAATGCCGAGTATTCTGACTTTGTTGGAGTAGCCTGCCAGTTGAAACTCAAAGCCGGGAATGGGCGGAACAGCCGGCGCCACCGCATGACCGCACTGCGGGCAGACCGGCTGACCCGCTTCTAGTGGGCGACCACATCCGCTGCAAAACATGTTGCCTCCTTCTCCTGCTTCCGGGTGCTTACCCGGATTGAGAGATACTACGCAGGAATGCCGATTTCGGTTCCAACGTACCGCAAAGCGTCAATCCCGACAGCCGCCGGAGAGCCCACATCCGCGAAAAAGCCCGGAATCTTTCTCACTGCCGAGTGGATGAATCTGGTAATGCTGAACTACGCCGTCGACCGCGGCCTGCTCAGCCGGTTCGTTCCCTCGGGCACGGAACTGGACGCATTTGGCGGCCAAACCTACGTCAGTCTTATCGGCTTCGAGTTTAACCGTACGCGGCTGGCCGGCATTGCCGTGCCGTTTCATGGGTCGTTTGAAGAGGTCAATCTGCGGTTTTACGTCAGACGCGGATCGAAGCGTGGCGTGGTCTTTATTCGCGAGCTGGTTCCGAAGCGGGCGGTTGCCGCCATCGCGCGGCTTGCTTTCGGCGAAAACTACTCCCGCGTTCCGATGTCCCATTCGACTCGAACCGAAGCGAATGCCGGCACGATTGCGGCCGAGTACTCCTGGGGCTCCGGAGCGAGGCTCTGCACGATGCGGATCGAGGCCGAGAGTCCGGAGTCTCTGCCTGCCGAGGGCTCGCTGAGTCAGTTCATTACCGAACATTACTGGGGCTACGCGGCGCAACGAAATGGCGGCTGCCTGGAATACGAGGTGCAGCATCCGCGATGGAATGTAAGGGGAGCAATGGAGGCAGGCTTTTCAGGAGATGCGACGCGTTTCTACGGCGGAGAATTCGCCAGTGTCCTACAGCGTCCGCCAGACTCCGCCTTCTTCGCTGATGGCTCCGCGGTAACGGTCTTCAAGGGTACGAGAATCGCGTGATCCCGGTGCGCCTGACGAACCAGGCTCAGGCCGTTGCGATCATGTGTGCGATGTCCAACGGCCGCGTCACTTCGCTGCAACGGCCGACTGCCGCACCCAGCGCTCCTCATGCCGATTGTCGCGCACGATCATGGCCGTCACGTGTCCCTGCGCATCGTGTTCGAAGCTCACGTGGATGGTGACGGAGCTGTTTGAGCCATTGGGATAGAAAAATGTGTCGGGCGATTCCGCCTGCAGCTGCGTGACCTCGCCTCCCGGCGCGCGCTGGAAGAGCTCTTCGCCTTGCCTGTAGACGGTGGTGATCGCTTTTCCGTTCGGCTCGCGATATTCGCCCGCCAGGGTGTCGAGCTGGGCATTCGTCAGCTTGATGGCCGGCGGCGCGATGGGAATGACCAGGTGCTCGGCGAATGCCGGCAGCTCTGCATCCGACGGGGCGCGATGCGAGAGCAGCCAGTGCGGCAGTTCCGGCTCGTCGAAGGCACGCGTCCAGGAATCGTGCTTGAGCCCCTGATAGATCCAAAGCCGGATGTTTCCGCCAGAAGCCTTGAACGCGTCGTACATCAGTTCGCTCTGGCGCGGCGCAACTACGGGATCGAGGCTGCCGTGAAAGAGCCAGATTGGGGTGCGGCCCAGTGCGCTGGCATACTCAGCGGGCAGCACAGACGACTCCTGCCAGCGCTCGGGATCGTAGCTCCAGAAGATACCGCTCGAGGCAATTGCGATTGCCGCCCATTGGTGAGGATGAAGCCGCGCCAGCTCCCACGCGCCATAGCCGCCCATGGAGAGCCCCGTGAGGTAGGTGCGCGCGGGGTCGCCGTGGAACTCGGCCGACTCCTGGTCGAGTGCCGTCATCGCCATGTCGAGCATGTTGGGATCGGTCCAGTGTGCGTCCTGCGGGCATTGCGGCATGACAACCACGAATGGCCAGCGATCCGGATGGTTGCGTACCGCTTCGGGAAGTCCGATCTGCGTTTGCCACATGCCCTCTGAGCCGCGCTCGCCCCGGCCATGCAAAAAGAGGATGACCGGCCACTGTTTTCCGTCGTCGCGCCGCCACTCCTCCGGCAGGTACACCTGAAACTTGTAGGTCACTCCGTGCGACTCGACTTTACGGTTCAGGAATCCCGTGTCCTGCGGAGGCTCCGGTTTCGGCGAATGTTTCTCAGCGATTGCCCCATGCGCAGACGCCGGCCAGGCGGCGCACGCCAGCACCAGGCAGGCCGGCAAGGATGGGCGAATGCGGAGCATAATGCCTTCCATGATAATGATTTCCGCGGGGAAATCCGGGCATTTTCGCGCGACTTGCAGCGAAAACAGAATCAAATCAACACACCTTTCCGGCCCGCCGATCCATACATCTTTCTTACGATTTGCATGAAAGACTCAGAGTTGCGATGCTGTGCGAAGTGACAACCCCTTTGGCCGCCGGAGAGACGCTGGACCACTATCGCCTGGACGCGGAAGTGGCGCATGGCGGCATGTCTACGCTGTTCCGAGCCACCGACCTGCGCGATGGCCGTCAGGTTGCGGTCAAAGTTCCGCACCCCGAGATGGAGGCCGACCCGGTCCTGATTGAGCGATTCCGCCGCGAGGAGGAGATCGGCCAGGAACTTGACCACCCCGGCATTGTGAAGACATTCGACGGCGAAGAACGCAGCCGCCGCTACATGGTTATCGAATGGGTCGAGGGCAGGTTGCTGCGGGCGATTATGAATCATGAGCGCCCGCTGCCTATCGATCGCGCGGTGAAGCTGACTCTGGCGATTTGCGATGCGCTCGACACCATGCACAAGCACGGAGTGGTCCATCGCGACCTGAAGCCAGAAAACATCATGGTCGACGATCAGGACCGCATCAAGATCATCGATTTTGGCATTGCCATGAAAGAGGACGCTCGCCGCATCACCCACGCCTCGGTCACACCTGCGCTGGGCACGCCCGACTATATCTCACCGGAACAGGTGAAGGGGCAGCGAGGCGATCAGCGCAGCGATGTGTATGCGCTGGGCGCGATGCTCTACGAGATGCTCACGGGCCAACCGCCCTTCACTGGGCCGAATCCTCTGGCCGTAATGAACGAGCGGGTGCTGAACGACCCCAGGCCGGCGCGCGAATTGAATCCGAAGATTTCGCCCGAGTTCGAAGAGATTCTCTTTCGTGCTCTCGAGCGCGATCCGCGCCATCGTTATTCGACCGTCGCGGAGATGGCGTGGGAGTTGGAACATCCGGAACTGGTGGGCGTGAGCGATCGCGAGCGCCGCCCGGCGCTCCGTGGACGCATCTTTCCAAGCACGCAAAAAATGCTTCTCTACGCGGGGCTTGTCCTGGTCCCCGTGCTGCTCTTCGTCGTGATGCTGTTGATGGCGAAGAGATAGAAGATGGCATCCTGGCTCCGTGCGTGAGCCTTAGATCTCCCGGTCTTAGAGATCTTTAACCCACGCCGGAATCTGCCGTCCTATCTCAAGTGCCTGACGATTCCTGCCGATGATCATTGCTGAGGAAGCATCGCCCGGTCTGGTTCGGCAGCCGGGCTCGCATGGACACACTGGTTCAACTCGTTTTTGACGCCGCCTGGATTCAGGCGTTGTGGCAGCGCCCTATCGAGGCAGCGACAAGGATCACCGGCGGCAACGATGGATGGCTTGAACGAGCCGCGTTTGGTGCTGCGATTCTGCTGTCGGCCGCTGCGGGCGCCATTTTTCACAAGCTCCTTGGAGATGCGCGCACTCTCGCCACGGGAGGGGAGGTTGTGTCTGGAGAATTGGCGATGCTGCGCGCCGTCATCGCAAACCTGCCCGACACGATTTTCGTCAAGGACGTCAAGAGCCGTTTTCTGTTGGCGAATCTTGCCGCGGCGAGGAATGTGGGAGCTGACAGCGGCGCCGAGGTGCTGGGCAAGACCGATTTCGATTTCTTCCCGCGAAGGGTGGCCGAGGTTTTCTTTGAAAACGAGCGCGAGGTTCTGGAAACGGGGCTGCCGCAGGTGAGCAAGGAAGAGCGCATCACCGATGCGAACGGGGAAACGCGTTACATGCTCACCACCAAAGTGCCGTTCGTCGACTTTGCCGGCGAAATTATCGGGTTGATCGGCATCGGGCGGAACGTGACGGCGATGAAAGCAGTTGAAGCGGAACTGGAGCGCGCGCGGGACGAATTGAAATTCAAAGCTTCACACGACTCACTGACCAGGCTGCTGAATCACGAGGCAATTCTTGAGCAGCTCGAGCACGAACTTGCGCGCTGCGCCCGCGAGCATCGGTCCATTGCCGTGATGCTCGCCGACCTTGACGGCTTCAAAGCGATCAACGACACCTACGGCCACCTGGTGGGGGACGAAGTGCTGCGCGAAGTGAGCCGGCTGCTGCAGAACCGCGTAAGGAGCTACGACCTGGTGGGACGCTACGGCGGAGAAGAGTTTCTGATCGTTCTGTCGAGCTGTTCAGCGGCAGAGGTTGCGATGGCGCGCGCCGAGCAGGTGCGCAGCGATCTTGCGATTTCGTCCATCCTGACCTCGCGCGGCCCGATCTCCATCACCATGAGCATCGGAGTACTGGTGAGCGACGAAGAGCAGCAGGCATCGGTGTTGCAAGTGATTCACGATGTGGACGCTGCGCTCTACGCCGCGAAGCAGGGCGGGCGCAACTGCTGCTGTTTCGCGGCACCGGCGGCAGAGATCGCGGCCGACTGGGATTGAAATCCCGCTCAGGGCGCAAAATTCAGGCTCACGACGCTGGGTCGTTAGCGAAGCCGGCCGGCAGAACGGTGTGTACTAATTCGTCAATACCCCCTCAAAAAACCGTGTTTTCGCGTAAAGTCCTGATTCTAAAGAGGCGAATGTAAAGTCGTCAAAAAGCTCGGCTTAAGGGTGTTTTGCACCGCCTGGGGTGCAAATTTGTCCCGGCATCTGGTCCGTCCCTCCCAAAATGCGGGAGGGCGAAGACCAGGGAGTAAGCAACAGGGAGTAGCCAGTAGGCAGTAGCTTTAGGGCCCTTAGCTTTTAGCTACGACCGTGCGGCCCGGAGGTTTTCAGCGTTCAGCGGCTGATCCTGGCGAGCGGAGGCGGTGGTTCAAAGCTAGAGCACTTCTCCATCCGATGTAGCCCTTGTGATTTCAGTTCAAGGTGGCGCTTCCTTACGGGAACCGCCACTTCAGCTCCTGGTTTCGGTATATGGCAGAGGGAGAAGTGCTGTAGTCGTTCCTAATGGCTGGTTCTCTGACCGCTTGAACTCGGTCAGTGAGAAATTCGTGGTCTCCCACCCTTTTCAACCGCAAAACGCGGTCGAAAAGGATGGGGCACGGAGATCTGTTTTTCGCGGTCAGAGAACTGGCTTCGTGCATGGTTTTGATCCTGAGACAAGTGTAGGGATTTGCGGGAAATAATATGCACTTTTCGCGAAATTTATATTTTGAGTGGGATCAGAGAGATGCGAGGGATTTGGAGGGGAGCGGGGGTTGACAAAAAATGGGTTACACCCCGTGAGTGAGACAGTTCGAGTTTTGACAGGTTGCCGTTTGCCGGATTCCGGATGTCATTTTGGCCGAGGACCAGGGGCTAGGCCGGCACTCGCCTCAACACCGCGCTGGCGCGGCGAAACCACGAACGCTCGCGGCGGCGCAGGTATCGCGGCATGGTCGGCTTTTTGTCCAGCACTTTCTGCGCCCACTGCCGCGCTTCGCCGTTGCGGCCCTGCGAGGCAAGGAAGTCGGCGTAATTGAGGTAGGTCTCGGAAAGCGTGGAGCGATCGATGGCCTGGCGGAACATCGCGTCGGCTTTCTCCGCTTGCCCGGTTTTCGCGTAGGCGTCGGCCAGCAGACCCGCGGCGCGATAAAAGTCGTGGCCGGCGTCTTTCCCCACGGTCATCTGGAGATCGGGTAGTGCAGCCGCTGCGTCGCCAAGCAGCAGCGCGCACACGCCGCGCCGGTAAAAACAATCCAGCGTGGTGGAACGAGCGGCAATGGCTTTGTCGTATGCGGCGCGCGCCTGCTGGAGCTTGCCCTCGTCCATGAAGAGATCGCCGAGCTCTTCGTAATTTCCCGACGAAGGATTGTCGCGAATCTCCATGTTGAGCTGCGCGATGCGCTTGCGGCGCGGGAAGGTTTTGAACGATTGCTGCAGCAGACCGAAGTCGGGAAGAACCTCGGCGAAGATGTAGACCAGCGCGCCGATCGGGCCGAGAAAGAGGATGATCCAGAGCCAATAAAAATTTGGCCGCCGCCGGATGAAGTGGACGAGGGCGACGAGCCGCAGCAAGATACCCCAGATGCCCCAGGTGAAGAACAGCCCACCTAAAATGCCCATGCGCTTTGATCCTTACGTGAGTTTACACAGGCAGGCTGGACGATCCGCGCTACCTGTAGGACTCGTCGCGGTGAATCACGAACTCCGGATAGGCGCCGCCGCCAAGCTCGTGCAGGTCCATGCCGATGCGCTCGCCGTCGGGGTCGACGCGGAAGGGAACTGCGCGATTGACGATGGCGAAGAGCAGATAGAAGAGCGGCAGCATCACGCCGAGCAGGGCGGCAATGCCGACGAGCTGCGCGACAAGCTGCCCCGGTTGTGGAGCGAAGATGCCGGCGGCGAGCAATCCCCACAAACCGGCGGCTCCGTGCACGGTGATGGCGCCGGTGGGATCGTCGAGGGAAACCGCGAGTTCAAGTAGCTCAACCAGCAGCGGCGTGAAGATGCCGGCAACGCCGCCGATGAAGAGCGAAGCGGCAGGCGAGACAATGGCCGCGCAGGCGCTTGAGGCGACGAGCCCTGCGAGCCAGCCGTTGGCGCAGAGGCTCGCATCCGGCTTGCCGAAGCGGAATCGCGTGACCGAAAAAGTGGCCACCAGCGCACCGGATGCGGAAAGAAGCGTGTTGATCGCGGTGACGGGCAGCGCACCGAGCGGCGCGTGCAGCCAGAGCAATGCGCCGGCGGCATTCCAGGCCAGCCATCCGACCAGCGCGACGAGGCACCCGAACAATACATAGGAGGCGTTGTGGCCCGGCATGGCCGTGGAAAGGCCTTCTTTCGGAAATTTGCCTCGGCGCGGACCGGCAATCCAAACGACGGCCAGTGCGCTTAGGCCGCCGAGCAGGTGGACCGTGCCTGCGCCGCCGGCATCAAGGAATCCTGCGCCGAGCGAGAAGTTGACGCCAAGCTGCGCGAGCCAGCCGCCATTCCAGACCCAGTGCGCGGCCAGCGGAAAAGCGATTCCAGACAGCACCGCGGCAACTACGCAGCCGCCCATCAATCGCAGACGGTCGGAGCCAGAACCCCACGGCAGCATGGCGGCCATGGCTACCGACAGAAACTCGAAGACGAGCGCCAATTGGGCTTGCGGGCTTGCGCCGGCAACACCACGAAGCAGGAAGGGGCCGAGGCCGAGCACGTTCCATGTCTTTCCTACGGCGTGGATTGCAATTTCTGAACCTCCCAATGTTCCGGCAAACGAAGCGCCGACGAAAAGAAAAGCAATCGTCGAGACCGCGATGAGAACCAGATTGCCCAGCAGAACCTGCGCCGCAGAACGGGAGCGGCCGAGTCCGACATTAATCAACGCAACTCCTGCAATCGCCAGCGGAGAAACAGCAAGCAATGCGAGTACAAGCGCAAAAATTGTGTCGCTCATTTGCTTCGCGGCTACAGGCACGATGGGAGGAATGGGATTCATGGGCGGCTCGCCCCGCGTGCCGGCATGTGGCCGCGCACCGCAACCACCAGCCCCATGCATTCAACCGCCAGTCCGCACACCACGAATGCCGCCCGCCGTTCCGCGTCAGGAAACATCGCGAGGGCGGCAACGGTCAGGAAGAATCCCGCGGGCATCACCAGCAGTCCGGCGTACTTCATTGTCTTTCCTTTTCAGGCTTCAACTCGATGTGGAACCGCTCCAGCCCTGTGCCTGTTTTGGAGTCCTGGTCCTATGTATCTGTCAGTGAGAGCTTTCGGCCGTAGGGCTTTCGTAAATTCTAATGCATCAATTTGTGCCGGCCGTGCCTGCCGGGCACATGCCCGGCCGCCGTTCCAGAGCGATTTCCCGGCGATGCTCGGTGCCCTTACGGTTTCCTTTCAAGTCGCGAGCCATAATGAGCTATGTCTATGCGTTCCGGCTCCGCATCGAGTTTTGTTCCGATCGCCCTCGGCATTGTTACTCTCGCCGGTGTGGCCGCGTTGCTGCTCCGGGACGCATTCCCTGCATTTTTCCCCGCCGGCAGCCACGATACTCTCGGCGCATTTTCGCTGGCAATGATTTCTCTCGCGTACCTGGCTTACCAGTTGGAGCGCCGAGCCGCGCCGAAGGAAATGGTCAAGGCGATCCTTCTGGCCGCGGCGTTTCTCTTTTGGGCGGCAAACCAATATTGGCCCAACTTGCCCGAGGCGACACTCTTCAACGACATCGCTATTGCGCTCTTCGTGCTGGATGTCTTTCTTGTCATGATTGGTTGGCCACTGGCATCGAATGACGGTGTTTTTTCAGAGGCTCACGGGACCGAGGCGTGCCGATGCGATTGCGGTTGCTGCGGTGGTCGCGGAGCAGTCTCACAACGCATCGATGCGCTGATGGGAAGCCTGCGCGACGTCGAGGCCGGCAGGCATTTCACCCGGGAAGAGTTCAATGAATGAGTGATAGATTCTTCCCGAACACGCACCGATCCTAAGTATCGGTTGGTGTCTCTGACCACCGGTTTCCGGGCGCGTATCCGCAAAGCGAGTTCAGCGCCTTGTGCCGCTCCATCGCGATGGACGTGAGAAGGCTCAGTTGTTCCTCCGAAACCTCGCGATAAGGCTTTCCGAAAACCGGGAAGTCGCCCGAGATCGATTGAGGGAAGACCCCGTCCTTTGCCGCCTGCCCGGCGGTCACGCGAATAATCTCGGACATTGGTGTTCCGTTCGGCAGGGCAACCGTGATCTTTTTCGTCGTGAGCAGCATGTGTGTTCGGCAGCGCCAATGCCAAAGTTCGGCAAGATCGCGCTGCTTCTCGATCTCCTCCCCCTGCCGGACTGTTGCCGTGCTGATCATTTCCCGCGCTTTTTCGTCCTTCACGAACCAGTTGGATCTGGGATCAACCTCCTGGTCATAAGGAGGAATCTGATCTCTGCGTCCCAGCGCCCAGAAGAGGCACATGATCGATTCGGCGAGCCAGCTCGCGTCGATTCTGTGTTGCATCGTCGTCTCGAAGATCCCTGCCTCCATGAACTCCCGCTCACGGTCTTCCAGAAGGTCCCAAAGGCCGGTGGCGCGGATCTTTTCAATCTGCTTGTCGAACAACTGCTGGCATCCCTGGGCAAGCTTCGCTCGGTCCTCTTCCTTTGTGAATTTCGCAAGCAATTCCGGCGGCGGAGTCGCGAGTGCCTTTAAAAAGACATTCGATAGGAGGATGGCTCGCTGCATTGCGGCGCTCGCGTCGGGGCGCGTCGATTGCTCAGGTTGCGACATGGCGACAAATTACCACTTGGATCGACCGGGCCGCATAACTTCTCGCGGGTCACGGCTGGCTGCACGGTACCCGCTGGCGCACGCTGATTTTGCTGTGATAAATTTGTAAAGAAAATCCCAGTCTCTGATACAAGTGCGATCAGGGAAATGTTGGGTTGTTGCTGATTTTTCCCCTTATCACAACTCATTTTCTTTTCTTCGCTTTATCACTCAGATTCCCACAAAATTTTTCTCGCGATGTGGCACGCAAACCTTGAAGAGTGAGGGCCGTGGGCTGCTATATTGAATTTTCGGGCTTCCCTGCCCGCCCACGATAGTTCTATCGAAGAGCGTTTCTTGTACATCACCCATGTGACGGCTGATACAGCAGCCACATGCAAAACGACAGTCAAACCGGGATTCGTTCATGGCGCAAATCTTCGAGCGCAACTCCAATGCACTGGCACGCATGAGCCTGGTGTTGACGGGGTTGATTGTCATCGCCCTGGGGGTCACTCTCGACCAGCTGCAGCGTTCGCCGTGGGTCACGCGGCAAGGCCAGCGCCCCGACCAGCCGGTACCGTTCAGTCATAAGCACCATGTGCAGGGCCTCGGGCTCCAGTGCCAGTACTGTCACACCACGGTGGAGAAATCGAGCTACGCCGGCATTCCTCCCACGCGCACGTGCATGAACTGTCACGCGCAGATCTGGACGAATGCTCAGCTACTCGAACCGGTGCGCCAGAGCTGGTATACGGGGCAGTCGATCGCATGGACCAAGGTGCATGACCTGCCCGACTTCGTTTTCTTCAACCACGAAATTCACGTGAACAAGGGCATCGGCTGCGAGAGCTGCCATGGCCGGGTGGACGAGATGCCGCTGATGTACGAGCAGAACACACTGCAGATGGAGTGGTGCCTCGACTGCCATCGCAACCCGGCAAAGAATCTGCGGCCCACCGCACAGATTTACAACATGGCGTGGGAGAGCCCGTCGCTCGACAACCCAGTTTGGTGCGCGACGAATCCAGTTCGTTCCGGGACGCCGACCGCGCAGAGCGTGAGCTGCACGAGGCAGGATCCGAGCTCAACTTCAGGCGCGAGCGCGCAAATGGCCTCGCTGCGGCTGCCTGAGGCTGGCGCAAAGGGGCTGGCAGGCGACGTTGCGGCTGCCGCGGTTCCTGCTGCTGCGCCGTCGTATCAGAGATTCACGAATCAAATGGAACTGGGCCACTTCCTCGAGGTTCACTACAGCATTCGCACGCCGAAAGATCTGACCAGTTGCGAGGTGTGCCACCGATGAGCAGGCGTGCGAACGGGAGCGACGAGAACGCGGCGATGATGCGATCGGCACAAGCGAGTACCGCGGGGGCTAAAGCCCCGATTTCAATTGCGGCGACTATGGCGCGAGTAAACTCGTGCCCTGACACTTCGTGCACTTGCGGAGCCGAGCAGGAGAGCGGGGCTGTTTCGCAGGCCACAAGCGCCGAGCCGATGACGCTGGCTCAGGTGCGCGCGAAGCTTGAAGGCGTGAAGGGCAAAAAGTTCTGGCGTTCGCTCGATGAGCTGGCCGATACGCCGGAATTTCGCGAGGCAGTGGAGCGCGAGTTCCCCTCGGCGGCGCAGGAATGGATCGATCCCGTTTCCCGCCGCGGCTTCCTGAAGATCATGGGCGCGTCGATGGCGCTGGCCGGCCTGGCGGGTTGCACCAAGCAGCCAGACGAGCCGATTTATCCGTATGTGAAGGCGCCGGAAGATCTGGTTCTCGGCAAGTCGATGTACTTTGCGACGGCGCATCCATTTACAACGGGCGCAGTGCCGCTGCTGGTGAAGAGCGACGAATTCCGTCCCATCAAGATCGACGGGAATCCCGAGCACGCATACAACAACGGCGGTTCCGATCCGTATTCGCAGGGGACGCTGCTCGATCTCTACGACCCCGACCGCTCCGTGCAGGTGTCGTTCGAGGGCGAGGCCCGTTCGTGGGCAGAGTTTGTCGAAGCGCTGCAGCAGAAGGTCGCGCAGAGCAAAGATGGAAGCGGCATCTACTTTCTGAGCGCAGCCATCACTTCGCCGACGCTGGCTCGCCAATGGGGCGAGGTCCAGAAGGCATACCCCCAGGCGAAGCTTGTTCAATACGACCCCGCGCTTGCGGGAACGGCGCTCACGGGCGGCATGGCCGTTCAATATGACCTGAGCCAGGCCGATGTGATCGTTTCGCTCGACGCGGATTTTCTCTCGGGCGCTTCGTATCCCGGCTTCCACAAATTAGTGCGAGATTATGCTGGCCGGCGCAAACAGCCGGAAAACGGCATGAACCGGCTCTATACGGTCGAGAGCACGCCGACCACGACCGGCATGAAGGCTGAACATCGCCTGGGTCTGCGCGCCAGCGAAGTTCCGGCGTTTGCTGCGGCGTTGGCGCAGGCGGTTGGCGTCGGCGGAGTGAATCCGCCTGCATACTCGTGGACCGCGGATCAGCAAAAGTTTCTTGCCGCGCTGGCGAAAGATCTGAAGGCAAGCGGCGGCAAGAGCGCCGTTCTGCCCGGCATCTATCAGGATCCATCGGTCGCATCGCTCGCGCTTGCCATCAACGATGCGCTCGGCAATCTCGGCAAGACGGTTTTTGTTTCCGGCCAGCCTGTCAATCCGCTGCCCAGCGACCAACTGGGCGACTTCAAGTCACTTGTCGCAGATCTCAATGCAGGCAAGGTCGATTGGCTCGTGATTCTCAACGCCAACCCGATCTACGATGCGCCCGCCGATCTCGACTTCGGCAACGCATTCGGCAAAGCGAAGATCGTCGCGCATCTCGGCTCCTTCTATGACGAGACCGCGCAGGAATCGCACTGGCACATTCCCGCGGCGCACTATCTTGAGTACTGGTCCGACGCCCGCGCTTACGACGGCACGGTGTCCATTGTGCAGCCGATGATCGATCCGCTCTACGGCGGCCACACGGCGCACGATGTCTTCCAGTCGCTGCTGCAACAGCCGATGTTGAGCGCGTACGAAGCCGTGCGGCAAACCTGGCAATCGACAATTAAGGGCGATTTCGAAGTTGGCTGGCGCAAGGCGCTGCATGATGGGTGGATTGCGGATACGGCGTATATGCCACGCGATGCGGCGCCATTTATCCCGCACCCGATTTCGCTGTCGCCGAATGTTCCCACGCCGACGCCGAAGGATTCGCTCGAAATCATCTTCCGGCCCGACCCGAATGTCTACGACGGCCGCTGGGCCAACGTTGGCTGGCTCCAGGAATTGCCCAAGCCGGTGACCAGCCTGAGCTGGGACAACGCGGCGATCATGAGCGGCGCGACGCTGACGAAGAACAATCTGGAAGAGGACGACATCATCGAGATCACCGTCGGCAACGGCCGCGTGAAGGCGCCGGTGATTGTCGCGCCGGGCCATCCGGATAACTCGATCACGGTCTATCTCGGCTACGGCCGGCAGGTGGGACGCGTGGCCGGCGGCGCTGGGTTCAGTGCTTACCAGATTCGCAACTCCTGGGCGCCGTTTAATGCAACAGGCTCCATGCGCAAGCTTGACGGCAAATGGGGCATTGCGATCACCAAGAGCCACTACCGCGATGACCGCGGCGCGACCTTTGGCCAGCCACAGGGCCAGAACAACAACTCGCTCGAGGCCGATGAGGCCATTGGCGAGCGCGGCATTATCCGTTACGCGACCCTTGACGAGTTCAAGGCCAACCCGAATTTTGCGCACGAGGGCGAGGGGCACGAGACGCCGAAATATGACACGTCGCTCTTCCCCAACTGGTCTTACAACGAACCGAATGCGTGGGCCATGTCGATCGACATGAACAGCTGCACGGGCTGCAATGCGTGCATCGTCAGCTGTTATGCCGAGAACAACATCGCCGTCGTCGGCAAGCAGCAGGTGCGCATCGGCCGCAACATGCAATGGCTGCGCATCGACACCTATTTTGAGGGCGACCTGGCCGCTCCGCGCGCGCACTTCCAGCCCATGGCCTGCCAGCATTGCGAGAACGCTCCGTGCGAGCAGGTGTGCCCGGTTGGCGCCACGGTGCACACGCCGGAAGGCCTCAACATGATGGTCTACAACCGCTGCGTAGGCACGCGGTACTGCTCGAATAACTGCCCGTACAAGGTGCGCCGCTTCAATTTCCTGCTCTACAGCGACTACGAAACCGAAAGCCTGAAGCTGATGCGCAATCCCGACGTCAGCGTGCGCTCGCGCGGCGTGATGGAAAAGTGCAGCTACTGCGTGCAGCGCATCCAGGAAGCGAAGATCAGCGCCGACAAGGAGAATCGCGGCATTCATGATGGCGAAATTGTGACCGCCTGCCAGCAGGCGTGCCCGGCCAAGGCCATCACCTTCGGCAACATGAATGACAAGGACAGCAGGGTATCCAAGCTGCGGGCGCAGCAGCGCAGCTACCAGGTCATCGCCGACATTAATACGCGTCCGCGCACGACCTATGTGGCAGAAGTTCTGAATCTGAACGAGGAACTGGAAGTAACGCCGACGGAAATTGCGCCGGCAAAGGGTTGAGCTAACGATGGCGACCAGAGAAGTAAAACCTCCTGATCATTGGGTCGATCCCGCAACGGGCGAGTACCGCGTCATTGCGCCGGGCGAGACCTTCCGGTCGGTCACCGAGAAGATCGTGCGCATCGTGCTCACGCCGCATACGCCGATGGGCTGGTTCGGCCTCTTTACGATTGCCGGCGGCGGCGCCACGATGCTCATGGTGGCGCTCACCTGGCTGTTCCTTAAAGGCGTCGGCATCTGGGCCATCTCGCAGCCGGTTGCCTGGGGATTCGCCATTATCAACTTCGTCTGGTGGATCGGTATCGGCCACGCCGGCACGCTGATCTCGGCCATTCTGCTTCTCTTCAAGCAGGGCTGGCGCAACTCCATCAGCCGTTTCGCCGAGGCCATGACGATTTTTGCCGTCATGTGCGCCGGCTTGTTCCCGCTCATTCACGTCGGCCGTCCCTGGCTTGGTTACTGGCTCTTCCCGTTGCCCTTCACCATGACGGTGTGGCCGCAGTTCCGCTCGCCGCTCATGTGGGACGTCTTTGCGGTTTCGACGTACGCCACCATTTCGGTTGTCTTCTGGTACATCGGCATGGTGCCGGATTTCGGCACGTTTCGCGATAAGTCACAGTCGAAGATAGCGCAGTACTTCTACGGCCTGCTGTCGGTGGGCTGGCGCGGATCGGTGCGTCATTGGATGCGCTATGAGACGGCATCGCTGCTGCTGGCCGGCCTGGCAACGCCGCTGGTGCTCTCAGTCCATACCGTCATCAGCTTCGATTTCGCCGTCGCAGTTCTGCCCGGCTGGCACACGACTATCTTCCCGCCGTACTTCGTTGCCGGCGCCATCTACTCCGGCTTCGCCATGGTGCTTACGCTGGCCATTCCGCTGCGCAAGTTCTATCACCTTGAGGCGCTGGTCACCGAGCGCCACATCGACAACATGGGCAAGGTCATGCTGGTGACAGGATTCATCGTGTGCTACGGGTATGCCATGGAAGCCTTCATGGCCTGGTATTCGGCCGATCACTGGGAGGCCTTCACCTTCTGGAATCGGGCCTTCGGGCCCATGGGCTGGTCGTACTGGGTGCTGATCACATGCAATCTGGCGATTCCTCTCACGACGCTCTGGTCGCGCAAGCTGCGCACCAATATCACGTTCATGTTTCTGATCTCGATCGTGGTGAATACGGGCATGTGGTTTGAGCGCTTCGTCATTGTTGTCACCAGCCTGACGCGCGACTTCCTGCCCTCTGCGTGGGGCACTTATCGCGCGACGAAATGGGACTACGCAACCTTCGTGGGCACGCTTGGATTCTTCACCTTCATGTTCCTGTTGTTTGTGCGCTTCCTGCCCATGATTCCGATGAACGAAGTTCGCATGTTGCTGCCTGCGGCAAAGATCAAGCCGAAGGCGACGGTGGAGGCTGGAGACTGATATGCCTGCACGCGAAGGAACTTACGGCCTGCTGGCCGAATTCGATACGCCAGGCGATCTGGTGCGGGCCGCGCGCAAGGCACGCGAAGACGGCTGGCGGCGCCTGGACTGCTATACGCCTTATCCCGTCGAGGAAGCGGCAGAGGCCATTGGTTTTCACCGCAACAAAGTGCCGCTGCTTTGTTTGATTGGCGGCCTGATGGGCGGCGCGGCCATGTTCTCGCTCGAGACCTGGATCTCTACGCTCGCTTACCCGTTGAATATTGCAGGCCGTCCGCCCTATTCCTGGCCGGCATTCATTGTGCCCGCTTATGAGTGGACCATTCTCTGGGCCGGCCTTTCCGCCGCTTTCGGCATGCTTGCGCTAAACGGACTACCGGCGCTCTACCATCCGCTGTTCAATGCGCCCAACTTCCGCGACGGCGCGACAAGCGACAAGTTCTTCCTGTGCCTCGAGGCGCTCGATCCCAAGTTCAACCTTGCGGAGACGAAGGCGTACCTTGAGACGTTCAAGCCGCTCAGCATAGTGGAGGTGGACTACTGATGAGCAAGAAGCTATCAGCCATCAGCTTTCAGCCTTCAGCCTCCAGAGCGGCAGACCGGCTCATGCGTCGCGGCGTTGCGTCTGTGGGCCTGGCCGCGCTGCTCCTCATCGCGGGCTGCCGGCAGGACATGCAGGATCAGCCCAGGATGGATCCGCAGCGCGGGTCGGATTTCTTCGCCGATCATCGCGGCGCCCGCCCGCAGGTGCTCGACACCGTGGCCCGCGGCCAGTTGCACGAAGACAGTTATTTCTATACGGGCGTTGTGCATGGCCCGAACGGCTACAAGGAAGAGCAGAACCTGATGCCGTTCCCGGTAACGATGGAAGTGCTGAAGCGCGGCCAGGAGCGGTTCAACATCTACTGCACACCCTGCCACTCGCGCGTGGGCAACGGCGAGGGCGAGATTGTGCAGCGCGGCTACAAGCCGGCTGCCAACTTTCACGACCAGGTGCGCCTGTCGCAACCGATCTCGCACTACTTTTACGTGATGACCCACGGCTACGGAGCCATGCCGGACTACTCGGCGCAGTTGACGCCGACCGATCGCTGGGCCGTCGCTGCATACATTCGCGCTTTGCAGCTAAGCCAGGATGCGACGACGGCCGATGTACCGGCAGGCGTGGAGGTGCAAAAGCTCAGCGACCTGGCCGCGCAGGAAGGCCACCCGGAATACGCGCAGCCATGGACGCTGCCTTCCACCGCCATTCAGGCTTATCCGCCGGTGGCGGGTGAGGGAACTCCGGGAATGGCTCCCGGTTATCCGGCGGATCCCAAGATCACGATTCCGGTAAGCAAACCGGCCCCCGCGGCCCAGAAGTGAAAAAGCAGGGACTGAGGGACTAGGGACTAAGAAGCGAATCGCGAACTGAGAACTACGAACTAAGAACTGCGAACTGTGAACTAAGAACTACGCACTACGAACTAAGCACTACGCACTTGAGGTAGGAATGGCTCACGAACAGAACCCGGCATCGCAGGCGAAGACGCTTCCCGCCGACCTCGGCGCGCCGGCCTTTGTCGACGCCTGGAAGATGCGCGCGCTCGTCATCGGAGCGATCTTTGCCGTGATCGCCGTGATCCTCGGCTTCCTGGGCCAGTCGCAGGACGGACTGGGCTGGGATCACTTGCTGCGCGCATGGACGCTCGGCGCCGTGTGGACCTGGGGACTCTGCATCGGCGGGCTAGCACTGCTCATGGTGCAGTACTGCTCCGGCGGCAAGTGGGGCCTGCTGCTGCGCCGCCCGTTTGAAGCCCTGAGCCGCACGCTGCCTGTGATCTTTGTTTACTGGATCGTGACAGCGATTTTCAGCAAGCATCTCTACCTTTGGGCGGTCTACACCACAAAGGAAGCTACAGAGAACGCGCTCAAGTCCGGACTGATCACCGAACTCCAGGCCCACTGCCTCAACTTCAAGCGACCGATGCTGTACCCGGATACCTACTGGGGCGTAAGTCTGCTTTGCTTCGCCTTGTGGGCGTTCTATTCGATTCGCCTGAACAAGCTCGCCCAGCAGCGCGACGCCGACAGACCTGAGAACACGCCTTACTGGATCAAGAAGTTCGAGAACATCAGCGGCCCCGGACTTTTGGTCTACGCCGTGACCATGACGGCTGCCTCCATCTATTGGGTCATGTCGATGGATGTGACCTGGTTCTCGACGGTTTACGGCCTACTGTACCTTGTCGGGCAGGGCTACCTGGTGCTGGCCTTCAGCATCATCATCGCGGTCTCGCTTTCAAAGGCTGAGCCGTACAAGACCATCCTGCGCCAGACCGAGCAGCACGACCTGGGCAAGCTCGCGTTTGCCTTCGTTATGCTCAATATCTATCTGAACTTCGGCCAGTTCCTCATCATCTGGTCGGGGAATTTGCCTCTCGAGATCAATTGGTATCTCGATCGCATTCGCGGCAGCTGGGGCATCATCATCACGCTCGATTTCATCTTCCACTGGTTGATTCCATTCACCATGCTGCTTTCGCGCGACCTGAAGCGCAACAAGAAGCGCCTGGTCCGCGTGTGCCAATGGATGGTCTTCGCACGTGCCTTCGACATGTTCTGGCTCATCGAGCCGAACTTCCCTGACGCCGCGCGCAATCTGCACTTCAGCTATGGAATTCTCGAATACATCGCCGTGCCGGCCGCGATGTTCTGTTTCTGGTTTGCGTATTACTGCACGCGCCTGAAGACGCGGCCGCTGGTGCAGGTGAACGATCCGCATCTGGCGGAGATTCTGGAGCCCGAACATGTCCATGCATAACGAACACGGGCATAACGAACACGGTCACGGTCCGGAAAAGGTCGACGCATCGGCAGGCTTCGAGCGAACCGATGCGAACGTAACGGGCATCGTGGTCTTCATCACTGCGCTGGGTATCTTCGTCGCAGTCACGGGCTTGCTGTGCTACGGCATCGGCGCATGGATGAACG
Source organism: uncultured Acidobacteriaceae bacterium (assembly GCA_963834565.1). Taxonomy (GTDB): domain Bacteria; phylum Acidobacteriota; class Terriglobia; order Terriglobales; family Acidobacteriaceae; genus Telmatobacter. Next base: position 73,606 of record CAWICF010000004.1, on the reverse strand, counting down.
CGCGCATGAATCGCGAAGACGGGCCCAACAGCAAATGGACAAAGACTGCCGATGTGCGGCAACTCGGCAACCTGCCTTCGAGCCCGGAGTTGCAGAACAAGGTTGCGGAGTTGACGAAGACCTTTCCAACGCCGCGACTGCAGACCGATGACGGCAACCAGGATGTGGCCGATCTGCATGCGCGTGAAAATCTTTTGCTCGACAACTACACCTGGATCGACCAGCCGGGCGGCAAGGTACGCATCCCCATCGACCGCGCGATGGAATTGATTGCCCAGCAGGGACTGCCGGTGGCGGCTGCTGTAACGATGCAGCCGGCGATGACCGGCGACAGCAGGCCGACCATCACTATGCCGTTGACCGACGGGTTTGCTCCGACCGGCTATGAGCAGGAGGAACAGGCGCAGGAAGAGGCACTGAGGAAGCAGGAGGCGGCAGCGAAGTAGCAGAAACAGGGAACAAGGGAACGAGGGAGTTTTGTAGTGGAGAAGAAAAGCACAATCCGGAGTATGATGCGCGCGACGGCGATCGGCCTTTCGGGCGCCGTTGTGCTTTCGCTCGCCGTCCCGCTTGCGTTCGCGCAGGTTTCCAGCTACGGCGAGAAGTCCGCCGGGCCTTCCAACGATCGTCCACCTTCGATTCTCAACGGCGTCGGCATCGAGCAGCACCTCAACACCCAGTTGCCGCTCAATCTCACGTTTACCGACGATGCCGGCAAGCAGGTTGCTCTCAGCAGCTACTTCGGCAAGAAGCCTGCCATTCTCGCCCTGGTTTACTACCAGTGCCCGATGCTCTGCTCAGAGGAACTGAACGGCCTGGTCAGCGCGCTGCAGATGGTTCGCTACGTCCCTGGCAAAGATTTCAACATCGTTGTTGTCAGCATCGATCCGACGGAAGGCACCGATCTGGCCGCGGCCAAGAAGCGCAGCTACGTGAAGCGCTACGGGCGTCCTGAATCGGCTGACGGATGGCATTTCCTTACCGGCACGCAGCCCAATATCGATGCACTCACCAAGGCGGTGGGGTTTGGCTACGTAAAGATTCCCGGGCCCGACGGCAAGCTGACGCAGTTTGCGCACGCGAGCTCGATCCAGATCGTCACTCCCGAAGGCAAGCTGGCGCAGTATTACATGGGGGTCGAGTATTCGCCCAAGGATCTGCTGCTCGGCCTCGATGAGGCGTCGTCAAACCGCATCGGATCGCCGGTCGACAACATTCTCACGTACTGCTACCACTACGATCCCCGGAACAACACGCACGATCTGATCATTGCGCGGGTGGTGCAGCTCGGAGGCGCTCTCACGATCTTGTTGCTCGGCGGATTCATGCTCGTGATGTTCCGCAAGGACTACCGGCACGATCACGAGATATCAGGTGGGCCGTACGGGACGGTAAAGAAGGTGAACGGATAACGGAATGGACCATATCAGCCCAGTACTGTGGCAATATCTCGTCAAATGGATGGAGCACTTTTCGCTCTTTCCACCTGAGGCGTCGAAGATCGCGCCTGAGTCGGACGCGCTCTTTTTCTTCATGGTGCTGGTTAGCCTCATCGGGCTGACGATTGTTGTTCTGCTGGTGGTGAGTTTCTCGATTCTCTATAGCAAGGAGCGGCACCCGCATGCGGTGCAGATCGAAGGATCCACGCTTCTTGAGGCAACCTGGACCATCATTCCACTGGGACTCTTCCTGGTGATGTTCGTCTGGGGCGCGCTGCTCTATTTCCGCATTTACACGCCGCCCGCCAACGCCATGAACATCTATGTTGTGGGCAAGCAGTGGATGTGGAAGATTGAGCATCCCGGCGGCCAGCACGAGATCAACTCGTTGCACGTTCCCGTCGGAGTGCCGATTCAGCTCACGATCATTTCGCAGGATGTCTTTCACAGCTTCTCGATCCCGGCGTTCCGCGTGAAGCGCGAGGCTATTCCGGGCCGTTATACGACGGTCTGGTTCCAAGCCACGACGCCCGGCACCTATCACCTGTTCTGCACGCAATATTGCGGCACGAATCACTCGGCAATGATCGGCGAAGTGGTGGTGATGTCGCACGACGACTTCAAAGCGTGGATTGCCGGCTCGACCAGCGGCAATTCGCTGGCACAGGACGGCGAGCGGCTGTTTGCCAGCCTGAGCTGCAATGCCTGCCACAACACGCGGCCCGATGCGCGCGGGCCCAGCCTCGCCGGCGTCTATGACTCGAAGCTGGCGCTTTCGAGCGGCCAATCGATCACCGCCGACGATGCGTATTTGCGCTCGGCCATTCTGAATCCGTCACAGAACATTACCCAGGGCTATGCGCCCATCATGCCGACCTATCAGGGCCAGATCAGCGAAGAAGGCGTGATCGCGCTGGTGGAATACATCAAGAACCTCAACTCCGATTACCGCGTACAGCAAACCTTAAATACAACCGACTTGCCTGCGGATAACGAAGGTAAACCGGCTCCTGCGGGGAACGCTCCCGCGGCGCAGAAGGGAGTCACCCCATGAGCACCAACACCATCATCAGTCTTCCGGACCAATCCACGGCCAGGATTCCCAAGATGAACTTCCTGACCAAGGAGAACGGCCTGCTGAGCTGGCTGCTCACCGGCGACCACAAGCGCATTGCCACGCTCTATCTCATCTCGATCACATTTTTCTTCTTTATCGGCGGAGCGCTGGCCGGCCTCATTCGCCTGGAACTGCTGACGCCGCAGAGCGACCTGGTTGCGGCCGACACCTATAACAAGCTGTTCACCATGCACGGCGTCATCATGGTGTTCCTCTTCCTGGTGCCGAGCGTCCCGGCCACTATCGGCAACTTTGTGATACCTATGATGGTCGGCGCCAAGGATCTCGCACTGCCAAAGGTCAACCTGCTTAGCTGGTATCTCTACGTGGGCGCGGGCCTCATGATGATCTACACCATGGCCGCAGGCGGCGTGGATACCGGCTGGACCTTCACCACGCCTTTGTCGACGCACTACGTGAATACGCACGTGATTACGACGGGTCTGTGCATCTTCATCGCCGGCTTCAGTTCCATCTTCACCGGTCTCAACTTCATCGTTACCATCCACAAGATGCGCGCTCCCGGCATGACGTGGTTCCGTCTGCCGCTCTTCGTTTGGTCTAACTACGCGGCCAGCATCCTCATGGTGCTGGGCACTCCGGTCCTTGCCATCACGCTGGTCCTCATCATCCTTGAGCGCACGGTCGGCATCGGCGTCTTCGATCCGGCAAAAGGCGGCGATCCGCTCCTCTTCCAGCACTTGTTCTGGTTCTATTCGCACCCCGCGGTCTACATCATGATTCTGCCGGGCATGGGCGTCATCTCCGAGGTGGTGTCGACCTTCAGCCGCAAACGCGTCTTCGGCTACACCGCTGTCGCATTTTCCTCGGTAGCGATTGCGGTCTTCGGCTTTTTCGTGTGGGCTCACCACATGTTCATCATGGGCATCTCAAACTACGCGGCGCTGGTATTTTCGCTGCTCACGATGCTCGTCGCAGTGCCCTCGGCTATCAAGATCTTCAACTGGGCCTTCACGCTCTACAAGGGATCCATCACCTTCGAAACGCCGATGCTTTACGCCTTTGGCTTCATGGGCCTGTTCACCATCGGCGGGCTCACCGGCGTCTTCCTCGGGTCGACGGGCACCGACATTCACCTTACCGAGACCTACTTCATCGTTGCCCACTTCCATTTCGTGATGGTCGGCGGCATGTTGATGGCCTTCCTTTCGGGCATTCACTTCTGGTGGCCCAAATGGACCGGACGCATGTATCCGGAGAAGATCTCGCAGTTGGCAGCCGTGGTCACCTTCATCGGCTTCAACTTCACCTTCTTCCCGCAGTTCATTCTGGGCATGCTCGGCATGCCGCGCCGCTACGCCGCCTACCCGCCTGAGTTCCAGGGGCTCAACGTGCTGTCTACCGCAGGCGCTTCGATTCTCGGCGTCGGCTACCTGCTGCCGATCCTCTACCTCACCTGGTCGCTGAAGTATGGGGCGGTGGCCGGCAACAATCCCTGGCAGGCAACGGGACTGGAATGGCAGACGCAATCGCCGCCGCTTACTGAGAATTTCCCTGAGATTCCCATCGTCGACCACGAAGCCTACGACTACGAGTGGCTCGAGCGTCAACAACAACACGAGGTGGCGAGTGTCTGAGAACACCGCAGTCGCAAACGGCGCAGCGGCCGATGTTCATCACGAACATCCGCCCTATCAGCGCCATCACTTCGAGACCGTCGACCAGCAGTTCGACGCCACGAACTTCGCCATGTGGCTCTTCCTGCTGACCGAAATCATGTTTTTCGGCGGCCTCTTCACGGCCTATCTGATCATGCGCAACTGGTATTACCCGGCCTTCGTTGAGGGCTCGCACCAGTTGAATGTGGGCTGGGGCACGGCCAACACTGCCGTCCTTATCCTCTCCAGCTTCACCATGGCCATGGGCGTCTGGTCCGCGGAGATGCGCAAGAAGGGAATGTTGCTTCTCTTCCTCTCGCTCACCTGGATCCTGGGCATGGCTTTCCTCGGCATCAAGTCCATCGAATACCACGAGAAATGGGAGAAGCATCACGTTCCTGGCCTGAATTGGAGCGCGGCTTCGTTCCTCAACCCTGTGTCCGATCCCGAAGTTTATAAGGAGTATCACGACAAGCCGCTGCCACCCGACATGGCCGCGAAGACGGAGATGTATTTCTTCCTTTACTTCGCCATGACCGGCATGCACGCACTGCACATGATCATCGGTATCTCGATCCTGACCTTCATGATCTTCAGAGCGCGAGCCGGTGCCTACACCACAGGCCACGTCACGTATGTCGAAAACTTCGGCCTGTACTGGCACTTTGTCGATATTGTCTGGATTTTCCTGTTCCCCCTGCTCTATCTGATCAGCAGGTATTGAGGATGGATGTTATGAGCGATCAACACGGACAAACCGACCACGAACATCATGTCGTCAGCCCGGTCACTTACTTGGCGATTCTGCTCTCGCTGCTCTTCTTCACGGGCCTCACTGTATGGATGTCTTTCATCGATCTTGGCCAGTGGAACATCGCGCCCGGGCTCACGCTTTTCTGGAACCCCGTAGTCGCGCTGGCCATCGCCTGCACCAAGATGACCCTTGTGGTGCTCTTCTTCATGCATGTCAAATACAGCACCAAGCTCACCAAGCTCACCGTGGCTTCGGGCTTCATTGTCTTCCTGGTGCTCATCGGCATGACTATGACCGACTACTTCAGCCGCGCCTGGGGACGGTGGTAGAGACAGTTCACAGTTCGTAGTTCGCAGTGAAGCAAGGGCCGCCCGCGGGCGGCCCTTGGTGTTTGAATCGTTCAACCTGACTCATGATCGGAGACATCTGTTGAGGTTTCCTTTACTGGCATTCAGTGTCGCTTTGTGTGCCGGTTCCGTGGCGGCGCAGCGGAACGTCTCGATTCCTGTGGCGGATACTTCTTCAGGCAAATCCGCGCAGATCGACGCCGATCTCTATGGCAGCGGGAACCGCGCCCTGCTCCTGGCGCACGGCGGGCGATTCAACAAGGAAAGCTGGCGAAAGCAGGCGCCAATTTTCGCTCACGCGGGATTCCTCGTGTTGGCGATCAACTATCGCGGCGACACATTCAACGCGGACGGCTCGCCGAGCGCACTTGGATCGGACGAGGATAACGCAACGGATGTGCAGGCGGCAGTGGCCTATTTACATGGAATCGGCGCAAAGTCGGTGGCTGCAATCGGAGCGAGTCTTGGCGGAGACGCGGTGGGCGACGCCGAAGCGCGATCTCCGGCGGGCATCTTCGACAAGATGATCTTCCTCGGATCGGAAGGTGGCGACGCTCCGGAGAAGCTCAGAGGCCGCAAGCTTTTTATTGTTGCACGCGACGACTCGAGCGGTTCCGGACGTCGCCTGCCGGGGATTTCGAAGCACTACCAGCAAGCTCCCGAACCGAAGCAGTTGATCGTTCTTGACGGCTCGGCGCACGCGCAGTTTCTCTTCGATACGGAGGAGGGCCCGCAATTGATGCGCGAAATCCTGAAGTTTCTTAAGTCGAACTGAGGTCGCGCCGCAACCACCACAATTGCGATACGGGCAACGACCCAATCGAAATCTGGTTGCGAATTGTTGCTCTCATCAAACCAAGAGCCTGGGCGCGTCGATTGAGAGTTCTTCCAGCGTCGAAAATGGAAAAAGAGGCCGCCCGGACGTGATCGCCGCTTCCGACTCAAGCCAAATCCCCACCGAACTCGCTAAACTCGCTGACCAGCCGCGCGTTCTTGTTCGCCGGGCCGGACCGCCGCGCGAGCCTGCCCGCTCGGTCGTCTACTGGATGCAGCGCGCCCTCCGCATCTTCGACAATCCGGCGCTCGATGTTGCCATCGAAGCCGCCAACATTCTCGGCTTGCCGGTCGTGGTCTACTTCGGAGTCATCCCCAACTACCCCAATGCCAATCTGCGGCACTACCACTTCTTGCAGCAGGGTCTGCGCGACGCCCAGGAAGACGCAGCCGAACGCGGCATCGGCTTTGTCGTCCGCCGCGCGCCAGAGACGCTTGAATCGTTCCTTGAAGAAGTGCAGGCCGCGCTGCTCATCGGGGATGAAAACCCCTGTCGCGAGCCGGAACGCTGGCGTCGCGTACTTGCCAAGCGGCTGAAGATTCCCTTCTGGACCGTCGACGCCGACGTGGTTGTTCCATCGCGCGTCTTCAATCGCAGCTTCACCCTGCTGCACCACTTTCGGCCGCACCTCAAGGCGGCGCTGCCCAAGTTCCTTGTCGCGCCGCCGAAGGTCGAGCTGCTTCAAGCGTGGAAACCGAAACGCGCCCTCCCAACCTTCGACCTCTCGAACGACATCACGGCCGGCTTCAGCAAACTCGTCCGCTCCATCAAGCCCGTCGACGCTTTTACTGGCGGGTCGCGCGCCGCGCTCCGACGCCTCGACGAATTCGTTGGCCACGATCTCGCCGCCTACGACGCCAACCGCAACCGCCCCGAGATCGCCGGCACCAGCCGTCTTTCGCCGTATCTCCACTTCGGCAACATCAGCCCGCTGACCGTTGCGTTAGCCGTCGAACGCGCCAAAATTCCATCCGAAACCAAGGAAAAGTTTCTCGAGCAGCTCATCGGCTGGCGCGAGCTGGCCGTTCTCTTCGTCCGCCACGAGCCCAACTACGACAACTGGGAGTGCGCCGCTCCCTGGGCCCGCAACACGTTGCTCGAACACGCGCGCGACGAGCGCCCGTACAAATACACATTCGCCCAGCTCGAGCGCGCCGAGACGCACGACGACCTGTGGAACGCCGCGCAACGCCAGATGGTGACGAGCGGATGGATGCACAACTACATGCGCATGTATTGGGCCAAGATGATCCTGGCCTGGGCGCCCGATCCGGCAACCGCATTCGACTGGGCCGTCATTCTCAACGACGGTTATGAGCTCGACGGGCGCGACCCCAACGGCTACGCGGGGATTGCCTGGGCCATCGTCGGCAAACTCGACCGTCCCTGGTTCAATCGCCCGATCTTCGGCCTTGTGCGCCCCATGAGCGGCGCGTCGATCGCGAAGAAATTCAACGCCGCGGCCTACATCGCCCAGATTGGCGGCGACGCAATCATCTCCTGAGACAACTTTGCGAGTGCAGGCGCAGCGGCCATCGCGCCCTTATTGCACGCGCCGGTCTTCCAGCCGGAATGGCTGCCGGCCAGGCGGCAACGGCGCGGGCCGGAAGATGAGCCATACGATCCAACCCAGCGGAAATGAGAGCATGCAAAGCAAGACCACCAGCACCGGAGACTTCCCGCGGCGCCGTGCATCGTTGGCGATCACGCGAATCGTCATCGCGATCAGCACCAGCACAAAGGCCAGGAGCATGATCACGAGAGACTTCGCCATCAGGGTGGAAAAATCGTTCATTCCCAGCTCCACGTCGAGCGCTTGATCGTACAGACGCGCAATTGCCGCTCTCCGACGACCATTCCGCCAGTAAACCCGGGTCTGTGTCAAGCATCACACTGGACCGATTTCATCGATTCCTATAATGGGGCCTTGATTTCATTCCCGGAAGTTGCGTGTTTCGTTGAGCGTTATCCGATGGATTCCGCGCTCATCCTCATTTGAAGATTTTCATTAGATGGGGACCGGAGTCCGGTTCCGGAAACGCGTGACGAATCGAATGTTCGCATTGAAGTGCAAGAGTCCTGCTCGACCAGGCAGGGCAACGGGCCCCACTCATCGCACCCGGCAGCAAGCGCGCCGCGGCTCCCGGCCTTGCTTTGCCCTCGCAGCGTCGCTTGTGATCAGTCTCGTGGTGGTTGCGGCCGGCAGGGCGCAGAAGCCTCAGCAGGTCGCCTCAGAGTCCCGCACTCGGCCATCGTCGCACCTGCCCGCACGCGTCGTTGAAGCTGAGCACTTTCTCACTCTGCGCGGATGGACTCCCGGTCGCCGTCTGCCTGCTCGCGCCCGGGCGCTTCGTTCGCGATCGCAGATCGCACCGTTGCTCGGCTTCGGCCAAAATCCGGCCGGCTCCGCGAATCCTGCACCGGTCGCAACCTGGCAGCCCCTCGGTCCCACTGCCGTCGAGACCGCGAACTTTGGACTCGTGTCGGGCCGCGTTTCCTCAATCGCTCTCGATCCGTCGGATGCGACCGGCAATCGACTCTATGTGGGCACTACCGGTGGCGGAGTCTGGTTCGCGAACAACGCGGGCACGCCTACGACGTCAGCCATTGCTTTCGCTCCACTTACGGATACTGTGACAGCTCTCGGTGGGGCGGCCGGCGCTTCCATCAGCATTGGCGCGCTGTCGGTGCAGGCGGGCGAAACCGGGGTCATCCTCGCAGGCACCGGCGACCCCAACGATGCGCTCGACTCCTACTACGGCGCGGGAATCCTGCGCTCGGCCGACGGCGGCAACACGTGGAGCCTCATTCCTTCTACCGTCGATGAAGAGGAGCATTTGAGCGGCGAGGACGCAAGCTTCATCGGCGAGGGATTTGCCGGCTTCGCCTGGAGCACATCGAATCCGCAGCTTGTGGTGGCTGCGGTCTCTCAGTCTTTCGAAGGCGAGCTGGTGGGCGCCGATCTCGCGAGTGAGAGTTTCGCGGGTCTCTACTACTCCGCTGACAGCGGCGCAACCTGGCACCTGGCCACTATCACCGATGGTGGTGACAACGTGATTCAAGGTCCAGCTTTCGACTTTACATCGGGTTCTGGAAACGCCGTGACGGCCGTGGTGTGGAACCCGGTGCGGCAGTTGTTTGTGGCAGCGGTGCGTTATCACGGCTATTACCAATCGACCGACGGCATGACCTGGACGCGGATGGCAGCGCAGCCCGGTGCGGGGCTCACAACGCAAATGTGCCCCACCAATTCCAACTCAACGGGCTCCATCGCCTGCCCCATCTTTCGCGGAACCCTTGCCGTCAATCCGCAAACCGGGGACACGTTTGCCTGGACGGTGGATCTGAACGATCAGGACCAGGGGTTGTGGCAGGATCAGTGCGCGATCAGCGGCAATTCATGCACCAACGCGACCATCAGCTTTAGCACGCAATGGAACACGGGGTCGCTCGAGACCAGCACGCTGCAGGGCTCGATGACGATTGCGGACGGTGTCTACAACCTGGTTCTGACAGCTGTTCCCTCGCAACAGGACACGCTGTTGATGGCCGGCGCAAACGACCTGTGGAAGTGCAGCCTGGCCATGGGCTGCGTTTGGCGCAACACTTCCAACTCGACCACTTGCATGAGCGCGCAAGTAGGCGAGTTTCAGCACGCGCTTGCCTGGAACACGGCAAATCCACTGGAGATTTTTCTGGGCAACGACAGCGGGCTCTGGCGATCCACTGATGCAGTTGGCGAATCGGGCTCCGCGTGCTCGGCTTCGGATGCAACGCACTTCCAGAATCTGAACGGGAGCCTGGGCTCATTAGCCGAGGCACAAAGCCTGCCTTCCGTCATGCGCTCGCCTTACACGCTGCTGGCTGGTTTGGGAGTGAATGGCTTTGCCGGCGTAAAGAGCGGCGCCGCAACAATCGACTGGCCGCAGATTCTCACTGGCTATGGCGGCCCGGTGGCTATCGATCCAACCAACAGCGCAAACTGGTACGTCAACGATCAGGCAGGCGTTGCTATTTACGAGTGTTCGCAGGCCGGCCCTTGCACGCCGGCGGATTTCGGTTCCAATCCTCAGGTCACCGATGCCGATGTGGGCGGCGATGGCGACAGCATGAACGTGCCTGCGACCTTTCTCGTCGATCCCTTCGACACGTCGCAGCTGCTGATTGGAACCTGCCGTGTATGGCGAGGGCCCGCAGGCGGATCCGGATGGACCGCCGGAAACGCCATCAGTCCCATCCTCGACAGCGGGGCCACCGGCGTTGCCTGCAACGGCGATGCGCTTATCCGTTCGATGGCTGCCCTGCCGCTGGCCAACGGCAGCGAAGTGATTTACGTGGGGATGTACGGCTGGGCGGAAAACGGAGGCAGCCTGCCCGGCCATGTGCTGAGCGCCACCTTCAATCCGGCAACTGGCGCCGTGCCAGCGTGGACCGATCTAACGTTGAATCCAGTGGTGAACAGCCAGAAGACGCTCAACTACTTCGAACTCGACATCTCCAGTGTCACCGTCGATTCGCACGATCCCACGGGGAACACGATCTACGTGACAGTAGAGGGAATGCCCACACAGTTTGATGAAATTCGCCTGATCTACCGGACGACCAACGGAGGCGCAACATGGACTGACATCACCGCCAACGTTCCCCTGGCGCCTGCGAACAGCGTTGCCATCGATCCGCAAAGCGCCAATACGGTCTATATCGCCACCGATGCCGGGGTGTTTTTCACCACCGAAGTGGCAAATTGCGCACAAGCGATCTCTAACTGCTGGTCGCAATTTGGAGATGGCCTGCCGGGGGCTCCGGTTGTGGCGCTGGCGGCATCGCCCGCATCCGCTTCGCCGCAAGTTCTGGTGGCTGCAACTTACGGCCGCGGTATCTGGCAAACTCCGTTGTTCACATCGACCACGGGACTCACAGCCGCATCCGCGTCGCCGACCAATGTCGCCTTTTCGCAGTCGCCGGCAGTCGGCGCGGCCAGCACGCCGGTTCCAATGCAACTGTTTAATACCGGCAGCCTGCCGCTGACCGTTTATCCCATCACGATGGGAGGGAGCGATCCCGGCGACTTCAGCGAAACCGACAACTGCCAGTCGCCGCCTGGTTCGGCGATTGCAGTCGGCGGCGCTTGCACGATCTACGTTACGTTCACGCCGCAAATGGCGGGCGTGGAGCGGACCGCCGTGATGACCATCTTCGGCAATGTGTTCGGCGGCCAGCTAACGGTTGATTTGACCGGAACCGGTGTGGCGGCCACCGGCTCCGTTGCATTGAGTCCGAATCCAGTCGACTTCAATCCGGTTGAGGTGGGAACGACCTCCGCGCCCCTCACCGTCAATGTGACTAACAACGGCGGAGCCGCGCTTTCAATCGCCAGCGTCTCTGCCACCGCGCCTTTTCTGGTTTCGAGCAATTCCTGTGGCTCGGGCGTCGCCGCCAACGGCGGATGTCAAATTCAGGTGGAGTTCGCGCCCACTGCTGCCGGCCCAGCCGACGGCTTGCTCACCGTCACCGATGCCGATGGCACGCAGACGGTCCAGTTGAGCGGCACCGGCGAAGCGCCGCCGACCGACATTTTGAATCCCACCTCGCTCACCTTCTCGGCGACACCCGAAGGCCAGCTCTCGGCCGTGCAGCCCGTCACCATCACCAATACCGGAGATCTGCCGCTCACATCCATCACGGTCGCAGCGAGTCCGCAATTTGTTTCCACGCCCCAATTCACCACGCAAATCGCAGCCCACTCCATCGGAACGATCAATGTGCAGTTTGCTCCCACGCAGGCGGGAGCGATCTCAGGCACACTCACCATCACAGATTCGCTTAAAACCCAAACCGTTTCGCTGAACGGCACGGGCATCGCTCCGCCGGCGATCAGCGTGAACCCTTCCAGCCTGACCTTTACCAACCAGCAGCCCGGCGTGGCCAGCGCGCCGCAGACGATCATGATTACCAACAGCGGCGGCGCGCCCATGACCAATGTATGCCTCGCGATCACGGGTGTTGCCGCATCCAGCTACTCTTTCGTTCCCAACACCTGCGAGGCATCGCTCAGCAATGGCTCCAGCTTCACGGTGCAGATCGTCTTCACGCCGAACGCAACCGGTGCGATCGCCGCGACGCTCGACATCTCGTCGTCCACGTCCGGAGTGACGCCCGTGGCCGTGCCGCTCAACGGCTCGGGGCAGCTACAGACAGGATTCTCCACCAATCCCGCGCAGCTCAATTTCTCAGTGCTGGGCGCAGGGCGATCAAGCCCGGCTCAGTCAGTCACCGTCACCAACTCGTCCAGCTACGCCATCGGTTCGGTCGCTCTCGCCACGGCTGCGCCCTTCAGCATCGCGCAAAACACCTGCGGAGGCAGCCTGGCCGCCGGCGCCAACTGCAGCGCGTCTCTAGTCTTTCAGCCCAGCGCGAGCGGCTCTTCCGCCGGCGTTCTTACCGTTACGTCTGCTGCCGTTGCAACCCCCGCATCCGTAGCGCTCACGGGTGTCGGATTCGACTTTGCGCTCTCGGCTTCAGGCCCCACGAGCCAGACGGTCGCCGCCGGCCAGCAAGCCAATTACACGCTCGTGCTGACACCCAATGGCGCCAGCGGATCATTCACCTTTGCCTGCGGCACACTGCCCACCAATGCTCTGTGCCTGTTCAGCCCGGGCAGCGAGACGCTCAGCGCGGGCGTTCAGGGCAATGTCGTCGTTGAAATCTCCACAGGCAGCAGCGCGGCTGTGCGTTTGGAACAGCGAGACACCGGACTTCCGGCTCGTTCGGGTCCGTGGCGCACCGCACCGTTCGCCTGCGGCTTATTTTTGTTGCCTCTGGCGATTTTGCGGCGTCGCAAGCTTCTTCTTTTCGTCCTGCTGGCCGTATTGTTTGTGGGCGGAATCGCCAGCTGCACCAGCTCAGGCGGCGGAACCGGTGGCACGGGCGGCAATGGCAATGGCAACGACACGCCGCCGGGCACTTACACGATTCCCGTCACCGTCAATTCAACCGGAGTCTCGCATTCCGTGAGTCTGACACTGACCGTGGATTGAGAATCGCACCGCAGCTGTCCACGAAAGGAGCGCAATCGCCAACCAGATATACTTGAAATTCGAGCAGCAATCGGAACAATCGGCGTGAAGAACGAGCCCAAAAACGCACTGGAACCAAGCGAATGACCACAAAAGTCACCACGGAAGATGTCGAACGAGTCGCGGAACTGGCGCATCTGAAGCTGACACCGGAGGAGACCACCGGCATGCAGCGCGACCTGAACGCCATCCTCGACTACATCGCCGAGCTGAACGAGCTCGATACGAAAAACGTTGTCCCGCTCGCCCAGGTGAGCGAACTGGCAAATGCCAATGCCGATCCGTCCGCGCCGCGCCGCGATGTCATCGTGCCGTCTCTCGCTCGTGCCACGGTGATGCACGAGGCACCAGAAACTGACGGAGCGTTCTTCAAAGTGCCAAAGGTGATCGAGCGATAGAGAATGGGGTTCAGGGATTAGGGAACAGGGATCAGGGAGTGGGGAGCAGGGATTAGGAAATAGCAAAGGGAATAGCGCTTGCCGACTGAAACGAAAACAGCCGAGACCTACATCGAGACGCCGCAGACGCTCGCCGCTCTGCGCGCCGACCTGGTTGAGCGCCGAGTGAAGGCTGCCGGCCTCGCGGCCGGCTACTACGAACGCATCGACAAGAAAAATCCGCACCTCAACGTCTACCTGAGCCTCACCAAAGAGCGCGCTCTCGCGCAGGCCGAGCGCATCGACGCGCTGGCCGCCAAAGGTGATCCGCTTCCTCCGCTCGCCGGCATTCCGGTCGGCATCAAGGATGTCCTCGTCACCAAGGGCGCGGTATCGACCGCAGGTTCGAAGATTCTCAAGGGCTACCATCCGCCCTATGACGCCACGGTTGTTTCGCGCCTTGAGGCTGCGGGCGCTGTCATTCTCGGTAAGACCAACTGCGATGAGTTCGCGATGGGCTCCTCGAACGAGAACTCCGCTTACGGCCCGGTGCGCAATCCCGTCGATCCCGAGCGCGTTCCCGGCGGTTCGAGCGGCGGCTCGGCCGCAGCCGTCGCCGCCAACATGGCTGTCGCCACGCTCGGAACGGATACCGGCGGCTCCGTCCGCCAGCCGGCGAGTTTCTGCGGCGTCGTTGGCGTGTTGCCCACATACGGGCGCGTCTCGCGCTACGGCCTTATCGCATTCGCCTCCTCGCTCGATCGCATCGGCCCCTTCGCCGCCAACGTGCGCGATGCAGCCACGCTGCTCGGCGTGATTGCCGGCCACGATCCTTGCGACGCCACCAGTTCTATTGCACCCGTGGAAGATTACGCTGCCGAGAGCGACAAACCCGTCAACGGTCTACGCATCGGCATCCCGGCGGAATACTTCGCCGAAGGGCTCGACGCGGAAGTTCGCGCCGCCATCGAAAAGGGCATTGCCGCGCTTGAGGCCGCGGGCTGCCAAGTGAAGAAGATTTCGCTGCCACACACGAAATACGCGGTCCCGACTTACTATCTCGTCGCCACAGCGGAAGCCAGCGCCAACCTTGCGCGCTTCGACGGCGTGCGCTACGGCTATCGTTCGCCGCACTCCGAGAATCTCTCCGCCATGTACTCGCACTCGCGCGACGAGGGGTTTGGCGCCGAGGTCAAGCGCCGCATTCTGCTCGGCACCTACGCGCTTTCGGCCGGCTATTACGATGCGTACTACCTGAAGGCGCATCAGGTGCGCCGCATCCTTGCCGAGGAGTTTCTCCGCGCTTTTGCCGAAGTCGATGCCATCGTTACCCCCACTTCGCCGGTGCCCGCCTTCAAGATCGGCGAAAAATCCGGCGATCCGCTGGCAATGTATCTGGCTGACATTTACACCGTCACGGCGAGCCTCGCAGGCATTTGCGGAGTCAACGTGCCATGCGGCAAGACCAGCGCGGGCCTTCCCGTCGGCATGCAGGTTCTGGCTCGGCATTTTGGTGAGGGCACGGCGTTTCGCGTGGCGCGTGGCGTGGAGGCGGCGGGAATTTAGTCGCATTCGGTTTCGGGTTGGATTGGGTTTTGAGTGAGCCCCGGGGTCAGAAAGAGCAAGTGCTATGCGCAAGTCAGCAAGTTTTCTACTGGCCGCTGGAATTCTCCTGACCGCTTCTCAATCTCACGCCAAGACGCACACCGTTTTTCTCAGCGCCGCGAAAAAAGTCCCCTACTCGCAGGCCGGCGATCCGGCCGGCGCTGCCCCGGGCGAAGACTCGCTCAGGATTCGAGCTCTTCTCGTCGACGGCGCCCTGAAGGAATGGACGACCGGCGACGCGCACGACGTGACCGACCGCAGCTTTGCGGTGCGACGGGTGATTCGCCTCAATGACTCTTTGCCCACCGACACGCCGCCGGCGAAGTCCGGCTCGAATTCCGGTTCGGGAGCCAGCCGGTGGGTGTGGCAGCGTGGGCCATGGCTGCTCGTCGATCGCGTCACCGGGCGCGTAACAGCACTCAAGCTGCCCGATTACGATCCCGGCGTCAGCCAGTTGAGCTGGTTTCGCGATTATGCCGCCTATTGCGGTCTCACTGCGAGCGGCAAAAGCCTCTACGCCGTCGTGGCGCAGGTAGCCGCCCGCAAGCCCGTCCTCGCGAAGAAACTTGCGGCCTTCGACGCGACAACTGAGCCAGTGCCCGCCTGCACTCCGCCCGACTGGCAGCGTGAGCCGCTACGCATTACCTTTCACCCGGCGGGCAAGGATGCGGTAAGCTACGACATTGTCCCCGGTTCGGCGGTGCTTATCGAGGATTCGGACGACGAAGCCGAAACGCCCGAAGCCGCTCCGGCGAAGTAGCGAGTCAGCCAGTTAGCAAGTCAGCGAGTTAGCGAGTCAGCATCGCACCCCACCCTAGCGAAGCCAGGATGGGGCACCCGGCGAAGTAGCCAGTCAGCCAGTCAGCGAGTCAGCGAGTCAGCAAGCTGCCATTAGCATCAAAGAATCGATGGAAGCATTCGACGAGCTTTTGCGCAAAGCCGAGGTCGCGCACGGTCACCTGTGCGCTGGCCAAATACTCGGCGTGCGCATGGCCTTGCTCGGCCTCGGCCGGCTCGGCATTGCCGATCCGCACGGCGCCGACCGCAAGCGCCTCATTACCTACGTTGAAATCGATCGCTGTGCCACGGACGCCATCGCGCTCGTCACCGGCTGCCGCCTCGGCAAGCGCGCGCTCAAGTTTCGCGACTGGGGCAAGATGGCCGCTACGTTTGTCGACCTTGCTGCCAATCGGGCAATTCGCATTGTTGCGCTCGAAAACTCTCGCGAACTGGCAGTGCAGCACTACGCACACATCGAGTCGAAAAATCATCAGCAGATGCAGGCTTATCGCGAACTGTCCGATGCGCAGCTCTTTCGCGAGCAGTGGGTGCAGGTCGAGATCGATCCCGCCGACCTGCCGGGCTACAAAAGCGAACGCATCCGCTGCGCGCGTTGCGGGGAGGGCGTGAACTTCGGCCGTGTTGCAGAGGTTGGAGGCGAGCAGTTTTGCATCAGCTGCGCCAATCCGGTACGTTGCTACTGGCGGCCTGCGGATCCGCAAAACCGTCCCTGACTCGGCTCAGGCCGGTATACCCGAGCCGACGCGGCCCATCCAGTCCAGCCCGATCGAACCCAGCCTGAGTCAGACCTGTCTGCTCCGGTCGGTGTTTGTGCGCTTCTTGCCACCAGCACCACAGCACCCAAGCCATAAACGCTACGGCCAGCATGGGAGGCACCAGCCATAGTAAATCCAGATGAAGGGTTTGAGGGTTCATGGTCACCTCTCCAGCCGCGTTAGCGCCGGCCGCGAGCCTGGTTAGGCTGCGCGGCCGGGCTGGACCGACTTCTGCATTCAAGGAGACTCCTCTGTTTGTAAAGATTGAGTAGCCGGTGGATAAGGGATTTGTAAGGGCACGGCGAAGCATCTCCCGGGTCCGGTCTGCTCGCAGCCGCGGCTCCAAGGCTCCGATACGGATGTAACCCGGCTCCTTGACACCGCATAGTCCACACATTTCTTATCTTGAGTAGGCATTCTTACGGCATCCCAGGCGGGGCAGGCGGGTTTAGACTGCTTTTTCCGTGTCTGGAATCCAACGGGAATGCTGTGTCGAACAGGAAGCAGGCGGCAGTAGGGTTACGGGACTGAAGCGGGCAGGGAAGATTTCGCATTTCTTGCCGGCTTGGCACGGGCAAGTCCGGAGTTGCCGTAAACCTTCTTCCAGGACCTGGGCCGTCCGCGGCCGTGGTCGTCGAACCATTCCCGGAGACAAACCTATTTGAGGCCCCGGCCCAGATGGCCGGGTGAGCCTGTGCCCTGAGCCGGCAAGCGCCTGCCCTCGGCGAGCAAAGGACGCGAGCGAAGGATGATCGATTTGACAGGTTTTGCCATGTGGGCCATTGCGCCCGCCTCACCGGGCGGAGGCGCGTTCACCATTCTCCCGCTGCTTCTGTTTATTCCGCTGCTTTATTTCGTGATGATCCGCCCGCAACAGAAGCGGCAAAAACAATGGCAGCAGATGCTCTCAAGCATCAAGAACGGCGACCGCGTGACAACGGCCGGCGGCATTCGTGGCATCATCCTGTCGATCAAGGACGACTCGTACATCATTCGCGTCGCGCCCGACAACCTGAAACTCGAAGTGGCAAAGAGTGCGATCGCTTCGGTAACCACCCAGGATTCCCCTTCGGACAACTCGCCGAAGAGCTAGCGGCCCGAAGAGCCTGGAGAATCTAAAGACATGAAGAAGAATCTCAAGAACAAAATTGCTCTCATCATCGCTGTCCTGCTGATCTGCCTCTACGGCATCTTCCGCATCCCCCAGGGAGTCACCGGCAAGGCCCTGCTTGACGCGATGACGAAGAACATTCATCTGGGCCTGGATCTTCAAGGCGGAGTCCACCTGATTCTGCAGGTGAAGGTGGCTGAGGCCGTCAGCGCGGAGACCGACGGCTCCATCCAGTCCATCCAAGCGGACCTGAAGAAGGCCAACCTGACCTATTCTCAGGTCGTCAAGCTGGATCCCAACAAACCTGACGTGATTACGGTCGAGGGCGCGCCTTCAGCACAGGCCAGTGCGGTGAGCTCTCTGCTCGACGAAAAGTATTCGAGCGAGTACGACGTCAGCAGCCCGAGTTCCGACGGAACCTTTACGCTGACCATGAAGCCGATCTACGAGAAGGATCTCGATCAGCGGACCGTCCTGCAGGCCATCGAGACCATTCGCGATCGTGTCGATGAACTGGGTGTAAGCGAGCCCCTCATCGCTCCTTACAGTCTCGGAGAAAACCAGATCCTGGTTGAGCTGCCCGGCATCAGCGATCTGGATCGTGTGAAGTCGATCATTCAATCTACCGCGCGCCTAGAGATTCACCCGGTGGTTGGCGATGGCAGCGGATTCCCCGACGAGCAGTCCGCGCTGGCCAGCGTGAACGGCGCCTTGCCGCCCGATGAGTACATTGTGGCCTGCCTCGGCGAGATGGCTTGCGGCAACGAGCCCGGCAAGGTCTTCATTCTCGAACGCGCGCCGGTCGTGGCCGGAACTGAATTTCGCTCGGCCACTCCCTCGGTCAACTCCAATACGGGGCAGCAGCAGGTCACCTTTACGCTCACAGATGATGCGGGCGATAAATTCTGGACGTATACCAGCGCGAACGTCGGCAAGTACATGGCGGTTGTAATGGGTGGCCGCGTGCGCGAGGCCGCAGTGATCAAGGAGCCGATCCGCGACCAGGGCGTGATTGAAGGACAATTCAGCCAGGATGAGGTTACGGTACTCTCCAAGATGTTGCGCACCGGCGCACTGCCGGCATCGCTCGAGTTTCTTGAGGACCGCACCGTGGGCGCGTCGCTCGGTGCAGAC
Source organism: uncultured Acidobacteriaceae bacterium (assembly GCA_963834565.1). GTDB lineage: Bacteria > Acidobacteriota > Terriglobia > Terriglobales > Acidobacteriaceae > Telmatobacter. The sequence goes on along the minus strand of CAWICF010000004.1, from coordinate 54,636 downwards.
TCCATTCGTGAAGGCGTAACGGCCGCCATCGTCGGCGTGCTCGTGGTGATGGCCTTCATGCTCATCTACTACCGCAGTTCGGGTATCAATGCCGATCTGGCGTTGTTCCTCAACCTCCTCATCCTGCTGGGATTCATGGGGTATTCCGGAGCTACGCTCACATTGCCGGGAATTGCCGGAGTCATTCTCACCATTGGTATGGGCGTCGACTCCAACGTGCTGATCTTCGAGCGCATCCGCGAAGAGATTCGCGCCGGCAAAGTGGCTTCGGCAGCGGTGGATCAGGGCTTCGCGCACGCATGGGTAACGATTGTCGATACCCACGTCACCACGATCGTTTCGGCGGCTATCTTGTTCCTGTTCGGCACCGGACCCGTGAAGGGCTTTGCAGTCACACTGACTTTCGGTCTGCTTGCCAACCTCTTTACCGCGGTTTTTGTCTCGCGCGTGATCTTTGAGGCGCATTTGAACAAGTTGAAGCCCGGCGAGATGGTCTCAATTTAGAAAGCAGCTCTTAGCCGTTAGCTATTAGCTTTTAGCCCGGCTGAGGACATGACCAGATTCTGGTTCTCGCACGGAAAGGCTAATAGCTAACAGCCAAGAGCTAAAAGCCAGGAGAAAAGAAACAGTGGAATTCTTTCGCGGCGTAAATGTGAACTGGCTTGGATGGAAGTGGTATTTCCTTGCCTTTTCCATGATTTTCAGCGTGGCCGGCATCATTAAGATGAGCTACAACTGGACGCACACCGGCGAACCGGTGCCCTTGAGCATCGACTTCCGTGGCGGAACCGAGGTGCAGGTGAAGTTTCAGAACCGCCCCGACATCAACGCCATTCGCAAGGCGATCGATGCAGCCGGAATTAAGGAATCGCGCATCCAAACCTACGGCGACCCAACGCTCAACGAAGTGCTGATCAGCCTGCCGGAGGCAACCAGCGAGAATTCGGTCGACACCGGACGCCAGCAGGTCGTCGATGCGCTTCACGCTCATTACGACAATCCGTTTAACCCTGCAGACATCTCGGTCGGCGCCGTCGGCGCCACTGTCGGCAAGCAGCTTGAGCAACAGGCAACCAAGGCAGTTCTGCTCTCGATGGCGGGCATGCTGGTCTATCTGTGGTTCCGCTTCCAGTTGATTTACGGCGTAGCTGCGGTCGTTGCCTGCTTCCACGACACGCTGATCACCGTGGGCGCCTTCGCGCTCACCGGACGCGAGATCAGTCTGACCGTGATCGCGGCCATCCTCACGCTGGTTGGCTATTCGATGAACGACACCATCGTAGTCTTCGACCGCATCCGCGAAAACCTCAACTTCAAGCGCAAGGAAGCGCTCCCCGATCTGGTGAATCGCAGTATCAACCAGACGCTGAGCCGGACGGTGCTCACCTCGGGCCTTACGTTTCTCACCGTGCTTTCGCTGTTTATCTTCGGCGGCCAGGTTTTGAACGGCTTCTCGTTCGCGCTGGTAGTCGGAATTATTATCGGAACTTACTCATCCATTGCAGTGGCCGCCCCGATGCTGGTTGCCTGGCAGCAGTTTCGCGCCGGCAGGGGCAAGACCGTTGTTCTGCCGGCTGCAAGGCGCGCCAAGTAGCGGAGAATCATTCATGATCGCCGGGTCAGTTCGCGAGTCTTCAGGCAACACCTCGGACCGGATTTGCGTCACTAGGATCAGGGTGTTGGAGGAGTCTGTGGGGCGTCGTTTTCACCGGTCCGAGCCAGGAACCGGGACCCGTAGAATTGCACCACTTTTGCAGCATTCATTGCAGTTCATATGCCGTCTCTGATACAAAGGTCACACTTCTATAGATGGGCAAATCACCGCCGGGAACATTTGGTTTTCGGGCGGTGTCTAAAGTAGAAGTAACCAAACCCGATCTCCGAGGTTGGCCATGTTTGAAGACTCAACATTTGAATCAGGAAGCAGGATCAAGACCAAGAGCGGCCGCTGGATGTTGCTCACCGGGGCAATCAACGGTGGGATCCTCGTTCTGCTGATTCTCATTCCTCTGATCTACCCCGAAGCGCTGCCGTCGGCATTGATGGCAACGATTCTCACCGCTCCGCCACCGCCTCCGCCACCACCGCCCCCGCCACCGCCGCCTGAAGTTCATATCGTCCACGTGCAGTCGGAGCTGATGAATAATCAGCTCACGGCGCCGACCAAGATTCCGCACAACATTCAGATGGTCACCGAGAAGGAAGCTCCGCCTTCCAACTTCGGAGTGGCCGGAATGGAAGGAATGGGCGGCAGCGCCAATGGCGTCATGGGCAGCATGTTCGGCAGCGGCAATGGGCCGCAGGTCAAAGCAGCGCCTCCCAAGAAGGTCAATATCTCGGCCGGTGTCGCGATTGGCATGCTGATCCAGAAAACCACGCCGATTTATCCGCCCATCGCCAAGGCGGCGCGCGTCTCAGGCACCGTCATCCTGCAGGCTGTTATCTCCAAGGAGGGAACCATCAAGGACCTCCGTGTCGTCAGCGGACCCGCCATGTTGCAACAGTCTGCCATCGACGCCGTAAGACAGTGGCGCTACCGGCCTTACCTGCTCAACAACGAGCCGGTGGAGGTAGACACCACCGTAAACGTCATCTTCACCCTTGGTGGGTGATCGGTTTCTTCGGGCTCCCTGCCGCATCCTTGGCAGGGAGTTTTACTTTGACCCGAATGTGTGCCCCGCCGGGCTGCACTTCGCACAACCTCCCGATGTGTCGGGATAGTTTCAGTTAAAAAGAATCTCCTTAGGAGGAACGATTCGTGATTCTTGCTCAGCTCGCACATAGCGCTTCGCACATGGTCAACGGTCTGGCAATGTTCCAGGATGAAGGTCAGACAGTAGGATTCAGCCCGCTGCAGCTCTGGGCCCATATGGCCTGGATGGCTCGCACCGTGGCCATCATTCTGTTCATCGAGTCAGTGTGGTCTCTGGCCGTGATGATCGACCGTGCTCTCTACTTCTCAGCCGCGCGCAAGCAGTCCCGTGAGTTTGCGCCCAAGGTGGCCGGTGCTCTGAAGGACTCCAAGCTTGAGGAAGCCATCAAGATCGCCGACCGCAACAAGAAGTCGCACCTGGCTGAAGTGGTTACGGCCGGCTTGCAGGAGTTCCGCGCTTCGAGCGGCACTGCAACCGACGAAACCATTGCCAGCGCGGGCCGCGCCCTCGAGCGTGCCGAGGCCATCGTCCACGCCAAACTGAAGAGGGGACTTTCGGTTCTTGCCACCATCGGATCGACGGCCCCGTTCGTCGGCCTGTTCGGCACCGTCGTCGGCATTCTGCACGCATTCGACGCCATCGCCACGCAAAAGACCTCGGGTATCGGCGCGGTCGCAGGCGGTATTTCTGAGGCCCTCGTTACCACGGCGTTCGGACTGCTTGTCGCCATCCCCGCCGTTATGGCATTCAACTACTTCACCGGCCGCGTCGAGGCTTTCGACGTCGAGATGGATAACTCCTCGAGCGAGCTGGTCGACTACTTCATCAAGCAGAGCCACAAGCGGTAAACGCGAAGCGGCTTTCGGCTCGAGCGAGAATCTTGCCGGGCAGGAGACAGCGATTTCTCCTGCCGGGCGCCTTAATCCTCGCGCCTCGTGTTTGAATTGGCAATCGGCCGGAACCCTTCCGGCACAAAAAATCAAAGGCACGGAGCCTACCAATGGCAGTTGCAATTCGTGACGAAGGCAAAAAGGTCAATTCCAACATCAACGTGACCCCGATGGTCGACGTGATGCTGGTGCTGCTCATCATCTTCATGGTCATTACGCCCATGTTGCAGAACAAGGTCCAAATTGACATGGCCAAGGTCGATAATCCAACCGCCATGCCTGACGCCGATAAGGACGACGCGATCGTGATCGCGGTAACCCGCGACGGTGCGGTGTTCCTCGGTCAGAACAAGGTCGACCCCAGCCAGCTGGGCAGCCTGGTGCGCGATAAATTGCAGGACAAGACCGACAAAACGGTCTATTTCCGCGCTGACGCGCGATCGCAATACAAGGCGGTTGAGGATGCCATCGACGATGTGCGCACGGCTGGTGTGGAAGAGGTTGGCCTGTTGACACAGAGGCGAGAAGGCAATCAGGTCGGCGGCCAGTAACGGTTCGCTGCGATTGTCTCATTTAACGATTTTGACGAAACAAGGAGTTTGAGCTATGGCAATGTCAACTGGCGGCTCTGGTGGCGCAATGGGCGAGATCAATGTGACGCCCATGATCGACATTTTGCTCGTGCTGCTGATCATCTTCATGGTCATCGTGCCGGTGACCCCGAAGGGCCTGGATGCGCTGGTGCCCCAGCCGCCCAAGAATCCGCAACAGCAGCAGCAGCCCAACGATCGCACGATTGTCGTCCAGGTTCTCTATCGTCCCGGTCAGCAGCCGACGTACAAGATCAATGAGACTGACGTCAATCACGTCGATCTGCTGCCCAAGCTGACTGAGATTTACGCCAATCGCGCTGAGCGCGTCATGTTCGTCAAGGGCGACGACGATGTGAACTTCGCCTACATTGCCGATGTGATTGACATTGCCAAAGCGGCCAATGTGGATCACGTCGGTTTGATGACGCCGAAGATCCAGGAAGGCCAGTAGCTGGCTGGTTCGCGAAATTCGACGGGAAGGGGGTAAAAGCCATGGCAGTGTCGATGGAAGGTTCGAAGGGCAATCTTTCTGAGATCAATGTCACTCCCATGATCGACATTCTGCTGGTTCTGCTGATCATCTTTATGGTTGTCGTTCCGGCAATGCCGAAAGGGCTGCAGGCTTCTCTACCCCAACCGCCGCGCACCACGGCGATCACGCCTGGAGACACAATTGTCGTTCAGGTGCTGAACCATCCGGGTGCATTGCCGACGTACAAGGTCAACGATGTGGACGTACCGCGGTCTCAGCTACTTGCGAAACTGACCGATATATTTGCCAATCGGGCGCAGCGCGACCTGTTTGTGAAGAGCGATGACAACGTGAGCTTCGCTTACGTTGCCGAAGTGATCGACATCGGCAAGGCGGCCAATGTGGATCACATCGGTCTTATGACGCCGAGCACACAGCTCAGGCACCTGGAGTAGTAGAATTTCTGTGCTCTGGTTACGGCTCGCCCCGTCCGCGGCCAGATTTAAAGGATGATGGTGAGGCCTGCGGGCCGACGCCTCAAGGAGAAGATAAGAAAATGAATGGATCAGCACGTTTTTGGGCGCTTGGGGTTGCTTTGACCTGCATGGTGCTCTCCATGAGCGGGTGCAACCAGCTCGAAGCCCGCGACCAGTTGAACAAGGGTGTCGAAGCCTACAAAAGCGCTCACTACGAAGAGGCGATCGAGCATTTCCAGAAAGCCACTGAACTTGATCCCAAGCTGCCCATGGCCAAGACCTATCTGGCTACCGCCCTTGCGCAGAACGTCGTCCCCGGCGAGACCACCCCAGACAACCTGAAGAATGCCAACCAGGCAATCCAGATCTTCCAGGATGTTCTCTCCGAGCAGCCCAACGACATCAACAGCATGAAGCAGATTGCGGGCATTTATTTCAGCATCAAGAACCTTGACCAGGCTGAAGATTGGCAGAAGAAGGTTCTCGCCGCCGATCCGAAGGATGCTGAGGCAGCCTACACCGTCGGCGTGATCGACTGGACCAAGGCCCACGAAAATACGCTCAAGGCGCTGCAGGATGCCGGCCTGAATGACGACGGCAAGGGCAATGTGAAGGCTCCCAAGAAGGTGATGGAGCCGCTGGCTCAGCAGAATGCGCCGCTCGTCGATGAAGGCCTGAAGTATTTGAACATGGCCCTCGAAGATCGCCCGAACTACGACGATGCAATGGCATACATGAATCTGATCTATCGTCGCAAGGCCGATGTGGATTACGGTAATAACGCGGCCGTCACTGAAGACATCGCACAGGCCGACAAGTGGCGCGACGATGCGATGGGAACCCGCAAGGCCAACGAAGAGAAGAAGAACCAGGGCCCCGGCGGGATCACCATGGACTCCAGCGGTCAGATGCACTGATCGATGCATCTCAGATCGAAAACCCGAACGGCCTCTGCCATTTACAGCAGAGGCCGTTTCTCTTTGCAGTAAGACTACTGGGCAATTCTGGAGTCATTCATGTCCAAGGTCGTTGGCTTTGCCTGCTTCTCAGTGCTGTTCCCTGGTTTTCTTGCTACCGCCGGTCCAGCGGCCGGTCAAACTGCCTTCGGCCCGGTTCCGCGCCCCGCCGCCATGCAGGCGTCGCAATCACCTGCCGGACTCTCCGCACACAACGATCGTGAGCAGGTTGAGATCACTGTGTGTGGCGACTCGGTCCTGCACGTCACGGCGCGCCCCATCAGTATCCCCGCTCCGACCGAGGCACAACCCTGGCTGCTCCCCGCCGCCGAATCCTGCCCAGGCGCAGCATTCCAATTCAGCCAGAGCGGCTCCGCGGCTACGCTCTCCACGACGCGAATCGCCGCCTCGCTCTCCATCCCTGACGGCAACCTGACCTTCAAGACTGCTTCCGGCGATTCGTTTCTTCACGAACGCCAGAACGAGCCCCGCACTTATGTCCCATCGGCCGCTCCGGGACTGCTCCACGTAGAAGACCGTTTCGGCCCCGACGCAACCGAAGCGCTTTACGGGCTCGGCCAGCATCAGAGCGGCATGTTCAACTATCGCGGCAGTACTGTAGAACTCGCCCAGAACAACACTGACATCGCCATCCCCCTCCTCGTCTCGAGCCAGGGCTACGCCATTCTCTGGAACACGGCCTCGTTTACCTACGTCGACAATCGCTTCCCGCTCGAGCTCAATTTCGACTCATTGGCCGAGCCGCAGATCGACTTCTTCGTCCTCTACGGTCCTGAACTCGACTCAATCATTCATGAGTACCGCTCGCTCACCGGCCACGTGCCACTCTTTGCCGAGTGGGCCTACGGTCTCTTTCAGTCGAAGGATCGCTACAGGACGCAGGATGAGATGCTCTCCATCGCCGCCGGTTACCGCTCGCGCCACATTCCAATGGACGGCATTGTTCAGGACTGGTACTGGTGGAAGGAAGGCGGCAAAGGCGACCCGGTCTTCAACTCCGGCTACACCGACGTCCCCGCCGAATTGAAGACCCTCCACGACGAGCACGTGCATGCCATGATCTCGGCGTGGGCCATGATGGACGCAACCTCAGAGAACTACAAGCAGATCGTTCAGCGCGGCTTCGAGATTCCGGGCGCGCAGGTCTACGACCCCACCAATCCTGCCGCCGCCGACTTCTTCTGGAGCCAGTTTGTTGGCAAGCTCTTCGCGCAGGGATGGGACGCCTTCTGGCTCGACAGCTCCGAGCCCGAAGAAGCCTGGCCGCATGTCGGCGACGCTGTTCTGCGCGACAAGCAGCTCGCGATCGGTCCCGGACTCGAATACACCAACATCTTTCCCTTGATGCACACCGGCGATGTGGCTGCTCGGTGGAGGCAGACCGGTTCCGACAAGCGCGTCTTCCTGCTCACGCGCTCTGCCTTCCTCGGCCAGCAACGCGTTGGCGCCACCGTCTGGTCTGGTGACGTTTACTCAAGCTGGTGGGCGCTGCGCCGCCAGGTTCCCGCCGGTCTCAACTTCGCGCTCTCCGGTTATCCCTACTGGACCACCGACATCGGCGGCTACCATCCGCTGAACTACACGCAAACCATTCCGCCGGGCTACCAGGAGCTCTACGCCCGCTGGTTCGAGTATGGCGCTTTCTGCCCCATCTTCCGCACGCACGGCCATCGGGATCATAACGAGATGTGGGTCTATGACCAGGTCTTTCCCACGCTGCTCGCCGTCGATCGCTTGCGCTACCGGCTCATGCCTTACGTCTACTCACTCGCCTGGCGCGTCACCAGCGACGACTACACGATCCAGCGGCCGCTCGTGATGGATTTCCGCCAGGACCCAGCCACGCATGAGATCGGCGACCAGTTTATGTTCGGGCCTGATCTCCTGGTCAGTCCCGTCCTAACCCAGGGCGCGACCTCGCGTTCGCTCTATCTGCCTTCCGGCACCTCCTGGTACGACTTCTGGACGGGCGAGCGCACCTCCGGCGGCGCAACCATCACCGCGCAGGCCCCGCTCGATCGCATCCCGCTCGCCATCCGCGCGGGGTCTATACTGCCGCTCGGCCCGGTCATTGAATACGCCGGCCAGGCCACCGATCCCATCGAGCTGCGCGTCTATCCGGGCGCCGATGCCGACTTCTCGCTCTACGAAGACCAGGGCGACAACTACACCTATCAGCAGGGCGCGCACTCCATCATCCCCATCCACTGGGACGATGCTTCGCGTACGCTCACCGTTGGCGCACGCCAGGGAAGTTTCCCCGGCATGGCCGCCGGTCACGAATTCAACGTGGTGATTGTCTCCGCCGGGCACGGCGTGGGAGGCGACGCGACCGGATCACCGGACAAAACGATTCAGTATTCCGGCGCAGAAGCCCGCGCGGCATTCTGAGAAGGGGAAATTCGTTTGGGCGCCATTGATTGACCAAACGGCATTTTCTCCTTTGCAGGTCAGACGACCGGAGTTATTACTCTCCGGTTTTCGCCTGAGAAGTCGTCTGCGACGAAGATCAGCAACGAAAGAGGCAGGTGCCGAGCGGGCGTGCATGCCCGCCTGTTATCTCAAGCCATTCGGGCCAATGCCGAAACGGCTCATCGCGGCCCAATTTTGATTCCAGCCACGAACCACCCCGTGGATCGATTGCGAACCAAAATGCGTGATCGCCGGACTGTTGCCAATGAAAGTAAGCGTAATGTTTGAGAACGGAACCGAGTCGCTTCCCTGGCCGCCACTCACACACACCTGGAGAGTCGACGAGGGTGGACTCGTCTCAAACGTCGCGTTGCTTCCATTTCCGGTCAGCAGGCTGACCGTGCCGGTCAATTGAAATCCCCCATAGGTACTCGGACTATAGGTCGGACATCCCGACGTGTTCCACGCAACTGTCACGTCGGTCAACTTGATGTGGTGTGTATGCGGGCTCTGGCCGGCTTGTGTCGGATCCGGGGTGTTTGCCGCAGTCTTCCCATAACCCGACATCGTCATATCCGCCGTAAAGTCTGCCGTTCCGGATCGCGGGTTGATACTCAATATCCATTGGCCGTGCATTTCCCACGGACCACCTTTTACGGTTGAAGGCGAATAGTCATTCAGCAGACCGCTGAACTGCAGCGGAGTTGGTTCCTGGCCGCCGGCACGCGGACCTGCAGCCAGAGCGAGACCTGCGAGCACCCCCGCCGCCCAAATCAAACTGATTCCTTTCATGAGAGACCTCCATTTTGAAATTTGTGCAACACGCCTGAAGCTGATCAGCGTCACCAGTGCTACGCGTCTCCGCTACTCTTCCCTGACCCAAAGGCGCATTCGGGCCAGTTCGCGCTTGAACCTGCGAGTCCACGGTCAGGCATCTTTTATCTCGAGTCAAACAGCATTGGACGGGACCGTAATTTGCCGCTAAATGCCGTCTTTTGCCGTGCCGCAGCGGCCGGCGTACAATCGGCTCACCCCGATCTCAAAATCCTTCATTTGTAAGGAGAACGCGATGGCTCAAGGGTCCTTCGATACCGCACCTTCGAAGAACCTCACGGCAGGGCGTCTCGAATCCTGGAAGGAGATCGCCGCTTACCTCAACCGTGACGTGACGACCGTCCAACGCTGGGAGAAGCGTGAAGGCATGCCCGTCCACCGGCACCTGCACGACCAGCGCGGTTCTGTCTACGCTGTGCCGGGAGAATTGGACGCATGGCGCAGGACTCGAGGTCCGCGAACCGGCGAACCTTCAAAACTCGACGCCGGACTACCCAATTCCGAAGAGATCGGCCCCGCCAAAACGGCCTCGGGATTCCGGCTCTGGACTGTGTTGGCTTTGTCTGCTTCGATTGTCGCGCTTGCTGCCCTCTATGTGGCCTTCCGCCACCGTCCAGCTAGTCAACCCCCAGCACCCATCCATTCCCTCGCCGTCCTTCCACTGCGCAATCTCTCCGGCGATCCCTCACAGGACTATCTCGCCGACGGCTTTACCGAGGCGCTCATCGATCGGCTCGCCGGCATTCGCGATCTGCGGGTCACCTCCCACACCTCGGTGATGCGATTCAAGAACCCGCAGCTTTCCGTTCCCGAAATCGCAAAAATACTCGGCGTCGACGCTGTTGTTGAGGGCTCGGTGATCCGCGATGGCACGCACATTCGCGTCACCGCCCAACTCATCCGCGCGGCCACTGACGAACATTTCTGGTCCGAAACCTATGATCGTGAATTGCGTGATTCGCTGACCCTGGAGAGCGAACTGGCACAGGCGATCGCGGAAAAGGTCGAAGTGACCGTTACCGGGCAGGAACATCAGCGGCTTGTTGCGGCCCGGCAGGTAGCACCCGAGGTCTACGAGAGTTATCTCAAGGGCAAGTTCGTACTAGAACAGGAACACGGCAAGGCGGGTATCGAAGAAAGCATCGGTGACTTCAATGCGGCCATCCAACAGGATCCCACTTTTGCGCTGGCGTTTCTTGGACTCGCACAGGCCTACACGGACCTTGGCACTGTCTTTGGCGGCACTTCTCCGGCTGAAACACGTCCCCGAGTTATCGCCGCCGCGCAAAGGGCCCTCGCGCTGGATCCGGAACTTTCTGAGGCCCACAGCCTGCTCGCGAACGTCCTGCAGGAAGAGTGGGATTGGGCGGGAGCCGAGGCTGAGTACAAGCGCGCTCTCGAACTGGCCCCCAATGATGCGGGTGCGTACGCCGGGTACGCCCTCTGGCTATCGTGTGAGGGGCGCACCGACGAGGCTGTCACCTGGATCCGGCGGGGCCGGGAACTGGATCCCACCGCGGTGACGGGCGGAAGTGTCTCATGGATTTTGTTTCAGGCCCACCATTATGACGAAGCCATTCGTGAAGCGCGAAGCGCGCTCGCAGTGCAGCCGGATGACGCACGGACCTTGTTGACGCTCGGATTTGCGCTCAACGCCAACCGTCAACCAGGCGAAGCAGTCGTTGTACTGGAAAAAGCCCTCGCGCTCTCCAAGGGAAGTCCGGCGGTTGAAGGCGTATTGATTCGCGCCTACTCGCTGGCAGGCCGCCGCTCTAACGCTGAGAAGCTTCTTGGAGATTTGAAGCAGCGCAGAAGTGCCGGCTATGTTCCGTCAGGAGCGTTCGTAAACGCCTACCTGGGTCTCGGTGATGACGAACAGGCCTTTGCTGCGCTCGGGCAGGCAGTTCAGGAGAAGTCGAACATACTGCAGTTCGTTAAGACTCACCCCTATTTCGACCCCATCCGCAATGATCCACGATTCCGAGCCCTCGTACATCGTGTCGGACTTGGTTGATCCTCAATGGACGGCTTGATATCGCATGCAATTTGGAGTTTCTGTCGGATTGTCGCCGAGCGTGAGTTCTGAAGAATTTTTGCGGATACTTGTCGTCCAGGCTGGGCCAAGTCTGCTAGATGCGCGAACTCCGCTAGCCGCGCTGCTTTTTCTTTACTGTCCGCCCTGCTTCAGTATCTGCTCGGCCAGGAAGTTCCTTACTCTGGCTTCGTCCTGCAGCGTTTCGAGATAGGCGTCCTGCAGCAGCTGCTTCTGTGCGTCATGCAGCGTTTGATGGATGGTCTGCCGCACATTGGGATCGCTGAGCACTCGCTGCCCCGCCGGCTCGCGCGAGATCAACTTGTAGATTGCGTAGCCGGCGACCTTGTGCCCGGGCCCCGAGTCGGGCACCGGCAAAATCTCGGTGAATTGATCCGGCTTCAGCTTGCTGATTGCATCGTAGACTTCGGTGTCGGGCTTGATCCGCGACTCTGGCACGAAACCCATGTCCCCGCCCATGGATGCCGTGTTCGGATCCTCGGAGTAGTTGGCGGCAAGCGTCGCAAAATCCGCGCCGCTTTCAAGCTGGTTATAGAGGGTCTGGATCTTTTTCTTCGCGTCGGCGTCGCCGTTTGCCTTGCTGTTCTGCAGGTTGTTGGTTTGCTGCGCCGGCTGTGTGCCCACCACGATCTGCGCGATGTGATACTGCGGCTCGATGACATTGAAATCGGCCTTGTGCGCTGCGTAGAAATCAGCAATCTGCGCATCGGTCACATTGATCTTTGACTCGATCTCCTTGTTCATCAGCTTGTTTACGGTGAGCCCGCGGCGAATCTCGCGCTTGAACTCGTCGAGCGTCAGGCTGCGCTGCTTGAGCAGATTGTTGAACTGATCCTCGGTGTACGGAGTCTTGATCTCCGTCAGCTTGGCGTTTACGTCCTCATCGCTCGCCACCAGGTTCAGCTTGGTAGCCTGCTGCTGCAGAATCTCTTCCTGAATCATCTTCTGCAGCACATTCAGGCGCTGGATGTCGGCTTCCTGGGGTGACGGCGCGGTAGCGCCGCCCTGCAGGCTCGCCTGATAGTTCCTTTCCAATTCCGCTCTCTGAATCTCCTTGCCGTTGACTGTGGCCACAACGTCGCCCGACGGCGAATGATGGCAGCCCGAGAAACCAGACAACAGGGCGCCGCCACACAAAATGAGGGCGGCAAAACGGAAGCGTGAACCGTGATTCAATAAGGCGTACAAACTGAACTCTCCTGCGGGGTTACACAATTCCCCGGCCTTCAAGGATAAATCTCTTGCCCAGCCCCCGAATAGTCCCCGAGGGGGTCATTTTGCCCCGCCGGCAGCTCCGCTGGGGCTTACAGGCGCCGAAGGAGCCTTGTCTCCCGGCTCGGGTGCTGGAGGAGCCGGTGGAGGCGGCGGCTGCTCGCCCGCAGCGCGTAAGGCGCGGTCGATCACCGTCCACAAATCATCCTCAGGAACCGCGCCACCGTTTACCCGCTCGCCGTTCACAAACACTGCGGGCGTTCCGTCAAGGTCCAGCCCTTCAGCAAGTTTCAATGATGCTTTAATCTGCGTCTCGTCTTGTTTTGCGATGCAGGCATTCAAGGCCGTCTCATCAAGCTTGCCCAGCGTCGCCTCCTGGCGCGCGATTCGATCGAGCGCTGCCAAGCTCTTGGGCAGATCGTGGTCCTCGCCAGAGACTTCGTCCCCGTGCGAGTGGAGATAGTCCACATATCTCCAGTAGACTTCGCTGTTCTGCGCCCCAAGACAGTTTGCGTCTACGGCCGCATGCATCGCCCACGGGTGCAATTCTGTCAGCGGATCGTCCTTGTAGGCGTACCGCACCAGGTCCTTATAGCGCAGGAACGTATCCGGAAAAAGCTCCTGGTGCATGCGCGCGCAATACGGGCACTCAAGATCGTCGAAGTTCACCACGGTCACTTTTGCGCTGGGGTTGCCTCGAATCGGACGTCCTGCAATCGGCACGGCATCGGCTGGGTCCTTCGTCAGATCGAAGGTATTCATCTGCATCAGTTTGGCGCCGTCGGCCGAAATCAGGAAATCGACCTCCTGCGCTTTCGCATTGTGCGAGAAGGTAATCGGCAGAGTGTCATAACCCGCAAACTGGCTCGGCTTCCGGGGGCCAATAGTGACGCCGTAGTCTGCCGGGAGATTGAACTGGTTCCGGACCAGAATTTCAATCCGGTGATTGGTTGTGGGGTTTAATGTCGATGGCGCAGTGTTTTGGGCCTTACAACCCACGGCCAGGCCGAGAGCCAGGAGCCCAGCCATCATGCGAACGTGCGGCAATGTGTTTCCCTCTGAGGAAAGGATATCCCACCGGGGCTTTTCGCGTCCGTGGCGACGTTGTCCGGTGGTTTTCGCTGTGTATGATGGACGCACTGTCCGTCAGAACGCCAAACGCGCTCTATGACCTTCGTTCTACGTCCCTATGTCTCGACGTCCCTAAGTCCGTGCCTTTAGTACGCAGGCGGTAGCGTGGTGTCGCGGAACACAGAATTGCTCCGCCGGATGTCGCCGACGGCACCGAAGTTTGCCAGCGTGAAGCTGTAGAGCCATTGAGACTCATCGCGGCTGGTTGTGCCCAGAGTGCCGAACTCGAAGCGCCGGTAGCCGAGCGTCAACCCGCAGCAATTCCAGTTGTAGACAGCCTGAACGCCCCCATATTGCAACTGGTGCCCGACAAAGTCGTAACCGCCGTTGGCCGCAAAGTTGAATCCATTGCCGGCCTGCTTACCAAACTCGATGAAGGGCTGCAACTGCTGGCTCTTGATCTCGGACTGGGGACCGCTGCTGCGCCGCTCATCCACGGCATTCAGTAAAGCGTGTCCGAGGCCCAGCGTGGTCTTTCCGAAACTGTAGCCGGCGAATAAATTGTTCGCAGCCAGTTGGCCGCGAACCGTGTCGTAATCCATGTCCCACTGCACGCGCAGATTATCAATGGCCTCAAACCGCATGCGCGAGACGATCGGAGCAAGATTTCTTGAAGCCGTCAGAAAAGTCGGGGCCATCAGGTCCAGCGTCGATTCAAAGACGTTGCGCCGCCCGGGAATGAGCGCGCCACCAAAGTTGGGATCGATGAAGAACTCCTGCGCGATCTCCCATGACGCCCATTCCCGCGTAGGCGCGGGGCAGCCGTTCGCAGGCTGCTCGATTTGTGCGCTCTGCGTCACTTGCAATCCCTGCATCTCTTCGTCGTCTTGTGCGTCTTCTTCGTCTTCCCTGGCGGGCGTCTTACAGGGTTTCACTCTGGTGGGCCGCAGATAAAACCTCTGCGTCAGATTGAATCCCGCTTCGTTGACGTCGGTCACGATATCTGTCGTGTCGAACAGCAACACGTTTTGCGCCTGCGCGCCGATTCCCCCAATGTAGCGATAGTTCAGTTCGGGCTCGATCACGTGGCGCAGTTCGCGATGAAAGAGGGGTAGCTCAAAATCGCGCTCCAGCGCAGGCGGCCGAATGTCGATCGATGCCTCAAGATCTTTGCGGTTCAGCGGATCGTGGCTGATCGTTGGGATCTCATGAATCGGCGAGAGATTCGGAATCTGGTTGATGGTGTACGCCGTGTCACGTACCGCCGCTTCGGGAACGATGCTCCATCCTCCGATGTTGATGGGCATGGAGATGTGCGGATAGAGATCCACGCGACCCACATTCCGCGAGTGGAACAGCGGCTCAGAGCGATTGAGGAATGAGATCGACGAGCCGAAGCCCCAGTAAAGCAAAGTGTCACCGAGCGGCCTGTCCAACACGTCGTAACGCAGCGCCGGCGTGCGGAGAATCTTCACCTCGTCCCCGTTGTTTGTGCTGGCAAACGACTGAAATCGGTCGAGCGAAAGCGAGGGAACCAGCGAGTTGTGCACGTGCGTCACGGCCACGTCGCTGGAAACCTCTGAGCTGATGGCCTGCGAGTAGTTGTCATCGAAAACAAGCCGGTACACGTAGCTGGACAGATACTCCATTGCGCCGGCAACACGAGTCCGGTCGGTAAGATCCTTTCGCCCCAGCACGGTTACATCGATGCCGCCCTGGTTGATAAGCTCATAGCCCACAGGACCGGCCAGTTTTGCGTTGGGAATGCCGACCGCATCCGTTTTGGTGGCGCTGCTCGGGCTGGCCAAGGTGTTGCCGATCTCCTCTTCAATTCCCCGGTCGATCAGACCATTCCATCGTGCGAGCAGGTGGTCCAGGCCCGGGCCCTTGTAGCGGAAATCCCCATTTGGCGCCCATCCGCGCTTGCTGAAGTAATCCAGGCCCACGAGCAAGTCCGTGCTGCGGTTGATTGCCCAGTAGGCCTGCTCGCCAATGACGAAACCCTTGGTGGAAGAATTCTCTGCGGCCGGGATCAGCAACCCGCTCACTCGGCCCGTTTCATTCGCCGGGTGATGCAGATACGGCAGATAAAAGATGGGGATGCCGAGGAATTCGAAGAATGCGTTCGAAGTGGACGCATTCTTGTCGTCAAGATTGATTGAATGCGCAATGATCCGCCAGTCGGGATGCGGCAGCCGGCAGTTGGTGATCGAGCCATCGACGATGCGGTACCGCCCTTCACCCAGCTGCAGCAGCACGCGGCCCTGAAACAGCAGCGGGTTCGTTGTTGAGTACACGATCGTGTGTCCCATCGAGCGCACGCCCTGCGAGCCGCTCACGTTGTAGAAGCGCGCTGTGTGCAGGTCGAAGCGCATGTCGCCGCTGGTTGCCTTGATCAGTACGTCGTTGGGACCGCCGCTGACCTGCAAATGCCCTTCGCCGTGCATTTCCGTGGTCTTCCGGTTGTAGGTCACATTGTCGGCCCGGATCACGTAGTCGCGGTAGTGAAACACCACATCGCCAGTCAACGTCGCCACATCGCCGACCAACTCCTGCCGTTTCGCTTCCCAATCCACGGGAGTTCCGCTGACGGGCGCCGGTTCGGGTGTCGCAACCGGCATCAATTCCTGACCCGGATCATCAGGCAGCGCGTCGGGCGGCGCGCTCCGTTGTGCGTCAGTCGCTCTGGCGGCGTTGCTCTGTGTCTCACTGTGCGGCGTGGGGACCAAACTAGTTAACGCCTGCGCGTTCAGCCGAACGTGAATGGCGGCAAGCAGCGTGATAAACAGTAGATAACGAGGACGCATTCCAAGTCCAGGAGTCTGTAAGGCTCAGCATAGCAAAGCTGGCCGCATGGAATGGGACGCACTTCAGAGTGCTCTGGTAACCCAGGAATCCGGGTCGAATTGACGCCCACGGGTCTTCATCCCCTGGACCTACCCACTTCTCTCCGCGATCAAGTTGCCTTTGACCGAATCAAGCCCGCGCGCCGGCGCCAATGTGCTTGCGCAGCGCACTTCAGAAGCGTGCCACAGAACGGCCCCGCCGAGCTGAAAGGACGAGTGGAACTTTGAGCACATTGCCTAACGCAAATTTATTCCCCTCATGGAAAGAAGAAGTCAGCCGCCGCGTTGCCGACCACAAGAATCGCAAGAATGCCGGGGCGCACGAACTGCAGACGCGGGCCGAGGTTCATTCAATTCCCAATGGCCGCGCAGCCCGCGCTGCGGCGCGCGTGGCAGCGCGCTACGCCAATGCTCCAAGTTATAACCAGATGCTGGCCGACGAGGCTCACGCCGCCATCCGCGCCGCGGAGGCTGCCCAAATGGCGGCAGACGACGCGCATGCTGCCGCGCAAATGGTCCTGGCCGGTCTTGAGGCTGCCACATCGGCAGAACCGGTCCTCGAGTTGCAGAGCCCGACCGTGCGGAAACCTAATCGCCAACGCACTCGGCCGGTGCGGACTCGACCGGAAACCACATCGCCCGGCGGAGAAATGTCGGCAGCTGAGCTCACAGCACCCGCTGCCACAACCGAAATCGATCCGTTTGCCGAAATGCGCCTGCAACCGCTCGAGCCGACGCATCCTGACGCGAACGCAGATCGCTTCGGCCAACCGGATTTTCCGGCGCAGCCGCAGCCCATTCCCGCGAATCTCATTCAGTTTCCCCGCGAAATGGTTGCCGCTCGCCGTCTGCGGCCGCGCCGCGTCGAGGGTCCGCTGGCGGAGATAGACTCTGCCCCGCAGTTGAGCATCTTTGAGGTGGATCCCGGTGCAGTTTCGACGGAGCCCATCGTCCCCGTGGAAAATGAGCCCACCGCGCCGGTATGGATGCGCCCCGAGCGGCCAGCGGCAGTACTCGAGTGGGAGACTGAGGGAGAAGTCTCCGCGGAAGCCGAACTGCTGGTGTCTCCGCGTGCGCCGGTTGTCGATCTGGCGCCGGTCAATCGCCGCCTGCTCGCCATCGTCATTGACGGATCACTGACGCTCGCCGCCTTCGCCGGCCTGGTGAGGCTTGCCGCACCGGCCGCGCGCTTCCTGCACAGCCCGCGCGCGGCGGAGGTTTGCGCACTCCTTGCGGTCGCGCTCGCTTGCGCCGGGTATCAGATGCTGTTCGCTTCGCTCACCAAAACCACGCCAGGCATGTGGTATGCGGGCATCGGCCTTTGCACACTCGATGGTTACGTCCCCGAGCGCCAGCAGCGTTGCGCCCGGCTGCTCGCACTTCTCTTATCCGTTGCGCCACTCGGCCTTGGATTAGCCTGGTCCCTCTTCGATGAGGACCGGCTCACATGGCACGACCGCCTCTCCAGCACCTATCTGCGGATGCGCTAGCGATGTGCGGCGATCTCGGACTTGGCATATACTTATGTATATGCCACGAGAAGCGGAGGCAAGAATGCCCAAAACAGCAAAGATTTTTATGAACAATCGGAGTCAGGCAGTTCGCCTTCCGAAGGAATTCCAATTCTCTACGCGCGAAGTTTTCATCCGCAAAGAAGGCGATGAAGTCATTCTTTCTCCGCGTCCGAAGGATTGGTCTGCCCTTTTGAATCCGGACATCGCGGCCTCGCCGAAGTTCATGAAGAATGTTGAGAAACTGCCAATTCAAGAGCGCAGATTCTGATGCCTCGTTACATGTTGGACACGGATATTTCTTCCTACGTCATGAATCAGTCCAACTCTGGCGTGCTGCATAAACTTCAGTCCGTCGCGGTCAGCGATGTGTGCATCTCGGCAATTACCCGTTCCGAGCTCGAATACGGTGTTGCTGTTTCGCCAAGGCGCGACAAAGATCAGCGCAATCTCGCGATCTTTCTTCAGCACGTTCAGGCGCTCGATTACCCGAGCGAAGCGTCACTCGATTATGCGCAAATTCGGGCCTTGCTAAAAACGCGGGGCGCTCTCATCGGCGCAAACGATTTGTTGATCGCCGCCCATGCTCGCTGTCTGAGTCTGATTCTCGTCACCAACAACACGCGAGAATTCGGGCGTGTCCCAGATCTCAAAATCGAGAACTGGGCCTAATCGATTTTCTTGCCCTATTGATCCCTGTCTCTAGCACTTTCCCTGCGCCAGCGCCCTCAGCGCACCCACTCCCGCGCCCACCAGCGCTGTCTCGTCGTCCGATGGCAGGATCTCAAGCGAAAAGCTCTGCAGCGGGCTCATGCGGACCATGGTTTCTATGTGACTGCGCAGCAGCGGCAAATCGACAAAGCCCACGTTCTTGCCGGTAAAGTAGAAGCGCCCCGGCCCGGCCAGGTGGATGAACGAGGCGGTGGCCGCAGCCAGCGCGCGATGCCATAAATCCACGAACTCGCGGCAGCGTGCGTCGCCCTTCTTCGCATTCTCAAAGATCTCTTCCGGTTCCAGGTCGAGAAAGCGCATGCGCATGGCGCGGTAGCCCATGATGCCTTCAAGGTGCCCAGCCCCGCCGCAGCCGCAATACTTTTCCTTCGGGTCGAGCGTTACGGTGATATGCCCGCCCTCCCAAACGCCTTCCACATACGGCCAGCGGCCATATCCGATGCCGTTGCCAATCGTCCATACACGCGTCAACTTGTCGCCGCGGCCTCGCGTCGCGGCCACACCGGCGGCAATCGCATCGGCATCGTTGCCCGCATACACAGGCGCGGTGATGCCGCGATCCTCCAGCACCTTGGCCAGGTCGGCCGCCAGCAGCATGCCTTTGATCTGCGGCAGATTCGGCGACTCCTCAACCACGCCTGACCGCACAATCCCGGGAACCGCTACGCCGATCGCCTCCGCTGGTTCCTTGCCGGTCGAGGCCCTCGTCAGTTCATCGATCAGCCCGGCGATTGTCTCCACCACCTCGCTCGCAGGCAATGACCGAAGCTCCGCTTGCGCGTCGGGATCCATTGGGTAGCTGAGCAGCTTGCCGGCGATTTTCTGATCCTCGAGCCTGCCGGTCACAATGTGTTCGGTCATCACGACGCCAATCGCGGTAGTCATAACGTCCTCCTTGGGTGATCTGCGTCTGCCTCGAAAGCAGCCAACAGCCGTCAGCTTTCAGCTGTCAGCCCGAATCTTTCCGCGACCAAATGCTCTGCACCGCGGCTCACACTAGCTGAGAACTGATAGCTGACAGCCAGGAGCTGTCTTTCTCACTCCGACTGGTAGCGCATCAGTCTTCCCAGCCCGTTGAACGCCGCCACTTTGTAGCACTCGGCGAGCGTCGGGTAGTTGAACACAGTCTCGATGAAATAATCCATCGTGCCGTCCAGCGTCATCACCGCCTGGCCGATGTGCACCAGCTCACTGGCGCCCTCGCCGATGATGTGCACGCCCAGAACCTTTCGCGTGTCGCGATGGAAGATCAGCTTCAGCCTTCCCGTTGTGTCGCCGCGAATCTGCCCGCGCGCCACCTCCCGGTAGTAGGCCATACCAACCTCATACGGAACGTCTTCGCCTGTCAGCTGCTCTTCGGTCTTCCCGATAAAGCTGATCTCGGGAATCGTATAGATGCCGTAGGGATAAAAGCTTGGATTCGACGTGGCCGCATGATCGTTGAAGGCACGGGCCGCGGCAATTCGCCCCTGCTCCATTGACACCGAGGCCAGCGAAGGGAAACCCACAACGTCGCCCACGGCGTAGATGTGCGGGACCTTGGTCTGGTAGTGCTCGTCCACGGCGATGCGGCCGCGATTGTCCGCTTCCAGTCCCGCTGCCGCCAGGTTCAGGTCGTCCACATTCCCCTGCCGGCCCACGGCGTAAAGCAGCGCGTCGCCCGATACCTTTTTCTTGCTCTGCAGGTTTGCCACCACATTGCCCAGCGGCGCCGTGCCCAGCAGCGTGTCCTTGCTGCTCGGCTGCACCGCCAGTTCTTCCACGCTCTCCACTTCCTCGCCCAGGCGCATGGTCACGCGGCTGTCGCGAAGGTGGTAGCTCAGGGCCTCGATAATCTCCTGGTCGGCGAACTCGAGCAGACGGGCGCGCTTCTCAATCAGCGTCACGCGCACGCCCAACACCGCGAACATGCAGCAGTACTCGACGCCGATCACGCCGCCTCCGACCACGATTAGCGACTTTGGCAGCGTTTCCAGTCCGAGAATCTGATCGCTATTGATGATGGTCTTGCCATTCACCGGCACCTTTTCCGAGCAAGCGGGCTTGGTCCCCACCGCGATGATGATCTGGTCCGCCTCGAGCGTTGTGTCCGTTTGCGGACCCTCCACGCGCACATGAGTCGGGTCGACGAACCTGGCGATGCCGTGCACCACATCGATGCCGTTGCGCGAGAGCTGCGCCTCGGTCACATCCACTTCGGTCTTGATCACGGCCTGCACCCGGAACGCAAGGTCGGCCATCGAGATCTTTTCTTTCACGCGGTAATTTACGCCGTAAATCGAGCGGTAGTTGTAGCCGGAGAGATGCAGGACCGCCTCGCGCATGGTCTTCGAGGGGATGGTGCCCGTATTGATGCACACGCCGCCGACCACGGATCGGGCTTCAACCACGGCCACCAGCTTGCCCATCTTGGCCGCAGCAACTGCAGCTCGCTGCCCAGCGGGTCCCGAACCGATGACGATGAGGTCATACTTGGCCGCGCTCATGACGAGTCTCTCCTGAAATTGGATGCTGCCGGTGCGTCCAGGTGATACTGAAACGCGCGGCACGCTGGATTGCGTGCTGGTCGCAACTCAAGAATAACTGTATTGGCTGCGGGTGTGGGATTGATGAAAAATTCCAGATATTTTGGCCGCCTTGAAATCGCCTGACTGGTCTGGGGTGGCGCGGTTCCGGAGAAGGCTGGGCAGGTAGCCCCGGTTCGGACCGGAGTCTCGCGCCGGGGCTGCAGATATGGGGCCTGCCCGGCCCGAAAGTCCCGCCCGTCCCTGCCCGCATCAGGAATGGGCCGAGCGGAGCGCTGTCTGGACCCCGTAGGATCTGCTCGCCATTCTGCTGCCGGGTTGGCTGTCACCCTCCAGCTTGAACTGCCGGATGATGCCGTCCAGATCGTTGGCCAGCGCCGCCAGATTCTTCAGTGCCTCCACGGCTTCTTCGGCGCCAGACACGTTCTCGCCGGCAAGCTGCGAAATCTGTCCCGCGCTTTCGGCAATTTCGCCCGAGGCCGATGCCTGCTCGGTCGCTGCCGTTGCAATCAGGTTGATCTGCTGCTCCACCTGCTTCGACGCCTCGATCGTTGCTTCCAGGCTGTTGCGCGCATTCGCCGTCTCCGCCATGCCGCTTTCGACTGCCGACCGGCTCTCTTCCATCACCTGCAGCGTCTCCCGCGTTTCGTCCTGAATGCTGCGAATCGTTCCCGCGATCTCTTCCGTCGCGCCCTTGGTGCGCTCGGCCAGCCGCCGCACTTCGCCTGCTACCACAGCGAATCCGCGGCCGTGCTCGCCCGCCCGTGCCGCCTCGATCGCCGCATTCAGCGCCAGCAGGTTCGTCTGTTCGCTGATCTCCTGGATCACGCTGACGACTTTGCCGATCTCCTCTGAGCGGTGCGCCAGTGATGCCATCTTCTCCGACACCACGCTCGTTGAGTTAGCAATCTTTTCCATCGTGACCGCGGCGGCCTGCATCACCTCACCACCCCGCTGCGCCGTCTCCGCCGACTCGCGGCTGGCTCGCGCCGCGCTCTCAGAGTTGTGGCTGATCTCGCCGATCGTCGCCGTCATCTCCTGCGCCGCAGCCGCAATCTGGTTGGTCTTGCTTGCCTCGGTCTTCGCATTGCCCGCGCTCTGCGCCGCCCGCGTGCTGATCTCCGTCGTCGCAGCTGAAAGCGTCTCGGCTCCCTGCGCCACAGCCTGCACGACTCCTCGAATCGTGGCCACGCTGGCGTTCATCGCCTCACCCATCCGTCCAATCTCGTCAGTCCCCGTGATCACGACATGGGCTGTCAGGTCTTTCGCCGCAATTTGTTCGAGTGCTGCGTTGCACCTTCCGATTCGCGGAGCGGTCACTCGCGTAAGAACGATTCCAATCAAGGCACAAAGAGCCAAGATTAAGAGCGACACCACTGCTTCAATCCACGTGGCACGGTAGCTGGCGCTGGTCGCCTCGCGCGAACTTTCCATTCCAGCCTTCGTATTCAGCTCCACGTCGGCATTGATTGCCGCCAAGGCTGCCGAGTACGCGTCGATCGTTGCCTGGCCGCCTAAAGCGTCCATTGCGTCTCGCTGTTTGCCTGCCGCAACCAACGCAGCGCCGTGGTCGCTGATCAGTTTGTATTGCGCAAACGTCGCCTGCATCTTCTGGTAAAGTTCGCGTTCGCTCGGATAGCTGATCAGCGGCTCGTACTTCTGCAGGCTGTCTTCGTGATTCGCGATTGCCTGCTGTCTCTTCTGCATATTATTTGTGACGCACGCCGAATCCTGACACAACATCAAATCCAGATCTTCCCTGCGCATCACGTTCATCTCCGCTCGGGCGTCAGAAAGATGGGTCACCGAGGGAAACGCATCTTCGCTCACGTCCTGACTCTTCAACGCAATCGAGTGGAAGGCGAGAATTGTGTAGATCCCCAGCAGCAGGCAGAGAGCACACACAACTCCAAATGCATACGTGAACTTACGAGACAGTGGGACGTTTCTTGCCCAGGACATGGCGCATCCTTTCCGAGTGATGTCATCTGTCTTATCGACAGAATGCCCCGGGTCTTGAACTCCCTAGCCGTCAGCAAGGCCATTCGGAGAGCGCCAGTTCCTTTGATGAGTTATCTCTCAGAAACCCTGTTCGCCGTTCTCACTTCGCTGCCGGGTGCGTCTGTTCCCACGCCTTGTACTCGTTCAACACCGCAATACCTTCCGTGTTGAACCATGAGTACCCGTTCCTGCGCTCCAGGCTCAGGTCATTCACGTCGTCGTGAATTGTTTTGTCGCGATCGCCGAAGATCGGCTTGTCGGTTCCGATCTGGTAATAGCGCGACCAGATCGGCCCCGCTCCCTCGACTGCCACCAGCTTGCGCCCGCCGGGGCTGCTCCGGTCCGCCATAAAATTCCCGCTGCCGAACCGGTAGCCCATGATCTCCACCTTTTTGATCCACGCAGCCGCCGCATGCACCGCGGCAACTTCTGCAGGAGTTGGATCGCGTAGGCTCATGAAAAACTCGACAATCGGAAAACTCTCGTCGCTGGTCAGCGAAGCCATCTCGTAGTTGCGCGCCGAAGTCGGCTCCAGCGTCAGCGCGTCGTATTGTTGCGCCCACGCGGTCTTCGCGCCATTCTCGGTAATCTGCAACTTCAACAGGCAGTCGATGCCTCGCTCCGCGGCCGGTCCCGCGCGGTTCTTCAGCCCCGCCGAAACAAACATATAGTCGGGCGCTCCCGTCGCTGTGTCGTGCAGAATCTCGATGGCATGCAACATGGCGTCGTCATTGATGGTGATTGCGTCGTGATACCCGCCTTCGAGCGGCCATACCTGAGGCCATCCTCCATTGGGATACTGCGAGTTCAGCAGGTACACAATGCCCCGCTCCACCGATTCGCGAAACGGCTCCGCATCGGTTTCGCGATGCGCCGCGAGCAGCGCCGTCGTCACTCGCGCCAGAAAGCGAATCTGCATCCATGTCGAGTCGTTGTCGAGCGTCGCAAGATAATGCCAGTTCGGATCGACAGGTTTATCAAAATCCGCAGTGTCGGGGAAGCGGTTCTCGTTGTCCGCGTCGTAGAAGTCCCCGGGCGCTCGCGGCTTGCTCACCATGTCTATGTTCTTGCTCCAGCCGCCATCCGCCAGTTGATAGCTCAGAATATTTTTCGCCGCCTTCAGCGCTTCGTCGCCTGTCCACCACTCCGCAGGATGCTCCGCGCGCAGCGCAAACATTCCCCGCCCACCCGTCGCGTGTTTCGGACTGGTATTCCCCGCCGCTTTTTGTTCATCAGCCAGCGTCTGCTTGTCGATTTGCTTTTGCTTCTCGGAGCGATCCAGATAGTCGAGCCACGCCTTGCGATCTTTCTTTGGCAGCGCGGCGATCCGCTCGCGCGTCACCGGCCTGGCGATCACGTTGGTGCCGATCACGCTGGCAAAATTGTTCGAAGAAATCCCCAGGGTAACGAGCATTGCCGGGAGCACGAAGGGCGCGAAGAGTCTCTGTGGGCGCATGGGTCGCTTTGTACTTGAGCGCAAGTGGGCTTGTCAATAGGTGGTCTGACCACTCTTCGAGCCGCCTGACTTCGGAGCGATTTTCCACGGGCAACTGCTAGGCTTCGATCCCGCTCTCCGGCGGCGGCAGAACATCGTCTGGGCGCGCGGCCCACACGTAGAGGGTCGGCAACAGAAATACGCTGATCATGAGGTTCGCCAGCAACCCTCCGACAATCACGATGGCGAATGGCCGCTGCGAGTCAGAGCCGATGGCGTGCGATACCGCTGCGGGCAGCAATCCCAGCGTCGCTACCAGCATCGTCATCATGATGGGGCGAAGACGCAGCACCGCGCCCTCCACCGCAGCATCGACAATCGTGTTGCCGCGGGCACGAAGTTGGTTGATGTACTCCAGCATGATCACACCCACTTGCACCGATACGCCGAACAGCGCCAGAAACCCGACCGCAGAAGACACGGAAAAGTTTGTGCCTGTAAGGAAAAGCGCCAGCGGTCCTCCAATTGACGCCATTCCCACGCTGACGATAATCAGCAGCGCCCACTTGAACGAGCGGAACATGGTGTACAGAATCACAAAGATCACCGTCAGCGTGATGGGAACAATGATCGCCATGCGTTTGTTGGCGCGCTGCTGGCTCGCGTACTCGCCCGCCCACTCGAGGTGATAGCCCGCCGGCAGGCGCACATTGCGCTGCACTCTCGCGATCGCCTCTTCCACCGTCGATCCCAGGTCGCGTCCGCGCACCGAGTACTTGATCGCAATATAACGCTGGCCACCCTCGCGATAGATCTCCTCCGCGCCGTCGTCGGTCGATATCGTGGTCAGTTGCTCCAGGCTCACCCGCTCGCCGGTCGGCGCCAGCAGCCTGATGTTTTCAATCGCCTCTTGCGTGTCGCGAAATTGCCGCTCATACCGGAGCGTGATGTCAAATCGAGCCTCGCCCTGTTGCACCTGGGTCACCGCATTCGAGCCCACCGCGGTCTGAATCGCATCCTGAATATCGTTTACGTTGATGCCGAACCGCGCTGCGGCCTCGCGATTCACCTGCAGGTTCAGGTTTGGCTGGCCAATGACGCGAAAGATACCCAGGTCAGCAATCCCCGGAATCGTGGCCATTTGCGCCTGGATCAGAACGGCCGTCCGCTCCAGTGTACGCAGATCGTCGCCGTACAGCTTCACGGCCAGCTCGCCTTTCACGCCGCTCACCGCCTCCTCCATGTTGTCTGAGATCGGCTGCGAGTAATTCCAGATGACTCCCGGAAACTGCGAAAGTTGGGCGTCCATCGCGGCAATCAGGTTTTCCTTGTCCTGGTGAAAGACCGGCCGCCATTGCTCCTTCGGCTTCAGGTCGACAAAATACTCCGTGTCGAAGAATCCGGTCGTGTCAGTTCCGTCATCGGGCCGTCCCGTCTGGCTCACCACCTGTGTCACTTCGGGGAACGACGCCATCACGATGCGCGCCTTGTTGGTAAAGTCGATCGAAGCCGCCGGTCCTTCGCTCGGCGCCAGCGTTCCTCTTACCCATATCGAGCCTTCATCCAGATGCGGCAAGAACTCCGATCCGATCGGCCCGCCCACAGTGAGATAGATCGCCACCGCGAATAGCCCGACGGCAATTCCCACGGTCCGATAGCGGTGCTCGATCGACGATCGCACTGCTCCGCGATAGTGCTCTGTTAACCAGTGCATCAGCGGGTTCCGCCAGTCTTTGGCTCCTTTGCCAAAAACCAGGCTCGCCATCACCGGCGCCACAACTATCGAAAACACCAGCGCCCCGAAGAGCGCGAACGACACCGTCCACGCCATCGGCTTGAACAGCCGCCCTTCCACCGCCTGCAGCGTGAAGATCGGCAGATACGACGTGATGATGATGGCGCGCGCGAAGAACACCGGACGCTGCACCTCGTGCGCCGCCAGTTGAATTTTCTGCTGCGGCTTCTGCCGGTTCTCGGTGTCTGCCAGGTGGCGAATGATGTTCTCGATCATCACTACCGATCCATCCACCAGCATGCCGAAGTCCAACGCCCCCAGCGAAAGCAGGTTTGCCGGAATGTGGCTCAGGTCGAGGCAAATCGCCGCAAACATCAGTCCAAACGGAATTGTGAGTGACACAATAATCGCGCCGCGCACATTGCCCAGGAAGAGAAACAGGATGATTGCCACCAGAATCATCCCCTCGGTCAGGTTCCGCTCCACCGTCTTCACTGTGTACTTCACCAGGTCAGAACGGTCGAGGAACGGAACCACGGATACGCCCTTCGGCAGAATGCCGTGGTTCAGCTTGTCCACTTCTTCGTGAATGCCTTGCAACACCGGATCGGAATCGTCGCCCTTTTGCAGCAGCACGATGCCTTCCACTGTGTCGGGATTGTCTACCACCGCTCCGTTGGCCAGGCGCCTCGACTTGCCGATCTGTCCCAGCCGGATCTTCGCGCCCTGTGAAACAGTGGCAATGTCTTTGATCCTTACTGGCGCGCCGTTCTGCGTCTTCACAACCGTCTCTTCAATGTCGCGCACGCTCTTATACAAGCCGAGCGTCTGCACGTTCACCTGCTGTGCGCCCTCTTCAATAAAGCTTCCGCCGCCGTTGGTGTTGTTCGCTGCAAGCTGCTGTTCGATCTGGCCAATGCTCAGCCCATACGCAACCAGCTTGTCGGGGTCGAGAGCAACCTGGTACTCCTTTGTCGGTCCGCCGAAGCTCGACACATCCACCACGCCCGGCACGCTTTTGAATGCCTTCTCAAGCGACCAATCTTCCAGCGCCTTGCGCTCCATCACGTCATAGGAGGGATTTGTGCTCTCCACGGTGTACCAGTAAATCTGGCCCACGGGGCTCCAGTCCGTGCCCATCTGCGGAACAAGATTTGCCGGCAGGCTCACCTGGCTCAACCGCTCGAGCACGTGCTCACGATTCACGTCGCTTGTGGTTCCATCGTCGAAGATCAGCATCACGCTCGAAAGACCCGCGAGGGTCGTCGAGCGCAGATGCGTGAGCTTCGGGATCCCGGCCATCTGAATCTCGACGGGCACAGTCACCTGCCGCTCGATCTCCTCAGCCGAGCGCCCGGGCCACTGCGTGATGATCTGCACGTAATTGTTGGCGACGTCGGGATAGGCCTCGATGGGCAGCGCGCGAAACGAAATGACGCCCCACGCTGTCAGCATGACAGCGCCGCCGATGATCAGCCACCGGCTCCTGAGCGCAAAATCTACAATGGCGCGAATCACCTAGGCATTCCCTTACCGCACCGCATGCCAAAGCCGGACGGACATTCCGGACCCAAACAAAATGTGAAGATTCAATGGTACTACCCCTCCCGAACGGACTGCCTTTGCTCGCCGCCGCTGTCTTGTGACACTCCAGAAACTGTCCCATTCGGACATTTCCCCTCTTCGATCGCCGGCTAGGCTGCTCATTGAACATCGGCTTGTAACAAGGAGGGTGTATGCGGAATCTTGTATCGCTGATGATGCTAGTCTCACTCGCAGTGCCGGCCTTTGCCGCCGGCGATGAGGGCGTTATCTATGCGGGAGGCACGATTGCATCGCCTAAAGCGGGAGCCGCGGGCGCTCTCGATCTCAGCTCGGGTGCGGTGCTGCGCTTCACGGGGCCTGATGGCGCACTTGAAATCCCGTACGATGCAATCGAATCCTTCGAACATACCAACGAAGTTGCAGTTCACCTCGGGGTCGCTCCCGCGATCGCCGTCGGCATCGTCGCTGCGCGCAGGCGAAATCACTTTGTCCGCATCACCTACAAAGACAGCAATCATGTGGCGCAGGTCGCCGTCTTCCAGGTTCCCAAATCTACGATTGCCTTTCTCATGCCGGCGCTCGCCGCTCGGACCCGCTTTGCGCAGTGCACTCCATATGCCGAATGCCTCTCGCGTCCAATCGCTGCCAGGGTTCCCGCGCAGGCACCGGCTCCCGCTGTCGCGGCGGCGCCGTCTAAGTAAGCGGCCTCGGAATGCGGAATTCTGAGGCAACTTGTCAGCTCAACCGGATATATTCAATCTCATGCGATTCGCGGCTCCCCTTTTGCTCGCCTCGGGACTCTTCTTGGCCTGCCCCACGCAGTGGTGCGCGCAGTCCGGGCCTGCCATGCCTCCCATGGACGACATGAAGCCCGTTCCATCGCCCGATCAGCTTCCCGTCCCCGTCAAGATGACCGGCATCGGCAACTCGCATATCACCATCAAAGCCAACGCCGAAGCGCAGCAGTGGTTCGATCAGGGGCTTAGCCTGTTGCACGATTTCTGGGACTACGAATCGGCCAGGGCATTCGAAGAAGCCATCCGCAAAGATCCCGACTGCGCCATGTGCTACTGGGGGCTGGCGCAGGCCGAGAACTTCCGCGGCACGCCGGGCAAGCAATACGGCAAGCAGGCGCTCGATCAAGCCGTGAAACTGGAGGGCAAGGCAAGCAAGACCGATCGCCTCTACATTGAGGCCGCGATTGCTGAATTGCACGAGGATTCCGGCGACAAGAGCAAACACTCCATCGAACTCTATCGCAAGCTCGTCCAGAAGGAGCCGCACGATATCGAAGCGCGCATCTTTCTCGCCGAGGCGCTGGGAAGCGATTGGGATGGAGGCTTCGATGACAAGGGCGAACCTAAACCGGGCGAAAAAGAAAAGATCGCCATTCTCGAAGGCGTGTTGAAAGACGCGCCCAACGATTCCGCTGCGAACCACTACTGGATTCACGCGATGGAGCCGAGCAACCATCCAGAGCGCGCCATTCCCTCGGCCGCGCTCCTTCCCAGCCTCGCACCGACCAGCGGCCACATGGTGCACATGCCCGGCCACATCTACTATCGGGTTGGCGACTACGCCAGCGCCGACCGGTGGTTTACCGCCTCCACCGAGGCCGACGAGCGCTATATGCGCGAGCAGCACGTGAGCGTCGACGACGACTGGAACTACGTTCACAACCTGATGTACGGCATCGCCAACTTGATGGAGCAGGGCCGCCTCGAATCCGCCAACGCTCTTTCTGACCACCTGGCTGGCGCGCGCGGCCAGCTCTCTGAGTCGCTCTATATCTGGAGCGCCCGCGATCAGATCTCACGCGTCGGCCGCCGCCTGCCGGTTGCGTTGCGCGTCGGCGACTGGCCTTCCGTGCTCGCCATGCTCGATCAGGCGCAGCTTGCCGCCGGCGATAGAGCCACCAACCTGCGCTTCCTCCAATCGGAACTGCGCAGCTTCGCGCTCGGCATGCAGGCCCTCGATCGCGGCGATCTGGCCGCGGCGCAGGCTGCCTCCGCGCAAATGGACGCAGGCCTGTGGCGCCAGGGTGCAGACCAGCAAGCAGAAGATGCGGCAAAGGCCGACGCAGAAAAAGCCAAGGCCGATGCCGACAAAAAGTCTGCCGCGGCAGGGAAGGGGTGCGCGCCGCAAGCGACCACTGTCACCGACCCCATCAATCCCGACGCCAACGCGGGTCCGCTCGTTAAGACGTTCAGCGTCGCATCTGTCGAGCTGCGCGCCGGCGTCGAACTCCTCAAGGGCGACACCGCGCAGGCGAAGAAGCTGTACGACCAGGCGATTCTGGCTGAAAAGAAACTCGGCTACCACGAACCGCCGTTTTATATTCGCCCCGTTGCCGAGACTGAAGCAGAAGCCCTCCTTCGCGCCAAGGACTACGCCGGCGCCAAAGCCGCCTACCAGAAGGCTCTCGAAGAGCGGCCCAATTCAGGATTCGAGCTTTACGGCATCGCGCACGCCGACGAACTCGCCGGGAACGCCGCTCTCGCGCAAACTGAGTACCAGGCCTTCCTGAAAGCCTGGCCCTCGGCGGACGCAAGTCTCCCGCAGATCGCGCATGCCCACGCCGCCCTCGGCCAATCCAACTCCCTCGCCACAAAATAATTCCAACTCACTGATATGGGGGTGCCCCATCCAAGCTTCGCTTGGGTGCGTTGCATCAAACCCAACCGAGCAGGAAGTCACTGATCACTGACCACTGATCACTGCCCCCCGTCTCTCTGCCAGGATTGCTCACCGGCCAGTCACGACCCCATTTCCGGAGCCTTCGGCGTTTACGGGGAGTAATCCGGCGAAGCGCGCGCAAGCCGCCCTCGGTGAGTGCGTTGGCCTGATATGGAGTGACCCTGTCAACCCTGCGGAGTCGATGGGGTTGTTTTTGTCGTTGTCGTTGTTTTTGCTTTTCCCCGAGGACAGAGCGAGCAGCAGCCTGGGCAGGTTTGAGCGACGATTGATCAGTCTGATATTCGCGGGTCGGAACCGCATAATCATGATCCGTCGGGAGCTGCCTCTGACTGTTATCGCGAGTCCGGTCGAGCCTGTCGCATAGGCCAAGCGAGGATTCTCCTTCGTGCTTGCTCCGGCTGCTGCTGGCTCTGTGCTCGAGTTGGATGGCGCGTTTCATCAAGGAACGTTTTTGCTTTTTCCTTATTTGGAAAGTTTTTGCTTTTGTTCCTGTCAGGCTGCAGCTCGCTGGCTGACGGTCGTCTCTGCTCTGGTTCCAATAGCCCAGATGAATCCCAGCAATTCACGAGCAACTGCAGTAATGATCTTTCCCTGGGGCTTGCCGGCCGCACCCAGCTTCATATAGCGCTTGTGCAGGCGGTGTTGAGCCTTCCATGCAATCTCCTTGACCTCTTCCGAAATGCTCTCTTGTCGTCTGCGCAATCCATACCAGATACCTGGTGGTCGGCGATAGCTCCATGCTGCTTCGCCAACGATTCGTCGCAAGTGCGCGTTGCCGGTTTTAGTGATGCCTCCGCGTCTGATTCGCTTGCCACTGGAGTCTTCGCTGGGCACCGCGCCGCAATACCCCATCAGCTGCCGAGCACTGCCGAAGCGGGATACTTGGCCCAGCTCGGCCGCGATGGTCACAGCCGAGATATCTGCGATACCGCGCAGCGCCTGTAGATCGTTGATGACTTGTTGTAACGCGGGCGAGGCCAGCTTCACGGCCTCCATGATGGCTTGCTCCAGACGCGCCACCCGTTCCCGCATGTGCTCGACCTCGTGCAGATAATCCTGCCGCGTGGCCTCCTGAGCGATCTGTGTGAAGCGCAGCTGCGCAACCCAGATCAGATAAGGGCGCGTCCATGGTCTCACGCCGGTGGGTGGACGCTGGCCTGAGCGCAGCAGAAACTTACTCAACCGATGCCGCGCTCGCATCTGATCCTGCTTGGCTGCTTCGCGAGCACGTACCAGATCCCGCAGAGCCTCCGAACCTTCATCCGGAACCCATACCGCCGTCAGATCTCCGGAGCGATAGCAACGTGCCAACTTCTCAGCGTCCCGTCGATCCGTCTTTACCCGATCACCCGCCTTGACCGGCACCAGCGTGGGGGCCACAACCTCGCACTGAATGCCCAACTCCGCCAGCTGCCAGTACACGACATAGCCCGTCGGACCTGCTTCATAACAGGCTCTCAACTTCTCTGCTGGACCAAGCTTCTTGATCATCTTGCGGATCGACTCGGCACGGTTCGGAATCGTACCCAGGCTCCGTACCTCGCCATCCGTCTCAGCAACTGCTACGGCGATCGTCTCCGCATGGACATCCAGACCCAAAAATCGTAACTTTTCCTTCATGACCGGCTCCCTTCCGCTTGTGGCTCTGAACTGTGCGTCCTTCTGAACTCACAGCCTAACCCACGATCAGCGCATCGGTGCCGGTCACTCCATACTGACTGTCGTCAGTTGACATTCGAACGGATTTTTCTCGACGCACGCGGTAGTCTGTAATTCGCACCCCATGAGACATTGAGCTTTTCCCGGAAATTCTCACACCTTCGACTCTGGAAGCTCATCGAAACAGAGGTAAGCGCTGAGTCTATGTACGGACTTCTTGTTTGAATGACCGCAGTTCCCAGGAGCAATTTGTTATGCGAGCAATGCGCGCCGAGGCCTTCACCGGCTACGGCGATCTGAAGTTGGTTCAAGTGGCCAAGCCAATTCGAGCGGATGGCAGAGTTCTGGTTCGTATAACCGCCGCAGGCGTGACCCCTTTGGATCACACGATTCTCTCCGGCGGATTCCCGTTCGCCAAAGCTCCCTTAATTCTCGGCAACGAGGGGGCGGGGATAGTGGAGGAGCCGGGCGACTCGGGGTTTGCTGTTGGAGCGCGGGTGATGTTCTTCGGTCCCTACGGCGCTTTCGAAAATGGCACCTATGGCGAATGGATCGCGGCACGGGCTGAAGATCTCTGCCTGATTCCCGAAACCCTGGACGATGCTACCGCAGGTGGCGCGCCAGTTGCTTATCTCACTGCACAGACCACGCTCATGCAGGCAGGCTTTGAGGCTGGAAAGACGGTCCTCGCTCCTGGAATCGGCGGGTCGGTCGGCAACGCGGTGACGCAACTGGCCAGGGCACAGGGCGCGAAGTTTGCTATTTCGACGACGACGAGCACGGTGAAGGCTGAACAGGCGAAGACTTTGGGGTACGAGAACGTCATCGATCTCTCCAGTGAATCCCTTGCTGATGGCGTCAAAAGGATCACGGGAGGGCAGGGCGTAGACATCGTCATCGAAAGTGTCGGCGGTTCGTTGACTGGCCAGGCACTCTCCGTACTTGCTCTCAATGGGGTGCTAATTGCGTTGGGATACTCGGCTGGCCGCACCGCGACGATCAACCTCACCGACCTGATATGGAAGCGTGCCCGGATGAGCGGTTTTTCACTCTTCGCTCAGCCGACGGACGTCATTGCGGAGGCGTGGAACAGAATAACTCCGCTGTTTACCTCCCAAAGAGGGAAGCCGGTGCTCGAAAGAGTCTATCCATTGGAAGAGGCACCAGAGGCCATGCGGCATTTGATTGAAGAACGCCCATTCGGCAGGGTTGTGCTTACACCATAGTCCTCACAATTCCTCACGCAGCCTGAGGCGGTCGACCCTGCTTGCGGTTGGAAAGTTCTTTCAACGAGCGGTAAATCGCCATAGGCTCACCGACCCGGATTCGTACCTTGAAGTCGGCTTATCGCGCCCTTTTTTTCAAACCTGATATGGTTCTAGGCTCGTTTTTGACTATCCATCAATTATGTCCCGCCTCGGGAACGACCCCTGCATTTCCGTTCAGGCCGCCATCCGCACGATTCTTCTCGCGAAAAATCCCTCAAAATCCGCGTCCATCATGAGAATTTCGTCACTTTTCGCATTTCCGACGACCTGCAGGTGGAGCAATTCTCCAGAACGTCCACCTGCAGGTCTAGTTTTTTGCGTTTTCGCAAATCGCCACTTTTTTCTCCTCTGCCATGCCTCCAAATCATCCACCTATAGGTCAACACCCGCGCTCGCCAGCGTCCCCCGTCCACCGTTCCCCGCCCACCCGTTCCCCCTCCGCTATTCCCTTGCTCCCGCTCCCTGCATTACGCTTTTATCCATGGAATTCCTCGTAAGTGAGCTGGAACGCGAGCCAGTCGAATTCGATTTGGCAATCGCTCCCGGCACGATCAACTTCGGCGAAGAAGCCGAGCAGAAAGGCAACCTGGCCGCTGCGGGCCGGGCTGAAGTCATCCACGAGCACCGCGGACCCAAGGAGATCGTCCCCGACATCCGCCTGAAGGGCAGCTATTCGGGCCGATTTGAGGTCCCGTGCGCCCGTTGCCTTGAGCCGGTCGAGATTCCGCTCTCCGCGGAGTTCGATCTCATCTTCCGCCCTATTGGCGCCGACTCCGGCGCGCCGGAACGCTCCATTACAGCGCCCGAGACCGAAATCGGTTATTATCAAAAGGACAGTCTGTTGCTTGAAGATGTGCTGCGCGAGCAGGTGCTTTTGTCCCTGCCAGTCAGGACTCTGTGCAAGCCTGATTGCAAAGGACTTTGCCCGCGCTGCGGAGCCAATCGCAACCTTCAGCCCTGCTCTTGCGACGAGGGTAAAACCGATCCGCGCTGGGAGGCGCTAGCCGGGTTACGCGGCCGGAACAAGTCCTGAAAATACAGCCTTTAGCTCTTAGCTTTCGGCTTCATTTCCGGGAAGTCGCGCTTGACCGTTCTCCCGACGCAGAAGCTGAAAGCTGACGGTTGAAAGCTGATAGCTGAGAAGGAAAAGACATCATGCCGAATCCGAAAAGGCGCCATTCCACGCGCCGCAGTGCCAACCGCCGTGCTCACGACTTTTTGACCGCTACGGGCCTCTCCGAGTGCCCCAATTGCCACGAGAAGAAGCTTCCCCATCGCGCCTGCCCCAAGTGCGGCACGTACAAGGGTCGCGCCGTTATCGAAGTGAAAGAAGCGAAGTAGCTTTCCACCGCTCCCATGCTGACCGACATCGCGCTTGACGCCGTTGGTTCCGACAAGGCTCCCGAGCCGGAGATTCGCGGAGCCATCCTTGCCTGCCGTGAACTGCCGGTCAGGGTGCATTTGATCGGCCCGGAGCCGGAGCTGCGCGACCTGCTCGACGAGCACCTCGAAAACGAGGACCTGCCGATCGTCATCCACCACGCCTCTGAGCGAATTGGGATGGATGAAAAGGCCGCGCACGCCGTCCGCACCAAGCGCGACAGCTCCATGCGCGTGGGTCTCAAGCTGGTGCGCGAGGGCAAATGCGCGGGCTTTGTTTCTGCCGGCAACACCGGCGCGGCCATGGCCACTGCCAAGATGGTTCTGGGCGCACTCCCCGGCGTCGATCGTCCGGCTTTAGCCACGCCCATGCCCACGTCGAAACGCAACCCCTGCGTTCTGCTTGACGTCGGCGCCAACGTGGACTGCAAAGCGCAGAATCTCGAACAGTTCGCAGTGATGGGCGAAATGTACGCGCGCAGTGTGCTCAAGATCGCCAAGCCGCGCGTCGGTCTGCTGTCGATCGGCGAAGAAGAGACCAAGGGCAACGAGCTCACGCGCGAGGCCTTCCCGCTGCTCAAGGCGCTGCCCATCAACTTCATCGGCAACGTCGAAGGCCGCGACATTTTCAATGGCAACGCCGACGTGATCGTCTGCGACGGCTTTGTCGGCAACGTGGCGCTCAAGACGAGCGAAGGCCTCGGCCGCTTTGTCCGGGATGTACTGCGAGAGTCGCTCACGCGCACCGTCACCGCGCAGGTGAGTGCGCTTCTCTCGCGTCGCGCCTTCAACGACTTCCGCCGCGCCCTCGACTATACCGAATACGGCGGTGCGCCCCTGCTCGGCGTCCGCGGCGTCTGCATCATCGGTCACGGTTCTTCGAACGACGTCGCAATCTACAACGGCATTCGGGTTGCCCACCAGTTCTCGCTCTCCGGCGCCAACGAGCGCATCGAGCAGGCCTTCGCCGGCCGTCCCAAGAGCCGCCCCGACCACGGAGCCGACGCGACCATCCAGTAGCCGCATCACCTTTCCCGTCGGCCAGGAAATCTCGTCAGGCCTATGCCGCCCAAACCTGGGGCTGAATTCAAATTCGACGCTTCCGTGGTGAGCCAGCTCGCCTGCCCGGCCTGCTACGGCAGTCTGCGTCTCGAAGGCTCGCACCTGATTTGCGCAGCGTGTGGTCGGGCCTATCCGATCATTGATGGTATTCCTGTGCTGATTGTCGCTCGCGCCGAGAAAGCCGAAACTTCGGAGTAGCGTTCGCAAATTCGTTCTGGCCCGTCTCTTGCTCGAGAGGAAATATCAGCCGCCGGCAAATCAGCAGCGGTACACTGCCCACAACGCCGAAGCTGCAATCGATGAGCCGCCACGCCAACGGAATCCCGCGCACCGCGCCGGCAATCAGCGCCAGCGGAACGACACCGGCGCACGCGATCAGGCCGAAAGTGATGACCCACTTGTTGCGCACCGGATCGATAAATGGCCCGATGAACGCAGCGGCGATCACAAGATGCGCGAAGGCAAGCCAGTCCGTGCCGTAAGCAAGAAACGGATAGCGCGCATCGGTCGCGGCAAGCGCGTCATTTACTCTCTCGATCCATGCAAGCAGCCCGGTTGATTGCGCGAGCGGCTCAATCCAGCCCGCGTGAAGTGCGGCGACGAGCCAGCGCAACTCCGTTGCGAGCGGAAACGCGGTGAGTCCGCTCAGCACCAGGCCAACGACAAAAGTGCCCAGGCAGATGCGAATGCGACGCAGGTGGGAGTTTTGGCTCATGAGCCTACTGATCGTAACGAATCCTGAGCAAATGGCTTACTGCAAGCTGCCGGCGCGACGGGTCCATTAAAGATCGTGAACAATTCACGTTTCATGGGCGGTTCGTATTTCTCCGCTTCTCCAGCGACACGCGAGAGCACCGCTTCGAGCAGCGGCGTTGCCCAGCTCAACTGGCGCGCACGGATGACGAAATCCCAGAGCCGCTCGAATTTTTTCCAACCCGACGCGTAGAAAAAATGCTTGGTCTGGTGCTTGAGCGTGCCGTGGTGCAGTGAGGCGCGTGCGATCGCGCCCCAGCGGTAGAACTCACGATAGGCCCAGTCGTAGCCGACCCTGAGTTTTTCGGGTTTCAGCTTTGCAGGCAGGTAGACGACGTGCCGCGTGTCGTAGAGATTCCAATCGCGCGTCAACATGCGGCCCTCGCGCTCCATTGAAGCATAGAGGCGTGTCCCGGGATACGGCGTTTGAATGTGGAAAGTTGCCGTCGTAATGCCGTTGTCCACGGCCCAATCAACCGTACGCCTGAAGACGTCTTCATCATCGTCATCCATGCCGAAGACGAAGCTGCCGTTGATCATGATGCCGAGCGAATGGAGCCGGTCGGCTACGGCTTTGTAGTCGCGGCCGAGATTCTGGCGCTTGTTGCTGCGCCTGAGATTCTCCGCGGCAAGGGTCTCGAACCCCACGAAGACGCTGCGCATTCCGGCCTCCGTTGCCCGTTCGATTAAATCGCCGCGCAGGATCGAGTCGACCGTCGCTGCCCCCTGGAACACGCGGCCCATGCCACGCATGCCGGCGAAGAGAGATTCGGCAAAGCGGCGGTCGCCGAGTAAGTGATCATCGAGAAAATAGAGATGCCGGCCAGGCAACCGATCGATCTCATCGAGTGCATCATCGACCTGCTGCGTGTAAAAGCCGCGCCCGCCCTGGAAGAACGCATCCTTGTAGCAGAAATCGCAGTGCTGCGGGCAGCCGCGCGTGACCACGATCGAGTTCGGGACGAGGTAGTTGCGCCTGCGGATCAAGTCGCGGCGAATCGGCGGGACGCGCTCAAGCGTGCGGCCCTCGGCGGAGCGATAGATGCGTTGCGGATTTCCACTGCGAAAGCCTTCGAGGAACTTTGGAAAAATCTGCTCGCCGGGGCCGAGAAAGATTGCGTCGGCATGCGGAAGTGCTTCGTCAGGAAGCGAAGTCACATGCAATCCGCCAAGGCAGACGAATGCGCCACGACTGCGGTAGCGATCGGCAATACGGTAGGCGCGATATGCGTTCGTAATGTAGACCTGTATGACAACGAGGTCCGGCGCGTCGTCGAGCGCCAGCGGTTCTACGTGCTCGTCCTGAATGACGGCGCAATCATCAGGTGCGAGATATGCGGCCAGTGTCGCCAGGCCCAGCGGAGGGAAAAGCGAGTACTTAATTGGCCGCCAATAGGGATCGGTTGCCTCAGTGAGTGCCGGAAGGATGAACTTGACGTGAAGCGGTCGAGATCCCCGCGGAGATGCAAGAGATGTGCTGGTCATCTTTGACCTCGCGATGAAGTGGAAGGATCGTCTGCTGCGCAATGAGAGTCTGGGTATTCGCACATTTGATTTCCCCGGTACGATGTCACTTTGCAATGCAAAGTTAAAACACAAATTTTTTAGGCCGTTGCAGCTAGGCTGTCGGCCGAGCCGGCTTGTGGCACGCCGCCGAACCGGCGTTCACGACGGTTGAACTCGTTGACCGCGGCATCCAGATCTGCTTCGTCGAAGTCCGGCCACATGCGGTCGGTGAAGAGCAGTTCAGCGTAGGCGCACTCCCACAACAGAAAGTCGGAGAGGCGCTTCTCGCCGCCGGTGCGGATGAGCAGATCCACGTCGCCGCTCGCAGCGATCAAATCCTGCCGGAGCCGCAGTCCGAGCCGCTCGCTGCAGCAGGCCAGCTCCGGCCCAAGGGCAGAAACGGCAGACGCGGCCGCACGCGTAATGGCTTCGCGCGAGGAGTAGTCGATGGCGACGCTCAGATGGAGGCGCGTTCCGCCTGCGGTTGTGCGCTCGGCCTTCTCGATGGCGCGCAATGCGGATTGCGGCAGACGGTCGCGACGGCCGATTACTTCAAGCCGCACGCCCTGTTGGCGCATATGCGCCGTCTCAAGCCGCAGGAACGCGCGCAACAGCCAGAAAATTCTTTCCACTTCGGCAGGCGGACGGCGCCAGTTGTCCGCTGAAAAAGCGTAAAGCGTGAGGCAGCCGATGCCGATGTCGGGCGCACGCTCTACCGCGCGTTTTGCGGCGGCAACTCCGGCGCGATGACCGGCGACGCGGGGCAGCCCGCGCCGCGCGGCCCAACGGCCGTTGCCATCCATGATGATGGCTACATGAAGCCGATCCTGGTTGCGATTCTTCATCATCCAGATTCCTTAGATGCAGTTTGCTTTGCGGTGCAAAGTATTTCGGCAAATTTTTTACGCCCGTGACGGCGACAAGCTGCGAATTAAATGAGCCGCGGTTTCTTCCCTGGTGACTTTGGCGGCGTCGCGCACGACCTGTTCCAGAGTTTCGAGATATTCGAGATAGCGCTTGCGGCCCACCGGCGTGATGCGGCAGACAGTCAGCGGGCGATTGTGGTCGGTGCCCTTCACGATCTCTACGATCTTTGCCCTCTCAAGCACTTGCAGATGCCGGCTAAGATTGCCGTCAGTGAGCGAGCACAGTTGTTTCAGATCGCCGAAGCTGACGCCTTTGGGGTTGGTGACGAGCGAGGTGAGCACGCTGAGCCGCGCGCGCTCGTGGATGACGCGGTCGAGGCCCTCGTATGCGAAGCGGCCCTCACCGCCGCGCGGCTTAGCTTTCATCTTCGGCCTCCGATGCATTTTCGACCTCCGCCGCGTTGAAGAAGAGAACGCTCGCCACGAAGAGCTGGCCGATCCCGTACGCAACGGCCATGGTCCAGGGCGAAAGCGCACGATTGCCGGCAAGAGCGATGCAGCCGAGCCCGGTGGCGAGATACCACGTGCCCGCGGCGAGCATGGGCCGCGGCAGGAATCTGCATGAAGAGAAGACGCCCAGGCTGAAGGTCACCTGCCAGAGTCCAGGCAGCATCCACACCTCAGCGGGAGCAAAGCGCGGGATGACGACCGTGAGCAGTGCACCTGCGGCCACCGAGGGTAGAAACTGTTCGGCCGCCATGCGAATCATCTCGTCGGCCATGCCGGAGTGGATGCGCCGCGTTCGCGCGCGCATCTGTGAGCCGATGAGCGCGGCAGAGACAATTGCCGTGGCACAGCAGCAGGCGCTGAGCTCGGCGCTCAGCACCTGCGGGCCAGTCTCAGCAGAAGTCGATGACCACGCTGGCCGAGATGGCGCCGATGCGCACGTTCAATCAGTTCTGGTCGCATCGCACCGAGTTCGCCGCGCAGCGCGGCGTCGTGGTCCTGGCAACGAAGAAGTTCCTGCTGGTCAAGTCCGCTGACCGCCAGCTGCACTTGTGGTGGCTGAACGGCGCGACCAAGGTCAGGAACGTGGGCGCGAGTGCCACGGGCATGGCGGCGATGACCGGGAACGTCGCGGCGGCTACCGCGGCCATGAAGACCAACAACATGGCCCCGGCCGCGGTCACCATGGCGGGCAGCACCAGCGCGGTCACCCAGATGGCCGCCCCGGTGTCGAAGCCGACCACCATCACGGTCGACACGGGTAACCAGGTCATCACGATCACGATCACCGCGGCGACCGCCACGGTGACGCAGCCGGCCACCACTACCGCGACGACGACGCCCGTCGTGACGGCGACGCCGACCACGACCTCGACCTCGACCTCGACGGCCACCGCGACGGCGACACCCACGGCGACCGCCACGCCGATCATGACCGCGACCAAGCAGCCGACCATGATGGCGACCGCGGGCGTGGCCCGGGGTGACCTGGTGTTCGTCGTCGGCGTCCGCAGTCACGGCGCCCTCATCGCGAAGCTGGTGCTCTTCGCGGCACCGGCCACCGCTAACCCGGCGCCGACCGTGACGTCGACCTCGACGGTCACCGCGGCGCCGGCCGCGTCGGCAAGTCCCACCCACTTCTGACACCTGCCGGCTCCAGGAAACCCAGCCCGCGGGCGGCCTCGCGCCGCCCGCGGGCACTGCCCGCTCACCGAACGCAAGGGACCATGGCAGACCTTCACTATCCCAGTTACCGGCGCGCCGGCCAGCCCGAACTGCGGGCCGGTGACCTCGTGCTCGACGAGGCGCGCTGGACCGTCTTCCGTGGAGACAGGCAGGTAGACCTGTCTCCTACCGAGTTCCGCCTGCTGGCTTACCTGATGCGTAACCAGGGGCAGGTGCTCACCAGGGCGCAGCTCCTTAAAGACGTCTGGGGCTGGAACAAGGGCGCCCAGTCCCAGGTCGTGGAGACCTACGTCAGCTACCTGCGCCGCAAGCTCGACGCGCTCGGTCCCCGGCTGATCCACACTAGGCGCGGCGCCGGCTACCTGCTCCGTCCCGCCGAAGCCCAGGCAGGTATCACCGCGTCACACCGCGACGAACCGGCCCGGTTTGTCGTACTCTCAGATAGGACGGACCGCCGTTCGTTAACGCCGACCGGGGACGAGTGGGGAGGGCAGCCAGTGACCGGAGTCATCCTGCTGGTGCTCATCGGCTTGGGCGCCGCGTGGCTGTGGACGCGCGGCCGTAAGCGCCTGAGCATGCCAGTCAACGGAAAAACCTGGATCGGGGTCGTCATCGTCGTCGTCGTGCTGCTCTCCCTCGCTTACGGGGCCACCCACACCGCGCACTCCAGCGTGCCCTGATCCCTGACCCAGGAGAGCGCGCAGGGCCTTAACGGCCGTTGAGCGGCAGCTCGAACCAGACGGCCTTGCCTTCGGGGGTCGGTCGTGACCCCCACCGGGTGGCAAGCTGCTCGACCAGGTAAAGACCCCGGCCGCCCTCGTCGGTGGCTCGCGCGGTGCGCAGCCTCGGCAGCCGCAGGTCCGGGTCGAAGACCTCGACCCAGACGGCTTCGGCGCCGCGCCTGAGGCGGAGCACGAACTCGCGGGGATGCTGCGGCGGGGCCAGGTGGGCGACCGGGCTGTCCCAGGTCTGTGCCGTGACCGCCGTCACGCCGCCCGGCCACGGGGCCGGCCCGCCCGCGGCGGGCACCGCGGCCACACCGGCCACGCCGGGAACACCGGGCACGGCCGCGGGCAGCGCCGACGGCGGGTCGAGGTCAAGATCGAACCTGCGGCCCGCCGGGCTCGGCGTGACAGCGGCGTGCAGCACCGCGTTCGTCACGACCTCGGAGACGAGCAGGCAGGCCAGGTCGGCCTGGTCCGGGTCCATGTGCCACGCGGCGAACGTGCTGGCCGCGACCCGGCGCGCCTCGGAGACCATGATCGGCTCGGCGGGGAAGGGCCGCTCGGCCGAAGCGAGCTCCTCAGGCGAGGAACGGAGCACCAGGATCGCCATGTCGTCGTCGATGTCACCGGGCACGGCGTTCTCGGCGGCCAGCGCGAGCGTGCCCGCCCCGCCTTCTGCCGCCCCGCTGCTCGCCGTGGCGAGGATCGCGTCCCGCAGCATGGCGACCGCTTCGGCCTCGGTGTAGTGCCCGGGGCCGTCCTCCCTGGACCGCCGCTCGGTCAGCCCGTCGGTGTACAGCACGAGCGCGGCGCCTGGCGGGAGCTTGACCGTCTGCTCCTTGTACGTGGGCAGCCCCCTGATGCCCCGGCCGCGCACGCCGAGCAGCACCCCCTTGTGCCGGACCTCGAGCGGCTTGACCGCCCCGCCCGAGGCCATCAGCGGCGCCGCGTGCCCGGCGTTCGCGAAGGTCAGCTCACGGGACCACGCGTCATAGATCATGTAGATGCAGCTGACCGTCGGCGGGTCGCCGCCGGGCCCCGGCCGGCGCCGTGGACCGGACCCACTCGTCCAGCTTGCGCATGATTTCCGCGGGCGCCTGCTCGTCCTGGGCGTAGGCGCGCAGCGCGGCGCGGAGCTGCCCCATGGTGGCCGCGGCCCGCGGGCCACGGCCCTCCACGTCTCCGATGACGAGCCCGACCCGGCCGGCCGCGAGCGGGATGATGTCGTACCAGTCGCCGCCGACCTGCGTCTGGATTCCCTGTCCCTGGGTCTCGAGCGGCTTCGCCGGCACGTAGCGGAACGCGACCTCGAGCCCGTCGAGTTCCGGCACTTCCTGCGGCAGCAGGCTCTGCTGGAAGGCGAGCGCGGTCTGCCGCTCCGCCTCGAACAGCATGGCGTTGTCGATGGCCACGGCGACCCGGCTGGCGATCGCGCCGATCAGGTCACCGTCGGACAGGTCGTAGTGCGGGTCGCGGCGGTCGGTGAGCCTGGACAGCGCCAGCGCCATCACGCCAAGCAGTTCCCCCCGCGCGCACAGCGGCGAGGCGAGCACCGAGGTCAGCCCTGCCTGGTCGGCCGCCGACATGGACTCCTCACTCGGCGCCGGATAGTACTCGGCGCGCAGATCGGGGACGACGACCGTCTCGAGCCGCTCCATCGCCTGCTGCATGAAGTGGCCGGCCGGGTAGGAGATGGGCTCGCCGACCCCCGCCCAGGTGCCTGCCGCGGGCTCCCAGCCCCCTGCGTGCGTCATGACCCGCCTGACGAGCTTGTCGCCGCTGATCAGGTCGATGAAGCAGTGGTCGGCGAACTGCGGGACGAGGATCTGCGCGACGTGCCGCAGCGTGGTGTCCAGTTCCAGGGACCCGGCCAGCCGCTCGCCGATCCGCTCGAGCAGCCGCACCCGGTCCTGTTCCCGCTGCGCGTCCCGGCGGCCGGCCTCGGTGACCATGATCACCATGCCGCCGATGTCGCCTGACGGGTGGCGCAGCGGGACAGCGAGCACCCGCAGGAAAACCAGCGTGCCGTCGCCGCGGGACCCGGTGAACGTGCCTTCCCAGGTCATCCCGCTCAGCACTTGCCTGGAGAGGTCTGCCGCCTTCGGCAGGTCCCCGTCGGGGATGAACCCGAGGGCGTGCAGTGGCTGGCCCGCGATCTTCGAGGCGTCGGAGGGGAGCCGCAGCAGCGCGGCGACGTGCTCGTTGGCGAACAGCACGTTGCCCTGCCGGTCAGCGACAATGACGCCGATCTCGGCCTGGCGCAGGACAAGCTCAGCCGACAGGTCCGAATCGAAGACGCCCTCGTCCCAGCGCGTCATTGCCACGCTCCGGTCACTGAACTAGTCGCTGCCTAACTCCCTGGACACGAAAACGTGCGCGGCGACGTCGGCGGGCAAGTCGGCAGGCACCACCGCGCCTGCGCTGTCGGCGTCCGTGTCGTCCGCGTCCCCACCGGCCCCATCAGCCGTCCCGCCGAACACCCGGACTCCGCCTTCAACCGCCCCGAGCAACACCTCGCGTCCGGGTTGTATCCCGGCCCGCTTCAGTTTAAGCATCAGAACGAGATCACTTTGAACGTGCTCAGTAATCCTGGTAACAATGGCCCGTACATCCCCAGCACTACCGCGCACCACGTCGGTCATGGGTTCGTCGGGCTTCGTCTGGCAGCCGGCCGCGGCGTCGTCGGCGACGAGCTCGTCGAGACCAGGGATCACGTTCCCGTGCGGGCACCGGTCGGGCCTGTGGAGCAGCTCGTAGATGCGCCGCTCCACGTTTTCCGACATCACGTGCTCCCAGCGGCAGGCCTCGATGTGCACTTCTTCCCAGGGCAGCTGGATCACGCTGACCAGCAGGCACTCGGCCAGCCTGTGCTTGCGCATCACCCGGGTCGCCAGCATCCGGCCGGTGTCGCTGAGCGCGAGCTGCCGGTCGCCCGCCAGGTGCAGCAG
Organism: uncultured Acidobacteriaceae bacterium; assembly: GCA_963834565.1. Classification (GTDB taxonomy): domain Bacteria; phylum Acidobacteriota; class Terriglobia; order Terriglobales; family Acidobacteriaceae; genus Telmatobacter. The sequence goes on along the minus strand of CAWICF010000004.1, from coordinate 10,106 downwards.
GCCGTCCCGTTCCATCCGCGCCACGGTCTGGCTGACCGTCGGGCCTGACTGGGAGAGCCGCTCCGCGATCCGCGCGCGCAGCGGGACGATTCCCTCCTCCTCCAGTTCGAAAACGGTGCGGAGGTACATCTCCGTCGTGTCGATTAGCCCATGGGCAGTCACTGAACTTCCTCCTGACAGTGATGCTACGCGCTCACGCGACCACCCTTGGAAACCTAAGGTGAGAGCCGTTCGATACCCCAGCCGGCGCCCGGGTCTCCTTGAGCCCCCGAGCGCCGGTACCGCAGCCGGTCGTGCAGCCGGTTCTGCCGGGACTGCCAGAACTCCACCGTGACAGGCACGATCAGGTACCCGCCCCAGAAGTCGGGCATCGGCACCTCGGTGCCTTCCGGCCACCGCCGGGACAGCTCGGCGACCCGCGAGTCAAGCTCCTCCCGCGACTCGAGCACCCGCGACTGCCGCGACGCCCACGCGCCGATCTGCGACGTGTGCGCGCGCGAATGGAAGTACGGCTCGCTTTCCTCGGTCGTCAGCGGGCGGACGCTGCCCTCCACGGTCACCTGCCGGCCCAGCGCGTACCAGGGGAACACCGCGCAGCAGCGCGGATCGGCCGCCAGGTCATTCCCCTTGCGGGAAGTGCGGTTGGTGTAGAAGGTGAAGCCGTCGTCGTCGTGCGCCTTGAGCAGCACGGTCCGCGCGTGCGGCCGGTCCCCCATCGTGGCCAGCACCATCGCGTTGGGCTCCGGCAGCCCGGCGGCAACCGCGTCATCGAACCAGCGCGCGAACTGCTTCATCGGAGAGGCGTCAAGCATCTCCGGAGTTAGCGTCGTGTCCATAAGTGACGATCTTTACACGCGGCCGGACTACCGCGGCCAGAGCCGCGGTAGTTGAATGAAGCCACAATCCTTAAAGGTACATACCAATTGTGCCGGCCTGGCGTGCCAGACCCCCTACCGGGAGGGAAGACGCTGATGTCTGACTTCAAGCCTGGTCTCGAAGGCGTCGTGGCCTTCGAGACAGAGATCGCCGAGCCCGACAAGGAAGGCGGTTCGCTCCGGTACCGGGGCGTGGACATCGAGGAACTCGCCGGGCACGTGTCCTACGGCCACGTGTGGGGCCTCCTCGTCGACAACTCCTTCCGGCCGGGCCTCCCGCAGTCCGGGCCGCTGCCGCTGGCCACGCGCACCGGCGACGTGCGCGTCGACGTGCAGAGCGCGGTCGCCGCGCTTGCCCCGGCCTGGGGGCTGCGCCCGCTGATCGACGTCACCGCGGAAGAAGCGCGGGACACCCTTGCACGGGTCAGCGTGCAGATGCTGTCGTTCGTCGCCCAGTCGGCCCGCGGCGCCGACCTGCCCGCCATCCCGCAGAGCCGGGTGGACGAAGCCAGCACCGCGGCCGAGGCGTTCATGATCCGCTGGCGCGGCGAGCCCGACCCGCGGCACGTGAAGGCGGTGGACACCTACTGGACCTCGGCCGCCGAGCACGGCATGAACGCCTCCACGTTCACCGCCCGGGTGATCGCCTCCACCGGCGCGGACGTCGCCGCCGCCATGTCCGGTGCGGTTGGCGCGCTGTCCGGCCCGCTGCACGGGGGAGCGCCTGCCCGCGTGCTGCACATGATCGAGGACGTAGAGCGCACCGGCGACGCCGAGGCCTACGTGAAGTCGGTCCTTGACCGCGGCGACCGGCTGATGGGCTTCGGCCACCGGGTCTACCGGGCCGAGGACCCGCGCGCCCGGGTGCTGCGGCGCACCGCCAAGGAACTCGGCGCGCCGCGCTACGAGGTGGCGCTCGCGCTGGAGAACGCGGCGCTGACCGAACTCCGGGCGCGCAGGCCGGACCGGGTGCTCGAGATCAACGTCGAGTTCTGGGCGGCGATCGTGCTCGACTTCGCCCAGATTCCCGCGGAGATCACGCCGTCGATGTTCACCTGCGCCCGCACCGCGGGCTGGGCGGCGCACATCCTGGAGCAGAAGCTGACCGGCCGCCTCGTCCGCCCGTCCGCCCGCTACGTCGGCCCGAGCGCCCGCCCGGTGCGCGACGTGCCCGGCGCCGCTGAAGTGCTCGACCGCCAGGTCTAGCGTTACGCTGGGCTGGTGACCAGCATCATCATCCCCGGCGAACTGAAACCGCGGGACGGCAGGTTCGGCAGCGGTCCTACCAAGGTGCGGCCAGCGCAGGCTGCCGCGCTGGCCGCCGCCTCCGAACTTGGCACCTCGCACCGTCAGCCGCCGGTGCGGTCGGTCGTGCGGCGGATCCGCTCCGGCCTGGCTGAGCTTTTCGGTCTTCCGAACGGGCACGTGGTGGCTCTCGGCAACGGAGGCACCCACGCCTTCTGGGACGCCGCCACGTTCGGACTGATCAGGGAACGATCGCAGCACCTGTCGTTCGGTGAGTTCTCGGCCAAGTTCGCTACTGTCACGGCGCGCGCACCCTGGCTGAAGGAGCCTTCGGTCATCGCCACGGAGCCTGGCACCCACCCGCTGCCCCGCGCGGAAGCGGGTGTTGACGCCTACGCGCTGACCCACAACGAGACTTCCACCGGAGTGTGGATGCCGGTCCGCCGCGCGCTGGGCGCTGACGACGGGTCGCTGGTGCTCGCGGACGCGACCAGCGGCGCCGGGGCGCTGCCGGTAGACCCCGCGGAATTCGACGCCTACTACTTCGGCCCGCAGAAGGTGTTCGGCGCCGACGGCGGCCTGTGGATCGCTCTGCTGTCCCCCGCCGCGCTCGAGCGGATCGACGAAATCGGTACGAGCGGCAGGTACATCCCCGACTTTCTCAACTTGCGGATCGCGGTGGAGAACTCCGTCAAGGACCAGACCTACAACACGCCGTCGGTCGCGACGCTGCTGCTGTTCGCCGCCCAGGTCGACTGGCTGCTCGAACAGGGCGGCCTGGCGTGGTCAGAGTCACGCACGAATTCCTCCGCCCGGATCCTTTATGACTGGGCGGAGGCCTCAGCTTTCGCGACACCGTTCGTGGCCGACCCGGCGATGCGTTCCCCCGTGGTGGGCACGATCGACTTCAGTGACGAGATCAGCGCCGACGCGGTGGCCGGCGTGCTGCGGCGCAGCGGCATCGTGGACACCGAGTCGTATCGCAAGCTGGGCAGGAACCAGCTGCGGATCGGCATGTTCCCGGCGGTCGATCCCGATGACGTGGCCGCGCTGACCGTGTGCATCGACTATGTGGCCGAACGCCTCATGTTAGTGCGTGACGGCGCCGACGATCACGGCGACAAGCAGCAGCGCGAGCACCGTGGGCAAGAGCCAGCCGGGAACTCTGTTCATGGAGTTAGGGTATGAGGCTGTTCGTCGGCGTGGCGCCACCGCCCGCTGTCCTGGACGACCTGGACGCGGCGTGCGCGCCGCTGCGCCCGCTGCGCGACGACCTGCGGTGGACGAACCGCCCCGCGTGGCACATCACTCTCGCCTTCCTCGGCGAGGTCACGGACCTGAGCCTGACCCGGCTGCTGCCCCGGCTGGAACGAGCTGCGTGGCGGCACCACGCGGTCACCCTCAGCCTGGCTGGCGCCGGCGCGTTCCCCAAGCCCGCCAGGGCGAACGTGCTGTGGACCGGGGTCACGGGCGACCACCGCGGACTGGCCGAGCTCGCGGCCTCGGTCGGCGCCGCCGCCCGCCGCGCCGGCGCCGTGCCGCCGGACGCCGGGCGCCGGTTCCAGCCGCACCTGACGCTGGCCCGCTGCCGGGCGCCCGCCGACGTGGGCGCCATCGTCACCCGCCTGGAGGGATATCAGGGCCCGGAGTGGACCGCCGAGGAGATCTACCTCATCCGCAGTATCCTCGGCAGCCAGGTCGGCACCGGACCGCGCTACGAAACGGTGGGCACCTGGAAACTGCGCCAGCCGGTGTAACGCACGGCCTTCGTCCGCCCGGACGCCATCTCCACCCGCCCTGGAACGTCCTCCCCCGCCAACTCCGGCATTTTCTTGCTGTTATCACCCAAAGAAGACTAAGTGTGTTATTCCGGGTGAATATGCCCCGGAATAACACACTTAGCGAGTTTGGCGCCGACAGGAGAACCGCCACCCCCTGCCCGGAGGGCCTTTTCTTGCTGGTATCAGCCCGGAGCTCATGCGGTGATTGGCGGTGTGGCCCACAGGTGCGAATCTATTGGCGGTGTGGGCCACACCGCCAACGGGCGTATTCAGGACTGGCTCAGCTTTTCCAGGATCGGGGCAGCGGCGCGCAGGATCGCGCGCTCTTCCGTGGTCAGCTCCTGCAGGCGCTGTGCCAGCCAGGCCTCGCGGCGACGGCGCACCCGGTTCACCAGCGAGCGGCCTTCCGCGGTCACGGTGAGGATCACCTGGCGGCGGTCGGACGGGTGCGGTTCGCGCTGCACGAGGTTGCGCTCCTCAAGCACGGCGATCACGCGGGTCATGGACGGCGGCTGGACCTTCTCGTATTCGGCGAGCTCGCCGGGGGTCATCGCCTGGTGACGTTCCAGCGCCGCCAGCGCGGCGAGCTGGATGTCGGAGAGGACGGTTTCCGTCCCGCCGAGGCCGAGGCGCTCCACCCGGAGACGCCGTGCGAGCCTGCTGATCGAAATCCGCAGCGCGGTCGCCAGTCCAGCGTCCGAGCGTGTAGCTGCCTGAGGCATCCACCAAGTACATCACGTGCGGGCACGCCGCATAAGGCTCCGGCGATGAACTGGTTGGCAGCCGTGACGGCGGGACCACGGCCAAGCCCCGCTAGCCTTGTTGCGTGAAGCAGCACCAGCACGTCAGTCGCGGGGAACGGCGCCCGCCGCCGCCACCACGGGAGGCGAACGACCGCCTGGTGACCGGCGTCGGCACGGCGGCGTGGGCGGTGGCCCTGGTGGCCGTGCTTATCGCGCGCGACGCGCTCCCCGCGGGGTCGTGGTGGTGGGTGTGGACGTGCGTGACGGGCCTGGCCATGGGGCTGTTCGCGCTGTGGTACGTGCCGGTGCTCAAGCGCGGGCGGCAGCGCGCCGCGGCGCATCGCGATCAGCCTTCCGGCGTCGACTCCGGGTACGTGTCCCGGGACAGCGGCTCGAAGTCGGTCTCCTCGACCGAGACGCCGGGCAGGTCCACCAAGTCGTAGCCGAACTCGTCGATAACCGGAGCGGCCGCCTGCTGGGCAGAGCCGGTCCCTGCGGCCTCGGAGTGGGCGCCGCAGCCGTGGTCGGCCGAGACCACCCGGCCGTCGTCCGGCGCGAACGCGTTACCGCAGGCGCCGAAGAGGCGGCCGAGCCCGCCGCTGAGCGGGACGAAGAACCCGCAGCTCACGCAGTTCGCGGGCGCGGCCCGGGAGAGCGGCGTCCTGGGCCCGTGGTCGCTTTCGTACCACCGCTCCGCCGTATCGTCGCGGCCGTAGCCGGACAGCACACGGCTCCGCCCGGGCGCGGGCAGCTCGGACGGCTCCTGCGGCCCGGCCTCAGCGTTTTCCGCGTCCGTCCGCGGGGCGAACCAGTCGGTGACCGCGTCATCGCCCTCGAGGACCACGAGCGGGACGAGGCGCTCGTCGTCCGCGCTGGCCGGCAGCAGGTCGCCGATGCCGACGTCGCCGGGACGCAGCCGGTCCTGCCACGGCACCCACGGCGGCGCGAGCAGGGCGTCGGGACCGGGCAGCAGCACGGTCTCGTCTACGGTCACGAGCTTGGACCTGGGCGCGCGGGTCACCGTGACGGCCCACTGCCATCCCGCGTAGGCGGGGTCAGTGCACTCGAACAGGTGGGTGACGACGCGGTCGCCCGTGGCTTCCACGGCGAGATGCTCGCCGATCGTGCCCGGGCCGACGCCTGCCTCGCCGGCCAGCGCATCTCTGGCCAGGTCCACGGCTTCCGCGCAGGTCTGGTCCGGTTCCTTCGCGCGGGTTCTGATCGAGCTTACGACTGCCAATTCCTCGCTCCTGTCGCGGTGTACCGCGGGGCCGGCCCGGAGGTCTTACCCCTTGGGGCTCGTCGCAGTGCCGCAGACCAAGAATACTGTGTCTATGCGGATGTCCGATGCGCTGCGGCGAGCTAAGCACGCGGCCCAGGCGACCGGCCGCGCATTCAGATCCGGCACCCAGGCCAGCGGCAAGGCGACCCGCGGCACCGGGCGCTTCGTGCACCGGATCACCGGTGCGCAGGGCGCGGGCCGGACCGGCCTCGCCACGCTCATCGAGACCACCGCGGTCAGCGGTGCCGCCGACGCGTTCGTCACAATCGCGCTCGCCGGAACGATCTTCTTCAGCACGTCCGTGGATCAGGCCCGCGGACGTGTCGTGCTTTTCCTGATCATCACGATGGCGCCGTTCGCGGTGCTCGCGCCGTTCATCGGGCCCGCGCTCGACCGGATCCAGCAGGGCCGCAGGTTCGTGCTCGCCGGCACGATGCTGGCCCGCGGCCTGCTCTGCTACGCCATGTCCGCGAACGTCGCCAACTCGGTGACACTGCTGCCCGCCGCGTTCGGGATCCTGGTGCTGCAGAAGGCCGGCGGGGTCGTCAAGGCGTCGGTCACGCCGCGGCTGCTGCCCGCGGAAATCACGCTGGTGAGAGCGAACGCGCGCTCCGGGCTGATCTCCCTCGCCGCCTCCACGGTGGCGGCGGTCCTCGCCGCCGGCGTGCAGTTCGCCGGCGGCGCCGCGTGGACGCTGCGGGTCGGCACGCTGATCTACCTGGCCGCGATGGTGCTCGCGCTGCGGCTCCCAGAACAGATCGACATACCGGCCGCGGCGGCCGCGCCAAGCCCGGATCCACGCACAGCCCAGGCTCCTGGGGAGGCCGGGGTCCCCGGCGAAGCGCGGGAGGCGCGGCCGCGGCGCCAGGAAACCGGCCCGGCCCAGGCACCTGGCGCTGGGCCGCGGCAGGCGCCTGCGCCCGGTCCGCGCCGCGACTACCCGCCAGGGACGGCCCCCGGTGCGGACGACCGGCCGCGCCGCACGCTGCCGCTCGAGCCGGGCGCGCTGCCGTCCGCCAACGGTCACGGCGCTGGCCGCGACCGCGCTGGCCGCGACCGCGCCGGCCGAGGGCGGTGGCGGACGCTCGCCAACGTCGGCCCCGTGGTCTCCGAGGCGATGGCGGTGAACGCCGTGCTGCGCGCCTTCGCCGGCTACATCCTGTTCCTGCTCGCGTTCCTGCTGCGCAGCCTGGAATTCGGCCCGCCAGGCCACCCGGTGTCGCACAACTTCGCCCTCGGCCTACTGGCCGTCGGCCTGTCGACGGGCAGCCTCGCATCAATGCTCCTCGGCTCTTTCTTCCGCGGCCGGGCCCCGCAGCTGATCATGTTCAGCGTGCTGACGATCGCGCCGGTGATCACCATCGTGTGCGCCGTCACATTCGGGCTATGGGCGGCCGCGGTCGTCGAGTTCACCGCAATCTTCTGCGCCAGCCTGGCCAAGCTCGGCCAGGACTCGATCGTCCAGCGGGAGATCGGAGACGAGATCAGGTCGTCGACGTTCGCGGTGTCCGAGACGCTCAACCAGGTGGCCAACGTGGCAGGCGGCCTGGCCGGCGTGCTGGTGTCCATGCTGGACAACGGGCAGGCGGGCCTCGCCATCGCCGCGGGGGGCCTCGTCGTGGCGCTCTTCCTGCTCCTCGCCAGGCGACGGCAGCGCGTCCGCGTCGCGGCGCGCGCCATGCCTCAGCCCGCCGGCTCCCGCTAACGACAGGGTCAGCAGCGCGTCACGGCTCCAGGTCTCCCGCGACCGCGCGCAGCAGCGAGGCGATCTGCTTGGCTTCCTTGGGGTCCGGGTGCTTGCCGCGCCGGTAATCGTCGGAGATGCCGTCCAGCATCTTCATGAGGTCCTCGATGATCGGGATCATCTCGTCGGGCTTCTTGTGGGGGTGCTTGGCGGCGGCGACGGCCGGCGGTGCCTCGAGTAGCCGCACCTGCAGCGCCTGCGCGCCCTTGCGTCCCTCCACGATGCCGAACTCGACTCGCTGTCCCTTCGCGAGCGCGGTCGTTCCCGCCGGCAGAGCGGAAGAATGCATGAACACCTCGCCCCCGTCATCGCGGGCGAGGAAGCCGAACCCCTTTTCGGCGTCATACCACTTGACCTTGCCGGTAGGCACGAGCACGACCTCACGTCGTTAGGAACTGATCACCCGGCGGCCGGTGATCGCCAGCCAGATGTTATGGGCGCTTTCTAGGCTATCGGTACCGCACGGGTAATGGCAGCAGGGTTATCTCGCCCCAGGCGGTGCCCGGTGCGTGGCGACACGCCGGTCAGGGGGTCACGGCCTCACACGTTCGGATGGTGCTGGGACGGGATCGCGTGCGAGGCCGTGAGTCTATAGGCGGATCTTCCGCTCCCCCGGTTCCAAATCGCAGTACCGCCATACCCAGGGGCTATGGCAGGAAAACACGACAGCGGCCCGGGTATCCGGGCCGCTGTCGGCGTGGTTCGGAGCGCTGGACTCTAGAAGTCCATGTCGCCGCCGCCAGGGGCGGCGGGCGCCTTCTCCTTCTCCGGCTTCTCCGCGATGACTGCCTCAGTGGTGAGGAACAGGCCCGCGATGGACGCCGCGTTCTGCAGAGCCGAACGAGTGACCTTTGCCGGGTCAATGATGCCGGCCTTGAACATGTCGACGTACTCGCCGGTGGCCGCGTTCAGGCCCTGGCCTGCCGGCAGGGACTTGACCTTCTCGACCACCACGCCGCCCTCAAGGCCGGCGTTGACCGCGATCTGCTTGAGCGGCTCTTCCACGGCGCGGCGCACGATCGCGGCGCCGGTCGCCTCGTCGCCGAGCAGCTCGAGCTTTTTGAAGGCGTTCTTCGCGGCCTGCAGCAGCGCGACACCGCCGCCGGGCACGACACCCTCCTCGACCGCGGCCTTGGCGTTGCGCACCGCGTCCTCGATGCGGTGCTTGCGCTCCTTCAGCTCGACCTCGGTCGCCGCTCCGGCCTTGATGACCGCGACGCCGCCGGCCAGCTTGGCCAGCCGCTCCTGCAGCTTCTCGCGGTCGTAGTCGGAGTCGGTGTTCTCGATCTCGGTCTTGATCTGGTTGACCCGGCCTTCGATCTGGTCCGCGTCACCGGCGCCGTCGACGATCGTGGTCTCGTCCTTGGTCACGACGACCTTGCGGGCCCGGCCGAGCACGTCCAGGTCCACGCTGTCCAGCTTCAGGCCGACCTCTTCGCTGATGACCTGGCCACCGGTCAGGATGGCGATGTCACCAAGCATGGCCTTGCGGCGGTCGCCGAAGCCGGGGGCCTTCACCGCGACGGACCTGAACAGCCCGCGCATCTTGTTGACGACCAGGGTGGCCAGTGCCTCACCCTCCACGTCCTCGGCGATGATCACCAGCGGCTTGCTCGACTGCACGACCTTGTCGAGCAGCGGGAGCAGGTCCTTGTTCGCCGAGATCTTGGAGTTGACCACGAGGATGTACGGGTCCTCTAGGACCGCCTCGAGCCGCTCCGGGTCGGTGACGAAGTACGGCGCAATGTATCCCTTGTCGAAGCGCATGCCCTCGGTGAGCTCAAGCTCGAGGCCGAAGGTGTTGGACTCCTCGACGGTGATGACGCCTTCCCTGCCAACCTTGTCCATGGCCTCGGCGATCATGTCGCCGATTGCCGTGTCCCCGGCCGAGATCGACGCCGTGGCGGCGATCTGTTCCTTGGTCTGCGTGATGTCCTTGGAGAGCTTAGAAAGCTCCTCGCTCACCCGCTCGACGGCCACCTCGATGCCGCGCTTGAGCGACATCGGGTTGGCGCCGGCGGCGACGTTCCGCAGGCCCTCGCGCACCAGCGCCTGGGCGAGCACGGTCGCCGTCGTCGTGCCGTCCCCGGCGACGTCGTCGGTCTTCTTCGCTACTTCCTTGACTAGCTCGGCACCGATCTTCTCCCACGGGTCCTCGAGCTCGATCTCCTTGGCGATGGATACTCCATCGTTGGTGATCGTGGGTGCGCCCCACTTCTTCTCGAGAACCACGTTCCGGCCCTTGGGGCCGAGGGTTACCTTCACGGCGTCGGCGAGCTGATTCATGCCGCGCTCGAGGCCGCGCCTGGCGTCCTCGTCAAACGCGATCATCTTCGCTGCCATTGGTTTACTTCCTCCGTGGCGTACGTGCGGACCGGCCGACGCCCGCGACGGACGGCATTCCCTGGCAGCAGTCCTGTCCTGCCCCCGGGCAAT
>CAWICF010000003.1:0-347390 GCA_963834565.1 uncultured Acidobacteriaceae bacterium | reverse complement strand
AGTGTAAGCGATCCCGTGGCCGCGCCAGCCGCCGTCGGATCAAACTGCACCGTCAACGTCGCCGTCTGATTCGGATTCAGCGTCAGCGGGAAGGTCGCATCAGACACCGTAAATCCGGCTCCGCTGATCGTCTCGGCACTGATCGTCACCGCTGCCGTCCCGGTTGAAGAAAGAGTCAGCGTCTGCGTGGCTGCGCTGTTCACTGACTCGTTGCCGAACGAAAGACTGGTTGCGCTCACGCCCAGCGTCGGCACCGACGAACCGAGCGCAATCGCGAAGGTCTTCGACACACTGCCAGCGGTGGCCGTCAGCGTCACAGTCGTGGCTGTGCTCACCGCCGTCACCGTGGCAGTAAATGTCGCGCTGGTCGCTCCCGCCGCAACCGTTACCGATGCCGGCACCGTCACCGCCGAGTTGTTGCTCGCCAGGCTGATTGCAAACCCGCCTGTTGCCGCGGCCGCGCTCACCGTCACCGTGCAGTTATCTGTCCCTGCGCCCGTCAACGATCCGTTGGTGCAAGTCAGACCCGTCAGCACCGGCACGCCCGTGCCGCTCAGGCTCACGGTTGTCGTCGTTCCCGTCGAAGAGTTGCTGGTCAGCGTCAGCGCACCCGTCGACGCGCCAGCTACCGTCGGATCAAACTGCACCGTCAGTGTCGCTGTCTGATTCTGATTCAGTGTCAGCGGGAAGGTCGCTCCTGAAACCGTAAATCCGGCGCCGCTGATTGCATCCGCGCTGATCGTCAACGGAGCAGCTCCAGTCGAAGTCAGCGTCACGGTCTGCGTAGTAGCCGAGTTCACTGCAACGTTGCCGAAGCTCAAACTCGACGCGCTGAGGCCCAGCGTGGAAGCATATGCGCCCAGCGACAGCGTAAAGGTCTTCGAACTGCTCGAGGTCGATGCCGTCAGCACGGCCGTCTGCGCCGTGCTCACCGCCGTTGCTGTCGCCGTAAAGCTCGCGCTCGTTGCGCCACCCGCGATCTGCACTGACGGAGGAACCGTCACTGCCGTATTGCTGCTCGACAGGTTCACGCTCATTCCGCCCGTCGGTGCCGCTGAGCTCACCGTCACCGTGCAGGCATCCGTCCCTGCGCCCGTCAGGGAACCTGTTGTGCAGCTCAAGGCCGACACGCTCGGAAGAATCGCAATCGTTCCCGTGCCGCTGAGAGCCACTGCAACCGTTCCGTTGTTCGTCGCATTGCTCGTCAGGGTCAGAGTGCCTGTTACCGCACCGCTGGCCTCCGGAACGAATTGCACCGTCACGACCGCAGTCTGATTCGGATTCAGCGTCAGCGGCAGGGTGATTCCCGAAGCTGAAAAGTCCGCGCCGGTAACAGTCATCGAGTTGATTGTCACCGGAGCGTTGCCCGTCGACGTCAGTGTCAGTGACTGCGTTGCCTTCGTATTCACATTCACGCTGCCAAAGCTCAAGCTCGTCGCGCTTGCACTCAGCGCGGCCGTTGAACCGCTTAATTGCAGCGCAAAAGTCTGTGATACGCCGTTCGCGGTCGCCGTCAACGTCACCGTTTGTGCCGAGCTCACGGCAGTTACTGTCGCCGTAAAGCCGGCGCTCGTCGCTCCTGCGGCAACCGTTACCGTAGCCGGCACCGTCACTGCCGAATTGTTGCTGGCCAGGCCCACAGCAAGCCCGCCGCTGGCTGCGGCCACATTCAACGTCACCGTGCAGGCATCCGTCGCTGCACCTGTTACCGAGCCATTCGCGCAAGTCAAACCGGTCAGTACCGGAATGCCGGTACCGCTTAGACTCACCACCGCCGATCCTCCCGTCGACGAATTGCTCGTCAGAGTCAGTGAGCCAGTCTCCGCACCTGCCACCGTCGGATCGAATTGCACAGTCAACGTCGCCGTTTGATTCGGATTCAACGTCAGCGGGAAGGTCGCTCCGGAAACCGTAAATCCGGCGCCGCTCACCGTTGCCGAATTGATCGTTACTGCTGCCGTCCCGCCAGAGCTCAGCGTTACGGTCTGCGTCGTCGGTGTGTTTACTGCCACATTGCCAAACGTCAGGCTCGTCGCGCTCAGGCCCAGCGTCGGATTCGACGCGCCCAGTTGCAGCGCAAACGTCTGCGTGACGCTGCCGGCGCTTGCCGTCAATGTCACTGTGGTGGCCGTCGTCACGGCATTCACGTTTGCCGTGAAGCTCGCGCTGCTCGTTCCACCCGCCAGCGCCACACTAATCGGAACCGTCACTGCCGAGTTATTGCTCGCCAGATTCACCGCGAACCCGTTGCTCGGCGCGGCCGTATTCAGTGTCACCGTGCAGTTGACCGTTCCTGCGCCAGTGATCGTTCCACTCGCGCACGTCAGCCCAGTCAACACAGGCACGCCCGTGCCGGTTAAACTCACAGCCGTCGACGTGCCCGTCGACGAGTTGCTCGTCAGGGCCACTGTCCCCGTCGCCGATCCGGCCGCTGTCGGCACAAATTGCACCGTCAGTGTTGCCGTCTGATTCGGATTCAGTGTCAGCGGGAAGCTCGCTCCTGACATCGTGAATCCCGCGCCGCTGATCGCCGCTTCACTCACAATCACCGGCGCTGTCCCTGTCGAGCTCAACGTGACCGTCTGCGTTGCAGAAGAATTCACCGCAACATTGCCAAACGATAAGCTTGCTGTGCTCACGCTCAGTGTCGGCACTGAGGCGCCAAGCTGGAGCGCAAAGGTTTGGTTCACGCCGCCGGCACTTGCCGTCAGGGTTACTTCTGCTCCTGACGTGACCGATGAAACCGTCGCTGTAAAATTCGCGCTCGTTGCCCCCGAGGCGACTGTCACTGAAGCCGGCACTGTCACCGCGGCGTTGTTGCTTGCCAGGCTTACAGCAAAACCACCGGTTGCGGCCGCTGCATTCAGGGTCACCGTGCAGTTGTCCGCACCCGCTCCGGTCATTGAGCCATTCGCACAGCTCAGCCCACTCAGCACAGGCGTTCCCGTGCCGCTCAAGTTGATCGTTTGCGCCGTGCCGGTCGATGAATCGCTGCTTACAGTCACAGTGCCCGTCGCCGCGCCAGACGCCGTCGGATCGAACTGCACTGCAAGCGTCGCCGTGCCATTCGGATTGATCGTCAGCGGGAAGGATTCTCCTGAAATCGAGAATCCGGAGCCAGCGACTGAGGCTCCGCTTACCGTCACCGGTGCAGTTCCTGTCGAACTCAGCGTGACGGTCTGAGCCATCGCCTTGTTCACCTGAACCGTTCCGAACGCAATCGTCGTCTGGCTCAGATTGAGTGTCGCCACGCTCGTTCCAAGCTCAAGCGCAAATGTCCGTGAGAGGTTGCCAGCACTCGCCGTGATGGTCACGGTCTGCGGCGTGGTCGAACCTGTCGTCGTCAAGCTGAAGGTCGCATTGCTCAGGCCCGCCGCCACGGTCACTGAAGCTGGCACTGTCACGGCCGCATTGTTGCTCGCCAGGTTTACGACAAAACCACCAGTTGCGGCGGCTGCATTCAGCGTGACCGAGCACAGATCCGAGCCGGCGCCTGTGATCTGACCCGTCGCGCAGCTCAGCCCGCTCACAATCGGAATCCCGATGCCCGAAAGAACAACGTTGCGGGCGGCCCCATCGGAAGAGTTGCTGCTGAGCGATAGCTGGCCTATCGTTGTTCCGGTCGCAACCGGGTCAAATTCGACTCCGATATTGGCTGTCTGGCCAGGATTCAGCGTCATCGGAAAACTCGCGCCTGGCGCTGTGTAGCCCGTGCCCGTTACTGTCAGCCCGCTCACCGTCACCGGAGCCGTGCCCGTTGACATAAGGGCTAATGTCTGCGTCGCTGACGAACTCACGTCTACGTTGCCGAAGTTCAGAGTTCCCGCACTCAACGTCAATGCAGCAGTTACAGCGTTCAGCTGCATTGAAAAGTCTTCGGTCACATTGCCGGCAAAGGCCGTCAGTGTCACCGTCTGAGGAGTAGTTACGGCGCTGGCGGTCGCGGCAAAGTTCGCGCTGGTTGCCCCGGCCGCGACTGTCACAGTCGCTGGCACAGTTACTGCGCTGCTGTTGCTCGCCAGGTTCACCACCTGTCCGCTGTCGCCGGCGGGCGCGCTCAATTCAACGGTGCAATTGTCTGCGGTCGACCCGGTAACTGAGTTGTTCGTGCAGCCCAGTGATGTGAGTGAGGTCGCCACTGATGCCGCAGCTCCCGTACCGCTCAGTCCAACTTGCACCGTATTCGCATTCGTGGCGTTGCTTGTAATGTTCAGCTGTCCGGTCGCGGGCCCTGTCCCTGTCGGCGCGAATGTAATTGTGAAGGTGAATGAACTGCTTGGGCTGATGCTCGCTGGAAGCTCGCTCTGGCTCGTCGCCTGGAACGACGAACCGCTCACGGTCATCTGCGATACAAGGACCGGTGCCGATCCTTCGTTCGTTACCGTGATGATCGTGCTCGCACTCTGGCCGATCTGAACTGATCCGAACGTGACCGACGCGCTCGAGGCAGTCAATGTTCCGGTCACTGAGGGATTGCTGGACGCAATGCTCGCGACGTTCGATGTGCAACCGCTCAAAACGAGGCTGCACACAAGCAAGATCAGCAATCCGAGTTTCTGCCGACTTACCTTCTGCTTATTTGCCCTAAAAGTAGAGCTGAAAAGAGTGCAGGACTCCACAAAAGTCACCATAATCAATTACCTGTGTTCGGGAAGTATATCGGTATATGTGGGTACTAGAAATATTACCGACGGTTACTTTTGTGGGGCTATAGTTCCTTTATGTAATACAACTTTCGGGTCAGACCTCGGAACCAATAGCAGGAGCCAAAGCAGAATCATAGTCTTACAAAATCTCACTCGCGTAACTCCCCCAAAGGTGTCAGGGTACCCGTGGGGTCTCTTCCCCGCAGGTAGCTCGGCTATCACCCGTAGGTAGTAACCTATCTCTCTTGTCCAGGATCTGAAGAAGATTTGGCTGGCCGGAAGACGGCCATTTACGTCCAAGGGAGGTCCAGTGGCGCCCCGGACGGGGAGGATTTTGGTTCTTTCTTCCCGCTTCCGTGCACCATCGTTTCCGCGTGCGCCGGGATGGTTTGAGCGGAAAGAGCAGGACGCTGCTCTACAGAGTCATCTTCGCGATCGCAGCCAGCTGCATGAACGATGTCCCTTCGTAGATCTTTCCGATCTTCGCGTCGCGATAAAGCTTCTCTACCGCCGACTCCTTCACGAACCCGGCTCCGCCAAGCACTTCAACTGCAAGGCTGGCCACGCGTTCTGCCGTGTGCGACGCAAAGTACTTGCACATCGCCGCTTCCTTGCGATATTCCGCCTGCGCATCCTTGAGCCGGGCCGCGTTGTAGACCATCAGCCGGGCGGCTTCCACATCTGTCGCCATCTCCGCCAACTGGAATTGCATCGCCTGGAAATCCGCGAGCGCTTTGCCGAACTGTTTGCGTTCCTTGGCATGTTTCACGGCATGCGCCCACGCGCTCGCTGCCAGCCCCAGCATCTGCGCGCCAATGCCGATGCGTCCGCCGTTCAGCGTCTCCATCGCAATCTTGTAGCCGCTGCCCACCTCGCCCAGCACCTGGCTCCCCGCCACCACACACTCATCCAGAATCAACTCGCACGTGCTCGATGCGCGAATCCCCAGCTTTTCTTCTTTTCTCCCCACCTTGAATCCCGGCGCATCTTTCTCCACCATGAACGCCGTAATGCCCTTGTATCCCGCGCTCGCATCCACCGTCGCAAAGACGATAAACACTCCCGCCTCCTTCGCATTGCTGATCCACAGCTTCCGTCCGTTCAGCCGGTACTCGTCGCCGCGCTTCTCGGCGCGCGTCTGCAGCGCAAACGCATCCGAGCCCGCTCCCGCCTCGCTCAGTGCATACGCGCCCACCGTGTCCGAGGCCAATCGCGGCAAATAGCGCTTCTTTTGTTCCGTCGTGCCCCATCGCAGCAACGCGCTCACCACTAGCGTGTTCTGCACATCCACCACCAGCCCCACGGCAGGATCCACCGCCGACAGCATCTCCACCGCCAGCACCGAATCAAAAAACGAACCGGCGCTTCCGCCAAACTCCTCGGGAATCTCAATGCCCATCAATCCCAGCTCAAACAGCTTGCGCAGCAGAGCGGGGTCCAGGTGCTGTTCTTCATCCATGCGTCGCACCAGCGGCGCAACTTCACCCTCCGCAAACTCCCGCACCGTGTCCCGAAACAGAACTTCATCCTCACTTAACTGCGTGATCGCCCGGCTTCCTTCGAATGGATTCAACGTGCTCTCCCTTCGCTCATTGCCCCATCGCGGGCAATGATCCCCACCGCTCTGCAATGATATGCTGCGTTCTTGTACGAACGAAAGAGGCGCGTTCGTCCTTCGCATGAAGATTAAAGACCACGTCTTCGTCGTCACCGGCGCCGCATCCGGATTGGGCGCAGCCGTTGCTCGTCTGCTCGTCAATGAAGGCGCCTCCGTCGTCATCGCCGACCTCAATCAACCATCCGGCGAAGCCATCGCCGCTGAGCTCGGTTCCGCCGCGCGCTTCGCACTCACCGACGTCACCAGCGAGAACGACGCCCAGGCCGCCGTCGATCTCGCCCTCAGCGCCTTCGGCCATCTTCACGGTCTCGTCAACTGCGCAGGCATCGCCCCGGCAGAAAAAGTCGCCGGCCGCGACGGTCCCCATCGCCTCGACTCATTCGCGCGCGCCGTCAACATCAACCTCATCGGCACCTTCAATATGATCCGCCTCGCCTCAGCCGCTATCGCCAAAGAGGACCCCGGAGACGACGGCGAGCGCGGCGTCATCATCAACACCGCCTCCATCGCTGCCTTCGATGGTCAGATCGGCCAGGCCGCCTACGCCGCCTCCAAAGGCGGAGTCGTCTCTCTCACTTTGCCCATCGCTCGTGAGCTCGCCCGCTTCGGCATTCGCGTCGTCACCATAGCGCCCGGAATCTTCGAGACGCCGATGATGGCTGGTTTCTCGCAGGAAGTGCAGCAGGCGCTCGGCGCCGGCGTTCCCTTCCCCCAGCGACTCGGCCGGCCCGCCGAATTTTCTGCGCTCGTCAAACACATCTGCGAAAACACCATGCTCAACGGCGAAACCATCCGACTCGACGGCGCGCTGCGCATGGCCCCGCGCTGAATGGAGCGACCTTCCACCATGCCCCCACTCGACCCCATCGTCATCGTCAGCGCGGCCCGCACTCCCATCGGCGCGTTTCAGGGTGACTTCAAAGATCTCGCCGCTCCCGAGCTCGGCGCCGCCGCCATCCGCGCCGCCCTTGAACGAACCGGTCTTGCCCGCGCCGGCCTGCAGCCGGACTCCGTCGACGAAACCATCTTCGGCTGTGTGTTGCCCGCCGGTCAGGGCCAGGCTCCCGCGCGCCAGGCTGCCATCGCTGCAGGGCTGCCAGTCTCCACCGCTGCGACCACCGTCAACAAAATGTGTGGCTCCGGCATGAAGGCCGTCATGCTCGCCCACGATCAGCTCCTTGCCGGCAGCTCTTCCGTCGTCGTCGCTGGCGGCATGGAGAGCATGACCAACGCGCCCTATCTTCTCGATCGCGCGCGCTCGGGCTATCGCATGGGTCACGGCCGCATTCTCGACCACATGTTTCTCGACGGCCTTGAAGATGCCTACGACAAGGGCCGCCTCATGGGCACGTTTGCTGAAGATTGTGCGCAGAGTTATCACTTCACGCGCGAGGCCCAGGACGAATACGCCATCGCTTCACTCAAGCGCGCGCAACAAGCCACCGCTGATGGCACATCTCGCGCGGAGATTGCGCCGGTCAGTGTAAAGTCCGCCAAGCTCGAGCGGGAAGTCGTCCACGACGAGCTTCCCGAAAAGGCGACCCTCGATCGCATACCTCAGCTCAAGCCCGCATTTCGTGAGGGCGGCACCGTCACCGCCGCCAACTCCAGCGCCATCTCCGACGGAGCCGCAGCGCTCGTCCTCATGCGCCGCTCTGAAGCCGATCGCCGCGGCCTCGCTCCTGTCGCCGTCATTGCGGGCCACGCCACCTACGCACATCAACCTGCGCTCTTTCCCACCGCGCCCATCGGCGCAATTCGCGGGCTGCTCGATCGCACTGGATGGTCACTCACGGAAATCGACCTCTTCGAAATCAACGAGGCCTTTGCCGTCGTCGCCATGGCTGCTATGCGCGACCTCCATCTTCCGCACGACAAGGTCAACATCCACGGCGGAGCCTGCGCTCTCGGCCATCCCATCGGTGCTTCGGGCGCGCGCATCCTCGTCACCCTGCTCAACGCGCTCGCGAAGTACGGCCTGAAGCGCGGCGTCGCTGCGCTCTGCATCGGCGGCGGCGAAGCCACAGCCATGGCCATCGAACGCTCCGCCTGACCCGTCAGATCGATTGTGTTTTGAAATTTACGCGCTCGCCAGCGCGGGTGCCCCACGCCCCGATTCCGAGACGTGAGAGGCCAGTTCAGCTTCACGTTTCGCTTCGCCCGCCGCATTCTCAACCGGCACGTGCACCAGTTCCCATGCCGAGCGGTCTTTCAGCAGTCGCGCCACCAGCGCCGTGTGCATTGCGTGTCCTGCGCGCACTGCCACCACATGACCCTCGAGCCGCCGTCCCGCCAGCGACAAATCGCCGATCAGGTCCAGCACTTTGTGCCGCACATACTCATCGGCAAAGCGCAGCGGTCCATTCTCCGGGCCGCGTTCCGTCAGAATGATCGCATTCTCCGCGCTCGCGCCGCGAATCAATCCCATGTCGCGCAGCTTCTTCTCGTCCGCCTTGTAGCCGAACGTTCGCGCCGGCGCAATCTCGCTCCCGTACGTTTCCGCCGCCAGGTCGACGCAGGTCTTTTGCTGCCCGATCGGCGAAGGAAATTCGATCGTGTACTCGATTCGGTATCCCGCTCCGGGATACACGCCGATGAACTTCTCGCCTTCGCGCACCTCTACCGGCTGCAGCACGCGCAGCGCCTCGCGCTTTCTGCGTTGTTCGCGAATTCCCACCCGCTGAATCGCTTCCACATAGGGCAGCGCGCTGCCGTCCAGAATAGGCAGCTCCAGGTTGTCGATCTCGACAATCACGTTGTCCACGCCCATGCCGATGAGCGCCGAAAGCAGATGCTCGGTCGTCGAAATCAGCACGCCCTGCCGCATCAGGCTCGTCGCGTAGCTCACCTTCGCCACGTTGCGCCCGATCGCGGGAATCTCAAAGTTGTCCAGGTCGGTGCGGCGAAAGACGATGCCGGAACCCGCCGGGGCCGGCAGCAAACGCATCGTGACTGGAGCACCCGAATGCAGGCCGACACCCCCAAACTCCAGCGGTTCGGCAATCGTCTGTTCCAGGTGCGTTGCTTGCCCCAAAGATCACTCCGGGCAGGAAAGACCTGCCCGCTCATTAGATTAGCGCGATGGTCAAAACCTGTCGTGTGGCGTTTTTGCCACAGTTCGCGCATTTCCGGCCTGAAGAAACCGTGAACGCCCGCCCCAAAATCCGTCTTAACCTCGTAGAATCAACTCGGTTTCCACCCGAATCGCGCGGAGCCATGCTCACAATAGAGGACCACGAATGGAAATAGCAGCCGATGCACCTGTTCCCATACGCGCCTTGCTCGCCGGGGCGAGGCGAAAGCAGGCCACCCTCCTCGAAACCGCGCGCCGGCTAGTGCTCTGCGAATCTCCCTCCGATTCGAAATCCGCCGTTGACGCATGTGTCGCCCTTGCCGCCGCACACGGGCGCAACCTGGGTGCTCGCATCAAGCTTCATCGCCAGCGCAACTTCGGCGATATCCTCGAAATCCGCTTCGCCCCGCGCCCAGCAAAACCGCGCGCCCCTTCCAAACCCATCCTCCTCCTCGGTCATCTCGACACCGTCTGGCCCATCGGGACTCTCACAACCATGCCTTGCCGCATTCGCGACGGCCGTCTCTGGGGCCCCGGCACGCTCGACATGAAAGTCGGCGTTGCCATGGCTTTCACCGCAATCGAGCTTCTTCTCGAAGCCAACCTGCTCCGCCGCGAAATCGTCCTCCTTCTCAACAGCGACGAAGAGATCGGCAGTTCCGTCTCGCGGCCCGTCACCGAATCCATCGCCCGCACCTGTGACGCCGTCTACGTCCTCGAGCCCGCGCAGGGCCTCGCTTACAAAACCGCGCGTAAAGGCATCGGCAACTGGCGTATCGACGTCGAAGGCATCGCAGCTCACGCCGGCGTCGACTTCGCCAAAGGCGCCAACGCAATTCGTGAGCTCGCCCGCATCATTGAGACCGTCAGCGGCTGGACCGATCTCAGGCGTGGCCTAACTGTCAGCGTCGGAGTCGCCTCCGGCGGCAGCAAGAGCAACGTTGTTCCCGCTTCAGCCTGGGCCGAAGTCGACGTGCGCATTCCTCGCATCGCTGATGGCGCACGTATCATGCGCAAATTCGCATCCCTCAAACCGCACGACCAGCGCTGCAAACTCACCGTCACCGGCGAAATCAACCGTCCGCCCATGGAGCGAAGCCGCGGAACCATCCGGCTCTACCAGCAAGCCCGCTCTCTCGCCGCCGAACTGGGGTTCACCCTCGATGAAGCCTCCACGGGTGGCGGATCCGACGGCAACTTCACCGCCGCGCTCGGCATTCCCACGCTCGACGGCATGGGCGCCGTCGGCGAGGGCGCCCACGCCAGGCACGAGTCCGTCGTCATCGAACATCTCGCCCCGCGCACCGCGCTTCTCGCCGGCATGCTCACCGGCTGATACGCCTTTCCACTCCCCCACCGCCGCCTGATAAACTCCGGTTCAGAAACCAGTCGGAGATTCCCTCTTCTATGAAACGTTTTTTCCTCTTCTTGTTCGTTGCTGCACTGCCTGCTGTATGGGCCCAAACCGCTACTAAGCCTGCAACGAGCGGTTCTTCCAAAGCGAAAACCTCCTCGACCACCTCAACTTCGAAGTCCGCCGCGACCACCGCGACCCTTCCGCCGTGGATCAAGCTTCCCGCTGGCATTCCCAAGGTCGTCCACGGCCCCGTAAAGGCGATTCCCATCACCGTCCACTACGAAGACATCAAGGTCGGTACCGGCGCCGAAGGCGAATCGGGCAAGCTCTGGCATCTCAAATACACCGGCTGGCGCGCCGCCGACGGTATTGAATTCGACTCATGGGATAAGCACGGCCGTCCTGTCATGGGCAAAGATGGCAAACCCGAACTTGGCCCCGATGGCAAGCCGAAGATGAGCGATCCCGAGCCCATGCCGCTCCCGCAGGGCGTCGGCAGCGTCATTCCCGGCTTCGACTACGGTCTTGCCGGCATGAGAATCGGTGGCAAGCGCCGCATCTTCATTCCCTGGCAGCTCGCTTACGGAACCCGCAACATTCCCGACCGTCCCGACCATCCCGGCATCCCCGCCAAATCCGATCTCATCTTCGATGTGGAACTGGTCGAAGTCACCGACATGCCGGCACCCCGCCCCATGATGCCGCCGCATCCGATGCCCGCTCAACCACATCCCGGTGCAGGCAACCCGCCCGGAGCTCCTCCGGCAGGTGCGGGTTCCGCGCCCACCGCCAAGCCCGCTGCACCCGCAACGCCGCCCGCGACTGCTCCGGCGCAGCCTGCAACGACGCCACAACCGCAGTCGTCCAATCCTCCGCCGCAGAAGTAGCGCCGCAATCTCCCGTGCCCCATCCAATTCGATCGCCGCGCGATCGAATTGGGTGGGAAACCAAAACCTTCAGTCGCGTTTTCTTCCCTCTTCAGAGACCTTGGGGTGCTCCACGTCTCGGTTTTGAGTCGTGGGATACCACGACCCTCCGCCTCACGCTCTCAACCAACCGGCAACTCCGGTGTCGCCGCGATCAGTTGCTTGGTGTACGCCTCGTGCGGCGCCGAGCAGATCGCTTCCGCCTCGCCCATCTCCACAAGCCGTCCCCGCTCCATCACTGCGATGCGCGAGCTCAGGTAGCGCACCAGCGGCATGGAGTGCGAGATAAACAGGTAGGTCAGTCCGTGTTCGCGCTGCAGTGCGCGCAGCAGGTTCACAATCTGCGCACCCACGCTCACATCGAGTGCCGACACGGGTTCGTCCAAAACCAGAAAAAGAGGCCGCAGCGCCAGCGCCCGCGCAATATTGATGCGTTGCCTCTGTCCTCCGCTGAACTCATGGGGATACCGCCTCAGCGCCGACTCATCCATCCCCACCTGCCGCAGCAGTTCCACTGCAGTCGAGCGCAACTTCATTTTTCCGGCTTCCATCCCGTGGATCACCAGCGGCTCCGTCACAATCTCCAGCACATTCATGCGCGGATTCAGCGCAGCATACGGATCCTGAAACACGGGCTGCATCTGGCGTCGCAGGCGATGCATCTCCGCGCTCGAAGCCTCCGCCACATCCACGCCGTTCACCCGTACAGTGCCCGCGCTCGGTGTCACCAGCCCCAGGATCATTCGCGCAACAGTAGTCTTCCCCGACCCCGACTCGCCCACCAGCCCCAGTGTTTCGCCCGCCTCGATCGAAAACGAAACCGCGTCCACGACAGTCTGCTCAACCGTCCGCAGCCCCGCGCGTCGCGGATAGCTCTTCGAGACTGAGATCACCTCAACCAGCGGCATGAGTCGATGGTAAGGCAACCCCATCAGAAGATTGAAAAGCTCGATTCGTGGCGCCGTCGTGAAAGCGCGGCACACTCCGCCGCGGCATGCTTCAACTCTGCTTTATTGCACTCCTGGTTCCGGCATCCTCTCCAGCCCACGCATAGCCGCCTGGGTCATAGCAATGTCCCCGGCCCCGCGCTTCTCCTTCTGCTGGCGCTCTACCAGGTCCAGCACAAACTGCAGCAGATGGCACTCCTTCAGCGTCTCTTCCCGCCGCAGCGTAATCGCCGGCTTTTCGATGTAACTCGCCGTATCAAGCTGCCGCGCCAGCGACGTACAGATAAACGTGCGTAGCGCAAGCCGGTTTCGCAGCAAATTGTCTTGGAATTTATAAGCTATCGGATCCACGGGGCCCTCCGAACTATCTATCGGAAATATGCGTCCACCGCTTGAGCCGTCTCGGATTCATCCCGACGGCGTCGCGAACAGAGCATGCAAATTGATTGCGATGCACCTGTACTTATCAACCAAGGGTGTGATTGAAATCACATCAGAAATGGGCCAAGCTGCAGCTCAACCGCGGCCCCGCCGGAAATCATTGTTGCGCGGCATAGCGACAGTCAAGTTGCAGCAGGCCGGTCATCCAGTGCAGTATCCGGGACTCTTCGTTTAGAGAATTGATGCGGTCGCATAAGGTCGCCTTTTGCGCAGTCGTCAGCCAGTCCTGCTCGCATCTCTCCATGAGAAATGAACGTTCCCGCTCGCGCTTTTCCAGGACTGCTTCCACCGTCGTCATTTGCCTCTCGCGGGCATTTCCTGCATGAATGCGACCTGATTTCAGGGGCCCAGGCGCGCTCTGGTCCCCGGTCTTGCTGGGGGCCCTACCCTCTCCGGATGCCGGAAAGAGGCGCGCATAAAGCACACTCTATTTGCTCACTTTGTGGGTGATCTGTGATGGCGCTCACTGGCTGCGCGCTTCGCCTTATCGGCTGCCCCTAGTCCAGCTTCGGATGCAGCTTCTGGAATCCCGTCGCCTGCTGGTACGCCGCGGCGAACGCTGCCAGCTTCGCCTCCTGGTACAACCCGCCCAGAAACGTGATCGACACCGGCGTTCCCGGCCCGCCGATATTGTCATGGTTGCCGTCGTCAATCGCCGGCGGTGTCGGCGCATCGTTGCCGCGAAAACCATTCGGCACAATAATCGCCGGATTGCCCGTCAGGTTCGTTGCAATCAGCTGCGTGTCCGTTGTCGGCGTCACAATCACATCCACGGTGTCGAACAGCCCGGCCATTTGCCTGATTCCCAGTGAACGCAACCGATTAGCCTGCACATACTCCACCGCCGGATAAAACCGCGCCACGCGAAAATCGTTCGGCCAGTCGTCCGGGCCCTGTTCGGTCAGCAGTTTGTCTTTCCCGCTCATCGTCAGATCATCGAAGGCCGCTGCGGCTTCCGCTGTCAGCAGCGGAACCATCGCATCCCACGGCAGCTTCGGCAGCTCAACGGGAATCAGGTGCACGCCCATCTTCGTCAGCTTGTCCAGCGTAGCCTGCTCGTATTTGCGGTCGTATTCGCGCCGCGTCCGGTCGGCCTGCATCTCCGCATTCGCGTCTTCGCGCTTCTTCTGCTCTTCCGGTGTCTCGTTCGGTGCGGCCGGCTTCAACTCCAGCGGCGGCAGCGGGTCGAACTCGCTCTTCAGGTAGCCCACCCTCAGCTCGGTCCATTCAAAATTAGGATCCCAATGGAATTCTGCCTGCACCGCCGAAAGGTCCTTGCCGTCAGGGCCGTGAATCACGTCCAGCACAAGCGCGCAATCTTCCACGGTGCGGCAAATCGGCCCCAGCTTGTCCATCGTCCAGCTCAACGCCATGGCTCCGGTTCGCGGCACCATGCCAAAGCTCGGCCGCAGACCGGAATCCCCACAGCGCGTCGAAGGCGACGAGATCGAGCCCAGCGTCTCCGATCCGATCGCAAATCCAACGCACCCCGCAGCTACCGCCGAAGCCGAGCCGGCCGACGACCCGCTCGATCCCTGCTCTGGATTCCACGGGTTCCGCGTTCGTCCTCCAAACCACTTGTCGCCCATCGCCAGCGCACCCAGCGAGAGCTTCGCGATCAGAATCGCACCCGCCTCATCCAGACGCTTCACCACGGTCGCGTCTTCTTCGATCATCTGGTGCTCGAATCCTCCCGCACCCCACGTCGTCGGATAACCCTTCACGCTCAACAAGTCCTTCACGCCCCACGGAATCCCGTGTAGCGGTCCGCGATAAAGCCCCGCCGCGATCTCCTCGTCCGCAGCCTGAGCCTGCAGCAGCGCCCGATCCTGCAAAATCGTGATCGCGAAGTGTAGCTTGGCGTCATAGCGCCGTAACCGCGTAAGGTACATCCGCGTCAGGTCCAGCGATGTGATCTTGCGGTTGTACAGCAACGCGGCCAGCTCTAGCACCGGCGCAAATGCAAGGTCCTCAATGTTTGCCGGGACTTTCGGAATGATCGCGTCAGGTCCCACATAGCTCAATTGCGGTTTAGCCCCGAAGCTCACCAGGTGCGTCTCGTTTGCCTTCGCTGCCGGCGCGGGATGAAATACGTACGCTGGCGGCAATGAATTCGGCAGATTCAGCGCACGAATCTTGTCATAGCCCGACCGCTGGTCGTTCAGTCCGTCCAGCATCGCCTTCTTCTGCTCGGGAGTGAACGGGCCAACGCCTGCCATCTCCGCAGCCAGGTCGATCATCTCCGGCGTAATCTTCGCCAATTCGCGCGAAGGCGTTTCAGCGGGAGCCGTCGCGGCCGGCGTGTCGGTCGCTGGCGGTGCCTCCTGGGCTTGCACGGCAAGCGTATACAGAATTCCCGGTAGCAGGGGCGAAGCGATTCCGGCAGCAGAACAGGCATTCAAAAAGGCTCGACGATTGAGTGTCATGCGCAAGTTCCTTTCGATGGGAGAGGATGCCCTGCGCAAAACTATATCGGATCGTAGTTGCCGTGCGGCTTGCCGATTAGGGTACAGGGTGACGAAAGAATGTCATGCGTTTGCAAGATTCCTATGTCCCTGCCGTTCTCACGGTCCATATACCGTATTACTCGTAATACCCTAGTCCCCTGGCCCCCAATCTCTGGTCCCGTTTTCTCGTGTCAAGTGCTTGCACGCCCCAAATTCCCCCATCTCCCTCATTCCACTCAAAATATAAATCTCGCAAACAGTGCGTATTATTTCCCCGAACTCCCTACACTTGTCTCAGGATCAGAACCACCGGCGGAACTCGGGAACGGCCACGGCAATTCCGGCGCGCCGGCAGTCGGCTCGCTTCCAGGGGAACCGGCTACAGACCACCGCCACGCGCTGACCCGGGATCGTCGCTGAATGCAGAAGAGCTCCAAGACGCACGGTCGTAGCTAACAGCTAAAGGCTAATAGCTATTGGCTATTCGCTATTGGCTGCTCCCTGTCGCCGCTCCGCTCCCGCATTTTGGGAGGTATGCACCAGATGATGGGACAAGTTTGCATTACAACCGGTGCAAAATGCACTTAAGCCGATCCTTTTGACGACTTTACACTCGCCTCTTTAGAATCAGGACTTTAGCCAAAAAGTGGATTTTTGAAGGGGGTATTGATATATCAGTAAACACCGCCTGGCCAACTCCGCTGGCATCGTCACCTCCGCTTAAATCCATAGCCGCCTTGCCCGGACTGGGAGTCTGTTGAAGCGGGCGTGCCGAACATGGCGGTCACTGGAAGCAAAAAGTTAGCCTTGCGCAGCATAGGGGAGATACCTCAGCAGTCCTGGGATGAAACCGGGGCAACCAGCCTGCCGCATCAACGGTTATGGCAAGAGCTGGATCGAGAGCGTGGAATTCTCCAAATGATTCCGCCCCGGGAACGCAATTCGTCGAGATGACCGACAAGGATGCGCGCACATCGGCGCCACAGCCCGCCTGTGCATTTGAACGCTGGTTAAAGATGGTAGGGAGTTCTCGCTGCAGCGCGGAACCTGAGGTCGAAAGCTCTACGTATGCTGCACAGGCATAAAGGCCACGCGCATTTCGGCCACGTCAATTTTGTTCAGCCCGGCCTTCACGCTTGGATCGGCTTCGCCAAGCGCAACTGCGTCCTCTTGTGTCGCTGCGTAAACAACCAGAATGCCGTACGCCCCTTTGGGGTCAAGAACGGGCCCGCCAAACGTGCACACTCCCTTGGCGTTCAGATCCTTCCAGTACGCAAAATGCTGTTCCATCAACGCTTGCTCTGCGGGAGTCGCATCGTTCGCAAATGTGGGGCGGGGAGGAGTGAGGCGAATCAGCCAGCTCTTCATATTCGTTTCAGCCTGAGCGGTGCTGGGGTTTGCCGCCGACGCCGGTTGAAACATCGTCGGCAACAGACTCAGGATGAGGGCGGCAACGAACAGGTTGACGGTCTTCATCCTTTGATCGTATCCCCGTTTCAGTGAGCAGCAAAAGAGAAATGTCCGGCAACCGATGGCTAGAAAGTTGTAGCAATTCGCTACAGCTGCGGAAAACCTGGGCACAATTTCCTCTGCCGAAAAATCCACTGGCCAAAAGGGGTTTTAAAATTCACTTGACATATTCCCATATAGGAATATATTGAAAAGCAGTATGGCGAGGGCAGCTACCACCTCGGATCCTTTCAACGCCGTCGCCGAGCCGCGGCGCCGTCAGATTCTTACCTATCTGGCGGGCGACGAGCGTGAGGTGGGCGAGATCGTGACGGCCGTCGGGCTCGATCAGCCGTCCATCTCCAAGCATCTGGGGGTCCTGCGGAGGGTTGGTTTGGTGCATGTGCGGCGCAACGGTCGTCACCGGCTCTATCGGACAAACGCCGAGGCCATCCGCCCGGTTCATGAGTGGACCGAGACCTTCGAGCGCTACTGGCGTCACCAACTCACCCGCATCAAAGAGCGCGCCGAGGCGCAAATGAACCGTGACCCACAATCTCACTTCGACGACAAGGAGACAAAGCAATGACTACGACAATGTCCGCTGAAGCAATTGAAAACATGATGCTGCGCATCACCCAGGAGATCCGCGTGCGAGCCTCGTTGGATGTCACCTTCGACGCACTTCTCGAACAGCTCGGACCTTTGAGCGAACGTCCTGACGGCACGTCGATGCAAATGAAGCTGGAGCCATGGCCCGGTGGCCGCTGGTTCCGCGACCTTGGCGGCAACGACGGTCACTATTGGGCGACCGTGCAGGCCATCAAGCGCAACACTCTGCTCGAAATGCGGGGCCCGCTCATGATGTCGCAGCCGGTTGTCAATCACGTCATCTACCGGCTTACCGACGAAGGCGGCGAAACCATCATCAAGTTTGCTCACACAGCCTTCGGGCCTATTCAGCCGGAACATCGCGAAGGAGTCACCAAAGGCTGGAGTCACATCCATGAGAAGGTGCGCGAGCGCGCCGAACGCAAATAGGCAGAGCCTGTCATCCTGAGGTCTCAGCGGCGACCGAAGGATCTGCGGATGCTTCTTGACCGCAACGTGTTCAACTCGGAATTCCCCACGGAGGAAACAACGATGCCAATCGCCGGGTCAACATCCACTCATTCCATCGCCCAGGAGTTTCTCGCCGAATTCGAAACGCAGGCTCCCATCACCCGTAAATTCCTCGAGCGCCTGTCAGAAGACAAGCTCACCTGGAAGCCGCACGAGAAATCACTGACCGCCGGCCAGCTTGCTTTTCACATCGCCACCGTCCCTGCCGGCATCGTCCGCTTCACCGCAAACAATCCTGCGCAGTCTTCAGGAAAGTTCGAGTTCCCGCAACCGGCAAGGCGCGACGAAATCCTCAAGGCCTTCGATGAGAGCGTCGCCACCGTCCGCAGCCTGCTGCCCAGGTTCGATGACGCATCCATGAGCGAGACCTGGAGGCTCGTCGCCGGCGATAAAGATCTTCTTGCCGCACCGCGCGCCAGCATTGTCCGCGACCTCATGTTCAGCCACTGGTATCAGCATCGCGGCCAGTTCAGCGTTTACCTGCGCATGTTGAACGTTGCCGTGCCCGCCAGTTGGGGCCCCAGCGCCGACGAGCCGCCGGTTTTCATGCAGCAAGCTGCAATGGTGGCGTAACATCCCCGCATGAGTCTTGGCCCGTTCGCTTGAGACTCATCCTCGCCCCCTCGCTTGAATAAGGAGGTTCTATGTGCCCAGTCTGTCTAGCAACAACCGCTGCCATTGTCGCCGGAAGCACCGCCGGCAGCGGCGGCATTGCTGCCATCATCGCCGGCTGGTTCTGTCCCAGGAAATAACCGGCGCCGGAAGTGCGAACGTGTTCGGCGAGTCTTCGCGGCCCAAACTGATCTTCCAGAAACCCACGAGGAGTCAGTGAAATGCTCAGTTTCCCGACTCACTCGTTTTGGGCACGAAGTGTCAGGACAGAATCCGGCACCCGATAGATAATTCGCCGGAAGGGGCACGAAGTATCAGGGCACGAGTTTACTCGCGCCGAACGCCAGCTCTACCGAATTTGGGCTTTAGCCCCTGCGGACCACATCTTCACCATGCAAGAAGAACTTTGCTGAATAACGCGCCACACGCTTCACATCGAAGGAGTTTTCCATGGCTACCATCGCAACCGAATCCAAACAGCACACCGTCGTCTCGCACGATAACTGGATCGCCGCGCGCAAAGAATTTCTGAAAAAGGAAAAAGAGTTCACGCGCCAGCGTGACGAAATCAGCCGCTTGCGCCGCGAGCTTCCATGGGAGAAAGTCGACAAGCCCTACAAATTCGCCGGCCCCTCCGGCCAGCTCTCGCTCGCCGATCTCTTCGCCAAGCGCAGCCAGCTCATCGTCTACCACTTCATGCTCGGTCCGGGATGGAAAGAAGGCTGCCCCAGTTGCTCCTATCTAGCCGACCACTTCGACGGCATGACCATCCACCTCGCCAATCGCGATGTCACCTTCGTCGTCGTCTCGCACGCACCGCTCGCCGAAATTGAAACCTTCAAGACGCGCATGGGCTGGAAGTTCAACTGGTATTCCTCGTTCGGAAGCGACTTCAATTACGACTACCAGGTCTCGCAATCACCCGACGAAGCCGGCAAACAGGAAGTCCTTTACAACTACGAGATGATGGCCTTCCCCAGCACCGAGCGGCCCGGCCTCAGCGTTTTCTCAAAAGACGCGAGCGGCAAGGTCTTCCACACTTACTCCACCTACGCGCGCGGCCTCGACATTCTCGTCGGCACTTACAACTTCCTCGACGTAGCGCCAAAGGGTCGTGACGAAGCCGGTCTCAAGCACACGATGGCCTGGGTCCGTCATCACGACAAGTACGACGACAACTACGTCGTCGATGCCAACCAGTCTTACGTGCAGCCCGAGGTCCTGCAGATCGAAACCAAATCCGGCAAATGCTGCCACGAGTGAGAAGAGCCCCACATCTTTGACCGTTTCTCGCAATAACCCCGTGCCCCATCCTTGCGCCTTCTGTCTGGCGACAGGGTGGGAAAGCACACCACCGAGTAAGCGCCATGCCCATCGAATTCACTGTTTCAGCGGCCATCTCCGCTTCTCCGCGCGCAATCTACGACGCGTGGCTCAGCTCAAAGGGCCACGCCGCGATGACCGGCGCGTCCGCGCGCGTCTCCGCGAAGCCCGGCGGCAGATTCTCCGCATGGGACGGCTACATCTCCGGCCGCAATCTCAAGCTCGTTCCCGGCAAGCGTATCGTGCAGGCCTGGCGCACCACTGAGTTCACCTCCTCCGATCCCGATTCCCAAATCGAAATCCGGCTCGACCGAACTCCGCGTGGCACGCGCCTCACACTCCGCCACACCAACCTCCCTCCAGGTCAATCCGACTACCGCTCCGGATGGAGCGAATGTTACTTCTCGCCGATGAAAGATTACTTCGCGCAGAGAAAAGCTTCGTAGTCCGCTTCACCGTAATCTGCGTTCTTGTTACTGCGGTGCAGACATCTTGATGCCGAATCAAGTTTGTAATCAGAAAAATCGTTTGAGCACAGCCCCACGCGTCGACCTCGTGTTAGTTTGAAGTGAATTTCCAAACTAACAACGAAGGCGCAAACATGAAAGTTCTTGTTGCAGCCATCGTGGGCTCTCTTGTTTTACATCTCTCTTCCCCAGAGATGCGATGTCAGTCCACGGTGCACGTCCCCGTGGGCGTTGCGTCCGATTGGACGCATCGCCACGCGCTATTTCCGTCTTCCGGCAACCTCGCCGTCACTACGCGCCTGCAAAACGATCCGCGTTGGGCGCAGAACTGGCTTCTTCGCCATCGCGAAACCTGGTGGCCCGCCAGGCCACGTGTTGCCTTCCTCAGATCTGAAGAAGATCAACACGACTGGAATGTCTCTCTCGGGAAAACGACCTTCGAGCCGCTCTTCGACTACACGTTTGACATAGCTCCCCAAACCGGCTACGGCAGCCTGAACACAACCGACGAACTGAATGGCGAGTACATGGCCACCGTTGGCACACTCGCGGTCACGGCCGGCAACGACATCGGCAGTTACACGCTCTATCCAGGCGGCCCGGGCCAGACCACCAGCCCGCTCGGCTCGTTTTATTACGACAATCTGCTGTTTCCCTCTTATCCCACACTCAATCCTCCACTCGACGTCGACGGTCTCCTCTTCACCTCGTCGACGATGGAGATCAATATCTGGGGCAACAGCGCCGGCAATTATTCCTATTACGACTCGGCTTCTGACGGCGCCTACGGCACCCAACTCACCGAAACCGGAACCGTCATGTTCAACGTCGATCCCGACGGAGGCCAGACCTACCCAGCCAAGTTTGTTTTTGACGTCACAGCCTCACCCAGTTGCACCGGCGACTTCGTCGTCATCGGTATTCCTGCTGTACCCGCTTCTGGCGGACAGGCCAACATTGTCGGCTACAACAATCTCTATTCGTCTTCAGCTGGGACGGGCTATTGCTCCGGAACCGGTCCGAAAGTCATGTTCGCCTATGCCTCCGGCAGCGGCGAGGTGCCTGCATCCGTCACTCTTTCCCTAAACGGCAGCCAAATAGCCTACGTCGAAAATCTCCTCGCCGGCAGCTCCTATTTCCATGTTCTCTCGCTAGGCACAACCGGAACGAACGGAACCGGAGCCACCGCCGCTGTCGTCCCCGGCAGCTCTGGCGGCAATAACGCGGTCGACAATCGCCTGCTGCTCTCGCCCGACGGCGGCACCACCATTCAAAGTTCCACCAGCGCGCCATTCGTCGACTACACTTCGAACGCCGCTTACGTCACCACATACAGTTGGGCCTCCGGCGGCTCAGGCTACCTTTACAAAATCAGCAACGTGTTCGGCAGCGGTACTCCGGCCATCGTGTGGAGCACGAAAATCAGTGCCGTGCCGTCAAGCCCGGTCTATGACACCATCTCGAACAAGGTCTTCTTCACGGATAGCAACGGCCGCATCGATTATGTGGCCGATTCGGGAAGCTCCCCCACGGTGACGTATGGCACAGTCCTTGCCAGTGGTGCTACTTCGCTCAATCCTGTCACCGTCGACAGCGTGAACCAGATGGTCTATGCAACCTTCAACACCAATGGCAGCCACTCCCTGGTTGTTCAGGCGCCCACCAGCCTCGCGAGCCATGTCTCCGTCTCCGTCGGCACGGGTACGACAACTTACACCGGCCCCTACGGCGTCGACTTCAACAACGCCTGGTACACCGGCACCGGCACGCCTCTGCTCTACGTGGCCGGCACCGGTACCGGCACGCTGCCCACTCTCGATAGCGTCGGTTTCAATGCAAGCGGAGTCCTGAACGCGACTGTCAGTTCTTCCGCCGCTCTGGCCACAGGAATGGCCGATGCCTCCGCCGTCACCGAGTTTTACAACGCAGCCGCCGCCAAAGATCTTCTCTTCGCCGGCGTCACCAACAACTGCGTCGCCACCACTGGTGGCGGCACTGCCGGCTGCGTCATGAGCCTCAACATCACAGCCGGATTCCCAACCGTCAAAGCATCAACCACCGCAATCGCAGCCACGGGTGGCTCAAGCGGTCTCATCGTGGACAACGACAGCAGCGATGCACAGGCTTCAAGTGTCTATTACGCAACCAAAACCGGCGCAACGCTCGTCAAGGCCACCCAGTCCGGCCTGCAATAAGGCAACAAGGGTAGGGCAGTGCAATCGCGCTGCCCGCTCCCGCTGAAGTCCGCTGCCCGACCTTTACCTCGCCGCTTCGGCAACCAGCAGCTCAGCGCGGTGCAGGTCGTCGAGGCGGCGTTGTCTTTCTGCCGCCGGGTCGAGGTTCGCGTAGTTCGCGCCTCCGATCTGTTTCATCGCTTCGTCAACATGCTCGTTGAAGACCGCGTCGAGCGCATTCACCGCGGCCTGAGCCTTCGGCAACACTTCGTGAAAATGCGCAATCTCCTCCGCTGCCCGCTCGGGATGGTAGCTTATGCGGTCTCCGGTCTGCATCGCATCGATCAGCACATCCGGCGGCGAAGCGACAGGCCAGCTCTGCTGCAACGCATCATAGGCTCCGCGCAGCCGCGTCATCGCGCCGGCAAATCCATCCAACTCGCCCCGTCTCGCCGTCAATTCCGCGGCACGTCGCACTTCAACGACAACCATCCCGGTTGTACTCTGCTCCGTAACCGGAACGATCGTAGTCAGCGTATTGCCCTCGAATTTCCATCCGGCGTTGCCCGCGCCGCCCTGCGGCACCGCTTTGCCGTTCACTGTCACCGCAGCCGGAGGCCAGTCGGCAGGCAGCCGCAGCTCGTAGCGGCGCGTCTTCATCATCCCGGGATAACTCCCCTCCACCGGTCCAATCTCCACGCGAAGCGTGTCGCCCGTCTCTGCAGCTTTGATCGGCGTCCGCGCAAAAACTCCGTGCTGATACTGGACCCCGACTCCCGAATCCTCATACACCGAGTAACTCGAGCTCGCGCCCGCCGCGAGCGGCCACACATCCACAATCAGCGGATCCACCGGCTTCTCTCCCGTGTAGCGCATCGGCGGTTGCATCGGCACAATTGCTCCCGCCTTCACATAAACCGGGATCTGGTCGATCGAAAAACTCCGCTCCACTTGTGCCGGGCCATCCAGATGCTTTCCCGTCGGCCACTCTATCCAGCTCCCCGCGGGCAGCCAGATTTTTTCGCTTGCCAGTCCCGTTGCTTTATCCGCCGCAGCAACCACTGGAGCAGCCAGCATCTCGTCGCCGAACACATATTCGTTGCGCACATCGTAGGCCGGCGCCGAATTCGGCCAATCGTAATAAAGAGGATGAAGGAACGCTACTCCCGTGTCGTATGTGCGTCGCGCCTCGGTGTAAAGATACGGCTGCATCGCGTAGCGCAGTTGGAACGCCGACCGAAGAATCGACGAGTACGGCTCCGGATACGCCCAGATCCGTCGCTCGCTCGCCGGATTCTTTGTCGTGTGCGTCCGCAAAATCGGCGAGAACGCGCCGAACTGCACCCACCGCGTATACAATTCGGGATCGACCGCGCCCGGCATGTGCCCGCCAATGTCGTGGCTCCAGTATGCGTAGCCTACATTGGCCGCCGTTGCGGTAAACCACGGCTGAAACGCCAGCGAATCCCACACCGACACCGTGTCGCCCGAAAATCCGATTTGGTACCGGTGGTTTCCCAGTCCGCCCCAGCGATGGAACAACAGCGGCCGCTTACCCTCACGTTGCTGTTCGGTAAAGTGCAGGTAATTCAGCCACCACGTATTGTTCACTCCGGGCAGCTTGGTGTCGGGCGTCTGCTGCCAGTCAAGCCACCAGAAGTTGATTCCCTGTTTCTCCAGCGGTTGAAGCACCAGGTTGAAGTAGTTCGTTGCCCACTTCTTGTTGGTCGGGTCAAAGGCCACATACTTCTTCGTCGCCGGATCGATGCCCATCGCCCGCGCCATCGCCGGATACGCCTGCTCCCATGGCTGGATCCCCGATGCCGGATGCAAGTTAAGCGTGGCCTTCAGGCCCTCGTCATGCAAATTCTTCAGGAACGCATCGGGATCGGGAAACAACAGTTTGTTCCACGTGTAGCCGGTCCACCCCAGCCGCTCTCCCGACTGATCTGTCTCGCCCCTCGCTTTCAGCTGTTCTTCGCTGATGTGCCAGCCCATGTCGATCACCAGCACATCCAGTGGCGTATCGTTTTCGCGGAATCCGCGCACCAGCTCATTCAGCTCCTGGTCGCTGTACGACCAGTACCGCGACCACCATGCGCCAAACGCAAACCGCGGCGGCAGCGGAATACGCCCCGCCACGCGCACATAGTCGCCCAGCGCCTTCCGGTAGTCGTGTCCATAGCCAAAGAAGTACCAGTCGTCATACGATCCTGGCTTCTCATTCGCCGGCCGCTCCATCACCCACGGCCAAACGCTCTTTTCGCCCTCAAGAAAACGGAAATCCGACGAATCGAACAGCGGCCGTGTCGTGTCATCCACCAAAGCCCATCCCGAGCGCGACACCAGTCCCGACTCGATCGGCTCCTTCGTCTGGCTTCCCCGCGCTCCGTCCAGCGTTCGCGTCGTGCCATGCAGATTCTCCGGGTCGTCCATTCCCGGATGCCACACCACCTGCTTGCCGCCGACCGTCAGCGTGACCGACAGATTGTCAGCAGTGAAATGGCCGTCACCATCAGTCGAATAGGTCAGCGTCAGCGCATCTGTCTTCACGATCAACACTTGATTCGAGCCGCCCTTTGTCACCATCGAGTCGTACTTTGGCACCGGCAGTCTCCGATTGATGAACACAAACGACGCGTGATCCTCGAACTTCCCGTCCGCCGACCATTCCATGCGAATCAACTGCGGCGTCAGCACCGTGAACCGGGCATTCCCGACCGTCACCACCGCCTTCGGATCGGCCACCGGATTGTCGGCCGGCTGAATCGAGGCACTCTGCGCGCGCACCGCCAACCCGCTCGTAAAAATCTCCAGCCCGCAAACAAAAACAATGACTGCCGTATGAATGGTCCTAAAAAATACCTTCAACATAATCTCTGCTCCTGCTCCATCGGGAAGGGTATCAAAGCGCGCGCCCGCGAATCTGCTCGGAAACGCCTCGTCCCGCTATCATGAGTTCACCCATGCAATCCGACCCACCATCCACGGGCCCGGTCATCTTCATCTCGGCAGGCGAAGCCAGCGGCGAGCACTACGGCGCCCTCCTCGCCACCTCCATCCAGCAACAACTTGCTCCAAAAGGTGAAACAGCGGAGCTCTACGGCATGGGCGGCCCGCGCATGGAAGCTGCTGGCGTCCGGCGCGTCGTCCGTGCTGAAGACATGGCCGTCATGGGCATCACGGAAATCGTCCTGCATCTTCCCCGCATCTACCGCGAGTTTCAAAAGCTCAAGCAAGCCATTCGCGCCCACCCCCCCAGCGTCGCCATCCTCATCGACTTTCCCGACATCCATCTCCGTCTCGCCCGCGAATTCAAGCGTCTCGGGGTTCCCGTCATCTTCTTCGTCAGTCCGCAGCTCTGGGCCTGGAAGCAGCATCGGATCAAGCTGGTCCGCGAATTCATCAAGCGCATGCTGGTCATCTTCCCGTTTGAGGTTCCGTTCTATCGCTCGCGTGGAGTCGCCGCCGAATTTGTCGGCCATCCACTCGCCGACCTTCCACTTCCTTCCATCACCCGCCGGCAATTCGCTTCAGTAAACAACCTCGACCCCGCCCGCACCTGGATCGGTCTTCTGCCCGGCAGCCGCCTCACCGAAATCCGCGACCACCTGCCCACCATGCTCGACGCCGCACGCGGCCTGCCCGAATCAGCCTCATTCGAATTCCTCATTCCCCTCGCGCCCACCCTCGACGCCGCGCAGCGCGCCACCGTCACCCAGCTCGTTCATCAGCATGACTCCGGGCTCTCCGTCCATCTCATCTCCGATGCGCCAACCGAAGGCCTGGCCAACCCAACTTCAGGCGGAGCCCGCGCTGTCCTCTACCATGCCCGCGCCTCCGTCGTCGCCAGCGGCACCGCTACCGTTGAGGCCGCCCTAATCGGCAATCCCTTCGTCGTCGTCTACCATGTCTCTCCGGTGACTTATGCTATTGCCAAGCGGGTGGTGAAGGTGCCCCATGTCGCCATGGCCAACCTCATCGCCGGCAAACGCGTGGTTCCCGAACTCATTCAGCATGACTTTACGGCGTCAAATCTCGTCCAACACCTTGTGCCTTTGCTACCCGATGGCACTCCTCGTCAGTCAATGAAAATGGAGTTAGAGGCCATTCGTAAGGCGTTGCGCGGGCCGTCAGCCCAACCCGGCAGCCATGTCCCGGGAGCCATTGAGCGCGTCGCAAACATAGTTGTTGAAGAAATCAGTGCAGCTCCTCAGGCGGCCCTTGCGGCCGCACCACACTGAAAACAAATTGAGTTTCCCAATCATGAAATCCGGTGTCCGAACGGTGGCAAGACAATGATGACTGCGATAGCTGGATCCCAGCCAGGGTGCATCGGATCCCCAAAATCTCCGCGGCAACAAGCTCGCCCGATCTCCGTTAGCCTGGTTGGCTTCTTATCTCTCCGTCTGGGCTGCGGAACGGCGCTCGCTCTTGCCTTCGCGCTGCTCTTCACCCTCCCCGCCGCCGCACAGCGTGAGCGCCAGGCCCTAAACATTACCGGCTACGTCATCAACGCCGAGCTCGATACCACCGCGCACCACCTCACTGCCACCACAGTGGTCAGCTTCATCCCGCCACCCAATCTTGACGTCGTCACGTTCGGCTTTCATCCCGCGCTCAAAGTCACCAAAATCACCGACGAAAACGGCAAGACGCTCGATGGCGAGCGTACCGCCGACGGCTCCATTCGCGTCGCCCCGGCTATTGCATTCACCGCCGGCCAAACCTGCCGCTGGACCTTCGTCTACGACGGCACCATCACCGGCAATGAAGACGGACCCGTCGAGGGCCTCAAGCTGGCCGCCATTCAGGAGCCCATCAGTTATCTCCTTTACGCCGCTCGCTGGTTCCCAACCACCGGCTTTATGACCGATCGCTTCACCGCCGAGATGCACATCCGCGTCCCGCAGGGTATGCGCGTCATTGCCAGCGGCAGCCTCGGCGGTCCCAAGCAGGTCGTCCTCTCCGACGGAAAGCCCGGCAGCCAATACGACTTCAACTGGAAGAAACCCGGCTTCCCCGGCACTGTCATCGCCGGCCGCTTCGTTGAACCATTCTCCGTCGGCGCTGGCAACATCAAGGTCTATCTCACCGTCAGCCACCAGGCCTCCGGCAATACGCTCGCGCAAACTGCCAACAAGGAATACGACTTCTTCACCGACAGCTTCGGCGATGCTGAGGCCGAGCGCCTGAACGTTGTCGAACTGCCCGACGACACGCTGCCTGCCGTTTACGCTCCCGAGCTTGCCGCCATCTCGGGCTCCCGCGTCGGCGACAAATCCGGTGTCCGCCTCCTCGCCAATACGATCGCGCACCAGTGGTGGGGCTGCGAAGTCTCGCCGCGCACGCTTGGCGATGCGTGGATCACCAACGGCATGTCGCGCTACGGCGAGCTCATGTATCTCGAAGACGACAGCGGCAAAAGCGCCCTCCGCGCCGCGCTCGACGACGTCGCCGCCGGCGCTCTCGCCTACGACACTGTTCCTCTTTCCAGCATCGGCCGCGAAGATCCCTTCTCGCCGCAGTTCCAGTCCATGACCCTCGAAAAAGGCGCCATGATCTTCCACATGCTTCGCTGGGAAGTCGGCGACAAGATGTTCCTCAACATTCTCAAGGGCGCGCTCAGCCAATACACCGATCAATCCATCCGTACCGACGACTTCGAGCGAGTCGCCGAGGCGCAAAGCCAGCAGCAGCTCACGCCCTTCTTCGCGCAGTGGATCGACGGCACCGGCGCGCCGCAGTTCACTGACAAGTACGCCGTCTACCGCCTCGGCAACAACAAGGGCTTTCGCACCATCGGCGAAATTAACCAGGATCTCGATCTCTTCCGCATGCCCGTCGAACTGCGCATTGAAACTGACGGTAAAACCGTCAACCAGCGCATCGACGTCGTCGGCACCGACACGCAATACGTCGTCGACACCTTCGGCCGCCCACGCCGCATCAGCATCGATCCCGGCGACTGGGTCCTCAAGTCCACGCCCGATCTCCAGGTCCGCATCTCGATCCTCAAGGGCCAGCAGCTTGTCGCGCAGGGCGACCTGCTCAACGCACTCACCGAATACAAAAAGGCCCTCGACGCCAACCCGCAAAGCTCGCTCGCCAGCTATCGCATCGGCGAGGTGCTTATGACCCAGTGCAACTACCAGGCCGCCGTCAACGCCTTCCGCGATGCGCTACGCGGCGACGACGAGCCGCCGTGGACCGAGGTCTGGAGCCACATCGCCATCGGCAAAATCTTCGACGTAACGGGCCAGCGCGACCGTGCCGTCAACGAGTATCGCCTCGCCGTCCAGACCAACGACAATACTCAAGGCGCCGTCAACGAAGCCCGCCAGGATCTGCAAAAGCCCTTCAGCCAACCCCCCGGCGCCTGCGTCCATTGACGCCGTGATTCGCTCGGGTATAGGCTCCAACCCAGCAAACGGAAGTCGGGAAGAGGAGTGATCGATGAACGACTCCAAACAGCCTGAGAACTTTGTTGGTTATATTGAAGTGCCGGGCTTGCACGACGGCGTGATCGTAGAAGTTCAGGAGAGCGGCGACAGCGTCCGCGTCGCGGTTCGAGGTGCCAGCGGCAAACACCTTGCAATGGAATTCTTCGGTGTCAAGGACATCACCTCCAATCGGCCCGAAGGAATGACTCTCTATGGCCTTGCCGAATTAAAAGAGCAGGAGCCGAATCGAAAGTTCGTTTTTCTCAATTGGGATGAGAAGGACACCGCGAAATTGGAGATCATCGCGTCTGATTTCTCGCTGTCGGGCCTGTAGCCGCCGAAGACCGAACGGCCCCGATCTACGCGCAAATCTGGGTGCCCCATCCCCGGGGTCCCCACGAACAGGTCCTCGTTCGTGGGGTGGATCTAAGCTTCGCTTGGGTGGGGGCGGGACTTCGTCTCCGCAAAGGCTTCGAACTCTGCAAGCTCTGCACTCGTGCCGAAGAACGCGCAACAACAAAGACCCACCTTCAACCCGCCGCTCCCCGTCTTACAATCAATCCGGCCCTCGGCCAGGAGAATCAACCCCATGAAACCCCCATTCGCCTTTCTCATCCTCGCGTTCCTCGCCAACCCGGCCTTTACCCAGCAAATGCCCACCTACACCGAGGGCGGTCCCGTTCCGCCTGCAATCACAAACGCAAAGAACATCTTCGTTTCAAATGGCGGTGCTGATGCCGGCCTCTTCCCCGAGCGGTTGCCATTCACCAATAATCTCTCGTCTCAGCCGTTTACCGGAGACTCAGCCCGGCCCTACACTGAGTTCCGGGCAGCTTTGCAGGCCGCCAAAGAATACACGCTTGTCAGGGACCCCAACCAGGCAGATATCGTGCTTGAGCTGCGCCTGACTGCACCCTACGGTCCCTCCAATCCCAACAGACAAAACGGCGCATCCGACCCCCTGCCCCAGTTCAGGCTTGTGGTTTATGACGTCAAGTCCCATTACATCTTGTGGACGTTCACCGAGAGCATCGAGCCGGCCTATCTGCAAAAGACACACGATAAGAACTTCGACCAGGCGCTCTCTGCGCTGCTCACGCAGTTCCTGACCATCGCCCACCGCCCCGCCGTCGCTCCGCCTCTGCCGCCGGCGCAATAACCCACTGTCGGTTCAGCACAAACTTTGGGGTGCCCCATCCAAGCTTCGCTTGGGTGGGGGCGGGACTTTGTCCATACACACCCAAGCAAGACCGACTGCTCCGGCTCCCTCGTCAATCCCTGTCAAGACCCCCGCACGCGCGCCCACCGAACCCAGTTCTCATGTATATAATTGAGAAATAAATATGTTATGCACGCCATAGCCGACGCAAATTCTCTTCCCAAACAGTGCGTATTAATTCTTCGAACTTGCTAGCCTCAAATCAAGGCTTGTGGCGAACCCATTCCGGGTTCACCCCAGGCCTTTTCTATTTCTCATCGCAAAAGGACGACATCCATGGAACTCAGCGCGCAGGGACTCGATTTGATCAAGCGTTCGGAAGGCTTTCGCAACCGTCAGTATCAGGACGTAGCTGGGTACGCCACCATCGGCTACGGCCACAAGGTGACTCCACCTGAGTCGTTTCCCAACGGCATCACCGAACAGCAGGCCGCAGCCATCTTGCTGAGCGACGTGAAACAAGCTGAGCAGGCCGTCAACAAGCTTGTGCACGTCCCGCTCTCCCAGGGCCAATACGACGCCCTGGTCGATTTCTGCTTCAACGTCGGCCCGGCCAAACTCGCCGCCTCCACGCTCCTCAAGGAGCTAAACGACAGCCAATACGCCCACGCCGGCCTGCAACTCCTGCGCTGGGACTACGCTGCTGGCGAACCCAATGCAGGCCTTCGCGCCCGCCGCGCCGCCGAGCTTCAGCTCTGGACCGTATGAGAAGAGCACGGCATGGCAGTTTGCCAACAGCCTCTCGATCAGGCGAAGATCCACGGCACGGCTCTAGTGCGTCAAGAATAACGGCGTCGCGAGGATCGTGCACCCGGCCGAACGCTGACAGCTGCTCTTACAGGGTGACTGTGTTGTTCATCAGCGTGATCTCGGGGATGTCGCCGCTGCATTCGATGGTGACGGTCGCGCCCTTGAGATCAGAACCGGCGGGAACAGCTAGTGTGATGTTGGCGGTTTTGGGTTCGAGATCAACCGGCGCCTTGAGCGCGGGAACCTGAGCCGTGGCCAGAGTCTTGCCGTCGCGATTGCGCAGGACGACTTTAGACGCGGGCGCATCGAGCGCGCCCACGCTGTGCACGGTGACCGTCATCTTCGAGCCTTCGACCTTCACGTCTTCAGGGTCGATGCCGAGGTCGGGCCGCTGCCAGTAAGGCGTTCCCGGCGCTGCGAGCTTGAGCTCGATGACGGTTTGCGTGCGAGGCGGAAAGGTGACGGTGAGGTCCTTGCTGCGCTCGAACCCCACCGTTTGAGTGGTAATGTTGTCGACTGGCGCATCGAGAGGCGGTTGGGCGTTGCCGATCCCCTTTTGCGTGCCCTGCGTCATGGTCCACTGGCCCGGGTCGACCTCCCAGCCGGTCATGTGCGCTGTGACGGGCTCGCGCTCGAGATTGTAGGCGATGATTTTGACGTGGTCGGGCGTAGCCTCGGGGACGAGAATGGCGACGCTCTGATCGTTGGCAGGCGCATCGAAGCGCCAGCTGACCGCGTTGCCCGGATAGCAGTAGTTGCGCATAAGAGCAACACCGCCGAGGCGCGAACGCTGCAGCTCGCCGTTGTTGAAGTAGATGCGATCGATCCAGAGGCTGCCCTTGGTGTTGATGAACTCACGCTCGTGCGCTGTCTGGATCTGCGAGGCGTAGACCTTTTCGAGATAGGAAGTGTCGCCGGTGGCCTGCCAGGCGAGCTGCCAGAGCGACTCGTTTGGCTGAGCGATGGCGATGGGACCTCTGGCGTTGTTCGCCGCCACGATAAGCGGATCCGTCGCGGATTTGCGCATGTCGAGCATGTCGAGCATGTCGGCGTTGACGGTCTGGAGCGACTCAATGGGCACGTCGATGAATGGTTTGACGTATTTTGGATCCCCGGTCCAGCGATAAGCGGCCCAGAGGATGAACCAGGCACGCATGCCGGTAGGCTTGTCTTCGTCGGATTTGAAGTTGACTTCGAGATGGAGCGTGGGTTTGCCGTCGGGGCCGGGCTTATAGTGAGCGAGCATGCCGTCGGCGAGTTCGAGAATCATCTTGCGCGTCTCAGGCGAGCCGTTGAAGAGCACAAGCGAGAGCGCTGGGTGGAAGACCATGTAGGAGGCTTCTTTCGATGAGCCCCAAACGCCGCCTTCGGCCATTTTGGCGCCGTTGAAGTAGTTGGAGCGCACATGGCGATGGCCCGCCGCGTTGACACCGGTAAGCCACTCGAGGCGCTTGGCGGTGACGAAGGCGCGTTCGATCTGCTTGGGGCTGCCGAAATCGAGCAGCATGGATTCACCAAGCACGTTGAGGCCGTCTTCGTAGCTATGCAGCTCGTCGGTCTGGATGGTGGCGAGGCCGTTGGTGAACATATGCTGCGCGTACATCACGTCCATTTCGCGCCAGAGCGAGGCCT
Organism: uncultured Acidobacteriaceae bacterium; assembly: GCA_963834565.1. Lineage (GTDB taxonomy): Bacteria > Acidobacteriota > Terriglobia > Terriglobales > Acidobacteriaceae > Telmatobacter. Next base: position 314,744 of record CAWICF010000003.1, on the reverse strand, counting down.
TGATCTTGTCGGGCGTCGAACCCATCATGGCCAGGCCCGGCCACCACTCAGTGAAGTCGCTATCGTCAGAGAGGCCGCCGCCGAATTCGCCGTTCGAGATCTGGCGATTGTCGATGTACCAGTTGATGAGGCGCTTGAGATAGCCGAGATCTTCAACCTGCAGAAAAGCCCATTGCGGAACGCCGGCGGGCGCCTGCGGCAGAATGAACGGCGGGTGCGGCTGCTCGTGATTCATCTCGTGCCAGTAGTCGCGGGCCAGCTGGTTTTGCGGATCGACGCGCAGCAGGTCAGTGATGTCGCCGTCGAAACGATTGAAGAGGTTGAGGCGGCGCGAGCTGACGCCTTCTTCGACGAGGTTGGCGAACTCGTCGCGCACCTGGGTGAAGCGGTCGGCAATGTGCTCGGGCAACGCGTCCTTCCAGGGCTTGAAGATGAGGCGCATTTCGGCGCCTTCGAGCGCGGCGGCGGAGAAATCTGCGCTTTGCGCGGCGATGGTGAGGTAGAGGCTTTTGCCGTTGGGCAGGATGCGGTCGCGCGTATCAAGCCATAGCGTGTGCGGCGTGTGGGGCTTGACGGCGAAGGTGAAGGTTAGCATGTCGCGCATGGGCCACAGCGGGTCCTTTACCTCGATGTTGAGCGGAATGACGCCGTCGGCGTTGGGCTGAATCTTGAGTGGCGGAAGGTCGATGGCGATGCCGTCGAGGCCGCCATCGATGTTTTCCCAGCTGTAGGAGAAAACGTGCGTTTCCGATGTTGGCTGCGAGCGGAAGTCGGCAGGGATGATGATGTGGACGATAGGCAGGCCCGATTGCGTGTCGCGTCGATGACCGCCGGGCGCGCCTGCTGGCATGGCCATCATGGTCTGGCGCTCATCGGGCGAGAAGCGGCCGTCGATGAAGTCAACGAGCGGTTTGGTAGAGGGATTGTCGTCTGCCCGAATGCCGGCCGTGAGATGGTAGCGCAACGTGGAAACACCGGAGGGCTCCATGCCGGGGTGCACGTAGTAGGCGGAGACTTCGCCGAGCGGTTGCTCTTGTTCGACATTGACAAAGCGGATCTTCTGGCCGGTAACGGGCTCCTCGAGCTGATGGTAGGTGATCTCCTGGCCGATGGGGCGATCGAATAAAGGCTTCTCGTAGTCAGCGGCTTTTTCGTTGTCGTGTGCGAGCAGCGTCCACTTGCCCCATGCGCCGCCAGCGATCTCGAGGTGATTCCACGGCTCATTGGGCATATCGAAGGTAACGGTCTTGCCGGAGAGCGAGTAGCAATCCCAGTCGGGAAGCTCGAAGTAGTCGTCGCGGCCGATGAGGCGCGAGCGATTGAAGACGCCGGGCCACGTGGTTTCTCGAATGCCGTCTGTGGCGCGCCACCACCAGCGGTCTAGATCGTAGACGTCGTGAATTTCGACTTTGCGGATTGTTGTGAACTGCTCATTGAGGACGACAGGATCGTCGCCGGGACGATTCCAGCCGTATTTCAGATTCCACTCCTGCTGCCAATTTGTGGCGTGGCCTGAACCGGAATCGAATCGGCCCTGGGCGGAAACGACGGGCGCGCCGGGACCGCTGGCCGTTGCGGCTGCTCCGGCAGCGACACTGCGGGCAAGGGCTGGAATGTTTTGCGGAATCTGATTTTTCGCGAGGCCGGCGATGTTGTCGTCGGAGAGCATGCGGTCGTAGATCCGCAGCTCGTCGAGGTCACCGCCGCGGTCGTAGCTGTATGAGCTTTCAACACCGGTGGGGCCGATGACGCGCGAGTGCGGACCGAACTGATCGAGGCCGGTGTCGAAGAGGCCAGTGGCTTCTTTGGTTGCCATCAACTTGCCGTCGATGTAAAAGCGGATGCCGCTGGTTTCGTCCCATGCGAGCGCCAGATGAACCCATTGGTCGGGCCTGGGCGCATCGGGAAGCTGAACGCTGACGCGGGTGCGGCCGAGGTTGACGTCGGTAATGAAAGCGTCGAAGCCGTGACCGTTCCAATCGATGCGCATCCACACCGTGTCCCAACTGGAGTGGTCGGCAAAGCCGACGCGGAAGACGGGAAACGCGGTTTCGTCGACGGGTGTGCGCGAACGCCAGAAGAACGAGAGCGTGCCGCGCTGCGAGTTGATGTTGCCGGGCGCCCAGTAGGAGAGAAGCTGGTTGTCGCCGCACTGAATGTAAGAACCGCTGACGCCGTTGGGGACGACCTTGACGTCTTTTACGTAGTTGGGTACGGGATTGCCGCCGGCGGCGTAGTCGGCGTTGAGGCTCGAGTCGCCGGAGAGATAAAAGAGCAGGCCGGGCTCGGTGGCATGCGGATTGGGAGGCAGGATGGAGGTGGTGATCGGAGGAGCGTACTCGACGGCAACCTGCGATTGCACGCGGGTTGAGAAGACGATGGCGGCAAAAAGACAGAGGGATACGGCGAGACGCGAGCGAAGCATGGGTGCCCCCGGGAGCAGGGATTCAGGAAAGTTGGATGGCGCTGAACCAGGCACGGCTTTCGCGACAAATCGGACTGGTCAGACCACCCCACGGCATTGTCTATGCGGCGGCTTTCGGTTGGCAAATGGAAAAGGAACGGGGTTAGGCGGGCGCCGCCGTGCGAGCGGACGATATATTTGTCGAGAGGTCATCGCCATGAAAGCAGCAGTACTCCACGGTCCGCGCGATATTCGCATCGAGACGTATCACGATCCGGAGATCTCGCCCGGCATGGTGTTGCTGCGCAGCCGCTGCGTGGGCATTTGCGGTTCAGACCAGCACTACTTCGAGCATGGCTATTGCGCAGCATTCGTTCCCGACCGGCCGTTCATCCTGGGACATGAAGTGGCAGCCGAGGTGGCGGCGGTGGGCGATGGTGTCTACAACGTGCGCGAGGGGCAGGTGGTGGCTGTGAACCCGGCGCGCAACTGCGGACTTTGCGAGTATTGCAAGGCCGGCCGCATCAACCTGTGTTCGCATAACATTATGCTGGGCAGCGCCAGCACCAAGCCGCCGACGAATGGAGGCCTGGCAGAGTTCCTGGTGGTTCGCGCCGATCAGTGTCATCCGATGCCAAGCGGGATGGATGCGAGCCTGGGCGCGATGATCGAGCCATTTGCCGTGGTGCTGCATGCGGTAAAGCGCGCGGGCGCGATTGCAGGCAAGCGGGTGCTCGTGACCGGCGCTGGAGCGATCGGGCTGATGGCGGCGCTGACGGCTCAGGCGTTCGGTGCTGCGCCTGTGGCGATCGGCGATATTGTGCCGGAACGCCGCGCCAAGGCGAAGGAACTCGGCATCGATGCGGTGGGCGATCCATCGAGCGAGGGGTATGCCAATCGCGCACTGGAGCTGAGCGAAGGCGGCTTCGATGTTGCCTTTGAAGCCTCGGGCGCCCCGCCTGCGCTGCGTGGGGCGATTGAGCTGGTGCGGCCGGGCGGAACGATTGTGCAAATCGGCACGTTGGGCGCGGCGGATATTCCCCTGCCTTTGAACCGGATGATGAACAAAGAGATCAACCTGGTTGGGTCGATGCGCTACGGCAATGTCTTCGATGAAGCGATCCGATTGGTCGCCGCGGGACGAATCAATCTGCGCCCGCTGATCAATGGAGTGTTTCCGCTGGACGAGGCGACCGGCGCGTTTGAGTTTATGGCCGACAAGGCGCGGTCGTTCAAGGTGCAGATTCAGATCTGAAGCGGGACCCGTCGCAGGTGTGCCGGGCGCTTACATCGCTTCAGGGCTTTCAATGCCGAGGAGCGCGAGCGATGCGACGAGCTCGCGCAACGCGATGGCTGCGGTGGCGAGAAGAAATGTTTTGCGTTCGGGATCTTCTTCCGTGAGGATGTGGTGATCGTGATAGAAGCCGGCGAAATCCTGCGCGAGCTGGAAGGCGTGCTTGGCGAGATAGGCCGGCTCGGACGCGCTGATACATTGCTCCAAAACCAGAGTAAGACGGCCGGCGCGCAGCCAAAGCGACCAGATGTTTTCGTTGGCGTCGCCGGTGAGGAAGGCGGCGACATGACTTGCTGACTCGCTGACCTGCTGACTCGCCGGCTTCTCGAATTCCGTCAGCACATCTTCGGGCGTCGTTCCGCCTTTGCGAAAAATATTGCGAATACGCACAACAGCGTATTGGATGTAGGGCCCGGTTTCGCCTTCGAAGCTGAGGGCGTCTTTGAAGTCGAAGGCGATGACAGAATTGCGGGTGTACTTGAGCATGAAGTAGCGCAGTGCGCCGATGGCGATCTGACGTGCGATGTGTTGGCGCACGGTAGCGGGGCTTGCAGCCTGCTTTTCGTCGACCATGGGTTGTGCGGCGGCGATGAGTTTGTCGATCAAGTCGTCGGCCTTGACGCCAAAACCTTTGCGGCCGCTGACTTCGATGTATGGCTTTTTCAGGTCTTCTTCAGAGACGGAATAACCGAGATCGACAGCACAGCGCGGAGTGAGCGCGACCATCTCATAACTGAAATGCGTATAGTGATCAGCCTGTTCGGTGTAGCCCATGCCGCGCAGCGCCTGGATGACGTTTGCCTGCGGATCGGACTGACGCGAATCGATGACGTTGTAGATCGCCGCAGCGTCGCCGAATTTGGGGTGCGGCTCCTCGCCGTGCTCCGTCGAGATCCAGCACTCGTGATCTGGATAGCGGAAGAACTTCCTGTAGCCAAAGTCGCGGCCGAGCAGGCCAAACTTCCAGAGGTGATACGCGATGTCTTTGCCGACATAGGTGACGGTGCCGTTGGAGCGCACGATAACCTTGGCATCCTCATCCAGCGGCAATGTAGCGCCGGCCTCCTGGCCGGTTGTACTGGCGGCGTCCACGACGCCAGAGAACTCAGCGCCGGGGCGCGTCATCACCCAGCATCCCTTGTTCTTGCCCTCGTTCTCGAAGTAGAGCACGCCGGTCTGCTTGAGCTTCTCGAAGGCGGCGTCCCAGAATTTGAGGTGGAGGATTTCGCTCTCGCGCGGCAGAAAGTCGTATTCAATGCCGAGGCGAAGCATGGTTTCGAGATGGCGGCGGAGGACGGCGGTCGAAATCAGCTCGGCGATTTCGGCGGTTTCATTCCCGCCGTGTTCGATGAGGTGAAGCGTGTCGAGCCTGAGTTGCTTGCGTGCAGCCTGCTCTTCGGGAGTGCCTTCGGTGTACCAACTCGAGGTGCGGGCGTAGAGGTCCCAGCAGTAGTAATCGATAGCAGCGGTGACGCCTTCGGGGCCGGCGGCGCGGCGTGCGCAATCGGCAACGAGCGCGCGGACTTCGGCGACGGACTTCTTTTCGAGATGGAGAAAGCCGACGACGACATCGGCAACCTGGACGCCAGTGTTGTCGACGTAGTTTTGCACATCTACTTTGTAGCCCGCGGTGCGAAGAAGACGGACGAAGGTGTCGCCAAGAATTGCGTTGCGCAGGTGGCCGATGTGGGCGGCCTTGTTGGGATTGATCGAGGTATGTTCTACCAAGGCGTGGCCACGATCTGGCATCACCGCAGATTCATCCGCCGTGGACGCGACCAAGCGCACCGCAGCCGCCCGGTCCAGCCGCGCATTGATGTAGCCGGCGCCGGCGACTTCGAATCCCGCGAAGCCTTCGACGGAGCCGAGGGCAGCGACGAGTTCCTGGGCGATGATCTTCGGTGATTTCCGAAGCGTGCGTGCGAGTTGCAGTGCGATCGGCGTGGCGATTTCGCCGAAACGCAAGTCGGGCGGCGTCTCCAGAGGGACGTTGTCGATTTCAAACGAGTACTTTTCTTTGAGCGCGGCGCGAATTGCTTCGCCCAGCCGCTTTTGCAGTTCCAGAACCACGTGGAAGCCTTCGGAAACCCTTGATTTATCGAGTCAATTTTAACATTCGCGGCGCGACGAATCTGAGGATCACGCACCCAGACTCAGGCAAAACCTGGCCGATCCGGCCACCTCCCATGCCGTAAGATGGAAGATGACCGCTGCTCATGCGACGAATTTGAGGCTTGCTGAAAAGCAACCGCAGATCCTTCGACTTCAGCCGCCGTGGCGGCCTCCGCTCAGGATCACAACACGATCACTCAGGATTCAGGAAACAAGCGCTCTTCTGCATTCGAGCGCGAACGGAATGCGCTCCCAATGACCGACCAAGCCAGCAATCAAAGCCGATTCTACCTGACCACGCCGATTTACTACGTGAACGCGCGGCCGCACCTGGGCCACGCCTATTCGACGATTGTGTGTGACGCGATTGCGCGGCGCAAACGGGCGCTGGGTATCGAGACATGGTTCCTGACGGGCACCGACGAGCATGGGCAGAAGATTGAGCGCAGCGCACAGCTGGCGGGATGCTCGCCACAGGAGTTTGCGACCAAGATTGCCGGCGAGTTTCGCGGGCTATGGGACCTGCTGGGGCTGACGTACGACGACTTTATCCGCACCACGGAGCCGCGGCACGTTCGCGGTGTGCAGCACCTTTTTGCCACGCTGCGCGACAAAGGTTACATCTACAAGGGCTCGTATACGGGGCAGTATTGCGTTAGCGACGAGGCATATGTGGATGGACCGCCGGGAACGCTGTGTCCCGATTGCGGGCGGCCGACCGAAACAGTGAGCGAGGAGAACTACTTCTTCAAGCTGTCTGCTTTCGAGCGGAAGCTGCTGCAGTTTTATGAAGCCAACCCTGAGTTCATGGGGCCGGAATCGACGCGGCGCGAAGTGATCAGCTTTGTGCGCAGCGGGCTGAAGGATCTGTCGGTGAGCCGAACCAGTTTCTCGTGGGGCATTCCCGTGCCTGGCGATGAGAAACACGTGGTGTATGTGTGGCTGGACGCGCTGGCGAACTACATTACTGCCCTTGGGTATGGCTCGGATGACGACCAAAAGTTCAAAAAGTTCTGGCCGGCGGACATTCACCTGATCGGCAAGGAGATCAGCCGGTTCCACTGCGTGTACTGGCCTGCGTTTCTAATGGCCGCGGGGATTCCGGTGCCGCGCTCGGTGCGCGCGAACGGCTGGCTGCTCTTTGACCAGGGCAAGATGTCGAAGTCGCGCGGGAACATTGTGCGGGCCGAAACGGTTCACGAGGTGCTGGGCGCAGATGCGCTTCGGTACTTCCTGCTGCGCGAGATTCCGTTTGGGCAGGACGGGAATTTTTCGTTTGACGCTCTTGTTCAGCGGTACAACGGAGACCTCGCCAACGGCTATGGGAACCTGGTGAGCCGCGTGGTCAACATGGTGCACAAGTACTTTGGCGGGGTGGTGCCGGAGATTCCTATGGCACAACCAGAAGCCAATACCCTTAGAAACATTTCAGAACTGATAAAGGACTTTGGGGATCGTTTTGACAAAATGGAATTCTCGCGCGCTCTCGAAAGCATTTGGAGCGCCACTGCTTACGTTGACCTCATCTTGACGGAGAAAGCTCCCTGGAAGACACAGGCAGGTATCTCAGAAGAAGACCAACGGCTATATCGCGCCCAAGTGCTTTACTTCGCAGCTGAGTGGATCCGCATCATTACGGCATTGGTGTACCCCATCCTGCCGGATGCAGCGGCAAAGGTGTGGCGGCAATTGGGTCAGGGAGAAATCGCCGATGCATCGAAGCGCGCATTTTTGACGCAACTGGAGTGGGGCGGCTTGAAGCCCGGCACAAAGTTTGGCGAGCCCGCGCCGCTGTTTCCGCGCGCGGAGAAGGACGCAGTGGAACGTATGCAGAATCTTGAAGACGAGAACAACAAAAGCGCGGTGGAGTCGGCGGGCGGAAAAGAGATTGTGGCGCCGTCGAGCGCGCTGGCCGCGACATCGGTGGCTCCAATGGCCGCGAGTGGCAAGGCCGACGCAACGACGCAAACGACAGCAGCTCCTGTGAATCCTACGAAGCCTGTGGAGACGGCGAAGGTACACCAGGTTCCTGCACCGCTGGCCAGCAGCCGGTTGAGCTCCACACCGCCTGTTGTACCGGCGAATGCGCCACTGATTCCGCCGACGGATGCTTCAGCGGCAAACCAGGAGTCTGCCCCACCGCAGGTGGCGGAGAAGCTACCGATCTCGATTGACGACTTTGCCAAGGTGGAATTGCGCGTGGCGCAGGTGCTGGTGGCCGAGCGGATTCCCAAGGCGGACAAACTGCTGCGGCTTGAAGTCGATCTCGGCTACGAGAAGCGCCAGATTCTTGCCGGCATTGCGCAGCACTACGAGCCGGAGAAACTCATCGGGCGAAAGATTGTGATTGTGGCGAACCTGGCTCCCCGGAAGATGCGCGGGCTGGAGTCGAATGGAATGCTGCTGGCAGCATCGCTCGACGATGGCGCTCCGGTGCTGGCGGGATTCTTGGAAGAGGTTCCGCTGGGAGCAAGGCTGAAGTAGGCGCGCCAGCAAATCAGCGGGACAGCGATTCGGCAGCATTTGGTGCGGAAGGCGGGACTTGAACCCGCAAGCCTTTTGGGCGCCAGCTCCTAAGGCTGGTGTGTTTGCCATTTCACCACTTCCGCGCGGTGGGCCGAACCTCTTTAAGTTTAAGGCAATTCCCGGTTTTCCGTGGCGCCTCGCGCGTCTGCCGTAGGCGCGTGCATCCTATCTGGCACTCCGCTGAAAATCGCCGCTTTTTCCGCCGGATTTCGATTCGAGGCGCACCTCGCGTATCACGATCGCTTTATCAAGCGCCTTGGTCATGTCGTAGATGGTGAGTGCGGCGACGGAGGCCGCGGTAAGGGCCTCCATTTCGACGCCGGTGGCAGCGGTGGTTGCTGCCGAAGCAGTGATGCGCACGCCGCCTTTGACGACCTCGGCCTGCACGTCGATATGGGAGAGAGGGAGCAGATGGCACATGGGGATCAACTCAGAAGTGCGCTTGGCGGCCAGAATGCCGGCGAAGCGCGCCACTTCGAGCGGATCGCCTTTGGGGTTCTGAGGCAGTGCGGCGAGCACTGCGGCGGAGAGTTCGACGAAGGCTGACGCCGTGGCCGTGCGGCGGCTGGGCTGCTTGCCGCTAACGTCGACCATGGAGGCCTTTCCGGCTTCATCGAAGTGCGAGAGCTTGGGGCGCGCGAGTCTTGAGGCCTTCGCCATGAATCTCCTTTATGTGAGAAGGATGCGGACGACTGTGCCGGCTTTCAGACGTTCCGCATCTTCCGGCACAGCAAGAAAGCAATTGGCGCGCGCCATGGCAGCGATGTCGCTGCTGCCCTGCCACGAAACGAGCGCGACTGAGGGTGTTTCGCCGTTGAATGTGCAGATCGCTGGAAGAAAGCGCGTGAGACCAGGCTTCGCTTTGACATCCCCTGCGAGGTGCGCGAGAGCAAAGTGAGGCTGTATGTCGCATGAGCCGGCCAGCGCGCGCAGCAGCGGTGCCGCGAGCAACAAAAACGTGACGGCGGAGGAGACTGGATTCCCCGGTAAGCCGAAAAAGTAGCACTTCGTGCGCTCCTGGTTGTGCTTGGCACTGTTCTGGCTTTGGATAAGGTTCTTGCCGCAGCGTCGGGGAGGGATTTTGCCAAAGACCGTTGGCTTGCCGGGCTGGATGCGCACAGCGGTGAAGTGAAAACCTGCGCCAATCCGCGCCAATGCCGGTTCGACGAGATCGAATTTGCCCGCTGAGACGCCGCCGGTAATGAGCAGAAGATCCGCGTCCGCCGTTCTTATGAGTGCAGAGTCGAGGGCTTTTTCTGTGTCGGCTACGATGGGTAAGACCCACGGCTCGCCGCCGCAGGCGGCAACCATTGCCGCAAGCATCGGCGCGTTGGAGTTGCGAATCTGGCCCGGGCCCGGCGACTTTTGGACCGGCACAAGTTCGTCGCCAGTGGCCAGAATCGCGACGTGCGGCTTTCGGAAGACTTCGACCCTTGCGCAACCGCACGCCGCGGCAAGCGCAATCTGTGCAGCCCCCATCGGCGTGCCAGCAGGGAGCAGCACATCCCCTCTGCGGGCCTGCGCACCACGGGCCACGATGTTTTCGCCGGGAGCGACGGTGCGCGAAGACAGCAGGCGCACCTGGCCATTGATCACTTCAACGTGCTCCAACATCAAGACAGCGTCAGCGCCGCGTGGGACTGGCGCGCCGGTCATGATTTCCCAGGCGGAGTTGTGCGCAACCGGTCCGGATGGAGCCGCGCCGGCCCGCGTTGCGCCGGTGATAATAAGCGGAACATGAGCAGATGCCTCGGCTGCACGGCAGGCAAATCCGTCGCGCGTAGAGCGTGCAAAAGGAGGTTGATCCTGATCGGCGCGAAGGGGGCGGGCAAGAACCCTGCCGGCGGCGCGTTGCAACGAGACGAGTTCGACGGACCGGCGCAGGCGGGCGAGCTTCGCAGCGTGCTTTGCGACCAGCGCAGCGGCTTGGTCGTAGCTGAGTGCGTCGTGACTCATGGAATGGATTGTAGACAGCAAGTCGGCTGGTTAGCGAGTCAGCAAGTCAGCGACAAACAAGAAGGGCGTCCTTGCGGACACCCTTCGATGTGAACCTGCAGGCTTGAGTTACTTTGACTTGGGAGCTTTGTAGGATGAGCTGATTTTCTCGCCTGCCTGCTGCAGGATGCCGGCAACTTCAGTGGCATAAGGGCCGGTCGGCGCCAGATCGAGGTACTTCTGGTACGCGGCTGTACAGTCGGCAGGCAAAACGATCCGGTTCGTCTTGGGATCGACGGTCGCATTCTGCACCAGGCCCTGGCCTTTGATGTAGTAAAGGATTGCCTGGTTGGGATCGATCTTGATGGCTTCGTCCGCGGCAGCAACCTGCGCGGGGCCGTTATTTTCCTGGAAGAAGATGACAGCTTCATTTCTCAAGTGAAGAGCCGCGTTGGTGGGGTCAGCTTTGGCGGCGGCATCGTAGGCTGCATTCGCGTCCTGCACCTTGCCTGTACGCGCATAGATTTCACCGAGGCCGGCGTTGGCGAGGCCCAGTACGCCGGGGCGCTGCTTCTTGGCGGCCGTTTCGAGATCGATTGCCTTTTTATACGAAGTGATCGCGTCGTCGTATTTTTTGAGACCTGCCTGTCCGTAGCCCAAATTCACCCAAAGCAAAGCCTCATCGGGCTTGGCGGTAGTGTCTTTGCTCATGAGACTTTCGATGTCGGTGTACTTGGCGGTCTTGATTTCGGCGGCCTTTGAAGCAATATCCGCCTTCGAGGCCGTTGCGCCCAGAGCCTGAGTTGCTGTCGCGGTTGCAACGTCAATGTCGTGTTTGTCGGAGTTGACGGCTTTTAGATCTGCGTTCAACTGGTTGATGATCTTGTTGGCGCTCAATGCCTCGGCGTTAGCCTTCCTCAGGTCTTCCAGTTGCTTCTTCTCATCGGGCGACATCTTGTCGATGTATTCCTGGCGCGACATGTCGTCGTCCTGGGCGAGATCTTCGCCGACGGTGATCTTGACGCCACGGATTGAGTCGACCATCTTGCCGGCTGGCGTATCGGCAGCGCGGTAGACGAGCATGTAAGTTCCAGCCGGCGCTTCACCGCTGAATTCACCGGTTTCAGAGACCGGGAAGGTGTACTTCAGCGTGACGCCGCCATCGGTGGAGAGGCTGACGGTACCACCGCCCTGTGGTTGCCCAGTGGGATTGATGACTTTGCCGTGGATCTTGCCGGTGGTTGCCGCGGGAGCAGCGGGAGCCTGTAGCGCGTTTGCAGGCGCAAGAGCCAGTGCCAGCAGGCCAGCGGCAGCCATTCCCAGCCAGACTGAAAAAGTGCGTTTCATGTTTTCTCCTTAGGAGCGCGGAGCATCTCTGCCCGCAAGCTCAAAAAATCAAAATTGTCAGACGCCCCAAAAAGCGCCTTCCCGAGCAGCCTGGCCGGCTCGCGATTTCGCGTGCAGTGGCAGGCTCAGAATTCGAATCACTGACGCGATTCGTTTCTGCAAATCGCTACGTTTCGCCGCAAATCGCTTTGCGAGACGCTTTTCCAGCAAAACCCACGTTAAATCCAACCCTCTGCTCAGCACAAGAGGCAGATCACAAGCGATATCGGGCAGGCGGACAGCAGCCTGGCTACTTTTCTGGACGCATAGGCTAGCTGGTAAGTTGCCTCTTTTGCGGCGATTGACCGAATTCACAGTCGCGCCACAACGGCGATGGTACAGGGACGGTCGCGCCTGCGCATGTGGCCGAGATCACACAGTGAGACGGGCGATTTGCATTGAGGTGCGACCTCCGCTGAGGATCGGCGGGCTGCGGGCGATAGTGCAGAGTCACACCCTAAAATCAGTGCATGGGAACCGTGATTCGCCAAGCCACACCAGCAGACTGCGGGCTGATTCTCGATTTCATCCGAGCGCTGGCCGAGTTTGAGCGCGCACCGGGGGCGGTGACGGCAACCGAAGAGGGCCTGCTGCGCGACGGATTCGGCGCTAACCCCTTTTATTACTGCCTGATCGCCGAGCATAACCAACGCCCAGCGGGATTTGCCTTCTACTTTTTCAATTACTCAACGTGGGTGGGCTGCCCCGGTGTCTATCTTGAAGATCTTTTCGTGCATCCGGAGTTTCGTGGCCTCGGGATCGGCAAGGCGCTGCTGAAGGAAGTGGCTGCGATTGCCATGAATAGGGGCTGCAAGCGCATGCAGTGGGAGGTTCTTGACTGGAATACTCCGGCGATCGATTTTTATCGTGCGATGGGCGCCGAATTCCTGGATGAGTGGCGCAATGTACGGCTGGAGGGACAGGCTCTGGAGAGCTTAGCCGCCATCGGAGAAGAGCGCCCTTGATTGCATCCGACGATCAGTGGGAGGACACAGGCTCCGCTGCGGCCACAGCGCCGAAGGCGGCTGCCCCACCGCAGGTGGTTCGCGTGGTTGGCGGTGGACTGGCTGGCCCCGAGGCCGCGCTGACCGCCGCGCGGCTGGGCTGCGAAGTAGAACTTTACGAGATGCGCCGTGTGGTGGATGGTAAAGTGCACCTCACTCCGGCTCACCAGACAACCGACTTTGGAGAACTGGTCTGTTCGAACTCTCTCAAGAGTGAATCGGGGTGGACCGCGCCATGGCTATTGAAGCAGGAAATGCGGCGCGCGGGTTCAGCTCTGCTGCGCATCGCGGATGAGACCGCGGTACCGGCGGGCCACGCACTTGCAGTCGATCGTGTTGCGTTTTCGCATAGGATTTCAGAGGCAATCGCGGCAGAACCGCGCATACGCGTGATCCGTGAAGAGGTGACCAGCCTGGAGCCGGCCGGAGATGGGATTGCGCTTACGATCATCGCGACCGGGCCGCTGACTTCTGACGCCCTGAGCGCAGAGATTGCACGGCTCACCGGTTCCGCGCACCTGGCGTTTTACGATTCCATTTCGCCTATCGTTGACGCCGACTCCATCGACATGAATCGCGTCTACTTTGCCGCACGCTGGGACAAGGGCACTGCCGACTACATCAACTGCCCAATGGACCGTGAAGAGTACGACCGGTTTTACGATGCGCTGGTTGCGGCGGAGGCGGCGGAGAACAAGGAGTGGGAGAAGCTGGACTATTTCGAGGGGTGTTTGCCGATCGAGGTGCTGGCGACGCGCGGACGGGACACGCTTCGCTTCGGGCCCATGAAGCCCGTCGGACTGCGCGACCCTCGAACCGGCAAAATGTCGTGGGCGGTGGTGCAACTGCGCAAAGAGAATCTGCGCGCCGACAGCTACAACCTGGTTGGATTCCAGAATCACCTGAAGTTTGGCGAGCAGGCGCGCGTCCTTCGGCTGATTCCGGGTTTGGAAAATGCGCGCTTCCTGCGCTACGGGCAGATTCACAGGAATACGTATATCTGCGCGCCGGCGCTGCTGGATGAAACGCTGCGGCTGAGGACGGCGCCGGCGCTTCTGTTCGCCGGGCAGATTTGCGGTGTGGAGGGTTACACCGAGTCGATTGCGACGGGGTTGCTCGCCGGCATCTACGCGGCTTCGCTGGCTCGCGGCTTCGAGCCGGTTCCGGCGCCGCGCGGCACGGCACTGGGCTCGCTGGTACATTACATCACGCATGCCGACGCGAAAAACTTCCAGCCGGCGAATATCACCTTCGACCTGCTGGGGCCGCTGGAAGAAGAGACGCGGCGCAAGATCCGCGACAAGAAGGAGCGGCATCGCACGCAGTGCGAGCGGGCGCTCGCGGCGTTCGATGCGTGGCAGGCGGCCTTACCGGGTGTGCCGGCATTTCCTGTTCGAGGTTGAAATTCGACGCATTTGGAATTCGGGGGATGCAATGTCTACCTGCTTTAGATGCTTCCCTGCTAATCGGTTTCTCCCTTGCGGCAGGCGGCCGGCGCGCCACTTGGGTCTGGCGTGAAAAGCTGGATCTGCAGCGCTGCATTGTCTGAGCGAATTCCCACGGGCCCGCTGAGCGCGGCCGCATCGGCTCCCACTTGGCCCTGCCATACCCAGGTCCCATCAGCGTAGACACTCAACTCGGCTCCGTCCATCTGTGCGCACAGAGAACGTGTTTCACCTGAATTTACGACTGGCGTGGGCGCACTGTGAGCAGGCTTGAGGTTTGTGCATCCCCGGTTTCCGCACTCGGCCGAAGCGTGCTGCCCCGGGTTGGTTTTGACGGAAACAACAATTTTCCTGTCGGGATCGATGCGCCACATGACATACACAAGATTGCACGCATCCTCGGCATGCAGCTTCAATCCAAACTGCCTGCGAATCTCGTCCGATCCCAACGGCTTTTCATTTCCGGTAGAACCGTTGTAGGTAAAGCGCGCTTCCTCTCTCTGCGGAGTGAGTGCGTTCAAATACGCTCGCATCGCTGGAACAGTTACCTCAAGCCCGTTGTTTGGCGATTCCTCGATCGAACCTTCCGTCACACAAAGCTGCGCCAGCGAGACCGGTTTCAGGCTGCTCTGAGCTGGCGTTCCTTCGACCGCACAGAGACTGAGTGCGCACAGGAAAGCCAGTTGAAAAGAAGAGATTCCGCATCGTTGCCGCATGGTCACGCCGCTTTCAAATTACACTTTTCTGTTCGCTGGAGGCGTCGATCTCGTGCGATATTCGTCGTAGAGACTCTATGCACGTCGTACGCGAGACACCAAACGAGCTAGTGACCAAGGACTCGACCCTATGGCTTTCTGCATTTCTAGCGGGAGTCGGTGTGGCCCTTGCATTTTTTGTGATCGCCCACGGCCATCCGCTCAGTCTCCTGGTCTCTCTGATCTTTCTCCTGTTCGCGGCGCCGTTTGCGCGCACCCTTGAATTCAACTTCAATGCCGCAGAGCGCGCAGCCCGCTGGCGCGGACGCAAGCTTTTCAAAGTGGAGTCGGGCTCTATTGCATTTGACGAGATCTCCGGGATCGGCACGGAAACGACTTCCGGCGGCAAGGGCAGCCTGACCTATCGGCTGACCATTCTCACAGCGCATGGGACCATTCCGATGGCGTACATGTACAACAGCGGCGAGCAACATTATGCGCGCCTGCGGGAGAAGATCCTCGCATTCATCCATCCGGGAGCGCCGATTCCCGCCGATCCAATAGGGGCAGGAGGTGCGGCAAGCGAAGCGTCGATCCGGTCGCTGCTGCAATTGGGACGGAAAATCGATGCGATCGAACTGCTGCGGACATCGGCGAACATCAGTCTCACCGAAGCCACCGAACGGGTGAATGCGATCGACGCGAAGAAGAAGGCTGGCGACTGAGGCGTAGATGGGGGTTTCGCGCGCATGCGGTAACTCTGACGAAACCGCGACCGTATTCTTAGGCGAGGCAACCGGCATGGCAAGCTTACGCCGCAGCATCGTCGTTTCAGTCCTCTTTGTGGTCTTCGGCGGACCGGCGATTACGCTTGTCTACGTCCCCTTCTGGATTACTCAATTTCGCCTTCCCGGGTACGAACCGGCGTGGCAGATGCTGGTTGCAGCGACGCTGATTGCGATCGGACTTGCGCCCGCTTTCGAATCTATGAGGCGCTTCATCGTGGTGGGGCGGGGCACGCTGGTTCCGACGGTGCCGACGGAACAGCTGGTGGTGAGCGGAATGTACCGCTACGTGCGCAACCCGATGTATGTGGGCATTCTGATTGCGCTTGCAGGCGAGGCGCTGTTCTTCCGCAGCCGAGACATGGTGGTCTTCGCTATGATCCTGTGGCTCGGTTTCCATCTGTTCGTGAGTCTCTACGAAGAGCCAACGCTCACCCGGCGTTAGGGCGACGAATACGCGCGCTTCAGGCGAAATGTGCCGCGGTGGTTGCCACGGCTGACGCCGTGGGGCGGGGACCGGGTCTGACGCCGGAACCTTTCTTCCATTCCGGGTGTCGAAGATAAGAGAGGCGCAAGCGCGGGCCGCTCGCAAGCGTGTACCCTGAACAAGGGGAGCGTACCGCGCAGCCGGCGGCAACTTCCTGCATGAACGGAGATTTCTTGAATCGCTGGACCTTCGTACTGGCCGTCATAACCGTTGCAGGCAGCGGATCGGCTGCACTCTACTGTCAGGCTGACCAGCCAACAGAGGCAGAGAAGAAATCGGCGACGACAATCGTGCTGCCGCCTTCGCCAAAGGCCTTGCTGCCGGACGCATTCGACGGATGGGATGAGTCCGGATCGCCAACTGTGCTGGCGGATGCCGCGCAAGCCGACGCAGCCAATGCGGCCGCACTCAAGGAATACGGCTATCAGGCCGGAATTGAAGCGATCTACAAGCGCGAAGGCGATACGCTGACGCTGCGCGCTCTGAGCTTCGATGATGCAAGCGGCGCCTATGGCGCTTACACGCTCTACCGTCAGGATGGGTGGCCGAAGGAATCGATTGGGACCGGCGCGGCCTCAAACAAGAACAGAGTTTTGTTCTGGCAGGGTACGACCGTTGTGAATGCGACTTTTTCTCGAATCGGGCCGATGTCGGCCGGCGAACTGCGCGAGATTGCGCGCAAGCTGCCGCTGCCGATGGGTGGGCGGGCCATGGCGCCGCCGATCCTGGCGAATCTGCCGCAGCAACTGCTTGACCCACAGACGACACACTATGCGCTTGGCCCGGCAGGCTATACGGGCTCAGGCGGCGTTCTACCAGCGTCGCTGGTGGCTTTCGAAAAGGGCGCTGAGACGGTCACTGCGAATTATTCGCTGACTTCCGGTCCAGCCACGCTTACGATCATCGACTACCCGACGCCGCAGATTGCGCAGGCGCAGGAGAATGCGATCCGCGCCTACCTTAAGGCCGGCAGCCAGGCGCAGCCACCCTGGACCAAACCGCTGACCGACTCTGACACAGCGTCACTCGAGGTGCGGCACAGCGGGCCGCTGGTTGTGGTCGTGAGCGGCGACGCGATACCGGACGAAAGCCATCGGCTGATCGAATCGGTTCACTACGAGGCGGATCTGACTTCGATTCCGCAGCCTGTCGAGTCGGAGGTGGCCAAGACCGGCAAACTGCTACTGGGAATTGCCGCGCTGTGCATCGTTGGAGGTAGCGCGGCGCTCCTGCTCGGCGGCTTCCTGGGCGGCGGCAGGGCGCTATGGCGCGTCGCCCATGGCAAGCCGGCCTCTTCGGTCTTCGACGAAGAGTTCATTCATCTCGACTTGCGGGAAGAGGTGATCGAAAGCGTTCGCCCGATTCAGAGTCCGCATCCGAAGGGTTAATGCCGTGTTATCTCTGTGGGAAAATGGTTATAAACCCAAAGAAACAAGGTGAAATCGCCGGAAATACCGAATAATCAGAGGCGAATACAAGGCGAACAAATCAGGCGTCCCAAAACGCTGCAACTGCACCTAAATAACAGAAATTAAACGATTTATTTTGGCAAACATTTTTCCTTGACACTGCGTTCCCCCGAACCTACTATGCAGCCAGAAAGTTCTGATGGGTTTGCCTCCGTTGGAACTATTCTCCCTGAGGAGAGAGCTGCCCTGTTGCCGGGCGGCTCTCTCCGTTTATGAGCTTGGCTGGCTATCCCTTGCGGGGTTGTCGACGGCAACAGCAGCCGGATCGCTCCATTGGTAGTCACATTGCTCGCAGCGCCAGGTGTTCGTGGGCTCGACCGCCTCGAGGATCGGGTCTTCGGCGCCGCACTTCGGACATTTGGGCACGACGAACTCCGGGACCTCGGCTTTCGAGTCGTCGATGATCTCCTGCGGGATGGGTTTTGCGGCAATGGCTTTGGCTTGTTCGAGCTGGTCGGCGGCGACGAGGACGCGCGAATACTGGCGGCCGAATTCACGCGACGGTTGAACCCAGCCGTCTAGCCCTGCGTTCCTCAGCGCATTTGCAAGATACTGAGCTTCGTGGTCTGTTTCGCACTCACAGAGGACGGTCTTCCATGTGTATTCTCGCGGTTCGCCAGCGGTGTCTCCGCTGCCGGCGTCTGCCTCATCGGGAACGAGCTTTGGCGAGCGTCCAAGATCGCCGAGATGGGAATCCGTTGGGAAAATTCCCACCTCGTCGAATTCGGGCGGGCAGCTCGCGCGCTGCGGAGGTGCATTCGAAGAAGGTCGGTGAGCGAATTGGCTTTCGTCAGGGGCGCTTGCTGTCTCGGGATCGCCCAGCCCGCGGCTGCGCATCTCCTGGCGCAGAGCCTGCTTGGCATTTTCTGTCAGATCGTCGAAGTCTTCCGCGAGATTGCGAAGCTCTTCTTCGCTCATGTCGCGGTACTCTTCAGTGAGCCTGCGCCACTCTTCCGATGGATCTGACTGCATGGGCAGAAGTATAGCGCCGATCGCGGCGGGCGCGGGGGTTTGCCGCTGCGCCTTTACCGTTATTCGAGCGCAACGATACAATCAAGGAGCAGGCCGACGTAGCTCAGTTGGTAGAGCAGCTGATTCGTAATCAGCAGGTCGTCAGTTCAAGTCTGACCGTCGGCTCCAGATTCCGCATGCACCGTGGCCTCCCGCAAACGAGAGGTCATTTTCATTTTGGATGCGTTTCCGGCGCGGAGTGCAGTTCCCTTTCTGCCTGGATCGGCAGCGAACCCCGATAATGCTTCCATGCGTGTGAGATTCCCCTGGCCGGGATTGCATCCTGCGATCTACTGGATCGCGGTTGCAGCGTTCGTTTTGCGCGTTGTTGCGCGGCTGATGCAGGGAATCGACAACTTCTGGACGAACGGGTACACATTTTTCTTTGAACTGGCGCAAAGCATCGCGGCGGGCAAAGGCGTCGCACTGGCAAACGGCGCACCAACAGCGTTTCGTGTGCCGCTCTACCCGATCTTGCTGGCGGGGCTGACTCTCGGACATACATGGGTATGGCCGGTGGTGGTCGCAGAGGCGCTGATCGGGGCGGGCACCTGCATTTGCGCTGCGATCCTCACAAGTGAGATCTTGGGCGCGCCGCGAGGAGAAATTGCGGCGACGCTGGCCGCCGCGGTTACGGCCATTTATCCGTATTACGTGGTGCACGACACCGCGCTGCAGGAGACGAGCCTCTTCACGCTGCTCACTCTGATTGCGGTGATCCTGGCGCTTCGCGTGACGCGGACCGGAGCGCGCTTGCCGGCGGTTTGGTGCGGGCTGGTTCTCGGGCTCGATGTGTTGACACGGTCGCCGATCGCACCGTTCGCGATGATTGTGCCGTTGTGGCTGATGGCTCGCAAACGCTTTGCGCCATCCGTTCTCTGCGCGTTAGTTCTGGCTGCAACCGTCTCGCCGTGGCTCATCCGCAATTCTCTGCTGACCGGCGAACCTGTGCTGACCACCGAAGCGGGATTTGAGCTATGGAACGCCAACAACCCGATGCTGTTTGACTACTACCCCATGCAGAGCGTGGATGTAAGCATCAACGCTCACCTGGATATGCTGGAGGCCCAGGATGCGAAGGATCTTCCGCCGCCGGGGTCGAGCGATGTGGTGGTGGATCGGTGGTTCCGGCAGCGAGCGCTTGCGTATATCCGCGCGCATCCGTGGCTGACGGTCGTGAGCGGCTTTCGCAAGATCGGTGCCACGTTCGACTGGCTGCCAACGCCGCGGCGTTCGCACGCGCAGACAGTGTTGCATCTTCTTTCATTCGGGCCGGTGATGCTGTTTGGGTTGTGGGGAATGTGGAGGCGACGACTGCATTGGCGCGACGATTCGCTGATGTACCTGCTTTTCGCGCAATTTCTGGTGGTGACGGCGGTTTACTTCGGGCAGACGAACCACCGCGTGTTTCTCGATGTGTACTTGATCGTGTTCGCGGCTGCGGCGATCTCGGATAGGCTTGTGCGGCCAGTGCAGAATCATGGCGCCTTCCCACCCTAAAGTTCTCGGTTGCGCGCCGAGCTTTATGATGGGGCACTCCAATTCGATCTCCCAGGGCTAGAGCCCGAGTTCGTTTTGGCCACTTGCGGCACGAGTAAACTCGTGCCCTGATACTTCGTGCCACTTCCGGGGGGCTTATTCGGCAAGCACTAAAAGCGCGCCCGGATACCGCGTGCGTCTACCGATGAATTTCTCGGCAAGGGACGAATTCTATTGGGCGGCGGCTTCCACAAATACGGCGACGTTCGCCGTGACAAAATCCTGCGGCGGGATCACGGGGACCTTCCCTTTCGGCGTGGGCGGGATTTTTGATCCGGGTTTGAGTTCGATGGCGACGAATGTGTGGTTGCCTGCCTGGATCAGCGGCATTCGGAAGCTGGCCTGAAAGTTTCCCAGCGGACCGACAGGCGCTTCGGCGGCTTTAGTGCCTTTCACACCGTCGACCCAGATCCATGCCGAGCCACCCGGTGCAAACTTAGAGCCGCGCACGACGATGGTGTTGCCAACGCCGACCAGCGAACCCGGCGGATAGAAGGTGTTGTTTTGTGTGTTCAGCACGCCGATGAACGCGCCGCAACCGCCCACCGTGCAAACATTGATGGTTGCCGTCGCGGGCTGGCTGCCGATCTCGATGGCGTGCAGCAGATGCGTGCCCGCCGTAGTCGAAGCCGGAATGGTGACATTCGCCATGAAGCTGTAAGGATTGCCAGGAATCGGGGATGTGCCGATGATCTGGCTGGTATTGTTATCGAGCCAGAAGCTGACCTCGCTTGCGCCCGCAGCCTCGGTCTCGGTCTTGAGGACATCGCTTTTCGGAGCGCAGGTGAGACCATCGCACTCCTTGACGACGAACTGATACACCGTGGCCGGCTTGAGATTTGTCGCATCGAAGGTGACCGCTGGGATGGTCACGATTTGATCGGGCGGACCCCAGCCGAGAGCCGATTTCGGCGAGCCGAGCACTGTTTTGTTCCAGGCGATGTTAAGGGCATTCACGTAGACGCCGCGAAAATCAGTGCAGGTGACGGGAATCGTCTGGCCGGCGATCACCTGAGGTTGCGATACGGCGATCATGGGCGAGAAGAGGCTGCCCTTGTTGGTGCTGGCGGTTGTGTTCTGAAGGACCGGCTTTGCGGGAAGCGGATAGACAAGCCCGAAGTCGAGGTCCCAGTTAGGGTATTCGATTCTCACAACGAACGGCTGCAATCCGCCTAATGTGGCGTAGTAAAGATTCTGGAAGAGCGTCGTGAAATCGGAACTTGTGCTCACCGCATTGTTGTCGAGCGTTTGTGATCGCACGTAACCACCCAGCCACGCCGACACACTGTCACTCAGGTGCTGATCACTGATAGCCGCAACCGCAGCGCCGATTCCCTTCACGGTGACGTTGATTGCTCCCTCAATGGCCGCAACGACAGCCGCCGGCGCAACCGTGCCGCCGCTGGCTGCGGCTGCGGTGGCCTCGGCTGCGAGTTGCGCCTCGAAGTGTGTGGCAGCAGCCACAAGCTGGCCGGTGACGTCGCCGCCAAAGAGTCCATCCATCTCGATGGTCCCGGCCGGCACACAGGTTGCGGGTAGCTGGAACGTGGTCGCATTCGGCGTCATCGACGTACACGTGACGGTCAACACGACGCTGAAGACATAGGAGAAAACCGGATCCTGCGGCTCGGTGGGACAGGTATCGCCGTGGTGGCAGGTGTGCGGCGAGGTGACCCAGAAGATTACTCCGTTGTAAGGTACGCGGTAATTGAAGCGAATGCGGCGCCCGGAAACACTTTGCATGGAATCGTTCGTCCAGTTCTCCTGGAAACTTGCCCAGAGATAGCCGCGCTCACCCAAAGCGCATGGCTGAACGTCGTATGCGGTGTTGGGGCTGTGATTCACCAGCGTGGTGATCTGATTCTGGACGTCGGTGCACACCTGGGCCTTCATGGCGTTCCAAAGGGCTTCAAAGTGTCCGGGCTGGAAGATGTCAGAGTTCTTCGCCTGCACGAGGCCGTCGGGCATTCCGGCCAGTTGCTCCGGCTTAAGCGAGCTGACGATCGCGACGGTCGGCGTTCCAGTTTGATCAGTGAAGCCGAGGTTGAGACGCGGAATGCCGCCGATGTAGTATTCGCTGCCCGTTTGCTTCCACGGATCCAGTTCCACGGAGGCTGGGGCAGACACGGCGGCTGGAGCGATGCCGGCAAGGAGCGCGACGATTGCGATCTTCAGCGTAAAGGCACGAAGGTGTCTTTGATTGGGAGTGGGGGAAGCCATTGGCTCGATCTCCTCGGAAGATGAATGCGAGATCCCGGGGAAGTATAGAGACAGATGCCAACTGGAAAACGTGCCCCAGTATAAGGTATTTGCCGTTCACGTCAAACGCTTCTAAGCCTGGAAGAAGGTGGCGATAAAGGCACCGGTACGGAAATAAAGAAAAAATGAAGACGAAACTGAAAGTCCCCGCTCGGGAAAGTTCTTGGAGCGCCTGGTTGCATGGTGAATCCCGTGATCCAGCGTTTCATTCGCGCATCCGTACCCTGCAATTCTTACCATCTGAGAAGAATTTACCTGATTGCAATGAGCGGATAATTCGTCCCCAATAGCGCAAACCGTTCTGTTTCAATTTCATGCCTCAGCACGAAGTGTGGAACCGAAAGTGCTGCACTCAGGTTACTTTTTTGTGTGGGTACTCGTGTACGTCGTAGGGTTTGCCCTCACTTTCTGAGTAATCCCCTTACCGGGGAAGGGAGACGGAATGGCGACTACGACGTTCCCGCAAGTTGAAGAAGGAATTCTGCCGCGCGGGTTCGTGCGGCTTTCTGAAGCCTATCGGCTGCTCCATCCTTCGGACGCACCCGCAGTTCACGCTCCTGAGCCTGACGCCGAAGACGGCAACTGGGTATCGCCATCGACAGGACTGCTGGGCGCGAAAGCGGCTCTTGCGGCCATCGGCCTGGAAGCCTACGCCGCGCTCTGCATTTACATCATCTGGCGGTACTTCGGGCTCTTCCGGTAACTATCTGACCATTTCGGTCCGCTCATCGTGATGCGGCGAGGAATCGCCTGCGCGACGAAGCAGCGAGAACGATTCCGCCAACACTGACAACCTGACACCATTCTTCGGCGCGGAAGCTGCGCCGACCACACGCTGTGCCTTCAAGACCAAGCCCGCATCACTTCATGGGTTGGGAATTGGCAGCGGTGAGGGTGAACGAATTGGAGCCGGCGTGGAGAGTGACCGCCTGGCCCCAGACCATTGGCTGTCCGTTGAGTTGCGCGGAAATCAGGAGGTAGTAGGTGCCGGGAGGGACGCCGGGAAGCGTTCCATTGCCGTTGCCGTCGGCGCGGATTGCGGAGGCTGCGCTGGAGTTGATGGCGGCGAGCACGTTCTGGCAGGCTGCTGTGCGCGGCATGGGTGCACAGGTTTGCCCAACAAAGACATATGGAGAAACGTTGGCGGGAACGGCTACTCCGGCCTTGGCGAGAGCGTTGGCGTAGCTATCGCGCAGCAGGACGAGAGGATGGAGCGCAAGCGGATTCGGCGATCCGCTAAAACCGGAGGCAACGGAAAGGGTTGCGTTGCCAAGCGGTTTGTCGGGCGTGGAAATGCCGGCCGATGCAATGGCCAGCGCCGCGGCGCCTCCGTTGGAGGGAATTTCCTTGGCCGGAGTCAAAACGGCAAGGTTGCAGGTGCGCTCCATGGGGGCAAAGGTGAAGTTGTCGTTCTGGTCCTGGCCGGTGACGATGCGGCCGTGAACCTGATAAGGACCGGAGCCGGGATCGAGCGAGCCATCGGCGCGAAAAGCCAAGGTGAGCGGATGGTCAGGCGCAACGACGGTGACGACGGATTTAACCCCGTCGGCGATGACGGAGTAAGGATAGGCGCGTGCCGCGTCGGGTCCGCAGCCGAGGATCGCGGACTCAGGGAAGAACTCGAGGCTAAAACCGGTGGACTGTGACGCGAAGATGCCGTGCATGCGAATGCCGGGCGGGGTTTGCGGGCCGGAGTCGCCGCCAAAAGCAGTCTTGAGCAGATTCGTCTCCATGGTCTGAATGCCAACGCCCGCGCCTTTTGATGTGAGATTGATGGCGGGGCAGGTGGCGCGGCGGGGCACGAAGGTGGTCTGCGGAGCAGTGTAGGCGCCGGGTACGTAGGTGCTCTGGGTGGTGGTGTGAGAATCGACGGTGCCGTCATTCGAGTTTTGGGAGTAAGTGGTCGTTTCCTTGTTCTCGGTATGGCCGGACGACATGCCGCCGCCGACGGAGCCCCCGGCGATGACTCCGTCGATCGTGACAGGCCCAGGCGGACCAGTGATGGCGCCGTCCATGTGGACATTGAGCACGAGCGGCTTGGGCGTGGTGTGAACGGTGAGCGTGGCGCGATTGTTGGCGAGGCTGAGCGAGTAGGTTTCCTGATTGGGCGAAAGGAATGCGCAGTTGACGAGGACGCCGCCGTCGACGAAATCGAGGCGCCAGTTGTCTGCGCCCTGAAAGACGCCTGCCATGTTCGGGCCCGCATCGGGTGCGGCGTTGGCGGTGTTCGTTCCGGTGAGGCTGGAGAGCGTAGAAGAGATCATTCCAGTGAACATTCCGAGAAGCGAGTTGCCGGTGCACGTCGTGGGGTCGCGTCCCGACGAGACGCAGCGGCGCATCGCGCGCTCCTGAGGATCCTTGGGCGGCGCGATCGCGCCGTAAGACGCTCCGCCGGATTGCGCGGAGCCTGCAGCGGATGCCGGCGGCGAGTTGTATTTGGGCGTCTGCGCGTCGATGATTGCCTGCTGTTTTTTCTCAAATGCCGCCTGCGCGGCCAATTGCTGCGGAGTGGGCTGCGTGCAGGTGGGCAGGAGTTTCTTGAGCGCGCCGCGCGTCATGTAGGTGTAAGTGTTCATGCCGCTGGGCGTCAGGTGGTCAGGATGCGCCACCATGCAGTTAGAAGTGTCGGACGTGTCGCGAATGTTGCAGTTCTCAATGTAGATGTGTTCGCCGTTGCAAATGTAGGTGACATTGAGGTGGATGTCCTGCGCCGCGACAATGAACGGCGCGAGAAGTGCGAGAGCGGCTGTAGCGTAGCGAAGGCGCATGGGAAATTCCTGAGCGTTTGACGGCAAACGTGCCTGTAAAGTCGAATGATCCGCTTGAGCGGATTGCCCGGGCGATGCCGGCGGGGGGATGCTACCGGTACTCAGTTGCTCTGAAGCTGGTAGTGTATCGCAGGCGCGGCGGTTGCCGAAAGCCGGATTCGATAGTGGGGCGACTCAACTGCCCGGCGTCGCTCTGCATCTCGGAGGAAGCTTCCCCGGGTTTTGTGAGGTGATGACTGGTGTTCCATGCGAGTTCCAATTGGAGCACACTGCTGGCCTGGAGGCGGCGCAGTAAACGCAGCGCCGTTCAAAATCTTGCCGCCAGGAGATCGCTAGCTGTGGAATGAACCGGCTACCAGACCAGTCAGTGATTCAATTGCCGAATGGGCAGAAAGCGCAAACACCGGCGATGACTTCAGGCCGGCGGGCTCTAACCAATACCAAGGTACAATTCGCCGGCTTCGATCCGGTGGCTATAATCCCTGCGACAGACTGGTTCAACAAGAGAAATGCACTCCGCTCCCCTACGAAGGTAAATCATGTCGCGATTCGCAACTGCCTTGGCAGCTGTTGTGCCAGACGCGAGTACGAATTTGCGTTTCTGGTCCGCTGCATCTTCCGTTCTTCGTGAAGGACGGAGATGGGCGGGTCAAAATCCCATCGCTATATTTTGGTACTGTCATAAGGCAATGAGGAGGAGTCGCGGAAGTGCCCCTGGTTTCGAAGCAAGCGCCGGAACGGTGGGTTCCCACGACCGTATCGCCGCTGACGCGGCAAAGTGTTGGGGACTCGGCGTTTGTGGGGGATGAGTGCGGCTTCCTGGCTTGCTGACGGCTACGCTGTCTTCCATAGTATGGACGTTGTGCGCTTGCGCATTCGCGCAGGGTCCAGCGCTGTCCGTGAGCCAGTACGCGCACACGACCTGGAGGGTCCGCGATGGCTTTTTCAAGGGCGCGGTCTGGGCAATTGCCCAGACGCCCGACGGGTATATCTGGCTCGGTACGGAATTCGGCTTGCTTCGTTTCGATGGCGTCCGGGCCGTCCCGTGGCAGCCGCCCGGCAACCAGTCGCTCCCATCTACGGATATTTTAAGTCTGCTCGTTGCGCGCGACGGAACACTGTGGATTGGCACTGCCAAAGGGCTGGCAAGCTGGAAAGATGGCAGGCTCGTCGAGCAGTATGCAGAGCTCGCCGGTCACTTTGTTTTCAGGCTTCTTGAAGACGATGAAGGCATGGTATGGGCTAGCGCATGGGCGCTTTCTAACGGGTGGCTCTGCGAGATTGGCAATGGCAGCGTTCAGTGCAAGGGAAGGGACGGCGCGCTTGGCCCTAACGCACCCGACCTATATGAGGACAGCAAGCGCAATATCTGGGCCGGAGTTCAAAACGGTCTGTGGCGATTGAAACCGGGTTCGCCGATCTTCTATTCGGTGCCCGGCGAACCGGATGGGATCCATGGTCTGGCGGAAGACGATGACGGCGCACTCTTAATCGGCACGCAAAGCGGAATCCGTCGCTTCGTTGATGGCAAAACCGAGCCGTACCGACTCTCAGGGACTGTGCAGCAATTTCGGACCACGAAGCTGCTTCGTGATCGCGAAGGCGGCCTGTGGATTGGCACTTCAGACCGAGGCGTGATTCACGCGCACCAACGAACCGCCGACGTGTTTGGGCCGTCCGCTGGCCTTTCGGGCATTGACGTTGCGACGTTGTTCGAGGATCGGGAAGGCGATATATGGGTATCCACAGTTAATGGGCTCGATCGCTTTCGCGACCTCGCCGTCGCGACGCTGACTCTCAAGGGAGGATTGTCGAACACTGGCGTCGCGTCTGTTCTGGCAGCCACGGATGGTAGCGTTTGGATTGCTACCTATGTCGGCTTGAACCGCTGGAAGAACGGGCAGATCTCAGCGTTCGGCGGACGAGATGGGAAACTGAACGGGCTCGCTCCGAATTCTCTGTTTCAGGATTCTCACGGGCGAATTTGGGTCTCCACGCCGGGCGCATTCGGGCATTTGGAGAATGACCGATTTGTTGCTGCGAATGGCATTCCTGGCGGCTCGGTGCATGGCATCGCCGAAGACCGCGCAGGAAATCTTTGGATCGCGAACGAAGAACGTGGGCTTTTTCGCTTGTCTCCGCGAAACGAGGTCCAACAAATTCCGTGGGCCAGCCTCGGACAGAAGGATAACGCGGTCGCCATAGCCGCTGATCCTCTGCACGGTGGGTTATGGCTTGGGTTTTATCAGGGCGGTGTCCTGTACTTCAGTGATGGCCAGGTCCGCTCAGCCTACAAAGCAGCCAATGGGCTTGGCGACGGTACAGTCAACGGTTTTCAATTCGATCCCGACGGTACCGTTTGGGCCGCCACCGAGGGCGGGCTCAGCCGGTTGAAAAGTGGCCGTGTTGCCACGCTGACCAGCAAGAACGGACTGCCCTGTGATGCGGTTCATTGGGTGATCCGAGATAACGACCATGCATTCTGGCTCTTTATGACGTGCGGCCTGGTGCGCGTTGCGCGCTCCGAGATAGACGCCTGGGCTGCGGCAGTAGATCGTGACGGAGACACCAAGCGGACGATTCAGGCATTTGTTCTCGACAATTCCGATGGAGTGACGAGCCAGGCAATTCCTTACTACTACCGCCCTCAGGTCACCGAGTCTTTGGATGGGAAATTGTGGTTCGTAAATCTAGACGGAGTCAGCACCTACGATCCGCGGCACCTCCCGTTCAACAAAGTTCCTCCCCCGGTGCACATCGAGCAAATCACGGCGGACCGCAGGACCTACGATCCGGCTTCTTATAAGAATGGTTACGTGTCCCTGCCCGCGCGGGTTCGCGATCTGGCGATTGACTACACCGCTCTGAGCTTCGTCGCGCCAGAGAAAGTGCACTTCCGATTCAAGCTGGAAGGGCAGGACACGGACTGGCGCGAACTGATCAACGTTCGGCACGTGGAATACACAAACTTGGCCCCGCGTTCTTACCGTTTCCGAGTGATTGCGTGCAATAACAGCGGCGTATGGAACGAGACCGGCGACTCGTTCGATTTCTCCATAGCCCCGGCGTATTACCAGACCATCTGGTTCAAGATGCTCTGCGCGGCTGCCTCCCTGGTTCTGCTGTGGGCTGTTTATCAGCGGCGTCTTCATCAAGTGCGCCGGCAGCTTGCAGCCGGGCTGGAGGAGCGAATCAACGAGCGCATGCGCATCGCGCGGGAGCTGCACGACACGCTGCTCCAGAGTTTTCAGGCCGTCGCCTTTCAGCTTCAGGCCGCTCGCAATTTACTGGTCCGTAAATCGGACAACGCAGAGGCGGCTTTGGATGAAGCCGTTGTTACGACGGAGGAAGCCATCAAGGAGGGCCGTTCAGCAATTCGTGACTTGCGTCCGGAACCGGCGGCGCAACGCAACCTCGGGGAATTGTTGAATGCTGTCGGCCGTGAGCTGGGGACAGCTCACGAAGTGAACGGGCATGCTCCGAGCTATCGCGTGGTTGTTGAAGGCAAGCAACTGGATCTATCGCCAATGTTTCAGGATGAGGTCTACCGGATCTCCCGCGAGGTGATCCGAAATGCCTTTGCGCACGCTGCTGCCAGCCGCATCGAAGTGGAGATCCGGTACGATCATGATCTGCTTCGTTTACGTATTCGCGACGATGGCAAGGGGATCGACCCGAAGGTTCTTGAAGGCGACGGACCATCCGGACACTACGGCATACCCGGAATGCGCGAGCGGGCGCAACGGCTTGGGGCGCACCTCGATTTCTGGAGCGAGATGGGCGCGGGCACTGAGGTGGAGTTGACCGTTCCCGCTTCGATGGTATACCTGAAACGCCGTGATGGACATCGATTCCCATGGTTCCGCAGGGCTGGTAAAGATGAGTAACGACCCTAAACTGATTCGAATTCTTGCGGTGGACGATCATGCTCTTTTGCGCAAAGGGCTTGCCGCTGTCATTAACGCGGAACCCGACATGAAGTTGGTTGCCGAATCTGCGAATGGAGAAGATGCCATCGAAAAATTCCGGATGCATCGCCCCGACGTGGTCCTGATGGATCTCCAGATGCCGGGACTGAATGGAATCGAGGCGACGATCCGTATTTTGAGCGAATTTCCTGACGCACGCATCGTTGTGCTCACAACTTACAAAGGAGATGCTCAGGTATTGCGCGCGCTTCGCGCCGGCGCGCGGGCCTACCTGTTGAAAGGACATGATCGGGAGCTTGTTGAGACGATTCACGCTGTAGCCGAGGGACGAAAGAGAATACCACCGGAGATTGCCGCGGAACTCGCCGAGCACGCCACTGACGATGAGTTGAGCGAGCGGGAGATCGAAGTTCTGCAGCTGATTGCGACCGGGAATTCCAACAAGCAGATCGCAGACCGCTTATTTGTCGCGGAGGCAACGATTAAGAGCCGCGTCACCAATATTTTGTCTAAACTCGGCGCCAGCGATCGTGCTCATGCGGTCACGATCGCTCTCAAGCGCGGCATTATCGAGCTCTAGCCATTTCCTGCCAGCGGGGATCGCCCGGAAAATACCCGAAAGTATGAAATCTGTTTCGCCTTTCAGTGCTTCCGGCGCAATTGTGTAGACCATACCCTCTTATAGAGGGTTTCTTGCAGCGACTGTTCTCAACATTCGCGAATGGCTGGCCGGGATTCGGCCTTCTCGTTCAACGGCTCTTCACAGGAATCGCGCTGTTCCATCATGGGATAGCGCAATTGGAATCTCCGGCGGCTGGGATGATGATCCCTGAACTAGCCGGAGCTGTGTTGGGCTTATTCTTCCTGGCCGGGCTGTGGACTCCCATGGTCGGAGCACTGGTCGCAGCTGTCGAGCTCTGGATTGTTCTCGCGGGTGGAGGTGATCTTTGGATGTCGCTGATGCTCGCGGTCTTCGGCGGCACATTGGCGATGATTGGACCCGGCGCCTGGTCCATCGACGCTCGGCTCTTCGGAAGAAAACATCTCGGAAGCTGAACCTGCTGACGGCCCCCACTGTCCTTCACCCAAAAGTCTGATCTGAAGATAAGCGATGGTACGAATGAGATTCGCTCCATCGTAGCTTGCCCTTGCAACTGCTCCGACTGCATAGTGACTCTTGTAATTGGCGCTCTTCCCCTTCATCCCTCAGAAGCGCCAAACTTACAAAATCCCCAACGCGAAATTGTGTAAGCGAATTGCACAATCGGTAAGGAGTCCGATATGGGTTTTACGCAGACGGAATCTCCTCTGGGACTTCAAGCAAGTCCAAGGCCCGAGTCAGATCAAAGCTCATCCTCAAATTATTCGCAGTTCACACCGGTCATTTTCGTCGTCGAGCCAGACAGGGCTGTCCGCGAATCACTGGCAACCCTGATCACCCGCGAAGGCTGGCGGCCAGAGACCTTTGCATCGGGCGAAGAATTTGTCGCCCATCCTGTCGAGCTTGCTCCCGGTTGCCTGATCCTCGACGTGTTGCTCACAGGCATGAGCGGTCTCGAATTACAGAAACGCGCAGCGGCAAAATGCTCCCACATCCCAACTATCTTTCTCAGCGCAAACAGCGACATTCCCACGACTGTCGAGGCCATGAAGGCGGGAGCTCAGGAATTCCTCACGAAGCCTTTTCAGGACAACGAGCTTCTGGGCGCGGTCAGGGAAGCTCTGGGGCGAAGCCGTCTCGTAGTCGCCAGAAAGGCAGAGAAGCAAGCAATTCTGAGATGTTATGGCTCGCTTTCACTGCGCCAAAAGCAGGTGATGGCCTTGGTGTCTTGCGGGTTGCTAAACAAGCAAGTCGGCGAGGAACTTGGCATTAGCGAAATTACTGTAAAAGCCCATCGCGGCCAGGTGATGCAGAAGATGCAGGCCAGTTCTCTCGCGGAGCTGGTGAAGATGGCAGGGAGACTCGGATTAGCCAAGGGCCGTGAAGCAGCGATGCCCCACGACCATGTCAGTCGTGCGGGTTACTCGGGCAGGCAACTCATTGGAAGCTATGCATTCGTGGCTTAGGAAATACCGCGTCGCTTGGCTGACGGGAGGCCTGAGATTGTGACGAAGGTTGTTTGTTGCAGCGGCGAACGTGCAGGATGACTTGATTGGCGCACTTCTCCGCGCGGCGCTCGTGGAGGCTGGAGCGCAGCGCGGCTTGTTGATCCTGTCGCCTGACGGCGAACACCGGATCGCGGCCGAAGACCGAGCAGGAACTCCTGCGGCATGCAAATGGCTTGGTAACGATGAATCTTTCGCCTAAGCTGTCATGCAGGCGAAGCGCCAGGCGCAGAGCCGTCTCGTGAGCATGTTGCTTGACGACAACTCAACCACACAGAGCACCGCTCTTATTGGAACAAAACGGACGTACGGGAAAATCATTCAATCGCGTAAGTTATTGAATTGTTTGGCGTCCCCGACGGGATTTGAACCCGTGTTATCGCCGTGAAAGGGCGGTGTCCTAGGCCGGGCTAGACGACGGGGACGCTTGGAAAGGCAGGAGATTCCACCCTGACGATAAAGACCTGTCATAGGGGGCCCCGGTTTGCCACCCCACGAAAGAAAGCCTCTTCGTGGTGATTCCGGGCGGAAGGAATGATTGGCCGGAGTGCCCTTCACTCAAGGCTATCAACTCGTGGATAGCGTGTCAAAAGAGCGAATTGTCACGAGTTGAGCATGGGAAAACCGCGTCTGCGAATGCTGAAGCAGCAGCGGCTGAAGCCCGCCTCATTCTGCTCGGCTATCTGGCCCGGCTCAAGTCACCCCGGAGACGAAGATTTGTCGCCGGGGGCCCCGATAAGCCGCGCCCCTATTGCAAAGCCCCCGGATTGGACCCCGCCTCGGATCACACAGCGGAGTGGGCTGGTTGCGCTATCCTCGTAGACATCATTTGAGCGGCGGGAACGGTGAAGCAAAGCGCGTCGTAATGATTTTTTGAGGCCAAGGCCGCGGGCCGGGCGTCTGATGGGGAGGCAACTCCTTCGGAGACGGCGGAGCACCGCTGCTCGGGCTCTTATCCTGCGCCCGCTGTCGACGCCCAAGATGGAAAAAGCCGTGGCCGCGGCGCGTTTAAAGGAAGACTAACGTGAAGGAAAGTCGATTCGTGCGCATTCTACCCTTAAGTTGCTTGCTGGTTACGGGATTGGCGGCGACCGGCTGCCAGAAGAAGCCGGCTGCGGCTGCCGGGCCCCAGCCTCAAGGCTTGCCGGTACAGACCGTCACCATCGCCATGTCGCCGGTGGCGCAAAGCAGCGAGTACGTGGCGACCATCAAGTCGCGGCGCTCGGCGACCTTGCAGCCGCAGGTGAACGGCAACCTGACCGAAATCCTGGCCAAGTCGGGTGATCACGTGACGGCTGGGCAGACGATCATGCAGATCGATCCGCGCCAGCAGCAGGCGGCGGTGGACGCACAGCGCGCCACCGAGCGGCAGAAGAAAGCTCTGTTTGACTACGACACGATCGAGCTCGACCGGCAGCACAAGCTGTTCGACGCGGGCGTGACCAGCCGCGACGCCTACGATCAGGCGCAGCAGGCCCACGACAATGCGAAGGCGGATTACGAGTCGGCGGTCGAATCGCGCAAGACGCAGGAACAACTGCTCGGCTACTACACGATTCGCGCGCCGTTTGACGGAATCGTCGGGGACATTCCCGTGCACGTGGGCGACTACGTGACCACGTCGACGATGCTGACCACCGTGGATGAGAACAAGGATCTCGAAGCCTATATCTATATCCCCACAGAGCGCTCCGGCGATGTGCATATGGGACAGAGTGTGAATATCACCGACAACGACGGGAAGCTGCTGGAGAAGACGAGGATCGATTTCATCTCGCCCCAGGTTGACAGCGCGCTGCAAGGCATCCTGGTGAAGGCTCCGGTGGAACCCGGCCCGGAGATGCGGAACGCGGAGATTGTGAAGGCCGACGTGATCTGGAGTACGAAGCCAATGGCGGTGGTTCCGGTGCTGGCGGTGACGCGGCAGGGCGAAGAGAGCTTTGTTTACGTAGTCCAGCAAGCGCATGGGATGGCAATCGCGCATCGCGCGTCAGTGACGCTGGGCGACACGGTGGGTAACAACTACTCCATCGCTTCGGGATTGAATCCAGGGGACAAGGTGATCGTGACGGGAACGCAATTCCTTGTCGATGGCATGCCGGTCATCCTGTTGCCCAGCCAGGGCTAGGCGGAAAAGCAGCTATCAGCTATTAGCTGTCAGTTCACGCGTGCGAGAACGAAGGGCATCAACTTGGCTGAGGGAAAACTGAGGGCTGACAACTGAAAGCTAAATAGAAAGGGCAACCCTTGTTCGTCGATTTCTTCATTCATCGGCCGGTGTTCGCAACTGTATGCGCTCTGCTGATTATTCTGGCGGGCGCCATCTGCATTCCCACGCTGCCTGTCGCCATGTATCCCACGCTGTCGCCCCCGGTGGTGCAGGTTGCGGCGACGTACGTGGGTGCGGATGCCGAAACGGTTGAGAAGGCGGTAACGATTCCACTGGAAGAATCGATCAACGGCGTCGAGGGAATGCGCTACATCAGCTCGTCGAGCACGAACAGCGGCACGAGCATTATCACGATTACCTTCCAGACCGGCTACAACCTCGACATTGCCGCGGTCGACGTGCAAAATCGCGTGGCCAGCGTGGAAGGACGACTGCCGGGCGAGGTCGTCTCCACCGGTATCAATATTACGAAGGCAAATTACAACTTTGTTTTTGCCGCAGGCTTTTACACTCGCGACGGGCGCTATTCGAGCGAGTTCATCTCGAACTACATCGACATCTATATCAAGGATGCGCTCAAGCGTGTTCCGGGCGTCGGCGATGTGTTGATCTTCGGCGAGCGCAAATACGCCATGCGCGTGTGGCTCGACCCGGTACGCATGGCGGCGCGGAGCCTCACGGCTTCTGACGTGTTGAACGCGCTGAATGAGCAGAACGTTGAAATCCCATCAGGACAGCTGGGGCAGCCGCCGAGCGACGCGAAGCAGGCTTTCGAGATTCCTGTGCGCGTTGTGGGCCGGCTCACGAGCCCCGAGCAATTCGACAACATCGTCGTGAAGAATACGGCCAACGGGCTGGTGTTGCTCAAGGACGTGGGTCACGCGGAGATCGGCGCGGAAGACTACGGTTCCACGCTCGAATACCAGGGCCATTCGGCGATGGGTTTTGGCGTGCAGTTGCTGTCGAATGCCAATGCGATCGATGTGGATCGCCGCGCCAAAGTCGAGCTCGCACGGCTGTCGAAGAGCTTTCCGCCCGGCCTGGAATATGCCATTGCCTTCGACTCGACGACCGCCGTCGGCGAGTCGATCCAGGAAGTACTACAAACCCTGGGCATCTCGGTCGTGATCGTCATCGCGGTCATCTTCCTCTTCCTGCTTGACTGGCGCGCAACGATTATTCCCGCCGTCACCATTCCGGTGTCGCTGATCGGCACCTTCGCGTTCATCAAGATCTTCGACTTCTCGATTAACTCGCTGACGCTCTTCGGTATCACGCTGGCGACAGGACTGGTGGTGGACGACGCCATTGTCGTGATTGAAAACGTGCAGCGCCACATTTCGATGGAGCACAGCGAACCTCACGTCGCCACATCGCGCGCCATGGGCGAGGTGACCAGCGCAGTAATCGCAACTTCGCTGGTACTGATTGCCGTGTTTGTGCCGGTCTCGTTCTTTCCCGGAACCACCGGCATTTTGTACCGCCAGTTCTCGCTGACGATTGCTTTCTCAATCGCGATTTCCGCATTCAACGCGCTGACGCTTTCGCCGGCGCTCTCGGCGCTGTTTCTGCGCGGTGAAGAGGCGCGGCCACGCCAGCTCGATTTTCTGCACATCCCGCCCGTGTCGCGCTTATTCGCCGGATTCATTCATGGCGCCGATGCCTTCATCACCTGGATAGCGCGAACATATGCGCGCGTCATCCACGTGGCACTGCGGTTGCGCTACTTGCTGCTTGTGCTGTTTTTTGCGGGGCTGGCTGCAACGGTATGGATGTACCGGCACGTGCCTACCGGCTTCATCCCGCAAGAGGACCAGGGATATTTCTTTGTCATCGTCCAGGCGCCGCCCGGATCTTCACTCACCTATACGACGAGACTGGCCGAACGCGGCGAAGCCATCATTGGGCAGGATCGTGACGTGCAAGGGCTCTTCTCCGTTGTGGGATTCAGCTTCTCGGGAAATGCGCCAAATTCGGGCATCATGTTCGTCAGCACCGGCACGGGACATCGCGCCAGCGGCCGTTCGACCGGCGACGTAGTTCGCAGCGTTGAAAAGCAGCTGCAAATGCTGATGTTCATGCCCGAGGGCGGACTCGTGGCAGCGATTGAACCGCCGGCTGTGCAAGGCGTGGGCAGCTTCGGCGGATTCCAGTTCATGCTGCAGGACCAGGGCGGAAACTCGCTGAGCGATCTGGACCGAGTGGCTCACCAGATTGTGGACGTGAGCCGGACTCGCAAGGATATTACCGGGCTGCTGACAACGTTCTCCGCAAACGATCCGCAAGTGCTGGTTACCATCGATCGCGAGAAGGCGAAAGCGATCAGCGTCCCTATCTCGCAAATCTCTACCGCGCTCAACGTTTTCATGGGATCGGAGTACGTGAACGACTTCGACTACAACGACCGCACATATCGCGTATTTGTGCAGGCAGACCGCCCTTTCCGCATGAATTCGGGCGATCTGCACAGCTACTACGTGCGATCGGATACAGGGCAGATGGTGCCGCTGGACAACCTGGTGACGATTGCGCCGAGCGCGGGCCCGCCGGTGATTACGCGCTATAACTTGTTCCGCGCAGTTGAGATCGACGGATCGGCCGCACCCGGTTACAGTTCGGGCCAGGCGCTCGCAGGCATGGAAGAACTTGCCAAAAAGAACATGATGCGCGGCATGGACTTCCAGTGGACCGGCCTCACGCTTGACGAAATTGAGTCGAGCGGTGAAGCGATCATCATCTTCGCGCTCGGCATTGTGGTGGTGTATCTGACACTTTCGGCGCAGTACGAGAGCTTTGCACTGCCGTTCATTATTCTGCTGGCGGTTCCTATGGCTGTGCTGGGTGCGTTGGGCCTGGTCTCGCTGCGCGGCTTCGCTAACGATGTTTATTGCCAGATCGGGCTGGTGATGCTGATCGGGCTCTCGGCCAAGAACTCGATTTTGATTGTCGAATTCGCCGAGCAGTTGCGCCGCAAAGGCCGCAGTATTGCTGAAGCGGCGATTGAGGCCGCAGAGTTGCGCCTGCGCCCGATCCTGATGACGTCATTTGCCTTCATTCTGGGCGTGCTGCCGCTGGTTTTTGCCACGGGCTCAGGATCATTGGGACGCCGGTCCGTTGGAACCACGATTGTCGGCGGGATGCTGCTGTCGACGGTTCTCAACCTGGTGTTTATCCCTGTGCTCTACGTGATTCTGAGCGGCGTGCTGAGGCGTGGTGATGCAAAGACGCCGCCGGTGCAAACAACGGCGGCTTTTGAAATGCACAGTGCGGATTGAGGCGGAGCACCGAGCGGGCTAGTCTCGCAGCTCATGCGCTCCGCGAAATGCCGCGTGATAGATCTCTTCGGCATCTGCCTGTGACATGGCGCGCGGATTGTTTTTCATGAGGCGTGTAACGGCGAGGCCGGCTGTCGCGAGCCTCGGCGTTTCTTTCTCGTCAATGCCGAATGCCGCGAGACTCATTTCGAGCCCCGTGGCCTCGATCAAATTCCACATCGCGTCGATTCCGGCAACTGCCGTGGCCTCGGCAGATGGCTGGCGGGTTGCGCCGAGAGCGAGAGCAACATCGGCATAGCGCTCGGGCGCTGCGGGAATATTGAAGCGCGTGACGTGCGGAAGTAAAATGGCGTTCGCGTGTCCATGGGCGACGTGATACTTGCCGCCCAGTGGGTACGAGAGGGCATGGACGGCTGCTGTGTTGACTGGCCCGAGGCATAAGCCACCGTAGAGGCTACCCAGCGCCAGCTTTTCACGCGCGGCAAGGTTGCCGGGCTCGCGGACCGCGTGGACAAGCGCACCGGCAATGAGCCGAACGCCCTCGATGGCCCACGTGTCGACCACCGGATGGGCGAACTTGTTGGTGTAGGCCTCGATGCAATGGGTCAGCGCGTCGAGTCCAGTGGCCGCGGTGACGGCGGGCGGGACACTGAGCGTGAGCTCAGCATCGACAAACGCCGCGTCGGGTACGAGGTAGGGGCTCACAACACCCTTCTTCATCTCGTCGGATTCGTCGAGCAGAATCGCATTGGGAGAGACTTCGCTGCCGGTACCAGCCGTCGTGGGTACACAAACTAACAATGCGCTGCGGCTTGTCACCAGACCGATGCCGAAAACATCGTTGATCTTCTGCTTGCCGTCGAGCAGCGCGGCCACCACTTTTGCGACGTCGAGCGCGCTTCCGCCACCGAGGCCGATCACTGCATCCGGCTGGAACGCTCGCGCACGTGCGAGCGAAGCGTAGAAGCTCGAGACGGATGGTTCTGCTTCCACGCTGTCGTCGACCTCACTCGTTGGCAGACCCTCAAGCAAGCGTTCAGCCATCTTGCGCGCAAAGCGCGGTGCGATGACCAGCACACGCTGGACTTTGCGATCGATCAGATACTTGTGGCAATCAGCGAGGCACCCGCTGCCAACAGTGAGTCGCGGCACCTGCAGCAACGTGATGTTTTGCACGTGAAGTCCCTCAATAAAAGGTCAATGAAGATTGGAGGTAAATGAATGCCGACGGGCATACCAATGACGCAAGCGCTGCGACGGAGAATAGGCAAGACACAGGGGAGCGGGATGCTGCGGCACTAGCTTAATTGAGGAATCTCCGGCGGCCCTGCGGGAATCGCCGGCATGGCGCCGAGCTGCTTTGCTTCATGCACGACAACGTCGAGCAGTGCCAGCACTTCAGCCACAGTCATGGTGTAGACTTCGCGGCGCGAATCGTAACCTTCCTCGATAAGCTGCTTCAGGTGGCGGCCGGCAATCTGCGCAGTCAACTGGTCGGTGATCACTTTGCCGGTTCGCTTTTTCTGCTCGACCCATGCCGTGCACGGCAGCGCAATCCACATGGGGCGGCCGTTAACATCGAAACGCACATCGACGGCGTCCGCGTGACGGGTGGCGATGGCCACCATGTTGCCCTTCCAGCGGCAGTGGAGATCTTCGCCGCTCCAACGGTCGGTTACGTGAAAGTCGTCATACATACATTCAGCGTAGCGTTTGCGGAGGGTGGCTGCAAGCGGGCTGCTCAATTCACTGGCACGATCCGGGCCAGTTGGACTCTCTGCAAACGGCGCTGGTAAACTAATTGGGTTGCAGTGCCGCTCACCTCATCCGTCAGGACCCGCCTGCAAGTCAATCAGCGAAGGACAAAAAGAAGCCAGTGGATACACAAACCCGTCATGCCCTGAAACAAGATAAATTTGCGCAGGCAGCTGCCTCGAGCGCCGACTGGATCAGCGGCCACCGTTCCGGGGTGGTCCGTTGGGCCATCATCGTGGGGGTCGCGGTTGTCGTGGTCGTTGGCGCGACGATCTTCTGGAACATGCGCACGGGAGCGGCTGAGACGGCTTTAGGCAAAGCGATTGATCTTTATGACACGCCGCTGGCCGAACCGGGAGCTCCGCCGGAGGCAGGCACCTATACCACGGCTACCGCCCGGGCCAAAGAGGCCAACCGCGAGTTTGTGGCTATAGCCCATGATTTCAGCGGGTTTCCTGAGGCTACCAAGGCACGCTACTTCGCTGGGGTCACCTACATGGAGCTGGGCCAGAACGGCAATGCTGAAAACGAGTTGAACGCCGCTGCCGGCAGCTGGGATCACAACCTTTCCAACTTGGCCAAACTGGCGTTGGCGGGTCTCTACCACCAGACCAACCGCGACAACGAGGCTGTCAGCCTATACAACGAGCTTGCCGCGAAGCCGTCGACCACGGTCTCGACCGGCGTTGCCCAGCTTGCTCTTGCCGACCTGTATGTTTCTGAAGGCAAAACGGATATGGCGCGGAATCTGTGGGCGAAGGTCAAGGACGCTGATAAGGACGGCGCCGCAGGCCAGATTGCCGAGCAGAAGCTCGCTGCGAAGTAGCGGACGCTTTTCAGAACCGGGAACTACAGCCCTCCCAATGGATTACCTTTGACCAAAGGCCGATTTGGCCCTGCAAGGCTTCGCCTGAGCACTTTCTTCTCCGCCTGCGTCTGGTAATCGATGAGCACCAGCCAGGCCATTTACGCAGGTTGGATGGAGATTCCAGACAGCGCGGTGAATGAGGAAGCACGCGAGCGCGCGGAAGACGCTGCGATTGCGGCGCTTGTGGACCAGTACGCCAGTTCGCTCTATCGCGTCGCCTACTCCGTTCTGCGAAACGCCGCAGATGCCGAGGACGCCGTGCAGGAGGCATTCCTGCGCGTGCTGCGCCACCGCGACTCGCTCGATGAGGTGCGTGACCACCGCGTCTGGCTGATTCGCATCGTCTGGAACATCGTTCTCGACCGCAAGCGCCGGGTGAAGACGCGGCCGGAGACCGACGACGTGGCTGAGCTGGCGCGCGTCCTGCCGTCAACGGGGCTCTCTGCCGAAGAAGTGGCTGCCGCGGCGCAGCACCATGCACATGTGCTGGCCTGCGTGGAGCAGTTGCCGACGAAAGAGCGCGAGGTGCTGATGCTGTCGGCGTTCGAGGAGCTCTCGAGCGTCGAGATCGCTACGGTTCTCAGCATTACTGAATCCAGCGTGCGATCACGGCTGTTCCGCGCGCGCAATTTGATGGCGGGCCTGCTCGATCACAACAGGAGTTCGCGATGAATACGAACCCTCACAACCCGAATGGCAAGGAATTTACTCCCGGATCTGCGGACGAAACACTGCGCATCATCGCCGGCCTGCCGGCGCCCGCAGGACTGGAGGAACGTGTGCACGCGGTTCTCCGCGCAGCACCCCGCCGCGGTCGTGTTCTGGCCTGGCCTGAGGCACTCCGCCCACAGAGCAGCTGGATGCGCACCGCGGCCGCGGCGGCAATAGTGTTTGTGGTCGCCGGCGGCGGATGGGGCGTGTACATGCACGTGGAGCAGAACCAGCCGGCGAAAGTAATTGTAATGCCGCGCCTGGGCGCGCCCGGAGGTTTCAACGGAGCGAATGCAGTACGCACACCGCAGACGCTGACCGGACCGACCGTCATTCCATTGCCGGCGCAAACAGCAACTCCGCAACCCCCGCAGCCCAGGAGTGCGAAGAGGCCCTTAAGCAAGGCTGCGCCGAAGCCGAGTGCGGCGAGTCCGACCGGGCAACAGAAGTAAGAAGCAGCTGCGCGCCTGCGCTAGGGTGTATCGACATATACGAGCAGGCAGCGCCGGGAGCCAATTTTTTCGAGTTCCAGGAGCGAGGAGTGCGCTGTAGCTGGTCTACTGAAGCGACGAGCGACGACGAAATCGGGAAAATCGGCCCCGGCCCTTCGGGTTGCAGCGCAAATCGTGCCATACGTCGTTGTCGTCCTAGGTGGTGGGCCCGCCACAACCGTCGTCCTCCGCCTCGTCTGGCTCGATTTCCGCTCGCAACGCTGCCTACCCGTATATGTCGATACAC
Organism: uncultured Acidobacteriaceae bacterium; assembly: GCA_963834565.1. Taxonomy (GTDB): domain Bacteria; phylum Acidobacteriota; class Terriglobia; order Terriglobales; family Acidobacteriaceae; genus Telmatobacter. The sequence continues at coordinate 274,073 of CAWICF010000003.1, read as the reverse complement.
CCTAGGCATCCTTCACGATTGCTTTGATCAGCATGCCGAGAAGCGCCAGCACCACTGCGCCCCAGAAGGCCGGAACCAATCCCATGACATGAAAGCCGGGGACGACGGCTGACGCGAGCAGAATCATCAGGCCGTTGACGACCAGCAGAAACAGGCCCAGCGTAAGGATGGTCAGCGGGAAGGTGATGATCTTGAGGAAAAGGCCGACGGTTGCGTTAAGCAATCCGATCACGACTGCGGCTATAAGCGCCGGAATTAATCCCCTGACGTGAAAGCCCGGGCAAGATGGGAAACCAGAATCAACGCAATTGCGCTCAATATCCAATGCAGGATTAATCTCAAGCGAGTCTTCCTCCTTGCTCGATCATTTCTCAGGAATGTCGCAGCCGTTTTTTGGGCCGCTTCATCTAAGAAGCTATATCATGGCGCGAAAGATGCTTGGGATGTGGCTAAAATCAGCGGCCTTTGGGGTTTTAGCTGTCCGCGCGTTGGCACTGGGCGCTCAACAGCCACCGACTGCGCCGGTGCCCGACATCCGCCAGCTAATGAAAGAGGTGCAAGAGCACCAGAACCAGGTGGAGAAGGAGCGCGAGAACGACACGTACACTTCGCTCATCACCACTCAGGACCTGGATGCGAACGGACACGTGACCAAGACCGAGACCGAAGAAGACGAGAACCTCTTCGTCAACGGACACATCATTTCACGGACGGTGAAGAAGAACGGCCAACCGCTGAGCCAGCATGAAGAACAGAAAGAAACCGAGCGCGTGACCAAACTGGTGGAGAAGGCGCAGAACACGCCGTCGGATCAGCCGCTCGAAGGGCAGACGGTAAGCATCAGCCGGCTGCTCGAGATCATGGATGTGCACAATCCGCGCCGCGAGAATTATCGCGGGCGGCCGACGATCGTGTTCGATTTTATCGGGCGCAGGGATGCGAAGACGCATGGCACGATTGAGGACGCTTCGAAAAAGCTGCAGGGCACGCTGTGGATCGACGAGGGCGATCGCCAGGTGGCTCATTTGGAAGTGAGTTTCAACGACAACTTCCGCGTGGCGGGCGGCGTTGTTGCGACGGTGCAGAAGGGATCGAATTTTCACTTCGACCAGGCGCCTGTGGGCGGCGGCGTGTGGCTGCCGACAGGCGGCGAAGGTGCGGTGCAAGCGCGAGTGCTGCTCTTCAAAAACATGCGCCAGCACTTCACGGAGCGCGATTATGACTTCAAGCGCTTCAGCGTGGAGACGCAGCAGGGGAAGGATGCGAAGCCGGTACAAGCGAAGCCATAAGACCTCACAAATTATGTAGTTGCCACCTTGGCGAACTATGAGAAGTTGAGGCTCCCTTGTGCGATTTTCGGCGGATAGAACAAACCGACGATTATCCAAGTTCCTGGGTGCTGATGAACCGTCCCTACGAAGAAGTGTGTATCGTATTTTTGGATCATTTCGGTTTCAAATCTCTGTCGAAACTTCTCCTCCCACTTGTCGCCGTACTCATCTCTCCAGTTGCGCCATGCCTCAGCCATTTCCCAATCGGTGCAGATCACGGTATGGCCGGGACAGTCGACGTCTTCACACAGGAATTTGTACTGGAATCTGAACGGAATTTTTTCGAGTTGTTTCTTGGGTTGTTCGGCAAACAGATGACCCTGTTGCAGAATGTCGAGCTGAGATTGGGTCCATTGTGGCTCGTCCTCGCCAATGATAAGCTTCTCGATCTTTCTGGGCTTGAATACACCGAGAGTCGGAAAATGCTTCTCGTTCCGCTCTCTCACCAAGCAGCAAAGACAGTGGGAGCGCAGTGGTTCCACAATCTCTCGCCGCAAAAACCAGCCACGATCGGTTGACAATGGCTCAGAAAGGATTTTGATCCCGTTCTGAGTGAGCTTATAGCTTTCGGGGCGGGAATCACTTGCTTTTTCGACAATAACCTCGACCCACTGATACCTACGGAACTGCTCCTCCGCCGAGAGGTATCTCCACGGAACTGGAAACAGACGCAGCCACTCGCCTTTATCGGTAATAGCCGCCGTACATGAAACCTCTGCGCCCTTCTTTGCAGGAGTTGGATAGGTCCGAACAACAATCAACGCCTTCTTGGTTTCGCGTACCGGCATATCGTCAAAGATCGAATCCGCTCATTCCCATGCGCTCAAGGGCAAGCGAAAGACGGTGTCTATGGCACTCCTGAGGGTCGAGCTCGGTGCACATCAAAGCAACGGGGTGCTCAACGCAATTCAAAAAGAAATGCAAGTTTCGACCGGAACCGAAAAAATCGCCGATCACGTACTCGTCGTACCATTCCCAGATTATGTCTCGCGAACCAGACTCGATCGCCAGCGCTCGAATATCGCGCGGAACGCCCAACTGTGGCCAATGCACATAACTCAGACCATGCCGCGAGAGAAACTGGATTAAATTGTTCTTGCTTAATTCCGGGCGATACATGCTGATCGGGTTTTGGCGGATGTCCACAAGCGTGCGAACGCCGCTCTCTAAAAGGGCGTCGATAATCTCCTCTATCCTTCTTCCGGAATATCCGAGAGTAAAGAAATTGGCTCGTTCTGCCGAACGAACATCGTTCCAACGTAGTTTATTCTCGATCTGCTTCTTCACAGGGAGTGTAGGGAGCGCTAATCTATGGACCTGTGGCATGTGTTCAGTCTAGTCCAAACTCCACTTGATGATCCCGTGCGTATCTTTATTCCTTTTCAAATGAATCTCACTTTCCATTTTCCGAACCCATTTGTTGTTTGGGAACGCTTGCGGCAATTTGGCTGTCGTCCGAATCTCTGTCCAGGTTAGTGGTCCCATTTTGCGCAAAGTCCGCTCAATTTTTCCCCGAAAATCTTCGTAAGTGAGCATTGGAGAGGGTTTCCGAGGCGTATTCCAGTCGGGGCGATGACATTTCGGGCACAGCCGCGGTTCCCTCCGGCCGCTCGGCACCCATTCATGTTTGCATCTCTCGCACCGGTAGCCCATCAATGTGATGGGAATTCTCGCCATTGTCTTCCCCTTCAGAGATTGCGCCGTTCGATCGCTATTAACAAATATATTGTTTCAAAGCCGTACCGCTTCGAAAGAATCCGAAGCGCGCCGACTCGTTTAATCTGAGTGCATGTTCGCGCGGAAGCTGAAAGTGGAACGCATTGATGCGGCGGGCAAGAGACACAAGTGCCCGATCGTGCAGATCGACAACTTTGCCATGCGCAACTTCACCAACGACGCGGTCTTCGACGACACCTTTCCCGCAGGCGATGGGTTGCTCGAGGCGGGAAACCGCGTACCGCTCGACAAGCTGCAAACAGCGATGGAGGATTGGTTCCGGCGCAAGGGCTACTTGAAAGCGGATGAAAAGCTAGAAGTTGCAGAGACGCTCTGATCTCTAGGCCGAGTTTTGAAGTTCCTGCGCGGCCCGGAACCAATCGTCTTCGTGACGGTCGTGGCTCCGGCCACCCTCACTCCAAAACCGGTACGCGAGTTCGGCGACTTCATCGTCAGAAAAACACCGGCCATTGCTTTCAGCCCGGCCGCCCGGCTCTTCCGGCTCCTCAAGTTGAGCTTGAATTTCGAGCGGGCCCGTGCCGGCTTCTGGAACGTCGATCAGGATGACCGTGGATGCATCTGCTTCCGATTCCGAATCGGAGAATTCCGCGCTTGAAAGATGCTGAACCTTGGCTGGTGCAACAACCGGAGCGGATTCAGCGACAAGCTTCAGCGGCTCCAGAAGTTTTTCCAGCAGTTCCTTCCTCCGGATCAATCTCTCGAGCTGTTCATTGATCTCGGCAAGTTCGTTGATGGCGCGCTCATAAGCAGTTTGATAGCAGTCAGTAGACATGGATTCGCTCCTCCGGCAGATCATAGGGTGAATTCGCGAAAGGCTAAGGAAGCCTTGTTTACGAATCGATGAATTCGTCAGTGTTGTGAGAAAGGGTGACGATCGTGAAAACGACCGGTGAGACTTATGATGCAACACGAGAATGCAAAGACAGGCTTTTCATTCTGCTTTCCGCTGGAAAATCTGTGAAAAACGACAAAATGCGAGGAGCAGGGAGTAGCCAGTAGGGAGTAAAAGGGTGCGGACCGGGAATGAGGCACGACAGAGCGAACTTCGCCACGCGGTTTGCGGCAGATGGCTTAGAATCTGAGTCCTTATGTTGGGTTGGAATGTGAGCGTCTATCGTCAGCCGGACGGCGGCCACGCTCCGGCGACGTTAGAGTCTCCGGAGGGCGAGCGGATCGCGGTTTGGCAGACCGACGTGGATGGCCTGGATTGGCTGATCGATATGGCCAAGCAGGGCAAAGCAGTGGATCTCGGCGGAAACGGCTATCCCAATCGGTTCACCGCCCGAGCGGAACACCTTGTTCCTTTCATCGTGAGTGGATCTTTTTCGGCGAATGAGACCTGGGTCATTCCGGAAGGTAGCTTCATCCCCGATCCGAAGGCATACCTAGGAAAGACGCAGATTGATCGGGAAGGCGCGCAGCGATGCCGCCCGGACGAGTGGCTCCTGGTCGTGATCTGGGATGAGAGTTGAGCTGTGCATCGGTTCAGGAGCATGATGTCCACCTATCCCGTCCAATTCGATGAACCAAACAAGACAGATTCCGAAAACAGCACTTCGTGCGCACTGTAAGGAGGAAGCTCAACTTGGTCGGGGCCTGAAGCTAGATAAGCCGACTCACTCACCTTTCGCCCATTACCGACGTGGAAAACGAGGGCTCAAACAGACCCTGAAGCCGAGCATTTTCAAAATGCAATTGATGCAACCTGCTTTCGCCTCAGCTGCCTTTCTGCACCTGTGCGGCGATCTTGCGCAGTTCCGGAAGCACTCTGCCCAGCGCGATAGGACTGGCATTACGAGTGCCTAGCGCGAAGTACACATCGCGATAGAGCGGGTAAAGCTGTTCGTAGACCGCGACAGACTTTGCATCAGGCTCAACCGTGCGGAATGGTAGGCAAACTGCGGCCTGCGCCTCTTCTATCGTCTTGTAAGCGCCGGCAGAGAGCAGCGCGACGATCCCGGAACCGAGGCTGGTTGGGATTCCCGCCGGGACGAGCACGGTCTTGCCAAGCACATTCGCGTAGATGCGATTGAGCACCTCGTTCTTTTGCGGAATGCCGCCGGCGTTGATCACTCGATCGATGCGCACGCCGTGCTCGGCCATGCGCTCAAGAATGATGCGCGTGTGAAATGCAGTTCCTTCAATCGCTGCAAACAACTCGTCCTGCGCGGTTTGCACAAGATTCCATCCGAGAGTTACGCCGCCCAGCTCCGGATTCACCAGGACCGTACGGTCGCCGTTATCCCAGCTCAATCGCAAAAGACCGGTTTGCCCGGCCTTGAATGCGTCCAGGCCTTCGCTGAGCGCAGCGACCGTCGTGTTCGCGCGTCGGGCGATATTGTCGAAGATGTCGCCGACCGCCGAAAGTCCCGCTTCAATGCCGGTGAACTTCGGATGCACGCTGCCCGGGACCACGCCGCAAACGCCGGGAACCAACTCCGCTTTTTGCGCCATGGCGATGATGCACGTCGATGTGCCGACCACATTCACTGCGTCGCCTTCGCGAATGTTCGAACCGATCGCGTCCCAATGCGCGTCAAATGCGCCCACCGGAATCGGAATGCCCGCGCGCAGTCCGAGTTCCGCGGCCCACCTGGCCGACAGATGACCGGCCAGATGATCGCTCGTCAGGTATTCGCCGCCCATCTTGGCGCGCACACCGGCAAACAGCGGATCGACCGCGACAAGGAACTCCTCCGGCGGCAGCCCGCCCCATTTGGGATTCCACATCCACTTGTGTCCCATGGCGCAGACGCTGCGCTTCAGTTTGCTTACCTCAGTGATTCCGCTCAGCGTCGCGGCGACCATGTCACAGTGTTCGAGCGCCGTGACGAGGCGCGCCCGTTTGTCTGGATTGTGGCGCAACCAGTGAAGCAGCTTGGCAAAGCCCCACTCGTGCGAGTAAACGCCTCCACACCACTCGATGCCTTCGAACCCAAGCTCATGCGCCTTGCGGGTGATCTCCTCCGCCTCAGCAAACGCGCGATGGTCGCACCACAAATAATATTCATCCAATGGCTCGAGGCCTTCGCCGACAGGGATGACACTCGATCCGGTGGTATCGAGCGCGATTGCTTCCACCCGCGCGCCATCGATACCGGTCGTCTTCAGCACCTCGCGGGTGGCTGCGGCTAGGGCGGCCATCTGGTCGGCGTGCGATTGCGTCGCGTAGTTCGGATCTTCGCGCCTGCGATGCAGCGGATACGAGGCCGAGGCCGTACCGATGGGGCCTTTCTTGCTGTCAACGAGTGTGACCCGAACACTGAGTGTGCCGAAATCGACACCGGCAACGATCGCCATGAAAACAACTCCTTCGAGTAAACGCTTCCTGACTCGCAGATCAGACTACACCATGAGGCAGATCGGCGTTGTGGCATGGAGAAAAGACCGCTCACCGGGTCAAGACGAACACATCGCAGCCATTGGTATACTGCCTCAACGCCAGCCATCCCGCATAGCCGGCCTGCGTGCTTCCCAGGTGAGGTCCTCAAATTGGACGCGCTTCCCCTGGTGCTCCTTGTTCTGGGCATCTTTGTCGTCGCATACCGCTACTATGGTGCGTTCCTCGCCGCGCGCGTCTTTGCTCTCGACGATCGCAACATTACGCCGGCGCACCGCTTCAACGACGGACATAACTACGTTCCTCGCCACGCTGGGTCGTCTTCGGCCATCACTTTGCGGCGATTGCAGGTGCAGGCCCGCTGGTAGGCCCTAAACTCGCCGCGCAATTCGGCTACGCGCCTGGGCTGCTGTGGCTTGTGGCCGGAGCCGTGCTCGCCGGTACCGTTCCGCTGCTGCTGACCAGTGCGGGGTGCGCTGTCACTTTTTCTTTCCGGGCGTCATCGCAGTCAGCTTGCCGAATATACCTGGCTTCGATGCCTGCGTTGTTGCAGCCGGCGTGGCAGGCTTGGCCGGTTGAGTTTGCGCCGCACTCGGCGCTGGCGCGGCGGCCGGCGCAGCGGAACCCCCAGCACCAGTCCCTCCACTGACAACCTGCGCATGAGCCAGTTGCGGCGGTGAACTGCCCTCCTGGTTCTTTACCAGAATTGAAATTCGGCGATTCGACGGATCGTACGGATTGCTCTTTACACGCAGAAACTGATCGGCATAGCCGCGCACCTGTGTCACCTGGTCGCGCCGCACGCCGTCCTGCTGCAACAAGCGCCGCGCCGCATTCGCCCGGTCAGCGCTCAGTTCCCAATTGCTATAGCTTGCGTCGCTCGAGTACTGCGCTGCGTCGGTGTGGCCCTCAATCAGCAGCTGATTGGGGAGCGTTTTCAGTTCAGCGGCGAGCAGCGCCAACAGCTCCTGCCCGCTCGCACTGAGTTGCGCGCTGCCACTCTGGTAGAACGTGCCATTCTTGTCTTCGAGCAGCTCGATGCGCAATCCCTCCGGAGTAATTGTGATCTCGATCTGTTTGCTCAACTTTTCAAGATCCTGGCGCGCTTTGATCTCCTGTTCGAGTTTTTCCTTCAGTTGCTGCAATTTCTGCTGGTTGGCTTCGGATTCCGTTTCCACGGCCACGCCGTTGCCCGACATCGTTGTGCCGAGCAGGTTCGCCGTACCTTTCGGGTCGTTGAAGTATCCGGCAACCGCCTTTTTCACCTGTTCGCTCGAACCCATGAGCCAAAGCACGATAAAGAGCGACATCATCGCGGTAACGAAATCGGCATAAGCCACCTTCCATGCGCCGCCGTGGTGGCCACCGTGGCCGCCCTTCTTCTTGATCACGATGATCGGTTGCGTCTTTGCTGTCATATGACTGCCGAGTCCTCGTTCGCCTGCGCCATGATCCGCTCGCTACCTTGTTCCTTGCACCTACGCCGCGGCTTGTGCGGGCGCATCCGCCTTGTTCTTGCAGGTCTTCTCCATCTCGTCGAAGCTTGGCCGGGCATAAGCCGGAATAGCGCGTCTTCCCAGTTCGATCGCGATCATCGGCGCCGATCCTTTCAGGAACGCGAGCAGCAGCACGCGAAGCACGTGCAGATAGTCGTTATGCTCGTCGGCCAGTTTGCGCATGTTCGCGCCAAGCGGACCCACCACGCCATAACAAAGAAGAATTCCAAGGAATGTTCCTACCAGAGCCGCCGCAACATGTTTGCCGATCTCCTCTGGCGGACCGCCGAGCGCGCCCATTGTGATGACGACCCCAAGCACCGCAGCGACAATTCCGAGGCCGGGCAGCGAATCGGCCACCGTGATCAGCGCATCGACAGGTTGCACCGCCGCGTTGTGATGGACCTCCATGTCGAGCTCCATCATCTGGTCCATATCGAATGGCTCAACGCCCCCGGTGATGGCCGTACGCAGCGTGTCGCAGACGAATTCAAGCGAGTGATGGTCGGCAAGAAACTCCGGATAGTTCTTGAAGATCGCGCTCTCCTTCGGCTTCTCTACGTCCATTTCCACCGCCAGCAACCCCTCTTTCCGTACCTTATTCAGGAACTGGTACATCATCTTGAGCGTGCTGAGGTAGCGCGTCTTCGTAAACCGGGAGCCTTTGAGTGCTTCAATGAGCCCTGCGGCGATTGCTTTGAGGATCCGGATCGGATTCGCAACCAGCAGCGTTCCTGCGGCCGCTCCGCCAATGATGAGCAGCTCCGCCGGCTGAATCAGCACCTCCATGTGGCCCTTTTCCATGAGGAAGCCTGCGATGATGGCGGCGAAAACAACAACAATGCCTATGATGGCGAACATTCTTGCCTCCATGCAGCGAGCGTTGCGCGATTGCCACCCGCATGATTGCTGGCTTCCATAGCCTCACGCGCGCGCTCCAGCAGTTGTGCCAGGCTTTCATCCGCCACCCCGACGGCCTGTGCCTCGCCAATGCTCACTGTGATCGAAACCCGGTCGCCCCACCAGCGAAAATCAGCCGTGCGCGCCAGTCCGGCAAGCGTTTGAGCATGTTTAGCCAGCATCTCCGCGCTGCGCTCGTGCGCGACTACAAGAAACTCCTCATCGCCCCAGCGGCCCATTTGTTCCCCAGGTCGCAGGCCCTGCGCTAAGGCGCGCCGTACCTTGTCAAGCATCGCGTGGCAGGCGGCAACGCCGTGTGTCTTGCGCAATTCCTGTGCCTGATCCACTCTGATCCACGCAACGCCCAATGGCGGCCCGCCTCGCACGGTATCGTCATAATCGTTCGCCAGCCGCTCTTCCAACTCCGCCTGGCTTTCTTCAAGTTCTTCGCCTTCGTCTTCGCCGGTCTCTCCATGCGGCAGAGCATCAAGGCCTTGAGCAGGATGAAAGAACACCGCTGTACCAATTCGCCCGCCCAGCGCGTCCCGAAGCGCCACTCGCTGCGCGACGACTTGCACCGTGTGGCCCAATTTGTGTGCTGCTTCCACAATGAATCCGTGCGCTCGACGTACGGAACCTGCCGCGGATTCGGTTTCGACTGCAGGATTCAGCAACTGCTCGAGCCCCGCTGGCGACGGCCGGAACATCATCTCCATGCTGGAGTTGCCGGTGATGGCCTCAGCGGCCCGATTCCAAAAAACAATTTCGTTCTGAGCGGAAAGCAGCGCGATGCCATCGCTACGGCTGTCCAGTGCGGCTTCCAGCAATTCGGCACGATCGGTCATCGATACGCTTTCGCAAGATCCCCGCCTTCAATTGCGCCGCCGGAGAATATGCGACAGCGTCGGACACAAGGCTGCGTCAGAGGGTCTCTCACCTTCATCGGCGGAGTGTGCCTCATCATCACGGCCCCGTGCCGTAATCAGAGATGTTTAATGGGAATGCAAATGCGAAGTTGACGGCGCGATCTCGTCCGCTTCAGAAGCTTCTCACCCACTCCAGAATTGAGCGGACTGCGATGCCGCTGGGGCCCTTGGCAATGAACGGCCGCGAGTCTTCGACCCAGGCGATGCCCGCGATGTCGAGATGGATCCAGGGGGTGTCTTCGGCGAAGTGGTGCAGAAACTCGGCCGCGGTAATTGCGCCGCCAAAGCGGCCGCCCGTGTTTTTGATGTCACCGATGTCTGACTTGATCAGGTCGGCATATTCCTCGCCAAGCGGAAGACGCCAGAATTTTTCTCCTGAAATCTCGAGTGCCTGCTCGAACTTGCTGTACGCAGCATCATCGTTCGAGAAGCTGCCGCCGGTGATCTTGCCCAAAGCAACTGAGATGGCGCCGGTCAGCGTTGCCGCGTCAATCAGGTACGTCGCGCCGAGCTGCCGCGCGTAGGTCAATCCGTCGGCCAGCACCATCCGGCCCTCCGCGTCCGTATTGATGACCTCGATGGTCTTGCCGGGCTTATCTGGAGCTATTGGCATTGCTGTCTGCACATCGCCCGGCTTTTGCGCTGTGCCCGACGGCATGTTCTCCGCCGCGCAGACAATTGCGATCACCCGCACCCTGGGCTTGAGGAGCGCAATCGCACGCATCGCACCCAGCATCGCCGCTCCGCCGGCCATGTCGTACTTCATCTTCTCCATGTTGTCGGCCGGCTTGATGGAGATGCCGCCGGTATCGAAGGTGATGCCTTTGCCGACCAGGCCAAGAATCGGACCGTCCGTGACGCCTTCGGGCGTGTAGCGCAGCACGATCAGCGCAGGCGGCTCGGCCGAGCCCTGCGAAACCGCCCAGAACGCGCCCATCTTCAGTTCGTGCAGCTTCTCGGTGGAGTGGACTTCGCATGCCAGGCCGACCTGCTGCGCCATCTCGGCGGCGCGCCGGCCCAGAATTGTCGGCGTCAGCTTGTTGCCCGGCTCATTGACCAGCGAGCGGGTGAAGTTCTGGCTCTCACCGACGATGATGCCCTCGCCGATAGCAGCCTCCACGGCTGCGCGGTCGGCGCTGGCCGGCGCGGCCAGCTTGAACGACTGGATGCTTTGATCCTTGCGATCGCTGCGATAGGTGTCAGGATCGAAATCGCCTATGAAGGCGCCTTCGACGGATGAACGCGCGCCCTCCGCGTAAGGCAAGCCATCGGATTCAGGAATCGCGAATACCAGAGCCCGAATTCCGCGCGGCTTGGCGTAGCGAACGGCCGTTCCGGCTGCATTGCGCACCTTGTGCGTGGTGACCTTGGTCTGCCTTCCAAGCCCAACGATGAGCAATCGTCTCGCCGCCAAGCCAGCGGGACCGTGAATGAGCACCGTCTCATTGGCGCCTGCCTTGAACTCGCCCGAGGAGAGGATTGAGCCAGCAGCAGACTGGAGAGCCGCATCGCTGGTCAGAAGAGCCGGAGCTGGTTTGGAGTTTGGTCCCTTTTCGGTTTGAGTGTCAACGGAGAGAACGGCGAGGAGTTCGGTGGCAATTCCGGCGAGTGGTGCAAAGGAAACTTCAGTTCGCATGAGACTTATTGTTCATTGGCCGCCCGATTCGAGGCAAATTGGTTGGCGGAGCAGGGACATAGGGACTCAGAGACGCAGAAAACGAGTCATCCCAGCGAGCAACATCGCACTTGACAAGTTTGGGTCGGTTCCGAAGATCTGTCCGTCGATTCTATTTGCAAAAGTGTCATGTTAAATATAATGGCATAATGAAAGACAATGACAATATATCAGAAAATGTCAAAAGCAGAGTCAACGCGAACGGCCGGATCGTGATTCCATTCCGCATTCGCCGCGCGATGGGCCTCGAACCAGGTGACACCGTCGCCATGACCCTTGAAGGCGGCGTCCTGCGGATCGAGCCGCACCAAGCCAAGGTGAAACGCATCCAGGACGCGCTGAAGAAGTTCGTTAGGCCCGACGCGTCAGCGTCAGAAGAGCTTGCCTCCGAACGCCGCGACGAGTCCCGCATCGAGATGGAGGAGTGGCTTGGCTAAGCCGGACCACTCTCGCCCTGTTGTCCTCGACGCCACTGCAATCCTGGCTGTCCTCTTCAACGAGCCCGGCAGCGATGCGATTCTGCCATTGCTCCAGCACGCCGCGGTCAGCACCGTGAACCTGGCCGAGGTGCATGCGCAACTTCTTCGCCGTGGCGTCAATGCTGACCTGGCTTGGAAGAGTCTTCAGGATCTGGGCGTCGAAGTTTGCCTGTTTGACGCGGGACAGGCGCGCCTTGCCGGTGAACTGGCGACAACGTCGCGAGGCACTCCGCTCTCACTGGGCGACCGCGCCTGCCTGGCGCTTGCCCTGCAACGCAAGGCGACGGTCTACACGACCAACGCAGCGTGGAGGAAGCTGGGATTGGAGATAGAGGTGGAAACGATCCCTTAGGCCGGACCAGCAGGCTGCAGCTGTATTGAAACGTTTCGCTGAACTGAGGCTCCGCAGGTTTACGGGTTTGCAGTACGAGTAGACTCGTGCCCTGATACGGACCGCTGCAAACAGATCGTACCAATCTCAGAATGTTTACTGATAAATAGCTTCCGGTTGGCCGACGATAGTCTCGGAACCCCGACGTCGGCCGGTTTCAGTGGTCAGATGCGGGTGGCAGTTGATCATCGGCCGTTTTTACGAAACGCGCATCAATCCCGCCCATCATGCGCGCGATGAAATTGAATAGATATGTCCCGGCCAAGCCGGTGGCGCAGCCCGAAACCGCATAGACAAACACCGCGGCGATCAGATAGGCAACGGGCGCCGATTCCGTCATAGATCTCGGAATTTTCAGGTTGAAGGTGAAGTATACAAACGGCATAATTATGCCGATCGGAAGGGTGAACTGCTGCATCTCTTCGAGGAAGCAGTACTGGATGAAGCTGAGGAGCCCCACAACCGCATAGAGGCACGAGAATGCGATGCAGATTGGGCGCACGCGGATTGCGATGATTCGCATCACGTAAAGCTCTATCGCAACTTCCACTTTGGCTTTGAAACGGCACCATTCTACGCTCTTTCTCTCTCCATCGCTATGCTAAGAGCTTTGGGCTGTTCAGGGTCGAGACTGAGATTCCCATTCCGGCTGGGTCACCGGCAAACCGGAAATGATATGGTGTGACCCTGTCAACACCGTCGAATCGTTGGGCGTCGTTTTTGCATTTGTGTTTTCGAGGACAGGATCAGCAGCAGCCGTGGCAGGTAATGGCGACGATTGATCAAGCTGATATTCGCGGGTCGGAACCGCATAATCATGATCCGTCGGGAGCTGCCTCTGACTAACTTCGCGAGTCCGGTTGAGCCTGTCGCATATTTCCGCCGAGGATTCTCCTTCGTGCTTGCTCCGGCTGCGGCTGACCCTGTCCTCGATTTGGATAACGTTGTTCATGGGTTGATTTGTTTTTGCTTTTTCCTTCTTTGGAAAGTCTTTGCTTTTGTTCTTTCGCTTCCCGTCATGCCGCCAGTTGTTGTTTGCAGGACGCTTCGGCCTTGATGCCGATGGCCCAGATGAAGCCCAGCAGTTCGCGTGCAATCGCCGTCATGGTCTTTCTCTGCTCCTTGCCTCGAGCCATCAGCGTCATGTAACGCTTGTGCAGACGGTTCTGCGCCTTCCATGCAATCTCGGTAATTTCTGCCGGAAGCCCTTCCTGGCGCTTGCGCAACCGGGCTCCGATCGATGGCCGGTGGCGATAGCTCCAGGCCGATTCCACTACGATTCGTCTCAGGTGCGCGTTGCCGGCCTTGGTAATGCCTCCCTTTCGAATACGCTTGCCGCTGGAGTCTTCGCTGGGAAACGCTCCGCTATACCCCATCAGGTCCCGCGCGCGCTGGAAGCGGGAGGTGATGTTGCCCAGCTCGACAGCAATTGTGACTGCCGAGATGTGCGCAATGCCGCGCAATGCCTGTAAACCGCGAGCCACTTCCTGCATCGGCGCGGGAGCCAGCTGAATCACTTCCACAATCGACTGCTCTAACCGCTTGACCCGTTCTTCCATGTGCTGAACTTCGTTCAGACAATCCAGCAACGTGGCCTCCTGCGCCGGATGCGTGTAGCGGACCTGCTGGACCCACCCCACGTAAGATTCCGTCCACGCCTTCACTCCCAGCGGAGAACGCTGGCCCGTACGCAGCAGGAACTTGGTCAGCCGGTGCTTCGCGCGCAGCTGATCCTGCTTGGCCGCCTCCCGTTGCCGGACAAGATCGCGCAATGCCTCGGAATCTTCATCGGGAACCCACACTGCAGTCAGATCTCCGGAACGGTGACTGCGTGCCAGCTTCAGCGCGTCCCGCCGATCGGTCTTCACACGGTCTCCGGGCTTCTTCGGGACCAGGCTCGGCGCGACCACTGCGCAGTCGACTCCCAACTGCGTCAGCTGCCAGTAAAGTACGAACCCCGTCGGGCCGGCCTCATAGCAGGCTCGCAGATGCTCCGGCGGACCAAGCTTGCGGATGAACTTGCGAATCGACTCTTCGCGGTTGGCGATCGTTCCCAGGCTGCGTACTTCGCCATCCGGCTCGGCTACTGCTACAGCTATCGTTTCGGCGTGGACATCCAAGCCCAAAAATCCTAACTTCTCTCTCATGACCGGTTCCCTCCGCTTGTGGCTCTGGACTGAAGTTCGTCAAACAAACTCAGCCTAACCCACGACCAGCGCATCGAGCCGGTCACACCATAATGACTATCCAGTTGATCAACACTTGCGGCGAAGTGTTGTCGGACCTGTCGCTGCCTCCCCGAAGGCAAGAGCGCTTCTTGTGGGGCCCGGATAACCATGCCCTTCCAAGGCTTGTCCGAGCCTAAAGGCCATTTTGTTTTGCTCCTGATTTCAGAGGCCTGAAGGCTCCCGCTCCCTCCAACTCAGGACGGAGTATCCCCGAAGGAAGTTCAGGCGACTGGCTACCGGCTGTTGTTTTTGTGCTTGTTGGCCTTGATGGCGGCGGTTGCTTCCCGGTCGGCTTCGCGGCGGCGTTCGGTTTCGCGCTTGTCCCAGTCCTGCTTGCCCTTGGCCACGGCCAGCTCGCACTTCACGCGCCCGTTGCGGAAGTAAAGGCGCACCGGGATGAGCGTATGACCCTTGATTTGCGTCTTGGAGTGTAGTTTGCGCACCTCATCGCGATGGAGCAGGAGTTTGCGCGTCCTGGTCTCGTCGTGGTTCGCGATGTTTCCGTGGGAGTAAGGCCCGATATGCAGGTTCAAGAGGAAAGCCTCGCCGTCTTTGATGAGGCCGTAGGAGTCTTTGAGGTTGGCCTTGCCCTGGCGGATGGACTTGACCTCGGTGCCGCGCAGGGCCACGCCGGCCTCGAACTTTTCGAGCAGGAAGTAGTTGTGGCTGGCAGCCCGGTTGTAGGCGGCGTCCCGCTCGCCGCTGGCGACGGGGTCGCGGGGCTTCGAGGGTTTTTTGGCCGCAGCGGCTTCCTTGTTCTGGGTGACGACGTGACTGGATTGGCGGGGCACGGGAAAACATCCTTGAATCTTGATGTTAACACCGCAGTAAACGCTGGATTTGCCGATGCGGGGATGCGCTAAAATGATGAAGCGTTTGCGCCAGTCTTTTGGCTGTAAAGAACCTAGATATATTGCTGCCGGCGAAGCGCAATGTAGATTGCGAGGGTCCGCGAGGCAGTGTTCTGGCGGGCCGCGAACAAGAACGGGGAGCAGGATGAACCGCCGCAAGCCCGCAACGGCAACAGCCGGATTATTGAGAGTGATTTTCCCCATCGCGCTGCTCGCTACTTTGGCGAGCCTTGGAATGCCCTGGGCGCGGCTGCATGCCGAATCGGCCAACTCGGACTACAAGCAGGGACAAAATGCCGAGTCGCGCGAGGACTACGACGCGGCATTTGCGGACTACCAGAAAGCGCTGACCAGAAATCCGAAGGATGACCGCTTCAAGATCGCGCTCGCACGGGTGCGCGTGACGGCATCGTCGGCCCATGTGAGCAAGGGCCGAAAGCTCTTCGCCGCCGGCGATGTGCAAGGCGCGCTGGCGGAATTCCTGCATGCCGCCGAGATCGATCCCAGCAACGAAGCCGCGCAGCAGGAGATCGCCAGGGTGCGGCAGCGCCAGGGGCAAAGCACCGCGGCGCCTGAAGTCGCGATTCCCGAGGCGCCCGAAGCGGCCGAGGAATTGCAAGAAGTGGGATCTCCTGTTGAGCTGAAGCCAGTGTCGAATGAGCCGCTTTCGCTGCACATGGTGGAAGACGCAAAGACCGTTTACCAGGCTGTGGGCAAGGCAGCAGGCATCAACGTGCTCTTCGATCCGGATTACAACTCGAAGCGCATCCAGGTGGACCTGAATAACGTCTCGCTGATGGACGCGCTGCGCATCGTGGGAACTATGTCGAATACTTTCTGGCGCCCGGTAACCAGCAACACAATCTTTGTGGCGCAGAATACCCGCACCAAGCGCACCGAACTGGAAGAGGAAGCAGTGCAAACTTTCTACCTGACGAACGCCGAGCAGCAGAACGACCTGAACGACGTGCAGACGGCGCTGCGCAACGTGATGCCGAATGCAAAGGTCTTCGGGGTCGCAGGGCAGAACGCGATCGTGATGCGCGGCACTCCTGATGAGCTGCTGCTGGCGCAGCAACTGATCGACGATCTCGACAAGGCGCGCGGCGAAGTAGTTGTTGACGTCGCTGTGCTGGAAGTGAGCAAGAACTGGGAGAAAACGCTGGGCATCCAATGGCCCAGCAGCTTTGGGGTGACGCTGCAGCCGAATTGCTCATCCACGAACAGTTGCGGCACGAGCACCTCGTCATCGACAACCTCTTCCACCAGCGGCACCACGACGACCAACCCGACGCTCTACAACCTGGCCAACCTGAATTCGACCAATTTTGCCGTCAGCGTGGGATCAGCGACGCTCAACCTGCTGCTGACCGACGACAACACCAAGATCCTGCAGAGCCCGCGTATCCGCGCCACTGACGGGCAAAAAGCAGACATGAAGATCGGGTCGAAGATTCCAATCGCGACCGGTTCGTACCAGACGGGCGCGGCAACCGCGCTGGTCAGTTCGCTGGTCAATACGCAGTTCCAATATCAGGATGTGGGCGTGGAAGTGGAAATGACACCGAACATCCACTTCGACCACGACGTATCGCTCAAGATCAAGGTCACGGTTTCCGCTGAGAGCGGAACAGAGACGATCAGCGGCGTGACGGAACCAATCATCAGCCAGCGCGTAGTGGACCAGGTGATCCGGTTGAAGGAGGGCGAGGCGAGCATTCTGGGCGGAATCCAGGACAACCAGGAATCGGTGAATTGGTCAGGCATTCCTGGGCTGAGCGCGATTCCGATTCTGAAGTACATTTTCGGATCGAGGGACCACACGATTCAGAATGACGATATTGTTTTTGTTGTGGTGCCGCACATCGTGCGCAGCCAGCAATTGGACGCGACGAACCTGCGGATGATCGATACCGGCGAAGGTCAGTCGATCGATTTGCGGCATATGGATGACGGCAACGTAGCAGCGACGACTCCGGCAGCGGCATTGCCGCCGGTGCGCCCCGCGGCTTTGCAGATGCAGCCTCCTTCGACCGGAACGACCGTCGTGAGCTCGATTCCGGGGCAAAGCGCGATTGAAGCTGCACCGCAAATGCTCGCCCAGCTGCGGCAGGATATGGCGGCAGCCGGAGGTCCGGACGCGACGGCTCGAGCGGCGACTCCACCGGCCACCCCGCCAACACCGCCCGCCCCCCTCGTTTCGCAACCTGCAGCTTCGCCTGCTCCGGGGACTGGACCTTTGGCCACCGGCCAGCCAGCGCAATCTCCGCAAGGGGCGAGTTTCGCGCTGAATGTTCCAGCCGCGGCGCTGAGCGCCGGTACCAGCTTCCAGGTTCCGGTGGTGCTGAATGGCGGCGTGGATGTTACTTCGGTCGCGCTCCAGCTCCATTACGACCCGACAAAGTTGATGTTCGTGAATTTGTTGCCGGGTGATCTTTTGACACGCGACGGGCAAGCGGCGCCACCGATCCACAGCGATCAGCCGGTGGGAAATCTGACAGTGGGCGAATCGCGTCCGCCGGGGACGCACGGCGTGAGCGGCACCGGGGTGGTCTGCGTCCTGACGTTTCAGGCGAAGTCAGCCGGTCCGAGCGACCTGAGCATTGCACGCGCTGCCGTGGTGAACAGCGCACAGCAGCAGCAACAGGTGGCGAGCGCACAGGCCAGTGTAACCGTGAAGTAGGTGCAGGGATGAGGAAGCCGGTCAATTCGAACAGAGGAGTGCTGGCCCGGCCCGGCGAAGAGGGCCTCACGCTGGTCGAACTGATCATCACGATCTTCATCCTTGGAATCCTCGCATCGGCCGTGTTGCCCGTGGCGCGGTTCCAGGTGAAGCGACAGAACGAGCGGCAGCTGCGCTTCGACCTGTGGATGATGCGCGACGCGATCGATAAATATAAGGACGCGGCGGACAAAGGCGCGTTCCAGACCAAGGTCGACAGCCAGAATTATCCGCCTGATCTGGAAACGCTGGTGAATGGCGTGGACGTGCAGGGAAAGAAGCTGAAGTTTCTGAGAAAGATTCCCGTGGATCCCATGACGAACAAGGCGGAGTGGGGTTTGCGCTCCATGCAGGACGATCCGGATTCGGATTCCTACGGCGGGCAAAGCGTATTTGACGTGTACTCGAAATCGCAGGGGACGGCGCTGGACGGAACGAAGTATTCGACGTGGTGAAAAGGCAGGGAATAGGGAATAGCTTGATTGTGCTGACGTAGGGTCGTTGGCAAGCCGAAAGCGATCCAGGCGCTGAACGCTAAGCGGGGAAAGCTAAGAGTGTTCGGCTGAAAGCCGGGGGACAGATTTATGAAGAGACATCGCCAACACGAAGCGGGGTTCACGCTGGTGGAGCTGATCATCGTCATGGCGATCATCGGCATCCTTGTGGTTTTGGCGGTTCCCCGCTATGCCACGACCATCCGGCACGCGCGTGAAGCCGTGCTGAAGGAAGATCTGCAGACCATGCGAGCCGCCATCGATTCCTACACCATGGATAAGCAGAAGGCGCCGCAGTCGCTCGACGATCTGGTGCAGGATGGCTACTTGAAGGCGATCCCAGAAGACCCGATGACGCACGCCAAAGATACTTGGGTGCCAGATACGAGCGACGCGATGTATTCGATCGATGAGACTGAACCCGGCATCACCGATGTTCACTCCGGCTCGGAAGAAACCGGCACCGATGACCGACCATATTCCGAGTGGTAATTCTCCGGCTCCATTCAATCTTCAAACTGCTAAATTGTCCTTAGGGTCAACTCGATTGGTTAGGCGAGCAAACCCACGAGGACATTGTCCATGCCGACGATCCGAACGCTTGCGCGGTTTGCGTGCATCATTGCAATCGGCGCTTCACTGCATGCGCAAACCGGCAAGACAATCACCGTCGAGTTGCGCGACGGAAAGACGGGCCTGGCGGTCACGCCATCGAATCTTCTTTTGCGCGTCGATCACCACGACACGATCCACAGCGAATGGGTAAAGATCAACGACAACAACACCATGACCATCTCGGTTCCCGACGACGCAAAGGAGATCTCTCTGCAGGCCACGTACGGGGACGGAATGGATACTTACATCAATTGCGACGTGGCAAAACAGAGCGACAAGGAGCGCCTTGTCTGGTATGCGATCGACGTGATCATGAAGACCGGCGTGGTGACGTCGAATGAGTGCAGTAAGACAGAATACCCGGCCAAGGCCGGTGCTTTTGTCTTTTTTGTGAGGAAGCGCAGCGCCCTGGACCGGCTGCGCAATTCGGACTCGGAGTGACGGCCGGCGCCGACGCGGTGGGTGCGAGCGGAATGGCTGCAGGATGGATGGTTCGCGGCAAACAAGCAATAGAAAAGAGGAAGACCTGGCGCCCGATGCACAATCGGCGGGAGCGCTCGAATTTGTTGTGCAAGTGGAGCGCGCGTATGAGGCCCTGCTGGCTGCGGGTGCGACGGATGCGGCGATGGGCCTGGGCGGGAAGCTGTTCTATGCGGGCGAGCTCGACGGCGAGGGCCGAGCGCAGATTGTGGCGGCGAACATTGCGGGTGCGGCATCGTTGGCGGCGACAGCGGATCGAGGCGCACAGAAACAGGCGGTTCGCGATGGAATTGCCGATTTCCTGGTCAACTCGCTCGACGAGGCCCTGCGCATTCTGAAAAATCAACTGCGGAAGCGTGAGCCGGTCGCCGTGTGTGTCGGCCTGGATCCCGCCGCCATCGAGAGTGAGATGAAGGAGCGCGGTGTTGTGCCGGATTTGCTACGGAGCGACGTCATGCAAGCGAAGCACGAGGGATTCGAGGCGCAGGAACAACAACTGAAGTGGATCATGTGGACGGCAAGCCCCTCGCCGGCGCAGTGGCTGCCGAAGATTGACCTGATCGCCTTGGAGAGCCTGTGCGAAGAGACGTGGCAAACACGCCGGTGGCTGCGCCTTGCGCCCCGCTATCTCGGCAGGCTTGCGGAGAGATTTCGGGTGCTGCATTGCAACGAAGCAGATGCGGCCAGGATTATTGAGCGGATTGAGTGCGCGACGAAGAGCGGCGAGATCGGCGCTAAGGTCGCATTGGTCTCATCGATGCAAGCGGAATCGCTGCGGAGTTGGAAGTAGATCTGCAGATTCGTGCCTGTATTCTTATTCTTTCCCGGCTGCATCCTGCAGTCGAGCCCAAAGTGCCTTGATGCCATGGCCGGTTTTTGCGGAGACAGGCAAAATATCATCCACTTCGAACGATTCTCTGAGAGCGGCCAGATTGCGCTTCCGCTCGTTGCCGCTGAGACGATCGATCTTGGTGGCGACGACGATGAATTCCCGGTCTGCGGCGCGAAGCCAATCGAGCAGCTGTTTGTCACTTTCCTGAGCAGGGACATTGGCGTCGATCAGGCACACGCAAAAAGCGAGAGTCGCTCGGTCGGCGAGGTAAGGTTCGATGAATCCCGCCCAGGATGCCGAGATGGATTTCGAGATCTTTGCGTAGCCATAACCGGGCAGGTCGGCGAAGATCATCTTCCCCGCCGGGCGCTCTTCCGAAACCAGGAAAAAGTTGATTGCGCGGGTGCGGCCGGGCGTAGAAGAAACGCGGGCGGTAGCAGCACCGACAAGTGCATTCAGCAGGCTCGATTTGCCGACATTGGAGCGGCCGAGGAACGCGATCTCGGGCACGCCAGGCGCGGGAAACTGCGCGGCAGAGAGAGCCGAGAGCAGGAATTGTGCCTTGAGCCGCATGATGTTCGAAGAGGTCCGACCGTTCCAGTGTACCGGCCGATGATCGGCGGTTGACGCGTATGAGGCCCTACTCTGCAAATTCCGCACGGACGGTAACCACGTCCCAGCCTGCGACGGCGATCTCGCCGCCGAGCGGTTTGATGCTTTCTTCACCGGTATTGCTGAGCCATATGTGCGGTTGTGCGGGCGTGTCCCAGCGCAGCTGGGCCATGCGGTTCTGGCCCGACGCGCCGAAGAGGCGCAGAATCCATGCCTTGCTGTCGTCGCCTGGGTTCAGCGAGAGAGCGAGCACATCGGGTGGGTCGATGAGCAAGAGTGGACGCGCGGGCGCGCCTTCTCGAGCTCGAGAAGCGACAAGCGGTTGCGAGAGGCCGATGGCCAGGCGGCTTGCGCCGGCCGCGTCGTATCCGTGGTGCGCACGAATCGCATAGCGAAACTCGACAGGACCCTCCTGGTTGGCGCGATAGTTGGTGCCCCAATGGTTGTTCATCACCCAGGAGTAGAACTTCTGCGTGGGCGCGATGTGTTCGCGCCAAAGTGAGGGATCGTGCTGCGAACCCAGCAGGTTCGCGGAGATTTCCCCGACCTCGATCAGCGGCACGTCGAGTGAGACCCATGTGACGCCGCGCTGCTCGTTCGAAACATCGACCCAGCGTCCCACCGGCAGCCAGTTCTTGCAGGCACCGGGGAGCTGATCCGCTTCAGGCCGCATCTCGGCCAGTGGAATGTCAACGTGCATCGCACCGCCGGGAATCGCGAACGGAAACGCAAATTGCACGCTCTCTTTGCCGCCGTTTTGTGTGGAAGGATGGGAGACTTTGGGATCGGTCTGATTCAGAATGATCTCCGCTCGCTTCTTGTCGACCAGGTTGGAGAGTTCGATCCAGTCGGCGCCCGCGACAAGGCGCACGCGGCGCGCCAAGCTATTGCAGCCAGGCGCAGACGACTCGATGCGCAGCGTGGCAATGAGCGGTCCCGATTCCTCAATGGTGATGCTGGCGGGGCCGCTCGTCTGGATTGTCGAAACGTCGCTGCCCGCGAGAAACAAATATTGATTGAGTGCCTGGCTGTCGCTCGTGTCGATAAGGTTCCCGGCCTGGCCATTGAGCGCAAACTCGGCAATATTTCCCGTGGGCCGATCGACCCGCGCGCGGACGATTCCGTTGTCGAGAACAGCGCCATTCACGACGACAGGTGCAGCAGGCGGGTGAGCCTTCCCGGCGGAGAGATGAAAACGGGCGCTGCCGAATTCGGGCACACCGTGCGCGGCAAACGCCAACTCTCCTGTCGAAAGCCGCTGCGAAGGCACTCGTGTGCCGCGGCTGTCTTTCACGGCATCGCCCACTGCCGACAACTCCTTTGAGAGAACGATAAGCTCAGAGCGCGGCCACGATGTAGTGTTGTGCACGTCGATAAACGCGGAGCCGGACATGCCGGAGCCAGACTCCGCGGAGCCGGAACTGGATGCATAGGCGCGCAGTTCCGCATCGAGCAGAGCCTGCGATTGCTTTTCTGCGTTCAGTGCGAAGCCGCGTTTGAACTCCCATTGGTCCTTCGTCATCGGGTCGTCGGGATGGCTGATGCTTCCCGCTGCGCCCCAGGTGTGTTCGGAATAAAGCAAGACGTTGCGCCAGGCCTCATTGAAATCGGCAGCGCGACCACTGCGCGGCGCGTACATAGCTGCCAGCGCCTCAGCCTGCGTGAGGCGATCGGCCGCATTGCGGTTGATGCGCGTCTCCAGCGCAGACGAACCCGCGCCATCCTCCCAATACGGAGTCAGATCGCCTTTGAATTGCGGAATGACATTGCCGTATTTCTTTTCAAACGCGGCGAAGGCCCGGCTGGTTGACGAGATGACGAACTTCGGCCACTCGTAATCCTGGCTCCACGCCTTGATGAACTCGCTGATCTGCGGATCGGGCTCGGCGTTGTCTCCGTGGCCGGACCAGCGCTCGTAAGAAATGTCGTAAGGAAAGTCGATCATGTCGAGGCGGTCCTGATACTTTCCCACCAAGTCGGCGCTCATCTCATGCTGTACATGCGAAAACGCATAGCCGGTCCAAGGTATCCAGACGAGGACTTTCTCTTTTCTTGAAGGCGCGATGTGCCAGAACGGCTTATCCTGCCACTCCACCATTATGCTGCCGATGCGATCGAAGTAATTTGGCGCGGCCGAGAAATAGCGGATGCCTGCCTGCGCCATTGCAGCGATCGTGCCCCATGTGTAGCCGGGCACGTCGCTGAGCATCGCAGCATCGACGGTGACGCTGCATGTGCGGGCCAATTGTTGTGAATAGCGGAAAAGGCGCAGGAGTTCCTCGGGGCGGCAGAGCCCGGTGAGCTCGTTGGCATACATCCCGTTCAGGCTGATCCAGCCTTTTCGGACGGCATCGATGAATTCGGCTTTTTCCTGTTCCGATTTGCGCCGCATGAAGAGATCCGCGCCCCACAGCACTTCGAGATTCCAGACGAATCGCGCACCCTCGGGATATTCCGTGGTTTTGCGGGCCAGGTCGATGCCCAGCGAGATGTTGTGCATCTGCTTCTCTTCGATTTTGGTTTGGATATCGGTGTAGCCCAGGTCATGATGCGAGTGCGGCAGAAGGTAGACTGTGACCTTGCGGACCGGCTGGAGCCTGACCGTCGCAGATTGCAAGACGTCGGCCACCGAAACGACGACCCGGGCCTCCTGCTCGACGCTGACTGGATCAACGAATACCCGAAACGAACCCGGGCCCGTTGCGAGAATTCGCCTGTCGACTTCCGCGCCGTTCACGCTGGATACGACCGTAGCGCCAGGTGCGGCCTGCGGAATTGAGATTTGAATCGGTTGCATGAGCCGGCCGTTGATGCGCCTCAGGCCGCGAATGGGGACTGCAAACGGTGTGACTTCGCCGACGGCCTGTTGCGGAGCCATCATGAACCAGGTGGATCGCGAAAGCGCAGCACCGGAGCCGACGGCCGACAAACTCTTTAAGACATCACGCCGCTTCATTCCCTGCTGATTCTCCTCGTTGCCGTGGTTGGCTCTTGCTCTCGGCGTTCTGAAGTTCTTTACCTTTCAGGGAGCGGGAGCTGCATCGACGGACTGCGCCACTGCCAGCGGACGCGAGCGGTCAGTGCGCAGCGTGGGAACGGCGGCGAGCATGCTGCGCGTGTAGGGGTGTTGCGGCGCCGTGAGCAGTTTGGCGCTGGCGCCGGTTTCGACGACCTCGCCTGCCCTCATCACTGCGACGCGGCCGGCCACCTGGCCGACAACCGCCAGATCGTGCGAGATGAAAAGCATGGCCAGCGAGTGTTCGCGCTGCAGTTGGGCAAGGAGCGCGAGAATCTGCGCCTGCACGGTGACGTCGAGCGCCGTAGTTGGCTCGTCCGCGATGAGCAGGCGCGGCCGATTGATAAGCGCCATGGCGATGAGAATGCGCTGACGCTGCCCGCCGGAAAACTGGTGCGGGTAATCGCCGTAGCGTTGCGCGGCTTGCGGGATGGCGACGGATTCGAGAGCGGCGATGGCTTTTCGCCTGGCTTCGCGGCGAGTGAGCGACGGTTGATGCGCGGCGGCGCACTCGGCCACCTGACGCCCAATGGTCATCACCGGATTCAGCGCCGTCATCGGCTCCTGGAAGATGATTGCGATTTCGCGTCCGCGGATGGGCCGCATTGCGGCGGGCGTCTGCCGCAGCAAGTCGATAATGTGGTCGTTTGCCGCGCTGCGCCACAGCATTTGTCCACCAACGGCCGTTGTGGGAGGCAAGAGACCAAGAATGGCCAGCGCGGTGGCGCTCTTGCCCGAACCCGATTCGCCGACGAGGCCGAGAACCTCGCCGTCCTCAACGTTGAGGCTCACACCACGCACTGCTTCGACGGCGCCAAAGCGCACGCACAGTTTGCGGATGTCGAGCAACGAGCCCATGGACTCATCGTAGAACATCAACACCCATGTGTTCAGATTGGAGATGTGAGAAACCGGGCTCTCCTCTGGAACCGGCGATGCGAACTATGATAACTGTGGTATCGAGAGCGGCAGTCCGGTAGGAAACAGATCAAATGGAGCAACCGGTCACAGGACGATTTGCTTCGGTTGGCGCGACATTGAAGACGACGCCCGCGAATGAGAAGGCCGGAAGAGTGAAACATCATCCGAAAGAAATTCAGCTCTCACTCCTTGCACTGGTGATTGTTGTTTTCCCAGCCGGGTGCGGCGGGGCCACCATTCATACGCAGCCGGGCTCGTCGAGCCCCGTTACTCCAACGTCCATGTACTCGCAGCAGGCCGGTTCGGCAATCGTCACGCTGCAGGGGTGGTACTCCCGGTCGAGCGGACTCTATGACGCGCCAACCGGCTGGTGGAACGCGGCCAATTCCATCACGGTGCTGGCCGACTACGAGCAGCTGACGGGAAGCGCCGCCTATGACTCCGACATCGCGAATACCTTCACAGCTGCGCAATCGCAGCACCCGAACTTCGTGAACATGTACTACGACGACGACGGCTGGTGGGCGCTGGCCTGGATCCAGGCCTACGACGTTACCGGTAACTCAAATTACCTTTCGATGGCTGAAACCATCTTCACGGCGATGACCAGCGGGTGGGATTCGACCTGTGGCGGGGGGATCTGGTGGAACACCTCGCGGACCTACAAGAACGCGATTCCGAATGAATTGTTTTTGTCGATCGCGGCGAAGCTGGCCAAACGGGCAACCGGCGCCACTTCGGCGACCTACCTAAGCTGGGCGCAAAAAGAGTGGACCTGGTTCAAGGGCTCAGGAATGATCAACGCGCAGAACCTGGTCAACGACGGGCTGAACTCGAGCAACCCCAACGCGTGCATCAATAATGATGGGACGACCTGGACATATAACCAGGGCGTGATCGTGGGTGGGCTTGTCGAGTTGTTCAAGGCCGACAAGGATCCCACGCTGCTGCCGCAGGCCGCAGCCATTGCTGATGCGGCGATTTCGCATCTTTCCCAGAAAGGAATTCTCACCGAGCCGAGCGCGCTTTCAGGGGGCGACGCACCGCAGTTCAAGGGAATCTTCATGCGGAACCTGGTCGCGCTTTACGCCGCGACTCCGAATCCGGCGTACAAGACCTTCGCCGACGCGAATGCGTCGAGCATTGTCGCGAACGACGAAGGCCCCGATTGGGAGTTTGGCGGGCTTTGGCAGGGGCCGATTGACTCCGGCGACGCCACGCGGCAGACCTCGGCGATTGACGCATTGCTTGCGGCTGCCGCGATGGAATGATCCGGGAGGGGCGTCCGGCCGTTTCATGGATCGGTTTCCCGAAGTGCACATTGGCGCTGATATACTTCTTCTTCAAAGGTTTTGGCCGCAATTTCGTGGCTGAAAGACCGGTTTCAGCCGGCGCATTGACGAGCGGCAAGCTCCGGAAGGACAGTCGATGAATATCAGAGAAATCGCACGGCGCGCCAGGGTTTCTCATTCCACGGTTTCCAGAGTCATCAATCAGGTCGACACCGTCGATCCGAAACTGGTTCGCCGCGTGCAGGCGGTGATTCAGGAGGTCGGTTACCGGCCCAATTATCAGGCGCGCGCGCTGGCGCGGGGACGCAGCCACACCGTTGGGCTCATCGTCTCCGAACTGACCGGCGGCAATCCGTTTTTCTCCGAAATCATTCTTTACTTCGAGCGCGCAGCAGTAGAACAAGGCTACGAAGTGCTGGTAAGCTTCGCCGACACCGAGACGAAGCCCGACCACGTTGCGGTCTGCGCCGAACGCATGCAGGAGCGGCAGGTGGAAGGCATCGCTGCGCTCACCTTCGGCATGGAAGAGCAGCTGGCGACTGCGTCGATTGACGTTCCGGTGGTGTATGCGGGCGCGGACCACGACCTGGACGGCGTGCGAAACGTGCGCATCAATTATCTGCCGGGCTTTCGTGACGCGGTCAAGCATCTGGTGGACTTTGGGCACCAGCGTATTGGCTACCTGGGCGGCCGCATGAGCTGGAGCAGCATGCGCACCCGCTTTGATGCTTTGCGCAAAGCGATGAAGCTGGTGGGCGCAAACTTCGACAAGGAGATGGTGGCAGAGTGCGATCACACCTGGGAGGGTGGAGCGCAGGGTATGGGCTCTCTGCTGAGCCTGCCCAAGCCGCCCACCGCGGTGTTGTGTTGCAACGACGTGGCAGCCGTTGGCGCGCTCAAGACGCTGGCGGCGCGCGGCCTGCAGGCGGGAAAAGATATCGCGCTCATCGGCTTTGATGACCTGACGCTTTGCCAGTTTACGCAGCCTCCGCTTACGAGCATCCAGTTCTCGCCGCGCGAACTGGCCGCGCTGGCCTTCCGCGCCCTGGTTGAAGAGATCGAACACGCGGAAAAAAAGACCCCCTTTGAATACAAGACGCGCTTTGTCCTGCGCGAATCGACGTGTGCGCCCAGGGCATAAGACCCTGTCCCAGAAGTTTTCATCCAAGGCATTCAAAGGCGAAAGGCAGTTTCTTCGACTCCCACCCCAAACCTCCACCCCAGAAAGCAAACATCGCTCTTTGGGCAGACCGGATAGCGTTTGGTGCCCCGTTTTAGCCCTTGCGCTCTCCTCCCCTGAAGGGAAAAACGGCGCAATTGAATTTGGCTCTCCCTTCAACCGGCCACAGGCTCCAGGCTGCCTCTTTCGCAGCCGCCCCTGCGCGAATGATCGTTGCAACAAGCGGCCTCGGTTGTTCCAGTTCGCAAGCGAAACCTGCCTATAATCTCCCTGTGAGCGACCGCCAGCCATTGTCGACGCTGCTTTCGCAGGCTCTCGTCGCATTCATCATCGAATTCGACAACGAATTCGAGCACCAGGCGCCGCATCGAACGACGAATCGTGGTGCGACACCGGGCTCCGTCGGCGCTTCGCCGCTCTTACAGGGTTTGCACCCCTATCCGGATAACTGGAGAGCCTCCCTGCCGATGCCCGAAGTTCTGCCCCACTTTCCCATGGTTCTTCACCGCGGAGGCTTCCCCGACGGAAGCTGATCGCATTCACGAGCGGCCGAACCTTTAGTTCACTGCATAGATGCCAGCTTGGATCTCCCTCGTAGCCGCCTCCACGCTCTCCGGCTTTCCCAAATCACGCCAGTAGGCCCCATCCGCCCGGAACGCAACCACCTTCTCTCCCTGCGCGGCGAGGCGCAGTTCGGGATCGAAGATCGAGAACGCGCCTGTCTCAGTAATCTTTCCCAACAGCCGTGGCGAGATCACTTGGATGCACGAATACGCGAGCGGTTGCGGTGACGCGGCGGATCGAACCAACTCCGGCTGGCTGTCTCCTCCGCGAATTCGTCCGCAGAGTTCATTTGCTTTTTCGTTAAACAGCAAATACCTTGACGTCTTCCGCTCCTGCACCGCAATCGTCGCCAGTGCACCACTTTTCTTGTGCGCTTGCACCATGCTCGCAATATCGATGGTGCTGATGATGTCCACGTTGTGCAAAATGAACGGAGCAAGCGAAGGTTCCTCCGGATTCTTCCTGTTCAGAAAAAACCACGCCGATTTCTTCAGTCCGCCGCCAGTGTCGAGAAGCTCCTCCTCGTGCGAGAGCTCGATCCGCATGCCGAAATTCCCGTTGGCAACAAGGTACTGGCTTATCTGTTCCGCATAATGATGCGTGTTGACGATAACTTCATTCACGCCGAACTTGCGCAGCCGCGCCAGAGCAATCTCCAGCATCGTTCGCCCGGCAACCGTCACCAGCGCTTTCGGGCGGTCGTTGGTTAGCGGACGCAGGCGCGTGCCCAGCCCCGCCGCCAAAATCATCGCCTTCATTTGCCCATCTTCTCAAGCTGGATGTGCCGCACGGCCACACTCACGCCCTTCTCGCACAAATGCTTCGCCAGTTGCTCGGCCAGGTACACTGACCGATGCTGTCCGCCCGTGCAGCCGAATGAAACCATCAGGCTCGTGAATCCGCGCCGCTGGTAGCTGTCCACGTTCAGGTCCACCATCGCGGTAGCATGCGCCGCAAAATCGCTCACGCTCGGCTCGCGGCTCAGATACTCAATCACCTGCGCATCCTTGCCGGTGAGCTGGCGAAATCGCTCTTCGCGGCCGGGATTCGGCAGTCCGCGCGCGTCAAAGACGAACCCTCCGCCATTCCCTTCCTCATCTCTCGGCTGTGCGTGATGGAACGAAAAGCTGAAAATGTGCACCGTCAATCCCTCCGGTGCTGGAGCGGCAATCGCCTGCAGCTTCTCTGACCTTTCGATAGCCTCCAGCGCCTCCATCAGTGCCGGCAGCGCGATGGGCAGCTTTACATTCGCCGCCAGCCAGCGCAGATTCTTCAGCGCGTAAGGCACCGACTGCAGAAAGTGCGCTTTGCGTTCATAGAATCCGCGGAACCCGTACGCACCCAGTGCCTGCAGAATGCGCACGTAGACGTACGCATAGTAGTACTCCATGAAGGCCGCGCGATCCAGAGTGATCAGCCCACCAAGGCATTCGAGATAGTGATCGAGCAGTTGCCCGCGCAGTTCCGGCGGCAAATCGGCCTTCCCGTCAAAGAGCAGCGACGCGATGTCATATTGCAGCGCGCCCTTGCGCCCGCCCTGGTAATCCAAGAACCACGGCTGCCTGTCGCGCAGCATCACATTGCGCGATTGAAAGTCGCGATAGAGAAAGTACTCGCGATCGGTCGCCAGCAGGAACTTCGTCAGCCGGCTAAAGTCGCGCTCCAGATCCTGCTCGTTGAAGGGAACTCCGGCCAGTCGCAGAAAGTAGTACTTGAAGTAGTTCAGGTCCCACGCGATCGACTGCCGGTCAAAGCTTGACCGCGGGTAGCAAACCTTGTAGTTCAGATCGCGGCCCGCCACCACCTGGAAACGCGGCAGTTCGGCCACGACTCTCCGGTAGGCCTCTACGACCTCCGGCGCAACCGCGTCCCCGTTGCGATGTGTTCCCAGCAAATCGAACAGCGTAGTGTCGCCCAGGTCCTCTTCCAGGTACGCGCCGTGCTCGAGATCAACTGCATAAATCTCCGGAACCGGCAATCCATGCCGCCGAAAATGCCGCGAAAATTCCAGAAAAGCAACGTTCTCCGCGCGATCCGGTCCCACAATCCCAACAGCGGTCACTGCTCTGCCAGCGAGCCGCACAATCGCGCGCGCCGATCCGCCAAGCTGGCCCTGCAGGGGCTTCACTGCGTCGGCGGGAAAGCCATAATGTTGCCGAAAAAGCCGTTCCAGAACTTCCATAAAATTGAGCGCACAGCTTCACAAACGATACGCAGCCCGGCCACTCCGAATCAAATCCGCAGCACAATAAGCCAAAAATCACTCAGTTTTCGGGGATCCGGACGGGCCAGCGACTCGCATTGGCCCAACCCAAGAGTTGAAGCGGTGAACCCAGCACGAGCAGCTAAGAGCTAACAGCTAAAGGCTAATAGCCGCTACTTTCAGTCTCTCCGCCGCCGCTGGTGCGTCGACGGAATGTTCATGTCTTCGCGATACTTTGCCACGGTCCGTCGTGTCAGCTGGATACCCTGCGCATGCAGCATCGCCGCTAGCTGATCGTCGGTCAGCGGCCGCTTAGGATCTTCGTCCTCAATCAGCTTCCGCACCTTGCGCTTCAGCACCAGCAGCGGCGTATCCGCACCCTCCGGTCCGTTTGATCCTTCGCTGAAGAAAAAGCGCAGTTCCAGCACGCCCTGCGGCGTGTGCGCGTATTTGTTGGCCACCGCGCGGCTCACCGTCGAAGGATGCACGCCGATCTCCTCGGCCACTTCCTTGATCATCATGGGCCGCAGCGCCTCAACGCCAAGTTCCATGAATTCCTGCTGCCGGCGCACAATCACCTCGCACGTGCGCACAATCGTGCTCTTGCGCTGCGCGATGTTGCGCATCAGTTGCAGTGCGCTGCGGAAGCGCTCCTTCACGTACTCCTTCACCTCTTTCTCGGTTGTGTCGGAGATGAGCATGCGCCGGTACCTCTGGCTCAGGCGAAGGCTGGGAAGATCTTCCTCATTCATGCTGACCACCCACTCGGCGCCGCGCTTCACAAAAAATACATCCGGCTCAATCAGCCGCGTCTCCTCGCGGTTATACATGCGGCCGGGTCGCGGGTCGAGCGTGCGGATAAACTCAACCGCCGCGTGTGCCTCTTCGGCGGTCACCTGCGCTGCGCGTGCCAGGTCTTTCACATCGCGCTTCTGCAGCAGCGGCAGATGCCGATCCACAATCAACGCGGCCACTTCCATCGCGCGGCGCCGCTCATCAATCTTGGCTTCGGCTTCGTCCTGGAAGCTGCGGTGCGGGTCGGCAGCCGGCTCTTCCGGCGGCTCTACCGTCCCCTTTCCATATAAGTGTTCAAACTCCTCTTGCTGCGCTGCAATCTGGATCGCGAGGCATTGGCGCAGATCGCGCGCACCCACTCCTGACGGATCAAGGCGATGCACAAGAGCCAGCGCACGGCCCACACGCTCAAGCGAGTCCGTGTATTCCCGGTAGTGCCCGTTTGAGGCCGCCGGGTCGCGTGACGTTCCGCTCAGCCCTTCGGCCAGCTCTTCTTCGCTCGCCGCCAGGTAGCCGTCTCCATCCAGGTTGCCCACAATGAACTCGGCCGCTTCATGCAGCTTGCGATCCAGGCTCAGGGCTCCCAGCTGCCACGCCAGATGATCTGACAGATTGGTCGGCTGGGAGAGAAAGTTTTCAAACGAGGGCTTTTCATTGTCCTCGTACTCCGGCTGCGTGCGATAGCCCGGATCGAGATAATCCTGGAAGTACGAGCCGAAGTCGATCTCGTTGAAGATATCCTTCGGCGGTGCAACGGCTTCTTCGGCTCCGCGCTCCAGTCGCTCCTCGCGACCCGCCACCTGGTCAAGCATAGGAACGGACTCGTCGATCTCTTCGAGGACTGGATTCTCAACAAGTTCCGCATCGATCATCTCCTTGAGCTCGACCTTGTTCAGGGCAAGAACACTCACCATCTGCATCAGGCCTGGTGTCAGCACCTGGCGTTGAGCCACTTTCAAATTCAGTCTTGGCTGCAGCAATGCCATAGATGGTATGTTTTCCCCGTTCGAACCCAATGAGAGTCTAATCGTGTGAGAAAAAGCTTAATGCGAATTTTGGCCTCAATTTAATCACCATTTCGAGTGATTGTCCCGGCTTGGGCCGCTTCCCATTCCGGAATCCTTGCCCAACCCTCAGGATCAGCGCCAAATCCTTGCCACAGACCAGCTTTGCCTGCCGGCGACTCACCCATTGGGTCACACTTTAGTTTAACGAGAATCCCTCACCCAGGTAGATTCGCCTTACTTCCACATCGTTGCCCAGCTCGTGCGGCGTCCCTGCCCTGAAGATCTTTCCCTCGGTAATAATGTAAGCCCGGTCGGTCACACTCAGCGTTTCACGCACGTTATGGTCCGTAATCAGCACGCCGATCCCGCTCGCCTTCAGGTCGAAGATAATCTTCTGTAGCTCCAATACAGCAATCGGATCGATTCCACTGAACGGCTCGTCCAGCAAAATAAAATTTGGCTGAATGCACAGCGCGCGCGCAATCTCCACTCGTCGCCGTTCGCCTCCTGAAAGCGCATAGCCGCGCGTCGTGCGGATGTGCCCGAGATTCAGCTGATTGATCAGTTTCTCGGTACGCGCGCGTCGCTCCCGGTTTCCCAGCGATTGCGCCTCCAGCACCGCCAGGATATTCTCTTCGACCGTGAGCTTGCGAAAGACCGATGGCTCCTGCGGCAGATAACTGATGCCGAAGTTGCGCGCCCGCAGGTACATCGGCAGGTGCGTAATCTCGGTTTCGTCCACCATCACTCGCCCGGTCTCCGGGGCCACCAGGCCCACAATCATATAAAAGCTCGTGGTTTTGCCGGCGCCGTTCGGCCCCAGCAGTCCCACCACTTCGCCGCGGGAGATTGTCAGGTTCACACTTCTGACAACTTGCCGTCCCTTGTAGCTCTTGCCGATTCCCTCGGCAATCAGTGTTTCCATTCAGTCTTCTGGCTCACTTCCACCAATGCACTTTCGCAATCGGCGTCGTCTTCAATCGGCCCTCGCGAAAATTCACCGCAGATTTCTGCAAGGCCACGAAGTATCAGGGCACGAGTTTACTCGTGCCGCAACCGTCGCAATAATGAGTGCGGGGCTTTAGTGTTTGCGTGAGAACGTCGTTGGCCCCGCCGCAATGACGTTTTGGTTTTGATTTCTCCCCACCGCTAGCGGTGGTTTAGTTTCAGGCTGCGCGCATGACGTGCAGTCGGGTGATGTTGTAGGCCAGCGTGGCCAGGGTGAATTCGTTGTTTACATTTTCGAATCCACGGGTGCGAAATTGTCTCATTCCACGTTGTTGTTTGAGGACTCCAAAAACCGGTTCGACGACTGCCTTGCGCCGCGCGTAGGCGGCCTGGCCGGCCGGGGATCGCAACTTGGCCCGCATGCGGCGATGGGCGGGAGCTTTGGCCCGGGTGCGGCAGCGTCCGCCAAGGTTCAAGGTCCGCGCCATGTTGGAGTCCGGCACATAAGCGTCGATGTTGCGCTGCTCCATCTGGTTGAGGTTGTCGATGGAGAAGAAGCCGCTGTCGGCCAGAGCCGCGCCCGGCGGCCTGCCGCATCGCTGCTCGGCCTGGTCGATCATCGGCCCGAGCGACCCGTTGTCGGTCACGTTCTGCGTCACGCGCTGGGCCACGATCAGATGATCGTCGGAAACGGTAATTTCGGCCGAGTAGCCGAGCACGAACTGGTCTCCGCGCTGGCGCAGAAAGCGCGCGTCCCCATCGGTCCGCGACAGCTTCTTCAGTCCGCTCTTCTCGAGCCGCTCCATACGCCGCGGCATCTCGGCCAGCGCCTTGTTCAGCTCGCCGATGGCCACTTCCAGCCCGCCCGGTTCCTGGTCGTCGCGATCGGCTGCCTTCTGCCAACTGCGCACCTGGCGGCGCAGTTGCGCCCGCGTGTCGCGCAGCGCCTGCTCCGAGTCCACACGATCCCGACTGGCGTTGGCCGCGATGCGCGTCGAGTCGATCGCCACACGGCCCAGCTTCACCAGGCCCTGCTGCCGCGCCCACTCCAGCACCTGCGTGAAGGCATCGTTCAGCGCCCGTCCGTGACGGCGGCGGAACGCGCTCAGCGCCCAGTTGTCTATGCGCTCGCCTGCCGCCAGGTAGCGGAATGCAAGATCCTCCACCAGACGCCGCTCCACCTGCCGGGCGCTGGTGATGCCCAGCGCGTAGGCGTAGAGCCACACCCCAAGCATCAACTGCGGAGCGTAAAGCTCGCCGCCTTCGCCACTGTAGCTGTGTTCAAACTGGCTCATATCCAATCGCTCGATCACTCCACGAACGAAAAAGCAAAGGTGCTTCTCGCCCAACTCATCCCGCACGCTCGGAGGAAGCAAATACGCCTGATCCGGGCTATAAACCTTGAATCGCGACATGCTTCTCTTGTCGCCCAACTCGCGTGTGAATTACAAGTGCCTTGTGCAGTTCTCACGCAGACACTAAAGCCCCTGAGGGATGCTCCACATAACCCCGCAATTACTTGCCGTGCGCTTCCGGTGCGGTCGTCTCTGTCATTGTCTCGCGCCCGCCGCCTTCGATACTGACGCTATCATCGCGGCTATGGAAAATCAAAGCCTCGCCGGTCACACTTCCCTGTACAGGATCATTCATCTTTGGCGGTGTCGCCGCAGTGCCGGTCAGCACGTAATCGCCGGTCACGCCGGAGTAAACTATCTGTTCGCCAACGCCCCGCCGTCCCTGCGAGGTCAGCACAACGTGGCCCTTCGCCGTCATCCGGTCCACCTGCGCCCCGCCGCCGTTCGGCCCCGCTGGCATCATGCGCAAATCCAGCCGATCAGAAGACGACGTTCCCGATTCTGTCTCCGCAACCACTGCGCCAAGCACGCCCGCGTGCATCAACGCGCGATGCTCGGCGTCGGAGTACCACAGATCGCCTCCGCGCACGCGAATCACTGAGGGAGTCGCCGTCTTTGTTGTCTCTGTGCCTTGCCGTGCATTCCCGGCCGCTGGCAGCCCACCTGCATTCAACAGCACCGCGCGCACCGGCTGCGCCGCATCGCTCGTCCGCGCCTCCAGCGTTTGTGTGTGCTGGTTCAAAATAATCACCGGCGCACTCACCGAGTTCGCCTGCTGCCAGAGACGCGCACCGCCGCGAAAGGTCGCTTCACCTGTCGATTCGTTCATCTGCCCTTCGGCAGCGATCACATGCGCGGGGCCGGTGCCACCGAAACCAGACCCGCTGCCACCAAACGTCGTTGAGCCCTGGCCCCCTCCTGCCTGCCGCCCCGGCTTACTTCCCGGCATTCCTCCACTCCAGGTCGCCTTCACATTCCCGCGCGCGAACGCGTCGCCCGATTGCTGCGAAACATCCACCTTGTCCGCGCTCATCTCCAGCCCGCCATTCGTCACCCGCGGGCTCTGCGTCAGATGCAGCCACTCCCCCGCTCCCTCATACACGGCCTTAGCCGCCGTCGCGCGCAGCGGCGGCTGTGCCTGTCCTTGCTTGGCAGCCGCCTGCTCGAATAGCACGACATGTCCATCCAGCTCCGCCCGCTCCACCTGTGCTGCTCCCTTGCTCTCTTGCTCGCTCGATCCCTGCTCCTCTTGTTCCCTCGTTCCCTTGGTCCCTTGGTTCCTGTTTTGCGCCGGCGGCGCAAAATTCACTTCCAGCCTTTCCCCGCTCGCCGTCTGCAGCGTTCCCGTAACCGTGGTCTGTTCAATGCCTGCGTGGCCTGTGCCCGTCATTGAGCGCAGCGTGGAGTTCGGGCCAAACATTCCCGTCACATCCTCCGCGCTCATCTTCGCCGGAACCGTAATCCCGTTCCCGCGCTCGCTCACGCTGGTTACCACCACGCCGCCCGTGCCGTGCAGGCTTGCCGGTTCCACTTGGCTTTTGCCAGCGTCGCGAAACTCCACATCGGCAACAGGCGAGCGCCACGTGCGATTGATGTTCTGCGCCTCTCCAACAACGCCCTCTGGTCCCTTGTCCCCTTGTCCGCTTGTCCCCTGTCTTGCTGCTCCCTCGTTCCCTTGTCCCCTTGGTCCCTGCCTTTCCGTGAACTCCACGCCTCGTTCCAGGTGTGCGTGCCGCAGCTGGCCCTGGCCCGCAAACACCAGATCCGCCGCCGGCGAAGTGCCATGCACCATCCGGCCTTCCTTCGCGGAATCCATCACCACTCCGCCCTCCAGGCGTCCCTGGCGGGGCTCGCTGTGCGTATCGAAGTCCATCGTCGCCGTGGGCGCTGCAATATGCCCGCCAGTCGACGTATCCAGCGTGAATCCACCCGTTGCGTCCAGCTTTTCTGCCGAGCCATCCTCGCGGAAAAGAATCTCAGCCTGCGCCGCGCCTGCCTGCGCGTTGCGATACTCGGCAATGGCCGCTCTCAGCCAGCAGGTCTGCGCTCCGCGGTCAAACTCCGCATGCTGGGCGCGGATCTTCACCACGTCTGTGCCGCGCGAGGTGGTCAGCTCCACCGCATGGTCCAGCGTCAGGTAGCCCTTCTGCGAGTCATAGATCGCGCCCATTGAACTTCCGCTGCCCTGCCTCATGTCGAAGTCGACACGCTGCATCGTCGTCACCATGCCGGTGTCCCGGTCGAAGGTCACGCCGCTGGTTTTTACATGAATCTGTTTTGGCGGTGTCGGAGAGCTCGCCGCGGGCGTCGCAGGTTTTCCGCCCGCTTTCGTCCCATTCGCCTGCTGCGTCAGCACCATCTCCACCGGGCCAACTGCGATGGCCAACCCGCTCTTCTGGTCGTACTCGAATTCGTCTCCAGCGATCTCATCCACGCGGGAGCCATCTTCGCCGTAAAGCTCGATCTGCACCTGGTGTAGCACCACGCGATTGTCGCGGAGCTGCACCTCTTTCGACGCGTGGATCTTGTATTGCGAGTGGGCGCCGAAGGCGTGAGTAAAGCTGAATCCATTCGCCTCCTGTTGAATGTTCTGCGCCAACCGATGCGGCAGGTCGCGCCTGATCAGCCGGCTCTTCCACTTTGCCGTGAACAGGAATGCGCCCAGCGCCCCCAGCAGCAGAACGCCTGCCACCACCACCAGCATCCGGATTCGCTCGATCGTGAACCGCATCAGAGGGCCTTAGCTTCCAACCCCAAACATGGGGTGCCCCGTCCCCGGAGTGCAACGGGCAGGTCCTCGTCCCTGGGGCGGATCCTGGCTTCGGTTGGGTGGGGAGAATAATGAGAAACTTGCCGGAAGAGCCACGAAGTATCAGGGCACGAGTTTACTCTTGCCGATAGCGGGATAAACGAGAGCGAGGGCTTCAGCCCCTGAGGGGTTTTGCGCGCTGTACTCAAGTCTCCCTCAACTTCCGGCACCAACTCCGCCGTCTCCCACATCAATTCCCCACCCCAAGCCGCGCCGCCAGCCGTTGCGCCAGGCTCTCGCCCAGCTCGCTCCACAGCAGCCGCGCCGTCGCTCCCGAGCCTTTCTCAATGGCCGCGGTCAGCTCCACCAGCTGGCGCACATTCTCTTCCACGTGCTTCGCGCCCACATTGTCCAGATCCACGCCTTCCTCGAGGAACGGAGCGTCCGGCCCGAAGTCGACCTTGATGTGCCCCTCCTGCTCGTACGCGCCCTCATCAAAGAGCGGCCCGAATCCCGTCACCCGCACCAGCCGCGGCTCCCGCACCCACCGCGCATCCAGTTTCTCCGGCGTTTCCACCTCCCACAGGCTCCACCCGATCTGGAACTCATACGCGTAGTCTTCGTGCAGCAGTTCCAGCGCCTCCGCAACGGCCTGCCGCGGTTCAATCCCTCTCTCGGCCTCGCCGCCCTGCGCCGGCCCGGCCACGCGCCGCCACACGCGCTGAAACACCGGAGCTTCATTCCAGTTGATCGGCCACACCGTCGCGGCATACACCTTGGCCTCGCCGCCATGTGCCGCAAAGGTTCCCAGAACCGCTGTCAGCTTGTCCGGCAGCGCCTCCAGCCGCAGATTCGGGTACCACAGGCTCAGATAAAGAGAATCCGCCATCAGTCTTGATTTTAGACGCGCAGCCGCTTGCCCTGTGGTCTCCCCGCCCGCTGCCGGCCACGGTTTAGACTCGCCTTTATGCCCAAACTCGGTTGCTGGATCCTTGTCATTCTCGCCGTCATCTCTTTTCTGGCGCCTGTGAACGCCCAGTCGCCCGCACCTGATCGCCAACAGCAGTTCGCCGACCTGGGAGTCTGCAAGTTGGTCGATGGCCAGCAGATCACGAGCTGCCGGCTGGGCTACCGCACCTGGGGCAGGCTCAATGCGGAGCGCTCGAATGCGGTGCTGTTTCCCACCTGGTTTTCCGGCACCAGCGCATCGCTGGCCGATTCCATTGGACCCAATGGCCTCGTCGATCCCGGAAAGTATTTTGTCGTTGCGGTCGACGCGTTGGGAGACGGCGTCTCTTCTTCGCCGTCAAACTCAGCTGCGCAGCACGGGCCCGATTTTCCTGCGTTCACCATTCAGGACATGGTGAATGCCGAATACCGCCTGGCCACGGAAACTCTCGGCCTTAAGCATCTGCACGCAGTCATGGGCATCTCGATGGGCGGCATCCAGACCTTCGAGTGGTTGGTCGACTATCCGGACTTCATCGACGATGCGATTCCCATCGTCGGCTCGCCGCGGCCTGACAGTCGCGATCTTTTGCTTTATCGCGCTGATGAAGACGCGGTGAAAGCGGACCCCGCGTTTCAAAACGGCCGCTATTCCCAGGCTCCGCCGGTGCCGGAAGCGCAAATGATCTGGCAATTGAACCTGACCACGCCGGAAAACTTTGCGCGCACAAATCCTTCGGCAGCTTTCGACGCGGAGTACGCCAGGTGGCGCGCCAACGGCATCCTGCCTTTCGATGCCAATGACTGGGTGGCGCAGCTCGCAGCAATTTGTGTTCACGATGTGGGGCATGGCGGAAGCATGCAGGATGCAGCCCGGCGCGTGAAGGCAAGGGTCCTGGCAGTCTCCGCAGCGCAGGATCACATGGTCAACCCTCAGCCGGCGCTCGATTTTGCCCGCCTCATTGGGGCCAAAGCTCTGGTCCTCGAGAGCGACTGCGGACATCTTGCCGTGGGCTGCGAAGCGGCAAAGCTCAACCCGGTCGTGCGGGCATTCCTTGACGGGCAATAGCAACCGGACGGGCAGTAACCGCGGCTTGAGCCTGCTGGAACTGTGCGAACCACACGCGGCCCCTCTGAAAGCCTGTCAAGCCCCCCGCCCGCCCAAACGCCCCGCATCTCCTTGACCTGCAAGCGAATAGATTTTTCCCGAACAGTGCGGAGCATTTCCCCGAAAAGCGCACAATCATTTCAGGAAGGATCCCGCTTGAAGCTTCGGCCCGGCGAGTGGCCGGAACAAAAAATAACTTTTTTCTTTTCGGGGCACTTTTTGGCGATAAGTCTCGTCTCGTCAATAAAACGACTCGAAAATTGCGGTCAAAAACGTCGCAAAATATGAGTCAGCTCCGTTTTCAGAACAGATCGGCAGTTAACTCCTTCTACTGCACGGATCTGCAGACAACCTGATTGTTTGCAAGCATTTGCAGTCGATGCCATCGTTTAGCATGCTGAAAATAAGTCAGTTGTTTGCACAGATGGGGTGGGGGTAGCCCAGAAAGATGAAGCCGAAAGACTGGCCCGCTGTGCCAGGTTGGGTGACCTGCCGACCCGCTGGCCGGCTGACCTGCGGACTCGCGCTCTCTCCACAGCCCTTTCCCCCGCACGAAAAGCTGAGAGCTAAAAGCTAATAGCTGAAAGCTGTCTCACCCCGTCACGATCTCGCTGAAGTCCGCGATCGTCGAGAAATTCTTCAGAACCTCTTCGATCAGTCCCAGGTTCGAGCTGCGAATCTTCTCGTTCGGGTCAAGCACCATCACCTTGTCGAAGAACTTGTCCACCGTCGGTCGCAGCGTGGCAATTTGTCCGAGCGCTTCACGGTACGCACGCCGCTCGCGGAGTTTCGCGATCTGTGGCACAATCTCTTTCGAGCGCTGCCAGAGGTCGATCGCCTCCAGCGCCATTTCTGCAAGCTTCGGAGGCGCAGGATGGTAGCCTTTTTCCGCCGCCTGTCTCAGGATGTTCTTCATCCGCTTGCACGCCGCTGAAACTGCCGCGAAATCTTCTGATCCACGCACCGCGGTCAGCGCCTCGGCCCGTGCCATCGTGTCGCGCACATCGTCGCTGCCCGCCACCAGGACGGCATTCACCACATCGTACGAAATTCCGCGCACATCTTTCAGATAGAAGAGCACCCGCTCGCTCAGAAACGCTGCAACCTGATCCCGGTTTTCGCCCTCGGCGCCTGAAGCCGTAAGCAAATCCAGCAGGCTGAGCGGCAAGCTCGACTCGGCAAGGATCTTCACGATCGCATTTGCCGCGCGGCGCAGTGCAAACGGATCCTTCGATCCGGTCGGTGCATTGCCAATGCCGAACATGGCCACAATCGTCTGAATCCGGTCGGCGACCCCGAGCAACTGCCCTTCGACCGTCGAAGGAATCGCGTCTTCGATCGATGCCGGCGTGTACTGGTCGTAGATGGCCTTGGCCACCGGTTCGCCCAGTCCCTGCGAGCGCGCGTACAGCCCGCCAATGATGCCCTGCAGCTCGGTGAACTCTTTCACCAGCTCGGTCGTCAGATCGGTTTTGGCCAGTTCAGCCGCCGTTTTCAACGCCGCATCGTCGTACGTATGGCCGGCGCTCTTCATCTTCGCTGCCAAAGCCTCGATCACGGCCAGATTTTGTTCGGTCTTCCAGGCGTAGCTGCCCAGTTCCTTCTGGAAGGTGACACCCTTCAGGCTCTCCACGCGCTTGGCTAGCGGCGTCTTCTGGTCGCAATCCCAGAAGAACCGCGCATCCTTGAAGCGCGCACGCAGCACGCGTGCATTGCCGTGGCGGATCATCGCCACGCCTTCTTTGTCCGCCTCTGTATTCAGCACGGCGAGGAAATGAGGAGCTAGTTTCTTGCTTGCATCCTCGACCGCGAAGTACTTCTGGTGGTCGCGCATCACCGTCACCAGCACTTCTTCGGGCAACCCGAGATACTCAGCCTCAAACTCGCCGAAGATCGCGGTAGGCCACTCGGTAAGGTGCGTAACCGTCTCCACCAGCAGCTCATCTTCGCGCCATCGCGCGCCCTCGACGGTACGCGTCGCCGCATCCAGCGCCTTGCGGATGATCTGTCGCCGCTCGGCGACATCGACAACAACCTTCGCGGCGCGCAGATTCTCCTTGTAAGCTCCCGCAGTTGCGATCTCGACGGACACATCACCATGCAGCACGCGATGTCCGCGGCTCGCCTTGCCGGCTGCGATTCCTGCGATCTCAAGCGGCACAACGCTCGCATCGAGCAGCGCGACCACCCAGCGCACCGGCCGCACAAAGCGTTCCGGCTTGCCCGCGCGCCAGTACATGCTCTTTGCCCAATACAGCGAGAGAACTTCCTTAGGCAAATCTGCGGCCAGAATCTCGCTTGCTGTGCGTCCCGCGCGCTTCACCGTCGCGCCAACGTACTCGCCCTTCGGCGTCTCCACCTTTTGCAACTCGCCGACCGCAAGCCCGGCCTTCTTCGCGAAGGCCTCTGCCGCGGGCGTCGGCTCGCCATCCTTGAACGCGATCTTCCACGACGGTCCCGTCAGCGGCTCTTCCGTGTCGGCCTGTTTCTCGCGCACGCCCTCGGCCAGCACAGCCAGCCGCCGCGGCGTCGAGTAAGTCGTCAACTTCGCGCCTTCGTCCAGCAGCCGCTCGCGCGCCAGCAAATCGTTCACGCGCTTGCCCAGCTCTGCCTCCGCCGCGGCAATCATCCGCGCCGGAACCTCTTCCAGCCCGATTTCCAGTAAAAAGTCAGCCATACAATCGTTTCTTCCGAGCCTCTAGCCGCTAGCTTCTAGCCACTAGCTGAGTTTTGCGGAACACTCAATCGGATCAAGTCTTCTTCGAGAAACAGAAACTTTGTGTCAAACGTTGCCATCATTCAGCACGCAAAAGCTAGCAGCTAGAAGCTAAGAGCTAACAGCTTGCTGTTCCGCCCACGCCTTCGCCACGCCGACTGCCAGATTCCGTATTCGTCCAATCACACCCACGCGCTCTGTCACGCTGATCGCGCCGCGCGCGTCCAGGATGTTGAACAGGTTCGAGCACTTCAGCGCCAGCTCATATGTCGGCAGCAGTGGAAAACGCTTCTTCTCCACCGCGCTCGCCTTCTCGTCGCCCATCAATGCACCCGCCTTTTCAAGCAGCGTCTGCGCCTCGGCCTCATAGCTGTTGAAGTGCTCCCAGAGCCTCGGCACATCGGCTGTTTCGAAGTCGTAAACCGAGAACTGCAGCTCCTCAGCCAGCCGCACTTCACCGTAGGTCACCGGCGCGCCCGTCTCAGGATCACGCGCCCACACAATGTCGTAGATCGAGTCCACATCCTGCAAGAACGCCGCAATGCGTTCCATGCCGTAGGTCAGCTCGGCGCAGATCGGATCCAGATCCATCCCGCCGCACTGCTGGAAGTAAGTGAACTGGGTAATCTCCAGTCCATCCAGCATCACTTGCCAGCCCACGCCCCACGCGCCGCCCGCGGGCCACTCCCAGTTATCCTCTTCGAATTTCAGGTCGTGCCGCTTCAGGTCGATGCCCATCGACTCGAGCGACTCGAGGTAGAGCTCCTGCACGTTCGCCGGCGGAGGTTTCAGAACCAACTGGAACTGCGTGTGCTTGTACAGCCGGTTGGGATTCTCTCCGTAGCGCCCATCGGCCGGCCGCCGCGATGGCTGCGCGTAGCCCACTTTGTAGGGCTTCGGCCCCAGCACGCGCAAAAAGGTATCCGGACACATCGTGCCCGCGCCCACTTCCACATCGTAGGGCTGCTGCAGCACGCATCCGCGCGCCGCCCAGAATCCCTGAAGGCGGAGCAGCAAATCCTGAAAGGTAATCGAGGCGAACTTTATTCGCGGCACAGGCTGGGCTTCGGGCACAGGCAAATCTCTCTCATCGGAACTCCAGTCGATTCTACCAGCCGCCTGCACGTCCGTAAGGACAAATGATTACGTTGGTTATATGGTCTACTACCGCAAAGGTACTTATTCACCCGCCCAGCCGCCCGAGCGCCTCCGCACTCTTCAGCTTCCGCTCCAAATGCCTTTCCAGTGTCTGCAACGTGAACCTCCTCAGATCCTGTCCGCGCTTTCGCGTCCATTGCTCGGAAGCAAAAGCTGCAGCCGGCGCCTTCAGCATGCGCTGCGCCAGCTGCCAGCTATCCGGCGACAGCGTGTTCGCGCTTCCATTGCGATGCAGCGCACAAAAGAGCCCGTCTGCGTAATTCGAGAAGGAAATCTCCGCTGCATGCAATGCTTCGCCGCAGACAATGCAGTGCCCGATGTCCGGCAGCAAACCCATCAGCCGCGTCATCCATAGCGAGAAATACGTCAGCGGCATCCACGGTTGTTCGACTGTCGTTTGCTCCAGCACCGAAACCAGCAGCCGGAACACTGTCTCCTGCGGATCGCGCTCCGGCAGCGTCTCGTCAATCACTTCCGCGAAGAAGCTGAGCACAACCATCCGCGTCTGATCCACCGGCGCCGACAGCGGCGAGCGCACAATCTCCAGTTGGTCGAGCCGCACCAGTTCCTGTCGTGGCCGCTCAGCAAACCAGGCGCGCGCCACCGTCATCGGCTCAAGCGCTCCGCCGAATCGCTTGCGGC
Source organism: uncultured Acidobacteriaceae bacterium (assembly GCA_963834565.1). Lineage (GTDB taxonomy): Bacteria > Acidobacteriota > Terriglobia > Terriglobales > Acidobacteriaceae > Telmatobacter. The sequence continues at coordinate 230,362 of CAWICF010000003.1, read as the reverse complement.
TTTTCAGCGCAGCTTTGGCCACGCCGCGCAGCTTGCCGTAGTCGCGCGTGAATAGGCTCACGATCAGGTCGGCTTCATGCACCGGCCAGGTGCGCAACACCACCGCGTCTGAAGTGAGCACGCTCATGCAACTTCATCATCGCACTGGAAGGAGCAGGTCTTCAGGCTCCTGAATTTGCGAGAACAAACCATCGGGCCTCAGGCCCCGGAACACTCATCCACAGACACAAACGCGCGTCCCGCATGCTGCAGGACGCGCGCTATGAGAGACGTTGAAACCTGGATTGCGGGAAGGTGTTTACCGGCCGAAGTGCGTGGCGTTCTTCTCGGTAAAGTGAGCCCACTTCTCCGGCAGGTCATCCTGCGCGAAGATCGCTGAAACCGGGCAAACCGGAACGCATGCGCCGCAGTCGATGCACTCGACCGGGTCGATGAATAGCTGATCGGCTTCAGCATGACCTGCTTCGTCCTTCTTGGGGTGGATGCAATCGACGGGACAGGCGTCCACACAGGCGGTGTCCTTGGTGCCGATACAGGGTTCTGCAATGACGTATGCCATCTTCGTTCTCTCCGGGGCTATAGTGCGCTCCGCCGCAGCGAGCCGCACCAAACTTTACGTCGCTGATAGTAGCATAAGGCCCCGCAGGACCGCGTCAAGCCCCGATGCGCGCGTTTTGCCATGCGGGAAGGGGAAGAAGCAGGGAACAAGAGGCCGAGGGAACAAGGGAACAGGACGGTCTAATTGACAATGGCCTGGACCAGCGGAGCAATGCACGTACCGGGCAAAGACCATAAATCGAGCTTACAAGGCTCGCACGAAATTCTCAGTTCGCGCTTTCTTGGTCCCTGGTTCCCTTGTTCCCTCGTTCCCTGTTTCTTGCAAACTCCGCCGGCGTCGGAATAGGCGCCAGATTCCGCCCGGCAAACATGTCGGCAAAAAAGCCAACAAGTTCATCGTGAATGCGCCCGTTCGACGCCAGGATCTCATCGCTCGCCAGTCGATAATGAGCGCCCGCAAAGTCCGTTACGCGCCCACCCGCTTCTTCTACCAGCAGAATCCCCGCCGCCGTATCCCATGGATTCAGGTTGAACTCCCAAAAAGCTTCCATCCGCCCGCATGCAACGTACGCCAGGTCGAGCGCGGCCGATCCTGCTCTTCGCACGCCGTGCGAGCGCAAGGTGAACTCCTGGTAAAAGTGAATATTCGGGCTTGAGTGCCGCTTCCGGCTCGGGAACCCCGTTGCCAGCAGTGCCTCTGCCAGCTCCGCAACATGCGAGACAGCTATCGGTTTTCCGTTGAGTGCCGCACCCCGCCCGCGTTCGGCCGTGAACAGCTCATCCCGCATGGGGTCGTAAATGACCCCTGCGATCAGCACGCCATCCTCGCCTTGGCCGATGCCCTTGGGGCGATGCTCGAGCCCCAGCGATACGCAAAACTGCGGAAACCCATGGGCAAAATTCGTCGTCCCGTCCAGCGGATCGACGTACCAGCGAAACTCACCTTCGAGCCTCTCGCGCGTGCCTTCTTCGCCGTAGACGCCATGCTCCGGAAACACCTCGGCTAGTCTGATCCGGATCAGCTTCTCTGCGGAACGGTCGGCGACCGTCACCAGGTCCACGTCGCCCTTGTATTCGGTTTCCACGCCGCGCGCGAAGTGCTCGCGCAACAATGCGCCGGCCTCTCGCGCAATCTGCGCCGCCTTGGGAATGAAAAGCGAATCGGGCGCACCGGCCGGATCAGCAGATCCAGTCACAGGCCCGCCTCACCTGCACCCGCGACATCGGCAATCTCGTACCGGGGCGCGCGCCGCCGGCCTGCCTCGCTGATCGAACGGATCTGGTTCTTGTAGATGAACAGGTTCGGCTGGCCCTCGCGCGTCAGACGCAGCATCGAGTCGTCAAAGTACTCGATCCAGCCGCGTACCGTTTCGCCATCGCGCAGCTTGATGGCAACAATCACCTGGCGCTCGCTCAGCGAACGCAGATAAAGCGCCTCCTGGCCTGTTTCGCCGGGAGGGGGAGTCTTGGAGCGTCGGCGTGACGACAGTGGCGGAGTCATATTGCCATTTTAGATGCAAGGGAGTCGCGACGCGGCCACCGCGCCTCGAACTCGGCCGCCCCGAGCCGCAGCCAGAGTCACCGGCAGCCTCATCGCATTCGAATGCGTCATCGGTGCGCAGCAGAGAATCGCAATCGCGTCAATTCGATCGGGCAATCTCGCCGCGGATCGATACGGCTTCCGCTCTCGGAAAATCCTTCGGCACCGGATAGGTCACCCGCCGGTGCGCCAGCCACTCCAGCGCGCGGGGAATGATCGTCTGCACCGCCGCGTCGCGCATGCTCGGCGGTTGCACGTCGCCAGGCCACACGTGACCGTACGTCGAGACGTAAACTCGTCCCTTTCCAAATGTGGTTGTCCACTCCACCGGCCAGAGCAGACCGAGGCTCGGGTCCGAGTCGCGCGCATACGCCAGCACGTGCACATGCTCCGCGGGCCCACGCGCAAAGTAATAGACTTCCAGATCCGGCGATAGCCAGGTTCGCGGCATTCCTGCGTGGATCGGATCGCTTCCCACTCGCGTAATCAACACATCGCCGCGCGCTCCGTGTCCCGTGCCACGTCCTGTTCCAGGCGGAATGCGAGCTATCCTTCCCGAACTCGAGATCTCGATCGCCGTACCATAATTGGCTGGTCGCCAGCAGAGGCCCACGATCTCCTCGTATGCCTTCCAGCCTACAAACGCATTCTCAGCCGAGTGGAAGATGTAGACGCCTCCGCCTTTGCTGAGGTAATCCACGAATTCCTGTTTCACCGCTTCCGGCCATTCCGGCTTCTCCTTCACTCCAGCCAACAGCCCGTTTCCTCCATTGTCATTGCATGTCTGTATTACGACGTCGTAGTCTGCAAAATGCGGCCGCCACGCAGCCCACGCCACTGAATCCATGGGTGGCATCGTGCTCACATCCACAGTGAACTCTCCTGCCGATTCGAGCATTTCGCGCAGCAGCATCGTGGTCTGCTGCCAGTCGTGGTTGCTGAAACCGTCCACGATCAACACGCGAAGGTTCCCATGCCTGCTCGCAGCCGAAGCTGGCAGCAACGTGGCGAACAGGATCGCCAGCAAACCCAAGGACGACCGGATCTGATAGGACCGAATGAAAGGTCGTTGCATAACTATTCCCATGCGCTTGCAGACAATCTACGCTGCTTATTCATTGCGCGTAGCCGGCGAGTCGTCGTAATAGCCCACCTTGTTGCGCACGTTGAATTCATCTTGAGCGGCACGCGGAATCGTGACCAAAATCCGGTGGAAGTTTTTCCCGGGCTCCTGGTTCCTCGGGTAGTAGCCCAGCACGTACTGCGTGCGCAGATCGTCGCTCACTTGGTCAAAGGCCTTATCCAGCCCGCCACCTTCCACGTAAAAATGCTTGCCGCCGGTGTCTTCAGCAAGTTGAATGAGCGCGTGCTCGCCGCCAGTGTCACGTCCCGCACTCGCTTCGATAGGCACATCGATAAGCGGATAGATCATCACTTCATTGCGGAGCGCGGCTTCAAGGGCCTGCGGGTAGGTTGACGTCTTTGCCGTATCGTCTCCGTCAGAAACAATCACCAGCACCTTGCGGCCGTCTTTTCCGCCCAGACTTTCAGAGCCCTGGCAGATTGCTTCGTAGACTGCCGATGACCAATCGGGTCTCAGACGGTCGAGGCTGCGATCAATGACGGCCACCTTGTTCGTAAAGGACGACAGGACCTGAACGGTGGTGGCAAACTGGATCACGCTCATCTGGTCCTGCGGGCGCAGAATGTCATGCACAAACCGCTTCGCCGCTGCCACTTCGTCGCTTATATCCTTGTGAACGCTGCCGCTCGTATCGATCGCCAGCACCAGATTCAGCGGCATGGCTGACTCGCGATCGAAAATCGAGATCGTCTGCGGCCGCCCATCCTCGTAAACAGCAAAATCGTCTTTTGTCAGCCCGCCGACGATCGCGCCATTCCGGTCCGTCACGTTGACGAAGATATTCACCAGCGGTACCTTCACGTGAAAGGTGGCGACCGGCTCCTGCGCCGCCAGCGCGATCGGCACAGCTAGCATCGCCGCAGTCGCAGCGACCCATGCACCGTGCCCCATCCTTTTCGCGTCCTTCGCAAAAAGGGTGGGAGACCAGCGCCTCCCGCCTGCAGGCATTCCGGTCTCGCCTGAGAGCCACCGGCGACACAGGAACACACGGAGTATCATGCCGACGGATTTATGCGTCATGTTTCGCCTCCGCCGCAGCGATCGCAAGCTTCTCCGGGAACGGCTCGCCCGGCGCCCAGACGGCGCCATCAACAAATGTTTCTTTCTTCCAAATGGGCACGGTGGTCTTGAGTGTATCGATCAGCCAGCGGCATGCCTCGAACGCCGCTGAGCGATGCGCACTGGCCACGATGATGAGCACGCTGGTTTCGCCAATCTCGAGACGACCCAACCGGTGCACCATGGTCACGTGGCGAATGGAGAAACGTTCTTGCGCTTTACCGGCCAGCTCGCGCATCTGTCGCAGCGCCATCTCTTCGTATGCTTCGTAATCGAGGTGTAAAGTGCGCCGCCCGCGCGAGTGGTTGCGCACAATACCGTCAAAAACGACGACGGCGCCGTCTTCCGCCTGTTTGGCTGCGGCTACGAGTGCCGTCGCATCAATCGGATCGCGCATCAGGACGATGACGTTTCCACCATCACTTTCGTCCAAATGGTTCGCCGTGCGCGCAGCACCGCCCGAGACCGGCGGCAGCAACCCCACTTCATCCCCGTCATATAGGACATGCGCAGCCTGTACGTACTCCGCGTTCACACTCACCGCGATTCCCTGCAGGCTCAGTGCCGGCATGCGCGCCGGCAACTCGCTCCGCAGGCGCTCAAGCAAATCGCCGACCGAAACGCCGTCGCGTACTTCGATTGTCATGCTGTTCGGGCCCAGCCAATCCTTCAACACCCCGAATGGAATCACGTGCACGCGCATCTCTCGAAAAGAATACCCTGCCTGTTGCTTAGACGCGCCAGCGAGCAATTCCACGTCGACTCAGGCCTGACCCAATCGGGTGATTCACCGGGCGCTGGCCCGGCCCAAAACGGCCGCAAAAACAAAAAGGCCGGCGTCCAGCGGAACCAGGGTTGATCCACCCGAAGGCACTCGCTTCAAGTCGACGCGACCATCAGGGAGCGCCGACCTTACGCAAGGCCCATTAGGATGTGATTGCTCTGGTTCCGCTCTAAACGCCGGCCTGCCTTTCAATACTCCGCAAGTTTTACGCCGCCGCTGCCGCCGCAACATCCCCTGCGGACGGAAGCACCACGGGCCGTGACACCAGCAGCGGCAGCGCCACCGCCAGCACGTCGTCGATCTGGTTGGCGTAGTGTACGGTCACGCCCTCCATCATCTGCGGCGTCAGGTCCTCTTCTACGTTCTGCCGGTTTTCCGCCGGCAGAATGATGTGCTGCACGCCTGCCCTGCGCGCGGCCAGGAACTTCTCCTTGATGCCGCCCACCGGCAACACGTTGCCGCTCAGCGTGATCTCGCCGGTCATTGCCGTCAGCGGACGCACTGCAGTATCCGTCAGCAGCGAAGCCAGCACCGTCGCCATGGTCACACCCGCCGAAGGTCCATCCTTGGGGATGGCGCCGGCCGGTACGTGGATGTGGAGGTCGATGTCCTTGGTGAAGTCCTCAGCCAGCCCAAGCCGAATAGCGTTCGAGCGCACCCAGGTAAGCGCAGCCTGCATCGACTCCTGCATCACCTCGCCGATCTGCCCGGTCATGGTGAAGCCGCCCTTGCCCTTCATCTTGTTGGCTTCGATGAAGAGAATGTCGCCGCCGGCAGGTGTCCATGCCAGTCCGACCGCTACGCCAGGCCTCTTCACGCGTTCCGCTACTTCGGTGTCCACGCGCACCTGGATCCCGCCCAGGAACTCCTTCAGAGTGTCGCGCATGACTACGAGCTTTTCGCTGTGGCCCTCAACCACGCGCCGCGCCTGCTTCCGGCACACAGTTCCGATGGTCTGCTCCAATTTGCGCACTCCGGCTTCCCGCGTGTAATGGCGGATGATGTAACGCACCGCCTCCTCTGGAAACTCGATCTGCTCCGCTGTGATTCCGTTTTCCTTGATCTGGCGCGGAATCAGGTACCGGTTGGCGATGTGCACCTTCTCCTCTTCGCTGTAGCCCTGCAATGGGATGATCTCCATGCGGTCAATCAGCGGAGGCGGCACGGTGTCGAGCATGTTCGCCGTGCAAATGAACAGCACCTTCGACAGATCGAACGGCACGTCGAGATAGTTGTCCCGGAACGTGTTGTTCTGCTCCGGATCCAGCGTCTCGAGCAGCGCCGACGCCGGGTCGCCACGGAAGTCGCGCCCCAGCTTGTCTACCTCGTCCAGCATGATCACCGGGTCGTTGGTTCCGGCACGGCGGATGCTTTGGATGATCTGTCCCGGCAAAGCTCCAATGTAGGTCCGGCGATGTCCGCGAATCTCGGCCTCATCGTGCATGCCGCCCAGCGAAACACGCTGGAACTTGCGGCCAAGCGCGCGCGCAATCGACCGTCCCAGGCTGGTTTTGCCCACTCCCGGAGGTCCCACGAAGCAAAGGATCGGCCCCTTCATATCCGGCTTTAGCTCCAGCACGCTCAGGTAGTCGAGAACGCGGTCCTTCACCTTCTTCAGCTCATAGTGATCCTCGTCAAGGATCTCCCGCGCCTTGGCAATATCGATCTTCGACCCCGAGCTGGTGTTCCAGGGCAGAACTGCGAGCCACTCAATGTAGTTGCGCGTCAGCGAATAGTCGGCTGCCATCGGAGACATCCGCGAAAGACGGTTCAGCTCCTTCAACGCCTCCTTCTTCACGTCTTCCGGCATGCCGGCCGCTTCAATCTTCTGGCGCAGCTCGTCAATGTCGCGCTGGCTTTCGTCCTGCTCGCCCAGCTCCTTCTGGATCGCCTTCAGTTGTTCGCGCAGATAGTAGTCGCGCTGCGACTGCTGCACCTGGTCCTGCACCGTGGTCTGGATTTTGGCGCGCAGTTGCTGCACTTCAATCTCCTTGGCCAGCAGCTTGTTCAGCTGCTCCAGGCGATCGGGTACACTCTGCGTCTCAAGCAAAAGCTGCTTCTCATCTGTCGTCAGAAATGGCAGTGACGAAGCAATAAAATCTCCCAGGCGGGCCGGGTCGTCGATGTTCGCCGCAATCGTCCGCAGCTCATCTGAAAGAGTCGGCGACTCAGAGACGATCTGCTGGAACTGATCGATGACATTGCGCACCAGGGCCTCGAAATTCGGCGACGTAGCAGGCGTCAACTCCTCCAAAACCTCAATCTCCGCCGTCATGAACGGTTCCGATTGAACGAAGCGAACCAGGCGAACCCGGCTGACGCCTTCCGTGAAGACGAAACGGCTTTGGTTGGGCATGCGCACGATCTTGTGCACGGTCGCCAGTGTTCCAATGTTGTGCAGGTCTGTCGGCTTGGGAGAATCGAGTCGCGGATCGAGCTGCGCCGCGACGACGATCGTCCGTTCCTCGCCCAGAGACTCGATCAATTGGATCGAGCTTTCCCGGCCAACCGTCAACGGCAACACAGCATGGGGAAAAAGCACCGTATCGCGGACCGGCAGCACCGGGACCCGGCGTATCCCGGAACCTATCTTCGGTGTCGCATCGGGGATTGGTGCACTGTTCTGATTTGTCATTGAGTGTCCTCTTGTCAACTTTCCTTCTTTAGACTACTCATAAGTTCGAAAAGATGCATCAGCCGCCCATTAGTGCCAGCTCTTTCCGGGTCAACCTCATCTTGTACGAGTCACTGGAATCTTGAGTTCCGTGACCTTAGTTCTCCTTGTAAGCTTGTTATTTGTCATAAGCATAGAGAAACATCTGCCAGCCGCCATAACTCCGGCGGACCGGTCTTGCCAGCCCCTCCCATCGCTGGGAATATCGGCCAAAACTTCTTTGGGGTGAGAAAAACGACCAGGCCGAACCCAGCCGCTGGGCCATTCCCAGCTCACAAAAAGTAAGCAGGAGGCTCACTGCATTTCCGGATTACGGAGCCTCTAAGTCTCCGGAGCCAATCCAGGCTCGCCTTCAGTCTTTTCGTCCTTTTGTCTGATCGCCGATTCGATATGCTCCCAGACCTCATCGGGCGGCTCAACGCCCGGAAAGAGCTGGCGGGCCGCCTCGGCGATGGTCTCCAAGTCGGCAAGCAGCGAACCGCACAATTCGCAGTTTTGCAGGTGAGGATGGGTGCTCGCGTCCACTCCAGACCCGATCAAATCGGGCAATTGAGCCTGGAACTCGGCGCAGCTGAGCTTAGAAGGATCGCTGGTCATGTCTGCGCTTCCTGTTGCGTTTGAGCTCGGAGGGCATCGCGTAATTTCAACCGCGCTTTATGCAACTGTGACTTGCTGTTCCCTATCGAGCAATCCAACATCGAGGCAATTTCATTATGCTCAAAACCTTCAACATCGTGAAGGATAAAGATCAGCCGATAGCCTGCCGGCAAGTCGGCCACCGCCCGTTCCAGTGCTAGCCGGTCGATTGCGCCGGTGAGCGTTAAATCCGGGGCGCCAAAGCTGCGGCTCGGGCCTTCTTCTGGAGTCGGCTCCATGGCCTCGTCGAGCGAAATGAGCGAAAGACCCTTCTTGCGCAGCTGCATCAGCACAACATTAATGGCCAGACGGTGCAGCCATGTGGAGAACGCCGAGTCGCCCCGGAAGGTCGCAATCTTGCGATGGAGCTGCAGGAAGGCCTCCTGCGTCAAATCCTCTGCCTCGGCAATATTACCGACCATGCGTAGGCAAAGTGAGTAAATCCGCCTCTTGTGCAAGGCGTAAAGTTGCGCAAATGCCTGGTGGTCGCCTGCCTGAGCTCGTGCAAGCACCTCGGCGTCGCCGGCACTTGGCGGATGGGCACTTGTGAATCCGCCGGGACGGGACGCCGCAGCTGAACCAGCTGCATCGCCGCCATTCGCCGCACGGGCTCGTTGGGGTACATGGGTTTGCGAAGGGGAGTCGCTCATGCGTTCCGTTCGAAAAAACTCTCAAAGTAGTTCATGATGCGCCAGTGTGAATTCGCTGATCGTGCCCGCTGAATCCACCTGGGTCCAGCCACCGTAACCAATAGGGAACAGAGGATCACAATTGGCCTGAAAGTCTGTGCGTTGTCGTCTTTTGCCAGTGCTTCCTAACTGTTTAGTATAGGGGTGAGCCTTTAAGGTTGGCCGAACTGGGCGAAAAACGTTGGAAACTGCTTTCTTTCGAGGCCGCGTGTTGCACATTTCCTGCGCCGAATGGGCAACCATCTCCGGCACAGGTTTCTTTAAACATGGGTTTGCGTGCAAAGCCGGCAGAAAGAGGCGCCGCTCAGCCGGAGATTCGGCGATTGGCCCATTCCCTGTCGGCGGTTGAAGCTGGTGCTTCGCAGCGGGATCGCGAAAAACGGGTTCAAACCCCTTACTTGGAAAGTTGCCTCGCCCAAATTAAAGTAAGGCGGTTCGCCGCGAAAGATTCAATCTCAGAAAAGCGACGCGCATACTCCCGGCTCCGCCAGCCGGCGCTGCTTTCTCGTTTCCTTCGCAGCGCAAGTCTCTGCGCGTACGTCTTGATTTTCGCAACTGCGGCAAGTTCGTCACGAGCACAGGATGCGAAGCCTGCCGCCGATTCGCCCGCTGCTCCCCAACAGACGAATTCCAACGCAAGCGAGGCCCCGAGCAATTCCGGTCTGCAATGGTCTGGCTTGACCGTGCGGCATATCGCGTTTGAGGGAGTCACCGCAGCGCGACTGGCCCCACTCGCCGGGCATCTTGCACAAGTTGAGGGCGCACCAATGACCGCCGAGGCTCTTAAGTCCAGTCTGCGCCAGCTTTATGCCACCGGGCTCTACGAGACTCTCGAAGTGGCCGGAACATCGGACCGGAGCAGTGTCGATCTCATCTTTCGTGGGACGCCTGCGACCTTCATCGGAACTGTAAGTGTCGATGGTGCCGCGGGCGCGACGATGAATACGCAGTTGGAACGCGCCTGCCAACTCGAGGCCGGTACACGTCTAACCCAGGCTAAGATGGTCCGGGCAGTGCAACAGATGCGCGCCACGCTTGAAGAGAACGGATATCACGCCTCGGCAATTGCGCAAACCGTGACACCGCAACCTAATCCGCAGCTAGCCGATGTCTCGTTCCGCGTTGTTAGCGGGCCTCGTGCGCGGATCGGCAAAACTTCGGTGACGGGCGACTCCGGAATGAGCCTCGACGATTTCCGCCGCTTCGCGCGATTGCGCACCGGCGCGTTCGTCGACCACGACACGGTCAATCGCGCGCTGGACGGTGTGCTCAAGCACTATCAGAATGAGAGCCGCCTTGAAGCCGAGGTCAAGCTCGAATCGGCCCAGTACAATCTCGCCACCAGGGCAATGGACTACAAGTTCACCGCCAATCGCGGCCCGGTGGTGAAGGTAGTTGTCGAAGGCGCAAATCTCGACTCAGATCGAGTAAAGCATCTGGTCCCGATCTTCGAAGAGGGAAGCGTCGATGAAGATCTGCTGAACGAGGGCAGTCGGCGTTTGCGCGACTACTTCCAGCGGCGCGGCTACTTCGACGTGAAAGTCGATCACTCTGTTCAGACCGTCGCCAACGAGGCAGTGACGATTCAATACAGAATCCAATTGGGTACGCGGCGCAGAGTACTGAAGGTCTCCGTTGAAGGAAACCGTTACTTTGACAAAGCCACTCTCAATGATCTGCTCGGCGTTCGTGCCGCTGACGTGCTCGACAGGCACGGACTCTACAGCCAGGCGCTCGTCACAGCCGATGTCAGCGCTCTCGATGCCGTTTACCAGAACAACGGATTCTCTCAAGTGAAGGTCACGCCCGAGACCAGCACCCCTGAAACAGTCGGCGCTGACAGTTCGGCCACTCCCCAGGAACCTTCGCAGCGCCCTGCCGAGATCGACCGCATCGCGCCCCTTGCGGTCACCTATCACATTGTTGAGGGGCCGCAACTGCAGGTCGGCAAGTTGGAGATTGAAGGCAATGAGCATATTCCGGCCGTGACCTTGACCAAACTGCTCAACACATCGCCCGGCCAACCGCTCTCCCCACGCAACCTGGCAGGAGACCACGACACCCTGGTGACCGAGTACTACAGCCGTGGGTTCGATCAGGCATCTGTCACGCTCTCCGAGCAACCCGAAACATCGGAGCAGGGAAAGGTTGATGTCACTTTCCATATCGACGAGGGCAAACAGGTCTTCGTACGCAACGTCATCTTGACTGGCCTTACCGTGACGCGGCCGCAGACGGTCGCGAATGCCATTACGGTTCACTCCGGCGATCCTCTCAACCAAACCGCGCTCGCTGAAACCCAGCGAAACCTCTACGCCTTCGCTCTCTTCAATGAGGTAAACACCGCGGTCGAGAATCCCGGCGGCACCGGAACCGATAAATCCGTTCTTCTGCAGGTGACTGAAGCGCGCCGCTGGACGTTCACGTACGGCTTTGGCTTCGAGGCGCAGACCGGTCAACCGCAAAACAACTGCGCCAGCGCCACAGCCGGCGGCGTTGCCTGCAACCCTAACGGCAAAACCGGAGTGAGCCCGCGCGTATTGGCGGAAATCTCGCGTGACGATCTCTTTGGCCGGGAACAGTCGGCGTCACTCCGCGGCACCTACGGCCTGCTCGAGCAAAGTCTCGGCCTGCTCTATCAAGTGCCGCACCTCGAAGGCAACCGAAACTTCGGATTCACCTTCTCCGGCGGTTATGCCAACAGCGAAGATGTCTCAACCTACGTGGCCTCACGTCTTGAAGCGGGATTTAGGATTACTGAGAACTTCAATCATCCGGAATCTGTCCTGTCCCGCGCCAATACCTTTATTTATGAGATCGACTTTCGCCGCGTGAAAGTGGCGGCAAGTTCGTTGCAGGTCTATCCCGGCGAGATCTCCGAGCTTTCCACGGCGACACGCGTCGGCGGCCCGGCGTTCACCTGGCTCCGCGACACACGCGATGTGCCCATGGATGCGCGCCGCGGCACCTACACCACCTTTCAGGAGTTTCTCTCCGACCGCAACTTCGGCGCTGAGGCGGAATTCAATCGTATCGACACCTCGAACGCCAGCTATTACCAGTTCGACAAAGGTCGATTCGTTCTCGCCCGCAACACCCGCTACGGGCAGATCCGAGCCTTCGGTAGTGGCACGAACGGGATCATCCCGCTTCCCGAGAGGCTCTACGCCGGTGGTCCGACTTCGCTGCGTGGATTTTCGCAGAATGCCGCTGGTCCGCGCGACCCCGAAACCGGCTATCAGATCGGCGGCGCCGGAGCACTGATCAACAACACGGAATTGCGCCTGCCGCCGCCTCCGCTTCCCTGGTTTGGCAATACTGTGAGTCTTGTCATCTTTCATGACATGGGGAACGTGTTTACCAATGCGGGCGACGCATGGGCCAGTGCCTTGCGCGTCCGTCAGCCGGATAGCAGCGCCTGCAGAACTCTCGCTCAGCCGGGCAATTCCGGATCCTACCTGCCCAACGGCCCTTTTACTTCAACAGGCCAGCAGGGAAAATGTAGCTTCAACGATTTCTCGCACTCCGTAGGCGCCGGACTACGCTACCACACACCGGTGGGACCCATCCGTTTCGATTTCAGCTACAACCTCAATCCGCCCATCTACCCTGTCAACATCAATTACTCGATCGGCTATTCCACTGCGCATCCATATGGACCTTACCAGGCTCCCTATGTTGGTCAGTCTCCGCACATCAACTTCTTCTTCAGTCTCGGGCAGGCATTCTGATGAAGACGCTTGTTCCAACACGTTTCGAAATGACGCCGGTCTGGCTTGGCGCGACGGCTTCGTGCATTTTTCTGGCAGCATCTTTCGTGCCCTCCGCTCTGGAGTGCCAGGAAGCGACATCAGCGGCTCCCTCGCAGCAGGTGACACCGGTGGTCCTCGATCGCGCCGTTGCCGTTGTCAATAAACATGTGATCCTGGCCAGCGATCTTCAAAATGAAATGCGGCTCTCGATTCTCGAACCGAATCGTGGCGGCGAACTTACCCCTCGGCTGGCCCTGGATCAACTGATCAGCCGCACCCTTATCGAACAGCAGATTCGCGAAGAAGACGAGCGTTCCATTGAACCCACGCCGGAAGAAGTTGCGGCGCGCCTGGCGGAACTGCGTAAAGTGCTTCCTGCGTGCGTCCAAGAAAATTGTGCAACCGACGAGGGTTGGAAATCTTTCCTCGCCGTGCATGACCTCACGACTCAGCGGGTCGAAAACTATCTCCGCTACCGGCTTGAAATTCTCGGCTTCATCGAGCAGCGGTTCCGGCAGGGCATTCAAATCTCGCCGCAGCAGATTGAAGCCTATTATCGCAACACACTTTTGCCGCAATACAAATCTGGAGAAACCCCACCGGCCCTTGACCAGGTTGCTCCACGCATCCAGGAAATCCTTTTGCAACAGCAAGTCGATGACCTGTTCGACAACTGGCTTACGAATCTTCGTCAACAGGGCGATGTCGAAGTGCTGGATCCGGCACTTGAGGCGCCGATCGCCCAGAACCCACAGGGAAGTGCGAATCAATGAACGAGAGCAAGACGACTCCGATGCCAGAAGAAAAACCGCGAAGCAGGGTACGCAGCCGACTGCGCCGTTTCTTCCTGCGCCATCTGCCGCTTACCGCGGCGGCAGCGGTCATTCTGCTTGTGCTGTTGGCTGTCGGAGCCTACTTCATTGCCAGCTCATCTGCGTTTGAAAACGAGGTTCGGCAACGGCTCATCGTGCAAATTGAGAATGCGACCGGTGGCCGGGTTCAAATCGCATCATTTCATTGGCATCTTCTTCGGCTTGAAGCGGAAGCCGATGGTGTGGTCATTCATGGGCTCGAAGATCCCGGTGAGGCTCCGTACGCGAAGATCGACCGGCTCCGGGCGCAAGTCAGCATCTTCGGCGTATTCAGTCCCCACATTCTCCTGCGCGATCTCCAGATCGAGCGTCCGCGTTTCCACCTCATCGTCTACCCAGACGGTTCGACAAACCAGCCGCAGCCTCGCAAGCGGAATCGTCCGGGAAAGCCGGTGCTCGAAACGTTGTTCGACCTGCAAGCCTGCCATATCGAGATTGATCAGGGATCCGTTCACTACGACAACCGTGCTGCGGCCTTCGACTATCAGAACCGCTACGCGCCGCTGGATTTCGAGGCCGACAACGCGTCAGTCGTGATGCGGTATGTTCCCGAGGCGGGCAGTCAGCCGGAGAGTTACCGGATCGAGATGGGCGCATCCGGCCTCAACCTGAGGCGCAACGTGCCGCGCACCAGGATCCTACCTGTCAAAGGAGAATTCGCTGCAACCGTCGACCTGGAGCGCGATCGGCTCTTGTTGCACGGCTTGCGCATCACCGCGCACGGCGAAGGCCAGCCGGATCATTCTCTCTATCTCACCGGAGAACTGGACGACTTCAATCATCCGCGCTGGCAGGCAAGGCTCTTCGGCGATCTCGACATGCGGCTGCTCGGTCCCGTCACAGGCTATTCCGATGCGCCCGAGGGAATCGCCCATCTCAATCTCATGTTGGCGGGACAGTCCGCGGCATTTCATATCGACGGCCCCATACACATCGACGGTGGCGCATACGTCGGTACCGGTGTCACAGCCAGAGGCATCACGCTTGACACGCAGGTTCACGCCGATGAAAAGCGGTTGCAGATTATGCAAATCGTTGCCCGGCTCCGCCAGGGTGGGCAGATTGACGGCTCGGTCGAGCTGCAGCCGTGGCTGCCTTCGGCGCCGGCGGCGACGATCGAGCGAACGGGCCTGAGCCCTGAACAACGCCGAGCTAACCGCAATGTTCTCGTACCCTCTGCGCAGCTTACGATTCCCGTGAACGGCAAGGTGACAGCCGGCTTCAAGGGCGTCGCGCTCGATACGATTCTCGAAATTGTGGCCACGCCGCCCTTCCAGCGTCTGGGCCTCGCCGCGCGGTTGGATGGCCCGGCAATTGCCACCTGGTCGTATGGCCAGGCGAGCAACCTCTCCGTTACTGCGCTTCTCAACTTGTCTCCGTCGAGCCAGACTCCTACGGGAGAAGTCCCGGCGAATGGAGTCATCGATGCCACGTATACGCAGCGCAACGGCGGAGTCAATCTGCGCAATCTGGAGTTGCACCTGTCCGCAACCGAATTGAATGCGCGCGGATTGCTGGGCGCTTACCCAGTAAGCCGGTCGTCGTCTCTCGCCATCGATTTCCGCTCCAGCAACCTTGGCGAACTCGACGCCGTCTTGCGCAGCCTTGGTCTACGGCGAAATGGCAAAACGGGCGCTGCCGCGCTGCCGGTAGCGCTCTCCGGCCAGGCCGAATTTCATGGCGCCTGGACCGGCAGCCTCGTCAAACCGCAGATCAACGGCAGACTCAACGCTACTCAGTTGGCAATCGAGATGCCGACAAAGGCGAACTCTGCCGGCCAACCTCAGTTTCTCCACATGGATTCTGTCGAAGTGGAGGGCGGCTACTCTCCTGCCGAGATTGCAGTCCGGCAGGGGCAATTCCTGCGTGGAAAAACCAGAATCACGCTGAGCGGAACGCTCGATGCCTCACCCCAGCCGCGGGCCGGGTTCGATGGCGATTCGACGCTGCACATGCATGCCGAGGGGACGAATGTAGGCACCGCGGACGTCCAGCCGTTTCTTGCCTTGAACAAAGGATCAGAGATTCCGGTCGTCGGCGATTTCAACGCTCAGATTCAAGCCGACGGCCCCCTCCATTCCCTCGTCGGATCAGGTTGGGCAGAGCTCGAGAGCGGCACAGTATTTGGCGAGCCGGTCGCACACCTCAGCGTTCACGGTACGGTCGCGAATGATTCTCTCAAGCTCACTTCTGCCTCGCTCGACGAAGCGGGCGGAATCGTGACTGCATCGGGCAGCTACGACTTTCACGCAAAGCACTTCCAGTTGGATGCGCACGCGGAGAGAATCGACCTGGCTCAGGTAGGCTGGCTCAAGCAACGCAATCTTGACGTCGCTGGCAAGCTGGGCATCTCAGTAGCCGGTTCGGGCACTCTGGACGATCCCCAGCTCGAAGGCCACGCATCCGTGAGCTCTCTAACGCTCGGTGGGCAACGGTTCGGCACACTTGACCTTACCGCGCATACGGTCAATCACAGCCTCAACTACAACCTCACAACGCAGCTTGAGGGCGCGGAAGTTGCCTTGCGAGGCGACACGCAACTCAACGGCGACTACCCGACGAAAGCTCAGCTCGAATTCTCCCGGTTCAATATCGAAGCCCTGTTTGCAATGGCGCATCTTGAGCAGTTCCGCGGCGAATCCGACTTGGCCGGAACAGTGACGGTGGAAGGGCCGCTCAAGAAACCGGAGCAACTCCACGGCGAAGCGCGAATCCAGGAACTCGCCGTCACCATCTCGGGTGTCGAACTGAAAAGTGACGGCGGGTTGCATGCAACTCTGGCAGACAATCGCATCAAACTCGATCCACTGCACGTCACCGGACCGGAGACAGACCTGCGCGCGCATGGCGCCATTCAGCTGCGCGGCTCGCGTCAACTCGATCTCGTCGCCAACGGCTCCATCAATATGAGGCTGGCTGAAACGCTCGACTCCGACCTGACCGCGAGCGGCACAACGACGTTTCAGGTCGAGGCCCACGGTCCGTTACAGCATCCTGACCTGCAGGGGAGCGTCGAATTCCAGGATGGCTCACTGTCGCTCGAAGATCTGCCCAACGGGCTCAGCCAGTTGCGCGGCACGTTGCAATTCAACCAGAATCGGCTCGAAGTCAAATCGCTCACAGCCATGAGCGGCGGCGGGCTGTTGAGCGTTGGCGGTTTTCTCGCCTACGAACACGGCATCTACGCCGACCTGTCTGTCACAGGCAAAGGAGTGCGCATCCGCTATCCACAGGGTGTCACTTCGCTGGCCGACGCGAAACTGCAATTGCAAGGCTCGCAGAATAACCTCCTCCTCAGCGGCGACGTCCTCATTACCCGATTCACGGTCAGCCCCGATCTCGACTTGGCGGCTCTGGCCGCGCAGGCCGGTAATTCGGTCCAGACCATTGCTCCGGCCGACGCGCCGTCGAATCACGTTCGCCTCGACGTGCACATCGCCTCCTCGCCCCAGTTAAACTTCCAGAACGCATTCGCCAAGCTTGCCGGCGATGTCGACGTGCATCTGCGCGGTACTCTCGCCTCACCCTCGCTGCTGGGTCGAATCTCCGTTACCCAGGGCAGCGCCATGATTGCCGGCACGCGCTACGAGCTTGAACGCGGCGACATCACATTTAACAATCCTGTCCGAATCGAGCCGATCATCGATCTAAGCGCCACGGCACACGTTGAGGATTATGACATCACGCTCGGTTTGAACGGCACGCCGCAAAAACTGAGCGTGACCTATCGCAGCGATCCGCCGCTCCCTGAAGCCGACGTTCTCTCTCTGCTCGCCCTGGGCCACACCAGCAACCAGCAGCGCCTCTATACTCAGCAGCAACAGCAGTCCATCAGCAACCCAACCGATGCCTTGCTGAGCGGTGCGCTCAACGCCACGGTGAGCAATCGGGTACAGAAGCTGTTCGGCGCCGGCAGCGTCAAAGTAGACCCCAACTACCTGGGTGCATTCGGTAACTCCACTTCCCGCATCACCGTGCAGGAGCAAATCGGCCGCGATATTACCCTCACTTACGCCACCGATGTGAACACAACAAGCCAGCAGTTGCTTCAGGCCGAAGTCGCCATCAACCGCCATTTCTCTCTTGTCGTTGCAAGAGACGAATCGGGTGTCTTCTCCATGGTCTTCAAATACACGCGGCGCTATCGCTGAACCCCCTTTTCTTCAGCAACTTTCGAAAAACAAGCAACCTTGCGGGTAGTCCTGGTGTCTAAACAGGCGCGAGTGGCTGGTCGTAGTCAGATTCGGTTAAGGCCCGGCCACCGCGGTCGCGGGATCGTCATTGCATGGAGGATTGTCAATGAACAACACAATCAGAAATTGCACGAAGCTTTTCATCTTCGCGATGTTGGCGGTCGGTTTTCTTGCAGTTCCACGGTTTGCGTTTGCCGGCGCAGATCAAGATGTGGCCGGCGCCGTGAAGTCGAAACTCGACAAGTCGCAGTATAAGGACGTGCAGGTGAGCGTAGACGCCAACGGAGTTGCAACATTATCAGGAACGGTAAGCCTCTACGAATACAAGGCGGATGCCGACAAGACCGCACACAAAGTAAAGGGTGTCACCGCGGTGCGCAACGACATCTCGGTTGCCGGCCCAAACATCTCCGACGCGCAGCTGCAGAAAAGTCTCTCTGAAAAGCTAAGCTACGATCGCGTGGGCTATGGCAACGTCTTTGACGCAATCACATTGCAGGTGCAAAACGGAGTCGTCACCCTGGGGGGCAGCGCGCACGACTACCCGAATCGGGACTCTGCGTTGGGACTGGTTTCCACAACATCCGGCGTTAAGGATGTCATTGACAACATCAGCGTTGACCCAGTCTCGCCGATGGACGACCAGATCCGCGTCAGGGTGGCGCAGGCTGTCTACAGCTTCCCAACTCTCAACAAATACGCCATCGACCCCGCGAAGCCGATCCGCATCGCTGTGCAAAACGGCAATGTGGCACTCTACGGCGTGGTCGACTCCGAGGCCGACAAAGACGCGGCAGGAATCCGAGCCAACACCGTGCCCGGTGTCTTTAGCGTGAAGAACGATCTGCAGGTCGCCGGCCAGCCCGCGGAACATCAGTAATTGCCGGCTGTCCGGATCTTTGCGGTCCCCGGAGCGAAGCCGGCTTCGGGGCCGCAACATCCCTTGTCAGCGCACGCCACAAATCAGGTTCGGGCTATTCCCGTCCATCTTGCGCCCGCCAACTCTTGTCACAGCGAGAACCTCGCAAGAATCGTTATGCTGGATGGAGTCTTTTTGTCCGGTCGGGTTTTTGTATCCGTAAGGGGGATGGATGGAGCTAGACCTGGAGCGCCGCGGGAATCAAGCGCCGCCGCAAGGCGTCCCCGTCGAATCGCCCGAAGATCCGGATAAAGGCCACCTGCCGCAGAAAGAGCCCAGGGATTTCGATTGGATTTTCGTAGGTCCCCACGGCCTGCGTGCTGGTTGGTCGATCCTCACGTTCTACTTGCTCTACTATCTTTTTCGCGTAGTCATCGCCACCATCTTCTACTCCGCTGGTCTCATCGGCGAAACAATAGACGGTTCTCCGCGAATCGTCCTGACCACCGAATTGATTCCATTTATCGCAATGATTGCCTCCGCCGGAATCGTCGCTCTCATCGAGGGCAGGCGAATCCTGAGCTACAACCTGATCGGACCCAAACGGGCTTTGCATTTTGTTTCAGGAGCCGCCATCGGGTTTGCTGCGCTCTCCGCCTTAGTCGGGTTGCTCTGCCTGGGAGGATGGCTCCGCTTCGATCGTTCGATCCTGGACAGCGCGGCCGTTCTGTATTACGCACCGCTGTGGGGATGCGCCTTTCTCGTTGTCGCAAGCGTTGAAGAGGGAATCTTCCGTTGCTTCGCCTTGTCCACGCTCGTGCGGGGCATCAACTTCTGGTGGGCACTCGCTGCCGAAGTCGCGACTTGCGTCTACGCCTTTGTGACTGCGCACAGCAACGGTGCATTGGGGGTCTACCTTCTTGCCGCGCTGGGTCTCTTCCCCTGCCTCATACTCCACCAAAAGTCTGCTGCCCGCAGTGCTTTCTGGCAGGCCGCTTGGGTTACGTCCACCGTCTTCGGCTTCTATCACACGCAAAACAACGGCGAAAATTGGATCGGCATTCTGGCCGCCGGCGGCGTCGGATTTCTCTTCTGTCTCAGCGTGCGCGTAACCGGCTCGGTATGGTGGGCATTTGGCTTTCACGCGGCGTGGGACTGGGCAGAAACGTTCTTCTATGGCACCGCCGACAGTGGCCTTCAGGGGCAGGGTCACCTCTTTTCGTCATTCCCGATAGGCAATCCGATGTGGAGCGGGGGCGCTGACGGTCCCGAAGGCAGCCTGCTCGTGCTGGGCGTTATTCTTGTTCTGCTCCTCTTTGTGTTTGTCGTCTACAGTCGCGGACGGCGCTCCGCGCGCGTCGCCGACGCCGCCGACGCCGCCACGCAAACACAGGGCATTCAGCTGTGAACTACGAACTGTAAGCATGCGTCTCTGGCTCAATCGAAGCGGCGAAGTTTCCTTGCGCGAGCAGTTGATCACGCAAGTCACACTCGGCATCCTTTCGCGCGAAATGTTGCCTGGCGACCGGCTTCCCAGCACGCGCGAGCTCGCACGTCGTTTTGGAATCCATTCCAACACCGCAAGCGCCGCCTATCGCGAGCTGGAGCAGGAGGGGTGGCTTGAATTTCGTCATGGCAGTGGCGTCTTCGTGTCTGCCGCAAGGCCCTCCTCTGCGCGCACGCCGGAGATGGCTGTCGATCAGCTCATCGGTGACCTCGCAACCAAGGCGCGCAAGATCGGTGTCGCAGACTCCTTGTTGCGAGCGCGCCTGCGTCGCTGGCTCTCGTTCGAGCCGCCCGCCCGCTGGCTGCTCATCGAGCCTGACGATGCGTTGCGCGAAATCGTGATGCATGAAATGGCAGGCAACCTGGCGCTTCCGGTGTCAGGCTGTGCGCCGGCAGAGTGCGGCGCCGCAGCGATTCTCGATCGCGCGATTCCCATTGTGCTGCCCAGCAAGGCAGCGGCCGTTCGCAAGCTCCTTCCGCCAGGCACCGAGCTGACCGTATTGCAAGTGCGGCCCGTAACGGCTCCGCTACAGGCGAGCTTGCAGCGCTATCTGCCGGAACACGCGTCCGACCTGATCGGCATCGCCTCGCCCTGGTCCGAGTTCCAGCGCATCGCGCAAACGCTGCTGGTCGCCGTCGGGCTCCGCCCTGAAAGTCTCCTGGTGCGCGACACCGCCAAGCCCGGCTGGAAGCGCGGCCTCGAAGCCACTTCAGGAGTTGTCTGCGACGCGCTAACCGCAGAACAACTGCCCAAAGCCTGCTTCCCCATGGTCTTTCGACTGCTCAGCGAGGAATCGTTCACGCAACTCCGCTCTCTTGAAGCCACGCTTGCTGGAAGTCCGGCCAGCGCCAGGTGAGCGCCGGATGCACCACTGGTTCGTGACCCGCCAGCCCCCACTGTGACACCTTCGAAACTGTCCTATTCCTACATCCCGCCAAATCGCGGCCTGGCTACGATGACGGGGTATGAAACACTTCAGCGTGATTCTCACCACATTGCTTCTGCTTCCGGCCGCTGCACTCGCGCAGGCGTTGCCCGATAACCCTGCACCCGCGCCGCCGATTGATCCGGCCTGGGAGCACGTCGAATACCTCGCCCGCGGCACACCGATCATCGTCCGCAACGACAACGGGCAGCCGGTGCACTGTCTCTTCGCCGGGGCAACGGGCGCATACCTCTTCTGCGATCCGCCGGGCAATCCTCCAGGCGTAGGCTTCCGCTTCGATCGCGCAAGCATCATCAGCGTCGATCTCGATCGGATCACGTCAGCCAGTGCCCAATTTGCCGCCCCGGAGCGGAACTACCATCCGGCCTGGATTGCGTCGATCCTTGCCGGTGGCCTGATAGTCGGAATCTGCGCGACGCGCACTGTCGACGACGGAACAGCCGCCAAAGCAGGCGCCATCGGCGCTCTGGTGGTTGCGGGCATCGGTGCTCCGCTCGCATTCCTGCCGCGTCCTGTCGTCTCAAGCGGCCGCTCTCTCTATCCGCAGTACGGACTTGCGATTCCGCTTCGTCGGCCCTTTGCCCTGCACTCGCACCTGCGCCTCGCCTCGCGTTGACCCGCTGTGCGCAAGCTGCCCGGGCGGTATCCTGTATACCTGTCAGATGCCTGATCCGCCCCCATCCATGCCAGCGCCCGCCTCCGCCCGCGGCGCCACGCGCAAAAAGCGCAAACGACGCTGGCCGCGCGTTCTCCTCTTTGTCGTCGCAAGCCTTCTGCTGCTTCTCGCAATAGCCGTGGCCGCCGGCGTTCTCTGGCTTCGCTCCGTCACGCGTGCCGCCCTTCCACAACTAGACGGCGACACGCATCTCGCTGGACTCTCCGCGCCGGTCACCATCCGCCGCGACCGTCACGGTGTACCTCACATTGAAGCGGCCACGCAGGACGACATGCTCGTTGCCCAGGGATTCGTGACCGCCCAGGATCGCCTGTGGCAGATGGACATGATGCGGCGCGCCGCGAATGGCGAGCTTGCCGAGGTGCTGGGCTCGGCTCTTGCCAACCACGACAAGACGCAGCGCGTGCTGCAAATCCGCGTAACCGCCGAGCGCATCTACAACGCTCTTTCATTTGCTGACCGCACACGCCTCGACGACTACGCTCGCGGTGTGAATCAGTTCATCACGCAGGCCGAGAGCTCTGGTTCGCTCCCTCCCGAGTTTCGGCTCTTGCGTTACCGTCCGCTTCCGTGGCGCGGAGTCGATTCGATCAGCGTAGGGCTCTCCATGGTGCAGGAGCTCGACATGCACGCCTTGGGCAAGCTTAACCGCGCGCGCGTTTCCGCTGCTCTTCACAACCCCAGGCTCGAAGCCGATCTTTATCCGGTGGGCTCGTGGCGCGATCATCCGCCTACCGGGATCAGGGTCGACTTAAGCGAGCCGCAGCCGCTTCCCGCGTCGCCGAAGAAAGGTGACGACGAGAACGACGACGAAGAAAATACCGAGACGCGGCTTGCGCCGCCAGCTCCCGCGGAACTTCTCGCCCTGATCGCTCCGGAAGATTTGCGCGTTCTCACATCGCTCCTCGGCCAGCCCGCCTGCCGCAGTTGCCCTGCCGGATCCAATAACTGGGTCGTTGCCGGCAGCCATACAGCCAGCGGAAGGCCGCTGCTCGCCAACGACATGCACCTCGGTCTCAGCGTGCCGAACATCTGGTACATGGCCGATCTATATTCGCCCGGCAATTACGGCGCTCCGGGTTTCCACGCCGCCGGTGTCACGCTGCCGGGTTTTCCGTTTGTGATCGCCGGTCACAACGAGCACGTAGCCTGGGGATTCACCGCGCTTCTTGCCGACGTGCAGGATCTTTACTACGAGAAACTCGACGGAAAGGGGAACTACCAGGGCAACGACGGCCAATGGCACGCGCTTTCGGTGGATCACGAAGTGATTCACGTGCGCGATAGCAAAGACATAGCCATTGATGTCCAGTCGACGGAACACGGGCCGCTGATGGACCCGATCTTGCCCGCCGGGAGCCAGCCGACCGCGTTGAAATGGACGCTCTACGATCCGGCGCTCCACGAGATTCCGCTCTACCAAATGAACACCGCGTCGAATTGGGCTGAGTTCTCTGCATCGCTGGCGTTGTGGTGTTGGCCCACGCAAAATCTCGTCTACGCCGACGATCAGGGGCACATCGCGTATCGCGCGATCGGCCAGGTTCCTCTGCGGCCGGCGGAGTTGGTGGATGTACCCATAGGCGATTCTGCGCACGAGTGGCAGGGTTACATTCCATTTGACGCGATGCCCAACTCCTTCGACCCCCCATCCGGCTTTCTGGCCACCGCCAACTCCCGCGTGACGACGGACGCTTCGCAATGCCCACTGGCAGACGAGTGGATGGACCCCTATCGCATCGAACGCATCTACAAATCGCTCGACGGCCGCGATAAACTCACGCCGATGGGTATGCTTGCGGTGCAGACAGATATATACAGCGAGGTCGACCAGGAGATGGGCCATCGCTTTGCTTATGCCATCGATCACACCGCCGGTGCGGACAGCAATTTGCGCAAGGCCGCCGACCTGATGCGTAGCTGGGACGGCCGCCTCACCACGGATTCGGCGGCAGCTTCGCTCGTCACCGGGACCCGCGCGGCCCTGTGGCCGATGATTCTCGAGCCGAGACTCGGTAAACTCGCCGGCGATTATCAATGGGGCGAATCGCAGTTTGCCGAAGAAGAAATCGTGATGCACGCCAAGCCTGAGTGGCTCCCGAAGAACTACAAGGACTGGGACGAGTTATTGACCGCGGCAGTGAAGAAGGCAATGCAAGACGGCAAAGCGCCCGGCAACGTGGCCGATTGGTCCTACGGCAGTTGGCATGTCGTCGAACTGGACCATCCGCTGGCCCGCTTTCTGCCATTCGTTGGCCGCGTAGCCGATCAAGGTCCGCTTCCGCTCAGCGGCGACAGGACAACGGTCAAGCAGGTAATGCGCGACAATGGCCCCTCGCAGCGCTTCATCATGGACTGGAGCAACGTAGACGGATCGACTGAGAATATCGTTCTCGGCGAGAGCGGCAATCCGTTGAGCCCGTATTTCCGCGACCAATGGAGCGACTGGTACAACGGAACCACGTTCGCGCTGCCCTTCACTCCGGCTGCCGTCGCGGCGCAAACCAGCCACACCTTGCGGCTGCTGCCATGAAAGAGCACGGAAAGCGGGATCAAGGGAGCGAGGGAACTGGGGTGCCCCATCCAAGCTCTGCTTGGATGGGGGCTGCAAAATATCTCGGTCCCATCGTCATTCTGCTCGCTGCCACAATCGCCATCGTGCCGCAACTCATTCGCGGCAACTCCTGCGGCCACGACTTCGACGTCCACCTTATCTCGTGGCTCGATTGCGTCAACGCGTGGAAGCATGGCATTCCCTATCCGCACTGGACGCCAAGCCCCAACTACGGAGCCGGCGAACCGCGTTTCGTCTTCTACCCGCCACTCACTTGGATGCTGGGTGCACTGCTCGGCCTCATCTTTCCCTGGAGCTTCGCGCCCATCGCTCTGACCTTCCTCACGCTGGCCGGCACGGGGTTCGCGACTCGCGCGCTGGCGCTCGAGGCCCTCGACGATCTGCCTGCCACGCTGGCGGGCTGCGTCGCCATCTTCTCCGGCTTCACGCTCTTCACTGGCTACGAGCGCGCCGCGTTTCCCGAGTTTGCCGGCGGCGTCTGGCTGCCGCTGATTGTGCTATTCGCCCTTCGTGACCGGTCAAATTCTCCGTGCCCCATCCTTTCGCGTCTCATGCGAAAGGGTGGGAAGCTGCAAATTCCAATTGAGAACGACCAAGTCTCCCTCCTCGGTCGCACCTTCGACGGTTCCACAGCGCCGCTCGCCATCGCCCTTGCCGGAGCATGGCTCTCCAATCTGCCTCTCGCTGTCATCGCAACCTATCTGCTGGCAGGTGTTGCACTCATCGCCGCCATCGCTAAGAAAACCTGGGCGCCGGTGTTGCGCGCGGCCTTTGCAACTCCGCTCGGTCTCGGCCTCGCCGCTCTCTATTGGTTTCCAGCCGCATTCGAGCGCAATTGGGTCGACATCAAGCAGGCCACGCAGGATCCCGGCTACAACTTCGAGAACAACTGGCTCTTCATCCACAATGCGAACCCGATTCTCGCGCTGCACGACACGATTAATCACCAGGCTTCGTGGATTGCTGTCTCGATGATCGCCGTCGCGCTCGCCACAGTCGCTGTCTGCTGGCGTCGCGGCACGCTCCCCACCCAGAAAAGTTCCGGTGCGTTGAGCTGGTTCGTTCCGCTTGCCGCCATTCCCGTTGTCGTCCTGTTCTTCTCATTCCCCATTTCGCGACCGCTCTGGTACCTGCTGCCTGAGATGCGATTCCTGCAATATCCATGGCGCTGGCTTGAGGCGGTCGAAGCGCCAATGGCGATTTTCTTTGTCGCAGCCGTTTGGCCCTCGGCCCGCCGCGCGCGTATCGCCGTGCTCGCGGCATGCAGCGCGTGGTTCGTTGCGTCCACTGTGTTTGCCGGAACGGTCTTCTTCCAGGCCTGCTATCCCGAAGACACCGTCGCCGCCACGCTCGCCGATTACCGTGACGGCGCGGGCTTCGAGGGCATGTATGAGTACGAGCCGCCGGAGGCCGACTTGTCGCAGATCGCAACCGGGCTTCCCGATGCGTGCCTCGTCAGCGATCCCTCGGTCGAACTCGGCAAGCCCGATGCTGACGATCCCGATGCCGACCCGATCTGGAATCCGAACCAGGGAAGTTGCCAGGCAACATTTGTCACCGTTGGCGATGGTGCGACCAATCCCGAGCATCGCCGGTTCCGCGTGTCGATTCCGCACTCCGGTTATCTGGTTCTCCGCCTGCTCAGTTATCCCTCATGGCAAATCCGCCTGAACGGGCGCCTGCTCAACGGCGATCGTGCAAACTCTTTAGTCAAGCGTGACGACGGCCTGATTGCCGTGCCGGTTCCGCAGGGTCCGGTCAACCTCACCATCGACTGGACAATTACGCCCGACGTCGTCGCTGGCCGATGGATCAGCGGGCTCAGCGTGCTGCTTGTCATTGTTGTAGCCTTAGGTGAGCTACGCGGAAAGCGGGTTCGTCTAAGATGAAAGAAATGGCTACCGATGTGAAATCGCTAATTCAGGAGGGTGCGGACCTGACCGACCGCGCGCTGGAAGAGCTGATCCCCAGCGCCGACACCATCCCTGCATCGATTCACAGCGCCATGCGCCACTCCATCTTTGCCGGCGGCAAGCGGCTGCGGCCGGTGCTTGTCATGCAGGCTGGCGCGACCATCGCCGGCAAAGTTCCCGCCGGCATCGAGCGGCTGGGTGCGGCAATCGAGATGCTCCACACTTACTCGCTCATCCACGACGACTTACCCGCCCTCGATAACGACGACCTGCGTCGCGGCAAGCCCACCTGCCACGTTGCGTTCGGTGAGGCCATCGCTATCCTGGCGGGGGACGCGTTGCAAACGCGCGCCTTTGAAGTCCTCTCGGAACTCGACTGCCCGCCGGCCGCTACCGTGAAGATTATTAGCCTGATTGCCAACGCAGTGGGCACTATTGACGGCATGATCGGCGGCCAGGTGCTCGACATTGAAAGCGAACACTTGAAGCCGACGCCCGAGCTGGTCGAAGCTATCCACCGCGCCAAGACCGGCGCGCTCATTCGCGTCAGCGTCGTGGCAGGCGGCGTCTACGCGGGCGCGACGGAAGATGATATTGCGCGCCTTGACCGCTTCGGCCGCAAGGCAGGCCTTGCCTTTCAGATCGTCGATGACGTGCTCGACATGACCGTGGATTCAGAGCACCTGGGCAAGACTGCCGGTAAAGATCAGGCCACGGAAAAGGCGACGTGGCCGGCAGTTTATGGCATCGAGCAGAGCCGCCGCGACGCCGCGCAACTGATCGACGAGGCTTTTGCCGCACTCGATCCATACGGCAGCCGCGCCGATGGTCTCAAGGCTGTGGCCCGTTACCTGGTCGAGCGCAAGAACTAAAGAATGATGAAATAGCAACTACCGGCAGAGCAGGTCGCTTAGTTTCTGCCCCTGCGTCGATAAATCTTCCACGGCGGTTTGCGCCTTCCCAAGTGTGGTGTGCATCTCCTCAAGAAAGCCTGGCAGCATATTCCACCAGGCGCGCACCACATCCTGCTGGTCCAGCATAGCCAGCGCCACGCCCGAGGCGGCCGCGATCAATCCGGCGCGGCGATAGCCCGTCACAAGAAGGGCTCCGCTGGCGGCAAGAGTGCCGGCCGCGGCATACCGGAGCCATTGGACGTCATTACAGCTTTTTGAAGCCGGCGGTTGGATCGCATTTTCTTGAGGTTTTGCCAGGGGAACTACCACCATAATCTCTCCTCATTTCCGGGCATGACAAGATGGCGCATAAACTCTGTTCGCTTCAAGTATGGCTCGAAAACTACTCGAGCGTCGAGTTGCTTAGGTACTTGGATGGTTCGCTGCAATCGTGCAAAAAATGCAAGCTCAATCCAGATCGATCTCGCGCAAAGGTTTTTCGTCGGGAGCGTCCTTCGCCTTGCGCATCGCCTCGGCAAAGCGCTTTTCCAGCAGATCAGCCTTATTCTTTTCGGCATCAACGCTCTGTCGGAAGATCGACTCCGTGCGTTCGCCGTGTTCGCGCATCGCCTTGGCCGCCGTCTCCAGGTCTTCGAACATCCGCTTGCGCGGCGCTGAAGTATGGCTCACGAGCACACCGGTGCTGGCGTCAATCTTGAGCATTGCCCCGCAGTCAGGACAGGCCACTTCGAACGTCACTGCCTTATTCTTCGCCATGACAACTAGGATTGTAAGCGCAGTTGGCTGTCTTTTGCATCAGCGCCTCACTCGCAACATCCCAGGCTTTCAGGCCGCCAGCAGTCCCCCGTTTCTTGACACCGATACGGCGCCGGGCGAAAGATGAATGCGCCGGAGTTACCAGGCCGTGAAGTACCTGAAAACCAGGCAGTAAACTCCTCCGGCGAAGGCCATCTCTCCTCAGGAAAAAACAATGCAACGCAAGAGTTCTCTTTGGCTGCTCTCGTTTTTCGTGCTGTTGACTGGCGTCGCAATCACCGGCGCAGTAAGGCGCGTCACCGCCGGGTCGGTTCCGTCGCTCGCGCCGTCAGACGGCATTCTCGATTCATCGCCGCTCAAAGTCGATCACCTCGATCCGTCCATCGACCGGGTCGTTCCCGCGGGTGCGATGCTCGAACGAGTGGCCACCGGATTCACCTGGGTGGAGGGTCCGGTGTGGGACTCGGGCAGCCTGTTCTTTGCTGAAATTCCATCGAACAGCATCCGCCGCTGGACTCCCGGCTCAGGCGTCAGCATCTTTCTCCAGCCCAGCGGCTACAAGGGGAGCGACGCCTACGGGCGCGAGCCCGGCTCCAACGGCATGACGCTCGATGCACGCGGACGCCTCACCGTTGCCGGCCACGCGCAGCGCGACGTCTTCCGATTCGAGTCGCTCAACCCGAAAGGGCCGATCACGATTCTCGCCGACACCTACCAGGGCAAGCGACTCAACAGTCCGAACGATCTGGTCTACCGCTCCGACGGCTCGCTCTACTTCACCGATCCGCCCTACGGTCTGCGCACGCAAAACGACAGCGACCCAGAAAAGGAATTGCAGGTCAACGGCGTCTATCGCATTCCGCATGCGCTCGAGCACAAGCCGGGCGCGCCGCCCGCGCGCGACGAGTTGCAACTGCTCATCGCCGATCTTCCGCGCTCCAACGGCATCGCGTTCTCACCCGATGAGAAGTATCTCTACGTGAACAACTCCGAGCCGAAAAAGATCTGGATGCGCTATCGCGTCAAGCCCGACGGCACGCTGGCCGACGCAAAGCTCCTTTACGACGCAACCTCCGATCCGCGCGTCGGCGGACCTGACGGCATGAAAGTGGATGTCGAAGGCAACATCTACAGCGCAGGCCCCGGAGGCGTGTGGATCATCTCACCGGAAGGCAAGCCACTGGGAACGATCGTCATGCCCGAGCGCGTTTCAAATGTGGCCTGGGCCGGACCCGATCGCAAAACGCTCTACATCACGGCCAGCACCAGCATCTATCGAGTGCGGCTGAAGATTGCAGGCGCGCCGCTGATCATGAAGAAGTGAGTTCGGTGGTGCTTCCACTTGCGGTGTCGATTTTTCCAGCGGACCAACTCCTGCCGGAGGATCACACCTCGGACTGCGGAATGGTGCGAAAAGCTGAAAGCTGATAGCTGATAGCTGTCTTTACGTCACCGGCCCAGGATTGAAGAGCGCAAACTCGTTGTGCAGGCCCCAGTGGTCGGCCCAGGTCTTCTTACGCCCACTGGCCACATCCAAAACCAGCGAAAAAATCTGAAGGCCGACATCTTCTACGGTTGCCTCGCCGCTCGCAATCGTTCCTGCATCCACGTCGATCAAGTCGGGCCAGCGCCGCGCGAGCCCGCTGTTTGAGGCCACCTTGATCACTGGCGCCATCGCCAGCCCGTAAGGAGTGCCGCGGCCGGTCGTAAAAATGTGCACATTCATCGCTGCCGCCAGTTGCAGCGTGCCGCAGATAAAGTCGCTTGCCGGTGTTGCAGCGAACACGAGTCCCTTCTGCGTCACGCGTTCGCCCGGCCCAGCAACGCCCATCAGCGCAGTGCTGCCCGCCTTGGCAATCGAGCCCATCGCCTTCTCGACGATGTTCGCCAGGCCGCCCTTCTTGTTTCCTGGCGTGGGATTGGCCGCTCGATCTGCGCCGCCCACGCGGAGATACTCGTCGTACCACGCCATCTCGCGTACGAATGCTCTCGCAATCTCGGGCGTTGCTGCCCGAGCAGTCAGCAAGTGCGCAGCGTCGCGCACTTCGGTCACTTCAGAGAACATCACTGTCGCACCCGCGCGCACCAGCAGATCGGCCGCAAATCCGACAGCCGGATTCGCCGTCACTCCCGACATTGCATCCGATCCGCCACATTGCAGGCCGACGACAAGATCGGAAGCAGGGCACGTCGTCCTCCGCCGCTTATTCAGGCGCGCGAGCTTTTTCTCGGCAAGCGTCATGATGTTCGCCACAATCTCGCCGAAGCCCTCTTTCGCGTCCTGCATCACCGCGACCGTCGGTTCTTCCTCCAGCACCGGCAGCGCATTTGCCGGCATCAGCCGCACCGGCTGCAGCTTTTCGCAGCCAAGGCTCACCACCATCACTTCGCCGCCGAAGTTGGGATGCAGCGCCAAATTGCGCAGCGTGCGAATCGGCACTGCCGCGCCCGGCGCATCAATTGCGACTCCGCAGCCGTAAGGATGCGCGATGGCGACGACATCATCCACGTTTGGATAGCGCGGCAGAATCTCCGCTTTGATCCGCTTGACTGCGTAGTCGACAGTTGCCGCCACGCACTGCACCGTGGTGCTGATGCCAAGCAGGTTCTTCGTGCCCACCGAGCCATCGGCGTTTTTGTAGCCTTCGAACGTATAGCCTTCGAGCGGCGTCAGCGGTTCAGGCGTCGCCGTCGCCAGCGGACAATTTTCGAGCGCCGGCGCTTGCGGCGCCGTCATCAATTCCTCGTGTACCCAGCAGCCACGCGCAATGGCCCGATTCGCGATGCCAATCGTTACGCCGTAACGGACAATGGCATCGCCTGCAGCCATATCGCTCAGCGCCACCTTGTGCGCCTCAGGAACCGCTTCGCGCAGTTCGAGACCCGATGCGAATCGCGTGCCCGCCGGCAATCCACCCTCATTGACGACGACGGCGACGTTGTCAATTTCATGAACGCGGATCAAGCGAGCTTCGGTGGACGCCACAAATCTATGGTAGGCCTCAAGACTCGTTGTTTTCTAATTTTCGCCTGTAGTCTTGCAGTCCCGCAGTCCCGAAATCCCTATGTGCTTGCTTCACCGCACCATGCACGGCCGCTTCGCGTCAAACTTCCACCCCGGAATCAGAAACTGCATCGCCATGGCATCGTCTCGCGCTCCCAGCCCTTTCGACTGGTACAATTCGTGCGCCCGCTCAATGGCATCAAGGTCCAGATCGACTCCCAGACCTGGCCGTTCCGGCACCGCAATTGCGCCGTCCTTAATTTGGAGCGGATTGCGCGTCAGTTGTTGCCCATCCTGCCAGATCCAGTGCGTATCGATGGCCGTAATCGCTCCCACAGCCGCGGCGGCCACGTGCGTAACCATCGCCAGCGAGATGTCGAAATGATTATTCGAATGCGACCCCCAGGTAAGTCCGTTGTCGCGGCACATCACGGAAACCTTCACCGCTCCTTGCATGGTCCAGAAGTGCGGATCGGCCAGCGGAATATCTACTGCATGCAGCGTGATCGCATGCCGCAGCTCGCGCCAGTCGGTGGCAATCATGTTGGTCGCGGTCGGCAGTCCGGTTGCCTGCCTGAACTCCGCCATGATCTCGCGCCCTGAAAATCCCTGCTCCGCGCCGCACGGATCTTCCGCGTATGCCAGCACGTCGTTTCTGCCCTTGCACAGCGCGACAGCCTCTTCGAGCGACCATGCGCCGTTCGGGTCGAGCGTGACGCGCGCCTCGGGAAACCGCTCGGCGAGCGCTTCAATTACCTTCATTTCTTCCGCGCCGGCAAGCACGCCACCTTTCAATTTGAAATCCGCGAATCCATACCGCGCCTGCGCCGCTTCTGCCAGCTTCACAATCGCATCCGCCGAGAGCGCCTCTTCGTCGCGCAGCCGGAACCATCCCTCCGCCGACTCGCCGGCTCGCCGATAATCAAGATCTGTCTTCCGGTTGTTGCCCACAAAGAACAGATAGCCCAGCACTGGCAGGCTCGTGCGCTGCACGCCCTCACCGAGCAAAGTCGCAACAGGAACTTTTTGAAATTGGCCAAACAGATCGAGCAGCGCCGACTCGATCGCCGTCATCGCGTGAATCGTCACGCGCAAATCGAATGTCTGCTGCCCGCGTCCTGCCGCGTCGCGATCGCCGAAACGCTCTTGCACCGCGTAAAGAATCGCGTTGTAGTCGCAAGTCTCGCGTCCCACCACCAGTGGCGCCGAATCTTCCAGCACCTTGCGAATCTTTTCTCCGCCTGGCACCTCGCCCACGCCTGTATTTCCCGCCTCATCGGTCAGTAGAACAAGATTGCGCGTGAAGAATGGTCCGTGCGCGCCGCTCAGATTCAGCAGCATGCTGTCGCGCCCGGCCACAGGAACCACGCGCATCTCCGTAACGCGCGGCGATTTACTCATACGTGGGGTTCGCTCGCTGCTCAATGTCCCTTCCGTTCTCGTTGCCGTACTCTCAATCCGCCGAAATGACAGCACTGCGTCAATTCACCGCATCAGGCGCGGCTTTGCAGTAACGTTAACTCCACTTTACAGACCCGCGCTCGCTCGCTTAAAAGAGGGAGGTCACGATCCCCGGAGGAAAAATTGAATCGCAGACAATTTCTGGCCGCCGGCGCAACCGCTAGCCTCGTCGCAACTTCCATCCCTGCCGCATCGTTCGCCGCTGAACCCGCGGCGCCAGCGCCTGACCCACTTCCGGTCAAGATGAAACTCGGCGACCAATCAGCTCCAACGAACGACACACACCTCAAGTACCTGGCCCGTTACAGCGTGCGCAACATCTGCGGCTATCCGCAGATCGAGGGTGACCGTCTCTACGCCACCGTCGAAGAATTGAATCGCATGGTCGACATGGCCGCAAAATACGACATCAGCGTCGACTGCACCGCGCCTCCATTCCTCGAGTCGACGCACATCGATCACGAGAAGCATCCCGCCATCATGTTGGCGGAGAGTCCTGAGCGCGACCGCGACATCGAGCAACTGCAGACCTTCATTCGCAACTGCGCGCAGGCCGGCGTTCCCTCAATCAAATACAACATGAGCATTCTCGGCGTGCTGCGCACTGGCCGCGTGCAAGGCCGCGGCGACGCGCTCTATCACCAGTGGAAGCTCTCTGAGGCGCATCCCGAAACGCCGCTCACCAAGGCGGGCGTGGTGACTGCCGACATGTTTTGGGAGCGCATCACTTACTTCCTCGACCGCATCATTCCCGTCGCCAACGAGTACAAAATCCGCATGGCCTGTCATCCGCAGGATCCCGGCGTGCCCCCCGAAGGCTATCAGGGCGTCAACCGCGTGCTCGGGACGATCGACGGGCTCAAGAAATTCATCACCATACAAGAGAGTCCTTATCACGGCCTCAACTTCTGCCAGGGAACCATCTCGGAGGATCTCGAGAATCCGAGTGTCGAAATCTTCGATGTCATCCGCTACTTCGGGACGCGCAAGAAGATCTTCAATGTGCACTTCCGCAATATCCGCGGCCATCGCAACGACTTCATCGAGGTCTATCCCGACGAAGGCGACGTGGATTTCGTGAGGGCCATTAAAGTCTACAAGGAAATCGGCTATCCCTACATGCTCATGCCCGATCACGTGCCGCTCGCCGCCAACAACGCCGATCCCGACTCGCTACAGTCGTTCGCCTACTGCTACGGCTACATTCGCGGGCTCATCCAGTCAGTGAATGAAATGGCCTGAGCGGCTTCCGTGACATGGTACCGTGAAACCGAAACCTTGAGCATCGCCCCACCGAGGTCCTTCTTGATCGCCGAGCGGAAAACGCACATCCGTTATTTCATCATCACGATTCTTTTCATCGTCAGCTGTTTCAGCTTTGCTGACCGCTCGGCTCTTTCGCAAGCCCTCTCGTCGATGCCCAAGAGCCTTAACCTGACCACCGCGCGCCTGGGCTTATTGCTCTCCGCCTTTGGCTGGGCGTACGCGCTCGGCCAACTGCCCTCCGGCGGCCTGCTCGATCGCTTCGGATCGAAACGGGTCTACGGCATCGCCATCATCGGCTGGTCCGTCTGCGCGTTCCTCACCGCGTTTGCCGGCTACTTCGCCGCCAGCATGGCATTCACCGTCATCTTCATCCTCCGCATCCTTTCAGGGCTTTTTCAGTCGCCGGTCTTTCCCGGCAATGGCCGCATCGTTGCCGCATGGTTCCCCAACTCTGAACGAGGCCGCGCCTCCGCCATCTTCAACTCGGCTCAGTACTTTGCGCTGCCGATTTTCGCGCCTATCTTCGGCGGTCTCATCCACAGCGCCGGCTGGCGCAGTTGCTTCTGGTTCATGGGCGCGCTTGGCGCGGTTTTGACGATCGTCTGGTTCGCCACGATCTACGGCGTCAAGGAGCACCCGCGCATCTCGCAGACAGAAATCGAAGTCATCGAGCGCGGCGGCGGCCTGGTCAACACCGACTCCGCCGGCGCCGTCAAAAAGAACACGCTCACCTGGGCCACGGTGAAATTGCTCTTGAGCTATCGCATGCTTGTGGGCGTCTACATCGGCCAGTACTGCATCACCACGCTCACCTGGTTTTTTCTTACCTGGTTTCCGCTTTACTTGTCGCAGGCGCGCCACATGTCGGTCGTCAAGGTCGGATTCGCGGCCGCCGTGCCCGGGCTTTGCGGCGGCATCGGCGGCGTGCTGGGCGGCATCATCTCCGACTGGCTCCTGCGCCGCGGCCACTCGCTGAGCTTCGCGCGCAAGCTACCCATCATGGCCGGCATGGCGCTTTCGATGACCATCATCGCCTGCAACTACGCACCTTCGCAGAGCCTCATGCTTTTCTTCATGTCGCTGTCGTTCTTCGGCAAGGGAATCGGTGCTCTCGGCTGGACCGTCGTCTCCGACACTTCGCCGAAGGGCATGGTCGGCATGAACGGCGCGCTCTTCAACCTCTTCGGCAACATGGCAGGCATCACCACGCCGCTTATCATCAGCGCCATCGTCGACAAAACGCATTCCTACAAAGGTGCGCTTATCTTCGTTGCGTTCATCGCATTCTGCGCCATCGTCAGCTACGGCCCCATCGTCGGCGAAATCAAGCGGCTGGACTTCAGTACGCCTGCTCCTCAGTAACGAAACGCTCCGTTGCAGCGCCGGTCTCCTGACTGGCTGTCGTGCGGGTCTCCAGACCCGCACTCGCTCCCTTACAATTCCCCAAGGAGATCGCCTCATGCCCGAATGGCCCGGACACTTGCCGCGCAACGCATTCAAGCAGGCACTCGCAAAACAGGAGCGGCAGGTCGGCCTCTGGTGCGGGCTCGTCAATCCGATCGCGGCAGAGATCGTCGCCGGCGCGGGCTTCGATTGGGTTGTCATCGACGGCGAACACGCACCGAACGACATCACCACGCTGCTGCCGCAACTGCAGGCTATGCGCGGCGGCACTGCCGAGCCGGTCTTTCGCGTGCCGTGGAATGACATGGTCATCATCAAGCGCGCGCTCGACGTAGGCGCGCGTTCGCTCCTTATCCCGTTTGTGCAGAACGCCGAGGAAGCGCGCAAGGCAGTCGCTGCCACGCGCTATCCGCCTCGAGGCATTCGCGGAGTATCGGTCGCTCCGCGCGCCAACGACTACGGCCGCGTGCAGAACTACCATCGCAACGCTCACCTCGATACTTGCGTCCTCGTGCAGCTCGAAACCAAGGACGCGCTCAAGGAGATCGAGGCGGTTGCCGCTGTCGAAGGAGTCGACGGAATCTTCATCGGCCCCAGCGATCTGGCCGCGGCCTTCGGCCATCTCGGCAATCCCAAGGATCCCGAAGTGCAGGCGGCAATCAAAGATGCCGCGCAGCGCATTCGCGCAGCGGGCAAATCCGGCGGCTTTCTTACCGGCAATCCCGATGACGCGGCCGCGATGTTCGAGATGGGCTTCAACTTTACCGCCGTCGGCAGCGACGTCGGCCTGCTGGCCCGAACCGCCGAAGCCACGGCGGCGCGGTTCAGGAAATGAAAGCGGGGCTAGCGGCGTTAGCGGTGTTGGCGGAGTTGGCCGGGCGGTGTGTACTGATTCGTCAATACCCCCTCAAAAAACCGTGTTTTCTTGTAAAGTCCTGATTCCATTGATGCGAGCTTAAAGTCGTCAAAAAATTCGAGTTAGGGGCGATTTGCACTGCTTTCGCTGCAAAATCGTCTCAGGTCGTGGTGCGTGCGTCTCGTGATGTGCCATGGCCGCCTCAAGAACCCGGGGCTTTCTCGGCTCCGGGCATCATGCGCAAGAACCTGTCGAACGATCCTCGTGCTGCCGCCGCCGTCCCAAGCCGCAGTTTTCTGCGACTAAGAAAAGTGTAGGGATTTGCGAGAAATAATACGCACTGTTTGGCAGATTTTTTATTTGCAATGGAATGAAGGAGGTGGGTCGATTTTCGCGAGGCGCAGGACTTGACATCGAGGTGGGTTGAACCCCGATTTGTGTGAATCGAGAAATTGGAGACTGTGCGTGGACGAAGACGCGCCCCCCACCCAAGCAAAGCTTGGATCCACCCCACAAACTTAGACCTATCCCTTCACCCCAGCGAACAAAGATCGTTCGCCGGGGGCCCCGATGTCCGCGGGGACCCCGGGGATGGGGCACCCCTGATGTTGTTCTGAGTTGAGAATCGCCTTCTTCAGAACGGGGCGGTGGCGAGGACCTGTTCGAGCTGGATACTGTCGTCGTTGGGGCCGGCGGTGAAACGGATGCGGGCCTTGATGCGCGCGTCCATGGAGATGCGCGTGAGGACACCCGGCGGCAGGGACTTGTAGTAGTTCTGCAGCGCCGCGTAGGGGCCGTTGGGCGTGATCTTGTAAAAGCTGAGGCTCATCATGCGGCGCGGGCGCATGCCGGGCGGGTAAGCGGGCAGGCGGCTGAGCGGGACGGCGAGGTTGCGGCACATGGGGACGTTTTTGACGGTGGTGCGGATGCAGTAGTCCATGGCGGCACACTGCGAGTAGGTTTTGCCGAGACAGACTCGCTGGAGCGGTTCGGGAATCCAGATGAGGACGATGCCGCCACTGCCGTTGTCGTGCTCGGGAGCCTGCACGAAGAGCGTCTGATCGAGTTCAACGCCCTGCGCGTGGGCCGTGGCGTAGCGGGCGAGCGGGGCGAAAAGCATGAGGGCTGCGCAGAGGGCGAGTGGAGCGGTCTTTCGCATCGCGGTTCTCCGAGGGGGCCTGATGATGGTGGATGGAATCATTGTGCCATGAGCGACGCTGACGGAGTCGCCAGGATGCAGATGTTTGCGTCAACGAGGTTCCCTAAAAGCAACCGCAGATTCTTTGCTTATTCCATCGCGCGAGGCGCGCTGGGGCCCCAAGCGCGCTCGGCTCAGAATGACAGTTCCAATATAGGTGGGTGGGGCGGGTCGCTATAGTGATCAGTGCAACAAGAATGCTGCGCGAAGAGGGATGGAGACATGAATCGGAGAGAACTGTTTGCAGCGCTGGCGGCGACGGCGGTTGTGGGCGAGGGGCTGGCGCATGCCGACGCCGCGCAGGTGATGGGGTCGCACGTTTTTGACTGGAAAGATATGGTGGACAAGCCGAACGCGAACGGCTCGGTGCGGACGGTTTGCTCGACTCCGACGGCGACGCTCGAGAACCTGGAGATTCACATCACGACGCTCAACCCCGGACATTCGCCGCACCCGCCGCACAGGCATCCCAACGAGGAGCTGATCATTATCCGGCAGGGCACGGTGGAGACGCTCTCGAACGGCGAGTGGATTCGCGTGGGGCCGGGCTCAGTGATCTTCAACGGGTCGAACCAGCTGCACGGGTTCAGGAACGTGGGGACGGAGCCGGCGATTTATCACGTGGTGAACGTGAAGACAGAGAAGACGCCGGCGGGCGGGACGGTCGTCGGTTAGCGGGTCAGCGGACAAGGTGACAAGGTGACAAGGTGACGAGGTGACAAGAGAGCGAGGGAGCAAGGGAGCAAGGGAGCAATCCAACCTGCTGGCTTGCACACCTGCTAACTCGCTGACTCGCCCAATCCGCTGCTTCAGCGGCAGAGCCAGCCGCCATCAACCACCAGCACATGACCCTGGATGTAGTTGCCGGCGTCGGAGGCGAGCAGCACGGCTGCGCCGGCGAGATCGGACGGCAAGCCCCAGCGCCCCATTGGAATCCGGCTCAAGATTGCGGCCGAGCGTACGGGATCGGCGCGCAGCGCGGCGGTGTTGTCGGTGGCCATGT
Source organism: uncultured Acidobacteriaceae bacterium (assembly GCA_963834565.1). Taxonomy (GTDB): domain Bacteria; phylum Acidobacteriota; class Terriglobia; order Terriglobales; family Acidobacteriaceae; genus Telmatobacter. The sequence goes on along the minus strand of CAWICF010000003.1, from coordinate 192,123 downwards.
AGCCCGGAGCGATGGCGTTCACGTTGATTCCCTTGCTGGCCCACTCGTTTGCCAGCGCCTTGGTGAGTTGCGCCACAGCGCCCTTGGCCGCGGCATAACTGGGCACGAGAATTCCGCCCTGGAACGACAGCAGCGACGCGGTGTTGATGATCTTGCCGCGGCCCTGGGCGAGCATGAGCCGGCCCGCATATTGGCTGAGGAACCAGACTGCATTGAGATTGGTGTTGATAACCGTGTTCCAGAATTCTTCAGAGTGCTCGGCCGCCGGTGCGCGCTTGATGGTTCCGGCATTGTTCACCAGGATGTCGATGGAGCCGAATTCCCTGACTGTGTCGTCGACCAGCATGCGGCAGACGGCCTTGTCGCAGACGTCGCCGGAACGCGTGATGTAGCGGGCGCCGGTCTTCTTCACCTCCTCGATCGTCTCGTCCAGTACCTTGTCGTAGTTGTGCAGAGTGACGTTGGCGCCCGCCTGCGCGAAGGCGATCGCCATGCCTGAGCCGAGGCCCTGGCCGGACCCGGTGACGAGCGCATTTTTTCCCTTCAGACTGAACAGATCGAGGATTCCCATGCAGTGTGCTCCTTAAGCCGCCAACGGGAAGGCGGCAAACGTAAGAATCTGAACGCCGAAACGTTCGCACCCATTATCGTCGCCGCCCCTTGGGGCTAGGGTCTGTTAACACTACTAAGGCGGTGGCGCCGGGAGCCAATTTTTCTCAGTTCAAGGAGCGAGGAGGGACAGATACCGGGTGTATCTGAGCGACGAGCGACGCCGAAATGGGGGAAATTGGCCCCGGCCCGAAGGGTTGCGGCGAAAATCCGGCCATACTTCATTCTCGCCCTCGGCGGTGGGCCCGCCACAGCCTTCGGGCTCGGCTTCGTCTGGCCGGATTTTCCCTCGCAACGCCATCCGCCTTAGTAGTGTTAACAGGCCCTAGTAGTGTTCCAGATCACCTCGAACCTCTGACCGAAGTCTTGTGATCTAGCGCACGAAGCCCTGTGACAAAATTCGATACGCTGCCAGCGATACCGAATTTGCAACGAAACCGACTCCGGGCGCCCGACAAAAGCTCTGCCAGCGAGAGACCGATGAAGAAACCAAACTCCCCGATGCAACTGACACGCGCCGCCGACTATGCGATCCGCGTGATGATTCATTTGTCCACGCCTGCCACCGATGGGCGTGTTTCGCTGCCCGAGCTGGCAAAGGCCACGGGAGCGCCGGAAAGCTTTCTTTCCAAGGTGATGCAGGCTCTGACGCACACTGGGTTGATTTCGAGCCGTCGCGGGCAGGCGGGCGGCTTTCTCATTTCGTCAAGGGGCCGTGCAGCGTCGATGCGCGATGTGATCGAAGCGATCGACGGGCCGATTTATCTGAATGTCTGCCTCATGTCGGGCAATTCGTGCCGCCGCAAGGCGAACTGCCCGGCGCATCCAATCTGGCGACAGGCCCAGCAGGCGATGCTCGATGTTCTCAGTGGGGCCTCCATCGCCTCACTCGCCGCGCCCCCTCTGCAGCCGCAGGCTCAGGTTGCCGGAAGCGGCGCATCGAGGTATTTCCAGATGGCACGGCTGGCGCCGCGGTAAGCTGTTGCCGCTGATCCATATCTGCCATCTGCATTTGCCATCTGCCGCCGCGGGTGCTTGAATAAGAGATGAAACAGGGGTGCTCCACGCGTTGTGGGGCTGAGAAATACCCTCGAACCCGATCCGGATAATACCGGCGTGGGAAGCTTTCTCCATCCGAGCGGCATTCTTCCTCACTTCGCAGCGCAAGCTCCTTTGTTTTTTGAGTACCAGGGACGAGGAAGTCGCATGCTCGCAGAGGCCGCAACCAAGCACGACTCAATCAGGCAATTCAACCGGTCCGTCCGGCTCGGCGCGAGGATTCTGCTTTTCGCGGTTGGCGCTGCCGGCGCTGCTTTCACGCAAATCGCGGCGCAGGCTCCGGCAAATCCATCACCGGGCGCTCAATCCAATTCGCAAAGCCCTTCGCAACCTCCGCAAAAACCTGCTCCCGTCACCACGACGGTCGTCGTTCATGGCGCAGTGGAAGACAACTACCTTCCTGAGTCTGTCACCGTCGGCACACTGGACGGCGCGCCGCTCAAAGACGTTCCGCTTTCGGCATCGGTCATCACGCGCGACCTGATGAACGACCAGGTTACGCGGCTGCTGTCTGACGTGGTGAAGAACGATGCCTCGGTGGATGACGATTACGTCCCGGTGGGCTACTACGGCGTTTACGAGATTCGCGGATTTCCCATCGATCTCGCTACCGGCCTCGAAGTGAACGGCATGCCCATCGCCGGCGAGCAGGACGTGCCGCTCGAGAACAAGGAAGCCGTCGAGGTGCTCAAAGGGATTGCCTCTGTCGAAAGCGGCGTGGCGAATGCCGGCGGGCTGATCGACTACGTCACCAAGCGGCCGGCGAACATCAAGGGATTCGATCTTGCCACCGATCAGCGCGGGACTGCATTTGGGGCCGTTGATATCGGCCATATCTTCAGCAGCCAGAAGCAGGTGGGCGCGCGCATCAACCTCGCCGGCGAGCGCATCGTGCCGTACATGAATGACACCATCGGCTGGCGGGCGGTGGGCGCGGGCGCGGCGGATTGGAAGATCTCGCCGAAGGCGCTTCTCAAAGGCGACTTTGAATACCAGCACAAGACCGAGCGCGATGGCAGCGGCTACCAGTTGCTCGGCGGAACGACGCTGCCCGACATCAACCAGATTTACCGCTCGACGATGCTGGGCGATCAGCCGTGGGGCCCAGCCGACACCTACGACGTCTTCAACACCAGCGCGCGCTTCAACTACACCTTCTCGCCCTTGTGGACTGCGTTTGCCGCGGCCAGCCTGAGTCACTCGCTCATCCAGGACAACGTGCTCTACGCCTACGGCTGTTACTACGAGGTCGAGTGCAACAACGGCACGGCGCCCGCGTACTTCTTCGCGCCGGATGGAACATACGATGTTTATGATTACCGCGACCCCGGCGAGCTGCACATTGATGGGGAAATGGAAGCCATGACGACGGGCCACATCAGGACTGGAGCGGTAACGCAGGACGTGACTGCCGGCGGCGTGCTGTTTCTGCGCAGCGTTCGCCAGCCCGGATACTACACGGTGCAGAACCCGTACGATCCCAGCGGCGTGGTGCAAGATGGCGCTGTCTACACCTACGTCGGCTCGGCGAACATCTACCAGCCCATCGCGACGCTGCCGCCGCCGGGCGATCCGAACTCGCTTGAGGATCCGCTCGAGGCTGCCGGCCCGCGACGCTTGTGGGAAGACGACCACCAGGCTGCTGGAGTGATTGAAGATCGCGTCCATCTTCCGGGCCGCATTCAGCTCATTGCCGGCGGCCGCTATGATTCGTTGCGCGATCATAACTACTCGTTGGTTGCGACCGCTCCCTGCGTGACGAGTCCGGCACCCGGAGCCGCGAACGATCCTTGTCCGACGAGCTATGACTCATCTGGGAATCCGATCTACTCGATTCCTAATGCGCCGACCTTTTCGGATCGGGGAATCTGGCTGCCGCAATACGCCGTCACCTTCGATCCCATCAGATCGCTCACGCTCTATTCCAACTACGGCGTCGTGCTGTCTCTCGGTCCCGAGGCGCCGTTCTGGGCCGACAACAGCAGTGCATTTCTCGCGCCCTACTTTACCCGCCAAGCCGAGATTGGCGCCAAGTACGAGCCGAGCGGCCGCATACTGCTCACCACAGCGTTCTTCCGCATGCGCGCTCCGTTTTTTTATCCCCAGAGCGATGGCGCCGGCGGTTTCAACTTTGTCTCTGAGGGCCGCGAGACGCATGACGGCATCGAACTGAACGCCGAAGGCAAGGCCACCAACTGGCTGCGCCTCAACGCTTCGGCAGAAGCCATGAACGCGACGTCGACCGACACCGGCACACCCGCCTTCGACAACAAGCAGGTGATCAACGTGCCGCATCTGCATAGCAACGTATTTGCCGATTTCACCGTTCCCCGCGTGCACGGGCTGCACCTGATGCCGGGATGGAGCTATACCTCGCGCAAAGAGGCGACGCGTGACGACCAGGTGAGCGTGCCCAGCTACAATCTGCTGAACCTTGGCGCGCGATATACTCCCGGCGGCGAGCAGGGCCGCGTCTCTTTTCACGTCTATGCCAGCAACGTCACCAACAAGAAGTACTGGTCCGACACCGGCGCGAGTTATGGCGACACATTTATCTGGCTGGGAGCTCCTGCAACGGTTCGCCTCGACGCACACTACACGTTTTGAAAGCAGCTGTCAGCCGTCAGCTTTCAGCTAATGCGGATTCAGGGTGAACGCGCGAACGAGGTGGAGCTGAAGGCTGATAGCTGACAGCTGAGGGCTTGCGAAGCAATGACCGCATCGACCAAATCGCACGGCTTGGACGGATCGCTGGTCGAACCCGACTGGCCGCCGCTCACTCTGGTTGAATTGCGGCCGCTGCTGGAGCGGTTTCCGTCGCTCGGCTATCCCCTCCGGATCGAGACCGCGAGTCCGCGGCCATTTTCGGCGGCCGGTGTAGTCGCTACGACCGCCGCTCGCGTCTTTATCAAGCGGCATCACCGCGGCGTCCGCAACCGTGAGGGTCTCATCGAAGAACATCGCTACCTGGACCATTTGTTTTCTCAGGGTGCGGCAGTTCCGCGCGTGCTCGCGTCGGAGAGCGGAGAAACAGCAATCTCAATCGGCGAATGGACCTATGAGATTCACAAGATTCCCGCCGGTGTCGATCTTTACCGCGATGCGCAATCATGGACGCCGTTTCGGTGCGCCGAACATGCGCGTTCAGCGGGCGTGGCGCTTGCCAGGCTTCATCTCGCGGCATGGGATTTCGCTGCGCCGGCGCGCAAAGCTCGTCCGCTCGTCGCCAGCTTCAGCATTTTCGCCGCGGGTGATCCGTCCAGCGCAATGCGACGCTATCTCGCTGTACACCCTTCGCTCGCCGGGCACAACCAGGTGCGCATCTGCGCAGAACAGGCTCTCGATCTGCTCGCGCCCTTCCACGCGGAGCTTGTTCCGTTCTTACCCTCACTCGCTCCACTCTGGACGCACAACGACCTGCACGCCTCCAATCTTTTCTGGAGCGACGCAGGCCCGGATGCGCGCTTCACGGCCGTGATCGACTTTGGCCTCGCCGACCGTACCAACGCGGTGCACGACTTCGCCCACGCGATTGAACGGAACATTGTCGAGTGGTTAACTCTCGTCCAAAACGCAAATCAATGCCCCGCTGTTCACTTCGATCATCTTTACGCTCTGCTTGACGGCTATGAATCGGTGCGCCTTCTCTCGCATGGAGAAGCCGCGGCTCTCGCACCCATGACCGCACTTTGCCACGCGGAGTTCGCGCTCTCTGAAGCGGATTATTTTCTCGGTCTCCTGCACTCTGAAGAAAAGGCCGCAATGGCGTACGACGGCTGGCTCGTGGGCCACGCATGCTGGTTCCGCGGCGCCGGCCAAAAGCTGCTGGATGCGCTGCGCCGATGGGCAGATGTGCGGGACGGCCGCCCCGAAGGAGACGCTGCACGATGATCTTTGCGACGATCATGCACTATGCCGCCTCGCACGGGGTGGAGCTTGCCGGCTTCGTCATCACGGCGCTCGGCATCTGGCTCACGACGAAGCGCCTGCTTATCTGCTGGCCGGTCGTGCTGCTCGCCGACTTTCTCTATCTCGTCGTCTTTTACCAGGCGAAGCTCTTCTCTGACGCGCTCCTGCAGATCTTCTTCGTTGCTTTCACGCTTTACGGATGGTGGCACTGGTGGCGCGGAGTGCGACAGGAGGGCGAAGTGCGCGTCGTTCGCCTTCCGATTTCAAGCTTGTTCGTCGCGGTGGCAGCAGGAGCGCTCGGCAGCTTCGTGCTCGGCGCGCTGGCGGTCCGCCTTCACGCTGCGCTGCCGCATCTCGACGCCGCGCTCACCAGCTATTCGCTCGTTGCCAGCTGGTGGCAGGCGCGCAAGCACATCGCCAACTGGTGGCTCTGGATCGTCGTCGACACGATCTACATCGGTGAGTACATCTATAAGGATCTCTGGCTCACTGGTATTCTCTATGCTGCGCTGGTAGGTCTCGCCGTTCTCGGCTTGCGCGACTGGCGCCGCGCCGCCACTGCTGTTCATATCGCCGCCTGAACCACGTTCCTCAGCGGCTCACCTTTCATGTAGCGCCGCAGTTCGTCGGCCGCGGTTCTCAGCGCACGCGGTGAAAACTGCGGCGTCGACGCGCCCACGTGTGGCGTGATCAGCAGGTTCGGGCAGCTCCACAACGGGTGACCCTCAGGCAACGGTTCCGGATCGGTCACGTCAATCGCAGCGCGAACCCGTCCCGCTTGCAGCGCCGCGACCAGCGCATCGGTCTGCACGATCGGTCCGCGCGCGGCATTCACCAGCAACGCGCCCTGCCGCATGAGCGCAAGCCGGCGCGCATCAATCAGGCCCTGCGATTCCGCCGTCGACGGCAGGATGAGAATGACGATCTCGGCCCGCGGCAGCAATTGATCCAGCTCTCTGACCGCATGAACCTCCGGCTCGCTCCGCGCCCTGCGCGCCACGCGCGTCATGTCCACATCAAACGGCGCCAGCATGCGCTCGATCTCCTTGCCGATCGCTCCATAGCCCACCAGCAGGACCGATCGCCCGGTCAGCTCCTCGCCCAACACTGGCGGGTAAACCTCAGCCCCATCCCCGCTCATCTGCTCGTAAAGCGCCGTTGCCTCGAAGCGCCGTTTCCACACTCCGGACCTTTGAACATCGAGGTAGAAAGGAAAATACTTCAGCATGGCGAGGATCGCCGCGATCGTCCACTCCGCCGTGGGAACATTGTGCGCGCCGTGCGCATTGCAGATGGTCACGTGCGGGCCAACGGTTCCGGGAATCCACTCCGTTCCCGCCAGCATGGAGAGCACCAGCTTGACGCCGCGCAGATGCGGCCACTGGCGCAGCGCGCGTGTCGTGTAGGGATCGGGAATCCACACCTCGATCTCGACCGTGTGGTCCATTTTGTCCGACACGGGGACCAGCTCGATTCCATCGGGAAAATCGCGCAGCAGTTCTCTCTTAATTGTGTCCGGGTATCCGACTCGAAGCATTTGGGAATTTGAGCCCGACCGGCCTCCGGGCTTCCTTTCAGTATGCTACAGCAGCATCGAGCTGCCTCCCTGTAACCGTGCACGTTGACGTAGACAAATCGTAGACGCGAAACTGATCACGTCGCCGAGAACAGGTCGATTCACTAATGATCGGTGCAGATCTGCCGGTGTATCGCGCAAATGCGGCTTAGGGTGAAAAAAACGTGGTCGCAACACCAGCTTTCCTTGAAGCTGCGCGAAGGGCGCGGCCGCGAACAGGGATTGCTAACATCTGAACGGCGCCGCTTGGTCATCGACGCTGCCAAAACCGCGCTTGCCGCGGCTCTCTGTTGGTGGCTTGCGCCGCGCTTCGGTCTGCACGACGGCTACTGGGGATCGATCAGCGCCGTCATCGTTCTGCAGTCCAATGTCGGCGCCACAGTCACGGCCTCGCGCGAACGGTTCCTTGGCACCTTGATGGGCGCGGCGTTCGGCTTTGCCTGCTCTGTCTTCGGCGCACCGCCATGGAACTACATTCTCGCGATATTGCTCGCCATCGTAGTGTGCGGTCTGTTGGGCTGGCGCAACAGTTCGCGCCTCGCATGTGTCACCATCACCATCATCATGCTTGTCCCAAAGGTTGGTCCACGCTGGGGCCTGGCGCTCGATCGCGTCGGTGAAGTTCTTCTCGGCATCGTTGTCGCGCTTCTTGTCAGTACGCTCGTGTTTCCCGATCGTGCGCGCCTGTGGCTTCGCGACGGGCTGGCACAGGAATTCCTCGTTCTCGGAAACTTCTTCGAAGCAGTACTCGAAGGATTCCGCGGTGCCCCCTCGCAGAATCTGCAGACTCTGCGCGAAGACCTTCAAGCTCTGATGCGGGGCAACAGCCAACTGCTTGAAGCTGCGCGTAACGAGCCAAGCAGCCCTGGCTGGCGCGAAGGCCTGAGCGCACTGTCGCAGCTCGGCCGCTCGCTTTTTGATGCGCTTGTGGCACTTGAATTCGCAGTCAAAGACAGCCACGATGACCGTTTCGCGCAGCAACTGGAACCGGCGCTCGAACATCTCGCAGTCGATATTCGCTCAGGATTTCAGTACATGGCGAGCTGCATCCACAAGTGGCGCTTCCATGTTCCCGCTCCGGGAATCAACCTGGAGCAGGACATCACCGATCTCGAAACCCGCATGGATGCGGTGCGCCACACAGGAATCGGCTTTTCGCAGGCGGAGATTCTGCGCGCCTACGCCGTGCAATTGCACCTCAAACAGATCGCGCGCCTGCTGCGCGCTTCACGCAAGGAAGCAAGTGATGCCGTGGGAGAAGTGCACGAAGTGCATGACCCGGCGTGAGCCTGCAGCGCTGGCTGGCTTATGTGATTGGCCTGAAGGGCGAAGGTGAGCGGCTCACACGGCGAGCAATTCGGTATAGACCGCCATCCCCACCACGGCATCGGCACCCAATACGTCCAGCGCATCCACCTCGTGCTGGCTGCGAATGCCACCGGCTACGATAAGCTGCTTCTTCGTCAGCTTGCGCAAACGCACCGCAGCCTCAATGGGAAAGCCCTGCATAGTCCCTTCAGTGTCGACGTGCGTATAGAGGAATGCTGCGGCATGCGGCTCAAGCTGCGGAATCGCATCATCGGGCGTCAGCGCCACCTGCGCCTTCCATCCTTTCACAGCAATGCGGCCGTTCTTCGTGTCGATGCCGGCGACAACGTGCTCGGTGCCAACTGCATTGGCAAGCTGCGCAGCGAACTCCATGTTCACTGTACCTTCGGCAGAAAAAAGCTCCGAGCCGATAATGACGCGCCTTGCGCCGGCATCAAGCACCTGCTGTGCGCGGTCGATCGTGGCGATGCCGCCGCCGGCCTGCACGGGCAGCCGCTTTGCAATCTGCTCCACCAGCGTGGAGTTGTCCCCTTGCCGCATCGCCGCGTCGAGGTCGATGAGCTGCACAAGGGGAAAGCGCGAGAAGCGCTCGATCCAATATTCGAAGTCGTCGAAAGCGAGGCGGAGTTTTTCGCCCTGCACGAGCTGGACGATGCGTCCGCCCAAAAGATCAATTGAAGGAATCAGCACGGAAGCCTCACGGGAACGCCGGATCTTGCCAGCTCTTCTTTGAGCGAGCGCGAAGTGGAAACGCCGAAGTGAAAGATGCTGGCCGCGAGTGCGGCGTGAGCCTTGCCGCGCGCGAACACATCGGCAAAGTGCGCAACGGTTCCCGCGCCGCCGGAGGCAATCACCGGAATGCCGACCGCTTCGCTCACCGCCGCGGTCAATTCACAGTCGAAGCCTGCGCGTGTGCCGTCTGAATCCATCGACGTAAGCAGAATCTCGCCGGCGCCACGCTGTTCCGCTTCGCGCGCCCACTCCACCACTCGGCGGCCCACCGGCTTGCGCCCGCCGTGCACAAACACCTGCGCCTCGCGCACCGGATCGGCGGCCTCAGGATCGCGCCGTGCGTCGATGGCGACGACCACCGCCTGTGCGCCAAAACTGCGGCCGATCGCGTCGATGAGTGAAGGATCAGCCAGCGCCGCCGAGTTGATGCTCACCTTGTCAGCACCCGCTTCAAACACCTGTTCGGCATCGCCCGCAGACTTGATGCCGCCGCCCACGCAGAAGGGAACAAACAATTCGAGCGCCGTGCGCCGAACGGTATCGAGCAGCGTCTGCCGGCCTTCGTGTGTTGCGGTGATATCGAGGAGTACGATCTCGTCCGCGCCTTCGCGCGCATGCCGCGCCGCCTGCGTTGCCGGATCGCCCGCGTCCACGAGATCAACAAACTGCACGCCTTTCACCACGCGTCCAGCGTGCACGTCGAGGCAGGCAATAATGCGCTTGGTCAACATCAGTTCGCCTCCCACGCCAGAAAATTCCGCAGGATCTTCAGCCCCGTCTCGCCTGACTTCTCCGGATGGAACTGCACCCCCATCACATTGCCGCGCTCGACGGCTGCGGCGAAAGGTTCAATGTAGTGCGTGACTGCTGCCGTGTCGGCAGTGACGGGTCCCTTGTACGAGTGCGTGAAGTAGACGAACTCGCCGGGCATGACGCCCTTGAGTAGCCGGGAACCATTGCGCACTTCGAGCGAGTTCCAACCGACGTGCGGAACTTTTTCTGTGCTCTCGGCAAAGCGCGTGCAGGACTCGGCGAATGCCCCGAGCCCGGGTTGCCCGGACGCTTCCGTCGATCCCGCATAGAGCCACTGCATTCCCACGCAAATCCCCAGGAACGGCACGCCACGTGCGATTGCGGCCCGGATCGCACCCGTGAGCCCCGTCGCGTCAAGCCGCTCCGTCGCAGCAAAATGCCCCACACCCGGCAACACGATGCGCTCAGCTGCTTCGACGATAGACAGATCGCCGTCAGTGACGATCGTCTCGGCGCCAAGATGCTTGAGCGTCTTTAGCACAGAGGTGAGGTTGCCGGCCTTGTAGTCGATGACGGTGACACGCATATCAGGCGCTCTTTTCCTGTCTTTCTGTCAAATGCCACATCGCTCGAGTGATTGAATACATGCGTACTTCGATCGCTTTCGTGCCCCACATTGCGTTGTGCGTGTACCCAAATCCCACGCGCTGAAGCAGCTTTTGCGAATTGTCGTGCCCGATCCCATGTCCGGCGACAATCATCGGCAGGCCCAGCGTATCGAATCCATGCGCGAGTGCCGCGCGTAAAGCTTCCTCGCCCAACCGCAGTCCCCAGGCAGACCGCATGAGATGGACGCCCGCCTCTATCGTGTTTGGATCCATTTGCCACTGCCGCAGGCCGGCACACCCTGCGAACTCGCCTGTCTTACGCAAGAACATCGGCCAGTATTGGATACCGAGGCGGCTCTCACATTCACGCTCTGTATGAAGCCGGTCATGTGCCTGTTCCCGTGTCATTGCCCCGCCGAAGTAATGAGTCACCTCCGGATCGCACCACAAAGCTTTTGCAAGCCCGGTGTCTTCGGCCGCCCAGCTTCGAAATGTCAAACGTGCAGACGGCGGAGGTGTCACAACAGACCCTTCGTTGAAGGCAGCATCTCACCGAGCTGCTTGTCTTTGGAGCAAGCGACGCGCAGCGCTCGCGCAAACGCCTTGAAGATGGCTTCGATCTTGTGATGATTTGAACGGCCGTACATTGTCTTCACGTGAACATTGGCCCGCGCTCCGCGCGCAAAGCCCTCGAAGAAATCCGTTACCAGTTCCGTCTGCAGGTCGCCGACGAGGCGCGTCTTTACTTTCGTGTCGACGGCGAAGGCCGCACGCCCGCTCAAGTCGACAGCCGCGATGGCCAGCGTCTCATCCATCGGCATCACGAAATATCCGGCGCGCAAAATGCCGCGCTTGTCGCCGAGTGCCTTGTCGAACGCCTCGCCCAGCGCGATTCCGACATCTTCCACCGTGTGGTGCTGGTCCACGTCGAGGTCGCCATCGCACTTGAGCGCGAGATTGAAGGCGCCGTGCCGCGTGAACAGCTCCAGCATGTGGTCGAAGAACCGGATGCCGGTCGAGACCTTGTATTGACCGTTGCCTTCGATCGTCAGCTCGAGTTCGATGCGCGTTTCCGTCGTATTGCGGACGATAGTAGCCGTGCGCGCGTTCCGGTTCTTGCGCACCCCGGTCTCAGAATCGAGACCGGGGGCACCCGGCGCCTTTCTCGACGCTTTCTTCTGCATCATTGCTCCTTGCCTCCGCCACGAATCGCGGCCATCGTTTCGTTTAATGCGACGATCGCCTGCTTCATCTGTTCACGCGTGCCGATGGTGATGCGCACGCGGCCATCGCAGCCTGGGTCGCTGGAGCGGTCGCGCACCAGTACGCCGGCGTTTCGCATCAAATTCACAAACTCCGCATGCTTCGTGCCGATTTCGACCAAAATAAAATTCGCCCGGCTCGGCCAGCGGCGAACCTTTGCCGCATCGAGCGCGGCCTCAAACTCGCTCCGGGCTGCGAGCACCTCGCCGGCATACCAGTCGAGGTAAGCTGTGTCGGCAAGTGCCGGAGGCAGGCATGCGAGCGCCAGCGAGTTGACGCTGTAGGGCGAGAGGACGCGGCGTACCCAGCGCATCAACTCCACCGGTCCCGCGAGCAAGCCGAGCCGCAAGCCCGCGAGACCGTAGGCCTTCGAGAACGTGCGTGCGACAAAAAGATTCGGCGCCGTGCCCACCAGGTCCATCACCGTCTCGCCATGGAAATGGAAATACGCTTCATCAACGAGCAGGACGGCCTGCGGCGCGCGCCGCGCCAGTTCCAGAAGTTGCTCGCGCGTCGCCACCGAACCCGACGGGCTGTTCGGATTCGCGATCGCAATGACCTTTGTGCGAGCTGAAATTGCCGCGACCAGCCGATCGAAAGGGAACTGCAGGTCGTCTGCCGCTTGCACGGTCACCACGCGCGCATCGGTCGCCGATGCGTAGACCTCGTACATGGTGTAGGTGGGAACGGGCAGCAGCAGTTCGTCGCCGGCTTCGAGAAACGCCTCGAAGAGAACGTGGATGGCCTCGTCGACGCCATTGGTCAGCACGGCCTGTTCCGGTTTCAACCCGAGAAGCGCAGCGACAATTGCCTCCACCGGCTCGCGCTCGGGATACTTCGTCAGCGCTCCCGCAGAAATCCGCGCGAGTGCTTCACGCACTTTCGGCGAGCAGGCCAGCGTGTTCTCGTTAAAGTCCAGGCGCAGCGCGTCGCGGCAACCCAGCGGCGGGTGATACTCCTTCATGGCCTGGACGCGCGCTCGCGGCGCCGGAGAAACGGTTGTCAGCGAGTCAGCCACGGGACCTCCTTGCTTTGCTGGTTTTCGCGGCCAGCCGGAGGCGAATAGCCTCTGCATGGCCCATGAGGCCTTCGGCCTCGGCGAGCAGTGCGGCTTTCGGCCCGAGCGCACAAAGACCCTCGGCCGTATACTTCTGCACCGTGATCAGTTTGACGAAGTCATTCACGCTCAATCCGCCACGCACGCGCGCCATGCCGCCGGTGGGCAGCGTGTGGTTCGGACCCGAGATGTAATCGCCCATCGGCTGCGCCGACCAGCGCCCCACAAAAACGGAGCCGGCATTCTCGACCCACTCGAGATCGCTCGCCGAATCGACGGTCAGGTGCTCTGGCGCCAGGCGATTGGTAATTTCTCGCGCCTCATCCTTCGAGCCAGCAACAAACGCCACGCCGTTGCGCTGAAGCGATTCACGCGCCACGGGATTCTCGCGGCTGCGTGCCTTTGTTTCGGCGATCACGGCGCGTGCCAGGTCTTCTCGCGTCGTGACGAAGATCGCCAACGCCTCGGGATCGTGCTCTGCCTGCGCGACAAGATCACTCGCAATGTCGGCCGGATCGCCTAGCTCGCTGGTGACGACGATCTCCGTCGGCCCAGCCAGCATATCGATCGCGCAATCAAAGGCAACCATGCGTTTCGCCGCCGTCACATACAGATTGCCGGGACCGACGATCTTGCCGACGTGCGGGACACAGGCAGTTCCGTAAGCAAGTGCGGCTACGGCATGTGCACCGCCCAGACGATAGAACTCCGTGATGCCGAGCAGGTGCGCCGCAGCGAGCGTCTCGGGCGCCGGCCTCGGAGAGACGACCACGATTCGCTTCACGCCGGCCACCTGCGCCGGAATTGCTGTCATCAGCAGTGTCGAAGGCAGGGGATGCCGGCCGCTGGGGACGTAACAGCCAACCGAACCGAGCGGCCGCACGAGCTGGCCAGTCGTGAGTCCTTTCAGCGGCGTCGAGCTCCACGATTTCGGCATCTGCCGCTTCGCGAACTCGCGAATCCGCTTAGCCGCCGTCGTCAGTGCGTCGCGCAATGCCGGGTCGAGGGCGCTCCATGCTTCCGTCATTTCGCGCTGCGTCACGCGCAACACTTTGGGCCCGGCCAGCCCGTCGAATTTCATCGCGTAGCGCAGCAGCGCGCGATCGCCGTGCCTACGCACGTCGGACACGATGCGCTTCACCGCCGGCACAACCGCATCGAGCGCCGCGCCGCCGCGCTGCTCCAAAGCTGCGAGCGTTTCTTCCGCGGTCCGTGCGTTGCGCCCGATTGTGCAAATCAGTTTCATTGGCTCTCTCGAACTCTACAAAAGCTGCTGGGCGGTCAATCGAGTGGCCCAATCACTCCGTCTCTGCTTGAGCAGGTCGTCAATTTCAATGGCGTGTACATCTTCATCCAGGCGATCGACGATCTGATACACAAATGCCGATTCTCCCTGCGCGTTCCATAACTCCTGAAGCGACTTTGCCTGATGTAACTTGTTGCGAAGTTGGAACCAGCAGCTGTTCCTCGTTGCTTCGAGATTTTTCGAAGCACCCACCCAGGTGCGCCCGCTTACTGTGGAGTGCACAGAGTAAACGCCAATCGTCGATTTCTGCTCTTTAAAACTCCTGACTGCTTGCTTCCTGAATTCTCTCGACGGCATGACAAATCCTCACTCAAGTATTGTGTCTGCTTGCTTCGAAACTCGCGGCGATCAGAGTACAACCTTGTTCAGCGGATACTCGACAATGCCGGTCGCGCGTGCCGCTTTCAGCCGCGGAATGACGTCCCGCGCCGTGCTCTCGTCCACGATGGTGTTCACGGCGACCCACTCGGAATCGCTCAGCTGCGAGATGGTCGGCGAATTCAACGCAGGCAACACAGCGAGCACGGCTGCCAGGTCATCGCGCTTCACATTGAGCATGAGGCCCACCTGCGATTGCGCATCGATCGCTCCGCGAAGCATCAGCGCAATCTGGTCGATCTTTTCCTTCTTCCACGCGTCGGCCAGCGCGGCCTTGCCGGCGATCAAGTGCGTCTCGCTCTCCATCACCGTGTCGATAATCTTCAGATGATTTGCCTTCAGCGAGCTGCCGGTCTCGGTCACTTCCACAATCGCATCGGCCAGCATGGGCGGCTTCACTTCCGTCGCGCCCCAGCTGAACTCGACCTTTACGTTCACGCCCTTCGCAGCAAAGTAGCGCTTGCTCACTTCAACCAGCTCCGTGGCGATGATCTTGCCTTCAAGGTCTTCAGCCTTCTCAAAGCCGCTCGACTCCGGCACGGCCAGCACCCAGCGCACTTTGCGGCGGCTCTGTTTCGCGTAGGTCAGCGTCGTCACGCTCTCCACGTCGAGCCCACTCTCGACGACCCAGTCGATGCCCGTCAGTCCCGCATCGAGAACACCGTGATCCACGTAGCGCGCCATCTCCTGCGCGCGAATCAGCATGCACTCGATGTCTTTGTCGTCGATTGAAGGAAAATAGGAGCGGCCGTCGGCGTAGATGTTCCATCCGGCGCGCTTGAAGAGGGCAATTGTCGCATCCTGCAAACTGCCCTTGGGGAGTCCGAGCCGCAGTTTGTTACCCACGGAGCACCTCCGCGCCGACCGCGACCGGCCGCGTAAAGCAGCTCACCGTGCCCTCGTGGCACACCAGCCCATCGCCTTCCACTTCGACGCGAAACAGCAGCGTGTCGTTGTCGCAGTCGGTCGAAGCCGAGACGATCCGCAGGCGGTTTCCGCTGGTCTCGCCTTTCATCCACAGCTTCTGCCGCGTGCGGCTCCAGAAGGTGACGAATCCCGTCTCCTGCGTCTTCGCGTAACTCGCGGGATTCAGAAATCCCAGCATCAGCACCTCGCCGGTCTTCGCGTCCTGCACGATTCCGGGCACGAGGCCATCCATTTTGTCAAAATCGATCTTCGTTTCGGGGCTCATTATCTTTCCTGCTTTGTTTAGATTTTCATCCAGACGTGAAAAAGCCCACCAGCATCGTTCGCCGGCGGGCTTGGGTATTTCTTTCGATCTCTCTGGCCGATTAGTTCAGGCCATGGCAGTCCGCCGGCATGGTTGTTCCATGATGGTGGTGATGGCCGTGGTGGCGGAGGATCTGCATCTCCATTTAAAGGTATAAGTTGGCCGTGCGCATTGTCAAACCATTTCTTTCGCCCGGCATGGCAGGCGCCCGCTATTTCGTCGTGGCGGCTTTTGCGTGAAGCAGTTCCACCACGCGTTGATACAGGCGATTCCGCAGGTCAAACCGGCCGAATGCCGACGTGACATAGCGAAGATGCAGCTCAACGCCGGAGCCCGAAGGGCGCACATTCACCACGGGCTCCGCGCTGAAGCGGCTGAATCCCTCGCCCCGCATCGCATGCTTCCACTCCTGCTCGGCGAGCCGCGAATTTTCCTGTGTCTCTTCCACCGCGGCCTTCTGGACTTCGCTGATCACTGCGTGAATGTCCGCATCCGCGGCTGCATCGATTGAAATCTCGTCCCACATCCACTGGCCGGCGGTGGAGAAATTGAAATACTGTCCGCGAATGGCGAAACCGTTCATAAACGAGATGCGCCGGCCGGTCGGGTGTCCCTGCTCGGCCAGCCCGCCCGTCTCCAACAGTGTCGTAGTCATCAAACCAATCTCCGCCACTTCGCCGTTCACACCGTTGATCTCAACCCAATCGCCAACGTGAATTCCCTTCTTGCCGACGAGAACAAACCAGCCGAGAAACGCGAGGATGTAGTCCTGCAGGGCGATGGTGAGCGCCGCTGTAGCCAACCCCAAAATCGTTGGAGTTTCACGCGGCGCGCCAAACACAACCAGCAGTATGAATACGACGCCCACCGCCTGGACGCCGATCTCCAGAACGCTGCGCAAAGTTGCCATCCGCCGGTGCTCCATCGCCGGCCCGGCCATCAGATACCGCACAAGCGCGTCGCACGCCAGCATCGCCAGCAAGATGGCCAGAATGACCCCTAGGGAGCGCAGGATGAGGTGCAGCACGATCTGATGCTGCAGCTTTACCTGGGCGAGCCACTTGCCATAGACACTCGCCAGCTGCTGTTCGGTCTGAATACGGTCGTCGTCGATGCTCAGGATCTGGCGTTCCGCGCTGCGATTTTTCAGGTAGACGAGTTGCGCTGCGCGATTCGTCCCAGCGCCGGTCCCCATTGCCGCATTGGCTTTGGCTTCCAGCGCATTGTGTTCCGCGGTCAGGCTGCGGGCGTCGCTCTGCGTCCCAGCAAGTGCCTGCTCGATCAGTCCTTCCCGCTGCCGCTGCTTCGACCATGCGCCGATCCGCGCTGACAGTGTGTGATTCTGCGCAGCCGAAAGAGCCGCAATCTGGCCACCACTCGCCGCCTGGCTGTCATACTGCTTCATCGAGTTTTCATGCGCGGCCAGTTCTTCCTGGATCTGGTCGGTGTGATCGCCGGTAGCGCGAGCCAGATCGCGCTGTGCGTCAGCCAGTTCGTCGGCGTCGAGCCCAAGCTGCGCCTTGGCAACATCCAGATCATCGGTTCCAGAGTCCGATTCCGCACCGGTTGAAGACGGCTTGCCTCCACCCGCCTTCGCTGCGAGGCTGTCCACCAGCGCCTGGTCCTGCTGCCTGAGTTGCTCGAGTTGCGTGACCTTTTGCGACAGGGCGAGCGCGTCGCCCGTCAGCGTCTTGTGCTGCGCATCGAGCCTTGCTTGCCGTAGCGCCGCGGCGAACGCTTGATCCACTTCATGATCGGCCAGCCGCTCGGCCTCGCGTGCATACTCATCTTCTTCCGCGGTCACTGCGAGCGGAGCCAATGCTTGTGCCGTTTGCCAGGGCTGAAGGTTGACAAGAGATTCGGCAGCGTCCGAGCCCGGGCCTCGGCCCTTCTGGTTGAGATAGGCCATGGCGCCACGAGTGAAGAACGACAGGACGATGCAAAGCGCCAAAAGTGCAAGCAGCGCGAGCAGCAAAAAAAGCTGGGTCTTGCCGAAGAAGCGAGTGCGGCCCAGGCCCTCAGTCGGGGGGATGGCGGGGGAAGAAGCCATAGAGCTATTCTTGCAGGTTTACCGCGTTGCGCAAGGCGAGTTCGAGCCCGTTGGAGGACGAAGCTCGGCAATATCGGCATGTCCTTGATCGGAGTTTTCTCCAATGAACCAGGACTTTCAATCTCCCGCGCTTTCAAGCCATCAGTGTGTTTGGTCACATCGCGATGGAAGGTGGGCAGGCACAGAATGGAGTTGTGCGTGGTTGCAGAAGATTCCTGCTCCTGGTTGTGACGCTTTGTTTGCCGTTGGCCGGACAAGCGCCAGCTCGCATGGTCTCGCCGAAAGCGAAGACGAATTCCCAGCCCATCCCGCCGCCCGAAGCGCGCGTCGATATCAACCACGCCAGCGTCGACGTGTTGCTCAAGGTTCCCGGCATGACGGCAAGCTGGGCCGGCCGCATTGTGCGTTTCCGCCCCTACCGCACCAAGGCGGATCTGCTCGAACGCGGCGTGGTCCCGAGCGATGTCTACGACCGCATCAAGGATTACGTGATCGCGCACCGCGACAAGTAGTGCGGAGGCTCCGCTTCGTCTTCAGTCCCGATCCGCAAGGCAGCCTTCCGTTGGCCGCAAATTCACAATCAGTCCCACCTGCGCGGACGGGTAAACTGTCCTCTATCAACTCACGGGAGGACGACTATGCAAACGCGGATTCTCGGGACCACGATGCCGGTGCTGGAAGTGCAGCTTGAGCCGAATGAGAGCGTGTTCTCTGAGAGCGGCGAGCTCTCCTGGATGACTGCCTCGATCCAGATGACCACGCACACGCAAATGGGCGGAGGCGGTGGTATCTTTGGCGTGCTCAAGCGCGCCGTAGCGGGCGCCAGCATCTTCATGACGGAGTACCGCGCCTACCAGTATCCCGGCGTCGTCTCTTTCGCCGCCAAGGTGCCTGGCCACATTGTGCCGGTAGAACTGGGCCAGGGCCCCGAATACCTTGTGCATCGCCACGGCTTCCTCTGCGCCACACCGCAGGTGACCATCACCCTTGGCTTTCAGCAGTCGCTCGGTGCAGGCATCTTTGGCGGTGACGGATTCCTGCTGCAGAAACTGAGCGGCGCGGGCACTGCATGGCTCGAGCTTTCGGGCGAGTTGATCAAAAAAGATCTTCAGCCCGGAGAAGTTCTTCGCGTGCACCCCGGCCATGTGGGAGCATTCCAAAGCTCGGTCGGATTCCAGATCACGATGGTGCCGGGCATCAAGAACATGATCTTCGGCGGCGATGGCATCTTTCTCGCCGAGATGGTTGGCCCGGGCTCTGTCTGGCTGCAAACCCTACCCATCTCGCGCCTCGCACACCAGATCTACGAATACCTGCCGAAGGCTCCAGCGGAGCAGGCGGGTGCAGTGGGCGGCGCCGGTTTGCTTGGGGGAATTGTCGGCTCGATTTTGAGCGGCGACCGGTAATCCTGGCGATTGGCAGACGCGGGAGCAGGCGGATTTCGCCTGCTCGCTTGCCAGCATCAAATCCAACATGAAACGATGCCACGCATGACGACGCAGCAGGAAAGTGCCCGCGTCACGCGGGGCAATATCGTCTTCACGTTTGCTCTCGTGTTGGCGCTTTATGTCGCGTGGATCCTTCGCGACGTGCTCGTCCTGCTTTACGTCTCCGCGCTTTTTGCGGTCGTGTTGTCGCCGGCGGTCCGCGCTACATCCAATGTCAGATTCGGCAAATGGCGCCCGTTCGAGGGATCGGCGGCCATTTTCATCCTCTTGCTGGCGGCGGCTGGGCTGATCGTCGTCTTCTTCAGTCTCGCGGTTCCACCCATCGTTCGCGATCTGCAGGGATTCAGCGGCGAAATGCCGAGCCGGTTGCCCATTCTGCTGGCCAAGCTGCATCAGATTCCATTCGCTGACCGCATCGACACGAGCGACATCGTCTCCAAATTGCAGGACTCGGCAACCGAGACGGCGGGCTACGTGCTCACCTCGGCGCGTAATTGGGCAGGCGCTTTGGCCCGCATCGTCGTCGGCTTTGTGCTGACCCTTTATTTCCTTCTTGAAGGCGATCGCGCCTACCACTGGCTGCTTTCGTTTCTTCCCGGCCAAAAGCGCAAGCGCCTCGACGCTACGTTGCAGCGCGCATCGGTTCGTATGGGAAAGTGGCTTCTCGGTCAGGCCACCCTCATGCTCCTGCTTGGCTTCACCAGCACAATCGTCTTCGCCTCACTTCATCTCCGTTACGCTTATGCCCTGGGCGTTCTCACCGGTCTGCTCAACATCGTTCCCGTTCTCGGCGCGGCCATCTCGCTCGTGCTTGCGCTGCTGGTGGCCGCCATTGATTCCTGGGGACGAGTTCTCGGTGTCGCCATCTTTTTCGTCGCATACTTTCCCCTCGAAAACTACTATCTCGTTCCCCTGATCATGAAGAACCGGGTGAATCTTCCCGCACTTGCCATCTTTGTCGCTTTGCTTCTCGGCTCAGCGCTCGAAGGCGTCCTCGGCGCAATGGTGGCAATTCCTACGGCAGTCCTGATCTCTGTTTTGCTCGACGAGTATCTTGTCAACAAAGCAGATTGATACAAGCAGACAGCAGACAGAAGACGGCAAACAGTACTCAGTTCGTGGTTCACAGTGATGGAATTAGATCGCGTCTGAGGAATCGTGGTGTGAAGAGATTTGTGCCGGCGCCCGGCCTTGACTGTTCACTTTTTGCCGCCGGCAATGAGCTGTCTCTACGCCGTCGCGCGCATTGCTTCGAGAGCCGCGGTTAAATCAGCGCCCAGTTTTTCCTGTTCCTCAGAGCTCAGCTTCTGGTCACGACTCGTCAGGTAGAAGACGTCGATTGCGGTTTCGCCCTCGGTATCGATGAGCGCCACTTTAATGTTGCACTGGTGCTGGTTGAAGGTCAGCGCGATCTGCCGCAAGAGTCCGGGCAGATCCTGCGCGACAACCTGTAAGAGCGTTGAGTGCGTCGACGATTCCGAGTCGAATTCGAGCTTCGTCGGAACCTCGACCTTGAGATTGTTCGGATGATTCAGGTGCCGGCGCGCTGCAAGAAGCTGCTGCACCGAGAGTTTCTGCGCGACAACATCGTGGACGTTTGCGAGAAAACGCTCCTTCTCGCTCGGGTTCAGCTCGATGGTGCGGAAGACGTCGGTGAAATGGAAGCTGTCGACAATGACGCCGGCATCGTTTGAGAACGCGCCTGCACGGATGATATTCATACCCCACGCCGCAAGCACGCCGGCGACATCGGCAAACAGCCGCGTGCGGTCGCGTGTAATCACTGTCAAGTCGAAAAGCTGGCGGTTGGGGCGCAAATCCAGCTGCACCGCATCCTTGTTGAGGTCCAGAGCCATCTGGAAGTGGTTGCGAATCTGTTCCGGCAGGCGGGTCTGCAGATAACGCTGCGGCAGCCCCTCAAGGAACTGTTTCAGTGCGTCATGCTGCGGAGGAGGAACCATGGAACGGATGCGATTGAGGAGCGTAGGGTCGATCGCCGCGTGATAGCGCGTTTCGTCCACCGACCGATCCATGAAGTTCGACGTCGACATGTAAAACTGCCACAGGTTCTCGGCCTTCCACGGCGTCAGTGCATCCGGGTTGACAGCCTTGATGTCGGCGAATGTCATCAGCGTGAGCATCTTCAGCATTTGCGGGCTGCCGATCTTCTCAGAAAATGCGCGGACATTTTCCAGATCGAAGATGTCGCGCCGCATGGCCGACGACATCTCCAGATGCAGTCGAATCAGCTTGAGAATCGATTCACGTTCCTCGGCGTCGAAATCGAGCCGCGCCAGAAAGCTGTCGGCCAGCTCCACGCTTTGCGTCGCATGTTCGCCAGATCGGCGGCCCTTGCCGGTATCGTGCAATAGCAGCGCAAGGAAGAAGAGATCGAGCCGGTCGATCTCGGGCAACAGTTGCGCCAGCCGCTGCTCCTGCTCGTTGGCCGGCTGGCGAAGACCGTGGACGTTGTCGATGACCAGGAAGGTGTGCTCATCCACGGTGTAGCGGTGATAGCTGTCGCGAATTACCAGCGCGTCGATGCCGTGAAACTCGGGGATGAACATCTCCAGCACGCCAAGCGCGTGCATGGTGCGCAGAGCGTGCGCGGCGTGAGGCCCGAGCAAGACTTCGCGCAACGCGTTCCACAGGTAGGGTCCCTCGGGAATCGAGATGGCCAGCACCGGCAGCGCGTCGGTAATGCGATCCTCGGCGGCCTGCGACAGCGTGTACCCATGCGTCGCCATCAGCGAGAAGATGCGCAGAATCGCGGCAGTGTCGTTGAATTGCGCGCCGGCCTGGATGTCGATGCGGCCCTGGTCGAGCAGAAAATCGGTTCCCGCGATCGGCGTGCGCCGCCGGCGAAACTGCCGGTAGAAGCTGACCGGCGCAGGCAGATGCTCCATCAGCAAAGCCGCGCGGCGATAGATCACGCGCGCATGACGGTAGTAGGTGCGCATCCAGTAGGAGGGATCGGCGGTACCGCGCGTCTCCAGGCCGATCGAGCGCGCCGCCGCTTCATCCTGTGACTGCCAATCGAGCGTGTTGTCGTCGCGGCCATGGCGGAAGTGCAAGAAGCAGCGCGCCGCCGCCAGAAAATCGAAGGCCGCCTCGGCATCGCCTCGCGCGCTCTGAAAGACTCCTCCCCTTTGCCGCGGCCACTCCTTCGTATCCTTCAAGTGAAAAAGCACCGCAAACCAGACGGCGAGGTTGTAGTCGCGCAATCCGCCCGGGCAATCCTTCAGGTTCGGCTCAAGATGAAAGATGGTGTTGCCGTATTTGGCGTGCCGCATGCGGGCGATCTCGCCCAGCTTCTGAGTAATGCCGTTCCACTCGCTCAGCACCAGGCCGGGAAAGGTGACGTCGTGAAGTTGCTTGTAGAGAGGAAACTGACCGGCGAGGAAACGCCGATCGAGAGTAGCGAGGGTGAATTCCAGGTTATCGGGATCGAATTTGCCGGCTTCCCGAACCGTTCGCGAGCTGGGACTGGCGCGCAAGCCAATATCCCACATCCCCTGAATAATTCCTCGCACCGCATCCTGCGAATGTTCCTCTGTCTTTTCGTCGGCAAAGGCAAAAAGAACGTCGATATCGGAGTAGGGGAAGAGATCTTTGCGCCCATAGCCGCCCAGGGCGAGCAGCGCCACATTCTGCTGGGGCAAATCCACGAAGGCTCTGCGCCACATTTCGATCAGGATGCGGTCGACCACCGCCGATCGCCGTCGGATCGCGGCCGTGCCGTCTCCGGTGCGCTCACAGGTCTGGCGGACAAGCGCCATCTCCTTGAGATACTGCTCCCGAAGATCGTCGACCTGCAAAACGATTGCACTCATAGGGTTGTTTGCTTAGAGCAATTTCAGGGTGGGTGTGTCCTGCTAAGTTCCGCACACCGTCGACGACTCCCTGTAGGTCCCACCCCACGAAATTGAAGCTTGTTCGTGGGAACCCCGGGTGGTCGCGTCGACTTGGGGTCTTTGCCTTCGGGATACAGCAACCCTGAAACTGCTGTAGCCTGCCGAAGCAAGAAGGAATTGTTACAAGCATAAGCGATCCGCGCCAAAACGGGGAGTCTCGCTTTGCTTCGAGATCGGATCCAGGCACGACGCCAAACCCCCCAACCGATTGAGCAGGGTTTCAATCCATCGCAGCACACGTGTGAAATCTTTGCTTTGCCGTTTCATTGCGGAAACGGCACGAACTTGTCAGCGCACGAGGCCGGAGTTCCTTCCGACGGCGTTCCCTTGATCGTTGAATCTTCGCCGGCCGGCAGTTTCAGATTCGTAGGGCCGGGACCCAGCGTCAAATCGGCGTGCTTCACCTCGTAGGTGTACTTGGCGTCATCCGTGATCTGCACGTTATCGAGCGTCGCCGCAATCCGGTAGTCTTTCGCGTATCCATTGAACGTGAACTTGCCCCCGCCCGACACGCGCACATTGTGCAAAGTCACGTCTTTCATGCTCGGCGGCGAATTGCCCTCAAGGGTTCCAGCGGCGCTGTAGGCGGTGTCGAGCGTGATGGGGTTGGGCGAGTTGCGGATGCACACGTCGTCGTAGACCACGTCCTGCGTCAGCCCGCCGCGCGAGCCGTTTGACTTGATGCGAATGCCGTTGTCGGGACCGTCGAGCGAAAGATCGAATACGCGAATCTTGCTCACGCCTCCATTGGTCTCGCTGCCGATCGACATGCCGTGGCCCCAGTAAAAATGATTGTGGCTCACCGTCATGTTGGTCAGCCCGCCCGGTCCACCTTTGATCGCCACATTATCGTCGCCTTCGCGAAGATAGCTGTGAGTGATGGTGATGTTTTTCGATCCGTTGCCGGGATCGACGCCGTCAGTATTCCGCGCCAGCCGTTGCGGCGTGTCGATCTTGAGACCCCACACCGTGAAGCCGTTGCCGTGGTTGTAGCTCACATGGAAATTGGGCGAATTTTTCAGCGTAATCCGGTAAAGCGTGAAGTTGTCAGAGTAGTCGGCAACGATCAATCGCGGAACCTGCTGTCCGCCGCCGGCGCGCGCCTGCTCGGCCAGATCCCACCATGAGTACGGCGAGCCCAGCATCTTTTCGCCACCTCGGCCATCGATCACACCATCGCCCATGATCGCAGAGTCAGGCGCATGATCGACCGAGATGAGCGGCTTGCAGCCGCGCGTGCTGGGGCCCCCAACGACAGGTCCTTGTCGTTGGGGTGATGATCCTGGTCCGTGGCTCACAATGCCGCAACTGCCCGGCGAAACGGCATAGAGCGCCGGATCGCGCGAGGCATATAGCGTGACTCCGAGGCCCACAATCAAGGTGACGTCCCGTTTCAGCTCCAGCGGTCCGCTCAGGAAGGCATTGTTCGATTCATCCACATGGAGAAGCACCGCCCGGCCCTTGCCGCACTTGTCAATCGCCTTCTGGATGCGCGCGGTGTCGAGCTTCTTTTCGTCGCCGGGCGCCAGCGTATTGTCCGCGGTTTGCAGCTGCGCGTCGAGGGTTGTGCAGAGTTGCGGAAAGAAAGGTTCGCCTACCTTGCGCGTATCCTGCGCGGCCAGGGTCGCGGCGAAACCGGTTGCAAAAACAAGAACAAAGGCGAAACGGGGAATCATCTGGCTGGATCCTTGCATAAATGGTTATCGCAACTCCAAGCTAAATTGCGAGCCTTTGGATATACAAGCGGGTGCCCCACATCTCGATTTTGAGATGTGGGATAGCAGAGACGCCGATTCCCCGCTCTGATCGCGCTTCAGGCGCACTTAACCCGGCAGCGGGAATGATTGCGATGACGGCAGCTGATTTAAAGCGCGTTTTCCCCGCGCTCGTCGTTGCGGATGCGGATAGCTTCATCGATGCGGCTGATGAAGATCTTGCCGTCTCCAATACGGCCTGTCCGCGCGGCGCTATTGATCGCGTCGATCGCTTTGTCCTTCAGATCGTCGTGAATGACCAACTCGATCTTCACCTTCGGCAAAAGATCGACCGTGTACTCACGGCCGCGATAGAACTCGGTATGGCCCTTTTGGCGTCCATGGCCCCGGGCTTCAAGAATCGTCATGCCTTCAATGCCCGCTTCCAGCAGGGCGTCCTTCACTGCATCCAGCTTTGAAGGTTGCAGAACGGCTTCAATCTTCAACATAAGCGCAACTTCCTCGTTCGATAGCCTAACAGGAGGGGCCACATTCCTGTCGCCCCTCCGGCAAAAACATTTTCCGCCCGGTATTTCTTCAATACCCGGCGTTCAAGTATTGAAATCGTACCCCTCTTCGCCGTGCTGCGAGAGGTCGAGACCCGCAGCCTCGTGCTCCGGAGCGACGCGCAACCCCATGATCTTGTCCACAACAAACAGCAACACCAGCGTGCCGGCGATCGAGATGCCCCAGGAGATCCCCACAGCGGCAAGCTGGTTCAGCACCTGGCTCCAGTGCCCTTCGATGCCGCCCGTCGGCACGCCCTTTCCGTAGATCGGATTGATGAGGCTCGAGGCAAACACGCCGGTGAGGATGGCGCCAAGAGTTCCTCCCGAGCCGTGAACGCCAAACGCGTCAAGCGAGTCGTCATAACCAAACCAGCTCTTCACCTGGAAAACCATCAACGAGCAGACGAATCCGGCCGCCAGGCCGATGAAGAGCGCAGACATGGGCTGAACAAATCCCGAGGCGGGGGTGATGGCGACCAGCCCGGCCACCGCGCCCGAGATTGCGCCCAGTGCTGTGGGTTTACCGTTGTGGAACCACTCAAAAATGGTCCATCCCAATGCCGCTGTCGCCGTTGCGAAGTGCGTGTTCACAAAGGCACTGGTCGCCAGAGGGCTGGCTGCCAGCGCGCTTCCCGCATTAAAGCCGAACCACCCCACCCAAAGCAGGCACGCCCCAATGAAACTTAGCACCAGCGAGTGCGGCGGCATGGCCGTGTGCGGATAACCGACGCGCTTGCCTAAATAGAGCGCGCAGACCAGAGCGGATACGCCGCTGGTGATGTGCACGACGGTTCCACCGGCGAAGTCCAGGCTGGGAATGTGACCACCGCTGGCATTCAGCAATCCGCCCACACCCCAAACCATGTGCGCCATCGGCGAATAAACGAAGATCGACCACAGCGACAGGAAAACCGCCATCGAGCTAAACTTCATGCGTTCGGCAAAGGCGCCCGTGATCAGCGCCGGCGTGATGATGGCGAACATCAGCTGGTAGATCATGTATGTCTGTTCGGGAATCGTCGCCGCATAGTCGGGATTCGGATTGAGCGAGACTCCGCGCAGGAAGATGTGCTCAAAGCCGCCGATGAAGACATTTCCATGCCCAAATGCAAGACTGTAGCCGACGATCGCCCAGATGATCGTCACCAGCCCCATCATGGCGAAGCTCTGCATCATGGTGCCGAGAATGTTTTTTCGGCGCACCAGCCCGCCATAGAAGAGCGCGAGTCCCGGCCCGGTCATCAGCAGAACCAGCGCGGCAGATGTCAGCATCCAGGCGTTGTCGCCGGCTGACTGCGCCTTCTGCACTGCCTGCTGCAGCGCGGAAATCTGTGCCTGAGTTGCCGGCGCCTGGGGCGATGCTGCTGCGGAAGTTGATTGTGCCAGGGCAAAAAGAGGAGTACCGAAAAGGACAGAGAGAAGAAGGATCTTGCTTAACCGACGGGACATGAAAACTTCACTCCGAATCGTTCGTTCGTGCCAGATGCGCACAGAGAAATTCTGAATTTCCAACAACCGGGTTCATCGCACCCGGCGCGACTCGCCGCACAGGACGCCGAATAATGCAACGCGAGGCCGCCGCAAGAATCATATAGAAGCCTGGTTTGTGCTTTCGTATCATTTTCATAAAGACCGGGGGCGGAACGCAACTGCGGCCTGCCGCGCAAATGGATTGAGCAGATGAAGTCTTTTTCCCCCAGGGGCGAAAGCCCCTTTGTTTGGTGGCATTCACGGCATGACTAAAGTTGTGCCCTTTCACGAGACTGTTTTTGTAGCTGGCTCTGACGCCTGCGGCGTGTGACCCGAAAATTCCTGGTGGCTTATACTGGACCTATGACGCCTGTTGCCGAACGCGATCACTATCTCTTCGGAAACCTGGAGAGCAGCGCGAAGAACCGCACGAAAGTGACCGAGGTGAACTACGGCTACGAGCAGCCGGAGGGCGTCCTGCTCACTTCAATGGATTTTGCGGTGAACTGGATCCGCAAGAATTCGGTGTGGCCCATGACTTTCGGGCTCGCTTGCTGTGCAATTGAAATGATGTCGATGGGTGCTGCGCGCTTCGATATCGCGCGCTTCGGAGCGGAGGTCTTCCGTCCTTCGCCGCGCCAGTCTGACCTGATGATCGTGGCCGGCCGGGTTGCGCAAAAAATGGCTCCGGTGCTGCGCCGGCTCTACGACCAGATGCCCGAGCCCAAGTGGGTCATTTCAATGGGTGCGTGCGCCACTTCTGGCGGCGTCTTCAACAACTATGCGCTCTTGCAGGGAGTCAATCAGGTTGTACCTGTCGATGTGTACGTTCCTGGCTGCCCGCCCCGCCCAGAGCAACTGATCTATGCAATCTCTCTATTGCAAGAAAAGATTCTTCGTGAGCCGCGCAGCCTGTTGAAGACACTCAACGTCGGCTGAGCGAAGTGCTGCCGCAGAGACAAATTCGCTTCAGTAAGTTTCACGAATCTCTCGGCATTCATTTTTATCTACATTGCAGCCAAGTCATCTTGCCGCGAGCTTCGCGCTTCGAGCAACTAATCTCGCAAAGCACGCTTCTACAAAAAGTAGATACAACGCAACTGCGCATTCTGCCCGGCATCTCAATTGCGTGAGCGGTTTGCGGTTCAATCAACTTTGGAAGTGAGTTTCGGGTAGCTGCGAGCGCCGATGTCCGTCAGAAGCGCGGGGCCGGCGTTTTGGAACTCCTTAAAGATTTGCTTTACGGATGATGAGTTCAGGGCGTATTCTTCTGCCGGGATTCCGACCATAAACTGTTGTAATGAAAGCAGTAGCCCGGGCAGGGGATTTGTCCGGCGAACGCTCATTTTGGGGATTTGCACAACTTGATTTGGGGTGAATTGTGTTCCTTTTCCTTTTAATTGGGCAAATTACCCCTCTATACTGGGAAGTTGTAGACAACGCTGTCTTTCACTCATTGAATTCAGGATTTTCCTTAGCCGACCTACGGAGGTGTAGCTGATGTACGCGAAAGATTTGAAATGGATTTGCCTGGTGCTTCTTGCTGTGATGGTTGCGCTGGTGCCCGCGGGAGTTCTGGCCCAGGGCCCCAATGGCCAGCCGTCCCGTTGGGATATCTTTGCAGGCTATAGCTATTTGGCGCCGAAGGGGACCGTGCAGGTGCCTCAGACGGGCGGAACCACAACACCGTATTCCTACGACGCAGTGAATGTTGGCGGCGATTTCAGCGTCGCCTACTACTTCAACAAGTTCGTGGGCGTGCAAGGGGAATACGCCGAGCACGAGTGGGGCAGTGGCAACACCTATCCGAATAACATCGGAACTCACGGCAACGATGACGGCTTCCAGACATTCGCTGGCGGCATCATCTTCCGCTTCCCGCAGGACCACTTCACGCCGTTTGTCCATGGGCTGGTCGGCGGAGCCGTGGTCAACGGACCCTTCTTTAACGCGAACAAGCTCGGACCCGATCTTACAATCGGCGGCGGCATGGATTATGACCTGCCCTGGATGAATCATCGGTTCGCGCTCCGTCTGTTCCAGGCCGATTACGAATACATGCATGCCGACTTCGGCCCGCAGGTGAACCCGCCAGGAGGCCGCGCCAACATCAACGCCGCGCGGTTGAGCACCGGCATTGTGATTCACCTCGGTTCCATCGCTCCGCCTCCGCCGGTCACTCTGGCCTGCTCAGCGAGTCCGCAATCGGTATTCCCGGGTGAGCCTGTGACCGTGACTGCGACTGCCGGCGCACTCGATCCCAAGGATCATGTCATTTACACCTGGTCCGGATCGGGCGTTACCGGCAACGGTACCACTGCCACTGTGGCAACGGCAGCCCTGGCGCCCGGCCAGTACACCGTGCAATGCGGCGTGAAGGAAGGCAAACCCGGCAAGGAAGGCCTGAAGCCGTGGGAATCGGCCACCGGAACGGCAACGTTCACCGTGAAGGACTTCGAGCCGCCGACAATCAGCTGCTCGGCGAGCCCCAGCACCATCAAGCCGGGTGATACTGCAACCGTCACCTCGGTGGGTGTCAGCCCGCAGAATCGTCCGCTCACCTACAGCTACTCTGCGACAGCCGGTACAGTCTCCGGCAGCGGCACAACGGCAGAGTATTCGTCCGCCGGCGCTCCAACGGGCGCTGTCGGCATTACCTGCAACGTCTCCGACGACAAGGGCCACTCGGCAAGCGCTTCAACCAACGTGACCATCAGCGCTCCGTACGTGCCGCCGGCTCCCAAGACGCAGGCGCTCTGCACCATCAGCTTCTCGAACGACTCGAGGCGTCCGATGCGTGTGGATAACGAAGCCAAGGCCTGCCTCGATCAGGTGGCACTTGACCTGAAGCAGCAGCCCGATGCCAAGGCAGTGGTCGTAGGCGAAGCGGATTCCGCTGAGCAGGCGAAGACAGCCAAGCAAGAGGCATACCATGCCAAGCACAAGCACGCCAAGGTCGACCAGTATGCGGCGCAGCGTGCCGTGAACACCAAGGACTACCTGGTCACGGAGCAGGGCATCGACGCTTCGCGCATCAGCGTGGCCACTGGCTCAACCGATGGGCAGACGGTAGAGAACTACCTTGTGCCTTCCGGTGCAACCTTCACCACAGACGTCACCGGGACGACTCCCGTGGACGAGACAGCAGTGAAGCCGCAGGAGCGCAAGCCGCTAGCCGAAAAGCATCACCACTCGGCCAAGGCGTCGCAATAAGCGCACTGAACTGTTCCGCGGGTTTGGAATGATATTTTCTGACCCGCGGAACTCCACAATCAGCGCATCTTCTGTACTGACTTGAGGCTGACTGGCTAAAGTGTCCAGTTAGCCTCATCGTTTTTTGTGTTGGTTTTGTCTATCCTTGAAGGAGATGCAAAGGTATTCCCCGTTTAAAGTGAGTCCTTCGATGCTGCGTGTCGCTGAATCCCGCTGGATGCCGAGCCCGGCGTGGATCTTTTGCCTTGTCCTGGCATTGCTCTCGGCATTTCACCTTCCAGCTCAGGATTCCTGGCGCGTCGTAGGTCCTGACGGCGGCGACGCGCGGGCGTTCGCAGCGGTCCCCGGCCATCCCAATCATCTTTATCTGGGCACCACCAACAGCTGGCTTTACGAGTCACTCGACTCAGGCGCGTCATGGCATCGTCTGGCCAAGCTCGATCCCACCGATGGTTTCGTTCTCGACAGCGTGGTCGTGGATTCGGCGCATCCTTCCACGCTCTATGTGGGAGCGTGGAAAGACAGTAACAACGGCGGGCTTTGGATCAGTCACGATGGCGGGCATACATGGATGGAGCCGGGCGCATTCAAGGGCAAGGCTGTTCATTCACTCGCGCAGGCACGCTCGAATCCGCGCATCCTGATTGCCGGTACGCTTGAGGGCGTCTTTCGTTCCCAAGACTCCGGTGCGACGTGGACCGAGATCAGTCCGCCCGGCAGCCGCGAAATTCACGAGATTGAGTCTCTCGCCATCGATCCGCTGAATGCCGACGTTGTGTATGCCGGCACCTGGCATCTTCCCTGGAAAACCAACGACGGCGGCAAGTCCTGGCACAACATCAAGCAGGGTGTGATCGTGGACTCCGACGTCTTTTCCATCATCATCGATCCGGCGCACACCAAGATCGTTTACCTGAGCGCATGCAGCGGCATCTACAAGAGCGTAAACGGCGGTCTCCTCTTCCATAAGATCCAGGGCATTCCATCCGAGGCGCGCCGGACGCGCAGCCTGATGCAGGATCCTGAGAATCGCGAAGTGGTTTACGCAGGAACCACCGAAGGGCTTTACAAGACCGCGAACGCCGGCCGGACCTTCGAGCGGATGACCGACCCCATCGTCGTTGTGAACGACGTATTCGTCGATCCCACTGACTCGAACCACGTACTCCTGGCCACCGACCGCAGCGGCGTGCTGGCCAGCAAAGATGCAGGCGTCACGTTCACCGGATCGAATCCCGGCATCAGCGAACGCAAGGTAGCTGCCCTGCTTGTCGACCGCAACGATCCTCGTCGCTTGTACGCAGGCGTCGTCAACGACAAGTCCTACGGCGGCGTCTTTCGCTCGAACGATGCAGGCGCGCACTGGGAGCAGCTTGGTTCCGGGCTGGACGGCCGCGACGTGTTCTCGCTCGCGCAAAGCAAAGACGGCACGATCGTGGCGGGAACCGGGCATGGAATTTTCGTTCTGGATCCTGCCAGCGCAAGCGATCCCCCGCCGGTTTCAGGCGGTTCAGCACCGGCTAGCGATCCCGCGGCATCGGCGTTCCACGATCTGCTCACGTGGCAGCCGCGCAACACCGTCGCCAACACCCTGATGAAGGTGTCCACGCAAACCATTCTTGGCACGAAGGTCAACACCGAGAAGCAGGTCAACGCTCCAGTCATCGAGCTTGAGAGCCCGGTGAACGCGCTCGATGTCTCAGGCGATGTATGGGTGGCCGCAACCGGATATGGGCTGGTCACCAGCCGCGATAAGGGTGCAAGCTGGCAGGGCGGTCCGGTGATGGGCGTTGGCGATTATCTCTCCGTGACCGTGCAAGGCGAGAATTTTGTCGCAGCCCGCAACGACAGCGTCGTCATCTCCAAGGACTCCGGCCAGACATGGTGGCCCATGGGTGTGCCCACAATGCTCACCCACATTCACCGCGTCGCATTTTCGCCGGATGGCACGCTGTGGCTGGGCGCGCGCGAGGGCGTCTACTACACGGGCGATCTGGGCAAGACCTGGAAGTGGATCCAGCGGCTGCCGCTGCGCGACGTCGACGATCTCAGCTACGACCCGAGCCTGCGCAAACTGCTGGTCAGCTCGCGCTCCAGTGACATCGTCTACGCCATCGATCCGAAAACAATGAAATGGGATTGGTGGCATACCGGCTACCAGATCGACCTGATCCGCTCGGCCGGCGACCACCTCGTCGCAGCATCGCTCGATGACGGCGTCCTGCTGGGGCCGCAGACGACACCCGCTCAACCCGACGCAGGCGCCGGTGTGACAGCCAAGCAATGATCCGCGCGATGCCCAACACCCTGCCCTCAGCGCGGCCGAAGGGTCTCGATCCTGAGATGTGCAAATTTGTGCGTTCTCAAAAGCGCATTCATTGCATGAATGCTCAATAGACGCCCGGAATCAGCCGCTTTGTGCTCCGGCGATAGTCTTCGTAGTCGGCTCCAAAAGCCCGGCGGAGCGCGATCTCTTCAACATGGATGCGATACAACACAGCCAGTGTCGGCGGAACGAGAACAACGGCGAAACATTCCCAGGTGCGTGCGTGAAGGGCAAGAGCCAGGAGAATCAGCTCCAGGCCGAGATAGGAAGGATGACGGACCAGGGCGTAGAGTCCGCTTCGCTGCAGTCTCTGCCCATCGCGCATTGCTACATTCGCACTGAAGGCCTTGCCCAGCGTAACGACAGCTACGGCACGAACTCCCAAACCGAGAATAAACATCCCGAGGGCCGCCGGCCTCAGCCAGCTATAACTCCCCGGCATGTTCACTGGGAAGAACTTGTGCATCCACTCGTCGATCCTGAGCGATGCGATAATGACAATCCACAGAATGATCTGCGTTCCGCGATCTTGCAACTTGCCGCGACCCGGGCGCGTTGTCGTGATGAGAGCGATCAGGATTTCCCCCACGACCCAAACCAACGTCAGCGCATGAAAAAATGATTCGAGATTCATGACCACCCAGACCTGCCCTCACTCGCTCCCTTGCCTTCTTCACTGCACCGTGAATGCCTTGTCCACAAGTGCGTTCGGATTGCGGCCGGCCGGCAGCAGCGTAAACGCAAAGCGCTCGCCGTAATTCTGCGGGGAATTGGGCAACGGTTCGGTTGCAGTGCGCACCACGGCCACATCGCCGGAACGGATGTCGGGAACAAACAGGAGGTGTCCTGCCGCAGAAAACGCGAGTGCTGCCGGTCCATCGCCCACATGAATCGAACTTAGCCGCTTGCCGTCGTCGATCGAGTACACAGTCACTTCCTGCGAGCGCAGGTTGGCCACATACAGCAATGAGTTGTCGCGCGACACGAGCCCGCGCACGGGATCGGCGCCGATCATGTAGGTGTCGCCTACCTCGTCCGTCGTGTTGTAGATCTCTGAAACCGAATCGGAAAGCGAGTTCGACGCAAATACTTCGCCGCCATCCGGTTTCAGCGCCAGGTCGACAGGCGCGCGGCCCACGTCCATGAGCGCTTCCAATTGGTCGGGTTGCGCCGGATGCGCATCAGGATTCGCCAGGGCGACGACCATCACCTGGTGGCCGGCCGAACAGGGTACAAAGACCTTCGACGAATCGGGAAGTATCACCGCGCCGGCCGCACCGGGACAGCCTCCGATGACCGCGCGCACTTTGCCGCTCCGGGGGTCGATCAACGTCAGCGAATTGCCGCGCCTGTTTGCCACCGCCAGCGTCTTGCCATCCGGAGAGATGCGCGCCGCAACCGGCTCTTCGCCGGCGCCGATTTGCGCCACTTCGCGGCGAGCTTTCAAGTCGACAACGGAGACCGAGTTCGATCCCGAATTCGCAATGTAGGCGAGATCGCCCTTTGCATCGAGATCAATCGATACCGGCTGCCTGTGCAGCGGAATTGTGGCCACCACCGCGTTGTGCTCGGCATCGATCACCGAGATTGAGCCCGCCGCAATCGGCCCATTTGGGCCCGTCGCGCCTTCATTCACCACGTAGATTTCATTACGTGTCGGACTCGCCGCAACCGCGACCGGATTATTTCCCACTCGCAGTTCGCGATCCACGCGAACATTCACGACATCGATCACCGTCACCGTGTCGCTGCCGCCATTGGTCACGTAAACATATTCGCGGTAGTTCGGCGGATACTTCGGAAAATCGGGCGACCGGCAACCGATGATCGCGATAGCAAACAGACCAGCAATCAGGCAGGTCGCGATCCGTATCGCTGATCGACCCCTTCTGATCGCTGACCACCGATCATTGATCACTGTCTTCTCACCGTCTGGTGTCCGCTGCTACTCCGCGCGGCAGGCTGCGGCCCACGATCGGAGCAATCTGCTCCAGCTCGCGCATCATCGTGGTGAACTGCGCGGGATACACGGACTGCGGTCCATCTGACAGCGCCTTCTCAGGATGATCGTGCACTTCGACCATGACGCCGTCGGCTCCGGCAGCAACCGCAGCCCGCGCCATGGGCAGCACGCTGTCGCGCCTGCCGGTGCCGTGGCTCGGATCGACAAGGATCGGCAGATGGCTGACGTGCTGCAGTGCCGGCACGATGCTCAGGTCGAGGGTGTTCCGCGCGTGGTCGGCGAAGGTGCGCACGCCGCGTTCGCACAGGATCACTTCGTAGTTGCCCTCGCTCATCACGTACTCAGCGGCCATCAGGAATTCTTCCATCGTCGCGCTCAGGCCGCGCTTGAGCAGCACCGGCTTGCGCAGCCGGCCCGCCTTCTTCAGCAGCGAGAAGTTCTGCATGTTGCGCGCGCCGATCTGGATCACATCGGCCCATTCTGCCACCAGGTCGAGAGTCTCGGAGTCGAGCGCTTCGGTCACAATCATGAGCCCGAATTTTTCCCTGATTTCGGACATGATTTTCAAGGCTTCGAGACCGAGGCCCTGAAATGCATACGGAGAAGTGCGCGGCTTATACGCGCCGCCGCGGAAAAACTGCGCGCCCGACGCGGCGATTTCAGTTGCGATGGCAAAGGCCTGATCGCGGCTTTCAATCGAGCACGGTCCAGCGACAATGGCCAGGCCGCGTCCGCCAATCGCAGCGCCGTTGGCGAAGCGAACGACTGTGTCTTCTTCTTTCACGTCGCGGCTGGCGAGTTTATAGGCCTTGGAAACGCGGATCACTTCGGCAACACCCGACAGCGACTCGAGATTGCCGCGGTCCACTTCGCCCTGGTTGCCGGTAATTCCGATTGCCGTGCGTTGCGCCCCCGGCAGAGGATGCGGACGAAAGCCAAGTTGCACAATATGATCGCAGACCGCCTGGATCTCTTCCGGCGTGGCCTGCGCTTTCATGACGACTAACATGGAGTACCCTCGATCCCTCAGTTTAAAGGCTGCAAGGGCGAAGGGCAATTTGTGGCTCGGGGCCGGTTTGAGTCGGTGTTGAAAACGCACGACTTCAGAGCCGGCTGAAATAGCCTATGTGAACGGCGTGGAGTGTCAGGGCGAGGTTTAACAATTGAGATCGGGCGGAGGGGAACAACTGCAGATCCAGGAAAAGGAGTTCGGCGGGAGGGGGACGCTTTATTTTTCTTCGTCGTCCCCAACTTCAACGCGAGAGTTACTGGCAACGATAGCTGGGGCTATGACCATTCCAATAAATGCCAAGGCAATGAATAGGTCGTGCAAAGTTTTTCTCCCGTTGCTGCTTCCAGGTTCTTCCTGGGCGCCCGGTTGTTTTTCTGTCACTGGCTCTCTAGTTATCGGCCAGGCGCGATGATGAATCAGGAGAATTGCTGTCGAACGTCTCTACTGCGTGAATCATCAACCCTGGGAACCAAAGGTAGAAATAGCACGAAAACACTGCCCTGCGAACAGTGGTGTTAGCCCCTGATACGTCATTGGTTTCGAGCAGAGGTTACCACCGGGAAGGGGTCGCAGCATTGCGCCCATCATGCGAGGCTTAAGTGTATTCCATTGAAAAGGTTAATGAAGGCGAGGCGCGGTCACTATGATTGTTTTTCGGCGCGCTTTTGCGCCCGCCATTTTAGACCCAGCCAGCCCAAATAACCGAGCTGAATCACCCACGTGACTACGTAGGCGGCTACCCTGAATTGGTGATCGAGAATCGCTGCTTGATCCATTTTTCTTTTCTCCTGGCTCTGGTGTGGAATCGTGGCTGCTAAGCCATTAGCGCGGCTTCCGCTTCCCGTTCGGCAATCTTCTGGTGCTGTCGTTCAACGTGGTAGCGAATGACAAGGATCATCACGCCCCAGCAAAACCAGGCCAGCATGTTCCACAGAAATGGCCGCACCATCGACGGATCCATGCCCGATCCCGGCGCTCCGCCGAAGACAGGCGCCGGGTGTTGCGTCCGCCACCAGCGGTTCGACATGTAGACAATTGGGGTGTCGAGAGCCCCAAAGATATTCAGCACGGCGGCCAGAGTCTGCATTTGCGACCCTGCGGCAAAGCGCCGTAAGAGCAGATAACTGACGTAAATCAGCCAGAGGACAAGCGACGTTGTCAGCCGCGCATCCCAGGTCCACCAGATGCCCCAGGCGCGCCGGCCCCACAGAGGTCCCGTGGTCAGGCCCACGGTCAGGAAGACCACCCCAACCTCAGCGCCCGCCACCGCCCACGCGTCAGCCATCTGCGCACGGACCGGTCGATTTCGCCGGTAGGCCAGATACCCGATCGAACCCGCCAGTGAAACGGAAAGCGCAACGAATGCTGTCGCCCACGAGGGCACGTGGTAATAGATAATCCTGAAGATTTCGCCCTGCATCGCGTCGTTCGGAGCGACATAAATGGCCTGGTAATAGCCCCAGACCATCAGCGCGATGGTTAGCAGGACATAAACACCGATGGCGAGTTTTTTCATGGGGAATCCTGACTTTTCCAGTTTACGTCCCGATGGGCGAGTGGATGTGATTCAAATCACTTAAAGCCGCGAACGCCAACCCGGCTCCAACCACCTCGACTGTGCGGGCATCTCTTCTAGATCGCTCCACAGTCGGCGAGCATCTCTACTGGTAGCATGAACTTCAAGCGATTTTGCTTCAGCCGCAGGTCCCGCTCTCATCGGGCAGGGTGGTTTTTTCTCGGGAAAAAGGCCACTCAGCCGCATTCATCATGCGGAAAGCGGAGTCGAAATCGCTGGGGCCGGAGATAGCATGCGCGATCACCTGGCTACGCTCATCGACGATTTTCGCCTGTTCAACCGCGAAGTTGCAGTGGTGCGTTACCAGGGCAACCGCCGCCGTGTGACAACTTACGGCGAGCTGGCCCGGCTCGCAGGCAGGTTTGCTGCGCTTCTTGCCTTGCGCGAGATAGGCCCCGGCGACCGCGTCCTCATCTGGGGCGAGAATAGCGCGGAGTGGATCTCCGCTTTTTACGGTTGCATGCTCCGCGGGGTCCTTGCCGTTCCCCTCGACATGAACGGCACCCCCGATTTTGCCGTACGCGTGGCCGCCGATGTGAATCCCAGGCTGGCTGTCGGCGACGCTCAACTGCTGGCCAAGCTCACCGCAACGGTCACCGGCCCAACCTTCCCCACTCTCGCCTTTGAAGACTGGCTCAGCGAGTTGCCCACAAACGAGGTGGGCGCCATCGCTACACTCGCCAACGACACCCCGCTGCAGATCCTGTTTACCTCCGGCACCACCGGCGACCCCAAAGGCATTGTGCTCACGCACGGCAACGTGCTGGCCAGCGTGGGGCCCATCGAAGACGGCGCCAAGCCTTACCTGCCATACGAGCGGCTGGTACATCCGTTGCGCATTCTGCACACGCTGCCGTTGAGCCACGTCTTCGGCCAGACCATGGGTCTCTGGGTTCCTCCCATCCTCCGCGCAGAATTGCATTTCGAGAGCCGGCTCGCTGCCCCGCGTCTCATCGAGCTCATCAAGACCGAGCGCATCTCTGTGCTTGCCGCCGTCCCGCGTGTTCTGGCCCTGCTTAAGACGCATCTTGAATTCAACCATGAGGGGCTTGCCGAGCGTGCTGTCGGGCCCCCGCCAAAACTGCTTGGCGGCCTGCTGCGCTGGTGGCGCTTTCGCAAAGTGCATCGCGAGTTCGGCTTCAAGTTCTGGGCATTCGTCTCCGGCGGCGGCGCGCTGCCGGCAGCGCTCGAGCAGTTCTGGAACGCGCTCGGCTTCGTGCTCATCCAGGGCTACGGCATGACCGAAACCAGCGCGCTCATCACACTCAATCATCCCTTCCACGTGGCCAGCGGCACCATCGGCAAGCCGCTCCCGGGGCGCGAGGTCAAGCTCGGCCCCGATGGCGAGGTGCTGGTGCGCGGCGCAATGATCTCCGGCGCTACCTGGCAGGACGGCGCTCTCAAGCCGCGCGGTGAGGAGTGGCTGGCCACCGGAGACATTGCCGAGCGCGATGAGGCGGGCGATTTGCGCTTCCTCGGCCGCAAGAGCGAAGTGATCGTCACCGCAAACGGATTGAATCTGCACCCCGAAGACATCGAGGCAGTTATCGAGACGCAGCCTGAAGTTGCGGGCTGCGCTGTTGTTCCCATGCAGACGGAGCTGGGACCCGAACCGTGCGCCGTGCTTGCTCTTCGCGGATCGGGGAATCAGGCTGAAGCCGTCATCGAGCGCGCCAACGCAAAGCTCCCTGACTTCCAGCGAATTCGCCGCTGGGTTCTGTGGCCTGAGCCCGATTTGCCGCGCACCTCCACAGGCAAGGTGAAGCGCAAACCGGTGGCGGCCTGGCTGGCGCGCACGCAAGCCGCCGCGGGCGCAACCGGCAATGGTGCGGCACACGGCGGCAACGGAGCTGCGCATCACGGCAACGGCTCGCACGGGCCGTCCTCCGACTGGCTGCTCGCGCTCGTCGCGCAGATCGCGGGCGAAATGCCGCACGGCGCCGGCGACGAGCTGCGCCTCACTGAAGATTTTCATCTCGACAGCCTGGGGCGCGTGCAACTTGCCGCCGCGATTGAAGATCGCCTGGGGACCGTCGAGAGCAACGGCCTGCTTGAAGAAGTGCAGACGCTCGGCGAACTGCGCAAGCTCGTCGCCGGCGACCTCGGCGAATCGGAAGAGGACAGGGAACAGGGAACAGGGAACGAGGGAACAAGGGAACAGGGATCAGGGAACAGGGATCAGGGGCGCAGCGACGCACTGCCTGCGCAGCTTGCCGCCGTCGAGCCTGCGCAGATTTCGGCCGCTGCACCGGGAACATCTGCCGCAAACCAAAGGGCTGCCGCATCGCAGGCGCCGACCGCAGCGCTGGCGCCGCCGCCTCGCCGCCGCTCCATCTATCCCACATGGCCGTGGTGGCCGCCCGTCCAGTGGATTCGATCGTTCTACATCGAGTGCCTGGCGCGGCCGTTCATGTGGATACTCTCCAATCCGCGCAACGTTCCACCGCCCAAACCGCTGCCGCGCGAGCCGATGATCATCATCGCCAACCACGTCAGCAGCTACGACGCGGCGTTCATGCAGTTGGCCCTGCCGGGATTCTTGCGCCGTCACATGGCCATCGCCATGTCGGGCGACATGCTCGACGACTTCCTCCATTGGCGCAATCCGTGGCGCCCGGGTGACAAGCGTTTTTATCCCTTCGGCCCGCCGGCATGGTTTCTCGTCACCGCTCTCTACAACGTGTTTCCGCTGGCCAACCGGCGCGATTTTCAGTCGAGCTTCATGCACGCCGGCAAGGCTCTCGATCGCGGTTACAGCGTGATGATCTTTCCCGAGGGCACGCTCTCTCGTGATGGAACCATGGCGCGCTTCCGCCCCGGCATCGGGCTGCTGGTCAAGCAGAGCAGCGTCCCGGTGCTGCCCATGGCGCTGCTCGGCCTGGGAGAGCTGAAGCTGCGCAAGCGCAAGTGGTTCCACTCGGGCACGGTCGAGGTGCGCGTCGGCGAACCGATTCACTTCGCGCCCGAAACCAGCGAGGCCGAGATCACAGCGCGCCTGCAGGCCGAAGTGGAAAAGCTGATGGGCGGCACAAGCGACAGCACGGAGCGCCCCGAACCGGTAGCTACAAGCTATTAGCTTCTGCGCGCGACCTCTGAGCCAAGGTGGAACTAGGCGCTGCGGGGCGAGGGACAAGGGACAAAGGGACTAGGGACTAGGGACGTAGGGGCTAGGGACTAGGGACCGGGACGAGGGCACAGTCCGAAGGACGACGGGTAAGGCCCGAGCAGTTGTCATCGGTGTTGTTTACTGGTTGATAACTCCCCCCCTCAAAAAACCATGTTTTCTTGTAAAGTCCTGATTCTATTGATGCGAGCTTAAAGTCGTCAAAAAGATCGGCTTTGGGGGCATTTTGCACCGCTTGGGGTGCAAATTTGTCCCATCATCTGGTGCATTCCTCCCGAAATGCGGGAGCGGAACGGCTGGGAGCAGACAGCAGACAGCAAACAGTAGGCAGTAGCTATTAGCTTTTAGCTGTTAGCTGCGGACGTGCGGTTTGTCCCGGCCGTTCCCATGTTTCCGCTTATGGTTTTGATCCTGAGACAAGTGTAGGGAAATCGGAGAAATAATACGCACTGTTCGCGAAATTTATATTTCGTGTGGAATGAGGGAGATGCGGGGGATTTGGAGGGTGTGGGGGCTTGACAGCGCCGCGGTTACTCCGGGGGAAGCAGGGGCAGGGTGAGGTTTTCGGCGGGAGCTGGGCGACTGCGCGGAGCTTTCTTGAAGGTGGCGTCGGCCCTGTGGTGCGGGTAGTCCGGCTGCTTGCCGTCAAGGATCTGCTGGATGGTTAGGATTTGGAGGCGCGGATAAGTTGCGCCGTCGAGCGGTCCAGAGCGATAGAGGCCAGCCTCGGCGGCTTCGTGCTTCATGGGGCGAGTGGGCTCGTCAAAGGTCAAAAAGACGCCGATCTCGGCTTTTTCGCGTTCGAGGACGCCGCGCAGATCGCGCACCTGTGAGACGGTGACGTTACCTGCCTTCACAGAAAAGATGATCTGTTTGGATTTGCCGGTTTCGTCGTCATGGAAGTAGAGGCGGCCATCGATGCCGCGATCCGCCCCCTTCTTCTGGTCGGTGGGCCGCGC
This sequence comes from uncultured Acidobacteriaceae bacterium, assembly GCA_963834565.1. Classification (GTDB taxonomy): domain Bacteria; phylum Acidobacteriota; class Terriglobia; order Terriglobales; family Acidobacteriaceae; genus Telmatobacter. Next base: position 150,995 of record CAWICF010000003.1, on the reverse strand, counting down.
GCCCACCTGGCCGAGCGCCCACCACTGAAACTGGTATTTGTCCTCTTCGGCTAACTGCGCGGCGCCGGCGTAATCGGTAGGCTCGCCGATTACGTCGTAAGTGTTCTTGATTTCGGGGCCGAAGGCATCGGAGAGGCGTTTCTTGATGAGGCCGATGGCGAGGTGGGTGATGTCGATGCCGATCCAGCGGCGGTTGAGGCGCTGCGCGACCTGGACGGTTGTTCCGCAGCCGCAGAAGGGATCGAGAACGAGGTCGCTTTCGTTCGAGCTGGCCTTGATGATGCGTTCGAGGAGGGCTTCGGGCTTTTGGGTGGGGTAGCCGAGGCGCTCTTGGGCTTGCGAGTTGATTGGCGGAATGTCAGTAACAACGTCTTGGATATGGCTCCCTTCGCTTAGGAATCTCTTGAATCGCGGAAACCCTTTCCCGCCGCGCGGCCAATGAATACAGCCTTCAGCGTCGAGCAGGTCAAGCTTTTGCGTTGTGTTCATTTGCTTCGCTGCTTCTTTGCCGACCAATTCTTCTATGGTCTTGCTGTTTACCTTCCAGTGCGATGCCTTAGCCGTTACGTCGAATCCCCGCCATACCGATCCGGAGTCGCCGTGTCGAATGCCGGGTGCGGTGAGATTATCGTCTGCCCACGCGCGACCCGATTTATCGATGTTTTTGTACCTGGCTGAATATTCCTCCGTGTGCGCAATCAGCACTTCATTCCATGTCCAGGAGGTGCCTTTGCTGTAAAAGAGCAGGGTGTCGTGTATATCTCCCCAGCGAACCGCCGCCGAGTGTGAGCTTGTTCTTTTCCAAATGATTTCGTTCTTGAACATCTGCGGTCCGAACACCGCATCCATCAGAATTTTCAGGTAATGGCTGGCGGTGGGGTCGCAGTGGAGGTAGATGGAGCCGGTTTCTTTGAGGACGCGGCGGAGTTCGACGAGGCGCGGGGCCATCATGGCGAGGTAGGCCATCATGTCGGAGTTGAAGAGGAAGGTTTTGAAGGCGCGGAGGGCGTCGGCGACGCGTCCGCCCTGCTCGACGATGAGCTCGTAGGAGCGCTGGGCGTCGAGGTTCCACTCCCAGGTGTCCTCGAAGGCGTGAATCTGGGAGCTGGACTGCGAGCCGTCTTTTTCGGCGAAGAGAACGTTATAGTCTTGGCGGGAGTTAAAGGGCGGGTCGAGGTAGACGAGATCGACAGATTCGTCTTTGACGTAACGCTGGAGAACCTCGTAGTTGTCGCCGTAGTAGAGCTTGTTTTTTTCGGTGCTCACGTTTGCGATGAGGGTAGCACAGCGGAGGCAACGTGGCGGGGGCGGCTTCGCTCCCGCTTAATTTTTCGAAGGAGGGGTGGGCGGTTCCGCACCCTTCGGCGAGTTCTTGGTGTGGCAATTCAATTACCACGCAAGGTGGACAATTTCACCCACTGTCCGGGCGCACGCTGGTAGCGCCAGAACGCCCATCCGTTACATGCTCTGTGGTTCACTGCTTGCCCGGCTGCGGATGGAGATGCGTACTTGCGGTTCTTGTACCTGACGGTTCCGTCCTCCCGCACAAATGCTCGGTATTTCTTCCCTTTGTAAATAGTTTGGAGTCGGAGGCTCTTTCCGTTGCGCTTTACAAACTCTGCCAGCAGGCTCTCTGGTTCGTCGGAACTTGGCTTGGGTAGTCTTGAAACGATTCCGAGTAGATTGCCAAGTTCCGATTTCTGAGAGTGTTCGATATCTCTCTTAAACTTGCGTTTAAGGTTCTCGGACATTGCGAATTTTCCTGATTGCTTATTCCCCTTGGGCTTAGGAGAGATTACGCGCAACATGAGCGATTCAAGCTCTTTCAGGTGTCGACCGTCGACTGTTAGGTAAACACTGAAGGAGTCCCATTTCTCCCTGTGCCTGTCTTTTAAGTGGGCTCCCAATCTCCACTTGAGGTCGCGAGCTAGTCCAACGTAATAAAGCCTCCCCTTTCGATAGAGCGCGTAAATGCCTTCTCGCTTGCGAACGTATGCGCGGATGATGCCTTGATACTTTTCGAGGGCGAGCACATTGATGTGCTCAAGGTGTTGGGAGACTAGCCCAGTCTTCTTTGGCATAGGGTTGAGCTTTCGATTAAAGGTATTTTCACACGATAGCGCTATAGCTTTTGGTTTTCAATGGTTCTTATTTGCGCGCGGCTTCGCCGCGGCTCGCTCCACCCTCCACACCGCGGACTTGGACCTGTCCGTGGGGACCCCGATCCTGGGCTATTTTCTTGCGCACCCTACGGGAGCTTGGAGCTCAGCGGCAGGTTAACTCGCCAATCTTGGCCGATAAAAGCTCGTTCCGCCGGCGAGTTGCGCGGTCCAGAGCGACGGATCGGCAGGTTGTTCGCTGGAGCCGAGGAAGAGAATCCCATCGTTTGCGAGAAGCCGGTGAATGCCGGCCAGCAGCGTGCGTCGCGTATCCATGGAGAAGTAGAGCATGACGTTGCGCAGGAAGATGACATCGAATTGGTCGGTTAGCCGGCTGAAGGGCAAGGATGGAGCGCAGAGATTGGCCTGGCGGAAGTTGCAGAGCTTGCGGACCTCGGGCTTGACAGTCCAATCCTCGCCAACGTGGTCGAAGTAGCGCACGACGTAACGCGCGGGAAGGCCGCGGTTGATTTCGATGCGATGATAGCGGCCGGCCTGCGCGCGCTCCACCACTTCGCCGCTCAGGTCGGTTCCTTCGATGGAGAGATTCCAGCCGACGAGCATGGGAAAGTGCTCGAGGAGCATCATGGCCAGCGAGTAGCCTTCCTGCCCGGTGGAACAGGCGGCGCTCCAGAAGCGAAGCGTGCGGGTGCGACGGCGCGCTTCAATGATGGGCGGCAGCAGTTCGTTGCGCAACAGGTCGAAGGGGCGCACGTCGCGGAAGAAGCTGGTTTCGTTGATGGTCATGGCCTCGGCGATGGTGCGCTCGAGCGCGACGTTGCGGCAGGTCCGCAGCCGCCCGACCAATTCGTCGATCGAGTTCATTCCCTGGTTGCGCAGGACTTTGGAAAGCCGCGTGTCGAACAGATAGTCGCGCGAGGGATCGAGGACGTTCTGCGAGAGCGAGAAGACGAGGTCGCGAAGGTAGTTGTAACCCGAAGAGGTTGCCATGGCTAGACCACCATCCGCGCAGCGTTGCCGGTTTGTGGCGACGCGGCTGCAGCTGCGGTGCCGGTGAGACGGACGATCTCCTGCGCGATGGCGCTGAGCGGGAGGATGCGATGCGCGAGTCCGGCTTGCGCAACAGCGCCGGGCATGCCCCAGACGGTGCTGCTGGCCTGATCCTGCGCCAGCACGGCGCCTCCCTGCGCGCGAATGACGCGGCAACCGGCGAGGCCATCGGAGCCCATTCCGGTGAGGACCAGGGCGAGGACGCCTGAGCCGTAAACGCGGGCGACGGAGCGGAAGAGGACGTCGACGGCCGGGCGGCAATGATTTTCAGGCGGATCCTGATTGAGGTGCAGAGTGTGCGGCGCGCCGTGGCGAAGAGAAGCGACGACTTCCATGTGCCAGTTGCCGCGAGCGATGGCGATGACGCCGGGCTCGACCGGCTGGCCCTCGGCAGCTTCGCGCACATGCAGCGGGCAATGGTCGTTGAGGCGCTCGGCGAACAGGCGGGTAAAAACCTCGGGCATATGCTGCACGATGAGAACGGGCAGCGGAAAGGACGAAGGCAACGCAGGAAGCAGAAGGTCGAGCGCGGCGGGTCCGCCAGTGGAGACGCCGATGGCGATGACAGCGGGTTTGGATGTGATGACTTGCGAGGCCGGTGTTGGGGGCGGAAGGGGAACCACCGGACGCGGGCCAAAGAGCTGCGTGGAAAGCGTGCGTGTGCGGCCAGCGAGCGCGTGAATCTTGGGAAGCAGGTCCTGGGCGAGCGTCTTGAGCGCCTCTTCGCGGTTTGCCTGCCCGGCTGGTTTCGCTACGTAATCGGATGCGCCGCAGGCGAGGGCTTCAATGGTGACCTTGGCGCCGCGATGGGTGAGCGAACTGCACATGATGACCGGCATCTTGTGTCCGCGCTGGCGCAACTGGCGGAGGGTGACGAGGCCGTCCTTGACCGGCATCTCGACATCGAGCAGAACGAGGTCGGGAAGGTGCATCTCGATGGATGAAAGCGCCGATGCGCCGTCGGCGGCAGTGGCGGCGACTTCAAGTTTGGAATCGGTCGCGATGACGGAGCGCAGCAGGCTGCGCATCACGGCGGAGTCATCCACGATAAGGATGCGAATTGGGCGGCCGGGAGTCATGAGTCAGACCTCCACGAATCCGAGCATGGCAAGTTTTTCGCCGAGCGCCTCATCGTCGAAGGGTTTCATCAGGTATTCGTCGGCGCCGGCATCGAGGGCGCGCAGGATGAAGTCGTTTTCCGCTTCGGTGGTGACCATCATGACTTTCACGCCGGAGTAGCCCTCGGAGCGCATCTGCTTCAACATCTCAAGGCCGTTCAGGTTGGGCATGTTCCAGTCGAGCAATGCCAGGTCGAAGGGCACGCCCGTATGGAGCTGGTCGAGGCCGGCGCGGCCGTCGGCGGCTTCTTCACAGTCGATGCCGCGCTCTTCGAGCAAGCCGCGCAGAAAATCCCTCACGAAGCGGGAGTCGTCGACGATCAATGCGCGCATGGTTTCTCCTCGCAGAGCGTCACGCTATGCCGCCTGGTTGGCGCTGAGGCGCATGGGGTCGAGCCGATTGGGATCGAGCATCACCAGCAAGCCGCTCTTCAGCTTGTAAGCGCCGGCGAGCAGCGCTCTGCGGCGTTCGTTCAGGATGGAGGGATTCGGCTCGTAGTCCGCTCCGGAGACGGTGAGCACTTCGCCCACTGAATCGACGAGCAGGCCGAAGCAGCCGCCGGCGCATTCGAGCACGAGAATGTCCTGCTTGCCGTCTTTGGGAGGGAGCCCGAGCAAATGGCGGAGGCTTACCGTGGTGAGCACGTCACCGCGGTAGTGAACCAGTCCGCCGACGTATTCCGGCGCCAGCGGAACGGGCTGCGGGCGGGTGGAACCGACAATTTCGAGAATGTGGCTGATGGGCACGCCGAACATCGTTTCTTCCACACGCACCGAGCAAACCTCGGCGAGGAACTCGGCTTTTTGCTTGCGATGCGATTTGATTCCTGCAGCGTTCATGCCATTGCCTCCGCGCTCTCGATGATTTCTTCAGGGGGTTGCTCGATCTGCGGCAGCGGCTGGACGCCGCGCAGTTCCACCACGCCGGTAACGCGCTCCTTGAGCAGAGTGACTCCGCCGGTCTGCTGGCCGGTGCCAGCCTCGAAGAGACCTTCGCCCGAGGCCACATCGAGAACGTGCGAAACGGCGACGCCTACGTGCCGGTTGCCGTCACGGCAAACCACCACGACGATGGATGTGTTGGGATCGCCCGCGGCTGCGGAGAGGATTCCGCCGGAGTCTTCGATGGGCAGCAACTGTCCGGCAAAGTTGAGAACCGGCCGGTAGCCGATGTACTCGATGCGCGAGAGAGGAAGCTGCTCGATGCGCAGCACGTCGGCAAGTGGGACGGCGGCCTGGTGTCCGGCTACCTCAACCAGCAGATATTCCAGCTTCACGGTTTCATCGCCGCTGCTTTCTTCAACGGCGGTGGCTCGGTCCTCATCGCTCATCATGGTTACGCCGGTCTTCATGGCGATCGAGCCGGGGTCGAGGATGAGCGCCAGATCGGCATTGCCGAGAACGGTTGCACCCGAAAAGTGGCCGATGTCTTTAAGCACACCGCTGAGCGGCTTGACGACAATCTCTTCCGGATCGGCGAGAGAATCGACGACAAGCCCAAAACGCCGGCCATCGGCGTCGAGCACGGCGATGAAGTTGTCGCGGTTGGCCGCTAATTTGCATGTGCGGCCGGGCATGAGCAGGCCGTCAAGAAAGACCAGCGGCAACAGGCGGCCGCGCAGCCGGTAGAGCGGAGCGTTATCGATCCACTCGATGGCATTGGCGGCCTGCTCGGGCGGGATGTGGACGAGCTCAGAGAGCGCCGCCTGCGGCAGAGCAAAACTCTGGTCGAGGCTGCGCACAATGAGTGCGGGGATAATCGCCAGCGTGAGCGGAATGCGCAGGCGCAGCGTGGTTCCCTTGCCGGCGCGGGAATCGATCTCGACCTTGCCGCCGATTTTTTCTACGTTGGTGCGGACCACGTCCATGCCCACGCCGCGTCCGCTGACGTTGGTGACCTTGGCTGCGGTGGAGAAGCCGGGCAGAAAGACAAGCTGCAGCAGTTCGCGTTCGGCGAGCAATGCGGCGCGCTCGCTGGTAATGAGGCCGCGCTCGATGGCCTTTTCGCGGACCTTGGCAACGTCGATGCCGGCGCCGTCGTCGGTGACTTCGATGACGACGTGGCTGCCTTCCTGAACGGCGCGCAGCGTGAGCAGACCTTCGGGATCCTTGCCGGAGGCCTGGCGAACCTCGGGCGGCTCAATGCCGTGATCGAGCGAGTTGCGGACAGCGTGCGTGAGCGGGTCCTTGATGGCTTCGAGCAGGCTCTTGTCGAGCTCGGTGTCCTGGCCCTCCATGTGCAGGCTGACGCGGCGGCCGAGCGACTGCGAGAGATCGCGAACGATGCGCGGCATCTTGGAGAAGATGTTCGAGACCGGCTGCATGCGCGCTTTCATCACGGACTCGCGCAGATCGGCGGTCACCATGTCGAGACGGCGCGAAAGCAGGGTCATGTTGGGATCGGCGGCAGTTGCCTGCAGAACCTGATTGCGTGTGAGCACCAGCTCGCCTACAAGATTCATCATGCGATTGAGCAGTGCGACATCGACGCGCAATGTGCTTTCGGCGGCAGTGCCGGCGATGGTCATTCGCGGTTTTGCGGTGTCGGCTGCTTCCGGCGCGGGCGCAGCAGCGGAGACCTGTGCGGGCGTGGGGGCCTCTGTGACCAGCGCAGCGAGTGGCGCGGATTCGAGGACTGCGGCCGGCGAGGTGTTCTCTTGAGGCGCCACAACCGGCGCTTCCGTTTGCACCTGCGTGGTTGAGTTCTTTTCGACGGCTGGGCGTCGCCGGGGGCTTATGGTGGGGCGTTTTTCTCCGGACGCGTGCTTCGCCGGCGTGCGCAGTTCATCGAGGCGCTCGATCAATGCGGCATCGTCGCCGATGCCCTCATTCCCGTTTGCTTCGATGGTTTTGAGAATGGCGCGCAGGCCATCGAGCAGTTGCAGCAACGCGGTGATCACTGGGGTACTGGCGTCAAGCTTGTTTTCGCGGAGCAGGCCGAGCAGGTTTTCACCGGAGTGGGCCAGCTTTTCAAGCCGCTTGAAGCCGAGAAAGCCGGTGGTTCCTTTAATGGTGTGCACGGAGCGGAAGATCTCGCCCAAAAGAGAGTTGTCGTGCGGCCGCTCTTCGAGATCGGTCAGGCATCGTTCCATGCGGTCCAGGCCTTCCTGGCTCTCGATCAGAAACTCCCTCGTCAATTCGTCCATAGGTTCACACTCGTCCGGCCGGGCGGAAGTCTGAGCCGCCGCCCGCTGGGTATTCAGCAGATTCATCGGAGAAATGCGGAACAACTTGAGAGAGGCAGGGAACAAGGGACCGAGCGAGCGGGACTGAGGGACTAAGGGACCAGGGAACAGGGAAAAAAGGCCGACTGAGAACTGTGAACTACGAACTGTGAACTTCTAGTTCGGCGAGGGCATTTCGATGTGGTCGATGACGAGCACTTCGACGGGGCCTTTGGCGGGTTCGAGCTTGAGGCCGAGCTGTTCTTCGAGTGCGGTGAAGAGGGATGGGCCGGAGTCGGTAGGCGCGCCATTCACAAGCTTGGGTTCCGCGGCGCGGTCGTCGGGAGTCCAATGCAGCTCGAGATCGTAGCGGCCGGAGACGCCGGTTTTGTCGACGACCTCGCGGCCGGCAACCTTGGAGAGTTCGTTGGCGAGAACGGCAACGCTGTTGGACATCTGCACTTCGATGCGGCCGCTGCCGGTGTTGACGCTGGAGCCGCTCTTCTGGGCCGCGCCAAGCTTCGGGCCGCCTTTGGCAACGACAAGCGAGTAGATGGGAAGCTCGCGAGTCTCAAAGTGCATCGCGAACTGGAAGCGTTCGACGAGCAGTGTCTGGACCATTCTTTCTTTCTGCTTGCGTCCGGTGTCGGAGGCGAGGTTGTGCATCTGCTGGTCCACGGAGGGATCGGCCTTGGCTTCGATGTTGAACATGGTTGAGTGAGCCCAGCCGGGCGCGCCAAGAATCCGCGTGTCGGGTATCTCGTAGGCCCAGTCGATCAGCGTAATGATTGAGATGTTCTCGGCGTTGAAATTGCCGTCGAAGGGCGAACTCCAGATGGAGTTGTGTTCGTGAGGCTGGGACTCATGGACGTGAATAGCGGCAACGTCGAATCGCGGTGTCACGGCTTCTGCCGGAGCCTGAGTTCCGGCTAGATTCGGAGCTTGTGCGGCGCAGGCGGCAGCGCATCCAGCGAGCGCGATCCGGATCAGCGAAACGAGATGGTCTCGGTGTGGCCTCATCGCGTGAGTTGGAGAGAGTGTACATCGGCGGCTCAAATGCATTAGGCTCTATTCTTTGCCCACTTACGGAGCAGAAGACGCAACCCTTATGACGAAACTTGCCCAGGCCTCGCTCACAAAATTGATGAAGCAGGCACAAAAGGCCGCGCGGAATTCCTATTCACCGTACTCCATGTTTCGTGTGGGCGCAGCGCTGCAGTTAGCCGACGGCCATGTTGTCACAGGGACCAACGTTGAAAACGTAAGTTTCGGCATGACGATTTGCGCCGAGCGCTCGGCATTGGTTCGGGCGGTCGCGGAGTATGGACCGAAAATTCGCATCGCAGCAATCGCCGTTGCCAATCTGAATCGCAAGGCGAGCCCGCCGTGCGGCGCGTGCCGGCAGATGCTGGCCGAGTTTGCGCTGGCCGATGCGCCGGTGATCTTTCCTGGAGCAGAGGGTGTGCGAACCATGACGTTCAGCGAAATCCTTCCATCAGGATCCGAGCTGAAGCTGAAATAAGGCAACAGACGAAAAGTGGCAATGAAGGCATGGCAAGCTATCATCTTGGCTCTCGTTCTAACGTGCCTTGGGTGCGCTGGAGTCTGGTATATCGAAAAGCAAAAGGAGCAGGTGGGCCCTTCGCGCCGACAGGCCGTATATCAGTCCATTCTCCGGTCGTATAGCGCATCGCTAAGGATTGGAATGACTCGGGGGCAGGTCAAGGAATACCTGCGAAGCAGAGGAGTTGAGTTCGGTGAGATATGCTGCATCGATCCCGGCTCATCCAATGCGGAAATTACGAAGATCGGCTTCGAGGTTGGACCGTGGTACTGCACTGGCTATGACGTTGACGTCGTGTTCCATTTCACTGGCGCCTTAGCATCGCAGGATCCCACCGATGCGCTCAAAAAGATCTCGATCGAATCTTTTCCGGTCGACTGCCTCTGACTGCGCGGGCGCGTTGCCCTTCAGCAGATCGGCCGCCGCGCCGGCTCAAGCCAAATGAATGAGAACTCTCCGGCCAACTGCAGCGGCAGCCCGCTGAATCGTGTCCAGCTGTACCCTATCGTTCTTCGGGTCAAGAAACCGATCGAGGTGGGCACGGCTGGTTCCCATTCGCTTGGCCATTTCCGTTTTGCTGATTCCCCGCTCGACCATAGCCTTTTTTACCTGCCATGCAAGGACCCGCTTAACAGCTCGGGCCGTCGCTTCCTCATAGATTCCTTCTTCCTTGAGAAACTCATCGAGCGACGAACCAATATGGCGATTCTGCTTCATCCTCGTTCGACCTCCTTCTTTCTTGCCTTTGCCAGCCTCAACTCCGCGTCCGGGGTTTTCTGCGTTTTCTTGATGAACGCGTGCAACAAAATCATCTTTCCCCCGACGGCACAGAAAATCACACGTGATATGCGATTCCCGGTCAAAGCGCTCCGAACTTCCCAAAGCCCGTCACCAAGCGGACGACAGAGCGGCATTCCAATAGGCCAGCCCATCTCAACCAAGCGCAAATCGTAGCCGATCACACGGCGATCCTCAGGTGGGAGAGAGCGAATCCAATCCCGGACTGGCTCCGAAGCGGAAGCGGATCGATAGAACGAGACCTTAAGGCCTGTCTCTTCTCGCATAGATCAGCCAAACATCAGTGTACCTTATAAGGTTCGTGCCGGCAAGTTGTGTCTTCTTTCCGGCGTGCGTGCGATATTCTCAAATCTCGCTCATCTTGCGACTCTTATGACGCGATTACCCGAGACTTCGACCCCGCCCCTGCACATGATCGACATCATCCGCAAGAAGCGTGATGGCGCGGAGCTCGATGCGCGCGAGATTGGGTTTGTGGCCGCGGGTGCTGCGAATGGATCGATTCCCGCGGACCAACTGGCGGCGTGGCTGATGGCGGCGTGGCTCAACGGCCTTTCGCTTGACGAGACCCGCGCGCTGACGCTTGCCATGCGCGACTCGGGAGAGAAGTTCTCTCCGGCGCGACTCGGCAAACGCGCAGTCGACAAGCACTCGTCGGGCGGCGTGGGAGACAAGACCAGCTTCCTAGTCGCGCCACTGGCTGCGGCCTGCGGCGTAGCTGTGCCCATGATCAGCGGCCGCGCGCTGAGCCACACGGGCGGGACGCTTGATAAGTTGGAGGCGATTCCCGGCTATCGCACGGCGCTCTCGCTCAGCGAGTTCGAAGCGGTGATCGAGAAATGCGGCGCGTCCATCGTAGGGCAGACGCCGAAACTGGTTCCCACCGATCGAGTGCTCTATGCGTTGCGCGACCGCACGGGGACGGTGGAGAATCCGGGGCTGATCTGCGCTTCGATATTGAGCAAGAAGCTGGCAGCAGGCCTCGATGGGTTGGTGCTGGACGTGAAGACGGGATCGGGAGCATTTCTCCGCAAGGTGGAGGATACCGAGTTCCTGGCGGCGCTGATGGTGGCCACGGCTGAAGCGGCGGGAACGCGCACCGTGGCGCTGCTGACTGACATGGGCCAGCCGCTGGGGCGCGCGGCGGGCAACTTTATTGAACTTGTCGAGTGCGTGGCGCTGCTGCGTGGCGCGCGGCCGGCTTACAGCGAAGATGTGCGCGAGCTTTCGCTGATTCTCGCCGGTTGGATGATCGCTCTCGGCGGCAAAGCGGATTCGCCGAAGACGGGCTACACGCTGGCCGAAGTTGCGTTGACCGATGGCGCCGCGCTCGCTGCGTTCTTCAGGATGATCGATGCGCAGGGCGGAGATGTTTCGGTTTTCGACGATCCGGCGGCATTTCACAAGCCCGGCGCGACGAAGGTCGTGGATGCGTGGGAGAGCGGCTTCGTCGCGGAGATGGATACGACAGCGCTGGGATGGGCCGTGCAACGCACCGGCGCGGGGCGCGAGAAGGCGGGCGAGGCTGTCGATCCGCACGCGGGAATTCTTTTTCATGCGCGGCGCGGCGCGCGCGTGGAGCGAGGCGAGCCGCTGGCGACGATTTACGCGACGACCGCGGCGCAGCTCGCCGAGCCGGAAGAGATCATTCGCAAGGCAATCATGTTTTCCAAGAGTCCGCCGCACGCAGTGCCGTTGGTGGGGAGGGTGTTTACGCGCGAAGAGGCGGAGAAGTTTCTGCAGGATGGTGTAAGGTAATCGGATAAGCCAGAACAACCAGGAGGCCGGCACATTGGGGCGATTTACGGGGGTATTGGGGATTTTGGCCGTGCTCGCGGCCGCGTGGCTTTTCTCCACCGATCGCCGCAAGATCCGCTGGCGCACCATTGCCTGGGGTCTGGGCCTGCAATTCACCTTCGCATTTCTGGTGCTGCGCTTCAGCTTCGGCCAGGCAGCGATGACCTGGGCCGGCGGCGTGGTCACCAACATGCTTTCGGCCACGTTCGCGGGCACGCAGATCCTGTTTGGCCAGCTCGGGCTGCCCAACTCCGGCGCCTTCGGCAACCTGCTCGGGGCGAATAAAGGCGCAATCTTTGCTTTCCAGGTGCTGCCCACCATCATCTTCATCTCTGCATTTTTCGCCGTGCTCTATCACATTGGACTGATGCAGATCATCATTCGCGGCATGGCGTGGGTGATGCTGAAGACCATGCGCATCTCGGGCGCGGAGAGCATGAACGTGGCGGCGAGCATTTTCATGGGGCAGACGGAGGCGCCGCTGACGATCCGGCCGTTTTTGTCAAAGGCCACGCGCAGCGAACTGATGGTGATTATGACAAGCGGCATGGCGCACGTGTCGGGCGGCATCATGGCTATGTATATTTCGCAGGGCGTCGAGGCGCGTCACCTGCTGTCGGCCGTGATCATGACGTCGCCGGGAACGATTCTGCTGGCCAAGATGCTGGTGCCGGAGACGGAGATTCCGGCGACGGAAGGCAGAGTGGTAATTCCCAAAGACGAGATGCACGCCGACGAGAATTTTATCGGCGCGATTGCGCGCGGGACGATCGATGGCGGCAAGCTGGCGATGAATGTCGCCATCATGCTGATCAGCTTTCTGGCGCTGGTGGCACTGCTTGACATGCTGCTGGGATGGGCGCACGGCATGGCTTACATGCATTGGGTTCCGGCGAGTCTTGGGCAGATTCTGGGATTTGTCGGCGCGCCGGTGGCGTGGCTGATCGGCGTGCCGTGGCGCGATGCTCCCGCCATCGGAAATCTATTGGGCACGCGCATGGCGCTGAACGAAGTGATCGCGTATATCTCGCTCGGCGCGCAGAAGGCGACGTTGTTGCCGCGGTCATTTACGATTGCAACCTTTGCGCTGTGCGGGTTCGCCAACCTGGGATCGATCGGCATGCAGATCGGCGGCATCGGCGCGCTGGTTCCCGAGCGGCGCAACGATCTGGCGCGGCTTGGCGTGCGGGCGATGCTGGCGGGGACGATGGCGAACCTGATCTCGGCGTCGATTGCGGGGATTTTTCTGGGGTAGGGCGTGGCGTCAGAAGCGCCGTCTCGTCTTATCCCGGATATGCGCCGGTGATGTAGCCTTCGAGGGCCTGGATGTGGTGCTCGTGGCCGCTGATGACCCATTTGACCAGATCGCCAATGGAGATGATGCCGACGACCTCTTCGCCTTCGACCACCGGCAGGTGACGGAAGTGGCGCGCGGTCATCAGGCTCATGCACTCGTCGACGGTGCTGCCGGTGTTCACGGAGACGACCGGGCTGGTCATGATCTCAGAGACCTTGGTGTCTTTTGAGTGGTGGCCGCGCAGCACGCCTTTGCGCGCGTAGTCGCGCTCAGAGAGGATGCCCACCAGGCGGCGACCGGAGAAGACCATGAGCGCGCCCACGTCGTACTCCTCCATGGTCTTAAGGGCCTCGAAGACCGTGTTCTCGGGCTCGAGGGCGATGATCTTGTTAAAGCTCTTGTGTCGAAGAACCTGGTCGATGGTGTCGGAGATTTTCATTCTAGCCTCCTGACAAGTGCAGGAATGTGCCGCTTCTTGGAAAGCGGGAACCGCCGGGGAGAGCAGTATATCTCGACTTTGATGCGGCTGTCGCCGGGTGGGTTACGTTGAACTCGTGTTCAGCAGGAATTACTGCTCAAGCGGCACTGGGGCCGGCTGCAGAGCGCAGGCGGCGGACCCGGTAGACGATAGTGAGCAGCGTAACGGTTCCGCAGGTGAGAAAGCTGGCGCCCAAGCCGACAATCAGGGACTGGTCGTGCTGGTAGAAGCCGTGAACCACTCCAATTACCTGAAGAATACAAAAGCCCCCAAAGGTGACCAGCGAAACGCCCTCATCGCTCTTCTTTCGCCAGACGGCGATGGCCTGGGGAACGAAGAGGGCCGCGTTGCCGAGCAAGGCGAGGCCGAAGACGACTGCAACAAAATCCTTCATAGTGGCTCCAAAAGCTGGAATGGGTGTGTCTATTGCGCGCCGAACCGCACGGCGCCGCGGGCCCTGGCCTTTGCCGCTTCCTCTTCGCGGTCGCGCGGAGGAGCCGCAGTTTCGAGGTGGCTCAGCAGCCGCTGCGAGGCTGCGGCGATTTCGTCGATCGCCTGATCGAATGCGGTCTCGTTGGCCTTTGACGGCTTGTTGAAGCCGCTGATCTTGCGCACAAACTGCAGGGAGGCGGCGCGGATCTCGTCATCCGTGACCGGCGGATCGAAGTTGAAGAGCATTTTGATATTGCGGCACATGGGCTGACCTCCCGCGCGGTTTCGTCGGCCAGTCGAGGGGGGAAACCGGCCCAGATCAAACTCTATCTGTCCGCCTGTAGAATCGGCAAAAAGGCGGAGCGCACGAGGGTTGGTGCGATCCCACCCTTTTCGCAAAAACGCGAAAAGGATCGGGCACGAAGTTGGGGAGTTGGACCAGGTGAAGTCCGGACTTCGAGTGAGGGCGTGGACGCCCTCACGACAGCCGGACTGGAGTCCGGCGCTACGTCAAATCGCGAAAAGGATCGGGCACGGAAGCACGGAATTATGGAAAAGGTGGAGTGAGTTGCAGCGGGTTCTTCAGGTTTTGTGGTTTGTACTATTCGTGATTTTCTCTGCCAACGATCATGCGCAGACAGCGGCGAACGCATCGCTGCAAAGGGATGCAGGACCACCTTATCCGGGCTTCGACCGGAACGACTATCCCGGCGATGCCGCGCTGCCGGTGTTGCGAAAGACGTTTCGCTATACGAGCTACTGGTTGAATAGTCCTCCTGGAGAAACGGCGAATAGCTGGGCGGGAAAACGGGAAATTCTGAAGCGGAACGGATTTGGGTTTCTGGTGCTGTTTACGGGGCGCACGGACGCGCAGATCAAAGCTGTTGCGGCGAAGGGAGAGAATGCCGAGCGACTGGGCGCGCAGGACGGAAGGGCCGCCGTGGCTGCGGCGGCACGCGAAGGATTCCCGAAGAACGTGTTGATTTTTCTTGATCAGGAAGAAGGCGGGCGGCTGCTGCCGGTGCAGGCTGTTTATCTATTCGCATGGGTTGACGCGGTGCGTGCGGGCGGTGCGAGGGCAGGCGTGTATTGCTCTGGAATTCCGGTCGCGGAGGGAAGCGGAACGGTCACCACTGCGCAGGACATCCTGGAGAGGGAGAACGCTCGATCCAAAGGAGGGCCGGCGCGTCGCGTCGTGCTCTGGATTGCGAACGACCAATGTCCGCCGGCGCCAGGATGCGCGATGACCGCACCGCGACTGGAGGCAGGAGTTCCGGAGAACCTGCGTCCCATCGTGACCGTTTGGCAATTTGCGCAATCGCCGCGGAGGACGCAGTTCAGCGCGAGTTGCCCGCAGAACGAGGCGGCGAATGGCAGATGCTATGCGCCGGGTTTGCCGGCGAATGCGGGTGTTTTTGTCGATCTCGATACGGCGGATTCGGCGGATCCGTCGGAAAGCAGCTATTAGCTCTTAGCTTTCAGCTATCAGCCACGCCGTGCGAGGACTGATGGGGTCGTATCGCGTCGCAAAAAGCAACCACAGATCCTTCGCTCCGCTTGCCCCATTTTCGCTTCGCAAAATCGGGGCCCCAAGCATGCTCCGCTCAGGATGACACCTGAAGAAAGCTTGCAAATTCGAGGCCTGAAGGCCCCTGCGCCCTCCGTCGATGGCTGAAGGCTGACAGCTGCTCTTCAAGTTTGTGGTCTGCGGTTGCGGGCCATCAGGCGCGCGCTCAGTGCGCCGCCGGCGGTTGCGGAAACCAGCAACGCGGCCATCAGGAAGGCGATGGCTCCAAGAACCCATCCGGCTCGGCCCTCAGGAGATACCAGCAATCCCTTGAGAATCGCCATCGTCTGCGCATCCACACCCATCGCGGTCCATTCCTGGGTCATCTGCTGGATCAGGCTCTGCCAGAAGTTGTCGATGACATTGCCCTGGTGCAGCCAGAAGCGCATCGCGAAGAGAGTAATCCCGGTGACCGCTGCTGAGGTCCAGCTGCCAACTACGCCTGTCACGAGGCCAATGCGTGCGCCCGCGCCGAGGGTGATCCATGCCGGGCGTTGCGTGCGCATGTAAAGCGCAACCACCCACGCGCCGGTTCCAGCCATGAGCAATAACCCTAAAATGCCGACCGGTGAAGGGATGGAACAAAAGAGCCCGGCGGGGATGGCCAACGCCAGAGCCGAGCGCAGCGCGGGTTTCCAATCCACGTGGCTAGCGTCGCGAACTGCGGCCGTCCACTGCTCAGGCTGGGCCTGCCCGTTCGAGTTCTCGGCAGAGTAGAGGAGTTGCGGCAGACCGCAGAATGGGCAGAATGTATCCTCGTTCTGGACAGTCTGGTGACAGCGGCTGCAGGTCAGCTCCATACACATAAGAGCCTATAGCATTGGGGTGGCGCAAGGCTTGGCGCGAGACGGCATCACTTGAAGCGGCGCGGACCGAATCGATCTTTCCCGGGCTGCCAGCCGTGGCCGGTTCCGGAACGCATGGTGCGCTTTCTATGGTGGTACCAGACTGACAGGATGAAGAGCAGGCTGACTGAACCGCGATGGCGGCAACTCCGGCAGCGCACCGGATACCGAAGACGGAGGAAGTAGCCCCAATCACCCGGCTGGAGATGAGAAGGTCGGACGTCGGCCGATCCACATTGGCGGCAGTAAGCGATCATCGCGCGCCTTACAGGAGTCTCGATGCGGTTAGGGTGAGCAGCATTACAGAACAGCTAGCGTTGATTAGAGAGACTATGTCTCGGTGTTGGAGGATGTCAAGAAGTGATTGCCGCGGCACCGGAGAATGAAGCACGAATAGAACCGCAAAGGCAGAATGCGCCGCCGGATCGCAGCAATGTCAGGAAGTCTTGCCGCGTGCGCCAACCTTCGACTCGACAATCGCCTCAGCGGCTGCGACTGCGTCATCGAGTGTCATGTCGGTCGAATCCAGAAGCACGGCATCGGCAGCCGGCTTGAGCGGCGAGTCGGCGCGATTGCGGTCGCGCTCATCGCGGGCGCGCAGGTCGCGGAGAATCTCTTCCGGCGGAATAACATGCACGTTGCCTTTTTCGCCAAGCTGCTCGTAACGGCGTTGCCCGCGCACTTCAGGAGCCGCATCGAGGAAGATCTTCACCGGCGCGTGGGGAAAGACGACGGTGCCAATGTCGCGGCCCTCCATCACCACGCCGCCGCGGGCTCCGAGCTGTTGTTGCTGGCGCACCATCCAGGCGCGAATTGCCGGGATGGTGCTCACGCGCGAAGCTGCATCAGTAACGGTGGGGTTGCGAATGAGGCCAGTGACGTCTTCGCTGTCGAGCAGAACGCGGTTTTCTTCTTCGCCGGGTTCGAGACTGATGGAAGTTTCGTGGGCGAGTTGTTCGAGGGCCGCGGCGTCATCCAGCGGCAATGCGTCGCGAAGCGCTTTGAGAGCGAAGGCGCGATACATGGCCCCGGTTTCGAGATTGAGAAGGCCGAAGTGGCGCGCCAGATGGCGGGCGATGGTACTCTTGCCCGCGCCTGCCGGCCCGTCGATAGCGATGATGATCCTGCGGTAAGGCGAAGCTGAAGCTGAACGGCTTTCTTCCGCGCTCATCCGCGTTTCTTCGATCTCTGTTTTGCCGGCGCGGTGAATCCATACCGCGCTCTTGAGCCCGCCTTGGCGCTTGCCGTCAGGGCCGGCTTCCGATTGCCTCGTGCTACGCGCTTTTCTGAGCGCACTTCCTTGCGCGACACGGCGGGGCGGCGCGCAGCCGATCGCGAAGCAGGACGTGCCGAGCTCTTCGACGACGGCTTTGCCGGTGCTCCGTGGCTGTTGCGAGGCGTGCGCGCGGGAGTCGGCTTAGCCTTCCGCACGCTCTGCGAGCCATTGGATGACCTGTTGGCATGGCTGTTGCCGTTCGAGTGCAGGCGGCTGCCATTGCTCGAAGATTTGCCCGCATGGGCACCGTTGTGCTTGGGATGGCCGTTGTGCTTGGCGTGGCCATTCTTTGCCGCGCCATTCGACCAGCGCGCGCCGGATGCATGACGCGATGCACTGCTGCGCACGTCGCGATGGCCGGAGCGTCCGCGATCGGAACTTACGGCCGGTTTGTGGTTGTGTGCGTGCGTGGGCTGATGCGCGAAATGCGGCCGTGAGGGCGCCGGCGTCTCGCTGGCCACGGGCTTGGGAGCTTCAACTGCACGCGGCTCTGCCGGCTTTTGCGGAGCAATCGGCGCATGCGAGTACGAGTGAGAGAACGACGACACGCGGTCTTCGTTGTGCTCATAGGAGCGCAGGAAGTTCGTTGAAGCCGGCATGGTTGCACTGGCGTAGATGGTGGGCGCAGCGGCGAACTCCGGCAGCGTTCCCGCAACGTAGAAGTGCGGCGCATGGCCCAGAGAAATGGTATGCACCTGGCGTGTGGCGAGCAGCCCGCGCAGAACTTCGCGCACCTTGCTGCGCGCCGTGAGCGGCGCGAGGAAGAGCTCGACTTCTTCCATCGTTGCGGCAATGACTGCCTGAAGATAAATGGACGCGAGGACGCTGATGGCAGTCACTTGCGAGGTGGACGCGCCTTCTGCAATGGCCTTTTGGAAGCGCAGGCGCAGCAGTTGCCATAGCGCCGGCTTGCCGGGAGTGGCGATTACGGGAATGATGCGCAGCTGCTGCCAGAGCTCGGTGATGGCACGCAGAACGCCCGACTCGGATACTTCGCGGCCGAGCGCATGCCGCAGTTGGCTAATGGTGGCGTCGCCCTGCTCGAGCAGCTTATAGGTCTGAATGGCGAGAGGCGAAACCTGTCGCGATCCGGTGAGTTGCGGGCTGCGGCGCCAGTCGCGATCGCCGCGCAGCGCGTAGACGTAGGGCAAAACCCATGCGGCCACAACGAAGTCAGGCTGATCTCCGGGCTGGCCCTGCAGATTCAAGCGGACGGCAACGCCTTCCGTCTCGAGACGAACCAGCAGCTCCTCGGCCAGCGAAACAATTTTGGCTGGCGGGGCCGCGCTGCGTTCACCGGCTACGGCTTCAACGAAAGATGGGGCAATAAAGGAGGAGTATTGCTTTCTCGGGAGGAAGAGACACAACCCGGTTTCTTCCAACCACGTGCGGGCGTCTTCAAAAGTGAGCTGCCCGTGTCCGTTGTGGCGCATCCTTTCGGAGCGCGACGCTTCCAGTTGTTCCGCTGTCAAAGAAAAACCCTCGCTTCCAGGCTGGCGAAATCACTCTGCAACCGGCGCTCCTAAGAGCGCGGCGGTTACCTTCCAAAAATGGCCTCTAAATCCTACAGAAGGCCCGCTGGATCTCTTTCCAAGAGTAGAGCAAAGCTATTGGACGTCCATGCGGGCAGCTGGTTGGGTGACTCGTCTTCGCAAGTTCTAACAATAACCATTCTATACGTTTCGGATCAAGAGTGGTATTGACTTTGATGGCCGAATGGCAGGCGATGGAGGCGGCAATGCGCGAGCGGAGCTTGCTAAGTTCCTGATTGCGGAGGGGTTCATCGGAGCCGGCGGAGGACTGATCGATGACTTCGGCGAGCGCTTTTTCGAGTTCCTTGCCCTCCAGGCCGACCGGCGCTGCTTTGACGGCAAGTGTTTGAGGGCCAAAGAGTTCCACCTCGAATCCGTTGCTTTCAAGTTCCTCGGCGATGCGGGCAAAAACGACCATCTGCTCGGGCTTCAGCTCGACCAGCATCGGCATGAGCAAGCGCTGGCGCTGGACCTGCTCCACCTGCCTGTCGCGGAGGATCTTCTCAAAAAGCACTCGTTCGTGTGCAACATGCTGGTCGATGATCCAGAGACCATCCTCACCGGTGGCCAGGATGAACGAATCACGGAGCTGGCCCAGGGGCTTGAGTGCGGCAAGGTGGTTGAGATTGACGGCTGCCCGTTCGGCTTCAACCTGGGCGGCAGTTGCGGCGGCGTCTGACTGGTAAACTGCTGATCCGTTAAGGTTTGGACTGCAAGGGTCGGCTGCAGAGGGCGCGGCTGGCTGGAAGAGCGCCTGGGCGGATTCACCCCAGGCCTGGCGGTCAAAGCTGACCGCGTCCCAGCGGGAGGCACCGTCTGCGCCGGGGCCGAATGGCAGGCTGCCGGGAACGGGCGATGGGACGGCTGACGTTAGCCGGAAAGGCGCGGTGTCGGTCTCAAGGGTCGCGACGTCGGAGGGGTCTGAATCTGACAGCGGAGCCGGGGCTCCGGGCAGTGGCGACGTGGCGGGCGGCATCAGCGACGGGCTGGCCGTAGGCTGCGAGGTCAGAGCGGCGAGAAAACCGGCTGCGGGCCGCGCCTGAATCAGTGCCGTGCGCAGGCTGTCGCGGACGAAGTCGTGCACCAGGGTCTGCTGGCGGAAGCGCACCTCTGTTTTGGCGGGATGCACATTCACGTCCACTTCTTCCGGCGGCATCTCGAGGAAGAGAAGCACGACGGGAAAGCTGGTGGGCGGAATCACGTTGCGATAGGCCTCGGTGATGGCGTGCAGCAGCAGGCGATCGCGGATCAGCCGCTTGTTTACGAAGATGTAGATGGAGTTGCGATTCAGCTTTTGCAATTCCGGCTTGGAGTAGAAGCCGCTTAGGCGCATCGAGCCGGGCTGGCGGGGCGCTTCGTTCGGGTCTTTCTTCCACGGCGGCGGTTCGGGCAGGCCGGCGCGCTCGAGCGGAGTTTCTGCGGCGACCGGCAGGAGCTGGCCGAGCGTTTCCTTGCCGAAGATCTGGTAGATGCGCTCGGCAGTGCGCGCGACCGGCGGAGCAGAAACCAGGGTGTGGCTCGCCGAGACGAGCTCGAAGTGTTTCTCGGGATGCGCGAGAGCGTAGTGCGTGACGAGCGCGGTCACGTGAGCCAGCTCCGTGGACTCAGCGCGAAGAAATTTGCGCCGCGCCGGCGTGTTGAAGAAAAGATCGCCGACAGTGATCGTTGTTCCGCGGGGCAGGGCGGCGTCTTCAACGCGATGAATTTTGCCGCCGGCGATCTCAATGTGCGTTCCGGTTGGTTCGCCGGCGGTTGCGGTGTCGAGCGTGACGCGGGCGACGGAGGCGATGGAAGGAAGCGCTTCTCCGCGAAAGCCGAGCGTGGCGATCGAGAGCAGATCGTCGGCGGTGTGCAGCTTTGAGGTTGCGTGGCGTTCGAAGGCGAGCAACGCGTCGTCGCGATTCATGCCCTGGCCGTCGTCGGCGATGCGAATCAGCTTGCGGCCTCCGGCTTCCACTTCGACGCGGATGCGCATGGCTCCGGCGTCGAGGGCATTTTCGAGCAGCTCCTTGACCACGGAAGCCGGCCGGTCGACAACTTCGCCGGCGGCGATCTGGTTGGCAACCTGGTCAGAGAGGACGCGGATCTTGCCCATAAGCCTTCAGGGTAAACCAGTGGTCAGTGATCGGTGGTCAGAAAGGCAGGGAGCGAGGGACGATGGATGTTGGGAGTACCTGAGCGCATCGGCGATTTGGCGCTCGTCGACGAGCTGAGGAAGATCGCGGGACGGAAGAGCGTTTATCGCTCCCAATCCTCTCCGCTTCGCTGAGGGCTGATTGATCCAGGCGCATTGGGGTCGTGAACTTTCCCATTCCGTTGTCGAATTCGGTCACGTTACCCATCGGCGCGGCGCGGTCTCGTCAAAGCGACCAGCGCTCCAATCCAGACGAGCAACGTTAGCGTCGCCATCGGAATCACGCACGCCGGCAGCAGTTGGTGAATCGCGGCCAGATCGACTGCCCGATATGCAGCCATCCAGCCTCCCAGCCGAAGATTCAGCACCGCCAAAATCACCGCCCATCCCACCACGAACCGTTGCGTCGCCAGCTTCCGCCCTTCCAGGGCTTCACGGCTGCACACGTAAAACAAATGCCATCCGCCCAACACAATCATCGCTCCCAAGAGGATTGCGCTTGCCAGCATGTCGTGGGCTTTGAGCGCGAGATAGATCAGTGCGGAAAACATTGCCACGTAGATCCCCGCCACCATCGCAACTGCCGATGCAAGAGTCATGGGGACTCCGCTGTTCTCCGGAGTCCCGGGCTCCTGCTCAATCTGGCGTCGCATCGCTGCAGCCCGCCGGAGGAAGACCACGATGAACCCCGCGACCACCATCGCGTAGATCCACCAGAAAGTCGCCACCACCGCGTAAGATGTCGGATCGCTCCACGCGAGTTTATGGCGCAAAGCCTGCACGGCGAATTGCCCGGCCACGGCCCACCCCAGCACAAAAATCCAGAAGCAACTGAGCCAGAGACCCTGGAAACGGCGTTCGCGGGCCGTCGGTGCTGAACGTACCGAAATCCAATTCACAAATATACCGGCAAACACGCCCAAAAACGGCGTCAGCGGAGCCAGCCACGCGGCCATCAACCCCGACTTGGCCATCGCCGCGCCTTTTCCCGTCACCGCAGCGCCCACCGTTGCTGCCGAAACTGCCGGCAGCATCGCCAGCACCGCATTGGAAAAGCTCTGTCCGGGCGCGGTCCTGCTCAGCGTTCCTTCAACAAACGCAACCACCTCTTCGTGCAGCAGCTTGCGCCCCCGCGAGAGCCTCTGCTTCACCGCGTCCTCGCTCAGCTCCAGTTCAGCTGCCACGCGCTCAATCGACTTCTCTTCGCGGTAGAAGAGGATCAACGGCTCGCGGTAAGTATCGGGAATCCGCTCCAGCGCTCGCCACAGGATCGCCTCTTCTTCACGGCTGACTGCCTGCAGCAGGGGCGACGCTTCGAGCGAAGACGGCTCCTCGATCTCTCCAAGTGGCTCGGCGGCGTGCATGGGCTCGTGGCCCTGTCGCCGGAATTCTTTGCCTACCAGGAACCGCGTGATGCCGCACAACCAGGACCGGAGCCTCGCAGGGTCGCGCAGTTCTGAGAGCTGTTTCCACGCGGCAAGAAACGCGTCCTGCGCCAGGTCTTCGCTCAGACTCAAGCTTCCGGTGGCGTTGTAAGTGATTGAGCAGACCAGCGACTGGTACCGCTTGACGATCGTCTCAAATGCTGCGCGGTCGCCTGCCAGAGTGCATTTCACCAGTTGCGCGTCATTGTTGCCTGATGCTTGCGTGATCATCTTTCTACCTCATCGTATAAGTACCCGGGCACGATGAAGAGGTGACAGGTGTATTTGAAGTCCTCAGGAGGTGATTCCCCGAGGACAATCTTCAGGCGGCAACGGAACATCCCACGAACTCGGCGCAACCATTCTCGCTCCAGAATGCGCGGTAACAGTATCAAAATCGATCGCTTGAGCTTCTGTGGCGGGATCGATCCCCTGATGTCGGCTTGGGTTTGCCGATTCACGACACTGAGGGGTCGCGACCGGCGGTATCAGCGCAGGTCACTCATTGGATGAAGCGAGAGGGACAAGATGGTGAGTGAAGGGACAGAGTGAAAAAGCAAAGGCGCGATCGAGAGGATCGCGCCCTGGCCGGAGATGCAGGCGGCGGAGTGGTTCGAAGGAATCTCCGCTGCTTATTTTTGTGCGGTTGTCGTCGCTGCGGGCTTTGCGGCTGCCTTTGACTTCGCCTTTGGCGTGGAAGTGTTGGTCGCTGGCGCGAGTGGAGCCAGAACCGGCGCTGTCATTGTCGCTTTTCGAATTACAGCATCGGCCGCGATGGTGGTGCTGCCCACACCCAGTTGCGTGGCTGTGTACCACGGAGCGGGCAGATACCACTTGGCGTCGCCGGCATCGTTCAGGTAGTCGTACACCGCATTCATGTTGCCGGGAAGCTGCTGGCGGTCGCGATCGTAGAGCGCGACGTAAGCTTTGAGTTCGTTGGTGACCTGTCCCATGTCGGCCGGCTGATCCTGCTCCATCAGCTCGACGGCGTACTCAAGATGAGCGGCAGGGATCGCGCCGCGCTCGGAATCGAGATTGAGCGCGTTGGTCAGGTGGTTTAACGCATCCTGACGTTCTTCGGGCGTGCGCGCGGTCTCGCGCTCAAGCTTGGCGAGATAGAAGTGAGCCGTGGGATCGTTGGGCCGCGCACCGACCGCATCCTGCAGGTTCTTGCGCGCCACCGAGAACAGATCGAAGTCCATGGCGAGAATTCCGTTGTCGCGCTTGCTCATGGCGAGCATGGGGACAAAGTCGCGACCGTTGCCGACGAACTTGTCGTCCTTGGCTCTGCCGGTGATTTCGGCGCGGAGAGGACCATCCATCAGAATTTGCAGGTCGGCGACGCGTTCTGCCGTGTGCTTAGGATCGCCCATGAAACCGAGCCCGACGCGTGAGTCCTGCTGCGCGAGCATCTGCAGCGTGTTGTAGACGTGGATCGATTCGCGCGGATCGTAGCCCTGATCCATCATGTAGCGCGCCGCCAGATCGTCCGCCTCATCCTCTTCCTGCTTCTCCCACTTGGTTGGTTCCAGATGCGGATGGATGAAGTAGTGGCTTACCGTGAGACCGCTGAGGCCGCCGCCAAGGCCGCCCAGCAGCGATCCTGCGCGAAGAGGAATCAACATGCCGCCGGCGCCGAGACCAAGCGCGGTGGTGGCGACGTCGGTGATCATCTTTTCTTTTTCGGTCTTCTGCCTGTCGAACTCATCGCCCACGATCTTATCGTGGATGCGCATGTAGGCCTGGCGCTTTTCAACGTGCGCGATCTCGTGCGCCAGCACATAGCTCAGCTCCGACTCGTTGTCGAGAACGGCGAGCATGCCGGTAGACACGTAGACGGTTCCCGTGGAGAGGGTCAGCACCTTGGGGATGGGATCGTAGAGAACGCGGAAGGTGTACATGTTGACCGAGCCCTTGGGAACCAGCCGCTGCCCGAGGTGGTTCACGTAGCTCTGGACGATCGGATTACTGTAAAGGCGCTGCCGGTCGAACGAATCGTCACGAACGTTGTCCTGGATCACGCCCCAGTTCTCAGTCAGGTTGATGCTGTAGGCCATTTGCAAGTCGGCGCGGCGAGTCTCGTCCCATTCGTCCTGGATCGCTTTTTGGATCTCAGGCATGGCCTCGATCTTGACGACGCGCTCCTTGTCATTTTCGGTCAGGTTGGCAAGCTGGTTGACGCTCGGCGGCTTCTTTTTGCCGGTGAGAACGTTGGTGACCACATTTCCCTGGGCTGAGGATTGAAGCGACGAAACTCCGCAGAGGAGAAGCAGGCAAAAGAGTATCGAAAGAGGTTTCTTCACGAAACGCTCCTTTCATGTATGGGACCGGCTTGCAGGCCATGGGCCGGGGAATCTGGGTGATGAGAGTATAGGACCGGTTTTCTGCGACCGTCAACGAAAATCCCGCATAAACACTGGAGATTTACGCACTTAGAGGAGAATGGGTAACCGGCAGAGATTACCTCAGATGCGAGGGGAAGGTGACTTTTCTGCCAGCGGGTCTGGAACCCGGTGGAATGGAGAAACCGGCGCTTTTCGCGAATTTCACAATCAGGGACGGGCGCCCGAAGTGTGATCTTAGGCACAAGAGCTTTGAAGAGGAGCGATGACAATGATCGAAGAAGGCGCGCCAGACAACCCGATGAGCGAGCCGGGAGAGAAACGATTCATGAGCGATCTTGCCACGTTGGCCGAAGCTGTTGCAGTCGATCCGCTGGTCGGGCATCCAGCCGACTATCACGTCTTTCATAAGTTCATCCAGCGTTGCAAGAACCTGCCGGCGATCACGACCGCGGTGGTGTGGCCCTTGAGCGATGTTGCCCTGAAGGGCACCGTCGAGGCCGCAGTGGCAGGCTTGATCGAGCCGACCCTGATTGGCCCGGAAAAGGCGATGAAGGCGCTGGCAGCGAAGATAGGCGTGGACATCAGCGGCTACGCGATTATCGAAGCCGAAACCGAGGCCCAGGCTGCCTCTGCTGCCGTGGTGATGTGCCGGGCCGGCAACGCACTGGCGCTGATGAAGGGCAGCCTGCACACAGATGAACTGCTGAAACCTGCCATGCAGCGTGATACCGGCCTACGCACGGCACGCCGCATCTCGCACGTCTTCATTATGGATACGCCGGCCTATGCACGGACGCTGCTGATTACCGACGCGGCCATCAACATTGTGCCTGAACTTGAAGACAAGGTTGACATCGTGCAGAACGCGATCGACCTGGCGCGTGCGCTGGGGATTCCCGAGCCCAAGGTCGCTCTGCTCTCGGCCATCGAGACGGTGAACCCCAAGATCAAGTCCACGCTCGATGCAGCGGCATTGTGCAAGATGGCCGACCGCGGCCAAATTACCGGCGGTATCCTCGATGGACCGCTGGCGTTCGATACCGCGGTGAGCCAGAAGGCCGCCAGCATCAAGAAGCTGGTTTCGCCGGTCACCGGGCAGGCCGACATTCTTGTGGTGCCCGACCTTGAGAGCGGCAACATGCTGGCCAAGCAGCTGGAGTATTTGGGCGGCGCGCAACTGGCTGGAATTGTGCTGGGCGCGCGGGTGCCGACGATTCTGACCAGCCGGGCAGATTCGGCGGAGACGCGGCTGACCAGCTGCGCGGTCGCCGTGCTGCTGCATTACGCGGCGCATCCCGCGGTGAAAGTGTAAGAATTTTTTTGCCTCAGGTTTGCAGCTGCAACTATAGAAAAACCATAAAAGGAACGGGCGCCGATCACTTCTTCGGCGCCTGTTCTGCGTTTATGGAATTGCCAACAACATTTCAGGACGCGCCGGACCAGCCCAGAGAACCGAAGCGGCTCTTCTGGCATCGAAGAAGCGTGCGTCTGTGAGCATTTTGTGCCCGGTTGTGAGTCTGAGAGACTTGAGATATGGCTGAACGGCTGCCCTCGCTGATCTTTGACCTGGACGGAACCCTCACCGACTCAAAGCCGGGCATTCTGGGCTGCCTGCGCGAGGTGCTTGCGGCGCGCGAGATGCGCGACCATGGTTCGCTCGATCGCTTCATTGGACCGCCGGTGGAGCAGTGGGTCGCCGAGCTGTTGCCAAACGGCTCAGAAGAAGAGCGCGTCGAGCTGGCTCGCGAATATCGTGCCTGCTACGACCGCGTGGGATGGAGCAACAACTCCGTTTACTCCGGCGTGGACGAGATGCTCAAGCAGCTTCACGGCGACGGCTTTTCTCTTTACGTGTGCACGTCGAAGCACGAGCATTTCGCTGTGCGGATTCTCGAGAAGTTCGGCATCGCGGGCTATTTCAAGGCAATTTACGGCGACAAGATCGAATACGAAAGCCACAGCAAAGCCGATCTGCTGGCAGGTATTTTGAACGAGCACGCGATCGACCGCGAATCGGCGTGGATGGTCGGCGACCGCAGCTTCGATATTGAGGCCGCGCGCGCCAACAACCTGCGGTGCCTGGCGGTGGAGTGGGGATATGGCACGCCGCAGGAGTGGGCGCAAGCCGATGCAGTGGCGGCGACGCCTGCGGATGTGATCAGCCTTGTTTCTTCGCCGGCGGCTCGGAGCGTGAACAGCGGAGAGAGTGCAGCGATTGCATAGTCGGGCGCGAGCCATCCGTTTGAGCGGATTCCTGCGTCTATCATAGGGTTGGCATTTGACAGGAGGCTTTCGTGCCTACGCCAGCTGTCGCTTCTCCCATCGCGGCCGCCACGGGTGGCAGCTTTCTGCTCGAATCGCGGACTCCTGACGAGATTTTCACTCCAGAAGACTTGAACGAGGAGCAGCGGCAGATTGCCGCTACGGCCGCGCAGTTTGCGCGCGAAGAGGTCGTTCCGCGCATGGCGGCCATCGAGGGAAAAGAGCCAGGAGTCTTGCCGGCGATCCTCCGCAAGGCCGCTGAACTCGGCTTTACCGCGGTCGATATTCCCGAGGAGTACGGCGGCCTGGGGATGGACAAGGTCAGCTCGACGCTGATCACCGATCACATTTCGGTGCTTGCCAGCTTCTGCACCGCATTCGGCGCCCACATCGGCATCGGCACACTCCCCTTAGTCTGGTACGGCACCGAGGAACAGAAGAAGCGCTATCTGCCCAAGCTGGCCACATGCGAGTGCATCGGGGCCTACGGGCTGTCGGAAGCGAGCTCGGGATCGGACGCGATGAACATCCGCACGCGGGCGACGCTTTCGGCGGACGGCGCGCACTACATTTTGAATGGCGAAAAGCAATGGCTCACGAATTGCGGGATCGCCGGCATTTACACGGTCTTCGCGAAGATTGACGGCGAGAAGTTTTCGGCATTCCTGATCGAACGCGACACACCGGGGCTCACAGTGGGCGCCGAAGAACACAAGCTGGGCATACACGGCTCGTCGACCTGCCCGCTGGTGTTGCAGGATTGCAAAATCCCGAAGGAAAATCTGCTGGGTGAAGCGGGCAAAGGCCACCATATCGCCTTCAACGTGTTGAACGTTGGGCGACTCAAGCTGGGCGTAGCCTGCATTGGCGGCGCGCGCCACGCGCTGGCCGAGATGGTCCGCTATGCCAAAGAGCGCCACGCTTTTGGCAAGGCCATTGCCGAGTTCGGACTGATCCAGAGAAAAATTTCTGCTGCTGCTGCGCAGCTCTACGCCGCCGAAAGCATGGCGTATCGCACAGCGGGCCTGATTGACGCGCGTCTGGCGCAGGCCGGCAATGCGAAGCCCAGCGAGGTTCCGCGCATCATCGAAGAGTATGCGGTGGAGTGCTCGATTCTGAAAGTTTATGGCTCCGAGATGATGGACCTTGTCGCGGACGAACTGATTGCGACCATGGGCGGCTACGGCTACGTCGAAGAGTATCCGGCAGAGCGCTACTATCGCGATGCGCGCATCAATCGGATTTTTGAAGGAACGAACGAGATCAACCGGCTGATCATTACCGGCTGGCTGATGAAGCGCGCGATGGCCGGCAAACTGCCTCTGCTCGCGGCGATTAAACGCGTGATGGATGAAGTGACGCAGCCGGCTGGGTTTGGCGAGGGTGGCGAAACAGGCGAAGTGCTGGCGCGCGAAGCGGCGGTGTTGGCCGCGGTGAAGAAGATCACGCTGTTTGCCGCCGGTGTGGCCAGCCAGCGATTCATGACGGCGCTTGAGGAGCAGCAGGAGATCATGGCCGACCTGGCTGACATGATCTGCCACGTTTACGCGCTCGAGTCCGCTCTGCTGCGTGCGCGCAAAATCGCCGCGGCCGGCCGAAACACTGCATCTGTTGCAGCGGCTATGACGGGCCTGCTGGCAGACGAGACGATGGCGCACGCTGAGCAGGCAACGCGGCGCGTGCTGGCCGCGTGTGCCGAGGGAGACATGCTCACCACGCAATTGGCGATCCTGCGCCGGCTGGCGCGCTCCACGCCCGCAGACACGGTAGCCTTAAGCCGCGCCGTAGCGAAGCAGGCGATCGCGGTCGAGCGATACCCGCTATGATTTCGCACTCGAGACGACGCAATCCTGAAAGCTAGGGTCTGTTAACACTACTAAGGCGGTGGCGCCGGGAGCCAATTTTTCTCAGTTCAAGGAGCGAGGAGGGACAGATACCGGGTGTATCTGAGCGACGAGCGACGCCGAAATGGGGGAAATTGGCCCCGGCCCGAAGGGTTGCGGCGAAAATCCGGCCATACTTCATTCTCGTCCTCGGCGGTGGACCCGCCACAGCCTTCGGGCTCGGCTTCGTCTGGCCGGATTTTCCCTCGCAACGCCATCCACCTTAGTAGTGTTAACAGGCCCTACCACCGATGGATTCTTCGCCAACTGACAGAGTGACAATTCGCGCGACTCTCGATGAAACTGAATGCGCACTCGCGAGCGGCGCGCACCCCGAGAAGGCCAGGCGCGACGCGGAGGCGCTTCTGTTGCTCGCACTGCGGCGCGAAGAACCGGGCGCGACGCGGGTCTGGCTGATTGCCCACGATAAGAGGGCGGTCTCCTCCGATGTCGCTGCTGCGATGAGCGGCTTGGTCGCGCGCAGGCTGGCTGGAGAGCCTATTCAATACATTGCCGGCGAGGCTGAGTTCTACCGAATGCCATTCGTCGTGGACCAGAATGTGCTGATTCCACGGCCGGAGACTGAGCATCTGGTGGAGAAAGTCGTGGAACTGGCCCAACTCTTTCGCAAACCTCGAATCCTGGAAGTGGGAACAGGATCGGGTGCGATCGCTGTTGCAATTTGTCATGAATGGCCCGACGCGATCGTGACGGCAACAGAGATTTCTGAGCGCGCGCTCGATTTGGCGCGCCACAACGCGGAACGGCTTGGGTTTGCGGATCGCGTGCGATTTGTCGAAGGCGATCTGCTAGCGCCGATTGCGGATGAGCAGTTTGAGATTGTGGTTTCGAATCCACCCTACGTGCCCGAGGGCGATCGGGAATCATTGTCGGTGGAAGTTCGTGACTTCGAACCGGCGCAAGCGCTCTTTGCCGGTGTAGATGGACTGGCAGTGTATCGGAGGCTGGTTCCCGCGGCGTTCGGCGTGCTTGTGCCGGATGGGTTTATCGCACTTGAGATCGGCTATGGCCAGAGCGAGGCGATTCGCGCGCTGCTGGCGGAATCAAGATTCACGCGGGTCGAATTCGAGAACGATTTGCAGGGAATTCCCCGCGTAGCAACGGCGCGGCGGCCATAGGCGGTCGAACGCAGTAGATTGGACCCGAATCCGAAACCTAAGGCGACTGATGATGATCGGGCGCCCGTCCAGTCTTCTTCAGCTCCTTATAGAAGTCCAGATCTTTTGCCGTGAGCAACTTGGTGATGTACACGATCTGCCCGTAGTGCAGGCCGAAGTGCTCGACGACCTGGTAGACCGCGTCGAGGCCGTGCACGTGGTAGCCCTGGATTTCGTAGGGCGCGAGAAGCTCGTCGACCGTGAGGCGGTCGAGCACCGCGGCGGCCGCGTCCAGCGTGGCGCCCAGCCTGGCCAGCAACTCAGAGGCCGTCGCGCCTTCTTTGGCTGCGAATTCAGCCGGCCGGTCTCGCTTGTCCTCATCCTTATTGAAGGATGCAACCAGCCATTGGCCCACATTGCCATTCAAGTGCAGGATCAGGTTGCCGATCGAGTTGGATGCATCGTTGGGCCGCCACCAGATTTGCTCATCGGTGAGCTGAGCTACGCACTCCTTGAGACGTGGCCAGTATCGGTCAAAGAGCCTCGTGCGTGAGAATTCGAGGAAGAGGGCGGTGAGTTCGGGGTTGGTGGTCATGGGATGAATGTCTCGTTGAGGTTTGTGCCGTCCCACGTCTCAACATCGAGACGTGGGGCACCCCTATTCGTGCAAAGTAATCGATCGAAGAGCTAGATCAGTTCGTAGCCGGCGAACCAGTAGCCGATCTCAAAAGCCGCCGTATCGGGCCCATCGGAACCGTGAATCGCGTTTTCCTGCAGAGACGTTGCGTACTTCTTGCGAATGGTGCCAGCATCGGCGTTGGCGGGGTTGGTTGCGCCCATCAGCTTTCGCAGATCCGCGATGGCGTTTTCCTTTTCCAGAACCATGAGAAAGAGCGGTCCCGATGACATAAAGTCGGTGAGGTCGTTAAAGAACGGCTTTTCGCGGTGGACGGCGTAGAAGCCCTCGGCCTGGCGCTTGGTGATGGACTGCTGCTTGATGGCGACAAAGCGGAAACCGGCGGTGTCGATCTCGGTCAGGATGGCTCCTGTGGATCCTTTGCGGACAGCGTCGGGCTTGATGATACTGAATGTGCGTTCCGGCAATCGATTGGTGCTCCTTCGTGGTTATCTGTCTTGCTTTCATTGTAGTGGCGGCGATTGGCCGGTTGCAGGAGCGATGAATTTCCGGCGAAATTCCGGCGATGATTACTTTCGCGCACTGTACGATCGGCTCTCTTCATCTACATCGAAAGGGGTATTTTTGAGGCCCATTTTCCGAAGACAAGTGCCTTGTTTTCTGGTATTAATATTCATGTATTCAGCAGTGTTCCGGGTTCAGTAACAGGATTCGAAGTTGCTGGAATCCGTTTTTGGGGACCACTCATGATACTGCAAGTGCTCGAAATTGCGGCCTTAGTTGCGATCGCGGCGTTCTTCGTCCGCTGGCGCAAAAGTGCGAAGGCCCGCAATTCCCAAAGCTGGGAGATGTTGCTCGCAAAGCTTCGCCCCGAGTGGAGCGCGCGTGAGCTGAGCGACAACTTCCTGTGGCAGGAGGGACTGAGCGCGACCCCTGAAGATGCATGGCAGCGTATGGAAGGTCCAAAGGGCCTTTGGGTGATGTATCAGAACGCGCAGGTCATGCAGCAGATGGCTGATTATGCCGCCAAGCACTGCGAAGGCGTGGATCGGCTGCTGGTTGAAACGCTGCACAGCGACGCAATGCAGATTCGAGTCTGCGTGATTATGGCTCTGGTGCAGTACGCATTCAAGCATGCGAGCGAAGGGGTTCGCGTCAATGCCTATCGCGCCGCGTCACTTTATACGGGGATGGCCGCACGTACCACTCAACTGCTGCAGGAGTATGCAGCAGTCCAGGTTCCTGATTTCGTAGCCGCCATGTAATCTGGCTTCCTCTGGATACCGCAAAACCCCGGCTTCGGCCGGGGTTTTGTTTTGCCGTCTCCCTGGCGGGTGTGTGGTCATTCTATTCGGGCTGCGGGCCTCTGCGCTTCAGTCTTAAACCTGGTTTGCCGCAAGAAACGCGCAGACCCTTTCGTATTCACCGTCGTTGATTCTGAAGGTGAGCGCCGCGGCCGTCTCTTCGACCTGAGCAGCGCTGCGGCCCCCTACGATGGCCGCGGTGATTGCGGGATGATGGAGGGTCCAGGCAATAGCGATCACGCCGGGGGTGACACCGTATTCGCTGCCAATCTCGCGGAGCAGCTCGACCAGGCGGAGGTTGCGGCTGAGGCGCGGTTCGCTGAATTCTATGTTCTTGCGGCGCCAGTCGTTGGCAGGCAAGTTTGTCGCGCGCTCCGCGGTCATCTTGCCGGTGAGCATTCCGCTGAGCATGGGCGAGTAGTTGATGACGCCGATGTTGGAGGCCAAGGTGAACGGCAGAATTTCGGTTTCGATCGCGCGGCGCAGCATGGAATAGGGCGGCTGCAGGCTGGTGATGGGCGCAATCTTCTGGATGCGCTTCATCTGCTCGACTGAATAATTGGAGACGCCGATCCAGCGCACCTTACCCTGCTCGCGAAAACGCACCATCGCTTCCCATGCTGCTTCGATTTCTTCGTTGGGATCGGGCCAGTGAATCTGGTAGAGGTCGATTGTCTCCACGCCGAGCCTGCGCAGCGAGGCATCGAGCTCGGCGGCGAGAGAGGCGGGAGTGAGCGAGCTGTAGATTGTTCCGTCGGGATTCCAGAGCCGCGAGCACTTGGTGAAGATGTAGGGCTTGCGCGCCGAAGACTTCACGGCGCGTGCGACAACTTCTTCCGAGTGGCCGAGGCCGTAGACAGCCGCAGTGTCAATCCAGTTCACGCCCAGGTCGAGCGCGCGATGAATGGCCGCGATCGAATCGTTGTCGTCCTGGGGTCCCCATGCGTATTGCCACTCGGCGCCGCCGATGGCCCAGGCGCCGAGGCCGATGGAGGTGAGCTTCAGATCAGAGTTGCCAAGAGTGCGGAGAACTGGAGAAGTGGAAGTCGTCATGGGATCAGGATAGACGAAAACCGCACCCACTTTGCCTCCGCTCAGTTGCTTGCCATCGCGCCGAGATGGCGCCTTACCGTGACGGGAGTTCGACGGGAACCCATGTGCACGTATTCCAATTCGCTGCATCTAACCGCGTGTGGAGGAGATGAAATGAGACTCATTCTTTCTGCAATCTGCTGCCTTGCTCTTTGTTCAATTTCCGTCCTTGCGGAAAAAGCCAAAGCGCCGATGAGCGATCAGAAGTTTCTCGACACCGCTGCGCAAACAGATATGATCGAGGCCAATCTGGGACAGCTTGCGCAAGATGCCGCCTCCGGGCAACCCGTGAAAGATTATGGCCGGATGCTGGTTACCGATCACACGCAGGACTATCAAGCTCTGCAGAGTCTTGCGGAGCAAACCGGCCTCACGGTGCCCACCGCGATCAATGCGGCACATAACCATGCGATGATTACGCCGATGCACGCGCTGAAGGGCGCTGCGTTCGATCATAAGTACATCCAGGCCATGGTGCAGGGACACACCGAAGCTCTTGCGCTCTACAAGAAAGAGGCGAAAGACGCCGAGAATCCGGCGATCAGGTCCTACGCGGAGCAGACGATCCCTACGCTGCAGAAACATCTGGATGCAGCGAGGGCGATCGAGCAGGGCAAGACGCCGTCAAATAAGTCGTAGTAAGACCGCGCGGCCGACCGCGAAAATCGGATGATGGGCGCTCGATTCATAGGGGTTCGCGGCTAGTTGAAGAACATCGTCCGGTAGAGCGTGTCGCGCTGGACGGGTTTGAAGCCGGCGTCGCTATTTCGCGGTTCAAGCAGCGCGGGCGGCGCGCGCCGTTTTCGCTGACTTTCTAACTGCGCGCTTGCGCGCCGGCTTCGGCTGGGGCACAACGGAGAGGCGCAGGCCCATGGTGCTGAGTACAGCGACGAGCGTCTTGAGCGTTGGATTGCCCTTGGGCGAAAGCGAGCGGTAAAGGGATTCGCGACTGACGCCTGCCTTCGCTGCCACGGCGCCGAGCCCGCCGTAAGCTTCGGCAAGAGCGCGCAGCATAAGAAGACTCGCACCGCGGTCGTCGGGATCGCCGAGGGACTCGAGAGCAGCCTTCAGGTACTCGACTGCGAATTCGGAGTCCTTGCGCAGTTCCTTCACTTCCCACTCGTGATACGAGGCCACCCCAATCAGCTTTTTCATCTTTGCCTCCGCTTCCAGTCCGCCCAAAACTCGTTGGCGCGTCCGATATCTCTTCCCTGAGTGCTCTTATCACCCCCCGAGAGCAGGATGATCCAGTTTTCCCCATGGCGGCCGCAGTACACGCGGTAGCCTGCGCCGACATCAATTCGAAGCTCTAAAACGCCCTCACCCACCGGCTTCACATCGCCCAGGTTCCCGTCCTCGATTCGGCGCAATCTCTGAGCGATCCGCATTTTGGCAACCTTATCCCGAAGCCGTTCCATCCACTCCCGAAAGGGAGAGCGTCCATCCTCTTGCACGTAATAGAGGATCTCGAACATCTGGCGATTGTAGCATAAAAGCTACAACCGCGACTGAGCGAGTAGAGTAGATCGCAATGAATACTTCCGTTTTCGTCGAAGCAATTGCCGGCGCGGTGGCCTTAATCGTTGCAGCCTTAAGCTATCTCTTTACAAAGGTGAAGGAACGGGAAGCCGACTGGCGCAAATGGAAGTATGAGCAATACAAGGAATTTGTGGCAACGTTGGGCGCGATGGTCGGACCCAAGCCAACCCCGGAGAGCCACCGAACGTTTCTCAAGGCATGTAACACGCTTAACTTGATCGGCTCCGGAGGCGTTTTGACATCGCTTCAGGCGTTCATAGCCTCTATGAACGCCGACAGCCCTCGAGAAGAGAACAATGCCCGGATTTCAAGGCTGATTTGGGAAATACGCAAGGACGCCCGAATCCCCGGAACGCCGGACGCGGAGGAGTTTTCTGCGCGCCTTTGGTTTCCGATACAAGGAGCCACTAAGCGTAATGAAGGCGAGTCTGAAAGCTAGTTCAGAAACATCGTTCGATACAGCGTGTCGCGTTGGACGGGTTTGAAGCCGGCGTCGCGGATGATGCGGCGCAGCTCTTCTTCCGTGGTGCAGTTCGATGTGCCCGCGGCCTTGACGACATTCTCTTCGAGCATGACGCTGCCGACGTCGTTGCCGCCGAAGTGGAGGCCGAGCTCGAGTACTTTCAATCCCTGCGTCACCCAGCTCGCCTGAACGTTCTCAATGTTGTCGAGATAGAGCCGCGAGATGGCCAGCACTTTCAAGTATTCGACGCTGGTCGCTTCGTCCCAGCCGCGGCCGCCGAGCGCAGTGTGCTTGGGTTGGAAGCTCCAGGGGATGAAGGCGGTGAATCCGCCGGTCTCTTCCTGGAGGCGGCGCACGGTTTCAAAGTGATTGATGCGCTGGTCGAAGCTCTCGCCTACGCCGAACATCATGGTCGCGGTGGTGCGCATACCGAGCTGATGGGCCGTGCGATGCACGCTCACCCAATCGTTCGTGTCGCACTTGAGACGCGCGATGCGATGACGCACCTCATCGTCGAGAATTTCCGCGCCGCCGCCGGGGATCGAGTCGAGGCCCGCGTCACGCAGACGGGCGATGGTGGTGCGCAGGTCGAGGCCGGAGTATTCGGCGATGGCAAGCACTTCAGAAGCCGAGAGGCAATGCAGCCAGATCTGCGGAAAGCGCTGCTTGATGCCTTTGAAGAGATTTTCGAACCAATCGATCTTCAGATCGGGATGAATGCCGCCCTGCATGAGCACCCCGGTGCCGCCCATCTCGAGCGTCTCGGCAATTTTTTCGCAGATCTTCTCGAATTCGAGGATGTAGCCCTCGTCGGCGCGCGGATCGGGCTTGCCTGCGCGAGGCAGCGGGCGATAGAAGGCGCAGAAGGTACAGTACTCGGTGCAGAAGTTGGTGTAGTTGATGTTGCGATCGATGATGTAAGTGACGACGTTCTCAGGATGCAGGCGCCGGCGAACAGCGTCAGCCTCGAAGCCCAGGCCGATCAGGTCGGGCGAGTGGAAGGAATCGAGAGCCTGCTGGCGGGAAAGAGGCATATATCAAGTTTACAGGTTGCAGGTTTCGGGGGCGGCTATCGAGGGCGGCGGAATAGGAAGATGCCACGTGTGCGCAGCGGCCGGCCTTGCGTGCGTTCCAGGTTCGACGCCGTGGAAACGCCGCTGAACAGCACGAAGAAATCAAGAAACGCCCGCAGGAAGCCCTTCTTCTTCGGAATATCCGTTGGCGACGATCCTTGCACGTTGAACCTCTCTCCGATATCTGATTACTTTATTCGATGGCTGCAAGCGAACGGGGTTGCAGGGAATAAGTGTGGGCCTGGAGGCCCACACGACAGCCGGACTGGAGTCCGGCGCTACAAAAATCGGCGCGGCTCCACGCTTACGTCCAGACGAAGGTGGCCTTGTCTTTATCCTTGCGCGCCCGGTCGACGGGGATGACCTGGCCGTGCATCACGACATACACGCCTGGCTGGAGAAGGCGCGCGGCCATCAGGCTCTCCGTCAGGTTCTGCAATCCGTCGCTGCCTTCAAAGCCAAGCGGAGTCATGGCTCCGGTAAGGATAATCGGCGCCTTCAAATCGGAGAGTGCTTTTTGCAGATATCGCCCGGTCTCGACCATCGTGTCGGTGCCGTGCGAGATCACGATCGGTGCTGACTCTGGGAGTAGCTGCTCAATTCGCGCCCTGACCTCGGCGCGATCGGCGTCGGTCATCTCCAGGCTATCTTTGTTCATCAATTGAATCGTCTCGATTTCGCAGTCCGGCAGGCGAAGCATCTTCAGGTAGCGATCGAGCTTGGCCGAGCGATTCTCCACCGCGCCGCTTTGCTCGGAGTAGACCTTCTCGATCGTTCCGCCCGTCGATAGCAAATAGATGCGCTGCATGATCGGACTCTCCGATGACTTCATCAGTTGGAATTGTCCGATCCAACTGATCCTTTGGAACGGGTGCGGGCGCGGACGCCCGCACGACAGCCGGTCAGGAGACCGGCGCTACAGGTTCTCACAATAGCGCTTCTGGTGCCAGGTCCACGCGGTGCGGACAATCTCATCCAGTTGCGTGAAGCGCGGATTCCATTTCAACTCGCGCATCGCCCGGTCGGAGCTGGCCACCAGAACGGCCGGATCGCCGGGCCGGCGCGGGTGGGTCTGAGCCGGAATGGAGTGGCCGGTCACGCGGCGCACCGATTCCACAACTTCTTTCACGCTGAAACCCTTCCCGTTGCCCAGGTTGTAAATCAGCGGCGACTTTTCGCCGGCAGTGTCGAGGGCATTGAGCGCTAGCAGATGCGCCGCGGCTAGATCTGAAACGTGAATGTAGTCGCGGATGCAGGTTCCGTCGGGGGTTGGATAGTCGTCGCCGTAGATGCGTATCGAAGAGCGCCGGCCGAGAGCGACATCGAGAATCAGCGGGATCAAGTGCGACTCGGGCTGATGCGCTTCGCCTCGCGTGATGCCATCAGGCCCTTCAGGCGCGCCGGCCACGTTGAAATAGCGCAGCGAAGCGTACCGTAGCCCGTGGATGCGGTTGAACCACGACAGCATCTGCTCAACCAGATACTTGGAGTGACCGTAAGGATTGGTCGGCGCCAGATGTGCGTCTTCCTGAATCGGAATCGACTCCGGCTCACCGTAGACCGCGGCAGTGGAAGAAAAGACGAATCGCAGGATGCCGCAACGGAGCATTGCCTCAAGCAGCGAGAGCGAACCGGCCGTGTTGTTGTGGAAGTAGATCTCAGGCAGCTGCATCGATTCGCCGGCTTCGATGAGAGCGGCAAAGTGCATGACGGCATCGAAAGGAGTTTTGTCCGCCTTGGCCTGCCCGAAGATCTGTTCAAGGGCCGGGGTGTCGGCCAACGCACCTTGAATGAAGTCGACGCCGGGCGGCAAAAGCTCGCGCCGGCCGTGGCTTAAGTTATCGAAAACAACGACTTGATGCCCGTTTTCCTGCAACAACCCGGCAACCGTTCCACCAATATAGCCGGCACCGCCGGTGACGAAGATCTTCACAAAAAAAGCTGTCCTTTCCGAAACAGATTAGTTTAACCTGAGTCTATAGAGTCAGTGCTTGGCGAAGCGGCGATTCAAGCAGCAGGTAACCAGCTTTTTATGTGGACTCTGCGCCGCGCGGCAGGAAGTGCCCGGGCAGGATGAGCCCGCGGTTCCAAGCCGGCGTCCAGACTGCGGAGACAGCTTCCCGCCATCAATGGACCCACCGCGAGATGAACGTGAGATTCCGACGCGGACGCCTTGGCAACAACTTAGAGTCGTCACATCTTCCTGGCCACAAAGTGGATAGGCGAAAGCACTTTTGTGACTTTGGCGGGGCGTGTCAAAGCACCGGGTCGATTCGTCGTCTATACCCTTTTTGGGTGATGCGGCGGTAACCCCAAGGCGCGTGTACAAGTAACTGGATCGAACCTATACTAGTACCGTTCCCTGTCATCTGGACCGAGCAAGGGGTTGCACAGATGAGGGAAGGTTTTCGCTGCATAGCCGGGCGAGATTTCAACGCACCGGTGGCTGTAGAAGCGAAGCCACGCGATGCGAATTGCCCGCGTTTGGAATTCGGCATCATAACCGTTGGCAGAGTGTTTTTTCCCCACCTTGGGTGTCGTCAGCGAAGCGGAAGCCGGTTTGAACGAATGTTCCGCATCGAGTTGGACTTTTTTAAATTCGGGCCGCCCGCGCCGGCGAGGTGGCAAGCAGCGAGGTCAGAAGACATGCCGATGGAATATACCCCTGGAAGAATGACTTTCGGTTTGTTGCCCGAGCCCGAGGGCCGGTCTGCAGGTTTCATAGCAAGTTCGATTATTAACGCCACGGTTCTTGGCGTGGTGCTTCTCGTGGGCGTGACGGCGCGGCAAGTGATTACGCGCCACTATGAGATGACGGAGTTGATTGTTCCCACGACACCTCCACCGCAAATCAAGATCAAGCAGCCTCCGCTGCCGAAGATGCCGCCACCGCCGGAGCAGCCCAAGCTTGAAATTCATCTGCAGCCGAAGCAGATTCAAATGCCGAAGCCTGTTGTCGAGCCGAAGCCGGTGCAGATGGAAGCCAAGGTGAATCTTCCGGTGATCCAGGCCAAGGCGCAGCAGGTTCGCCTGTTGCCGACGCCCAAAGCGGCGCTGGCTGCGGCAATGCCTGCGCAAAACAGTTCAGTCAAGCCGTCGACTGCGCCGGTGCACCTGGGCGAGACCTTTGGCGCCACGCCGAAT
Organism: uncultured Acidobacteriaceae bacterium; assembly: GCA_963834565.1. Taxonomy (GTDB): domain Bacteria; phylum Acidobacteriota; class Terriglobia; order Terriglobales; family Acidobacteriaceae; genus Telmatobacter. Next base: position 111,539 of record CAWICF010000003.1, on the reverse strand, counting down.
CCCAACGCCACGCGGCCTGCGACGATCGCGGCCATCGGCAATCCCTACGGTGGGATGCAGGGGCCGGCAGTTGCGCCGCATGGAGTCGTTGGTTCAACAGGAATTGGCAACGGCTTGAAATCAGGTTCGAATGCCGGCGTGGTGGGGAGAGTTGCGTCGGCGGGAATTCCGGGAGCGACGGGTACGAGCAATACCGGCAGCTACGGCAGAGTCGGTTCGGCTGGAATTCCGGCGATGACCCAGGTAGCCGCGGCGCCGAAGCTGGTGTCGGCTCCTGTGCAATCAACGGAAGTGGAAGTCGTTTCGAAGCCGCCCGTGGTGTACACGAGCGAGGCGAGGCAGTTGCGCGTCCAGGGTGATGTGGTGCTGAGCGTAACTTTTCTCGCCAGCGGCCGAGTGGTCGTGAACGGAATTCTTCAGGGTTTGGGCCATGGGCTTGATGAAGAAGCCCGTCGTGTTGCAGAAGAAATTCGGTTCCGGCCGGCGACCAGCAATGGCCGGCCGGTGGACGTAACAACGAAGATTCGCATTACTTTCCAATTGGCTTAGAAAAAAAGCTAATTGGCGTAGCATCAAGGCTGTAAGGACTAACGTGGGCTGGACTCGACTACCGTGCCCTTGAAGGCGCGGGGTTAAAGAGGAAAGCCGGGAAAGAACAATAGGAGTCTCACATGACGTTTCGGAAGATCCCCCTAACCTTCCTGATTTTGACTATTGGCGTTTCTTTCGCCTACGCAAAGAAGCAACCCAAGTATGAACAGGCGCGCCAGCTCACCGCCGACCAGGCGTCGTTAGTCCAGAAGGCGATTGCGCAAGAGAAGGTTCTGATCAAGAACATTCAACAGCGCACCCCGCTGGTGGAGACCTACATTCAGGACACCAGGCCGGATGTGAAGCTCTACGAGGTGCCGATCGCGGACCACTACATGCTGAGCCGCGTGGACTTCGGCAAGGCGTTCTACGACAAGACCTATACGCCGAAGGAAGACGCCAAGAAGGGCTTCTTCAAGGGGTCGCTCGCGTCGATCACCGGGCTGACGAAGGCGCTGGGACTGGATACGCACTTCACCTACCAGCCGAACGGCTTCATGCAGATGATGTTCCTGGATCCGTCGGGGTTTGACCAGCAGCACTATGTCTTCAGCTTTGTGCGGAACGAGTTTCTCGGCACCGTGCGCACCGCTGTGTTTGACGTTCACCCGCGGACTGAAGTGCATGGCATGGGCCGCTTCTACGGGCGCATCTGGGTTGAAGATCAGGGCGGCAACGTTGTGCGCTTCAATGGCACCTATACCGGTCCCAGCTCTGAAGACGCGTCGAAGTATTACTTCCATTTCGACAGCTGGCGCATGAATGTGCAGCCTGGAGTCTGGCTGCCGGTCGCCGTTTACGTTGAGGAGACGCAGCGCTCTGAAGCCGACAAGGCTGTGGGCCTGAAGGCGCAGACACACTTCTGGGGCTACTCGCTCAAGCTGCCCACGCGAGACAGCGAGAACGTGAGCGTGAAGGTGGACGACGCCGTTGACAAGAGCGACGACTCGGGCGACGTGGGCCCGCTGCAGGCTTCGCGCATGTGGATCACGCAGGCCGAGAACAACGTGATCGACCGCCTGGTGGAAGCCGGCCTGGTTGCTCCGCTCGATCAGAACGGATATGAGCAGAAGGTTCTGGATCAGATCGTGATCAACCTGGTGGTGCCGAACAACCTCGCGTTCACCGATCAGGTTCATTGCCGCGTGCTGCTCACCGATACGGTTGAAGCCACCACCGTGGGCAACACCATCCTGATCAGCAAGGGCCTGATCGACAGCCTGCCCAGCGAAGAAGCCATCGCCTCAGTAGTTGCGATGGAACTGGCGCACATTGCGATGGGTCATCACATTGACACGCGTTATGCCTTTAACGACCGTCTGCTCTTCCCTGACGAGTCGACCTTCCAGCGCATCGCCATGAACCACTCCGACGTGGACAACGCGAGCGCGTCGAAGAAGGCGATGGAATATCTCGGAAACTCGATGTACAAAGACAGGCTCGCCAACGCCGGCCTCTACTACGAAGAACTGGTGGAGCGCGCGAAGGTGCTGAAGGCGCTGAACACGCCGAAGCTTGGCGATTCGCTGCTGAAGCCGGATGGCACGCCGTGGATGGCCGACCTGATGCACCAGGCGCCCAAGATCAACTGGGACGACCTGAATCAGACGGCTGCATTGCCGCTGGGAAGCTGGCTGAAGACGGATCCGTGGGACGACAAGGTGCACATGCTGAATGCAAAGCGTTATGCGCCAATGAATGCCCGCGACAAGATGCCGTTTGAAGTGACGCCGATCTTCTACAAGCTGCAACGCTATGACGAAGCGAGCGCAGCTCCGGTGAATGCCGGCGCTCCTGCAGCGGCTCCGGCGACGGCTCCCTCGGCCTCTGCGCCCGACAATTCGCAGCCCACGCCGCCACCGGCGCCAACCAGCAGCACGGCAACTCCGCCGGATCAGCAGCCTGCGAATCCAACGACTGCGCAGGATCAGCAGCCGGCAGTGGTCGATACTCCCCAGCAGTAAGATCCGATCGATGAATTCCCAACCGGCGCGCAGCCCAGCGCGCCGGTCAAACTTTAGGGCCCCCGCTCAAGATCAAGACCTACAGACGCTAAGACGCATCCAAGATTACGGTTGTTTTTTCTGGCTCTTGCCAGTTCGCCGCTCGATAAGTTGAAGCGGCTTGAACGAATCGGCCTTGGTGAATCGAACCCCTGAGATCGCAGTACGCGGCTGTACAATTGGGACATTGTAAACGTCAAATAAAGGCGCTCGGCGAAGCGCCGAATCCCTCGAATTTTTCTGTACGTGGTGCCCATGAAAAGATCGATTGTTGTTTGTTTCTGTTTCCTATTTTTGTCGGCGGCACTTAGCCTTCATGCGCAGGTGGTGCCTGCGGCCTCGTCAAGCAGCCTGGCACTCGATGCTGGCGGCTTCGGCTCAGGCTTTCAGCCCGACTACGCCGGTGAAGGGATCGCGCAAACCGGTCCGAATCGGCTCTACGGCCTGGGCGCATACGCGAACGTGCGATTCAGCCGCTGGGTGCAGATTGAGGGCGAGGCGCGCTGGCTCCGCTTCAATCAATACCTGGGCATCAATGAGACGAACTACCTGGTCGGCCCCAGCATCCCCATTGGCACGTTCAAGAAGTTTTCGCCATACGGCAAAGTGCTTGCGGGCCTGGGCGGCGGCAGCTTTATTAACGGGCACAGTTTCGTGCTTGCCTACGGCGGCGGCGTCGAATATCACTGGGGCCGTCGCTTGACGCCGCGCGTCGACTTTGAGTACCAGCAGTGGCGGATTACGCCGACGCTATGGCCCTACGGCGTCAGCGTAGGCATGACCTACCGCGTCTTCGGGCCGCACTAAAGCGCTTTCGCCAGGCAGAAGAATGGCGCGAGAGGATTGTTCCTCTCGCGCTTTTGCTTTTCTATGGCTCCACGTGGAGCGGCGCGGCCTTTGCTGTAGGCAGGGGCGCATGCAGGATTCCGGCCACCGTCGGCGCGATCTGGCGCATGTCTACGATACCGAGATCGCGATGATGCGCGATGCCTGCGCCGACGGCGAAGAACGACGAGCGCATCTCGGGATATTCCGGCGAGAATCCGTGCGAGCCACGTGTGCCGGGGACCGGCGTGATCAGGCTTCCGCTCGTTGCGGCGCCCGAGTAGTAGCCGGGTTTGAAGACGACAAGAAATGCCGCGCCGGGAAACGCGCCGCGCTTCTGAATCGCCTCGCGATCGAGAATCTCGGCGATCCCGTTGTCTGGGTCCGCGGCAAGCTTCGCGAGCAGCTCGCGCACCTGCTGCGCGGTTGCGGTGTCGTTCGCATCGTGGAGCATGATCGCCGCCATGCCGCCAGCCATCCACGGCTCCGCCTTCCATGAGGTCACGGTGATGGCCTTGGTGGTTGGATTCGTCGCCGCCTCAATCAAACCTGCCTGCACAAACGGGACAGCCAGATTGACAAAGTGCGCGATGTTCATGAACCCGTGGTCGGAAACGACGACCAGCACGGCCGAAGGATCGTTGGCGAACTCCTGTTTCGCCAGCCGCGCCACCATGCCATCGATGGCTTCGAGTGTGGCATCGGCCTCCGTGCTGAAGGGACCGTGCTCGTGCTGCGACTCGTCGAGCGAGCTCAAGTGCAGCGTCATGAATCCAGGCTTGTGCAGCCGCAGGATGGCGAGGGCGTAGCGTGTCTTCGCTTCGTCGCCGGCTGTGGTGGTCTCGTTGCCCATCATGTAGGGGCCAGCAGCGGGCTCGAGTTCACTGAAGAGCGTCGATGGATGCGCCAGCGCAGCCATCAAGAGCCGGTCGTTGGGATCGGATGAGCCGGAGACATTCTGACCGCGCCAGTACTCGGGGATTAACCAGTCCACATCAGCGCCCACGCTGACCGGCCAGCCGACACTGGCCGTGAGCAAGCCGGCGCGATGCGCCGCATCCCACAGCGTGGGCGCGCGAATCTGTGCGGCGTACCAGTTCCACGCGCCACCGAAGTGCTGCTCGGGATCGAATTCCTGGTTGTTGAGGATGCCATGCTCGGCCGGCCACACACCTGTCATCAGCGTGGTGTGGCTCGGGTAGGTAATCGTCGGCCAGATGCCGACGACGCCCTCGGCGTAGGCGCCATCGCGCAGGAGCGTACGCAGGTAAGGGATCTTCATGCCGTGCTCGTCGGCGTGCGTGACGTACTCGGGCTTGAGGCCGTCGATGGAAATCATTAGGACCGGAGCGGCGTGGGCGGCCGCCCCGGCGAGCGACAATGTGAACCAAAACCAGAAAAATACCGAGAGACGGCGTGCGGCCGCGTTCATGCAAGGCACTCCACGTTGAATTTTGCTGGGAACAAATGGGCCGGACGCAACTCTTCAGGTCACAGGCGAGCGGCAAGATGGTCTGCGGATCGAATTATACAGGCCAAAGGGTGCAGTTTGCGTGAACAGAAGGAACGTGCGTAGTTCATAGAGAACGGTAATCAGGAACGAGGTCCGCCGTCTCTTTCGAGCTTCGCCTGGACCTCGAGTACCTGGAGCTGAACCTGCTTAAGTTCCTTCAGAGTGTCAACCTTGCTTCGATAGATTCGGTATCTCAGGTCTAAAACTGCCCCTCCAAAATACGCGAGGCCCGCCCAGAACCAGATGTACTGGTTCAGAGTTGTACCGATCTTTTGCGCCCAGAGCGAATTGACGATAAAAGCGGCGAATGCAATCACGTAACACACAATGGACGGCACCCTCTCCCAGAACAGCGCCTTCTCGTGCCTCGCCAGCAGCGACGCTGTTTCCTCCCGGTAGGCCACGACATTCCCTGGCTCCGGTAGCCGCGCCAGCAAACGCTCGCGAATGCTGTCATTTTGCTTTTCCATGATTTCCTCCACTCAGAACTTCCTTCATTGCCCGCTTGGCGTAGTGCAGGCGGGATTTCACCGTGCCTTCGGAGCACCCAACGACTTTTGCAATCTCCGCCAGCGACAGGTCTTCAAGAAAATGCAGGGCCAGAACTTCGCGATGTTTGAGCCCAATCTCGCGTAACGCTTCATGAATGGCGGCCGCGTCTTCTTCGACGAATGAAGGCTCCTCGGCTTCTTGAAAATCTTCGAGATGCGCGCTCTCTGCCTGCTCGCGCGACACGTCGCTGCGAATGCGATCCACCGCGATTCCATGAACGATGGAATACAGCCACGGCCGCAGCGAACCCGGGTCTTTCAGTTTGTGAATGCCGCGAAAGACTTTGATCCACAAGTCCTGAAGCACATCGAGCGCGCCGTCTTCGCTGCCGGTCAGGCTCATTGCGTAATAGAGTAACGGCCGCTCCATCACAGCGATCAGATCGTCGAAAGCTTCTGCTTCCCCGGATTGGCAGCGAAGCGCAAGCCACTCGTATTGCGCTCGATTGTCGCGTTCCATGTGCGTTCAATCATTATGTCGAAGCAGCCGGGCGGAAGGTTCAAAGCGGCGGGAATGTTTTTGTCGGTCAGCAAAAAGGGCAGCTCCGAAGAGCCGCCCTTCTGATTTGCTTAAGTGAGCTTTTGCGGCGAAGCCGCGTCTGCCCCACCGCAGGTGGTTATGCCGGCGAAGGCGAACCCTCTGGGAAGCTACCTGGTCCGCGCGGGCTCTCCGGTTTGAGAACCTGCTGCGGGCTGCCGTCGCCGCCATCGCTCGGCGAGGCCAGCGAAGAGCGCATCGGAGGCAGTTGCTTGCCTTCGATCAACAGTCTCACTTCTTCGGCGTCGATCGTCTCGCGTTCGAGCAGTGCGGCCGCGATGCGGTGCATGGCGTCCTGGTTCGCTTCGAGAATCGTGTGCGCCGACTGATACGCTTCATCGATCAGGCGCCGTACTTCCTGGTCGATCTGCCGGGCGGTTTCTTCGCTGAAGTCGCGATGCTGGGCGATCTCGCGGCCGAGGAAGATCTGCTCTTCCTTCTTGCCGAAGGTCAGCGGGCCAAGGCGGCTCATGCCGTACTCGCACACCATGCGCCGCGCGAGATCCGTTGCAGTTTCGATATCGCTGCCTGCGCCAGTGGACATTTGGTTGAGGAAGATCTCTTCGGCCACGCGTCCGCCGTAGGCAGTCGCCAGCCGCGTCTCAAGGTATTCGCGCGTGTAGTTGTGCCGGTCGTCGGGCAGATATACCGTGACGCCGAGTGCCATGCCGCGCGGGATAATTGTGACCTTGTGGATGGGGTCGGAGTGGTCGCGCAAGTAAGAAACCAGCGCATGGCCGGCCTCGTGATATGCGGTGACCTTCTTCTCCTCGTCGCTGAGCAGCATCGACTTGCGCTCTGCGCCCATCAGGACCTTGTCCTTGGCCAGCTCGAAGTCGTACATGGTGACTTGCTTGCGATTCATGCGCGCTGCATTGAGCGCAGCTTCGTTCACCATGTTGGCCAAATCGGCGCCGCTGAAGCCCGGCGTTCCGCGCGCCAGCACGTTCAGATTGGTGTCGTCGCTGACGGGCACCTTCTTCACGTGCACCTTCAGGATCTCTTCGCGACCGCGAACATCAGGCAAGCCGACAACCACGCGGCGATCGAAGCGCCCGGGCCGCAGCAGCGCGGGATCGAGCACGTCGGGCCGGTTGGTGGCCGCAACGAGAATTACGCCGTCGTTCGACTCAAAGCCGTCCATCTCGACGAGCAACTGGTTCAATGTCTGTTCGCGCTCATCGTGTCCACCGCCGAGGCCAGCGCCGCGATGGCGGCCGACCGCGTCAATTTCATCAATAAAAATGATGCAAGGGGCATTCTTCTTGCCCTGCTCGAAGAGGTCGCGCACGCGGCTTGCGCCCACGCCGACGAACATCTCAACGAAGTCAGAGCCGGAGATGGAGAAGAAGGGAACGTTCGCTTCGCCGGCAACGGCGCGCGCCAGCAAAGTTTTACCGGTGCCCGGAGGTCCGACGAGCAGCACGCCCTTGGGAATACGCCCGCCCAGCTTCTGGAACTTCTGCGGCTCGCGCAGATACTCGATGATCTCTTTGAGCTCTTCCTTGGCCTCATCCACGCCGGCCACGTCTTTGAACGTGACTTTCTTCTGCTGCATCGAGAGCAGACGCGCTCGGCTCTTGCCGAACGACAACGCCTTGTTGCCGCCCGACTGCATCTGCCGCAGCATGAAGAACCACACCGCGATCAGGAGCACAAACGGGCCCACGTTAATCAGCAGCGGAATCAAAACGTTGTTCTGCGGCTCTTTGATGTTGAAGTTGACCTTGGCGGCAAGCATCGCCTTTTCCAGGTCTTCATAGTTGGTTGGCAGGGTGGTGTGGAACTGGTCCTTGGGCGAGGCCTTCAGATGGCCGTGCAATTCGTCGCCCTGGATGGTCGCATCCAGAACCAGGTTGTTCTGCACCTTGTCAAAGAGGTCGGAGTAGGAAAACTCCGGCTCCTTGCCCATGTTGGCGCCTCGCTCCACCACGCCCCAAAGCAGCATGAGGCAAATGAGGATAAAGACCCAGAACATGATTGTCTTAACGCTCGAGTTCACCAACGACTCCTTCTTGGGGCGATGGAGGAGCTGCCACGATCCCGGCATCCATCCCTGGCCAACCGTCACTTCTTAGACGCATGCGCGTCGCATGAAGTGGCAAAATGTACACAACTCCCTGCCGGCAGACACACCGACCTCGCACTGCAGGGAGCAGTATTCCCGATTGTACTCCCAAGGCGCTGAGAGTTGGAGAGATCAGCATAGCGCCTAGGTTGTAGAACCCGCTACGTTAATCTCAGTTAAACGGACCCGTTTGCCGGGCTTTTTGCCGGCTTAGAATCGCTTCCCGGCGAGAGCTCGGCCGTGATGATGAGGCCGGGATCGGGCTCCACCTCTACTCCCTTCATCCATAGGATGCGCCCATCGACTTCAAGGACCGGCCACAGGGCTCTACTTGTCCCTGTAACTCGCATTCTTTCAAGCACTTCCTTCACTTTGCGCGGACCTGCTGAGTAACGCAGCCTAACCCGGTCGCCCGGCCTCCAATTGCGAAGGACTGCGGTTTGAGCCGATTGCCCATTTTGGGAATCGGCGTGGTCCGAGGCTCCGGGGTGCGAACAACGCTCGATGGTGAGCCGAACGTCGAATTCGGGGGCCTGAATTTCGCCGGGAATCGTCGCCCGGTACTCTGACGGCCCTGACGCGGGCGCGGCTCGCGCCGTCTTGTCTTCTGGAGCGGATTTGAGCCCGGGCGACAGCCTCACCTCGCGCGCAGATCGTTCGGCACGGAGGCCATTGGGTAGTTCGAGCCGCTGCCCGGCGCGCCCAGTCAGCGCCAGTGACCGCAGCGACTCGGTTGCGGCAAAGTCGAGCGCGACGCCGAACTGTTCTGCAGCGTAGCGCAGCAGCCGGCGTTGCAGCGCCGGCGCCAACGAGGCAAGCCGCGATGCTTCAAGAGCGAGCCCCGCTCCGGCCGCGCGTCCACCACCGCGCACTGGGCGACCGGGAAGCAGGATCTGCGGAGCCAGACGCGCGACCTCCGCCGTCCACCAGGCTTCCTCGTCGCGTGCCAAGTCGGCCATCTGAGCCAGGTGCTCGCGGAGGCGCGGATTCCATCCCTCAAGCAGCGGCAGCAGCTCATGGCGGATGCGGTTGCGCGTAAAACTTAAATGCCGGTTGGTCGAGTCTTCACGCCACTCCTGGCTCAACTCGCGCAGGTAGGCCTCGACCTCGCTGCGTCTGGCGCCGAGCAGCGGCCTGACCGCTCCCGCGGTTTCTAGTTTTGGACTGATTCCTGCTAACCCCTCTGTCCACGCTCCGCGCAGAAGCTTTGCCAGCACTGTCTCGGCCTGGTCGTCGAGCGTGTGCGCCGTGGCGACCACTGCGTGGGCCGGCACTGCGTGCGGCAGCCCTTCGGACAAGAGTTGCCAGAACCACGAATATCTAAGCCGCCGCGCGGCTTCTTCGATGGTCTCGCGCGGTTTGCCGGTTTTGGGGTCGGGCTCTGCTGCCGCGGCTGTGTCGACACGCATCTCGTGAAAGGGAACGTTAAGTTTTGTTGCGAGCTCGCGACAGAATTCGAGGTCGGCATCGGCCTCCGCGCCTCGCAGACCGTGATGGAGATGTGCCGCGTGGACGACGAGGCCCAGTTCCAACGCGCGTGCGGTCAGAATCCGCAGAAGCGCAACAGAGTCAGCTCCGCCGGAGAGGCCGACGACAACGCGCATTCCCGGCTTGAGCAGCGAAAGATCGAGCGGCAGAGTTGCACTCGGCTTTTTGGGCGAGGAGGGCACGAGAGGATGATAGCGAAAGCAGCGATCAGCTTTCAGCTATCAGAGAACAGAGAACAGAGAACAGAGAACAGAGAGCTGGCAGCTGAACCCATATACTGATCTCCATGTTCACGACCCGCTCTGCAACCCTTGTCGATGCCGCGCTCATCACCGCGCATCGCCGCGCCATGTTCGCCTCCATGCCTAACCCCAGCGAAGAGGTTCTTGGCACTATGAGCCGTGCTTTCGAGCCGTGGGTTCGGGAAAGGATCGGTGAGGGCCGCTATCTTGGCTGGATTGCGGAAGAGAACCTGCGCGTCGCCGGATCGGCCGGCTTGCTGATCGTCGACTGGCCGCCTCACCCGTTCCATCCTGATGCGAGCCAGCGCGGCTATCTGCTGAATGTCTACGTCGATCCGGAGTTCCGCAAGCGCGGGCTGGCGCACGAGCTGATCGAGAAGTGCCTGGCCGAAGCGCACGCGCGTGGCATCCGCGTGGTCACGCTGCACAGCTCCGATGCCGGCCGGCCGGTGTACGAGAAGTTCGGCTTTCGCCCGACCAGCGAGATGATGTACGTGGGGAAGAACAGCTAGCAGCCGTCAGCTTTCAGCCATCAGCTTGGCTATCGGGAGAATTGAAAGATCAGACGGAATCCGAACGCGAACGAATGCGAGTCACAAAGCGAGACCGCGGCTGAGAGCTAGACGGCTGATCGCTCAGAGCTGATAGCTGACAGCTCACGCGGTGCTATACTCCACGATGCATGAAAGTCTTTGTCATTCTTCCGGCTGCGGGGCTGGGAACGCGCATGGCCGGGCCTCAGCCCAAGCAGTTTCTCGCGCTCGATGGCGTTCCCATTCTTGTTCACTCGCTGCGCGCCTTTGCCGCGGTGCCGCGGGTGACGGCCATTTATGTTGCGGTGCGCAAGACTGAGATGGAGCGAGTGCAGGCCCAGGTAGCCGATGCCGGTTTCGCCGGACGCGTGAAGGTAGTGGAGGGCGGGGAGAAGCGCCAGGAATCGGTAGCGCACGCGCTGGCCGCGCTGCCCGCTGAAGATGACGACATTGTTCTGGTGCACGACGCCGTGCGTCCGTTGATTGATGCCGCCACGATCGAGCGAACCATCGACGCGGTGATTGAGAACGGCGCGGCCATCGTGGGGCTGCCTGCCGTGGACACGATTAAGCAGGTGGAGCGGACCGCGCACGGGGCCCTCATCACGGCGACCATTCCGCGCGAGTTCGTGGTGCAGGCGCAAACCCCGCAGGGCTTTCGCTTTGGGCTGCTCAAACGCGCATTTGCCGAGGCCGAAGCAGATGGCTTTGTAGGTACTGACGAGGCCTCACTTGTGGAGCGGGCCGGACTTTCGGTCGCCGTAGTGCACGGTTCTCAGGTTAATCTGAAGATTACGCAGCCCGGCGACCTGGAGTTGGCGGAGTTTTATTTAAGGCAGCGCGCGGCCCACCAGAATTAACCCGAGGTAACCTCGAGCGTCGCGGGCGCAAGGCTTCCTGGCAAGTTACGGAGACCCACGCGGAACATGGATACGCGGATCGGCTTTGGTTACGACTCACACGAATTCAAGCCCGGCGTGCCGCTGCGGATTGCCGGCCTGGCCCTGGAACATCCTGAGGGTCTGGCCGGTCACTCCGATGGCGACGTGCTGTTGCACGCCGTGACAGACGCCATTCTGGGTTCTGTTGCCGCAGGCGACATCGGCACCTTTTTTCCGCCCGGCGACCCGCGCTGGAAAGATGCCGACTCTTCCATCTTTCTCAATCTCGCGCTCGAAGAGCTGCAGCACGCGGGTTTTCGTATCGCCAACGTCGACACCACGCTGATCCTTGCTGCGCCGAAGATCGCGCCTGTGGCAGGCGCCATGTGCTCGCGCCTCGCCGATCTGCTTGGGCTCAATCTTGACCAGGTGAGCATCAAGGCGAAGACACCCGAGGGGCTCAACCTCGACCACGTGGCGCAGTGCCATGCGGTTGTGCTGGTGGAGCGGGTGCAGGAGCCCGAAGAGCTGAAGCGCATGAGCGAAGTGATCGAAACCCAGAAGCAGCTTGAGGACGTGGTTGAAGACCTGCTGAGCTCTGTTCACGGCGTGCCCAAGAAACGCATCGCGCCAGTCTACGACACGGAAGACATTACGTAGGAAGTGAGTCAGAGGAACCGATCCTACACCAGCAAGATCGGCACTCCGTACTGCGCCAGCCTGCGGTCACTGGTCATGAGTGTAAGTCCCTCAATAATCGACTGCGCCACGAGCAGCCTGTCGAAGGGATCCCGATGGAGCAAAGGAAGGGTTCTGACTGCCTCACCGTGTCGAATCGTGATTGGCAATTCGAGCAGACCAAGCGCCTCCACCAGATTTGAAACCGGCGCGTTCATGTGCAGTGCGCCGTTTGCCTGCTTAATCGCCAGTTCCCAACCCGTTACAGCACTCACGTAGACCTCTCGGGCGCCGTCGAGCTGGTCTCTTGTTTGAATTGTTACTCGATCCGGATTCTGATCGAGATACACAACGATATTTGAATCGAGCAGCAAGCGGGCGATCATCGGCCCTCGTTCGAATGAGGCTCTTCCCCAAAAGGATTCGGCATGCCTTCGTCCTGGAAGTACTCGAGCGGAATATCCTTCTCCCAATCGGGAGCCATGTAAGTGATTCCCAGCAGGTTCTGTCCCCAGATACGTTTCGGTGGGGGCTCGGAAGCAAGCGGCACCAGCCGCGCCATCGGCTTGCCTGCCTTTGCAATGACGATCTCCTTGCCCCGGGCTGCGCGCTCAACGAGGCTCGAGAGCTGCGTCTTTGCCTCGTACAGATTTACCTGCAGCGGCTTGCCGAGCCTTTTTGGCGGATTGGAGGCGGGTTTTTGGGCTGAATTCGATTTCATCGTTCAATTATGCGGCAAAAGCGGCCCTTGGTCAAGTTGGTCAAGGAGGATTGGTCAAGCTGGTCAGGTCATTCAAGTTGAACATGGCCACGCGTTCTCCGAGTGGAAGGTCAGTCCGAACCGCCCTGCCTGACACTGCCGATTTTCATTGCGGAATCGGGCGTTTGCCTGTACCTTGACTGCGAATAGCAAATTCACTTCTGGAGTGTTCTTCATGCACGAATTAGCCATTCTTCTTCAAAACCAGCCCAATCCGGAAGTCATCAAGGAAATGATGATGTGGATCATTCCCATCATGCTGATCGGCTACCTGCTCGTCGTCGTGCTCCTGATAGTTCCGTGCTGGTTTATCTGCAAGAAGGCAGGATTCTCGCCGTGGCTTTCGCTGTTGTGTATTGTTGCCTCGCTCGGTACTCTGGTGCTTCTTTACGTGCTGGCGTTCTCGCAGTGGAAGGTGGTGCCGGCCCCGCAGCTTGGGTATATGCCTCCGGCGCCATACCCGCCGCAACCACCGCTCCCGCCGCAGGCCTGAGCCGTTCCGCGCGGCATTCGCATTGCGGTCGGGCGAGCAGGCCAATAATTTAGCATCGTGATTGAAAGCAATCGTCACGATGCCCGATTCAACCTCCTCTTTAGCCCGGCCCTTGCGCGTCCGTTTTGCGCCTTCGCCTACGGGATTCCTCCACGTCGGCAGCGCGCGCACCTTCATCTTCAACTGGCTCTACGCGCGCCACAACAACGGAACCATGGTGCTGCGGCTCGACGACACCGACGTCGAGCGCAATACCGATGCCAGCGTCCGGTCCATCTTCGAGGGCCTGCGCTGGCTGGGCCTCGATTGGGACGAGGAGTACAAGCAATCCGAGCGGCTGGGACTTCACCGGGCCGCAGCGCTCCAGATCCAAGGGAAAAACCTGGCTTATCGTGACTTCACGCCTGCTCATGCGGGCGACGACACGCAATCGGGCGCGCAGGGCGCATGGCTTTGCAACCCCGGCATGCGCAAACTTTCGCGCGAAGAGAGCGACCGCCGCGCCGCCACCGGCGAACCGTTTGCCCTGCGTTATCGCGTGCCGCGCGGGCAGGATCGCGTGCTGCGCTTTACGGACGCAGTGTATGGTCAGCAAACAAAACTCGCCGATGAGGTGGAAGATTTCGCGCTGCTCCGCTCGGACGGCATGCCGACGTATCACCTGGCTTCGTGCGTGGACGATGCCGATCTGCGCATCAGCCACATCATCCGCGGCCAGGACCATCTGACCAACACCTTCAAGCACCTGCTCATCTTTGAGGCGCTCGGTGCTGATGCGCCCCAGTTCGCGCACCTGCCGCTGCTGGTTGCGCCGGATGGCACCAAACTGTCGAAGCGCAAGCACGGCCCCGTGGTGAGCGTGACCACTTATCGCGATGCCGGATTCCTGCCTGATGGGTTCGTGAATTTTCTCTGTTTGCTCGGCTGGTCGCCCAAAAACGACCGTGATTTTCTGGCTCTGGAAGAGATTCGTGACCTGTTCTCGCTCGAAGGCGTGAATCGCGCTAACGCTGTAGTGAATTTTACGGAGGAGGATCCCTTCGACCCCAAGGCTGTATGGCTGAACTCCGAGCATATCCGCGCGCTGCCGGTAGAAGAACTGAGCCGAGATCTGCAACCGTTTTTTGAGCGGGCCGGATTTAAGGCCACGCCGGAGAAGGTTGCCGCCGTCACACCGCTCATCCGCGAGCGCATCAAGTTGTTGCGCGATGCCGTCGACGCCGCCGATTTTTTCTTTGTCGATCAACTCGCGCCCTACGATCCCGCCGAGTTGATTCCGGTGAAAAAGGGAGAGTCAACGGGCGATACGGCGCTGGCCCTGCGTGTGCTCGAAACGGCGCAGCAGATTTTGGCCGTCACGCCGTTCGATCACGACTCGCTCGACAAGGCCTTGCGCGAGGCCGCCGCATCACTCGGCTTAAAGGCTGGTCCGATGTTTCAGCCCATTCGCGTAGCGGTTTGCGGGCGCAAGAATGCGCCGCCGCTCTTTGAAACATTGATCGTGCTTGGCCGCGAGGTGTGTCTCGCCCGGATCAAGCAGGCCGCAGACAAGCTGAGATCGCTCGGTTGAGCAGAACATTTGCGGTGAATTCAGGAACCGCATCAAGGGATCTAGACGATATGACGAACGGAAATTCGGAAAGCCCGGAAACCAAAATCGCGGAAACACCCACTCCCTCTAACTTCCTCAGCGAGCAGATCGCCGAAGATGTGCGCACGAAAAAGTATGGCGACGCCGTTGTCCAGACGCGTTTTCCGCCCGAGCCCAACGGCTACCTGCACATCGGCCACGCCAAAGCGATTTTTCTTGATTTTGGACTGGCAGATGAGTTCGGGGGAAAGACGAATCTGCGCTTCGACGACACCAACCCCGAGAAGGAAGAGACTGAATACGTCAATGCCATCCAGAAAGACATCCAGTGGCTCGGCTTTGACTGGGAGAAGCTTTGCTACGCCTCCGATTACTTCGGCCAGCTCTACGAGTGGGCTCTACAGCTTGTGAAGGCCGGCAAGGCTTACGTCGACGATCTCTCCGCCGATGAGATCCGCCAGTACCGCGGCACGCTGACGGAGCCCGGCACGGACAGCCCTTATCGCAACCGGGCAATAGAGGAAAACCTAAACCTGTTCACCCGCATGAAGAAGGGCGAATTCCCTGACGGCTCGCGCGTGCTTCGCGCCAAGATCGACATGGGCTCGCCGAACCTGAACATGCGCGATCCGGTGATGTATCGCATCCTGCATGCCGCGCACCACCGCACCGGCGACGAGTGGTGCATCTACCCCATGTACGACTTTGCGCACGGCCAGTCGGATTCGATTGAGCACGTGACGCACTCGATGTGCTCGCTCGAATTTGCCGATCACCAACCGCTCTACAAGTGGTACATCGAGCAGCTCGGCATTTTCCCATCGCAGCAGATCGAGTTCGACCGGCTCAGCATCACCTATACGCTGCTCTCGAAGCGGCGCCTGCTGCAGCTTGTGCAGGAAAAGCACGTGAGCGGGTGGGACGATCCGCGCATGCCCACGCTCTCGGGACTGCGGCGCCGCGGTTTCACTCCTGAAGCGATTCGCGCATTCGTCGCTTCGGCAGGAGTGTCGCGTACCAACGGCATCGTCGACATCGAGATGCTCGAGCACTTCCAGCGCGACGACCTGAACCACCGCGCATCACGCGCTATGGCCGTGCTGCACCCGCTCAAGGTCGTCATCGACAACTACCCCGAGGGTAAAGAGGAGTTCGTCGAGGTTGCGAACAACCCCGAAGATCCCACGGCGGGAACGCGCCAGGTGCCGTTTTCGCGCGAGATTTACATCGAGCAGGATGATTTCCGCGAGGTACCTCCGCCGAAGTACTACCGGCTTTCACCGGGCAAGGAAGTGCGGCTGCGCAATGCGTATTTCGTCACCGCGAAAGACGTGGTGAAAGATGGGGCCGGCGACGTGACTGAGGTGCATTGCACGTACGATCCTGCGAGCCGCGGCGGCAATTCGCCCGACGGACGCAAGGTGAAGTCGACGATGCACTGGGTTTCGGCACGCCACGCCATCCCGGCAGAGATTCGCCTTTACGACAAGCTTTTCCTGAAGCCCGATCCCGGCGATGTGGAAGAAGGGAAGACTTTCCTCGACAATCTCAACCCAAATTCGCTGGAGATCCTCTCAGGTGCGAAGCTCGAGCCTTCGCTCGCCAACGCGAAACCTGGCGATCGCTACCAGTTTGAGCGCGTGGGATATTTCTGCCTTGATCCGGACTCGTCCGAGACGAGGAAAATATTCAACCGCACGCTCGCGCTCAAAGACTCGTGGGCAAAGATCGAAAAGAAGGCGGGAGCATAGGAGAAGCTGGTGCGCCCGGCTCACTGCAGATGGAGGACAAAAAGATATGTGCTTTCATCTTTATGCGGGAACCGAAAAGCCGTTCCCCAGAAGTGAGTGGAGTATGAACGACCCACATGTGAATGTGTGCGACCTGAAGGAATCGGAATCATGGACAAGATCGATGTTTAGCAAGCCCGCGATTCAATACATCGGGTCCACATCATGTTGCGGTTGCGCTTTCCCGTCGGCGATGCACCAAAATGGGGGCTGGCCCTATTGGCTCGACCCGGTGAAGGATGCGGAAGTGATCGCCAGCGACCAACGAGAATGCGAAGAGCTTTGCCAGCTCTTGTCGCAGCTCGACGAAGACGAAATTGAGCTCTACGGCGTTTGGGCCGGGAATGAAGGAAAGGAACCTCTCATCCGCGAAAAGATTACGATCGACGACATTCGCCGCGAGTTGTTCCGTTTCAAAGAAGGTGGATTCTATCGCGTCAAATTGCACTAGCCCTAAATCCGCGTAATTTGCGCCAACGCATCGAAATGTGCGTCGCGCGCGCAGAGCACAAGCGAATATTGCAAGACGAGAGCTGCGATCCACATGTCGTTTGTGGGGATCGGTGTTCCCTGCTTGCGAAGTTGCCGATAGACGTTCGCATAATGATGCGTCGTCTGCTCGTCGGGATAGAGAACACTCACGCCAGGCTTGAGCAGAAATCGGCGCAAGACAGCTTCATTGCGCGCTTCCTGACTGCCGGCCGCAAACCCAGCGCGCAATTCACCCACGACAATAAATGGCAGCCGGACCTCGCTCGCCTGCTCCACGGTCGCTGCTACCGATGCATCACCGCGGCAGAGGTCGGTGTAGCGGTTGGTGTCAAGCGCAATTTTCATTTGGTCGTTATGGAGCAGGGTTCAGCCTGCGGGTTGGACCTGCTCACCGCCACATCGACTCGTCAACGATGTCCTGATCCGCAATCGCATCTGTAAAGGCAGGATCTTCTACCCAAGTCCCGATAATGTCTCCAAGGTCGCGCTTGCGAAACGAGTCTTCGTCCAGGCCCACGCCGCGCACCAGAGCAAGAACCGCGACTTCGTTTAGGCTCCTGCCCTCCTCTCGGGCGCGGTTGCGGAGGGCTGAGTCGAGGTATTCCGGAATGTTGCGGACCGTGTATTGCATGCATAAAGTATAGGCAACGCAGGCATAAAATGCAATCAGATGTAACTAAAACAATAATATAAACTTACAATTCGGTATCAAGATTGTCTGTGGTCAAATAGAGCCGCGCGGCAACACTGTACTTCGGACCCTGACCGATGCGCGCGAGGAACGACATGCGAACCGAGGCGAGTTGATCGTTGCCTGTAAAGGCTTGCCCACCGCGCGATTGCGTGACGTGGGCAAAGATCGAGAAGAAGGCGGGCGGGTGGCCACCTGCGGTGGGGCAGACGCTCGCTGGTCGCTCGCCGGGGCTCTCGTGCCCTTTCAGGCCCCGAAGCGGGCCTCCAATGCAGGTCTGGTCGTATCATCCTGTGAAAGACCTATGCGGCCAAAGACGCCTGACAAATTGCGATTCTTTAAGCCCTGGCGGAACACCCCGCCATGGTCCGTCGCGGTCTTTCTCTCTGCCGTATTTTTCGTGTTCGCCAGTTTCGGGTTCATCCTTGACGGGATGGACCTGGGCCGTCAGCCCAATGTGCGCTTTGCCGCCACCGTAGTGCTGATCGGACTCTTTGCCGAGCTCTACGCCATTTCCGGCATCAGCTTCCGGCAACGTTTCTGGATCCCGATGATTCCCATCTTCCTGGTCCAGAACGTTTGCATGGCGCTGCTGAACAACTGGCTGCCCGATGCGCCGGCGCCTGCTCAGCTGGATGCGGCCGGGCTCAGCCGTTTTCACAGCCGGTTGGTTTTTGACGGCGTGGCGGCGATGACTTCAGTCGTTCTGGGCTATGTCGGTTTTGTCGTTGTTTCGGTTTTTGAGAGCCGGCGCCGCACCCGAGTCGAAATCGACAAGGCCACATTGGAAAGCGAATTGGCTGCCGCACGCGAAATGCAGCGATTGATGGTGCCGGAAGAGCTGCCTCCGGCGCCGGGATTTGCGATCGAGAGCATTTACCGTCCCGCGTCGCAGGTGGGCGGCGATTTTTTCCAGGTGATTCCGCTCGGCGAAAGCCAGACTCTTGTGGTGGTGGGAGACGTGAGCGGCAAGGGACTCAGCGCCGCGATGATCGTCTCCATGATCATAGGAATGCTTCGCACCATCAGCAGACAAACTAATGATCCGGCGCAAATCCTCGCCGACCTCAACAGCAGTCTATTCGAGGGGAAACATGGAGGCTTCGTCACCTGCCTGGCGGTGCGACTCGATGCTTCTGGTAGCGTGGTTTTTGCCAATGCCGGCCATTTAGCGCCTTGGCTCAACGGTGCAGAGGTTGCTTCCGCCGGATCGCTGCCTCTCGGCCTTGTTGCGTCTGCCGCAACTGAAGGGGGCGCTGCTGAGATGCGACCTGGCGATCGCCTCACTCTACTCACGGACGGCGTGGTCGAGGCCCGCGATGAGCAAGGGGCCTTATTCGGATTTGACCGCGCCCGGGAGTTTGTTCAGAAGGGAGCGTCGCCCCAGGCTCTCGCCCAAGCCGCACAAGATCACGGACAGGAGGACGACATCACCGTGATCTCGATTCTCCGCGCGAAATGAGAAGATCGCAGTTCTCAGGGCCAGCCCGCTATTTTCCAATTATGTCGATTGCAACGTTGATCGTCTTCGGCGGTAAACATTGGCTCTGGTCGCAGGCCTGGTAATGGAGCTTACCCTGCACAAGATGATTGCCCGGCGCTGCGGCTATGCGCGCCTGGATGATGAACTCGCCGGTGTACACGCTTAGCTTGGTCTTCGGATCCATTGGCAGAGTGATGATTGACCCGGTTGGATAAGTTGCCGCGATAAGCTTCGATCCCGAGCCGTCGGGAATCGAGAAGTCGGTGGGAATCAGGTACTCATCGCTGGGCGTGTGCGAGTTGATGTGCAAGCCCTCTGCCACGCGAAAGTGCAGCGCCACCTGGCTCGGCTTGCCTGCGGGAAGAGTCAACTGTTCGGGAAAAAGATAGCGAACGGCATCGGTTTTGATCACCGACCGGTTCTGGGCGTTGGGCGAGACAAGCTGGGCGTGAGAAGCAAGCGCGGAGGCAACGATCAAAGCAGCCGATGCCGCGAATCGAACTGTAAATGCATTCTTCATCTGCCCCCGCTCACCTCGCCAGCTCCGCTAACTTGCCGACCTGCTAACTCGCTGCCTTGCTCACTCCGCCAGCGCCTTCTTGATGTTGTTTTCGATGTCGCTCTCCGAGCCGAGCCCCACCGTGGCCGCGACGACTTTCCCGTTGCGATCGATGTAGAACGATGCGGGCAGATCGTCGAGGCCTCCATACGCCTCGGCGATGCTGTCTCCGTTGATCAGCATTGGGTAGTCGACCTTCTCCTGCGTCACAAACTTGCTGACGGCGGCGCGGTCCTTGTCCCAGCCTGCCTTGTCGTCGGGTTTCAAATCTTCTGCCTCGGTATCGACGCCGAGAATCTCAAATCCCTGCCCTGCATATTTGTCGCGTAACTCAACCAGCCACGGAGTTTCAATCTTGCACGGCCCGCACCACGTCGCCCAGAAATTTACCAGCACAGTCTTGCCACGGTAGGCGGCGAGCGACACCTTCTTGCCATTCAGATCTTCGAGCGCGAAGGCGGGCGCCGGCTTGCCGTTCAGCGGGGAAACGTACTGCGGCATGTCGCCGCCGGGAACAGCCACCAGTTCGCCTTTGGCGGCTCCGGCCAGCAGCCTCTCGGCCTCCTGCCGGCGATACTCCCAGTTGACCCACCCCGCCCAGGCGAAGGTTGCCAGAATCAAGATGACTGCACAAAGAACCAGAGTGTTGCGGCGCAAGGGGAAATCCTCTTGAGGATATTGTACGAGGGGTACGGCGAGTTCACAGTTCGCGGTTCTTAGTTCACGGTCACTTCCCGAATGGAGCTGAAGGCGGAAAGCTGAAAGCTCGTTTCTAAAGCTGTTACCATCAAGAACCGATGACTCCAGCAAAGCCAGGCGATCGTGAACCGGAGGCGCTCAAGGCTGCCGATCTGGTTCGCACCGAAGCGGCCGCGCTTTCGGCGCTTGCCGTGCGCCTTGAGGGGCCGATGGCTGAGCCGTTTGCCCGGGCCGTCGATCTGATTCTTCGCTGCGGCGAGCAGAACGGCCGAGTCGTCGTGACCGGAATGGGCAAGAGCGGCATCATTGCGCAAAAGATCGCGGCCACGCTCAGCTCCACCGGTTCGCCGGCGCTTTTTCTGCATCCAGCCGAAGCGGTGCATGGCGACCTGGGAGTTCTCATGCCCGGCGATGTCGTCATCGCTCTTTCGGCCAGCGGAGAAACCGAAGAGATTCTGCGCCTGCTCGCGACCCTGAAGCGCAAAGGCGATGCGCTGGTGAGTTTCTGCTGCAACCTGCAATCGACTCTCGCCGGAGCCAGCGACGTTGCGCTCGACTGCAGTGTGGAGCGCGAAGCGTGCGGATTGAATCTTGCGCCAACGGCGTCGACGACGGCGATGCTGGCGCTGGGCGATGCGCTGGCCGTTGCTGTGAGTTTGCGCAAGGGTTTTCGCGCCGATGACTTTGCCGAGCTGCATCCCGGCGGCAAACTGGGCAAGCAGCTGGCCAAGGTCCGCGACCTGATGCACACCGGCGACGACATTCCCGTTGTCGCGCCATCCACACCCATGGCCGATGTGATCTTTGAGATGTCGTCGAAGAAGCTGGGCATCACGACCGTGCAGCAGGACGGTCACTTGCGCGGGGTGATCTCCGATGGAGACTTGCGCAGGCTGTTAGAGCGCGAGGGCGGCGCGGCGCTGAGCAAGACGGCCGGCGATGCAATGAATCCCCGCCCGCGCACGATTGCGACGAGCGAGCTTGCGGCGAGAGCTTTGGCGATCTTAGAAGAGCGCAAGATCACGTCACTGATCGTCGTCGATGCGGAGCAGAAGGTGGAAGGCGTCGTTCATCTGCACGATTTGTGGGGCGTGGAATTGATCTGAAGGCAAGGAACGAGGGAACAAGGGAGTAAGGGAACAGGGGGGACGGGAAGGTAGATGTGATGCGCGAGCCCTTTGAGGAGATTCGCGAGGAGATCGAGGCCAGGCAACGATCGTATTTATGGCCCGACTATCTGTATGCCACGCGCAACACATTCGATTTCCTCTGGAATGGCGCTGCGAGACCGAGGATGGTTCAGCGCATCGGCCTGGCGATCTTCGGAATGTCTTGCCTGATAACCGGCGTTGCTGCGATCTCCCTTTCTGCCGCGAGCGAATTAGGCTGGTTCAGTCCCGCCACCGTGTTTGGCGGCGTTCAGGTCCTCTTCTCAATGCGGGTTCTGCGGAACGCGTTTGTCCGGTCGGCGGCACCGATGTCGAGCGAGAGCGTCGGCAAAGACAAAGAACGCGTCGTCTGATTCTGCACATCGACTCCGGAATTCAACCGAATTGCGGCGTGAGCAACGCGATCATCTCCAAATCGCGATCGAGGATTACGGACTTCTCCGGATGCGCACCATCGTAGTGCACGTGCACTCGTTTGTCTTTCACCTGGCGGATGAACTCCTCGGCCTGCTCCGCGCGGCGGAATTTATGCACGTGAGTTCCGGAGCGATACTCGCCTACGTAGTAGGTGTAAGTGAGTTCGACCCAGACGCGCCACCCGTCCTTGTGCACCTTTCCGTTTTGAATGGTCGCGTCCGTGGCGGGCCATCCGGACATGGCCTTGTTCTGCCGCCACTTCTGGTAGAACTTGCGCACGCCAAAGGCGGCGAGTGCGCCCGGGATGAGCCCGAAGGCTTTCAAGAGATGAAGCAGGGTCAAGAAAAGTGCGCCCCACGGAATGTGGTGAAGATGCATGGCTGACAGTATGCCATGGGGGGCGCGCCTTCATGCCCCGTTTCAGTTGCGTGCGGTGCGGATGGGTCGCCGTGAGTCACGCGCCTGTAGAATCGCCGCATGGCGAAGACCGCACTCATCACCGGAGCATCCTCGGGCTTCGGTCTGCTGACCAGCGTCACGCTCGCTCGGCGCGGATGGCGCGTGCTGGCCACCATGCGCGACCTGAACCGCCGGACGCTGCTTGAGGATGCCGCCCGCACGGCCGGCGTGCTGGACAGCGTTGAGATTCATCCTCTCGATGTGACAAAGGCCGATCAGATCGGCGCGATCTCTGAGCTGATCGAGAAGCGCGCGACGCCGCTGCATGCAGTGCTGAACAATGCCGGCTTCGCGGTCCCGGGATTTGCTGAAGATGTGACCGACGCGGAACTGCGTGAGCAGTTCAACACTAACTTCTTTGGCGCCGTTGCTATGACGCGTGCGATCTTGCCGCAGATGCGCCGGCAAGGCTTTGGGCATATCGTGATGGTGACGTCGATCTCCGGGCGCTCGGGTTTTCCCGGAGTCAGCAGCTATGCGGCTTCAAAGTTTGCGCTCGAAGGCTGGACGGAGACGCTTCGCTTTGAGCTGAAGGCGCTGGGAATTCATGTTGTTCTCGTCGAGCCGGGGTCGTTTGAGACCGACATCTGGACGCGCAACGCGAAGATCTCTGCGCGCATGCAGGACCCCAACGCACCCAACGCCCAGCGCGTGAGCCGCTGGCGCGAGCAAATCGAGCGGAACAACAAGAAGGGGAATCCTCAGATTGTGGCGGAGCGAATCGCGGCCATCCTTGAGGACCCCAAACCGAAGCTGCGCTATGTCGTTGGCCGGGACGCAAGAATGGCACTGCTGTTTCGCGCGATTCTGCCGTGGAGCGCCTTCGAGAAAACAATCGTCAAGCTCTCTGAGATAGATAAGTGAGGGCGGTGATTCCAAAGGAACCGTTACGGCCAGGAAATGGTTGCATAGATTTCCCAGAGAATATCGGCACACGTTTCAGGGGCTGAAGTGTCTGCGTGAGAACTGCACAAGGCACTTGTAATTCACACGCGAGTTGGGCGACAAGAGAAGCATGTCGCGATTCAAGGTTTATAGCCCGGATCAGGCGTATTTGCTTCCTCCGAGCGTGCGGGATGAGTTGGGCGAGAAGCACCTTTGCTTTTTCGTTCGTGGAGTGATCGAGCGATTGGATATGAGCCAGTTTGAACACAGCTACAGTGGCGAAGGCGGCGAGCTTTACGCTCCGCAGTTGATGCTTGGGGTGTGGCTCTACGCCTACGCGCTGGGCATCACCAGCGCCCGGCAGGTGGAGCGGCGTCTGGTGGAGGATCTTGCATTCCGCTACCTGGCGGCAGGCGAGCGCATAGACAACTGGGCGCTGAGCGCGTTCCGCCGCCGTCACGGACGGGCGCTGAACGATGCCTTCACGCAGGTGCTGGAGTGGGCGCGGCAGCAGGGCCTGGTGAAGCTGGGCCGTGTGGCGATCGACTCGACGCGCATCGCGGCCAACGCCAGTCGGGATCGTGTGGACTCGGAGCAGGCGCTGCGCGACACGCGGGCGCAACTGCGCCGCCAGGTGCGCAGTTGGCAGAAGGCAGCCGATCGCGACGACCAGGAACCGGGCGGGCTGGAAGTGGCCATCGGCGAGCTGAACAAGGCGCTGGCCGAGATGCCGCGGCGTATGGAGCGGCTCGAGAAGAGCGGACTGAAGAAGCTGTCGCGGACCGATGGGGACGCCCGCTTTCTGCGCCAGCGCGGAGACCAGTTCGTGCTCGGCTACTCGGCCGAAATTACCGTTTCCGACGATCATCTGATCGTGGCCCAGCGCGTGACGCAGAACGTGACCGACAACGGGTCGCTCGGGCCGATGATCGACCAGGCCGAGCAGCGATGCGGCAGGCCGCCGGGCGCGGCTCTGGCCGACAGCGGCTTCTTCTCCATCGACAACCTCAACCAGATGGAGCAGCGCAACATCGACGCTTATGTGCCGGACTCCAACATGGCGCGGACCTTGAACCTTGGCGGACGCTGCCGCACCCGGGCCAAAGCTCCCGCCCATCGCCGCATGCGGGCCAAGTTGCGATCCCCGGCCGGCCAGGCCGCCTACGCGCGGCGCAAGGCAGTCGTCGAACCGGTTTTTGGAGTCCTCAAACAACAACGTGGAATGAGACAATTTCGCACCCGTGGATTCGAAAATGTAAACAACGAATTCACCCTGGCCACGCTGGCCTACAACATCACCCGACTGCACGTCATGCGCGCAGCCTGAAACTAAACCACCGCTAGCGGTGGGGAGAAATCAAAACCAAAACGTCATTGCGGCGGGGCCAACGACGTTCTCACGCAAACACTAAAGCCCCGCATTCAATTTGGTAGCGCTTACGGCACGAGTGAACTTGTGCCCTGACACTTCGTGCCTCTTCCAGAGACTTCTTCAGCATGCTCTAAAGTCGTGTCCCTTCGCGGGATGGTGGACGCATCCAGATTCCCGCTGCGCGTGTCAGTTCTTGAACAGGCGTGTGCCACATGACACACCTCCCGACTCGCAACCCCCGCCTACGTGGTTTGTTTTCAATCAGTGAGGGTTTGGTCCTTCCCTTGCATTTTCGTAAGGCAGACGCAAATGGAGGGACCGGGGCTGATGGAATCGTCGTTCGCAACGTGGCTTGCATTGGGTGGAACGGCGGCGCAGCCGCTCCGGCGCCCGCAACACCATGAACATTTAGAATGGAAGACTGATGAATTCGTAATCCTACGTCAGTGTTCTTCCCGGCGGCCGCAAAATCCGATACGCCGCAACGAAACAGACGAGAAAGCAAGCAAGCACTTATCTATGCAACGTTGGTCGAAGCTCTTTATTCCCACCCTTCGCGAGGCCCCGGCGGATGCCGAAGTGGCCAGCCACAAGTTCCTCCTTCGCGCCGGCTACATCCGCCAGCTCGGAGCCGGCATCTACAACTATCTCTTCATGGGCCAGCGCTCGCTGAACAAGATCATTGCCATCGTGCGCGACGAGATGGACAAGATCGGCCAGGAATTTTACCTGCCGGCCATTCTGCCCAAAGAGTTGTGGGTTGAAAGCGGACGCTGGAGCATCATGGGCGAAAACATGTTTCGCCTGAAGGACCGCAAGGGCGCCGATCTGTGCCTGGGAATGACGCACGAAGAGATCATGACCGGGATGGCGCGCAACGAATTGCGCTCGTATAAGCAGTTGCCGCAGATCTGGTACCAGATTCAGACCAAGTTTCGTGACGAGCCGCGGCCGAAGTCGGGGCTGCTGCGCGTGCGTCAGTTCATCATGAAGGACTCCTACTCCTTCGACCTCGACGAGGCGGGACTCGACACGAGCTACAACCTTCACGACAAAGCCTACCGCGCCATCTTTACGCGTTGCGGGCTGAAGTTTGTTGTCGTCGAGGCCGACTCCGGCGCCATGGGTGGCTCGCGGTCGCAGGAGTTCATGGTCTACACCGAAGCCGGCGAAGACCTGATTGCAAGCTGCCCGGTCTGCGGCTACGCGGCGAATCTCGAAAAAGCGACTTCGCGTCTTGATCCGGTTGCCGAGATGGAGCCGACTGGGGATGGCGCACCGGAACTCGTGCACACACCCGGCTGCGCGGCCATCGCCGACGTTGCCGCGTTCTTCAAGATTTCGCCGGCGAGCGACATCAAGTGCGTGGCCTATATGGCGCTGAAGCGCGGAGCGAAAGGTGAGAAGGATACCTGGCATGGTGTTGCCGCCTTCCTGCGCGGCGACCACCAGGTGAACGAGACCAAGCTGCTGAATGCGATCGGCGGCGCCGATCTGCGCACCATGCAGGCCGAAGAGCTGCAGCAGTATTTCAACGGCCCTGCCGGCTATCTCGGCCCGGTTGGCCTCAAACCCGACGCGAAGCCGCTCGGCGACGGTGTTACCGTCGCTGTCGACAAGTCGCTTGAGGGCCGCAAGAATCTTGTGTGCGGCGCCAACAAGCTCGACTACCATCTGCGCAACGTAACGCCCGGCCGCGACTTTAGCTGGACCCTCATGGCCGACATTCGCAGCGTGAACGAGGGCGAGGGCTGCCCGGCAATAAACGAGAATGGGGCCGGCTGCGCAGGCAAACTCGTGGTCGGCAAAGCCGTCGAGGTCGGCCATATCTTCAAGTTGGGCGACAGATACACCAAGTCGATGGGCTCGCGCGTGCTCGATCCCAACGGCAAAGAAGTCACGCCGATCATGGGCTGCTACGGCATCGGCATCGAGCGCATTCTTACGGCGGCTATCGAGCAGTCGAACGACGCCGAGGGCTTCTGGCTGCCGGTCACGATTGCTCCGTTTACGGTGGTTGTCACCATCACCAATGTGAGTGACGCCGCGTTGCGCGAAACCGGCGAAAAGCTGGCCTCGGACCTGGAAGCCGCGGGTCTTGACGTGGTGCTTGATGACCGCGATGACCGCGCCGGCGTCAAATTCAAGGACGCCGATTTGGTGGGAATCCCCTATCGAATCAACGTCGGAAAGAAGGCGGCAACAGGCCAGGCGGAACTCGTATCGCGCGCCACGCGTAGCAGTACCGATGTGGCCCTGGGAGAAGTGGTGCACCAGCTGAAGAAGCGGATCCAGGAAGAACAGCTTCTGGAAAGCGACCTTCTGGGAGACGCTTCCTAGCTTCGTGCCCGTCGCGCGAAATCCAAGGCGAACGAAGATTCGCCGCCGACCGCATCTATACTCTTTTGAGGTCAAAAGTCGCCGAACGGCCAGAAGCTTAAAGGAGCAGGGATGGCGGTTAAATTTAAAATCGCACGGCCCGCATTTTCGCGGCAGGGCACTGGCCACGGTGTGCGCATGCTGCTGCTCAAAGTTGCGCTTGGCCTTGTCGCGGTTGCCTTGATCGTGGGTTTTTCGGTCTTCAGCTACTTCTATTTCAAATATCAAGGCATTGTGGATGAGCGGCTCAAGCAGCCGATCTTCGCCGACACTGCACAAATTTACGCCGCGCCGCGCGAAGTGCGTCCAGGCCAAAAGCTGAGTGTTCGCCTCATTGCGAATGAGCTTCGCGAGGCCGGCTACACCTCTGATGGAGCTTCACAGGCTTCTCCGATGGGCACCTTCAGTGAAGGCGTGCAGACCATCACGGTGCAGCCCGGGCCGCAGTCGTATCACGCGCCCGATAGCGCAACGATCCGCGTGAGCGGCGGCCAGGTGAACTCGATTGTGGACGCAAAGGGACAGCCGCTCTCGAGCTACGAGCTTGAGCCGCTGCTGATTACCGGCCTGAGCGAGGGCGTCCAGCGAACCAAGCGCCGCGTGCTTACGTACGAGGAGATTCCTCCCAACCTTGTTCATGCCGTCATCGCGATTGAAGACCGGCGGTTCTTTGAGCACAGCGGCATCGATTATGTGCGAGTGATCGGCGCGCTGCGCAACGATGTCTTCCATCTCCACCGCTACACTGAAGGCGCTTCGACGCTGACGCAGCAGCTTGCGCGGGGATTTTTTCTTACCCCGGAGCGCACGTATTCGCGCAAAGCCCGCGAAGCCGTCATCAGCATCATCCTGGAGCACCGCTTCAGCAAGCAGCAGATCTTTGCCATGTATGCGAATGAGGTACCCCTCGGGCAGCTCGGCAGTTTTTCTGTCGACGGTTTCGGCGAGGCATCTCAGGACTACTTCGGCAAGGACGTGCGCCAGCTCGACCTCGCTGAGTGCGCCTTGCTGGCCGGTCTTATTCAAAGCCCGAGCCGCCTGAATCCCTTTCGCCATGCGGATCGCGCCATCGAGCGGCGCAACCTGGTGCTGGACTCGATGGTGGAAACGGGCGCCATCACCAAGGAGCAGGCCGAAGCTGCGAAGAAAGAACCGCTCCATCTGGTTGCGGCCAGCGTTGACGAAAGCGAAGCGCCATACTTTGTCGACCTGGTGCACGACCAGCTGACGCAAAAGCTGGGCGACCGCGATTTCAACCGCGAAGGGCTGCGCATCTACACGTCACTCGATCCCGATCTGCAGCGCCTGGCCACGCAAACCGTGGACTCGACGATTCACGTGGTCGACGAGCAGGTAGACAGGCTGCATGCGCGGGACAAGAAGCTGGGCAAGCCGTACGTCTACCCGCAGGTGGCTCTTATCGCTCTCAATCCGCACACCGGCCAGGTGCTGGCGCTGGTGGGCGGGCGCAGCTACGGCGCGTCGCAGGTAAATCACGCGGTGGCGCACCGGCCGACGGGATCGATTTTCAAGCCGTTCGTCTACGCCGCAGCGTTCCAAACGGCAGTGGAAGGCACGATGCTGCCCGGCCAGACGAAGCTCTTTTCGCCGGCCACGATGTTGAGCGACGAGCAGCAGACATACGGAGAAGGCACGCAATACGAATACACGCCGCGCAACTATAAAAGCGAGTTTTACGGCGATATGACCGCGCGCCTTGCGCTGATGCGCTCAGACAACAATGCGACCATCAGCCTGGCGAGCATGGTAGGGTTCGATCGCGTGGCCGCGCTGGCGCGCCAGGCGGGCATCAAGAACGCGCAGGGAACGCCGTCGATGGCCATCGGCTCCTACGACGCCACGCCGCTGGATATGGCGGGGGCCTACACCATTTTTTCGAACGGGGGAATCCACATCGATCCGTGGATGCTGGCCAGCGTGCGCACGCCCACCGGTGACATCATCCAGGACTACTCGCCTGAGACACGCCAGGTGCTCGATCCGCGCGCAGCATTTCTCACCACCTACATGATGGAGGCTGTGCTGCAAGGTAACGGGCAGGATCCCTGCGAGGTTGGAGGGCGGGATTTCTGCGGAACCGGCGCCGGCGTCCGCAACATGGGATTCATCTCTCCGGCTGCGGGAAAAACCGGCACCAGTCACGATGCATGGTTCGCCGGCTTTACCAGCAGCCTGCTTTGCATCGTGTGGGTGGGCAACGACGATTACACAGACATCCAAATCGAAGGCGCGCACGCGGCCGCGCCGATCTGGGCGTCGTTTATGAGGCAGGCAGTGCAGTTGCCGCAGTACTCCGATACGAATGAGTTCACGCCGCCCGATGGCGTGCAGCTTGTCACGCTCGACAAGAGCACGAATCTGCTTGCCGATTCTTCCTGCCCCGATGACTACACCGCCGCGTTCCTCGACGGAACCGCACCCACCGATACCTGCGATCACAAGGGCCTGGACGGACAGGATCACCGAAACATCTTCCAGAAAATCTTCGGGCTGGGTAGCAAGCCGGCCAACTAAGGCGCGGCTTTGCGATTGGCCGCCAGGCGACGCGGGCGCTGCTTCGCTGAGACTGACCGGATCACGAGCGTTCCGCGTGCCGACGCGGGCAGCGGCGCTTTGCCTTGTGCGATTGCCGCGCGAATCAGCGCCTCCACGACAGGCTTGCTCAAATCGCTCGCACTTTTGAGCGGAATGAATCGATTCTGATTCCCGCTTCCTTGCAGAATTCCAGTGGGATCGGGGAGCGTGGAACCGTAGTAAAAAGCGAGCCGCACGCCATGCGCGTCGGCTACTAGCGAAACAAAACTGTCTGAAGGTCGCAGCGTGGAACAGTAGCCGATGACGAAGAAATTGTAGTTGTCATAGACCAGCTCGTTGGCAGCCGGCACCCGTTTGCGTAGCGCCAAGCGCACCGAGCGGATAAGCTTCGCCATCTCCGGTGAAAACTTGTCAATGAATCCAGCGAGCTCGGCTTCGGCCTTCTTGCTGGGTGCGGCCTTTTTCACGGGACCTCCTGCGTGTCGGCGTGTGCGGTTATCTCAACCGTCCACGTCGCTGCCGTCGGGCATCGGCTGGCAACGCGGGCACCAGAATGTGACGCGAGCATCGGCGCCCTGGATGCGCCTGCGGATCGCTTCGCCGCACCGCCGGCATGGCTCGTTGTTGCGTCCGTACACCCACAGGCTCGCGCTTGGGTCCGACTCGTGCGTGGTGCGCCGCTGCTGGCCGCGAAAGGTCACGATCAGGTCGCCTGAGTCTTCGAGCACATTGGCGCGCAGCAATTTTCGCGCGGATGCGATCGCCGCCGCCGCTTCTTCACGCGTCAGCGTTCCGATTGCACGAAACGGATGCAGTCCATTTACGAAGCAGACCTCCGACTTGAAGACGTTGCCCACGCCGGCCAGCACGCTCTGGTCGAGCAGCGCATCGGCGATGGCTTCCTGTGGTCGCGCCAGCAGTCTCTCGAGCGCGGCCTCTGCATCGAAGTCATTGCTGAGCAGATCGGTGTTCGGCCTGGGAATCCGCGTGTTCCGCTCGAGCGAGCGCGCAGTGTGCATCTCGGCCACCGGCACGCGAAATCCAACAGCCTGGTAATGGTCGTTCTCGATCACAATCCGCATATGGAACCGCGGCAACTGCCAGCGCTCGCCGTGGCGATAGATGTGCCAGCGACCGTTCATCAACAGATGCGACGCCAAAATGCCGCCGCCGGAAAAATGGATCAGCATCCACTTGCCGCGCGCTTCCACTCGATCGACCGTTTGCCCGGCGAGTGGCGTGTCGTCGTTGAATCGCGTGAGCAACGGATAAGTGGAGCGAAAGACGGTGATCGGTTGGCCGATGAATGCGCGGCCGATGGAGCGCGCGGTGCGAAAGATGGTATCGCCTTCGGGCATTTCTTACTGCACCTCGGGACGTTCCGGCTCGCGGTGCGCGACGGGCAGCAGGATCCGCCGCAGATGAACGCCGAGCGGGCCAGGATGAAAGCCCGCATCCATCAGGAACCGCGCCATGAAGTGGGCGGCGACGGGCTGGCCGTTGATGGTGGTGATCAGCACGCCGTCGTGCGGATTCAACCGCATGCGCTCCTGTCCGCGTGTGCAGAGGAAATGCGCCAGCCCGGCAGCAACCTGCGAGCGCTCGGGCTCCTCGGCGGGCAGAAACACGAGCAGGTTGGGATTGCCGCGCCGCAGCCACGCGACGAGTTCGCCATTGCGCAGAATCACTTCGGCGTAAACAGCCCGCGTCAAAATTCGTGGCGCGGACTCAGAGTCCTCATCCATCGGCGGAAGCTCCGGCCAGCGAAGGACAGAACCATACGGGTTGGCTGGATCGGTCGCTGCGAGTTGCACAAACTCAGGTTTCTCGGCCGGCGGCTCGTTGCGCAACTGCCGCAGCAGATCGACGGCAGCGGGCAGCGCGAACTGCGTGGCGCCCAATCCGCCGACAAAATAACCACGGCGAATGCGGCCGCTCTCTTCAAGCGCCTTCAGCACGTCATAGACGGCGCTGAATCCGCCCGGCACATTTTCCGCGGCGACCGATTCGCGCATCAGCACGCCGTAACGGTGAAGCATCTGCATCGCCAGCGCATGGCTGCGCTCGGTTGAGGTAGGTGCAGAGATCGGCTGGGAAGTATTCGTGCTATCCCAGGTCCCAAAATCGGGACCTGGGGCACCCATTTTCGTGCTGGAGCCAGAGGCAAGGAACGCGGCGTTATGGATTGCCAGCAGCGACCAGCGTCCTTGAGCCGTTGGCGGCGTTGTGCGTCGCGAGCGAAAGACCATCCCCGTCTGCAGACGACGCGGCTGGCGCGCGCTCTCGGGCCGCGCAATGTAGGCGCGCAGCGCGTGCAGCGAATCGTTCGTGATGAGCCCACTCCACACCAGGTTCCACAGCGCATCGAGCGTCTCGCCTGGATAGCCACCGCCTATGCCCAAATGCAGCGGATCGAAGAAGCTTGCGCCGGTTGACTCAAGCACCGAGAGCAGTTTTTCTTCGCGTTCACTTAGCGGTTCGGTCAGCGGCCGCTGTTGCGCGAGCAGCGGCAACTTGTCGGCGAGGAAGAGCGCGATGCGCCCGTCGCGCTCGCCAATGGGCTCGACGCCGGCCCAGGCAACTTCGCCAGCGGCGATCAGCGTATCGAGTCCTGCGGGCGTGTAGTCGGCGATACGCGCCGGAAGAATTGCGGTTTCAAGCAGCGACGCAGGCAATGGTGCACCCTGCAGGTTTTCGATTGCGTCGAGCAGCGCGTCGAGATGCGCCGGGCCGGTGCGCCGAGGCGCCAGCAATCCCTGCCAGTGAGTGAGGAAGCGCGCCAGCGTACGCTGTTCTACCGGTTCCACTTCGCGGCGCAGCCTGGCAAGCGACTTGCGGCGAATCTGCCGCAGAATCTCAGCATCGCACCACTCGCGATGCAACCCGCCGGGACGGAATCCGCCCTCGAGCACGCGGCCCTCATGGGCGAGTTGGCGCAGCGCACTCTCCACTGCATCGCTGTCGAGCGCGAATCGATCGGCAGCTTCGCGCAGCGTGAACGGCCCATGCGTGCGCGCATAGCGCCGCACCAGCTCCAGCACCGGATGTGCCACGGGTTCGAGCAGCGCCACGGCCAGTCCCGGCGGCAACGGAATGCCGAGCCCATCGCGGTAACGCGCCGCATCTTCCGCAGCGATGAGCCGCTTTTCGCCGGCGATGCGCAGTTCGAGCAGTCGGCGCGAGCGAATCAGCCGGTCGACATGTGTCAACAATTCTGGATCGACAACGCGGCGGGCTAATTCGGCTCTCGATAAGTCCCCCAACCGCAAGCACAGGTCGTGAATTCCATCGGCCGATCGCGCGCGCAAATTCTCCGTCAGGCACTGCGCTGCTTCTTCCACTTCGGCAATTGCCTGGGCGTCGAGCAACTCGCGCAGATCGGCTTCGCCAAGCAGCTCGCGCAGTTGGTCCTGGTCGATGGTCAGCGCCTGTGCGCGCCGTTCGGCCAGCGGCGCATCGCCTTCGTACATAAAGTTGGCCACGTAGCTGAACAGCAGCGACGAGGCAAAGGGCGAAGGCTTGCGCGTTTCAACCACATGCACGCGGAGCTGCCGTTGTTCAATGGCGCGCAGCGTTTCAATCAGCGCAGGCATGTCAAACACGTCGCGCAGGCACTCGCGGTAAGCCTCGAGCAGCAGCGGGAACGAGGGATACCGCGACGCGACACTCAGCAAGTCGTAGGAACGCTTGCGCAACTGCCACAAAGGCGAGCGCTGGTCGGCGCGTCGGCGCGGCAAGAGCAGTGCGCGGCCCGCGGCTTCGCGAAAGCGCCCGGCAAACAGCGCGGTCGAACCCAACTGGCGCAGCACGAGCTGCATCACCTCTGCGGACTCAACAAGAATCCAATCGGAATCCGGAGGCTCGTCCGTGTCGGGGAAACGCAGGACGAATCCGTCGTCGCCCCAGAGCGTCTCCACTTCGGGTCCGCCGGCGGCGCGGATGCGCGCAGCCACCGCCATTGCCCAGGGAATGTGAATGCGGCTGCCGAACGGCGTCAATACGCACACGCGCCAGTCGCCCAGTTCGTCGCGGCAACGCTCCACCACAATCGTGCGGTCGTCGGGAACCTGGCCGGTCGCTTCGGCCTGATCGGCGAGAAAGCGCAGCAGATTCTCCGCCGCGCCGGGATCGAGATCGTGTTCGTTTACAAGGCGCGTGAGCGCCGCATTCTGCGGCAGCGCGCGCAGCTCGCGCACCATCGCGCCGATGCGCCGGCCGAATTCGAGCGGGCGGCCCGGTCCATCACCTTTCCAGAACGGCATCTTGCCGGGTTCGCCGGGAGCAGGCGTCACCAGCACGCGATCGTGCGTAATGTCGGTGATGCGCCAGGTCGATGCGCCGAGGATGAACGTCTCGTTGGGATGCGACTCGAAGACCATCTCTTCGTCGAGCTCGCCCACGCGCACCGGATTACCATCAGTGAATGCAAGAAAGACGCCGTAGAGGCCGCGGTCGGGAATCGTTCCGGCGTTTAGAATCGCCAGGCGTGCGGCTCCGTTGCGCGCTGAAACTACATTACGCACGCGGTCCCACGTGAGCCGCGGCCGCAGCTCACCAAATTCGTCTGACGGGTAGCGGCCGCTAAGCAAATCGAGTACGCCTTCAAAAGCGGTTCGCGAAAGCGAGCCGAACGGCGCCGCGCGGCGCACGAGGTCAAAGAGAAAATCGACAGAGACTTCAGGATGAGCGGCGTCTGCGGAGCCAACGAGTCCAGCAGTGTTTGTGTCTTCCCAAGATTCGAAGTTGAGTCGAAGCGCGCCCGCTTTCTTGCTTCCTTGCTTCTTTCCTCTCGTGCTTCCCGTTTTCCCCGCGGACGCCACAATCGCCACGAGTTGCTGGCACAGCACGTCGAGCGGGTTGCGCGGGAAGCGCGTGGACTCGATGTGGCCTTCGTGCATGGCGCGCGTTACGGCGGCGCAGGCGACGAGATCGGCGCGGTATTTGGGAAAGAGAATCCCCTCGCTCACAGCGTCCACATGATGGCCGGCGCGGCCGATGCGCTGCATGCCGCTGGCCACCGAAGGAGGCGATTCGATCTGTACGACAAGATCGACGGCGCCCATGTCGATGCCCAGCTCGAGCGTCGACGTGGCGCAGAGCGCGCGAATCTGCCCGGCCTTCAGCTGCTCTTCGATCACGGATCGCTGCGCTGCTGCCAGCGAGCCGTGATGAGCGCGCGCAATGGGCTCGCCGGCCAGGTCGTTTAGTGCGCCGGCCAGCCGCTCGGCGGTCTGCCGCGCGTTCACAAACAGAATGGTCGAGTTGCGCCCGCGGATGATTTCGAGCAGACGCGGATGAATCGCATTCCAGATGGAGACGCGCCGCGGCGTCTGTGAGGCCGGCCCGGAAGGAATCTCTTCCATCTCGCCCAGCCGCGCCATATCTTCGACCGGAACCTCGATGCGCAGCTTCAACTGTTTGGGCGCGGCGGCGTTGACGATTGTCACCGGGCGATAGCGGAGCGCCGTTTCAGTCTGCGCGTCCACCTCCTCCGCCTCGGCCGTGCTTGCCGTTGTCGCGTCCGGCTGACTCGCTGACTCGTTGACTTGCCGACTTGCGTCCCCCCGTACTTCCACTCCGCCCAGGAATCGCGCCACCTCTTCGAGCGGCCGTTGTGTTGCCGAGAGCCCGATGCGCTGCAGCGGCCTTCTTGTCAGCGCTTGGAGCCGTTCCAAAGTCAGGGCAAGATGCGCTCCGCGCTTGGTGGGAACCAGCGCGTGAATCTCGTCGATAATGACGGTGTCGACGGTGCGCAGCGCTTCAGCGGCCTGCGAAGTGAGGATCAGATAGAGCGACTCCGGCGTGGTGATGAGGATCTCCGCCGGATGCCGCGCAAATCGGGCGCGCTCGCGCTGCGGAGTGTCTCCTGTTCGCACGCTGATCTGCGGATCGTGGAAAGCGACGCTCATGCGCCGGGCCATGTTGGCGATGCCGGCCAGTGGCGAGCGCAGGTTCCGCTCCACGTCGACAGCGAGCGCCTTCAGCGGCGAGACGTAGACGATGCGGCAGCCATTTGGGTTCCGGTCTTTCTGGCCCCTGTTCGCTG
Source organism: uncultured Acidobacteriaceae bacterium (assembly GCA_963834565.1). Taxonomy (GTDB): domain Bacteria; phylum Acidobacteriota; class Terriglobia; order Terriglobales; family Acidobacteriaceae; genus Telmatobacter. Next base: position 75,787 of record CAWICF010000003.1, on the reverse strand, counting down.
ATCCCTGATCCCTGCTTTCTTGTTCCCTTGTTCCCTTGTTCCTTTGGTCCCCGTTCTGCAGCATCAGCCGATCCAGGCACCACAAAAATGCTGCCAGCGTTTTGCCGGTGCCCGTCGGCGCAAGGATCAGCGCATTTTCGCCGCGGGCGATGACCGGCCAGCCCATGCGTTGCGGGGCAGTCGGTTCCTCAAAGACGGCCTTGAACCACGCCGCCGTGACCGGATGAAAGCCGACAAAGGGGTCAGTTGGCTCGGCGGATTTGGGTGGAAGCGGGGACATGGTGCTCACATGAGATTAGCGCAGTGCGGGTGGCGAAGACAAAGCGAAAAACCAGGAGCAAGGGAACGAGGGAACAAGGAAAAACCTGTCGGGCGCATGGATCAGGAATGGAGTAGGGGAAGCGGCCAAATCAGGCCCAGTTCACTGACCGCTTGAATTCGTTCTTTTGGGTTTCTTGGCTTCCCACCCTTTCGCCAGAAAAAGGCTAAAGGATGGGGCACGGAATAGATTCAAAATCATCCGGTCGGAGGCCTGGTCTCCACCTCCCTAAGCCCCTCAGCCCCGGTCTTTCCCCCACCGCGCCACGCTGAACTGCGCTCCGGCGAAGAGGATCAGCCCCGAGATATACGCCCAGAAAAGTATCCCGACTGAAACATAAAACGGACCGTAGAGAGCTTTCAGGTCGAGGTGAGGCAGAACCGCCGCAAAGGCGAAGCGCGAGATGAGCCAGACCATGCCGGTGACGATCGACGTGCGCAGCACGGGCCGCCACGGCACCCTGCGATTCGGCAGAATGTAGTAGACCGAAAAAAAGAAAAGGATCGATGCAACGCCGGTGGAGAGCGCCAGCCACACGTAGCTCAACGCGGAGTACGAGTAGTTCAGAAGCCGGAAAAACCAGTTATTTGAGTCATGCACGAGAGCAAAGGCAAGCACCTTGTCCACATTCACGTTCACCAATATGCTGCCCACGCCCAGCGCCACCATCAGCAGCGCCAGGCCGAAAGCGATGGTCTGGTTATAGAGATAATTGCGGCTCTTGGTGACGCCCCAGGCCTGGTTGAGAGCGACTTCCAGAGGCAGGAAGATGCCTGTGCACGAGATCAGAATCATGACCAGCGAAAGCGCCTGCACGCCGTGCCGCGATGAAACGATTGCTGCGCTCTCCATGCTGCTCGTAAGCCATTCCGGCGTGTTTGTCGCCGAGGGCAGAAAGTAGTTCACCATCCCATTCACTACGTCCATCATGGGGCTCTTAAGCGGAAAGTGGAAGACGCGCAGCGCCAGCGTGTAGAGCAGGATGACGAAGGGAATGAAGGAAAGGATCGCGTTGGCCGCCACGCTGAAGGCGAAGGTGTGCACCTCGCTGTCGAGCAGGTAAGCGATCAGCGCTGTGCCGCTTTTGCGCCAGCGATACCACTTCGATTCTGTCGCCTGCTCCTTGGGATGCTTTGCAGCAGCGGCCAGTTCGGCGCCGGCTTCTCGAGCTTCTTCAAGGGCCGTGTGTCTTTCTTCAGCCAACGGTAAGTTCCTTTCCTTGAGACTGAGATGCGCTCAGGCCCTTAAGCTTCGACGCGGTTGTTGGAGGCACTGCCTTTAGGATAGCGCCGGACGCGGAGGGTTTGCACCGAGGGGCGATGTCGATCCAAGCATTGTCATCGTGAGGAGCGCGGCGACGAAGAATCTGCGGCTGCAGGTCAGGCATTCCTGCGGTGACTCATTCGCCCTGCAAGCTTCCCCAGCGCCCACCGCGCTGCACTGCGCAATCCTTCATCTGCGGCGCCGGCCCACTCTTCGAGTCTCGGCGCGAACTGTGACAGGCCGCTGTTGCCCATCGCGATGGCGATGTTGCGTTTGAGGCCCCAGAATCCTGCGCGGCGCACGGGCGAGCCGTTGAATTCGCGCTCGAAGGATGGCTCGTCCAGGGAGGCCAGCCATTCCAGCCCGGGATTGAGCAGCTCCGGGCGCGGCTCGAGTTCACGATCGACAACGATCGGCCCGCTTCGCCGCGCTTTTTGATTCCACGGGCAGACATCCTGGCAGATGTCGCAGCCGAAGACCTGGCGGCCCATGCCCGGCATCAGTTCTTCGGCAATCGGCCCTTTGTGCTCGATGGTCAGGTAAGCGATGCAGCGCGTCGCGTCCATCTGGTAGGGAGTATCGAGCGCGTTTGTCGGGCAGGCTTCAATGCAGCGCGTACACGAGCCGCAACGATCCGGGAGTTCGTAGGAACTTTCCGCAGGGGCTAAAGCCCCGGCATTTTTTGCAGCTCTTTCGGCACGACTCAAATCGTGCCCCGATACTTCGCGCGTTCCGGAGGTGTTTTCCGCTGACTCGCTGACTTGTCGGCTCGATAACTCGCCGACTTCGAGCGACGTCAGCAACACCGCCAGAAATCCCCACGACCCAAGTTTGGGGTTGATGAGGCATGTATTCTTGCCGGTCCAGCCCACGCCGGCTGCGACAGCCAGCGAACGCTCCACCACCGGTCCGGTATCCACGTAAGCGCGCGATTCGAACTCGCCGAACTGCGCGTGCAATTTCGCATCGAGAGCTTTCAGGCGTTTCAGTAAGACCTTGTGATAGTCGCTCGGCCTGCGCGTACCTTTTTCGTCAACACGACTGCTCCATGCATAACGAGCTAACCATCCGGCTCCATCGGGCGCAGGGTCCGTCGATAGCGGCGCCGAACCACCGTAGCTCGCAAAACACACAATCGCCGACCGCGCCCATGGAAACGGCACGCCGACGCGCGATCGTGTGAGTTGTCCATCGTCCGATTTTCGTTCGAGATAGCCCATTGTCCCGGCGCGGCCGTTTGTTACAAATTCGTTAAAGCGTTGCGCATCGCGCGCCTCGGCCGCATGAGGCAGCGCCACCAGGCCGGCCTCGGCAAAGCCTGCATCGATCGCCAAGTCACGAACATCTAACAAGGCAAGCCCTGTTTTCATACGCCAATTGGTGGCCGTCTGCTTCACGGAACTTTCGTCACCTCGGTTGCGTAACAGAATTCGGTGTTCATTAGCGGACGCAGCCAGTAGAAAGCGCACACCCGATGCTGCACCGCCCTTTGCAAGAGCGCCCAGATGCCCTGCAAATTCAGCATATTCCCCCATCGCGGCATTTCGTGGCTTTGGCCCGCCGCATGCAACAAGGTAGGTCGAGATTGTTAACGCGCCTATCGGGCCAAACGTTAAACGGTGGAGAGAACAAGCCGCAGGCCGATAGGAAGGAGATACCAATGAACAATTCCCGGTTCGAAACAGCGATCATCGTCGACATCGATACAAGTGAGCTTGTGAGGGGTCAGGAGCAGGAAATCGTTGCGCAATTGGCGCCGCTGGTGCGCGAACAGAACGTCACACTCAATCTGCGCAACGTGAGGCGCATTGACGCTGCGGGCCTTGCCGCGCTCATCACGCTCTATTGCGACGCGTGCAAGGCGGGCCACAGGTTCCGCATCGCCAACCCATCGCACCACGTTGCTGAGCTGCTCACGCTCGTACGGCTCGACATTCTTCTCGTCTCGGACACGTCCGATGAGTTTGCCTGCTCGGGCCTGCAGTTGCAGGAAACTGCGGCCTGAGCCGCGGCGCGGTCCTTGCCCGCGCCCGTTCATCGGTGGCAAACCGACAACGTCGTTGTGTTAGTGTGGAGTTGTCGTTTTCCTCCCCTTCGAATAAAAATTCGCTAAAACCCAGGGCTTAGCGATGCCGGATCTATCGACATCGAATTCGCCGAAGTCTTCACGTTCGGCGTTTATATCTCACGCTTCGGGCGATGCAGCGCTCGCGATGCAATTGTGTGCCCGATTGGAGTCGCAGGGCATCAGGTGTTGGATTGCTCCGCGGGACTTGAAGCCGGGCGAACCTTACTCCAGCGAGATTGTCAGGGGAATCGAAGCGACCGATGCGCTGGTCCTTCTGGCGACACCGGCAGCGGTCGACTCGAAGAACGTGCTCAACGAATTGGAGCAAGCTCATCGGTTGCACAAAACGCTGCTCACCGTGATGGTGGGCAAGCCCCAGATTTCACGCCAGCTTTCCTACTACATCGCGCGCCTCCATTGGATTGAAGACAGCGGAACATCTGTCGACGGTCTCGCGGCTCGTCTGGCGCAAGCACTTCATGGGGCAGCCGCATGGGAGTCGGTCGCTTCAAGGCCGTCGCTCTCGCGCTGGCTGCTCTATGGTTTGTGGAGACGATCGCTGGTGCCGGCACTTTCGTCTGCCGCGGCCATCGTCATCGTCGCTCTCGTTGCAGTTCACTTCATTCAGGCCAGGTTGGCCACTGACTACCGGAGCCTTGGCTGGGTGACTCTGGACGGTGCTCAGGACGCGCCGTCTGCTCCGATCAGCATTGGGGCGCGGGTTTGGATCGGGAATAAACAAGCGTCTCTCGGCGATGTAAGTCTGCAAGGCGCGCTCAAGCTCAAGGACGCGTCAATCCAGAGGATCGATCTCTTAGGAAGACAGAATCCATTGCGGACTGCGGAGGGACAAGCCGTGCTGTTGACCGTGCCCCCGGAAACGAGCCAATTGACGACCTGCCTGATCGTTCCGAGCCAGAAACTCGGCGCAGCATATCGCGTCACGCAGGGTTTCTCCATTATTGCGTCAAGTGGAATCGAGGTCGATCCAGCAGGAGCGGCCTCAGTGAAAAAGGAAGACGGGTCCCCCTGCGGGCCTTGAGAACCGAAGGAGAGCAGAAGCATGAAAACAGCTATTGGATTTTTCGTTATCACGCTGTTGAGTCTGGTTGCGGCGGCGCCTGGGAACGCGCAGGCATCCGCGACGATGCAGGCGGGTTGCTCGACTGGCATTGTGAGCTTGCCGGCAGGAATTAACGGAGCCATAAAGATCTGCCCGCCTGTGGCTGCGCAGGCGCCTGACGTGGCGCGTCAGCTTACGGCAATCCAAGCCGCAATGAGCAGCGAACAGGCGCAGTTAGCGCAACTAACGCGTCTGGTGAATGACATGAACCAGGTGGGCGGGCCGCTGGGCGCCAAGCGCCAGGCCGAGCTGCTGACCAATGTGGTTCTACGGCTGGGCAATGCGCAAACCGTGAGCGGCGCGCAACTGCAGCAGCGCGCGTCCACGCTCTCCGGCCACTTTGAAGAGGTCTCAACGCAGATCAGCGCGGCGCAGTCCGATCCCGCGGAGGCAGCGAAAACGAAGGCCGCCATTCAGGGCGAGACGGGCGACGCCATCGCGCGCCTCGACTTCGACACGGTAGAGAACCAGCTCAGCGACATTCAGGCGACGGTTCACGCTGTCGATAAGAGAACGCAGCAGATTCAGGGAACGGTGAATAACATTCAATCCGATACTCACCAGACGGCGCAGATTCTGGAGCAGTATCAGCAGCAGCAACAGGCGGCAATGCAGCAATCGCAAGAGACAGTGCAAAAAATGCAGCAGAATATGCTGAGCAATCCCTCGTATTTCATAAATGTCCATTTCGCCAGCTCTTCAGGAACGATCGGAGGGCCGGGCATTATAAGGTTTGCAGCCATACATTCCACAGACGGCGCGCTTTCCGACGCGAAGATGCAAATCGTCTTCAGTCTGGCGGGCCAACAGCCATGGACGATCGATGCTAACGTCCCCAAATTCCAGGACCGGTCGAACTTTTCGCCGGACACGCTGAATGTGACCAAGCTCGGAGATCACGCAGTCGTTTGCTATTCAGCGATGGACCCGCGTGTCAACCAGCGCCGCCGTTGGAGAATGTCCTACCAAGTCGTCAGTCAGCCTTCCCCGTACGCCGCCGCGCTGGCCGCACGCGGCACATCGGCGCAGATGGCAAGGATTTCGCCCCAGTTGGCTGCGGCGATGAATGAGGTGACCTTCCAGCCAGACTCCGAAGCTACCCTCACCCCTGATTCCGACGTCCCGTGCCAATAGCCAGGCGGCACGAAGCGCGTTTAAATCGATGGGCCTAAATGGAGTTGGCCGGCATCACTTGAACCCTTTCTGCTGGCGGCTGCGACTCGCGATCTGTCTCTAAATGCGAGACTTCGAGGCGATTTGACCCGATTGACAGCAGCTGTCGGCCCTGCGTGTGACCAAACGCACAGGCAATCCTATCCCTCAGGCGATATTCCTACTTACGACCACAAAAGCCGCGAGGTGCAGTCCTATTTTTCGGTGACCCGCACGTTCAGCCCGCACACAGGTTCCCCATTGGCGCGCTGGGCCTCCGTTCCGTTACCCTTTCATAGGTACAAGCATTGCGGAATCCCAAGATGGAGGCTTTATCCATGGCACAGGGCGTGTTGAATCACGTTTCTGATAAGGTGCCTGCCGAGGCAGCAGGATCGACGACAACCAAGTATGTGTATTCGTTTGGCGGCGGCAAGGCCGACGGCAACGGAAAGATGAAAGATGTGCTCGGCGGAAAAGGCGCGGGCCTGGCCGAGATGACGAACGCCGGATTGCCGGTGCCTCCGGGATTCACTATCCAGACCGAGGCTTGCCGTGAGTACATGCGCGGCAAGTTGAGCCCGCAGATTGAGAGCGAGATGCTGGACGCTCTTGAGAAGCTTGAGAAGCTGCAGGGTCAGAAGCTGGGCGCGGGCGAAAATCCGCTGCTGGTTTCAGTGCGCTCCGGCGCAAAGTTCTCGATGCCCGGCATGATGGACACGATTTTGAACCTGGGCCTCAACGATCAGGCCGTCGAAGCTCTGGCCAAGCGCAGCAATAATCCCCGGTTTGCTTACGATTCCTACCGCCGCCTCATCCAGATGTTCGGCGACGTGGTTCTCGACATCCCCAAGAAGAAGTTCGAGCACATCTTCGACGGCATCAAGCACAAGGCGAAGGTGAAATTCGACTACGAGCTCACGCCTGACCATCTCAAGGCGATCATCTCCGAGTATCGCAAGCTGGTGAAAGCCGAAACCGGCAAGGACTTCCCGCAGGATCCGCTGGTGCAGCTCGTCGCCGCGCGTGACGCCGTATTTCGCAGCTGGCTGAACGAGCGCGCCAAGACCTATCGCCGCATCAATCGCATCGACGATTCCATCGGTACCGCCGTCAACGTGCAGGCCATGGTCTTCGGCAACCTGGGCGAAAACTCCGGCACGGGTGTCGGCTTTACCCGCAACCCCGCAACCGGCGAGCACGCATTCTTTGGCGAATACCTGATGAACGCGCAGGGCGAAGATGTGGTTTCGGGCGTGCGCACACCGAACCCGATCAGCGATCTGCAGAAGGCCATGCCCAAGGTCTTCGACCAGTTGAAAGACATTACGCGCCGCATGGAAAAGCACTACCGCGACATGCAGGACTTCGAGTTCACCATCCAGGATGGCAAGCTCTACATGCTGCAGACGCGCAACGGCAAGCGCACCGGCCTCGCCGCGGTTCGCGTCGCCATCGACATGGTGCGCGAAGGCCTCATTTCGCAGGAAGAAGCCATTCACCGCGTCGAGCCGAACCAGCTTTATGACTTCCTGGTCCCTCGCCTCGTGGAGAAGGGCGAGAAGATCGAAGTGCTCGCAACTGGCCTGCCGGCATCGCCCGGCGCGGCTGTCGGCCAGATCGTCTTCACCGCTGAGGAGGCAGTGAAGCAACACAACAACGGCTCCTACAAGTCCGTCATCCTGGTCCGCGGCGAGACCACTCCTGAAGATATCGCCGGCATGGAAGTTGCCGACGGAATTTTGACCTCGCGCGGCGGCATGACCTCGCACGCGGCCGTCGTGACGCGCGGCATGGGCAAGTGTTGCGTGGCCGGGGCAGGCGACTGCGTGGTCGACGAAGCCAAGAAGGAATTGCGCGTGAAGGGCCACACCTACAAGCAGGGCGATTGGCTTTCGCTCGATGGCACCACCGGCCGCGTGATCGCCGGCAAGCTGAAGACGCTCGATGCGCAGCCCGACGATCCCGATCTCGTCAAGTTCATGAGCTGGGTCGATCCGCTGCGCCGGCTCAAGGTCCGCGCCAATGCCGACATTCCGCGCGATGCCAAAACGGCCCGCGCATTCGGAGCTGAAGGCATCGGACTGTGCCGCACCGAGCACATGTTCTTTGCAGAGGACCGCATTGAGCACATGCGCACCATGATCCTCGCCAACAACGAGAAAGATCGCCGTATCGCGCTCAAGAAGCTGCTGCCCATGCAGCGCGCCGACTTTGTGGGTCTCTTCAAGGCGATGGAGTCGCTGCCGGTCACGATCCGCCTTTTGGATCCACCGCTTCACGAGTTCCTGCCCAAGCGCGAAGATCTGCTGGTCGAAATTCAGCACCTCGAAGACACCAAGCCGCGCTCGCCCAAGCTCAAAGGACTGCGCACGCTGCTGGCTCGCGTGGAAGAGCTGCATGAGCAGAACCCGATGCTCGGCCTGCGTGGCTGCCGTCTCGGCATCACGTTCCCTGAGATCACCGAGATGCAGGCACGCGCCATCATCGAGGCCGCGGTTGCGGTCAAGGCCAAGGGCGGCGATCCGCATCCCGAGATCATGGTCCCGCTCATCGGCTCAATCGAGGAGATGCGCAACCAGTCTGCCATCATTCGCCGCGTCGCCGACGAAGTCTTTGCCGAGAAAAAGACGAAGGTCGACTACATGGTCGGCACCATGATCGAGCTTCCGCGCGCTGCGCTGACGGCCGATCAGATCGCCGAAGAGGCCGAGTTCTTCAGCTTCGGAACCAACGACCTCACGCAGACGACGTATGGCATTTCGCGTGACGACATCAACAACTTCCTGCCCGCGTACCTGAAGCTCGGCATCTTCAAACAGGACCCGTTCGCCACTCTCGACCAGGCGGGCGTTGGCCAGCTCGTGAAGGGCGCCGTTGCCAAGGGACGCAACACGCGGCCCAACCTGAAGGTCGGCATCTGCGGCGAACATGGCGGCGATCCAGAGTCCGTCAAGTTCTGCCACAAGATCGACCTCAACTACGTTTCCTGTTCGCCCTTCCGTCTGCTCACGGCGCGCCTTGCCGCGGCGCAGGCAGCGCTCGAAGAGAAGGGAACAGAGTTCCACGGCAGCAAGTAACCGCCGCCTTATCCCAAGAACCACGAGGGCGTCCGCATTTCGGGCGCCCTTGCTCTTTCTGTGCACACATTCCAGCAGCTATCATGGGAGCGTAAGGCGGAATCGGGATCGAACCGAAACCGGCTGAATCGAAAACCATGCCCACCTTCCCTCACGAAATGCTGCGCGAAATCTACGAGCAGCCCGAAGCGCTCACGCGCACCATGGAACTCTATCTCGCGGCGCGCGCGTTGAAGCCGGACGTTGCCGCAAAGCTCGCGAACTGGCCAAATAAGGCTGGCGAAGTTTTGATCGCCGCTAGCGGATCGAGCCGGCACAGCGGTCTCTACGGCGAGATTCTGCTCGAAGATCTCTGCGGACTCGCTGTCGACGTGGAATATGCGAGCGAGTACAGTTGCCGCGGCGGCCCGGGTTATGTCGACATTCGCCATCCCAGCGTGCTCGTCCTCTCGCAATCCGGCGAAACCAGCGACACCCTTGCCGCGCTCGAAGAGGCGCACCGCCAGGGCCACAAGACGCTGGCCATCACGAATCACGCCGAGTCAACCATGGCCACCGAAGCGGACGTCTCCATGCCGCTGGCTGCCGGGGTGGAGAAGGCGATCCCGGCCACCAAGAGCTTCACCTGCCAGCTTGCTGTGCTCTATCTGCTCGCGCTCTATGAAGGCGCGCGCCTTAACCGCATCGATTCCTCACAGCTCTCCGATTACATCGACGAACTTCGCGGTCTACCTGCAATGCTTCGGCTGCAACTCGATGTCTGGCGCGAGCAGACAGCCGCACTCGCCCGCACATACTCCGTCGCTTCTACATTCCTCTATCTCGGCCGTGGCATCCACTATGCCATTGCCCGCGAAGGCGCATTGAAATTGAAGGAAGCTTCTTATGTGCACGCCGAAGGATATCCGGTGGGCGAACTCAAGCATGGCCCCAACGCATTGGTCAGCGACCGGGTGCCGCTCGTCGTGCTCGCTACTGTCGATCGCAATTTTCCGGCATCGGTCCTTCGCTACGAGAAGACCTTGCAACTGCTCGTAGGAATGAAGGCTCAGCGCGCGCGTGTGATTGCCGTGGCCAATGACGGCGACCAACGAGTCGCCAGCTTCGCGACCGATTGCATTTTTATCCCGAAGGCCAGCGAATACCTGTTGCCGATTCTCGAAGTCGTCCCGCTGCAGCTCTTCGCCTACTTCATGGCGCTCGAGCACGGCGTCGATGTCGATCGCCCGCGCAATTTGTCAAAAGCGGTTGTCGAAAAGTAGGTCGAAGAGCCGCTGATTTACCATCAGGCGAATGAATACGAAAACTTGCCGCCTGGTGCTGTATTTCCTCTTCGTGGGATATTCGACCGCAGGAATTACTCAGGGGTGTTCTCAGGGGCCTGAAGGGCCAGCGCAACGCGTTTTTGCGAAGGTCAAGGAGAGCCGGGGATGGCGAGAATACAAGAGCCTCAAAGCCATTCCAGAGCTCAATCTCGATGCGGGTATTTCCGCAGAATATTGGAAAAGCGCCGACGGGAATGCTTTAGTACGAATCGTTGAACCAGGGGAAGATTATTGGGCCTTCACAATGTACTGCTTTGGCAGCAACCGAAAGTTAGTGTCTGTCGAGTTCGAACTGCGGACCGCGTGGGGCTGGTCGTACAGAGATGAGGTCCAGTCGGACAAGGGGGTGCCCCGGCAAATCTCTGAGGCTTTTTACGATATCAAATCGATGAAGCCGATTCCGAGGCCAGGCGGGGCCGATCAGATTGCGGGCGCGCTGAAGCCGAATATATTCGTGGAGGAGAAGGACCTGCCTTTTTTTCGATTGCTTGATCCCGCCGGCGCCGATAAACACGCCGAGTCGCAATGAAGGCCGATTATTCTGCGTTGATTGACTTCCCGCCCCATTCTTCCGGCGCGACGTCGTTGAGAGTCTCGCTAAATGTCCACTGATGCCCGGCAAAATCCTTCGCCGAATACTGCCGCTCGCCGAAAGGAAAGTCCGTCAGCTCGTCGATGATTTCGGCGCCGTGCGCTTTGGCGCGCTCGTAGTGGGAACGGACGTCTTCCACGCGAACGATGACCGAATGAGTGACTTCGCCGGCCCGGGGCGGCGTTCGGTCGCGGCGCACATCGCCGAGAATTACCGCACCGTCGCCGACCTTCATCTGCGAGCGGTGGTTCTCGCCAATCTGCACGCGCTCCTCGAATCCAAAGGCGGCGCTCAGCCACGCGACGGCCTCGCGCACATCGGGATAGATCAACACCGGGATCACGGTCGCAGCGGGAATGGAGCGGTTGCGTTTCATTGCGAGTTCTCAGTAGCCAATGGTAAATCGAGCCCGTTCATTTGCGGGTTTCTCGAGTTCATCGACTAGCGCTATGGCATAGTCTTCCATCGAAATGCGGCTCTGCCCGTTGGCAGCCATGATCAGATTGTCCTTGCCGAGACGGAACTTGCCGGTTCGTTCACCAGGTTCAAAGTAGCCGGCAGGGCTGAAGTAAGTCCAGTTGATGTCGGAAGTCCGCATCATCTCCAGGACTTTGGCGTGCGAGGTGGCAATCGGGAGCCACTCAGGCGGCACATGACCGGACGCAAGCAGCGTGACGCCGGGAGCAACTTCCAGCGAGGCGGCCCCACCCACAACAATCAGGCGCGGCACACCTGCCTTGCGTGCTGCATCCACCAGCCGAGTCGTTGCACCGATCAGCAAATCGGTATTGTCGGGCGGCGGCCCATAAGCGCTTACCACCGCATCCGCGCCGGCGATCACTTTGGCGGTATGATCCACGTTGCTCAGGTCATCCTGCTTGACCGTGACTCCCGCGGGAAGGGTTGTGGGTTTGCGTACAACGGCCGTCACCTGGTGCCCGCGCGCCAGTAGTTCTTTCAGAATGCGGCTACCTGCCTTTCCGGTAGCGCCAAAGAGAACAACGTTCATCGAAATCTCCTGGGGACACTGTTTGAATCGTCAAAGCTATGGATGCAATCGGCTCGAATTGCGCCGCAAAAGAAATTTCCCGGGGCGGGGCACTCATCGTGATTTGTCGGTAAGATACGCTTTGGCTAACAGCTAGAAGCTAGGAGCTGGAAGCTGCTCTTTCAAAGTGCGCCTCAATTTCTTCCAGTGTCTTGCCCTTCGTCTCCGGCAAGAAGAGCGCCGACACCAGGAAGTAGACCACCGTGAATCCTGCAAAAAGGAAAAACATCGACGCATAGCCGTGCTTGCTGACGAAGGGCAAAAAGATCGCCGCCAGCGTGGTCGAGACCAGTTGATTGATCAGGAGTGCAATGCTCATGCCATTTGAGCGGATGCGAGTCGGCATCAGTTCGCTCAGCGCCAGCCACACCACCACACCCGGCCCCATCGCGTAGAACGCCATGAAAACGTAGAGTCCCAGGGCCACCAGCCAGCCGTGGCTCGCGTCGGGAACGCTGCCGACGAGCGCCTTTTCAATTTTCAATGGCGCAGTCTGCGCAGCCGCCAAATCTGCAAACGGATTCTTGAAGAGCCCTTCGATGCGCGTCCCGGGCAGGGAGCTGGCGCGCGTAATCTGGATCGGCGCAGCCGCAGTGTCGTCCGAGCGCACAATGTTCGTGACGCCGGTAAATCCACCGTAGCTGTAAATCACCGCCAGCGACGCGCGATTACTCGCGATGATTCGGCTCACACCGCTCGCGCCGGCCAGCAACTTGCTCGCTTCGGCTGAATTGAAACGCAGCGTCAGATCCTGATTCGGTCCAACCATTGCCTGCACGGCATCGCGGCAATCCACGCCAATCTTTTCTGTCGTCCGGAACAGCAGACCCACGCTCACCATCGCAACAATAATTCCAACCGTGCCCGTAAGCAGCAGAAATCTACGCCCCTTGCGATCCACCAGCGTCAGTCCGATCGTGGTCGCCAGAAAATTCACCACGGTGAAAATCACATAGCCCCAGTGCGAAGCCAGATCGCTCAGCCCGCTCTGCATCAGGATTCCCGCGTTGTAGCCGATCACCGAGTTCACGCCGGTGGCCGTGTTGCAGGCAAGAATCGCACACGCCAGCAAAAACGGGACAAGGTATTTGCGCCGCAAGAGCGACTCGCGAATCTGCTGGCCCTTTGCCGTCGCAGCCGCATGCGCAGCCGCCGCCATCTCCTCAAGCTCAAGCGCGGCTTGCTCTGGAGTTCGCGAGCGCAAAAGTGCTGCCTGCGCCTTCTCTTTCGCTCCGCGACGGAAGAGCCATCGCGGCGACTCGGTCACCATCAGGCTGCCCAGCACAAACAGCAATCCCGGCGGCAGCGAAACCCAGAAGATGCTGCGCCACGCGCGGTCTTTGAAGTGCAGCAGCGCTGCCGCATCGCCCAACTTTGCCACCGCGTCCACGCGATAACTGAAGTACATGCCCACCAGCGCCGCCGCTACAATGCCCAGCGTCAGCAGCCACTGGAAGACCGCCGTCCCTTTACCGCGGCTCGCAGCAGACAAGCATTCGGCCAGATACAACGGAACCACAACGCCGACAAGCCCTGCACTCATGCCCTGCAGCAGGCGACCGAAGAACAACGGTGCATATCCCTGCGAAAGCGCGATGACGGGAATGCTGACCGCAAACGTGAGACCACTCAGAATCATCAGGGGCTTGCGGCCCATCCAGTCGGCCAGCATTCCGGCGAACAGCGTGGACAGCACGCTGCCGCCCAGCACTGCAGCCACGATGGACGAAAGCTGCGCCGGCGAAAGTCCCGATGTGTCGGCCAGATAGGGGTACGCGCCGCCGATAATGCCCACATCGATTCCGTAGAGCAGCCCGCCCAGCCCTGCAACCAGCAGCAGAAACGCGTTATACCGGCGAATCGCCGTTGTCATTGTCGGCGCCTGTTGAGAGCCGGTTGGGTTCATCGATGTACCCTCTTCCCGTCGCGATTCAGCTGGTCCACATTCGATCCAACGCTGGTTTAAGCCCAGCCCAAGATTGACGAATCCCGGCGAACAATCAGTTTACAATGATTATTTCGAGTCCAAATGCTCAAAATATTGAGCCGAAAGCGGTCGACCTTGCTCAAGACCACGCGAATCGCTGTTTCTGCCTTTTTGCTCGCTGCCTCCCTTCCCGCTTTCCCAGCGCAATCCGCGCCCGCCGCTGCGCCGCCGCAGGTCAAGCTTTTGCCCGCGCCGCGCGAGTCCCACTTCGATGGCACCGCCGATCTGCCTTCAAGAATCCAGGTCGTCGTGCCCGGCCGCGACTCGCAGGATGAGTTCGCTGCGCGCGATCTCGAGGACGCCATCAAGCAAATGTCGCCGGCAAGCGACGACTCACCCGCCGGCGCCGCCAGGCCCGCCTATCGTTTCACGCTGCTTCGCTACGATGTGACCGACGCGAAGACGCTCATGGCGCATGACAATCTCGTCTTCGATTCCGTGATGGAGCCTGAAGGCTACATCCTTGTCATCGATCAGCACGAGGCAACGGTCATCGGCGCCACCAGCGCCGGAGTGTTTTACGGCGTGCAGACGCTCAAGCAACTGCTGCCGCTACCCAACGCCCCGCGCGTGCTGCCAACAGGGACCGTTCGCGACTGGCCGGCCATGCAATATCGCGGCATCGACGACGATCTCTCTCGCGGCCCGTTCCCCACGCTCGCCTTTCAGAAGCACCAGATTCGCGTCTTCGCGAGCTTCAAGATCAATATCTACTCGCCCTACTTTGAACACACGCTGCTCTATCCCGATCAGCCGCTTGCCGCACCGCCCGGGAGCGCGCTCACGCCGGCTGAAGCAGCCGAGCTCGTCGTCTACGCCCGCCAGTATCACATCACCATCATTCCCGAGCAGGAGGCCTTCGGCCATTTGCACCACGTGCTCAAATACGATCTCTATGCCGACGAAGCCGAATCGCCGCATGGACACGTGCTCGCGCCCGGCCAGCCCGGCACGCTGCCGCTCATCAAGGATTGGTTCACGCAAATCGCCGCGGAGTTTCCCTCGCCCTTTATTCACATTGGCGCCGACGAGACATTCGAGCTGGGTTTAGGCCGCACGCACGACGCGGTGCAGCAGAAGGGCTACGGCCCAGTCTACGTCGACTTTCTCAAGCAGATTCACGACGAGCTCGCGCCGCTGAATCGCCGGCTACTGTTCTGGGGCGATATCGGCGATGCCAATCCCGATGCCGTTCCCGGACTGCCGAAGGACATGATCGCCCTTCCCTGGAACTACTGGGACAGCAGCGGCTTCGACAAGATGATTGAGCCATTCGCGAAAGCCGGCATCGAAACCTGGGTCTCTCCCGGCGACGCCAACTGGAACGAAGTCTATCCCGTCGCCAAAACTGCGCTATGGAACATCCAGGGATTCATTCGCGACGGGCAGCGTCTGGGGTCGACCGGCGCGCTCACCACCGTGTGGAACGACGATGGCGAAGGTCTCTTCAACATGGATTGGTACGGCGTTCTCTTCGGCGCGGTCGCAGCATGGCAGCCGGGCGAAAGCCCGATTGCGAACTATCAGGATGCCTATGGCGAAATCTTCCACCACGACAGCAGCGGCAAAATCGATCAGGCGCAAAAGGAGCTGATGGCCGCACAGGGGGATTTGCACGATCCCAAAACCGGCATGACCAGCGACCAGCTCTTCTGGATCGATCCGTGGAGTGCGCAGGGCCAGGACGTATCGGCCAAACTGATGCCGCAGATTCAGGACATGCGCGTCCACGCTGAGAACGCCATCGTTCTGCTGGCGCAGGTGCGGCAAGACAATCCCAAGCTCCTCGAACCTGATGCGCTTATCGCAATGGATCTCGGCGCACGCCGCCTCGATCTTATCGGCCTGAAGTTTGAGCTGGCGCAGGAGATCGTTGCGGACTACGCCAAGGCCCAGGCCCAGCAACACGACAAAACGCAACAGCAGACGACCAATATCCTGCTCAGCGACATCAGCAGCGATAACGGCCGCTGCCAGGACCTGCGCGATGCCTACTCCGCTACCAGGGGCGAGTACAGCCAGGTGTGGCTTGGAGAAAACCGTCCTTATTGGCTCAATAATGTGACGGTCCGCTACGACCTGGAGATTGAACGGTGGCAGCAGCGCGCCGAGCAGTTTGAGGCGGCTACGCGAACCTGGCACAATGGCCAGGATTTGCCGCCGGCCGCGTCGTTGGGCATGCCGGCCACCGCCGACAGCGGTCACTAAAAAGGGTCGGGGCTCGTCTGGGCGGGAATGCCAATGGCCGAAATGTGGCCTGCCCGGCGGCATCTAAACCAACTGGATGCCCGCCGGCAGAATTTTTCCCGGACCGGTGCATCGGCGGTGCACACTAGGGTCATGTTCCCTCTATCGGCCAATCGCGATCTCCCCGAGGTTCTGCTGATCGATGACGACCTGGTGAGCCGCGAGGTGACCGCCACGCTGTTGACGATGACCGGCTATAACGTACACACGGCTGATAGCGGCGATGGAGCCGTAACCATGATCGCGAATGGCACTGCGAAGCCCGGCGTGGTCCTAATGGATGCGCAAATGCCCGGGCTGAGCGGCGCCAATCTTATCGCGAAACTCCGGGCTGCGGGCAAAGCCTCGATCTTTGCCATCAGTGGCAGCGAACCACCGCGCGAGGTCACCGATGCCGCTGACGGTTTCCTGCTGAAACCGTTCAATATCGACACGCTCAACAAGATGATCGAGGGTCGCAAGTCAAAGGCGGAATCGAATTCGCTTGCCTCCGAAGATCCTGTTGTGAACATGGAGATTCTTGCGCAATTCCGTAAAATGATGCCTGAGACCGCTGTCCGGCAGATCTACTCGGCCGTCGTCGTCGATCTCGGTAAACGGATCGATGCGCTCAGCAGCGCCATCGAT
This sequence comes from uncultured Acidobacteriaceae bacterium, assembly GCA_963834565.1. GTDB lineage: Bacteria > Acidobacteriota > Terriglobia > Terriglobales > Acidobacteriaceae > Telmatobacter. Next base: position 58,956 of record CAWICF010000003.1, on the reverse strand, counting down.
AAAGGCGACGCCGAAGAGGTTCGCCGCATCGGCCACGCCATTAAGGGTGGTTGTGGCATGGCTGGGGCGGTTCAGGCGGCGCACCTGGGAGCCCTGCTCGAGGCCAAGGATAACCAATTGGATAACAGCGCCGCATTGCTCCGCGATTTGCGCGACGCCGCCCGCGGGTTGGAGCGTATGCTGGATGCTGAGTTGCCCGCTTGACCGATTTCAGTGGCAGACAGGTTGCAAGTCGCAGGAAACGCTTGAATTTAACCCCAGCCTCTGTGTGAGGCGACCTTGAACCAGACCAACACGGCCGGGTTGAGTGACAAAGCGCCGAATCCGGTCCCTATTGGAGGCAAGCCGCTCAAATGGAACGACCCATACGAATCGTGCTGGCGGATGACCATCCGGTAGTCCGCATCGGCGTCCGTAACATGCTTACCGAAGCTGAAGGCTTCGAGGTCATCGGTGACGCCTCCGACGGCGACGAGGCCATCACCGAGACCCTCGACAAGCAGCCTGACGTGCTTCTCCTCGACGTGTCGATGCCGCGCCTGCCGGGTCTTGAGGCAATGCGCGCAATCATGAACGGGCCCTCAACGGCCAAAATCCTGCTTCTTACGTCCACCATCACCACGCAGCAAATCATCGAGGCACTGCACATCGGCGCCCGTGGCATCGTGCTGAAAGACGCCATCGCCAGCCACCTGCAAACCGCCATTCGTACTGTGGTCGCGGGCGACTACTGGATCGGCGGCAAGAGAGTGGTCAATCTCGTCTCCGCGCTCCACGACTTGATGCAGCAGGCCGCCGTTCCGCAACGCAAAACTTACGGCCTCACGCCGCGCGAGCTCGAAGTGGTCGGCTGCATTGTGGAAGGCTGCAGCAATCGCGATATTGCCAAGCAATTCTCCCTGAGCGAAGAAACCGTCAAGCGCCATCTCTCCAACATCTTCGACAAAACCGGCGTCTCCACACGGCTCGAACTGGCGCTCTTTGCCATTGCGCACCATCTGGTCACGCCGCAGTAAGACCGGGTTGCAGTTTTGCGGGACGAATTCGAGGCCAGCGACTTTGGGGTGGATTTTCACCGCGCGATTGAGCCGGGAAGATCCACCCTATTTCATTTGCAGCGAGTTTGAGCCGGCGCTGAACTCGTAGGTCCACTTGCCGCTCGATCCGGGATACCCATAAAGCAGGATGCGATAGATTTGCGGGCCCCAGTCTTCGCGCAAATGAGGATCATCGATTTCGACAATTCCAACAGTTGATTGGATCTCAGCGTTTTCAAACAGCAACTGCGCGAAGCTGCCTTGAGCGGTACGTAGGGAGATGGCACCGAACCCTGTTGAACTTGTTTCGCACGGCGTCATCACAGAAAGTGCCACCTCCTGCGTGGCGCTGTTCAGCTCAAAGTCCTCCTCGATCACCACGCGGTGTCCGACGCGGTCCAGGGTCACGGTGCGAATCCATTTCCTGATTCCGGCTTCCTTGGGATACGCCGACGCAATGTTGAACGAGACCCTTGCGAACTGGTCGTTTGTCTCGTACTTCTTGTCGGTCGCGGCGTACTCCACTCCCTCATGCTGCATCACACCGCCGACGGTGGGCAGGTTGTGATACGCCGACTGCATCGTCCAGATGGAATAGCGATCGCGCCCGAAGGTCTGTGCCGTGTAAGCCTCTACACCCACATCAATCGCCACCGGCTGCCCGTCGAGATAAATCACGAAATTTCCCGAGTCGTTGTGACTGTGGCTGCGCCCGTTGTTTGAAGCCAGCACGGCCACATACATCCCGTCGGTCGAGCCGGCCTTTTCGCGCGCCGTCATCAGTCCAAAATCCGGATACCACGCGTCGCGCACCAGCACATCCTGTTGCTTCTCGCTGCGAATCTCGGTCGCCTCGAGCACCGCCGGAATCGACCGCGACAAGCTCGTCAGATTCTCGTTGAGCGCGCTCGTCAAACCGGCGCCGGTTGCATTCCATCCGTTCATCGCCGCGTACAACGCCCCGAATGCCTCTAGCTGGTCGTCGTGGACGGCCTTGCCGAAGCGATAGAGCACGTCGCCCGAGGGCGCGGCCTTGCGATGCGCGTCGCCATACGCTACATAGTCGTCGCCGGCAATGTGCGCATTCAGGATGAAGCGCCCCATCGCATCCAAAAACGGGTTGGCAAAAATATTTGTCGCGTTGCCCGCTGCCGACTCCAGCGTAGCGATCACTTCAAACAGGCTGAGCACCGAGCGGCTGTAATAACCCGGCCCTTCTTCTTCGGCCGAGTCCGGCCAATAGTCATTCCAATACGCATCCACACTGCGCGCGATCCGCAATGTCTCCTCGACGCGCAGTTTCGCATCGTCCTCAAGGATCAGGTTCGTCACCAGCAGGTTCGAGTTGATCCACGGATTCCAGTTATTCAGCCGGTGCTCCTGTTTTCTGCCGCCCAGCCCCAACCAGACAAAATCGTTGCGCTCTCGCGCCGGCTTCAGCATGCGGCGTTCTACTTCAATCCGGATGCGCTTGTTCACCATCGGCGAAACCTGGTCGAGTTGCGGCGCGAGCAGATAACTGGTCCAGGCCAGCATCTGCGCCGTCTCTGCGGAGAACAGCTCGATGATCGGCTCGCTTACGTCCGGCAGGCCCACGCCGGCCTTTTGCGCGCCCAGGTGCGCCGGTGCGCTCCAGAACGTCTCCTCACAAACCAGCCAGATGCCATTCACGATGTCGTCGACGAACCGTCCTTTGCCCACAAGACACTCCGCCAGCACCAGATGCTGCAGCATCGCGCGCCGTCCGAAACTGTCGGCCTCGAAGCGGCTGCGATTCCCGTTGCGCTTGAATTCGAGGAACCGCGTCGCCAGAAGCGCCTTCCATCCGGTCTTCTGGTCTGCCTCTGCGCGCTCCACTATCGCCGCATGAATGTCGCCCGGAACCGCTTCCCACGCCGCGCGCTCGTTTGCCGTGGGATAGGGATGCCACGCCCCCGGCGCAGCAAGGTGGCTTTCGAGAAACGCTTCGGTGTAGGTCGCGTTCAACAGATCGAGCGGCGGAACAAGTTTCGCGTCGCCAGGATCCGCGAACGGGAATGCTCCCATCGAGCGAAGGATTGGCCCGTCTCCGGCGAGCGCCAAGCTGCTTTTAAGAAAATGACGGCGATTCATGAGTGATTGATCAGCTCCGCGAGCAAGTATAAAGGTCCGCACGTTTGCCGCGCCTCGCCGCGTTGTCCATCGAGCCCACTCTTCGGCGCGTCTCCTGCGGTAGCACGATTCATCGCGCCGCGCTATTCTGAGGCTTCTGACGAGGAGATTCCATGGGAGAGCTGAGCAGGATCGGCATTGCCCTCGATTCCGATTTGTTGAAGCGTTTTGATCGCTCCATTGAGAAGAGCGGCTACACCAACCGCTCCGAGGCTTTTCGCGATTTGATTCGCGACCGGCTGGTGCGCGAACAGACTGCTGCGCCCGATGCCACCGTCGTCGGCACCGTCACTCTCATATACGACCACCACTCCTTCGGAGTCAGCGAGAAACTCACCGAGGTGCAGCACGAGAACCACGACCTCGTCGTCTCAACCAGCCATGCGCATCTCGATCTGGATTCCTGCCTGGAGGTGCTCATCGTTCACGGCAAAGCCGCCCGTGTGGAGCACTTCGCCGATCTGCTGATCGGACTCAAGGGCGTGCAGCACGGCCGGCTGGTGATGACTGTGCCGACGAACGAGCTCAAGTCAGATCACAAGCACTCGCATCCGCACTCGCACAACCACTGAGCCATAAGTGCAGGGGCGCTCTCTCCACGCAAGGGTGCGGCGGCAACGCGTTTGATTCAGCGACCGAAACTGTAACGTAAGGTCAATCGCGCCTGAACCGGTTCGACGGGGTGCATCACCCTCGTGAATGCGGCGTTCGCGTCGATGGCATTTGCAACCAGTTCCTGCCCAGTCAATGTTGTTGGCGGCGCTGATGGCACCGGCTGCCCGTGAAACTGCAGCCCGGATGCCGGCGTTATTTGCGATACATAAGCGTAGTCCACGTCGTGATCCCGGCGGTTGAACACATTCAGGACCTCACCCACTAGGCTCCAGTTCCTGTTGAATTTATAAGTGGCCCCCAGGTTCACCAATGACGTCGAGGGTGACTTATAAATTGCGTCGGACGTCAAAGGCCGCGGGCCAAAATAGCGCAAGCGCAGACTCGCCGAAAGACCTTTCACATCCTGCAGTGTGACGCCGGATGAAACCACCCACCGAACCGCTTCGGGCACATCTTTGCCGTGCTGATTTTGCAGGTAGCCGCTGTCCCCGTAACTGACGGTCGAGGCGGTCACTATGCCCGAGGGAGTGGACCCGGTCGGAATCAGCCCATAGCAGTTCGAGTTTCTTGCGCAAAGCTGCTGGCTCCCCGACGCATTCGTGTAAAACGTCGCATCGTCGGGGTCGTCCTGAGTAAAAATGGCGCGCGAGTCGGCAAAGTCAGCATCAAGAACCCAATGTTCCGATGGCGCGTAGTAGTTCCCGACTTCCAGGCCATAGCGGTTGCTCGATTCAAAGGAAGCGCTCGTACCACCGGTGTCGCCATCTTGCAGCAGCTCGGAGTTGCTGTGGAGATACCAGATCTCAGCGGTGCTTTGCAGGTGAGGGGCGGCCGCAGTGCGTACGCCAACTTCCCCACCTTTGGTTTGGACCAGGAAGGGTATTGGAATGGGGTTCGGCGAATTGTAGTAAGGATAATCCGGCGAAACCGGTTCATACGTTTGCGTTGAGCCACGCACGTCGTTGGTGTGGTAACTGAATCCACCCTGCACATAGAGCTCTGTGTTGGCCCAAGGGCCGAAGATCAAGCTTGCCTTGGGGCTGGGCAGGAACTTGGCGACCGATTGGTGGGTATTGGGATTGAAGTTGGCGGGGTAGGGATCGAAGGGATAGTTGGGATTGGTGGGGTTGGTAAAGTTGGTGACGACGCCTTTGCCGTAGTCACCGCGCAGGGCCATGATCGAGCGGAATTTGCTCGCCCACTGGATCTTGCTTTCCACCCAGGGACTTCCGATCGTCTCCGTGAATTTGTTCAAATCCGTGTCCGCGGGCAACACCGCAACCTGATCGAGGTTGGAGCAGTCGCCGCTGGAGTCGCAGTCGCCTTGATAGTTGGCTGTGTAGTAAGTCTTGCTCGTTCGCACTCGATCTTCCGTCCGGTAAAGGCCGTTGTGGATCCAATCGTTGCGGAGCTGCATGCCAAACGTGGTTTCCACCCTGCGCCCGTACCACTGGCTGATGATCGTGTGGCGCATGTCGAGCCCTGCCACCCAGCGCCTGTCCTGCTGTTCGAACTGGTCGCCCTTGTAAGGGTCGACCAGGTAGTAAGTGAAATCGGAGAACAAATTGAGATCGTAATGGAAACCGTAGGCCATGATATTGGTTTCGGAATTTGCGCCCCGGTGATGCCATTCTCCCTGCAAGCTATAACGATGGCTATGTCCACCGTCTTCCGGGTTCAGTGCACCGAAGAAACCGACGACAGGTATGGCCGTGTAGGGGATCTGGTCAGTCGAATTCCATCTGGTTCCGGCGTAACCGCGGGCCGTGATGCTGAAACCCTTGTCGGCTCCGCCCTGGCTGTAGGTCATGAGTCCGTTGAACTTGTAGTAATTGTCCGGATGAACCCATGGGCCGCCATCGTGGTAGGCTTCTCCGCCGTAAAGCAGATTGCCCGCGCCCAGCTTGCGCGAGGCGCCAAAAACGAACCGCGCAAACTGGTACATGCCGCCGTCGACCTGGACGAAGTTCTGGGGAAGCGTCTTATAAAACACCACATGGGCATTTCCCGCCGAGCCATAGTCGCCGACTTCAGCGTAATAAGGACCTTTCTCGGCATCCACGCGCTCCACAAGCTCCGGGATCACGGTGTTCATGTCCGAGTACCCCTCGCCGTGCGCGTGCGACGGCAGGTTTAGCGGCATACCGTCGAGAAAAATGGCGAAGTCCGCGCCGTGGTCGAGATTGAAGCCACGCATAAAATATTGATTGGCTTTGCCGCCGCCGGCGTGTTGCGTGATGATCAGGCCGGGAAGCGCCTCCAGAATCTCTCCCGAGCGAAGACGCGGACGATTCTTGAGTTCCGCTGCGCCCACCGTTACCTGGCCGGCTGACGAGGCGATTCCGATCAGGTCGTCCGCGCGGCCCTGCACGTTGACGGTGGTGCTTACGGAGCCCACGGCCAAAGCGACACGCGCAGGGGCCGACACCCCGGCAGCCTCTATGGTGACCGGCATTTCCTTAATTTGAAATCCCGAGTTCGATACCACCAGACGGTAATGACCCGCCGGAAGCCCGGAGATGAGGAAAGCTCCGTTCGAGTCCGACTGTGTTGTTTTCAATAACGTGCCGGCAGCGCTCCGAACCTGCACGGTCGCCCCGGCAATCACCGCGCCAGACGTGTCGACGACAGTTCCTGATAGCTGAGGTGGATAGGCCTTATCGTTCGTGGTGACCGCCGTCTTCTCCTGCGCAACAGGCGCCACATCGGCAACATTCGCGCTCGTTTCTTGAGCTCTAATGACTGTCGCCGCGAACAAAGCCAGTAGCCCCGATAACAGAGCGAGCACCAACCGCATTCGCTTTCGCAACCTTCCACGGCTCATAGCAAAACCGTATCTGCCAGCCGGATCTTCGGCTGTGAGAGTGGTCACACGAAACTAGAAATCGTGCTACCCGAAGCCACTCATTATCGTCACACGAATCACAATTTCGTGCTACTCGATTCTGCAGCTGATAAATAGGTAGTTAGGCCGATGCTGTGGAATTTTCTGCTCAGCCGGCCGGGGGCGTGCTCTTTCGGCTGCCAGAGGGCTTTGCCAGCGCGGGCAAGGTGCCAGGCGGGAAGTCCGTCGACCTCCGCACCGCGAGCCTGGTGCGGATCGGCCATTCGCGCTGCGCTGCCTTCGGATGATCCGGCTCGATTCCCGAGCGCAGCGCCTGCACGGCTGCTTCGGCCAGGTCCCGGCATGACATCTGCACCGTGGTTAACGGCGGCAGCATGAACTGCGCCAGGTGAATGTCATCGAAGCCCACCACGGAAATGTCCGCAGGCACCTTCAGCGTAGTTTCATCCAGCGCGTGCAGCACGCCGATCGCGGTCATGTCATTGGAGCAGATCACGGCCGTCGGCAATTCCGGCAGCGCGGTCAACCGCTCCATCGCCGCTTTGCCGCCTTCCATTGTGTGGTCGCCTTCGGTAATGTACTGCGCCGGCGCGGTGAGGCCGACCTCGGTCATCGATTTCCGGAATGCCTCGCGGCGCGTCACGGCTGTTCGCATGCGAAGCGGCCCGGTGATGAACGCAATCCGGCGATGGCCCAACGCAGCCAGGTGCTGCACCGCTTCGCGAATGCCTTCGCCGTAGTTCACCTTGAGCACGCGAATATTCGGCAGCTCCGGTCCGGCATCCACAAAGACCAGTGGGAACTGGTGCTCCACAAGCTTCTCCACCAGCTCTTCCTCAATGCCGAACGTCATTACGGCAACGCCGTCCACGTTTCGTTGCAGCATACGGCGGATCAGCGACTCGGTTCGCGCGGCATCGTAGTTCGTCGACCCGATCATCACTTCATAGCCCTGCGCGACAGCGAGATTTTCAAACTCCTGCACAAGCTCAGGGAAGAAGGGATTGGTGATCTCCGAGACGATGAGTCCCAGCAAGTGGCTCCGCCCGGAGACCAGGGCTCGCGCCTGCGAGTTCGGCACGTAGCCCACTTCGTCCACGGCCTTCCAAACGCGCTTGGCCAGCTCCTCATCGACGGTCGCAATTCGATTGACTACGCGCGACACCGTAGCAATGGAAACGCGCGCGCGTTTCGCCACGTCGTGAATATTCACCGTTGCGTGGCGGCGTTTGCGGCTCGATTTCTTTCGGTTGGCCATGGGCAAATGAATTGTACCCTTTTCCCGATTTTTCCGGCCGGTACTGTTTCTCTTCCGTCTGATAACTAGCTAATATGATGAAACTTACGTCGACACTCAACGGATTTGTAGGCGAGCGAACCGGGCAAAGATTCCGGATCTTGGAAAGCGTTTCCCTGGGCTGCGGAAACCACTTCGCGCCGTCGTCTAAGAAAAATTTGGTTCCTGGGTTTCTTGGTCCCTTGTCCCCTCGGTCCCTGCTTTACGGGTGATTCTGCCCGCCCGCCGCAACTTCCAGCGCATGGCGCAGCAACGGCACGATCGCTTCAAGACTTTCTTCTGCGCCGCGCTTGCTTCCCGGAAGATTCACGATGAGCGTCTTGCCGCGGAGCCCGGCCACTCCGCGCGAGAGCCACGCATACGGGTTGCGTTCGGCGCCTTTGGCGCGCATTGCCTCGGCCAGTCCCGGCGCCTCGCGCTCAATCACGCGCCGCGTCGCCTCGGGAGTGCGATCGCGCTCGCTCATTCCCGTGCCGCCAACAGTGATCACCAGCGCAGAACCATCTGTGCAGGACTCTTCGAGCTTTGCCGCTATCGCAAATTCATCGTCGCGCAGCAGCGCCGTTACGATCGCCGCCTGCGGCCATTCGCGGCGCAGCAAGTCACTCACCGCCGGTCCGGCAGTATCCACCTGCACGCCGTCGGAGCATCGGTCGGAGATGGTGATCACCGCAAAATGCATGAGCCGATTGTAGACGTTAATTGGCCGGCAGCATTTTGATGGTGTGCAGCCACGTCTCCACCAGCTTTGGCCAGCCCATGATCGGCAGATCGCGGGGCCGGATCCCGAATCCGTGACCGCCTTGCGCGTAGATGTGGAGCTCGGCCGGCACCTTAACGTTCTTCAACTCCATAAAATACACGACCGCGTTTTCCACGTGCGCAGTGTAGTCGTCCTCCGCCTGAAGGATGAACGTCGGCGGCGTATCCGCCGTGGGATGGACGTCAGGGCTGGGCGCAAAGTTCTCGTTCGCCAGCGCCAGGTAGCCGGGATACATGACGACCGCAAAGTCGGGCTTGCAGCTTAATTTGTCGGCGTCGTCCACCGGATCGTAGAGCCGCTTGTCGTAGTAGTTGCTCACCGCTGCCGAAAGATGCGCGCCGGCCGAGAACCCCATCACGCCGATGCGATGCGGATCGATGCCCCATTCCGCTGCATGTTCGCGCACCAGACCCATGGCGCGCTGCGCATCCTGCAAGGCTGCCGCCGACTTTGGATACGGGCCGCTGTCAGGCACGCGATACTTCACCAGCACGCATGTCACGCCGATCCCGTTCAGCCAGTCGCACACCTCAGTGCCTTCGAGATCGACCGAGAGAATCTGGTAGGCGCCGCCGGGAAAGACAAGAATCGCGGTGCCTGTGTTCTTCGCAGTCGGTTTGTAAACGGTCAATGTCGGCGTTGACACATTGCCAAGGCGAATGTATGGCCGTCCTGCCATCTGCTTCGTCCCGTTCGCGTTCATATTCACTTCGGGTGGCAGATCGGTTTTCGCTCCCGGCGGCTTTCCGGGCCACAAGTTCATCGTCAGGTGATCGGGCGACGGCGGCCAGACCGAAGCACCACTTTGGGCACGCACACTTCCAGCGGCAAAGCACACGGCCAACGCCGCGCAAAACAGAATTTGTCGATTCATGATGAAAACCTCCCGCCAGAAATCCGCGCAGCGATCATCGCAGCAAGGCCCGCATGCTCGCAAGATCCGGGGCTAGGCGTTTCTTTCCAGTTGTCGTTCGCGTCAAGCCGGGCAAGATCTTCGAGGCTGCGTTCATGCGCTCCCGCGCGCCTCTTCCCAGACGCGCACCATCAGTCCGCCCGCGTCATGGCGAAATGCGACAGCCAATGCATCGCCGGTTTCAGGCTGCACGCACAACCCCTCTTCATCCACTCCCGACTCTGGCAGAGCCATCATGCAGGGCCTCGGCAGCGACGACTTGAGCACTCCGCCGATCATATTGGCGATCTCGCGAATTGCGTCCAGCACATCCGCCTCGCTCACCGCGTCCGCCGGCTGCATCATCATGGCAGCAGTCGCAGCTATGGCCAGCCCTCGGGCAAACCGTACTTCGATGCGCCCGTTCCACACACCGGAGAGACTCACGCTGGCGCGCAAATGCCCTTTGCCTACGCAGAAGTTCTCGTTGTTCGGTATGCGATCGAGCGGCATATTCAGCATCTGCTCCCAGAACTGCGCATTTGCCTTTACCAGCGATTCTTCGCTGAGCTGAGCTACCACGTGGACACACCTCACCTTCGCGGTCAGCGATTCGTTACGCCGCTGCAATTCCTATCGGCGCAATTCCGCCCGCCGGACAGTCGGCTCACCTGCACATCTCAAGTCCAGATGTGATGGCCCCTGGCTTCTGCCCGGCCCGATTCAAAATGTGATTTGAATCACCCGCCAGAGTGCTCTTCGGCACATCGTGTCCCTGTTTTCGGTGACAGGCTTTCGGGTATGAGGTGTTTGCCATGCGGGAATCGGGTCCCCACCGCTGGACGCATCCAGCCACCATCCTCGTTGCCACTGACCTGAGCGATCTCGATCACCTGATGCCGTTTGCACTGGAACAGGCGGCCGAGACCGGTGCGCGACTGATCGTGCTCCATGTGCTTTCCGGCTCTGAGGCCATTACCGCCGACGCCGCGGGCATGCCTTATTACGACGCCGCGGGAGCCCTTGAGATCGCAGAGCAAATGCTTCGGCCCTGGTGCAATCTCGCCCGGCAGCGGGGCCTTCGCTGTGATGCGTTGGCGCGCGAAGGGCATCCAACTCAACAAATTGCGGCCGCTGTCCGCCAGTTTCAGGTGGATCGCGTGCTGCTCGGTACACGGAGCCGGAGCAAGATAGGCAAGCTGCTCGTCGGCTCGGTGGCAGAACAAGTGCTGCGCTCGGTTAACCTCCCGGTCATAACCGTGGGACCCGAGGCTCATCTCGCGGCGGCGAAGGACGCTGAACGTATCGTCTTGCACGCCACCACCCTGCGAGAGACCTCTCGCCCGAGCGCAGCGCTTGCCTGTCAGATCGCATCCGCGCAAAACGCGAGGCTTTTACTGCTCCATGTGCTGCCGCCCATCCCAGAGATGGAGCGCAAAGGCCTGCCGACGGGTCAAGATTCGGCTGCCATGCACGAGCTCCTGCAGCTGGCGGCGGCGACCGCGACCGGTTGCGGCTCGAATATCGAGCCAGTCGTCGTCCACGGCAATCCGACGATCGAGATCCTGGCTCTCGCCCAGGAGCGCTGCGCCAGCCTGATCGTGCTTGGCGCTACGCAACGCTCAGCATTCGAGAACCTGACGCGCGACCGCACCGTCTATCGCGTGCTGGCCCACGCCAGCTGTCCGGTGCTCACGCTGCGCGAGTCAGAGGCGGAGCAGGAACACCTTGGCGCTGAGGTCGCGATGGCTCGGAATTGAACGGATCGGACTGCCGACCGCACCTGGTCGTAGGGGATCATGTTTTCAGTTGGGAATGTTAGTTGCGTTTCGAGCGTGCTGGCCCCGCAACCCGGCTTCTCTTCCTGCCCGATCCGGCGCGTGTAAAGCTCCTTAGCCGGCTGAGGCACTTCTCATGCAGATAATGGAGCTGCTGCAGCCGCGCCAAGCCTTCGGAGTTCGGGCCCTCGGCCTGTGACGCGAAAATCTCTGCCGCCAGATTGTGCAATTCGCTGTGCATTGTCTCGATCGCTTGAATCGACGCGAGGGTTCCGCGCGCCGCCTGCTTTTCCGCGTGCAGCCATGCTCCCACCCGGCATTGGTTGGCGTCGAGCGACGGAGGACTTGTACGTTTGCCCTGCAAACACGCTTCAAACGCCGACAGCCACGCGCGATGTTCCACGCACGCATACAGAACGGGCCGGTTGCTGGCATGAACCGGCGGCACATCGGCCCATCGAGGGTCGGGGCTCCACGATTTCAGCCATTCCACCAGCTCTCCGGCGGGCATGGGACGAGCGATGCCGTATCCCTGCGCGATCTCGCAGCCCATTTGCAACAGCATCAGCCCGTGTTCCGCGGTCTCAACACCCTCCGCAATCACCTGGCGGCGGAAAGCCGAAGCAAGCCCGATCACGCCTTCCAGAATCGTCAGGTTCTCGGGCTCCTCCAGCATGTCTCGCACAAAGCTCTGATCGATCTTGAGAATGTTGGCCGGTAGCCGCCTCAGGTAGGTGAGCGAGGAATACCCAATCCCAAAATCATCCAGCGCGATCGAAACACCAAGCTCGCGGCAGGCGGTCAAAACATGCGAGGTCTGCATCACGTCTTCCAGTGCACTGGTTTCAACCACTTCAAGCACGAGGTTTGCGGGCGCCACGCCGGGATGCGCCGCGAGATGCGCTTTAAGCCGGTCGGCAAAATCGGGTTGCTGCAACTCGAATGCGCTCACATTCACGCTCATAGCCAGTTCGAGTCCGGCCTCTTGCCACTCCTCCACCTGCTGCAGCGCCGTGTCGATCACCCACTTACCTAGTTCAATGGAGAGCGGATGGTCTTCGATGACCGGCAGGAACATTCCCGGGGGCAGCAATCCCCGATCGGGATGTTGCCAGCGCACCAAAGCCTCCACGCTGATCGCCTTGCCCGTTCGCAGGTTCACCTGCGGCTGATAGTGCAAGACAAACTGGCGTGCCTCGAGCGCCTGGCGAATGTGCTCCAGGTTTTCATGACGGCTGCGGGCAATCAGGTCCTGTCCGGGATCGAATTCGTGGTAGCGATTCCCGCCGGCGAGCTTCGCCTGATACATGGCCTGCCCGGCCTGTCGCAGCAGCACGTCGGCATCCACGTCCTCCGCTTGCGGATAAAAGGTTACGCCCGCGCTGGCGGAAACCCGGAGTGTTGCCTCGCCGATTTGCGCCTCTTCGGATGCTGCTTCAAGCAGCCGCTCGAGCGCCGGCCTCACGGCGTCTTCGTTATCGAGTTCCAGCATCACGGCCGCAAACTCGTCTCCACCCAGCCGGGCGAGCGTGTCGCCTTCGCGCAGCGCCCGCTTCATCCTGAAAGCCATCGCCGTCAGCAGACCATCACCCACCGAGTGACTGTAGCGATCGTTGATCCCCTTGAATCCGTCCAGATCAAAATGGGCGACTGCCAGAGCGCGCTTTGAGCGATGGGCCTGTGCCATGGCCTGACGCAGCCGGTCGGCAAAGAGAGCTCTATTGGGCAATCCGGTCAACGCATCGAAATGCGCAATGTGTTCCAGTTGCAGCTCGTGTTCCTTGATCTCCGAGATGTCTGAGAACATTGCAACGTAGTGTGCCGTCTTGCCGTTTGCGTCACGAATGGCGTTGATCTCCAGCGCCTCGGGGAAGATGTCCCCGCTTTTTGACCGATTCCAAATCTCCCCCGACCAATGATCATCGTGGAGCAGAGCGTGCCACATCTCCTCGTAGAATTCGGTGCTCTGGAGGCCTGACTTCAGGATGCGCGGATTCCGCCCCAATACCTCTTCGCGCGTATAACCGGTGATACGCGTGAACGCGTCGTTCACATCCAGGATCGTTCCCTGGGGATCGGTAATCGTGATTCCTTCGCGCGCGCCGGTAAACACCATCCCTGCCAGCCGCAGCCGTTCTTCAGTTTCCTTTTGCTTCGTAATGTCCTCGGCAAACAGGACGATTCCACCGACCGATCCCTCGCCCGTCCGCCAGGGAACGATCTCCCAGCGAATCCATTGCACCGTCCCGTCGGCGCGATCGAAGCGGTCCTCGTCGGCCTTCAACGTCTCGCCCGCCAGACCGCGGCGGTGAGCTTCTTTCCAGCGTTCCGGCACGTCGGGAATCACCTCATAATGCGGACGGCCGAGAATCTCAGTTTCTACCAGTCCGTAATCTTCGAGCCAGCGGCGGCTTACGGCTAAGTACCGCATCTCGCGATCGAACATCGCCAAAGCTGCCGGCGCGCGATCGATAAAGAGCCGAAGCAGTTCCTGGCTTTCTCTCAGCGCCGTCTCGGCCTTTCGGCGTTCTGTGATGTCCTCATAAAACATCACGATGCCGCCCACCGAGCCGTCCCCCGCGTGCCACGGTATGATCTGCCATCGGATCCATTGTTCTGTGCCGTCGGGCCGCAGATAGGAATCCTCTTCCACGCGCTGCGTCTCGCCCGCCAATCCGCGGCGATGCGTCTCCCGCCAGCGCTCTGGCACGTGCGGATTCACTTCATAGTGCGATCGTCCGAGGATCTCTGTCTTATCGATGCTGTGATCCTCTGCCCATCGTTGGCTGACAGCCAGGTAACGCATCTCCCGGTCGAACATTGCCAGGGCAACCGGCACATGTCCGATGAAAAGCTGAAGAAGATCCTTGCTTTCGCGTACTCCGATCTCCGCGAGCTTGCGCTCGGTAATGTCTTCCGAGAAAAGAATGATCCCGCCGATTTTTCCGTCGCCGGTAAACCAGGGCCGAAGCTCCCGCCGTACCCACCGCAAGCTGCCGTCTGATCTTCGCAGTGTCCCTTCACCAGCCTGCACTGTCTCGCCGGCCAGCGCCCGGCGATGCTCGTTCTTCCAGGCATCCGGGACATTGGGAAGGGTTTCGTAGTGCGAGTGTCCGACCAGCTCCCGCCCGGCCAGTCCGTGCATTTCAGTCCAGCGCTGGCTTACCGCAATGTAACGCATCTCCAGGTCGACCATTGCCAAGGCAACTGGCGCGTGTTCGATGAAGAGTTGCAGCAGTTCCTTGTTCTCGCGAAGCTCCGCATCGGCTTCTTTGCTCCGCGTAATGTCCTGCACGATGCCGCGGAGTTTCGCCGGGTTTCCCGTTTTATCGAGCTCTACCCGCCCTCGTCCATGGATCCATCGCACAGCGCCGTCGGACGGGCGAATAATACGATGCTCCACATCGAACTGCTGCCCTTTCTGTAAGGCTTCCTCGGTGAAACAGGCATCGACGATGTCGCGGTCTTCCGGATGAACCAGGGCTCTCCATTTCTCCGAAGAAAGATCCTCGTGCGGGCCAACACCCAGAATCTCCCTCAAGATGTCCGATGCACTCCAGATCCCGGTGGAGAGGTCCTGAATATGGATGCCCAAACCGGCCATCCTCTGAGCCTCACGCAGAACCTCTTCGTTTTCTCGTAATGCGGTCTCTGCTTCTTTCCGTTCAGTGATGTCCTGCACGGTTCCGCGCAGGAATTGCGGGTTGCCCTGCTCATCCAACTCCAGCCTGCCGCGTGTGTGAACCCAGCGAACGGCTCCGTCGGTGCGACGCAGGATGCGATATTCGCTGTCGAATTCGGTGCGCTCGCCTTTGAAGTAAGCCTGAAAGCGCGCTGCCATCGGCGGCCGGTCATCGGGATGGATTAACGGCCAAATTCCTTCGAACTTGCGCTCGTAATCCTCCCCAATGCCCAACAATTCGGCCAGCTCGGGCGAGACGAGCCAATGCTTTTTCTGAATGTCCAGCACATAACTGCCTAATCCGGCGATTGCCTGTGCATCGCGTAGCGATTCCTCACTCTCGCGAAGAGCTGCATCAACTTTTTTCCGTTCGGTTATGTCTTGTATCGTGCCGTGCAGGGAAAGTGGCCTTCCCTCGCCGTCGAACTCCAGCCTGCCGCGCGTATGCACCCATCGCACCGTGCCGTCTGAATGCCTGTTGATCCGGTATTCAGTATCGAAGGAACCGCCGCTCCCTTGAATAAAACTCTCCAGCCTCGCGGCCAGCCCCTTGCGGTCTTCTGGATGGACCAACGACAACCACCCCTCGACCCCGCGATGGTAATCCGCGCCGATGCCCAGGATCGAATCCAGCTCAGCCGACGTCTTCCAGACCCTTGCCAGCAGATCGAGTTCATAGTTGCCTAATCCGGCGATTTCCTGCGCCTCACGCAACGTTTCCTCGCTCGCGAGCAAGCGATTTTGTGCCTCGATATACTCGGTAATGTCTGGCGCCACGCCGAAGATCCCAATGAACTCCCCGCCGGGCCCATTGATTGGATACTTGCGATTGTCGATCCAGCGCCTGGTCCCGTCCCTCAGCGGCACCTGGTGAATAAGATTGGCTCGCCGGCCCTCCGCAAATGCCTTTTCTTCGAGCGCGTAGTAAATGTCGGCGGTCTCTTCCGGATGGTTGTCGTAGTCCGTGGTGCCGAGTAGATCGGCGCTCCCGCTGCCTGACTCGATCAGGCTCGGCAACGCCCGGCTCGCGGCCAGGATCACGTGGTTGCGATTCTTGATGTAGATGTAATCCGTGTTGTGTTCGATCAGGCTCTTGAAGCTTCTTACCAGCCCGTCGTCACTTGGCTCGGTCACGATTCGAGCGTCGGCCAGATTCAGCGCTATCATCACTGTGCCGTCTTCCCGGCGTTCCTTCGTGAATTCACCTCGGATGCAGCGGATCTTTCCGTCGGCATGGCGAAGCCGAAAACGGACTGCGCCGGATTTTTTTCGCGAATCAGGTGAGAATAATTCGGCCGCTAGCTCCGCATCGCCCGGGTGGACGAGACCACGGAGTTGGACCTTCGCGGTGAGGAAATCCTGCTGTGTGAAACCGAGCAGTGACTCAACGCCGTCGCCCACAGACACAAGTCGCGGGAGATCCGTCAATACGAGGCGGAAAGCGACGTACGACATCGGGCCCTGCTTCCCTGTGCGCCATCCTTGGCTTGCGCAACGCAGGCTAACACAGCAATTTCGGTGAAGGCAAAGAAAATGGTAAGTGACTGTATCTGCTGTACGCATCGCCTTGATGGTACGTGCGGGTTACAACTTTCCGGGTCTGGATCGGGAATCCGCTGCGGCCCGTTTTGGAATGCCGCCCAATGCTTCCAATTTCACCCCTTCCGGTGCAGACTTAGCGCTATTCCAGCTCCCCAGACTTAGGAGCTATCCCCCGCAATCCGCAGTGCCGGGTCCCCTGCTACGGCCGTCCGGAGTGCGAGTCACTGAGGATATTTATCGGAAATTCGCACCCGGCTCCTGGATGAACCAAGTCAAGCACTCCTGAATCAAGACGTGCACTCGTTATCCACCAGTTTTTTGTTAGGGTGGCAATTGCGGACCTTATATTCACGGCGACTCTTGGCATAATCGCAAACAGGAAAGTTGCTGAGAGCGCAAGGACTGAAACCGATTCATCAAACATCGGAGCAAATCGGAGTGACCAGCTACCGCCGTCAGGACGTTTTGCGCATCTTTGCCATCAGTTCCCGCCAGTTGCAAGGCTGGGAACGGGCCGGGCTGATTCCCAAACTGGAAAACTATAGCTTTCAGGATCTCGGCCAGTTGCGCATTTTGCGCGCGCTGCGCGAGGATGCCATTCCTGCGTCGTCGATTCGCGAATCGGTGTCGGCCATGAAGGCCGTTGCCGGCATGGCCAATCCGTTGCTCGAGGCGCGCATTGTGCGCACCGGTACGCGGCTTGCCTTTCGCCATTGCGGAGCCATGGTCGATCCCATTCGCCGCCAGCTTCTTTTGGATTTTGAGGGGTCCGGCCAGCCCGGCCGCGTGTCGCGCGCCTCGGGACTTTATCCGATGCCGCGCACCGGCCCTCGGGCATCGAATGGAATTCAGGAACGGTTCCAGCAAGCAGTTCAGGCCGAAGAGTCGGGCGACAAGCAGCGCGCCATTGCGCTCTACGAAGAGATCCTCGCCATCGACCCCGACTACGCCGCGGCCTGCATCAACCTGGGCACCATTTATTTCCACCTGCGCCAATTCACACGGGCTGAGGAACTCTATCGTCACGCCACGGTGGCCGACCCCAACTACGTCCTCGCCTATTTCGATCTGGGCAATGTGCTCGACGAGCTGGAACGCCTGGATGAATCGATCGCCGCCTATTGCAAGGCCGTCGCACTTTCGCCCCGCTATGCCGACGCGCACTATAACCTGGCGCTGGCCTACGAGCGCTCGAACCAGAACCGGAGCGCTCTGCGTCACTGGCTGGCCTACACCAAGCTCGACAATCGCGGTCCCTGGGCCGACCATGCACGCGGCCAGATTCGCAGACTGCTGAGCCGCGAAAACATCCGCATCGCCGCCCGCGCCCGCAGCTTCATCCCCCGCCGCAAAGGCACGGCGGCGCTGGCGCTGGTCTGATTGATTAACCCTTCACTTTAGCGGCGAAGAGTTCCTTCGCTGTTCTCGCTACTTCGCGAATATGTTCCGGACGCGTCCTGCAGCATCCGCCAATGATCTGCGCTCCGGCTGCGAACCACTCTTTTGCCTGTGCGCCAAACTCAACCGGATCGCTCACGCCAATCCAGCAGCGGTTCGCCGCGTCCCACCCTTCGCCTGAATTGGGATAAACCATCACTGGCTTGTCTGAAGCTGCGCGCAACTCGGCAATCAACGAAGGAATCCATTTGGGCGGAACGCAGTTGACGCCGATCGCTATCGTCTGCGGAAACGAAGCGATGAGCGCGGCACACTCGGTGACCCGCTCGCCATGTGACACGTGCGTCTCGTCGCGGCAGGAAAAACTGAACCATGCCTGCGACTCGGGCCATGGCGCGAGTGCTTCGCCGACGGCTCGCACTTCTTCGAGAGAAGGGAAGGTCTCGAAGGCGAGGAGATCGGGGGCCAAAGCCCCCTTCTTTCTAAATGCAGTGCCTTTGTACGGGCTAGAGCCCGCACCCTCCACGGTGGGATTCGGATCTTCCGGGCTAAAATCCTCGTTTACGACGGATGCCCTGGCGAAAACCTCAATACGCTCGCGATGAAACCGGACTAAATCGTCGTATGAGCATTCGTAGTTGCCGGTGTATTCGCCGCCATTGTGCAGCGCGGCGCCATAGGGGCCCAGCGATCCAGCCACCAGCACGCGCCGATCAGGGAATTCCGCGACAACCGATCGCGCAATATTAACCGAGCGCAACAACGCAGCATCGGCAGCCTCGGCCGTCAGACCCACTTCGACGTAGCCCATGCGCGAGACCTGGTAGCTGCAGGTGGCGATGCACTGCGCGCCGGCCTCGATATAAGCACGATGCACCTGGCGCAATTTCTCCGGCTCGTCTTCGAGCACCTGTGCGGACCAGAGCGGCGTATCGATGCGCGCTCCACGATACTCGAGTTCCGACGCGAGCCCGCCGTCGAGGACATGGACGCCGCTCAAAATGGCGCTCCGACCGTGAATCTTCTCAATCATGAAGCGATAGTAACGCTTCGCAAAAGGAATCCGAATCGCCTCGGCTGGGCGGCAATCCTCAATGGCTGGTGGCGTCTTTCTGACGAGTGGCCTTAACAGCCGACAGAATCCCAATGCCGATCATTACAATCGCGCCCACTAGAATCCAGTGCGTGGGCATATGCACCAGATGCGCGGCATAAACCAGCCCTGCGATTACGATGGCAAAGCCACCGGCATAAAGTCCGAACGACATGAGATCTCCTTAGTCAGGAACTGTGCAGTTACGCGGAATCTCCCAGACTATTCCAGCCTTGCACCGCGAGCGGACCTAGTCTGAGCAGTTCAGACCAGCTTTTGCGTTTCCGATGCAGGCGGATTGCGACCACACACTGGCTTGATGGATTGGCAGGAGGCTCGACGACCTGATTCACAGGCCCTAAGCTAGCAGCTGGAGGCTGTTCTTACACTTTCTGCGTCCTCTGCACCGCGCGGACTCCGTCGACGCGTCGCAATCCCAGAACCATGCGGTTCAGGTGGCGCAGATCCTCGGCCTCAACGACAAACTCGATAATCGCTTCGCCTTCTTCATCGCGCTTGATGTCCACGCCGCGAATGTCGGTGTTCTCATCGGAGATGACGGCCGTCAATTCCTTCAGCATGCCTTGCCGATCGTCGCAGAAAACCGTGATCTTCACCGGGTAGCGCTGCTTGGCTCCCGCTGTACCCTCCGGCGCGCGCGACCACTCTACGTTGATCCGCCGGTCGCTCTCATACAGCAGGTTCTGCACGTTGGGACAGCTGCGCGCATGCACGGCCACGCCCTTGCCGCGCGTCACGTAGCCCACAATCTCTTCGCCGCGAATCGGATTGCAACATCGCGCCCGATAGACGAGCAGATCGTTTTGTCCCTCCACCTCGAGTGAGTCGGAGCCCCTGAGGTGCAGCTTGCGCACCGCGTCGGACATACCCGCAGGACCGGAGCCCACCGTGCCCGGTCCGCCTTCGCCCGGCTTTGGTTCCGCGCCCGGCTCTGTCTCCGGAGGAGTTGCAAATCCCGGCGACAATTTCGCCAGCACCTGGTGCGTCGAGTGCTTGCCCTGGCCCAGCGTGGCGAGCAGGTCGGCCGCTGTCGCTACGCCAAACTCCTGCGCAATGCGGCCCAGATCCTGGTCGCCGATCTGCGCCATCGGCACCTTGAACTTGCGCGCCTCGCGATCCAGCAGCTTGCGCCCGATCTCCACCGCGCGTTGCCGCTGGTCTTCGTTCAGCCAGTGCTTGATCTTGTTGCGCGCGCGCGGGCTCTTGACGAAGGTGAGCCAGTCGCGGCTCGGCTTGTGATCCTTTTGCGTGACGATTTCGACAATGTCGCCCGTGCGCAGCTTTGTCCGCAGCGGCACCATGCGTCCGTTCACCTTTGCGCCGACGCACATGTGGCCTACGTCGGTGTGAATGGTGTAGGCAAAATCCACCGGCGTCGCGCCTGCCGGGACAACGACGACTTTTCCCTTCGGCGTGAACGTATAGACCTCGTCGGGATAGAGGTCCATCTTCAAGCTGGAGAGGAACTCGTTGGGATCCGTCATCTCCTTTTGCCACTCCACAAGCTGGCGGATCCAGTTCAATCGTTCTTCATCGCGCGCCGTCACCGTGCCGCTGCCGGCCTTGTACTTCCAGTGCGCCGCAATGCCTTCTTCCGCGATGCGGTGCATCTCTTCGGTGCGGATCTGCACTTCAAACTGGTGACCGCTCGCGCTCATCACCGTGGTGTGCAGTGATTGGTATCGGTTCGCGCGTGGAATGGCGATGAAATCCTTAATGCGCCCCGGCACCGGACGCCACAGGGTATGAATCAGTCCAAAAACCGCGTAGCAGGACGCGACGTCCTGCGTAATCACGCGCACGGCTAACAGGTCGTACACCTGGTCGAATGAGACTTTGGTCCGCTCGATCTTCTGGTGGATGGAGTAGAGGCGCTTGATGCGCCACTCCACCCGCGCTTCGATGCCGTTTTCGCGCAGCTGCTCGACCAGCGTGTCTTCGACCGTGCGCAAAAACTGTTCGCCGTCGGCGCGCCGCGCTTCCACCGCCGAAGCTATTTGCTCGTAGCTCACCGGATCGGTATAGCGGAATGCCAGGTCCTCCAGTTCGCCGCGCACCTTGCCCATGCCCAGCCGGTGCGCCAGCGGTGCGTAGATGTCCAGCGTCTCTCGCGCGATCGCCTCCTGCCGGTCCGGCTTCAGGTGCTCCAGGGTGCGCATATTGTGCAGCCGGTCGGCCAGTTTGATCAGCACGACACGCACGTCGCTGACCATGGCCAGCAGCATCTTGCGCACGTTCTCCGCCTGCCGGTCTTCGCGGTTGGCAAACTGGATCTTGTCGATCTTGGTTACGCCTTCGACGATGTGCGCCACCTGGTCACCAAACCGCTCGCCAATTTCCTGGCTGGTGGCGGGCGTGTCTTCCACGGCGTCGTGCAGCAGAGCCGCGGCAATCGCCGTCGCGTCCAGCTTCATCTCGACCAGGACTTCGGCCACCTCGAGGGGATGCACAATATAGGGCTCGCCGCTGGCTCTCATCTGTCCTGCATGATGGGAGACGCAGAACTCCCACGCCTTTCGAATCAATGAGATATCTTCATTTGTGCGGTTGGCCTGCGCCTGCCGAAGCAGGGCCTCAAACCGGTCGCTTATTGAGGGGATGGCGGGACGGGACGAGCCGTTTGCGGCAGAAACCTGCGGCGGCACCGCGGGAGACACGGATGCTCTTGAGCCGCCAGCCGGCATTGGCTGCCTTACGGTCGCCATGCTTTATTATAGGCCGCTTATCTTCCGCCGTGATGAAGGCCGCTGCAAGTTGCCCCACCCGGTTCCCAGCCTGGATTGCCCGAATTCGGTTCCCAATCCGGAACGCTGCCCGCGAAGGCACGCAGGTACCGGAAATCTCCATCCGTTGTGTTTCCTATCACATCCCGGCATGTGGAAAAAGGCGCCTAATTACTCCACTCCGAGGTGATGAATGGAGGATTTATGCTGAAAAACCTCGTTTTTGTCGCATTGGCCGCGGCAGTTGCCGCCGGCATTGGTTACGCGGATCAATCCGCAGGAAAAGTAGTTGTCCCGATTCACAGGACGCCGGCAAACAGCGGCAGGCAGATGTACATGAGCTATTGCGCCACATGCCATGGCGCCGACGGCAAAGGGAACGGCCCGGTGGCTCCTGAATTGAAGCAACAGCCGGCCGACCTGTCGATCTTGAGCCGGAACAACGGGGGCAAATACCCAACAGAACACGTGACCGCCATTTTGCAATTTGGCACCGAAGCCTCAGCGCATGGAACAGCAGAGATGCCCGTGTGGGGCCCCTTGCTCGGCAGGATGGATGTGAACTCGCCACAGCCCGAAATGCGAGCGCTCAGGATTTCAAACTTGAACCGGTTCCTTGAATCGCTTCAGGAGAAATGAACGGCCGCCTTTTGTTCCCGGCATGAGCCGTAATAGGCTGGGAGCTTATGGCGAAACCCCGTAAGAGCAAACCAGAACCGGCCGCTGCGAGAAAGACAACCACCGTTCCGCGCCCGGTGCGTCCGCCGAAGCCCACTGCGGAGAATCCTGCGCAGAAGATGCTGCAGTCGGCCGAAGCGCCTGGCGCCGTGATCACGCGCCGCGCTGCCGACCGTCTCCGCGCCGGCTATCTCTGGGTGTACGCGTCGGATATGCAATCGGTGGTTGCGCCAGAGCCGGAACAGTTTTTGATTCCGGTTGCCGATCAGCGTGGCATCTTTCTGGGCACGGCGCTCTACAGCCCAATGTCACAGTTTCCTTTGCGCCTTGTCTCGCGCCAGCCGGTTGATCACGCCGCGTGGCTTGAATTGATCGCGTCGCGCCTTCGCGCCGCCATTGCACGGCGCAAACGGATGCTCGACGCCGATAACGACGCCTGCCGGCTCTGCTTCAGTGAAGCTGACGAACTGCCCGGCATCATCGCCGATAAATACGGTGACCACGTTGTGTTGCAGCTCCTCACCAAAGGGCTGCTCGCCGCAGGCGTGAAAGAAACCTGTGTGCGCGTGATTCGCGAAGCACTGAAACCAGCTGCGATCTTCGAGCGCCCCGATCCCCGTATCCGCGAGTTGGAGGGCCTGCCCGCACCCGATCCCGCGCCGCTCTGGCTCGCCGGCAAAAAGCGCGCCACAAGCGCCGCGGAGTTCCATCTCAACGGCCTGGTTTTTCACTACGACGCCAATGCCGGCCAGAAGACGGGCGCGTTTCTCGATCAGCGCACCAACTACGCCGCCGCCCGCGAGTGGGCGCGCCAGTTCAACGCGACGGGCCGCGCGCTCGACGTTTGCTGCTACCAGGGCGGATTCGCGCTGCACCTGGCCGAGGTCTGCCGCCAGGTCACGGGCGTTGACGTTTCGCGCGCCTCATTAGAGGTAGCCGAGCAGAATCTCACCGCCAATCGGGCGCGCCTGAAAGCCGAAGTTGATTGGATTGAGGCCGACGCGTTCGCGCTGCTGCGCGACTGGTCGCAAGCCGGAGAGAGATTCGACACGATCGTTCTCGACCCGCCTGCCTTCGCAAAATCCAAACGTGCCGTCGAGGGGGCGCTACGCGGCTACAAGGAGCTCAATCTCCGCGCGCTCAAGATGCTTCGTCCCGGCGGATTGCTCGTCACCTGCTCCTGCTCGCATCACGTGGGCTGGGCCGATCTTGAAGCCGCTGTGGCCGCAGCCGCAGCCGATGCACAACGGCGCGTGCGCCTGCTCGAACGCCGCGGCGCCGCACCTGACCATCCCGTTGTGCTCAACCTGCCTGAAACGGAATATCTGAAGTGCCTGGTGCTCGAAGCGGAGTAAGGCAGGAGAGCAAGGGAGCGGGGGAGCGAAGGAGCAGGAAAGACTCCCTTTATGTCGAGCATAGAGTTTCTATATGTTTCCCTTAGACCGTCTGCGCCAAGCTTGAATGAGAGCGTGGAGGCTTGCTCGTCAATGATCTGGCTCCGGTACACACTGCTGTTGTTGATCTTTCCGACCTACATCATCGCCCTCTCGCGTCGCTGGTGGACAACGATTCCTCTGTGGCTGGTTTCCACTTCGGTCATGCTCACGCAATTCCTGATGAGTACTCAGCAGAGCGACCTGTTCGTCGATGGAGTTCAGCAGTCGAGATTTATCTACGTGGGCGAGATGACAAAGATCATGCTCATCCCCATCGCGGTGCAGCTGGTTATTGTCCTAAGAGAGATGGGAATTCGCGCAGGAAGCAGAGCCAACCAGGGCTCGCAAAATCTGGTTCAAGCTTTCGACGCAGGCGAACGCTGAATCATTGATCCCGTTCGCGGACAGCGGTCACCCTCCGGGTTTTGAGAGCCAGCGAATCCAGCGAAAGAGCCTTCGCCGCGCGGATTTCTCGCTCCCTTGTCCCCTTGTTTCATGGCTCCCTGTTTTCATTTCTGCCAGCGCTTCTTTCACCTGTGCGCGCAGCGCATCCGCCTCAAGCACGCACGACCGCAGATAAGCCGACACCGTCAGCCCCGCTTCGGTCGCGCGCTGATGCATCTGGGCGCGTTCGGCTTTACTCAAGCGAATCGTGACGCTTGCGGTGCGCAAGTCACGGGCCTCCTGGTGTTGCTGCGCCGTTTCCGGCTCCGGGTCAGTGCTGTCATTGAATTGCGTTTCAGTCGCCGCAGGCTTCGGTCGGTCTTCGCGATCTCCGGCCCGGTAGCGCGCGTGGTTGCGCAGTGCCTGCTCATAGCTGAGCGTCACCACATCGTCGCCCAGCTCGCCGTCAGTCCAGACAGGCCCACGTTCCGCGCTTTCTTTGTTCGGGGCCGTCAGCGAAGCCAGCAGCCCGGCGAAATTGAACTGCTTTTGAGCGCCTGAGGCTTGAGCAGTCTGCTCCATGGTTCGGAGCTTACGTCAGATGCCGCATTCCATGTGGCCAAATTACCGACACTCCACGCGCGTCGTTCCCAAATCAGGCAGAATCTCGCTTATCTTCCATAACGGACCAGTTCAATTCAAGTCTGCGCGCTCAACACGCAGTCACGTCCACCAAATCGCTCTCCGCCAGTATCCGTCCCGGAAGTTGCAGCATCCTACTGATCTTCTCCGCCGGCTGGGGCCGAGAAAACAGGAATCCCTGCCCGTAGCGGCAGCCCAGTTGCCGCAAAAGCGCATCCTGTTCGCGAGTCTCAATTCCCTCGGCCACAACATCCATGCCCAGCACGCGCGCCAGCTCCACAATCGTGCGCACAATCTGCAGCGCCTGGTCGCCTTCGGTCATGCGCGACACAAACGAGCGGTCGATCTTCAGCACGTCGAACGGGAATGTATGCAGGTAGTGCAGCGAGCTGTAGCCGGTGCCGAAGTCGTCCATGAGGAGCGAGACGCCGAGCCGTCGCAGACTGCCTAACACTTCCATTCCTGTTCCTGCATCGGGAACCAGGCTCGACTCTGTCATCTCCAGGCCGAGATGCCGGCTGCTTACCCCGGTCCGGCGAAGCAGCGCTTCCACGTGATCGGCCAGCCCCTCGCGGGCAAACTGCCTTGCGGAAAGATTCACGCAAATCCGCAGCGAATTGTTTTCACCATCCTCGCCGCACCATTGCCGAATCTGGTTGCAGACCTCGGCCAGCCCCCAATCGCCGATCGGCAGGATCATTCCGGTCTCCTCCGCCGCGGGAATAAACTCCATGGGCGAGATCAATCCGCGTTCGGGGTGCTGCCAGCGAATCAGCGCTTCCAGCCCGACGATCCGCCGTGAAGCCAGCTCGATCTCGGGTTGGTAATGCAGCACGAATTGCCGATTATCCAATGCGAGACGCAGATCGGAAGGGCGCGGCCAGACACCCGGCAGCGATCGATTGGTGTGAGCGGTCCGGGCTCGGTGCCCGTTCAACGTCTTGCGCAGCCTGCGGAGTTCCAGCTGGCTTGCCACCAACTCGGCCAGGCTCTCGAGCACGTGCAACTCGCTGCGAGCCATCGGTCGCCGGGGCTGGCACGACATGACTGTCAGAACGCCCAGCACCATCCCGTTATGTGAACGCACCGGCGCGCTTGCAAAGGAGAGTAGTTCGATCCGTCGCAGCGGCCATTTCTGTTCTCTCAGGAATGGATCGTTTTTGACATTCGAAACCACCACCGGCCCGTCCTCGGCCAGCACCATGTCGAAGATTGACTCGCTGCGCGGCAACTCCCGCACCGGCTCGCCCCAATACGACTTGATCCACACGCGGCTCTCGTCGCCAAAGCCCAGCAGCACCGTATCGGCCTTGAAATACTCGGCAGCGAGGCGCGTGATCGTGTCGAAGCTTGCCTCGGGCGGTGTATCCAGAATTCCCGTCGAGGCCAGTTCAGCCAGCCGGGCATCTTCCTGTTCTCGCCAATCAACTTTGTTTGTCTCCAGTTTCGCGTGCGGCGTCATCTTCGCGGCCTGCTCCACTCTTCTCTATCTTCTGTCTTATCGGCCGGACGGCGCGCCCATCCTGCATGTTTCGCTTCTGGTCAGCAGATGGATACATCCCGATGCTCTTGCATAACAGGGCTAGAGCTCTGCATGCGGCCGGCGAACGAACACTCTTTTGATCTATTTCTCTTATCGGAGGCTGGGAAGAGGGCATCAGGTTACAAGCGGACACTTCCCGATTGTGTAAAGGCTCGAGCGGATCGGGAAATTGTCGTTACTTATGTGCTATCGGCTGTCCTGTTTCCGTCCACAAGAACGTCAGCTCGTCCGTGTCGTCCTGGATTGTCTGTTGCACGCTCACTCCCTCTGAGTGGCCTCCGGCAAGGCTGTAGTGCAAGAGGACAGGCCGTCCGCTGGCCGAATCAGCCTGCAGCAGCGCCGTCATCTTGCGCGCGTGCAAGGGGTCCACGCGCGTATCGCTCGATCCCGTCCAGAACATCACCGCGGGGTACTTTGTGCCGGTTTTCACGTTCTGATACGGCGAGTACTTCAGCAAATACCGGAACTGCTTCTCGTGGTCGGCGGAGCCATACTCCGTTACCCAGTGCGGCCCCTGCTCAAACTTCTGGTAGCGCAACATGTCCAGCAGCGGATAACCGCACCACACCGCGGAGAACAGATCGGGCCGCTGCGTGATTGCTGCGCCCATGAGCAATCCGCCGTTCG
This sequence comes from uncultured Acidobacteriaceae bacterium, assembly GCA_963834565.1. Lineage (GTDB taxonomy): Bacteria > Acidobacteriota > Terriglobia > Terriglobales > Acidobacteriaceae > Telmatobacter. The sequence continues at coordinate 31,809 of CAWICF010000003.1, read as the reverse complement.
ACCGTCCGCGAATCGCGAAATGCTCGGGCGAAGTGTATTTGTTCGCGATCAGATACTCCGCTGCGGCGAACCAGTCGTCGAAGACGTTTTGCTTCTTCTCGAACATCGCCTGCTCGTGCCAGTGTTCGCCATACTCATCGCCGCCGCGCATGTTGGGCAGGGCGAACCACCCGCCCTCCTGCATCCACCAAGCCCATGCGGGGTTCCACTCGGGCGTCATGCCGAGATCAAATCCGCCGTATCCTGTCATCAGCAGGCGCTCTGTGCCGTCCTGCTTCAGGCCTTTTTTACCGGCGATAAACATCGGCACTTTGGTGCCATCCTTCGATGTGTAGAACACCTGCTTCAGTTCGTACTGGCTCGAGTCGAACGGAACTTTGGGCTGCGCAAACACGTCGCGCTTTTCCGTCTCCGTATCGAGACGGTAAATGGTCGGCGGCACAATGTACGATTCAAAACTTAAGTAGCCATATCGATCCGTTGCGCGGCCGTAAGGAATGCTTGCCGATCCAATCCCGTCAAACGGAACCTCGCCGGCGGGTTTCCCGTCGAGCGTGTAGGCGGAGATCACGGTTTTCACATCCTTCAGCCGCTTGACGTAGATCTTCCCGCCCACAATATTGAACGAGTCGATCGCGTCCGGTCCCTCCGGCACCACCGTCGTCCAAGCATCCGGCATAATGCCCGGGTCGGCCTTCATGATCTGCCCGTTCGGCGACTTGTAATCCGTCTTCACATACCACGCGTTCTTGTAATAGTCGGCCGAGAAGCGAGAATCCACGCCCCAGATCAGGATGTCGAAGTACGAATCCGGTTTGGAGAGGTCGCGATACACAATGTCAACGCGCTTGGCCGGAATGCCGCGATCGATCTCGATTACCAGGTAGCGGTAGTCGTCGCTCAGGCTCGCTTCAATCAGATCCATTGGGCCCAGCTGCTCGCCACGGAATTCGTTCCCGAAGATCAGCTTGTCCTGCGAATTCCGCGTCCCGAGCCCGTGCTCGTAGACCAGCGAGCCCTTTTCGTTTGTGCGCGAGTAGTACAGCCCTTTTCCATCCGGAGTGAAATTCACGGAATAGTAGACTCCGCTCGGCAGCTCGTCCTCAAGCGTTTTGTTGGTCTTTACGTTGTAGACATGCACCGTCGATTCGTCGGCTCCGCCCTGGCGCACCGTGTAGGCCACCAGGGTTCCGTCGCGCGAAACGTCAACCAGATTTACCGACGTGTTTGGATCGCGGCTGAACTGTGCCGGATCGATGAGCCGTTTGTCTTTCTCGGCCCAACCGTGCCGCACATAAATCGAAGCCTGGTCTTCCCCGGCCAGGGTTTTTTCAAAGAAAAGATCGTTGCCCCGCGCAATCGGTACGCTCCAGTTGGTTACATGTTCAAGGGCGTCGAGATCGTCGGCAACCTGCGGACGGATGCGCGCCTGCTTCAAATAGTCCTCGGTGTAGGCATTCTCCTGGTCGATGAACTCCTTGGTCTCCGGACTTTTTGCGTCTTCGAGCCAACGGTAGTTGTCGACGATCGTCGTCCCGAAGTAATCATCCTTCACCGGAATCGGGTCCGCATGGGGCGGCGCAGGTAGCGTGATTCCGCTGCGCCCGTGAATGGTTTGACCAGCTCCTGCTGCCAGGCCGATCAAAAAGACGATGCCACAACCGTAATAACAGTTACGCATATACCACCTAATTGGAGAATCGGACGCCCCGGCGAGGCATCGCGTCCGAGCGGAACTTCATTGCCACTCGGTGCCCATATTATCGTCGGTAATCAGGCGTTTTGCTTTATCCCGCCGCAAAAGGCCTGCGCGGCGTTCGAATGAAGGATCATTCAACCATTTCGGAATCACTCCGGTCAGATCCGGCAGCGACACGATCTTGTCGAGTGCGGCTTGATCTGCGGGCCTTGACAAGTCGAAGACAGGCCGGCCATCGATTCGATAATTCACCAACGCCAATCTGAGTTGTTCGCGGTTGTATTCGATCGGGCTGTCACTTACGGCAAGAAAGTTGCCAATGCGCAATGCGTAGGGAAAGACCGTTGCGCCTGTAAGCTGCACTTCCTCTGAATCGGTCGTGTTGTAAAAAAGCGCCCCGCCGGCCTTGAGATGCCGCCTGGCCAACTGTAGAAACTCCACCGACAGGAGATTCGAAGCATTCGCGCGCCAATTGTATGTCGTATTCATGAGGATGAAGTCAAAGCGGCGATCGGGATGCGCAACCAGCCATCGGCGGCCGTCGTCGATTACGATGTGCACCTTTGGGTTGGTGAGCAGACTGGCGACCTGTGGACGCTCGAGAATCAGCGGCAAATAGCCGGGATTGATTTCAACAATGGTCGCATTCTGAACGCTTGGATTGTTGACCAGGATCTGAGCCCAGGAGCCTGACGAAAGTCCGACTACCAGGACGTCTTTCGGGTTCGGACGAAACGCCGGGATTGCGTAGCAGCGAAAGATTCCGTTGGTATCGTGCACCGGGTCAATATTGAAATGACCGTCGTAGATGCCGCCTCCGTAGACTGTCTCTCTGGAGTCAACGGCGATAACCCCGCTCCGGTTTTCGACCAGATTCACGAAAGGAATGTCGTGCTGATAGTTGTGGTCGGAGAGCAAGCGCTCAAAGATACCCGAATAGAGTTCCGAAGATGTCGCCGCAGCCAGGATCAAAAGGGCGCATGCACCGGCTACCGCGATTTTGGATGGCTTGGGATTCGCGAGCCAACCCAGGGTGGCTGCGATGCCGCCTCCCAATAGGAGAAGCGCTACCGATGTCTGCCTTGTGGACCAGTGGTTCAGGATCACAAAGCCCACGAGAAAGCTTCCCAGCGCCGATCCCACAATATTGCTCAGGTAGAGATAGCTCAGCTTTTTCCCGGTCTCTTCTGCAGGGCCGATCGCCGCATGGGAAAGGATGGGAAAGGTCGCGCCCAGGAGCGCCGCACCAACCGCCACCCATCCGTAGAAGTATTGGTAGGGGATAAGAGCCGCCGAATACGCAAGCGCCGGACCGAGAAGAAAGGCCGCAATCGAACCTGCCAGAACAACAGTTGCACCAGCCCTCAGAGTCCGGCCAAGATCGTTCTTGAGCCCCTTCTTGCACTCGTCGTGAACCGAAAGCGCACCATAAGCGACTCCAAAGAGGTAGTAGGCGAGGAGGTAGGCAAAACACGGGGCCCTTCCGCCGCTCGCGTAGGAGAAAAGGCGGTACCAGATGATCTCGTATGCGAGCGCAATGAAACCCGTGCATCCGGCGAGCAGCATACCAAGGGCAAAAGGGACGGTTTTGTGCGTGGCGCCGTCATCGGGAATCGCTTGCTGAGTTTGCCGGTGCTCCTGCCTCGCACTGCGAAAACTGAATAATAGCGCTGTCAACCCGACGAGAAAATTGAAACCGGCAGCCAGGCGGACTGAGCCCGATTCGCCGAGATTGCGCATGAGAAGAGTTGCCGCCATCAGGCACGCGAATCCTGAACCGAATGTATTGACGGAGTAAAGAGAACCTACTGCCTGTCCCACATTTCTTGTACGCTGCACCAGGTGTGCGACCAGCAGCGGAAGTGTGCTTCCCATCAACAGAGTGGGAACCAGCAAGAGCGCGAATGTGATCGCTCCGGTGGCTGCGGTCGATGCCCCTGCTGTAAATTCGGCGACCCGATGAAAGAGCGGCAGCGAGCAAAGTCCGAACGCGCCGATCGAGGTCTCAATCGCGCCAAAGGCTCGAAGAGCGGCGACGCCGCGTATAGCCGAGAGGCGCCCCCCTGCCAGACTTCCAAGTCCCAGCCCCAGCATAAAGACTGTTACGATCACCGTGACGGATTCGATGTTGACGCCGTAGATCGTAAACAGGGCACGCTGCCAGACGATCTGGTAGAGCAGCGCAGGGAACCCGGAGACAAAAAAAAGCAGGAAGTAGGGCCAAACCCTTTCCTGCACGTGCAGCTTCTCAGCCGACTCGGCGACGGTAGCTTCCATAGTTTTCAGCATTATAGCAATGCAGGAAATCACTTAAAATCAACAGCAGTGACCAGCACGCCCTCAACCCAGGATTCCCAGCGGCCTGAGGCCCAGAGGCCCGGCACCGAAGGGACCGAAATGCCACAACCCCGCTCACGCTGGATGCGCGCTCTGGGTATCCTTCACCCCTCGCACGCGCATAGCGCCTTCTCGGCCTCGGTTCTGCTTGCGGCATCGTCTGTGATCTCAGGTCTCGTCGGGCTGGCGCGCGGCAAATACATCGCCTGGGTCTTCGGCGCCGGCCCGCAGACTGACGCATACATGTCGGCGTTTGGCCTGCCTGACCTGATGAACAACTTCCTGGTCGGCGGCGCGGTTTCCATCACTTTCGTCACCATTCTCAACCGCTACCGCGAAAGCGGCGAAGAAGACGAAGGCGAGCGCGTACTTTTCACCGTTCTCAACCTGATGGTTCTCGTGTTGATCGCGGCTTCGATCGTCTTGATGTTTCTCGCCGTCCCATTCGTTCGGTGGACCAATCCCGGCTTCTCGGCTGTGCAGCTGGAACTTTCCGCGCACATGACCCGCATTCTGCTTCCCGCGCAGATCTTTCTTTTTGCCGGCAGCGTTCTTGGGTCGACGCTCCTCGTTCGCAAGCAGTTCCTTTATCAGGCCGCGACTCCCATCATCTATAACCTCTCAATCATCGCCTGCGGCGTGCTGCTGCATCACCGTCTCGGGATCTCCTCGCTTGCCGTCGGGGCCACCGCGGGATTTCTCTTCGGCTCACTGGGCATCAATGCATGGGGCGTCGCGCGCGCGCGGATTCGTTTTCGCTGGCAGATCCACCTTCGCCATCCGGGCGTGCGGATGTGGCTCTTCATGACATTGCCGCTCATGTTCGGCTTCACGTTGCCGTTCCTCGACGCGTACTTCGCCCGCTTCTACGCATCGCATGGCGCCGGCGACATTACGCGCCTGGCCAACGCCAAACAACTCTTCTCGGCGCCGATGTCGATGCTGGCACAGGCCGCCGGAGTGGCCTCAATGCCATTCTTCGCGCAGCTCTGGGCAAAGCAGGAGCGCTTCAAATTTGCCACTGGCGTGGCTGACTCGGTCTCTCGCGTCGTCGCTCTCAGTTTTCTTGCCGCTTCCGTGATGATTGCTCTTTCGCAGCCCATCGCGAGCGTCATTTTCGGTGGCGGCAGGTTCACGCTCACTGACGTCAACTTGACCGCACTGTTCTTCGCGTTTTACACCATCTCGCTTTTTGCCTGGTCCGCCCAGGCGATCTACGCGCGCGCGTTCTACGCAGCGGGCATCACCTGGCTGCCCATGCTCGCCAGCACCATCATTCTCCTTGTCGCTTTTCCGCTTTATGGGTTGGGCTACCGGATTTGGGGAGCCGGAGGGCTAGCGCTCGCGTCAGACGTGGGAATCCTGCTGCAGGCCGCCACTCTTGCTGTTCTCCTCCACCAGCGCCGCATGGTCTCGCTTGCAGGTCTTGATTTGGTTGAGATGGGCCGGTGCTTGCTCGCTTCAGTGGTCGCCGGCGCCGCTGCCTGGCTGCTTTCCTGGGGAGTGCGTCTTTCCCTCCACCAGTTTTCCGCGGTTCACTGGCTCCATCGCGCGCGGTTGATCGACGCTGCGATCCTCATCGCCGGCGGGCTGCTTTGGGCCTTTGTTGCGAAAGTGATTCTCGAGAAAGCCGGTTCGGAGTTGCCTGCTGTCGCCATGAAGAAATTGCGTCTTGCCTGAACAACCGCACGCCGGCAGATCGTTGCGCCCCATGTAAGCCCCAAAAACACACAAGCGCCTCTGCGCATGCAGAGGCGCTTGTTGCGCGATGAGAACCTGCCGCGAGATAGATTTCGCGGGCGCAGTGCCGGACGAACGGCCTAGACCGCGACCGGTTTCGCGTTTTCGTGGGCATTCGAAGCCGGCGTTGCCGCCGGGCTTGTCGCCGCAGGCGACGTCTTGGCGTCGGGCTTGCGGATGTCGATGCCGCCCTTGAAGAACGCGCCGTCTTCAATGCTGATGCGCGCCGCAGCCACATCGCCGCTCAGTGCGCCTTCCGCACGAATGTCAACGCGATCCGTGGCCGACACGTTGCCCTTTACTTTGCCCAGTACGACCACTTCGCGGGCGGTCACGTTCGCCGTCACCTGGCCGTTGCGTCCGATGGTCACGCGATTACCGGGAAGGCTGATTGAGCCCTCCACTTTGCCATCGATATACAACGACTCAGTGCCCGAGATCTCGCCCTTTACGAACAGACCCTTGCTGATGACAGCCTGGTCGGTCGCCGTCCCCGCGCGGCTCGCCGGTTCATGAACAGGCGGTGCAGGGGCCGGACGCGGCGGTTCCGGGTTGGAAGCAGTGTTCTGGGGATCCGATTGGCTTGGTTTCCACATAGCGCTCAAGATAGTTCCTTTTCTGTCCCTTCGGGACTCAGGGGGATGCCAAGGCAATGGCCAATGGCGCTAACCCAAACTGCATCATGTGCTCGCCCGGGTTGCTTTTCTTGCCACAAACTCGTTCGAGGACGAAGGATCTACAGGACCCCCCAACTCCACGAATACAGTGTGTTGCTCCTTATTCTATGACGAACTGCAACTCAATAATCTTACAGCCGCGTGACAGGGGAGCCACCCGGTTAATTAGAGAACGGTTAATAGTGAACATACTCCAGCCGCCTATCCGGTGCAAAATGCCCGGCGGCAAAACGCCGGCGCCTACCGCTCGTTGGTCACGTTACCGGGCGCATCCCCTAACCTAGTCGTATGACCGATCGCGATCTGCTGGCTCGCATCGCGGCCTCGCCCGGCCGTAAAGCCGGATACAAACAGCTCGTTCGAGAGCTTGGTCTCGGGGGCGGGCGCGAGCGCCGTCTGCTCCTCGAACAACTCGCGCGGCTTACCGTGCGCGGCCAGCTCACTCAGCTTGACCGCGAGCAGTGGAGCATTCCCAAGCCGGCGGAAACGCGCGGGGCAGGGAACCGCGATAATCTTGTCGCTGGCCGGCTCGACCTGCATCGCGACGGCTACGGCTTCGTCCGGCCGAATCGAAAATCCGGCGAGCCGGATGTTCGGCGAGGCCCAACCGTCGACGCCGATATTTTTGTTCCGCCCAACGAGATCAACAGCGCCATGCAAGGCGACCAGGTGCTGGTCGAGGTTGACCCTCCCAAAGCTGACGGCCGCCTGCAGGGCCGCATTCTTCGCATTCTTGAGCGCCGCAACCCGACGGTCGTGGGAACTTTTCGATATTCCCGCGAGTTGGGAAACGTTGTGGTTCCTTTCGACGACCGCATGACGCAGCCCATCCTCATTCCCCGCGGAAAGGAGACTTCGCCTTCGACCGCATCCGCAACGCCGCATCGGGTGCTTGGCGCCGAAGTGCACTCTCGTCCAAAACCTGAAAGCGCGGAGGGCCCGGAGGATGGTGTGATTGTCGACGTCGAGATCACCAGCTGGCCCACGCCCACGCGCCCACCGATTGGCCGCGTCATTGAGATTCTCGGTTCGCCCGACGACTTCGGCGTCGACGTCGAGATGATGATCCGTAAGCACCAACTGCCGCGAATCTTTCCCGAGAACGTGCTTGCCGAAGCCCGCCGGGTCGCCCATCTCGACCAGGCCGAAGTGGCCCGCAGAGCAGACTTCCGCGGCCTGCCCATCGTCACCATCGATGGCGAAACCGCGAAGGACTTCGACGACGCCGTCCTCGTGACCGAGAATGCTGGCGGGTACGAGCTCCAGGTCCACATCGCCGACGTGGCCCAGTACGTCCTGCCCGGCTCGGCACTCGATCTAGAAGCCCGCCTCCGCGGCACCAGCGTCTACTTTCCCGATCGCGCCATCCCCATGCTCCCGCAGGAGCTTTCCACCGATATCTGCAGCCTGCGTCCCAATGAAGACCGCCTCGTGCTCAGTTGCATCATGCAACTCGACTCCGCCGGGAACATCCAGAGCCACGAAATCGTCGAAGGGGTCATCCGTTCGGCGGAACGGATGACCTACACCGACGTGCACGCGATTCTTGAAGGCGATGCGGCGACACGCGTTCGGTATGCGCCGCTGGTTGAAAGCTTCGAACTGATGAAGAAGCTCGCCGTCCTCATGAACCAGCGCCGCGAAGAGCGCGGCAGTATCGACTTCGATTTGCCTGAGCCGGTCATTGAGTTCGATGAGCACGGCCAGATGCGCGGCGTGACGAAGTCCGAGCGAACCTGGGCCAATCGGCTCATTGAAGAGTTCATGCTCGCCGCCAACGAGTGCGTCGCTACGTGGGTCGAGGACCTTGGCGTGCCTTCGCTCTATCGCATCCACGAGAAGCCGGAACCCCGCCGCGTCGTCCAGTTCGAAGAACTCGCCGCGAGCTTCGGTTATTCCCTTGGCCTTGGACCGCTTCCTGTGAAGCGGGTACAAACCCGTGGCGAGCGGCGCGACGCCCGCGGGCAGGGCCGCAATCCCCGCCAACATGAAGTTCCTGAAGACATCGCGGTTACCCCGCGCATGTATCAGAAGCTCGCCGCGCGCATCGAGGGCAAGCCGGAAGAAAGAATCCTCAGCTATCTCATGCTGCGTTCGCTCTCGCAGGCCCGCTACTCCGAGGTAAACGAAGGCCACTTCGCCCTCGCCGCACCCACCTACACGCACTTCACTTCGCCCATCCGACGCTATCCTGACCTGATCGTCCATCGCATCACCAAATCACTGCTGCGCACCGGCGTACCGGGCAAGGGAACCATCGCTTCGGGACGGCTCGATTCGCCGTGGTCGCACACGAATGAAGGTCGGGTAGGAATTGGATTCGGAGTTCGGTGGGAGGGACAGATGGGCCCCCACCCTAGCAAAGCCAGGATGGGGCACCCAGGGAAACGTGAGGATCAGATGTCGGCGAGCAGAGTTCTGGGTCCCATCCCGGAACCAGAGTTGGCCCAGATCGCCACTGAATCCAGCCAGGCTGAGCGCCGCGCCGCCGATGCCGAACGCGAACTGATCGAGTGGAAGAAAGTCCGCTTCATGGAAGACAAGGTCGGCGACGAATTCGCCGCGCTGGTTCTCAACCCCGCAAAGTTCGGCCTTTTCGTTGAACTCACCGACCTCTTCGTCGAGGGCCTCATCCCCATCGACACGCTGCGCAGCGATCGCTACACCTGGCGCGAGAACACGCACGAAATCATCGGCGAGCGCACGGGCCGCCGCTTCCGCGCGGGCGACCGGGTGCAGGTGACCCTCGATCGTATCCTCGCGCAGGAACGCAAACTGCAATTTGCACTTGTCGAAGAGGAATTGAAATTGACAGGCCGGCCCAGCCCAAAGCCGCCGTCAAAATCGAAGAAGGAGAAACGCAAACATCCTGCTCCGCCGCCTGCGAAACACGGCAAGCGGCGAGCGAAGAAGGGTCGCAAGCGGTGAGACCCGGCGTTGCGCCGGGCCCTTGCGCCGGCTTCGTTTGTTTATGCGCCGGCTGTCTTTTCCGCAAACCCGCCGATAAACGGCAGCTTGAAGCGCTTGCCCTGATACGCGTTCACGATGCACAGGATCACAACCACGAGCCAGAACAGGTTGATCACCGGCCATAGAAACACGCCCAGGAACATCGCGGGCATCATCACCGTGGCAATCGCCAGCAAAATACCGAGCCCAATGTCGACCACAATCGCGGCAATACAAAGGAAAATGCACTGGAAGGAATGGAACCTGACAAAGGAGTTCTTGTTGTAGGGTTCCACCAGCAGAAAGATAATCGCCGGGATAATCGTCAGGTAGGCAATGGCCCCGGCGGCGTTATCCGACAATCCTGAAGTCGCTCCTGTTGCATTCGTATCTGCCATTACGGCTCCTTTCACACTCAGGGATTAGGCGCTGTGACGGGATGACTGCTTCACCAAATGTGCCGGGCCCGCTCAGAGGGGGAATTCTAGAGCCGTGCAGCCTCGGCGCGCAAAACTGGGTTGAGATAGAACAAACCGCCGCGCCAACCATTGTCAAGAGAAAATTCGGCTTATGGAGGCACCCGAGTCGCACTCATGTCTGCTCGTTAGTGCCCGCCCAGCCCGCACCGTTACAATGAATCGGGAGCTGATTCGAATGGCGCACACCGTTTTTTGCGTTCGGTATAAGAAAGAAATGGAGGGCCTCGACGAGCCGCCCTTCGACTCGGAGTTCGGCCAGAAGATCTTCAAGAATGTCTCAAAGGTTGCATGGGATGAGTGGGTCAACCACCAGAAGATGCTGCTGAACGAGTACCGGCTCCAGCCCTGGACACCCCAGGCCCAGCAGTTCCTCGTCGAGCAGATGGAGCAGTTCTTCTTCGGCGAAGGCTCGGCGCTGCCGAAGGAATACGTCCCACCCTCACACTGACACGTGATGACAACTTGGGTTGCCCCATCCTGGCTTTGTTAGGGTGGGAGCGCATTCATTCTTTTCAACGAGCCCAATCGAACCTGCCCCTACTGCGTCTGCCCGCTGTCGTTGTTCACCATCAGGCTCGACACATTCACCGGCTCAAAGTCACTGAGCGTCAGGCTCGTCAGGCACTCCAGGTCTGAATTGTTCCAGCGCGCATCCGGCGTTCCGATCAATCCGCCGCTGTCGCCGTTGTCGGCCAGGATGATTCCGTAGTTCCGCAATGCCGTAATAATGATCGCCGCCTGCGGGCTCGTCGCCGCACATGCCGGGGTGGGCACGGATGCCTGCAGCCGGTAGATCTCACCCGCCGGCCCCGTCATTGTGCAGCTTGTTGGCGGCGTCGCCTGCGAAATCTCCGACTCGACTGAAATCGTGCTCCCGCCTTGGGAGCAGCTTCCCACACCCGCCGTCTCCGTCGCCGGCCACACCCAGTAATTCAGCATGTGGTTCAAAGTGAAGCGAATCGGATGCTGCACCGTTCCGTTCGGCTGGCTTGGCGTTCCCGCCCCGATCACTTCGTCCGCATTCACCAGCAGCGGCGCCACCGGCAGCCCAGCCGCGTCCGACGTACCCATGCCCTGCGTCGTCAGATTGTCGCCGTCCACATTGGGCCACAACGCATTCGATGAATCGGTCCACGGTCCGCCTTCGTAGATACCCTGCCACATCTCATAGAGCGCCGGATTATTTCCGCCGCCCGCCTCAAGGTACACCAGCACATGCCGGTCGCCTGTCGAATTGGAAGTTCCCTCAACCGGCGCGTACCGCGGAATCGGACCCGACGTGAAGTAAGACTGGTACACCGTCGTCGAAACCGAAACGTCCGCCTGGTTATACGGCACCTCGATGGCCGGAATCCCGTTTGGGAAGTTCGCATACGTGTCGCCGAAGAACGGCTTGACCGTCGCCGGCAGGTACGCGCTGTAGATGGCGGCGGCCGGCGAAGTATCCACCGGCAATCCTGTCGATGCCGCATCCACGCGATGGTGGAAGATCGAGTCGGACGGAAAGATATTTGCCAAAAACGCGTTGCTGCCGTTGATCGCGAAGGTGATCTGCTGCGTCGCCTGCGCGCTCGTCGAGTCGGTCACGACGATCTCCGGCTCGTATGTTCCCTGGCCGCCGATGATCGCGCTCGAAATCACTCCGGTTGTTGCATCCAGTGTCAATCCTTCCGGCAGCGGCGGATAGTTCGCGCTCGTGCTCACGCTGAATGTGTATGGCGGAGTTCCACCGCTCGCCGTGATCGTGCAGCCCACGTAGCCTTCATTTTGTGTACCGCCCGGGCAGGTTGTCGTCGTAATCTGCAGCGCGCCGCCCGATGCACTCACCACCACCTTTGCGGTCGCGGTGCTGTTGCCGGCCGCATTCGTCGCCGTCAGCGTATAAGTCGTCGTCGCAGTTGGGCTTACCATCAACGATCCGGTCGCCAGCGTCGAAGTGAAGGTCCCCGGCGTGATCGAAACCCCCGTTGCTCCAGTAGTCGACCACGTCAGCGTGCTGCTCGAACCCAAAGTGATACTTGGCGGATTCGCGTTAAACGAGTTGATCACCGGCAGCGTCTGCGCCGATACCGTGACAGTCGCCGTTGCCGTCACTGAGCCTGCGGCATTCGTTGCCGTCAGCACATAAGTCGTCGTCGCCTCAGGGCTCACGCCCGTCGACCCGCTTGCGTTCGTCGTCGCAAACGTCCCCGGCGTAATCGTCAACGTAGTCGCGCCGCTTGTCACCCAGCTCAGCGTGCTTGCCCCGCCCAGCGTCACGCCTGTCGGATTCGCCGTAAACGAAGTGATTGTGGGCAGGGTCGGCTCGTTCACCGTCACCGTCACTGTCGCCGTCACCGTGCCCACGCTGTTCGTCGCTGTCAGCGTATAAGTTGTTGTTGCGCTCGGGCTCAAACTGATGGAGCCGCTCGCTGCAACCGATGCGATGGTCCCAGGCGAAACGCTCACGCTCGTCGCGCCGGTCGTTGCCCAGCTCAGGGTTGTGCTCGTTCCCGCGGTAATTGTCTCCGGACTTGCGGTGAAGGACGTAATCGCGGGCGCCGCAATTTGCTTAATCGTCGGATAAGCGTTTGTGCAACCCGTCAGCAGCGCAGCAGCGGCGAGCAACACGATCGCCACGACGATTTCGATCTGCGACAGACCTAATTCGAGAATGTCCTTCTTTTTGTTGCTGTTCTGCAAAGCCGACTCCATGCGCAACCCTTCCGCCGCTCAATGCCTCAGCGGCTCAAAGAAAAACGGTTGCAACGCTTGAACCAAGGGAAGAAGAGGCAAGCCCGCCGCGGCCAGCTTCGGCGGTAAGGAAACCTGCGCAGCGCATCGGGGCCCTGGAACTCGATCCGGAAGAAAGACAGCCAGCAACCGGCCTATCGTCAATACCGTACAGCCAGCGTCGCCGTCCGCTGAGGGGAATGCTTTGTTTGCTGCCTGTTCTCCCATCATCGCGCCCTCGAAGAGCCTTGGATACATGACAAAAGTCACTGCGGGGTACAACTCGCGGGTCGGATTTTCCCTGGTTTTGGACGAAGGATAAGGGGAAGCGGAAGGATGGTCGGGACGGGCAGATTTGAACTGCCGATAAGCTCGGCTATGCCTCGCACCCCTCGCAGCCGGTTCGCGTGCGCCTTCGCTGCGCTGCGGCGCAAGGTTTGGGGTGCTCGTTGTCGGCAGTTCGTTGCTGCCTTCGCGAAGCTTTCCTGGGAAACCTGGGATCGAAATGGTCGGGACGGGCAGATTTGAACTGCCGATAAGCTCGGCTATGCCTCGCACCCCTCGCAGCCGGTTCGCGTGCGCCTTCGCTGCGCTGCGGCGCAAGGTTTGGGGTGCTCGTTGTCGGCAGTTCGTTGCTGCCTTCGCGAAGCTTTCCTGGGAAACCTGGGATCGAAATGGTCGGGACGGGCAGATTTGAACTGCCGACCCCTCACACCCCAAGCGGTCTCGCGGTTTTTTCGGTGCTTTACCGTCAGTTACCGTGATATGCCCCGGAGTCAGTATCCATGCGGCTTTCAGGGCATTTCTCGTGATGGGAGCTTTAATGTGGTTTACTGCTGAAAATCACTGAGGGTCCCCACAATTTCCCCCACAATTTTCCGGCTCATTTTTCGAGCTGAATTTGATCCAGGTTTCCCCCACAACGGGCCGACAGAAGTCAATGTATGCATCTCGCCCAGATTGGGTACAACGAAGTCAGGTTGGGGCCCTGGCGCGAACCGGCTGGCAGCTTCTGGCGCTGGTTGTGACCGCTTGTCGTAGGGTGCGGTCCCCACCTCTGTTCTCTTTACCTGAGACTACTCAAATATCGGTACGGTGAGTTCCAGTCGAGACAGGGGTACGCGTGGCTACCGGGAACTTATTCAGAGTCCGGTGGAAGATCGGGACGCCGGCCTTCCACCGGCGCATTAAGCGATGGTGCTCTTCCGATGCAGAAGGTGAGAATTCGTCCGGAAATCAGCTAAACTCTACTGTTTATAGTGGCTTGAGCGGATCGCCTGAAGCCGTCTTTCTTCAGTGGAGACTCACTGGAGACTCAAAATCGCTACTTGGCGAAACGTTGGACGCAGCAATCTATCCTCGGCGGAACACTCGATTATGGATCGCCAATTCCCTTGTCCGATCACATCAAGCACTCGTGGCCTGTAGAAAAGCCGGCCTCCGAAGAGTGATCTGCGCCGGCGAGTGCATCGGGGATAATGCGCTCAGCGACGGGAACCGTTAATGAGTCAATTGGGAGCGATCACTTGTCCGAGAAGCCCGTTATACATCCATATGAAATAGAGCGGATGGGTGAACATAAGCCGACTAGTCACGACTAATCTTCCGTCGATGAGTGCCTCGGCGATTTCGCGCTCACCGACGGCCCGCGGAGGATCGGCACATTCCTGTTGTTTTCCAAAAGGAATTGTGAGATGCTTCTGTTGGAAACCTAAAGGTTGGTCCCTCCATGAAGGAGAAACCCGACGTTTTGCAAGGAACGCTTGCGCTGATGGTCCTCAAAACCCTCGATGTTCTGGGACCGCAGCACGGCTACGGAATCGCACGGCGCATCGAGCAGATCAGCGGAGACCTTCTGGCTCTCAACCAGGGCACGCTGTATCCCCTGCTGCTCAAGCTCGAACATGAAGGCTCGATTGTCTCCGAGTGGGGCGTATCTGAAAACAACCGCCGCGCCCGCTTCTATCGCCTTACCAAGACGGGGCGCAAACAGCTGCAGGCGGAGACCCGCGACTGGGAGCAAACCGCAGCAATCATCGCGCGATTCTTTGAGGTCAAAGCCGAGGACCTGCCATGAGATTTCTGCGCCGCTTTTTCATTCGCCTCTCGAACTTCACCACCGGAAGGCGCGTCGACCAACGCCTCCAGGAAGAGATGGCAGAGCATCTTGCCCTACAAACTGAAGAGAACCTGCGCGCCGGTATGCCGCCCCTTGAGGCGCGCAGGCAGGCCGCACTGAAGCTGGGCGCGGCCCAGGCCATACGCGAGCAACACAACGCCGAGCAGAGTCTTCCGCTTGCCGAGAATCTTCTGCTCGATATCCGCTTTGCGGTTCGCATGCTGCACCGGTCTCCCGGATTTTCTCTGATTGCCATCGCCACCATGGCCCTCGGCATTGGAGCCACCACCGCCATCTACAGCGTCATCGCCGCAACCCTGCTGCATCCTTTGCCCTACCCCCACCCCAGCGAACTGGTGCGCATTGAAGCCAACCTTCCTGGCGTGGGCGCGCACGACGTCGGCTTTTCCATCCCTGAGTTGAGAGACCTTCAGAACTCGGGAATCTTCCAGTATGTGTCCCTTTGCTTTTTCGGCACCGACACTCTTACCGGCAGCGGCCAGCCCACGCGCATCGCCGGAAAAACGGTCTCACCGAGCTACTTCGCGGTGCTCGGCGTCGACGCGCAGTTGGGCCGCACCTTCGATCCGCACGACGCCTCACCCGGCGCCAACGGCGAAGTCGTCATCAGCGATGGGCTCTGGAAGCGCGCATTTGGCGCCGACCCGCACATTCTCAACAAAAGTATCCGCATTGACAACGATCTGTTTCATGTTGTCGGCGTCATGCCCGCCAGCTTTCGCGACCAGGGCCAAACCAGCGAGCAGATCAGTACCGAATTGTGGGCGGCGGATGGATTTTACGGCGACCCCTCCTCGCCGCCGATGCGCAGCACGCGCACCCCCTACGAGACCATCGCGCGCCTTCAGCCCGGTCTCTCGCCTGAGGCCGCGCAGGGGCGCCTCGATGCTCTGGTTGCATCGTTGAAGAAGCAATATCCGGCGGATTATCCGCCCCAGTCCGAATGGACTTTCCACCTCACTCCCCTGGCCGAGACTCTTGTCGGCAACGTTCGCCAATCGCTCATTCTGCTCTTCGGCGCAGTCGGCCTGGTCCTGCTGATCAGCTGCGTCAACGTCGCCAATCTGCTGCTTGCACGCGCCAGCGCGCGCGGTCGTGAGATGGCGGTTCGCCAGGCATTGGGAGCCGCAAGAACGCGCCTCATTCGTCAGCTCTTCACCGAGAGCTTGCTGCTCTTCGTGCTTGGCGGCATCGCCGGTTTCGCGGTTCTCTTCTGCGCCCGGAGATTCCTGCTGCAATTTGTTCCGGAAAGCCTGCCGCGCCTCAATGACATATCCATCAGCTGGGGCGTGCTGGCGTTTGCCATCGTCGTCTCCGTCGCCGCCGGAACCATCTTCGGCCTTGCCCCCGCGTGGCTCACAAGCCGCCTTAATTTGACGGCCACTCTCCGCCAGGAAGGCCGTGGCTCCAACGGTTCCCGGCAGCGCTCGCGCCTCCGCCATGCTCTGGTGATTGGTGAATTAGCCCTTTCCCTGGTGCTGATGGTCGCCGCCGGCCTTCTGCTGCGCAGCTTCTGGGACTTGTTCAAGGTGCAACTCGGCTTCAATCCCACGCGAGTCATGGCAATCGAGACCTCGCTGCCGAATCCTAACGATCCCAATACCGACATTTACCGCACCGCCACGCAGGAAGCCGTGCTGCTGCGCGAAGTTCTGCGCCGCAACCGGACGATTCCCGGCGTGGAAGAAACCGCCGTCAGTGATCGGGCGGCCATTCCCCTTGGCCATGGCCAGAACGATCGCAGACTGATTCCATTGCTTCGCGAAGGCCAGGAAGTGCAAAGCAGCCAGCCTCCGCTGATCGAGACATCGATCGTCTCACCGGAATATTTCCACGTACTGGGCATGACTCTCTTGCGGGGACGCCTCTTCGTCGACCAGGACCTTGAAGCTACGCCCTTGGTCGCAGTCATCAACCAGGCCGCGGCCCGCACCTACTGGCCCGGCAAAGATGGCAAGGGCGAGGATCCGGTCGGCAAGCGAGTCCGTATGTTGGGCCGTTTGGGCCGTGCCAGGCCGGAATGGACCACCATCGTCGGCGTCATTGCCGATGCACGCACAGAATCGCTCGCCGACGCCGGCGTTCCGCAGATCTACCTCGACATCTACCAGCGTCCCGCCAAGTTTCTTGCGCTCTACCTGCGTGGACAGGTCGATCCCGCCACTATCTCCGCGCAGGTGCGCACACAAGTCCAGGCCATCGATGCGGAGCTTCCCGTCTTTCACGCGGAGACCTTGGACGACGTTCTCTCCTCTTCGCTTTCCGTGCGGCGGTTCTCCATGGAAATGGTGGCGCTGTTTGCTGGCACCGCCCTGCTGCTCGCCGGACTGGGAATCTACGGAACCATCTCCTTCCTGGTCAATGAGCAATCGCGCGAGATCGCCATTCGACTCGCGCTGGGCGCGCAAAGGCGCAATATCCTCAAGATGGTTTTGCGCCAGGGACTCACTCTGGCCGGCGCCGGCGCCGGCGTAGGCCTGGTTGGCGCGCTTATTGTTTCTCATCTCATGGCCGGCCTGCTCTACGGTGTCTCGCCCTACGATCTCTCTACCTTCGCCGGCGTAACCGCCGTGCTCACCGCCGTCGCCATCACCGCCAGTTACGTCCCTGCGCTGCGCGCCATGCGCCTCGACCCAATCACGACACTGCACGCCGAATGACCGTTGGCACTGCTCGAGACTTGTCCTCACAAGTTGTTGCCATCCCAATGACCTTCTTCGGGATGCTGATGAATTCATCCGAGAGCGAGTTCCAGAGGATTAGTCCCCAAAAACGCCGCAGTGTCTCTCATCCTCCAGCACGTACTCCGTCGTGACATCGACGGACGCTGGCCGACTCAGCACGACCGAATCTCTCGGCGTGTTGTCGCCGGACTATGCCAAAAGGCGAGGAGAGAAGCATCGCTGTATTCCGATGCATGGGCAGAAGCCCCGGATAGGAAGACGGGCTGATTCAAGACAGCAGATGGCCAATTGCCTGACAATTCATGTCGAGCGCCCCACGTTCATGTGATGCTTGGGCGAGGACAAACTTCGGCTCACTTAGTGGGGTACCGGGATGGCAAAGATTGTCGCTACATTTACCTTTCACAGCGGCGTCAGGCAGAACTTATTTCAGAATGTCCGGCTGTCGGGAAGCTGGGACGCCAATGGCATATTTTCAAATCAGTGGACCCAGACGCCGATGGTAGTGTCGTCGGACGAGACCGGCTGCGATGCCTTCACGGCTAGCGTATCGATGGACGCCTCGCAGGTGGGAACGAGGTTTGAGTGGGGCGTTATCGCCGATCTGGCAAGTGCACAGAATTCGTGGGTGGTGGTTACGGAGGTCGCGGACCCCAACTCCGCGCAGCAGACGCGGAGCTTTATTCTCTCCGCCGCGGGAGGGCGGCAGGACTACTGGTTCGCCACCGGGCGCCGGTTCGGCGCGCAGAAATATACGCCGACAGGGGCAACCAAACCGGGTATTCGTTTTTCGGTGTGGGCGCCTTTTGCCCAGAGCGTCGAAGTCGTTTTCGCGCCGTTTCCAGCCGCACCGGCGACGCCGTCAGGCTACATTGCCGACGACGGGACGGGAGTGGATCCCACAGCTTCGGTGGTGCCTCTCACCCAAATCGGAACGACCGGTATCTGGGAGACGAGCGTGACCACCACGCCAGCCCTCGCGGACTTCAGCGCATTCATGAATCGCCTGTACATGTACCGGATCGTGAATGAGCAGCACGGTGCGACCTACAAGGTGGATATCTTCTCGCGCAACCAGGTGGGACGCGGGAACAACAATCCCAACGGAGCGCAGTACGCGGGCTCGTATCTCGATCTCGACGGGATAGTAAGCTGTTCGGTGGTTTCCGATCCCGATCTGGTGACGCAAGACTTCGACGACGCCGGCGTGGAAAAGCAGAGCCTGATCCCAGCGGACGAGTTCTGGGCGAACGATCTGAACCCTGCCAAGCCGCTTCCCCTCGCGATCGAGGATTTGGTTATCTACGAACTCCACATTGGATCGCTCGGATTTCCTTCCACAGCACCGGGCAAACTGGCCGAAGCGATGACCTTTATCGACCAGTTGGTGGAACTGGGAGTGAATGCGGTTGAGCTGCTTCCGATGGAACAGAGCGACGGCGCAGTTCAATGGGGCTATGGGACTTCGCTGTTTTTCTGCTTGCAGACCAGCCAGGGCGGTGGCAATCAGCTGAAGCATTTCATCCGCGCCTGCCATCAGCGCGGCATCGCCGTCATTCTGGATGTGGTGTACAACCACTTTGCGGGAAGCGGGAACGACCGGTCGGAATGGGGCTACGACTCCGACCCTAATGTCGCGCCGCAGCACAACACTTGGTACTGGTACGAAGGATTGCCGACGGATTATCCCGGGAACATTTCTGGAGGTTATCTGGACAACGGTTCCAGCGGTTTCAGTCCATGTTTCTGGCAGGAGAACCTGCGCCAGATGTTTACCAGCAGCGCAGCGGTGCTTTTCGACGACTTCCACATCGACGGCATTCGGGTGGATCTCACCGATGCGATCCATAACAACAACGCTCTGCACTGGAATGGAACGCCGGTGGGCAATGCAAATTTGTTTGGCTCGAAGTTTCTCCGCGAGCTGACACGCACGGTGCTGACTTTGAAGCCGTCGGCATTTCTTATTGCCGAGGACTATACGGGATGGGCAGCAATGACGCAGCCGGTCAACCAGGGTGGGATCGGCTTTGATGCCATCTGGTACATGGACTTTTACCACCATCTGATCGGCGACGGGAATTACGGCGACAGCTACGCAAATCTGCTGAAGAATGCCGGCTTTGGCGTGCCGGGCCCGTTGAATATGGACTACTTCGCGGGCGCGCTCCTGGCTACTCAATACAACAAGGTTGCTTATCACGAGAGCCACGACGAGGCCGGCAACGATCCGGGCACGGAGCGAACCATTGTGACCGCGGTGAACTCAGCGCCCCTGTTGGGCGCCACGCGGAGCTATGCAGAGGGACGATGCCGCTTCGCATTCGGAATGGCTGCGCTCTCTGCCGGCACGACCATGTTCTTTATGGGGGAAGAGATCGGCGCGGCCAATCCTTTCACGGTAAATACGTTCACAACTAATAAGGAAGATCTGATTGGGCAGCGGACAGGCGATGGACAGTTCCTTTTCCGTTTCTACCAGGACCTTATCCGGTTCGTGTTGGGGAATTCGGCGGCACGATCGAATGCACTCGATGTTATCTACACTCACGATGACAACCGCGTCATCGCCTTTACGCGGACTGCTCCGGGCCAGAATCTGCTGGTGCTGGCAAGCTTGAACGATTCGCCGTTCGGTAGCGGCTATGGGATTGCCACGGATCCCTCAAGGCTACCGACCGGAGGGTGGAAGGAGGTCTTCAACAGCGACGCCACGATTTACCGAGGAGCGAATGTCGGCAACGGCGGCGCGGTATTACCCGTGAATAATGGCCAAATCAGCGCCATCATCCCCGCGCATGGATTCGTCGTATTTGAGAAGGTCAGTTAACGATCGGGCAGTTTGGACGATAGGGAGAGGACCTCGCAACCCGTCCTCCTATATCCGAGAGTTTGTTGAATATAAGCCGACTTCTGAGGACCTATCGGACCTCGGCGAGCACTTTAGCGATCACGCACTCATTGAGTGTCAGTGCTGACCAAGGCGAATTCAAATGGCCGTTTGCATGTTGGCTATCTTGACGGTCAATCTTGTTCACAAACCGATATGGATTTTCTTGAAACCACACTAAATCCGATAATTGTCGCGTAGGAATTCCACTCAAAAATAAAAAGTCTGCCAGGTACCGATGAGTTTTGGCGCCCTCGTCTGTTTTACACAGTAGAGAGGTAAGAAATGAAGGATCGATCAAGGCCAAACATGAATACGATGCATGAATTGAAAATGCCAGCGCCGATCTTTATCGGTAGATGGACACCCAAAATCCTGTTTTCGCTCAAGGAGAGGCCTCATCGACATGGAGAATTGCGCCGCTACCTCGGACGCGTCTCCCAGCGTATGCTCACCAGAACTCTTCGCAATCTCGAATCGACTGGATTAATCGACAGGCGCGTGACGAGATCAAAGACGATTGCCGTCGAGTACTCCCTCACAAAAGTGGGAAAAACAATCATCGCGCCGCTTCGAGGCATGTGCCGCTGGGCAAAGCGGTATAGCAAGGTAGTGAGGGCAGACGTGCACCTTCCGGGAAAAACAAGCGAGACCAGTTAGATCCTAGGCACATGAGTGTTCCTAATTGCGCGTTGATTGAAGAACTGATAGGTTGCACTCTTGCGGACCGGCGTAAGAGATTGAGAAGCCGGCACTCCATCATCCCCAGGACCAGACCAGAGCGCCGAAGGCTTAGTTGACCATGCCGCCCGCCGCAAGGCGCTCAAAGCAAAGCCCTCCGCTGATGTTCCTTCGCGTAGCACTTCCGCCCAGCTCGAGGGTCTGACCGGCGATTCAGACAAAGGCATTCCGGCCCCCAAAAAAGAATTTGCCAAGCGCCGATGAGTTTTGGCGCCCTCACCGGTTTTACCCAGTAGAGAGGCAAGAACGGGCTGGCCAAAGTCAGCCCCAAAAAGGAGATCGATATGAACATCTCAGGGAAAACAGTTCTTATCACGGGCGCCAACCGCGGCATCGGCCGCGCACTCGTCACCGAAGCGCTCCGGCGCGGGGCGAAAAGAATCTACGCGGGCACGCGTGGAGCGCTCGAGATCGCCGACGAACGCGTGACACCACTGTCGCTCGACGTGACCAGCGCTGAGCAGATCGAGCAGGCGGTGAGCCAAGTGGGTAGCCTCGACGTCCTCATCAACAACTCCGGAATCGCCCCGTATGACGATCTGAGCGATCCCGCGGTCATCGAGCAGGCTCTCGCCGTGAACTTCTTTGGCATGTACAAGGTTTCGCGGGCGTTCCTGCCGAAGCTGAAGCGCTCCAAAGGGGCCATCGTCAATAACCTGTCGCTGTTGGCGCTGGCGCCGTTGCCGCTCACGCCGAGCTACTCGATTTCGAAGGCCGCCGCGCTGAGCATGACGCAATCGCTGAGGGCGCTCTTGGTAAGCGAGGGCGTAACCGTCCACGGCGTCTTCCTGGGTCCTGTCGATACCGACATGAACCGCGGCTTCGATATACCGAAGGCTCCGCCTGATTCCGCGGCAAAGGGCATATTCGATGGGCTTGAGAACGGCGAAGAGGACATCTTCCCCGATCCGATGTCTCAGTCGATTTCGGAAGGTTGGCGTAAGGGCGTGGCCAAGGAATTCGAACGTCAGTACGCGGGCTTCGTACCGCAGAGCGTGGCGCTCTAAAGAGCGCTGCGCAACAAGCAATGCCGACAGTCAACAAAAAGAGCGGATGGAGGTACCGATCATGAAGACGGATGGTTTCACAACTTCTTTTACCGTTGAGCAGACTCCCGAAGAGGTCTTCGCAGCCATCAACAACGTGCGCGGGTGGTGGTCTGGAAAAGTGACAGGCGAAACGAACAAGCCTGGCGCCGAATTTACCTACCGCTACAAAGACATGCACAAGAGCACACAGAGAGTGACGGAATTTGTTCCCGGCAAGAAAGTTGTGTGGCATGTTACGGACGCCGAACTGACCTTTGTCAAGGACAAGACCGAGTGGATCGGCACCGACATTGTCTTTCAGATCACGCGAAAGGACGGCGCGACCGAGCTCCGCTTTACGCATTTGGGCTTGGTTCCAGGATTCGAGTGCTATGGCGGCTGCTCTGGCGCCTGGGGCGCGCTGGTGGAAGGCAACCTGCGCAAATTGATCACTACGGGCAAGAATCAGCCGGACGTTTTCGCGTAGAGAGCGGAAAAGTCCCTGCGGCGTTGGGTAAACCTGGGGCATGTCGATGACACCCACAAATCTACAACGCAAAGGAGCAGTCATGTCGAATCAAAGTTACAGCGCATCCATTACGCTCGACCAGTCACCGAAGGAAGCCTTTGATGCCATCCGGAACGTGCGCGGATGGTGGTCCGAAGAGATTGTAGGCAGCGCCGCCAAAGCCGGCGACGAGTTCAAGTACCACTACCGGGATGCTCACTCGTGCACCATGAAGCTCGTCGAGCTGGTTCCCAACAAGAAAGTTGCCTGGCTGGTGATCGATAACTACTTCAACTTCACCGAGGACAAGACCGAGTGGAAAGGCACCAGGGTTATCTTCGACATTGCGAAGAAGGGTGAGAAGACCGAGATCCATTTCACCCATGAGGGCCTTGTCCCAGCCTACGAGTGCTATAACATCTGCTCCGACGCCTGGGGATCGTACATTCGCGGAAGTTTGAAGAGCCTAATCGCAACCGGCAAGGGCTCGCCCAATCCGAAGGAAAAAGTCTAGAGCGAGTCGGCAAATTCTGTTATCGAGCATCAAACGAAAAATGAGCGGACAAGTTCAGAGGAGGGGCATATGTGCCCAGTATGTATCGCAAACGCAGCAGCAATGGTCGCCGGAGCCGGATCCACTGGAGGAGTTCTGGCGGTGTTCATCGGCAAGTTGAAGAGGTTTTTCACGGCGAATCGCTCCACTCAGGAAATAAAGGAGAGATAAGATGGCAACGAGCAAATCGAGTGAAAGAGAACACGGAAAGGAGAATATCGCGATGAATACACCCCCGATCGTATCGCAACAGGAGTGGGAGGCTGCGCGGGAGCAGTTGCTTGTGAAAGAGAAGGCCCTGATGCACGCCCGTGACGCGCTGGCCGCCGAACGCCGGCGCATGCCGTGGATGGCTGTCGAGAAGAAGTACGAGTTCGATGGACCCAACGGCAAAGTAAGCCTGCTCGATTTATTTGAGGGGCGCCGTCAGTTGATCGTCTACCGCGCCTTCTTCGAGCCTGGAGTATTCGGGTGGCCGGAGCATGCCTGCCGCGGTTGCTCGCTCGGCGCCGATCAGGTCTCTCATTTGTCTCATCTGAACGCACGCGACACCACGCTCGCGTGGGCCTCGCGTGCGCCGCAGGCGGACATCGCGCGCCTGAAGGAGCGGATGGGCTGGGAGATGCCCTGGTACACCATGACCGACAGTTTCGACGTGGACTTTGGCGTGGACCAATGGCACGGCCACAATGCGTTCATCCGCGACGGCGACAAGGTGCACCGCACATACTTCATCAACAGCCGCGGCGACGAGGCGATGGGGACCACCTGGAGCTACCTCGATATGACGGCGCTAGGGCGCCAAGAGACCTGGGAGGACTCGCCGGAGGGTTATCCGCAGACTCCGCCGTACAAGTGGTGGAACTGGCACGACAACTACGGGGTCGAGACCGCGCCTGACCCGCTGTGGGTCGATATCACCACCGACCCCGTAGGAGCAGCCGAACGACGGCGCGCGGCAGAGGCGAAAGCGTGCAAATGCGAGTGAGCGCGACACCTGCACTTAAGACCTGCGCAGGAAAGGAGGGAACAATGAAAGACATCGGACATGAACTCGCAGCGCCCAAAATCGCCGACCGGAGCACCTTTGAGGAGCAACTCGACGCTCTACGCGTTCGAGAGAAGGCGCACACGCATGAAGGTGACGCCATTTCGGCTGCCCGCCGACGGTTACCCATGGTCGAGGTGGACGGCTCTACGACGCTGATTGGGCCGCAGGGCCGCATGACGCTTCTCGACACATTCGAAGGCCGCAAGCAGCTCATCGTCTACTACTTCATGTGGCACGCTGGCCGCCCTGCGCCGGAGCAGTGCGAGGGGTGCACCTGGGTTACATCGCAGGTCCGCGAGCTTTCCTATATCCATTCTCGCGATGTCACCTACGCGACGTTTTGTCAGGGCCCGTTCGAAGAGAGCGCCCGCTACCGCGACTTCATGGGCTGGGAGATGCCCTGGTACTCCGCGCCCCGGGAGTCGCTCGAGACTCTCCTGGTGGGACGCCAGATCGGCAGGATGCACATCGTTTGCTATTTGCGACAGGGATCCAAAGTCTTCGAGACGTATTGGACGACCGCACGCGGCTCCGAGGTGATGGATAACAACTATCACTTGCTCGACCTGACCGTTTACGGTCGGCAAGAGCCGTGGGAGGACTCGCCGGCGGGCTGGCCGCAACAGTGCAGTATCACGCGGACTAAGAGCGGTTCACCTACATGGGAACCAGAGTGGCCGGGCGGACGCCCTATCGCCCAGTGGCCTCGCATACAGGCCGGATATTCAGACGATCTGAGCGCAGGCAGGCGTTGATCACGGCGCTTGATTTGCGGACATCGCGAGGCGCGCATGGCTACCCCGGCGCCAAGGGGACAAGATGGTTTCGTTGAGCGGCAAGACGATGATCGTGATCGGCGGCAGCCGCGGCATTGGCCGCCGCATTGTCGAGGCGGGCATTCGCAACGGGGCGCAAGTTCTCGCGGTGGCCCGACGAGAAGCGCCGCTCAGGCAACTGGTCCACGATGTACCCGGTGTCGAAATCCTCGCGCTCGATGCAACCGACGAAGATGCGCCTTCGAAAGTATTTGACGTTCTCATGCCTGACATCCTCATCATCGGTGGCGGAGTTTTTCCGCCAGCCGCACCGATCCACGAGCAAAGCTGGCAGCAGTTCTCCGCGAATTGGGAAGGTGACGTCAAAATTGCATTCAATTTCTGCAAGGCTGCGCTTTCGCGTCCTCTCTCTGCATGCGCTTCGGTGGTGCTCCTCTCGAGCGGTGCCGCTCTGGTTGGCTCGCCGCTCTCCGGTGGCTATGCCGGAGCCAAGCGCACCCAGATCTTCATTGCCAACTACAGCCAGAAAGAGTCAGATCGCCTCGCTCTCGGACTGCGATTCATTTCCGTTGCGCCGCGCATCGTTCCTGACACCGATCTCGGGAAACGTGCCATCATCGGCTACTCCCGCTACCTTGGGATCTCCTCGAACGACCTCGTTCGAAGCATGGCTGCACCGCCGACCTCGTGCAACGTCGCAACTGCGGTCGTTGAACTGGTACTGAACCCGGATCGCTCCCTGGGCGATGTCTTTATCGTCTCAGGGAAAGGACTCGAGGCGATTGCGGCCTGACGGAGCCCTGAAAATTCATTCGCGAGGTCTAAAATCGGACGCAATGGTGATTGAACCTGCCAATCTCGGAGAAAATCAGGCTTTCGAACGGCTCGCAGAGCCGTTTCGCCGGGAAATCAAATTGCATTGCTACCGCATGCTCGGCTCCCTGCACGAAGCCGACGACCTTGTGCAAGAGACCTATCTGCGTGCCTGGCGCAGCTTCTCAAGTTTCGAGGCCGACACCGCGGAAGAGCGCGGATCGTTTCGCGCGTGGCTTTACAAGATCGCCACCAACGCCTGCCTCAATGCGCTAGAGGTTCGCAAGCACCAGCAGCGATATCTGCCCGACCAGCTTGGCCCTGCCGGCCCGCCGAAGCTGGAAGGCGGCCCGGCGCTCGACGTGCCCTGGCTCGAACCGTATCCAGAAGCAAGTCTCGAGGGCCTCGCCGACGCCGCGCCGAATCCCGAGGTGCGCTACACTGCGCGGGAGTCCGTACAACTTGCTTTTGTTGCTACCATTCAGCAGTTACCGCCGCGCCAGCGCGCTGCGCTCATGCTCTGCGATGTCCTCGGCTGGGCATCTGCTGAAGCGGCATCTCTGCTCGGCGGTTCCACCGCATCTATCAATAGTGCTTTGCAGCGAGCGCGCGAGACGCTCTCGCATCGCTACTCTGACCGCCGGCCGCCGATTGAATCGCAGCCAACTCCGGCGCAGCAAGTGCTCCTCGGGCGTTATCTGCAGGCTTGGGAAGGCCACGATGTGGACGGTTTTGTGGCGCTACTCAAGGAAGATGCAACCGCCGTCATGCCGCCCTGGCTGCAGTGGTTTATCGGGCGCGAAGTCATCGGGACATTCTTTGCTGCGGCATGGAAGACTTGTGGTGGCCTCCACCTGGTGCCCACTTCGGCCAATGGGCAGCCAGCTTTTGCCATTTATGAATTCTCCGGCGCAGAGAAACGCTGGAATGCGCACTCACTTCACGTACTCACACTTGAGACCAATGCGATTTCTGCGATCACTCTGTTCTTAGATCCTCACTTATTTCACGACTTCGGGCTTCCGCAGTTCCTGCCGGATGGCGCGAACTCTGGATTACGGAACCTCTCGCTCAACTCGTAAGCTGCCGCTCTATTGCGCCGTAGTATTCGCCCGCATTGTTGCACGCAGAATCTCGTTCCAAGTCTCCGCTGGTGCTATCAGGCCTTAGTGCTGATTAAGGGCGATTTAGGCAGAATCTGCATGATTGGTCCTGATAAACGCCGCAGTGTCTGTTGTTTTCAGGGTCCTTCTCGGTCATGAGATCGCGGGACGCTGACCGACATCCCGGTACCAATCTGCCGTCGACGAGTGAATTGGCGATAATGCGCTCACTGACGATTTGCGGAAAATCGCTAGATTGTTCTCCGTTTACCGATACGAATTTCATGCTCGAATACCAATTTTCTGGCTCGACGGCGGCTTGTGAATCGGTTTTACGAGAACTTCCAAAATGTGCTGAGGCTGCCAAACGCAGCTGACGTCTTACAAGACCACTTTGTGGGTCGATGGCAGGTTTGAACTCTCCCCTCGTTGGTTCGCGTTGAATGTGCAACGATTGCCTCGTCATCGGGATTCCGCCCAAATCAAGCTCTCAGAAATCTCTTCAGCTCCGTCAACAGTGCCTGCGGTTGCTCCTCGGGAACAAAATGACCTGATCCTGGAATGACGACGTGACGCGTGATGTTCTCCGCGAAAACCTCGACAAATGTCAGCTGCGCTGCTCCCAATGAATTCTCTCCCGATATACTCAGAACCGGAATCGTCAGCTTGCCAGCTGCGATGAGTTCTCGCACCTTCTTAGCTGCTCCGTAAACAGACCGATAGTATTCTCCGCTGGACCGGAAAAGCCCCGGTCGTCGCATCGCTTCCAGATATGGCCGCCATTCGGTAAATGGCGCCTCGGCCTTGTTGTGAGTGAAAGTCTGCCATAGATGGCGCAACCAGATCTCTTCTCGTCCTGTCACCAATTCTTCGGATAGATTCTCAGCTAGCAGAAATGGGATGAAGGTTAATGCTGGGTTGGGCGCATTGAAGACCCACGCATTCTCAAAGCCCGCTCCTCCTACAGCGCTTTCGATGAACGTCAACCGTCGCACCTCCTGCCGGTAGCGTAGAGCGTAAACCGCTGCAACCGCTCCACCCCAGTCATGCGCAATCAGGTCTACCTCTTTGAGTCCGAGCGCAGCGCTGACCGCGTGGACATCCTCCGCGATGCTCATCAGATCGTAACCTTGTTGCTTAATGTGGGAGAGGCCCATGCCGGGCAGGTCGGGAATAATCACTTGCCTATCTTTAGCTAGCTCTGGCGCCAATCGTCGCCAGATCTCACCCGATTGCGGACAGCCGTGCAGTAAAATCACCGACTGCCCTTTGCCCGCAGTCGCCACGTGGACATTGATTTGCCCAGCCCGGATTCGTTTGGTCTCGAACCCGACGGCCTTCCAGCGAGTGGCGGCATCCCGCAACAGCGATTCGAGAGGGCGAGCCTGGACGCCCTCGGCTGTGAACCGGAAGCATTCCGTGAATAATCCAGGCGCCTGCTTGGCGAAGGTCTCCAGGCGTGCGCGCGCCGCCAAAGCCTGTGGATTGTCTGCCACTGCCGCGTCAAAGTGTGTCTGACTTGCCCAATGCCCCTCAGCCAGGACGCGATAGTCTGTTCCTTCGCCTTTCCACGCGGTGAGCGAAAGGAACCCGTCCTTCGCCGCAAGCGCGGGTGCCATCTGCAACACCTACGCGAAATTCATCAACATAGTCAACGATCTTCCGGGGTACGCCCACGTTCGCGGAAAGGAAGCAGTCGCTGAGATCGATGACAGGCTCTTGGACGGCAGCCTCGATAGGAAGCTGTATCGCAAGGCCTCTTCGCCGGACGCTTGGAAGTATATGGAGGACCTTTTGAACGGAAAAAGAGAGAGCAACCGAGCCTACCTGAATCCTCTTTAATTTGGTTCCCCAACAACCGGCTTGGCGGCAAACCTCTCGAATAAGAATGGGCAGAGTCAATCCGCAAGCCCCGGACGGAATCACAAACAAATTGGCGAAAATTCTTGCAAGAAATGGACCCCTCGCTTAGGATATTTCTCAAGGAGTCGACATTCCGTAACTTATTGAGTTTAAATATGGTTGGCGCTAGAGGACGATTTTAGAACTTTTCTGTTCCAACCCAGTCCCTTCGGGGCCCCTGAATACGCTCAGGCCTGAGTCCGACGATGGGGAGCTAACTTCCGGTTTGCCCCCATATCCACTCGGAGGACCAGAGACCGTGGGAAACATTCGGGAAGCCGATTTGCAGTTACCTATCGTCGAGACTTCTTAGCTTAGTTACGCAGCCTCGGGGACTTCTTCCGAGCTCGGTTTGGGTTGTGTAGTCCCCAGATTTTGGTTTTCGGCGCTTCGGTAGTATCACAGAAGCATCCTTATTTCTTTGGCGGAGGTAGTGGTGGCCGAGAACGCGGGAAAAATCGCTCCGTTTAGGAGCTTGGACGTCCTACGGGGCCTGGCTGCATTGTGGGTTGTGATGTGCCATGCGGCCGATCACTACGTAGGAGGTACGCGCTGGGAGAAGTGGCCAGTGTACTCATTCAGCCTGCGCGGCCAGCTTGGAGTTGTTCTCTTTTTTCTAATTTCGGGCTACTGCATTATTGGAGCCGCGTACAGCGCCTTTGCGTCGGGGAAAAGGGTTCGACGTTTTGCGTTTGAGCGGGCTCGCCGAATCTACCCACCCTATTTTTTCACGATTGTGCTTGCATTGCTCGTCGGGGGGACATTGATCCTCGCGCAACACCATCATCTGATCCTGGCAATTCATCATCCTATGCAGTTAAGTGGCGGCGCACGCTTCTGGGTTTCGAATCTTTTCATCATTCAGTCGGAGGCTGGGCAGGGATATATCAATATTGACTTTTGGAGCCTCTGCGATGAAGTGGCATTTTACGTGATCGTCGGAGTCATTTTGCTGGGTGCCAAGTGGATTGAGAGGAAATGGGGCGCGCCAGCAGGGCTGTTTTTCTTTTCGCTCGTAGTTGTCGCTTTGACTGTGGAATCGCTCCTCTGGCAGATTACGAGCGGCTCTGCGGGAACGTTTCCGATGGATCGCTGGTATCAATTCGGGCTCGGAGGTTTATTCTTTCTCGCCGCGGAAATCAAGTCAGAGTCTTTTGTCGGATACAGTGAAATGTTGCGCACTACAAACCGCGTAATGATGGCGGTGGCAGTGATCCTGACTGCGGTTTTCGCTTCGACCCGATCTTTGGGCGGAGGCACCGTCGATCATCCGTCGTCGCGCGTACAGAGTTGGATAGCGATATTGTATTTGGCGCTGTTTTGGGTTCTGCGAAGCGTGGAGGCACAATTCACCCATCGGCGCGCCTTGAGCCCGCTCTTTTGGCTGGGGTCATTTTCCTACAGCCTTTACCTAGTCCATCCCTATTTTCTGGGGCTAGTGGACCTACCGGCACGCAAGATGGGGCTTGTTGGCGACCTCTATCTGATCTCGTGGGCGCTACAGATCATCGTGGGCGTAATTGCGGGTTGGATCTTCTACCTAGTAGTGGAGAGGCATTTCGTCTCGTCGCGGCAGAAGCGAAGGATCGCGACCGAGCTGGGCGCAGAACCATCGTAGGGCGTACCGGTTATTTTTGACGGATTTGCAACAGCGAAAGAAACAGCATCGTGAGCGGGCCAAAGCGGTTCATTATCAACCTTGGTACTCTCCCGACTAGCCCTGTGGCTTCTTCGACCGGGAAGACCGGATCAACTCAACAATGCTGATGTACATTCGCCCATTGCAGGACCGGGAGCGACACGGAACTCTGAGCAAAAGAAGGCCGAGCAGATCGCTCAAGCGAAGACTGGACGACCGCAGCTCATCAGATCCGCAGTAAATGCAAGACATCATCGAATTGCTTCTGCCCTGCAGACTCAAAAATATCACTTTCCAAAATCGGCGGGGCGCAATCCACTTCGTGAAAGAGATTAAACTGCGAGGGGGTTCAGATTGTGCAGAGATTTAAATGGTCGGGACGGGCAGATTTGAACTGCCGAAGAGCTCGCCTTCGGCTCACACGCCTCGCAGCCTCGACTCGTGCGTCTCCGCTTCGCTGCGACGCAAGGTTGGGGCGCTTCGCGGGTCGGCTCAAAAAGTGTGTGGGAGATTCAGGTTCAGACTTCGAAAGCAGATGGTCGGGACGGGCAGATTTGAACTGCCGACCCCTCGCACCCCAAGCGAGTGCTCTACCAGGCTGAGCCACGTCCCGACATAACGCAGCCGGTCCACCGCAGCGGACCGGCCATGGGGTCTGGTGTTAGTTTACACCGCCGCAGCCCTTTGCACTTGCGCTCAAGCGCGGGCTAAAGCGGATCAGGAAATGGCGAATC
Source organism: uncultured Acidobacteriaceae bacterium (assembly GCA_963834565.1). Classification (GTDB taxonomy): domain Bacteria; phylum Acidobacteriota; class Terriglobia; order Terriglobales; family Acidobacteriaceae; genus Telmatobacter. Next base: position 654 of record CAWICF010000003.1, on the reverse strand, counting down.
CGCAGGGCATGGAGTCAAAGCCGACGCGACCAACCCGGGGCCTTTTCAGCTCGGTGGTCTCTACAAATGGCCGCGCGGCTTTCTCGTCGCCAATGACCATAACGCGGCAAAAACATTCAAGTACATGCGTCCGTTGCACGTGAGGCAGCGATACGGTCTCTTCAGCAACAGCAGGCTGGGTAGATCGCTCATGTGGATGCGTGAAGATCGCAGATTAGCGGAGCCACAATAGACGCATTCCATACCGGATCTCTGCGAGCCTCCTCGCATCGTTCGGATTCACCGCCCGGAACCGCGCGGCTGTCTTGGGTCGATCGATCTGCAATGTTCGGTGGGGGACTGAATGGAGTCGCAGTCTGTCCTTATTGTATGCCGCTGGCCCCTACTCGGCGTTCGCGCTTTCAATCTGCGCGGCTATGAGTTGCCGGGGGCAATTTCCGGATTTCGTTCCGTCGAAACACGAGGCTGACGAAAGATTCTTGCGATGTCTGCGTCGATGGCGGGTGTGTTTCTGTTCAGCGGTACCAGAGCCACATGATCCGTTACGTTCGGCGCATCGAATCAATTCAAGCAGGTTCCCACGGTTCCAATCCACTCTCGACAGATTTGCCGGATCTCCCGAAGACAGCATTCTTCGGCGTCTGTCAGCTTGCA
>CAWICF010000002.1:0-1131460 GCA_963834565.1 uncultured Acidobacteriaceae bacterium | reverse complement strand
TCGATAATCAATCCTCGCATCACTCGAGCGGCATACCCCATGAAGCGTGCCCGGTCGGGAAACGACGGACCGTCGCGCGCAGCCATGTCCAGGTATGCTTCGTGGAGGAGGGTTGTGGCGCTGAGGGTCACCGGTAAGCCGCTTCGTGCGAGTTCACGCTTGGCGAGCCGATGCAATTCAGAATAAAGAGCGGCAAACAATGCTTCCGCGGAGGGCCTGTCCCCTCGTTCGGCTGCGACAATCAGCGAAGAGATTGCCGATCCCACGTCCGCCTCCCGGGGCTGCGGGCCACCGCGTGACAGCGCCCCCAAATGGCGACAGCTTCTCGCAGATCAATAGGATAGTCAAGCCGCGCGTTAGACTGATCGGAAGAGCGGATCTGGCGGCTGCGGACCCAACCCGTCAACCGTGTGCTTCCTCTGACGTTTACGACGGACCCGATCCGAATCCACGTTGGAAAGGTGCGCTTTGCAGCCTGGGCAGTCGCTGAGACGCGCCTTCTGCGACCGCTCTTGAATTGCATTCATGCTGTCTCGCTCCTGTAAGAACTTCGAATTCAGCGGGAGGAGATTTCAGTTCACGAATCGATCCTGAGAGTCTTACATCTGGCGGCCGCCGAGATTGCGACACAAAAGACGAATATTGGGGAAGTCGATCAACTTGACACGTCATTGGCTCATCTTCGAATGCCACGATGCCGGCTCATCTTCCAGTCTCCAATGATCGGCTGATTGCGGATCGCCGTTTCGTATTGTCACTCGCGAGCGTGCAGAGATGCAATGCCGTGCGGCGGTCGATGGCATTTTTTTACTCCCTGAACGCTGGCATCGGCAGTCTCGCGCGTATTCATTGCGCCGACAGTGACGCGGCCTCGATTCTATCCTTGGCGATCGCGACTGCCCGATCTACTTCCCACCACCTTCTACTTCGTGACCCGGGGATTCGGCGGCGGCGCGTCAACAGTGCGCCAGTATCTGCAAGCTGGACAGATCGACTCCCCGCACCTCGCGTCGGTACCTGTTCTCCTCGGTCAAGGTGAACTGCTGTTTGACAGTCTAGAAACCTGCGTGCGCTTGGGTTTTCCATAACCATTCGCTAGACTTCGGAATACGCCACTCATCTCGTGCTGGAGAGAGTTTAGGGACAACCGAGGCAGCGCTGGCAATCCACTTGAGTGAATTGTTTGAATGTTTAGTCGAGGAGGAGCACGAGGTGTTGCGAAAAGCTGCACTCAGCATGGAAGCTGATTCAGAGAACTGCCTCGGAGGCTTCTCAGAGACGATATGTACTACATCGGACTTGACGTTCACAAGAAAACGATCAGCTACTGCGTGAAGGATGTGGCTGGTCATGTGCACCGGGAAGGCAAGATCGGATCGACCCGGCGCGAGTTGGATGCTTGGATCAAGACTTTACCGCAGCCTCGGCTGATCGCTATAGAAGCGACGATCTTCACCGGCTGGATCTACGATCATCTTCTTCCACACGCCGAGAAGGTGAAGGTGGCGCATCCTCTGATGTTGCGAGCGATCGCAGCAGCCAAAAAGAAGAACGACAAGATCGATGCCGGCAAGATTGCTGACTGCCTGCGCTGTGACTTCCTGCCCGAGTGCCATATGGCTTCCACCGAGATCCGCGACAGACGCCGAGTGCTGCGGTACCGCAACCTTGTGGTGAAGCAGATGGTGCAGATGAAGAACCGGGTTTCTGGCCTGTTGATGGAGACCGGGGTGAGCTACAACAAGCAGCGGCTGCACAAGGTGGGCTATTTCGGCGAACTGATGTCTACGAATGAAGACATCAGCGAAGCTGTACGGCCGCTGCTGAATCTGAGCCGCGGAATGATTCGCCGCTCGGGGAAGCTGGAGTACGACCTGATCAGCTCACTGGAGCGAGACCCGCTGCTCAGGGAGCGGCTGCGGCAGTTGCGCACCGTGCCGGGAGTCGGTTCCATCACGGCCCTGACCTGGGCGCTGGAGATCGGCGATTACACGCGGTTCAGTTCCAACAAGCAGGCCATCAGCTACTGCGGCCTGTGCGCCGATGAGAAGAGTTCAGCCGACAAGGTGATGCGCATGCCGCTATCGAAACAGCGCAATAAGCACCTTCAGAGAGTGTTGATCGAGGCGGCCAAGCTGGCGCCGAGAGAGTCACCGGAGCTGGCGATGATCCGAGAGCGCGAGTTGCAGAAAGGCAATCCCAACCGGGCGACACTTGCAGTGGCGAGGAAGATGGTCTGATACATGATGGCGGTCGAGCGCGGGCAACAGGATTTCGTGCCTGCAGGAGAGTTGATGCCGACCGAGGCAGCGTAAAAACCTTTCCTGATGAGGAAAGAACAAAAACATCGGGATCTATCGAAGCGCAGGCTGCCAGGTCTCGCAAGTTGGCGACTGAGCGAAGGAATTATCCTCCGGAGGCTCTCCTCGAATTGTTTCGAGACTGGCAGAGAACACAAACTCAATCATCTGCAAAGGCTCTTTCGAGCCGGAGGCAGCAAATGGATGTCCGGTCCTGCTGGAATGCTGGGGCCACCAGCCGCGAGGCACTCATGCGCAGAAGACGATCCTGAATCGCGGAATGCGCGCTCTCCCGAGCGCGCCCTAAGACCTCGAGTTTTCTCTTGACAGACGACTAACATGGAAGTCGGCTTTCCGGACAAGTGGCCCTTGGCTCGACTACTGCCAACAGAGCAACGCGCTCACCGACGGGGAAGCGTAGGAAGGCCGAGAAACCTGATCCACAATCTGATCCACAAAAAGCTAGGTCTTATACGACTTCGGTGGTCTTAGGCGTTCCCCACGGGTTTGTAAGTCGTTGAAAAACCTCAAAACGGTGGACTGTCACGGCAGAGGTCGCGGGTTCGAGCCCCGTCGTCCCCGCCATACATTTTTCCAGCTCATTCCGCGATTCGAGCCCACTGGCATGGCGAAGCTGGGTTTCACACCACGAGCACTCAGGGTGATCTCAGCCCCAAAAAGGCTGCACGCTGCAATTTCACAGATCGATTACCCGGACCTTCCCTGCAGGCTCAAGGGGTTTGTAGGTCTCATTCAAATAGGCGGCATTAACAAATCGAGTGCTCCCGTCGTAATAGGTTCCGGCTCCTCCGTGAATATGGCCAAAGACATGCACCTTGGGTCGCTTCTGTCGTACGGCTTTGAGCAGCTCTTCGCAGCCCAAATGGGGTCCGTCAGAAGTTGTCTGATCGAGGAATCCATAAGGAGGACCATGCGTCACGAGTACATCGAGGGCATCTGGAATCCGGTCCCAATGCACATTTGCCGCTTCACCGCGAGGATACATAAAAGCCCAGTAGAGGAACGCGGGAGTATAAGGCGATCCCCAGAAAGAGAATCCCGCGATCGTTGTTCCGCTGTCTTCGAGGTAGATTCCGTTAGATAGGAGCGAGCGTGCCAGCTCCGGGGAGTTCTCGAACAACCGGTCATGATTTCCGCCACAAACAATGCGATGCGCGAAAGGCTGTTCTCCAAGCCAGTGATTGAATGAGACAACTTCCCGCAGATCGTAACCTGCGTTCATGAAATCGCCAGCATGCACGAGAATGTCACCTTGCGGTAATTGCGGAACTCGATCGTGGAGACCGTGGGTATCTGAAATCAAAACAATTCGCATCCAGCCAAACGCCTCCGAGACGTCACTTCATGCATTAGACAGCTTTCACCGAATTCTCGAGAAGCGATTCGATCAGACGGCCCTGTCTTCCTCAATTGCTTCAATCCATAATTGCAGCGTCAAATCTTCGCGCTTCGGATTGCCGAGGTACGGACGAAGCTCTTGCTGGTAGCGGTCGCGAAGTAGCTCGAGATCGAAGGGAATCGCACGAGCCAGGTATCGTACATCGCTTCGGTCACGCTCTATGTTGCGTTCGAGTTTGGTAAGTGCGAGATCGTATGGATCGAGTGCCATCAGGCGCAAGTTGTGAAACGCTCCAGGGAACATCTCCTGAATGCGACTTTCGTACTCGTAGGGTGGCTGCGCAACAGTCACTCGATCCAAATAGACGCCATATTTCTGGAATAATGGCCCGCCCAGCATCGCGACCTGAGAGAAAGCATCTGCCGCGGCACGTGGAGCGATTTCGAGCACATCCACATCAGCTGTAGGACGGCTCAACCCGTAGAGCATTGTGACAACAAAACCGCCAATACAATCGAGACGCACCGTCGAGGTCGCAATTCGGTCCAGTTCGTTGAGGAAGGACCGCCACGGTTCTGGTATCGATTCACGAGGGCACATAAGCCAAGTGTTTCACGTCGAGGTCCGTGAGCAGGTTCCAGTGTCGCGCCTTTGGCGGGCGGTTGCGTCGGAGCCATTTGCGTTCAGCTTGCGTCATGGAGTCGTTGGAGAGCGTGTCCTCTCTTGCGAGTCGCGAACGCTCTATTTGAGCCTTATTTTGCGATAGGCCTTTTCTTCGTGATGCATTGCCTGCCTTCTCTGCGACTTCCTCGGCAAGATCCACCACGAACCCAAGCCGGTTCTGACGGTCGTTCAACTTTGCGTTGCGTGTGAGCCACTCCCAATCCATGTCCGGATACGTGTAGGCCAGCCAGGGAAGTGCCTCCACCACCCTTCTATCGAGGCTGTCTTGGTCGAGTGCGAGGAACAGCAATCGAGCTGGATTGTGGTGAGACTTTCCGCGCAGATAGGAGAAGCCCGGGTATCCTAGTGCGCCGAGCTCTGCTTTGAACGCACTCTCATCCAGAGTCGAAAGAGAGTCCGCTTCCAAGGGCAGGGCCGTTGGCGGGAGATGGAATACCTTTATTGCGAGCGCAGCGAGTTGCGTGGTCACAGGCCGACGCCCTCGTTCGAGCATAGAAAGGTAGGCTTGCGTGAGACCAAGCCTTGACGCCGCTTCTTGCTGCGTGAGTTTGGCTTCCTCGCGTCCAGTTCTTAAGGCATTTCCAGTCACAGAATCCTCGTAGAATTGAATATAACATTATTTGTTATACTGCGGCGAATTTTATATTTCGCCGCTCTCGCCTCGAACTTAAAATCTGGTGCCGCTTTTGGTGCCACTTTGCACCGTGATTTGGTTCTTTTTTGTGCAAACTGGTGCAATGTGGATATCTAATCCAAATCATTCATTCTGCTATTTTTATTCAGTGCGGTGCAGGGCGGTGTAACGCTATGCTTTGGACGGTCAAATGGGACTTAAAATCCGTTGAGCGCACTGACATCTGATCATCCCCCTTTCCCGAATGCAAAGTTCGGCCTCCAATCTGGTTTGAGGCGATGAAAAAAGGACTTCGCTGGCGATATCAGGCGGGCCGTGTCACTCATCGAGGGATGTTTTATGTCAGACAGCTCGCTATGCTTGGCAATCGGTTGACTGACACGACGCTGTTTCTGGTTTTCAACGCATCCTGACGACTGCAGAGATAACCGAGGGCCCGCGGCCCTATCGATTGGACGGGGCAAGATTGCCTACTCATAAATTCTCCCCAGCTTTTCTTGCGGCCAAGGGGACATATCGTTCGCCTGGCGATTTCCATGAAAGCAAGAACTCGAACGGATCCTGTACGCCGATGAATTCTCGCGCCAGTCGAAGGCGATCCTGCACGGTCTCTCGCTGTGCTTCAGAAAGATTGCTAGCCCGCTCCTCAACTCCCTTAAGGAACTGCTCGATGCTCACGGCCTTCGCCCAGGCTTGGATGACCTGATTCAATTGCTCTCGGCTGTCGCTGATAGATTTTGCAATTTGCCTCTGGTCGTCCTCACGGCGCCATCTCTGTTGCTGCGCTTCCGACTCCTGTCTTCTGAGCTCGGCCCGATGTTCCGCCTCCTCGATCTCCTTCTGGACGGCTTCGGCGGAACCTTCAATGGACTTTACAATCTTTGCGATGTCCTGAGTCAGCGTTCGCTTCACAGTTTCCTGAAATGACATGGACCACGAAACGTCTCGATGCGGCGAATAAACGACGAGCCGCAAACGGCCGCACGGAATGTTGTTGGTTGTCGTCCACGTATGGTCCACATATTGGCGGGAAGCCTTGGGAGGTTTGTATTCCGATTCTCGTATGTATTTGCCGTTCACGTAGCGCATCAGGACTTCTTCAGTCATTTCAATCACGGCCAATCCGAAAGGAATGGCCCCGACGTAAGCAACCGTGGGGCTGGAAGGCTGCCACAAACCGCGACTGTAGGGATTTTCCTGCTTTTTGAGCTTCGGGATCTCTTCATGCTCATCGATGTACGGGCGATGAGACAACTCGTTGGCAGAAGCAAAGCGCACGCGATGACCAGCAGATTCCAACGCTTTGAACAGGTCGTTTGCAAACGCGAGAGCCTTATCGAGCCCTGCTGCCGATGCGGTTACATCTACCAACTGTCGTTTGTAGGGACGAAGCAATTGCCCCTCTTCGACTTTATAGCCTCTTTCATAATGCTGCTTCGCCCCTTGTACGAGACCGTGAATTCCAGTTACCACGCGTCGCGTTCGTGCTTGCGCCGGTGCAGATGTAGCTGTAACGGCCCGGGACTGCGATGCAGGGATATCACCATTTTGTGACCAGAAGAGTGGGTCGCCCGGCAAGGCTTCGGGCAATACCGGTCGCGCCGGCGCTTTCCCAAATTCGAGTTTGGCCCAATATCCCCTCTCTGGACGCGGAACGGCCAGGACCGAACAGACACGGGCCATGTAGCTCCCGGAAACCGAAAACTTCTCCGCCACCTTCGTCATTGGCATCGACCAAATAAGTTCGTACAACTCTTCTCTTGCAATCATGTCCGTCTTTCTGGGGATAGTGATCCGAGCATTCGTTAAACGCCGCCTCCTTGCCAAGATTCTCGAAATTCTTCATTTCGACCTCTTGCCCGGCTTAGATTTGGCCCGTTTATTTTCAGCTGTCTTTTGTCTCTGCCAGCTCTTCCATGCCTCGCGTCGGCAGGTACGGCACCGCTTGAATTCGCGACCGTTGCGGTTCTCGACAACCACGTTGTCCCCGCTCAGAGGATGGCCGAGTTTGCAGAATTCGAGCTCCGTGCTGACGAGCGGCCCCTGTAACCGGTGATGCGCCGGGTTGCAGCATGCCTTCCCAACGCATCCTGGCACCTTGCGGGACAGAATCCGGTGGCCGGGAGGAATCATCCCGACGAACGATTCCCAGAACACCCGCTGGGCAGGGCGCTGGCCGTCTCCGCAACGGAGCACTCCATAGCCTTCTTTGCTGAGCGCGCCATTCCACACCCAGCACCCGCGGGGGCCGATCGTGACGCGTTCCATCAGGCTCGCCTTACTCACGATTTTCATTCCGTTGCCTCCTCTCGAATGGATTGCAGCCGGCCGTCCTGCCCGATTCTGAAGCGACCTGCGAGTTGCGTCCGTTCCTGAAGGGCTCGGTCAGTGCGCGGATGAGCGAAGTACCCGTCTTCAGCGGCGATTTCGCATCGGGTGGCGGAAAGTGTTTGGGTATGTTTAGGTATTTTGGTGGAGAACTTCGCCGGTCGCCGATTTAGTCACCAATCGTCCCCGGTTTTGGAGCGGTCGCGTGCGGCTCCGTGCGGGACGGATATAGTCTACACCAAATTGATTGTAATAGGTTTATGCGGATTGATGCGGGGAAGTGCGGTGCGGTGCGGAGGGGCCAAAATCACTTTTCGAGTCAGGTGCATTCAACCGGGCTCTGCCACCTCTCCGAACTTCAGATGTTTGTGCCGGCCTTCCCCGGTTTATTGGGATTTCTTCCCTCTGGCAATGCATCCAACTAGCTCAAAAGAACGATCCGGCCGCCACAATCTCATTTCGAGCATGTTCGCTCCGACCGATAATTGTCCAGGCGCAGCCGTTCTATGGTGTCCTCAACGAGCAGTTGACTGACGGCGCAATTTCGGAGCAAAGTCATTTGAAGTTCGTGCCACGGTACTTTTCCCATTCGCAATCTTCGTTATTGGAGGAGCCATGGGTGCCGGGCTGCGGAAAAGTAAATCTGCTCAGCGCGCAAAGTGGATGCAATTGCTTGCCCTTACCGCGCGGCTTTGCCCGCTTGTGATCTTGGTTGCGTGCCACCACGAGCCTGAGTTTGCCCAGGGAACCGCGCATCCCTCACTCGAGATAAGAAGTTCGGGCTTTGCCAACGGCAGTTCGATTCCACCGCGGTTCACCTGCGACGGAGCCAATGTCTCCCCAGGTCTCCGATGGTCAGTTCCGCCAGCTGGAACAAAAAGCATCGCCCTCGTAATGCATGATCCCGATGCGCTGGTCGACTTCACGCATTGGATCGTCTTCAACCTGCCGCCCGGTGCCGGATCGCTCGCCGAGGGCGCCTCAGGGCAGGGAATCCTGCCGCAAGGGTCCGCGGAAGGGCGGAACGACTTCGACCGGCAGGGCTACGGCGGCCCGTGCCCGCCCGGCGACAAGCCGCATCGCTACATCTTCCATATATATGCCCTCGACATCCGCCTTGATTTGCCGTTGGGTGTGAATCGAAAGCAACTCGACTCCGCAATCAGCCGGCACATCCTGGCCGGCGGCGAAATCACCGGCACGTACCGTCGCAGGAAACCTTAGTTCGCTTCACGTCAGGCCCTTGACAAGTGAAATTTACGCGCACAGAATATGACTATCAGTCATAAATGAGTAATGGACATATATGAGTAGTGGTCAAGTAAGACGCACTCCACGGGCAGCGAATGGTCGCGGCGAGGCGAAGAAGAGCTTCCGCAGGACTGCCAGCCCGGGGCGACGCGAACGGCGTGCGGCCGAAACCCGCGTCCGCCTGTTTCGCTGCGCGCTTAAACTCATTGCCCGGCGCGGTCTCGCCAACGTTACCGTGGAGGACATCACTGAGGCCGCGGACGTCGGGAAGGGAACCTTCTTCAACTACTTCGCCAGCAAAGAGCACGTTCTTGGCGTGATGGCCGAAATTCAACTCGGCAAGGTGCGCGAAGCCGCCAGGCAGGCGGTCGAAACCAGAAAGCCGATCGCCTCCGTACTTCACCACCTGGTTCGCCGTCTCGCGGAGGAGCCTGGCCGCAGCCCTCGTTTGGCCCGAGCGCTCATCTCCTCTTTTCTCGCCAGCAATGGCGTTCGGCAAATCCTGAAACGAAACATGCACGAGGGCCGTAAGACGATTGCGGAGGTCATTGCGTTGGGCCAGGAGCGGGGCGAGATCAACCCCAGCCTGAAAAAGGGAAAAGTTGCCACCCAGCTGCTCCAGGCAGTCATGGGAACCGTTCTGCTCTGGTCGCTGCACGAACAACCGCCGCTCGCCGGTTGGATGGAAGACAGTTTTCAGCACGCCTGGAGCGCCATCGCGGCTCCGGGAAAGAAGCAGGCACGATGAAGTTCAAAGTTCGCACGCGTTTTCTCTTGCTCCTGGCGCTCGGCTCGACAACTCTCGCAGCAGATCGATGTCCGGCGCAGCAGCCAATCCCGTATCGCCTCACCCTGCAGGATGCCATTCATAAAGCGTTGCAGGCCAATCTGAACGTGCTCGTCGCCGATACGCGAGTCGACGAAAGCCAGGGTGCGCGCGAGCGCAGCTTGTCGGCCGCGCTTTTGCCTCGCGTAAATGCGCAGGTCTACGCCAACTACCAGAATCGCGACTTGCGGGCCTTTGGAATCTCCGTTCCCGGGCTTCCGCTTCCCAATGTCGTCGGGCCTTTTTCCAACTACGATTTCCGCATCTATGCGCAGCAGAACATTGTCGATCTTGCGAGCTATCGTTCGTACAAAGCCAGTGAGCATTCGCTCGATGCAAGCAAGATGGATGATCAGGACGCGCGTGACCTCATCGTTCGCGCGGTTGCCGGCTATTATTTGAGCGCTCAATCGGCGCAGGCGCGCGCCGATGCCGCGCAATCCCGCGTCACCGACTCAGAGACTCTGCTTAAGCTGGCCGGGGACAAGCACGATGCGGGCACCGCAACCGGAGTCGATGTGCTCCGCGCTCAGGTGCAGCTGGCCAACGATCGGCAGGCTCTGCTCGAAGCCCAAAACGAATATAAGCAGTCGCTGCTGGTCCTCGCGCGCAACCTCGGCATCGACCCAGGCACGCCTCTTGAGCTTGCTGAGCCGTTGCGTTTTCAAACGCTGGCGCAGTCGCAGCCTGAGGATTTGCTGCCGGCTGCGCTCCAGTCGCGCGCGGACTATCTTTCGCTCGATCGTCAGCGCCAGAGCCTGCTCGAGCAGCAGAGCGCCAACCGCGCGCGTTTCTATCCCAAGGTCAGCATCAATGGCAACATCGGCGAGCTGGGCCGCAGCATTGGGGGTGTCGACACCACCGGTCTGATTCAGGGCCAGATCGATTTCACCATCTTCGATCGCGACCGGGAAGGTGAGGCGCAGCAACTCGCAAGCGGGCTCAAGCGACTCGACGATCGGATCGCCGATCTGCGCCGCGGCCTGGATGAAGAGATCCGCGAGGCGCTGCTGAATCTTGAGTCGGCCTCCGACCAGGTGCGTGTTGCCTCCGACGGGCAAGACCTGGCAGTGCGCGAACTGCAGATGGCGCAGGATCGATTCGCAGCCGGCACGGCAAACAATGTTGAAGTTGTTACCGCGCAGGACGAGCTGGCGCGCGCGCAGCAAAACTACATTCTCGCCGTCTCCAGCCACGTCGATGCCAAGTTTGCCCTCGCCCGGGCAATGGGCGATACGGAGAAAAACATTCTGAAGTTTTCCGCGGAGCCTTAGCCATCTCGACAATCGGCCGGCTTTGGATTCCTGTGTACGAGGGTGAATGCAATGAAGCGACTGATACCCATCCTGATTGTTCTGGCCGCGGCCGTGGCCGCCGGCTTCTATTTCTATCCGCGTTTTGTGAAGAAGCCCGCGCCAACGAATGAACTCACGCTCTCCGGCAACATCGAAGCGCATGAAAGTCTCGTCAGCTTCAAGGTGCAGGGGCGCATCATCGATTTGCCCGTCCAGGAAGGGCAGCAGGTCGAGCAGGGTGCGCTGTTGGCACGGCTTGAAGACGCCGATTTCCGCCAGCGCGTTCGCATCGACGAGACTACTGTCGACGTGCGCCAGTCGAACCTTGCTCTCACGCTTGCGGGAACACGCGAGCAAGAGGTGAAAGCCTCGCAGCAGGCCGTGATGGATGCGCAAGCCGACCTTGATCAGAAGCATCTCGACAACGATCGCGCGCAGCAGCTTTACGTGAAAGACGAGATTGCCGCCCAGGATCGCGACCAGGCAGCCACAGCGCTCAAGCGCGCCGAAGCAACCTTCAAGGCGGCCCAGCAGCGCTACAACGAGGCCTTGGAAGGCAGCCGCAAGGAGGACATTGCGATCGCCCGCGCCAACCTCGCTGAAGCGGATGCGAACCTCGGCCTCTCGCGGATCGATGAGAGCTACACCACGCTCCGCGCGCCTTCTACGGGCGTGATCGCAGTGCGCCAGGCCGAGTTGGGCGAAGTGGTCGTGCCCGGGTCGCCGGTGGTTACGCTCGATGACCTCGACCACATCTGGCTGCGCGCCTACATTGCCGAGCCCGACCTTGGACGCATTCACTGGGGTCAGGACGTGGCAGTCACAACCGACAGTTTTCCCGGGAAGCAATATCACGGGCGCATTTCGTTCATCTCGCCCGATGCGGAGTTCACACCCAAGAGCGTGCAAACCTACGCTGAGCGCGTGACACTGGTCTATCGCATCAAGATCGACATCGATAATCCGAATCACGAGCTGAAGCCGGGCATGCCGGCCGACGCACATCTTCAACTCGCCGCACCGAATTCAGCATCGGCCGTGCAATGAGCGACGAAGCCCAATCTGCCATCGTCGCCGAGGGACTCACGAAGAGTTTCCCTGGCGTGCTGGCCGTCGACGGCATGAGCTTCGATGTGCGCGCGGGTGAAATCTTCGGCCTCGTCGGGCCCGATGGAGCAGGAAAGACGACTACGCTGCGCATTCTTGCCGGCATCATGCCGCCCGATAGCGGTTCCGCATCGGTGGCTGGTTGCGATGTGGTGCGCGATCCGGAACGCGCCAAACACGCGCTCAGCTACATGCCGCAACGGTTCGGCCTCTATGAAGATCTCACCGTCGACGAAAACATCCGCTTCTACGCCGATCTCTTTGGCGTGCGCAAGGCCGAGCGCGATCCGCGCTCAGCGCAATTGCTGAAAGCTGCGGGGATGAGCGAATTCCGTTCGCGCATGGCGGGAAAGCTCTCCGGAGGCATGAAGCAGAAACTTGGCCTGGTGTGTGCGCTCATTCACCATCCCAAGGTGATTCTTCTTGATGAGCCCACGACCGGCGTCGACCCCGTCTCTCGCCGCGACTTCTGGCGCATCCTGTACGAATTGATTGCCGAAGGCGTGGCCATTCTCACTTCCACTGCCTATCTCGACGAGGCGGAACGCTGCCACCGCGTCGCTCTCATGCACCAGGGCAGGCTTCTCTTTTCTGATACGCCTGCAAACCTGAAGTCCAATTTCGGTAAGGGCGTATTGTCGATTACTTCGGGTGAGCCTCGCAGCTTGCGCACTGCGCTCGAGGGCACCGAAGGTATTTCGAGTCTCGTCCTCACTGGCGATGGAGTCCACTTGGTCGTCGACGATGCGCCGCGCCGCATTCCTCAGTTCAAGGCTCGCCTGGCTCGCGCAAACGTGTCGTTCGACGCGATGCAGCAGGTGCTGCCCTCGATTGAGGACCTGTTTGTCGATGCGGTTGCCGGCGGAACGACGGGCCGAAACGGCGGAGCAGAACGCCTTGGCTGACCCGACGAATTCCGTCGTCATTGAATCGCTCACCAAGCGCTTTGGTGACTTCGTTGCGGTCGATCAGCTCAATCTCTCCGTCCGCAAAGGCGAAGTCTTTGGATTCCTCGGTCCCAATGGCGCCGGCAAATCCACCACGATCCGCATGTTGTGCGGATTGCTCAAGCCCACCTCGGGCCACGCATCGGTGGCCGGCTACGATGTCGCGCGCAATCCTGAAACCGTGCGTCAGAACATCGGCTATATGTCGCAGAAGTTCTCGCTCTATAACGACCTGAAAGTGATTGAGAACCTTCGCCTCTTTGCCGGCCTTTACAGTGTGCCTGCAAAAGATCTCGGCGATCGCATCGAATGGGCCCTGGCCATGGCGAACCTCAAAGGTCAGGAGAGTCTGCTCACCGGCACGCTGCCCGGCGGTTGGAAACAGCGTCTCGCATTAGGCTGCGCCGTGCTCCATCGCCCGCCAATCATCTTCCTCGATGAACCTACATCAGGAGTCGATCCTGTCACGCGCCGCCAGTTCTGGGACCTCATTCATCAGATGGCGCAACAGGGCGTCACCGTCTTTGTCACCACGCACTACATGGAGGAAGCCGAGTACTGCAATCGGCTTGCCCTCATCTTTCGCGGCAAAATGGTAGCACTCGGTACCCCAACCGAACTCAAGCGCAATTCAATGAGTGGCGAATTGCTTCTCGTCGAGTGCGAGCCTCTCGGTCCCGCAGTTGAGGCGCTGCAATCTACGCCCGGCGTCCTGGATGCTGCAGTCTTCGGTAACGCCCTGCACCTTGTCGTGGCGAATGCAGCGGCAGCCGAGCCCGTCATCCGCGCGCGGCTTGCTAAGAGTCAGGTTTCCGTCAGCCGCATCGAGCCGATCCGCCCCACGCTCGAGGATGTATTTGTTTCTCTCACCACCACGCGCGTTCGCGAGGAGGTGCATGCCGCATGAGCTTCTCGCGCTTTCTCGCAGTTGCCCGCAAAGAACTGCTGCACATTGTGCGCGATTCGCGCAGTCTGATCATCGTGGTCATCATGCCGGTCACGCTCATGCTGCTCTTCGGCTATGGCGTCAATCTCGATCTCACCAGCCTCCCGCTCTACGTCTACGACCAGGACGGAAGCCAGCAAAGCCAGGCTCTGCTCAAACATTTCCAGGCCAGCCAGTACTTTCATATTGTGCGAGTGGTCGATCGCTACGACGCCGTTACGCACGCACTCGATGACGGCGATACGAAGTTGGGCTTCGTCATTCCCTGGAACTTCTCGCAGCAGCTTGGTTCCGGGCGCCCAGTGCGCGTGCAGGCGCTCGTCGACGCCACCGACGATAACACCGCCAACATCCTTATCGGCTACACGCAGGCAGTCGTGCAGCAATACTCGTCAGAGGTCCAGGTCGATTGGCTGCAGCATCATGGCCAGTCCGTTGAGCCCGCGCCAATCGGTGTGCAGACTCGCACCTGGTACAACGAAGATCTCGAAAGCAGTGCCTTCATCATTCCGGGCGTGCTGGCGCTCGTCATGTCTGTCATTGGCGCGTTCCTCACTTCGCTCACCATCGCGCGCGAGTGGGAGCGCGGCTCCATGGAGCAGCTCGTCTCCACTCCAGTCACCGCTATGGAGATCATGTTCGGCAAGCTCGCGCCGTATTTCATCCTCGGCATGATCGACGTGGCTGTGTGCGCCTGGATCGCGATCGCCTGGTTTCACGTGCCGTTTCGCGGAACCTATCTTGCGCTCACCGTCAGCTCCGCCCTCTTCATGATCGTTGTTCTCTCTCTTGGTTTCTTCATCTCCGTTCTTGCCAAGAGTCAGTTCGCCGCCAGCCAGATCGCGCTTCTGGTCACATTTCTTCCCGCATTCCTGCTGTCGGGATTTCTCTTCGCCATCGATCAGATGCCCGTCGTCCTGCAATGGATCACGCGGATTCTTCCCGCGCGCTACTACGTGTCAGTCCTCAAAGAGATCTTTCTCAAAGGCACCCCAACAGTCATGCTGGCATCCGATCTGATTCCGCTCGCAATCTTTGCCGTGATCCTGGCATTCGTCGCCACGCGTTCATTCCACAAGAGGCTCGAGTAGGGGAGGGAAGCGATGTTTGCCCGGTTGAACCAGATGCTCATCAAAGAGTTCATACAGGTCTTTCGCGATAAGCGCACGCGCATCATCCTCATCGTCCCGCCCATCGTACAAATGCTCGTCTTTGGCTATGCCGCAACATTTGAAATTCGCCACGTTTCCACGGCCGTCCTCGACCTCGACCACAGCCAGGAAAGCCGCGAGCTGCTTTCACGCTTTTCCTCGAGCCCATACTTCGACGTGCAGCGCCAGCTCACCAGCTCGCAGCAGATTCGCGATCTCATCGACAGCGGCAGCGCCACCATCGGCCTCGAAATCGACGCCGGATTTGCACAAAAGCTGCAGAGGGGAGAAACTGCCCCGCTCCAGGTGATCGTCGACGCCACAAATTCAAACACTGCGCTGATCGCGTCTGCCTACGTCTCGCAAATTGCTCTTGGCTTCGCGCAGCAAGCCCAGCAGGACCGCATCCAGCGCATCGCGCCGCAGTTTGTTGCGCAAACGCCGTCGGTCAGCCTCGAAGAACGCCCCTGGTATAACGCCAGCCTTAGCAGTCGCTGGTTCTTTGTTCCCGGGGTCATTGGCAGCCTCACGCTCGTTCTCGTCATCACTCTCACCGCGTTTGCCGTCGTGCGCGAGCGCGAGATCGGCACGCTCGAGCAGATCATGGTCACGCCCATTCGTCCCGTCGAATTCATCCTCGGCAAGACGCTGCCCTTTTTCCTCATCGGTCTCTTCGACGTCTCGCTCATTGCGACTGTCGGCACTTTCTGGTTCCAGGTCCCATTCCGCGGCCACATCACGGTGCTCTTCGCCGGCGCAATCCTGTTTCTTCTTTGCATGCTGGGTGTCGGACTGCTCATCTCTACCGTGTCCTCCACGCAGCAGCAGGCCATGGTCACTGCGTTTTTCTTCATCATGCCCGCCATCACTTTTTCCGGCTTCGGATTTCCCATTGCCACCATGCCGCAATGGCTGCAATACGTCACCTACCTCAGCCCATTGCGCTATTTTCTGGTTGTATTGCGCGGGACCTACCTTAAAGGCGTCGGCATCGACATCCTCTGGCCGCAGATGGCTGCCATGGCCGCCCTCGGCCTGAGCCTTTTGACGATTGCCATCCTCCGCTTTCAAAAAGCGCTCGATTAGCCCCCGGCTTTCAATCACCCCGCATCGAAAGCCTGAGGTGAAAACCAGAGTGCGGCGCATGCACCTAAACTTAAAATTCCCGTGCTATAAGAGACCAATGCGCCCCTCTGACCGCGCACTTCGTCCCCCGCTCCTTAAATGGCTCCTCGATTCCGACCCGGCCATCCGCTGGCAGGTCATGAAGCACCTCACCGATGAACTGCCCGACGCGATTGCGGCTGAGCGATCCCGCATCGCGACAGATGGATGGGGAGCCAGACTCCTCGCACGCCAGTCACGCGCCGGCAACTTCGGCGACCCTGAGGATGACCGAGGCTTGCTTATCACCCTATACAGTCTCGTCGTATTGATGGACCTCGGTCTCGACCCCAACTGCAAGCAGGCCCTCAGAATGACCAAACGCGTCGAGCTGCTCGTGTTCAAGTGGCACAAAAACAGGCCTTTCTTTCAGGGTGAAACGGAGCCTTGCATCAACGGCAGAATTCTTGCCGTTGGCGCCTATTTCAACAGACCGAATCATGCCCTGGCGCGTCGGCTTCTGCGTGAACAACTCGAAGATGGTGGCTGGAACTGTGAAGCGGTTGAGCCTTCACCAAAACGCCCAAAGAGCCGGCGCTCTTCGTTCCATACCACCATCTGCGTGCTCGAGGGGCTGCTCGCGTATGAACGGGCAATGCGCAGTTCACCGGCCGTGACCAGAGCTCGCAAGAGGGGCGAAAAGTATCTGCTTGAACGCCGCATGTTCCACTCACTGCGGACCGGCGAAGTCATCGACGAGCGCTGGCTCCGGTTCTCGTTCCCCACCTATTGGCACTATGACGTCTTGCGTGGGCTCGACTACCTCCGAAATGCGGGAGTCAAACCTGACAGCCGCGTCCGCGAGGCCCTTGAAACCGTCATCAAGCGCCGTCAGCACAACGGGCGCTGGCCGCTCAACCTTCTTCATCGTGAGCGCATTCCCTTGGAGATGGAGACTGCAGTCGGTTCTGCTAGCCGCTGGAACACACTGCGCGCTCTCCGCGTCCTGCGTTGGTATACCGATTCGGGGCGGCCGCTCTGAGCTTCTATCGTTGGCTGACCTAAGACAGAAAGGCAAGCTCCACTCGGCCCGCAAGGGGCCGTTTTCGGGCAGCCTCCGAGTTCGCCGGAAACTGGGACACCACCCGTTTACGGCCCGCCCCACCTCTATTGATGTACCTTGATCTATGGTTCCCTTTGCACTGCCGACGAACATTTGCCCGGTGGCGGATTTGCGCATCCGATAATGGGAGAGCCGGGCATTGCGCCGGAAAAGGAGACCTCGACGCTTGCTGATGGAATTTCACATCTCGCGAAAAGCACGCGATCGGTACAAGTTCGCGGAATCCCTCTTTTCCTACAACGGCAACGTCATCCTCGCCAATATGCCTGCCTGTCGCGAGTTTGCGCAACGCATGAATCAGGTGCGCGACGTCGAAAAGCATCCCGAGCAGGCCGTCCACGCCGGGCAACTTTATGCCATGGGACTCATCGACGAGGCAAGCCACGTGCTCATGGCTCGCTACCGCGAGCAGTTCGATCCCCAGGTCATGACCTCGGCCCTGGATTGGTTTGGCGCGCAGGTGGGCGCCGATAACCTCGACGCCTTGCTCCTCGCCTTTGTCGAGCACTTCCCAGGTCTCACCGTCATGCGCGGCGAGCAGACCCCGAAACAATGGCTTTCAGGCTCAACCGGCACAAACACCCACCGCGCCGCGGCCCTTGAAGAATTGCTTCTCCTTTGGACGGCCAATCGCAATGAAGCCTTCAAACCCTTTGAGGAGCTCTTCGACGACCGGCCGCTTGCCGAAAAGACCGTCTACCGCAAAGTGACGGCGCAGTTGCCGGAGTACTTCGCCTCGCGCCCGCTGATTCCTTTGCCGGGCGCCAAAGCTTTAAGTCTGCTCGATCTGCTGCGTGCGCCTGCCCTGCGCTCGCCGCGTTCCCTCAGCGACCAGCTCGAGATCATCCGAGATCTTTGGAAGCCGCTGCTTGGCGACGCTCTCGAGCGCTTCCTCCTGCTCGCCGGGGAGATCCTCCGCGAAGAATCGCTCGCCATCTGGGCGCAATTCAATCCTCCCGGAACGCGCCAGGGTCCGCAGCAATGGCCTTCCGTCGTCAGTCACTCCGATGTCCCCGTTTTCGGCGATCCGGCGCACGAATACGAACGCTTTTCGCCCGACATGGCCTGGATGCCCGGCGCGGTTCTGATTGCGAAGAGCACCTATGTTTGGCTCGCGCAGTTGAGCCGGCAATATGGGCGTCATATCGGGCGCCTCGACGAGATTCCCGACGAGGAACTCGCCACACTCGCTCATCGCGGCATCAATTCGCTTTGGCTCATTGGAATCTGGGAACGCAGCCGAGCCTCACAGACCATCAAGCAGCTTTGCGGCAACCGCGACGCCGTCGCCTCGGCCTACTCGCTCTTCGATTACCGAATTGCCGACGATCTTGGGGGTGAATCCGCCTACATCCATCTGCGCGATCGCGCCTACCATCACGGCATTCGCCTCGCCAGCGACATGGTCCCGAATCACATGGGCATCGACTCGCCCTGGGTTATCGAGCATCCCGAGTGGTTCATCTCCCGCTGGGAATCGCCTTATCCCTCCTACAGTTTTGAGGGGCCCGATCTCTCGCACGATGGCCGCGTTGAAATCAAAATCGAGGATCATTATTACCAGCAATCCGATGCCGCGGTCGTTTTTCGCCGCCGCGATAAAGCCTCTGGCGAAACCCGCTACATCTATCACGGCAACGACGGCACCAGTTTTCCCTGGAACGACACGGCACAGCTCGACTACCTGAATCCAGCCGTCCGCGAGCAGGTTATCCAGACCATCCTGCATGTCGCGCGCCTGTTTCCCGTCATCCGCTTCGACGCGGCCATGACGCTGGCCAAGCGCCACTTTCATCGCCTCTGGTTCCCGGGTCCCGGCTCGAGTGGCGCAATTCCCTCGCGCGCCGAGTACGGAATGAGCCAGGCCGATTTTGACCGCGCCATGCCCCAAGAATTCTGGCGCGAAGTGGTCGACCGTGTCGCTGCTGAAGTCCCCGGCACTCTCCTGCTCGCCGAGGCCTTCTGGTTGATGGAGGGCTACTTCGTTCGCACCCTCGGCATGCACCGCGTCTACAACAGCGCCTTCATGAATATGCTGCGCGACGAGGAGAATGCCAAGTACCGCTCGGTCCTCAAAAACACGCTCGAATTCGATCCGGACATCATGAAGCGCTACGTCAACTTCATGAGCAATCCCGATGAAAGAACGGCAATTGACCAGTTCGGCAAGGGCGATAAATGCTTCGGCGTCGCAATCATGATGTCCACGTTGCCCGGCCTTCCCATGTTCGGTCACGGTCAGGTAGAAGGATTCACTGAAAAGTACGGCATGGAGTACCGCTGGCCGCGCTATCAGGAAGATCCCGACCATTGGCTGGTCGAGCGGCACGAGCGCGAAGTCGCCCCCCTGCTCAAGCGCCGCTGGCTATTCGCAGAAAGCGCCCATTTTCTGCTCTACGATTTCTTTACCGGCAGCGGCTCGGTCGACGAGAACGTCTTCGCCTACTCCAACCGTAGCGGCGGCGAGCGCGCACTCGTCGTTTACAACAATCGCTACGGATCGACGCACGGCACCGTCGATTACTCAGCAGCCTTCGCCGACAAGGGCTCTGGCCAGCTTCGCCAGCGCCGCCTTGCCGAAGGTCTTGGACTCACCGGCGACCGCGGACTGGTAGTTGCCTGGCGCGATTCGGTCACGGGACTCGAGCACTTGCGTCGTGCGCACGAACTGCTCGATCACGGCCTGACCTTTGAGCTGCACGCCTATCAGTGCCGGGTCTATCTCGATTTTCGTGAGCTCCGGCCGACAGCGCAGTATCCATGGGACCAGCTCTCCGATTTCCTGAACGGCCGCGGCGTTCCAAATCTCGAAGACGAACTCGTCAATCTCGAGCTTCGCCCTGTTCACGAAGCCCTTCGCCAGCTCATCGATCCTGCATTTGTGCGCCACTTCGCAGACATCGCCGAGCATCCCCGCGCCGCCGCCATCGATGTGCCCAAGGTGACCGAGTCGCAGCGGACCGAATTCCTGCGGCAGTCCTGGCCCTCCACCCAGAAATTCCTGCACCTGGCCCAGAGCGCCTACGCTGCACGTCGTCGTGTCGAAAACCAGCCCGCGCTCGCCAGCCCACCCGCTGATCCGGAAATGCAATGGTCGGGATTCGACCGGTACCTGCGAGCCGTAATGCGAATGCCTGCGATTGAGGCGCTTTTCCCGGCGCCATGGACCGCGGCTGCTCGTCGCGTGCTGCCCAGCTCCAGCCCGCAACTCACGGCCACATCGTTGTGGGGCCCAGTTCTCGCGTGGTGTTCGCTTGATTTGCTGGCAGGCTCTATCGATTCGGCGGTGCGCGCGAAGGTCGCTCTCGATCTCTTTGACCGCCTCCGCCTTCGCGCAACGCTGGCGCACGCCTTTGCCGCACTCGGATTTGAAGGCGAGGAAGCGTGGCGTGTCGCCGCCCGCATCAAGGTGCTTCTGCTCGTGCGCGCCGGCATCGGCGTGGGTGCCCCAGGTCCCTCGCACTTGGGGACCTGGGAGGCCAAGCCCACTCCACCTCAGAGCGCCCTGGAGATTGCGGGTGCCCCACATCTCGATTCTGAGATGTGGGACAGGACCCGCGCCGCAGCAAACCTCACCCTTCCGCCCGAGCTCTGGTCCGATCCCGATGTCCGCTGGCTCACCGGCGCGCATGAAGCCGAAGGCCACACCTACCTCATTCAGGAGCGGTATGAGGAACTCCTTTGGTGGCTGCTCCTGCCCTCGCTGATGACTCTTGGCGGAAAATCTGTGCCAACTGTGTCAGCCGCGGCGGAGTTAAGTGCCTCCGTAAGCCGGACCCTTGCCTTGGCCAAGGCTGCGAGCTATCGCGTCGACGTGCTTACCGGCGAATCGTCCAAGCCCGATCAACCCGTCGCTGCCGTCCCTTCGGAAAAAGCATCAGAAGCCACCGATACAACGGAAAAACCCTCACTCAGCTAGCGCCATGCGTTAATCCGGCCAACAAAACGGCTCCTTTTTCTCACCAACTCCCTCCCTGTCACACCTCAATGTGACACCAGGCACATCGCAGGCCCCGCCTTCGGCCTCAAAGTTCCAGCCGGACCCATTGTGGGAAGGGGTTCAGCATGGGTTGTGTGCTTTCACGGGCCCTCGCTCACGCAACGGCGTATAAACCCCCCGCGCTGCTCGCCATTTTCCTTTGTCATTCCCCCTCCCGCAATCGGAGCCTTGCCGTGCGCAACGCAGCCTCAGTCTGTGCCGCCGGTCAGGGAGGGACGATGCAAAGTGCCGCCCACGAACCTGCTTTCGAAGCCACCCATCCTATTCCCGATCCGCAGGAAAAACTGCTGATCGATCAAACCATCGCCAAACACGAGAGCCGTCCCGGCGCGCTCCTCGGAATCCTCGAAGCCGTGCAAGCCGCCAACGCACACAAGTTCCTGTCGATGGATTCGCTGCGCTATATTGCCGAACGCACTTGCATTCCGCCCGCGCGCGTCTATAGCGCGGCGACATTCTATTCGCTCTTCAATCTCGATCCCCAGGGCGACAACGTGATCTGCGTCTGCCGCGGAACGGCCTGCCATACCCGCGGCTCGAAAGACCTGCTCGACAAGCTCTGTCTCGATCTCGGTCTCAGCGATCGCGAGGCCGACGAAAACAGCGAGGCCGACAAGCTGGCGCTCACCACTACCGACCGCCGCTTCACGGTGCGCACCGTCGCCTGCTTTGGCCAGTGCGCGCTCGCTCCGGTGGTCGAGGTCAACCACCACATCCTCAGCCATGTGAACGACCGCACGCTGCACCGCGAAATCAAGTCGCTCAACCAGGGGAGGAAGTAATGCCGCGCATCCAGGATATTGGCGCATTCAATGCGGTCCGCGAGTCCGGGGTCGCCAAGCTCATGCCCGCCGTTCCTCGCATCACCGTCGGCATGGGAACCTGCGGCCGCGGCAATGGCGCTGAAGAAGTCTTTCATTCTCTCAATGAAGCCATCCAGCGCAGCGGGCTGGAGGTCTTGCTCGCCAGTGTCGGCTGTTTTGGCGCCTGCTTCCAGGAGCCGCTGGTTGGCATTCGCCTGCCTGGCAATCCCCTCGTCGTCCTGCGCCGCGTCCAGGCCAACGACGCCAACCGCATTCTTGAAGGCGTCTCCGCAGGCACGTTCCCGTCCGACCTTCTCTACTACAAGATCGAAGAGTGGGACCACATCACCGCGCACATGCGCTATGGCCAGGGCTATCCTGAAATCCCTGCTTGGAACGCGATTCCATTCTTTAAAGGTCAGAAGAAGATCGTTCTGCGAAACTGCGGGCTCATCAGTCCCTCCGACATTGAGGAGTACATCGCCGTCGGCGGTTACCAGGCGCTCTACAAAGTTCTCATCGACAATCGCGCCGACAGCGTCATCGAGCAGATCAAATCCTCGCGGCTGCGCGGCCGCGGCGGCGCAGGTTTCCTCACCGGCAACAAGTGGGACTTCCTCGCCAAAGCGAAAGGCGACACCAAATACATCATCTGCAACGCCGACGAGGGCGATCCCGGCGCCTATATGAACCGCAACGAGATCGAGGGCGATCCACACTCGCTGCTCGAGGGCATGATCATCGGTGCTTATGTAATGGGTGCCACCGAAGGCATCATCTACGTGCGCGCCGAGTACCCGCTCGCTGTTCGCCGCCTGAACCGCGCCATCGAGCAGGCTCGTGAATACGGTTTGCTGGGCAAGAATATTCTCGACCGCGGCTTCAACTTCGACATCGATCTCGTACAGGGCGCCGGAGCGTTCGTCTGCGGCGAAGAAACCGCGCTCATCGCGTCTCTCGAAGGTTTCGCCGGCCGCCCACGTCCCCGCCCGCCGTATCCTGCGCAGAAAGGCCTTTGGGGCCGGCCTACCAACATCAATAATGTAGAGACCTGGTACAACATCGCGCCCATCATTACCCGCGGCCCTGCCTGGTTTGCCGAATCCGGCAGCGCCAAAAGCCCCGGCACCAAGGTATTTTCCCTGGTCGGCAAAGTGCAGAACACGGGCCTGGTCGAAATGCCGCTCGGCGCACCGCTCAAGAGCTTCATCTACGACATCGGTGAAGGCGCCATCGCCGGCCGTCGCGTGAAGGCCGTCCAAACCGGCGGTCCCTCCGGCGGCTGCATTCCCGTTGAAATGTTCGATACGCCTGTCGACTACGAGAGCCTCGCGCAACTCGGGTCCATCATGGGTTCCGGTGGCATGGTTGTCATGGACGAAGACAACTGCATGGTCGATGTCGCCCGCTACTTCATCGAATTTACGCATTCCGAGTCGTGCGGCAAGTGCGTCCCCTGCCGCGTGGGACTCAACAAGGCTCTGCGCATCCTCAACGCCGTCACCACCGGCAGCGGCACCTCGGAACACCTCAACCTTCTCGACGAACTCGGCCGCATGATCCGCGATTGCTCGCTCTGCGCGCTCGGCCAGTCCGCTCCCAACCCCGTGCTCACCACCATCCGTCACTTCCGCGATGAGTATGAAGACCACATCGTCGCCCATCGCTGCGGCGCCGGTGTCTGCCAGGAACTCGCGGTCTCTCCTTGCGAGAACAGCTGCCCGCTGCGCATGAATATTCCGCGCTTCCTTGAGCTCTACCGCGAAGGCCGCCTCTTCGACGCTTTCGAATCCATCATCCTCGACAATCCATTGCCCGCGTCGACCGGCCGCGTTTGCCAGCATCCCTGCGACAATCGCTGCCGCCGCCAGTCGTTCGACGAAGTGGTGAACATGCGTGAGGTGCATCGCCTCATCGCCGACACCATCTATCAGTCCGATCACTTTGCGCCCATGCTCGAGCGCATTCTGGCTCGCAAGCTCGCGTCCACCGGCCACAAGGTCGCAGTCGCTGGCGCAGGCCCCACCGGCCTCACGGCAGCGTTCTATCTCGCCATGCTTGGCCACGAAGTCACGGTCTTTGAAGAGCGCAGTGCCGCGGGCGGCATGTTACGCTTCGCGATTCCCGAGTACAGGTTGCCGAAGGCTGTTCTCCGCCGCGAACTCGACCTCATCGAAGCTGTCGGAGTGAAATTCGTCTTCAACACGCGCGTTGGCTTCGATCTTGCCCTCAACGATCTCGCCACGAACTTCGACGCCGTCTTTATCTCCATCGGCACCTGGAAGGAGTCGTGGCTCTATCTGCCCGGCACCGAGCTTAAAAACGTTATGCCGGCGCTCATCTTCCTTGAAGCTGTCGCCCACGAGCAGAAGCCCGCAATCGGCTCCCGCGTTGCCATCATCGGCGGCGGCAACGCTGCCATCGACTCGGCGCGCACCGCCATGCGCATGGGTGCGCAGGCTACCATCCTCTATCGACGCGAGCGAAAAGACATGCCCGCCATCGACGATGAGATCCAGGCCGCCGAAGAGGAGGGCGTGCGCTTCGTCTTTCTTGCCGCGCCGCATCGCATCCTTGGCGGACCGGAAGGTAGTGTCAAAGCCATCGAAATCGTCAAGACCCGCTTGGGCGAGTACGACAAATCCGGCCGCCGCCGCCCCATTCCCACTGACGAGGTGCAGCGCTTTGAGTGCGACAGCGTCATCCTTGCTGTGGGCGAAACCTTCGACATGGACTTCTGCCGCGCCTCAGGCCTCGAACTGAAGGAAGAGGGCACCATCGTGGTCGATCGCTTCACGTTTGAGACCAGCCGTCCCGGCTTCTATGCGGGGGGCGACGTCATCACCGGCGCCTCCAACATGTCAAACGCCATGAGCGGCGGCAAGCAGGCCGCCCGTAAAATCGACGAGCGGCTCATGGGCCAGGAGCAGCCGGGCCAGCAATCGAGTATTGACCGCTGGAACCAGTTGATCCCGGACTTCGAGTTCAGTCATCAGGCGCCGGGCGAGCCCAGTCTTTCTCACCGACATGCGGGCCACTCTCAGCCTGTCGCCACTCGCGCGCATTCGCAGCAGGAAGTCGCCGTCGGCCTCTCGCCGCAGGAAGCCCTCGAAGAGTGCCGCCGCTGCCTGCGCTGCGACCTGCGCAACACACCCGGAGAAAACTGACCATGACTGCAGACGGAAAAAGCGCAAAACTGTCGGTCAAAAACATCTCCGTTCGCATCGACGGTGAGCTGGTCACCGCCCATGAAGGCGACACCATCCTCGATGCAGCGCGCGCCAATGGAAAATACATTCCCACGCTCTGCTATCTCAAGGGGCTTAGCGCGGTCGGCGCATGCCGCATCTGCGTCGTCGAGCTCGCCGGCACCGATCGCCTGCTGCCCGCCTGCACTACGCCCATGCAGGAAGGCATGTCGATCAAGACCAATTCGGCGAAGTTGACCCTCTACCGTCGCATGGCCGTTGAGCTCCTCCTCGTCGAGCGAAATCACGTCTGTTCTTCCTGCGTCTCCAACGGCCACTGCGAGCTGCAGTCCATGGCGCAGTCACTCGGCGTCACGCATGTGCGATACGCCTACAACAACCCGCGCCTCACCGTCGACATGTCGCACCCGCGCTTTGTCCTCGACCACAACCGCTGCATCCTGTGCACACGTTGCGTCCGCGTCTGCGCTGAGGTCGAGGGGGCGAACGTCTGGGAAGTCTCCTCACGCGGCATCTATTCGCGCATCGTCAGCGATCTCAAAGACGACTGGGGCAAAGCTGCGAATTGCACCGCCTGCGGCAAATGCGTGCAAGCCTGCCCGACCGGCGCCCTGGCCGAAAAAGGCTTCGCTGTGCACGAAATGGTGAAGGATGGCGACAAGATCAGCCGCCTCGCCGGCCAGCGCGCCAGCCAAAGCAATGGAGCACCGTAATTCGCGCCTGCCAAACATATAGAAGCGAACCCGCGTTTTTTCCATCTTCCGCATTCGAAGCATAAGTGGACCGGCAGTGCCGCAAAGGAAGGTGTCCCGGCATGACAAATGCAAGAACCGATGCGCATGCGACTGGTCTGGATGGTCTGTCGCGCGCCAAGCTGGCGAGATGGGCAGGCGCCGCTTACCTCACCTATATCGCTTTCGGCGCGGCCGGCATGATTCTCCAAAACCGCCAGATCTCGTGGGGTGATTTGGCATTGAACTTTCATCGTCTCCAACAGGGAATCCAGCTCTTTCGCTTGGGATTCTTTCTTGAAATTGTGGCAACTATGTTTTTCCTCCTCGCCACTTGGAGCTATTTTGTTCTTTTGAAACCCGTGGAAAAGAATCTGGCTTTGCTGCTTGTACTGATGAATCTGGGCGGCATCGCCGCCGAGTGCGCCTCGGCAATCGTCAAGTACGGCGCTTTGCAATGTGTCCTGGGCGCCGATCTGCTTCACGGCTTCACACCGGACCAGATGCAGTCCTTGTGCATGTTGCTGGTCCGCGTGGGTGGCGCCGGATTCAACGTGGCAACACTGTTTTACGGAGCATGGCTCTTTCCCTTTGGCTGGCTGGTTTATCGGTCCGGCTTCATTCCCTGCTTTTGGGGAGTTCTGTTGATCGTCGACGGCGTTCTCTTGTTCATCTCATTCGCTCAGCAATGCCTCTTTCCCAATCACGGGCTATGGACCACGTGGTTCCTTCCCATTGAGCTTGTGGCCGAGGTAGGTACTGCGGTGTGGCTGGTGATCATGGGCGCAAGGGAAACGCCGATGACACCGTCGGCCGCACCAGCCTCTGTCTGAAGCCCAAAGAAAAGAACATGGTCAAGGGCGCCAGCCCGCTTCATCCGGCGAAAGAATCTTGCAGGCCATTGAGAACCTGCGCTCCCTGCTAACATTCCCTTTTGGAGCGCACACTATGGCCTCGTCTGACCAGGAAACCTTTCAATCCGCGCGCCGCGAACTCTTCTCCGCCGTCATCGGCGACGTCATGGACAAGCTCGGCCTCCAGCAACAATTTCTCCCGCCCGCCATCGTTCCCCTTGACCGCTCCATGGTCGTCTGCGGCCGCGCCATGACGGTCCTCGAAGCCGACGTCTTCGAAGAATCCACCTCCGGCTCGCACAATCCGCTCTCCGCCCGTCCCTTCGGCCTGATGATGGATGCTCTCGACGATCTCAAATCCGACGAAGTCTACATCTGCACCGGCGCCTCGCCGCGCTACGCGCTCTGGGGTGAGCTGATGAGCGTTCGTGCCATCAAGTGCGGTGCAGCAGGTGCAGTCGTCGACGGCTACTCGCGCGACACCCGTGGCGTGCTGGCCCTTGGCTTTCCCACCTTCTCTCACGGCAGTTATGCGCAGGACCAGGGCCCGCGCGGCAAGGTCATTGACTTCCGTGTTCCCATTCAGATCGGCCAGGCGCGCGTCGCACCCGGCGACATTGTCTTCGGCGATCTCGACGGCGTCTGCATCGTTCCCTGCGCCGCCGAAGAGGAAGTGCTTGCCCGCGCCTTCGAGAAAGCCCGCAAGGAAAAAGTCGTCCGCAAAGCCCTCGAAGAAGGCATGCCCTCCAAAGCCGCCTTCGAAAAATACGGCATCCTTTAGTGCAGGTTTTAGGTTGCAGGTTCCAGGGGTCAGCATCCGGCAAACAGCTGACACCTGGAACCTGAAACCTGACACCTGACCCCTCCGTCCCTCAGTCCCGATTTTCCTAGTCCCTGGTCCCTACGTCCCTAGTCCCTGTAATATCAACAGGAGGGCTGGCGGGTTCGCCCGTTTGGCACTGCAGAACAATGAGCGAACAGGAAACAGGGGTTCATCCCCAGGCGCAGTCCGTCTCGCCGGCGTGGGAGAGAGTCGAGAGGGCGAGGCATCCTCAGCGCCCCTATCCCATGGAACTGATCGAGCGGATCTTTACCGACTTCAGCGAGATTCACGGCGACCGTGCCTTTGGCGACGATGAGGCAGTGGCCTCTGGAATGGCCCGCTTCGGTGCCGATGAGGTCATGGTCATCGGCAATCGCAAGGGCGGCTCGACCAAGGAGCGCGTGCGCCGCAACTTCGGCATGCCGCACCCTGAGGGTTATCGCAAAGCGCTCCGCGCCATGAAGCTTGCTGAGAAGTTCGCGCGGCCGATCATCACATTCATCGATCTGCCGGGCGCGTTTCCCGGCCTTGGCGCCGAGGAGCGCGGCCAGGCCGAAGCAATTGCTCGCAACCTCCGCGAGATGGCGCGCCTCCGCGTTCCCACCATTTCTGTCATCAGCGGCGAGGGCGGTTCGGGCGGAGCGCTGGCCCTTGCCGTCGCCGACCGCGTCCTGATTCTCGAGAACGCGCTTTATTTCGTCATCTCGCCGGAAGGCTGCGCGTCGATCATGTGGAACGATGCCAACAAAAAGACGCTGGCTGCGGAGGCAATGCGCATCTCCGCGCCTGAGGTTGCTTCACTCGGCTGCGTCGACGAAATTGTCGCCGAGCCGCAGGATGGGATCCACACCGATCGCGAGGCCGGAACCGGCGTGCTCGGATCGATCCTGCGCAAGCATCTCGACGAACTCAAGGCCATGCCGGTTGACGCTCTTGTCGTGTCGCGGCAGCAGAAATTCCGCAACATCGGGCAGTTCTACACCCAAAACTGACCGCGGGACGCGGCACACCCGGCTGGAAGGTCCAATCCGACTGTCATGATGAACGCCCTATCGAATCTGCGCGCACTTCCCCGAGCCCCGCAGCGCGCGAATCTCGACTACTTATATGCGAGCCGGAGGTCTTCATGACTGCAGCGGCTCACTCCGGCGGCCGCTTGCGCGCCTATCTTCTTTTCATCGTCGCGCTCATTTATTTCTTTGCGGCGCGTTCGCTGGCCCATCATGCCGCGCAGGGCTATGCGAGCGACGTCTGGCTGCCTTTGGTTGAGCAGGCGATCCTCGTCTTCCTGCTGCTCGTCGTCTATGGCGCGATGGGCTTCTGGATCGACCGCCAGCTCGATCCCATCAGCGAGCAGGGATTGCCGCGCCGGCCGGGCTGGTTCGGCGAAGCCGGCATGGGCGTCGCTACTGGCTGGGCACTCGTGGTCGTCTGCGTAATTCCCATGATGCTTGCCGGCGGCATCGTAATTACCATCACCGCAAGGCCCGCCAACTGGGGCTGGCTGCTTGCCGACACCGCATTCTTCGCATTTGCTGCCATGGCTGAAGAGATTGCCTATCGCGGCTACGCCTTCCAGTGCTTCGTTCGCGCCGTGGGCCCTGTCGGTGCCACGCTCGGCTTTGCGGCGATTTACGCGATCGTGCAACGGCTTCTTCCCGGCTCAAACTCGGCCAGCTTTGCCGGCGCTCTGGTCTTTTCGTTCTTCTTGACTGCTGTATACCTTCGCACCCGTGCACTGTGGGTGAGCTGGGGCCTCAATTTTGCCTGGAAGGCGAGCCAGGCTCTCATCTTTGGCCTTCCCGTCAAAGGCATCACCAGCCATTCGCCAATCGTGCAGGGCTATCCGATGGGTTCCCTGTGGCTCACTGGCGGCGTCTTCGGCATTGATGGCGGCTGGTTCGCGTTCTTTGTCCTGCTTGCCGCGCTGCCTCTCGTTTTTCGCATCACCCGCGACCTCAATTACCGCTATAACGCACCAGTGATTGTCCCGGGTGGCATCCCCGTGGACATTGACGCGGCTGCCCGCGCGCAACACGAAGCCGCCATGGGCTCGGCCGCGCCCGCACCGCCGCAATTCGTGCAGATCGACCCCGCCGCCCCGCCGTCTCCGGTTCCAGAGCCCGCCGAGCGCACCACCGATCGCTCATGACATTCCGGCTCCCGATTCAGCAGCGTTCGCGTGAGGAAATCATCGTTCACCCCATTCCCCATTTACACTTACTTGCTAGAAGCTAGAAGCTAGAAGCTAGAAGCTAGAAGCTAGAAGCTAGAAGCTGATAGCTGATAGCTGATAGCCGATAGCTGCAACCTGCAACCTGCAACCTGTAACCTGCAACTTGTTCTCCCATGGACAAATTCGTCATCAACGGCGGCAATCCACTCGTCGGCACCATCCGCGTCTCGGGCGCGAAGAATTCCGCGCTGCCATGCATGGCCGCGGCCATTCTCACTCAGGACGAAGTGACGCTGGAGAACATTCCTCAGGTGCGCGACATCGAGACCGAGCGCCGCCTGCTTGCATCCATGGGCGCCTCTGTCGAACTCAAGCAGGGCGAAGACAAGGACCAGACGACGATAAGCTGCCGCACGCTCTCTGATCCGGTTGCGCGCTACGAGATCGTAAAAACCATGCGCGCCAGTTCGCTCGTGCTCGGTCCGCTCATCGCCCGCACCGGCGCGGCGCGTGTGGCCATGCCCGGCGGCTGCGCCATCGGTGGACGCCCCATCGATCTGCACCTCAAAGGCCTCGAGAAGATGGGCGCTGAGATCGTTCAGGACCATGGCTATCTTGAAGCCCGCACCGCGCGTCTTCGCGGTGCTCACATCGTCTTCGACAAAATCACCGTCACCGGCACTGAAGACCTGCTGATGGCGGCCGTGCTCGCCGAGGGCGAAACCGTTCTGGAAAACTGCGCGCGCGAGCCCGAAGTCGTCGACGTTGCCGCGTTGCTCACCGCCATGGGCGCTAAGATCGAAGGCGCAGGCACGGCAACCATTCGCGTGCAGGGAGTCACCAGCCTGCATGGTGCGCGCTACCGCATCAATCCCGATCGCATTGAGGCGGGAACATTTCTCATCGCCGGTGCCATCACCGCGGGAGACCTGACCGTCGCGAATTGCAATCCGACCCATCTCGGCGCAGTAATCGCAAAATTGCAGGAGGCTGGTGCGCGCATCGACATTCTCGATCCCGAATCCGTCCGCGTTCGCGCCGCTGATAAGCTCCTCGCAGCCGACATCTCCACCGAAGAATACCCCGGCTTTCCCACTGACATGCAGGCGCAGTACATGGCGCTCGCAACGCAGGCTCAAGGCGTCAGCCAGGTACGGGAAAACATCTTCGAGAATCGATTCATGCACGTGCAGGAATTGGTGCGGATGGGCGCCAACATCAAGGTCGACGGCAAGCTGGCCACGGTTCGCGGCCCGGCGCGTCTCTCTTCAGCCGCCGTCATGTGTTCCGATCTTCGCGCCTCCGCGTCGCTGGTGCTTGCTGCGCTCGTTGCCGAAGGCGAGACCATCATCGATCGCGTCTATCACATGGACCGCGGCTATGAGCGCATCGAGGCGAAGTTGAGCGCTGTAGGCGCGCAAATACAGCGCATGGGCAATGTGTTTCCGCCAAAGCTGGAAAAGATTCTCACCAACTGACAACCCGGCCGGGATAACTGCATCTAAGCCTCCCAGTGTCAGACCAAAGATATGCTTTTCAACAAGACGCAACTTCTGCATAGCCTTTGAGTTGATATGATTATCAGCCGGAACGATCCGGTGTATCCGGCACATCAATCCCCTGGAGGGCACAATACCTGTGAAAAGGACTGTATTAGCTGGGCTGCTTGCTCTGAGTCTTACGCCTGCGATTGCAATGGCGCAGGTGATCGTTCGCATCGCGCCGCCGGCGCCAGTTGTCGAAGTCCACGAACATCCACCGCATCCCGGTTGGGTCTGGGTCGACGGCTATCACCGCTGGAATGGACACCGTTATGTTTGGGTCCATGGTTACTGGGCTCACCCACCGCATCCCGGCGCTGTTTGGGTTGCTCATCGCTGGGAGCAACGCAATGGCGGCTGGGTCATGATCGAAGGTCACTGGCAGTAAGCCGTGTGGCAAAACAAAAAAGCGGGACGTCAGCCCCGCTTTTTTCTGATCACTGTTCTCTGATCTCTGATTACTGTTCACTTGATCTCGATCACGTCTGACCCTGGGTGCCCCACATCTCGATTCTGAGATGTGGGATAGCACAGACCCCAACTCACCGCTCTCAATTCAGAACAAAGCATGGGTGCCCCACATCTCGATTCTGAGATGTGGGATACTCTGACAATTTGTTCACCTGATCTCGATCACATCCGACCCTGGGTGCCCCACATCTCGATTCTGAGATGTGGGATAGCACAGACCTTCGCTCACCGAATCTCAATCACGTCCGACGCCTGGGTGCCCCACATCTCGATTCTGAGATGTGGGATAGCTCAGACCTTCGCTCACCGAATCTCAATCACGTCCGAAGCTGCCGCTGCCGCCTCCTCCGCGCGCTCCATCACTTTTTCTGCAATGGCATAAAAGGCCGCTGCCTGCGGGCTCTTCGGGCCTCCCAGCGCGACTGGCAATCCTCGATCTCCGCCCTCGCGAATTGCAGGCACCAGTTCAATTGATCCCAGGAACGGCACGTTGAACTGTTTCGCCGTGCGCTCGGCGCCGCCGCGCGAGAAGATATCAATCTCCTGGTGGCAGTGCGGGCAAGTGAAGTGGCTCATATTCTCTACGATTCCCAGAATCTCGACGTTGACCTGCGCAAACATCTCCAGCGCCTTGCGCGCGTCTTCCAGGCTCACATCGCTCGGTGTCGAAACCACGATCGATCCCGTCAGCGGCACCGTCTGCACCAGCGAAATCGCCACATCGCCGGTACCCGGCGGCAAGTCGACGATCAGGTAATCGAGTTCGCCCCAGTTCACCTGCTGCAGAAACTGGCGGATGATCTGGTGAAGCATCGGTCCGCGCATCACCAGCGGTTTGTCACCCGGCGAAATGTAACCGATGGAAATTGTTTTGATGCCGTGCGTGAGGTTCGGCTCGATGATGTTGCCGGGCCCCACCTTTGGCGACTGCGACGAGCCCATCATCAGCGGCACATTCGGCCCATAGACATCGGCGTCCATCAAGCCCACGCGCTGGCCCAGCTTCGAGAGCGCAATGGCGAGATTAACCGCCACCGTGGTCTTTCCCACGCCGCCCTTGCCCGAACCCACTGCCACAATCTTTGCTACACCGGGCAATGCCACCGGCTGCGGCATTGCATGCCCATGCGCCATCACAATTCTCCTTGCTAAAGTTTACAGGATGCGCGCATCACGTCTTAGCCGGCCGGAGCTGCGCAGCCGTTTCCTCGACCACCACTCGCGCCTGCACTTGATCCCGGGTGCCCCACATCTCGCATTTGAGATGTGGGAAAGCACAAACCTTAACCCACGACCGAAACTGGGTGTTCCACCACTCGCGCCAACACTTGATGCAACTGCCGCACACCATCGGTCAGCGATGCCGGTCCCGGCTGCAGAATGCAATCCGACGGAATCTCGTACACATGCCCATTCCGCACAGCTCCTATCGCGTCCCACCCATGCCGGGAGCAAATCGCCCTCGTATCCACCTTCTTCCCGCACCACGAAGCCAGGATCACGTCAGGATTGCGCCGGATAACCTCCGCGGGATCGACCACGCGATCTTTCGCTTTCCCGCACCGCCGCAATTCCGGAAAAATCAGTTCACCGCCGGCAATCTCAATCAGCTCCTCCACCCACTCGATGCCGCTGATCAGCGGATCGTCCCACTCCTCGAAGTAAACGCGCGGCCTGCTCTGGAAATCCTTCGCCGCGCCGGCAATCTCATCCAGCCCGCTCCGCAACTTCCCAATCAGCGCCGCTCCCGCGCTTTCTTTCCCAACAATCCGCGAGAGCAGCGCGATCATTTCGAGAATCTCGGCAATGCTGCGCTGGTTGAAGTTCAGAACCGTCACTCCGCGCAGCACCAGTTCGCGTGTAATCTCCGCTTGCACGTCAGAGAAAGTCAGCACCATGTCGGGATTCAAATCCAGAATCTTGCTGAAATTGGCATCCTTGAACGCCGACACGCGCGGCTTGCTCCGCGCCTCCGGCGGCCGGTGTGCGTACGCTGAAATGCCGACAACCCGATCCTGCTCGCCCAGCAGGTAAAGCGTCTCGGTCGTCTCATCGGTCAGGCAGACAATGCGCCGCGGGTAGGAACCGGAATTCATAAGTGGCGAAAGGTTAGTGAGCATCGAGAACAATCGGATTCACGGTCGTACATTTGCCACACGGATGCGGGTCGTAGCCAATCTTGGTGCGATGTCCCAGAAGCTGTCAACATCAGCGGATTGTCATTCTGAGCGAACGGGGCTCCAAACGCTCTTCAGTTTGGGGGTGGTGAGTCGAAGAATCTGCTTTTCGCCTTTCAATCTTTCCGATGAGAACTTCTGGGTCGCGACATAAGTTATGCCTTTTCCCCGTCCGCCAACGCAGCCGTTACCAGCTTCGCCTCTTTGCGCCGCGCACTTTCGCGCTCCCGATGTTGCCGTCGCCGCAGCGCGTCTTCATACCGTCGGATTTCATCCGGTGTCTCAGGCTTCAGTTGCGGAACCGTCTGCATTCGTCCGTGCTCATCCACGGCAACAAACACAAGGTAGGCGCTGGCAACGTGAGACACCGAACCGGTCCGCGTGTTTTCTGCCCAAACCTTTACGCCCACTTCCATTGAGCGCGTAAAGGCGCGGTTCACACTCGACTTCAATGTCACCAGGTCGCCCAATCGCACCGGCTGGATGAAATCGATGTGGTCCATTGCTGCCGTCACGACGTGCGTCCGCGCGTGCCGGTAGGCCGCCATCGCGCCTGTCACATCGATAAAGTGCATAAGGCGTCCGCCCAACAGGTTGCCCAGTGTATTTGTATCGTTGGGCAGGATGATCTCCGTCATCTCCGACTGCGTGCTCGCTACCGTGCGTATCGACGGCTGAATCCCCTGGCTGATCATTGAGTCTCCGTTCGCTCGATTTTATTCTCACCGTCTTCATCTGCCCGCAGCTAAAATGGATTTGACGGCAGGGTCCGCACGGCAGTCTTGCCATGTGTATCCTGTTCCAGTTTCGGCAATCCTTGCCGAATTCGCAAATCCCTTGGGCCCAGGCAGTCGGTTCGGGCCGGACGCGAGCAGGATGGATAAAATCGAGCGGCTTAAAGAAATTCTTGCATTGGATCCAAAGAACAGTTTTGCCCGATTCGGAATCGCCATGGAGCTGGTGAGCCGCGGAGAAAGGGCTTCGGCTCTGGCCGAGTTCGATATACTTCTATCGAACGATCCTGACTACACGCCCGGCTACTTCATGGCCGCACAAACGCTGGTTGAAGCGGGCAAAAAGCCTGAGGCAATGGAGCGGCTGAAGGCGGGAATCGGCTGCGCCGCTCGCGCTGGTAACAGTCATGCTCTCAGTGAGATGCAGACAATGCTTGATGCACTGGATCGTTAGTCTAGTCGTGCCTCGCTGAGCTGCTTCCTGGCCCTCTTCTCACGCTATCACCCTCCACCGCAACTACAGATTCCGGGCTGCGGATTTTTTGGAATACTCAGGTATCCATCGTGCATCAAATTGGCGTCTAAGAAATTAATATGGCGAAATATTCGATCGTAGTGCCATTTCATAATGAGGAAGAGAACGTTACAATCCTCTACGCGCGGCTTAAGCAAGTCATGGAGCAGGTTGACGACTCGTTTGAGCTGGTCTTGGTTGACGACGGGTCCAAAGACCGGACCTACAAACTTCTTGAAGAGATTGCCGCGGTTGACAGCCGGGTGCTCGTAGTAAAGTTGCGCCGAAACTTCGGCCAGACCTCGGCACTGGCGGCCGGATTCGATCACGCCACCGGCGAGTACATCCTTGCCATGGATGGCGATCTGCAGCACGACCCCAACGACATCCCGGCATTCCTTGAAAAGCTCGACGAGGGGTACGACGTCGTCTCCGGCTGGCGCAAAACGCGCATCGACAATTTCATTCTCCGCCGCATTCCCTCTTCCATTGCGAATTGGATGATGGCCCGGCTCTCCGGCGTGCAGATTCACGACTTCGGCACAACCTTCAAGGCCTATCGGCGCGAAGTCATCCAGAATATCCCGCTCTATGGAGAAATGCACCGCTTCATTCCGGCGCTCGCCAGCTGGTATGGCGCATCCATCTGCGAGATTCCAATTCGCAACGTGAACCGCGAGCGCGGCAAGAGCCACTACGGCCTCGGCCGCACGTTTCGCGTCTTCTTTGACCTGATGACGATTCGATTTCTCCTCAAATATATGAGCAGGCCGATGCACTTCTTCGGCGGCTTCGGCATTTTAGGAATCCTCAGCGGGTCCAGCATGGCCGCAATTTTGTTGGGAATGAAGCTGTTCAATCCTCAAATGGACGTGATGCACCACCATGGTCCGATGTTTGTCATTGGATCGGTCCTCATCGTTTCAGGAATCCAGTTGCTTGCTCTCGGCCTCCTCGGCGAACTGCAGGTGCGCCACTACTACAGCAGCCAGCGTCCAGCGTCGTATGCAGTCGATCGCCTCGTCCGTCTCGTTGCATCAGACGAGCAGAGCCTGCTCTCCGAGCGCCAGGACGGGATCCTGTAAAAGCAAGGCGGACAAAGGGACTTGTGCTCGCGAGCGCTTTAGTCCCTATGTCTCTCCGTCTCTTGCTCTTGTTTTCCTTGCGCCACCCCGCCCTCGGGGTTCATTCTTATCCCTGACATGAAAGCCATCCAGATTGAAGCGACTGGCGGACCTGAAGTCCTTCAGCTCGTGGAACTGCCGATCCCGGAGCCGGGCCCAGGCCAGGTCCTGGTGCGCATCGAAGCCGCCGGGGTCAACTTCATCGAAATCTATTTCCGCAAGGGCGTCTACAAGAGTGCGTTTCCGTTGATCCCCGGCAGCGAGGCTGCGGGAACAGTTGAGGAACTTGGCCCGGGCGTCACCGGGTTCAAGCCCGGCGACGCAGTCGCCTCGACCAGCTTCATGGGCAGCTATGCTGAGTACGCGCTCGTTCCTGCTGCTCAGCTCGTCAAGCTTCCCGATGGGCTGAGCATGGAGCAGGCTGCCGCAGCCATGCTGCAGGGAATGACCGCGCACTATCTTACCCACTCAACCTATCCGCTCAAGGCCGGTGATACGGCACTCGTTCACGCCGGCGCCGGCGGGGTAGGTCTCCTGCTCACGCAGATGGCAGTGATGCAGGGCGCGCGCGTCATCACCACCGTTTCGACCGCTGCCAAGGCCGAGCTCTCCCGTGAGGCGGGCGCCTCCGACGTGATTCTCTACAACGAGCAGGATTTCGAGGCCGAGGTCAAACGGCTCACCAACGGCAAAGGTGTCGATGTCGTGTACGACTCCGTGGGCAAGACCACCTTCGACAAGAGCCTCAACTGCCTGCGCCCACGCGGGCTGCTCGCGCTCTTCGGGGCCTCCAGCGGCCCCGTTCCGCCCTTCGACCTCATCCAGCTCAACAGCAAGGGCTCGCTCTTCATCACCCGGCCCACGCTTTGGCATTACATTGCTACGCGTGCTGAACTCGAGTCTCGCTCCGGCGACGTGCTCGGCTGGGCTGCTTCAGGAAAGCTCAAATTGCGTACCGAGTATACTTACCCGTTGGCCGATGCCGCCCAGGCGCAGATCGATCTCGAGGAGCGCAAGACCACAGGCAAGATATTACTCGTGCCATAAAACAGCTAGGGGCGACAGCGATTCCAGGGTGGTCGTATCCCGAATCCGCTGCCTCCGAGTCGACGCGACCAACAGGGAGTCGGCGACCTGGCTGAGGTCCTGCCAGGAAGCACTTACGCGGGAATCGCTCTAGTAGCTAGAAGCTGGGAGCTAGCGATGCAATCCGTCACCATCTCCCCCACCGATCGCGTCTTCGTTCTCACCGGAGCGGGTATCAGTGCCGAAAGCGGCCTGCCGACTTTTCGTGCGGAAGATGGCCTGTGGGCCGGCTATCGCGTTGAAGATGTCTGCACGCCGGACGCGTGGGATCGCAATCCCGCCGGTGTTTGGGCGTTCTATTCCGCGCGCCGGGCACAGGGACAAAAGGCCCAGCCCAATCCCGCACACATCGCCCTCGCGGAACTTGAAGCGAAGATCCCAGGCCGCTTCTTCCTCTGCACGCAAAATGTCGACGACCTGCACGAGCGCGCCGGCAACGTCCATCTCCTTCACATGCACGGCGAACTGGCCAAAGCGCGTTGCGAGCACGAGTGCGGCCGGCCGCCCGTTCAAGACCACGCCATCTACGCGAGCCTCGATCAAGTCGGCCGCTGCGCCTGCGGTGGCCGACTGCGCCCGCACATTGTCTTCTTCGGCGAAATTCCCCTCGAAATGCCGCGCATCGAGCATGAGATCTCCAACTCCACACTCATGCTGGTAATCGGAACCTCCGGCTCCGTGTACCCCGCGGCCAACTTCGTTCACTGGGCCCGCCAGGCCGGCGCACGCACTGTCTACATCGGCCCCGAGCGCCCGCTCAACGCTTCCGCCTTCACGCAGATTGTCGAAGGCAAAGCCGGCCAGGTCATGCCCGGCCTCTTCGAGGTCCAATACTGATTCGCTGACCTGTTGATTTGCACCCTGCCCCATCCACTTCGTTCGCGTCAGCGAGCGAAGTGGGTGGGATCGCACTTATGCCTCCTTCGAAACCAGAAGACGACGGCCGAAGGCTCACAATCTAGACCGGCGCCACTCCTCAAACGAAATCATCTTGCGCCCACAAACATCGGTCCTAGAACTTGAACCGGTAACGGAATTCCCCGTAAATCTGCCGAGGGTCATTCCAGTGAAATCCGCCGAAGGTCAAACTGTTGTCGAGCTGTACTCGTACATTTGCCACATTCACGACATTTACCGAGAAGGTGTACTTCTCGGCAAAACTCTTGCCCGCAGCCAGGTCGAAGGTTGTATGGCTCGGCAGATACGATCCGGGATATTGCAAACCGGGCAGCCCGTTCGTGAAACCGGATCCGTAATAAACGTTGGTCGATGCGTAGGCCTTCCACGGCAGTTTTCCGTTGAAGCCCACGTTCAATGTGTTTCTTTGGTCGTGGTCCACAGGCCCCAGTCCGGGCGGAAGATTGTCTGGCGAGAACGGACAGGCATCCGTGACTGGAACCGGGCAGACCAGGCCTCCCGTGATCGGCGAGGTTGCCTGCGCGATCTGGTTGGCATAGGCAAGGTGAAACTGTCCATGGTGAAAGACCTCGGGGGAGCGCAAGGTGAGTGACCACCCTTGAATCTGCGCATAAGCCCAGGTTATGGGCCAGAAGATATTCGATTCGCCGATATTGTTGTGGTCGAGCCAGTTCTCCGCCCGTGTTTCATAGTTATTGGCATTGAGAATCCAGTTGTAAATCGGAATCGTGACGCCATACTGCCATTGAATGTCCCGCTCACCATGCAGAGGAGAGAACGTGAAACCCTGGTCGTTCGCCAGAATCTGGAGCTGGCACTCCGACTGCGTCGACGTAGAGTTTGCTTCGCACGCGGTCGACAGTGGCGGCGCCTGGTAATAGTAGCCATAGAAGCCGCTGAAGACCCAGTTCAGGCGTGGGATGCGGATATCTCCGCCAACTCGCGGATCGGTCGCATGCTCTGAGAGCGAGGTGGAGTCGAACTGCGTCTCCCGAAGCCCGGCGATCACCGTAATCCAGGGGTTCAACTTGAACTTGTCGTTGATGAACTCGGAGACAACGCCTCCGTTGACGCTGACCGAGGAAGGGGAAACATTGGGTGTGCCGTCGCTGTAATAGTTATCGAAGTAGTTGTATTGGTGCTGATAGAAGCTGTAAAAGCCTGCCTGAAGATCGTTCTTCCAGAACGTTGAGCTGAAAACTGTCTGCGCCCCA
Source organism: uncultured Acidobacteriaceae bacterium (assembly GCA_963834565.1). Classification (GTDB taxonomy): domain Bacteria; phylum Acidobacteriota; class Terriglobia; order Terriglobales; family Acidobacteriaceae; genus Telmatobacter. Next base: position 1,092,029 of record CAWICF010000002.1, on the reverse strand, counting down.
GCGTAGTTTGCATTCTGCTGAACGGTCGAGCGAACGGGAAAATCGCTCGCGCCGCCGTTATAGTCGGCGCCGTTGTAGTGATAGAAGGGCGAAACCGTGAGCAGCGTATTGGGTTTGAACGTGTGAACCAAAGAAAAAGTCACATAACCGTCCGGCTCGACTTCAGCGTCATGCAGTCCGCTCGACGGGTACGCCTGATTCCCAACTGAATTGGGATCGGGATCGATCGGGATCTGGTAATAATCACGCCGCAGCGAAGTTACGAGCCGATATTGGTTCTTGGCGTTGGGGTTGAAAATGAACGAAGCGAATCCTCCATAGCCGTTTACCGCGTCGTTCACTACCTGTGGGATGGGAGTTTGCAGTCCGTAAGCGCTGCGATTCCCGTTCCCGCTCGCATACCAGGCAAACCGCTCGCTGTGGGCCCCGCAACTGATCTGGTCGTCGGTTTGATAGAAATTTCCGCCCGTGATCACCAGATCGCAATCCCGGTCCCGTTCGAAGCCGGTGCGCGGCACGACGTTGAACACTCCATATGTGCGATCTCCGTAATCGGCATCGTAGCTGCCGCTGAACACTTCGAGATCGTCGATGTCTCGCGGGTCGATCTGGGGGCCGAGGTTGGTCGCGATGTTCGTGTTGGGAATGGGGACGCCATCGATCAGCCAATTTACCTGGTGCCCGCCCATCATATGCAGCATGTCGTGGGTTACGTAGGAAGCCGGCACATAATCCGTAATCATCTCCATGCCGTTGGTGCGGTCTGCGCCCGGAGTCTGTTGAATGTCGACCCGGTCCAGCATTGTGGTCGGCGTTGCGCTGTCCATTGTCGCCTGCACAGGGATTTCTGACACCGTCACGTTTTCTCTCGCACCTTCAATAGCCATTTGAAGATGGAGCACTGGACTGGTATCGGACTCCACAATCACCGCCTGGCTTACTTGCTGAAAGCCCTTCGACTCGACCGTAACCGTGTAAGTCCCGATCGGCACCGATGGAAAAGCAAACTCTCCGTTTTGATCGGAGTCCTGCGATTGCGTGAAGTCTGAGTTCTGCGCCTTCAGCGTGAGATGTGCGCCTAGAATGGGACGATGCTGGGGATCATGCACGACTCCGCGAACGGTCCCGAAGATCGTGGCAAATGCGGGAAGGGAAGCGGCCAGCAGCAGCGCCGCGAGAAGAGAAAGATTTCGCATAATGAAGACCTCCAAACAAAATGTTCCGTGTGACAGGAATCTGGCTCCGCGTCATGCGCAGAACCGAAATGCTGCCGACACCATGCTTCACGGGGCAAATGGAAACGCGCTGCGGACTGGGCGCAGGGAGAATCGAACCATTCTGAATCCTGAGCGTCGTGCTTGCCGAGAGGCTCGGCCGCTCGCAGACACAAAATGGATCAGGACTTGGCCTGACGCACATTCAGCGCAAATTAGCTGAGGTCTTCGTTGGGAGGTCCGCGGCCGGAATGACTGCGGCCGGGCGTCGATGCGGGTGCTGCCGGCGCTGCCGGCGCTCCATACGGCTGCTCCGCAGCTACTGACACGCTCGCTGTCGATGCAGTCAGAGCCGGCGGCGGCGTAAAGAATGCGGTTGCGGCACCCGGGTAATAAGGACACGTGAGCGGGGCGGCAAACGTCGGCGCAGTCTCATGCGCCACCATCGCCCGCATCGCGGCCATGCTCATGGAACAGTGGTGCGTCCCATTCCGCCTGCAGCAGGCAGGCAGATTCACATCCTCGCTGCCGTTGATCAACGGCGACAAGGGCATAAACCCGAACACCAGCATCAGGACAATGGAGAAGCCGCGACGCATCTGCCACTCATGGTACACGATTTATCTCATGGCCACATCTCGTAACCTCCGGTCCGGTATCATCGTCTTGTCGCGTGTTCGCTCCGCGTTCGCGCAGAAAAATTGACGCAAATCATTCGAAAGTAAGGTGCCTCGAATGCCCGGTACTGCATCGCCCCTCCCCTCCGCCGCCCACGCGCGAAAGCTCTCCGCGACGCACCCCCTGCGCATTGCCATCTTCGGTTTTGGCACCGTCGGCAGCTCCGTTGCGCGCATTCTCGTCGAATCGAAACCCAAAGAGCTCAAGCTCACGCACGTCTTCAATCGCCGCGTAGCCCGCAAGCGTGTCGATTGGGCGCCCGCCGATGTGGTGTGGAGCGAGGACGCGGATGCTGTGATTGCTTCCGACGTCGATGTCATCGTGGAACTCGCTGGCGGACTGGATCCGGCCGGTGTCTGGGTCCGGCGCGCGCTCGAGGCGGGGAAAAGCGTTGTAACCGCCAACAAGAAACTCATTGCCTTTCACGGCATCGATCTCGAACGCATTGCAGCGGCAAGGGGCGGCCATCTCAAATACGGCGCCGCCGTCGCCGGCGGAATTCCCGTCATTCCCGGCCTCGAGCAGGGCCTCGCCGGTGACCACATCGAACGCATCGAAGGCATTCTCAACGGAACCTGCAATTTCATTCTCAGCAAAATGGAAGAAGGCGCGGAGTACGCAACCGTTCTTGCCGAGGCGCAAACAAAGGGCTACGCAGAAGCCGACCCGACTGAAGATGTCGGCGGCTTTGACGCCCGTGCCAAGCTCGCGATTCTCATGCGCCTCGCGCTGCGCGTGCAGGTCGATCCCGAAGAAATCGTTCCCCGGCCCATCACAACGATCACTCCTGTCGACTTCAGCTACGCTCGCGACCTCGGTTGCACCATCCGCCAGGTTTCTCGCGCCGAGCAAGCCAGCGGCACCATCGCGGCCACCGTCGGACCCATGCTCGTTGCACAGCGCTCACCGCTCGCCTGGTCGCAGGGAACAGAAAATATGGTCATCGCCAGCGGCCATTACGGTGGAGATGTCGTCTTCTCGGGCCACGGCGCAGGCGGCCATCCAACTGCGGTTGCCGTCGTCAGCGATCTTCTTGCTCTCGCCCACGGTTCGCGCCGCGTTGAGATTCCTTCAGCTCCTGCGCGCATCGGCGCGGAGTTCGAAGTTCCGCACTATATCCGTTTTCTGGTAAAAGATCGCCCCGGAATCGTCGCGGCCATCACGACCGCCCTTGCCAACGAGCAGATCAATATTCGCGCCATCGTGCAAAAGCCCGGCTACCCAGCCGATGCGCTTCCGTTTGTGGTCACTGTCGAGCCCTGCAAGAGCTCTGCCCTGCAGCGCGCCCTCGCCCCCATCCGCGCCATGGACTGCATGCTTGTCGAGCCCCTCGACCTCCAGATGCTCGAGTAAAATGGCTTGGACGGCCGAACCAACCGATGCCGTCCCGTAGCCCGAAGCCCCGCGGTTCCGTAACCCCTGTCCCCCGAGGTCGCAAAATGATCGGCACTATCTATCGATGTGAGATCTGTGGCGAGGAAAGCCAGAACCCGATGCGCTGGCTGGTCATCAATTGCAACAGCTCCAGCCTGACTGTCTATAAATGGACCAAGGAATACGCCGATGAGCCGGGCGCGCGGCATTATTGCGGCGAAGCGCACGCACAGGTCTACATCAGCCGCTGGCTCGAGTCTGCCTGCTCTTGAGCGCATTCGTGAGTGGTCGCTTATCGGCTCGCTGTCCTTAGCCAGTAGTGAACCCGCGGCCCCTGGTCCCTGCGTCCCTAGTTCCTGCTCTTAACCCGTCCCGTCGACTCGCGCACCACCAGCTCCGTGCTCATCACAATCTCTCTCGCAAACTTCTTCTCGCGGTCCGCAATCCGCTCCAGCAACACCTTTGCACCGCGCCGCCCCATCTCCTCCAGCGGCTGCCTCACGGTGGTAATCGACGGCGTGGTATAAGCGGCGGAAAGAATATCGTCGAACCCGACGACAGAAACATCGCTCGGCACGCCGAGTCCCGCGTCTTTCAGCGCGCGCGAAGCACCGATCGCGGCGATATCGTTGAAGCAAAAGACGGCGGTGAAATCGCGCGTCTTCTCCAGCAGAGCTCGCATCGGCTTGTAGCCGATCTCGGGCGCCATCGGATGCTGACCCTCCTTCATTGACCAGGCTGCAGCGTCGATGCGGATCACCAGTGCGGGGTCGAGTTTCAAATCGAGTTCTTTCGCAACAATCTGGCAAGCCTCCCAGCGAAACTCCGAATCGGGGATCGCCCTCGGGCCGCGCATGAAGGCAATTCGTCTGTGGCCAAGCGAGTGCAAGTGCTCCAGCGCTTGCCTCACGGCCTGTTCGTGGTCGAGAACGATGTTGGTCACGTTGTCGGCATTGATATGCGCCGAGATCGCGACAACCGGCACAGGAACCGCGAATTCGTCCGCCGTGGTATTCAGCAGCAGGAATCCATCCACCGCGCGCTCCACCAGCATGCGCGGGTACTTTTCAATCAGTTCTTTCTTCCAGTCGTGGCAGGCGGTGAAGTAGAAGTAATGCGCCGCGGTCAGCTCTTCCACCACGCCGCTCATCACGCGGGTAAAGTAGCCTTCGCTCAGGTCAGGAGCCAGAACGCCCACGCTCATTGACCGGCTCTGCCTGAGCGATCGGGCAAAGTAATTCGGACGGTAATTCAGCCGGTTTGCAGCTTCGATTACCCGGTTCCGCGTCTCCTGCGGAATCGACTTCGCCGAGGGTGAGTGATTCAAGACAAGGGAAACCGTTGTCTGGGAGAGCCCCAGATGTTCGGCCAGCATCCTTAAGTTCACATGCCCCGGAGGCGTGGCAACCGTTCCTTTCGGCATGTTGGAGTTGTAACACGTCAGCCACTGGACGGGCTACCTCGTTCATAGGCAAGTGAATCGATTTTCTTATCGACATGCGCATGCTCGTGAGGTTTCGATCCGCTTTTCCGCAGGCCTCGAACGAAATCCACCGCTCCGCAGCCCGTCGGGCCGGGAATCTCCCCAGACTCCTTGCCTCGACGAAGCGGAAATCTCCACATTTTCTCGTCGTATGCGCTTGATTTTGCAACCTTGTAACCTCGCATTCATAATTGCCCGGTAGCCTGTTCCGTGTGGACGCCACTGTGCCTGAGATTCGCATCGCCCAAACTCAGCCCCAATCGAAGCCGTCTGAGACCCTCGACCAGGGGCCGGCGGGAGTCGCGGCATCACAACCCTCAGCCATCCGCCTTTTTCTCCTCAATCGCGGCAACTCCGCATTTGCTGACCGCGCATTTCAAATCCTCATGGTGCTTTGCGCCCTCAGCATCTTCGGCATTGTTCTGCTCATTGTCTTCGAGTTGGTTCAGCGCTCGCAGCTCACCTTGCATCAATTCGGGCTGTCCTTTTTCTACAAGACTTACTTTGACCCGGCGACTGGCCTGCCATCTTACTGGGACCCTGTCAACGGGTATTTCAGTGCATTGCCTTTCGTCTATGGCACATTGGTGTCGTCGTTGCTCTCCCTTGTGCTCGCCGTGCCGCTCTCCGTCGGCGTCGCCGTTTTTCTCACGGAAATGTGCCCGGGGTTCCTGCGCGGTCCTCTTGCTTTCTTAACGGAACTCCTGGCCGCCATTCCCAGCATCGTCTACGGTCTCTGGGCGGTGTTCATCCTCGTACCGCTGCTCCGCGAACACGTCAATCCTGTGCTCGTTTCGGCCTTTGGCTGGACGGGACTCTTTACCGACAACAACCCCACCGGTCTGGGTTTCGTTTCGGCCTCGGTCATTCTGGCGATTATGATTTTGCCCATCATCTCTTCGCTTACCCGCGAGGTCATGTCGGCAGTGCCGCATTCGCAGCGCGAGGCTGTCCTGGCGCTAGGGGCAACACGTTGGGAGATGATCCGCATGGGTGTGCTGCGCAACGCCCGCATTGGCATCGTTGGCGCCATCATCCTCGGTCTTGGCCGCGCGCTTGGCGAAACCATGGCCGTCACCATGGTCATCGGCAACAGCCCCGAGATCCACAAATCGCTCTTGTCCAACGGCAGTTCCATGGCTTCAGTCATCGCCAATGAATTCACTGAAGCCGTGAGCCCAATGCATCTGAGCGCGCTGATCGAGATTGGCCTGGCGCTCTTTATCGTCACCATCCTGGTGAATGCCGCGGCCCGGCTGCTGGTCTGGGCAGTTACTCGTGGCGCTCCCGCCAACACCCACTGAGAAATGTGAGCAACGAACTGTGAACTGAGGAAAGGGACGGCAGATAGAAGTGCGGAACGAACACCAATTGCGAACCCGGATTCGCAGCCTGGCCGACTACTCAGCCACCGGCCTCGCTATTCTTTCCACCATCCTCGTCATTCTGCCGCTCGTCGCCATCTTCGTCTATCTCCTCATCAAGGGCGCTCGCTCCGTCAATCTCGCCTTCTTCACGCAGATCCCCAAACCCGTCGGCGAAGAAGGCGGCGGCATGGCGAATGCCATTGTCGGCTCCGCAACGTTGCTCGGCATCGCCAGCATCATCGGCGTTCCCGTCGGAATCGGTGGCGGCATCTATCTCGCCGAATTCGGCCGCGGCACCAAGCTCGCAAACGCCATTCGGTTCACCGCCGACGTCCTCAATGGCGTCCCATCCATCGTGATGGGCCTTGCCGCATACGCGCTCATCGTCGTGCCGCAAGGGCACTTTTCCGCGCTCGCCGGCGGCGTTGCGTTGGGCATCATGATGATTCCCACCATCTGCCGCACCGCCGAAGAGATGCTCCTCATGGTGCCTCATGCCGTTCGCGAAGCCGCGCTGGGCCTGGGCGTTCCCAACTGGCGATCGGTCCTATCCATCACCCTCAAGACCGCATCGCCGGGAATCATCACCGGCTGCATGCTCGCTTTTGCGCGCGTTGCAGGAGAAACGGCGCCCCTCATCTTTACCGCTCTCGGGAACGATTTCTGGAGCACCAGCCTCAACGAGCCCATCGCCGCTCTGCCTTTGCAGATTTATATCTACGCTCAGTCTCCCTACGACGACTGGCATCGTCTCGCATGGGCGGGAGCTCTCGTATTGATTGTGCTCATCGTGGTCGCAGTTTCATTGGTTCGCTACGTAACCAGCCGCGGCGTTTTGAAAGGGGCAAGCTAAGTGGGCGTCGCCATCGAGGTAACCAACCTGAATGCGTGGTACGGGACGAATCACACGCTGCAGGACATAACCCTGAACATTCCTGCCAATCACGCCACCGCGCTGATTGGCCCTTCAGGCTGCGGCAAAAGTACTTTCGTGCGCTGTCTCAATCGCATGCACGAAACCAATCCCATCGCGCGCGTCACCGGTGCGGTGCGCATCGGCGATATCGACATCTACGAGGGCACGACGCCTGTCGAAATTCGCCGCCGCGTCGGCATGGTCTTCCAGCGCCCCAATCCGTTCCCGACCATGTCGATCTACGACAACGTCGCAGCCGGTCTCAAACTCAATGGCTACTCCAACCGGCGCGCCCTCGATGAGGTCGTCGAAAAGTCGCTCAAGAACTCCGCGCTCTGGGACGAAGTCAAGGACGATCTGAAAAAGAAATCCGGCGCCAGCCTTTCCGGCGGCCAGCAGCAGCGCCTTTGCATCGCACGCGCTCTCGCTGTCGATCCCGAAGTGCTCCTCATGGACGAGCCGGCATCCGCTCTCGATCCTGTATCCACCTCCAAGATCGAAGACCTCATTTTCCAACTAAAGTCGCAGTACACCATCGTCATTGTGACGCATAATATGCAGCAGGCAGCCCGCGTGGCAGAGAAAACCGGATTCTTCCTCAATGGCCGCCTCGTCGAATTCGATTCAACACACAAAATCTTTACCAATCCTTCTGACAAGCGAACGGAGGATTACATCACGGGCAGGTTCGGATGACACGAATTCGCTTTCAACAGAGTCTGGAAGACTTGAAGGAAAATCTCCTGGTGATGGCTGGCCTCGCCGAGCAGGCCATCCAGCGCGCCATCGAAGCCTATCGCGTGCGCGATCTCTCCATTTGTGACCTTGTCAGCCGAAGCGAAATTGCCATTAATCGCATGGAGCGCGACATCGATCAGGCCGCCCTGGACCTGCTCGCCATGGAGCAGCCCATGGCCATCGATCTCCGCTTCATTCTCAGCGTGATTAAAATCAATGCCGATCTCGAGCGCGTCGGCGATGCGGCCAAGAGCATCAGTGACCGCGTGCGCTTGATGGATCGCATGGCAGTGGTCGATCTTCCTGTCGACATTCCCCGCATGGCCTCCATGTCCGCCGACATGGTCCGCAAAAGTCTTCAGTCCTTTATCGAGGGCGATGCCGAGTTGGCGCGCGGTGTGCTCACCATGGACGATGCCGTCGACCAGATGAATCGCTCCGCCTTCAAGGCGCTCACCAAGGTGATGGAGGAGCAGCCGCACATCGCGCCGCAGGCGCTGAACGCCCTCATGATCTGCCGCAGCCTCGAGCGCGTCGGCGACCACGCCACCAACATCGCCGAGGACGTGATCTTCTGGGTGCAGGGTGCCGATGTTCGCCACCACAAGAGCGTGATGGCCGCCGCGGCTTCCACTCCCACCACAACCCCAACCCAAAGCTAAGACTCGCATCATAGCGCCGGACTCCAGTCCCGCGCAAATCGTCCGGTCGTACGAAGAAGCTATGAGCTGAAAGCTGTTTTTCCTCTACTTCGTCACGTTGATCTTCATGCCCATGCCGTACAGATTGCTGTACCGTGCCCCATCCAATTCGTTCGCTGAGCGAGCGAATTGGGTGGGATCGCACGCCAGCTTACCCCCCACGAAAAAGCTGAAAGCTGAAAGCTAAGAGCTGATAGCTGACAACCGCCTCTCCCGCCTCGCGTACACATACCACAGCAGCCACGCGGGCGCCGTCCAAACAAAGAAGCTCGACGTCAGCTTGATATCGGCGATCATCGCGTAGAGCCCGATGCCGGCGATCAGCGCGAAAAGAACCAGCGACCGGATCGACTTTTCGCTTTCGCTCAATCCCACCACGACAGCGGGGAAGAGCACAGCCTGGTCCGTATACCAGGAGTAGGGCGAGCACGCCACTGACACCACCATCACGAGCAGTCCCTGGTCCATCCACTCCCAGCGCTCTCGCCGCGTCCAGAAGTACCACGCCGCCCAGACGCATCCCGCGGCTTCCGGAATAAACTCGATCCACTTTGCGTTCCGATCGACGAGGAACCGGAACCACACACCGACAGTTGGCAGAAAGTCGTTCATGATTCCACTGGTGTGCATCATCTGTTCGTACTGTGACCAGATCTGCCGGTCCAGCGAAAGCGTGAGCGCGCAACTCACCGCGAGGGCAGCAAGAAATCCCCCAAGAATCCGAAACTGCCGCTTTGCGATCGACCACAGCAGCAGCACGAGAAAACACGGCAGAAACAAATGCGGCTTCACCGAGCAGAACACCAGCGCGGCTCCCGCCCAGAACGGCCGTGACTTCTGCAGGTAAAGAAAAAGCGCGAATTCGAGCATGAAGAAGACGCCGAGCTGACCCGCCATGATGCAGCGCAGCACAGGCGGAAAGAAAATTCCGATCAGATGGTACCGGCTCTCCGGCCGGCCCTGCATCAGCCAGACAATCCACACCGAAGCCAGCATGCAGGCAAACATCAACAGCATCCAGCCGATGAGGCCGCTGCTCGCATTCATCCAGCCCAGCGGCAGCGCAAAGAAGAAAGCAACGGGAGGACTCAGCGTAATCAGCGGCGGATACTGTTTAAAGCCTACCGAGCGTTCCAGTTGAAGCGTGGCCGACAGATCATAGGGATTGGCCCCGTGGGCCAGCAGTTGCTCGGCGCTCCAATACTGCAGAAAGTCCTTGCTGGTTGCTGCGTTGCGATCGAGACCGAAGACCACGATCCCCACCACAAGCAAGACGCCCACAATGGCAATGCCTGCCGCAGCAAGCTTGCGCGCAAGAGCTTCTTTCATCGGCAGCTCCGGCAGATGGAATGGATTGAATTCAGGCTCACGGCAGAATCGTCTGAGCGATGATAGCAGCGGGTCGCCCCGGCACGAATCACACATTCGTTTGCCGGCGAACCTTCTCTGCCAACAGAAAAGCCCCGCATCCCGCGGGGCTCTTCTCAGCTGCGTGGCGACTCTCTACTTCGTCACGTTGATCCGCACGCTCATGCCATTCAGCTTGCTGTACCGTGCCCCATCCAATTCTTTCGCGTCAGCGAACGAATTGGGTGGGACCCCGAGCCCCTCATCTTCGCTTTGTAGCGCCGGACTCCAGTCCGGCTGTCGCGCGGGTCTCCAGACCCGCGCAAATCGTCTTGCTGCACGAAGAAGCCAACAGTAAAGGCTGCTTTTCTCCTACTTCGTCACGTTGATCCGCACGCCCATGCCATTCAGCTTGCTGCGCGCGCGCGCCGCTTCCGGCGTCTGCGGGTGACGTTGAATCAGCAAACGCAGCTCGTGAATTCCTGCATCCTTTTTATCCTGCGCCAGCAGCGCCAGCCCCTTGTGCAACTGCGCGGCCGGAGCCTTCGCATTGCCGCTGAAACCCTCCAGCACTGCGTTATACGCATCGATCGCGTGCGCATAATCCTGCTTCTGGTACGCGATCTCTCCCAGGTAGAACTGTGCCGTTCCCGCGGCATCATCCAGCGGATAATAATGCACCACGTCCTGAAACTCGCCCGCAGCGACGTCGAGGTGCCCCGCGTCAAAATCGCGCTCGCCAGATTGCAGCGTCTCCTGCAACGGCGGAGCCTGCTGAGTCGAGGGAGCATTCGGCGCCGGTGCGCCCGGCCCATTGCTGGCTACGTTTTGCGCCGGCTGGTCGCCCGCTCCGGGTGCTCCCGCCGCCGGCTGCGCCGCCTGCGTCTGCTGCGCCTGCATTGCCTGCAGTTGCTGCTGCATGTCCTGCAACGACTTGTCGAGTTTGGCAACGCGCGACTTCAACTCGTCCACCGAGTCATTCAGTGACTGCACTTGCCCCGAAACAGCATCCACCTTTCCACTCAGTGCATCGCTCTGCGCATTCAGCTTTTGCTGAATGGCATTCACGGTAGATGTCACCTGGTTGGCCGCATCGGCTGTTTGTTCGGCAAGGTGCTGCATCACGCCGAAGCGCGAGTCCATCGTGGACTGCAGACGCTGCACCATGTCCATCAGCTGCTGGACTTGCGTTTGCAGTTCGACGATCTCTTTTGACACGGCGTGCGCGCGCTTCGGGGCGGGGAGAAACAAAAGGCACAAGACCGCTGCTCCCAGCAGACGATTGCGCATTGTGCGTGATTTCAACATGACAAAACCTTCCTCACTCCTCAACCTGGTACCTGCAACCTGACACTTGCTTTATTGGTCGATCGAGAATCCGGCTCTCCGGTTCAACTGCCAGCACTCTTCAGTCGACTCCGTGCAGAATGGCTTCTCTTTACCGTAGCTGATGATGCGGATCCGGCTCTCCGCCACGCCCGCTGTCACAAGCGCTGACTTCGTTGCCTGGGCACGGTTCTGACCCAGCGCAAGGTTGTACTCGTCCGATCCACGTTCGTCGCAGTAGCCGCCAATCACGATCTTGATATTCGGGTGCGACACCAGGAAATCGGCATCCTTCGACAGCGTCGCCTGCGCATCCGGGCGAATGTCATAAGTGTCGTAGTCGAAGAAGACATCCTGTACGCGCGCCTTGAACTCGTCCGCTTCGCTCATTGTCGAGCTGGGCACACTGACAGACGGAGGCCCATTCACCGTCACGCGGGCTGAAGCATCCGCTGTTCCGCCATCTCCGCGCGCCACTAGGTGATAGGTGGTCGATTCGGAAGGCGTCACAGTCTTTACGCCCACCGATGGCACATCGCCGAGGCCGTCGATCGCAATCTGTGTCGCGTTGGTGGTGTGCCATGACAGCTGCACCGCATCTCCCGCCGAAATCACGGTCGGGTTCGCGGTCAGTTGTGCCGTCGGCGGCACAATCGGAGCACTCGGTGCCGACTCCTCTGGAGGCGGCGCGGCCTTTTTCTTGTTGCATCCGGGGAGAGCGGCCAGGCCAACCAGCAGGAGGCTGAGAATTACGAAGCGCTGCCGCAGAATCAGTGGTTTCAAGGGGATTCTCCTTCCAAAAAGCTGTGAAAGTCTGTCTTACGGGCGAGCGGGACTTCTTGTCACCCCAATCGCCGTCCTACGATCTTTGGCCCCATAAAATGATAGTTCATTGCATCCAAAAACCGGTTACCCAGTTATGCTCCGGCTGCCCCACATCTCGCCGGGTGCCCCATCTCCGGGGCCCCCACAGACACGTCTTTGTCTGTGGGGTGGATCCAAGCTTTGCTTGGATGGGGGCGGAACACAGCTTCTTCACGGGCTCCAGTTTGTTCTCCTTCACTAACGTAACGAACTTCACTTCCAGCTCCAGTTCGGCATCGAATTGTCGCCTACATAGGTCAGTTGGTGCTGCTGCGTGCCATCGGCAAGCATCTCCCACAACTGCACCCTGTGCCCGATCTGCCTCTGAAAAACGATGTGCCGCCCATCCGGTGACCAGGAAGGGAAGTCGTTGTTGCCGGCCTCGTGAGTCGCCTGCAGCCATTTCTTGCTGGCGATATCCATCACATAAATGTCCTGCCCGCCGGGATCGCCGGGGCCGTATTTTCGGTTCCAGCTGAAACTCAGCATGGCGCCATTCGGCGACCAGGAAGGCGAGATCGCATAGCCGCCGTCTGTCATGGGCTGCACGTTGGCGCCGTCCTGATCCATGATGTAGATCTGCGGCTCGCCCGTTCGTCCGCTCACCCAGGCAAGCTGTGTTCCTGTGCGCGGATTCCAAACCGGCGACACGTCTCTGCTGTACGACGTGATGCGGTGCGCGCTGCCGCCGCTTGCATCCGCTACCCAGATCTCCGGATGCCCCGAGCGGTCAGAAGAAAACGCAACTTTCGATCCATCTGGCGACCATGCAGGCGACAGGTTGGTGTCTCCGGTCCCACCCGTCGGAAAACTCACCGTCCTGCCCAGGTCCAGCGAAAACATGCGGATCGCCCATCCATGAGATCCCAAAGACGAAAACGCAATGCGCGAGTTGTCGGGAGAAATGCGCGGCGACAACGAGATGGTGCCCAGATGCGTCACCGCGTGCTGATTGGCGCCGTCATAGTCCATCACCCAGATCTCTTTTGACCCAGTGCGATTGCTCACAAAATAAATCTTGGTCTCACAGATGCCGTCGATGCCGCCGCCCAGCCGGCTGATAATCGCATCCGCAAAGCGGTGCGCGATCGTCCGCGCCATGTCTTCGCTGGCGGCTTCGTTATATTGCTGCGCCAGCACCTGCGGATTCGCCGACGTGGTCGCATCAAAGAGCCAGCCGTACACCACAAGTCGGCCGTTGGTTGCCGAGATTGCGCCAAACGCGACCATCGCGGCGTTCGCGGGAGCTGCCGTCCATTGGCTCAGCACCATCTCCTGCGGCGAGCCCGGCATCGCCTGCGGCGCCAGACTCTTTGACACCATGTCAAAAATGCCGGCATTGCTCAGATCGTTAAAGAGTGTCGAGTCGAAGACCGCTTTGAGAGGTGAAAGCTGCGGATCGCCGCCCACAGGCTTGAAATCCGCCGCAGCAAGGCGAATCTTCCCCGAGGGCATGTTGGTTCCGGTGTAGAGCCAGTCCTGAGCTCGTAGCTGCGGCGTTGAAAGATACGCCAAGGAAAGCAAAAACAAGGGGAATACCCTGAGACTTGCCTTCATGCGATGTGCATTCCTTCCTTTTAAGTTGACCGGTGTTGCTGTGCACGCTCCCCGACGCGCCCTTTTGCATGACGCTTAATACGACAATCCGTTAGATGCCGGTTCTTACCCCGAGGACGTGCGCCCAGTTGCGCGCATTCCGCAAGTTGTGCTTTTTCTTTAACCTCCGCTATGGGTGCCCCATCCAGGCTTTCCTTGGGTGGGGGCGGGACTCAGTTCAACCACAGCCCTCAATACTCACAGTAGTACGAAACCTTCAACGTACTTTGATTATAAGCAGCCGGCAGATTACCGAAGCTGTTCACCCGCTGTGCGGCCAGCATGCACGATCTGTCCAGCGTGGGGCTTCCGCTTGAGCGATCCAGTTGCAGTCCGCTCATCGACCCGTCTCGGTGAATCGTGAAAACCATGTAAATCCGCGAGCCCTTCGGCGTTTTTGAATCCACTTGTTGACTGTTCCAGTTCTGCCGCATCGTGCGATTGATCTGGTCGACGTACCACGGATACAAGCTGGCGAAATTGTTGTCTCCGACCGTCGTCTGCCCAACCGCCCCCGGCGCCATCTGGTGTGCAATCTGCGAGCCGCTCTGTTCCCCCGACTGCGCCACATCCTGTCGTGGCTGCGGCTGGTGTGGCTGCGTCTTTTGCACCGTCTGTTTTTCGGGCTTGGTTTGCTTCCCGAGAATCGGTATCGCTTTCTCGTCGATGTGCTGCTGTTCCTTCGGGCTCGGCGGAGCCGGCGCGTGGCTCGGCGTCTCCGTAGCCAGCACGTTCTGGTTCACCTCTTGGGCAGGCAAGGGAAGCGCCGTTGTCAGGTTCACCTGGATCGCTCCGCCTGCGCCCTGGCTGCCCCACATATTGTGGTGCATCAGACCCATGAGCCACGCGTACGAAAGCAACAGCCCCGCCATCGCCAGATGCAGACCAACTGAACCGGCGGCCGGACCCGCGATCCGCTCGCCACCGAATTCCCTTTCAAGCTGCTCGCCGCCTTCAATCACGCTGCTCATCGTTCATCAATCAAAGCTGCCCGACTCCAACTTGGGGTGCCCCATCCAAGCTTTGCTTGGGTGGGGGCGGGATTCGGTTTACCAAAAGACCCCGCCAGTTCACCTGTTATCTGGGCGCCCCATCCAATTCGTGCGCTCGCCCGAGCGAATTGGGTGGGAACGCACTTCAACTCCACTGCCCCACTCATTTCCCGCTCGCCGCCTTGGTCGTATCCAGCGGTTGCGTCACAATCGACACATTTGTAATCCCCGATTGCTTCACCGCATCCATCACGGTGGCGAAGTTTCCGAACGAAACCCGCTCGTCGCTCCGCAGGTAGATGGCTTGGTGCGCCGAATCCACTCCGGGCTGGTGCAGCTTATCCGGCAGTTCGTGAATGTTCACCGGTTGATCGTTTAGAAAAATGTTGTCGTCGCGGTCGATCGTCACCACCATGCGCTGCTCGGTAATCTGTTTCACCGTGCGCGTCTTGGGCACGTTCACTTCAATTCCCGACTGCAGCACGGGCTCTGTGATCATGAAGATCACCAGCAACACCAGCACCACGTCAACCAGCGGAGTGATGTTAATGTCCGCCAGCGAGGTCCGTGTCTGTCCGCTACTTGCCGTAAATGCCAATCTTCAACCTCTCCTTGCAATCGGGTGTCCCATCCAAGCTTTGCTTGGGTGGGGGCGAGACTCAGTTCAGCCACAGACCCAGCCGGTCTACCCTCGCGGTCCCGCCGGGGGCGCCGTCCGATCCGGCATCTGTTCCAGCGAGTTCAGCAGCTCGCGGCAAAAATCATCGGTGGCCGACGCAAACACCCTGATCCGCGCAGTGAATTGGTTATAAGCCACCACCGCGGGCACAGCCACAAACAAACCCGCTGCAGTCGTGATCAGCGCTTCGCTGATGCCGGGCGCAACGGCGCGCAGCGTCGCAGAGCCAGCTGAACCCAGCCCGTGGAACGCGTCCACCACGCCCATCACGGTGCCGAATAGCCCTACAAACGGCGCCGTCTGGGCAATAGTCGCCAGCCAAGTCAGCCGGCGCTCCAGCGAAGTCATCGCTTCGCTCGCCGCGGTTTGCGCTGAGCGTTCCAGCGGAGCCAGGCTTCGTGGCGGGCCCGACCCACCCGTCGTCCGCTTGTAGGTTTCGTACACGTCTTCAAACACCTGCGCCAGCGGGCTCGCGCTGTAGTCGCCAGCAACCGCCGCAATCTCCTGCAGCCTTGTCGCCTTGCGGAAGGTGCGGATAAAACGCCGGCTCTGTTTCGTGGCCTTGCTGAATGTTGACGCCTTGCCCAGAATCAATGTCCACGAGTACAGGCTCGCAATCAGCAAAACCAGCAGGACAAAGATGGCAATCGCCCCAATATTGCCCATCATGTCGGCCAACGCGCCAAATCCTTGAAAACCCGGCGTCGCGCCGGGGCCGGCGCCGCTGTCAGCCTGCAAAAAAAGTGCCAAAGCTGCGGTAAAAATCGCCAATCACCTCATCTTTCACGGTATCAGACGCGGTTCGCCTGCCCAAGTGACCCTCTGGGTGCCTCATCGGCCCATCTCTAAACCACTTAGGCCGGCCCGCTCCCGCCTTTCGTGCTATGCTGCGCTCGGGTTGGGTGTCCAAATTTCTTGGATGCAACTTGCCATCCGGGTGCCCTATACCAGGCGCGTTTTTGTTCCCGCGCCCGGTTTGGGTGCCCCATCCTGAACGGTGCGCGGAACGTGCAGCGTTTAGGGTGGGAGGCCAGAGTCGGTCTCCCACTGAAACATCGTGATAGAACCAGAAAAATATGCTCGTCGAACTCCGCGCTGAAAACTACGCCGTCATCGATCACGCCATCGCCTCCTTCGGTCCCGGACTCAATCTCCTCACCGGAGAAACCGGAGCCGGCAAATCCATCCTCGTCGACGCGCTCGCCCTCCTGATGGGCGGCAAATCGTCAGTCGACGTCGTCCGCCACGGCGCCGATAAAGCTGTGGTCTCCTGCGTCTTTGAGTCCACGCGCGGCGCCGAAGCGATCCTCGAAGAAAACGGAATCGATGCGGAAGGCACTGAAGTCATTCTTCGCCGCGAGATCCTCTCCAACGGCAAGGGACGCGTCTTCGTCAACAATCAACCGGCCACCGTCGCCGTTCTCAAGCAACTCGCGCCTGAGCTCGCTCTCGTCCACGCGCAGTCTGAAACGCTTTCCAGCTTCGATCCCACGCAGCAGCGCATCCTCCTCGATCGTTTCGCCGGCATTTCAACCGACGCTGTCGGCGAGGCGCACGCGCGGTGGCACGCTGCCGCTGCCAAACTCAATGATCTCCTTCAGGGCGAGCAGGACCGCCTCCGCATGGTCGATCTGTGGACTTACCAGCGCAAAGAGATCGAGTCTGCGAATCTCCAGGTGGCTGAGGACGAAGCTCTCGAAACCGAGAAGCGCGTCCTGGCAAATGCTGAGAAGCTCTATGCCGCCGCGATGGGCGCATTCGAGCAGCTCTACGAAGGCGACGCCTCCGCCGAAGCCTCTCTGCGCGCCGCCCTGCGCAACGTTGAGGAGCTCGCCCGCTACGACGCGCGATTCACTGAGTCGGCCCAGCAGCTTGCCGCAGCGCGCGCCGTCACTTCCGATATTGGCGCCGGCCTTCGCGACTACGCAGAAGGCATCAATGCCAGCCCCGAGCGCCTCGCCGAGATCGAAGACCGCCTCGCGCTGCTCGACCGCCTCAAGCGCAAATACGGCAAGACCGTCGCCGATGTGATCGCGTTTGGCGAGGACGTTGCCCGCAAGCTCTCTGAAGTTGAAAACCGCGACGAAGCATTGAAAGCCCTCCGCGCCGAACTCGCCGCTGCAGCCGCAGCCTACCGCAAATCCGCGTCCGCGCTCACGGCTGAGCGCCAGGCCGCCGCAGCCAAGCTCGCCAAACTCGCCGAAGCGCAAATCAACTCGCTGGCCATGAAAGTCCGCTTCGAAGTCGCCGTCACATCAAACGACCAGGAGCCCACCTGGACCGCCGCCGGCTGGGATGAAGTCGAATACCGCATCGCCACCAATCCCGGCGAACCCCTCAAGCCGCTCATCGAAATTGCCTCCGGCGGCGAACTCTCCCGCGTTCTTCTCGCCCTAAAAGTCGCTGTCGAGGAGACCTCTTCCAAAACAAAAAAGAAGACCACGCCGCGCACGCTCGTCTTCGATGAAATCGACATCGGCATCGGCGGCCGCGCCGCCGAAGCCGTCGGCCAGAAGCTCAAAGCCCTTGGCCGCGCGCAGCAGGTTCTCTGCGTCACTCACCTTCCGCAGATCGCCGCCTTCGCCGATCAGCATCTCGCCGTAGAAAAGCGCGAGAAAGACGGCCGCACACAGACCCGAATCCGCGTCCTCGACGATCGCGCCCGCACCCACGAAGTCGCCCGCATGTTAAGCGGCGCCAAAGTCACCGACACCAGCCTGCAACACGCCACGCAAATGATCGCCGCCAGCCGGTGAGTGCTACGGGTCACAAATCATGAAAACGATTGAGTTAAGTAACTGGGAAGAGATTCTTGAGCACATTCAGTCATCCACGTTCGATGACAGCTCATATATCTTTCGTGGGGTCACTGACGCATCACATAAGCTGAGGCCCAAGATTGGCCGGGACTTGGAATGCAGGTTTCATTACACCAAGTCGCGAGAAAAAGACCTCTACGAGCGATTCAGACAATATTCAGCGCTGTTTGGAGCCGGCAGAACGCATGATCAGTGGGAAGACATCGCGATCGCTCAGCATCACGGCCTTCCAACAAGGCTATTAGACTGGACTTTCAATCCGCTCGTGGCCGCTTGGTTTGCGCTCGAGGGCCGTTGTCCACCCGTGCTCGATCGAAAGCACCATTCATCGATGCCTGAGCCAGAGCACTCAGCCGCGATTTATGCGAGACGGCTCCCGGAGCAAGTAAACATTGAGACGTTTCCAAGCCCGCTCGATGTTGACGGAGATTTCTCATTCCTACCTCCCCACGCCACATCAAGGATTGCAGTCCAAAGCGGTGTGTTCACCGTCCACGGAAAGCCAAACAAGGACTGGAACGATGACGAGACAACAGTTCTTATCCTCAGCCTCAATCGTGAAAAATCGCTCAATGCGACGCGGAGACTATTACGATTTGGGATCCATAGGTATGCATTATTTCCCGACCTTGACGGCCTTTCATCTTTTCTGCGATTTCGGTACAATCGCGGCTTTAGCCTAAAACTTGCCAAAGTTGCCTCAGCTGCCGAGGATGCTGAAACGTAACGTCTCGAACCAAAGCGGCGTGTATCGGGGGCCTGTTTCTGAAGTTCTGGAAAGCGCAAGCTTCACGCCGCCGTCCGCTTCTTTTTCTTCGGTGCGACGTCGGGGACAACGGTTCGTTCGGACGAGCGTAGCAACTCCTTGAGCCTGCCGGGCATCTCGGAGAAGGGAACAGCGCGAGAGAACTCCTCTTGGGTCAGCTCGCGGACCTCGTCCCTGTCATTCGTCTGTGGTTTTAGGATTACCATATTTACGCGCCTGCCGATTACCGCTCAATCGTTCGCATGGAGGTCGCGCATTAGCGCCTTGACGCTCTTAAACCTCTTGCCCTTGCCCGACTCCAACTCAGCAACCGCCTTACGCGTCCTGGCATTCGGAACCCGAACTTCAAACGGCAGCCGCCGTTCATCAGCAACACGCAGCATCAAGAGCCGGATCGCGTCCGAAACCGACAGCCCCATCGCCTCAAGTGCATCCGCCGCGCGTTCTTTTGTGTCCGTGTCAATTCGCGCACGAACGTAAGTATCGGCAGTCGCCATGGAAAATCTCCTGCAGGCCATTGTAGTCACATCGAGGCTACAACGCAAGAGAGCGCGCTGATCCAGCCTTCCCCGCTCGTCAACGCCCTATCCAGATCGTTCCACCCTCCAAATTCCTGCACCACCAGCAGGGCAAAGCCTCTCCAATCTATTACCTAGGTAATTGTTGACCGCATTTTGGATTGAATTAGTCCGGTATCTTCGATACCCTTTGAATCGAATCCTCTGCATTGCTTCCCCACTGCCCTTTTGTTCCTGCGCAATTTTCTGCCTTGGATGTCCGTGTCTAGGAGCTAGTATGCGAGTGGTATGCGTGCGCAATCCACTGCCGAGGGCCCGGTTTCTTTCGGCAACTTTCCTCGTCCTCACCGCCCTTGTTTTCACCGCGTGCCTCGCCGGCTGCGGCGGGTCCGTAGCGGTCGATCTCAACACCATCGCTGCCATCTCCGCTCCCACCGCTACGCTGCGTGTGAATCAGACCATGCAGCTCACCTCCAGGTACCTTGCCGACGGCCTGCCCATGGTCTTTTCGGTAAACGGCATTCCTGGCGGCAACGCCGAGGTCGGCACCGTCTCCAGCGCGGGCGTCTATACGGCTCCTGCCGTGGTCCCCACTCCTTACGCGGTCCAGATCACCAGCTCCATAGCTCAATATCCCACTGCGGTTCCCGGTTCAGTTTCGGTCCAGGTCTGGAATCCGATTCCCGGACTCAGCGCGGTCACGCCCAACGGGTTTTCTGAAGGCACAACAACCGTCACCGTGAATGGATCGCAATTTGTTTACGGGGCGCAAATCAGCTGGAACGGCGCGCTGGTCCCCACCACCTACGTTTCGGCAACGCAACTGGTCGCGCAGATCGCCGCTCCCACCCCCGGCAACTATCCGCTTACGGTCACCAATCCCAATCCCGGGTCCGCGAGCGCGCCGCCTCTCACTCTCAAGGTCGGTCCCGGCCAGGTAATCTTCCAGCTTGAAGCAAACTCCGGCACAGACGTGCGCGTCTCCAACCAGCTCAACTTCGGCCTCATGGTCAACGGAACCGACAACCCCGCCGTCTCGCTTCAGATCAACGGCATCTCTGGCGGCAACGGAATTGTCGGCACCGCCGTTTCAAATGCCGACGGCTCCATCACCTATACGGCCCCGCCCGTCGTTCCCACTCCGACCAACGTTGTTCAACTCACGATCACCAGCCTCGACAATCCCACGGTCACGCTCACCCAGAACATCTCGGTGATGAACCCGATCCCGATCCTCACCGCAGCGACTCCCATGACCTTCAATCCCGGCCCGGCGACCATTGTGCTCACCGGTTCAAAGTTCATCACCGGCGCGCAGGTGCTCGTTGATGGATCGGCCGTGCCGACAACCTTCAACAGCGGAACCCAACTCACCGCGACCGTCAATCTTTCGGAGCCCGGCAATCTCGACCTGCAGGTGCTCAATCCCGCGCCGGGACCCGCTGCATCCTCCGATCTCATCGCCTCCGTCAACGGAACTCCGCCGGTTCCAATCGTCAGCCCAAACGACGCCGCACGCTTCCTCGAGCAGGCCACTTTTGGCGCGACCGACGCCGACATTCACAACGTTTCGCTGAACGGCTTTCAGTGGTATCTCGATCAGCAATTTGCCATGGCTCCCACGCCGACAGAGCCGGCCGTCGAGCAGGCGCTCATCGTCAACAACCCGCCCTGCGCCACCAGCGACGTCAAATGCAACGCAGCGCTCTTCGTGCAGAACAACCAGGACGAAGGCCTGGTTGAAGGCACCTTCTGGCAGCAGTCGCTCACTGCGCCCGACCAGTTGCGCCAGCGCACCAAGTACGCGCTCTCGCAGATATTTGTCATCTCAAGCGACAACACTACTGCCATCCAGAGCATGCCGCGCGGCGAAGCCAGCTACTACGACATGCTTGGCTCCGACGCCTTCGGCAACTTCCGCCAGCTCCTGCAGGACGTGACCCTCCATCCCATGATGGGCCAGTTCCTCTCGATGCTGCAGAACGACAAGGGCAACGCCACTACCGATCCCGACGAGAATTATGCGCGCGAGGTGATGCAGCTCTTCACCATCGGTCTGTGGCAGTTGAATGACGATGGCTCGCAAAAGCTCGACGGCAACGGCAATCCGATCGCAACCTACTCGAACACCGATGTCATGGGCCTCGCCGCCGTCTTTACCGGCTTCAGTTGGAACGTCCCCGGCGACACCAGTGACGACGCGTGGTCCAACTGCTGCGAGTACGTCGGTCCCGGCTACGGCGAAGAGCTGTTGCCCATGGCCAGCTACCCCAGCCATCACTCGACCGTCGAAAAAGATTTCCTCGGTGTCACCATTTCGGCGTCTCCAAGCGCCGACCCCGATGGCGACCTCAAAACCGCGCTCGATACAATCTTCAACCATCCCAACCTGCCTGCCTTCTTCTCCAGGCAGCTTATTCAGCACATGGTCACCAGCAACCCCAGCCCGTCGTATATCAACCGGGTTGCCCAGGTCTTCAAGAACGATGGCACCGGCGTCCGCGGCAATATGCAGGCCGTCATCACCGCGGTCCTCATGGATCCCGAGGCGCGCGACTCAGCCACCGTCGTCGGCAACGCGCAATACGGCAAGGTGCGCGAGTCGCTCCTGCGCTACTCCGAGTGGGCCCGCGCCTTCACCGCACAATCGCGCACCGGCTCCTGGGACAGCGGATCCACCGAAGATCCCATCTACGGCCTCGGCGAAATGTGGCAGCGATCGCCCACCGTCTTCAATTGGTTCAGTCCGCTCTACACGCCGCCCAACAGCGCGATTGCGACGGCCAACCTGCTTGCGCCTGAAGTGCAGATGACCAACGTCTCGTCGGTCGTCGGCTTCATCAACTATCTGCAGGATGCCGTCGGAGCATCCACAACCGGCGGAGCCGATATCTTCTCCTCGTATGCAACGGAGATGAGTCTCGCGAATACGCCCGACCAGCTTCTTGATCGAATTAATCTCCTGCTGATGTCGGGCCAGATGAGCAGCACGCTTTATAACCAGATTCTCCCGGTCATCTCCTCCATCCCCATACCAACCGGAGATCAAAACGCGATCAACGCCGCGCTGCTCAGCCGCGTGCAAACGGCAATCTATCTCACTGTGGCGTCGCCCGACTTCGCCGCGCAGCAATAAATAGGAGCTCGACCATGTCTAAGTGCAAATGCAACCATTCTCGCCGGCAGTTTCTTCGTACGGCCTCCATGGCGTCCATGGCCGGCTTCTACGTGAGCCCATTCTTCCTTGAGCTCAACTCGCTTGCCGCCATGGCGCAGGGAACCAGCACCTCCGACTATCGCGCGCTGGTCTGCGTCTACCTGCAGGGCGGCAACGACGGCCACGGCACCGTCATCGCCACTGACCCCGACTCCTATGCTGCATTCACCGCCGCCCGCTCCGGCGCGCCCGGCCTTGCCTATCCATTGAGCGAGCTGCTGCCCATCACGCTCAATACGCCGCAACCCGGCCGCACCTTCGCGCTCAATCCCGCTCTCACCGGCGTGCAGAACGTCTTCAACGCCGGCCGCGCCGCCATCATCGCCAACACCGGCACACTTGTCGTTCCCGCCAGCAAAACGCAGGTCGACAACAACTCCGTCCCGCTGCCCGATTCGCTGTTCTCGCACTTCGATCAAACCGCCGCATGGCAGGCTATCGCGTCCAACCTCGGCAGCGGCGAGCGCGTCGGCTGGGGTGGGGCCGTCGCCGACGCCATTGAAGCCATGAACATGAACTCCAACTCCATGTTCACCTGCATCTCCACTTGCGGCAACGCGCTGTTCCTCGCCGGACAAACTTCTTTCCAGCTCAACGTCACGCCGGCAGGGCCCATTCCCATCTACGGGCTCACCAATCCGCCCTTCGGCGCGCCTGCAACTACCAACCCGCTCAGCGCTGTCCTTTCCAACGAGGAGAACAACCTTTTCGCGCAGGAGTACGAGATTGTCATCCAGCGCTCCATCCAGGCCCAGGCCGCGCTGGCCACAGCCATGGCGCCCGCCGGCGTCGGTGGCGTCGCCAATCCGCCGCAATATCTGGATCCCATGTCGAACAAGCTCGCCGACAATCCCCTGGCCCAATCCCTGCAGACCGTCGCGCGCATCATCTCCGGCCGCGCCTCGCTCGGCGTATCGCGGCAAATCTTCTATGTGCAGCTCGGCAGCTTTGACACCCACAACAACCAAGCCGTGCAGCACGCGCAACTTCTTACGCAGCTCGGCGCAGCCTTCGAATACTTCGACAGCCTCATGGTCACCATGGGACTCAGCAACAACGTCACCGCCTTCACCATCTCCGACTTTGGCCGCACCCTCACCTCGAACAGCAACGGCACCGATCACGGATGGGGAAGCCATCACTTCGTCGTCGGCGGAGCGGTGCAGGGCCAGAACATGTACGGAACCTATCCGATCGTCGGCACCGACCAGGCCAACGACGTCGGCGAAGGCCGCCTCATTCCAACAACCGCCGTCGAGCAGTATGCAGGAACGCTCGCGCAGTGGTTCGGCCTCTCCGATAGCCAGATCCGCGAAGTCTTCCCCAACTTCGGCAACTTCGGCTCCAGCCCGTATCTCGGATTCATGAGCGCGTAGAACCCGATCCGTGGGGCCCGGCTCAGGCCCGATTCTCGCGAGCGGGATCCCCGGTGCGCTTTTGCGCGCTGGAGCTGAACGCCGTCCAACTCTGTAGCGTGCGCAGACGGCCTCACCTGCAGTAAGAGGGCAGTTGATTCTCCGGCACCTCGCGGATCACCCCTTCGTCCATGCATGTGCTGCTCTGGTCAGCCATTTGTTCCGCGTACATTGCGCTCGACATTCCTGCGCCGCCGGCGGCTGCGCCCATGCCCATCGGCGGAAGAGGTGGTGTCGCGGGCTGCAGAATCAGCTTGAGCGAAGCTGCGGATGGCTTGTAACTGGCGAGCACGGCCTCTGCTGTGGCGCGTTCCTGGGCAGCCAGAGCTGCCGGAATCGTAGCATTCATCCAGAAAAGCTTGAAGATGCCGTTCGTGTCCATCGGCAATGAACAGAATCGCGATTCGAAATTCGATGGGCCTTTCGCGTTCGTCTGATTCCCCAGGAAGATGCCGCACTGAGCGACGCTGCCCAGCGCAATGGGTGTGGCTGAGGTTACGTTGACGCGCTCACTCGTATCGCCTGCGGCCGCGGCGGCCTGTTGCCAGACCATCGCGTACTTTTGAGGAAGCGTGGCCTGGTTGGGCATCGTCATCGAGATAAGGCCGTTCGCCTTTTGACCCAGCTGGAAAGTACCGTTCTTGACGAACAACCCGTTTCCGAGAGAGATCGCCTCGCCATTCGGACCGGACATTTGGATAACGCCATTTGCAGCCTTGGTCACCTTCCAACCTGCAGGGACGCCGACAGACGCGCTCTGATCGGGCGCAGTGTAGGCCTGCAACGAAGTCGGCGCAGCAGGCGCTGATTGTTGCGCGGTGGCCAGCCATGCGCAGGCCATCAAGCCTGCCGCAACGGCGGCGAACTTCAGGAATTCGGAACCATGTCTCGCGTGCATAGGGAACGTCGTCCTTTCGTCTGGGGGAGATTCTGATTCTACCCTGATTCGAGAGCAGCATGCTGCGCCGGACACTTTCCGATCTGGCGAAAGATCTCGGATTCATGAGCGCGTAATGAGGTAAGGAAAAATGGGGTAGGCCGCGCCCCACAATCTGCCCTGAGCGCAGTCGAATGGGTCTCGATCCCGAGATCCGGGGAATCACCCTCACGCCTCGGCAATCACCGCGATCGACACTTTCATGCCGGGGATTCGAACTGGCAGCTTCGCGCCTTGCCGCGCAGGTGGATTCGCCGGAAACCACTTCACCCACTCTTCATTCATTCCGGCAAAATCCGTTTCCTCAAGAAGAATGACCGTGGCGCTCACCACCCGTTCAAGCGAAGTCCCTGCGGCTTCAAGGATGGCAGACACATTCTGCAAACACTGTCTGGTCTGTTCTTGAATCGTCTCCCCGACAATCTTCCCCGTCGCTGGATCGTGCGGGCTCGTCCCTGACACGAACACAAGACCCGCTGCCCTCACCGCCTGGCTGTAAGTCGGAGGCGGAGCCGGCGCGTTCGGTGTTCGAATGATCTCTCTTGCCATAGATTCCTCCAGTGCTGAAGACTGGGCACCCCATCACGAGGGTAAACCGGCGAGTTAGGGGGCCTCCGCCGGGTGCCGGATGCCCCACACCTCGACCCTGAGATGTGAGATTGCACAGGCCCCAACTCACCGCTCTCAATTCAGAACAAAACATGGGTGCCCCACATCTCGACTTTGAGATGTGGGATAGTACAGACTCCAACTCACCGCACTCAACTCAGAACAACCATGGGTGCCCCACATCTCGATTCTGAGATGTGGGATAGCTCAGACTCCAACTCACCGCTCTCAATTCAGGACAAAACATGGGTGCCCCACATCTCGATTCTGAGATGTGGGATAGCACGAACCTCACACCAATCCGGGCCTGACCTCCAGATCCTGTCAAGCCCCAACCCCACTCTCCAACCCCCACCGAACCAGCGACATACTTCCCCTGGCCGCTCCGGGTCACAGACGCGCAGCTCCTGTCAACCCGTGGCCTCGCCCGAACTCGCGCGCAACCAGAGCGCTGCGGCCAGTCCCTTCAGAGCTTCACAGTTTCGTTTTTTTGCATGAATTGGACAGCGTCTAGCGGTGACCGCCGCCGCCGCGATATCCGGGGAGCGCGTGTTCATTGCCCGCGTCATGACCGGCGTTGCCTACGTGGCCTCGCCCGTCGCGCGCCTCATTGCCGTGGAAGTGGTTGAACTGCTCTTCTCCGCGGCCAGGCAATGGTCCTCTGTACCCGTGGTGCGGATCGTACCGGTTGTCGACATGGCCGTAGAATTCGTGCGGTCCGTGGAACCAGCGGCCGGCGCCGATGAACACTCCGCCGTTAAACCAATCGGGGCCGTAGTAGCCGTAGGGCGCGCAGTTATAAGGGGCGTAGTCGAAGTACCCATAGGGGCACACCGGCTCCACGCCGATGGCGATGGAGATTTGGGCCGGCGCCACAGGCGCGAAGCTAAGTAGCGCGATGGCGAAAGTTGCGCAAGCAAGCGCTTTCATTTTGGTCATGACTTCTCCTTGATTCATCTTGCGGATTCAGTTCGAGGACTCGTTTCGAGTTGAAAGGTGGACCGTGAGTTGACCCCGTACCGCGTTTCAAGCGGACGATCGAACCAGAAGCATAGCAGTCGGCGAATGCAGATAACTGTCTGCTTTTGACCACTTTCAAAAGCGGGGAACAAGGGACCGGGTGAACGAGGGAACAGAAAGGCAGCGGCTCGAAGACCGAAGAGGCCAGGGCCGGAGAAGCAAAGGGAGCTGGAATTTGCGGATGATTCCGATGAGTGGAACGGGCAGCGGAAAAGCAGGCAAATGGGAACAGGGATCAGTAAACCCGAAACTGAGGGGTTGCGGGACTACGAGACTACGGGTGCCGACTTGTGCTCTTTACGCGGCGGAAGGTTCGCCTATTGAAAATCAGTGTTGCAAAATCTCTGATTCAGCCTAAAATGGTTTCGTTTTACCTGTACGCCGTTTCCGATCGGACACGAGGGGAAGCGGCGGCATCCCCGATTGCGCGCAAGGCGCAATGAACGGATTTTTCCCCGATGAACCTGCGTTGGTCTTCTTCGTGATCGAAGAGGAGACGGTCTTGTGGGTTCAATCGTTCAAACGCTGAGAATCCGCACGCTGAGAAAACTGATAGACGCCTCGCGGAAGCAAAGCGAGACGCTCGCACGCCAGTTTGAAGCGGCCCAGACAAGCACTGAGAAAACAAAGATTGCGCGCGAGTACGATCAGGCGCTGAAGCAGACGCACGCCATGCAGTTCCTGCTGGAAAAAGAAGAGCGAAAAGCAAAAGACAGGGACTTAAGGACTAGGGACGCAGGAAGACAGGGTAGGAGGGCGGAGCGGAAAGCTAAAAGCTGATTGCTCTCCTCAGTGGAGAAACATCATCGCCAGGTGATTGACGGCGAAGGCAGCGCCGTAGGCCAGGGCCAGCATGTAGAAGAACTGAATAGCGGGCCAGCGCCAGGAGTTCGTCTCGCGGTGGACCACCGCGATTGTCGATGTGCACTGCATGGCGAATGCAAAAAAGATCATCAGGGCGAGCGCGCCGCCGATGGTCATGTCGTGATGCAGCGCGGTCTGCAAGCTGAGTGATTGCGTGCCGGGGTCGGCGCCGTAGAGCGTGCCCATGGTACTGACCATCACTTCGCGGGCGAGGACGCTGCAGACGAGGCCAATTCCGATCTTCCAGTTGAAGCCAAGAGGCGCAATGACCGGTTCGAGGAAGTGGCCAATGCGGCCAATCACGCTCTCGGCAAGTTCAGGCGCTGCGAATGAACCGGACGCGGTGTGCAGGATGGGCAGATGCGCCAGCACCCATAGCGCGAGCGTGACGGCCACGATGATGGTCCCGGCAGTCTTCATGAAAATGCGGGCGCGGTCGAGCAGGCGCAGGCCGAGCGAGTAGAGCGTGGGCATGCGGTACTGCGGCAGCTCAAGGATGAACGGCGTGTCGCTCGATTTGAGGATCGAGCTTTTCAGCAGGCGCGCGGTGGTGAAGGCGGCGACGAATCCGGCCAGATAGAGGCCGAGCATGACGACAGTGCGCAGCCCGAGAACGCCGTGCAGGAAATAAATGTTCGGTATGAAGGCGGCGATGAGCAGCAGATAGACGGGCAGGCGCGCCGAGCAGGTCATGAACGGCGTAACCAGAATTGTAGCCAGCCGGTCGCGTTTGTTCTCGATGGTGCGCGTGGCCATGATGGCGGGAATCGCGCACGCGTAAGCGGAGAGCAGCGGGATGAAGGCCTTGCCGTTGAGGCCGATGGTGCGCATCACGCGATCGGCGATGAGCGCGGCGCGGGCCAGATAGCCGGAGTCTTCCAGGACTCCGATGAAGAGAAAGAGCAGCAGGATTTGCGGTAGGAAGACAAGCACCGACGAGATGCCCTTCCACACGCCGTCGAGAAGTAGCGACTGGAGCCAGCCGACAGGTAGCAGCGGACGCACGAGATCTGCAGCGCGGGCGAGCAGGTCGCCAAAACCGTCGGAGAGCGGCTGCCCGAGAGAGAACACAACTTCAAATACGGCGACAACCACGACAAGGAAGAGGAGCGGTCCCCAGATGCGATGCAGCAGAATGTTGTCGATCTTGCGCGTGTTCTCGGCAGAGAACGGCGCCTGGTAGCCGGTGCGGCTCGAGACCTGCGCGGCCCAGGTGTGTGTGCTGGCTGCGTTGCCCAGAACAGGAAGTGTGACGAGCTGCTGATTCGTGGCGCGGTGTCCGTTCTGCTGGTTGAGGAAGAGCGAGACGGAGTCGAGGCCGGTGCTGTTCACGGCGCTGATTTGCGCGACCGGCGCGCCAAGTTCCCGCGCCAGCTTGAGTGGATCGATGTGGCCGCCGCGCGAGTCCATCAGATCGGTCATGTTGAGCAGCACCAGCGTGGGCAGACCGACAGCCAGGACCGGCATTGCCAGCATCAGTTGGCGCGTGAGGTGAAGCGAGTCCAGAACCAGAAGAACAGCGTCCGGCTTGGGCGTGCCGGGCATGCGCCCACGCAGCACATCCACGGCGACGCGCGCGTCTTCTGAATACGGCGTAAGCGAGTAGATGCCGGGCAGGTCGATGAGTGTCAGGTCTTCGCGGTCCACCCCGGCCATCAGTCCCATCCGCTGCTCGACGGTGACACCCGGGTAGTTGGCCACTTTCTGGCGGAGTCCGGTGAGCTTGTTGAAGAGCGTCGATTTGCCCGAGTTGGGCGGCCCAATGAGCACGACGGTCTTCAGGCCACCCCCGGTCACTGATGCCGCGGGCGGCGTGAAGGCCGGCGTCTCACAGCATGCGTTCACTGGGCAGCCTCGATTAGGGTGGTTTCCTCAGCGGCGGGTGTCTCGGCCGTTGCCGAGGCGGCGCTGCCTGCCGAAGCGGAGTGCGCCGCGCACGGCCGAACATTGATGGCCGCGGCGGTTTCGTGCCGCAGAGCGATTTCGAGGCCGTCGACACAGTAAACAGTCGGATCGCCGGCCGGGGCGTGGCGCAGAACATTGATACAGGACCCGGGTACAAAGCCCATATGCATCAGATGGTTCTGGACGTTTTCGGGGAGGTCGAGAGAGACCAGGATCCCACGTTCTCCAACGGTCAATTCGCTTAGCACGCTCACCAGCCGCGCTCCCATGGGCACCTTGCGGAAGGGCAAGACCCGAAAAATACGACCAGATTGGTCGTAGTTAAGTATACGGCGAAACAGCCTTCGGTCGCAAACCGGATCTTCGAGGATTTTTCGTGCGGGCGTTCCCATGGTTCGACCTCCAGTTGTAGCGGAGGGAGACACGGCTGGCGAATCCCCCAGACCCCTCCCAAAGCCCCCTGGCGGACCCTTCAACTTAGATCATCGGAACGATGATGTAGTTTTAGCAGCGGTTGGATGGGCAGGAAGTGATCCAAATCACACGAGTCCAGAGAGCTGCGGGGCGGGAAATGACAGTTCGCGCCGTCGGATGTGACTCGTGGCACTGACTGTGCGGAAGGCGTTCGATATTCATGCTGCGATCGCGCATTGCGCGTGGAGGTTGCGATGGAGTATCTGAATCAAAACGCTCTCGAGCATCTTTCTTCCGAGATTTTCCAGGCGAGACAGCCGTATCCGTGGACGGGGATTGAGAACTCGCTGACACCGGAGGGCTTTGAAACACTTCGGCTGAATCTGCCCGACGTGGCGCGCTTCAACAAGATGGTCGGCGTGAAGCGGGCGTATGGGCAGGGACCTCACGATCGCTTCTTGCTGCACTATCAGCCGTGGCTTGAGCTGGCCGAACCATGGAAGGAGTTCATCGCGGAGTTGCAGGGCGACACGTATCAGTCATTCCTGCGGCGAATGCTCGGCCCGCACCAGTTCATTCTTACGTTGGAGTGGTACTACGCGTGGGAGGGATGCGCGGTTTCTCCGCACTGCGACGCAGCCCGCAAACTCGCGACGCACATCTTCTATTTCAATACTGAGAACGACTGGGATCCCAGGTGGGGCGGCGAGATTCTGATTCTCGACGGCGAGAGGCGATTCAAAACGCACTCGGCGCCGAAATTCGATGACCTGAAGGTCGCCGCGGCGCTGGAGCCCTGGGGCAACGAGAGCCTGCTGTTCCAGCGGACGCCGCACTCGTGGCACGGCGTGCGTCCGTTGCGCTGCCCGCAGGGGCAACTGCGCAAGCTGTTTCTGATCACGATCAACATCCCGAGCTTCCAGGTGTGGTGGCGCGGCGTTCGCGGCAAGGATCCGGACGGGTACAAGCTGCGGCAGGAAAAAGCTGCGGCGTAAAACCAGCCCAGCGTGCAGGCGCGTTGCAGGGCGCGGGATCCGATGATAAAAGGGTTCCATGACGCTCGATCGCGAAATCCGGACCAGCGACGAGTTTCTTGCCTCGTTAAATCGGCCCGAGCCGCCGATCGAGCTGACCGTTCCGCTCGCCGCGCTGTGGTGGGATGCGAAAGGTGACTGGGCCCGCGCGCACGGCCTCGTGGATGAGCTTGAGACAAAAGACGGCATGGCGGTGCATGCGTATCTGCATCGCAAAGAGGGCGTGGAGTGGAACGCGGAGTATTGGTACAACCGCGCAGGCAAGAAGTTTCACCGGCCCACGCTGGACGCTGAGTGGGAAGCGCTGGTTGAGGGACTGCTGTAAAGCAGGGCGCAAGAGAGCTAGGGAGCAAGCCGGCAAGTCAGCACTTCAAGTCGGCAGCTATGTCAGCCCGCACCCGACCGAGCCTCTAATGTACACCCTGTAAGTATTGCTGCAACCACGCGACGGCGCGAGTGAGCTCATCTTGCTGGTGTTCGCGCTTGACGAAGCCGTGACCTTCCTCGGGATAGTAGACGGCATCGACGGTGCGGCCTTCCGCCTTCAAGATGCTGACCACCTGCTCCGCCTCTTCCTTTGGCACTCTGATGTCGTTATCGCCCTGCATTACGAGCAGCGGCGCTGTCTCGTTGCGAATGTATTTGAGCGGTGAGCTCGCTTCATACACAGCACGGTCCTTCACCGGGTCGCCGAGAAGAGTCTTTTCATATTCCTGCAGGCGCGGATCTTCGTGCTCCAGCATGCTCATCCAGTTCAGAATGCCGTACTCATCCACGGCAGCCGACCATACGTCTGGTGTTTTCCCGATGGCCATCAGCGTCATGTAGCCGCCGTACGATCCGCCCCAGATTCCAACGCGCTTCGGGTCGATGAAGCCGGTGGCCTTCAGAAAATCAACACCCGCGATCTCGTCTTTCAGGTCGGCTCCTCCCAGGTCCTTGATGTTGGCGTTTTGAAAGTCCATGCCATATCCCGTGGAACCGCGCACGTTGGGTGCGATCACGACGAAGCCGCGCGAGGCGAGCAACTCGGCGCGGCCGTTGAACGCGTCGGTCACCTGGCCGGTGGGGCCGCCATGCGGCATCACCACGGCTGCGCCTGTGCCGTCGCGCTTCAGGTTGAAGGGAACCCAGACGAACGCCGAGATCATCATTCCGTCGAAACTGCGATAAGTGACCAGTTGTGATTTCGGCAGCGCAATATGCTGCAGGCTTTCGTTGGCATTGTGCGTGATCTGTGTGAGGGAATCGTTCTTCGCCAGGCGGTACAACTCTTCGGGATGGCTCGAGTCCTCGTGCGAGAGCAGCATCGAGCCATCCGGCAGGAAGGGTGTGGGTCCGGCCGCGGGCGTGTTCAGGCCTGCCGGCACGCCGCGATCCGACTCCTCCATCGTTTTCAGATTGATAAAGCGCGTGGAGATGCGCCCGTCGGCGTTCAGGACGTACACAACGCTTCCGCCATCCGGCGTAAAGGCAACTGCACCGGCTGACCACTGTGTATCCGTCAGCCAGCGCAGATTCTTCGTCGCCAGGTCGAGCAAGGCGACATTTTCATAACCACCTTTTGCATTTGAAGTCAGCAGCAAAGTGCCGCCGTCGTGCGATACATCCGCGATGCTCACCAGTTGCTTGCCTGCGTGCGCCAGCAGCTCTTCACTCTTACCTGTGTCAGCATCGATGCGAAAGATTTCAGAGTCGTCGGTGCCGATTGAGCGTGTCGCAAAGATGAACTTTCCATCCGGACTCCACACATCTTCATCCCACGATGCCTTGGGATCTGTTTCGTGAGTTAGCTGGCGAATCGCGCCGCTGGGCCACTGCATAACGGCGAGATTCGTTGCCGGCGTGGTCTTCTGCTTCACGCCAATGGCCAGCAATTTGCCATCCGGCGAGAACTCATCCACCGTCTCGCTCACATCGTCGGTGTTGGTAAGGTTGCGGGGCTCACCTCCGCTTACGGGGACTACGTAGATGTCGTAGTACTCGTTGCCGCCGCGATCCTGGCTGTAAACGATCGCACTATCGTCGTGGGTGAAATGGGCGCCTACTTGCCGGTCGTTGTTCTTGATCAACTGCTGCGCCCCGGTTCCATCCACGTTCATGATCCAAAGGTTCAGCCGCCCTGAAGCACTGCTGGTGTACGCGAGTTTCCGCCCGTCGTTGGAGTGCGTAACGCCGAAGATGCGCGTCGTGGTGAGCAGTGCATCGACAGGCAGCGGAGTGGAAGGCGGCGCATTGGTAGAGCTTACGGCGCGTGGGTTAGTGGGAACACGGTCAGCCGGGCCGTCGGCGAATGCGACCGAGGCCGCACAAACGAAACCAACCAAAGCGATGTGAGAAATCCGCATCATTCGCCCCCTTGGAGAAAGATTGCATCCACTGTAGCAGCACGCCACCACGCGGGTCATCGTGGGGCGACGTACATGCGGCCTGATCCATGCGCGAGCACCTCTGGACGCAACGGGGAATCATACAACCCGGCAGACCGTCGGCGAGGTGCGGCGATTATTCTGAAGTGTGGCTGAGGAGCAGGGAACACAAGCTGGGAGCGCAGCGAAGGGACTGAGTCCCCTTGCCGGAACTCCGCTCGAAATCGAATCACCGCAACGGGCCGGAACACCAACACAAATCGGAAGGCACGCACTGAGAAACCGGGCTCGGGCGGTCATCAAGTGGTTTGCCGTTGCGGTGGTCGCGCTTTGGCTGTTCGCCGCGCTGACTCTTGTCGCGTTGCGATGGATCGATCCTCCCACCACTGCAGTGCAAATGGAGCGGCGTGTGCAGTCGTGGATCGACGGCAAGCCCTACCACGAGCGCTATGAGTTTGTCCCGCTCAGCCAGATCTCGCTTGACTTCCAGCACGCCGTGATTGCCGCGGAAGACGCGCGTTTCTATCAGCATCATGGATTCGATTGGCAGGCGATCGAAATCGCGGCCGAAGGCGATATGGACGGCAAGCGCATTCGCGGCGGATCGACGATCACGCAGCAACTGGTGAAGAATCTGTTCTTCGGAACAGGACGTTCGTTCTTGCGCAAGGGCGCCGAATTCACGCTGGTCCCGGTGGCCGAGTTCGTGCTGGGCAAGCGGCGCATCCTGGAGCTTTATTTGAACGTCGTCGAGTGGGGGCCCGGGATCTACGGCGCTGAGGCGGCGTCGCGCGCGTATTACGCAACGCCGGCACGGAATATCGGCAGGGATCAAGGCGCGCGCCTCGCCGCGATTCTCCCCTTGCCGCTGAAGCGGCGGCCCAACCGCATGGATCACTACAGCGAAATCATCCTGGAGCGAATGCGCGAGATGGGGTGGTGAGGAGGCAGCTTTGAGCTATCGGCCGTCTGCCCTGAGCTTGATCCAGGCGGTAAGGGCGTCGTTCATTGTGAGCGCCAGAGCGCTTCCATCTCTTCGAGTGTGCGGCCTTTGGTTTCGGGCACGAAGCGCGCCATAAATACTGCGGCGAGAATGCCCATGACTCCGTAGATCCAATACGAGAAACCGTGCTTGAAGTGGTCGACGAGGTAGGGGTTCTTGTCGAGGATGGGGAACGTCCAGCTGACCAGATAGTTGGCGATCCACTGCATGGCGACGGCGAGGGCCATGGCCTTGCCGCGAATCTGGTTGGGGAAGATTTCGCTCAGCAAAACCCAGGTCACGGGGCCCCAGGAGACGGCGAAGCCCGCCGTGTAGACGAGCATGGCGACGAGCGCGATCATCCCCTTGCCGCCGAGCCAGAAGTCGGTACCGAGTGCGAACATGCTGACGGCCATGATGAGGGCGCCGATGATCTGGAGCGGACGGCGGCCGAAGTGATCGACCGAGACGATGGCTACGACTGTGAAGGCGAGGTTGACGGCGCCGACGATGATGGTCTGGAAGAGCGAAGCATTGGTGGTGAGCCCCATGCCTTTGAAGATGTCGGTTGCATAGTAGAGGACTACGTTGATGCCGACGAATTGCTGGAAGACCGACAGCATGATTCCGATGAAAATGACCAGCGCGCCGAAGGAAAGCATTTTTCCGGAGTGATGCTCGCTGAGCGAGGCGCGGATTTCGGAAATCTCTTTTTCGCCCTCTTCGGGGGTGACCAATTTGGCGAGTACGGCGCGCGCGCCTGCCTCATCGCCTCGAAGCATCAGATAACGCGGCGTCTCCGGCACGAGCAAAAGGAGGAGCAGGAACAGGCCTGCCGGAATGGCTCCGGAGAGGAACATGTAGCGCCAGCCGATGGAGTTGAGCCAGGTATCGCCGCTGCCGGCTTTGGAGATGCCGAAGTTGACGAAGTAAATCACCAGCATGCCGAAGATGATGGCGAACTGGTTCCATGCGACCAGATTGCCGCGGACTTTGGGCGGCGCGATCTCCGCGATGTACATCGGCGAGAGCATCGAGGCAAGGCCAACGCCGATGCCCCCAAGAATGCGATAGAAAACGAAGTTTGCCATGTAGCCCGGTCCGCCGTGGCCAATGGGGGCGAAGGGAAATTCGGGAGCAGAGGCGCCCAGTGCAGAGACCAGGAAGAACAGGGCGGCGACGATCAGTCCGCGCCTGCGGCCTATATGCGTGCTGACCCAGCCGCCAATGAGGCCGCCGATGATGCAGCCGATAAGGGCGCTCGACACGACAAAGCCGAGCAGCGAATTGGCGGCATTGGCCTGGGCGGCGTTGGTCAGGTCGGTAAATCGCGGATCGATGAAGTAAGCCTTCAAGCTATCGACGGCGCCGTTGATCACGGCGGTGTCGTATCCGAAGAGCAGTCCTCCGAGCGTGGCGATGACGGTGAGCAAAACGACGTAGGGGTTGATTCGCGACATAGGGCGTTGAGGAAAATCGATTTTGCCAAGCGTACTACGGCGGATTCGGGGATCGAAAAAGCGGAGCCGCAGTGGCCCGGGAAGTATATATTGGTGCCCATGGCTCTGACCCGAAAAGAATTCACTCGCAGAGAATTTGCCAAATTGGGCGCGCTCGGTCTGGCAGCGCGCTTCGCGCCAACACTCGCCGCTCAACCGGAAGGCCGTACGACTGGCTACGCCGTTATTGGACTCGGGCGCATCGCCGCGCACTTTATGCCGGGCGCGCGCGCGACGAACAATTCAAAGATCACTGCTCTGGTGAGTGGGCATCGCGACAAGGCGCTGCGTATCGCCGCGGAGTATGGCATACCGGAGAGCTCGGTCTACAGCTACGAGAACTTTGACTCGATTGCGTCGAACAAGTCAGTGGATGCCGTTTACGTGGCGTTGCCCAACAGCATGCACGCCGAATACACGATTCGCGCGGCGAAGGCAGGGAAGCATGTGCTTTGTGAGAAGCCGATGGCGACAAGCGTAGCAGACTGCGAGGCAATGATTGCAGCGTGCAAGGCCGCGGGTGTGAAGCTGATGATTGCATACCGCTGCCACTACGAGCCGACCAACCTGAAAGCGATCGAGCTGATCCGTTCGGGCGCGATCGGGCAGGTGCAGGCCATTGAAAGTTCTTTCGGATTCAACATCGCACCTGGCGAGTGGCGGATCGACAAGAAGATGGCCGGCGGCGGTCCGCTCATGGATGTCGGAATCTACTCGCTGAATGCGACGCGCTACCTGACTGGCGAGGAGCCGGTCAGCTTTGCTGCGTACAGCTCGGTGATCGATCACGACGGGCGCTTCACTACGGTGGAAGAGAATGTCTCGTGGACGACGAAGTTTCCTTCGGGCATTGTGGCAGCTTGCAACACGACTTACGGGGCGCCGATGGGAGGCTTCTTCAGGGTGCATGGCGCCAAAGGATGGATCGAGGTTAATGAGGCCTTCAGTTACGAGGGGCTGCATCTGCGCGCTCAGTATGCGGGCACCGTGCTCGACGAGCCGAATCCGGCGCGCGACCCGTCGCACTTCACGGCCGAGGCGGATCACTTTTCGCGCTGCATCCAGAATGGGTTGGAGCCGAAGACTCCCGGCGAGGAGGGGCTGCGCGACATGCAGTGCATTGCGGAGATCTATCGTGCGGCAGGGATTGGGGTATAGCAGCTCTGCAAGCCGGTCGTGGGGCTGGAGACTGGCGAGACCCGCTGGGCGGCTAGCTGCAACGGGATCCAGTCTCCCGCCCTTCCCGGCAAAGAATGTCGGAAAGAGAGCGCGGGGGTAAGCAGATGATTTGAAAGGCCGGCGAATTATTGATCTATACGAGCGCCCAGCCCCCTATTCCGCAGTAGGCATGTGCACATACATTGACTGGACACCCACGCGTCCCGGGCCGGTGAATCGATTCCAGACGAGGCTGCCGGCGCTGGCGAACAATCCCGTCGTCAGCTTTTGGAACTGAGTCTCCATTTGCACCGAGGGATCCTTGTAGATCCACCCTCCAGGCTCGACATCAATCTGCTCCCCGGGCCCCAGAGTAACTTCAAAGACATTGCCGTAGCCGTGGACCCACACGATGCCGTCGCTCTGCTCGGCACGGAAGTGGTCGACGAAGAATCCTGTCCCACCCAGCAGCATATTCGACACGCCTTTCACTCGCGTGAACGTATAGGCGACACTGCCGGTTGCGGCAAGGAACTGATGCTCGCGCATGTCGACTCCTTCGCCACGGTTGAGATGAATGGCGAAGATGTGGCCGGCGCCATCGCGGCTGAACCCGATTTGGCCTGGGCCGCTGGCTTCAGTGAGGAAGACAGGCATTCCGGCCAGCACACGCTTAAGCGCTCCGGCCAGCGGCCGGATGCCGATCCGGACATAGGGGTCTTTCCAAAGAAGAATGTAGTGCTCGAAATAGGCGGGCATGCCGCTGAGTTCGAGATGGAGCACGGGGACGAGTTCGCCTTCGATGTGATAGGTGACTCCAGCAAAGGTCTCGGCATGAGCAGCGGTCGGTCTTAAGACTGGAATTGGCATTCGGTTCCAACTTTCGCATGCAAATGAAATTGCAACCTAGGATGCACCGGCGAAGGACGTTCTTGCAAGTGGCCTTGCGGCCGAAATGCTGGTGAACAAGGTTGTGTGTGAAAAGTGTCGCGGATTCTTGCCCTTTGAACGCGGGCTTTTGCTTATGAGAGAAAGCAGCGTGGTTAGTCGCGATTCTGTGCTAGTCTGACCGCGTGCCGACCGCTTCCCCGGTCCTTGAAAAGACGAAGCTCCGGCGCCACTCCGGCATTGTCCGCGTGACGCACTGGCTCACCTCTGTCGCATTTGTCGCGCTGCTGGTCACCGGATTCGAAATTGTCATCTCGCATCCGCGGT
Source organism: uncultured Acidobacteriaceae bacterium (assembly GCA_963834565.1). Taxonomy (GTDB): domain Bacteria; phylum Acidobacteriota; class Terriglobia; order Terriglobales; family Acidobacteriaceae; genus Telmatobacter. The sequence continues at coordinate 1,054,013 of CAWICF010000002.1, read as the reverse complement.
TTTATTGGGGCGAGGTGGGGAATGTGAACACGAAGCCGCTCTTCGTCATTCCCATTCCGGCAAGCCGCGATACCGTCCCGACTGGATACAACTACGTGATGCCCGACCAGAATGGCTGGAGCCGGTATCTGCACTTCGAAGCGGCGTGGGTAGCCGTGCTCACCGCGCTGGTCTACGGAATCTACGGCGTGGCGAGCGGGCACTTCAGGAAGCATCTGATTCCGGAACGGCGTGACTTGAACTGGCGCGCATACCGTGAGCGGATTGCGAAATATCTGCATCGCAAGCCGCCGGATCGTGAAGAAGATCGTTCGTACAACGTGCTGCAGCGAACGGCGTACGTCGTAGTCATCTTCGTTTTGTTCCCGCTCATCATCTGGACTGGGCTGGCGATGTCGCCCACCTTCACCGCTGCATTCCCCTTGACGGCCGCGCTCCTTGGCGGCCGGCAGTCGGCGCGCACCATTCACTTTTTTGTCTCATGGCTGCTGCTGTTCTTCCTCATCGTTCACGTGACGATGGTGGCCATGTCGGGATTCTGGCGGCGCGTTCGCTCCATGTTCACCGGGTATGCGCGAAGTTCCGAGGAGGCCGAATGAATCCGATCACTCGACGCAGGCTGATCTATGGAGGGGTTGCCGCGGCGGCAGGAGTTGGCGGTTTGGCCGTCGCTGATCGCGTTGCGAAGCGCTACGGACTGATCCCGCCCGATGGCGCCGGAATTTACGGCCCGGGCGAGACGCTCACCTACGCCTGCCAGCGGCTGCTCACTGCAAACAAGCCGGCGCGCGAGTTTCCGCGCAGCATGATTTCGAAGAGCCCGTTTGCGAATGCCGTGGCGCCTCCGACCGACACGTTCAAGAAGCTGCAGGCAGGTGGATTCAAGGACTGGCGGCTTGTTGTCGATGGAACCGTCGCGCATCCGCTGGTATTTTCGCTTGCCGATCTAAAGAGCCTGCCGGTCCGCAGCCAGATCACTGAAGTCGCGTGCGAAGAAGGCTGGTCCTATATCGCCGAGTGGATCGGGACGCCGCTCAGCAGCGTACTGCGCGAGGCGGGCGTGCTGCCGCAGTCGCGCTATGTCGTGTACTACGCGATCGAGAAGGGATTGTGGGAGAGCATCGATATCACCGACGCGCGGGACGATCACACACTACTCACCATGGGGATGAACGACGGCGATCTGCCTGTCGGCTTCGGCGGTCCCCTGCGGCTGCGTCTCCCGCGCCAGCTCGGCTACAAGAGCCTGAAGTACCTCAATCACATCACCGTGACCGATGACATCAGGAAATTCGGCAGCGGCAAAGGCTCCGTCGATCCCGACTATGGCTATTCGTGGTACGCGGGGATCTAGAGGCAGGGGACGAGGCAACAAATCACCGTCAATGACGGGCGTCACGGACGGCCCGGGCAAGCCTTGCTATGATCCGCCGCAGTGAAACCAGAACAATTCATTTATCCCTCTTACAGCGAGCCGCTGGTGCAAGCCTATGGCGGCCGCTTCGAGTGCGCGTTCATCGTGCTGCATCCGTTTGTGCGTGTGCCCGAGGCACTCAACTGGAGCGCGGCCCAGCACTATCCGGATGACGGGACGATTGCGGCGCAGGGAACGAGATGCGCGTGGGCTGAGGTTGTCGAACGCGCGGGTCTGCAGAATTGCGCGCGCCTGAACCAGGCGCTGCTTTCGTCGATTGGGTCGCTCGATGAGGATCTTGCCGATCCGGCGGGACGGGACGCGCTGCAGAGGTTCCTGGAGACTCAGCCGGTGTGGATGCCGGTGGAGGGCCGGTTCGAGCCGCTGCTGCAGGCGGATTTTCTGGCAGCTTTTAGAGAGACAGCCGAACTGATCTCTGTGCCGGAGTTCCCCGAGTCCGATCCGGTGGTGCGGTTGCCGGTCGCCGGATTGCTCAGCAGCGCCGTTCCATTTCCCGCGCGCGGCACGCTGCTCGCGCCGGATGCATCGTTCCTCTTCACAGTCGACTGGGATAGCTTCTTTACTCTCTTTTATGGCTCGCGAGACTTTGTAACGCGCGTGGCTGCGGAACGCGGGCTCGAGGGATTCTCTGCCACGGCGAACACCGAGCACGCCTGGTTCAACTACTCCTTCGGCTGTGCAACGGTGACGCTTTCGCCGGAGCATTGGCAGACGAGGTAAAAGCGGAATTCTCCAATTCTGGCTGCGCGAAAGAACCTTCTTTAACCTGTGAGAGACTCGCAGCGCTCGCTCAGAAACTCTCTCACGGCGGGATCGCGCTCAAGGCCGATCGCCAGGCGGTATGCATGACGCGCCGCATCGAGCTCGCCAGCACGCGAGCATAGGTTCGCACGCGCTGCCCAGTAGGGCTGATACGACTCAAGGCGCGTGTCAGCGGCCAGCGCCTCAAGCACGTCCAATCCGGCCTCGGGGCCGTCGACTTCGGCGAGGACAAGGGCGCGGTTGATCGAGGCAACAGGCGACGCCGTTAAATCCACCAGCGCGTCGTAGAGGGTGAGGATCTCTTTCCAGCGCGGAGAGCAACTGCGGCCGCCGGCAATGTGCGCGGACTGGATTGCTGCTTCCAACTGGAAGCGGCCAATCCGATTTCTCTGGCTCGCCTTGCGCAGCGCACTCTCGGCTTCATCGATCATCGTCGCGTCCCACAGAGAAATGTCCTGCTGTGAAAGCGGAATGTATTTCCCGCCGGAAGAACGTCGCGCCGGTCTGCGCGCTTCGGTGTAGAGCATCAGCGCCAGCAGCCCCCACGCCTCTGCCTCGTCGGGTAGCAGCTCCGCGAGCAACCGGCCGAGAAAAATCGCCTCAGCGGCAAGCTCCCTCCGTGATGGTTCTGCGCCCGATGGATCGGTCCAACCTTCTGAAAAGCACGCATAAATAGAATCGAGTACGGCATCCAGGCGGCCCGGCAGTTCGCTTATATCGGGAATCAGGAAAGGAATGCCTGCGTCGCGAATCTTTGTCTTGGCTCTGACGAGGCGCTGCGTCATTGCCGCCGGAGAAACGAGAAATGCCCCGGCGATTTGCGCCGCTTCCAGTCCCAGGACAACCTGCAGCATCAGCGGTGCTCTGATCGAGGGATCAATGGCCGGGTGTGTGCACGCGAAAAGCAGATCGAGGCGGCGATCGGGGAGTCCGCTTTCATCATCTTCCGGTGTTTCTGCGGCAATCTCTTCAAGTTCGTCGCAGCCGGTGGTTTGGCGATTGCGGCGGTACTGGTCAATCAGCTTGCGGCGCGCGGCGGTCAGCAACCATGCTTCCGGATTCGCGGGGCAGCCCTTTTCCGGCCATGCTGCAAGCGCCGAAGCGAAAGCGTCGGAGACGGCGTCTTCAGCAGCCTCGATGTCTCCGCTGTGTCCGGCAAGATAGGCAACCAGCTTGGCGCGACTGCGCCGGGCAACTTCGTCGGCCAGGCTGCGAGCGCGGTCGCCGTTCAATGGATTCGTCGAAGCGGACATCGTTTGCGGAGGCAGCCCTTCTATCTGCCGTTCTTGCGGTTCAGCGTCGGGCGAACTCGTTCGAGAAGCGTCACCCTCACCTTCTGGCCGGGCGTCTTCCCAATCAACCCAAGGATCTCCGCCTTGATGGGCAACTTGTGATTGCCATCGCCGAGCGCCATAAATGAACTTTGAAATGGGTGGCCGTCGACCGTTGCTTTCACCTTGACCAGACCCCGCGTGCCGAAGAATGCGGCGGATTGCGGCCAGATGACGTAGGTCCAACCGCCGGGCTTGGGACTCTTCAGGATCTCGGCGGTGAATGATTTGTTCAGCATGATGATCTCGACGGTTGTTGGGAATGCAAGCAATATTAGCTGGCGTCTGCGCCGCGAAGTGCGTGATCGTGGCCGGCAGCGGGAGCATCGCTACGCCGGCCAGATCGCGGTCATCGTATCCAGCGCCGTCACATCCCCCAGATGGCGCGCACCTCAACAACGCCATGCTGCGTGGCGGGGCAGCGCCCGGCCCATTGCATAGCAGCGTCAAGGTTGGGCACATCAATAAGGTAGTAGCCCGCCAACTGCTCCTTCGAATCCGCAAACGGCCCATCAAGCACCTGTGTCTTGCCGTTCGTCGTGCGTAGAGTCGTTGCCGTCGTGGAGGGCCGCAGCCTGTTTGAGTTCACATGAACCTTGGCAGCCTTCAGCGCTTCCGTATACGCCGTGTACGCTGCAGCTCCCTGTTGCTGCTGTTCCGGGGTCATCCGTTCCCAGGCCGATTCTTCCAGGTATATTGCCAGCAAGTATTGCATTGTCGTCTCCCTCGTTTGGATTGTAGGCATTTGGGTGCCTCACTCCAATGACGGGCCTGAGGGGGCTCAACCGACATTGAGATCGAGATCTTGCCAGGGAAAAGCCCGTTGGCGCAAGCTGAAGCATATAGCGCCTTTCGCTCCACCCCACCCACACCGCGTTGCACGATATGAATACCGTTCCACAATGCGGGAATTTTCGCCTTCCTTGTGCCCATCGTCACTGCCCCTAAATGCCTCAACGAAGAGACTCACGATAGCGGCTGATCTCCCTCAGGGCCGCACTGTGGAGCGAAGCGAATGACTGAACAAAACACTGTGATTCTGGACGGAAACGAGGCGGCTGCCTCCGTTGCCTATCGCCTTTCTGAAGTGATCGCCATCTACCCCATCACCCCGTCGTCGCCCATGGCCGAGTGGGCCGACCAATGGCGCTCGGAAGGCAAAAAGAATATCTGGGGCGCACTGCCCATCGTGGAAGAACTGCAGAGCGAAGGCGGAGCGGCCGGAGCCTTGCACGGCGCGTTGCAGGCCGGGGCGTTCGGAACGACATTTACGGCGTCGCAGGGCCTGTTGCTGATGATCCCCAACATGTTCAAGATTGCCGGCGAGCTAACCCCGGCGACGATGCACGTCTCGGCGCGCACGCTGGCGACGCATTGCCTTTCGATCTTTGGCGACCACTCTGACGTGATGGCGTGCCGGTCGACCGGCTGGGCCATGCTGGCCTCGAACTCCGTGCAGGAAGTGGCGGACATGGCCCTGGTGGCACAGATTGCCACGCTCGAGTCGCGTATTCCGTTCATCCATTTCTTCGATGGCTTCCGCACCTCGCACGAAGTCGGCAAGATTCTGCCCATCAGCGACGAGACAATTCGCGCGATGGTCGACGACAAGTACCTGATCGCGTTCCGCAAGAACGCGCTCACGCCGGATCGGCCGTTCATTCGCGGCACGGCGCAGAATCCCGACGTGTTCTTCCAGGCGCGCGAAGCGTGTACGCCATTCCACGCGGCGGTTCCGATGATTGTGCAATCGGTAATGGACCGGTTTGCTGTTCTTACAGGACGCAGCTATCAACTGTTTGATTACTACGGCGCGCCGGATGCGGAGCGCGTGGTGATGCTGATGGGTTCCGGCGCCGAGGCAGCCGAAGAGGCTGTCGACGCGATGAAACACCAGGGCGAGAAGGTCGGCCTGCTCAAAGTGCGGCTCTACCGGCCATTCGATACCAAGGCGTTCCTGGCGGCGATGCCGGCAACGGTGAAATCCATCGCCGTGCTCGATCGCTGCAAGGAGCCCGGCGCTTCAGGCGAACCAATGTATCAGGACGTATTGACGGTGCTGGCCGAGAATGCCGCAAAGCTCCCCTTCGCCATGCCCACGGTGATCGGCGGGCGATACGGCCTCTCGTCGAAGGAGTTCACGCCGGCCATGGTGAAGGGAATCTTCGACGAGCTGAAGAAGCCCGCTCCCAAGAACCACTTCACCATCGGTATCAACGACGACGTCAGCCACTCCAGCCTCGAATACGATCCCGAGTTTTCAACCGAAGATCCGAAGACAGTGCGCGCGCTCTTCTACGGGCTCGGTTCAGACGGCACGGTGGGCGCGAACAAAAATTCAATCAAGATCATCGGCGATCAGACAGAGAACTATGCGCAGGGTTACTTTGTCTACGACTCGAAAAAGTCCGGCTCGATGACGACCTCGCACCTGCGCTTCGGGCCCAACCCGATCCGCTCGACCTACCTCATCACCAAGGCCAGCTTTGTGGCCTGCCACAACTTCAGCTTCCTCGAGAAGATGGACGTGCTTGAAGCGGCGATGCCCGGCGCGGTGTTCCTGCTCAATTCGCCCAACTCAGCGGCCGAGGTCTGGGACAAGCTGCCAAAGACCACGCAACAGGAGATGCTGCGCAAGAAGATCGAGTTCTACGTGATCGACGGCTACAAGGTGGCGCGTGAGGCCGGCATGGGCTCGCGCATCAACACCATCATGCAGACCTGCTTCTTCGCCATCAGCGGCGTTTTGCCGCGCGAAGAGGCGATCGAGCAGATCAAGAAGTCGATCAAGAAAACCTACGGCAAGCGCGGCGACGCCGTGGTGCAGAAGAACTTCGCGGCCGTGGATCATGCGCTGGCGCACCTGGAGAAAGTCGAGCTGCCGGCATCGGCGACGTCGAGCTTCGATCTGACCGGAGCGTTCTCGTCGAAGGCGCCGAAGTTTGTGCACGACGTGCTCGGCCAGATTGCCGAGGGCAAGGGCGACCTGCTTCCAGTCAGTGCGTTTCCGGCGGGCGGCGCTTTCCCCACGGCAACCGCGCAGTGGGAGAAGCGCAACATCGCACAATTCATTCCGGTGTGGGACAAGGACCTGTGCATCCAGTGCGGCAAGTGCGTCATGGTGTGCCCGCACGCGGTAATCCGCGCGAAGATCTACGACGGCAAACTGGCGGACAAATCGCCGGCGACCATCAAGTGGGCCAAACCGAAGTGGCGCGGCATGGAAGACCAGCGCTACACGCTGCAGGTGGCTCCTGAAGATTGCACTGGCTGCGCGGTGTGCGTTGAAGTTTGCCCGGTGAAGAGCAAGAGCGATGCCAGCAAAAAGGCGCTGAACATGGCGCCGCAGGCTCCGCTGCGCACTCCGGAGCGGGAGAACTGGGAGTACTTCCTCGGATTGCCCGAAGTGGACCGTACGAAACTGTCGCAGAACCAGGTAAAGGACCTGCAACTGCTGCAGCCGCTGTTTGAATTCTCCGGCGCGTGCTCGGGATGCGGCGAGACTCCGTACATCAAGCTGTTGACGCAGTTGTTCGGCGACAGGCTCTACATTGGAAACGCGACAGGCTGCTCGTCGATCTACGGCGGCAACCTGCCGACCACGCCGTACTGCAAGAATGCCGAGGGTCGCGGGCCGACATGGTCGAACTCCCTCTTCGAAGACAATGCCGAGTTCGGTTTTGGCATGAGGACGGCGCTCGATCAGCAGAAGACATTCGCCGAAATGCTGGTCACGCGGCTGGCCGGTGAAATCGGCGCGGAACTCGCTGCCGACATTGTCGGCGCGAAGCAGAAGACCGAAACCGAGATCAACCAGCAGCGTGAGCGGGTCGCAAATCTGCGCGAGAAGCTGGCGCATAACGAATCGTCCGACGCGCGCAACCTGCTGGCCATTGCCGATGCATTGGTCCGCAAGAGCGTGTGGATCCTGGGCGGCGACGGCTGGGCCTACGATATCGGCTTCGGCGGCCTCGATCACGTGCTCGGCTCGGGCAAGAACGTGAACGTGCTGGTGCTCGATACTGGCGTCTACTCCAATACCGGCGGTCAGGCGTCGAAGTCCACTCCGCGCGGCGCGGTGGCGAAGTTTGCCGCCGGCGGCAAGCAGAACAGCCGCAAAGATCTGGCCATGGAAGCTGTGAGCTACGGCTCGGTCTACGTGGCGCAGGTGGCGCTCGGAGCGAACGACACCCACGTGATCAAAGCCTTCCAGGAGGCTGAGGCGCACGAGGGGCCGTCGATCATCATCGCGTACTCAAGTTGCATTGCGCATGGTTACGACCTGGTGCACGGGCTCGAGCAGCAGAAGCTGGCCGTGCAGTCGGGCTACTGGCCGCTGATGCGCTATAACCCGTCGTTGCGCGAGGAAGGGAAGAATCCGTTCCAGCTTGATTCGAAGGCGCCTTCCATCCGGCTGAAGGACTATGCCTATCGCGAGGCGCGTTACACCATGCTGGCGCGCAGCAATCCGGAGGCGGCCTCGCAGCTGCTGAGCGAAGCGCAGGACGATGTGGAGAGGCAATGGCGCGTGTACTCGGCGCGAGCGGCGATGCCCGGCCGCGGCGAGACTCCGCACATTGCTCCGCCTGAGGTCACTGAAGCAAAGCCCGAAGAAAAGCTGGCAGCAAAGACTGCCGGAGGTGAGGAATGACGAATTTATCCATGAAGTATCTCGGCATGGACCTGGGCGGCCCGATCGTGGTCGCCTCCACGCCGCTGTCCGAGTCCATCGACAATATCCGCCGCATGGAAGATGCGGGCGCTTCGGCCGTGGTGCTGACTTCACTGTTTGAGGAGCAACTGGCGCTCGAGTCGCGGACCCTGGACGATGATCTGTCGCGCGGCACCGATTCCTTTGCAGAGTCGCTCGGATATCTCCCCGAGCTGAGCGACTATCGGATGACGCACGACGGCTATCTGGAATATCTGCGGCGGGCGCGCGAGGCGGCTGGGATCCCCATCCTTGCCAGCCTGAACGGCACCACGAGCGGCGGATGGGTGCGGCTGGCGAAGGAGATGGAGCAGGCCGGCGCGTGCGCAATCGAACTGAATACCTTTGCGCTGGCCACGGACAAAAGCCAGACTTCGGCCGAGATCGAGCTGCAGCTGCTTGAACTGGTGGATGGCGTATGCAGTGCGGTCAAGATTCCAGTAGCCGTCAAGCTATCGCAATCGTTCACCAGCCTGCCGCACCTGTGCTCGCGGCTTGAGCATGCGGGCGCGAAGGCTGTGGTGCTCTTCAACCGGTTCTATCAGCCGGACTTCGATATCGAGGCGCTGGAAGTGCGGCCGACCCTGCACTTCTCCACACCGTCGGAGCTGCTGCCGCGTTTGCACTGGGCGGCGATTCTCTACGGAAATTTCAACGGCGACATTGCCATTACCGGTGGGGTGCACTCGGCCGAAGACGTTTTGAAGTCGATCATGGCCGGTGGAAGCGTGGCAATGATGGTGTCGGCGCTGCACATACACGGCATCGATCACATTGCGCGCGTACTGGCCGACCTGCGCTACTGGCTCGACAAGCGCGAGTACAGTTCGCTGGCCGAGACGCGCGGCTGCCTCAGCCGGCGTTCCGTGCCCGATACGTCGCCCTATGATCGCGGCAACTACATCAAGACGCTCAGCTCATACAGTTTGCGTCAAACGGTAGCGGCGTTCTAAGCCAAATTCACTGAAACTGGGTGGCCCGGGTCCCTCGCCGTTGGGGGGCCGGGAGCGCATTTTCGGTTGGCCGCGACGGATTTGAGCCGCGGATTTTTTTTGATCGGCCCCGCTGACTCCGCTAGCTTCGCCCTTGACTTCGCCGCCGTCGTCAGAGATGTCAAGTCCCGCGCCTTCCCAAAACTCCCCTATCCCGTTCATTCCGGAGCGAATAAAAAATCTCGCAAACAGTGCGTATTATTTCTCGCAAATCTCTACACTTTTCTTAGTGGGAGAAAGCGACGCCCAGCATTTGAGTGGCCCGCGCAACTTCAACCACCTTGTACTTGGCCCGCTGGCTACTGGCTACGAGGCCTTTGGCCGCGTCATTCTGTATCGATTCCGTGCCCCATTCTTTCGCCTTTTCTCTGGCGAAAGGGTGGGAAGCCACAAAAGCCAAAAGAACGAATTCATGCGGTCAGTGACCCGGTCACTGGCGACCGTATTCCGGGAAGAATGCACCGCATGTCGGGACGATTTTGCAGCGAAAGCAGTGCAAAACATCCTTAACTCGCCTCGATAGACGACTTTAAGCTCGCATCAATGGAATCAGGACTTTACGCAAAAACACGTTTTTTGAGGGGGGGATTAATCAATCAGTACACACCGTGCAGAGTGCGTTCCATGATGACGCCATAGAGGCTTCGCGTGAGTCCGATAAACGCCTGCGCTTGAAAGTGGTGCCATGCCTCAGTGTTGCGGCCGCGTCACCAGCTTGTCATACAAGCCGCCGACAATGCCGCCCACGATCAACGTGGTCAACAGGGTGCAACCCGTTTCAATCACCAGGAAGTCGCGAGGCAGTCGAACGATGCCATACAGACCAGCCGCAACCACGGTTCCGCAAAGCAGAGCGGCCATCAGAACTCCATGAAGCACGCCTTTGCGGTGAGACACCGCAAGGAGCCAAGCGACTCCGTAGGCAAAGAGAAGACAGACAGCGACGCCAAGCAGCAAATACAAACCTACGATCTGCCTGACCGGCGCATGATGCAGCCCGATGGCGTCAAGCCACCTTGTGCGGAACATGAATTGCGAATGCCAGATGGCCCCCAGGGACCACGCGGCAAAGGCCGCCAGAATAATGGGAAGGTGGTAGATCTGCTTGCTTCCGGCCTTCGCTTTGCCCGGGGTGTAAGCGCCTGCTCCGACTGCCTGGGACATGCAGGCCTGGTCGCAATTCGATCGCTCAGGCCAGCGAGAGCAGTTGGACAAACGCAAGTCCGGACATCCATCGATTCCTGTCGCCACTGCATGCCGGGCATCAATGCTGACGACGCCCGCTTGCTGGTTTTCAGGGCATGAAACGAGTCGGCTGCCGGAATATCGTCCGTGGATCTCACGGAGCCAAAGTGCGAGAGGAAGGAATATCAGGGAAGCAGCGACAAGGCAGAGCACGAGCCAGAAGAGTAAGAGCATGGCCCACCTTCTTCCTGCCTGGAGTCTGAGTCCGCTACTGTCATTCCTTCAGTGATCCCCGTCACGAGTGCCGGCCGAGGATAGATCATTCGTCCACGAATTCCCGGGTGCGGCTGTTTCCCGCCTCCGGCTGCCAAGCGGCAGTAAGGGCCCTAGTTCTCGAGGAAGCGCAGCACAGTCTTCTCCAGGATGCCGCGGGCGCGGGGCAGGGCCGCTTCAACGGGTTGGCTGAAAGATTCGCCGAGTTCGGTGGAACCGGCGCCGACAGTGAGAAGCATGGCGTGGTTCGACATGGAGCCGTAGAGTGAGCGCGTGAGGCCGAGAAGTTCGTGCGCTTCGAGATGATGCGATGCGGCGTCGCCGCTTCCGCGATTGGATACAACTGCGGCCAGACTCACTCGGCCAGGCCGGGATTTTACCGAAGCATCGACGAAGAGGACCGAGTCAGCTGCTGCAATATCTTCGGCGAGGTCGGGCGTCCACTGTTGCCGGGCGATCACCCGCACCTTCTGGTTTTGCTGAAATCGTTCGGCGGCCCATTCGGCCAGCTTTGGTCCAACACCATCATCGCTGCGCAGGGTGTTGCCGCAGGCAAGGACGAGACAACGTGCTGAGGTTTCCATATTTCCAGGTTCCCCGATCCGAATCTCTTCTCTGGTCTCTTGAGATGCGTGTCGTTCAGTTTCGTTTTGTCGCACGGAGGGTCAGTCGCGCGCGACGCGGTCAACCACTTCGCCTTCGGCAGATAGGAGCGAAATCTCGAGCGGCATCTGGCCTGCAGCGTGCGTGGAGCAACTGAGGCACGGGTCGAAGGTGCGAACGACGGCTTCGACGCGGTTCAAAATTCCCTCAGTGAATTTTCCGTCCTTGATGTAGTGTTTCGATGCCTGGAGGACGCCTTCGTTCATCGCCTTGTTGTTCTGGCCGGTGGCGATCACGAGATTGGCCCAGGTCATCTTGCCATTTTCGTCGACCTTGTAGTGGTGATGCAACGTGCCGCGCGGCGCCTCGGCCTGGCCTGCACCTTCGAGACGGTTGACGCCTGCGGTGGCGCGAACATGCTTGTCGAGAATGCGCGGATCGGCGAGGATCTCCTCGATTTTCTCAATTCCGAAGAGAATTTCGATGAGGCGCGCGTGATGGTAGTGGAAGGAACTCTCGACCGGGCCGGCGGCGAGCTGCTTGAATTCGGCGAATTGTTTTTCTGCTTTTGGAGTACCTAGTCGCTTAACGATGTTGAGGCGCGCGAGCGGACCGACGCGGTAGCTGCCGGCAGGGTAGCCGAGCGGCTTGTAATAGGCAAACTTGGTGTAGCTATAGGGCTCGACTGCTTCGCCGATGACTTCAGTGAAACGGGCGGCCGTGATGCCGTCTTCAACGGTTGCTCCTTTAGCGTCGATGAGCCGCAGAGCGCCGTCGGTGAATTCGATCGATTCGTCTTCGTTGATGAGGCCCATGTAGTTCGACGGGAAGTTGGCGAAGATTTCGATCTCGGCTTTGAACTGGCCGGCGATTTGTTTGTATGCGCCGAGAGCCAGGCCGATGTTGGCGTAGGCCTCGGGAATCATCGCGAGAATCTTGTCGCGCTTGGCCGGCTCAAGCGGCTCGGTGACGCCGCCGGGAATGACCCATCCGGGATGGATGCGCTTGTCGCCGAGCAATTCAATAATGCTCTGCCCGAAGCGGCGCAGTGCCACTCCGGCACGACCAAGCTCGGGCTTGGCAGCGGCGACACCGAGAATATTGCGCACCTTGGGATCGGCTTCCATGCCGAGCAACAGATCGGCCGAGGAGAGATAAAAGAAGCTGAGCGCGTGCGACTGCACCATCTGCGCCAGGTTCAACATGCGGCGCAGTTGCGCGGCGGTGTGCGGAATGCGCACCGACATAATGGCTTCGCAGGCTTTGGCTGACGCAATCAGGTGCGAAACCGGGCAGATGCCGCAGATGCGCGCCATGAGGCTGGGCATCTCGTAAAATGGCCGGCCCTCGCTGAAACGCTCGAATCCGCGGACCTGCGTGACGTGGAAGTGCGCGTCTTCAACTTCGCCCTGGCCGTTGAGCTGGATGGTGATTTTGCCGTGGCCTTCAAGGCGGGTGACGGGATCGATGGTGATCGTCTGGCTCATGGGGCTTGCTCCAAATCGTTAAGCGCCGAAGCGGGTGAGCGCTGGAATATCCAGCGGTCCGCCGTTGACCAGCGCGGTAAGCGCGGTGTGGAAGGTGTCGGCCGAGGGCGGACAGCCGGGCAGAAAGACGTCGACTTTGACGAATTCGTGGATGGGCCGCACGATGCGCAACAGCTTGGGCACGACGACGCAGGGAATCTGCGGCTGCGCGCTCGCGTTTTCGATGTAGGCGCGGTCGAGAATTGCCTCCGGGCCGATGGGATTGCGCATCGAAGGCACGTTGCCGGTGATGGCGCAGTCGCCCATGGCGACGAGCATCTTCGAATGTGCGCGAACCTTTTTGATCTTCTTCTCGTCGTCGACTGAGGAGACTGCGCCTTCGACGAGAGCGATGTCGACTTCGTCCGGGTATTCCTTGGTGTCGACGATGGGGCTGTAGACGATGTCGACGACCTCAGCGAGTTCGAGAAGCCGCTCGTCCATATCGAGAAACGACATGTGGCAGCCGGAACAGCCGTCGAGCCAGACAGTGGCGAGTTTGAGTTTGCTCATTGCGCCTCCCTCATCAGGTTGAGCCAGGGCAGGAAATCGGGATACTTCGGGTGGTCGGAGCCGATCTTGCTCTTATCGAAAAGGGCTCCGGTTGGGCAGACCTGAACGCACTTGCCGCAGCGGGTGCAGGCCGAGCTTCCCCAGTCCTGGTGCAGATCGGAGATGATCAGCGAATTGATGCCGCGGCCCATCACGTCCCATATGTGAGCGCCTTCAATTTCGGAGCAGACACGCACGCAGCGCGTGCACAGGATGCAGCGATTGTGGTCGATGGTAAAGCGCTCGTGCGAGGCGTCAACATTGAGCTCGGGGTTGCGATAAGGTAGCCGGATATGTGTCAGGCCCTGCTCCTGCCCGAGTGTTTGCAGCTCGCAGTGGCCGTTGGAGACGCATACCGAACAGATGTGATTGCGCTCGGCGAAGAGCAGCTCGAGGATCGTGCGGCGATGCTTCTTGAGCCGCTCGGTGTTGGTGAACACTTCCATGCCTTCGTAGATGGTGGCGACGCAGGCCGGCAGCAACTTGTTGCTGCCCTTGATTTCAACCAGGCAGAGGCGGCAGGCGCCCACGTCGCTGAGGCCTTCAAGATGGCAGAGCGTGGGAATGTTGATGTCGTTCTCGCGGGCGACCTCGAGGATGGTCTGGCCGCGGACGCCGCTCACTTCCTGCTCGTCGATGATGAGAGTTTTGACGTCAGTCTCGACCACGCTCATGCCAACACCTCGTTTGAAGTTTCAGAGTCGATCACTTCCATCGTGCAGACGCCGGCCGGACAGCGCTTGTTGAGGATGTGCTCGGTGTACTCATGGCGGAAGTATTTGAGCGTGCTCAGCACCGGGTTGGGCGCCGTTTGCCCCAGCCCGCACAGGCTCGCTTCCTTCACGGTGGAGCAGAGATCTTCGAGCAGCTCGAGATCGTCCATCGTTCCGACGCCGGTGCAGATGCGGGTGAGAAGCGTGTACATCTGCGCGGTGCCGGCGCGGCAGGGAATGCACTTGCCGCAGGACTCGGTCATGCAGAACTCAATGAAGAAGCGCGCGACATTGACCATGCAGGAGGTGTCGTCCATGACGATCATGCCGCCCGAGCCCATGATGGAGCCCATCTTGAGCAGTGCATCGTAGCTGACGCCGACATCGAGCATCTCGGCCGGGATGCAGCCGCCGGAAGGACCGCCGGTTTGCACGGCTTTGAAGGTGTGGCCGTCGGGCACGCCGCCGCCGATCACTTCGATGATTTCGCGGAGCTTGATGCCCATGGGCACTTCAACCAGGCCGGTGTTGGCGATTTTGCCGGTGAGCGCGAAGACCTTTGTGCCCTTGCTGCGCTCTGAGCCCATATCGTGAAACCACTTGCCGCCGTTACGGATAATGGGCGCGATGTTGGCGTAGGTTTCAACGTTGTTGATGAGCGTGGGCTTGCCGAAGAGACCGCTCGACGCGGGATACGGTGGGCGGGGCCTGGGCGTACCGCGCCGGCCCTCGATGGAAGCGATGAGCGCGGTTTCTTCGCCGCAGACGAAGGCGCCCGCGCCGAGGCGGATTTCGACGTCGAAGTTGAACGACGTGTTGCAGATGCTGTTGCCGAGCAGGCCGTTACGGCGAGCGTCGCGCAGCGCCGTGGTCAGACGCGAGACAGCGACGGGGTACTCGGCGCGGACGTAGATGAAGCCTTTGCTGGCGCCGACGGCATAAGCGGCGATGGCCATGCCTTCGATGACGCGGTGCGGATCGCCTTCCATGACGCTGCGATCCATGAAGGCGCCGGGGTCGCCTTCGTCGCCGTTGCAGACGACGTATTTCAAATCGCCCATGGCCTTCGCGACCGTTCCCCATTTGAGGCCGGTAGGATAGCCGCCTCCGCCGCGGCCGCGTAGGCCGCTCTCGGTGATGCGATGGACGACGCCGTTGGGCGTCATCTCAGTGAGGACAGTGAGGAGGGCCTTGTAGCCGTCGCGGGCGATGTAGTCATCGATTTTCTCGGGATCGATGTAGCCGGCGTTCTCGAGAACGACGCGGACCTGCTTGTCGAAATGTTCGTTGAGATCGCTCTTCAATTCGGGGACGGGCTCGCCGCCGAGACTCTTGATGATGGCTTCGGCCCGGTCGGCAGCAACTTTGCGGTAGAGGGTTTCGTCGGGATCGACGCGGACGAGCGGACCGTGAGAACACGGGCCCATGCAGCCGGTGCGGCGAACGCAGACTTTCTTGCCGCAGGACTCGGCGGCTTTCTCGAGCGCGGCCTTCAATTGGCCGGCGCCCTGGCTGGCGCAAGCCAGGTCCATGCAGACGTTGACCTCGTAGTCGTACTTGTCGCGCTCCTGCTGGGCGTTTTTTGCAATCTGTTCGAGCTCCTCGATTGTCATTCCGTGGTCCACCTTTCCAGTTGCTCGAGCATTTGATTCTCAGTCATCTCGCCCACCACTTCGCCGTCGCTCAGGGCCACAGGAGCGCGGCTGCACGCGCCGACGCAGCGGGCGACCATCAGACTCACCTTGCCGTCGGGAGTAGTTTGGCCCTGCTTGATGCACAGCTTCTTTTCGGCTGCGCCGATCAACTTGTCTGCTCCCTTGATGTAGCATGCAGTTCCCGCGCAGACCGTGACGGTGTGTTTGCCCGGCGGCTTAAGGCTGAAGTAGTGGTAGAACGTAACGACGCCGTATGCCTGGCTGAGCGGGACGCGCAATGAAAGGGCGACGAAACGGATGGCGTCGTCGTCGAGATAACCGAACGAGGACTGGACCGTGTGCAGCGTTTCAATAAGCGCGTGACGGTTGTAGCCGTTCTTGCGCATGGTGCCGTTGACGATTTTCCATCGCTTGTCTTCGCTGGGCAGGGGCGGGGGTGTGAATGCTGGCACGATTCCTCCCTCAAACTTGGGACATCGAGCGCACACTGATCGGCGACGAAACTCCGTTCAATCGAAAGCGTTGTTCGATGCCTACCATTGTTGTACGGGTCGGGGGTTTAAGCAAACCGTGACCGCAGTCACTCGACTTCGCGGCTAAGTCTTTTGATGGCTTTGTTTTGAACATGTTCCACGCGTGCGATCCACATCACGTCGTGGTTGTGAAGCGGAATCGAGCCCGGTGATTTATCACACGATATCGTTGACGAACACGGTTGCGGCTGTCGATTGGAGAACTCTACGAGAGAAGTGGCTATTTCGCCGGCTTGATTTGCAATTGGTAGTTGTTGTAATCGACGGTGACGACTGTACGTCCGAAGAGGAAGCTGTTGGATTCGGCGCGGGCATGCATGGCCATAGAGAAGCCGTTGATGTTGGCATACTGCCGCATCATGTGCGCGGGACCGGAATACATGCTGGCGGCTTCGGTGGCGATTCCCTCGATCTGCACCAGTGAGCCGTCGTGCGCATCAACCCACATGCTGCCGTCAATCAGATTGGGTGCTCTGTGTTTTGCCGTGATGTCGAGGATGTAGCAATTGCGGCCGTTGAGTTCGACAGGGCCGCCGGGGCGCAACTTCATGTCGTAGTTTGCCGAAACGAACCAGGACTTCTCGACGTTGCCGGGCAGATTGATGGTCTGTTCGTTCTCGAGAAGAGGCTTGAGGCCAAACCTGAGAATGATCGAAGAGCCGTTTTGCGAGAGGGTCTTGTAGGTTTTGCCGACGCCCTTCGTGTAGTTGTCGGTAACAGTCATCTCGGCTGCCGGGTGCGTTTCATCGTCGCCGCGAAAGACGGAGTAGTGCTCCGTGGCTGTAAATGCCAGAACGTTGTTGACTCGATTGGCAACGGAGGCGTCGACAGTGCGGATGATGGAAGCCGCATCGGGGGCCTGTGCGGGTGCGGCGGCAATGGCGAGGAAGACGACGACCGCGAGGCGAGCGAGCCGTCGGGATGAGCGCAGATTGTTGAGCGGAGTCACGCCGCGATGGTCCTCTCTTCAAGTGTATTTCGCGCTTCCACTATTGCGCCTCGGGCGCGGAGTGCGCATCCGGTCATAAGATGCGGCAAGTCAGCGCGGCGAACGACTGCGTAGGCTATTCTTGTTTCGATGTAAGGATCAGGCGTGACGGAAGACGCTCAAGGGCAAAAGGGTCCGGATGAAGTGCTCGGGCACAAAGCGCATCGCCGCGAAGTTCTCGCAGTGCGCGGCGTGGTGCAGGGAGTGGGTTTTCGCCCGTTCGTGTACCGGCTGGCAATGGAGGAGGGCCTCGCGGGGTTCATCGGGAACGACTCCGGCGGCGTGACGATTGAGGTTGAAGGGCCGGTAGAGCGAGTAGAGTCGTTTCGCCGCAGGTTACGGGCCGAGGCGCCCCCCTTGTCGCGGATTGACTCCGTCGAGATCCACGAGTCTCTTCCAAAACAAGAGGAAAACTTCCGCATTGTTGCCAGCGAGTCGCGCGGACAGGTGAGCACCGGGATTCCTGCGGACGCGGCAACGTGCGCCGACTGCCTGCGCGAGTTGCTCGATCCGGCGGATCGCAGGTATCGCTATCCGTTCCTGAACTGCACTAACTGCGGGCCGCGCTTCACGATTACCCGGCGCATTCCCTACGACCGGCCGCAGACATCGATGGCGAAGTTCAAAATGTGCGCCGCGTGCCAGGCCGAATACGACGATCCGATGAACCGGCGCTTCCACGCGCAGCCGAATGCCTGCCCGGTGTGCGGGCCGCGCGTATGGCTGGTGGGAGCCGATGGCGTTGAGATTTCGTCGGCAGATCCGGTGCAAGAAACGATTGATCGCCTCATGGCTGGCGCGATCATGGCGATCAAGGGAATCGGCGGCTTCCACCTGAGCGTGGATGCGACGAACGAGGCGGCTGTGATGCGACTGCGCGAACGGAAGCACCGTTACGGAAAGCCGCTCGCCATCATGTTGCGGGATCTCGACGCAGTGCGAGCGATGTGCGACTTGAGCGAGGCAGAAGAGGCGATGCTTCTGACGCCGGCACGGCCCATCGTGCTGGCTCGCGAACGCGGCGATTGCGGCATTGCGCCGAGCGTTGCACCGGGGATTCCCTGGCTCGGCGTTTTTTTACCCTACGCACCGCTGCAGCACCGGCTCTTTGCCGACCCACGCGTCCGCGCCTTGGTGATGACGAGCGCAAACCTGAGTGAGGAGCCCATCGCGATCGATAATGACGAGGCTCTGGCACGGCTGGGCAAGATTGCCGATGCATTCCTGATGCACGACCGCGAAATTCTGCAGCGCTGTGATGATTCAGTGACGTCGTTGGTGGACTGCGGACCGCAGATCATCCGGCGGGCGCGGGGATTTGTGCCGCTGGCAGTGGAGTTGCCGGAGTTCCTCGGCGATGTTCCGCCGCTGCTGGCCGTTGGCGGGCATTTGAAAAATGCCTTTGCGCTGGCGCGGGGACGGTTCGCATACCAAAGCCAGCATTTGGGAGATCTGGAAAATGTGTCGGGGCTGGATTTCTTTCGCGAGTCGCTCACGCACCTGATGCATACGTTTGAGATTGAGCCTGAAACCGTGGTGCATGATCTACACCCGGGGTACTTGTCGACGAGTTGGGCGAAGGAGTGGGCGGGCGAACGTGGCTTGAAGCTGATCGCCGTGCAGCATCATCATGCGCACATTGCGGGCTGCATGGCGGAGCATGGGCTCGTTGGGCCGGTGATCGGGCTAAGTTTGGATGGGACTGGATACGGCACGGACGGAAAGATCTGGGGCGGGGAAGTGCTGATTGTGCGGCTCGACGGGCCAGATCCTACGAACTTCGGGCGGTTTGCTCACCTTGCCTATGTGCCGATGCCGGGCGGCGAAGCGGCAATCCGCGAACCCTGGCGCATGGGGTTTGGCGCGCTGACAGCGGCGGGGGTTGATGTAGAAGCGGCGGCGAAGCTGACGGAGACCACTCCGCAGCAGGCGCGGGTGGTGCAGCAGATGATCGCGCGTCAACTGAATACACCGATGACGTCGAGCCTGGGCCGGCTCTTTGATGCTGCGGCCGCCGTGGTGCTGAACCGGCGCGCAGTTGATTACGAGGCGCAGGCAGCGATTGAACTGGAAGGCGTGGCGGACGGTGTGCGCGACGAACCGGTTCCTGAGATGTATGAGTTGCGAATAACGCGTGGCGATTGGGATAAGAGAGAGCCTGCCACGATTACGACAGATTCGATGTGGCGGGCATTACTGAAAGATCTTGAGAACGGCGTCGAGAAGGCTCAGATTGCGGCACGTTTTCACGCGGGCGTGGCTGCCGGATTCATTGAAGCCGCGAAACTGGCGCGCGAAGCCACGGGCATTGAACAAGTGGCGCTCTCAGGCGGCTGCATGCACAACCGGCGACTGTCGCGGCTCCTGCGTGAAGGACTGGAAGAAGCAGGATTCCGGGTGTATCAGCAGCGCAAAACGAGCCCCGGCGACGGCGGCCTAAGCTACGGGCAGGCGGTGGTGGGTGCGGCGGTGTTGAAAGGGAGTTGATGGACGTCGAGGCCCGAGAACAAATGCCGGAAAGGCGCCTGTACCAGCGCGCCTTTCTCAAACCTGCCTGACTTTGCCCTTGAAGACTTCCTGCTGCATCCCTCTGCAGCTCCGGCAATTTTAATTGAGGTCGCTGGGTATCAGAGCCGGGCCTGAAAGGCTGCCCCCGATGGAAATGCCGATGTCGTTCAGGCTGGTCGCCGAGTTTACTGTACTTTGACAGGTGGTATCGATTCCGCTGCCGCTTTGATTGTAGTCGGAGTAGAAGTAACTCAAAGAAGAGGCGATGTTCTCAATGGTTACGCAAGGAGTGATTGATGAAGCCGAGGTAAACGAAACATTCTTCCCGGTAGCGACTACCGTGGTGTCGGTGTAACCCGCACCGTCTGATGGAGCTGTGCCGCATCCGTTCTGCTCCGCGCCATAGGCCACGCCATACACCCTGGTTCCCTTACTCGCAGCCCACTGCGCCGCAACGATCGCCTGCTGGCATTCGTCCAGGCCATCCGGATAGCTGCCGTTGCCGGTCAGCGTATACAACCCTGTAGTGGAAGTGAAGGATCTTGGGAACGCACCATCAGTGCCGTCTGACGTGTCGTCGGTGCAGCTGCGCGACGTGCAGTTCGTGGTCACGCCGTTCTTATAGTCGTTGCCATTACCGTCAACCATGTTGGCCTGTCCATCGCTCAGGAAGATGATCGCGTTCTTAGCATTCGGATAGGCGCTTTGTTCAGCCGCCAGGGCCTGCTGCGCCGAATAGATGGCGCTCGCATAGTAGGTAACGCCAATACCCGACGCATTCGTCGGATAATACGGGTCGATGCCGCCGGCTCCGCTGCCGAGACTAGTGATCATTTTCAGGCACCCGCTGCCGAGGGCCTTGTTTATGGATGAGCTTGAGTTCAGATGGTCCGAAGCGGATGAACTATAGTAGTCGCTTACGAAGCCATTCGTATCTGCATCGCTGGCGCTCTCGGTGATTTCATAGGTCGCGGTCCATGATCCATACGTAGAGCTCGTGTACTTGATCGTGGGGGAAAATGTCGTCGAAGTGGGATCAGGCAGCGGGAACGCCGTGAAGGCCGGAGTGCCGCTGCTGCTGCAGATATCGTCTCCCACCGAAGCGGTGGTTACTGCCGGAAACGAGAACAGCGCAACGTGGACATAAGGGCTGCTGCAACTCGAGGCTCCGCCCCCGCAGGGATTGAGCCTTCCCAGCATCAACTCGAGAGCGTTGGCGGCGCACTGGAACTCGCTCACACGGCTGCCGCAGTTCGTGTCGGACGTTCCCATCGATCCCGTCCCGTCCAGGATGATTGCGATGTTCCAGGGCTGGGCCGGGCCTTCCATCGAGGCCGTTGCAGTGGCCGAGACCGTCAGTTTCGGATAGCCCAGGATCCTCATGAAGTAGGTGTTAAGAGTGGCCGTTTGTGACACCTGCACAGCGTTGTCGGTGCTGGAGCCGGTGCAGGTGCTTCCTGACGGCATCAGCGCGTTCACGCACTTCATAGTCACCGTCGGCGCTGCGGCGACCGCGCCAACATTGCTGCCGACGTTGTTGGCGTTCTCATCCGTACTTGCAGCGCTATACTGTGTAGCCGTCGTGGTTGCGCCGGTATCGGTCCCCGAATTCACAAAGTATGCCTGGTTCGCCGCAGCCAGCGCTGCCGCATTCACGGCATTTTGCAACTGGTTTTTGACAACATAGGCGCGGCTCAAGTCAACTGTAAGTCCACCACCAGCAGCCAGGAACAACGAAAGGCCGATCGCGGCCCACAACACAACCTGGCCTCGCTCTTCGTTGAAAATGCGCCGGAAAAGTACATCAATCTTTTTCACGGTTTGTTCCTCCTCGATCTCTTGGTTAGTAAACATACTCGGTGGTTTGCGCCGTAAGCTTGCAGGTCGGACTGATCGTAAAGTTGAGAACATGGATATTGCAGGGGTAAGTGGCTGACACATTCACCGGGATACCGGTCGCAGTGTTAAGGCTTGAAGCCGAGCTTTGGCAGGAACTCCCCGTCACCGGCGTGCCGTTATTAATGGTGAGCGTCAAATTGATATTTGAAGCAATCAGCGAAGGAGCCGCGGCTTCAATCTTTGTGAGAGCGTCACTGCAGGGGTCCGTCGTGTAGGGGGCGTTCTGTTGAAGATACGTGGCGCCGCTTCCCACCGCATTCGTCAGCATCAATTCGTTGGAGTAGGCAAATGCAAAGGAGAATATGCCTGTCAGCACCATCATGCAAGTGGGCAGAATGAGGGCTAGTTCGACCAGAATATTGCCGTCCTCGTCCCTCGAGCTCCTCTTGCGCAGGATTTCGCCAGTCTCTTGCCGCGTTCCACTCCTCTTCACCATGCCTTTCAGGTGAAGGACAATTTGCCGCACATTCCGGGTCAAATGATTCTGGATTTTCATCGCTCTTCCTCGCGGCTGAAATCTGTTGACATGTCTTGTTTATCCTTGACGACTCTCTCGAAACCATTCGCTGTTTACTACCGCACCGTACCCTTGCCCTGCTGAGCTATCCCTTGAGTCTTCATTCCGGCGGGAACGTGATCTTATTCCACGTCGCCACGCACGAAAACATCTGCCGGCCAGATCGCAACCTGCCAAACAACTCATCTGGGGATTTAAGCGGGGACCCGGGGCCCGGAATGGAGATCACGAGATGCGTCCCGCACCTTGTGAACGGATCGCAATGGCCCGAGCATCGCCGAGTCTCAATTTCCGAGTGAGTCTGGCATTCGCCAACGCCGACTCTCTTCTTATTCTTCAGCGAAGACTGCTTTTAAAATAGGCAACCAGTATCGCACCGAGAATTACACTTTTGTGTTACTTGTAGGCGGCCATGAGTTACCGAGGTCATTTGGCGCCTTATGGCTGTGAAAGCTGCTCATTATGATGGGAAAAACTGCAGAGTTTGACAGTTTTTCCGCCGGAACGAGGGTTGACTAGAGTCTTGGGCTGAGGCCACTCGTAACCTAAAGTAACCCCCATCCCGGATGCATGGCTGCGAGGTCGATCAACGGAAGGATCGGCAGACGACCGCATTGGCCCCGCAAATGCCCCTAAGCACGGCAGTAGGTGCAGTACGCCTGCAACTCGAGGCGAAAAGGGAGAGTGTGTCAACCGGAGATGCGAACGAGTTCCTGGGCTTCCTCGCGCGGGCCGAGGATCGACATCCGCGGAATGCGGCCGCGGACCATGGCGACTTCGTCGCAGCGGTGCAGACGCGGGCAGGCCTGGCAGTCTTTGAATATCTTGTCCGGCAGTTCGGCCTTGTCCTCGACGGTGCGGAAGCCGTACTTGAAGAAGAAGTCGGGGATGCGCGTGAAGAGACAGACAGACTGGATGCCGTGCGTCTCTGCTTCTTCAATGAGAGCGTTGAGAATGCCGCCGCCCGCGCCCTTGCTCTTGGCTTCGGGCTTGACGACGATGGAACGGACCTCGCATAGGTGGGGTCCGTAAAGGTGCAAGGCGCCGCAGCCGAGGAAGACGCCGCCGTCGGACTCAGCGACGGTGAAGTCGCGGATATTTTCGCAGATTTCGGCGAAAGGGCGCTTGAGCAATGTGCCGTCACCGGAGAGGGAGTTGACGAGGTCGTAGATATTGGAGGCGTCGTGGAGGAGGGCCTTACGCACCAGCATGAACGGCCTCCCCGACTGGAGATTTGCGGAGCGCCGCGATTTTTTCTGTTGCGGACTGAAGTGCCTGGCGGACGCGGGCGCGCGCGGTGCCGCCGATGACGTCGTGGCAATCGAGCGTGGCGTCGAGGGTGACGGCGGCGTAAAAGTCTTCGCCAAATTCGTCGCCGAACTGGCGCAGGTCAGTGAGCGAGAGATCACCGAGCTCGACACCTTTTTCGAGCGCAAAGCGCACGGCATTGCCGATTTTCTCGTGAGCGGTGCGGAAGGGCACGCCTTTGTGAACGAGGTAGGTGGCCGCGGCCATCGCGTTCAGATAGCCGGACTGCGCAGCATCACGCATGCGATTTTGATCGAACTGGAGGGCGGCAGTAAACCGGGCCACGAGCTCAAGCATTTGCGGAACAAAGCCGACCGCGAATGCCGGCTCCTGGGTCTCCTGCATGTCTTTATTGTAGGCCAAAGGCAGGCCTTTGAGCTGCAGGACGACGGCTTGGGCCGCGCCGTGAATGCGGCCAACTTTGGCGCGAATGAGCTCGGTGAGGTCGGGATTTTTCTTCTGCGGCATGGCGCTGGAACCGGTGGAAAAAGCCTCAGGCAGAAGGACGAAGCCGTATTCGGCGGTGGCGAAGAGCGTGATCTCTTCGGCAAAGCGGCTGAGATGCAAGCCGACGAATGTCAGCGATTGCAAGTACTCGAGAATGAAGTCGCGGTCGCTGGTTGCGTCCATCGAGTTTGAGGTTGGTGCGGCGAAGCCGAGTTCGCGCGCGGCAATGGTGCGGTCGAGAGCGAGGGTTGCGCCGGCGACGGCGCCGGAGCCGAGCGGACAGTAGTTGAGTCGCGCGGAGCATTCGCGAAGCCGATCGGCGTCGCGGAGGATCATTTCGACATAGGCAAGGAGCCAGTGCGCAATAAAGACGGGTTCGGCGCGTTGCAGATGGGTGTAGCTGGGCATCACAGCGTCGCCGGCGTTGCAGGCCTGGGCGACGAGGGCCCCTGCCCACCTCGCGAGACTCTGAATGGTCTGCTCGATGCAATTGCGGACGTAGATGCGGAGGTCAGTCGCGATCTGCTCGTTGCGGCTGCGGCCGGTGTGGAGCTTGAGGCCGAGCGAGCCGATTTTCTTGACGAGTTGCAACTCGACGAAGTGATGAATGTCTTCCGCGGCAGGATCGTCGCGCACGAGGGCTTTGCCGGTGTCGGAGGAGTAGTCGGCGGCGATGACATCGAGAGCGCGTCGGAGGTCGGCGGTTTCGGCGGCGGTGAGGATTCCGGCGGCGCAAAGGGCAGACGCGTGCGCCTTGCTGGCGGCGACTTCCTGATCGAGGAGTTGCCAGTCAAAGACGATGGAGCGTTGCCACGCTTCGAATTCGGCATCCAGCGGCTCGCGGAAGCGGCCGGACCACATCTTCACTTGAGATCTCTCTTTCTCTCCGGGGCCAAAGCCCCTGGGTTCAGCTGTCAGTTAACAGCCCTCGGCTTTCAGTCCGACTGAAGCTGTGACATTTCAATTTTTCTCCGGCCCAAAGGCCGCTTCTTGCTTGATCAAATTCAGAGGCCTAAAGGCCTCTGCTCCCTGCTCATGTGTCGTTCAAAAAGTCGGCAGTGGGCCGGCGAGAAGCAGAAGCAGCAGTGCCTTCTGCGCGTGCAGGCGGTTTTCTGCCTGGTCGAAAACGATAGACTGCGAGCTGTCGATGACTGCATCGGTGACTTCTTCGTTGCGGCGCGCCGGCAGGCAGTGCATGAAGACCGCGTGCGGAGCGGCTTTGGACATGAGCGCTTCGTTCACCTGGAAGGGGCGGAAGATGGGCGCTCGTTTGGTGGACTCATGCTCCATACCCATGCTGACGCAAACGTCTGTGTAAACCGCGTCGGCGTTTTCGACTGCGGCCTGCGGATCCTGGAGGAGCTTGATTTCGCAGCCGTTCTTCTCGGCCATCTCACGCGCGATGGTGACGATTTCGATATCGGGCGAGTAGCCGCGCGGCGTAGCGACGGTGACATTGGCGCCAAGCTGTGCGCCGGTGAGCATGAGCGAGTGGCAGACGTTGTTGCCATCGCCAACATACGCGAAATTGAGGCCGGCTACCGAGCCGAAGTGTTCTTCGAGAGTCATGAAATCGGCAAGGGCCTGGCAGGGATGTTCGAAGTCAGAGAGCGCATTGATGACGGGCACGCGCGAATTGGCAGCCATCTCAGTGATCGTGTCGTGCGCGTAGGTGCGCAGGACGATGACGTCGACCCAGCGTTCGAGATTGCGCGCTACGTCGGCAATAGTTTCGCGTTCACCGAGGGGAGAGTTGGTCTGGTCGACGAAGATGGCGTTGCCACCCATGGTGTTCATGCCGGTCTCAAAGGCGAGACGGGTGCGCAGGCTGGCCTTCTCGAACATCAAGACCATCTGCTTGGCGTCGAGAGCGTGACGGTATTCCCGCGGATTGTGCTTGATGTCGTGGCCGAGCTTGAGGATGGCACGAACCTCGGAGCTGGAGAGATCGGCGATGGAGCAGAGATCCTCGCCCGCCATGCGCGCGGCAGCGGCGAGGACGTCAGGATCTTTTTGCACCGGGATGTTGGAGCCCTTGCGTTCGAGCGTCGCGCGACTAGACATGTTGGTGTCCTCCAGCTGGCCGGGCGGTGTGCGCGGCAGAGTGTTCGGTGAAGATTTCGTCGAGCGCGGCGATGGCCGTGTCGACGTGGGAGCGATCAAGAATGTACGGCGGCAGGAAGCGCAGCACCGTGTCGCTGGTGCAGTTGATGACAATGCGGCGCTTCAGCATTTCGGCAACGGTGAGCTTGGCCAGGTCGGCAGAGTCGAGCTCGGCGGCGAGCATGAGGCCTTTGCCACGCACGTCAACGATGGTTTCGTGGTGTCTGGCAAGCTCGCGCAACTGATCCTGGAAGTAATTGCCGACTTCGGTCGCGTGAGCGAGCAGGCCTTCTTTCTCTATGGTGTCGATGACAGCGACGCCAACGGCACAGGCGAGCGGTCCACCACCGAAGGTGGTGCCGTGCATGCCGGCGTGGATGACGCTCGCGACTTCTTCGGTGCATAAAACTGCGCCAAGAGGAAGCCCGCCGGCAAGGGGCTTCGCAAGGGTAGTTACGTCTGGTTGGACACCGTAATGCTGATACGCAAACCACCTGCCGGTGCGGCCCATGCCGGCCTGAATCTCGTCAATGATAAGGAGCGCGCCGGTGGAATCGGCCAGGGCGCGCGCTTCGGCGAGGAACTCCTGCGTGAGTGGGCGGATGCCGCCTTCACCCTGGATCGCTTCGACAAGGATGGCGCAGACTTCGTTGGAAAACTTCGTGCGTAGGTCGGCTACGTCGTTGAAGCGGACAAATTCGACGCCGGGCACGACGGGAGCAAAGGGCTCGCGGTACTTCGCTTTGTATGTTGTGGACATGGAGCCGAAGGTGCGGCCGTGGAAGCTCTGTTCGAGGGCGAGAAACTTGGTGCCGATACCGACGCCTTCGCTGCGCTTGAGCCCGGCGTAGGCGCGGGCGAGCTTGAGCGCGCCCTCCCAGGCTTCAGTGCCACTGTTGCAGAAGAAGACACGATCGAGGCCCGAGCGTTCGGTGAGACGCATAGCGAGCTCGGCCTGGCCCTCGTGGTAAAAGAGGTTCGAGATGTGGATGAGCGAGCGGCTCTGGCTAGCGATGGTGTGGACGACGGCGGGGTGGTTGTAGCCAAGCGCGTTAACGCCGATGCCGCTGAGCAGATCGAGGTACTTCGTGCCATTCTCGTCGATGATGTGGACACCTTCGCCGCCGACGAAAAGAATGGCGCTGCGTTCGTAGGTGGAGAGCAGCAGCTTTGCCTCGGCGGCGCGAATTTGATCGAGCTTCGTCATTTCCTGAACCAACCTCCTGACCGTCTAATCGTTTTGGGCAAAAGCCCGATCCTTCCTTGTTACCGATCGGCACGACGAAAATCGTGCTGTTCCAAAACCGCACGGCCCGCGTACTTTCTCAGGCCACCATCACTTCAGTTCCTTCTGCGATGCGCGAGCTGCATAGGTCGGGCAGGGAAGCTGCTGCTTCAGCGGGCAAAATGCGCACTCGTTTGACGCCGTTCAACAACGCTTCGCGACAGGCTCCAAGCTTGGGCAACATGCCGCCGGAAATGATGGCGGTCTTAGCCATCCCCGCAATTTGATCGATGGAGAGCCAACGCAGCACTTCGCCATCCGCTCCCTTAACGCCAGGAACATCGGTGAGAAAGACGAGCGCGTCGGCGTGGCAGGCAACGGCGCAGGCCGCGGCCATTTCATCGGCATTGATGTTGTAGTACTCGCCGTCGAAGCCGAGGGCCATGGAGCAAATGACCGGCACACCGTTCAGTTGCCAGATGGCTTCGATCCAGCGCGGATCGCTGGCGGCGATTTCGCCCACGAAGCCGAGATCGGGCGCGGTGCGCTTTTTGCGCGCGCGGAAGAGGAGGCCATCGCCTCCCGAGAGGCCGACGGCGGGCTGACCGAGCGCGCCGAGAGCAGCGACGAGGCTTTTGTTGACGCGTCCGGCGAAGACCATCAGTGCGACGTCGCGGGTTTCAGCGTCGGTGACACGCAGGCCGTCGATGAATTCGCTTTGCTTACCGAGCGCTTTGAGCGTGCGCGTGAGTTGCGCGCCTCCGCCGTGGACGACGGCGACCTGGTTGCCATCGCGCACCAGATCGGCAATGGCCCGCACAGAGCCTTGAAGCAGTTCCGGGGTTTCGAGGCCGGCACCGCCGAGTTTGATGATGTACTTCATTCGAGCCCTTCCGATTCGGGCCAGCCGAGCATGACGTTCATGTTCTGCACGGCCTGGCCAGCAGCGCCTTTCAAGAGATTGTCGAGACAACTGACGAGGACCGCGCGGCGGCCGCTCGCGTCGAGCTGAAAACCGATGTCGGCGTAGTTGGTGCGCACCGAATACTGGATTTGCGGCAGCGACTTATCAAAGATGCGCACCAGAGGGCTGCCGATGAAAAATTTGCGATAGATTTCGAGAACGCTCGCGTGCGTCTGCTTTTCCTTGAAGCGGACATAAATGGTGGAGAGAATTCCGCGCGGAATCGGCAGAAGGTGCGGCGTGAAGACGATCTCGCTCGACTGGATGCCGATTTGCTCGAGGAGCTCGCCCGTATGGCGGTGGGCGAAGACGCCGTAGGCTGACAGATTGTCGGCCGCATACATGAAGTGCGTCTTAGCGGTCGGTGACTTTCCTGCGCCACTGACGCCGCTCTTGGAGTCGGCGACGATGCCATGGTCGAGATCGACGATGCCCGCGGCAACGAGCGGCTTGAGCGCGAGTATCACTGAGGTTGCGTAACAGCCGGGGTTGGCGATGAGATGCGCGTCGAGAATCTGGTCGCGATGCAGCTCGGGCATGCCGTAAACGGCTTTTTCCTGAGTGGCAATGGCGAGGTCGGTGCCGTCGTCGTCAAAGTGATAGACCGCGCGGTTCGCCGCGTTCGTGAGGCGCCAGGCACCGCTCAGATCGACGACGCGCATTCCGTGCTTGAGTGCTTCGGGCACCCATTCACGCGACTGCTCATGCGGCGTGGCGAGGAACAGGACATCGACACCGAGCGTGGAGAGAAGCTCCCACGAGAATGGCTCCATCTTGAGCGACCTCGCGCCGTTGCTGCCTCCGAGTTGGGGATGAATTTCGGTGAGCGCAATGCCGCCGTGCTCGAGGTCCTTTTGCTCGACGCGCCCGGCAAAGACGGGTGGTTTGCCTTTGAGGCGCGGATGATGCAGCAGCAGCCGCGCTAACTCAGCACCGGCATAGCCCGTGACACCGACCACCGCGGTTTGTGTTTTTGTTGTCATGATTCCAGCATTGCGTTGAGGCGGGCGACCACCTCGGTTGCGTGCCGTACATCGGCGCAGATAACAAGAACAGTGTCGTCGCCGGCGATCGTGCCGACGATCTCAGACCAGCCTTCGCGATCCATTGCTGCGGCGACGGGTTGCGCGCCGCCCATCACGGTCCGGACGACGACCTGATTCATCGCCTGAC
Source organism: uncultured Acidobacteriaceae bacterium (assembly GCA_963834565.1). Classification (GTDB taxonomy): domain Bacteria; phylum Acidobacteriota; class Terriglobia; order Terriglobales; family Acidobacteriaceae; genus Telmatobacter. The sequence goes on along the minus strand of CAWICF010000002.1, from coordinate 1,024,610 downwards.
GAATGCGCAGGCCAAAGCTCTCAACCATCTCGGCGAGCGAAGGCGGTTGGTCGTCTTCGACTGCCGTTGTGGAGCCGTTGGTTCCGTTTCGATCGGGCAGGGAATAGCCGAGCGGCCCCTTGGAGAGCTTGAGCTCGTGCATATCGCGCGAAAGCGTCGCCTGGGTGACCTGGATGCCGCGCCGCCGCAATTTGCGGCGCAACTCGTCCTGGCTGGCGACGTGCGAGCTGGCGAGGACCTCGCGGATTACGCTGAGGCGTTCGACTTTCAGGGTTTGAGTGCTCGTGCCCATTTCAGTGCAAAGCAAAGGCGCGGTCCGCATGGCGGAAACCGCGCTTGAATAAATATACAACTTCTTTGAATAAGTATGCAAGCGATTTTTGCACAGTTTTGCTTTCGAAATTGGGGACGAAAGTAACGGATTTGGTACGGATTCAGGGGAGATTTCGCCAGAGAAGGGGCACGTAGTATTCCTCGAGGTACCAGGTGACAACGAAGAGGACGGACATGGCCGCCATGGACCAGAGGAAGATGCGGACCGGAAGCGTGGAGAAGACCATACTGAAGGTGCGGAGGCTGGGGCGAGGGCGCATCGCGAAGAGGAATCCACTGGCGAAGCACACGCAGGCGGCGAGGGAGATGTTGAGCAGAGACATGGCAAGGCGATCGTCCCAACGGGTGCCGGGAACGAAGAAGGCGCTCAGCATGACTGGGTAGAGCGACAGAATGCTGAGGGTCAGCGAGACGGCCTTGGCGAGATCGAGCAGCATACTACTCGGCGTGAGACCCCACTCCATCACATTTTGTGCCAATCTCGACGCCCTGGCAATAAATCTCTCTCACTTCAGGTCGCGCCAGTTGGGGCCGAAGGCGAGATCGGCGACGAGCGGAACCTTCAGTTTGACGACGCCCTCCATCTCGGCGCGGACCAACTCTTCGACGGCTTTGATTTCGCCGGTGGGCACCTCGAAGAGCAGTTCGTCGTGGACCTGGAGCACCATGCGCGCTTTGAGTTTGCGCTCGGCGAGTTTGCGATCGATGGCGATCATGGCCAGCTTGATGAGGTCGGCGCCGGTGCCCTGGAGCGGCGTATTGATGGCGGTGCGCTCGGCAAAGCCGCGCTGGTTGGGATTGCGGCTTTCGATGTCGGGGATGGGGCGCATGCGGCCGAACATGGTGCGCACGCTGCCCTCTGCGCGCGTCTTCTCGAGGGTCTTTTCGATGAAGGTCTTCACACCCTGGTAGCGCGCGAAGTAGCGATCGATGTAAGCCTTGGCCTCGGTTTGCGGAATGTTGAGCTGATTGGCGAGACCGAAGGCGGAGATGCCGTAGACGATGCCGAAGTTGACGGCTTTGGCGCGACCGCGGGTTTCCTTATCCATTTTGTCAACGGGGACGCCGAAGACCTCGCTCGCAGTGAGCGTGTGGATGTCGATGTTTTCCGCGTAGGCGCGCATCAGGAGCGGGTCGCCGCTGAAATGCGCGAGCAGGCGCAGCTCAATCTGCGAGTAGTCGGCGGAAAGAAGCTGGGTGCCGGGGGCGGCGACGAAAGCGGCGCGGATTTCGCGGCCGAGCTCGGTGCGAATGGGGATGTTTTGGAGATTCGGATTGACGGACGAGAGGCGGCCCGTGGACGTGGCGGCGGCTTGGAATGTAGTGTGGACGCGCGAGTCGGCAACTGCGAGAAGCGGCAAAGCGTCGACATAATTGGATTTGAGCTTGGTGAGGTGGCGGTATTCGAGGACGAGACGCGGAACTTCGTGGTTCTCGGCGAGGAATTCGAGGACATCGACCGCTGTGGAAACGGATTTTGTTTTGCCGCGGCTGGGCGGGGCGGGCAGGCCGAGATTGGTGAAGAGCACCACGGCGAGTTGTTTGGGCGAGTTGATGTTGAAGCGCTGGCCCGCCAGCTCGAAGATGCGCTCGCCGACGCGTGCTGACTCGCCGCCGAGCTTCTCCGAAAGTCCGCTCAATGCAATTGGGTCGATGCGGACGCCGGCCTGTTCCATGCGGAAGAGGACGGGCGCAAGAGGCAAGTCGATATCAGAGTAGACACGCGAGAGGCCTCCCTTTTCGACTTCGTCGCGCAGGACAGGTGTGAGTGCGTTGACGGCTGCTGCGGCGGCGGTTAAAGAATCCGGAGTCATCTGGTTGTTGCGTGCGGCGACGTCGGCGAGGGATTGCGTTGCGTGCGTGGGGTTGAGCGCGTAGCTGAGCAGCATGGTGTCGTCGACGGGGCCGCGGAGGGTGACGCCGAGACCCGAAAGGACGTGCAGAGCCAGCTTCCAATCGTGGACGCGCTTGGGGGTCGTTGCGTCTTCAAAGAGGGCGCGCAGTTCTGAAGTGAGCGAGAGATTGAGCGCGTGAGCGGATTCGGCGCAAACTCCGACGTTCGAGAGCGTCTTGCGCTCGGCGATCTCGAGGGCGTCAAGAAGAGACGGGGCTAGTGCGGGTTCGTCGTCGGATTCTTCAACGAGCGGTTCGGCGGCGTCGAGCGCAAAGGCGAAACCGTGCTTGCGAGCGGCTGCGTAGAAGGCGGAGATTTGCTCGGGACTCGGTTTGTCGATCAGCTCGACGGCAACGGCCGGGGCGGCAGGCGCGAGATCACGCAGCATCGAGGTGAATTCGAGTTCGGTGAACAGAGTGCGTGCCGCCTCGATGTCTGGTGGCTGTGTTTCCATCGCGTGGAGATCGAGCGGCAGGGGAACGTGGGTGTCGATGGTGACGAGTTCCTTGGAGAGGAGGACGGTGTCGCGATTCTGCTCGAGGGACTCGCGATAGGCCTTGCGCCTGACCTCTGCAGCGCGGTCGAGGACGGCTTCGACGGAGCCGAATTCCTTAATGAGCTCGACGCTGCCTTTGTCGCCAATACCGGGCGCGCCGGGGATGTTATCGACGGTGTCGCCGCGGAGGGCCATGACGTCGACGACCTTGTCCGGTGGTACGCCGAGAGTTTCAGTGACCTTGGCGGGATCGAGGATGAGGTTGTCCTTCTGCGGGTTGAGAATCTTCACGTGGTCCGTGACAAGCTGCATCATGTCCTTGTCGCCGGAGACGATGAAAACTTCGTGATTCTGCTCGGCAGCTTCGCGCGCGAGCGTGCCGATGACGTCGTCGGCCTCGAATCCTTCGGCCATGAGGATGGGGATGCGGAGTGCTTCGAGAGCGCGGCGGATGTAGGGAATCTGGCGGCGGAGATCTTCGGGCATGGACTCGCGCTTGGCCTTGTATCCGTCGTAGCTGACGTCTTCAAAGCTCTGCGACTTGCTGTTCCAGCGGCGGAGCGTGCTGATGGAACGGGCACGCTCGTCACGGAAGACTTCACCGGAGGGGTCGAAGATGGCTGCGAAGTATTTGGGTTCGAAGTCCTGGCGGAGCTTCTTGATCATGTTGACGAAGACGTAGGTGGCCGCCGTGGGAAGTCCGGAGCGCGTGGACATGGGTCGCGAGCGCTGCATGGCGTGATAGGCGCGGAAGATGAACGACATGGCGTCGAGCAGAAAGACGGGCGGCTTGGAAGGGGCGTTCACGGGATTGAGGATAGCAGGGGGCGAGGGGCTGAGGGGCTGAGGGACTAGGGACGTAGGGGCTGAGAGAGCAGGGAACTGGGAGCAGGGACGGGGAACAGATGCTTAATGGGCGGGGGTGGCTGAGCGAGCGAAAAGCTCGTAGACGTTGCCGCCGGAACCTTCGCTGGAGACGAACTGCCAGTCGGGTGTGTGTTCCAGCGCGAATGCGGGGCCGCTGTTTGCATGGGTCAGAACGTGATCAATATGGTTGCTGTCGAGGAGAGCGGTTGTGTTCTGCAGGTTTTCGATTTCAAGATACTGCTCGAGGACGCCGTGATGTTCGAAGGTGTCGTTACGCGAGTCGACAAAATCGGGTTTGCCCTGGAAGTCCATCATCCCTCCAAGAGGGTAGTCATTGAATGTGCGCCATGACGGCTGGATGGCTGCGATGGATTGGAGCGGAAGGTTTTCCGCAAGGTCTTTCTGAAGTTGCGGCTCTTTGGGAAAGAAGTAGACGACTGCGGCGACGATGAATGCGGCGAAAAGCGCGTTCAAGGCCGGAATGGTTTTGGTGCTGGGCGGGCCGTAGAAGCTGCGCGCGAGATCGGCGGTGAGCCAGGGCATGGTGACGATGCATGCCATGTAAGCAAAGCGCTGATGGGAGAAGGCGAAGTACCAGGCGGAAGCAAGAAAGGCGAGTTCGTAGAGCTTCCATTTGCGCGGCGATACGAGATTCGCGATCACCATCGCACCGATGGCCAGCAGAGCGGCTAATCCTGTGCTGGAACTGAGATTGAGCGGCTGCCATTCGTCGGTGAGGGAAAGCACGAGTTTCTGGTTGAACTGCATGTCGAAGGGATTCCAAACGAGGCGCCAGCCGTACGGATTGACAAAGAGGAAAGGTAGGCAGCAGAGGAATACGCTCATGATGCGCCGGCGGCCAGCAGCGGGAAAAGGCTCCTGATCAATGGCGCCGAGATGGAAACGAATGTGACCGCAGGCGACATAGAGGCCGAGATAGCCGAGACCGAAGATCCAACTGCCGTGGAGATTGATCCAGAGGCAGAAGAGCGGGGGCAGCAGCCAGAGCAGCGACTTGAGGCCGCGCTCTGAGGCTTCGAGGATTGCCATTTCGGCGGAGAGCGCGAGATAGGCGATGACGATGGTGCGAGCGCCGCTGTTGCCGGTCATGAGAAAGAATGCCAGGATGGTCGTCCACAGCGCAGCCTGTTGGTGCCTCGATTTCCACGAGCTGCGGAAGTAGACGAAGCAGAGATTGGCGAATAGAGCAAGGAGGACCACGAGATGAATTCCGCGAAGGCCGATCCGCGAATAGCCAATCCAGTAAGGCAGCTCGGAGAGCCATTCGGGATTGATCCAAGGCTGGCCGGCCACTGAGAACGCATAGGGCTCAATGTGGATGAAGTGGTGGGTGGTGGTGAGGATGCGTGCGTCGGCCAGGTGCCACCAGACGTCGGGATCGTGAACGAACTCCGCCGGTAGAAGCATGGGATTGGCAATGGACACGGCCATGCCGAGAATCAGGGCGAGATTCAGAAGATCCTGACCGAAGAGCTTGCCGATTATGCGGGATCGCAAGGGGGAAGCAAGATCCGGCGCGGCAGTAGAGACGGTTGTTCCGGGGGGCCTCGTCGGGTCTTCCATGACATTACTTTACGCGGTGCCGCGAAGATGGACGGCGGCTGAGTGCGGCAAGCGGCGAGGGTCGAGAATCTGTTTCGACACTGACCCTGTGGGTACCTGGGCGACGACAGGCATGGGCTCAGCTGATGAACATGCAGTCGCCGTAGCTGAAGAAGCGGTACTTTTCTTCGATGGCGTGACGGTAGGACGCGAGGACGCGGTTGAGGCCGGTATCCTCTGGTCCCGCGAAGGCGCTGACTAGCATGAGCAGGCTGGATTGCGGCAGATGGAAGTTGGTGAGGAGCGCGGAGACGAGGCGGAACTGAAAGCCGGGCGAGATAAAGATGCTGGTTTCGCCGGAGTGGGGTTGGAGCGGCGCGGAGCCGGCGGCAAGTGCGGCCGATTCGAGTGTGCGGACGACGGTGGTTCCGACGGCGACAATGCGTGCACTGGCACTGCGTGCGGCGGAGTTAATGAGGTCTGCTGCCTCAGCCGAAATCGAGTAGCGCTCGCGGTGCAGGTGGACGTCGTCGACGCGATCGACGCGGAGCGGCGCGAAGGTGCCTAAGCCGACATGGAGCGTGACGTGAGTTATTTCGATGCCTTTGGATGAGAGCTGCGCAAAGACCTCTGGCGTGAAGTGAAGGCCTGCGGTTGGCGCGGCGACGGAGCCACGCTCGTGGGCAAAGACCGTTTGATAGCGGTCGCGGTCGGTGACGGCGTCGTCGCGGTGGATGTAGGGCGGGAGCGGGATGTGTCCGATGCGGTCGAGGACGGAGAAGAAGTCGGCGACATTTGGGAGTGGGGCGAACTCGAGGAGTCGCTCGCCGAATTTGCCGCGCTCGAGGACGTCGGCCTCGAGGGCAATGCTGCCGTCGCTTGCGGGGAATACGAGGCGCTCACCGATGGCGACCTTGCGGCTGGGGCGGACGAGGGCGTGCCACTGATTGCTGCCGGGGGAATCGAGAACGGGTTCGGTGAGCATGACTTCGATGCGGCCAGAGGGTTTTTCACGCTCGCGGACGAGAGTGCGGCGCGCGAAGAGCCTTGCGGGAATAACGCTGCTGTCGTTGAGGACGACGAGATCGCCGGGACGCAGGTGTTGTGCGAACTGAGAGAAAAGACTGTCGCGGAAAACGCCGGTTTGGCGATCGAGGAGCAACATGCGGCTTGCGCCGCGCTCGGAAGGCGGCTGCTGCGCGATCAACTCGGGAGGCAGATCGTAGTCGAAGTCAGCGACGAGGCGCTCCGCGCTTTCACTTTTTGGAGTGAATTCTTCAGACATCAGCTTTTCCAAAGTGCGCGAGGGCGAGCAAACGGGCGCGCTCGATAGCGGCGTTGAGCTGTTCGCGTTTCGATTCGAGATCCGAGTCGGGAGTATCGGTAGGAACGACGGTCCAGCGCGACCAGGCGACGACGATGCTTGTAAAAGGCTTGGGGATGAGGAAGTGGTCCCAGGAATTCATGGTCCAGGCGCGTTGCGGCTGCAAATGAAAAGCGCCAATGCGCGCGCCGGTTACTTGAGCAAGCTTGATGGGTCCCATTTTTGTTTGATAGATGGGGCCGCGGGGTCCGTCTGCGGTGAAGCAGGCCGGGCGGCCGGATTCGATCACGGATTTCAAGCCGAGCAGACCTTCACGCGCGCCACGGGAACTGGAGCCGCGGGTGGTTTTGAAACCGAAAAGTTCAAGGATGCGGGCGATGAGCTCACCATCGAAGCTCTGGCTGACGATGATGCTGGCGCCAGTGCGGCGGTAGTAAAAAGTGCAGGGCAGGACGCACTGGTGCCAGAAGCAGAAGATTTCTGCGCCGGCGCCTTCGCCGTAGGGCAGTGGTGTTGCTCCATCTTCCGCGACGATTTCGTAGCGCCAGGTGCGGCCGATGACGGACAGCAGAGCCCAGACCAGGCGAGGAACGGTGGCCAGAACAATACGCTGGCCGGGGGTGAATCTGGAAGGGGCGCGGGTGGTCACTGGGATGATTCTAAAAGCAGGGACCATAGGAGCAGGGACTAGGGGACTAAGTGACTGGAGACTAAAGGGCGAAGGAAAAGATGGAGCAACGGGCGCGGGTGATCAATGCGCTGCCGAGAGCACCGCGAGGATTTCATCGCTTGAGAGCGGTAACGGGTTGGACTTCATACTGCTCGCCCTCGCCGCCTTCTCGGCGACAACGGGTAAATCGGCTTCAGCAATGCCCCATGCGCGCAGAAGAGGAACGTCGAGCTCCGAGCAGAGAGCCTGGACCCAGTCGATGCCGTCCTCGGCGGTTGCGTTATTGCGGCCGGTAAGCAGGCGGGCGATGGTGGCGTAGCGGAGGAGCGCGGGATGCTGTGGGGCGCGCGCTCGCAATGCAGTTACGTTGGCTGCCATGCCATGCGGCAACAGGGCAGCGCAAAGCGCGCCGTGGGGAGCATTCCACGAGCCTCCGAGCGGCGATGCCAGGCCGTGCACCACGCCGAGTCCGGCGTTGGCCAGAGCGAGGCCTCCGAAGAGACTGGCGAGCGACATGTCGTGGCGGGCGTCACGGTCGGCACCATTGTGGTACGCGCGGCGGAGCGAAAGGGCGATGCGCGGGATGCCGTCAGTGCAGAGTGGATCTACGAGCGGATTTGCGCGCGCGCTGATGTAGGGTTCGATAAGCTGCGTGAGGGCGTCGAGGCCGGTGCTGGCAGTAACGGCCGGCGGGAGTCCATAGGTGAGCTCGGGATCGACGAGCGCAGCGCGCGGCAGCATGAGGGGGCTGCGGAGGCTGGCTTTGACGCCGTGCTCCGTCGATCCGAGCACAGCATTGCGCGTGACTTCGCTGCCTGTTCCGGCCGTGGTGGGTACGGCAATGAATGGCAGCGGTGGAGTGGCGATAGGACGGCCCTTACCGACGACTTCGAGAAAATCGAGCGGCTCGCCGCCGTTGGTTGAGACGGCGGCGATGGCTTTACCCGCGTCGATCGCGCTTCCGCCGCCGATGGAGATGACGAGGTCGCAGCCTGCGAGGTGCACGCGCCGTACGCCCTCGCGGATGAGCTCGACCGTTGGTTCGCCGGGCACGGCAAAAGCTACGGCCGAGAGCGCCGAAACGAGCGAACTTGCGCGGTCGGGAGAAGCGCCGGTGACAACCAGAGGCCGGACGCCGAAGGTGCGGGCGAGTTCGGGAAGGGTGGAAGCGGCGCCCTCGCCGAAGACGATGCGCGTTGCTGCGGCAAACTCGAAGGGCATGCGTTACCAGTTTTCGGGTGGCGGGGCGATGACATTGTAGAGCGTTCTCTGGCGCGGCTCGGCCATCATCGGCTCAACTGCGTCGCGCCACTTCGCGTAGTGCGCGGTCGCACGATGCGCAGTCACGGCATCGGGTGAGCGGTAGGCTTCCACCAGCACGAAGCGAGTGCTGTCATCCTGCTGCTGAACCACGTCGAAGCGTGCGATGCCGGGCTCCTGAATGCTCGCGCGGGCGTTTTCGATGGTTACTTGCGTGAAATCCGCAATCGATTCGGGTTTAACACGCACGTGAATCTGGGCAATGAACATCGGGGATTCCTCCGCTCTTAATCCTACTGCGTGTTTCGAAAATGGTCGCCTAGATGTGGGTAGGCATCCATCTGGGGCTAAGGCCCTCGAGTTTTCCTGTGTTTGTTGGCCCGGATGAAGCCGTGCCAGGTTTTCAAGAACGATAATTGCGACGCAACCTACGAATTACCGGAACGTAACAATTACTGGCGACACTAGAGCCGGTTGCATAAGTAATCTATGGTGATTAAGAATCTTTCCTCCGGGGGCTGAAGCCAGTGATCATTTGGCTCCATTTACGGCGCGAGTAAACCCGTGCCCCGATACTTCGTGCTTCTTCCGAAGACTTATTCCCTAGGCTGAATAAGAAGTGCTAGGGATGACGCAAGACAGGAGGCCTATGGCACTGCACAACACGTGTGAACTGAACGCCGAGCCAACGAGTGCCGTCGAGTCGGGAAGTCTGACGAGCGACGCGCAGACTTATGTATTCCCGAAGCTCGCGAGCGAAAAGGAATGCGTCTACCGCACGATCCACGACCAACTCGTGCTGGACGGGAACTCGCAGCAGAATCTGGCGACGTTCTGCACCACGTGGATCGAGCCCGAAGTGAAGCAGCTGATGGACGAGTCAGCCGACAAGAACATGATCGACAAGGATGAATATCCGCAGACCGCGGCGATTGAAGAGCGCTGCGTGCATATGCTTGCCGACCTGTGGAATTCGCCCGAAGAAGCAAGCACGATGGGTTGCTCGACGACCGGCTCCAGCGAAGCGGCCATGCTAGGCGGGCTGGCGTTGAAATGGAACTGGCGCAAACGGCGGCGGGCTCAGTGCAAATCGACCGACGCGCCGAACCTGGTCATGGGGCCGGTGCAGGTGTGCTGGCACAAGTTTTGCCGCTACTTCGATGTGGAGATTCGCGAAGTTCCGATGGAGCGCGACCGGCTGCTGTTGACGCCGGAAGAAGTTGTGAAGCGTTGCGACGAAAACACGATTGGCGTGGTGGTTACCCTGGGGGTGACGTTCACCCTGCAATTCGAGCCGGTGCATGAGATCAGTCTGGCTCTCGACAAATTGCAGGCGGATACGGGCCTCGACATTCCAATTCACGTGGACGGAGCAAGCGGCGCGTTCCTTGCGCCTTTCCTGCAGCCGGATTTGCTGTGGGATTTTCGTTTGTCGCGAGTGAAATCGATTAATGCGTCCGGCCACAAGTTTGGCCTGGCGCCCCTTGGCGTGGGCTGGGCGCTATGGCGCGAGAAGCACGACCTGCCGGAGGAGCTGATCTTCGACGTGAATTATCTGGGCGGAAACATGCCCACCTTTGCGTTGAACTTCTCGCGGCCGGGCGGGGAAATCATCTGCCAGTACTACAATTTCCTGCGACTTGGCAGGGAGGGTTATCGCGCGATTCAGTCGGAGTGCTCGGCGATTGGAAGGGAGCTTGCCGGCAAAATCGCCGCGCTGGGGCCGTTCGAGATTATCTATGACGGAGTTGACGGCATCCCCGGCGTTTGCTGGAAGCTGAAGGATCCGGCGTCGTCACCGTTCACGCTGTATTGCTTGGCCGACCGGTTGCGCGAGCGCGGCTGGCTGGTTCCTGCCTATTCCATGCCGCCCAACCGCGAAGACCTCGTGGTGCAGCGCATCCTGATCCGTCACGGATTCACTCGCGCGATGGGAGAGGAGCTTCTGGTCGAGTTAAAGGATGCAGTCGAGTCTCTGCAGCGATCGCCAAAGCGGTCTGGGCGCGACGACGCGAAAACTGGTTCGCACAATCATTCGGGCAGATAAACTGCGGCTCGCCTGGAGGCGTTCTGTCGCTGACACAAGTCAAATCGTCGCTTGATCAGGAGTACCGCAGCCAGCGGATGATTTCAGGGAGGGTGGCGCGTTTGCCGTACATGAGGATGCCGATGCGGTAGAGGCGCGAACTGAGCCAGAGGATGGCCCAGATACTGACGATCATGAGGCCGATTGAGACGGCGAACTGCCATGCGGGAGGCATCTCTGCGGCCATGCGGAGGAACATGATGATCGGAGCGGTGGGCGGAAAAAGCGAAGCAGCAATGGAAAGGGGAGAGTTGGAGTCGTTCATGATGACGATGATGAGAGTGAAGCTGAGCCAGGTGGGCGCGGCGGCGAGCGGCGTGTACATTTGGAGTTCCTGCTCAGTTTCGCAGGTGGCGGCGAGGCCGGCAAAGAGGGAACTGTAGAGCAGGAATCCGAGAACGAAGTAGACAGGGAAGAGAATGCCCTCGGTCCAGGAAAAGTGGACGGCGTACTGGCCGGTGAGGATGGCCTCGGCCAGCGGAGTGGCGAGAAGCGCGGTAGCGGCGACCACCCAGATGAGAATCTGCGTGAGCCCGACGGAGCCGACGCCGAGGAGCTTGCCGGCGAGCATGTCAGAGGGCTTCACGGTGGCGAGCATGACCTCAAAGATGCGCGAGGTTTTCTCCTGAATGATGGAGCGGGCGACGTTTAGGCCGTAGATGAGGGTGGTCATGGAAAGGAGAATGGCCATGACGTAGCCCTTCCAAAAGGAGGCCTCGGCGTTGCTCTTGACAATGGAGCCGTCTTTCTTGACCTGCCAGGTTTCGACTTTGACACCCTTCACGACGGCGGCAGCGGTGGAGGACGGCATGCCTTCAGCGATGAGGTCTGAGTTGACGATGCCGTTGTCGAGCGCGTCGGTGAGTTTTGCTCCGGTGATGAAATCGCCGGCCGAGTTGGAGTAGTAGTCGGCAGTGGGCAGGCCGCCGGGATGCGGTGTGATGATGAGAGCGCCACTCACGGCCTTGGTGCGAACGAGGCGGTTGATTGCGTCGCTCTGGCCGGGAGCGGAAGGATCGACGATATCGACGCGAGGACTGGAATCCTTTTGGCTGTCGAGCTGGTCGCGGACGGCGCCGGCCAGCGCGGCATCAGTGGATGCGACGATGTAGTGCTTGTGCGAGCCAGTGCCCTTATTGGCGAAGTAGGCGATGCCGAGAATAACGGCGAAGAGAACGGGCAATCCGACGGTGGACATGCGGAACGCACGGCCGCGAATCTGCTCCATGTACTCGCGGCGGGCGATGAGGAGCATGTTATGCATCGCTACTGCCTCCGACGGTGCGAATGAAGATTTCCTCGAGCGAAGGCTCGACCAGTTCAAAACGATAGATTGTTGCGGCGGCAGAAGCTTCGCGCAGAAGTTTTTGCGGATCGCCGTGGGGCTTGAGGCGGATTTCGGCGTGGCCGGAGAAGTTTCTTGCCTGAGCGATCTCGGGCGAGTTGAGAAACCCTGCGTCGCCTTCGAATTCGACGATGATTTGATTGCGCTCGTAGCGGCTCTTGATTTCGCGGACGCGGCCGGCAAGGACGGCCTCGCCGTTATTGATGAGGCAGATGGAGTCGCAGAGCTTCTCGACCTGATCCATGCGATGCGTGGAGAAGAGAATAGCCGCGCCCTCGTCTTTGAGCTCAATGAGGGTGCGCTCGAGAAGGACGGCATTGACGGGATCGAGGCCGCTGAAGGGCTCGTCCATAACGATGAGTTTGGGTGAGTGGAGGATGGAGCCGATGAACTGGATTTTCTGCTGCATGCCCTTGGAGAGCTCTTCGGTCTTCTTGTCTAGGGCGTTCGCGATGTCGACGCGCTCAGCCCACGCGATGGCGGTCTTGCGGGCCTCGCCGGCGGACAGGCCATGGAGCTGGCCGAAGAAGATGAGCTGCTCGAGGACCTGCATTTTCTTGTAGAGGCCGCGTTCCTCGGGGAGGTAGCCGACGGAGTGGAGGCTGTCGCGCTCGAAGGGCTTGCCGAAGAGAGCGATGCGGCCGGAGTCGGGCATGGTGATGCCCATCATCATGCGGATGGAGCTGGTTTTGCCGGCGCCGTTGGGGCCGAGCAGGCCGAACATCTGGCCGGCGTCAATGGAAAGGTCGAGATTGTGAACGGCGACTTTATTCTCGTAGGCCTTGGTAACTCCTGCGAGTTCGACGACGGGCATGCGAGCTCCGAGGGACGAGGTTGGGCGGTGGAGTGTGAAAGCGCCAAGGAAAGTTTAGCAGGGGGGACGAATACGGGGACGTAGGGACATAGGGACCTAAGACTGAGGGCCTTCGGGGACGGTTTTTTGTTTGTGCCGATCTACGTGCGGGAGTCTGTGCGCGGATTGAGTCCCGCCCCCACCGAAGCACAGCTTGGGTGGGGCACCCCGGTATTGGTGTGAGTTTGGAATTGTGCCGCCAGAGAAGACCGACGGGATGTATACTCCAGCCACTTCATTCCCCGAGAAGAAAACATCCCTTGAAAGGTGAAACCTATGCCCAGTTATCTCGTGCAGTGCTCGTACGCGTCGCCGGCTCTGGCCTCGCTGATTGCAAACCCTCAGGATCGCAGCGAGCATGTGAAGAAAGTAGCGAAGAAACTTGGCGGCAAGATCAGCGGATCGTGGCTGTCGTTTGGTGAACACGATCTGGTGATGATTGTCGAGATGCCGGACAACATCAGTGTGGCAGCTCTGTCACTGGCGGCGGCCGCAGGAGGCTCTCTGAAATCAATCAAGACGACTCCGCTAATCAGCATCGCTGATGGACTTACAGCGCTGAAGAAGGCGGCAACTTCCGGCTATACGCCGATCGAGGCGTAACCATCGGGAAGAGCGAGACTACATCAGGCGCTTGCGCAGCATGTCGAGGGCCTGTGTTGAGGCCCATTCGCGGACGCGATTGCGGTCGCCCCGGAAGGTGCGCTCGACGGCGTCGGTGGTTTGCCCGTCGGTGACGGCGATGTAGACGAGGCCGACAGGTTTCTTGTCGGTGGCGCCGGTGGGGCCGGCGATGCCGGTGACGCCGACACCGATTGTAGCGCCGGTGCGCTCACGGATGCCGTCGGCGAGAGCCTGGGCGACTTCAGCCGAAACGGCTCCGCGCTGCTTGATGAGTTCGGCTGGAACGCCGGCCATTTCGATTTTGAGTTTGTCGGAGTAAACGACGACTCCGCCGAGGAAGGCGCGGGAGGCTCCGGGTACAGATGTGATGCGCTCGGCGATGAGGCCGCCGGTGCAGCTTTCAGCGACAGCGAGCGTAGCCTGGCGCAGGCCAAGGTAATAGAGAACGATCTGCTCGAGGGTGTCGCCCTGCGAGGAGTAGAGGCAGTCATCAAGGGCCTCTTCGAGGCGCTCGGCGAGATCGTCGACGCGCTCCTGCGCGGCGGAAATGTTGGCCTTGGAACAAATGAGAGTGATCTGCAGGTCGCCGGCGTGGGCCAGGAGCGTAGTCTCGACGTCGGTGTAGGTGGAGTAAAGAGGTGCGAGGATTTTGTCGGCCTGCGACTCGGGAATCATCGCAGCCTTCAGCGTGCGCGTGGCGATTGCGCGCGGGGGAACGACTTCGCGCAGGCGAGGCAGAACTTCAGCGTCGAAGAGCGGCTTGCACTCGTGCGGTGGACCGGGCAGAAGCGCGATGAGCTTGCGGTAGCCTTCGAAGGTGGTGTCGAGCCATTGGCCGGGTGCGCTGCCGTTGGGATTCTGCAGAAGCGTTGCGCCCTGCAGGACATCGGCTTGCTTGAGATTGTTCTGCGGCATGGAGATGCGCCAGCTTGCGGCGCGGGCGTGGAGGGCGGCGACTTGCGAGGCGTCGCGGCGGAGATTGATGGAGAGCGCGTCGGCGGCGGATTCGCGGGTGAGGTCGTCTTCAGTGGGGCCTAGGCCGCCCATGACAAGAACGATATCGACGCGGCCGAGCGCGGTGCGGATGGCGCTGACGAGATCTTTGCGGCGATCGCCGACGATGGTTTTAAAGGCGACGAGGACGCCGATTTCATTGAGCCTCTCGGTGAGATGGAGGGAGTTCGTGTCCTGGCGGAACGGGGTGAGCATCTCGGAGCCGACGGCGATGATTTCGGATTTCATGAGATACGGCTATTAGCTCCTAGCTTTTAGCTTCTAGCTCCGGTCACGTGGTTTTAGCTGCAGCGGTTCCTTCTGAGCGCGGGAGACGCGGCCGAAAGGCACAAAACCGCGCGCTGCTCATGACCAAGCTAGAGGCTAGCAGCTAGAGGCTAGAAGCTAAAAGAGATTCAGGCCCTCAACTCCCAAATCCACATCATAAACGGCGTCGTTGGTAGCGAGAACGGCGGTGCCATGCGGAGAAAAAGCGATGCCGACCAGGTTGGCGCCGGAAAGGACCAGGGAAGCTTCGCCGTTGGGCGTGACGCGGACAACGCCGTGGCGGCCGTGGAGGCAGGCAGCAAGGTAGATATCGCCTTCGCGCGAGATGGCGAGCCCCTGCGGGCGGCCCAATCCGCGATACCAGGCACGCGTGTCGCCATGGGGACCGATCGCCCAGATGGTTTCGTTGGACGAGAGGGAGGGAGCCGTCACGAAGAGCGTGCCTTCTGCATCCACCACCATGTGGTAAGCAGAGACGCTGGGCTCGAGTGTAGCGTGGACGAAAATCTGGCGCTCGATGTTGATCTTGAAGATGGTGCCGCTCCGGTCGCCGACGAAGAGATTGCCTTCGCGGTCGAAAGCGCAGCCGGTAGCCACGCCCATGCCTTCAGCGTAAACAGAAAACTCACCACCGGCATCGACGCGATAGACGACACCTTCAGCGCGCGAAGTAACAAAGAGCTCCCCTTCCGGGTTGAAGGCGAGGCCTGTGGCGTTAAGGATGCCGGTGACGAAGGGCGTACCGCGTCCGTCGGGGCTGATGCGCACGACGGAGACCGGGGTTTGCTTGCCGCGAGCGCCGGAGATGGTGGCATAGATCATTCCGGAACGGCTTACGGCGGGGCTGGTGACGGGATGAAGGCCGTCGTTGAGCTGGCGCGCGATGCGGACGTATGCAGCGTTTGCGGCGCCGGCTGGGCTGCGGACTTCTATGAGGCCGCGCGAGGCGTTGCCGGGGACGCGAAAGGCGAGACGTGTGGGGCGGCTCATGAGAATGTGGGCCGGTTCCCCATCGACAAGGACCGCAGGTGGACCGAAGCTGTCGGGCCCGAGAAAAATGCCGGTCAATTCGATTTCGCCGAAGGGAAGTACGGCGGCCGGGGTGACGTCGTCGACGCGAGGAAGCGGGGGAGCTTCAGGTCCGGGTTGGGAGGCGGCGCGAGCCATGTAAGACCAGCTTAGAACCAGATGCGGACCAAAGTCGCTACAACCAAAGCATACAGCCCGGCACCCACGTCGTCGAAGACGATGCCTGAGCCCGCGGGAAGACGCTCTATGCGGCGGATGGGAAAAGGCTTGGTGATGTCGAAGAGCCGGAAGAGGATGAGTGCGATGAGGGCATGGGGCAAGTTGGGCGGGCAGAACAAGAGGGCGATCCACTGGCCGATGACTTCGTCGATGACGACAAAGCCGGGATCGGTGCGGCCGGATTGGCGCTCGACGATGGTGGCTGCGGGTACGCCGAGTGCGATGGCAACAACGATGCCCAGCGTGAGGGCAAGCGTGAGAGTGAGTGTGGAGGGGTGGAGCGCGAAGACGAATGCGGCCCAGAGCAGGACCGCGGCGACCGAGGCCCATGTACCGGGACCGGGCTTGAGGTAGCCGATGCCGAAGAAGGTGGCGACGGCTGTGGCCCACCACTCCGTGGGGTTCTGGTTTTGGACTGAATCTGTGGAGGAACTCTCACTCTTCATGGGAACCGCCGCTGCGTGTGCTGGACGGATTGCCAAGGTCTTCAAGGACTTCGGGGTCGAGGACGGGTGAGCTGATTTTGTAGACACCACTGGCCCACTTGCCGAGATCGATCTTGCGGCATCGGTCGCTGCAGAAGGGGAAGTCTTCGTCGTTGGGGCGCACCAGCATGCCGCACGAGGGGCAGTGGAAAAGTTTGGCGGATTTTTTCTTGGCAGGCATGGATCACAGGGCGCGTGCGTTCCCCCCAAGCAAAGCGTGGATAGGGAACCCGCCAACCAATATCGTAACTCCGTGGATCTCGTGCGATCCCAAGTTTAAGAGTCGAGACGTAGGGCACCGGTTATTGTGCACGGTGAAGGACGACAAGGTGAGATTCGTGCTACCCCACCCAAGCAAAGCTCGGAAGGGGCACCCAGTTGGCGTTACATCCCTTTGAGGAGTGACTCCAGACGCTTGAGGGCTTCGTTGCGCGCAGCTGTGTTGGCGGGGTTGGTGTTGGTGGGGTCTTCGCCGGCGCGCATAAAGCCGTGGCCGGCGCCGTTGTAAATGACGGGATCGTATTTCTTGCCGGCGGTGGCCATTGCGGTTTTGGTGTCGGGGACCGTTGCCGTAATGCGCGCGTCATTGCCGGCGTAGAAGCCGTAAACGGGCGCGGTGATGCCGGAGAGCGCGCCGTTGGGCGGCGGAGGGCCGTAAAAGACGAAGGCGGCGCTGAGATCGTGACGCTGCGTTGCGAAAAGGAACGATTTTCCTCCGCCCCAGCAGTAGCCGGTGACAGCGAACTTGCCGTTTGCGGCGGGCAGCTTGAGTGCGTAGTCGGCGGCGGCGTTCAGGTCGGCGGTGACGACTTCGGGATCGAGGCCGGAGACGGCTTTGATGACGGCTTGCTGATCGGGAAATGCGCTGGTGTTTCCGCCATTGGGGCCGAAGCCGGAAAGCAGATCGGGCGCGATGACGATGTAGCCCATGGCAGCGATGTCGTCGGCCATGGAGCGGGCCCAGTCACTGAGGCCGAAGATCTCGTGGATGAGAAGCACGACAGGCGCCTTGTGGCTGACCTCGGGGTAGACGATGAAGGCGTCGATGGTGCGGGAGCCGTGGGTGACCTTGACCCATTCCTGGTGGCGCGGCGATTTGTTGAGGATCGTTTTGGCCCAGTCCTGAGCGCTGGCGGGAGCGGCGAAGGCAAGCGCAGCGAAGAGTGCGGCGCAGCTGAACTTAAGAGCGGCGGAGTCGGGAAGCCGTGAATTCATGCGGGAAGGATACTACAGGGAGCAGGGGTACAAGGGACTAAGGGACTGCCGGATTACGGGACTGGGGCTGGGGGAAAAGGAGTGATCGCCTATGCTCGGAGTGTGTCGTTCGATTGGGAATCTGGCGAACTGTCGGAAGGTGTGCGCTGCTATCGGAATGAACAGTTCTGGCATGCGCACGAACATTTGGAGTGTGTCTGGCTGCGATTGAAGGAACCGGAGAAGACATTTCTGCAAGCGCTGATTCAGATCTCGGCGGCATTTCACCATCTGCAAACGGGAAACATCCGAGGAGCGGTCTCGCTGTTGCGAAGGGCGCTCAAGCGGATTGAAGCCTATCCTGCATTGTTTGGCGGTGTCGATCTGACCCAGCTGCGCAAAGAGGCGGGCGAATGGCTGCTGGCGCTGGAAAGCGGGACGGTGCCGCGGCCGAAGGAGTTTCCGCAGATCTGGGCCAATTAGCTTTGATTCCTGCTCTTACGTCTTCCAGAACGGCGAGGGGCCAACCCATTTCATCGCATAGCGGTTCATAAAGTCTTCAGTGGCGGCAAGCGATGGGTGGGCGGCGGCGTCGATGAAGTACTGTTCCATTTTGTCGGCGGGAGTGAACGCAATGAGCATGTGGGCGGGCGAGCCGACTGCGGAAAAACAGTGCGGAATGCGGCGTGGAGCAAGGACGGACTCGCCGGCGCGCAGGTGGATGCGCTGATCGCCCACCTGGAACCGGACCTCACCGTCCATCACATAGAACCACTCTTCTTGCGAAAGGTGAAGATGGAGAGCCGGACCGGTATCCGGCACCAGATTGCGGTGCTCGATGACAAAGAGGTTGCCGGCGGTGTCAGAGGTGACGACTTTGAACGCAAGCGAACTGAAGCCCAAGGAGTGCGGCGCGCCGAAACGGTCCTGGCCAGCGGGGACGACGTGCAGGTCAGAAGGCGTTGCAGCAGGCGGTAATTGTGCGAGGCTCAGTTCGGCAACCCACCCTAGCGGCAATGACAAAGATGCCGCGAGGGTCGGACCCCCGACGGCGGCGGACTTGAGAAAGCTGCGGCGTGGCAGAGACATGAGGAGATGATATGGCTCTGCCTGTTTGAAGCGAAAGAGAAAAATGAAGTGGATCAGATTTTCTTGACGGCAAGGACCAAGCCGCTAGCCCAGGTGATAGGGACGATGTGGAAATCCTTGAGTGAAGCGAGACGCTCGACGAGCGGCGCGATTTTGTCACCATGGCCTTCGGGCCAATTAGGTTGCGGCAGCAGATCGTCGATGACGTAGAAACCGCCCGGCTTGACGACGGTGAGGGCCTCGTCGAGGCCCTCGAATTTTCCGCGGAGAGCATCGGCGAAGACGAGATCGAAGCTTGCCGATGGCTGGCGGACGAGAAAGTCGACTGCATCTTCAAGCACGAGCGAAAGGCGTGGATCGATGCCAAGGATGCGACGTGCGGCGGACTGAAAGCTGAAGTTAGTATCGACGCTGATGAGGGTAGACGATGCGTCCATGCCGGAGAGCAGCCACGCCGCGCCGACGCCAACTCCGGTACCGAGTTCGAGGATGCGGCCGGCGGGTTTGGATGCGGCGAGCACGCGGAGGAGCGCGCCTGTTTTGGGCTCGGAGGCCATGGTGAAGTCGAGGCACGCGGCTTGTTCGAGAAGAGCTGGGAGTTGTGGCGGCTCGTGGATGTGAAGGAGGTCGTCCATGGGATAACAGGTTACAGGTTGCAGGAAACAGAGTGGGACGTGCGGGTTCGCACTGGTGATCAGAGTTTCGAGGAGACGACGCGGGCGACGAGGTCGTAGTCGTGGGCCTCGGTGATCTGGGCGCGGTAGAACTGGCCGGCTTCCAGATTTTCCAGAGATCCGAAGTCGTTGATATAGACCTTGCCGTCGATTTCGGGCGCGTGGAACTCGGTGCGGCCTTCCCAAAGCAGCGGCGTCTCGGCGCTTTCGCCTTCGGCGAGAACAGCAACTTCACGGCCTACCCAGTTTTTCTTGGCACGACGCGAGATGGACTGCTGCAGGCGCATAAGGCGCTTGCGGCGCGACTCGATGGTGCGCCTCGGAATTTTCGCGTCGAGCGAGAATGCTCCGGAGCCCTCTTCGTCGGAATAGTTGAAGACGCCGAGCCAGTCGAACCTGGCCTCGCCGATGAATTGCTCCAAAAGTTCAAAGTCGCGAAGCGACTCGCCGGGGAAGCCGACGATGAACGAGGTGCGGAGCGCGATGCCGGGGACAGCAGCGCGGACTTTTTCGAGGGTCTTCAGGAAAATGTCGGCGCCGGCCCCGCGCTTCATGCGCTTCAGGACGTCGGGCGAAGCGTGTTGCAGCGGGAGATCGAGATACTTGCAAATGTTATCGTGTTTGGCGATGGTCTCGAGCAGGCGTCCAGTGACGCGGTTGGGGTAGGCGTAGAGGAAGCGCAGCCAGCGCAGGCCGTCGATCCTGGCGATTGAATCGAGCAGAGTTGCCAACCCATCCTTCAGGCCCAGATCTTCGCCGTAGCAGGTGGTGTCCTGACCGATGAGCGTGATCTCCTGCACGCCGCGGGCAACGAGCTGTTGCGCTTCAGCGACGACCGATTCAAATCTGCGCGAGCGGAATTTGCCCCTCAGGTTGGGAATGACACAGAAGCTGCAAGGGTGGTCGCAGCCCTCGGCGATTTTGATGTAAGCCGAGGCGCGCGGCGTCGATAGCATGCGCGGGGTGGTTTCGTCGTAGAGGTAGGTAGGCAGCAGGTGCGATGCGCCCGCCCAGTCGTCGCGGCGGAATCGGCCCTGGCGCTCGCGATGGTCGCCCTCTTGTCTGGACGTGACGGCCTGCAAGGCAGACTTGTGCGTTCCGGCGCCGGATTCGCGGCCTGATCGTATGTCAGCGGCAGTGCTGGTAATGATGTTGAACGGCGAAGGCGCGGCGGCAAGTGAAGGAGCAATGCCGGCGGCATCGAGGATGGCTTCGAGCTCGCCGGTGCCGACCACGGCGTCGACTTCAGGGATGTTTTTCTGAATCTCGTCGCGATAGCGCTCGACGAGGCAGCCGGCGACGATAAGCTTGCGTGCGCGGCCCTCGGTCTTGTGGCGGGCCATCTCGAGAATGGTGTCGACTGATTCCTGCTTGGCTGTGTCGATGAAGGAGCAGGTGTTGACGACGAGGATTTCGGCCTCTTCGGGATGGGAGGTGAGACGCGCGCCGGCGCGATCGAGAAGGCCCATCATGACCTCAGAATCGACGAGGTTTTTGGGGCAGCCGAGGGAGACGAAGCCCACTACGGGTGCCGCGGGCGGGGAAACTTTACTCACTTATGTATTGTACCGGGGATGGAGTGTGCGCAGCGGTTACAAGGGTGGCAGGCCGCCGAGGTAACGGTCGGAGCCAATGGGGGTGTGGGAAAGCACGGCGGCGATCGCGGGTGAGGGGAATCGGCGCGCATAGGGGCGGATCCAGGAGATGTCGGAGGCGGAGATTTGGCCGTCCTTGGGCGTGTCCTGCGCTACGCCGGATTTCTCGGCAAAGAAGTGGTTATCGGCGAGGCCAGCCACGCTGACGTCGACGAGAAGCTTGAGACGGGAGTTGTCGTAGGCGTAAAGGTCGTCGCCGTTAGCGGAGGCGAGCTCAGCCATCGTCACGAGCGGCGCAAGCGCGAAGAGGTGATAGTGAAGAGCGCGCTGGCCGCGAGCCATTTCAAGTGGCAACGTGCCGTCGGGCTCGATCTGGTCGATGCCGAATTTGTACGTGCTGATGCCCCAGTCGTAAAGGCTCCGGTCGTTGGCGGCGATGCCGGCGGCGAGCGCAGCGAATCCGGCCCAGTAATAGTGATTGTTGACGCCACTACCGCTGTTCTTCTCGTGCTGCTTGTCGAAATAGTCTTCAACTTGGCCGGCGACGGTCTTCATCCACGAGGTGAGAGCGGCGGTCTGCACGGGTGAGAGGCCCAAGGCGTCGGCCGAACGCACTTTGAGCCATGCGACGGCAAGAGCACCCACAGCCCAATTCTGCACGTAATAGGCCTGGTTCGAGGACATGTTGCCGGCCATTGCGTTGGCCTGCGCCTGCGCGAAGAGAATCCGCGCGGCGCAAGCAGCGGCGGCGCGGCTGCCCGTGCTTTGGAAATTGTCAGCGGCGCGCTCTGCGGCATCTTCAACGCCGCCGTATTGTTTTGAGGCCGCCTGGTAGGCGGCGTAGCGCGTGGGATCGATGATGGAGTGCTTCGAATCTGAGTAGTAATCGTAGGCGACGATGTCGTGCGGGAGCGCGGTGACCGTGGGGCAATCATATTTTGCATCGGTGAGCGAGACCGGATGCAGATCCCATGGAGAGAGAAGACTCTGAGCACGGGATCTAGCAGCGTGGGCGGATGGCTCGACGAGGCAGACAATGCAGGCAAGGGCCGCGGCGAAGAGGCGGGGTCTCAAATGAGGCATATGTTTGTGGGACGTGGACGGGGAAGGAAGAGTTGTCCGGAGAAACATGATTTGCCAAGACCATACACACTGTCAGGGGTCGAAAGGTTTGCGCAGGAGCGCGAAGAGGCCGGTGACGTCGAGTCCGGCCTCGGTGCGCAGAAAACCGGCTTCAAGGCGTGTGAGCTGCAGGCCAGATTGTGCGGCGGCGGAACAGATGTGGTCGCGATGATGCGTGAAGCGCCCTGAGTCAGTGAGTTTGAACGGGTAAAGGTCGCCGCACTCAACCGTGAAGGCGAAATGGCCGCCGGGCTTGAGGCGCGCAGCGGCGAGTTGAACGAGCGAAGTCAAGTCGCCGAAGTAGACGAGACAATCGCAGGCAACGATCAGGTCGAAGAGATCGTGCGAGTTGGCGAGCCAATTGGTGATTTCGGCGACTTCGAGTGAATCGTAGACGCCGCGAGCACGGGCGTGCTCGATCATTTCGGGCGAAAGGTCGATACCCAGGAGATGAGCGGCTCGGACTTTGAGCGCGACTCCGGCGAGTCCGGTGCCGCACCCGATGTCGAGGATGGAGAGTGCGGATGAATTGCAGAGTTCGGCGCGGATGAATTCCGCAAGGCGCTCAGGCGCCTGGTAGCCGAGATTGTCGCGCATTTTCGTGTCGTAGTGCGATGCGAAGTCGGCGAACGTAAGGCGGACGCAGTCGTCAGAGGCGCGCGGCGGCGGAGGCTCATCGCGAAGGGCGACGAGCAGGTGCTCGATGGGCGCGTCTTCAGGACATGCGGCGAGGTATCTCTCGTAGGCATCGGCTGCGAGCGGACGTAGGCCGGCGAGCCGGGCGATGCGGCCGAGCGTGTGCCAGGCGGCAGGATCCGCGCCGGCGACTTGCGTGAGTTTTTTCGCGCAGCGCAGAGCGGCATCGGGCTGGCCGGTTTCGCACAGGTGTTCGACGAGGGCCGAGAGCTCTTCAGCGGTGAATTCCCGCGGAGCAGTTGGGCTCGCGCTTGCCGGAATAAGAAGGCCGGAGGCGAGAGTCAGCCAGAAACCGGTCGATCTCGACGTGATGGCCGAACGGGAGTGCGGGCAAAACGAGCGCTTGGATCTCGTCTATGGTGCGCGATCCATCGCAGAGCTCAAAGATCAGCGAAGCGACGGCATTGAGCTGGTGCAAGCAATCGGACCCCGAGTTGTAGGCCAAGTAGCCCGCATCGTCCGCGAAGAAGCGAATGGCGGGATTGACGTGCGGGTTGCTCAACGCGATTCGTTACTGATTAGGTTTGGTTTTCTGCTGCGCTGGAGCCGAGCTTTTGATTGTCGACGAAGACGCCTTGATCGACGAGCCGCCTTTGACGTAGTCGCTCTTAATTGCCGTGTTCGAGCTCCTGATGTTTGCCGATGATCCGCTTTTGACGTAATCGCTTTTAATGGAGGAACTTTTGTCGGCATTTGTGAGCTTGATAGTTTGCGGCGAGTACTTGATGTTGTTGTCGCTCTTGATCTGCGAGTCCGCTTTGATGTTCGAATTGCTCTTGATCTGCGTGGAGCTCGCCTTGTCATCCAACGGACCATGTTTGATGGCCGATTTGTCCTTAGTTTTGTCCTGGGCGAGCGAGGTGGTGGAGATGAGGGGCAGGGCGGCGGCTCCGGCAAGCAACATGCCGAGCAGGCGGCGTCGCTCGGGATCGACCTGGGCCAGAGCTTCGTCGAGGGAGGGAGGAAGCTGCTTCTTTTCCATCGTAGACTCCCGGTTATTTGAGCTGGGAAACCTCGGGAAAAACCATAGCACAGGGGAACCGTGACGGGTCAAGGCGAATCGGCTGCGCGGAGATTACTTATGAAATGCGGGGCCGAACGTCTTAGCTGTCTTTGCGGTAGAGCAAGTCGCGGATGGCGCGGCGGCGGGCGGCGTTCACTTCCATCTCGACGCGGCGCTCGGTGGGATCGAAGGGACGGCGCTCGCCGTTGTCGGAATCGGCGGATTCGGGTTCGCTGCAGGATGGGCAGCGATTGGCGAAACCCGGCTTATCGGGGCGGAGTTCAAACTCCTCCTGGCAGACCACGCAGGTGCGGATCGGGAAAGGCATCGACAAATATGTTAGCGAAAAGTGGGTGTGGAAATCGATAGGGAAGCGGGCTAGCGGAGTTGGCTGAGTTAGAAAGCGGCAAGTCGGCGAGCCGGCGTGCTAACGACGCTGGTGGCGAACTCTCCCGACCTTGGAAGGCCTGAGGATGGCTCTACTCTAAAGCGAACGCGCTTGTGTCGACCCAGACCTTTGTATATTGGCTGGCGGTAATGGATTCGTTCAGCGTTCCGACTACGGCGACCTTCCGTCCAGCGAGTCTCATCGCGATTGCGGTTTGAGATTCATTCATGAACAACTGCATCTCTCGAACGTTCTCGGCGTGGTTCAGATTTGCGCTTCTTGCCGTTTGCGCATCTGCAGTTGGATCGACGCAGACTGAGTGCTTGAATTTGAGAATCAGGATAGTGGTTCGCTCGTCCCTGCCCGGGGTCTCGCCATAACCAGGGGGCCCGAATACCTTTCGCGTAAGCAATTTACCGGTTAGCTTGACCCCGGGAGTGTCGTACCGGAGACATTGCTGTTGCTGAGCGACGTTGCCGTCTTTCTGCTGAGGGTTGCCCGACTGAGGGTTGCAAAACAAGATTGCCCCGGTTACGACTACCGCGGCATTGAGAACCGCAAGATGACTCAAGTGGACTCACTTCTCATTGAAAAGGCTAGTTTGCCAGCACAGCGCGGTAGCGCACCTTGCTCTTCTTCACCTTGTCGATGGCCTCGTTGGCTTTGGCCATGGGGAAGGGCTCGGTGATGGCCTTGACTCCGTGACGAGCGGCTACGTCGAGCATCTCTCGAATGCGGGCCGGTGGGCCGATGGGGCTTCCGCCGATGGTTCGTAGGCCGGAGATGAGCGGAAAGGCGTGGACAGAGACGGGCGACGGCGGAACGCCGACAAACCAGAGAGCTCCGTTGGGACGCAGCGTGCCGAGGAACGTGCCCCAGTCCTGATCGGCGTTAACCGTGGTGATGAGGAAGTCAAGGGCGCCGGTGACTTCCTTCAAGGACTTAGTTTCGCGGCTGTTGATGAAGTGGTGCGCACCGAGCGCGCGAGCTTCTTCTTCTTTTCCGATGGACGTGGAGAAGGCAAAGACTTCGGCGCCGAAGACGCGGGCAAACTGGATGGCGAGATGGCCGAGACCACCGATGCCGACGACACCGACGCGGGAAGACGGGTTGACGCCGTTGATGCGCAGCGGATTGTAGACCGTGATGCCGCCGCAAAGGAGTGGAGCTGCTTCTTCGCTGCCGAGGGCGTCGGGAATGGGAAGGACGAAGCGGGAGTTGGCCCGGACGCGGTCGGCATAGCCGCCGTTACGATGGACGCAGGTGCCTTCAGAGAAGGGGCAGAGGTTTTCCAGGCCGCGAGTGCACCACTCGCACTGGCCGCAGGAGTTGGACTGCCAGCCGAGTCCGACGCGCTGGCCGACTTCGAGGTTGCGAACTTCCGGTCCGACGGCTGCAACTGTGCCGATAATCTCGTGGCCCGGGATAAAGGGATACTGGCTGATGCCCCAGTCGTTGGCGATGAGATGAAGATCGCTGTGGCAGATGCCGCAGTGAGTAATGGCGATTTCAACTTCGTTTAAACCAAGTTTGCCCGGGTCATAGCGGAAAGGCAGAAGTTCGGCGCCGGCCGCGTGTGCTGCAAGACCTTGAATCTGAGCCATGATTGCTCCGCAGTCCTCGATGATAGGCCACCGAACCAGATGAAGCCCCCCAAAATTTGGTCCGGATGAATGGGCTGTGAATTTTCTCTTTCCTTAGTTTAAACCGCCGCCTGGCTCGATGTGGACATTGAGGATCTGGAAGCCGGAGAGGACGCCGCCGGCGGGAGCCTCACCGGCGACTTCGGCAGATTCGCCATTGAGGCCCACTGTTTGCGAGTTGCGCAGCGGTTCGAGGGCATTGGCCATGGAGAGTGGAATGCTGGTGAGGGTCTGGCCGTTAATTTCGGCCTGCGTTTCAGGCGCGAGAAGGCTGACGTAGATGCGGTCGACGGGGTGCTGACTCCGGGCCTGCGCGAGGACGGTTTGCAAATCGGCAGGAGGAGTACCGGGACCGAGGTGCGGCTGCTGAAGGGTGCGGTCGAGCGTAGCGCCATCGGAGACGAGCAGGCGCAGGTTGCCGGAGGGAATGCGAGCGGGAAGCTTGATGGCGACGCGAACGTTGCGCTCAGGTTGCTGCCAGGGACGGAGCGTGGCCTCGATTTCCACCGTGTCACCGGCGTGGATAATGTCGCCGGAGACGACGCGAGCCTGCTCGAGGGTGACCTGTACGTGGCGCGGGACGGCTTCGATATGGAGATCGATCTGGCGAATGATGCCCTGGCGCGTGCTGTTGGCATATAGCTGCTGGAACTGCTGTCCGGCCTGAAGAGCCGCCATCATGGGTGCGGGAGCGAGACCGGAATCGGCTGCGGCCCACTGGTCGAGGGGAACGGGCGGAAAGCCGGTGAGATCGATGTTGCCGGTGACGTGATAGCTGAGCGCCGCGCTGCTCTCGTTGGACTCAAGCAGCGACTGGTAGACGACGACCTCCATTGCGAGAGGTGTGAGCGAGGGCAGATCGAGGATGTCGACGTTGACATTACGCGGGCCCTCGGGTGCGTCAACCGAGATATGCATCGGGATCATGCGGGCCTGGGTTCCGTAGACGCCGCGAATGCCCGATTCGCGATCCTGCGTGAAGGAGCCGATGGTGACGCCGGTATTGATGATCTTGAAGGCGCTAAGCGGAGAGGCGAGCGTGGTGACGACGTCGGCGGTAGTCATGGGCAACGAAACCGGGCCGGCTTCGAGGACGGGATGCCCGCACGCGAGGAGCTGCTTCGGGTCGACCCAGGTGACGGTGCAGGTGGCGGAGATTTCAACATCGCCGCGAACAAGCTGCATGCTGACCGCGGAGCCTGGAACCAATGGGGCGGGCGGGGCGACGACGTTGGAGTCGGAAGTGGACGAGCCCCCCATACCGCCGACGGCCACGGTCTCAAGACTCGTGCCCGCAGTGTGCTGTTGCCAGAAGCGAATCGCATCGGAACTGAAACCGCTCATGACGAGCGGCGTATCCATGGGTTGAAAGGTCGTGTTCGCGTCGGAAAGAGCGGGCGCTGTGGTTGCGGCGTTGCTTGCGCCGGGCGCATTGAGTGAGGCGAGAAGTGCAGCGGGCGAAGCAGAGTCAGACGACGATACAGCTTCGCGCAGTTCGGAGTCGTGCGCGGCGAAGTCGCGGACTTCGAGGATCTGCTCGATGGGCGTGATGCCGGCAATGGGATCTTTGGCGAATTGGCCAATGCGGTAAGAAAGCGAGCCAAGCAATTTGCCGTCGATGTAGACGGGACTGCCGCTCATGCCTTCAACGACGCCGGTGTATTCGGCCTTTGCGCCGTGAAGCTGGGCAAGGATCATGTCCTGGCCGGGTCCGCGCGCGCCACGCAGGACGCCGAGGATTTCAACCGGCATGGGTTCGGGCGTCGAGCCTTGAAAGACGGTCCAGGCTGTGCCGGTGAGGCCGCGGTGCACCTGGCTGAGGGGAAAGATGGGTGGATTTTGCGGCGGCCCGGCGGGTGCAGCTTCGCTTTGCGCTGAGAGGGTTGCAGCTGGAGCGGCGAACGCCAGAAAGGCCAGCACGGTGAGGCTCACAAACGATGCCTTGAAGGTAGATGTCACGTCTATATAAGAGTACAGCGGGCGGGCAAACGTGAGCACAGAGCCCAGCCGGCACTCGTTTTTCGGCTTTGAGCGAGAGGGTGACTGAATCGTCTATTCTGGTGTGCACGTGAGGTTGCTATGCAAATGAAGCGTCTGAAGGTGAATCTACTGCAGAGTCTTACGCTTACCCCAGCGTTTCTTGCTCTGTGGGCGCTGACGGCGGCGCCAATGGCGGACGCCCAGACGCGGCTGATTGGGCTGGACCAGCAGAGCCAGCAGTCCGGATCGCAGCAACAGCAGCCGGACCAGACGGCGCCGGATGCGGGCGGACCGAGCGGAGACAACGGCTCGATCGCGCTGCCCAAGAAGACCGAAAACCCCGACGATAATCCGCCGCCTGCACCAGCGGAGCCGAAGTTCAAGAACCCGGAAGGCACGCCGAACATGAGCCTGCGCGTCGAAGTGCCTGAAGTGACAGTCGACGTAGGTGTGCTGCTGGAAAAAACACACACGTTTGTGCCGGGATTGAAGCCGGAGAACTTCCGCATCTATGAAGACGGCGTGCAGCAGAAAATCGAGGGGTTCAAGCGCGGCGAAGCGCCGATTACAGCGCTGATCCTGATGGAGTATGCATCGCGCGGCTATGCCTTCAGGGTCGATGCGCTGAACTCGGCGTGGGCGTTTGCACAGCAACTGCGGCCGCAGGATTACATAGCGATGATGACGTTCGATTTGAATTCGCACATCGTCAGCGACTTTACGCAGGACAAGCGGCAGATCATCCAGGGCATCAACGAACTGGCGAACGAAGTGTACATGCCGGCTGCGTTTTCAGAGACCGACGTTTTTGACGCGCTGGCGGAGTCGCTGGACCGGTTGAGCCGGATTGAAGGGCCGAAGTACATCATCCTGATTGCATCCGGCGTGGATTCAATGTCGAAGCTGACGCTGGACAAGATCCTGGCGCGAGTGAAGGCTTCGCGCGATATCACGATCTTCACCATCTCGACGGGCGGCCTGCTGCTGGCGATGACCGAAGGCCGCGGAGGCATGATGGGCGGTATGCGGGACATGACCTATCTGCAGGCAGATAACCAGATGCAGACATTTTCCAATCTGACGGGCGGTATGCACTTTGCGCCGCGCTTTGTGGGCGAACTGCCGGACGATATCCGCGCCATTAACGAGAACATTCGCGCCAAGTATGAGCTGGTGTACCATCCGACGAATGCCAAGCAGGACGGGACGTACCGCAAGATTCACGTGGAGCTGGTGGATGACGAGGGGCAGCCGCTGCACATGCAGGATGAGAAGCACAAGCCGCTGAAATACGACGTCATTGCCAGAGATGGATACAGGGCAAGGCAGGAAGTGGAGTAAGGCAGGGAACTAGGGAGCGAGGAAGCAAAGTTGGGCGCGACGATCTGATGGCTGACGACGTCGAGTTTTGGCACGTTCCCGGCGCGAATTAACTTTGTAGCAAATCGTGCATTTCACTCCAGTGATAAATCTTTACCTTCTCTGTTTCATTCCTTGCCGACTTCACCATTGCTTTAGCAATATCTTCGCCCGAAATGCCCTTATATTTCCCGCCTTTCCATCTCAAAAGGGGATTTAAGACAGGCCAATAACTCATCAGTGCTTCTTCCAACAATGAGCGTTTCTCTCCCCTTCTCCCGATGACCATCGAAGGGCGAAAGATGTGCGTATGCTCGAAATGGAGTGCGACCACGTCGCGCTCGGTTTCTCCTTTGGTCCGTACATAGAAGAACTTCGAATTGGGATTGGCGCCGACTGCTGTAACCAGAAAGACCGATTTTGCCCCTCTTTCTTTGGCTATCCGCGCCGCCAGGAGGGGATAGTCGTGATCCACCCGGTAGTACGCGGCCTCCTCAGGCGATTTCGCCCTGGTTGTACCAAGAGCAATGAAGACTTCATCCGCAGCGATTTCCGATTTCGCATCCGCAAGGGAGTTGTAATCGCCTATCACTGTTCTTAGTTTTGTGTGAGTGATATTCAGGCTTTTCCGAGCGACGGCGGTTACCTTTCCGTAATCAGGGCTGTTCAACAGCTCGCTCAAAAGATGCGAACCCACGAATCCGCTTGATCCAAAAACAATGGCACTCTTCATTGGGCGAGAATCTCAACCTTCTTCGTTGTTGCCATTACACACCCTCTGTTCTGAAGGACCGCTCGAACGCTCAATTCATGAAGATGAGGCGCCTTCCGGGCTTTTTTCATCGTGGGACAGGTGAAGGGGAGTGTGATTGCTGTCACCCGCGGGTGAGCCTTTAGCTGGTTAACATAAACAACGAAAAATGACTCGTCGCTGATGAGGCCGCAGGAGTTTTGCGCTCATCGGTTGGGGAGCGAACAACGATGGGAAGGTGGAAGATATGAACTGGACCCCGGTGATCTGGTCGGTGTGGGGCGCATCGGTTGTGTTGATGGCCATCGTAATTCTTTATGCGTCGAGGCTGGCGAAAAATGAAGAGGATCAGCTGTTCCTCTCTGAATCTTCAAGCCATGAACAATCAGAGCAGGCGGCGATTGCCGTTAAGGTCGAGAAGATCCAGCCACTGAAGCGGCTGGTTCTCGCGCTGGTCGGCGCGACGACGCTTGTTGTTGTGGTCTACTACGCTTTCGACGTGGTCCACCAACTGCGTTAGGAAACGGTCTCGCGGACAACTCCGCCAACAGCCTGCGGCCCGGTGATGCTGCGGCTGGGATTGTGCGCACGAATTGCGACCGTGCGACAAGGGCTCGCCGCACGGCGCGGGCAGCGGGGAGTGCCGCGTTACCCGA
This sequence comes from uncultured Acidobacteriaceae bacterium, assembly GCA_963834565.1. Lineage (GTDB taxonomy): Bacteria > Acidobacteriota > Terriglobia > Terriglobales > Acidobacteriaceae > Telmatobacter. The sequence goes on along the minus strand of CAWICF010000002.1, from coordinate 994,131 downwards.
TCAAATGGAGCTGGATCATGATGTCGCGCGCGTAGTAGATGACTACGACCACGGACATACCAACGACCAGCCAAATGCCGATGTGCGCAAGCGGCTCTACTTTGGCGACCTTTGAAACGATGATCGCCTGGGCGTTCTTTTCGTGTTCGAAGGAGTCGTCGAGGAAGATCTGGTCCTCTTCATCGCGCGTGAGGCTTGAACGGTAAATATAAACTGCAGCCGTGAAAACGACGAACGCGGCCCAAACGGTCCACATCACTGGGACAAGCGGCATATGAGCACCTCCGTACGATTTCCGGTCCCAGATACCGGCGGGATCGTTGGGGGAATCCGCGGGTCTCGTGGGTAGAGGGGCCTTTTTCGACATCATCATAGTCCCATTCTTGTGACTTTGGGAACCGTCTTGTTGGTGGGATTACAAGCCTTTACACCTCCCATAAGCCCGATTTTGGTGTTGCGGACCGCGTTGCCAGCCGCGACGTTCCATTAGGTGGTGCATCTAACGAATTGAATTGGAGCGTGGGGCTTGTGCCGGCGCCCGTAGAACGCTAAAGTTGAAGAGATAGGGTGAGCAAGATCACCCCAAAGGGAGAGACTATGGCCACAACCACCGTTGCACCGACCCAGGAAACCGAAAAGAAGGCGCCTCTTATTTTGACTCCACAGGCGATTGCCAAGGTGCGCGAGATCATGGCCACCCAGAATCCACTGCCTGCCGGGCTGCGCATTGGCGTGGTGGGCGGAGGCTGTTCGGGGTTCCAGTATTCGATGGCTTTTGAGAACCAGAGCGGCATGATGGATAAGGTGTTCAGTTTCGACGACTTGAAGGTGTTCGTCGACGCCACGTCGCTGATGTACCTGAATGGCTGCACGGTGGATTACGTGGAGACGTTGGAGGCTGCCGGCTTCAAGTTCGAGAATCCCCAGGTGAAGTCGACCTGCGGCTGCGGATCCTCGTTCAACGTGTAAAGACAGGGAACTAGGGACCAAGGGAAAAAGGGACCAAGAAGAAGGCTCGCCCGGATGGGCGGGCCTTTTGCTTTTTGAAATTGAGGGTTGCGCTACTGAGAGGTGGTTGTCGACGAGCCTGGGTTGGGACTGGACCCTGCGCCGGAGGTCGGAGTGCTGCTGAAGGGGTTTGTTCCGACTGGGTTCGTGGTGCTGCTTGCAGGCTGGCCGATGGTGCCTAGGTTCCCACCGCCCATCATTTGCATATCGGAGAGCGGATCGTAGGTGAACTCCCACTCGTTGTAGTGGTTCTTTTTCTTGTAGACCAGAATCGATTGCTTCGAGCTGCCGGGCGAGAAGCCGATGATGCCGGCTCCGCCGAAGGTCTGGCCGGAGGGCTGATCGGAGCTGGAATTTGAACTACCGGAGCCCGATGAAGTTGAGTTAGACCCGGAGGTGGGTGTGCCGCCGGAGGTGCCGGTTGTGTTGGAAGATGAGTCGCCACTGTTGTCTGGGCTGGAAGGACTCAGGCTGAAGCCGCTACTCGACGTACTCGGGTTCGAGGCCGATGGGCCGCCGAGTGGCGTGATGCCCGGCAGCCCGGCCATGCCACCGCCGCTGGGACCGATGCCGGCGATCGTAGTTGCATTACCGCTTAGCGGCTGACCGAAGAAGCCCATCGCAGTGGGCGTTTTGTTCTGGCCGAAGAGTACCGGCTTCCAATCGTCCTTGCCGGTGATGGGATCGGTGTACTTCTTGCGCAGGAAGCGGATCTGGTTGGTGTTGACGAGCGCGTCGACGTTGGGCGGATAGGCGTGGAATTTGCGGTAGTAAAGCTGGATCGCGCGTCGATACTGCTTGCCGCGCTGAAAAGTCTCGAGATCGTGGTCGCGCTGGATGGACTTGATGATCGCCGGAGCGGCGACGGCAAGGGAGATCACCATGAGCGCGAGAAAGAAGACGGCGACGAGCAGCATGTAGCCATCCTCACTTTTGCGCGCGGAGGTTGTGCGGAGTGTGCTGCGAATTGTCGGGAAGTGATTCATGCGCGGCTCAGTTGGATGTGAGTGGAATGGTCTGCGTGTTGTTGTAGGCGAGGTCGGTGATTTCGACGCTCATGGGGCGGATTGCGCCCACCTTGTAGCGATGGTCGACGATCTCGCCAGAGTGGGCCATGAAGATGTCTTCGCCGTGAACGAAGAAAGCCTTGAAGGCCTTGTCACCGTCCTGCTCGTAGCCGAAGTACTTGAGATCGATTGCGGGCGGCTTGGGCGGCGGAGGCGGGCCCTGCGGGACGACAGGCGCAGGATTGGGGCGCGCAGAGGCAAGCTGCTTCTCGATGGGCGGAGGCGCGGAATCCATGGAGAAGATGTTGCGGCCCGTGCCTTCGTACTCGACGTCTTCGGTCTGCGCGAGCTTGTCGAAGTGCAGAGTAGGGTCGATGTCGGCATTGGTCAGTTTCTGGGCTTCAGCGCCTTCGGTCAAAGTGGCGCCTTGTGCGGGCGGTGTGTGGAGATTGGGCGCATTGACGGCGGGAGGAGCAGATGGCGTCGAGGGCGTGGCAAAGTTGCTGTAAAGCTCGAAGCCGCCGCCGATGACAATGCAGGCACCGAGAACCACGAGCAGATAAACCTGCTTCTTGTTTTCTGCACCGAGAGCGAGGGCCATGATTATTCACCCTCCTTTCCCGGGCTGGAGACGGATCCCGAATTGGATGCGGAGGGAGCTTGGTCAGAGTTTTCGGGTGTGGGCGGCAGACCGCTGGCCGCTGCATCGGCGGGCCGCAGCCAGGTGGAGACTTCCATGCGCAGGCTGACGAGACCGCCCTGCTGGCCGGTAAACGACATGGCGCGGATGACGAAGAAGATGGGGTCGCGCTCGATGCCGTTGACGAAACGCATGATGGCCGGATAGTCGCCCGCGAGGTTGGTATCGATCGTAATCTCGGTGAGGCCGGAGCCGGGCGGACGCTGCGTGTACTGCACGCGGGTGAGATGCACACCGGAGGCAACTTCGAGTTCGTCGATACGCTCGTCGATGGAGGAGTAGTTGGGCGGTATGCGTTTCTGCTGGAAGTGATCAATCTGCTCGCGTGTTTTTTCGACGCGCCCGTCGATGCCGCGTAAGGGAACGGTCTGAATTTCAAGAGCCTTCAACTGGAGTTGCTTCGAGGTGAGAACGCTGTTTGCGTGCGCATCGGTGGCGGTCCAGTCAAAACCCAGGCGAATGCCGAGAGCGATGGCAATTACAAGCAGAACGACGAACCCGGCGAGATGCCAGGTGAGAGGAGAGCTGAGGCGTTCGCGCAACGTGGTGGAGGTGGCTGCCGTGCTCATTGCGGACCTCCAGGCGTGGACGCAGGATTGCGATAGAAGGCGGGGTTTGTGCCGGGCTGCGATGGAGCCGGGCCGGTGTAGGGCTGGCGCTCTGAGTGCTGCGCAAATGGAGGATGATTCGGCGAGTTCGGCGGGCGAATGCCGAGCGGAACGCTGGAAACGTGCTGCCGGGGCATGGTGCGCAGGGCCACGCGTTCTTCAAGCGAGGGCGGGTTGTAGTCAGCGAAGAGATCGAAGTCGAAGCGGTCGGAGGCAGTGACCGGTCCGGGGCGCTGATTGGGAGCGTTGTTGCTCGCAGCGCTCTCGTTGACGATGCGCGGTTGAAGGAAACGCCTCGAGTCCTCGAGGTTGCGCACCAGTTCGACGGCCCGATCGTGACCGCCAGTGACCCGCATGTGAACGGCGATGTGACCGTCCTTCTCGCGCGCGGGTTCGATGGATGTAACCTGCACGCCGGCTGGCAGGACGGTCTCCATGGCTTCCATGGCGAGAGTCCAGGAGAAGGCCTTTTCGTCGAAGATCTGGTTGAGGGCCTGGGCCTGAGCCAGCAATTGCGCGTTGGCGGACTGATGCATGAAGTCTTCGGCGTGCTGGCGCTCGGCTTGGACGCGCGCAATCTGCATGTCGACGGCATGCTCTCGGGCGCGTGCTTCAGCGGCGCGGCTATCGAAGAAATGAAGCCCGAAGCCAAAGAGGATTGAGAGCGCAGCGAGGATGCCCATGGCGATCCGCAGACGCTTGATCGCGGGTCCGAAGTCGGTAAAGGGGCGCGTAGCGAGATTGAGAGAGATGCGCATCGTGCTATCTCGCTCCCGTCAGCGCGCCGGCCACGCCGGCATAACTGGCTTGAGGCAAAGTCGTGACCGCACCGCTTTCAGGGCGAGGCACCCAATCAACGACAGAGAGCTCGGGATCGTCGAGGGCGCGCGCGAAATCAGCGCCGGGAACGGAGCCGGCATAGTGGAGACGGCGGGGCCGGGAACCAAGCTTGTCCTCGTAGTAGGCAGCGGCGACGGCAATGCTGCGCTGGATTTCGTAGAGGCGCTGTTGCGGATTCTGCGGCAGATCGAGAGTGCGATAGAGCAGCAAGTCCCGGCCGTTGGCGATGGAAGTAGTGATGGCGAGGGTGCTGAGATTTGCGGCCATCACGGCTTCCATGTTGTCCACGGCTTCAAGCGCGGCGAGGCTCGAGGAGAGAACAGCGCCGGGTTCGTAGCCTGCGTCGCGGACCGCGGTCTCGTATTCGGCAAGAACCGGGCCGGGAACGACGGCAGCGAGAACCTTGCACTCAGCTTCGTTTTGCGAGAGCACCTGATAGCTGACGCCGGCGTGTTCCACGTCAAAGGGGACCATTTTGCGGAGTCGGAAACGGACGACGGAGATGGCTTCGGCCTGCTTGGCGGGCATGGAATCGAAGTCGAGCATGAAGACGCGGACGAGGATATCGGGCAGGATGAGCGTGACAAAGTGCGTGCGCGGCGAAACATCGCCGAGTGCGGAGCGAATCGCCTTGGCGACTGCTCCTGGATCGCGGAGATTCGTGCCCTCGATTGCGGGCGAGACAGTGCCAGGCGCGAGCGGTGCGAATGCGTAGACGGAAGCCTGGCCCGCGCCGGGGGACGCAGCGGCCAGGACGCCCTCAGTCGAGATTTCGACGGCGGCCGGGGGGCGTCCGCCGGGTTTGGATGTTACGACTTTCTTTGCTGCGAATTTCACGAGCAATTCCTTGACTTACCTTGATGCCTCAATGAAGGTGACCTTGTTGATTTCTTTGAGCGTGGTGATACCGCGGCGTACACGTTCAATGGCCGATTCGCGCAGGAAACTCATGCCTTCTTTTTGCGCTTCTCTGCGGATTTCGGACGTGGGCTTTTTGGCGAGAATGATCTCGCGAATCGTGTCAGTGAGGTCAAGCAATTCATGGATGGCGGTACGGCCGCGATAGCCGGTGCCGCCGCACTCCATGCAGCCGACGCCTTCGCGGAAGGCGAAGCTGCGCCACTCGGCGGGATCCATTCCGCTGGCGACCAGAACATCGTCGCTGTAGCGGACGGTGCGCGCACAGTACTCGCAGATGGTACGCACGAGGCGCTGAGCGAGGATGCAGTTCAGTGCGGAGACGAAGTTGTAGGCTTCGACACCCATGTTGAGAAAGCGGCCGAGGACATCGACCACGTTGTTAGCGTGGACAGTAGTGAAGACGAGGTGGCCGGTGAGCGCGGAGTTGATGGCGATCTGCGCGGTCTCCTGGTCACGGATTTCGCCGACGAGGATCTTGTCCGGGTCGTGACGCAGGATCGAACGCAGGCCGCGTGCGAAGGTGAGGCCTTTTTTCTCGTTCACGGGAATCTGCGTGATGCCGCGAATCTGGTACTCGACCGGGTCTTCGATGGTGATGATCTTGTCTTCGTCGCTCTTGATCTCATTGAGCGCGGCATAGAGCGTGGTGGTTTTGCCGGAACCGGTAGGGCCGGTGACGAGCACCATGCCGTACGGTTCGCGAATGTAGCGGCGAAAGCGGCGGAGGTCGGCGTCGGCGAAGCCCACCACGTCGAGCGTGAGGTTTTTGAACTTCTCGCTCATCGATTCCTTGTCGAGCACGCGGAGCACGGCGTTCTCGCCATAGATCGTCGGCATTATGGAAACGCGGAAGTCGATGAGGCGGGTCTTGTAGCGCACGCGGAAGCGGCCGTCCTGCGGCACACGCTTCTCGGCGATGTCGAGCTCGCTCATGATCTTGATTCGGCCGAGAATGGTGCCGTGGTGCTCGCGGGCGATGGGCGCCATGGCTTCCTGCAGGACACCGTCGATGCGGTACTTGACGTGGACGGAGTCGTCGTAGCTCTCGATGTGAATATCGGAAGCGCGGCGCTCAAGCGCGGTGAAGATTGTGGTGTCGACCAGGCGGATAATGGGGCTGATGTCTTCCGTGTCGCTGGTGAGCTTCTCGATGGAGATGTTTTCGTCGGGGTTTTCGTCGCCGGTGAGAACGTCGAAGGTGAGGCCTTCGCTGGCTTCGTCGAGTACGCGCTGCGACTGCTCGGTTTTCTTGAGAACTTCAGTGATTTGCGAGAGCGTGGCGACGCGGGCCTGGATGCGCGCGCCGAGCAGACCCGCGATTTCGTCGAGCACCATGAGCCGGGAGGGATCGCTGACGGCGATGACGAGCATGTCGGCCTGCTGCTCGATGGGCACGAAGTTGTAGCGGAACATGAGCTCGACCGGCACGGTGCGCAGCAGGTCATGCTGGATCTTGAAGTTTTTCAGGTCGACGAATTCGGAGTGATAGCGCGCAGCAAGAGCCTGAGCGTTTGCGCGCTCGTCGGCACCATTTGCGGACGGGAGGGCAGGAGCGGTGGTTGCCGGAGGTGTAAGAACGTCGGTTTCAGCCATGGGAAATTTCCTCCTCGAGTCCTGCCGTTACATGGTTCCCGCCTGCCCGAGTGAAAAAATCGGCAGGTAGAGAGAGATAAGAATGAAGACGACGACGGTGCCCATAACGATGAGGATGATGGGCTCCACCAGGTTCATGGCGGCGGCGAGCGCAGTGCCTACGTCTTCCTCATAGAATTCGGCGACGGAGTTGAGCATTTGGGGCAAAGCGCCGGTCTGCTCGCCAACGGTGATCATTTCGCACGCGAGCGGAGGGAAGACGCCGGTGCCGGAGAGCGAATCGGCGAGACTCTTACCTTCGCGCACGGTGACGAGCGAAGTGAGAACGGCCTTTGAAACACGGCGCGATGAGATGGATTTGGCCGCGGTCTCAAGCGAAGGGACGAGCGGAAGGCCGCCGGTGAGCAGCGTGGAGAGTGTGCGCGCGAAGAGGGCGACCTGATACTTGAGCCAGATTTTGCCAAAAACGGGAAGCTTGACGCGGAAGCCGTCGATGAAGTCCTTGCCGCGATCGGTGAGTGAGAAGCGGTAGAAGAACGCGCCCCCGATGAGCGCGATAATCGCGATGTAAAGGATGTGGCCCCGCATCCACTTGCCGAAGCTGAGCAGGCCCAGGGTCATGGCCGGGAGCTTGGAGCCCATCTCGTCGTAGAGGACGGCGAACTGCGGAACGACGACGGTGAAGAGGAAGATCATGAGCCCGATAACCAGGGTCATGAGCACGCATGGGTAGATGAGCGAAGTAACCAGCTTCTTGCGGAAGGTGAGCGCGAGTTTCTGGAAAGTGACGTAGCGCTCCAGGACTTCATTCAGGTTGCCGGAGCGTTCGCCAGCCAGCAGTGTTGTGGTGTACATGAGGGGGAAGCCGTTCTGCGCCTCGAAGGCAGCGGAGAGAGCTTCGCCGGTTTTTACGCGGGTGGAAACGTCGTCGAGCTGGCCCGCAAAGGCAGCATTCTTTTGGATTTTGCCGAGCATTTGCAGTGAGCTGAGTATGGGCAGGCCGGCTTTGATGAGGGTGAGGAACTGCTGGTTGAAGACGAGGAAAGGCTCAAGCTTGACTTTGCGGCGCGTGAGGGCGATCGAGCCACGGGTCCGGACCGAGAAAACATGATAGCCCGCGTGGATGAACCGGGCCCGCAACTCCTCGGCCGTGGAGGCGGTCTGGATTTGCTCCTGAACCCGGCCACGTTCATCGGCCAGCTTGATAACGAACTCTGCCATGGTTTTGCCTGCCGGAATTGCGCTGTTTTGATGCTGGAACGATGCTTGAGCGCACCCCGGCTGTCCTGCTCAAGGGTAACAGTTTGACAGCAAGATAGACGAAGAGAAGGCGCAGGACGCTCGCGGTAGTTCCCCTGTATCGCGCGAATTCGATTGCGGCCAGATGGATCTTGGACTTCCTGGTTCTTGTAGGCGCGGCTCCGCGATATAGTCGGGCATGGACCAGTCGGGTATGGGCTTCGTACATGATCATCGCTTGACACTGGGGATCCTCGCGGATGTGATCACATTTCTGGGAGGCGCAGTGCTGTCGTGGGATGTCTTCTTCGGGCCTCGCAACCTGAAAACCAAACGCATCGTCGATGCGTTTCGCACGACATTCCCAAAGCTGAATCTGAAAGACGCGGAATTGGAAGAGGCGCGAAAGTCCGTATGGCGCGCCGTGAGTGGCGCGGGCCTTCTGGTTGTGGGGCTCATTTGTCAGATCCTGCTGCGGTTTGCGGATTAGGCCCCAGGCAAGATGCGGAAGTCGCATCGGCGCATCTATCATGGAATGTGACGTTTGTGCTTGATCCCTCAGGCGGAACGCGCATTGCGGAATCCGCGCATTGCGGAATATCCGCGTTTCCGCTATCATTGGTTACGTCAGAGGTTGTTATGACACCCCAGCAGATGACACAAATCGGAACCAAGCGCCAGCTCACCCTTTCCAAGGCAATCCTCGATTACTACGGGCTTGGCGAAGGAAGTCCCATCATGATCGAGATGAAGGACAACCATCTGGAGCTGCACCCAGTGGTGGCGCTCAAGCGCGATGAACTGCCGAAGGAGCTGCGCGAAAAGTTTCTTTCGCGCCTCGGAGGCAGGAGTACAAATGTTCCGCTGAACCAGTTCCTCGACAAGATTGGTTACAAGGGTCCACGGGGAAAAACGCACGCAGGGGCGGCGAAGCGAACCACAAGGCCAGCCGCAAAGTCGGCGGCCGGTCAGAGTCAAGCGGAAGGGGCAGAGATCTGATTCCCGCCCTGGTTATACAAGGCTTGTGCTATCATCCGGCGCATGTCCTGCACATATGACATTCCCATTGAAGTGCAGGACCAAGGCACGGAACTGGTTCGCGGCGATAGCGCAGCAACGCAGGAGGTCGGGGCTTTCCTCATTGCGCTTCAGGATTATCCCCTTCCGAAGGGACGACAGTTGGTGGATCCGGACGTCCCCAACGCCTTCTGGATCAAGCTGAACTGCGGAATATACATTTCCTGGGCAATTGTCGCCGACCCCAACGATTGGATGAAGCTGTTTGCAGGCCGCGTCTCACCCAATATTGTGATCAAAGTGCTCGGATTCGGACGCGACGTCCCAGCGGGAAAGTGATCCGTTGCCAGAACGGGCCGCACTGCTTCGGGATCGTCGCCAAGAATTTTCGCGATGCCGTCCTGCTCGCCCTCATCATCAAGAGACGGTCAGTCGATCCGCCCGACCGGACACGGAAACAGCGCAGGACGCTCGCGGCGGTTGCGGGATGGGCACCTGCGTCCGCTATCGGGTGAGAGGCGAAGCCAGAGCGCCTGTATGCTGATTCCATTCACTCTTTGAGACGGGTGAGGGAGCAAGACCGAAGATGGAGTGGGCATTGGAAGAAAATCGGGGCGGGCCAGAGTGGGCTGCGGATCGTCAAGTGCCGGCCGGAAAGCTGCCGGCTACGCGCAGGTACTGGCGGGTCCTGGTGGGTGGGCTCGGCTTGGCGGTGCTGGGAGTGGCGCTGCACTCGGGGATGCAAACGCGGCAGCACGCGGCGGTCGTGGTTCCGTACCCGCATGAGCTTGCGCAGGTGAGTTTTGCCGTGGCGGGGGATGTGATTCCGCATGAGGCGGTGAGGGCGGCTGCCGCGGCGGCAGGCGAGGGCGAACAGGGTTGGGCGCCGCTCTTCAGCGATGTGGCGGACGTGTTTCTCGGCGCGGATTTCGGGTTTGTGAACATGGAAACTCCAGTGGCGCCGGAGCACTCACATGGGACGAAACCATTCATGTTTGACGCACCGGTAGCGCTGCCCGAGGCACTGAAGGCGAGCGGGATCAAGATCGTATCGTTTGCCAACAACCACGTAATGGACCAGGGGTGGGCGGGGTTCGCGGAGACGCGCGAGCACCTGCGCGAGGCAGGGTTGCTGTTTGTAGGAACGTCAGACAATGAGGCGACGGCATGGCAGCCGGTTTTCACAGAAGCGAATGGAATCAAGGTGGGCTGGCTGGGAATGACGCGCTGGCTGAATGGGAACCGGAATCCCGAGGCGGCAGATCAACCGCATGTAAATTTTTACCCATATCCGGGCGAGGCCGGCGGCGCGCCGGGAGCGGACGAGGCGACGGTGATCGCTGCGGTGAAAGCGGCGCGAGCGCAATGCGATCTGCTGGTGATCAGCGTGCACTGGGGAATTGAGTACGCGACCGCGCCGCGGCCGGAGGATGTGGACCTGGCGCACAAGATGCTTGAGGCTGGAGCAAGCGTGGTTGTGGGCGCGCATCCGCATGTGCTGCAGCCGATTGAGACCTACAAGACGCAGGACGGGCGCGACACCGTGATTTTTTATTCGCTGGGGAACTTTCTGTCGAACCAGTCGCGGAGTTATGTCGATGGGCTGAATCCGGATTCGAACGGCGAGCCGCGGGATGAGGCGATCGGGCTGTTTTCAGCGGTGCGGAAGGACTACGGTCCGGCTGGGATTCGCGTCGAACTAGGGCACGTGGGCATGATGCCGGTGTGGGAAGAAAACAACCGCAATGAGATTGCTGCCGGGCGGACGAAGACGCCGGTAATTAGACCAGTCTTAATCGATCGCGAGCTGCCGCTGCTGACGGCGAAGCTGGACGAGCTGAATAAGGCGGCAGGACTGGGTCCGACCAGAGCGGCAGCGCAGCCGGGAGGGCCCGCGAGCGAGGGAAGTGCGCCGGGAGCGAAGCCACAAGCGCCGGATTTGAACGCAACGGGGCTGACGGCGGAGCAGAAGAAAGAATTCATTGAATTGACTGACCGGATCAAATTGCTGACCGACCGGCGGAACTTGATATTGGCGCGGACCGGAGAGGAATACGTGACAGCTCCGCCGAAACTGACGGCGAAATGAGTGCGATTTGAGCTAACCGCAGTGCGAGCGAAGTTCGATGTGAGCAGCGACGATGGAGACGCAGGGTCTACACAGCGCGCGGGAACCGAAAGCGTTCGGTGCTTATTTGACTGCGGCGCTGGGAGTGCTGCTGGTTCCGGTGTTTGCCCTTCTGGCTGTTGTCGCGATTCCGTATATCGTACTGCTTCGATGGATAAGGCAACAGCAGGAGCATCGTTTCAGGATGCGCATGAAACGGTGCGGCCGGCTGATGACGTGGGCGGATTTTGTGCGGGCGATGCATGGAGGCGGCACGTGCATCGAGGAGAGATTTTCGCCGAAGGGACCAGTGCGCTTCTGGTGGACGCCGGAGAATGTGCAGGGCGAGTCGCCTTACCCGATCATTGACTGGTTCACAATGCGCAAAGGGAGGCAGGCCGAGCCATTTATCCGATGGTGCCGCGAGCATTACACGGCGGCGGATGCGGGCAAGGCCGTACTGGTGGATACGGGGCTGGTGGCGCACCGCGATATTTACGCGTTGTGGTCGGAGTGCCGGTCGGAGGCATCGACGGCGAAGTGGGTGGAAGTGGCGCCGCCGGAGATTGTGCCGCACCAGGTTCGCAGTTCTTAGAGCGGTTTCGCAGTTGGTGTAGCCGTTTCAGGCCTCAGCGGTGGGTGGATTTTCCTTGAGGAAAAATCCACTTGGCGGTCATGGCTTCGGGACACAGTAACTGCGAAACCGCTGTAGTTTGGGGTTCGCTGCTCAGATCGCTTCGATGGGGCTCGTGCAACCTTCAACAACGAGCCTAAGAACTGTGAACTGCTCTCAGTACCCGTTGGCGACGAGCCAAGCTTCGGTAAGCTCGAACGCGGGTTTCTTTGCCTGCTGGGTCTGCATGGCAGCGAGTTTGACGAGCACGTCGGCCTCGATGTTCATCGGCGCGCCGACCGAAAGTGTGTGCAAATTTGTGCGCCAGTACGTGAGAGGCAGGATGGCGATCGAGATCTCGTCGGCTGCGACGGCTGCGATCGTCAGGCTGATGCCTTCGACGGCGACGGAACCTTTGGGCACCATCCAGCCGCGAACGTTATCAGGGACGCGGACTTTGAGGGTCCAGTCGGTAGTTTCGCGGTTGAAGTTTCGGTCGGTGGTGGGGATGACGGGATCAAGCGCGGTCATCACGCCGGTGCCATCTACATGGCCTTGCACGATGTGGCCGCCCAGCGGACTGCCGGCAGCGGTGGGAAGCTCGAGATTGACGCGTGCGCCTGAGGCGAGCGAGCCGAGCGAAGTGCGGTCGAGAGTCTCCTGGGCAAGATCGGCATGGAAGTTGGTGGGATCAACGTCGAGCGCGGTGAGGCAAACGCCGGAGACGCCGAGAGAGTCGCCTTCACGCAGGCGTGACGCTATGCCGGGAGCTTCCACAGTGATACGGCGGACGCCACCGCGATCGGTGAGGCTGACGAGGGTTCCGGTCTGCTCGATGATGCCGGTGAACATGAGTTGATGATAGGGAGCGAGGGAGCAACGGGGCAAGGGAGCGAAAATCAGGGACTGAGGGACGGAGGGACTAGAACTTCATCATGACGCCCTTTTCGCACATGTCGCCGAAGACGCCAAGGAGGTTTGTGAGGCCGAGCAGCTTGCGGACCTGCTTGTTGAGGTGAATGAGTTCGAGGCAAGAGCCGGCCGATTTGGCGGAGACGTAAAGTCGGACCAAGGTGCCCAAACCCATGCTGTCGACCGATTCGAGTTCGGTCAGGTCGAGGATGACGCGCTTGCTTTCGCGAAACAGAGGATGGATTTTTGTGTGGAACTCGCCGCACAGGCCGGAGACGAGTCGGCCGCGGCAGTGAACGATGGCGGTCGAGTCTTTGCGCTCAACGGAAAGAGCGATGCGGTTCACAGCCGGAGCACGTGACATCTGATGGTCCTTGATTGCGATGTTCAGAAACGCCAGGGAGGGGAAACGATGACTGATTGTCTCATAGAAGCAGGGGACAAGCGGAAAAGGCGGGCGGCGTTGGCGGTGCTAGTCGGCGGAGGCTTCTTCAGGGACGGGGGCAGCGGGGACCGCGTGGTCGGCGGTGAGTGTGCGGTAGGCGAAGTAGAGCTTGGCGCGCCAGCGGAGGATCATGCCGAAGGCGAGCAGGTAGAAGAGTGCGCCGGTCTGCTCGAGGTTGAGGAAGCGGTCGAAGTAGCCGCGGGCGAGGTAGCGTACGGCGGCGAGCACGATGATGACCGAGAAAAAGGCGCTGGAGCGCTTCATCATGATGACGCCATTCTGGTAGTGCAGGTCGGAGGTCAGAAGGAGGGGATAGGCGAGGACGACGGCTCCGATGAGGAAAGCTCCGACGCCCCAAAAAAGGGGAACCCGGCACTGAGGAACGAGGAACATGCAGAAGCCAGTGGCCATGCCGAGGGGCGGCATCACGATCTTCTTCAGCGTCACCGGGCTACGGCCCTCGCGCACGCGCCAGGCGAGGACTCCGACGAGTCCGACAAGAGAGACTAGTGCCGTGATGACGGGCTTTGAAAGCATCTGCTTTCTTTCTTGTTACGCGCAGACCTGTTTGGTGAGCCGGCTCGACAATTGAACCACAAAGTCCGATGTCAGGGACAAAGCCGGCGGCGCCTGCACTTCTATTTTATAAGAATCGAGGAAGGCAGGAGTACCTCAGGAGGTTGCCGCCGGCGGCCAGGGATCGCGCAGCAGCGAGGAGATGCCGAGGTCGTCGCCGTAGCGATCAAGTTCGACTTCGTTCATGTGCACGAAGCGGGGCAGTCCGCGGAAGGCGGGGACGGCGTCGGAACCCATGATCTGCGGCGAAATAAAGAGATGGAGGCGGTCGACGAGGCCGGTGGCAAGGAAAGCGGTGTTGAGGCGCGTGCCGGTTTCGAGCAGCAGAGTGAGGACGCCCTCTTCGCCCAGCTTGGTGAGGACAGCTTCAAGCGGTACACGGCCTGTGTCCGCGGGAAGAATCTCGACTCGGACGCCGCGGTTGCGGAGTTCGGCAGCGCGGGCTTCATCGCGTGAGACGGTGAAGACGACAACGTCGTTCTGCACGGTGGTGACGAGGTGGCAGTCGAGAGGTATGCGCAGGGCGGAGTCGAGGACGATGCGCAGAAGCGGACGGCGGCGGCGCTTGCCGCTTCGATCGGTCATCCAAGGATCGTCGGCGAGGACGGTGTCGACGCCGACCATAGTGGCGTCGGCAGCCCAGCGGAGGGGCTGCACGGCCGCGCGGGCCACTTCGCTGGTGATCCAGTAGGGTGCGTGCGCGGTTTGATGACCGGGCGGCGGCGCAATGCGCGCGTCGAGCGTCATGGCGACTTTCATCAGAACGAAGGGCTGCTTGTGCTGAATCCATCGCGCGAAGCCTTCGTTAAGACGGCGAGTTTCCTGCTCGCCCACGCCGACGTCGACCTGGATGCCCGCGTCACGGAGAGTTTGAATGCCCCGGCCAGCCACGCTGGGGTTGGGATCGATGGTAGCGGCAACGACGCGCGCGAGACCGGCACTGATGAGCGAGGCAGTGCAGGGAGGAGTGCGGCCTACGATGCTGCATGGTTCCAGCGTGACGTAGGCGGTGCCGCCATGAATGCGGTCCGGCGCGTTTTTACGCGCAGCAACGAGCGCGACGACTTCAGCATGGTCGAGCAAGTCGTATTCGTGCCAGCCTTCACCGATGAGCCGGCCGGCGGCATCGAGAATGACGCAGCCCACGGCGGGATTGGGCGAGGTGACGCCGATGCCGTTGCGCGCGAGGTCGAGGGCGCGCTGCATCCAGCGGAGATCGAGGTCGGACGGAGCGGTCATATCGCACGAGGAACCCTCAAGTGTACACGCCGCGAGGCGTGTGACTTGGGGTATGCAAGCTACGCGCAAAGGATTCCTTGACGTTTGTATATTGTGTCAGTACACTATACAGATGATCAGGAGTTTCCGGCACGCTGGGCTGGGGAGTTTTTACCGTACTGACAGCAAGGCGGGAATCGAGCCGGCGCACGCCACGAAGCTCCGTAGGCAACTGACATTGCTTGACGCCAGCACGTCGCCAAACGACATGAACGTGCCGGGTTGGCATTTGCATTCGCTCAAAGGTGAGTTGAAAGGCCATTGGTCCGTGCGTGTGAACGGCAATTGGCGCATCACGTTCAGATTTGACGGCGAAGATGCGACTTTAATTGATTATTTGGACTATCACTGAAGGAGAAAACCATATGATGTATAACCCCGCACATCCGGGCGAGATCGTTCAGGAATATATGGAGGGTTTGGGCTTGACCGTTACCCGCTTGGCCGCACACCTGAAGATCACGCGGGCCAATCTGTCGCGGATGATCCATGGCAGGACCGGCGTATCGGCCGAGATGGCGGTGCGTCTTTCCGAGGCATTCGGAACTTCTCCCGACGTGTGGATCAGGATGCAGGCCAATTACGATCTGGCAAAGGCGATGCGCAACCGGCGCGTCAAGATTGCGCGATTGGCGGCGTGAGGTCCTGTTTTATTCGCCCGCAGCCGCCATGAGCCAAAATACGAGAGTTCCGAAACTACAGACTAGAGCGTGCCAACGAATTGAGTTAGGGCGCCAGACCCCCATGAGTGCTAGGACTAAGGCTGATAAAGAGATCAACGCACCCCACGCGCAGATTCTCATGAGTGACGAGTCGTCATAAGTGAATTCGCGAATCGCGAGTTCATAGGCCATCATCGCGGCGACGAGCAAAGCCGAAGCCGAGGCAAGCGCGAAGGCAATCAGAGATGAAAGCGACAGGATCGACCATCCTTTCTCGCGTCGAATCCACCTGATCCAACCCCAGACCATGGCAACAAGGGACACGAAAAAGCCGAAGATCCATCCTGCTCCGTAGATGAGATCGAAAAGCGTGAAATGCATTTAATGGGTTTCCCTGCCAGTCATCTTACTCCAACAACGAGTCCACAAACTCTTCCGGCGAAAACTCCAGCAGGTCGGTCATTTGTTCGCCGACGCCGACGAAGCGGACAGGAAGTGAAAGCTCGCGGGCGATGGCGACGGCGATGCCGCCCTTGGCGGTGCCGTCGAGCTTGGTGAGGACGATACCGGTGGCGCCGGCTGCTTGCGTGAACTGGCGGGCCTGCTGGAGGCCGTTCTGGCCGGTCGTTGCATCCATGACGAGAAGAACTTCGTGCGGCGCGCCGGGAACGAGTCGAGCGGCCGTTCGGCGCATCTTGTCGAGCTCGTCCATCAGTCCGGACTTGGTGTGCAGGCGGCCGGCGGTGTCTACGTAGAGATCGTCGATGCCGCGCGATTTTGCAGCGGTGACGGCGTCGTAGAGAACGGCTGCTGGGTCGCCGCCCTGACGCGTCTTGATCATCTCGACTCCCGAGCGCGCGGCCCAGATTTCGAGCTGCTCAATCGCCGCAGCACGAAAAGTGTCCGCTGCGCAGAGGAGGACAGAGTGCCCTTGTGCGCGGGACCACGCGGCGAGCTTGCCGCTGGAGGTCGTTTTGCCGGTTCCGTTAACGCCGACGAGGAAGGTGATCTTCGGCAACACCTGCGGTGTGGCTGCCGCACCTTGCGGGGCACGGAGGATGGCGATCATTTGCTCCTTGAGCAGATTGCGGAGTTCGGCGCCGCCCTGGATGGCCTGATGGCGGGCGCGATCGCGGAGTGCGTCGAGGATCGCGGTGGTGGTGGGGACGCCAAGGTCGCTTGTGAGCAGCACCGTTTCGAGTTCTTCTAGAGAGGATTCGTCGACGGTGCGGGTGAGGGCGGCGAGGTCGGAGATCTTCGAGGAGAAAGTCTCGCGGGTGCGCGAGACCGCTTGCCGCATGCGATGGAGGAAGCTTTTTTTCTGGTCCTGGTCAGCAGCTTCTTCGGGATCTGGGTTGCCAAAAAGGGTTTGGATCATTGCTCTCTTCAGTTTAGAACGTCGATTTTATTCGGGGCTGGGAGAAAAGATGCCGAGAACGGGGCCTCGCCATCCAATGAATAGGGTTGCATTTCAGGGTGTATTGGAGCGCATTCGGCGCGAATCGGTCCGGAACGAGCATCGGCTCGGATATTCTTGAGAATAGGCCGCTTTCCCCTCACTTCCAGCTTGCGGCTCACCCCGTTCAGTTGAACTTTTGGGGGATTCCGGGCCTGGGCCGGGATTGGCAAAGATTGAATCTGAAGGAAGAGATGACGAAGACGCACGCACATTCGCTGGAAGACGTTCTCGCGCATCGCATCGCCATTATCGATGGGGCGATGGGAACGACGATTCGCGCCTACGGAATGAAAGAGGCGGATATTCGCGGCGAGCGCTTCAAGGACGCGAAGAAGGATCTGCTGAATAATGGCGATCTGTTCACGCTGACCCAGCCGGAGATGATTGGCGACATTCATCGGAGATTCCTGGAGGCAGGCGCGGACATCGTCGAGACGAATACCTTTGGCGCGACGACGATCTCACAGAGCGAGTTCTTTGTCGACGATCCGCGCGAGCATGGTGGTCGGAAGGATCCGGAGTTTTATCAGAAAGTGATCGACGACAAGTTTCTCAAGCAGCTGGCGTGGGAGTTGAACGAGAAGTCCGCGCAGTTGGCGAAGGAGTGGGCGGATCGGGTTGCAAATGAGACCGGGCGACCACGATTTGTTGCGGGAGCGATGGGGCCGCTGACAGTGTCGCTATCGACTTCGCCAGATGCGGAGAATCCGGGATTCCGCACCGTAACGTTCGACCAGGTGAAGACCGCTTACGTCGAGCAGGCGCGCGCGCTGATGGCGGGCGGAGTGGACCTGCTGCTGGTGGAGACGATTTTCGATTCGCTGAATGCAAAAGCGGCGCTGGTGGCGATTCGCGAAGTGTTCAATGAGCTGGGCCGTGAGCTGCCGGTGATGATCTCGGCGGCCGTCGGCCGCGGCGGCGAGACGATGATCTCGGGCCAGACAATCGCTGCGTTCTGGAACGCGGTGGAGCATGTGCATCCGATTTCGGTCGGGCTCAATTGTTCGCTCGGTCCGGATCTCATGTATCCATTTCTCGAAGAGCTCGCTGACAAGGCGAACGTCGCAATCTCATGCTATCCGAATGCAGGGCTGCCAAATCCGCTTGCTCCGACCGGATTTGACCTGGAGCCTGCCGACATGGCGCGGTACCTGAGCGGATTCGCGCGTGAGGGGCTGATCAACATTGCGGGCGGATGTTGCGGCAACACGCCCGAGCATATTGCGGCGATAGCCAAGGCGCTGGATGGCGTTGCGCCGCGCAAGATTCCTGCTACGGAAGAAATGCTGGTTGGCGAGGGGCCGGCATGAGCGCGACGATCACGAGCCCAGCGAAGACGCGCGTGGCGACGCGAATGCTGCATCTCTCAGGCTCCCAGCCCTTCACACAGCAGCCCGGCGTGTTCATCGTGATCGGCGAGCGGACGAATGTGGCCGGTTCGCCCAAGTTCGCCAAGCTGATCAAGGATGGGAAATTCGAAGAGGCCATAAGTGTGGCGCGCCAGCAGGTGGAGAACGGCGCGAATGTCCTGGATGTGTGCATGGACGAAGGCATGATCGACGGCGTGGCGGCGATGACGCATTTTCTGCAGTTGCTGCAGAGCGAGCCGGAAGTGGCGAAAGTTCCTTTCATGGTCGACTCCTCGAAGTGGGAGGTGATTGAAGCGGGACTGAAATGCCTGCAGGGCAAAGGCATTGTGAATTCGATTTCGATGAAAGAGGGCGAAGCCAAATTTCGCGACCACGCGGCTGCGGTGCGCAAGTATGGCGCGGCTGCGGTGGTGATGGCGTTCGACGAAAAGGGCCAGGCTGCGGACTTCGCGGAAAAAATTCGCGTGTGCGAGCGCGCCTACCGGATTTTGACGGAGGACGGATTCCCGCCGGAGGACATCATCTTCGATCCCAACATTCTGACCGTTGCGACGGGGATGGAAGAGCACAACAACTACGCGGTGGACTTCATCAACGCGACGCGCTGGATCAAGGAAAATCTGCCGCACGCGAAAGTGAGCGGCGGCGTGTCGAATATCTCGTTCAGTTTTCGCGGAAACAACGTAGTGCGCGAGGCAATGCACGCGGCGTTTTTGTATCACACGATTGCTGCGGGCCTGGACATGGGAATCGTGAATGCCGGGCAACTTGAGGTTTATGACGAGATCGAGCCGGAGCTGAAAGAGCTTGTCGAGGATGTGCTGCTCAATCGACGTTCTGATGCAACGGAGCGCCTTGTAGTGCATGGAGAAAAGCTGAAGGCAGCGGGAACGGGCGCGGGCGCGAGCGAGCAGAAGGTTGAAGAATGGCGGAGTGAGCCGGTAGAAGCGCGGCTGAGCCACGCATTAGTGAAGGGAATCGACGAATATATTGAGGCAGACACAGAAGAAGCGCGCGTGAAGCTGGGGCGGCCGCTCAGCGTGATTGAAGGGCCGCTGATGGACGGAATGGGCGTGGTCGGCGACCTGTTCGGAGCGGGAAAAATGTTTCTGCCGCAGGTGGTGAAGTCTGCGCGCGTGATGAAGAAAGCGGTCGCGTACCTTACTCCATTCATGGAGGCAGAGAAGGCGCAGATGGTTGCGGCCGGCCAGACGGTGAGGACGCAGGGAAAAATCGTGATGGCCACGGTAAAAGGCGACGTGCACGACATCGGCAAGAACATCGTGGGCGTGGTGCTGGCGTGCAACAACTACGAAGTGATCGACATGGGCGTGATGGTGCCCGCGGAAAAGATTCTAGAGCGGGCGAAGACCGAGAAGGCGGATGTGATCGGGCTAAGCGGTCTGATTACGCCATCGCTCGACGAGATGGTGCACGTTGCGTGTGAGATGGAGAGGCAAGGATTCAAGCTGCCTCTGCTCATTGGCGGCGCGACGACAAGCCGCGCGCACACTGCGATCAAAATTGCTCCGCACTACAGCGAGCCGGTGGTCCACGTCCTGGATGCGAGCCGCGCAGTCCCGGTGGCGTCGAGTTTGCTGAGCGATGAGAACCGGCCGGCATTCATTGCCGTCCACAAGGCCGAATATGAGGCGCTGCGCAAGCAGCATGCGGCGCCGAAACAGAAACTCATTGCGATTGAAGAAGCACGGGCGCGGCGGACATCGATCGCATGGCGCTCGGAGGACCTGGCGAAGCCAGAGTTCCTCGGTGTGCGGGTGCTTGAGGATTTCCCGCTCGCGACACTGCGGGAGTTCATTGACTGGTCGCCGCTGTTCCATACGTGGGAATTGAAGGGCGTGTATCCGAAGATCTTTGATCACCCGGAATATGGCGGGCAGGCAAAGCAGGTTTTCACGGAAGCGAATGCGCTGCTCGATCAGATCATCGAGAAGAAGCTGCTAAGAGCCCGCGGCGTGTACGGATTTTTTGCTGCGAGCACAGTGGGCGATGACGTGGAGCTATATACGGATGCCGCACGGACGCAGGTGCTGGAGCCGCTCCACTTCCTACGGCAGCAGGCGAATCGCGAAGGCGCCGAGCCGTGCCGGTCGCTGGCGGACTTTGTTGCGCCGAAGGAGACCGGGCTCGCCGACACCATGGGCGCGTTCGCGGTGACGAGCGGGGTCGGATTGAAGGAACTGGTCGAAGGCTTTAAGGCGAAGCACGATGATTACAACGCAATTATGGCTGAAGCAGTTGCCGACCGCCTGGCGGAGGCGTTTGCCGAGTGCCTTCACAAGCGCGTGCGCGACGAGTGGGGTTACGGCAAGTGCGAGAAGCTGAGTAGCGAGGAACTGATTCACGAGAAATATCGCGGGATCAGGCCTGCCCCAGGCTATCCTGCCTGTCCCGATCACACTGAAAAGGGAATTTTGTGGCGGCTGCTCGATGTGGAGAAGAGCGTGGGGATCACGCTTACTGAGAGCTTTGCGATGTGGCCTGGATCGAGCGTGAGCGGTTTCTATTTTGCGCACCCGGAGTCGCGATATTTTCAACTTGGGAAGATCGATCGCGACCAGGTGACGGACTATGCGGGACGCAAAGGAATGAGCCTGGGCGAGGCGGAACGCTGGCTAGGACCGAATCTGAACTACGATCCGGCCAGGTAGTGCTGCGCGGATGCATCTCGATTTCATAAATGTTGGATTTTCTTAATTCATTAGGTGATCGAATCAATCTGTGATCGTTTGATCCAGCTCTTAATTGATTCGTTGATCAGAATTGGGATTCTGATCGCTCGCGACGCGCGATTCAGTGTGTCGTCACCCACCCAGAAAAAATAATTCGCATCGCGGCGAAACTTTTCGCATCGCGCAGGGTTTCCTCTGTCATCTCGGAGCCCTCCTCTCAAATTCCGTTTCCGCAAGTTGACTTCCACGGGACGTATCGAACGCAACCAGGTTTCGCCTTGGAGAATGTCTATGAAACGCATCCCCTTCGCTGTCCTCACTCTGCTTCTCACTCCCCCGCTGTTTGCTGACATGGGCACACACCTGATTCCAGCCGGCGCGCTGGTTTCGTGTACGACAGGTGACGGCAGAATCTCTTCGAAGACCACTGCCATCGGCGATCCGGTGCTGTGCAAGGTGGAGCATCGGCGCGGCGATTTCATGCTGCCCTACGGAGCCTACCTTGGCGGCGAGTTTGCCGAATATAGGGATCCCGGCCACTTTGTCGGCAAGGGCTGGATGGAGCTTTCGTTCGACAAGCTCTACGTTGGCGACAATGTAGTTCCGATCAACGCGAAGGTAGTGGACGTGCCTGGATACAAGATCGACGCGTCGGGACGCATCCTGGGCAAAGGCCACGCAGTGCGCGACACGGTGCTGTGGATGATTCCGGTGTTGTGGCCGATTGACCTGATTAACCTTCCGCGGCGGGGACCAAGGCCGACGTTGAAGGCGGAGACGCCGCTGACGCTGCGGGTGATGGAGGATATCGAAGTGCCGGCGGGCCAGGAGCCGCAGCGCGATCCCTATGGACTCTACCAGCGAACGCCAGATGCTTATACGCCAGCGCCTCCCGCGCCGACGCAGGCGCCCGATGCTGCGCCGCAGGATTCCTACGCGCCCCCGCAGCCTGCGCCCTATGATCAGCCACCACCGCCTCCGGCGATGTCGTATGCTCCAGCGCCGGTGATTCCGTATGCGGCGCCAGTTCCTCCCCCACCTTATGCTTTGCCGCCAGTATATGCGTACGGCGGAATTGTGATCGGGCCGCGGCCGGCCGCAGTTCCGTACTACGGTGCGCGTGTGTATCCGGGCGCGCCGATTCGAGGGTACGGGTATGGATATGCGCCGCGGGCGGTTGCGCCGGGGGTTGGTGTGCGCGCTTATGGGAACGGGTATGCCGGCCACGGCTATGGGTATGCCGGACCAGGTTATGCCGGACGTGGCTTCGCTGGAGGCGGGTATACGTCGCGCGGGCCGATGATGGCCGCACGCGGTGGTACGGGATTTGGCGGCCGCGCACGGTAGGTCTATTTAGAGCGGGACCAATCCTTTGGGATTGTGGATATTTAAGAGTGAGGACGCCGGCAGAGTTCCTGCCGGCGTTTTTCACGTAAATGCGAAGAGATTTCTGTGTGAACGCGACGATTTGTTGCCGGTTGATGAACGTTCACATAAGATTTGCACCGTTTTTGCGGCGGTTTGACCGTCCTTTCACAGGAGTGCCCCGATACTGCAGGCGTGACAGAGTCGAGCCGGGAAAAACTCTCATTCAAGGTTGCGTTCGGGTATCCGTCGTTCGCCGCAATCGGACCCGCAGCACAAGATACGCCAAAATTGTTACCGACCCCGGCGCGGCGCATTCATGCCGACGTGGGGCGTTATCGCCTGCGCCTGGCAGAGACGGCGCACGATCGCGAGGCTGCGTGCCGATTGCGCTTCAGAGTCTTCAATATTGAATTGGGCGAGGGATTGGAGAGCTCGTTTGAGACAGGACTCGATATCGACCGCTTCGATACAGTGTGCGAACACCTGCTGGTGGAAGACAAGACGACACGGCGCGTGGTGGGAACTTATCGCATGCAGTCGGGCGACACGGCGGGACGGCACCTCGGATACTACTCGGAACAGGAGTTCAACCTGGCGCCTTACGAACCGCTACGGCCAGGGATTCTTGAACTTGGGCGCGCATCGATCGACCGGGACCATCGCACGCCTGAGGTTCTGATGCTGCTATGGCGCGGGATTGCGCAGTATGCTAGCGAGATGGGGCTGCGCTATCTGCTTGGCTGCTCTTCGTTGAACTCGAATCATCCGGCGGAGGGTTGGCAAATGTATCGCCTGTTGGAGAATTTCAGGTGTTCTCCGGAGTTCGAAACGATGCCGACACCAGCGTATGCGTGCCCCGTCGAGGCGCAGGAGATGTACGCACAGCCGGCCTCTCGCGAGGAAGATCGATTGACGCCGGATGGTTCTGCGACGTCCGGCACGGCAAAGGTGCCGAAGCTGCTGAAGACATATCTGGCGATTGGCGCGCGGATCGCGGCGCCGCCGGCGTGGGACCGCGAGTTTCGCACGATCGATTTTCTAACGCTCCTCGATTTGAAGATGCTTTCGGCTGCCGCGCGCAACCGATTCCTGGCGCCACTCACGCAGTGACTCTGCGGCGCGTCTGGCGTGCTGTGGCGCTGGTGATTGTCCTCGCATGGATCGTTTGGCATTTCTGGTGGATGCGGTTGTGCGGGCGCATGACGCTCGTGCGGCGGGCAGCTTGGCTGTTGGATGCATCGCAACGAGTCCTGCGGTGCCTCGGCGTTGAAGTAAAGGTAGAGGGCACACCACCGACGAGCGGCCTGGTGGTTTCGAATCACCTGAGTTATCTCGACATTCTCATTCTCAGCGCGGCGATGCCGTGCTTTTTTGTGTCGAAAAAAGAGGTTGAGAACTGGCCGTATTTTGGATGGGCCGCGCGAACGGGCGGGACGCTTTTTCTGGATCGCAAGAGCAAGCGCAGCGCCATGCGTATCACCGATGAGATCGCAGAGCGGTTGAATCTGCCGGTTCCGGTGCTGCTTTTTCCTGAAGGCACCAGTACAGACGGATCGCACGTGCTTCGCTTCCATTCGGGGCTGATCGACCCGGCGACGAAGGCGGGAGCGCCGATTACCGCCGTCGCAATCCGGTATGCGGCGGCGGGCGGCACGGAGGAACGCGAGCTGTGCTGGTATGGCGGCGCGGAGTTCCTGCCGCACACATGGAAAGTGATGGGCGTGCAAGGATTTACCGCACAGCTTCGATTTGGGGAGCCGAGAATTTACACCGACCGGCGAGTGGCGGCGGAACGGACACACGCGGAGATCGAGGAGTGGCGCGAGGCAAACGCCCCTGTCACTCAATACTCGATCACACAATAATCGAAGGTTATCAAAACTGCGGTGTTGCGGAGAAAGCTCCCGGCGGCGAGCGGTGCGATTCATGGGCTTCGTGCCGCCCGAGCAAGGCATGTGCTGGGATGCGGGTTGAATTGGCAATGGTTGTTAACACGCGCGGGAAAGCAGAAGCAGCCAGGAGCGCAGCGACGCGGCCTGGAGCTGTGACGGCGGCGCGTGAGAGGGCCGTCGCGAGGTTCATGGAGCGGTGCAATTGGGCGCTCAGAATGCGGTGGTATTCGGCCGGGCTGCGACTGGCGAGGAACATCTCTGCGGCGAGCGCGGCACTGTGTAGAGCGATGGAGATGCCGTCGCCGGTGAAAGACGGGATGACCGCGGCCTGATCGCCAACGCACCAGGGACCGCGCGATTTAGTGGCGAGATAGCCGTACGGAATGGGCGATATGGCGAGTGGGCGAGGCCAGAGCGGCTGCGCGTCGCTCAAAAGCCGGCGCATGTGTTCGTTTTCGGCCAGGATTGCGGTGAGAAGCATTGGCCAAGCGCCATGAGCATGCAAGACGCTGCGGCGAACGACGAGGCAGAGATTGGCGACGTTGTCTTCGATGAGAGAGAGACCACCGTAGCCGCCGGGGAAGAGATAGAGGTCCATGGCTTTGCGCAACGCGTCGATCTGCGCGGGTGCGAGTCGCCAGTGCATCTTGAAACCGATGAGGTCGCCTTGCCTGCCTGCAGGGCGCGCGAATCCGCGGAGATCGTGCTTGCCGGTGGCGAGAAAAACGTTGGACGCATCAAGCGATTTGCCGCTACTGAGGCGAGCGGTCCAGGTGCCAGCATGGACATCGAGAGTTTCGACAGTGTGCCCGCGAAGGACCGTGCATTTTTCCGCGGCCCGCGTGAGCAGGGCTTCGTCGAGTGTGCGGCGGGAGAGGGAGAGCGCCTGAAAGGGAAGTGAGACGGATACGACTCTCTTGCCTGAGGACAGGCGGATGGTGCGGATGATTTCAGCACCGAGGGCAAGCGAATCGATGCCGATCTGGTGGAGATAGTGAATTGCTTCGCGACTGATGAATTCGCCGCAGACCTTGTGATGGGCGGTGGGTTCTCTTTCGACTAGCGTGACACGACTGCCTGCTTTGGCCAGACGCAGGGCGAGCATCGATCCGGCGGGTCCACCGCCGATGACGAGGTGATCCGGCGTGGTGCTCGCGCGCGTCACGCTTTTCTTCGAGCGACGCAAAGGCGCGCTGGTTTGAAGGGCTGGACGGCGACGGCGCCCTCGCCGAGGCCGGCGACGGCACAAAGTTGTCGCCAATCTTCAGGAATGAAGGAGCGGGCGATGGAGACGGGACCGTCGTGCTGCACGAAAGGATGGAGGCGAGCCACTTTCGCAAAGATGCGGAGCAGATGGTATGGAATGCGAGCGCGGGAGAGATCGTTGATGAACCAACCGAGCTCGGCGTACTGCTCCATCCACCGGAGAAAGCGGATGAGGCTGGGATCGTCAAGATGGTGCGTGAAAATCGTACTGATCACGAGATGAATGGGACGATCAGGCGCGAATGCGAAGATGTCGGAGGTGATCCAGCGGATGCGATACGCGGGCGGCGCCAATTCGGCTGCAACGGCGACGGCGTCGGGATTGATGTCGAGGCCGGTGAGTTCGACAGCGAGGTTGCGCTTTGCGGCCCAGCGCCTGATGCGGCGCAGAGCATCGCCATTGCCGCAGCCGACGTCGAGGATGTGGAGCGGCTGCGGGAGGGGCGAAGGGACAAAGGAGTCGAGAAATTGGAAAAGCGGGCGATAAGTAAGGAACCAGCGATTGAGGCGGGTGACGTCGCGGAGACAGGCGCGGAGTTCGTCGCGCGAGCAGGGCTCATCCATTAGTTCGGAGAGTTGCGCGCGGCGGGTGAAGTCGAGCGTGGTTGGGAATGGCATGGCGTCAGACGGCATGGAAGAGCATGGTCTCCGCCGTGACGCCCGGACCGAAGGACATGGCGCAACCGCGCTGACCGGGACGTGCGCGCTGCATGAGCCGCTCGAGGACGAACATAACCGAGGCAGAGGACATGTTGCCGAACTGGCGCAGGATGGTTCGAGAATCGCAGAGCGCTTCAGCGGGCAGCGCGAGTCCTTGTTCGGCTGCGTCAAGTATGGTTCGGCCGCCAGGATGAACAGCCCAGAGATCGATGGAGGCAGGAGCGGTGCCGCACGTGATTTGAGGGCCGGCAGCCTGGAGACCGCTGCGAAGTTCGCCAGGGATCTGGCCGGAAAGCTGCATGTCGAAGCCCTGCGCGCCGATTCGCCAGGTGATGAGGGTGTTGGTTCCGGCGAGATTGACTGCGAGGAAGCTGTCGAGCGCGAAACCGGTAGGATTCGCAGTGACGAGATAGGCGGCGCATCCATCGGCAAAGACGAGGAAGGCGAGAAGCTGCTCAAGGTTGTGCAGCTCCTGCATGTGGAGCGAGCAGAGTTCGAGGCTGAGAAGAAGGATTCTTGAGTCGGGCTCGGAGCGAATGATATGGCGAGCGGTCTTGAGGGCGTTGATGGCGGCGTAGCATCCCATGAAGCCGATGAACGTGCGCTCGACGGAGGGATTGAGGTTGAGATGCTCGACCATCTCGTAGTCGAGACCCGGTGCGTAGAGCCCGGTGCAGCAGGTGACGATCACGTGGGTGATGCCGCGGCGCTCTTCCTGAGAGAGCGCGAGTTTGTTGAGTGCGCAGCGGGCAAGCTGGGGTGCAAACAGTTCGAAGGCTTGCATGCGACGTGCGGTGGGAGGGAAACTGCCGGGAACATAAAAGCCGTCGGCATCTTTCCACATGCCGTCCTCGGTTGGGACGGGATGGACAAAGGTGAAGCGATGGTCGATGGCGGCCATGCGCGACATGCGGCGGAAGAGGTTTCGCTGCGTGCCTTCCGGCAGCAATGTCTCAGCGAAGGCAGAAAAGGGCCGATGCATGTCGTTCGGCGGCACTGCAGTGGCGATCCGGTTGAGATAGGCAGTCGTCATAATCAATGCTCGAGCGGGGCCCTGCAGCGAATGGCTCTTTGGACAGCATATCGTGCAAAGCGTATGCGCGCTGCAACCGACATGTCATCCAATTGCAATCGTTAGATGTTTGGGATGTAAAAGGGAAAGCGGCGATTTGCTATTGTGAAGCGGTCTGGGACCATGCGGGCGGGGTGTATTCAGGTGCTGGGGTTGATTCAAGAGCAATTTCGGTGAAATCAAAAACGGAGTAGATAGGAGGCCTTGATGAATACCTGGCGACCGTCGTTGAAGAGCGGGCCGGCGCGGGGAGGGGTCGTGTTATTCGGGTCGCACGAACCATTGGGCAGGCGATTGCAAAGGCTGCGGTCGAGGTTTTGCAGGTCGTCACTGTATCCGATGTAAACTGCTGTGCCCGGATACGGCAACCAGGTGAGAAGCGCCTGTGAGGCAAACTCTCTGGTGCGGAGGAGCGAGGTCTCGAGAGGGTTTGCGAGGGTCGAGTCGTACTCGGCGATGACTCGTGCTGAAATGGAGCGCGTGAACTGGTAATTCACCTTGCTGCGCATCGTCTGGCTTTCGTAGACGAGCGCGCCGTTTGAAACAGCGTGGTCGCGGTCGAGAAGATAGGTGTTGTCGATGGTGAGCTGCCGGACCGGCTGCACAGTGAAGAGGAGCGAGACGGTTTCCTGATTGAGCAGAAAAGGCGCCTGGCCGGTGACGGGGTTGTAGTTTACGTTGCCGCTGCGAAAGGTCTGCAGATTGAAGTTGAATTGCGACAAGGGCGCGCCGCGCAACACGAAACCGACGAAGTTCTCGGTGAAGTTGTGGAATTGCGTAAGCGCCGGATAGTTGAGCGGACTCAGCGTGTCAGAGTTTTCGCCGACGATCGGTGCGATGACGATGTTGCGCGGCAATAGCAAGAATGGGTCGAAGCTGAAATAGCGGAAGACGCGGTCACCCTGGTGATCGAAAGCGAAATTCTCTGACGATTCAAAACCCCAGCTCTGGTAAAACTTGTGCGTTGGAAACCATTGATAGGTAGCGTGGGCAAAGTTGTTGCGAACGTTGGCGGATTGGATGAAGCCCAACTGGGTTTGAAAGCCGGTGCTGACGTCAATGTAGTTGTCGTTCAGGTTGAAAGCGTGACCTGATCGCTGGACCTGGATCTCGCCGGCCGGGCCGGCGGAATAGGGCGTCGGTGTTCCGCTGTCTTCATCGCCCATGGTTGAGCTTTCGACCATCTGGCCGTGGGCTGTCCAATGCTTGTCGAAGAGGATGGTGGAATCGACGCCACCGATGCGGTTCCAACCCTGGCCAAATTCCTCGTCGGTGTAGATGAGGCCGAGGCTCGAACCTTTGCCGAGGTCCTGTGAGACCCGCCCGACGGCGACGGTGGCGTGCTTGAGGTAGAGCGGATCGCCGGGCGCGACCGCTTCGCCGGGCTGACGGTCGTCGGTGGCAAAGAGGCCGACATTGGTGTGGTCCATCTTGCCGGTCAAGCGGATGCCGTATTCGGGATGCACGATGTTGCGCGTGTAGACCAGGTTGATCGGCGTGAGGAAGTAGTTGGCATTTTCGAGAAAGAATGGGCGCAGTTCAGGGAAGTAAACGGGGTAGCGCTGATCGACGGTGAACTGCGGCTGTTCTGACTCAATATCGCTGAAGTCGGGATTGATGGTTGCGTCGAGAACAATGCTGTCCTGGAGAATCCACTTGATCTCGCCGCCGGCCGTAACTTCAGCATGGCGAGAGCTGATGAACGGATTAGTCGGATCGATGTCGACGAGGCTGCGCTCGTTTTGCCCGAGGACATAGGGATTGATCTGCAAATTGTGCGAGCCGCTGATGCCTTCAAGATCGTGGAGCGATCCTTCCTGAGTGAGGATCCCTGTGACATCGGCGGCGACGCGGGGCCAAAAGTCCTGTTCGGAGTTTCGCGGGAGAACGCGCATCAAGACAACGCCCCAGTCGGATCGGTCGTTATGGAAACGAAGGCTGCGGAAGGGGATAGCAATGAGCGCCATCCAACCCTGTTTGGTGACCTGCCCTTCGGAATCCCAAACTGTGTCGTAGCTATAGTCGGTTCCGCTGGCTTCGCTCCATGAGGCATCGGCCTGTACGCCGGCGGGATTCACGCTGAAGCCGACTCCAAGGCGACGGTCGCGAAAGGGATCGAGAAGGACAGTGACGTAGTCGTCGGTGAGGATGTTTTCGCGGCGCGCGAGGTGGCCCCGGATCAAGTCAGGATGATCGTCGTAGCAGATGAAGACGAAGTAAAGCGTCGATTTGGTATGGGCCATCCAGACTTCGGTTCGTTGCGTTGCCGGCTGACCGTCGTTCGGTGTGTTCTGGATGAAACCTGAGACCATCGCCAGTCTGGAGCGAAGCTCAGGGCGCGGCTGCATGTTGGGAAAATCGGAGAGGTGGAGTGAGCGGGCAATGAGAGGCACCGGCGAATCGGTGCGCTGGGGAGGCTTGAGCGAAGCTTGAGAGGACCGCTCACTCCTGGAGACGGAAGCCTGCAGCGCTGCAAAGACAAGAAAAAGACAAAGTCCACGTGCCTTAAAATTCATATTTCTTGCACAATACGCATTCAAACGTGTACCGGTTCGGGATAGATTTTAGACGGGCAAACTGAGAAAGTGCTGTTCCTTCCCGGTGGTTCTTATTGAGAGATTATTGAGCTGACGAAGGCGCAGCGGTTGAGCCGCGGACGACGAGAGAGGTAGAGACGAGGAATTCACGCTGCATTTGAGGATTTTGCGGATCTTCGGCCTGCAGGCGGAGTGCCTCAAAGGCGGCGCGGGCGAGGTCGGCGCGGGAGAGACGGATGGTGGTGAGCGGGGGAAGCGTGAACTCAGCGAAGTCGATGTCATCGAGGCCGATGACGGAGAGATCCTGAGGAACGTGCAGGCCCGCCATGTAGGCGGCGCGCAAGACTCCGATGGCGGTGATGTCGTTGGAACAGACGATGGCGGTGGGGCTTGATACGAGTTTCTGCAACTGCTCGAACCCGGCGACGCCGCCTTTGAGCGTGTGGTCGCACTCGATGACGCACTTCTTCTGGATCGGCAGATTGAGGGATTCCATCGCGGCACGGAAGTCATTTTCGCGCGTGATCGCTGAGTGGAGGCTGTGCGGACCGGCGAGGAACGCGATGTTGCGATGGCCAAGTTCGGCGAGGTGACGGACGGCGGCGTGAATGCCGGTTGAATAGTCGAGGAGGATGGTACTGGCCTTTGGGTCGTCGACTTTGAACTCGGCGAGCACGATGGGGACGCCGCGGTGCACCAACTGGTCGAGCACGGGCTCCTCTTCGCCGAAGGTCATCACGGCCACACCATCGACTTTTCGCTCGAGCATGCGGCGCGCGCAGGCTGCAAGCACAGCGGGATCGCTGTTGGTCGAGCTAACGAGGATTTCGTAGCCGTGGGCGACGGCGATGGATTCGAAGCTCTGAATCAGATCGGGGAAAAAAGGATTGCTGATGTTCTCAACGATGATGCCGAAGATGCGGCTGCGGCCGGAGACGAGGGTGCGTGCGTGCGTGTTGGGCAGATAGTTGAGTTGTTTGATCGCTTGCCAGACGCGGCGGTTGAGGCGCTCGCTGACAAGCGGAGAGCCGTTGATAGTTCGGGAGACGGTGGCGATGGAAACCTTCGCCATGGCGGCAACAGCGCGAATGTCAGGTAGTTTGCCGGCTGATTTACGGTTGGATTTCCGAGCCACGAACCAATCCTAATGCAGTCGGTTGAATTGCAGACGCCAAAGTTGCGCCGGGTTTTCCACTGAGAACGGCGTTCTGCGATTTAGAGCAGCTAAGCGCGTTCCGAAATGAGGAGCCGCAGGTCGCGCAGGTTCTGGCCTGTGGGGCCAGTGACAACGGAGTCGCCGAGAGCCGTGAAGAGTGGACAAGCGTTGAATTGTGCAAGCGATTGAGCGGGGTCGTAACCGAAGAAGCGAGCGCGCTCGACCGTGGTGGGATCGCCGATTGCGCCGGCCGATTGGGTGTTGCCGTCGATGCCATCGGAGCCGGCACTGAGCACAGTGAGACGCTCGCCGGGATGGTTGGCGAGATCGAGCGCGCAGGCAAGCGCAAACTGCTGGTTGCGGCCACCGGCGCCAGGTGCACGGTTTAGAGTTACGGTAACTTCGCCGACGGAGATAAGGCAGAGACGCTCGTGATTAGCACGAAGAGCGTGAAAACGCTCGAGAAGGTAACGGGAAGCGTCGGCGTAGTCCCAATCATCACAACTGTTGTCGACGACGACGTGGTACCCAGCTTTCCGGGCGAGAGTACGGGCATTTTCGACGAGGTCGTGGCTCGAAAGCAGGATCTCGAAAACCGAATCGCGAAACGCGGCATCCTCGCTGCTCATGCTGGCTGCCGAGGTGACTCGGCGCGCATCGGCCCAGGGCATCTTCGGCAGAAAGGAAGGCCGCCAGCTCTTGTTGCCAGGCGATTCCGGCATGTCTTTGTGTTCGAAGAAGGCGCGTACAGAGGCTGGGAATTTTGGCAAGAGGTCGTATTTGGTGAGCAACTCGCGGACTTCGGCGACGGTGGAATGGTCGGGCGATGTGGGCCCGGAAGAGAGCGCGTCGAGTGCGCGAAGTGGGACATCCGGAACCAGCAGGCTGATCTTCTGTGCATCGGGTGCGGCGATGGCGAGGCGGCCTCCCTTCACGGCAGAGAAGTGCTTGCGAAGAGTGTTGATTTCATTGATGGGCGCGCCAGAGGCGATGAGCAACTGATGAAATGCGACGGTTTCTTCGAGTGTGATGTGGGGGTCGATCGGCAGATCGAACAAGGCCGATCCGCCGCCGGAGATGAGGAAAAAAACGAGAGTGTCTTTCTTTGCCTTGTTGAGAAGCGCGAGCGTGGCGCGAGCAGCGGCAAAGGAGTCCTCATTGGGCAAGGGATGACCGCCCTCGAAGTAGCGGAAGCGCCAGTTGTGCTTGAGCGGGAGCTGATTGCTGCAGCAGATGCCGCGAAGGCCCTGACGGCGTTTCATGCGATCGAGCAGGGTATCGAGCATGGGGGCAGCGGCCTTGCCGATGGCAATGATGAACACGCGCTTGTAGGCGGCGAGATCGATTGTGGACGGGCCGCTGCCGTCGGGCATGAGGCGGTGCAGGATATGACCTTCAAATCGCAGGCGGCGGTCGAAGGCCGAGTCGATATTGCAGGCTTTGAGCGCTCCGGTAAAGATTTCGGTTGCCGTGGAGTGCAGAGTTTCAAGAGGTGTGTCGCTGACCGGGGTCATTGCAATTGCTCCTTGACCCAGCTGGCGATGGCGCGTTGCATGGGTTCGAGATGTCCGGAGAAAAAGTGGTCGGCGCCAGGAAGAAGGATGAGCTGTTTAGGGTCCGCCGCAGAGGCGGCGATTTGAGTCAGTTGATCGGGCAACGCGAATGGGTCGCAGATTCCGCTGAGGAAGAGCTTGGGAACTGTGACGTTGTGAAGGAATGCGTAGCGGTAAGCAGGAGAGTCGATTTGCGTGGGAAGGCCGAGAGCGATGAGGGCGCGGACGTTGGCAAGTTGCGGTATTGAGCCGTGAGATGCAGTTGGGCGACGACACGCATGGAGCGCCATGGCGGCACCGAAACTGAATCCGGCGACAACCAGCGGACGCTGAAACTCGCGATTGAGCCAGTCCAGCGCGGCAAGAACATCGCCGACTTCTGCGTTGCCGTCGTGTGTGCCTTCGCTCAAGCCGGCGCCACGAAAGTTGAAGCGCAGAACGGGAAAGCCCAGGCCCCAATTGGGATCATTAAGGGCCTTCATGGCATGGTAAACAACCTTGTTGTGCAGATTGCCGCCGTGAAGCGGATGAGGGTGGCAGACGAGGGCGGCGAAAGGAGCGTCGGATGCACCCTCATTCAGCACCGCTTCAAGCCGGCCAGCGGGACCGGCGAGCGAGAAGGTCCGAATGGCGCCGCGGGAGGAATTTTCACCTGGCGAGATGATCGTAAAGCCGGAACTGGCCGGGGGGCCGACCGAATCAGGTGTCAGTTGGACCGGGGCCAATGTGGTGGTCATACCACACATCATTTTACGCCCAGCGGCGTGCCGGAAACGCGGGTATCGCGAAGGGCGGGACTATATCTTGCGCGGCTCCAAATCTTGCGCGGCTCCAACTTGCGGTGTCTCTGAACTGGCAAAACGGCTGCAGAATCAACGGCGGGCCGGATGCGTAGGGTATTCTGGCAGCACCATGAAAGAAAGCTCCGAGGCTGTTGCCCTCGACCCGATTGGGTTGACACGCCAGTTATGCGAAATCGAATCGACGACCTACCATGAGGGGCTAGTGGGAGATTTTCTCGCCGAGTTTTTGGCGGGGCGAGGATGGGAAGTAGAGAAGACTCCGGTTCCGCAGCCGACGGAGAGCGGGATCAGCGAGAACCGTTGGAATGTGTTTGGTGGGCCGAAGGGCGAGAAGCCGGATCTGGTTTTTTCGACCCATATGGACACCGTACCGCCCTACATCCCGTTCACTGAGGACGAGGAGTTCATGTATGGGCGCGGGGTATCAGACGCGAAGGGAATTATCGCAGCGCAGATTGCAGCCGCAGACGCGCTGCGTGCCGCGGGGCTACGGGTTGGCGTACTGTTTGTGAGCGGCGAGGAGCGCGACTCGGCGGGAGCGAAAGTTGCAAACCTCGCGCCGAAGGGAAGCCGGTTCCTGATCAACGGCGAGCCAACTGACAACAAACTTGCGCTGGCGTCGAAAGGCTCGCTTCGCGTTTTCCTGAAAGCGCACGGGAAGATGGCGCATTCGGCGTATCCGGAACTGGGCGACAGTGCGGTGCACAAGCTGGTGAAGGTGCTGGACCGATTGCTGGAAATTGATCTACCGGTAACCGAAGATGTAGGGCCGAGCACGCTGAACATCGGACAGATTCACGGCGGGCACGCGCCGAACGTGATTGCCGATAAGGCCGAGGCACAGATCCTGATTCGGCTGGTGGGCGACTCGGCGCCTTTGCGCGCGGCGGTTCTGAGAGCCGCTGAGGGATTGGCGGAGGTGGACTTCACGCTGGAGATTCCATTTGTGCGGCTGAAGGCCGTCGAGGGATTGCCGACGATGGTGGCGAAGTTCACGACGGACATTCCGCAACTGAGCAACTGGGGCGAGCCGCTGCTGCTGGGGCCTGGCAGCATTCATGTGGCGCACACGCCGAAAGAGAGGCTCGCGAAGAAGGAGTTGCTGGAAGCGGTGGAGCTGTACATCAAGGTGGCAAAGCAGCTGCTGAGTTAGGGCACTAAAAGCTGCGCGGCGCCGATGTGTACTAGTTGATTAATCCCCCCCTCAAAATTCATGTTTCCTCGTAAAGTATTGATTCTATTGATGCGTCGCTAAAGTCGTCGATCGAGGCGAGTTAAGGGCGATTTGCACTGCTTTTGCTGCAAATTCGTCTCATGTTTTGGTGCGTCCGTCTCGTGATGTGCCACTTTCACCTCAAAATAACCTTTGTCGGCTCCAGGCATCATGCGCGAGATCCGTCCTATCGATCCTCGTCTCGATGTCCGTCTCGATGTCCGCTTTAGTTTCTCAGGGGCTGAAGCCCGAATCGTTCAATTGTGCGAATGCGGGCCGGCTCAAGTCACCCCAGCGACGAAGACCGATCGCTCCGCCCCGAGAAGCAAAAGCTGCTTCTTGGGGACCCCGGTCGCTGGGGGCCCCGGTAAGCCGTGCCCTGGTAACAAAACTCGCGGCGGGAGTTTTTCGGCGACGTCTAAACTGGCGCGCTGGTGCGGACGCCGTCCCGAGGACTTTTTGTGACACGCTTTGGTTTCTTGTTCCGCGATCCTGAAACAAGTGTAGAGAATTGCGGGAAATTATACGCACTGTTCGCGAGATTTTTTATTTCTTCAGGAATGAGGGAGTTGAGAGCATTTTGGGGCGAAGGAAAACTTGACATGGGATGGGGTGAACCCCGTGGTTGAGACAGTTCGAGTTTTGACAGGCTGCCGTTTGCTGAACAGCGGTTGTTATTTGGACTGAGCTTTTCCAGACTCGACCCCGGTTGGTGAAGCAGGTGACTGCTTTGTGAACTCGAAGGTGCAGGTGCGGCCGACGATGCCGAGGCCTTGGCCCTTCGTTCCTGTTCCGGTCGTGTCTTTGAATTGCGCTTTGACGTCGTAACTGTAAGGCTCGCCCTGGTGGGCGAAAACGCCGCGCGCATATTCCCGTGAGGCAATGACGCCGCTGGCAGCGAGCTTGGCGTTGCCGTCGTCGCCGATGGCGCCATCGATCGTGAAGTAACCGGGCTGGCCTGCAGTGCCACGCTCTCCGTGAAGGTTGCCATTCTGGATCACGCTGACAAATTGCCAGGTGTAGCCTTCGGTGTTTCCTTTGGGCGGGCAACTGAGCTTGGTGAGCCAATTTCCGTCGTAACGCTCGCTGCTAAATGAGACTGCCGGTAAAAAGATGAGCGCGATGATTGCCAGGAGCCGGATCGTACGCATTGCATTTCCCTCCGCGGGCCGGGATTCTAGCACCGCAGGTAATGGAATGTCGGTGACAAGCTGATCGATATCGCTACTGATAGTTCCCGATGAGCACGAAGGGCGCCCAGTAATAAGGGTGGGCGTAGCCTAGGGAAGAGTTTTGGGCGGGCGACTGATCGGTGGTCTCAAATCCGCGGCCGGTCTTGGCTGCGGGCGTAGCGGCGGTGCCGTGGATAAACGCAAGCTGGGCTTGGCGGAGAGCTTCGGCTTTGCCCTGAGTCGGATTCGTGACCCAGCGATCGTAGAAGTCGCTCATGATGCGGCTGGTGCTGAGATCGTTGACATCCCAGAGCGTCGCCAGGACAGCTTCCGCATCTTTTTGTTGAGCAACCATCCCCAAGCTATCCATTTCAAAGCCATTTCTGGATTTGTAGTCCTTGGCGGTGCTGCAAGCTGAAAGGGTCAGCAACCGGGTGCCGTGGAAGGCGATGGAGGAGTTTTCCATCTCGGAAAGATTCCACTCGAAGCCGTTCCCGTTTCCGGTGTTGTCGCCGCCCATCATAAGGAACGGCTCGTCACCGCTGCCGGCCTCGAGGACAAAGTGGCTGGCGATGTGCACGACAGAGAAATTGCTGCCGGCGCCGAGGGCGGCTTTGAGCGCGGCGAGAGTGAACCGATCGTCGGGCAGGAGCTTGCCTTGCATGGGGCCGTGCGAGTCCGGAACTGCGGGGTCGCGGACGATGGAGTCAAGCTCAGGAATGACGCCGGGGAGGGCAGGAAGGCCGCCGTAGCTTTTGGAGAGTCCCATGGCGAGTGCGCTCGGCTGTTGACCGCTCTCGAGCGGCGCATCAGTCATGTGACCATAGCTTTCGGCGGTGAAGAGGACATTGTGAAAGCGCTCGACCATGTAGTGTTGGCCGTCGTAGAGAGCGCCCATGGGAACGTAGCGCAACGCGTCGTCGAGCGACCAAAGCAGCGTGGGGACGGTGCCTTTTGCGCCGGGAGCGGACTCGATGGATTTGAGCTGGCTTTCGACGGGCGCGACGATCATGTCGTAGAGCTGGTTTAACTGCGGTCGGGGATCGGTGGCAGGCGAACCGATGGCTTTTAGAACTTCAAGTGATTTATCGCGGATCTGTGCAGAAGTGGCTGGTAAGACGATACTTTTGCGCGAGGCGGCGGTGACTACGATGGCGTAGGCGTGATCGTCGCCGAGCAGCACTCGAATGCCGACGACGTTGGAACCGAGCTTGGCGAGCGAATCCTGTAGAAAGCTTTTTGTCGTATCGTTCGAAGCGTTGCCCGGCGCGGATTGCGCGTCGAGCTCAGGGTAGATGATGTCAAAAAGAGCGGACCTGATTTCGCCTTCTTCCTGTTGCAGCTTTGCGGCGAGCGATTTGAGCTGGGCGTCATCATCCGGGGTGTGAGTCGTCTTCGATTGAATCTGCACGCAGGCAAGCGTGTCTTCTTCTACGTCGCGCGCTTTCTTCTCAATGTCTGGCAGTTGTGACTCGACCTGCTGCTGCGCAGGAGAAAGCTTGAGCGGCTCGATGCCTGCTGAGGCGCTTGCGGTCGCGCCGGCGACGACGTCTTTCAGTTCTTGCTCCTTCAGGAGATCGAGGATCTGCTCGGCCTGCCCGAGTCGGCCGGACTGGACGAGCAACTCGGCGAGCATGCGGTAAATGCCGGCGCGAGATTGCGCGTAGCCAGCCTGGAGCTGCTTGTCGAGGCCGGTGATGTTTTTGCGGATCTGCTCGTAGTTGTTGACCGCTTCAAGGCCGAAGAAGATGGCCTCCTCTGGATGCTGCTGCTTGCGAAAGCCGAGCATCATTGAGGTTTCGACGCCGCCCTCAATCTGCGGATCGCCCGTGGACCTGGCGAGGTAGAGAGCTGCGAGGGCGCTGGCCAACGAGGTTTCCGGCTGCTTCATCTGCGAGTAAGCCCAGGCGATGGTCATGAGGCATCCGGCTTCGTTGCGCTGATCTTTGATCTCGCGCCAGATGGCGAGGGATTGAAGATCGAGATCGAGAGCATCTTTCGATTCGCCGAGGTCGGAATGATCGCGGCCCATGTTGTTCAGGGTCATGGCTTCACCGCGACGGCTGACGGTTTCGCGAAAGATGGGCAGCGCCTGGCTCGCGTACTCGAGAGCTTTCTGAGGCTGGCCGAGATCGGCGTAGGCACGGCCGATATCGCTGAGCGCGCGCGCTTCTCCGCTGCGATTGCCGACCTCGCGCCAGATAGGCAGTGCCAGGTTGTAGTAGTCGAGAGCAGTCTGGTTCTGACCGAGATCGCGATAGAGCCAGCCGGTGTTTTCAAGAGTCAGCGCTTCGCCCTGGCGGCTGCCGATCTCGCGAAAGGTCGCGAGCGCCTTGTTGTAGCTTTCAAGCGCCTTCTGCTTCTGGCCAATTGCCGCGAAAGCTGGGCCCATGTCATTGAGGACGAGCGCCGCGCCACCACGTTCGCCGATCTGGTTGAAGAGCGGCAGAGCCTGATTGAAGTATTTGAGAGCTTCGAGGCCCTGTCCTTCGTCGGAGTAAGTCCGGCCCAGGTTGTCGAGGGTTCCCGCTTCGCCGGCAACACTGATGTTCGACCGGCTGCCGCCTGAGGTGGGGCTTTGTTGTGAAGCGCCGGACGGCGCAGTGTTTGCGGCGGGGTTGTCGATCAACTGCCAGATGGCCATTGATTGATTGAGGACCTTGAGCGCGTCGTCGTGCTGGCCGAGGTCGTTGTAGACCTTGCCGATGTAGCTGAGCGTGTCGGCTTCGCCGATGCGCTGACCAAGAGCGCGCCACATGGGCAGCGCTTGATTGAGCGTTGAGAGCGCTTTGTCTTCCTGGCCGAGGTCAGTGTAGATGCGGCCCATGGTGTTGAGCGTCGTCGCCTGGCCGTAGAGGCTGGAGGCACGTTGCTCTATTGGCAAGGCCTCGTTGAGACAGGTGAGCCCTTTTTGCAGCTGGCCGGCTTGCCGGTAGTACGAGCCGAGGATGTTGAGTTCCGTCACGACTTCGTGCATGTTGCGGCTGGAGCGCGCCTGCGCAAGCTGCTGCTCGTGCTGCGAAATCGTGTCTTGAAGGCTGGTAGTTTGCGCGAAAGAGATGGCAGCAAGCGAGCAGACTATTAAGGCGATCGCGAAACCGAAGATGCAAGTACGATTCATGACAAGCTTCCACGCCGGAGTGGCTGATCCGTCAAGGCTTGGCGGACGCCGTGTCGGCGGAGGCGGAGCGGAGCGCGAAGTCGGCATCGGAAGAACTTCGATTCATGACAGGGTCCTGGTGAGCGCCTTTCGCGGCTACGCTCTTCGATACCTGTTGCTCCACCGACGCGAAGACCTGACTGAGAGGAGTTTGTCCTTTGCCGTTTTTCAGCGCCTGAAGCAGATAGTAGGTGAAATAGCCGTGGTGGAGATCGGGGCTCTCGAGCGATTCCTGATCAACCTGGCTGGCAGCCATGACAATGCGCCCAGTTCCGTCGGTCATGTGCGACAGCATTTCTTTCGAAGGAGCCTCGGTGACGATTTGCTGGGAAGGCGCGGCGCCGGCGACGGAACCACCGGAATAGCAGGTGTCGAGAAAGACGGCGGTACGTAGTGCTTTCATGCGCGTGGCAACCGCGTTGGCGAGATCGATCATGGGATACGCCGTGGCATACATGGCGTCTTCATCGAAGCTGCCGTCTTTGTAAACCTCAGTATCGTACGTGACGAGATAATTCGCGCCTCCGGCAGAATCGATGGTGCGGGGCGTGCCATGCGTCGCGACATAAATGATGACGAGATCGTTGGGCTGGGCCTGACGCGCGATCCAGTTGAGTTTTTCTTTTATGTTTTTGGTAGTGGCGTTTTCGTTGGTGAGCTCCTGCACGTTGTCGGCAGGGAATTGACCGATGTTGGGATCTTTGAGAGCAGCGGCGAAGGCATCGGCGTCGGCGGTGGTGAAGTTGAGCCTGGGAACCTGGGCATCAGTGAAGTTGCCGATGCCGATGATAAGCGCCCACTTCTGCTGGACAGGGCCGGGCTTGACGGGAGGCGCAGCAGGAGCGGCGGGGGTACTGGCTTCCTGGCTGAATCCGCGCGAGGCCGGCGTAGAGAGAATAAGCGGATTGAGGTTTTGGTCGAGAGCTTCAGAGCCGTTGAAGCGCGCCTTATCCATGGCGTACCTGGCGAGCGATGCATGGCCGAGACGCTGCTCGACGAGGCTGCGGTAGTACCACGCATCACCCAGCTCAGGGCAGGTAGAGACTGCGTGTTTGAGCAGTTCGAGTGCGTCGACGAAGTCGCTGTCGGGGCTTTGCGGGGTGACGCGCTCGAGGGCCTGGACGACGAGATCCTGGCCGGAGCCGCAACGGCCATCATCGCTGTATGAGCGCGATGCCACACAAAGCCCGGCCAGAAGTATCGCCGGCACAAGAACAGCGAGTCGGTAATTCGGTCTCATTGCGATGCCGCCTGTTTTACAGTTCCTGCCGCGGCCGGTTTTCTGGCAGCGCGAGTCTTCATCGCAGTCAATACGAGCTTGCTGACGCCGCTGCCGGTAAGCTGTTGCTGGCCCGTCGGCGTGAGATCGAAGTCGACCACCTTGGTAGCGCGGATGGCCGTCACTACCGTGTCGTCGTCCATGCCAGACTTGATCATGGCAATTACTTGGTTATTGGTGAGTCCTCTGGGCGAGGAGGGCGCTTGAGAGTTTGTCGCCGCCTGCGTCTTCATTGCCGCCAGGACGCGGGCGCTTACGCCATTACTGGTTAGCTGCTGCTCGCCCCCAGGGGTGAGATCGAAAGTGACCGCCTTGGCTGCGTGGATGGCCTGTATGACGGTGTTGTCGTCCATTCCGGCCTTCACCATGCTAATCACCAGGTTGTTCGAGAGCCCTCTGGTCGCTGTCGGGCCGACTGGCTCAGTGCTGGCAGATTCGACCGGCGCGGGCGGCGGCTTCTTCTCTTCTTCAAAGACTTTGTAGTGCGCAATTGCCGTTTCAATGCGCTCTTGCGGATTCACAAAGTACTTTTCGCTGGGCTTTGCATCGATCGCCTTGCCGTAGTTGATGGCCGCCTGGTCAAGGTACTTCATTGCCATCTTGGGGTCGTCTGCCTGGTAGGCAAGCGCCTCATACGCTACGCCGATGTTGTAAAGGCGGTATGCATCCTCTTCCGGCTTGCCGGACGGCTGCGCAGTCTCGAAGGTTTCAAGAGCACGT
This sequence comes from uncultured Acidobacteriaceae bacterium, assembly GCA_963834565.1. GTDB lineage: Bacteria > Acidobacteriota > Terriglobia > Terriglobales > Acidobacteriaceae > Telmatobacter. The sequence continues at coordinate 953,232 of CAWICF010000002.1, read as the reverse complement.
TCCCAGAGTTCACCGTCCGCTTGCTTGTCGCCTTCCTCGATCGGGCCTTTTTCCTTGGCCAGAAAGACGTCGATCGCCTCATTCGTATTCACAATATGCTCGGCGATCTGCTGCACCACATCGAGCAGCAGCCTGGAACGCAACTCGGCATCGGTGGGAGGAGTGTTTTCTTCGGTCTTTTGGCCTTTCAACTTGCCCCAGGTACCGCTGAGCGACCCCATGACGCCGTGGGAGGTGGAGACTCCTGAACTATCAAACTGCTCGTCGTACTTTGAAGTGACGTTGTCGGAGATCAAGGTGCGGCCAGTGGCCGATTTGGCCTGGAAGGCAACGCTAAGGCTACCCGTGATCCGCTCTAATTGCTGCGTGTTCGGACCATTCTTGGTAAGAGCAAGCCCCGGCTCTGTGGTTATCGTGGGCGCTGGATGGTAGAAGCCCGTGATGTTGCAGGTGAGAATTGTGTCAGGATTATTGGGCTCCACGCGCAGGTCCGGATCGTCCTTGAGAATCTCCGTTTCAAGCAGCGCCTGCAGATCGTACGACACGTCACCCACCATACCCTGTCCCGGAACGACAACCTTGATGCTGCTGCCGGGGAGGTGGATGAGAGCAGGAAGTTTGCGGTGGAGAGTGACCTTATCCTTCGCGGCCCCGAAGCTTTGCGCCCGGGCGGGTAACGCGGCAAGCGCCCCTGCACTCAGGCAAAGGATCACCCTTGATAAGAAAGCACGGCTCATATTGACCCCCGACTGACCGTTCGGCAACGCCGCCGGCACCCCCCGGCTGCGTTGCACCCAGCATACCCGTAGAGACGGGCTGCCGTCGCACAATTTACGCACGCTTAACTACTGGCTCTTCGAGCTGCCAGTACTACCCGAACTAGTCGATCCGCTCTTCGATCCACTCGAACTGCTGGAGCTGCTCTTCTTCGAGCTGGAAGACGAGCTGGAGCTGCTGCTACCGGAGCTTGAGTTAGCCCAAATCGGCGGCTTGCTCAGATCGGTATTCGAGGGCGCTACCGTGACGTGCATCGACGCATACGTGATACCGGGAACCGAACTCTGCGCCCTTTGCGCAAGGGGCAGGTTCGGGTCGGCATCCTTGGCCACCAGGTAGCCCTGCATGAGATCGAGATTTGGCAGCGCCTTGGCAAGCTCATCCACATGTTTCTGCGGAACCATGAGGTAGTCGCCGGAGAGCAGGCCCATATACGTGGGTTCCCGATCCGGATCGTTTAAGGCCTGCTGGGTAGCGACTGCGGTGGTCAGATTACCCGACATGACGAACCGGGTGCGATCTTCCCAGTAGCTCATCATCTCAGTAAATGTGCTCAGCGCGGGCACACTGATGGCCGGAAGGGTAAGTATCGGTGCCGCGATCTTGGCGCCCTGGAGCATGATGTTGAGAGCCTTCATGAACATCGATTCGGCCTGGGCTCTGGATACATTAACAGCCAGCTTTCCCGTTCCCCGAGTGAGCAGGATCTTGCTTGTGCCCTGCATTGCCTGCGGTGACTTGAACCCGAGTTGGTCAAGGGAAACCGTACCCATCTTGCTCGGGTTGATGGATGCAATGGCCGACCAGGCGAGCGGAGTAATAATGTCCACGAACGGGTGAACCTGTGTCGTGTCGATGCGCAGTTGCGACGCCTTGAGATTGTTTTCCCCTGATCCTGGGCGAAATTGGGCAATCGCTATGCTGACACCGACGTCGCCGTCATGGTCGAGCAGTTCTTCTTTCTTAATGTCCGACGCATAGCGGAGGCGCTTGTTGTCAGAGTCGTAGTGCAGGTACTGCGTCTGTGCCTGGGGATCTGGAAGCTGGTCTGCGGGTCCGCGTGTTGCGGCCTTGTTTCCGTAGTCCGCAGCATATGGGTTCACTGAATCGAAGAATCCGTTCCAGAAACCGAAGGAGTCGTGCGGCGCGTCGTCCGCTTCGGCGTTGCTGGTCGAAGTGTGAGCCACCGCTGAATCCTGAGCAGCCGCCAATCCGGGAAGCATTGCAGCCAGCATGCCGACGACAGATGCATCGGCAAGGAAATCGCGTCTTGAAGTTGCCATCTTTCTACCCCCATCCTTTGCCGGAGTATTTTCATTGAGCCGCCGGCTGCTCACGAAATTCATAAAGCCGAATGATGATGGCGCAAATTCAATTGCTCCCGTTCGCAGCAGCCTGCTTGGGTTCGCTGTGAACGGTCATGAGCCCGATACCCCAGTTGGTTGGCACTTCGCCCGAAAATCCGCGGGTGCCACCACTGGCCTGGTTCAGCAACTTCTCCAAGGGCGAAGCCACGCCGCGCGTTCCGCGTGAAGCTACGCCTTCAAAATTCAGTGCGTACGGATCGGGCAACGGCTGCGCAGTGCTGAGCAGAATTAATGTGTCAACTCCGTACGGCGGGCCGATACGTAAAGTGGGAGCGCCGGGAAGAATAAACTGGCGCCCGCTATCGGCATCGTTTGGAAACTGGTTTTCAGCGTAGTTGTGGGGATACAGTACCGTTCCCTGACCGTGGCAGTCAATATCGAGCACGTAGACCCAGCGGCGCTCAATGACGCGCGAGCTGGACTGAAGAGCCATCTTGAGTGAATCTCCCTGATGGACGGGCTGAGCAGTGTCGACGACATCTGTGCCGGTGGAAGGAATCAACCCTAGGGAGAAGTAGTCGTCAGTTGATGCGTCGGCCGGACTGTTGGCGAGTTCCAGCCAGCCGTGCACCTTGGCGAGCAGAGACGAATAGTTGTTGAGCTTGGTGCTTCCGGCATCGATGGCGTCGGGGCTCGCGACGGGCACCCAATCAGAGCGCACCGGGTACTGCGAGGTTGCGGAGCAGCCCGGGCTGTGCGCAGGAGCATTCGGCGAAGGCGGGCCGGCGGCGAGCTCGCTCTTGTGGTACCACGCATAGGCAGGTCCATTTGCCGTGACAACGCCGGTGAGCGCGTACATGGCGTTCGTCAGGCTGTCAGCGTGCTGGACGGCACTATCTGATCCGGCAGGAGTGAGCTTGGTGGCAAGCTCCGTCGATGCCGGAAGATTTACCCAGAGCTTTGCGCCAGCGGGAAGGCTCTGCTTAATTGCCTGGGCGGAGAGCGTTGCACCGAGATTGACGGACGTGGATGCGCCTGCCTGCTGCAGCGTCCAGTGCGAACCATCCCAATTGATGACGTGCGTCCATTGCTGTTCAGCAGGATCGGAGACGAGCGTGGCACCGGATGCCTGCACTTGTGCTGCTGCCGCGAGGATGTCGCTCTCAGATAGGTTGGAGGGCCAAAGCCAGATGCTCAACGGAGGATTGTCTGCCGGGACCCACTTGGTGAGTTCGAAGACATCGCCTGCCGCGACCTTTGCTCCGGTGGGGCTGACGACCTGGGCTGAGGAGCGGGCGATACCGTTGAGATCGGTTATGCGAAGGACCACTTTCTGGCCGGCGGAGTTCGCAGTCATTCCAGTGAACTCCGTGCCGACGCCTACTCCGGAGACCTTACCAATGTCGAGAGTCACACTACCGTCATCGTCTGTGCCAAGAGCGGCGGTGCGAATCTTGCTTGAGCCTGCAGCGGATCCACCGAAGAGTGGTTGCTGGCGGCGCGCGGCAGACGCGTCAAGATCGGGCTCCTGGTCGGGGACGCTGCCACCTTCGAGGACAGCCTTAACTCGTTGGTAGACGAGCTCAGCAGGAGTGTCGGCGGGCAGCGTCTGCAGCGCCTCAAGAAGTGCGGCGGTAAAGGCGCCGTGCGGGTCAGTTGCTTTGTCGCTGACCGGCATTTCTTTTGCTGTTTGATCCTGCTGGGCGGCGGAGAAAACGAGAGCTGGATTGTCGGAGCGATCGGTCGGCGCGGGCGCAGGCTGACCATTGGGCAGCGCATCAGGCGCTTCGTCGATGTCGCGCGGATCGAAGGCGAGCGCGCGCTCGCGATAGACCGGGCCGATGCCGCGGCTGATTCCGCCGGAGTGACAACTATCGAAGATGACGGTGAGATGAATACCCTTATTGAGAGCGGCGTTGAAGATGCGCGTCATTTCGCGGTCACGCACGTCGTAGCCGCCTTTGTACGCGTCGGAAGGAACCAGCGTGCTGTCGGCGTGGACGTATTTTCCGTTGACGAGCACCGTGAGCTTGTTGCCTTTGCTGTTCACGCGCAGTGAACCATGACTCGCGTCGTAGAAAACCACAGAGTCGCCCTTCTGCGGGAGATCGACGAGATACTTCTGCATCGCCGCCAGGATGCCGTCGTGCGTGGTTTGATCGGCGGGCAATACCGTGATGCCGGGACGCGGCTGAGGAGCCGCGGGATTGGTGAGCAGAACGACGTTGGTGGCGGGAAAACCAAACTTGGGACTGGTAAGCAGATCGGCCATAGCCTGTGCGTCGTTCACAGAGCCGTCGAGATTCTGGAAGGAGCCGAGCTCGCAGCGGCCGTAGATGCAGCCGGCGGGGTGTTCAGCGGTTGTGCCTGCGGGTTGATAGGTGTTAATGCCGATGAGAAGTGCGCGCTGCGTTTCAGCCGATGCCACGGACCCAGCAAGGGCACATACCAACACACACAAAGGCACACACGAACCGACGAAGTACGCTTTCATAAGCGCTCCAGGTGAAACAGGTGAACTTGGGCGATCCTCCAATTGCCACGCGCGTAAACGCGGCCCCAAAAACTTCCGCCGCATGGCTTATTCAACCTGAACCCAAACCAACATTATTGTGGCTGCCGTAGCACCGGGTTCCGATCAATCGCTCCACATCATGCCCCTTGTAACACGGGGGCTTGAGGGAAGTTGCGACGCCGGCATTACGGGTCTTCTGAACGTCAAGCTTGGCCTGCAAAGAACGGCCAGAAGAGTAATACCGGAATCGCTGCATGAGAGACGACGGCGCAATGAAAAAAGCCTCAGATCGAGCATTAGCCAAGGTACTGATTGTTGTATTGCAGCTATTTAACCAGTGGGGGATCCGGTTGAGGAGAAGCTGCTTTGATTTGCGTTCTTACTCTACAAAGTTCCTATACGAGTCATAGGAGTACGAGTGTCGCCAATAAGTAACCGCACGAATGCGGGCCGCGAATCCACTCAGAAAGTGAACAGAGTATAGCTCCAGCGGTGCTCAAATGGCACGAAGAAAATGCGACGTCAATTTGCGGTCCATTCGGCGAGGTGAAAACCGACAGAAAGTTGCGTGAATCGGCGCGCAGCGAGAATGGTCCTGGGAGAAAGGGCACCTGGCAAGTGGAATTGCGTGTTGGGTGCACGAATGGAGCGAATCTGTGCAGATTCTGTTAGGGCGAGAGTGATAAGGCGGGTTCCAGGAAGTTGGCCGGGCGGAGATCGAGGGTCGAAAAGGCGTTTGAGCGGGGCGGCCCGCGGATTCGCAGCAGTGGCTGAGTTGCTGGATTGGCCTGAGAGAACTGAAGAATTCGAATACTGGAGTCAACTTTCGCGGTCGAAGATGGCTGAGCTGCCCAAAAGCTTGACAGCGGCATGGGCGGAAAACTAGCTTTTCAGTCGGCAACTTATTTCCATTAGCAAATCGTGTTTGAAAGATGCTCCCCTGGAGGGATTCCAATGCAATTCAGGCCTGCTTTCATCGTTCCCTGTGTGTTTGTTTCGCTGCTTTTGGGGGTGCAAACGCACCGGGCCCAGGCACCGACCGCGCCGCCCACTCCGCCGCCGACGACGGTGCCGGGACTTCCGGCTTCGGCGATGCGCGCCATGCAAACTCCGCCGTCGGTCGTGGCGGGGATTCCGGTGAACTACGACGAGGCGAAAGTGGGGACGTACACGCTGGTGGACCCGCTGGTATTGAACGACGGAAAACCGGTGAAGAACGCAAAGACGTGGTGGACGAAACGGCGGCCGGAGATCGAAGAGATTTTTGAGACGCAGCAATACGGACGCGATCCGGGACGGCCGGCGGACGAGAGCTTCGACGTGACGGACAAGGGAACGCCCGCGCTGGATGGAAAGGCGATTCGCAAACAGGTGACGATTTCGTTTTCGAAGGATCCGGCGTGGCCGAAGATTCATCTGCTGATCTACCTGCCGGCGAATGCGCACAAGCCGGTGCCGATGTTTTTTTCGATCAACTTTGGCGCAATTCAAAACTCGGTTGAGGATCCGGGGATTACGCCGGAAGAAGTCTGGGACCCGAAGACGAATACCAAGGTGATGCCGCCAAAAGGTCGCGGGTTCGGGAGGCTCGATGTGGAGCCGCTGCTCGATGCCGGATTTGGTGTAGCGACTTATTACTACGGCGACGTCGATCCGGATTATCTGAACGGCTTTTGGAATGGAATCCGTGCGCATTACTTGAAGCCCGGACTGCCGGACCGTCCGCCTGATGATTGGGGATCGATTGCCGCATGGGCGTGGGGAATGAGCCGCGTCCAGGATTACTTCGAGACGGACCCGGCGATCGACGCGAAACGAGTGGCGATCCATGGCGTTTCGCGGCTCGGCAAGACGGTGATGTGGGCAGGTGCGCACGATCAACGATTTGCGGCAATGATTGCGAGCTGCTCGGGCGAGGGCGGCGCCGCGCTGAGCCATCGCGATTACGGTGAAACCATTGCGCACCTGACGGCGCCGACACGCTTTCCATATCAATTCGCGGCGAACTATGGGCACTGGGCGGGATTCCCGGACAAGGCACCAATGGATGCGAATCTGCTGGTGGCGTTGATTGCGCCGCGGCCGCTGCTGCTGCAGACGGGGAACACAGATTACTGGTCCGATCCGAAGGGCGAGTTTCTGGCAGAGGTAGCGGCGGGGCCGGTGTACAAGCTGCTCGGCAAAGATCCGCTGGATACCGATGTGTGGCCGGCAGCGAAGACGCCGATCTTTCACGATCTTTCCTACTACATGCACGACGGCGGGCACGGCATGGTTCCGAGCGACTGGGACATTTACGTGCAGTTCCTGAAGATGCACCTGCAGCCGGGGCAGTGAGCCGCTTGATTTCCCGGGTTCAAAGTCGATGACGAAGCACACACGATTTGTTCCCCGGGTTCCCAAATGCAGGGACCGGGGGCACCCGCTGACAGATCCATCGAAATTCGGAGGAGGGCGATGCGCAAAGCGATCAGTGCCGGCATGGTATTGACTGCGGCATTCGTGCCTGGATGTGGAAGTCGCCGCAGGTGTCCCGAATCGATACAGTATGGCCAAAGAAGCAATCGGAGCGGAGCGGCTACTGGCCTGTTGCCTGTGGAAAACACGGAAGTAAGCATGCGATCACTTCAGGCACCCGAATTCCACATTGACTGCCCGTAACGTACTGATATATTGGTTTCAAGTGGCGTTACCATGGTTTCAGCCACGGAACAGCAAGCAAGCCAGATGAAAGCAGTTCCTTTCATGCAACAGCCGTTGAACTCCCCCGTGTGAAACGGAACGTGCCAACAACCCAGAGTCCGCAGATGCTGCTCCGCACCCTTTTTGCCGATGACGAAGGGTGTGGAAAAGACCTCACCCAAGTGAGGAGGGCGAAGCTTTGCACCAGATTGAGGATCAGGCCGGTCGGGAGGCCCCCAGCCCACCGCCGATTCGGTTGCCGGAGGCGGCGCAACCCTCAAATTGGTTTGCCCTTTACACCACGTCTCGCCACGAAAAGCGGGTTGCCGAGCATCTGATGCATCGCGAGATCGAGTGCTACCTTCCACTCTACCGGTCACAGCGCAGGTGGAGCGACGGCTCGAGAGTCACCCTCGAACTTCCGCTATTTCCTGGTTATCTTTTCGTTCATATCGAGCGGAATGAGCGAAGCGACGTACTCGCAGTGCCCGGGGCTCTGGCAGTTGTCGGTGGAACAGGTGGAGAGCCGGCAACGCTGCCAGACGCGACGATCGAAGCGTTAAAGACGGGGCTGAGACTCAACCGGGCTCAGCCATACCCTTTCGCGACGGTCGGACAGCGGGTGCGCATTCGGTCGGGCGCACTGGGCGGACTGGAAGGGATCGTGGTGAGGCACAAGAACAGTTTCCGCGTGGTGATGACTCTGGAACACATCATGCAGAGTTATGCGGTGGAAGTTGACTTTGAAGACCTGGAGCCGTTGGCGCCGGGGAATCCTGGGTGTGCCGGACGAATGGGATTTAGTTCAATGGTTTCGAGCATCCGGTAATTTGTCTCCTGCAGCATGCCAGACTCTGCAGAGCGACATTCTCCCTTAATTGGCTCACCCTGATCACGCTCTGTTTCTCAAATAGAAAACAGGTGGAAGTGCGGAGCTGGACACTCTGCCGAACTCGTCGCAGTCCATCGACGATTCTTTAAAGAATATGCTCCAGAAGAATTCAGCCGAAAGACATCTTCAGATGACGACGCCCGATCGCAACGGTGCAGCCAAACTGCGCGCGATGAGAAGCCCGAATCCCGGCAAGGGTGACGCCGAATCGCGCATTCTGGCGAGCGCTGCAGAGATGTTTGCGAGATTCGGTTACAACGGTGTGAGCACACGCGACATCGCATCGAGCGCCGGCGTGAATGAAGTGACGATCTATCGGCACTATCCGCGGAAGCGCGACCTGTATTTCGCAGTTCTCGACACTGAGTTGCAGAAGGTGAAGTTGAGCGGGGACCTGCTGTCGGGAGTTGCGGAGGCCAACGATGCGAGTGAGGCAGTGGCGCGCACGTTCGACTTGATCGCAGCAACGATGATGCAGCGGCCGCAGTTACTGCGCCTGGTGCAATACAGTGCGCTCGAACTGAGCGAAGACATTGATCCACTGCTGCGCAGGCATCTGGGGCAACTGGTTGAAGTGATCGCGCGCTACCTGGAGCCATGGGTGAGCCGGGGCGAGCTGGGATGTTCAAGCGCCAAAGATCTGGTGCTTTCTCTGATTGCAATCATTCTGAGCCACCGCTCTCTTCATCGGCTATTTGCTGGAGATGGCGCGGGGCCTGAAGCGATGTTCAAAGCATACTCGGAGTTTTCAGCAAGCAAAAAATAAAACCGAGTCTGCCTGGCTGTTACGAAATGAAAGTGATCATGCCACACCAGTGATGGTTTGTGACATAGATTCAAATATTTCGCTGTCGTCGATGCGAATCCTGCATATGATCGACAGCTTTTCCCCTGATCGCGGTGGACCACCAGAAGCCGTAAAGCAGCTTTTGAAGGCGTATGCTGCTGAAGGCGCCGAAAGTGAAGTTGTGTGCCTCGACAAACCCGACGAGCCGTTCTTGCGCGATATTCCCTGCAAGGTGCATGCGTTGGGCCAGTCCCATTGGGGCAAATTCGCTTTCTCACCGCGACTGTGGCAATGGTTGCGCGCGAATGCGGGACGCTACGACGCGATTGTGATGAATGGAATCTGGACGTTTCCCGGCGTTGCGCTGTTGTTTGCGACGCGCAGGAGCAAGACGTCCTATGGGATCTTCGTTCACGGCGCGCTCGATCCCTGGTTCAACCGGCAGTACCCGCTGAAATATGTGAAGAAGCTGCTGTATTGGCCTCTTCAACACGCGGTGTTACGGGGCGCCAAGGCTGTCTTTTTCACAAATGCGGTGGAGCGGGACCTGGCGCGATCGAGTTTTCGGCCCGCCGAATGGAAGAGCGTGGTGGTTCCGTATGGAATCACCGGGCCGGATGAAAACGGGAGCCGGGCGGCCAGAGAGATCGAAGCGTTCCATCAAAAACTGCCTGAGGTCCGCGCCAGGTGCTATCTGCTTTTTCTTGCCAGACTCCACGAAAAGAAGGGTTGCGATCTTCTGCTGGAGGCATTTGCAGAATTACGCGGAATGGCACCGGAAGTGGACTTGGTGATTGCGGGCCCTGACCATGCGGGGATGGAGTCCAAGCTGAAGGAGAGGGCTGAGCAGTTGGGTGTTACGAGCCGGGTGCATTGGCCAGGAATGATTGGTGGCAAGGCAAAGTGGGGAGCTCTAAGGGCGTGCGATGCGCTGGTTCTGCCATCGCACCAGGAGAACTTCGGTATCGCGGTTGTGGAGGCGCTTGCGGTGGGACGGCCGGTTCTGATCAGTCGCAAGGTGAACATCTGGTCTGAGATTCAGTGCGACGGCGTTGGTTTGACGGACGAGGACACGCTCCAAGGTACCTTGCGGCTCTTGAGCCGTTGGTTTGCGCTTGCGCCGGATGAAAAGAAAGCAATGGCCAATCGAGCCAGGAGGTGTTTCAATGCACGGTTCTCAATGAGGGAGACGGCTGCCGTAATCAACGGCGCGTTGAAGGGTGCCATGGGGGCAACCTAGACAGCGAGGAGTTGTCGCAAACCGCGACAAGCTGGGCGACGGCGAGGAATTCTGACGATCAGGGAATTGTAGTCTGAGGCGCGCCCCGAGCAGACTGGCCGGCCGATTCGGGCGGAAAACGATGCGGGACTCCGCGGGATTCGAGAAAGATCTGCAACCCGCTAAAACGAGCGTGATGCAGTACGCTGCGAGCGTTTAACCTATTCTTTGTGGGCTCAGAATGCCCCAGAAGTATCGAGGTTAAGGCGCGCCCTGCTTTTTGACAGGAAGACGAGAGATGTTTGGTAGTCCAAGAACAAAAAACGAATTTCAGGTAGTACTTTTGCAGGAGCCTAGATGATTCTTGAACATCAGCCCGAGCCTCAGCCGATTCAGCCTCAAGACAGCCGGCCGGCAAATGTTCCTTTGGGTGATCGCCGCTCGCTCATGGACGTTTGGCGAGTGCTCACCAAACAGCGCTTCACGATTATCACGGTCACGATCCTTTTTGTTGCCGCGGCTGTTTGGTATGCCTTTCGCACGCCTCCGGTGTATGAGAGCGTTTCGCGCATTGAGATCAAGTCGAGCGAGTTAGGCGCTGGAGATCTGCTGGGCATGTTTGAAGCAGAAGATGAAGCGGCGGAGAACCTGGCTACTGAAGTGCGCATTCTGCAAAGCGACTCGGTGTTGTATCAAACAGCCCAGGCTCTGAACCTGATCCGGCTGATCCGGGGTGGGAAACAGAACGAGGCGCCGGGCCATGATGCACCAGTTACGCCACAGGAACGCCGCACCTTGATCGGAATCATCCGGGGTGGGTTGTCTGTTGCAATCGTTCCGAACACGAGGATCGTGGAGATTCACTATAAGAGCAACGATCCGAAGCTCGGGACCGAAATCGTAAATCAGCTGGTGGATACTTACTCCGATGCGGAGTTACAAACCAAAGTCGAGCGCACCGAACATGTGTCTACCTGGTTGCAAAGCCGGATGGACGATCTGCGGCAAGAGGCTTCAGACACACAGCGCGCGCTGGCGGACTACCAGAAGCAGCACAACATCGTGGGTACGGATGAAAACACTAACCTGACCATCCAGACTTTAGAAGACGTCAGCGGTGAACTGGACAGCGCTGAAGCAGATCGGATCATGAAGGAAGCGCGAATGCGCGAGTTCGATTCGCTCGGGCCTGACATGATTGCGCTGATGGGAGACAATCAGGCGCTGACGGCTCTGCGAACTCAGCTGAGCGATTTGCAGTCGCAGCGCGCGCAGCTGGCTTCGAAGTATGGCCCGAAGCATCCTCAGATGCAGCAACTGGACCAGGAGATCAACAAGGTTCAGGCGCAAATCAACAACGAAGTCGAGTTGGCGCGGCGCCAGGTGAACGATGAGTACAACGGCGCGGTTGGACTGGAAGACGAACTGCGCAAACGCCTCGGAGCTCAGGAAGACGCGGCCTACCGGCTGAATGCAGATGTAGCTCAATATGCAATCCTTCGGCACCAGGCCGAGCTGACCCGCGACTTGTATGACACGCTGCAGATGAGACTGAAGGAGGCGAGCATCTCGGCCGGCATGTCGGCGGCCAATATTACGGTGGTCGACCGCGCAGCAGTTCCTTTTGTGCCGATTGCGCCGCAGAAAGGTAAAGCGCTGCTTTATGGCTTTTTGGGCGGCCTGTTTGTGGGATGCGTTCTGGCTTTCGTAATAGAATCGATCGACGACAGATTGCGGACTTCAGAGGAAGTAGAGTCCGCCTCGATGCTGCCCTCGCTGGCGGCGATTCCCAACATGAGCTATGGGGGAACGAAACATCGAGGCGATCCGAAAGACAAGGCCCCGCCAACCGCCTTCCAGACTCCTCATCAATTGATTACGCTGTGGGATCCAAAGTCGCACGGCGCCGAAGCCTACCGTGGGATGCGCAGCTCGCTTTTGCTCTCGTCGATTGACAATCCTCCGCGGATTATCGTCATCACCAGCGCTTTTCCTTCCGAAGGAAAAACGACCACGGCAATCAACTTCGCAATTGTCCTGGCGCAGCGAGGCGAGCAGGTACTGCTGGTCGATGCCGACCTGCGGCGAGGAAGTCTGCGAAGGGTTTTCGGGATCACCGACGAGAATTTTGGACTTTCGACGGCGCTGACTCAACAGGCGCTGGACAGAGATCTGCCGGTCCCTTTCGCAGAATTACCGACCCTGCACGTGCTGCCAACTGGTCCGCTGCCGCCAAACCCGGCGGAAATGCTTTCTTCCAATCGTATGGAGGAACAGATGCGGCATTGGGTAAAGCGGTTCGACCGGATTGTGATCGATTCCGCACCTCTTCTGGCCGTGTCGGACTCGCAATCATTGGCGGTGCGGGCCGACGCTGTAGTGCTGGTTGCGCGTGCCGGGGTCACTCGGAAGCGAGCACTGATTCGCGCACGCGATCTGCTCTGGCGCGTCAATGCGCCCGTCGCAGGAGTTGTTGTGAACGATGTCGATCTGCGGCTGGAGAATTTTTACACGTATCGCTATGGAGCCTACGCCAGAAACTACTGGTACGGGTACAAACAAGCCCCGTCGTTCTCTGATCGGGCCTACGGATATGAGGATGACGAAGAGAACAAGGGAGAATAGCATGGCGAAGAGAATTGCGTGTGCGGCGGCCTGCCTGGCGCTTCTGGCCGCGCAAGCGATCGCCGGAAGCGCTCAGCAACAGGCTGGGCCAGCGACCGGTGTGGCGCCGCCATTGGTGATCGGCTCAGGAGACCTGCTGGAAGTAACAATGTTTGAGAATGCAGATCTCTCGGGACGATTTCGAGTTGACGATCAGGGCAACATCACCGTGCCGCTGATCGGGAGCGTGCACGTGGCGGGTGAAACTGCAGAAGAGGCCGCGGCCGACATCGAAAAGCGCTTTGTTGAAGCGCAGATTTTGCAGCCGGCCGAGTCGCACGCCACGGTGTTCATTGCTGAATATGCAACGCAAGGCATCACGGTGAATGGGGAAGTGAAGTCGCCGGGGGTGTATCCCGCGTTGGGCGTGCGGATGTTGAACGATGTGATCACTTCGGCAGGAGGCGTGACGATCACAGCCTCGTCGAAGGTGGTGATTACCCATAAGGGCGATCCGACGAATCAGATCACGGTCGACTACAATCCGGAGGCGCTCAAGCCGGTGATCCCAGAGGTGCAGATTTTCCCCGGCGACACCGTGGTTGTTCCCCGGGCAGGGATTGTGTATGTGCTGGGTAATGTCGCCAAGCCAGGAGGATATTTGCTGGACGGCCGCAGCCAGCTGACTGTTGAAGAAGTGATGGCGTTGGCAGGGAATGGCGGCCATGCAGCCGCGATGAAGCGCGCGCAACTGGTGCGGACCATGGACGACGGCAGAAAAGAATCGATCACCATACCCGTCAATCTGATTTACAAGGGCCAGGCTCCTGATGTGGCGATGAAAGATGGCGATATTCTTTATGTCCCGACGAGCAACGGCAGACTCATTACGGAGCAAGCGATTACGTCGGCACTTGGAATTGGGACCTCGATTGCGATTTACAAGACGGCGATTCAATAAAAAGCGTGCTTTCAGGAACAGCTGGGCAATCTGAGGACGATCATCCTTTCCCGGTAGATGGGTTCTCTGGAACCGAATGACCAAACGAGCACTCATTTGTGGCATATCGGGGCAGGACGGCAGCTATCTTGCGAAGCGGCTGCTCGAGCGAGGCTACGAAGTTTGGGGCAGCTCACGCGACGCCGAGCAGACTGCATTCAAGAATGCGCGGCAACTGGGAATTTACGATTCTCTACGACTGGTGTCGCTTAATCTCCGCGATGTCGGAAACGCGATTGCGCTGTTAAAGCGAATTCGCCCGGCGGAAGTGTACAGCCTGGCGGGTCAAAGCTCGGTTGGGCTTTCCTTCGACCAGCCAGTGGAAACAATCGAGAGTATCGCGCTCGGAACGCTCACGCTGCTAGAGGCAATTCGCTTGACCGATGCCGAGATTCGACTCTACAACTCCGGTTCTACGGAATGCTTTGGGGACACCGGAGACGGGGTCGCAATCGAGACCAGTCGTTTCAATCCGAGGAGCCCCTACGCGGTGGCCAAAGCATCTGCATTCTGGTCGGTTGCAAACTACCGCGAAGCGTATGGAATGTTTGCCTGCACCGGGATCCTTTCAAACCATGACTCGCCGCTGCGGCCCATCCGATTTGTTACGCGCAAGATCATTCACGCGGCTGCTCAACTGGCCATGGGCCAGGAGATTCGGCTCTCGTTGGGAAACCTCGAGGTGGAACGGGACTGGGGTTGGGCGCCTGAGTATGTCGATGGCATTGCGATGATGCTGGAACGGCCATCGCCAGAGGATTGCATCATTGCGACCGGGCAAAGCCATCCATTGAGCGACTTTGCAAAGACAGCATTCGAAATGATTGGGAAAGACTGGCGCGATCACGTGACAACGGATCAGACCTTGATGCGACCCACCGATATTCGGCATAGCAAAGTCAATCCGTCAAAGGCGGCAACGTGCCTTGGGTGGAGGGCCAGGTACTTTATGAAAGAAGTGGTGGGCATGATGCTTGAGGCTGAGCTCAAATCGCTACACGAAGCGCCAACAGCCTGAAGTGCGGCCGCAATTGCAAACGAGCCGGAGCTTTGATTTGGATGACACAGGTCGATTGCTGATTCAGGTTTTGCCACAGTTGAAGCCCACGCGATGCGGCGTGAGCGATCAGGCAGTGCTTCTGGCGAGGGAACTGAATCGCGGGTTCGGTATTCGGACAGCTTTTGTCGTGTTGAATTCGGACGTGCGAAGCGACGTGCCATATCCGGTAATTCACTGTGCACCCGCCCAATTACTCGAGTCCATCCTGAAACACGGCGGAGGCCAGGCGTGCTCGATTCTGGTGCATGTGAGCGGGTATGGCTATTCATCGGATGGAGCACCAATGCTCCTCGCGGACGCTCTGGAAAGGGTAAAAGAAGACGGCCGATTCAAAACTGCGTCGTACTTTCATGAGATCTCGGCGTCGGGGCCACCCTGGACGTCAGCCTTTTGGCACGCCGGAAGGCAAAAGAAGGCAATTCGAAGGATTGCCGAAGTTAGCGATCTACTGGTGACAAACATTGGTGCGAATGCGAGATTGCTGGCCCGGGAGATAAGCAGCCAAGCCTCGAGTTCGATTCAAATCCTGGCTGTCCTTGCCGCATCAGGAGAGTCAGCCGCGCCGATACTGGTTAGGGAGAGAGCGCGAATCATGGCAATCTTTGGGCTTCCCGCATCGCGACGAAGAGCGTACAACGAGCTTGCGACACTGCCCGAATTCTTGCACGAAGTTGGCATTCAGGAGATCGTCGATATTGGAGCGAGTCTGGATGTGCCAAAGGCGGTGCATGGTATTCCAGTGAGGCGCAGGGGCGAGCTTGGAGTGACCGAGCTAGCAGAAGAAATCTCCAACGCCATCTGCGGTTATGTTTCGTACGCGGCGATATGCCTGGGAAAGTCTTCAATTTTTGCAACGTATTGCGCGCAGGGTACGATTCCGCTGATCGCCAAGCCCTTCGCTGAGGAAGTGGATGGGTTGAGAGACGGTGTGCAGGTACTGAGTCCGGCGACGGCGCGCCGGACGGTTGAGTCCGGTCTGGATCGCTGCTCTCATGAGGCTTGGAAGTGGTATGAGGGGCACAGTGTCCGCATTCATGCCGAGACTTATGCACGCTGGATGAACCAGTCGGCGCCGGTGCTTGAACGCCAGGATGCTGGGCGCTGACCCATGCCGTCGACGGAGCTTGCCAACTCGGCGAAGACGAATCTCGAGGCGCGATCGACAGCAACTTCGGACTCCGCCGATCGAGGAATGAAGAAACCTTCAGTTCTTATCTCGCATCCGACAGGAAACCAGAATCTGCGCAACGCGTTGCGGAGTCTCGCGGAAAACGAAATGCTTGCGGAGTTTTGGACGACGATTGCGTGGGATTGCGAGTCGCGGTGGAACAGATTTCTGCCGGCGGGACTGCGGACGCAGTTTGCGCGGCGCGCCTACGCCGATGCTCCGAAGGAACGTATTCACCGTGTACCCTGGAGAGAAACGGTGCGACTGGGCGCCAAACATTTCTTCCTCGAGGAGCTGCTTTCTTCGGGAGAACGGCCGTTCTCAGTCGTTGGAATGTACCGAAATTTCGACCGCCGCGTGGCAGAGCGTCTGCATAGGATCAAGATCGACGCTGTCTACGCCTATGAAGGCGGAGCACTGAAGACATTCGATGAAGCGCGGAAGTTGAAAATCGCTTCAATCTACGAATTGCCGAGCGGTTACTGGTATTGGGAACGCGATCTGTTGTTGAAGGAAGCCGAGGAGAATCCTGAATTTGCCGGGCTGCATCCGAAGTTGACGGATTCGCAAGGCCATATGGAGTGGAAAGACGAAGAGCTGCACCGGGCAGATGTGATTTTTGTCGCGAGCCAGCACGTGCGGCGGACGCTGGCAGGCGTCGTGGCCGATGAAAAGATTCGTGTGGTCAACTACGGTGCGCCGCTGGTTCAGCCTGCGCGGGAGATTGCGCGGGAAGCGGATGCGCCGCTCAAAGTGTTGTTTGTCGGAGCACTGATTCAACGCAAAGGCATCGGATACCTGCTGGATGCGATAGAGAAGCTGGGGCCGCAGGTTGAGCTCACGCTGATTGGAACGCGTTTTGCACCGAATGCCCGAGTCGATGCTGCGTGCCGGCGCTGGAGATGGTTTGAAACTATTTCGCATGACAAAGTGCTTGAAGTGATGAAACAGTCCGATGTGCTGGTGCTTCCATCACTGAGTGAAGCATTCGGACTTGTCGTGACGGAGGCGCTTTCCTGTGGTGTGCCTGTCATCATCACTCCAAATGTCGGTGCGGGCGATCTGGTGTCCGATGGACGTGAGGGGTTCATTGTTCCAGTCTGTTCGTCTGACGCGATTGCTGAGCGTCTGACTGAGTTGATTCACGATCGAAACATTCTGGCGGAAATGTCGCAAAATGCCCGCGCAACAGCCGAGGAGAACTCCTGGGCGGTGTATCGCGCGAATTGGGCTAAAGCTTTGAGGGGTGCGCTATGCAATTGAGGTTGGCGCAGCTTCGGACTCGTTTTGGCGCACCGATGCCATTTCTGAAAAAGCTCTTTTGGGCATACTTTCTGTTGCTGATCTTCGAAGGCGCTTTGCGCAAGTGGGTTTTTCCGCCGCTTTCCGGGCCGTTATTGCTGATTCGCGATCCGATCGGACTCATGATCATCTTTGAGGCCTATCGCGAAAACAAATGGCCGGAGAAGTGGTCCGCGCTCACAGGAGTTTTGTCAGCAGGGTTGCTGTTCATCTGCGTTCTGCAACTTGTTACCAGCGATAATCCCTGGTTCGCGGGGTTGTACGGCTTGCGTTCGTATCTTCTCCCGTTCCCCGTCGCCTTTATTATGGGCGAGAACCTTGAGGCAGAGGACCTGGACAAGTTCGGGCTATGGATTCTCTGGATACTGTTGCCGATGACGCTGATCGAGGTCGCGCAATACATGTCGCCCGCAGATTCCTTTTTGAATAGGGGGGCCTATGAAGGCGCTGAGCAGATTACATATGTTGGAGCGCGCGTACGTGCCTCCGGGACTTTCAGTTTCGTCACGGGCCCGGCCAGTTACACACCGCTGGCGGCAGCGTTCCTCCTCTACGGTTTTGTCAGCGAGAAAATGGCACCAAGATGGCTGCTATGGGTAGCGGCTTTTGCATTGATGTTGTCAGTGCCCATTATTGGCTCGCGCTCGTTGGTGGTTGTACTGGGATCGATTGTGGTCTGCGCGGCAATTGGCGCTCTATGCGGAGTCTCGCAACTATTCCAGTCGCTCAAATTCTCAGTTCCTCTTCTTGGGATCGCATTTCTGGTTTCACTCCTGCCCATCTTCTCTGAGGCTTCAGTCAGCCTGCACGAGCGCTTTCAGCAGGCATCTGGAAGTGAGGGAAATCTGAGTCACGCTGTCGAGGAGCGCAGTGTGGGATCAATTGCCGACGTGATCGAAGCGACTGATTTTCTGAGCCACCCGTTCGGGCAAGGCATGGGGACAGGAGCGGCGGCGGTGACGAAGCTGATGAACATCGACATTCTTTTCGTTGCAGGCGAGGGCGAATTTGGGCGACTGATGTATGAAATCGGGCCATTCCCTGGATTCTTTTTCATGACATTCCGGTTTCTTTTGGCAGCCTTCGTGGCGGTAAGCGCAATTGGACAAGCGCGCCGTCATGAGCCACTGGCTTTGCTGCTGGTTCCAGTGATGTACACTTCGCTGTTCCTCTTCGTGTTGGAGCAGCCGACCGGGCAAGGATTCATGGTCATGAGCTTAGCGTTTTCGTTGGCGGCATTGAAGCGGCCAGAAGCAGCAAGATTTCGCGTACCGCAGGCTGCGGTGCTTCGCTTTAGCAGTCCCCGGCCGCAGCAGCGGGCGAGATAATCTCACCGGAACCACACGGTCGCAGTTGGAGATTCTTGCAATGGAGATGGCTGTTCCAGAGTCTGATTCGGAGATGAGGTGAACCGAGAAGCGGGACAAAGTCGTGGCGGGCCGGAAGCGAACGAGAATGCCGCACTCGCACTCCACACCATGGCCGGGCGGAATCACATCGATCTCGCCGCTCGATGCCTGAGTTCGATCGTGAAGTACTACGATCGTCCGATCCACGTGATCGTTCACGAAGATGGAAGCGTCGGGCCGGAAGATGTCGCGCGATTTCAGGAGAGCGTGCCGGGCAGTACCTTCATCTTCAAGAGGAATGCCGATTCTATCGTGAACGACTTCATGGCAAAGTATCCGGCTTGCCGGAAACTGCGCGACAAGCTGGTTTATGGCTTGAAGATCTTCGATATTCAGATCCTGGAAGGGGGCCCGGAACTTTCTTATGCTGATTGCGACATCCTCTTCCTCCGTCCAATTTCAAGGTTTTTTCGATTGCCCGAGGATCCATCCGCGGGCGGGGTATTCATGAAAGATCCGCGTCAGGCATATTGCCTGACGCCGAACCAACTGATGCGGAACCGTAAGCTGCATCTGGCCGACCGGTTGAACGGGGGACTTTTGCATTTCCGCCGCTCAGCTTTTGACTGGGACCTGGTGGAGTGGTTCCTCAAGCATGACGAGTACGTGATTCACCCCTATTGGAAGGAGCAGACTGCGTGGTCTGTGCTGGCGGCGGCAACACGGAGCTGGTTCTGGGATGAGGAACAGGTTCGAGTCATCACCGAGAAGTCTGAGCTTACCGATCGCGTGGCGGTAGCGCATTATGTTTCAAGCTACCGAAAGTTGATTGAGTACGCGCCTGCGGAGGGGCACGAAGACGATGTCCCAGTTGTTGTCGCGATGTCGCCGTTCGAAGAGTGCACTGGACTGCGCTATTTTGCAGAAAGGGCAAGCCGGCTCGTCGCGGGCGCGCAAAGAAGAGCATCTTTTATGGTCAATCAGTTGCGCGGAAAACAAATTCCTTCCGGCTCCACCAACTGATAAACGGAAAACAAATGGCCGCCGGTCTGAAGAGAACAATCAAGAAGTTGCTCCCAATTAAGCTGGTCGCGTATATCCAGGCAGTTCGCTGGTGGCGTGCCGTTGAACGTGTTCACAGGCGGACTGGAATTCGCGACTTTTGTTCTCAGGTTGTGGCTTCTTACGGTACGACAGTGCAATATGGCCCCTTTAAGGGGATGAAGTTCACTCACGAAGGACTGATGACGGCCTGTAATACTTCGGCGCTTTTAGGGACCTACGAAAGAGAAATACACCCGTGGCTACTTGCTTTGCGTCCCGGCGAGTATGAACGAGCTCTGGATATCGGCGCAGCGGAAGGATACTACGCGGTCGGTATCGCACTACGGACCGGGACTCATGTGGATGCCTACGACACAGCGCCCGTCGCGCGACGTCTGTGCAAAGCAATGGCAAAACTGAACGGAGTTTCAGGCCTGGTGCAGACGCACGCATTCTGCTCACCTGAGGATCTGCGGCATCTTGGTGGCCAGCGGTGCTTGATCCTGAGCGATTGCGAAGGATTTGAGGTGAAGCTTTTTTCCGATGACGTCGTCCAGGCGCTTACGAACTGCGATCTTATTATCGAGCTGCACGATGGGACGTCGCCGCCGGGTACAACGCGGGAATTATTGCGATCTCGATTCGCGGCAACGCATCGAATCGAAGTTGTTCGATTTGGATCGCGCAATCCAAACGATTTTCCAGAGCTGGCTTATCTGGAAGAGCTTGGCGTCGATGTGCAGCGGGCAGTTCGCGAGGAAGGTCGCGGCGATCAGGAATGGCTGATTGCGACTTCGACTAACCTGGACCAAAAGGCAGCGGTTGCATAGGACGCGAAAGAGTTGAGCATCCGCATCGTTGTTGGCAACTTTGATAAAGAATGAACACGAGCGAATACCGCCGCAGCAAACACTCGACACCGGGGCGAATCCCGGAACTTGATGGAATTCGCGCGATTGCGATTCTGCTGGTGATCGGCTGCCATTATGCCGGATTCTCAAGTCTGCTGTGGGGGCTTCCTGAGTTTGGGTGGGTGGGCGTCGATATCTTCTTTGTGCTCTCGGGATTCCTGATTACATCGATTCTTGTTGAGCTGCGAGGAACTGCGTCGCCGATCAAAATCTTCTATATTCGACGGGTCCTGCGAATTTTCCCTATCTATTACCTGATGATTCTGATTGTCTCCGTGGTCTCTCTCGCAAGCCGGGAGCACATGATTCATTTCGGATGGTACGTTTCCCGCCTTCTCTATCTGCAATCTATCAAGGAGGCTCCTGCGCTCTTCCATCAGGTTTGCTTACGGCTCATCGGCAGCGGGACAGGTGTGGCACTGTTTCACCGGGCCGTTTTGCCACTCAGCGCTCGAGGCGCCGACTTTGGGCCGTGGGCCAACTCGCTCAGTGCGGCCTGGTCACTTTCGATTGAAGAGTATTTCTACATCATCTGGGCACCGATCGTGATTCTCCTCAAGAGCCGCCAAAAGGTGGTAGCGGCAGCACTTCTCATTTTCCTGGTATCGATAATGATTCAGTACTTCGGGTTCACCGGCCAGAAGAATTATTTCGAGTTCTTTTGCCGCATGGACACAATAATGGCCGGGTCCATGCTCGCACTTTTTCTCAAGCTGCGCGGCAAGCTGCCAATCCCGAGCCAGAAGAAAGCAGATGTAGCAGCATCTTCAGTGGGCGCAATCGTCGCCATTGTCTTCATCTCCATTCTGCTTTTGAACCGTCCCGTGGTGGGTCATGAGTTACGCGACAGTCCGTCATTTCTGGTGATCGGGCTCCCCGCCCTTTCCATCCTGCTCGCATTGGCGCTGGGTTGGGTTGTCCTGCGCTGCGGGGAGACCTTCTTCCCGCTCAAGGTACTGCGATGGAGGCCCGCGCGCTATCTGGGTACGATCAGTTATTCCCTCTATCTGTTTCATGTCCCGGTGTACTACATGTTTCTCCACCTGGCCGCAGCTCTTCAACTTTCCGGATTCGGTGTTGCTCTGGCCGTGGGCGTATTGAGCCTGGGCTCGGCCATCACTCTTTCCGCGATTTCCTGGAAGTATTTCGAGACGCCCATTCTGAACCTCAAAGATCGGTGGGCGCCAACCAAGGCCCGAGTCGGTGCGGTCACAACCGCCGCGTGAGGCGGGCGGACGCGGAAGGGGACTTCGACCTCTTTAAGGCCGGTTGGGATTGGGGTTTTGCGGGGATCCCCTGCCCGATCAATTTGCGAAGTTCACCTATGGAACCGAAACGTACCTGCTCTGGTTTTGCGATAGAATCAGCCGTAATGACGAACGCAGCCTCTCCCTCTGAAACGGATGTAACTTCGGGGCTTCCCTCGCAAACTCTAGGTCAGTCGTCGGCCGAACTCTACCTTGCTCTTCTGAAAGATGTGCTTCTTCGCATCAACCCACCCGAGCGCTATAGAGAGTTTCCGAGGTCCAGACTCCAGCGGAGTGCGTTGGCATCGTTCGCATATCCGAGGCTGCAGTCATTTCTCCGCAGATTCGATCTGGCGCTTTGTTCGACTAGATTCGATCCCAATCAGCGCGAATTGGGCTCAGATTGGCCGTCTGAAGCGGACTCGATGATCGGCGTTGCCCGCCTGAATAACCTGCACGATTGCGTGCGTACGGTCCTTGAAGACGGAGTCCCGGGCGATTTTATTGAGACCGGAGTCTGGCGTGGTGGGGCTTGCATCTTTATGCGGGCGGCGCTTAAGGCCTACGGCGATAGCAAGCGAACCGTGTGGGTGGCAGACTCCTTTGAAGGTTTGCCTCGCCCCGGCAAGGATCACCCGGCAGATATCGATAGCGGCTTTGATTTCTATAAGTTCAACGACGTGCTTGGCGTATCACTTGAGCAGGTGAAAAACAACTTCAAGAGGTACGGCCTTCTCGACTCACGAGTGCAGTTCCTGAAGGGCTGGTTTCGCGATACGCTCCCGAGCGCGCCGATCCAGCGCCTGGCGATTCTGCGCCTGGATGGTGATATGTACGGCTCAACAATCGACGCGCTGGAGAGCCTCTTCCCCAAAGTTTCTGTTGGCGGTTTCATTATTGTGGACGATTACGTGGCGATTCCAGAGTGCAGGCAGGCGGTAACGGATTATCGGGCAAAACACAAAATTACTGACGCGATCATTGAGATCGACCGTGATGGTGCATTCTGGCGAAAAAGCTAGCGCGTTTTCTCAGGCCGGTGCGGATCGAAACTGATTCGTCGGCCGACGATAGGTTTTCAGGGCGGCCAGCGCCGTAAGGACGGAAGTCTTGCTGGATTTCGCCAATAACTTGAATTATGGCATTACTGCATCGATAAAGCCTCAGATTCTAATCACCTCGAATTCTCGAAAGTCCCTTCGATGAAAGTATTGATTCTCAGCATTAATTACTGGCCGGAAGTGACGGGCATCGGCGCGTTCACCACGTATCGCGCCGAGCATCTGGCCGCGTCGGGCCACGAAGTAGAAGTGTGCACAACATTTCCGTATTACCCGGAATGGAGGGTTCCGCCGCCATACGCGGGGAGGATTGCGCTGAGTGAGGAACGGAACGGTGTGAAGATTTTTCGCGGATACGCATACATTCCCAATCCGGTGACGGCGTTGAAGAGAGTGGTGCACGAAGCGAGTTTCATAACCTCGGCAACGATTCGCGCGATCGGGCGAAGGCGCCCGGACGTGTTGCTGGTAGTTTCGCCGCCGCTGGGCCTGACCGCTTCGGCCATTCTGCTGAGTCGCATTTGGCGTGTGCCCTACGTTTTTGACGTGATGGACCTGCAGCCGGACGCGGCGGGAGACCTTGGAATGCTGCCTGGATGGGCAGTGAGATTTCTCTACAAGGTAGAAGGAGCGGCGTATCGCAACGCCAGGCTGGTGACCACGCTGACGCCCAGCATGAGGGAGAAGATTGTCGACAAAGGCGTGCCTGCGGAGAAGGTGGAATTGCTGGAGCCGCGCATGGATGATTCGCTGGTTGATCTGCGGCCGGAAGAGGGGTCGATTTTTCGGCAGCGGTACGGTCTTGGAGAGAAGTTTCTGGTGACGCACAGCGGCAACATGGGCATGAAGCAGGGGCTCGATGTGGTTCTGGATGCAGCGGCGTTGCATCGCGGCGACGACTCGATGCAATTCCTTTTTGTGGGCGACGGAGCTGATTGCGAGAGGATTCAACGGCGTGCGGCTGAGATGAGATTGGAGAATGTGCGGTTTCTTCCTCTGCTTAACCAGGAAGATTTCAGAGGGCTTCTCGCGGCAAGCGGAATCTGCTTGGTGACGCAGCAGAATCATGTATCGGAGATTGCGTTTCCTTCGAAAATTGTGACCTACCTTGCAGCGGGGCGTCCAATTATTGCCTCGGTCAATCGTGACTGCGAGGTTGCACGGGTGGTTCGGGAGTCGGGAGCGGGCCGTGTGGTGGATGCCGAGGAGCCTGAGGCGTTGGCGCTTGCGCTCAAAGAGATGCGGGACGAGAATCTAAGCGAATACGGTGAAAACGCAAGAAAGTATGCGAGCATGCGGTGGTCGTCGATGCGAGTTCTGGGTCATATGGAGCAGAGTCTGCTGGCGGTGGCGGGTCAGCCGATGAAGTCGGTGGCGTGATGATGGAAGTTGAGTTCCGCTTAATGAGTAGACCGATGCTGAAGAACCTGCGCGTCGCGACGGTTTGCGTATTGATGTGCGTCGCTTCGGCGCACTCGGTTCTCGCACAGCAAACGCGCGGTGCGACGGCGGGCTCGAGTTCATGGCAGGCAGGGACGGTGAAGGTTACCGCTCCAGCGGCGACGTCCGGTGTAATCGGCGGCAGTTCGAGTTGGACCGCGGGAAAGGGGAGCATTCCATTGGGAGCCCAGGCCGGCGGAGTGTGGCGGGATGGGTCGACGTTCAGTGTGACCACGAGCAAACCGGCCCCGTCTGGCGCGGCAACAGGTTTGGAGCCAGTCGGTATTCCGTCGGCATTTGCACGCTTGAGTTCGGCATCAAAACCGGGCGGCGGCGGAACAATCTCGCGCGGGGGCCAGACACCGAAGACATTCGCTTTGCATTCTTCGCTTGGCTCGCACGGTTTGAGCGGAACTCGGTCTGGAATTGGATCGAGATCTCAGATGGGTGTCCGGAGGGCGTCGGGTTCGAAGGGAACTACGGGCACGCGGCGGAACCCAGGATTTTCGCATGGCGGGAGCAAGTCGACCGGCACGAGTAGCGGGCTGACTTCGCCTTTGAAGGGCGAGTCTGGGATGCAGTCGCTCACGCCCGGTTCATCACTCGAGACAGCGCCAAGAACGCTGAATTCACAGCTCGAACAATCAACTCACTAGTTTGCTGCGTGGCGTTTTTCCCAAATCTTGGCGTCGATGAGGAAGCGAAACCAAAAAGTTTGCAGAACCCAGAAGATGAATCCTTCCGTTCCGTCAAGGAAGCCGAGACGGATGAAGAATCGATAGAAAAACAGAACAAATGGGCGGAGGAAGAGCGGCAAACGATCATAGGTGCCGCGATAGAATCGTTTGCGCTCAGCGGGGTTGCCACGGGCATCGGGTTTCACGCGGCCCCGCGATTCGGCGGCATCAAGTTCCGCCACTTCACCGTCGGACCAGCGATTATGCCGCGTGGTCCACTCCGTGAGCGGCATGCGGATGTCATCAATCATCTCGCCGGGCAACTGCCCGCTGGTCCCGCTGGTTAACAGGAAATGCTGATCGTATTTACGATCTTCGCATCGGCCGACACCGGTACGGAAGAGGCGCAAGTGCCATGTTGGATTCATTCCACCATGGCGCAACACGCGGCCCAGAAAGCGCAGATAGCGGGGCAG
Organism: uncultured Acidobacteriaceae bacterium; assembly: GCA_963834565.1. Lineage (GTDB taxonomy): Bacteria > Acidobacteriota > Terriglobia > Terriglobales > Acidobacteriaceae > Telmatobacter. The sequence goes on along the minus strand of CAWICF010000002.1, from coordinate 927,714 downwards.
GAAATAGCCGGAGTTTTCAGGCTCGTTGGGCAGGGCCTGGATTGCGGCGACCAACCGATCGTTCATCCATTCGTCGGCATCCAGGTGCAATTGCCAAGGTTGAGACACAGGAAGATTGTCGATTGCCCAATTGCGCTGAGCGCCGTAGTGTTCAAATGGGTGCTGCACGACGGTGGCGCCGAGAGAGCGGGCAAGCTCAACTGTACCGTCGCTGCTGAACGAGTCGACGACGAAGATTTCGTCGGAGACCCTACGGGCGCTTTGAAGAGTAGCGGCGAGCGAAGCTTCAGAGTTAAAGGTTAAAAGGATGACAGTGGGCCGCATAGCAATGATGGTAGCGCATCATCGGCAAGAACTTAGCTGAATGCCGGCGAGGAAATGTTCTCCATCAATGGGGCGGAATGAGCGTGCTGAAAGATCGATGAAGGTTCTGCTGGTGGGTAATTATGAGTTTGACGGATCGAAGAGCATGCAGATCTGGGCCGAGACGCTGCATCGTGAACTGCTGGCGCGTGGGATTGATGCAGAGTTGATAAGTCCGAAGCCCCTTTTGGGGAAGTTGAGGCCATCGGCTGCCGGAGTCGGGAAATGGCTTGGCTACGTCGACCGGTTCGTGCTGTTTCCGCACCACCTGAAGGCCGCAGCGACGCAAGCGGATATCGTGCACCTTTGCGATCACGGTTCGGCGATGTTTGCTCTGAAGCTCAAAGACAAGAAAGTCGTCGTAACTTGCCACGATATGCTTGCCGTTCGAGGCGCAATGGGCGAGATTTCTGAGATGCGCGCTTCGGTCTTCGGGCGCTTGCTGCAACAGTGGATCTGCAAAGGGCTGCGGCGTGCAGCGCAGGTGGCGTGCGTATCGCAGTACACGCTGGATGACGCAACGCGGATCTTGAGGGACAACGGGAATCTCTGCAAAGTGCTGAATGGGTTGAACTACCCCTTCAAGCGGCTAGAGCCAGCGGAGATCGAACAGAGGCTGGCGGCGTTTCCGGAGATTCATGCCCCATTCATTGTTCATGTTGGATCGAATCATGCAAGAAAGAATCGCGACGGCGTGTTGCGTATTTTTGCCATGACTTTGCAAAGATACGCGGATCTGCAATTGGTTTTTGCCGGAGCGGCACTTACCGATCAATTGAGAGCATTGGCCCGCGAACTGGGAGTGGACAAGAAGGTTGTCGAATTGGTCAATCCGAAGGTTGAGACGATCGAAGCGCTTTACAACCGCGCAGTGGCGCTGGTGTTTCCTTCGCGTTATGAGGGTTTCGGATGGCCGCCGATTGAAGCGCAGACCTGTGGCTGCCCGGTGGTGGCAAGCGAAATTCCGCCGCTGGTTGAGACCATAGGAGAGTCAGGTGTGCTTTTCCCGCTTGAAGACGAGGTTGCGATGGCCGATTCAATTGCCCGGCTTGCCGGCGACAATCAGTACGCCGAGCAGATTCGGAAACGCGGCCTCGAGGTGGTGCATTTGCGCTTTCAAACTTCACGCATGATGGATGACTATTTGGCGCTGTATCAGCGGCTGTTGCCGCAGAATGCAGCGTGAAACGGCCGGGCGAGGCGTCGTTCGAGAGCACAAAGTGAAAGGGCAAGAATTTACAGTATGAAGCGAGGCATTTATCTCGTTGCGAACCGCAAAAGTGAAGCTGAGTGCCTGAACCTGATCTATTCGATACGGAGATGCGGCTGCCGGCTTCCTATCAGGGTCATTCCATTCGACGAGAAATCAATTCGCCCTGACGCGGCATGGGAAGACGTTAGGTTAGTGAGGTTGGACGATTTCCCGCAGGAAGGGCGCAGGTTTCTTGACGACCTTACGCAACGGATGCGTATATGCCCCGAAGGCCTCTTACGCAGATTCCTGGCCTGGTTCGGCGAGTTTGATGAGTTTCTCTATTCGGACAATGACGTCGTCGCATTGATGAACTGGGAGGAACTGTTTTCCTATCTCGGTCAGTTTGAAATCGTGCACGCGGACCATGAGTTTGCGACTCACGGCAAATTCAATATGCGGAAGCCGGACCGCTTTGCGGAGCTGATGGGGCCAGGCTCGCTGGAGTGTGCAATTACAGACGGACATTTTCTGTGCCGCCCGCGAGCCCAGCATGTGGCTGACTTACTGCGGGGTGTTACATGGATGGAAGAGCACCCGGATGTACCCATCTGGCACCACGATCAATCGCTCGTGCATGTAACTTTAGCTTTGGCGAAATGGCCGGCCTTGAATTTGTGCAAGCCGCCTCATAACTGGGCGTCGTCGTGGGCAGGAGACTACGAGAATACCCTGGAAGTTTTTCGCAGCATTCAGACAGAACGCAGACCGATCAGTCATCTGCATTTCTCCGGCGGTCACGCGGGCGGTACCAACCCGACGGAAGAATTACTGCTCTCAAATCTTTCTGCGAAGCAACGGCGCCGGAGATTGTTGAGCCTTCTTGCCTCAGAGGCGAGCGGCGTTCGTTCGGCTCCGAAACTGGCGAAAAGAGCGATGCGGAAGGCGCAGCGACTGGTGCGGGGCTCAAACTAGATGGGGATGGGTGATGAATTACAGCCGAACATTCGCTCTCTCAATCTCATGGAGGGCTGGAGCGCATTTCTCGGTCCTAAGATTCAGCGCGTCGCGGAATTTCTTCTCTGGCAGGGAGCGACGATGGCGGGCAACCTGCTGTACGGGTTCCTCTGCGTCCGCCTTTTGCCGATTCCGGAGTATGCGAAGTTTGTCGTAGTTTTTGCTATCCAAGGATCGCTGGTCGTCCTGATGGACGTCGGCATCACCGGCAGCCTGGTTCCCCTGGTGGGCGATCGAGTCGACGATCTGCAATTGATCGCGGACTACGTTGCTTCGCTGAGGAAACTGGCGCATTGGCTGTTTGCGATCATTGCGCCGATTGCCATCATTGTCTTTCCGATTCTGGTGCGGAACCGGCATTGGAGCTGGCAGACAGTCGCCTTCATGGTGGTTATTCTGCTGGTTTCAGTATGGTTTGCTCGAATTGGCGGCGCCTATGGGGCAGTGCTGATCCTGCGTCGCGACCGCAAGCGCTGGTATCAGGCACAGATGGTTTCAAGCTTCGGCACCTTGGCGCTGCTGCTTGTCTTTCTCGCATGCCATTGGCTCAATGCATATACCGCGATCCTCATCAACGTTTCTGGGATAGTTTATGTAGGAATCGCGCTTTATTTCCGCTGCCAAAAACTGCTCGGCGCCAAAGGCGTCCCATCCAGACAAAAGCGAACTGCGATTATTCATTTCGCGTTGCCGTCCATTCCGAGCGTAATTCTCTATTCATTGCAGGGCCCGCTTTCAGTTTTCTTAATCACGATCTTTGGCCGCACTTCAGGCGTTGCGAGCGTCGGCGCGCTCACGCGTCTAGGCCAGATTTTCACGCTCTTTTACCAGATGAACCCGATGCTCATCGAGCCCTATTTCGCCAGACTGCCCAAAGCACGGCTCAAAAGGCATTACCTGGGCGCAATTGCCGCAGTGGGTGGATTTGGCCTGTTACTGGTGGAGTTTGCGCATTCATTTCCCGGGGCATTCTTATGGATCCTCGGGCCGAAGTACGCCGGCCTTCGCTCAGAAGTTGTGCTGGTGATTATCAGCGGCGCCTTGGGACTGTTGGGTGGGGTGATGGTCAGCTTCAACGGTGCGCGGCGGTTTGTTTACTACTGGGATAATATGGCGCGCAACATCCTGACGCCGATTGTGCAGATCATCTTTATCTGGAAGATGGACTTGAGCAGCGTTCGTAATGTGCTGCTGTTTGGTATAGTGAGCGGGCTACCGTCGCTGCTCATCCACACAATTGTAAGTGTTTACGGGTTTGCCCATGGCCCGCGAAGGATTGCGGGTCTCGACGATTCTCTGGAGCGAGCGTGAATCTCGAACTCTCTGGAGATTAATTGAGAACTATGGACAAAGAACTTGTCAGCATCATCATGCCAGCATTCAATGCGGAGCGATTTATAGCAAAGGCATTGGAGAGCGTAAGAGCGCAGACCTATAAACATTGGGAATTGATAGTAACGAATGACGGAGGGACTGACGGAACTCCCCCAATCGTCTCGACGTTCGCGAAGAATGTGGCACAAACTGTAGTGTTGATTCAGCATCAGCATGCACTGGGTCCATCGGCGGCCCGAAACAGTGGAATGAAGATTGCCAAAGGAGAGTTTATTGCATTTCTTGATTCCGATGATATCTGGTTATCAGAGCATCTTGAATCCTTGTGCGAGATTTTGAGATCGGGCATGGGTGATCTGGCATATTCAGATGCGTACGTGTTCACAGAGGCGCCATCAGGGGAAATTGACCTACTCCCGATTGCTACCTTCAAAGTGACAAATCCAAGGCTTGATCTTTTTCGGCGCAATTTCATCAATACGTCAGGTGCTGCTATTACCCGCAGGCTCATGGAGCGCGTCGGCGAGTTTGATCAAGATCTTTGGGCTGGTGAAGAAGCAGACTATTGGATTCGAGCAGCTATCCAAGGGTTTCAAATTGTGGGGACACTTAAACAAACTTACTATTACCGAAAATCGGCGGGAAGCTTATCCTCAGCGCCAGCTAGAATGTCAGAAGGGAGCGGGAAGATCTTCGAGAAACATAAGCTGTGCGGCTTGCTTCCCGAGTCGGAGCTTGTAACCAATGCGAGCAATAGTTACTTTGCGGCAGGCAAGCTCTACTGGCGGAAAGACTCCGGTGCAGCACGACGTAATTTCTACAAATCGTGGACACTCAACAAACTTCGCGCATTGCCGCTCCTGTGGTATTTGCTGACTTCAGTGTTGAGTTTTGCAAAGCGAGCCTAGCATCACAGTGAATTTATTTAGGAAGTTACTGACCAGGCCGATCTGGTGGTGGGAGCGGAGGCGGTCGTATCCAATTCGTTCACGATTTCGCGAACTGCCGGCGCTCGGCGTTCGAAAGGGACTGAAGCGATTTGTTGTGCTGGCCACTCCGGACGCCGTTCATGACGCGCTTTGGACCGCGTGGAGCTGGTATCGATATCTGCGGGACAACGGGTTTTCGCTCGAACTTGCGGTGGACGGAGCAATCTCAGATGCGGATTCCGCTGCCGCCAGCCGATTATTTCCCGGGATAGCGGTTTACTCGGCGCAATCTATCTGTTCGTCTGTTTGCCAAAGGGAGCCGAGGCTCAAGACCTTTCTTTACGGTCATCCGACTGGCAGGAAACTCGCGCTGATGCTGGCACTTTCGGAGCAGGGTTCGGTTCTCTATTCCGACCACGACATCCTTTGTTTTCGCGCTCCGGATGAACTGCTTTCGCGCATTCAGAAAAACGTTTGCAGCTACTTTCTGGAAGACACAGATGGAACGCGCGACCCGCAGATTGTGGAGAACGCGAAGGCGCTCGGCCTGGACTACATTCCAAGGTTCAACTGCGGATTTTTGTATCTGCCGCAGGGTTCGCTTTCAATGAGGCAGGCAGCCGAGATTCTGTCGACATGGCGGCCGCCCGGGGGCTCCTGGTATGCCGAGCAGACCGTTCTCAGCTTCATGCTGCGAGGCGTAAACGCACAGGCGCTTCCGCCTGAAAGGTATGTCATCAGTCCGCGAAGGCAGTTTTACTGGGAGAAGGATGTGGACTACGCGACGATCGTTGCGCGGCACTTTACTGGCACAGTACGGCATGTGATGTACCGTTACGGAATGCCTATTCTGTTGCGGCAAAGCAAGATCTTGGAAGAGGAGCAGGGGAATGCCTGAGGGTTTGGAACCGGGCGTCTCGCAGAGACAATGTGCTGGAGTCTGCACGTTATTTGAGGGAGATTTTCATCTCGGACTCGCGGCATTCCTGAATTCACTGGTGAGGGCCGGATATTCAGGCACCGTGTGGGCAGGATATCGGGGCGCGCTGCCGCCATGGACCGGTCAACTGGAAAGATCGGACGCCGGCGAACAGGAGTTTCGCGTCACCGGGCAGATTCGGTTGGTATTTCTCCCGGTGGAGACTGAGATTCACCTGACCAACTACAAGCCGAAATTCATGCTCGATCTGCTTGCCGGCCCGGCGTGCGGCTGCGAATATCTCTGGTACTTCGATCCGGACATTTTTCTTCGTGCGCGTTGGGCGTTTTTTGACAACTGGCAACGCTACGGCATTGCATTGTGCCAGGAAATTGTGGACAACAATCTTCCGGCAGACTCGCCGCTGCGGCACGAGTGGGCCGAGATTGCGTCGTCAATCGGATTCAGCAATCCGCGTGCGCTGAACCATTACTTCAACGGCGGACTGGTAGGGGTTGCAGCGGCTCATGCGGGATTCTTGGAAATGTGGCGAAGGCTCATCGAGCGCGCGGCGGAGTCGGGTTGTGATTTAAGTTCATTCATGCCGGGAAATCGCGAGATGCCGTTTCATGCGAGCGACCAGGATGCGCTGAACGTTGCCGCGATGTACTCGGAGTTTCCGCTCTCGACGCTTGGGCCGCAGGGAATGGGATTCGTGCCGGGCGATGTGAAGATGTATCACACCGTGGGGCAAAAGCCGTGGCGGGGATCGTTTTTGCTGCGGGCGCTCGCCGGGAATCCCCCATCGAATGCGATGAAGTGTTTTCTCACGCAGGTTTCGTCGCCGATTCGGGCGTATTCGTCGTTGGGACTCGGCGCGAAACGAATCGCGTGTTTCGTTGCTGCCCTTATTGGCCGTTTCTATCGGCGGGGTTGAGAAAAATAATAGAGCGGAGGACAACACGTTGGAATTTCTTCAGGGATTTAAGCGAGCGTTCCAAGGGGGCTATTTTGAAGGCGTTCCCCTCGATCCAATGACGCCATCCACATACGGAATCTACGGCTATAACAGCATTCTTTATACTGTGTATTCGGCGTGTATTCGCCCATACATTACTTCGAACACAGTCGTGCTCGAGATCGGTCCGGGCAGGGGCGCGTGGTCTAAGACGTTCCTTCATCGCAATTGCCGCAAGCTCTATGCCGTGGACGTAGCTGAGCCAGAGCACACACACTTCTGGGACTATGTTGGGCGCGATGCGCGCGCAGAATACATCGTCGTTAACGACCTCCTCCTTACTCCGGTCCCAGACGATTCAATTGACTTCTTTTTTTCCTTTGGCGTGTTTTGCCATCTGAAGCCGGAGATGTGTGAAGATTACCTTTTGTCAATTTTCCGAAAGATGAAGCGCGGTAGCCGGGGCTTCCTCATGATTGCCGACTTCGACAAATACGAAAAGTGTCGCGCAGACGCCGGACATCTCTCTATCGGCCGCTTCCTTGTCGAGCAGAAGAGACGGATTTGGATTCCGGCAAAGCTCGGCTATTTATTTGCCTGGCAATTCTTTCGGGAAAAGATGGACCTTGAGCCGGTATCGAAATCCAGGGACAAGAACTTATGGACTGCTGAAGGCAATTTTGGCTGGTATCACTGGGGCGTTGAACGAGCCTGCGAGGCTCTAACTCGCGTCGGATTCGAAATCGTCGAGGCAGATATTGAAGTTTGCCAGCGTGATCCGTTGATCCACTTCAGGAAGCCACAATAAACGTCTGTTCCCTGTGCAATCCCGGGGAAACCTGGACGATTACCCTACGGGAATAAGGGAATTGGACGGTGCAAGAGAGAGCGCTGTTCCAGTGGGTATGAGGTGCTTTCCGATTGCAATGATTGGTTGGTGGCGAACGGGATGCCCGTGGATGGGTGAGAATATCCAGAGAAAAGGACTATATCCTTAATGATTGCATCACCACGAAATTGAATTTTGAGGCAGAGAGAAATAAGGAGTCCAACTCTTGCGATGTTGCCGAGGGCGCCAGTCGACAGAGGCGGCTGGCCGTGGACTGAAGAATCAGCGCAATTGCCGGTTGCGCTCAACGTGACTCCGCCGATCTGGAAAGAAGTCTGGCGCCCATGCGACGAATGACTCTCTTGCGCAATTTGAGGAGATATAGGTGAAGAAAGTTCTCGTTACTGGTTCGTCGGGCCTGATTGGGTCGGAGGTGTGTCTCCACTTTGCCGGCGAGGGCTGGCAGGTTCACGGGATCGATAATAACCAGCGCGCCGTGTTTTTCGGCCCCAAAGGAGATACACGCTGGAATCAGCATCGACTTGAAGGAGCAATTAAAGGATTCGTTCATCATGAGTTAGATATTCGCAATCGGCAGGGAGTTCTGGAACTTTTGCGGGAAGTGAAACCGGATGCAATCGTTCATACCGCGGCGCAGCCCAGTCACGACCTGGCCGCATCGATTCCATTTGATGACTTTGACACGAATGCGGTAGGGACGCTGAATTTGCTGGAAGCGGCACGCCGGGCAGTACCGGAGTCTCCTTTTGCGTCGATGTCGACGAACAAGGTCTACGGCGATGCGCCGAACGAACTGGCCTTGAAAGAACTGGACACCCGCTGGGAATATGCAGATGAAGGCTACTGGAATGGCATACCGGAGACTTTCCGCATCGATCAGTCGAAGCACTCGATTTTTGGAGCGTCGAAGGTTGCGTCGGACGTGATGGTGCAGGAGTATGGCCGCTACTTCGGAATGCCAACCTGTGCACTGCGCGGCGGCTGCCTTACAGGGCCGAGCCATTCCGGGGTGGAGCTGCACGGGTTTTTGAGTTACCTGATCAAGTGCAATGTGACCGGCACTAAGTACAACGTGTATGGGTACAAAGGGAAACAAGTACGCGATAACATCCATTCCTACGACGTAGCGCGCTTTATTGCGGAGTTCATTGCGGCCCCGCGAGCCGGCGAGGTATACAACATAGGCGGCGGGCGCGACAATAGCTGCTCAATTCTTGAAGCGTTCACCTCAATCAGCGACCTTTCGGGGAAGAAGATGGTCTACGAATACGTCGACCAGAATCGGGCGGGCGATCACATCTGTTACATCAGTGACCTGAGGAAGATGAAGTCCCACTATCCGAATTGGGGAATTACGCGCTCCCTGGCGAAGATCTTCGAAGAGATTCATGAGTCGTGGGTGGGGCGCGCCGAAGTGTCTGTGTAGATGATCCGGTGACTCAATGAAGGTGGATGTGATGGAACTTAGGAAGTCTCAATGGCAAAAGTAGCGCTTATTACTGGAGTTACTGGACAGGACGGAGCTTACTTAGCGGAACTATTGCTGAGCAAGGGATACGTTGTGCACGGAATCAAGCGGCGCTCGTCGTCGTTTAATTCAGCGCGAATCGATCACATTTACCAGGATCCGCATATTCCGGGTGCGCATTTCCAGATTCACTACGGAGATATGACGGATTCGACGAATCTGATCCGGATCATTCAGGCGGTGCAGCCGGATGAGATCTACAATCTTGCGGCGCAGAGCCATGTTCAGGTGAGTTTTGAGACGCCGGAGTACACCGCGAACGCGGATGCGACGGGTGCTCTACGAATCCTGGAAGCCATCCGAATCCTTGGGCTAATGGAAAAGACCCGGTTTTACCAGGCGTCGACCTCGGAGCTATACGGAAAGGCGCAGGAGACGCCACAGAAGGAGACGACTCCGTTTTATCCGCGCAGCCCGTACGGGGTAGCGAAGCTGTATGCCTACTGGATTACATTGAACTATCGCGAAGCGTATGGGATGCACGCGTCAAACGGAATCCTGTTCAACCACGAGAGCCCGATTCGCGGCGAGACGTTTGTTACGCGCAAGATCACGCGTGCTGTGGCGGCGATCCATCTGAGTGTGCAGAAGACATTATTTATCGGCAATCTGGACTCCAAGCGCGACTGGGGTCACGCGCGTGACTATGTGGAAGGAATGTGGCGGATCGTGCAGCAGCCTGATCCGGGGGATTTTGTGCTGGCAACGGGTGAGACTCACAGCGTGCGTGAGTTTGTGGAACTGGCGTTTTCGCATATCGGGCGGAAGATCGAATGGCGGGGCAAGGGAGTGGACGAAACCGGGGTCGATGGTGCGAGCGGAGAGACGCTGGTGAAAATCGACAGCCGTTACTTCCGCCCGACGGAGGTCGATCTGCTTTTGGGCGACCCTTCGAAGGCGCATCGTGAGCTGGGCTGGAAGCATAAGGTGACATTCCCGGAGCTGGTCGCGGAAATGGTGAGCTCGGACCTGAAGGTGATTGCCAATGAATCGCAGGTGAGAGAGAGCCTGCATGAGTAGCTTTGAGCTGACGGGCAAGCGCATTTGGGTGGCCGGGCATCGCGGGATGGCAGGATCGGCGATCGCGCGGCGGCTGGAAGGCGAAAGATGCGAGATCGTGACGGCGACGCGCGGCGAGCTTGATCTGCTCAACCAGAAGGACGTTCATGCGTGGATGAATGCCGGGAAAATAGATGCAGTTTTTCTCGCGGCGGCGACGGTAGGCGGCATCCTGGCGAATTCTACGCGGCCAGCTGATTTCTTGTACGAGAATCTGCTGATTGAGACAAATGTGATCGGGGCGGCTCGCGACGCCGGCGTGAAGAAGCTGCTATTTCTCGGGTCGTCGTGCATCTTTCCGCGGCGCGCAGCTCAGCCAATGAAGGAAGAGGCGCTGCTGACAGGCCCGTTGGAGCCCACGAATGAGTGGTACGCGATTGCCAAGATTGCAGGAATCAAATTATGCCAGGCTTTTCGCCGGCAATATGGCTGCGATTTTGTTTCAGTGATGCCGACGAATCTCTATGGGCTGGGTGACAGGTATGACGCCGAAGGTGGTCATGTGGTGGCGGCGCTGATCATGAAGATCCATGCGGCGAAGATCGCGAACAAAACGAGCGTGGAACTGTGGGGAAGCGGGACCCCGCGACGCGAGTTCCTGTTTGCTGAAGACCTGGCGGATGCGTGCGTATTTGTGATGAAGAATTATTCAGGCGAGATGTTTTTGAACGTCGGGACCGGGCAAGACATGACGATTCTCGAGCTCGCGGAGACTATCGCCGAAGTTGCCGCGTGGAATGGAACATTCACGTTCGACCGGTCGAAGCCTGACGGCATGCCACGCAAGGTGATGGACATAAGTCGGCTGAGCGCTTTGGGGTGGAAGGCGACGACGGACTTTGAGGAAGGAATGAAGGAAGCGTATCGCTGGTATGTCGACCATGTAGCAGAGCGTCGAGCTTAGGTCGATCGAACCAAGGCATTGTAAATTCCAACTGTATTTGTCGTTATCGGGAAGACCAACTGACGGAATGAACTAAACAGAAGATGAGCTCACCTGTTCGCCAAAACGAGCGTGCTGTACACAATATTGTTTCGGGCGGCGGCGACAACCCGTATCATCGGGCGTCGTTCAGCCTGGCACACCGGATGGCGCGATTCACGTGGCAGCTTGTCTTTTTGCTTTTCTACCGAACGACTCCGCGGCCAATGCATGCATGGCGTGCCATGCTGCTGCGATTGTTCGGCGCGAAAATGGGGCCGGGATGCCACTTCTACCCGAGCGGAAAAGTGTGGGCGCCCTGGAACTTGATCTGTGAGGATTGCTGCACACTAGCCGATCAGGCTGAGATCTACAATCCATCGCCGGTTTATCTTGAGTCGCATTGCATCGTTTCGCAACAGGCGTATGTGTGCGGCGCAACCCACGACTACAACGCCCCAGAATTCCCAATGATTTCGTACAGCATGCGGCTGGGCGCTTACTCCTGGATTTGCGCACGCGCATCCGTTTCGCCGGGCGTAAACGTTGGCGCGGGCGCAGTACTCGGGCTTGGTTCTGTGGCCGCCAACGACCTTGAGCCGTGGACAGTCTATAGCGGAGTGCCGGCTGTGAAAGTGAAGACGCGCACCAAGCACCCGGCACACGACCATTGACAAGCTGTAAATGAGAGCGCCGAACTGGGCGTCAGGCAGCGGCAGAATCGTCGCTGACTATTGTCTCGCTCTTGCGGAGGTGCGGTCGCTTCGCACGTGGTTTGGGCGCTATCGCCATCAGCAAAGCCGCAAAAATGTTTGTATAGACGCGTTCCTGGCAAGACCGGCAGCGCACGGGAATCTTCAGCAACAGCAGTCTGAGTAGATCAGGAATACGCAATCGAGACAAGCGAATCTGTGTCGAGTGACAGTATATGCAATTCACGCCGGGCGCCTTTATACGAAGAGGATTTTGAGGGCACGCAAAACAGCCTCAGCTTGCATCGAATAGTAACTAGAACGAAGAGCGATCTAAGTTGGCACCTCGATTGGATCATTTCCGAGTTGCGAGGCCCACGGAGCGATGCACCACGAAATCCATCAGTGCACGTCGAATGAAAAGCGAGGAATAATGACGTTTGACAGACGATGGTCCGCAGCACAGTCTGCGCCACGTGCGGTTCTCTTTTTTGGATGCTTGCTGGCGTGCGGCAGTTGCCTGCCGGCGGAGCAGCAGGCGGCCTCGAGTGATGGATCTCAGACTGGGAGCAGCGCAGGTGTGCCCGCGCCAGAATGTAATCCTGCAACACTCGGCTCCCCGTACATTCCGGTGGACAGCTGGGTTTATCCAGCGATGATGCGTCTTTATTCGCTCGGCTATGTGAATACGTTGTACCTGGGACTGCGTCCGTGGACAAGGGCAAGCATCATGCACATGTTGGAAGAATCGGGAGATGAAATCGAGGATGGAGAAGCCGCGGGTGACCCAGGTGCGAATGAGGCTCGACAGATCTTCGATGCAGTGAACCGCGAACTCCACTACGATATGGAGGGCCCATGTGGTGCGCATGAAGGCGCGGCGCATGTCGAGTCGGTTTATACCGTGGCGCGAGGAATAAGCGGAACACCGCTGGAGGACAGCTACCACATCGGCTCGACGATTGTGAACGATTACGGAAGGCCATACGAGAATGGCTTCAATAACTACTCCGGAGCCAGCGGTTATGCGACGGCGGGACGATTCGCACTTTATTTGCGCGGAGAGTTTCAGGGGGCGCCGTCGGCAACTGGATACTCGAGTGCGGTTGCAGAGACGCTTTCGCTCGACGATGTGATTAATTATTACGTAACTTCGCCCACCTACCCCTACGGACCTACAACAACGCCATACAGCCAGCCGACGATTCCGCAAGGGCCGATTCCGACTGCAACAAACGGACGATTTCTCGAAGCCTATGTGTCATACCAGTATTTGAATCATGTTTTCTCGTTCGGGAAGCAGGATGAGTGGATGGGGCCGGGGCAAGGCTCCGCAATGGCATTCTCAAATAATGCGCAGAACTTTTATTCCTTCGCGATCAATCGTATCGAGCCTCTGTATGTGCCGCTGCTGTCATACCTGACGGGACCGTTTCGCTATGAATTCATTTTGGGTGCGCTGCGCGGGCATACCTACATTCCTAACCCACAGTACGAGTTGAATCCATCGCCAAATGTAATGAATGTCGATAACCCGGGCGACCCATGGGTGCACGTGGAGAAAGTGAGCTTCAAGCCTTACAAGGATCTGGAATTTGGATTTGAACGAACGGTTCTGTGGGGCGGCGAAGGGCATTCGCCAGTTACCCTGCACAACTTTCTCAAGAGCTTCTTCAGCCTGCAAAACGTAACGGCGACTGAGAAAAACGGTCGGGCTGATCCGGGGGCAAGATTCGGAGCATTCGACTTTACGTGGCGCTTGCCGTACATGCAAAAGTGGCTGACACTTTACTGCGATTCCGAGGCGCACGACGATGTCTCGCCGGTCAGTGCGCCGAGGCGTGCAGCGTACCGGCCGGGTGTTTATCTTTCGAAAGTGCCCGGCGTTGCAAAGCTGGATATGCGTGTCGAGGGAATCTCGACAGATCCGCCGACGTCGCGAAGCAATAGTGGCATTTTCATGTATTACGAGGGCGTTGAAAAACAAGGCTACACAAACCAGGGCCAACTCTTCGGCGACTGGATTGGACGCGAGGACAAGGGCGGGCAGGCGTGGGTGACGTATCACCTGAGTGGAAACGAGTGGATTCAGGCGGGGTATCGGCGTCAGAAGGCCGCGAGAGATTTTATTCCTGGCGGGACGACCTTGAATGACTTCAACTTTCAGGTTGTGAAACGGATTAAGCAGGACCTCGAGATCAATGGCAACTTCGCGGTGGAGCACTACAAGGCACCGCTCTATCTGCCGGGCGAGCAAACTGTAACTACAACGAATATTCAGTTGACGTGGTACCCAGGGCGCAAGGTCAGCTTTTAATTGCAGAACAGCTGAGACCTCGGCCCCTTCGGTCGCAATTTCGCTGTTCTATTTTTGCGGGACCGGAGTGACAGCGAAGTTGGGCGTGGCGAAATGGTCCACTTTGAGGAGTTCGCCTTTCGAACTGAACGTTAGCGCCCACTCCGAAGGCGCATGCGCAGAAGCGAGATCGACGAATCGCACTGTTGAGTCTCCGAAGGCGCCAATTTCTAATGTAGGCGGAAAGACAAGAGGGAAGTTCGCGCCAGCGGAGTCTTTAGGCGCCGAAGTAAGTGCGGGACGCGCTCCTGCGAGCGCCGCGTAACAGAGGGCGGTTGCGAGCCAATCGGCCGATTTGTTTGCCGGCTCATCGGCGCGGATGCGATTGAAGGCCGAGATGGTGAGGGCATTCACCGGCGCCGGGGAAAACAGCGAGTATCCTCTTCGTTCAACGGGAATGACGCGGACGCGTCCGGCGCTGCTGCGTGGAATGGCGGCGGAGAAGAGGCTCATATCGCCCGGGCCGTTGTCTCCTTTGAAAATCAGAAACACATGGTCGGGAAGCGCTTTGCAAACGAGCTGCTGGTAACTCCATTTACCAACGGAAAGCTCCATACCTCCCAGCGTCGCTTCATTTCGAATTCTTGAATTGGCAGCTGTAGCCAGAGATTGATCTGTTGCAGACATTCGATCCGCAGCAACGAATTCGAGCGGGTCAGTTTTTTCGGAATCGGGGGCGTTAGCGGGGAACGGAGTGATCCCTTCCACCTGAGGGATGGGCTTGGACTTGTAGGAGGCGCCTGAGAGGTCAGTGGGAAGTTGTTTTGCCGGTGGAGTGGAAGAGGTTGCGCTGGGAGATTCAGCAGATTGAGCACCGCATAGCGGCGAAGGAAACGCAGCTAAGGAAACAGCGAGGGAAAGAGTCAGAATGCCGAGTTGCTTCATCTTTTGGTTAGACTAGCATCCTCTGGCGCGGCTGAAATAGCCATGCGCTGACAAATGTGCCGAGGTGCAATCAGCGGGCCGAAGGTCCGCTGATTGAGTGAGAAGGCTGATTAGGGAAGCGGGTGGGAAAAGTCGTAGGAGAAGCCGATCGTGAAGCCCTCCGGAGTGAGGACGTCGTTGTCGCCGAAGAGTTTGCCCCAACTCTGGTATTCGTAGTCGACGCGTGCCCAGAGCGGCCGATACACGTGATATTCAAGACCGCCGCCCGCAGCCAGAACCATTCGGGTGTCATGCGAGTAGGTCGGGCTGTTCGTAATAAAGTCGACGCTGCCCTCGGAGACGATTCCCTTCACATAGGGATGGAAATTGTGAAAGTAGCGCCAGGCATAAATGAACCCGCCGCCCACTGTGTCTTCCTTGGTGTTGGCTTGCCCGGAACGAGGAGGCTGGTTCGGCTCAGGATGACGATTAAGACTGATGTCGCGCGCCTCAATTTCAACTCCGAGGCCGTCAAGCGAACGGGGCAGATTCTTCGGGTACCAGTCGGCCCAAACTGAGCCGCCGTACATGATGCCGTGACCCCAGTCAGGATTGTAGCCTGAGGGGCCGAAGCCGAGAACAATCGGAATAGTGCCTTTTGCTTGATAGGGTGCGACTGTCTGCGAAAACGCGGGAAGTGCTGCAAAAAGCAAACTCACCGTTAGGATGGGGGATACTAACAGTTTGAAGCGCATACTGCATCTCCTTAAAATTCATCGAGCTATTGCCAGTTTCGAACTCGCCATGCGGGCGAATAGCTGCGACTGAGGAAAACAAGGCAAGCGGGTGTAAACCTAGCTTCGTCTGCAAATCAATTTCGCGCCTTTATTGCGCAAACTCCTGCCCCACGCGCTTGGATGGCAGCTATGCCAGTGTTACCCCGCGTGTGGACAAAAGTTGCGTCAGCTTGCGACGCTTTCGGTCTAACTTGGCGATAGTTTACACGATAAAGCTAAACGGCTGAACCAGTTTCCGGGCAACAGGACTGCAACTTTCAGGGAATTCAATCCCCAGGAATTCACTCTTCGGAGCCCGATTTGCGGACAGATTCAAGTTGGTTTTTGCCTCTGTGCGTCCCGGTATTTCACGATCGACGAGGGATGGCCGAGCACGTAAACCTTAGAAAACTCTTTCTGTTTCGTTCGTGCTGCACAGCCCCTCCGAGACTTCTGTCGAACGTTTGGACGCACTCAAGTCCAAAAAGGCTGCTGGGAATCTTTGTAGTTAACAGCCAGGTTGCTGAGTGAAAGCGTGTCAGAAGACAAAGCACGAGGAGGCTTCGGACGCTGTTCCTATTCCGGCTGGCGCACTAAGCTGGTAACCTCAATTCGACCAAGCACCTATTGTCCAGCAGTGACGCCGTATTTGCTTTCGTAGCGGGAAACCGTAGCCATCAGATTCTCGATTTCGGGAACCGGCCGAATCCCTCCCCGGGCACCTTTGCCCATGCAGTTCATGGCGGCTGCGGCGCACGAGAAATCGAGTTGCCGCTCGAGCGGCCAGTCCCGCATCATTCCATAGAGAAAACCTGCGCGGAAGATATCGCCTGCGCCCGTGGTGTCGACTACGGGGACGCGATAGGCTGCGCTGTGCAACAACTGCCTGCCGTCCCAGGCGAGCACGCCGTCTTCGCCGAGTGTGGCGGCCGTGAGCCGGCAACCGTAGCGCGACTGCATTTTGCGCAGCGAGCGCTCGAGGTTGTCATCTTTCATCAGACGGCAGCTGAAGTCGCAGTTCACGAGCAGGTAGTCGATGTTTGCCATCAGGTCGTCAACGCCTGGATATAAGTCATCGAGATCGGCAGTGACGGGAATGCCGGCTTCGCGAGCCCAGCTTGCAGCGAGCGTGGCTGCAGCGGTGTCGTGACCGTCGACATGCAATGCGCGCGCGGTGACGATCCACTCGCGGCGCAGCTCCTCGGGATGCAAAACCATGCGTTCATTGCGCTGACAGATGACGGTGCGGTCTCCGTCGTCGTCGACGAGAATGACATTGTGCAGGCTGGCCGCGCCGGGAACAGTGACGAGCTGCACTTCAGCGCCGACGCGCGAGAAAGCATCGCGATGAAGTTTAGCGGCGGAGTCCTCGCCGAACTTGCCGACATAGCGGGTGCGAAGCCCCCATGTTTGACAGGCGACGATGGTGCTGGCAACCTGGCCACCCGGCTGGACGGCGCGATGGTTATATTCCACCTTGGAGCCGCGCTCTGGGAAGCTGCTGAGGGAGATCAAGGTGTCAGTGGCGTTGAGGCCCACGCCAACGACATCAACCTGGGGCAAATCGTTCACTTAAGTATTGTAACGGCACGGTAAAAGGTTTGCTATGACCGATAAACTGCGCGGGAGGCGCGGGTTCGGCGGCCGGCAAAAGCTCGAGGTGCGAGGCCCTGGGTTCAGTGGGATGAAGGCCGCCGCTATGTTGTACGCTCAAGAGGTGTTTCCCCGGTTTTGGAGTTGATCTGTGTTGGAACGGACCATCTCGCGCCCGTTTACCTATCCGCAAGACGGCGGACCGATGAACTGCGGCGGGGTGTCGCTGGAGACTTTGGCCCGGCGATTCGACACGCCTCTTTACGTTTATTCGGCCGACCAAATTGTGGAGAGGCTGCGGCTGTTTCAGAATGCGCTGGCAGGGCGGGAACATCTGGTCTGTTATGCGGTGAAGGCGAACTCGGCGCTGGCAATTCTGAAGCTGCTGGCAGAAGAAGGGGCCGGATTCGACATCGTCTCAGGCGGCGAGTTGCAGCGCGTGCTGGCGGCAGCGCCGGATGCTGTAACCCGCGTTGTGTTCTCGGGTGTGGGCAAGACTTCAGAAGAGATCGACCTCGCGCTTAGAACGGGGATTCTCGCATTCAACGTGGAGAGTGAGGCGGAGCTTGCGTTGCTCGCGGAGCGTGCGCGTAAGTTGAAAATCCGGGCGCGGTTCTCGCTGCGCGTCAATCCGGATGTTTTCGCAGACACGCATCCCTACATCTCGACTGGACTGCGCGATCATAAGTTCGGGATCGACATCCGGCGCGCGCCGGCGCTCTACAAAAGCGCATCAGGCAATCGCTGGCTCGAGGCGCACGGCGTGAGTGTGCACATCGGCTCGCAGATTCGCTCGGCAGAGCCATTCGGAGCGGCGATTCGGCGCGTGAGCAAGATGGTTTTGCAGTTGCGGAGCGAGGGGATCGAGCTGAGATCAATCGATGCGGGCGGCGGATTGGGCATTGATTATCACAGTAGTGCCTTCGATGCGACGGCGAAGGCGAAGGAGTATGCAGAGGCGTTGAACAGCGCGTTGAAGGGATTCGACGGCACGCTGCTGATCGAGCCGGGGCGGTTCATCGTGGCGCAGGCGGGCGCGCTGGTGGCGCGCGTGCTGTATGTGAAGAAACAAGGGAAGAAGACGTTTGTGATTACCGATGCGGCGATGAACGACCTCATTCGTCCCGCGCTTTACCAGGCGCACCATGAGATAGTTCCGGTGCGGCGGAGAGCAGGGAAGGCGCGGGTGGTGGACGTGGTCGGGCCGGTGTGCGAGTCGGGAGACTTTTTTGCACGCGACCGGAAGCTGGCCCCGGTTGAACCGGGCGACCTGGTTGCGCTGCTGGATGCAGGCGCGTACGGAATGGCGCAGAGCTCGAACTACAACACGCGGCCGCGGGCGGCGGAGGTGCTGGTCGAGACTGGGAAAGCGCGGCTGATTCGCAGGCGCGAAACAATGGCGGACCTCCTGGGTCCGGAAGTCGTTTAGGCCTGCACGGAATCGAATCCAATCCACAGAGTTGATGTAATCGGGAGGGGCCGCGCGAATGAGGCGCTGGCCCTGTTATTGTGTTGCGCGAGGACTCTTCGATGCAATCGAAAGCACGAATGATCTGCACATTGCTGATTGTGGCGACAACGCTGGGAATTGTTGCGGCCGGGCACGCCGATCCGTTTGTGGTGAAGACCGCACAGGGCAACGTGCACGGCAAGCTGATCAATGAAGGCAAAGTGCGAGCGTTTCTCGGGATTCCGTATGCCGAGCCGCCGGTGGGTAAGCTGCGCTGGAAAGCTCCGCAACCACCGGCAAAGTGGAGCGGGATGCGCGATGCTTCGACGTTTGCTGCGCGCTGTCCGCAGTGGCCGATCTGGGCCGATTACATTTTTCTCGACTCCGGGCCGAGCGAAGATTGCCTGCACCTGAATGTCTACTCGCCTGCCACGGCGAACGGCGCGAGCCGGTTGCCGGTGATGTTCTGGATTCATGGGGGCGGCTACGCAGCCGGAGCAGGCTCGGAGCCGCGCTATACGAACTCGGCGCTGCCGTTGCATGGCGTAGTGCTGGTAACGATCGACTACCGGATGGGAGTTTTTGGATTTCTGGCGAGTGAAGACCTGGAGCGCGAGGGCGGCGGCTCGGCGGGGAATTACGGATTGATGGACATGGTGGCCGGGCTGCGGTGGGTAAGGCAGAACATTGCGCAGTTCGGCGGCGATCCGAACAATGTAACGATTTTCGGCGAAAGCGCAGGATCGTTTGCTGTGAGCACGCTGATGGCGGTTCCGGAGGCGCAGGGATTGTTTGCGAAGACGATCGGCGAGAGCGGTGCGGCATTCGGTGCGGTGCTGCCTACGGACCCTCTCGCGGAGCGGGCGAAACGGGACCAGGCGTGGGTGGAGTCGCTGGGCGTTAGGAGCCTGGCAGAGCTGCGCGCGATGCCGATGGAAAAGCTGTTGGACGATGCGAAGAAGAAAGGCATCGTGGGATTCACGCCAGTGGTGGACGGGCGGTTCCTGCCTGAGAGCGTTGCGGAAATTTATGCGGCAGGCAAACAAGCGCATGTGCCGCTACTGGCAGGATGGAATCGCGACGAGCGAGCCGGCATTTTATCCAAGGGAATGACTGCGGAGAAATGGAAGGAATTTGCGACTGAACATTATGGGGCGCACGCCGAGGAGTTTTTGGCGACGTTACCAGGAAAGAGCGATGAAGAGGCTGTGCGATCGGCTGATGCGTTTACAAGCGACGCATTTATCGCATTTGGAACGTGGCAGTGGGTCGAAGCTCAGGTGAAGACGGGGGATGCGCCGGTGTATCGCTATCACTTTGAGCTAGGCGCACCGACGAGCGATATGCATCCTGAAGGCAAGTACGCGTTTCACTCAGACGATCTGGAATATGTGTTTGGCACGCTCGATACGCGGCACGGATCGGTGTGGCGGCCGGAGGATCGGAAGTTGAGCGAAGAGATGATCGAGTACTGGACTAATTTCGCGAAGACGGGAGATCCGAACGGGGCGGGTTTACCGGAATGGCCGCGATTCGACAAAACAGCCGAGGTGATGCACCTGGACGCTGACTCAGCGGCAAATCCGGACACGACGCGGCCGCGGTACGAGTTTCTAAGTCGATTTGGAATTGGGGGCCTGCAGCGGTAACGGTCTGCATGCAATGCTGGCTCGCTGCAGAGAGCCGTTTCGTGTGCGGTGTTTGAGCGCACGCGCAGGGCTGGAGCCGCACTGGTATGGTGGCGCGCGAGGGAGATTTTCATGCGACAAAGGGTAGTTCGCGGAAGCGCACTGGGGTTATTGGGAATCTTGCTTTCGGTTTCTTCGTTTGCTTTGGCCGATCCTCTCACCATCAAAACGCAACAAGGCAAATCGCATGGCAAGCTGATAAATGAGGGCAAGGTGCGGGCCTTTCTGGGGATTCCCTATGCCGCGCCACCGGTGGGCGAGCTGCGCTGGAAGGCTCCACAGCCGGCCGCTCAGTGGAAGGGCGTGCGCGATGCGACGAAGTATGGCGCACGCTGTATGCAGGGCAATGTTTTTCCAGATATGGTTTTCCAGGACGCGGGTCCCAGCGAGGATTGTCTTTATTTGAATGTGTTCTCTCAAGCCGGAGCGAAGTCGAAGAGCAAATTGCCGGTGATGTTTTGGATTCACGGTGGCGGCTATCAGGGCGGGTCGGCATCAGAGCCCCGTCACGACGGGGATTTTCTGCCGACGAAGGGCGTGGTGCTGGTGACGATCAACTACCGGCTTGGGGTTTTTGGATTTCTTGCGACGACGGATCTGGCGCGCGAGGCGGGAGGATCGACGGGGAATTACGGGTTGATGGATATGATTGCTGCGCTGCGGTGGGTGCAGCAAAACATCACGCAATTTGGCGGAGACCCGGGGAATGTAACGATCTTTGGCGAGAGCGCTGGGTCGTTTGCCGTGAGCACGCTGATGGCTTCGCCCATGGCGCAGGGACTGTTCGCAAAGGTGATCGGTGAGAGCGGCGGAGCGATGGGCGTAGGAGCTCCCGATCGGCCGACGCTGGCAGACCGTGAAGAGAAGAACCAGGACTGGGTAAAGACGCTGGGTGTGGTCTCGCTTGCGGAATTGCGGGCGTTGCCGGCGGCGACGATCCTGGCGGCCGCAACGGCCAAGGGAGCGCCAAACTTCTCGGCGGTTGTTGACGGAACAGTGCTGACGGAACCGGTGGCGGACTCGTATGCGGCGGGCGAGCAGGCGCACGTGCCGCTGCTGGCGGGATGGAATCGCGATGAAGGCGGGCCGCTGAATGAGCCGATGACTGCCGAAGCCTGGAAGGAGAATGCGGCGAAGCTATTCGGCGATCAGGCGCAGGAGTTTCTCAAGCTTTATCCGGAGGAATCGGACGAGCAGGCGGAGCGATCGGCGATTGACTATAACGGCGATACGTTTATTGCGTTCGGCACGTGGAAGTGGATCGAGGCACAGGTGAAGACAGGCGATGCGGCGGTGTATCGCTACCACTTTGAGCTGCCGGCGCCGCCCAGCAAGTTTCATCCCGGATCCTACGCGTTCCACTCCGACGACATCGAGTATGTGTTTGGGACTCTGGATACGCGACCGGAAGCAGTGTGGCGGCCGGAAGATCGCAAGCTGAGCGAGGAGATCATGACGTATTGGACAAACTTTGCGAAGACAGGCGATCCGAATGGGGCGGAGTTATCCGAGTGGCCGCGATACGACAAAACAAGTGAAGTGATGCACCTGGACGCCAACTCAATGGCGAGCGCGGACACAACACGAGCGCGGTACGAATTTCTAATGGAGAATAAGCCGGAAAATTAGAAGAAATGCGAGCGGCTTACTGGTGAACGCCGGAGGCTGAATCAAATCCCGCGACCTGAGTGGAGGGAATGCTGCTGGTAGCGGGCGGAGCCGTGAAGTTGCCGTCCTTAGCATTGATGGCGGTGGAGTAGTCGGGGCCGAGTCCAAGCTTCTTGATAGCACGCGAGTCGGGCATGAGCTTGGTCTGCCAGCCGTTGTCGGCCTGATACTTCTGCATTGCAGCCTGGGTGGTCGCGTCCCACTTGCCGTTGGTCTCACCTGTCAAATAGTGTTCGCGGATGAGGGCCTGCTGAATCTGAGTGACCCGCTCCGGCTCGATGGCCTGCTGGCCACGAACCCGGCTATGAGTCGTTCTGTGCCGGGAGTGGCTGAGAGTGTGGGTGGTGTTCGATTGGCCGCTGGTCGGAGAACGATGGACGTGCGAAGCGAAGAGGGGTGGCACAATAAGGGCCGCGGAAATGAAAAGAGCCAATCTTGCATGAGAAGACGACATGCCTGAAACCACCTGAAAAACTATGATGCGTTCTGATTACTTCGTAGCAGTCTAGCTAAATCGATCCCGCAGGGCAAGGACAAAACGCGAGTGACGTTACTAAAGGATTCAAATTGAAAATGATACGCCGGTAACGGGTTAGCGTTACCGGCCATTGATTTTAGGGGCTATAACGTGCCACCAACGACGTTGATGCCCTGCTCGGGATGCCTGGGGTCCATCTCCTCGAAGACAACGTCGTCACCCGGCTTGAGCTTGCTGACCACGGCATCGAACTGGTCTTTCGTCGGGGTAGGCTGGCGGTTGACGTGCGTAATGACTACGCCCGGCTCGACTCCGTTGAGGTCGGCAAATGAGCCGGTACGGACCGAATCGACCACCACGCCGGAGACGTGAAGCTTCGACGTTACGGACGCCGGAGCATCGTGGACTACGAGGCCGAGCTTAGTTTCGCCGGCACCGCCTCCGCTCTCGGGGTTGGACTCCGGCTGCGAATTGCCCAGGTCGGCGAAGACCTTATCGCGGTCGCCGATGGTGACAGTGGTGTCAGAGGGCTTGCCATCGCGAACGAATCCGAGGCGAATGGTTGAGCCGGGCTTACGGCTGGCAATTTCATTGACGAGGTCTTCGCCGTCCTTGATGGCGCGCCCGTCGATGGTAGTGATGATGTCGCCGGCCTTGAGACCAGCCTTGTCAGCAGGCCCGCTTGGTTGAACTTCCTGGACAAGGACGCCGTTCTTGAAGCCATAGACGCGATTGACGGCGCTCGAAAGCCCCTCGCGGAACTGGATGCCAATGGATCCGCGCGTGACCTTGTGGCTGGGGCTGATGAGGTCGTTGTAGACCTCGACAACCGTGTTGGACGGCATGGCGAAACCAATACCCTGATAGCCGGCCGACTGCGTGTAGATAGCCGTATTGACGCCGATGACTTCGCCGTTCATGTTGAGCAACGGGCCGCCGGAGTTGCCGGGATTGATGGCAGCGTCAGTCTGGATGAAGTGCTGGAACTGTCCAGGCGCGCCCTGATCGATGGTGCGGTTCTTCGCGGAGATGATGCCGGCGGTGACAGTTTGAGAAAGGGTGAACGGACTGCCAATGGCTTCAACCCAGTCGCCAACGGCTGCCATGTCGGAGTTGCCCAATTTGACGGTAGGCAGAGGAGTGTTGGTATCGATCTTAATGACGGCAAGATCGGTGGCCTTGTCGAAGCCGATGACGTGCGCCGGACGGCCCTGGTCGACGGTGTCGGGATCGCTGGCGAGCTTGACGTAGATTTTGTCGGCTTTGTCAATCACGTGATCGTTGGTGATGATGTAGCCTTTGGGATCGACGATAAAGCCTGAACCGAGTGACTCCTGCACCTGGCCGTTATCGCCATCATCGCCACCGGGTCCGCCTGGAACCTGACCGCCGAAGAAGCGATTGAAGAAGTCCTGAAAGTTGTCAGGAGGCTGCTGTCCGTTGTCCTGATCGTCATCGCCGCCGCCGGGATTTTGCTGATTGGGCTGTGTCCGGAAGTGGGGATTGCGGTTCCCGTTATGGTTGGACGTCTGCTTGGGCAGAGTTTCTGTATTGATGTTGACCACCGCGGGGCCAACCAGTTTTGCAATTCGCACAAAATCGTTTGGAGGAGTTGGCGAGTTGACCACCTTGAGCGGCGTTGCGTCCGCACTGTCGCTCTGCTGTTCCTGTCCGCGGACGCCGTGAGCGGCAAACGATCCGGCCAGAATGGCGGCCGAGACGACGGTAAGCACCACAAACGTCGACGCGAGACGGCGCGAGCGAAGCCGTTCGAAGAGCGATTTCATAAAGTTCAGTGACCTCATTGGGCGCCTGTCAGAAATAGCGGATTATCAAGGACGCCTCTTCTTAGTATAGCGATCTGCAGGTGCTTTCGGCGTGCGCAGAAGCCCGGGCACACCGCGAACGGAAGCAGCGGAGCATACAACCTTTCGGTTAGACGCTTCCGGGCGGAAAAGAGCCGCACGAGCGCGGGAAACAAGCCATTTACTGGTGGGAAGTTTGGATCCGCATGTTGGCCGCAAAGACCTGCTGGCCGGCAACCCAGGTTTCGAGAACCTTGGTGTGCAGCAGTGCGGGAGGCGCGACGGTAAACAGATCGCGATCGACAAGGATGAAGTCGGCGTCGTAGCCGGGGACGAGCATGCCTTTGGTTCTTTCGGAGAATTCGGCGTAGGCGGAGCCTTGCGTGTAGGCGTAGAGCGCCTGGCCGCGGGTGATCCTGTTTTGCGGGAAGTAGGTCCTTGTTCCCGCCTCATTCATGCGCGTGACAGCGGCGTAGAGTCCGCGGAACGGCGAAATCGGCTCGACGGGATAGTCGGTGCCGAAGGCGAGCGGCACGCCGGCGTCGAGGAAAGCTTTCCAGGCATAGGAGTAGGCGGCGCGCTTTGGGCCGAGCCGCGCTTCTGCCCAGTTCATATCGGTGAGGAGGTGACAGGGCTGCATCGAAGCGATCACCCCGAGCGAGCGAAAGCGCGGAATGTCGGCGGGGTCGACGACCTGTGCGTGCTCGATGCGGTTTCGGGCGTCTTTCGACTCGACATGGCACTTAATCGGGTCTGCCGCGGATGCGCACAGCGCATCGGGACATGGGATCTTTTCGTCCCATACCTCGTTTCGGCTGCCTGTGCGGCAGGGACTGATGAGGCTGCGTGGCGTCGAGGCAAGGGCCGCGCTCATTTCAGCCTGCGTGATGGCGTCAAGCGCCATCGAAACCGCCTTGTCGCCGATGGCATGAAAGCCCAACTGAAAGCCGGCCTGAGCGCGCGACGCCGCCATCATGTTGAGCTCTTCCTGCGTGTACTGCGGCAGGCCGGTGTTGCCGGGATCGTCGGCATAGGGAGATTTGAGGGCCGCAGTGCGCGATCCAAGCGAGCCGTCCATGAAGCCCTTCAGCATGGTGGTGTGCAACATCGGATTCTTCGCAGGGTGCTCAGCCCGTTGCTTCTCCTCAAGGTCGAGTGACTCCTTGAAGGGAATCCACTCACTGATGCGCACATTGAGCTGGTGCTCCTTTTCCATCTGCTCGTACACGAGAAAATCGTTCCAATCGCTGAAGTCCTGCGCGCTGGTGACGCCGTGGGAGAGCGCGTCGGCGATGGCGAGCTCAAGGCCGCGACGGCGCTCGTCCGGAGTGGGTGGCGGGATGACTTTTTCGACCAGCTCCTGGGCGGATTCGCGCAGAATGCCAGTAGGTTCGCCGTTTTTGTCGAGGTCGATGGCGCCGCCTTCAGGCGGAGTTGTCTTTGCGGTGATGCCCGCCGCCTCAAGCGCAGCCGTGTTGGCGACAGCGATGTGCCCATCGATGCGCGAGAGAAATGCAGGATGGCCGGCAGTCACTTTGTCCAGGTCCTGGCGCGTGGGCAGGGATTTGCCGGGCCAGAGAGTATGGTCCCAGTTGCCGCCCGTGAGCCAATGACCCGGCGGCGAATTACTCGCGAAAGCTTTGACCTGCGTCATCATCTCATCGAGCGATTTGACGCCGGTGAGATCGACATTCATTTTGGTCTGGCCGGCAAAACCCAGATGCACGTGCGCGTCGTCGAAGCCGGGAAAGACGTAGACGCCGGTTTCAGCGGTATTCAGATCGCGCACGCGGGTTTTGGTTCCGGACAGGCGCAAGATCTCCTGGTTGCTGCCTACTGCCAGGACTTTGCCTCCGCCAATTGCCATTGCCTGCACAGTGCGGGGCTGATCGTTGCTGAACCCCTCGCCCGTGTAGATGACGGCGTTGACGTAGATGATGTCAGGGTTGAGAGGCGCCTCCGATGTCTGCGCAAGACATCTCAGTGAACACAGTAGAAAGATGGCGGAGCAGGCTTCGAAGCGCATGGGCGCAGTGTAACGCAGTTCTTTGCCCGCTATTGTTCCGCGGCCCACTCGAGCATGGCGAGAGTGAGCAGGAGAATGCGCTTGAGAGCGATCTCGCGATCTTTTGGCGAATACCACTCTTGAAGCGTATGCGCGGAACCGCCTTCGCCGCCGGCGCCCATAGAAAGAGCCGGAACTCCGAGTGAGAGTGGGAGATTGGCGTCGGTTGAGCCGAGGCGAACGTCGGTGCGCAGGTTGAGATGGCGATCAACGGCGTGAAGAGCGGCGAAGAGCGGGGAATCCTCAGGCAGCCTCGCGGCGGGACGGTCGCCAATTTTGGAAATGGAGAAGCTGAGCGGTCCACGGGATCGTCCGTTTTGTGCACGCGCCTTCGCGTTCCAGTGCTCGACGGCATCTTCGACGGCGCGATGCAACGCAACCTCGAGGCGGACGAGCTGATCGTGGCTGGTGGACCGGAAATCGACGGAGGCCTGCGCGCTTTCAGGAATGGAGTTGACGCTGATGCCGCCAGAGATGGTTCCGAGATTGAGCGTAGTGCGAGGCTCATCGGGCAACGGTGTTTCAGCCAACGAGGCGAGCGCCGCGGCGAGAGCGGCGATGGGATTGGGAGTTCCGGCGTCGCTGAAGCTGTGGCCGCCGGGGCCGTTGACGGTGACCTGGTAACGGCGGCTGCCCAGGGCCTGCGTTACTACAGCGTCGGAGCCTGGACCGTCGAGAACAATGTGAGCCGCGATCCGGCTGGCGAGAGCGCTATGGTCGTAGATGTAACGCACGCCGCGGAGATCGCCTTCACCCTCTTCGCCGACGTTACCGAGAATCACAAGCGGCGCAGGCAATTCGATTGCGGCGCCAAGCAGGGCGTGGACGACGGCGAGCAAACCCGCGATGCCGGCGGCGTTATCGCACGCGCCCGGCGCGCAAAGACGATCGCCGTCAAAGGTGACATCGATGGGGATGCCGGCGGGGAAAACGGTGTCGAGATGGGCGGAAAGAAGGATGACTGGGCCGGTGCTTTCAGGCGGCAATTTCGCGGCAGGAATTGTGGCGATGACATTGCCTGCGGCATCGATCTCGACATGGTGCAGGCTAAGTTCGCGGAGGTGAGCAGCAAACCATTCAGCCCGCGCCTGCTCACCGCGCAGCGGAGCCGGGATGGCGACCAACTCAGTTTGCCAATCCATGATGGTTTTAGGATTGCCGTGCAACCAGGCGAACGCTGTGTGAACCGGCCGTTGCGCAGCGAGCGTGGTCACCTGCGTGAAGGCCGAGTTGCGCGATACGAGCGGCATACGGATGAATTCAGAGTAGCAGGAACGCGGGTTCGGCGATCTCGCGCGGCGAGAGTAGCTGCGGGCTAGTCTCCGTCGGGAGGGTAGTCGACCGAGACCAGGAACAAGCCGCGCGCGGGAGCGGTGGGGCCTGCCGCGGAGCGCGAACGCGCAGCGAGGATTCTGGGGATCTCTTCGAGCGGGAAAAAGCCGCGGCCGACATCGATCATGGTGCCGACGAGATTACGCACCATGTGATGGAGAAAGCCGTTGCCACGGACGCGATAAACAAGAAGATCGGCGGAGTCGATTGAGCGCTCTTCCCAAGCCGAAGAAAAAATGGTGCGGATGGTTTTCTCCTGATTTTGGGAGTCGGGGAGTGCGAGATCTGAACCACGCCGTGTCGCGTCCGGATCGTTTGCGGCGAAGCTTAGAAAGTCGTGTTCGCCGATGAAGGCTTGCGCAGCGGACTGGAGCGTTGCCATATCGAGGCTCCAGGGGCAGGAATACACGTAGCGTGCCAGGAACGGCGAACAATCGGAGCCGCGGAGGACGCGGTACTCGTAGGTCTTGGCGATGGCGGAATGCCGTGCATGAAATGTTGCGCTTCGCGGGATTCTGGCTTCGGAGACACGGATTGACGGGGGCAGTGTGCGGTTGAGCGCATAGAGGAGATTCTCAGGTGGGATGGGAGCCAAGAGCTGGAAGCTTGCGACCTGCGCGAGAGCATGAACTCCAGCGTCGGTGCGGCCTGAGCCCTGCGGCAGTGGCGCCTCGCCGGTGACCCGGCCGAGAGCTGCCTGCAACTCGCCCTGGATAGTCGTCTGGCCTGGCTGAACCTGCCAACCTTGGAAATCGGTGCCATCGTACGTGATGGTGAGGCGCCAGGTTTGAGGCGTTGGGTTGACTATTGCATCCATCACATAAAAGGGTACTTGAGAGCGGCGGAGGACGCAGCAAGAATGCGCTTGGTTTGCCTGGACTGGGACAGATTTCCGCAGGATCTTGGGGAAATGTTTGCCAGAAGCGGTCGATATGGCGTATTTTACTAACCAGTTAGTTAAATTGACCCATTGTGAGTATGTGGTCTGCCGAAGAGGCTCTCAATGGAGACCGAGTCCCAGTTCTTTAAGCGACGGCAAAGCGGTCTGAAGCCCGAAGCGCCCACGTCCGGCCGAGCATTTGTATCGGCGAGGCCTCATTCAATTGTTGGTGAGCCGGTCGTCGTTGAGTGAGCCGCGCGTGGGCGGTTTGGTCTTGTGGAGGGCGTAACGTTGATGACAACGCAATCAATAGAAGCTGAGACCGATGGAACGCGCCGGGTACCGATTTCGTAACGATTTGTGAACCTCGCGGATTCATTTGGAAGAGATAATCGAATTGAGAACACCGAAACTTGCATCCGGATCAGCCGGCTGGGCGTCTTGACATTGGCGTTCCGTGTGCCCAAACGATTTTTGCTGGAGAGGTATCATGCGTTTTTGCGGGAAGGCTGTGTACGAGTTGAAGCAGCAGAGCAGTAAGAGCGAAGAAGGGCAAAGCCAGAAAGAAAAGAAGCACGAACATAGTGGCGGAAAACTACGCGCAGTCGCAGCTGTGTTGCTGACTCTGACTGCGGGACTGCCGTCCGGTTTTGCGCAGCAACATGGCGCCGGATCGAACGGGCCGGACAAAGCTGCGTCGGAACTGCCGCCGGCGCCGACGCCAACGGTCACGCAGCCGAACCTGTTGCATACATCCGGCCGCGATTATTCGAAGCCGTTCGGCAGCTGGCTGCGCAATCCGATCAATGTGTACCGGCCGACAACGATCGACAAGGCGAGCTTCGTGAATTCCGTGCGCCTGAATGACCTGGTGAAAGACGGCAAAATCTACCTGAGCCTTTCCGACGCCATTGCCCTGGCAATTGAGAATAACTACGACATTGCGATTGCACGTTACGACCTGGACATCGCGGACACTGACATTCTGCGCACCAGGACCGGCCAAGCGCCTTTGGGCGTGCCCACCGCGATTGTGGCGAACACGCTGACGGGATCGTCTTCGGCGGCAGCGACAGGCGGCGGCGGGCCGGGAGGAACGGCGGGCGGCGCAGGCGGCGCGGGCTCGGGAGTGTCTGGCTTGACGTTGACGACGGCGGGTGCGGGCCCGGCGCCGGAGAACATGGATCCATCCGTGACTGGAACGATCCAGCTGGATCGGAACCGGTCACAGGAGACCAGCATTTTCAGTCCTGCGGCTGCCACCAATACGAACTCTTATAGCTTCACGTTCAACCAAGGCTTCTCTCCGGGAACCGCCTTGGCGCTGACGTGGAACAACTCCCGCGTTACCAGCAGCAGCCCGCTCACCTCTTATTTACCGAACTACACCTCTTTCTTTAAAGCTACCGTGACGCAACACCTATTGCAGGGTGCGGGCATCTGGGTGAACAAGCGTTTCATGTACCAGGCACTGAACGACCGGCGCATTGCGGACTCGTCTTTCCGGCAGCAGATTCTCTACACCGTGAACCAGGTGGAGACGATTTACTGGGGCCTGGTGCAGGCGTACGAAGACGTGCAGGCCAAGGAGCGCGCGCTGGACCAGAGCACGCAACTGCTGTCAGACAACAAGAAGCAGCTGCAGATCGGGACGATGGCTCCGCTGGATGTGGTGAATGCGGAGTCGAGCGTGGCTGCGGACCAGCAGGCGCTGATCAGTGCGCAGAGTTCCTTGAACTACCAGCAGCAGATCATCAAGCAGGCGATTGCGCGGAACCTGAACGATCCGGCACTCTCGACCGCACCGGTGATTCCAACTGACCGCGTGGGCCTGGAGCCGCTGCAGGAAGAGGGCCAGCCGGTGGAAGCGCTGGTGCAAGAGGCCTTCCAATGGCGGCCGGAACTGGAGCAGGCGGTGCTGACACTGCGCAACGACGAAATCACACTGAAGGGCGCGCGCAATGCACTACTGCCGACGTTGGATTTCAACGCTTACTACGGTGCGAACGTAACCGGCGGCCCTATCAATCCCAATTGCAATTTTTTTGGCACACCTTGCTTCGCGGCGGGCTACACAAGCGTCGTGCCCGGATCCTACGGCGGCGTGCTATCCGACCTGGTGAATAGCACGGCTCCAGACAAAGGCTTCACGTTCAACCTGACGATTCCGATTCGCGATCGCTATGCGCAGTCAGTGCAGGAGCGCTCGCTGATGGAGTACCGGCAGGCTGAGCTGCAACTGGAGCAGAAGTACACGCAGATCCGCATGCAGGTGGTGAATGCGATGTACGCGCTGACAAATGACCGCGCACAAGTGAAGGCAGCCCAGGCGGCGCAGGACTACGCACAGCAGAGCCTGGACGCGGAACAGAAGAAGCTGCACCTAGGAGCTTCGACAACAGCGAATGTGCTGCAGCAGGCGCGCAACCTGGCGACGGCGGACGACAATCTGATTGCCGCGCACGCAGCTTACGCAAAGGACCGCGCCGGCCTGTACCAGACGCTTGCTTCGACGCTGCAGCATTATTCGATCAACCTGACGGACGCTGCGACGGGCAATGTGACGACTACGCCAGTGGTAGAAGGCGTGGCGCCGGCCCAGCCGGGGAAAGAGCCGACGATGACTCCGCCGGCAGCACCGGAACAGCCTATGGCCGCGCCTCCGGCACAGTAGGGCGAATCTGGTTGCGGGACTGCGAGGCTTCGAGACTGAGGAGCCGCCAAAGTCTGGTGGCGTAGTGACATGGCCTCCCACCCTAAAGCTCGCCGCGGGGCGTCGAGCTTTAGGATGGGGCACCCGGCGAGTCAGCAAGCCAGCAAGTCAGCGAGTCAGCAAGTCGGCGAGTTGGCAAGTCAGCTTCCGACGGGAGTTCAAGCTGTGTTTACTCTTTCGTTAATCCCCCCCTTGAAATTCGTGTTTTTGCGTAAAGTCCTGATTCCATTGACTCGAGTGTAAAGTCGTCAAAGGAATCGATTTGCGGCTGTTTTCGGTGGTTTTGCACCGTTCTGGCTGCAAATCCGTCTCTCGATGTGGGCCATCTGTCTCATCATATGGCCCATTCGCCCCCAAAAAGCGGAGGCCCGGGAGCAAGCCTGCAGCCCGCGGCTTTTGATTGCCTGCCGCCGGCTGCGGAATACCGGCTCAATGCATCGCCCGTGCCGCCTAGATCGCCCGGCGTTTTCCTGATGCTGAGATAAGCGTAGCGATTTGCGAGAAATAATACGCACTATTCGCGAAATTTATATTTTGTTTGGAGTCAGGGAGATGAGGGCGTTCTCGGGGAGCGAAGGACTTGACACGATCTGAGGTAAGCCCGATTTTCTCATTCGTGCAGACGAAGGATCGAAGCGTTGTGGAGGTTGTCCTATTTGGATGGGGTAGCGAGGCCCGGGCCGAGGCCAGCGCGGTCATGGGAATCAGCGTACGCGCCGTGCGCCATCGCGAACGCGCCGCGCTCGACGCACTCGCTCACGCTCTCGACCAGCGCAACCTCCTCTGAATAAAATAGCCGCGCAGATCCCACGCGCAAAAGAAGCTCGGCGCGATTCCCGAATGCATCGATCCGCCATGACGAGTCGCGAACTTTGGCGGTGGCTCAGTTTGAGTTTGCTGATCGGACGAGACGTCTAGTTATAGGCCTCTAGAAACTGGCAGACAGGGCATTCGGGATGACGAAAGCAGAAATAACTCAACAGAGCGATGATGACTATTGCACCCAAAATTACAAGATGGGGCTTCGATCTCATGCCAGTCATTTTCTCATTGCCCCAGCAGGGCAACAAGCTGAACTCGTTGCGATGGGCGAAGGTGCCATGCCGCAGCCAACAAAGCGCGGACCCTACAAGAGCAGCAGCAGCTACGCGTCGCGCAGCGCGGCACCGGCAGCGCAGGCCATCGGGGCAGCCGACACCTGCGTGCGGTGCGCGCCGCACAACCGACCGCAGCCCAAGAGGCGGACACTCAACGAGAAGAAAGCAGTCTGGGCTGTCACAGCCTGAAATTGAAGCGAAGGCCGGGGGGCATTCATCACATCTTGCAGAGGACAAAAGAAATGATTCTCACAACGGCAAAGGTCGAAGATTTCGACCGCTTCTTGAAGAGTTTCTCAATTGCAGGCGAGAAGCGCAGGCAGCACGGATCGAAGGGTGCGCTCGTCTTTCGCGACCCTAATCAGGACGACCAGGTTTGGGTGGTCTTCGACTGGGATGAGAAGGGCTTGCAGAACTTCGAGTCCGACCCTGCGGTCCTGCCCATCGTGAGTGAAGCCGGACTCAAAACCAGGCCCCAGACGGCGACGCCCAGCGGTCAGTACAGCGCCTAGCGCAGGCCATCGGGGCAGCCGACACCTGCGTGCGGTACGCGTCGCACGACCGACCGCAAAACCATAAAGAGCTATAGGGCGCGCTCCGCGCGCCGTGGTCGAGCCTATACAAGGTGCTCGTCGCTTCGCTCCTCGGTCATGGTGGGCCCGCTCCGCGTGGCCGCGCCGGCATCCTGCAAATTATCAGGGCGGCCGCGCTCCGCACCCACCGGCTTGTCGGCGCACCCGCGCGCTCGGTCAGCTACCGCTGCCCTTCGGCCTTCGGCTCCCGCGCCCCTGCGCCGCCCTTCGTCGCCGCTGCGCGCGCGACTCAGGGTGGGCTGGGCGTCCGTGCAACCGCCACCGCCGCAGCATCCCGCCTCACGACGAAAGGAATTCGCCCAGCCCAACAAGCCGATAAAAAACTATAAAAAGCAGGCGCGCTCCGCGCGCCCCGCTCGCGACGCGTCGCCGCGCAAACGTCGCGCCCGCGGCGCTCAGCGCGGCTAGCGGTGGGCCCACACCACGGCCCACGCCGGGGCAGAGGCAAACGCAAGAGGCAGCGAGGTTCGCTACTTCCTAAAGATCAGGACATCCCCATCCGGCGTGCTGCACTTCATCAGGAGCTGCCAGCCGTCCCAGCCCTGCGTGTAGAGAGCCGCCTCAATCTGCCCCTGGCTAGCCCCTTGCGTCTTCAATGGCACCACCTCATACTTCACCGCGTTCTCAGCGGAAGCGTGCACCACAGCCTTAGGTAGGAGATTCAGGAAGAGAAGGAACGCAATCACCGAAAGCAACACATTTGTGACCCACAAACGATTCATCGCCCGATCCTTTCACGTTTTACCGGGATCAACAAAGCAGGGGCTCCCTGCTGCGGACGAGGATACCACCGAGCCATGCGCGAACCCTCCCCCGGCGCGATCACCGCGCGGTCGATAGGACCCCACGCCCGAAAAAAGGGGGATCAGCATTTTTTCGCCGGCGTGCCCATCGTCCGCGCTGCGTCGCCGCGCAAACGTCGCGCTGTCGCGCCCAACCCCATGCCTCTCCATTTGCATCAAAGCTGGCGGGACACTGGGTCACCGCACCCCCACTCTACGCTCCGCCCAAGGAGACGAAGCGCCAAATGGAAAAACGGGAAAGCAAGACCATCAGATCCATGGCCGGAATACTCGGAACACTCACAAACAAGGCAGGGTCAGCCGCCCAGGTTCGCTTCAGCCTGATCGAAACTCAGCAATTCGTCGACGGCTTCCCGACGCTGAAAACCGCAGAGGGAACTCTCGAATTCATGAATATTGCCGCGGCGTACCGCATGTTAACCGCGCCCGAAACGAAGACCCTCAAGGGCGGCGGGATCCAAGCGGAAGTGTCCATCACTACTGAAGATTCGTTCAGCGTCATCGGCGAAGTCAAGAACATCTGACCTCAACTCCACCGGGCCGCAAAAAAAGCGCGCCGCACCCGAGTCCATTCAGGTGCACCCCTGCCCAGGCCTGGTCAGAGTGGCGCGCACTCAATAATATCGGCCACTCGTCACGCTTTGAATGTGATCCCAACCACGAGCGACCTACAACAATAGCGCCACGCCCGCTCGGGTCTCCGCGCCGCGCGCGCGATAGGACCCCTCGCGCCGAAAAAAGGGGAGGAGTGTTTTTCAGCCGCGCGCCCATCGTGCGCGCTCCAGGCGGCTTGGTCTTTCGAAGAACAAGGGCGCGTTTGCGATACGACCAAGGTCGCGCCCTTGTTGCTAAGCGAGTGGCTGGATGTTTCCGCGGCTTCGCCGCGTGGATTGATTTTGAAAGATGATTGGGGCGGTATCCCAGGATTCCGTCGTCGAGGCGACTCCATCCTGGGCTATTGTCGGTCCTCCCTACAGGAGGGGCGCGGGTGCGCCGCGGATTGATTTTTTCAAAAAAACAAGAGCGTGTTTGCGGTACGGCCGAGGTCGTGCCCTTGCTATAAGGCGTGCGGCTGGGTGTTTCCGCGGCTTCGCCGCGTGGATTGATTTTGAAAGATGATTGGGGCGGTATCCCAGGATTCCGTCGTCGAGGCGACTCCATCCTGGGCTATTTTCGTTCCTCCCTACAGGAGGGGCGCGGGTGCGCCGCGGATTGATTTTTTCAAAAAAACAAGAGCGTGTTTGCGGTACGGCCGAGGTCGTGCCCTTGCTATAAGGCGTGCGGCTGGATGTTTCCGCGGCTTCGCCGCGTAGATTGATTTTGAAAGATGATTGGGACGGTATCCCAGGATTCCGTCGTCGAGGCGACTCCATCCTGGGCTATTTTCGTTCCTCCCTACAGGAGGGGCGCGGGTACGCCGCGCGGATTGATTTTTTCAAAGGTAAAAGCTCTATTGCGGTACGACCAAGGAGCTTGCTGGAAAAATCGGAAGAGACGGTAAAACGGTAAGCGAAATCAGCAGGGGCTAAAGTGTCTGCGTGAGAACTGCACAAGGCACTTGTAATTCACACGCGAGTTGGGCGACAAGAGAAGCATGTCGCGATTCAAGGTTTATAGCCCGGATCAGGCGTATTTGCTTCCTCCGAGCGTGCGGGATGAGTTGGGCGAGAAGCACCTTTGCTTTTTCGTTCGTGGAGTGATCGAGCGATTGGATATGAGCCAGTTTGAACACAGCTACAGTGGCGAAGGCGGCGAGCTTTACGCTCCGCAGTTGATGCTTGGGGTGTGGCTCTACGCCTACGCGCTGGGCATCACCAGCGCCCGGCAGGTGGAGCGGCGTCTGGTGGAGGATCTTGCATTCCGCTACCTGGCGGCAGGCGAGCGCATAGACAACTGGGCGCTGAGCGCGTTCCGCCGCCGTCACGGACGGGCGCTGAACGATGCCTTCACGCAGGTGCTGGAGTGGGCGCGGCAGCAGGGCCTGGTGAAGCTGGGCCGTGTGGCGATCGACTCGACGCGCATCGCGGCCAACGCCAGTCGGGATCGTGTGGACTCGGAGCAGGCGCTGCGCGACACGCGGGCGCAACTGCGCCGCCAGGTGCGCAGTTGGCAGAAGGCAGCCGATCGCGACGACCAGGAACCGGGCGGGCTGGAAGTGGCCATCGGCGAGCTGAACAAGGCGCTGGCCGAGATGCCGCGGCGTATGGAGCGGCTCGAGAAGAGCGGACTGAAGAAGCTGTCGCGGACCGATGGGGACGCCCGCTTTCTGCGCCAGCGCGGAGACCAGTTCGTGCTCGGCTACTCGGCCGAAATTACCGTTTCCGACGATCATCTGATCGTGGCCCAGCGCGTGACGCAGAACGTGACCGACAACGGGTCGCTCGGGCCGATGATCGACCAGGCCGAGCAGCGATGCGGCAGGCCGCCGGGCGCGGCTCTGGCCGACAGCGGCTTCTTCTCCATCGACAACCTCAACCAGATGGAGCAGCGCAACATCGACGCTTATGTGCCGGACTCCAACATGGCGCGGACCTTGAACCTTGGCGGACGCTGCCGCACCCGGGCCAAAGCTCCCGCCCATCGCCGCATGCGGGCCAAGTTGCGATCCCCGGCCGGCCAGGCCGCCTACGCGCGGCGCAAGGCAGTCGTCGAACCGGTTTTTGGAGTCCTCAAACAACAACGTGGAATGAGACAATTTCGCACCCGTGGATTCGAAAATGTAAACAACGAATTCACCCTGGCCACGCTGGCCTACAACATCACCCGACTGCACGTCATGCGCGCAGCCTGAAACTAAACCACCGCTAGCGGTGGGGAGAAATCAAAACCAAAACGTCATTGCGGCGGGGCCAACGACGTTCTCACGCAAACACTAAAGCCCCGCATCCAATTTGGTAGCGCTTACGGCACGAGTAAACTTGTGCCCTGACACTTCTTGCCTCTTCCGGAGACTTCTTCAGCATGCTCAGGGCTTGCGACCTGGCACTTCGTACGTTGCCGAAGCGTTCCATGGATGGAATAGTTCTGCTTGCCCTTCACTTTGGAATTATTTCGTCGGCTCGCCTTTTTCATTCTGAGCTCGAAGCCCATATTGTATTGCCGCTTCAAGGATATCGATGTTTATATCCTTTAGAGCTTTGAACCGAATGCAGTATCCGGTGACGCTCGCCTTGCCTAGTTTTTTCGCATACATTTTGGCCAAGTAGTTCTTATCTTTGAGGCCAAGAATATAGACGGAGATTCCGGTTTTGTTTCCGCTCACACCAACTTGAAAAAACTCTCTGCTTTTTCCGTTGGCATATTCTATTTTGTGAAATCCATACCCTATCGTAGGGTTGGAGACGGTGTGATTCTTGCTGTCTTTACCATCGAAGAACCATAATTTGCATTCTGGTGACACTTGAAGCGTGAGCCGATGCAGCTCTCGCATGTCGCTTCGTTTTGGTTCCGGTTGGCTGGCAATATACGTCTTGATTTGATCTTGTACGTTCATCTGTTCTGCTCCGGGTTGCGCGCATGAGATTATACGGCGTGTGGATGGATGTTTCGGCGGCTTCGCCGCACGGATTGATTTTGAAAGATGATTGGGTCAGTTTCCCAGGATTCCGTCGCCACGGCGACTGCATCCTGGGCTATTGTCGGTCCT
This sequence comes from uncultured Acidobacteriaceae bacterium, assembly GCA_963834565.1. Lineage (GTDB taxonomy): Bacteria > Acidobacteriota > Terriglobia > Terriglobales > Acidobacteriaceae > Telmatobacter. The sequence continues at coordinate 890,143 of CAWICF010000002.1, read as the reverse complement.
CCCTACGGGAGGAGCGCGGAACCAATCTGCCTGCTCGCGCGTAACATTCCCTCAAGGAGTCCTTTGCCATGTTTCGCATCATCTTCGGCATCGCGCAGCGGCATATTGGTTGGTTCGCGGCACTTGTTTTCTTCGGGTGCGGTCTGCGCGTTCACGCGCAGGCTCCCATCATCGAAGAACCGGACTACACACCGACGCTGACCTTTGACGTTGCCACCATTCGCCCTGCGCCGCCGCCGGATGCGAATTTCCACATATCCATCACGAGCCCGCCGCACTCGAGCCGATTCGAGGCCACGAACTTTCCGGTGAAGGCGCTTCTGCAGATGGCCTACGGCTTCGATGCTCCGGTGGTGGACGCACCGGACTGGGTCGGGACGACGCTCTACGACATCCAGGCCCGATCGGACGAAGCGGCAGACGCAAGGCTAGCGAAGCTCACCGATAACGAAGCCCGGCTGGAAAAGAGGAATGCGATTCGCGTGCTGCTGGCGGAGCGGCTAGGCCTGAAGATGCATCTGGAAACGCGCAATACCGCGATCTACTACCTTGTGGTGGATAAAGGCGGCGTCAAAATGCAGGTTGCTCCTCCGCCTGCGCCGCCTGCCGATGGAGAAGCGCCGCCTCCGCGGCCACCGGTCGACATCCAGGCGCATGGATCGCAGCGGGGCCTCGAGTTCGTGGGATCCAATTCGCCAATGAGAGCCGTGACTGGCCCGCTGAGTTCGATGGTGGAAGCGCCGGTGATTGACAAGACGGGTCTGACGGGCATCTACAATTACACGCTTCAGTTTGGCCGCGACTGGTCGGAGCGCGATCCGGATAGCTGGCCTTCGATTTTCACCGCGGTGGAAGAACAGCTTGGGTTGAAGCTGGAAGCTGCGCACGAGACCATGCCGAACCTTGTGGTGGACCACATTACGAAGCCGACGGAAAACTGAGCTGCTGAATGAAGGCTGCGCTGCGCCGGGCGGAACGCGGGCGGCGCGCGGCGCGGAATCAGCTCGTGCGTACCGAGGATGAAATCTGGGCGCAAGGGTCAGAGGAGGAAAGGCACGAGGGCAGCGGTGTGGTGAGCGTAGGCGGCATACTTCTCGCCGAACTGGGAACGCATCCACTGTTCTTCCATGCGGAGCTTGATCCAGAACGCAATAAAAAAGAGGACGAGCGTGATGAACCCGCGCACCTGGGAGAGAGCGACCGCAGTGCCGAGGAGTCCGATGAGAAGTCCGGTGTAGATGGGGTGACGGACCGCGGCATAGGGACCGGTGGTGATCAGCTCGTGGTCCCGCTTGATGGTGACGGAGCGGCTCCAGTTGCGGCCGAGGTGTACGCGGGCCCAGACGGCGAAGAGAAGGCCGGCGATGGTGACAGCAGCTCCGAGCCAGAAGGGCAAAAGGCCAACCGGCCAGAGCGGGTGGTAAAGCCAGGGGAGCGGGATGCGATTTGTGGAGACGAGGGCGATGGCGATGATGAAGATGAAGACGCGCAGAATGCGCGAGGCGAGGGGCTCGAGGCGCTGCGTGGTTTTGGTTCTGATGGCTTTGATCTGCCAGTAGACGACAAAGAGAATCCAGACCACAGGAAAGAAAGACTTGTAGAACCAGAGCATGTGGACCTCCGGGCGCTGAAGGTATTTAAACAGGTGGGAATGGGGAAGCTTCCTTCGCCATTTGGACGACGGGAACGATTTCTCCATTGGGCAGCGGAACGTCGATTGTCTTCAGCTTCTTGTAGCCTTTGAGCAAATACAGCGGAACGCCAGTCAGCGTCGACCCTAATTCAAATCGATGAAACCCCGCGTCTCTGGCGGCTGATTCGCAGTGATGGAGCAGCAAGGAGCCGAGGCCTTGCCGCGCCCAGTCCGGGTGCACAAAGATGGCGCGAATTCTCGCTGGATCTTTTTGGGGGTCGAGCCGTGCCGGCGCGCGATCTGGGCCGTGGTTGCTGCCGAAAAGCGTTTTCCTGAAACTCCATCCGCCACAGCCGGCAATCAATTCGGGTTGTTCGATCGGGGCCGCAACAAAGTAGGTGGCGTCCACGATGAGCTGCGTGTCCAGGCCAAGCGCATGACCGAGCGCGCCTTCAATCTGGGCTGCTGTGTAATCGTTGCGCTGCAGAACGCGCACCGAGACTTCGATGAGGCGGTTGAGCTCGGCGACATCGTTGAGTGTCGCGGTCCGGATATGAAAGCGCGGTGCAGTCATTTCTATTCAGTCGAGATTGGAAGGCGTCTGCCCGTCAGCGTTCGGCGACCTGGTCGAGGAGATCGTAGAATTCAGGGAAGCTGATGGAGGCGGAGTCGGCGCCCCGGATGAGTGTTTCGCCATCGGCGCGAAGAGCGGCGACGCTGAAGGCCATGGCGATGCGATGATCGCCGCCGGAGTCGATGGTTGCGCCGTGGAGGGGCTGGTTGCCGGGAACTTCGAGGCCGTCTTCGAATTCGGTGACCTGTGCACCCATGGCGCGGAGATTGCCGGCGACGAGAGCGATGCGGTCGGACTCTTTGACGCGGAGCTCTTTGGCGTCGCGGATGCGAACGCCTCCGGTGGTGAAGGGAGCGATGGCAGCGAGGACGGGAAGCTCGTCGATGAGCTGCGCGGAGAGAGAGCCGGAGATTTCGACGGAGCCGAGACCTGCAGGGGGCGCGGTGACTTGCACAAGGCCGACGAGTTCGGCGTGTTTTTCTTCGAGATTGAGAACTGAGATGCGGGCTCCCAGCGCGGTGAGGACGTCGAGCAGAGTGGCGCGCGTGGGATTGAGGCCGAGCGAGTCGATGACGAGGCTGGAGCCGGGGAAGAGCAGCGCGGCGCAGAGGAAGAACGCAGCGGAGGAGATGTCGCCGGGGACGGCGGCATCGATGGCGTGCAGGGCTTGCGGGCCGGAGATGGAGACGGAGCCGGCAGTGCGTGTGACGGTTGAGCCAAAGGCGCGGAGGGCGAGCTCGCTGTGATCGCGGGTGCGGACGGATTCGCGGACGGTGGTGGTTCCTGAGGTTTGCAAGCCGGCGAGAAGAATGCAGCTTTTGACCTGCGCGCTGGGAACCGGCGTGGTGAAGTCGATGGCGTGGAGCGGAGTGCCTTCAATGGTGAGCGGCGCGTGACCGTCGGTGAGCGTGATGCGCGCGCCCATTTCAGCGAGAGGCTTGCGGATGCGCTCCATGGGGCGGCGGGAGAGCGAAGCGTCACCGATGAGTGTGAAGCTGCCAGACTGGGGCGCGAGCAGGCCGGAGATCATGCGCATGGTCGAGCCGGAGTTGCCGCAGTCGAGCGGGGATTGCGGCGGAGTGACGCGGCCTGCGACGCCGGTCACTTCGATGGAGTCGGCGGCGGCGCGGGTGACTTTTGCGCCGAGTGCGGCCATGCAGGCGAGGGTCGAAGCGCAGTCGGCGCCGGTGGAGAAGTTGGTGAAGCGGGAGACGCCTTCGGCGAATCCGCCGAGCAAGGCATAGCGGTGGCTGATGGATTTGTCGCCGGGCAGACGAAGGCTGCCGTAGATATTGCGAGCGGGGCGGATGAGGCGTTCGGACATACAGCTTCTAGCTTTTAGCTCCTAGCTTTTAGCTCGTTGGTGCGCGCGCTGCAATTACGAGTTTATCGAATGAGGCAGGCGGAAAGATGCGTGTGTGCGGTCGCGGAGGTTATGATGCCTTGATCGGAGATTCTGAGGTACCGGTCTCGCAGGACGAGAGAGCGGGCTTCGAACGATAAGATCGATCGTTCGAGTTCGCGAAATGCGGGTCCTTCGACTCCGTTTGGCGAAGGAACACGCCAAACTTCGCTCAGGATGACATCGTTATTTGATTTCAAGATGGCATTTCCATTCAGGAAGCGAAACCGGAAACAGACGACGAGAAATCAATTCAGGAGTTGGGTGACGTTGTGAAGATTTTGTCTGATCTAGCACGTGAATTGAGGCTGGTCACGCAGGAGTGGGCCAAGGCGAGATCGACCTGGACGGTGCTGGTGGTGTGCGTGCTGATTGGAGCCGGCGACCATGTGAAGGCTGCTACGCCGGCATTTCCGCTGCATACGTCGGGGCGGTTCATCGTGGACAGCAACGGAACGCGCGTGTACTTGAACGGCGTGAACTGGTACGGGGCGGAGTCGACGGATTATGTAGTCGCCGGGCTGCAGACGGCGAGCTTGCAGAGCATCGTGCAGGAGATCAAGAGCCTGGCGGGGAATGGCACAGCGATGATGACTTCGCCGGGTGGATCGGTGGCGACGACGATCGCGGTGGTGCCGGGAAATGGATTTACCGGGACAGTGAATCTGGCGTGCACGGTGAGCTCGCCGACGGGCGGGGGCGGCACGCCGACGTGCAGTGTGCCTGCGACGGTGAGCGTGACGAGCAACACGGCGGTGAACGTGACGGTTACCTTGATGACGACTGCGGGGAATTAGACGGCGACGGTGAGTGCGAGTGCGACAGGTGTGAGTGCGGTGAGTGCGCAGATTGGGCTGACGGTGCAGTATGGAATCGCGCGGGCTGGGTGCGTTGCGGGAGTCTGGAGGTGCGGAAAGTCTCGCCCCCACCCAAGCGAAGCTTGGATGGGGCACCCCGGAGGGGGAATTACACGGCGACGGTGAGTGCGAGTGCGACGGGTGTGAGTGCGGTGACGGCGCAGATTGGGCTGACGGTGCAGTAGGGAGTTGGGGGCGAGGGAAGTGCCGTCCCGCCCGGGCCGAGCTTGAATCGGGAACCCCATGCTTGTTCCGCATTGAAAGAAGTCAGTTGAAGTCTGTGCTATCCCACATCTCAGAATCGAGATGTGGGGCACCCGGCTTGGAGTTGGGAGAAGTCCCGCCCCCACCCAAGCGAAGCTTGGATCCACCCCGGGGATGGGGCACCCCGGTTTTGGATGACAGAGTCGATTCCTTAAACGGGTTCGAGGTGCGCGGTGAAGTGGCGGAGGAATGGAGCTTCGTAGGAGAGCCGCATGCCGCGGATGCTTTCGCGGTTCTTGAAGACTTCGAGGATGACTTCGACTAGGTAGTCGATGTGGCTCTGGGTGTAGACGCGGCGCGGAATCGCGAGGCGCACGAGGTCCATTTGCGCGGCTGCGGCGAACATGAGCGTGCCGATTTCGACGGAGCGGACGCCGCCTTCGAGGTAGAACTCGCAGGCGAGGGCGACGCCGGGAAATTGATCGGGCGGGACGTGCGGCAAAAACGCGCGAGCATCGATGTAGATGGCGTGGCCGCCGGGAGGCTGGACGATCGGCACTCCTGCGGCGGCGATGGCTTTGCCAAGATACGCGGTTGATGCGATGCGATAACGCAGGTAGTCGGGCTCGAGGGCTTCCTGAAGGCCGACGGCGATGGCTTCGAGATCGCGGCCGGCCAGGCCGCCGTAGGTTGGGTAGCCCTCAGTGAGAATGAGGAGGTTCATCTCCTGCTGGGCGAGGCGATCGTCGTTGGTGCAAAGGAAGCCGCCGATGTTTGCCATGCCGTCTTTTTTTGCGGACATCGTGCAGCCGTCGCCGAGCGAGAACATTTCCTGTGCGATTTGTTTCGGGGTCTCGGAGGAGTGTTCGGGCTCGCGAAGCTTGACGAACCAGGCGTTCTCGGCGAAGCGGCAGGCGTCGAAGTAGAGCGGGATGCCGTGCTGCTTACACACCGCGCTCACCTGGCGGGCATTTTCCATGGAGACAGGCTGGCCGCCACCGGAGTTGTTCGTGACGGTGAGCATGACGAGCGGGATGCGATCGCGGCCGACGCGGTGGATGAGGGCTTCGAGAGCGGCGACATCCATGTTGCCTTTGAAGGGATGCTGCGAGGAGGGCTGCTTGCCTTCGGGGATGAGCAGATCGACGGCTTCAGCACCGGTGAATTCGACGTTGGCGCGCGTGGTGTCAAAGTGGGTGTTGTTGGGGACGATGTCGCCCTTCTTGCACATCACGCCGAAGAGAATGCGCTCAGCGGCGCGGCCCTGGTGCGTGGGGATGACGTGCCTGTAGCCGAAGATGTCCTGAACGGAATTCTTGAAGCGATCGAAGCTGCGACTGCCGGCGTAGCTTTCGTCGCCTTCCATGATGGCGGCCCACTGGTGCGTGGACATCGCGCCGGTTCCGGAGTCGGTGAGCAAGTCGATGAGGACGTCGTCAGCGCGCAGCAGGAAAAGATTGTGGTGTGCGGCTTTGAGGAGTTGCTCGCGCTGGGCGCGGGTGGTCCAGCGGATGGGCTCGACACTCTTGATGCGGAAGGGTTCGATGATGGTGCGGGCGATCATGGTGGTCGTTCACGATTGTATGCGCGCGAGGAGGTTCCTACCCCACCCAAGCGAAGCTTGGATCCACCCCGCAGACGAAGACCTGTCTGCGGAGACCCCGGGGATGGGGCACCCTATGTTTTGTTGTGAATTGAGGGAGTTGAGTTGAGGTCAGTGGTATCCCACATCTCAGAATCGAGATGTGGGGCACCCCATGTTGGGTGACACCGCAGCTATCGGACGCGGAGGACGATGATGGTTTCGTCGTCGAAGCGTTCGTGGGTGCCCTGGAAGCGGGTGACGTCGGCGAGGATGGCTTCGGCGATTTCGCAGGCGGGCAGATCGCGGCTGGCGCAGAGGAGTTCGGCGAGGCGATCCTGGCCGTACATTTCTTCCTGTTCGTTTTCCGCGTCGCCGATTCCGTCGGAGACGAAGACGAGCACGTCGCCTGGCTGCGTGGCGACGCTGATTTCTTCGTAGGTCACGTTGGGGAACATGCCAAGAGGGAATCCTTCGGTTTTGACGGTGACAGACTGGCCGGCGCGGCAGAAAACAGGTTGGACTGCGCCGGAGTTGGCGACCTGGAGGGTCTGGTTCTCGTCGTTCCAGAGCACGAAAAGCATGGTGACGTACTGCGAGTCGAGCTTGCGTTCCTGCAGTGCGTCGTTGAGGAGGGTGAGCATGGCGGCTGGACCCGGCTCCTGCGCCGCGGCGGCGCGCATGATGCCGCTGACGAGAGCGGCGAAGAGCGCGGCGGGCGCGGCTTTGCCGCTGACGTCGCCAAGAACGATGGCGGTGCGACCGGAGCCGTAGTCAAGAAAGTCGTAAAGATCGCCGCCGATGGTGCGGGCGGGAAGGAAGCGGACGGCCATTTCCGCGTGTGGATGCGAGGGCGCTTCGTTCGGCAGCAGGCGAAGCTGAACTTCGCGGGCCATGGCGATGTCGCGTTCGAGCTGTCGCTCCTGACGGCGGACGGCCTGATAGAGGCGCGCGTTCTCGATGGCGATGGCGATCTGCGAGCCGAGGGTGGTCAACATGCGCTCATGTTGCTCGTTGAAGAATGCAGGGCGCGTGTGTTCGAGATCGAGCACGCCGATGATGCGTGCCTTGTAGAAGAGCGGAACGATGAGCTCCGAGCGGGTCTCGGGGTTCATCGGCAGGTAACGCGGATCTTTGTTCACGTCAGGGACATTGATGGTGCGCCACTCGCGGATTGCCGCGCCGACGAGGCCGCTGCTGATGGGAATGCGGCGCACGGGAGCGTGCGTGTAACCGAAACGCCAGGCGTAACGGGTGATGAGGGTCTCGCCTTTTTCATCGAGCAGCATGATGGTGAACATCTGGTAGTCGATGAGGCGGCGCAGGAGCTGGCCGATGCGCTCGAGGAGCGGGTTGAGGTCGAGAATTGAGGCGAGCTCGACGGCGATTTCGTTGAGGACTTCGAGGACTTGCGCCTGGCGCGAGACGCGGGAGTAGAGGCGCGCGTTTTCAATGGCGCCGGCGATGCGCGAGGCAGTCATGGAAAGCACATGCAGGTGCTCGGGGCGAAAGAAATCGAGCTGCTCGCTTTCGATGTCCATCACGCCGATGAGATGGTTCTTGGCGATGAGAGGAACGGCGAGTTCAGAGCGGACATCGGGGTTGGCGCTGATGTAGTAGTCGGCCTTGGAAACGTCGTTGAGGAGGATGGGCTGGCGGGTAAGGGCGACCTGGCCTGCGACGCCAGTGCCGACAGGGATGCGGGTGCGCTCGACCTGCGGCGTGTGGCCAATCTGGAAGCGCATGCGCAACTCGTTGGTGCGTTCATTGAGCAGGAAGATGGCAAAGATGCGGTAAGGAATGAGCGCGCGGACGAGTTCCGAGGTGCGGCTGAGGAGGGTCTGCAGATCGAGGGTGGTGTTTATGGCATCGGTGAGGCGCATGAGGTAGGCGAAGTCGGCCGGCTCGATGCGTGCGTTGATGGGATCAAGCGGCGCAGACGGGTCCGCCGGGTTCGCAGGGCGATAGTCGCCTTCGAATTCGTGGCTCATGGGCGGCGATGGCGGAGTGGAGGGCATGTGAGGGAGACAGGGAGCAGTAAACAGTGTAAAGGCAGGGGCGTGGGAACAGAGATTAGGGAATACGGGCTACGCGGCGCCTAGTTCGCGGACGATGTCTACCGAGGCTGAGGAGCCGATGCGATTGGCGCCGGCTTCGAGGAGGGCGCGAACGGAGGCGAGGGAACGGATGCGGCCGGCAGCTTTGACGCCGCAGCGCGCGCCGACGACTCCGCGCATGAGAGCAACGTCGGCTGGTGTGACTCCGCCGGAAGCGAAGCCGGTGGCAGTGTTGAGGAAATCAGCGCCGGCCTGGATGGCGATCTCGGAGGCGCGGAGTTTTTCCTGCATGGTGAGCAGGCAGGTTTCGAGGTTCACTTTGAGAATGACGCCGTGATGGTGAGCGACGTTGACGACGGCGTGGATGGAGCGCTGAACCGCCTGGTGATTGCCGCTTTTGAGATGGCCGATGGGCAGGACCATGCCGAGTTCGCGAACGCCGAGACGGATGAGGGCGGCAGCTTCCTGGCGGAGGGTGGAGACAAGCGAGACGCCGAAGGGGAATCCGATGGCCGCACCGACGGGAATGCCGGTGCCTGCGAGGAGGCTGACTGCCGTGTCGGCCCAGATGGGTGTGACCATGACGCTGCCGAAGCGATAGCGTGCAGCTTCGCTGCAGAGGTTTTCGACCTGCTGGCGAGTTGCGTCAGGTTTGAGAAGGCTGTGATCGATGATGGCGGCGAGAGAATGCCAGTCGGCCAGGGCTATCGCAGTGAATGCCGGCGCATCGAATGTGCCGTAGTCGAAGTCGAGATCAGACTCCCGAATCGGGAGGGTGGCAGCCATGGGGTAATGCTCCTAAGGTCCGATTGCAGACCAAGGTCGGCGCGAACGCCCATCTGCTTGCTGGCGATTTCGCGGGCTCCGGGAGATGAGTATACGGCGGGATCTTGCGCAGCGCCAAATGAATAGATGCAAAAGTGCGGGTTGTGGCGCGCGGCGGGGATCATAGCCGGATCGCGTGAACGTGTAGCTCCCGTTTGGGCGATCTTTCCTCAGGGGCTGAAGCCGCCCACACATTTTCGGACGCTTCCGAACCGTCGGCTCTGTCGCGTCGTCCCTACGGGACTGGTCTTCTCGTTTTGCGTTTTCCCCACGCTGAAGCGCGGGGCTCATACCCACTGCGCCTCCGGCGCGCCGTTCCGCTTATTTCGCTCATCCGGAGTCGCGCTATTCGGGGTGGCCGGCGGGCATGAGGCAGATGTCCGGGAGGTTGCGATAGCGCTCGGCGTAGTCCATGCCGTAGCCGATGACAAAAAGGTTGGGGATGGAGAAGCCAACGTAGTCGGCTTCGATTTTCTCGATGCGACGCGAAGGCTTGTCGAGCAGGGCGGCGATGCGCAGGGATTTAGGATGCTGCTGCAAAAGGATCTTGCGCAGATAAGACAGGGTGAGGCCGGTATCGAGAATGTCTTCGACCACGAGGACGTTCTTGCCTTCAATGGGCTGATCGAGATCCTTAATCACCTTGACGGCTCCGGACGAGCGTTGGCCTTTGCCGTAGCTGGAGACGGCGACGAAATCGAATGTGGCGTCGGCCTGAATGGCACGCGAAAGATCGACGAGGAAAAACGCCGCGCCCTTGAGCACGCCGACCATGACGAGCTTTTCGCCGTTGAGATCGCGGGAGATCTGTGCTCCCATCTCAGCCACGCGGTCGGCGATCTGCTGGCGGGAGTAAAGGACTTCGAGTCCCTGAAAGGTCGAGGTGGACATGGAGACAGTATCGCGCGGATTCCAAGCGGAATAACCTGTGTAAATCCCGTCGCGATCGCAGGAAGGACAGTGACGAATCGGAACGTGATGGACGCGCGTCTATACTGGTAGAGAAATGCTTCCCTATATTCCGCTTCCGTTTTGGCCTCATGAACTGCCGACGTTTGGGCTGATGCTTTGGTGCGCCGCAGTAGCGGGCGCTTTTATCGTGGATCGCGCTTTCAAGCGGGCAGGATTCGATGCCGATGCGGTGGGGATGGTCGCGATTTCAGTCGTGGCGGGGATCGTGGGCGCCAAACTTTGGCATGTGCTCGACTCGCCGGCCGAGTTCAGGGCGATTGGCTGGGGCGTACTGTGGGATAACGCGGGATTTGCCTGGTACGGCGGGCTGGTTTTCGGCATTCTGGCGCTGGTGATCCAGGGCTGGCGGGCAAAGATCGGCGCGCTGCGGACGCTGGATTTATCGGCTCCGGCAGCGGCGGTCGGATACGGGATCGGGCGGATCGGGTGTTTTCTGTCAGGCGACGGATGCTATGGAATCGAAATCAAGCCGGTGCATTTCCTGGGATTTACGTTCCATCCATGGGGGATGGCGTTTCCTCATGGGCTGCAGCCGATCTGGGTTCCGGTTTACCCCACACCGCTTTATGAGCTTGGCGCCGGACTGCTGATTGGCTGGTTCCTATGGATACGCCTGGGCAAATCACACGCAGTAGGCGCGATTCTTGGGCAGTATTTGATGCTGAGCGGGATTGCTCGCTTTCTGGTTGAGTTTATCCGGCGCAACCCGAAGGTTCTTTGGGGCTTATCGAACGCGCAACTGGCCAGCGCCGGAGCGGTTCTGGCGGGCGCGGCTTTGACCTGGTGGGCAGCGACGCGGCCTGCGGTCGAGGCGAAGAGGGCGCAGGCACCGGTGGAGAAGCCGGCGTAGAGCTCTGCGGCTAACTCTTCGTGATCTGTGGATTGCGATCCCAGGGATTAACCACCGAGATTTCACAGGCAGCAAAGTCATTTACATCGCGGGTGACCAAGGTCGCGCCATGCGCATGCGCGATAGCGGCTATTTGCGCATCCATCTCGCGAATGGGGCGGCCCATCTTTTGCCGTCCGGCGACAATACGCGCAAAGGAACGAGCAGCGGAGAGATTGAAAGTGAGAATCTGGCCGCGAAAATCTTCGGCGAGCATTTCCTCGATTGCTTCGCGAAGGGCCGACTGTTTGCGCCCAGAAGGCAATGATTCAATCCCGAATAGCAGCTCAGCGACTGTGACAGAAGTCGTCCAAAGTTCGCTTCGTGACTGCTCCCGGTACCACGATCTTACCGCTGGGGCAGCCTTCTGCCGCATGGTTTCTGAGATCACATTTGTGTCGAGCAGGAACATCAGTCGAACTTAGGCAGCGTGCGATTGGAGAATTTGCGTGGAGGGATCTTGAGGTCGACTCCGCCGAGGGCAGCGAAGCGGCGGTGGATGGCCGTGCCGAGATCGACTTCTCGCCTTTCTTTGACGTCTTGTACTGTTTCTGCAGACTTTTCCGTTAGCAGTGCGCGCGCTTCGGCTTCCATCGATCGGCCATTGCGCGCCGCGCGGATCTGCAGCTTTCGCTTGACGGCAGGGTCGAGATTGCGGATGACGATGGTAGCCATGAGTTGATGATAGCGGAGAAGTGCTAGCAATGCAAGCATTGCTAGCACTTCTCGTTCCCCGGGCAGGTTGAAGATTCCACGGGCGAATGGGCGCGGCAGGGTGAGTTGAGTCACGAAGGACTCCTCATTGAGCGATGGCAGAGTGATCTGCCACACATGTGACGACGCGCACAGCCAGTCATATTGCGGGATGGGTAACTTCACTCGCAGCAATCCGGCGAAAGCTAACTGAGAGCAGCTACAGGCAGGATAGAGGCCGGTTTTGCGCAATGAGCGAGGGGAGCATGGGGTATTCCATTTGGCAGTCAATGCAGCAGAAGGGCTACAGCCGCAGAGATTTCCTGCAATTTTGCACTGCAGCCGCGGTCATGACCGGATTAGGAAAGTCGGGCGCGGCGCAGGTGGTGTCGGCGTTTGAGAAGAAGGAAAAGCCGGCCGTGGTGTGGATGCACTTTCAGGAGTGCACCTGCTGCAGCGAGTCGTTCATCCGGGCGTCGCACCCGATTGTGGCTGACGCGCTGCTGGACGTGCTCTCGCTGAATTACACCGAGACGCTGATGGCGGCCTCGGGTTTCCAGGCCGAGAAGAGCCTGAACGACACGATCGCCAACAACAAGGGCAAGTACATTGTGCTGGTGGAAGGCGCGGTGCCGACCAAAGACGGCGGCGTGTACTGCATGGTGGGCGGCAAGACGGCCGAGTCAATTCTGCAGACGGTTGCGGCGGATGCGGCAGCGATTGTGGCGTGGGGAAGCTGCGCCTCGAATGGCTGCGTGCAGGCGGCGAAACCGAATCCGACCGGTGCGACGCCGATCTCGAAGCTGGTGAACAAGCCGGTGATCAATGTTCCCGGATGCCCGCCGATTGCCGACGTGATGATGGCAGTGGTGACGCACCTGCTTGTGCTGGGCCAGGTGCCTGCGCTTGACGATCAAGGCCGGCCGAAGGAGTTCTACGGTCGGCGCGTACACGACACATGCTATCGCCGGCCAAACTACGATGCCGGGCTGTTTGTGGAGTCGTGGGACGACGAGAACGCGCGCAAGGGATATTGCCTGTACAAGATGGGCTGCAAGGGACCAGTAACCTACAACGCCTGCTCGGTGGTGCGTTGGAACGAGGGAACAAGCTATCCCATCCAGTCGGGGCACGGCTGCATCGGATGCAGCGAAGCCGGATTCTGGGACAACGGCCCGCTCTATCAACACCTGTCGTCGTTCCCGGGATTCGGCATCGAGAGCACTGCCGACACCATTGGAACTGCGGTGGGAGTGGCCACGCTGGCCGGAGTTGCGGCCCATGCGGTGGTTACCAACATTCGCAAGCGCAGCGTGATTGCGGAAGTGCACGCTGAAGATACGAAGGAGAAGTAATTGGCCATGGCAACACGAGTCGTTGTCGATCCTGTCACACGAATTGAAGGCCACCTGCGGATTGAGGCAGTTGTGGAAAACGGCGTCATCACGGACGCATTCAGCGCCGGCACGATGGTACGCGGACTAGAGAAGATTTTGATCGGTCGCGATCCGCGCGATGCCTGGGCCATCACGGAGCGCGTATGCGGGGTGTGCACGACGGTGCATGCGCTGGCCAGCGTGCGATCGGTCGAGGATGCGCTCGGGGTTAGCGTTCCGCCCACGGCTGAGCTGATCCGCAACATCATGCTCACTACGCAGTATGTGCAGGATCACGTAATCCACTTCTACCACCTGCATGCGCTGGACTGGGTGGACATCGTGAATGCGCTGAAGGCCGATCCGAAGAAGGCGGCGGACCTGGCGCAGTCGTTCTCGAAGTGGGACAAGAACAACACGGCTTATTTCACTGCTGTGCAGGACAAGATCAAGGCCTTCGCGGCGAGCGGACTGGGCATTTTTGCGAACGGCTATTGGGGGCACCCGGCGTATAAGCTGCCGCCGGAGGTGAACCTGATCGGCGTTGCGCACTACCTGGATGCGCTGGAGTGGCAGAAGGAAGTGGTAAAGATTCACGCCGTGTTTGGCGGCAAGAATCCGCACCCGAATTACCTGGTTGGCGGCGTGCCGTGCTCGATCAACATGAACGAGGTTGCCGCGATCAACTCGGAGCGGCTGAACCTGGTTTCAAGCTTGATCAGTAAAGCCGATGAGTTTGTTAACGAGGTTTATATTCCTGACCTGCTGGCAGTGGCCTCGTTCTACAAGGAGTGGGCGAAGTACGGCGGCGGGCTAAAGAACTATCTTTGCTACGGCGAGTTTCCGACGAAGGGCTACAACACGCCGGACGCATTCAAGTATGCGCGCGGCGCAGTGCTGAATCGCGACCTGAGCACAGTTCATCCCGTAAATCCGCGCGACGACCAGGAGATCAAGGAGTACATTGCGCACTCCTGGTACACCTACGACGGCGGCAACGACGTTGGCGTGCATCCATGGGCGGGCGAGACGAAGATCAACTACTCGGGTCCAAAGCCGCCGTTTGAAACGCTGGAAGGATTCGACAAGTATTCGTTCCTGAAGACGCCGCGGTGGAAGGACAACCCGATGGAAGTGGGTCCGCTGGCGAGACTGCTGGTTTCGTACGCAGCCGGCCACGCGGATGTGAAGGAAGTGGTGGGCGCGACGCTGGGCAAGCTGGGTGTTCCGGTGGATGCGCTGTTCAGCACGCTGGGTCGCACGGCAGCACGCGGGATCGACGCGGCGCTGGCGATGATCTGGCTGAAGGAGTTCTTCGGGCAGTTGATGGATCGCGTGAAGATCAACGAGGTGTCCACGTTTAATGGCGAGCGGTGGGATCCGAAGAGCTGGCCGGCGGACTGCGAAGGCGTGGGTCTGGTGGAAGCTCCGCGCGGAGCGCTGGCACACTGGATCAAGATCAAGAACGGCGCGATCGACAACTACCAACTGGTGGTGCCGACGACGTGGAACGGTTCGCCGCGCGATGCGAAGCAGCAGCATTCTTCGTTTGAGGCGTCGCTGATCGGGACGCCGGTGGCGAATCTCGAGCAGCCGGTCGAGATTATCCGTACGATTCACTCTTTTGACCCGTGCCTTGCCTGCGCCGTGCATCTGTACGATCCGCAGGGACGGCACATTCACCAGATTTCGTTTGAGTGATGAGATGAGTACACATAGTACTGGTGTAAGAGATGTGTTTACGGCAAACGGCAGCGCGCCGGTGGAATACCGGCGCGTGTACGTGTGGGAGCTGCCGGTACGCGCATACCACTGGATCAATGCGATCGCGTTGACCATGCTGTGCGTTACTGGCTTCCTGATCGGGCACCCGGTTCGCATTGCCTATGCGTCGGAGGCCTACCAGCAATACTGGTTTGGCTGGGTACGTTTTCTGCATTTTGCAGCAGCTTATGTGTATGTGTTCAACTTCGCGGCCCGTATTTATTGGGGCTTTGTGGGGAACAAGTACGCGAAGTGGAACAACTTTTTCCCGATCACGAAGAAACAGCGGCAGGAAATTGAAGATGTGATCAAGACCGATGTGCTGCAGGTGAAGATGCACGGCGAGATTTCGACCGGGCACAATTCGCTGGCTGCGTTCATCTACTTCCTGACATTTCTCGCCTTCTGTTTCCAGACCATCACCGGTTTCGCACTTTACTCCAGCATGAGCAATGCATGGCTGCCACGGATGTTCACTTGGATCGTGCCGCTCATGGGCGGTGACTCCGGCGTGCGCTTCTGGCACCACACGTTCATGTGGTTCTTTGTTACATTCGTCGTGGTCCACATTTATCTATCGTTCTATCACGACTACATTGAGGGCCGCGGGACGGTCTCGTCGATCATCGGCGGATGGAAGTTCGATAGAGAGGCAGGGAACGAGAAGACAGGGACTAGGGACTAGGGACGTAGAGACATAGGGACGTAGGGGCTAGGGACTGAGGGGCGCGGTGGAAGGGACTTACAAAACGCTGGTGCTGGGATTGGGCAACGTCATCATGGGCGACGAAGGCGTTGGCGTGCACGTAGTGCGGGGACTGGCGAAGCTCGACCTTCCGCCGGATGTGGAATGCCTCGACGGCGGCACCGGAGGATTCATCCTGCTGGAGCCATTGCAGAGCGCGGATCGGATCATCCTGATTGACGCCGCGGCCGACGAGAGTCCGGTGGGAACGGTAACGCGGACGACGCCGCGATTCGTGAAGGACTATCCGCCGACGCTGACCGCGCATGATATCGGCGTGAAGGATCTGCTGGATGCGTTTTACATGCAGGGAGGAACAAGGGAAGTGACCCTGTATGCGATCACCATCGACCCGCATCAGACGATCTCGATGGAACTTTCGCCGGAATGCGCGCAGGCTGCGCAAGTGGCAGAGCAAGAGATACTTGCAGAGCTGGAAGCTCGGGCCGTCGCAGCCTGATCCGCCCTCTCGCGTAACCATCAGATTAAGCATGCGGGTCCGCTGGTCCGGTTGCAATTCGGACCATTTCGGTCTATTATTTTCGATATGGAAGGGATGGCCTGTTGTCGCTGCTGTTTGCTGCTCGCGCGGCTCGGGTGACCCTGGTCTGAACTCTCAGAGATAATTCCAAGGTTTCAAAGTAGCCCGCGTCGCAGCTTAGCTGCCGCGGGTTTTGTCGTTTTACGGCTGGATTTCGACCCCACTCTCCGAAAAGGATGGACATGAGCGAGGAAGTAAAAAAAGAGACCAAAGCGCAGAAGATGGAGCGCTTGAAGCGCGCGAAGAATCCCTGGGAGGCCTTTGACGAGGTTCGAACTTTCGCGCGCGAAGGCAGGTCGAGTGTCATTCCGGAGTGGGCTGGGGCCTACTTCAAGTGGTGGGGGATTTATACGCAGGGCGACGGACTGGGGGCGACGGGCGGCAAAGGCGGAGAAGGCCTGGCCAGCGACTGGTTCATGATGCGCATCGGGATTCCGAACGGCATTGTGACATCGCACCAGTTGCGCACGATCGGAGAGATCACAAAGAAGCACGCGCGAAACCTTGCGGACATTACGGTGCGTCAGAATATCCAGCTGCATTGGCTCTCGATTGAGTCGCTGCCTGAAGTGGTGGACGCGCTGGATGCGATCGGGCTGTCACCGAAGGGCGCTTGCGGCGACGTTGTACGCAACGTGACTGGCTGCCCGCTGGCAGGCGTGGCAGCAGATGAGCTGATCGATGCTTCGCCGATCGCGCGGGGAATTGCGCACGAACTGACGGCGAATCCGGATTTCTACAACCTGCCGCGTAAGTTCAAGATTTCAGCGACGGGCTGCCCGTCGTGGTGCACCTATCCCGAGATCAATGACATCGCGCTGACGGCTGTCGAGCGCGACGAGGAAGTGGGCTACTCGCTGCGCGTAGGCGGCGGGCTATCGAACGAGCCGCATCTGGCGGTGCGGCTGGACGCATTTGTGCGGCCGGACCAGGCAATTGATGTGGCACGCAGGATTGCGGAGATCTTTCGCGATCAGCAGGGATTGCGAGAAAGCCGCGATCGGGCGCGGTTAAAGTATTTGTTCATGCGCGAGGGCTGGACGGCGGAGAGTTTCCTCGATGAGCTGCATCGCAGGCTTGGCTACAAGCTGGATCCGGCGGTTCCGGAGAATGTTCCGGACGATATTCTGCGCGATCATACCGGGATTCATCCGCAGCGACAGCCCGGGCTGGCGTATGTGGGAGCTTCAGTTTTGCGCGGGCGCATGAGCGGCGAGCAGCTTGTGGCCGCGGCTGAGCTGGCAGAGAAGTTCGGCAGCGGATCGCTGCGCGCGACGGTTTCGCAGAACCTGGTGTTTGTGGATGTGCCGTACGCGAAGACGGGTGAGCTGGCGAAGGAGCTGGGTCAGATCGGGCTACATGTTGAGGCTTCGCAGTTCTGGCGCGGCGCGGTGGCCTGCACGGGAACCGAATTTTGCAAGCTGGCGATTACTGAGACGAAGGGATTCACGCGCTGGCTGGTGGATGAGCTGGAAGAGCGGCTGCCGCAGTTTGACCAGCAACTGAAGCTGCATGTGACGGGCTGCCCGAATAGCTGCGGCCAGCATTGGATTGCAGATATCGGCCTTGAGGGCAAAAAGATCAAGCACGAAGGCAAGCTGACGGACGCGTTCTATTTCTGCCTGGGCGGCGCGGTGGGCGAATATGCAGGCGTGGCTCGGCCGGTGGGCTATCGTTGCCCGGCTCCGCTGGTGCCTGAGGCGATTGAGCGATTGCTGCGGAACTATCTTGCAGGCCGCGGAGACGGAGAGAATCTGCGATCGTGGTTTGCGCGCCACTCGAATGACGAGTTGCGCGTGCAGCTTGCCGGCGAAGAGCTGGAGCCGGTGGAGCGCGACCTGCCGACAGGGCGCGTGCCGCACGCAGTGGCGGAATAAGGCAGGGAATAGGGATTAGGGAACAGGGATTAGAAGGCAAAAGCAAAGACAAGAGCAAAGGCAAAAACTGGACGAGAAGACAGGGACCAGGGAGGTAGGGACTAACCGGATGAGTTTATTGCCGATTTTTTTGAAGCTTGAAGGGCGACCCTGCCTGCTGGTGGGGGCGGGGAATGTTGCGCTCGAAAAAATCGGCAGCCTGCTGAAGACCGGATTGAAGCTGCGCGTGGTTGCGCCGGAAGCGCGGGCGGAGATTCGCAAATTGGCGGCTGAAGGCAGGCTTGAGTGGGTGGAGCGCGCATTTGAGCCGAGCGACCTGGACGGCAATTTTTTGGTGATCGCGGCGACCGACGTGCAGGATGTGAATGCGCTGGTTTACCGCGAGGCGGTTGCGCGCAACATTCCGTGCAACAGCGTGGACGATATTCCCAATTGCGATTTTTTCTTTGGCTCGGTGGTCAGCCGCGGCGATTTGCAGATTGCGATTTCGACGGCGGGCGAGAGTCCGGCGGTGGCGCAGCGGCTGCGGCGCGAGATTGACGAGCAGTTGCCTGCCGACTTGGGAAAGTGGCTAGCAAAGCTGGGCGAACTGCGGCGCGAAGTGCTGGCGACGCATCCGCGGAGCGAGGAACGCAGGCTGTTGTTGCACGAGCTGGCGCAGCGTGAGATTTGCGATTCGGCATTGTGCGCGACGAAGCAGATGGCGAGAACGGGAAGGCCAGTGGCGCATGCGGAAGCGGGCAATGTGTACCTGGTGGGCGCAGGACCGGGCGATCCGGAACTGCTGACAGTGAAGGCACTGCGATTGATCGAGAGCGCCGATGTGATTCTGCATGACGACCTGGTGCCGCAGGCGATTCTGAGCCTGGCGACGCGTGCGAACGAAGTTTTCAACGTGGGCAAGCGTTGCGGCGCGAAGACGATTACGCAGGAAGAGATCAATGCGCTGATGATCGAAAATGCCGAGGCTGGGCGCAGCGTGGTGCGGCTGAAGAGCGGCGATCCCATGCTGTTCGGGCGCGCGGCGGAAGAGATGGGCGCGCTGGCGGAAGCGGGAGTGGCGTACGAGATTGTGCCGGGAGTCTCGGCGGCATTTGCCGCGGCGGCAGCGATCGGACGGTCGCTGACGGATCGCGAGTGGGCGTCGAATGTGGTCTTCTCGACGGGACATCATGCGCAATCGCATAACCGCGCGGCACTGCCGGCACTGGAAGATGCGACACGCGTTGTCTACATGCCGGGACGCGATTTGACGCTCCTAGCCGAGCAGTGGATGGCGGAGGGTTTGCCAGCGGAGCTGCCATGCGCGGTGGTTTCGCGTGCAGCGCAGCCGGACCAGAAGGTGGCTTATTCGACGCTGGGCGAGTTGGAAGAGGTCGCGCCCGCCGCGGCGCCGAGCTTGCTGATTGCGGGCTGGGCGGTGCGGGAGCTTGCGGAATCGAAGTCGCTGATTGCCGGCCTGGCGGAGGCGGCGGACTGAAGGCCCGCGGAGCCCGGATCGAACGAGCGACATTCCTCAGGGGCTAAAGTGTCTGCGTGAGAACTGCACAAGGCACTTGTAATTCACACGCGAGTTGGGCGACAAGAGAAGCATGTCGCGATTCAAGGTTTATAGCCCGGATCAGGCGTATTTGCTTCCTCCGAGCGTGCGGGATGAGTTGGGCGAGAAGCACCTTTGCTTTTTCGTTCGTGGAGTGATCGAGCGATTGGATATGAGCCAGTTTGAACACAGCTACAGTGGCGAAGGCGGCGAGCTTTACGCTCCGCAGTTGATGCTTGGGGTGTGGCTCTACGCCTACGCGCTGGGCATCACCAGCGCCCGGCAGGTGGAGCGGCGTCTGGTGGAGGATCTTGCATTCCGCTACCTGGCGGCAGGCGAGCGCATAGACAACTGGGCGCTGAGCGCGTTCCGCCGCCGTCACGGACGGGCGCTGAACGATGCCTTCACGCAGGTGCTGGAGTGGGCGCGGCAGCAGGGCCTGGTGAAGCTGGGCCGTGTGGCGATCGACTCGACGCGCATCGCGGCCAACGCCAGTCGGGATCGTGTGGACTCGGAGCAGGCGCTGCGCGACACGCGGGCGCAACTGCGCCGCCAGGTGCGCAGTTGGCAGAAGGCAGCCGATCGCGACGACCAGGAACCGGGCGGGCTGGAAGTGGCCATCGGCGAGCTGAACAAGGCGCTGGCCGAGATGCCGCGGCGTATGGAGCGGCTCGAGAAGAGCGGACTGAAGAAGCTGTCGCGGACCGATGGGGACGCCCGCTTTCTGCGCCAGCGCGGAGACCAGTTCGTGCTCGGCTACTCGGCCGAAATTACCGTTTCCGACGATCATCTGATCGTGGCCCAGCGCGTGACGCAGAACGTGACCGACAACGGGTCGCTCGGGCCGATGATCGACCAGGCCGAGCAGCGATGCGGCAGGCCGCCGGGCGCGGCTCTGGCCGACAGCGGCTTCTTCTCCATCGACAACCTCAACCAGATGGAGCAGCGCAACATCGACGCTTATGTGCCGGACTCCAACATGGCGCGGACCTTGAACCTTGGCGGACGCTGCCGCACCCGGGCCAAAGCTCCCGCCCATCGCCGCATGCGGGCCAAGTTGCGATCCCCGGCCGGCCAGGCCGCCTACGCGCGGCGCAAGGCAGTCGTCGAACCGGTTTTTGGAGTCCTCAAACAACAACGTGGAATGAGACAATTTCGCACCCGTGGATTCGAAAATGTAAACAACGAATTCACCCTGGCCACGCTGGCCTACAACATCACCCGACTGCACGTCATGCGCGCAGCCTGAAACTAAACCACCGCTAGCGGTGGGGAGAAATCAAAACCAAAACGTCATTGCGGCGGGGCCAACGACGTTCTCACGCAAACACTAAAGCCCCGCACTCATTATTGCGACGGTTGCGGCACGAGTAAACTCGTGCCCTGATACTTCGTGCGCTGCCTGAAAAGTTGTCCCGCAATTGAGCGGCCTTCAAGAAGCAACCTCAGAATCTTCGCTGCGCTCAGAATGACAAGACGGAACGAGCGACCGTGCGGCACGACTGAAATCGCGCCCTGACGCTTCATGCGTGGTCTCAGGCATCGTTATCGGGAAAGATTCCCGCAAAAGGATTCGAATCGGATACAGATCGAGGCTCCCGCCGAGTTCGGTGGACCCAACTGATAACCTAAAAACATGAAATTCGGCGTGCTGGTTTTTCCGGGGTCGAATTGCGATCACGATACCTACAACGTGATTGCCGAGATTGCTCACCAGCCGGTTACATTTCTCTGGCATGACAGCGAAGACCTGCAGGGCGTGGATGCCGTGCTGGTTCCGGGCGGGTTTGCCTATGGCGACTACCTGCGGACCGGCGCGATTGCGCGGTTTTCTCCGGTGATGCAGGCGGTGAAGAAGTTTGCCGCAGACGGCGGACTGGTGCTGGGAATCTGCAACGGATTCCAGATTCTGACCGAGAGTGGATTGCTGCCGGGAGCGCTGATGCGCAATGCGGGACTGAAGTACATCTGCAAACAGGTACACCTGCGGGTGGAGACGACGGCGAGCGCGTTTACGAATCGGCTGAAGAAGGGTGAGGTGCTGCAGATCCCGATTGGGCACATGGAAGGGAACTATTTCTGCGAGCCGGAGGAGTTGCGGCGCCTTGAGGCCGAAGACCGAATTGCGTTCCGCTACGCGACGCCCAAGGGAGAGATCACGCGCGAGGCGAATCCGAATGGTTCGTTGAGTAATATTGCGGGGATTCTGAATGAAGGGCGAAACGTGCTGGGGATGATGCCGCATCCGGACCGGTCGAGCGAGTTGCTGCTGGGCTCGGTGGATGGGTGGAAGATTTTTGAATCGATGTTACAAAGACAGCTACTAGCTTCCAGCTCCTAGCTTCTAGCTTTTGATTGGCCAAATGAGATCTGAGTTTTGCACGAAGAAGCTAGAAGCTGGAGTCTAGCGGCTGGAAGCTGTTTTCATGATCGATATTCATCATCACCTGATTTATGGCGTGGATGACGGGTCTCCGGACCTGGAGAGCTCGATCGCCATGGCGCGATGTGCGGCGGAGGAAGGGATCACGCACATTGTCTGCACGCCTCACGCGAACGATGAGTACTTCTACCCGCGGCCGCTGATCGAGGAGAGGCTGGCTGAGCTGAGGGAGAAGCTGAGCGGGCTGGTGGGGTTGAGCCTGGCGAGCGATTTTCATTTGACGGCGGACAACATTGTGGATGCGGTGGCACATCCGCTGCGTTACTCGATCGACGGCAAAGGATACTTGCTGATTGAATTTCCGAATCATGTGATTCCGCCTTCGATGAGCGAGGCGTTGTTCCGGTTGCAGTCGGTGGGGTACACGCTGATCGTGACGCACCCGGAGCGATATCCGGTAGTGCTGCGGAATCCGGAGTTGCTGTGCGAATGGATGCGACATGGATGCCTGGTGCAGGTAACTGCGGCGTCGTTTTATGGGCGGTTCGGCAAAGCTGAGGAGGCGTTTGCCAACGAGTTGCTGGAGCGCGACTGGATCCACTTTGTTGCGACCGATGCGCATCATCCCGTGTGGCGGGCGCCGCACCTGAAGAAGGCGTATGAATATGTGGCGCAGGAGCGCGGCGAAGAGACAGCGCAGCGGCTGTTTGTGATGAATCCGCGCGCGGCGGTGGAAGGAGCCAAGTGGCCCGATCAACCGGAGCCGAAGGGATTGTGGGAGAAAGAGCCGCTGCGGTTCTCGGGAAAAGCCGCGGCAAAGACCAAGGCGCAACGAGCGGCGCGACAAGCGGGCGAAGGTGGCGAAGAAAGTGCCGGCGCGAAAGGGTTCTGGCGGCGGCTGTTTGCGCGGGGATGAGAGCGGCGAGGCTGCGGGTCGGCGAGCCGGAACCTCGTGGGGAGGAGAACCTCGCCCCCACCCAAGCTAAGCTTGGATGGGGCACCCCGGCAGTTCGATGAAATGCTCTCCCAGGTCCCCAAGTGCGAGGGACCTGGGGCACCCGGCCACTCTCGGGCTAGGCGCTAGAGGAGGCCGAGGCCGCCGTCGACGGCCAGGGTCTGGCCGGTGATGAAGTCGGGGCCGGTGGCGAAGAAAAGCACGGCCTGAGCGACTTCTTCCACGGAGCCGTTGCGTCCCATCGGGGTCTTCGCGGCAAAGCGTGCGGCCTGCGCCCCCACGCTAGCGAAGCCAGGATGGGGCACCCCCGGCTCTAAGGAATCAGGCGGAGCGTCCATCTCGATCCAGCCGGGAGCGACGCAGTTGACGCTGACGTCAGGGGCGAAGGCCTTGGCCATTGCCTGCGTGAGCATGTGGAGGGCGGCCTTGGATGCGCAGTAGTGCGCGTGGCCGGCCCAGGGGTGAGTGGCTCCCAACGATCCGAGATTGATGATGCGGCCGTGAGCGGCGCGCAGGTGGGGCAGCGCTTCGCGGGCAACGAGAAACGGGCCGCGCGTGTTGGTGTCGAAAACATCGTCCCACTGTTCGAGGGTGAGGCTTTCGAGCGCAGCCGAAGCGAAGGCGCCGGCGTTGTTGACGAGAATGTCGAGGCGGCCGAACTCGGCGATGACAGCGGCGATTGCAGTGCGTACCGAGGTTTCGGAGCGCACATCGCACGGCGTGGCGACAGCGCGGCGGCCGAGAGCGGCGATCTCCGCGGCGGTTTGCGCGGCCTCGGCATGAGATTCGAGATAAGTGATTGCGACGTCGGCGCCGGAATGAGCCAGGGCGAAGGCGATGGCGCGACCGATGCGGCGTGCTCCGCCGGTGACAAAGGCGACTTTACCGGTGAGAGGTTCGGCGGATGTCACAGGATTAGTTTAGCGAGTTCGCAAGTCAGCCGGTCACCCGTCCCCGGTCCCCAAGAGCGAGGGACCGGGGGCACCCGCTGGCTAGTTGAGTTCCGTGGTATCCCAGGTCCCAAAATCGGGACCTGGGGCACCCCACGATTATCTGAGAACGCAAACTTGCTGATTGTCGCCCAAAGTCGGAGATCACGCGGCTCAGTTGGATGGCGGCGGAGCGGAGTTTGATTTTGAGTTGGGCTGATTTCCGGAGTCAGAAGACTTGCCGTTTGAAGCGGGCGGAGCTGAGCTTTGCGGCGGATTCGAAGATTTGCCTGAGCCGGAATTACCGGAGCCCGAATTGCCTGAACCATTGTCAGACTTGGGCGTGGTGTTGTTGTCCTTATAAATGGAGTACTGCGCACCGGGCCGTTTCATGCGGATTTCCATCGACATTTCGGACTTGTCGACCTTGTAGTCGCCGCCGTAGGTCTGGTAGCCATTGGCGATGATCTGCATGCGGACTGTGTCGCCGATGGGGATGACGTCAATCAGGGCCTTGCCGTCTTCATTGGTCTTGAGTTCGAGATAGCCCGTGTCCTTGTCGCCCTGGATGGGGTGGAAGATGACATGCGCATCGACGATGGGCTTGCCATTGAAGTCCTTCACGACTGTGACTTCGATACGCGCGGAGGCGGGCGGTACTTTGTATTTGCGGAGGTGCTGCGAGCTGTCATCCTGAGCGTGAACTGCCAGGGCGCCAGCCACGAGACAGAGCGATGCGACGAGTAGGCCAGATCGGGAGTTGAAACGGTGGAGCATGAAAGTTATTTTACCGCTTTCGCTATGGGTCTGTGACGCATGCCGCAAACCGCACAGTTGAGACGGCGTATGTTGGAGGCGGGTCGGAAGGCGATGCAAGCAAGCTCCTATCAATCGAAGGCAACGGGTCCAATGCGCGCGCTGACGGCAATCAGGCTGCTGCATACGATTGTGTGGGCGCTGATTGTCGCGTGGATCGTGGCGATTCCCGCAGCGGCGTGGGCACATCATTTCCGCCTGGCGGCAATTCTGTCAGGGCTGGTTTGGATCGAGTGCGGTGTGCTTGCTGTCAATCATGGGCGCTGCCCGATGACCAATCTGGCGGAGCGTTTCACGACCGAACAGAGTGCGAACTTCGACATTTACCTGCCGGAATGGTTGGCGCGAAGAAACAAGGAGATTTTTGGGACGCTTTTCGTTGTGAATGAGCTGATCGCGCTCGTTTTGTGGGTCCGGAAGAGCTAGAATGAAGTTGTGCTTATTGATCAGGCAAAGGATATGAGTGCAATTCACTCATAATTAACCCAAAGGCACTTGACAAAGGTACTTCTGTTTCCCTATCTTTAGCAATTGGAAGGCGAGAGTGCTAGCGTTCCGCTGGCAATGGTGCTGAGCGGAGGAGAGAAGATTCGGCGAGCTGGCAGTCTTAAATCTCCCAAAGCTTTTGTTTTGAAGAGCATCTAACCCCGCGGACCGGGACGACCCGGTTTGCGCCTAAGGAGAAGCAAAGCAATGGCAGTAAAGTCAGCAACGACCACATTCACCCCGCTTCACGACCGCATTCTGGTGCGGCGTGTGGAAGAGACGGAAACGGTTCGCGGCGGGATCATCATCCCCGACAGCGCGAAGGAAAAACCCCAGGAGGGCGAGGTTATCTCCGTGGGCAAAGGCAAGTCGAACGACGAAGGGAAGGTTTTTCCGCTGGATGTGAAGGCGGGCGACAAGATTCTCTTCGGCAAGTACTCGGGCACCGAGATCAAGATCGACGGCGAAGAGTTCCTGATCATGCGCGAGGAAGAAGTACTCGGCATTGTGAAGAAGTGAGCGCGCTATCGCGCGAGTTCACAGTTCGTAGTTCGTCGTTCGCAGTTTTGTGACGTGACGAATTGAAGGGCAAGTGAGAACTGTGAACTAAGAACTGTGAACTGCAAACCAGGATTTGTGAACCAGGAGATAAATAGCAATGGCAAAGCAGATTTTGCACGGAGAGGATTCCCGGCAGGCGATTCTGCGCGGCGTGAACACGCTGGCAGACGCTGTGAAGGCGACGCTTGGCCCGAAGGGGCGCAACGTTGTAATTGAGAAGAAGTTTGGCTCGCCCACCATCACCAAGGACGGCGTGACGGTGGCCAAAGAGATTGATCTGAAGGATCCGCTGGAGAACGTGGGCGCGCAACTGGTGCGCGAGGTTGCATCGAAGACCTCGGACGTTGCCGGCGACGGGACGACGACGGCGACGGTTCTGGCGCAGTCGATCTTCCGCGAAGGCGTGAAGACGGTTGCGGCCGGCGCAAATCCGACTGCGTTGAAGCGCGGAATCGAGAAAGCCGTTACGGTGATCAACGGCACGCGCGACAAGGACGGCAAGTGGAACCAGGACGGCGCGCTGAGCAAGCTGTCGAAGCCAGTGAACGAGGGATCGGTGGCGCAGGTTGGCTCGATCTCGGCCAATGGCGACGAGGAGATCGGCGCAATCATTGCTGAGGCCGTGAAGGTTGTCGGCAAGGACGGCGTGATCACGATCGAAGAGTCGAAGACGATGCACACCGGACTCGAGACCGTGGACGGCATGCAGTTCGACCGCGGCTACCTGAGCCCGTACTTTGTGACGGACGCAGAGCGGCTGGAAGCGGTGCTGGACGAGCCGTACATCCTGATTTACGAGAAAAAGATTTCGGCGATGAAGGATTTGCTGCCCCTTTTGGAACAGGTGGCACGCGGCGGCAAGCCATTGCTGATCATTGCTGAGGACGTTGAGGGCGAAGCCCTGGCGACCCTGGTGGTGAACAAGCTTCGCGGCACGCTGAATGTGGCGGCGGTGAAGGCTCCTGGATTTGGCGACCGGCGCAAGGCCATTCTGGGCGACATCGCGATCCTGACCGGCGGCAAGGCGATCACCGAGGACCTGGGCATCAAGCTGGAAGGCGTAAAGCTTGAAGACCTGGGCAAGGCGAAGCGCATCACCATCGACAAGGACAACACGACGATCGTTGACGGCTCCGGCAAGACCACGGACATCGAAGGCCGTGTGAAGGAGATTCGTTCGCAGATCGAAAAGACGACCAGCGACTACGACCGCGAGAAGCTGCAGGAGCGGTTGGCGAAGCTGGTGGGCGGCGTGGCTATCATCAAGGTGGGCGCGGCGACCGAGACCGAGCTGAAGGAGAAGAAGGCTCGCGTTGAGGACGCACTGCACGCAACCCGTGCAGCCGTCGAAGAGGGCATCGTTCCGGGCGGCGGCGTAGCCCTGGTTCGCTGCGTTCCCGCGGTGGAGAAGCTGATCGCCACGCTCGAAGGCGATGAGAAGACCGGCGCACAGATTGTGCTGCGTTCACTCGAAGAGCCGCTGCGGCAGATCGTCGCGAATGCCGGCGAAGAGGGCGCGGTGGTTGTGGCCAAGGTGCTTGAGTCAAAGGAAGCGCACTACGGTTACAACGCACTGACCAGCAAGTTCGAGGACCTGGTGAAGGCCGGCGTTATCGACCCGACCAAGGTGACGCGGACGGCGCTGCAGAACGCAGCTTCGATTGCGGCCCTGCTGCTGACGACCGAAGCACTGGTTGTCGAGCTGCCCGAGCCGAAGTCTGCGGCTCCGGCGGGTCACGGCGGCGGCGGCATGGACGGCATGTACTAGGACTGGCCGTCCAGGCGAACGCGCCTTCGGCGCAAAAACATGAGGCCTCCGGCGAAAGCTGGGGGCCTTTTTGTTTTGCTGTATGCGCGAGAATGGAATGAAATTCATTCGCGCCCAGATGCAGCAAAGCCTTCAGCGATTGCTGAAGGCTCTTTGTGGCACACGAAGTTGTTGATTTACACAGCCTGGAACGAGGCGTGAAACGCGAGGCCCAACCGGGGCCGACCAAGGCAAATTGAAATTTCGCTAGAGCATTGCCGCGGGTGCGGCGGCAGCCTGCGAAGCAAGTCCGCCTTCGCTTGAGGCGGGTTGTGGACGAAGCGAACGCAACCATCCGGCAGAGAGCCATGCGCGCGGAATGACAAACTCAGACCAGCCACAATCGAGGCAAACTCGAATGTCGGGGGAGGGAGTCATGGGCGGGTGGCTTAACGTGCGAGGACTGTTGCGATAGAGACGAACCTCTGCCGGTACGAGGGAAAGTGCGGCAGATTGGCATTTCGGGCAAACCATGAGCACCTCAGGAGACCAAAATCGAGCCAGATCCCCAAAAAAGGATATGAGGGAGTGATTCAATCTAACGGGTTTATCGACTTGATTTCAACAGGAACAGTCTTTTGGATGAACGGAAGTAATATTACTTGTGGTCACATTAAAAATGATTTGATATTATGAACAAACGGCGATTCAAGGAAGTTACGGGCCATGAGTGAAGTTCTGCGTGCACAAAGGTGCAAAGAGAAACGCGGCGGCCGAAGCCGCCGCGTGATGTTGATCTCGAGAACTCGCCTAGAAGATAAACTTCGCGGCAATTTCTACCTGGCGCGGGGTAAATAGGAATCCGCTGTTGTTGGAACTTGTCGGTATCTTGTAGGTGTTGTTCGCGTTCGTGGTGTACTGGCCCTGATAGGTTGCGGTGTTTGTTGTGCCACTCGTCGTGATCTTATAGGCGGTTGTGCCCAAGCCATCGACGTTCTGGTGGTTGGCAACGTTGAAGACGTTGCACATGAGCTGGAGGCTGCGCCCCTCTCCAAATGGGATCGCCTTCTGGAGGCGGGCGTCGTCGACTTCGTGGCGCGGATAGCGCTGAGTGTTTGGCCCGATTCCGGGAATCAGAGTCGATCCGGAGGCGCCGTTCCAGTCACTGAGAATGCCGGCGCTGAAGAACCCGCTTACGCCGACAGTGTAAGGAAGCCCAGTTTGCATCTGAAAGCTGTCAATCAAAGTCCAGTCGTTGGTCAGGTACTTGATGAAGCTGTCGGTGTGAAGGCTGGGTACGTTATAAAGCGCATAGGCGACGAAGCGGCCCGGAGTGTTCCAGCTTGAGTCGCCATAGTTGAGGCGCGGGTTTTTGTAGGGGTCGTACCAATTGTTGCCGGCGGTGGTGGTTGTGTTGGCATTCTGCGAAAAATCGAGAGAGTGCGACCAGGTATAGTTGGCGTCGAACTGTACGCTCTTGAGCGAGTTGTTCAGCACCTCGGCGACCATTCCGTTGTAGTTTGAGTTGACGTTGCTGATCATCTCCATGATGGCCTGGAAGTTCGTGGCCACCGAGCCAAACAATGCCGTGTTGCCGTAGCTACTGTACTGACCTACGTTCTGAATGATGGTCCCATTCGGTCCCAGAGGTCCGCAGGTGCTGGTGCAACCGGGGGTATCGACAACTTGGACATTGATGAACGTCTGGGTCGGATTGAGGTTCACGTCGAGGAAATTGGGAAGTTCGCGGCCTTGCGAGCCGAGGTAGCTCAAAGAGAAGAAGGTGCCCCGGCCGAGACTCTGTTGCAACTGCAAATCGTATTCCTGAACCTCAGGATTGCGCAGATTGGCGGCCAGGAAGTTGGAAGTGGGTACAGCGGTTGAGGCGCCGGTGCTGGCTACGATGTTCGGCAGGACTGGAGCGCCGGCCGTATTGGGCTTATAGACGGTGTTGTACTGGCCATTCGGGCTGCCTGTGCTGAACCGAATGTTGAGCAATTCGCCGTTGTTGATGCGGCCATAGTAGACGCCGTAACCGCCGCGCAGTATCGTCTGGCCCTGACCATTCAAGTCGTACGAAAATCCGATGCGCGGACCGAAGTTCTTTTTGTCGCTCGGATTGTTGGTAAGTTGCGGATAAGGAACGAAGCTGCCCGTTGCCGTGGTCAAGCTCGGGCTAGCAGGCGGGAGAGCCTCGTAATCCCAGCGCAGACCGAGTTCCAATGTCAAGCGCGGGGTAAGCTTCCAGTTGTCCTGGCCAAACACGCCACTGTCCATGGTGGCAATGCCATAGGCATGCGGGCCGAAAGTCTGTGTAAAGGTTCCATAGCAAGGGTAAGTGCCGACGCTGTTGCGGGCAGCGCTGCTGCTGCAGTTGCCGTAATTCCCCGAAGCGGCGCTGATCTGATCGCTGATGTAGTTGCCGACGTAGCTGTAGGAGAAATAACCGTTCCCGTCGCCACCATAGGTATTGTTGAAGTCGTAGTTGTGGAGTTCGTCGACGCCGAACTTAAAGCTGTGATTGCCTTTGTTCCAATAGAAGATGTCGCCGACTTGCCACTTCCACTCTTCGGGGTTGGCCAGGCGGTAGGAGTAGTACGGCGAGCCAAGGTTGAAGCCCTCCGAAGTGTCCATGGCAACTTCTGGAATGGAGTTGTTGACGGTGACGCCATTGCCGATCAGATATTGCTTGGTGTAGGGGGTCAGTGCCTGCTGCGTCTCGGGGAGCAGCTCGCGACTGTATTGATAGAGGACTTCGTTGCTCATGTTGTTCGTCACGAGGCTGGTGAGCTTTGCGACGCCATAGTCGAGCTTGACGAAATCATTGCCGAAGGTATCGCGAGCGTAGTCGGCGGAGGTCGAGGTCTGAACGCCGCCGGGAGAATCCCAGCGCAGGCGATGAGCCAGAACGCTCAAGTGCTCCTTTGAGTTGATTTGCCAGTCGAGCTTGGGGGTATTGATTTCCTGGTAGCCGAAGCGCGGAACAATGCCAAGATCCGAATTCAGGTTGCTAATCCAGGTGTCGTAAGTGGAAACACCCTGCCCGTAAGAGCTGTACCCCTGGCGCGCCGCCAGCGTGCAAGCGTCAGCATCGAGAGCGTCATTGGGGTCGTAGTTGGGTGAAGATGAGGTGGCACTGCCGGACCAGGCGCCCGTGACAAGATTGCAATTGGCGGCGGACAAGTTGCTGGGGAGGTTGGCGGTTGCGGTGGGCAGAGCATAAAACGAGTTCGCGTTGCTCGGAATGGCAGCAGCGGGAAAGACGTGGGTGTGCTGATCGTAGGTGTAGATCCAGAAGAGCTTGTCTTTTATGATCGCGCCCCCAACGGTGAAGCCGTAGATCTTGCGCAGATCTTCAGGCTTGATGTGTTGAGGGACATACTTTCCGGTGCCTGAATTCAGGAAAGACTCGGTCGTATAGTCGTTGAAGGCGTTCCAATTGCTTTCGCGATCCCAGAAGTATGCCTGGCCGTGAATCTGGTTGGTCCCACTCTTGGTGACAGAGGTGATGACGCCGCCGGCGGCACGGCCGTACTCTGCGGAGTAGACGCCGGTGTTGACAGCGAATTCGCGAACGGCGCTGCCGGAGGTGGAGTAAGCTTCGCGGGTGCGGCCGCGTTCCTCGGAATAGAAAGAGTTGTTGTCGTCGGCGCCGTCGATCTCAACGTTGTTCAGAACAGTGCTGATGCCTCGGATGCTGACCAGTCCGAAGCCGCTCGTGTCTGCCACCACGCCGGGGGTGGTCATGGCCAAAGCCGACCAGCGGCGATTGTTAATCGGAATGTTAGCAAGAGCCCTCTGGCTGAGGGTTTCGCTGAAGTCGGGTGATTCGGTATTCATGACCGGAGTTTGCTCGGTGACGACGACCTCAGATTGCGAGGAGGCGAGAGCAAGACGCGGCTCAACGCTTGTCACCTGGCCGACGACGACAACCACATTGTCGGCGCGGAAGCTGGCGAATCCTGGCGCGGTGACCGAGACTGTGTAGTTCCCCGGTTCGAGCAGAGGAGCCTTGTAGTAGCCGCTGCTGTCAGCGGTGAGATTCAAGGTGAAGTCAGTCCCCATGTTCTTGATGGAGATGGCCGCGTTGCCGACGACGGCTCCGGACGGATCCATGATCGTGCCCGCGATGGAGCCCTGGGTGGTGGATTGCGCGTGGAGCGGAACGAAGCCAAGACACGCAGCGAGGATGAAAAGCGTCAGCACGATCGCGCTCTGGCGAATCTGGTGCAATTTCATAACGGCCCTCCGAAGTGAGAAGTTTGCGTTCGACGTAACAATGCTGGATGTAAGCGGCGTAGCTGCCAGCGAGAAAAGCTGTGGTCAGCGAGCCTAGGGTGGAGAATCCCGAGCAGACACTCTGAGCGAACTCAATGGTGAGTGAATCCAGAGGGCAAGCCTTATGGATAATTCCCCAAAGACTTAATTTACAAATCTTTGTTGAACATTCTATGAATGGAGTGGTGAAACCGCCGGAGCGGGAGCATGCAGTCCGGAACGCGGCCTAGCTGCGTTTGCACTGAGCGAAGAGACTAGAGACTCGGTTCGCCGGGCAGGAGGTATTGCTGCTCAGTTGTCACGCCATCACGAAAAGGAAAGCAAATCAAACAACAGATAAAAACAATCGTGTTCGTTCAATGTTCACAACCCGCCAAACATTTCTTGCTTGACGAGCCGGCGGTTGAATCGAATTTTTCTTGAACCGCGCCCCAAACGCGGTTTGAAAAGAGTAATCCAGAGAGGCAATGTCTATGGTTCGGCAATCTCTCGGGAGAGCCTATTCTAGGACAAACGGGCCCGTTGTTCCAAGGGGTCAAGGCGAATATGTGGTGAAAATGGGGATTTTTGAGCTGAGGATATCGAGGGGGATTTGATGAACGGCGAGCAGCCCTGATTCATGCGGGCGAGCGCAGCAAATATGGGGCTCCTGACGGAGCCCCGATTTGCGAGAAGCGAAGGAGTGATCAGTAGGTGAAGTGGAATCCCATCGTGATCATGCGATTGCTGCCGATGGTGTTGTAAACGGAGCCGAAGTTGGCTGAGTTATTGGGGCATCCGCCTGGGATTGCGACTGTGGAATTGCAGGTGCCTACGCCTAGCGGAATGTAGGTAGGAACCTGCAGTGTCCTGGCGCTGCCCGTGCTGTAGGGCAATTGATCGAGGTTTGCCTTCGCAGATTGCTGGTCGACCGGGTTGGGGCTGGTGACGATCTGGCCGTAATTGACGTAATAGTACTCGCCAGGCTGGCAATTCGAGCCGTACGGATTTGAGGCGCTGGGGATGGCTTCCTGAATGGCCGAGGTGGAGCAGGCGGAGTTCTGGCGGATCTGGCCCTGATTCATTGGCACATCGAGGCTGGTTGTGTTGGTGATGTTGAAGACGTTGAATTCGTATTGCAGCGAGTATTTCTCAGTGAATTTGAATTGCTTGCGAAGCGAGAGATTGATTTGCATCTGCGGTGACTGGCGGAAGATATTGCGTTGCGGCGGAGCGAAGTCAGTTTCATAGATGTCCTGGGGATCGGTGCCAGTGGAGACAGGAATGCCATCGGTACCCGGCTGCAGATAGTTGATGGCGATCTGCGTTGGGTCGATGGCAGGGTAGTAGGACCCTCCCGGCCCGCGCGTCGCGCCTTTGTTTCCGGTGTACGCCGACTTTGGGTTCGCGGGGTTCTTGATGCCGAGGACGGGATTCATGAGCGTGGGAAAGTCACCGAAGAGGATGCTGCCGACGGCGCCGTAAAACTCATAGAGCGAATAGGGCTCGCCGCTCTGCGCGATTGCGGTGCCGTTGATGTTCCAGTCGTTGACGAACTGGGCGGCCAGAGTGTGAGCCTTGGCGGCGTTGGGAACAGCGACGCCAAAGTACGCGCTGAAGACATTGGTGCGGTCGAAGTCGGACGAAGCGTAGGAGTTGCGCAGGTTATTGGGGTTGCCTCCGGTGAAGAAGAGGCCGAGGTCGCTCTGTTCATCAAGAGTATGGCTCCACGTATAGCTGGCGCCCACCATGAAGTTGTTGGACATGCGCTTTTCAATGTGGGTCTGCAGCGCATCGTAGGCGGAGACGCCTGCAGTTTTGTAATAGGATGCGTTGGGGCTGAATCCGATGTAGGGAACGCGGAAGTCAGTGTTGCCGCCATCTTCCGTGTTCCACGGCTCACCGGCGATGGGTGAGTAGTCGCAGTTGGAGTCGCCGCAGGTGTTCTGGTTGAGAACTTCGAAACCATACGATGCGGCTTGGCCCCAAACGGGGTTGGTAGAGGTTGCGATTTCCGGTGTGTTGAACGGAACCGGAACCACGGCGTGACGCCCGCGATTACCGACGTAGCCGATGTCGATGGCAAGATTCGAACCGGGCTGCCATTGCATATCGAGCGCATAGTTGATGGTGTAAGGAAGAGTGTTGTTGCGGGCGTAGGTGCCGAAGTTGAGGGCGTCGGGACACAGGGTGTATCCCTCCTGGTTTTGCAGGCCGCCGCAGTTCGCGCCGAATTGTGCGTCATAGCCGGAAGCGGGCGCACCGGTGAGCAGGTTGAGGGTATTTTGAAGGGCTTGATTGATGTTGGACGGTTTGGAGCTGGGTGCGACGTACGGGGGTGAAGCGAATGCAGGACCAATGGGGTCCTCGAGCGTGCTGCCTTCGCCGGTGACAAACGAAACGAGCGGTGCGGATTCCGTGACGCCGAAAGGTCCGCCGTAACCCGAGCCTGCAGGCTGCGAAAGATAGACGAAGTATTCGCCGCGATCGTAGTACATGCCGCCGCCACCGCGAACGACGAGATTACCGTGATCGCGGGAGGGTGACCAGGCGAAGCCCACACGGGGCGAGATGCCCCATTGCCGGCCAGTGAGTGTTGAGTCGCTCACACCGGGAGTCGGGTTTTCCTTGTTGTTGCCGGCGATGATGAAGCCAGCGTTGTTCACGGTCCAGTTCTCGTTTTCGTTGGCAGTGGTGCCCGAGACGCTGAAGAGCTTGGGGTCGAAGTTGAAGAAGTTGCCGTATTTCTCGGTCATGCCTCCGTGGTAGTCGTAGCGCACGCCGAGCGTAAAGCTGAGATTGGACTTTATCTGCCACTTGTCCTGCAGATAGCCATCGAACTCATTGGTACGGTAATAGCGGTTGGCGTTGTTCTTACCGGTAGTGGGATCGATGGCCTCGATGACATTGGCGCTGTGGATCTTGCCTTCAAGAAAGGACTCGAAGTTGGATGTCTCAATTTGCTCAATGCCGTTGCGATTGTTCTCGATGTTCAACTCTGTGAAGCTGTAGCCGCCGCCAGCGTCGATGGTGTGATTTCCCTTAACCCAGATGACGTTCGTGGAGGGGTTGAGACGGCTCTGATAGAAGCCCATGTCAGCGAACGAGCTGTAGGGGCCGGTCTTCACGCCCGGTGAGTCCAGCTGGCTACTCGGAAAGTCTTTAAGCAGCAGTCCGGGAAGAGTGGGCTGGAAGAAGGGACCCTTTCCCGACGCGGGAGGCACGGTGGATCCATTGATGCCGAAATTCTCTTCACCGCCTGAGTTTGTGAGTGTCTGGGTAAAGTAGCTGTACGACGACTGGCGGAAAAAGCCCAGGCGCTGCTCCCAGTTGAAAGTGGGCCGGACGGCGATGGTGTTGTCGATGGCGACCACCTGCGAGCCGTTGTTCTGTGTGACTGGAAAGCCGCCGGTTTGCGAGAAGTCGTAGGGAAGCGTGACAGGATCACTTTGGTAGTAGTACTTGGTCGATAGCCGATCATTGCCGGTGACATTCCAATCGATGGCAGCGTTGCCTTGATCGGAGGTCATGATCGAGTTATTGACGAGAGTGACGTTGGGCACGCCGTAGATATAGGCATTGGTGCTTTGCGCTGAAGGAATGAGGAATTGACCGTTGGGAAGCTTGGCATTCATGAGCGCCATGGCGATGGGATCAATGGCCTTGGTGAAGGTGCCGCCTCCCGCGTAGCTTTCGGCCGCTGCGTCAAGGCCGGCGGTTGAACGGTCGTTTGTGAGACCGGATGGAACTGTCATCTGCGAAATGCCGGTTGACTGATCAGTGCTGGACATGTGCTGATAGGCAAGGAAGAAGAACACCTTGTCTTTCTTGATGGGGCCGCCCATCGTGGCGCCGAGGGACCAACGGTTGAGATAGGGATAGATGAGAGAAGCCGGGAAGGCGCCAATGCCCTGCTGAGCGAGCTGGTATTGCTGATTGAAGAAGTAAGGCGAGGCATTCCAGGCGCCGTCAGCGAAGGAGCCGTAACCCTGCCCGTGCAGCTTGTTGGTTCCGGCGATGGTATTCACGTCGATCTGCGCGCCCGCGGTTGCACCCTGCTGGGCATCGTACATCGATGTGTTGACGCGCAGTTCGTCAATGAACTCAGGCGGGGGCGAGGGAAGGCTATTGCCGGTTGATCCGTAGGGCGAAGCACCTTCGAGCGATGCTCCGGCGACGGGGCCTGCGCCAGCGGATGAAGAGGCAGAGGTGCTGCCCGCACCAATGTTGAAGTTGAAACGCTGCGAAGTGAGACCGCTGGAGGTCATGCCGGTGAAAATGTTGGTGACGTCAACACCGTTGACCTGCATGGTGTTGGATGTGGCGCGCTGACCGTTGGCCTGAATGTTTTGATTGCCGAGTCCGGAGTTTGTGTTGAGGCCGCTAAGAAGCTCGGCGTTTGTGCCCGGCGAAAGCAGCGCGAGCTGCGTGAAGCTGCCGGTGGCGAGCGGCGTGGCCTCAATCTGCTGAGAGTCCATGGTGTAGCCGTTGGTTGCGTCAGTGGCGTTGAGCAGGGGATTGGCAACCACTTCGACCGATTCGGTGGTTTGGCCGACTTTAAGCGACACATCGATAGTGGTGGCCTGGGCTTCGTGAACGCTGATCCCGGGAAGCTGCTCCTTCTCGAAGCCTTGTTGCGTCACGGTGACCGTGTAGGTGCCGATGGGCAGGTTGAAGATCTGGAAGAAACCGGTTTTCTGCGTCGTCGTCGTGGCCGTCACGTTGATTGCGGCATCATTGACGGTGACGGTGGCTCCAGAGACGGCCGCGCCGGAGGGATCGAGCACGGTTCCGTTCAACGAACCGAGTGTTTGCTGCGCACGGGCCAAGAAACAACAACAGCATGCGGCAATTGCAAGCAGGCTGCAGATTGCGACACTTCTCCAGGAGATTCGTAGCATGGTTTCCTCACAGAATGGGTTGAAACGACGCTTTTGGGAACGACTGCGGGCAACTGCGGTTCGAGAATTGCCGCAATCAAATGCCACTAGCTTCGAGCAGCGATGAAAATGCGCTGCCTTTTCTTTTCTGAAAAGAACTTGCACTTTGGCTTCATGCAGAAAGCGATGAAGCCACCCGGGCCCAGGTTCAAATGGAAAGCGCTCTGTTGAAACTGATGAATGAGGGAAGAATTGGTTCTAAATCAAACTGAGTGCAGATATTTTGCGATGTGGGGCTGGCTTTCTCCAAGCAAAAAAAGGGGAATGGCCTGACCCCGAACGCCCGGGGCTGTGGAAAACCTGGTCTTCGGCACGGCGGCAGACGCCTCTGCAAAGAGTGAGCGATTTCTTCAAGGGTGAAAAAGAGAAGGCCGGAATTTGGCGGAAAACCCTCCCGCGTCCTGGCGCTGTAGCCGGGAAATCGCGGGAGAGATTTGCTAGTGACCGCTGCCGGGGCCCCAGCGTAGGCGCAAGCCGGCGTGGATATTGAAGGGCAGGCTCGGGTAGCCGATGGGAGCGATGTGCTGGTTGTCGAGCAGATTTTCGGCCTGGGCGTAGATGTCCAACCAGCTGAATAGCTGATAGCTTCCGCCGAGATCGAGCTTGGCGTAGCCGTAGTCAAGATTTCGGTTGGGCAGAAGCAGACTGTTGAGGTAGTTTTCGTCGACGCCTTCGAGGTAGGTTGAGTCGTCGCTACGGCTGGCGAAGGCCGCGGAGAAGATGCCGGTGATTTTTTTTGCCGCGTAGGTAGCTGAGATGAAGCCGGTGTGCGGCGCACGACGGAAGGGACGAGCACCTTCAAGCGGCGAGTATGGACCGATTTCGATGCCATTGATGAAGGTGGGGATGGGGCCGAGGAGCATTTCGTCGTCATTTGTGAACGAGCGCTGCACAACGGAGTCGAGGTAAGTGTAGCCGCCGCGGAGAAAGAGATTCTTGCCGATACCGCCTTCGACAGTGGATTCGATGCCCTCCGCGCGGAATGCCTCGGAGTTGATCGTCAACTCATAGGCGTAGTCGTTCTGAAGAGCCGTCTCCAACGCGGTCTGCTCGGCCGGTGTGAGATTCGGCAGCAGCTCGGGAATCAGGTCGAGGCCAACATATTCAATCTGCCTGCCGAATTCATTGTGAAAGTAGCTGGCGCGGAAGATGATGTGGCTGCTGAGGAAGGTTTGTTCCGCACCGCCCTCATAGGTGCGATCTTCTGGGGCGCCAATCTTGCTGATGTTGAGCGCCTGGATGGTTGATTGCCCGCCGTTGTTGAGGAGGAAGCTGTAGAGCGATTCGTCCTGTTCAGGCAATGTGGGCTCGCGGTCGGACTCACCGTAGTTGAAGAGAATACGCGTGCCGCTGAAAATGCCGTGGCGCGGGCGAAGCGCGTAGTAGGAAACGCCAGCGCGGGGCGGGGTCTGAACACCGAAGAGCGAGTAGTGTTCGAGGCTACCGCCAAGCGAGTAGAAGAACCGCTCCTTGAAGTCGCCGTGGACGGCGAGCTGGTAGTCGTAGTTGGAGCGCTCGACGGGCGGGTAGAAGGAACTGCCTGGCTCAGCGCCGCGTTCATCTTCATACTGAAAGCCGACAAGCGCCATGAGGTGCGGAGTGATGGTGATATCGCCACGATAGACGAGCTGGTCGCGATTGGAGACAAGCTGGCTTTCGGTTGGGTAAGTTTCTCCGTTTGCCCAGCTGTAGTCGAGCAGGGCCTGGCCGGTCGCGCTGTAGCCGTTGGCGCCCTGAATCGTAACCGGATTGCCGAAGTAATTGCCGCCTGTATATGTGGGCGGAATGCCGGGGCCACCACAAGAGTCCGCGGGAATGCAGGTTCCCTCGGGAGACCAATCATGGTACTGTTCGCGCTTGCGAATAAGGCCGTAAGTCGCGCTCTGGTGAAAGCCGGCGGTGGTCTGGTTATCGATCGCCGCGCTGACAAAGAGATTCTGATCCTTTTGCGTGGCGTCGTCGGCGACCTGATAAAAATTCCATGCGTTGGGAACGCCGGTAGCCGATACGACGTAGTGCGCAGTGCCGCGAATCTGTGTTGTGCCGTTCAACGCATAGCCAAGATTCGCCGCGGCAGTGGCGACGTGAAACTCATCATTGGGCAGGTCGTTGTTCGTTTGCAGCCAACTGAAGGCTCCGAGATAGTCGAGCTTTTTGTGCGCGCCGGCGACCTCAAGCTGCTCGCGGGATGTATAGAAGTCACCCGCTTCGCCCTGGAAGAGCAGGGAAGGGAAGCTGGTGGTGCCGTGGGGAGTGGTGAGGCTGACGACGCCGCTCTCGGCATCGGCGCCATAGAGACTTGAGTCGGGGCCGCGATAGACCTCTGCGCTTTCGACCGCGGTGGTGGAGAACTGACCGAAATCGAATTGGCCGCCGAGATCGCCGGCGTCGACGCCATCGACGAGGACCTTGTTGTTATCGGAGTCGCCGCCGCGAACGAAGAGAGAGGCTTGCGCGCCGAGCTGCCCGATTTGCACGACAGAAGTACCCGGCATCATGCGGAGAACGCTGGTGAGGTCGTCGCGCGTAGCAAGGTCGAGGGGACCCAGCACGCTGGTCGCGGCGCTGGTTTGCGGCTGCGGGGTTGGCGTGCCGTTTGCCGTGACCACGATGGACTCGCGCACCCAGGCAGGTTCGAGGACAAGATTGCGTTCGATGGAGTCGAATTGTCCGGCGTAGAAATCGGGAGTTTGCAGTTGCCGAAAACTTGAAGCCGAGACTACGAGAAAGTAGCGGCCGCTGGTTCCAGTGGTGAGTTCGAAGCTGCCGTCGGAAGTGGAGACGGCTGAGGCAATGACTTTGCCATTGCTCATGAGAGCGATGCTGGCGCCGGTAACCTTGGCGCCAGTGGCGTCAGTGACGACTCCGCGAATGGATGCGGCAAAAGCAAATGAAGCGCATTGTGCGAAGAGCGTGATGGCGAGCGCGCGCGCCAGGCGGCGGGCGAAGAATGCGCGCAGGAGATGGGACATCGGCATATGAGCTCCTTCGTTCCCCTCGGAACGTGAAAGCAGTTGGGTACGCCGCGGACCGGTCTCCTGACTTGCGCGCGTTCCAGCCGCCTTCCCAAAGCTGAACCAAGGGGTTCAACTTCAGTGGCTCGCCGGGTACTTACAGATGGAACGAAGTGCCCTGGCTGAAACCCTGTTCGTCTCCAGCGTCTTTATTAGGACGGGAGCCGTGACAGGCGCGCTCACAGTTGCGGGG
The DNA here is from genome assembly GCA_963834565.1 of uncultured Acidobacteriaceae bacterium. Lineage (GTDB taxonomy): Bacteria > Acidobacteriota > Terriglobia > Terriglobales > Acidobacteriaceae > Telmatobacter. The sequence continues at coordinate 850,331 of CAWICF010000002.1, read as the reverse complement.
CAGTGGCGGAATTTCACCGCCTTCCCGAGCATCCTGGCGATTACGAGAATGAGTTGTGCCGCGGCACGGAGCTGCGGCAGTGATGACATGGAAGCGATTTCCATGTCATCAACTTTTATAGCGGGATTGGAGTGTGAAGTCAAAAGGGAGCGGAGCTGGCTTTGCGGTTGCCGGATGAAGCGGATCTGCGGGAGATGAGTGGTGACCCCGGGCTGATTCGAACAGCCGACAAGCAGTTTAGGAAACTGCTGCTCTATCCATCTGAGCTACGGGGCCACTTGTAGATATTGTCGCAGCAGTTTCAGGAAACTGCTGGGCGATTTTCGATCCGGCCCTTGACGGGCCGGGGGCCATCTGAGCTACGGGGCCACTTGTAGATATTGTCGCAGCAGTTTCAGGAAACTGCTGGGCGATTTTCGATCCGGCCCTTGGCGGGCCGGGGGCCATCTGAGCTACGGGGCCACTGTACATATTGTCGCAGCAGTTTCAGGAAACTGCTGGGCGATTTTTGGTCCGGCCCTTGGCGGGCCGGGGGCCATCTGAGCTACGGGGCCACGTGGACATATTGTCGCGGGCTGCCGGTTTGATGGCTACTCGAGAAGCATCTCGCAGCAGTTTGAACTTCAGGTTTTGCCGATTGAGCTTTCCGGGGTTGGTTGAGGTTATGAGCAATGATGAGCCGGGCCAAATCGCGGATGAGGAAAGTTGGTTACCTCATACAACTTGCTCTAAAGCCAGTCCTTTGACGACGATTGACGCCAAAGCATCATGCGATGGACCCCAAGTGTCATTGAACGAAATTAGAAAAAAGCTTTCAATGTCACTGGTACTGCTTTGACGGGGAGCCAATGGGCCAGAAAAATCTGGATTGGCTCCCGCGTCGCTCGTACCTCCCATAAAGCCACTGTCGTTTGGATAGCCATTCTCTTCCCGCTCGCCGCCGATCCCTTCGTGATGAAACAGGTGCTGCGCTACGAATTGGGCTGCCAAGGCTCTCCCGCATTCACCTCAGGCCGCAAGAAACGACCAGGGTTGCTTTCCAAGTGCCCCAAAAGCAAATCGCAGTGTGGACAGCCGAAAACAAGCGTTCTCTCGAATCGGGCAAGTACGCCATTTGGGTGGACGGATCGTCGTTTGCCAGGCTAACAACCCAGTTTGTGCTCGCGCCCCGCCCTTTCTATAAACACTTCGATACTTATCGTTGACCGACGAGGAAAGCTTCGGTTCCGACTGCGCGCATTGTCCGTGAGTGATTCGCGTGTGCCCCGGACGTTTTGTCATACAAAGGTGTCGATCGATACTTTCGTCCAATTGTTGCGCTTCTTTTGCTCTGGCTTAATGGCGATATTGGCCTCGCGACCGAGACGGCATGAGCCGCTGGGGGCAAGGCCAATCAGGAGAATCGACATGAGTTTGATCGATCGCGCGATTGCTGCTAACCGCAAGAATGCAGCGCACCATGATCCTTCGCTGGCCAATAAGCCGGCTCCGAAGGTTGCCATCCTCACGTGTATGGACCCCCGCCTGAACCAATTGCTTGAATGGCTGGACATCAAACCCGCCGATGCGGATGTGATCCGCAACGTGGGAACGGCGGCAACGACAGATGTGGTGCGGTCTCTCATGTTTTCAATTCATGTTCTGGGAGTGCGCGAGATCATGGTCGTCGGGCACACCGGCTGCGGTATGGAAATGTTTTCGGAAGAGCAGTTCGAGAATCACCTTCACACACAAACCGGAGTGTCGGTAGTCGCTCCCGATAAGTTCCACTGCTATACGGATGTGAATCGGCAGACGCAAAAGCAGGTGCTGAAACTCAAGTCGCACCCCTGGATTCCTTCGAACGTCGTCATTCGTGGATTTGTATTTGATTTGTCGACGGGCAAATTGAGCGAAGTGACACCGAAGGACGAGAGCGTCCTTGAACTGGCGCACAAGAAAGCAAGCTAACCCACAGACCAGCCATTGAAACGGCCCCGAATCGGGGCCGTCTTTTTTGCCTGTTCCTGCACAAAACTGCGAGGAAAGCCAGGGATTGCGATCGGGTCGGCGACGTTCGCTCCCGCGATTATGCGCATCAGCACTCGGTTTGCAGTAAGAGGAGAGAGGAGACCATCTTCTGGCAGATGCCGGCGATGGCCAGCGAACCTGGTGAGCTGCGGAAAGCGAATGCTTGCTCTAATGCCCCGAGGGATTCATCGCCGATGCGCGCAGGCGGGCCCTCTTCCTGTGCGATCCACGCGGCAGTGTGCGTTAGCTGGTTGCTATATTCGCTCAGGAAATGGTCGAGGGCCTGATTTTGGCGCTGGGTCAATGCGGAGTCGATCTCGCGTTGCGCACGATGAGAGTGAAGGCTGAGTTCCAGCAGGTAGATGGAGCGCAGCGCCGGCTGTGCCCTCTGAATTCGATCGCACTCGGGAATGTCCACCCGACGCCGATTGCGAAAGTGAAACTCAAAGCGCACGGCGTCCATCTGCGATTCCAGAGTGGCGAAGTTCTCGTTGATCTGGCTGGGGAGACGGCTGATAAGCGAGACGGCATTCGCCTTACCCGGCGCCACAGGACAGACTGCGAGCTGCGCCAGCATTCGAACGTTTCGCACCAGTGGTTTCTGTATCTGCTCGGCGCCGCTCTTCGTTCCGAAGCGATCGAAGATGAAGCCCATGGCGAGAATACCTACGAGCACGCCAATTGACTTGTCGCGCGCAATCGTGAGGTCGGTCTGGATGTGAGGATCCTGCAGGTTAATGAAATAAAAGGAGAGCGCCATCTGCACGCCAAAATAGGAAAGCCGCGGACTGGAGGTGGCGAACCACGCGGCGATCGCGGTTCCTGCCGCAAAGAAGAGGGCAAACCCAAAGATGGTGTCGATGCCGGGCAGGATCAGAACCTGCGCCGAAATGCCCATCACCAGTCCTCCGGCAACAAAACCGGCAAGGCGAAGAAACTGCGCCTGAAGCGAATTGCCAACAGTGGTCAGCGCGGTGACGATGCAGGTAAGCACGCAAGTGGTGCCGATGCCCGGCCAGTCGAGCGCGTTGTAGAGAAAGTAGCAAATAGAAGCAGCCAGGCATCCGGCAAAGGCGAAACGTCGATACTCAGGGTTCTGGAATGCATCAGGCAGAAACAGGGAGCGCCACCCATTCTTTCCCGGCGCGTCCTGGGAAGCATCGACGATCTGATCGCGTTGAAAGACTTCGGTGATGAGGAAGACGATTCGTTCCATTTCCTGAAGCACGGGGAAGCTGGAGGAGGGCGGTCCCTCGATCACAGTAGCGGGCGCGAAGATACTCCCTGACTCGCGGAACTCGGTTCGGATTGCTCGGAGCTTCTCAGAAAGTGCGCGGAGGCGCATGGCGTCGTCGTCGCCAAGCTGAGCGGGAGTGCACTCCAGATTCGCAACAAGATTGGTGAGCTGCCCAGCCATCGAAATCAGGGCGCTGCGTTGGGCCCGCTGGGCCGGGCGCAGACCCTGGCGCTGTAACGTCATTCTGAGCCGGCCAGTACCGATCATTTTGTATTGAACGACTCTGTCGAGGAGCGACTGCGGGAGGGCATGGTGATCGGCAAGGTTTTCCGCCACCTGCTGCACCGTGTGCAATAGATCGTCGACGGATTCGATGAGGGGATCGGAGCGATCGAAGATACGATAGATCACCTCGGTTACCAGAGTGACGCCGGCGCCGACGGCAATAATCAAGACAGGCCAGAGAGTGCCCTCAACCTGAAGCTCGCTTGGCAAGGACCGATCCCATATCGGAATGGCAATGCCAATTGGAACGGCGAAAACCAGGGCGGCCGCGTAGTTCGTGGCTGTGCGCATCACGAAAAAGGCCAGATACAGGCTTCCGATTACCCAGAAGAAATGAGTAAGAGGATAGTCGCGGAACAACATCATGCCCAGCAGGGTATAGGCAGCTGCCCCGATGAATGCAACAATGACGGTTCGTCCGTTGCGCCAAGTGGCGGCGAGATTTTCCCGAGCCAAAAGAATTGCGTAGAGACCGGCAAGAAACCCATTGGGAATGCGGAAGGTCTCGACGATGAGCATGACCAGCGTAGCCGTGACAGTCATGCGGATGACTGTGTTGGCGCGCCCCGGATACGGAGCAACTTCCCACCGAATGAATTCGCGAATCCAAAGCCAGGACGCAGTCAGGCCTGTCTGCTGGTCGCGGAATGGAGTGGCCTGGGTCGCCATATCAAGGCTTGTGTTCGTATCCGCGGATCACGACGACTGCAGATTCTCCAAGACGCATGCCATCAGAGGGCGGCGACTGGATCCGGATGCGGACGGGGTAGCGGCTGGCCAGGTGTACCCAGCTCAGAGTGCGTTGCACGTCGGGCAGGCCGGACGTGATTCGGCCCAGGACCGAAGGATCGGGGATCACACCGTAGCCGGTGCTCTCGACCACGCCAGTAAATCTCCTGCCCGCGTCAGACATGACATACACGTCCGCGATCATGCCCGGCTGAATATGTTTCAACTGCGTTTCACGGAAATTGGCAAGCACCCACCAGACGCGAGTGTCGATGAGCGTGAAGATCTCCTGCCCGACGTGAGCATAAGCACCCTGAGAAATGACGAGATTGGTTACGCGCGCGTTGAATGGAGCGTAGACGCGGCACTCGTCGTAGTTGTATTGGGCGTTGGCGATTGCGGCAGCGCGTCCCCCGCGCTGGTTGACGAGCGGATCGAGGGTAAGCACGCTGGACTGGGATTGGTGGAACTGGGCCGTGCTCTGCTCTGCGGCTGCCTTGGCCTGAGCGAGCGCGGCCAGCATGGAATTGAGATGGGCTCGATTGAGAGCCAATTGCGATTCGGCTTCGTGGACAGACTGCGCGCCGGCCCGTTCTGTTGTACGCGCCTGGTCGACCTGGTCGACGGTAACAAACTGTTTGACGAGGAGTGGCTCGACGCGGTGCAGATTGTTTTCTGCGTATGCCCACTCAGTCTTGGCCCATTCCAGCGCTGCCTCAGAATGGGCGACATCGGCCTCGGCCTCATGGACCGAGGCTTCGGCCCGGTCGACGTTGGCGCTGGCGCTGCGAGTTGCTGCGTCGGATGCGGTGACTGCATGCACTTCAGCCTGGATGCGCCGCTGTTCGTCGATGATCTGGCCTTCGAGGGCGGCCTGGTCGGACATTGCGTGTTCAAGGGCATATTTATACGGCCGATCATCAATTTCGAAAAGCAGATTGCCCTGCTTCACGCGCTGATTGTCTGCGACGTTCAGGTGGAGGATGGGGCCCTCGACGACTGGAGCGATCCCGATGTAGTTGGCAAAGATTTCGGCGTCATCGGTCTGGGGTCGCCAGATTGTGACCAAGTAGACGGCAATCAAGCCGACGGTCGCCAGCAAAACCATGGCTGCGGTGAAGATGCGACCGTACCAATGGAGTTTTGCGATGCGAGCGTCTTCCCCGGGTTGGCCTGTGTCTTGATTGGGCATTCCATTTACCTAGCTGTAGAACATCAGCCATAAGATGCAGGCGAGGAAGATCGCCATGCTGAGATAAAAAAGCACCGGTGCGGCCAGGTGTTCGGCAATTGCAGTGCGAGCAAAGAGGGCGCGTGCGGCCGCTGCCAATACGAGGCCACCGGCGGAGCAGAAGATCCAAGCGGGGAAAAAAGAGCCGAAGATGCTGTATTCGGGGCTGTGTGAGCAGCCAACCAACAGCAGCGGCGCCGCGAGAGACAAACCGGCGAGGCGGCGGACTGAAGTCATTCGCCGTTGATTGCGCTGCGTCGATTCGGTAGTCATGTGAGGCGCACCTGATCTCGGGCGTTGCGTGATCACTGGACAGCGTGAGTGTTACGTCTCGATTGAGCCACAGAGTCAAGAGACGAAGCTATTGGACGAAGGTATCGGCCAATACGTTCGTCCAATAGATTCAGCCCGGTGCTTCTGCCTTAATCGCTAGTGAACGGGAAAAAATCGTCTTTGAGTGCGGCGTGAGCGGACGTGATGCACATGCAGCGGGTTGAGTGCGTTTGTGAACACGGTGAAGGAGTTGTACGGTCCGGAGGCAAGCGGCGAACGCATCAGAGGAATTGCGAGAAGTGCGCTAGGCTCAGTGATTTCCTGCGAAGGAACCCACACAGAAGGGGCGCGGCCAGCGATTGCCGGAGTGCTGCCGGCAATGAACTGGAAGAAGGTTCGATTGATCGAATACAAGGCGCAATTGAAGGTAGTTCTGCTGTCGCTGCTTCTGGCTTTCTCTACGGCGCGAGCTTGGGGGCAATGCGCCGGCAAGGTGTCTACGCCGGCGGCCGCCGCGGACTGCGCTGCTCGCGAAACCCCTCACGAGGGAACAGCGGTTCTGGATCCTGCACACGCCTATACGCTGGCTGAACTGATTGACGTTGCCGAGCAGCACAATCCGAGCACCCGCATGGTGTGGGAGCGCGCGAAAGAGAAGGCGGGTGAACTCGGCTTGGCAAAGAGCGCCTATTATCCCGATTTGGACGGTCTGGCTGTTTTCGGTGACGAGAGACTAATCAATCCGTTCCCGAAACCGCTTGCTCCTCGCGGATATGTCATGGTCGAAGTGCCGGTTGTCCGGCCTGAGGTCACGCTGCAATATCTCATCTTTGACTTTGGTAAACGCGAAGCGAACGTGGACTCAGCGAAAGAGCAGAAGCTTGCCTCGGGTGCAGACGTCATTCAGGTGAATCAGGCGCTGGCGTTTCGCGTCGCCAGTGCGTACTACCAGCTGCAGACCGCAGAGGAAAGATTGCAGGCGGCCCGGGACACTTTGAAAACTGCACAAACCACGCAAGATGCGGCTGAAGACAGATTGAAAAACGGACTTGCGACGCTTCCGGACGTTCTGAATGCCCGGGCCGAGACGGCGCAGGCTGCGTTCGACGAGGAATCGGCGGACGGTGACGAAAAGATTGCGCGCGTAACGCTGACCGAAGCAGTCGGAGCCGATCCGTCTCCAGACATCGTGATTGACGGCCAGGGAAGCGCTCCGCTGCCTGAGAGGTTGGCGATGTCGATCGATGCGCTGATCGATCGCGCGATGAAGGACCGTCCCGAACTGATGGCGCAAACTCTAAGGATCCGGTCCGCCGAGGCTGAGGTTCGCGCCGCGAAGGCAGAATACAGGCCGCAGATCGATCTTTCGGGTTCGGCAGCGCAGACTTCGGTATGGCCGACAGCGGATTACGGCCAGCTGGGCGCTGCGAGCGAGCCTACCTGGTCAGTGGATCTCGGTATCCATTGGCGCATCTTTGACGGAGGCGCACGTAAGAACGAAGTGATGATTGCCGAATCGAAACGCCGCGAGGCAGAGGACGAACTTACAGCGATTCACGATGAAACCACGCGCGAGGTCTGGACAGCTTACATAGGATTTCGGACGGCATTGCGAAAGCACGACGCTGCTGTGGCGCTTCTCGAGGCAGCCAACGAGTCTTACTCGGCATCGCTGGAAGCGTACAAATATGGAGTGAAGAATCTGGTGGATGTTGTTACCGCGGAGGATCAACTGGCGAAGGCCCGGCTATCGAGCGTCACTGCGCGATCGGAATTGTTTATCGAGGCAGTCAACCTTGAATTCGCCACTGGAAATCTGTTGAGAAATCAACCACCAGCGACAAAAGTTGAATCGCAGGACGGACACTAGAGCCGGTCGTTTACTGAATTCGAAGTGATGGAAAATCTTCCCTCAGGGGCCAAATCCCCAATGTTTATGCGCATTTTGCGGCACGAGTAAACTCGTGCCCTGATACTCCGTGCCTCTCCCGGAGAGTTTTTCCGCAGCCTGCTAGGACGCGAGTTTCAATTGCTTCCCCTTGGATTCGATCGCAGTGAGCAGATTGCTCCAGGATTCGTCGAAGGACTTCGCGCCGTTTGATTGCAGATCGGCTGCCAACTGCTCGAGATTGATTCCTGCCTTGCGAAAGTCCTCGAGAACCGATTCGCAATCCCCGCCATCTTGCGGAAGCGCTCCTGACAGCTTGCCGTGATCGCCGAAGGCCAGAAGAGTTTTTTCCGGCATGGTGTCGACAGTATTCGGCGCAGCCAGGCCTTCGACATAGAGAACGTCGGATGCTTTGGGGTCTTTCGTGCCGGTGCTGGCAAAGAGGAGCCTCTGAGGCCGGGCACCAAAGTTGGCCAGCCGCTGCCAGCGCTCCGAGTCCAGGGTGTCGCGGTAAGCTTTGTAAATCTGCTTTCCAACCGCGAGGCCGAGTTTGTCTCGCAGCCGGTCCGGCACTTTTTCGATGGTGGCCCCATCCCAACGACTCACAAAGACCGAGGCCACCGATCGAACGTCGGGGCTGAGGCCGGCGTCAATACGCCGCTCGAGCCCCTTCATGTACGCGCCGGCGGATTGCAGATAGTGCTCCCGAGAAAAGAGAAGAGTGACGTTGATCGCGACACCTGCAGCCATAGCCTTCTCGATTGCCACGTTTCCCTCTTTTGTTCCCGGGATTTTAATAAATAGGTTGGTGCGATTCGCTTTTTTATGAAGCGCCGCTGCTGCGGCCGAGGTTCCGTCAACGTCATAGGCCAGAAGAGGCGACACTTCGAGGGAAACAAAGCCGTCATTGCCCGCCGTACGTTGGTGAATCGAAGCGAAGAGATCGGCAGCGCGTGTGAGATCCTGCAGGGCCAGCTCAAAGAACACGTCCTCGGCGGAAAGACCGTTGGCCACCAGACGGCTGATCTCTGCGTCATAGGATTTGCTCTTGGAGATCGCATGCTCAAAGATGGTGGGATTCGAAGTCAATCCCGTGACTGATAATTCATCGATGTAGCGCTTCAGCGTTCCGTTGTCGAGCAAGTCGCGCGTAATGTTGTCGAGCCACAAGCTTTGCCCGAGATGGTGAAGTTCCTGTGTAGCCTTCATCGTTCCTCCTGCTCGCCTTTGAGATCACCGTGCATTCTGCGGCGCCTCGATGCTGATTTTGCGCTGTTTGCCGCTGGTGGCTTAGATGCCGCCAACAACCATTAGGACAGAAAAGGCGAAAACCATCTATTGGACGATGGTCTCGATCAATACTTTGGTATCAGGGGGAACCGCGATATCGATCTTGCGCGCGTCTCATCGGGCATTGGGTATGTGAATGAAGCACAGGGGATCGAAACCACAAACGGATGGCGGGCATCCAAGATGCAACGTCGGTGATTGGCGTTAGTGTGCGATGCCTGGGGTTCTCCGACTTTGAGGGAGCAGAAGTATGAATACATTGCGAAATGTCTTGACTCAATCAGAAAAGGATGGCGTTGCTCTCGGTCATTTCAATGTCTCCAACCTTGAAACGCTGAAGGCGGTGCTTGGCGCCGCGGCTGAAGCCCACGTTCCGGTAATTGTCGGGGCGTCAGAAGGAGAGCGGGATTTCCTGGGAACCCGGCAGCTTGCAGTTTTGTTTAAGAGCTTGCGCGAAGAGCTTGATTTGACCGCATTTCTCAACGCGGACCATACGCATTCGCTGGCCAAGGCCGTGGAAGCGGCAAAAGCCGGCTTTGATTCGGTGGTGATCGATTTCTCGGCGTTGCCATTCGATGAAAATGTGGCTCGTACGAAGGAAACGGTGGAAGCGATCAAGGCGATCAATCCGGCGATCGTAGCTGAGGGAGAGATCGGCGATATCGGGACGGGCTCTGAAATCCACGAGACCGCTCAGAACAAGAGCCTGACGACGCCAGCAGAGGCGAAGCAGTTCGTTGAGTCAACGGGGATTGATGTTCTGGCTCCGGCGGTGGGGAACATGCACGGCATGCTCAAGAGCATGGTGGAGGGAACCGCGAAGAAACACCTAAATATTGAGAGAATCTCCGAGATCAAGAAGGCGAGCGGCGTCTTTCTGACTTTGCACGGCGGATCCGGGACTGACGATGGAGACTTCAGCAGAGCCATCGCCGCGGGAATCAACATCATTCATATCAACACCGAACTGCGGGTGGCATGGAGGGAATCGCTCGAAGAGAGCCTGGCGAAACAGCCCAACGTCGTTGTGCCGTACAAAATCCTGCCGCCGGTCATTGAAGCCGTGAAGCAGGTCGCCGGTTCGCGGTTGAAGCTGTTCAATACGTCCCGAGCCAACGTGGCAGCTTAGCGCCTCTGACCATTTCCACGAGAGAGCAAGCTGACCCAGGAGACCGCGAAGGAAAACGGCCCCGATTCGGGGCCGTTTTTCCTGGGAATGCGGTTGCGCATCAGCGTGAGTCGCAGAAAACTTGCAGCCGGTTTTACTGCCCCGCTGCAGTAACCGTCAGGTTGAGGGTCGACGTCGTAGTGAAGGTGCCGTAACTTCCAACGACCATGGTTCCGGTGACCGTGACGGCATAAGTGCCCGCTGCCGTTCCTGGATTGGTGATGTTGTACCCGCCGCCGCTTCCCCCGCAGCCGCCAAGACCCAGGAAAAAGACGAGCATCGCCAACGCCGCGAGCGAAGCGAAGAGCCGGCGCCAGCGCCGGCGGAAGCCAAGCGTCAGCAATCCTGCGAGCGCCAGCGATCCCAGGCCACGCCATGGTTTCCGCGAAGGCACGATCGCCGCCTTCTGAAGCGTTGGCCCGTTGGTATAAATGTTGACCGTCGATGTGCCCGAAAGGTCGCCATTCGATGAGTTGGGTATTGGGTCGAAGGAGCTTGGATTAAAGACGCACGTTGCGCCTGACGGCAAGCCGGCGCAAGAGAGGTTTACCCACCAATATTGATAGTCATACGTGTTGGAGTTGGGATTGGTCGCGAACGAAATCGAAATCGGAGAAGTGTTCTGTCCCGCCGTCACCGCGGCCGACGATTGGCTCAGGGAAAGCGACATGGAGATGATGTCGACTGGTGCGGCTGCCGACGTCGAGCCGATGTAGTTCGTGTCGCCCGAGTAGCTCGCCGTGATGTTGTGCACGCCCGCCGCGCTCAGCGTGCTTGTGCTCAACGTAGCCTGCGCCTCTCCGTTGGACACCCCGCCGAGGGGCGCCGTACCGATCGTCGTTGCCGTGCCGTTGCTGGGAGGGTTGTCGGTGAAGGTGATCGTCCCGGTCGGCGCGACGCTGCTGAAGGCTCCGGTTACAGTCGCCATAAGCGTGATCGGACTGGAAGCGTAATTCCAGCCTTGTGAGCTGACGGTTATGCTTGTCGGAACCTTCGTGCCAACCGTGATATCCACCGCGCCAGAGACATTAGCGAGGTCGTTGGCGTCACCGTCGTATTGCGCGACGATTGAATGAATGCCTGTGGTGCTGAAGGTGACAGGCAACGTCGCTTCGTTGCTCGACAACGCCAGGGTACCCAATTTTGTCCTGGGGTTCGTGCTGGTATCGTAAAAGTCCACGTTGCCTGTGACGAGCGTTCCACTTTCGAAGAGATCGTTGTTGGCCACATAGAGCGGCAAAACTGTCACCTGCAGATTTACGGTTGAATTCATCCCCACGTTGTTGAAGCTAGGACTGAGCGAGACCAGCACCTGGGTTTTGTTCACGGTAATTGTGACGGGCGCTGAGACGCTGGCCTGAAAGCTTGCGCTTGCTGCCGGCGAAGCCGCGACAACCTGGTACGTACCCGCGGGCAGCGGGGCCGAGCCCGGGCTGGACGCGGATGCCGATTCACCGAACCCCAGGATCGCAGTGGCACCGCTGGTCGCAAATGCCAGGCCTTCGCCTGTAGCGGGAAGAGTCACGGTTCCCAGAGTAGTTGCGCCTTGAGTAAATGTGTATGTGCCTGGAACCGGATAGCCGGTTCCGCTGTTGCTGCCGTATGCCGCAGCCATGAGCGTGAACGGCGTGCCATATGCGATCGGGCCCGTTAAGCTGCTCGAGATTTGGGTCGTCGTCGGCTCGGGGCTGACGGTGAGAGCCATAGCGCTTGAGTTGGCCGCCGCAAAGTTCGCGTCGCCGGCGTAGTGTGCGGTCAGGTTGTAGCTGCCGCCGGGCAGTTCGACTCCCGACGCTTCGCCGAAGGTCACGGTCGCAGTTCCGGTCGCGCCCAGAGTGATCCGGTCCACGCCCTGCGATCCGGCCATCAGCACCACATCGCCCGTTGGGGTTGTCGCTCCATTGCCGGTTACCGTCACCGTTGCCGTCAGAGGATCGCCATGCATGATGCTGGTGACACCGCCAGTGCTCAGCGTGACACTAGCCGTGCTGCTGCCTGTGAGAGGCTGCCAGTTCGTCGCCAGCTTGTTCACATCCACCGAGCCCAGTCCCGTGGCCAGGTCGTAGCCGGGAGTCGCCTCATAGCCCGTCATACCAGATCCGCCGGTGCAAAAGATCCCGTAATAGCAGTTAGCGGGGACGTAGGTATCGCCAACCGTGATGTCGTGAAAGGGCGAGTTCGATCCGGCTGCCAGCCGATAGTAATTCGGGTCGGGATTGCCCGCGCCGCCCACCTCATCGTTCTGCTGGTTGATAAGCGCCTGAATGCTCGCCCAAGACGGCGACGCCAACGAGGTCCCAATCAGCCCCATCACGTATCCGGCCGCGCAGTCGCCGTAGGAATCGCGCTCGCACACCATGTAGGACAGGTTGTCGCCCGCCACCAGCGAAACATCGGGCACGTCGCGCGCGCCGTCGGCCGGAACGCCGGGCCCCGTCTGCCATGCTGGTTTGGTGAAGTTGATGGAAACCCCACCCCCGCCAGCCAATGGCCGCCCATCCTCAGGATTCTCGTAGTCGTTCCACGTGCTCTCCGGGACATATCCGGTGGCCGTGTAGCTGGGTGGAGGGAAATAGACGTTGGGGTCGGGCATGATGAACTCCGTGCCGCCTACCGAAACATTCCAGGGCGAGTCACCGATCGCATTGACCCCGAAACCCGTGTCCACGCCGAGGTATTCGCAGGCGTCACCTCCATAATCGCCGGCGGCAACAAAATGGCTGATGCCTTCGGCCGCGCCCTGCTCGTAGGCCGCCTTGTACAGCGCAACCGCGTTCGCTGAATACGTATTGGCCACCGTCTCGCACTGTCCGTAGCTCAGCGATGTGATGGGTGCTATGTCGTTATCAACCGCATATGCAGTCGAAAGGTCGACGCCCTGATTGAATTCCGTGCTGCCCGTAACGATCACATCCAGGGCGGCATCAGGCGCGAGCGCGCCCGCGTACTCCACGTCCGCGATCGCTTCCGTCTCGTCTCCGTAGACAAGGCCCGGGTCGGCCCCGTTCACGATCACGTTCAGCTTGGCCGCGGGCAATCCTGTGAGAGTTCTGAAATCGGAAACGTCCAGTGGATTAATATTGCTTTCTTCGATGAGGGCGATCGATTGACCCTGCCCCAGCACGTTGGCCTTGGCTAACGGCGCCGCGTCATAAATGGCGCTCAAGTCCGCCGGCCCGGTGAGCGCTGTGGTGCAACTGGAACCCTCATACGGATTGATACAAACCTTTGTTGTTGGATTGGGAGCGAGATGGTACTCCGGCGTCGATTGCGTGAATGAGTTGAGACTCGTCACACCACTGACGGCCGGCGCAAGAGCTGTGGGAATGCTGGCCGGTTTGGCATTGGCAAAATACGTCTTGCCATTCACGCGGTAGCGATGCATCTCCGTCTGAAAGGCGGATTCCACCTGCGCACTTGTTCCGGTGAAGAGAAGGAATTGGCGCCCGTTCGACGATTTCTCGACCGTGAAGCCCTGCGCCTGCAGCCAGCCGGTGATCTTCGCCATGTCGTCCGCGCTGGGGCCGAAGCGCTCGCCGAAATCAGCCGGCGTGAGCCATTGGTGATACTGCGGCGAACTGGGATCCTGCTGCTCCTGGAGTAATTGCTGGAGGTCCGCTTCCTGGGCGGCGCTGCGCTGGGTGAGCAAAACCATGCGATGGAAGACCTGCGTGCCAGCCACTCTGCCCACGTCGTTCTGTTTCGTAGCCAGAGGATGGACGCCGTTCGTAACCGTGCGCTGAGCGGCGACGATGGGAGAGGTTATGCGGTCAGCAGACTGGGTTTGCGCAAAAGCAAGGGCAGAACAGACCAGGACGAGGACGGACATAAAGGCAACCAGATGATAGCGGTGGTACATAAACGCCTCCTGAAGGGCGGTAAGGATGTGGGATGGGAGTTCAACTTTACCAATGCGGATCTGCTTTCGATAGCTGAGAGCGACTTTATTGTGCGGGCTGACCGAGGCTGTCTGGATACTCGTTCCACTTTACTTCGGATCAGGCAGACCAAGGTCTGTTTTTTGGCGATTTCGCTCGAAGACCTTATATCAGGATGGGCCAAGAACCGGTCTCATAAACCGACCTTGTCAACTCGCCAATCTCCTGGGACCCGCCTTGTTGTTGGGAACCACACTTGGGCGGCGGAGTGCATTGCCATTGATGAGGCCGGTTTTAGTCTCGGCAGAGGTGTGATTTACTGGGAGCCGTCGGCCTGCGGTTCGTTAAGGCGACAGATGACTTGCTTGTTGCAGGAATCCATGTATCCGATTACATTAATACGGGGTGAACGATCATGTTCGGATTCATTTCTCGTATTTCCTGCAGATTGCTCTGCCTTGGCATCTTCCTGTTCGCAAATCTCACAGGCTTTTTCTTCGCGCGCGCCGCGGATGCTCCGCGACTTGAACAGAAAGACGGGCGGTACGCACTGATTGTCGATGGCCATCCGTACCTGATTCTGGGCGGGCAGATTCACAATTCCAGCGCCTGGCCGAGCGAGTTGCCGCAGGTGTGGAAGTCCATGGAGGCTTTGCACGCAAACACCATGGAAGCGCCCGTCTACTGGGAACAACTCGAAGCCCAGGAGGGGCAGTTCGATTTCACCAACGTGGATCAGCTGGTGGAAGGAGCGCGCGCCCACAATCTTCACGTTGTGATTCTCTGGTTTGGGACATGGAAGAATGGGAATATGCACTACGTTCCCGCGTGGGTGAAGAACGATCCCAAGCGATTTCCTCACGTGATCCGGCCGGACGGCGAGCCGATCGATGTGCTCTCGGCGAATTCGCGCACGACACTTGAAGCCGACAAAGCGGCCTTTGTTGCCTTGATGCGCCACCTGAAGCAAATTGACGGAGAGTTGCACACAGTCCTGATGGTTCAGGTTGAAAACGAATCCGGAAACATTGGCAGTGTCCGCGATAACTCAGACTTGGCAAACCAGGAGTTCGCGGGTCAGGT
The DNA here is from genome assembly GCA_963834565.1 of uncultured Acidobacteriaceae bacterium. GTDB lineage: Bacteria > Acidobacteriota > Terriglobia > Terriglobales > Acidobacteriaceae > Telmatobacter. Next base: position 835,259 of record CAWICF010000002.1, on the reverse strand, counting down.
GCCGAGCGACTTGCTGGCTGCCGCGAACAAGCAGCCCGGAACCTGGAAGCAGGTTTTTGGAGCTGATGCGGACGAAACCTTCCAGGCCTACTACCAGGCGAAATACATGAATGAGATCGCCGCAGCAGGGAAGCGGGAGTTCAATATTCCCTGTTACATGAACGTGTGGATCGACGCTCCGGCCGCGGAGTTGCCGCAGCGGCAGCTGGATACGCCGGGCATTGCCTACCCAAGCGGAGGCGCGGTGCAGAAGATGATCTGGCTATGGCGCGCGGTTGCGCCTTCCATCGATATGATCGGGCCCGATCTCTACACGACCAACTCGCCTTTTTACCGCGAGACGATGGCAACTTATCGCCGGCCCGACAATCCGCTGTGGATCCCTGAAACCGGACGCGACGACAACTTTGGGAAATTCTTTTTCTATGCGCTCGGGGCAGGGGCGATCGGGTTCTCTCCCTTTGGCGTGGATGAGACGGGATGGAACATCCTGGGCGACACGCCGTGGAAGAGCCACAGCGCCAACTTCGCTCTTGTCGGGCCGATGAGCCGTGAGATCGCGCAGGCAGAGTTCGACGGGAAACTGAAAACAGCCGTCGAAGAGCCGGGGCAGGCCACGCAGGAACTGAGTTTTGGAGAGTGGCAGGCGACGGTTTCGTTTGGTTTTCCGCAGCCGGACGGCCGTCCTGCACCTGGAACGAGGGACGCGCACGGCGCGGCTCTTGTGGCGCAACTTGGGCCGAATGAGTTCCTGGTTACGGGAGTTGATGCGAGTGTCGTCTTCCACCTGCCGGGAAAGCCCGCGTGGATTCGCAGCCAGATTGTGACCGCCGAGCAGGGAACCTATGAAGATGGCGTCTGGAAACCGTTGCGACTCTGGAATGGAGACGAAACCGACCGCGGCCTCTGCTTCCATCAGAAGCCGGAAGTTGTCCGGGTGACGATGGGACGGTTTTAGAGCCGGCCCCGAGTTGTGATCGATAACATGAGTCGCCGTGTTTCGGCGATAATCTCTTGTGCAGTGCGGATGTCGACTTTTGCCGCGACGATTTTGATGCGGTGAGAGTTGGAAGCTGGGGAATTGCAGGGAACCAGATTGCCCCGGCTATATTTCCGTCCGAGCCTTGGCTTAGGTTCTGCCCCCTGCGGCTGCGCGATCATTCACCAGGTTCTGGTTCTGGCCCACGTGCTCCACTATGGAAGCCAGATGGCGGCCAACTTCTACGGAGCGATTCTTGGATTTTGCGTTGCTTTTGTAACTACGCTTGCCATGGGAAGGCTGCACACGTTGCCCGCGGGCGAGGCCGGAGGTCAATTAGCCCCCGATCAGCAGGCAACTTCAATCCGCTGGCCCGCGTTGGCGGCTGGAGTTCTTCTTGCCACCCTCTTTGTTGCGTTCAACGTGATGTTCTGGTAGTCACGACCGCGCCATTTGCGGTTCGATTCCGCCAGGCCCGCTTGGGCGCCGGGCCGGTAGACTTACGAATCACGATCTGCATCGGCAGCGAAAGCACCTTGCCGGGCTTAGAGAGTTCCTCGGCGCCCATTTGCAGCGCGTCGAAGAGCATTTGCGCGTATTGCCTGCGCGAGATGCGCAAGGTCGTGAGCGGCGGATACACGATGTCGCTCATCTCGATGTCGTCGCATCCTGTCACGGAAATATCTTCTGGAATGCGGACGCCTCGTTCGTGTGCTTTGCGTAGCGCGCCGATCGCAGTCAGATCGTTTGCAGTGACCACCGCGGTGGGCACCTCATCCTGATCGAGGATGGCTTCCATGCCCGCAGTGCCGCCGCTGATCCGGTAATCACCTGCGACGATCCAGCTGTCACGCGACGAGAGCCCGAATCTCATGACAGCGTTCACAAATGATTCGCGCCGGTCGCGCGATGTGGCGAGCCCTTCGTTGCCTCCGATGAAGCCGATGTTGCGGTGTCCAAGCTCCTTGAGATGGCCGACAATCTGCGCCATGCCATCGCGGAAGTTGACCACGATATCGCTCATTCCGATCGCCGTACGATGGTGATCCGTTGTGACGACCGGAATCCGGTTCTGGACCAGCGATTCCAATGAAGCCGCTTCCTGCTCGGAGCACAGGAATGCAACGCCGTCGACGCGGCGAAGCAGCATGCGATGGATGGACCGCTGCGTTCGCGAGGGATGGAAGTCAGTATTGGCGACGAGCAGCTCGAGCTCGTTCTCGACCAGGAGTTCCTCGAAGATTTTGACCATCTCCATGAAGAACGGGTTCGTGAGGTCGGAGACGATCATTCCATAAATCTGGCTTTTGCCGTGTTTGAAGTGAGCCGCGCTCCGATTGGGCACGAAGTTGAGATCTTGAATGATCCGCTGAATGCGCTGGGTGGTTTCAGGCGTGACGAGATTGGAGCCGTTGATGACCCGCGAGACGGTGGCGTTCGAGACTCCAGCAAGCTTGGCGATTTGACGTATGTTCAGCGCCATTTGAATTTGCAGACTGGGGGAACTTAGCTACTCCTCTCGATTGGTTATGCTCTATGACGATTGAATGTACTGCACAACGTTACCACGCAATTGTTACACGGTTTCATAGGCGCGAAACACGGTGGACCGCGCGCTCAACAAGTAGTTTAGAGTTAATATAATAGAATGTGATAGTTATACGGGAACGGTGGCCACTTCACCAGGGCATATTCCGGTTAATAAATAGTGCTTGGCAACGTTTTCATCGTGAGAGTATTGTGCTTCCAGTGCGACAAAATCCAGGATTTAACCGATTACATTCAGTTGTTCCCAGCAGGTAAATCCGTACGCATGAGTTGCTTAATTGAGGCGTTCGCTCAGCGCAATGGATTGTTTTCGGAGCGGAAGGTTCGGGTCGGCGTCTTTCCACAACTCAAGCAGCGGTTCGAGTACCGCTTTCGCTTTGGCAGGCTTGCCCATCGCCAGATCATCGGCGGCCAGTGTGTAATGCGCTGCGATCCAGAGTTGTTGCGGCTCCCATAGAAGGCCGTGTTCGGGGCTCGCGAGGAATTGCCCATACTGGGTCGCGGCCTGGTTCATATTTCCCGACTTCTGGTACGCGCGCGCCAGACCCTCCATGCTGAAGGGCGTGCTCTTCTCCTGTTGCGAAAGGCTGAAAAGCTGAATTGCTTTATCATTCTCGCCGTGCAGCAGGGCGATTTCTCCCTGTAAGTAGTGTTCGTACGCCACCTGCTCGGTATTCTTTCCATCGACAAGGGGCTCTATTGTCTTTTCAAGCTGCTCTGCCTGACGAGCCAACCCGGCGCGCGCATACTCTCCGCCGATCCACGCACCAAGAATCACCTTTGGGGAGAGTTTGTTGAATTGAGTCATCTCCGAATCGAGTTCGCGCTGCACTGTGCGGATATCGCCCTCGCCTTCGGCCAGAATTGCCAACTGCAGGTGCTCGCGCGCCACACTCAAAGGTTCAGTCTTGAGACCTTCATCGTAAGCCAGAGCCTCCTGAAGCCGTTTGCGAGCGCTTGCGTACTTCCCGCGGTAGAGGTCGAGAAGAGCCAACGAACGCAATCCGCTCTCGCGCGTTGTTTCATTCGCGAGTTGCGATGCGAAGACAGCTTCAGCCTTTGGAAGCTCACCATTCTCGATCAGCGCATTGCCATATTCACGGCTCACGTCGCCCGTGTTCAAGTAGGCAGGGTCGAATTGAAACGCCTGCGTATAAGCGCCGACCGCATCCTGAAAACGGCCAAGCGTCTTGTATGCAGTGGCCATTTCTGCATTGGTTCTGGCGTCGCTGGGAACCACGTGCAGCATTTGCTTGTATTGGCCGATCGCCTCCTCAGCGTGGCCGTGAGTGCGCAACAGTCGCGCATAACTACCGAGCATGAGCCAATCATCCGGGTATTGTTTCAAGTAGCTTTGATAAAGCCTGTTCGCTTCGTCGATGTGTCCCTCGCTGTCAACATAGTTGACCTGAATAATCATCCGTTCCCGTTCTGTTGTCCTCGATGTCAACGACAGGGCCTTCTGGTATTCTGCATCCCCTAATTGCGCATTGTTGTAGATGAAGCTGTAGTACGCATTTCCGAGTGCGGCGTGGGCCATTGCGAAGTTGGGATCCACTTGAACGGCAGCGCGAAACAGCGTAACAGCGTCCTGGTATTTTCCCTGGTGCCACAACTCGACGCCGTCGGAATACTCGCGCAACGCATCCAGCGACGCGGTGGTCACCTGCGGCAACGGCTTTGTGTTTTCGTGAATCTGGTAGAGGGACTCGCCGAGGTCGCGACGAATGTCGTCTGCGATGACGTCGAGAGCGTCAAGAATATGGCCCTCGCCGTATGAACGCTCGGAGTAAGAGCGCACCGTATCGCCCGATTGCGGATCGATCAGTTCGGCGGAAAGCGCATATTCTTCCCCGGTGCGGGTGATGCTTGCCGTGATAAGCCCGCGGATGTTCTCGCGTTGACAGATGTCGCGGCCGACGGACGGAGTAATTCTTACGCCCGGAGGTTTGCCCATGAGTGCGAGAACCGAGGCAAACCTGGATCGGGGGAAGACGTTTGCGTGACGCGACTGCTCCAAGCTGACGATGAATGCAGTCTCGAGGGCCTGGTCGAATCTTGGATCACCGGTCTGATTTTCGAAATCGGCGATCAGTACGGAATCGCGGGAGTTGAACGAGTAGACGGGACGGCTGAAGGTGAGCCAGGCAACCACTCCGCTCACGGTGACCAGGATGGCGGCGACCAGGAGTGCGACGCGCCCGATCCAGCGGCTAAATCTCGGCGCTCGCGCGCCGGTCACTGGCGCGATGGTTTGCAGGGTACCGTTGTTAGCACCGGGAGCGGCCGCAGGCGAAGGCGCGCCCAGCGTCAGTTCGGCCTGAGGGGCATCCGCGCCGTTGACGAATTCGACGGGCGCAAGGAAACGGTAGCCCCGCTTGGGAAAGGTTTCGATGTAGCGGGGCGATTCGGATTCGTCGCCAAGCGCGGAGCGGAGTTTGCGCACCGCGGTGTTCAGCCCGGTGTCAAAGTCGACAAAAGTCTCATCCTGCCATAGGTGCTGATGCAATTCGGTCCGGGTGACCAGATCTCCCCGGCGCTCCAGGAGAGCCTCTAGCACACGCAACGGCTTCTCCTGAATTGGAATGCGGACGCCGTCCTTGCGCAGTTCTCCCAGGGAGGTATCCACCTCAAAGGGACCGAACTTCATGATCGATCGGGTCGGCATGGCGTCCACTCTCTGCTTTGGGTGTAGGGCAAAGAACAAAGGCTAAGTTATTTGTCTACAGCCTACACCGGGAACAGCCGCTCCGCAATTAAGGCCAGTACAGAAGAAGTACAGATACGTTTCAGTCCCGGCCTATTGCTCGCGTTGCGATCGCGGAGCACACTTTGCGCAAGTTGCCGCCAGCACCTCGAAATTGGCCCCAGCATGGGCCATTGCTATTGCCTGCGGCATACATACGGAGGTCATATGAAGCGCAGTGTCCTCAAAGGTTTCGCCCGTCACGGAGCCCGTCTGGCGGTTCTGCTGGTGTTTCTATCCGTCGTGGCCGTGGTTTCACATTCCCAGGCGTCCGGCGCCGCGGCCCAACCCGCCACGATGGCCGCCATACCTGCTTCGCGCCTGCAGACCACATCGGGCGCCGTGCCTGCCCGAGGGCAAACGGCGAACACGGGTGAGAAGACAGAGGGCGGGATGCACCAAGGCATCAAGATCCATGGCCACTGGGTCATCGAGATAAGGAATCCCGACGGGACTCTGGTGGCGCATCGCGAGTTCGAAAACAAGCTGGAGGGATTAGAAGGCGGACAGCTCATCATGAGCCTTTTGGGCGGCGTCGCCGTGAAGGGCCAGTGGATGGTAGCGTTGTCGGTTCCATGTTCCTCGGCGGATTTCTGTGTTCTCGGCGAGACGGGACTTCCCGCGCCGCAGACTGTACCCATCGCACCCGATCTCACCTCCGCATTTGGCGGGGCCTCCAGCCTTAACTGCCAGAGTGCGCCCGCCGGCACCTGCCCGCAAACCCTCGGGATCGGGATCAACAGTCCGATTGGAACGGTTCAGCTGATCGGAAGCGTGGTCGCAGCCAATGCAGGGAGTATTGGCGCAGTCGAAACCGCGTTGCAGGAATGCTACGGATCTAACAGTACTTACCCCACTGTGACCGTAGCGGCCTGCACACAGATTGCTCCTAACAATCCGCAATACTTCACCGGAACGACGCTCACCCCGGCCCAGTCCTTCATCGCCGGCCAGACGATCAGCGTTACCGTCACCATCAGCTTCCAGTAATCCCAGCGAGCGCGCAACCCCATGCGGCGCTCGATCAGGCGAGGAGGAAGCGAGATGGGCAGACGGCCAAACACAATTCGCGACGCTACGATCTCGGTCCGCGTGTGGCTGACCGTTTTGCTGCCCGGGTTGTTGCGCTGTTTCCTCTGTGCGGCGATTCTCGCGTTCTTTGGCTCGGCTGCGGGGGCGCAGTCCGGCGTCATCACCACCGCCGTGGGTCCGCCGCTCAACGACAGCAGCGTGAGCGGCGCATCGTTGATAGAACCCACCGGCGTGGCAGTCGACAGCGAGGGGAACATCTATACCGCCGACCCGTATAACTGTGTGGTGTGGAAGACGCACTATGGCACGACCAGCGTCTTCGCGGGAATTCTTCCAAGCACGCAGTACTCCTGCACCGGCCCCACGCCCCTGGCTTATCCCGTGGCGGTTGCGCAGTGCAACGGCAATGTTTTTGTTGCTTCGAACGGCATCGATCCATATGTGATTGGTGGAGGGGCGACCGACACCGGGGGAACCGTCGACGAAGTGACCTCGAGCGGCAGTCTTTCCGCACTGCCGCTTCCTGGCTCGGGCGGGGCCGGCGCTGGGCCGCTGCATCCTGCAGCCGTTGCCTGCGATGCAAAGGGCAATGTCTACGTCAGCACCTACTTCTATATAGCGGACGGCGGTTTTGCCAGCAACGTGTACCAGTACTCGCCTGTCGCCGGCGGCGGCTGGACCACAGGGATTCCAGTGGAAGGGCTCTTCGACCAGGCATATCCGGCCCTTGCCGTGAATCCAGTCAACGGGGATTTGTACGGAATTCTCGCCGGGCAGGCGGGGGAAGGCTGGCTTGGCCCGCCTTTGTTCAGCTTCGGCAGCATTTGGGATATCACCCAGAACGCAACAGGGGTTACGAGCAATAACACCTTCACGAACGGCAGTGCCCTGGCCATCGATTCCAACGGCAATTTCTACATTGCCGTGGGGGCGCAAAGTTACGCACTCGCCTCGTATGTGGATTTTGTACAGCCGAATGGCACGACGACGGTCATCGCCGGCACCGGCTCGCTAGGCTACTACGGAGACGGCGGGCTGAGCACACTGGCTTTTGTGGATGGCGTAGCAGGCATTGCGCTCGACCCAACCAACGACTACATCTACCTTGCCGACTCAGAAAATCAGCGTGTGCGCAGGATTCATTCGCTGACTGCAGGCCCTGCGGCGCTAAGCCTTGTCAACCCGAGCGTGCCGCAAAGTTCAAGCGCGACCTATGGCTCATTGCAGGGCGCACTGAACCCGGTCACCGGAGATTTTTACTATGTAACGGGAACAAACACCGTCAACGTGATCAACACCGGTGCGAGTGTGATCAGTCCCGGCTATGAGCGCATCATCGCCTCAATGACGGTGGGCGCAGCAGGACAAGCGGCCAATGGCTCGACGCTCACGATGGTAGTCGATTCCACGCGCAACCTGACCTATGTCAGCAACACCACCGACGGAAGACTTTATGTGATCGACGGCTCGACGCACACCGTGGTCGGTAGCGTCGGACTCGACAACCCCAACGCGAGCCTGCTGGCAATCGATGTTGCCCTGAACGAGGTGTACGCGGGCGGCCCCATTGCAACCAAGGTGAGCGCAGTGCGCGGCGGGACGGCTCCGTATCTGCTTGGAAACGCCGGTTACCCGGTGAATTCTCTCAGTGTGGGCGCCAACTCCGATGTGCTGTACGGTGTTGCTGACTCCGGGGCCGGCGGCGCCAGTGAGGAGGCGCTCATCACCATGACGCCCGATCCCACGACAGGTGTGCTCACGGCGTCCATCGCACCTTTTCCACTCAACGAGGACGTTCTGCAACCGGCTTTCATCGCCAATTCGATTGCGGCGGATCCTCTATCGGGAAGCCTGATCGTATCCGGTGCGGCCTCGATCGATACGGAATTCACCCAGACCTACGATGCCTACGATATTTTCCAGTTCACGCCAAACTTCATCACCGCGCCAGTGCCCTATACATGGCCCCCGATCACCACGTCGCTCGACGTGCCGAACCGGGTCTTCTATAACACCGACTTCGACGGCATTTTGAGCGATCCATCCTCCAACGCGACGATGGTCACCGGAATTGACGGCGTGGCGCCGGAAAACAACACGCTACGTTCGGTTACCATCCCGGTCTTCGGTTCAGGCGCGACGCCGGCCTCGGCGCATGTCTATGATGCCGAGCCAGACACGGGGAGCTATCAGGCATGGATCTCGGGGTCTGACGCCACGGACGGTGGATTTGTGAGACTTTGGGATGCCGGATCGCAGAAGGTTACGCTCTCTGCAACGATTCCCAACAACGGCGGCGGCCATCTGTTTGTGAACTCCAGCGCGCAGTCGGCTTATCTGATGGACGAAGTGAATGGGCAACTCTGGCTGATTGATACCCCGCAGTGGACACCGACGCCGGAGCCGCAGTTCACCCAGGCGCCGGGTGGCCAGACAGTGACCATCAGCGCTGTCAATGGCGGCGATGCGGTCTACTACACTTTGGACGGATCACAGCCGGGGCTCGAGTCAACGCCATGCAGCTCTCCGTGCACGGTGAGTCTTACCGTAGGCGAATTTACGCTGATCAATGCCATCGAAGTCGCCACGGTCAGCGGCACGCAGATCGCCAGCAGTGTGGCACAGGGTGTGTTTACCGAGCCTGCGCCGACTTCTCTGGTCATCACCCTCAGCCCCACTCCTGCTACCACCGGGGCGACCCTCACCGCGACGGCCACCATTACCCCGTCGAACGTCATTCCCAGCGTAACTGGAACAGTCAGCTTTGCGGCGACGCCTTCCGGCTCGTTCTCTCCAGTTACGCTCTGCTCATCGGTCAACGTTGCGATCAACATGGGGAACTGGCAGGCGGTGTGCAACTTTGTTGAGGATTCTGCCGGGAGTTACACGATTGCGGCCGCCTACTCCGGCGATGCGTTGAACCAGCCAAGCACAAACACGGCATCGCTCAACGTGGTTCAGGGCATTATTCCGATACTTGGGACAATTAGCGGCGACACCAACGCGCTGGCCATCAATCAGAACAACGCACCGGGCCTCAGCTACAACGCCGTGCTCAATACCGACTCGTCCGTGAGTCTGCTGCAGGATGGGGCGATCTTGTCCGGACAGGGTTGCCCGGCATACACGGTTTCCGGTGCGGGCATTACGGTTTCAAGCGGAGCCATCTTCGTCGATTTCGCAAATAGCAATATCTATCTGGCGATGCTCACCGGGAGCGGGCTCTACGCGGCCTACGAATCCATCAACCAGACAACCGGCGTGTGCACCCAGGGACCGTTGTTGCAGCTCAGCAGCATATCGTTCGGGAGCCTGCAGATGAGCGTGGACCCTACGGCAATCTCTTCGCAGCAGGGAAACATGTATGTGATGGACTATTTCGGCGGCGGAATTACTGACGTGCTTTATATTGTGCCCACCGCTCCCTGGTCTGCTTTGTCGCTGCCCACGCCCGCCAACCTCACCCTGGATTACTCCGCACAATACGGACCGATCGTCATCGACCCCTCGAACCATCAGGTTTACATCAACGATATGGGCGTTCCGCCGGGGTTTTTTGTGTACGACCCGACCCACAGCGCGACGCCGGCGAACAATCTGCAAAAAGTCGTGGGCTACAACAGCGGCGGGACATCCACAGCGCTCAACGTGGGAACGCTGCTCGACAACGGCGCAGGCAAGCTGGTGCTTGTGAACGAGAATCCCAGTACGTCTGCCAATCTCAGCGTGCCCATCACGATTCTGGACACCACGCTGTTCAGCTTCTTCACCAACACGACAAATCCTTACTCTTACAACAACGACGTGGACATCACTCCTGGCGCCGGGCTATCCATGATCGCGGCGACTTCACAATACAAGGCGATCGGCGGAGCCGACATCAACGCCGCGAGCAATGTTGCCTACGTTTTTGCGTTCAATTCGAGCTCGCTGACGACTCCCGGGTTGCTGCTGGAATACAACCTGACGCCGGGCGCTGCCACGCCGGAGACGGTGCTGAGCAGCAGCGCAGCGATGCCGAATTTATATGACACCTCTGGGACCTGGAGCCGGTTGAATTACAACCCTGAATCCACCGAACTGGCACTGTCGGTTTCTGGCGCCTTCGGGTCGGGCGCCTTGGGCCTCACGTCGCCACTCTGTGCCGGTGCGCCTATCTCGTTGACGCAGGTGATCGGCAACATCGCGAATCCCGCGCCGATCACGTATCCGGTTGTCAACGGAACTTCAGGCTATGTGTATGCGATTCAGTCCGGAGGGATTTACTTTGTTGCCCCGCCGCTGGGATGCGGCGTCACGCCTCCGCCGATTCAGATTTCTACCGCCGCGCTTCCAGCAGGAACCGTGGGGACGGCTTACTCGCAGACGATCACCGCGAGCGGCGGCACGCCGCCATATACATGGAGCGCCACAGGGCTGCCGTCGGGGCTGACGATCGGGCCAAGCACCGGCACAATCTCCGGCACACCCACCGTCGATGCTGGATCACCCTACTCCGTCACGGTGACGGTGACCGATACGAACAGCAACACGGCTACCAAGAATTATTCGCTTGCCATCAACAGCGCGTCTTCAGGGCCCATCGCCATTAACGACCTTGAGACCGTCACCGTAAATGACAGCCCAACGCCGATCCAAAGCATTAACGTGAGCGACTCGGAGACCATCACCGTAAATGACAGCCCAGAGGAGATCCAAAGCATCAACGTGAGCGACTCGGAGACTATCACCGTAAATGACAGCCCAGAGGAGATCCAAAGCATTAACGTGAGCGACTCGGAGGCCATCACAGTCACAGACGCGCCAGTGGTCAGCGGCGCCTATATCGTCGGCGGCTCAGTCTCTGGCCTGAGTAGCGGCGTTTCATTAACGCTGATCGACAACGGCTCGGACTCGCTGACCATCATGGCCAACGGCGCATTTTCCTTCAAAACAACATTGGACACAGGAGCAACCTATAACGTCACCATTGGCTCGCAGCCAGCGGGCGAGACCTGCACGATCACCAACGGCAGCGGCACAGTGGCTTCGGCCAACGTCACCAGTGTGACTGTAGCGTGCAAGGCCGCAACCACGACTACGCTCGTGATTTCTCCTTCGCCTGCTTCGGCGGGCCAGCCGGTGACATTTTCGGCGAGGGTGGTTGGAGTAAATGGCGGCACGCCGACCGGCACGGTGACATTTACATGTCTGAATTACGCTCCCGGGCAATCGATCAACTCCGGCCCCGTCGCCCTCACCAACGGCGTGGCGGATTGGACGACGACGAGCCTGCCGGGGGACATCTACAACAGTTGCTTCGTTGCAACCTACTCGGGCGACGGGAATTTCCTGGCGTCGACTTCGGCCGCTGAGAGCCTGACGGTCATCGACTTCCAAATCGAATTTCAGGCGCCTTCGAATCTGATTCTGTGGCCTGGACAGAGCACCACCCTCACCTTTACGGTGGCGCCGGCCAATGGCGCGTATAACGGAACGGTGAACTTCGCGATAGCCGGGCTACCGGCGGATTTTCCGATAACCTTCGATCCGCCTGCAGTCACGCTGGGCAGCAGTCCGCAGATTGTGAAGGTGACAATCTCTGTGCCTTCGCTGCTGGTGGAGCAGGAGAAACCAATGCGCGACCCGGGGAGTGCTGCGCCTCTGGCGCTCGCGCTTGTGCTGCCTCTTCTAGGTCTTGGACCGGTGCGCCGCAGGCTGCGCCGCGGTGGGTGGCTGGTGTTGACTGTACTGCTCTCGTTCATCGCAATGGCCGGATTGAGCGCATGCGTCGGCGGCAGCGGCTTCTTTAACCAGCCTTTGCAAACTTACACGGTGACTTTGACCGGGATCAGCGGAACGGCGCAGCACTCGACGAAGTTCAATTTGACGGTGGAGTAGTTATCGCATGAGACGACGCAACGCCACGCTGCTTGCGGTAACGGCCTTGCTGGCACTTTCAGCAAGAGCGCAGATCGCTCAGGTCGCGGCGCCCGCGCCGCTGGAGGTAACCCTGGCCTACGGCGCAGATCGCACCGATGGAGTGGTGGGCGGCTGCGGATGCTTCTGGATGGCTGGCGGCAAAGCGGAAGCCAATGCAAACCTCGGTCGCGGACTGAGCGCGGTGGCTGAGCTCGCCGGGAGTCATGTGAGCAACATCAACAGCGCGCACGAGGACCTGACCCTGGTTTCGTATCTCTTCGGACCGCGCTACAGCTACCTCGGATCGAAAAGGTTTGTGCCGTTTGTCCAGATTCTTATTGGCGGTGTGCACGGCTTCGATTCGCTGTTTCCGGATCCGAATGGGACAGTTCCAAACCCGGATGCCTTTGCCTACGCCGCTGGGGGCGGACTTAATGTGAATCTCTCTCCCCATTTCGCGATTCGTGCCGGGCAAGCGGATTATTTCCAGACTCACTTGCCCAACGATACTAATGATCGCGAAAATCATCTTCGGCTTTCGGCGGGAATTGTTTTTCGATTCGACTAAGTCACTGACCGCATGAGTTCGTTCTTTTGGCCTTTCTGGCTTCCCACCCTTTCGCCACAAAGAAAAGCGAAAGGATGGGGCACGGGAAGTTTCGGACTCCAACAATTCCAAAACTGCTATCGCACGGAGCTAGACTTGAGTGCTTGTACACGGCGTTGCGCTTGGTGAACCAATTCCTCGCTCTCGGCCGAATCGGGCTTGATCGACGCGAGATTAATCTCCACATTCGCGATCGCCCCGGCAATTGTCGCTCTCGCCAAGGCGATTGCAGTCGTCAGGTCCGACGCCATGTTCGGATTGGTCATCGGTTTCAAAGAATTGGCGATTCGCTCCACTTCAGCAGATTTTTCTGCCACACTCAGCGGTACTGACGCTGCCTGCTGCAACGCAGAGTTTATAAGGCGCTGGCCATCGGCAGTTTCCTTTGCCGACCTGTATGCCTTGGCCACTGCGCTATATGCTTCGGCGTCCTCATCGATCGCCAATTTCAGCTGATCGCGCAACTGGGCGAGCCGCGCGAGCGTTTCACCGAGCTGAGATTCATATTGCGCATATGCTTTTTTGCCGCGCGACATGGATGCAACCATGGAAGCCAGACCGGCTGCCATGGCGCCGCTTGCAGCGGCTGCACTGCCTCCTCCCGGAACTGCGGTGGGCGCGGCAAGCTGCTCAATGAACGGCTCGATTCCTGAATGCAATTTCGCGACAGACCCCTTGACGCTTACGTTCGCAGCCAGCCGGTTTTCGAGGATCAGCGAAGAATCGAAGTTTTCCAACTGGAGAAACCACTCGGCGGCCTGCTCGATGGCGCGTTTTGGAATCAAACCGACAATTTCGCTGGAAATGGGCAAGACACCATAGCGCTCAGCCTCGCGCTTCACAACCTCGAAGACGCGATGAAGCGGCGTCTGCTCGAAATCAGTCAGGTTCATTGAAACCTGGGCGAGACCGCGCACAAGAAAACCCGATGCCTTTACGAAGCGCAACCCTCCCGAGGAAAAACGCACCGCCTTGGCGATGCTTTTGGCAATGTCGACATTCGGCGTGTTTAGAAAGATGTTGTAAGCGATGAGGAACTTTCGCGCGCCGACGACAGTGGCTCCGGCGGTGGGGTGCAAACGGGCCTCGCCGAAGTCAGGCTTGCGCGCGGGGTTGGTTGCGATCTCGTCGCGGATCCCTTCAAACTGGCCACGACGGATGTTCTCGAGATTCTGTCGCTCGGGGGTCGAAGCAGCGGCTTCGTAGAGATAGACCGGAACCTGGAAGCGCTTCCAAATTTCAAATCCAACGTGACGCGCGATGGCGACGCAATCCTCGAGCGTTACGCCCTCAATGGGAATGAAAGGGATCACATCGGCGGCGCCGAGTCGCGGATGCGCGCCTCGATGCTGCGTGAGGTCGATTAGTTCGGCGGCCTTGCCAACGCCGCGAATCGCGGCTTCCTGAATTGCCTCGCGGTCACCGGCGAGCGTGATGACGCAGCGGTTGTGATCGGCGTCCATTTCGCGATCGAGCAGATAGACGCCGGGCAGTTTCATGGCTTCGACGATGGCATCAACCTTCGCCGGGTCGCGGCCTTCAGAGAAGTTCGGTACACATTCGATCAGTGTGGTGGGCACGGCAAGAAGAATAAAGAGCCAGTCGGCGAGTCAGCAAGTCAGCGGGTCGGCGGCAATGAGCCGATCAGCGGCCCGCAACTCTTAAAGGCGGGATATGATGCGTTCTGCGCCAGGCCGAAATACATTCCGTGAGCGAAGCCCGTCACAACACGTTTCTATCCGACGGAGTATCCTGTGGGTCAGTCTTCGGGACTGCGACGAAATGAGCGTTTTCGCCGCTCTCGCGGAATCTCATCGGGGAGGAGTTTATGGCAACGACCGCAGCTCCCATCGTTCGCTCGCCGCGCGGCACAGAGTTGCACTGCAGGGGATGGCAGCAGGAGGCGGCGCTGCGATGCCTGATGAACAACCTCGATCCGGAAAACGCCGAGCGCCCGGCGGATCTGGTTGTTTACGGCGGTATTGGCAAGGCGGCGCGCAACTGGGAGTGCTACCACGCCATCGTGCGCGAATTGGAGCGTCTCAGCGGCGACGAAACGCTGCTGGTGCAGTCGGGCAAGCCGGTCGCGGTATTTCCTACGCACGAAATGGCCCCGCGCGTGCTTATCGCCAACTCCAACCTGGTGGGTAAGTGGGCCACATGGGAGCACTTCAACGAGCTCGATCGCAAAGGCCTGATGATGTATGGCCAGATGACCGCGGGCAGCTGGATCTATATCGGCACACAGGGGATTCTGCAGGGCACGTTTCAGACTTTCGCGGCGCTCGCGGAGCGGCACTTCGCCGAGGCGGGCGGGCCTGGGTCGCTGAAGGGCAAACTAGTCGTCACGGGTGGAATGGGCGGTATGGGCGGCGCGCAGCCGCTCTCGGTGACGCTGAACGGCGGCGTGGCGCTTGTAGTCGAAGTTGATCGCAGCCGGATCGAGCGGCGCGTCGCCAACCGCTATTGCGATGAGATTGCAAACGACCTTGACGAGGCTCTTCGGATCTGCGAGCAGGCGCGACGCGAAGGGCGCGCACTTTCTGTTGGCCTGGTGGGGAACTGCGGCGATGTGTTGCCGGAGATTGTGCGGCGCGGGGTGGAGGTGGACGTTGTCACCGATCAGACGAGTGCGCACGATCCGCTCAACGGCTACATTCCGCAGGGATTCACACTGGATCGTGCTGCGGAGTTGCGGCGCAGCGATCCGGCGGAGTATGTTCGGCGTTCGACGGCGACGATGGTTGTGCATGTGAACGCGATGCTTGCGTTACAGCGTGCAGGCGCGGTGACCTTCGACTATGGGAACAATATCCGCCGCTTCGCATTCGACGCCGGCTGCGCCGATGCGTTTCTCATTCCCGGATATGTGCCGGAGTACATCCGTCCGCTTTTTTGCACCGGGCAGGGACCATTTCGCTGGGTGGCACTGTCTGGCGATCCCAAAGACATCGACCGAACCGATGAGCTGGCGCTGGAGCTGTTTCCTGAGAACGAGATTCTCACTCGATGGTTGCGCCTGGCGCGTGGCCGGTTTGCCTTTCAGGGATTGCCGGCGCGCATCTGCTGGCTGGGCTACGGGGAGCGGGCCAGAATGGGAGAAGCGATCAACGAACTTGTGCGCAGGGGCGAAATCTCGGCTCCCATCGCCATGGGCCGTGATCACCTGGATACCGGCTCTGTGGCCAGTCCTTATCGCGAGACAGAGAGGATGCTCGATGGATCGGATGCGGTTGCGGACTGGCCGATTCTGAATGCGCTGCTTAATACTGCTTCGGGGGCGACGTGGGTCAGCTTCCATCATGGCGGCGGTGTGGGGATGGGCTACTCGCTGCACGCCGGGCAGGTGACCGTGGCTGACGGCACGGAAATGGCGGCGCGAAAGATTGAGCGCGTGCTCAATAACGACCCAGGCCTGGGCGTAGCTCGCCACGCCGACGCGGGGTATGAGTTGGCGCAGGAAACGGCGCGCGAACGGGGTATTGCGATTCCGATGACGGAAAAGTGACAGTGTCCAGATCCCTTGCAATCGTCAACATAGGGCAGCTTGTCACGCTTGCGGGACCCGCACGTCCGCGGGTGGGCGCGGAGCTGAGCGAGTTAGGAATCATTTCGGACGCGGCTCTTCTAATTGAAGACGGTTGTGTCGCTGCAGCCGGGACCTACACGGAATTGCGGGCCCGCATTGCTGGGGGCGCAACGGTGGTCGATGCCAATGGCCGGTGCGTGACGCCGGGTCTTGTCGATGCGCACACGCACATGGTGTTCGCTGGCAATCGCGCAGCTGAATTCGAACAGCGCATTGCTGGCGCGACGTATCAGCAAATTGCTGCGGCCGGCGGTGGGATCGCGAACACAGTCCGTGCGACGCGTGCCGCCACTGAAGAGGAACTGCTCGCCGAATCGCGACGTCATCGTGACTGGATGCTTCGCTCAGGCACGACGACTGCAGAAGCGAAGTCCGGATATGGACTGGAGCGTGACACCGAGCTCCGCATGTTGCGCGTGATGGCCCAGCTCAACGCCGAGGGTCCGATGCGGATTGTGCCTACGTTGCTGGCTGCGCACACCGTGCCCCCGGAGTTTGCCGATCGCCGCGACGAGTACGTTCGCTGGGTCACGGAGGAGCTGGTTCCTGAGGTCGCGGAGCTGAAACTGGCGAAGTATTGCGACGTTTTTTGCGACGATCATGCTTTTACGGTGGAGGAAGCACGCACGGTGCTCACTGCGGCTTTGCGGCATGGCCTCGGACTGCGAGTTCACGCGGAGCAGTTCAGAGCCGGCACGGGAGCCGTGATGGCCTCAATCCTTGGCGCAGCGACAGCTGATCATCTGGAAGCCATCGAAGAAGAGGACCTCTTTCATTTGTGGACGGCTGGAACTCAACCTGTTCTGCTGCCCGGTTCGGTGTTTGCGCTCGGACGCACCATTTATCCGCCCGCCAGAAAAATGATCGAGCGCAAGCTGGCAATTGTACTGGCCACGGATTTCAACCCTGGCTCATCGCCGATTTCCTCGATGCCGTTCATCCTTTCGCTCGCTTGCCTGAACATGGGACTCACTCCGGCCGAGGCGCTGTCTGCTGCGACGGTGAATGCCGCATGGAGCCTTGGCCTCGGTGACAGTATTGGCTCGCTCGAAATCGGCAGACAGGCCGACTTCCTCATCCATGAATTTACCGATTTTCGCGAGATCGCCTATTACATCGCCGCCGCAGAGTCGCCGCGCGTGTTCATTGCGGGCAAGGAAGTCGCGCTTCAGTAGTCATCCCAGAGCTGGTTGCATCAGGAGTTGCAGGCAACGATGGAGGAGCCCTCAAGAGCGAGAGCAGTTTCGGAATTCAGGTAGACTTTTTGAGAGCATTGGAAGGTGGCATTTTCTTGATGAGAATGCCACTTTGCAGCGTGCTTTCGGTGTACAGCAATTCCGAAACTGCTGTAAAGCCCACTCATTTTTTGCGCAGTCGATGGCCCGGTGAAACCCGTGCCCTTGTTACGAACATTTTTCGATTGAGTATTCCAGTATCCTTTAACGCCGTGCACTTGTTACAAGAACCGATTCTTGAAGCACGCTCTATGAGCCGGCGACTGCCGCGAACCGATCTTCGCTAATTGCGCG
This sequence comes from uncultured Acidobacteriaceae bacterium, assembly GCA_963834565.1. Taxonomy (GTDB): domain Bacteria; phylum Acidobacteriota; class Terriglobia; order Terriglobales; family Acidobacteriaceae; genus Telmatobacter. Next base: position 817,328 of record CAWICF010000002.1, on the reverse strand, counting down.
AACGAGGTGGTTGATATCGGCTGCGGGAGGGCGGTCCGCTTCGAGGGGCGGGACTATCGCGCGGATCGTGTCGAGCGCTTGCTGAATCTGCCTGCCGGGGCGTAACGGTTTCCGGTAGTCGAGGCCCTGTGCAGCGCATAGAAGCTCGATGGCGAGAACATGTTCTGCGTTTTCGACGATCTGTCTCAGCTTGAGAGCGGCGTTCATCCCCATCGAAACGTGGTCTTCTTTTCCGCCGGATGTGGGAACGCTGTCCACGCTTGCGGGATGCGCCAGGACCTTGCATTCATTCAGCAGCGCAGCTGCGGCGACGTGGGCGATCATGTAGCCCGACGACAAGCCGGCCTGGCTCGACAGAAACGGAGGCAGGCCCTCGTTGATGTCTGGGTTGATCAGGCGGTCGATGCGGCGTTCAGATATTCCGGCGAGATCGGTGAGCGCGATGGCCGCGTAGTCAAAGGAGTAAGAGAGCGGCGCACCGTGGAAGTTGCCGCCCGAAAGCACGTCACCGCTCGCTGCGAAGACGAGTGGATTGTCGGTTGCGGACCCGGTTTCGATCTCAACAATCGACGTCGCATGGTCGAGCGCGTCGCGAACGGCACCATGCACCTGCGGCATACAGCGCAGGCAGTAAGCGTCCTGAATCCGCGGATCGTTCGTCCGATGCGACTCTCGAATCTCGCTGCGGTCGAGCAATTCGGTCAAATGCCGGGCCGCGGCTGCCTGTCCGCGATGAGGGCGTGCCTCCTGGATTTGAGGATCGAATGCAGAGGGAGTGCCACGCAGCGCCTCGAGAGACATGGCGCCGGCAACGTCGGCGATCCGAATGAGACGCTGTGCATGGTAAAGCGCGAGCGAAGCGACGGCAGTCATCGCTTGTGTGCCGTTCAGCAGCGCAAGACCTTCTTTTGCTTCGAGCCGCAGCGGAGTGAGTTCGGCCCGCCGCAATGCCTCGCTGCCGCTCATGCGCTCCCCAAGATAAGAGGCTTCTCCTTCGCCAATCAGAACCAGCGCGAGATGCGCCAGTGGGGCCAGATCGCCGCTCGCGCCCACGGAACCTTTCTCGGGCACAACTGGATGAACTCCTCGATTGAGGAGACTTGTCAGCATCTCGATGACCGTTCTGCGAACTCCGCTGAAACCTTTGGCGAGCACATTCGCACGAAGCAAGAGCATGCCCCGGACTTCGGCTTCCGACAAAGGTCTGCCCAGCCCGCATGCATGGCTCCGCAACAAATTCACCTGCAATTCGGAAAGATGGTCGCCCGGAATGCGGACTTCAGAGAGCTTGCCGAAGCCGGTGTTGACGCCGTAGACAGCCACTTCTTTTTTGAGGATCTCTTCGATCAGTTGGCGGGAAGAGTCCACACCCGCCAGCGCGGATGGTGCGAGGCCGACCTGCCGCCCTCGGCGAGCAACAGTGTGAATTTCATCGAGGCTGAGATTCTGCCCTGAGAGCAGAAGCTGCGCTGAGTGGTTCATCCTGACCTTTCAACAGCGGCTCACCTGGTCGCATCTTCGTTGTTGAGCGGATGGTGCATCACCGGCGGGAGTCGAGCGCCGAGGAACCGAATCCGCTACATCAAGTGCTCCAGCTTTACGTTTTTCTCGGCATAGATTCTCCCGACGTCACGCAGAATCGGAATGGCACTGACGGCGTCAATTTGAGTAAAGTGTTGTCTTGAGCGAAGAAACTCGACGACTTCCTCCATCTTGTATGACCTGTTGTAACGGACATAACTGAACAATCGTTCGCCGGGCAGCTTTTCACGAACGAGACCTTCAATCTCACCATCCAAATCTTCTCCGAAGATGCATTCGCCCAGCACACGGCAAAGATAGTCTTGTTGCCAAGTGCAACCCTGGATGAGGGCGAGTGGAACATGGGTGATGTGTTGCCCGAGCCAGGGCTTGTCGAGCTCCGGGGGCAAGCCGGAAGAAAAGCGGATCGTTCCAACGGAGACGATGCGGACATTTTCAGGTCCCGGCGTCCACTCCAGGCGGTAGCAGGGAAGCATCGCAGTCAATGCGGCAATCAGCGCCGGGTTGTTGTAGGGAGTTACGGAACCGTCGACGAATTTGAATTCTTTGTTACCAAGCTGGATGACCTCGGGATCGAAGTAAACCGGAGCGGCCGTGCTGGCCCGGACAACCTTCCAGAGTGGAATTTTGAGATTGGAATCGGGCAGGTGCGGATCGTTGTATTTTGCGAGAGGGTTGTTGGTCATTGGCCATGCGGATCCGGTGGAGTGATTTCGCATGACGACCAGGAGAAGCTTGCGCAATCGTTTTGTGCTGAGCAGGGCGGGTTCCTTGCCGTGGCCATCTTCAGAAAACGTGCGCTGCAACAGATCGGAGAGAGGTTTTGAGTCGAATCGCGCTACGAAGTACTTTTTGATGGGTCTGTACCAGGGAACGGGGCGGAACATTTCTGTCCCATACTTGACATAGAAGTCGAGAATGTTCTGGACCGGCATACCCCAGCAGAGACATGCGGCGATGATGGCCCCGGTGCTGGTTCCGGCGAAAAAATCGAAATGATCGGCGAGGACAAAATCAGCCTTTCCATACTCCGTTCGGAGCATGGATTCGATCTGGAGAAGCACCTCGAGAGTGAATACGCCGCGGATTCCGCCGCCATCGAGTGCAAGAATGCGCTTCATGGGTCTACTTCCTCCCTATCTGGGAGTGCCGCATGAGGGATCTCCATTCCAGAAGCTCGACGAGGAGTGCGCGCTCGATTCTGCCGACGACACGGAGCACGGACTGCCAGGTCATTAACGATTCCAGTTCCGCATCCCAAGTTCGAAGCCACTCCGACAGCTCCTGATAGCGGCTCTTGCGCCGGTTGGAGTCTTTGATCATGGCAAAAGCAATTGCAATGGTGGAGATTTGAAAGAGTGCCGAGATGGCAACCGCGAGCGCATCGTGCCCCGGCAGCCAGCTTGTGTTCCCGAACGCCCTATGCGCTACAAAATCAAATACGCCTACGCCACATGCCAACGCAATGCAGGCGGCGCTGATGAGATGCGTTTTTTTTGCGAGAAGTTCGGCTTTCATTGCCTGTCTGGAGAAGAATTTCTCCTGATCGGCGATCCGATTCAAGCGATAGTCTTCTTTGAATTCAGCCAGCGAGCCAGGATGGTCTCGCATATCGAGCGCTTTCATCAGATCGAGCGTTGTGATCATCCCGGCAAGCTCGGGAAGCATCTCAGGCTCGATCAGGCTCTGCGTGAGCTGGGCGTGCCAGACGGCAAGAATCGAACGGCACACCTCTGCCGCTGCACGGGTCCGCTCCCAGCGCAGTCTTTGTTGCGGAAGGCGCAAAAGGAGGGGAACGACGATTGCCACGGCGCCCAGGATCGTTCCAACGGTCAACCACTGCTGCGGGTGAGGAAGATGCAGTCCGGCGCCGGTGAGAAATGCGGCTGCAGTGGTGCAGAGGATGGGAACAACGGCAAGCCGGCGGACGTGCGGAGCGAAGCGAGTCGCATTTTCATCGAGTTTTTGCAACCAGGCTTTCGCCCGATCGCCCTGGGAGCCTGTCGCCGGACTGCTCCCCATATCGGGCAGGCTGTTCAGGAAATCGAGTTCGGGATCGACCAGCAGATTTTCCATGGCATTGCGATTGAAGATCTCGGTGGCTCCGGTATCGGTGTTGATCCAGAAAGTTGGTCTGCCGATTTTTCTGGCGAATGTGACCATCTGCTCGGTGCCACCCAGGCCGCGAGCAGGCTCACCATCCCATAGGGCGAGCAGAACCTGACTTTCCTGAATCGTCCGAATGCCGCATTCGTAGTACTTTTCGCTCTTCAGGGCACCGTCGCTTGTTTCTTCGACGGAAATTGCCAGGGCAAAGAGCGCCTCGGCGCGCGCCCAATCAGCCGGTTCAAAATCGCCCTTAAAGTCCTGTTTGGAACTTGGCAGCAGGATTCGCAACGGGATATCGAGCGAGATGCAGCATTCACAAAACAACAAGTCGGCGCCAGCCGCTGCCGAGGAAATGCCATAGACGATACCCGGCACTTTCGTTTTGAGATCCGACAAGAATTCGCAAATCAACGCGCGGCATTTCGCCTCATCTTCGAGGTTCCTATGCCCCGAGAATCCGATGCCGATCACCTTTCGAAGGTGAATCTGCGAGGCATCGGAATTCACCGGCTGGGGCATTGAAAGGCCAGGCAAAAGCGACTTTGATGATTTTAACTACTGCAGGATCGTGGTGAGCGGAAACTTTGAGATGTCCACCGTGACCTGCGAGGTTAGCTGGTCGATAAGACGAAAGACGTCGCGATCCCAATAGCGATTTTCGTTCGCATCGTTGTCCTTGCTGTCGGCGATCTCGTACCGCTTACCGCGATACACGACAGCGACCAAGGGAGCTACATCCTCGCTTTTGTTCTCTCCCAGCAGGCTCAAGAGCGGCAGTTTTTCAATCTGCGGTACGGCGTCACCGAATTGAGGCCTGCTGGCTGTAGCGGATGCCTGCGGCGTACTTTGGTCGACCTCCGGTCCCAGCGGGATGGTCGGATTGTTCTCCAGCAGCGCCTGAAATGGTTGCTGTTCCTCAGAGGCCGCGGCCATCAGACCAAGAAGCGAGCGCATGACGAGGTGCGAGGTTGGCGCATGGTTCGCGTCATTATCCGCTGGACAGGGGCCGATCGCTGCATTCTGGCTATTTGAAGAGTCGGAGATAGAGAAGCCGTTCTTCAGCGTATCGAGAATCACGGCGAGCAGCGAGTCTCGATCGCGCAGGTTGGCGAGGTCTTCATCGTTGGCAATGTCGCAATCGATTTTCCCCACGTCGGGCCCTGGAGTTGTGCTGGTGCCGGCGGGAATGACGCCGCACGCGGTTGTTCTCGTATTGTAGTGGTTCAGATAAAAGACCGGTTTAAATGTCTTCTGACCCAGTATCCAGCCGTTCGGCGAATTCTCCCATACCGCGCTTTTGCTCCAGGCGTTCACCATGTCGGTGGCAGTTGGCGCCCGCGATGTCTTTGAGCCGCCGGAATCGGGAGTGGATGGCGCGGGACCGTTGGCGGCAGGCGGTGTCTCGGGAGTGCCTGCGACGGGAGTTGCCGGCGAAGCCGCCGGATCGTGATCGGAGATTGCCGATCTCGCATCGAACGGCACAAAGGTGTTTGTGCCGGAAAGAATGAGATCGCCGTGCTTCTGCAGGCTGTAAAGAATCGCACTGATTCTTAGGAATGTGACGTACTGCGTGAGCGCGTCCTGGTAATTCTTGTAGAGTGCATCCTTTTCCGCCTGGCTGCCGCTTGATGTGGTGTAAACCGGCGGCGGAAGATTGCGGTAAGTGACAACTTCGCAAGTCTTGTTGTTCGTGGTGACGGTGAGCTCGATCCTGTCCACCATCAGGCGGAAGAGCTGGTCGATTCTCCAGCCCTGTTCGTACAGAATGTAGAAAGTTTCAGGAGGAACTTGCTGAAGAAGGAATTGGGCGTTGGTTTCATCGTTAACGGGAATGAAAGTGAAAATCGGGTCATTCTCATAACTAACGTTCGGACTTCCGCCGCCGACCGGCGTTATGCCGCCGGGAACCGTGCCTTGAATTGCGACGGAAGCTGCCGTGGGCAAAGAGGCAGCCATTTTATATGTGCTTTGAATCGTTCCGATCTTGAAGAAGTAAGTCGGTTCGCGATTTTCGAGGCGGGCCAGGTTCAGCAGCAGCTCGCGATTCGAAGTCTCGGCGTAAGTGCTCTCATATCCTGTGAAGTCACTGCGCAGCCGCTTCGGCCCGCATCCGATCATTACGGCGAGACTCAAACCAGCAAGAGCGAGAAAGGCTAATTGGCCGGTGCGATGGCTGGATGGAATCTGAATGCGTCGCACACTTCTATGCAGTCGGGGAAAGAGCCACTTCATGGGAACTCCTGAAATGCAAATCCGTCGATTCCTGAAAATGGTGAGGGGATTATAAAAGAACCCATTCGATGGGGCAAGGTAAATGTCGAGCTGAGTCGAACATGGCAGGAAGGAACTGCATTTGAGGAAGCGGTCGCTGCTACTGTGCAGTCGAGCCATGTTTAGAGTGGGGCTTCGTTGAACTGCTAGGGATTCTTGCTCAGCTTGCGGTAGTACTCGGCGACGGATTCCTGGCAGCCGGTGGGGATGGTTGCGGGCTTGCCGGTGCGGGCCTCGGAGGCGGCGCCGTCACGCTGCAACTGGAGTTCGAGCTTGTCGACTGAGCTGAGGATCTCCTGGTGCATGTGCTCGACCATCTCAGGATTGCCGGGGAAGCGGCGCGGATCGAGATTCTGCATCTGGCGCGTGAGGTCGGCTACGTCCTTTGCTGCCTGCGGGTCATCGCGAACCATCTGGCGGAGTTGATTCAACTCACGCAGGCCCTGATCGAAGGTGCGTTCGGTGTCGGCAGGATTACCGGATGCATCGGCGGGTGCGGGCTGATCTTGGCTACGAGCCCGCGGCGTGTTGCCGCCGGTATCGAAGTTGCCCCAGACCGTGCCGTCGCGACCACCACCGCCATTACGCGTGTCGCCGCTGAAGCCGGCGGCGTTGCGAACACCGTCGTTTCCGGAAGGAGTTGCGCCGTTGTTGCCGGGCTGCCCGGAGCGACCGAGCTGTTGCTGTGCTGACGACCAATCGCGCGGCTGCCCATTCTGACCGGGCATGTCTGCCGGATGGCCATTGCGGTTGGGCCCGTCGCTGCTGCCGGGTTGTTGGCCGCGCTGCTGTGCATTCTGAGCGCCCTGATTGCGGCCATTCTGATTGGACGGGCTGTTGCCATTCAGCTTGCCGCCCAACGATTCAATTTGCCCACGTAACCGGTCGAGCTGATCGAGCGCAGCCGTCTGGTCGCCCTGGGCGGCGCCGCGTTGGCCGGGCTGGCTTTTGCCCATCGCGTTTTGCGCCTGCTGCAACTGCCGGCTCAACTTGGAAAGTCCCTGCGCGATTTCGCTCTCGGTGCCGTTGGAGTTGGGATTGATTCCACTGCGGAGCCAGTCGGCAGTTCGCTGCACGTGATTGTCGAGATCGGAATCGTCCATTTCAGTGAGCGCGTCGCGCAGTTTCTGGGAGACGCCGGGCTCGTTGGGAGCCATTTCGCGCGCGGTGTCGCGAAGGTTCTTCTGGAGGCGCGAAAGATCGTTGGAGAGTTGCTGGCGCTCTGCGGCGAGTTGGTCGCGCTCGCGCATGCGCGCCATCATGCTTTGCAGGTCGACTTTGCTGCTATCGTTCGAGCTGGAATCGGCGGAACCCGTATCGCTTGCTGCGGGATCACTTTGCCGGCTGGCGAGTTTGTTGATGCGATCAGCCTGATCGTGCTCCTGCTGCGACAAGCGGCCCGCCTCATGTGTGAGCGAATCGAGTTTGCCGGAGGCAAGTTGCTGCTGGGAACCGGCCATAAGATTGGTTGCGTCGCGCAGACGGTCGGCAGCTTCGCGGGCGGCTTCGGCACTTTGCTGTGGTGAGCCACCGCTCTGCTTCATGGCATCTGTGGCTTGATTGAGGCGGCTTAGAGCCTGCTGGACCCGTTGATCGGATGACTGGCTGCGCGATGAACCGGATGATTGCCCGCTCGCCTGCTGGCGCGACGATTGCGAGCCGCCTGGAGAGGACGAGCTTTGCTGGTTCGAGTTCTGCTGGCTTGACTGCGATCCATCGGCGCCGGCGGATTGCTGACCCTGCTGGCTGTTTCGCGCCACCTGCTCCATCTGACGCTCTAATTCTTCCGCCTCGCGGCGCAGCATCTCCTGTTGCCAGCGCTGCTGGAAATTTTGCTGCGGATTGCTTTGTTGGTTCGCGAGGTCTTCCTGACGTTTTGCGAGTGCATCGAGCTTGGCGAGCGCGTCTTCAACATCCTTTTCATGCTGTTCCGCAGGAGAAGCACTCTGTGCAGTCTCGTATTGGTTCTTTTCGGTGTCGAGTTCGAGATCGAAGAGGCTTGCGAGGTCGCGGCCGGTGTCTCCGCCGCCACCACCGCCTCCACCGCCGCGCTGACCGAAGGCAACTTCGATTTGGCGGAAGGTGGCTTCAGCACGGAGAAGCGCCTGGAGCGCTTTTTGTTCGAGCGGAAGCGCATCCTTCCACTGCGTGGACTTCAGTTTGTCGCTTGCGGGAGCCATCGCCGCCGCGGCGGACTGCATATCCTTATCGAAGTCAGTGAACTCTTGATTGGCTTCAGAGATATCTCGACTCTGCATGCGAACCGAGAGCGCGTTCACCTGATCACGAAGCTTCTGTTGCGCGTCAGAAAGGAATTGGCCCTGCGCGGCGTTATCTTTCGCGGTTGCGGTCTTGTCATTTTGCTGCTTCCAGGTGGCGGCGATAAGTTCTTTTTCGCGGCGTGAGATCTCGGTCTGGCTGTCTCCATTGCCGCCGCCTCCGCCCCCTCCACCGCCGCTCTGCTGAGATTGCGAAAACTCACGCTCGAATGGATCGACCTGAATGAACGAAATGTCGGTACGGGCTTCGCGGTGGCCATCGCGCGCGGTCGCGTAGACACTGATTATGTCACCGGGAACGAGCTTGAAATCTTCGAGAGGCAAGACAGTAGAACCGTCGGCAGATTTCGCGCCGGGGGAATTCAGCAGACTCAGATCGTGATCGGCGCCGCCGTTGACGGAGTAGTGAAGGTGCATGTCGTGGAGACCGAAGTCGGCGGATGCCTTGACGCCGACGGTCACCTCTTCGATGGGGCTGGCGCGATAGTCTCCAGTTGGACGATCGATGGCGATTTGCGGCGGCATCGCCTTATCTGTCGCGATGAAGTAATCCTCGGACAGGCGCACAGGCTGGCCGTCGTCCATTGCGGCGAAGTGATATGCGCCGTCCTTATCCATGTGGACTGTTGCGGAGTACATGTTGCCCGCGCCGCCGTTGAGATGGAGGGTAGGACCGCCGTCGAGCGTAAGCTGACCGTCTTTGAGCGGCCGGTCGGTTTCGATTTCGATCTGCGCGTCTGTTCCTTCGATGGCGCGGAGATCACCGGAGTGTTCCGTGGTCTCCGGTTTCATGCCTGTCCACTGCGGGTAGTGATAAGTGACGTGAATATCTTTGACCGAAGGCAGATCGACGACGCGAACTTTGTAATGCGGCGAGGTGAGCGGGCCTGCAGCGACGTAGTACTCGACGTTTTCGGGCAGGCCAGCGAGTACAAATTGATACGATGCTCCGGCGCCGGTGTCAGGCGCGGGCTGCATGGCAACAGGCTCCCATCCAGCGGCGCTGGCAAAGCGCGCGAAGAGCTGCGCTTTGTCGGGCTTCATACCGGAGATGCGCGCGGTAATGAGCTGATCGCTGTTGCGGCGAACCGTGATGTTGCCGGGCGTGACGGAGATTGCATAGAAGGGGACGGCGTATTTCTTCGGACCGGTCCAGAGGAGCGAGGCGCCGTAGCCGAGGTAGCCGGGTCCGGCCGCGACGATCCACACCAGGACGGCGAGGCAGCCAAGACCGGCTCCGGAGAGAGCCGCGAGGCGATTGCCAGGAACGAGAGTCGAGGGTTCAGCGTCAGCCGTTCGTGCCAGTGTATCGGCGGCGAGTAGTTCGAGGAACGGATCGTCGGCTTTGCCGGCGCGCTCCTCGAAGGTGGTGAGGCGGTCTTCAAGGTCAGGCGTTGCGCGTTCGGCCCGGCGCACGGCTTGCGCGCGGGTGAGACGCATGAGGGGCATGGCAATGCCGAAGGCAGCTGCTGCCGCCAATGCAGCGATGAGAACAATGCGGGCAAATGTGAGGCCGCTCGTGGGAAACGCGAAGTGATTGAGGATGAGGACGAGAAGGATGGTGACGGCGAGCGCGGAGCCGGCGAAGATAAGCGCGCCGCGAACCCACGCGCCAAGGCGCAGGCGTTGTTGAAGCCGGAGAATGTAGGAGTTGAGCTGGCTGGAGTTGGTCATGGTTCCTCCCGCAGCGTGCCCAGGTAACGGCTGGCCAGCGCAGTCTCACTCACGGCGACCAACAATGCTAGAAGCATAACCCACCACCAGAAGCTTTGCACCCGTTGATTCGATTCGTTGGGCGTAACGGTTGCGGTTTGCGGTGATTCAGCTCCGGTGGAGCTGCCGCTCCAGAGCGAGAGCAGATCGGGAGACATTGGTTCAAGGTTGGACTCGCGCCGATCAGGATTGACACCGATGACAGCGTCACGACCATTCGCAAAATGAATTTGATAGAAGCCGGCGCGTTCCAGGCGAAGCGATTGTGCGGTCCGCGATTCGCTCAAAGAGAGCGGACGATGGCCGTCGGGATCGATGGCCTCGACATTCCCAGATGCACCAAACGGTTGCGCCACTGCGCGAAGCTGAACGAAAGAATCCACCAGCCGTGAGCCGCTGAGTTGCTCCGATCCGGAGAGATACCGGGCCGTACGATCGACGAAAGCGACAAAGACGGGATGAAGCGGCAGATCGTTGGTCAGATTGTCGAGGCCGGTGGTCAGCAGCAGTATGCGGCCTTCACCCACCGGCTTTTCGAGAAGCAGCGGCGTTCCATCGGTGAGCCGGGCTGCGATGCGCGATTGAGCAGGGTCGACGGGGACGTCATAGAAGATTTTCACTTCGGACCAGCCGCCGTTGTCGGCGCCGGGTTGCGGCTGCGCGAGCGCGGGATCGCTGAAGTCGAGTTGGCCAATCGCGGAGGAACCGCCTTTGCGGGCATAATCGCGCGGGTCGCGAGCATCGCCGCCCCAAAGTGGAATCCGTTCGTGATGCGCGGCAGAGGTGCCGAGGGCGATCAGGACGCTGCCGCCCTTGGCGACGTACGCTTCGAGCGCGTGTTCGAAGATGGAGGGCAGGTTGATCGCGTCGGAGAGCACGACAAAGGCGAATCGGGATGGATCGAGGTCGGCTGCCTGCTCCTGAGCGACTGACTGCACAACGAACGAAGAGTGCGCGGCAGCGTCAAGCGCATCGCCGAAGTAGACTGCGGAGCGGCTGTCGCCGGCGGGATGAACGAAGAGCACCCGCTCTGGATCGGATCGGCGGACGGAGAAGACGCTTGCGTCATCGGCAGGAAACGCGTCGCCGCCGCTCGCGCCGCTTTCGATGCGAACTTCGCAGCGATTGAATCCATAGCCGACGTCGAGGGGAGCAAAATCAACCGTTGCGCGTCTGTTCGCGGGGACTTCTACCTTGCGCGTTGCAATGGTCTTGCCGTTCACGACGAGCGAGACGTTCTTTGTCGCCGCCGGCGTATTGAACCCTGCGATCACTGCCTGGACACGAGAACGCCTGGGGTCTTTGGGGTCAGAGAGCTCTGAAGGTGCTTCGACGCTCTCAACAGTCCAGTTGGGCGGCGCGGTGCCTTCGGCAACAGGATGGAGGATCAGCTTGACGGCGGGCGGCATCACCATGTCAGCGAAGTTCGCCGGCATTGCGGAGCGCTGCATGTCGCTGAAGAGATGAAGATCGGCGGGCGAACGGAAGGTCTCACTCATTGTGCGAAGATCGCGGCCGAGTTCGCCGAAGCCGGCGTGGCCATCGCTGGGCTGGATGCTTTCAAGCGCAGCGCGCAATTGCGCATCGTCGGTTGTGGGCTGCGTTAGAACGGCGAGCTGGCCGCCGAGTGCCATGATCTGTGCTCTTTGCGCGTGCGGTTTGGCGGCGAGCGTCGCGAGCGCCTGCTGTTTGGCGTCGGAGAAGTGAGTGCCGGCGCGCATGCTGAACGAGTTGTCGAGAACGATGAGGAGGAGACGATCGTCGGCGCCTGCGGCAGCTCTGCGCACAAAAGGATTGGCGAACGCCAGCACGAGAAGCAAAACGAGGGCGAAGCGGAGAGCGAAGAGAAGCAGGTAGCGGAGACGGCGATGGCGTGTGGAGCTTTGCGTGCCGCGCTCAAAGAACATGAGAGAGCTGACTGGGCGCGGCGTGGTGACCTGGCGGCGTAGCAGATGGACAAAGACGGGAATGCCCAGCGCAGCAAGACCACCGAGAAACCATGGGGCGAGAAATCCCATCAGTTGCCTGCCTGCCGCAGGGTGAGATATTCGCGCAATGCCGAATCGAGCGGTTGATTTGTGACGAGCAGTTGGTAGTCGATTCCCGCCGCCTTGGCACGGTCGCGAAGCTGCTCGATATGCGCGTCGACTTTTGCGCGGTAAGTTGTCTTTGTGTACTCTGGGACGACCTCGATGCGCTGATCGGTTTCGAGATCGACGAGAACGGATGCTCCTTTCATCTTCGGCTGGATCTCTTCCGGGTCGAGGATATGGAAGAGTACGACCTCATGGCCGTGGAAACGCAGCGGCGCGATGGCGTTGATCACGGTTTCAGGATTCTCATAAAAGTCTGAGATGAGAATGGCGATGCCCCGGCGGTGCAGGAAATTCTGAAAGTGCGCGATAGGTTTGGCGAAATCGGTGCGCGCGTGAGCTTCGGCTCGTTCAAGGCCTGCAAAGAGGCGCGCGAGCTGGCCGGGACGAGTGGAGGGTCGAATATATTCGCGGACTTCGTCGTCGAAGACGATGAGCCCGGCTGCATCGCGCTGATTGCGAATGGCGAGATAGAAAAGCGACGCAGCGATGTAGCGCGCGTAATCCATCTTTGCAGGCGGGCCGGAGGTGAACTGCATGGAGTTGCTGGCGTCGAGCAGGATGGTGAGCTGGCTATTTGTTTCGCCGCGATATCGCTTGAGATAGCAGCGTTCGGTGCGCGCGAAGAGATTCCAATCGACGTGGCGCAGATCATCACCGGGCGTGTATGCGCGGTATTCGGCAAACTCCTGGCTGAAACCGAAGTCCGGTGAGCGATGAAGACCGGCCACAAAGCCGTCCACGACGGTTCTTGCCAGCAAGTCGAGCGACGAAATGCCGGCCAGCACACTGGGATCGAGAAAGCGCTGCATCAGTTCTCCCTTGGGCGTTGAACCTGAGCGAGAAGCCAGTTGAGGATTTCGTCGGTGTCGATGCGGTCGGACTCGGCGTGGAAATTGAGAAGGACGCGATGGCGAAGGACGGGTGTGAGAATCGAAGAAATGTCTTCGTATGTGACGTGGTAGCGTTTGTGCGACAGCGCTCGCGCTTTGGAGGCAAGAACAATAAACTGTGCGGCGCGAACACTGGCGCCGTAGTTGACGTATTTCTTGACGAAGTCAGGAGCGAATTCACTTTTCGGTCGTGTGGCGCGGACGAGGGTGATGACATGGCGGGCCAGAGTTTCGGCGATGGGCACCATGCGAACCAGCTGCTGGAAGTCGAGCAGTTCCGCCGAGGTGGTGACGGCCTGAACGTCGGTGACGCGCGTAGCGGTTGTGCGGTCGATGACCTTGAGCTCGTCGTCGGCGCTCAGGTCGCCGAGGATCGAGTTGAAGAGGAAGCGGTCGAGTTGCGCTTCGGGCAAAGGGTAGGTGCCTTCGAGCTCGATGGGATTCTGCGTGGCGAGCACGAAGAAGGGCGCCGGCAAGTGATAGAGATGGCCGCGCACCGTGCAGGAGCGCTCCTGCATCGCTTCGAGAAGAGCGGACTGGGTCTTGGGTGGGGTGCGATTGATTTCGTCGGCGAGGAGAATGTTGCCGAAGATCGGGCCCTCAACGAAGGTCCACTTGCGATGACCCGTGGTGAGGTCTTCTTCAATGATGTCGGTGCCGGTGATGTCGGAGGGCATGAGGTCGGGCGTGAATTGGATGCGGCGGAACTGAAGGCCTAGCGCGTCGGCAATGGTGCGCACCATGAGCGTCTTGGCGGTTCCGGGCATGCCGGTGAGGAGACAATGTCCGCCGACAAAGATGGCAATGAGGATCTGTTCGAGAACATCCTCTTGTCCGACGATGACCTCGCGCACTTGCTTGAGGATTCCTTCGCGCACGGCGTGGAACTTTTCTATGCGCTCCTGGAGCAGTGCTGCGTCCTGATTTAATCCAGCAAAGCTAACCATCGATCGTTGACCTCTTCAGTTGGATTTTGAACGCATTTCCCCTTCCGATATAGGCTTCTCTCGTATTTTTCAAGGTGCCGATTTCTTGTTGAAATCGGCACTGAACCGCAGAGACTCCGGCGTACAGCGGAAGGGGAAATGCGTTAGGGCGTTTGTTGCAACTCCAAAAGCAGCTTTTGCGCAGGGCGGAAACCGGGCGCAACTTCAAGCGCGGCCAGCACACTGTCCTGGGCCTTGTCTTTTTGTCCGGCGGCGAAATATGCCTGCGCCAGGTTGTACTCCGCTCCGGCCTTGTCTAAAGGGTTGGATGCGATGACGGCGTTGTATTCGCGAATGGCGCCGTCAAATTGCTTCTGTGCAAAGAGTAGATCGCCTAGATGTCGATGGAGTTCTTCGTCTTTGACGGGATAAATGTAGTTGAGGCGCTCCAGCGTGGCGATGGCTTCAGTTGGCTGGCCGGCGTCGGCTTCGAGCTGCGCCAGACGCTTCAGCAACTCGGGTGACTGTCCGCCCGCGTGTTCGTAGCCGATTAGGATTGCCTCTTCAGACTCCGCGGATCCGCGCGCTTTGTAGGCGGTGGCCATCAACTCATAGACGTTGGCGTCATCAACATACTCGGGATAGAGTGCCAGAACTGCAGGACCCTGTTGCAGAACTGTGTCGAACTGTTTTTGTTCGGCTGCGGCAACAAGAGCCTTGAGCTTGTCGCGCCACTCGTTAAAATGCGCGGCCTCAGCGTCGTATTTGTGGTCGATCCAGGCGAGGTATTGCTTGTCGAATTCATCGTGGCTCAGCGCAAGATCCTGCTGGATTGCCTGGGGAGTGGTTTGGAGTTGAGCGTACGAGTGAACGAAGTCGAGAAGTTTCTCCTCGCCCCATTTTTCTCCAATGAAGTCGCAGATCGTTCCCGCCTGGAAGTAGGAAACTTCGACCTGGCCTGGGTAATCCTGGAAAACGAAGCCGCGGTCGAGCTGTTCGATTGGGAGCAGCTTCTTGTCGCGGATTGCGATGAGGACATCGGGAGTAACGCGGTTGCGCCACTCTGCTGAGTGCATTCCCTCTTCGTGAACGGCGAGGCCTTCGGTGAACCACCGGGGCACGCGGTGATTGGTTGCAGTGAGGATGAAGACGTGGCTCATCTCGTGCCATAGCGTCGAGCCCCAATTGAAATCGCCGGGCTTGCGCGCGGAGGGGCTGTCCATGGCGACGACTTCGCCGAATGTGACGCCGAGAGCGCCGAGGCCCGGCATGCCGGTGGTGCGAACCGCAAAGTCTTCGTGATTGGGATAGACCTCAACCTGCACGGGACCAGGAGGCGTCATGTGGTATTTCTTTTCGTACGTAGCGAGAATGGCATGCAGCTCAGACTGCATGTACGGAAGCAAAAGCGCGGATTCAGATTTGTCCAGTTTGAGGATGGTTGTGTCGTCTCTGAAAGTGTCGAAGTGCTTGTAGCTGTCGAGAAGGCGGAGGCTATTGACGGTTGCGGCGTCGCGATGGCCGTTCTGGTAGGCGAGCTCGAGTTCCTTATAAGGCTCGTCCTCCTTTCCCAGACGCATGAGGTCGACGCCAAGCGCTGAGTGCGCGGCCCAGAGCTGCGGATCGGCGTCGATGGCCTCGCGGTAATATGTGACGGCATCTTCGTAGCGGTAGTGCAGCTCAAGCTGGTTGCCGATGCGGACGTAGGGCTCGCCGTCGGTTGGATTCACGGCGCGGATTTTGGCGAGCCAGGTGTCGGGGGAACGATCGGCCAGGAGTTGAAGAGCAGCATGGATCGCCATGGCGTCAAGGGAATCGTCATCGAGTGCGATGGCCTTATCGGCTTCAGCGGCGGCGGCTTCGCGGTCGTCGTTAGTCAGGGCGATCGTGGCCATCACTTCGTGCGCTTCGGCCGACTTCGAGTCAAGCGCGATCGCTTTGGCTGCATACTCGGCAGCGTGCCCATCGAAATTGTCTGCGGAGACGAGAGCGAGGCCGACATAAGCTTCTGCATTTGACGCATCCCGGACAAGAGCTTCGCGAAAAAGATCGGCTGCGTCGGAGTCGTTGAAGCGTTCGTGGAGAAGCAGGCCCCAGCGCACCTTATAAAGTGGATTGCTGTCTGCGGGTTCTGTGGCGAGACGGAATTGCGCGTTGGCCTGGTCCCATTGTCCGAGACCCCAGAATCCTTCAGCGCGGTCGTAAGCGCTGGCGCTGCGGGTGAGGGCATCGAAGCATTCCTGCGCCTTCGCGTTGGCTCCGTGCTCGCGTAGCTGCCAACAGTCAACGGGCACAGAGGCGCGGGCGAAGGCCGAGCTAGCCAGCAGGAGCGCGGAGATGGCGAAGAGTCGCTTCATTTATTCAGCTCCGCGTCGAGCTGTTCCTGCACTTTCGCCAGCTGAACGAGGGCGTCGGTCAGCTGCTTTTTGTAGTCGTCCGGGTCCATCGCGGCTTTCTGATACTTCAGCGTGTCGATCTTCTGTTCGAGGTCGTCTTTCTGTTCGAGCAGCGCGCGTTTGGCGGGATCGTTCGCGGCCTGCTGGCTTGTGCCGAGACGCAGCAAGGTGAAGCTTGAGAGCAGCATGCCTTGGCCGTCGCCGGCCACACGAACCGGTTCGCCGGAGCCGGTGTCGTTAAAGACGGCGTGCTCGGTGGCCAGGCGCTTTTGTGAGTCGTAGAACGCGGCGGTCTTGTTTGTCGCGTAGGTGAAGGCTTCCATCGCGCTGACGGAGTCGCTTTTGTCGGCGTCAGCCGAGGGATCCTGGAGAGCTTCGACCCAGTACCGCGCGAATATCGTGGCATTTTTCTCAGTGCCGGATTTTGTTGCGGAGATGACGGCGCGGCCTGGACGCTCGAGTGCTGCGATCGCTCCGCCACTGGAGCTGGTCGTGTCGACGATGAGCTGACGATGTGAGGCGATGCGGTCGCAAAGCGCGGCGATTTCGCCGGCTGTCATATCGGGGCCGACAAGGTTGAATTTGTATTCGATTCCATCGTAAGAGCCGTGGCCGATGAGGATGAGGACAAAGTCGTCGTCGGGTTTCGCGTCGTGCGCGACGGAACTCAATGTCGCTTTGAGGTTTGCCGCAGTGGACTGTGCACCGGACAAGGTCGAGACATGAGCCGAAGGGCCTTCCGATTTGAAGATGCGGTCCAAGTCTTTGGCTGCGACGGTGAAACGCTGGTCGTAGTCTGGCTCCCCGCCGAGGCCGGCGACGATGACGTAGTATGTCGCCGCGTGTGCCTGCAGCCCGAGCACGCAGAAGACTGCGGCCAGGATTGTGCGTCTCATACGACACCCCACTTGCGACGCAGGAGCCACTCGCCGATGGGAAGCCCGAGCAGCAGGAGAAAGACGATCGGCATGTCCCACAGCTCTTTCGTGGTTCGGATGGAGATGCCGGCATCAGAGTAGGAGATGTCGCGCGGGAGATTCTTTAAATCTGAAGGTTTCCAGTAACTTCCTCCGGTTGCCGATGAGAGTTGTTCAAGGAGGCGGCGGTTTTGAGAGGTGTGGAAGTTTTCAGCAACTCCATCTTCGCGTTCGAAGGTGAGCACGTCACTACCGAGAGATTGCGGTTGATTTCCTGAAGAATCAGCGGAGACCTCGGTGAGGTAGGAGCCAGGTTTTTCCGCAGTCCACTCGGCTTGAAACTGGCCGGGCGTGTCTTGTGACGGCGTGAGATCGACGAGCGCACTCGTGTTGCCGGGTCCGACGATGTGTGCCGTGACATGAGCGTCTGTGGCGGGTTGAAATTGGAGATCGCGCACTTGAGCGGTAATTTGCACCTGGCCTTGATCCTGGAGGAGACGAGTGGACGTGGAGGCAGTGACGGGGCCGGGGGAGTCTGCAACGAGCCAACGTAAAAGCTGTCGCCAGAAGAGATCGTGCGAAGGATCGCCGAGTGCCTCACTCATCTGCCAGCGCCATGTGCCGCCGGTGGCCATGATGGCCGTGCGGCCGTGGCCGTAATTTTGTGTAATAAGCAAAGGCAATGTGTGATGACTGGCAATCATGTCGGCAAGAACAGTCGCGCCCGGTTTGGGTGCGCCGGGATCCTCGTAGTCGGCGAGATAGGTGAGTTTTTTCCAGCGTTCGGCGTTTTTCTCGGGATCTTCGAGCAGCCGCGTAATCGGCGAGTCTATGCCTTCCGATGTGAGCTCGACGGTTGCCGCATTGCGATGGAAGTTGTGATTGCCGGGCGGGAGAAATGTGGGCAGCAGATCGTTCAGGCTCGATTCGGCCCAGCCGCCGTCGCTGAGGGCTTCGCGGCCGCCTAGAAAGAGAATGCCGCCGCCGCGGCGATCGACGTATTCGCGCAGAAGTTCCTGCTGCAGCGGAGTGAAGTAGTCGGCGGCGACAGAGCCGATGATGATGCCGGAGTAACCGAAGAGATCCTCAGGGCGCGTCGGGAATCCTTCAGCAAGTTCGTTTGGATCGCTGATGCCTTGGCGGTAGATCTTGTTTTCGCTGGTGCGGAGCATTGAGACGATCTGTACCGTTGGGTCATCGTCTTCAGCGCGGCGGATGAACTTGTACTCCCAGCGCGGCTCACCCTCTATATATAGGATGCGGCGTTTGGCGTCACTGACCAGGATGGGGCGGGCGACGGAGTTGTTGTTAAGGTTTTCCTCGCCGGGCAAAGGATCGACAGAAAACGTCAGGCTCTTTGCTCCGGCTGTGCCGACAGGGAAGTAGAGCGGCTCGGTTTGAATGTGGCCATCAGGGGCCAAGGAGATTTCGCGTTCGGCGAGCGTCTTATCACCTTCATGAACTGCGATGGTCGCTTTCTGGCCGGTATAGCCATGTTGCATGATGCTGATGGTGGTGGCGACGCGCGCGTTCGCGGCAGCGCTTGCGGCTACGCTGACGTCTTCAATTTCGACGTCGTGATTCGGTTGCTCATTGCCGAAGCCGATTGTATGGACAGGAAGACGGCGATTCCGCAGCGCCTGGAGCGTATCTTCACTAATGCCCGAACCACCGATGCCCGTTGTGTTCTCGCTGCCATCGCTCAGCAGAAGCACTGCGCCGACGGGCAGATCAGCAGTTTGCACGGCCAGCTGCCTGAGGCCGTCGCTGAGATGCGTTGCAGGGTCGACGGGCTGGATCTGATTGGGCGCGGCGACCGGCGCAAGCTGGCTGCCAAGGCGATAGATGCGCGTCTGGAAGCGCTTGCTGAGACCGGCGAGCAGGCCGCCTTCAAGAGCAGCGATGGCGGCGGCTTCGCGCGTTCTTCCGTCGCTGTCGGCGATATTCATGCTGCGCGAGTTGTCGACGACAACAGCGATGATGTTCTGCTGCGAGCTGAGCTCACCGATGACGATGGCGGGTTGCCAGAGAAGAAACAGGACCAGCGAGACCAAAGCGGATTGCATCGCCCATAAGATCCAGGCCCGCCAATTGCGCACATTGGGCGCGGCATTTGCGAGGCGCGAGCGGATGAGTAGGCCGAGGCCGCACGCGGCCGCGACGATGAGCACCGGCAAGAGCCAAGCGGGCCATGCGCCGAGCAGCACGAATCTTCCCTTGGTGAAGACCGTGCTGGGGTACTTGAAGAAGAACTGAAACATGTACTCTTCCAGTTCGAGGGCTTGCGTGCAGCCCTCAGAAAAACTCGGGGCCCGGAGAATGAACGCGAATGACCCGCGGCGCTGAGATCAATGCGTCATGCCGTAAATGATGTAGTCGAGCCCGACGCGAAAGGCCATCGAGGCGAAGGTCTCAGGGTAGTTGGGGTCGTCGGCCCACTCCCACGCATCGCCGAGGTGCATGTTGTGACAGATGGCTACGATGATGCGGCCCTTGTCGTCGCGGATGGCGCGCCATTTGGGCTGGTAGCCATCTTTCTCATAGGTGCGACCGGACCAGACGTATTGTTCACCGGGAATCTGCATTTTGTCGTCGATGTCATAGAGAGTATGGAAGATCTCGTCGTTGCTCTGGAGATCTTCGACGGGGCGATCGGGCAGCACCTGGCGCATGCCTTCCATGAAATGCTCCCAGTCTTCAGTCCCGTGAAAGTCGTCGACCATCAGGAATCCGCCCTTCAGCAGGTATTCGCGCAACCGTTTGGCCTGCGCGTCGGTAAAGGACCAGTTCTGCACCTGCACAGCGTAGACCCACGGGTAGTTGAAGATGTCATCGTTGTCGAGAGTGACGACCTGTTCGTACGGTCGGCCGTCGATGCGCGTCAGGCGGTGCATCGCGATGAGAAATTGCCGGTCGGCCTTCGGATAGTCGCGGGACCAGGATGACCAGCCGCGGCGGCCGAATCCGCCAAATCCGCCGAAGCTCTGCATGTTCGAGTTGTAGGCGAGGCGCGACCAATAGAATTCTGACTTGACGTTGGTGGGTGAGTCGTCGTTGCCGAAACCGAAGTCTGCCGTGCGCTGCAACGACCAAACCATGACGCCGCAGGATGCCACCGCGGCAACGATGAGTGCGAGCCTGGACAGGCTTATCCTCGTCAGGTTCATCCGGTGACCTCCGCGGAGGGGAACCGCGCGAAAGCGGCTGATGCCTTCGGGTCGAGTCACACATAGCGGGTCTGCCGCAGGGGGACTGTGAGCCGACGCCTTAATGCTGTTATAGACGAAAGCGGCGGAGTATTGGTTGCGGAGAGCGCATTTGGACGCTGACCTGACCTTGTCCGGCGCGTCGAACGCGTGAGACGATGCAGGCAGGTTGAGGACAAGAATGAGGGCGAGACGGTGAACCGACGGGAGTTGCTTAAGCTTGGCGGTGCAGCATTAGCGCAGGCTGCGGCGGCCCGGTCGATTCTGCGCGGGCAAAGCGACGCGCACGCCGGAATGGCGATGCAGGCGAGCCCCCCGGAGAGCAAGGCGGATTACACATTGCGCATTGCGCCGGTTGAGGTCGAACTCGACCCTTCGCACATTCTTTCGACCGTTGGCTATAACGGCACGGCGCCGGGACCGGTTTTGCGGATGCGCGAAGGAAAAACGGTGAGCGTTGATGTGATCAACGAGACTGATACGCCGGAGCTGGTTCATTGGCACGGAATGTTGATTCCGCCGGAGGTCGATGGCACCGAGGAAGAAGGCTCGCCTTTGGTTGAGCCGCACGGGCGACGGCGCTTTTCGCTCACTCCGGGTCCGGCCGGCAGCCGCTGGTACCACTCGCATGCCATGGCCATGGCAGATCTGCATAAGGGCGCATACTCCGGGCAATTTGGATTTGTCTATGTCGATGGCGGAAATGACCCGGGACAATACGACCAGGAACTGTTTCTCGCGATTCGCGATTGGGAGCCGTTCTTCACGGCGAACATGGACGACGATGATGACGATACGCACGACGGGCCGCTGCTGGAAAAGCCTGCAGTGATGAATACGGAACCGGATGGGCTTGAAGTCGGATCGATGACCTACTCGATCAACGACAAGGCGCTTGGATCGGGCGATCCGATCCGCGTGCGCGAAGGGCAGCGGTTGCTGATTCATTTTCTGAATGCGAGCGCGATTGAAAATCGGCGCATCGCGCTGGCCGGACACAGGATGCGCGTGATTGCGATGGACGGGAATCCAGTGCCGGCCCCACAACTGGTGGATTCGATATTTCTGGGAGCGGGCGAGCGCATCGATGCGGAGATCGAGATGAAAAACCCGGGGATCTGGGTTCTGGGCTCGACGGAGAAGCCGATTCGCGAATCGGGGTTGGGCGTGGCAGTGGAGTACGCGGGACAGCACATGCAGCCGCGGTGGGTCGATCCGCCTAAAACCCGCTGGGATTACACGATCTTTGGAACGGCCGCATCGAGTTCGCCCGCGCCGCAACAGACGATCGAGATGACCTTCGACAAGATTCCGGGCGGGGCGGGGAAGTTTAATCTCTGGCTTGTGAATGGAAGGCCCTATCCGCACGATCGGGAATTTGTTCTGCAACAGGGCGTGCGTTACCGGCTGGTCATGCGCAATCGCACGGATGACGCGCACCCCATGCATCTGCATCGCCACTTGTGGGAGCTGGCGGAGATCAACGGCAAGCCGACCGCGGGTGTGGTGAAAGATACGGTGGTTGTGCCCTACTTCGGGCGAGCGGCTGTCGATTTCACAGCGAATCAACCTGGGCTGGCGCTATTTCACTGTCACATTCAGCAGCACATGGATTATGGATTCAAGGCGCTGTTCCGCTATGCGTGAAGCGTTTTGGCGGGGCCGGCGAAACTGTCCTCAGCGCGGCAACGACTTTTCCGCGGCAACCATTTCGAGGAAGAACTGCTGAACGCGCGTGTCGTCGGTCATTTCGGGATGGAAGGTGGCCACGAGCAGATGCCCCTGGCGAACAAGAGTCGGGAAGGCGTCGCGTTTGGCAAGCACTTCGACGTCACTGCCGACCCTTGTGATGCGGGGCGAGCGGATGAATACCATTTCAAGCGGGCCGCCGGGCAGCGCGGTTTCAGCCGTCAAAATCGTTGAGTCGATCTGGCGACCGTAGGCGTTGCGCTCGACCGTGGCATCGAGGACACCAAGGCTGCGTTGCGCGGGGTGAAGCACTTCGCGCGCCAGAAGAATGCAGCCGGCGCAGGTGGCGAAACATGGAGTGGTGGAAGTGAACTCTGCCAGCGCAGCGAAGAACCCCTTCTGCTCGAGAAACTTGAGCATGGTGGTTGATTCGCCGCCGGGAAAAACAAGTCCGTCGAGTCCGCTTAGCTCCTCCGGTTTGCGAACGAGCACCGTCTTTGCGCCGAGGACCTGAAAGGCGCGCGCGTGCGCCTCGTAGTCCCCCTGGAGGGCGAGCACACCGATTGTTACCGGGTTGTGAACGCCGGATCCGTCCCGATCCGGTGGGTTGGACATACCAGCCATTGTTTCTCTTGTCTTTCATGATACCGGTGGGCATAAGCAGGGAGTTTCACGTTGCGGGCGGGTGCATTTTTGAGCGGAGCGACTGTTCGCCGCTTTGAAATGAGCGAATTACACTTCAGAGGCAGATCGAGAGATGATTTTCGGCGCATGGGCGAGAGTTGAACGTTTGGCCCAAGATCCCGGCGGAAGTTGAACAAAATTCAACGCCTAGACTCCTGGACCTGTCTGTGCCAAACGTTCTTGCAACCCCCTAATGAGTCAAGTATGATGCGTGAGAATTATGAACCGAGCCCATGCAACACGAGAAGCATGGCACCCGCAGACGAAAGAAGACCGTGAAGCGATTCTGCGGGAGTTAGAAGAGGTCCTGGCCAGCCCTCACTTCTGCAACAGCAAGCGCTACCCGACTCTTCTCCGCTACATCGTTGAAAACACTCTTGCCGGCAAGCTCGAACTGCTGAAAGAGCGGACGCTGGGCATTGAGGTCTTCGACCGCCCCCCGACCTACGACACCAATACTGACACGGTTGTGCGGTATACGGCGGGTGAGGTGCGAAAGCGTCTTCTGCTCTACTACTCCGAGCACGGCCGTCACAACGGAATCCGCATCTCGCTCCCCGCCGGGTCCTATGTTGCGGAGTTCGTTCACGGCGACGGAGAAGATGACGCGATGGATCGCGCATCGGTTCTTCACGAGGGCGATCACGTTGCTGCCGGACCAGGCGCGCTGCATGAGCCGGGACCGGCGGCGACTGGGACGCATGACGATGCGGGGCATGGTTCCCCTCATGGAATCGCCGAGGGTGCCTCATCGCGAACTCATGCGAGTGCAACTCGGTTCGTGTGGCTGGCACTGGTTGCTGCGTTGGTGGTTGCGGTTGTCGCGGTGACATGGTGGAGATCGCGCGCGACGCACTTGGAATCGGCAGTGGATGCTTTCTGGGCGCCGGTGCTGCGCGATCAGCATACCGTGATTGTTTGCACAGGAAGCTCGGTATTCGCGCCGCAGAACAAGTCGGGCGTTGAGACGGCAGGAAAAGACATCGATTACACATTCGTATCGATGCAAATCGCCTCGGCGATTGCGCAGGTGAGCAGCGAGATGGAACACGCCGGAACCGCGACGCAACTGGCCTCGGCTGCGACGACTCCGCTGCCCGACTTGCGCGAACACTCGGTAGCCCTACTGGGCGGCTACAACAATCAGTGGACACTCCGTCTGACGCGACCGCTTCGTTTCTACTTCATCGAGGACCAGGGAACGCGCGAAATCATTGCAGACCGGATGCAGCCCCAGACTTTATATGAGCGCGATCAATCGCTGCCCTATTCGAGTGCGGACGATTACGCGCTCGTGGCGAGATTCCGCGATCCGACGATCGATGGTTGGGTGGTTGTGATGGCGGGACTCGGCAGAAACGGAACGGAAGCGGCAGCGCAGTTCGCCACCAGCCCTCACTATATGGAGCTGCTGCGCGATCGCCTGGGAAGCGCGTTTACCAATCGCAACCTGGAAGCGATCCTGAAGGTGAGCGTCATTGAGGGCAAGACCGGAGCGCCTTCGATTCTTGCAGTGCATAGCTGGTAGCCGGGACGAACACCCCGTCGCGCAATCAAAGAACTTTATGCCGCCTGGCGTCATCCGTTGCCGGGCTTTCTGCTTCCTGCGGCGTGATTCGCTCGATTTCATCGCTCAACGGGAGATGCGATTGAAATCCGTGCCTTTCACGATAGTATCTTTTCGATGGATGAAAAGAGACCAGTGAATTCACTTACGCGCAGGGTATTGCTGGGGCGATGGGTTGCCGGCGCGGCCGCTTATGCGGTTGGGATCGCCCGGCCGAACCTGGCCTTCGGAGTTGACCAACCAGCCAATTCCGCGAGCGGAAAGTCGGAAGAAGCACAACTCTACGCAAACACATTGAAGACCTGGTGCGACGGACTGCTGGCGCGGCAGGTGACGGAGATGCGCGATCCGGCGTTCTATGGTGGGCTGCTGTGTCCGGCGTGCGCGTTCATCCATGGGCGATGCGGGGATGCGGTGTATCCGCTGCTGCGGATGGCGCATTCGACGGGTGAAGCGAAGTATGTGCGAGCGGCCATGCTGGTGCATGAGTGGTCGCAAGTGCAGGTGAGCCGCACGGACGGTAGCTGGGTGAACGACGTCACGCTGAGCACTTGGCAGGGGATCACTGTGTTTCACACGATCGCGCTGGCCGAGGCGTTGGAACATCACGGTGAAGTGCTGGATGTTGCCACACGGGCAAAGTGGAAAGACCGGCTGGCTGCCGCGGTAAAGTTTCTGGATGGCTTCATCACCATCGAGACGGGGAACGTGAATTACCCGGTGACGGCGACGCTGGCGTTTCAGCTGTGCGGGCGCGTGCTGGGCGACGCGCACTACTTCGACCGAGCGCGAGGGCTGGCTCACGAGGTGATGGGGCAATTCACGCCGGATGGATTTCTTGCGGGCGAAGGGCATCCGCTGAAAGGCGTGTCGGCGAAGGGTTGCCGGCCGGTCGATCTGGGATACAACGTCGAAGAGTCGCTGCCGTCACTGGCGCTCTACAGCCTGCTGGCCGATGACAAGCCGGTGCAGGAACAGGTTGTGGCGGCGATGAAGACGCACATGGAGTTCATGCTGCCCGATGGCGCGTGGGACAACAGCTGGGGATCGCGGAACTATAAGTGGAGCTGGTGGGGCAGCCGCACGAGCGATGGGTGCGAGCCGTTTGTGTTGATGGCGAGATTCGATCCGCGGCTTCGCGAGGTGGCGCGGCGCAATCTCGAGTTGATGGCAGCGTGCACTCACAACGGACTGCTCTATGGTGGACCCGATTACGAAGCGCATGGCGATTTGCCGTGCATCCATCACACGTTTACGCACGCGAAGGCGCTGGCGACTGTATTGGATCGCGGCGACTTGAATGCGGAGACGAGCCGGGCGAAGTTGCCGCGTGATGAAGCCTACGGGTTGAAGAGTTTTCCGACGATCGGAACAAAGCTTGCGGCGATTGGGCCGTGGCGAGCGACGGTGACCGAATACGACTGGGAATATTCGGAACATGTGCAGCCGGGCGCGGGCAACCTGGGCGGCGGGCACGTTTCGGGCGGGGCGATGTCGCTGCTGTTTCACGAGACGCTGGGGCCGGTCTGTACGGCAAGCATGACCGAATACCTGATGGTGGAGATTGCGAACCAGCAGCAGTTCCGCGAAGGGCCGCACATGGACCTGACGCCGCGAGTCGAATACGTAAACGGCGAGCGGTATACCAATCTGAACGATTTCAGGGCAGTGCTGGTGGCGAGCGAGCCGAGCGGCGCGATTGTCTTCAATGCCGAGGGGCAGATGATGACAGCGTCGCGCAGGACGATTGCGGGCGGTGGGATTCGCTATCACCTGGTCTACAAATTGACAGAGACAAGCGTGGAGATTGCGGCGAGCGCAAATGGCGCGGCCGGAGCGGCACCGATCCGCCTGATCGTTCCCGTAATTGCGCGAGCCGGCGAGCACGCCGAAGTGGTGAACTCGCAAGCAGCGCGCATTGCCAAGCCGAAGGGAACCCTGGTTGTGAACACAGATGCCGCCGGCGGGTTCGATGCGGCAGCGATGAAGGAGAAAACCTTCAACCTGGTGCCGGGGTTCGAAGCGGTTGCGCTGATCGTCGCGATGGAGCCCGGGAAAGAAGTGCGCATCGAGTTGCGCGCGGAGACGAGCCACCCTGTGAAGGAGCGAGGGCTGCCGAATTCGCGGCCGGCGGAGCAGCTGACATAAGGGGACGAGGTGATGTCGCGTCTTCCAGGGCTCGAGCGGACTTCCGTCGGGAACAATTACGCGCGAGCGGGTGTCTAAAGGGGATAGTTCTCGTCCGGTTGCCGTATGCGATGGCGGCGAAGAAGGTGAGCGTCTGGGCAGGAATGCGGACCGAGCTAATCCCAAGGCGCGGAGTGACTTGACAGCACAAAACGTAGAATGCTACATAGGGGTGTCGAGGTTCGATTGACGATGCGCACCCGGAACCAGTTGCGATGTGTGTGGGCGGCAGCGGGCTTTGTCATTTTGGTCGCTATTGAAATGATGGCGACCGGAATGTTGCACGCGCAGGAACTGAGTACGGATCCCGGACAGGCGTGGGAGCAGGCGGCGGGAGGGAAGCAGCAGTTTGACGTTGCGAGCGTGCGGGAGGACAAGGGAAACGGACCCGCGACGAGTAATTTTCCTCTCGATGGGGGCAATGTCTGGTTCACCGTCGACAAGAGCTTCAAACTGAATCCGGAGGGGAGCCTTCTTTCGGCGAAGAACCTGAGTTTGCTGCGGTACATCGTTTTTGCATACAAGCTGAGCGGAACACAGGAACTGGCGCTGCGATTTGATTTTTACCAGGGGCTTGAGACGCGTGTGCCGCATTGGGTGCGGGGCGACCAAAACGACGGCGAGCGGTTTGACATTGAGGCGCGGGCAGCGGCTTCAGTGACCAAGGACCAGATGCGGCTGATGATGCAGAGCCTGCTGGCGGAGCGTTTCAAGCTGCAAGTGCACTGGGAGACGCAGCAAGCTCCAGTGTTTGAACTGGTGGAGGCGACGCCGGGAAAGCTTGGTCCGCAGATGGAAGCGAATCCGGCGAGCGATGACTGCTCGACGGCAGCAGTGCCAGAGCAGGTGAGCGAGACGGCGAGTGGGACGTTGCGACTGGGCGCACTGCCGATTCCGTGCGGGATGATTGCGCATCTGCCGCCAAGCGCGGCGGGTGCGCATCGCTTTGGCGGACGGAACGTGCAGTTGGCGATGCTTGCGGATTCGATGCCGACGCAGACAGGCATGGCGACGCTGCGGCGGCCGGTAGTGGATGGGACGGGACTGAAGGGCGGATATAACTTCTGGATCGATTGGACACCGGAGGACACGAGAAACGATCCCGAAAATGGCGAGACGGGCGGGACGTTTCGCGAGGCGCTTAAGAATCAGCTCGGATTGAAGCTGGTGGCGAAGACCGGGCCGGTGCAATTGCTGGTAATCGATCACGTGGAAGAGCCTTCTGAAAACTAGGGACTAAGGGACTGGGGACTTGGGACATAGGGACTACGTGACTGCGGGAATACGCAACGATAGGGCAGGAAAAAATGAGCCGAAGCGAAATCCAATTTGCCGGGAGATCGACTGTGCGGTGGTTCGTGCTGATGAAAATTAGTTTTGTCCTATCGGCGCTTGCGGCCGCGCTGATCGGTCCGCAGGCTTTGCAAGGGCAGTTGTTTCACCCGGCAAACGGACCATCGCCTTCGTTTGAAGTTGCAACCATCAAGCCGAATGACGATCCGCGCCCTGGCCTGAATTTTGCGCTTTCAGTAACGAATTTCAGGGCAACGCACGCATCGCTTCAAGATTTGGTGAAGCTGGCATACAACGTGCGGTCGGAAGACCAGGTAATTGGGTTATCGGGATGGATGACGACACAGCATTTCGACATCCAGGCGAAGGCGAGCGATGCGGACGTTGAGGCATTCCAAAAGCTCAGCTTTGAAAAGAAACTGGACGAAGTGCGCTGGATGCTGCAGGTGCTTTTGACCGATCGGTTTGCGCTGAAGGTGAGTTTCAGCTCCAAGGAACTTCCCGTGTACGCGCTGGTGGTGGCGAAGGGCGGACCAAAGATGACAGAGGTCGAGATGTCTCCGTTTCCACCTCCGGGAACTCCTGCGCCGCCGGGCGCGCATTTACCGCGCATCGGCCCGACGGGGCCGAATCAATACACGGCTTCGGCGTGGTCGATGGACCAGATGGCGAATTGGCTGTCGTTCTTCAACGAGGTTGGCAACCGGGTGGTGGTGAATGAGACGGGGCTGAAGGGCTACTACGACTTTGTGCTCAACGGCGTGTCGCAGAAATTTCCGGAGACGACATATCTGAACGGCGCCCCGGTGGACGCGACCTCGATTTTTGCGGCGCTCCCGGAGCAGCTCGGGCTGCGGCTGGAGCCGAAGAAAGGTCCGGTGGATGTGCTGGTGATCGATCACGTGGAGGAGCCGTCAGAAAACTAGGGACTAGGTACTAGGGACTAGGGACGTATGGAACAGGGACTGAGGGACAACGGGACTGAGGGACTACGGACCTGAGCGAACATGCAAGAGGCTCTTTGGCGGGAACGAGTTGTTGCCGCTGCTCGTATGAGTTGATGAGGCGGGATACCGGTCACAAAAATCTGGTGAATCCTGCAACAAAGGAGGGGCTGGTTCGTCCTATCCATGTATCCTTCTCGAATGCTTGGAAAGAATGGCGTTTTGCGTTCTCTGCATTGAATCAGAGACGGGCGTGGAAAGGTTTTCTTTGTCATGATGACGATGCGAGCGGAATGTGAGATGGGTGTGGGCCGCAGATCGATGGGCTTGCGGTTGAGTCTGGCGGGCTTTGCGATGGTCGGGTTGATGGTGACGGGCGGAGTGCGCGCAGGAGCACAAGCTCCTGCACCAGCGGCCGCGCCTGCAGCGCTGGCTGCACCAGCCGGGCAGAATGATGCGACAGCGGCCGCTTCGACGACGGACATTGTGGGTATCTGGCAGGGAACGCTCCACGTTCCCGCGAACAGTAACCATCCCGCCATTGATTTGCGTATCGAGAACAAGATCACGCATGACGACAAAGGCAACTTGAAGGTTGTGGACTACAGCATCGATCAAGGTGGCCGTCCTTTTGCGGCGAACAAGGCCAGCTTTCAAAATGGAGACTTCAAGTACGCGATCGATCAGATCAATGGTAGCTATGAAGGCAAGATGTCGGCGGACGGAAAGACGATTACTGGAAACTGGACGCAAGGCGATTCAATTCCGCTGGTGCTGACGCGCGTCACCGCGGATGCTGCGTGGCCGATTCCCGAGCCGCCGAAACCAATGGCGGCGGATGCCAATCCGAAGTTCGACGTGTTGACTGTGAAACCGAGCGATCCGAATCGGCCGGGCAAGCTGTTTACGATTCGCGGGCGTCACGTGATGACGATCAACACCACTGTGAGCGATCTGGTCACTTTCGGCTATTCGATCCAGACCAAGCAGATGGAGAATGCACCGGCGTGGTTTGACGAGAAGTACGACCTCGACGGTGTGCCGGATGTGGAGGGGCAGCCCAACATCCAGCAGATGCGGATCCTCGTCCGTGATGCGCTGGTGGAGCGGTTTGGCCTGAAGTTTCATTACGAGCAGCGCGAGCTAGCGGTCTACGCGTTGACCGTTGCCAAGGGCGGCCCGAAGTTGACCGTCACGACGGACAAGCCGAGCACCCCGGGGAACTTTCTCTTTGGCGGCCTGGGCAGGCTGCATGTGACCAACTCGACGATGAAGGATTTCTGCCACGGGATGCAGGAGGCGGTGATGGACAAACCGGTGGTTGACCAAACCGGGCTGACCGACCGGTACGATTTCAATTTGAATTGGACGCCAGACGAGTCTCAATTCGCGGCGATGGGCGCGCATATTCCGCCGCCGAATACCGATGATCCGAACGCGCCTCCGAGCCTCTACGTAGCGTTGCAGGAGCAATTGGGATTGAAGCTGGATAGCACAAAGGCTAATGCGGATGTGATGGTGATCGATCACGTGGAGAAGCCGGGGGCGAATTGAGAAAGACAGGGACTAGGGACTAGGGACTAGGGACTAGGGACAGGGACTGCGGGGCTACGGGGTTGAGGAACTGCGGGATGCAGGGATTGAGGGACGAGAAGAAAGGATACGCGACAGAATGAAAATGGAAGAGGTAAAGAGCGTGGTGCGGCGCCATCGGAAAATGTTGTCTCTGGTGGGCGGATGCGCAGCCATCGCTGCTACATGCGTGTTGGCATTCTGCGACCAGGCTGCGAACGCACAGGGTGCTACGCCCGCTGCGCAGAACGCCCCGCCGGCGGCACAAGGTACGGCGACTGCGGCTTCGCCGACAGATCTTGCGGGGATCTGGCAGGGGACGCTGCATATTCCGCAGGCCAATCGCGATCTGCGGACCGAGATCAAGATCGTGAAGAATGCTGACGGAAGTTACAAGACGACCTTCTACAGCATCGACCAGGGTGGACAGGCGATTGTTGCTGACAAGACGACCTTTGACAGTGGCAGCGTGGCGTTTTCCATCGATGCGATTGGCGGCAAGTACAAAGGGAAAATGAGCGCCGACGGAAAAACGATAAGCGGAACATTCACGCAAGGGCCGAATCCGCTGCCACTGAATCTTGAGCGCACGACAGAGGATGCTGCGTGGCCGATACCGGAGCCGGTGAAGCCGATGGCGGCGGATGCCCATCCGAAGGCTGATGTGGCGACGATCAAGCCGAGCCAGCCTGGAGCACGAGGAAAGGGATTTGGATTTCAGGGCACCCATTTCAGGACTTTCAACTTCAACGTGAACGACATGATTGCCATTGGGTTCGGACTCCACGCTAAACAGATTATTGGTGCACCGGACTGGCTTGCGACCGATCTCTACGACGTTGACTGCGTTCCGGATGTACCGGGAAGGCCGAACATCAAACAGATGGGCGACATCCTGCAATCGCTGATGATTGACCGGTTCGCGCTGAAGTACCACCGCGAGCAGCGGGAGCTCTCGGTATACGCGATCCAGCTCGCACCGGGCGGACCAAAGATGAAAGAGACCACTGCGGCGGCAAACGATCCACAGGGCTTCGGATTCAGGGGCCTGGGCGACCTGATTGTGCGCAACATGTCGATGAAGGACTTTGCCTTTGGAATGCAGTCAGCCGTTACCGACAGGCCGGTGGTGGATCAGACGGGGCTGACCGGCCGCTACGATTTCACGTTGAAGTGGACACCAGACGACTCGCAGTTTGCCCAGTTTCGCGATGCGGTGCCTCCCACACCGCCGGGGACAGGCGACAACCCGAATGCGCCTCCGAGTTTATACACAGCTTCGCAGGAGACGCTTGGACTGAAGTTCACGGCGACCAAAGCGATGGATGATGTGATTGTGATCGATCATATTGAGAAGCCGTCGGCGAACTGAGAAAGGCAGGGACCAGGGACGTAGGGCCTTCGGGACAGAGACGGAGATTCAACATCGGCGGCGGAATTTTGGCGGAGAATGTTTGATTTTGTGCAAACGAAATGGGTGGGTTGCGCGTCAGTGAGTGTGACACAGCGTAGCAGTCGGGATAGAAAGTTCAGTCCGATTCGGACATCGACCTCAGGCAAGAACTGATTTCTCATTTTTGAGGGCTTCGTCACCATGGGCACAGGAATGGCGCGCAGCGGAGTGGGGCGAACTGTAAGTCTGGCCGGCTGCGTGCTTTTTGCCGTGGGCGCGGCGAGCGGTCAGACGCCTGTGGTTCCTCCACCACCGCCGGCCGCGTCGCCAACAGCACCTGCTCCGTCTTCGGTAGATGCATCCGGTCACTCCAGCAACGACGCTGCCGGCCAGACTTCCGCTTCAACAGCAAATGCCGCAGCAACACTGCCGGCATGGGATGTGTCGACTATCAAGCCGGCTGCGAAGGATGCACGCGGATCGATGCTGATGTTTACTCCGGACGGCGTCAGGATCACGAACGTACCTTTGTTCTTTGTTGCGCGCGAGGGATTCGGGCTGGAGGACGATCGCATCTTCGGTGGCCCGGCCTGGGCAAAGACGGCCAATTTCGACATTGAAGCGAAGGTCGCCCCGGAAGACGCGGCGAAGCTGAAGGATCTGAAATTCGACCAGCGGAGGCAGATGCTGGTCACGCTGCTCCAGGATCGTTGTGGCCTGAAGTTTCATCACGAGACACGCGATATGCCGGTGTATGACCTGGTGATTGCGAAGGGCGGCAGCAAGCTGACTGCGTCGAAGCCCGATCCGCCTGCGGAAGATGGCGGCGATCCGAAAGGCCGGCACATGCTGATGATGACTGGTCGCGGACATATTGAATCGACGGGGGCTGACATTCACGGGCTGTCGAGGATCTTGTCGGCTCAGCTACACCGGACGGTGATCGATAAGACGGGATTGACGGGCAGCTTCGACTACAAGCTGGATTGGACGCCAGACGATGCGCCGCAGGGCATGGCAAAGGCCGGAGATGCAGGGCCGGGTGAGAATGCGAATCCACAGGACAATGCGGGGCCGTCGCTGTTTACAGCGATCGAAGAGCAGTTGGGGTTGAAGCTGGAAGCGTCGAAGGGGCCGGTGGATGTGGTGGTGATTGATGCGCTGGAGCAGCCGGGGGCGAATTGAGAAAGACAGGGACTAGGGACGTGGGGAACAGGGAACAGGGAACAGGGAACAGGATTCGGGCTCGAAGGAGAGCTTTTGGGGAACTGCCGGGTGAGAGTGAGACTGCATCCAATCCGGGTTTTGTTTTGCGCTCTGGTACTGATCGCGTCGACGGCGTTTGCTACGGCGTCGCCGTATCGCGGTGTCGTGACGTTTGGAGGGTTGCCGTTGCCGGGTGCGACGGTGACGGCGACGCAAAACGGCAAGACACTGACCGCGGTGACGGACGAGAATGGCGCATACAGCTTCGACGACCTGGCCGACGGCGCATGGACGATCGATATTGAGATGCAGTGTTTCGAGAAGATTCACGCGGACGTGACCGTGGCGGCGAGCATGGCTGCGGGCGCATTCGAAATGAAGCTGCTGCCGGTGGACAAGCTGGTTGCGGAAGCGCAAGTGGCGAAACCGCTGCAGGAGCTGCCGCCGGCTCCGGCGCTGCAGACTCCGCCTGCCGGGCAGCAAGCACAGAAGAATGCGGGCAATGGAAACAACGCGCCGACGGAGATTCCCAAGGCGCCGGAAGAGAACGAGCAGAGCGCGGACGGTTTCCTGGTGCAGGGAAGCGTGAACAACGCAGCGACCTCGCAGTACGCGACAAGCGCGGCCTTTGGAAATACGCGGTCGGGATCGAAGGGGCTCTATACGGGCGGAGTTGCGGTGAGCGAGGAGAATTCGGCGCTGGATGCGCGGCCCTTCAATGTGACCGGCGAAGAAGCTGCCAAACCTGCCTACAACAATTTC
Source organism: uncultured Acidobacteriaceae bacterium (assembly GCA_963834565.1). Taxonomy (GTDB): domain Bacteria; phylum Acidobacteriota; class Terriglobia; order Terriglobales; family Acidobacteriaceae; genus Telmatobacter. The sequence goes on along the minus strand of CAWICF010000002.1, from coordinate 783,686 downwards.
ACTGGATTTGCGTTAGTGCAGGGGCCGTTGAAGATTCCCCACCTGATGCCGCGCGGGCCGAACTTCACCGTTTCGTACCAATGGACGCGCAACAGCAGCGAGAGCCTTTACCCAGGGCTGGTGCCGACGCTCGATGAGAGGAGCGGCAACCTGGCAGGCTTGACGAACGCGCTGGGACAGCCAGTGACGATTTACAACCCGGCGACGGGCCTGCCGTATGCAAACAACCAGGTTCCGGTAAGCCCAGTGGCGACGGCGCTGCTGGCGTACTATCCGATGCAGACGATTGCCAATGTAACGGGCTACAACTACCAGGCGCCGGTGCTGAGCAACGCGCACCAGGACAGTCCGCAGTTCCGGCTCGACAAGCAGATCGGACGCAAGGACGAGTTGTACGGGAACTTCAACCTGCAGAGCACGCGGGCCGATAGCGTGAATCTGTTTGGATTTGTGGACCATACGGGGACGCTTGGCGAGAACGTGAACGTGCATTGGTCGCACCGGCTGAAGCCGCGGATATTTTTGTTCACGGCCTATTCGTTCGCCCGGTTGCGTATGGAAGTGACGCCGAACTTTGCGAATCGCATTAACGTGTCCGGGCTTGCCGGAATCGGCGGAAACGATCAGGACGCGGCGAATTGGGGTCCGCCATCGCTAGGATTTACGTCGGGATTTTCGGGAATGAGCGATGGAAACAGCGCGTTCAATCGCAATCGATCGGATTCGCTGACGGCGTCGACGCTGATCTACCACTCAAAGCACAACATCACGATCGGCGGGGAGTTTCGCAGGCAGGAGTACAACCAGGATTCGCAGCAGGATCCGCGCGGGGCGTTCCAATTCACCGGAGCAGCGACTGCGGGCGCTACGCCGAGCCTGACGACCGGATCGGACCTGGCGGATTTTCTGATAGGCGTTTCGGATACGAGCAGCATCGCATTCGGGAACGCAAACAAGTACCTGCGCGAAACTGTGGAGTCGCTCTACTTCAACGATGATTGGCGGGTGCTGCCAATTTTGACGATCAACGTGGGAGCGCGGTGGGATTACAGCGCGCCGATGACTGAACTGTTTGGGCGGCTGGTGAATATCGATGTAGGGAACGGGTTTGCGTCGGCAGCGGCCGTGCTGGGCAGCAATCCGGTGGGGACGGTGAGCGGGCAACACTATCCATCTTCGCTGATTCGGCCGGACAAAACGATGTTTCAACCGCGTATCGGGATCACGTGGCGGCCGATTCCCGCGTCGACTGTGGTGATTCGCGCGGGATACGGGCTTTATCCCGACACATCGGTGTACCAGGGCATCGTATCGCAGATGGTGCAGCAGGCAGCGTTGCCCAATACGACCAGCTATAGCGTGCAGAGCAATGCGAACTGCATGCTTTCAACAGCCACGTTTAATTTGCCCTCGAATTGTGTGACGGGCATTGCCGACACGTTCGGCATCGATCCGAACTTTCGCGTCGGCTATGCGCAAAAGTGGAACCTGGGCGTGCAGCGCGACATGCCGTTTGCGATGCAGTTGACGGCCACGTATGTGGGCACAAAGGGAACCCACGGGCCGCAGGAGATTTTGCCGAATAGTTATCCGCTGTTCGAAGCGAATCCTTGCCCGAGCTGCCCGTCTGGGTTTGTTTACGAGACGTCGGGCGGAAATTCGTTTCGCAACGAAGGGCAATTGCAGCTACGGCGCAGGCTGCGCAGCGGGTTTGCAGCGTCGCTGGCGTACACCTATTCAAAGTCGGTTGATGACGACGCGTACCTGGGCGGGCAGGGGCATACGTCGGCAAGCACCGGAGGGCAGGCGCAGTCAGCGAGCTTGAGCACGCCGAGTGCTACGGTGGCGCAAAACTGGCTTGATCCGCGGGCGGAGCGGTCGCTCTCGAGCTTCGATGAGCGGCATTTGCTGAGCATACAGGGGCAATACACGAGCGGGCAGGGGCTGGAGGGTGGAACCCTGCTGGGTGGATGGCGCGGCCGGGCTCTGAAAGAGTGGACGGTGCAGACAAACTTGTCGTATGGATCGGGGCTGCCGGAGACGCCGATTTATCCAGCGACGGTGCCGGGAACGGGCGTTGGTGGAGTGATCCGGCCGGATTTGACGGGCGCGCCGATTTACAGCGGGAGTGGAAACGCGCATCTGAATGTGGCTGCGTTTGCCGCGCCGGCTGCGGGGCAGTGGGGGACGGCAGGGAGATTCTCGATTACGGGGCCGAATCAACTGACCTTGAACAGCCAACTGCAGCGGACCTTCCGGCCGCACGGAAAACTGTATCTGGATGTTGCCGTGAATGCGACGAATATATTGAATCATCCGGCATTTTCGAACTGGATTAATTCTGTAACGAGCACGCAATTTGGACAACCTTCGAGCGCGGGCGCAATGCGCAATCTACAAACCGCGTTCCATCTGAGGTTCTGATGGCAGTGGATTCAACATTGCCGACGGCGCGCCGACAGGGGCGTTCGGCCCAAAGATGAAAGCTCAAGCGGCAAGTGTTACGAATGAGATTCTGGAGAGATGGAGATGGAGACGATATTGAAGGAAGATCATCCCGCAGGGGCTGAAGCCCGCCTTCATTGTGGTCTGCTTACGGCACGAGTAAACGCGTGCCCTGATACTTCGTGCCTCTTCCGCAGGCTTCGTCGGCAATTCCTAAGGCTTTGTATTGTTGCATTTTTTGCAGCGGCGGCGACGGCAGGGCCGGTTGCGCAGCAGGTTGGGCAGAACAAGGGGCCGGGCGAGACGCAAAGCTTCACGCTCACGGTGAAGACGCAATTGGTGATTGAAGCCGTCGAAGTGAAAGACAAGCAGGGGAACTTCGTTCGCGGTCTTACGGCGAAGGATTTTACGCTGACCGAGGATGGAGCGCCGCAGACCATCCGTTACTGCGAGCCGCAGAACCTGGGAGAGATTGCGAAACCATTGCCGCCGGAGACGCCGTCGACAGAGGACGTGAAGATTTACAACCGGCTGGCGCTGAGCCAGATTGCGCCGGAGACGATGGAAGACGAGCACTACAAGGACCATCGATTGCTGGCGCTCTATTTCGATATGACGTCGTTGCCTCCGGCTGACGAGATGCGCGCGCTTACCGCGGCAGAACAGTTTGTGCGGACACAACTGACGACGGTCGATCTGGTGTCGATCATGCGCTACAACGGCGGGGCAGTAGAGATTCTGCAGGACTTCACCAGCGATCGCAACCGGCTGCTCAGCATCCTGGAGACGATGGTAGTGGGCGAAGGACAGGGCACGGCGGACTCGACCGACGACGCGAGCAGCAGCGACACCGGCGCCGCGTTTGGGCAGGACGATAGCGAGTTCAACGTTTTTAATACGGACCGGCAGCTCTCAGCATTGCAGACGGCAGCAACGATGCTGGGGCATGTAAACGAGAAGAAGGCGCTGGTCTATTTTGCGAGCGGATTGCACCTGAACGGGATTGACAACCAGGCGCAGATGCACGCGACGGCGGATGCGGCGATCAAGGCCGGAGTTGCCATCTGGACAGTGGATGCGCGCGGGCTAGTGGCGCAGGCGCCTCTGGGTGACGCAACCCATGCATCGCAAGGGAACCAGGGAATCTACACGGGCGCGGCGGCAATGGCGGTTACGACGAACTTCCAGCAATCGCAGGACACGCTCTATGCGCTGGCCGGCGACACGGGAGGCAAGGCGTTTCTCGATAACAACGACCTGACGCGCGGTATTGAGCAGGCACAGGACGCGATTTCCGATTACTACATCATCGGCTACTACACGACGAATACCGATCCGAATGGAAAGTTCAGGCGGATCAAGATTTCGTTGAATGGGAACCAGGAGGCGAAGCTCGATTACCGCCAGGGCTATTATGCCGACAAAGTGTTCGCCAAGTTCAATGATGTGGACCGAGAGCGACAGCTTGAAGATGCGCTGATGCTGGACGATCCGATCACCGATCTGACGATTGCGATGGAGGTGGACTATTTTCAGTTGAATCGCGCGGAGTATTTTGTGCCGATCATATTGAAGATTCCGGGACGCGAACTGGCGCTGGCCAAGCGTGGCGGAGCGGAGCACACACTCATCGATTTTGTGGGCGAGATCAAGGACCTGGTTGGAGGAACGACGGTTCAGAATGTGCGCGACAACGTGAATATCAAGTTGTCGGATGCGACGGCGCAGGAGCTGGCGAAGCGTCCCATTGAATACGACACGGGATTCACGCTGCTGCCGGGCAAATACATGATCAAGTTTCTGGCGCGTGACGATGAGACGGGGCGGATCGGCACGTATCAGACGACGTTTGTGATTCCGAACCTGAACAAGGTGGAGAATCGCATCCCGTTGAGCGCCGTGGTGCTGAGCAGCCAGCGTGTGGACTTGAAAGACGCGATCTATGACGCGGCAAAAGCGAAAGACAGGGCCAAGGATGAGGCGGTGAATCCGCTGGTGCAAGACGGGAAGAAGTTTATTCCCAGCGTGATGCGCGTGTTTGGCACGGGGAAGCAGATTTACGTGTACTTCCAGGCGTACAAGCAACACACGGTGGAGCAATCGGCGGCACAACTGAAGTTGACCAGTGGGGCGGCCGGTGCGGGAAAGACGGCGACGGCTGGTGCACAGCTGAGCGGGCCGGCGGCGAACCCGGAGGAGCAGCCACTATTTGCGTTTGTGAGTTTGTATCAGGGCGGCAAGAAATTGTATGAGACGCCGCCGAAGTCGATTGAGCCGAGCGTGACGAGCCGGTTGGGAACGATGCCGCTCACATTTGATTTGGGCGTGGATACCTTGCCGCGCGGAGAATACGACTGCCAGGTGACGATTCTCGATCCCTCGACACAAAAAGCGGCGTTCTGGAACGCGCCGATAAAGCTCGTGCAGTAGTGCAAGTCCAAGACCGCGTGACAAAGCTTTCGGCTGTCAGCTATCAGCCTTCAGCCCCGGGGTTGCGAATCCGGACCGTAACAGCTGATAGCTGATGGCGGGTTCGGTAGGATAGGGACAAGAAGGAGAGCTCTTCATGTCCGCATCCATTTACGATATTCCCGTCAAGAAAATTTCAGGCGAGGCAGCATCGCTCGGCGATTTCAAGGGCAAGGTAGTGCTGGTGGTCAACGTTGCCTCAAAATGCGGACTGACGCCGCAATATGAGGGATTGGAAAAACTGTACGAGAAGCTTGAGCCGCAGGGGCTGATCATTGCGGGGTTTCCGGCGAATGACTTCAAGGCGCAGGAGCCGGGAACGAACGAAGAGATCCAGAGTTTCTGCTCGCTGAACTACGGCGTGAAGTTTCCGCTGTTCAGCAAGATTACGGTGACGGGCCCGGAGAAGCATCCGTTGTATGCGGCGCTGATCGCGGCACAGCCCGCGGCGGTCACGGTGAATCAGCCGACCTGGCGCGAAAAGCTGAAGGGATACGGAATCGAAACGTTGCCTGAGCCGGAGCTGCTGTGGAACTTCGAAAAGTTTCTGGTGAGCCGCAATGGCGAAGTAGTGAAGCGGTTCGCTCCGGATACGGCGGCCGATGCGCCGGAACTGGTGACGGCAATCGAAAGCGAACTGATGAAGAGCTAGATCTCTGCGGAAATGAATGCATGCGCCGGAATTGCGCTATCCCAGGTCTCAGAATCGAGACCTGGGGCACCCCTGATTATTGCTGAAAAAGGATGAACGGCCCAATAGGTGCGCGGTAGTGATCGTGCGCGCAGCCCGTGTATTCTCACGTCATGGACAAGACAGCTTCCCCATCCGGCGCCAGCAATCAACTGGAAAACACCGCATCGTCGTACCTGCGGTCGGCGCGGCATCAGCCGGTGCATTGGCAGCCGTGGGGCGAGGCGGCGTTTGCGCGCGCACAAAGTGAAGACAAGCCGATTCTGCTGGATATTGGTGCTGTTTGGTGCCACTGGTGCCATGTGATGGATCGCGAGTCGTACGAAGATCCGGATGTCGCACGGCTTATCAACGATTTATTCGTCGCGGTGAAGGTGGATCGCGACGAGCGGCCTGACGTGGATGCACGCTACCAGGCGGCGGTGTCGGCGATCAGCGGGCAGGGCGGGTGGCCACTGACGGCGTTTCTCACGCCGGATGGGCGACCGTTTTTCGGCGGCACGTATATTCCGCGCGACGACCGTTACGGGCGGCCGGGGATTGGGCGCGTGCTGATGGCGATGGCCAACGTGTGGCGCGAGCGTCGCGACGAAGCGCTGGAGACAGCGGGCAGCGTGATGGCCGCCATCGAGCACAACGAAACTTTTTCCGGACGCGGCGGAGCTGCGCTGTCTTGGGCATTGGTTGAGAAAATCACCGCTGCAATCGTTAGCCAGTTCGACCCGCAGCATGGCGGATTCGGTTCGCAGCCGAAGTTCCCGCATCCCACGGCGCTGGATTTGCTGCTGCAGGCAGCGACCATGCATGGCAACGAGCGGGCCCGCGAAGCATTCCTCGTCACCCTCGAAAAGATGGCACGTGGCGGCGTTTACGATCAACTCGCGGGAGGGTTCCATCGCTACAGCGTGGACGAGCACTGGGGCGTGCCGCACTTCGAGAAGATGCTCTACGACAACACGGAGCTGCTGCGGAATTACGTGCACGGCTATCAGAGCTTTGTGCGCGGGGATTTTCGCGAGACGGCGCAAGAGATTATCGCCTGGCTTGACGGGACCATGACGGATCGGGAGCGCGGCGGATTTTTTGCCTCGCAGGATGCGGACGTGGGCCTGGAGGACGACGGCGATTATTTTACGTGGACGCTGGATGCGGTGAACGCGGTTCTGTCGCCTGAAGAGGCCAAGTTTGCGGCGATGTATTGGGACGTCCGCGAACTGGGCGATATGCACCACAACCCAGCTAAGAACGTGCTGCACGTGAGTGAGACGCTGGGGGAATTTCCAGCAACAGGATCCAAAGAAGAAACGGATGCATGGTCTCGCGCTTATTTGATTCGGAAAATTGCTCGGGGAAAGTTGCTGGCGGCGCGCATCGAACGGCCGACGCCGTTTATCGATCGCACGCTTTACACCGGCTGGAACGCGATGGCGGTGACGGCTTATCTGGAGGCCGCGCGAGTGCTGCTGGCAGATGAGCCGCGGCAGTTTGCACTGCGCACACTTGACCGGCTGCTGGAGGAGGCGTGGGACGGGGAAATCGTTTTGCGGCACGTGATTGCGTATCCCGACGGCGCTGAACCGCAGGGCGGTGCTCCAGGAACGCTGGACGATTACGCATTTACGATTCATGCATGCATCGACGCGTGGGTTGCAACCGGCGCGATGAAGTATTACGAGGCGGCTATCAAGCTGGCCGACGCAATGATTGACCTGTTTGCCGACGAGGAGGGCGGCGCGTTCTTCGATACTCCGGCGGCAGGGATTGGTGGTGCGCCGATTGGTGCACTCTCAGCGCGGAGAAAGCCGCTGCAGGATTCACCGACGCCTGCGGGCAATCCGACTGCGGCTTCTGCGCTGTTGCGGCTTGAAGAGCTGAGCGGGAACAAGCAGTATCGCGAGGTGGCCGCAGACACGCTGGGATGCTTTGCGGGGATTGTGGAGCACTTCGGGCTGTATGCGGGAAGCTATGGACTGGCTGCGGAACGGATGCTGCTCGATCCGGTGCAGGTGACTATTGTGGGCTCGGGGCCAGAGGCCGACAGACTGGAGACGACAGCGGTCGCCGGCTTTGCCGTGAACAAGACGGTGATTCGGTTTGCGCCAGAGAAACTGGCGCCGGGAGAATTGCCTGAGGCGCTTGAAGAGACTTTGCTTCAGGTCCCGAAGCCGGCTGGAGCCGCGGCATGGGCGCTGGTTTGTAAAGGGCGGACGTGTTTGCCGCCGGTGACGGATGCGGAAGAGTTGGTGAACGCGCTGGGAACAAGCGACCGGGGCTAGGCAATGTCTCATGAATCGAGGGGCGGAAAAACATCCCTCAGGGGTTAAAACCCCGTCGTTTTAGCGGCCTTTTCGGCCCGGCTCAAGTCACCCCAGCGACGAGGACCTGTCGCTGGGGACCCCCGAGAAGCCGTGCCCTTTTACAAGACCCTTCGCGCCAGGATTCATCAGGAGACGCTACCTAAGGCCCCCTGCCGTTTTGATTCGATCAGGGACCTGAAGACACCAGATCCCTCCAGAATTTCGCGATGCATTATTCGCCGGAGAATGGATTGGTTTCCTGCGGTTTGATCGTGGTGGGATCGTGGGGCGCGGCCTCACCTTCCGGCTCGGAGCGGACGACTCGTTGCGGCGGCTTGCCGTCGCGATCTTCGGCGGTGAAGGTGTTGAAGATGCGGTTGGGATCGCCGGGAAGCAGGTGATTCTCTTCCAGGGCGAGACGGACGCGGCGCTGGAACTCGCGAATCGGACCGTATTGCTGCGTGGCTTTGGTTTTGAAGACCACAGCGAAGATCATCTGCGAGCCTTTCACAGAGTCGACGCCGAGGATCTGCGGATCCTGCAGGAAGAGATTCTTGTAGTCGGCGTTGTTTCTCACGTCCATCGCGATCTGGGTGAGCAGTTTGGAAACTGCATCGGGATTGGCGGAAAAATCGACGCTGACGTGAAGGGTTGCGACAGAGAAGCCGGCGCTCAGGTTGGCGACGGTGGTGATCTGCGAGTTGGGAATGATGTAGAGCGTGCCGTCACCGTCGCGAACGCTGGTTTTGCGCAGCGTCATGGCTTCGACGACGCCTGTTGATCCGGCCAGCCGAACGGTGTCGCCCACATTGAACTGGCCTTCGACCAGGATGAGAATGCCGTTGAACATGTCTTTGACGATGTTCTGCGCCGCGAGGCCGATGGCGACACCGGCGACGCCAGCCGAGGCAATGAGCGGAGCGAGGTTGAAGCCCAGAGTGTCGAGAAATTGCAGGCCGGCAATGAGGCCGATGATGGCCAGGCCGGTGGCGCGAATGACGCCTGAAAGCGTTCTGACCTCAGCGAGCCGGCTGGGACCGGCTGCATGCTGCTCGGCAACGCGAACCATACGGCGCGTGATGACGCGCAATATCTTATTGAGAAGAAAGGCAATGCCTGCGATGACGATGAGACGCGGCAGCTTGGTATGAAGGAATTCCTGGCTGTCACCGATCCATTCGTCGAGGACTTTGCCCAGGAACCGGCCTTGCTGGAAGACGCCCCAGCGCATGGCCAGGGAAAAAGACAAAGAAGTTACATGAGGAAACATGCAAAAACTCACGATTCTAGTCTAGACTGTGCGCAGGAATGGCTGGAATCCGGAGCCGCTCCCAACGATTTCTCCGGATAGATGCATCCAAATTTATGATGCAGAGAACAGTCAAACGCGCGCACAGCAGAAAAGAAGTCGACCGAGCGAGTCAACGACCGCATCGGGCAGCGTGGCTCTTCGCAATCGCAGGGATTGCGGCAATGACTGCGGCAGGCGCTGGAGCCTGGATCGGTTATGCACAGGATTCGCCGGATCAAGACGTCGCAGACAGCTACATCACGCTTCCGGAAGGTCCAACGAACATTCCTTCGTACCCTGTCACCAAACAACCTGAAGTGATTCTGGAATCGGCAAAGCCGGCTGCAATGCACCCGGCAAATCCAGTTGCGGAGCCGGTGGTGATGGCGGTTTCTGAGACAAATGCGCCCGCGAACCCGGCTCCGCAGCGGGCAGCACCGCCGATGACGAACCCGGCGCCACAGCCGCAGCCGGTTGAAGTGGCGGAAAAGCCGTCCGGCAGCGTTTTGCCTGGCGATGAGGACAAGCAAGAGGTTGCCAGCGAGGCAGCCGACTTGCTGAAGATGGCGACGGCGCTGAAGAGCGAAGTGGACAAGACCACCAAGGACACTCTTTCACTGACAGTGGTACGCAAGGCAGGCGAGATTGAGCAGCTGGCGCACAAGGTGCGGCTGGGGACAGGTAAAGGGTGAGGCAAATGATCGGGCCGGCGGCCATCTCGATAAAGACGCGGCGGGCGGAATTTGGATTCTGCAGCGGCGTGGTTCGCTGTTGCGCGATCACGATGAAGATCGGGGTTGTTGCAGCATTCCTGCTGGTGTTCGGTGCTGAGATCCCCGGGCGGGCGCAGTCAGGAACGAATGGGGGCACGCCGGTGTCGGCTACGCCGAGCGGGATGGGAGGCATGCATTCAGGTATTGGCCGGTCGGGGTTGGGCAGCCTATCGAGTGATGACGATATTGACCCAGTCATGGCGGAAAGGCGCATGCGAGCGCTGAACGCGGAACGGCAAAAGGAGATGGTTTCCGACGCCAACAAACTGCTGAAGCTTGCCAAAGAACTGAACAATGAAGTTGCCATGGCGAACACGGGAGCGTTCACGCCCGATCAGCTTCGCAAAATTGCGGAGATTGAGAAGCTGGCGAAGAATGTGCGGGAACGGATGACGTCTGGACCGGGCGAAACGCCGAGCCTTCTTCCACCGCCCACGGTGGTTTATCCGGTGCACTAGGGCTTCCGACCTACAGGCAACGATGCTGCGGAAGTACCGTGGAACGGGTGACGGAAGGGTGGATATGACCAGCGCCAAATCATTCTCAGGATTGGTACAATCAATGAAGGTAGTAGCCCAAGATCGGTGTGGGGGTCGGCCGGAATGGGACTTGCAATTTCGAGCGCTCGCGTGGCCGGAAGTGTTGGCTCGGCGAGTGCTCTGACCGCGCAACAGCTCGTCGAGATTTACCGGCTGATGTTCCTGTCTCGCACGGTAGATGATCGCGAAGTCCTACTTAAGCGCCAACAAAAGACCTTTTTTCAGATTTCTGCCGCCGGGCATGAGGCGTTGCAGGTGAGTGCGGCACTGGCTCTCCGCCCGGGCTACGACTGGTTTTTCCCTTACTATCGCGACCGGGCACTGTGTCTCGGCCTGGGTGTGACTCCCTACGAAATGTTCTTGCAAGCTGTGGGCGCCGCCTCGGACCCAGCGAGTGGTGGACGCCAGATGCCCGCGCACTGGAGCAGCCGTTCGCTGCATATCGTCAGTACCTCTTCATCGACCGCGACCCAGTTGCTGCACGCCGTGGGTTGCGCCGAAGCAGGACGATATTTCAGCCGGCATCCTGAAGCAGCCGCGAAGGAGGCTGGCGACTATCGCGCGTTTCACGACGTGGAATTTCACGGGGATGAAGTGGCGCTGGCCTGCGTGGGCGAGGGATCGACGTCGCAGGGCGAATTCTGGGAGGCGCTGAACACCGCGTCGAATCAGAAACTGCCGGTGATCTTCATGGTTGAAGACAACGGCTATGCGATCAGTGTTCCGGTGGAAGTGAATACCCCCGGCGGGAGTATCTCGCGGCTGGTGGCGAATTTTCCCAACTTCCACTTCGCCGAAGTGGACGGAAACGATCCCGTGGCGAGCTTGCGGGCGTTTCAGGAGGCTGCGGCGCATTGCCGAGCGGGGCAGGGGCCGGCTCTGGTTCACGGCCACTGCGTGCGCCTTTACAGCCACTCACTGAGCGATGACGACAAGTTATACCGTAGCGCCGCGGAGCGCGAGGCCGACGCCTTGTGCGACCCCATCGCGCGGATGCGGACGCGCCTCATCGGCGACGGCGTGATTGCGAGCGCTGAGCTGGACGAGCTGGAGCAGCGGATGGAGCGCGAGGCGGCAGAGGCCGCAGAGCGCGCCCTGGAAGCGCCGGCGCCACCGGTGAGCGGCATCAAGCTTCATGTTTATTCGGAAGATCTCGATCCGACGCGGGCGACGTTCGCAACCGAGCAGGCGCAGACCGCAGCCGTGTCAAACGGGCAAAAGGCGGCCGGCCCACGGACGATGGCTGAGCTGATCAATGTATGCCTGCGCGATGAGATGCGCCGTGACCCGCGCATTGTGGTCTATGGCGAAGACGTGGCAGACGCAAGCCGGAGCGAAGCGCTTGCTGAGGTGAAGGGCAAGGGTGGTGTCTTCAAGCTGACGGCCGGGTTGCAGACCGAATTTGGCTCGGAGCGGGTGTTTAATTCACCGCTCGCCGAGGCGAACATTGTGGGGCGGGCTGTTGGCTATGCGACGAGGGGCCTTAAGCCCGTCGTGGAAATTCAATTTTTTGATTACATTTGGCCGGCCATGCACCAGATTCGCAATGAGTTGTCATTAATGCGCTGGCGGTCGAATGGGGAGTGGGCGTCGCCGGCGGTGATTCGCGTGCCGATTGGCGGGTATCTTACGGGCGGCGCAATTTATCACTCGCAGTCGGGCGAGAGCATCTTCACGCACATTCCGGGATTGCGGGTTGTGTTTCCGTCGAATGCGCTGGATGCGAATGGGCTGCTGAGGACGGCGATCCGCTGTGACGATCCAGTGCTGTTCCTCGAGCACAAGCGACTCTACCGCGAGACATATGGAAGGGCAGCCTATCCGGGGCCGGAGTTTGCGGTTCCGTTCGGCAAGGCGAAGATCGTGCGGCCGGGCAGCGACCTGACGCTTGTGACGTACGGTGCGCTGGTGCCGCGTGCTTTGCAGGCCGCGCAGCAGGCGCAACGCCTGCATGGAATTGATACAGAGATTCTGGATCTGCGCACGCTGAGCCCGTATGACTGGGATGCGATTGCCGCCTCGGTAAAAAAGACGAATCGCATGATCGTGGCGCACGAAGACATGCTGAGCTGGGGCTACGGCGCGGAGATTGCAGCGCGCATCGCCGATGAGTTATTCGATGAACTCGATGCGCCGGTGCGGCGGATCGGCTCAATGGATACGTTTGTCGCCTACCAACCGGTGCTGGAGGATGCGATCCTGCCACAGCCAGAGACAATCCTGAAAGCGATTGTGGAGCTGAAGGCGTACTGAGCAGAGTCGGCCGTCATCCTGGGTGCGGTGCGGGCCGAGCGCGGCCAGATTGATCCAGATACAATACTTGGATGGAATCAACAGCCCCTGGGACAAGGCGATTGCCGGCTCGCGAGGCGGGATCCGCGGCATGAGGAACTTTCTTCGCCTGTTGCGCTATGGGTTGCCTTACACGTTCCAGTGGCTGCCCGGCGTGGTGCTGTCTTCGCTGGTGGGCCTGCTCGACGCTTTCCGAATTCTGCTGCTGCAGCCGATCTTCGATCGCGTGCTGGCGCCAGGCGCACCTGAAGGCCCGATCATGCTGGGGCTGGCAAAGTCGAAATGGCACTTTGATTTACGGCAGATTGTTCCACATTTTCTTCACCTGCATAATGCCTGGGACGTAGTGGCCTTCGCGCTGGTTGTTTCGACGATCCTGAAAGGGCTTTGCGACTATCTCGGAAATTACCTGGTGAATTACGCGGGGTTCGGGATGATCACCGATCTGCGCAATCATCTGTACGAGACCACGCTGCGCCGCTCCGCGAGCTTCTTTCACAGGCATCCCACCGGAACGATTCTTTCAACGCTCATCAACGACGTGGATCGCGTGCAGAACGCGTTGAGCGCGGTGCTCGGGGACTTTCTGCAGCAATTTTTCACGTTCGTCGTCGCGATTATTCTTGTGGTTAACATTGGCGGACACCTGAGCTGGGCGCTGGTGCTGTTTATCCCGGTGGTGATTGCGTCGGCGCGGAGGATCGGGCGCGAAGTCCGCACCCGCACGCGCACCGGCCAGGACAAGCTGGCGGATATTCAGAACATTCTGCACGAGACGGTGACCGGCAACCGCGTTGTGAAGGCGTTCAACACGGAGCTTTGGGAGATTCTGCGATTCAAGAAGGCCGCGACAAAGCTGTTCCGCGCAAACCTGCGCAGCGTGCGCGTGCAGTCGATCAGCTCGCCGCTGATGGACACGATTGGAGCGATTGCCATCGCGTTGATGCTGTGGGTTGGCAGGAACGAGATCAAGGACGGCCAAATGACGTTGGGCGTCTTCGGCGCATTTCTTTTTCTGCTCTTCAAGCTCTACGATCCGCTGCGCCGGTTTGCATTTTTCTACAACAGCTTTCAACAGTCGATGGGCGCATCGGCGTCGATCTTCATGTTTTTTGATTCTGAAGACGACGTGAAGGAGCGGCCGCGGGCACGCACGCTGACGCGCTTCCGCCAGTCAATCAAATTTGAGGATGTGGGTTTCTCGTACTTAACCGGCGAAGGCGAGAAGGAGATTCTGCACAACGTCAATCTTGAAGTGAACGCCGGCGAGGTGCTGGCGATTGTCGGCCCCAGCGGCGCGGGCAAGTCGACGCTGGTAAACCTCATTCCGCGATTTTTCGATGTGAGCACGGGCCGCATCGTGATTGACGGCCACGACCTGCGTGAACTGACTCTGGCTTCGCTGCGCCGGCAGGTGGCGCAGGTGACGCAGGAGACGATCCTGTTCAACGATACGGTGCACAACAATATCGCCTACGGACAGCCTGATGCAAAGCGGTCGCTGGTGGAGCAGGCAGCGCAAAATGCGCTGGCGCACGACTTCATCATGAATATGCCGGAAGGCTACGAGACGGTGATCGGAGAGAAGGGGTTCCGGTTGTCGGGCGGGGAAAAGCAGCGCATTGCGATCGCACGCGCGATTCTGAAGAACGCACCGATCCTGATTCTGGACGAGGCGACCTCGGCGCTTGATACCGAGAGCGAGTCACTGGTGCAGGCAGCGCTGGCCAACCTGATGAAGGACAGAACGGTGATGGTGATCGCGCATCGGCTGTCGACGATCCGCCGCGCCAATCGCATTGCAGTTGTCGAGTGCGGGCGCATTACAGCGATCGGTACGCACGACGACCTGCTCGTTACATCGCCGACCTATCAAAAGCTTTACCAACTGCAGTTCATCGATATGCCTGAGACGAATGGAGTGCACGAGCCGGACCCCGCGGCGCAGTATCTGCCGTTCGATGCCAGGGCTGCGGTTGCGACGGGGGGACAAAAGTAAGAATGGCTATTTATTCGATGACAGGATTCGCGCGCGTGCAAGGGCGCGTAGTGGCAGGAGAGCAGGAACAACTGGGGTACACGCTCACCATCAAGAGCGTGAATCATCGCTTTCTCGATCTGCAATTCAGGCTGCCGTCGGGCCTGGATGGGCTGGAGATGGAGCTGCGCCGGGTGCTGAAGGAAAACCTCGTGCGCGGGCATGTGGACCTGACACTTTCGGTTGATCGCTCGTCGCAAAGTAAATCGGGATACAACCGCGAGTTGATAACAGCGTACCTGGCCGCATTCGATGCGGCGCGCGAGGAGCACCGGCTCGCGGGCGAACCGGATCTGAATGCCGCTTTACGGCTGCCGGGCGCGCTGCAAGGCGAAGATCGCGGCAACAACGATTTGAGCGGGCTGGCGGCCAACGTGCTGGAGCAGATGCCTGCGCTGCTGGAGCAATTGAAGGCGATGCGTGCGCGCGAGGGCGAATCGCTGGAGGCTATCCTGCATGGAACGCTTGACCGGCTGGCGGAGGCGACGGCGAGCGTGGCGCAGTTGCGGCCGGAGATCGAGCAGCGCTACCAGGAGCGGCTGGCGCAGCGGCTGGCCGCGGCGATTGGGCCGGAAATCAACCAGCAGCGAGTGCTTGAGGAGGTTGCGGTCCTGGTGGAACGCAGCGACATCAGCGAAGAGCTGGCGCGCATGACCACGCACATCGGGCACTTTCGCGAACTGCTGAGCAATGGAGGCGAGGTCGGCAAAAAGCTGGACTTCCTGCTGCAGGAGATGAATCGCGAAGCCAACACACTGCTCTCGAAGACGGGCGGAGTGGGCGGCAAAGGCACGCACATTACGGAACTGGGACTTGCAATGAAGGCAGAGATCGAGAAGGCTCGAGAGCAGATACAGAACGTGGAATGAGACAGGGACTGCGGAACAGAGAACAGACAACAGAGGGCCGACCATGACAGTGGCGGCGAATCAACGAGGAAGGGGCAGTCGATCATTGGCAGGAATTCTGTTTATTATTTCGGCGCCGTCGGGTTCGGGGAAGAGCACGCTGGTAAGTGAGCTCCGCAAGCAGGTGACGGGGATCGATTTTGCGATTTCATGGACGACGCGGGCTCCGCGCGGGTCGGAAGAGAATGGACGCGAGTATCACTTCACGACGCGCCAGGAATTCGAACGGATGATTGAGGCCGGCTTGTTCCTGGAACACGCCGAAGTGTTTGAGAATTTGTATGGGACGGCGCGGTCCTCGCTGGATGAAGCACTCAATGCCGGGCACGATCTTTTGCTCGATATCGATGTGCAGGGTGCGGCGCAAGTTCGGGCGAAGATGCCGCAGGCGGTGGGTATCTTTGTCTTGCCGCCAAACCCTAAGGAACTACGTACGCGATTGCGCAATCGGATGCGTGCCGAAGGCAAGATGAACGAGGCCGACCTGTACCGGCGGTTGAGTGAAGCCAGCCGGGAGATTGAGAATTATCGCGACTACGGTTATATTCTGGTTAACGACAGCCTTTCACGGGCGGTAGCGCAGTTGGAAGCCATTGTGCTGGCAGAACGCTACTATCGCAATGGCGAACCGATCACCTACCGATCGCGGAGAACGCTGGAGGTCGCCGCAGCCTGTTTGCAGACCAACGCGCAGGAGCGGCTTAAACCTGTGCTGGAAGCATTCGGAATCAACGGAGCTTCCGGCCAGCAGCAACTTCCCTTTGGAGATGACTCCGATGACGATTGAGACCAGCTTCGATTCGAACTATCGCAAGGTAGTGGTCGCCGCGCGCCGGGCTCGCCAGTTGCAGAACGGTTCGCAGGCACTGGTGCCGACGCACTCAAATAAAGCCTGCCGCATCGCACAAGAAGAGATTGAGGCAGGCAAGATTGCCTATGTAAAGAACGAAGTAGAAGTGACCAAGCCGCTCGTGGAAGGGCCCGCAGTTCCGATTCTGCTGAGCTGACGAAAAACAGTTCGCCGTTCGCAGTTCACAGTTCTCGGCCGGCTCGACAGATCGCTGGGTGAGCCGCATTTGAGCTGTTCATAACGTGAACAAGCGACGGTAGTTGTGTCTTTAGATCTTGCCAGCAGGAGCGGACTGAGCGGGGGCGTCTGCGACTGCGTTCTGAACTACAATCGACAATATGAGAGTGACGGTGGGCGTCTCCGGCGGAATCGCTGCGTATAAGGCGGCGGAGTTGGTGCGGGCGCTGCAGAAGCAAGCAGTCGAGGTGCATGTGGTGATGACTGCAGCGGCGCAAAGGTTTGTCCAGCCGCTGACGTTTGCTGCGCTGACCGGGCACAAGGTTCTTACGAGCCTGTGGGAAGATGCGCCGCAGGCCGAGGGACAGCCCGAACAGAATGGCATCGACCACATCGCCGAGGCACAATGGTGCGACGCGCTGGTGGTCGCTCCCGCGACCGCAAATACTCTGGCGAAGTTGGCCCACGGCATAGCTGACGACTTTTTGTCGACGCTTTACCTGGCGACGACTGCGCCGGTGCTGGTGGCTCCGGCGATGAATGTGAACATGTGGAATCATGCGGTGACGCAGGCAAATCTGGGAATCCTGCGCGAGCATGGCGTGCGCGTGATTGAGCCGGGGACAGGCGAGCTGGCCTGTGGCATGGTAGGCGAGGGGCGCATGGCGGAGCCGGAGGAGATTGCCGCCGCGGTGCTTGGGACGCTGGGCAGGCGCAACGATCTGGCCGGCGAGGTGGTGCTGGTTACGGCGGGCGGAACGCGCGAGGCGCTGGATCCGGTGCGGTTCATCGGGAACCGGTCGAGCGGGAAGATGGGCTACGCACTGGCCGAGGCGGCCAGAAGCAGGGGCGCGAAAGTGATTCTCGTCAGCGGGCCAACGGCTTTGCATGCGCCGCCGCGATGCGAAGTGGTGAAAGTGACAACCGCCGACGAGATGCGGAACGCCGTGCTGGAGCGGATGAACGAAACGACGCTAGTGATCAAGGCAGCGGCGGTGGCGGATTACAAACCGGTGCACGCGGCTGAGCAGAAGCTGAAGCGCACGGGACCGTTGACGCTGGAGTT
Source organism: uncultured Acidobacteriaceae bacterium (assembly GCA_963834565.1). Lineage (GTDB taxonomy): Bacteria > Acidobacteriota > Terriglobia > Terriglobales > Acidobacteriaceae > Telmatobacter. Next base: position 765,850 of record CAWICF010000002.1, on the reverse strand, counting down.
GACGCCGACGGAGGACATTCTGGCAGAGGTAGCGCGGCGAAGGCGGCCTGGGCAGTTGATTGTGGGATTTGCAGCCGAAACCGAGCACCTGATGGAAAACGCTCGCGCCAAGCTGCTGCGCAAGGGCGCAGACGCGATTGTGGTGAACGATGTGGCCGGCGAGGGGATTGGAATCGATGCCGACATGAATGCCGCGACCTTCCTGACCCGCGCCAAGGCTGTGGAACTGCCTGCGATGCCGAAAAGGCAGCTTGCCGATCGGATTCTCGATGAAATATCGATGCTGCGTCGGCCCAGGCAGGTGATGCTGGAGATTGAAGAGCAGCAGGATGCGGAACCTGCGGAAGCAAAGACGGAACAGGATCGCGTTCTTGAAGAGAGCGTGGTCGTGGCGTCATCGCGCCGCCAGCTGATTGTGGAGTAAGCCGATTGCCGCGCGCGCTCGATCCCGCAACACGTGAAGCTCTTGCCGAGCGCATGCGTTTCTATCGCGACCTGGGTCTGACGGAGTTCTACCGAAGGCCGGTGGGCGCTGGCGGGGACGACGCGCAGGGTTTGCCTGAGGTTGCCGAGCAGATACATGAGGCTGCGGCGGATGTCCAGGCTGTCAAGACGCAGCCTGCGTCGGAGTTGCAAAGCAGTTTCTTTGGAGAGGAACCCGCTATCAAGCCCAGAAAGGGATTCGTTGCGCCGCCGGAGATTGCCGGAGCGGTGCCAGTGGAGGAGCGCGCTGCCGCGCTCAAGGTGATTCGCGAGGATATCGGCGATTGCACGCGGTGCGCGCTGCACAAGGGGCGCCACACGATTGTGTTCGCCGATGGATCGCCCGCAGCGCGGCTGATGTTTGTGGGCGAGGGGCCTGGGGCGGACGAGGACGCGCAGGGGCTGCCGTTTGTCGGCCGTGCCGGGCAACTGCTGAACAACATGATTTCCGCGATGGGGCTGAAGCGTGAAGAGTGCTACATCGCCAACGTGGTCAAGTGCCGTCCGCCGGGGAATCGAACACCGGAACCGGATGAGGCAAATACCTGCTCGCCATTTCTGTTCAAGCAAATCGACGTGGTGCGGCCGCAGGTGCTGGTGGCTCTGGGCGCGACCGCGGCAACGTATCTGCTGGGCGCGCGGCAGCCGCTGGCCGGGCTACGCGGGCGCGTGCATGCGTTTCGCGGAATGAGCTTGATCGTCACCTATCACCCGGCGTTCCTGCTGCGCGATCCACGCCAGAAAAAGGAAGCGTGGGCCGATTTGCAGATTGCGATGAAGGAATTAGGGCTCAAGGCGCCGGCGAAAGGCTAGCGGTTCGGCGAGTCAGCGTGTCGGCAAGCCAGCAACACGGCGCAGCTCATTCAAAGTTCGGGAAAAAGCAGAAGTCGCGACGCCGAATTCTGCTGATTCGCTACGGCTGGCGCCAAAGCATGACGCCGCCGAGGATGCCTTCTTCATTCGAGACAATCGAAACGTTGGGCGCGAGTTTGAAGTCGATCTTCTTTGTGTTGCCGCCGCCCAGGTAGAGGTGGTCCCAGTTAAAGAGTTTCTGCGTCTGGTCGATGGCTTCGCGCAGCAGCTTGTTCCAGTGCTTCTTGCCGTATTGCTTGAGGCCGCGGATGCCGAGGTAGTCCTCGTATGTCTTTTTCTTCCAGGGATGATGGCCGAGTTCAAGGCCGGGACAAAGTTTGCCGTCCGTGAAGAGTGCCGAGCCCAGGCCGGTGCCGAGGGTGAGGAGCAGCTCCACACCGTGCCCTTTGACTGCGCCGTAGCCCTGCACGGAAGCGTCGTTTGCGGCGCGAACAGGCTTGCGCCAGCGCTTTTGCAATTCGCGCTGCAGAGGGAAGCCGGCCCAGCGTGGATGAAGATTGACGGCAGTGTAGGTGACACCGTTTTTGATAACGCCGGGAAAGCCGACCGAGACGCGATCGAAGTGGGGCAGGCGGGCGCGAAGCTGGTCGAGAACCCGCAGGACGGCGTGTGGCGTGGGAATTTTTGGAGTGAGGACGCGAATACGCTCGGAAAGCGGCTTGCCGCGCGGATCCAGCAGCATGGCTTTAATGCCGGTGCCACCGATGTCGATGGAGAGGGTGACGGGATGCGCAGTTTTCGAAGCAGGCTTTGGCGAGGACGTTCCGGGCTTGGGTGTCATCAGGGTGAATTGTAAAACAGGGACATAGGGACTAGGGACGTAGGGACTGAGTGATGCAATGCGAGTCTGCTAAGCGAGACGGGCCAATTGGAGGATGGTGGCGTAATCCTTGACGACGGAGCCTCCGAAGCGGGTGTCGATGAGTGCGGCGAGTTCGGCGAAGAGCTGATCGCGGCAGTCATCGGGCAGTAGCTGATGGTCGGAGTGGGTGTTGAGCATGGCCACGTATTCGGCGGAGGAATAGGCGCGGCTCCAGAGGTAGACGCGTGGATCCTGCTCTGCGAAGAGGCCGGATGTGATGTCATAGCGCGTGGTGGCGGCGACGCCAGCCGCGGAAGGGAGCTGGCCGCGCTCGAGGGTGAGCTTGGGTGCGACGCGCGCGTAAATTTGCTGTGCGGCGTCGACGAAATCGTCACTGGAGCCGTTGCGGATGTGCTGGTTGCGCCAAATTGCGAGCCAGCCGGAAGGACGGAGCAGGGAAGCGATCTTGTGTTCGCGTGTTGCGGGATCGACCCAGTGCCACGCGGTTGCGGCATAGACAAGCTCGTAGCGGCCGGTGGTCGTCCAGCGATGGAAGTCGGCGACCTCGACGGAGACGCGAGGAAATGGCGTGAGGCGGCGGCGCGCGAGGACGGCCATGTGTTCGCCAAGCTCGAGGGCGTGGATGCAGAGACTACGCTCGGCGAAGACCTGAGTGGCGTGGCCGGTGCCGCAGCCGATCTCGAGCAGGTGCGATTTGCGATCGACGCCGGAGATGCGGATGACATCCTCAAAGACCGCGGGCGGATACGACGGGCGATTCGCGTCGTACTTCTCTGCGACGCGGTCGAATGTTGCGCGCAGTTGGTGACGCGTGCCGATGGAATGGATTTCACGAGGCAAGGGCGATGTCTCTCAAGGTAGTGTCGCAGAGCCGGGCGATGGTTCGGAAAACAGCGCACAATTCGTGGCGCGGCGCAGCAACTACACTGATTGTTGTCTCCCATGTCTGCGTATTGCGAAATCGCGCTGCCTGTGCCGCTAGACCACACGTTTACCTATGGCGTGCGGCTAGGGCAGCAGCCTAAGCGTGGGTCGCGGGTGATTGCGCCGTTCCGTAATGAAAAGCTGATCGGCGTGGTGACGGCAGTAGACGCAGCCGCTCCGCCCGCAGATGTGGAGATTCGTTATCTCGAAGCGGTGCTGGATGAAGAGCCGCTGCTCAGCGATCACTTGCTCGAACTGGCGGAGTGGACTGCGCAGTACTACCTGGCGCCGCTGGGTGAGGTGCTGCGCGCGATGCTTCCACTGACTGCCGAGGTGAAGCGCACCGTGTATTACCGGTTGACCGATCTGGGGCGGGATGTGCTGGCGAAGGCGATGGAAGCGGAGGGCGACTCTATTGGGGATGAAGAACGAAATGCGGGTCCTTCGACTCGTTCGCTACGCGAACCCGCTCAGGATGACATCTTTGGGAGAAGAGCGAGCCGAAGGCGCGGGAGGGTTTCGCGCGAGGCGCAGGACATGGAGCGGCGCGTGCTGGAGCGGCTGAAGTCGGGCGAGCCGGTGAAGGTGTCGACGCTGCGCACAGCAACGGCGGCAACGCTGCCTGTGCTGGCTGCGATGGTGCGCAAAAAGTGGATTGCGCGTGAGACGGCTGCCGCGGAGCGCGATGCGCGGCGCATGGAACGGTTTGCGGTGCTGATTCCCGAAGGAAGGCTGCCAAGTCTGACCGAGAAGCAGCAGGCGATTCTTGCCGAGCTGGCAGCGAGCGGAGGCGAGCTTCCGCTGGCGGAGGTTCGCAAGCGCGGACTACCGTCGTCGACTTTGCAGACACTGGTGCGGCGCGAGCTGGTGCGGATCGAGGAGCGGCCTGAGGCGTTTCGCCTGGGAGGGCTGACGCCAGCGACTGAACAAATCTACCTGAACCTGGCGCAGATCGACGCGCTCGCCAGCCTCACAAATGCGCTGGGGGCGTTTCACGCGTTTTTGCTTTTTGGAGTGACGGGTTCAGGGAAAACCGCCGTTTATCTGGCCGCGATGCAGAAGGCGCTGGAGCGCGGACTCGCGTCGATCCTGCTGGTACCGGAGATCGGGCTGACGCCGCAGATGGCTGGATTGCTGGACCAGGAGTTTGGCAAGAAGGTGGCGCTGCTGCACTCCGCGCTGACGCCGGAGGAGCGCAGCGAGCAATGGCGGCGCATTCGGCGTGGCGATGCGCCGATTGTCGTCGGCACGCGGTCGGCGATCTTTGCGCCCGTGCCGAACCTGGGACTGATTCTGGTCGACGAGGAGCACGACCAGAGTTACAAGCAGGAGGAAACGCCGCGCTACAACGCGCGCGACGTGGCCGTGATGCGCGCGAAGCTGGCAGGCGCAGTTGTGGTGCTGGGTTCGGCGACACCGTCGCTCGAGAGCTGGCAGAATGCGGTGCGCGGCAAATACACGAAGATCGAATTGAACGAGCGCGTGATGAACCGGCCGCTGCCGGAAGTGGAACTGATCGACATGCGGCACGAGTTCGAGGAGACGGGCAAGGAGGATTTGTTTTCGCGTTCGCTTGTGGAACAGACGAAGACGGTGCTCGAGCGCGGCGAACAGGCGCTGATTCTGCTCAACCGCCGAGGATATTCGTTTGTAGTCATGTGCCGCACGTGCGGAGAAAAGCTGGACTGCCAGAACTGCGCGATCGCGATGACGCATCATAAAGCGGTCACTGAGGACCTTGCCGAAGCGCGCGTGGGACAGCGGCTGGAGTGTCACTACTGCGGCTACAAACGGACGGTGCCGGCGAACTGCCCGAAGTGCGGGAGCGAACACCTCTACTACCTGGGCGCGGGTTCGCAGCAGGGCGAAGAACGGCTGGCGGAGATTTTTCCGGGCGCCCGCATTGGACGCATGGACCGCGACACGATGCGAGGACGCTACGACCTGGAGCACATGCTGGCGCGATTGCATTCCGGCGAAATCAATCTGCTGGTGGGTACACAGATGATTGCGAAGGGGCACGATATCCACAACGTGACCCTGGTGGGGGTGGTCGGGTGCGACCATACGCTTTCGCTGCCGGATTTTCGTGCGGCGGAGCGGGTCTTTCAGTTGATGACGCAAGTGAGCGGGCGTGCAGGACGCGGCGAACTGCCGGGACGCGTGGTAGTGCAGACGTACCATCCGGATCACTACGCAATTCTTGCGGCGACGAAGCACGACTATGCGACATTTGCCGAGCGGGAGCTGAAGTACCGGCGATGGATGCACTATCCGCCGTTCGGCGTGCTGGCGAATGTGCTGGTGCAGTCGCAAAAACTGGAAGAGGGGGCGAGTTGGTCGGCGGTGCTGGGCAGGTGGTTTCAAAAGGCAAAGCCCGAGGGATTGAGAGTCCTGGGGCCGTGCACTGCGCCCATCGCACGCATCAAGGGCGTCTATCGTTTTCATTTGATTCTGAAAGGCGCGTCGCGCAAGGCGCTGAATGCTGCGCTGCGCGGAATGCTGGCCCACGCGGCAGAGGCAGGCGTGCCGCGGCGGAATCTGATTGTGGATGTGGATGCGCTGCGGCTGATGTAGGCACCTGCGGTGCGGCAGCCCTTTGGACGAGATTAGTCGTGTGACCTCGCCCCAGCATTCACTCATCTCAGTTTCACCGCAGAAAATCGAGCAGCGAATTGTTGTGGAAGGGCGTGGGCGTGAAGGTGAGCAGGAAGAGAAAGACGCCCAGAACACCCAGAGCTTCACGGCGTCGCGAGATCTGCGTGTGGAGCGGGACTTTGGGATGACGCATGACGGGGATGAGCAAGAAAAATCCCCAGAGCATCCAGCCCAGCCAGTAGAAGATTCCGGCGAGAAAAAGAAGGATGGGAAGCAGATTGGTGACGAGCTTATGTGCGCGCGGGGAAAGCGCGTAGAGAATGTGTCCGCCGTCGAGCTGGCCGCCCGGCAGAAGATTGAGCGCGGTGATGAAAAGGCCGATCCAGCCGGCGAGAAGAATGGGGTGCGGAGCGAGGCGGTCGAAATTGGGCAGATGATGATTCCAGCGCAAAAGAAGTGAGTGGATGAGGCGAATGGTGAGCGGTTCGCCGCCGAATTGGACGATCGCTTCAGGCGCGTGAGCGCGCCGCGGCACACTGATCACAAATCCGGCGACAACGGCGAAGAGCGAGGCGATATAGCCGGCGAGCGGGCCGTAGATTCCCACGTCCATGAGAGCATCGCGATGAGGAATGAAGGAGCGGATTTTGATGACTGCGCCCGCCGTGCCGCTCAAAGTGGGAGCAGGAATGACCAAGGGAAGCGTCGAGTCGATCCGGTGCACGCGGCAGGCGATGTAGTGGCCGAACTCATGCACGAGAAGAATGCCGAGAAGCGTGAATGAGAAGGCAAATCCTGTGGTGAAAAGCTCGCGATGATGCGAAAGCCAGGGCCAGGGCCACAGGTCGTTTTCGCTGACGACGGGCGGCAGGCCGCGGACAAAGTTGTGCATAAACCGGGCGCCATTGGCGGTCGTGGTGACCACGCTCAGGCAGAGAAGAACCGCCGGGAAGCAATAGTTCAGAAAAAATGAACGCAACCGGTTTCCTCTCGCGGGCTGGGAAGATGAGGGGTTTCGAGATCAGTCAGGCAGCGCGGACACGAACCATGCGTCCTTGCCGAGCGCAGGAGTTGAACCACGCAGGGATTTTGATTCCGGCCGTGACGCTCTTCGTTCAGGGGAAGAGAAGCGCCTATTGGCCACCAGACGAGCTGGCATCGAGAGCGTGCAGTTCCTTGCCGGGCTTGAAGCGAACGGCTTTTCCGGGGGCGATGTTGACCTCGGTGCCAGTGCGCGGATTTCGGCCGATGCCGGTTTTGCGGGCGCGGACGCTGAAGACGCCAAACCCGCGCAGTTCGATGCGCTCACCGGCAGCCAGGGCCTGCTTGAGGCCCTCGAAGACGGTGTCGACAGCCGCCTCAGCCTTGGTACGCGGCAGGCCTGTGCGCTCGACCACGTTGTGAACGATATCCTGCTTGATCAAGGGAATCTCCTTGCTGGCGCAAAGTTGGAGCTACGTATCGAACGAGCTACAAGGCACATAGTACAGATTTTGCGGCAATTAGGGAACTGGGGAATTTGGGAGCCGGTGGATTTCTTGGCGTTTCCAGCTCGGCGGCGGGCCGAAAAGCTGGGTCTCAGCCCGTGCATCTCAAGCGAGTCTCGAATGTGATCCCTCGGTCGGTGCGCACGGCGCACAGCCAGCGCAAATCGCGCAATAGAACCTTGCCGTACTCATAACCAATCATTTGGCGCTTCCCCCAATCACGATGGTCACTGGCGCTTGGGCTGTTGCAGTCACTGTGGCCCCCCCCGCATTTGTTCCGCCGCCGGTTTGAGTACCGGCTCCCTGGGTCTTATTCTGTGGCTGAATCGTAATCTGCTGCGGCAATCCATTCGCAGTCACCTGCATGAGCGCAAATTGACCAAAGGCAGTTTGGAGAACCATCGCTCCCGTTGCATTTTTCAATTTGCTCGTGTCGGTTACGACACAGGAAGTCACGACTGGGCAATTGATCGGAATGAGATTGGAGCCCACCAAGAGTCCCGTCTTGTTTGCCGAGCCAGTCGAGGAACTGAACACGCTCGTGAAGTTTGTGCCGAACCATGACGAATTGTCGGCGCTTATCGTTGTCACGCGCGGCGAGATCTGGCTCTCGATATTTAACAGCTGCCACTGGTCGTTCGGATCGTTCTGCAACGTGAGCCCGATCCGATCGAACCACTTCTCAAAGTCGGCCGCGGCAATGTCGAAAGTCCAAGTGCACATGTGAGAAGGAGCATCGCACGAGGTGGCAGGCAAAGGCTTGCCGTTATTGATCGGGTCCGGGGAAAGGGTCATCGAATTGGTTTGGTCCACGTTCGCAAACGTAAGTTTGAATTCCCAGTGCCCCCCATTGGAGTCGTACCATTGCGGACTCGTAGCCGCCCAGAGTCTCGGTAGTCCGGGCGCATTCTGTCCCCAAGAGTAGGACGGAAGAACGGCTGTTCCCAAAAGCGCGCCGCCTGTGTGCCCCTGATCGATCACTTCCAGCTGGAAATCGCCACTTGTATTCTGAGCGACGGTGGCGAAGTCTGGTAGGGTTTCGCTGTCCCAGAATTGACAGATTAGGTTCCCTTGGGCCTGTATAACGTCTGAGCCTGTCCAAGTGGGGTCGATTTCCTGCGACCTACATTTGAGTTTGAACTCAGTTGGGCTTTGGTCCGGCACTTGCAAATAAACTTCAGGGTTGGGTCCCCATGGATTTGCAGTGGCCCCTGAGACTACCTGCGTTGTGGTGCCTGCGGAAGATGTGGACGAAGCGGAGGCAAGAGGTGCTTGTAAGACGATAAGACCGGTGCATGTCGTGGATCCAGGAGGCTGACAGTTGGCCTCCCAGAGCATAACCCCCAAGTTAACGTTCGCTGGTATCGTGTACCCGAGCGAGGGGAGCTGGCAGAATGCGGACGTCGTCAAGCATCGAAGCGGGTGCCCCGAAACGGTCGCAAAATTGTCCTCAATCGAATTCGTGATTCGTTGCCGCTGGCCTGCAGGATTGTTTATTTCAATGGTCGGGAAGTCAGAGCCGAACTGACCAGCATCGAGGGTAATCAGAAGATTCTCAGGCGAGATCGGGATCCAGGTATTGGCCTGAGCAATCGAAGTCGATTCCTCAAGAAGCCCTCCAGAGCCATTTCCGTTTGGAATGGCCCTGCCGAAAGTATCGCGTGCTCGCTTCAACAGAATCCCGTTTGCGGAAAGAGTCGCCTGCTGGTCGATCGGACGAGTGAGCGTGACTGAAATAGCGACCAGGGCCGGATTGGCTGGAGTGTAGGTTGCAGGGTTGTACGAAACACGGTTGAAAGAGATGCTGCTTACATCGCTTGAGGGTGGATCACCAGCTGGTGGATCTCCGGCTCCTACCGCAGCTGGAGCCTCTGCAACAAGTTCCGCGTTGACGTTGCCCAAGACAGCTAGTCCGGCGCCGGGGTTAGGCTCGCTCCCGTCGGGTTTCTCCCACAGAATTGTGGGGCTTGCCAGTTGGGGTGTGCACCCAACTGGCGCAGCGATTATCGCAAAGGTCGTCTTCGTGTCCGACGACACAAAATTGTCGCCCAGAGGAATTCCAAACTTCCAACCGAAGCTGCTTTGCCCGACTCCATACCCGGTAATGTAGGAGGACTGGCCTAGTGTCTGTGACATCTTCAAGTGCTCGCGGTTATAGCTGGCGTTGATTCCAAACGAGAAGAACGACAGCAGGACCCCGAAAATATCCGCGTTGTCCCGGTACTTCGTATTTGCGACATTCACCGATGCAACCCGAGGCATGAGATCGACGACTTCGCCGCAGTTCAGCTGATAACGCGTCTCCAAAACTCTGCCCTTCTTGTCCTTATGGGGAAAGGTTGCAGTATCGATCTCGACCATGAACATCTTCGTTGTGGGCGCGATCGAATCGGGGCGCGACATGACGCCAACCACGCGTGCAAGCCGCGACCGGAGTAAGTCCATTTGATTATCCAACTGCTTAGTTGCGGGAAATGATGGTGTTCCGCTTGCCGACCCGGCACTTAACACTCCGGACGGCACTCCGCTGGTGAAGGTTGAAGGCGTGGCTGCAACCGTTCCTGAAAAGCTTGAGGGTGCAAATGGCGTGCCGCTGCTTTTTACAAAGTTTTGTTCCGCGGTCAGCCCCGTAACAAGCGCCTGAGCATTTTGTTGCTCGAGATTGGCTGCAGCGATCTGCGCCTGATCGGTGCCTGCATTGGCGGCGGTCACATCTTGGGTAGCCTTCGTGAGTGCTTGCTGAGCCGCGATGGACTGCATCATGAGGCTTTGCTGTTGCCCAGCCAAAGCGGATTGATACGCAGTGTTGGCAACCGCCATTTGGGCAGCCGCCGCATTTTGTGCCCCTGCGAGTTGGTTAAACCCAGCCTGCACCTGAAACGACTGAATGAGGGCGTCCAATTGAGAGCTGTTTGCTTTGTTCGGATCGAGCGTCAGCAGTTGGACCTGGGTGCTGGCGGCGTCCTGAAATAATCCGTCGAGCAGCGGATAGACTCTATCGTATTTCCACAGTTGAGCGCCGATGGTCACCTCTTGGTTTTGGCCAAATCCTAAGTGACCAAACACGGAAAGGCAGAGAATTCCCCATAGAATGCGGCTCCGCATATCAATCTCACCTCGGGGCCAAGATTTTGGCCACAGTTCAATTTGGCAGCGGCGATCTTGGGGAAATAATGAGTATTCGACTGAGGGAGACTTCTCACTCAGGAAGAAGATGAGAGGTCTGAGGGGGAATGGATGTGACCTCTTCGATGAGCTGCTGGATCGTTGGTTATAGTGGCACAGTCCTGTGGCCTTGGCAACCCGCAATTTTCAACTTTGCGTCGTCGATCTTGTGGAAATCGCTTTTTCTTTGTGCGTAGACCATTTCGCGCTTTCAACGGCCAACTCAGGAGATAAGCTACACTTTTGATGTAGTAAGACAATGTTTGAATTTAATTTAGTTGCCATTAGTTCCGGCGCAGGAGAAGCATGTCGATTCTGAGCGACCGTTGGATCAGGGAACAGGCCGTCAAGCACAAGATGATCGAGCCTTTCAGCGAGAAGCAGGTGGCGAAGGGCGTCATTTCGTACGGTCTTTCTTCCTATGGCTATGACCTGAGAGTCTCCGACGAGTTCAAGATTTTTACCAACGTCAACAGCGCGATTATCGATCCCAAGGCGTTCGACGAGCGCTCATTCGTGAACGTGCAGGCAGATTCGGTGATCGTTCCGCCGAATTCATTTGCGCTGGCGCGTTCGGTTGAGTATTTCCGGATTCCGCGGGACGTACTGACGATTTGCGTGGGCAAGTCAACGTACGCTCGCTGCGGAATCATTGTGAACGTGACGCCTTTTGAGCCGGAGTGGGAGGGTTTTGTGACTCTGGAAATTTCAAATACCACTCCGCTGCCGGCAAAAATCTACGCCAACGAAGGACTCTGCCAGATCCTTTTCTTCCATGGCGACCAGCCTTGCGAAGTGAGCTACGCCGACCGCAAGGGGAAGTATCAAAAGCAACAGGGAATCGTTCTTCCCAAGCTCTAAGCTCCGATTGGATGCAAAATGGGCGGAGCGACGACGGTAGTGTGCGAATCCGTGTAACGCATTTGTGGCATGCGCACACTATCGGATGGTGATCGCGCGATCGCAACGCACAGCGTAGGATTACTTCGCAGCTGCGTGCAAGGTCGCGGCTCCGAAGTCCGCCCCCGCGACTTGCTCCAACTGCCAGGCCCAATTCGGGCATATCGGTTCAGGATCGTGCCTTTCCGGCATCGCAACGTAAGGAATGGGAGCGTGATGGCGTCAACGGGCTCAAATCTCGATCCAATCCGCATCGGATTGCTGGCGGCTGAGCCGATCCGCGTGGCCGGGCTGGCAAGCATCTTCGATCTTCCAGGCGAACTCGGACACGCTCCGCTCGTGCCTGTCATCGGCACGTTGCCGGAATTGACTGCCGACGAATCTCTCAAATACCTCGTAGTTGACCTGCATTCCACCTCAGGGAGCCTTCAGCACCTGGAAACGATCCGCCAGAGGCGCCCCGACATGCGCTCGATCGTGATTGGGCCAGAGGGCGACGACGAGCTGGTCTTGAACGCGATCACCGAGGGCGCCCGGGCGTATCTCGGGCTGAGAGCGGGTCCGGAAATCGTGCGCCAAGCTATCGATGTAGTTACCTCGGGGTCGATTTGGGCGCCGCGACGCCTTCTATCGCGGCTCATCGATCGGCTTCTGCATGTTCCGAAGGTAACCCATCATTTGCCCGGACCGGAACTTACAGAAAGAGAACAACAAGTGCTGGAATTGCTGCTGATGGCGCAATCGACCCGGGAGATCGCTTCCAAGCTGGGAATCGAGCAGCGGACGGTGAAGGCGTATATCGGGCGTTTGATGCGTAAAACCGGCGCTGACAACAGAGTACAGCTATCAATGTCGGCCCTGAGCCGGTCGTTCTTACCCAAGAAAGGGCAGCAAAAGGTAAGTGGGACTGGCGAGGGTTCAATGGTTACCCATGGGTGACTTTTGGGTTACGTTGATTCATAGCACATAAGTACTCTTGTGCAATTTCCCGTATATCCACATGATGCATGTAGAAACAACGCAGATCTGGGGAAAGGAGTTCCCAGGCAGCATGTTTCCATGAAGCCTGGGAACTCCTCTTTTTTCGTCCTTGACGGAGAAAGCCCAAATCAGAAGTTTCTGAGTTAGCCCCTCCCCCCATCCACTGGTAAAGTGAAACCCAGGAGCATAAGCTGCTCCCGGGTTTTTTGCTTTTCGGCCTGATTCTCCAGGCAGCTTCCTTCGAGCCGAGCGTTTTGGGGAAAGGTTCGCCTGCGCTCAGTCGCCCCGTTTTCCTCTCCGATTCATGCCGCGTGCGTCGTTCATACTGTAGGCTGTTCGAGGAGGTCCGGAATCCCCTGCCGGCAAAGTGCTTCCCCTGACCCGTTGGCAGGAAGGCCAGATTAACGGGATACAAGGACCCAACGTAGAGTTTGCGCTTCCACGGCTTAAGCCGGCGGAGTGGAAAGGATTTGGTTATGAAAAAGGCGATTGGTTCGATTTGCCTCAGTTTGCTCCTCACATGTACTGCTTTCGCGGCATCAACGCGAGAGGATCTGCAGGACCGCATGGATTCGGCCAAGGTTGTTCTCGACCAGATTATGCGGGCGAATGACCGGACGATTCCGAGCAACATTCTGAAGTCGGCAACATGCGTCGCTGTGGTGCCGGGAATGGTGAAAGGCGCATTCCTGGTGGGTGCGCAGTACGGGCAGGGCGTCGTAACCTGCCGCACCGGGCACGGTTGGAGCGCGCCGGTCTTTATCCGGATGGCGGGTGGTTCGTTCGGCTTCCAGATTGGCGGTCAGGCCACCGACCTGGTGTTGGTTGCTGTGAACGATCGCGGCATGCAGGACCTGCTGAGAGACAAATTCAAAATCGGCGGCGACGCTTCTGCGGCCGCGGGCCCGGTGGGCCGCGCAGGAACTGCATCGACCGACTGGAAGATGAATGCGGAGCTGTTGAGCTACTCGCGCGCCAAGGGCCTGTTTGCCGGCATCGATCTGGACGGCACCAGCGTGAGCCAGAATCGCGAGGATACCGGGCTCTACTATGGCGGTCCGCATCCCTTCGACGAGATCCTGCATGGCGATGTTGCCGTGCCGCCTGGAGCGGTCTCGTTTGTCCGCACCGTTGCCAGCTACTTTGTGCGGGCCAAGGCCGGCGCGAACTAGAATTCGCGTCAAGTTGCCACGCGGAACGGATCTCTTTGCGCCCGCTCTCTACTTTTCGGTGGAGAGCGGGCAGCGGAGCGAAATCAACGCGACCGCATTCCGTCACCTTCTTGCCCAGCACCTTCGTCTACACTGATCGTTGCGCCAAACGATGCTGGAGAACTTCGAGTACGGGCTGGTTGTCGTCCTGGCCCGCTGCCTGGGCTTCATGCCGCGGTCAGCCGCGCGTTTTTTTGCGCGGCTGCTGGCAATCGCGACCTTCTGGTGCTTCGGCCGTCTGCGCCGCGCAGGCTTGCGCAATCTCGAGATGGCGCTCCCAAATCTCACCTCAAAAACCAGAAGAAAGATTCTGCGCGGCGTCTACATCCACCTGGCGTGGCAACTGGTGGAGTTCTGCCGCATGTCCCGGTACACGGCCGAGAACACGCGCTGCTGGATGCGCACAGAGGGGCTGGAACACTACCTGGCTGCGCAGGCGCGAGGCAAGGGCGTGCTGGTTATCACCGGGCACCTGGGCGCGTGGGAGCTGTCGAGCTTTTATCACTCACTGATGGGCCATCCGATGGGCATGGTCATTCGCAGGCTCGACAACCGCAGACTCGATGTGTATGTGAATCACATCCGGTGCACGCACGGTAACTTTGTGCTGTCGAAAGACGACTTTGGGCGCGGCCTGCTGATGGCAATGCGCGAAGGGAAAACTGTCGGGATCCTGATGGACACCAACATGACGCCGCCGCAGGGCGAGTTTGTGCGGTTTTTCGGCATGATGGCGTGCACTGGAACAGGGCCGGCGCACATTGCGCGCAAGACGGGCGCGGCTGTTCTGCCGGGGTTCATGTTCTGGGAGGCAAGCGAGAATATGTATGTGCTGCGGTTCGGTCCTGAAGTGGAGATTCCGCATACGGACGACGTGGCGGCGGACATTCTGAAAGGGACGCAGCGCTGCACGGCGGAGATTGAAACGTGGATCCGGCGCTATCCTGACCAGTGGTTGTGGATTCACCGGCGGTGGAAGACGCGGCCGCCGGGGGAGCCTGGGCTGTATTGAGGGAACACGAATGAATCTGGGCAGACTGATTGAGACTCTTGGCGGCACGCTTGTGCAAGGCGATTTGCAGCTTGAGATTGACGGGGTCAGCTCGGGCGAGTTTGCGAGCCCTTCTGAGTTGGCGTTTGCCGACAATGCAACTTCGGCTTCAATCGCCCTGGGAGGTCCTGCCGGCGCGGTAGTTCTTCTTCCGGGGCTGGCGCCGTACCCTTCGGACAAGAGTATAGTGGAGAGCCCGCAGCCGCGCCTGTGGTTTGCGCGCGCGGCGAAGATACTCAAGCGTCCGACCAATGCAGCAGGGTTGCATCCCACGGCCATCGTCGCGCCTCATGCAGAAGTCGAGCCATCAGCCAGCGTCGGTCCAGGCGCGATTGTCGGCGCCAACGCGCACATCGGAGCGCACACGCGCATCGAAGCGGGAGCGGTGATCGGCCACGGCGTTCGTATCGGCGAGTTTTGCCACATTTATCCGCGTGCGGTGCTGTACCCGGATGTCGTCCTCGGCAATCATGTTGTCGTTCATGCCGGCGCGGTCCTCGGCGCGGACGGATTCGGATACGTGCGCGATCCGGAGACGGGAGCGTACACGCAGTTTCCACAGCAGGGCACGCTGGTGATCGAAGACGATGTGGAGATCGGCGCCAACTGCACAATCGATCGCGGGGCGCTGGGCGAGACGCGGGTTCGGCGAGGAGCGAAGTTCGACAACTTGGTTCATGTGGCGCACAACTGCGATATCGGCGAAGACGCGATCCTGGTGGCCCTGACGGGGATTTCCGGATCGAGCACGATAGGGAAAGGCGCAATTCTAGCAGGGCAAGTGGGCATCGGCGATCACGCGCACGTTGGACCGGGCGTGATTCTCGGCGGGCAGGCGGGTGTCTTCACCGGCAAGACGGTGACGAACGAGGGGCTGAAGCCGGGCACTGTGCACTGGGGTACACCAGCGCGTCCGTTGCGAGAAGTGCTGAGGGAGCAAGCGGTTCTTGCAAGGCTCGCGAAAAAAGGGAGCAAGGCAGCAAGGGAGCAAGGGAGCGAGTAGGCCCCAGTGTCATGGCGATCATCGTTGTTGGCGGCGGCGGGCGCGGAGCGGGAAAGACGGCGCTGATCTGCGGGCTGGTGCGCGCACTGCCGGACCGGAACTGGACCGCAATTAAGATCACATCGCATGCCCACGAACTCGCTGAGCCGATTCTTGAAGAGAGACTAGCCGGACAGGGAACTGACACGTCGCGCTATCTGGCCGCCGGGGCGAAGCATGCGCTGCTCGTGACGGCAAATGAAGGCGGGCTTGGCGCGTTGGTGCAAAAGATTCTGGGCGAGCACCCGGGGTCGCATTTGATCTTTGAGTCGAATTCAGTGCTCAACCACTTGAAGCCGGATTTGTGCTTTGCGGTTTCGACGAATTTGAAGGGTGGCGACAAGCCGTCGTTTGAGATCGTGGAGCGGTGCGCCGATGCGACCGTAGCGCTGGGCGGTCACGATCATGTGATTCCGGGCGCGCGAATTCACTTCCATCTCAGGTCGCTCGAGCAGATTTCGCCGACGATGCTGGAGTGGCTCCGCGAAAAACTGCGTGATCTGTTACCTTGACTTCCCGCTGAAGCGGCGGTAAGGTGGGCGAACATTCCCCGAGAGTTGCGTTGTGTTCAAGAAGAGGGAAGCAGAAGTGTGTGAATTTGAGACACTGTCCGAAATTCGGACAGTTGGACGGGCGCGGTGAGCGCGCTGAACGAGCAAATGGAAGCTGGCCGGGCGTCGGTACTCGATGAGAATCGGCTGGCGTGGCTGGCTTTGGCGCTGGCGCCAAATCTGGGGCCAAAGCGGATTCTGGACGCCATACGCGAGCTTGAGTCGGCAAGCCAGATCTTTACGCTGACGCTGACTGCGCTCGAAGGACTTCGATTCCCGGCCGAAGCGGCGCAATTCATCTTTGATGGCAAGGCACGGCGCGCAGCCGAAGAGGAATGGGCGCACGTGGCAGCCCAGGGCGCGACGATCGTCAGCTATTCATGCGCGGAATACCCGGAGCGGCTGCGCGAGATCTACGATCCGCCGCCGGTGCTGTGGGTGCGCGGCGACGCAAAGCTGCTGGGCCGGCCGTCGATTGCGGTGGTAGGGACGCGGCACCCCACACCCTACGGGACGGGAGTGGCGGAGATGCTGGCGCGCGACCTGGCGGCACGGCGCCTGCTGATTGTGAGCGGAATGGCGCGAGGCATCGACAGTTGGGCGCACAGGGGCGCGCTGGCGGCGCGGATGCCTACTGTGGCCGTCTGGGGCACCGGGATCGACGTCGTGTATCCCAAAGAGAACAGGAAGCTGGCGGACGAGATTCTGGCGTCGGGCGGGGCCATTGTGAGCGAGGTGCCAATGGGGACGTTTCCGGCACCGCAGAATTTTCCGCGCCGGAACCGGATTCTGAGCGGGTTGAGCGTAGCCGTATTGGTTGTTGAGGCAGGGGAAAACTCCGGGACCCGGGTTACGGCCAGGTGCGCAGCCGAGCAGAACCGGGACTTGTTCGCCGTGCCGGGGAATGTGACCAACAAAGGGTCCTGGACTCCTAACACATTGATAAAACAGGGAGCTAAGCTCGTAGCCACGTGGGAAGACGTTTGGGAGGACCTGCCTTCGCAAGTACGATTGGAGCTGGAGGCGGAGGCTCCGGCTGCATCCAACCGAGAATCCAGCGCATCTTTATTGCCTGATCCCGTGTTAAGACCACCGGAGGCGATGGTGCTGGAGGTTCTGCGCACCGACGAAAGCCTCCAAATCGACGAGATTCTGGAGAAGTTGGAGGCGCAACTCACTTCTTCTGAGGTATTTACGGCACTTTTCGAACTGGAGATGGCGGGCCGGGTGAGGCAATTGCCGGGAAAGAACTACGTCCGGACAATGTAAACAGCGGTCAATGGTCAGAAAGAACATCCGCTACGCCAGACCCTCCTCAGAGGCAGGACTGGTAGGGTAGGACAAGGTGGTTGTCTGGTGGCGCCTGTTACTTTTTGCCTGGCGCATCAGGCCGGGCAATAGTCTTGGTTCCAACGAACAATTGATGGAATGACTGCAATGATTTGCGGTGCGTTTCGGAGCCGCGAGCGGTTTGTCGCGCACCCGGAAATGGGATGGAGAAGAAGAAAAAATGCAATCCGGCTGTGGAAATGGAATGGTAATCCGTGGTAGGGTGCAACACTTGCGGATGATTTTTTCGCGACGTGCGATGCGAAACGCCGGACAGCCGGCAAGCATCAACGATTTTGAAGGCGGTTTTGGCAGTCTGGAACCGAACGCGAGTTTTTGAGTCAAACAGGCTGGAAAGACGAGAGAGGGCACTGGTTTCGGGAATGGCAGCAACGAGCAAAGCATTGGTGATTGTCGAGTCGCCGGCCAAGGCGAAGACGATCGAAAAGTATCTGGGCAAGGGATTCGATGTGCGCGCTTCGATTGGGCACATTATGGATCTGCCGAAGAGCGAACTGGGAGTGGAGCTAAAGAACCGGACGTTTGAGCCGGAACTCGTAGTCTCGCCCGGCAAAGAAAAAGTGGTTGATCAGCTGAAGAAGCTGGCGGCGAAGGCGGATGAAGTGTATCTGGCTCCCGACCCCGACCGCGAAGGTGAGGCGATTGCCTATCATCTTGCGCTGCAGTTGGGGAAGAACGCCAAAGAGCGAAAGAAGATTCGCCGCGTCACCTTTAACGAGATTACAAAGAAGGCTGTGAATGAGGCCTTCAATCACGCGCGAGACATCGATCAGAACCTGGTGGACGCGCAGCAGACGCGTCGCGTGCTGGACCGGCTGGTGGGTTACCAGATTTCTCCGCTGTTATGGGACAAGGTGCGGCGCGGACTTTCGGCCGGGCGTGTGCAAACCGTTGCGCTGCGGCTGATTGTGGAACGCGAGCGGGAGATTGGCGCATTTCAGCCGGTGGAGTACTGGACGCTTGAAGCACAGCTTCACCCGGAGAAGAAGGCCGATCAGCAGTTCAAGGCGAAGTTCATCGGGATTGATGGAGAACCGTCGCGCGTAGCCAACGGCAAGGACAAGGATGGCAAGGAATTATTTATATCGAGCGCGCTCCCCGGTAAGAAGTCGATGGACGAGGTGGTGGCGGCGCTGGAAAAGGCCGACTGGAGCGTAACCAGCGTCCAGGCGCGCGAACAGCAGCGGCGGCCATTGCCTCCATTTATTACCAGCCAGCTGCAGCGCGATGCCGCCAACAAGCTGGGATTCAATGTGCGCCGGACGATGGGTGTGGCGCAACGGCTCTATGAAGGCGTCGATCTTGGCTCTGAAGGGACGACGGGCCTGATCACTTATATGCGTACCGATTCGCCGCGCGTGGCGCCGGAGGCTGTCACCGGAGCGCGCGAGTGGATTGCGAAGGAACTTGGCGCCCGGTATTTGCCCGAGACGCCGAATGCATACAAGGGCAAGAAGGATGCGCAGGATGCGCACGAGGCCATCCGGCCGACAGATGCATCAAGAACCCCTGATTCGATTGCGCGCTTCCTGAGCGATGAGCAGCTGAAGCTCTACACACTGATCTGGAAGCGTTTTGTTGCTTCGCAGATGGTGCCTGCCATCTATGACGTGACAACGGCAAACATCGCCGCGGTCTCCGCGAAGACGAAGAAGACCTATGATTTCCGCGTAAGCGGGTCGGTGATGCGGTTTGACGGATTCCTGAAGGTATACGAGGTTTCTGAGGATAAGAAGGACGAGGACGACGAGACCGCGAACCGGATGCCGAGCCTGGACGGCGTGAAGACGCTGGAGAGGGATGCGCTGCTGCCGGAGGAGCACTTTACGCAGCCGCCCCCACGCTATAACGAAGCTTCGCTGGTGAAGGAGCTGGAAGAGCGGGGCATCGGGCGGCCGTCGACTTACGCATCGATCATCAACACGATCCAGGATCGCGAGTACGTGGTGAAGCATGGCGGCTCACGCGGACGGTTCTATCCGACGGAGATCGGTGTGGTGGTGTGCGACCTGATGGTGAAGAATTTTCCATACATCTTCGACACCAAGTACACAGCGCGGCTTGAAGAAGAGCTGGACGATATTGAAGACGGCAAAGAAAAGTGGACCGATCTGCTGAATGGTTTCTACGACCACTTTGAAGACGAGCTGAAAGTGGCTGGCAAGAAGATGGAAAACATCAAGCGGATGGAAATCAAGACCGGCGAGAAGTGCGAGGTCTGCGGTTCGCCGCTTTTGCTGAAGTGGGGTAAATTCGGCACGTTCTATGCGTGCTCCGCCTACAACAAGAAGGATCCGACGAGTTGCACGTTCACCAAGGAAAACATTGCGTCGAAGCCGGACCTGAATACGCCGGAGGCGCAGGAAGCGGGCGACACCGAGGAGTATTGCGAGAACTGCGGCAAGGTAATGGTGATGCGGCGCGGGCTGTTTGGGCCGTTCATGGCGTGCCCGGATTACAACGCCGATCCTCCGTGCAAGACGTTCCGCAAGCTCAGTTCGAAGCAGCAGCAGAAGCCACCGGAGCCGACGGGAGAGGATTGCCCGGTGTGCGGCAAGCCGCTGGTGCTGCGCCAGGGTGCGTACGGCGAATTTGTTTCGTGTTCGGGATACCCGAAGTGCAAATACGTGAAGCAGAACCTGATCGAGGGGATGAAGTGCCCGAAATGCGGCGAGGGCGATGTGGCCGAGCGGCGAGCACGTCGGGGCAATGTCTTCTGGGGATGTACGAATTATCCCAAGTGCGACTTTACTTCGAATTTGAAGCCCGTGCCGAAGAAGTGCCCGAAGTGCGGCAGTCCATACCTCGTAGAGAAGACGCTCAAGTCGGGCGTGTATCTGGAATGCCCGAACAAGAAGAAGACCGCGGAAGAAGAGGCCAAGTCGGCAAAGCGCGGAAAGAAGGCTGCAGCCGCGCCGGCGGAAGAGAACAAGGTGGCCTGCACCTATTCGAAGCGGATCGGCGATGCGCCGCCTCCGCCAACGGCTGAGACACATGGGCCGGTGGTGGAGAAGAAGGACGAGAAGCACGAGTTGCAGCCGGCGTAGAAGCAAGGGGTGCGGGACATCCATTACCCCCAGCAACGACCCCTGCTCGGAACTGCGGAGGGCAGACAGAGATGAGGTCCCACCTCGTTTTACTGACACTCTCATTTGCTATCTTCACTGCGACGGCTCAAGAGGAATCAGTTTTGATTCACATAAGACTGATCGATGGTCGAACTGGAAATCCCATGAAGAATCAGCAAGTGGGACTAGAGAATCGTAATGACGGCTACCGGGAGATATCCGTCCGCACAAACGAACTCGGCATCGCGTCACTCAACATCGCTAGAGACGCGGTAATCCTGACTCACAACACGGAAGACTATGTGAATTGTGCCGACGAAAAAGGAGGGCTCATTCACAACGAGTACAAAGTTAGCCAGATACTTTCTATCGGATAGTCCAGCAGATTGTACAACCAAATCTTTGCGGCAGGACTTCTGGCGTTGCAAAGCCGGGAGAGCTGGTTCTCTTCGTGCGGCCGTGGAGATGGGGAGAAAAAATCTGATCGACGAAAAACCGGAGGGCTTGCCGGCGACGGTCGTCGACCCCGAATGCCGGGTCAGAACGATGGAGGTGGCAGGATGAAAAGCATGAATTCGCGCGAGATGCATAGAACTCTCCATCGGGCTCTCGAGGAAGTTGACCGTCGTCTCGCGCCCGGCGAATTGGACGGCTCCGGACGGTTCTCCACTGACGAGGAACTTGCGCAAGGAGCGGCTACGGGAAAGCTGACAAGAAAGTCTCAAGCGAACCCGCGAGCCAAGTCGGAAGACCCGGCTGCCTGAACAACTCTCTCCGAGGTCCCCGCTCGATCTTGCTCGTTGGCTGCGTCACGATTCTGGCTGCTCGCTGAATCCTGTTACCATGGGCTGCGGGGACGCTCATGGAACGAATGCTGGCTTCGGCGGCTGATGCCGAGATTATTTTGAAACTATACGAACTGCGCACCGAGACGGTGATGCGGGAGGCGCGCGCTTGGATAACGGGTGAGTTTTGGCCAAATACCGTGGAAGAATTCTATGCGGTCTATGAGAATCCCAGCCATCCGCACAATCCCCATTTGCGTCAAGTCCTAAGCTACTGGGAGATGGCTGCGGCACTGGTGGTGCACGGGGCTGTTTCGGCTGAACTTTTTGTGGACTGCAACGGCGAAGGGTTCTTCCTGTTGGCCAAGTTTGCTCACATCCTGGATGCAATTCGCGAGAAAACCCCGACCTTTATGAGCAAGACCACTGAAGTGGTCAATCGGTTCTCAGCTGCAGGGCAGCGATACGAGGCAACCTTGAAGAGAATGGAAGCAAGGCGCAGTCGCCCGGCGTAGTGCAAGCAGCCAGTATTGCAAATGAATGGAGCTTCGCCTTGCCGGTGGTAGAATTCAGGAGCATCGTTGGGGCCAGTTACTCGCACTCCCCGGAGGTTTTCATGAAGCGTGTCTTTTCTCTTGCAGCGGCGGCACTTGTTCTGAGCCCGTTGGCGGTGATGGCAGCTGATTCGACACAGATCACCGGCTGGATCTCCGACTCGATGTGCGGAGCCAAACACGCGGGCAGCGGCGCAGCCTGTGTGAAGAAGTGCATTGAAGGCGGGATGAAACCGGTTTTTGTCGACGACGCCAAGAAGCAAGTGTGGAGCATCGACAATCCGGATGCGGTGAAGAGCTTTTACGGAGATCACGTGACCGTGACGGCGATAGCGGATGCGTCGGCGAAGCGCGTCCACATCGACACCATCGCCGAGAAGTAGTTTCGCTCCTGGTGCCGGCCGCCGCCGTTGGACCGCGTGGCGCAATCTCTGGTAGTGTCGTATGCGGCACCTTGCCCGGTCCCTTACAGGGCACATGGGAAAGAGGGCGGAGATTCGACGGGAAGCGACCGGACGGACATGGCGCGAGCAATTTGGAACGGCAGAGTGATTGCGGAAAGCAATCAGACACAGGAAGTGGAGGGGAATGTCTATTTCCCCGAGTCCAGCCTCAAGCGGGAGTACTTTCGGCCCAGTTCCACAACTTCGACGGATCCAGCCACAGGACAGAAGCGGTATTTGACCGTAGTGATCGATGGACAGGACAACCAGGACGCGGCCTGGTACTATCCCGATCCCAAGCCGACGGCACGCAAGCTGAGGGGCTACGTGGCTTTCTGGCGCGGCGTTGAAGTGGAAAAGTGAAACGACAGGGATTAGGGAACAGGGATTAGAAAGCCCTGTTTTGTAGGATACCCTTCGCATTTGAAGATAACCGCCGCTACTTGCCGGAAGTGCCGAACCGAAATGCGTCAGCGCACTTTGTTGATTAGTTTGCTGCTTTGCGTGGCCATCGCTGGCTGCGCCCACCCGGGGCAAACTGCGACTGCAGCCGCAACGCCGACGCTTCAGGGGGATTCGGCGCATCCGGGTCAAGCGGCTGGCTGGGTCGACACTAAACTCTACTTCGGACTGGGACCGGCCGATCATCCCGAACAGGGAGTGAGTGAAGCGCAGTGGCGCGACTTCCTCGACAAAGAGGTAACGCCGCGATTTCCTGACGGGCTGAGCGTGCTGGACGTTTACGGCCAGTGGCAGGGCAAGAACGAGACTGCGCCCGAGCGGTTGCGGTCGAAGCTGCTGGTTATCGACTATCCCGACAACGCAGAGAATCGGGCGAAGATTGACGCGATTCGCGCGGCCTGGAAGCAACGGACCGGCGATCAGTCGGTGCTGAAGGTGACGGAGCCGGCGGACGTGTCGTTCTGAAAGGCAGCTTTCAGCTGTCAGCTATTTGCCGTCAGCTCTTGGCTCCATCCAGCTCCTGTGAGCCGTGTCATTTCATGGCGAATGCTAGGAGCCGAGAGCTGAAAGCTGACGGCTTATCTAACACGCCTGCAGCTGGGGTTACTGGCAACTTGGTTGACTTAAATGACCTCCATGCGTCTGAAGGTGCAAGGTTTATTCTTCAAATTGGGGGCTCTATGAATCGGAAGTTGATAGCTGCCTGCCTGTTTTGCGCCTGGCCGTTCGGCTTGGCCGCACAGTCCGATCTCGGGAACACGCAAGCATCAACGCCAGGCCTCTATCTCGACGTGGATGGAATCTCCGAGTTTCGCGCCGCCAACCCAAGTGTGGACGATCAGGCGGTTCCGGATGCGCCCACTCCCGCGAAAAAAAGCACACTGCACGGTGCAGTGGAGGGGTTCACTGGCTTGATGTTGGTCAATACGCCGTATGCGGGTCTTCGAGACGACTTGCCGGTAATGGACCTCGGCGGGTCGGCCGGCGGCGAACTTGGCCGGGGCAGGACTTCGTACTTTGTGAGCTTCGATCAATTCGGGTTGAACCAGCAGAAGCTCGATGGGTTTCTCATGAGCCTGCAAGGTCGCGAGGGAGGCGGAGTGATGCCGATTGATTTGAATCCGGTGTCTTTCAGCCAGCTTTCCGCTAGCGCTGACAAGAAATTTGGGCAGCGTGATTTGTTCTACGTGCGCTTTAATCGCGACGATTTTCAAAGTTACAAATTAGTGTCTTCACAAGATGGCAAAGGTCAGGTACTCGGTACCGATCTTCACCTGACGCAGCAGATCGTCGCTGCCGGGAATACGGTTACGATCTCGCCGGCTACCATAGATGAAACCAAGGCGCAGTTGATCACGAACCAGGTTCAGCTTCCGGCCGGGGCAACGGCCCTGGGAATTATCTCGTTTGTACCGACGGTTCGGCAGAGCCGGATCCTGGAGGCAGCCAATAATGTCAACCGGCAGATCGGCAGTGGGAGCCTGCGCATGGGCGGTGACTTCCTCTACAGCCAGATGAACATCTCGTTTCTGGAGTCGGGCCTCGGGCATGGTTCCGGCAACTCTTCGTTCGACCAGGCTAGCCGAAGTGCCAATCTCTATGTGCAAACCGAGAAAAAAGTGCGGCCCAACCTTTCGTTGTTAGGCGGGATCAGCTACGACGCGCAGATGCTCAAGGGGTTCAAGACCGACACCAATAACGCCGCACCGGAATTTGGCGTTGCGTGGGCCCCCAGGCAGGGTACGGTGATTCGCGGGGGAGGAGGCATCTCCTATGACCAGCTTCCCCTGCCGGCGATTGCGGGTCCTGCAGATGCCACTGGCATGGGGAATATTCAGAATTCCGGAAGGTTCGTGAGCCGCGACGGGCGCAGCGCAGAGCAGTTGGGAGGATTCACGACGGAGAGTCCGACGATGCAGGATGCCTACGCCGAACATGCGGATGTCGCATTGGAGCAACAGATTGGCGCCAAGGCCGTCCTCAGTGCCGAGTCGCAATACGTGCATGGCGTCCAACTGGCGCTCCCCGCGGCCTCACGGTCGGTCTCACTTTGCGCCACATCGCGCGACTGCGAGGCAGGAAATGCTTTTGGGGGGCAGGAGATCGGCACTGGCTTGGTATCTAACTATTCTGGAGACTCGCTGACGTTTGCGCAGCAGCCGACGCATTGGAGCAGCTACAAGGTTGCATACACCTACGGGATGGCACATGGATTCGGAACCGGAGAAAACAATGCGAACGTAGAAGACACAATGCGGCGCGCTTCATTTACCGGTGTTCTCCACACTTCGCCGCAGGCCGGGACGGATTTTTGGCAGCATCTGACAAATGGAATTGCACTGGCGGCGGGGGGCGACTTTACGAACCGCAGCGAGTTTGCCGGAATGAGTTTCTTCAACCTCGACGGGAGACTGACAAAGACTCTTGCCTGGGGCAAGTCGTATCACTTGGATGCGCTGGCGGAAACCTTCAGAACGGTGCAACGCACCTCCGCGACGGTTGCGCAAACGGCGGCTGAGATGGGCAGCAGCTTTGCGAGTTTCTTCTCGACCTACGAGAGAGTCGCCGCGGCGCAAGCTCCAAACGGCGGTCAGGCCGGCTTGAGACTGACTTTTTAATTAGTACGCCTGCAGTTGGTCGAGCGGAATCCTGACGCGGAAGCACGTGGAACCGGGTTCGGATTTCACGCTCATGTGGCCGCGATGCTTGCGGACAATGCGCATCGCGTTATCGAGACCGAGGCCGAGGCCCTTGCCCGGCGCCTTGGTGGTAAAGAACGGCTCGAAGATGCGCTCCTGCAACTCAGGCGGAATGCCCGGCCCGGAATCCCAGATCTCTACCAGTAGCATTTCGGCTTCCATGCGGCAGGCGATGCGCAGTTGGCCGAGGCTTGCATTGGTCCCGGTGGGCTGCGGTAGAACGCCGGCGCCGAGAGCGTCGAGCGCATTTTCAATGAGCGCTGTCCACACCTGGTTCAACTCGCCGCCATAGGCGCTGATGCGCGGGAGGTTTGCCTCATAGTCGCGCTCGACATCCACGTGATCCATGCGCGAGCGAAACATCTGCAGCGTGGCGTCGAGTCCAGCAGGCACGTCCACTTCGAGGATCGGGGAACGATCCATGTTGGAGTAGTCTTTGACGGCGTCTATGAGATCGAAGATGCGAGCCGTCGAGT
Organism: uncultured Acidobacteriaceae bacterium; assembly: GCA_963834565.1. Taxonomy (GTDB): domain Bacteria; phylum Acidobacteriota; class Terriglobia; order Terriglobales; family Acidobacteriaceae; genus Telmatobacter. Next base: position 739,924 of record CAWICF010000002.1, on the reverse strand, counting down.
TCACGATAGTCTCCGCTGCGCGCTGAGAACGGAGATAACGGCTAAAGAATTGCAGAGAGATGCAGGTCTCAGCTTCGGTCAGCGTCATGCGCTGCTCGTCGAGGTCTGCGGTGGTGACGCCGTGCTCGGCCAGTTGTGCGGCGATCTCCCAGGCGTCGGGGCAGCCGATGGCGTTGAGCCAATTGCGAACGGACTCCTCGCGGGCGATGAACGAAAGAGCGTTCGACTCTTGCAATGTATCGAGAGGCTGGTTCTGGCGGCAGAGGATCTTTTCTTCCCAGGCTTCAATGGCTTCCACCTGCTCGAGCGAAAGATGGAGCATGACCAGCTTGTGACGGTTGGCGCGATTGGCTCGGAGCGCAGCGATGAGGCTGGAAGCGGCGCGCTGGGCCGCGGAGGCAGGATTGTTGAGCTCGTGGGCGAGATTGCCGGCTAACTGGCCGAGAGCAGCGAGCTTTTCGGCCTGTTGCTCCATGCGGGTGACTTCGCGCACGCGGTCGAGAAGCGTGGAGACGATACGCTGCGCCATCGAGGGGATGGCCTGGAGCATCTCAGGAAAAAGCGAGCGGTGAATGTTCAACGCCCAAACCGGGGAAATGGCAAATCCCTGGCCGCCGTAGCTCTTCATGCGGGAGAAAGGGAGAACGCCGGTAATCTGGCCAGTTCGGCCGATGAAGAGCGCCATCGGGCCACCTTCGCGGCGGCGCACGTGGATCTCGCCTTTGAGGATGATGACCATGTTCTCGGCGGGACTGCCCTCTTCAAAGAGGGTCTCGCCTGCATTGGCGCGCACTTCCTGGGCGTGGTCTGCGAGCCATAGGCGGTCCTGGAACGACATGCCATTCAACGCGCCGATGTGCTCGAGAGCGGCTGCGATCTCTTCAACCGGGGTGGGGGTCGGGGGTGTGGTGACGGCTGAGGGAATCATCCGTGGCCTCCGGATGGGGCAGGTTCAGGATAGACGATGAAGGCGTCGGCAACGCGCGCCCTCACTATGAAAAGGTGATAAGCGTCGGCTGGATAGGGACGAAATGCACGACTTCCGAGAGATTCCATGCCTGCGGCGGCGCGATCGGCTAGTTTCCCGATGGCTTTTCAACGTGGTCGACAACGAGCAAGTCAACTGGCGCCTTGCTTGCCGTCATCTTCAAGCCAAGTTCATCATTCAATGCAGCTTTGAGGATGGCGGTTGTATCCGGCCTGGTGCCATCCATGTTTTTTGCCGGGTCAGGCAGATAGGGCGTGAAGTCCAGAGTGAAGTCGTACTTTCCGGCGAGGCCGGTGCGATCGACGATGGGGATTTCGAGCGGCCCGGAGATGAAGTCGGCAAACTCGCCGATCGGCATCGATTTGGCGATTGTGCCGTTTGCCGAGTTCTCGCGGAAAGGCTTTGCGTCTGGCGCGGCCGCGGGTTTGAGTTTGGCGCCGCCGCTTGCAACAGTGAGAAGCACGACCTTCATCTCTCGGGGCTCGCGATGGAAGCTGAGAGCAAAGCGGTCGGCGAGCAGAGATTGAAGCATCCGCTTCATGGTGTCTTCGTCGACGGGGCCGTCGGTTTTTGCCGTGATGTCGAAATGATCGGAACTGAGCCAATCCGGGCCGGCGATTTGGCGGTCCTGGACGTGGTAGGCGAGCTTGATGCAAGTAATGACGGTTACGTCCCGCATGCGGAGTGTATCGCCCAGAAAGTCTGTTTTTCCGTCATGTTCGAATTGCACGGATTCTTTGCTGGGCTTGATCGTCGCAACCTCGAAGGCGAGTTTTTGCGCCGCGGCGCCGGCAGCCAAACCCTGAATGGCGAGCACGCACAGAGAGATGAGCTTGATTCGGAAGATCCGGTTCATACAAGGACTACGGATACGGCCGGGTTTGGTTCACACATCCAGCCGATTTTCCCAACCTGAATCTCCGGTTGCTTTTCGCACGGAGTCTCAGTCGCCGTCTTGGGCGAGGACGGTCTGGAGGAAGCAATTCGGCGTCCTCCCGGATGCTACGATTCGATGCCGTGGTTTCGCGGGGATGAGCGGGGAGGCGCCTGCCCTAAGATGCCGGATCACTGACTCAGGTGGCGAAAGTAACTACCGGATGTAATCTCCCGGGAACAGTGAGCGTCTAAATAGTAAAATCAGTAACAGGTTAAGAGGACCGAGAGAACATCTCTTTGATTCAACTTGTTCCACCTCCGCTAGGGGAACATCGGGCTACTGTGCGCCGTAGGCTGACCCTGATCGTCCTCGTCGCGTTGGTGCTTCGCTTAGCTGTCATTGCACTTCCGAATTTTGAAAATCTGATGGATGCCGACCATATTCATGCTTGGGAGCCGGGCAATATGGCCGAGTCAATTGTGGCCGGCCGCGGTTTCGGCAGCACGTTGGACTCCGGACAGCCTTCGGCTATGATGGCGCCGCTTTACCCTCTGATCGTGGCTTGTTTCTTTCTTCTTTTCGGAATCCACACAGCCCAATCGATACTTGCCGTTCATATTTTCGATTGCGTGATAAACGCGCTCGCGTGCGTGCCCATATTTCTCTTCACGCGGCGAAGTTTCGGAGAGCGGGTAGCTCGATGGACGACCTGGGGTTGGGCAATCTTCCCTTACGGTATTTATTTTTCGGCTGCGTGGGCCTGGGGAACGCACATTCTGGTTCTGGGACTGTGCTGGCTAATGGTTTTGACGCAGAAAATGGAGGAATCTCCGAGTCTGCGTCTGTGGGCGGGTTTCGGCCTTCTGGCCGGTATCACGGGTCTGGACGAGCCCTCTGTGCTGGCCGTCGTCCCGTTTCTGATCATTTTCGCTTGTTGGCGACTGGCGCGCCGGGGCGAGCGATGGCTTATGTCCAGCGCAGTGGCATCGCTGGTGCTTGTAGCGGCGATTTCGCCGTGGCTGATTCGCGACGCTCTGGTATTCCACCGTTTCATTCCCATGCGCGACAACATGGGCCTTGAAACGTGGGTCGGAAATAACGGACGTGATGTGCGATGGACAGACGACAAGGATCATCCGCTGCACGACAAGACCGAGCTGGCCGAGTACAACCGCATGGGCGAGCTTGCGTACCTGGACCTGAAGAAAAGCCAGGCTGACAGCTACATTCGCGGCCACCGGGGCTGGTATTTCTGGATGTGTCTCCGCCGCGCGATCTACCTCTGGACCGGTTATTGGAGCTTGAGGCCCGTCTATCTGGCGGAAGAGCCGATGGATCCGGCGAACATTCCGTTTGCCACGGTTCTGACGTTGATGGGGCTGATCGGACTCTATTTTGCGTGGGGCGCAAGGCGAATTGATGCTATACGCTACGGCATGGTTCTCTTTGCGTTCCCATCCATGTATTACTTCTCACACCCCGAGCCCTATGATATGCGCCCGCTCGATCCGCTCCTGCTCATGCTGGGTTGCTACGCCGTGTTTCGACTATGCGGAATGGGTGAAGAGCGCATTAAGCTGACCTGCGCGCACAGTGAAGTGGAGTCAGCTTTTGCCGGATCCGCGGATTAAGCTTGCGACGTTTCGCCAGGGCTGTGGAAGTGGAGTCCGAACCGCGTCCAGTAGAGCCGTGACAGCAGCAAGGCGTAGTGGCACGCCACCTTGAAGGTAGCCTTGCTTTCGCCTTTGGTGCGCGGACTGAAGGAGTAGGGCACCTCAGCGATCGACCGGACATGGCCGCGAACGAGAATCTCAAGCAACAGTTTGAATCCGGTCTTTTGAAAGCGCACACCCTGAATGCAGTCGCGCCGGACGAGAAAGTACCCCGAAGTCGGGTCCTTGGCTCGAATCTGCTTCTTCTGAACCGGCTGCGCCACCGACAGGGCCAGAACCGAGAGCACTTTTCTTGCAAGGTTCCATTCGCCGAGGCTTCCACCTGTTGCGTAGCGGCTCCCGATGGCAAGATCGCGGCCGTCGAGCACCTCGGTGACAAGTTTCGATAGCAGCTCAGGCGGATGCTGGAGGTCCGCGTCGATTGCGCCGAGAATGGCTGCATTCGTATTCTGCCAGCCCAGCAGAGTTGCACCCGCCACGCCTCGCTTGCCCTTGCGCACCACCAGGCGCACGCGCGGATCCTCGTCGGCGATCGTGGAAACGATCGCGCCAGTGGCGTCGCTGCTGTCGTCGTCGACAACAACAATCTCGTAGCGGATCTCCATCGGGTCGAGTACGGAGCGCACCCGATCGAGAGTGAGGCGAATGTTCTCCGCTTCGCACAGAGTAGGGACAATGATCGCCAAAGTCGGCGCATCGTTTGCCTGAGTCCCCTCTTGCGGTTGCGGCATATCCGCCGCTTGTTCGTCCAGCAAAGCGCGATCGCTCATTTCTTGTTCGAACCCTTCATGTTGGTGCTAGGCTAACCCAATTTTACCCTTGTTATCCCCAAGCGCGATCCGGCCACCCCAAACCGCGGACGTAGGCGGATCAAAAGAGGCAAGGATGCGGGGGCTCGCTCGCGGCCGCCATTTCGGCCCATGCGGAGCTGGATGTGCGCGAGGCACTTATTTCGTGCCCTTGCAATCAAGGTCCTCCCATTGGTGCACCGAGATCCGGCGTGTTTCTTCCTGCAACAGATTCGCCGGGTCGGCCTTCGAGATCGAAGACAATCACGTCGTTGACGCCCTGGTGCAGCCAGGGGCCCGGCAGATAGAGAGTTTTCTGCGGGCCGATGCTCCAGATGCGGCCGAGAGGATGGCCGTTCACCCAGACGAATCCCTTGGTGAAAGCGCTCTTGTCGAGAAAGGTGTCACCGACGCGATCGACCTGGAGCGAACCGCGATAGAAGCAAGGACCTGTGCAATCGCCGCTGCCGAACGGGAGTTTGCCAGGATCGTCCATTGGGAGTGGGTAGATTGCCCAGCCGGTAAGCGTCTTGCCGGCCAGCGTGACCTGTTTGGTTATGCCTTCACGTTCGCCGCGGATGGCAATCGTGAAGTTTATCCGGCCGGTGTTTTCAACGAGGATGTCGAGGCGCGAGTGCGGCTCCGTGAGATCGATGTGCAGAGAACTCTGATTGAGACGGCGGTCGAGCGTGCCAAGCAGTTTGCCGTCGGCGTAGATTATTGCGTAGTCGTGGAGCTCATCGAGAACCAGGTCGCCTGATACGGGACCTCGGACATCGGTGCGGTAGAGGATATAGCCGTAGGCCTGATTGAGATCTTCCATCGAGAGCGACTGATCGGAGTGGACCGGCGCTGGCAACGTCTGCCACAGCGACGCGGATTTCTTGAAGTCGATTTTGGCGGTTGCGATGGGCGGGTCTACGGAGGGAACAGGAGGCGGCGTGATTCCGGTGGCTTTTGCAATGGCGTCGCGGAAGAGGAAGTATTTGGGCGTGGGCCGGCCGCTTTCGTCGAGGGCGGCGTCGTAGTCATAGCTGGTGACATCGGGCTCGTACTGCGTCTTATCCATGTTCGCGCCGTTCATCCAACCAAAGTTTGTCCCGCCGTGAAACATATAAATGCTGATGGAGTAGCCCTGATTGAGAATCCAGCCAAGTTCATTGGCCTGGGCCTTGCCGTCGGTGGTGTGATGCGGTCCTCCCCAGAAATCGAACCAGCCGTCCCACCACTCGCCCGCCATGAATGGTCCATTAGGCCGTAGTTTGTGCAGGGTTGCGAAGGCGCTCCTCGCTTCGCCCGGCGCGAAGTTGATGACTGCGGGCAACCCGGGCAGCGAGCCTCTGGGGATGAGGTCAGGACCATCGGCGGTGTACAGCAAAGCTTTGTTAAAGCCGGCGTCGAGGAGCGCCTGGTGAATCTGCTCCATATAGGCCTGATCGCTGCCGAAGGAGCCGTACTCGTTTTCAACCTGAACCGCAATGATTGGACCGCCGTTGCCAACCTGCAGCGGCGCGAGTTCCTTGCCGAGGCGAAGCAGCCAGCGGCGCGCGGGCTCCATGAATTTGGGGTCGGTGCTGCGGACGACGATGCCGTGATCCTTCAGCAGCCACGCAGGGTAGCCGCCCCACTCCCACTCGGCGCAAACGTATGGACCGGGGCGAAGGATCACATAGAGGCCCTCGCTTTGCGCCTCGCGGATAAATTCTGCGACGTCGCGCTGGCCCGAGAAATCGTAGACTCCCGGGCGCAGTTCATGTTCGTTCCAGAAGACGTAAGCAGTGACGGCATTCAGGCCCATCGCTCTCGCCATCCGGAAACGATCGCGCCAGTAAGCTCGCGGAATGCGCGGATAGTGCATTTCACCGGAGATGATCTGGAACGGCTTGCCATCGAGCAGGAATTTGCCATTCTCGACGCGGAAGGACTGAGGATGAACTGGAGAAACTTGTGCGATGGCAGAACCATCAAAGAGTGCGAAAGACGCGATGAGGAAAGTGGCGACAAGGAAGTTCAGATTTGCTTTCAAAGGATGGCTCCGGGATTGCGCTGCGACGTGACATGCAGCTACCAATTAGCAGTTTTGCTTATGGGTGTGACTTCACCATGATAGGCGAGTGCGCCGGCAATCTTCCGAAGGGCCAGAATCCGGCTCGTGCGGTTCGGGATGATGCGCGTAGTAGACTTGCGGTTTGGATCAAAAGAGGAGAACGAGGGATGCGGATTGTTGTTGCGGCCTCAGAATGCACGCCGTTTGCCAAGACGGGCGGGCTGGCTGACGTAGTGGGTGCTTTACCCCCTGAGCTGGCAAAGCTGGGCCACGAGGTCACGGTTTATCTGCCGCTCTACACGCGCGTGCGCAAGTTCTTGAAGGCTGAACCTGAGTATGCAGTTCGTTCGCTCACCATTCCTTTCCGTTACTACAACCGGTTCGTCGGAGTGGTTAATGGCGGCAAGCGTGATGGGGTGCAGTACTACTTTATTGAATCCCCTGAACTGTTTGACCGGCAGGAGCTTTATGGCCCTAAGGGCGGCGATTACAGCGACAATGCCGAGCGCTTTGGGTTGTTCTGCCGGGCAGTGATTGAGGCGACGAAGATTATGGGCGCGCCGCAGGTTTTCCACGTCCACGACTGGCAGGCGGGACTGATTCCGGTGTATCTGCGGACAACCTACGCAGCGGATCCGGTGGTGAGCGGCGCGGCCAGCGTGCTGACGATTCACAACGCAGCATTTCAAGGGAAGTTCCCGCCAAACACCACGGAGCAGTTGCTGTTCCCGTGGGACATTTTCACGATGGACAAGGTGGAGCAGTACGACCACTTCAATTTTCTGAAGGGAGCGGTGGAGTTTGCCGCCAAGCTGACAACGGTGAGCCGCAAATATGCCGAGGAGATTCAGACGCCGGAGTTTGGCGAGCAACTGGAAGGAGTACTGCACAAACGCGCCGCCGATCTGTACGGGATTTTGAACGGAGTGGATTACGCGCAGTGGAATCCGGCCACGGATCGCAACCTTGCAGCCCACTACACGCCGGACAATCTCGACGGCAAACGCACGTGCCGCGCCGATTTGCTGCACGCATTCAAGCTGGAGAACGTGTTGGAAACGACGCCGGTAATCGGCATTATTTCGCGGCTGGCAACGCAAAAGGGATTCGACATTGTTGCGCAGATTACGGAGCAATTGGCGGAACGCGAATTGGTGGTGACGGCGCTGGGAAGCGGCGATCCTTACTACGAGAATATCTTCCGCGATTGGGCTTTCCGGCATCCGGCGAGCGTGGCTGTGAAGTTTGGCTACGACGAAGCGCTTTCGCACAAGATCGAAGCGGGCGCGGATATGTTTCTGATGCCGTCGCACTATGAGCCGTCGGGCCTGAACCAGATGTACTCGATGAAATATGGCACCGTGCCGATTGTGCGAGCGACCGGCGGCCTGGACGACACGATCGAGGAGTGGGACCCGGAGCAAGGAACGGGCACGGGCTTCAAGTTTGCTGGCGTCAATCCGCTCGATCTGCTGGCAGAGATCGACCGCGCCATAGAAGCCTTCCACGACAAGAAGGGTTGGCAAAAGCTGATGCGAAACGGTATGGCGCGCGACTACAACTGGAGTGTTCCGGCGAAGGAGTATGTGAAGGTGTATGAGGCAGCGGTGCGAATGCGCGCCTGAGTGCGGTCGGGCCTTCTTCTGCTAATCTGTGGGCTCTTGCTGAAAATGCTTTATGTGGAGGTTTGCGATGCGGATTCGAATGATGGCGGTGTGCTGTTTGCTCAGCCTGGGGTCTCTGGCTGCGGCGGCGCAGATGGGTGGAATGGCGAAAGGGCTCGCGCCAGGAACGATCGCCACACCGGCTGAGGCATTTGATTCCCAGTTGAGCGTGATTGAGGGCGAGATGATGAGCGCAGTGAAGGCGATGCCGGCCGACAAATTCGATTTCGCTCCCAGCCAGGCGATTTTTGTGCCCGGGCAGACGACGGAATTCGCTACGGTGCGGACGTTTGCGCAGCAGGCGACTCACGTAGCAGAAGCGAACTACTTCTTCTACGGCATCATCAGCGGGATGAGGCCCGATGTGGATCCACAGGCAATTACGAAGCTCACGAAAAAGGACGACGTGGTGGCAGCGCTTGCCGGTTCGTTTGCATTTGCCCACAAGGCCATTGCCACTCTGACGCCGGCCAACTCTTTCCAGGTGATCAAATCGCCCGAGCCGGGATTCCAGACGCGCGCCACTCTTGCGTCCTTCGGCATCTCCCATGCCTTCGACCACTACGGGCAGATGGTGGAGTATCTGCGGATGAACGGAATTGTACCTCCGGCCAGCGCGCGGTAACCAGCAATCGCGAGCAGCGATAAGAAGACTTTGCTGAAGATGGTCGACGGGGCAGAGGTCGCGTGCTGAGTAGGTGTGTTTGGTCCGCCCAGCGCAGGGATCATGAGGGCGCGCCATCCAGGCGATGAATGGATGGCAGAACTGGTGCGGAGTTCACTTGATTCAAGAGGCTTGGAGAAGCTTATCCCGCTGGGTCGACGGATTTACTGCGGAATGCAAAGGCTGATTCAGAGGGAGAAAGATGGAGACCACCGTCCAGGATTCCCCGGGTGTCGCAGAACTGCGAATCTGCACATCGCCGTGATGATTATCGACGATGCTTTTGCAGACCCAGAGCCCAAGCCCGGTTCCGACATCACGCTTGGTTGTGAAAAAGGGCTCGAAGACCCTGGGACGAGCTTCCGACGAGATGCCGATTCCCGTGTCCGAAACGGTAATGCGAATGCCTGACTCTCGACGATTCGCCCAGTGGCGGGCGGAATTGACACGAATCCTGATCCGGCCTGCCCCGTGAATGGCATCAATGCTGTTGCTGACCAGGTTGGCCACCAACTGGCGAATTTCGCCCGGTATCGCGCAGATTGCCAGATCAGTTTTGACTTCCCGATCAAGTTGAATGCCCTTGTTGGTTGCCTTGGCAGCGAAAACGGTGAGCAATGACGAGACGATTTCATTCAGGTCGATGCGCCGCATGCCGCCGGTCTCCCGATAAAAGCCCAGGGTTTGCCGAGTGAGATGAGAAACAGAAGCTAATTGCTCTTCCGCGGCCGAGAGAAAGTTGACAACTGTAGCCTGCGAGCTTGCTGTTTTGGCAAGATAAACCAGATTTGTGACGGCTTCGAGCGGATTATTGATTTCATGCGCAACGGTGGCGGCAAGACGGCCAACCGCAGCAAGTCTCTCCGTCATCAGCAGGATTCGCGCAGCTCTTTTTCGATCTGTGATGTCGCGCGCGATCTTGGCGGCGCCAACGATCCGGCCCGCTTCGTCCTTGACAGGAGAGACAGTGAGCGAGACGTCGACGGTTTCGCCATTTTTCTTGACGCGCACAGTTTCAAAGTGCTCAATGCGCTCACCCCGAGCAATGGTCGCAAGGATGTTTGTCTCTTCGTCTCGCAATTCCGGGGAAATGATGACGGTGATCGGACGCCCGATCATTTCCTTCGCCGAAAAACCAAACATCCGTTCGGCGGCTGGATTCCAACTGGTGACGATGCCTTTCAAATCTTTGCTGACAATGGCATCGTCGGAGAATTCGACAAGGGCAGCGAGCCGTTGCGAGGCTTCTTCGGCAGCTTTCCGCGCGGTGACGTCTTGCACAATGCCGAACATGCGCGGCTCTTGCTGAAAACGGCGTCCTTTGCAAAAGAGCCACCGTAGCCCAAGGTCAGGGTGAAGATACCTGTACTCGAATTCCATCGAGCCAGTCTTGCTACCTTGCTGCATCAGAGATTGCACTTTGGGCCAGTCTTCGGGCCATACGCGAGCGGCCCATTTTCGCGCTCGATCAGGATCCGCGATGTCGATGGCAAAGATGCGGCCAAGCTCGGGAGACAGAGTTTGCGTCCCCTCCACCGGATCCCACTCCCAGGATCCGATCTGGCCGGCGACTTCGGCGAGACGCAAGCGCTCTTCATTTTCGAAAATCGTCTTTTGTGCAGCCGCCATCAGTGGGTTTTCCTCGGACGGAAGTCGATGTGACGCGTCGTTCAGCGGCCTTGACCCGTTGCGCCGAGTGCTCGCTTGTTCACTTGAGCGGCCAAACCGTTGAGTGAAGTGAAACGGAGGGAGCAAGATTCCTCCTCAATGCCCCCGGGAGAATCGCTCCACAAGGGAGCGATATAAGGCCGCTGGAATGATTGGATGCCGATTTTGTATTGAAGAGTTGAGTTTCCCCGGTGTTCGCCGTCGTTTTTTCAGGTGGTTATGGCGAGATGGAAGGGTTTGTTTACAGGATGCCTGCCCAGGGGTTCCTCAACGCCGCGCTCGCTTGTGGAAGCGAGACCGAAGCGGGCTGCCTTGTCGGCGCGGACGAGAATCAACGCAGATTGCCCGGACGCGCCAGCCACGCGATGAAAACAGCTGCGAGGTCGAACTCGAAGTAGACTGCCAAGGCGACGATGGCGACAGCGTAAAGGGCTCTGAGAAGAACGGTGATACCGGTATAGCGTTGAAGGAGTCGATAAACGAATGCTGCAGCCGTGACGCCGAAGATAACGGAGAGAGCTATCAGAGGCCATGCACGCGGACTGCGGCCGGGAAGATCGCAGGGGCAGAGCAGGAGTGATGCTGTGGAAGCGGTGACCAGGGCGAAGATCAGAGCGTAGCTGAGCCAGAGCTTCTTCCGCGATCCGCCTGCCGCTGAATCTTCAGAGTTCAGGAACATGGGAAGTCCGATCGACTCGCACACTTGCCGGCACGCTCGAGACCGACTAGCTGTGTTTGCCCTTCCACTCCTCGTATGGACCCTGGAAGTCTTCAATCTGATTGTCGTGGAAGATCCAGAGGCGCGATGCGACCTCGTCGATCAGATCGTGGTCGTGCGTGACGAGCAGGACCGTGCCTTCGTAGCGCTGCAGTGCGATGTTGAGCGCGTTGATGGCTTCGAGGTCGAGGTGATTTGTCGGCTCGTCGAAGATGAGGATGTTGGGCTTGGTGAGGATGAGCTTGCAGAAGGCAAGGCGCGCCTGCTCACCGCCGGAGAGCGCCTTGGTGGGCTTGGAGCCTTCTTCGCCCGAGAAAAGCATCTGGCCGAGGATGCCGCGAATGTCTTCAACGTGAGCCGCAGGATTCCAGCGGTGAAGCCACTCAGCGACAGTGAGGCCATGCTCGATGGTTGCGCCAACATCCTGCGGAAAGTAGCCGACCTGCGCTTCGTGACCCCAGAAGACAGTACCGGAATCGAGCGTGAAGTTCTTTTCGGCAAGACCAGGGTAATTGGCCAACAGGCTTTTGAGCAGGGTGGTTTTGCCGGCGCCGTTGCGGCCCATGAGGCAGATCTTTTCGCCGCGCAGGACATTTGCTGTAAATCCTTCGATGACTTTCAGATCGTCGTAGAACTTTGTCAGATGCTTGAACTCAAGAACGTGCTTGCCGCTGGGGCGCACCTGGTCGAATTTGATGTACGGGCGCTGGATGTTTGAACGGGCAAGCTCGTTGGTCTGCAGCCGTTCCACCTCTTTGCGTCGGCTGGTCACCTGCGAGGATCGCGTGCCGGCGGCGAAGCGGGCGATGAACTCATTGAGCTGGGCAATTTTCTTTTCGCGCTGCGCAATCTGCGATTCCAGCGTGGAGCGGATCTGCGTCTTGGCCATCACCATGTCGTCGTAGCCGCCGGTGTAGGTGATGATCGTCTGGTAGTCGATGTCGGCGGTATGCGTGGTGACGGAGTTGAGGAAGTGCCGGTCGTGCGAGATGGCAATCAGCGTGCCGTCGTAGTTGGTCAGGAAATCCTGGAGCCAGTGGATGGAGTCGAGATCGAGGTAGTTGGTGGGCTCGTCGAGCATGAGCGCCTGCGGCTTGCCAAAGAGGGCCTGCGCTAGCAGCACGCGGACCTTCTGGCCGCCCTGCAATTCGCCCATCTTGCGCCCGTGAAGCGGCTCGGCGATATCGAGGCCGTCGAGGAGAACGGCGGCGTCGCTCTCGGCCGTGTAGCCGTCCTCGTCTCCGATAATGCCTTCAAGCTCGCCAAGGCGCATGCCGTCTTCATCGGTCATCTCAGATTTCTCGTAGATGCGGTCGCGCTCTTCAAGCGCGGCCCACAGCGGCTTGTTGCCCATGATGACGGTGTCGATGACGCGATAAGCATCAAAGGCGAACTGATCCTGGCGCAGAACGCCGAGCTTGCGAGGGCGGACGACCGTGCCCTTCTGCGGTTCGAGTTCGCCGGTGAGAATTTTCATAAAGGTTGACTTGCCGGATCCGTTCGGTCCGGTGAGGCCGTAGCGGCGGCCGGGCGTGAAGGCGGTGCTGACTTCTTCGAAGAGGATCTTCGAGCCGTAGCGCATGGTGACGTTGCTGACGCTGATCATTTGTTCTGAGCTTTTAGCCTTTAGCTCTTAGCTTTCAGTCCAATGCGGCAGACCCCACGGTTGCGGCGCTGCGCCAAGGAGCTGAGACTAAGGCGTCTTCGTTTTTCGCAGTCTCACCGCGCTGCGGCTGGGGCCACGCGCCCTACTCAACCTGGGTTGAAGCGGGTTTTGGGTCACGCAAAAGCGGCCCGAGGAAATTCTGCTCTTTCAGTTTCTCATACGGGGCATATCCGTGCACTGCCGGTAGAATGGCGACATGCGGCTTGCTGCGGTCATCGCAATGGTCATGGCAATGGTGATGAGCCTTGCGCCCGAAGTGTGCCGTGGCTGTTGCGCCATGCAGCAAGGCCAGGAGCACGCTTGCTGTGCGGGCGCGATGCCGGCGGTGCGCGGCGAGTGCTGCACACAGGTGAGTGCGCCAGCCGTGCGGACGGATGACTTCCGTCTCGCGCCGATTGCGGGAGCCGGCGGGGCGGCGTCGAGTGTTGTGACGTTTGAGCCGGCCTGCGCTTCTGGCGATGCCGGTGCCGCGGTTGCCACGATGCCGGAGCGGCCTCGACCTCAACGCGTGCTGCGCATCTGATCTCTTCTTTTCCTTAATAAACCGACTTGAACCGTCTTGCCAGCGAACGGTTGTACGTGTGTTCGTTGTGCACGGCCGATGCGCACGCCGGCTTTGGCTTTTCCTGACACAGATTGACGAACCTTTTTCCGAGGGCGAGATGAGGTTGTGGTGTGCTGTTTTGCTGGTATGTGCAGCGACTGCTGCGAAAGCGCAGATGCTGATGGGAGGGCCGACAGACACGCTGCGAGACAACGTGCTGCGGCATATGGGCTCGGGGACGAGCCTCGAACCTGACTCAAGCGCGCCGCCGATGCTGATGCGCATGAACGGCAATTGGATGGAGATGCTGCATGGCGAGGTGAACGTGGCGGAGCAGCAGCAGACCGGGCCGCGCGGGCGCGACAAGCTCTTCAGCGTGAACTGGGCCATGCTGATGGCGCAACGCAAGAAGGGGCGCAGCGAGTGGACGCTGCGCGCAATGTTTAGCCTTGAGCCGGCCACGATCTCTGGCCGCTATTATCCGGAACTCTTCCAGCAGGGCGAGACAGCATTTGGCAAAGTGATCGTCGACGGCCAGCATCCGCACGACCTGTTTATGGAGCTGGCTGCGGTGTACGACATAAAGCTGGGAGAGCGCGGGCTGGCAACGTTGTATGCAGCACCGGTGGGCGATCCGGCGCTGGGACCGGAGGCGTTTCCGCACCGCATGAGCGCGGAGAGCGATCCCCTCGCGCCACTGGCGCATCATGAACAGGACTCCACACACATTGCGTACGACGTAGCGACGGGCGGGTTGACGTGGGATCGCGTGCGCGTGGAAGCTTCGGGGTTCCATGGGCGCGAGCCGGATGAAAACCGGTGGACGATTGAAGTGGGTGCGCTGGATTCGTGGTCCACGCGGCTGACCGCTGCCCTGGCCAGGGATTGGATCGCACAGTATTCTATCGGCCACCTGCACTCGCCGGAGGCGTTGCATCCAACGGAGGATGTTTTGCGGCAGACCGCGTCGATCAGCGTTCATCATACGTGGACAGCGGCTGAAATCGACGCCACTGCGGTGTGGGGACGCAATCACACGATCGGCACGGATGTGAATGCGAACGGCTATTTACTGGAGGCCGAGGCGCGCTTGCGCGCAAGACAGTCGATTTGGACGCGCGTGGAGAACGACGACCGGACGACGGACTTGCTGGGCGCATCCGCGCCGGCGGAGGAGACTGTGGTGGGGCGCGTGCAGGCAACCACCGGAGGGTATGCGCACCGCGTGTGGCACAGCGACTGGAGTGCGCTGGAACTTGGCGCGCAGGGGACGCTCTATACAACGCCGCCGCGTCTGCTGCCGTATTATGGCGCGCACCCCGCGGGAGTGGCCGCGGTGCTGCACTGGCGGATCGGGCGGTGAGGCCGCGAAGCAGGATCATCGAGTGCGGCGGTACAGAGAATGTTTGCTCTTTCTGTTTCTGATAGGGGCATGGTGGCAGCTGGAGTCCGACAAAACGAAACGTGTGAATTCACCAATATGAACTAATTGCGAATCGGGGATCCAACTCTCTGCTCTGCTTCGCGCTTCTTCGACTTTGCAATGGGAAAGAGCTGCGATTGGAAGTAAAGGAAGGAAAACATGTAGGTCATGAGCCCATTCAATTCCAGCCCGTAAGGCTCGCGTCGATTGTAGTGTTTGAGAAGGTCGGAGCGAATGAGATATATCGTCCAGCAATAGAGGCAGAATGATGCAAATTTCAGATAGTCTGTGATGTCTTGCACGACGATTGACGGATCCTGGCGAACGCTGATCAGCGAGTAGGCGAGCTCTACCACTACGTAAACGTCGCACCAGAAAGGACTGCGTGTCTCGGGATCGAGGCTTCGGATCCAAAGACAGAGACAGAAGGCCCAGGCGTCGATGACCAGGCTGTTGAGCAATTTCTGATATGGCGGAGGAGCGAGCAGTGCGAAAAGAGTTGCCAGCACGATCCAGGAGAGGAGCAGGACGGACCAGTGCACGCGAGGAGGAGCTGGATACTCGATATTTCGTAAGGCGCTTGTCGAACCTGATTGCGCGATCACGCCCGATCTCCGATCGCTCAAAAGATATCACGGAGTTTGGAGAATGCGTCGAGTTCGATAAGGTTCTGGCCGGTGGGCGCAGCATCGAGCGTGGCGTGTTCCAGCACCCAGGTGTCCTTGTGAAAGAGAAAGACGGCGTGGAGGCCGGCGGCGAGCGCTGGATTGATGTCGCTCTTGGGGCTGTTGCCGACCATCCAACTGGTGTGCGGCGCGAGTTCGTGGCGCGCAATGACGGCGCGATAGGTGGCGGGGTCTTTCTCCGCGACAATTTCGACGGCAGCGAAGTGATCGGCAAGGCCGGAGCGCGCGAGTTTGTCGGCCTGCTCGGCGTGGTTGCCCTTGGTCATGAGGATGAGATGATGGCGACCTGCGAGATCGTTCAGGGTTTCGGCCACTCCGGGCAACAACTCGATCTCCTGCTCGGCGATCGCGCGGGCGAAGCCTCGAATGCGTTCCCGGTTTTCTTCGGTGACGGGTGAGGGGCTGAGCCGCTCGAAGCAATCGACCAGCGAGCGGGTGAAGCTGGAGAGTCCGTAGCCGTGGGCGAGGATCGTCTCCCGCTCAACGGCGTTCAAAGTCTGCCTCACTTGGGCGGGCGAATATTCATGGTGATTCAGAAAGCTGATGAACGCGGCAATGGCGCGTTCGAAGTAGATGTTGTTTTCCCAGAGCGTATCGTCGGCGTCGATGAGGAGGGTTTGGCCGGCAGAGAAGCGGGGCATGAAAAAAGAATACAAGGACCAAGAGACCAGAGAGCAGGTGCGAAGAACTGTGAGATGCGGATTCCCGATCTCCGGTCCCCTTCTCAGTACCCCGGATGGGTCGCGAGGTTGGCGTTCGGCACGAGTTCCTGGTAGACGTCGTTGGGCACGTGGGTCTGCCAGTGGTTAGTTGCACGCGCCATGAGAATCATTCCGAAAAAAAACACGGCGAGAATGGCCACCATGGCTAAGGGCGTGACCGCACGCCGATAGCGTGAGAGCGCAGCAGCCGGCGCGAGTCCGGGCGGGTGCGAAGCCGACAAACTTCGCGGCTTCGGCAACGAGAGCTGCAGCGTGCCCTCGGCCGGGCAGCTTGCGACGCATGCCATGCAGGCGGTGCACTCGACGGAGCGAATCTGGAGCAGCTTGTCGACGGGCAGAGATGCAGGGCAGGCGTGCACGCACTTGGCACAGTCGATGCAGGCCGAAGGATTGCGGCGAATCTTGAGCGGGCTGAGGAGCGAAACCAGACCCATCAATGCGCCGTAAGGACAGAGGTAGCGGCACCAGAAATTTTCGACGAGAACCGACAGCGCGACGAGCATGGCGATGACGATGGCGGCCGTCGCGCTCATGTCGCGGAAGAAGTTGAGCATCTTCACGTCGGCGATGAGGCCGTATGGTGTGCCCATGAACTCGTTGATGGCGGCAGCCGACATGGTGCCGATGATGAAAACGAAGAAGCCGAGGAGCAGGTACTTGAGGCCGCGCAAAGGAATGTCGAGCCAGCGCGGCAGGCGCAGATTGTGGCGAAAAAGCTTCTTGCCAAGGCGCGCGAGCGACTCAGAAAATGTTCCGACCGGGCACAGCCAGGAACAGAAAGCCTTTTTGGCAAAGAGACTCATGCCAACGAAGGCCATGAAGAGAAACATAGCGGCTGGATGGACGACGGGAATGCGGCCGGTGGCGATGAGGACTTTGAAGTTCATGAGGCCGGCGATCGGCAGCCAGCCTTCCGCGCCAGCGGGGCGGGGAACCTGCAGACCCGCGCCGCCACGCTCAAAGTAGCGGGCCCAAAGATAGAACTGGATCCCGAGCCAGGCGTTCAGAAGCACGAAAAGGATCTGAATGGTGTGGCGGACGCGCTGCGAGTTGTCAGATGCGAGACGGCGGACAAGTTTCTTTTTGGCTGCGGGTGCTGTGGCGAGTTCTACGGCGGGAGTCGCCATGGGAGATTTGCCTTCTGCGTTGAAGGTAGGAGGTTTGCGACTGCCGGGCGGTGATACAGATCACACGCTCCTCCTCAAGGGACATGGCATTTCACAGGTTGAGATGGCGAATCAGACGCCCAGTTCGGTTCGGATCGCGGCGGCGATTGCTTCGGCGTGGCGGCGCATTGCCTCCTCGCTTTCCGCTTCGATCATTACGCGGGCCAGCGCTTCAGTTCCGCTGTAACGGATGACAACGCGGCCCGAGTCTTTCAGTTCCTCTTCGGCCGCCTGGATGGAGGCAACGACAGCGGGAATCGCATTCAGCGGCTTTTTCTCGCGGACCTTCACGTTGACGATGACCTGCGGAAAGACCTTGAGGTCGGCGGTGAGTGCGTCGAGCGATTGGCCGGTCCGCGCGATGAGATCGAGGACAACGAGGGCGGTGAGCAGGCCATCGCCCGTGGTGGCGAGATGGGGAAAGAGGATGTGGCCCGATTGCTCGCCGCCGAGGGCGGCGTTGTGTTTCTGCATCTCTTCGAGTACGTAGCGGTCGCCGACCGGTGCGCGCAGCATGCGGATGCCGCTGCGCTTGAGCGCGGCTTCGAGGCCCATGTTCGACATGGTGGTGGCGACGACCAGATCGCCGGTGAGCATCCCACGGGATTTGAGATCGCGCGCGGCGACGAGCAGGATGGCATCGCCGTTGATGACGTTGCCCTGCGCACCGGCCAGCATGCAGCGGTCAGCGTCGCCGTCGAAAGTGACTCCGATCGCGGCTCCGCGCGATTTTACTTCCTTTGCGACGAACTCCGGGTGCAGCGCCCCGCAGCCTGCGTTGATGTTGCGACCATCTGGCGCCGTGTTAAGGAGGGTGACGTTGGCGGTGTTGCCGCGGTTGAGCCGGCGGAAGAGCTCAGGTGCAATTGCAGCCGCGGCGCCATTGGCGCAGTCGGCAACAATGTGGAGATGGCCAAGCGAAAGGCCGGGGAGGGAATCGATGAGGAATTGTATGTAATCGGACTGCAGCGCCGGGTTGTCGGTGACGGGCGCGAAGCGCTGGGCATCGGCTATCTCAACTGTCGCGGCGTGATGGAGGATCTCTTCTTCGATTGCGAGTTCGTCGGCATCAGGCAACTTAAAGCCGTCGGCTCCGAAGAGCTTGATGCCGTTATCCTGCCAGGGATTGTGCGAAGCCGAAATAACGACGCCAGCGTGAAAGCCGTGCGTGCGGGCGAGGAATGCGACAGCGGGAGTGGTGATGACTCCCGCGCTCTCAACAGTAGTGCCGGCTTCGCGCAGGCCGGCGGCAAGCGTGGCGGCGATCCACGGGCTGGATTCGCGGGTGTCACGGCCGAGAAGAACGCGGGGTTCGGCTTTTGTCTTGCGGAGTGAGTGGGCGAGTGCGAGGCCGACGGAGTAAACGGTTGTGGGATCGAGCGGGGCCTGTCCCGCGACGGCGCGAATGCCGTCGGTACCGAAGAGTTTGCGTGCGCTGCTGCTCATGATTTCGATTTCGTGCCTTTGGCTTTCTGGGTAGATGTCGGGTTGGTGGATTCGACGCGGCTAGTGAACGAGCCGTCAGCCAGGCGCGTGGTGAGTTGATCGCCGGACGCGACTTGTGACGACGAGCGAACAAGCGAACCGTCGGATGCGAGCACCAGCGCGTAGCCGCGGTCGAGCACGGCCAGCGGCGAAAGCGAATGGAGGCGCGCATCGAGAGCGCCGAGCCTGGAAGCCGACGATTCGATCAAGCGTTCGAGGCAGCGGTCAAGACGGGCTCGAAAGTCGGCGAGATGCTGGCGTGCATGAGCCAGCTGCTGGCGCGGATCGTGATGAAGGACCGATGCGGCGAGCTCGGCGACGCCTGCCTGGCGAAGGCGAAGCCGCGAAGTGAATACAGCATCAAGACGGAGCGTGGCGTCGTCAAGCCGCTGGCCCAGGCGATAAAGCAGAGCCGAGACGCGAGCCTCTGAGCGGCTGACAGGCAGACGCGTGAAACGCTGGCGGGCCTGCAGGATCTGGAAACGCGTGGCTCGCTCCAGGCGGTGAGCCTGGTTGGCCAGGTGTTCGGCGATCTTGTGCTGTGCTTCGGTGATCAGTTCGGCGGCGGCTGAAGGGGTGGGAGCGCGCAGATCGGCGACAAAGTCGGCGATGGTAAAGTCGGTCTCATGCCCTACAGCGGAAACTATAGGAAGCCGGCTCGATGCAATGGCTCGCGCGACACACTCGCTGTTGAATGCAGCCAAGTCTTCGAGCGAACCCCCTCCGCGCGCCAGCACGATGAGATCAACGAGTTGCGAGGAGTTTAGATCCGCGATCGCAGTCTCGATTTCGGCTGGCGCCGATTCACCCTGCACGACGACCGGAAAGAGCAGAACATTCAGGCCGGAGTGCCGTCGGCTGACAATGTTGAGAAAGTCGCGGATGACAGCGCCTGTGGGCGAGGTGACGATGCCGACCGTGCGCGGGAATGTGGGGAGCGGCTGCTTACGGTCGGCGTCGAAGAGACCTTCGGCTTTGAGGCGCTCTTTCAGCTGCTCGAAGGCGAGTTGCAGAGAGCCGGCGCCGACGGGCTCCATGGTTTCCGCCACAAGCTGCAACTGGCCGCGCTGTTCGTAGACGCTGACGCGGCCGCGAACCAGGACGTGCAGGCCATCTTCCGGCCGGAAGCGCAGGAGCATGGCCTGGCGGCGGAAGAGCACGATGGGAAGCTGTGCTTCGGCATCCTTGAGAGTGAAATAGACGTGGCCAGACGGAGCAGGGCGGAAGTTGGAGATCTCACCTTCGACCCAGATGTCGCCGTACTCCTGCTCAACCAGATCGCGGACCTGGGTGACAAGGTCGCGCACAGCCCAGATTTGGCGCGAGTGCCGCGGCTCTTCGAAAGTCAGGTCGAGTTGCGGCGCAAATGGATCACGAGGAATCACTTCGTCCAGTTTAATTGCGCGTGCCAGGGTTGACGGTGGGTCTTAAGTGGTGGATTTCCGATTTTCGATCATTGCGCGGATCTCCGCGGCCACAGCTACGAGAGCTTTTCCCTGGCTCTGATCGGGACCCGGTTCACTGGAAAACTCCGCTTCAAAGCGGCGCGCCAAATCGGTCCCTCGCATCAGGCCGAAGGTGCCGAGCGCTCCGGCAAGTTTATGCGCAGTGGCATGCGCATCCTCGCGTTGTTGCGCGGAGAGGTCATTCGCGGCCGCAGCTTCCGCAGCGGCTTCGAGGACAGAGATGCGATCGCGAATGTCGGGGAGAAAGCGAGCCCACATGCGATCCAAAGCCTCGGAAAGGTTGGCATCGAGGCCGGGTTGGTTGGGACATTCCATGTTGCAGAATCGCTATTTCCAGCCGAGAGCGTGGGCAATTTGGGTGGAAAGCGTGAGCGGGTCGAAAGGCTTGAAAAGGATTGCCTCGACGCCGAGATCGGCGAAGCGCCGCTGGTCGGTCCCTTGCACCTTGGCAGTCAGCAGCAGAACGGGGATGCGCGCAGTTGCCGGATTCTTGCGCAATTCCCTGAAGGTTGTCGGTCCATCCATGCCGGGCATCATCACATCGAGCAGGATGGCGTCGGGGTGCTGCTCGGCAGCCCGGGCAATTCCCTGAGCGCCGGAATTGGCAACGACCACTTCCCATCCGGCCACACTTTCCAGGCTGAGCGCGGCCACTTCGCGAATGTCGTCTTCATCGTCGATGATCAGAATCTTGCGGGCCAAAACAAACACTCCTCCGGAAACATTGTCAAACGCCGGTGTCCGCTTGTCGATGGCAGGTTGGCCGAAATCAGCACCCGGGGAGCAAAGCCAGTTACGCCTTGGGAACGGTGGACTCAGGAGCGGCAGGCGTATCGGTCTGGCGCGAGGAGCGCAGCATGGTCAGCACCAGGGCTTCAAGTTGCTGTGGCTGAACGCGTGTCTTGGCGAGGAAATACGTGGGGCCAAGTGTGAGGTTGGCGCGGTCCTCCTGCGAGAGTTCGCGGCCGGAATAGACCACCAGCGGAAGACCGGCCAGATCATCGCTTTGGCGCAGGTAGTCGACTACGTTGAATCCGTCGCCATCAGGCAAACCGATGTCGAGCACCATGAGTTGCGGACGGAAAGAAGAGCAGGCTTCGACGGTCTCCCTCAGGGTGTGTGCGGTCTGCACCGTGATGTTGTCGCGGGTAAAAATTTCCTTGATCACATGAGCCAGGTCGCGATCGTCTTCCACGACGAGGATGCGCGCCTTTTCGCCGGATCCGCACAACACGCGAGCAAGTTCCGCAAGCAGATCGTTTTCGCGCAGAGGTTTCGGGACCCAGCCCGCAGTGTCGCCGGGAAGATCGGCGCGGTTGCCAGGATTTTCGACACTCATCAGCACCACGGGCGTCGGCGTAGCTTTGTTGAGCCGTCGGAGCAGGGGCAGAATCTCCCAGCCGTTCATGCCGTCGAGCGAGCTGTCGAGAAGGATGGCCTGCGCGTCCTGACGCGCCGCAGACAAAGTCTGCTCCACGTTGGCTGCCTGCACCACGGAGTAGCCGTGACGAGCCAGTTGCGCGGCGATGCGCGGGCGCGACTCTGGGTTGGCATCGGCCAGCACAACCGTGCCATGCACAGTTTCAGGTTCCGACGGGCTGTGCTGACCGTTCTGCAGAGCGGGTTGGTAGGGCAGGAAGACGCGGAAGGTCGAGCCGCGAACAGGATTCCGTTCCGCCCAAATTCGCCCGGAATGCTGCATGACGATCGTGCGGCAGATGGCAAGGCCCAGGCCGGTTCCGCCTTTCTGACGCGAGTCGGATGCATCAACCTGCTGGAAGCGGCCAAAGATTGTTTCCAGCTTGTCAGCGGGAATGCCGCGGCCGTGATCGATGACAGAGAGAATCACGCCCGTGACGCCCGGCCGCAGCATCACGCTCACTGGTGAATTGGGCGGCGAGAATTTGACAGCATTCGACAGCAGGTTGGTAATTACCTGGAGCAGGCGATCGGGATCGGCCGAAATCTCCACGAGTGTCGCGTCGTGAATGAGCTTGACGCCCGCCGAATCGGCCATAGGCTGCATGTCATCAATCGCCTGCTTCACGACCGAAGCGAGTTGCACCGGCTTGAAGCTCAGCGGTTCGCGGCCGCTCTGGATGCGTTCGAGATCGAGAATGTCGTTGATGAGGCGGACCAGGCGATCCGAATTGGTGAGGGCGATTCGCAGCAGATTGGTCGCTTTCTCGTTGGTCTCGCCGAGCATGCCCGAGCTGAGGAGTCCCAAAGCACCACGAATCGATGTGAGCGGGGTACGAAGCTCGTGGCTGACGGTGGAGATGAACTCATCCTTGAGCTGATCGAGCGCGTAACGCTGGCTGATGTCGCGGAAGGTGAGCACCGAACCCAAAAATCTTCCATGGCCGCGAATCGGCGTAACCACATATTCGGCGGGGAATGAGCCGCCATCGGCGCGAAAGATGTTGTCCTCACCGGTAGAGCTGCCAGGTGCTTCGGACGTGCGGCGAATGGGGCAATCCTGATCGCAGGCGCGATCAGGCGGTGCGGCGTCATGCAGAATTTCATGCGCGGACTTGCCGATCAACCCTTCCACCGGAACGCCCAGCAGCCGGGCAGCCGCGGAATTGGCGAAGCTTACGCGGCCGTTTCGATCGAGGCCACAGATGCCGTCGGTGACGGAATCGAGGAGGATCTCCTGTTGCCGGCTCAGTTCATCGGCACGCCCGCTCTCCTGTGAGCGAGCCAGCAGTTGCCCAAGGGAGGCGGCGGCGGTTTCTACGGCAGCCATGGCTTCGCGATCTTCGCGCAGCCTGAAGTGCGAGTAGAACTCCAGCACACCGAGCACGCGGCTTCCGCTGCGTATCGGTACGGCCCAGCCTGAGGCCATGTCCTGATTCATGGCAGCCCGATGTCGCGGTGTTGCCGGAGTCGAAGAGATATCGGTGAGCCACACAGCGCGGCTTTCTTTCCAGGCGAGCACGGGCAGTTCCGGGCTATCACCGAGGGTCAGTCCCATGCTTCCCTGGATCAGAGCCTCTGCCTGCCGGCCCGGCGTACCCCAGGCAGTGCCAAACTCGAGGGCTTTCTGATCGGCATCGACAATCCATTCGATTGCGACATCCCATCCCTGGGAGACGCAAAGAGCTTCGAGGATCCGCATGGATGCCGACTCGGCAGCCGCGTTCTCATTCACGATCTGGCTGACGGCAAGTTGCAATGCGAGCCGGTTCTCGCGCTGCTTCTGCTGCGTCACGTCGCGCAGCAGGCAACGCACAGCCAGTGGATCGCCGGCTCTTTGACGCCGGCTCAGGCTGATCTCGAGTTCCAGCAGGCGCCCCTCGGAGGAGTGGTGACGCAACGGCGCCCGCTCGATGGTTGCGCCGTCGAGCGCGCAACGGAAGAGTGCAGATGCCTCGTTGCGGATGCCCTGTGCGAATACTTCCTCAAAGTTGTCGAGAGCGAGCAAGGCCGCCGGGGACAGCCCGAAAGTCTGCGTCCAGGCCGGGTTGGCATAAAGGAACTTTCCCGTCGGGCTGAGTGTGGCGATCATCTCGCTTGAGTGCTCAAAAAGATCACGATAGCGCTCTTGAGATTCCCGCTGGGCCTGTTCGCGATGGACGACCGCGCTCTGATCCATGGCTACAGCCACCAATCCGCCAAGCTGGCCGGAAGCATCGCGCAATGCCGAGATGTGGATGGTAACCGGGACAAGCTCACCGTTCTTGCGGCGCACACGGGCATCGAAGCTTGGCACCACGCTTGGCGGCAGGGAGCGCACGCATTCAAAGAAAGCGGCCACGCGAGCGGTAGGTGAGGAGTCAGTCGGCTTATCGAGGTTACAAAGCCGCTTCATTTCAGAAAGCAGGCGTTCGCCTTCGCCCGGCCCGAGGATTTCAGCCTCCATCGCACCGCTGACGTTCATCAATTCAGTGGCGCGATAGCCGAGCAGGCGCTCAATGGCCGGGTTGCAATAGATGAGCCGGCCCTCTGTGTCAATGGCCACGACAGATGGGCCCGCCGAATCGAGCAGAGCCTTGAGACCTTCGCCAATGATTTCGAGTGTTTCGGCGGGCTGCGCAGCAGCAGCGCTTACCACCAGGCGATTGAGCAAAAAGGCGAAAGCAGCAGCTGCGATTCCGCCGGCCATAACCGGGAGGGATTCCCACCTGAGCGCCGGAAACAGCCGGGCCAGCGCAGCCCCGGCAGAGAAAGCCAAGATGGCGAAAGGCAAAATGAGCCAGAGCTCCGACATGCCTCCCTGGGCCTTCTGGGGGCGCGTCGTTAGTTGCTTGGCCTTATCCTCAAGCCGCTCCATCATCGGCTCTTTCATCTGACCCTCAAAGTCTGGCGCGCCACAACCGGCGCGCAGCCGGGTGAAGTTTTCCTGCTCTCCATCCGCATCATTTTTGTCCGGCAAGCTGTTGCCCCAGTTTCTCGCCGGTTTGGGGCCCCTGCGGTTGGGAATACAAAACTCCCGCAGCTGTGTTTCCGCAATTGCAGGTAGTATAAGCCTTTGATTTTAGACCTCATGGGTAAATCGGCAACCCACGTGCCTTGAAGAAGCCACCGAGTAACCGGGATTATGAACGGGAAAAACCGGTCTCGCAAGATGACTTGCGTTCAATGGACGGCCGATTTTGACCGGAAACGGGTCAGGCGGAGGTCCCACCGTATACTTTTTTAATGTTTCGCACATCAAACACCTCTTTTGTTCTTTGCCGAGTTGTTCCCTTTGCCGTTGCCGGTTGTTTCTTGCTTTGCTCACACACGGCCCACGCGTGGGGAAACGAAGGCCATCGCCTGGTCAACCGCCTCGCGGCCGCGGCTCTTCCCGCCGACACGCCGGGGTTTCTGCGGACCAAAGCTGCCGCGGACGAAATCGAGTATCTGGGGCCCGAGCCCGACCGCTGGCGCTCCAAGGCTGAGGCAGAGCTGAACGCCGCCCAGGCGCCCGAACACTTCATCGATCTGGAGTTGGCCGATGCGCTTGGCCCGCTGCCCCACAAGCGGCTCGATTTCGAGGCCAAGGCATTTGCGGCAGGCAAGAATCCGGCAACGATCGGCCTGCAGCCCTGGGAGACGGACGAAGTCTGGGAGCGCTTAAAGGCTGCCATGCGCGAGTATCGCAGTATTCTTGCCGCCGGAGGTGATACCAAACCTGTCGAAGCGGCGATCATTTTTTATGCCGGCTGGCTCGGCCACTATGTTGGCGACGGCTCGCAACCACTGCACGTGACGGTGCAATACAACGGCTGGACCGGACCGAATCCGAATGACTACACGACAGATCACCAGATTCACTACGAATTCGAGAGCCCGTTTGTCGCCGCGAACATTCATGCACCTGAAGTGGAAGCGAAAATGACAGCTCCAAAGGTGATTGAAGGCGACATGTTCGATGCTTATATGGCGTATCTGCGGCACACCGCTACGTATGTCGAGAAGGTCTATCAGCTTGATAAGGCGAATGGATTTGTGGGTGCGGGCACAGCCGAATCGCGCGATTTCACAGCCGAACGGCTCGCCGCGGGCGCCAGCATGCTGCGCGACATGATTTATACGGCATGGATCGACAGCGCGCAGCCGGAGCCGGATCCATACGCCGGTAAGTAACAGACGCACGCCTTCAGGGCGCGGGGCAAGACGAAAGCTGACTGCCGACTCGTTCTCCGACCATATGACTTTCGCACGTGAGGGATTCGTGGTCTCCCACCCTTTCCGCAAAAGCGCGGAAAGGATGAGACACGGGGTTCGTTTTTCACGCGGTCGGAGAACCAGATGGTTACTGAACCCTTAGTCGCCGGTTTCGGCCTCGGCAACGGCGGGAATGCGGCGCAACATAAGGGTCAGGGTGGCCGTCAACAATGCGACTGCAGGAATTGCGACGAGTAGCCACGCGAGCAACGCCTGCTCGGCCATTTTGCTCATATGGTTGGCAAATTCAGGGGCGCGGACGTCAACCAGCGAGCGGGGAATCGCGATTTTGGATGGTCCTGCAGAAATCAGCCACCGGCCGAGCCGCATAAAAGGAACGATCAGGGCGAGCTGCAGCGGCATGGCTGCGTAGTTGGCTGCCTGAATGGCTGGAAGATTGAGCCTGAGCGCCAGCGCCACCGTTGCGCAAAGAACGGTGGGAATGCCGATAACGGGAATGCAGCCGATGGCAAAACCGAGAGCAAGCGTGAGTGCCAGGCGACGAGGCGAGATGCCCTGGCTTAGCCAGAGCATCGCGTTGCGCTTCGCGGCTGCTGTCAATCGGCGCATTGCGCCTCCAAGGCTCAAAGAGTGTTCCTTCTCTCTACCGTATGAACACCTTGCCCACGAGAGAGTTGTCACACTGCGAAAGTTTTAGAAGTGAACCAAACTCGTAACGAGAAATCACCCAACAGGAGAGGCTCTCATGATCGATACGCACAATTCCATCGCACGGATTGGGGACATGCCGCATCCCCACTGAGTAACCAGATGCAGTTCCTTCTGCGGTAAACTTGGACCGAATGCGCGTTTTTGGTATCGATTGCGGTACGGAAGTAACGGGATTCGGCGTGGTCGATTCCGATGACAATTCACGGGAGCCGCGGCTCAACTGCTGCGCGATGGGCGCCATCCGATTGGTGAAATCCCAGCCGCTCCCGATGCGGCTTGAACAGGTTTTTACGGAGTTGAGCGCCGAGCTGGAGCGCTGGCGGCCCGATACCGTGGCAATCGAGGAAGTCTTTTACTCCGTGAATGCCAAGTCAGCTTTGAAGCTCGGGCAGGTGCGCGGCGTGGCCTTGCTGGCGGCAGCGAGGCAGCGTATTGCGGTAGCTGAGTACGCCCCGCTCAAGATCAAGTCGAGCGTTGTGGGCTATGGTTTGGCGAAGAAGGGGCAGGTGCAATTCATGGTTGCGCGCCTGCTGGCACTGAAGGAAGTTCCCGAGCCCGCTGATGCAGCCGATGCTCTCGCGATCGCAATCTGCCACATTCACACAGCGCAGACCCTGGCGGCGCAAGGAACGGGGCGATGAAGGCTGCTTTGATTGCGATTGCGCTGGCAGCGCTGGCCTCGCAACCTCGGGCAGTGGCAGCGTCCGATCCCGTGATTCAAGTGGATTACTCGAATGAAGGGCTGTCGCCATCGCAGTGGACGATGACGCTGCGGCCGGACGGAAGCGGGCACTTCCGTTCGCAGATGGGGAAACTGGTCAGTACCGATCCGCATGAGATCAATACGCCGGGAGTGGACCGCGATTTTCAGGTGAGCCCTGAGTACGCAGCGAAGGTCTTCGACATCGCGCGCCGTCACAACTGGTTCAATGAGTCGTGCGAAAGTCACATGAAAGTCGCTTTCCAGGGATGGAAGACGCTCACCTACACCGGGCCGCAGGGCCAGGGCGCCTGCACCTTCAATTACTCGAAGGATAAGGAGATGCAGTCGCTGGGCGAGTCAGTGGAGGCGGTTGCTGAAACGATCGTGGAAGGCGAGCGCCTTGAAGTGTTATTGCAGCACGACCGGCTGGGCCTGGACGATGAAATGGAGTTCCTGACCGAAGCCGCCGGTGACGGCCGAGCACAGCAAATCTGCGCGATTCGGGATATATTGGAGCGACTAGCCCAGGACGATGAGGTATTGGAAAGAGTGAGGAAGCGGGCCAAGGCTCTCCTGGAGCACGGAACGACATAAATCTCCGATCTCAGGCGACATTTCAGGGCCAGGAAGTGTCAAATGTTAGTGGGTGCCGTCAGACGGGGACGGGGGTCGCCGCAAGGCGATGAGAAAGGCAGGGCACCATGAATCGCGCGAAAATCTATGGAAATTTGGCCGGGCTGGTATTCGTTGCCCTGGCCTTGGTGTGTCTGGAATCGACGTCCCAGGCGCAAAACGCGAGTGAGACTGGTGGATCGCCTGCCGGGCAGCCGGCAAGAGCCATCCGGCTGAGCTTTATCGACGGTCAAGTTCGACTTTCGCAGGGCGACCAGGTGCTGGCCGAGCAGGCGGTTGTGAATACGCCCTTGCTTGAGGGCATGCAACTGACGACCGCGGACAACGGCAAAGCTGAAATCCAGTTTGAAGACGGCAGTGTCGTTCGCATTCCTCCGGATAGTTCGCTCACCTTGTCGGTGCTGAAGGGATCGGGCTCCGCGGCCGATGCCGAGTTGACTTTGAGCGGCGGCCTTTCCTATTTCGAATTGCAGGGTGGCTATCAGAACGGAAAAATCGGCGTGCACTTCGGCCCGAGCACCTTGACGACGAGCGGGTTCACAGTCGTGCGCGTGGATCTGGATCGCCCGCCGGGTCAAGTAGCAGTTTTCTCGGGCAATGCCCACCTGGACAGCAATAACGGATCGGTCGAAATCGATCTCCATGACGGCGAAAGCGTGGCGCTGAATGGCACAGACCCGAGCCGATTCGACATGGCGGAGTCGATCGAACCCGACTCGTGGGACGGGTGGAATTCAGATCGCGACCAGGTGTTGACCACTGAAGCTGCAGCGCAGACCGGTGCGCCATCCGATATGGGCCAGAATTCAAATCCTGCGTGGAACGATCTGGACGCGAACGGAAGCTGGTACAACGTGCCGGGGCAAGGCTATGTGTGGTCGCCCTATGAAGCCGCATCCGCGGGCTTTGATCCCTATGGCTATGGAAACTGGACTTATACACCTGGCTACGGCTACATCTGGGCGTCAGGTTATCCGTGGGGCTATATGCCCTTCCAGTGCGGCGCGTGGAACTTCTACGGCGGCTTTGGCTGGGGCTGGGCGCCTGGAATGGGCGGCTGCTCGCCCTGGTGGGGCCTGGGATTTTATGGCGGACCAAACTACGGCTATGTGCCGCCGGGCTATCGCATCATTCCTCGACCCATATTACCGAGGCGGCCCGTTACCGGTGGGCCGATTCCGGTGCTGGGTATCAACCATCGGGTAACTGTGGAGACAAGAACATCGCTACCGGCACGCATTGGTGGAGGTCCGGTAGTGATTGCAGGCAACAGCGTACATGCCCTGAAGTCACTGCCCAGCCAGCCGCAATATGCACATATGCCGACGATGATTGTCGGTACGGCGCACACGGGGACGATGGCCACGCCTGTCAGTTCAGAGCTTTCGGGCGCTCGGCCGGGCTATAGCCGCCCGGCTGGTTGGACGCCTGCGCAAGGACAGAACACACAAGTTAACCGAGGCACCGAAAACAGCAGTTCGTTTGGACGCGGCAATTCCTCCAGCAGCCAGGCGAGCCGTCCTTCTGGTGGCAGCGCGCCTCACCCAAGCAGTAGCAGCAGCGGTTCTTCGGGCGGCGGGCATCCGAGCGGAGGGGGAGGCTACTCCGGCGGTGGTGGCGGAGGCGGAGGTGGTGGTTCCCACGGCGGTGGTGGTGGCGGTGGGGGCGGCGGTGGTGGTGGAGGAGGCGGCGGCCATCACTGAGAGCACGGTTTGAATATTGACGACCTGGCCTGGAGCGAACCCTCTGTTGAGGGATTTGCTCCGGGCCTTTCGTTGTTTGGGTCGAAGATGACCGGGGTGGTCAGGCAAACTCAACGTGGTAAAGCCCGCCGGCACGGAAAGCGGCGCTGACCGTTCGTTCGTCAACGGTTTGGATGTCGACCATGTCTCCATTGCAGGTGACGCGCAGGATTCTTTGACCAGCCGGAGCGGCAAGCCCAACGCGGCCGTCGGCATCGGTGCGAAGAGCGGCGCTCGTTGCCTTGCCTTTGCGCCATGTGCAGTCCACTTGAAACGCGCCCCGGGCGCGGACGCCGCGGAAGCTGCCATTCGGCCAGGCTGACGGCAAAGCAGGCAAAAAGCGAATGACGTTGCCATAGCTTTGCAGCAGCATCTCGATGAGACCGGCCGTTCCTCCCAGGTTGCCGTCAATTTGGAACGGCGAATTCGCCTTCATCCCGCAGATGTCAAAGAGATTGGGCCGCGTACAATTCCGCAGCAAAGCTAAAACAGATTGGTAGGCGGCCTCGCCGTCCTCGAGGCGCGCCCAGCAGTTCACGATCCAGGCGCGGCTCCAGCCGGTGCTGCCGCCGCCGTTCGAGAGTCGACGCTCGAGCGTAGCGCGTGCGGCTTTGGCGAGCTCGGGCGTTTCGCGCAGCGTGATCTGATGATCGGGGTAAAGAGCGAAGAGATGCGAGATGTGGCGATGGCCGGGCTCGGTCTCGTCGTAGTCCTCATTCCACTCCTGCAATGTGCCGTTCTTGCCGATTTTGAGTGGCGGAAGGCGCTTTGAAGCAGCGACGACCTGCGCGCGCAATTCGTCATCGACGCCGAGGATCTTGCTGGAGCGGGCGACACGATCGAAGATGGCGTGGATGATCTCGGTATCCATCGCAGGCGACATGCACAGGCTGGCCGTGCTGCCGTCTGGCAGCTTGTATTTGTTTTCCGGTGACTGGCTCGGACCACTGAGCAACGTTCCGTTCGGGCCTTCGACAAGGTAGTCGAGGAAAAATTCGGCGATCTCTTTCAGGCGAGGATAGGCGCGGTCGCGCAGAAAGCCGGTGTCGAGACCATAGGCGTAATGCGAGAAAAGATGCAGGGCCATCCACGCAGCGCCCAGAGGCCACACGCCAGCCTGCACATGGTCGACAGGAACCGAGTCGCCCCAGATGTCGGTGTTGTGGTGCACCACGAATCCGCGCGCGTTGTAATACTTGCGGGCGGTCGCCGCGCCAAAGTTGCGTGTCGAGTCGAGCAGGTCGAAGAGCTGTGCGTGCAACTCAGCGAGGTTGGCTGAATCGGCCATCCAGTAGTTCATCTCGACGTTGATGTTGTCGGTATACTTCGATCCCCACGGCGGATCGAGGCTCTCGTTCCAGATGCCCTGCAAGTTGGCGGGCAGCGAGCCAGGCCGGCTGCTGCTGATGAGCATGTAGCGGCCATATTGGAAATACGTGGCAATCAGGCCTGCATCTTCGCCGCCATTCTTCAAGCGCTCCATGCGCTTGTCGGTGGGCACATCGCTCAGCGGGTCGGAGCCGTCGCCCAGACGAAGGTCGCAGCGTTCGGCATAATGGCGGTAGTCGTCGACGTGCTCGCGGCGAAGCTCGGCGTAGGTGCGTGCCGCGGCGGCACGCAGATTGCGGGCGCAGGCGGCTTCCATTCCCGCGGCATCATGTTCCCACCCCAACGACGTGGACCCGCGGTTGGGGGCCCCGGCATGCTCACGAAAATCGGTTGCTGCTGTCACCAGCAGCGTGACCGCTCTAGCACCATCAATAATGAGATCATCTTCGATGGCACGCACGGCGCCGCCTTCGGCTATCGCTCTCACTTCTGCACGGAATGCGACGCCAACCTGGTGTTCCTGCGTGGCCGGATCGGTGGTGGGCTTTACCGGCCGCGCTGCACCGGTCATCACCAGGAGGCCGCCAAATGCGGCCACTGTCTCGCTGTGCGCCGGGCGATCTAAGCGAACCCTCACGGCAAATGGGCGCGAGCACTCGATGCGTACGACAATGACGTTTCGCGGGGCGGAGCTGAAAACTTCGCGGCTCCAGCGAGCGTCGCCGGCAGTGAAGCTGGTTTTCGCTACGGCCTCGTCGAGATCGAGTTCGAGGCGGTAATTGGAAACGTCCGACGGGATGCCATCGAAATCGAGCCAAAGATCTCCGAGAGTCTGATAGCAGGGAAGCCGGTCGGGCACGCCCATCATCACTTGCGCGGCGAGAGCTTCAGCCTCGTGAACTTTTCCGGCGATCAGCAGCGCGCGGACTTCGGATGTGCGACCCGCCTGCGGATTGTTGCGGTCACGATATTCGCCCATCCAGACAGTCTCTTCGTTCAGCTGCAGGCGTTCCTTCGCCGTGTTGCCGAAGACCATCGCGCCCAGGCGGCCGTTACCGACGGGAAGCGCGTCCGGCCATGTTGCGGCTGGTTGATCAAAGAAGATGACGTGTTCACTCGCAGGCGCTTCGCTGGCCGGCAGCGCGCCGAAGGCCGGAAGCGGGCCGCACCGGGCCAGGACTGCGCCGGCGATGGGGGCATCGCGCAGAAAGCGGCGGCGGGTGAAGCGGGATTTTCGCGACATCATTCCCCCTGAGACTCGACCAGTATGGCAGTGTGCGCCGGAATGTGAAGCGTATCGCGCTGGGGTGAATGAGGATGCTGCTCAGTCAGCGTCACATCCGGTCTGGCATCGAGCGCCGTTCCATTGAGCAGCCACTCGCGGCGGGCGCGACGCAGCGGCGATTGAATTGTTGAGGTTTGCTCGGTCGCATTGATGGCAAGCACGAGCAATGAGCCGTTCTTCCGTGCTGCATAAGCGCGGATCCTGTTGTTATCAGATGCGAGCGTAGAGCGAACCAGCGTCGCGCCGAGGAAAGGTGTTACAAGTTGCATTCCGTAGTATTCCGGACGGCAAGTGAAGCCGCCCGCAAGATCGCCTGCGATCGGCGTGTAATAGCCATTGCCGCCGCCGTGCAGATTGACGCCGGCACAGCCGGCCGAAGCAAACTGGAGCATCATGCCAGCAACCCAGAGCGCGCTTGCGAGCGTGTCGCTCACGCCGGGCTCGCCGCCGTTCCAGCAGCTGTTGCCCTCGCTCATGCGATAGGGAAGTCCGGCAGCGCGCGCGGCGTCCATGATGATTGGCAGATCGTGCGCAAGCTTGGGATCGGGCGAGAGGAGCTTTGCGATGGTCATGCCGGGTGCGCCTGCAGGGCCCATGGCGTAGTAGTGCGAAGTGAGTAGGACAACGTCGGGTGCGTTCTTCTTTGCGTCTTCGGCGAAGCCTGTGACGTAGGCGACCTTGTTCGAAACGTCAGGGCCGGCAAATTTGGCATCGGGCACACGCGCAATGACAGCGGAGTGCGCGGCAGACCACTCTTTCCAGTAGTCTTCGTATGACCAGGTGGCCGGGCGATACCGGTTGCGCCACGCGTCGGGCTCGTTGCCCAGTTGGAACGCGATAAGCCCAGGCCCCAGAATCTTCTGAACGTAAGACGCTTCTTCGGCGGCGCGATCGACGGGCCCGCGTCCGAGGTTCAATCCATAGATGCAGCGCCAATTCGTTGCATCGAGGAATTCGCGCAGATTGCGCAGACTCTTCGGCGTGACCGGCGTATCGGACTTGACGTTCTTGCTGGTGTCGGGGCCGACGGCGTCGAAGGGAGGTGGGCCGGCGGGCTCTTCTGTCGTGAACGCGGTAAATTCGCTCGTTCCGCCGCCGAGGCGGAGCAGGCCATTTGTGCTGAGGTCGCGGAAAAGCTTGGTCAGCGCGGTGTTCGTGGCCGCAAAGAAAGCCGGGTTGGCGAGTTGTGCCGACTCGTAGCTGAGGCCGATGAAATCCGGCGGCACGGTGGCGAGGGTTACCGAACGATCAATCGTGAGCTTTCGTGAATCGGCTCTGTTGCGCCAGGTGCGGTGCTTTGCGAATGCAGAAACCGCGGCGCCAGGCTGGACGCAGCAGCCGCGGATGCATTTTGAAGGAAGGTCCGGCGCTTCATTTGGCTTTGATAGTGGAGAAAACGACGATCTCTCCGGGTTGGATGACGTTGTCGGTGCGGAACGGCGTGACTGCGTTCTCCTCTTCAAGGCCGGTGCGCTCGATTTCGGTCCACGCGTGCGACTCGCCTTGAATAGCCAGTCTGCGCGCGTTCGCTGAACGGTTGATGACGACGAGCGTCTCGTTCTGGCTGTCGGCGAATGCAGTTGCCAGAAGATCGGGATCGCCGGTCTCTACACCGATCCGCGTCATGCCCTTCACGATGTGCCGGCTGAATGCGCCCATCACGCGCCACTGATAGCTGGTCGGCGCGGGGATCCATCCGCGGGTGCGGTCGGGCGCGAGCAATGAACGCGACCCGGCGAAGGTCGGCTCTTCCACATCGAGCAGTGTCCAGCAGTACATCAGAGCGATTGCGTCGAGTTCCGTAAGGTTCTTGTGATATAGCTGCGCGACGGCGAAGGCGATGCGATAGGACGGCTCCTGGTAGTGGGGATCGTTGATGCAGATTTCTGTGGCGAGGAACGGCTTGCCGCCTGCGGCCTCATGCATCGCTTTCATGCGCGCGTCGTAGAGATCGGGATTGGCGATGAACTCCTGAAAGTCGTATTCGTGCACGGCAGAGTAGTCGATGGCCTGCCACGCTGCAGTGTTCTTGCTCAGCTCACGCGCCCGGTCGATGCCGAGAAACATGTAACTGGCGTCTGCCATATGGATTTTGGTTTGCGTGAAACCGGCCTTGTCGAGCTCGCGGCGAACCGCCAGAGCCATGGCGCTGAAGACGTCCGCTGGCTGATCGACCTCGTTCTCCAGGCCGACAATCAGTGGCGCCGAGCCGGTTGCAGCCTGCGCCTTCTGGCAATAGGTGACGACGATGCGAGCGTACTCGTCGGGGTTCGCGACGCGCCGGTTTGATGCGCTGCCGCCGTTCGCACCGGAGTAGGGAACTGTCGCCCACGAAGGCAGAGCCCAAAGCTCGTAGATCACGCTCCCTCCCATCGCGATCACATGACGGCTGTAATCGAAGTTCGACAGCTCGCTGTTGGGAAAGTTGTCGCCGTAGTAGTGCGGCGTGGCGTCGGCGAGATCGTCAAGGTTGCTCATGTCGGGCTTTAGCTCGGTGCCCATGGGGTACTCGCGAAAGAGCAGCAGGTTGTAGCGCTTGAGCATCTGCCAGTAGGCGGCTTTGCCTGCATCGCTGAGCTCGTTGTAGGCAGGAATGCTGGGGCTGCCGCCGAAGCCGAGCATGGTTTGGTGCTTGTCGTCCGGATGGATCACGATGGTCGCATCGCGCGTCTCAGGCTGAAGCAATGAGCCCTCGACAACTTCGTGGGAATTGCGCGAACCGACGAACATCAACTGATGCCGCGAGAGATCGAAGAGCAGCGGAGCCTCGAGAACCTGCCGGCCGTTGATGAGGATGCGCACGGCAAGATGCGAGTCGGCGATGACGGTCAGGGTTCGCGCATCGCCCGTGTATTGCTGCTCAAGAGAGAACGTGGTTTTCTCCGGATAATTTCCCTGGCCTTCGTAGAGAGCCATCGAGTCGTAGTAGCGTTCCGAGATGCGGATCTTGCTCGATGTGAGTTCAACCGTCAGGCCAGCGTGAGGGCCGGTGAAGATCCAGCGAAGCGTGGAGCGGTCGGGAAGATTGCCGGAGAATGCGATCGTTCGCTCGAAGAGACCTGGAAGGTTGTCATGAAAATATTTGTGCGCGATTTCATCGGGCCGGGACCATCCGGGTCCGCGTGGCCCGTCCGAGACGAAGCGGAAAGTATCGGCTGGTTGCGCGGAGGGTGTTGGCGGGGGCGCCAATTGAATGGCTTGTTGAGCTGATAGGCTTGCAGCATAAACCAGGGGCACGCAGAACCCAATCCATCGCATGGCCTCAATTATCCGTGGCGGCGGGAGCGCGCTGTCAAACGCAGGCCGCGGAGGTAACGATCCTGCTTACCTTCGTGCTCTCCCGACGAGAACCTTTCCTTGTGGATTGGTAGTCTAAAAGATGTGAATCCAGCGCAAGACTCTCGGCTGCGGATTGCGGCAATCGGGTTTTTGAATCCCGCGCCCTTGATGTGGGATTTTGAGCATCCGCCGCTTGCAGCCGGACTCGAAGAGCGTTACCGCATCGACCGTATGACGCCGTCAGAGTGCGCTGAGCGCCTTGCCGATGGCCGCGCCGACGTCGGGCTGATTCCCATCGCCTCGCTCGCAACGACGCCTGACCTGCGCATCCTGCCCGGCTGCACCATCGCTTCGAAAGGCCGCGTCCGCTCGCTGCTGCTGGTTCATCGCGCCGGCCAGGCGCTTGCCTCGTTGCGGTCAGTGGCCGCCGACATAGCCAGCCGCACAACGCTCGCCTACGCACGCATCATGTTCCACAAATGGGGAAATCCAGACGTGCCGTTTGTGCCAATGGCGGCCGATCTCGACATGATGCTTGAACGGGCCGATGCCGCCATTCTCATCGGAGACCCTGCGCTGCTGGCTCTTGAAGAGCGCTCGAACCGGTCTGAGCGGACAGGCGAGGAACTGATTTATCGCGACCTGGCTGAG
Organism: uncultured Acidobacteriaceae bacterium; assembly: GCA_963834565.1. Lineage (GTDB taxonomy): Bacteria > Acidobacteriota > Terriglobia > Terriglobales > Acidobacteriaceae > Telmatobacter. The sequence continues at coordinate 703,730 of CAWICF010000002.1, read as the reverse complement.
GAGTGGCACACTCTGACCGGCCTCGCCTTCGTCTCCGCCGTCTGGTGCATCGCCCCTGCGGGGAGCAGACTTTCGGACGAAAACATCGTTAATGACTTCATTGCCTCTCGCGATCACGGCCTGGAAAACATCGACGCCCTCGTTGCCGAGTGGTCTCCGCGGCTTCCCATTTCTGACAGCACGATTCGCAGCTACCTGACGACGAATATCCAGTACATCCTCGACGAGGAGTGCGTCGAAGGAATGCGCGGGTTTTTCACCATGGCCGCCGAGTACGGAGTTCTGCCGCCGTATAGCGTCGCTCTGGATGAAGTGACGACCAGCTGAACGCGGAGGCAAGTTCACCCGCTGCTTTTGCTTTTCTTCAGAAGTTGATCCTGACAAAAGGATTCGAGCACGCGCTCTCAGGCGTAAGCTGGTGCAGAAGCATCATTCCCGCTAAGTCGAGTGCGCTTTGGGGAGCATGTACCGCGGCCAATATCAATTTCCTGGTAGCTCCTCACGGAATCGTTGTCGCAACGAGTGGCTGCCTTATGCGAAGCAATTGATTGGGGTGGGCCGAGGATGAAGGATTCGCGAATCGCCCGATTCTTCCGGCAGCAGAGTTTGTACTTCGCCATCTCCGCGATTGTGTGCGCGATTTTCTGGGCAGATGGAGAGCAGGTTAATCCTGAGACGGTCCTGGTGTACGCGTTCTGCATCGGCAATCTGCTTTCTCCGGCGACGCAATGGGCGCACTTTCTTTATGCGAAGAAGTCGTTTCCTTACGATTTGCTGATTTTTCTGCCGATCCTGCTGGTGTTCACATTCCCTGTTTATGCGATTTCGACTGTGGTCGTATGGTGGGTGTCGCCGCCGAGTCCTCAGACGCTCTCTCATCTGCTTACGACCGGTTGGAGGTTTCCATTTCTGGTCACGTTTGGTTTCGGTCTTTCGACGTTTCTTTATCGAAGGACAAAGGACCGCCTGGAGCAGCGCAACCGGGACCTGGAGCAATCGGTAAAGCGCGGCACTGCCCAACTCGCAATGCAGGAGCAGGAACTGGAGCGTGCGCGGGAGATCCAAACTTCGCTTTTGCCGAAGGAGATACCGCAGGTCGTAGGCTTTGAAGTGGCCGGTGCCTGGCAACCGGCGCGAACCGTCAGCGGCGACTACTACGACGTGCTTCGCCTTGGAGAACGGCGTCTGGGCATTTGTATTGCCGATGTGGCGGGCAAGGGGGTTTCGGCGGCGTTGCTGATGGCCAACGTGCAGGCAGCGGTGCGCGCCTATGCCGCTTCCACCGAGAGTCCGGCTGAAGTCTGCAGCAAAGTGAACGCTTTGCTCCATGAGAACGTGGCGACGGGCAAGTTTGTCACCTTTCTGTACGGAGTTCTCGATGCCGAGCAACGTACCTTCCGCTATTGCAACGCCGGACATCTGAACCCAATTCTGGTTTCCGGCCGGGATGCAACCTCGCTTGACGGCGGCGGCGCTGTTCTCGGTGTCTTCCCAAGCTGGGACTACCGCGATTCGACAGTTCAATTGAAGTCCGGCGATCGATTGCTGTTGTTCACTGACGGCATTACCGAGGCAGCTGACGCGAATGGAAGAGAGTTTGACGAGTCGGGCGTGGCGGCGTTTGCAGCGGCCAACCGCTCGCTCTCAGCGAAGGACTTGAATCGCCGGCTCCTCGAACGGGTGACGGAGTTTTGTGCGGCGCAATTCAACGACGACGCGACGGTGCTTGTGATTGCGGCGGAGCGTGCTTGAATGGTCGTCAGATCCGCGGGTGCGTCGGGGAGCATCGCGGGCAGCTGCGGGATCTGGCTAAGCGCTACTTTGAGTTGTGCGCCGTAGCGTGCTCGCGAACGGCATGCTCGCTGTGGTCGGTTGCATGCAGGTGATGCGCGTGGGCGAGATGCGCGTGATGTGCGGCCTTCTCGTGGTTGCCTTCACTGTGGTGGCGCGCCGCCTCGCCATGGTGGTGTGCTGCCTGCGAATGGTGGTGGGCCGCCTGCCGGTGGTGATGCGCTGCGTGCTCTGACATGAAAGATTCCTCCTGGGTTTGGCAGGCCGGCATTGGTGCTCGCCTGCACGCAAGGAATCATCGTTTGCAGCAGCTACCGGGTGGGTTACGGGGCATTCAAATGAGGGTGAATATGTGTTGAACGCAAATCTCCGATCCAGCTTGAACCCTTTCTGAGAGCTGTGAATCCAAGACGGGAGGAGAAAAGTGCTCTCATGAGTGAAAAGATCGCATTTGTGACTGGCGGAAATCGCGGGTTGGGCTTTCAAACGGCCCTGGAGCTGAAAGGCCAAGCGAAGGTTGTCATCGGGTCGCGAGAGCTGAAACAGGGCGAAGAGGCGCTGAAGAAACTGCGGGCCGCGGGAGTGGATGCTGATGTCCTTGAATTCGATGTGACCGAGGCGAAGAGCCGCCAGGCGGCTTATGACTACTTCCATTCGAAATATGGGCGGCTCGACATCCTGGTGAACAACGCGGGCGTTGCCGCAGGCAAATTCCCTGGAACCGGACCGGAGCACTCGGCAACCGACGTGTCGATGGAAGTGCTGCGCAAGGTGTTTGAGACAAACTTTTTCGCGCAGGTGGCACTGACACAGAAGCTGCTGCCACTGATCAGGAAAAGCCCTGCGGGACGAATTGTGAATTTGTCGAGCATTCTTGGTTCGCTGACGTTGCACGCCGATCCCAAATCGCCGATCTACCATGCCAAGTCCTTTGCATACGATGCGTCGAAGACGGCGCTGAATGCGTTTACGGTGCACCTGGCCTATGAGCTGCGCGATACAAACATCAAGGTGAATTCGGCGCATCCCGGCTGGGTGAAGACCGATATGGGAGGTCCCGAGGCGCCCATGGAACTGAGTGACGGAGCCAAGACCAGCGTGGCTCTGGCGATGCTGGGCAACGACGGGCCGAGCGGAGGGTACTTCCACTTCAGAGAAGTGCTGCCGTGGTAAAGGCAGGGGAGAAGGGAACGAGGGAAAGAGAAAAGGGGCCGGTAGAGCTGGAGCGAACTTTCTATGCGTGGATGGATGAGTGCGCTGGTTGAGGATGTTTCATCGTGGCCGGGAGTCACGAGCCACGCGCACCGCTTTGGCGGGGTTGAGTTCAGGGTTGGCGAGCGCGAAATCGGCCACGTGCATTCTTTCGGTATCGTCGATATTCCGTTCACGGTGAAGATCCGCGAGGCGCTGATTCGCGCCGGCATGGCCGAGCAGCATCACTGGCTTCCAAAATCGGGCTGGACGACAGTGCGCGTGAAAGAGCATGGGACGACGACTGCTCGAACGCTTCTGCGCTTCTCGTACCTGCGGATTGTGGCGAAGAGCCCAGAGCCGGCTGCGGCAAGCCAGGCGCAAAGCGAACTGGAGTTGTTTGAGATCGATCAGGATGTGCTGGCGGCTGCAGGGATTCAAGTTCCCGCGGCAAAAGCCTGAAGGGTCGGGCGTTACAGTACTCCATCAATCCGCACCGCGGCGATTCACCGTGCGACTGAGTTTCAACCCGCGTCTCGTATGCCACTTTCGCGGAAGTTCCAAAGTAACGACTGTCATGCCCACTCTTTACTTGCCAGCCAATACGTGGGCATGACAATCTTGTGAGAAGTGCGGCTTTTTAGCACCTGAAGGAGTTCGTTCATCCCCATGCCCATTCAAACCACTGAGAAGATCTGGCATAACGGCAAGCTGATTCCCTGGGAGCAGGCCAACATTCACGTCATGAGCCACGTGGTCCACTACGGCTCCAGCGTGTTTGAAGGAATCCGCTGCTACGGGCAACCGCAAGGCTCGGCGGTTTTCCGCCTGCCCGAGCACATGCAGCGGCTGCTGGACTCGGCCAAGATCTACCGCATGGAGATTCCGTTCACGCTGGAAGAGCTGTGCGCCGGCGTAGTGGATACGATCGAGGCCAACGGCGTAGCGCCGTGCTATATCCGGCCCATTGTGCTGCGCGGCTACGGCGAGATTGGCGTAAGCCCGAAGGGTTCGCCGATCGAGGTCTACATTGCCAACTTCCCGTGGGGCAAATACATCTCCGGGCACGGCGGGGCCGACGTGTGCATCTCGAGCTGGAACCGGCTGGCGCCAAACACGATGCCCGCGCTGGCCAAGGCGGGCGCGAATTACATGAGCTCGCAGCTCATCCGCATGGAAGCCGAGGCAAACGGCTACCAGGAGGGGATTGCGCTGGATGTGAACGGCCTGGTGAGCGAGGGCTCGGGCGAGAACGTCTTCATCGTGCGCAACGGCGTGCTCTTCACGCCGCCGCTGGCCAACTCGGCGCTCTCTGGCATCACGCGCGACAGCGTGCTGACGATCGCGCGGCATCTTGGACTGACAGTGACCGAGCAGTCGCTTCCGCGGGAACTGCTTTACATTGCCGACGAAGTCTTCTTCACCGGAACGGCGGCGGAGGTTTCACCGATTCGCTCCATCGACCGCATCGTGATTGCAGACGGCAAACCGGGCGAGATCACGAAGAAGATCGCGGACGAGTTCTTCGGCATCGCCAACGGACTGAAGCCCGATCGCTTCGGCTGGCTCACACCCGTAAAGGTGGATTCGAGCGAGACAGTGACGGCGTAAAAAGCAGCAATCAGCTTTCAGATTGAATGAGGCCTTCCGGTCAACACCGGAGGGCCTTCTCTTTTGCGCGTGAAGATTCACTTGCGCGGCACTTTCGTCACGCCGTTGCCGCAATGCGGACGCGTATCATGAACGAAGAGAATTCTGCACTTCAGGCTTGACGGCGAAGGACCGCACTTCGACTAAAAAGTGAGGAAAATTGCGGCAAGTGAAACCAGACATGAGAGTTTCGGTGGCCGGGCTAGTGCTGGTCAATCCGATCATTGCCGCCAGCGGCACCTTTGGCTACGGGATCGAATTCGAAGACATCGTTTCGCTGGAGAAGATCGGCGGCTTTGTCACCAAAGGCATCTCGCTGGAACCGATGGCCGGCCACAGCGCTCCGCGCATGGTGCAGACCGCCGCAGGCATGCTGAATGCCATCGGGCTGCAGAACGTGGGCGTCGAGGAGTTCATCGAGAAGAAGCTGGCGCCCATGAAGCGCTACCCGCTATGCAAAGTGATTGTGAATGTCTTTGGGCACACTGCCGCTGAATATGTCTCCGTGATCGACCGGCTGAACGACACGGAGGGAATTTCCGCGTACGAGTTGAATGTTTCGTGCCCCAATGTGCAGGCGGGCGGCATGGCATTCGGCGCCGATCCATTTGCACTCGAGGACCTGGTGGAGCGGACGAAGCGCGTGGCGATTCAACCGCTCATCGTCAAACTCTCTCCGAACGTAACCTCCATTGCAAGAATGGCGCGGATCTGCGAAGGGGCGGGAGCCGATGCAGTGAGCGTGGCAAATACATTCCGAGCCATGGCCATCGATACCGAGACACGGCGGCCGCGGTTGACTAACGTTACCGGCGGATTGTCAGGACCGGCGATCAAGCCGATCGCGCTGCGCATGGTGTATGAGGTCTCGCGGGCTGTGGAGATTCCCATTATTGGGATGGGTGGAATCGTGACGCCGGAAGATGCGGTTGAGTATATGCTGGCCGGCGCGACTGCGGTGCAGGTGGGCACGGCAAGCTTCGCAGATCCGCGAGCGACGGAGCGGCTGGCGACCGGCATGGAAGCCTGGTGCCGCAGCCACGATGTTGCCAACGTTGCCAGCCTGACCGGCGCGCTGGAGAAGCCGCAGGCCGAAGGCGGGAACTGAAGAGCCGGGTCAGGCCGCATTCGACACGTATCGGTGGAAAGTGAATCGTCGGTCTCCAGCCGTGCCCTGACACTTGGTGCCGCTTCCGAACCGTCGGCTCCGTCGCGTCGTCCCTACGGGACTGATCTTCTCGCTTTGCGTCTACGGCGCGCAGCGCGTTGAAGCCGTGCCCTGATACTTGGTGCCTCGTCTGGAGAATTCTTCAGCAAGCTCTAAACTCGTGCCCTGACACGTCGTGCCCTGACACTTCGCGCTTCTTCCGGACGCTTTTTCCTGCCTGCTCTCCAGTGACGCTGCTGTGTACTTTCCGGTTAATCCCCCCCTCAAAAAGTGTGTTTTTGCGTAAAGTCCTGATTCTATTGAGGCGCCTGTAAAGTCGTCTCACGATGGGATTTGGGGCGTTTTTCGCGGATTTTGCATTGTTTTCGCTGCAAAAAAGTTCCGTCATGTGGTCCACTTGTCCCAAAAAGCGGGAGGCCCGAAGCTGTTCAGCTTCGGGCCTCCCAGATGCCCAAGTCACAATTTCCGACGCTGAAACAAGTGTAGAGAAATGGCGGAAATTATCCGCACTGTTTGCGATATTTATTATTTCGTGCGGAATGAGGGAGATGAGGGTTTTTTCAGGCGGCGACGGACTTGACATCGGGAAATCGCGGGTTCGGAGCGTCTTACATTCGAAAGTGAGTATTGAGGTCTCCCACCTTTTGTGCTCAGCCACCCCACGAACGAGGACCTGTTCGTGGGGACCCCGGTCACGCACAAAGGATGGGGCACGGGGGGCTAATTCTCTGTCTGTATGAATTTCGCACGCGAGGGTTTGGAGGTCTCCCACCCTTTCCGCAAAAACCGCGGAAAGGATGGGGCACGGGGGGCTAATTCTCTGTCTGTATGAATTTCGCACGCGAGGGTTTGGTGGTCTCCCACCCTTTCCGCAAAAAGCGCGGAAAGGATGGGGCACGGAAGGTTCTGTTTCATCCGGGGATCGTTTAAAACGGGGATCGTTCAGAATGAAAAGGCGCCTTGGAGGAAGACGCTGCGATTGCCGGGAACAGGGCTGCCGAACTGGCCACCAGCGAGCGATTGCGTTTTGTTGAAGAGCGGCGAAAGCAGTACGCCGTTGGGCGTACCCCAATTGACGATGTTGAAGAGATTGTTTGCGCCGGCGACGAGCGTGAGGTTGTAGCGGCGCGGAGCAGCGGCGTCGAGCCGGATGGACGGGCCGCCGCTCGACAGGCCGCGCCCGCCGACTCCGCCGCCCTGGTTCGGCGTGAAGGTTTGGCCCTCGCCTTCTGTCTTGATCTTCGGGCCGATGCCGATGACCTTGCTGAAGCGCACGTGGACAACGGTATTTGATGGACCCGTTCCAAGATTGAAGGGAACGATCGGCTCGTTTTTCCCGGATGGATCGGTGTCGAGGCAGCCGTACTGGGTAGAGACGACGCCCGTATCGCCGCACGTTCCGAAGGCGGGCCGGGCATTGTACTGATTGTTCTCCGTCAGGTCGTTGCCAATCGTAAGGTTGTATGGCGTGCCGGATTGCGTTGCCATATACGCGCCGAGGACAAAGCCGTGCGGGGCGGTATAGCTGCCGACGAGGAACGCGCGATTGCGGATACTGAAGCTGGCGCGCCCGTAGTCAAAGCCAGGATCCTGCGCGACGGAGGGGAAACTGTTCACACCCTGCGTATCGCTGTTTGCGTGGTTGAATGTGTAGTTGCCGCTGAGCGTGAGGTGCTTCAACTGCAGGCTCGACGAGACGATCAGCTGGCTTTGGCGGTAAAAGCCGCCGGATTGGTACTGGTAGTTATTCACCGTAGGCGCTGCGCCGGTGATCGTGTAATCGGATTCGTCAAAGAACGGCACGGTGACGTTATTGGTCAAGTATTGATGCACGCCCTGCGTGTAGAGATAGGTGACGTTGGAAGTGACATGCTTGCCAAACTGGCGATCGACGCCAATGCCGCTTTGCATATCGATTGATGAATGGAAATGGGAATCGATGGAGTGGTATGTGGGGATGGACCCAACCGCAGAGGCGAGCGTTGATGCGGGAATGGGAGCGGGGTTGCTGGAATTGAATTGATTCAGCGGAAAAGCTGAGTTCGGATTGGCGACCACGTAGCTGCGCTGATTGATGAGATTGTCGTGGATCGGCTCGATGATATAAGGCGTGCCCCCGGGGCCATTGAACGCGCTTGGCGCAATAAAGCGGTTGTAGAACCAGCCATAGCCGCCGCGGATGACAGTCTTCGGCGGAGTTTTTCCGATGTGACCGGGTGTCCATGCAAAGGCAATGCGCGGTGCCCAATCATTGTGATCGTTGATGAAGTTCTGGCCCTCGTAGCGGACACCAAGGCCAACGAGGAGCGATTTTTTCAAGCGCCAGTCGTCCTGTATGAAGAGCGAGCCGTCGAAGACGAGCGCCCGAGCCACGGGATTGTTGATGACGGTTGCCGTGTACTGAGCCGGAGTCTGTGATTGGTACGAGTCAGAACACTGGGACGTTGTTACGGCGCAGTTGAAGAGGTAAGTGCCATTCTCGCCGGTCGTGGAGTAGTTGGCGTCGCGGTAAGAGCGAAGGCGCACGCCGAATCGCAGCGTGTGCGGGCCGAGCGTCGCGGTGCCGTAGTTTTGCAGCATGAAAATATCCTGGTGATCCTGGCCGACTCCGGCGCTGGCTCCGCCGGTGGTGAACGCGCCCTGCACAGTGACCGTGGGCGAAGGGGAACTGGGAGTGGAGTTATTGCTGATGCGCCGCCATAGGAAGCGCGGCTCCATCAGCAGGCGCGGATTGATGACCCAAGTGTCGGCGATTTGAAGTTCATTCATGTCGAGCGTGGTGCTGGTGGCCTGATCCGTCAGGTTAAGCGTACCCACGCCGTTTCCCTGCGATGTGTACCGGTTGAACGAATCGCGAATGCTGATGAAGTTGTTCTTTGAGACCTGGAAATCGACGCGGGGATTGATGTTCAGGTACATCATGGGAGCAGGGAAGGACTCGATGATATTCCCGGAGACCGTGGCGGGATTGAGCGCATCGATGATGTCGGAGTTCTGGCGGTGAATGGTGAAAGCGTTGAAGAAGTAGGAAGAGGTCTTGGTGATGGGGCCGCTGATGTCGCCGAAGTAGGAGTAGAGATAGTAGCTGGGCTGCGGAACCTGCTGCTGGTTGAGCACAGGATTGCCGGTGTTGAACACGGACGTATTGCCGAAGCTGTGAAGGCTGCCCTGAAACTTCTGCGAGCCGGGCTTGGTGATGATTTCGATGCGCCCGTAGCCGATGCGGTCGTACTCGGCGGAAAACGGGTTCTGGTTGACGCGGATCTCAAGGATCGAGGATTTGGGGGGAATCTGTCCGCCCTCGAAGCCGTCGATGTAGATTTGTCCGCCGTTCGGGCCTGCGGCCGGACCGGCGAGGGCTTGCAACTCGTTCTGCAACTCAGTGGGATCGTCAGAGAGCGCGTCGAGGTCGCCGCCCTTGATCACCATCGAGCTTGCGTTCTGATCGGGACTGATGCTGACGCCGTGATTTTCACCGGTGACGAGGACTTCCTGCTGCTCGACAGCGATCTGAAGCGGCAGGTTCAGTTCCTTTGTCTGCCCGGCGGTGAGAGCAACATCGGGAATGCTGAGCGCGGCGAAGCCCTTGGCCGTTGCCGTGATTTCGTAAGAACCGGGGGCAAGCGAGCGGAAGACGTAACGGCCATCAGCGCCGGACTTTGTCTGCTGCGGTGATTGGCCGGTTTGCGTGAGCGAGACCGCGGCGCCGGGTACGACGGCCCCACTCGGATCCTGCACCTGGCCGTGCAGCGTGGCAGTCTGCGCCGCAGCCAGCGACGGAACAGCCAGGAAGGCAAGAAAGAGCAGACGCTTGGGGAAGTGCAAAAAAAACCTCATAATCACCTGCTGCGAAGACAAGAGCAGAATCGGGGCCGGTTTATGTGTTACCTGTCGTAATGTTACATACGGTAACACTAGCGAACGGGTAAATGTCAAGACGGATTTCTCAAAGGGAGTTTCGATCGCTGGCCAAAACCCGTGTTTCAGTTAGACCGGTACCCGCGGGGAAACGGAAGCGAACAATTGCACGTACAAGGAAAACGAGAGATCAAGCGACTGGTTAACAGGCTGATACGCGAAAGAAGCAGAAGCGGTTCCACTTAATCAGACGCAAGCGATTGTCCTCGCGCTCGCAAGAACCGTCATCCAACGCAGGAGCCCTCTTGGTTTGGACACCGGATGAGGCTTGAATGTTCCCGAATGCTATTCGGTTCACGATCAGTTCACACGGCTGAATGCGAGAACCGGAGAGCGATCCCGCTTCTGTAATTGATTCCGCAAAGAAGCGCAGCCGGGGATGCAAAACGTGTGGTCGCGGCAGCAAAGTATCGTTGCGGGCGTGGTCTCCCACCCTTTCCGCAAAAAAGCGCGGAAAGGATGGGGCACGGGGCGGCTAACCCTCTGTCTGTATGAAAATCGCACGCGAGGGTTTGGTGGTCTCCCACCCTTTCCGCAAAAAGCGCGGAAAGGATGGGGCACGGAGGTCCGTTTTTTGCGCGGTCAGAGAACTAGAGGCGCTTGATGAACGCGAGCGCCTCCGCAAGCTGGGGGAAGCGCGCCTCGTCGGCTTTGAACTCCGCGGAGTGCACGCAGCGCCGCAGGCCGCGCGTCTTCACGGGATGCTTCAGATGCAGCATCTCGTGATAGAGCAGGTACTCGATCGCGTAGCGAGGGCTGGAGGGGCGGTCGAATACGCGGCTGACGACGATGGTGTTGTGCGCGGCGTCGTAGTGCCCGAGGGAGCGCTTGGCGTGATGCTCGCTCCAGGTGAGTTCTGGGCGGCCGAGCAGTCCTCCAAAGAAGCGCAGATTGAGCGAGTCGAAGACTTCTTCGAGATGGAAGTAGCGGCCCTCGGGACCGAAGTAGCGTTTGCTGCCGCGCGCTATACGGATGAGTTCGGTTTGCCGCGTGACGGCTGCGCTGGTGGTGAAGCGCTTGAAACGCAGATTGTGCGCCCGGTCGATCGGTTTGCGGTAGAGCTTTGCCAGAAGAATATGCGCAATGGCGTGCATGACGCTTTCCGGCGCTCCCTCAAGCAAATCGGAGAGGCTGACGTGGATCTGCTCCTCGCGCAGGCGGATGGTTGTGTTCAGCGAAGTAAATCGACGGAAGCGCACATGAAACGGAGGCATGGGCGCGCGCGGGCGGAGCGCTCGATACTCGACCTGAAAGATTTCAATGAGATTCGGTGCCACCATCGGCAGAATAACAGCGGCGGAAGACGGGAGCTTCACTTCGGTTCAGCGCGGTCCTGGTTCTTCTCATCGGGGTGGGCTTTAAAGTACGCTTCCTGATCGGCGGTGATCTGTTTGGCTTGTTCGACGAGGTCGTTGCTCGAATCGAGCGCCTCTTTCAGCGCGAGCTCGAAGCCGGGCTCGCTGGGCAGATCGTGCAAAACTCCCTGCCAGTTCTGCACGCCTTCGTTCAGGCCTTTGAGCGATTTGCGCAGGTCGGCCTTGCGCCCGGAGTAGACATCGAGATTGTCGCCCAGCTCGTCCATGAGCGCGGAAAAATCGAGCAATTCATCATCGAGGCGGCGGGCGCGGGCCGGCGATTTGGCGCGCTTGATCAAGCTGCGAATGGTATCGGCGTGTTCGCCAAGGAATTTGACATAAAGGTCGACGCGCGCGACCGGGTCGATGCCGGCTTCGGCAATCTGGTCCTGCTGGACTTCAGTGAGCGGCTCGCGCTTTTCTTTTTGTGCAGGCAAAAGGGTAGCCAGCGCAAGGCATAGTGCGAAGGCCGCAAGAATGCGCATGAGGCGAGAACCGGTCTCATAAGCCGAATTTGTCAACTCGCCAACCTCCTGGGACCCACCTTGTTTTTGGGTCCCACGCTCGCGCTGCGTAATGCTTAGCCATTTATGAGAATGGTTGCAGCCCTCCGGCGACTCTATTCAAGCATAGTTCGAGGCGAACGGCTAAGGTGGACTGCGATGCCTGGGGCTATCCCCCGGTCCCCAAAGGCAAGGGACCGGGGGCACCCAGCAGACAGGAATCCCGGCGAGTGAGTGGAGGTGTGAGGAGTGTGGACGTGAGCCTGCGCAGCAGCTACTTGCTGAACACCTGCATCATGGCTTCATTCTGCGCCTGGTTCACCTGGGCGAGCGTCTGCTTGACGAGCGCCTGATCGTCGAGGCTGCTGGAGTGCAGCATCTCGGTGAGCCGGAACGCGGTGTGGCTGAGCAGGATCTCAGCGTTCTTCAACCGCTTGTCGTTGTTGGCCATGTTGAGGTGAATCTTCTGCGCAAACTGCTGAATTTGTTTCAGCAGCCCGGCGGCCTTGGTGGTATCGCCGGCAGCGTACTGACGAATGCTGAGCTCGGTCATCTGGTGAACGGCTTCGGCGTAGATGAAGCACTGTTCGCGCGGCTGGGCCGTGCTGGCCTTGGCGAGAAGAGCGTCAATCGTCTGTTGATCGGGAGGAACACTGTCGAGGGAAGAGGCGCACACTGGGAGAGCTGGCAGGCTCAGTGCAAGGTAAGCGGCGAGTCCAACGAGACTTCGCATGGGAGACCTCCGCTATCGCGGTGCTGCCCCAAAAGGTTGTGTTAACTATAGGCACAATACACAACAATCCGCAACTGCATAGATGCAATTTGTTGGAGCGGCGGTAACGAAAAAAACAAATTAATGTTTCGGTGCTGTCGAAAGGCCGTCCTTTTTGAGGGGGTAGTTTGGCCTTGACACGTTATTTCCCGAGGACTTGCAGCCGCTGGCGGGCCTGCCATTCCTGGTTTGGGAACTTTCCCGCGGCGGCATCGAGAAAGCGATGGTAGTACGCCACGGCCTGCTGCTTCTGGTGAAGGGAATCGTAGGCTGTAGCCCAGAGAAACAGGGTGGAAGCGCTTTCCGGCGCGAATTGTGAGCGCATGGTCAATGCGTGAATGGTCACGTCGGGCCGGTTGGTGCGAGAGGCGGTAAAGGCCAGGCCGCTCCAGGCGTCGGCGCTGGCCGAGTCGATTCTTGCAGCCTTATCGAAGACCGTGTAGGCCTGAGCGAGCTGGCCCTGGTGGACGAGGTTCTGCCCGTGCTCAATGAGGAGTTCGCTGTCGTCAGGGCTTGCGGCAAGCAGCTTGAGGTCGAGCTGGTCGGAACCGGCGTAGTCGCCGGCTACGGCAAGCACAGAGGCCAGCATGCGCGTGATGGATGGGTCAGCGGGGTGCGCGGCGTGAAGCTTTTGCAGCAGCGGCAAAGCCTCGGCCTTATCCTCGGCGGCAAGAACTGTGGCCAGTTGCGCGGTCAGCGTAGGGTCGTCTGGCGCCTGCGCCAGTGCGCCGCGAAGCAGGGTTTCGGCTTCGGGATATTGCTTGTGCGCGATAAGAATGTGCGCCAGGCCGACGTCTGCCGGAAGGGATTTGGGGTCTTCAGCAAGGACCCGCCGGTAAGCCTTTTCGGCGGAGTCGAGCTGGCCAGTTTTCTCGGCGAGTCCGGCGGCCAGCAAGGTGTCATCCGGTGTCTCCGGCGTGAGCTTGAGCGCTTCCAGCAGCTCGGTGGACGACTGGGCGGGGTCTGAGTCGCGGTCGATGCGGGCCAGGGCGCGCCAAGCCCTCGCTTTGAGCTCGGGTCCGGCATCACCGGGATCAAGTGTGGTTGCGGTGACAAGTTCCGGCCGGGCCTCGTCGGGCTTGCCCAGCCGCGCCAGCAGCAGACCCAGCGAAAGATGTGCCTCAAACGAGCGTGGATCAGCGGCAGTGGCGCGGCGGTAAAGCGCGACGGCGTCGTCGAGCCGATTCTGCGCATCGGCCACGTAGCCGGCATCGAAGAGGGCTCGCGCGTCAGTGGGATGAGAGACAAGCCAGGCATCGAGTCTGGATTCCGCAGTCTTCCAGTCGGAGCCGGCGATTGCCGATTCGGCGGCCGCAACTTCGTCCGGAATCTGCTGGGTCGTTTCAGACTGGGGATGCGCGGCTGAGGATGCGGAGGCTGACGGCTGCTGAGAACTGCAGCTGAATGCGAAGAAAAATGCGGCAGAGAAAAGCGCGAAAGAACGGAATCGGTGCAAGGAATTCCTCAATGAATAGTCTAATTGCCGCGGTGGGACTTGCATGCAATCTAGGACCTGCGTAACCCATGTAAAGCTCATGAGTAACAACAACAACTTCAAGCAAAAGACTTACAGTGTTACCAAAATTAGTTGTGAAACGTTCGCTTGTTTTGACGCATCATAAGGTGTGCAGGCAGTCGTGCGGAGGTCTAAAAAAATCGTATGATTGCCACGCGCCAAACCTGTGGAGGTGAGAAAGTGAAGTTCATCTCTTTGCAGCACATCCCCCTGGCGTCTGCTTATCTCTGTCCGAACTGCAGTTCGATTGGGAACAGTTCAAAACAGTGTCCCGCATGCGCTTCCCCCTTCCTGCTGAGCCTTGCCACCGTGCTCGATCGCCCAGCCGCCGATGATTCCCAGTTCGGCTATTCCCGGGTTCACACCCTCGCTGCCTGAGTGCAGCTCCTCTTCGCGCCTTCCGCTTTTTTCGCGCAAATTTTCATCTTCCTGTGACGCAGCGACGCGCCGAATGGCGCATTGCTGCGTACGGGTGAGGTGTGCAATTTATAATGAGGATGGCGGGTTGCGCCTTTAGCCTCCTGAGGTTCACCTTGGCGCTGCCGCACAAGTGATCGCGGTGCCTTCCCTTTGAACGATGCCATCATCATCCGCAATGCGCGGACCCACAACCTGAAAAATCTCTCCTGCGAGATTCCACACGGCAAGCTGACGGTGATCAGCGGCGTGTCGGGCTCGGGCAAGAGTTCGCTCGCCTTCGACACGATCTACGCCGAGGGGCAGCGCCGCTATGTCGAGTCACTCTCGGCCTACGCGCGGCAGTTTCTGGAACGGATTGAAAAGCCCGACGCGGATGAAATCGACGGGCTTGCCCCGGCCATCGCCATCAAGCAGAAAAACACCACACGAAATCCGCGCTCGACGGTGGCAACAGCGACAGAGATCTACGACTATCTGCGGCTGCTCTACGCGCGTTGCGGGACGGTTCATTGCATCCACTGCGACGGGCTGGTAAAGCGCGACTCAGTGGACGAAGCAGCGGCTGTGGTATTGGCGCTGGGCGAAGGAACTCGGCTGAATGTCCTGTTTCCTGTGATGGCTTCGACGCCGGCCGAGGCTGAAGCAAGCATGAGCCCGGCGAAGGCAGGCGGGCGTGCGGCGAAGCCGGCTGGCAAAGCGAAGGCATCAGCCAAGGCAAGCGAGTCGCCTTACACGGAATCGCTGAGAGCGCGATTGACCGATCTGCGCTCGAGCGGGTTTAACCGGTTGTGGCAACAGGGCAAGATCGTTGAGTTTTCAACGCCCGAGTCGCTGCTCGAATTGGACTTTACGCTGCCGGTATTTGTTCTGCTTGACCGCATCGTCGTGAACGCTGAAGCGCGGCCGCGCATCGTGGACGCGATTGAAAGTGCATACCGCGAAGCGAACGAAGTGATCTTCGAAGAGGCGCCTCGAGACGAGCCTGCGGAGCGGAGACGGCTGCGGTTTTCCGGCGCATATGAGTGCACCAACTGTCATCGACCGGGCCGCGAGCCTGAGCCGCGGCTGTTCAGCTTCAACAATCCCTTCGGCGCCTGCCCGCGCTGCCAGGGATTTGGCAATACCGTCGACTACGATCTCGGTCTTGTGATCCCCGACCGGAGTTTGACGCTGGCGGGCGGCGCGATCGATCCATGGAACCGGCCGAAGTACCGGCCGTGGTTCACCGAACTGCGCAAAAGCGCGGCTGAGCTTGGAGTGCCGCTCGATGTTCCCTGGCATGACCTGCCTGAGGAAGCACGCGAAACCGTGCTGCGCGGCAAAGATGGGTTCGCGGGCGTCTACGGATTTTTTGCGCAGCTCGAGCGCAAGAAGTACAAGCTGCATGTTCGCGTGATGCTCAGCAAATACCGCGGCTATGCGGAGTGCCCGGAGTGCCGCGGCCAACGACTGCGCGCCGAAGCGCGTGCCGTCCGGCTCGGCAACGATGCGACGGGCGAGAAGAATATCTGCCAGGCGACGGCGCTGACGATCGCGCAGGCAAAGGAATTCTTTGGTTCGCTGAAGCTGACGCCGATGCAGGAGGAGATTGCCGGCCCGATTCTGGAAGAGGTGCGGCAGCGTCTCGGATTCCTGGTTGCGGTTGGGCTTGAATACCTGACGCTCGACCGCCTGGCATCGACATTGAGCGGCGGCGAGGCGCAGCGAATCCAACTGGCCACGTCGCTCGGTTCGCGGCTTGTGGGCTCGCTTTACGTGCTCGACGAGCCGTCGATCGGCCTGCACACGCGCGACACGGCGCGGCTCATCCACATCCTCGAAGAGCTGCGCGATCTGGGAAATACGATTCTCGTGGTCGAGCACGATGCGGACATTCTGCGCTCGGCCGATCACCTGCTCGATCTTGGGCCGGGTGCGGGCGAATTCGGAGGCAAGCTGCTCGCTGAAGGAGTGCTCGCAGAGATCGAGGCGAATCCCAACTCGCTTACCGGCCGCTATCTTTCGGGAAAAATCTCCATTCCCGTGCCGACGCGACGTCGCGCGCCGGGACGCGAAAAGCTGGTGCTGCGCGGAGCGCGGGCCAACAATCTCCGCGGCCTCGACGTGACGATTCCCCTCGGGATGTTAGTTGCGGTGACGGGTGTTTCCGGCTCAGGCAAATCGACGCTGGTGCACCAGGTGCTTTATCGCGCGGTAGCGCGCGCGCTGGGGCAGACCGATGGCAGCGATCCGTCGGGGGTCTTCAGCTCATTGAGCGGCGTGGAGCGATTGAACGACGTAGTGCTGGTGGATCAGACGCCGATCGGACGCACTCCGCGATCGAATCCCATCACTTACATCAAGGGTTTCGACCTGATCCGTGAGCTGTTCGCGTCGCAGCCTGAGGCCAAGCGGCTTTCGCTCACGCCAGGACATTTTTCGTTTAACGTTCCGGGCGGCCGCTGCAATACCTGTGAAGGCGACGGCACAGTGACGGTAGAGATGCAGTTTCTTGCCGACGTCGAACTGCCCTGCGAGGACTGCAACGCCACGCGCTACCAGGCGAAGATTCTCGGCGTGCAGTACAAAGGCAAAAACATCCACGATGTGCTGCAGATGACCGTGAAAGAAGCCTTGCGCTTCTTCGCCGGGCAGACCAAGCTGCTGGAAAAACTTGCGGTGCTCGACGAGATTGGGCTGGGATACCTGCGGCTGGGCCAGTCGGCAACCACTCTCTCCGGCGGCGAGGCGCAGCGTGTGAAGCTCGCCGCGCATCTTGCGTCGGTGCGGGCGGTGAACGCGACGGCAAAGCCTTCGCAGGCCAGCCGCGTGCTCTACATTCTCGACGAGCCGACAACTGGCCTGCACTTTGACGACGTGTCGAAACTGCTGGCCGCGTTTCGCAAACTGATCGATGGCGGCGGCTCGCTGATCGTGATCGAACACAATCTGGATGTGATCAAGAGCGCCGATTGGGTCATCGATCTCGGGCCTGAAGGCGGCAATGGCGGCGGACAGATTGTCGCTGAGGGCCCGCCGGAGGAGATTGCAAGCAATCTGCATTCGCACACGGGGAAGTGGCTGGCGCGGGTGCTGTGAGTGCGATCCCACTCTAAACGCAAGAAGCGCGCTTAGGATGGGGCATCCCGCTGTGAAAACGTAGCGTGCCGTTGCCGAAACCGCCGCCGACCTACGCAGGCCGGCGTGAAAAGCACCAGCCCTCGCCGTGAAGCCAGCAGGCTTGATCTTTCTCGTGCAGATCGCAACGCAACGACCGCACAGTCGCGCCCTCGTCGCGCGTGAGCGCTTTTGCCAACTCGCTGCTGACTGCGGCGTCACGCGCTCCCACAAAATCGACGAAGAAGGCCGTGCTGATGAGCGCCGCATGGAACCAATCTGCGTTTACGCGAACCAGGTGCGCCATGGTTCCGGGCCCGTGCGTGGCAGTGAGAGGGAAGAGCAGCTTGCCGTGGGGCTTGACGGCAGCGAGCCAGGCCGCAAGCGGATGCGTGGCGCCGGCACTGACAACGATTGCGTCGGCTGGCGCGAATGGACCTCGCGCACCATCACCACGGATTACCGTTACCCACGGCCAGGGCATGAGTGCTTCGCGCGCACGGGCCGCCAAACCCTCGTCGATCTCGATTGCTATTACTTTGCCGTGCGGACCGGTGAGCTGAGCAAGGATCGCGGTGTAATAGCCGGTTCCGCAGCCGAGGTGCAGCACGTGGTCGCCGGCGTGGATGTCGAGGAACGAGAGGTGAGTGGCCCAGAGGCTCGGCTGGCCGTTGTTCAGGTGTTTTTCCCGATCGAGGACGATGAGCGCGTCGCGATAGACAATTCTTGGGTCATCCTCTTCAGTCGTCCAGGATTCGCCGTGGGTTTGGATGATCCAAGGTCCGGGTCCGACGAAGCGCTCGCGTGGCACAGTCGCGAAGGCGGCCAGGATCGCGGGTGAGGAGATGTGATTGAGGCGGCACAGTTCTTCGGCGTAATACCGCCGCACTGACTCGATCGTGCTGGCCGGCTGGCTTGTCATGTGCCGATCGTCGCCGCTGTAGTCCTTTGGTCTGGCGACGCCGCCTTACGCACGAATTATAGGCCGCATGCGCGGCCTGCTGCCGGTACGCAGGATTCGAAGGGCCTGCAAGTAACGTTAACGACAACGATTACGAAGTTGCCATCGCAAAGGCAGATTCGATACAAAGGTTCATCGGAGCGAACCCGCCCTGCACAAGGAAGGAAACCAGGTGAGCATTTCCACCGGCCCCATCGAACAAGAGAACAAGCCGTCTATGCGCGGCGAATCAGCCCATCCGCCGCTAATTCCGGCAGATCGACTGGCGCCCTTCGTTCTCGTCACAGCCCTGTTCTTTCTTTGGGGCATTCCAAACAACCTCAACGACATTTTGATCCGGCAGTTCATGAAGTCGTTCGAGATTAATCGGCTGCAGGCCGGCCTGGTGCAATTTGCATTTTATCTCGGATATTTTCTGCTTGCCATGCCGGCGGCTCAATTGATGCGGCGTGCAGGGTATAAGGCCGGCATTCTTGTGGGTCTTTGCCTCTATGGCGCCGGATGCATGATGTTCTGGCCGGCGGCGATCATCGCACAGTATTGGTTCTTCCTGACGGCTCTCTTCGTGATTGCCAGCGGACTGGCATTTCTAGAGACAGCGGCCAGTCCCTTCACACTGCAGGTTGGCGATCCGGGCAGCGCGGCGCGACGGCTGAACTTTGCGCAAGCCTTCAATCCGCTGGGAAGTATCTCGGCAGTGTTGGTCGGCAGCCGGTTTATTTTCTCGGGAATCGAATTGAAGCCCGACCAGGTTGCGACCATGCAGGCGGCAGGAACCTATCAGGCGTACCTGCGGTCTGAGACTCTGCGCGTGGTCGCGCCTTATCTGGCGCTGGGCGGAATCGTTCTGTTCTGGGCGATCCTGATTGCGCGCACACCGTTTCCGCATACAGGTCTCGATTTTTCGCACGACACACTGGCCACCGACCACTCGAAACCGCTGCGCAAGCGGAGGCACTTTGTATTTGCCGTTGTGGCCCAGTTTCTGTATGTAGGCGCGCAGGTGGGTACGTGGAGCTACATGATTCCCTACGTAATCTCGGGGACCGGTGTTGGCGAGCGCGTTGCCGGCTATTGGCTGACGGGGGCCCTGGTTGCCTTTACCGCCGGCCGCTTTTTCTCCGCATGGTTCTTGCGCTTCGTTCCTGCAGCGCATTTGCTCGGCGGATACTCCGTTCTGAACGCATTGATTTGCGGTGTTGCCGTTGTGAAGCCAGGATGGCTCGGCGTAGGATCACTGGTCCTTGTCAGCTTTCTGATGTCGACGATGTTTCCGACAATCTTTGCTTTGGGCACGAAGGGTTTAGGAACTCGCACCAAAACCGGAGCAGCACTGATCGTGATGGCCATTATCGGCGGGGCGCTCATCACTTTGGCGATGGGCAGGGTCGCGGATCGAGTGAGTATCGCCGCCGGATACATTGTCCCGGCGATCTGCTTTGTGGGAATAGCGCTCTACGCATGGCTCGGCTCGCAATCGGATCCTGAGGAACTGGCGGCGGGAGCGGGGGCAGCAGATTAGTCGATTGGCCGCTCGCGTTTGCCGTCGAGCCCAAAGCGCGATTTGCCGGCGACATCTACATGCGACAAGAGATCCTCGACTCGTGATAGAGTGATGCTCAACCGCGTCGTTATCAGCCCCGTTGCCAATCAGGAGGTTCCTTTGCAATTGCGCACAATTGCGCTGGCAGCGGCGATGTCTGTCTTTGCGGCACAGCTTTTGGCCGCTCCACCAACATTTACACCGCACCACGGCACGCAAATTCTGTGGGATCGGTACGGCGTGCCGCATATCTTCGCCAAAACGAATGCCGATCTCTTTTATTGCTACGGCTGGGCGCAGACACATGCGCACGGAGATATCCTGTTGCGTGTCTATGCTCAATCGCGCGGACGTGCGGCGGAGTATTTCGGTCCGGGTCCGCAAAGCCGCAATCTGCGCAACGACCGCTGGGTGTGGACGAACGATGTGCCCGAACGTGCTGAAGAATGGCTCAAACAGCAGACGCCGGAGTTTCGCGGATACCTCGAAGCGTTTGCGGCGGGCATTAATGCGTATGCAGCGAAACATCCGGAGGAGATCGGCGCAGACGAAAAGCAGGTGCTCCCGGTGACGGCACTCGATGTGATGGCGCATGCCGAGCATTTTGTGTTCTTCGAGTTTGTTGCGTCGTCGCGGCTGGCTGAGCCGGTGGCCGCGAGGCAGGCGGCAGGACTGGAGTGGCCGAAGGATGCCGACCCGAACGCGATGTTCCCCGGCAACCAGGATGCGGAGGACGGGTCGAACGGCTGGGCCATCGCACCATCTCACTCTGCGAGTGGGCACGCAATGCTGCTGATGAATCCGCACCTGGCCTGGGGCGGGGAACAGAGCTACTTTGAGGCGCAACTCTCTGCGCCGGGCATCGATTTATACGGCGCAACGCAAGTGGGTCTGCCGGTGATGCGCTTTTCGTTCAGCGATTACAACGCGATCACCAACACGGTGAATACGAACAACGGCGCGCTGCTCTACAAGATTACCGAGAAAGATGGAGGCTATCTCTTCGACGGCGCCGTGCGGCAGTTTGACAAATCGGAGCACACGATCAAAATCCGCCAGCCGGACGGGACTTTCACTGAGGAGAAGCTGGAGATTCTGCGCACGGTTCAGGGGCCAGTTATTCGTCGCGACGATGGTGTGCCGATTGCGCTGCATGTGACGGGGCTGGACCATCCTTTTATGCTCGAGCAGGTTTGGAAGATGGACACGGCGCACACGCTGGATGAGTTCGACGCGCAGATGCGCCGGCTGCAATACCCGATGTACAACGTCATCTATGCCGACCGCGACGGACACATTCAATACCTGTTCAATGCAGAACTGCCGAGGCGAAGTGAAGGAGACTATGCTTTCTGGCAGCGGCCCGTGCCTGGCGACACGTCGAAACTGTTGCCTGACGGATATTTGAGCTTTGACGAATTGCCGAAGATCATCGATCCGGCGAGCGGATATATCCAAAACAGCAACGAGCCGCCATGGGACGCGGCGTGGCCCGTGATGATCGACAAGACGAAGTACCTGCCTTATGTGGCGCCGGTGTTTCCGGCCTTCAGGCCGGACCGCGCGCTGCGCATGCTGTCTGCCGACAAAAAGATCAGCTTCGACATGCTGCTCGGAAAAAAGCTCTCGACGCATATGGAATTGGCGGATCGCATGTTGCCGGATTTGCTGGATGCCGCGGACAAATATGGCAGCGATCGCGCGAAGCAGGCCGCGGCGGTGCTGCGGAACTGGGATCGCTGCGCCGAGGCGAACAGCACTGGAGCGCTGTTGTTCTACACGTGGGCGCAGAAGTTTGTGAATCCCGCCGTCAGCGTGGCCGCACCGGGCGGCATGCGGAATTTTGCGGTTCCGTACGACGTGAACGAGCCGCTCACGACGCCGCGCGGCCTGAAAGATCCGCGGGAGGCCGCGCAGATGCTCGATGAAGCAGCGGCAGAAACAGAAAAGACGTACGGAGCGATGGATACGCCGTGGGGCAAAGTGATGCGCATTCAGCTGAACGACCAGAGCGACGGCAACACCGCGGTACCGCGCGGGCCTGCACTGAATGGAGTCGATTTCCCCGGCAATGGCGGATACGGGAACCTGGGGATCTTTCGCGTGGTCACCTATGGCCCGATGGCCGATGGTACGAAGACGCCGATTCACGGTGACGGTTTCACGTTAGCTGTGGAGTTCGCGCCTGTCATCCATGCCAAAGTGTTGCTCTCATATGGAGACTCGTCGCAGCCGGGATCGCCGCACCACACCGACCAGCTCCAGCTCGTGGCAGAGAAGAAATGGCGCGACGTGTGGCGCACGAAAGCCGAGATTGAGGCGAACCTCGAAAGCCGCGATTCGTTCTAGCCTGGAGCCGGCACTCCGCGCGGCAGGCCGGCGATCGACTACGCTTCAGCCACGACTGGATTGGCCAGCGAACCGAGATCCTCAATGTGCACGGTGACTGTGTCTCCGCTCTTTAGCCAGCGCTTCGGCGATCGTCCCATTCCGACGCCCGATGGTGTTCCGGTGGAAACGATGTCGCCCGGCAGCAGCGGCGTGATTGAAGAAATATACTCAATCAACGCGGGAATCGTGAAGACAAGCTCACTGGTGTTCGAGTTCTGCAACACTTCGCCGTTAATGTCGAGCGAGATATTGAGCTTGTGAGGGTCGGCAACCGCGTTGAGTGGCGTGATCGCCGGACCCATGGGGCAAAATGTCGGGAAGCTTTTGGCCAGCGACCACTGCGAGGTGGAGCGCTGCACATCGCGCGCGCTCACGTCGTTGATGATGGTGTAGCCGTAGACATGCTCGCGCCACTGCGATGCGGGAATGCGATAACCGCCGCGGCCGATGACAAATGCCAATTCGGCCTCATAGTCGGGTTCCTTCGAGTTTCTGGGCAGGACGATCGCTTCGCCCGGCCCGATAATGGCAGTCTGCATCTTGAAGAAGACAACCGGCGCGGCGGGTAACTCCATCTTCGACTCTCGTGCGTGGTCGCGATAGTTGAGGCCGATGGCAAAGATGCGCGGCGGATTGGTGAGAGGCGCGTGCAGGCGCACAGAGGCAAGCTTGTGCCCCGGATAGGCGCCGGGCGTATCGATGGACGTAAAGCCAGTGGCGATGGCGGAAAGGGTGTCGGGATAACCACCGGCAGTCAAATCGACAACCGTGGCAGCTTCCTCAATCAAAGCGCCGGGATGAACCTTGCTGCCCGCGACGGAAAACGATACCAGCTTCATGACAAACCTCCGAAAAAGAGTGCGCGGCGCAGTACGCGCAAGTCAGGCGGCGGTCCAGCCGCCGTCGATGGTCAGCAACGAACCGCTTACGAATGCGGCTTCGTTCGACGCAAGATAGCGAATCGCAGAGGCCACTTCTTCCGGCTGGCCCAGGCGCCCGACCGGTTGACGCGCGCGAAGTTCTGCCCGCATCTCTTCCTTGTTGTGCTTGTGAAATTTCTCGAGGTAGCCCTCGACAAACGGAGTTTGCACCGTGCCCGGGCACACTGCGTTGACGCGAAGGGTTTTGGGATACTCAACTGCTAACTGGCGCGTCATCGCCACCACCGCGCCCTTCGTAGTGCAGTAGGCAAAGCGCTGTTTAATTCCGACGAGACCGGAGACCGAGGCGACATTGACGATGGCGCCCACCGGCTCACCGCGCTGAGCGGAAGCAAGCAGCAGCGGCAAGAAAGCTCGCGTGACGAGATAAACGCCGCGCACGTTGACGTTCAGGAGACGATCGAAATCGTCGGGCTCGGTAGCCTCAATGGAGCCGACGTGGCCGATGCCCGCGTTATTTACAAGGATCTCAAGGCGGCTGAGCTGCGTAGCTGCCTTCGCGATCGATTCCGGACTCGTAACATCGAGAGAAATCGCTTTGGCGGAGCCTATGGAAGCAGCCAGCGATTCGGCAGCGGGCAGATTGAGGTCGGCAATCCAGACTTCGGCGCCCGCGCGGGCGAGTTCCTTCACCGTGGCTTCGCCAATACCGCTTGCGCCGCCGGTGACGAGGGCATGGCGGCCGTCGAGCCGGAAAGCTTCAGTCGGATGCGTGGCGGATGAGTCGGTCATGAAGGCCTGCGCAGGAATTTGCTGCGAAGAGAAAGTATAACGCGGGCGCGTTTCACGGAGTGGTGACGGCGCTTACCGCTCTTTAGGTTTTTGGTTCTGAGCGGCGCGCATTTTCACGATCTTCTTAACGAGAGCCTTAGGCGGTGGTGTGTCGAGCGGAAACTGGATTGTGCCTTTTGAGGTTTTATAGGCGCTCACTTCGTCGCCAAGGTCGACGATAAGTTGCGCGTTCATCGGGAAAAGGCTGTAGTGCTTTTTGAACATTGCGTAGCAGACAAGCGCGCCCTTGTAACGGAATGCAGGCATCGAGTAACTGATGCATTCGACAGCCTCGCTGGGCGCGGCAGAGCAAATCAGTTTGCGCATTTCGTCAAGGCGCGTGCGGGCCGGCTCAGGGAGCCTGGCAAAGTAGTCGTCCACGGTCTTTGACCGAGATGACTCCTTTGCGCCGGCACGATTGGCAGTCACTGTCTTATTTCCTCGCATCGGCCAACACCTTCAGATAGGCGCGAGCTGTTTCCGTGATGGTTTCGGGATGCCCGGAATCGATGGCGGCGAGGTTGACGAGGTCTGAGCCGACGCCCAGCGCGCGCGCACCAGCTTTGATGAAGCCCTCGGCAGTTTGCAGCGTGACGCCGCCGGTGGGGATGATCTTGAGGTGCGGGAATGGCGCTAGTAGCGATTTAAGGTAGCTTGCACCGCCGACGGCGGAGCAGGGAAAGATCTTTACATAGTCCGCGCCCGCGTTCCATGCCGTGATCGCTTCAGTCGGCGTGAGCGCTCCGGGACACGAAATTTTCTTGTTCTTCTTAGTTGTGGCGATCACATCAGGGTGCAGGCTGGGGCTGACGACGAACTCTGCGCCGGCATCGATGGTTGCCTGGGCCTGGTCGGCTGTGGTCACCGTGCCGGAGCCGATCAGCAACTCATCGGCGAATTCCTTCTTGAGCTCTTTGATGAGTTCGATCGCTCCCGGCACCGTCATGGTGACTTCGACTACAGTTACGCCGCCCGCGACCATGGCGTCGACAACGGCGCGGCCCTGCGCGACGCTTTTGGCGCGCAGCACCGGGATGAGGCCGACGCGTTCGATGATTTGCTGAGTGGTTTCAGACATGGTTTCCTTTTTCGTTTGCGGCCAGTCAGCGCGCGATGCGCGCGGAGCCGCCTTTGATCAATCTCTCAACTTCAGCGAGTGTTGCCATGCTGGTGTCGCCGGGGGTGGTCATGGCAAGGGCGCCGTGGGCTACGCCGCATTTCACGGACCATTCGATGCCTTTGCCGGCCAGCAGTCCGTAGATGAGGCCTGAAGCGAAGCTGTCACCGCCGCCGACGCGATCGAGAATGTCGATCTCGCGCTGCGGCACGTGGACGATCTTGTCCTCGTAGAGGGCGATGGCGCCCCACGCGTTGCGGCTGGCGGTTTGCGCGGTGCGCAGCGTGCTGGCCACAAGCTTCAGGTTTGGATACGCTGCTGCCACCTCGCGCAGCATCTCTTCATAGCCGGCGATAGGCAGCTCAGCAAAATCTTCGCTGACGCCCTTGATGGCGATGCCGAGCATGGCGGAGAAGTCTTCCTCGTTGCCGAGCAGAACATCGACCTTACTTACGATGGCCCGGTTCACTTCCCGCGCCTTGGCCTTGCCGCCGATTGATTTCCAGAGCGAATCACGGAAGTTGAGGTCGTAAGAGATGGGTGTCGCGTATTGGCGGGCGGCGAACATGGCTTCGACGGTGACCTCAGCCGTCGAGGTGGAGAGCGCCGCGAAGATTCCGCCGGTGTGCAGCCAGCGCGATCCGTTTTGCGGGCCGAAGATCGAGTGCCAATCAAAATCGCCGGACTTCACCTGACTGATGGCAGTGTGGCCACGATCGGAGCAGCCGGCCGCTGCGCGCACGCCGAAGCCGCGCTCCGTAAAATTCAAGCCGTTTCGCACCGTTCGGCCTACGCCGTCATAAGGAACCCAGCGCAGAAGCGAAGCGTCTACCCCACCCTGGAGAATGAAGTCTTCAACGAGGCGCCCGACAGGATTGTCGGCAAGCGCGGTGGCGATGGCGGTGCGCAGGCCAAAGCAGCGGCGCAGCCCGCGTGCCACGTTGTATTCGCCGCCGCCCTCCCACACCTGGAATTGACGCGTGGTTTGAATGCGCCCTTCGCCGGGATCGAGGCGCAGCATCACCTCGCCGAGGCTCAGGCAGTCCCAACGGCGATTGGAATCGGGAATTGTGATGGATTGCATGTCAACCAATAATTTAGCGCAACGGGGCCGGTTGGCGTGGAGCGATGCAGCAGGGGACTGCGGAGTGACCAATCATTTAGGCTAGGTGTGTCTCAGATTGTGCGGAAACGTTGCGGTCTGTTTGGCGAGGCTGTGCGAGAGCAGAGTGCGTGGAGCGGAGGAAGATTTGAAGGGCGTTGAACTGTTTGATTTGAAGGGCCGGGTTGCCGTGATTGCCGGCGGCACCACCGGCCTGGGCCGTGAAATTGCACTGGGACTTGCCGGGGCGGGCGCAGATGTGGTCGCAAGCGCGCGGCGGCAGCAACAGGTTGACAGCATCGCGGCGGAGATTGAAGCGCTGGGACGGCGGACACTACGCATCACGAGCGATGTTCTCAATCGCGCTTCCATCCAGCGGCTGCACGACGCCGTCATTGAAGCGTTCGGCAAAGTGGACATTCTGGTGAATGCGGCCGGGCTGACGAAAAAAGTGGCTACGCTCGATCTCGATGAAGGCGACTGGTCGAAGATTATTGAAACCAACCTGACGGGAACGATGCGTGCCTGCCAGATCTTTGGCCGAACCATGGCCAAGGCCGGCTATGGACGGATCATCAACATCGCATCGGTCACGGCGTTCCGCGGTTTTTATCGTGTTGCGCCCTACGCGGCAAGCAAGAGCGCCGTGGCCTCGCTGACCAAGACGCTGGCAGTGGAACTGGCGCAGACCGGCGTGAATGTGAATGCCATTGCACCGGGTGTCTTTCCCAGCGATATGAGCAAGCCGCTTGTGATTGGCACACCGCGCGGCGAAGAGATACTGATGCGCACGCCGATGCATCGCTTTGGCGATCCTAAAGAGATCATCGGGCCGGCGATCTTCCTCGCGTCGGAAGCTGCGGCCTTTGTCACGGGCGAGGTGATTGCAGTGGACGGCGGCTACCTGGCCAGCGGCGTGAACTGTTGAAATGCAGGGAACGAGGGACCAAGGGAACAAGGAAGCGATGACGGAAGCGCGCAAGCTTCGTATGGGTATGGTCGGTGGAGGGCCGGGAGCATTCATTGGCCCGGTGCATCGCATCGCGGCGGAGCTGGATGGAAAGATTGAGCTGGTTGCCGGGGCGTTTTCGCAGTCGGCTGAGCGCTCACGCGCTGCAGCCGGATCGTATCGCATCGATCCGGAGCGGGCCTATTCCGACTACAGGGAGATGATCGCTGCCGAGCGTAAGCGAGCTGATGGGATCGATTTTGTCGCCATCGTTACGCCAAACCATTTGCATCTGCCGGTCGCGCAGGCGGCGCTGGAGGCGGGAATTCCAGTGATGAGCGACAAACCTGCGACAGCCACCTTCGATCAGGCGGTGCAGCTCGCAGAGGCAATCGCGAAAACCGGCCTTCCTTACGGATTGACGCACACGTACGCGGGGTATTCAATGGTTCGCCAGGCACGCGCTATGTGCGCAGCGGGCGAGCTTGGCAGAATCCGCAAGGTTGCGGTCGAGTATTTTCAGGGATGGTTGAGCAAGCCCATCGAAACGACCGGCCACAAGCAGGCCGAGTGGCGCACCGATCCTGAGCGCAGCGGCAAGGGCGGCGCCATTGGCGACATTGGCACACATGCCTTCCATTTGCTCGAGTACGTGAGCGGCCTGCAGGTAACGGCGATCAATGCCACGCTGCGCACCGTCGTGCTAAATCGCAAGCTCGACGACGATTGCAATGCGTTTGTGCGGCTGAGCAACGGAGCGGAAGGGACGTTGGCCTGTTCGCAGGTAGCCGCGGGCGAGATGAACGAGATGCGTCTGCGCATCTACGGCGAAGTCGGATCGCTCGATTGGCGGCAGCAGGATCCGAATCGGCTCATCGTCAAGTGGCTGGACAAGCCGGAAGAGATTTATCACGCTGCCGCGGGTTATCTCAGCGGTGACGCGCTGGCGGTGACGCGCACGCCGCCGGGACATCCGGAAGGCTATCTCGAAGCATTTGCCATCCTCTATCGCGAATTTGCCGATGCACTTTTCGCGTGGAAGCAGGGGAGTGCGAAGCCGTTGCCAGATACATTGCCGGGAATCGAGGCCGGAGTGCGCGGCATGAGGTTCATTGACCGCGTGATTGAGAGCAATCGGCGAGAGAGCTGGATCGAGTTCTAGGCGGTCTTTGCGCGAGGAGCACGAACGATGAAAACCATCAAAGGGCCGGGAATTTTTCTGGCGCAGTTTGCCGGCGATCAGGCGCCCTACAACACGCTGGAAGGCATGGCAGGGTGGGCCGCGGGATTGGGTTACGCCGGCATCCAGATTCCCACGTGGGACAAGCGGCTTTTCGACTTGCAGCGCGCGGCAGAAAGCAAGTCTTACTGCGAAGAAGTGCTGGGAATTGCGGCGGGCGCAGGCGTCAGAATCACCGAGCTTTCGACGCATCTGCAAGGGCATCTTGTCGCGGCGCACTCGGCCTACAACGCGCAACTCGATGATTTTGCGCCGGCGGAACTGGCGGGAGACGCAAAGGCAAAGTCGGAGTGGGCAGCGCAGCAACTGCGTTGGGCAGCCCAAGCAAGCCGCAGGCTGGGCTTGCAGGCGCATGCCACGTTTTCAGGAGCGTTGGCGTGGCCGTTTTTTTATCCCTTTCCGCAGCGGCCGGCAGGATTGATCGACGAGGCGTTCAGCGAACTGGGAAGAAGATGGCTGCCGATTCTGAATGCGTTCGACGAGGCGGGAGTGGACGCTTGTTTTGAATTGCATCCCGGCGAAGACCTGCACGACGGCGCAACCTTCGAGCGATTTCTGACGGCCGTGGGCGATCACAAGCGCGCCAACATCCTGTATGACCCGAGCCACATGGTCCTGCAGCAACTCGACTACCTTGCGTTTCTCGATCTCTATCACGAGCGCGTGCGCGCATTTCACGTAAAGGATGCGGAGTTTCGACCGAGTGGACGCGCGGGAGTCTACGGCGGATATCTCGATTGGATCGACCGGCCGGGGCGCTTCCGCTCGCTTGGCGACGGCCAGATCGACTTTACGCAGGTCTTCAGCAAAATGGCGCAGTACGACTACCCGGGCTGGGCGGTCGTCGAGTGGGAGTGTTGCATCAAGCATCCTGAAGACGGTGCGGCTGAGGGCGCTGTGTTTGTCCGCGATCACATCATTCGCGTGACGGATCGCGCCTTTGACGACTTTGCAGGCGCGGGAGCCGATACAGAGCGCAACAGGAAGATTCTGGGCGTCTAAAATTCGTCGTCGACAGACGCGAGGCCCTCGATTGCCGAAGGAGCCTGCCCTGGCGGCACAATGCCGTATTTCACATCTAGAAACTCCTGCAGTTCGGCGGGCAGCAGCGCTGTCAGCTCCTGCCATGTCATCACTTTCATGCGCACGCGCAGCTCAGCGCTCTTGACGGCGGCCATCACGCTGAACCACTCCTCGCGTAAGTCCGGCCGGCGCTCATCGTGCAACACGCAAAAGCCGCAGCCTGTCGCGTGTGCAGCCAGAACGCCGCGGATGAGTTGATAACTCGCATATCCCGGCTCGCCCGGTTGTCGGAAAACCGGATCGACGGTAGAAATGCTCTCTGGATCGCCAACGACGCTCTCATATTCCTGTGAATCGTTCTCGGGAAATTCGCTCGCGCGCAGCCATCGCGTTGTCGAGATCTCCGCACGTGGCAGCCGCTCGCAGTCGATTACTTCGTCGAAGTCGCGATAAGCCTCAACAATCGGCGCGGCCCGCGTCTGAAATCCAACTTCGGTCAGCTTGGCCTCAACCAGTAACGAGCCGAGGCGCATATCCACTTCGGTCCGGTCGAACCGGCCATTGGCGAGCGGCACACGCGCCTTCCAGCCGAAAACCGGCGCCGCATCGTCATCAAGGCAAAGGGCATCACGAACAGACGGCGATTCGACGACTTCCGGGGCACAGAAAATGTTCATCAGCAGCGCATCGGAGCTCATCGACGAGTCGAGCTCGCGCCAGCGGCGGCTGGGATCGAGTTGCGGTTTCGGCAGCGAACGCGCGGCCTGCGCGTGGACCTTGTCGAATCGCCGCATCCATTCTGAATTTTCGGTGATCGCAGCGAATGCGGGATCAAAGAAATTACCGTGCCGGTTTTGTTCCGGCTCATAGACAATTACCGGAGAACTTCCGTAGCTCTCAACGTGAGCGTGCCCGCGCGCGTAAGTGCGATTGCGCGCGGCCAGCTCCCGCCTAAGCTGGCTCGCATACAAACCCGCCGGCAAAATGTTCAAGTGAGAACCGGGATGTCGGCGATGCCCGCAAGGCCGAAGACACGGCGGTAGCGTTCTGCTTCGCTCGGATCGCCCATCGCTTTCGAATAGTTATCGGAAAGCTTGACGGCAGGTCTGCCATTTACCTCACTCAGCTTGCAAACCAGGCTGACCGGGTTGAAGCCGTCATCACCCTGCGGATTGCAGTTGCGAAAGTCGTTGGTGAGCAGCGTTCCCCAGCCGGCGCTGAAGCGGATGCGGCTTTCGGGGACCCATCGAGCAGGATCGAGGAAATCATTCGATGAGCGAAAGTCGTCAGCCGTGGCACCGTTGAGAATCCTGCCGGCAAAGTAGGCGTGGAGGCCGAGAATCTGCTCGACATCGAGCGCATCGGAGGCAATGAGACGCTTTTGCCGTGGATCGCGCCCGTGCCGCTCGAGCCATGCGATGTATTCGTCGCCTGCAACATACGCATCCTTGCTGTCGATGCGCTGTCCGGTCCAGTTGGCTACCCAATCCGGTGCGCCGCGCAAAAACTGCGTGGTGCCGAATGTGTCCGGCAGCAGAATCAGCAGCTCTCCCTGGTAGCTTTGCTGCCACAGCTCAAGCAGCTTGTACTGCGAACAGCACAGCTCGCGGTCGTCCGGTGCCAGCGCCGCCATGGCCATGGGCAGTTCGTGACCGTTGGTGCCGATTGCCTCGAAATCATGCTTGTAGGCGAGGTAGGCATTCGACGTGCCGGTGAATCCTTCGCCGATTGTGTCGCGCACCACGTTGACCACGTACTCATGCCAGAGAAAACTATGCCGCCGTCGCGTGCCGAAGTCGCTGATACTCAGATTCGGGACGCCGCGCAGCCGCTCCATCTTTTCCCAGAGCCTCGTCTTGGCGCGTGCGTAAAGAATGTCGAGTTCCAGTTCACTCAGCTGTTTCAGACCAGCGCGCGTCTTCAACTCGCCGATTTGCGCCAGCGCGTAGATTTCCCACATCGATGTGCCGGACCAGAGCCCCTCGAAGCGAAGGTCAATCTGCCCGTCTTTCACTGTCAGTTCGTAATCAGAGAGCTGGAACTCGTGTTCCAGCCAATTGAGGAACGCAGGCTCAAAGATGCCGCGCTTGCCGTAGAAAGTGTTGCCTGCCAGCCAGACCAGCTCAGATTTTCGGAAACGCAGCTTGCGTGCGGCCTCGAGGTGCTCGCGCAATTGCTCGATGTGCACAATGTCGCCAAGCCGCACGGAAGTCGATCGATTGATCAGGCTGAACGTGGCGCGCGTGGTGGGGAAGTTCTTCCAGATGAACTGGAGCATGAGCAGCTTGTAGAAATCGGTGTCGAGCAGGGAGCGCGTAATGGGATCCATCTCCCAGTTATGGTCGTGCGCGCGTCGGGCCAGATCGATAATCACGATGAACCTAATGTACCCGAGACGCTGCTTTGCCTCAAATTCGGTTCATGCCGTATACAGTGAGGAGGCGGGACGGGCTAATGAACAAAGTCAATCGGCGCAAGTTTCTGCTGGGCACCGCCGCGGCCGCCGCACAGGCCGGCGTACCAAAATCGCTGCACTCTGCCGGCGCGCCGGGCGGCGATGCGGCGCCAGCGCAAAAGCCGAATATCGTTATCTACCACTCCGACCAGTTCCGCTGGGACTTTGTGGGCGCCAATGGCCTGAACAGCTCAACGCATACGCCAAACCTCGATGCCCTTGCGTCAAGCGGAACAAACTTCACGCATGCAGTAACGAATCAACCGGTCTGCGCACCGTCGCGCTCGGTTTTAATTACCGGACGCTACGCGACGGAGACAGGCGTGTGGCACAACGGGCTTGGCCTCAGGCAGGATCTGCCGACACTCGCGACGGAGCTACGCAAAGCCGGGTATACGGCGAATTACATCGGCAAATGGCATATGGCGCCGGGGACTGAGGCCGAGGGCGGAGGGCCCGGCGCTGTGAAACCGGAGCATCGCGGCGGTTTCGATGATTTCTGGGAGGCTGCGAATGCGCTGGAACACTCGAGCCATCCCTATGCGGGGACAATCTGGGATCGCGATGGAAATCCGATCACGTTTAAAGACCAATATCGCGTTGACTTCATCACCGATCGTGCCGAGAGATTCCTTCGACAAAAACGGGAAAAGCCGTTCCTGCTGATGATCTCGCAGCTCGAGCCTCACCAGCAGAACGATATGGGACGAATGGTCGGACCCAAAGGATCGGCCGAACGATTCATCGATGGATTTGCGCCGGTGGATTTGCGCACCTTTCCCGGCGACTGGCACAAGCAACTACCGGACTACTACGGCTGCTGCGAGAGCATCGATGCTTCAGTCGGCCGGGTACGCAAGATTCTCGACGAAGAGGGCCTGGCCTCGAACACGATCTTCGTCTTCATGAGCGATCATGGATGCCACTTCATGACGCGTAACCAGGAGTACAAGCGCAGCACTCATAACAGCAGCCTGCGCGTACCGCTGCTTGTCGAGGGGCCGGGATTTGATACCGCGCGGCAGATTCAGGAGATGGTCGGCATGATCGATATGGCGCCGACTTTGCTGGAGGCGGCGGGAGTAACCGTGCCCACATCCATGAAAGGACGCAGCTTTCTGCCCTTGCTGCGCGACGCAAAGGCGCGTGCAGACTGGCCGAATCGACAGTTCATCCAGATCAGCGAATCGATGACGGGCCGCGCGATTCGAACAAAGGACTGGACATACTGCATCGCTGACCCGAGCGGCGCGACAAAAGAGCCGGCGAGCGCGGACTATCACGAGTATCAGCTCTACGATCAGCGCAACGATCCGCACGAACTCGTAAATCTCGCAGGGAGAATGGAGTACCGCGAGATTGCTGATGGATTACGCGAACAATTGAAAGAGCTGATGGCGCAGGCTGGCGAGACAGAGCCGGAGATCGTTCCGGCGAAGCTTTACCCGTAGAGTCGCGCCAGACGATACCCGCCTTTTGCGGTGCCGGCGTTTCAGGATCAGGTCTGCGGAATGACCGTCACGTCGCGCGTTTTGGGCGGAATGGGCGTTGGCGGCAGGTGAAAAGTGGCTTGCGGATCGGGCTCAGCGGGATTGAAGTCTGGGACGCCCTTTGCCAGGTATTTCCTGAGTGGGAGCTTTGCCTCGCGAATCTCGCGCACGACGCAGCGCGCCAGTTCGTACGCGCCGTAATCATTAAAGTGTGTGTCGTCGCTGATGGCTTCAGTCTGATTGGGGAAACTGTTGGCGGCGAAATGCATGAAGGCTTTCATTGAGCCCTCTGGACCCATTGCCTCGAAGAGGGTCTTGCTCATTGCATTCAGGTCGATCAGTGCGACGTGTTGTTCGGCAGCCACCAGACGCATGGCATCGGGATAGCCCGCTAGTGAATCTGTGATTCTGCCGTTCGCATCGAAGGTCCGGCGATTCATGCTGGTAACGAGCACCGGAGTGGCGCCCTTGGCGCGTGTCTGTGCGATATAGTCGGCGAGGAGTTTTTTGTAGTCGTCGAGCGGGACTCCGGCCGGCTTCTGGTCGTTATGGGCAAATTGAATGAAGAGGTAGTCGCCAGGCTGGATGAGCGACATCACCTTGGCGAATCGCTGTTCCGTGACAAAGCTGCGAATGGTCTCGCCGGATTCGGCATGATTGGCGACGACCACGCCGGGCCGAAAGAAACGCGGAAGCATCTGTCCCCATGCAGCCCATGGCTCGACATCCTGGTCGACGACCGTGGAGTCACCGGCAAGATAGATTGTCGTTTCCTTGATGGGCGCGATGCGAATCGAGCGGAAGCTGGGGTGGTCGCCGTTGAATTCGAGCGTGAGCTTTGAATCCCAATCGAGGTTGCCCACTTCGCGCGGCTTGAGACGAACGACGTGGCTGGGATCTCCGGCAATTTGCGGGACGCGGACATTGACGTCGAATTGGCGTTTGACTGAGCCGCCCGTCTTGACCGCGATTTTTTCCAGCATCAGGCGTCGCGCCTCGGCCCAGACAGTCGTAGTGGATGGCTGGTCGCCGCCCAGGACGACCGTGACGCGATAGCTGCCTTCAGGCAATGCGACAGAAAAGAAGAAAGGCTTGTCGCTTGAGCAGGATCGCTCGTCGACATGGGGCGTCGAATTCAGATCAAAGCCCGGCGTCAACTGCGAGTAAATCGACGAGGCGCCAAGCTCGGTCGCGCCTGGTGACGTTTTTCCGCAATCAAAGGTCTGCCCATACGCAGCAATTGCGCCGGTCAGCAAAATAGTGGAGAAGAAGCGGTTCATCAGTGGCGTTTCGCGTTTCTGGCGGCACTACATCTATGGCACGTGCGTTGGTACCGGTTCCACCGGGTTGAATTGCCGCGCCAGGTCGGGAGTGGATTGGACGTCTGTTGCGGACGGATCAGCCTTGGCCACTTCGGCTCCGAACACGTAACTGGGGCCGAACATATTGCTCGTGAAGATGACCAGCTTCTTGTCGGGTGAGAAGCGCACGTTTGGCTCTTCGCGGTAATTGTGGTGCGACATGTTGACGAGATGTTCGGAGTGGAAGACACCGGGCTGCCAGAAACCGGGATCGTTGAGCGCACCGTCGCTCACTTTCAGCATTTCTGGATGAAGCAGCTCGATCCACTCGCCATTTTTGGAGCGGGCCACCTGGCCGGGATCGCCGCCATCGTCGCAGAAGAGATCGAGATCCTTCGTCAGGTTGAAATGGATGCCCCACTCGTCGCGCTGCAGGTGATATGCCGTTCGCCGCCCGGACTTGAGGTTGTAGCCGGCCAGAAAAAAGTCTTCGCCTTTGGGAAACTGCCAGTCGTACCAGATGGTTTCGCCGTCGAGACCCCAGAACTCGTGGCCGGCGATCTCCATCGCCATCGTGCGTTTGTGGATCATCGTGTTGTGCGTGCCGTCGGTGTGGATCATCCAGATGCGGTCGACCTTTTGCCAAGGGCCTTCGTGGCAGTACATCAGGAGCTCGGGATCGGTGGGCGAAAACAGCAGGTGGTTGATCCAGTCGGTTGAGTGCAGCAGGACCTTGATGTCACCGGGCTTCTCGCCGTTGGGGCCAGGCTCAAGACGGATGGTGAAGAGCTGGAGGGGCAGGCGGGCGGCGAGACGGCGCTCCATCATCTGGCCCTTGTCGAGCGGCTGGTAGTGGGGGCCCTGGGCCTCGCTCGCGACACGATTATCGCTGCTGCCGGCGGGCGCTTGCGGGCGCGGCGGTGAGTTTTGCCCGTATTCCTGATTGGGCTGGTCGCTCTCGTCAAAAGTGCCGGCGGCGAGGGTTTCATCGGCGTTGATGCAGACGATGCCATGACGGGCAGGCAGATCGACGAGCTTGCGGATCTGGCCGGTGTAGACGTCGGCCTTGTAGACCGACGTGACATTGGTGGCGGGGTCGGTCTGCGTGTAGAAGACGCTATTGGTCTTGAATCCCGCAACTAAAGCGTGTACCCCGTAGCGGAAGAAACCGCCGGGCCCAGGAGGTGCGTTTGCCGGTCGCGGCGGGTTGGGAACGATGAGCCGAGACTTCATCGTCTCCATGTTGAGCCCATGGATGCCGTCGGGCGCCGTGTAGATCATCGTCTTCAGGTCGGGCGTGTAGGCATTCACGTTGAAGTAGAAGCCGCCGGAGTTGGGCTGGTCGCTCAGGCGCCAGACGCGATGGCCGGTATCCTTGTCGACCCAGGTTTTGGGCGGGGTTGGCTTGGCGTCATCCGCGGCATGGGAAGCAAGGGGCAAGAAGGAAAGCGCAGCAAGAGCGGCGAGGGCGATACGAGTCATGGATGTGGGCTCCTGATCGGGAAGAACTGCGTTCCGCCGGGTTTTGGAGTGGCCTTTTGGCCCTCAACCGGCGCGCCAGAAAGTTATATACCACAAGGGTTACAATTGGAAACAATTTAACTTCTGAACTTTGACTCGTGGGGACGTGTGTGTGCCCGGCGAGAAAAGGACATCTCCGGAATAGAGCGAAACGCCGGCAGGAACCGCGGGCCCAGGTCTTTGACCGCATGAATTTGTACCTGTGGACTTCGTGCCATCCCACCCTTTCGCCCAAAATCAAGCGAAAGGATGGGGCACGGAAGACTACAGAATATGCAAGAATGCTCCAAGCGAAACGCCGGCAGGAACCGCGGACGACTCAGTTGCAGGCTATGCGGCAATTTTCAAGGGATGGATGCGAGGACGCTTCTTCTTCCTGGCCTGCCACATATCGTAATTACTCTGCATGTCGAGCCAGAAGCTGGGATTGGTTCCCAGGGCGGCCGACAGGCGAAGCGACATATCAGCGGTGATGCCGGTGTGGCCGTTCAGAATCTTGGAGAGCGTCACGCGTGACACGCCGATGTGCTTCGCAACGTGCGTGACATTGTGGCCCTCCAGATAATCTCGCAAGACAAGGCCGGGGTGCGCCGGGTTATACATCTCGCTGGGCATTGTTTCTCCCTCCGACGGCCATTTGCCGCCTCAGTGATAGTCGCGATAGTCGACCAAGATCGCGTCGGTCCCCTCAAAATCGAATGTCAGCCGATAATTGGCGTCGACCCAAACCGACCAATGCTTTTCCGCGCCCTTCAGCCGATGGAGACCATAGGAGGCTGGTTTTGAAAGGTCGGCTGCGCTTTTCGCGGCATCAAGTGCGGTCAGTAATCGCCGCAATCTCACGGCATGATGAGGTTGAATTCCGGCTTTGCTGCCGGTCTTGAAGAATTTCTCAAGCCCCAGGTGCCGAAAGCTCTTAATCACCCGTAAACTGTAAACTATCAGTTAACGCTTGTCAATCGATCGTAGCTCAACTCCAGTACGTTCACTGAATACGGTGCGAAGGTCTGCGTAAACTTCGGCCCAGCTACGGGTATTGTCCGCGTCATGGGCTTGACCTCGTCGGGATGGGTGATGCTGTTGGTTGCGTTGGGTGTCTTGGCGCTCATCGTGGTCAGCGTGGCCTGCGGCGCAACCTTGCTCACGCCGCTCAATGCAAGCGTCACCGGCTGCGCCGTGGATGTTGCGTTCACTACCTTGACGAAGAGCTTCTTGCGGGCATCGTCGCGAGTCACCGATGCGTACACGCGCGGCGGAGCGTTGTCGAGCGCGCAGTCAACCACTTCGGTTCCCAGATGCGTCGAGAACATCTCCTGCGTCCAGTAGCTCGGCGATCCGTAGCTGGTGAGTGCGTCGTAGCCGATGAGATCCGTGGCCCATTGCTCTCCGCCCGGATTCACATTCACGAATAGCGGCGCGTAGCTGGCCATGATGATCAGATCGCTATTGCGCTCGAGGCCGGTAAGCCATGCCGCGTCGGCGAGTGCAGCTTCAAGGTTCGGCGTGGGGTCGCCCTCGCGCGTGGCCCACTCGCCCACAAAAATCTTCGGTCCCTTGCGGTCGGCAGCGTCATAGTGGTGTGCTTCGCCGAATGACTGCTGCGCCGACATGTAAAAGTGTTCGTCGAGCACGTCGGGCTGCACGCTCTTGACCGGCGTGGTGGCGATGAGTTGCAGATTGGGATAGCGCTGCTTGATGGCGTCGTAGAACTGCTTGAAGCGGCCGTCGTAGCTGTGCGAGCGGTCGAACTGGTCTTCGTTGCCGACCTCGATGTAGTGGAGCGGGAAGGGAGCTGCGTGGCCATCCTTGGCTCGCTCTGCGCCCCACTTCGTATCCGGACCACCAGTCACGAACTCAATCTCGTCCAATGCGTCCTGCACGTAGGGCTCAAGCGCCGGGCCGGGATCGACGTGATCCTGCGCCAGTGAGTAGCCGGCGTAGACCGCCAGCACCGGTTCCATCTTCAGATCCTCGCACCACTCAAGAAACTCGAGCAGGCCCATGCCGTCGGACGAGCGATAGCGCCACGGGCTCGGGTGCGTTGGCCGGTCGACCCAGGGTCCAATGGTCTTTTTCCAGTCGAAGCGGTCTGCGACGTGATCGCCCTCCAGGTAATTGCCGCCGGGCAGGCGCAAGAAATGCGGGTGCATGGCAGCGAGCAGGTTCATGATGTCCGCGCGGTTGCCGCCAGGGCGACCGTGATAGGCGGGTGGAAAGAGCGAGACCAGGTCGAACCAGACCGTGGCCGGCTGCGCGATGGTCAGGATCAGGTGGTTGTTCGAGGAGACAGGAACGTCGCCGGTCGTAAGGGTGAAGGTGTATTGCTTC
The DNA here is from genome assembly GCA_963834565.1 of uncultured Acidobacteriaceae bacterium. Classification (GTDB taxonomy): domain Bacteria; phylum Acidobacteriota; class Terriglobia; order Terriglobales; family Acidobacteriaceae; genus Telmatobacter. The sequence continues at coordinate 665,217 of CAWICF010000002.1, read as the reverse complement.
CAGTCCTTGGCGATCGCTTTCACTGTTGCCGACGCGGCAACGATGCCTGTCGCATCGTTTTGCAGACTGACTGAGACCGCAAGGCCGGGTGTGTCGGTCATCGCATAAAGTGAACCGGTGTAGGTTGTGTGCGGACGCACTGCGATGCCCCAGTAGCCGGCGTTTTCAATTCCGGCGGGCGACGTTGCGGATGCCTTCGACACGGTGACACGAAGGCTGCGCGGCAAGGCGGCGCTGGGCCCGCTGGTCTCGTCGATGGAGACATTCGCACTGGAGTCGCCGCGCAAGACGATGGGCCAGTAGTTGAGCGCATCCCAGCTACGGCCGATCGTTCGGTCGCGCACCAGCTCGGGGTAGATACCGCCGTCGTAGCTGTAGTTGATCTCCTCGGTCATCAGCCCATACAGGGTGGGACTGACCTTCGCCGTGGGATGGTCTACGTGGATGTCGAGCGAGGGCTGTTGTGCGGCCAGGCCGATAGACGACACAAGGGCGGCGAGAAAGGCAACGGCTGCGAATGGCTTGTTCATGACCCAGCCATCGTACTGCGAGGGTGTGGAAATTGACAATCTGGAAAACGCTTACTCAAAACCGCTTGAACTTGAGAGCCGAGACTCCGAGCCGTCTCAAGCCGTTCGCTCAATCTCCTCTGCAATCACCTGGCGCACCCCATCGGGCAGTGCCGGCATCGCGCCCGCCTGTGAGGCCATCCAGCTGCCCCAGCGATTTCCCGCCTCGTTCAGCGTCGCAAGGTTCGCGCCGCGCAGCAGATAGTGGGCCAGCGCTGCGGTAAACGCATCCCCGGCCCCGATAGCGTCTGCTACTTTCACAGGGAATCCCGGGTGCTCGTTCCACTCGTCGCGTGCAACCAGCAGGCTGCCGCGGCTGCCCCGGGTGATGGCCACAAGCTCGAGGGCAGGGAACTCGCCCATCAGGCGCTCAGCAGCGGTGCGCAGAAAATCGGATGCGGGCCGGGGCTGTTCCGAGGGCGAGCGAGAAGCGTCGGCAGGTTCGCCTTCGAGCGACAGGTCGAGGAGTTCCAGCACAACCCGCACTTCGTTTTCGTTCATCTTGAGTACGCTGGCCAGTTCCAACGACTCCTCCAGCACTTCGGATGAGTAGTAAGGCTCGCGCAGATTTACGTCGAAGATGCGGATGCAATCGGAGGAGCACTCGGCTGCCAGCGTCTGAATGGTCCTGCGCGACTCGTCCTGACGCTGCGCCAGTGAACCGAAGTAGATTGCGTCTGCTCTTTCGACCAATTGAACCCACTCGTCCGAAGGATGCAGAAAATCCCAGGCTGCGGGTTGGTGAATGGTGTAGTGTGGCTCGCCCGAGGAAAGACTGACCGTCACACGGCCGGTCTCATGCGCCGGGTCGATCTGCAAATAGCTTGTCTCAATGGGCATGGGAGCGAGCCGGTCGATGGCCTGGCGGCCCAAATCGTCACGGCCCAGCCTGCTTAGAATGGCCGCGCGATTTCCCAGGCGGCCGGCCATCACGGCAAAGTTGGCAGGCGCACCCCCGAGCCGCATGCCGTCAGGCAGCACGTCCCAGAGCAACTCGCCAATGCCCAGCACCAGATGAGGGTCGCTCATATCAAGCACCAGGGGAAAGCCAAAAGGAATAGTGATGCGTCTTCTATTCCCTATTGGCTACTCCCTACTCCCCGTTCTTCCACCGGTAGATCGAGCAGTCTTCCCAAGTGGTTGCGGCGTATTCGCGGCCCGGTTGGCTTCGCAGAATTCGCCGGTCGGCGACGACATCGGCGTGCGATCGTCTCACCTGACCGTGAAAGAGCCGCTCGAGGTTCGCCTCGCGCCGCAATACACATTCCTGCTCGTTGTTGACATACAGAATATCCAGTTGGCCCGAGCGCTGGGCAAGAGCCTCGCTCCAGCGACGCAGCAAACGGCGCAACACGGGCGCTCCGAACGGGTTGAAAAGGAACGCGACGCAATGCCCGGCGGGCAAGGGAAACTCGGTAGCATCGCGGCAAATCATGCGCATGGGAGCCACCGCACGCCCAGCCTCGCGCCACAGGGCCATGTTCTTGCGCCCGATGCGCGCAAGTGTGGGATGAAGTTCAACCCCTATCGCGGCGCGGAAGCGGTATTCGGCGGCGAGAAGCACGGCGCGCCCCATGCCCGCGCCAAAATCGATGAAGGTGTATTCGTCCAGCGGCGCGATGGGCCGGCAGCGCCGCCAGTGCACGATGATGGCATGAAACACCGAAGGCGCAACGGCATAGTAGGCCGTAATGTGACGGTCGTGCCGGTGCCCTGAGCCGAGATACCGACCCGCGACCAGCCCACTGGTGCGAGTGCCAAATTCCAGATCGAAGGGGTGACGGATGAGCCCGTCTTTTGTGGCCAGTCCGGGCAAAAGGCGCGGCTGTGGATCCTGAGTCTTGGTTTTGCCTGCCGCGCCAGCGCTCACGCTTGAACGTTAGCACAGCGCGCGCCTGCAGGCCGCATCAAGATGCGATGGACGCCCACGAGTTTTTCATGATCGAAATGGCTGAGATGAATGCGATCGCTGCGCAGCATTGCTCACTATATGGCAGCTTTTCTCTTGACTTCGCCCGAACCGGTCTGCAAGACTGCCAGCGCGCGAAATGTGCGCAAGATGCTCGATCGTCGCGTTGGAACCCCATTCTCTTCCGGATGATCGTTTTGGCCGTTCACGTTGCGATCTTTGCGCGGCGTCGATGGCGGTGCGGGCCTGTCAATTCTGTAAGTGAACGTAGGAGGAACGATGAAAAAATACCTGGCGGAACTTGTAGGCACATTCATTCTGGTGCTGATTGGTTGCGGAACGGCCGTGATCGCCGGCGATAAAGTCGGCATTCTCGGCATTGCTTTCGCATTTGGGCTATCGCTTATCGGGGCAGCGTATGGCATCGGTCCCATCTCGGGGTGTCACATCAATCCTGCGGTCAGCCTGGGTGTTTTCACTGCAGGCCGCATGACATTGAAAGACATGTTCGGCTATTGGGTTGGGCAGTTTATCGGCGCAATTGCGGCAGCGTTTGTTCTGTCGATCATTGCGGCCGGAACGGCCGGCTATAACATCGCCGTGAATGGCCTGGGTCAGGATGGCTGGGGACCCGGCTATCAGGGCGAATACGGAATCGGCGCGGCGATTCTCTTTGAAGTAGTAGCGACGCTGATTTTCGTAATCGTGATTCTCGGATCGACGCAGAAAAGTGCGCCGGGAGGATTCGCGGGACTCGCGATCGGCATTACGCTGGTAGCCATCCACATCTTCGGCATTCACATTACTGGTGTGAGCGTGAACCCGGCGCGTAGCCTTGGACCGGCGCTGATCGTTGGCGGCACAGCGCTGAAACAGGTTTGGCTGTTCCTCGTGTTCCCCAGTATCGGCGGATTGCTGGCAGGGCTGCTCTTCCGCACCAAGTTGCTGGAAGTGGAATAAAGCTGCGATAAGAAAAGTGGGGAGCGGACCGCTGGTCTGCTCCCCGTTTGTTTATGGATGATTGTTCCGCGTTTCGCGGGCTTACTTCCGCGGCTTTCCGTCGCTCGTTTCGAGCTCGGCGATGTACTCAACCACTGCCTCGCTCCAGCCGTCGACGTGCGCCCACGCGCCGTAGCCAACTCCGTTGCGGTTCGAGGCCACGTTGATCACGTAGCCCTTGCCGCGCGGCGCGGGAACATTGTCATGCGACTGCTCGTCAGTGATGACGATCAGCCGGTCGAAACCGCGGGACTCGCTCTCGACGTGCTTGAGAGCGGCGCCGAGCATCGTTCCCGAGTGCGGCTGGCTCTTGTCGAGCGCGTCGCGCAGCGCCATTCCACGGCGCGAGGGCACCAGCTGCGCATGATCGGAGAAGGTGTAGATCGTTACCTTCTCGGCAATCTCACGCAACCGGATGGCGAGGCCGTAGGCAGCGTCGGTGCGGCGCATTTCGGAACGGCGCGAGAGCGGCGCCTCCATCGAGCCGGAGACGTCGACCAGCAGCACCGTGTGCCCGGCGAGCGAACCTGCGCGGCCTGCCAGTGCGCGGAACATCGCAGTCTCCAGCGCATCCTCCCACTGCGGGGCACTGCGTGCTGCAGCCAGGAAACGGAAGGGAAGTACGCGATCCGTCTTCACGGCAGCCAGCGCGGTGAGCACCATCTCCTCGCTCACGCCGGCCTGGTGCAGATTGCGCAGGTTGCGCAACAGCGCCAGAGCTCCCAGCTTGCGCTCGGCGAGCAACCGCTCCCACACAGCGCGCTTGTTGGCCCCTTCGCCGCGTCCGGCAGCCGAGAGTGCAACCTCCCAGGTATCGGGTGTCAGCAGCTCGTTCGAGACGAGACGCTTCCACAGCGCAGCCTGCGCCTGATCGACGGGACGCGCGTGACAGAGGAATAGCACGTCGCGCAGACGAACAGCTCCGGCGCGATCGTACTTGGCCAGCGCGTACTCGTCGAACTTGCCGAATGCGGCGGCGAGCCCCTTCTTGACCTGCGCCGAAAGCGGCTGGCGCCCCTGTGCCCAGTAGATGGCCACAAACTCGCTCAGCTCGTCGGCACGCTGGATGACGCGGGCCAGAGTCTCGGCCACGAGGCCGCGGTGCGAGGCGTGGCGCGCCATTTCGCGCACCAGCAACAGCGGCGCATGGCGCAGCTTCATCCGCTCGCGGGCCTCGACGGCCAGCGCGGCCACCTTTTCTGAGGCCACCTGCGGCACCAGCTCCTGAATGCGGCCGGCGATCTGCACTCCGTCCTCGTAGAACTCGCCCTCCCACAACATGCAGGAGAGGACGGAACGCCGGAGAGCCTGCTCGGGCGTGATGACGCGAGCGCGTGCTCCCTCGTGGGTGCGCGGCCTGTGAAGCTTCAGAATGTTCAAGCGCATTGTGCGCCTCCTTTCATGAGAGAACCAAGGATATGTTGATGCCGGGGAAAAATCGGACGCGGAACGCATCGCAGAATTAATCTGCGGCAGGAGTCGAACCTGCACGCGCCAGAAGTATCCGTGCCCTGCGCCACCGGCAGTTCGTTCCGGTTATGGGTGGAGCTCAGCCCGCAAAGGCTGCCTCGTCTTCCTCGCCATCCTCGCTTTCATCCACCTTGGGCCTGAGGATCGGGCGAGATTCAAGCGCTGTGTTGAATCCAGCTGTTCTCTTCGAGACGCGAACTGAACCGACCCTGATCGCCAGCTTCTGCATCTGGTTCCAGTCCGGGCGGTGCTTGTCTTCAAAGCTGGTGCACTCAAGCACTGCGAACGGAAGCACCATGTCGGGATTTGTCTTATTGCAAATCACCAGCCGATCCGATTCGCGGTAGCCTATAATGCATTGTCCCCAACTGCAACGCATGCACAGGTGCTTGTTACCGACAGGCGTTCCGTTCCTGATCTTCAATTTGCTCATGGCAGTTCATTTCTAATCCGGCGTTGCCGGAGGTTAATGACCGGGGAACAAACGGCAGCGGGCTTTTTCGGTGCTTTGCCATTTCAGCTACCCGGACTCACGCCCGGAGCAGGACTCGAACCTGCATCTCCGCTTGGTCAAAGAAGTATCCGCGACCTACACCACCGGTCTTTTTCTGGTTTTGAACGAAATTCTCGTTGGTTGAAGCTAAAACCGGGGAACAAACGGAAACGGAACATACGGCGTCCTGAGCCACTAGACGACTTGAGCTATTCGCCCAAGACAGGATTCGAACCTGCGTCGCCGGCTTACCAGGCGAAGTAACCGTCTCCTACACCACCGGTTGTTTTTCAGGTTTTAGACGAGAACCTCGTCGGTTCAGGTTCGAGCCGGGGAACGAGCGAAAAGAGTTTCGTTGCAGAACTCGAATTCTCTCTCCATGACGATGTCATGGATCAAAAAGCCGACTCTCGCGGGGTTCCTTTGTCCCGCACTTCGTGGCAGGAAGTAACTCTCCTCTTTCACCACCGGCGAACGACTTACTAACTTCGAGTTAGACGCACTTATCCCGAGCGCTCCGCATGTTCCATCGCGGCGCCAAAAGAATGGTAGAGCTAACTCAACTCGATAGTCCCCCGAGGGAACAAACGAAGACAGCGTTGCGTTTTCGAGGCGATGTAACTGTCCTCTCCACCACTCGGGAAAATCTCAGAATTCAAACAGGATGCGCAGGATGTGCCGGGACCGGGCTATGGGAGATAAGAGAACCACGCCCGGGCGGCGGTCGAGCACGAACCGAGCTCTTCCAGCCTGCGCAACGAATTTTGCATTGTGACGTTCATCGGGCGTTCTCCTACGCAGAAGATACTATGCCACACCTTTGCGAGAAAATGCAAGGGATTTACCAAATATTTTAGGAACCTATGCGGAGTTAAGACCTGACTTATAGAGGGCAAAACCTAAGTTATTCAATGGAACGGCACTCAAGCTCGTGCGATAAAACGCAGCCTCACGTAGTCGGCTGTCCATCGGCCTTCTTCGTCGCGCAACGCGGGCGCGAGCAACGCTCCAGTTTCATCGACGACTGTGTCGCGCAGATTGTCAGGTAATGCGCTGAGAGCTCCGCGGCAGAAGATACGCAACCATCCGGCCATGCCGGTTTCACCAAGTGGCGTTGGACGAGGAAAGTGAACGATCTGCTCGACGGTGAAACCGTGTTGTTTGAGGCGGCGTGTATATGCTTCGGGCGTTGGGTAGTAGTTCCCCCGGCCGCCGAGTTCCGCGAATCCGTATTTCGCAAGCACAGCGGCAAAGGCGACGCGAATGGCCGCAATGTTTCCATGACCGCCCATCTCGGCAACGAACCGGCCACCAGGCCACAAGACTCGGCGCACCTGCTGCATCATTTCGTCCTGGCCTCGCACCCAGTGCAGCACCGCATTCGAGAAGACGGCATCGAATGATCCATCGGGATAGGGAAGCGATTCAGCGGGCCCCTGATCGGCGGCGACGCCACGGTGCCTGGCAGCTGCGACCATTTCCGCGGAAGCGTCGATCGCAGTCACAATCGATCCGTTCTCCGCGATGCGTTGCGTGAGTTGACCGTCGCCGCAGCCGAGGTCGAGAATGCGCTCGTGGGGCTGAGGGGCGAGCCACTCGAGTACGCCGCCTGCCAACTCGTGCACAAATGCGCCGTCTTTTCCGTAAGCAACTGGATCCCAGGTCTGGGGCACATTGATCCTCCGATTCCAATTTGAGCTATGACAGGGGCGCGGAGCAAATTGATTCGGCTTTGATGTTCGATAAGAAGGATGAATCGGCCCCAGGGAGCGCGCTCTTCGACCTTACAGTGATTGCACGGGCAACAGCGTGAGATCGTCGACGAGGCCGACTTCTTTTTGCACGAAGGGCTCGCCGTATTTCACGCCGGCCAGCAGGCCATAATGCCGCGCCTCGGCGAATGTGCGCTCGCGAATCTCCTCTTCAGGCACAAAGAGCCCACTGCCCGCGGACTGGTTCGCGTACTGCGAGCGGTACGCCATCAAGGACTGGTGACGCTGCTCAATGAAGGGCGTGATGTCGACGATGAAGCCGGGCCGGACGTCGGCATAGAGGCTCGCGTACACAATCTTGAACGGCCGATGCGGTTCGCCGCCGGCGTCGACTTTCTTGAGCCCGGAAATAAAGCATGCCTCGTATCCAAGCGAGGCAACAATGGCGTGGTCGGGATGGCGGGCTTGCCAATATGGCAAGATCACAACGCGCGGCCGCAGCAAACGAATGACGCGCGCAATGGCGATACGATTTTCCAGCGTGTTGGCGATTGCGCCGTCTGGCATGTCGAGCGCTTCGCGCCAACCAACTCCGAGGAGTCGCGCTGCCTCATCTGCCTCGCGGGCGCGATCTTCGGCGGTCCCACGCGTGCCTGCTTCACCTTTTGTCAGATCGAGAATTGCCGTGCGCAGGCCGCGCGCCGCCATGCGCAGGAGCGTGCCTCCGCAGGTTTGCTCCACATCGTCACGATGAGCAGCGACAGCAAGGACGTCAGCCGCAAACGCGTCGGAATCGTGAGCGTCCGCCATAAAACTAATACACGGTGTTATTGGCGTCCGTGATCGCGTCCATGTAGGCAACGTCGTACGCCGTACCGGTCACAGTGACATACTGGTTGTCGATCGAAGAACCGTCGACCGTTGAGTAGATGTATACCTGTCCACCTTCGGCGGTATAGATCTTGTGCAGACCCGTGACCGCAGCAATGCCGGTGGCGTCGCCGATGTAAGGCTCGAGCAGCGCGACCTTGTTCGTCGAAGTGTTGTACATCGTCAAACAGCCGTAGCCGCTGGCCGGATTGGTTGCATAGCGCACGCCAATCGTGCATCCCGTCATGCCAATCCACAGCGTGTTGTCATCTGCTTCAATGATGCGGCTCGTCGCACCGGGTTGACCGTCGCTAATGGCAACTGGGCTGCCTGCCGTATTGTTGGCAAGATTCACCACGGTCAAGTTTCCGCCGAAGAGCGTCTGGCCGCTGATGGTCTGCGGCTGCTGACCCACGACGTACATTGTGGAAGAGTCGACGAGAGCGTTGCTGGCTCCGCCGGGAATGGGGATGTTGACCATCGGTGCGACTTGAATTTGAAGGTCGGCCGGGTTGCAGGTGCCATTTGCTGGAAGATTACAGGGAAGCAGTCCCGACTGCTGGCCGAGCAGAAAAATGAGCGGCGCGACGGGAACGATCGACATGGACGCTTTGTTTCCGCCGCATTCCGGTCCGCAATTCAGCACGTAGGCGGTGCTGCCGTCTGCCGAGAAGACTGCCTTGACGGGGCGGTCGAAGACGAGCGGTTGACCATAGTAATTGCCGGTTGCATCCACGTGGTCGGGGCTCTGCATCTGGAACAGGCACCAGCCAGGCGCGTTCTGCGGTTCGCAATCCACCGCGGCTTTGGGCCATGTGGTGGGGCCGCCGGAGAAGCCCTGCGACTGCGCAGCCGAAAGCTGGCGCGGATAATATGCGTAGTTGGAATTCTCAGCAAACGCAAGCGCTACCGATCCACCCGGATTGACGCTCACGCGATACACGTTGGGGAGGCTGAGGTTCGTTCCGCCCGGGCCTGTGCCGCTCTGATTGATCGCTGTGAAAAAGTGAGCGGACTGATTGGCGGCAAAAACATACGACTTGTCGCGCGTGATGAAAATACTCGACGAGGGACCCGCAAGGCCGCCGATGGTGCCGGTCGTTTTTTCGGTGGCATAGGCGGCGAGGGTGAGGCTGCCGTCGCCGGCTCCGTAGACCGCCCCGTATTGCTCCTCGGGCATGCTCTGGATCGTGATCGGAAGCGCTCCGCCGTAGCCGGAGATTGAATACGCGCCGGGTGTTCCGTTATAGCCGTTGCGGATGTCGTAAAACGCGTCGACGATCTCGAGTTCACCCTTATTCAGAATGCCGGGATTCTGGATGGCAATGACAACGCGGTTTACCAGCCCGCTGGGGGGCAGAACGCGGCCATCAAAATAGTAGGTGCTTCCACATCCTGCCAGAGAGGCAGCGAATACCAGAGCTGTGCTGGCACTGATCCAAAGACTTCTCTTCTTCAAAATCCCAACCCTCGATCCACTGCGCGGCCAAGACCGCTGCGTATGCAAATAAATGACATTACGGGCACGCTGGAGGGCTCACAAACGCTGCAACAAGAACCGGTTTCCATCCAGGTGATAACTCTCGAAGTATAACAAAGCAGACCGGTGTACCGAGGCCATCCAGACTCCCGGAACAAGGGCATCCAATCAGGAGGTCCAGCAACAGGGTGGGGCGCCAGCGGGAACGTTTTTGCGCTTCGCCCGACGTGGATCTGCCAGTCAGCCAACATAGGAAAACGAGGCTGATGGAGGTCCCGCAGCCGCTTGCGATGGGTTAGCATGGCAACAGAATGACCCGCTTTGCCGAGTTGTTTGCCGACCGCCCAGTACTCGCCGACGGTGCCATGGGCACGCTGCTCTATGCGCGCGGAGTTGCCACCAGCCGCTGCATCGACGAGTTGAACTTGTCGGAGCCGGAGCTGGTTCTTTCTGTACACGAAGAGTACCTGCAGGCCGGGGCAGAGCTTCTTGAAACCAATACCTTCGGAGCTAACCGCTACAGATTGGCGCGACAAGGGCTGGGCGGCAAGGTTGCGGAGATTAACGCCGCCGGCGTGCGACTCGCGCGTAAGGCCGTCGAGCGCCTGAAGGAAAAGCAGGCCGGTGAAGCATGGGTTGGCGGTTCGGTGGGGCCGCTGGGCGTGCGGCTGGAGCCCTTGGGCAAAACCGGTCTCGATGAGGCACGCGCTGCATTTGCCGAGCAGATCAAGGTGCTTGCTGAAAACGGCGTCGATCTTCTGATTATCGAGACCATGCCGGCGCTGAATGAGGCGCGCCAGGCGCTGGAAGCCGCGAAGGCCGTTGCTCCGCACCTTCCCGTACTCGTGATGGTGACGGTTGACGATGAAAGCGAGTGTCTCGATGGATCCTCGCCTGCCCAAGCCGCCGCGCAGCTTACCGAGTGGGGAGCGGACGCCGTTGGAGTGAACTGCTCCACAGGTCCGGCTACCGTATTGACGGCGATCGAAGTCATGCGTCCAGCCACCACGCTGCCCATCGCCGCCATGCCAAACGCTGGGTTGCCACGCGCCGTTGAGGGCCGCAACATTTATCTTTGCTCTCCCGAATACATGGCCAGCTTTGTTCGCAAAGCGATGGCCGCGGGTGCGCAACTTGTCGGCGGCTGCTGCGGCACAACGCCCAATCACATTCGCGCCATGCGCTCGGCCATTCGCGCTCTCGATGAGCAGACGCGGATTGAGGTCTCCGGCGCAGCGCCTGCGCCAACTACCGAAACCCCGCCCGCGCCGCTCGGTCAGCGCTCGCGCCTGGGCTCGCTGATCGCAGAGCGCAAATTCGCAACGGTCATTGAAATCGTGCCTCCCAAGGGCATCGACTGCTCGAAGGAGATTGAGGGCGCGCGCAGTCTGGCGCGGCTGGGCGTCCACGCGATCAACGTGTACGATGCGCCGCAAGCCTCGGCTCGCATGAGCGGGCAAAGCCTCTGCATCCAGCTTCAGCAACACACCGGGATCGACACAATTCTGCATTACACCTGCCGCGACCGCAACCTGCTTTCGATACAGTCGGATTTGCTGGGAGCCTCTTCGATCGGGCTGCACAATCTGCTCTGTGTAACCGGAGAGCCCTCCAAGCTGGGAAACTATCCTGACGCGACTGCAGTATTTGACGTTGACTCCATCGGTTTGGTGAACATTGTGCAGCGGCTCAATCGCGGTCTCGACAGCGGGTCGAACTCGATCGGAGCCAGCACCAACTTCGCCATCGGCGTGGCGGCCAGCCCCGGCGCGCCCGATATCGAAAACGAGCTGCGACGCTTCGCCTATAAGGTAGAGGCGGGCGCTGAGTTCGCCATTACCCAGCCGGTCTTCGATCTGCGTCTGCTTGAGACGTTCCTTGAGCGGACGCGCGACCACGGAATTCCGGTGATCGCGGGGATCTGGCCGTTCATCAGCCTGCGGAACGCGGAGTATATGAAAAACGACCTGCGCGTGGCGATGCCCGAGGAAGTGATGCTGCGCATGGCGCAGGCCGACACGCCGGATGCCGCACGCGCAGAGGGCATCAAGATCGCCCAGGAGATGCTTGCCACCGTTCGCCCCTACGTGCAGGGTGTCCAGGTGAGCGCGCCTTACGGCCATTACGACGTTGCGGCCGAGGTGATTGCCAGTGTGTTGCCCAAGGTTCCCCCAGCGGCCTAACACCTTTGTTCAGGTGCAAATCGCGCGAGCCTGTGCGATCTTGTGGGTACCGCCGTCTTGATTCCATTCGACCTTGGAAGAACCCATTGACCTGGGGAGGTGTTTGCGAATGGCCGAGGAAGTCAACTTCGATGGCCCAAGCGAAGATCTCGACGTCTTCGATTGCCCCAAGTGTGGCCAAACGATCGATGCATCGGCCGACGTGTGCCGATTCTGTGGCGCGAAAGTGGATCACAGGGCCGCGCAACAGGCCGCGCACTTTCTCGCCAGGGTCGATCTGGCGTGCAGCGATGCGAGCTATCTGCGGAACGCAGCAGTGATCGCGCTACTCTTGCCGCCGGGCGTTTTGATCGGTCTTGCGCGTAATCCTCGTTTTATTGTCCATGTTGGATTTCAAAATACTCTTCTGGGTTTCTGTGTCCTGGTTCTGCTGGTCTGCTCGCCGTTTCCTCTCTGGACTCTCAGCTGGTGGAGGAAATACGCAAGTCTCACGACCGGGGACGATGATTTTCAAGTTGCGCGGAAGGTAATCAAGTCCGTGGGAACCGGCACAGCGGCAGCATTGCTGACGTTTGGCTCGCTTTTTTGCCTGGTGTTGCTGCTCAGGGTCGCGAATACCTAAGTTTTTCGAGCGACTCGACACGAAAGACGTGCGAGATTCCTGCGCTCGCGTCGCGCATGATCGGATATCCTGAGAACCCGGGAGAGATGGAACCGCCATGCCGACCTTTGAACAATCGCTAAAGAAGCTCGAAACGATCGTCGAAAAACTCGAAAAAGGCGATCTGGCGCTCGAGGAATCGCTCAAGCTCTTTGAAGAAGGTGTCGGATTGTCGGCGGCCTGCAAACAGGAACTCGAAGCTGCCGAAGGCAAGGTGCAGATGCTGGTGAAGCAGCGCGACGGATCGGTGAATCCGGAGCCGTTCCTGACGGACAAATCTTCCTGAATCAAGCCGCGCAACGAAATGATCGTCAGGCAACCGCGTTTTCGTGTCTGTATGCGCCGATTTGCGCGGCAAGCTGGAGGAGCGCCTCATCCGTTCCGCGGGTCGATGCCATCTGTACGCCACCGTGGGCGCAGGGAATCGCGATCGCTGGTACGCCTGCCAGGCTGAACGGTGCGGTGTAGCGCAGGATCCGGGCTCGTGTAGCGCTGTTGTCGGCGCCGGCTTCAATGCGTGCCACGGGCGCACACGGCAAGAGCAGCAGTTCGTTCTCCGCAAACAACTCATCTGTACGCGAGCGGAATTCTTCGTGCCTGCGCCGCAATGTGGCAACTTCGGCCTCGCTCAGGCTGGCGCCCCATTTCAGGCGATCGCGAATCGCTGTCTCGAAGTGATCGAAGTGGCCGGCGTGCAGCCGCGCCGCCTCCGACGCCTGGATGGGTGCAAAGATCTCAACTGCTTCAGCCCACCATGCAGGATAGATCGAGCGGCCTTTGAGCCCAAGCGCCTCAAGATTGCGAACTACTTCGCGGAACCCTTCCAGCACGCGCGGTTCGCAGTCGTTCAGCAGGCTGCCTTCAAGAAAAGCAAAGCGGGTGAACCTCCCAGTCTGCGCGCCAGTTCCGCCAGTATCGGCAAAGGGAGCCGCGAGCAAAGGTGCGTCCTGCAGATCACGAAAGAGCCATCCCATCGTGTCGAATGAAATGGCCAGGTGCGCTCCGCCGCGCCAGTTGCCGCCTCCGATCGTTGACCGGTAGCCGGCAAGCCCGCAAAGCGCAGCCGGCACGCGGATCGAGCCTCCGGTATCGGTTCCAATCGCCGCGACCGCCGAGCCCTCCAGCACGCTGGCGCAGGCTCCGCTTGACGAGCCTCCGGTCAGCGCACCGGGATTGCCCGGCTGAACGCAGTCGCCATACTCAGGATTCTCGCCCGTAATGCCGTAGGCGAGGGGGTGCAGGTGTGTTTTGCCGGTGATCACAGCGCCGGCCGCGCGCAGTTGCTCCACGAGCCAGGAATCCCGAGTCGCCGTGCCGTTCAGATCGCGATAGAAATGTACGCCGCATGTCGTCGGCGCACCGGCCAGATCGAAACAATCCTTCACCGAGACCGGCAACCCCCACAGTGCCGAGCGGCCATCGCCAAATGCGCCGCCGGTGCCGCGGCGCATGGCCTCCGCACGCGCTGCCTCGGCATGGGTCCACGCTGCATCCTGCCAAAGATAAGTGTTATGGCTCAGATTTCGATTGGCGCGCTCCAACGCAGCTTCAGCCAGCGCAGAAGGCCGCACAACCTCCTCGGCAAGCGCCTTGCGCAACGCGTGAATCGCCCCCAGCGAATTGCTCATAGCGGAATTGTATGCTCTGCAAAGCGCCTGGCATGCAGTCCGGTTCCGCATTGCTCGAAAAGACGAAGGCGGCTCTGAATGGAGCCGCCTTTTGTCGGTTAATGGCTGATTCGGTCTTGAGCGTTAATTCCGAAATCAGAATTCGAGGTGCAACGACATCTGAATCTGGCGAGGGGCGCCGATGGTGTGGGTTACGAGACCCAGTCCCGCTGGCGCCGAGTAAAGGCCGCCCGCTCCGCTCACCGGCTGGCCATCATACGGAAAGGCATCGTAGCCCGCATTCTGCGACACCTCGTTGCCCGGAATATCGAAGCTGGTAGTGTTCGTCAGGTTGTACACATCGAAGGTGTACTTCAGGCTGTAACGCTCGTGGTCAAATCCGGTCACTTTGACCAGCGAAGCATCGGCACGTTTCTGGAAGGCCTGGCGGAAGATGTTGCGCTGGCCGGTGGTGAATCCAGTCTCATACGGATCGTCGGGTGGGATCGCGCCGTTCAACCCGCCCGCAGGCAGCAGCGGCAGCGTAAAGCAGTTTGGATTCAGCGCACCACCGTTGTACTTGCGGCTTGGATTGTAGAACGCACCGCTCGCACCAGTGAGCGCACTCTTTGCCGAGCAACCGCTCGCCAGTGGAACGATTGGATTGGTAATACCGTCAGCGGTCGAATAGTAAATGCTCCCGACTGCGCCGGAGAAGTCGATGATGCTGTAGGGCTGCCCGCTTTGCAGAACCGTAAGTCCGGAGAGCGACCAGCCGTCAATGAACTTGCCGGCCAACTTGCTCTGGTCGGCGAGCTTCGGAAGGTCGAATGTGTAGTTGAAGTTGATGACGTGAGTGCGGTCGAAGTCGGCCGAGCCGTACCCACTGCGCAGGTTGAGCGGGTTGTTGCCGTTGTAGAAGAGGCCCAGGCCGCTTTGCTCGTCGATGGCATGCGACCAGGTATACGACGCGCCAACCTGCACGTTGTGGCTCATGCGCTTTTCCACGTGCGCCTGCAGTGCGTTGTAGTTGTCGATGCCCTCTGCCAGGTATGTGATCGACTCAGCCGCATAGCCAATATATGGCACGCGCAGATCGACGTTACCGCCCTCGTACGTTGCGAGATAGCTGGCTGGCGTTCCAAAGCAGGATCCCGCTGGGAGTGGGTTGAAGCCAACGTTGTATCCGTAGCTGTACAACTGTGGGCAAGCGCCGCCCGAAAGAGCGGGGTTCGACGGGGAATTAATTGTCGGCTGATTGAAGGGTACCGGGATCACCTGGTGGCGGCCGGTGTTGCCCACGTAGCCGAGTTCGATGGCCAGATCGCTTCGCGGCTGCCACTGCAGGTCGAGCGTGTAGTTGAACGTGTAGGGCAACTTGTTGCCGCGATTGTAAACACCGAGCGAGATGGGTTGGCCGTTGTTGATGATTTCGCCGCCATTCGGAGTGTTAGTGCACAGTCCCGGGACGCCCGAATAGCCCTGGTTCACGATGCTGCAGGCATTGGGAAGATAGTTGCTCAGGTCCGAAGCCTTTGGGCTAGTCGGTGCGGAATATTCGAGACTTGTGCCGTAGGGATTCTCGAGGTCTCCCTCGGAGTCGGTACCCGCAGCGTGATTGCCGCCGCACGTGGGAATGTAGCCCTCGTAATAATAGAGCGAAGCTGAAGGGCACTGGCTGTTGTTCACGAAGGGCAGTTGCTGGTTCACGCCAAACGGTCCGCCGGTCACCGTGCCGATGGCGTATCCGGGCGAGAAGTAGGTGAACAATTCGCCGCGGTCGTAATACATGCCCCCGCCGGCGCGGACCACGAGTTTGCTCTGCAGTGCGCTTGGCTGCCATGCAATTCCGACGCGCGGCGCGATACCCCATTGCCTTCCGGTCAGGGTTGTGTTGCTCACGCCGGCGGTGCCGTTCTTATTGTTGCCGGCAATGATCAGGCCGGTATTTGTGATTGCGTCTGCTGAAGCGCTGTAGCTATACAGTTTGGGATCGAAGTTGAAGATGCGGCCATATTTTTCGGTGAGACCGCCGTCCCAGTCATACCGTACGCCGGCCGTCACAGTGAGTGTCGGCGAGATCTGGTACTTGTCGTCCACGTACATGCCGAGCGTATTCGCCCGGTAGTACCGGTTCGCATTTCCTTGCAGGAACGAACTCACGTAGAATCCGCTCGCCGAATCGCCGGGAGTCACATAACCCTGGACAAACTGGCTGAAGTCGTCTGTGGCCACCGTGCCGATGCCGGTGCGTTTGTCGATGGTATTCAACTGTGTGTAGCTATATGAGGTGCCGAAGTTCAGTGTGTGTTTGCCGAGCAGCCAGATCGCGTTGCCGGAGGGCGACACGCGGTTCTGGAACATGCCCGTATTACTCGATTGCGACTCTGCATTGGGACCGATGTTGAGGTAAACCGGGCTCACGCCGCTGGGCGAGTACTGCCCGAGTACGTTGTAGATGGAGACGCCGGGGAAGTAATTCGACCCGAAAACGTTTATCGAGCCGGTGCCATAGGATCCGCCCGGAATGGATGTGGGACCGAAGGCCTGTGAGTTATCCGCGTAAATCTTCTCGCGCAGAAAGCCCACGTTTTCTGTCGTGCTCAGATTCGACTTCAGAATGAGTGTGTTGTTGATTGAGCCTTCCTGAGCGCCGGAGTCCAGATGCTCAGTGAAGCCGGGAACGCTGGAATAGGAATACGGCGCAAGGGTGGGATCGTGCTGGTAGTAGTACTTCAGCGCCAAAGTATCTTTGCTCGTGGCGTTGTAATCCAGGTCGCCCACAGCCTGGTCTGCCGTGAATCTTCCCGTACCCGGAATGAATGCGTTATCCAGATGAGCCACGGTGGGCGGAGTTCCTCCGAGAGAGTCATTCGGGATGAGCCACTTGCCGGGCTCGCCTGGAAGCGCCGGCGAGTTGAAGAGAATCAGCGCGAGCGGATCGACATCAGCGCCGGTGATATTCGGATTGCCAATGTTTGCGCCGAATGAGTTATTGCTCGCGGTAGCCATGCCATTCGGAGAACGATCGTCTGTCAGGCCGACAGGAACATCGAGGAACGAGTCGCCCAGCTCTGCATCGGAAACGTGCGTGTGCTGATAAGCGATAAACCCGAACAACTTGTCCTTGATGATCGGCCCACCCAATGTTCCCCCGGCAACGTAGCGATGCAGTTGCGGAACCTTGTCGTTGGCGGGAACATCGGGATCCTGGTTGAAGAAGAATGGCGCAGCGTTGATCCAGTTGGTGCCGCGGTGAACGTAAGCGCTGCCATGTAAGTCGTTGGTCCCGGACTTCGTGCTCATATCGATGTGAGCACCGGATGTTGACCCTTGATCGGCGTTGTACATCGAAGCGTTCACGCGCACTTCCTGCAGCGTCTCGGGAGCAGGCGTAGGAATGGCGTTGCCGATGGAGAGATACACCGATGCGGCTGACATGATGACGCCGCCTCCGCCGCCGGGACTGGTCTGAACGCCCGTCGAGTTGATCACGCGTGCGGAATCGACCTGGCTGGTGCTTTTGCCGTTGAACAAATTCGTCGCGTCGACGCCATTCAACAGGAAACTGTTCGAGGTGTCGCGCTGGCCGTTGGCCCAGATGGGCGCATTGCCGAGGCCAGAGTTCGCGCCAGTGCCCGGCGACAGTTCCGCGTCAACGCCCGCCGACATAACCGCCAATCCAGTGAAACTTCCCGTCGGCAAGGGCGTTTCAGATATCTGCGTGGGCTCCATTACGTAGCCGTTTGTCGTGTCTACCGCGTTCATCAGCGGAGCGGCGTCCACTTCGACCGTCGTTGTGCTTTGGCCGACCTTCAGCGATGCATTTACCGTCGCGGTACGGTCAGCCTGAATCGTGATGTGAGGTGTTTTTTGTACTTCATAGCCGGCGGCCGTGTAAGTGATTGTGTAATTGCCGATCGGCAAATCGACAAACTGGTAGACGCCCGATCCGTTGGTCTTGACGGTACGGCTCAGGGAAGTCTGCTCGTCGGTCGCCGTCACCGTCACGTTGGGGATAACTCCACCTGAAGCGTCGGTTACCGCGCCCGTGATTCCACCAAGAGTTTGCTGAGCCGCTGCGTAGCCGCAACACAGCGCAACGACTGCCATAAGCACCAGCAGCCGGGGAAGAGAGAGGAACAGGTACACGACACGCTTCAATGGATTGGCCTCGAATGTGAAAGTAAGCCGCCCCAATTGTGTGGGGCTGAAAAGGGCTCAAAGAGAATCAAGAGTGCTTGCGCTTTATAGCGGTCCAGGCCCGTGCAAGGATGCTGTTGTTTTGGGTGAACTTGCCCGCCTTGCGGGGGCGCCATTGAGGAGTAACAGATTATCCGTTATCTTAAGGTCCCGGACATAAATTTCATCTAAGGAATTTGGATTTTCCACAGCTGAAAAACACCGAGTTTTCCACATAGGATCAGCGATTTAGGACGAACCGACGTCGCAGACCGTACCAGAGCAATCCAGCGGCGATGTAAGCGAGGTAGAGATACGGAATTCGCGCGTGAACAGCGTCTGGCGCCGAGCGAAGATCGTAGAGCGCAATCATGATGATGACGGCGACCGTGAAGAAGCTGAGAGCCGCGACCAGGTGCGAGTGCTGGCCCAATGCTCTTCGCGCGAAAGGCAGCGCCAGCGCAACCAGTGCATAGGCGGTCAGGAATCCGAAGACCGCCATCGATCCCAGCAGGTCGTACATCGAGTAGCCGGTGACATGGTTCAACGCCATTACGGACACTGTTGCGAACATCAGCGTCGCCGACAGGATGATTCCCGCACCGGGTGTGCCGTGGCGCCGGTTTGTGCGTTCCAGCGCAGCCGGCATGAGCCCGCCATGCGCCATACGCATCAGCACCCGAGCCGCGGCCGTGGCGCAGGCCAATACACAGGCGAACATGCTGACGAACGCGCCGCAATCGATGGCCACGCCCAAAGGCGAAACGCCAGCCTTGCGGGCAAGCAGATGGAGCGGGCTTGTAGTGTCGCTCAGCGCCGTCGACTCGCCGCGGAACCCGAGCACCTCAGAGTACGCGCAGAGCATGAAAAACACGCCCGAGAGCAGTGCGCATTGAATCACGGCGCGGGGAATGGTGCGCAAGGGCTCTCGCGCTTCGCCACCCAGCGTGGTTGCGCTCTCAAATCCCACGAAGCTGAAGATCGAGAGGACCAGCGCCGTCCCGAGAGAAGAAAAGGACGTTCCTCGTAAATGGAATTGCCTGGTATCGATTTGCAGGCCCAGGCGAAACGCCAGCAAGGCCAATACGATGAGGATGAGGCCGACCGAAACGGCTTCGATCCAAAGCATCACTTCGGCGGAGAGTTTCACGTCGCGATAGGCGACGTAAGCGGCGACGGCGCAGACGATGGCGAGCGTGGGAACAGCCGGCGGCGACCAATGGAAGAACTGCTGCAGGAGCACAGTCGCGTAATAAAGCGCGCCGCCCGCGACGGATGCGCCGGTAGCGAGATAGGCGAGCAGCAGGCCCCATGCAGCGGCTGCGCCGAAGATCGGCGGCAGGGTGTCGGCAGTGTAGGAATAGAGCGACCCGGGCGATGCGCTCAACTGCGCGAACCGGCTGACGCAAAAGCCGACGAGCAGCATCGATGCAGTGGCCAGCAGATAGACGAACCATGTTGCATTTCCGACCAGCGCGCAGATGAGCGGAATGGTGAGCGAAGCCGATGTGCTGGGTGCGGTGGCCGATACGGATTGTGCCAGCGTTTCGAGAGGCCCCAGCGCACCCGCGCGCAGGCCGTAGCTTGACTCCTTTTCCGCGGCCGGATACACGCTCTCCGTTGTGCTCTTCGTGCTGCTCAATCCATTGCCTCTGATGGCTTGAAGTTCGATTTACCGCTCGATGGTGGCCTCGATGGTACCATGCGGCTCATCGATGGGCACAAAGATGTGATTCGGATTGTCCTGTCCGAATGGGCTCAGATCCGCGAGCAGATGATGCAGGTTTGGCATCGACAGGTGAATGCGCGCAATCTCGGGCGCCGCTTCCAGCGCAGCCTTTCCCATGTCGTAGAGCGTGTGCTGCACGCTCATGCTGTTGTGCTCGGCAAATGTCATTAAAAGCGCAGCGATGATGCGTGCGCGTGCCGAGGCGTAATCCGGCGAGCCCGGCGCATAATCCCATTCGATCGTCGCTCGCGTGCCGAAGATGCGATCTGTTGCCGGCTTGAGTATGGTGAGCTTGTCTTTGACGTAGCCGGTGAATGCCGACTTGGTTGTCTTCAGAATCGTCAGCCCGTCCACGCCTGACGTGACAGCCCACGCACCTCCGCGTTCGTGCGTCGCTTGTACGGTCTGGAGCTCAGGGCCGCCCATCTTGAAGGTCGTTGCGTCGGCTGCGCCGTCGAGCATCATGCGTTCCCATGATTTCTCTTCGATGGTGATGCTCACTTTGGTCACTTGCGGATTGTTGTCGAGGAAATAGTCGCCCAGTTCCATCGCGAAGGCCTCAATCGTGTCCGCTTTCGAATTGCGCGCCACGAAGTAAACCGTGTTCTTCATCGTGTCGGTGGGCAGAACCTTGCTGTTGTCGGCTTCGGTGTAGCTGCTCTCGAAATCTCCGTGCAGCATCACGTGCACGGTCCACTCGTTGAACTCGTGGCGTTCGGCCAGTCGCGTGATGCGCGAAATCCTCACGCGCGATTTCCCGTATCGGTTTGCTCCCAGTTTTGCCATGGTCTAGCTTCCTCGATAGGTTGTGTAGCTGTTGTCGCTGAGCAGAAGCGGCAAATGATAGTGCGCTTCGCCAGTACAGGTAAAGGTGATAGCGATCTCAGGGTAGATGCTCCTGCGATTCTTGCCGCGCAGGTACGAGCCGGTGTCGAAGACCAGACGGTAAACACCGGGCAGCAGATCCGGAGTCAGATCGCGGCAGCGACCGTCGGAATCGGTTGTGCTGCGTGAGATTTCGGCCCATGGTCCAGATATATCGCGGACACGTTCGGTGAACGGCGCGCCTTCGTCCGTTGCATGAGTTACTTCAATCCAGCCGCCGCCTTCCTGCTTTTCAAGGCGCACTGCGACGCCCGCCGCAGGCTTGCCCTCTGCCGTGTCCAGCACGTGAGTCGATAGTGTGCTCATTCCACCAACCACTTTCCCAGCCGGATCTGCATGATCTGCCGTTGCTGCTCGGCTGCTTCGCGCAACTCAGCTTCGCGGGTCGAATTTAGCCGGCGTTTGAGGATTTCCAGCATCTCGTCGGCGCTCTTGCCGGTCGCGCACACAATGTATGTAAATCCGAAGATCTCTTCGTAGAGCCGGTTTTCCTCTGCGAGTTCGTCCATCACGCTTTTGCTGGCCGTGCTCGCGCGCGCCTGCTCCTGTTTTGACCACGCCGCCGATTGTTCGCTCGCATTTTCTGGCTTGCGTTCGCCAATCCGAGGATGGCAGGAGAACGCCTCCAGCCAATCCTTCTCCTGCATCATCATCCACACCTGATCGGCCGTCTCGCTCAACGCCACCACCGTGCCAAACGGCCGCATCGCCACCATCTCTGTTGCCCAACGCTTCGATCCACAGCAGGCCAGCATCGCTTCAAGAGCCTGGGGCTCGTCCGCCTTGTTCCAAGCTGCAAGTGTTGCGTTCACGCGCCCGGTCCTTCCTTTTGCAGTTCGCCGAGAAACTCGTCAAGCAGGTTCACAGCAACTCGGCGACGATATTCGGCTGTCGAGCGGATGTCGTCGATGGGTTTAATCTCGCCGGTCAACGCGCGATGCGCGGCCGTCATGGTCTCGCGCGTAATCGGCTGCCCGAGCAGTGCGGCCTCAGTCGCTTTGAGGCGGGCAGGGAATGGAGCCAGGCTTGCAGCTCCCAGTCGAAGCTCTCGAATCGTTTGGCCCTCGAGCAGCGCCGTCGCCCCAAGCGCAACCTTTGCAATGGCCATGGCGCGCCGCGTCCCGACCTTGCGCAAATACTGTTTGTGCTGGGCGAATCGCCGCGGTAAATGGATTGCATAGAGCAGCTCGTCGGGCGCAAGAAGGTTGCGTTTGTATCCGGTGTGAAAGTCGGAGTATGCCACTCGCCGTTTGCCGCGAACGGAGATCATCTCGATCTCCGCATCATATGCCAGCAGCGCCGGCGACGAATCCGCGGCAGGCGATCCATTCACAAGGTTTCCGCCAATTGTCGCCCGGCTCTGGTTGGCGATCGACCCGATCCAGCCGGCTGCCTGCGCAAGCAACGGAAGGTCCGCCGCAATCGTTGGGTCTCGGCGCAAATCAAGAAATGTTGTTCCCGCGCCGATTGCGACGCTGTCGGCTCGAGTTGCAATAAATCGCAGGTCGCTGAGGCCCCACAGGCTCACCAGCTTCGGCGCTTGTAACCGCCCGGCGGAGAACGCGACCATCAACTCTGTCCCGCCGGCGATCGGAGTCCACTTGCCTGGCTCGGCGGCAAGCAGTTCGAGCACCGCGTCCAGATTTCCCGGCGCGATCAGGTCATGCATGTCTGCGTTACCGCGCAAAGCGGGCCTCTTCCGTTATCGGGTCCGCGGATTTCTCTAGAGCGGCGACGATGACCGATTCGAAAATTCGCATGAAGCCGGTGCATCGGCAGAGATTTCCTGCGAGCCCTTCGCGAATTTCGGCGATTTGCGGATGCGGATTGCGCGAAAGCAGCTGAGCGGCAGCCATCAGCATGCCGGGCGTACAGATTCCACACTGCGCGCCGCCGCACTTCAGAAACGCCTCCTGAATCGGATGCAACGCGCCTTGCTGCGCCAGGCCCTCCACAGTCTGCATTTCCGCGCCCTCGGCCTGAAGCACGGGAACGAGGCAGCTGTTCACCAACTCGCCATTCATGCGCACGGAACACGATCCGCACTCGCCTTCGCCGCAGCCTTCCTTGGTTCCGGTCAAATGCAAATCCTCGCGCAGCACGTCGAGCAGCCGCTTCATCGGCGGCACATGCACTTCGCAGGTTTCGCCGTTGACTGTGAATCGAATCGGTGGCCAATGCACGTTCATAAGGCCGCAGGCTCCTCGATCGGCTGGCTCGCTGCAAGTCCTGCGAACAAATCTTCAGGCAGAAGCGGAATGGAATTGAACGGAACCCCTGTCGCATTGCGAATCGCATTCAAAATCGCGGGCGCCGGTCCATCGTGGGGCAGCTCGCCGATGCCTTTGGCGCCGTACGCGCCATAGCGGAAAGGAATCTGCTCAAAGAACACGTGAATCGGGGGAACGTCCTCGGCCGTGGGCATGATGTAGTTTGTCATCTGGTTGTTCGCCATGCGACCGTTACTCCAGACGACTTTTTCGTAGACCGCGTAGCCGATGCCCTGCGCGATGCCGCCTTCGATCTGTCCCTCGGCCAACACCGGGTGCAACACGCGGCCCACTTCCTGCACGGCCCAGAACTCCTCGACCTCGGCTGAGTAGGTGATCGTGTCGACTGCCACCTGTGCCACGTAAACCGCCCACGCATACGCCGGGTAGGCTTCGCCGTGATACTTCTTGTCGTCCCACACAATTCCCGGAGGCGGCTCGTAGCGGCAGGTAGAAAGGACTTCCCCCTTAGCCGCGCGGAACCGTTCACACGCTGAAAAGAACTCTTCAGTTGTGTACTTTTCGCCGAGCCCGGCGTTCTCACGCAACATGGCGATGAGTTGCAGGCTCGCACGCTCGATCAGGCGTCCCACCACCATCGACGTGCGCGAAGCCACCGTGGGTCCGCTGTTTGGCACCTGGTTGGTGTCGGCGGGCGCCATCGACACCGCGCTGTAATCGATGCCCAGCGCCTCTGCGGCAACTTGCGTGAGAATCGTGTTCGTGCCCTGACCGAACTCAGTATTCGATACCAGTACGCGCACCATGCCCTCGGGTGTCACGTCCACTCCGGCCAGCGAATTTAAAACTACCTCGCCGGAGCCGGTGAATCCAGAGCCGTGGTAAAACGCGGAGATCCCCATCCCGCGTTTCACCGGACTGGTTTCATTCTCGCGGGCGAATCGAGCACGCTTCTCATAGAAATCGCTCTCCTTCAGCGCACGATCGAGAAGTTGATCAAGGATGACCGGCTCGCGCATCACCTGTTCGGTGGCATTCATGTCACCGTTGTTCAGGAAGTTCCTGCGCCTGAATTCGATGGGGTCCATGCCGATCGCCGCGGCAATCTCGTCCATGTGCCGCTCCATGGCAAAGATCGCTTGCGGTGCGCCGAATCCACGAAACGCGCCGTAGGGAACCATGTTTGTGGCCCAGGCGTTGGAGCGAACGCGCACGTTGGGGCAAAGGTACGGTCCGGTTGAGTGAAGTGTTGCGCGCGACAGCACCGTTGAAGAAAGCGTTGAGTACGCGCCGCCATCCGTCGCGAGGTCGACGTCCATCGCCAGCAACTTTCCGTCGTGGTCGACCGCCGTGCGATGGCGCACCCGCGAGGGGTGCCGCTTTGTGGTCGCCGCGAGATCTTCCAAACGGTCGTAAACCATCTTCACGGAATGCCCGCTCTTCATTGCCAGCAGCGCCGCGTGGCATGCAAGCGTCGAAGGATAGTCTTCCTTGCCGCCGAATGCGCCGCCCGTTTCTGTCTGGATTACGCGGACCTTGTTATCCGGGAGATCGAAAACTCCCTTCAGCGACTTGAACACGTAATACGGGCACTGCAGCGATCCCCACACCGTGACGCCGCGTTCCGCGTCATACTCGGCGATGATGCCGTTGTTTTCGATGTAGAGGTGCTCCTGCGCGCCCGTGCGGTATTCGCCCTCGACGATGTGCGCGGCATCGGACCAGGCGGAATCTACGTCGCCCTTTTCAAGCAGGAAGCTTTTGAGCAAATTGTCGGCGCCCCAAACGATTACATCCTGCCGCTCGCTTTCTTCGATGGAGAAGACCGCGGGCAGCGGTTCATACTCGATCTTCACCGCGCTTACAGCCTCGCGCACTTTGTGTTTATCGGGATGGGCGATGAGCACAATCGGCTCTTCGCAATGGTTCACTTTGCCGTCGGCGAGACAAGGCTGGTCGGCAATGATCAGGTGGATGTGATTTTCGCCGGGAACATCTTTGGCCGTGACGATCGCGAACTCGCTCCAGTCCAGGTCCCGGTCGAAAGCAATGGAACGAATCATGCCGCGAGGAATCGAACTGCGCACCGTGGCGCCGTACCAGGCGTCTTCGCGTTGCAGATCGTCGACGTAGAGCGCTCGACCGACCAGTTTGTCCACGCCTTCCTTGCGGGGAACGGGCGCGCCAACGATGCGGGTTGTCGCATGCGTGCTCATCGTCAATGACGCGAAAATCGGCGAACGGGTTGAGGGTTAGGATACAACAGGGAACTGCGATGAGTGAACTAAGCCGCCAACAGTGCCAGCGTGCGCGCCAGCACATGTACTCCGCCGCCGATCCACTCTGGCGACGCATGTTCATCGGGCCGGTGGCTTACGCCGCCGCGGCAGGGAATGAACAGCATCGCCGTCGGGGCAATACATGAGACAAACGACGAATCGTGATAGGCGCGGGCCACCATCTTCCTGTAGCTTTTGCCCGCCGCGATTGCCGAAGCTTCAAGCGCGGCTAGAATCGCCGCATCGCACGTGGTCGGCGGATCGGCATTGATCAGTTCTGTACTGATTTTCACGCCCCGGCGCGTACTCACTTCGTTCGCCGCTTCTGCCAGCTTCGCCAGCACGCTGTCGCGCCGCGCGCGATCGATATCCCGCACGTCGGTGGTCATCTGGACGCGCAAAGGAATGCTGTTCACCGCCCCGGGGAAAACCTCGCACACGCCTACTGTCCCTACGGTGTCGATGGCTCCGGTCGATTTGGCAGCAGCCTCGAGTGCCAACACGAGCTCGGAGGCTGCTGCGAGAGCGTCTTTGCGCCCCGGCATCAGCTTGCCGCCTGCGTGTCCGCCCTCGCCTTCAATCACAATGCGCTGGCTTGCCGGAGCCGCGATGTGCGTGACGAGGCCAACATCCAGATTTTCCTCCTCGAGGTACGGACCCTGCTCGATGTGCAGCTCGACAAACTGGTGCCAGCGCCCCTTTGGCACCGCGACAGATTCGAGCGGACCGGTAAATCCTGCCTGCGCTCGCCAGTCTTCCAGGCCGCGGCCTTCCTTGTCCCGCAACGCGAGCGCTTGCTGCACGGTGAGTACATTCGCCATCATGCGGCTGCCCAGGCAGCCGATGCCAAAGCGGGTCGGCTCCTCTGCAGTAAAAATCACCAGCTCGATGGACCGCCGTGGCTTGTACCCCAGCTCCTGCAGAACGCGAATCGCCTCGAGGCCGCCGAGCACTCCCACGCATCCGTCATAGAGACCTGCATTGGGAATTGCATCGATGTGCGAGCCCGTGCCGACAGGTGCAAGGCTCGGATCGCTGCCTTCCCAGCGCGCGAAGGTGTTTCCAACCGCGTCGTGACTCACGCGCAAGCCGGCCGCTTCGCACAGCCCGCGCACGTAGACCCGGGCGCGCAGATCCGCCTCGCCGAAAACGACGCGCGTCACCACGGGCGGTTCGGCCTCGGAGATCTTTGCCAGCGCCATCAGCTCCGCAATGAGGCGGTCAATCGTTAATTGTGGTCGCGATGTCGTCACTTTGTTTCCGCTCCCAGCGGGTGCCGTCGCCAATCCTTGTAGATGAGGTACTTCGCAGGCCGCTTGCCCAGAGCGCCAAACCACTGCGGGCAATATGCGCCCATCCAGATAAAGTCTCCTGCGTGCACGGGGTACCAATCCTCGCCCAGCCTGTAGATCCCGCCGCCCTCCAGCATCAGCAGTCCGTGCTCCATGACGTGAATCTCGATCATGCTCAACGACGCGCCCGGATCGTACGTCATCGTGTTCACAGCAAAATCGTACGGCGGGCCGTCGGGCATGAGTGCGCGCACGCGCAGGCTGTCGTCGCCCATAAGCGGAACCGCTTTCACAGCATCTTCGTCGCCCACAACGATCTGTGGCGCGTCTGCGCCCGCGAGCGGCTCATACACCTTTTCAATCAATGCGGCGCGCGCGATCCCGCGGGCCGTCACCAGGTGCTCGGCGCCCTGCGGCAGAAATGCGAACTTTCCCGGCGCAAGCGAGTACTTTTTGCCGCCGGCCTTGAGCTCCAGTTTGCCGTCGAGGACATAGAGGAAACGCTCGGTCGAAGCAGGACCAAGCGATCCGCCGGCGACAAACTCCGCGGTCATTTGAGTAAATCGCGCACCCAGTTGCGGAGCGGCATGAACAATAAATTCAACTCCCTCCGCACCGGGCAGCGGCGAACGAATAAACGTGTCGGGCGTTTGCAATAAATGGTTGGGTTTCGCGCTGCTGCGCGTCGAGCCAAGATGATGCACAGGAGTCCTCGTTCTGGGGGGAGTAAGAAACGCGTTCACCGATTCTATCGAATCTCCGCCGCCAGTCTTTCCACAAATTTCAGCCCCGCGCGCAGTGCGGTCTCTACGTCTTCTTCACGAACGTTTTCATCGGGATGATGGCTGATGCCGCCCAGACTGCGCAAGAAAAGCATCGCGGCGGGCACCCGTTGGGCCATCACCATGGCATCGTGCCCGGCTCCGCTCGGCATTCGCCTAGGAGGCAGCCCTAATGCTTCAATCGCTTCAACAAGGAGCGCTGTCAACTGTTCATCCATCGGCACTGCCGGCTGATCCATTCTGCTTTCGGAATCCAGCGCCAAGTGACGCCGCACGGCGATTGCCTTTGCCCGCTCAAGCAATGCCTCCGCCGCTTCTTTGCGTACCGGGTCGTTCACATGCCGGACTTCGAATCCCAAGGTGACAGAACCCGGAATCACATTGCCGGCATTTGGTTCGAGGCCGAGTTTGCCAACCGTGGCGACGAGACCCTCGGTTTGCTTAGCGTAAGCCTCGACGTCGACGATCCACTCCGCAGCGCCGGCCAAAGCATCGCGCCGTAAGTGCATTGGCGTGGTGCCCGCGTGATTGGCGTGGCCGACAAACTTCACAGCGAAGCGCGACTGCCCGGCAATCGACGTGACGGCTGCAACGCTCAACCCTTCGGCTTCAAGCACCGGCCCCTGCTCAATGTGGATCTCGAAGAAGCCCAGCGCGCGGTCGCCGATCGCCGCGTCGCCAATGCGACCCGGATCGAGGCCGAAGGCGCGAATCGCTTGCTCCATTGTCACGCCTTCGCGATCCCGAAGTGAAAGCAGAGTGGGCGCATCGAAACGTCCCGCCACAGCGCGGCTGCCGAGGAACGGCGCGTAGCGCACGCCTTCTTCATCTGAAAAGGCAATCAGTTCCATCGGCAACTTAAGATTTTGCGCCAACTCCACAAGTTCGAGCGCCAGCGCGACGCCGAGGATGCCGTCGAAGGCGCCTGCATTCGGCACAGTATCGATGTGCGAGCCGAGCACCAGGCGTTTGGCATGTGCTTTGGAAGGCTGCGTCAAACCGCGGAGGTTGCCGGCGGCATCCAGAGTCACCGTCATTCCCAGTGATTCCATCCGGCGGCGCAAAAGTTCATGCACATGGTGAACAGGCGGTGTAAGAAACCGGCGCGTCGTGCGCCCCGGCTCCTCCGTCATAGCGGCAATGCGCCGGCACTCGGCAATGGCTCGGCGTGCGCGCTCGAGCAGGACTGGCTCGCTCACGCGCGGACCTGCTCTCTGCCGCGAGGCGCACCATCAAATTTACCGTCGCGAAAGATCAGGTCGCCGCGCAGCCATGTCTCTCGCACCCGACCATGCAACGTCGCGCCCAGATAAGGAGAAATCTTGTGCCGGAAGCGCAGATCCTCCAGCGTCACCTTCCACTCCACATCGGGATCGAAGACGACCAGGTCCGCGTCCGCCCCGGCGTCGATCACGCCCTTTTGTCCGGCCAGGTCTGCGAGCTTTGCCGGCTCTTCCGCCATCCACTCACCCACGCGCTCCAACCCGACGCCGCGACGACGCATCGCAGTCCACAAAACCGGCAGTGCCAGTCCAAGGCTCGCGATGCCGCCCCAGGCGAGGTCCCATCGGCCTTCTTCGCGACGTTTCATTTCCGGCGGGCAAGGGGAGTGGTCGGTTGTGATCATATCAATCATTCCGCGCTCCAACGCATTCCACAGCGCCTCGCGGTTCGCCGCATTGCGAATTGGCGGGGCGCATTTGTATTCGGTAGCGCCGTCGGGAATCTCCTCGGCGGCGAACCAAAGATATTGCACGCAAGTTTCCACGGTGATCGGCAGCCCGCGCCTGCGCGCCTCCACAAGAAGCGGCAGCGCCTCCGCACTTGCCAAGTGCACGATGTGAATTGGAGTCTCGAACTCCTCCGTCAACCGGATCAGCATCGAAATGGCTTCAATCTCCGCTGCGTCGGGTCGCGATGCCAGGTAGGTGGAGTATTTGCGCCAGTCGGAATGAGCGGCATTGAGGGCGCGTGTGGCCTCGTCCACCGGCCCTGCTACTTCTGCATGAACCAGCAAGGGCAACTCGCTCGCCTGTAGTTTCTTCAGCGCGAGCCGCAAGTCGGCCTCACCCACCCACGCGAAGCCGTCAATCCCGGAGTGAATCAGGAAGCATTTGAAACCGGGCACGCCGGCGCTCACCAGCGGCTCAATTGCATCGGCGTTGCCGCGTACAACGCCGCCCCACGCCGCCCAGTCCACCCATGCTTTTCCCACTGCGGCTGCGCGCTTGGCCTCAAGCGCTACCACATCGATAGTTTCCGGGACACAATTCAGCGGCATGTCAACCAGCGTGGTCACGCCGCCGGCCGCCGCGGCCCGTGTCGCCGTGTCAAAGCCTTCCCACTCCGTGCGGCCCGGCTCATTGATATGGACATGGGTATCGACCAGGCCAGGGAGAATGACAAGATCGCCGAAATCGTGCAACCCGGCGCCGGCTGGAACGTCGTCCCAAGCCTGCAGTGCGGCGATGCGCTCCGCTTCAACAACCACAGTCGCGGCTGCGAAGCCGTCGGGCGTCAGCACACGGGTCGAGCGAAGCGCCTTTGCCATTTAATTACTTTCGCTGTTCAGGGAGCCCGAGATCAAGGCCGCGTGAGTGCGCATGTGCGGATGTCTGCCGCAGCACCGGCGCCGTCCAACTGAATCTCTAGCCGCGCAACCGGTTCAGCAGATCCTGCGGGTGCACCGGTTTGGCGAGGATGTCGAACTCGTGCCCGTCCTTGCGCGCCTTCTCGAGCAGATCGGCAGTGGCCGCCTGGCCTGAAAACAGGAGAATCTTGATCGATGGCAGCAGTGCACGAATGCGAATGGCCGCATCGATTCCGTTCAGGTCGGCCATGATCACGTCTGAGATCAGCATGTCCGGTTGATAGGTGGGGGCAAGTTCCAGAGCCTTCTCGCCGGAATAGACTGCGCGAGCCTCAAAACCGCTCTGGTTCAGAATCATGGCCAGAGTATCGGCGATCACTCGCTCATCGTCGGCAACCAGGACCTTTGGCTTGATGCTGTTGGTAGACATAATCTCCCGTTCGCTGGGGAAGGGAATCTTTCAAGGGACAATCGAACAGGCCCTGATTGCCGGGCCGCGTTGCATACCTTCCGGCCTTGCGCGTGCTCATTTCAAGAGTGCTACGCTTGACCAGTGTAATGCACCGCCCTCCCGGTAACAAAAACATAAGATAAGGGGTTTTGACTGCCCTCGGTCCGGCCTGTTACCGGCTCGCATTGCGCAACGGACGCACCCGGGAGTCACCGGGATTCATCGTAAATCCAAGGTGCACCCTTATACTGACGGCACCTGACGACAGCTCTGTCCCACCAATCCCAGCGGAGAACCGGAAATGCAGGAAGCGGCTTCCCCTAACCAGGCCTCTAGCCCGACGATCGAGTCGCTGCCGTCGACGGATGTCATCATTCACGCCGAAAAAGTTGAGAAGTACTACGCGCAGCCGAGCCAGAACCGGATCCAGGTGATCTCGGCCACGGATCTCGACATTGTGCCGGGCGAGATTCTCGCCTTGCTAGGTCCGTCCGGCTCAGGCAAATCCACTATGCTTCGCATGCTAACCGGGCTCTCAACGCCGTCGGCCGGCCAGGTCTTCTGGCACGGACGGCCCATCTCTCAGGCCGAGATTAACGTCTCGATCGTCTTCCAGAGCTTTGCTCTGTTTCCATGGCTCACCGTGCTGGAAAATGTCGAGGCCCCGCTGCAGGCGCGCGGCATTGAACCGGATGCGCGCCGCGAACGAAGCATGAAGATGCTGGACATGGTCGGACTCGACGGCTTCGAGGCTGCTTATCCGAAGGAACTTTCCGGCGGCATGCGGCAGCGCGTGGGTTTCGCGCGCGCCCTCGTCGTTGAACCGGAAGTGCTCTTCATGGACGAGCCGTTTTCCGCGCTCGACGTGCTCACCGCCGAGAATCTGCGCAGTGAACTTTTGGAGCTGTGGGCCAAGAAGACAATGCCCACTAAGGCCGTCTTCATCGTGACCCACAACATTGAAGAGGCGGTGCTGCTGGCCGATCGCATTATCGTCCTGGGCCGGAATCCCGGCCACATCCGCACTAATTTTCAGGTTCACCTGCCTCAACCTCGTGACCGCAAATCTGAAGCGTTCACGCAGTTGGTCGACTACATCTACAAAGTGCTTACGCGGCCCGACGTTACGCCCGCTGATGCGCCCGACCATCAGCATCCCAGCTCAACGCAGCGCGACCAGCGCCAGATGCACTACCAGATGCTGCCGCATGCCCGGCCCGGCGGCATGGCCGGCTTGCTGGAATTGCTTCTCGACAAGGGTGGCCGCGACGATATCTACCGCCTCGCCGACGATCTCGCCTTCGAGATTGACGACCTGCTCCCGATCGTCGACGCGGCGCAGCTACTGCGCTTCCTGACCGTGGAAGAAGGCGACGCCGCCATTACACCGTCCGGCGAAGAATTCGCGAACTCCGAAATCCTCCGCCAGAAAGAGCTGTTTCGCAACGCCGCAGTCGAAAACGTCC
Source organism: uncultured Acidobacteriaceae bacterium (assembly GCA_963834565.1). GTDB lineage: Bacteria > Acidobacteriota > Terriglobia > Terriglobales > Acidobacteriaceae > Telmatobacter. The sequence continues at coordinate 633,377 of CAWICF010000002.1, read as the reverse complement.
TTCTTCTGCGTCAGATTCGCCGAGCCGTCGAATCGAAAAGCGATCACTCGGTGCCGGAAGATTTCTTTGTCGATATGCTCGACGAGCAGTTCAGCGAAGAAGAGAGCCGGCGGCAATTGGAGACGGCAGTCAACTGGGGCCGCTACGCCGAGCTGTTTGACTTCGATGCTGCGCGTCGCCGCTTTGTGATGCCCGACATGCTCGAAGAGGAGATCCCGACGAACGAGGAGCGCAAGTGAAACTTCACCCGCTGGCGCGATCCCTGGTTACGGTTCGCACCTGGCCCTTCTTCATCGATCTCGGCGTTGCTGCATTTGGCCTGGCCGTTTTTTTCGCCGTGGTCAGTACGGGCGTCTACTGGTTCCAGAAACCCATCCCCGTTGTCCCGATATCGAGTTCCATAAGCGTCCTGCCGCTCTACGCGTTCTATTCCATCGTGCGGATGGCCATTGCCTATCTGCTGAGCCTGGCCTTCGCCATCTCGTATGGCTACATTGCCGCCTACAATCCGCGCGTCGAGCCGTGGATGGTTGCGGTCCTTGACATTCTCCAGTCGATTCCGGTGCTCAGCTTTCTGCCCCCCATCGTGCTAGCCATGGTTGCGCTAATTCCCGGCCACCAGGTGGGCATCGAGATGGCCGTCATCTTTCTCATCTTCACCGGCCAGGTTTGGAACCTCGCGTTCAGCTTTTACACTTCGCTTAAAACCATTCCGAAGGAGATGATTGAGGCCTCGCGCATCTACCGCTACTCGGGGTGGCAGCGCTTCTGGCAGCTGGAAATCCCTTATGCCACGATCGGCCTCGTTTGGAACTCTATCGTCTCCGTGGCTGGCGGCTGGTTCGCCCTCATTTTCTGCGAGACCTTCAGCATGGGCGCCCGCAACTTCCAATTGCCCGGTCTCGGCAGCTATATCCAGACCGCAACCTACGAAGGCAATGTGCGTGCACTGCTAGCCGGGATCCTCACGGTCATCATCATCGTCATCGCAACAGATCAGGTCATCTGGCGCCCGCTCATCGCCTGGAGTGACAAATTCAAATTCGAACAGGTCGAATCGGCGGATCGCGTTGTCTCGCCGATCCTCGAACTGATTCGCCGATCGAGCATCTGCCAGACCTTGCCGAACCGCATCTGGACGCGGGTCGAGGAACCCGTTTATCGCCGGCTCGCGCAGACGAAGGAATGCAAGGTTGTCAGGCCGCTCGACGACGCCCGCCCGAGCAAAGTTTCGCCGGCACTTTGGGCGCTCGCCGTTGCCGGCTCCATCGCGGTTTGCTGGGCGGCCGCGCAAGCCTTCATCATGCTTCGCACCGTCACCTGGCCCGACCTGCGCCTGCTGTTGGAAGGCGCCGCGGCCACATTCCTCCGGGTCAACGCCTCGCTGCTGCTCTCCGCAGCCTGGACAATTCCCGTCGGCGTTGCTATCGGCCTTAACCCACGGCTTGCGCGCGTCGTCCAACCGGTCGCGCAGATCCTGGCCTCAGTTCCGGCCACCGCATTTTTCCCGATTCTGCTCATTGGCCTGGTCAAAATCGGTGGCGGCCTCGGTATCGGATCCATTGCGCTCATGCTGCTCGGCACGCAGTGGTACATCCTCTTCAACGTCATCGCGGGCGCCATGTCCATCCCCAGCGATCTTCGCGAAGTGGCCTCGCTTTTCCACTTCACCCGCTGGCAGCGCTGGACCAAGCTCATTTTGCCGGGAATCTTCCCCTACCTCATTACCGGCATGGTAACTGCTTCCGGCGGCGCCTGGAACGCATCCGTAATGGCCGAGTATTCGCATGTTAAGGACCGCACCCTGCAAACCATCGGCCTGGGCGCGCAAATCGATGCTGCCACCGACAATGGCCGCTTTGCGATGCTGCTTTTGGCCACGATTTTCATCTCTCTCATGGTGGTTACGATGAACCGTCTGGTCTGGCGAAAACTGTACCGGCTGGCCGAGACGCGATTCAAGCTCGAAGGCTGACCCCAACCCTCACTTTTTAAAATTTCGCAGCGCTTCAGGCCTGCTGTTTCTTCTTTAGATTCGTGGTGATTTTGAATATTTGTTCGTATTGGCGAAATTAGCTAAAATAAGTAAAATATCTAAAATAGCTAAAATGTCGGAAACGGGAGGTTTGTGATGGCAACCATGACCTCAGCCGAAGCACAAAATCGCTTCGGCCAATTGATCGAGACGGCGCAACGGGAAGCGGTTGTCGTTACCAGGCATGGCCGTCCCGCCGTCTTCGTCGTCTCTTCTACGGAAATGGCCGATCTGGTCGAGCTCCGCCGCAGGCGCAAGCAGTCTGCCCGTGAATTCGCAGCCTGGCGCCGTCAAGCAAAGAAGTCGACCCGTCGTGCGGCAGCCAAGCTCACCGATGAACAGATCAACCGAATGGTCGAGTCGCTCCGATGAACCCGAGCCGGCGGGTCGTCTTCGACACCGGCACGCTTGTAGGCGCTGCCCTTCGGCCCTCGTCTTTGGCGGACCGCGCCCTGGCAACGGCTTTCGGCTCAGGAGTGGTCTGTGTTTGCGAACCACTGCTCGAACGGCTGCGCTCTGTGCTCGCCCGAAGCAAATGGGACCGCTATATGGCGAAACGCGCCCGATTGGGCTTCGTGGAGATGCTTCGCGGAGCGGGTTGGAATTGCCTGGTAGAAGCGCCTGATTCGGCTGCCGTCAGGCACTCGGCGCACGATCGGAGAAACAGCATCATCCTTGCGCTTGCCGCTATAGCCGAGGCGGACGCGATCATCAGCACCGTGCCTGAACTGCTTTCTCGCAAAACCTGGCGAAGAGTTCCCATCGTCACCCCCGCCGAATTTCTGAGCTGGTACGATTCCGCGCCTCTGCGCCGATCCTGATACCAAATTCACTACAATCGTTCTAGCTGTGAAGTTTCAACAGGTTGTCCATTCGATCCGAATCAGAGAAGCTGATGGTGACCAAACCGCAGTTTCCAAGAGGGAGATCGAATGGACTACCACCAGAATGCCCGACTGACCGTGTATAGTCGAGAGCAGTTAGCAAGATTGGTTGCCGAGCGGAGTGGCACGTTGAAGGCGGCTGCAGCCGCCTTCAACGTGAGCGCCAAGACCGCCGCCAAGTGGGTACGCCGTTATCGGGAGCATGGCCGGGCCGGGCTCGCCGACCTCAGTTCAAGGCCACATCGCTGTCCCCGGCAAACCCCCTCCATCTTATTGGAAAAGGTTTTTCAACTGCGCCGGCAGCGGCTCAACGGCTGTCATATCGCCCGCGAAGTGAAGCTCAGCCGCGCCACCATCAGCCGCATCCTGCGCCGCGCCGGCATGAACCGGCTGCGCTCCCTCGATCCGCCTCCGCCCGTGATTCGATACGAACACAAGCGACCCGGCGATCTGGTTCACTTCGACATCAAGCGCCTGGCCCGCATCCGCAGGCCTGGCCACCGCGTCACTGGAGACCGCCGCAAGGAGTCCCGAGGTGTCGGCTGGGAATATCTGCACATCGCCGTCGACGACCACAGCCGCATCGCCTTCTCGGCCATCCTGCCCGATCAGAGCCACCACTCCGCCATGCGCTTCTTCCTCATGGCCAGGGCCTTTTATGCGCGCTTCGGCATCTCCATCCGACGCGTGTTGACCGACAACGGCTCCTGCTACAAGCACTGGCTGTTTCGCAAGCTGCTCCGTCGTCAGCATGTGAAACATCGCTTCACCCGGCCCTACACGCCACGCACCAATGGCAAGGCCGAACGCTTCATCCAAACCGCCTTGCGCGAGTGGGCCTACGCCCGCTCCTACAACAACTCACTCGAAAGGCAACAACAGCTCGAACTCTGGCTGCACCAATACAACTTCCACAGACCACACGCCAGCCTTAAACTGAATCCACCTGCTTCTCGCTCCGGCTTGAATCCGAACAACCTCTTGAGCCTCCACATCTAGCCCTTGGCAATAGCAGGGGAGGGAACTGATGATTCGTGCCGGCTTAATTGGTTTTGGAATGGGCAGCCGTGTCTTTCACGCGCCGCTGCTTTCATCGGTCGAAGGCATGGAACTGGCAGCGGTCATGGAGCGCGCGTCGGATAAGGCCGCCGAACGCTATCCCAGGATCAAGGTCTACCGGTCGCTCGAAGAGATGCTCGCCGACTTCTCGCTTGACCTCTTCGTCGTCGCCACACCCAACGGCACCCACTACGCGCTCGCCAGGCAGATTCTCAGCGCCGGCCGCAACGTGGTTGTCGATAAGCCAATGACCGTGACCTCGGGCGAAGCCGCCGAGTTGATCGCCCTTGCGAAGAGGCAAAACGTCCTTCTCGCGCCCTTTCACAACCGACGTTGGGACAGTGATTTTCAGACGGTTGAGAAACTGTTGCATGAAGGCTCGCTGGGCCGTCTTGTTTCCTTTGAATCTCGCTTCGATCGCTGGCGTCCAGCCCCGCTGACAGAACGCTTTTGGAAAGACCAGGCCGAGGCTGGTGGCGGCACACTTCTCGATCTCGGACCGCACCTTGCCGACCAGGCACTCGCTCTCTTCGGAAAACCGGAATCTGTCGGCGCCAACGTTCGCCGTGAGAAGGACGGCCCAGGCGCCAACGATTCCTTTGAAATCCGCCTTCGCTATCCGGATCTTATCGTCACTCTCGGCGCCAACAGCCTTTCTTTGCCTGCCGGACCGCGCTTCCACCTGCGCGGCACACAAGGGGGCTATTTGAATTCCGGAGTCGACCCGCAGGAGGCTGCGCTGAACAAGGTCACGCGCATTGACGATCCCAAATGGGGCCAGGAGCCCGCCGCCAACTGGGGTATTTTGCATGTCGGCATTGAAGGCGGTTCGGTCAGCCGTCCCGTACCTGCGCTTTCCGGCGACTACCGCCTCTACTACGCAGGCATTCGCGATGCGCTGCTCGGCAAATCCGCACCGCCGGTCACAGGCATCGATGGCTGGCGCGTCGCGCGCCTGCTTGAATGGGCGCAACAAAGCTCCGACGAGCGCCGTGAAATCACCTGCGACTGGAGCGGGGAGCCGCAGTAGCTTTTCGGCCGGCGGAGCAACCGAACGCCCAGTCGCGGCTCAGTTCGCAGACTGCTCTCAACGTTGCCGGCTTGGCTCTTTTTCGATCAGCGGCACCCAGAACCGGAACTTCGCTCCGCTGCCCGGCGAGCTCATTGCCTCAATCCCGCCTCCGTGAGCAGTCAAAATCGCGCGTGTAATCGCCAACCCCATGCCCGATCCCTTGCGCACGCCCGCACTCCGCTTGCCGCGATAGAACTTCTCGAAGATCAGCGGCAGATCGCGCGGATCGATGCCGGGTCCGTTGTCCTCGACAAGAAACTCGATCCGGTCGTCGGTGCGCTTGCTGCTGAGCGTTACGCGGCTCCCCGGCGGAGTGTACGCAGCTACGTTCTCAAGCAAGTGTCGCAGCACGCGGCCCAACAGATGCGGATCGAACCATGCGGTCTCATCCGAGCCCGCGCCGCTCTCAAGAGCGATGCTCACCTTGTGCCTGGTGAGAGTCTTCCGCGACTCCTCCACGGCCTGCTCAAGCAGTGCCCGCGGATGCATCGGCGACATCTTTACCTGCACTACGTTCGCATCGATCTCGGCCATCTCTACCGATTCACCCACCAGAAGGTCAAGCCGCGCCGCCTCCTCGTCGATAATGCGGACCATATCGAGCTGCGCAACTTCGTCAAGACCCTCGGATTCAAGCAGCGTGGTCGCCGCAGCGCGAATCGACGTCAGCGGCGTCCGCAGTTCGTGCGTCATGGAATCAATCAGCGCGGTGCGCAGCCGCTCGCCCTCGCGTGCTGCCTCAATGCGGGCCGTTGTCTCCAGCGCAATCGACCGCGCTACGGCAATCGATATCTGCGCACTCACCGCAGTGGCCACCTCGTGTGACAACCTCGCCGGTTTCCACGCCAGCGCACCCAGCGGCCGCAGCCCCAGCGTCAGCGCCATGGTGGAATATTCCGAAAGTGGTGAAAGCGTCGGGCTTAAACCTTCGGTAATCGCCTGCATGTGAGCTCGGACCGTTGTTGGCACCGTTCCGACCGATGAATAAAACCGATCCTGGTCGCAGACATAGAGAATCACGCCCTTGAGTTCAAAGATCCGATCGATCAAGCCCGGCAAATCGTGCAGCAACTGTTCCGCATCTTCAAAGAGCATCATCTCCTGGCTCAGCGCATACAGCCGTCCAACATCTGCCTGCCGCTGCTCGGCCTGAGCCTTCTGCCGCCGTGCGCGCTCAGCCAGCCTGCTCACCACGAGGCAGCTTGCAACAAACGAGAACATCGCGATCCACGCTTGAGCACCCACCAGCCACAGAGTATGAATCGGCGGAAGAAAGAAATAGTCGAAGAACAGCGCACACAATGCGGCAATGTAAATTGAAAGGACCGCGCCGGATTGCGTGGCCCACCACACCACAAGTACCAGGTACACCATTCCGGCAGTCGTCGAACTGGCGCCCAGCCAAACCAGCAGAAAGGTCGTCAGCGCCGCCGCTCCCGTGGCAGCCAGCCAGCGCAGAGCCTGCCCCGAGTGGGCACGGATATCCATCTTGCTCTCCACGGGAATCATACCCGTCTGCCGGAATGTTGTAATCTTCCGAATGAAAGAAGAAAGATCATGTCCGGCAGAATTTTAGTCATAGACGATGAATCGCAGATCACGCGCGTGCTCCGCGCGGCTCTCTCTGCGCAAGGCTACGATGTTCGCACGGCAAACGATCCCGACGAGGGCCTGAGACTCTTTCGCGATTGGCCGCCAGATCTGGTGATTACCGACCTGATGATGCCGGGGAAGAGCGGCGTCGAAGTCTGCCGGCTCATTCGATCCCGTTCGGTGACGCCTGTGCTCGTTTTGTCAGTCCGCGAGCACGAGCGCTCCAAGGTGGAAGCGCTCGATGCCGGCGCAGATGACTACGTCACCAAGCCATTCAGTATTCAGGAGCTGCTCGCCCGTGTACGCGCGCACCTGCGACGCGCTCCGGAGCGGACCACTACGGCGCTTGAGGCCGGCGACTTTGTTGTCGACGTTCAGTCCCATACCATCACTGTCCAGGGCAAGTCTATTCACCTCACGCCCAAGGAGTTTGACCTAATGGTTCACCTTGCCCGCAACGCCGGAAAGGTGATGACCCACCGCGCACTGCTCACGGCGGTGTGGGGAGCGCAATCGGCGCACCAGCCGGAGTATCTCCGCGTCTTCGTTGGCCAGTTGCGCAAGAAACTCGAGACCGAAACGGGGCGCCAATACATCCAAACTGAACCGTGGGTGGGCTATCGCTTCGTCCCCGAGGGCTGGACGGGCAACGAAGAGTGATCGCGGTTCATCTCGCATTGCGGTCGATCTCCCGCTGATTTCATGGCACTTCTGCGCGCACCGCAGCAATCCTTACGGATTCTTTACAAAATCTTTTCGATCCTCAAACCTGACAAACCGGAAAATCGGTTTGGTTAAGTCGTTTGATTCGACTGACAGGCAGCCGAGCACTGGCTTGCACAATGCGGTTGCCTGTCGGCCATATCAAACACCTTGCAAAGCCGGATGCGGCGCGCAGCCTGAAGGGTCCGGCCGGTTCGGTTGAAAGAGAACGAGGAGATTTTGCATGCAAGACGCTCTCATGCTGCTGTTCACAGTTGTTTTCTTCGGCGTGGCGTTTCTCTACGTCAAAGCCTGCCATAAGTTGAGGTAGCCCAATGCACTTTAATTTGATCTCGGCGATCGCCCTTGTTCTCTCCGTCCTTCTTTTGGGTTATCTGACTGTTTCGTTGCTTTTCCCGGAGAAATTCTGAAATGACTGCGATTGGCTGGCTGCAATTTGCCATCTTCAGCATCATCCTGCTCGCCACGGTTCGTCCTGTGGGTATCTATCTCACGCGCGTCTTCGAAGGTGAACGCACGTGGCTCGATCCCGTGCTTCGCCCATTCGAACGGATGATCTACAAGCTCTGCGGCGTAAATGCTGAAAAAGAGATGAACTGGCGCGAATACACATGCGCAATGCTGGGACTTTCCGCCGTAACCATGGTGCTGACGTACGCCATTGAACGCCTGCAGGTTTACCTGCCCTGGAACCCGCAACACCTTGCCAACGTCGGAACCGATTTGGCCTTTAACACGGCCGCCAGTTTCACAACCAACACCAACTGGCAGTTCTACACGCCTGAATCCACCATGAGCTATTTCACGGAGATGGCTGGGCTGGCGACGCACAACTTCTGGTCGGCGGCGGTGGGCATCGTGGTGGCGGTGGCGCTCATCCGTGGCATCAAGCGCACCACTTCCAACACCATCGGCAACTTCTGGGTCGACACCACAAGGACGCTGCTCTATGTCCTTCTGCCCGCCTGCATCATTTACGCGCTGCTGCTTGTCGCGACCGGCGTTCCGCAAAATCTGAACGCTTACACCGTCGCTCATCCGCTCGAGCAGCCGGCGCAGACGCAGACCATCGGTCAGGGACCAGTCGCATCGCAGGAAGCCATCAAAATGCTCGGCACCAACGGCGGCGGCTTCTTCAACGCAAACAGCGCGCATCCATACGAGAATCCGACTCCGTTCTCGAACTTCCTCGAGATCCTCTCGATTTTTGTCATTGGCGCAGGCCTGACTTACACGCTGGGCAGCATGACCGGCTCACCCGGCCACGGATGGGCAGTCTTCGCAGCGATGTACGTACTTTTTGCGGCCGGCTTCGCGGTTTGCTACTGGGCCGAGGCGCATCCGTACCACATGATTCATGGCGCCGCGCAGCGCGCTACAAGCACTGCACCCGGCGGCAACATGGAGGGCAAGGAAGTCCGCAACGGCATCGCCGAGAGTGCGCTCTTCGCCACCGTCACCACGGACGCAAGCTGCGGCGCGGTCAACGGCATGCACGACAGCTTCACTCCGCTCGGCGGAATGGTGCCGCTCGCCAACATCATGCTCGGAGAAGTTGTGTTCGGTGGTGTCGGCGCCGGGATGTACGGCATGTTGATCTACGTTGTGATCGCGGTCTTCATCGCTGGCCTAATGGTGGGCCGCACGCCAGAGTATCTCGGCAAGAAAATCGAGTCCTTCGACGTGAAGATGGCAATGCTTTATGCGCTGATCTTTCCTCTCATCATCCTCACGTTTTCGGCGATCTTCGTGCTGTTGCCTGCTGGGCTCACGGCGATGGCGAATCCCGGCCCGCATGGGTTTTCGGAAGTTCTTTACTCGTTTGTCTCCGGAGCAGGCAACAACGGTTCGGCCTTTGGAGGCCTAACGGGGAACTGGTGGTACAACGTCGCGATGGGATGGGACATGCTTATCGGGCGTTTTCTCATGATGATTCCTGCGTTGGCCCTGGCCGGCAACCTGGCACAGAAGAAGAGTGTTCCCCCTTCGCCAGGAACATTTCCGGTGAATTCGGCCCTCTTCACTGTGCTGCTGATCGGCGTTGTGTTGATCATCGGTGCGCTTACATTCTTCCCGGCGCTGAGCCTGGGGCCGATTCTGGAACACCTGCTCTTGCAATCTGGAAAGATGTTCTAACTAAGGCTGAACCCAAGGCACGACAAGGCAGAACGAACTGATATGGCTGAAAAAACGAGTCTTTGGAATACGCAAATCATGACTCAGGCGCTCGTGGATTCGCTGCGCAAGCTCGATCCACGCTGGATGGTCAAGAACCCGGTGATGTTTGTTGTCGAAGTGGGCAGCGTGCTCACGTCGGCGCTGCTTATCGTCAACTTCCTCCACCATAGTCCGGAGTTCGGCTTTAATCTCCAGATCACTCTCTGGCTGTGGTTCACGGTTTTGTTCGCGAACTTTGCTGAGGCTATGGCCGAAGGCCGCGGAAAGGCGCAGGCGGACACACTGCGTAAGGCCAAGGGAGAGACCGTTGCCAAGCGCTACAAAGACGACGGCAGCTTTGAAGAAGTGATCAGTGGCGCGTTGCGAGCCGGCGACGTCATCTATGTCGAGGCCGGCAACTATATCGCTGGCGATGGAGAAGTGATCGAAGGCGTTGCCTCGGTCGATGAATCCGCCATCACCGGCGAATCGGCCCCAGTCATCCGCGAAGCCGGTGGCGACCGATCGGCAGTCACCGGTGGCACGAAGGTCCTCTCGGACTGGATCAAGGTGAAAATCACCTCCAACCCCGGCGAAACCTTCCTTGACCGAATGATCGCTCTCGTCGAAGGCGCCACGCGCCAGAAGACGCCCAACGAAATCGCGCTCAGCATCTTGCTTTCCGGGCTCACGATCATTTTTCTGCTGGCCGTTGTTACGCTGCAGCCGTTCGCGATTTACTCCAACGCGCCGCAAACCGTCTTTGTGCTCGTATCGCTGCTGGTCTGCCTCATTCCCACAACGATCGGCGGACTGCTATCGGCCATCGGCATTGCCGGAATGGATCGCCTGGTGCAGTACAACGTGCTGGCCATGAGCGGCCGAGCTGTCGAAGCCGCAGGCGACGTAAACACGCTGCTTCTCGACAAGACCGGAACCATCACCCTCGGCAATCGCCAGGCAACGGAGTTCATTCCCGCGCCCGACGTGAGCCACGAGCGGCTGGCGAATGCCGCGCAACTCGCGTCTCTCTCCGACGAGACCCCGGAGGGCCGCTCGATCGTTGTGCTGGCCAAGGAAAAGTACAACCTTCGCGGCCGCGACCTGAGCGGGATTCACGCCGAGTTCGTTCCGTTCACCGCGCAGACGCGCATGAGCGGCGTGAATCTCCCCGGCACGCGCATCCGCAAGGGCTCAGTAGACGCTATCGCACGTTTTCTTGAGGAGCAGGGAACCACGCTGCCGCAGAAAGTCCGCGAGAATGTCGAGGAGATTGCGCGCCTGGGGGGTACGCCGCTCGTTGTCGCCGAGAATTCGTCGGCGCTGGGCGTCATTTATCTGAAAGACGTCGTAAAGGGCGGACTCAAGGATCGCCTCGCGCGGCTTCGCGCAATGGGCATCCGCACCATCATGATCACTGGCGACAACCCGCTCACCGCTGCCGTCATCGCACGCGAGGCTGGAGTTGACGACTTTCTTGCCGAAGCCAAGCCGAAGGACAAGATGGACCTGATCAAGCGCGAACAGGGCAAGGGCAAGCTGGTGGCGATGACCGGCGATGGAACCAACGACGCCCCTGCACTGGCCCAGGCCGACGTCGGCGTGGCCATGAACTCCGGTACGCAGGCCGCGAAGGAAGCCGGCAACATGGTCGATCTCGACTCGAATCCGACCAAGCTTATTGAGATTGTCGAGATCGGAAAACAATTGTTGATGACGCGCGGCGCGCTGACAACATTTTCGATCGCCAATGACGTGGCCAAGTACTTCGCCATTATTCCGGCTATGTTCGCAGGTGTCTTCCCGGTGCTCAACGCGCTCAACATCATGTATCTGCACTCGCCGCAGTCGGCAATTCTCTCTGCGGTCATCTTTAACGCGGTCATCATCGTTGCGCTCATTCCGCTGGCACTGAAGGGCGTGAAATACGAGCCGAAACCGGCCGACGTGCTGTTGCGCCGCAACCTGCTCATCTACGGTGTGGGCGGCATCATTATTCCCTTTATCGGAATCAAGGCCATCGATGTCTGCCTGGTGGCCATGCATCTGGCATAGCGCCCGTAAGCGGGATTGGAAGGAGTTCTACTGTGCACTCGGTTTGGAAAACATCGATCCTCTTCACTCTGGTCACGGCGATTCTCTTTGGCCTGGCCTATCCGTTGCTGATCACGGGGCTCGCTAGCATCCTGTTTCACAACAAGGCCGAAGGCAGCCTGATCGTTCGCAATGGCCAGGTGATTGGCTCCGAACTGATCGCACAGAGCTTCACTTCCGATAAGTATTTTCACCCGCGCCCATCAGCGGCAGGGAATGGCTACGACGCCACATCTTCCGGCGGCACCAATCTTGCGCAATCCAACTCAAAGCTCGCGCAGCGCATGCAGGCCGACATCGACAAGCTGGCCACGCAGGATCCCAATCATCTAGTCCCGATTGACATGATTACGACCTCCGGGTCGGGTCTCGATCCTGACATCACGCCTGACAATGCTAACTTTCAGGCTGCCCGCGTTGCGGCCGCACGTGGCGTTGCCCCGGAACGCATTCGGGAACTGATCGCGAGAAACATCAAGGGGCGCGACTTCGGCTTCCTTGGCGAACCCCGCGTCAATGTTTTGGATCTCAACCTGGCTCTTGACCACATGACGAACTGATCTTTACCGCGCGGCTTCCCAAAACCACTTCAGGCGGGACGAGCGAACTTGCTCTCCCGCTTTTTCTGTGTTCATTGAAGCATTTACAAACTGAGGTGCTCTGTCTCACAGTTTCAGAAAATTTGTGTGGCGGAACGAATTTCGGGGTGCAAGATAGATGGGGACGAAAATCCAGCGGCGTGATTCCATCCTTGCTTGCCCAGAAGAGAGTTCTCTCTATGCATTCATTTTGTAAAGCGATATGCTCTGTTTCTCCTGGTTTGGTCCTGATGGCCTCGATCTCGGCTGCTTGCCACGCTGCGCCCGCAGGCCAGTCCTCGTCAGCACCTGCCAATGCTGTGCCCGCGCAGTCTGGCGCAAATCAGGCGTCAACCAACGCCCAGCCGGTCTTTCACGCTCAGTCGAACCTGGTCTTGGTCGACGTGGTGGTGACAGACCACGACAAGGCCGTCCACGGAATCGATCGCTCAGCCTTTCATGTCCTTCAGGATGGCAAGGAGCAGAGTCTCGCATCGTTCGACGAGCACCAGCCGAATATCGAGCCGCCTGCATTCATTGCCGCAAGTCTGCCGCCGAACACCTTCACCAACTTGCCGGCGTATCCTGTCTCGAGCGCGTCGAATGTGATTCTGTTGGACGGGCTGAATACGCCACTCAATGAGCGCGGACAGGTACATCGCAAATTGATTCAGTACCTCGACACGGTAAAGCCGGGAACCACGCTGGCAATCTTTTCGCTCGCACTTAACCTTCGCATGGTGGTTCCGTTTACTACCGATGTGCCGAAGCTCGTGGCGGCTCTGAAAAACCCAAAGAAGAACGCCCAGCCAGTCGTGGAGGGATTTCCCGGCAACGGGCAGGACGCGACCTCAACCAATGAAACTGCGGCGAATGAGCAAACCACACCGGCGGTGCCGCTGCAGAGCCCAATCAGTACAGTATCTGCCTCGGGTGTGAACCTTGAGACGGCTCCCGGCGCCACCTACGGCACACCGATTGACGCCGCCGGCGCATTGCAGCGATTCGAGGCTGACCAGGCCTCATTTACAACCGACATGCGCGTCAAGTTGACCCTCGACGCGCTGCAGCAACTCGCCCGATACCTCGGCGGCATCGACGGGCGCAAGAATGTCGTCTGGATTTCGGGAGCCTTCCCGCTGGTGATTTTTCCCAACAACAGCCTGAAGCTGCCGTTCGATGCCATGCGCATCTACACGGATAAGATTCGACAGACTTCTGAGATGCTCACCGCCGCGCGTGTGGCGATTTATCCGGTTGATGCGCGCGGCATCATGGGGCCGGGGACGGTCAGCGCGGCAAACAAGTTTGTCTCTCCGAACGAGGCCTATAAAGAGTCAATTGCCGAAGAGAACGAGGGGCGCGAGGCAACGATCGGAGCCATGCAGGAAATGGCGGACGATACCGGCGGCCAAGCCTACGTCGAGACCAACGACCTCGACAAGGCGATGGCAAATGCAGTGGAGAATGGTTCAAGCTACTACACGATTGCCTACGTTCCGACTTCCACCGCTCTCGACGGGGCCTACCACAAGATCCAGGTTCGCATTGACGCGGGACATGGCTACAAGCTGGCGTATCGTCACGGCTACTATGCGGATTCAAACCCAACAAGCGCGCCTGACAGCACAGATCAGGCGAAGCTACTCGACGCGGCAACTGCACATGATGCCCCACCTGCAACGCAGATTCTATTCAAGGCGCGGGTGCTGCCGGCAAGCGATCCGTCGTTTCAGGGAGTGAGCCTTCCCGGTGGTCAATTGGCCGGCGCGCTGATGGGGCCTGCCGAGCGCTACATTATCGACCTGACACTGGACGCACATGACCTGGCGTTTGACTCTCTACCGGATGGCTCGCGTCGCGATCCAATCGAGTTTTCGATCGTTGCCTACGGGAAGGATGGACAACGGCTGAACGCCTACGATCAAAAATTCCAGCTTGGATTACAAGAGGCGCAATACCAGCATCTTCTCAACTCAGGCATCAGTGTGCGCCTGCCCTTTGATCTTCCAACCGGACAATCCGATCTGCGTATCGCTGTCTTTGACCTGAATGCCAACCGCGCCGGATCACTTGAAGTTCCACTTGAAGTTACGCCGCAATAATGCGCTGGGCACGAGTCTTTGGCTGTTTTAGAATTCCCGTCGACCTTCCAGGGCGCGCGCCATTGTCACCTCGTCGGCATATTCGATGTCGCTGCCCGCCGGGACGCCGGTTGCAATCCGAGTTACCCTGACCGGGAGTCCGCGCAACGAAGTTGCCAGCCAATCTGCCGTTGCCTCGCCCTCGAGCGTGGGGCTCGTTGCCAGAATCACTTCGTCAACCTCGCCGCGCTCTACGCGGCCAATCAGGGTTGTGGCACGCAGTTGATCCGGCCCGACTCCATGCAGCGGCGAGAGCGTTCCATGCAGCACGTGATACACGCCCTGGTAACTCCGCGTCCGCTCAACCGTGTCGATATTTGTCGGCTCCTCCACCACGCACACCAGCCGCTGGTTGCGCGCCGGGCTGGCGCAATAGGCGCAGGGATCGATGTCGGTGACGTTGTTGCAAATGGAGCACAGGCGCAGGCTCGCCTTCAATTCGCGCACTGCGTCAGCCAACGCCGCAGCGTCGTCATCGCTCCCACGCAGGAGGTGAAAAGCGTAGCGCTGCGCGCTCTTGGTGCCCACCCCGGGCAGTTTTTTCAGTTCTTCAATGAGCCGAGCCATCGGTTCGGCATAGCGCGACACTTTCTCCGCCTCCCTGTTTCACTTGCGTGCCCCAGGTCCCTCGCATTTGCGGCCCTGGAAGAACACAGACGCCTCGAACTCAATGCCTCATTTACGTCAGCCCCGGAATCTTCAGGCCGCCCAGCATCCCCTGCACATTCGACTTGATTGCTTCTTCCGCTTTCTTACCTGCTTCATTCACGGCGGCGACAATCAAGTCCTGCAGCATCTCCACGTCCGCCTGGCCGCCAGTCAGGCTTAACACCGCTGAGGGATCGATTTGCAGTTTCAGCAGTTCTTTCTTGCCGTTCATTGTCGCCGTCACTGCTCCGCCGCCACTCGAAGCCTCGATCACGGTTTCGCTCAGCTTGCGCTGCATCTCCTCCTGCATCTGGCCGGCCTGAGAAAGCATCTCGCCAATCTTGAGCGGATTAATCATGTCTTTTCTCCTCGACGCGCCTTCACTTGGGTCGCAGATCGACCACGCTTCGAACTTCAGCTTTGAAAATCTCCTGCGCCCGCTTCACCATCGGATCCGACAGCGCTGCCTCCTGTACGCTACCAGCCAGGACCGGTGCCTCAAGGGGCTTCGCCGCAGCTCCTTCGCCCGGTGTCACCATGAATCGCGCGGGCGCGCCCAGCCGCTGCAACTCCTGCCGGACGATCTTCTCCGCCGCGGCATTCACCGTCAGTTCGAGCATCTTTTTCTTGACGCCGGGAACCTCGATTCGCAGGGTCGAGCCTTCCAGTTTCCATGTTGCCGTGCCCAGCAACAGTGAGGCTGAGCTGTGCCCGCTTGCGGCGAGCGCTGCCACAACAGCGTCGCGCATGGCGTCTACCGCCGGCGTACTTGACGGCGCGGTTGGCGTAGCGGGCACGCCCGATTCCTCAACGGAAGGAGTGAATCCGGCAAAGGAATTCGGCTGGTTCACCACGGCGGAAACTTGAGTCGATCCAAAACTTGCCGGTGTTGCCCCCTGCGCCGAAGGCGCGCTCGACTTCATGTCCACTGCGGCGCTAAACCCGATGGCCGCGCGCGAGGACACTGCATGCACCGGAGCCGACTGATCGGCGGCTCGGGGTGAAGTCATTGTGCCGGCTCTCGGCGCGCCGCTCGCCACTGTCGGTCGCGTTCCGGCTCCGGTTGCCGCGCCGCTCAGCAACTCCTCGATCGGTAACAACCGCTGTGCATGGATCAGCTTCAGAAGTCCCAGCTCCAGATGGAAGCGCTGCTCCTGCCGGTAATTCAAATCGTCAAATGTTCGCAGCACAATTTGCAGATTCCGCGTCAGCTCTTCTTCGCCAAACAGCAGTGCCGTTCGCGCGGCCCGCGCCCGCTCGTCAGCGGAAATCTGCAGCAATTCGGTCTGCTCGCCGCCAAGCTTCGCCATCAACGTGTTTCGCAGATACCGTGACATCTGCCGCGCCAGCGCTAAAGGGCTGTGACCTGCGTTCAGAAGTACATTCACCCGCTCCATCAGCTCGGCGCTCTGCCCGGCAGCAACAGCCTCAAGCAATTTCTCGAAGACCGTATTCGGGACCGAGCCCATCAGCTCGCGTACCTGCGCCGCCGAAACCATCGGCTTGCCTGCCGCAAGTGGCGCGGACGCAATTGCCTGGTCCATGATCGAGAGGGCGTCGCGCATCGAGCCATCTCCCGCCTCGGCAAGCAATGCCAGCGCGCCATCTTCCGACGCGATCTTCTCTTCGACCGCAATCATCTTCAGTTGGGCCAGAATGTCGTCGAACTTGACCGCATGAAAGCTGAAGTGCTGGCATCGCGAACGGATTGTCTGGGGAATATTCTCGGGCTCGGTCGTAGCCATCATAAAGATGACGTGCGCCGGTGGCTCCTCCAGAGTCTTCAGCAGCGCGTTAAAGGCCGCCTCGGTAATTTGGTGGGCTTCGTCCAGGATGTAGATTTTGTAGCGGTCGCGTGACGGAGAGTATCTTGCCGCGTCGCGCAGCTCGCGAATCTCATCGATGCCGCGATTGGTGGCGGCGTCAATCTCAATCACGTCCACCGCGTTGCCCTGACGGATTTCGGTACACGCTTCACACACGCCGCAGGGCTCCGGCGTCGGTCGCTTTTCCGATCCAATTTGGGTCCGGCAATTCAACGCCATGGCCAGGATGCGCGCAATCGTGGTCTTTCCAATGCCGCGATGGCCGGAGAAGATGTACCCGTGCGCGATCCGATTCTGGTTCAGGGCATTCAGCAGCGTTCGGGTTACGTGGTCCTGGCCGGCCACGTCGGAAAAGCGCTGCGGTCGGTATTTCCTTGCCAGAACCTGATAACCCATGCGACGTGCGCTCCTCTTACGGCCTCGAAACCAACATCAAGCCTATGGCTGATTCTATCGTTCCAAGGCAGGAGCGCGTTGGGTGGAAAATCGATGCGCCATTGAACCCAGTGGCGGTCTCTCCATGCCGCGGCCATCAAGGCCAACCATCGCCTGGCAAATGAGTCTAATCAGGTGGGCTCTGCACTTGCACGCTGCAGTGAAAGGTGAAATCGCACCCGCAAATGTGCGATCCTTTCTGTGGTGAATTTTTCGCACGCGATTTTCGGAACAGCGCGCAGCGGTAGGCAATTGGCAGGTCGAATCATTGGAATGAAGCCGGTTTTCATCATCGCTTTGGTAATTGGCTGCTTCGCCGCTGCTTTGCCGCAACTCCGCGCCCAGGATCAGCAAAATAATCCTCCCGCTGCTTCAAGCCAGAGCAATCAACCCGCCGCCGTACAACAACCCAACCGCACGCAGCAGCAGTCCAACCAGAACCCTTTTCCTGAAGATACCGACAGCGTTCCTTTGATGCCATCGCGCGACAATCTCGACCTGCCATCTGCCGGCGAGACAGGGCAGCGCATCTTCATTCCGAGCGACGACGCCGACCCCGTTCGCAGTCCCGAAGATGCAGGCGCAGCGGCTGAAGCTGGTGAGTCCGGATCAAGTTCCAGCCTTTCCGGCATGGATAACGTCGTTCCTCCGCCCGACGACGAGCCTACTCAGCCTTCGAGGCGCAACAAGAAAGGCTCGGCGATTGACCAGCCTGAGCACCAGGAAACTGCGGCCGAAGATGAGAATGTGGGCAGCTACTATCTCGACAATAAAGACTGGAAGGCAGCGCTCTCGCGGTTTCAGTCGGCCCTTGTTCTCGATCCCTACAACCCCGACGTGTATTGGGGACTCGCCGAGAGCCAGCGCCACCTAGGCAACTTCGCTGAAGCGCGAGCAAATTATCAGAAGGTCGTTGACTACGATCCCGATAGCCACCACGGCAAGGAAGCGCGCAAGGCTCTTAAAGATCCTGAAATCGCCAACGCCTCTGCCAGGCCGGCCCCACCGGCAAAACCCGCCAACCCATTTCCAGCCCAGCAATAATCTCTTCGGATGTCGGCTCCGATCGGCGCGATGGATTCGATCAGAACCCAGCCCAGTTCATGTAGGCCGTGACAATCGGGACTCCCCACAGCCCGCTGGCAATTCCGCCAATTGCAAGGAATGTCCCCAGCGGCAGCTTTTCTTCCAGCCATGAGTCTCCGTCGCCGCGCATCGTCGGGTTTGCATAGAGCAGCAGCCCGTAAGCTGCTGCCAGGATCACGCCGATTCCAAAGGCCAGCAGCGCAACTCTCATGCCCAGCCAGCCGCCCAGCATGGCCATCATCTTCACATCGCCTGTGCCGATTCCGTCCTTGTCGCGAAATACCCGGTAGAGATGGCGGATGACCAGAATCAAGCCAGTGGGTGCAACCAGGCCCAGAAACCAGAAGGCGACGCTGGTCCCGGTTCGATGTTTCCACTCGGCAAAACCGCCGCTGATGTAATAGGTATCGAGAGCCGGGCGCACAAAGCTCAGCAAAACGCCGAGGAGAATTCCGGGGAAAATCAGCCGGTCAGGCAACCACAGATTTTCGGCATCCAACGCCGCGAGGCCTACCAGAATCCAGATAAAAGCCAGCAGGGCTGCAGCGTTCAACATGGACGTAAAGGAGAGCGCCTGAAAATTTCGCTGAGCGGTCAACATGAGTGTCTGCCAGGTGGTGTATGCCCAAAGTCCCCCCACCGCCAGTTCCACCAGCAGATGTCTCATCCCGATCGCTTTGTGGCAAGTGCGGCAACGGCCGCGCAGCGCAAGCCAGCTCAACACGGGAATGTTTTCCCACCATGACAGGGGCCGGTCACATTTGTCGCAATGCGATCGAGGCCTGACGACGCTTTTGTCTTCAGGCCATCGGCTGATGCACACATTCAGAAAACTACCGAAAGCCAATCCTGCAAGTCCGGCAATCAAAGTCGAAAGTTCGAGAATCATGCAGTGTGAGTATACCCTCTCTTTGCGTGATTCCCATTCGAGTCAGGGTGGGGGTTCTCCTGTCACGACGCAAGGTAGACTGAAAGTGCATGGACCTTCCTGTCGAGCGTCCCAGTGCCGACGATTCAGCGCCGTCGAAACCCACCGATCCGGCGCAGGCCGCCGAGTTGTTTGAGCAGTCCGTTGCCATCATGGCGCGTCTGCGCGCCCCAGGCGGATGCCCGTGGGACCGTGAACAGTCCTTAGATACTATCCGCAAATACACGCTCGAGGAAGCGTATGAAGTCTTCGACGCCATCGAGCGCCGCGATTTTCCCCATCTCGCCGAAGAGCTGGGCGACTTGTTGTTGCAAGTGCTCTTCTACGCGGAGATGGCGGCGAACGAAGGTCACTTTACGATCGCCGATGTGCTCGATCATCTGAATCGCAAGCTCATTCGCCGCCATCCGCATGTATTTGGCGATGAGGCCTCACGCGCTGCGGGCAATCGAGCCGACGTGGATGCCGCCGTCGCAGGATCATCGGCGGCCGTTCTGCGCAATTGGGAAGAAATCAAGGCTGCCGAGAAGGCCGCACCTGGTTCGGAGAAGGACGCGCCGGCAAACGGGGCGGGGAATCAGCCTGCCTCGAGACTCGACAGCGTCATACGCGCGCTGCCCGCGCTGGCTGAAGCATCGAAGCTGGGTGCAAAAGCACAGAAGGCGGGCTTCGATTGGCCCAATTGGCGCGACCTGCTGCCGAAGCTTGCCGAAGAAACCGCCGAACTTGAAGTGGAAGCAGCCTCGGGCGATCCGGCGCGCCAACCGGCCATCGAGGCCGAACTCGGCGATTTGCTCTTCACCGTGGTCCATCTTGGCCGCCATCTTGGCGTCGATGCCGAGATGGCCCTGCGCAAATGCAATCTCCGCTTTCGCCGCCGCTTCCACGAGATGGAGCTGGCTTCGACCAAGCCGCTCGAAGATCTCGCTCCTGCAGAACTCGAAGCTCTCTGGGCGCAGGCTAAGCAAAAGCTGGCTGTTGAGGAACAAACCGGCCCACCAGAGCAATCGAACTCCGACACCCGGGCTCAGTCATGATCCAGATTCGCTCCTGCGAGGGACTCGAGGAACTTGAGGCCTGCGTCCAGATCCAGATAGCCACCTGGGGCTACGACGAGTCCGACGCCATTCCTCGCAAGACCTTCATGCTGGCGCAAAAGATCGGCGGCCAGGTCTTTGGGGCCTTCGATCCCGGCGGTTCAAACGGTTTAGCGGAGGGTGTCGCGGGAACCCTTGTCGGTTTCGCCATGTCTTTGCCCGGCATCAAGAATCTCCACGGCAAGCCCTATCCATACCTGCATTCCCATATGCTGGCAGTGCTCGAGTCGCACCGCAATCGGGGCCTTGGCGCACAACTCAAATGGGAACAACGGCGTGAAGCCCTCTCGCGCGGCATCCGCCATATGGAGTGGACCTTCGATCCCCTGGAGATCAAGAATGCCTTCCTCAATATCCACAGGCTGGGCGCTACCGCATCGAAGTATTGCGTGAATTTCTATGGTGTATCCTCATCTCGTCTGCAGGGTGGGCTCCCAACCGACCGCCTTTTGGCCGAATGGGAACTGGATTCACCGCGCGTCGAGGAGATTCTTACCCAACGGCCCGCTCCTGAACAGCCGATTGAAGAACGCATCGTTGTACCAGCAGAAATCGATAGTTGGAAGAAGAACGACGCAACTCGCGAACGGGCCCTCGCCGTTCAGTTGGACATTCGAAAGCAGTTTCTAGAGGCATTTTCGCAGGGACTTACCGTACTCGGTTTCTCCCGCGATTCGAACGGAAATGGAGTCTTTGAACTAGGTTTTCTTGTCTCGCTGGAGCATTTTTCTGATCCTTCCTGAGGAAAAGAATGAGAATCGATTCGATCCATCTGCGTGAACTGCACATGCCGCTGGTGCGTCCGTTTGAGACCAGCTTTGGCGTCACCGGCAACCGGAGAATCCTGCTCGCTGAAGTTCGGTCTGAAGGGCTGACCGGCTGGGGCGAATGCACAGCCGGCGAGCGTCCGTTCTTTTCCGGCGAATCCACCGATACAGCCTGGCAAGTGCTCGTTCACGAGCTCGGTCCGATGCTGGCTGCGGAATCGCCTGACCATGGCGGCGAGTGCCCGCGTATCTTCCGTTCCGTGCGCGGCAACCCGATGGCCAAGGCTGCTCTCGAAAACGCCATTTGGGACCTCGAAGCGCAGCGCGAAGGCATTCCGCTCGCACACCTCCTCGGTGGAGTTCGAGAAACCATCCCTGCCGGCGTTTCGCTCGGCATTCAATCGTCCATTCCCGAGCTTCTCTCGATCATCGAGCGTGAACTTGCCGCCGGTTATCAGCGCATCAAGCTCAAGTGCAAGCCGGGATGGGACGTTGAGGTTTTCGAGCGCATCCGTAATCGATGGCCTGGCATCATGTTGAGTTGTGACGCAAACTCCGCTTACCGCCTGCGCGACGAGGATCACCTGGTTTCCTTTGACGCGTTCGACCTGCTCATGATCGAGCAGCCTCTGTGGCACGACGACTTCTATTTCCACTCCGTCCTGCAAAAGCGCCTCGACACGCCCATTTGCCTTGACGAATCCATCCGCAACCGGCGCGACGCATTGGCTGCGATCGAAATGGAATCGTGCAAGATCATCAACATCAAGCTGGGGCGCGTTGGCGGATTTTCCGAAGCCATTGCCGTCCACAACGCTGCCCTCGAGCGCGGCATCCCGGTCTGGTGTGGCGGCATGCTCGAATCGGGCGTCGGCCGTGCCCACAACATCGCTCTCTCCTCGCTCGAAGGGTTCACGCTTCCGGGCGATGTCTCTGCCTCGGCGCGCTACTGGGCCGACGACATCATCGAGCCGGAAGTTACAGTTACCGCGCAGGGCGAGATTGTGATTCCCGATTCTCCGGGCCGCGGCTACGAAGTCCGCACGGACCTGATTGAGAAGCTTACAGTTCGCAAAGAAACCATTCGCGCCATGGCGCTGGTGGCCTGATCGAAGCTTAATCGACCGATGGGGCGGCTTCGGCCGCCCCATTGTTCTTGACCGGCCGCCTTCTGAAAGCCGACGGAGATTCCCGGGAACTGGCTCAACCCGCCGTCCGTAATTCCTACCAACCAGGGTTGTCGCCCGCCAATTACAATCACACCATTGCGATTTTGGAGGTGAAGGAATGACTCGACGTTGTCGATACGGAGCAGTTTGGATGGTTGCAGGGATGGTTTTCGCCGCGCAAGCGACTCTGTTTCATGCACAGGCGTCCAGCTCTACATCAGCCCCCGATAAGAAAATCCAGCTCCTGCCCGGCCTGGATAAGCAGTTGATCGACTCCAGCGCCGATCCCTGCGTCAATTTCTGGCAATACGCCTGCGGGAACTTCAACAAGCTGTATCCGATTCCCGCCGACAAGTCACGCTATGTCTCATTCTCCATTGTCAACGACTACACGCTGACGGTATTGCACAACATGCTCGACTCCGTCGCCGCTCCCAGCGCGCAGCACACACCCAACGAGCAGAAAACCGGCGACTACTACGCAAGCTGCATGGATGAAAACGCGATCGACGCCGATGGTCTGAAGCCCTTACAGCCGGAACTTGACCGCATCGGTGCTATGACCAGCAAGAGCCAGCTCACCGAACTTCTGGCGCATTACCAGATGATCAATGACACGGCCTTCTTCAATTATGGCGAGCAGCAGGACTTCAAGGACGCGCAAAAACAGATTGCCATGGTCGATCAGGGGGGGCTTGGCTTGCCGGAGCGCGATTACTACTTCCGCACCGGCGATGCCGCGGAGAAAACACGCAAGGAATACGTCGAGCACGTCGCGAAGATGCTGGTTCTGATTGGGGAACCTGCGGACAAGGCCGACGCTGACGCACAGAAGATCATGACTCTCGAGACAGCTTTGGCCAAGGTATCGCTCGACATCACATCGATGCGCGATCCCAACAATGTCTATCATCCAATGACGGTGGCCAAGCTCACAGAGTTGACTCCGGAAATCGACTGGCCGAAGTTCCTGGCCGATACAGGCGTGTCCGGCATCGCAGACCTCAACGTTACTAATCCCGAGTTCTTCAAAGGTCTGCAAGCGGTCTTTGCCTCGACCGATCTCGACACGATCAAGACTTATCTTCGCTGGCAGTTCATCAACTCCGTGCCAAGCTATGCGCTGCCCAAAGCTCTGGACGAGGAACATTTTGATTTCTACAGCCGAAAACTGGAGGGCCAGCCCGAGCAAGAGGCGCGCTGGAAGCGCTGCGTCAGCGCGACCGATGGCGCGCTGGGCGAAGCGCTGGGCCAGGTCTACGTTTCCTCCCAGTTCTCCGCGGCGAACAAGGCTTACACCTTGCAGATGGTCCGCGATATCGAAGGCGCCATGAATAAGGAAATCGAGGCACAGACCTGGATGAGTTCCGAAACCAAAGCAAAGGCGGAGGCCAAGTTGCACATGGTCGCCGACAAAATCGGTTACCCCGACCACTGGCGCGACTACTCGACCTTGAAGGTCGTCCGGCGCGATGCTCTCGGCAATGCATTTCGCGGCATCGAATTCGAGGCGAAGCGCGAATTGGCGAAGATCGGCAAGCCGGTTGATCGCGGCGAATGGAGCATGTCGCCGCCCACCATCAACGCCTATTACAACCCCCTGATGAACGACATCAACTTCCCCGCTGGTATCCTGCAGGCGCCATTCTACGACCCGCATGCATCCGACGCGTCCAACTACGGCCACATTGGCGCCATCATCGGCCATGAGCTGACGCATGGATTCGACGATCAGGGAAGCCAGTTCGACGGCAACGGCAACCTGTCAGATTGGTGGACGCCCGAAGACAGGAAGAAGTTCGACGACATGACCGATTGTGAAGTGAAGGAATACAGCAACTTCACCGTCGTCGATGACGTGAAGATCAACGGCAAACTCGACCTTGGCGAGAACACTGCCGACAACGGCGGTATTCGCCTGGCATTAATGGCATTCCTCGAGGATGCGAAGCGCAAGAGCATCGACCTCAGCGCCAAGGAAGACGGCTATACGCCGATCCAGCAATTCTTCGTTGCCTTTGGTCAGAACTGGTGCGGAAATATCAGGCCGGAGACATTACGGCTGCAGGTGCAAACCGATCCGCACTCGCCTGAAGAGTTCCGCGCGAACGGGGTCGTTCAGAACATGCCGGAATTCGGCAAGGCATTCGGCTGCAAAGAGGGCCAGCCCATGATGCCGGCGAACGCCTGCCACGTGTGGTGAGCTCAGCCGTCGGAGAACTACCGCGACTCGACTGGGGCTACTGCGACTGGCTCTTGTGGCCCCAGTCAAACCGACGGCCGATGATGCCTTTCACGATCAAATGATCGGTCGAGGCTGTCGCCCCGATGCCCACGCCGAAGTTGATCTCCCACTTTGGCGAAACATTGAGATCGATCGCCGGAAAGAATTGCTGTTGCTGATCGTGCAGACTCGCAATGTTTGTGATGCTGCCGTAGTCCGCGTAGTATTCCACGCCGCCTGTGATTTGTTTGGTGAAATCGTAGCTGATCTTCACCGCGGGCGAAAAATCGATGCCGAGCTTCACATCTGGACCATGCCAGGCACGTTCCAGCGCCGGATTGACGGCAAAGTACCACCGTCCTGCTGTTTTATCCACGATCGGTCGAATCTCCCAGTCCCACGTGTCCGGCGCAAACTTCGCGCGCTGGTAGCCGAACTCGGTGGACAGGCTTACGCCAACCGGCCAGCGCCATTTTTCCGGCACGCGCACGCGCGGCCGAATGTGGTCACCGACCCATTGCACACCCTGGCCCGCTCCTTCACTGGTGAAGATGTAAAAACCAACTTCCGACCAGTCGTTGATGCCTTGGGTGATTTCGACCGTCTCGTGTTCGGCGTGATTATCGGGCACGACAGTGCCCTGGGGAGTTCGGAAACCTTCGGCGGTGAAGTTGGAGTGCAATTCAACCATCGTGCTGCGCGGCGCAACCGTGTCGGCTCCATACACCTGAATTTCGTAGTTATTCTGCGCGCGGCAAAGTCCCCCCATGGAAATCTGGAGAGACACGACGATCAAAGCGAATCTGGTATAGGGAAGATGAAGCATTTGTAATCTTGAGCGACTCTGCCTTAGCCGCATTGTGACACATTGCTGCGAGAAGGGTACCGGACCAGTGCTGCTCTAAGCGCCGTACTTCAGCAACGCCATAAAACCCATGTCCATGTGGTCCTGCTGGTGGCAGTGGAACAGCGTATTGCCGGGGTTCAGCGGAATCAGGTCAGCTTCAACCTTTGTTCCCGCCTCAACCACCACCACATCCTTATGCACGCCGCCCGTGGGCGCGCCTTTGATCGACACCAATTCAAAGTTATGCCGGTGCAGGTGGACAGGGTGATCGTCTGTGCTGCGGTTTTCAAAGACGAGCCTGTGCAGCAAACCGTAGCGGAGGACGATCCCCTCTGTTTCCGGATACGATTTTCCGTTGATCATCCACTCGTCCAGCGCTCCGTGGCCCTTGAACTTCGAGGTGAAAATCATCGGAATTGTCACGTCCGGTGCCTGCGCAACAGGCGACGCTTCGCCGAAGATCCGGTAGTCCCACCCGAGCTTGATCGTGCCCGGCTGTTGTGGCGTCCCGGTTTGCCCTGCATATTCGATGACTGTGCCAATCCCTGCGTCGCGAAACTCCTTGCGCGGCTCGCCCAGCACCCATACTCCCGGCGTATCCATTTTCACTAGAGCAGTGATGCGTTCCGCCGGCCCCAATCGCAGCACGTCAACTGTTGCCTGAGTGGCCACTGACGCGCCATCCATCGCCAGTACCTGAAATTTGTGCCCCGGCAAAGCCAGCCAGTGCAGTTCTGTCGCGCTCGCATTCAAGATTTGAAACAGGATCCGCTGTCCCTCGCGCACCGTTACCGGCTCATTGTGACCGAGCATCTTGCCGTTGATCGATCCGCACGCATAATTCACCATCATCGAGCCGTCGTCGCTCGCGGTGTAGTAGGGCTCCCAGTCGTGCAGAACAACGAACTGCTCCTGATCGAAGTGGCCGGGATCGCCGCTCGCCGCTTCAACGTGAAGCACACCGAACTGCCCGCTGTAGAGTCCGCGTTTCAAATCGCGATGCGCCATTGCGTGCGTGTGATACCAGTGCAAGCCGGCCGGTTTGGGGGTGAACTGGACTAAATAGCTGCTCCCCGCTGGGAGCGGCGGCGAGCCTTCCTCCATCGAACCATCCACGGCGGCGGGAATCCATTGGCCATGCCAATGCACAATCTCGTCGTGATCGATCCTGTTCGCAATCTCGATGATCGCCGGCTTACCCTCTGTCAGACGCACGAGCGGCCCGGGAATTTGCGCGTTGTATGCCGCAGTGCGAATCTTCTTTTTCGGTGAAAGCTCCCACTCGATGTCGGCAATCTCGAGTTTGTAATCCGGCTTGGCGCCCGGCACGACCCCGGTATTTGAAGTGCCGGGTATCGTCTGCGCCCAGGCGAACGGACCCCGGTTTGCCTGCGCTACGAACGCGGCGGTGGCGAGCGGAGCACTGCGCAGGAATGTTCGCCGGCTGGTGCCGTGCCCGCTGGCAAAGTTCTGCGCTGCCTGAATTGTTGGCTCCATCACTGGTTTGTATTTTCGCTCATCGGTGTTCGAAGCGAGCGGCGGTCACTGCGCATCCACCACGCAGCGGAAGCCAACTCCGCCCGAGCGATCGTAGCCGGGCGCCATGAGCAGCAGCTTGCCGTGCTGATCGTTGCGCTGCGCCTGGGGGAAATACCAGATCGACCCCGGAGGATAATAGTACGATCCGCCGCGGACAATCGCCGCGCGCGTATGCTCATCCTCAAACTCATCTGTCCATTGCCACACGTTGCCCACCAGATCCATCACGCCATACGGGCCTGCGCCCTGCGGATGCGCATCCACTGGATCGGGACCGCGCATTCTGCGTCCCAGGTCCGGCTTAGGTGCATTCTCAGGGATCCATGCATTCCCCCATGGATATGCGCGACCATCGGTGCCTTGCGCGGCAAGCTGCCACTCCCACTCATGCGGCAAGCGCTTGCCGGCCCAGGCTGCGTAAGCGCGCGCATCTTCGAGAGAGACCCATGTCACTGGCCGGTTTTCCCATCCCGCCTGATAGGTTCCGTTGCTCCAGTCGCGCAGAAAATTTGTTGTGTCGCGTGGCGCATAATGGGTCGCATCCAGAAACCTCTTGAAGTCCGCATTTGTCACCGGGTACTTATCGATGAAGAACGGCGCCACCTGCATCACCTTTTCATGAAAGCGCCGCGGCGAATCCTCCCAGGGGTACTGCACGTCGACATTTGGATTGCCGCCGCCCTCAATCTCCACGCCTTCCACCTTGAAGTCGAACTCGCCGCCCGGAATCTTCACCATTCCCTTGGGCGCCTCGGCAGCCGGCTTTGTCGGCGCAATCTCAACCAGGTGCTGTTGCAGCGTGATCGGGTCATGTGAATACGATCCCAGCGGTTTTTCAGTCATCGCTGCCATCTTCTTCATCAGCGTCTTTATCGCATCGCCTGGCTCGCCCGGAGTCGCCAGGATTGCACCGTATCCGTTGGCTTCGATCGTGAAACTCAGCACGCTCCGCGTTCCGTCGGTCTCCGGCTTCAATTCCACGCCGTGGTAAAGGTCGAAATACCGCATTCCCGGAGCGAGCGGCACTTTCATCTGCTCGCCGCCGATGTCATAAAACGCGCGATTCACGATGGTCCAAACGGTCTCCTGCCCAACGGGCCAGCGGCTTGCGTAGACGCCGTAGTTCTGCATGGGATAGAGCGGCTCCCACTCCGGACTCACCAGGAACTTCGCTACCGCGCGCTCAATTGTCGCCATGCGCCGAGTTGCCTCGGCATCTCGCGGGTCTATCCCATTCCATATTCCCCAGATGTTTTCCCAACTCTCCCAGCCCTCGCCGTTAAAGAACGCATATTGCAGATCGTTGGTCTTATCCTGCGCCCAGCGGTCGCTGATGTTGACCATGTGCCGCGTCTCAAGCCATTTGAAGCGATCGACCATCGGCACAAACGGAAACTGGTATTGTCCCCAGGTCATCACGTTCCAGCTCAGGGCTTCGTCGCTCGGGCTGCCCTCGGGCTCAAACGCCAGCGGATGTCCGATGGCCTCCGCAGCGAGCGAGAATCCCAGCGGCACGCCATCCTGCGTATCACCATTGATGCCGTCGGCGTCGATCTCCTTCATCAGTTCGGCGATCGCTTGCGGCCACGGCTTTCCGGGATCGTGTGTTCCCTGGTCCCACATCATCATGGGGAAGAGCACACGCACGCCACGCCGGTGAAAATCCTCCACCATTTGGCGGACGCCGGCGATGCCGCCCGGCATGGACTCCACCATCTCCAGTTGGTTGCGGTCGTCGACACCCATGTTTGGATAGGTCGCCCACACCAGAACCGCATCGATGCCGCCATAGCGTTTCTCCACATCATCCATATACCGATCGACTGTGTATTTTCCAGCCACCGGATCGTAGAAGTACCGGTCGTGCACCATCATCTGCGGCTGGATGAAGCTGGATTGCGTCCACTGGAGAGCCGGCATCTCGTAGCGCGCTGGGTCGAATGTCGTCCGGATGCGCCGCTCAAACCGCCAATGCTGCAGGTCGGCCAGCCAGCGATCGTGTGTGCCCGGCGGACACGTCGGCTGCAGCACATTCTCCCAAGCAAAATGCAGATTCATGCAATCGGGCGCGGGAATCTGCTGCCCGCGTGCGGGATACTGCGTGTCCTGCGCGCCGCCGGCCTGGGTTAAGCAGGCGGTGAGCAAACCAAGACTGAGTACGCGAAAGATCTTCAGGACCAACCCGGAATCCTTTCGGCGATCGATTGTCTGCCGATTATAGCCGCGCCAGCTTTCGGTTTCGATAGACGATGACCGGCTGCTGCGCTGCAACTGAAACTTCGATGCCTCCGGCGCCATGATTGATGCGCACTTCTTCCCGTTTGCCCACTGACAGCGCGACGGCAGCTGCATCGTTGGGATTCCAGCCCTTCGGCCAGGGCGCGCTCAACTTGTTTGCGTTCAGCGCGTAGAATGCAATTCGATCGGCGTCGAGCGGGCAGAACAGGCTTTCCTGATCGGCCATAACTGCGCCGCCAACAGTTACGCGATACGTCTTGCCCGCTTTGTCGATTTCAATCCGGCAATCGCCTTCGAGTCCAATCGCCATTCGCTCTCCGTCGCGCGAAAAACTGAGGATCTCGCGCCCGTGGACGTGCTTCCACGGCACCATCATCAGATAAAAGACGTCGGTAATCTGCTTGCGGTCCATATCGGCACGCAGAATATCGTGGAGGTTCGCGCCCCAGAACAAATGCCGCGCTCGCAGATCGAACGGGTCGCCACGCATCCCTCCGCTCAGTCCCCAGATCGCGCTCTTGCCATAAATCAACGGCAGCAGCGGAATCGGCTTGCCGCCGAACGGACTCGTTTCCGAGGTCTGCGCATACCAGCAGCAACTCATCTTGCCGATCATCGGATAGCGCAGACCTTCCGAAGTCACGTCTACGCCATGCTTCGCGAACTCCTTGAGCACGCGATAGCGTCCCGCGCGCAAATTGCGAATCCCGCTCGCCGGATGCTTCGGGTCCCAGTCGTTGCGGATTGCGTAATACGACAGCACATCGACATGAATCGTCTGCTGCAGCTTGTAGCGCTCACAGGTGTACTGCACACGCTCAACGCCCGGGCCTTCCATGTACTTCGCCAGCCCCTGGATGAACGACACCTCTCCAGTCCAAGGGCGGCTTTGCCACAGCTGACCATCCGGGCGACGCGCAATGTAGTCCTCGTTCCATGCGGGGCTGCTCTTGTACGCATCGTCGTAATTATCTGAAAGCGTGACTGTCGCATTGTGCGTGCGGCCGCGCTCCATGACTTGCATTAAGCCGTCGTATCCGCCAATGCGCTCGTCCACCACATTCACCGCTGGATAGCCGGTGTCTTTTCCCTTGAATTGCCATCCCCACAAGTGCACGATCTGTGGCGCATGATCGGTCAGCTCCGCTACGTCTGAGATCAGCTGCTCGCACTGTGCGAAGGTCGCCGAAGGCTGAGGGAACCGCGGCTCGTCACAGCGAATCCCGTAGACATTTTTGTCTTCATAAAACTGGTTTGGGATCGCCGGCATGCGGTCGCGCACAAGTTTGCCCGCCGCAATCCAGGCCGACTTCGCGTCCCCCGTCACTGGCAGGAAATCCAAGCGGCATGAGGAAATATTCTCCAGGTCCTCCACGAGCAGGTTCGGCGTACCCTCATTGCCGCAGTTCAGGGGCGCTCCTGCGCCGAGGTTCAGGTTGTAGCAGTCGTGCCCGTTCACGCGATGCACGCGACCCGATCCGATGGACGCGCGCCGGTTGCCGGGCGTGTCCGTTACGGCCACTTCCGTCGTATCCATGAAGGCCGTCGTCTCCTGCACGCACATCAGCCGGTCGGTGCCCACCATGTTTACTGGCAGCGCACCGTTGATCTTGCCCCAGAAACTGTTTGGAGGCAGCGTACCGGGTTTCGCATCACCGAGCATCACAAAGCTACCGCCGGAATCGCCATGCACGAGCCAGGCCGGGCCGTCCTCCTCGCGCACCGTCACAAGGCGCGGCATTCCAACATCGAGCAGCTCGTGGCCGTTGAGTTCCTTTACGCCTAACATCGAAACCAGAAGGGCCGCACCGTCCAGTTCATAGTGGATCTGAAACGACGCGCACGGTTTGTCTGCATCTTTGGCCGTGCAATTGAAAATTGCCGCGGTGGCTGGCGCCCCTTCGGGCAGATACACTCCCCTCCTCAGAACTAAGTCGAGCGGCCCGGTAATGAAACGCCACGAAGTACGCTCGCAGACCGTCGCCATTATCTTCTGTCCGTAATCTTCGCCGCGCAGGGTGGCGCCCGTCGCTTTCCAGCGATATTCGTAAGGCAAACCGTCGTCGGCGTCGAGCGTCACCTCGAGCCGCGCGGAGCGCAGTACGACTGGGTGCGCTGGCGCCTTCCGCGAGCCGCTGGGCTCTTCAGGCTGCGCTGTGATTTGTTTTCCGGACAGCAACGAATCCACGCCTGCAACAGCCACACTTGTCGCGCTCAGCCGCAGAAAATCTCTGCGCCGCATACGATCCATCTCATCCTGCATTGGGGCCCTCCGGTAGGGAATTGGAAATGAAGTTCAGCTAGCTGCGCTCGGCCAGAAACTTATCCACTTCGGCGCGCATCGGCATCGATTGCTGCGCTCCCTTCCGTGTTACGCAAATTGCCGCCGCGGCATTGGCAAATCGCGCGGCAGCCCATGGATCCTTGCCTTCAAGCAACGCCACAGCAAACGCGCCGTTAAAGCAATCGCCCGCCGCCACGGTGTCGATCGCGTTCACTTTGAACGGCTTCACCCACTTCGCCTCGCCCCCTTGCACGGCAACATAGGCGCCATCGCCGCCGCGCTTCAGCACTACGCCACGCAAGCCCTTGTCGAGAAGCTTTCTCGCACTGTCTTCTGTGCTCATGCCGTCGCCAACGTAAAACGCCGCTTCGGTCTCATTCGGAGTGAACCATGCTACCTGCCCGAACGCAGATTCCGGTAACGCCGCCGCCGGCGCGGGATCCAGCATCACAGGCACATTTGCCTTCGCGCAAAACTCCAGCGTGTAGCTCAACGTGTCCATCGGGATCTCAAGTTGGCACAGCACCATTCCCGCGGAGCGAATCTGCTCCGCATGACCATCCACCGCGGCGCGATCCATCTTTCCATTCGCACCGGGAACCACGACGATCGCGTTCAAACCGTCGTCGGCCACGAACATCGGCGCGAGGCCTGACGACCCGCTCACCTGCGTCATCCCAGCTGTTTCCACGCCGGCGCGTTTCAAATTTTGCAGCAACGCCGGTCCGTAGGCGTCATCGCCCACCTTAGCTACCATTGCCACGGGATATCCAAGGCGCGCCGCGGCGACCGCCTGATTCGCGCCCTTGCCGCCCGGCGTCGTTTCAAATCCCGTCCCGATCAGCGTTTGCCCGATTGCCGGAATCCGCGGCGTCCGCGTCACCAGGTCCATCGTGATGCTGCCGACCACCACAATCGGCTTGCGTGTGTCACTCATGCAATCAACCTCAATACAGCGGTGCCAGCGCGACCGCTCCCAGCCCGATTAGGAAGCAGATGAACATCAGCACCAGGAGCGTCGTCGCTTTTTTCGGTGCGCCGGCAAACTCGCGCCACACAAAGACGCCCCAGCACGCCGAGACCATCGTGGCGCCCTGCCCAATGCTATAGGAGACAGCCGGCCCCACCAGGTGCGCGCCGGATGCAAGAAAGTTCGCCACCCCTCCTGTACACCAGATCGCCCCGCCAAGAACTCCAGCCAGGTGCCAGCCCATTGGCGCGCGTCCGTATTCCGCACCGTCAACCGGCGCCGACCCGTCCAGAGGCTTCTTCATCAGCAGCAGATTTGCAGGCACCGTCGAAATCAGGAGTCCAATCATGAAGAACAACGTCACCGCATACGGTCCCGGCGCGTGGCCGCTGGCATCGCCATTCAGCGCCCGCGCCACAAAGGGATAGAAGCAGCCCATCAGCACGCCGCATGCGAGGCTGATCACAATCCCGCGCACCGTTGCCGCCTTCGCCGTACCCTCACGCGCGCGATATGCCGCTGCATCCAGCACAATCGCCACCACCACCAACGCCACTCCACCAAACAGCAGCAGAGGGTTGCCTTCCGGCTTGATTACGTAGTTCGAAATCGCTCCGATCACCAGCGCCAGCCCGATGCCGACAGGAAACGCCACTGCCAGGCCGGCCACATCGATCGCGGCCACCAGCAGCAGGTTCGCCACATTAAAGATCGCGCCGCCGATCATCGCATCCAGCATCGGTCCCGTCGTTGCTTGCCGCACATCGGCGAGGAAGGGAAGTCCCGCGTGCCCCATGCTGCCGGCCGTCAGTCCCCAGAAGACCGCGCCCAGCGCCATTCCGATGGCATAATCCCAATAGAACAGTTGAAAGCGAAAACGTGGGCATAGCTTCAGCGTGTTCGCCCACGATCCCCAGCACAGCATCGTCAGGATCATGAGGCACAGCGCAACCCCATACGTTTCGGGAACAAGCATTGCGAATCCTTTCTGTTCATCCGCGAACGTTCGGCAAAGCAAGAACCATAACGCATCCGCGCCCGCGCTGTACAGGGCGCATGGTTTGCGAAGTCAACCCGGCCGTCTCCAGCTTCTGTCTGGCTCCATCGCCGATTCGCGTATCTCAATCGATTGCAGGTGAGTTTGTATGAGTAATTCGTCCATTAACAAGTCGCGCCGTCATTTCCTGGAGATCGCTCCCGCCACGCTTGCAGCCGGAGCGCTTGGCGCCTACGCCCAGACGAGACAAGAGGTCGAATCCGGCGAGCGGAGTCGCAGCGCCAACATGCCGCTCGGCCAGGAGAACGCCGCGCTCTTTGCGGAAAGCCCTGACTCAGAAGCTCCTCCGTCTACCGACCACGGCAACCTGCCCGCCTTCAAATACCCATTCTCTCTGGCGCACAAGCGCATCGAGCCGGGCGGGTGGACGCGCCAGGTCGCAGTGAGCGATCTGGGCATCTCGAAAACCATTGCCGGCGTCGAAATGCGTCTCGATCCAGGCGGCATCCGTGAACTTCACTGGCATTCCGCCGCGGAGTGGGCCATTATGCTCTACGGCACCGCGCGCATCACCTGCATCGATCCTGACGGCCGCAGCTTTGTCGACGACGTAAAGGAAGGCGACATCTGGAACTTTCCTGCCGGATACCCGCACTCCGTGCAGGGACTCGGCCCCGATGGCTGCGAGTTTCTGCTGGTCTTCGACGACGGCGCGTTCGATGAGTATGAGACCATTCTGCTCACTGACTGGATCGCTCACACGCCGCCCGCAGTTCTAGAGAAAAACTTTGGCGTGCCTGCCTCGGCATTTCCCGATCTGCCCTCAGAAGGGCTCTACATCTTTCCCGGAACCATGCCCGGGTCACTCGCCAGCGACCAGCGCGCCGCAGCCGGCAACCTCGGTTCATCGCGCTTGCCCTTCGACTACCGACTCACCAGTGCCGAGCCCAACAAGCGCACCCGTGGCGGCGAAGTCCGCATCGTGGACTCGCACACTTTTCCTGCTTCGGGAACAATCGCTGCTGCACACATAACGCTGCATCCCGGTGGACTGCGCGAGATGCATTGGCATCCCAACGCCGACGAATGGCAGTACTACATCAAAGGCAAAGGCCGCATGACGACATTCGCCGCGGCCAGCCGCGCGCGCACCATGGACTTTCAGGAAGGCGATGTCGGCTACATCCGCCAGAATTTCCCTCACTACATCGAGAACACCAGCGACACTGATTTGATCTTTCTCGAAATCTTCAAGAGCAGCTACTACCAGGACGTCTCGCTGACCAACTGGCTCACGCACCTGCCGCCGCAACTCGTCATCGACCACTTGAAAATCTCAAGGGACACGCTTAGCAAGTTCCCGCGCGAGGAGACTGTCGTCATGCCGGCGTGAACGTCGCCAACAGAAGAGCGCACAACCAAGCTTCGCTGGCAGGACTACCCTCTTCGGTGAGTCTTCTGCGAGCCGGCTACTTGGCCGCCTTCACTGCTTCGGACAGCGCGGGAACCACCTCAAACAGATCGCCCACAATTCCGTAGTCAGCGACCTCAAAGATCGGCGCGTCGGGATCCTTGTTGATGGCCACGATGCACTGCGAGCCCTTCATTCCGACCAGGTGCTGAATGGCGCCGGAGATGCCGACCGCCAGATACAGCTTGGGAGCAACGGTCTGGCCCGAGCTGCCCACCTGCCGCTCCATCGGGAGCCATCCGTTGTCGCAGATAGGCCGCGACGCGCCGAGCTCTGCGCCGAGAGCTTCGGCAAGCGTCTGAACCATGGGCAGGTTGTCCGCCTCCTTGATCCCGCGCCCCACGCTGACAATCCGTTGCGCCGAACCGAGGTCCACAGTCTGCGCCGCACCGCGGAAAGGCTCGCCGGGCTTGGTGCGAATCTGAGCTGCCTCGATCTGCGGCGTGAAGGTAGCGATAGCCGCTGTCGAAGCCGCGCTCTCTGCCGCGTCCGCTCGAAACGCACCCGCCTGCACCGAAACAAACACCGGCCCGTTACCAACAGGCCGGTACTGACCGGTCAATTTCCCCTGCATCAACTGCCGGGTAAAGACAGGGCCGTCCTCAATCCCGATCACGTCGCCGATCAGCACCTGGCCGAACTTGCAGGCCAATGCCGGAGCGTAATCGCGCACCTGATACGTATGCGGAAACACGCAGACCGTGCAGTTTTCGTTTTGGAGGAGTTGGTGCAATGCGATGGAAAAGCCGTCCGCCGTGTACTGCGCCAGTAGCGGATGCTCGACGCGCACGACTTTGCCCATGCCCTTCGTCGCGGCTTCCGCTGCCAATTCTTCGGACTGAGCGCCGATCACTACGGCCGTTATGTCCTGCGCAGGGCCAAGCTTCAGCGCTGCTGCAAGAGCTTCCCAACTGATCCGGTTGATTTTTCCGCCACGTTCTTCCAAAACCACAAAAACACTCATAGGACGCGCGCCTCTGTCTTCAGCTTTTCCACCAGCGCTGCTGCTGCTTCCTTCGCCGATCCGCCGAGAATTTGTGTCGACTTTTTCTTGCTTGGCACGGCGATGTTTTCGAGCGCGACCACGGTTGCACCGCTCGTGCCCAGCTCTGCAGCATTCACCTCGCGCAATTCTTTGGTCTTTGCCTTCTTGATGCCCATCAGCGTGGCGTAGCGCAGCTTGTTTCCACCCGACTGCATGGTCAACACTGCCGGCAGCGGCATCTCGATCTCCTGGAACCATCCTTCTTCGAGTTCGCGCTTTACCTTCAATCCGCGGTCCGTCTTCTCCACGTGGAGAATCAGCGTTGCGTGAGGCAATCTCAGCAACTCTGCCACAATCACGCCCGTCTGCCCCAGTCCCACGTCTTCAGACTGCAATCCGGTCAGCACCAGGTCGGCATTCTCCGTCTTGATCGCTTGGGCCAGCAGCCGCGCCACGCTCAGTGCGTCGCGTTCGGCCAAGTCGTCGCACACCACATGAATGCCGCGGTCCGCGCCTTTGGCCAGTGCCTGGCGAATCGTCGATCCCACGCGTTCCGGTCCCGCGCTCACCACAATCACTTCGCCCTGGTGCTTCTCTTTCAGTTGCAGCGCCTCTTCGAGTGCGTAGGCGTCCGGCTCATTCATCGACCACTGGAGCTCACGCTCTTCGATCCATTTTGAGTTGGCGGCGATGCGGACAGGCGCATCCCGCTCCGGGACTTGCTTAATCGCAACGACGATCTTCATCTTTTCCTTCCATGATTTCTTTGAACCATCTCAGCATTCGCAAGTTGTCTCTTCAGTAAAGGGCACCGTGCAGAGCTCTCGATGATTTCTTGATTCTGGAGCTACTTCAGCCCCCTCGCCGCAATTTGCGCAATGTCCAGCAGTTCCGGCGCCCCTTCACCCTGCGCCGCCAGCGCATCTCGAAACATCGTATTGCAGAAGGGGCAGGCTGCGGCGATCACACTCGCTCCTGTCGCCGAAAGTTCCGCCGCACGCACATGGCTCACGCGCTCGCCGTTTTCCTCACCCAGAAACGCAAACCCTCCGCCAGCTCCGCAGCAGAAGCCGCGCTCGCGCGATCGCGGGGCCTCGATCAATTCACCGGCCAGTGCCGCGACTTCGCGTGGTTCGTCATACACACCGCGATACCGCCCCAGATAGCACGGATCGTGGAAGACAATTTTTTCCTCACTTTGAAGCGGCTTCAGCCGGGAAGCGTAGCGGGCTAAGAACTCACTATGATGTTCCACCTCAGGCGGCGTTCCATATGCCTTCCAGTCCTCCTGAATCGTTCGCACGCAATGCGGGCAGATCGAAACGATTTTCTTCACCTTGTTTTGCGCCAGCGCTTCGAGATTCGCCTCGGCCAGCTGCTGAAATAGCAGATCATTTCCCAAGCGCCGCACCGGATCGCCCGTGCACCTTTCCTTGCGCATTACTCCGAACGTCGCGCCCAGGTGCCGCATCACCTCCACCAGCGCCCGCACAATCTCCCGTCCCCTCGGATCGTACGCGCCCATGCACCCGAGCCACAGGCAGTACTCCTGCGAGCCGTCGAAGATGGGCAACGCATTCTTCTCCACAAATTTGTCACGCTCGGTTGAGCTCATTCCGAGCGCATTACTGCCGCGCTCCAAAGCCAGGAAGAGCTTCGCTCCCCGCTCGTCCTCCCATGCGCCCGTATTCACCGCGCCGCGCCGCAGCCCCACGATGATGGGCACATGCTCGATGCCCACCGGACATTGAAACTCGCACGCGCCGCAGGTGGTGCATTGGAACGCCGCTTCCTGCGCGTTGTACTTGCCCAGCAGCGGCTCCTCACTCGTCGGCCCGTACTCATTCAGGTACGCGCGAACGCCCAGCACTACTGACTTCGGGTCCAGCAGCTTTCCAGTATTTGCGGCGGGACAGTGTTCCGTGCAACGCCCGCATTCCACGCAGGAGTAGGCCTGAAGGCTTACGAGCTGAGTCAGGTCTTTGCCGGTCACCAGCCCAAAGTCTTCATCGCCCACGAGCGAGGGAATCCGGCTGAACCCACCGCGCGACAAAAAGACCGATGCCGGGCTCAGCACAAGGTGCAAGTGCTTGGTGTGCGGAATCAGCGGCAGAAACGCGAGCAGGACGAGCGAATGTGCCCACCAGAGAGCCCTTACCGCGGTCTCATCACTGCCGACAGCGAACGCAGCCAGGTAGGTGACCATCAGCGCGAAGATCAGGAAAGCAATCCAGCCTGACTCCCACGAAATCTCTCCGAGCCACTTCGGTCTTACGATAAATCGCCTGATGAAGAGCCCAGCAATCCCGATCGCGCATGCCAGCGCAAACGCTGCGGCGATGTAAAAGTAGACTCGCCCCACGCGCCCAACCGAATCGAGAAATCCAACGCCAAACATGGTCGCGCAGTGATTCAGCGTGACGAGCGCGAACGCGCAGAACGCCCAGAACACCACCGCATGCGCCACGCCCGCCAGCGGCCGCTCGCGGATCACCTTGGCCTGCAGCATCACTTCCCAGACGAAATCCCAAACGCGCCTTCCAACCGGCGCCAGATGGAAATCCGGATCCTTCTTTGACTTCAGGATTTTATTGAGAATCGGTCCAAATCGCCGCCAGAATCCATACGCCGATGCTGCCGCCAAAATGAGAAACGCCACCTTCTCTGCGATTGAGAAGTGCTGCGGTTCGGCCAGGGTTGGGAGAGCTGCGACCATAGGTCAGCTAAACAACCATAAATGATGGAGCTTGTCCCCGGGGTTCACAGAGGGATCATGTCCTGCAATCGCATCCCACCCGCCGCACTAGCAGCGCACAATTTTCTCTGATTGAATGCCGCGCGTTGCATTGCGCGTGTCGATCACCAGCTGTGCTTCATCTACAATGCGCCGGTAGTCGTAGCATGAGTGATCGGTGACGATTACCACCGCGTCAAATTGCCCAAGTGCCTCAAGTGGAGTACACACCATGTTCAGGTCGTACTTCCGGCCATGGCCCACCTTCGGGAAGTACGGATCGTTGTACGCGACCTCCGCGCCGCGCTGGCGCAGCAATTCAATAATTGTCAGCGCAGGGGACTCGCGCAGATCGTCGATGTCGCGCTTGTAGGCTACCCCCAGGACCAGCACCTTTGAACCCTTGGTCGATTTGGCGTGATCGTTCAGCGCCTCAACAACGTGCTCCAGCACAAAGTAGGGCATCGCCGCATTCACTTCGCCTGCCAACTCGATAAAGTGCGTCCGAAAGTCAAACTCTCGCGCCTTCCACGAAAGGTAGAACGGATCGATGGGTATGCAGTGGCCGCCGAGCCCAGGACCCGGATAGAACGCCTGAAATCCGAAGGGCTTGGTCTTTGCCGCGTCAATGACCTCATGAATGTCGATGCCCATCCGCATGCAGAGCTGTTTCAATTCGTTCACCAGCGCGATGTTCACACAGCGGTAGATGTTTTCGAGCAGCTTGGTCATTTCGGCCGCTGAGGGACTGCTTACCGGCACGACGCGCCGGAAGATCGCGCCATACATTGCCGTGGCCAACTCCACGCCAACCCTGCCGCAGCCGCCCACGACCTTTGGAACATCCCGCCGATCCACGCTGTCGTTTCCGGGATCCTCGCGTTCCGGCGAAAACACGACGTGAATGCCGTATTCTTCGTCGCCGCGCGCCACTTTGAGCCCGCGCAGGTTGCCCGCTTCAAGCAAAGGCACCACAATCTCGTCGGTCGTTCCCGGATAAGTTGTGCTCTCAAGGACAATTAATTGGCCGTCGCGGACATGCGGCGCGATAGATTTCACGGTTCCAATCACATAGCTCAGATCGGGATCGCGCTGTTCGTTCAGCGGGGTCGGCACGCAGATGATCACCGCGTCCATCGCGTCGATCTCGGAGTAGTCGGTGGTCGCACGAAATCCGGCCTGCTGCGCTTCCGCAATGGCCTCAGGCAAAATGCGCACAATGTACGATCCACCGGAATTCAGCGCCGCAACCTTGTCCGCTGCAATATCAAACCCTGTTACGCGGAACCGTTCGCCGCTCAAGAGCAATGCGAGCGGCAACCCGACGTAGCCCATCCCAACGATGCCGATAAGAGCTTCGCGGGACTCCATCTTTTGATTCAGTTCACTCAGCCGATTCGCGGCGATTTTCATGGTCATGATTGTACGGTCTCACACCTCCGCCGCTTGTGCGCTCCCGCACAGGTTTGCCACCCTTGGCGTCTTTGTCGTATCAATGCGAACAAGCGAGATCGCCGTGGCTTGGACGAGAAAAATCCAAGCGATAGGGAGGGGAAGTTCGGATGGTTCCAGTGATCGTGCTGGCCGTGTCGTTCGTGGTTTTTCGGCTTCTCGGGTTCGCCGTTCCATACTTCGCCGACTGGCAGCTCTCCCTCCGCGCTGCCCTCGGCGTCATGTTTCTGCTCACAGCTTCAGCACACTGGGGAAAGCGCCGGCCCGACCTGGTTCGGATGGTTCCTCCGCAATTCGGCAGCGCAGAGACGTGCGTCACGCTAACCGGCTTTGCGGAAATCCTCATCGCCATCGGATTGCAGATCCCGCGTACTGCATTCTTGACCGCTGCCGCTGCCTCTCTCATGTTGCTTTGTATCTTTCCAGCCAACGCGAAGGCAGCGCGCGAGAGAATGACAATCGGCGGCCAGCCGGTTCCATCCCTGGGCCAGAGACTCGTGATTCAACTTATGTTTCTTGGCGCGTTGGCGGCATCGGTCTGGCCGCGCTGAGATGGCCCCGCGAATCCTGTTTGGCCTAGCTGCCGGCTTCTGCGCACCGACTCCTCGCCGATGCCTCATGTATGCTGTGGGCTGCTGTCCGCGGCAGGTCGTTTCTCGGCTGGTAGCGGCCGGCGAGTGGGAGTTCCACGTTGCCAAAGTATCTCGTCACCGGTGTCGCCGGCTTCATCGGCCGGTCAATTGCCTCCTCGCTCGTCGAGCGTGGGGAATCGGTGCGCGGCGTCGACAACTTCCTGACCGGCAAACGCGAAAACCTCGCTGGCCTGGAGGCGATGGAGTTTCTCACCGGCGACCTGACTGATCCCACCGCCTGCGCCCAGGCCTGCGCAGGCGTCGAAATCGTCTTCCATGAAGCTGCGCTCGCCTCCGTTCCACGCTCGGTCGCCGACCCAGTGGCGACCAACCGCAACTGCGTCGAGGCCACACTCAACGTGCTGGTCGCGGCCCGCGCCGCCGGAGTCCGCCGCGTCATCTATGCCGGCTCCTCTTCTGCCTACGGCGACACGCCCACTCTTCCCAAGCACGAAGACATGACGCCCAATCCCATCAGCCCGTATGCCGTCGCCAAGCTTGCCGGCGAAAACTACATGCGGTCCTTCTCGCGCGTCTACGGACTCGAAACCGTCACCCTACGCTATTTCAACGTCTTTGGCCCCTACCAGGACCCCACTTCGCATTATTCGGGCGTCATGGCCATTTTTTGCCGCAAGATGCTGGCCGGCGAGCAGCCCACCATCTACGGAGACGGCGAGCAGAGCCGCGACTTTACCTTCATTGCCAACGTGGTTGCTGCCAATCTTCTTGCCGCCGCAGCCCCGGCTGAGAAGGTCTCTGGCCAGACCATCAACATCGCTACGGGAGAGCGCATTACCCTCAACCAGATCTTTCAGGAACTGCGCTCACTTACTGGTTATAAAGGCAATCCAGCTTACGCCCCACCCCGTGCCGGCGACATTCGCGACTCGCTGGCAGACATCACGCTGGCCCGCGAACTGCTTGGCTACACGCCCCAGGTGGATTTCCGCGAGGGTCTACGCCGAACCGTCGAGTGGTATCGCCAAAGCGCCTGAAACCCCGCCCCTCCCGCCAAACGGCGTGACCTCACCTCTGTGACCCAAAACACCAACAATCTTTTTCAAATCGAAGACACTACCAACGAACACATTGATTCGCTGATTCATTGTTGTCGTCCCGTAAAGATCTGCCTCGAGACGTCGAAAGATCGAGGTTTCGTTAGTTGTCGGATATTGCCTTGGGCCAAAGTGCATCACCGGGCTCTCACAATCTGCAAGCCTCAGCAGAACAATCGCCGTCCGCCTCTACTTCGTTTCGACATCTCTGCCGGATTCTCTGGCGGCGCCGCCTCCTCATCGCAATCATTGAGGGCTCGCTGCTCGCATTGTGCGGGCTCTATTGCCTCATCGCTCCCAACCAATACGAAGCAATAGCCCGCGTCGAACTGCGCACCGCACCCGCGTCCTCTCTCAACCTCGAGGCCAATTCGCCTTTTGCTTCGGCCTCCGTCCTCGCCGCACCCATGGCGCTTGAAACCCTCGCCGGCGTTCTGCGCAGTGACCAACTTGCCTGGCGCGTGATCGCCGGCCTCCGGCTCTACCAGGCGCCTGGTTTCTGCGGCAACTTTGCCAGTCGCTTCCCGGGCTTTCGCGTGGGCGCTCCCGCTCCTGACGCGCAAGCCTGGCTGCTCGAGCGCTTCTCGCGCCGCCTCATTGTGCAAACCATCCCGCGCACCCTTCTCGTTGAAGTGCGCTTCCGTTCGCACGATCCGGTCTTGTCGGCCTCCGTGGTCAACGCTCTCATCAGCGCCTACAGTGAGCAGGAAAGCGAATCCCAAGTCCAGGCCACTGCGCAGGCTTCCAGTTGGCTGACGGCGCAACTCGCTGCCCTTAAGGGTCGCGTGGATCGCGACCAGCAGCGACTGGCCGACTTTGAGAGCCGGAACGGAATTGTGAGCACGCCGGAACTGCTGGCGAACGGCTTGCCCGGCGAAACGGAACACAGCTCGGCGCTGCTTGAGATCGACGAACTCGGCCGTCAGCTCGTCGCCGCCACCACAGACCGCATTCTCAGCGAGGCCGAGTACCGCGCAGCCTCGCAGGGCGACCCGGAGATGGTGATTGCCGCCGATCCGCGACTGCAATCAGAAGGCAACAACTTTGCCACCGCTCTGCTGCAGCAGATTCACGCGCGTCGCAGCGACCTGGAACAGGAACAGGCGCAGCTCAGCGCAGAACACGGCCCCAGCTTTCCGCGAGTGGTCGAAATCAGCCGCCAGATCCAGAATCTCGACTCGCAAAAAAAAGCCGAAGATGCCAAACTCGTCGATCGCTTCCGCAGCAACTGGCAAACCGCGCTCGATCGCGAACAACTTGTCCGCAAGAGCCTCGACCAAGTCACGAGCGAAGGAATGAAGCTGAACGAAGCAACCACCGAATACGCCGTGATGCGCCAGGAGGCCAACGCCAGCCACGATCTCTACTTGCG
Organism: uncultured Acidobacteriaceae bacterium; assembly: GCA_963834565.1. GTDB lineage: Bacteria > Acidobacteriota > Terriglobia > Terriglobales > Acidobacteriaceae > Telmatobacter. The sequence goes on along the minus strand of CAWICF010000002.1, from coordinate 590,279 downwards.
GGTTCAGGAAAAGGCCGAAGAAGCCGGTCTTGCAGCCGGAGTCCATACATCCGACATCTCAGTCGTCGATCCTGCGCGTCAGCCCGTGAAGCCTGTCGCTCCCGATCCGCCGCTTTACCTCGCCATCACATTCTTTGTCGGGCTCTGGATGGCTGCCGGCGCTGCGCTGCTTCGCGAGACCTTCTCGCCGTCAGTTGCCCGGATTGCTGCGTTGCTGCTGGCGTCAGTCGCCGTCGGCTCGTTCCTTCATGCGCAGGCGCCGACACCCAGTACTTCTGGCCTGCCAGCCGGCGTCGCCAGTTTCCCGCAGACGCAGGAGACCAAAAGCCTGCCGAATCCCAAGGAAGCGCCGACGATCTGGAACAACGCGGGAGTTCCGATCCCAATCAACGCACAACAGAGCGCGGGGTCGCCGCCCATGCCTGCACCGATCTCCGCAGGTGATGTCCTAGACGTCAGCGAGTCGCACACGCCTGAATTTCATTCCACTGTGCGCGTCTCGCCGGAAGGCGCCGTCACCTTGCCGATGATCGGCGCAGTGAACCTCGCCGGTATGGATGAGCAGGCTGCGGCACAGGCCATCGATGCCGCGCTTTTGGCCAAGGGCATGCTCCTGCACCCGCTGGTCACTGTGCTCGTGACGGCTTATGCAGGCCAGGATGTCAGCGTGCTTGGCGAAGTCACGCGTCCCGGCGTCTTCCCCTACACCTATCACCACCGTCTACTCGATCTCATCTCAGCCGCATCCGGCCTCTCGCCCAATGCCGGCCGGCTCGTGAACATCTTTCATCAAAGCGATCCTAAAACGCCGCGCGCGGTCGTGCTCGATCCGAGTGGAACCGACACCGGTTCGGATCACAACCCCGAACTGAGCCCTGGCGACACCGTGCAGGTAAGCCGCGCGGGCCTCGTTTATGTTGTCGGCGACGTCATCCGCCCCGGCGGTTTTCCGGTTGATCCTGTCCAGGGACTCACGGTGGTGCAGGCGCTTTCGCTCGCTTGGGGAGCTTCGCAGAACGCCAGCGCGAAAGCGGTGTTAATTCGCGAGCAAAAGGGCGGTCGCACGATGATCGCTCTGAACCTGAAGCGGATGCTTCGCGGCCAGGACCCCGATCAGCCCGTCCAGGATCGCGACATTCTTTTCGTTCCCGATTCGGTCGCCAAGAACCTCGTGAATCGCACGCTGGAGTCCGCGATCCAGTCCACCATTGGCGTGACGATCTACTCCGCGCTGGTTTACTCGCAGAGGTATTAGCCATGCGAAAAGCCGCGTGGTTGCTGCTTCTCGTCTTCGCCTTTGCCATTCCATGGGAGTATTCGCTCGATCTCGGCGAACCATTCGGTAACGCGGCCCGAATCGCCGGCGTGCTGACGCTACTGGCTGCCATCCCGGCGGTTCTTCAGGCCGGCCGTCTGCGCACTCCCGGCGCATTTCAGTGGCTCACCCTCGCTCTTCTTCTCTGGTTGTGTTGCTCCTATTTGTGGAGCGTCGATCCCGCTGCAACACTAGTTAAGATTCGCGCCTGGATTCAGGAGATGATGATCGTCTGGCTGGTCTGGGAGTTCGCGGACACGCCCGCCGATTTGCGCAATCTTCTGCGCGCTGCTGTTGCGGGCTCGTGGGTGCTCGCCATTCTCACGCTCGCGGCTTTTCGCTCCCCTGATGCCATTGCCACTGACCAGATTCGCTTCGCCGCCTCCGGCCAGGACCCCAACGATCTCGCGCGTTTTCTCGATCTCGGCTTTCCACTGGCCGCTCTTCTGTTTGAGACCGATCGCAGCCGGCTGGTTCGTCTTCTCGCGTTGGGATTCCTTCCCGCCGGCCTTCTCGCGGTTTTGCTTACGGCCTCGCGTGAGGGATTTGTCGCCGCGCTCATTGCACTCGCCGGGTCTTTCGTCATCCTCACGCGTCACCACGCCCGTCGCGCGTTCGCCGCTGCCTTTGCACTGCCTATATTCGCGGCTCTCCTTTGGCTTATTGTGCCTTCCGGCACTCTCGACCGTCTTTCGACGATTCCGGAGCAGTTGCAAGGTGGCGACCTCAATCAGCGCATCAACATCTGGTTTGCCGGTTGGCGTGCCTTCATCCACGCGCCGCTCGTCGGCTCCGGCGCCGGCACCTTTGTTACCGCGGCCCGCCTTGCGCCCATTGACACAGCGCACAATACCGCACTTTCGCTGGTCGTTACCGGAGGGTTGTTCGCACTTCTTATCTGTTCGCTGCTCGTGATCCTCGCCCTCCGCGCAGCTTTGCATTCCCGAGGTTCATTGCGTATTGCCCTTATCACAGCGCTGCTTGTCTGGGCCATCACAACCTTCGTCGCCACCGTCGAAGAAAACCGCACCACGTGGTTGCTGCTGGCGATTGTCATGCTCGCCGGCCGCCTCGCACAAGGTGACGCTCAGGCGCTTGCGGCGCATTTTGCCGCGCATTCGCAGACTCCCTCTCACGTAAAGTTCTCATCGCTTGCTGCTCAACCCGATTCCTAGAAGCTGCCCGTTATGCCGCTCATTGCCCCGACTCTCGCGCCCTCTCGCACATCCGGCATCAATCGCAGCATCTTTCGCGCTGCGCTCTCTGTTGGTGCGGCCAGCCTCATTGTTAAGTTCGTTGCCACCTTTAAAGAAATTGCCGTTGCCTCGGTCTATGGCCGTTCCGACGCCATGGACGCATTTCTGGCTGCTGCACTCATCCCCAGCCTGCTGGTGAACCTCATCTCCGAATCGATGAACCAGGCTCTCGTCCCCACGCTCGTCCGGGTGAGGGAACAGGAGGGCCCAGAACGCGCCCAGCAGCTTCTCTCCAGCTCGATGCTTTGCCTATGCGTCCTTCTTGGCGCAGCTTCGCTGACGATGGCGCTCGCTGCTCACGGCTTCTTCCCGCTGATTGCATCCAACTTCGGGGCGCCCAAGCTGATGCTTGCCATTCGGCTTTTCTATGCGCTGTTGCCGATTGTGCTGTTGACCGGCATCGCCACAAATTGCACCGCCGTCCTCAACACGCTCGACCGCTTCGCATTGCCGGCCCTCGCGCCTACAGTCATCTCCATTGCGATCATCGTTTGCGCATTCCTTTTCGGCGCCAGGTACGGGATCTGGGCCATGGTCTACGCCACGCTTGCCGGCACGCTGCTACACGCGCTCATCGTTATCGGCATGATGCGCGGCAGCGGCTATCGCTTCAATCTTCGTTGGTATGGCCTCAACCCGGCCGCGCGCGAGGTCGCCGGACAGTACGGGCCGGTGCTGCTCAGCTCGGTCGTTGCTTCGGGCGGGCTGCTCGTCGATCAATCCATGGCTGCCATGCTGCCGGCCGGAAGTGTCTCCGCGCTGGTCTATGCAAATCGCTTCGTCAGCGTCGTCATCTCACTCCTCGGTGGCGCTGTTTCCACGGCCATCGTCCCCTATCTCTCACGCATGATCGCTCATCGCGACTGGTCCGGTTGCCGATCCACTCTCCGCATCTGGTTCCGCATCTCAGCGCTTGTTTCTGTGCCCGTGGCCGCATTGCTCATTGCAGGCCCACGCCAGATTGTTCGGATCGCTTTGCAGCACGGGCATTTCAGCGCGGGCGACACCGCGGTCGTTTCAACAGTCCTCGCCATGTACGCCATTCAGATTCCGTTCTACGTTACGAGTCGCGTCTATTACCGATTCCTCGTCGCCATGCGCCGCACCGACCTCATCCTGTATTGCGGCGTCCTGAATCTCGGCCTCGACATTGTTCTCAATCTCGTGCTCATGCGCTGGTTCGGCGTCGCGGGAATCGCCCTGGCGACATCGCTCTGGACCGTCAGCACGCTGTTCTATCTCTGGTTTTTCAGCAGGAAACTGCTGGCGCGCGCAGATGCGCCGGAGGCTACGGTATGATTCCCAGCCCCGTCCGCTACCTGCTTCGACTCGACGACCTTTGCCCTACCGTGGATCACGAGCGCTGGCTGAGTAGCTGTGCCCTCATCGAGGAGTTCAGACTTCAGCCTATTCTTGCCGTGGTCCCCGACAACCGCGACCCCGCTCTCAATCTTTCACCACCCGACCCTGACTTCTGGAAGCAGCTCCGGTCTCTTGAATCCGCCGGAGCCACGATCGCTCTGCACGGTTACCGCCATCTTTGCGCCAGCCCTGGCCGCAGCCTGCTCGGGCTGCATCCGCTCTCCGAATTCGCAGGCGTCGACGCCGAGACACAAAGCGCGTGGATCAACGCCGGCCTTGGCATCCTGCGCAATCATGGTCTCAGCCCGCGCATGTTCGTTGCTCCGCGTCACGGCTTCGACGCGAACACGCTCGTCGCTCTTCGCTCCGAAGGCATCACCGTTCTGTCGGATGGGTTTGCCCGCACCCTCTTCCTTCGTGGCGGTGTTACGTGGATTCCGCAGCAGTTATGGGGCCCGGTCAGCAAGCCTAACGGCTTGTGGACAATCTGTCTGCATCCAAATACCACCGCCATCGAAGACCTCGAGCATCTGCGCGACTTCCTCCGCGCACATTCTGCTCAATTCACATCAGTCGATCGCCTCCTTGCCGAATTTCCACCTTCGACCCTGAATCTTGTTGAGCGAACTTACGCCTCGCTCGCAGTCTGGCGTGTCAAAGCTTCCCGCGTGCGCAAGCGGCTCCGGCGTATCTGCTGTGTCTCCAGAAGCTCGGTGTAGAGTCTCTCCCACCGGTCAAGCACCATCTCCAGGCTGAAATGCTCGGCGACGAACCGCCGCGCACGCTGGCCCATGGCGCGGCGTTCTGCTTCCGGAATGCGCATCAACCTCGCCATCACCGCAGACAGCGCATCGGGGCCCTCGGCGCACGCCAGCCAACCCGTTTCGCCGTTGACCACCACTTCGCGCGTGCCCGCAACGTTTGTCGCAGCCGCAGGCAAGGCGCATGCTCCGGCCTCCAGCAGCACCATCGGCAGGCCCTCGTATCGCGATGAGAGAACGACACCATCCGCCGCCTGCATCCAGTTGCGCACCTCGGGATCAAACCCCGCAAAGTGTACCCGCTGCTGCAGGCCAAGGCGCTCAGCTAATCGCAGCAAGGGCAAATGCTCCGGCCCCTCGCCGAGAATGACGAGTTCGGCATGTTTCGGCATGCGCGTCATTGCCTGCAGCAATGTTGGGTAGTCCTTTACTGCTTCCAGTCTTCCCACCGCGAGCCACAAAAACTCGTCCTTCAAACCAAGCGCACGGCGCAGTGCAGTGCGCACTTGCTCGTTCGGTCGCCATGTCTCCACGTTGATGCCGTTCGGCAGAATGCACAGGCTTTCTTCGCGCACCATTCGTGCCTGGCGATGTGACTCCGCCGTCGCGCGGCTCACTGCGGTCACGCGGTCCGGGGACCAACGGCTCAACACATAGCCTACCCGCCGGCCAATCGTTCCAGTCGACGAGCTATGCAGCGTGTCAATCAGCACAGGGATGGGGGCAAAGAGGCGCGACCACCGCGCCATCCAGGCAGCATGTGGCAGATGCGCATGAACAACATCGGGCCGCTCGCGCCACAACCAGCGAATCAGGCGAATCCATCCTCTCGGGTCGGCGAGTCCCTTGCGCATCTCGAGGCTCAAGAATCCGACATCGGCATCCTCAAGTTCTTTCGTCGCGGCTCCGCCACTTCCTGACAGCGCAATAACGCTCACCCGCCAGCCGCGCCTGCAGAGTCCTTTCGCCAGCAGCGCTGCCTGCTGTTCTGCGCCGCCAATACGATCCAACGACGGAATGATCAGTGCGGCGTGGCTCATGGCAGCCTCCCCGCAGTGGCGTCGATCAGCTCTTCGTAATCTTCGATGGCGTGGGCGAAGGAGAACTCATGCGCAGCCCACTCGCGTTCATGATCAACCGCGCCGATTCCGTGGCGTTTCCGCCGGCGAATGGCAACGGCCGCGTCCGATGTGACAATCGCCGAACTGAACCGGGAGATTGCATACAACGGAACTACCAAGGCAACCAAAGGCGCTGCAATTGCAGCACCGAAAAGCAGGTGAAGCATTAGGCCCTCCGGCGAACAAGCTCGTTTCGGAGCACGTCTCAGCGTGTTCCGGCGATACTTCCGGTGCGCTTACCTTCTCATGTGCACTCGTTTGCGGAGCAGAACAATGAAATGCTGATGCCAATACCGGTCCACGCGCAGAACGAGCACAGTTTTTTCAGTGGATGTTTCTCAGGGAATCAGCTCGACGGTGAGGGGCGATGCTCTAAAAATAAAGGCTACAGATAATATTGGCCCGGCATTCCCGCAGCGAAACGTCTGAACGTCTTCCCCAGCAACAACGCAGGAACAGCTCCTAATATTGAGCCATTCGCTGGAGATTTAATGAACAGAAACTCAAGGAAACATCGTTATGAATTAATTGTCAATGAGGAAAACTTACCGCCAGTAAGCACGTGATTGATTACTTTCGGACACAATGGCGATGAGGCTACGTGCGTTTACGCGGCGGGTCCTGGTCCCTGGTGTTGTAAAGGTGAGAAGAAATCGAAATGAAAGCGCTCTCCGGGCTTGAGCGCCTGAAGGGCTGCGACAATCGCCTCGCCAAGCGCTCGGGACGATATTTCTTTAGCCGTCCACATCCCCGGTCTTTCGCGGAGCAAATCGACTACGCCGCCTGAGGCGGGGGTTGCTACCACCGGCAATCCGGCAGCAGCCGCTTCAAGAAGGGCATTCGGCATTCCCTCGTGGCGCGACGAAAGCACAAAAAGTGTCGCTCCCTCGAAGAACGAGTAGGGCTGATCGACTCGCCCGGCGAAGCGCACGACATTTTCGAGTTTCGAATTGCGGCAGAGATTCTTTAATCCAGTCTCTTCGCAGCCTGCGCCAACAATCGTCAAATCAGCGGAGGGAAACTTTTCGCGCACCCCGGCGAGCGCCTCGATCAGGAGATCGAATCCCTTTTCCTGCGACAGTCTTCCCACAGCGAGCAGATGTGGGCCGGCGCCGCTCCATTCGCTCGCATCGGTCTTCGTTGCACGAACCCCACCCAGGTCCACGGGATTTGCCAGGACCACGATCTTTTTTCGCGGAACCCCGATCTGGCGTGCCAAATCTTCCGCCATCGCGCGCGTCTGGCAAATCACGCGATCAGCGCGCCAATAAAGCAACCGGTAGAGCAATCGCGTGTAACGAGGCAGGCTGCCCCTGGCCAGCGCGGCCGACACCGTTCCGTTTTGCCGCACCAGTACCCGCGTCCCACGCGGGAAGAACTGCCGCAGCAGCAGCACAACGAAGCTGATCTCCGGGGCCCCGGAAAGGATGACAGACGGCCGAATCCGCCACACCAGGCGTAACAGCGGAATCGCACTGAGCCGTGCCCGCCTTGCCCCCAGCGCATGCGCGGTCACCCACTTCGGCAGCGAACTCGCTCGTTGCCCATCGGCCGTCACCTCGCACAGGTGAACTTCGTACTTCTTCCGCGAAAGCCCGCGCGCCACAAGCGTCATCACCTGCTCAGCACCGCCGGCTTGCAGTCGTGGAATCAGCAAGAGAATTCGCGTTCGATCGGCCACAGTGTTCTCGCAAAAACACATTTTGCGGTAATCAGCAATTTTTCATGTGTGTCGCCTGTCACGGAGACGGAGTGACTGAAAACGGTACATTGTCCGTTTCTTGCTATTTCTTGCACAGGAGCGCACGCAGTCTCCTCATGCAGAATTCCGGGCCATCTCCGCAGGTTGCGGCGTCTCACTCCACCCAGCCACCAACCATTCTCGTCGGTGTCACTCATCCGCAAACATGCTTGATACTCGGCGCGCGTGTGCGCACTCTTCGCGAGGCCGGCTTTCGGGTTCTTCTGGTTTCAGGTCCAGGCGAACTCCTCGACTCTACTGCCGCGCACGAGGGCGTCGAGCGCATCGCCATTCCCATGCAGAGGGAGATCTCTCCGCTCACGGATCCGATCGCGCTCTTCCGGCTCTGGCTGCTTCTCGTCCGGCGCAGGCCTGACATCGTTGAATTCAGCACGCCCAAAGCGGGACTTCTTGGTTCAATTGCCGCCATGCTGTGCGGCGTGCCGCACCGGGTCTACATGCTGCGCGGCCTCAAGTGCGAAACCGCCAGTGGGCTGAAGCGCCGGATTCTCTATGGCGCCGAGCGATTGGCCTCAGCCTGCGCGCACGTAGTGCTTTGCAACAGCGAGAGTCTTCGCGAACAGGCGATGTCGCTCGGTGTGGCGCCCGGGAAAAAACTCCGCCTTTTGGGTGAGGGAAGCAGCAACGGCGTCGATATTCGGCACTTTTCTCCCGGCCCAAGCGATGTCCGCCAGCGGCTCGGCATCCCGCGCCACGCAAAGGTTGTTGGCTTTGTCGGCCGGTTTACTCGCGATAAAGGCCTGCCGGAACTGCTCAGCGCATTCCAGGAAATCCATCGTGCAGAGCCGTGCGCACGCCTGCTGCTCGTCGGCTGGTTTGACGCCGCGGAAGATGCACTCGACAAAGATCTGCGTACGCGCATCCTGCGGGACCCGCATATCGACTGCACGGGTTTTGTGAGCGACACCGCGCCCTACTACCGGGCGATGGACATCCTGGTTCTTCCCTCCTGGCGCGAGGGATTTCCCAATGCAGTACTTGAGGCTGCGGCGACGGGGGTGCCTGTTGTGACCACCGAGTGCACTGGGGCGCGCGATTCCGTCATCTCCGAAGTGACAGGTCTGCTCGTTCCGCCCGGCTATCCTGAGGCCATTTCCGAGGCAGTTCTCAAAATCATCTGCGATCCCGCGCGGCAGCTCCGGATGGGTCGGGCTGCGCTCGCCTGGATTCATGAGCACTATTTGGAATCCCGTGTCCTTGGTCTCACGGCCGACTACTACCGGCGTCTCGTCGGCATGACGCAACCGCTCGCGCGTGCTCCGGAATCAGATCGGCCTCATTAGTGCTTGAAGCGGCCAGATCGGGTTACAGGAAACTGGGCACCATCTCAGCTCTCAATGTCCCTGCCGAAGAGTTCTGGCTGCTCTTCGCGCTTTGCCGCTTCGGCGCGCTTTCGGCTGGCCGCACCCACCAGGCTGAGCACCTCCAGCGTTTGAATCGACTGCCTTGGGACATAGATCCGCTGCGTATTCGATCGCGTGTCCGGCGGAGTTAGTAAGAGACCGGCCCCATCAACCAGGGAGCGGTCGTTTGCCGCCAACCCCTCCAGTTCGTCGCCATCGACCAGGGTCAAACGCATCCATAACCCGGCTGTCCGCGGTCGCAGCGCAAACCGCTTGCGTATGAGCCGCTCCGGGTTCGATGAGTCCGCCCCTCCTAGAGGGAAGTCCCTCACGTAGCAGACCCATTTCACATGCTCCCACCCGACGCGAACCACCTTGCCTCCCAGGTCCAGAATCTCCAACTCCGCAGCCTGCTGCCCGAAGTTGGCCCCCGCGTAGCCGGCGAACCAATCGCGTGAGAACTTCCTCACAATGACGGGTTTGCGCGCTGAAGCCATCGCTCTGGATTGTCGCACGGGCCCTGCCTCGAAAGCGCCGCGCCCTGTTGCCCATTCAGGCTCCCCGCAGCCGCTAAGCCACTTAAATCGGATGCTTTCGAGGCAGAAAGTTGTAATTCTGGTGCACCGAACCTACTCTTCCACTGCAACTTGTGTTAATGTTCTTGTTTGCCAGGCTCCGCAGTTCGCCCCCTAAGAGCAACCACATCAAGCACTTGGGCGGCGATTCAGACGGCGGAAACCGGCCGATTGCATGCCCGATTACGTTTACTTGCTGGAAAACCGGCTCTCCGCTGACCAACGCAACGCCCTTAGTCAGTTGCGGACGGTCGCCCGTGACTCCGCAAACATCCTTTTCCTTACCGGGGATGCCGTGCGCGACCTTACCAGCGGCCATGCCGTTCGCGAACTTGAAGTATCCATTCATGGAAATGCTCTCAAGCTCAAGAAAGCAATAGAGAAACTTGGCGGAAAAATCTGGGGTGAAGACGAACCTTCCCGCAGCCTCTACCTCTGTTTCCCCGGCACTGTTCGCGTGAATCTCATCAGCACGCATGGCGTCGAGTACCCAAAGCCGGGCAAGCCCGTGTACCACTTCGCCTCCATCCAGGAGGATCTCCGCCGTCGCGACTTCACCGTCAACTCTATGGCCATTTCCCTCAACGAGGGTTCTTATGGCCTGTTGATGGACCCGCTCAACGGCGCCGCCGACATTGAAGCGCGCATCCTTCGTCTCGTATCCAACTATGGATTCATCGAAGACCCGTCCCTCCTGATTCGCGTCACCCGTTACAAGGCTCGTCTCGGCTGGGAAATGGATATGCGGACCCAGGCCCGCTACGAGAGCGCCAAGACTGAAGGCTCCATCGAAGCTCTCTCGGCGCACTCGCGCAGCCTGGAACTCGAGCAAGTCGGCCACGAAGAGGATGCGCTCAAGGTTCTCCGCGCACTGGAAGCCGAAGGCTGGATGAAGGTTCTTTTTCCGGCCTGGACCTCAGCCAAGGCGGATGAGGCGAAGCTCGGTGTTCTCCATGAACTGGCAGTCGCGCTGCAGGTGCAGGGCGTACACCCAGACATGTCGGCCGCGCAGATGCAGCTTCTCACCGCCAAGCTGCCGCCCAAGGATCTGTCCGCGCTCAAGCGCGCTCTGCTGCGTCCCGGCTTCGTCGCCGAGTGGAACAACCTCGACTCCATCGCGAGCGCGTTTGCCAAGGTTCTTCTGTCGAAGCAGAACGCAAAGCCATCGGCAAGCTACAAGCTTTTCATGAGCTATGATCCAGAAGCAATTCTCTGGCTAGGCTTTACAAGCAAGAACAAAGAAGTCCAGGAACGCTACAATCAGTTCCTCAAGGTTTGGCCCGAGGCGCGCCAGCGCATCCCGTACGTGCTCATGCAGGAGATGCGCATTACCCCGGACTTGCCCAAATTCAACGACATTGTGCACGCCATCTTCCTTGAGCTGATCGATGGCAAGCTCGCCACGCCCGAGGAGATGCGCGCCTTCCTGGAACCACACTCACCGCCCGCTCCGCCACCTCCGGTGACGATCAAGAGAGCTCGCGCTCGGCGCACTGCCGAGGCCAAGCTCAAAGAACGAGTGCTCGAGGAAGACGAGGAGTCAGAAGAAGCGCTCGTTGCTGACGATGACCTCGAGGTCATCGGTGCCGACGACGAGGAACTCGATCTCGGCATTCTGCCCAAGGACGCGCTTGCCGATGATGAGGGCGAGGCAGACGAAGAAGAGCTCGACGAAGAAGAGGCGCCCGCTCGCGGGAAAAAGCAAGCCGCTGTCGCAGGAAAAAAGGGTGCAAAGCCCGAAAAGGCCGCTCCTGCCAAACCCGAGCCCTCACGTCCCGGCGCAAAGCGGGTTGCGGGTAAGCCAGTTGCCCCTCCAGCTGCAAAAGCTCAGCCGGCTTCTGTGACAAAAGGCAAACCCGCACCAGCACCCGCCCCGGCAAAGACAGCTGTTAAGCCTGCGCCAGCCAAAGTGCAGCCCAAGGCCGCTCCCAAACCTGCTCCGAAGCAGGCTCCAAAACCAGCCGCCAAGCCGGTTGCGAAAAAGGCTGCAAAACCTGCTCCAGCCAAAGCAGCCAAGCCGAAGCCAAAGCCGGCTGCCGCTCACAAAGCGAAACCCGCCAAACACGCGCCGGCAAAATCTTCCAAGCCAGCGGCAAAAAAGGCTACCAAAAAGCGGTAATCGTTCGATCTCGAAACGGCTTGTTTCATTGCGCGCGCGCAACTTGCCTCAACCTTAGATTTGGAGGCTCAAGAGGTTGTCCTGGTTCAATCCGGATCGGCTGACGGGTGTTTTTTAGTTTCAGGCTTGAGTGTGGTCGATGGACGATGTAGTCGTGGATCCAGAGATCGAGCTGCTCGGTTCGCTCGATTGAGTTCAGATAGACGCCCGCTCCGCTACACAGGAGTCGGTGATTGGCAGGCAGCCTCGCTGGGCGGTCGCTTTTTCCTGTGCCGCCTGCTTGTTTTTCATTGGGGTTCGCTGGGGATGGTTCGGTCCGCACCTCACCGAACAGGCTCCAGGCATTCAACTCGACAAGTGGCAAATCGGCCCCCCTGCGTGTGATCAACCTCGTTACCTTTTCCATCGTTTTCTACTGGCTACGCAAGTGTCTTCTTCGCATGGTCGCCATTGAGCCGTTTCTCACTCTTGGCAAAGCCTCGCTCCAGGTCTTCTGCACGCACCTCGCGTTCGTCTTTGTGGGACTCGCGCTGCTCGTTCGCGATGTTGGCGAAGACGTCGACGCTCCAAGCGAGCAGTTGCACGGCCTGCCCGCCTATACCCTCCTCGTCCTCACATTCACTGGCCTTATCCTCGTCGCGGTTCACGAAGTCCGCCGCCGTCGCGTCCGTCGTCGCCAGAATCTGGCAGTGAATAGCACGACCTGAGGCGAGCAATCGCCTTAGCCTCCGGCAATCCAGAAACCATGCTCAAAAAGATTTCCGCTGCACTTCCATCAGCCGCTGTGTTATCGATAATTACCGGCCCATAACAAGCACGAAGGCTTGGAGGCGCGAACGAAGGATGACCATGCGGGCTCCTGCAACAAGAATGCGGACTCTTGTTTCGCTGGTAATCGTCGCCGCCGCGGTCCAGACCAACTCGGCTGCGAATGCCCAGGCGGCTCCGAAAATCGGTGATACCTGCCAGCTGACGCAAACTGCGCAGGTTTGCGCCAGTCTCGCGAAGACTAATTCCAGACTCCCCTCCGGTCAATTTGCAGCAATGGCTCTCTCCAAGACCACACCGACCGTCGGCCTGGCCCACGGTCAGCTCTCAAAGAATGCCGCTGAGCAACTGGCGCTCGCCAACTGCCACGCCATGGGCGCGAACGATTGCCAGATCACCGACTCGATTCAGGATTCCTGCATCGGCTACGCGACCGTCGTCACGTCGAAAGGCTCCACGTTGTTGACTTTCGTCGGCTTCGGGCTTAGTCCAGACCGCGCCTCGGCCGCTTTGCAGGCCATCGCGAACTGCACCACGGTCAGTTCAGCTCAATGCACTCTTTACGCAGCCCCCTGCGCGCGCGATAATCCCGCATTTTCTTCCCCTATCCCGCTCCCAACCGGTGCTCAGTCAGGCGCCGTCGATCCAAACTGGGTTGGCGCGTGGCAGATCTTTCCCTACGGCCCGGCGGGCGGGCGCTGGGTTATGCAGGTCGGTGCAAATGGAACCTACGAGGTCCATAGCGAGGCTCTCGATGGCACCCCCTCCAGCATTGGCACTTTTATTGCGAGCGGAGGCCGCTATACGTTGCACGCCACCAATATCTCTTACGACGATTCTGGAACCTACGTCTTTCGGCCCCCGGGAACGATGGTTGCTACCGGCAAACTCGGAACAGGAACGTGGATTAGAATTGCCCGCGACGACGAGTAGTGCTGCGCAGCGCCGGAATCCCAATCCTCCCCAATTCGCCATCGTTTTCCACCGGGGCCGCGCCCGACCAAATTCATCAAACGTTTGCAATCTCTTTGCCTGACTGCATTACTCTGTTTGTGGTTCCTGCCGGCATTCACTCTCCTGCAACAAAATCTGCCGCGGGACGAGGAATGATCGTTTGAGTCAATCCGTTTTCGTTCTGGAAGACGAAGCCGATATCGCGCGGCTGGTGCAACACCATCTTGAAGCAGCGGGCTTTGAGGTTCGGCTGTTTCATACCCCAACCAATCTGATTCCCGACGCGGAACGCAAAGCGCCTGCTCTTTTCCTGCTCGACATCATGGTTCCCGGGGGCGACGGCCTTGATGTCTGCCGACGTCTTCGCAACCACGCCGGCCTCTCTACGGTGCCGATCATCTTTCTCACCGCCCGGGCCGGCGAAAACGATCGGGTTCTCGGCCTCGAACTCGGAGCCGACGACTACATCACCAAGCCCTTTTCGACTCGCGAGCTGGTGGCCCGCGTTAAGGCTGTTCTGCGGCGCTTCGAGCGACCCACGTCGCCCTCGGTCATCAGTTTTGAAGAAATCATCATCGACGCCGGCGCCATGCAGCTGAAGGTTCGCGGCGAGCTGACCACAACCACCGCTACCGAATTCCGCCTGCTCGACTACCTTGCTCGCCATCCCGGGCGCGTCTTCAGCCGCGATCATTTGCTTGACGCGGTCTGGGGCGATGCCCGCTTTGTTACTCCCCGATCCGTCGATGTCTACGTCCGCCGTATCCGTGAGAAAATCGAGATCGACCCGGAGAATCCGCGTTACCTAAAGACCGTGCGCGGCGCCGGGTATCGCTTCGAACTACCCAAAGGCGAATAATGCAAGCTCCTAGCCGCTAGCCTCCAGCTCCTGGCCAACGAGTGCTGAAATCGATCCTCGCAGGTGATTTCGATAACTCTCGCATGGCAAGAAAAAAGCTGGAAGCTGGCAGCTAGAAGCTAGAAGCTGTCTTTTCATGACCCCCAAAGTCTTCACCAAGCTGCTCGCACTGTTTATCCTCCTGCTTGTCTTCCACACGCTGGTGATGGAGCTCGTCTTTCACCGCTTTGTGGAACACACGGCAGACGGCATGCTGCACCTGCTTGGCCGCGAAGCCCTTTGGTCCGGCGTCATTGCGCTCGGCGTCGCGCTGCCGGTAGCTGCCGTAGTTGCTTTGCGGATCTCCGAACGCCTGCAGCGCATCGTCGCTTTTGCGCGACGAGTTGCCGGCGGAGACCTGAGCGCTCGCCTGGTCGCCGGCAGCAGCGACGAACTCTCGGCGATGGAAGATGCGCTCAACCAGACCGCCGAGCGACTCGACAAAGACTTCGCAGAGCTGGAAAGCAGCCGTCACGAGCTGGCAGTGATGCTCGACTCCATGCAGGAGGCCGTTGTTGCCATTACCGCCGCCGGCTACATCCGCTGGTCCAACGCTGTGATGCAGCGCATCGTCGGCTCGCAGCTTCTTCCCGGCCGTCCGCTGGTTCACGCCGTACGCGATCCCGAGCTTCTTGCCTGTGTGCGCGGAGCCATTGAGCGCCGCGAACTCTGCATTGGCCGCGCCAGCCTCCTTGCTCCCAGCCGCGTCTTCGAGATCAATGCAGCGCCTCTGCCCTCAGGCGGAGCTCTCGTCGTGCTCCACGACGTCACCAGTATCGAGGCCGCGCAAAAGTCTCGCCGCGAGTTCGTCGCCAACGTCAGCCATGAACTGCGCACGCCGCTCACCTCGATCCAGGGCTACGTGGAAACGCTCATCGAGGACCCACACCCGAGCCCAGAGACTACGCGCGAATTTCTTGGCGTGATTCTCAAGAACGCGAGCCGCATGAACCGGCTGACGGAGGATTTGCTCGCGCTCGCCAGCGTCGAAAGCCCCGACTACAAGCTTTCACTGCAGCCTGTGCGCGCCAGCACCCTCCTGCAGGATGCGCTTGACTCTATCGGCGGCATCGTCGTTGACTCCGGCGTCAAACTTCAATCCGCTGGTGCGCCCGACACTCTCGTGATGGCCGATGCCGACGCCATGCACCAGGTCTTCGGCAACCTCATGGAGAATTCGCTCAAATATGCCAAGTCCGGCAAGCGCATTCGCGCCGGAGCGCGCCAGCTTGCCTCAGAAGTGCAGTTCACCATTCAGGATTTTGGCCCCGGCATCGCTTCAGAACATCTCGAACGCATCTTCGAGCGTTTCTACCGCGTCGACAAAGCCCGCTCGCGCGAATCAGGCGGCACCGGGCTCGGTCTCGCTATCGTCAAGCACATCGTCCAGGCTCACGGCGGCCGCATCTGGTGCGAAAGCGAACTCGGCAACGGGGCCAGCTTCCACTTTACCCTGCCGCTTGCGCCTGCGCCGCAAACAGCGCCACAGCCACAATCCGCGCCCGCGCAGCAAACCTCTGCAGCCACGACGACCCAGCCCGCCGGGGCAGCAACATCGAATTGACGCGCCACACGCTCGATGCCGGTGGCGCACTGCTGCGAGCTACCTGCCTCGGTCTATAGGCTGTTTCTCGGAAACGCCTTTCCCAGCGCCGTCAACTGATCCATGAATCCATCTGCGATCGTTCCATCCATCGCGACCGGCACATCCCACGTCACCGATCCGCCAACGTCGCGAATCTTCTTCGTGAACCCAATGACCTGATCGGTCGAGAATCGCGGCGCGCCCATTCCCCAGATCTCGCCGAGAAAACTCAGCATATGCAGTTGCGTCCCGTCGATGCGCC
Source organism: uncultured Acidobacteriaceae bacterium (assembly GCA_963834565.1). GTDB lineage: Bacteria > Acidobacteriota > Terriglobia > Terriglobales > Acidobacteriaceae > Telmatobacter. The sequence continues at coordinate 574,198 of CAWICF010000002.1, read as the reverse complement.
CGTCGGCGCCACGCCGAACTGCCGCCAGATCCGGCTTGTCGATCTCACCCGCGGTGTAATCCTCATCGGGGCTCACTGAGATCAGCCGGTAAATCACGCCCGGATTAAATGCAACCGCAGACTGCGCATTTCCTGCCCGCGCAGCCGCGGCAAAGCTCGTAAAGTTCGGCGCTGCCACGCTCCGGTACATCGAGTTTGCGTAGTAGCAGCCGTCAAACCACCAGCCCACCACCTTCTCGCCCCACGCCCTGGACCACTCCGCGATCACCTGCTCCCATTTCCGCTGAAAATTCCGATTCGGGTACGGCCCGTTCATCCACTCGAGCGCCGCACACGCCATCTTGTCTCCCGCCGGCGCTCCCGATGGCAGGTATACCATCAGCTTGATATCGCGATTACGCAACGGTTGGTAAAAATCCGCCACAAGATCGCGCTTTGAGCATTTACTTGGCGTAATCCCAACGGTTTTGTCGTATGCCGCGTTGGGAGACAGATAATATCCCGAGTTCTGGCCGATGCTCAGTTGATAACGCCCAGCGCCCACCTGATCCAGCCGTTTCGCCATGCCCTCCACGTCGAAGCCGTCCACCATCTTGTTCCATAACTCAACCGTCATTTCTTGCTTGTTCACCCGAGCCTGCCAGTCGGCCAGATAGTGCGTCATGACGCCCCACGCGTACTTCGGATTCTGCATCCAGGCCGCTCGCCCTGAGCCTGCGTTCACCTGTTGCATCGGGCCCTCCGTGTTCGGCGCCTGCGCCCACACCCGGTCCACCCAACGCGCCGGTATCGCACCAATTGCCGCCGCGCGCATTGCCCGGCCAAACCACTCTCGCCGCGTTATCTCGATCCCAAGCATCAACTTCGTGCTCCTCCGCGCCGCCCCATTCTACCCCGTCCACAGAATCCATCCGATCCCTGCCCCTGATCTCTGTTTTTCACTTCCCCTTAACATTCGCCGTAGAGAATTGCCTGCGGTAGCTTCTCTGAAAGGGAGCAAATCGTGAAGAAAACTCTTGCTAACTTTGCGTTGTTCATGTTGATTGTCGGCGTTGCCCAGGCTCAGAAAATTACTGCCGCGGGCGCGACGTTTCCGTACCCCATCTACTCCAAGTGGTTCAGCGAATACAGCGCCGCACATCCCGGCGTTGAAATCAACTATCAGTCCATCGGGTCGGGTGGGGGAATCCAGCAGGTCACCAACGGAGTCGTCGACTTCGGTGCTTCCGACATGCCCATGAGCGACCAGGCCATGGCCGACGCAAAAGTCAAAGTGATTAACATTCCGACTGTGTTGGGCGCGGACGTGCCGGCCTTCAACCTGCCGGGCATCACGGACCTTAAGTTCGGCTCGTCCGTCCTTGCGGACATTTTTCTGGGTAAAATCACGAATTGGAATGATCCCCGCATCGCGAAGGATAATCCCGGTGTTCATCTCCCTGACCAAAAGATCATCGTGGTGCACCGTTCCGACGGCAGCGGCACTACCTTTATTTGGACCGACTATCTGAGCAAGATCAGCTCCGAATGGGCCAGCGGCCCCGGCAAAGGCACCTCAATCAACTGGCCGACCGGCATCGGCGGCAAGGGGAATGAAAACGTGGCCAGCCTCGTTCGCCAAATGTCTGGCGGCATCGGCTACATCGAGCTGATCTACGCTCTGCAAAACCACATTAACTTCGGCTCGGTGCAGAACTCCGCAGGGAACTTTGTTAAGGCCTCCATTGGAGGAGTTACGGCGGCTGCGGCAACCGCCAAGATCCCTCCTGACTATCGCGTATCCATCACCAACGCGCCGGGTCCCGACGCATATCCGATCTCCAGTTTCACCTATCTGCTGATTCCCACCAGCCCTACTGACGCAGCCAAAGAGCACGTCATCAAGGACATGTTGAGCTGGATCATCAAGTCGGGCGAAAGCGAAGTCGAGACCCTTTCGTATGCGCCGCTTCCACAAAGCTTGGCTGACAAGGTCCTGCAAACCGTCTACAAGCTGCCGTAATCCGCCCGCAGTCCCTCCCACCCAACGGGGTCCGGCCCTCTCCGGACCCCGTTCTGTTTTTTGGCTGAAGCCCTATCGGCGAAAGCCATGCGCGACCGCTTCCTTGACTTCTTGCTCCCTCGTCCCTTGTCCCCTTGTCCCCCGCCTCTGTACACTCTCCTCGATCCCGCATGAGCACTGACGCGCCTGCAAATCAAGCACCAACTTCCTCCACTCCACAGATCGCCACGATCAACGATCTCTTTCTGCGCGTCGCCGCCGCGGGGAATCCGCGCGCCGTTCTCTGGCAGGATGAGTTCGGTCATTGGCTGCCCATCTCGTCCGACCAGATCTATCAACGGGTCCGTTTCCTCGCCACGGCGCTTCTGAGCATGGGTGCAAAGAAGGGCGACCGCATCGCCCTCATCAGCGAGAATCGCTGGGAGTGGGCTGTCAGCGACTTCGCCGTTCTTGCCATTGGCGCCATCGATGTGCCCATTTATCCCACGCTGACCGGTGAGCAGATCGCCGAGCTCCTTCGCGACGCCGGCTCGCGCATTGCCATCGTCTCTACCCGCCAGCAGTTCGACAAGCTGCATTCCATTCGCTCCCAAACCGGCCTGGAAACGATCATCTTGATGGACACGCCGGCTCCACCCGATGCCGTCGCATTCGGTCACCTCGTTGACGATGCCGACGCTCGCGGCTCCGAGCGCGATCCGGTCTTCGACTCGCTTGTCCGCTCCGTCAAGTCCGAAGACATCGCTACACTCATCTACACATCCGGCACCACCGGCGAGCCGAAAGGCGTCGTCCTGACCCACGGAAACTTCGCTGCCAATCAGAACTTTGCTGCCCTCGACTTCGGTTTCAGCCCGAAAGACGCCTGCATCTCATTTCTGCCGCTCTCGCACGTCACCGCGCGCGCTCTCGACTATGTAATGTACAACGCAGGCGCGCAAGTAGCCTACTGTTCGCAGTTCGACAAGCTCGCGCAGGCGATGAAGGAAGTTCGCCCCACGGTCATTGTCGGCGTCCCGCGCGTCTACGAGAAAATCCGGCAGGCTGTCGAGGGCAAGGCCGGAGCGTCGCCTTTTCGCAAGCGCGTTCTTTCCTGGGCACTCAGTGTCGGCTCGCGCAATATGGATACGGTTTATTCCCGCAAGCGGCCCAGTTCAATCGCGTGGAAGATCGCCAACAAGCTCGCCTACTCCAAAGTGCGCGAAGCCTTTGGCGGCCGCGTAAACACCTTTGTCTCCGGTGGCGCGCCTCTCGGCATCGACACGGCAAAATGGTTTGCCTCCGTGGGCATCGCTCTGTGGGAAGGTTACGGTCTGACCGAGACTTCACCGGTCATCGCGCTCAACACTCCCGTCCACCATCGTATGGGCGCCGCGGGCATGCCGCTGTCCAACGTCGAGCTCAAACTGGCTGAAGACGGCGAACTCCTCGTCCGCGGCCCCTCAGTTTTTCCCGGCTACTACAACAAGCCTGAGGCCACCGCCGCGTGCTTCACGAGCGACGGCTGGTTCTGTACCGGCGACATCGCCCACATCGACGCAGACGGTTTTCTCTACATCACCGATCGCAAGAAGGAGCTGCTCAAGACCTCCGGCGGCAAGCTGGTTGCGCCGCAGCCCATCGAAAACAAACTCAAAAACAGCGTTCTCATCGCACAAGCCGCCCTTGTCGGTGATCGCCACAAGTTCATCTCCGCGCTCATCTCGCCCAACTTTGCGGCTCTTGAAGAGTGGGCCCGCGCGCACGGCATCCACTCGCGATCGCGTGCCGAAATCGTCACTCATCCGCAGGTCGTCGCGCTCTACGCTGAAATTGTCCGCGAAGTGAACGGCACACTCGCCAACTTCGAGACGCTCAAACGCTTTCGCATCGTCGCGGACGAGTGGACACAGGAATCCGGCGAGCTGACTCCCTCCATGAAGCTCAAGCGCCGCATCCTCACTGTGCAATATGCGGCGGTGATCGACGAACTTTACGCGGACGAAGCAACCGCGCGCGGCGAATAGGTGTTCCCAGCCGCCCGAATCTCTGCCGCACAGCCACGCGCTTGCCCCACATGGATTGCAGGGCCCTGAAAAATGGTGCACCCCACGCACCAACCGCCAGGATTGCGCCGAAAATTACTACCGCATCGACGCTCAAACGACCCTGATGGGTCCAGTACACATCGGGCTCGAGGCTCAGCCACAGTGCAAATTCATCCAGCGTCAGCGCCGCGCCCACGCCGTAACTCACCGCCATCAGCCGGCCGAAGAAGATGGACATGTGCGAGTTTGACCAGCCCAGATCGAGCAGCCACCCGTAACCCACCAGCAGCAGAATCAGGATTCCCCACACCAGGTGGTGAATGTGCATCCCGCGAACGGTCACCCACTGCATGCGACCTTCGTGATTCATGATCCTGTACACCAGGACACGAACGCCTACAAAAGTAATCAGGAACGAGACAGAAGCCAGGAACATGCGCTGCCGTGGCCGGTCGGGGATCGTCGTGCGAATCAGATACCCCAGGCGCGTGAGTTGCAGGAGCACCAGCAGCACAACCACCACAATGCCGACAAAGGCCAGCAGAAAGGGAGCGCCGTTTGCGCCATTTTCAGGCATACCCTATTGAATCATCCCAGAGTGCTGCACCTGGCCAAATGAACAACGCTAACCTCGCTGACTCCGCTAACCCTGCTCCCTTGTTCCCTCGTTTCCTTGTTCCCTGTATCTACCATCACGATTGCCCTTTACAGCCCCGCGATACACTAATAAAGGTGTTAAGGCCGGCGATCCTCCCCATCTGTGGCTGCGCGCACCATGTTTCGCCCGGCCTATTGGCCGTGCATTTTTTGAGGAGATTCCACGATGCGAGTTGCTCTATTGACCGGTGGCGGCGACTGCCCCGGATTGAATGCCGTGATCTATGCCGCGGTTCGCAAAGGCATTAACCACTATGGTGACGAGTTCATTGGCTTCCTGAATGGCTGGCGCGGCGTTCTCGACAACAATTTCATTCCGCTCACCCTTGAAAACATCGACGGCATTCAGCTCAAGGGCGGCACCATCCTCCATTCCTCGCGCACCAACGTGAAAAAGATTCCCGGCGGCATCGACAAGGTGAGGGAAGTGCTCGCCCTCAATAAAGTCGACGCGCTGATTGCCCTCGGCGGCGACGACACTCAGTCCGTCACGCTTTTTCTCAGCGAGAACGGCGTACCCTCCGTCGGCGTACCCAAAACGATCGACAACGACATCAACGGCACCGACCAGACATTCGGCTACGACACCGCAGTTTCCATCGCGACTGAAGCGGTTGACCGGATCCACACCACCGCCGATTCGCACAATCGTGTCATCGTCATTGAAGTGATGGGCCGCGACGCCGGCTGGATCGCATACGCTTCTGGCGTCGCCGGCGGCGCGCACGTGATTCTCGTTCCCGAGAAAGAGATCGACATCGACCACGTGTGTGCGCTTCTCAAGTACAACTACGATCACGGCAAGCACTATGGTGTCGTTGTTGTAGCTGAGGGCTGCCACCTGCCTGAGGTCGGCCAGGTCATCGGTTCAGCAAAAGTCGATTCCTTTGGTCACGCCCAGCTGTCAGGTATCGGCGAAGCCCTCGCGGACCTCATTGAGAAGACGACCGGCTTCGAAACCCGCTCAGTCAACCTGGGCCACACGCAGCGCGGCGGCGTGCCCACAGCTTATGATCGCGTCCTTGGCCAGCGCTACGGCCTGCATGCGATTGACATGGTTCACGAAAAGAAGTGGGGCCGGATCGCCGTTCTGCGCGGAACAGACATTACCGACATCACCATCAAGGAAGCGATCTCCACAAATCGCCGCCTCGACCAGCGTTTCTTCGACGTGATTGCCGACCTCGAAGCCAAGGTCTAGATTTTGCGGCAAACCGCGTTGCCCCATCCTTTCCACAGTTTCATCGCGGAGGGGGTGGGCGCGATCACTCTTCCGGCACTAGCGGCTTGCCGGTGCACGGATCGATCTTCAGCGGATTCGGGTCTTTCTTCTTCTGCCAGAGATACGGCGTCTTGTTGTGCGGCGCTTTGCCGGTTCCCAAGCGAATCGTCAAGCTCCACTGCGCCAGATTCGCAATCGGCGCAATCTTTCCCTGTGCGTCAAACTGCAATGGCGCGCTCCAGAACTGAAAATCGTGCCCTTTTACGCCATCTGGCCGCGTCCCCCAGCGATCCCCGATCCAGATCAGATCTTCTCCATCCGGGGTCGGAATGTGTGCAACTGATGCCTGCTGCGCCGCCACAATCGGCTTCTGCTGCGCGTCACGGTTGATGTTTTCCATCTCTTTGTAAGGGCCCAGAGGGCTGGCTGCCTCATACACACGCGCCCCGCTTCCGTCAGTACAAAAACAGCAGGCCCGATCGAACACCGCGTAATACACGCCGTCATGCTTCACGATCGAGGTCGCCTCGCACTCCGTGGCCAGCACCTCGCTTGTCACGCCGGTTGAGCCAAAAAAATCCGGTGTCAGCTGCTCCACGCGCACCGCGTGATGCTCGGCAATCGCGTTGTAGATGTAGTATCCCGTCCCATCATCGTCGACAAATACGGTGCCCGCGCCTGGGCGCGCGTCGGCCTCGGTCAATTGCGCGCGTTCATTCACGATGGTGAACGGCCCAATGGGCGTGTCGCTTTCAGCCACGCCTACCTGTCCCGCCCAGAGTTTGGGGTACCAGTTGTACCACAGCACATACTTCCGCGTGCGCGCGTTGTACACAACCGAGGGGTTGTAATACACGCCGTCAGGCGGCGCCTTTAGCAACTCGCCTTCGAAAGTCCAGTGCTCCAGATCGGGCGAACTATACACCCTGAAGCGGTTGTTGATGCTGTAGCCCGCTGTGTTGTCGTAGGCTGTGCCGTAAAGGTAGTAGCGATTCTTCGCGAACAGCAGGTTGCCGTCGTGCGCATCGACAATCGCGCCCGTCACATCCCTTCGCGGCTCGACGTTGCTGATCGTCACGTTGCGATACTCGGGCTGCTTCGCGGCCGCACAAGACACAAATGTGCCGCACATCACGCAACACAGCGCAACAAATCGAAGCCAACGCAAATCTGTAAGTCGCATAAGAAAATCTTTCGTTGGTGGTGATGTCAATCTCAATTGGAAACGAGCCGACGAAAAATCGCCTAGAAGCGAGCACTTGGCACGCAGTTTCCATGCCCAGCGACACAGCGCTGCTTAACGCAGTTAAACTAATCTCTGCTCTCTGATTCTCTGTCTACTCATCGCTGACCGCCGTCTTCTCGTTTCCTTGTTCCCTTGGTCCCTGTATTTATGCTCTACCGTCTCTTCGAGCCCGCCGATTTCACCCAGCTCTACGCGGTCGAAGAAATCTGCTTTCAGCCGCCCTTCCGCTTCAGCCGAGCATTCATGCGCAGGCTCACGGCAAGCACGCGCACCCGAACATGGATCGCGGAACAAGACGGCAATATGACTGGATTTGCAATCGTGGACCTGAAGCCCGGCACTGACTCGCCGGCCGCTTACATCCAGACCATCGAAGTCCTGCCCGATTTTCGCGGCCAGGGAATCGGCAATGAATTGCTGAGGCACGTCGAAACTTCTGCGTGTGAATCTGGCGCCGTCACCATCTGGCTGCACGTCGATACCGAGAACAAAGTCGCCATTCGCCTCTATGAGGCCCACGGCTACATGCGCCAGCGCAGGGAAGAGCACTACTACGCTCGTCACCGCGCCGCCTTCATCTACGGCAAATCGCTCGCCGATCCGCAGCAACACTAATCGCAGTCCAGGGCCCGCCGCTTCTACTTTCCGTCCGCCGCTGCCTCCTTGATGAATGCCGCCACACGATCGTGCAGTTGTTTGCGGCATTCGTCGCGCACATACACCATGTGGCCCGACTCATACCAGTCATACTCGATATTCTTTGCCAGCGAAGTTGGAATCGGCAGATGCTTTTCTTCATACTCCGCGCCGAAGAATGGCGTCGCCAGATCGTAGTAGCCGCCATTCAGCATCACTTTGAGCCGTGGATTCGTCTTCATCGCGTCCGCAAGATCCGGAGCAACATTCAGAGTCAGCGGGTTCTGGTTATGTGAGAAATCCCAATGGTTCGCTCCGCTCCACACTGAGATCTCCGGCAGATACGTCTGGCCCTCGCCATACTTCAGGTCGCGACGCATGTAATCGTTCAGCAGAGAAACGTATGCGGACGAAATCGCCGCGCTCTGCGGGTCATAATCGGCTTCTTTGCTCAGTGGATCGATTGTTGGCCCGGTGAAACGCGTATCGTAGCGCCCGGTCGTCATGTCATCTGTGTCAGCGAAGTTCTTTTCAAACTCGCCGCCATCCACACGCAGGTTGGCCTTGATCCAGTACGAAACCGGCAGTCCGGTGTATTCATGCAGCTTTTCAGCCACCGATTGCTTTTCGGCGTCAGACAAATCGGTGCCCTGGGCAAGCGCGTGCGAATACGGTCCGACAGAGAACTCCTCCACTTCTTTCAGGTAGGGTTCCAGTGCCGGGGGCTGCGGCGTCAGCTTCTTGTGGTACCAAGCGGTGGCTGCGTAGGTGGGCAAGGCCAGCACGTAGGGCAGATCGACGCCCGGATTCTGCTCGGCGCCGTCGAGGAATACGCTGAAGTCCAGGACCTGAGAAAGCAGAATCACGCCATTCAAATCCAGATCGTGCCCGTTTGCCAGCAGATTCGCCAACACGGCAGACCGCGTCGTTCCATAGCTTTCGCCAAAGATGAACTTGGGCGAATTCCAGCGGTTGTATTTGCTGATGAACCGAGTGATGAATCGTGCAAACGCATTCGCATCCTGGTCCACACCCCAGAACGCCTTCGGTGCGTCCTTGCCGATGAGCCGGCCGAATCCGGTGCCCGGCGCGTCGATAAACACGAGGTCGCTCACGTCCAGCAGCGTGTCCGGATTGTCCACCAGCTTGTACGGCGCTGCGGGCAGGTGCTTATCCGTATCGGTCACTACATGCTTGGGTCCTATCGATCCCATGTGCAGCCACACCGTCGAGCTGCCCGGACCGCCGTTATAGAAAAACGTCACCGGGCGGTCCTCTGCCTTCGCGTCCTTCTTGAAGTACGCAACGTAGAACATGCGCGCCACGGGCGGAGTATCCTTTGGATCCTTCGGTGCGTCGAGAGCCAGTTGGCTTCCCGGGAGGGGCTTGCCATCCATTCCCAGCTGGGCGTCCTGCTCGTCGGTCGCGCCCACTGTAACTGTTCCTGCAATCGCCGTGTACGCAATGTGCTGTCCGCCAGCCTCAACCGCGCCTTCCGTCGTCGAATCAGCGGGCGGAGCTGCTTCCTTCGACTTGTCCTCCGTTTTGTCGTCGCTTGTCGCCGTTTTTGCGGCCGATTTGTCTCCCTGTGCTGCTTTGTCGCCTTGAGCGTTCCCGATGAAAGGCAGAAAGAGAAGCGCTGCCGAGCACAATCCGGCAGCCAGTCGGTAGCGAGGTTTCATTTTCTTGGTCTCCAAAGGAAGAGATGCGTAGACAAGCCAGTATAGACTCCCCTGGCCGGTCTTCGCCTCGACGATCTAACCCTCCAACTCGCCTGTTCGTCACATTTTGCGCACAGGACTTCAACCCCTCTCCCACCTTCCCGCAGTTGCTTTGCCTTCCGGGGAGATTTATCCTTCATTCTCTGATCTCAGTTTTCTCGTCAATGGAGCCCGCATGGCCCTCCAACCATTGGAACCCGCACAAAGCGCCGCAAACAACCATCGGCCAACGACCATCCCGGTCACGCTTCACGGCCGGACTCTTGAACCGAATCGACGCATCGCGCTTAACCTCGACTGGGTCGACCAGGTACGCGTCAACACCAGCGCCGTGGAGCGCCGCGCCGCCACGCACGTCGCGCGCCGCACCGTGAAGAAAGACAACCAGGCCGCCTGGCTTCTGCGCGCCATCGCCTGCATGGATTTGACGACGCTGAGCGGCGACGACTCCGCCGATCGCGTTCGCCGCCTCTGCGCCAAGGCGCGCAATCCGCTGCAGCGCCACCTGGTCGAAGGGCTCGGCATCGAAGAGCTGCATCTCCACGTCGGCGCCGTCTGCGTCTACCACGCATTCGTCGAAACCGCGGTCAAAGCGCTCGAAGGCTCCGGCATTCCCGTAGCCGCCGTATCAACTGGATTTCCTGCCGGCCTTAACCCGCTGGCCGAGCGCGTGCAGGAGATTCACCGCTCCGTCGAAGCGGGCGCCTCGGAAATCGACATCGTCATCACCCGCGCCCATGTCTTCAATGGCGAGTGGCAGGCGCTCTACGACGAAGTCGCCGCTTTCAAGGACGCGTGCGGGCCAAACATTCACATGAAAGCCATCCTCGGCACCGGCGACCTGATGACCCTGCGCAATGTGGCGCGCGCCAGTTGGGTTGCCATGATGGCTGGCGCCGATTTCATCAAGACGTCGACCGGCAAGGAATCGGTGAACGCTACTTTGCCCGTCTCGCTCGTCATGGTCCGCTGCATCCGCGACTACGCCGAGCGCACCGGCTACGCTGTCGGCTTCAAACCGGCTGGCGGCATTCGCACCGCCAAGCAGGCCCTCGACTGGCTCTCTCTGATGAAGGACGAGCTGGGCCGTCCCTGGCTCGAACCGTCACTCTTTCGGTTCGGGGCCAGCGGAATGCTCGGCGATATCGAGCGCCAGCTGGAGCATCATTTAACTGGGCACTACTCGGCCACGTATCGGCATCCGATTGCGTGAGCGTCATAGGTGAGGATGAGCAGCACCATTTGGCGCACGGGCGCGACGACGATTAGCAGTGCGATATTTGTAATACGGCGGGCTTGGAAGAGTGGTTTCTCATGACTCTCATCACGAATGAAATCCACATGCTAAGCGGCTTAAGCCGAACCGTGCTCGTTTTTGCGGCAGACCGAAGGCTTACCAAGCTAGACGGTTCCTACGGGGATACGCGGCAAAAACTATTTCGGATTCCACATCTGAATGCGGGCATCAGCTACTTCGGACTAGCTTACGTTTATCCGGCGAGGAGGCAGCAGTACATGTCGGAATGGCTGCGCGCCTTTATCACCAAGAGTTCCGCAATTCGCAGCTTGAGAGACTTCGCTTTCGAGCTTCGCAACGAGTTGGAAAGGGTCATTCCTTCAGAGGTTCTCGGCAAGCATGCGTCAGGCTTTCACGTCTGTGGGTATGACAACCAAGGCTTTCCCGAATTCTGGTACTTGAGCAATATCGGTGGAATGTCGGATTTCCAATACACGAATATAAAACGGCGATATGCCGATCCCACGGAGGATTTTCTGAACCGCGACGCAAAAAATCTCGGCTGGAACGGCAAGGACCCCGAGTCAGTCGAGAACAAGGGATGGGTCTACCGTAATGGAGACATCAGGGCCCATGCGGTTGCATTTGAACTCTTAGATCAGGTGTTGCTGGGGATGCTTTCGTTCTCTGATTTTAGAAAGCTCGAGAAGCCTGAGGATCTAGCGCGTTGGGTGCGCTTCAAGCTCAAATTCGTCGCGCAGTTTTACAAAGAATACGGCAAGAAGCAGATAATCGGCACGCCGATTGACGCCTTTTCTCTGACCAACAAGATGTCGCGTATCGCAGCGGGGAGCAATTAAATGAGCAGCATCGCGGAAAAGTTCTACACCATGGAGTACGGCGTCGCGCCGGAAGATCCCAAAGAAGCCAACCAGTGGCTCGAGCGTCATCACCGCCGCTTCAATGAGTTCATCGGCGGTGCATTCGTTCCGCCCATCAGCGGCCAATACATGACCACCAGCGACCCGTCGACCGGCGACATATTGGCAGAGGTCGCTCTCGGCAACATCGACGACGTCAACGCCGCCGTCGCCGCCGCTCGCAAAGCTTTGCCCGCATGGCAGGCTCTCAGCGGCCACGAACGCGCTCGCTATCTCTACGCGCTGGCCCGCCAGGTGCAGAAGCATTCGCGCCGCCTCGCCGTGCTCGAAACCATGGACAACGGCAAGCCCATTCGCGAGAGCCGCGACATCGACATTCCTCTTGTCGCCCGCCATTTCTATCACCACGCCGGCTGGGCCCAACTCCTCGATCAGGAATTTCCCAACTACACTGCTTGTGGCGTCGTCGGCCAGGTCATTCCCTGGAACTTCCCGCTGCTCATGTTCGCGTGGAAGGTCGCGCCCGCTCTCGCCGCCGGCAATACCGTCGTCATCAAGCCGGCAAAGTACACGCCACTCACCGCGCTCGCGTTCGCTGAGCTGGCCATGGAAGTCGGCCTGCCGCGAGGCGTGCTCAACGTCCTCACCTGCGACGCCAAGAACGGCCAGGCGCTTGTTGAGCATCCCGATGTCGACAAAGTTGCCTTCACCGGATCCACCGAGATCGGTCGCGTCATCCGCAAAGCGACGGCCAACTCGGCCAAGAAACTTTCGCTCGAGCTCGGCGGCAAATCGCCGTTTGTTGTCTTCGACGACGCCGATCTCGACTCCACCGTCGAAGGCATCGTTGACGCCATCTGGTTCAACCAGGGCCAGGTCTGCTGCGCGGGCTCTCGCCTTCTTGTGCAGGAACGCGTTGCCGAAACTCTCTACAACAAAATTCGCGCCCGCATGGAAACTCTCCGCGTCGGCCCTCCGCTCGACAAAGCCATCGACATCGGCGCGATCGTCTCGCCTGTGCAGCTTGAAACCATCCGCAAAATGGTCGACAACGGCGTCGCGGAAGGTGCGCGACTGTGGCAGCCCGCCAATCCATATTCGGGGCCATTGCCCGAAAAAGGCTGCTTCTACCCGCCCACCATGCTCACCGACGTGCATCCCGCCGCCACCATCGTGCAGGAAGAAATCTTCGGCCCCGTGCTCGTCGCCATGACATTCCGCACGCCAGCCGAAGCGGCAGAGCTCGCCAACAACACCGTCTACGGTCTCGCCGCCAGCGTATGGAGCGAGAACATCAATGTTGCGCTCGATCTTGCTTCTCAAATCAAAGCGGGTGTTGTGTGGGTCAACTGCACGAATCAATTTGACGCCGCTTGCGGATTCGGCGGCTATCGCGAGTCGGGTTACGGCCGCGAAGGCGGCCGCGAAGGTATGCTCGAGTACCTCACGCCCAAATGGCTGCACTCGCTTCCCGCGGCGCCATCTTCCCTCGCCACAGAATCACTCCAGGACGAGGAAAAAGACATCGAGCCGGCAGGTTCTCCGATCGACCGCACCGTCAAGCAGTACATCGGCGGCAAGCAGGCGCGCCCGGACTCTGGCTACTCCTTCCCGGTCTACGGCTCCGCCGGTCAACTTCTCGGAGAAGCGCCGTCAGGAAATCGCAAAGATATTCGCAACGCCGTCGAGGCCGCGCGCAACGCAACTGGATGGGCCAAGGCCGGCGCGCACAATCGCGCCCAGGTTCTCTATTACATGGCGGAGAACATGATCCAGCGCCGCGACGAAATCGCACGCCGCCTCGCAGCCGTCGTCGGAGAAACGCAGGCTACAGCCGAAGTCGACGCCTCCATCTCGCGTATCTTCACCTACGCCGGTTGGGCCGATAAATACGACGGCCTTGTCCACCATCCTCCCGGCCGCAACGTCGCCATCGCGATGAATGAGCCCGTTGGCGCCATCGGCATTCTCGCGCCCAGTGAAGCGCCCCTTCTCGGCCTGCTCTCGCTCATTCTCCCGGCAATCGCCGTCGGCAACACCGTCGTCGCCGTGCCGTCTGAGCGCTACCCGCTGATCATCAGCGACCTCTACCAGGTCTTCGATACCAGCGATCTGCCGGGCGGCGTCGTCAATCTCGTTGCCGGCCGTCCAGGCGAACTTGCGAAAACGCTCGCCGAGCACGACGGCATCGAAGCCATCTGGTGTTTCCGCTCAAATCAGGAAGCCACCTTCGTCCGCACTGCCTCCATCAGCAACATGAAGCAAGTGTGGACCAACGATGGCCATCTCTATGACTGGTTCAATTCGGCGCAGGCCGAGGGGCGCTGGTTCCTGCAGCACGCTACCCAGGTGAAGAACATCTGGGTTCCGTATGGCGAATAGCAGGATCGCGGCCGGCAGATCCTAAGTGCCCGCAGACACCGCGGCGGTGTTTCGCCTTTTGGCAAGCCACTGGATGCACTCTCGAATCGCGAGCGCTGCCAGAGCGAACAAGCTCAGCAGACTTATCCACGCACCCGCCTTTTCCGGCCAGGTGTAGGGCATCGCAACCGTCACGTGGTATTGCCCCGGTGCGAGCGTCAGCAGCATTAGGCCGCTCGTCGATTCCGGCACGAGTGGAAGCTGATTGCCGGAGGGCGAGATCGAAGCATGCCAAAGAGGGTAGTAGAACTGGCCGATTCTAACTGTGCAACCGGTCTGGCAACTGGCTTGCAGTTCGATGGTGCGCGAGCGGATCGACTCGACAGTCGCTGTCCCGTCCCCTTGGATCACATCTGCGTGAATTTTCTTATCGCTCGGAGGTTTCACGAAGACTGCCTGCCGGGGATCTGCCTGCACGTATATAGGCAGGGCAGGATCGACGTCTTTTTCAAATCGTACCATGTCTCCAGCGCTTTGCCCCAAAGGAAAAGTTGTGACAAGGCACCAGGGAGCAAATGCAGTGAGATATCCGAGGACTGCAAAAGTTGCCGACTTGGTACGGAGCGCTGCAAAACCCAATGCGCAGAGACCGGCCGTCGCAACAGCGAGGAGCCCGTTGAATCGCCAGGGGAATTGAATGTTCCACAGGAAATGGAAATTCCGCCAGATGGTCTGGCTCCAACTTGTGGTCATGATGTAGCTTGCTATGGCCACCACTGACAGGTAATTCGCAAGGCGTTGACCTTTTGTTGCTCGCGCCGACCAGAAACTGACCAGTGCTGCCTCAAAGGTCACGAAGGTGCAAAGGAAAATCTCATCGCGGTGTTCGGGGTAGCTGTCAAACGGCAATGCCCCTGCAACTTCTCCGGCAAATGGAAGATGGCCCGCAAGAGCGCCCGTGAGCAGCAGCAACACCGATAGTGTGGCCAGAAGAAAATGCGCCGTGCGCGGAAGCCTGTCACGGGAGCCATACCAGGCCGCTGCAATGAATGCAATGGCTGCGAGCGCCACGATCCGGACGATCAGCACCCGATCGTGCCAATCGCCCATCTGCGGGTAGGTCGACGCTGAGAATGGGAACAACTGGCTCAGCGGCGAATAAATTGGCCCATAGACACTGACCAATTGCAACGGGTGAAGATAAGCATGCTGAAACAAATACGGGAGACTGTATACGCCTGAAATGGCGCCTCCCAATGCGAGAGCAGCCAACGTTTGTGCGGCGATCTGCCATGTCATCTGACCGGCACGAATCATCGCATACAGAATCAGGATGGGTGTGAACAGAAACGCGGTGAACGGATGCGCCAGAATCAGCACAGCATAAGCGAGCGCAAGCCCGCCCAGCCCGAACCGCCGGTGAGCAAGCATCCTCTCGAGAGATAGGAAGCAAAGTGGCAGGAGCGCTATCGACCAGTACTCGCCCACAGCCACGCGCATGTAGAGGTCTACGGTGAGCAGATAGGGCGAAGTGATGTAGACCAGAGCTGCTGCGGCAGCACTCGACCGATCGGAAAAGCTTGCACACCAGAAGTAGGTGGACAGCACGGCGATCACTGTGGCCAAGACGATCCCAAGCCCGAGTGAGCGAGTTTCGAGATACGGCTCCCAGTGAAACGGAGAGAGCTTGCCGATGGCCCATGCCACGTAATAGGGAAGCGGATACTGCGCGAAGAAGATTCCGCTGCCGAGGCCGCCATTCAAACCGAAGATCCAGCGCGGGTACCATACTCCGTGCGCGATCTCCTGGTTGAAAAAGTGCTGATAGCTCACATGGGTGGGGGCGTCATCGCTATTCGGCAAGCCGCTGGTTAAGCAGGGCAGCGTCATCACGACGGCAGCGAGAACCAGGAAGACAAGATGCGACCATGGCCGCGCCGGCTTAGCCGACTTGGTCGCTGCCCCCTTTTCAATTTCCGGAGCTTGATCCATCTCACCTCACGCGTTCCCGCATTGACCTGAGTTTGGCTTTGCCTCTGCGGTACCCGTTCCGGTCTTTTCCATCTCACGATGAAATGAAGCTTTAGGAAAGAACGATGTATACAAGGGGCGTTTGCTCGGTAGCTCTCTCATTGAAGCCGTTTTGAATGGATAAGCTGCGGAACAGATCGATAAACGAGATAACAATAGCCGTGATCAGTCGGAAACCGATAAGAGCCTGGAGCATCCAGAACCTTCACCGCTATCGCCGTCATCTCCCAACCCGTATACTCGTCCGCCTCGAGAAAGCCCTTTGTGAGCTTGTGATACCCCTGTGACTCTCCGAACTCCCGCACTTTCTCAATGTCCATCTTGCTAGATTGCGGGATGTTCTTGTTAGCCCAGGACCACTCCCACGACATGCCTTCAGTTGTGCCCACGATAGCAACGTCGATTTCAAGCGATGGTCTTTCAGGATCGGAAAAGGTTAGGGTCGAACGTTCTTCATCCCAATCCCAGCGTGCATGCTGACCATAATTCTCGCGAAACTTCTCGTTCTTGTCTTGCGATTCGTGAACTAAAGGGTGGATGAATTCTTCAAAGCAATCGTCACAAACGGCCATCGCACCCCCTCCGATTCCGCCAAATGTGCACCACGAACTGTTCCCTGATCACTGCTTCTCGAACGGCTGCTTTTCCACGATCCGTGGCCTCTGCTCGTCCTGCAGCTGCTTCGACACGGCTTCGACCTCACGAAACACTCGCAGCAAGTTTCCGCCCAGCATTTTTCGGCAATCCTCTGCCGAGTAGCCGCGCTCCATCAGCGCTGCCGTGATCTTCGGCAAGTCTGCGGGCGAGTCAATTCCTTGCGGCAGCTGCCCGTTGATCCCGTCGAAGTCCGACCCCAGCCCCACATGATCCACTCCCGCCACCTTTGCAACGTGGTCAATCTGATCGATCAGTTCTTTGAAGGGCGGCCGTGGAATCTGATCCATCATCGCGCGCTGATTCTTCGCGATCTCCTCCGGTGTCGCCTCGCGTCCCTCGGCTTTGGCCTTCGCCTTCGCATCGGCAACCGCCTTCCCGATCTCGGGCGTCATTCCCTTCAGCGCATTGCGATACTCCTGCGATACGAACCCCGAGAAAAAGTTCACCTGCACCACGCCGCCCTTCGACTCCGGCCCACCCGAACGCGCAATCGCCTCCAGCATATCGTCTGTCATATTGCGTGGCGCATCGCACAGCTCCCGCGCATCCGAGTGCGATGCGATCACTGGCGCCCTGGAAATAATCAACGTCCGGAAGAACGTCTTGTCTGACACATGAGACACATCCACCATCATGCCCAGGCGGTTCATTTCGTACACCACGTCCTTGCCGAACTCACTCAGTCCATCTTTGGTGTGCGGCACGCTCGCATCGTCATAGTCTCCAGAGCTGTCGGCCCATCCATTCGAGTTCGCCCACGTCAGCGTCATATACCGCACACCGAGTGCGTAATACTGCCGCAGCAGACGCAGCGAATCCTCAATCGAGTGGCCGCCCTCAATGCCCATCAACGCGGCAATCTTGTGGTCGCGGTGGGCCTGCACTATTCCTTCGGGCGACGTCACCAATTCCATTTGGTCGCTGTGCTTGGCCACCTGCTGCTTTACCGCATCGATCAGTTCCAACGTCCTGCGCGCGTACTGTCCCTTGAATCGATCCGGCTCCGCCCAGATGGCGAAGAACTCCGCACCCAGGTTGCCTTTGCGCGCTGTCTCCAGATTCCATTCGCCGCCATTCAACGGCTGCGCCAGGTCAAAGTCCTCGTCAAGGAATCGCTGCGGGGTGTCGGCATGCGTGTCGATCACTATCGCGGACGCGTGCACCGCGGCGGGACTCTGCGTTTTGCTTTTTGTCATAGTGGATGAGGAAGAATTCGCTGCGCCCTGGCCAAGAATCAGTCCGGGTAAAACTGCAAGTCCAAAACCAATGAAAAGAATCGTGCGCATGGGACTTGCGATGAGTCTATACCACCATGCGTGGCGCCACACTGCAGCTCTCTTTGATCCCGCCGCATGCAATGCCAATGCTATCCTTACAACCACAGAGCGCCCCACCGGCAAAAACTCCGGCTCGCAGCCTCGTCCGCGCATCTGAAACCAATCCCATGTACACACCCAAATTCAACCAAGTCTCCGATCGCGCCGTCCTTCTCGAAGCCATGCGCGAGAACTCTTTCGCCATTCTCTTCGGACCGCTGGGCGCAAGCGATACTCCTCCTGCGCACTTCGCCACGCATCTGCCGCTCGTCGTCAAAGACGACGGCGGGCACGGTCTTATCGAAGGTCACTTCGCCGCAGCCAATCGCCATTGGCAAGCCCTCGCCGGCCGCGAGACGCTCGTCGTCTTTCCCGGCGCGCACAGTTACGTCTCGCCCTCGCTGTACACCGAAGCGCTTTCCGTTCCCACCTGGAACTACATCGCCATCCACGCGTACGGCACGCTTTCGCTCGTCGAAGACGATCCCGGCAAGGAGGCACTCCTAACGGGTCTTATCGCCCAGAATGAGCCTGGCTATCTCGACCGCTGGCACAGCTTGCCCGACGGATTTCGCCGCACCATGCTCGCCGGCATCATGGGCTTTCGCATCCCCATCGAGCGCATTGAAGGCAAATTCAAAGTGAGCCAGAATCGCGCTGCCGAAGAGCGCCGCAACGTCTTCGCTGCGCATACGGCCGGCACTCCCGATCAGCAGATTCTCGCCCGCTGGATGAAACGCCTCGCCGATCCGGTCTTCGATCTTTGCAACGCCGAGGCACCGATCGCAAAGTCCGACAAACCATAGACTTCGCGTCCCCGGAACCCCCGATCCGGTGCTTTCTCCCGCATCCCCTTCGCAATCCAGCTTTTGATATACTTACGTGTGGATACTGCGGAAGTGGTGAAACTGGCAGACACACCATCTTGAGGGGGTGGCGCCGAAAGGCATAGGGGTTCAAGTCCCCTCTTCCGCACCAAAGATTCTCGCTTCCGGCCCGGCGCACATTGCGCTCACCCGCCGGATCAGTCAGGAAACCAGAGAAATGCAGATTCTGTTCTATTTCGTGATCGTCATGCACGTCATCGTGTGCTTCTTTTTGATTGGGGTCGTCCTGATCCAGCAGGGTCGCTCCGCTGACCTCGCCGGCGCATTTGGCGGCCAGGGCTCGCAGACCGCCTTCGGTCCCCGCGCCGCAGCCAACGTGCTCACACGCCTCACCACCTGGGCGGCCATTATTTTCATGTGCACGTCCATCTCCCTGGTTGTGCTTTTCGTGCGCTCCTCGGGCGTGAGCGCGGCCACACACTCGGTTCTTTCCGGCACGCAGTCGAACGCTCCGGCAAAGTCGGGCAAGTAGGCAGTCGCGGTCGGCATCTCACCCGACTGCGCGATCGAGAGGAATCTTGCAAACGGCAGGCCTATCGGGCCTGCCTTCTCTATGTACGATGCACCTCTACCGCCTTGATGCAGGAATCCTGCCGAAGCGTCGGTCGTGATGAAGCAGCAGGTCGCATGCATGCAGGGCTTCTGTCTCGAAACCTGGACCGTCTGCCGGAAGAAGAAGCCAGTGGCCGATCTTGCCACCGAGCAGTTCGATAGAACGAAGGGAAGGGAACTCACGGCGGAGTTTTGCGTCTGAAGGGTCTGTTCCCTCAGAAAGAACAAGCCAAACACCATTGTCTCGGGGAGACTTGTCGCTATTTCGCAGCATGCAGACGATCCGGTCGCCCAGATAGACTGCAAATCCAGAAAACATCCGGCGCACCTCGGGATCCAAAGGCGCAAGCGCCTCCAGCACAAATGCGTGGGGCGGTTTCTGCTTCGGTTTGGCTGGTCGAGGCATCACCTTTCAGAGTCGACTATACCCGATGGATGCAACTGACATTTTCGGCGTCACTTTGCAGTCGCCGCCGGCTCTACAGGCTGCTCCTGCTTTACGATGATCGGGATACCTCCCACACTCCCGTTCTTCAACCTGGTCAGTGATGCATCCGCGCACGCGGTTCTTTCCGGCACTCACTTGAGCGCCACGGCAAAGTCGGGCAAGTAAACAGCCGCGGTCGGTTCAGCGGGCAGCGTGAGGCCGGCCTTTAAGTTGAACTGCCTGACTCAAATTCATTTCGTCTCATCCTTGCTGCTGTTTTTGTCTTCTCCCGTGTTGGCAGGCTTTGAAGGATGCAGCTTGATCATCTCCCTTTCGCCGGTCATTGGATCCATCATCTTCACTTTGATGTCCGAAGCAAACATTCCTGAGGACCATTTCATGTAGTAAATCTTCCCCGCCTCGGCGTCGAAGTGTATTCTCTCCGCCTGGCCCCTGGTCTGGTTGACCGCCGCGGCACTCGACATGATGATGCTGGGTCCGTAGTACATTTTTGCCATGCCTGCAACAACGACCCTGCCTGGTTCCACCTCAGTCCAGGCGTATTCGCCGTTGAGCAGCGTGGCCAGATAGATTCCGTTTACGTAGAGATGGTCATGAGCAGCTGAGCCGACGGCGCTGCCCGGCCGGTAAATGCAGACGATCGCCTTGCTCTCGGAAGGCATTGCAGGCATAGGCGGCATCTGCTTGGCAATCGCAGCGGCTTGTTGCTGATCCGGGGCAACTGGCGCGGTTTGTTGTTGACCCAGTACGGCCACGGCTCCCAGTATCGACGCCATCACGAGGACCCTCGCTGTTTTCATCACTCGTCTCCTCTCGATGTTGCAGTTCAGCTTTCCAAAGCTGATTTGGAGGCCCGATTTTTCACAAACACCCTGTCACATGCAACAAACTCCGTCTGTACGTCCGATCACCTCAGCTCACGATCACGGCGTTCCACGCTTCGCCTCACCCATATCGCCGCGAAAACCGCGGCAATGCCGCCCGTCACCGCCAGTGCAATCGTAGGATCTTCCGGAGAATCCACCCATCCGTTTTGCGCGCGAAGCGGCAAAGTCATGAGAAGCACCTGCGCAAACCCAATGAAGTGCGGCATTTTCTCCAGATTCATAGTTTCCTCGTGTTCTTTCTCTGGGCCCGCGAAACGTTCACAGCCGCATTGCCATGCGGAGTAAGGTGCTGGGTGTGAAGCTTATGCTTGCGCAGCCGGAGCGGAAGAGATTTCACGATGCATCCGCAACAACCAGCGAACTTCGCACTGCAGACTCCTTTCATCCACACGTGTCCCGAAGCCGGGGGCCTTTTCAGTTGTCATGGGAAAGCAAAATTTTTATAACACAGCCTGGCGAACCGGAAAAACAAAAATCGCAGCGAGCTGTGATCCCGCGCACTATGGAGTTGCCAACTGCCTTTACTTTTAATTTTCTCGTTCCCTTGTTCCCGGCCTCTTTCACATCGGCGACGTTGCATCGACCACGGGCACGCCCATCGGCGCTGTGAAATCGAATGCATTCGCCGAGATTGGAACATTCGCCTGTTCGCTCGTAAACGTGAACCGAGTCAGCGCGCCGTCAGTCTCTTCCACTTCGATTCCGGTAATCACACCTTCGCCGGTCACGGTCAGCGTCAGTCGAGCTACCCGCTCTTCCTGCCCCTTCGGCTGCCCGGTGAGCGTAAACAGGCCATTCCCGGCCGAAGCCAGTGTCAGGCTGTCCATCTCTTTTTCGAGATCGGTGTGTCCCAGCAGGAATCGCAACGGCGAGCGCAGATCGTCCATATCCTTTGCCGGAATTCGTTGCACCTGCGGGTCGCCCTTGGTATAGAGCCACGCGTACTTGCCGTCGAGCAGGAAGAGCTTTCCCTCGGGCCTGCTGTAATCCCACCGCATGCGCCCCGGCTTGCGCATCAGCAACGTGCCGCTCTCCACTCGCCGCACGCCCAGGCCCGCGTAATTCTCGGTAAACTCGGCCTTCAGCGAGTGCAGGCTGTCGTAGTGGTGATCGACGCGCTGCGCCATTTCGTGCGCCGTCACTTGAGCGGGACTTTGTCCAAAACACAAAAGCGCGCCAGCGCTGAGTGCGCCAAACAGCACGATCTTAGTCCTGGCTCGAATGAGGTTGACAGCCCGTCCCAACCCGCAGCGCAACTTTATTGCCCCAGTTGCTGTGTGCAGTTGGTGGCGCCGGCCGGATCAAAGGTGATCATGCCGTTATCGCTCTCGCAGAATCCCCGGTCGCCCGTCTTGCCCACCGTCTGCGGCACAGCGGTCACTGTGTAGCCGTTGTACCGGTCAACCCCATTCACGGTCACCTTCTCTTTGCACACAACTGCAAAGATGTATCCAGATTTGTAGCCAGATACGAGGTCCGGCTGCAATATCTGGGCTTGCGTTGCCGACGGTGCTCCTGACGCCGGATCGCCGCCCATCGCCGTCAGCGAGCATGCATAGCCATTAATGGGGTAAGTATTCGAGTAGGAAAGCTCGGCCTTGGTAATCACTTGCATCGAGTTGATCGCCGACGTCTCGTTGGCCATTTTCTTCAGATGGCCAACTGTCGGAATCGCCATCAGCATCAGGATCAGGATGATGGCAATCACGATCAGCAATTCCATCAGCGTAAAGCCGTTCTGTAAGGCAGCGCGGTGCGCGCGGGTACGGCAGGAGAGCGAATTCTTGCAGTTCATGAGATTTCAGCGCCTCTTCAGACAGGTGGGCGCGGCTCGAGGCCCCCGGCAAGCGATTTCTGCTCGCTGGAATGGCCTTGCGGCCCATCCGTCAAAATCCTACAACCTACAGACGCGAAAGGGAAATGCTCCGCTCGAAAAGGCAGGGGCCAAGGTGACAAGCGGACAAGGGGACGAGAAGCCAGGGACCAGGTCCCCAGCGGCCACGACGACGCTCCGTGCGGCACGTCACCTGCGCAGTCGCTTTCCAGCTCTATCCTTTGAACTCTGTAGCCAGAAAGGATCATCATGGGCTCTTCGTTTAAGGATTTGGTGATTTGGCAGCGCGCAGTTCAGTTGTGCCTGGAAATCTATCGCTTGACTGCCGTTTTTCCGAAGGCCGAGCAATTTGGGTTGAGTAATCAGCTGCGTCGTGCCTCGGTATCCATCGCAAGCAATATCGCCGAAGGTTGGGGCCGATCCACACGAGGCGAGTATTTGCAGTTCCTTGGCCACGCAAGGGGCTCACTCTGCGAATTGCAATCCCAGCTTGTGATTGCCAAAGCTCTTGGATTCGGCTTAGTTGAATCACACCAGCCGGTAGAGGATATGTCAGCCGACGTCAGCCGCCTCCTGATCGCCTTGACAAAGAAGATGAGGAGTTAGGATCGTCGCCCTCTTAGTAATCAACCATTGACCTGTCGTGGCGGCCGCTTGTCACCTTGTCCCCTTGGTCGCTTGCCCGCTGCCGTCAGCACTCCAGCATGCTCCGGTCCAGCTTCACCCCATCCAGCCGCCCCAGAAGCGTCACGGCAATCCGCTCCGGCTGAAAGAGCTTCTGCGCCATGGCCTGCACCTGCTCGGCTGTCACTTCATCCACCCGCGCAATAATCTCCTCGGCCGTGAAGAACTGCCTGAAGTACATCTCCTGCCGTGCCAGGTTCGCCATCCGCGAATTCGAGCTCTCCAGCCCGAGAAGAATATTGCCTTTCAGCTGATCCTTAGCGCGCGTCAGCTCTTCCGCGCTGATCGAATTCTCCTTCAGGCTGCGAAACTCGCTCAGCACCAGCTCAATCACTTGCAGCGCCTTGCTCGCCGATGTGCCCGCATACACACACAAATTCCCCGTGTCGCGGTAAGGGCTTAGATCGGAATACACCGAGTAGGCCAGCCCGCGCTCCTCGCGAATCGTCTGGAAGAGCCTCGAGCTCATCCCTCCGCCCAGCACCGTGTTCAGGATCAGCGTGGCATATCGGTTCTCATCGGTAATTGGAGGCGCGGGCACGCCCATGCAAATCTGCACCTGCTCCAGCGACTTTTTGTTGCGCAGCAAAATCCGAGCGCTCGGTTCCGGCGCCGACAACTCACTTAGCGGCCGGCCGCCCAGCAGCGGCGCAAACTTCTCCACCACAGCGGCCGTAAACTGGTCGTGATCAAGATTCCCTGCGGCCGAAAACACCATGTTCCCGCCGTGAAAACGGTCGTTGTGGTACGCAAAAAGCTGCTCCTGCCCCAGCCGTTTCACGGTTTCCGTCGTGCCAAGGATCGGCTTGCCCAACGGATGCCCCTTCCAGAAACTCTGCGTGAACAACTCGTGCACCAGCACGTCGGGATTGTCTTCGTCGATCTTGATTTCTTCAAGAATCACGCCGCGCTCGCGCTCGATGTCCGGCTGGGCAAACACAGGATTGAGCACCAAGTCAGTCAGCACATCCAGCGCAATCGGCACGTGATCCGACAGTGATCGCACGTTGAAGCAGATGGTCTCCTTGCTCGTAAAGGCGTCCAGATTGCCGCCAATCGAGTCCATCTCTCGGGCAATTCGCTGCGCGCTGCGCGAACGTGTGCCCTTGAACACCATGTGTTCCACAAAATGCGAGATGCCGTTGATTTCGGCCGCTTCGCAACGCGATCCGGATTTGATCCACACTCCCATTGCCACGGAACGAAGGTGTTCCATGCGCTCGGTCAGCACGATCAGGCCGTTCGGCAATACGGTGCGGCGAAGATTTCGCTCAGTATTCATGCTCATTTGACTGAATTCGATTGTAGGCGAGCGGCATCAAGCCGGCACGCCTCCTGCATTTTCTATGGTTTCAGGGAACCAGTGGCGAAACGGGCAAACTCCCGAAGAGGTCGCAAACGGCTAAGATGAAGGTGCAGCCGGACCCCGAAATGTCTCAAAATTCAAACGATCTCGTACCATTAGACGCTTCCCCGCAACCTCAAGGATGCAAGAATCCGCTCTTTGGTCTCGACTCAGAGGCTCTCGCTGCCCGAGTCATCGCTCTCGGCGAGCCCTCCTGGCGGGGAAGACAGCTCTCTGAAGCATTGTATCAACAATGGATTACAGACATATCTGAAATTACTACTTTGCCTTCTGCGCTGCGCCTTCGACTTGCTTTGGAAGGCTGGCAGATTGCCCGTCCCGCCATCGCCCAGACATTCGAATCTGTCGACGGGACGGAGCGTTATCTGGTGGAGCTTCCAGGTCCGAATCAAAGGGGTGAAACCGTGGAAACGGTCTGGATGCCTGAAGGCGATGGCGGCGAAACCGGCGACGAAGCCGGGGCCGACCCCAAGGACTGGCGACGCGCAACGATTTGTGTCTCCAGCCAGGTTGGTTGTGCCGTCAACTGCCAGTTCTGCCTCACTGCCAAACTTGGCCTGCAGCGCAACCTCACGGCGGGCGAAATCGCCGGGCAGGTCGTCGCAGTTCTAGATCGCCACCAGGTCCGCGTAGGCCGCGATCGCGTCAACCTTGTCTTTATGGGCATGGGCGAGCCATTCCTCAACTTCGACAGTTTCATGGCCGCCGTCCGCCTTCTCGTCCGTGAAGTCGGCTTGAGCCCGCTGCGCATGACCGTCTCCACCTCCGGCATCGTTCCGGGCATCGAGCGCTTTGCCCAGGAGCCACCTGATCTTCGCCCCAAACTCGCCATCAGCCTGAACGCGCCCAACGATCGCATTCGCGCCGAAATCATGCCCATCAATCGCAAATGGTCGATCGCGCAGGTCGTCGACGCCGTTCGGCGGGTTCCGCTCCGTCCTCGTGAACGCATCACATTCGAATACGTGCTTCTCGCCGAAGTCACGGATCGTCTTGAAGACGCGCGAGAAGTCGCACGTCTCGTTCGCCGCTCCGGCCTTCCCGCCAAAGTGAATCTGATCGCATGGAATCCCGGCCCCGGCATCCCTTACTCCATGCCCGCGCCCGAATCCATCGCAGCATTTCACCAGGCATTGATGCGGGAGGGAATTCCCGCCTTCATCCGCCAGCCCCGCGGCCGCGACATCTTCGCCGCCTGCGGCCAATTGAGGCGCACGCTGGAAAAATGACCTGTGTCGTCGTCGGCGAACAATTATTGGCACGTGAACTGTGCGGTGCCCGTCAAAAAGCCATCTTCTTCCACAGTCGTATGGTCAATCACCAGGTCGCTGAAGGCTTTGCTGGGTACCGATCCGGAACTCGGAGCGTTCGGTGCATTCGGTGCCAGAGCGATCACTGTGTATAGGCTTGTTTTCACCGGACAGGGGACAGCATTGAACGCATGATTACCGTTGACGAGTGTATAGCTATCGCCTGGCGGATCGATACCGGGACCCATGGCCCACCAGGAAACGGGCAGAGGGGTGACTGTGAATGGCGGGGCATTGTAAGTGCCGGTGGCGGTGAAGGCAGTATTCGTCCCGGTCGCTGTCGCGGGCGAAACGCTGATGGACACAAGTTGGCGCTTGATCGGGTTACCACCGCACCCGCCAATGCCCACCAGAACTGAAAATACGAGGAACCGAGCAATTTCTCTGGCCATGGACCCCCCAGGGAATGAAAGCCCGACGTTCACACATATATTACTTCAATCGGAACGACAAGCGTTCCCGTTAGATACCCGAGAGTTAGGGTGCGAATCGTTCAAGCAATCCGCTGCTTATTTGCTTGGCGGTATCGCCATAGGTTGCACACTTCCGCAATCGGATCCTTTGTAGGTGGCCGTCGACTGGGTCGTCATGTTCATCGTGTTGGCGCCCATCGCCATGGTCATCTGGACCGTGGTTTTCGTCGTGTTCGCGTCCACAAACGTTGTCTGCACGGTTCCGTTCATACTCATCTGTCCCGTGCAAGTCAGCTTCGCCGTCATGCCGGTCGCCGATAGCGAGACATTTGTCACGCTGCAATTTCCCTGCTGCGGGTTGCTGTACGGCCCTCCGTATTTATCGATCATCGCCTGGGTCACGCAAACCTGCATCGTGTGCGGCGGCATCTGTGGCATACCCGCGGGTCCGCCTGTCATACTCATTTGCGCCGTTACCTCCCACAGCCCCGGCTTCCTGCCCTGGCCATTCGCTTCCGCGGCAAGGGCAACGATGCAAAGGCCCAACATCAAGCACACTCGGATCCTGTTCATACAGCCTCCTTGTCGCGCGAGCTGGAGTTCGCGTATAACCCGCTCTCCGCCAATGTTCTCAGAATGTTCTGACCTGGGCGCGTTTCTCGACTCTATCGCATGCCCTTGCAGGCGCGAAAGAACTTTTTCGCAATTCTCTCAGGGTTTTCGAGCGTGCTGTCGCGCCAGTTCCATTACTGTGTCTGCCACGCGGCCCGCCGTATGCCGCACCACGTTCTCTTCGCTGGCAAAGTCGCCGGCGATGCACTTTACTCCCAGCTTTTCAATCCGCTCGATGTCCGGCACAATCGGAGCGGCGCCTTCCGCCGCGTAGCGCATCTGCGTCTCCACTGAGAACTCGCCCGTATTCACGAGCGCGTAGTCAAAAATTGGCGTCCGCGTGTGGTCGTAGATCTTCTCAATGTGCTCAGCTGCCGTCAGACCCAGGCTCTCATTCGCCTGCGTCATCAGGTTGCAGACGTACACCCGCAATCCGCTCGCCTTTGCCAGCGCCGAGGGTACACCGCTCACCAGCAGATTTGTGATCAGCGATGTGTACAGCGAGCCCGGCCCCACGGTAATCAGGTCCGCGCGCTCGATTGCATCGATCGTCTCAGGCACCGGGGCGGGATTCGGCGGCTCGAGCCTAAGTTCCACAATTCGGCTTTTGCTCGCCGTGATCTTTGTCTCGCCGCGCACTACCGTTCCATCGTCCATCCTCGCCACCAGCGCGGTGTTCGCCGTCGTCGCGGGATAGATCCGCCCACGTGTGGCCAGAATCTTCGACGCCAGTTGCACTGCCTGCGCGAAATCTCCCGTGATCTCGGTCAGCGCAGCCACAAACAAATTCCCAAAATTGTGACCCTTCAGCGTATTGCCTGTCTTGAAGCGGTGCGTGAAGAGCTTTGACAGCAGATCTTCTTCTTCGCTGAGCGCCACCATGCAATTGCGCAGGTCGCCCGGCGGAAGCATATTGAAGTCCTGTCGCAATCGCCCGCTTGACCCGCCGTCATCGGTCACCGTCACGACGGCAGCCAACTCGGCAATGGCATACGTCGGATCTGGACCCCCGCCCGGTGGAGACACATGACGGCGCAGTCCACGCAACAGCGTCGAAAGGCCCGTTCCGCCTCCGATCGCCACTACGTGCAGAGGTTTCGGCACAGAGGAATTCGTAATACCGGATTCCGGCGTCTCTCTCGCTTCGCCGCTTGCCAGATATGTTGATTTCAAATCGGGCCCTACGGAACTTCAGGATAGAGCAATTCAGTAAATCGAGGATCGTCCACCATATTCTGGAAGTCGTTATCCACTCTTGCCTGCAGCCGGTTTTTTGGATTCAGCTCGATTGCGCGCGCCAGGTTGGTCAGGCAATCCGGAGCGTGCCCGGTGATCGCTTCCAGCACAGCCAAGCCGTAAAACGCATAGTCCGCGTCGGGATGTCCAGTGAGAATATTGTTAAACTGCTCGCGTGCTTCCTCAAAGTAGCCGGTATTCAACTGCGAGATCGCGTAGTCGTAGTGCTCCTCCGGCGTCTGGAAGGTCAAGCCCTGCTTATCCATTTGACGACGGCACGTGGTGATGTAAATCCGGCACCGGTCCTGGATCTCCACCGGCGCGCCAGGCATCAGCTTCTCCAGCATGCCCAGCGCCTTTTCAAATTTGCCTTGTTGCAACAGCAGAACCGCAGCCTGGTAACTCTGAAATACCGGCTCCGTTCCTGCGCGAGCCCGGCCATCCGGCTTCGCCGTCTGCTGAGCATTCTTTTTGCGGCCCTGCGCCGCTCCTCGAGCCTCTTGCGTCATGGTTTTACCCGAAGCTCACTTTCCATTCCTCGATTGAACCAGCCCTTGCCGGTCGGGAGAAGTTTCTTTACCACTGCTTGACTACTCAGGCCACTTCTTTGCACTGTGCTTCTTAGGCCATGTTTATACGCAAGCTCCCTCATTCCGTCAAATGGGGCCCTTCATGATGGTGCCTTTTCACCGGATTTCGTTTCGGAGTCGCGATAGATCGCCGGGTTGAGTGAGGGATCGTTGTACATTTTCAATTGCCGATAGAGTTCGAACCGCCGCTTGCCCTCCAGTATCTCGCGCCACAAATCGGCAAGGCAGCCTGCCAAGTCACGCCGCTGCTTTTCCAGAATCGCCAATCGCTCGCGATTGCGCTCATCGTGACCCGTCGGCGCATGCGATCGCTCCACCTCTTCTCGCGTGTGATAAATCTTCAGGGACAGAATGGACAGCCTGTCAATGATCAGCCCCGGCGACTCCGAATGCAACGGCGCATTCTGATTTGGCAGATTCCGCTTCCACAGCCATTCAAGAAGAAACTTGTCTAAATCCTCCACGAGGTCATTGCGCTGTTGATTTGTCTTATCGATCCGGCGCTTCACCGCAGCCAGCTCCGCGTCGCTTGCTCCCGGTCGCCGCGCTTCGTCTTCAATGTGCCAGAGACTGAAGTTCGCCTGGTGTTGCCGCGCCACCAGACTCAGCCACTCTTCACGCACCCTCTCGTCGGTCTCCAGATCGCCCTCGGGCCGTGGCCGCTCCTTCCCAAAATCCCCGTCCGGCCGGTCGTGCCAACTCCGCGTCAGTCCGTCCTGAAGCGGAACGATATCCAGTATCAAGATCATCCTCTTGCGTCCCTTGCGCCGCTCGCGTCCTTTCCAGCTTTCCGGTCCCGCGTGCCGCCCAGGGACTCCCTGCAGTTCGATCTATCCTAGAACATTTCCATAGAACGCGAACCTCGTGATCGATGCGGATCAGCTGGACCATCGTCTGCGGAATTGCAATCTTGGGTCGGTCGCCACCGCAGGCGAGGGAAGGCAGCCGGAATGTTGTCCGAAGTGGAAGTAGACGCGCCGCCCTACCAGGCCCGGTCTCGGGCCGAACGAATCCCAGCCCACATTATGTCTGTGGAAAAATAGCGCTTGACAAGATACCTACAAGTCGGTATGGTCTATACCAACTGGTAGGTACACAGTGCCGACACTGACCGAAGTTCAACACGATTCCCGCACGAGAATTCTCGATGCTGCCCTCTATGTCATTCGTGCCAAAGGCTATTCCGCCGCCCGGGTTGAAGACATCTGTGAAACTGCCGGGCTCACAAAGGGCAGCTTCTTCCACCATTTCTCGAGCAAAGAAGACCTGGCCCTTGCCGCAGCTGAGCACTTTTCTGCCTTTGCCGAGAGTATCTTCTCCACAGCGCCCTATCACGATCCGGCCGATCCTCTCGACCGGCTTCTCGGTTACGTCGACTTCAGAAAGGCGATCATTCAGGGCGAGCTGCCGGAATACACCTGCCTGCTGGGCACCATGGTGCAGGAGACCTACGAGACACACCCGGCCATCCGCAAAGCCTGCGACCGTTGCATCGGCGCTCACGCCGCAACGCTCGTCGCCGACATCGAGGCCGCCCTAGAGAAATACGGCCTCGCTCCGGAATGGACCGTCGAGAGTCTGGCTTACTACACGCAGGCCGTAATCCAGGGCGCCTTTATTCTCGCCAAAGCGCAGCAAAGCTCACTCATCGCTGTTTCATGCCTCGATCACCTTCATCGCTATCTGCGACTGCTCTTCACCTGCCCGAATTCGGCCGATCGTCCCCAACCGCAACCCATCACCCATGCCGCATAGGAGCATTCCCGATGACTACGACCTTCAATCTCACTCACGAGCCCGAGACCGTCGATTTCCCCGCAACCCACTACGTTTTCATCGAGCGCATCGGCAACATTCCCGCCAACGCTCCGCAAGCCTGGCACACTGTAGAAAAGTTCGCTGCCGCTCTCATGCAGCAGAACCAGATCACGGGTGCGGCCGCGTTCTATAAGCCGGCAAAGGGAATCTACCGCGCCGGATTCATGCTCGCGGCTCCGCCAACCAATCTTCCTGTCGAACTCACCTACGAAAAAATGAGCGGCGGCAAGTACGCGCGCTTCACTCTTACCGGTCCTTTCGACCAACTGCCTGAGGCCAACTCCCGCGCGTTTGGCATCGTCGCCGAAAAGAGAATTCCCCTGCGCGACGATTTCAATATCGAGCACTATCTCACTGATCCGCGCACCACGCCTGCGGAGCAGAACGTCACGGCACTCCTGTTCCCAACAGCCTGAGCCGCGCCGCTAGCAAATCTCGCCGCACGACACTCACCACATCGCCACGGAGGTCTCTCATGTCATCCACAACATTGCATCCACCCACATCCACCGATGAGGCCGAGATCCTCGCTCTCGGTGGCGCTCTCCACACAGCTCATCTCAACAAAGACCCCGAGGGCATCGCCGCGCCCTACGCGCCGCACGCCGTGATCTACGATCTCGAGCCGCCGCTCGTCCACGATGGAATCTCTGTCGAACGCAAACGGAAATGGCTGACCACATGGGAGTCGCCGATCGACCTCACCGCGCAAGGTTTCAAAGTCACGGTCAGCGGCGATTACGCCTACGGCCATGGCTACCTCCGCATGTCAGGTCAGAAGAAGGGAGTGGACCATCCAGTCAGCTTCTGGATGCGCGCGACCATGATCTTCGAGCGCGTCGAAGGCAAATGGCGCATCGTCCACGAGCACACCTCCGTGCCGTTTTACATGGACGACAGCCTGAGACCCGCCTTCGACCTCCAGCCGTAGCCAAAATGGGTAGCACACGACCTCTCCGTGCCCCCTTCCTTTTCGTCCCGTCATGACGGACGAAAAGGGTGGATCGCACAAACTTTGATCCCCGCGGCCACCGTCACCGGTCACCTGGAACCTGCAACCTGTCCTCTATCCACCTTGTG
Organism: uncultured Acidobacteriaceae bacterium; assembly: GCA_963834565.1. Classification (GTDB taxonomy): domain Bacteria; phylum Acidobacteriota; class Terriglobia; order Terriglobales; family Acidobacteriaceae; genus Telmatobacter. The sequence continues at coordinate 542,487 of CAWICF010000002.1, read as the reverse complement.
TTAACTTTGAGCTAGCGGCCTTATTCGAGCTCGTAGCTCAGTTGGTAGAGCAACGCCCTTTTAAGGCGTGGGTCGTGCGTTCGAACCGCACCGAGCTCACCACACCCGGTCGCCACTGCTACAGCTCCCGATCCCCGCGTCGCTTTGTCACCTCATTCCTTGCCGTATTACTCCCCCATCCGTACCCTCTGCGAGTTACCTTTTCCCGCCCGGAACTCCAATGGCGTGAAAGTGTTAGCCATTCGACCTTGCAAGTGTTATTGTTCATCCAACAGCATAGCTTCTACGATTGCCGATGGGGATATTCGGCATCCTGGTGCGCACGTCTGTCTTCCGCCAAGCATTTGCTTCATAGGTGCGCCGCCAGTTTTTTGGGGATTTGGGAATTGTGCAATAGCGGAAGTTGCATGGGACAACAATGACGGAGCGCAACGCGCAGCCCGATCAGAACGAGCCGCCTGAAGACGTTGCAACGCTGTACTCCTGGGCGAATCTGCACGGCGCCAAGTATCGTGACTTCTCGGCGTCGCGTGCGCAGACTCGCGAAAAGGCACGTCAGCGCGTCGAGCAGGTGATCGAGGAAGAACGGCTCAAGGTGCGCCAGGAAACCGAGGCGCAGCGAGCCGCCGAGGCCTCGCGTGCTCAGGAAGAGTGGCAGAAGTTCGATCCATCGGTGCTGCAATCGCCCGATAAGCCCGGGGCACAACCCACTTCTTCAGTGCAACAGACTCAGAATCTCAACGCTCCCAACCCGCAGCCTCCGCGTCTCGATCGCCTTTCCGCTTTGTACCAGCCGACTCCCGACTTCGGCACACGTGAGGAACGTACACCGGCTGCCGATCCCTACGGATCACCGGCCAATCGTCCCCCCTCGAATCCCATTTCGCAAGGCCCGATGCGCGAAGAGACCTATCCTCCTTCACGCATTCCTCGTTCCAGCTCCGGCTCGCGTGAAGACATCGCACGTCCTGCCTGGCTCACGCCGGAACGCTCCGAACCGGCAGCTCCCAGCCTGCCTCAGCCTCCACCTGAAGACACGCTGCAGGGTTCCCGCGATCGTCTCGCATCCCGCTGGTTCGCGTTGCAGGGAATGTCGGAAGGCAGCGCGCCGCCGGCACAAATTGCGCCGCCGCCCACCGCAACTCGCGCTCCGGCGCTGGCCGTCTTTTCGCTCGCCGGAGGAGTGGGCAAAACCAGTCTCATTGCTACACTGGGCCGCGCGCTCTCAGGCCGCGGCGAACGAGTCCTGCTGGTCGACACCGCGGCATACGGCCTTCTCCCGTTCTTCTTCGGTGCGCGCGATCAGCGTCCCGGCCTGCTGCGCACCTTCAGTCCTCCGCCATCCAGCGGTGATGCTCCCATCCAGATGATCACGCTCGATCCCGACACGATGGGACCCGAATCCCCAACGCAGGAATCTCTGACTGTCGAAATCTCCAAGCACTCGCGCGGCGCCGGTCGCGTCATCATCGATCTTGCAACGGCATCCGGCTCTGTTGCGCGCCGCATCATGCGCATCTCGCCCCAAATCCTCGTCCCGCTTCTCCCCGACATGAGCTCCGTCGTCAGCGTCGGCTCCATCGATGCTTTTTTCCAGAACAACACCGGCATGCCTGCGAATCCGCCCCTCCCGCACTACATCCTCAATCAATTCGACACGACGCAGCCGTTGCATCTCGATGTCCGCGAAGTCCTCCGCGAGCAACTCGGCGATCGCTTGCTCCCCTTCGCATTGCGCCATTCGCCGGCAGTCAGCGAAGCGCTCGCTGAAGGGATGACCGTCATGGACTACGCGCCCAACTCCGCCGTCACTGACGACTACGCAAGCCTCGCCGCCTGGGTCAAAAGTCTCTCCGCGCCGGCGACCGCCACTTTCCGCGGTGTTCGCTGGAGTGAGCGATGACTGCAACAGGGCTCTGGCTCGATATCGGGGCAGGGGAGAACGTTTTTACCAGGATCATTCGTCTCGTTTTCCTTGTCATCGCCGCCGTTATCTTTTGCTTCATCGCAACTCTGCCGCTCACCTGGCCCCAGCAGATGATTCTCGGCGCAATCAGTATCACAATTGCACTTGTCATGGCGTCTGGGTCAGACTCCTATCTCGTCACGCTGACACTGATGATGCTCTCCATGTTCTGTACTTTCCGCTATGGGTACTGGCGCATCATGCAGGTTGTTCGCTACTTTCACGATCCTGCCAGCCATCTCGGCGCTCTGGACATCTTTTTTATCCTCTGTCTTCTCCTTGCCGAGATTTACGCCTTCGGCATCCTCTTCCTGGGTTACTTTCAGACCATATGGCCGCTGCGCCGGGCGCCGGTTCCCCTGCCTGACAATCCCGATGAGTGGCCCGACGTCGACGTCCTCATACCGACATACAACGAGCCCCTCGATGTTGTTCGCTACACGGCGCTAGGCGCGCTCAACATGGATTGGCCTGTCGAAAAACTGCACGTGTACCTTCTCGACGACGGCCATCGCAAGGAATTCGAAGAGTTCGCTCGCGAGGCCGGCATCGGCTACCGCTCTCGCCCCGAAAATAAACACGCCAAGGCCGGCAACATCAACGCCGCGCTTCCCACCATCACTTCGCCCTTCATCGCTGTCTTCGACTCCGATCACGTTCCGACGCGCAGCTTTCTGCAGATGACGGTCGGCTGGTTCCTGCGCGACCAGAAACTTGCCGTTCTGCAAACCCCGCACCACTTCTACTCACCGGATCCCTTCGAGCGCAATCTAGACCAGTTCCGTATCATCCCCAATGAAGGCGAGCTCTTCTACGGAATCGTCCAGGACGGCAACGACTTCTGGAACTCTTCGTTCTTCTGCGGTTCCTGCGCGGTTCTTCGCCGCTCCGCGCTCGACGCTGTCGGCGGCATCGCCACCGACACCGTGACTGAAGACGCGCACACCTCGCTGCGCATGCAGATGAACGGATGGAACTCGGCCTACGTCAACATTCCGCAGGCTGCCGGCCTCGCCACCGAACGTCTCTCTGCTCATATCGGCCAGCGCATTCGCTGGGCCCGCGGAATGGTGCAGATTCTCCGCACCGACAATCCGCTCTTTGCTCCCGGACTCACCTTCGCGCAGCGTCTCTGCTACTTCAATGCGATGGGACACTTCCTCTACGCCGTGCCGCGCCTCATCTTCCTCACTGCACCATTGATCTATCTCATCTTCGGATTCACCAACATTTCCGGCTACTGGCTGGCCATTCTCGCCTATGCACTACCGCACCTCACGCTCTCTAACCTGACAAACTCCCGCATTCAGGGTGAGCACCGGCACTCATTCTGGAACGAGATCTACGAAACTGTCCTCGCGCCTTATATCCTGCTGCCGACCTTGATGGCGCTCCTCAATCCCAGGCTCGGCAAATTCAACGTCACCGCCAAGGGCGTCGTCGTCAAGCGCACCTACTTCGATTCGCGCATCGCGTTGCCGTTCTTCGTCATGCTCTTCTTCGATATCATCGGGCTCATCTTCGCGGTTCCGCGATTCCTCTGGGGTGAGCCCAGCCGCCATGGCACCGTCTTGATGAACGTGTTGTGGTGCTGCTTTAACATCATCATCCTCGGTGTCTGCATCGCCGTCGCGCGCGAGCTGCAGCAGCGGCGCTCCAATGTTCGCATCAGTGTCGTCACACCGCTGCTGGTCACGCTCCCTGACGGCAAAATGATCTCCGGCGAAACCTTCGACATCTCCAGCGGTGGCACAGGCATCCTGCTTCGCGACCCCGTCGAGATCGCCCCGGAAACGATCGTGCAGGTCGCATTCCCGAGCCCAGCAGTTGCCGGCGACCTGCCGGCCACCGTCGTCGCCCTCGAGGACTCCGTTCTGCGCGTCAATTTCAAGGACCTGACCATCGAAGAGCAGGAAGTGCTTACCCGGGCGCTCTACTCACGCGCCGACTCATGGCTGGGCTGGGGCCAGGGCCGCGAGACCGATCACGTCCTCCGCAGCCTCGCACGCATCTTCCAGATCTCGATGCACGGCCTCAAGGTCACCTTGCAAAGCATCTTTGTGGATAAAGACGGCCCCTCAAACAAATCCACTCCGCTCTCGATTGCTCGCACCTCGATCCTCATTCTGGCCGTCGCGCTGCTCACAGCCTCCAGCCCTAAACTCCTCGCCCAGACGCCAAGCCAAGCCCCCAACTCCGCAAACCCGATGGGTGCCCCATCCTTCCCGCGCGACTCAAGCGCAGGAAAGGTGGGATCGCTCAACTCCACGAACACCGCCAACACCGCCAACTCCGCTGCATTGCCCGCAGGCCAATACAAAGACTCATTCACCCTCGCAGATGCCGGCTCGCCGCAAATCGAGTTTCACAACATTGAGTCATCGCACAGCATTTACTTCGCGCTTCCACAGACCCACGTTGTGCGAGCCGCGAGGATTCATGTCGACTACGCGTTCTCGCCGGGCTTGCTTCCGCAACTCAGTCACCTCAAGCTCAGCATGAACGGGACGCTTTTCGCGACCATCCAGCCCACGGCAGGTGCATCCGGCGATTCCGACGGACGCATCGCTGCGTCCGATTTCCCCATTCCGCCGGAACTCCTCGTCCACCAGAACACGCTGACAATTGAATTCATCGGGCACTACGCGGCAAACTGCGAAGACCCCGCCAGCACCGCTCTCTGGGCCCGAGTCCTGCGCACCAGTTTTATTGAATCCACAGGCGATCTTCTTCCTCTGGCCGACGATCTCAAGCAGTTGCCCGCGCCCTTTGTCGATCCCGCGGTCGTGCAACCCGCCAGCATCAACGTCGTCTTTCCTGCCGCGCCTTCGCTCAAAGCCATTCAGGCAGCCGGAATCGTCACCAGCTACTTCGGCATGGTTTCTGAGAGCCGTCCCGTGCGCTTTCCCGTCGCCATCGGCGCCTTCCCCCCGGGGAACGCCATCGTAATCGCCGAAAATCCGGCGAGTCTCCCTGCAACAATGAATCTCGCCACCGTGACATCGCCCACCGTCGCAATGCGCACGAATCCCAGCGATCCCTACAGCAAGCTCCTCATTATTACCGGCACCAGCGCCGATGACACCATCACCGCCGCGCAGGCAGTCGCACTCGCTAGTAGTGTGCTGAGCGGCCCGCAATCTTCCATCGACAACTTCAAGCTGCCTAACAAGCGCGCTCCTGACGACGCGCCGCGCTGGGCCCGCACCGACCAGGCAATGCCTCTCTGGGATTACTCCTCCGCCGAACAACTCCAGAGCGACGGCACCGCGCCACTGAACGTCTACTTCCGCATTCCACCCGATCTCTACTACGGCACCGACTGGGCCTCCGACCGCCCCAACGCTATCCTGCATCTCAACTACCGCTACAACTCCATCGCTATCGGCCCCTTATCCAGCATGCAGGTCCGTGTGAATAGCGCTTTCCTCGGCTCTGTCCCGCTTATCCCCGGCCAGGAAACCACACGCACTACGCAAACTGCCCTGCCTGTTCCCGTCGTGAACCTGCGTCCCTTCTCCAACTCGCTCACTTTCGATTTCACCTTCCAGTGGCTCCGCAATCAGCATTGCGACGACACCACTCCCGTCAACATACAGGGCGCTATCGTCCGCGATTCCTGGCTTGATCTGCGCGGCTACCAGCACTGGACGCCGATGCCGAATCTCGAGATCTTTGCCAACGCCGGCTTCCCGTTCACACGTCTTGCCGATTTGAGCGAAACCACCGTCGTCCTGCCGCCCACGCCGACAATTCAAGAAATCGAGACCTTCGTCACGCTGATGGGCCACTTCTCGCGCCAGACAGGATTCCCGGCGCTCCGTGTTATCGTTGCCGGCCCCGATGCGCTGCGCGACGGCGCGCACACTGATTTCCTGATTCTCGGCACGGGCGACGACGAGCCAGCCTTCGACAAGCTTGGCACGCATCTTCCCGTCGCCATGCGCAGCGGCCAGGTTCAGGTCCGCGATACGCAAGGCTTCTTCTCGTTCTTCCACGGTCATCAATGGTGGAAAGTCGACTCGCACGATCGGCATATTGAATCCGGAGACCTCACGGCCGGCGGCACACCCGACGCCATCATCGAAGGAATCGAATCTCCATATGACATCGCCGGAAACCGCAGCATCGTCGCGATTCATTTGAGCGATGCATCTGATTTCGAGCCATTCATCAGCACCTTCCTTCAAGTCCAGCAATCCAGCGACATCGCGCGATCAGTAAGCGTCCTTCACGGTTCGCGGTTCCTGTCCTACCGCATCGGCTCCGCCGTTTATCATGTCGGCGCTCTCAACTGGCTCACCACGCTCACGCTCTGGTTCGCGCAAGTTCCCTGGCTCGGCGCGCTCATCGTCCTCGGCCTCGCGTTTCTGCTCGCCGTCTGGACGCGTCAATGGCTCCGTGGCAAAGCCCGCGCTCGACTGACCCTCCTCGACGAATAGCGACAAATCAATCGCCAAGGTTCGCAACGAATTTCCAATACTGGACTCTACGGAAACAGCGCATCCCACTGCGATCAACGCCTCGCACTATTTCGGACCGTCTTTTCCACCGGCAAATTCAGCTTCGGGTAAGCGCGCGAACTCATCGTGAAGCCGAACTGAAAGTAAAATGGAAGTGCGGATGACGGGATCGAGAAGAGCTGGCAAGGCGTGTCTGCTCGCAGCGAGTTGCCTGTTGCTCGCTCTCCAGGCAGTACACGCTCAAAAAAACTCCGTCGCCAGCTCAGCCGAGGCCGCCCGCGCCAGTCTTGCTGAAAAAGCTCGAGCCCTCGAAGCCCGCGGACGGCCCGACATGGCCATCCAGCTCTGGCAGCAAATCCTCCTCTCCGCACCGAACAACACTGACGCTCTCGCAGGCCTTGCCAAAGATTACAAACTGATTGGCTCCGTCGATCTTGCGAATCAGGCGCTCGATCGCCTGCGCAAAATTAATCCCCGGGATCCCAATGTCGCGCGCATCAATTCGCTGCCCAGCACTGCCGCCGAAACTGACCAGCTTCGCCAGGCCGGCGAGTTGGCACGCCAGGGCCGCAACGACGAGGCGATGCGCATCTATCGCCAGCTCTACGGCGACAATCCGCCCAACGGTGACATCGCGCTCGGCTACTACCAAACTCTCTACGGTACTGCCGAAGGCAAATCCGCTGCCATTGCCGGCCTCCGCAAATTGGTTGCGCGTAGTCCCACCGAGCCACGCTACGCCATTGCTCTTGGCACGCTTCTCACTTACAACGGCGCAACGCGCGCTGAAGGCATCCGCATCCTTCAGGCTCATCCGTCCGATCCCAACGCGCAGTCGGCGCTGCGCCAGGCGCTGGTCTGGAACTCTGCTAACCCCGCAAGTGCACCGCAGCTTCGCCAGTATCTCCAAACGCACCCGAATGACTCTGAGATTGCCGCGAAGGTAAGCCAAGACCAGGAAAAACTGGCCGAGATGAACTCCGGCATCGCGCGCAATCCTGCCGAGCGCGCCGCTTTCGCCGCGCTCAACGCGCGCAAGGTCGACGAAGCCGACCAGCGCTTCAGCGATCTGCTGCAATCGGAACCCGGCAACGGCCGCGTTGAGGCCGGCATGGGTTTCTTGCGCATGCAGCAGAAAAACTTTGCCGACGCCATCAACTACTTCACCCTCGCTGAGCAACATGGGTACAAAGCGAGGTCTGTCGACGACGCCCTTGCCAGTTCACGCTTCTATCTCGCGCTCTCTGAAGCCACGGATGCCTTCAACGCAGGTCGCCTCGACGTCGCGCAAACCAAATTTCGCACCGCGCTCGACATGGACCTGCACAGTGCCGACGCCATGCGCGGCCTTGCCGGCGTTTACGTCAGGCAGCAGCAGTATCTCGCTGCCGCCGGCATCTACGAGCAGCTCATCCGCGCCCAGCCCAGCGCTGCCGATGGCTGGCGCGGTCTCTTTCTCTCCTACGCGCGATCCAATCAGAACGACAAGGCTCTCGCTCTCTCAGCGCGCTTTCCTCCGGCGGTTACCGCCGCACTCAACAAAGATCCTGACTACCTCCGCACCCTCGCCGCTATTTACCAGTCGCAACGCCGCGACGCCGACGCGCAACGCGTCCTTGCCCTCGCGCTCACCCTGCCATTTCCTGGCAACGGATCTACGCTCGAGACCGGCACAAAAATGCAATACGCCGGCATCCTGATGGAAGCGCGCCGTTATCCGCAAGCGATTGCTCTCTACAATCAGCTCGTCAGCGGCGACCCGTCCAATATCTCCGCATGGATGGGCCTCATTAGCGCGCAGCACGAGCTCGGCCAGGACACGCTCGCCGTCGCCGACGTCGAGAAAATGCCGCCGCCCGTCTACGAATCGTCGCTCTCGAATCTCAATTTTCTTTTGCTGCTCGGCGCCATCTATCAGCAGGCCAATCAGTACGACGTTGCGCAGGGAATGCTCGAGAGAGCCGCGAAAATCGCAGCCTCTTCGGGCACGCAACCCTCCGTCTCTTTGCAACCTCAGCTCGCCGGCATCTACTTGCTCCGCAATAATCCCGATCAGGCTTACCCGATCTACCGCCAGCTTCTCGCCGACCATCCTGACAATGCCGACGCGTGGAAGGGCATTATCGCCTCGCTTGCCGCCGCCAATCGCAACGGCCCAGCATTACAGGAGATCGATCTGATCCCGGCTGCCGTACGTAAGCAGCTCGACAGTGACATCGGCTTCATTCAGACCGAGGCCGGCATCTACGCTGCGACTGGCGATAGCGTGCGCACGGCGCAATTCATGAGCCGCGTTCTCGCGTATTACGCCAAGGCCAAGCAGCCCCCGCCGCCCGCCATCGACATCCAGAACGCATCACTGCTCTACAGCATTGGCAACGATCGCGCGCTCTATCCCGCGCTCATGCGTATCGGAGGCCGCACCGATCTCACTATCGCGCAACGCGAGGCGGTGCAGGAAATCTGGGCTAACTGGAGCGTCCGCCGCGCAGCCGCAGCGATGGAGAACGGCGACGCGACGCGCGCTCTCGACATTCTCGATGCGGCATCGCTCGCATTCCCCAACAACCTCAACGTCCGCAAAGCTGTCGCTGGTGGCTATGCGTGTGTCGGCCGCGCCAGGGAGTCGCTCGCCCTCTACAAAACCATCCCCATGCAGGACGCATCAGCCGGCGATTTCGAGGGCGCAGTCTCCGCTGCGCTCGCTGCCAACGACAAAGCACAGGCCGAAGAGTGGCTCCATCAGGCGCTCGATCGATTCCCGCGTGATCCCGCCATCCTCTCGCTCGCGGCGCAATTTGAACAGGCTCGCGGCGACAATGAGCGCGCCGCCGAATACTATCGCCAGTCGCTCGCCGCCATGCCGCCGGTTACTCCCACCGATCGGCTCGCTCACGTGCTCGTCAATCCGGAGCAGGATACGAAGCCTCATCGCGCCGTCACCGCCGCGGACCTTGAGCGTCTTCTCGACCCCGCGAATGAGCCTTTCGCGAAAACGACAAAGCTTTCGCCACTGCCCGCTTACGGCCCTGATCCATATGAAGTCCCGGCTCCGGTTGCCACTCCAGAGCAGCAACCCGCAACACAATCTCCACAATTGCCGGCTCCTGCTCCGCAAACCCATCCAGCCGTCAACCTTGTTCCGCAATCGCTCCATCAATCACATTCGCACACAGGCTCTGCGACCGCACCGCGCCTCGTCTTCGCGTCTCTCACCTTCATCCGTCCGGCCCGCATCTCGCGCACTGCGATCCAATCTACCTCCTCACCAGTTGTCGAACCCGACATCACGCTCAACCCTCCTCACTCTCTCGCCTCCGACGCGTGGAAAGGACTCGTCTTCTCGCTCATCGCCGCGAATCGCAATGCTGAAGCGCTCATGGAACTGTCGAAAGTACCTTCCGACGTCCGGCTCCAGCTCGAGGCTGACATCGAATGGGTGCAGGGAATTGCCAGCCTCTACGTCGCCGTCGGTGACACGCCCCACGCGGCCGTCTACCTCAAGCGCGTCGACGACTTCTATCTCCTCCATCGCACCCGAATTCCCGTCGCCGTTGAAATGCAGCACGCCTGGCTGCTCTACAACATTCACAACGATGCGGCGCTTTATCCCGTACTGGAGCGCCTCGACGCGCGCGCCGATCTCAGTCCTGCCGATCGCCAGCAGGTGAGCGCTCTGTGGGTGAACTGGGCTATTCGCCGTGCCAGCCACGACATCGACGCCGGCAACCTCCAGCACGGCGTTCAAATCCTTCAGGCCGCCGCGCTGCAATACTCCGACAGCATGCTTGTGCGTCGCGCCCTCGCAGGAGCCTACGTCCGAGTTGGCCAGGCGCAGCAAGCGCTGACCGTCTACAAAACCATCCCCATGGACTCAGCTACTCCCGGCGACTTCGAGGGTGCGATTGGCGCCGCAATCGCTGCCGGAGATATGGCGCAGTCTGAGTCATGGCTTCGCCTGGCCCTCGCGCGCTATCCTAGCGACCCACAGATTCTCGCGTCCGCCGCGCACTTTGAGCAGGCTCGCGGCAACAATCAACGTGCCAGCGAATTCTGGCGCGCCGCACTTGCCGCGATGCCACCCGGCTCCGACGGAAAAACTCTGAACAACACGCTCGTGCCTTCCTCCGGCGCCTATCGCGCGCCTGCTGCCGATCTCCGTCGCCTTCTCGATCCTCGTTTCGACTCCGGTCCTACGCCTGAGCAAATGGCGCCGCTTCCGTCCTACAGGTCGAACCTCTCTTCATCGCCGTACAGCCCTCAATTCCCGGCCGACGCATCGCAACGCACGCAGCCCTCGGGCAATCCGCTACCGCTTCCTGCCGCAGGGCAGGGAAGCGATGCTTCCGCTCCCGCTCTCATTGAACAGAGCAACACAATACCCTCTGCTCTTCCGTCCACTGCATCAAGTCCTATCGCTTCGCCTAGCTCGCCCGATGTCTACGCAGGCCTCGAAGAGATCGCTGCGAATAATCCCGGACTTGATATGCCGCAGACCTCGGTAGCTGAATCGAACGTTGCGCTCGCGCCCGCGCCGACTTCCAATCTTCCCAGTTCCGCCGAGCCTGTCGAATCACCTGCGCCTCCACGACCCGCGCCTCAAATTCCTGTCGCTCAGGCGCAGCTTACGCCGCCTCCGCCGATCGCTCCAGTCGCGGTCGCCTCCGCACAGGCCCCGCCGTCTGTGCAGCAAGCCGTCACTGGCGCTTACTCCGCTCCGCAACAGGTGCAGCCCGCGCTCCCATCCAACTCCGATCAATCTGCGACAACCGCGCCCGCAAAGCCCCGCGCGAGTTCTGCTACTACGCGCCCTCGCCCACGCGCAAAGCCCGCTCAGCAAGCCGCGACCGCGCGAGAAGCTCAGCAGACCACCGGGCAATCCAACGACCAGCCGCCTGGTCAAACTCTTGGCGATGTGCAGATCGCCGCCGGCGCTCCACCAGAAAACCCCTCAGTTGCTTCCCAAGCACAATCCACTGGCAACTCTGCGGAATCATCCTCCGGTCAAACCGACCAGGAGCTGGCAGCGCAGAATCTCCCCCCGCTTCACGGCCCCTGGCTTCGTTTCCAGCGCGGCGCCAATCCGCCCAGCCCGCGCGATCTTGCTGAGGAGCAGCTCCGCGCCATCGAGAGCGGCTACAGCGGTTGGCTCGGCGGAACCTCTACCCTCAACTACCGCAGCGGCACGCCCGGATACAGCCAACTGGCAGCCATCGAGGCGCCGTTCGAAGCTTCCACGCCGCTCGGCTTCCACGCGCGTCTTGCCGCAGTCGCCAAGCCTGTCTTTCTCGACTCCGGCGCTGCCGGCGGCACTGCCACTCTCGCTGTGCTTGAGTCCACTGGCTCCGGTACTTCGCTCCTCACGATTCCCGAACCTATCGGCACGCTCACTTCCACCAACCTCACGCCGCCCGCGCAACAAAATGCAGCCGGCATCGGCGGCGAGCTGCAACTCATCTTCCCGCATCTCGCCATCGCCGGCGGCTATACGCCTGCCAACTTTCTAGTTGCCAATTTCACTGGCCGCTTTAACTGGCGTCCCGCGAACGGCCCGCTCACTTTCAACTTGTCGCGCGACTCCGTCGATGACTCGCAGCTTTCCTACGGAGGGCTGCGCGATCCCGCAGGCAACACGCTCACCACGCCTGGTGAAATCTGGGGCGGAGTCGTCGCCAATCAGGCGCAGATCCAGTTTGACCGCGGCGACACACAATCCGGCCTCTATTTTTCGGCGGGCGGCCAATATCTGACAGGTTCCAACACTGAGAGCAACACGCGCATCGACGGCGCCGCGGGCGCTTACTGGCGCGCCTTCACCTCACCCGAGTACGGCGAGCTCTCCATCGGCGCCAACTTTTTCGCCATGCGCTACGCCAACAATCAGAATGCGTTCACTCTTGGCATGGGCGGCTACTTCAGCCCTCAGGCTTACTTCCTCGCCAATGTGCCGTTCAACTGGGTCGGTCATTGGGAGAAGCACTGGCATTACACCATCGCTGGCGCCGTCGGTGTGCAAGCCTTCCAGCAGGATTCCACTCCGCTCTGGCCTCTCGCCGCGCAAAAGGCGCTCGAGGCCAGTCAGAACAACCCCATGCTTCCCAACCTCACCAGCATCGGCCCCAACTACGATCTCAAAAGCGAAGTTGCTTACCAGGTAAATACGCACTTGTTCGCCGGTATCAACGTCGCCGCCAACAACATGCGTGACTATAACTTCACCTCTGTCGGATTCTTCATCCGCTACACCTTCCGCGAGCAACCCTCTGCCGTTGCCGCTCCCACCGGCCTGTTTCCCACCGACGGTTTCCGCCCGTTCACGGTCCCGTAGAATCGCCACGTCGGAATCCTGAGTTGTCTTTCTAATCGAAGATCTCGAGCATTTTGCTGGCAGCAAGCCGTGCGAACAATGCGCAGAACTGCTTTGATTCGGATGGGCATCGGAACCGGTTTTCGCATTGGCAGCGTAGCTGGGGCCGTTCAGGCAGGCGGGTGGGAGATCGTCGGCCCACTAGCGGCCATCCCCCCGGTTAAAGGTTCTGTATGTTTCAATGAGGCGCCAGCGAGCCATCCTTCGTCTCTCACCAGCGCGGGTGATCCTCATCCCCCATTCGTGTCATGCTCACTGTGTCATCCGGCCGGCAGTCAGAATCCAGCCGGGGATAAACGCGCTCTTTCGAAGCGCACACGATACCGTCCGCGTGAGCAGACAAAAAGGATCCAAATCAGTTTGTGAATGTCACACTGCCCGTCAAAGCGCCACAGTCACCGCTTTCGTTTCGAGATAGTTGTTCAAAACCTCCTCGCCCATCTCCCGACCCCAACCCGACTGCTTGTATCCGCCGAAGGGTAGCGAAGCGTCGAAGACGTTGTGGCAGTTCACCCAAACGGTGCCGGCGCGCAATCCACGAGCCACCTTGTGCGCCTGGCTCAGATTCTGCGTCCAAACGCTCGCGGCCAGTCCATACACGGTGTCGTTCGCCCGCCGGATAATCGCATCGATGTCGCGGTCAGAGAAGGGAACCGCGCACACCACCGGCCCGAAGATCTCCTCCTGCACCACCTTCATCCGCGGATTCGTATTGGTCAGCACAGTTGGCCGCACAAACCAGCCGCGATCCACGCCAGAGACTGGCCCTCCAGCCGCAACTTTCGCGCCTTCCTGAATGCCCGATTCAATGTAGCCAACGACCTTATGGTATTGCTCGTCGCTCACCAGCGGACCCATCTGGCACGAGGGGTCCATTCCTGGCGCAAGTTTGATGCCGTTCGCCACATTGCTTACGCCTTCCACAACCTCGTCGAACACCTTCTCGTGCACATAAAGCCGCGAACCCGCGCAACAGCATTGGCCGTGATTGAAAAAGATCGCACTCGCCGTTCCCTCGATCGCGTGATCGATCTTCGCATCCGGGAAAACAATTGCCGGCGATTTGCCGCCGAGTTCGAGCGTCACCTTCTTCAAATTCCCCGCCGCAGCCTTCACAATCAACTTGCCCACCTCGGTCGATCCCGTGAACGCAACCTTATCCACCATGTCGTGTGCGGCCAGCGGAGCGCCTGCGCCTTCACCGTAACCCGTGATCACGTTCACCACGCCCGCCGGCAGGCCGGCCTCATCCAATACCTGTGCCAACCGCAGTCCGGTCAGTGGCGTCTGTTCCGCCAGCTTCAGCACAATCGTGCAGCCGCATGCCAGCGCTGGGGCCAGTTTCCACGCCGCCATCAGCAGCGGAAAATTCCACGGGATAATCTGCGCCACCACGCCAATCGGTTCACGCAACGTGTACGAGTGGAAGTCATGACCAGCGGAAAGCGGCAGCGTCTTGCCCGAGATCTTGGTTGCCCAGCCGCCCATATAGCGGAACATGTCTACGGTCAGCGGTACATCCGCCACGCGCGCCACCGAGTACGGTTTTCCGTTGTCGAGCGACTCCAGCTCGGCGAACTCGTCCAGATGCTGTTCCACAAGATCCGCCACTCGCCACAACAGCCGGCCCCGCTCCGAGGGCGACATGCGTGGCCACGGACCGTCGTCGAATGCACGGCGCGCCGCCATCACCGCTCGATTCACATCCTCGGTTTCGCCTTCAGGAACGTGCGCGATTACGTCACCCGTCGCCGGATTGTAAACAGGAAATGTTTTGCCCGAAGCCGCCTTCACAAAGCGGCCGTCGATGAGCATCTTGTGATCGCTGCCGACAAAATCAGTCGTACGACTGCTGACACGCGGGTCGATGGACAAAGTTGCCATGTCTTGTACCTCCAGTGCTGCCATGCTGCGGTCCTGTTGCGGCTGGAAAGTGGAGAAGCACAACCGCACCTGAACCGCTCGGGGTTCGGCACGCAGGTACACTAGCACCGCCGCCTGTGGATTGGCCATAGACGGGGCGGCAACAGGGTTTATCGGATCAAAATCACCGGATTGTCATCAACCAGGAAATGCTGCTTGCTCTCTAGCAAGCGCCACGCTCCACTCCGTGCCGGTTGCGGCCACGAGTTACGATCGGTCAGGGGAGAACCGAACGTAGAACTCGCCTCGATATCTTTGTCGCAGTCTCCTCATTTCAGTCGCAACTCTTCCGCTCGCTGGTCTGCTCACCGACCCTTCATTTCAATCTCTTCCGTCACCACTCTCGGCTTTCTCGTTCCCCTGGGTTCCTTTCTCCTTTGCTCAGTACCTTCCGGTCCCGGCGTTTCTGAACGCAAATCACTGTCCACTGACCACCGGTGCGGGTGGCAAATGGCGGCAATTTGTGGCTAACTTTGGGGCGTTTTGCTCTGTTTCGTACTGGCAGAACTGGACAGAATTGCGAATTCGCTCCGGATTGAGCCGTACAAGTTGGCTTCACAAATCCATTGCATGCAATTCTTCCGGTTACACACAGACAGGTTCGGGGATTTTCCTGGCATTTAGCCGGAGTCAAAAACTGCGGGTGGCAGTTTGCGTCATTTTTCTGCCGGATGAATTACTTTTGGTCGAGGTTGGGCCTTGTAATGATAAAAATCTACTATTTGCCTTGACAATATTAATAATCTTAATTACAGTTACGGCTGAGATTGAGAAAGACAACCAAAGAATGCCCAACGATCCTAAATCCGCGCCTCAGTCCAGCTCTGACTGGCAAGAACTGCTCCGCATTGCCGAGGGCTCCCAGCTCGTCGTTGAGCGCGTCCGGATTCCCGAAAAACAGATCGCTATCGAAGGCCAGTTCACCCTCCCCCAGCTTTCCCAGCTCAGTCTTGAAGATCAGGTCTTTGTCGTCGCCTTCCTCCGCTCGCATGGTTCGATCAAGGAAATGGAACAGACCTTTGGCGTCAGCTATCCCACGATCAAATCGCGGCTTAACCGCATCTCCGGCCTGCTTGAGTTCATCGACAACAACCCTTCGCCCACGCGCACTGAGGTCCTGAACCGGCTCAACAGCGGAGATTTGAGCCCCGCTGAAGCAATACGTGCACTTGAGGCTCTCAAATGACTCCAAATATTGCTATTGTCCGCATTGAAACACCGCATTGGCGCTCGATTCCGCTATGGATTCCGCTCTTCATCCTTTGGATCCCGGCGATTCTGTTGTCGCCGCTCATCTTCCTCGTGATCGTCGGCTTGGCGATTGCCTGCAAGATGAGTCCATGGCGCACGTTCCGCGTGTTTTGGGACATTCTTTGCGCTCTGCCCGGCACGCACGTTCGCGTAACTGCCGATGGCAACCACGTGCGCGTCCTCATTCTCTAACTCACCTAACTTTGGAGACTTCTATGAACGAGAACCGCCGTCAGATCCTGGAAATGCTCGCCGCCGGCAAGATCACGACCGATGAGGCCGAGCGCCTGCTAGCCGCCATTGAGCCTGAACCTGCCACCACTTCCGAATTCAACGGCCGCATCGCCGGTGGCTCCGGCTTCGATGACACGCCCGTCAAAACCCGTGCCAAGTATCTGCGCGTGCTCGTTGAAGCTGACGAATCGATGACTGGAATGAAGGGCCCGACAACCGTAAACGTTCGAGTTCCCATGCAGTTGCTGCGTGCCGGCGTGCGCCTCGCCAGCCTCATCCCGCAGCAGGCGCATGATCAACTCGACGAAGCGCTCAACCGTCACGGAGTTCCGCTCACCCTCTCACAAATCAAGCCGGAGAATCTCGAGGAGCTGATCGACCACCTCGAAGACCTCATGGTCGATGTGGACGGCAAGGACGGGAACACCACGAAGGTCCGCGTCTTCTGCGAATAAAACAGGGATCAGGGAACAAGGACAAGAAATCAGAAAAACAGCTGTCATGCTGATGCTTTTAGTCGTTGCGAGTCCTGATCTCTGACCACTCACCTAGCGCCCGACCCCTGCTAACTGCAACCTGCAACAGGAGATTCTTATGACGACTCTCGCAATGCCACGCCCGCGCCGCGACAGCGGAATGGAAGGAATGGTAGCCAAGTGGTACGCATCGAACACCGGCGAAATGATGAAGGAGTACGTCGACCTCGCGCGCCGCATCGCGCCTCAGCTCACCTCAGGCAGCGCTGTGCTTGAAGTGGCGCCGGGGCCCGGCTACTTCAGCATCGAGCTGGCCAAGCTCGGCAACTTCTCCATCACGGGTCTCGACCTGAGCCACACGTTTGTGAAGATGGCCGCGATGAAGGCTGCAGAGGCTGGTTTCAGAATCGATTTCCGTCAGGGTTCTGCCTCCAACATGCCGTTTCCCGCCGACTCGTTTGACTTCCTGCTCTGCCGCGCAGCCTTCAAGAATTTCGGCGAGCCCGTTGTTGCGCTCAAGGAGATGTGCCGCGTCCTCAAGCCCGGCGGCCACGCCGTCATCATCGATCTCAAGGGCGATGCCTCGCCCGGCGAGATCAGCCGCGAGGTCGAAGCCATGCGACTCTCTTCTCTCAACAGAATCTTGACCAAGCTCATCTTCAAGAAGGTTCTGCTCAAGCGCGCCTACACCGAAGAGCACTTTCAGCGGATGCTCGCGGAGACCGCATTTTCAAATATTGAGATTGTCGACTCTGGCGTCGGCCTTGAGATCTCGATGACGAAATAGTCCTGGCCGGCGACGTTCACACATGGAGAACTGAACGGTGGTCGACGAATTCAGCGCGCAAGAGCGGTCTGATAAGACCGCTTCACCTGTGCTCGTAACTTGTGAAGACGAAGTCTTTTGACTTCACTGCCGAGTGGCACGCGAACCCGCAACTGGCGTTGCTCCCTTGCGGCGGCTTGTCTCGCAAGTTGGCGGGCCGGAAGGTATCGGACGCCGCGTCATATTCGAACGCGCCGTAGCCCCATCCTCCGCTGTCCGCGAACCTCTTGCTGTCTTTCAGCATGAAATCAACGTCATGCTGCGTATCAGGAACGGTCGGCGCACCGGGTTCAGCGGCATTTACTTTCGAGTTCCAATGGACCTTAGCCATCTTTGCGCCATCTGGAAAGGGCTTGCCATTTCCGGGAATGCCGGACTTGAAGGCGTTGATCATCTCTGGATTCCCGAGGATCGCAGCAAGTTTCCCTCCACTCAGACTGATGGCGATGACCGGCCAATTCTCGTATCCCCTAAACTCAGAAAACGCGAGGCCATTCAGTACTTTCAGCGTGTACTTGTCTTGCGCGGAAACGGCGGCTTGTGCCTGCGACGAGGCCGCAGTGGAGGCGGAGGCAGCCGCGAGGTGGGGAAGGTTATGGATGAACAGAGCAAGCTTCCAGGTGTCGTTATCTGAAATGCTCGACTTCCAGGAGGGCATGCCAGTGAGCCGAACTCCGTTCTGTATGATCCAAAAAAGTTCCGCGTCACTCCAGTGCTGCACGTGGGATGAGCTCAGATCCATGGCCGGCGGGTTCATGCTGCGCCCGAGGTCAGAGTCTCCGCGCGCATCGGGGCCGTGGCATTGGGCGCAGGAACCAAGAAACACCTCCTGGCCCTGGCTCACGACCTCATCCGTCGGAGACAGGGGATTCTTCATCTTTCCTGCTTCTAATGGGATGGCGACGTCTTTGGCAGCATTAGCCAGGTTGCCTTCTTCCTGCGAAGGATGTTGGTCTGCTTTGCAACCTGCAAGCAAAGCACCCAGCGTTGCGCCGATCAAGCCGAGCATCAGCTTATGTCTTACAGCAAAACCAGAGTTGGTGCAGCCTTTTCCGATTTCGCGCAAGGTCGGCGCTCCCTGTTGGTCGCGCCGACCAGGCAGTTGTGGCTCCGGTCCGCGGCTACTCTGGTTTTGCGATAGCGCCACGCCGCGATCGCTTCTGTCCCGTCCGCCAATACACGGCAGACACACAGATTCCCTCGTAACTTCAGGCATTGTTTCTTCTCCTTCATGAAGAAAGCTCGCTAGGCCCGATCTGACGTGCGTCTCGCACCATTGCGATTAAGCCTGAGGTGAGGGAAGTAGGACTATTGCACATTGGTATCGAGTGTCCGCAGTTTTGCCGGTGTCGCGCAAAGCGATCAGTTGGGCGTGGGTGGGTCGATGTGGTCGACAACGACTACGAAGAGCGGCTCTTTCTTCGAGACGAATTTGAAGCCGGCCTGCTGGGCGGCCTGGACGAGCGCGGTTCCGAATTCCTCGTCGCTGACGGGGCCTGTCCCCTGGGCGACGCCGGCTATGCGGAGCGTGATGTTCCAGGTGCCGGTGAGGCCGGTCTCGTCGACGAGCTGGCGGGCCTGGAAGGTGTTCATGATGACGTCGAGCATCTGCGGAATGGTGGCGTCGTAGAAGTGGGCGACAATGTCGTCGCCATCGCGCCCTTGCAAGATGATTATGTTGTCGCTGTACCTGGGGTCGCTCGGCGTGGGGCGTGGGCCTTTGGGATCGAGGGTGAGGGCAAGGACCGGATAATCCTGCTGCTCGGTATGCGCTACGAGGTGAAAACGCTCGACGAGCAGCTTGCGTATCATCACGCGGCTTTGCTCTTCGCTGGGCCTGCCGGGTGTGTCGGGTTCGGCAACGATGTCGAATTTCTTATCTTCAAGCCATGGCGGGCCGCCGATGACCTGTCGGCCGCGAATGTTCCAGACGACCTTGATGAGCTCTTTCGCGGAGGTGCCGGTGGCGGTGAACCTGTGGGAGCGCAGATCGAAGATGGGATGCTGCTCGTCGGCTGTGGCGGGCTTGATGGTAGCAACTTCGTAGGAGGGATCGGCGTCGGCGGCCATGGGCGGAAGCGCCGCTGCGCCTTCGCGCTTCCAGAGGGAATCTGCGGTGGCCAACTGCAAAGTAAGCGGCAGAGACCGATTGCCCTGCGTCCAGGTTCCGTCGATGGATCGGCCGTCGACGCCGAGCTTGCCGTGGTAACTGAAGCCTGCATCGCTCTGCGCGAAGGTGACATCCGTGCCTGAGAAGGTGACGGAGGTTAGCTGCACGGAGTTGCCATAGTCGATGAACGTGATGCCGCCGTGAAAGGAACCGTCGGGGCTCTTCTCAATGGTGAAGACGAGGCGAGGATTACGGTTGACCGTTGCGCCCTGCTGGGTGGGAATGGCCAGCGTGCCTTGCCAGGTTCCGGCGATGGATTGAGCGTGGAGTGAGAACGTAACGGCGAGGATGAAAGCGGCAGACGGGATGGCTCGTTTCATAGATCCTCGGATTTTATTTCGTCTCGCTGTCCGATGAACGCGGCAGGGAGGGTTTTGTTCAATGATCCAGCTTCGATCGGCCTTACGAGAGTAAACGGTTCAGAACAGATCCACGATGAGAGTCGGATCAGCCTGCGACCAGATATCTCCGCATCCAGTCGATGACCAGGCTGCGCATCTCGGGGGTCTCCTCGTGGGCGCAATCGAAGAGCTGGATGTGGCAATCCTCCTCGCGGCCGTGTTGCCGATAAAGCGGCAATAGATTGTCGCGAATTTTTTCGACACCAGTTGGCGGCGTGAGGGGATCGTTGCGGCCGTTGACGCTGAGATGTGGCCGCGGGACGATCAACTCGTTGATCCCGGTGGTGTCGAATTCCTTCAGCAACGATGGAACATAATAGAAAATGCTGTGACCGCTAAGGCCGTGCGCGGCAATGAGCGAGTCGAAATCGGTGAGGCAACAAATGTCGATGGCTAACCGAACACGCGGATCGAGCGCGGCAAGCCACCACGTCTTGGTCGATCCCATCGACATACCCGTCGCGCCGAGCCTTTGCGGGTCCACTTCCGGGCGGGATGCGAGGTAAGAGAGGGCGCGGAATTCGTCGAACATCATCATGCCCCAGAGCACCTGGCCGCGCCAGAGCATGAGCTTGAATGCGTCTTCTTCTCCGCGGTGGCCGTTGGTGTCGTGCTGGCGCTCGCCAAAACACCAGCTATCGATGGCCAGGGTGACGATTCCCATTTCAGCGAGGACGGAAGCGTAGGCGGGTTGAACGCTGGTTCCTTTGAGCAGTTGTTCTTTGCCCAGGCCGTACATTCCCGCGTGCCAGTGAATGAAGAGAAGACCGGGCGCAGGATGCCGGAGCTGCTTGGGGATTAACAAGAGAGCGGGGACCGGTTCGATCCCATTCAGGTCGAGGACAAGCCGCTCGATTGTGTAGGTGTCGTGCTCTTCCGTGCGGACCAGTCTGGGCGGCGCGGGCTCATGCTGCCAGGGCAGATCGCCGAGCAATCCCCAAAGAGCTTCGCGCCGGCGCGCCTGGTAAGCGGAGAAGGTGTCTTCGGTTCCCGATGCAACCGCTGCCGAGACGTTTGTGCAGTTCAGCCCGAGCCCAACGCCGCCGGTTAGAAGCGCGGATCGGGATACAAATTGCCGCCGCGTAGTCTTTCGTTCGGAGATCGCCATGGCAATCATGGTATTACGGGGCCACCCACGGTGGGGCGTTTCCGTGCCAGACGCGCGCCCCGCTATCTGACCCCTGATGCCAGGCACATGTTGTCTACTGCCCGCGCCGCAGCGGCTTCTGCATCGGCACAACCTGCACGGTTACGTCGCGCACTTCAGAGAGAAAACGATTCAGAACCGATCCGCGAAGCAGAATGTCGAAGCGCGAGCGGGCCGACTGCCCGAAGACGACGTGCGAAATATTTTCCTGCTGGGCAAACCGGATCAGCGCGTCGGAGACGTTGCGCTCGGTAAGTGAAACTACCTGCGCACCCAGGTCACGCGCCATGCGCATGTACTCTTCGAGCCGGTGATACGCTTCCGGATCGCCATGCCCTTTGTCGTCGGGCCGCGTGACATACACCGCGTACCAATTTGTCGCCAGGCGCCCTGCAATGCGCGATCCTACGCGGAGCAATCGCTCTGTGCCCGGTCTGGTGCTGAGGCACACCATCACTTTTTCGGGAATCGGCGCCTGTTCCAGCCCTTGCGTGCGGCGATACTCGGCCGCGCGGCTGCTCACTTGTTCCGCTGTCGTGCGCAATGAAAGCTCGCGCAGCATGTTCAGGTTGCCCTTGCGGAAAAAATTTGCCAGCGATTGCTCGACTTTTTCGGGCGCGTAGATCTTCCCCTGGCGCAGACGGTTGCGTAGCTCGTCGACGGTCAGGTCCACGTTCATCACTTCGTCGGCGCGCTTGAAAAAGCTGTCTGGAACCGTCTCACGAATGGTCGTGTTTGCCGACCTGTTGACCGCGTCGTTCAGGGTTTCAAGATGCTGAATGTTGACCGCTGTCCATACGTTGATGCCCGCCTCAAGCAGGTCCTGCACGTCCTCATACCGCTTGCGATTCTTGCTGCCGGGCACATTCGTGTGCGCGAGCTCATCCACGATGACCGTGTGCGGATGCCGCGCAATAATCGCGTCGACGTCCATCTCTTTCAAGGTCACGCCGCGATAGGGAATCTCACGCTGCGGCACGATTTCAATATCGCGGATTCGCGCCTGCGTCTCGCTGCGTCCGTGCGTTTCCACCAGCCCGATGACGATGTCCACATTCTGCTGGTGCTTGAGTATGTAAGCATCATTCAGCATGTGGTAGGTCTTGCCTACGCCGGGCGCGGCGCCCACGTAAATGCGAAGTTTGGCAGGTTCCTGTGTGGGTTCGAGCTGGATCTCGACCATCGCTCAGCCCACCTCGACGGGATGCCGGACAGTGGTGGCTACGGCGACGGGCACTGTGAAGCGAAATGTCGCTCCATGCCCCAGACGGCTCTCGACGGCAATCTGGCCGCCCAGCGACTCCACGAGCCGCCGCACGAGGGCCAGGCCAAGCCCGGTTCCTTTTTCTGAGAAGGCGCTAAAACGATCGAAGATGGTGCTCAGCCGCTCCGCTTCAATGCCGCGCCCGGTGTCTCGCACGCTGAACTGGACAAATTGCTTGATCTCTTCGGCGGACAGAAGAACTTCGCCGCCCTCTGGTGTAAAGCGCAGGGCATTCGATAGCAGGTTATCCAGAATCGAGCGTAATGCGCGGCGATCGACTTGCACGGTGGCCAGGTCAGCGTAGGCGCTCACCTCAACGCGGATGTGCTTTCTTGTCGCTTCATCACAGGCCCGGTCACGCGCCTCATCGAGAGCTTGCAGAGGGCGAATCCGCTCCAATTTGAATTCGCGCTTGCCGGTGTCGAGCTCCGCTACCTCAATCAGGTCGCCCATCAATTCGTCCAGCTTTTCCGCTTCTTTGCTGGCTGTCGCAACCAACTCAGTCTGCAAGTGCGTCATCTCCCCACTGAATCCTTGCGCCATGGCGTAGAGCCCGCGGCGCATCTGCAGCAGGGGATCGCGCAACTTTTGGCTGGCCACCGAAATGAACTGCGTCTTGAAGCGGTCGATATCCTGAAGGCTGGTCACGTCTTCCAGAGTCGTCACCGCGCCGAGCAGCCGACCTTCCGAGTCTCGCATCGGCGTGGTGCGCAGCCGGTAGCTGCGTTCCAGCTTGCCGATACGCATGGGCAGCATCGACGCCTCGCCCTCAGCGGCGACCGCCTTCTGCATCGAAACGGCATCTTTGATTGCGCTCAGAATCTTGTCGCCGCCCGGCGTGTTGGCCAGCGCCATGCGGTCTCCTGCGGCTTCGCCCAATAGTTCCGCTGCGGCCTGATTCAGCTTGAGGACGTGCCCCTTGCCGTCGGTCACGATGATCGGCTCAAAGATCGACTGTAGAACTGCATCGGAGAGCTGAAACTCCATCTGGCGGCGGCCGGCCTCAGTATCGCGCACCTCGCGCAGCCGGATCGCGATTCGTCCTAGCTCGCCGGCAATCTGGCCAAAACCATCACGGCTGTGCCACTCCACGCGATGCTCCAGATTGCCCTGGGCAATGCGATGTGCATCGCGCGCCAGCATTCTCAAAGGCCGCAGGACCAGGAAAGCTGTTGCTACCGCAACGAAAATAGCGACCGCTATCAACGCGAAGGCAAACCCAAGTTGCCCTGACGAAGCGAGCGAACGATGCGTGACGGTCACCAGGCAGACGAATAGGCCGCTGAGAAGCACACATCCGAGAATCAATCGCTGGGTTAGGTTCAGCATGGGAAACGTCCAGGTCTGTAAGTCTTAACTTTTCTATTCTCGCGGATGCAGGCGCAACCTGCAAAATTCTTCGTTTCCGGCGCTAGTTCTCGATCTATGGTATCCGGCACACGGCCAGGCTTCGGCTGTGCCAACTGCAGTCCAACCCCTTCGGTTCGGGGTACTGCACGACCACCCAATTCACGTCAAAATCGAGCTTCAATCTCTCAAAATCGGCAAGCGTAAATCGCTGCCAACCCTCCTGCGCCTCCACCTGCCGCGACCACACCGGTCCAAGCTCGGGCACCAGCGTCACCACTGCCGCATCTTTCACCGCATCGGCCAGTTGGCTGCGCTCCGCCAGCGCGCGAAAGCCGTGATAGTCTTCGCCTGGCGCCTCCATATAGTGCGGATCGAGGGCAAAATACGCATCGACCGGCGTATTGTCGCGGATCCAGGCGAATGCCTGAAGCCACTCATTCGCCGGCTTGCGGCCCGGCAGTTCCAAATGCGGGCTCGCAGAGAATTCGGCACTCTGCGCGGCAAACATCGTTCCATTTGCCAGCAAAAGAAAGGCGGCCCATCGGACCACGTTTCGCTTTAAAAAATACTTTCCCAGCAGACCGCCTGCCACCAGAACTAAAAGGAAGTACAAGAGATGCAGATAGCGCATCGGCTGCAGCGGTGTGACGCGAACCAGCGCTGCGGGCCACAGCAGCGCCATGGCGAGCACCTGATGAAAGACGCCGAAGGCGAAAACCGCTAGCGAAAATCGCGCCAGCAAATGATCTCCGCGCCTGTGGCTGACCCGCCAGACAATGCAGAAGAAAACCAGGGGCGCGATGGCTCCGAGCCATTCGTACCATGTCCATTTGTAAAGGTAATAGTAAGTGCGCGTATCCAAAGCCTGCTTCCAGCCAGGAACAGCAGACTCGAGAACCCATCCAAGAGGCACAAATGCCACTGCGGATGCGCGCAGAGAACGAATATCTGTACGCATCGAGGCTCGCAGCGTGACGGTCAGGAAAATGCAGAACGAAATCCCCAGGACTGCCATCAGCGGATGCAGAAGAAACGCCACAATCAAGAGAGGCACCGCCTGCCAATACCTTCTATCGACAATTTTCCAAACCGCCAGAAGGATTGCCGCCGTCGCTAGACTCCGTGGATGCAGATGCTGATCGACCATGTACAGCGCGGTACCAGACACGGGTAGAGTGAACATCGCAGCTACGAGCGCCACGCTGGACCACGCCGCAGTCTCTGCGGAGAACAAATGGTCGGCGATCTTCTTTACGGCCCAAAGAATGAGAAAAATTGCTGCCAATTGCCACAAAAGCTCCGCCCACTCCAGCGGAGTCCTCGTCCAGCGGACGAAGTCAGCCATCCACCGGTCGAACTGCGTAGCTTCCAGCTGCAGCCGGAAGAAATTTGAGTTGTAAGGGAAGAGAGCCGGATTCAGGTTAGCCTTCACTGCGGCCAGGTAGATGCCGTCGTCTTCAAGGCCCGGGTGGTAGCCCATCACCAGAAACCCAAGAACGGTGAAGAGCAGAACGCCGGGGAACTCAAGCGAGACGCGTTTGCGCAACAACCGCGATGGGTGGGATGTTTCTGGAAGAGTTGCTATGCCGAGCGCCACATTGCATAGCATACCGTCTGGAACTGACTGGCAGCGCCGGGCCTTCGCTACAACTGAGGCAGCAGGGAGCGCAGCAACAAGAATCCCGCAACGCCGGCAAAAAACACCAGCGCCATGCGGATTCCCGGCTCGCGGTTTACCTCAGGAACGAGGTCGGTCGCGGCCACATACAGAGCCACTCCTGCCGACACGGGAAGCCCGTATGGCACCCAGCCCGGCACAAGCTGGATGACCAGCACACCCACGATGGTGGCGCCGGCCAGTGCTACAGCCGAAAAGAAGGCCGTGGCCCGGCTCCGCCCACTCGCCATCATGACGCTGGCCATCGTGAATCCTTCAGGCGCTTTGTGCAGAAGGATAGCCAGAAAAATCAGCCAGCCCAGCCAGTTCGAAAGCGCGAATCCGGATCCAATCGCGACTCCGTCAAACAGCGCGTGCACGCTAAGGCCGCCTAGCACCGAGTAGCCCGTATGCCCTGAGACAAACTCACCTGCATGGGTCTCTTCGCCAAAGTGAAAATGCGCATTGATGGTGTGTTCCAGCAGATGCACAGCGCAGTAGCCGGCCATGATCAGTGCCGGCCCCAGCTTCGCATTCAAACGCAGGCTTTCAGGAGTCATCTCCAACAGCGCGGTTGCCATCAAAAATCCCGCGCCCAGTGCGACAAAATAGCGCAGGTAGCGCTCCACTCCGCGCGCCCGCACCAAGGCCACGCCGCCGGCCACGTCAGCCAGTGCCGCAATCACGCCAAGCAACAGGGAAGTCTTCAGCATTCGTCTTATCCGCTGTGCCGAATGTGGAGCACATCGCCATCCTGCACAACGTACTCTTTGCCTTCAAGCCGCAGCGTGCCCTTCGCTCGGGCTGCAGCCTCTGAGCCGGCTTCAAGCAGGTTATCCCAGCGAATCGTCTCTGCGCGGATGAAATGATGCTCAAGGTCAGTGTGAATGGCGCCCGCAGCCTGCGGCGCCTTCGAGCCAAACGGCACCGTCCACGCGCGGCACTCATCTTCGCCTGCGGTGAAAAAGCTGATCAGCCCCAGCAGTTCGTAACTCTTGCGAATCAGACGCACCAGCCCGCTTTCATGCAGTCCGTAGCTTTCAAGAAAATCCGCCGCCTCCGCGTCATCCATCTCCGCCAACTCGGCTTCCACCTTCCCGCAGATTGCAGTCGCGCCGGAGTTCGGCCGTTGTGCCAGCGCGTCCAGCTTGTAGCGGCTCACCGCCGACTCCAGATCGTCTCCAAGACTCGTACTTTCGTTCACATTAACCGCATACAAAATGGGCTTTTGCGACAAGAACATGAAGCCGCGAATGAGCTTTCTCTCCTCCGGCGTCATCTCCAGCTCGCGCAGCGGAATTTCCTTCTCAAGCGAATCTTTCGAGCGAAATAGCAGAGCCTGCTCCCGTTCTAATTCGCCGGTGCGCCCCTTCTTCAGGTCTTTCTCAACCCGTTCGATCCGCTTCTCGACCTGCGTCAGGTCGCTTACCATCAGTTCGAATTCCACGTTCTTTGCGTCGCGCAGAGGATCGATCTCTTTCTCATGGGGCACCGCATCGTTCTCAAACGCGCGGAGCACGTGGATCAGCGCATCCACATTGCGCAAATTGGTGAGAAACGCAGTCTCTTTCAGCGCTTCCTGGCCAATTGCCGCAACGTCGACATACTCTACCTGCGCAAAGGTCGTCTTCTTCGGCGAATAGAGAGCTGAAAGTTTCTCGAGCCGTTCGTCGGGAACACGCGCCACTCCCACGTGGGCCTCACGCGGATTCGAGAATGCGTGCTCCTCAATCTTGGCTTTTGTCAGAATCTTGAAGAGAGAAGTCTTGCCTACCTGCGGCAGGCCGATAATGCCGGTTTTCATAGTCGTTCCATCGTGGCCTGTACAGCAATTTGCGTGCGTTCTGGCCTCTTCGATGATACAAGACCGGCGAACTGCGCTTGACGATTACATTTTGTGCAGCTTCTGGCTCTTCCTCTTCACAAACTTCAGCGCCGTCAACACCGGAGAGACCGAGGCAACCTTCACATCAACAATCCCTGCCCCAAGCCCCGCGGCGCGCACATCTGACTCGTTGATGGCATGCCCCGGACCCTTGCGATAGACAATCCAGAGCGCAGCGCCGTCGAGCACCGACGGAGCAGCCCGGCTGATCGCGAGGCTCAGTTCCGGGGGAGTGTTGACGCGAGCAACGATCAAATCCGCTTTGGCACGCGTCACAATCTCCGCGCCAGCGAGCGCTTCGCGCAGCGCGCCATCATCCTGATCCCCGATGAACCGGACCCGCGAGCCCAGAGTAATTCCAAGTTTCTTTGCCAGACTTGGCGGCGGCTCCAAAACTGCCCGCGCCCATTTCGCAGCTACGGCTTCACCGAGCGAAAGCTGGACCTTGTCGCCTTCAAACTCGAAGCAGAGCGCGCGGCCATACGCACTCACGCGTTTCATCTTTGCAAATGGAATCCGTCGTCGGATCGCGCCGCGAAGAATCAGTTCCGGAGGCTCGATTAGCGCCCTTACGGCGGCAGCATCTCCGTTCCAATTACAACTGCAATTGGCTTGACGCCCCATGGCCGTGTTTTCCTCATCAAGCTATTATCAGGTTCGCGACGTCTCAGCCCACGCCACCAGCACCACGGTCGTCAGCCCGAGCAAAAGGATCGCGCCTTCCACGTCTTCGCTGCGATTATGGAGCTTGTTGAAGTGAACTGTATTTGGATTAGTGGCGTCGCTTATATCAATCGCACCGCCCGCTGCGCGCCGATCGCGCTCCATCGCCGGAATGATGCCGTATTGCGAGTAGACCGTGCAGCCGATCATCAACACGATGAGAATCATCGGAGCGAGCACTGCCTTTGGTTTGACGATGCCCCAAGCCGGAGCCAGCGCTAGGACCGCAAGGACCACCATTCCCGAAACCAGCCCCATGCCGTGCAGGATGCGGAGCAGCTGGCCGACGATGGTGCCTGCCGTATGCGTATCGGGTAAGAGCGTGTTGAACGTGACCGCTGCAACGATCGGGAAAAAGATCTCAGCGCCCAACCAGACGATCAATGAGAGAAATAGCAGTGTGCGAAGCAGCGTCTTCATAGAAACAGGTTACAGGTTTCAGGCGACAGAGGGCAGTGGTGAGAGTTCTGTGCCGGATCCGCCTTAGCTTCGGAGACCTGACAACTGGGCCCTGAAACCTAGCTTCTTTTCAACGCTCGCTTCAGCACGGTCTCCAACGCTGCTTTCTGCTCGGCATATTCTGCCTGTGGGAGCGTGCCCGCAATTTTTTCGCTCTCCAAAGCAAACAACTCCTCCTTGAGCGCGTTGAGAAGCGCTGCATTCTTCGCCGCTGGAGTCGCTGGAGGAACATAGTTCACCGCAGATGCCGATGAAACCGTCCCAAGCTGCCCTGCCGGAACCGCCGTTGCCGGCCTGCGCAACAGGAACGCTGCTACCGTAGCCAGCAGCAACCCGATCCCGCCCAAAATCCACCATTTGTATTTCGAAAGCGGATCCGGCGTGTTAATCGGCTCGCCGATCCCTCCACCCGGCTGGTTGCCCACTCCGGCTCCCTGGCTGTTGTCCGCCTGGCCGCCGCCCTGCGCTCCCTGATCCTCGCGCGGGAACGATCCCGCGCCCGAGATCGTGTAGTCGATCGACTTGCCGGCCGGAGCGTTCCGCATCAGATAGGTCTGCACCGTCGGGTCCTGAGGCGACAGTTCGAATTTTGTTCCACTCGCACTCGCAAATGTCATCGACTTCGGCATCACAACCCAGAACGAGTCGGCCGGGATGGTCAACAACGAGTGAAACGTGTACTTGTTGTCGGAGTAGGGCAGCTCATATTGGATCTGGAACAAAGTGCCTTTGCCGGCTTCGTCTGGCTGGATTGGGAAGTTGAACGAGTAGTGGCCCTTCGGACCATCCGGATCGAGCTTCACGCTGGTCGGCAGGCTGCCCGCTCCGGGCCGCTGCGCTGAAACATCACCCACCACTGCATCGGTTGGCAAAACCACTTCAAATGACTTCTTGCTCCACTGCGTTGTTGGCGGCGTACTTAGGTTGTGAATGTCGTAGCGCTCCACAACATGCAGTTGGCCGTTCTCCGATTCCACGCCGGCCACGCGTTCGCCTATCGACACCCCGCTCACCTTGGCGGCCACATCGTAGACAGAAATGTCGCCTTGACCTCCGCCCTCGGGCGCAGGAATGAAATACTCCGCTCCCTGGTGCGTCACTTTGATCAGGTACGGCGCACTGCTCGGCAGATTCAGCGAGTAACGGCCCTGCGAATCCGTCGTAGTATGCCCCACTTCGCTCATTCCGGTCATCGGCTGAACCAGGACGACCGGATCGCCCGCATCAGGCTTGCCAGTGGTTTTGTTCGTCACAACGCCGTTGACGGTTGCTGCCTGCGCCGCTGCGCCTGCAAAAATGAAGCCCAATGAAGTAAGAAATACAAAAAATCGTTTCGATTTCATTTCGTGTCGTAATCCTTCAATTTCGCAGCTCAAATTGGCCACAATTTCCCTGGTCCCTACGTCCCTATTCCCTGAAGTTGATCGATCTCTGCCAGCAGTTCCGCGGCTTCCTTCTCCAGCAATCCGCGCTGGGTAACAAAATCTTCTTCCGGATACTTTCCCGCGCGATACTCAAAATTCAAATCCCGCAGATTTTCATAGAGTTGTTCCTTCTGCTCAAGCAGATAATCCAGCCGCGTTTTTTCCTTCTGGCTCGCGAACGCATTCTCCGGCCAGAACGTGTAGACAAAAAGCGCGATCAGCAGAATCAGCCCAGCAATCAGTCCCTGCGTCTCCGTCATTGCTCAATCTCCCCCATCGCCGCCGGTCTCTCTGCGAACCCGATTCAATCGTTCGGCATCTGCCGGATCCCGCGGAGCAGCCTGCACAGCAGCCGTCTGCGCTCGAACACTCCATCCGCCCCAGCGCCTGATCAGCAGAAATGTTCCCAACAAAGCCGCACCAAACACCGCAAAAGGCGCGACCCACGCTACCAGGTCAAAGCCCTTCGTTGTCGGCGCTGCCAGCACGGTTGCTCCGTATTTGGCGGCGAAGCCATCCAGAATCTGCTTGTCGTTCAAACCTGAGGCGATTGCTGCTCGCAACTCATCGAGCTCTCGCGGAGAATCAGGGCAGCCCACATGGTTGCACTCTCCAAGAAGCTGATTGCAGCCACACGTACACATCAATCGATGGTTCAGGTCGTTGAAGCGCGAGCTGGCATCGGTGGCGCCCAGCGAGAAGCAGACGGCAACAGCGAGCAGCAGAGCCTGCGCGAATTTCAGTCCACGGGCGAAGCCCCTGTGTGTAAGCGGCCTGGTTTTGAGAAAGGCAACCGCAGATCCTTCGACTCGCCCGCTATGGCGGACTTCGCTCAGGATGACAGGCTCATTTGAGGGGGCAGACATTAGTCGCCTCCCTTGAGAGCCGCAGCCAGGGGCGTTGCCTGGGTGGCAGGAATGCGTACCGTCGCGGTCGCTGGTGAAAGGCTCGGGACGAGCGCAATAAATGTGCCAAGAACCATCACCACGAGGCCGGCCCAGATCCAGCCCACCAGTGGATTCAGGAATGCCTTGATAATCGGTTGGCCGGTGTCGGGGTTCGTGCCCTCGTAAACCACGTAAAGATCCCAGCTCGGCACCGAATGGATCGCCACCATCGTCTGCGGCTGACCGCTGGCCAGATAGAAGCGCTTCTCCGGTGTCATCGTGAAAAGTGTCTTGCCTTTTTCCGATACACTCAGCACCGCATACTCTGAGTTGTAGTTCAGGTTCGAGTCCTGCGTAGCTCCGACCTCTTCCAGCGTGTAGGGGCCGATGTTCAGCTTGCCATGCAGCCCCAGTTCGCTTTCCACGTTGCGATTGAAGGCCGATCCGCAAAGCCCCACCACAACAATCAAAACTCCGATATGGACCAGGTAACCGCCATATCTGCGCGTGTTGCGCCTGGTCAGAAGCCAGAGAGCGGCAAAGAGATTGCGCCCGGTCTGGCGCGAAATGACCCCCGCGCCGCGCAGGAACTCTGCCGTGATCGCCGTAAACACTGCGGCGGATAGCGCGAAACCCACCAGCGCGTAGAAGACCCCTGTGTCAAGCGCTCCATTCTTCCACGGCCAGCCACCAACCGCCAGACAGACGATCACCGTCACCCATAGCGCAATCACCGGTAGCACAAAGTTGTGCTTGATTGCCTTCAGCGATGTCGCACGCCAGGGAAGCAGCGGTCCCACGCCAGTCAGGAACAGAAGAAATAATCCGATCGGCACGGCTACGTTGTTATAAAACGGTGCGCCAACTGTCACCTTGGTGCCCTGCACATATTCCGAGAGAATGGGAAACAGCGTTCCCCAGAGAATCACGAAGCAAGCCGTTAGCAAAACCAGGTTGTTGAAGAGGAAACTCGACTCGCGGCTCACCAGCGATTCCAGGTGATGCTCGGTCTTAAGGTGTCCGCGCTGGTAAACATAGGCAAAGATGCAAACTGCCAGCACAATACACATGAAAGCGACGAACCAGTTGCCGATGGAGGATTGCGCGAATGCGTGGACGGAACTGACCAGGCCCGCACGTGTCAGCAGAGTGCCCAGCATGGTAAGCAGAAACGTCGAGAAGATCAGCCAGACGTTCCAGCTCTTCATCATGCCCTTGCGTTCCTGCATCATGACGGAGTGCAGAAAGGCAGTTCCCGTCAGCCACGGCATGAAGCTGGCATTCTCCACCGGGTCCCAGCCCCAATAGCCGCCCCAGCCCAGCACCGCGTACGCCCAGTGCATGCCGAGAAAGATGCCGCAGGTCAGGAACAGCCAGGTCACCATGGTCCATGCCCGCGTGATGTGGATCCACTTCTCACCCGGATAGCGCATCATCAGCGCGCCGAGTGCAAACGCGAAGGGAACCGAAAACCCGACATAGCCCAGGTAGAGCATGGGCGGGTGAATCACCATCTCCGGGTATTGGAGCAGCGGGTTCAAGCCATTGCCGTCGTCGGGAATCGCTCCTTTGAGCAGCGCGAACGGTGGCGCGGCAAAAACCAGCACAGAAAGGAAGAAGACTTGGATGCCCGACAGAATCGTCCCCGCGTAGGCATACAGCTTGACATCGGTTTTGTGACGCAGGCGCAGAACAAAACCGTAGGTGCCCAGCAGCCAGGCCCAAAGCAGGAGCGAGCCTTCCTGGCCGCTCCAGAGAGCCGCGAATTTGTAGGGAATCGGCAGTGCTCGATTCGAGTGCTCAAGGATGTAAGTGATGGAGAAATCGTTGGTAAAGACCGACCAGACCAGCGCAAACGCGGCTCCCGTGACAGCCACAAACCCGGCAATTCCGGCCCTTCGGGCGGTATCGGCGAGCCGCTCGGGCGAAATGGCCGCAGGCTGCCCAGTGGCAATCAGCCGAAGCGCAACACCTCCAGCCAGAAGGTTATACGCGGCCAGGGCTAAAGCAATAAGAAGACAGAAACTCCCAAACGTGGCCATTTTGACCCCAAGATGATTCTCGCACGCGGGCAGGGAGCCGGTTGACCCCCTAACCAACGAGGCTATTCTCCATCCTTGGTTGGGCAGTTGCGTGTGATTTATCTCACAGGATCGCCGACGCTTGAACGAGGAGTAATTCGGACTTGCAGTTTGGGGCGCTGATTAAAGAGCGTGACTTTTATCGCGGGAGAGCATTTTGCCGGCGGCCGTCACAATCTGTCGAGGAACGAGGGGGCGGGGAAGGAACTCCACGTTTTCCCCGAAGTAGTTCTTGGGCGATTCACCAGCCGTTCCCAGCACCAGCACCAGCAACTCAGGCATTCTTGCGTGCAGTTCCGCCACAAACTCGGGATTGCCAATGCCTTGCATCCGCTGGCCTGAGATGACCAGCTTGAATTGCCCGGCAATATCTGCGCGTTCGAGGGCGCACAACGCCTCTGCGGCGTCGGTGGCGCGATGTACCTCACCGAACTCCCGCTCAAGAAGCGGCAGAATGAGTCGCGCTTCTAACGGATCGTCTTCAACTAAGAGAATTTTTGTCATGGCCCCGCTGGCGCGCACCACCCCTTAAAACGCCGCGCCAATTATTAACTAACTAGGCAACTAAGATGGTGACTACGGGGTTGCGGTTGCCTCAACAAGGGCTATTCGGCGCAAATGCGAGCAAATCCGTTGGGTGATTACCAAAGGGCTATCCGAAGATGAATTCCTTGTCGCGCAACTCTTTGATCGTGTCACGCAAGCGTGCTGCCTTCTCGAACTCGAACTTTCTGGCTGCATCGCGCATGTCGGTCTCCAACTTGGTGATGTAGTCTTCGAGTTCTGCTGGTGTTTTGAAGTCCGGAATTCCTTCCGCTTCTTCAATGGCAATTTCCCCATACTCTACTCTAAGGATCTGCGCCAACCCCATGTCAGCTTGACTGATAACGGATTGAGGAATAATTCCATTCTCTTCGTTGTACCGGCGCTGAATCTCGCGCCTTCGGCTTGTCTCATCCAGAGCCCGCCGCATCGAATCGGTCATTTTATCTGCGTAGAGGATCGCCCGACCTTCGACGTGCCGGGCCGCGCGCCCCATCGTCTGAATCAGTGATCCAGACGAACGCAGAAATCCTTCCTTGTCGGCGTCGAGAATCGCCACCAGCGAAACCTCCGGCAGATCGAGGCCCTCGCGCAACAGGTTGATGCCGATCAGAACATCGAATTCTCCTCGCCGCAGCCCGGCCAGCAGTTTCACGCGCTCCAGCGTTTCAATCTCCGAGTGCATATAGCGGCAGCGGACGCCAACTTCGGTGTAGTAGCCGGCCAGGTCCTCGGCCATTCGCTTGGTCAGGGTCGTTACCAGCACGCGCTCGCTGCGCTTGGCCCGGTCGCGGATTTCGGCGAGGAGGTCGTCGATCTGCCCCTTCACCGGGCGAATCTCAACTTCGGGATCCACAAGTCCCGTCGGCCGGATCACCTGCTCGACCACGACTCCGCTCGAGCGCGTCAGCTCGTAAGGGCCCGGCGTGGCCGAAACATAAATCGCCTGCTGTACGCGGTTCTCAAATTCCTCGAACTTCAGGGGCCGGTTGTCCATCGCCGACGGTAACCGGAACCCGTAGTCCACCAGATTTTGCTTGCGGCTCCGGTCGCCGTACCACATCCCATGCACCTGCGGAATCGTCACGTGGCTCTCATCGACGAAGAGCAGAAAATCGCGCGGAAAGTAGTCGAGCAGCGTCGGCGGCGGCTCTCCTGGCAAGCGGCCGCTGAAATGCCGCGAGTAGTTCTCAATCCCGTGGCAGTAGCCCATCGACTTGATCATCTCGAGATCGAAGCGCGTCCGCTGGTGCACGCGCTGCGCTTCCACCATGCGTCCCTCGGCTTCCAGATGCGCCACCCACTCGTTCAACTCGGCAACGATCGACTCGATCGCTTCGGCCTTCCGCTCCGGTTGCACCACGTAGTGGCTCTTTGGATAAATCGGCAGCCGCGAGTACTTCTGCTTCACCGCGCCAAACAGCGGATCGATCTGTGCCAGAGATTCAATTTCATCTCCGAACAGCTCAATCCGGTAGGCGCTCTCGTCGTACGTCGGGAAGACTTCAATCACGTCGCCGCGCACGCGAAACGTGCCGCGCTTGAAGTCCGTGTCGTTGCGCTCGTAGAGAATCTCCACAAGCCGCCGCGTAATATCTTTGCGGCTGATGTGCTGTCCCTTCTCGAGCAGCAGCAACATGCCGTAGTACGCTTCGGGCGAGCCGAGGCCGTAGATGCAGCTCACCGAGCTCACGATGATTGCATCGCGCCGCTCGAACAAGCTCCGGGTCGCCGAGAGCCGCAGCTTGTCAAGCTCTTCGTTGATGGTGGCTTCCTTCTCGATGTAGAGATCGCCGGCCGGAATGTAAGCCTCGGGCTGGTAGTAGTCGTAATAGCTGACGAAGTATTCGACCGCATTCGACGGGAAGAACTGCTTGAACTCGTGGTAAAGCTGCGCCGCCAGCGTCTTGTTGTGCGCCAGGATCAGTGCCGGCCGGTTGGAATGCTCTATCACTTTCGCCATGGTGAACGTCTTGCCGGAGCCGGTCACGCCAAGAAGCACCTGGTGCTTCTCGCCAGCCACCAGCCCGTCCACAATCTGCTCGATGGCCCGCGGCTGGTCTCCCCGGGGCTTGTAGTTGGTCACGAGCTGAAAGTCCATCGGTAGATTTTAGCAGATAAGCGAAGAATAGGCGAAACCGCTACCGATTCTTGACTGTCGCATGCCGTGAAGGCCCGGCTGCCCGAAAAAAAGCCCCACCAAGGCCGCTGGCTTGTATCGGCCTGGGTGGGGCACAGGGGAAAGAGCCGCATGGAATTGAAATCGGTCGTCGGGCGGTTTCCGGTGAACCGGGCTGCATCGCGGAACCCATCGTAGCGGCACTGTTGCTGGCCTTGTGTCACTCAATTGTCAGGACTTTGCAACTTAGCGCGCGCTCAATGGGCGCCTTGTAAACTGGCCGCATGCCCAAACGAATCGGCGTTCATCTTGGTACCTCCGGCGGAGCCTCGAACGCCGTCGAGCGCGCACAAGAAATCGGTGCCAACACCTTCCAGATTTTTTCCTCGAGCCCTCGAATGTGGCGCGCGCCCAAGGTCGATCCGAAACAGGCTGAGCGAATGCGCGAGCTGCGCGCGAAGCACGATGTCGGCCCGCTCGTCATTCATACCAGCTATCTGGTCAACGTCTGCAGCCAGTCCAGCGAGATTCGCGAGAAGAGCATCTCTGCCTTTCGCGGCGAGATCGAGCGCGCACTCCAACTCGGCGCGGAATACCTCGTTCTTCATCCCGGCTCGTGGAAGGGCCTCACTCGCGACGAAGGCCTCAGACTGGCCGCCGACTGCATCCAGCGCGCAATCGACGGCCTTCCGTGGCAGGGAACTCCGTTTCACATCCTCATCGAGAACACGGCG
Organism: uncultured Acidobacteriaceae bacterium; assembly: GCA_963834565.1. Classification (GTDB taxonomy): domain Bacteria; phylum Acidobacteriota; class Terriglobia; order Terriglobales; family Acidobacteriaceae; genus Telmatobacter. The sequence goes on along the minus strand of CAWICF010000002.1, from coordinate 506,137 downwards.
GGCGCGGAGTTCTCACTCGGCGGCAGCTTTGAGCAAGTTGCCGAGCTTGTTGCCCGTTTGCGCAGTCACGCTCCCGTTGCGGTCTGCCTCGACACCTGCCACACCCACGTTGCCGGTTACGATCTCGTCTCCGGCGATGGTTTCGCCGAGACGATGAACAAGATCGCTGCGACTGTTACTTTCGATGCCGTTCGCGTCTGGCACTGCAACGACGCGAAGGCGCCGCGTGGCTCGAAACTCGATCGGCATCAGCATATTGGGCAGGGAACCATTGGCGTCGAGCCTTTCCGATGGCTGCTCAACGACCCTCGATTCGATCATTGCGCCTTCATCGCTGAAACTCCTGTCGACGAACCCGGCGACGAGGAGCGCAACGTGAGCGTGCTCAAAAGCCTCGTCAGGAAGCAGAAGAAGTAACTTGCCCAGCCATTTACACTGGAAAGAATGGCGGACGACAAAGAACTGCGTTACGACCCGGCCACCATCGAGATGAAATGGCAGGAGCGCTGGGCTGCTAACCCCAAGCTCTACGCCGCGGAGCCGGCCACAACCAACAAGCCGAAATACTACGTGCTGGAGATGCTGCCGTACCCGAGCGGCCAGTTGCACATGGGCCACGTGCGCAACTACGCCATCGGCGACGCGCTCGCCCGGCAGATGTGGATGCGGGGTTATAACGTTCTGCACCCAATGGGCTGGGATGCCTTCGGACTTCCCGCCGAAAATGCCGCCCTCAAGAACAACACACCGCCACGCGAGTGGACCCTGGGCAACGTCGCCGCCATGAAGCGGCAGATGCTGCGCCTGGGCCTCAGCTATGACTGGGCAACTGAGGTCACCACCTGCCTGCCCGACTATTACCGCTGGAATCAGTGGTTCTTCCTTCGCATGTACGAGAAGGGCCTCGTCTATCGCAAGAAGAGCAAAGTGAACTGGTGTCCCGAGTGCGCCACAGTCCTCGCCAATGAGCAAGTGATCGACGGCCGCTGCTGGCGCCACGAAGACACCAAGGTCGAGCTACGTGATCTCGAGCAGTGGTTCCTGCGCATCACTGCTTATGCCCAGGAACTGCTCGACGATCTTTCGAAACTCGATGGCTGGCCGGAAAAAGTGCGCACCATGCAGCGCAATTGGATCGGCCGCAGCGAAGGCACCGAGGTTGACTTCGGTGTGGAAGGCGGCGCGGAAAAGATTCGCGTCTTCACGACGCGCGTTGATACCATCTTCGGCGCAACCAGCGTGCAGCTCGCGCCTGAGCACCCGATGGTGGCAGCATTTGCCGCGACGGACGAGAGGTTGAAGGCTGAAGTGGCGAAGTTGGCAGACGAACAAAAGCGTGCGAAGGAAGCCGGAGATATCGGCGCGATCGAAAAGCACGGCGTTCCTAGCGGCCGCTTCGCCATCAATCCTTATAACGGCGAGCGTGTGCCCATCTGGGTGGCAAATTACATCCTCATGGATTACGGCACCGGCGCCATCATGAGCGTGCCGGCGCACGACGAGCGCGACTTCGAATTCGCTACCAAATACGGGATCGAAATCCGCCGCGTCATCGCGCCTGCCGATCCTCAAACCGCGGAGCCCGAACTCCCGTTCACGGTAGAAGACGGCGTCCTGATCAACTCCGGTGAGTACAACGGCAAAGCCTGCGCCGAGGCGACGGAACTCCTTCAAAAGGCTGCTGCGCGCAGCGCTTTTGGCGAGGCGAAGGTGATTTTCCGGCTGAAGGATTGGGGTGTGAGCCGGCAGCGCTACTGGGGTACGCCCATCCCCATGATTCACTGCGAGCGCGACGGCATTGTTCCCGTGCCCGACATTCAGTTGCCCGTGATCCTTCCCGAGAATATCGAGATCACACAGCAGGGTGGCTCGCCCCTCGGCCGCGTGCCCGAATTCGTCAACGTCACCTGCCCCAGATGCGGCGGCCCGGCTCGCCGCGAAACCGACACGATGGACACGTTCGTCGATTCGAGCTGGTACTTCTATCGCTACACTGACGCGAAGAATTCTTCTGCTCCATTCGACTCCGCGATCGTTAACTACTGGTTCCCGATCGATCAGTACATTGGCGGCGTGGAACACGCCATCCTGCATCTCATCTACTCGCGCTTCTGGACCAAGGTGATGCGCGATCGCGGCATGGTGAAGAACGACGAGCCTGCCACCCGCCTCTTCACGCAGGGCATGGTCATCAAAGACGGCGCCAAGATGTCGAAGTCCAAAGGCAACGTGGTCTCGCCCGACGACATGGTCGCCCGCTACGGCGCAGACGCAACCCGCATGTACGCGCTTTTCGCGGCTCCGCCCGACCGTGATCTCGACTGGCAGGAAGATGGTGTTGCCGGCGTCAGCCGTTTCCTCGGCCGCGTCTGGCGGCTGGTCGCCAAATATGCGCCGATCGCGCGAGGAGCAGCGACCTCCCACGTTTCGTCCGAAGTGCAAAACGAAGGAGCTGCACACAACGGTGCGGGTCGGCTGCGCCGCAAGCTTCACCAGACGGTTGCTAAAATTACTCACGAATTCGAAGGCCGCTGGCACTTCAACACATGCGTAGCGGCAATCATGGAGCTGGTCAACGACTTGCAGGCGGCTGATGCGCATTTGGCTGCCGGTGAAGTTCCCGCGTCTGTCATTCGCGAAATCCTCACCACGCTCGTCTTGCTGCTCGCGCCCTTCGCGCCGTTCCTCGCGGCCGAGCTGTGGGAAGAGTTAGGCGGTGAAGGGGTCGTGTTGCGCGCGCCGTGGCCCAAAAGCGACCCGGGACTGGCCAAAGAAGACGAGATCGAGATTCCGGTGCAGATCAATGGCAAGCTCATCTCGGTGGTGCGCGTGCCGGCAGACGCCGACGCAAAAGCAATTGAAACTGCTGCGCTCGCCGACGAAAAAGTGCGCGCGCGCTGCGCGGGGAAGACGGTCGCCAAGGTGATTGTTGTTCCCGGTCGCGCCGTCAACCTGGTCGTGAAATGAGCTCCGACGCCGTGGCGGACAACCAAAAGGAAAAACCCGTTCGCGGAACGCAGTTGCTGGTCGAGCACCTCGGTGTGGTCCTGCGGCGTCCCTCGCTCATCGCCATTGAAATCGCCTGGCGCTGGCTGTTCGGCATTCCGTTTCTTCTCGCCTGCTGGAATCAGATCCAGAAAATCCTGGCGGCTTACCCGCTCGAGAACTCCGGAATCAATTCCGTTGATACCCAGAACCCCTGGGTGGCAGCAACGCAGCTCTCAGGCGTCATCTCTTACTATGTGCCCCACGTTGTAGCCGTTTTGCCGTGGCTGCTTCCTGCCGTGATTGCCTGGGTCATCATCTCCGGGCTGGGCCGCAGCTTGCTCCTCACGCGTCTGCCATCGAATTCCGGTTCCCGTCTGCCGTTCCGTCCGGTGACCGTGATGGTATTGCAGGCGGTCTGGCTTGTGATGCTCGCCATCACTTTTTGGTGCTGGGTCCGCTCCGTGCAATGGATCGCGGCCACGCACATCGCCGAGAGCGGCGAACCCGATCTCATCGGCTTTGCCATCTGGGGCATTTTCTTATCGCTTGGATTCTTTACTGCGTGGGCGCTCGTCAGTTGGACTGCATCAGTGGCGCCACTGCTGGCTCTGCTCGAAAGGCGCCCTGCTCTTTCAGCTCTTGGAGCGAGCCTTCGCCTTGGCGTGCCCTACACCAGCAAACTTGCCGAGATTAATCTCGTCCTCGGCATCGTCAAGCTTGCCCTGTTCGTCGTTGCCATGGTCTTCTCGGCTGCGCCCTTACCCTTCAGCGACCAGCTCGGACCGCAGGCGATGCACTTCGTCTGGGCCGCTTCAGGCGTCTTCTTCCTGATTGCCGACGACACCTTCCAGGTCGTGCGGCTTAAAGCGTTTCTTGAGTTCTGGAGGCTATTTCGCGGCTCCGAATCGTCTTAGCTCACTTTGCTTGTGTTGCTGCGGCCTCGTCCTTCAGGTAGGACTCACTGAACGTCTTTTTCATCTCTGCAATCGGCAGCAACGTCGGATAGAACTGCACGAACGTCGTATCCACCGCTGCATGGGCCGCATGGCAGGTGTAGCAGGGAGCTCCTTGCGGAATCAGTGTGCCGTTCTTGTCGGGCGTGTCGAAATCGAAGAATGCCCATCCGCCCGGGAAACGCGCCGCGTCTTTCACGTGCGCTTCGAATCCCATGAGTTGAGTGCCTTGAAAATGGCCATGCTGGTTGATCGAGCCTTTGCTCTTTGCCTCGCGAACCTCCAGCACAAGGATTGTTTTGTCAGGCCACGTTCCTGTCGCCAGAAAGCTTCGGTAGGCTTCAGGATTGACGAAGACGTTGTCGAACATTGTCATGTCCGCGGGCTTGGGGCTGTAGCTCATGTCGACGCCAGAAGTCAGGTAGATCCACTCGCGATAATTTCCAACTGGAAGCAAATCGCCGTTCGCTGCATATACTGGCGGATGCGCCGCTGCAGCTTGCGCAGGTTTAGCAAGATGCGAGAGGAAGGGCAGGGAAGCTGCGACAAGGACGGCAACAAACATACCGATTTTGATCAGGCGCATTGGGCCTCCGAGTGGAAGAAACGGGAAAGTAGGCCCGGCGGTTCAACTATTTCGCAAGCCGCAAAGTGATTCTTAGAACAGCTTCAGCCGAATCACGAAATACTTCTTGGGATCCTCTCGAATCGCCTTGACCAGTTGTTGTGACTGATCCATTGTCTGGTCCAGGTGATCGTAGAGCGAGCGGTTCTTCGCCAGTTGCCCGAGGGTCCCTTCGCCCGCATTCACGCCCTTCAAAATCTCGTTGAGATTGGTGATCATGGCGTCGAGCTTTTTCGCAGTCTCAGGATCCTTCATCAACCTCCCGATTGTGCCGTTGCCCGCGTTGATCGATGCCACGAGCTGATTCGCGTTTGCTGTAGCGGAATTCAGATTGTTATAAAACGTGTCGTCCTTCAGGAACTTTCCGGCGCTGCCTTTGCCGGCATTCAGATCGGCAGTCAGCGTGTTCAGCTGATCTACAGCTGTATTCAGCTTGGTGTAGAGCGTGTTGTCGTTGATCAATTCGCCAATGGAGCCTTTGCCATTGGCGATCGCTCCTGAAATTGTGTTCAGATCCGCGACCATCGACACAATGTTTTTCTTCATACCGGGATCATTGATCAATTCGCCGACGGTTCCGCGGGTCGAGTTCAGGGTATCGACCATCGTCTCGATCTTGTGCATCAGCTTGTTGATTTCCTCGATCGAGACAGAGCTATTGCTGATTACATCCTGAATCGTTGGCGCGCCCGTAACCTGAAGCTCGGCATCGTTAAGGGGCGCCGGTCCCGACGCGTGCGTCGAGTCGATATCGACATAGCTGTCGCCGAGCACGCCTGCCTGGGCAATCGACGCCTTTGAGTCAGTATGCAGATCGCGAAGATACATCTCCCCAACCTGCATCCTCACTTCAACGGGATTCGGATTGCGATCGGGAACTACGCGCAGCTTGATTACATTGCCGATGGTCACGCCTTCCAGCGTGACGGGCGCGCCTTCCTTGATCCCTGCCGCATTAGGAAAATAGGAGCGCAGTACAAGTTTGTGCGCGAAGAGTCCGCCCGAAGAGGCGGTCATGAGAAAGATCAGGCCGGTAAGCAGCGCAACAGCGGCCAGTACCAGCATTCCAACTTTGAGTTGTGACCACTGAATCTCTCGGCGGCTGGGCACGTCACTCCTCTTCGGAAACCGGGTGAGTCGACGCCTTGAGGATACCAGATTCGGGGGAGTTACTGCCCGCCCTCCAGCACGACGCTGGCCACCGCAAGCCCTGTGGAATGTGTCAACGACAAGTTGGAACGAATCACCCCGAGTCGCTCGGCCCGTTGCGCCGCCCGGCCGTGAAATCGCAGCGTCGGTCTGCCGCTCGGTTCCCGCACTACCTCAATCTCCAGCCAGCTCACGCCCTGGCTGATTCCTGTCCCCAGTGCCTTGGCCGCGGCCTCTTTGGCCGCAAACCGCGCTGCAAAGCTCTCTGCCGCGTTGCGCTTGCGCCCGCAGTAGGCCTGTTCCCCCTGAAGGTACACGCGATCAAGAAAACGCCGGCCGTAGCGATCAATTGAACGCTGAATCCGCTCGATCTCGATGAGGTCAATGCCGGTACCGGCGATCATGTCGAGTCCTGATCTCAAAGCTACAACATGGGGCAATTCGTCCGCTTGCGGGCTCTGGTTTCGTCCCTGTTTTCCACCGTTCGCTTGCGGCGCTGAGCTTTGCAGGCCCGTTCCCAATTACTACTGCGCCAAGTCCCCATCGCATTTCCCCAGATTCTGTTTCAAACGCAGTCAATGCCGTTCGACTCCGCAACATCTCTCATTGGACACCAATCGTCACCGATAACCGCCTGTGAGGGTAAGCATGACGGATGAAGTTCAATTCCCAGGAACATGCCTTCCATGGGCAATGCAGATGAAGGGCATCTCCGTCGAGGATCCATCGCGTCTTGTGCAATCACTCACGGGCGCAATTCTCGGCTGCGGTGGATGGGTCCTGAGCCGCGGCGCGAACGACACCGGCATGGTCAATCTGCTCTTCGAGTTTGAACGGCAGGCCTGCATCGACGTATACAGCGTGCTCATCGCCGCCGGCGTGGAACTGACTAAGAGCGGCCATCTCTGCTTCACCGAACTTTGCCAATGTACGCGAAGCCAGCGCCGAGACTGCGGCGAAGAAATTGCCAGCGTTGACCTCGAGATTCAGACCTACCCTCCGGAGATGCTGGCCTCATCGCATTCGCTTCCATCTATCTGATTTTCCGGCGCGATGGCTCTAGCCAGCCTCCACCAGCCCATATCTCCGTTGCCATGCTTCTTTTAGCCGTGCCCACACGCGAGCCCGCTCCGCCTCGCTCACGGCTGCATCGGGACTGCCGGCAAATCGCGCCGCCTCCTGTTTTGCCAGCTCGAGCCACTGCCGGTCGCGGACAATATTGGCCACGCGAAACTCCGGCAACCCCGCCTGCCGCGTTCCGAAAAACTCGCCTGGGCCGCGCATTCTCAGATCCAGCTCAGCCAGCTCAAATCCATCCTGAGTCTGCACCATGGCATTCAGCCGCTCTTCGGCCTCTTCTGAAACCCGGTCGCCAGTCATTAAAATGCAGTAGCTCTTCGCCGCGCCGCGCCCCACGCGACCGCGCAGTTGATGCAGTTGCGCCAGCCCGAATCGCTCCGCATGCTCCACCACCATCACGCTCGCATTCGGCACATCCACGCCAACTTCAATCACCGTGGTCGAAACCAGCACATCAATTTCGTCGCGGTGAAAACGCCGCATCGTGACTTCTTTATCGTCTGCGTCCATCCGTCCGTGCAGCAAGCCGACGCGCAGACCTTTCAGTGGCCCCGTGCGCAGCTTTTCGTGCATCTCCACTGCCGACTTGAGACCTGATTTAACGTTAGGACTGGCTTCGCGCACCGCACGGGGAAACAGATCGCCGGCTTTCCCATTGCGCCCAGTCGTCATCTTTACCGATTTCGCTGCGCCGTCAACTGGATCGTGCGAAAAATCCAGTTCCGGCTGGTCATCTTTTGTCCCCTCGATCACCGGATAGACGATATACGCCTGCCGCCCTTGCGCCACCTGCCTGCGTACAAAGTCCCACACTTCGTTCTCGCGCTCGCCCGGCACGCGCCGAGTCACGATCGGTGTTCGCCCCGGCGGCAGTTCATCCAGAACGCTGAAATCGAGATCGCCGTACAGCGACAGCGCCAGCGTTCGCGGAATCGGCGTCGCAGTCATCACCAGAACATCGGGTTCCGGCTGATTCGGCTTCTTCATCAGCTTGAAGCGCTGCAGCACACCAAATCGATGCTGCTCGTCCACGACGACCAACCCCAGGTTGTCGAACTCAACTTTCTCTTCGATCAACGCGTGCGTTCCAATCACCAGGTTCGCATCTCCTCGATTGATCAGTCCCCGGTTGGTTCTCTTCCGATCGTCATCGAGCGACCCGGTCAGCAGCACAATCCGCGGCTTCCGGCTCGAGCGCTCCAGCAGCTTGCGCGCCGCGAGAAAATGCTGTGTGGCCAGAATCTCTGTCGGAGCCATCATCGCCGCCTGGTAGCCGTTTTCCATCGCCACAATCATCGCCTGCAGTGCAACGATCGTTTTTCCCGAGCCCACATCGCCTTGCAACAACCGGCGCATGGGCGTTGGCTCGCGCATATCGGCCACAATCTCGCCCAGCGCACGTTTCTGCGCCGCCGTGGGATGAAACGGCAGCACCTCGCGAATCGCCTCGCGTACCTTGTCGTTGGTCGCAAAGCTAACGCCTTTGCGTTCTTTCATGCGGCGGCGTTTCAGTTCCAGTCCGAGCTCAAGAAAGAACAGCTCCTCGAAGATCAGTCGCTGGTGCTGCGCCGTGGCCGCGCCCTGCAGCTTCGTCAGCGGAGTTCCTTCGGGCGGGTAGTGCACCTCGCGCAAAGCCTTCTCGCGGTCGGGAAAACTAAGCCGCTCAAGCATCGACAGCGGAAGGCACTCCGGCACAGCGCCGCGCATGTTCTCAAGCAGGTTGAAGATCACCTTCCGCTGCCATCGCGACGCCAGCCTGCTCCCGCCCAGCGATTCATAAACCGGCGTGATTCTTCCAACCTCCAGCAATCGAGTCTCGGCGTCGTCGCTCGCGTCCGGCAGGATCTCAAACTGCGGCTGAATCATTTTGAAGTTGCTCGTCGAGCGGGACGGCTCAACCTTGCCGTACACCGCCACTGTTTGGCCGGCGTGGAACTTTCCTTCGAGGTAGGCCGCGTGAAACCACAGGCACTTCATTGCAAAGCGCCCCTGGCCAAGAGTCAGCTCGAACATCGGCCCCCGCCGCGTCCGCATTAGCAGGGCCCCGCGCACCTCGGCGATCACGCTTGCTACCTCGCCCGGTTTCAACTCATCGAGGCTACGTGGGTGTTGCCGGTCCTCATAGCGAAAAGGGAGGTGATAGAGCAGGTCTTCAGCCGTCTGGATGCTCCTGGCGGCAAGCATCTCCGCCACGCGCGGTCCCACGCCGCGCACATACATCACAGGAGTATCCAGGGCAGGCACAATCGGAATCGTAAATGCCGCGCACGCGCCAGGACAAACCAAGCCACAGCGCAAATGGCGCAGTGTCGCAACCCGGGCTCAACTGTGAGCGACGTACTTGCCGGATCGCCTCTGACACCTCATACTTCGTGTGGCTCAAAAGCGGGAGAACGGATCATGGATCACAAATGGACCCTGGTAGAGACACTTATCTCAAACCGAATTGGCGTGATTACGCTCGATCATCCGCAAAAGCGCAACGCGCTCAGCAGGGAATTGATCGATGAAGTTTGCTCTGCGCTCGACGAGATGAGCATCAAAGAGGTTCGCGCCGTCATCCTTAGAGCGCCCGCCGGCTCGAAGGTCTTCTCAGCCGGCCACGATATCCGCGAATTACCGATGAACGGCCGCGACCCGCTCACGTACAACGATCCTCTGCGGCGGTTGGTTCGGACGATTGAGCGCTTTCCCACGCCCGTCATCGCGATGGTCGAAGGCAGCGTGTGGGGTGGCGCCTGTGAACTCGTCATGAGTTGCGACCTGATTGTGGCCTGCGACGAAAGCACGTTTGCCATCACTACGGCCAAAATTGGCGTGCCCTACAACATCTCGGGAATTCAAAATTTCCTTACCACTGGTGGAATGCTTCTCTGCAAGGAAATGCTGTTTGCCGCGCAACCAATCAGCGCTAAGCGCCTGCTGGAGCGGGGCATCGTCAGCCACGCCGTCCCGCGCGAGCAGCTCGAAGCGCTCACCCTGAGCATCGCCGGGCAGATTGCCGGCAATTCGCCGCTGGTCGTCAGCCTTTTGAAAGAGGAATTGCGCCTGCTTTCTGTAACGCACAACCTGGGACCTGAGACCTTCGAGCGAGTCCAGGCCATGCGCCGCGAAGTTTACGACAGCGCCGATTACCAGGAGGGCATACGCTCGTTCCTCGAGAAGCGCGCGCCAAACTTTCAAGGCAGGTAGCTTCCTGAATGCCACACAGTCCACGGCATGGGTCTCTCACCGCATAACACTTTACCTATTCCGAGCCCCATCCTTTCGCCTTTCTTCTGGCGAAAGGATGGAAAGCCCAAAAAGCCGAACGAATTCATACGGTCAGCGCTTAGAAGCTGAAAATCGCCTGCAACGAGATATTCCTGTTGCCCGCAGTCGGCGAAGCAAAGAATCCGCCGGCCAGCGTTTGCGATCTGCCGAAGTTCGGTTGCGGCGCCAGCGCTCCAGTGCTGTCAGGCACAAGCGAAAGCACTCCGTTGGGCGTACCAAGATTCTCGTGATTGAAGATGTTGGTGCCCCACGCCGATAAAGTGAGGCTGTACTTTCTCGCGACACTCTGATTCATTCGCCCCGGACCGCCCTGGTTGCCGCTCAAACCGCCATTCAAACCCGGCGGCATTCCTCTTCCGCCTCCGTGATATCCACCGCCTCGTCCGCCGCCACCACCACCACCTGACCCTCCCTCGCCCTCGATTGCCGGTCCAATCCCGATCACTTTGCTGAGGCGCAGATTGAGGCTTATATTCGCAGGCCCTGAACCCAGTCCGTACGAAGCAATCTTTTCATTCGCCGCGTAGGGTTCGATTGCTGTGCCGGCCGTCGGATTCGCCGTCCCATACGGTTCCGTATCAAAGCAGCCCCACCTGGTGCTGAACGCATTGGGTTCTGAGCAGCTGGCTGCGATCGTGGGGCGCGAATTGAATTGGTTGTTGCCTGTCAGGTCGCTGCCCGCGGTGATATTGAAAGGAGTGCCCGAGTTGGCCACGATCATGGGCGAAAACGATACCGCCCACGGTAGTGAGAAGTTGCCGAAAAGCATAAAGCGATTGCGCACATCGAACGTCGTTCGTCCAAAATCCACTCCAGGATCGCTCGATACCGAAGGAACCGATCCAACTCCACTTGTGTCACCCTGGGCATTGGAGTAGGTGTAATTCGACACGAAACTGTACCTTCGGTAGGTCGCGCGCACAGTGGCCATAATCTGGCTCTCCCGGTAAAATCCACCCGACTGATACTGCAGATTGTTGGTCGGGGGCGCCCCCGGAGCCGTCGCTGGATAGGTGTCGCTGAGCGCATTCTCGGGCGGAAACTCAGCCGCGGCACTTAGATTATCCGTGAAGAACTGATGGATCCCCTGCGAATAGACGTAAGTCACATTGCCGGTGATTGCCTTCGTCACTTGGCGATCCACTCCGATGGCCGCTTCCATGTCGTTCGCGGCATGGAAATTCGGGGCAATCGTGTAGAACGTGGGCGCATTCTTGCCGGTCGTGCTGCCGGATGTGCTCGCTGAGAGCGGCGTCGTCGCGTACTGGTTAAACACGATCGGAGACGTTTGAGACGACGTCTGAATGAACTGCTGCTCGTTTACGCCGTTCTCGTGAATCGTGTTGACAACATAAGGAGCGCTCGCGCCAAAACCGTTGGCTACAGTGAACCGCTGATAAAACCATCCGTAGCCTGCGCGCAAAACCGTTTTTGCCTGCCTTTTGCCCGCACCTCGATCGAGCGCATACGCCAAGCTGAGGCGCGGCGCCCAGTCATCCTTGTCATTGATCCAGTTTTGTGTCTCCCAGCGCAGGCCGTAGCTGAAAGTGAAGCGCGAGTTCACCTTCCAGTCGTCCTGGTAAAACAGCGCTGCGTCGAACAGCGTCGCCGACGCCTTTGGGTTCGTGATGTTGGTATAGGTGTATTGCTGCGGCTGGCAGCTCGCTGGCGGTGTCGACCCCTGCGGCGTCTGGTAGCAGCCGAGAAAGTCCTGCGACTGTGCGAACGTGTATGCCCCGTTGCTTCCGCTGGTGGTGAAGTTTATGTCGGGATACGCACGCAACCTCGCTCCGAAGTTCAGCGAGTGCGCGCCCTCCACGCCGGAGAGATAGTTCTGCAGCTCAAGGTCATTCTCGTGGTCCTGCACCATTTGATCGGAGTTGCCTCCGTCGCTGAACAGGCCCTGGATCGAAAACGCCGGCAGATCGGAGACAGCCGATGACATGTCACGCACTCTGCGGTATTGGAATCGAACGTCGTCGACCAGGTTCTTGCTAAGCACCCAGCTGTCGGAAATCTGCACTGCGTTTTCCTGGTTGGTGCTGTTGGTCGCCTGTTCCGGCAGCGTCAACCCGTTCGACCCAATGCTGTCTGTGCTGACCGATCGGTTGTACGTCTCGCGAATGGTCAGCGTATTCGCGCTGCCCAGTTGCAGATCGAAGCGCGGGCTGATGTCGAGCCGCGAAGTCGGGCTCCCGAACGCTTCATTGATCGACGTTCCATCGGGGCTGGCTGCCGTAATGCTGGCCGGATTGATGGCCTCTACGATGTTTTCGTTTTGTTGCTGGCGCGAGAAAGCGCTCACGAAATATGAAGAGCTCTTTGTAATTGGCCCGCCAATCGATCCGTGCAAATTCCATGAGTAATACGGTGGCTCCGCCACACCGACCAGCAGGGGATTCTGCGAATTGAAGACAGAATCGTTTCCCTGCGCTTGAAGTTCGCCGTGGATCGTGCCGGTGCCTGGCTTGGTGAAGATTTCGATGCGTCCGTAGCCCAGCCGGTCGTATTCCGCTGAAAACGGATTCTGATTGACGCGGATTTCACGAATCGATGACTTTGGAGGCAGTTGCCCGCCGGTGAATCCGTCGATGTAGATCTGCCCGCCGTTCGGCCCCGCGGCCGGGCCGGCCAATGCTTCCAATTCGTTTTGCAGCTCATCCGGATCGTCGGAAAGCGCGTTCAAGTCCTCGCCCTTGATCACCACAGCGTTCGCGTTGTCCTCAGGGCTTGTGCTCACGGTGTTGGCTTCCGACTGCACCTCGACCTGCTGCTGCACTTCGATCTGCATTGCAGCATTAACTGTCAGCATTTGCCCGGCCGCAACCACAGCGCCCGGTTTGGCGAAGGCAGAGAATCCGCTGGCAGTCACGGTGATGCTGTACGTCCCCGGCGCGAGCCCGCGCATGGTATATTGCCCAACTCCGTTCGAGGTCGCTTTCCCGGCCTCCTGCCCCGACGTTGTCGTTGCGACAACAGTCGCATTGGGAATCACCGCTCCCGTTACGTCTGCAACCTGGCCGTGGATGCCACCGGTCCCGCTGGGCGCATTGTTTTGTGCGATCGCAAATGGCGTAATCATCATTAACGCCGCTGCAGCCGGCACAACTCCGCGTGCGGCTCTCAAAAGCTGCCGCACGCACGTCTGTGCATAAAAAACAGAGAATGGGGGTCTCAAGTTTTCCTGCCGAAAATTTGGATTTTTCGTTCTTTTGCGGCTGCGTTTCTTACGAACAGCCTCGCGGAGCACCGGCTCAAGAGGTTCCGATTTCAAACAATTGAGTTTTCTTCGGTTTCTCGATCTTCTTTATCTAGCAATCCTTGCAGGATCGTTCAATCTATTGCGACTTGTTGAGGAGAACTGCGTTCGAATCCTCACTCTCTGTTGGGTTTGACGTCGTATTTGTCTTCAGAGTTTCACCTCACACGGCTTCTTCTCGATCGCCGACGGCGTGTATGGTGGTAGGCGGCACAATTCTGCTACGCAAAGGGGATGTTAGGAATGCTCGAACTCGATCGCAGAAGTTTCTTAAAGTCCGCTGGAGCCGCATCGGCGGTGACTCTGGCCACCGGCAAGATTCATGCTCTGGTTGCGGCGCAATCCGAGGCATCGCGCCCCATCGCGGCCAATGACTACATCCAGCTCGCCCTCATCGGCGCCGGCGGCCAGGGCCAGGGCGATACCAGCACGGCCATCCAGGTTCCCGGCGTGAAACTCGTCGCAGTCGCAGATTGCTACGACGGCAGGCTTGAGCACTCAAAAGAAATCTGGGGCAGGGAACTATTCACCACGCGCGACTACAACGAAATCCTTGCGCGCAAAGACATCGACGCGGTCCTCATTGCAACTCCCGACCACTGGCACAAACAGGCCGCTGTCGACGCCATGAAGGCCGGCAAAGACGTCTACTGCGAAAAACCCATGATCCATCTCTATGCCGACGGGCCCGAGATGATCGAGACCGCCCGCTCAACAGGCCGCATCCTTCAGATCGGCAGCCAGCGCGTCAGTTCGGTGGTCTACGCCAAGGCAAAAGAGTTGCTCGCTTCCGGCGCTATCGGCCAGCTCAACATGGTTACGGCGCGATGGGACCGCAACTCCGCAATCGGCGCGTGGGATTATTCGATTCCACCCGACGCTTCAACGGAAACTTGCGACTGGCCGCGGTTCCTCGGCACCGCGCCCAAGATTCCATTCAGCGCCGAGCAATTCTTTCAGTGGCGCAAGTGGAAGGCTTACGGCACCGGCGTTGCAGGCGATCTTTTCGTTCATCTCTTCAGCGGAACGCATTTCATTACCGGCTCCAATGGCCCCACGCGCGCGATGGCCACCGGAGGCTTGCGCTTCTGGAAAGACGGCCGCGACGTGCCTGACGTGATGCTCGGCCTCTTCGACTATCGCGAGGGATTCAATCTGAGCCTGCGCGTCAATTTCGTCGATGGCGGCGAAGAGAGCGAGGGCCTCATCTTTACTGGCTCTGAAGGCACCATGGAGGTTGGAGGCAACGCGGTCAGCGTGAATCGCGTCCCGCGAGAAAAGGAACCCGGCTACACCATTGGCACGTTCACTGAGGCCATGCAGGAAGAATTCCTCGAACAATACCGGAAGAAGTACCCGCGCACTCACCCTGAAGGCGCGCCCGCACCCGGCTTCGAGAAATATATCGCGTCAGCCGGCTACAGCGACAGCTACGATCACTTCAAGAATTTCTTCGCATCCGTCCGCACGCGCCAGCAACCTGTCGAAGATGCCGTCTTCGGCTATCGTGCCGCGGGCGCAGCGCTGCTAAGCAATCTCAGCATGGAGCGTGGGGCAATCGTCAACTGGGATCCTGATGCCATGAAAGTGCTTTAGCTGAATCTGCTCAGGGCCGGAACGAAGAATTCTTGCCGCTCAGCTGAACCCCAGCACCGGATGCGGCACGTACGGTTCTTCGAGTGCCGTCATCTCTTCCGGAGTGAGCTTCACGGTAAGTGCCGCGACCGCATCTTCTAGTTGATGCGGCTTGCTCGCGCCCACAATTGGAGCAGTCACGCCCGGCTTCGCCAGCAGCCATGCCAATGCAACTTGTGCGCGCGGAATCCCGCGCTTCTCTGCCACTTCGCCCAGCCGCTCTACTACCTTCCGATCGGCCTCTTCTGTCAGCGAATACATTCTGTTTCCGAAGCCATCGGTTTCCGAGCGGCTCGTCGTTTCGGCCTTCCATGCTCGCGTCAACCTTCCACGCGCCAGCGGACTCCATGGCAGTACGCCGATTCCTTCCTCGCGGCACAGCCCCATCATCTCCCGCTCTTCTTCGCGATAAAGAAGGTTGTAGTGGTTCTGCATCGAGACGAATCGCGTCAAGCCAAGCTGGTCGGCCAGATACAGGGCCTTGGCAAACTGCCACGCGTAACATGAAGACGCGCCGATATACCGCACCTTGCCTGCCTTGATCGCGTCGTGCAGCGCTTCCAGCGTCTCCTCGATCGGCGTCTCATAATCCCGCCGGTGAATCTGGTAGAGATCGACGTAGTCCGTTTCCATCCGGCGCAGGCTCTGGTCGAGTTCAAAAAGAATCGCCTTGCGCGAAAGTCCGCCTCCGTTCGGCTCCTCCCGCATGACGCCTTGCACCTTGGTTGCGATGACGACGGCCTCGCGTTGCGCGCCGGTTTTCAGAAAGCGCCCCAGCACGGCCTCGCTGTCGCCGCCTGAATACACATTTGCGGTATCAAAAAAGTTAATGCCAAGATCAAGCGCCTGCCGGAAGAACGGCTGGCTCTCTGCCTCGTTCAGCGCCCATGGCTGGCGCCCCGGTAAAATTCTCCCCGTTGCGGGGCTTCCATAGGTCATGCAACCAAGGCATATGCGCGAAACCTTCAGTCCGGTCCGGCCCAAATTCACGTAGTCCATCGTCGCTCCTTGTTCAAGATTAAGCGGACGGTCGTCTTCATCTCCCGCTGCGTGCCCTATCCAAAGGAGAGAAGGTCACAGGAATAACCCGAGCAAATCGTTCAATTCGGGAAACTTTCGTTCATTTTTCATGATCCGGACAGCAGCTTTTCCCTTTCAAAGCGTCTAAACTTACATCGCGGAAGGGAGAACGCGATCGGATGCGTCGGTTCCGTAAGCGGGGGCTTGGCGGAATCGTGAAAACGCGTCCAACGGGCTTGGGGCGCTCGAGCAAGTGGAAAGGCGCTGAACGAGTTGAGTGACAATACGTCAGTGACGGCAGAACGGCGGCGGCGCCTGAAAGTCAGGAGCGCCGGCAGGTTAGGATCATTCCTCGGACGTTGGCCGGCGCGGATGCTGGCGATCGCCGCACTCCCCACATTTCTTGTACTTGCCGGTTGCGGCGGCGGCGTTGCCTCTACGACCACGTCGAACGGCACATTCTCCATTTCTCCAACTACGCTTTCGATCGACACCAATTGCACGGGCTGCAACGCGGCTACTTCCTCCGGCGCGGTGGTAGAACAGTTTTCCGCCACGCTCAGCAGCGGCGGCGCAGCTTCCGTCACTTGGTCCGTTTCCGGCGGCGATGCCAATTCCGGCGCGGGCACGATTACCTCCAGCGGGCAATACACCCCGCCTCCTTATCTGACCGCCAATAGCGTTCAAGTCACAGTGAAGGCCACGCTTTCTTCAAGTTCCACAACAACGGCCAGTGCTGCCGTCACCGTTACGCCCGGCTTCCTGCAGCCATTGACGCCTGAGAATGTCTCCGTCAGCAGCGCAGGCACGGCGACCATCACCGGCTACATAGCTGAGGCCGGCGGGTCCACTGGCATCAACTACGCAGTGTCCAGTTCATCCACGGGTTCAGGCGGTGGCCAGGGATCGGTCGGCAGCCCATCCTGCACGCGCAGCGCCACCGCTTTCACATATTGCACCGTCACCTACACCGCTCCGACGGTCGTGTCGTCTACAGCCGCAACCTATGTGGTAGCGACGATTGGAACTTCTACTTCACAGGAAGCCACTGAGGTTTTGTTGAACACAGCGGGCATCAGCAGCAATCCCGCGACACACCAGACGCAGCAATCCACGCCTATATTGCTCGGCACTTCCGGCGGCAATAACAACGACTACGATACGTCGGGCAACCAGATTGTTGACTGCTGCGGGGGTACTCTGGGTTCGCTCATTCAGAGCAGCGGCGGGACGCAATATATTCTCAGTTGCAATCACGTGCTCGCCCGCAGCGACCAGGCCAGCACAGGCGAAATGATCGTCCAACCTGGCTTGATTGACAACAACTGCACGCCGAATGGCGATGGCTCAGGGACTACGCCAGTAGCCGCCCTTACCACTTGGCTCCCGCTGAGTTCCGCTTCGACAAACGTTGATGCCGCCATTGCCGCCGTTGATTCCGGGGCGGTCAACTCGAGCGGAGAAATTCAGGAACTTGGCACCGTGCAGGATGGCGTCCTGGCCGCCGCGGCACCGGGCATTTCGTCCACAGGCGGCAAAGGCGAGAACGCCTCCATCAATCTGACTGTGGCCAAGAGCGGCCGCACCACGGGGCTGACCTGTGCCAACGTGTCCGCCATCAACCTCGATGTCGAAGTGTCCTACTTCAAAAACTGCGCTGAGACTGAGGCATACCTGACAAAGACCTACACCAATCAGATTGCGATTGAGGGCAACGAATTCAGCGATGCCGGCGATTCGGGTTCATTAGTCGTTGATAGCAGCAACGCTGAGCCGGTCGGCCTCTTTTTTGCGGGCGGCGTCACAAGCCAAAATGTGAGCGAAGGAGTCGCCAATCCGGCGCCCACCGTTTTGTCCGAACTCGGAACCCAGCAGGGAACTACTTACACATTTGTCGGTACGACTGACCACCCCGTGAGTTGCCTCAACTACGGAGACGCAACGGCAACCGCGGCGCAGGAAACCGTCCTCGCCAGCGGCCAGAAAGCGCTGGCCACTCAGGCGCTCTCGTCTGCCCGTGAGCTGGTCAACCCCTCGGCCGGAATTCTCGGCGTGGCCACCGGCAAAAGCAATGATCGTGCCGGCGAGGCTGTTGTCGTCGTCTATGTCGATCAGAGCAAGAGCGTGACGGTTCCGCAAACGGTCGAGGGCGTGCGCACCCAGGTGATTCCCACCACCGCACAGGCGGTCGCCGACGGCTCCGCGCCGGCAGCAGTTTCAGCCACCAGTCTGCCGCCGCTTGCGTCGACTGTACTCACCCAGGCCGTGACCGCCAAGCAACAGATTGCTCAAACGCTGATGAAGCAGAACGCAGCGTTCTTTGGCGTTGGCGTTGGCCAGAGCCTCGACAACCCGAAAGAAGCTTCGCTCGTGATCTACGTCGACCGCCGTCAGGTGCCCGCAGCCTTGCCGCAGACCATCAGCGGCCTGCGCACTCGCTACGTGATCATGGACCGCCTGCATGTCACGCGCTCTTATCTGGCAGGTCTCGCGCATGCGCAAAGCCACTGCATGCCACATCCGGCTTCGCAGCAGGCGAGCCCGTTCGATCCTCTTGGCTCCCACACGCTCCGCGGTTTGAACCTGAACTGAACCGTCGCTGGAATTCAGTGGCCGGCAGATTTCAGTGGGATCCTGTAGATCGGAATCCCGCAGCTCTGTCCGCCAAAGTGCTCGCATCCACAACGCTCTCCGCCTGATGGACCACGGCTTCAGCCGAAACTGCGGCGTCCTGCTGGCCGCCTTCGCGCAAGAAACGCGCGTATTGCTTCATGACATTCACATACGCGGCGCGGCTCCAACCGAAGTCTGCTCTCATATCGGTGGTACCGCGCTCGAGCCACGTTGCCGCGGTCACTCGATCGCCGCAATGCCAATACCCGAATCCGAGCACGTATTCGCTGTATGCCAGGGTGGCCATTCCAATTCCCGGGCTCTTCAGGGCCAGGTCATGCCCGTCCTTCAAGACCTCAATCCCCCGCTCGCAATTTCGCATGCCGGTCAACGCAAATCCAAGGGTATGCCTTACCCCAATGCGGTCCGCCACAGCAACATCCGGCCGGTCGGCCAGGATGTTATACGCCTTCTCTGCGTAATCCGCCGCCACAGAGAATTTTCGTTCTTCGTCATACAGGCCGGCGAGCGCACTCTGAGCGCGTGCAATGCCCACCGGATCGGCGACCGCCTCTCGAATTTGCAGAGCCTGCAGCTCCTCCTTTTCAGCCTGTCGCATCTTATTCAGCGCAACATGCAGCACCGCGAGTTGTCCGATCTCCTCCGCCAGCTCGTCTTGCGGCCCGTTCTTGAGAAGAGCGATCGCTTGGCCGAAGGCATCCACTGCCTTCAGAGGCATGCCTGCATCTGCATAGAGGATTCCGAGATTCTTGTAAAAAATCACAAGGCGCTTTGGGTCGGCGTGCGTGGCCTCGCTGTTTCGAGCTGCGGACTCGTTGAGCGCAATCAGCCGCAAGACATCGGGTTTCTGGAGGTTCAAGTCCGCAATCTGTGCCGCATCAGCTTTTTGTGCAGTCGGCGTGCTCGATTGGCAGATTGCAGGCGCGCAGGCTGCCGCGGACAACAGAACTCCTGTCAGGAGTCGAATCATCGTTTCCCCCTGGAGGCGAGCGGGTTTTCCGCTCACCTATTCACTTGATTGTTTGAATCGCCTTGCGAAGAACCCAGCCCCGCTCGACCTCTCGGCGGGGTGTTTCCTGAATCGAGCACTCTAGGCCCCGTTGCAGGACCTTCGATCTGAAGTTATCGATAAAACGAGCGAGCACCCTGATGGTTAACAGGCATTCGTCCTATTGCAGTTGTCCGGTTGCAGGAACGCGGACCATCTGCGCTCCTTGCGAACCTCCTGATCTTCTATCCGCAAAGACCTGCGCCCGGGGATGCGATCTATCGGCGCAGGAATTTGCGATTGACCGGAACGGTGAACGGCCGATTCTCAGTTAGCCGGTTTGGCCTTGCCGTTTTTCAAGCTCTCGTCAATGATTGCGCGGATCTTCTCGTCCCGTTCGTGCGCCAGCTGTCCCATCTCAGAGCCCAGCTTTCCCATCTGCTCGCCAAACTTTCCCTGGTCCGCACTCATCTTGCTCATGGCAACGCTCATATCAACGTTCACTTTGACTTCGGTCGAAATCAGCCTGCGTTGCACCTCTGAGAGCTTACGTTGCAGCTCCTGTAATTGTTCCCGAGAAATGTTCCCGTCCTGATCGGCCTTCAATGCGGCGGCTGCGGCGTCCAGTTCCGCAATCTCTTTCGTGATGTCCGGCTTTGGGAGTCTCTCGGCAACTTCGCGCTCTTTCCGCGCCTCTTCACGCACTTGCTGCGACTGGTCGCGCAGCTGTTTTCCCAGGGCCTTCATCTGCTCACTCTTGTCGTTCATCTCCTTGTCGATTTCATCGATCTGCGCCAAGGTCGCCGGATCGTCGATGACGTATGGCTTTCCCTCATGGCAAACGAAGAGCACCTGTCCTTGCAGGCTCTGCCGTGTCTTTCCCGCAGCGGCTTCGCAGTCCGCACTCAGGTCCCCATCGAAACGCCACCTGTGTTCCTCGTCGCCAAACACCCTATAGGTATCGTGGTGATCGCTTTGAGCCGCCTCTTCAGGGGTTGGCACCACAAGTTGGATGGGATTAATCAGCGCCATCTTGGGCATCGCATTCAGTTTCAAAATCAACTCATTCCTGGCCCAGGGGGCAACGTCCACAATCCGTGGTGGCAGACTCATCAGTGTCGTTATAGGCGGCACATTGACCTGCACTTGAACATGAGGAGCGGGTGCGGGTGAAGGGGACGACACAATGGCTGCTCCCGGCGCGGGCGACGGAGATGGAGCCGGTGACGGGGCTGGAGCAGATTCCTGTGTTGCGGATCCAGCGGCGCTGGAATCCTCAACAATTACTGGGGCGGAAGCGGCATGGAACTGAACCGTCTGCGCAGCTTGCGACTCCGATGGGCCGGCTGCGGGGCTCGTGGTCTGCACAGCGGCAGACTGACTCGGGATAGCCGCTGCCTGCACATGTACCAATGCGCTGGCGGCCACAAGCACCGCGGGGAACACCAGTGCAACCACGGAGCTGCGTCGTCCTGAGAATACTCGCCTAAAGCTTGACTCGTTGAGCAGCCGTTCGATGCGTTGATGCAGATTTGAAGAATGTGCCATGGCGACTCCTGCATAGGTTGGGCGCGGACGTGCCGCGAATTCGAGTAAAAGCTCGGCGTAAGCAATGGGACTGCCGGCTGCGTCGAGACCTGCGCGGTCGCTGATGGCCTCGCCCAACTCAGAAAGTTTGCGCTTGAGCCACCACCCCAGAGGGCTGAACCACATGGCTGCGCAATAAAGCCCCGCCAGTAGCTGCAGATAAAAGTCGTGCTGTTCGATATGGGCCGCTTCGTGCGCCAGAACAACTCCCAGCTTCTGGTCGCCCCACTCGGCGTAGTCAGCCGGCAAAAGAATCCCCGATCCGATATTCACCGGTGACGCAACCTTACCGCTCCAGCGCACTTCCACGCCCGGCGGAAGCGAAAGCTCCGCATCCAAAACGGCTGGCCGCGCTTTAGCCCAAAGTCGTATCGAGCAGCCTAGCCCGTAAAGCAACCGCAGAAACAGTGCCGAGCATACGCCGAAGTACAGCAACCAGCCGGCACTCCGCAGCGGCAGAGAAGAATGCCGAGGTTGCAGGTCCGTCGGTTGTGCGGCCGAGATTGGCGCCCGCCGCGCCTGCGGACTTGCCGGTGTTTGCGCCGCTGGATTCTTCTCCACTTCAAATTCAGAAGGAAGCCCGGGCGCAAAAACCATCTCGTCGGTCGCTGCCTGAGTCGATTCCTCGGCCGACTGATCCACGCGAGGCTGCACCACGGATGCAGGAGCAACCGGTTGATCAGCTCTGTGACGAGTCCCGAACCAATGTTGGGACCAGCTTGTTGTTGAAATATGGACGGCAGCCCATGCTGGCCTCAATTGCCAGCGCACCAGCAGCGGCATAAGAATCGCTGCAGCAAGCACCATCGTCCAGGCGGCTTTCTGCAATGGCGCATTCGCAATGCGCAAGAGCCGCATCGCGCCCCAGAGAATCAACGCGACAATGAGCGCACGCAAGGCCGCTTCGAGCAAAACTTCACTCACTGCTGGACTCATGACTTTGACTCCTTTTTTGGTGTGGAGGCGCTCTTCCGCGCAGTAGCAATACGGTCTGCCAGGCGCTGCAGTTCATCGCGCCCCAGAATCTTCGAATCCACCATTCCCACCAGAAGCGCTTCTACCGATCCTTCGCAGAACCAGTCCACAATGCGCTTCACGGCGCGCCCCGCCACCTTCTGCCGCGATTCCGCCGGACGGTAGAGGAACGTCCGGTTTTCAACCGAGTGCGCCAGATAGCCCTTTTCTTCGAGGCGCCGCAGGACGGTGCGGATGGTTGAATCCTTAAGAGGCCGCGCAACTTCTTCGCGAACCTGCTCTGCCGTAACTTCGCCAAGCCGCCAGACGATTAGAAGCAGTTTCCGCTCAAGCTCGCCGAGATCGGCTGGATCGTGATCGAATCCAGTGCTACCTGTCATAGTGTTACTGACTGTAACACAGAAAAGATGTGAGCGGTCAAGAGGATATTTTTTGTGAATTTTTGGGGTGGTCGGCCGGAATTGACCCTGATGGTTTTCTCCGCGACCTCAGATCGCCGCGGATTTTGCTCCGTTTACCGCGCTAAAGTCATCCGGCAGAAACAGTTCGAATACCGTGCCCGAGACCTTTTCGGCGGCTCCATCATGGTTCGTCGCGCTCCGGCTCCTCACCCGCACCTTGCCCTGATGCTTCAGGATGATTTCGTGGCTCACCCAGAGCCCGAGGCCTGTTCCAGTGTTTTCCTTGGTGGTGAAGAAGGCTTCAAAGATGTGCTCGCGGATCTCCGGGTCAATCCCCGCTCCGCTGTCGGCAATCGCCAGCCGAATACCGGTCTGGGAGGGACTCTTCCAGTCGTGTGAGCGGCGCGCCCTCAACAGAAGCTTGCCGCCGGCGCTGCTGGCATCAATCGAGTTGCCCACCAGGTTCGCAATCACCTGGCGAATCTCCCCGGCAAAGCAAAAGAGCGTCATCGTCGGATCGTAGTCACGCTCCACATGAATATCGAGAGCATTTAACCGGCTCTGGTAAAGGCTTAGAACTGAGTCCAGCAACTCCGCCATCGTCGAGCGCGCAGGCTGCGTCGGCTGGCGATAGAAACGAAGCGTTTGCTGCGTGATCTCCGAAATACGCCGCACTTCCTGCTCGGCCATTGCGAGGTATTGCTTCGCCTGTTCCGGAATCTCACTGTCGTTGCGCAGAAGAAAGACGAGATTCGTAATCGCTTCCAGCGGATTGTTAATCTCGTGTGCAATTGAAGCCGCAAGGCGTCCGGTAACCGCAAGCTTTTCACTTCGGCGCAATGCCTCTTCGCTGCGTTTCCGGTCGCTCGCGTCCAGTGCGATGATTCCCACCCACCGAACCTGGTTCGGCGTGGTCCGAACTGGATATGCGCTGATCAACCAGGTCCACCGTCTAGGTGGCTTGCCTCCTTCGCCGTTCAACTCCAGATTTCGCACTGCCTCTTCGGTTGAGAAAACACCCTGTACGGCGCCACCGATCGTCTCCGCTACGGTCGCCGGCAACAAGTCGGTCAAGGTTCGCCCAAGATGCCGGCTCACAGCCACGCCTGTCAGGCCGGCGAATACTTGATTCACTCTCACAAACCTGGAGTTCCGGTCAACGAACGCAAGACCGATCGGCGCATTAGCCAGCATCGAATCCAAAAGCGACAATGTATCGTTTAATCCCGCCCGTTGTTCGCCAAGCGAAGCCACCATGCGGTTGAATGTCTCGATTACATCCCCGATTTCGTTATGTACCGTCACCGGCAAGGGGAAGTCGGCGCCTCCGTCTGGTGATGCCATCAAGGCGGTGGTGCCGCGGTGAAGCACCGCCAGTGGGCGTCCGATTGCGCGCCATATCAGCAGAACGAGCACCACCGATGCACCAGCCCAGATGATTCCGAAGACCAACGTGTCCCGCTGAATGGCCGCCAATTGTTCCCGTGCCGCGCTCTTGTCGAACTCGACCCATGCATAGCCGCGCAGCCGGCCGCCAGCATAAATCGCCCGAACTCCCTCCCACCGACCGCCCGGAAGGGTGAACATCTTCACCATGTTAGGGTCTGCAATGGGAATCTGGGCTCTTTCGACGGGGTCAAGCGTAGCCTGGCTCTCATCGCCCTTACTGCTGTACAAAACCTCGCCATCCGGGTCGGTGACTCTGGCGAGTGCAATATTTGGCGCTCTTCCTGTCGTTCGCACCGACGAGCTGATCCAGCCAGGATTCTGCTGGCTCATGCCCTCGGCCACCTGCAATGCCATTGCGGTTGATTCATAAGTCAGCCAGTATTGCGCCCTTTGGAAGACGCGATGCGTTTGCTGCTCAGTCAGAATCGCGGCGAACAGACCGATAGACAGGATTTCCAGCAGCAAAAGGCCGGCGAGCATTTGCAGGCGAATTGATCGGGGCCAAAGCCGCATGGATGCTTATTCACTCCCAGGGAAAGTAAGTGGACCTAGTCTATCGGATTCTTTGCAACGACTGCATCACGTGCATCATCGGCGGGTCGCAACTTTGCAGCAAGCGACGCAGCAATCTGGCCGCCGTGAAAGCGCCCATTTTCGATGAAGATCTCGCTGGTCCGCGAACCCGCCACGATCACGCCGGCGAGATAAATCCCCGGTACGTTGCTTTCCAAAGTCTCCGGATCGCACACCGGCAATCGGTCCTCGCCATCGAACCGCACGCCCAGGCGTTCAAGAAACGTGAAATCGGGATGATAGCCCGTCATGGCGAAAACAAAATCGTTGGCGATTGTTTCGCGGCCTGTTGGCGTATCGACCACAACGGCATCAGGAGTGATCTCGACAACCTCAGTCGAAAAATATGCCTTGATCTCACCATTCTTGATGCGATTCTCGATGTCCGGCTTGATCCAGTATTTGATATGCGGTTGCATTGCCTCGCCGCGGTAGATCACCGTCACCCGCGCGCCATGCCGCCACAACTCCAGCGCGGCAATTGCCGCCGAGTTCTTGCCTCCGATCACGGCCACGTTCATTTCGAAGTAGGGATGGGGATCGTGGTAATAGTGATGCACCTTGCTCAACATCTCGCCTGGAACGCCCATCCAATTGGGCAGGTCATAATAACCGATGGAAATGGCCAGCTTACGGGCCTTAAGGTCGCTTTGGCGGCCAAATCGGTCGGTCAAGTGAGCAGTAAATGCGCCATCCGCCCCTGAGATGCTTTCCACTCGTTGATATTGGCGGACGTCGAGCCGGTAGTGCGCCGCGACCTCCCGGTAGTACTCCAACGCCTCGTTACGCGTGGGCTTGGCATTGGGGCTCGGGAAGGGAATATTGCCAATTTCGAGCAGCTCCGAGGTCGTGAAAAACGTCATGTGCGCCGGGTAATGAAACAGCGAGTTGCAGATACAGCCCTTGTCCACCAGCACTTCACGAAAACCCGCCCTTTTCGCTTCGATGGCGCAGGCCATACCGGTCGGCCCCGCTCCAACCACCAGCAAATCGGCAACAGTATCCTTTCCAACCTCGCGCGTCTTGTCGTTCATGTTTCTAGATTAGGGCATGTGAGTCCGGCTGCGTTCAGAGCTGTCGATGCAGCCTGGCGTTTGCCGCAAAGAGAAACGCCCCGGCCGAGGCCGGAGCGTTCCAGAAAAGCGAGTGCTACCGAAAGAACCTAGGCTATTGCCGGCTCCATCATAACAACCGGTGCGGATGCAGCCGCCGCGATTGGCGTCGCCGTCGTCTGTGAGTGGGAACTCCGCGTTAGCCTGTGAACAAAATGGTACGGCGGCCAGGGGCCCGAAATCTGCATCTGGCATTCGCGCATCATCGCGCTTGTGCTCACAAACTTGTTCTGGTACCGCTCCACACACTTGCGGTCGATCAGGTGGGCGATATCCAGCATCATCTTGCCGTTTTCCGTTAGCCGGCAGCTCACTTCCTCGTCCAGCGGCTGGAACAGCCGGTGCATCTGGAAGCTAACTGCGCGTGCCCGCGTCTGCCGTTCGCGCGCCCGAGAAGCATTTTCCCGCAGGTTGCTCAAATATTCCCGGCCGACCCTGTCCGTCGCCAAGTGCTTCTCGATCTCCTTGCCGCAGCAGTCATCGACAAAGATCTTCAGGTGCATTTCGGTCTTGCCGCGCACTTTGTCGATATTGCCGAGGAATTGTCGCTGGTTGGAACGGATTGACTTACGAAGGCTTTCGTCGTCGGTAAAGATGGTGCCGAATCGGAAGGGAAGAACTGTCGAGTGTTGGAAGCAATCGGAAATGACTCTTGCGTGATCGACTCCCGATCGCTGGTTGAAGGTTTCCTGGGGGTTATGCTCGCTTACGATGACTGCCAAATCGCTTGCGGGATAAAGGAAAACTTGATTGCCACTGACTCCAAGGACCGCTTCCATAGGAACCGGTTTACGATGACGTGCTAGTTCCGGAAATGCTTGTTTTTCACCGATGCAGTAGGCATACCATGCCATGGCGAGATACTCCGTCCGCGCACACCAAAGCGTTCAGGCGCCGCTGGTTGATGAAGCTCTGTGAACTTGGGAACAACTGCATGCATAGTGGATCTAAGGGAGGGACCGTGGTTGCGGCCTCATGAACTAGGGGGAATAGTAGTCTTCTGAAAATACGACTGGCAACACCCCGGTGGAAAAAGTTAGCGGTTCGGCTCTATCCGCTGTAAAGTGGCTTTCGTATTACTGAAAAATTGTTTTATCGCATTGAACATGTGGCCCCAAACACTAAAGATAGGTCACTTTGGGGATGTCGAGGCGGGTTGAATTGCGACCCTCGTCACGCCCTTCCGCACCCCGGCCAAACCCCGTTTGAGCCAACCTTTCCCACAGAACACGTCACCACCGACCCGAAAGCCAACCCTCCCGAGCCGAGCACTCCGGACCCGAACTTTCGCCGACTTTGCTTCGATCAAAGGTCTCAATCATCGGGCCGGCTGGGCCTCCTCGCGCGAATCTCCTTCACGCCGCGTCTGCACTGTGGTCTGTGCAATCCGTTCATGAATCTCACAACGCCATGCCAGCGCCATCCTCTAGTAGACTCAACGGCAGAATGTTTCTTTTTCGCTCCTTTCTTCATCGCGCGCATTCCCCGCTCCTCTCGGTCGCTTTTTCACTCACGCTGACGGTTTTCGCGGTCTCCGCCGCCGGGCACGCAATTGCCCAAGGCACCCATCTCTGGACACAATCGCAAATGGAGGAGTTCGAGAAGGGAACTCCCGATGGCGTCGCGATCGAAAGCGATGGTCATCTGCGCGAAAGCCCCAGCCTGACGGAGCTAAGTGCTACACCCTCAACTTTTGTCTGGGCTTTGGCCGCCGATAAATCGGGTCACATTTTTGCCGGAACTGGAACGCCCGCCAGCGTGTTGCGACTCGGCGAAAAGCCCGGAGACAAGCCCTTCACTCTCTTCGAAACCAAAGACCTCACGATTCAGGCATTGCGTCTCGGACCCGACGGGGCTCTCTACGTTGCAACACTTCCCAGCGGCAAAGTCTACAAACTCAACGCGGATTCCCTCACCAGGCTCGATGAGTCCACCGCTCTTGTCGTCTTCGATGCTGCTAAAGCGGACGATGCCAGCGCGCAGGAGAAACCGGCTACATCACCGAGTCCCAGTTCTCACTACATTTGGGATCTGACGTTCGACTCATCGGGACGCCTCTATATTGCCACCGGCAATCCTGGCGCTGTCTATCGCGTGGATGTTTCCAAACCCGACGCCAAGCCTGAGCTCTTCTTTAAAAGCGACGAGGCGCACATTCGCGCGCTTGCCTGGGATGCAAAAGGCAATCTCATTGCTGGTTCTGACGGATCGGGTCTCGTCTATCGCATCGATCCTCATGGCAAGGGTTATGTGCTCTTCCAGGCGCCTCGACGCGAAGTCACCGCCCTTGCTATCGCTCCCAGCGGAGCCATCTACGCGGCCTGCGTCGGCGACAAATCTCACAATCCGCTTCCGCCGCTGCCGGTGCAGGGCATCGCTTCCATTAGCATCACGGTGGTTCAGCCGCAATCGCTGCAGGCCGTGAACTCCAGCGCTTCGGTACCCGAAGGAACAGATATTTACGCATTGGTTCAGGATCAGGCACCGCGAAAAATCTGGTCGGGCAAAGATGAGATCGTCTACGCGCTGGCTTCCCGTTCTGACGGGCTCATCGCACTCACCGGCAATCGTGGCCGAATCTTTCGCATTCACGACGACGGCAGCTTTGCCGACATTGCGCACCTGCAAGCCCAGCAGGGCCTCGCCATGATCGCGACGCCGGATCCGGATCGCATTCTCATCGGCACCGGAAACACCGGCAAGGTCTATTCTCTGGGCAAAGCGGACACTCACGAATATGCCAGCGACGTTCTCGATGCCGGCGCTTTTGCCCGCTTCGGCCGCGTCGAAGTCGAGCCCGGATCTTCTGGCTACGAGATCCTCACTCGCACCGGCAACGTGGAGCAGCCCGTCCGTGGCTGGACGGACTGGCAGCCCCTGCACGACGACTCGGTTGCTTCGCCTTCAGGCCGCTTCCTGCAATGGAAGGCCGTTCTGCACTCCGCCGGTGTGCTCGGCAGTGTGGGCGTCAACTATCTGCCCGTGAACGCCGCGCCAGTGGTGGATGATCTCGTGGTTGTTCCCGGCGCGCGCCTCAATCCGCAGAACCTGATTAACCCGCAGGGACAAACAATCAATATCACACTGCCATCGGCGAACTCCGGAAACACCATCACCTTCGACGCATCATCCAACCAGCCGCTCCAGGCAACGAAAGACCGCACCGCGGTCACAGCCCGTTGGGCCGCTCACGATGACGATGGCGACGACCTGATCTACTCTCTTTACCTGCGAGGCGATGGAGAAACTGTTTGGCGTCTGCTCAAAGACAAAATCACCGATAAGGCCTACAGCTTCGATTCCACCTTGGTCCCCGACGGCGGCTATCAGATCAAGGTGGTTGCGTCCGACGCGCCCTCGCACACACCATCCGATGCGCTCACCGGGGACAAAATCAGTGATCGTTTCGAAATCGACACGACGTCGCCCGCGTTGACCGGGATCAAGGCCGCGGCACAGGCGGCTAGCTGCACGAATCCCCACTGCACCAAGCCGTTTGTCATCAGCTTTGACGCAGTCGATGCCACCTCGCCCATCGCCCACGCCGAATACTCGCTCGACGCCGGTCCGTGGCAATACATCGATCCTGTAGGCAAAATCTCCGACTCTTTGCGCGAGCATTACGAATTCCGTATCGAGCTCAACGTGGAAGCAAGCGGCCGAATCGGCGAACACCTCATCACCGTCCGCGCTTACGACCGCTACGACAACATCGGCGTCGCAAAGACGATCATTCCTGCGCAGGAACCATAATCCTCATGCGCTTTGAGCTTTTTATTGCGGCGCGCTATCTCAAAGCCAAGCGGCGGCAAGCCGTCGTCGGCGTGGTCACCGTCATCTCGATTACGGGCGTGGCTGCCGGTGTGGCCGCGCTCATTATTGCTCTGGCCATCACCAACGGTATGCAGCGAGATCTGCAGGACCGTCTGGTCGACTCCAGCGCGCACATTCAGTTGATGGCGGTCGATGGCTTCGGTATCGACGATTGGCGAAACGTGCTCGCTCAGGTCCGCGCGGTTCCGCACGTTGTGGCAGCTTCGCCGGGTCTTTACGAGCAGGTCTTTGTCAGCCGCGGAGCGCGCGGCGGCGGCGCGATGATCGAAGGCATCCTGCCCGACCAGGAGCAGTCGGTCAGCCGACTGCTCGCTTCTGCGCCACACTCCGCTGTGGCCGCTCTTGAACCTCAGGCTCAGCCACAGCCGGCCCCCGCCGCATCCCCGGGCCCGAAAGAACCGCCCATCATCCTTGGCAAGGACCTGGCCGAAACCGTCGGCGCTTCGAGCGGCGATTCCGTCATGCTCATCAGTCCTCAGGGAGAACCCACGCCGATCGGAGTCATTCCCAAGTACGTTCGATTCCGCCTGGCTGGCACATACCACTCTGGCTTTTACGAGTACGACTCCGAGATGGGATTCATCCGTCTTGCGGATGCGCAGCAGCTCTTCGACGAACCGGATGTCATCTCGGTGATCAGCGTGCGGGTCGACAATCCGAAACACGCTCCCGAAATCGCCAAGGCCATCGAGCAGGCCCTGGGCAACCGTTACATGACCACCAACTGGACCGATGAAAACCGTGCGCTCTTCCGCGCTCTCGCGCTCGAACAGGTTGTCACCTTTATTGTCATCGGGCTCATTGTCATGGTCGCGGCGCTCAACATTCTCATCGCCCTCACCATGATGGTGATGGAGAAGACGCGCGACATCGCTGTAATGATGAGCTTCGGCGTGCAGCCCGCGCAGGTGCGCCGCATTTTCCTCATGCAGGGACTGCTCATCAGCGTCATCGGCACCGCGCTGGGGCTGGCTCTCGGCTATATCGCTTCGTGGGCCGGCGGCTATTACCACTTCATCCATCTCTCGGCCGAAGTCTACTCCATCGATACGCTGCCCTTCGCGCCGCGCATCATCCACGGCGTCATCGTGTCGGTTGCTTCCATCGGAATCTCGCTGCTTGCGACGCTGTATCCCTCGTCCGCCGCCGCGCGTATCCTGCCGGCAGAGGCGCTGCGCTACGAGTAGTGAGGCAAATTGACAATGTGACACATGTTGTGTCACATTTAATTCATGCCTAGCATGAACCTTCGTCAACTACGTGATACGCGAAAGTTGAAGACATGGCTCAAAGCCGGCAAAACGGTCGAGCTTAGAGAGCGTGATTCCGTTCTCGGCCATATCGTTCCTGAGAAACGAACGCGTCGCTCTGCTCTGTGGCCGGATTTCGAAAATGATGCAAAGGAAATCTTTGGTGAGCAGGTCCTGCCGGGCGCCGACTTGCTGATTGAGGAAAGAGAAAGAAGCCGCTATTGACGATCTCGGCTGACAGCAGTTTCTTTGTCTCCCTCTATCTAGTCGATCGACACTCCAAGGATGCGTGGAACCGAGTGGCTTCGAATCCAGACGTTTGGCTGACGCCACTCAATCGCGCCGAGGTTTTCCATGCAATTTACGCGCATGTCTTTTGGCAAAAGGTGACACTTCTTCAGGCAGAGAAGGCAATTGCAAACTTTCGACGAAGCTGCGAAAACGGCGTTTGGAATATATCGGAATTTCCTGCCGGCGCATTTGACCGCAGTACGGATTTGGCTCGACAATTCGGGCCGACAATCGGAATTCGTACGATCGATTCACTTCACGTGGGTTGTGCGTTGGAATTGAAATCTCGAAAGTTCTGGACCTTTGATGATCGACAGGCAAAATTGGCTCTGGCGGTTGGGCTCGACATTGCGCCCTGACCGCTCTCGTCTTTGAGTAACTTTCACTGCGGCGTAATGATCCCGCCCAGCGCATGCCGCCGCGGGAGCACAATTCCGCGATGATCCACTTCCACGGTTCCGCCTGTATTCCGCAGAACCTCGGGAACTGTCCGCTCGACGATCGCCCCACCGCAGGCTGGACACCAATCGCCCTTTGTTTCCTCGCCCATCACCGCGTAGCACTGGCTGCACATCCGTTCCATATTGAGAGCCTACCGCATCCGCGCTTCGCCGCCTCCCTTACACTCGCAACCTAAGTCCCAAGATCCCTACGTCTCAGGTCTCTCTTTCCCGTTCCCTTACACTGAATCCATGCATCCCCCCGTTCGCCTGGTGGCGATTGACATGGACGGCACGCTTCTGCCGACCCAGTCCCAGAAGATCAGTCCGCGTAATGCGAATGCGCTCCGCGCAGCGCAAGGCGCAGGAATCGTAATCGCCATCGCTACCGGCCGCCGAACCGCTTACACCGCCCCGCTCCTGGATGGTCTTGGCCTGCGTTCCGATACACCACTTATCGCTTCGAACGGCGCAATCACGTCCACGCTGAGGGGTGAATCCATCGACCGGTCTCACATGGAAGCCCGCGTCGCCCGCGGCATCTGCGGAGTGCTTCGGCCGTTTGGCGCTGTCGTCTTCACCTTCGATCGTCCTGGCCGCGGCGAGTTGGTGCTCGAAGATTTCGAGCAGGCGCACGGTCGAATAGCCATGTGGGTCGAAACCAACCGCAACGCCATTGAAGTTGTGAAGCCACTGGAGTTGGCCCTTTCCGACGGCAACGATCCTATCCAGGGCATGGGGGCTGGTTCCATCGCCCAGATGCTCTCTGCCGAAGAGGCTCTCAAGGCCAGCGAATGGGGATCCCAATGCGGCTTTGCGCGTACCGTATATCCTGCCCGCGATCTATCGATCCTCGATCTTTTGCCGTTCGGTGTCTCCAAAGGTTGGGCGCTCGAGCGGCTTGCAACCCGACTTGGCATCGATCGCAAAGAGACCATGGCCATGGGCGACAACTGGAATGATGTCCACATGTTGGAGTGGGCAGGGCAGGGAATTGTGATGGCCAATGCAGCCCTTGAACTCCGCACCCTGGCCAAAACCAGCGGCTGGAAACAGGCTCCCTCGAACGATGACGACGGCGTCGCCGTCATACTAGAGCAGGCACTCGCCAAATTGGCCGCCGCGGGCACACAATAGAAGAAGCGCAACTACATCCATGCTCGGCAAGCTCTCAATAGTGATCGCAGGCCTCTCGGCTCTCGGCGCAGTTGCGCACACCGCATGCGCCGCGGAGTTCGTCACCCTCAACAACGGCTTCTCCATGCGTTGCGATCACCACGGGCAGGTTGAGGGACGTGTTCGTCTCTATCTCACCGCCAGCGAAGACAATTACATCGAGTTCCCGCCGGCTGAAATCGTCTCCTTTGAAACTATCCCCGACCCTCCAGCATCTGCGCCTCCCGCCGCTGACCCCGTGGCTACTGCACATCCGGCGCAACACCCCGGAGATTCGGCGTCTCTCACTCCCGCGGATCTGCACGAGATGCTTACCCAGGCTGGCGCTGCCCACAACATCGACGTCGATCTTCTCGCCAGCCTGGTAAAAGCCGAGAGCGGCGGAAATGCTCACGCTGTCAGCCACGCCGGAGCGCAGGGCCTCATGCAACTGATGCCAGCCACGGCAAACAGTCTGGGCGTTACTGACAGCTTTCAGCCCGACCAGAACGTGCGCGGCGGTTCCGCGTATCTCGACGCGTTGCTCACCAAATATCACGACAATCTAGCCCTCGCACTCGCTGCCTACAATGCCGGCCCCGCTGCCGTCGACAAATATCATGGGATTCCTCCCTACAGCGAAACCCGCGCCTACGTGGCTCGCGTGATTCATGAGTTCAACCGCCGAGTGCTCGCCCGCGAAGCGCTGGCCCAGCGCACCGCCGCGACGCCGGCCCCGCAAAAATAAGCGAAGGATGAGAAACTCCGCCGGAGATTGCCGCTTCGCGCGCCGTCGGTTTTAGCCAGCACAGTGCCCCACGGGCCGCCGTCTACTCCGAGGGAACCTCTCTCCGCGCAACGCCCCATTTTCGCCATTGCATGCTTTGCCTGCGTGAGAACATAAATGAGGCAGCGTGCTGCATGCGCTGAACGAATATGGAGATCGATTGAAAAAAAGCCAATGGATTTTGGGCATCTTGGTGCTTGTGGCGCTCATCGCCCTGGCCCTGTGGGCGCGCACCCGGGTTCACTTTGATTTCCATGTCTTTGCCGTTCAAATAGCCCAAGCGGACTGGCGCTTCATCGCTCTCGGCGCTGCCTGTATCTATATCGCTTTTGTTTTTCGCGCTTTTCGCTGGAGCCTTTTGGTCCGGCACAACCAGAAGGTCCCTGCGCTCTCGCTTCTCGGCTCGCAAGTGATCGGATTCACCGCCGTCGCATTGATCGGCCGCGTTGCCGATCCGGTTCGCCCCTTTCTCGTTGCCCGCAAAACAGGCCTTTCACTCGGTTCGCAGATTGCCGTGTATATCGTCGAGCGCCTTCTGGATGCCGGCTCCATGGCGATGATCTTCTCCATCGCAATGTTTTGGGTCCCCGGCGAACAGGTCCTGAATGCCACTTCCCATAGCGGTCCGATCGCCGGCCTTGTCCCGCACCACCAGA
The DNA here is from genome assembly GCA_963834565.1 of uncultured Acidobacteriaceae bacterium. Lineage (GTDB taxonomy): Bacteria > Acidobacteriota > Terriglobia > Terriglobales > Acidobacteriaceae > Telmatobacter. The sequence continues at coordinate 472,023 of CAWICF010000002.1, read as the reverse complement.
ATCTCGCGCTTTTCGTCGCCCGCTACGGTGGCCTTTGCCTTACGGTTCTGGGCACGCTCTTTCTTGTCGCCGTCCGGCTGGCAGGGGGCGCCGTCGCCGCCATCTTCGAGAAAGTCTTCGGATTGATCTCAAAGAATCTCGGGCACGCCGTCGCTCACAAGATCCGCCAGTTTCACTCAGGCCTCGACACCATGCGATCTTTCGGCGATTTCGCAGCCGTCGCCGGAACCTCGCTCAGCATGTGGGTACTAATTACGCTGGCCTATTTCACAACCTGCCGCGCGTTTCCTGATCTCCCCGCCATCACCGCACCCAAATGCGTTCTTCTGATGGTTTCCAGCGGAGCCGCAAGCGTCATCCAACTGCCCGTGATTGGCTGGTTTTCGCAGATCGGCCTTGTGGCCGTGGCGATCTCAGGAATTCTCGGCGCGGGAGCCGAAGCCGCCACTGCGTGCGCCGCAACCTTGCTTCTCATTACATTTCTTGGAGTCGTACCCATCGGCCTTGTTTGGGCTCAGTTCGAAAACATAAGCCTGCGCAAGGTCACTCTTGAAAGCGAACACGCAGCAGAAGACGTTGCCGCTGAAGAGGAAGCTGCCGATTCCGCAGTCGCGCCCTGACCCTCAGTCCCAATCAAGCAGACGGTGCTGTGCCATCCGCCGAAGCATAGGTCCGCGAGTACTGAATTGTCTCCGGCCCCACTGCGCCGCCGGTCATCACCATGCTCATCGCCTGCTCCATGGTCATGTCTGTTTCGATCACGCGATCCATCGGCAGAATCTGCAGGAAGGCCGACGTCGGATTGATCGCATTCGGCACCAGGACGGCGGCGAGCGGCTTTCCACTCGTTGCATCGCTCAACGTTCGTGTCAGGAAACCGATGCTCTTTTGCCCGGCAATTGGAAAGTCGATCAGAACCACGCGCTGGCTTGTCTCCTTCTTCGCCATCATCGTATCCAGCAGTTGCCTTACCGACGTGTAGACCTTGGCGACAAAAGGCAACCGCTCCAGCATCGACTCAAACAGGCCGAACGCCTGTCGTCCGACGACCAGGGAAGTCACGCGTCCCACAATGTAGAGCACAACCAGCGTCAGCACGATCGCCAGTAGCGACTGAAGCCACGGTGAGGCGAACCAGTCAAACGGGAAAACCGCCGCAAAAAGGTGAACGATCGGCAAGCCCGCCTTGGCCAGCGTTTCCAGCAGGAAACTGAAGATCAGATAGGTCGCAACAAGTGGACCGATGGTGATGATTCCAGCCAGGACGTTTCGCTGCAGATGACGCAATACATGGGCGATATCGGGTCTCAAGCCAGGCTCCTCGCTCTGAGCATACGCGAAGCGCGACACACCTCGATAGGACCTCAGGAACCGCGGCGGCACTCCTCATTGGATGCGCTTCCGCCGAGAAAAACTGCTTCCGCAACGCCCCGGCCTCTCTGCACACTATTTCCTATTGCGTCCGAATCCGGTATAAAGAATTGACTCCCTCCGCAATGAGGAAAACAGAAAAACATGAGCGAACCTGAGCCGATCAAATTCCGAGACCAAATCCCCGAGATTCCGCGTGTCATCACTCAGCCCGGACGCGCCGTTGGAGCGCCGCTGTCGATCGGCGGAAGCAGCCGCCAGTCGCAACCGCCGCAGCAGGGAATTGCCAATCGCGTCACTTCCGCTCCCGCCCCAGGTCGCGCTTTGCCTAGTCCGGCCTCTTCTGACGATTCATCGGGCATGCAACGCGCAGTGAATGCATTCCGGGCCTTCATGCCGATTGTCCAGCGCATTCTTCCACTGCTCGATGGGAACATCGGAACCGCAGTCGCCAATCTCATCGCGCCTCGACCGCATCCGCAACCGGCTCCGCCGCCAAAGGTCGACCTCGCGCCCCTTGAACAGGGCCTCACTCAACTCCAGACTCAGCATCTCAGTCTGCGCGAGCAGGTTGTCGAGCAGAACACCGCGCTGAAGCGTGTCGAAGATCAGCTTGAGATGGTGCGCGAAGCCACCGATCGCAATACGCTTGAGCAGCAGGAACTCCTCGAGGACCTGAAGGCATTCAGTGGCAAACTGAAGGTGGTCGCAGTGCTCGGGATCTTTCTGCTGACCGTCGGGCTCCTGCTTGAATTGGCCATGTTCATCCACCTTAGAGGCGTTCTGCCCTGAGTTGCAGTCCCAGCGCATTCCCATATTGGGAACTCAGGATCACCTGATCGGTTCCCGCGGGAATCAGGTAAGCCGTTGAGGAATCGCTGCGTCTAAAATACCGGTCATACAAATCATTGTCGGAATCTCGGTTCCCAGAAGGAGGTTCTGCATGGACATCCGAGCGCATTCCTGCGTCTTCTTCCTGATTCCACTCACATGCTCCATCCTGACGGGGTGCAACGGTCAAAGTTCCTCGCCCGTCCATTCCGAGCCTGCAGTGACCTACACCGTTGGTGGCACAGTTTCCGGCCTGTCAGGCGGTCAGCTTGTCCTCGAGGATAACGGCGGTGACAACCTGGCCGTCAACGCAAATGGCAGTTTCACTTTCTCCACGCCAATCAACGCCGGCAATCCTTATGTGATAACGATCCTCACCGAGCCTTCCAGCCCTGCTCAAACCTGTTCGGTGAACAATGCCAACGGCGTGGCCGAAGCCGATGTGACGAGCCTCCAGGTCACTTGTTTCATGCTCCCAACAGGGCCGATCGCCATGGTTCCCGGCGAATGGACCTGGTCGGGCGGAAACAGCACGCTCGATCCCACGGATGGCCAGCGCGGAATCTACGGGACGTTGGGCGTTGCTGCTGCCGGGAACGTCCCCGGCGGCCGGTATGGCGCCAATAGTTGGACAGATCAAGCAGGCCATTTCTGGCTCTTTGGTGGTGCGGGCTCCGACTCGAACGATAGTTACGGCCGCCTCAACGATCTTTGGGAGTTCGATCCTTCGACGAATCAGTGGGCATGGATTGCGGGAGGCAACACCGTGTACCAGCCCGGAGTCTACGGAACCCCCGGTGTCGCTGCTCCCGGAAACACTCCCGGAAGCCGCCAGCAGGCTGCCAGTTGGACTGATTTGAATGGTCACCTTTGGCTCTTCGGCGGTATCGATGTGAATGATGGAGCATCTCAGAAGGCGTACAACGACATGTGGGAGTTCAATCCCTCGACGAAACAGTGGGCATGGATGGGCGGAAGCGGTACACCATCCTGCTCGGTGCTGTGCGGCGCGGCAGGAGTCTACGGCGCGTTGGGCACGCCTTCGACAGGCAACACTCCCGGAGGCCGCGCCAGCGTAGTCACATGGATCGACAAGAACGGCAACCTGTGGCTTTTTGGCGGCGTCGGTTACGACTCCAACGACGTTGAGGGAATGCTCAACGACTTGTGGAAGTTCGATTCGGCAACGAACCAATGGGCGTGGATGGGCGGCGCGAGCACTCTCACCCTGGTAAACGGCTCCTATTCAGCGCCTCCCGGCGTCTACGGCACTTTGGGTGTGGCCGCTCTGGGAAGTTACCCAGGGACGCGCTGGAGCAGTTCCGGTTGGACTGACGACAGCGGCAATCTCTGGCTCTTTGGTGGCTTCGGCAAGGATGCGAACGGCAATCTCGGCGATCTCAACGATCTTTGGGAGTTCAATCCTTCGACGAATCAGTGGGTATGGATGGGCGGAAGCAGCACCATGATCTATGAAAACGGCGCCGGTGAATACAGTCAGCCGGGAGTCTATGGCATTTTGGGTACAGCCGCGCCTGGAAACATTCCTGGAGGCCGCGACAGCGCATTGACCTGGACTGATAAGAGTGGGAACTTCTGGCTTGCTGGTGGGACTGGCGCGGATGCCAACGGAAACGGCGGCCCGCGTAACGATCTTTGGCAGTTCAACCCATCGACCCGGGAATGGGCATGGATGGGGGGAAGCAGCGAGATCCCATGCGTTGTGGTTTACCAAGGGAAGAACGATCCGCTTGAAGAGGTGAAATGTGGCGTCAACGGAGCCTACGGAACCTTGGGCACCCCGGCTGCTGCAAATCTCCCGGGGAGCCGATTCAGCTCAGTGACCTGGACAGACAGCAGCGGTAATCTCTGGCTCTTCGGAGGCGCCGGCCTCGGTTCGACCGGTGGCAGCGGGGACTTGAATGACCTTTGGGTCTATCAGCCGTAAGCGCACCTGTGGTCGAAGGAGAATTCGCCCCAGCCGGCCTTTGCGAAGATGAGCCGACCCGTTCTACAGATCCATCACGTTATCTTCGATCGCGAGACGCACGTTCCCGTCCGACTTCGCCAGCCGCCGTACAGCTTCCGGCTTATCCACACGCGCCTTCAGCATCACCAGCGCTACCGGTACGCTGCGGCCTGCGCTCTTAATCGTGTCCACGGCCCTTGCGCGATCGATATTGCACGCGCACATCAGAATTCGGATGCCTCGCTCCACCAGCTTCGAGTTCTGCATGTGTACGTTCACCATGAGGTTTTCGTACACATAACCCAGCCGCGTCATCGCGCCCGTGGTGATCATGTTCAGGATCATTTTTTGAGCGCTGCCGGCCTTCATGCGCGTCGAGCCGGAGACGACCTCCGGCCCCACGTCAGCCACAATAGTGATGTCAGCGGCGTCGGCCAACGGAGCTCCCATGTTGCAGGTCACCGCTGCGGTATGCGCTCCGCGGGCGCGGGCATAAGCGACAGCCGCCACTACATAGGGAGTGCGGCCCGAAGCCGATACTCCCACCACAATGTCTTTGCGTGTTGGGCGGCGTCGCGCAATGTCGCGCTGCCCGAGCTCTTCGGAATCTTCGTTCACTTCGACAGCGGATGCCAGCGCCTTCGGCCCGCCGGCCATGATGTACTGCACTTGTCCGGGAGCTGTCGAGTAGGTAGGTGGGCACTCCGAAGCGTCGAGCGCTGCGATTCGTCCGCTGGAACCGGCTCCGATATAAATCAGCCGGCCGCCATCGCGTAAGCATCTTGCCACCTGGTCGATCACCTGGGCAATTTCTGGAAGGGCTTTTTTCACCGCTCCCGCAACCTTCGCATCCTCATGGTTGATGATGCGAGCAATCTCGATTGCGGATTTGGTATCTAGCCCCTGTGAGGCTTCGTTCTGGCTCTCTGTCGTCAGTTGCTGAAGCAGGTCAACCTGGTCGCTGTGATGATTATTGTTGTTATTTGTGTGCGTGCCGGCCGGGTCCTGCAACGTTGTGCTGGTTAGCATTACATGGCTCCCCAACACTAATTGTAGCCTCAATTTCGAGCAAGGCCCTACAAATTTTGGGTAGCTTGAGTCCGAAATTGGCAGGGCAAATACCTCTTTCGTGGAAGCCCGCTGTATGCCGGGTTTTCAACCCGAATCCATGAAAATGTTTACTCTTCGCACCGCGAAGTTCGCCAGTTCGCCGGCAAATCTTTCGGCACGCGCCGGCCATTGAACTAAATCGCTCTACCGGCAAACCGCTCTACAGCGCTTCGCGGACAGCGTCATGAAAGGCCGGCCTCACGGTCTTGATCAGCTGGCTCGATCTGTCAGGCCATGTCCGGTTTGTCAGCAGCACCACTGCGACGCGCGCCTCAAGGTCAATCCATAACGAACACCCGCTGTAGCCGAGGTGTCCGATTGAATGCGGCGCGAAGTGCTTTCCTGACGAAGAATTCTCCGAAGGTGTATCCCACCCGATTGCGCGGGTGCTTCCGGCCGGTTCCTGCCTTTGCGCAAAGAACTCCACCGTCTTGCGTTCGAATGGGCTCGAAGCCGATGTTCCGGCATGCAGAATCTCCCGCGCGAAGCGCAGCAGGTCCGGCACATTCGTGAAGAGGCCAGCGTGACCTGCCACGCCTTTCAAGACCGACGCATTCTCATCCTGCACTTCGCCCTGAATGCGACGGTGCCTGAAGGTTGCGTCCTCCTCAGTCGGCGGAATCGAGTTCCATGCCGTCCGAGGCGGGCAAAATCCCGTTGAACCCATTCCCAACGGTTCATACACTTCGCGTTTCACCCATACCGGCAGCGGTTCCCGCACCAGTACAGTCAACGCTTTTCCCAGCAAAATGAACCCTGGGTCGGAATACTCGGCCCGCGCACCTGGTGAGGCCTCAAGCGGCAACTGCAGGCAGGCGCGGAAGAGGGAAGCGGGCGTCGTCGCCGTTCTGAAGAACTCCACATAGCCCGGCAAGCCTGAGTTGTGCGCCAATAAGTTCCGCAGCGTAACCCGGCGCGCCAAATCTTCCCGTCCGCGCCCCACTACGAACCCAGGCAGAAATTCGCCTACGGGCGTTTCCAAGTCAATCTTTCCACGCTGATAGAGCAGCATGGCTGCAGCCGTGGTAGCCGCCACCTTGGTGAGGCTTGCCACGTCAAACACCGTCTCGGCAGCGACCGCAGCTGCGTTGTCCTCATAAGTGAATCGTCCGCGCGCATCCTGGAGAACAACGCTGTCTCCTGCCAGAACGCCAAACGCGCAGCCAGGGAATGCCCGCGTCGCGATTGCCTGGTCCAGAACCTGGTAAGCGGCTCGAAACTGTCCGGATGTTCGGTCAAGACCCGGAACCAGCGGGCTGGTCTCAGATTTCATCGCTTTTCTCGATGGTAGCGCGATCCGGCGACCGGCAGTCCCATTCCCCACTTTTCGCGTGTGCACAAGTTCGATTCGAGCTATCCTTGGGTGCGAATACACCGTCTATTCGATTGAGACCGGGAGGGTGCACATGTCTCTGCCACGAGGCTGGTTGATCGCACTTATCTTTGCCGAACTCGTCGCCGCATCCGCTCTCTCCTGTGCCGCGCAGGCCCCGGCCGTTCCAGCCCAACCCGCCGCGTCGTCGCCCTCCGATCAGAAGCCCACCATCAATGTGCCCGTCCCGGCACAGGCGCAACCTCAGGAACCATCAGCTTCCGACCAAACCACGGTCGAGAGGAAGACCTACACAGTTCCCGCCGGCACAAAAGTCCTGCTCGAGCTTCGAAGCGCGATCAACACCAAGAGCGCCCAGCCCGGCGATGGGGTCTACTTATCCTCGACGTTTCCGGTTGTGGTCGGCAATCGCGTCATGATCCCTAACGGCGTCTACGTCCAGGGTGTTGTGGATCACGTCGTTCGCGGCGGCCGTGCGACCAAGGCGCAGCTCGACATGCATTTCACCTCCATCATCTTTCCTAACGGCTCAGTGGTTGAGATTCCCGGCATGGTCGACAGCCTGCCCGGTGCGAAAAACCAGACAGTGCAGAAAAACGGAGAGGGAACGATCCAGCAAAACGGCAATAAGGGGCGAAATGCTGGAGAAACGGCCAAAATTGCCATTCCAGTCGGAGCAGGCGCCGGAACCATTGGCGGGGCCGTCTCAGGTCACCCAATTGAGGGCGGACTCACAGGCTTAGCGGCGGGCGCAGCGGCAGTCGGGATCGTCTCTCTCTTCACGAAGAATGCCGATGTCGATATCCCGCGCGGCACGCAGATTGAAATGGTTCTGCAGCGCCCGCTGATCCTTGAAGAGGCGAACCTGGCTGGCGTGGGAGATCCGGGGACCGCATCCTCGCTAGTTCCTGCCGCCGATCAGCCCAGGCCCGTCAAGAAGCCCGTCCGGGTCTTCTGCCCGCCCGGCAGTCTCGGCTGCGAATAACAACAAAAAGCGCCGGCTCGTCGCCGGCGCCTCTGTCCATCCTCTTTCCCACCTAGATAAGTTTTGCGTTTGGCGCCACCGCTCCCGCTCTCATCAACATGCAACTGCCTTCCTGATCGCATCGATAGTGAACACTCGAGCGATAATCGTCCCACGATGTCGCGCTGCTGGCACTTACGGTCGTTCCCAATACGAACGTTCTGCCGTCGCTGGTTTCGATGGTTCCCGCGGTCGGGTTGTAGTCGGCGACTGTAAGGTCGCCCTCGCTATAGAAAGTGGGGGCCTTAACCTCGTCGACCATTGAAAGCTGTTCGTTGTCCAGCGATACCTCGACCACCTCTGGGGTACTCGCCATTACGGTCCGCACGGGCATGATCACTGGGTGAGCGACATGCCTTCTCGGAAGCGACTCTGCGGGAAGGACTTGGGTATTTGGGTTTGCCTCGGCTGCTGGAGCTTTGCTGGGGGTGTTTTGGAGTTTGGGGGAGGGAATTGCCTTCTCTTGGTTATTCGTTGTTGGGGCGTCCGCGGGGCTGTTGCTTACCGCTGACGCAGTTGCGTTCTCGCTGGTGCTCTTCACATCCTCCGCAACGCGCACTACGGCAGGCTGTGGGGCGTCCTTTGCTGGTGCTGTTACGACCACCTGACTGTTGTTCGTACTTGCGACGACTGCACTTGAAGGAGCTGCATCGGTCACCACCGAAGCGTCCACCGGCACGGTGATCAACGCCATGGTCATCCCCGTCAGGGTTCCCAGCGCCACACCCATTCCTGCGTAAACCAACGGTAAGGTGATGCGAAAGCCCGTCGTGGAGCGTCTTCCACGATTTGGCCGCTTCCGTTGCGTGGCAACAACTTCGGGAGATTCGGTTTGCGTCGTCATAGTCTTTGCGCAACCAAGGCGGGTCGGGAATGCTTGAATCCAGAACAGAAGGAAAACGGATCAATGCTTCGAATCTCAGCTTCCCCATCGAATCTTTTCTGGTGCGTGGGGAGGAACTCTTGCCTTGCAGCGATCGAACAACTCACTTACCGGCGAAATTCGAAGCTATGTTTCAACTCAATTGCAAGTAGAGCCGATGGATTCCCAAAACACCCTGGAGGTAGTGCGCTTCCTCCGGTGGAATTGAGTAACTTCCAGTCCATTGAACAACTAGATACCTTCCTCAACAATCCATCGAAAGCAGCATTACTACTTGGGCATGGCATGCCCCGTTAACTCCCACTTGCGAGTCATATGATTGCGCTGGTGCTGATTCTTCCGTTGTTGAAGCACCAATTTCGATTTGCGAGTAATCTATTTTTCAGATGGAAACTGGTCCGACCAGTCGCGACGTTTCACCAGGGCAGCCCGGCCCTGCGGCCGCGGATGCTCAGCAGGCTGCTGTGAGTTCGGAGACCCACGCTCCACGCAGGACTTCAGGCGTCGTTCTTTGGTTTCGCGACCTTCTTATCTCCGCTTTCGCGTCCGTCCTCATCATTACGTTTCTCTATCAGCCGGTTCGAGTTGAAGGCACCAGCATGCTTCCACGCCTCGAAGACAGCGACCGGCTCTTTATTAACAAGTTTGTCTATCATTTTTCGGCCATTGAGCACGGCGATGTTGTGGTCTTTCGCTACCCCCGCGACCCTGAGAAAAGCTACATTAAGCGCGTGATTGGGCTACCCGGCGATCATCTCCGCATTGAACACGGCCGGGTCATTTTGAATGGCAAGCCGCTCCGCGAGCCCTATGTTCCCCTTGAATATCGCGACAACCGGTCCATGCCCGAGCTGGTCATTCCTGCCGACAGCTACTTCATGATGGGCGACCATCGCTCCATCTCCAGTGACAGCCGCGACTTTGGCTCGGTGGACCGGGATCTCATTTACGGCAAAGCAGTTTTCGTTTATTGGCCTGCGCGTGACCTGGGCGTCGTGCACTGAGGTCCCAAATCGATCATCAAGGATAAAACATCAATTTATTCATATACTTATTACAACAACTGCATATTATTGATGGAACAATCTTTATAAGTTGCTCATTTGAAAGACTTATCATTCTTTAACTTAAGAACATCAAGTAAGACAAATTAATTTATGATCTTACAATAGACGATCTAAACTAATACTTCATCAATATCGAAATAGATATAACAAACTACATGAATTATTGAAAATACTCTGGGCGGGTTACGTTTTCGCATCAGGTTCGGATCGTAGTTCCTCCAGTTCCTTCTGGATCAGCTCGGGCGAATTGCTTGGCTCATCGTTTCGCCCCTTGCAAATAACCACAAGATTGTGAAAAAAGGCCACTTCCACGATATTTTGGTCAAAAAAGGTGGGTTGATAGCCCAAAATAGGGTATTCCGCGTGGTTTAGCCCGTCCACCAGCTTTTTAAAGTAGCTGATTGAGCTATTTGGCGCATTGACGCCCCCACCCCACGTCGGCCAGCACGCCGTTTGCGTGTCTTCCACGCAATAGAAGCCTCCTGGCCGCAACAGTGGGAAAAGCACTTCGAATGTGCCGATTACATGCTCGTTGACATGGCTGCCATCATCGATGACGATGTCAAATCCGCCATATTCGACGGATAGCTTCTTCAGGGCCTCGGCATCCGTCTGGTCGCACTGCCGGATGTCGATGCGCGATTCACACAATGCCGTCTTGTCATGGATATCGATTCCAACGATTCGACCCTTGGGAAAATAGGCTTTCCACATGCGCAGCGAGCGGCCGCCACGAGTCGGAGAATCGTACCCTCCCACCCCGATCTCCAGCAAATTCAATCGCTTCCTCCGGATGGATCGGAAATAGCGGTCGTAGTGCTGCGTGTACCAATGGCTGCCCCATTTATCGGTGCCGAAGAGCATCGCGAGCCGATTTAAGTCGTTCGGACACCACCAGCTCAGCAGGAGCCTGTTCGCCAGGGCAGGAGCACTTTTCAATCGCAGTTGAGCCCGCTTCAACAGAGAAATCGCAAACCTCTCAGAAATCCAAACTCGCCGCCGTTTACCGCTCATCGCCTATCGAGCGGCGAATTCAAAGCTTTCAAGCCTGTTTGAAACACTAAAGCCCCTGCAAATCTACCCCTTGGGCCCTCGTGGTGCTGCACCGTATCGCGGCTTTGCCGATCTGCAATGAATTGCACACAGTATACTGCCCGGAATTCCACTGCCGAACCTGCTAGAATCGATTGAATCCACTCCTCGGAGAGGCGATGCAGGCGATCCTAGCGCTCGAAGACGGGCGCATCTTCCGCGGGCAAGGCCACGGACACCCGGGTGAATGCCAGGGCGAAGTAGTTTTTAATACATCTCTTACCGGCTATCAGGAAATCGCCACCGATCCCTCCTATGCCGGTCAGATAGTCGTTCTCACAAATCCCCAAATCGGCAATTACGGGACAAACCACGCCGACAACGAGGCCGCGAGGCCCTTTATCGAGGGTCTGATCGTCCGCGAGTTCTCTGCGATAAGCTCCAACTGGCGCTCGGAGCAGGTCACCGACGAGTATATGGAGCGCTATGCCGTCCCTGTCCTAGCTGAAATCGACACTCGCGCCCTGGTCCGCCATCTACGTACTTTTGGCGTCATGCGCGGCGTGATCTCCACCACCGAGTCGAATCCGGATGTCCTCGTCCATAAGGCTCGCAATATCAGAAAGATGGATGGGACCGACCTGGCACGGGTCGTCTCCACCAAGACGCCTTACGAATTTGACGCCCAGGATCCTCGCAGTCAAATGGGCGATCCACTTCTTTCTAATCCAATTAAAGCCACACCATTACAGAAGCAATTCAATGTAATAGCTTATGATTTTGGCATTAAACAAAATATTTTACGCATGTTGACGCGTGAGGACTGCCGCGTGACCGTCGTTCCGGCCCAAACCACTGCCGACGAGGTCCTGGCCCTCAAGCCCGACGGAGTCTTCCTCTCCAACGGGCCCGGCGACCCAGAACCGGTAGACTACGCAGTTCGTGCCATCCGCAGCCTGATGGGCCGCGTCCCGGTCTTCGGCATCTGCCTCGGACATCAGCTTTGCGGCTTGGCGCTCGGCGGCCGCACCTACAAACTCAAATTTGGCCATCATGGTGGAAACCATCCGGTCCGCAACAACGCCACCGGCAAAGTGGAGATCACTGCTCACAACCACAACTTCGCCGTCGATCCCGACTCCATCAACGCCAACGAGGTCGAGCTCACTCATGTTGACCTTAACGATCAGACTCTGGAAGGGTTGCGGCACAAGACGCTACCGCTCTTCAGCGTCCAATACCACCCCGAAGCCGCACCGGGCCCCCACGACTCGCACTATCTCTTCCGCGACTTCCGTCAGATGATGGAGGAGTGGAAGGGATGAGTCTCGCACCAGGCAGCAGAATCGACATTCACAAGCAGCGGGGCTTTTGGCTCCGCTATTTTTTGGATATTCAACCACGTTTTTGATCTGCAATTCTTATGTCACGCAGAAATAACATTCTGGCTCTCTCGCTGCTAATAGCATCGGCTATGGCCGCACAGGCGCAGATCGAGGCTCCCAAGCCATACCATCTAGCGCATCTCCGCGGATTTTTTGTGGATGAGAAGGGCAATCCGATTCCTGGCGCGGCGGTGACTCTCGACCAAGATGACAAAGTCATCTACTCGACACAGACGAACAACGCCGGAAGGTTTGAGATCAAGCACGTTTCAGGCCGCTATTGGCTCCACCTGCACATGAAGGGGTATTCGACGGTTGGCAGAGAGGTGATTGTCGGCCTAGAGGCCCTCACGTACCTGCACAGCCAGACTCTCTACATCATCGCCGGACCCGGGGCGTGTTCCGACGATTGTGCCTCTGTCTTCACGAGCAAGGGTCAATTCAACTACGCCATCCGCCGAAATACTGGACACTACCAATAGGAACGCATCAAGAAAATGCCACGCAGAAATGACATTCAGAAGATCCTCGTAATCGGCTCCGGCCCCATCGTCATCGGCCAGTCCGCCGAATTCGACTATTCAGGCACCCAGGCCTGCAAAGCCCTCAAGCAGGAGGGCTACGAAGTCGTGCTCGTGAACTCGAACCCTGCCACCATCATGACCGACCCCGAGCTGGCGGACCGCACCTACATCGAGCCTCTTACCCGCGAGTACGTCGAAGAGATTATTCGGATAGAAACGGAATTACTCCAAAAGTCTGCGCCCCCGCAGGGGGCCGGCAAATTCGCGGTTTTGCCCACGGTCGGCGGCCAAACGGCCCTCAATCTTGCCGTCGATCTCGCCGACGCGGGCGTCCTCGAACGTTACAACGTCGAGCTGATCGGAGCCAAGCTCGAAGCCATCAAGAAGGCCGAAGACCGTCTGCTCTTCAAGGACGCGATGATCCGCATCGGCCTCGAGGTCCCGCGTTCCGCGCTTGTCAACAATCTTCGCGATGGTCTCGACTTCGCCACCAAGCTCGGCTTTCCGGTCCTGATCCGTCCCAGCTTCACCCTTGGCGGCACCGGCGGCGGCATCGCCTGGAATCGCGAAGAGTTGATGGAAGTGCTCTCCCGCGGTCTCGATCTTTCGCCGGTCCATGAGTGCCTGCTCGAAGAGAGCGTTCTCGGATGGAAGGAATACGAACTCGAGGTGATGCGCGACCTCGCCGACAACGTCATCATCATTTGTTCAATTGAGAATTTCGATCCCATGGGGGTGCACACCGGCGACTCCATCACAGTCGCCCCTGCACAAACCCTCACCGACCGCGAATACCAGAGGATGCGCGACGCGGCCATCGCTGTGATGCGCGAGATCGGCGTCGAAACCGGCGGTTCCAACGTGCAGTTTGCCGTCAATCCGCAAGATGGCCGCATGACCATCATTGAGATGAATCCGCGCGTCTCGCGCTCCTCGGCACTCGCGTCCAAGGCTACCGGCTTCCCCATCGCAAAGATTGCCGCTAAGCTCGCGGTCGGATATACGCTCGATGAAATTCCCAACGACATTACGCGCAAAACGCCTGCCTGCTTCGAGCCAACCATTGACTACGTTGTCGTCAAGATTCCCAAGTGGCAGTTCGAGAAATTTCCCGGTGCCGACGACACCCTCGGCCCGCAGATGAAATCGGTCGGTGAAGTGATGGCCATCGGTCGCACCTTTAAAGAATCGCTGATGAAGGCCTGGCGCTCGCTCGAGACCGGAAAGAAAACAGGCGCAGAAATCCTCGACCCGCGCCGCCTGACGCAGATGCTCGTCACACCACGGCCCGAGCGACTCGGCTACATCCGCTACGCATTCGAGCGCGGCCTGAGCGTCCGCGAAGTCGCGCGGCTTACGAAAATGGATCCGTGGTTCCTGCACCAGATTCGCGAAATCACGCTAGCGCAGCAGACCATCGCTCAAACCAGCCCGGATAGAATCTCAGCCGAAGAAGTGCGCCGCCTCAAGCGCCTCGGCCTCAGCGATGAGCGCATCGCCACCGAATGGAGCTTACCAGGCCACGAAGGCATCAAGCAGGTGCGGGAACTGCGTGAAGGTCACGGCATTCGTCCTGTCTTCAAGCTCGTTGACACTTGCGCCGCCGAGTTTGAATCCATGACGCCCTACCTCTACTCCACGTATGAGGAAGAGGACGAAGCGCCGTCGACAAAGACGCCGAAGATCATCATCCTCGGCTCGGGTCCCAATCGCATCGGCCAGGGCATCGAGTTCGACTACTGCTGCTGCCACGCCGCCTTCGCGCTCAAAGAGGACGGCTACGAGACCATCATGGTCAACTGCAACCCTGAAACGGTCTCCACCGACTACGACACCAGCGACCGTCTTTACTTTGAGCCGCTCGTTCTTGAAGATGTTCTCGCCATCTATCATCACGAGGCTCAATCCGGCGCAAAGATCGGTATGATCGTCCAGTTCGGCGGGCAGACTCCGCTCAACCTCGCGCAGCGTCTGCGCGCCGCGGGAGTTCCCATTGTCGGCACATCGCCCGAATCCATTGACCTTGCCGAAGATCGCAAGCGATTCGGCAAGCTGCTCGAAGATCTCAAGATTCCTCAGCCCCGCGGCGGCACGGCAACCAGCGTCGAGCAGGCCCTCGCCATCGGCGAAGGGATCGGCTATCCCGTCCTGGTGCGTCCCAGCTACGTTCTCGGCGGCCGAGCCATGGTCATCGCGTACGATGCCGACTCCGTCACACGCTACATGCGCCAGGCCGTTGAATATTCCCAGGAGCGCCCGGTTCTTGTCGATCACTTCCTGGAGAACGCCGTCGAGGTCGATGTCGACGCGCTCTGCGACTCGAAAGACGTCGTCATCGCCGGCATCATGCAGCACATTGAAGAAGCCGGCATCCACTCCGGCGACTCCTCCTGCGTGTTGCCCGCGGTGAACATCGCCGAGTCCACGCTTGAAACCCTCCGCACTTACACGCGCAAACTCGCCTTGGCTCTCAAAGTCGTCGGTCTAGTCAATCTGCAGTTCGCCATCCAGCGCGACGCGCAGGGCAAAGACAATGTCTATGTCATCGAAGTGAATCCGCGCGCTTCGCGCACTGTGCCGTATGTTTCCAAGGCCACCGGCGTGCCGCTCGCTAAGATTGCAGCGCGCCTGATGACGGGCCGCGCCCTTCGCGAATTGCTGCCCGATCAAGTCGCCAGCGGCAAAGACCTCGGTACCGGCTCGCATTACTACGTCAAATCGCCGGTATTTCCGTGGTCAAAATTCGCCGGCGTCGACACGCTTCTTGGTCCTGAGATGAAGTCTACCGGCGAAGTGATGGGCGTCGCCGGCAGCTTCGGCGAAGCGTTCGCCAAGGCGCAACTTTCCGCCGGCCAGGTGCTGCCGACCACCGGCACAGTCTTCTTCAGCGTCAACGATCCAGACAAGCAGGCCGCTATTCCGCTCGCTCGCCGCTATGTTGAGCTCGGATTCAAAATTGTCGCCACCGAAGGCACAGCCCTCGTACTCGAAGGCGCCGGCCTCGCGGTCGAACGTGTTTTCAAAGTGGAAGAAGGCCGACCCAACGCCGTCGATTTCATCAAGGGCGATCGTATTCAGCTCATCGTCAACACGCCGCGCGGCCAGGACACGCTCTTTGACGAGAAAGCCATCCGTCGTGCCGCCGTGCTCAAACGCATTCCCACGATCACCACAATCTCTGCCGCCGACGCTGCCGCCGACGGCATCGCCGCCATGCAGAAGCATCACGTCACTGTCTACGCGCTTCAGCATCTCCACATCGCCAACGGCCGGTGACCGGAAGGGGCAGGGGCCTTCAGGCCCCTGAAATCGGCCCGGGATGATATGACCTTTAGGCCCCCGAAACGGCGACATCCGGGCAGGGAACCTTTCGTATCTACAAGTACAATATCCCCATGCTGATGGAAGGCGTCTTCGCCGCAATCACCACGCCGTTTTACCCTGACGAGCGCATCTACTTCCGCAAGATTGAAGCCAACGTCGCTCATTATTCGCGCAGCCTGCTCTCCGGCCTTGTGGCTCTTGGATCCACCGGAGAAGCCGTCACCCTCGACGATGCCGAATCCCGTGACGTTCTCCGCGCTGTCGCTGAAGCGTCCGCACCCGAGAAGGTTCTCGTAGCCGGTGTGGGCCGCGAATCTGTCCGTGGCACCGTCGCTCTCGCCGAAGTTGCCGCCGAGTTGCGATACGACGTCGTCCTCGTCCGCCCGCCCAGCTACTACGCTGCCAATCTGCCCGCCCCGGCCATGCTCAACTATTTCCAAAGCGTCGCCGACCACTCGCCTCTGCCCGTCCTGCTCTACAACATTCCCAAGTGCGTGCCCTACCAGATTCCCATCGAGATGATCGGCGAACTCGCCCAGCATCCCAACATCATCGGCATCAAGGACTCGAGCGGCAGCGTCGATCGCATTCGCTCGACCGTTGAAGCAACGCAAAGCGCACCGAAGCGCACCGTGCCCGTCACGCAGGTATTCGAGGCCGTTACCACCCGCATGTTGACCGTGCCTGCCGATTTATCCGGCTCCTTCGTCCCGGCCAGCGATCTCGCCGGAGGTGCAGCCGTCGCCACCGCTCCTCCGCAAGCTCCGCCTAAAACTCGCACCAGGGAAGTCGGCTTCCAGGTCCTCTGCGGCTCGGGCAGTGTGCTTTTCGAATCGCTGCAGCTCGGAGCCGTCGGCGGTATCCTCGCCTTCGCAGCCTGCGCGCCGCAGGCCTGCCATGAGATTTACTTTGCGATGAAGGAGCGCGATCCGGCGCTCGCGGCCGACAAACAGAAGCGCATCGCCGGCGCAAACAAGAGAATCGTCGTCGAACTCGGCATCGCCGGCGTCAAACACGCCTGCGACTTCAATGGCTTCTATGGCGGCCGTTGCAGGTCCCCGCTCCTCGGCCTTTCGGCGCCCGAAAAAGCTGAGGTCGAGCAATTTCTCTCCGAGATCCGCAATTAGCTAAACCACTCTCTACGGATGCGGCAATTCTTCGGCTTCAATCGTCCATTGGAATGAGGCTTTGCCTGGCTGGCAGAGCTTTGCCGCGCTTGGTCGTGCAGATCGCAGCTTATACTGACTGCATTCAATCAAGCGGCACCTCAACCGCACTTTTTGCCGGTTGCAAGCGGTTGTTCTTTATCTTCCCTTGCGAGGTCTCCATGAACCTCTCTTCGCTACACATTTCCTTGCCTTGTAAGCTCGTCCTTGCCTTGGCATTTGTCGCGGTCTCGCAATCCCCAAGGCTCGTCGCGCAAACATCCGGCGTCACGCGCATCCTGGTTTGCGAGTCTGCCGGCAATACCTGCAGCCAACCAAGTGCGCACCTCGACATCGTGTGGACATTG
Organism: uncultured Acidobacteriaceae bacterium; assembly: GCA_963834565.1. Taxonomy (GTDB): domain Bacteria; phylum Acidobacteriota; class Terriglobia; order Terriglobales; family Acidobacteriaceae; genus Telmatobacter. The sequence continues at coordinate 454,657 of CAWICF010000002.1, read as the reverse complement.
AATGGAACCACCGGGACCGCGACATCGCCGTCGAATCCGGCGGGATCGCGCCTGACGATCGAAAAATTCGACAGCGATTCAATCGTCGTTCAACAGGTCGACGAGAACGGCCCAACTGCAGGCCTGTCCGCGACCTATTCAGGCACAGTGCACGGCACGCAAATTGCAGGAACCGTTCAATGGTCCTGGTCCGGACACCCTGACTATCCTTCGAGCGGCACGTTCACGGCGGTTCTCCAGGATCAAATTGCTGCTCAGATTCCCGCCGCACCGCAATCATCAGCTACCGCTGCAACCGCGCTTCCATCCGAGCTTCTTGTCTGCGAGAATCACGGCGCCTGCAACGCGGCGTGGATCTTCAATGGGAACCAGGGAACGGCCACGTGGTTCACGCGTAACACCGTCAAAGCGAACCTGACTTTGGAGCGCGCGGACTCCGACTACATCCGAATCCGCCGCACCGACACAACAGACGCCGCTTCTGCGGTCTATACCGGTTCTTTGCGCGGTGATCATTACTCGGGAGCCATCATCTACAGTTCGCCTGGTCATCCCGGGGACACTACCGGCACATGGACCGCAACCGTTCCGCAAACCACCTGCGACCCGCAGGCCAACCTGGAACCGGCTGACGCCATGCGCATCGGCCAGTATGCTCTCATGTTTCACCGCGATCATGACGCCCTCACCTGTTCCATCGCGGATGCGAAGGGAGGCGACTCCAACGCTCAGATGCTTGTCGGGCTTATCTACTATCAAGGGCGAGGCGACATTGCTCAGGACTATACGCAGGCTTTTTTCTGGCTGCACAAGGCCGCCGATCAAGGCGTTTACGGCGCGCAACGTCTAGTCGCCGAGATGTACTTGGCCGGGCAGGGAACAGCAAAGGATCCGACTCTCGCGAGCATTTACACGGCGCGAGCCGACGAGCAGAAACACGATCAGGAGCGCCAGCAGGATCTGGCAGAGCGCGCCGCCGACCGAAACGCTCAAGTCGTCTCCAGCTTTGTGCTGGGCGCATCGTTTGGCTTGTTCTTCTAGGCCCAAATGGTGTCTTGAAAGGGCTCGACTTCAGTCATGCGGAGATGGCCGATGCAGCTCAACCCACCGGCACTTCCAATCGCTGTCCTTTATCGATTCGTCTTGGAAGTCGCCGAGAAATCCCGGCTCAGGCCAAGATGTGTAGCGGCTTCGTCCAGTGCCTCCTGGGTGAAGAAGAAGTGATGGCTTGGGTTGGAGTTTGGGTAGAAGCGGATGACGATCTCCGGTCTTTCAACGGAGTCGCTGATTCCGTCGTGAAACGGATAGCCAAGATCCTGCAATAAATGAAGAGAGCCTTCGTCGCCAGTGGGATTGCCTGTGTCCCCGACGATAGCGAAGACGCTTCTGCCCGTGCGCTTTGAATAGACCGCCGCGAAATCGCCTACCCGCATACCGCGACGCCTGGCTTCGTTACCCCGCACAACATAATTGATCTTGCGGGCGTCGACGTAGCGCCGTGGATCCCTTTCATTTTGATTCGCATCATCAGTGAAGGCCGTTTGAGAAATGTAATAGCCCGGGAAGGGATCCTTCGGGCCCTGCAGAATTGGCCGATTCCGATCGTCAGTCAGATAACCGACGATTTCCCGGTCTGCGCGATTGAGGTAATGCGCGTCCAAGAGGATGTCGAGCGTCTCTTTGCCGGGCGGGCCGTAGGCATTCGGAGCTCCATCTACATCCACGTCCATGCGGCGCGTAAGAATCTCGAAAGATGGATGCGGCTTCCCATTCTGCGCACGCGAGGCGACGCCCGCACTTAAGGCGAAAGCCCAGGCGACAACCAGAAGGGAATGCGCGAATCGCCAATTCCGCAACTCTGCCGTCCCCCCATTTCGATTTCTCCGTTGAGCCTCTTGCTCTACTAGTGCACCGGTTCTGCAATGTCTTTCGCTTGCGGCAACCCGCCGTCGCAGCTGCCCGACGAGTTGGTGTCGTTCACATTCGCGATCGTCAGCACACAGATCCGCTGCTTCTGCACCATCGGCTTGCCGGTGGCGGGATCGGTCAGTCCCACGCTGACCTCGCGTGTGACCTGAAACCTGTCGCCCACCTTGACTCCCGCAGTCAATCCCTCATTGATGTATACGCTCCCGTTGGCAATGCCTGCCACCAGCGCAGACGCTGCCGCCGGTCCCGGGGCATTGTTTAACGCGCCGGTCAGCTTGCCCGCGAGCTCGGCTGTCACCGAGTCTTCAGCCTTGGCCCATTCATCGTGCTGGATCACCGTAGGATCGCCGCCCTTGGTCGTCGTCTTCGGCGGCACGCGCACCTGCCCAAACGCGAACCCCTGCGACTTCGATATCTCCGCCACCTGCACGCTGTCCTGGAAGGACGAAGTGGGCTCGGCGAGAATCACCGCGGTCTCCACGTCGATCAGGCGCGCATTCGCGCGGAGCACCACGGTACCGATGGTCTGGGTCGTGCTTCCTGAGGTTTCGTTGTGCTGCGTGTAGCTGCCGTCGACTACCTGCACCAGCACAATCTGGCCGACTCCCAGCAGCTTGCCGATCCGAGCCGCAGTGTCGGGTGAAGAGCGGTCGCTGTTCTGGAAATTCTGTTCCTTGATAATCTGGTCGATGCTTGCGCGATCTACCAGTGTGATTCCGGGCCGGCCGGCCAGCCTCGCCGTCAGGTTATCCGCCAATTGACTCTCCACGAGCGCGATGCCGCCATTTGAGCGGGCCGCCGGGCCGTTGGCGTTCATGATTGCCAGGCGGCGTGCCGGCTGGCCGAAAGCCCATGGCAAAGTTGAAAAGATCAGTGCGCACAGAATTACAGACTTGAACCGCATTCAGCCTCCGGTGATTTCGTCGTCAGACACCGTCTGCGTGGGATCGGGGGGCAGTCGAATAGACGCAACCAGCCCGTGCCAAGTTTTCATGCAGGGAAGAAACCAGACTCATTGGCAGATTCCGACTCGCTTCCACGCTGCGGAGCGACATTTCGGAGGCTGCCGCTCACATTCTATCGAAAGGATGGAGGCAGACAAGCAAATCGTGGCCTGGACAGGCCTTTGGGCCTAGAGAGTTGTTATGTCTGATAACGTATATTCTGTTAACTACTCCAATCCATTGCACAATGCCTTCAACGATTGCTCTTCGAAGGGCTTCCCGGCCAGACACGCCCTTCCCTGAGAGGCCTGCCTAATCAACTGCATCAGTCCCCTGTAGATCGCGGGGCGGCATTTTCATCCGGAGCGCAGCACAAGTTTGGCTGGCAATGGGCCTACATCTTGTAGCGGCCCAGGTCCTCGTCGTTCAGTCCCTCGAGCCACCCGCGTAGTTGTTCTGCGGTTGGGCCTTCAGGAGGACCGGTGGTATTCAGCTTCGCCGTCTCCATCACCTTTTCGGAGACGAATATTGGGCAATCTGCCCTTAGCGCAAGCGCAATGGCATCCGACGGCCTGGCATCCACGGCGATGGGTTCGCCGCCCTGCTTCAAGCATAGAACCGCATAGAACGTATCGTCTTTAAGTTCTGTAATTACAACTTTTTCCAGCTCTCCGTTCAGGTGCCGCACAAGGTTTCGCGTCAGGTCGTGTGTCATCGGGCGAGCCGCAGTCATCTTTTCAATCTCCAGCGCGATCGCATTGGCCTCGAAGATCCCCACCCAGATCGGCATCACTGCTTCCGATCCCACATCCTTCAACACCACAATCGGCATGTTAGTGGAAGGGTCCATCATCAGTCCGCGAATCCGCACTTCGATGTCCATATGCCCCCCTTTTACTCCGGTCCCGCCACGCCGTCGAATCGAAATCCGCTGCCCCTTGTTCCCTGTCTTTTAGATGCCTTCGCCCACAAGGCTGTTGGGGAACGCCGCTGTAATCTTCACGTTAAGGTAACTTCCCGGCGCCGGCGCAATCGGCTGTGGCGACGTGAAATTCACCGACTTGTTCTGGCTGCTTCGCCCGGCAATCTGGCCGCGCGCAGGATTGACTCCCTCCACCATTACTTCAAGAACTTCCCCGATCTGCTTTGTGTAATTCGCCCTTTGAATCTCGCGCTGCCTGTCAAGCAACACTTGAAGCCGGTTCGCCTTGTCATCCTCCGGGACTGTATCGATCATCGTAAGCGCGGGGGTATTCGGCCGCGCCGAATACTTGAACGCGAACACGCAATCGTACTCCACTTCGCCCAGCAGATTCATTGTCTCGATGAAATCATTTTCCGTCTCGCCCGGGAATCCCACAATGATGTCGGTCGAAAGCGAAATCTGCCGCCGCGCAGCCTTGATCCAGCTGATCCGTTGCAGGTACCACTCCGGGGTATATTCGCGCGCCATCGCCCGAAGAACGCGCGCCGATCCCGACTGCACCGGCAGGTGCACGTGGTCGCATAGCGTTGGAACCTTGTCGATTGCCTCCACAATATCTTTAGTAAAGTCCCTCGGGTGGCTGGTTGTGAACCGCACCCGCCGTATCCCCGGTACCTCGCCAACTGCCGCCAGCAACTCTGCGAAACTCGACTTCCCTTCCGGATCGCGGTAGCTGTTCACATTCTGGCCAAGCAGCTGAATCTCGGTGTAGCCCAGATCGGCAATCCGCCGCGCTTCATGCAAAACCGACGTCGAAGTCCGGCTTCGCTCCTTGCCGCGCGTGTACGGCACCACGCAGTACGAGCAGAACTTGTCGCAGCCCTCAATAATCGTGATGTAGCCGCGGTACGGATTCTGCCTGGCTGTGAACTCGGTCTCAAATGTTTCATCTGTCTGCCGGTCGTCCAGCCCCGTGATTCGGCTCTCGCCCGCCTCCAGACGCTCTAGCATCTCCGGCAATTTGCGATACGAAGCCGAGCCCGATACCAGTGACACATACGGCGCCCGGTCGAAGATCTTTTCGCCCTCCTGCTGTGCCACGCAGCCCAGGACGCCAAAGCGCTTCCCTTCCTTGTGTAGCTTTTTGTAGTCGTTCAGACGATGAAAGACCTTTTGCTCGGCCTTGTCGCGAATCGAGCAGGTGTTGTACAGGATCAGCCCGGCGTCTTCCTCGGTTTCCACCTGCCGGTACCCTTGCTGGCGCAGTGTGCCAATCACCTTTTCGGAGTCATGGGCGTTCATCTGGCAGCCGAAGGTCTCTAAATAAAATGTTTTGTCGGTTGCCATAGGCCTCCTTAGTATACGGGGAATCTGAATTCTATCGAAACGCTGGCGCTGAGCCTCGCAACCACCCTCCGTAATCGGTTCCCGAAGGAGATTTCGTCATAGGACATCTCTCAGTGTCACCGTCACGTCGCGCGTTTCAGTTCCCTGCTTGACGGTTAGCCGGAGATGAGTGCCCGACGGCCGAAGAAACGCCGGCTGATTCATCTCATCATCTGGCGCTTTGCCGTCGATGGCGGCGATCACGTCGCCGGTCTTGATTCCGGCCTGCGCGCCTGGGCTGCCGGGCAAGACGGTCATCACTTCGAGCCCATGACCAAAGGAATCGAAGAGGAGCCCGGCGCGATTGAAAACCTCCGGCTGAGCCGACTCTTTTGTTGTTTCAAAATAGACCTGGCCGTGCATGCAGTCGAAGACCTCAGTGAAATGGCTGAGAATATCCTGCCCGATGTTTCCGTCGAGTTCTCTCTTGTCAGAAGGATCGGTGCTGAATCGCTCGATGACGCTGGGGACGCGAACATCACCGATATGCATGGCATTGACGCGCGCGAGGTAGGCTTGCGGTGACGGTCCGGCAAACCCGCGTCCGTTGTAGGCAAGAAAATGCGCCCCTAACACTTGCACCATGTTGTTCTTCACGGTGAAATGTGTAAACACCATCGTGCCCGAGTCATTGCCCGAATCGAGCTCAAACCATCCCGTCGCGTCTCCGATTGAAGCTTTGACCAGCAACGCGTTTTCCTCAATTCGAAGAGGCACTCCTATGCCGGGGCCGGTGTAGTGAAACCGCGGACCATCGAAAAACGCAAGCCGCTGCTTTTCGAAGTCGATTCTGACGGCGAATCGCCGCAGCAGTTCATAGCCGACAAGGAACCCGGAGTCATCGACACCACCCGGAAAGTCGACGACATAAAAGGTCTGATCGCGAAGCAGGAGATCTCCAATCTGGAGCGTATCGACGTGCGTTTTGTGCACCTGCACGTTTGCGGGGCTTGAAGTGCCGAGTTCAGCCGGCTGTGCATCCAGCTGAAGCCCCAGCTTGCGCGCCAGATTCGCCGATAGGATGTTCACCCCGGACCCGGTATCGAAGCCCGCCTTGAGCGGCCCCTTGCCGTTGATGGTGGCTTCAAAGATGAGACCGCCTTCGGCGGGCACAGACACCTCGCCCGAAGGCGGCATCTGGTAGTCCTTGTTGACGGGAAGATTGGCTGGAGCTGGCTGCTGGACCTGCGCGGCAAGAACACCGCCGCAACAGGAGCATAGGAAGTATGCCCAGAAGGCAAGACGCACAAGCCGCGGATCAGATTTGGAACCATTGCCCAGATGGTTTGTCATCGCAGTAGCCCGCCATCCTAGTTCCTCAACAGCTTGAACGCGTGCGTCCACTCGTTTTTCGTGAATCCTAAAATGCACCACAGCATGCACAGCGGCTCGATCGCCCTTGCGGCCTCCACTTTGCCCATGTCTGCGGTCTCCCATCCAAACTCGTCCAGAATCTTCTTCATGGTCGCCTTGGCGCCTTCATCGTTGCCGCAGATAAACATCGTCGGCTTTCCCGCGCTATATTCAGGATTCACCATCCGCGGCGCACCCACCGAGTTAAATGCCTTCACGAAATGTGCGCCGGTAAACTCCTTTTGAAGCTGTTCCATCAGCGACTCATTTGTCTTCGTAAAGAACTGCAGCACTCCATTGACCGGTGGCGCCTCGGCAATCGGGTTACACGCGTCGATCACCAGCTTCCCCTCCAGGTTTTTCGTTCCTGCGGCGCGCAAAGCGTCCGCGGCAATCGATCCCTTTACCGCCAGCACCACCACGTCGCCAAATGCCGCCGTTTCGCTGAAGCTTCCTATCTTCGCCTTGGGATTCGCCTTCGCCCAATCCGCCAGTTTCGCAGGCCCGCGCGTTCCGATCATCGCCTCGTGGCCGTGTTTCACAAAACCCGCCGCCAATGTTTGCCCAACAGTGCCCGATCCAATCACTCCAACCTTCATATTGAACCTCCTTCTAACGGGTTATTCGCACTATTGATCAAGATGACGTTTCTGATCGCGAAGTCCGGTGTGCAGGTACGCTATTAATGCTTCCAACTGCGGCTTCGTCATCTGATACGCAAATGACGGCATCATTCCCTTGCCTGTCAGAACCACGCGCTCGACTTCAGCATCAGTCGCCGGCTCTCCATCAGGCAACGTGCTGCGGTTGAAAAGTCCGTGCAGATTCGGCGGAACCTTCTTCAGGTGCAGATCGTTCTCCTCGTGGCAGTGCGCGCAGCCTGCTTCATAGAAGTGCCTGCCTTCAGTTTGTTGCGGGGTCAGCGCAGGCTCGACGTGACAGCCTACTAGAGCCACCGAAGCGCATGCTGACAACCCCAGGACACAGGCCCACGCGGCAAATCGTCTTGATAATTCCATCCCTCTTAAGTATGGCAGGCCGGGATGAGCCGGGACCTCAACCCGGGTCGGCGCTTAATGGACAACGACACCGCAGGCGATGCGGTCTCCGGAGTTACCAGAGGGATCGCTGGTCAGGTCGTCCGGCTTGGCATGGATGACCAGCGCAGTACCGCCCTCGTGGAAAAGAGAATGTGGACCTTCGCTTATCGTGACGCCTGTCGCAGTGAACGTGAGTTTGCCGGTTCCCTTCTCTGAGACGATGAGGTTCGGTAGATCTCCGAGGTGGGGATGCGGGTCCTGGGCGTTGTGAATTCCATGGTGCGCGCCAGTGGGGTTGAAATGGCCTCCGGCAGTAGCAAAGGCGGGGCCCTCGCATTTACCGACGTTGTGAATGTGAATGCCGTGCTCACCAGGGGAAAGTTGCGACACGGTCACCGAAATCTTCACGCCATCCGGGACGGTTGAGAATTTCGCATGACCAATAGTGGCTCCTTGGGCGTTCACGATGTCGGCATGGGCAGATTGAGCTGCGGCGATGGAGGGAATGGTGGCGAACACCAGGAAAGCTGTCGGGAGGGCGGGAAGGTGAAAACGCATCGCAATGGCTCCTCAGAGGTGATTGGTTCCCTGTACGGTGTGGAGAATATCACAGGATTCGATATCCTGATTTCATGATGCTTCCCTCACTCGATCAGATTCACGAAGCGCAGAACCTGATTTATCGATCCATGCCGCCGACGCCGCAATACACCTGGCCGCTCATCAACCAGCGCCTCGGCGCCGAGGCCTGGATCAAGCACGAAAACCACACCCCCGTCGGTGCATTCAAGCTCCGCGGAGCAATTGTGTACGCGACCTGGCTCAAGCAAGCGCAGCCTTCACTCACCGGCGTCGTGGCCGCTACGCGTGGCAACTTCGGCCAGGGAGTCGCAATGGCCGCTCGGATCCTCGGTCTGAAGTCAATCATTGTCGTACCCCATGGCAACAGCGTCGAAAAGAATCGCGCGATGGTCGCCCAGGGCGCCGAACTCGTCCAGCATGGCGACGATTTCCAGGCTTCACTCGAGTTCGCGCGCGCCTTCGCGGTCGAGCGCGGTTTCGCCGTTGTCGAGTCCTTCCACGAACAACTCGTCCGGGGAACGGCGACCTACGCATTGGAGCTCTTCGAAACCGCTCCTCCACTCGATCGCATCTATGTCCCGATCGGCATGGGCTCGTCCATCTGTGGCGTTGCCGCAGCTCGCAATGCCCTCAAGCTGCAAGCGGAAATTATTGGGGTCACCTCCGACGCCTGCCCCGCTTACGCGCTCAGCTTCCGCGAGCACAAGCTGGTTGAAGCGCCCGCGCGCACGCTCATCGCCGACGGACAGGCCTGTCGCACGCCAAGCCCGCAAGCTCTCGAACTCATTTGGGCCAACGTAAACCGCATCGTCGAAGTCTCCGATGAAGAGATCGCCGAGGCCATGGGCGCCTACTACCAGGACACGCACAACCTCGCCGAAGGCGCCGGGGCCTCTTCTCTCGCTGCCGCTCTCAAAGAGAAATCCGCTCTTGACGGCAAACGCGTCGGCATCGTCCTCACCGGCGGCAATGTCGATCGCGAGACATTCATCGCTGCAATCTCAGGTGCGTTTCAACCTTCGAGGCAGGCATGACAAACACCACAGAGAATCTAACGCCCTTCGCCCATGCCGCCAGCAATCGCTGCTTCGGCTGCGGATCTGCTAACACCGCCGGCCTTGGCCTCGAATTCTTTCGCGCGCCGGACGGCTCTGTCGTCGCCTCTCCCACCGTCAGCGCCACCTTCGATGGACACCCCGGCTACCTCCACGGCGGAATCATCGCCACGCTTCTCGATGAAGCCATGAGCAAGTCGGTTCGCGCGCTCGGCAAATCCGCCATGACCCGCAAAATGGAAGTCGACTATTTGCGCCCCGTTCCCAGTGGAGCGCCGCTCCGCATCGTTGGCCGCGTCACGCGCAGCGACGCACATAAACACTGGGCCGAAGCAAACATCGCCGATGCCGAAGGCAAAACGCTCGCCAAAGCAACTGGACTCTTCATCGAGATTTCGAGTCAAAAATAGCGAGGGCGACCCTCGAGCCGCCCTCCCTTAGGCTGAAAGCTAATAGCTAAGAGCTGTCTTTCGTCAGTGCACCATATTGATCGTGTCCTGCGTAACCGTGTCGAAGGTCGTTACCGACTTGGCATTGGCCTCAAACGCTCGCTGCGCAATGATCAGATCCGAGAATTCTGTGGAGATATTCACGTTCGACGCCTCGAGCGCATCGTCCTGCATCGTCGCCAGCCCCGATGTTCCCGAGGTGCCCACTACAGCCGTGCCGCTTGCCCGCGTTGTGGCATAATCGCCGTCGCCCAGCAGCGAAAGCCCCTGAAGATTGCTCACATTTGCCAGTGCGAGTTGTCCGATGTTCTGTTGCTGCCCGTTCGAATAGCTCACCGTCACGGTTCCATCGTTGCCGATGGTGAAGCTTTGATACTGCCCGCTCGCGTAACCATTCTGGGTGGTTGCCGAAACAGCTGAGGCTGTGTCCACCTGGCTGATCGTGGGCGTTCCCGAAGCTCCCAGCAGATTCCATTGGATGGCGAGATTGTTTGAGGCATCGGTGAGCCCGTTGAAAGACAGTGCGACCGACTGCACATCGCCTGCCGCCGTTCCTACCGTCTCCGGTCCAGCCGCGCCCGTCGGATCAATCGTGGTCAGGTTGCCGTTCGCGTCAAACGTCATCGTTCCCGTCACCGGCGTTGAAACTCCGCCGGCAAAGTCGGCCGCCGGCAGCGCCACCGAATAATCCCATGTGTTCGCATTCGCCGTTGGCGTATACGTCACGGTCGCCACATGCGGCTCGCCCAGCGAGTCATACACTGTCAGTTGCGCTGGAAACTGCGTTCCCGCCGCCGTGGTCGAGTCCAGGTTCGCCGTCATGCTCATCGTTGTGGTGGCCTTCGGGTCCTGCACGGCGCCAACAGGGATGTTGATTGCTGTCAGCGGTGCGTTTGTGTTCACCACACCATTCACTGCCGGGTAGCCCATCACGTTCATCCCGTTCGCCGTTACCAGATCCCCATTCGAATCCAGCGAAAAATTACCGGCTCGGGTGTATTCCAGGCTTTGCCCATTGTTGACCACAAAAAATCCATTCCCGTTCAGCGCCACATCTGTCGAATTGCCTGTCGAATTGATCGAGCCCTGTGAATACGCGGTTTCGTTCGACGCAACCTGCACACCCGCTCCCACCTGGATCGGATCGCCGTCTCCCGTCGATCCGATCTGCTGGTAAAAGAGATCGGAAAAGTCCGTCGTCTGCGCTTTGAAAGCCGTCGTATTCATGTTCGAGAGATCGTTCGCGATCGTGTTCAATGCCGTCGAATCCGATTCAAGCCCTGTCAGCGGAATAAAGAAACTTGCCATGATGCCTCTCCTCTTGCGGTTGTCTTCCGTTGCCCGCGCCGGGTTCTCCGGCAGAAATCAACTTCACATTTGAGCCGCGGCGCCGCCTGCCACGGCCGGCTGCGCCCGCGTTCTTCCACCCAGTGCATGCCCTACGCGCTGCGCTGCTCGATTCACACCCGGCACACTGAGATTTCCCGGGGCGCGATTCACCGCGCTCCGCCCTGGCACGGTTCCGGACGCAGCGTTTCCAATTTGCGCCACCGTCCCAGCGCCCACATTGTGTCTTGCTGTGGTTGCGGTCGCGGGGCTATTCGTAACGGTGCCGCTTGCGTTGGCAGTTTGCGGCTCTGTGCTGCTACCGCTCTTGGTTGCAGCTGTGGTGCCAAGGGCCGTGCTCAACGTCTGGTTGATATCGATCAGCTGCTCCAGGCTGTTCACTTGCACCAACTGGTCGATGTACTCGTTCGGGTCTGTATCCGCTGTCGGATCCTGGTTCTGCATCTCGGTCACCAGCAGCGTCAGAAAATCATTCGCCGAAATTGTGGCCGAGTCGCCGCTCGAATCATCCGATCCGCTTGTGCCGCTCGTGCTGGTCGTAGAGCTTTCCGCCGGCGCGGCCAGGCTTTTCGTAGTTGCCTGCGCCGCTGTCATCGCATGATTCAGAATTCCTGCCACTCCCGTCGCCATCATCCCTCCCAATTCGTTCCGCTTTCGCCGTTCCCTCTCGCTGACCTGCTCAGTTCTTGACAGAGTCGTTCGCCGGTATTGCTTGCGGGTTAGCCTGCCGCCCTACGCCATCACCGAAATGTGCGTGCCCCGTGTCCCCACCCTGACCGCCGGGCCCGTCTCGACGTTTTTTATTGCCGAACTTCCCGCCGGCCCGTTGGAGTTCGATGTTTGGCTGTCGCGCTCACCCAGGTTCGGCGCGTCCGCGTCGCTTTGCCCCTCGTTTTGTTGTGTGTTCTGTTGCTGACCTTGCCCGGCGTCCAGCGAAAACCCACTCTCCTTCGGAGAAGCCATCGTCACCATCGAAACCGGCACACGCTCTTCTGATAAGTGCGCGCTTAATCCTGGCAGATGTGTGCTCAGAGCCTGCGCTGCTTCCGCTGAACCCGGAACCAGCGATGCATGCACATTTCCGCCACTCAGTTCGGCGCGCACGCCCACCCATCCCAGCGCCGGATCCTGAAACCCCGCTTCAGCACTTTGATGTCCGGCATGAATCCAGCTTGGTAATCCCACACCGCCTGAAGCATCCAGCGCTGCAAACGTATCTCCAGTCCTTGTGCCCACCGCCACGCCCGCTGCACTTTGACTGGATGGCTCTCTGTTTACCACCTGCCCACTCGCTGCTCCCCGCTCGCCTGCTGCCACACGCATTACCAAGGAAGAGTCGGCGGTCGCGACAGCCCCTTGTGCCGTGACGACATGGACGACTGAATTACCCGACGTTCCCGCGTCTTTTTCGCGTGCGCTTTGCGCCGCATCCGGGCTTGTCTTTGTGAAGTTCTCGCCGTTGCCGGCCGCTCTCGCTGCCGCGGTAACGGGCGACGCAATGGCTGGCCCTTCCATTTCAGGTGCGACTACATTTTCCGGGTTGTGACTCTGCGCATTGCTTCGATCCGTTTCAGTATCGTCGGATAGGTGTTCACTCGCAGACGGCGTCGCCGAATCCTGCTCAGAGTGTCCAGGAAAGACGTTTGACGAAACACTCTTGCCGCTTATCGCGTCGAGGTCCCCGATTTCCCACGCAGATTCTGCAGGCGCGAAATTTGCGTTGCTCTGCGGCGCGCCTTGCACTTTGCTTACCTGGCGATTTGTTCCGGTAAGTTTCTGTGCGCTTGACCATGCTGCGGCATTGTCCGTTGCGCTCGCTCCTTCAATCGGTTGGCCCGTCCTCGCACCGGCAGACGCGTCCGGCACTGCAGTCTGCTGCGAGTGCATTGCGGCAGTGAGTCCAGCCGAGTTTTCCGGATTTGCTGGCAAGTCCGGTGTCGGCGTCGTATGGGGCAGATCAGCTGGAGGGAACGGCTGGGCCACTGCACTACTCCACGAAGGCGGCACCGCTTGCGCCAAAGAGGTCGTCGCGTTCCTGGTTGAGAGATTTTCGCGCCGCTCGTTACCGGTCGAATGAACCGCGCCGCCGCCCTGGCGGGTTTGGCTCGACCGCCCGGCCTCCTGTCGATCCAATGCACTGGCATCCGGCAAGATCGTTTCGCCGGAGACCGCATCTTTATTGACCGGGTCCGTCTTCGAGGTCAATGCAGCTGGATCCGGCGCATTCGAATTCAGCGGGCTGCTCGTTGCCGGCGTCGGCACAGCCTGGGCCGTTGTGTTCGCTCTTTGGTTTTTCAGCGGTGCCTCTGCAGCTCGATTTGTTTGAGTTACTGCGTTTGGCTGCGCTTGCAACGCTCCTTCTGTTTCCTGCATGGAGCGCTGAACATTCATGCGCTGGATCACAGTCTCCCACTGCGCTCGAAAACTCATTCCCGCGGGAACCGCATTCCCTTCACCGGAAACGGTTTTCGTCCCACCCGCAATGGCGCCGTCGGCCGAAGCGAACTCCTGATTATGATGTGCACCCCAAACTCTTGTGCCCCCAACTCCCGCGTCCTGAACAACTGCTCCCCAATCGCCAGCTCCCCAATCACCTGCGCCGCCGACCGGCGTGCCCCCAACACTGCTCGGGTTCCCTGCGCCTTTCTCCGCATTCACGTCCAGGCCGGATGCAATCGTCATGCGATGGATCGGAGCAGCAGACGTGCCAAAGAGGATTTCGAGAGGTTAGAAGAATGTCAAGATTGGTACGAGCGATCCCATTTCAGGAACCTTTTCCTGCGCGCTCACTTTTCTCCTCAAGTTTTAAGTGGGCCGCTTTCTGGTTGTGTCTCTGGTCTCTTACAAGTTTTCATCTGATGGTTCCCTGGTTGCCGAACCGATTCTCTTCACTTATCCCAATGATTTGCTTTTGTGCCCGCCCGAAGGCACCCAACCACTCGCAATCCCAGCCCTGACCCCGCTCCCGCTCCAGCCATTCCGCTCTCCTGTCCCTCGCGCGCCGACCCGACTTACAGATTGCCGACCTACCGCACCCGCCGCAGAAACCAGTCGTCCAGCGACCGCTGCCCGCGCCGGCCGGCTTCGATTGCGTCTGCAATCTCCGACTTCTCGATGACCGTCTCCGTCTGTTGCCGCTCGACACGCTTCTCGAGAAAGCTTTCGCGCTGCGCTCGCGCAACTTCCTCGGCATCGGCAATTTGCGGTTTCAACAGCGCAGCGCGCTTTCGCGCCAGCTGCGATTCCTCCCGTCCCGCCAACCGATCTACCACCTTGCCCGTTTGCGCACTCTCGTTCATCAGCCGCCGGCCCGCCCGTTCGCGATCTTCTGCCGCCGTCAGAAGTTTTTCCAGATGATGCAGATCGGCGAGCGCACTCGCCATTCTCGCGCGGTGCTGCTCCTCTTCCAGTTCAAGAACGCGCAGGAATCTTCGCAGAGCGCGCGACCGAGCCATCGTTTACACCTCGCGAGCCAAAGCGGCCAGCCGCTCGATTCCATCGGCAAAGCGAACCTCTTCCCGCGCATCCTGCGTCAGGAAACCGCGGAGCGCGCTTCTTGCCCGTAACGCTCGATCCAGCTCCGCATCGGCGCCCGGCTTGTACGCCCCAATCCGCACCAGGTCCTCTGACCGCGCATATGTCGCCATCAGTCTGCGAACCAGCGCGGCCTGCTCCCGATGTTGCTCGTCTGTCACCGCCGGCATCAGCCGGCTGATCGAATCCAGCACCTCGATGGGCGGATACCAACCCTCTGCCGCCAAGGCGCGCGACAGCACCACGTGCCCGTCCAACAGCGACCGCACCGCATCCACCAGGGGATCCTGCTGATCGTCGCCCTCCATCAGCACCGTATAAAACGCCGTGATCGACCCGGTTTGAAAGTTCCCTGCCCGCTCCACCAGCCGCGCCAGCCGCGTAAATACCGAGGGCGTGTATCCTTTTGCCGTAGGCGGCTCACCCGCCGCCAGCCCAATCTCCCGCGCCGCCATGGCAAACCGGGTCAGCGAATCGAGAACCAGCAGGACGTGTCTGCCTTGCGCGGCAAAAGACTCCGCCACCGCTGTCGCTCCCAGGGCTGCGCGCATTCGCTTCACCGGCGATTCGTCCGATGTTGCCACCATCACCACCGCGCGTTTCCTGCCCTCTTTGCCTAGCGACTCTTCCAGGAACTCGCCCACCTCGCGCCCCCGTTCGCCCACCAGCCCCACAACTGTCACTTCAGCCTCGGTGTTGCGCGTCATCATGCCGATTAGCGTGCT
This sequence comes from uncultured Acidobacteriaceae bacterium, assembly GCA_963834565.1. Lineage (GTDB taxonomy): Bacteria > Acidobacteriota > Terriglobia > Terriglobales > Acidobacteriaceae > Telmatobacter. Next base: position 439,388 of record CAWICF010000002.1, on the reverse strand, counting down.
TTTGCCTACACCCGAGCCGCCAAAGATTCCCACTCTCTGCCCGCGGCCAACAGTCAACAGCGCATCGATGGCGCGAATCCCCGTTCCCAGCGGCGCGCGAATCGGCGCGCGCGCAAGCGGCGATCGAACCGCTCCATCCAGCAGCATGGTTATTCCGCCCGCCATCGCCCCGTTGCCGTCAATCGGCAAGCCCTCAGCATCCACAACGCGTCCCATCCATGCCGGGCCCACATCGATCTCAGGCCGAGTTCCCAGTCCCCACACTGCATCGCCGAGGCGCACCCCTTCGGTTGTCTCCAGAGGCATCGAAACCACGTGCGATCCGCGGAATCCGATCACTTCCGCTCTACGCCTTTCCCCGGCCTGATCTTCGATCTCGCAGCACTCCCCCACCGATGCCGGCGGGCCCGCCGACTCAATCGTCTGACCGATCGACTCCGTCACCTGGCCGCGCCAGCGCCATGGCTGGCTCTTCTCGACCCTTCTGAGATACCGCGCCAGCAGAGCTGTCACTCGGCCACCTCGTTAGGCACCGCTTGCAATGTGCTCTTCGCCGCTTCGCCGGCGACGTTCGTGCGATCGAAGAATCCGCGCTCGATCTCGCCCAATTGCGACCGCACGCCCAAATCCACGGTTCCCACCTTGCTCTCAATCACACAATCGCCGAGCCGCATCCCATCTCCTGCTATCACCGCCGGCTTCACAGCAAGATTCGGAATCAGTGCAATCGCCTCCTGCCACAATTCCACCTGCGCCGCCGGAACCATGAGTCGCACCTCGGTTGCGCCGGCCAATTGCCCCAGCGCGACACGCACCGCACCCGTCAACAGCAGCGGATCCATCTGCGCTTCGCGCCGAAGAATCCTCGCCGCGACCGCTATCGCGAGTTTCACCACCTCCTGCTCTACCGCCTGGAATAGCCGGTCGCGCTCCGCTGCAAAATCCGTAACCAGCTTTTTCATCTGCTGCTTGATTTGTTGTTCTTCCTGCCTTCTCGCCGCCATCTGCGCGTCGCGCTCCGCGGCTCGGCCCTCCTCGCGTCCCGAGGTGCGCCCAGTTTCATACGCGCGCAGATTCGCTTCACTTTGACTCCCTGCGCCGGCGAGATCCTTGGCGCGTCCCATTCTTTCTTTGCCTGCCGCAGACGATTCCCTGTCTCGCCCATCGACTTCGTCCGCTGAGAGCCAGCCATCCCACGCATGCTGCGGCAGCGCACCTGAGCACGCTGGATAGACGAAAGTCGCCACTGCACTCTCCATACCTCGCTCAGGTTCTCCCATCCCAGGTCCCGCCTACGTCCCGGCCTCTCTTCAAACCGCCCAACTTACGCCAGCATCTCATCGCCGGTCTCGAGCTTCAGAATCACTTTGCCTTCAGCCTCGAGCCGGCGCGCCAGGTTCAGAATCTCCTGCTGCGCCTGTGCTACCTCACGCGAACGAACCGGTCCCAGCACTTCCATGTCTTCCTTCAGCATCTCGACAGCCCTCGTGCTCATGGCTTTGAAGATCTGTGCCCGTAACTCATCGTTCGCGCCGCGCAAGGCCAGCGCCAACTGCCGCTTATCCACGCCCGCCACAATTTCCCGAATGGTTGCCGGCGGAACCGTGATCAGATCCTCAAACGTGAACATCAGGTTGCGAATGCTGAGCGCGAGCTCAGGCTGCGTCTCCTCAATGGTCTCCAGAATCTTCTTCGACTCTTCGGCATTCAGCCGGTTCAGCAAGTCGGCCACTGCCTTGAAGCCGGAGTACCAGCGCCGCGCCGTGTCGCCCACACTTTCCAGCCGGCGATGCAGAATCAATGCCACCTTCTGCGCCATCTCCGGAGAAAACTGGCGCATCTCCGCCAGCCGCTGAATCGCCACCACCTTGTGCTCTTCGCTCAGGTTGTCCAGCACCATCGATGCACGCTTGGGATCGAGGTGCGCCAGCACCAGGGCAATGGTCTGCGGGTGTTCTGAATCCAGAAGCTTGCCCAGCTGTTGCGGATCGGTGCGCTGCAGCTTCGCCAGGTTTCCCTGCGCGGCTTCCTGCGACCGGCGCATCAGCACCAGCAGATCGTCGGCCCGCTGTTTGCCGAAGGCCTCAACCAAGACCTGGCTCGCATAGTCCAGGCCGCCATGCACCATGAAGTTCTGCGTGTCCAGCAGCTCCCAGAACTCTTCCAGCACCTCTGCGGCAAGTTCCGGCGTCACACCGCGCAGATCGGCCAGCTCCTCGGTAATCTGCTGAACGTCGGGTTCCGCCAGCGTGCGCAAAATCTCTTTGGCCGGCTCAGGCCCCACCGCAACGAGCAACACTGCAGCTTTTCGCGCCCCCGAGAGACCGGCCGAGTGCCTTCGCCGCGCTGCTCCGTTCTCGCTTCCGAGCTCTGCCACCGTGTTCCTCTTCCCGTCTTCCGTCTGGCCTTCCCACCCTCTGTCTGGTCCGTGTTTTTTAAGGACGCACCAAGCGCTTCAGCTAGTCGGAGTGGATCCAGCTCTGCAGCAGCCGCGAACTTTGTGTCGGCTCGCGCTTCAGGTGTTCTGTGACCTGATCGTGGATCATCTGCGAGCGCTGGCGCTCCGGATCGAGCTCTGCGGGCGCCGGAGAGTTCAGCGCAGTGGACGAGACGGCGGTGCCCGCCAGTTCATGGCCTGCCGCTCTTCCAGGACCGCGCAAGGCCAATGCCGCGCCCACTTGCCGTACTGCCGGCCGCACAGCGAACAGCATCACCGCCATCAGGCCCAGCAGAAGCGCAGCATACTTGATCAGCATCGGTGAGCCTTCCGCCACATTCAGTACCCGTTCGGGAACGGCCACCGGCGGCTCCCCCCGGTTGCCGTCAAAGGCCAAGTCCTCCACGGTCACGGTATCGCCTCGTGAGGCATCGAAGCCCACGGCCGCCTGCGCCAGCGCGGTCAGGTTGCGCAGCTCGTCGGGCGAGCGAGGCTGCCAAACCGCCGCATGGTTTTTACTTGCCGGCTGCACCATCCGGTCGTTGACCACAATCGCCGCCGTGAGCCGCCGCACTGCGCCTGCATTCTCCACCACATGTTTCAGCGTCTTCGACACAGCAAATGTGCTCGACTCGCTTTTCGCAGTCTGCGGCGCCGTGGTCTGATGCGGATAGACAGGCAGAGCCTGCGTATTCGGCGCATTCGAAGCCGCTCCGGCCACTCCTGCAGCCACCGGCTGCTCTCCGGTCGTCTGCTCCGTACGCTGCATCGAAAGCGTTGCCGTCTGATCGGGATCGTAGGACTCGTCCGTCTCCTCCATGGCTTTGGGGTCATAGTCCAGCGCCACCGATGCGCGCACGTTTCCCGCCCCCGTCACCGGTTCCAGCGTCGTCACCAGCTTGTCTTCGAGCGCCTGCTCAGCGCCCAGCCGCATTGCATCCGGGGTCTTGGGCCCGAGAGTCACGTTTCCCGCAGCATCCACCAGCACCACGTGGTCCGGAGTCAGGCCGTCCACTGCCGACGCCACCAGATTGCGAATCGCCTCCGGCTCGCCGTCGGCCAGCGTGCGGTGACGCAATCTGAGTACCACTGAGGCCTTCGCGGGCCGCTCGTCTTCGCGAAACAGCGATTCGTGTTGCAGCACCAGATGCACGCGCGCCGATTCCACATCGGAGAGCGTCCCCACCGTGTGCTCCAGCTCTCCCTCCAGGGCACGCTGGTAGTTCACCTGCTCGTCAAACTCCGAACCCACCCAGTTCGGCTTATCGAAGATTTCAAAACCCAGCCGGCCGCTCTTCACGCCGCCTTTGGCCGCGGTCACGATCCGAGCCTTGTCCAGTTGCTCGGCCGGAACACGAATCCCTGCTCCGTCCGGCGTCGCCTCAAACTGAATCTGCGCCTGCGCCAGCGTCTGCCCGATCTGCCGCGCGTCATCAGGATCGAGATCCACATACAGCGTTCGCCAGTCGGTGCGCATTCCGTACCATGCCACTCCGGCAACCGTACCCAATACAAGAAGCGTGGCCACAACCACCCAGCCTCGCTGCGCTGCAGCCATCTGGGCCCAGCGCACCCGCATCATGCCCAACAGGCCTGCCCACTTCCCGCCCGGCTGCAGCTTCCCCGGCATCGCCGGGCTGGTCTTCTCCAATTGCGTTCCTGTGGCCATGGTCCCCGGGATGTCTTAGAACTGCATCCCTATTACGCTCTGGTACGCCTGAACCGCTTTGTTGCGCACGGCCAGCGCCAGTTCAAAGGCCATGCTCGCTTTTTCGGTTGCGATCATCGCCTGGTGCACATCCACGCCATTGCCGGTCATCAATCCAGTCACAGCCGCCTCCGCCTGCGACTGCAACCGGTCTGCCTCGCCCACTGCGTCCGTCATCAAATCCGCAAAGGGAGCTTCCGCATTCGAGGCATTGGCATTGGGCTGAAGACCTGAGGCGATGCTGGTCGTCGACTCCACGCCCGAAGTTGCAGTCACCGTGCTCACCGCGGGAATCATTTTGCCTTCTCCTTTCCCCGTCCGTTTAGCCCGCCCCGGCTGGCTCGCTAGCTCTTCGCAATCTCGAGCGCCGAGGCGATCATGCCCTTCTCGGCCTGCACCGCAGACCCGTTCAGACCATAGGCACGAGAGGCCCCCATCAGGTCCACCATCTCTGTGACGGGATTAATGTCGGGATACTCGACATATCCGTCCGGTCCTGCATCCGGGTGTCCGGGATCGTAGCGCTTGAGCGGCGGCGAAGGATCCTGGACAATCTGCGCAACCTCGACGCCCGGCGGCGCATTTGCCTCGCCGGGCAGCGGGAGCGGCGGCAATCCTGCAGCCTGTGAAAGGCCGCCGGATCCATCTCCCGCGGCCGTGCTCATCGAATCCAGAAAATCGGGATCGCCGGAGCCCGCGGCAAACACCACCATTTGCCTGTGATAAGGCCCTCCCATCGCGGTGCGCGTCGTCTCCGCGTTCGCCATGTTGGCGGCCACCACTTCCGCGCGAACCCGCTCCGCTTCCATCGCTTCGCCTGAGCTTTGCATCATCCCAAACAAGTTCATCGCCTGCGCTCCTGTTTCGCCAGCCGTGTGCCGCCATTCCGGTCAACGGTGCGCGATCCATAGTTCGCCGGTCGCGGCTCACTTTCCGCCATCGGCGTGGATTGCATCCATCACCCGCTGATACTCCTGTTTGAGCAGCGCCACGCCGGTCTTGAATTTCAGCTGCGCCTCCGCCAGGTTCAGGCTCTCCCGGTCAATCGAGACGTTGTTGCCGTCCGGCCGCGCCACCAGCCCATCAACATCCACCACCCGCACCTTGCGTGGCGCGCGCCCGCCGTCAACATCGCTCACGGCCTCCCGCATCTCCGCTTCAAAATCCATCCCCACCGTGCGGTAGCCTGGCGTATCCACGTTCGCCATATTGGCCGCCGTCAACTTCGCTTCCGCGGCGGCAAGGTCGAGGTACCGTGCGATCTGTTCTCCCGTTTGTGTTTCGATCTCGATGCCCATCGCAATCCTCCCCGCAGTGCGCTCGTCGAAAATAGCCGATCGATCCGGCAAGCTGCCTGCTTCCTGTCTCCTTCCTCAGTTCCTCATCCCATCCCGGGTTCCTCAGCCCAGAGTCAATTGACCGTGAGTCCAAAGTCGATCTCGCGCGAAGTCAGCACCGGATTGTCTCCGGCGAGAATCACGCCGCGTTCAAGCACATGTTCGAGCTCGCGCACATTGCCCGGCCAGTTGTGCGCTGCCAGCTTGTCCAGCGCTTCGTCGTTCAGGCGCTTTCTTGGAGCCTCCTGGCCCAGTTTCTCCAGGAAGTGCTCGGCCAGTAGCGGTAAATCTTCAAGATGTTCTGCGAGCGACGGCGTGCGAATCAGAAACACTGCCAGCCGGTAGTACAAGTCCGGACGGAAGGCGCCGCTTTGCGCATGCTGCGCCAACGGCCGGTGCGTGGCGGCAATGATCCGCACATTCACCTTCACGATTTCGTTGTCGCCCACTCGCTGCATCTCGCCGCACTCCACAAACCGCAACAGCTTGGACTGCAAGCCGAGGGGCATCTCGCCAATCTCATCAAGAAAGAGGGTCCCTCCATCTGCTGCCTCGATCCGCCCCGCCCGGCCCTGCACCGCGCCGGTAAATGCGCCGCGCGTGTGACCGAACAGTTCAGCCTCAAGCAATGCTTCCGGAATTGCCGCGCAATTGATGACAATAAAGGGCTCAAGACGACGCGACGACAACCGGTGCAATGCCTCCGCGACCAGCTCCTTGCCCGATCCAGTCGGTCCCTCAATCAGTACCGGCGTCGTCCGCGGCGCTACCAGACGCACTCGCCGGCTGATTTCAAGCATGCACGCGGCATTTCCCGTCAGTTCAGGCAACCGCTCCGTCGATCCGTTTTCGCTCCCCGGCCCGCCTGCAGATCGGTGGAATGTTGTCGCCGTCTTCGCCGGAGCCGGCATGGTCAGAACTGTGGCGTTTGTCGTCCGCTGTTCTGGCGGCACACCCGAGGCCAATCCTCCTGTCTGAAATCCGCTCGGCCGGTCTGGCCGGAATGTGTCGGCTTCCACCGGCGCCAGATTCCAGCTTGCCGCGTCGCCTCCCTGAACCTGTCGCAGCGCGTAGAGCAGTTCCTGGCGATACGGCCCGCGTCCATTTCCAGGCGCGGCCTTTCCATCCGTCATGACGATATCCATCTCAGGAAACCGGCTCATGAGCTCGCTGAGAAACTCGGCTCGATCGAGATCTGGCAGCCATTCATCTACGATCACGGCCTCCGGCTTTCTCGCCTCAGCCTCTTCCCACGCCTGCGCGCCGCTTCCGGCTTCATAGACCTGCCAGCGCAGCCCGCCCAGAACCTCGGCGAGCCGCTGGCGAAAACTGCCATCGGCACTGGCCAGCAATACACTTCGCTGCCTGACCCGGCTGCTTGCAACAGAAGCAGGAAGAATAGGTACCGCAAATGGCTGCATGGAATCTCCCCTCGAATCTTGATGTTGAAGTCTTCTTTTTGTGACTTTGGCGAGCCGGCGCTAGTTCGGCGCAATCTCTGCCGTCACTGTGGGGCCGGCGACGGAATCATGAATCAAACCGGCTCTGCTCGCGTCGCACTCCAGCGGCACTTTGTACCCCTGCCCTCTCACCGTGCAGATGAGCCGCCCCGGCGGCGGATCGCCAAGCTTGCGCCGCAGATAGTTCACATAAACGTCCACGATGTTAGTGGTCTGTGCCGGCTCCATCTTCCACACCGAATCCAGCAACTCCACCCGCGTCACGCACTGCCCGCGATTGAGCAGCAAATGCTCGAGCAACGCAAATTCCTTGTTGGTCAGTTCGATCGTCCTGCCGCCGCGACGCGCAGCATGTTCCAGCCGGTCCAGTTCCAGATCGCCGGCGCGCAGCTGCAGTCTCGTCTCCCGCTTGCGGCGCAACAGCACACGGCAACGGGCGCGCAGCTCGTGCAGACTGAATGGTTTCGTCATCAAGTCGTCGGCGCCGTGATCCAGGCAACGTATGCGCGTTTCTAATTCCGGCCGCCCGGTCAGCACCAGCACAGGCAATTCGGCATCCAACAGACGGATCTCCTCCAGCACCTGCTCGCCATCCTTCACCGGCAGGTTCAAATCCAGAATTGTCAGGTCGGGTCTCTCGCGCTGGAAGGCCTCAACGGCCGCCGCACCATCAAACGCGATCCGTATGTGGTGTCCATCTGCTTCCAGCCCACGGCTCAGAAACAATCCCAGCGCCTTGTCGTCTTCTGCGATCAGAATCCTCATGGAACCCTTTCGGCGGCGGGTATCCGCCGTTCCTCACGTACCGCATGCCTCGAATCGCGTCAACGTGAGTGCGCTCTCATGAGCGCCCAAATCCAAGGTCTCGCCGGGTGGATGGAAACTCAAGCTGGAAGCAGGAAAAGAGTGGCACCCGATTCCGGAAAGGGACCGGTGCTGCTTCGATTCCTGATTTGGGAATGAGAAAGACTCGCCCTTCGTCTGCCGCGGAACCCTTGAGCCTGTCGGACCATGCAGCCTCATTGTTTTCATGCCATCGGCAGCACTTGAACGTCTTTGGACGAACCAAATTGCATGGCACTGCGATGGTTACCTTCCGTAGCGGCTCATCGCCAGCCGGTGATCCACAGGCCTTCACCAAAGTTCTTTGAATTTTTGAGAGAAATACACAGATATTTTGTCAGAATCCAAGACTTACACATGAAACAGGGGTCCATTCGATTGGAGAAATGTTCGTTTTTCTTGCTCCGCGTAACGCTAACCACGGGAACTTTTCCGAGGCGGAAATGCTATTACCCCGGTGTACACTAACGTTACCGCGGACTCAACAAAAGCGTTATCGCGGTTTCTCCGAAATCATTGATCCTAGTTCTAACTGGCATTGCGAGCGCTCAGAAAAACGCAGGCCAAAAGGTGTGCCTTGGTTGATTGGAGCAAGCTACCGGATCTGGCGGCTGTTGGCCTTTTGACCTCAGCCTTCGCGTCCGTGGCCCGACGTGGCCAAACCTCCCTGTCCAGGCTCTGGCAGCTCGGTTGGGCGATGATCATGGTCCACTTCACCGCCTACGCCTTCCTGCCGGCTCCCGGACGTTGGAGTGATCTCGCCAATTTCGTTGGCTCGGCCGCTCTTGCATGCGCCGGCTTGTTCTTCACCTGGGCGTCGGTCCCCTATCGCAAACAGACATCGAGCTTCTGGATGTTCCTGTCGCTGATCGTCACCTGCACCCTCTATATTGGCATCTTTGTTTTCGACCCCGCGCCCACATGGGACCTGACCGCTACCGCGGCGCTCTTTGGCTTAATGCCCCTCGTCATTGCGCTCTATTCCCTGCCTCGCTTCACGCATCCGCTTCGCATGGCGCTCGTCGGTCTCTACATCATCCTCTCCGCTTTTCTGATGGCCGTGCAGCATCGGCCGAACGGTGAAGATCTCGCGATCAACGGGCTCCTCTTCACCATCTATCTCACCTGCGCCGTCCATTTCTGGTACGCCTACCCACGCGCAACAACAGGTGCGTTCATCACCATCGCGGGTTTCTTCGCCTGGGCAAGCGTCTTTGTCGTTGGGCCGTTCATGGTCACCCTGATGCCAACCTTCCACGTGGAAAGCGAAGTCTGGAACCTGCCCAAATACGTCGTTGCGGTTGGCATGATCCTACTCTTGCTTGAGGATCAAATTGAGCACAACAAATACCTCGCGCTCCACGATGAATTAACCGGGCTGCCCAATCGGCGCCTATTCCAGGATCGACTGGCGAATGCGCTGGAGCGCGCTCGTCGCAGTGGTGCGCACGCCGCTTTGCTGCTTATTGACCTGGATGATTTCAAGAAAGTGAATGACACTGTCGGTCATCATGTCGGGGATGAGCTGCTGAAGCGAGTCGGCGCCCTATTCCTCGGCCGGGTGCGCCGGTCAGACACCGTTGCCCGCACCGGTGGCGATGAGTTTTCGGTGCTCCTTGAAGAACCTATGAGCCGCGCCGACGCACTTCGTGTGGGCGAGTCTCTCTCTCAACTTCTCGATAATTCCCTCGAGGTGAACGGACACACCGTGCGCGTCGGAGCCAGCGTAGGAATCGCTGTTTTCCCTGACGACGCTTCCGATGCTGAATCTCTCTGCATCGCAGCGGACCTTCGCATGTACGCTGGCAAGAATGCCGCCAAAGCGCGCTACGGAAGCACTCTGAACCGTCCCTTCCAACCCTCCTCAGTTCCGCCGCCCGATTCCAAGCCAGGTTTGCGCCTGGCGGAGTAACTTCGCCGCGCTTGGCTCAAAGCCTCAGACGTACAACCCAGTTGCAACGAAAAGACCCGGACATTTCGTCCGGGTCTTTTCGCATTCCAACTTCGTTCAGCCTCGACCTCCGCCGCCAGGCCCGCGGCCACGACGGCGTCTCCGCCGGCCACCCGCTGCCTGCGGCGGCCGCCCACCGCCAGTGTGCTGCCCGGCGCCGCTGTGAACAACCGGCGCACCATCCACGCGATTGAAGTTTGGCTCATTCTCCTCGTCGATTTCGCCCGCAGGCTCATCGTCAAAGTCGCCGCCCTCAATCAGAATCGTGCTCTGGTTCGATGCGGGCTGGCGCTCGTCAAACTCATTGCGCGGCCGCCGTGGTGCCGGCGGTGCCACCGGTGCCGGCGGAGCTTCCTCGAACGTTTCCTCAGTCGTCTCTGCAGGCGCCGTTTGAGCCAGCTTTGCCTTCTGCTCGCGGATTAGCGCCTTCCGGCTGAGCTTGATGCGATTGCCTTCGAGGGCAAGGACCTTCACCATCACCTGGTCGCCTTCGCGAAGCTCGTCCTTCACTTCCTTCACGCGATGTTCGGCAATCTCTGAGATGTGCAGCAGTCCATCCGTGCCAGGGAAAATCTCCACAAACGCGCCGAACTCCGCGATCCGCACCACTTTGCCGAGATAAACCTTGCCCACCTCAGGCACAGCCGTGAGGTCGCTGATCATCGCAAGCGCCTTCTTCAGGCCCTCGGCGTCGCTCGACGCCACGCTCACCTTGCCGGTGTCATCCACGTCGATCTTCGCGCCCGTCTGCTCCACGATGCCGCGAATTGTCGCGCCACCCTTGCCAATCAGGTCGCGAATCTTGTCGGTCGGGATCATCACGGTCTCAATGCGCGGCGCGTACTTCGAGCGCTCAACGCGGGGGCCGTCGAGCACGGCGTCCATCTTGTCCAGCAGGAACAAACGGCCTTGCCGCGCTTGCTCCATCGCTTTTTGCAGAATCTCGCGCGTCAGGCCGCCGATCTTGATGTCCATCTGCAGCGCCGTGATCCCTTTGCGCGTGCCTGCAACCTTGAAGTCCATATCGCCGTAGTGATCTTCAGCGCCTGCAATGTCGGTCAGGATGGCGTAATCGTCGCCCTCCTTCACCAGGCCCATAGCCACACCGGCCACTGCACCTTTCAACTTGATTCCCGAGTCAAAAAGCGCCAGGCTCGCTCCGCAGACCGATGCCATCGATGACGAACCATTCGACTCCAGAATGTCCGAGACGATGCGGATCGAGTAGGGTGACTCATCAGCTGCCGGAAGAACGGCGGAAATCGCCCGCTCTGCCAATGCTCCGTGTCCCACTTCGCGCCGCCCTACGCCAGTCATACGTCCTGTCTCACCAACGCTGAACGGCGGGAAGTTATAGTGCAGCATGAAGCTCTTCCGCTGCTCACCCTCATACGACTCCAGCCGCTGGCTGTCGTCCATGGTGCCCAGCGTTGCCGTCACTAGGGCTTGCGTCTCGCCGCGGGTAAACAGCGCCGATCCGTGTGTCCGTGGCAGCACGCCGGTCTCGATCGTGATCGGCCTGATCTCGTCGAACGCGCGACGGTCGGGCCGGATCCGGTCCTTTGTCACCTGCTCGCGGAACAGCCGCTCGCGCAGCAGCTCGTAATAGTGCCCGAGCTTCTTCTTCGCATTCGGATCGTCAGCAGGCAGTTCGGCGGCCAATTCCTTCTTGATCCCGTCGATCAGCGCGTAGCTCTCCGTCTTGCCGTGCGTCTTGGTGTCCAGCGCGTCCTTCAGCCGGTCGCCAATCTTGCCTTTGAGCTCGTTGTAGTAGGCTTCGTCGAACTCAGGCGGCGTGAACTGCCTCTTCGGCTTGCCGGCCTTCGAGACCAGTTCCTCAATCGCGCTGACGATCTTCTTGATTTCTTCGTGGGCAAACTCGATCGCCGCCAGGATCACCTCTTCGGTCTCTTCCTTGGCGCCCGACTCGATCATCACGATGCCGTCCTTGTGGCCGACAACCATGATGTTCACCGTCGTCAACGCGCGCTCGGCGTACGTCGGATTCACCACGAATTCGCCATTCACGCGCCCCACGCGCACTGCGCCGACCGTCGCGCCAAACGGAATATCCGAGAGCGCCAGCGCCGCAGCCGCCGCGTTGATGCCGATCACGTCCGGATCGTTCTCCTTGTCCGCCGAGAGAACCAGTGCGATCAGCTGCGTCTCATTGCGAAATCCATCTGGAAAAAGCGGGCGAAGAGGCCGATCGATCTGGCGGCAGGTCAAAATCTCTTTTTCGCTGGGCCGGCCTTCGCGCTTGATAAAGCCGCCGGGAATACGGCCGCCGGCATACGTGTACTCGCGGTAATCCACCGTGAGGGGGAAGAAATCGATGCCTTCTCTGGGGTCGGGAGAAGCCACCGCAGTAGCCAGCACAACGGTCTCGCCCGTGGTCACCAGTGCGGCGCCACTGGCTTGCTTTGCCATGCGGCCGGTTTCAAAAACCAGCCGCTTGCCGCCGGCAAGCTCGACGGCTACTTCATGCTTGGTAGACATAGTTGTCCTCTTTTCAATTGTTCGCTTGGGAAACTTGTGTGGAACATGCGCGCAGAAGCGCAGACGCGCCAATGCGCGCTCTTAGGCTGCGGTTCTTCGCTGCCGAGCGCGCCTTGGTCAGGTGTTCCGAATCGGGTGGAGACCGTGACCAGTGTCCGGTCTAGATGCTTCCGGGTCAACGTTTGCTTTCTGATTACTTGCGGATACCGAGTTTGCCGATCACGTCGCGGTAGCGATCGCTATCGTGCGTCTTCAGGTAATCCAGCAGGCGGCGGCGCTTGCTCACCAGCATCAACAACCCACGACGGGAAGCATGATCTTTCTTGTGGGTCTTGAAGTGCTCGGTCAAGTCGGTGATCCGCTCGCTCAGAATTGCGATCTGGACTTCCGGCGATCCGGTGTCCTTCTCGTGAGTTCGGAAGCGGGCTATCAGGTCAGTTTTCTTTTGAGTCGCCAGCACGGCGTCAGTTACTCCTCTTTTTCTCTCAGGTCCACGTTTAAGTGTCTATTGAAAGATTACCATACAGCGACCCGCGAGAGAACCCTCTCGCAGGCGGAATCCAACTCAAAACACGCAGCTTTCCACACGCTATCCCACGAAAAAAGCGGTGAAATCCGCTTTCCCGCCTATCACTTGCACAAACGGATTCCTTCCAAAACTTCTGCGCAGAATCTCAGCTCGGTTTTGGGATCGACGTCGACCTCATGACCAGCCGTGAAGCTCGCCCACCGCGCAACCACCGGGCAGCACTCAGCGATCACTCATCTCCGATCAGTGCCTCATCCCCTGTGCTATGCTGTCCGCGCATTTCAATCGGCACAAACAATGACCTCAAACATCACGCCAGTCTCGTCTATCTCACGCCGCCGTTTTCTCGCCACCGCGGGAGCTACCGCCGCTCTAGCGTCCAGTCCTCGCCTCAGCGCGGCCCGCGGTTACTCCCTCGCCCGCATCAACATCGGCATCATCGGTTGGGGCATGATCGGTCCCGAAAATACCAAGAACTTTCTCAATTACTCCGACTGTCAGATCATAGCCGCCTGCGACATCGACAAGAACCGCCTGCAAATGGCGCTCGACACCGTCAACAGCAAGTACGGCAACAAGGACTGCGCCTCCTACCACGACTACCGCGAGCTTCTCGCGCGCACCGATATCGACGCAGTCATGATCGCCGTACCGGATCAATGGCACGCCATCATCGCCACCGAGGCCGCGACCCGCAAGAAAGACATTTACGGAGAGAAACCCCTCGCCCGCACCATTCGCGAGCAGCAGGCCATCGTTCGCGCAGTCGAGCAAAACAATGTCATCTGGCAAACCGGCTCTTGGCAGCGTTCCCTTCCCGATTTCCACAAGGCCGCCGAAATCGTCCGCAATGGTCTCATCGGAAACGTTACCCACGTTGAAGTCGGCCTGCCCGGCGGCCATCACGACTTTCCGCACACGCTGCCGGCATTTCTCGCGCGCCTTTCTTCACTCCCCAGCAAAGATACTGATCCCGCATCCATCGTCCCCGGCACGCCGGCGTGGAACCTCGCCGTCACTAATCCGCCGCCCACGCTCGACTACGAAACCTGGATAGGCCCTTCGCGCATGGAGCCTTACATCGACGTCCGTGTCTTCCAGAACTGGCGCTGGAACTACAACACCGGCGGCGGCCAGCTGATGGACTGGATCGGCCACCACGGCGACATCGCCCACTGGGGACTCGGCTTCGACTCCACCGGACCTTCAGAAGTTGAGGGCTTCGGCGAATTCCCGCCCGCCAACGCGATCTGGAACACGGCGACCAAATACACAATCGCGTGCAACTATCGCAAAGAGGTCACAGGCTACCCGAACGACGTCCACATGACCATTGGCGGCGGCAGCCCGGCCATCGCGATGGGTACGAAGTGGATCGGCACCGACGGCTGGGTCTGGGTCGATCGCAGCGGCTTCGACAGCTCGAATCCCGAGTGGGCCAAGATGGATTCCCTTCCAGACAGCCTGCGCAAAATTCCGCTCTACGTTTCCACTGAGCACCGGCGCAATTTCCTCGACTCCGTCCGCTCGCGCAAGCCAACCATCGCACCCGTCCAAACCGCGCACCACTCGACGATCCCCGGCCATTTGGGCCTCATTTCAATGCTCACTGGCCGCAAAATTCACTGGGACGTAGCAAAGGAAGAAATTCTCAACGACCCCGGCGCCAGCGAACTGCTTTCGCGCCCCTACCGCGCGCCCTACCGCCTCGCCTGAGACTCACGGATAATCATTTATTGGGGTGGGGGCGAGACTTCGTTCACGCACTGAGTCCGACATCTTGTGTCGTCACTCTTGCCAGCCACTACGAACTACGTGCTGCGAACTGCGTCCTGTTCACTGCCCGCTGCCTTCAGCCCAGTAATTTGCTCTCGCCACAATCCGCGCTCCGTAATCCTGCGCTGTCCGCACTTTAATCGTATGTAACCCCGGCGTCGGATCCGTAGGGCTGAATGTAATCAAATATCTATTTCGTGCATCCCGCGCCGCGCTCACCACTCGCGCCTCAAACTTCTTGTCGGTGAAAAACGTTGCATACTCACCGCCGCTCTCCTGCGCAATCTCCTTCGACAAGTTCTTCTTCAAAGCCTGCAGCGCCGCAACCAGCGCGCCCACCATATTCAACGTGCGATACTCGCCGTTGTCTGTTGCATCGTGCGCCAGCTCTGCAGCAAACGGCGAGAAACTCACGCTCAGCACCAGCACATCGCTCTCGCCGATCAGCTTGATCAGATCGACCGGTTTGTTGTGCTTGCTGCCGTGGTCGCGCTCCTCGCTAATCAGAAGCAGCACGCGGCGAAACTCCTTTGGTTCATCCTGCAGCAGCGACACCGAATACCCCACCGTATCCAGGATCGCCGCGCCGCCATCGCCCGGCTCCAGGTGCGCCAGGTCCTGATTCACCTTCTCACCTTCATGCGTAAAGTCCTCAATCAAATGCTGCGTCGAGTCGAACCCCACCAGCGCAACCCGGCTCCGCGGATCGCTCAAAAAGACATCGAGTAGCGGCCCCAGCTTCGCCAGCTTGTCGAACTCCAGCGCGCTCATGCCGCCCTCTTCCACGGCAACCACCAACGCCACCGGCGCCGTGTCCAGTTCCTCCTGCACCCTGATTTTCTGCGGCACGCCATTGTCTTCCAGCACAAAGTCGCCCTGCTTCAACCCGTAGAGAATCCCGCCGCCCTTCTTCTCCACCAGCGTCGGTACCAAAACTTCGGTCGTCGTCACTCGCAAACTCGGGTTCTGGCCCTGATCCGTCGGCATTGCCGGCGGCTCTGCGGGAGGCAATCGCTGCGTGCCTGGCATCGGCTTCGGCGGCTCGGCCGGAGGTAATTGCTGTGCCCGCACCCCGCCCGCACTCAAAACCAGGATCAACACAAAACTGAATTTCATGAATCCGCAGAATCGCATGCCGTTTAGACATTCAGCATATCGAATCGCACTATGGCTTCCGCTCAGGGCTCAACGAGCGTGGCCGCCATCAGCC
The DNA here is from genome assembly GCA_963834565.1 of uncultured Acidobacteriaceae bacterium. GTDB lineage: Bacteria > Acidobacteriota > Terriglobia > Terriglobales > Acidobacteriaceae > Telmatobacter. The sequence continues at coordinate 423,638 of CAWICF010000002.1, read as the reverse complement.
TGCTGACACGATGGAATGTGCCCACTCCATTGCGCTCCATTGCGATCGCGCTACCAAATCCTGGTCAACCCCGATTTCCCACGATAAGTTCACAATCTTGGGCCAATGGCCGGCCTCAACTGCAAGCATGAGTTCGTAGAGTGGAGAAAGAGGGCCCTCATTTTCGAGAAGAACTGCCCTTGCATTTTCATCGAGCGGCAATCCTTCCAGCACATCTCGCATTGGGATTTCCAGGATCGCATCCATCAGCGACAAAAGCCCAACCAGAAACATGTCCGAGCCCGAGGAGCCCGCCGTGTCGCTGAGCGATTCGGCGAATCGCGCGCGAACCAGCGCTGCAAGCGCCAGGTCGGACGGCTTGTTCTTCGACAGCTCAAGCATTCCAGTCAGCCGGCACCAACGCCGTATCTCGTCCTCTCCCAGAATTGTCAGTGCCTGGCTGATTGTCTTCACTTCGCTCCGCAAGCCGAAGATCGCCGAGTTCAGATATCTGAGCAGGCGAAAATAGATCATTGGATCGGACTTGACGATCTCCTCAAGCTGGCTCCAATCCAGGCTCGGCTTAGAGATTGCCGACAGCAGGCGCAGGTAGACCATGCGATTCGATTGCACGCCCCGCGCCCGCATCACCTCCGGCTTCCTGAAGAAATATCCTTCAAACAAGTTGAATCCCACACTCTTGCAGAACTCGAAATCCTCGCGCGTTTCCACTTTTTCGGCGATCAGCTGCACGCCGCTTTTGCCAAAGCGCCGCGTCAATCGGGCAACATCGTTCAAAGGCAGCATTTTGATGTCGATTTTGACAAAGTCGGCGATTCCCTCAAACTCTTCCCGTGGATCCGGGCTCCGGAAGTTGCTGAACGCAATCTTGTAGCCGTTTTCCTTGAGTTGCCAGCACGCCTGTGCCACGTCGGAATCCATCGAGACGGAATCCGGAATCTCCGCAATCACTTTTTGCGGCGGAAGCAACGCCAGATACTCTCCAACCAATGTGTCGTGCGTGGTGACGATAAATGCGGGCAGGTTGTTTGAAAGCGTGCTTAAGCCGATCAGGCTCGACATATCGATCACGCCCCGGCTGGCCACATCGCCTTCAATCGAAGGGAAATAATTGTTGAAATCATTGCGAAACAGTAATTTGTAGCCAAACACCTTGTCGCTCGCCGAAAGAACGGGCATACGCGCAGCAAAACGAGCCGGTTTTTCATCCTCTGTACTGAATTCGACCAATGGCATAGAGGCTCCCAATCCACCTATCGGTCCAGAGGCGAGACCCTTTAGTGCCAGGCCGGATTCGAGGCGTACCCTCCGCTTTTCATAAAGTTGCTGCTCTTTGCACCGCTCTTCCTTGCTACACTTCCCCTCATCACCTTTCCCTTGAGGTCGCCCTGATGGCCACAACAACCACCAACCCCAAAGTCGACGCATACATTCAGAAAGCGCGGCCCTTCGCGCAGCCCATCCTCACGCACATTCGTAAAGTCGTGCATACTGCCTGCCCGGGCGTCGAGGAAACCATCAAGTGGAGTCGCCCTTTCTTCGAGTACAAAAGCGTCATCCTTTGCAACATGTCGGCATTCAAAGAGCACTGCGCTTTCGGTTTCTGGGGTCAGGAGATCGGCGCAGTTCTCCGCAAGGCCGGTGCAGTGAGAGACGGCGCCATGGGCTCGCTCGGCCGCATCACCAGCGTCGATACTCTGCCATCAGAAAAGCAGCTTCTCGCGTGGGTTCGTCATGCAGCCGGCTTCGTCGACAGCGGCAATTACACCAGCCCCATCGCTGCCCGCAGCAAGGTCGTCAAACCTCCCAAGCCTGCGCTCAAAACTCCGACCCAGTTCACCAAGGCTCTCAACCAAAACAAAAAGGCTGCGGCAGCTTTCAATGCCTCCAGCCCCAGCTGCAAGCGCGAATACATTGAATGGATCGCCGACGCCAAACGCGAAGAGACACGCGACCAGCGCATTGCGACCGCCGTCGAATGGATAGCCGCAGGTAAGCAGCGCAACTGGAAATATCAGAAATAATCGTTGTCCAAACTGAATTGCCGTTCACGCCTTCACCGGCGCTGCATCCAGCGCTCCGCGCAGCGCCCAGAACGCCTGCGTCGGCTGGTAGTTTTCGTCGAAAGGCAGCGGCCGCTGCCGCAGCGCATCCACCAATCCTGCCCACGGATGGCGAAGGCCAACCCCATTGAACAGCCATGCACTCTTCAGCCAAGTATGCGCGTCCGAGATTCCCCACGTAATCACCTGCTTCACATTCGGCTCGGGCACCACGAGGTCGAGGTAGTTCTTGTACATGCGTGCGACCACCGCGTCGCGCTCCGCCGCTCCGCCCTTCACGTGCATGCAATTCACATCCAGCTCCGAGATGTGCACCTCGAGCCCCATCTTCCCCACTTCGCGAATAAACTCAATAATGCCTACCCCCGGCTCGGGAAGCATGGCCAGCAAGTGGCTTTGCACGCCGACAACCTGGATCGGCACGCCGCCGGTCTTTAGCCGCTGCAGCAGCTCCAACATCTTGTCGCGTTTTCGCGCGTCGCGCGGCCTGTCTGTTTCAATGCCGAATTCGTTGTACGCCAGCTTTGCTTGCGGATCCGCCTCCGCTGCTGCGCGAAACGCCAGTTCGATATAATCGGGCCCGATCAAGTCGAGCCATTGTGACTTGCGCAATCCATCCGGGCGTCCATCATCCGGCTCAATCGCTTCATTCACCACGTCCCATGTGTCGATCTGCCCGCGCATGTGCCCTGCAACCGTCCGAATGTGATCGACCAGAAGCTGCGGCGCATTGTCTTTTGTCGCCACGCGCGCAAACCAGCGCGGCATCGCGTAGTACCAAACCAGAACATGCCCGCGGACGCGTTTGCCGGTCAGCTTCGCAAACCGCATCATCCGGTCCACGCGCGAAAAATCAAATCGATCCGGTGATGGCCGCAGCCACTTCCAGTACGTTGTGTACTCGTCCACAAGGACTCCGGTTTGTGCGCTCACCAGCTGTGTATATGGGTCTCGCGAGCGGCCTCGTGCCGTCCCGTGCACATCCAGCCAATGCGGAACCACCGCAGCCCCGCACAGAATTCCTTTTTTCACTGCGTGCGCCACGAGCGAGTTTTCACCTGTAACAGCCGGCTGCGTTGCAGCCCTCAGCCGCAGGTTGTGCTCCATCAATCTCCACTCGGCAAGGCCCGCCGCTCCTACCAGCGCAGCTGCACCGGCTGCCGCAGCCGTGCGCCCAAACTGCCTCCGCGTCACCTGCGGCTTTTCCTCTTCGTTCATCTGCGGGCTGGCTTGTGGATCGAGCTCCGTCATCCCTTTTTCCGCGCCTCGCGCTCCATCTGTCCCGTCCACACCAGAAAGCGCAGCAACTCTTCGCGCGTCGACCACATGAATCCGAAAATGCTCTTAACAGTCAGCTTCTCGGCCTTCATGCCGGAGTAGGTTTCCACCCTCCAGCGCAGATACGGGCTCCGCCAAGGCGTCAGCCTGTATCCCCTTGTAGCGTTCCAGATAAACCGCAACGGCTCGAGCACGAAAGATCCTTTGCATCGAGCATATCAACAGCAACCACCGCTGCGTTTCACCGAGCCCGTATGAGCAGCCAGTCGTTTCTGCCTCTCACCTCCGGGTCATGTCGGTGACACCGGTAATCGAATATGAAACACCGTCCCTTTCCCCACCGCACTTTCAAAAGTGAGAGTTCCTTTGTGCCGTTCCACGACAACTGAACGGGCAATGGCCAATCCCTGCCCTGTTCCTCGCCCCACTTCTTTCGTCGTGAAAAACGGATCATAGATTTTGTTACGAATGCTCTCGGGAATTCCTGCGCCCGTGTCCGCAATGCTCACATGAACTTTGTCGCCCTCGGCCTCCGTCCGAACCGTGATACGTCCTTTTTCGCCGCTCTTGATTACGTCTGCAACTGCGTGCGCCGAATTCACCAGCAGGTTCAAAAACACCTGATTCAACTCTCCCACGTTGCACACCACCATCGGCAGAGCCCCAAGTTCGGTCTCAACCTCGGCAACGTACTTCAACTCATTCCGCGCTACCGTCAGCGTGTTCATTAAAGCCCTGTTCAAATCGGAAAGCACCATCTCTTTGCGCTGTGGATGAGCAAATTCCTTCATTGCGTGAACAATCGTGGCCACCCGGTCCACACCCTCCATGGTCTGGGCAATCGCGTGCGGAATCTCTTCCAAAGCAAATTCACAGTCCGATTCCTTTTCCGCGCGTTGCAAATCCCGCAGCAAATCATCGTTGACGGCGCCCGACACCACTGCGTTGTGGAGTTCCTCAAATTTGCCGAACATTTTTTTCAGCGAGTCAAATGACTCCTGCAAAAACCGGGCATTGTCGCCGATGTATTGAATTGGCGTGTTAATCTCATGCGCGATACCCGCTGCCAGGCGTCCCACCGATTCCAGCTTTTGCGCCTGGCGCAGTTCCACCTCCGCTGCGTCACGCCCCGTAATGTCCCGCGCAATGGCTTGAACCTCAATTGGTTTCTCGCCGTCGCAGACCAGCCGGGGTTTCACCTCCAGCTTCACCCGCCGTCCGTCTTTCGCCGTCAGTTCAATCTCCGAGCTAAGCTGCGATTCCCCGCCCAGCATCTGAACCAGGTCCCGCTTCAGTGTTTCCCAGCACTCCGGCGTCACAATCCGCCAGATGGCCGTCTGGGAGGCTTCTGTCTCCGTATACCCCAACACCCGCTGACCTGCCCGGTTCAGCGAAATGAAATTCCCTTCCAGGTCAGTCGTAAAGATGATCTCGGTTGCATTCTCAAAAAGCTCGCGGTAACGCTGTTCGCTTTCACGCAGCGCTTGTTCCGCTCGCTTCGCCTCTGAAATGTCTCTGAAATACCAGACTCGGCCGTAATACTTCCCGCTCGGGTCATGCAAGGGCGACGTATACCGATCGATACAGTGACCATCGCTTAAGCACAGTTCGTCGCGCCCTGTCTCCGACTCGTGCGCATAAAGGTATCTGACCCGCTCGACAAATACCTCTGCATTCGGCACCCTCGACGCGACCTGGTTCAAGAGCACCCTGCTGTCGCCCGAATGAAAATCCTCCGGCGCAAAACCGAAGATCTCTGCGAAACGGCGATTCGACTGCAGCACCCGCCCGGTTCGATCCACCACCAGAATTCCATCAATCGTGGTTTCTGCTTGCGCCTCAAGAAGCGCGGTCTTCAGAATCAGCTCCTCCTGGGCCTGCTTTCTGTCCGTAATGTCAAGAAAGCTCTCCAACAACAGCGTGCGCCCCGACACCTCCATGGGCCTCACGGTCTTAATGATGGCCCGTCGCTCTCCCTTTGCCGTCAGCAGAATGCGTTCTGAATTGTCCACCGTTTGTCCCAGGTCTGTGACCGGACAACGTCCATGTTCCGCCGGACAAACAAACTTGTGACACGAGTTTCCAAGGATCTTTTCGCGCGGAACTCCCACCATCTCCGCGGCCACCGAGTTGGCATCGATCAGCCTGTGCTTCTCCGCATCAATAATGAAAATCCCTGTTTCCACGCCTTCAAATAACGCTTGCAACCATGCCTGGCTGTCTCTGAACGCCTCCTCCAATGCGGTATATTCGCGCGCGGCCGGGAGCCCGTTTGCGAGCAGGATGCCGGCTTCGCGCGTTTCAACTTCGCAACATCCGCCTGCGGCGCAGGACGCCTCATCGCATCTCATCTCCCGTTTGAGTGGCTCGCCCGGCCCTCGTTCTTTCATCTCCGCCCCGGATTCTTCCAACCGCGTCTTAAAGCCCCAACCCGGCTTTCCGTGAACGCACATCCACCAACAGTTCCAACAAACGCGCAGGAATTCTTGCCCCTATAGCTGTCTATCGGCCCCAACCAGCCGTAGATAAGCTGTCGCGAGCGATATCGCCTTCGTTCCATGCCGCTTTTGAATGCGGAACTGCTCGGCCGCCTGTTAGCCGGGTAACGAGAGCTGTCATTTGCACTGGCCCAGGAAGAGCCCCAGGTCAAAGCGGTCAACCGAGCCGCCTCAGCCCACCTGCAGCTTGCTGAACAGGCTGTTTGCTGTCGAATCCAACTGCGCAATCACGTCTTCAAGCGCCGTCTGCTGCGTCTCGGCCAGCGAAAGTTGCGTTGACACCGTGGGGATATCGGCCTGCATCAGGCTCGTCTGCGCTGTCGTCAATTGAGTCTGCTCGTTGGTCACCGCACCCGATGCAGCACTTAATTGCGTCATCGAATTGTCAATCGTCACCCGCTGCTGCGAAACATAATTCAGTGCCGAACTCAGCGCCGCCGTATCGCTTACCGCCTGCTGCGTGTCCACCGTGCCGTTCGAGTAATCCGCCACCAGCGCATTCAGCGCGCCAAATACGCTGACCGCCCCGCCGTTTGCCCCGCCGCCCAGGAAGATCTGGTCGCCCGGCACATTCAGCTGGATGCTCTGCCCGTTCGGCAGCACAAGGGAATTCACTGTCCGGCCCCCGTTGTAACTTGTTACCGCAGGCGAAGTTGCCGTCGACGTCGAAAACGGCGCCGCTCCCGTCTCACCGCCGGCAAAAATGTATTGCCCCTGGTAGTTCGTATTCGCCAACGATTGCACTTCGTCCAGAATTCCCGAAATCTGGTTGCCGATCGACTTCACATCGCTCGCGTTCATCGTTCCATTGTTTGCGCTCGTCGCCAGCGAAATCGCCTGCGTCAGTTGGCTCACCACGCTGCCCAATGCCGAATCCGCAACCTGCAGTTGACCGGTCACGAGATTCGAGCTCTGCGTGAACGAGTCGTCCTGCTGAATCTGGTTCAGCAGCAGGACATTCTCACCCGCGCCAACCGGATTCTGGCTCAGTGACGTGATGCTTACGCCGCTTGAGAGCTCGGCAGTCAACTGCTGCTCGTTCGCCTGCGTCTCGTCCAGCGAGCCCACAAGGTTCGAAATGTACGTCGGATCTACCCGCACCCACCTGCTCCAATTTGTTGCCCTGTTCTCTTGCTTCCTTGCTCTCTTGGTTACTCGTTCTCTTGTTCCCTTGTTCCCTCGTTCCCTGCCTTTACGACACCGTCGTCTGTTCGCCCAGATTCAAAGCCGATGCCATGATCGTGTTCAGCAAAGTGAAGACCTGCGACGCAGCCTGGTAGCTGGTTTCGAGTGTCGACATCGCTGCCGCCTCGTCGTTCAAGTTCACACTTGACAGCGCATTGTTCTGCGTCTGCAGTTGCGTCACCGATGCGTTCTGCGACGTGTTCTCCGTCTGCACCTCGAGCACCGTTGAGCCAAGCGTCGATACAAAGTTGGAGTAGGAATTGATCGGTGTCTGACCATTTACGATGGTCTGGTTCGCCAGCGCAGCCATCGCCACCGCATTCGAGTTGTCGCCGGTTTCATTGCCCGCGCTCGCTGCTGCAATCTGGCTCGGATCGGTCATCGTGACCTTCATCGTCGCCGCGCTGCCAGCGACTTGCGTTGGCTCGTTAAAGATGTAGAGGGGATTCGCGGCCGTTCCTGTTGCTCCATTCAGATCAACGCCCGCATTGTTCTTGGCATTCACCGCAGTGGATATGTTGTAGGCAAGTTCGTCGAGCGAGTTCAGCGCATTGGGAATGTCCTGGGTCCGCGCAGTCAAGTACCCGCCTAGCTGCCCGCCACCCGAAGCCAGCCCCGACGTGATGTCCGTTCCGCCGACAAAGAAATCCGTCGCGCCGTTCACCGTTCCCGTCGTCAACTGGAAGCTCTGCCCTTCTGAAACCAGCAATTGCCCCGAAGTCGTTGTGACCGACAGGCCATTGTTCTCCGTCGTCACCTGGTTGATACCAACCAGCTGCGAAAGCTGGCTCAAGTCCTGCTGCCGCTGATCCTCCAACGTTCCCGCATCGGCGTCCGGCGAGGTCGACTGGATCTGGAGATTGAGCTGCGCAATCGCACTCGTCAGACTATTGACCTGAGTCGCAATTCCCGCCGCGTCCTGGTTGAGCGCGGCGCTCTGCGTGTTCAGGCTGTTCGCCGCACTCGAAATGTCCCCTGCGAGCGTCGATGCCGAGGTTAGCACCTGCTCGCGCAACGCATTGTCTGTCGGATCGGCTTCGAGCGAAGAGAACGAGTCGAAAAAGCTCGTGATGTCGCTGCCAATATCTCCTGCCGTCGCGCTCGACGAACCCGAATCCGGCGTAAACAGCGCCTGAATGTTATTCAGCGCCGCCAATCGCGTGGTCGACGCCGACGCCAGTTGCTGCTGCTGGTCGAGCCGCTCCTCCAGCACCCGGTCGCGCTGCGAGGTCGCTCCGGTTTCCGTTACGCCGTCGCCATTCTGCACTCCCCCAATGGTGATCGGCGCATTCTCCTGCCAGTCCGGCTTCTCCTCCGTATATCCCGTCGTATTGGCGTTGGCCACATTGTTGGCCACCACGTTCAGCCCTTCCTGGTCGGCGTCGAGAGCGCCACCTATCAGGCTCATGGCGGAGTTAATTGTTCCCATCGCCGTTCTCCGCCTGCTCTGCTGCCGCCACTGCCCCAGCGCCCGGCACTTTGTACTCCAGCTCTCCCCATCGCATCGCGCGGAGTCGCCTCATCACGTTCAGATTGGCCCGCGTCGCCTCCAACACTCGGCGAAACACCTCCATGTCGTCGGCCGCTTCACGCGCCTGACCCGCTAATTCCCTACGCAACCCTGCGTCCGCTTGCCCTAGTTGCCGCTTCAGCGCTTCGCATGAGAGAGCCAACTCCTGGAGCCGCGGCGCATCCAGCAGCGCCAGAGCCCGCGACGCCTCCAATACCATCGCCCTCAGCCCCGAAATCCCCTCGCGCGCATGAGCCTCTCGCATCCTGCTGTCTTCTCCTCTTCGCGCGTGCCTGCTTCAACTGACCAAGCCATTCCGCCGCGGTTACTGCCCACCCAGCATGGCGTCGACAACCTTGCTGGCGACCGCCGAAGCCGACACGTCGTACGTTCCCGCGGCCAGCGCCTGCTGCACCTGTGACACCTTGTCCATCCGCACATCTTCGCCCGTGGCAGCATCAGAGATTTCGCTGGCGGCGCTGCTCAGCGTTGCCCGGTCACTGGTGATGCCGCTTGCCGTCGCCGAAGGCACACTCTTTCCCTGCGCCGCCGTGGGTGCAGCCGGATTCACCCCCAGCAAAGTCCTCAATCCTTCCATACTGCTGCGAATATCCATACACATTGCTCCTTACCGGCTCTATCGGCTGATTCCGACTCCACTTTAATCATTCAGACTCGCAGATCCCATCCAATCCGGATCAATTTGCAGCCGGTTTCCCGTTCGGGTGCGTCGTCCCGGAGTGGGAAAGCTCGTGCACGATCCGGTCCGCGATCCCAAATCCGCCCCGCTGGCTCAATGCCTGTCCCAAGGACTCGGACGCGTATTCTCCCAGCACGCCGCCCGACCCGGCATCCTCATCCTCACTTCCGTCGCCGCCCAGCCCATCGCCGGCCGACAATGGCTTGAGCAATTCCTTCATCATCTGTCCTTCGAACTCGTGCGCTGCTTTGACCAGCCGCGGCGAAGACACCGCATTCCCCGTCTCCCCGAGCTCGATTCCGCTTCCGATTCCGGTCATCGTCATTCCGCCCCCGATTCCAGTCTTTCCCTTCCCGCCTTCCATCGCTACAGCACTTCCAAGTCTGCCTCCAAAGCCCCGGCTTCCTTCATCGCCTGAAGAATCGAGATCACATCGCGCGCGCCTGCGCCGGTCCGCTGCAACTCCTCGACCAGGTCCTCCACCGTCGCGCCATCTTTCAATTCAATCCGGTTCACCGGCTTGTCCTGCGCCTCCACCGTCGTTTGTTGCACCACCTGGGTCGTCCCTGCCGCCATGGCATTCGGTTGCGACGCCTCAACCCGCGACACCACATTCACGCTCAACCCGCCATGCAGAATCGAGACCGGCTGCAGCCTTACCGTTCCTCCAATCACCACCGTTCCCGTCCGCTCGTTCACTACCACGCGCGCCCGCGGAAAAACCTCGACCTCGACTCCTTCCACCTTGTCGAGCAGCGCTGCGACATCTTCATCCGGCTTGACCGCAATCTCTACCCGGCGGCTATCCACGGCGTGCGCACGCTCGGCTCCCAGCACCTGATCGATCGCCGCCGCCATGCGCTCCGCGGTGTGAAAATCGGCATCGTTCAGCACCACGCTCACCGTTCGCATCTCTTTCAGATCGAAGGGCACGGCGCGTTCCACCAGCGCGCCTCCGGGAATCCGCGCCGTTGTCGGATGATTCACCTGCTTGGCGCTTCCTCCGCCGGCTGCAACGTACCCACCCAGGACCAGCGCTCCCTGTGCCTGCGCGTAGATCTGCCCGTCCGGCCCGTAGAGCGGCGTCATCAACAGGATTCCGCCTTCGAGCGAACGAGCATCGCCCGCCGACGAAACCGTGATATCCACCTTGTACCCGGGCCGGCTGAAGGGCGGCAGCGTAGCCACCAGAAACACCGCCGCCATGTTCTTCACCTGCATGTTGCTGGCGCTGTTCGAGCCGGTTTGTGGCACGGTCACGCCCATCCGCTCGAGCGCAGAAACCAGAGTCTGCGCCGGAAACACCGTCTGCGAGCTGTCGCCCGTCCCTTTCAATCCCACAACTAATCCATAACCCACCAACTGGTTGTCGCGAATTCCTTCAATGGTTGCGACATCCTTGATGCGCGACAAGCGCCCGGAATCCTGCGCAGGAATCAGACCGATCATCAGCGCCCACACCGCAAACCCTGCCGCGGAACAGCCGTATCTCTGGCCGTGTTCTCGTTTCCTTCTCTGCGACCAGCCGATCCGCATCTTTGATCCTCCGCCCCTCATCCCCAATCCCTAATTCCTGTGCCCTGATCCCTAATCCCTGCTCCTAAAACACCAGAAGTTTTTCCAGAAACCGAACCAGCGGATTCTGCCGGTAGGTGGAATCGTTCACGATCCCCTTGCCCGTCACTTCGAGTTCGAGATCGGTCATCGCTGTCGACAATACCTGGTTCTGGCTGCTCACATCTTCGGGCCGCACCAGCCCGCGCAGTTCAATCAGCTGCGTCTGCTCGCTGAACGTAAGCTGCCGCGTGGCCTGCACCACCAGCATCCCGTTGGGCAGCACATCCACCACTTCGGCGCCGAAAGTCGTCGTCAAACTCGAGTTGGTCGTACTCTGTCCCTGCGCCGTCAGACCCGAACTCGCACTCGCTCCCACCAGGTTCTGCAACGCATTCGACGCCTTCAGCGCACCGAAGAGCGACGTCAGCCCGGAGTTCGCCGTCGAGGCGCGCGAGTTCTTTACCTGACCATCGGTTGAAGCTGCCAGGCTTTCGGTCACGACCACCGAAACCACATCGTGAATCCGGAATGCTTTTACATCCGTCGCCAGGCGAACCATCTGGCCGTCAGCACTCCACAGCGATCCCGGCGTCTTTACCTCGGCGGCCTGTTTTGCGCGAACACGTGCAACATAGGCGCGCAACGCGTCCTCCGGCGGAGTCGGTTTCGTTCCCTCTGCCGCCGAAGTGTGCTTTCTGCCCAGCGCCCATCCCGAACACCCCATGACCGCACACAAGAAAACTGCCACCGCCGAGCCCCACTTCATGGACGCGTCTCCGCCGCGGGCAGAAGTTCTGCGCGCCCTATACTTGTCGCCACCGCGCGCACTACCTTGCCGCCTATCTTCAGCCGCACCCTCAACTCCTCCCCGCGCATCGCTGATCCCAGCGCCACGGCCTCCAGCCGCGCATCTACAAGCGCCGTGTGCTCTTCCAGAACCAAAACATCGCCGTCGTGAATCACGATCTGGCGGGAAACATCGGATCCAGCGGCATCTTGGCGGCGTACCTTCACGGCCGAGGCGAATCCTCCCGCGGCGCCGCCTACACCGGCGAGGCGCACCAGCCGCCCCGGACCCTCCGGATGCATCTCGTTGCGCTCCATCAGCCACCGATCACCGGTCGCAGGGTCGTCGATTTCACCGAGCGCCGCACTTGCACTTCGCGCCGGCAGAACCACGATCGCGGCAGCATCGTTCGCGCCAGCGCAATCGCGATTCTCCTTTGCCGTCTGCGCCGGCGCCGTCTCGGCCGCAGCGATGGCAATAAAGACCAGCACCATCGACGCGTACCGTCTTTTCCCCCCGCTTCTCATCCCCGCGTACTCCCCAAATGCTGCGGTCAATGCCCCAAGTCAATGCCCCAGGTCAATGCGTCATGTTGTTCACTTGCGAGTACATATCGTCGGCGGCCTTGATGACTTTCGAATTCGATTCGTAGGCCCGCTGCGCCAGCACCATCTGCACAAACTCGGTCACCACGTCCACATTCGAGTTCTCAAGGTAGCCCTGCTGCAGTGTCCCCAGACCCTCGGTGCCACCCGGATTGCCAAGCACCGGATCACCGGAGCTGAGTGTCGCCTGCAGCAGATTGTTTCCCATACTTTCCAGTCCCCCGGGATTGGGGAACGTCGCCAGCTGAATCTGTCCCAGCTGCGAGGGATTCTGCTGGCCTGCCAGGGTCGCATTCACGACTCCGTACTCGGTGATCGTCACCGCCGTAGCATTCGAGGGAATCGTGATGGTCGGAATGATGGGATCGCCGTCGGTCGTAACGATCGTTCCCTGATTATTCAGGTGAAACTGCCCGGCGCGCGTATAGGCGATCGTGCCGTCCGGTCGCTGCACCTGAAAGAATCCCGATCCCTGAATCGCCACATCCAGCGGATTGTCCGTCTCGTTCATCTCGCCCTGCGTATTGATCACCTCGGTCGCCGCCGACTTCGTTCCGAGACCGATCTGCAGTCCTGCCGACACCGTGTTCTGGCTTTGCGCCGCGCCCGGGGTCACCAGGTTCTGGTAGACCATATCCTGAAACTGCAGCCGCAGCTGCCTGAAACCCGTCGTCGACGAGTTGGCCAGGTTGTTGGCAATGGTGTCGAGATTCAACTGTTGTGCGCTCATGCCGCTTGCCGCTGTGTACAACGCTCGAATCATTTTTCCCCTCGTTTTTTCCTGGTTTTGGACTAGATCCTCGGCAGATCCTCAGTGGCAAATTTGTTGAAGTCCGTGTGAAACACCGTCAACGCCCGCTGCATCATCTCCGCCTGGCGCTGCATCACGATCAAATCCAGCGATCCCTGGACCACATCCTGGTTGGCCGCTTCAATTGCGCCTTGATGGACCGATGCGTCCTTTGTCACTGTTGCGCTCGCTCCCCGCGGCGCAACATACCGGTTGGCTCCCTCCGGTGTCAGGTTCGTGCCTTCGGGAAACGTGAACACGCCCACCTGCGCCACAACACCGCCGGCAACCGAAATGGCTCCGTCGGCGCCCACTGCGATCTCGCCCGGCGGAACGACAATGGGCTGTTGCGCAGCCGAGAGCACCGGCTCGTCTGCTTCCGTCACCAGCTGCCCGTTCTGCGCGCGGTGAAAGCTGCCGTCGCGGGTGTAGCGGATACCGTTGGGCGTTTGCACCATGAAGAATCCCTGTCCCTCGATGGCCAGATCCAGCGGGTTTCCTGTTTCCTCGAGCGCGCCCTGCGCCATGCTGAGCCGGTCGCCGCCCAGCAAGCCGAAGTTGTTTACCGTCTGGCCCAGCTGCGAATCGAGCGCGTCCGGCCCCAGCAACACCGACCGGAAGAACTCGCGCTCTGCTCTGTATCCGGGCGTCTGCGCATTCGCCAGATTCGACGCGGCCGTATCCAGCGCCTGCGTGCGAGCTACCAGGCCGGTCATCGCCGCATAGTATCCGCTGTCCATTGAAGGCTCCTGAGGAGAAGAAAAGCAGAAGGGGGACCGAAAGGAGGGGGAAAATCTTGGAGAAAATTCAGGAGAGTTGATGTGGTTTTGGGTTAGGACAGCGGAAATTGAATTGGGCTCGTAATTTGATTTTTTGGCGGAGAATTACCGGATCGTATTTTCAAGCGCGCCGAGGACTGGCCTCACCGCCTGGATCGCGCCCCTAAGATCTGTCGTCTAAATCGAGCCTTGGAATCGCGCCGGGAGGAATCCGTCTAAACCTTGCCGGATTCTGGCAGCCCTTCGCACGCGATCGCAGCTGCGCCGGACTATTGCAGCCCATCGCACACGATGGTGACTTCAAATTGCCCACCATCGAAGCGGTACACGTGATGGATCTGAAACTCAGGCGCCTGCACGTGCAGGTTGTAGTCGCGCCCCGTAATCACTGCCGGAACCGATAGCCCACAATTGGCCGCCAGCTCCGGCACCTTGCCCTTCCATGCCCCCGCCAGCATATTGCAGATTTCGCCGATGCCATCCTTCACCGTGTCATCCATCGCATCGAATGTCATCCCCGTCATTCGCGCCGCGATCTCCCGCGCAGCCCCGGTACCGGAACGGAAGACACATGCGCCGCTTAGCACTCCGCCAAATCCGACGACCGCCGTTACCGACTCCTTCTCCGCGGAGGCAAGCGATCCGTCGCGATGGCACTCCACACCGAGCATCAGACGAAACACCTCTTCCACGCTTGCATCCAGGTTTCTCGGATCGGAGACTAGCTGCACCGATTCCCGCAACGATACCGTCATTGCCCGCTCCCTTTTACAGCCAGCGCCTCGATTCTCCCGCGCGATTGCAGCATTTCGTACTCCGTTCAGCACAATTTTTTTCACCCGGATCCGGGCGCCCTCCTGAACATTCCGTCAATCTCCCACTCCCCGCTACTCTCCATCACTCTCGACCGCACTTCCCGACCTATGCCGCTCTCCCGCTCCCCGCCACTCTCTCGTTCTCCGCGGACCTCCCGTTCTCCGCGGATCTCATGCCCCGCCAAACCGCCGACCTCTATTCGGCCGCCGGGTCAGGCTGGCTGCAGCAGCGGCAATACTCGTTCCTTCACCTGGTCCGCGGTAAACGGCTTGCGGATATATCCCCGTGCGCCCGCCTGGATCGCTTGTTTGACATGCTCTTCGCTCGACTCGGTGGTAATCATCACCACGGGCACTCCCTGGGCCAGGTTCTGCGCGCGCATCTGGCGAAGAAACTCCAGCCCGTCCATCGACGGCATGTTGATGTCGGAGAGGATCAGGTCGACCTCCTGCGTTCGCAAGAGATCGATTGCCTCTGTCCCGCTGCCGGCCTCATGCACCACCATTGCGTCCAACCCCGCCTGGCGCAACGCTCGCTCCACAATCTTGCGCATTACCGAGGAATCGTCAACAATCAGCGCCCGAATCTCGTGCATGCCTCAAGCCCCTCCCCTTGATTTACCTATCGGCCTGTCGTCTGAATTCATGAGAACGGTCATCATCCCCTTCCCAATCCCCACTCTCTCCAGCGCACCGCAATCCTCCCGGCCCGGCTTCAGTGCCCGGCGGTTGAGCCGATCACATCGTGCACTCCATCGATTGCCGGCAGGGGCCCGCTTTGCTTCCTGCGCCACATGCGCAGCCAAAAGCACTCGTGTACGCGCGTCAGGCGCGACTCGGCGGGCCGCGCCCGTTCCAGCACTCCGGTCAGCGCCGCCACCAATGCCGCTTCCGTCGCCGCCTCCACGAGCTCCGCCGCCGGGTATCGCGCCTCGAGCATGCGCCGGTACGCGGGGCGAAACAGAGGCTCCTCCACCAATCCACTTTCCACCCGGAGCCCCGTGATCCGCTCGACCGCCAACGCCAGTGCCGGATCGGGCCGGTCCTCGAATCCGAGATACACAATCCGGTTGGCCGCCATGCGCAGCGGCAGCGCGCCGAAGGCATCGACGAACAGCCTGGGAAGCACCACCGTCAACCCCTCCGGCGCGTGCGCATCCATCTTCAAGACCGGGCAACTCCACTGCAGACCCAGCGTCCGTGTCACCTGCTCCACGCTTGCACTCTTCAGGCGCACAAGCCATTCGCCCAGCCTGCCTGCTCCTGCTGCCCGCTGCGCCGCCAGAGCGGAACGCAGCGCGTCCGGCGAAATCCAGCCCTGCTCCAGCATCGTCAGGCCAAGAGGAATCCGGTGATGATGCACATCGGGGATTCGTCGGCCGCCATTCAGCTCCCTCACCAGCGCAGCCTTTACCTGCTCCGCCGTGCAGGCAGTCGAGCAGCACCATCCGCCTTCGAAGATCGGTCCTTCCCGTGCCCGCCACATACGAAACCATCCCGATCGGCAATATGGATTGGCACAGACGGGAAAGATCTCTGTCCGTCTCCGCGATGCATCGACTCCACCGCTGGCGAATCCCGCAGCCTCGCGATCCCCACCCTTCGCCGGACGAGCATTGCCTTTCACCTTTTGTTCCGAACCAATGCTTAGAAGAGACATCGAATACTCTCCAGCCGTTTTCTCGGAGCGGCCACTTCGGTCACGCGCAGTCCGAAGTTGCCGTTCACCAGCACCACCTCGCCGCGGGCGACGATCTTGTCGCCGACAATCAGATCCACCGGATCGGCGACGTGGCGGTCCAGCTCGACGACGTCGCCGGGGCCCAGATCGAGAATCTCGCCAAGAGGCATCTCCCGCGAGCCGAAACGCAGCGAGGCATCCAGTTCCACGTCCAGCAACAGCTCTAGGCCCGGAGCCTGTCCCGCAGACAAAGTTGCCGGTTCCGCAGCCGGCTTTGGCGGCGCCTGAACCGCCTCGGCCTTCCCCACCTCATCGCGCAATAAAAGTGTCCATGTTTTCTCGCCGGAACGAATCTGCATCGCCCGCGAGACGCGCCCGTCACCTCCCGCCTCCTCAAACTTCGCCACCTGGCATTTCGTTCCGGTAGCAGCCAGAAGATCTCCAGCCGCGGCATCGGCGGCCTCGCGCAACAGCTCGCTCCACGCCGCCTTCTGGTCGACGCCTTCTCCCATCAGCGGCGCATCCAGAATCGCGCCGTCCAGAAGAACTGTGAACCTGCCGGCCACCTCGCCGGAGATCGTCGCCACATAGCCGAAGGATCTCTCGCCCAGCGGCTTGGGCAGCGATTCCACCAGTTCGGGCTCCCCGGCCAGCGCCTGCGAGAACAGCGCCGCAGCCACCTCCATCCAGCATTCCAGATAGGTCTTCATAACTCGCTCCCCGCAACCAACCGCTCCACACGCGCCGCGCGGCGCTCGCCGCGGCGCATCGCCCAGGCCTCGGCGAGAGTCTCGCCGGCCACTCTCCATTCAGGAACCGCCGTCGCGCCCACCTCAAAAGGCAGCACATCGCCCAGCTTCAACCGCTCGAGCCGGCTGGCCGCCACCTTCATCGTCGGCAGCTGCAGCGAGCAGCCAAAGCCGATCCGCCGGGCCAGCTCCACCATGCGAAGCCGTGATTCGCTCGGATGGCGCCGCCTCCTTCCCCAGTCGGTCGTCAATCTGCGCAAGATGGTGTTGGCCACAACGGCGGGAAGGGCCAGGTTCAGCAATCCCGTACTGTGCGGCATGCGAATCTCAAAGCTCAGGCAAAGGGTCTTCTCCGTGACCGCGATAATGCGCGCGACCTGGGTTTGCATCTGGCGCCGCTCGAAGCTGAAGCTCAATCCGACCGGCTGCCATGCCGCAGTCAATTCGCGGCAGATGATCTCCACCACACTGGCCAGCAACGATTCCTCAATATCGGTCAGCTCGCGCACCGGACCGTCCCGGCCTTCGCCGCCGAGCAGGAGGTCAATGATCGGCGGGGCAAGAGCGAGATCAACCTGCAGCACCGACAAGGCGCCCAGTGGCTCCAAACGCACCGAAGCCACATAGCTGATCTCAGGAATCCGCAATAAAAACTCGTTGAATTGAATCTGCTCGGCCGAGACCAGATTCACCTGAAATCGCGAACGGAGCCAGGCTCCCAGATTGTGCGTCAGGTTGCGCGCAAAAAGGTCGTTCAACATGCTGATGGCGCGCAGCTGATCGGTGGAGATCTGACCGGCGGAGGCAAAATTGTAGGCAACCACGTGAGCCTTCGCCTCCATATGCGCCGGCTCCGGTGTCTGATTGCGCGCGGCTTCAAACAGCGCATCGATCTCATCCTGCTTGAGCGTCTTTTCGGTCAACCCTGTTGCCCTCCACCCAAACCCTTTTGTCCACCCCTTCGCGGACCGCGCCGGCCGCGCCGAACTTTGATCACTTTAGGCTCGCCCGGATTCGCCCAGCGGGTTGGCTCATCGCCCGCGACCCCAGATCGCGCAACGCCGCGCGCAGATGAACCACGGCCGATGCGTGCACCTGCGAGACACGCGACTCGACCACGCCCAGCGCCAGCCCGATCTCGCGCATGGTCATCTCCTCGTAGTAGTAGAGAGTCATCACCAGCCGCTCGCGGTCGGGCAGATTGGCAATCGCCTCGGTCAGCCGCTCTTCAAGCTCTCCACGCAGGCAGCGAAACAACGGATCGTCCTCGGGACGGCCGGGAACATAAGCCAGCTCTTCTTCGCCCGAATTCTCGTTGTGCTCGATGTGAAGCGTGCCGATCTCCAGGCCCTTCAGGTCACCCAGCAGCTGCTGATACGCATCGAGATCGATGCCCATCTCGGCGGCAATCTCCGCTTCGCCCGGCGCCCGGCCCATCCGCGCCGTGAGAACCCGGATCGCCTCCTCGACCGCGCGGCCCTTGCGGCGCAGCTCGCGCGGACTCCAGTCGAGCGTACGCAGGCTGTCAAGAATCGCTCCGCGAATGCGGAACTGTGCATAGCTGCGGAACTGCACCTTCTTCGCCGGATCGAACTTCGCGAACGCATCCATCAGGCCCACCACGCCGGCCGATACCAGATCCTCGATATCCACGTGGTGCGGCAATCGCTCATGAATCCGCCGGGCGAGAAAGCGCACAATCGGCAGATGCTCGAGCAGCACCCGCTCCTGCTCACCCGTCAGCGCCATTCCCTGGGCTGAGGCCGGTGGATAGCTGCTTCCCGTGCCGCCGCGCTGCAGCGACTTCGGCTGCCGGGAGACTGCCGTTGCTTCACTTGTCATTCCATTCCCCTTTCCCGGCCCCCGTTTGGCCCCCTCGGTTTTTGCCCGCCCGGCTTAGCGCACTGTTCCCACGGGACGCAACCGAACCTCCGCCGGAACTTCGCTCGCCGCCACCACGGCCAGACGCGGCATCAGCGGCTCCAGCCAGCGCTTCACGTAGTAGCGCGCCGGACTGGGGCACAGGAGCACGGGCAGAGCCGCCGCAGATGCGGAACCGATAAGGGATCTCACAGAATCGGCGAGCCGGCGCAGCAAAGGAGCTGTGGAAGGAGTCAAACTACGCAATCTCGGTGCGAGAGCTGCCGGCTGCCCTGTTTCCGGTCCGAGTGTTGCCAGAATCTCCTCTTCGAGTGCGGGGTCGAGCAACAATACCGGCAGTTGTCCGTCGCTATCGAGCAGCGGCCGCACCAGCCGCCGGCTCAGAGCCTGCCGCGCAGCTTCCACCAGCGCGACGATGTTCTTGTTCGCCGGCGCAGTCTCAAGCAGCGCCTCCAGAATCGAGCCCAGGTCGCGAATCGAGACGCGCTCGCGCAGCAACTGCTCGAGCACACGTTCCACCTCGCCCAGCGTCAGCAGTTTCGGCACCAGCTCTTCCAGCAGCTTGGGATGGTTGTCATTCAGCCCATCGAGCAGCCGCTTGGTCTCCGCCCGTCCCAGCAACTCCCACGCATGCTGCCGCACCAGCTCGCCCAGATGCGTCGTAATCACCGTCACGGCATCCACCACCGAATACCCTCCGGCAATGGCCTGCTCTTCCAGGGCCGGCGCGATCCAGATGGCCGGAACCCCGAAGGCTGGCTCACGCGTCTCCTTGCCCGAGAGCGGCCGCCGGCCCGGCTCGCCCGATACAGCCAGCAGCTGCGGGCCCTCGGTTTGCCAGCGGCCAATCTCCATGCCGCGCAGCGAGACTAAGTATTCCCGCGGCTTCAGCCGCAGATTGTCCGAGATGTGCACGGGAGAGACCAGAAAGCCCATCTCCGTCGACAGGTGCCGGCGCAGCGCACGCACCCGGTTCAGCAGCTGCCCTCCCTGCTTTTCGTCCACCAGCGGAATCAGCTGGAAACCGATCTCAAGCGTCAGGTCCTCAAGACGCAACAGCTGGGCCATCTCCGATCCCTGCGCCTGCTCGTTTTTCTTTTTCTCTGCGGGACTGGCCTCGATTGCCGCGACATTCTGCTCGCCGGCCGACAGGCGCCGGCCTCCGGCGAAAAGTCCTGCCGCGACCAGAAGAAATGCGATCTTGGGCAGCCCCGGAATCAGGCACAAGCCTGCACACACCAGGCTGGCCAGATAGAGCGTGGCTGGCCGCGCCAGCAGTTGCTGCCGGATCTCGCCGCCAAGCATGCCGGCCGAGTTGGCACGGGTTAGCGTGATTCCCCCGGCCACCGAAACCAGCAGCGAGGGAATGATCGTGACCAGCCCGTCGCCCACCGTCAGAACGGTGTAGGTGCGTGCCGCTTCCGCAATCGCAATGCCCTGCTGCAGCGTGCCGATCAGCAAGCCGGCGACGATATTGATTGCCGTGATCAGGATGGTCGCCAATGCGTCCCGCTGGTTGAAGCGCGCCGCACCATCCATCGCCCCATAGAATTCGGCTTCCCGCGCAATCGCCTGACGGCGCCGCCGCGCCTCTGCCTCATCGATCGATCCAGCATTCATGTCGGCGTCGATGGCCATCTGCTTGCCGGGAAGCGCGTCCAGGGTGAATCGCGCCGTCACCTCGGCGGTGCGCACAGCCCCGTGCGCCACCACGAGGAATTGAATGGCGACCAGGGCAAGAAACAGCACAAAGCCCACAACATAATTCCCGCCCACAACAAACTGCCCGAAGGCTTCGATCACCTTGCCGGCCGCACCGGTTCCCTCCTGCCCGTGGAGCAGAATCCTTCGGCTGGAGGCGATGTTGAGCGAGAGCCGGAAGAGTGTCAGCAGCAGAAGCAGCGTGGGAAAGACAGAAAGCTCGACGGCGCGCCGGATCTGCACGGCGGAGAGAAAGACAATGATCGATGCCGCCATCGACAGCGCCAGCAGAAGATCGAGGCCGGCCGCCGGCAGAGGCACCAGCATCACAAAGATCACGCTGATCGCCGCCAGCGGCAGAACATAGTCGCGCAGGCGATGCAGGATGGATTGCGCCGGAAGCGTGCCGGCGGCGAGCGCAGTCGTACTCATCGCTTCACTCCTGCAAAGCCTGGTGCCGCGGAGCGGCGCCGTTCGCGTAACTCGGCTTCGACACGCTGCCTGTAGAGATAGGCGAGAATCGCCGCCACCGCCGCATACAATTCAGCCGGGATCGCCTGGCCCACCTCCACCGATCGATACAGAGATCGTGCCAGAGGGGGATTCTCGACGATCGGCACGCCCGCCCAGCGGGCCTCGGCCTTGATCTCTTCGGCCAGCAGATTGCGGCCTTTGGCCAACACTTTGGGAGCTTCCATCGACACGAAGTCAAAGCCCAGCGCCACGGCGTAGTGCGTGGGATTGGTGAGCACAACCGCCGCACGGGCTACATCCGACTTCACACGCCGCCGGCGCATCTGGCGCTGCAGGCTGCGAATCCGTCCCCGGATCTGCGGATTTCCTTCGGTCTCCCTGTACTCATCGCGCAGATCCTGGCGACTCATCTTCAGGCGCGATTCGCGGCTTTGCCACTCCACAACGTAGTCGATCAGCGACCAGGCAAACAGCAGCCAGGCCGCGGCCAAAAGCAATCCGTACACATCCGATCCCAGTTCTTCGAGGCGCGCATTCGAAAACGGCGGAAGCGCTAGCTGGTGCGCGATGCGCTCGACGGCGAACACCGCCAGCAGGCTTGCGGGAAGCAGCGATTTTCCCAGTCGAGCCGCGGCACGAAGCGAGAAGAGGTTTTTCAAGTTCGAAGCAGGATTGATGCGCTCCAGCTTCCATCCCACCGCGCCGGGAACCACCGTCACTCCACCGGTCTGCGCCGCGCCCGCCGCCAGAGCGCCCAGCGCCACTGCTGCCATCACCATCGCCGGTGCAGCCAGCACCCCGATCATCAGCCGCCGCACGCCGACCAGCGTTGGCTCGATGGTCTCAGGTTCCCAATGCGCGCCAGCGCCGAGCGCGAGAAAACCGCCGAACGCGCCCCGCCACGTCTCCATCGCTTTCCCGGCCACGACTCCGAGCATCATCACTCCGGCCAGGGTTCCGGCTGCCGCCGCCAGTTCGCGGCTATGCAGAACATCGCCCTCCTTGCGCGCCTTTTCGCGCCGGTGCTGTGTTGCCTGTTCGGTGCGCTCGCCGGGCATCGCCTATCCTCCAAACCCTGCCGTGCCGGCTCCCGGCAGCGCAATCAGCCGCTCGGCCATATCCAGCAATCCGGCAAAGCGCGCTTCCACAAATCGCGGCCACAGCGCGAGTGAGCCGCCAAGAATGGCAAAGCCCGAAAGGGTTTTGATGGGAACCGTCAGCGACATCACCGGCAGTTGCGGGCTTAGTTTGCCGAGAAGCGCAATCGCGATCTCGACCAGCAGGGTGGCCGCGAGCAGCGGCGCCGCCAGCTCGAGTGCGGCCAGAAACACGCCGCCGGCTGCGTGCACGATGGCCAGCGCTGCCGGCGCGCCCAGCGCATACGAGCCCAGCGGAGCCACGCGAAAACTTCGCACCATAGATGCCAGCAGAATCCGGTCAAGGCCCGCCGTGATCACCACCAGCGTGCCCATCAGTTGAAAGAGGTCGCCCAGAAGCGGGGTCTGAATCGCCGAGGCCGGATCCATCAGATTCACCAGCGAAAAACTGAATTGCAATCCCGCAATCTGGCCGGCAAACAAAAGCATCTCGTTCAAGAGCGCCAGCGAGAGACCGTAGACCAGGCCGATGGCCAGTTCACCGATCACTGCCGGGCAGGAGATCGTCGCCTGCGCCCGCGGCAGCGTCGCCACCAGCGGCGCCAGCAGCCATGCAACCAGCCCGACAAAGACCGCCTTCGCGCGCAACGGCAGCGCGGTCGACGAAAAGAACGGAGCAAAGACGACCATTCCACTCACGCGCACCAGGCAAAGAGTCATCGCGTTCAGAAAGCTGCTCCAGTCAGTCATCACTCAACCCTTGTCATCCCGTTCGCCTCATCGCACCGTTCCTTTGCTCCCTTGTTCCCTGCTCCTTTCACCCGATAAACCTCCGAAAATCCCCCAACAGCGCTCGCGTGTACGTTGCCAGCCGCTCCAGAAACCACGGCATACCCACCAGCAGAATCAGCGCAATTGCCGCCAGCCGCGGCACGCTCGTCAGCGACTGCTCCTGCAGATTGGTCAGCGTCTGCACCAGGCTGAGCAGAAAACCCAGCAGCACGGCCGCAATCAGCAGCGGCGCGGCCACGATCATCGCCTCGCGCATCAGTTGGCGCATCAGTTCGGCAACCAGGTCAGGAGTCATCCGTGCCCCCTCAAAAACTCTTCAGCAGCGAACTGGCCAGAAGATTCCAGCCGTCCACCATCACGAAGAGCAGGATCTTCAGCGGTGTTGAAACCACTACGGGAGGCAGCTGGAACATGCCGATCGAGGTGGTGATCGAAGCGGTGACCATATCGATCAGCAGGAAAGGGAGAAAGAGCACCGCCCCGATGGCAAAGCCCGCTTTCAGCTCCGACAAAATGTAGGCCGGCGCCACCACGCGCATGGGCAGATCGTCCGGCGAATTGGGCCGCGGAATCTGGCCTGCCGCGGTAAACAGCGCCAGATCCTTCTCCCGTGCGTATCGCAGAAGGAAATGCTTTACCGGCTGCGCGCCGCGGTCGATGGCTTCCATCCCCGTGATCTGGCCGGCGCGAAAGGGTTCCACCGCCTGCTGATCGACCTGATTGAGGACCGGCGTCATCAGAAACCACGCCATCATCAGCGCCAGTCCCATCAGCGTGGGGTTCGAAGGCGCCGTTTGCGTGCCCAGCGCCTGGCGCAGAAAGTGAAACACCACCAGCAGCCGCACCAGCGGCGTCATCGCCATCAGGATGGCGGGCAGCACCGTGATCAGGGTGAGAACGAAGAGGATCGTCCACGGCGTCGCGTCGGACGGGTGCAGCCGCGCATTCAGATCAGGCAGGAGCGGCACAGGCGCAGCCGAGGCCAGCCGAATCATCCAGGGAGTTACCATGACAATCTCTTTGCCTGCCGCTCTCTCGAGCCGACGCGCGCGCGCGCCCTATCATCCAGCGGATAGAACACCGGGCCTCCCTCGGCAGAAAAGGCAACGAGAACGCGCCGCCCGGCGGCATCCACCAGCGCCAGTGATTGACGCGGACCCAGCACAATGCGCTCCAGTAGTTCCAGTTCCGCCTGGCGCTGATTTCTCCTATCGAACCTCGCGATCAACCATCCCGCCCATCCGCCTATCCGCTTTGCCATTTCATTCACCTGCTCCCGCCACCCCATCACCAGGTCGCCCTGCAAACCGCGACTACGCCACTCGTGCAATGCGCACCGCGAGCTTCGTTTCCACCACTTCGAACTCCGTCCATGCCAGTTGCACGTTCCGTACCGCCAGCGGAAGATCGCTTCCATTCGCCCACTGCGACTCAATCACCTGGCCCGGTGTAAGCGCGAGCAGATGACGCACGCGAAACCCCCGCACCGGCACCGCAACATCCAACTCCACCGGCAACCGCAACACCCGAGGGCCAAACTCCGGTTCATTGCGATCCTCCAGACCTTGCGCAACCGGAACCAGTGCCTGTGAACTGACCGCCCCTCCACCACCCGCCGGACTGCCTGCCGCTCCACCCTGCGCGAGGTTTCCCGCACTCGGCGCAGGACTTGCCAGCGGGGGCGGCGATGTTTGGGCGGGCGCCATGCGCTCAAACCCTTGCAGTAAAGCGTCCAGAGGCGGACAAAGAAGATTGGAATGGATTAAGAATTGCGGCCAACCCGGCGTGCGCAAGCCCCGTGTCGCTCTATCGCTGCTACACTAAGGATGTAGTCACTCCTTGCGGGCTTCCCATCCGCGTTGATCGGGTACCGCCGATCGAGGTCATGGATTATGCCTGAGTCCAACGGAAATAAGAGCTTAACTGGAACGCCGCTCCGCCTGAAGGTCGGCCTGGCCGAGATGCTCAAGGGCGGAGTCATCATGGACGTGATGAGCGTCGAACAGGCGCGCATCGCCGAAGAGTCCGGCGCCGCGTCGGTCATGGCCCTCGAACGCGTGCCCGCAATGATTCGTGCCGAGGGCGGTGTCGCTCGCATGGCGCGCCCCGCGCTCATCAAACAGATCATCCAGGCTGTTTCCATTCCGGTGATGGCCAAGGCCCGCATCGGCCACTTCGCCGAAGCCCAGATTCTGCAGGAACTCGGTGTCGATTTCATCGACGAGAGCGAAGTTCTCACACCCGCCGATGAGGCGCACCACATCGACAAGCACGCGTTTACTACTCCTTTTGTCTGCGGTGCGCGCAACCTGGGCGAGGCCCTCCGCCGCATCGCCGAAGGCGCAGCCATGATTCGCACCAAGGGAGAAGCAGGTACCGGCGACGTGGTTCATGCCGTGCAGCACATGCGCCAGATCACGAAGGAAATGCGCCAGCTCACGGTGCTCTCTGAGCAGGAGCTCTATGCAGCAGCCAAGGAACACCAGGCGCCCTACGAGCTCGTCTCGATGGTCGCGAAGTCCGGCAAACTTCCTGTGCCCAACTTCTCCGCCGGAGGCATCGCCACCCCCGCCGATGCGGCTCTCATGATGCAGCTCGGAGCCGAAGCCATCTTCGTTGGCTCGGGAATCTTCATGAAGGAACGCGCCACTCCGCTCGACGTGGAAAACGACCCCAAGGAACGCGAAGAGGCGGTCAGCCGCGCCAAAGCCATCGTCATGGCAACGACCCACTATAGCGATCCCAAGATTCTCGCCGAGGTCAGCGAGCAGGTCACCGGAACGATGAAGGGTCTGGCGGCTGCCGCCATCGAAGAGTCGCAGCTCCTGCAAACGCGCGGCTGGTAGTTGGGGAGAGCGGTCGCTCGATCGGTACATATTGCACAAACCGCCCGCTTGCGCTATGTTTCGTTAGAAAAAACGCCACACCGAGCCCGAACTTCAGGCATCAAAATACAGGGCTCGTGCTTTACGCGCGCTTCCCTGTTCCCTTGGTCGAAATTAAGTTTCCTCGCGTCCCAGCCCACTCTTCCGATTTCGGATGCGTCCAACGGAATGTGGGAGTAATCTTTTCCTCACAGGGGTCGATATGCCCTCTATTTTTACCCCCATCCCGTCTGAAATCGAACGCAAATCCCCTGGAACCGGGGGCAAGCCGCCAGTCGACCGCCGTCCCACCGGCGGAGGTGGCGGAGGTGGGGACGACGAGTGGCGAAATTCGCACCGCGGGCCACGCGAAGTCCTGCATCGCACTCGGGCGTTCGTCTTCTGTGCCTTGGCAGGCGACATGATGTTTTTTGTCGTGCTGGTCGTCCTCTTCTATGCACGCCAGGCCGGCACGCACATGGATCCTCACTCCCAGCAACAGGTTGGCGACTGGCGCCCCATCTTTCTTCCGCCCATCCTCTTCCTGAATACAGCCGTTTTGCTGTTGAGCAGTCTGTCAATGGAGATGGCGCGCCGGCATATCTTTCGTGAATTCGATGTACTTGAAGAATGGCTGGGCCTCGGCAGACCGGCTCTGCGCCGCACCCTGCCCTGGGTCGGCATCACGCTCGCCCTTGGCCTCGCCTTCCTGCTCGGTCAGTGGACAGCCTGGCGCCAACTTACCGCCCAGGGCTTCGCCTTTGACCGATCCGCCACTCCTGCAAGCTACTTCTTTTATCTGATCACCGGCTTGCACGGCGCCCACCTGCTTGTCGGCGTCGCCGCGCTCACCTTCTGCCTTGTTGCCCTGTCCTGGCTCAAGCGGGTTGAAGCGCGGCAGATCGCTGTGGACGCAACCGCATGGTTCTGGCACACCATGGGCCTCGCCTGGCTTGTTCTCTTCGGTGTTCTTGTCCTTGGGCAATAGGCCACCGGCATCGGCGCCTGCACCTGTCCAAAACAGATAAAGCACAAATTCCCTTGATGTGAAGCACGCGGCTGATTCACGCCGTGGGCTCGGCGCTAGAAGCTAGGGGCTGCCTTCTCACGCCGCTCGCGGATGCAAAAACGAGCGGCAGCGCTCAGCGATCGTCGGAACCTCAGGACATTCGAGATAGATCTGGCGGTTGATACTCATCAGCAGTTGCACCGCTTCCACTTGCCCATCACGATCTGAAAACGATCTCCCGTAGTGAACATATTCGTCGGCAAGGTATTCAATCGCATGACCGAGAATCTCCAGCGCCCGCCCTGCCTGGGTAGAAACTCTCCTGCGTTTTATTGTCCCGTGCGCCAGCCGCGCAGCCGGAACCGGTAATGACGCACCTAAACTGCCCGATGCTGTGAAAGCCGCCATTCTGCCCATCCTCATCTCCCACTTCGGCACACGGGCTGTGACCCTTGAATTAATAGTTGATAGTGTCGCGAAAGGATACACCGAATAGCCTGCCTTGCAAATCACAATTTCCCTGTGACGGAGCTCACTCACTTCAGACGACCCCATCCCTTAGCATTTTCCGTGCCGGAATGCGCGCATCCTCCTTTGACTGCTCGCATCTTCTAACTCAGCCGCCTGCCTTGACGGGAAGGGGCTGAAAACCTAATCTCAAAGTAGAGATTCCGACCTTGCGGAATCGCGGATTCACCAGTAGAGCGCTTTCAACCAGCTTTTTTTCTTCGGTTTCGGCGGCGATGACAGATACCCCTTATCTCTGGCAATATCTCCCGCTCCTCATGCAGATCGTCGCCGCCGTTTTGCTTGGCGTCGTCATCATCACGGCCTCCTGGTTCGTCGGCCGGCACCGCAATACTCGCGTCAAGCTCGATGCCTATGAGTGCGGAATCCAGGCCACCGGTGACGCACGCGGCCGTTTCAGCGTTCGCTTCTACCTGGTCGCAGTCATTTTCATCCTGTTCGATGTCGAAGCGGTCTTCATGATGCCCTGGGCGGTGATCTACCGCCGTCTGCCCGCGTTAGCAGGCGTGCCTCGCCTCTTTGGCTTCTGGGAGATGGTTGTCTACCTCGGATTCGTCGCCGTCGGCCTCTATTACATCGTTCGCAAAGGCGTTCTCAACTGGAGTCATGACAAGGCGGATCTTTAGGATGAGTCACCTGCCCACCTGGTCCGGCAAAGATGCCGTCCTCAAGGAGATGCCGGAAGATCCGGCAGTCAAAGCCATCTTCAGCTGGAACTCCGCGGCTCTCACTGATGCCAGGTTCGAATTCGGCGAACTTACCCTGACGATCGAACCAACCCAAATTCGTGGCGCATGCACCACGCTCCAGGCCGCCGGGTACAACTTCTTTGAAGATGTAACGGCCGTCGACTGGTTCCCCGCCTCGCCGCGATTCCAGTTGAGCTACCACCTGCTCTCCATCGCACGCAAAGATCGCGTCAGGCTGCACGCTCTTCTCGAAGATAACGATCCTTCCATCGATTCCATCGTGCCCATCTGGCCGGGCGCCAACTTTTACGAGCGCGAAGTCTTCGATCTCTTTGGAATCCACTTCACCGGGCATCCCGACCTTCGCCGCATCATGCTTCCCGACGATTGGAAGGGCCACCCGCTTCGCAAGGACTACCCCGTGGAGGGCTACCGCTGATGAGCGAGAAACCCGGCGCGCCTGTGCTCGATCTCCCTGTCGCGGAATCGTCCGATCCGCGGAAGATGGTCCTGAACATGGGCCCGCAGCATCCGGCCACGCACGGTGTGCTTCGCCTCGTCGTCGAAATTGACGGCGAAGTCATCACCAGCATCCGTCCCGAGATCGGCTATCTTCACACCGGCATCGAGAAAACCTGCGAAGCCAAGTTTTATCAGCAGGTCGTCCCGCTCACTGACCGCATCAACTACCTCGATCCGCTTTCCAACAATCTCTGCTACTGCCTCGCTGTCGAAAAGCTTCTCTCGCTTGAAATCCCTGAGCGCGCCCAGTGGGTTCGAGTCATGCTCACCGAGCTCAGCCGTCTCAATTCGCACCTCATCTGGCTCGGCACCCATGCCATGGATATCGGGGCCCTCACGGTCTTCCTGTACACATTCCGCGAGCGAGAAGAGATTCTCAGGCTCTTTGAAGCCGTGGCCGGCCAGAGGATGATGACCAGCTACTTCCGCATCGGCGGCCTCTCAATGGAGCCGCCCCTCGGCTTTTTCGATCGAGTGCAGGCCTTTAT
The DNA here is from genome assembly GCA_963834565.1 of uncultured Acidobacteriaceae bacterium. Taxonomy (GTDB): domain Bacteria; phylum Acidobacteriota; class Terriglobia; order Terriglobales; family Acidobacteriaceae; genus Telmatobacter. The sequence goes on along the minus strand of CAWICF010000002.1, from coordinate 394,596 downwards.
CCGCACTCTTCCTGAAAAAATCGACGAATATTCGAACCTCCTCACCGGCAACCCAATCTTCATGAACCGCTTGAAGGGTGTTGGCTATCTCTCTCCAAAAAATGCTATTGCACTCGGCGTCACCGGCCCACCCCTGCGCGCATCCGGCGTCGATATCGATCTCCGCCGCGACATGCCCTACTCCAGCTACGAAAAGTTCCAGTTCCAGGTACCTATCTCCACCGTAGGCGACACCTGGGCGCGGTACGAAGTGCGCCTGATCGAGATGCGGGAGAGCGTCAAGATCATCCAGCAGACACTCGACGGCATGCCGGGAGGGCCCGTCAAGGCCGATGCACCCAAAATCGTTTTGCCCGACCGCGAAAAAATGAAGACCCAGATGGAGGCCCTCATTCATCACTTCAAAATCGTGACCGAGGGCTTCAACGTTCCAGCGGGTGAGGTGTACCAGGGCATCGAATGCGGTCACGGCCAGATGGGCTACTACGTCGTATCCGACGGCACTGCCAAGCCCTACCGCGTTCACATGCGCTATCCGTCCTTTGCCACCTTGCAGGCTCTCGAAGTCATGTGCAAAGGCAGCCTGATCGCCGACCTGGTCGCCGTCATCGGCTCCATCGATATTGTCTTGGGGGAGATCGACCGATGAGGAGGTCTCTGCATGGTTGACTATGGCAAGCTGGCCGACCGAGCCAAGGCGCTTCAGCAGGCAAGAAGAAGGGGCGGTGAGTCTCCGCAGACTCCGCCGGATGATCCCGGACAACTCTACGAAAAGGTAAAAATCTGCGTCCTCCAGGAAGCGGATAAGGCAAATAAAGAGCTCAGCAAGCGCGGCATGGTCCTCATCCAGCGTGTCCTGTCGCCCAGCTACAGCGGCAGGCTTTGCCTCTCGTTGGGAATCTCCCTGCTTTGCAATGTTGAATACACGCCCCATCCTGACGGTGGTTGCCGCATCAAAGCCATCCTCAGCGGGCCTCCCAATGGAGCTGAGATCTCGCGCAAGGAGTTTCTGGCTGTCAACGAATCGCCGGAGCGCGAAAAACTTGAAAGGTTGGGGAACATTCCCTGGGCGATAGGACTGGCGCCGCAAAATATCGCGGTCGAAATCGTCTCGGGGCTGCTCGCGGGAGAGTTTGCCTGAAACTTGATTCGAAGGCCGCTTTGTAACAAGGGAACGGCTCTAGCCGGGCCGAAGAACACAGGAAGATGCAGGGCTTTAACCCATGAGGAGCTTGAGTCTGAGCCAGCTGAACCAGGTCGAGAGTCCAACGCTTCTGAGCGGCGCCCAGCTTTACGCTGAGCTCTGGACCTCGCTCGCTTCGCTGCTTCGCAGTTATACCGCGATGTACGGTCTTACCTCGACACGTCAGGCCGTCGTCGATCTCGGCAGCGAAAAAATCATCGTTCGCGTCGATGAAAAGTGGCTTATCCTCACCCGCAATCATCAAACCGTCAACTGGACGCGAGAAAATGGAAAGAGCGGATCGCTGGAACTGTCTGAAGATGGCGCTTTTCGGAGCGCAGGCGGCGATCAGGCAATGGATGTGGCCGTAGAACACTGGGCACGGGAGTTGATGCAATGAGCGACGCGAAGACCAAACCCGCATCCAAGACCATCTTCTCGCCCGAGCTTGCGGCGCGCTTCGATGCCCTCGTCCAGAAATATCCGGCAAAACGCTCCGCGCTCATCCCCATGCTTCTCTACGCGCAGGACGAGGTCGGCTATCTCACCGACGCACTCGTTGCCGAAGTCGCTCAGCGAATCGGCATCACCGAGCTCGAAGTGCGCAACGTCGCAACCTACTACTCCATGCTTCGTTTCAAACCTGCCGGCAAGTACAACATCCAGGTCTGCACCAACATCAGTTGCATGTTGCGCGGCGGTTACGAAGTCTACGAGCGCTTCCGTGAAGAGCTCGGCGTCGACAACAAGGGCGTCACCGCCGACGGCCTCTTTTCGCTCGAAGAAGTCGAGTGCATCGGCGCCTGTTGCTGGGCTCCAGCAATCCAGGTTAACTACGACTTCCACGACGATCTGACCCCGGACTCCGTTCCCGGCATCCTCTCCCAGTATCGGACCCGGGCGGAGGATCAAAAGGGAAAGGCGAAATAGTAACGACGTACGAACTGTGAACTACGAGCTAAGAACTGCGAACTGCCAACATGCCCAAACTCGTCTCCCATCCCGATGAAGTGAAGATCATATCTCGCCGCTTTGGCATGGGAGCAGCGAAGATCGATACCTACCTCGACCTTGGTGGCTACCAGGCAGTGAAGAAGTGCCTCGCCCAGGGCTCCGACTGGATCATTGAAGAGATGAAAGCCGCCAACCTGCGTGGCCGCGGCGGAGCTGGTTTTTCCGCAGGCTTGAAGTGGTCCTTCGTCCCTAAACAATCCGCAAAGCCCAAATATATCCTCGTCAATGGCGACGAGAGTGAGCCGGCCACCTGCAAAGACCATCTCATCTTTCTGCACGATCCGCACTCGATCATTGAAGGCACCATCATCGCCGGTCTCGCCGTTGGCGCAAAAATGGGCTTTATCTATCTGCGCGGCGAATACCATTACCTGCTCGAGATCATGGAGCGGGCCGTCGCCGAAGCCTACGACCGTGGCTTTCTCGGCAAGAACATCTTCGGCTCAGGCCAGGAATTCGAGATCATCACGCAGACCGGCGCAGGCGCCTATGAAGTCGGCGAAGAATCGGCTCTGATGGAGTCGCTCGAGGGCAAGCGTGGCGTTCCGCGCATCAAGCCACCCTTCCCTGCCGTCGTCGGACTCTACGGCGGACCCACCGTTATCAACAACGCCGAAACCATCGCTACTGTGCCGCACGTCATCACCATGGGCGCCGCAGCCTACTCTGCCGTCGGCACCCCGCGGAATGGCGGCACGCGCCTCTTTGGCTTGAGCGGTCATGTCGAGCGGCCCGGCGTCTACGAGCTGCCCATGGGCTACAACCTCAAAAAAATGATCTACGAGGTTGGCGGTGGCGTTCGCGGCGGCCGCAAACTCAAAGCAGTCGTCCCCGGCGGTTCGTCAACTCCAGTGCTCCTGCCCGAGGAAATAGAGAATCTAGGCATGGACTTCGACCAGGTCGGCAAAGCCGGCTCCATGCTCGGCTCCGGCGGCGTGGTCGTCATCGACGATCAAACCTGCATCGTCGAATTTGCCCTTCGCACCATCAGCTTCTACGCGCACGAAAGCTGCGGCTGGTGCATCCCCTGCCGCGAAGGCACTGACTGGCTCAAGAAGTCGCTCACGCGTGTTCACGCCGGCTTCGGTGCACCCAACGATATTGACAACATCCAATACTTGGCAGAGAACATGCTGGGGCGTACCTTCTGCCCGCTCGGCGATGCGGCGGCTATGCCAACGATCGCCTTCGTCAAGAAGTTTCGCAAGGAATTTGAAGATCATCTCAACGGTAAGCCCTGCCCGTACGCAAAAGCGGGCGTGCCGCAGTTAACGGTTGTTTAGCATGAGGAGCAGGTAAACCTGGAAGACGCAACAGGGTCTCCTGACACCTGAAACCTGGAACCTGATTGAAATGCCCGACGTAACCTTCACTGTCGACGGAAAGAAGCTCACCGCTCCTGCGGGCACGCTGCTCATTGAAGCCTGCCGCAAGGCCGGCATCGAGATCCCTGCCTTTTGCTACTATCCCGGTCTCTCGCTCCAGGCAGCCTGCCGCATGTGCGTCGTTCGCCAGGAAAAAGTCCCCAAGCTGCAAACCGCCTGCACCACTACCGTCGCTGAAGGCCAGGTCTTCATTACGGAATCGCCTGAAATCGCCCAGGCCCGCAAAGCGACCATTCAGCTTCTCCTCGGAAATCACCCGCTCGACTGCCCCGTCTGCGACGCCGGCGGCGAATGCGAGCTGCAGGACATGACCTTCAAATACGGTGCCGGCGAAAGCCTCTACGCCGAAGCGAAGCACCATCGCGACGAGCAGCAGTGGTCGCCTGCGGTTTTCTACGACCGTCCGCGCTGCATCCTCTGTTATCGCTGCACGCGAATGTGCGGCGAAGGCATGGACGTCTGGGCTCTGGGCACGCAAAATCGCGGAGCAAACTCAGTCATTGTCCCCAACCTCGGCAACCAGCTCGACTGCGAACAGTGCGGCATGTGCATCGACGTTTGCCCCGTCGGCGCGCTCACCAGCGGCAGCTATCGTTACAAAACCCGCCCCTGGGAGATGAACCACGTCTCCACCGTCTGCACCCACTGTGCCGACGGCTGCAAGGTCACGCTTGGCGTCCGCTCCACCAGCGACGGCGCAGAGATCATTCGGGCCGACAATCGCGACAAGAACGGCATCAACGGCGATTTCCTCTGCGCTAAAGGTCGCTTCGGCTTCGATTTCGTCGATAGTCACGACCGTCTCACACAGCCCCTGATTCGCAACTCCCAGGGCAAGCTCGAACCCGCCACTTGGGAACATGCAGTGCGCCACGCCGCCACGAAACTCAAAGAGATTCGCGACACGCGCGGCGGCTCCGCGATCGGCGTCGTCGGCTCCAACCGCACCACCAACGAAGAGAACTATCTGCTGCAAAAATTTGCGCGCACGGTGCTCGGCACCAACAATATCGATCACCGGCGCACAACCGACTATCCGGCCTTCGCCCGCGCTCTGGCCGGCACTTCGGGCAAAACCGCCGGCCTTCGCGAGATCGCCTCCGCTCCCGCGATTCTGCTCATCGGCGGCGATCCCACCGTCGAGCATCCGCTCCTCGCCTGGCTGCTCCGCACCAACGTCCGCCTCAATCGCGCACGCCTCTACATCGCGAACAGCAAACCCATCAAGCTGCTGCGTCAGGCCAAGGCTTCGCTTGATCTGCCCGGCGGCTACAACATCCTTGCCGCCAAGCTCGCTTCCGAAGAAACGGAATTTGCCAAGGCAATCGCAGCCGAGCAATCGCTCATCGTGATTTTCGGCCAGGAATTCCGTGGCAAAGCCATCAACGATCTTCTCGCTTGGGGCCTCAAGCGCGAGGGTGTCCGCTTCGCCTACCTCGGCGACCACTCCAATTCTCGCGGCGCCGCCGACATGGGACTCTTCCCTGACCTGCTACCCGGCTACGCTCCCGTCACCGCGCCCGGCGCCTTTGCCGAATACGCCAACCTTCCCGCCGCACCCGGCAAAACTCTGCAGCAAATGTTCGACGCCTCAACCAACGCTGACTTGGTTGCTCTCCTGATCGTCGGCGACAACCCAGTCGCCGAACTCGGCGCGAAAACTCCCGCCCTCAAAAACAAATTCATCGTCGTGCAGGATCTCTTCCTCACTGAAACCGCCGCACTCGCCGACGTCGTTTTCCCGGCGGCCAGCCTCTACGAAAAATCCGGCACCGTCACCAACGCTTTCGGAGATGTCCAGCTTGTCCGCAAGGCAGTTGACCGCCCGGGCGTCAAACCCGACTTTGAAATCCTCGTCCGCCTCGCCGAAGCGATGGGTGCTGGCGTCAAATCGCTCGTTCCTTTCGGCCGAACAGGTACCGCTTCCGATCTCGGCCAGTCCCGCGGAGTCCAGGCCGGCGAGGCTGACCGCCACTCCGTCTGGCTCCAGGCCAACGGCCTCGAACCCAAACTGAGCCCCTTCGATCCTCTCGCCACACTCGACGAAATCGCTCGTCTGGTTCCCGGTTACGCTCTCGATCGTATGAATCTCTTTGCCGGCAATGATGTCCATACGGAACTCGCGGCAGCGGCCGGCTCGCCTGCACCCGCTTCCGCCGCCGATCTCATCATGCCGGCGCATGACAATCTCTTCACATCCGGAACGCTGGGCAAATACAGCCGAGCGCTCAAGCAACTCACGGAACACCAGGCCAAAGAAATGGCCGAAACCGCAGCCGACTGAGATCATTCTTCGGCCGTGCAAGAAGTATCAGGGCACGAGTTTACTCGTGCCGAAACGAAATTCAAAGCGACGGGGCTTTAGCCTCGGCACGCAGTGTCGCGAAGCCGACCTGCTGACTCGCTGACTTGCTATCTCGCAGCCTCTTGGAACTTACGTGACGATTCTTCAATTCTTTCTTTGGAGCTTGCTGAAAGTTGCCGTGGTCACGGTCATGATGCTCATGGGCATCGCTTACACCGTGCTCCTGGAGCGCAAGCTCGTCGGCCGTATCCAGAATCGCTGGGGCCCCAGTCGCGTCGGCCCCTTCGGTCTTTTGCAGCCGCTCGTCGACGGAGCCAAGTCGTTCCTGAAAGAAGACCTCATCCCCACGGCCGTCTATCGTCCGCTTTATCTCCTTGCGCCCATCATCTCTCTCGGCTGCGCGCTCATCTCCATCGCCGTCATTCCCTTTGGCGAGCCCGGCATCGGCCCACATCACTTCGATTTCTTTGAAATCTCCAACATCAACATCGGTTTGCTCATTATCCTCGGCATCACTTCGATGGGCGTCTACGGTATCGCTCTCGCCGGATGGTCTTCCAACAACAAGTATTCGCTCCTCGGCTCGCTTCGCTCGTCGGCGCAGCTCATCAGCTATGAGCTCGCTCTCGGCCTCTCGCTCGTTGGAGTCGTGCTTCGTGCCGGATCGCTCAATCTCCGCGTCATCGTAGAACAGCAGGCAACTCTCGGCATCGCTACCTGGAACGTCTTCGGCGGATTTCAGATTGTCGCCTTCTTCATCTATCTGATGGCCGCATTCGCTGAAACCAATCGCTCACCATTCGATCTGCCTGAGGCCGAAAGCGAGCTCACCGGCGGTTATCACACCGAGTACAGCTCCATGAAGTTCGCCATGTTCTTCATGGCCGAGTACGGCAACATGATCAACGTCGGCTGCGTCGCCACGCTCCTTTTCTTCGGCGGCTGGACCAGCCCCTTCGGCAACCTAATCGAGCCGCCGCAGAACATCTTCGCCCACGCTCTCTTTCCGATTTTCTGGTTCGTACTCAAGGTTTTTCTCTTTCTCTGCCTCTACGTCTGGGTGCGCGGCACGTTGCCTCGCTTCCGTTATGACCAACTCATGAACTTCGGATGGCGATTCCTGCTGCCGCTCGCCATCCTCAACATCGTCGGAACCAGCTTCTGGCTGGCCTTCCGCTAAGAAGTGGGTGCCCCGGGTCCCTCGCATTTGGGAACCTGGGACGAGAAGTCCACGGGGAATCCTGCGATCAATTTGGTCGCTGCTACACTCATTTACAATCGGAAAGGACTTTCCGGAACTTTCGTCGAATCAACGAGTTTTCACAGTCGACAAACTGCCTAGACTCGCCGCAAGTTTGAACATCAAAGCACTATGCATCTGATTTTGTTCTTCATTTTCGCCGGAATTTGTCTCGCAGGGGCCATCAACCTCCTGCTCCAGACACATCCGATCAATAGCGCCCTGTCTCTGATTGTCGTCATGACTGCACTGGCGGTGCTCTATCTCCTGCTCGGCGCAGAGTTCCTTGCTGCCGCGCAGATCATCGTCTATGCCGGCGCGGTCATGGTTCTTTTCACCTTTGTCGTCATGCTGCTCAACGCTGGCCGTGAAGAACGCACGCTCGGCAGCCTCGCCGCAAGCCGCATCGGCTTTCCCGCGGTCGCGGTCATCCTGGCAGTCCTTGCCACGATCATCCTCCACACTCCCGGCCTTGGCTCAGCGCATCTCGGCACCGGTCTCGTCAGCGCCACATCCTCGCAAGATTCCTCGAATCTAACTCAATTGAGTGTGGTGCTCTTCCACGAACTTTTACTACCCTTTGAAGTCACATCGGTTCTCATTCTGATTGCCATCCTCGGCGCCGTCGCTCTCGCCCGAGCCGGCCACGGAGAAGGGACGGCCACGAAGTGAACTTTCTTCAACACGACGTCCCGCTTTCCTGGTATCTGCTTCTCAGCGCCGCGCTTTTCTCGCTCGGCGTCGTCGGCTTTCTCATCAAGCGCAATCTCATCACTGTCTTCATGTCCATTGAGCTCATGCTGAATGCGGTCAATCTTTCCTTTGTCACCTTTGCCTATCAATGGAACACAGTGAAGGGGCAGATCTTCGTCTTCTTCGTCATGATGGTCGCCGCCGCTGAGGCCGCCGTTGGTCTCGCCATCATTATTGCTGTCTACCGCGCACGCGCCACGCTGTCCGTCGATCGTATCGACCTGATGAAGCTATGAACGAATCGCTCCATCTCTGGCTGATTCCACTGCTGCCCTTTGTCGGCTTTCTGCTCAATGGAATCTTTCATACGCGCATGCCCAAGCGCCTTGTCACGCTGATCGGCCTGCTCGCGCCGCTTGGCTCGCTGGTGCTTGTCCTCAATGCCGCAGGGGCAACCATGATTACCGCCGCGGCAAAGAGCTGCCCCGGCTGCGGACCCGCTTCCGTTGCGCTGCCATACATCGAATCGCTGGGTCGCCCCTGGATCAACGTGGGCGGCCTGCACGTAGACTTCAGCTTCGTACTCGATCAGCTTTCGCTCGTCATGTTGCTCGTGGTCACGGGCGTCGGCTTCCTCATTCATATCTATTCCGTCGGCTACATGGCCGACGAAGACGGATACGCGCGATTCTTCAGCTATCTCAATCTCTTTCTCTTCTTCATGACGATTCTCGTCCTCGCCGGCAATGTTTTACTCATGTTTGTCGGTTGGGAAGGAGTCGGCCTCGTATCTTATCTGCTCGTCGGCTTTTATTTCAGCAAAACCTCCGCGGCAAACGCCGGCAAAAAAGCATTTGTCGTCAACCGCGTCGGCGATTTTGGCTTCCTCATCGGTATCTTTTTGATCCTCGCCAACTTTGGCACCCTTACGTTCTCCGAGATTGCCGCAAGGTTCATGGCGTCGCCCTACAGCATTGTCTTCTTGAACGGAAGACCCGCCATTCATCAAAATCCGACGCTTCCCGGCACAGGAATCATCACCCTCATCTGCCTTTGTCTGTTGATCGGCGCCGCCGGCAAGAGCGCGCAGCTTCCGCTCTACGTCTGGCTTCCTGACGCCATGGAAGGCCCCACGCCCGTCTCGGCTCTCATTCATGCCGCGACCATGGTCACAGCCGGCGTATACATGATCGCCCGCACTCACGTGCTCTTTGACCACGCACCCTTCGCGCTCGCTGTCGTGGCCCTCGTTGGCGCGGCCACCGCCATTTTTGCCGCAACCATTGGCCTTGCCCAGACCGACATTAAGCGCGTCCTTGCGTACTCCACCATCTCGCAGCTGGGATACATGTTTCTTGCCTGCGGCGTCGCGGCCTACTCCGCCGGCATCTTCCACCTGGTCACGCACGCCTTCTTCAAGGCCCTGCTCTTCCTCGCCGCTGGTTCAGTCATTCATGCCATGGGTGGCGAGCAGGACATGCGCAAAATGGGTGGCCTGCGCAAGAAGCTTCCCGTCACTTTCTGGACGATGACCATCGCCGTCTTCACCATCGCGGGATTCCCGCCTCTCGCCGCTTATTTCTCAAAAGACGCCATCCTCTACGCGGCCTTCGTTCATGGCCCAGGCGGAAGACTTCTGTGGTTCGTCGGTCTTTTCACTGCGCTCCTCACTTCGCTCTACATGTTCCGCCTCTGGTACATGACTTTCTGGGGCGAACCGCGCAGCGAGCAGCCTCATCACCACGGAACACCGATGTCGATGCTCGCACCTCTTGTCATCCTCGCCGCACTCTCCATCTGCGGTGGCTGGATTGGCATGGATCGCTTTGCCGCATTCCTGTCGCCCGTCACGGGGCCGCTCCCGAAAGCGGTCGCCACCGGCAATCCGCAAACTGAATCGGTTCTCATGGTCCTCGCGGTTCTTGCGGCTGTCATTGGCTTGTTTATTGCTTACCTGTTTTACAGCCGGAAACCTGAGCGCCCCGCTGAGCTCGCAGCGGCTTATCCAACCGGCTACAAATTGCTGTTTAACAAGTATTACGTCGATGAAATCTACGGCGCGGTCATCGTCAAGCCGCTCTTCGCATTCTCAAGATATGTTTTGGGCGGCTTTGATTTGCTGCTTGCAGGAGTCGCCTGGCTGCTCGCCGGCACTGCCACTTTCACTGGCATGATTCTCCAACGCTGGCAATCGGGAAATCTGCGTTCTTACGCGGCCTGGCTGGCTCTGGGGGCCGTAGCCGTGCTCCTTTTTGTACTGCTCCGCGAAAACAGCTTCAACTTTGCAATCTTGGTGAGGCGCTGAAAATATGCACGCAATCGACCAATCCATTCTCACCCTCATTCTCCTGGTCCCGCTGGCCGGTGCGATCCTCGTGTCGCTTCTGCCCGATCGCGCCAAGCTACCCAACTGGATTACGCTGCTCACCACCCTCGTCACATTTCTCTTCACGCTCCACCTCCCCACGCACTTCGTGCCGAGCCAAACCGGCTTCCAGTTCGAAATCAACACGCCCTGGATTGCCGAGCCAGCCATCTCGTACCACGTTGGCGTCGATGGCCTCAGCCTATGGCTTGTCGTCCTCACCGGCTTGCTCGCCCCCGTCGGCGTCCTCTGCAGTTGGAACGCAATCCAGTCCCGCCGCAAAATCTTCTACTCGCTCTTCCTCGTCCAGCAGACTGCCATGTTCGGCGTGTTCATCTCGCTCGATCTCATGGTCTACTACGGTTTCTGGGAGCTTTCCCTCGTCCCCATGGCCATTCTCATCGCCATGTACGGCCGCAAAGAAGGCTCCAAGGCCGGGCTTAAGTTCTTCCTCTTCACCTTCATTCCCTCCGCGCCGCTTCTCGTCGCCATCTTGTGGCTTTACGCGCGGACCGGCACCTTCAATTTCGTTGATCTGCAATATCACACCGCCAGCGGCGTGCTTCCTGCCGGCGCTCTATTCTGGGTTGCTCTGGCATTCCTATTTGCCTTTGCGGTCAAGGTTCCCGTTTTCCCGCTCCACGGATGGCTCGCTGACACGTACAACGAAGCGCCCGTCGCGCTAGCCATGGTGGTTGCGGGCAAGCTGGGCCTTTACTCCATGCTTCGTTTCCATGTCGGACTCTTCCCTGTCCAGGCCCGCGACATCGCTCCGCTCCTCGTCGCCCTCGCCGTCATCGGCATCCTCTACGGTGCTTGTCTGGCTCTCGTTCAGCGAGACTTCTGGCGTCTGCTCGCTTATGCAGCCTTGAGCCATCTCAGCATGATCGTCCTCGGCATCTACGGCCTCACCTTCACCGGCTGGACCGGAGCGGTATACCAGATCTTTTCCCACGGCGTTGTTGACGGCGCTCTCTTCCTGCTGCTCGGCGCGCTCGAACTCCGTTACGCCACCACTACGATCGATTCCTTTGGCGGTCTCGCCAGCCGCGTGCCTCGCGCCGCCACTTACTTTGTCATCACCACGTTGGCGATGGTCGGCCTGCCCATGCTCAGCGGTTTCGTGGGCGAATTCATCATCCTCTCCAGCACATTTGCGGGAGTGAGCCGCGGTTGGGCCGTCGCCGCCGCACTTGGCGTCATCCTCGGAGCAATTTACATGCTCTCGCTGGTGCAGCATCTCTTCTACGGACCTGAGAGCAAACTCGCCGCATCCAGGCCGTCCGTTGACCTGCGCTTCGGCGAACTCGCTATCCTCACTCCGCTGGTCCTGCTCATGCTTGTCATGGGACTCGCGCCGTCCATCTGGACTGACACCATTCAAACCGGTGTTCATCCCCCGCCTCCGAAGATGGTCACCCCACCGGCATCGCTCTCAATGCCCATGGCCTCTGTTGAACCGTTCCGGACTCCACCTCCAACGGAGGTGAAGCAGTGACGGCTGTTCCCGACATCTACCGCATCCTCCCCGAAGTCATTTTCGCGTTGACTGGCGTCGCAATCATGCTGCTTGACGCCTCGCTCCCGTCCACCTGGCCGCGCCGCGCGTTGGGATGGCTCGCCGCCATTGGAGCCACAATTGCGATCCTCGCCAGCGTGTGGCAGCTCTCTCTTCCCGAAGGAACCGGCTTTTATTCCACCGTCGAAACCAGCGCCTTCACAGTCTTCTTTCACATCCTCATCTCTGGCATTGTTCTCGTAGCCTTGCTGCTCTCGCTCGACGCACTTCCTGAAGACAGCCACCATCAAGGCGAGTTTTACGCACTCATCGTTTTCGGTGCAGTCGGCATGTGCCTCCTCACCAGCGCTGTCGAACTGCTTGTTGTCTTTATTGCTCTCGAAATCTCCTCTATCTCCACCTACATCCTGGCCGGCTTCCGCAAGCACACCGGCAAGAGCCCCGAAGCCGCCATCAAATACTTCCTTCTTGGCTCCTTCGCCACTGCCTTTTTCCTCTACGGCATCGCCCTCATCTTCGGCGCGACGGGCACCACACAGATCTATGAGATCGCACGCTCCGCGCCCACCGCGCCGCATCATCTCTTTGTGCTCGCCGCGCTCGCGCTCATGCTCGTCGGCATTCTCTTCAAAGTTTCCGCTGCGCCATTCCATGTGTGGACGCCGGATGTCTATGAGGGAGCTCCCTCACCCGTCGTGGCCCTGCTCTCCACCGCGCCCAAAGTCGGGGCCTTCGCACTTCTCCTGCGCGTCGTCTACGAAATGTTCCCCTCGCTTCACGCCGTCTGGGCTCCGCTGCTCTGGATCGTTGCCGTCCTCTCGATGACCGTCGGCAACCTCGCCGCTCTTCGCCAGCAAAACGTCAAGCGCATGCTGGCCTATTCTTCCATCGCGCATGCCGGATACTTGCTCGCGGCCTTCGCCGGCGCCAGTGACGCCAGGGGCTTCAGCGAATCAGGAATTGCCGCTGCGGCTTTTTACGCCGCAGCCTATGCCGCCATGAACGTCGGCATCTTCGCAATCATCACCCTCGTCGCCGGCTACGACGAGAACCTCTCGCTCATTGATGACTTTCGCGGGTTGGTTTACCGCTCTCCCTTGTTCGGCAGCGTTCTCATCTTCTTCCTGATTTCGCTCATCGGCATTCCTTTCACGGGCGGCTTCTTCGGCAAGTTCTATTCCTTCACAACTGCGGTTGGCGGCGGAGCCATCGCGCTTGCCATCATCGGCCTGCTTAACTCAGGACTGGCCGCGGCGTATTACCTTCGCCTGGCCCTCGTCTCCGCGCAACGGCCTGAATCCAGCGAGGCCGCTTCCACTCAACCCGACCCCGGCATCGGGATTCGCGCCGCTATCCTCATGGCCGCCGCAGTCACACTCATCCTCGGAATTTTCCCCGGCCCAACTCTCCAGGCTGCTCAGTCTGCCGCGCATACGCTGCAAGCTCCTCCGTCTCCCGCCGCGCCAGTGCCGCCCGCTCCGGTACAATCTGGTCAATGAATCTCGGTGAGTTGGCAAGTCGACTCGGCGCTGAACTCCGCGGCAACGCAGACACTGAAATCACCGGCGTCAAGGGCATCGAAGAGGCCGGCCCCGCCGAAATTACCTTCGTCGCCAATCCAAAATACACAGCTCTCGCACGCACCACCCGCGCCGCCGCCGTTCTCGTTGAGCCCGACTTTCAGGAAATTCCTGTTGCGACCCTCCGCATCAAGAATCCCTATCACGCCTTCTCGCGCGCTTTGGGATTGTTCTATCAGCCGCCTGCCTACCCACCTGGAATTCACCCCACCGCCGTCATCGATCCCTCCGCCGAAATTGGCCCCGATGCGCATATCGGCGCATACGTGGTCGTTGGTCGCAACGTTCGTCTTGGACCGCACGCCACACTTCTGCCTCACGTCGTTCTGTATCCCGGCGTCCATACCGGCAGCCACTTCTTTGCCCACGCTCACTCCGTCGTCCGCGAAAACTGCGTCCTCGGTGACCACATCACACTCGAGAACGGCGCAATCATCGGCGCTGATGGCTTTGGCTTCTCCAAAAACGAGCAGGGCCATTGGGAAAAAATCCCTCAGTCCGGCCCGGTCCGCCTCGGCAGCCGCGTCGACGTCCAGGCAAACGCCACCATCGACCGCGCCACCGTCGGCGCTACCGAAATCGGTGAAGGCACAAAGGTCGACAATCTGGTCCAGGTCGGCCACGGATCCCGCGTCGGCAACGACACACTCATCTGCGCGCAAACCGGTCTCGCCGGCTCGTCGATCATCGGCAATAACGTCATCCTTGCCGGTCAGGTCGGTATCGCCGGCCACTGCAGCGTCGGCGACGGCGTCATCCTCACCGCGCAGTCGGCGGTTTCGCACGACATTCCGGCCGGCAAAATGATCTCCGGATCGCCGGGCTTCGACAATCGCATTTGGCTTCGCGCCGTGGCTATCTTCCAACGCCTTCCAGAATTGGCAAAGCGTCTCGACCGCCTGGAAAAGCTCCTCCAGAAGCAGTTCCCCTCGGAGTCGCCGCAGCCATCTGCCTCGTCCAATGCCGAGATTCAAAAATGATGCGCTGGATTGCCGTTCGTTCGCGAAACCTCGCCGCTTCTTTGCTCGCCGCCCCGCTTCTTCTTCTCGGCTGCCACTCCTACCACATCGATACGACCATCGAAAACCGCACCGGCAGCTCCATCCAGCTCCTTGAAGTCGATTACCCCAGTGCCAGCTTCGGCGCTGATTCACTCGCTGCGGGCGCAGCATTTCACTATCGATTCCAGGTTCGCGGCAGCGGCCCGCTCACCATTTCTTACACCGCATCCGCGGGCCATCAAGTCCATATCACCGGCCCAGGCTTGTTCGAGCGCGAACAGGGCCAGTTGCACATCGTACTTCTGCCCGGCGCAAAAGCCGATTTTGAGCCGCTCACCCCATCAAATCGCTGAGAGGCATTTAGCCTCCTCTTTCATCCGAAGTAATCAAATGTCATAAGAATCCGCTCAAGAATCCCTCCCGCCTCCTGTTCCCCTGACAAATCTTTCCGATAAGCACGGAGAGGAGGGGAACCTTGCGCGGCGATCGTGTATTGAAGTCGAGGCGGCCTCTGCTCCGCTGCCTGCGCGGACGCGGCCTCGTGCTGTACCTCCTTGGGTGCTTCTTCTGTGAACTCGTTGCCACTGTTTTTGTCGGCCTCGCTCCTGAAGCCAATACCATCTGGGTCGCAAATGCCGTCGTCCTTACCTACCTGCTGCTTGCGCCGAGGCGGCGCTGGCCCGCCTACATTTCTGTAGCGTTTATTGCGCAATTTCTCGGCGGCTTGTTCGTCGGCCACCACGGAGTCGCAAGCGGGGTCATCCTCACCTTCTTGAATATTGCTGAAGCTCTCCTCAGCGCGCATCTTCTTCGGCGCCGCTCCTCTCAGCTTCCCGATTTCACAAACCCCGCCTACATCTCGCGATTCGTCGCCTATGGCGTCTTTGCCGGGCCCGTCGCCATGGGAGCGCTCGACGCTCTCCTCATTCCGGTGCTTCACAATGCATCCCCGCTCTGGCACAATGCTTCGCCGGGCATTGAGTTTATGGAGTGGGTCGCAGCCGACGCGCTGGGAGCCTGCGTTGTGACTCCGGTCTGTGTCGCTATCTTTCGCACTCACTTCCGCGGTTCCCTCTTTTCCATCGGCCGCTGGCTGCAATTGTTTGCCGTGGTCGCCGTCGCTCTTCTCGCATTCGGGCAGTCCCACATTCCGGCCCCGTTTCTGCTTTACCCGTTGTTGGTCTTCCTCCTGCTTCGTCTCGGCTTGGGATGGGCCTCCCTGGCTACTCTTCTTGTCGCTGCCGTGGGCAGTTCGTTCACGGTTCGCGGCATCGGCCCGTTTGCCGCTTCCGCCTCCATCCCCTCCTTCGAATCGTCTATCCTCATCCAGCTCTTTATCGCCGGAGTCATGGTGTGCCTCTACTGCATCTCGGTCGTGCTTGAAGACCTTCGCGCTACCGAAAAACAACTCCAACATTCGGTCGCCTTGCACCGCCTCGTCGTTGACAACTCGCGCGACGTCATTATCATCGCGGACTTCGACGGAAACCGCAGCTTTGTTTCTGCCTCCGGCGCCAACTGGGGTGGATGGACTCGCGAGGATTTGAAAACCCGGAAAAGCCTTGACCTCGTTCACCCCGAGGATCGGCCGGTGATTGTGAGTGCGCTTAGTAAATTGCGTCAGGGCCAGGACGGCGCCCTCGTCGAGTGCCGCGTTAGAAAACGCGACGGGAGCTACGTCTGGGTCGAGGCCAGCCTGCGTACCATTCGCGATCCCATCACCCGCATTCCCACTGGAGTCCTCAACAGCGTGCGCGAAATTGCCGAGCGCAAAATCGCGGAACAAAAGCTGGCTGAAGCCTATCGCGCCGTTGAGACGCTTTCCATCACCGACTCTCTCACCGGACTCGCCAACCGGCGCCGCTTTGACCATTACCTCCTCACCGAATGGCGCCGAGCCATGCGTGACCGCAAGCCGCTCTCTCTGCTGCTGATCGATGCGGACGTCTTTAAGTCGTATAACGATACCTACGGCCACCTGCGAGGTGATGGTTGCCTCAAGCAGATTGCCGAAGGAATTCAGGATGTTGTCGCGCGGCCCGGCGATCTAGTCGCCCGCTTCGGCGGCGAGGAGTTTGCTGTCGTCCTT
The DNA here is from genome assembly GCA_963834565.1 of uncultured Acidobacteriaceae bacterium. GTDB lineage: Bacteria > Acidobacteriota > Terriglobia > Terriglobales > Acidobacteriaceae > Telmatobacter. Next base: position 378,222 of record CAWICF010000002.1, on the reverse strand, counting down.
CCCGGTACCACCAGCGATGGGGCCATCCAGATCGCCCAGCAGATATGTTCTGCGATGCGCAGTCGCCAATTGCCGCATTCGGCCAATCCCCTCGGAATCGTGACCGTGACCGTAGGTTGCGCCACTCTCGTTCCGCAAATGGGTAAGCACGCGGCCACTTTGGTTGATTGTGCCGACCAGGCCCTCTACCAGGCCAAGAATGCCGGCCGAAACTGTGTGCGGCAATTCAAGCCGGAAACGCAGGTCGTTCAAAGTTCCGCGCAGCCCACCGCTTCAAGCATCCTCTTGCAGGAAGAATCCGAACGCGGCTGACCAGGATTGCCGCCGCCTGTAACTTCGAGAGTGCCCTGGCTGCTGCCAATCACCCAAAACAAAAGCGGGACCTTTTGGCCCCGCTTCTTCTGTTCCTGTCCTCACTCTATGCCCCGATGCTTCCGCACCCGATCCGCGCAGCGAGCTCAGTGCACCATGCTCTGGAATAACGGCGACTGCAGCAGCGCGCTGAACTCCGTATCATTGCTGGCAAAGTGAATCGTCAGCTTGCCTGAGTCCGAACTGATGTCTGTCGCGCTGAGCGCCGTTTTTTCCGTGTCCGACGCGCTCAGTTTCCGCACCATAAGCGCTGCCGTCATCAGCGACGATAACGTCGCAGCCGCAAAGCTGTCGCCGGTTGCAATCGTCAAATTAAAGCTCACTCCATGCTGAAAATCCATCCCGTACCAGGAGGCTTCAAGGTGCTTCTTCACCGTGTCAAAATCCGTCACGGAGCCGGCTTCGCCCAGCAACTGCTTCATCATGGTCTGCGTGCCCTTGTCGTCCAGAATGCTCCACAGCGGTTGCGAATCGACGCTTTGCATCGCATTCATCATGGCGCCGTTGGTCAACATGCTCGCCGCCATTCCGTCGCGAGCATCGAGCGCCTTGGTAACCGCATCCTTGCTGCCAAATACCATCGTCGAAGGATCGACGAAGCAAAGCACCATCCCGGTCTTGGTCATCGGATAGATGCTGTTCGTCCGAACCATTGCTGGCTTCAACTTCTGCTTCTTGAAGTTGGCCAGGATCCCTTCCGTATCGAACTGACCCTGCGCTACGCCAACCGTCAGCAGGGCATCGCTGGTCGCCGACGGACGGAAAAGAGCAAATGCCAGCTCATCCACGTCGTGATTCTCATTCAGGCCGGACTTCGTCAGCGCTTCATCAAACTGCTTCAGTTCGGGCGGCATCACGCGGGCGCGCAAATCCATCGCCGCCGTAGAATTCTGCATCGCCCTGTAGTCGATCACCACCAGCTGCTGCACATCGTGCGGAATCGCTCCGCGCGCGTCCGTCGACAGTTGCGCCGCATGGGCTGAAGCTGCCATCAGAATCGCGAAAATTGAAAATCCAACAAATCTCTTCAACAAAACTTCCCTCCTGGAACCGGCCCGGCCTGCGCGTAACCCATTTGGAATCAGAGCGACTTAATTTACGGTTCACTTCCCGAGTTGCTCTTGTACCAACCTCATTTTACCTGTCTTTTCCCTCACAACCACATTACGTTCGGACCGCTATCTGCGCGCCGGCCATGCCAACGGATGCGTGAGTCGGCGTTCAAGCACTTTCGTATCTTCATCAAACCCAACTAATTGACGCATCCACTCGCTCTCCCGCTCACAGGCCGCCTCAGGAATCAAGCCGATTACCTCGCCTTCAACAATCGCTGCCTTGTGCCGTGCGGCCAGGCTGCTCACCCGCTTGTGCACATGGGAGATCGGTGTCGTTCCAACATCGGTGATGTTCATGGAAAGCTGGGCTCTTCCATGGGCCAGAACGCCCATCGCCTTCACCCCTTTCAATCCACCTGTAGCGGCCCGAATCTCTTTCGCGATGGCCCGCACCATGGCCACATCGGCGCTATCGAAATAAAGGTTGTACTCAACCAGGAACTTACGTGCTCCCACCGCGCAAGCCCCGCCAGTCGGATGAAGTCCCGGCCCTCCAAGGTCTGGCCGCCGCGAAGGATCCCGCTCCACCAAGTCCCTAAGACCCTCGAACTGCCCTTTCCGCACATCTTCAAGATTGGCGCGATCCGGTCGTGAAGCTGCCGCCTCATAGAAATACACCGGTACCCCGAACCGCCGCCAGATCTCCAGTCCCGCCTGCCTCGCCAGCAGGACGCACTGTTCCAGCTTAATCCCACGCACAGGCACAAACGGAATCACGTCGGCTGCCCCGATGCGCGGGTGCACCCCCTGTTGGCGTGTCAGATCAATTAGCTCGACGGCCTTCCCAGCGCCGCGAACAACGGCTTCCACTACAGCTGGCGGCTCTCCGGCGATGGTCACAACTGAGCGGTTGTGGTCGGCATCCATCGACCAATCCAGCAGGTGCACTCCCTCATGGCACATGGCTGCAACAATCGCTTCCACGCGCGTTGCATTCGTGCCCTCTGAGAAGTTCGGAACGCACTCAACGATCGGTCCGTCCATTGACACCTTGCTCCCTTACCCTTCCAGCCCTGGAACTCCGCTCCCTTGCTCCCTCGTTCCCTGTTCCTAGTCCCTAGGTCCCTGTCTTTATCACTTCCAGAACGTGTAGCCCACCTGCACCTGGACACTCGCATTCACTCCGGGGTTGCGGTCGCCCAGCGAAGCCGATGAAATATGCACGCCGTTCACATTCAGATCAATCGACCGCTTGTCACGGAAAAAGTAGTGAATCCCGCCTCCGCCCTGCGGAGAGAAGTTCCAAACGCTCGTTCCCCCATCGATTCCCAGCGCTGCATCGCTCATGTAATTGGGCGGAAACTTGTGAGTCGTGTAGATCAATCCGCCGGCCGCCTGAATCCACGGCTGAAACCTTCGTGATTTTGTCAAGAAATTCCAGCGAAAGATCACCGGTGTCAGGCTGACTCCGTAAAACGTTCCGCCACCGAACCCCCAGGGGCAGGAATACAGCTGCCCCGATGAATTCACACAAGTGATTTCTACGGTATGCGGCGGCGGCGTGTACGCCTGCCAAAGCGGCATGATATTCCCGCCATATTGAAACTGGCCGCTCAAAAATCGAGCGTGAACCACCGGGGTCAGGATCTTCGATAGTTCGAATCCAGCCGAAAGGAATTTGTAGTCGGAACGATCGCCTAAGCCGCTACCCCAGTTAATAAACGGCCCATATTCCCAGCTTCGCAAGTTCCTCACCTGAGCCACAGGGTCGTCCACTCCGGTTATGACCGCTTGCTTTTCCTCTGACGTGATTGTTCCCTGCGCCATCGCCCCCGCTGTTCCTGCCATCCAGGCAACCACCAGCCAAATCCCCGTTCGTCTCAATCGCTCCCCCATGTCCTTCGCTTTCCCTCGGCCCCTTTTTCCCTGCTCCTACCAAAAAAAGACCGCCACAACCGGGCGGCCTTTTCCTGCCCTCTTGATTCCCGCTCAACCGGCCGCCTGTTCCACTTGCTCGGCATCCATATCCACGTTTGAGTGGACATTCTGCACGTCGTCCAGATCTTCCAGAGCATCGAGCAGCCGCATCATCTGCGTTGCCGTCGCGCCCTCGAGTCTTGTATAGGTCGATGCAAGCATGGTGACCTCACCCATCACCGTCGCAATCCCCGCCGCTTTCACTGCGGCCGAAACAGCCTCAAACGATCCTGGCCCGGTAATGATCTCCCACGTGTCGCCTTCGTCCCGCAGGTCCTCGCCACCGTGCTCGAGCACAATATCCATCAGCTGCTCTTCGCTCGCGGCAGACTTCTCAACCGCAATGATGCCCTTCTTCGAGAACATGAATTTGACGGATCCGGTTTCACCAAGGTTGCCGCCATTCTTTGAGAATGTGTGCCGGATTTCGCTCACTGCGCGATTGCGGTTATCAGTCATCACGTCGACAAGAACCGCAACGCCGCCAGGCCCATATCCTTCAAAAGTAATCTCCTCGTAGGTCAGGCCCTCCAGTTCACCGGTACCGCGCTGGATGGCACGCTTGATGTTGTCCGCCGGCATATTTTCCGCTTTAGCCGCCGCAACCGCCGTACGCAGTCTTGCATTGCTGTCAGGGTTACCGCCGCCCTTGGCCGCTACCGCAATTTCCTTCAGGAGTCGCGTGAAGATCTTGCCGCGCTTCGCATCCAGCGCGCCCTTCTTGTGCTTGATGGTGGCCCATTTCGAGTGGCCGGACATAACTGAACCTCAATCTGACTCTTTAGATCGGTGCTCGCGGGCACCTGACCTTGCAAGTATAAATCAAGACGATCCCGGTATTTGCAGGTCTTTCTGCTCTTGGCTCAACACGCATCCCCGATCGTTCATCCGCAACCGGCAATCAGTAAGTGATTGCGAATGTGTCAGATTGCGTTCCGGCTTTAATCCTTCGCTCCCGGATGCTCGCCGGCTCGCTGCTTGAACAGCAAAATGCAGATCACCATGAACACCGCAATCACGGCAGACGACGTGTATCGGCTCAAATTCAAGCCGCCATTGGTCACAGGCTTGGTCAGCAAATCGCCTAAAGTCGCGCCCAGCGGCCGCGTCAAAATGAACGCCGTCCAGAACAAATAGGTGTGTGATGCCTTGGTGAAGAAATAGGCGAGCGCCACCAGCGCAATCGCTCCCGCAAAAATCAGCGCCCCGCCCTCATAGCCCGGCCCTGAATCAGCGACCCAGTCTCCCAGCGCGGTCCCCAAAGTGTTCGAAAACAGAATCGTCGCCCAGTAGAAAGCTTCGGCCTTCGGATCGGTAATCCGATTCACAGACACGGACCCCAGCGTCAATCGCCATGTGGTTAAACATGCAATCACCAGCGCGAACAGGATCAGCGACCCGCCCGGATAGCCAATCCCCAGCGAGCGGTCTGAGAAATCGGCCATCGTGGTTCCCGTCAGCGTGGTCGCCACAATCACCGCCCAATACAAAAAGGAATGGAACCGCTTCGCGCGAATCTGTGCTGTTACCGCAGCCGCAAAAAGCACGAAAAAGATCATGGTGCTCGTCGCGTAACCCAGCTTCATCGACATCGAGAGCGCATCGCCGCCCACTTCCCCAAGCGTCGTTGCCGCAATCTTGATCACCCAGAAGCCGAACAACACCTCCGGCACCTTGCTCAACGGAAGCAGATCCGGCCCTATCGTGGCTGCATTTCTCTCCCCGGCTCCATCCGCCGTCCGCTTCAACACCTGCCCCCAAAAAGGAATCCGGTCCGCAAGGTCGATCGCCGCACTTCCCGCGTTCACGTTGTCAGACATAAATCTCCTCCTGGTCGCAGAAGTTCCATTCTGCGATTGCTCGCAACCAATACTTTTGGCTTACTCGAAGACCTCAGCGTTCTTGAAACGCCTGCCCTGCCGATCCTTCTCTGAAACGATCACGCTCTCCGCGGCCACTGGCCATGGAATTGCCAGCTGCGGATCGTCCCAGGCAATCGTCCGCTCGCCTGCCTGCGAATAATAATCCGTCACTTTGTAGGCAAAGCCAGCCACTTCGCTCAGGACCGCAAATCCATGCCCGAATCCAACGGGAATCCACAGAGTCTTGCCGTTTTCGCCGCTCAACTCTGCCGCGAAATGCTTTCCAAACGTCGCTGAGTTGCGCCGCAGATCCACAGCCACGTCCCACACGGCGCCATGCGTCACGCGCACCAGTTTTCCTTGCGGCTGCGTCACCTGGTAGTGAATCCCACGTACGACATTCTTCTTCGAAATCGAGAAATTGTCCTGCACCCAATTGGCCGGCAAACCCGCTTCTGTAATTCGCCGCAGATTGAAGGTCTCCATAAAAGCGCCACGGCTGTCCGCAAAAATCGCCGGTGTCAGCAGCAACACACCCGGCAGGCTCGTCTCCTCCACCTTCATTGCGCGTCGCCCCCGGCAAAATAAGGCTCTTTCAAGATCGCCATCAGATATTGCCCGTAGCCGCTCTTCGCAATCGGCTTGGCCAGCGCTTCCAGTTGCGCGGCATCAATGAAACCTTGCCTGTATGCAATCTCTTCCGGCGCCGCAATATTCAGTCCTTGCCGCCGCTCAATCGTGTGCACAAACATCGCCGCTTCCAGCAGAGAATCGTGCGTGCCGGTGTCGAGCCACGCCATGCCGCGGCTCATGATCTCCACTTTCAGCTTTCTCGCATCGAGATAGCACCGGTTCAGATCCGTAATTTCCAGTTCTCCGCGCGCTGAAGGCTTCAGGCTCTCGGCATACTTCACCACGTCGCGATCGTAAAAATACAGACCCGTCACGGCGTATCGCGACTTCGGCTTCTGCGGCTTCTCTTCCAGGCTCACCGCCCGCCCCGCCTGATCGAACTCCACCACGCCATACCGCTCCGGATCTTCGACCGGATAGGCAAAGACCGTCGCCCCCTGCTTCAATTGCGCCGCTGCCTGCAGTTGCTTCGAAAATCCCTGTCCATAAAAAATGTTGTCGCCAAGAATCAGCGCGCTCGCATCGCCTCCGATAAAGTCCTTTCCGATCAAAAACGCCTGCGCCAGCCCGTCGGGACTCGGCTGCACCGCATAGCCGATCTCCAGACCCCATCTCTTCCCGTCGCCCAACAGCTCTGCAAACCGAGACGTATCCTGCGGCGTCGAGATGATCAGGATCTCCCGCAATCCAGCCAGCATCAGCGTGCTCAGCGGGTAATAAATCATCGGCTTGTTGTACACCGGCAGCAGTTGCTTTGACACAACGTGCGTCACCGGGTACAACCGCGTTCCCGAGCCGCCCGCCAAAATAATGCCCTTCATCGCAAACCCTCGAACTCGCCTCTTCCTATTCCCTACTCCCTGGTCCCCGTTCCCTGTCTTTCCGCATAATTCCTAGCAATCCACTCGCGGTACGCGCCGGTCCTCACGCTCGAAACCCACTCTTCGTTGTTCAGATACCAGCGCACCGTCTTGCGCAGCCCGCTCTCAAAACCCTCCGCCGGCTTCCATCCGATCTCCCGTGCTATCTTGCGCGCATCGATCGCATAGCGCCGGTCGTGCCCCGGCCGGTCCGCAACATACGTGATCAGCTTGCGCCGCTGCTCCGCCCCGGCGCTCGGCCGCATCTCGTCCACCAGGTCGCAGATCGCCGTCACCACGTCGATATTCGCTTTCTCGCTGTTGCCGCCTACGTTGTACGTCTCTCCCGGCTTGCCACGTTCCAGCACCGCTCGGATCGCCGAACAATGGTCTTCCACGAACAGCCAGTCGCGCACATTCTTCCCGTCGCCATAAACCGGCAGAGGCTTCCCTTCGAGCGCGTTCAAAATCATCAGCGGGATCAGCTTTTCCGGAAACTGATACGGCCCGTAGTTATTCGAACAGTTTGTCGTCAGCACCGGAAGTCCGAAGGTGTGGAAATAGGCGCGCGCCAGGTGATCTGAACCCGCCTTCGATGCCGCATAGGGACTGTTCGGCGCATACGCCGTCGTCTCGCAGAATGCCGCATCATCCGGCCCCAGCGTTCCGTACACCTCATCGGTCGAAACATGCAGGAACCGAAAACCCTTTTTGCTCGTGTCGCTCAGGCCGCTCCAGTACACTCGCGCCTGATCGAGCAGACAAAAAGTGCCGTTCACATTCGTCCGGATGAACGTTTCCGGAGAAACAATCGACCGGTCCACGTGGCTCTCCGCCGCAAAATGAACCACTGCTCTCGGCCGATGTTTCTCGAGCAGCGACCGGATCAGCTCTGCATCACAGATGTCGCCGCGCACAAACGTGTAACGCGGGTCGCTCTCGATTGATGCCAGGTTCGCGGCATTTCCCGCATAGGTCAGCAGATCCAGATTCACCACGGCCGGCCCTATGGAACCGATCCAATTCAGGACGAAATTCGAGCCAATAAACCCGGCGCCGCCAGTCACCAGAATCGTGTCGTTCATTTGATTCATTCGAAGCGAGTATACGGTACAAAACTAACTACATGCGAAGCTTGCGCACTCTTCATGGCCCGCCCCTCTATTCGCGCCGTCCCCCATTCTGAAAGTTAGCTCGCCATTGACGGCGGTTTTTCGCTATATTAAAAACAGCGCAGGTCCGGATGCGGCCGGACTGCTCAATGCAAAGCTCTCGATCAAGGCAACTGCACGATTTCAAGGCAGAAATCGCAGAGTGGATGTGTACACCTCAAAGTGCAGCCCCTTCCGCGTAGAAGGTGTTGCAGGCAAAGGTTGCTAATGGAAAGTGAGAATCGCCGCCGCGTCCCTGACCCGCAGGGCCTCTATCACCCACAGCATGAACACGATGCCTGTGGAATGGGGTTGGTCGCGAACATCCGTGGCGAGAAGAGCCACGAGATCATCCGGAAAGGGCTTGAGGTACTCATCAACCTCACTCACCGTGGTGCGGCAGGCTGCGACCCCGAAACGGGCGACGGCGCCGGCATTCTCATTCAGATTCCTCACGACTTTTTCGTCCGCGAGTGCGCGGACCTGGGCATCAAGGTGCCGGAAGCGGGTACCTACGGCGTTGCGATGTGTTTCCTTCCCGTTGAGCGCCACAGCCGCCTGCAATGCGAAGGCGTCTTCGAGCGCATCGTCAAGGAGGAAGGCTGCGCTCTTCTCGGCTGGCGCGACACGCCCGTCAATGGCGACGCCATCGGCCGCGAGGCCCGCAACTCACAGCCCTATATCGAGCAGCTCTTCATCGGCCGTCCGCAGGACATGGACGAAGATGCTTTCGAGCGTCTGCTCTATCGCATCCGCCGCCGCACCGAGAATGAAATCGCCGAGTCCGACATCGAAGATAAGGACACGTTCTACGTTCCCTCCTGTTCGTGTCGCACCATCATCTACAAGGGCCTCATGCTGGCCCCGCAGATCGAGAAATTCTACTTCGAGCTCGCCAATCCTCTCGTCACCAGCGCGCTCGCGCTCATCCACCAGCGTTTCTCAACCAACACCTTCCCGAGCTGGAAGCTGGCGCATCCCTATCGCTACGTCTGCCACAACGGTGAAATCAATACCATTCGCGGCAACGTCAGCTGGATGAATGCGCGCCAGTCCGTCTTCGAGAGTCCGCTCTACAACGGCAAGATCGGCGATCTCTATCCCGTCGTCATCCCCGGCGGCAGCGACTCCGGATCGCTCGATAACGCTGTCGAATTCCTCTACCAGTCCGGCCGTTCCCTGCCGCATGTCATGGCCATGCTCATTCCCGAAGCCTGGGCCGGCAATCCTGACATGGATGAGGACAAGCGCGCCTTCTACGAGTACCACGCTTCCTTGATGGAGCCGTGGGACGGTCCCGCAGCTATTGCCTTCACCGATGGCAAGGTCATCGGAGCCACGCTCGACCGCAACGGCCTTCGCCCCGGCCGCTACATCGTCACCAAGGACGATCTCGTTGTCCTCGCCTCTGAAGCCGGCGTGATTGAAGTGCCGGCTGAAGACATTCTCAAGAAGGGCCGCCTGCAACCCGGCCGCATGTTCCTCGTCGACACGGTTCAACAGCGCCTCGTCTCCGACGCCGAAATCAAGAAGGAACTCGCCGCGCGCCAGCCCTACGCCGACTGGCTCAAGCAACAGCAGGTGACGATCGACTCGCTGCCCGAGCCTGCGCGCGTCATCGCCTTCAATCCTGAAACTCTGCTTCGCCGCCAGCGCGCCTGTGGTTACAGCGAAGAAGATCTTCGCATTCTTCTCGCTCCCATGGCCGCCAAGGGTGAAGAGCCGGTTGGCTCCATGGGCACCGACGTGCCCCTGGCCTGTCTCTCTGACCGTCCGCAGCCGCTGTTCAACTACTTCAAGCAGCTCTTCGCCCAGGTCACCAATCCGCCCATCGACCCCATCCGCGAAGAGCTCGTCATGTCGCTCATCAGCTACATCGGCACTGAGCGCAACATTCTCGACGAGGCTCCGGAGAACTGTCACACCCTCCGCCTGCCTCATCCCATCCTCACCAACCGCGAGCTTGAGAAACTGCGCCGCGTTTCCTCCGGCGATCTGCTCGCCACCACTCTGCCGGCACTTTTCCGCGCTTCGGACGGCGAAAAAGGTTTGCGCCACGCCCTCGACGATCTCAGCGGCCGCGCTTCTCATGCCGTCGACTCCGGTTACACGCTGCTCATCATCTCCGATCGCGGCGTCGACGCAACCTACGCGCCCGTCCCCAGCCTGCTCGCCATGGCTGCGGTGCACAACCGTCTCGTCAAGGAGCAGAAGCGGACGCAAGTCGCCCTCATCATCGAGAGCGGTGAGCCGCGCGAGGTTATGCACTTCGCTCTCCTCATTGGTTACGGCGCCAGCGCCATCAACCCATATCTCGCTATCGAGACCATCCACGACCTCAAGCGCCGTGGCCTCCTGCCCGACGACATCACCGCTGAAAAGGGCGAAAAGAACTTCATTAAGGCCATCGAAAAAAGTCTGCTTAAGACCTTCTCCAAGATGGGCATCAGCACGCTGCAAAGCTATCGCGGAGCCCAGGTCTTTGAGGCGGTCGGCCTTAGCCAGTCGCTCATCCAGAGCTACTTCCCCGGCACGGCTTCGCGCGTCGAAGGCGTCGACCTTGAAGTGCTCGCTCGCGAAGCGCAGATGAAACACACCTACGCCTTCCAGCCGCTCACCGACTCCGAAACCGATCTCGTGGTCGGCGGCCAGTACCAATACCGCGAAGGCGGCGAATACCACCTGCTGAATCCGGTCACTATCAGCAAGATCCAGCACGCGGTGCGCGCCAACAACCCTGCTACCTTCCAGGAATTCACTGACCTCATCGACAACCAGAACCGCAATCTCTGCACGCTGCGCGGTCTCTTCCAGCTCAAGTACAACGAGTCGCCGCTTCCCATCGAAGAGATCGAGCCGGCCAAGGATATCGTCAAGCGCTTTACGACCGGCGCAATGAGCTTCGGGTCCATTTCGAAAGAGGCTCACGAGACTCTCGCCATTGCCATGAACCGCCTCGGTGGCATGTCGAATACCGGCGAGGGCGGCGAGGACGAAGAGCGCTTCAAGCCGCTGCCCAACGGCGACTCGCGCCGCAGCGCCGTCAAGCAGGTCGCCAGCGGCCGCTTCGGCGTCACCACCAATTACCTTGTCAATGCCGACGAGCTACAGATCAAGATGGCCCAGGGCGCCAAGCCCGGCGAGGGCGGCCAGCTCCCCGGCCACAAGGTCGATGAAGTCATCGCCCGCGTGCGCCACTCCATCCCCGGCGTCGGCCTCATCTCGCCGCCGCCGCACCACGACATCTATTCGATCGAAGATTTGGCGCAGCTCATCTACGACCTCAAGAACGTCAATCCGCAGGCGCGCATTGCCGTCAAGCTCGTCTCTGAAGTTGGCGTTGGCACCGTCGCTGCCGGGGTCTCCAAGGCTCACGCGGACGTCGTCCTCATCTCCGGCGACACAGGCGGAACCGGCGCTTCACCGCTCAGTTCCATCAAGCACGCCGGCCTGCCCTGGGAGCTCGGCCTCGCGGAAACCCAGCAGGTCCTCCTGCTCAACGATCTGCGCAGCCGCATCCGCGTGCAGACCGACGGCAAGCTCCAAACCGGCCGCGACGTCGTGATTGCTGCCCTGCTCGGCGCTGAAGAATTTGGCTTCGCCACAATGCCCCTTATTTCAATGGGCTGCATCATGATGCGCAAGTGTCACCTGAATACCTGTGCCGTCGGCATCGCCACCCAGGATCCCGTCCTGCGCGCGCGCTTCACAGGCACGCCCGAGAACGTCATCAACTTCTTCTTCTTCATCGCCGAGCAGATGCGCCAGCACATGGCCAAACTCGGCTTCCGCACCGTCGATGAAATGGTCGGCCACGTCGAGAAGATCGACGCCACCCTCGCCGACGCTCACTGGAAAGCCAAGGGAATCGACCTCTCGTCGATCCTTTACTCGCCCGAGCTGCCTTCGCGCGTCGCTCGCCGTCGCACGACTTGTCAGGATCACGGCCTCGACCGCGCTCTCGACCACGCGCTCCTCTCAAAGGCCAAGCCCGCTGTCGATTCCAAGACACCAGTCACCGGAAGCTTCAACATTCGCAACGTGCATCGCACCGTCGGCGCAATGCTCGGCGGACAAATCGCCCGCCGCTACGGTTCTGATGGTTTGCCCGACGGCACCATCCACTTCAAGTTCCGCGGCTCCGCCGGCCAAAGCTTCGGCGCATTTGTCCCCACCGGCGTCACGCTCGAGCTCGAAGGCGACGCCAACGATTATCTTGGCAAGGGTCTCTCCGGCGGCCGCATCATCGCCTATCCGCCCAAGACCTCCAGCTTCCTGCCTGAGGAAAGCATTCTCGTTGGCAACGTCGTGCTCTACGGCGCGACAAGTGGCGAAGTCTTTCTCAACGGAATCGGCGGCGAGCGCTTCGCCGTACGCAACTCCGGCGCAACCGCTGTCGTCGAGGGCGTTGGCGACCACGGCTGCGAGTACATGACCAATGGCCTCGTCATCGTTCTCGGATCCACGGGCCGCAACTTTGCTGCCGGCATGAGCGGCGGCGTCGCTTACGTTTTCGACGACAAGGGTGACTTCTCCTCGCGCCGCTGCAACAAGGCCAGCGTGGATTTGGAGCCGGTAATCAACCCTGAAGACATTGAAAAAATTCAGGCGCTGCTCGCGCGCCATCGCGACCTCACCGGCAGCCCGCGCGCCGCATGGGTCCTCGAGCACTGGGCCGACGCGCAGCCGCAGTTCATCAAGGTCTTTCCGCACGAATATAAACGCGTTCTCGGCGTTGAGCGCGCCTCCGCCGTCTACGCAAGCCCGATTCTTGCGTCGCCTGTGATGGCAGTCGCAAAACCGGCGTAGGTCGCGCCGTAAGCGGCGCTCGACGTTTTGTAACAAGGGCACGGCTTTAGCCGGGCCAAAGAAACAAAATGAATTGACCGGGGCTTCAGTGTTTGCGTGAGAACGTCGTTGGCCCCGCCGCAATGACGTTTTGGTTTTGATTTCTCCCCACCGCTAGCGGTGGTTTAGTTTCAGGCTGCGCGCATGACGTGCAGTCGGGTGATGTTGTAGGCCAGCGTGGCCAGGGTGAATTCGTTGTTTACATTTTCGAATCCACGGGTGCGAAATTGTCTCATTCCACGTTGTTGTTTGAGGACTCCAAAAACCGGTTCGACGACTGCCTTGCGCCGCGCGTAGGCGGCCTGGCCGGCCGGGGATCGCAACTTGGCCCGCATGCGGCGATGGGCGGGAGCTTTGGCCCGGGTGCGGCAGCGTCCGCCAAGGTTCAAGGTCCGCGCCATGTTGGAGTCCGGCACATAAGCGTCGATGTTGCGCTGCTCCATCTGGTTGAGGTTGTCGATGGAGAAGAAGCCGCTGTCGGCCAGAGCCGCGCCCGGCGGCCTGCCGCATCGCTGCTCGGCCTGGTCGATCATCGGCCCGAGCGACCCGTTGTCGGTCACGTTCTGCGTCACGCGCTGGGCCACGATCAGATGATCGTCGGAAACGGTAATTTCGGCCGAGTAGCCGAGCACGAACTGGTCTCCGCGCTGGCGCAGAAAGCGGGCGTCCCCATCGGTCCGCGACAGCTTCTTCAGTCCGCTCTTCTCGAGCCGCTCCATACGCCGCGGCATCTCGGCCAGCGCCTTGTTCAGCTCGCCGATGGCCACTTCCAGCCCGCCCGGTTCCTGGTCGTCGCGATCGGCTGCCTTCTGCCAACTGCGCACCTGGCGGCGCAGTTGCGCCCGCGTGTCGCGCAGCGCCTGCTCCGAGTCCACACGATCCCGACTGGCGTTGGCCGCGATGCGCGTCGAGTCGATCGCCACACGGCCCAGCTTCACCAGGCCCTGCTGCCGCGCCCACTCCAGCACCTGCGTGAAGGCATCGTTCAGCGCCCGTCCGTGACGGCGGCGGAACGCGCTCAGCGCCCAGTTGTCTATGCGCTCGCCTGCCGCCAGGTAGCGGAATGCAAGATCCTCCACCAGACGCCGCTCCACCTGCCGGGCGCTGGTGATGCCCAGCGCGTAGGCGTAGAGCCACACCCCAAGCATCAACTGCGGAGCGTAAAGCTCGCCGCCTTCGCCACTGTAGCTGTGTTCAAACTGGCTCATATCCAATCGCTCGATCACTCCACGAACGAAAAAGCAAAGGTGCTTCTCGCCCAACTCATCCCGCACGCTCGGAGGAAGCAAATACGCCTGATCCGGGCTATAAACCTTGAATCGCGACATGCTTCTCTTGTCGCCCAACTCGCGTGTGAATTACAAGTGCCTTGTGCAGTTCTCACGCAGACACTTTAGCCCCTGGGAGCGAAATGGGTAAGGTCACAGGATTTCTCGAGATTCAGCGCGAGCAACTCACGCGCCGCAAGCCCGACGAGCGCATCAAGGACTGGTTCGAAATCTACGAGCCATTCCCTGAAGAAAAACAGCGCGAGCAGGGCGCCCGCTGCATGGATTGCGGTGTGCCCTTCTGTCACACCGGCTGCCCGGTCAACAATCTCATCCCCGACTGGAACGATCTCGTCTACAACAATCGTTGGGAAGCCGCCATTCGCCGCCTCCACTCGACGAACAATTTTCCCGAGTTCACCGGCCGCATCTGCCCTGCTCCCTGCGAAGCCGCATGCGTTCTCGGCATCAATCAGCCGCCCGTCTCCATCAAGCTCATCGAGCGCTCGATCGTCGACCGCGCATGGGACGAGGGCTTCATTCGCCCTGAGCCGCCCGAGCAGGCCACGGGCAAGCGTGTCGCGGTAGTGGGCAGTGGCCCCGCCGGCCTCGCCGCCGCACAGCAGCTCCGCCGCGCCGGCCACGCCGTCACCGTCTATGAAAAGAACGACCGCATCGGCGGCCTGCTTCGCTACGGGATTCCAAACTTCAAGCTTGAAAAGCACCTCGTCGATCGCCGCATCGACCAGATGAAGAAAGAAGGCGTGGTCTTCCACACCAGCGCGCACGTCGGCGTCAACGTCTCCGTCGAAACCCTCACCGACACCTACGACGCCATCCTCCTCGCCGGAGGCGCCGAGCATCCGCGTGATCTGTCCATCCCTGGCCGCGAGCTCAAGGGCATTCACTACGCCATGGAGTTTCTGCCGCAGCAGAATCGCCGCAACGAAGGCGACGCGGAAGAAGCGCTCCTCGCCAACATGAAGGCCGCCGGCTCCATCTTCGCCACCGGCAAGCGCGTCGTCATCATCGGCGGCGGCGACACCGGCGCAGACTGCCTCGGCACCAGCCATCGCCAGGGCGCCGCGCGCATTCACCAATTCGAGATCATGCCCAAGCCGCCCGCCGAACGCGCCGCCTCCACGCCGTGGCCGCTCTGGCCGCTGCAGCTCCGCACTGAAAGCTCGCATGAAGAAGGCGGCATTCGCGACTGGGCCATCAATACTGTGAAATTCACCGGCGACGCCGACGGCAACGTCAAGCAGATGCACTGCGTGCGGGTCGGCACTCCGCCCAGGTTCGAACCGCAGCCCGGCACTGAGTTCACGCTCGACGTCGATCTGGTCCTGCTCGCCATGGGCTTCCTCGGCCCCGTCAAGAATGGAATGATCGACCAGCTCGGCCTCGCCGTCGACAACCGCGGCAACGTCGCGACCACCGATTTCATGACTTCGCGCAAGGGCATCTTCGCTGCCGGCGACATGCGCCGCGGACAGTCGCTCGTCGTCTGGGCCATCAGCGAAGGCCGCAAAGCCGCCGCCGCCGTCAACCAGTATCTGGCCTTACGCTCCGACTCGCACGAGCACTCCCGCGACCGCGCTGCCGTCTCCGCGCGGTAATCAGCAGTCTTGTCACCCGTAGCGAAGCGGGTCACGCACGGCGTGATCCGCGGAGCGAAGGATCTGCGGTTGTTGTTGTCCGCTGACGACTGTTCTCCGATTTCCGGAGCTTCCCCACCCGCCGCATCATCTCTTCGGCAAGAGGTCCATCATGCTCGATCACGTGTTCCTTACTGTCAGCGACATCGAACGCTCCGTCGCGTTTTACGAAGCCGCGCTCGCGCCCCTCGGCATCACCCAGCGCTTTGACTACGAGGGCAAGAACGGGCCGCCGGGCCATCCCGACCTCTACGGCTTCGGCGCAAACGGCCGCTTCTATCTCTGGCTGCGGCGGGGCACAGCCGATAGCCGCGCCGCTCATATCGGCTTTGTCGCCGCCAGCCGCGACCAGGTCGACGCTGCCTACGCCGCTGCCATCGCCGCAGGAGCCGCTGACAACGGAGCGCCGGCAATCCGGTCCTACTACGATCCGCGCTATTACGCTGCCCTGGTCCTCGATCCCGACGGCTACAGCATTGAGTTCGTCTACAAGAGCTGGCAGCACCAGTGAGAAAGACAGGGCCGCGCACGGTCGGATTCGAGTGCCTTATATCTGGTCCTCAGGCACCCCGCGCCGCAAAAGAATCTCGCGGCGCTCCCGCTTCATCCCCTGACGCACTTCCCACACCGGCAAAGCGAAGAGCACCGGGATGCTCACCGTATAGCCGATGACCGCCGCGAGCCACGAGCTGAACGCCCAGCCGATCACGCCCCACGCAATCACGTCGATCCACAAGAGAGGCCGCATCTCGGCAATCCTTGCGGCGTAACGCTCCTTCATCAATGCGCGCCCGCTCGGCGAATTCACCACGTAGGGCCACTCGCTCTTGATCCTTGCCTGCGCCTGCTCTTTGGCTGTCTCCCTTTCAGCCCGCCGCTTCTCGCGCAGTTCCGGCGAAAGTAACTCTTTCAGGCCCTCACGCGCCCTCGTCCGTTTTTCTTCCACGCTGCCGAACAGGATGTCATCCTCATCCAGATAGCCGAGATCGGCCAGCTCCTCCGGATAGCCGGCAACGTGCATCAGCCAATGAAAGTACTCAATCGACGGCAGCGGGTCTTCGCCATTTGCAAGAATATGTCGCGCGCGGTCCTGCGCCAGGCGCAATGCAGCTTCCCTTTGCGATAGCGAATGGCAACCAAGCTCGGCAAGCATCGGCGGCAGCGCCTGCTCAATCTCCCATCCGTCCGTGGGATCGAGCACCGACATGCGCACCACGCGCGGCCCATCGAATCCCACCCCAAGAGCATCCTGGGCGGTAGCAGGCAGCCGCTCTGTCGGAATGAGGTTCAGCGCGACCTCCGCCTCGAAGATGGCCGGATCGAATGCCATGATATTCAGCTTACTCACTCAAAACGGCGCGCGGGAACATCACCAAAGTACAGGCATCAATTCGCGGTTTACGGCTGTTTTTCCACACTTTGCACATGATGCAGTTCGCTCGTCACCTTGTCACCACGTCCCTTGCCCTTTTCGCCCCCTGACACCTGAAACCTGACACCTGTAAGATTTTCCCTATGGATCCCAACATTTCGGGCCGCCAGCTGCGCCTGGTCTGGGGGCTCTATGCGCTGGCCGGCGTCGTCTCGGCGCTGATGATCGCGCAGCGCTACATGCAATACGCTCTGCACCCGCAGGATGCAGCAGCCGCAAGCGGAATGTACGCGGGCGGCGATCTCGCGCTCGAGTTCATCGTCTGCTTCCTGTTGCTTGTGCCCACGGCCGCGCTCGCCATCACCATCCGCAAATCCGAGCCGGCCTACACTCTTTACTCAAAGGTCCTGCTCGGCCTCACGATCACTGCGCCGCTCTCACTCGTCCTTGTGCCCATTCCGTTCTTCAGCTCGTGGCAACTTGGCGATCTTCTGCTCTTCCGCCTTTTCACGATTCCCGTCGTGCTGTTCGTTCTCGTGTGCAGCCTGCTGCTGACGCGCTTTGCACACGCCCGCAGATTCATCTTCTACGCGCTGCTCGTCGAAGGACTCTCGCTTGTCGCCTGCTTCGCCGGAATGCTCTTCCTCATGCGCCGGTAGCATGCCAGACCCGCGCCTGAACGGCAGCCGCGGATCGATCGCTCCGCCTACCCCAAATTCGCGTTGCGAATTTGGGGCCCCGGGCGCGCTCCGCCCAGGATGAGAGCCTTAGATTGGCGGCTGGCGATGGGGCAAGCGGTTATCTTCCCGCAGCTTTCAAAGAACTTAGCCTTAACTTCCCCTAAAGTCGTACCGGCGCGCCGCAAGCTGGTGATTCAGAAATCGGGCGGCTGGTGTGAAACTGATTTCCAAATTGAGATGTCTGAGGCCCGCTGATGTCCTAGCCCAAATGGGAGCGCATCAGCGGGCTTCGTTTGTCTGCGCACACGACAGATGACAAGCGGACAACGTGACGGGGAGGCACGATGGCGAGGAGCGAGGCGGCAACGTTTCTGGGATTGGTCGATGCACGGCACGAGGTACGGCGTGAGTCAATTCGTGCCCGCTGCTTCGTGCCTCTTCCGGAGGCTTTTTGAGAAAGCGCTCAACCCATGTCCTGACATTTCCTGCCTTGCCAGGAATTCTTGAAGCAAGCTCCGACGCGGCAGTGACATATCAGTTACGCCCCCCTTTGAAAATCGTGTTTTCCGGTAAAGTCCTGATTCCATTGATGCGAGCTTAAAGTCGTCACAAGAGGCGACTTAAGGGCGATTTGCACCGTTTCGGCTGCAAAATCGTCCCAGCTAGTGGTGCTTTCTTCCCGAGATGTGGTCCGGCACCCGGAAGACAGCCAGTAGCCAATAGACAACTGCCGCTAGCCAGTAGCGACGGGCGACTGAGAACCGGCGCTGTGGCTGCCTCGGGGCGCTCGAAATGTCGACACATCGTTTTCTGCTACTGAAATAAGTGTAGGAAGTTCGCAGAAATAATACGCAATGTTTGGGAAATTTATTTGCGCAGTGTTTTCAATGAGATGAAGGGGAAAATTAAGGTTTGGCATTTGACATCCTGTTTGTGTCTATCGGGGTCTGCGTGAGTTTCGAAGCGATTGCTGGACAGTGGGGCGTTTGTCGGTACTCTTCCGTGAGGTCAGAGGGGCGCTTCCCGGATCACCGATGAAGTAGCCTTTCCGTGAAAGACCATGCCCTTGCCGCATTTCCGAAGCAATCGTCACGTTCGCGAGCTAGGGGGTCCGGTTGATTCCGAGCTCACCGGAACGAAGTGCGTATCTACCTCAACAGCGAAGGGATAGCCTGCGAAGAGAATTTAAGAGAAATTCTTTGTTGACATTTCCGGCAAGGTGATCTTTAATTCCGGGAAATTCATTGGACCGAACCTTGGGTTCCCCTAGAGAGTCCAATTCCCTGGGCCCCGCGATCACTGATCACCCAGATCGTCTCACCTACGGCGTTTCCAATTTTCCCTATAGCCGCTCAGTGGCATGCAACGCCGATTCCAGATCCAGCGCGGACGCGCGCCTGACGGTTGACCTCGGAGAAGGACGCCAGGCCCGCCAATTCTGGCGAAACGAATGGGGCCTCGTCGTCACAATTGCAAAAGAGGCAAGGCAAGGCGTTCCGCCACATTTGGAGAATACGCAGAAAGGATATTCCCATGAAGGCCAAGGTTGTTGTCGTTGCCCTGCTGTTCCCGGCATTCGCGCTACTTGTGGGAACCTATGCTCATTCTGAGGTTTCGGCTGCTACGCAACCCGGCAACGGTGAGCCAGCCGCAAAACAAAGCGCAACGCCGAACGCAGCCGCGCCTCAAGACGCAACGCAAGATTCGGCGCCAGCCGTTGGGCCGCTTCAACGGCAAAATCTGATACAAGTTCCGCTTCAAGTCGCGATACAAAACGAAATACGAACGGACATTCAAGAGGCAAAGGCGCATTCAGCCGCAACCCAGGCAACGCAGAATGCCGCGGGAAACGCGGCTCAAAACACGCCACCGAATTCGGCGCAAGACACCTCGGCGAAGACGGCACAAACCGGGTCACCGAACGCAAACCTGTCTTCGAGCGGGCCGCCGGACGTGAACAAGGCCCCTAATCCAAGCGATTCCACAGCCGCTCCAACTGGCTCGATTCCGCCAAGAATACAGGACGGAATCACAACTATGCTGAGCGCCAGGGCGAGCCTGGAAAAGGCTGGAAACAAGTGGGGCGGACACAGGCAGACGGCTATCAAGCTGATTGACCAGGCCCTCCAGGCGTGTGGCCAAACTGAGACTCCGGACAACGAAGAAGTAAAGTCCACCCCTGCAGATGAATCGCCGGCAATGCAAGCCGCACTAACGCAGCTGACCAACGCCCAGGCCGATTTCCAAAATGCAAAAAATCCTTGGGATGGACGCAGAGACCAGGCGTTGGCGCTGGTCAAGCAAGCGCTTAGTGAGGTTCAAGCGGGAATCGATTACGCGAAAAGCCACAACACATATTAGGGCTCTCAGCCTCAGGAGGTTCGGATGCACCGACACGCAGCATTTATGCCCCGAAATCCGGTTTGGCACGGAGCGCATCGGATTTTGCCTGCGCTCGTCCTGATCCTGGCGACTTTCATGGTTGAAGCGCTTCCTTTGCCGGCCGAGGACTCCACTCTGGTCAACACTCCGCAACCCATCCTGGGTGGGATCGACGTGCGTCTGATTTACACGGACGCTCACGGCACACTGCAAGACTATTCCTTGAAGAGTATTCCCCCCGCGGTGCTTAACGTGCTTCCGCCACGCCTGCAGGCTGAGAGCAAGGCCCCGTTGCTGGACCCCGCGTATTTCGTAGGGGGATGGGCCGTGACCGCTCCTTTTGTCTGTGATGACATAGCCGCGCAGGTCAAGCGGACCATTAACAGCGCCGATAACCAAGCCTACAACATTTCGTGTGTTCCGCTGAAGCTGGGCATTTTGCATGCCCTGATTGAGAATAGCTGGCAGAACAGCGCACTGGAGACGGTGACGGGGAAACGCCTGATCCTCTCGTTCTACGTTCCCGCCTTAAATCGCGTCAAGTTTACGGTGACTTCGCCTTCGACCTGTCAACAGAGCAAGAGCAACATTTTCTGTGCGTCAGATCCTCAATACACCATGCTTTACGACGTGGCCTTCCAATTGATTGCCACCAGCGTCGGCGTGAATTCCTCGCAAGCCCCTCTTTCGAGTTCCTTTCAGTTCCCCCTTTTGGTTGTTCCTGGATATGCGATAACCGAGCAGGCTTTGCTGAATGGCGCGGCCTATGACGCACAAGTCAACGCAGCGATATCATCATTGGAGACGCATCTGGAAATTGACGCCGGCGCTGCCATTGTGAACTGGTATGCTGCCTTGATCAGCGCGGTCGTGGAGGCACTCAAAACGCTGATCACCAATGCTGGAGCGATTGTTGCCGATGTTGCCAATGCCAACCTGCGGGATCAGGTATCGAGCGATCTGTCGCAGTATCTCGAATCCGCATCCGCTGGGAAAGCTATTACGGACGAGGCAAACGCGTTCAATCTCTTGTTTGCTGCCTTAGGGTCGGCAAATAGCATGGGCTTTACTCAGTTCGATATCGCTCCGGGGCCTGCGCCCGATCATACCCTCCAATTCCGGCTTACCTATCCACCTCCCGCTAAACCCAAATTGGAAAACGCTGCCGCCGCATCGAACAAGGAACTCCATCTGGTCCCGCCCACCATCGGCACGGGAGGCCAGCAAGTCAAGCCAGGTGTCCCTTTCCTGGTAAATGGCAGCAATTTTCTATTGGCCTACACCGACGAATTGGACATCGACTGGGGCCAGACCGTGGCAGGGGTTGCCAAGTCGCAATTGCAATGGGGGCTCAAGGACGGCACAATGCAGACCGTCCCAGTGGATATGGACAATTTCAAAGCCACCAACCTCAAGCCGTCTACTGCATATCAATTTCGCGTGCAGGAATGCGACGCCATCACCTGCTCGCCCTGGAGCGATTGGCTTGAGGCGTCTACTGAATCCAGCGGGAGCGGTATCGTCAAGCTATGGCTTGACAACAATACCTCGCAACCCATCGGAACCGCCCCGCTCGGCCCCAACGGCGGCTTCGCGATCAAGGCGACGATTCCGGCCGGCACTGCGCCGGGCACCCACACCATCAACGCCGCCCCCACCACCGGCGACACGCCCGTGGCGAGTGCCCAACTCACGGTCGCTGGCGGATCCGGCGTCGCCGCCACCATCGCTGTGATCAATACCATGACGCATACGGCATTTGTGCCGCCGATCAACTTGCTCGACCCCTCCACGTTCACGCTTCGCGGCGACGGTTTTGCGCCTGGCGTGACGGTGACGCTCTACCTTGACACCGCCACGGGCACAAAGCTCGGCACTACCGTTCCCGACAGCGCCGGCTCGTTCCAGGGGAATTTCAATTTGTCTTCCACGTCGACCGGCACCCACCAACTCGTCGCCGTCCAAGGCACGATCCAGGCTTCAGAAGAGGTGGATGTAGCAGCGCAGCCAAAGTAGAAAGAGAGTAGCCCCTCCTGTCGAAGGACGGCCCATAGACGACGGAAATGCATCGCGAGAATGACCGAGATGATGGAGCGCACTACTGGAATTACTTGGCACCCGGTGCTTTCCTGCGCGCTCTCCGACAGCATGGACTCGATAACGACGCTTGGATGCCATGACCACTGTAGCGTCCTAAACGTCTGCAATAAGCACCAGCTTATCTTGGAGAACAATCTGCCGAGCCTGAAAAAGGCATTCGGTTAGTACGGTCGCTAAACCGAAAGTTATGGTGATTCCCGATCGATCCCCCAAAGTTGGCTTCTGTTTGCCAATTGGTGTCTGATTCGGTGTTCAATTGGCGGCATCGCGGATCCATCGCACGGAATCCCGCTGAGGCTGGGCTTGTGACGTCGCCCAAGGAGTATCCCCATTCCTTTACGTATCTGGCGAGAGGAAGGCACGCAGGGGCTAAGGCTCGGATTCGATTCTTCTCCGATTGCGGCACTCATTCGACGCGGCGCCCGCGTTGGTTTGCTGACGGCAAACATTGGGCTCGGGCTCTTTCCAAAAACTCCGGGCCTGAAGGCTCCTGCTCCCTCCGTCAGCACGAGTGAGCTCGTGCGCTCATACAAACCGTCCCGCAAATGCATGAGCGAGGAGAAGTCGCGCTGCGAAGGATTTTTGGATTCTGCGGCGTTCTCGGTACGAATCAGTTCGCCGTGGCACACTTGGGCTGAAGGTAGGAAAGGTTATGAGAGCTTCTCGCTTATCAATTGCCTTTGCGCTGCTGGTCTGGGCTTCTGTCGCTCGAACACAACGTTTCGCCAGCGCTGTCATCAGGCCCTCGGATTCGAGAGCCCCTGGAGCAAGCCGTCTGCAAGTCCTTCCCAGTGGCGACCTCATCGGTCAATCAGTTCCTGTAGTCGAGCTTATTGGCCTGGCCTATGCCCTTCCGGAGAATCCGTCCCCGAGATTAACTGCGCTTCCGGAGTGGGCGGTTCGCCAGCGGTTCGACATTGAAGCAAAGACCTCGACGTCCCTCGAACTTGACAGGAAAGACATGCAGACACAGAGGCGGACGATAGGGCTCCTGCTGCAAAAACTCTTGAGCGACCGCTTCGGGCTCGTGCTTGAGGTTAGAACGGTAGTCACGCCGGTTTATGCTCTCACGTTTTCAGGGAAAGACGAGAAGCTGACGCAGTCAACAATCAGTCCGAGGTACTGCATTCTCGATACGGGGCCGGAGGGTTGCCATAGCTTCGCAATAGGTTTCGGGCACCCTCTCAATGCAAATGCAGTGGACATGTTCGATCTTGCGCACTATCTCGAGAACTGGACGGATTTACCCGTCGTTGACCGAACCGGAGCGAACGGATTATTCGCGATGCACTCACAGGGATGGCAGCCGATGAATTTGCCGCCTCCACCGCCGGGTGTTTCTGGTACGGGGGCCGAGTTCGCCGATCTCTCTACGCTCTCCGCCGTCCTCAGCGGCTTTGGCCTTCAGTTGCGCCGCGAAGAGGTGAGCTTGCCTATCTATACGGTGGAGCGACTCAATCAACCCGCCGCAAGATGATCCGTCTCCAGTTCATGAGACGGGAACGATCAGTCCTCAAGCCGGCATCTGTTTACCAATTGACGCTTGATCTGGGCTCGGGAGGCGCCGGTGCGGCGAACCAGGCGAGCCGTGGTCCCTTAAAATAGGAACGTCACCATGTCGAACATCCTTGAACATCTTCCGATTGGCCAGAAAGTCGGCATTGCCTTCTCCGGCGGCCTCGATACCAGCGCAGCCATCCACTGGATGAAGCTGAAAGGCGCGCGTCCCTACGCCTACACCGCGAACCTGGGCCAGCCCGACGAAGCTGACTACGACGCGATTCCGAAAAAGGCGCTCGAATATGGCGCGATGAAGGCGCGGCTGATCGACTGCCGCGGCCCGCTGGTGCGCGAAGGGCTGGCCGCGCTGCAGAGCGGCGCGTTTCACATTACGACGGCCGGCGTCGCCTACTTCAACACCACTCCGATTGGCCGCGCCGTTACGGGCACCATGCTGGTGAGCGCCATGAAGGAAGATGACGTGAGCATCTGGGGCGACGGCTCTACCTTCAAGGGCAACGATATTGAGCGCTTCTACCGCTACGGATTGCTGGTCAATCCCGACCTGAAGATTTACAAGCCGTGGCTCGATGACGCCTTTATTGACGAGCTGGGCGGGCGCGCGGAGATGTCGGCCTTCATGCAGAAGTCGGGCTTCGCGTACAAGATGTCCGCCGAAAAGGCGTACTCGACGGACTCGAACATTCTGGGCGCGACACACGAAGCCAAGGATCTGGAGCTGCTGTCGAGCAGCATTCGCATCGTGGAGCCGATCATGGGCGTGGCATCGTGGCGCGATGAAATGGACGTGAAGCGCGAAGAGATATCGGTGCGGTTTGTGGAAGGCTGGCCAGTGGCGCTGAACGGGACGGAATTTGCCGATCCGGTCGAGCTGCTGCTGAAAGCGAACGCGATTGGCGGGCGGCACGGCCTGGGCATGAGCGACCAGATCGAGAACCGCATTATTGAGGCCAAGAGCCGGGGGATTTATGAGGCTCCGGGGCTGGCGCTGCTCTATATCGCTTACGAGCGGCTGATCACCGGCATCCATAACGAGGACACGATCGAGCAGTATCGCGAGAATGGCCGCCGGCTGGGGCGCCTGCTCTACCAGGGGCGCTGGTTCGACTCGCAGGCGATGATGCTGCGCGACACCGCGCAGCGCTGGATTGCCAAGCCGATCACCGGCGAAGTGACGCTGGAGCTGCGCCGCGGCAACGACTACTCGATTCTGAACACTGAGTCGCCGAACCTGACGTTCAAGCCGGAACGGCTCTCGATGGAGAAGACCGAGAGCACCTTCTCGCCGCGCGATCGCATTGGCCAGCTTACGATGCGCAATCTCGACATCACCGATACGCGCGACAAGCTGATGACCTACGCCCAGACCGGGCTGCTGGCGACGAGCGCGGAGATGAATATTCCGCAGTTAAAGAGCGCGGACGAGAAAAAGAAGTAGCGCCGGACTCCAGGTCGGGGTCCCCGGTGACAGGTCCTCGTCGGTGGGGTGAAAGATCGGCTGTGGTGCGGGCGGCCTCGCCCGTGCCGCTCTTTCAGAGGACTTGCTATTTCGCTCCGCAGACACACGACGCGAAGGCGGCTCCGTCGTCGTGCTTGAGCGCGCACAGAAACTGCGGCCAGAATGCCTGCAGTTCGCGCAAACCGTGGCCGGGGCTGTAACTCTGAATGAAGGTCTGGCTCTCGCTCGACTGCCCGGCCGGGTCGGCATCGAAATCTGCAATCAGCTTTTTTACCGAGGCGGCCGAAAAGTCGGGTTCGTGATACGCCTTGGCGAAGTCGTACTCTTCCGACCAGGTAGCGTCGACGCCGGTCTGATTTGAAGCGACAACCACTCGGTAATCCTTGAGTGTTCCCGATCGCGGCTCGATGCGCGCCACCGTAAACGAGGGATTATTGCCATTGACCGGTGAGATGGACGAAACCATCTTGACGGCAACGCCTCGTTCTTCGGCGCTCGGCTGCTCCGGCTCGAGCAGGCGAAGCTCGTCCTTGTGCGTATGTGCGAAGATTGCCAGCCGGATCACGTCGCCATACTTTGCCAGCGCTTGAGGCAGCGATTCCGACGAGAGAAACATGGTGGGCGGCGCGCCCGCACAGAGACTCGCGCCTTTGGTCGCCGTCGAATACGCGTCGATACCCGGAGGAATGTGCGCAAGCATCCAGACTTTCTCGCCGCTCCGCCGCGCTTCGTTCAACTGCTGTTCCATCCATGCGATCTGCGCAGCAGCGGGCGCTGGATCCGCCTTTTTCCCGCAGCTTGCGTATCGGCGCGACATGAACAGATCGTCGAGCACCAGGAGGCGCGTGTGCAAGATCGGGGCAGGCAGCGAAGCGCTGAAGTAGCCGCCCGCAGCAAAGTCGCGTTCGGCGCGCGACTTCTCAGCGTCAGGCAGGTCGGCAGCCATCAGCTTGCCGGTCGACTCCAGAAATGCGCTGTTTGGATCGAGCTGATAGTCTCCGCAATCGGAGTCGTTGTTGCCCAGCGCGGCGTAAACGGGAACTCCCGGCAGCGCTTTGCGCAGCGACGTCACGACAAAGTCAATCGTCTTCTCGACGAACGCACGGTAATCTCCCGGCGCTGCATTGGGGAAGACCGCCGCAAACTTGCAGGTAAATGAGTGCGCGATCAAGTCGCCGCTCACCGTGACGAACTTCGCGCCACCAGCCTCTTCCCGGATTGCCCGCAAACTCGATTCATAGAGCGTGTAGGTAGTGTCCTCGCCGCGCGTCGGGCAGGCCTTCTCGATTGCCGCCCACTGCGCGTCTCGATCCTTCGAGTCGCGGGCGGCAAGGATCGTGCTCCATTCCGACTCCGGCGCCGCCGCGAGCTTGACTGCCTTCTCCGGATCTCGAAATGGCTCAAAGTGGATGTCGCTGACGAAGAGAGCCTTGACCGTATCTTCGGTCTCAGCATGATGAGCGGATGCACTCTGCGCGGAGACCTTGTACGCCATCACAAGAAAAATGAAAGCCGATAGATAAACCGGAAACAGACGTCGTTGCGTCTTCAATGTGGGGATTCTCCTCATCTCCATCTTTGGGATTGGACAACTCAGCCTCGCAGAGTTATGGCTAGAATAGCTGACCGCTTGCGGAGCCAGGTTTCCCTGGGATGAATCTGGTGAATGCGCACGGTCAGGCTGCACTGCGGCAGCTCGACCGAGTGTGCTATACGTCATGCCATGACCAGGCAAGCCATCTTCCTTGCGAGTGTTCTTACATTCGCGCAATTCGGCGCATTTTGCACTCATGCTCAGGGGCTCGCTTCAAGTCCGCCAATGGGCTGGAATAGCTGGGACGCTTACGGACTCACGATCAATGAGGAGCAGTTCAAGGCCAACGCGACCGTTCTGGCTTCGCTGGAGCAATACGGCTGGAAGTACGCCGTGATTGACGAGGGCTGGTACATGGCGAATGCTGACGGCAAGACGGTCGAGCAAAAGCAGTATCTATGGAACAGCGATGGCTTGCTGATTCCTGCTGCCGATCGATTCCCTTCTGCCGCCAGCGGCGCCGGTTTCAAGCCAGTCGCAGATTGGGTGCATTCGCAGGGTCTCAAATTCGGCATTCACATTGTGCGCGGCATTCCACGGCAGGTCGTCGCTGCCAATCTTCCCATTGCCGGAACACAATTCCATGCTGCCGACGCTGCCGACACTTCGTCACCGTGTCCGTGGGACGAAGGAAACTGGGGCGTGAAAGATAATGCTGCCGGACAGGCTTATTACGATTCCATGCTCAGGCTCTACGCTTCGTGGGGTGTTGATTTTCTAAAGGTGGACTGCATCAGCGACCGTCCTTATCGGCCGACAGAGATTCGCCAGATCGCGCAGGCCATCAGGAAAACGGGCCGCCCGATTGTACTGAGCCTTTCACCGGGGCCGACCGCGCTGGAGCATGCAAGCGAAGTGGCCAAATACGCGCAGATGTGGCGCATCGCAGACGACCATTGGGACGGGTGGGTGTTCAAGCACGAACCGGGCGCTGGAGAATTCGCGTTCGGCCTGCGCGACGAATTCGACCGCATCGCCCAGTGGTTTCCCAATGCGGGTCCCGGCAGCTGGCCGGATGCGGACATGCTTCCGGTTGGCTATCTCGGACCGCATCCCGGCTGGGGTGAAGCAAGGCAATCGCGCTACACACAAGACGAAGAGCGCACGGAGTTCACACTCTGGGCTGTGACTCGCTCGCCGCTGATCCTTGGCGCAAATCTTACGCGGCTTGACGACTTCACTCGCGCGCTCATCACCAACCAAGACGTTCTCTTCGTCAATCAGACTGCCACCTACAGCCGACCGGTCGACGCTGCCGGCCTTGGTCCAGGGTTTGAAAGCGCCCGCGTCTGGCGGGCAACCATCAACGAGCCGGGCGCAAGAGGCTATGCCGAGTATTTTGCATTCTTCAATCTTGGCGACACTCCTTCGACGCTGCATACAACCTGGAAGCAACTCGGACTCGACGCCGCGAAGCACACTGCCGTCAATCTCTGGGTTGGCTCTTCTTCAAAGGAGTCGAAGGAAGTGGACGTTACGCTTGCGCCTCACGCCTGCGCGCTGTTTGAAGTGCGCTGATGGCTGATTTCGGCTTGAGAACCGACAGTTTTGGGCTTGTGAATCAGCCTGCAAACGCACTCCACAAACGGGTGAGCGACGCACCCGGCTGACTGTGCGAAACTGGTGTGTCTGTGAAGTGGGCTGGTTGA
Source organism: uncultured Acidobacteriaceae bacterium (assembly GCA_963834565.1). GTDB lineage: Bacteria > Acidobacteriota > Terriglobia > Terriglobales > Acidobacteriaceae > Telmatobacter. Next base: position 349,781 of record CAWICF010000002.1, on the reverse strand, counting down.
GAGTCATCCTGCTCATTCACCGCTGGTGTACGTGATGCCCATCCTTCGTACGGCTTTTATTGCTCTCTCTCATAACCGCTCTTTACGCCGTTTTTGCGAACAAACCAAACTTGGCGCTCGGCTCAACTCACGATTCATCGCGGGAATGGAGCCGATTGACGCACTTCGCGTTGCCGAAGCGGTAAATCGCCAGGGTATCGCTGTCACTCTCGATTCGCTTGGAGAGAGTGTCACCTCAGAGAGCGCGGCACACCGCGCGGCCGATGTTTATCACAAGCTGCTTGAATCGATTCGCGAGCGGCGCCTTAACGCGAACATCAGCGTGAAGCTGACGCAGATGGGTCTTGAGCAATCTCCCGAACTTGCCGAGGCCATCGCCGGCAATCTCGCTCAGCATGCGCACGTATCCAACAATTTTGTCCGGATCGACATGGAGGATTCGCGCCTCACGCAAGTCACCTTGGACATTGTGCGCCGGATTCACGCGCGGGCCGGAATGCGCGGATCAGTTGGCGTTGTGATTCAGGCCTACCTCTACCGCTCCCAATCAGACGTGGAACAACTGGTGGCGGACGGCATTCGTGTGCGTCTGTGCAAGGGAGCTTACAAGGAGCCACCCGAAGTTGCATTCCCGAAAAAGTCAGCAGTCGACGAGAACTTTCTTAAGCTTTCCCACTTGCTCCTGGAAAGCCCCATTTATCACGCAATCGCCACGCACGACGAGTCGATTGTTAGCAGGATTAAGGCCTACGCCGCGGAACACAATATTGAGCGGGAGCGGTTTGAGTTTCAAATGTTGTATGGAGTAAGGCGAGACTTACAGCGAAAACTCGTGGCAGAGGGGTATAAAGTGCGGGTCTATGTACCTTTTGGACAGGAGTGGTATCCGTACTTCATGCGGCGGCTGGCCGAGCGGCCCGCAAACGTCCTTTTCCTGGCGAGAAACTTCTTCCGATCCTAGAGCACGCGGCTCGCCAGTTTATCTTGTTGCTGGCCAGACTCTTTGGCCTTCGACTTCGACCTATTTCGCTTGTGAAGCATCATGTATTGCTTGCAATCCTTGCATTTCCAAGGATAGTAGCCGAACGCCGGATAGATTCTTTCCTGCAGAAAACCCTCGCGGAACACTCGGAATATCCGAGCACTTCCGCAGTTCTTGCAACATCCCCGGCTCTTTGCCTTGGGGACATCGATGAGCTCGCCTGCCAGAGCTCCGTGCGCATTTCCTTGGTGCACTGCCGTCTCCTGAATGGCTCATCGAACGAGAATCCAGCTTTGAGCGGATGATTTCAAAACAAGGCCCGACACATTCATCCATGCTCCTTATAACTGAGCATCGGCAAGGGAAGCGGTCCTCTTGTTGATAGTTATCTTATTCGTAGATCACTTTCGTAACAAGCGATCTTTTGTGGGAGTGACTGCCGGGCACCTCTTGAGCAACATTCCGGACGGCCAGTAACCATCTGTGTTAACCAGATAGTAATCGCCAGGCGGGACCGTGACGATCAGCCTATTTGCTGCTCGAACCTCAGCCGTTCCAACGCACTGGCGGCAAGACCGGCAACAGCTTTCGCCAAGGTCGGCGATTCGTTCAGTGATTCCGGGCGCTCCAGGCGGATTCCGATTTTGCGCGCATAATCGCGGAAAAGACGGTCCACATCGAAAAGGATCTCGACATGATCGCAAAGAAACCCGATGGGCTGGAGCAGGAGCGTATTCACGCCTTCGGCCGCGATCTTGTCCAGGGTTTCTTCGACGCTTGGCCCAATCCACGGCCCTCCGCTCGCGCCCTGGCTCTGGAAGGCAAACCACCAGCGAGGAATCTCTGGAACGCGGGCAGCAACTAACTCGGCAGTGTGCCGGGCCTCGTCTGCATAGGGATCGGCTCCCTGCCCCGGCCAAAGTTTTGGTCCGGAGTGCTCGGTTCCGTCGGATGGAGGCTGGACCGTACGCGTGGGCACGCTATGCGCCGTAAACAGTATCGGAACCGGTTGACCCACTTCGGCGCTCAGTTTTGCTAAGGCGGGGCGCAACCGCTCGGCGAAGGCATCGGCCAGCAAAGGATGCTGCGCCCAACCTTCGGTGAAGTCGATTTTCGTGCCGGCGCTTTCGGCGTCGACGGCACGGCGGTACAAGCCAACACTTGTGCGCGAATTCTGCGGCGCCATGCAAATGACAACGGCCTGCTCCACGCCGTCGGCGCGCATCTGTTTCACAACCTCAGGGATGTACGGCTTCCAATTCCTCATGCCGACGTAGACGGGAACCGGCGTTCCCTGCGCCGAGAGTTCTGCCTCGACAAGCTTGGCCTGCGCGAAGGTGACCTCAGTGAGAGGACTGTGGCCGATAAGCGCGTAGCGGTGCTGGATTTCTTCAACAACGGACTGTGGAACGGGACGCCCGCTGACAACGTTGCGCAAATATTCAGGAATCTGATCGACGGTTTCGGGGGTTCCATGTGCAAGCAACAAGACCGCTGTCTTAGCCATTGGCTTCCTCGAGATTGCCTTCTTCGGGGCGAAACCCGTGCACCATCTTCACAACGGATGCGACGTTTTCGACCGGCGTGCCGGGAACGATGCCGTGGCCGAGATTGAAGATGTGGCCGGGCCGACCGTTCGCCAGGCGAAGAATCTCCTTCACTTTCAGTTCCAGAATTTCTTCCGGCGCGAAGAGCGTGATGGGATCGAGATTTCCCTGCACGGCGCGAGTGTGGCCTACGCTTCGCCAGGCGACGTCGAGCGGCTGCCGCCAGTCGAGGCCAATGACATCCGCGCCGGTTTGACTCATCTGTTCAAGCAGCCCTGCTGTTTCCACCCCGAAGTAAATCACCGGCACGCCCATAGCCTGAACGGCTCGCACCAGCCTGCGTGAAGCGTCGAAGGCATACTCGCGATAATCGCTGAGAGACAACGAACCGACCCAGCTGTCAAAAATTTGAATGACGTCTGCGCCCGCGTCGACCTGCAAACGGCAATAGGCGGTCAACACTGTGACGAGCTTGTCCAAAAGGCTGCTCCACGCAGTGGGTTTGCGATACATCAGCTGCTTGGTCTCGATGTAATTCCTCGATCCGCCACCTTCGATCATGTAGCTGGCGAGCGTAAAAGGAGCGCCACAAAAGCCGATGATTCCCAGGCGGTCCTTGAAGTGACCGGCGACTTTCTCGATGGCCTGCGCTACATAGGCAAGCGCATCGGCGCGATCGGTCCGCAAAGCTTTCACGTCTTCCGCGATGCGTACGGGATGATGCACGACCGGCCCCTCGCCGGCCTGAAACTCAAAGTCTAGGCCCATGGGCTCGAGTGGAAGCAGGAGGTCGGCGAAGATGATGGCCGCATCGACGCCGAGGCGTTCAGCAGCGGTAATTGTGACTTCAGCCGCAAGTTCGGGTTTCTTGCAGATCTCAATGAGCGTGTGATGCTTACGCACATCCCGATATTCCTGCATGTAGCGACCGGCCTGGCGCAGAAACCACACCGGCGTGCGATCGACCGGTTTGCGCAGGCAGGCGCGGATAAACCGATTCCCTTCAAGGAGGCCCTCGACAGCTCCGGAACCCTGATTCATTGTTCCCATATTGGATTCATTTTACTGGGCCGGAACGGTTGAGCTCCTGCGCCGAAACCGGCCTGCCTGCTGTATGATTGCCGTGCCGCAGAACGTATCTGTCATTTCTGGTGCAGACCTGCACAGATCGAGATAGCCCACTAAAACGTTTCGTCAGGTGCTTTTCGGAGGCTAGTGTGAGCATCCTTAGGCTTGTCTGCATTCTCTGCCTTTTGCTGCCGGGCATTTCAATGCCTGGGTTGGCTCAGCCTGCCCCCGCACCCTCCTCTCAAGAGATCCGTCTTTCTGTGGTGGCCGATACAAAGTCGGGCCAGCCGGTCACAAATCTCGACGAAAAAGATTTCACCGTGCTTGACAACAAATCGGCGCGACCCATTACCCATTTCAGAACCATGTCGCCGGCTGATGAGCCGGTGAAAGTGATAGTTTTTCTCGACGCGGTGAACACGCCTTATTCGATGTTGGCGTATGCCCGTGAAGGCGTGGAGAAATTTCTCAAGTTGAACGAAGGGCAGCTGGCCGACCCGACCACGATTGCGGTGCTGACCGACCAGGGTGCACAACTGGAGAGCAGCTTCTCTACAGATGGCAATGCATTGAGCGATGCCCTCGATCGCCAGCAGATCGGGTTAAGGCAAATTACACGTGAGTCGGAATGGAGTGGAGACGAGCGCCTGCAGATTTGCATGAATGCATTGAACAAGTTGATTTCATTCGCAGGGACGGTGCCGGGACGCAAGATCGTGCTTTGGATTTCTCCAGGCTGGCCCATCATGTCCGGACCACGGATTTATCTCGATTCGCGGCAGGAAGATCAGATCTTCAACGAAATTGTGAATGTATCGACGCAGATGCGCGCAACGAAAATGACTTTGTACAACATCAATCCCATTGGCGTGGGAGAGTCGCTGCAGGTTGCCGATTATTACCAAACGTTTGTGAAGGGCGTTGCGAAAGCCAACCAGGTGCAACTGGGCAACCTGGCTGTGCAGGTCCTGGCTGTGCAAAGCGGCGGCTTGGCGATCGAATCGAACAGCGATGTGACGGGAATGATGCAGCGCTGCCTGAACGATGCGAAGTCCTGGTACGAGATTGGATTCGATCCGCTACCCGCCGACAACTCGAATGAATATCACCATATCGAGATCAAGGTGGACAGGCCCGGGGTTGCCGCGCGGACGCGCGATGGATATTACGCGAACCCGGCGGCAATTCAGGCGCGGTAGAGCAGGTTACAGGTTGCAGGGCCCAGGTGATGAGGGACGGGAAGTCCGTTGAGGGACCAATGAAAGCGCTTTTTGAATTGAGAGCTTTTCTGTCTCGCGCTTTGTGAACGGCAATATAGAATTGCGAGACGTATGAAAGCTCACGTGAAATTCATTGTGATTAGCGGGCTTGTGCTTGGCGGAGCGCTGGGCATGGCCGGGACCTTTGTTGCCGATGCCCCCTTGCGTTCCCTGCTATGGGCGATTGACGGAACCGGGTTGATTGTTGCGACTTCCCTGCTTGCGGTCCATTTTCTCCGAGCGGGCGAGGAGTGCGCCGCCGCTGGGTTTCTGGTTTACGCGATTGGCGAGGCGGTGATGCTGGGTGGAACGGCCGGCTCGCTCGAGGCGAGCGTTCCGAGTTTCGCCGCGGGGACAGCGTTGTGGGCGGCGGCGTTGCTGATGACAAGTATTCCGAAAGTGTTCGCGGTCTGGACTCGGCTGGCAGCGCTGGTTGCGGCGGTGCTGTTCGGGATTGTGTCGCTGAGGATTTTTGCGGGTGGGGAGATTACGCCGCTTACGAAACCTTTGCCGTATTTTGCATATCCGTTTCTGGTGCTGACGTTTGTGGGGTGGATATGGAATGTGGTGAAGGACAAAACAGCTTCAGGTTCCTAGCTTCTAGCTGCGTCATCGCCAGCGGAAGATGCGGAGCGAAACGGCAAAGGGCACCAGGCACCAGAAGAGAAGATTCCCGATAAGCGGAAGCATGTGGTTGATGGGGATGCCTTGCAGCATATTGCCGCGCATGGCGCTGATGGCTGCGGTGAGCGGCAGCGCCTTGACGAAGGGCTGCAGGAAGGCCGGGAATCGCGAGGCAGAGAAAAAGACTCCCGACATGATCCACATGGGCATCATGACGAGATTCATGAGGCCGCTGACGGCTTCCATGGTGTGAGCGCGCGAGGCGACGAGGAGGCCGAGGGCCGAGAATGTGATCGAGGTGAGCACCGCAATACAGAGCAGTTGCAAGATCGAGCCGCGGAAGGGCACGCCGAAGACGACCTTGGCAAAGCCGAGCAGCACGATGACCTCAATGGCGAGGATGACGAGGCGCGAGAGCAGATAGGCCGTGAGGTACTGCCAGCGCGGCATGGGCGAGGCAACCATGCGCTTGAGAAGTTTTTTCTGACGCGCATCGACGATGGAAAAACCGAGGCCCCACATGGCTGAGCCCATGAGGTTCATTCCGAGCAGGCCGGGAATGACGAAGTCGATGTAGCGCGAGCCGGTTTCGTGGACGAGATCGTTTGCGGCGGTGACGGGATCGCGGCGGCCGGCAGCGATCTGAATTGCGCGATCGGCGATCATGCGCGCGGTGCGGGCGTCGGGATTGGTGTTGTCGTAGTGGTAGACGACGCCGGAGGGCGATTGCTCGGCGAGCAGAAGAATCGTGCCGGTGGCGAGCGCGTGGCGGCCAGTGGCGTCGTCCATGAGCGAGGCGTTGAGGCCCTTGTCGGCGGCCAGGGCCTGGGTGAGTTGCGGGGTGGTGGCGGCAACTGGCAGCACATCGGCGGGGCGATTGCGGAAGGCGATGCCGAGGCCGACGGCGAGCAGGATGGGAAAAACGAAGATCCAGAAGATGGCTTCGGGCTCGCGCAGCGTTAGCTTGAGGCGGGTGATGGTGAGCTGGTAGAGGCTGCTGGTTTCGAAATTACTCATCGCGCAGGTTCCTCCCCGTGAGGCGGACGAAGACGTCTTCAAGCGAGGCGGAGTGCGTGCGGAACTCGCTCAAATGAAGGCCCTGCTCGCGAAGCGCGGCGAAGATTTTGGGCACGGTGGTGTGAAGCTCGCTGACTGAGAGCTGGTGGAGCGAGTCGTCGACTCGGTGCGAGCTGACGCCAGGGATGGACACGACCGCGTCGGCGGCTACTGCGTGGGCAGACTTCTGCACGAGCGGATCGGAAGAACTGACGGCAAATTCGACGATGTCATCGCCGCCGACGGTGGCGATGAGTTCCTTGGGAGTGCCGAGAGCGATGACTTTGCCGTGATCCATGATGGCGACACGATCGCAGAGGCGCTCGGCCTCTTCCATATAGTGCGTAGTGAGGATGATGGTGCGGCCGGAGCGCTTGAGGTCGTCGACGAGGTCCCAGAGATGGCGGCGGGCCTGAGGATCGAGGCCGGTAGTGGGCTCGTCCAGAAAAAGCAGTTCGGGATCGCCAACGAGAGCAGTCGCCATGGCGAGGCGCTGCTTTTGTCCACCGGAGAGGCCGCCAACACGGGCGCGGCGCTTTTCTTCGAGCTGCGCGATGCGGATGGATTCGTCAATGGTGAGGCCGCGGCGATAGAAGCTGCGAAACAGACGCAGGATTTCTTCGGCGGTGAGCTTCTCGGGGAATTGCGTTTCCTGGAGCTGAACACCGATACGTTGGCGGAGTTCATCGGCGTTTGACTGCCAGTTGAGGCCGAGGAGTTCGACCGTGCCGGAGTCGGGCGTGGTGAGGCCTTCGCAGATTTCGATGGTCGTGGTCTTCCCTGCTCCGTTGGGACCGAGAAGACCGAAGCACTCGCCGGATGAGACGTCGAGGTCGATGCCGTCGACGGCGCGAACGGTCTCGCCACGTGGGGCGGCAAAGGATTTGCGGAGGCCGCGGATGCGAAGCGAGGGGTGGCTGCTGGTGGCGCTGCCATTCTCTTTGCTTGCGCTCGGAATTTGCGACGGGCCTGCCATAACCTCAACCTAGATTACCGGGAAGTGCTCGCAGCGTATACTGTGCGCGCATTCAAAGCAGCCAATTTCATGAAGATTAAAAGTGATGAATCCGCCGCCGCGGAGGGCGATGGAGGAGATTAATAAAGCGTGAGGGAACAGCTTCTAGCTTCCAGCTGCTAGCTCCGGGCGTGCGGCGCAGTTGCCGACCCTTCCGTACGTTGGGACGAACAGGATGGGCACCCGGCAAATGCAGGTTCTTCGACTTCGGTCGTTCGCTACGGCGAACGACCTTCGCTCAGAATGACCGTCCTTAGTGGTTACGCCTATCGGTAGTTACTTGATGCCGATGACCATGGAGTCGGGGCCGACTAGGTGCTCGACACGAGTCTCCTTGAAGCCGGCGTCGCGCATCCAGCCCTGGCAATCAGCGCCCGTGTAGTCGAAGCCGCCGTGGGTTTCGATGAGCATGTTGAGGCTCGCCATCAGGCCAAAGGCATTCTTGCGGCGATCGTCGTCGATGATGGCTTCATAGACGATGTAGGCGCCGCCTTCGGGGAGCGCGTCCCAGGCCTTGCGTATGAGAACCTTCTTCGTCGCGAGATCCCAGTCGTGCAGGATGTGGCCCATGACGATGACGTCGGCCTTGGGCAGCGGGCTATCAAAGAAACTGCCAGGCGCGAAGGTGAGGAGGCCGTTGAGGCCGAGCTGGGCGGCGTACTCCTCGAAGATGGGTCCGACTTCGGGAAGGTCGAATCCGAAGACCTTGAGATGCGGATGCGCCATGGCGATTTGCGCGGCCGTGTCGCCTTGTGCTGTGCCGACATCGCAGATGGTCTTGTAGTTTTTGAAGGGGAACTTGGCGGCAATGGCGAGAGCGCTGCCATGCGAGATGCCGGTCATTGCCTTGAGGAAGCCCTTAAGGCGAGCAGGATCGGCATAGAGGGCTTCGAAAAGGGGCTGGCCTCCGCCGCGAACTTCGTTTTGCGGCTGGCCGGTGCGCAGTGCTTCGGTGAGATGGTTCCAGTGGCCGTAGAGGCGCTGGTTCGCCATCTCGAGAATGCCTCCAATATAGGAGGGCTTCTTCTTGTCGAGGAAGAGATCGGTTTCGCGGGTGTTGGAGTAGATGCCGTTGTTGCGCTCAAGGAAGCCGAGGGCGACGAGGGCATCGAGAAAATCGCGCGCCGATCGCGGATGGAGGCCGAGACGGCCCTGAACAGATTCGAGGGATTCCGGGTGCAAAGCCAGTTCGGTGAAGAGGCCCATTTCAATGGCGCTGAGAAGAGTTTTCGAGGCCCAGAAACCCAGGCCAATTTGCAGGATGTGTTCCGGTGATGGGTGCTCACCCATGTGCGACCTCCTCGTGCGGGTTTTTTTGATTTTTGGGAAGACAGAGCTCTTCCGGATGGGGGCCTGACTGAATCCGGATTCGGGGAATAGAGAAAATATACAAGACGGGCGCGGAGGGAGTCAGCGGGAAATGGCGGGAATGAATGAGCTCGGTCGGGCTACGGAGTCTGTGCGAGAACCAAGTCTCGCCCCCACCCAAGCAAAGCTTGGATCCACCCCACAGACAAAGACCCGTCTGCGGGGACCCCGGGGATGGAGCACCCACATCGGTACAGATCGATTTGACCACGCGTTAGGGATGCTCTAATCGCTGAAGTGGCAACTGCGAGCAAGTTTGATGTGATCGTTCTCGGCGCGGGCGCGGCCGGGCTGATGGCCGCGATGGAAGCCGGCCGGCGCGGAAGGCGCGTTGTTGTGCTCGAACGCGCTGAACGGGCGGGCAAGAAGATCCTCATCTCGGGCGGAGGGCGATGCAACTTCACCAATCTGCACACGCGGCCCCACAATTTCTTATCGGCCAATCCGCATTTCGCGAAGTCGGCGCTGGCCCGCTACACACCGGCGGATTTCATCCGGCTGGTGGAACGACATGGTATCGCGTATCACGAAAAAACATTAGGACAACTTTTCTGCGACGGATCGGCGCAGCAGATTGTCGACCTGCTGATGAAGGAGTGCGCGGACGCCGGCGTGCGCGTGGTGACGTCGGCGACAGTACGTGAAGTGAGGCGCGACGATTCGTCTGGAGTGTTTCGCGTGACGGCGGGCGAGCAGGTTTTTGTTGCTCCTGCGCTCGTGGTCGCAACCGGCGGATTGTCGATTCCCAAGATGGGCGCGACGGGATTTGGTTACGACATCGCCCGGCAGTTTGGGATTCCGACTGAGCCTTGCCGGCCGGCACTGGTACCGCTGACGCTGGCCGGAGCAGAGCGAGAGTCATTCTCCGATCTGAGCGGAGTTTCTGCGCCTGTGACTGCGGCCTATGGAAATCAGAGCTTCAAAGAAAAAATGCTCTTTACGCATCGGGGATTGAGCGGGCCCGCGATTCTGCAGATTTCGTCCTACTGGATGAAGCCGGAGGCGATCCTAATCGACTGGGCGCCGGGACAGGAGTTGCTTGCGCCACTGTTCGCAAAGAACGCGCGGCGTGATTTGACGGCGGCGAAAGGGGCACTGCGCGCGCTGCTTCCGGCTCGACTGGCGGATCGGTTGATTGAGGTCGCGGATCCGAAGACCTGGACGAATGCTGGGCTCGATGCGCTGGAGAGGCGATTCCATACGTGGGAGTTCACGCCGAGTGGCACCGAAGGTTATGAGAAAGCCGAGGTCACTGCGGGCGGAGTAAGCACCGGCGCACTTTCGGCGCAGACAATGGAGTGCCGCGACGTGAAAGGGCTTTACTTTATCGGCGAGGTTGTCGATGTGACCGGACACCTCGGCGGATTCAACTTCCAGTGGGCGTGGGCGTCCGGCGCGGCGGCGGGGAGGGCGGTGTGAAGGGCGGGCGGCAGGTTACAGGTTCCAGGTTGAAGGTTGAAGGCGCGCAGGCACCCAACCCGTGACGAATCAGCCGAGTACCCATGGGCCTCGACCCGTGATTTGGACTACGGGTAAACTAGAAGGATGGCGGAGATTCAGCGCAGAAAAACCCCCACCGTACATATAGGCCACGTGCGCGTGGGTTGGGAAGTTCCCGTGGTTGTGCAGTCGATGACCAACACCGACACGGCCGACATTGCAGGCACCATTGCGCAGGTTGCGGCGCTGGCGCTGGCGGGGTCGGAGCTGGTGCGGGTTACGGTGAACAACGAGGAGGCGGCGGCGGCAGTGCCACACATTGTCGAGGGTCTCGACAAGCGCGGGCTGCGCGTGCCGATTATCGGCGACTTCCACTACAACGGGCATCTGCTGCTGAAGAAGTATCCGGCGACGGCCAGGGCGCTGGCGAAGTACCGCATCAATCCGGGCAACGTGTCGATTGGGCGGAAGGACGACGACAACTTCCGCACCATGATTGAGTGCGCGATCGAGAACCAGAAGCCGGTGCGGATCGGCGTGAACTGGGGATCGCTGGATCAGAGCCTGCTCACCCGAATGATGGACGAAAACAGCAAGCGGCCCGATCCGATGCCGGCGCGCGACGTGATGATGGAAGCGATGGTGGAGAGCGCGCTGCGATCGGCGAAGCTGGCCGAGGAGTACGGGCTCGGTCACGACCGGATTATTTTGTCGGCGAAGGTGAGCGGCGTGCGCGACCTGATCGATGTGTATACGGCGCTGGCTGCGCGGTGCGATTATCCGCTGCACCTAGGATTGACAGAAGCGGGCATGGGATCGAAGGGGCTGGTGGCATCGACGGCGGGACTGGCTCCGCTGCTGCTTTCAGGCATTGGCGACACGATTCGCGTGAGCCTGACGCCGAAGCCGGGCGGCGACCGGACCGAAGAGGTGCTGGCGGCCCAGCAGATTCTGCAGTCGCTCTCGATTCGCAGCTTTATGCCGCAGGTGACAAGCTGCCCCGGATGCGGGCGCACGACGAGCACGTACTTCCAGGAGCTGGCCGAGCAGATTCAGAGCTATTTGCGCACGTCAATGCCGGAGTGGCGCAAAAAGTACCCCGGCGTGGAAGAGCTGAAGCTGGCGGTGATGGGCTGCGTGGTGAACGGGCCGGGCGAGAGCAAGCACGCGAATCTCGGCATCAGCCTGCCGGGGACGTTTGAGGATCCCGTCGCGCCGGTCTATGTGGACGGCAAGCTGGCGACAACGCTGCGCGGCGACACGATAGTGGCCGAGTTCAAGGAAATCCTTGATAAGTACGTGGAGAGCCACTACGGTCAGGCTGCAAAGGCGGGCGAACTGGTCGGGACACGATAGCCAGATGCGGGGAACCGCGCTATGCTTGTACCACCATGAGAGTCGCGGCTATTTCGCTTCTGCTGTTGATGGTGCGCACGACGGCCTTCGCACTCGAAAAGCCCGCATTCGACCTCGACGCTTGCAAGCCACTCCAGAGCCAGCTCGCAAGTGATGGTGCACTCGACGTTTTTCTCTCAGAGAATGTCACGCGGTCGTTTCTCACGGATGGCGGCTCGTCTGTCGTCGGTCGAACCGGCGGCGATGCACCCGTCACCGGCAACGTCATTGTTGGCTTCGAGATCGATAAATCGGGTAACCCGAAGTACACAACTTCATGCGGAGGGCTGATGCTCCTTCGACCCGCCGCAGTTTCCGCGGTCGCAAAGTGGAAGTTCAGGCCGTATCTTATCAACGGTCAGGCAGTCGCCGTGCGTGCTTTCGTCCTGGTCCCGGTCACGCTCAGACCGGACGAACCCCGCTAGCTGTGATACGTCGCACTGCGTCATCTGGCCGCTTCGACTCGTATTAGTACATGGCGTTGGTAAAAACGGCGCGTGAATTCCTGCTGATGGCACTGATGCTGGCCGTAAGTTCATCCTGCGCGTTTGCGGCCAAAGCTGCGCCTTGCGTCCCCGTCGAGCAGGCCGCGCAGATGCTCAACAAAAACATCTGCATTTCTGCACATATTTATGACGTGGTGGAGCTTGGCGATGGGACCCGCTTCCTGGACGTCTGCTCGCCGCAAACGCCGGACGACAAATGCAGGTTTACCGTAGTGAGCCTGCCTGAAGACCGAGAGGATGTTGGCGACCTGAGAAAGTTCCGGGACATGGACGTGCAGATTCGCGGGCTCGTGCGGCCGATGCACGGGCGCGCCGGAATGGTTCTGAGCCATGTGCGGCAGTTTTATGGAGGGCCGCCGAAGTTCAAACCGAATCCGCTGCTGGCTCGGGGGTTCAATGCCGAAGAAAGCCGGCCGCCGGTGAATGATCCAAATCTAAGGTCGCAGGGCGGCAGGCGGGCGTTTATGAATACGCGGGATCAGGAGACGGTGAAGTAGCAAGTCGGCGGGTTAGCTAGTCAGCTTCCAGCGGAGGTCCGTGCTGTGGTGCAGTCTCGCCCCACCCAAGCCAAGCTTGGATCCACCCCGGGGATGGGGCACCCCATGTTTTGATGTGAATTGAGGGAGTTGAGTTGAGGTCAGTGGTATCCCACATCTCAGAATCGAGATGTGGGGCACCCGGCTTCGAGTTGGGTGCAGTCTCGCCCCCAACCAAGCCAAGCTTAGATCCACCCCACAAACTTAGACCTGTTTGTGGGGACCCCGGGGATGGGGCACCCGCATAGATGATTACCCACACCTCAAAATCAAGGGCCGTTCGGCTTCGCTCAGGGCAGGTTGTGGGGCACCCGGAAGTAGAGCAAGGAGGGACACAGGTACAGAATCGGCGTATCCTGAAACTGGCATCCGAGGTTCGGCTCGATATCAGCGTGGGGATTTGCGGCCCGCGAACCGCGGGTCGGGAGGGTGCAATGCCGGGCTCCCGTTCTTGGAATCGCCGGGAAACCAACGTAGCGCAAGCCGGGTTCTTTACGGTCCTGCGTTCGGCGGGGTGGTTCTCCTCTACCTTGCATCTGCCGGGCGGATACCGCTATGTCGTGAAAGGCGCTGCGACGCCGGATGTTCTTGTGAAGCCTAAAGGGGCAACAGCAGAGGCTTCGGAGAAACGTGACGAGGCCCAGGAAACGGGTCCGACCTTGCAAACGTTGACGCCGAAGACGGGTGGCGCGGGTCTGCTGCGGGTGGCGTTGATCGCTTTGGTGGCGGCCGGGATCACGGCTCTATTCTTTCTGTTCCTGCATTTGGACTCACTGGGCGGTCCATGAAGCGAGCTGCCCTGTCCTCGTGAGTTCGCCTGCGAGCGTTGTATCTGTCATTCCCTTCCCCACCCAAGCAAAGCTTGGATGGGGCACCCATATCTCAGTTTGCGGGCACAGTCAGCGGCGGGGCGAAGCGCGCGCCGTACCAGAGAATCATGCTGGCGATGACGAGTGAGACCAGCGTTGCGCCGAGGCCGATGCTCAGAGTGGTGCGATCGCTGAGGGCGCCGATGATCTGCGGGGAAAACGTGTCGCCGAAGAAATGAATGCAGAAGAGATTGACGGAGATGGCGGTGGCGCGAATGGCTCCGTTGACCGAGTTGACGATGGCGGCGTTGAGCGGGCCGGTGTTGAGGAAGATGAAGAACTCGGCCGCAACGAGCGCGGGAATCGCCAGCTTGTGAGGTCCGAAGAAGACGAGCACGCCGAAGGGCAAAGCCAGCGCCGCCGACCAGAACGAAACAAAATAGAGAGCGCGATGGTCCTTGCGCTGCCAGCGATGCGCGATCCAGCCGCCGGCAATGGTGCCCGCGATGCCGTCAACAACGGTAATGGCAGCGACGACGAGGCTGGCGTTGGCGACGGAGAGGCCGTTGTTGCGATGCAGAAAAGTCGGCACCCAGGCGGAGATGCCACCGAGCGCAAAGGTGATCTGAGCGAGGCCGAAGGTCGCGGTGAGGAAAGCGGGATTCTTGAGTATCGCAAGAAACCTTTCAAAGAAATCACCGAACGGGTGGTGGTCTTTACGAGTTGAGGTTTCCAGATCAGGCCGATCAAAAGCTCCTCGTTCAGGTTCGCGGCCGAATGGCATGTAGAGCAATGCAACGGCGAGGCCAGGGATGGCGCAGATAAGAAACGGCGTGCGCCATCCCCAGAGGGTACCCATCTCGCCTCCGGCCAGGTAGCCGAGCGCAGCGCCGACGGGTATGGCGAGATAGAAGACGGAGAGAATGCGATTGCGCTCGCGGTCCGGATAGAAATCGGCGAGCACAGCGGGAGCGAAGATGCCGAAGGTGGCTTCTCCCACGCCGACCATGGCGCGTCGCGTGTAGAGGCCCCAGTAGGTATCGACGAAGGCGGACGCCAGCGTGGCAAGGCTCCAGAGAATCGCGCCGATGATGATGAGCGGCTTGCGGCGAAAGCGGTCGCCGAGCCAGCCGCTGAGCGGCGCGGCAAACATGTAGGTGAAAAAAAACGCCGTCGTCAGAGCGCCCATCTGCTGATCGGTGGCATGAAACTCGTGCTGGATGAGCGGCTGCTCGCCGGGGAGAATGTAGCGATCGATGTAGTTGAGCAGGTTGAGCGCGAGCAGCAGCGCGAATGTGCCGAGAGCGGGACTGATGCGGGCTCGAACTGGCTGGGACGAGGTCGGCAAAAGGCTTAGCTCCCGCGGTGAGCAGAAAATTGAGGGACATCCACAGATAGCACAAGGAGCCGAGGCAAATGCAAGGCGGCGGTTTCGCTCCTATGCGTTGGGTCGGGGCCAGCGCGCTTCGACGGTAGTTCCGATGCCGCCGCGGGGGCGGAATTCGCCTTTGACGACGGCCCAGACCGGATCGGAGGCCTTCACAATGTCTTCAAGCACCTGGTTGACGATGTTTTCCTGGAAGATGCCGAGGTTGCGGTAACTGAAGAGATATTCCTTGAGCGATTTGAGCTCGAGGCAACGCTTGCGCGGCATGTAACGGATGGTGAGGATGCCGAAGTCGGGCAGGCCGGTTTTGGGGCAGACAGAGGTGAGTTCGGGATCGTCGATGGTGATCTCGTAGCCGGGAAACTGGTTTTGCCAGGTTTCGATGGCCGGGAATTTGAAGTCGAGGCCGGCTTTGGCGTGCTGGTCGGTGTAGCGGGGCTTTGGCATAAAAACATTTTAGCTTTTGGCTCTTAGCTATTAGCTGTTAGCCCGTTCCTGCCGAGGGAACAGCCCAGTCAAGAAATCGGCATGATCTCAGAGATCCATCTCCCAGGTTTGGCCGAGGAGGTCAGCGCCAAAGCTGTGGTGCGCTTCTTCGGTGACGAGCTGGAAGCCGGCCTGCTCATAGATATGGTGCGCGGCATGGAGAATGCTCTGCGTCCAGAGCGTCATTCGTTTGTAACCGCAGGAGCGGGCGAAGGCGATGCACTCTGCCACCAGCGCTTTTCCAAGACCAAGACCACGCGCAGCCGGTTCAACAAAAAGCATGCGCAGCTTGGCAACGCCTTCGCGTTCCGGATGACGGACAAGAAAGATGCAGCCGAGACGCTCGCCATTGCGCTCGGCGATCCAGCAGCGCTCGCGCCGCGGATCGAAGTCAGTGATGAAGTCGGCGGTGATGCGGGCAACGAGGGCTTCGAAAGTCTCGTCCCAGCCGTAGTCCTGCGCATACACGACGCCATTGCGCGAGACTACCCAGCCCATGTCGCCGGGGCGATGCGTACGGAGAATGAGGGGGGAGCTGGCGGGCGCATGAGTGTTGAGCAGGTCATGGACGGTTTGCATGGAGCGGATGACGCTGGAACACTGCCCGGGTGTGAGGCGCGAGAGAGCTTCGCGGGCCTGGTCGGAGGAGAAGCGGTCGAGACCGGCAAAGGTCGCCTTCCCTTTTCGTGTGAGCCGGAGAACGACCTGGCGGGCATCTGCAGTAGACGCAGTACGCGTGAGGAGCTTCTGTTTTTCGAGTTTTGTGAGGATGCGGCTCAGGTAGCCGGGATCGAGGTAGAGCTCGGCGGCGATTTCAGTGGCGCTGGTGCGTCCCGCGCCGCCCAATTCGTAGAGCACACGCGCCTCAGTGAGCGAGCGGCCGTCCTTCAGGAGCTTATCGCCGAGCAAGCCGATGATGCGGGTGTAGAAGCGATTGAATCGACGGTAGGCGGAGATGGCATGATCCATTTCGGGGGCAGACGTGGCAACTTCGGGAGCGGTTTCGGCTGGCATCCGAGATGACCTCAACTGTCAACCACTTTAGTTGACATAATCAACTATTGTAAAGGGCCGACTTCCGCGCGCCAGTCCACCGGGATGCAACGCCTGAACTCCTGTTCGGTGAGGATCGCCGGCCCTGCATGATCGTGGACATTTTTCCGCTCCGAAGCACTGCGCAATGAGTCTTATATACTGACTCTGGAACTCAGAATGGCCGCCGCAAGAACGCAAACAAACCGCTGGAGGTTATGGGCCGGTGCGGCCGTCGTCCTAATCGCTGTTTTTCTGGTGGCACGGTACTACCTTCGCGAGCGGCTCCCGGTCAGAACAGCCCAGGTGGTTCGGGCAACTTTGCAAAACACGCTCAGCACCAATGGCCGCGTGGAGCCCGTGGTGGATTACCAGTTCTCCAGCCCGATTGGGACCACAGTGAAGGCAGTTTACGTCCACGAGGGCGACCAGGTCCGGGCGGGCAAACTTCTAATCACGCTTGACGATGTGCAGGCTAAGGCGCAGGTGGCCGCGGCAGAAAGCGGGCTGAAGACGGCGCAGGCCGCGTACTACGCTGTGACGCACAACGGGAGTCAGGCGGAACAGCAGGCTGACGCAGCGACTGTTGAGCAGGACCGGCTGGCGCGCGACCAGGCGCAGCACAATCTGGACGCGTTGACACAGTTGGCGGCGACGGGCGCTGCAGCCTCGGGCGAGGTTGCGGCAGCGCGCGAGCAACTGCAAACCGCGGAGGCAAATCTCACAGCCGCGCAGAAGGCCGCGCAAGGCCGATATGGCCAGGTCGATGTGGCGCGGGCGCAGGCCACGCTGGCGGATGCTGAAGCGGCGCTGGCCGCGGCAAAGCACGTCGAGGAACAAACCTCATTCTTCGCTCCGATTGCCGGAACCGTTTTTAACCTTGACGCCACGCCGACGGCTTACGCAGAAGGCGGCAAGTCGCTGCTCGAGATTGCGGACTTGCACCACGAGCGCGTGCGCGCATACTTCGACGAGCCTGACATAGGACGGCTCGCAGTGGGGCAGAAGGTTGTCATTCACTGGGAAGCGAAGCCAGGCCGCGAGTGGCACGGCCACGTCGCACAACTGCCGGCCGCGATTGTCGCCTATGGTACACGCAATGTGGGCGAGGTGCTGGTCGATTTCGACGATTCGGATGACGGCCTGCTGCCGGACACGAATGTGACGCTAACGGTGACGATCTCCAGCGAAGCGAACGCGCTGAGCATGACGCGCGAGGCACTGCATGAGCAGGAAGGAAAGTATTTCGTCTTCAAAGTCGTCAATGGGGAATTGAAGCGCGTGCCTGTGACCATCGGCGCGCCGAATCTGACGGAGGTTCCTATTCTCTCTGGGCTCGAAGACGGCGATGTCGTGGCGACGGGATCCACCAATGGGCAGCCCTTGCAGGAGGGCATACCGATCAAGGAACAGCAGTGAGTGCGCAGCGGTCAAATGCCCGAGTGTTGGCGACAGCCTGGCTGGCCGCGGCTACTTTGGCATGCGCGCAGATTCCGGCTGCAACGCTGACTGAAGCAAACACCCTGGTGCAGAGCGGTCAGGCGGACAAGGCGCTTGCGCTGCTGACGCCGTTGCCGACGAGCGGAACAGGGGCAGACCGGGCGCAAAATCTGCTCTGCCGCGTGCGATTTGAGCTGCAGCAATGGAGCCAGGCAGCGAGCGCGTGCCAGCAAGCTGTGAATCTGAATAGCAAGGACTCGGACAATGAAATGTGGCTAGGTCGGGTGCTGGGCCAGGTGGCGAGCCATGCATCGATTCTGTCGGCGTATGGAGACGCGAAGAAGTCGCTTGCGGCGATGCAAGCGGCAGCGCAGTTGAATCCGCAGAACGGGCCGGCTCTGTCGGATCTCGGCGATTACTACGCGCAGGCGCCGGGTATCGCGGGCGGGGGAACGGATAAAGCACAGCAGGTCGCAACGCAACTGGACAAGGTGGACGCGGGCCGAGCTGCACAATTGCGCGGCGACATCGCAATGCAGCAAAAGAACTACACCGAGGCAGAACAGGACTACAAGCAGTCCGCGAGCGTGAGCACCGAAGCCGCCGACGCGTGGAGCGTGGTGGCCAACTTCTATCGCGGCCGGCAGGAGTGGACGCAGCTGGATGCCGCGATCCAGAGCTGCATCGCCGCGGCCGCGAAAGACAAGAGCTCAGCCATCGGTCTGTACGACGGCGCCGGAGTGCTGATCGCGGCAAAGCGCACTCCGCAAATCGCCGAGCAGATGCTGGAGACCTACCTGGCAAGTCCGCTGATGTCGGAACAAGGCCCGGCGTTCATCGCACATATCCGGCTGTCGCGGTTGAAGCAGCAGCTTGGCGACTCTGCCGGAGCCCAACAGGACCTGGCTGCAGCGGCGAGCCTGGCAAAAGAATTCAGCCCATCGCAGGATCCCGCGCATTGAGGTCGGTCATGCAATTGAGAAGCACAGCGCGCAGGCTTCGAACCGTGGCCGCGATGGCAGCAGCCCTGGGTGCGCTGCCCGCTTTTGCTGGCGCGCAAGTTTCGTTGACCTCAGTGGTTGAGCTGGCGCAAAAGAACAGCACGCAGGTGCAGATTGCCGCGGCCGACGTAAAGAAGGCTGCGTCGCAGGCATCGCAGGCGAAAGATGCGTTCATTCCGGCGGTGACATTTGGCTCCGGGCTGCCGGCATTTCCTGAGGTGGGATTCACGGGTTCCCTGCCCTCGATCTGGGACGGCACAGCGCAGTCGATGGTTTTCAGCATGCCGCAGATCCGGTACATCCAGGCAGCGCGCCAGGGGCTGAAGGCCGCGCAGGCAGCCCTGAGAGATGCGCGCGAACAGGTTGCGCTTGACGCGTCGTCGGCCTATATCGAGTTGGATACGGTCGACAGCGAACTGGAAGCAGCGCGGGACCAGGAGAAGTTTGCGGCGCGGCTCGTGGAGATCGAGCAAAAGCGAACGGATGCCGGCGAGGATCCACTGAGCGAGCTTTACCAGGCGCAACTGACTGCGGCTGAGTTGAAATTGAGTCGGCTGCACCTGGAAACGCGTGCCGAAACGCTGGCGAAACAACTTGCCGAGCTGACAGGATTGCCGGTCGGATCCATTTTGCCCGATCATGCGAGCATTCCGGAGGTGCCGGCAGTTTCAGCAGACGAGAAGCCCGTGACGTTGGCCGGAATTGAGGCGTCGGAAGATATTGCCCGCTCAAAGTTGCTGATTGCCAAGGGCGACCAGGAGCACACGTGGCTGCTGCCCGAGGTTGGTTTCGGGCTTCTCTACAACCGCAACACAACGCTGCTGAACGACATCAACCAGTTTTACGCCAAAAACCTTCCGCCGAATAATTTCAGCACCGGATTCTCGATCAAGGTTCCGCTCATCGATTTTGGGTTGCGGGCCAAGCAAAAGGAGTCGGCTGCGGATGCGTTGCGCGCCAAGGTTGAGGCCGAGCAGGCGCAACAGCAAGACGATTTGCAGATCGCGACACTCAGTGCGACACTGCGCGAGCTGGATGCCCAGGCCGAGGTTTCGAGCCTAAAGCAGAAGATTGCCGGCGAGCAGTTGAAGGCCGTGATGGCACAACTCGAGCTTGGCAATGGCGCCACCGGTGCTCCCGGAGCTCCGCCACAGCTTTCGCCGGAAGCCGAGCAGAAGGCGCGCATCGACGAACGGGAAAAATATGAGGATGCGCTGGAAGCGGGGCTGAGTCTGGAAAAGGCGCGGCTGAATCTGCTGCGGGCCTTCGGCCACATGCAGGACTGGCTCAACGAACTCCACGCAAAGTGAGGCGTTGACCGTCTCCCACCCTTTCACTCGCCGAGGCAAACGAAAGGATGGGGCAACCTGGGCTCTGCTGGCACGTTGAGTCAGGGGAACCTTGCGACCAACCCCCAGCATCTCATTTGCAGTGGTACAGGTGTTGCAAAAAGTTCACTGATTGCAATAGCTTTATGAGCACGCACCGGCCCGAAACCTGTGCAAAATCAATTGCTTCGTGAGCGCCCCGAAATCCGTCTAAACAATTGACCGAATGGTAGAATTGAAGAGATGCCCATGCCCCTGAAAACACTGTTTCTGAACCCTCCTTCCTTTGAAAACTTCGACGGCGGCGCCAGTTCGCGCTGGCCTGCAACCCGCGAGATCGAGTCCTATTGGTACCCGGTTTGGCTCACTTATCCGGCCGGACTGCTGGAGGGCTCGCGGCTGCTCGATGCGCCTCCGCACCATGTTTCAGCCGATGAGACCATCAACATCTGCAAGGACTACGAGTTCCTGGTGCTCTTTACTTCGACGGTGGGCTGGGAGGGCGATCAGAGGCTGGCTGAGACGATCAAGACCAAATATCCGAGTATCAAGATCGCATTCGTCGGTCCCCCGGTGACGACCGATCCCGACCGCGCGCTGAACGAGTGCTGGGCGCTGGACTTCATCTGCCGGCGCGAGTTCGATTTTTCTGTGGTTGAGTTTGCGCAAGGCAAGCCGCTCAACCAAATCCTGGGCATCAGCTACAAGCAGGACGGCAAGGTGCTGCACAATCCCGACCGTCCGCAGGTGGAAGACCTGGACGCGATGCCATGGGCGACCAAGATCTACAAGCGCGACATGGACGTGACGCGCTACAACGTTCCCTTCCTGCTGCACCCGTATATTGCGCTCTACTCGACGCGCGGCTGCCCGGCGCAGTGCACCTTCTGCCTGTGGCCGCAGACGCTGAGCGGACATGCGTGGCGCAAGCGCTCGAGCGATGACGTGGCCGCGGAGATGAAGTGGGCGAAAGAAAATTTCCCCGACGTGAAGGAGTTCTTCTTCGACGACGATACGTTCAATATCCAGAAGGCGCGCACCATTGAGCTGTGCGAGAAGCTGAAGCCGCTGGGAATCACGTGGAGTTGCACTTCGCGCGTGACCACCGACTACGACACGCTGAAGGCGATGCGCGAAGCCGGATGCAGACTGCTGATCGTCGGCTTTGAGTCGGGTGATCCGCAGATTCTGAAGAACATCAAGAAGGGCGCAACGGTGGAACGGGCTCGCGATTTTGCGCGCGACTGCCACTCGCTGGGGCTGACGATTCACGGCGACTTTATTCTCGGGCTACCGGGCGAGACGAAGGAATCGATCCGCAACACGATCAACTTTGCCAAGACACTGGATTGCGAGACGATCCAGGTGTCGATTGCGCACGCGTATCCGGGGACTGAGTTCTACGAGTACGCGGCCAAGAACGGGTTCATCACTAACCAGAAGATGGAAGACGGCGGCGGCCACCAGATGGCGCACATCGAGTATCCGGGCCTACCAGTGGACTACGTAATGGAGATGGTGCACCGCTTCTACGACGAGTACTACTTCAGGCCGAAGGCGGCATTCCGCGTAGTGTGGAAGGCGATTGTGAATCGCGACCTGCCGCGGCTGTACGTTGAGGCCAAGTCGTTCCTGAAGCTGCGCGCGCAGCGCAACCGGCAAGTGAAGGAAACGCGCAGGCAACAGGCGCAGCCTTCCGCAACGGTTGGCGCCGGCGCGTAACGGGTTCCTGGTTTCTGATTCGAGGGCGGCGCCGATTGGGCCGCCCTTGATTTCTTTGTCCACTTTTTGTTTCGGCAGCATCAGATCGGATAGATGGCGCATCACTCCCTTACTTCAAGGCAGTACCTGATCCTGGCGTTTGTGTCCGTCTCGGCGCCGCTTGGCGATACCTGCCTTTCGCGCGGCATGACGCACATGCCGGCGATCACGCTGGCACATCCGGTCGCACTGGTTGCAGCCGTGTTCACTCCGTGGATCGCGGCGGGGATTGCGCTGCTCATTGCGTTCTTTGCGAGCTACCTTACAGCGCTTTCGTGGGCCGATCTGACGTTTGTGCTGCCGGCGACGGCGCTAGGCAATGTGCTGGTTGCACTGCTGTCGCGTTTCTGGCTGCATGAGACGATCTCGCTCGAACGCTGGATGGGGATTGTGCTGATCACATTGGGCGTGGGTTTTGTCGCGCAGGGGCCGTCGCTGACGGAACGGCCAGCGCCTGTGCAGAAAGCTCCGGAGAGCGAGGAGGTGGCCGCGCGATGACGCTTCCCTTCTCTACTGTGACGCCGAGCGCGTGGGCTGCGGCGGCGATGATTGCGACCGTCGTGCTGGCATCGACAACCGGCGAAGTGCTGACGGCTGCGGCGATGAAGTCGATTGGCGATCTGGATGAGATTCGCGCGCGTTCAGGCATGAAGGGCGCGATCAAGGCGGTCGTCACCAGCCCCATGTTTTTTGCCGGCGTCTTCTTCCTGGCTGTCGCGTTCTTCTCGCTGCTGTTCGCGCTGAATCACCTGAACCTGAGCCTGGTGGCCCCGGCAGCAGCGTCGCTGACGCTGGTGACCAATGCGATTGCCGGCAAGTTCTTCCTCAAGGAGAATGTGGACCGGCGCAGGTGGGCGGCGGCGGTGCTGGTGTGCGTGGGAGTGTATCTTTTAGCTCATTGAGCTCGCTTATGATAGGGCCTCACAGTAACGCCTCGCTTATTCGAACCCTCTCCGAGCCGAACTCGCGAGGGCCTCGCTTTGGGCGTTTAGTGATTGTCTCGGCTCTTCTCGCATTACCGACCGCAGCTTGCATGACCTTGGTGGTGAATCCGATCGTCTTCTCTCGCCGAGCAGCACTTATTTTGTCGCCAGGCAGCATTCTTACAATTCTTGCAGCTCCTCACCCGCAAACGATCTGGGATTATTTGAGAACATCCACCCCTCTTTCGTCGTTTGTTTTCCTCGCGGACTCGCTATTTTGGTTTCTAATTCTTTTCGGTTTGTCCTGTTGCCTCGCGGGATTGCGAAAGTCGGATCGACCGCATTGAAGGATCAAATCAACGGCCGAGAATCCGCATCAGCCCCCTTGGCTTCAAGTCAGGATTGAGGAAGCTCCGCGGTTCGCTCATGGCCGTGCAAACGGCTTCGGCGGCGAGATGGCCGCTGCGGGCGGCGCTTTCCATGGTTGAGGGCCAGCCGGTTGCGGTCCAGTCGCCGGCAAGAACGCAGTTGGGCCACGGCGAGACGCTGGTGGGGCGGAAGGCGTCGATGCCGGGTGGAACTGTGAAGGTGGCGCGGACTTCTTTCACCAGCGCGGCCTTTTCGAGTTTCGCCGATGCGACGGCCGGGAAGAACTCGGCGAGTTCGCGCAGGCTCAGATCGATGGCCTCCTGACGGCTCAATGCCGCGAAACTCTGCGACGCGCTCACCACCAATTCCAGGTAGCTGCCTTTCGTTTTGCGCCAGGGCTGCAGGCGGCTCTTGTTGTACATCCAGTGGATTTCGCGGTCGAGCAGGACGGCGTGCTCGAGCGGCGTGATCTCGCGATCGAACCAGAGATGCAGACTGCAGATGGGCCCGTGCTCGTGGCGTTCGATCTGGCCGGCGATCACTTCGGCGCCATCGGCTGGCGGCATGTGAGGCATTAACTTCGCCGTCGCCTCGAAGGGCAATGCGATGACGAGATAGTCGGCGACGAGAACACCGGCACGCGTGGCGAGAGTCCACTGCGAGGTTTCCTCGTCCCACTCGGCTGCATCGACACCGGCATTGAATATCACCTCGCCGCCGCGCTGCTTGAGAAACTGCTGGGCGCCAGCGTAGAGTTCGCTGAGCGGCACCGAGCTCATGCCCATCGCGCCGGCCTGCGCGGAGTTGAGAAAAAGCTCGCGAATGACCTTGGCGGCGTACGGCAGCGCGATGACGTCGACGTCGGCGTTGAGAGCGCTGGCGATGACGAGCCGCCAGAAACGATCGATGGCGCCCTGCGTCTGGCCGTTGCGACGCAGCCAGTCACCCAACCCCTGCGGGGGGCAGCCCTTTGGATTGAGCCGGAGGATGGACCAGAAGGCTCTTGCGAGAGACATCTTGTCGGCGCGCGTGAAGGCCTTCGCGGTGAGAAGCTTCGGCAGGCCATGGAGCGGAGCCGGGAGCCAGGATGGACCGAGCAGCGATTCCCTGCCGCCCGGCTCGATCATGGTCATATTCCGCGTCCAGTGAATGTTTCTTTCGACTCCAATGCGTTCGTAGAATCCAATAAGATTCGTGCAGCAGCCGAAGAGCACGTGCTGGCAGTTGTCGATGACCTCGTTGACGCCAGGATGCAGGTAGGAGCTGGCACGGCCGCCGAGATAATTGCGACGCTCGACAAGTTGCACGCGCAGCCCGGCCTCGGCAAGACTGCAGGCGGCGCTCATGCCGGCGACCCCGCCGCCGATGACAATTGCGGATTTTTCCGTGCCCTTCTGCATCGAATAGAGTGGTACCTCTGGCAGTGTAGATGGTTGTGCGCGGGAGGGGCGAATGCGGCCGTCGCTCTAAACCGGAGCTAAAGCCCCGGTGAAATCGTCATCATTCAGGGGCCTGAAGGCCACTGCTCCCTCGGATTTCGTTTCCCACATCTCAGAATCGAGATGTGGGGCACCCGAATGATGAGGCTCATTTAGAATGCGAGCGAACTGGTTTTGAGAACGGAGATCGGCTTGAAGGCACTGGCAAAGAGCAAGGCGGAACGCGGGCTGTGGCTTGAAGAAGTGCCGGAACCCGCGTACGGCATCAATGATGTGCTGATCCGCGTGCGCTACGCGGGGATCTGCGGCACCGATGTGCACATCTACGACTGGGACGAATGGGCGCAGAAGACGATCCACGTGCCGATGGTGATCGGACACGAGTTTGTGGGCGAGATTGTCGCTGTGGGCGCAAACGTGAACGACTTTTTCCCCGGCGACATTGTCAGCGGCGAGGGACACGTGGTGTGCGGGCGCTGCCGGAACTGCCTGGCGGGCCGGCGGCACCTGTGTGCGACGACAAAAGGCGTGGGCGTAAACCGGCCGGGCGCCTTTGCCGAGCTGATCTCGCTGCCCATGACGAATATCTGGCGGCACAATCCTGGGATCAACCAGGAAGTTGCGGCGATCTTCGATCCCTTCGGCAATGCAGTGCACACTGCGCTCTCGTTTCCGGTGCTGGGCGAGGATGTGCTGATCACCGGCGCCGGGCCGATCGGGATTATGGCGATTCCCGTGGTGCGGCATGCAGGCGCGCGGCACGTGGTGATCACGGATCTGAATCCCTCGAGGCTCGAACTGGCGCGCAAGATGGGCGCGACCCTGGCCGTGAATCCGGCGGAGACGCCGCTGGCCGAGGTGCAAAAGCAACTGAAGATGACCGAGGGGTTCGACGTGGGGCTCGAGATGTCGGGCAGCCCTCAGGCGTTGAGCGAGATGATCGCGAACATGAGCCATGGCGGTAAAATTGCGATTCTCGGAATTCCGGGCAAGACCTCGCAGATGGACTGGCGGCCGGTGATCTTTAACATGCTGACGATCAAGGGCATCTATGGCCGCGAGATGTACGAAACGTGGTACAAGATGTCGGTGTTGCTTGAGTCGGGGCTCGACATTTCGCCGGTGATCACGCACCGATTCAAATACGACGAATATGAGAAGGGATTTGAGGCGATGAAGTCCGGGCAGGCGGGGAAAGTGATCCTGGACTGGACGAAGGCGGGGTAGATTCGCGGTCGACCTGCCGGCTGGGCGTCCCGCGTAAGCAAAAGCGCGTGATTCCCGTGCGCAATGGGCAGTGAGCGATGCCTGTCCGATCCATTCTTTGGATCCCCGGGCCCCCAGACGACAAAGGACTTAGCAGGAAGCTAAGGGTCGCCGGGAACCTGACGATGATGACCACCCGGCGAAAGTTGCCGCACTCGCCGTTCGATTTGCGGCTCTCGACACCCCAAAAATTCACGAAAATGGACCTCGATCGGTAGTATGATGTCCCAATCCCCATCCCCGCGAGGTCAACATGAAATCCCCTCGATTTCTCTTGCTCTCGGCGCTTCTGATTGCAGTTACGCCACTTAGCGCACAATCGGTCAAAATTGCCGACGCAAAGAACCATCTCGGCGAGACAGGGACCGTTTGCGGCAAGGTAGTGAGCGAATGGACGGCCACGAGCAGCAAGGGCCAGCCAACATTTATCAACCTGGATGATCCCTATCCAAATCAGGCGTTCACCATCGTGATTTGGGAGGAAGACCGGCAGGACATCGGCTCGTTGCCGACTCAGGGCTCGCATGTCTGCGCTACCGGGAGAATTCAAACCTACCGCGGTGTCCCTGAAATCGTCGTTCGCAGTGTCGGACAACTCAGCCATTAAGTGGATTGCTCGATCCTTGCGATGCGACGAGGTTGCAGTCGATTTGCTGAGCGAGGGAACTGCTGCGAGGGACGTATGGTGGGCAGTGAGGGACTCGAACCCCCGACTTCCTGCTTGTAAGGCAGGCGCTCTAACCAGCTGAGCTAACCGCCCACGGCGCCGCCCTGAATCCTGCCTCGACCCGGCCAGCGGCTCCTTTCATGATAGCAGCGAGTTCATGATGCGGCAGAGGGCGCGTACCCAGTTGATAGACTCAGCAAGTGCCGAATCTGATCGTCAATGCCGACGATTTCGGGCTGACCGCGGGCGTGAATCGCGCCATCGTCGAGCTGTACGCGGCGGGCGCGCTGACGAGTACGACGCTGATGGCCCGGGCCGGGGCGTCGGATGAGGCGATTGAGATGGCGCGAGCGCATCGGACGCTGGGAGTTGGCTGCCACGTGGTTCTCATCGATGGCGAACCAGTGCTGCCGGCAAGCGAGATTCCGACACTTGTTGAGCGGAAGACGGGTAACTTCCCTCACGCGATTGGGACGTTTGTGAGCCGGTTGTTGACGCGGCGCATCCGCGCCAGCGAGATTGAAGCGGAAACGCGGGCACAGATCGAGTTTCTGCAAGGCAAAGGCCTGCGGCTGACGCACATCGATACGCACAAGCACGCACATATGTTTCCAACCATATTGCGTTCGGTGCTGCGGGCAGCGCGTGCCTGCGGGATTCGAGCCGTGCGCAATCCATTCGAGCCGGCGTGGGCGGTTCGCGCCACGAACGACGCGCATTGGCTGCGCCTTGCCCAGGTGAGTGGGCTGCGATGGCTGTGGCCGGTGTGCCGCAAGATCATTTCCGAGGAAGGATTCACGACAACGGATGGAACCGTCGCCGTTGCCGGAACCGGTGTATTCGACGCAGCCTTGGTGCGGTCGTTGTTGCAGCAGATGCCTGAGGGGACCTGGGAGCTGGTGACGCATCCCGGCTACCACGATGCCGACCTGGCGAGGGTACGTACGCGGCTGCGGGAGTCGCGCGACGTTGAACGAATGGCGCTTGCAGCGACGAAAGAGTTTCCGGCGGTGAAGCTGGTTTCGTTTGCCGAACTAAGCGGGCAGGCTGAATAGAATGGATGACGGCTGACGGAATTGTGATTCGGTACTGCTTCCCCGGAACCAGCCTTAATGCACCTTCATTGCCTGGCGGTGAGCGCTACGATCCGGATGGACTTGCGCTGCCGGGGTTATGCCAGCAGCCGCCTGTCGCAATCAGAGCGTCTGCCTGTTTCGGTCCCCAGGTCCCGCGCTTGTAAGGCCGCACTCGTGGATGGTGTTTGAGCACCTGATCGACCACTTTCCATGCCGCTTCCACCGCGTCCTCGCGAGTAAACAACGCGCCGTCGCCCTTCATGGCGTCACCCAGCAGCCGTTCGTAGGGCGTTTCCTCACCCGGCTGCTGTTCCAGCAAATACAGCTCTCGCTGCTCACCGATAAACTCCTCGCCCGGAAGCTTTACGCGAGCAGCGAGTCCGATCTCTGCGTTGGGAGAGAGGCGAAAGCGAAGATAGTTTGCCTCGCAGGTAGACGCCACTGCATCCGCGAAGAGCTTTTGCGGCGGAGCTTTCATCTCCACAAGAACCTCGGTTGCCGTAGCGGGCAAGTACTTGCCCGAGCGCAGGTACCACGGCACACCGTCCCAACGCCATGAGTCAATGAAGAGCCGAAGGGCGCAATAGGTCTCGACATCGGAGTTCTTCGCTACGTCCTTCTCTTGCCGGTAACCGGCGTATTGACCGCGCACCATGTCGTCGGGTTTCAAAGGGCGCATCGCCTTGAATACGGTCGCCTTCTCCGTTTGCACTGCTCCGAAATGCCGGCCCGCAGGAGGTTCCATGGCCAGCAGCGCGACGATCTGGAAGAGATGATTCTGGATGACATCGCGCAAGCAGCCTGCGGACTCGTAAAACGCACCGCGGGTTCCCACGCCGAAAGTTTCAGACAGCGTGATCTGGACGCTTGAAATGTAGTTGCGATTCCAGATCGGCTCAAGAAATGAATTGGCGAAACGGAAGTACAGGATATTCATGATCGCTTCCTTGCCAAGGAAGTGATCGATGCGAAAGATTGCGTCTTCAGGGAACACGGACCGCGCAACGCGATTGAGCGCACGGGCCGAAGCCAGGTCGCGCCCAAACGGCTTCTCCACGACGACGCGCGCATTCTCAGCCAACCCGGCCGCACCCAGCCCCTTGATTACGGTCCCAAATAGCGAAGGCGGAATGGCGAGATAATGCGCGGGACGGCGCGCCCTGCCGAGCGCTTTCTTGATCGCTGCAAATGTCTTGCTGTCGTTATAATCCCCGCTCACATACTTGAGCTGCGATAGAAGATGATGGAGGGCGCGCTTGTTATCAATCCCGCCCGACTGCTTGATGCTGTGTATCACTCGCCTGTGCAGGCGCTCAAGAGACCATTTCGGAAAGGCAACACCAATGACGGGAACGTTGAGGTTTCCGCGTTTCACCATGGCATAGAGTGCCGGGAAGATCATTTTGTGGGCGAGGTCGCCTGTTACGCCATAGACCACGAGAGCATCGGAATGGGAGTTGGGCATTCAGCACTGTCCTTGGTAGCGGCCTCCGTTTCCCGTAGGCCGCGGATTCTTCTCGCAATCTCGATGATAGCTCCCTTGTGCGGACCATCCAGGGTTCCAGAAGTCCCCATGCATTCGCGCGATGAATCGGTTGAAGCTGAGTTGTTCCGCGCCTGTCCCGCAGGACGAACACAAAAGCCTTCCTTATTTGCCATTTAATGAGTAGTACAACGGCTCGTTGTGTACACCGAGTGCTGGGTTCACAACCCGGATGGAATCGGGGCCAGAGGTTAGCGGTGCAGCACGGACGCCTCAGCGATGGCTAACTCGATCTTGATCTCGGGCGGCACGAGCAGAGTGTTGTGAATCAGGCAGTGATGTACTGAGCGCATGAGTCCTTCGGTCTGATCTTCCGTAAGGGCTAGAGGGCATACAACCTTCACACCGAAGTTGCCAAGTCTGGCAGGTTGCTTCAGCTTGTCTGCGGTCACTGAAACTTCAACGCCACGGTCGTCGAGATTCCGGGTCTTCAGATACTGCACTGCGTAGAACGCCGCACAGGAGCCCAAAGATGCAAGCAATAACTCAGGGGGCGTCATTCCACTGTCTTGGCCGCCATTTTCCGCAGGCTGATCGCAGAGAATTGAGTGCGACCGCGCATGAATGGCAAATTTCACATGGTCGAGATGCGTAACTTTCACTTCCATCGTGGCTCTCCTCTTCACTAGAAGAAAGACACGGGGGCCGCACTTTGTTACGAGGCTGCAAATGTTTATTTTGCTGCCGGCAGCATCATCATGCGCAGATATTCCCTGGTAAGGATGGCGCGCAGTCGAGGCGCGATCGCCGAATCGCAGGGTATAGTCAGGGAGCGGCAGCGGTCGATTGCCAACCGCAGGTCGCGCAGAAATGCCACGCACGCCGGACA
The DNA here is from genome assembly GCA_963834565.1 of uncultured Acidobacteriaceae bacterium. Classification (GTDB taxonomy): domain Bacteria; phylum Acidobacteriota; class Terriglobia; order Terriglobales; family Acidobacteriaceae; genus Telmatobacter. The sequence goes on along the minus strand of CAWICF010000002.1, from coordinate 319,629 downwards.
TGCCTTGATGTGTTCCCGCATCTTTTCGCAGGTCGCGGGCTCCACTTCGCCGTCGAGATAATCAGACAGATTAGCGAACAGACTTCGGCAATCATCGGGGCGGCGGCTCCTCGATCGCGAGCCTCTGGGACTTTTTGTCGGGCGATGCGAGTTGGCCGCTGCCACGCCGCCGAGGAGTCGACTCATTTCTTTGCGAACGCTGAGGCGCGCCCGATGAAGCCGGATCCTGACGGTTCCCGGCTGAAGCTGCAGGACCTGCGCAACCTGTCCGGTGGTGAGTTCTTCCATGTCGTGGAGCACAAGAACAATGCGCAATGGCGCGGGGATGACGAGGATCGCCTGGTGCAGCAGATGATGCTGTTCGGCGTGGAGCAAATTCGATTCCGGGCCGTTGCCGGCATCCTGGAGGAGCTGCCCCAGCTCATCGTCGCTCGGCATCAACTCATCGAGCGAGAGCATATGCGCAGGAGCGCCTGCAGTCTTGCGTCTCATGCGCCAGCACCTGTTTCTGGTGACGGTGTAGAGCCAGACGGCCAACCGCTGTGGGTCCTCGATCTTAGCCAGGTGTCCAAGAGAACGGTAAAGCACTTCCTGCATGGTGTCTTCAGCATCTTGAGAATGTCCGCAGACCTTCATGCTGAAGGAATAGACCGTATTTTGCAGCAACCCGATTGCCTCTTCCGCCGCTTGAGGCGTATGCAGGCGCAATAATTCAGTCGCTTTTTTGAGTTCTGGCCGCATCGCAAGATGTGATCGAGATCAACGTCAGTATATTCCTGCGTGCGTGCCCTTGAGCCGCCCTTCCGGAGGCTCCTGCTCGCAACTCATCCCACTCTGAAGCGCGCTCATTGCATCCTGGGATGAGCAGTGTCTGCAGCCAGCAATGCGGCTTCGATCATCTTCAGACAGATCGGAGATACCTTCCTGAGCCATTGTCGGCCCTCATCGCCCGCGGGCTTTTGATCGGCGAAGAGCCATGCGCGCAGCAACGCCAGGGCGAGTCCCAGCTCGGCGCCCGGCCGGCTCTCTTCAAGAAGGAACATCTGCCGGTACACCTCATCCTTCATCCGCTCGCCGCGGATTTGCCGGGAGCTGCCGGGTCGGGTCGCACCCTTTCGAACCGTCATTGCGCCTCACAACCTAAATCTTCGGGCTGCAACTAGCTATTTTTCAATCCGACCGCGCGCAATATGTGCATGGCCGGGCACCAGTTGGTGAAGGCGGACTGAAGCAGATTGAGCCCCACAAAAGCGGTCAACCACAACCAATAGAGCGACACATAATGCGCAAGCAACAGTGAGATCAGAACCATTGCGCCGGCTATCAGGCGCAAACCACGTTCAACTGTCATAGAGATTCTCCTTGTCCGATTTCGGATGGATGTGCAGGCTCAACTTCATGCCGCGAGTGAACCATGTAATAGAGCACTGGAATTGTGGGCCAGGAGAGGAATGTTGAAGCAACTGCGCCTGCAATCAGCGACAGTGCCAGCCCCTGGAAGATGGGGTCGGTAAGGATTACGCTGGCGCCGACCACAACCGCTGCCGCCGTCAACAGCATGGGACGGAAGCGCGTTGCGCCTGCATCGATCACTGCATCGGCCAGCGGCATGCCCTCTCGAATGCGGAGTTCGATGAAGTCCACCAGGATGATTGAATTTCGCACGATGATGCCGGCTCCGGCGATGAAGCCAATCATGGAGGTCGCCGTAAAGAATGCACCCATTATTGCGTGCGCAGGCATGATGCCTACGAGCGTGAGCGGAATCGGGGCCATGATGATCAGCGGAACGATAAAGGAGCGGAACCAGCCAACCACCAGAACGTAGATGAGGACGAGCACTGCAGCGAACGCCAGGCCCATGTCTCGGAAAACCTCGATCGTGATATGCCATTCGCCGTCCCACTTCATTGAGTAGTGGTCGGTGGACTCCGGCAACGACGCGTTATACCGTGTCAGTGTGTATCCCGCCGGAAGGGTCAGATGATCGAGTTCCTTGTTCATTTTCAGGATGGCGTAGACGGGACTTTCAATCTGGCCAGCCACATCTCCGGTCACGTAGACCACGCGGCGCAGGTTCTTGTGATAGATACTTCGCTCGATGGTCTTGTTTTCGACGGTGACCAACTCGCGCAGTGAAACCATGCCGCCGTCGGCGCCGGGCAAGCGAATATTGTCCAGCGCCTGTTCCGAGGAGCGGTCCGCGCGGTCGAACTCGACAATTGCCGGCACAGGCTCCCGCGCGGTCCGATCGTGGATTAAACCTACTGAAGTTCCCGAGACAGCTAGCGCCAGGGCGTGGGCAACGTCTGAGACCGCGATGCCATGCTCCGCGGCCTTCACTTCATCCACGCGAATTGACAGCCTCGGCTGCGCATCTTCGACATACCAGTCCGTGTCCACGACGCCGGGCGTGTGCTGGAAGATGGACTTGATCTGCTGCGCCACCTTGGTCTGGCCATCAAGGTCTGGACCGTAGACCTCCGCCACCAGCGTCTGAATCACCGGTGGTCCCGGCGGCACTTCGCTGACCTGGATTCGCGCACCATACTGGTTCCCGATTGCGTCAAGTACCGGGCGAAGACGCTTGGCGATCGCATGGCTCTGCACGCTGCGTTGCTTTGCCGGCAGCAGGTTCACCTGAATGTCGGCCTGGTTCGGCTGGTGGCGCATGTAGTAATGGCGAACCAGACCGTTGAAGTTATAGGGGCCCGAAGTTCCCGCATAGATCTGGTAGTTCAACACGTCAGGCTGCCGCGCCAACTCATCGCCAAGCGCCTGGGCAACACGCGCAGTCTGCTCCAGCGGCGTGCCGTCGGGCATGTTGATGACGACCTGGAGTTCGCTCTTATTGTCGAACGGCAGCATCTTCACTTTCACGAGTCCCAGCGGGACCAGAGCCACCGAGACAAGAAGCAATATTGCCACACCGATGAAAAACAGAATGCGATTGCGCGGGGACCGAATCAGCGGTGTCATGATGCGGCGATAGAGCCTGGTGCGCCAATTTTCCGTCTCGGGCTCAAGCAGCTTAGCTCCCTGAAGATGTTTGCCCAAGAGACGAAGGGCAGCCCACGGGGAAACTACAAAGGCAACCATGAGCGAGAAAAGCATTGCCGCCGAAGCACCGACGGGGATGGGCCGCATGTACGGGCCCATCAATCCGCGCACAAACGCCATTGGCAGTACCGCGGCAATCACCGCAAATGTGGCTAGAATTGTAGGATTGCCGACCTCGGCTACTGCCTCGACAGCCACTTCACTCATCGGCCGGCCATGATTCCCCGGAAGCCGGAAGTGGCGCACCATGTTCTCAACCACCACGATGGCATCGTCCACGAGAATACCGATCGAGAAAATCAGGGCGAAGAGCGTGACGCGGTTGATGGTGTAACCCAGGAAGTAAAAAACTGACATGGTGAGCGCAAGCGTAACCGGGATGGCCAGCAGCACAACCCCGGACTCGCGCCACCCCAGAAACAGCGCGACGAGAAGCGTCACAGACAATGTAGCCAGAAGTAGATGTTCCAGCAGTTCGTCCGACTTGTTCTTTGCCGTCTCTCCATAATTCCGTGTTGTCGTAACCGTTACATCGTTGGGAATGGTGACGCCCTGCATCTCATGCACGCGTTTGAGCACCGCGTTCGAGATATCGGTCGCATTGGTACCTTTTCGCTTCGCCACGGTAATTGATACGGCGGGGTATTGACGCGCTCCCTGCTGCGCGCCTGCGTTGGTCGTGCCGAAGACTACGTAGTCTGAAGGCTCCGCGGCGCCGTCCACGATTTTGTCGGCCACATCCCGCAGATACACAGGACGCCCGCGCACCACGCCCACAACGACAGCTTCCAGATCCTCGCGGCGCGTGAAAAGGTTTCCGGCATCCACGCGAACTTCCTGGTTGTCATCGGAAAAGTTTCCAGCCTGCACGCTGGCATTGGCAGCTTGTAAATGCCCGACGATAGACATGGCCGACAAACCGTAAGCACTCAGCTTTTCCGTGCTCAGCACTACGCGCATGGTGCGCGGAAGACCGCCGATGATGTTTGTCTCCGATACATCGCCAATCTGCGCGATGTTGTGCTGCATCTCGTCCGCAATGGCGCGAAGCTGAAAGCCGTCGTAGTGATCGCCCCACAGCGTCATGGCCAGGATTGGCACATCGTCAATGGAGCGAGCCTTGATGATGGGCTGCGAGACTCCCGGCGGCATGCGATCGAAATTTGAATAGAGTTTGCTGTAGACCTTGATCAGCGCGTCTTCCTGCGGCGTGCCGACCAGAAAGCGCACGATCACCAGGCTCTGTCCCGGCGCCGAAGTCGAATACACGTATTCGACGCCTGAGATTTGATGCACCAGGTTCTCGATAGGCAGAGTTACGCGCTCTTCCACTTCAGCGGGCGACGCACCCGGCATGGCTGTAACAATGTCGAGCATGGGAACCAGGATCTGAGGCTCTTCTTCGCGGGGAATGATGGCGACGGCAAAAACTCCGATAGCCAGCGACGCGGCAATGAACAGCAGCGTCAGCTTGGAGTTAATAAATGTGCGCGCCAGTCGCCCGGCAATCCCAAGCTCCTGGCTCATGGACGCCCCCCTGCGCTCGCTTCAATGCGCATTCCGGCCAGTTCGCGGTCAGCGGGCATATCAACAAGCTTGTCGCCATTGGAGATGCCCGAAAGCGCTTCGACGAGATTGCCCTGCATCGCGCCGAGGGTGATGGATCGGAGTTGCGCAACGCCCCGGCCGTCGAGAACATAGACGCAGTTGAGCGAGCCGCGCGCGACGACCGCGGACCGTGGAATCAGGATTGCCTGCCTTGCGCCATCGACGAAATCGGCCGTTCCATAAATGCCTGCGTGGATCTGGTTTGAAAGTGGCAGATCGATCTTCACCAGAAAACTGTGGCTCGACGGATCGGCCGCAGGAACAATCTCGGCAACCGTGCCCTCCAGGTTTGCCGGTGTTCCACTTGTGGATGCGCTGTCGTCAATTGCCACAGGCACCTTCATTCCCTTGTGAATTGCGCCGATCAGAGACTCGTCGACCGAAACCTCAAGTTGCAAAGCCGCGGTTTGATCAATTTGAAGCAGAGGCGCCCCGGGCGCGGCCATCGTCCCAGGATCGGCGATGCGCGCCGTCACCACACCCGCGAAAGGGGCAGTCAAGCGCGTGTAGCCAAGCATGGTACGCTCTCCGCGTTCCTGGGCCCGGGCCGCGTCAGTCTGCGCACGCGCCGCCTCAAGGCTCGCTGCGGCTGCTTCGGCCCGCCGCGACATCTCATCCATCTCCTGAGGGCTTACGCTCTTTTGCGACTCAAGCTGCTTGTACCGGCTTAGCGTACTGGCCGCCAGCGCGGCGTTGGCCTGCGCGGCGGCTTGCGCATTCTCGGCAGCTTTTACTCCGGCCTGCGCCTGCTCCACTTGGGCGCGCAGCGCTGCATCGTCCAGAACTACCAGAGTCTGCCCGGCGCGCACGTCGTCCCCCTCGTGCACCAGCACCTGCTGGATGCGGCCCATCACTTGCGCAGAAACGACAGCGGTCTCCCTGGAGTGAACAGTGCCAGTGGATTGAACGCTGACAGGCAACTGTTGTTGCCGGCTCTCAACAACCTGGGCCTGCATGCTTTGTACGGTCCCTGTCGTCTTGGCAGATTCTCCGTCGTGGCAGCCGGCAATCATCGACGCGGATGCAGCCAGCAGACTCGTCCACAAGATGCTTTTCATTGAAGCTCCTCCGCCGCATCCGGAGTCAACGTCCCGGTGGCGTATAAAAGTTCGGTATAGGCCATGGCATTTCCGTAGACGGCATGCCAGTAACTGAATTGGCTCTGCCGTTCGGCATCCTCGGCACGCAGCAGATCGGTGATGGTGGCAAGACCGGCGTCGTAACGATTTTTCACAATGCGCAAGCTCTCCGCCGCCTGGGCCATCGCTGCCTGCGCTGTCTCCACTTGCAGCTCCGCCGTCTGCCGGCGAATATGCGCCTGGCTCACTTCAAGCCGAAGATGCTGGACGGTGGCGGCCATCTGTGCGTCGACCTTGTGTTTCGCCGCGCTCTCCCTCGCTACTTCGTCGCGCTTGGCAAAGGGCAGAATATCCACGCTGATCTGGACGCCGGCAACCCAGCTGTTGCCGCCCGAGCCGGCCAAAGATGTTCGGTCTTCTTCCCAATTGCCATACGCGCTCACGCGCGGACCCAAGTCGGACTTTGCGGCTCCCAGCGCCGATGCCTGCGCCGATTGGGCCTGCCCCAGCGCTATCAGATCGGGACGCGTCTTTTGTGCCGTCGCCATCTCATCCTCAAGCGCGCCCTGCGGAAACGTGTGCGGCTCCATCGGCTTCAATTCGATTGCCTTCAGTTCGGAAGCGCCCATCGCCTCGCGCAGCGTCGCCCACGCCAGTTCCAGATCGCCCTGGGCCGCAATCAACTCTTCCTTGCGCGCGGACACATCCACCTCAGCCGCCATCCTGTCCGATTCGACAGCGAGACCGGCCTTCACATGTTCGTCAACGGAACTCTCAAGCGCTGTCGCAGTCTCAAGCTCGTGCCGCGCCACGGCAATCTGGCGCTGCGCGTAGAGCACTTGCTGGTAGGCCTGGACAACACGGAACACGATCTGCTGGTCCACCGCTCTGCCCGATGAAACCGCGCTCTGCTGCAGAAGATCGGCGCTATGGATCGCTTTCTGCGTCTTGAACGAATCGAACGCCATCCACTGCCCGGAAAAGCGCGTCGAGAAGTTGCCGATCGGCTGGGGGAAGTTCAGGGCGTTCAGCGCAAAATCCGATTGCGTGAATTGTCTCTGCCGCAGCCGCGTTCCAAATGCATAAACTGGGTCGTTCCCGCGCGAGATATCTTCCGTGAAGCCGAGCTGCGGAAGAAGCTGGGTACGCGCCACGCCCGCCGCAAACTGCGCATCGAGCGTGCTGGCATGCGCTATCGCTGCCTCAGGGCTTTGCCCAAGCGCCTCATTGATAGCTTGCCGCAGCGTCAGAGGTGCCTGCGCACCGGCGCCCAATCCTCCCATTGAGAACAGGAGAAACAGGCCCAGAGATCGATAAATGCTTAAACTCATCGGGTCGGATGTCCTTAAGTTGTGCTTTCATCGGATGAAAGCCATGAAGAGGGCAATCCGTTACAAAACGCGTACCATCTCGAATATTCGCCAGCCGCCGTTTCCCCGGCTAAATCCTCGGGCGCGCCCTCTTCGGTTTCGACCGGTTAGACCCCGATCCGAACTCTTAATCAAGTGGTAATATTTGTGACTCAGTCCGCTACCCAGGCTCGAAAGAGGATTCGGGGACGAACTGGTAATGTGGAGGATGGAAATGAGCTCCTGCAGGGCCGGTACGGAGTTTTGCAGGCCCTACAACTTTTGGAATCAGGCAACAGGTTGCCGTTTCGGCAATCAGTTGGTTGTTTGTTCACAAAAACAGATTCTCTAAGAAGGCTTCATGCGCATTGGGATTACCTGTTATCCCACCTACGGCGGTTCGGGCGTGGTGGCGACGGAACTCGGCATCGAATTGGCCGCGCTGGGCCACGAGATCCACTTCATCAGCTACAGCCAGCCTTTCCGGCTGAGCGGGCGTGATGAGGGTATTTTTTATCACGAAGTTCCGGTTTCGAACTATCCGTTGTTCGAGTTTCCGCCGTACGACCTGGCGCTGGCGTCGCGCATGGCCGAGGTGGCTGAGTACTACAACCTCGACCTGCTGCACGTGCACTATGCGATTCCGCATTCGGTGAGTGCGCTGTTGGCGCGACAGATGCTGGCGGCAAAAGGGCGGCGGCTACCCTTTGTCACAACACTGCACGGGACCGACATTACGCTGGTTGGTCTCGATCGCAGCTATCTGCCGATTACGCGGCACGCCATCCAGGAGAGCGACGGCGTGACAAGCATCTCAAACTATTTGAAGGACGAAACTATTAAGTCTTTCGACATTTCGCGGCCGATTGAGATAATTACGAACTTCGTGAACTGCGATGTCTACAAGCCGATCCAGAATGATGAAGAGCGTGCGCAAATGTGCGAAAGGCGTCACCTGGCCGCGCCCGATGAACCGATCCTGATTCATCTTTCGAACTTCAGGCCCGTGAAACGGGTGACGGACGTAGTGAAGATTTTTGCGCGCGTGGCACAGGAGCGACCGGCACAACTTGTGCTGGTCGGCGACGGGCCGGAACGCTCAGCGGCGGAGTATCTGGCGCACGATCTCGGCATCCAGCAGCACGTGCACTTTCTCGGCAAGCAGGATCGCGTGAACGAGCTGCTGGCGCTGGCCGACCTGCTGCTGATGCCGAGCGAACTGGAATCGTTCGGACTGGCGGCGCTGGAGGCGATGGCATGCAAAGTGCCGGCAATCGCGACGCGCGTGGGCGGGGTTCCGGAGCTGATCGATGACGGCGTGACAGGGCTGCTTTACCCGGTCGGCGACGTGGACGGGATGGCCGGGGGCGCCTTGAGCCTGCTGAATGATTCTGCACGGCTGCAGGCGATGCGCGACGCTGCGCGGCAGGCGGCGCAGAAGCGGTTCTGCGCGAACCTGGTTGTGCCTCGATATGTACGGTTTTACGAAGAGGTGCTTGCGGCGCGGAATTGAGCCGGAAATTATCGCTTATCGGGCGAAAATTGCGCCAAAATCCCATTGCCAAACGTCACAGGAAGCAGCATATTCTTTCACCACGGAGGTTAAAGGTCACAATGAGGAAAACTGTCTGGCTGATGTTGCTTTGGGCTCCCATTCTTGCCGGAGGGCAGGCTCCGGCAGGTCACTTTGACGGCACCTGGACGACGAACATGGCTTGCGACGCGAGCGAACACATGCCCGCATACAAGTGGACGTTCATCAGCACCATCACCAATAGCACCTTTCACGGCCAACATGGCGAACAGGGTGGACCGGGTTACATGGTCATCGACGGCGCCATCAATCCAGACGGCAGCGCCAAGCTGCACGCAAAAGGGACGGTGCAGTCGGGAAAGGCGGGCATCGTAACCCAACTCAAAGGCAATAAGTACGACTACTACGTCGAGGCGAAGTTTTCCGACGTGACGGGAACCGGAAAGCGCGACGAGGGTGCAGGCCTCCTGGGCCGACCCTGCAGCTTCGACTTCACAAAGCAGACCGATACACCCGCAGCACCTCCGGCTGCCCCGCCGGCGCAGTAAGATCGGCTCCAACCGGCCAAGTTGTAGACGAGGCCCGCCCGTTTCGATGGCCCGCGAAAGCGGATTCCCCTCAAACGGCGGGCTTTTTCGTGCTCGAATTTGATTACCTCCGGCGCCTGCGCCTAGAATTTCAGTGACTTACATTTGACAGCTACCCTTAGAATGGAGACGCTCCGGCTCCAGTCCGCAGTTTTTGGCTCTACTGTCATTTGCCTGCCGCGAATGGATGGATCGCTTGGCTATGAACACTGAAATCATTCGAAGGGATTGGATAGGAAGCGTCGTAAGTGAGAGATACCGTCTGCTGCAGTGGCTGGGCAGCTTTGGCCAATCAGGTATCTATCTTTGCGACATCGACGGGAATGAAGAGCGGAAGGCTGCGATCAAACTCTTCCCTGCCGATGTTGAAGGTTCCGCGGCATGCGCGGCCGGCTGGACGACCGCGGCGGGTCTCACGCATCCGCATCTGGTTCGCGTACTCGACACGGGCCGCAGCCAGGTTCAGACCACCGGGGTCCTCTATGTCGTAACAGAGTACGCCGGAGAGGTTCTCTCTGAAATCCTCACAGAACGGGCGCTGACACCCGAGGAAGTGAAAGAGATGCTGGGGCCCGTGCTCGATGCCCTTGCCTATCTGCATGACAACGGGCTGGTACACGGCCGGCTGAAACCGTCGAACATCATGGTGGTGGACGACCAGCTGAAAATCTCTTCAGAAAACATTCGCGGGTCGGCAGCGGCGTTCGCGCCGCCAACAGTGCTGGAGATTTACGACGCACCGGAGAAGACGCAGGGGCGAATATCGCCTGCGACGGATATGTGGTCGCTGGGTGTGACGCTCGTAGAGGCTCTCACCCGCATCCCGCCTGCGTGGAACAGAACCGGGCATATTGATCCGCCGCTGCCGCCATCGGTACCGGCTCCATTTGCGCAAATTGCGCGGGAGTGCCTGCGGCTGGATCCGGCGCACCGTTGTACTTTGAGCGAAGTGTGGGCATGCCTGGATTCAGGCGCGACGATTCCGCATCGGCCGATCAAGCCAAAGACCAAACCATTGGTAGTTGGGGGCCCGATCACAGCCCGTCGCAATATCGCATTGGGTGTGGTGGCTTTGATTGGCGTATTTGCCATCGTGTCGATTATTGCGCACCATAAATCGTCGGCGCCGGCCCCGGTAGCGAGCGATGAGACGACCAGCGCGCCCAGTCAGGAACAGACTCCAGCGCAACCGGAGCCGACTGCGCCGCAAGAGTCGCCGAAGCCGCAGACGCAGGCGCCCGTGCAGCAAGCCCCGCCTGCACAAAACTCAACACCTGGCCCGGCAGCGGAAACCAAGCCGGCAGCCCCTGTTGCGGCTCCGCCGGAACAAGCACCGGCGAAGGTGCAGACTCCGCCTCCGGCTCCGGCCGAGACCGCGCCGACGGCGCGAGCGGCGACGGGATCTTCAGCAAAGGGCTCTGTCGCGCAGCAGGTGATGCCCGATGTGCCGGAGAAAGCGATCCGCACCATTCAGGGCAAGGTGAAGGTGAGCATCCAGGTGAATGTCAACGCGAATGGCTCGGTCGGAGACGCCTCGATCGCATCGCAAGGGCCGAGCAAGTATTTCGCGAATCTCGCTCTGGAAGCGGCAAAGTCGTGGAAGTTTATGCCGCCGCAAACGAATGGGCAAAGTGTCGCAAGCGTTTGGCTGCTGCACTTCGACTTCCGGCAGTCCGGAGTGGATGTCACTCCGACCGAGCAATCGCCCTAACGCCGCCTGCATTTTCTCCCTATCCCTTTACTTCTGCACAACATCTCCGATCGCAGTGTATCCTCGGCGAATCCGCACAATTCCAGCGGGCACTCCCTATCCCGTCTTCGAAGACCCGAACGCACGGTCCCCTTCCTGGCGAAGGCCTTCATCGAAATCACGCCTGGCTGCAATGCCGGACCTTCAAATGCCGGGAATGCACTTTCCGGCTTGCAACGAGGAGGTTGTTCATGAAGTGGATCCAAAGAGGAATCCTGTGTCCTTGCATCTGTGCGATCGTATTTGCGGCGACGCTGGTTACATCGGCGTCCCCTCAGGATGGAAACATCCGCAGCGTCACGTTCTACACCGTCAAGCCCGACCGAGTCAGTGATTTTCAGGCGGAAATCAAGGCCTACAACGCACTGCTGGCAAAAAGCTCAACCACGCACTATAGCTCCACCTGGATGTCGCTCACGGGGCCGCATGCGTACGCCCACGTCATCTACTACAAGAACTGGGCCGATCTCGACTACAGCATGTCGACTGACCCGCAAATGAAGGATGAGGCCATGGACCTGGCGCGCATCGGGATGCGGATCAATGACTGTGCGGTCAGCTCGCGTCGGGTAATCGAAGAGATTCTGCCCGACTACAACATTTCGTCGGGCAATATGCCCAAGATGATTCGAGTACTGCAAACGCAGGTGCGCCCGGAAAAGTATCACGAGTATCTCGAACTCCTGAAGCACGAGATTTTCCCGGCGGTCCAGAAGGCAGGAACAAAAGATTACAACGTCGCCGGAGAGCGCTTCGGCGAGTCGAGCCTGCAAATCACCTCCGTTGCGGGATTCGACAACTGGGCCGATCTCGACGCAGGCATTGGTGCTCAAAAAGGGCTGAGCAAGGAAGACTATCAGGCTCTGGTTGACAAGGTCCGGAACCTGATCGTTCAAAGTGAGTTCGATGTTTATCGCTTCGAACCCGATCTCAGCTACCTGCCTCCACCCACGGGAAAATAAGCGCAAAACGGGGCGAGCTCAAGCTCGCCCCATCTCATGAGTGCTGATCCAGGATCCCTTACGTTGCTTCAGTGAATTACAGCGTGCGCTTGAAGAGCGGCGTGGCAATCAGCAACGTGCCGATGCCGAAGACCAAGAGGAACAGCAGGTCGTACCAAATGGCGACCCAGCCGCCATCTTTGAGCAGCACCGCCTTGAAGCCGTGGATCACGTAGGTGAAGGGATCGACCACGCCAATGGCTTGCATCCACTTGGGAAACGACGAGGTGGGATACATGGCGCCCGAGGGATATAACAGGAGGACATTGAGAATGCCGAACATGGCGCGCGGCACCAGCGGATCGTCGATGCGCACCATGAGCAGGAACATCATGCCGTTGAACGCGATCGAGCCGGCGATAATCAGGCACAGCACCTGCAGCATGATGATGGGATGAAAAACGACGCCCAGGCCGGCCATCAGCGACCCGATGACCGCTATGGAAATCCCGGAAAGCGTCGCCTTGATGGCTCCGGCGATATTCAGCCCGAAGACCAGCTCCAGTTTCGTAATCGGCGTCACCAGGTAGCCTTCGTGTACGCCGCGCGCTTTGTCGTCGATATAGAGCATGCCGCCGCCGATCATCACGGAAATATACATCGCGAGTGCAACTGTCATCGGCAGAAGATACTTCAGATAATTCACGTACGGATAAAGTTCGACGATCTCGAGTGCGATGGATTTGGAAAGCCGATCCTGGATCGTTGGCGCATTCATCGCGTCGACCAGGGATTGCATCTCTGCTTCGAGGCTCGCCGAAGTGAAGAGATCGGAGTTGTCGACGACGAAGCCCAAATTGGGCGCATCCTCGGCGTAAACGCGGCGCGAGTATTGTTTGGGGATGATGACCGCGGCATCGATCTTGCCTGTGCGGACATCTTCGCGCGCCTGCACTTCGCTGTTATAGTCGATGGTCGTGAACGTCTTGATGTTCGCGGCGACGGCGTCGAATGCCTCACGCACCTTGACGGCCTGCGGTCCGTGGTCGTAATCCACTACGGCCACATGCGTGCCGACGATCTTGCCGCCGAAGGCGTTACCAATGATGACGAGCTGCAGGATGGGCATCATGAGCGACATGATCATGAGCATGGGCGAGCGGAAGAACTTGCGCATTTCGCGCTCGATGATGGCAAACATTCGATTCATGGGCGCGCTCCCGGCCGCGGCGGCATGGTAAATACCGCTTTCACCTGCTCATCGCGCAATTGCCGCCCGGTGTAGTGAATGAACACGTCGTCGAGCGTGGTGTTTTGCACGCTCAGCGAGGTGAGCGTCTCGCCCAGGCTCGCTGCCAGCTCCACAATCTCCATGGTGGTCTTCGATCCCGATTTGGTGATGACACGGTAAAATCCCGCGCCCTCGGGTTGCACGCTGGCCACACCCTCCATCTTCTCCAGGCGCCCCTTCCACTCTTCGTCCTCGCGGTCGAAATGCACTTCAACGACATTCGCGCCGGCCACACTGTTTTTGAGCTCCACCGGCGTGCCCAGCGCCACCAGCTTGCCGTGATCGACAATCGCGATGCGGTCGCAGAGCTTGTCGGCCTCATCCATGTAGTGCGTGGTCAGCAGCATGGTGAGATTGCGCGTGGCCTTGAGCTTGTTCAGCATCTCCCACACCGCGATGCGCGAGACGGGATCGAGACCCGTGGTGGGCTCGTCGAGAAAAAAGATGCGCGGATTGTGCACCAGGCCGCGCGCGATCTCCAGCCGACGCCGCATGCCGCCGGAAAGCGTCTTGGTCTGCGCATCACGCCACTCGGTCAGGTCAACTGCTTCAAGCACCGCGGCGATATTTTTCTCGCGGGTCCCGCGCGGCACGCCGTAGAGCTTGGCGTAGATCGACAGGTTCTCTCCCACCGTAAGGTCCTGATCGCTGGTCAACGCCTGGGGAATGACTCCGATGGCGCGCCGGACATCGTCGGGATCGTCCGCCACATTGTGGCCGGCAACAAACGCTTTGCCCGAAGTGACCGGAATCAGCGTCGTCATCATGCGGATGAGCGTGCTCTTCCCGGCTCCATTCGGTCCGAGCAGACCAAAAATCTCACCCTCGGCAACACAAAAGTTCACGTCTTTGACGGCTTCAAAGTCGCCATACTTCTTGACGATGTGCTGGACCTCGATGGCAATGGGTTTGTCGCCGCAGTCACTCTTCATCGGCGGACTCAAGTTGGGTCCAGCGCTCATTGCTTCACCAGCTTTGCCTTGGGTATGTACACCTCGGCCGTCATTCCGGGCACAAATTTCTCGCCGGGGTTTGGAATCAAAAGTTTGATCTGAATCGTCTTGATGTCACGCTTCATGCTGTTCACGTCGCGCTGCGTAGCAAAGTCGCCTTCAGCTGCCTTGGCGATGACTTTCCCCTGGAAGGTGGCGCCGCTCGGCATCACTACGCGCAGCGAATCACCCAATTGCACGGCATCGGCCTGCGTCTCAGGCAGTGGCGCGTAAACCCAGGTCTGCGACAGATCCATGATCGTGACGATCGGCGATCCGGCGGCGACGACTTCTCCCTGACGCGCCGCCCACACGTCCACCTTGCCGTCGACGGGCGCCAGCACCTGCGCGTAGCCTTTTTCAACGCGGGCTTCATCGGCCAACGCCTTGGCATTGGCCTCTGCATCGCGTTCTTCAGAGACGGTGCGGGCGGAAACCTGCGTGAGCATTTCATGAGCCTGGGCCTGGCGCAGTGTGGCTTCGGCGGAGTCGAGATTGCCCTTGGCGTTGTTCACCGCAGCCTGCGCGGCCTGCAGGCTGGTTTCGGCGTCATCGCGGGCCTGTGCGCTCATGATGCCTTGCGCTGCGAGCGCAACTGTGCGAGTGGTGTCTGCGCGCTGGTGGTCGAGATTGGCCTGGGCCTGCGCCAGCGCTGCCTGCGCCGCCTTCACCTGCGCGTCGGCCGCCTGTGCGGCGCTGGAGGTTTCGCCGTTGTTCTCACGCTCGGTCTCTTCGGATTCACGCAGCTTCCAGTCGTTCCCGGCGGCAGTAGCTTCCGCAGCTTTTTCGGCTGCGGCCAGATCGTCGCTTTCGATCACGGCGACCAGTTGCCCTGACTTCACAGGATCGCCCTCCTGCACCGTCAACTGCTGAATGCGTCCGGGAATCTTCGAACTGACTATGACTTCGTTCGCGTCCACGGTTCCGATCAGCTGCAAGTCGGTCGAGCGATTGGTGGTCAGTAGATACCAGATCAGCGATCCAATGGTCAACAGACCCAAAATCATGAAGACTCGGTTGCGCGCGTTCACTTCTTATTCACCTCTAATCCCTTGAATTCGGGGAAGTCCGGCATTGGGGAATCGGCTAGAACTTTGGCAGCCAGTTCGGCGCCGTACTTACGATCCTTGAAGATGGCCTGGCCCAGAAACTCGACCAACGCCACTCTGCGAGCGGCCAGCACATTGCGATCGAACGGCTCCAACGGCTCAATCAGCCGCCACACCGGCGCGCTCAGGAAATAGAACACATTCGCTCCGAGCGCTGAAAGTTCCACTTGCATCCAATCCGCCTCGATCACCTCACCCGACGCAATCCCCTCTCGCACCATTGACCGAAACATTGCCTGCAGCGGTCCGAAGACGCGCTTGACGAGAAGCGGCAGCTCGCCCGCCTCGCCTTTATGCAGGCGCATCATCTCCTGCTGCATCAGGCTTTGAAACTCCCGTTGCGTAAGGATGCGGTCGAAGTGATCGAGCGCCGCGCGGAGCATGCGCTCGCCCGGGCTTGCCTCGCGGAGGAAGACGGCCATTGAGCGGTCGCGAACACGGGCGGAGACGAGTTCGAGAGCCGCGGCATACAGCTTGTCTTTGCTTTCGAAGTAGTAGTAGAGGAGGGCCTTGTTGACGCCGGCTGCGATGGCGATCTGCTCGGTACGGGCGCCCGCCAGTCCATGCTCGCTGAATTCGCGGATAGCAGCTTCGAGGATGCGGGTCTTCGTCTCGGCCGAACGGTCGGCTTGGGCGTCGGGAGTGGGGTGGGTCGGCATAATTAACTAACTGGTTAGTAAAATACCGTAGCTCGGTCGGAAATTGCAACTCAAAAGCAGCATTGAGCGGGACTATTGGCCGATCTAATTGATTCTATGCGCCTTGCTAAGAGCCAGAGAGCAACGACGGTCGGAGCGTATCAATCCACCGATCATCGGCTACCGGCTAGAAACCACCAATTTCTTGTGTGGGATGTCGAATGTCACGGTCTTATTCATCCAGAAATCGATGCCGACATTGCAGTCGTAAATGATGTTCTCGAAGAGAACCGACGGGTGCGGAGAGCTTGCGATCTGCGTATCGCCAAGGGTGAGCGAGTCAACGGGCGCGCTGTAGCGGGTCTCGGTGTTGCCCAGGATCGTTGTGTGCTTTGACTCCTTCACGCCGCTGCTCTTTGCCGTCAGGCCCAGTGCATCCATATAGCGCGCCGCAAATACATATCCCTGGCTGCCCGTATCCACTTCGCACTCGCCGATCTTGCCGTCAATTCGGAATGGTGCAAAAAGATCGAGACTCACGCCGCGCACGTCGTCGAATTGCGCCTTCACGACACTCCCGTGACGCAGTCGTGCCGCGAGCGAGGGCTGCGACTCAAAGACGAGGCGCCTCGCTGAGAAATCCAAGGTGAACTCTTGATCGCGGAAGAAATCCAAAGCAATCATCCCGGAAAGATGAAATTTGTCGAGCCCATCCCATCCGGCCACCACAACGTCATGCCGAACAACCGGCCCGACGCGCAACTCGGGAATTGTGAACAGATCGAGGTCGATGCGCTCGCCTGTCAGCCGGAATCCGGTAAACCGCCCTGCAGGTTTGCCGCCCAGCCGATCGACGAGGCTCTGTGCAAGCACGGTCACCCCGGAACCCGTGTCGAGCACAAACGGAGTCGTCTCAGCGCCGCCAGTGGAAACCGGGATCATGAGAAGGCCTGTATCCGGGGCGATTTGAAACGGAATGGATGTTGCGCGGGATTGACCGAATGCGGCTCCAATCGGTAACCCGCAGGAAAGAGCAACGACAGCGATGCAGATTTTGATCAAGGGGATCTTTGTTCCTGGTGGGCTAGTCGAAGACCACAGTTTTGTTGCCGTAGCAGAGAATGCGGCGGTCGAGGTGCCAGCGGACGGCGCGCGACAGGACGATGCGCTCCAGGTCCCTGCCCCGGGCGACAAGATCTTCCACCTGGTCGCGGTGAGAGATGCGGGCCACGTCCTGCTCGATGATTGGGCCGTCGTCGAGCACCTCTGTGACGTAGTGGCTGGTGGCGCCGATGAGCTTGACTCCGCGGGCGTGCGCCGCATGATACGGCCGCGCCCCGGTGAAGGCCGGCAGAAAAGAGTGATGCACGTTGATGATGGCCGCCGGATACTGCGCGACAAACTCCGGCGAGAGAATCTGCATGTAGCGCGCGAGGATGACGAGTTCCACTTTGTGCGCGGCGAGGAGATCGATCTGGTGCTTCTCGGTCTCGGCGCGTGCGGCGGCTGTCACCGGGACATGCTCGAAAGGAACTCCGTAAAAGGCGGCGAGGTTCTCGACCTCACGGTGATTCGAGATGATGACAGGAATCTCGCAGACCAGCTCGCCCGTGCGCCAGCGGTGAAGCAGATCGGCCATGCAGTGGAGATACTGCGAACAGAAAAGAGCCACGCGCGGCTTGCGCAGGCTAGAGCTGAGCTTCCAATTCATACCGAGCTCGGCAGCGAGGGGCGTGAAGGCCTGCTGGAACGCATCAAGATTGAAGCCGTTTATCTCCCACTCGACGCGCATGAAGAAGAGGCCCTGGTCGCGGTCAATGTGCTGGTCGGCGTGCAGTATGTTCGCGCCTCGTTCATAGAGAAGCCCCGAAACGCGGGCCACCAAGCCCTTGCGATCGGGGCAGTCGATCAGAAGAACAGCGGAATCTTTCATGTCCAGTTCAGATTACGCTACCGGGTTAGTCGTAATAATCGAGGCCGAGATGCGTCACCAAATCCGCGCCCATGATGTGACGAAGGGTATTCTTCAGCTTCATGGACTGGATGAAAAGATCGTGCTCAGGATACAGACCCGGTGGCGTTTGCGGCGACTTGAGATAGAAGCTCAACCACTCCTGGATGCCAATGGAACGAAGCTCCGGCGTACGCTTGGCCAGGTCGAGGAAGAGGACCAGATCGAGCGCAATGGGCGCGGCCAGGATCGAGTCGCGACAGAGGAAATTGACCTTGAGCTGCATGGGATAACCGAGCCAGCCGAAGATGTCGATGTTGTCCCAGGCTTCTTTTTCGTCGCCGCGCGGCGGGTAATAGTTGATGCGAATTTTGTGGTAGATGTCGCTGTAGAGATCGGGATAAAGCTCGGGCTGGAAGATGTATTCAAGCGAGCCGAGCTTCGATTCTTCCTTGGTCTTGAACGACTGCGGCTCGTCGAGGACTTCGCCGTCGCGGTTCCCAAGGATATTCGTAGAGAACCATCCCTTGACGCCGATCATGCGCGCCTTGAATGCTGGCGCCAGCACCGTCTTCATGAAGGTTTGGCCGGTCTTGAAGTCCTTGCCGCAGATAGGCGCAGCGTTTTTCTTCGAGAGCTCGATCATGCAGGGAAGATCGACCGTGAGATTCGGCGCGCCGTTGGCGAAGGGAACGCCCTCTTTGAGCGCGGCGTAGGCGTAGATTTGCGAGGGGGCGATGCCGAGATCGCTCTTTTCAAGACCTCTCTCGAAGGCCTCGATGGTCTGATGAACGTCAGTGGGCTCCATGAAGATTTCGGTCGAGCCGCACCAGATCATCACGACGCGATCGACGGTTTTCTTGAAGGCCTGAATGTCGGCGATCACCTGCTCGGCGAGATCGCGCTTGTTGTTGCCCTTTTTCACGTGCGTGCCGTTGAGCCGCTTGACGTAGTAGCGATCGAAGACGGCCGGCATAGGCTTGATGGTTTCGAGATAGGGCTTGAGCTTGGCGAGTGTCTCCTTGTCGAGAACCGCAGCATGGGCGGCGGCTTCATAGACGTTGTCTTCAAAGATGTCCCAGCCGGTGAAGACCACGTCGTTCAAATCGGCGATCGGAACGAAATCCTTGATCAGCGGTGAGTTCGCATCGGTGCGCTTGCCGAGGCGAACGGTGCCCATTTGTGTAAGCGAGCCGATCGGCTTGGCGAGTCCTCGGCGGACGGCCTCGACGCCGGCAATCATGGTTGTGGCCACTGCGCCCAGGCCGACTACCATCACACCTAACTTGCCCTTTGCGGCCTCCACTTTATGTGCGGCGGCTTTCGAACCCGCTGACTTCTCCGCGCCGTTCCCATTCTTATGCGCGCCTTTTCCCTTTGTTGCCATTGCCTGTTCCAACCTTCCTTTGTAGATGGTTTCGAATTGCAAGAAACTGATCGGAATGCGGCCTCAGCGTGCGGGCCGTCGATTTCGCGAATACTGAATCACACCGCCTCAGCGCCGCGCCTGCGGCTCAGGTGTACCCAGAGAAACCAAATGAGCACGGCGAGCAAGCCGAGTTCAACGATAAGGTGAAAACGATGGAACCACTGTTCGAAGCGTGGATCCGTGTGCCAACTCTCGCCGAGCTTCATGCCGGCATAGGCCAGTGCAAAGCACCAGGGCCATGATCCGATAAATGTGTAAAGGTGAAAGCGTACCTGCGACATTTTGGCGATGCCCGCCGGAAATGCAATAAACGTGCGCACGATGGGCATGAGGCGCGCGACGAGAACGGTGATCGATCCGTACTTTGCGAAGAAGTCCGTCACCCATTCGAGATCGCGATGGCTGAGCAGAACCCAGCGGCCGTAACGCTCCACAAGCGGACGTCCACCCACAGCGCCAATCCAATAAGCGATTGCGGAGCCGATGTTGCAGCCGAGTGCGCCCGCGGTCGCCGCGAGATACAGATTGAAATGGCCGAGATAAACCAAGTATCCCGCGAAAGGCATGATGATTTCCGATGGCAGCGGGATGCAGGCTGATTCAATTCCCATCAGCGCAACGATTCCGGCATATCCGCCAACATCGATGACATGGGTGATGAATTGGACCAGGAGGGCCAGAATCTTTTCGTTCATGAGCGTCCCCAGTATAAAGGGCCGTTGCGCGCGAAAACGTGCTTGAAATGGTGCTGCTACGCGAAAATCCGGCTGCACACGTCTGCAATTTTCATTTGTTAGGATGAGATGTACTCGCACCACAAATCCTGGAGGTTTGCGTGGCTGATTTTCCGCCTGTACCGCTGACGTTAGAGGGTTCCAGCATGCTTCATCAGTTCTTCCGTTTCGATTGGAAGGCCTGGCGCTGCTGCGCGCAGGGCGAGCGCAACCAGATTGTTGCGGGGGCGGTTGAGACGCTGAAGAAGCTGGAGCGGGCAGAGGCCAGCGCGCCATTTCACTCGGCGCTTTACTCGGTGCTCGGCCATAAGGGCGATCTCCTCCTGGTCCACTTTCGCGATTCGCTCGAGGCTTTGAATCGCATCGAGCTGGCACTGGCGCAGACGCGACTTTACGACTTCCTCGATCTGCGTCACTCCTATGTATCGGTTGTCGAGCTAGGACTGTACGAGTCGACGCGCAAAACATACGAGGCCGCGGCTGGCAAGGGATTCGAGCCGCACTCGCCGCAATGGAATTCTGAAATTGAGTCATCGCTGGCGCGCGCTTCAGAAGCGATGTCATCGCGTCTGTTTCCGGCAATTCCTGACACAAAATACATCTGCTTTTACCCGATGGATCGAAAACGCGGCGAGCAAGTGAATTGGTATAACGTCCCTTTCGCCGAACGGCAGCGCATGATGCACGAGCATGGGCTGATCGGGCGCAGATACGGCGACCGAGTGAAGCAGATCATCTCCGGCTCTATCGGCATGGACGACTGGGAGTGGGGCGTGGACTTGTTCGCCGACGATCCGGTGGTCTTCAAAAAGCTGATCTACGAGATGCGGTTTGACGAAGTAAGCGCGGTGTATGCGCTGTTCGGGCAGTTCTTTGTGGGGGTGCGACTTGAGGTGGAGAAGCTGGGGGAGTGGGTGGAAGGCAAGCTGTAGGGCGCGCGTGGATAATTCCAGAATTGCACGGTAAGGCATTTTTGCCTTACAATGGTTAGTGAGGTTATCGTATGACGACTCTGACAGTTACCGCCAAAGGTCAGATCACGCTAAAGCAGGAACTGCTGCGGCATCTCAACGTTGTCCCGGGCCAGAAGGTCGCTGTGGAGAAGTTGCCCGACGGACGGCTTGCGGTCGGAGCCGCTCCAAAAACCGGTTCTATCGACAACTTTATCGGCAGCCTGGAGCAAAAGGGCGGACCCAGATTCACCATTGCCCAGATCAAGAAGTTTACTGAAGAAGCCTGGGCGGGAAAGCGGTGAAGATTGGCGCGGACACAAACTTGCTTCTGCGCGCCGCTGTGCGTGACGATCCGCAACAAGCCGTTGTTGCCGCCCGTGTGCTCAGGACGGCAGAGCTGGTCGCCGTTCCAGTCTCGGCTCTCTGCGAATTCGCATGGGTGATGCGAAGCTTGTATAAGAAGCCAGCTCTCGAGGTGGCCCATTCCATACGTTCTCTCATTACCAGCCCAAACGTGGTGACCCAGCTTCAGGCGGTCGAAGCCGGGCTCGAAGTTCTCGACAAAGGCGGCGACTTTGCCGATGGCGCCATTGCTTACGAAGGCCGTTGGCTAGGCGCTGAGGAGTTTGTTAGTTTCGACAAGCAAGCGGTCACGATCTTAAGGTCGCAAGGCCACAAAGCGCGACTCTTGTCCTAATCCGATGCGGGTTCCTTCGCGGCGTCTACAACGACTACATCGACGGGAGCCTTGTCGGGCTTCAGATCCAAGCCTAATTGCTCGCGCAACGCGGTGAAAATTCCGGGGTACTGCGCGTCAGGTGGAATGCCGTTTCCGTTGTCCCGCGTCCAGTTGAGCTTGAAATCGTATTCGCCCTTGAGGCCGGTGCGATCGAGAACGACACGGTCACAATCGGGCATGTAGTCTGCGAGGCTGCTCATCGAAATCGCGGTAGCGATCATTTGTCCGTTATGGGTGTGAACGCTGTGATTCGCCTCGAGCCTCGGCTTCCCATTCTCATCAAGCTGCGGCGCCGAAGGCATGAGCTTTGCGCCGGATTTCGACACCACCAACGAATAAACGGGGATGCTCCGCATAGCAAGGGTCGCTTTGAGCTGGAAACGATCGCGAAGCAGAGCCTGAACGGCGAGCTGAGTCACTTGGCGCCGTTCAGGGCCGCTCATACTTTGTATTTTTGTTGCTTCGGCATCGTCCAACTTGGCTTCAATATCAAAAGCCCGCTTTCCAATCCAATCCGGCCCACCGATGACCTGTGAGTCGGATTTCAGTCCATACGCCTCCCGAATCAACTGCCGCAGAGTGTAGTTTTCTATGGAAACCCGTCCCCTCGCACTGTTCCAGTTGTGATCTGAATCTTCTGGCCGGGCGGGCTTGATGGATGCGACTTCGAATACGGGTGGACTGCCTGCCGCCACCGCAACTTGCGGCTCCTGCGCGAAGGCCGGTGCGGCCAACAGAAATACGAAAAGAAATGCTTGAAGCGCTGACAGCAGAATGACGGCGTGCGAACTGGATCGCACACCGATCGGTCCACAGCGCGGTTTGGCGATGCCTTGTACCATGGATCAGCAGTACTCCTAAGAACAATGATGGCGCAAAAGATGACGAAGAAAAAGCCGGCTCCAAAGAAAACACCGGACCGCACGGCTGCCCGGAAAAAATCAACACCCGCGTCGAAGAATACGGCCCCGGTTGCAAAAAAAACTCCGGCGGCGCGCGGCGCGCTCGCGCCGGAACGCGTCGTGGCGATTCTGAAGGCGCTGGACGAAGAGTACCCCAAGGCGGAGTGCGCGTTGAATCACCGCACGCCGTGGGAGCTGCTGGTCGCGACGATTCTTTCCGCGCAGTGCACCGATGTGCGCGTGAACATCGTTACGCCGGAGCTGTTCCGGCGCTTCCCTACCCCGGCGAAGATGGCGGAGGCGAGCTTGCCGGAGTTGGAAGAGCTGATCCGGACGACGGGGTTCTACCACAACAAGGCGAAGTCGATCCAAGGCGCGGCGCGGAAGATCATTGCCGACTTTGGCGGCGAGGTGCCGCAGACGCTCGCTGAACTGATCACTGTCCCAGGTGCGGCACGAAAAACTGCGAATGTGGTGCTGGGAGTGAGTTACGGCAAGGCCGAAGGCGTGGTAGTCGACACGCATGTGTTTCGAATCGCGCGCCGGCTGGAGCTGGCCAAGGGCGACACGCCGCAGAAGGTGGAACAGGAGCTGATGCAGGTGCTGCCGCGCGATCACTGGATTCGTTTCTCGCATCAGGTGATCGCCCACGGGCGCAAGGTGTGCATTGCGCGCAACCCGAAATGCCGCGAGTGCACGCTCGAAACGCTCTGCCGGTCGAAGGATAAGACGTGGGAGAGCTGAAGTGGCAAGTCAGCGAGTCAGCAAGTCGGCCGGACACTAACGGCGAAGAAGGCGTTCAACGGCGGCGACGAGGCCAGCGATGTCGGAAACGATCGCTTCGGCGGCAGGCTCCCAGCCGCTCTCGCGCAGAGTTTGGCTGGTGACGGGGCCGATTGAGATCGCTGAGACGCCGGGAAAAGGAAAGGCAACGCCGGCTTTCTTCGCTGCTTCGGCCATGTGCGTCACACTGGAAGAGCTGGTGAACGTCGCAGCGTTAATAGGCCCGGCGAGCGCGGCAAGAAGCTTCTGCGGCGCCTCCTCGGGCAGAACGTTGCGATAAGCGTCCACGACATCGACCTGCGCGCCCGCGGCTCGCAGTGCATCGGGAATGACGTCGCGCGCGACTGCCGCGCGGGCGAGAAGGAATCTTAGGCCCCGAAGGCTTCCCTCAGGGGCTAAAGCCCCGGATTTCAGGGATTCGCTTTTGGCACGACTAAAGTCGTGCCCTGATACTTCTTGCCAGTTTTGAAGAAGATCCCTCACGAGACTTTCCGCAACGTAAGAATCGGGAATGAGATCGACCTTCAGGCCGATCTGCTCAACTGCGTTGGCGGTTGCGGCGCCGATGGCTGCAATGCGTGTCGACTTGGGAAGCTGCAAGGCGGCTCCCTGCTCTTTGGGACGATCGGCAACAGCGCGCACCGCATTCGCGCTTGTGAAGATCAGCCAGTCGTAAGTCGCGAGTTTGCGGAGCGCGGCATCGAGCGGCGCGAGGTTCTCCGGCGGGCCTATTTCCAGGACAGGAACTTCGACCGGCTCAGCTCCCAGCGCCCTCAAAGCATCGCCGAGTTT
The DNA here is from genome assembly GCA_963834565.1 of uncultured Acidobacteriaceae bacterium. Classification (GTDB taxonomy): domain Bacteria; phylum Acidobacteriota; class Terriglobia; order Terriglobales; family Acidobacteriaceae; genus Telmatobacter. The sequence continues at coordinate 295,408 of CAWICF010000002.1, read as the reverse complement.
GCTTGCCTGGTGCGCGGCGCGCGTGACGAGAATGCGGCGGCCAGCAAGAGGCAGCGCGTTCATCAGGCCGCTCCGCCCGATGCCTCACCGGCAGATGCGAGCAGTTGGTCGGCGCCCGCATCGAGCAGCATGGTTGCGGCCATCCTGCCGAATGCTTCTGGATCGGCGTTCTCATGAGGGGCATGAAGGTGAACGCGAACCACTTTGCCCGATTCTGGCGACGCGACTATCGCGAAGATCTCATGCCATCCGTCTGCATTGTCTTTGTTGAACTCGCGGCGGCAGTGGATGCCGATAGGAACCTGGCAGCCGCCGCCGAGAGCAGCCAGCGCGGCACGTTCCGCAGTGACGGCAAAGCGCGTGTCGGCGTGATCGAGAAACGTGAGAGCTTCGAGAGTCGCGCCGTCGCCCTTGCGCGCCTCAATACCCAGGGCGCCCTGACCGGCAGCCGGGCAAAAATCCGCCGGGTCGAGGCGCTCGCGCACCCAATCGGTTTTTCCAAGGCGATCCAAGCCTGCGGCGGCAAGCAGAATCGCTTCCACCTGGCCTTCGGCGAGCTTGCGCAGGCGCGTGTCGACATTTCCTCGGAACTCTACGGCGACGAGATCGGGCCGCAGAGCCTTCAATTGCGCGCGACGGCGCTGGCTGCTGGTGCCGACCTTTGCTCCGCCTGGCAATGCAGCCAGATTCGCGTGCTTGACCGAGACAAAGACGTCGCGTGGATCGACGCGCGCAGGGGTAGCAGCGAGGACGAACGGTTCGGGGAGCTCTGTTGGCAAATCTTTGAGCGAGTGAACGGCAAGATCGACACGTCCCTCGGCAAGCGCTTCTTCAATTTCCTTGGTGAACATCCCCTTGGAGCCGACCTGAGCAAAAGTGACTTCCTGCAGCCGGTCACCGGTGGTTTTGATGATCTCGATTTCGGCGGAGTGACCCTGGGTGCGCAGAAGTCCGGCAATATGATTTGCCTGCCAGAGCGCGAGTTGCGATCCGCGACTGCCGATGCGCAGATTCAACGGCGCACCTCCGCGCTTCCTTTAAAGACGCGAATATTGATGACCTTGCTGTCTTCGGCAGCGTCAGGTTGAGCCTCGGGAGCGGCGTGTTCCGGATCGGCTGGTGCAGGCGGAGCAACCGACCAGGCTTCGCAGAGCGCATCGAGGCGTGCGGAGTCGCCTTCGCGGGCTGCTTGCTTCAGCTCCTGCATCGGCGGATGGAGAAACTTGTTGACGAGGCCGCGCGTAAGCGCTTCAACGGCGGCAAGCTGCTCGGCCGTGAGCGTGCCCAGGCGCGTATGCAACCGCTGAATCTCCGCCTGGCGAATCTCTTCGGCCTTCCGTTGCAGAGCGACGATCACCGGAGCCGCGTTGACCGCACGCTGGCGCTGGTGGAAGCGCTCGACTTCGCCAGCGATGAGCGTCTCTGCATCGATGGCTTCGCGGCTGCGCTCTTCCATGTGCGACGCGGCTACCTGCTGCAGATCGTCGATGTCGTACACAAAGATGCCGTCGAGCTTGTTCATCTCCGGCTCAACATCCCGCGGGACAGCGATATCGATGAAGAACATGGGGCGGTTCTTCCGGGCGTGCAGGAAAGCCTGTCCGTGCTCGCGGCGGAAGATGGGCATCGGCGCGCCGGTGGAGCTGATGATGATGTCGGCTTCGCTGGCAGCTTCGTAAAGCTGGTCGAAGCGAATGACGCGGCCGTTGAATTGCCCGGCGAGTGCGCGGGCACGTTCCTCGGTGCGGTTCGAGACGAGGATGGCTCCGGCGCCCTGCTGGACAAGATGGCGCGCGGCGAGCTCGCTCATTTTGCCCGCGCCGACCAGGAAGACGGTGCGGCCGTTGAGCGAACCGAAGATTTTGCGGGCCATGTCGACAGCGACAGATGCAACGGAGACTGAGTTGGAACCGATGCCGGTTTCGCTGCGTGCTTTTTTGGCTGCGGCGAACGCGCTCTGCATCAGATGTTCCAGCTGGCTGCCGACGGTTCCCGCGGCGCGCGCGACAGTGAACGCCTCCTTCACCTGGCCGAGAATCTGGGGCTCACCCACAACCATCGAGTCGAGGCTGGCCGCCATACGGAAAAGATGGCCGACCGCCTCCTGGTCACGGTACTCGAACAAATGTGGAAGTATCGCTTCCGATTTAATCCTGAAATGATTTGCAAAAAAGCTGTTGAGCTGGGCGGTTGGATCATCCACAACCGCCAATAGCTCCACGCGATTGCAGGTGGAGACGATCATGCATTCGGCGACGCCGGGGACCGCCGCCAGGGCGCGCGTGGCATCGGGCAGTTCGTCGCGGCCAATAGCCACCTGCTCGCGCAGCGCGATGGGCGCGGTCTTGTGGTTCACGCCTATGATCGCCAGCGTCATTGGGGACCGAACCTGTGCACGTGGCTGAAGAGGTTGGCGACCCAGACGGCCATCATCACGGCGAGGGCTGCGCCAGAGACATAGGCTGCCTTGCGGCCGCGCAGGCCTGCGCCGCGGCGCACCAGCAGCAGAACCACATAGACGACCCACATGGCAAACGAGGCAAGCACCTTCGGGTCACGGAAGTAGGCCGCGCCGAGAGACGTTTCCTGGGCGAGGACAGAGCCGATGATGAGGCCGACGGTCATGCAGGGAAAGCCAAATTCAAGCGTTGCATGAGAGATGCGCTCAAGCGTGTCGAGGGGTGGCACCCAATCGACAGGAGACCAGCCGGACTTCTTGCCGGGCATGTGCTTCGCTTTAATGCGGCGCTCTTCCACGAGGTAGAGCACGCTGGCTAGCAGGCTGAAGCACAAGGCTGCATAAGCGAGCAGCAGCGCGATAATGTGCGCCACGAGCCAGCTTACGCGGACTCCCTCTGACGGAAACGAATAGCGATCCGGCCCCAGCGCGGGAATGAAGACGAGGAAGAATGTGGCCGGCAACGCAAAGATTCCCAATGAGATGGCGTCGTAAAGCCACCACACAAGAAAGAAGAGCCCAGCAACTGCAAAGCCGAGCAGTGACTCAATTTCGCGCACGCTCACCGGTACCCAGCGATGGGCGACGACAAGCATTTCGACGATGGAAACAAAATGAAAGAAGAAGGCGAGCCCGCCCAGATGGACGCAGCTCTTGCGCCAGGGCAACGAATTGTTCAGCACGGCCGGAAAGACCGCAACACAGCCGGCGGCGTACAAAATGGCCGCAACTCGTAGCCAGAGAAGGTACATGACAGCTTTAACCTTAGGATGTGACCCCTCAGTATACTGTGATGCGGATCACTTCGGTCGGTTTCAGAACGGACAAAATGCCGCGGCTTTTCCTCGCATTTTCTGCAAGATAGACGGCGAGCCGACCGTTTTAGCTCGGAGTGATGAGAGCTGAGAAAAGACCGCGAGAAATTTCGCGAATTCTGCTTCCGGCAAACGGCAAGGCGGATGAGAGTCAATCAGCTGAGCCGAAGCGAGTTTGGCCGCGGATGCCCAAATTCCACGATGGCGCATCCGCGGCGGGTTCCTGACGACCTATTTCGGGCTGTCACTTCTTGGTTGCGGTGAAAGTTGAGGTCGTGTCGCGCTGCGCGTCGTGCACGACAAGAGTCATGGTCCTGCCATCCGGCGAAACCGTCATCTTCTGAACATTGGTGGCTTTTCCGTCACGCTTGTCGGTTTCCTCAATGGTGTGGGCATCGATCTTCTTCAGGGAAACCGCGCCGTTGGTTCCATAGGCGCCTTTAGATGGATAGTCAATGCCATCGAATTTCGCCGTATAGCTGTCGCCGGTAGGGTCAGTCATTGTCAATTCGTCGCCGTTGGACTTGAAGGTGAACGACAGATCGGCCTCGGTATCGGCGAGCTTCAACGGTACCCAATTACCCGAAGTCGCGTGGACACCCGGGCGCAGGACGCCAACGCGCTTAAGCGTAATGGACGAGTCTTGCGGCCCAGCCCCGTTCATCGGGTAGCTCGTGGTCTTGATCGTGATCATCTTCCCGTCGGCCGAAACGGTGACTGTCGACTCGTTGACCGTCTTGCCGTCTTTCTTGTCGGTGAACTTCATCGTTCTTTGGTCGACAATCGTAATACTCTCTTCATCAAACGTCTGGCCGGCTATTGCGTGGAACTGGCCGTCGGCCGCGTTGTCATAGGGTGGCGTGCAGCTGACGCAGTGATACCAGCCCTGGCTGGTATAGACGGTGAAAGGTTTCTGGTCCAACTTGGCTTTAGCTAGATCAATGCGCCACGTTCCGTCGAATGGAGACTGAGCGTGGGAGAGTGCAGTGAGGGAAAACAGCGCGACAAAGGCGGTCGAGCAAACTACAAATCGCATGATTCTGTTCATCGGAAGATTCCTCCCTGGGGATTGCGTGTTTCGGCGCTTTGGCCGGACTAAAACTTAGGGGAGCCTGTGAGGCCCGGAGCGGGGACCCAAGGATTGTACTCGCAAGCGGCTGGAGGCGGGCACTTTTCTTTGCCGCTTTTGGCCGCAAGCCCAAATCGGATTGGCGCGGATTTCCGCAGCGAGCGTGGCTATGGCGTTCGCGCCGCGTCGCGATAGTCTTAAAACCAGCGTGATTCGAAGCGAATTGCAGAACGCCACTCCCGGCAGCGAAGAATTGAGCAACGGCTCAGCCGTGGCCGCGGGAGCCTCGCCCGCGCCGGCAAACGAAAGCGTCGCACAGGAAGAGTTTGTGTTAACGGCTGTCTCGGCGGAGAGACCTGCGCCGGAAAAGGCCAGTGGTGAACTCACCCCGTTCATGCGCCAGTGGTCAGCAGCCAAACGGCAGAACCCCGACGCGCTGCTCTTCTTCCGCATGGGCGACTTCTACGAATTGTTTTATGACGATGCGACGGTCGCCAGCCGCGAATTGCAACTAACTCTGACAGCGCGGGACAAAGAGCGGCTTGTGCCGATGTGCGGAGTGCCCTACCACGCCGTAGAGCAGTACCTCACTCGGCTGCTGCACAAGGGATATCGGATCGCGATGTGCGATCAGATGGAAGATCCCAAGCTTACGAAGAAGATCGTGCGGCGCGAGGTGACGCGGGTCCTCACCCCGGGAACGGCGCTGGATGCGGCGCTTGGACAGGAGCAGAACAACTTTCTGGCGGCGCTCTATAACGCTCCGTCGCAGAAAGGATCTAAACCGGTCTGCGGGCTGGCGCTGCTGGATGTTTCGACCGGCGAATTTCGCACAGCGGAGTTTCACGGCGAGAATGCTCGAGCGCAGGCGATTGACGCGCTGCTGCTGGCCGCGCCCAGCGAGGTGCTGGTGGCAACGAGCGCGGAGTTGCCGGCACAACTGGAACGGATTCCGGCGCGGACGCGCATCGAGGATTGGGTGTGGACGCGCGACTTCGCGGTTCCGCTGGTCGAGCGGCAAATGAACGTGCGGTCGCTCGAGGGATTCGGGCTCGATGGGCACGAGCCGGCGGCGATCGCGGCCGGCGCGGTGCTGCATTACGTGCAGACGACGCAGAAAAACCAGGCCCTGCATATCGACAGCCTGAAGTTCGAGGAGCACTCAACGGCGCTGGAACTGGACCAGGTGACGGTGCGCAACCTTGAGCTCGTTGAGCCGCTTTTCGCCGGGCAGGACGATCGCGTGACGCTCTTCCGCACGCTCGATGCCTGCCAGTCGCCGATGGGCAAACGGCTGCTTCGGGCGACGATTTTGCGGCCGTTGAACAGTGCACCTGAGATTGAGGCGCGGTACGAGGCGGTGGCTGAAGCGCACAGGGATCTGCTGAAGCGCGAGGAAATCCGGCGGGCGTTTGCCGGGATTCTCGATCTGGAGCGGCTGCTGGCCAGAATTTCACTCGACTCGGCGGGACCGCGTGATGTGCGCGCGCTGGCGGCGAGCACGGCCCGGCTGCCCGGGTTGAAAACAGCGCTTCAAGCAATGACTTCGCCGCGATGGCGTGCGATTGCGCGTGAACTCGACACGCTCGACGACGTAACGGCACGGATCGTGAAGACGATTGTGTCCGAGCCGCCACTCACGCTGGCTGATGGCGGCGCGATTGCCGCAGGCGTGGATGCCGAGCTCGACGATCTGCGCAGCGTTTCCTCGTCGGGTCGGCAGGCCATTGCGGCGATCGAGGACCGAGAGCGGCACCGCACGGGGATCGGATCGCTGAAGGTGCGCTACAATTCGGTCTTCGGCTACTACATCGAGATCACGAAGGCGAACCTGGCGCTGGCGCCTGCCGACTATGAACGCAAGCAGACGCTGGTGAACGCCGAACGTTTTACGACGCCGGAGCTCAAAGAATACGAGCGCAAGATTCTTACCGCGCACGACCGGTGCATCGAAATCGAGACGCGGATCTTTTCTTCGCTGCGCACGAGTGTGCTGGAGGCCGCAGGAAGAATCCGTCGGAGCGCGGCATCCGTGGCCGAGGCAGATTTGCTGGCGTGCTTTGCGCACCTGGCTTCCTCGCGGCGTTACGTTCGGCCGCAGTTGGTAGAGGAGCCGGTGCTGGAGGCGGTTGCGGCGCGGCATCCAGTGATTGAGCAATGGATGGAGGAGACGCGCGACGGACACTTTATCGCCAATGATCTTTACCTGGATGCTGGAGAAACCGGACCGAGCCTGCTTCTCGTCACCGGGCCGAACATGGGCGGCAAGAGCACATATCTGCGCCAGGCGGCGATGCTGGTGCTGATGGCACAGATGGGCGCATTTGTTCCAGCGGAAAGCATGCGATTCGGGCTGGTCGATCGTATTTACACGCGTATCGGGGCGAGCGACAACGTGGCGCGCGGGCGGTCGACCTTCATGGTCGAGATGACGGAGACGGCAACGATTCTGAATACGGCGACACGGCGGTCGCTGATTCTGCTCGATGAGATGGGCCGCGGAACGGCTACCTTCGACGGGCTTTCGCTGGCGTGGGCAACGGTCGAGTATCTGCACGCGGAGGTTGGAGCGCGGACGCTGTTTGCCACGCACTATCACGAGCTGACGATGCTGGCCGAAAAGCTGCCGCGCGTGCGCAATCTGCGCGTAGGCGTGAAAGAATCGCCGAGCGGTATTGTCTTTCTGCACAGCATTGAGCCGGGCGCCGCAAGCAAGAGCTACGGGATTGAAGTGGCGCGACTGGCTGGGTTGCCGCACGCTGTAATCGAACGAGCAAAACATGTTCTGCGGCAGCACGAAAAACAAGAACGACAGAGCGTGCAGGTTGAGACCGAAGCCGAGCCGATGCAGTTGACGATCTTTACGCCGCTTTCGCAGCGGATTGTGGAACGGATTGAATCGACGGATGTGAATTCGCTGACGCCGCTGCAGGCATTGAACCTGCTGGAAGAGCTGCAATCAGAACTTAAAAAGAAGGATTGAGTGACGAGAATGGGAGCAAGATGACGGAAAGTTTGCGCGGAGCAGCGGGAAGCCTGTTGGTTGTCGGGCTCACCGGCAAGGAATTAACTGCGATGGAGCGCGCCTGGCTGAAGCTGATTCGGCCGGCGGGCATTATTTTGTACCGACGCAACATTACCGATGTGAAACAGACACGGGCAATGCTGAAGGAAGCAACAGCGTTCTGCTGTTCACACAGCCCGACCTTTGTCGACGTCGAAGGCGGAGTGGTCAACCGGCTGAACCTCGCGCTGGCTCCCATCCCCTCGGCGCAGTCCGTGACCACGGCGATGATGCGCACGGGAAAGAAATCGCTGGCGCGCGAACATGGCGAATTGATTGCGCGGTCGGTTGCAGCATTCGGATTCAACACGTCGCTGGCGCCAATGGTGGACCTGGTGCTGCCCGCTTCGGTTGAAGTGCTGGGCACGCGCTGCTCCGCGGCGGACCCAAACGATGTCGTCACCTATGCGCGCGAGTTTCTTGCAGGACTGAAGTCGCGCGGAGTCGTCGGTTGCGGGAAGCACTTCCCTGGCCTGGGCGGCGGAACACTGGACACGCACGTCGAGACTCCGGCGATCGGGCGCAACTGGGATGAGATGTGGAGCGAAGACCTGGTTCCCTACCGCGAGCTGCACAACGAGATGCCGATTGTGATGATGAATCACGCGGCCTATCCGCGCACACCGGGCAAGAAGCTGCCGGCAAGCGTGTCCAATTTCTGGATCGGGCAGATTCTTCGCAAGCGGATTGGCTATCGCGGAATTATTTTGTCGGACGATCTGGAGATGGGCGGAATTCTCAAGTTCATGCCAATTGATGAGGCGGCAGTGGCGGCGATCCATACCGGATCGGACCTGGTAGAGATCTGTCATCATCCGGAGCCAATCCTGCTGGCCTATGAAGCGCTGGTCGCGGAGGCGGAGCGGTCGGCGGCGTTTCGCAAGATTTTGCTCGAGCGAGCGCGGCGAACGACAAAGCTGAAGGCGCAGACGTTTCCGAACAAAATGCCGGCGACGCTGAGCGACAAGCAGTTTGAAACGCTGCGGGCGCGGATTCTCGAGTTCAACGAGGCCGTCGAGTCGATTGCACCAACCGTTGTGGAGGAGGGCCCGGCTAAACCTCCATCGCTTGTGGAAACGGCATGAAGAAACCTGCACGCGCGAAGGCAATGACGGTGGCGGGCGTGATGAGCGGCACGTCTGCCGACGGCATCGATGTGGCCATTGTCAAGATCGCGCCAGGTGCAGCGCGACCGAGGTTAAAGCTGCTCGCGCACGAAGCCTTTCCCTACCCTGCCGAATTGCGCCGCAAAGTTCTGGCCGCAATGAACGCGGAATCGACTTCGACAGCGGAGCTGGCGCGGCTGAACTGGCGATTAGGGCTGGCCTACGCTGAGGCGGTGCGCACGACGGCGGCGAAGCACAAGTTGAAATTGGAACTCGTCGGTTGCCATGGCCAGACGCTTTATCACCAGGCGCGCGCCGAAACCTACGCAGGACGAAAGTTTAGCTGCACATGGCAAGCAGGCGAAGCCCAGGCCATCGCGGTCGCGCTCGGTGTACCGGTCGTCTCGAATTTCCGTCCCGCCGACATGCTGGCCGGCGGTCAGGGAGCTCCGCTCGTACCGCTGCTCGATTACGTGCTCTTCGCAGATGCAAAGCGTGGGCGTGTGCTGCAGAATATTGGCGGCATTGCCAATCTCACCGCTATTCCGGCCGGATCTCCGCCTGACGGTGTTCTCGCCTTCGATACGGGCCCGGGCAACATGGTGATCGACTGGCTGGCACAGGAACTCTTCAAGAAACCTTACGACCGGAACGGAGCGCTGGCGGCAAAGGGCGCTGTGCTTGTTTCTGTGTTGCACGATGCTTTGCGCCATCCCTATTTTTTGGTGAGGCCGCCAAAAACCGCCGGACGCGAGCAGTTCGGGCGTGCTTACGCGGCAGAGTTTCTTTCAGCGTGCCGGAAGATCAGCAGGAACAATCATGATGCTTTGGCTACAGCGACGGCGCTGACCGCCGAGAGCATTGCGCAGAGCTTCTCGCGATTCGCGCGCAAGAAGATGCACGGTGCGCCGGTGGACTACATCGTTTCCGGCGGCGGCGCGAAGAACAGGACGCTCATGTCGATGCTGGCATCGCAGCTTGGGCCGAAGGGATGCACAGTAACGACGATCGACCGGTGGGGCATGCCGGCCGCAGCCAAAGAAGCGGCAGCGTTTGCGCTGATGGCCTGGATGACATGGCACGGGCTGCCTGGAAATGTTCCGTCGGCGACGGGCGCCAGCCGGCCAGTGATTCTTGGACAGATTACGTATGTCTGAACGCGACCACCCGCAACGGATCTTCGTGGTCTCCCACCCTTTCGCAAGAAGCGCGAAAGGATGGGGCACGGGACTTGCGCTCGCCGTATTGCTGCTGCTTGGCGGCTGCCGCTCTGCGCAACGCGATCCCCGCACCGTTGTCTTCCTCATCGAATCGTCGCCCACGAGTCTCGATCCAAGAGTTGGAACCGATTTTGCCTCGGAGCACATCGATGAGCTGCTCTTCGACGGCCTGGTGAAGCGCGACGAAAGCTTCCACTTTTCGCCGGCGCTGGCCGAAAGCTGGGAGCAACCCGACCCAACCACTTACATCTTCCACCTGCGCAGTGGCGTGCATTTCAGCGACGGCCGTCCGATGACTGCACGCGACGTGGTCTGGTCCGTACTGTCGATGCGGAACGGCGCGGTGATTTCGCCCAAGGCTGCATCCTACGCGACGGTCGCCTCGGTTGAAGCGCGCGATCCACTCACAGTCGTCTTTCATCTCAAGCAGCCTGACAACTTTCTGCTCACCAACCTGAAAACGGGGGCGCTTGGAGTGATCCCCGAAGGCAGTGGACGCGATTTTTGGCGGCATCCCGTTGGCACCGGGGCCTTTCGCTTCGTCAGCCAGCGGATTGATCAGGATGTCCTCATCGAGCGCAATCCGCTCAGCTGGCAAACTCAGCCGAAGATCGAGCGGGTGCGGTTCTCGGTAGTTCCCGATGCGATTACGCAGTCGCTTGAGTTGGAAAAGGGCTCAGCCGACGTTGAAGTAAACACGCTGCCGATGGATGCCCTGCCGGTGCTGGCCACGCGCAAGGATCTCGCCATCGAGGATGCCCGCGGGACGGAGATCCAGTATCTCGCGTTCAATACGCGTGATCCCATTTTGAAAGACGCGCGCGTGCGGCAGGCGATCGCCTGCGCCATCGACCGTAACGTGATCATTCGCACGTTGTATCACGGCCACGCGCAACCTTCGGTGAGCCTGTTGCCGGCGAATCACTGGGCGTGGACGGGAGATGTGGAGCGCTACGATTTCGATCCGGCGCGCGCGGAACAGTTGCTCGACGAGGCGGGATACAAGCGCCAGTCCGACGGAATCCGGTTGCATCTCACCATCAAATCCAGCACCGATGAGCGGGCACGGCTGCTGGCTGCCGTGCTGCAGCAGCAACTGGCGCGTGTGGGCATCGCGCTGGCGCTGCGCAGCTATGAGTTCGCAACGTTTTACGCCGATGTGGTGCATGGAGCGTTCCAGATGTACTCGCTCTACTGGATCGGCGGAAATGAGTCGCCCGATATCTTCAATTATGTGTTTTCGTCGGCGCGTTTTCCGCCCAAAGGCGCCAATCGCGTGCGTTATTCGAATCCGAAATTCGATGCATTGATTGATGACGCGTCGCAGACAACCGACCAGGCGCGCCGCCGTGCGGACTACGTGGAGGCGCAGCAGATTCTGGCGCGCGATTTGCCCAGCTTCAACCTCTGGTATCTGGACACGCTGGCGGTGCACAACAAGCGGCTGGTCAATGTCGAGCCCTCGCCGTCAGGCAGTTACACTTTTTTGGAGACCGCGGAACTCGAGGGCAACTGAAGTCCCGTATTGATACCAAGAGTTTACGAGGTGTGCGCTGCATCGCATTTTGTGCTTGCGAGTCTCTGCTACCATAGGGATGATTGCGGTTCCCGCGACGGGGTCCCTTTTTTTGGGAACAGAGCGCGAGCGACACCGAACACGACTCCGATTCGCCGAAGTTCGGCAGGAGCCACCCAAAGGAGAATTTCTATGCCATTAGTAACGATGCGGCAACTCCTCGATGAGGCCGCGAAGGGGCAGTACGGAGTTGGCGCGTTCAACGTGAACGACATGGAACAGATTCAGGCCATCATGATTGCCGCGCGGCAAACCATGTCGCCGGTGATTGTGCAGGCCAGCCGCGGGGCGCGCGCTTTTGCTGAGGACCTCTACCTGTTCAAGCTGATCCAGGCGGCGGCGGAACTGAATCCCGACATTCCGATCGCAATGCACCAGGACCACGGCAACAGCTTTGAGACCTGCAAGAGTGCCATCGCACTCGGCTACACCTCGGTGATGATGGATGGATCGCTGAAGGAAGACGGCAAGACGCCTTCGACGTTCGAAGAGAACGTTGAAGTGACCCGCAAGGTGGTTGACTATGCGCACGAGCGCGGCGTAACGGTGGAAGGCGAGATCGGCGTGCTGGGCGGCGTGGAAGACGGCCACGGCGCGGGTGGTTCGGGACTGGAGCACATCACCGACCCCGACCAGGCAGTGGAATTCGCCGAGCGCACCGGCGTTGACGCGCTCGCCATCGCTATCGGCACCAGCCACGGTGCTTACAAGTTCAGCAAGAAGCCTGACGGCTCGGTGCTGAAGATGGATGTGCTGATCGCGATCCACAAACGCCTGCCGCACACGCATCTTGTGATGCACGGCAGCTCCTCGGTTCCCAAGGATTTGCAGGACATCATCAATCAATTCGGCGGCAAGTTGAAGCAGACCTGGGGAGTGCCGGTGGAGGAGATTCAGCTTGGCATCCGCAACGGCGTGCGCAAGATCAACGTCGACACCGACAACCGTCTGGCGATCACCGGCGCGATCCGCAAGGTCTTCGCGGAGTCACCGGAGAAGTTCGATCCGCGCGACTACATGAAGCCGGCTCGCGAGGCGATGGCGAAGGTTGTGGCGCTGCGCATGACGCAGTTCGGCCAAGCCGGGCATGCTGGCGACTACAAGCAGATTCCGATTGAGCAGATTGCCAAGGGCTATGCCGACGGCTCGCTCGATCCCCGGCCCTCGCTGGCAGCGCGGTAGTCTCCGTTAGTCAGCGATTCACGCACAAAGGCCGCTCCTGGTTGGGGGCGGCCTTTCTGTTTGGTTTTCGAGCTCGACGCGGGTCTGAGCGCGACAATAATCAGTCGTTTGCTGAACCGCCAATCATATCGGCAAAACCGGCGCGCAGCGGAAGCGTCACTCTTTGCTCGACCTCGTCCTTGATCTTCATGGCGATGTCGACACCAATGGACATGGCGATGCGGTCGATTTTGTCGAAGTAGCGAGTGCGGAGACTATCCAATTCGGCACGCAACTCCTTGCGGCGCTTAGGATCTTCGTCGCGATCGCCCTCCCATCTGGCGGTGAGTACGATGGAGAAACGCAGGCCCGCGAGTTCTTCCGCGACTGCCGCGAGAAGCTGCTCCTGCTTTTCTTCGATGTAGCGTGTTGCCGGGCCCGGGACGTCGACACCGGTAAAGAGGTCAAAGGCTTGCTCGAGGGTGACGGGGGACATGATGTTACTCCTTCCGTGGCTCCTCCACGGGATTGATCGGCCAGATCACGGGAGAAGAACAGCATCGGAGAACACCGGAAACAAACGGCCCGGACGGGATGCAACTACCCGTTGAATCGTTCCCAAGTGTGGGGCAGGTTTTTCAGGAGGGCTGTGAGCAAAGTCACACGTGTGCGGGGCTGAGCGAACTCGGTACCGAAGGAGTCAGCTAGCCGGCGCGATGCGTAATCGGCTCGCGCGCTTCAGCGGCAGCATTTTGTGACGCGGAAGATTCGTTCGATTTCGTCAACATCCAGTAATGGAAGCCGTCGACGATGGCGTTCAGTGCCGCCTGGTTCAAGTCGCTGCTCACGCCGGCCGTGATCCACGGCTCGTGGCCGTCGGCGTTGAAGCTGGCCGTAACGCGGACGTGCGCAGCCGAATCGTGCGCTTTGATGTCGAGCGCCGCGACAGTAAAGGTGCCGAGTTTCATCAACGCCAGCTCGGGGTACCACTTGTCCAGCTCCTGGCGCAGTGCCTTGGTAATGGCATCGACCGGGCCGGCGCCTTCGCCGCGTGCCGTTCGCACCGTTGCATCGCCGACAACGAGCGTCATGAATGCCTGGATAAATCGGCCGCCAATTTCATCGGACTCGTCGAAGACACGCCAGCTCTTGACGGAAAAATAATTGCGCAGCGTGCCGAGTGTGCGCATGCAGGCCAGCCGGAACGAGACTTCGCTCGCCGTGAAGCCGCCGCCTTCGACCATCGCCAGGTTGGCGTCCATCAGCGCCTGCGCCTGCGCGGAGCTCAACGGCACACCAAGCTGCTCCGAAAGCAGAACAATATTCGCCTTGCCCGACTGCGCGTTGACGCCGATGGTAGGGCTGGCGCCGATCATTGCCGGGTCGCACCAGAGATACGCGCCGGGATTTTTGCGCTCGCTCGATCCGTGCATGCCGGCCCAGGTGCCGAATGCGCCTGCGCCAACAATCGGCGAACTGTGCGGGGCCTCGAGGCCGAATGCCGCGTAGGCCGAGTGCGCGAGACTGGTGAGGCCGGGCAGCGATGCGGGTGAAACGAATTCCGCCTCGCCGCGAAGTTGCATCGCGCCGATCACTGTGGTCAGGTTCACGTTGCCGCAACGTTCGCCCGTGCCGATGAGCGTTCCCTGCACCTGGACTGCTCCGGCCATGATCGCTGCGCGTGTGTTGGCGACGCCCAGGCCGCGATCGGTATGCCCGTGAAAGCCGAATTTCGCAGCAGGATAATCGCGCGTAAGGCTCTCAATAACGTTGGTGACTTCTTCGGGACTTGATCCGCCGTTGGTGTCGCACACCACAATGCGACTGACTTTCTGCTGCACGCATTGGTCGACAAGCTTGCGAAAATGCTCGACGCTCCGCTTCGTATATTCGCCGTTGCATGGGATGCCGTTCTCGCACCGGCCGCTGTTCGCATCCATTGCGTGCTCGAGATCGACAAAGACTTCCAGTCCATTGGCATGCAAGTGTTCGACGGTCTCCCACGTCATCAGGAGATTCTCTTCGGGAGTCACGCCGAGCGAGCGTTCCACATCGAGCAGGCGCGACTTGACGACGATGACAGCGACGGGAACTCGGCGCTTGTGGCGCACAATAAATTGCAGATCGGGCCAAGTCTCGACCTTCGCTCCCCGGCCCCGCGTGCGGCCAAAGAGCGCGAGGTTCATGCCATCGGTATCGACGGAAGTGAGTGCAGAGGTCAGATCGGAGACGAACTGGTTTGCTCCGGCGAAGCCGATCTCGGCGTAGCGCACCCCAAAGCCGGCCATTCGTTGCAGCAACAACACGGCATTCGGTACCGAGATCTCGAGATCGGGCTGCTGCAAGCCGTCACGCAGGCTGGTATCGAACAGCTCGACTTTTCGGGCTTTGGTCACGCTTATTGCTCTCTACAAAGACTGGGGGCTGGGCTCGCGATGACTGCATCGCGGCAACGACCCCCATCTTCATCATAACGTGAACGGAATCGGACGGAGGCGCTCCGGAGGTCTGGCCCCTGGTCCCTAATCCCCGTTGCCTGCCTCTAATGCCCTGCCGCCTCGGGCTCGGCTCTCGGCCGGCGCTTCGGCAGCCGCATTACGAACGGCAGTGGCACCAGACACATGATCATGGCCGATAGCACAACAAATGCATTGTGATAACTCAGCATCGACGCCTGAAGCTGCATCTCGCGATAGGCCTCTCCAACAGCCATCTGCGTGGCCTGCGCCGCTGAGATTCCACGGGAGATCAGAATCGATCGGATGCCGTCAAGATACAGCGAGTACCCAAGGCTGCCGGGAACCGCATTCGCACTGAGCGACTGTTGATGCGTCTGTGACGTTCGCGAAATAAAAGTGGTCAGTAACGCGGTTCCGGCGCTGCCGCCAATGTTCCGCGCGAAGTTCGAGAGGCTCGAAATCTGGTTGTTTTTCTCGATCGGCACGCCAACGTAGTTCAGCGTGCTGATGGGAATAAAAATGAACGGCAGCGCCATCACCTGGAAAACGCGCCATAACGTTGCGGTTCCATAAGCGGTGTACAGGTCAAGCCGGGTGAGGTTGTAGACCCCAATCGCCGTGCAGAAGTATCCAAATGCCGCGAGAGCGCGCGCGTCTACTTTACTGACCAACTTGCCCGCGATCATCATCATGAACATGAGGACGAAGCCCGCCGGAGACAGCACCATACCTGCCTGCTCCGCGGTGTAGCCGAGCAGCGTCTGCAAATATTGCGGGATAAGCACGGTTGTGCCGAAGAGCACGGTACCTAAAATAAGCTGCAGAAATACAGCGGTCCCAAAATTCCGATTCTGCAACAGCCTGATATCGACAATGGGGTCGGGATGTCTCCATTCCCACCAGACGAAAACGATAAGCAAAATGATAGCTGTGACAAACGAGCTGCGAATGCTCAGGTCGCTAAACCAGTCTTTCTCCTGGCCGCGGTCGAGCGTGAACTCAAGCAACCCGACACCAAGTCCCACGAGGCCGAGCCCCATAAAGTCGACATCCAGATGCTTCGACGCTTTTCTGCGTTCGACCAGGTGCGGTGGATCTTCGACCATGCGATTGGAAAGAAAGAACGACAGGATGCCCACGGGCAGATTGATGAAGAAGATCCAATGCCAATTGAAATTGTCGGTAATCCAACCACCCAGCGTGGGCCCGATCGCCGGGGCAAAGACGACCGCCATGCCGTAAACCGCGAATGCCTGTCCCCGTTTCGCGACCGGAAATGTGTCCGCCAGGATGGCCTGTTCGCTGGGCGCCAACCCTCCGCCGCCAAGCCCCTGCAAAATGCGCGCCACGATCAGAAACGGCAACGACGGCGCGATTCCGCATAACAACGAGCAGGTCGTAAAAATCACGACGCACGACATGTAGAACCGCTTCCGCCCGAAGCGGTTCGCGAGCCACCCTGAGATCGGCAGAATGACGGCACTGGCCACCAGGTAACTGGTCAGCACCCAGGTCGCCTCGTCGAGACTCGCGCCCAGCGAGCCTGCCATGTGCGGAAGCGCCACGTTGGCGATCGAGGTGTCCAGCACCTCCATAAATGTCGCCAGCGTGACGGTCAGCGCCACCGCCCATGGATTGTGCTTGGGCTTCCATTGGGGAATGGGGAATGTTTGCGCAGCCATATCAGCTTGCTGATATCATATCAGGAGACTGATATGGCGACAAAAAGACTAAGTGAAATCGAGGAGACTCGCCGCCACGCCACCAAACTGGTAAAGCGGATCTTCTTCCAGTTTCGCGCTTTGATGGATGAAAGACTTCGGCCCTATGGAGTGACCACCGCCCAGATCCGGCTTCTGTTGGCGATTCGCTCGGCGCCCGGCAGCTCAGGTGCGCAACTGGCGAGGCAATGCGAGGTCACTCCGCAATCCGCCCAGGTGTTGATCGAGAAGGCGGAGGAATCCGGCTGGATTGCGCGCAGCAAAGACAGCACGAACGAGCGAATCGTCACCTCATCGCTGACGCCCGAAGGGGAAAAGCTTCTGAAAGTGGCTGAGCGCTTCATTCGCAACCTCGAAGCCCGAGCCTGGCGCGACGTTGCTCCGCGCTCACTGAAGAAGCTGGTAAAGGTCTTCGAGCAGTGCCTTGAAAATCTCGGAACTCGGTAGCAATTGAAAGCCTCAGTTCCAGCGAAAAACGAGCAGCCCGAAGCCGAATTAGCCGGCTCCCTGGTTACGTAGCACTCTCGGCACCTTGTTCCCTTGTTCCCTGTCTTACATCGCCGGCGCGGTCGACGGTTCTACAGGTGGCGCGAGTGCTCCGATCTCCTGGTCCTTGTACTGCAACTGATAGAGCTTCCAGTAGAGGCCGCGCTGGGCAAGCAGTTCCTGGTGCGATCCCATCTCGCGCAACTGGCCTTTGTGCATCACGAGAATGGTTTCGGCCCTCTGCACAGTTGACAGCCGGTGCGCAATCAGCACACTCGTTCGGCCCTCGACCATACGTTCGAGAGCGCCGCGAATGCGCAACTCTGTGTCGGTGTCGACGCTCGAAGTCGCCTCGTCAAGAATGAGGATGCGCGGGTTGTAAGCCAGAGCGCGGGCGAAGTTGATGAGCTGCTTTTGCCCAGTGGAAAGCGAATTGCCGCGCTCGCGGACCGGCTCGTCGAAGCCATGGGGCAGGCTGTCGATGAAGTCCAGCACATTTACGTCGCGGGCAGCGCGGCGCATCGTGTTGTCGGTGATGGTTTCGTTGCCAAGGCGGATGTTTTCGCCGATGGTTCCGGAGAAGAGGAACGGATCCTGCAGAACAACGGCGAAATGGCGGCGCAATTCGGTAAGATCGTGGTCGCGCAGATCGATTCCGTCCAATAAGATGCGGCCCGCTGTCACTTCGTAGAAGCGCATCATCAGGCTGGTGAGCGTGGTCTTGCCGGCACCGGTGTGGCCGACGATCGCGACGGTCTGACCGGGCTCGATGGTGAATGAAACATCCTTGAGAATCCATTCGATGCTGTCGAGTTTCGCGAACTCGCCGTCGGAGGCGCCCGACTGCTGAATGCGGGCGACGGCGGCCTTCTGCTCATCGGTGAGTTTCTGATACGTGAACCAGACGTGGTCGAACTGAATGCGATTCGACCCGTCGCCGGCGATTGGATGCGCGGGGCTCACGATCTCGGGCGCCGAATCCATGAGTTTAAAGATGCGTTCGCACGCGGCCATCGCAGCCTGCAGGATGTTGTACTTGTCGCTCAGATCCTGAATCGGCCGCCAGAAGCGCAGCGAGAACTGCGTGAACATGAAGAGCACGCCGATGGTGACCGTGGGCGGCAGATGGATGACGCCGAATCCGCCGCGCCAGACGACCAGCGCGATGGCAACGGAGGAGAGGAAGTCAACGGCCGGATAGTAGAGCGCGTAGGCGAAGATAGTGTCGATGAACGCGATCATGTGCTGGCGGTTGACGGCTTCAAAGTCGGTGTAGGCGCGGTCTTCGCGGTTGAAGAGCTGCACCACGCTCATGCCGGAGATGTGCTCCTGCGTAAAGCTGTTGATGCGGGCAATGGCGGCGCGCACTCGGCGGTAGCTCTCGCGCACGTGATCGCGGAAGATGCGCGTGACAACCAGGATGATGGGCAGAACTGCGAAGGCCAGCAGCGCGAGCCACCAACTGATGGCGAGCATAACGGCGGCCATGATGGTGAGCATGAAGAAATCGTTCACGATGGCCAGGACGCCGTCGGTGAACATGTCGTTGATGGCGTCGACGTCGGAGGTTATGCGCGTGACCAGGCGCCCGACGGGATGCACGTCGAAGAAGCCGACGTGCATGCGCTGCATGTGGCGGAAGATCTCACGGCGAAGATCGAACATGATCTTCTGTCCGGTCCATTGCATCAGGTAGACCTGGACGAACTGGAGGAGATAAGCCGCCAAGAGCATGGCAGCATAGATTTCGGCCAGCTTGGTGACGCCCTGCACGGGAGCGATGGGCAGCACGCTAGCCAGAGGGCTGCTGTTGGCGAGCCAATGCGCCACGGTGTTCGAAGGGTCACGGGCAGCCTGGGCCGGCATAAGGTAGCGATCGACGGCCACCATCACCAGGATGGGGCCAGCCACGTCGCACAGTGATTTCAACGAAACCGCGATGGAGGCGATTGTGGCCTGCAGCCAATAGGGCCGCACGTAGCGGCTGAGACGCCGCATCAAACGAGAATCGTAGACCTTGCCGACAGGGTCTTCATCGCGCTTGGGCGGCGATGGCTGCGCGCCGTTTTGCGCGGCTTGATTTTTATCTTGATCCGCCATAAGTCGGGCGAGACGTGCTTCCTTTTTATTGTACGGGGATTCGTTCCCACCCCGCTTTGCTGTTGGCCGCACGTTCTTTCCGGGTCCTTGTTGGATGCGCGGTACGCCGATTCGCTGGATTTTATGTACTTGAGCTGGAAGTTGGCCCGGCGCCGGCGCCTGGTTGTGGTTTCGAGTTGGGATTTGCTGCCGGTTTCGGTTTTGGCTTTGCCGCAGGGCGCGACACTCCCATGCTGAGAAGCACATAACCAAATCCCTTGCGCAAGGTATCCAGGACGCTCATCGATCTACTTCCCTTCACCGTCTTTAAGTTGCAGCCATTGCTTCAAGCAGTCGCTAGGGTTTCTTTTGAACCGCAGCCGGCGTCACGGCAGGCGCAACGGCCGTCGGTTCGTCTCCCTTTACCAGCGGTAGAGCACCCGGCGGCAATGGCTTATCCGCATTCGCCAGCAGCAGCGTCACCTGCCAGATCTGCGTCTCGCTCAACACATCGTGGTACGACGGCATTCCGGTCAAGCGAATGCCGTTGTCAACTTTCCAGAAGGTTTCTGCCGGAGGGTCGTCGCTGACGCCGACGACATCGCTGTTGCGGTGCTTGGCCCAAAGCTGAGGCGCCGCGGGATACATGTGCTTGGCAAAGACCGACGGCTTGCCATAAAAACCGTGGCAGGCGGCGCATTCATCGTGGTAGATCTGCGCGCCGGCAACGAGACTGCCTTCGTCCGGTTGGATCGGCACGGTCTTCGGCATCTCGCGGTCGATGCGGGCGTTGAGCGGAACCTGCGTGATCTGGCGCTCGAAGGGCAGTGGATGGTCGGCGACGGCAACCGGCGGGTGGCCGTAGCGGAACCACCCGTAGACAAGCAGCGGAGCCAGTGTCAAGCCCACGATAACGCCAAACAGCAACCGACCCATCTTTGTTCGCGCCTCCGTAGTTATTGATTTTACAGCGAGTTAGACGCAGAGTTGGCGACCGAAAAATTTTCCCGAAAAAGGCCGCCGAACAGTGCGGATTAATTCGCGGATATTGCCACAATATCAGGCAGCCACTCAACAAAAGTTGAAAACACGGGGCGCGCGCTCCTTCGCGGGCGTGTGCCTCGATGCGTCGCGTGGCTCGAAAGGACCTTTCTCATGACAGATCACTCGAAGATGAAGCTCCCGCCAAATTGCGCAACAACCGCGCCGTGTGGGCCACGAAAACTTGGCCGCAAAGCCATCAAGACGGATTCACGAACGCTGGCGCTCGGCCGCTACCTGACCGCAGCAATGCCCGGGCCGCCGCCCTCGGCGGATTGGACGAAAGGAATCAACAACTGGGGCATGATGCTGAACAATTCGCTGGGCGATTGCACGATTGCCGGGGTGGGCCACGCCATCCAGGTGTTCACGGCAAACACGAGCATCATGGCCACGGTTCCCGATTCGACGATTGCAAGCTACTACGAGCAGTGGGACGGCTACGTGCCCGGCAACCCCCACACCGATCACGGCGGCGTGGAACTGGACGTGCTGAACAAATGGCAGAAGCAGGGATTTGCGGACAATACGCTGATGGCGTTCGCCGACCCCAAGCCGGCCAACCTCGACGAAATTCGCCAGTCGATCGCGCTCTTCGGCGGCGTGTATATCGGCCTTGCGCTGCCGCTGACCGCGCAGATGCAGGACGTGTGGGATGTTGTGAAACGTGGAGGCGCGAACGCTGCCCCAGGTAGCTGGGGCGGCCACTGTGTCTTTGTTCCCAAGTATGACGAAAAGAGCTTTACCTGCATCACCTGGGGACAGTTGAAGACGATGACGGTCTCCTTCTGGAGCAAGTATTGCGACGAGGCGCACACGCTGCTGGCCCAGGACTGGCTGACGGCGAAAGGAGCGCCGAGCGGCTTCGACCAGGCCCAGTTGGAGGCCGATTTGCAGGCAATTGTTTAGGCTGGCGCAGTGCTTCTTTGAGCTGTGGAGCGTCCAACTTGAGCCACTGAACGCACATGCAACCGCTGGGGCTTCGCGCAAGGCTCCCTCCAGGTGTTTTAATACCAAATGGGGGGAGCGCTTTTACGAGTCCCTGACGAGGCCGGGCCCCCGCGGAGCGAAACCTGTTCCCGGACGGCCGCATGAAGTGCTTCCGTACTCCCGTGGAGGAATTTCGAACCCGATGCACTTATTTCGCCCTTTTGCACTTTTGCTGGCCATCGCTCTGCCGGCAGTCCCCAACGTTCTGGCCCAAGCTCCCGACAGCACCTCAGCGAATCCCGCGCAGGATCAGACGCAAGGCTCTTCCAGTTCAGCAGCAGGGCAGGCGCAGCAATCTGCCGCTGAGACAGCGGGACAGCTCAGCGTGCAGCAGCGCATCGGCCAGCGCCGTGCGCAGCGCCGTGCCACCGCCATCCACGACGCCTACGACCACAAGTGGGAGCTTGATGGGGGCACGGGCTATCTGCGATTCCAGCCTGGTCCTAACCTTCAGCGACTCACTTACTACGCATGGGACGTTAGCGCGACCCGGTTCCACAGCGAGCGGCTCGGCTACACGCTCGACGGCCGCGGATACTACGGATACGCGTTTGTCGGCGTGAACCAATACAGTCAGGGCGCTTTCACCCGGCCCGAGATCAGCATGTACAACGTGCTCGGCGGTCCCATTTATCGCTTTTATCTGCAACCCCGGTTCGCCGTCTCTGGCCGCGTGCTGGGCGGATGGGCGTATGGCAACTTTGGCGGCGACGTCAGCACCGCTACCCCAACTGAAATTGGCCTCTATCCCAACGGCAACACCTATGCGGCCAGCGTGAGTGTCATCGGCGAATACAATCTCTCGCCGGCTGTCAGCTTCAAGCTCGCGCCTGAGTATTTCTTTACTGGTTTCGGGTCGACGCTTCAAGCCAGCCGAGGATTCACGGGCGGAATGGTGGTCCGGTGGGGGAAACAGTAAGAACAGTTCACAGTTCGTAGTTCACAGGTCGCCGAGCCTGTTCTCTGTTCATTCATCCCACAGTCCCTACGTACCCAGTCCCTAAGTCCCTAGTCCCTAGTCCCTGCTTTCTGTAGAATGGTGCGGGTTCTCGGAAGGGGTTTTTTGTGAAGGATTTTTCTCGCCGTACTTTTCTTCAATCGGGTGCGCTCGCTACGGCGTGCGCAGTTTCCAGCGTTCCTCCAGCTATTGCCGAAGCAATTCCTGAAACAGGCAAGCCATGTCCCATTAAACTCGGCCTGGCCAGCTATACGTTTCGCAACTTTGACCGCGCGCAGTTGATCGGCTTCATGAAGCAGCTTCATCTCACTGACCTGAACTGCAAAGATGTGAAAGATCACCTGCCAATGGATCCGGTTGCCGAGAAGCAGGCGCTGGACGACTATGCGGCCGCGGGCATCAAGCTGCACGCGGCGGGAACGATCTACTTTCCAAAGGATGAGGACGACGATATCCGCGCCAAGTTCGAATACTGCAAGCGCGCGGGCATTAACGTGATCGTCGCCGGCGATCCCGCGCCGGCAACATTGCCGCGGATCGAAAAGTTTGTGCGCGAATACGATATCCGGCTGGCAATTCACAACCACGGACCCGAGGACAAGATCTATCACTCGCCCTTCGATGTGCTGAAGATCGTAAAGGACATGGATCCGCGCATCGGATGCTGCATCGATATCGGCCATGCGGCGCGCGCGGGCGCAAACCTCGTCGAGTCGATTCATGCGGCTGGGCCGCGGCTCTACGACATGCACGTGAAAGACCTGACCAGCTTCACAAGCAAAGAAAGCCAGGTCCCGGTCGGCGAGGGGATTCTTCCCTTCCGCGAGATCTTCACGGCGCTCATCAAGATCAAGTATCAGGGCTACGTCGATCTGGAGTACGAAATTCATGCCGACGATCCCATGCCCGGGGTCATCGAGAGCTTCGCCTACATGCGCGGCATGCTGACGGGCATGGGCTACCTGACGAGTCCCGCGGCTTAGCGAGTTAGCTGATCGAAGTACTTTTCCATGAAGAACTGCTCCGCCGGCCACTTTGCCGGCGGGTAGCAGTTTATTTGAACACCTTCGCCAGAATCGGCCCTGCCTCTGCGTCCTCGACCACCACGCTGCCGTGAATCTCCAACACATCGATCCAGACCGCCGCGGATTCATAGACCGCGGTCGGGTTGTCTGATTCCGTCAGCGTGAACCCTCCGCTCAGATCTGCTTTGTGCCACCGCCCCAGCATCTTCACCCCCGGCGGCGGAGTTCCCTGCCCGGCGAGAAACCGCGCCACAGCCTCCTTGGTTGTGCCCGGACGCACCGACCACGTCGTCATGAATCTCATCGATCGACCTCCTTCTTCCTTTGCTTTGAGATTTCTTCGGGGGACAGCGCAGTGAATGCGCGAAGGAGGAAGTATACGCAACGATTGTTAGGCCGACAACCTCATCGCAAGTCGCAAGGATGAGATTTCGCCGATTCCACAGAGAGATCCAGCCATTTCAACCTCGGATCGTGGTGCCCGGCTGTTTTTTGAATCACTCCGCGCGCAACGCTTTCATGGGGTCGACGTTCGATGCGCGTGCGGCAGGCAGCCACACGGCCAGCAACGCAATTGCAGCGAGGATGAACGGCGCCAGCACAAACACGGCTGGATCCCACGGCCTCACGCCGAAGAGAAGCGTGGACAGAAGGCGTGTAAGACCGAACGATGCAGCGACGCCCGCAAGAATGCCGGTGAGTGCGAGCCGCATACCCTGCCACACTACGAGTTTCCGTATCCTTTCGCGGTCCGCGCCGAGCGCCATGCGGATGCCCATCTCCTGTGTGCGCTGTGCGACGGAGTAGGCCATCAAGCCATAGATGCCGATGGCGGCGAGCAGCAGCGCCACCGCGCCGAAGATGGCTAGCAACAGCATGTTGAATCGTTGCCGCGCCGTGGAGCCTCCCATCACCTCATCCATCGTGCGAATGTGGGCCACCGGGAATCCGGCGCTCGCGATGCGCAATTGCTCGGTGATGGCGGGAATGTATGGGTACGGGTCGTCACGGGTCCGCACCAGCCAGAAGAGCGGTTGGATATCGGAGTACGCGGCGGTATAGAAATCAGGGACCTGGGCAATGGGAACCAACTCCACCGGAACGGCAGAATTTGCCAGACCATTGTCATGGAAGTCAGCGACGATGCCTACGATCGTATCCACTCCCATGCCGTGCCTTAGGTGCTGCCCGATGGGATCCTGATTGGGAAAGAATTGCCTGGCGAAGGCTACGTTAACGAGAGCGACGCGGGGCGCGCCGGCGATGTCGTTCTCAGTGAAGTCGCGCCCGCGCAGAACGGGAACTCTGAAGAGGCTCAGGTAACCCGGTGAAATGCTCATCCACTTGCTTCGATTCGGATGGTCTTTGATGGGGCGCTCCACGATCTGGAACCACGTGGCATCTTCAACATCGTTGGGTAACCAATAGGCGGCTGCCGCCTGCTCGACACCGGCGACCGAACTGAGGCGCTCACGGCCACTTTTCACGAGCTCGCTCACGCTGGCCGCGGTCTGGTAGCGCGGGCCATTGAGCGACATCTCCAGCGTGACAACGTTCTGACCGTCGAAGCCGGAATCGACCGTGCGCAGAGCGACGAACGTTCGGATGAGAAGCGCCGAGCCGATGAGCAACACCAGGGCGAGCGAGATTTCACTAATGACCAGCAGCGAGCGGGCATTTCCTTCGCGCGATCCAGCGCTGGAACTTTTGCCACTCTCCTTGAGCGCAGAGTTCAGGTCAGAGCGCGATGCGTTGAAGGCCGGGAAAAGCCCGAAGAGAATGCCGGTGAGCAGTGATACGGCCACCGTGAAGCCAAGCACATGCCAATCGACGCTGATCGCCGAGCCGCCCTCGCCAATGCGAGGCAGGCCCGCTGGACTGATGGCCAGCAGTGCGCGCATTCCGAAGACGCCAAGAAACGTTCCGAGAATGCCGCCGGCGAGCGAGAGCATCACGCTTTCTGTCAGCAACTGGCGCGCGATGCGCGCGCGGCCTGCGCCCAGCGCCGAGCGGACGGCAAACTCTCGCTTGCGGACCGTGGCGCGCGCCAGCTGCAGATTGGCGACGTTGGCGCAAGCGATCAGCAGCACCAATGCAACGGCGCCCAGCATCATCAGCAGTGAATTCCGCGCATCGCCGATGATGCTGTCGCGCAACGCTCCGATGTTGAAGGAGGGCTCCATCGCGTTTGGGTACTCGCGCTGATACTCGGGGCTCGCAGCCTGTAATTGGGCGTTGGCCTGGGCCTCCGTGATGCCCGGTTGCAGCAGCCCGGTCACGTAAAAGAAATGGTTCATGTCGCGGCTATTGGGCGCAAACTGAAACGGCAGCCAGAGGTCCGCCTGCGGGTCGGCAACGAAATCTTTACCGATAACACCAACGACGGTGTACGACTCATTGCCGAGTGAAAGTGACTTGCCCACGATCGCCGGGTCGCCGCCGAATCGGCGCTGCCACAGACCGTAGCTAAGTACAACGACTTTGCCGCCGTTGGGCGCGTCTTCCTGCGGCGTGAATGTGCGCCCCATCAGAATGGGCGCGCCGTAGACGCGGAAGTAGCCCTCCGTGACATGAATCCCGTGTAGTTGCTCGGGGCGGCCGGCAGTCAGGTTGAAGCCGGGACCGGCACTGTCGAATGCAACGACCTCTTTAAATATCGCCGTCTGCCGCTGGAAGAAGTGAAATTCCGCGACGTTATGAAGGTTGTCGGCCAGAAGCGACGAGGGCCTCAAAAAATCGACCATGCGATCTGCGTTGGGATAGGTGAGCGGCTTGAGAAGAACCGTATTCACGACAGAGAAGATGGCGGTATTGGCTCCGATGCCAAGAGCCAGCGCGGAAACGGCGGCAATGGTGAAGCCGGGATTGCGCCGTAGCTGGCGCATGCCGAAGCGCACATCCTGCCAGAACAACTCCACCGCCGCCCCGGCGCGCTGATCCCGCACCGCCTGCTTCACCTGCTGGATCCCGCCGAACTCTGCCAGGACAGTGCGCCGGGCTTCGGCCGCGGACATACCGGCCGCGATCCGCACGTCCGCGACCATCTCCACGTATGCGCGAAGCTCCTCCTCAAGCGGGTCCTCTTCGCATCGGCTTTGGGCGCGAGGCTCCAGAAGGAGATTTCGCAAGCTACTCTTGAGGCGAGGCCAGAGTGCCATGGCTCTTTCCTTATGTGGCTTTCAACGCATGAGTCATGGCAACAGCCACTGTCGTCCATTGATCGGTTTCCACTTCAAGCTGGCGCTTCCCCGCCCTGGACAGCCGGTAGAACTTCGCGCGCCGGTTGGTTTCGCTCTCGCCCCAGAACGAGCTCAGCCATCCCGCCTCTTCCATGCGATGAAGCGCCGGAAAAAGAGAGCCGGGCTTTACTTGAAACGTACCGCGCGTGATTTGCTCAATACGGCGAGAGATACCCAGCCCGTGCAGTTCGCCCGGCCCCAGCGCCTTCAGCACCAGAAGATCGAGTGTGCCCTGCAGCACATTCGCCTGTTTTGCAGTCATCGGTTCCTTCCTATCGATTGGCGATATGAGTCTAATCCCTCGACCTATAGAAGGTCTATAGGAATAACAATAATTGTTCCGGTTCTCGCTTCTTGATCTCTCATTGGATCGCTCAAACTTTTTCTAAAAGGTAGATTGGAGCCGGTTCGAGCACATCGCAGGGACGCGAAAACCGTCCATCCGGAGACCGCGCCGATTGGATTCACGGGCCGAGGCTGCCTCGGCGTGGACTCGAAAAAGTCCCCGCACTGCGAACAAGCTTTATTTGTGGGAGGCGTAGTCGCCTGCGCCAAGCAGGTGCAGCGAGACGTACGGCTCATGGCCGACCACCCAGCTGTCGTGGCCCGGCTCGATGTAGAAGATATCGCCGGCCTTCATCTCCACGATGCGCCCATCGTCCATTGCGGCAGTGGCGCAGCCTGCAATGACAAGGCCGACGTGCTCCACGTCGCAGCTCTTCTTGCCGAGAGCCCGGCCCACGTGTTCCGACCACTTCCAGCCTGGCTCGTAGGTGGCGCGGCCGATGGTCATGCCGCCGATGTGGACCAGCTCGAATCTGCCCTTTTCGAAGGTACGCACCTCGTCGGGGTGGTCGAAGCGTTTGAGTATGACTTCAAACATCGCGGATTTCTACCCCCTGCTGGCCGCTCCCTACCCTCTTGTTCCCTCATTCCCTGCTCCCTGCCTCACTGCAGGATCGGGATGCCGGCAATTCGCTGCTGCCACTCGGCCGGGCCCGTCTGGTGCACGCTCACTCCGCGGGCATCGACGGCAACGGTCACCGGCATGTCCCGGACCTCGAACTCATAGATCGCTTCCATGCCGAGGTCTTCGAAGGCCAGCAGCTTCGAACTGCGAATTGCCTTCGAGACGAGATAGGCGGCGCCGCCGACAGCCATGAGATAGACGGCGCCGAACTCGCGGATCGCATCGATCGCCTCCGGGCCGCGTTCGGCTTTGCCCACCATGCCGAGCAAGCCGGTTTCAGCAAGCATCTGGCGCGTGAATCCGTCCATGCGCGTGGCCGTGGTGGGGCCGGCGGGTCCGACCACTTCGTTGCGCACTGGATCGACGGGCCCCACGTAATAGATAAAGCGGTTGCTGAAGTCGACGGGAAGCTTTTCGCCGCGGTTGAGCAGGTCGGTCATGCGCTTATGCGCAGCGTCGCGGCCGGTGAGCAGCTTTCCGTTCAGCAGCAGCACCTCGCCCGGCTTCCATGAAGCAACTTCGGCGCGCGTGACGGTGTCAAGATTGACGCGGCGCGCGCCCTGCGGGTCGTAGGTGAGCTGGGGCCAGGCATCGAGCGAAGGCGGATCGAGAAATGCGGGTCCCGATCCGTCGAGCACGATGTGCGCGTGCCGGTCAGCGGCGCATTGGGGAATCATGGCGACGGGAAGATTGGCGGCGTGCGCAGGAGCGTCCAGCACCTTGACGTCAAGAACCGTGGTCAGCCCGCCAAGGCCCTGCGCACCGATGCCCAGCCGGTTCACCTTGTCGTAGAGCTCGAGGCGCAGCTCCTCGGCGCGGGTTTTGGGGCCGCGGGCCTTCAGGTCCTGGATGTCAATCGGATCCATGAGCGATTGCTTGGCCATCAGCATTGCCTTTTCGGCCGTGCCGCCGATGCCGATGCCGAGAATGCCGGGCGGGCACCAGCCGGCGCCCATGGTGGGAACTGTTTTGAGCACCCAGTCGACAACCGAATCCGATGGGTTGAGCATGACGAACTTCGACTTGGCTTCCGATCCCCCGCCCTTGGCGGCGACAGTGACTTCGACCGTGTTGCCGGGGACCAGTTCGACGGTGACGACGGCAGGAGTATTGTCTCTGGTGTTTTTGCGCTTGCCTGCGGGATCGGCGAGGACCGAGGCTCGCAATTTATTGTCGGGGTCGAGATAGGCGCGGCGCACGCCCGCATCAACCATCTCCTGCAGGCTGACCAAAGGGCCGCCCGCGGCAGGCGTGAAGCGTACGTCCATGCCCAGCTTGATGAAGGCGTTCACGATGCCGGTGTCCTGGCAGATGGGCCGGTGGCCCTCGGCACACATGCGGCTGTTGATGAGAATCTGCGCCATGGCGTCGCGCGCCGCCGGCGATTGCTCGCGCTCGTAGGCTTTGGCCAGCGAGGTGATGAAGTCCACCGGGTGGTAGTAGCTGATGTACTGCAGCGCGCCTGCAACGCTCGAGATGAAATCTTCCTGCCGGATCTGGGTCATTTGTGCCCTCAGAACTCTAGGGTATTCGATGCGGGATGACCGTTGGCAACACCATGGGCGCAGGCGGAGCAGGATGCCGGAAGAAACCGGGCGCGTCAGGCACGAACGCCTGACGCATATTTCCCGGCTGGAGGCGCAACCGGCCTGCTGCGCGAAGCCGTATGCACTTCAAGCGGCCCGCTGAGCCGCCGGCAAAGATCGGCGGCGAGGTCGGCGACCACGCGCAACCGTTCGGCGGCCGGGCCCTGGACTTCACCTCCATCAAGCGCCAATTGGGATTGCAGAAGCAGGCCGGCAACCGTTCCTCGCAACTCTGCCTCGATGGCAGCGGATGCGGCCCTGCGGGCCAGCAACTGTTCCCGTTCGCGGCGGTGCAGAGCCGCGCGGATCTCGCGCGTCAGGCGCGATGCGCCCGAGAGAGCAAAGTTGATCTGCAGGGGAATGGCCGGGCCGGACCCCTCACAGATGCGCTCTGCGGCGGCTGGATCGCATTCGGCAAGGGTCTCGTCGAGCACGACCGCGGCATATTCCTTGCCGCGCAGGGCAGTCAATGCGGCCTTGCGTCCCGCGGCCACTTCCACATCGATGCCAAGCTGCGTTTCCACGAAGGCTGCAAGGCTCGGCGCGCCTTCAATTCCTGTAACTAGGAGGATGCTCATGTCAATACCTCAGTTCTAAGTTCCCGGTTCTCCGTGGTGGGTGGTCAACGGTTCGTGAATCGTGCTTCTTGATGAGTTGACGGGCAGCGCAGCACGCCGGCGGGAGACTGCGGCGGAGGGCTGAAGCAGGGCTCTTCCATTCCCTATTCCCTGCTTTTTCACTCTTCGTGCAACGGATCGGCGATGCCGTACTCTTTCAGCTTGCGGTAAAGAGTCGTCTTGCCGATGCCCAGCATGCGCGCGGCCTGCAGCTTGTCGCCTTTGAGGGTGCGAATGGCGGCGAGGATGGCCTCGCGCTCCAGTTCCTGAAGGGACTTCACGTTGGCATCGTGGCCGGCCCCGGAGCCATCCCCCGATTCGGCGGCAGCCTGCTGCGCCTGGGCACCGCGATTCTTCAACAGCGTGGTCAGATCGCCCAGATGGATCACGCCTCCGGTGCTGAACGTGCTGCCATGCTGCATCGCGTTTTCGAGCTCCCTCACGTTGCCCGGCCAGTCATGGCTCATCATGATCCTGAGCGCCTCGTCGCTGAGGATGAATTTCACTCCGCGCTCGCGGCTGATGCGGTCCAGGAAGTGCGCGGCGAGAAGCGGGATGTCTTCGCGGCGATCGCGCAGCGACGGCAGCCGCAGATTCACCACGTTGAGCCGGTAGTAGAGGTCGTTACGGAAGGTTCCCTGCTCGACCATCGCGGCCAGATCCCGATTGGTGGCAGCGATGATCCGCGCCTTGATGGGAACGCGATGGATTGCGCCCACCGGCCGCACTTCCTTCTCCTGAAGCGCCCGCAACAGCTTGGCCTGCAGATCGAGAGAGAGTTCTCCGATTTCATCCAGGAAAACCGTGCCGCCTTCGGCCGAGACCAGCAGGCCGTCTTTGGAACGCATCGCCCCGGTGAAGGCGCCCTTCACATAGCCAAAGAGCTCGCTCTCCATCAGGGTGGGCACAATTGAGCCGCAATCCACCGGCAGGAAGGGCCGCTGCGCATTCGCACCGCAGGCATGAATCGTGCGCGCCACCAGTTCTTTTCCCGTGCCGCTTTCACCCAGGATCAGCACCGGATGGGTGCTGAATGCGACCTTGGAAAGAATGCGATAGATCTTCTCCATTGCCGGTGAACGGCCGATCATCGTCCCCGGCCCCTCAGACAGGCGCAGCCTCTCGCGCAACACGCGGGTCGCGGTGTCGGTCCTGTGGTCCTGCGCCGCGCGGTCGAGCGCCGCGGAGAGCTCATCCATCGCGAAAGGTTTGGTCAGATAATCGCAGGCGCCGCGGCGCATCGCCTCAACAGCCTTGCTCACTGAGCTGGTCGCGGTCATCACGATGACAGAGATATCGGGGTGAAGCGCCTTGACCTCGGATACCAGTTCCAGGCAATGATTTGACCCCGCCGGCAGGTTGACCAGCACGATGTCCGCCACCTGGCCGGACAGCAGGCTCCTGGCCTGGGTCAGGTCGCCGGTGCTCTCGACCGCGTAGCCAAGGCCGGCGGCAATCTCGGCGCAGGCTGAACGCACTGCGGCGTCCGCGTCCACCACAAGCAGGTGCAGCCGCACTTGAGGTTCGGCAAACTGAGTCACAAATTCCATCGATTCTCTGGCAACGACTGTATCCAACATGACATTTCCCTCGCTGTGACGGATAAACCTTGCCTGCTCGGAAGCCGGCACCGAGCTGATGACCGCCGTCAGGGTTTCGCCCTCAGATCCGCCTGGGTTGTTCTTCATCGATGAAGTCAACTCCCGGAATCGAGATCATCTGCAGGCTCAGGGAGTTGAGTCCCGCCTTAACCCATCGGCAGCAGCCGAAGAGCTGGCGCGATCAAGGCTGAAAACCGCTGCTTCGTACGGGCAGCTCCATTTCGAAGCGCGCCCCTCCGGCCGCACGATTCAACGCGATGATGCGCCCACCTGCCGCTTCGACGATCGAACGCGTGATCGCCAGACCCAGGCCGCGGTGGCGCACGGGCCAGCCGCCGGCACCCGATCCGTCGCTGGCGCGGGTCGTGAAGCCGGAGACAAAGATTTTCTCGAGAGACTCCTCGCGGATGCCGGGGCCGTTATCTTCGACGGCCAGGGTCACGGTGGCGGCAGTGCCGCTTCCGGCCCGACGCTCCCGCAACGAGATGCGAATCCTCCCTCCTGCTGGCATAGCCTCGGCGGCATTTTTGACGAGATTGACCAGGATGCGGGTCAGGTCCTCGCCGGTGATCCGCACCGGCCGGGCGCCGCCGTTGGCTTCAACCGTGAGTGCCACCGCCGGCCCGGCCAGCGCCGCCAGCAGATTGCGGTTGGCCAGCACTTCGGCGGCGAGGTTCGCGACCGGTATGGCCGGCAGAAGATCGGGACGGCCTGTGGAGACGGATCTTCCCTGCGAATTCAGCCCGGGATTTGAAGCGGCCGGAGTTCCGGCGTCGAAACCGGGAAGAAAAGGCGTTCCGGCATGGCCGCCAGGCAGCGCTTCAGCCGGAGCCGCCCGGGCGTCAAGCGCCACCAGCTTCTCGACCAGCCTGCGGCTTGCTGCCGCCACCAGGCGCAGTTCCTGCGCGTAGTGCGCAAACGGGATGGCGAGGACGCCGGGCTCGTCGAGCAGATCGCAGTAGAGTCCAAGCGCAGTGACCATGTTGCGAGCGTCGTGCGCCACCTCGAGGAGCGTTTCTCCGCGGCTGCCCAGGGTTGCCAGTGTTTCCACGACCGTCGCCACGCGCGTGCGCTCAGTGGCGCGGAAGGCGGGACGCTCCATGGTGCTCGTGATCTGCTGCATGGCCTGCTTCCTTTCAGAGTTCGTCGTTCGCAGTGCAAAGCTCGTAGTTCCGAACCTTCGCCTGGCTTCCCAAATTTGGTTTCGGTGCCGGACTTGTCCTGTTCTGTTACACGTCGTGTGCCAAACCAGGACAGTGAGGATAAGTGATTGATCGCAAAAGGGATGGGCAAAGTGCGAGGGGAGGGACGGGGGACCTCTGGGCAGTGCGGAGTTCCAAATCGGGAAGCCGGTGGCTGGCTGAACGCGGCCAAGACATTTTGTTTCAGTAGCTTGGAAGCATTTCCTGAACTGACACCCGCATCGTCCCAGAGTTCCATTCCGGGACACGAGAACGGGGGTCACTCCCATACGGGAGCGCTCCCCTACAATGCCCTTATGTATGCAAACGCGACATTCATTCGTCCCGGGGGGCGAGGCCCGGCCCAGCTCCGCCCGCTCACGCTGACCCCGGGCTATGTGCAGACCGCCGAGGGTGCGGTGCTGGTGGCCATGGGCAACACGCGCGTGCTGACCTGCGCCACCGTGGAGCAGGGGGTGCCCGGGTGGATGCGCAACTCCGGCCGCGGCTGGGTGACGGCCGAATATGCGATGCTGCCCCGGTCGACCGTGACGCGGACGCCGCGGGAGAGCGAGCGGGGAAAGATCGGCGGGCGCACGCACGAGATCCAGCGGCTGATCGGGCGGAGCCTGCGCTCGGTGGTGGACATGCAGGCGCTGGGCGAGCGGACGGTGATCCTCGACTGCGACGTCATCCAGGCCGATGGCGGCACCAGGACGGCGGCGATTACCGGCGCGGCCGTCGCGCTGGCCCTGGCCATGCAGGCGCTGGTGAAAGCCGGCACGCTGAAGCAATCGCCGATGAAGCAGCTGGTGGCGGCGACGTCGGTGGGGATCGTGGAGGGAGCGGCTCTGCTCGACCTCTGCTACGAGGAGGACTCGCAGGCCGAGGTGGACATGAACGTGGTGATGACCGCCGATGGCGGCCTCGTGGAGACGCAGGCAACGGCGGAGAAGGGATCCTTTTCGCGCGCGCAACTGAACGGCCTGATCGACCTGGCGGAAGCGGGCCTCAAGGAGATCTTCGCCGCGCAGCGGGCGGTGCTGGGATAAGACAGGGAACGGGGGAACGAGAAAAGCCCGAACGCGCACCATGACGGCCGAGACCCTTGCGGCGCGAGGCAGGAGACGAAATCCGGATCCGAATCTGAGGCTGGCATAGCGGAACGAAAATTCATCGCAACGTTTCAGCGTCCTGGTGAATCTTTTCGGAGAGCGATGCAGAGTGGAAGCACCGCAAGCTGATCAAGACGGGGAAACCTGATGCCAACGAAAAAGAAGGCTTCAACCGCTGTGCCCGACAAGGCGCTGCGGCAGCACATCGTCAACTTCATCCGCGGCGGCCACGCGCACGCCACCTTCGACGCGGCGATCAAGAATCTGCCCGTTGACCTGCGCGGCAAACGGCCGAAGGGTGCGGAACATTCGCCCTGGGAGATTCTCGAGCACCTGCGCATTGCCCAGTGGGACATCCTGGACTTCTCGCGCAATCCGAAATACCAGCATCTTCCCTGGCCCGAGGGCTACTGGCCGGCGACGGCTGCGCCTCCCGATGCAAAGGCCTGGGACAAGAGCGTGCGCGCCTTCCGCAAAGACCTTGAAGCGATGTGCGCGCTGGTAGAAGACCCGTCGACGGATCTGTTCGCGAAGATTCCGCACGGAGACGGGCAGACGATCCTGCGCGAGGCACTGCTGGTGGCCGATCACAACGCCTACCATCTCGGCGAGCTGGTTCTGATCCGGCGGCTGCTCGGCGCGTGGAAGTGAGAAGCAGCAGACAGCTAACAGCGGACAACGGACAGCAAACAGCCGATGGGTAAAAGCTACGAACAGCCAGCTTCTTGCTGTTGGCTGTCGGCTGCTTCACTTCACCGCCGAAAGCAGCAGCGTCATCAGCAGCCCCGCCACGGAAAGCACCGTCTCCAGAACCGACCAGGTGGCGAGTGTCGTCTTCACATCCAGTTTGAATAATGAATTGACCAGCCAGAAGCCGGAGTCGTTGACGTGCGAGAGCATGAGCGAACCAGCGCCGGTGGCCAGCACCAGCATCTCCGGCCGCACGCCCATGGTTGCAGCCATGGGCGCGAGAATACTGGACGCAACCGCCATGGCCACAGTGGCCGAGCCCATGGAGACGCGAACCACGGCAGCCAGAGCCCAGGCCAGAATCAGCGGCGGCAGATGCGCGCCGAGAGCAACGTTCACCGCAGCCTGCGCCGCGCCTGAAGCGCGCAGCACACCACTCAGTCCTCCCGCCGCCGCCAGAATCACCAGCGGCCCGGCGATGGGGACGAAGGAATCGGCCACCAGTTTGCGCAGCCCGCCGGCCACGCGGTACTCCTCCCGCACATTGCCGCCGAGAGCCAACAGGGCGACGAGTACTGCGATCACCATCGCCACATCGGGAGAACCGGCGAAATGAAGCGTGCGATTGAGCAGGCTGCCGGGGGCGCTGACCGCATTCGCCCAGCCGCCGGCGAGAATGAGAGCGACGGGAAGCAGGATGACCACGAGAGCAAGCAAAGCGCCAGCCGCGCGCGGCTGCGCGGCGTCCTCCGGCAAGGCGCGCTCCGCAGCTTCGGTGACGCTCGCTGACGCACTAAGAACCGTCGCGGAAGACTCCGCGCTCTGGTTCACTGGCGCAGCCTGCATTGGCTTTTTCCGGCGCGCGTCGATCCGCAGCAACACTCGTTGCAATACCGGTCCGGCGAGCGCGGCGGCGGGAATGCCCGCAACCATGCCCCAGAAGATGACGTGCGCCAGATCCGCGTGATATTGGGTCGCGGCCAGAAGCGCCGCGGGATGCGGCGGAAGCAGTCCGTGCATGATCGAAAGTCCTGCCAGAACCGGAAGTCCTGCAAGCACCGGCGGGGTCCCGGTTCTGCGCGCCGCTTCGGCAATAATCGGCAGCAGAAGAACCAGGCCCACCTCGAAGAAGACCGGCATGCCGACGAGAATGCCGAGCAGAAGCAGGGCCCAGGGCATCCCTTTGGGTCCGCAACTGTGAACCAGCAGGCTGCCCAGCGCAGTGCCCGCACCGGAGCTCGCAAGAAGCTGGCCGAGAATCGCGCCCATCCCGAGAATGATGGCGATGTGCTGCATCATCTCGCCTGCGCCGGAGGAAAAGGCGACGGGGACGCGTTCGAGGCCGATGCCGGAGACGATGCCCAG
The DNA here is from genome assembly GCA_963834565.1 of uncultured Acidobacteriaceae bacterium. GTDB lineage: Bacteria > Acidobacteriota > Terriglobia > Terriglobales > Acidobacteriaceae > Telmatobacter. The sequence continues at coordinate 259,816 of CAWICF010000002.1, read as the reverse complement.
CGCGAACGCGGCCACGGAAAGTCCGATGGCCGCGTGCAGGCGAAGCCGTCCCACCAGAAGCAGGAGCAGCGCGACCGTGCCGGCTACGCAGGCCAGCAAGTATCCATCGTGCGCGGTGGAAACGACGGCTGTCACGGGCAGATTATATCGGTTGATTTGCCTCCAACCACAATGAGCAACTCAACTTATGGTGGCTTTGCACATGGTGAGAAACTGTTTCAACCTTTTAAGGACCTGGATCGTCTAGCAAATGTGAGCCGGGTTTCGACTCGCATCCGGCGTCGTGCGGAGGGTGAAGCAGGAACGTATGAAGAGTTTTCGAAAGATGCGCTCGGCGTGCACTGTGGGACTCGCAGCGTTCGGATTGCTGCTGGCAGCGGCGCAGAGTCTGCGCGCGCAGGCTGCGCCCCACTACCTGGGCTCGATCACGGCAATCAGCGGGAATACGCTGACCGTAAAGACCGACCAGGGCGTCGAGAACCATGTACAGGTTCCCTCGACCGCGCAGCTCAAGCGCGTTGCGCCGGGGCAGACAGATTTGAGCAAGGCAGAGACCATCGACTTCAGCAGCCTCGCCCTTGGCGACCGCGTACTGGTGAATATCGATCCCAATGCGACCGGAGGCACGGCGCAGGCGGCCCGGGTGATTGCCATCAAGGCCGCCGACGTGACCAAGATGCAGCAGGCTGAGGCCGCCGAGTGGGCCGCAGGCGTCCACGGGCTGGTGAAGAGCGTCGACGCGGCAAGCGGCTCGATCATCGTCAACACGCGCGCCGGTGCAGTCACCAAGCAGGTGACGGTCAACACCACGCAAAGCACCACACTCAAGCGGTACGCATCGGGCTCGGTCAATTTCAGCCAGGCGCAGCCGGCTCCGATCAGCGCCATTCAGCCCGGCGATCAGATCTTTGTGCGTGGCGCCAGGAGCGCGGACGGCACTTCAATTGCGGCTCAGGGAGTGGTTTCAGGCAGCTTCCGCAGCATCGCCGGGACGGTCATCTCGACCGATGCCTCGGCATCCACCGTGACCGTGAAGGATCTGGCGACGAAGAAGCCCGTCACGGTGCATGTGAGCGCCGATGCCCAGGTACGGCGGCTCGATGACCGCATGGCAACGATGATCGCCACGCGTCTGAAAGGCAACCAGGGCGGCGCCGGCGCAGGTCAGCGCACGGGGCAAGGCGGCGGGCAACGCAGCTTCAGCCAAAGCGGCGGAGGCGGCGGCGATCTGGAAACCATTCTCGAGCGAGCCCAGACGATTCAACTTTCGAGCCTGCAAAAAAACGAAGCGGTGATGATTGTGGCGACCGAGGATTCAACCGGCGTGAACGCGATCAAGCTGCTGGCAGGCGTGGAGCCGCTGCTGGAAGCGCCCGAAGCGCAGGACCTGCTGGCAAGCTGGAGCCTGAATCAGGGCGCGCCTGACGCGGGCCAATAGCCGCACCGAGTTTTCTTAACTGTTTTCATCTTTGCGAAACGAAGAGGGAGCTGTGTACCCAAAAGCGTACTGTGTTTCTGCTTGTCTTCTCTCGCTTGCCATGGTTCTCGGCGGAGTTGCCGTACGAGCACAGGCGGCGTCTTCACCCCAGGCTCCGGCGGCATCCGAAGCGGCTGCGCCAGCGGCGCAAACTCCGAACGCGCCAACGCCCGCACAGGCAGTGCCGCAGATGCAGGCGCCTCCTGTGACGGCGCCGGCGACGACCGGAGCAACGCCGGGAAGCAGCGTTCTTCACGGGCATATTACCGATCAGACGGGAGCCTTGATTCCCGGGGCGCAGGTCACTATCTCCGCCGCATCGAGCGGCAAGCAGATTGGGCCGGCGATCTCGGCCGATTCCTCCGGCGCCTATTCCATGCGCGGTTTGCCCGCGGGAAACTACGTGATCCAGGCCAACTTCCAGGGATTCGCGCCTTTCGTTTCGACTCCGATCCAGATTTCCGGTGGACAAAGCAAGAGTATCGACATCAAGATGGCGATTGAAGCCGCCGATGTCCAGGTCGTGGTCACGGATGAGGGGGCGCCGACAGTAAGCACCGATCCCGATTCGAATGCCAGCGCGATCGTACTGAAGGGCTCGGACCTCGACGCTCTCTCCGACGATCCCGACGAGCTATCGAATGAGTTGACTGCCCTGGCTGGTCCTTCCGCGGGCCCGAACGGCGGACAAATCTACATCGACGGATTTACCGGCGGCACACTGCCGCCTAAGTCGGCGATCCGCGAGATCCGCATCAACCAGAATCCGTTTTCGGCAGAATTCGACCGCATCGGCTACGGACGCATCGAGATTCTGACCAAACCGGGGACCGACACGCTTCACGGCCGGGGATTCCTGCAAGGCAACGACAGTGCGCTGAATACGGGGAACCCGTTTGCTCCACCGCCGGCCTATCACTCCATCCAATACAACGGCACCGTAAGCGGCGCCCTCAACAAAAAAGCATCATATTTTCTCAGCGTTGAGGGCCGCGACAATCCCGACGCCAGTATTTACACCGTAGGCATTCCGATCCAGACTTCGGGCACAGGCCCTTTCTTCATTCCGACAAATTCAAGCGGCACGGTCATCAACACAACCGGCGCAATCTACAGTCCGGCGCAGCGCATCGAAGTCAGCCCGCGGCTCGATTTGCAGTTGGGCCAGAAGAACACGCTCACCATTCGTTATCAGTACGAAAGCGGCAGCACCAGCGGTAACTTCAAGTCGACTATGCTGCCCTCGCAGGCGACGGGAGACACGATCGCGGAGCACTCCGTTCAGATGGACGACTCGCAGATCATCACCGATCGCATCGTGAATGAGACGCGGTTTCAGTGGCGCCTCGCTCCTACCACCTACACTTCGGTGAGCGCCGCGCCTCAGGTCGGCGTCGCCGGCTTCTTCACCGGCGGTGGCAGCGGCACCCAGTCATCCTCCGACCGCTCCACGCACCTCGAGTTGCAGAACATCACGACGATGACCGAGGGCACGCAGGCAATCAAGTTCGGCACCTGGCTGCGCGACAACCGTGACGCGAACACCTCAAGCGGCGGCTTCAACGGCGACTTCACCTTTGCCGACTTGAACGATTACACCGGCGCCTTGAACAATTTCTACACTCCCGGATTTTGCCCGGTGGGCGGCCCGGTTACGAACGAATGTGGCACAACGAATCTGCCCATCAAGATGGCCATCACCACAGGCAACCAAAAGTATCTGGGCAATGTCTTCGATGCCGCCGTGTTCTTCCAGGACGACTGGAAGGTGAACAAGTTCCTCACGCTTTCCGGCGGTCTGCGCTGGGAATCGCAGAACCATGTCTCGGACCACAGCGACTTTGCGCCGCGCTTCGCCTTCGCTTATGCTCTCGACGGACATAAGAAAGGCGGCGTTGCGAAGACTGTTCTCCGCGGAGGCTACGGCTTCTTCTACGATCGCTTTACGATCGGCAGCCTGATGGGGCTCGAACAGAATCACGTCAGCATCTCGCCCAGTCAGCAACAATACGTCATCACAAATCCAACCTGCTTCAACCCCGTCAGTCTCACCAACATCAGCGTGGCCACGTTGACGGCTTGTAATGGCGGCACTGTCCCAACTCTGCAGACCCAGCAGTTCCAGCAACTGATACCCAGCTACCACTCGCCCTATAACGAGCAGTTGGGGGTGAGCCTTGAGCGGCAACTCACCAAGGCGTCAACGCTGACGTTCACTTATTTGCACAGCTACGGCATGCACCAGTCGGCCACTCGAGACTCCAATCCATTTCAGAATGTGCCGGGAACCTTCAACTATGGCCCGAACATTGGATCCGGTCAGCGCCTCAATGCCAACTTCGGCCCTATCGACGAAATCTTTCCCGAGGCCGTCTACAAGCAGAACCAGATCATCACAAATCTCAACGCCCGATTCTCACCGAACTTCAGTGTCACGGGTTTCTACACGCTTAACTTTGCCAACGGAGATACCGGAACGGCTTCAAACTCGTACAACCTGAAGCAGGATTACGGCCGCTCAAGCTTCGTGAGACGGAATATGGTGTTCTTGTTTGCCAACTATTCCGGAAAGTGGGGAATCTCGTACAACCCGTTCCTTGTTTTCCAGTCCGGCAGGCCTTTCAACATTACAACCAATGATGATTTGACCGGTGACAACTTCTTCAACGACCGGCCATCCGTCGCAGGCAGTTCAACCGACTGCATGGGAAATGCGCAGTACGCTCAAACCTCCTTCGGCTGCCTTGACACAATTCCCCAGACCGGTGAAGCGCTGCTTGCTCCGAACCTGGGCGACAGTCCTTCCTCAGTCACCTTCAATTTGCGTATCAGTCGTTCTTTTGGGATCGGCCCCAAGGTTGAGTCAGCAGCTGGCCCATCAGGAGGTCAGCGCGGCCAGGGCGGTGGCCCTGGCGGCTTCGGCGGCCCCGGCTTCGGCGGCGGACCCGGCGGTGGTGGTGGTGGCCGTGGCGGAGGCGGCGGATTCGGCGGACCTGGCGGCGGTGGCCGTGGCGGCATGTCGAACACCGGCCGCAAGTATTCGCTTACCTTCAGCGCTCAGGCCTTGAACCTGTTTAACGACATCAACCTCGGTACTCCAAATGGAAGCGTGGTTCCAACCCTGGTCTCAGGCACCGGCGCGAATGCGATTTACGGTCCTGGAAGCCGATTCGATCAGTCCACCAGCCTCGCGAGTGGACAGTTCGCGTCACCCTCGGGCTCGGCGTCCCGGCGCATCTTCGTGATGGCGGCCTTTTCGTTCTAGGGGAGCTGTGAAGCGGCCGTTGGTGGATGGTAAACAGCAGGCCGGGTCGCGCAGCTCCTGCCTGCTTGCACGTCGACTTCAGGTTGAAGCCGGTTGCACGACAGTTTCCCGGTAGAGCGTTTCCCATTGATTTGCGTTGGCGTCGATTGAAAAGTGGAGCACGACGCGCTTACGCGCAGCACGTCCAAGGGTGCACCGCGCTTCCCTGCTCCGCCGCATGACGCCAAGCATGGCCTTGGCGAGCGCCTCGGCGTCGCGCGAGGGGACAATCACGCCGGCATCGCCTGCCAATTCGCGCACTCCGCCCACGTCGGTGGCAACAACTGGCTTCTCCATTGCCATGGCCTCGGCCACTGCGAGCGGCATTCCTTCCCACGCCGACGAAGAGACAAAGCCATCCGCGGCGTCGAGAATCGCAGGCAGGTCCCGGCGCAGACCGAGCCAGCGCACCAAATCGCACAGCCTCAGATTGGTCGCGAGGGATTGGAGCATGCCGAATTCCGTCGATGCGGTATCGCCGGCAACCCAGAGCCTGGCTTCCCTGCAGACAGCATGCACGGCGGCAAATGCGCGCAGCAGATTCGGATAGTTTTTGGCGCGGGCAATGCGCCCCGCCGCCAGCCAGATAAAGCCTGTGTCAGGATCAGGAGCCGCGCCCATCTCTGCGCGCATGGCCTTGCGCCGGCCTTCGTCCGGCGAGAATTGCGAAACATCGATTCCGTTTGCAATCACACTGCACTTCAGAGCGGGGACTGCCTTCAGCTGTACAAAACGGTGCGCAGCCGCCTCACTCACAGCGACGGTCCGGCGGCTCAGAGCATCGGTTAACCGGTAAGCCAACATACGCAGGCTGCCGCCCTCGTAAATGTTATGAACAGTCGAAATCACAGCCGCCTCGTGCGAAAGCAGCTTCAGCATGCGGGCAGAAAGGTTCGCATGAAAGCAGTGGCTGTGGATCAGGTCCGGCTTGAAGTCGGCGGCGAAGCGGCGAGCGTGCGCCAGGCCGTGAAGAAAACTCAACGGCGAGCGTCGCATATCCAGATGAAGGAGGTTCACAGGCGCCGGCCATTCTTCACTTATCCGTGGCATCAGCACCAGCAAGGCCACGGTGTGTCCACGTCGCTCCATGCGCTCGCAAAGAGCAAGTGTGAGTTTTTCCGCTCCGCCCATTGCGAGCGAAGTGAGCACATAGAGAATGCGCATGGGGCCCGTACCTTATTGCAAGGTAATTCGCACCGATCGTAGGGCACCCTGGCAGAACTTGTATGTGATGGCCGTCATTCTCAGCCTGGCTGTTTCGGGGAGAAGAGACGGGCGAGTAAGCTGTCGATCGCGATGAGGCCGGGGCCCAGGATGAGGATCAGCAGGGCGGCAAACCAATACGTGTAGGGCGAGGCGCCGTAGAAATCGCTCGGATTTGAAAGGATGTGCGAAAAGTTGACACGGTCGTCGGGCACGCTGAGGTAAGCTACCGTCATATTCACAAAGAGGACGAGCGAGACGAGGCGTGAGGCAATCCCTGCGGCGAAGAGAATGCCGCCCACGAATTCGACAAGGGCGACGCAGAGCGCGGTGGTCGCCGGCGCAGGCAGGTTGAGCGAGGAGAAAAAGCCCGCGACGCGGCTGAGGTGAGTGAGCTTTCCCCAGCCATCCTGCGCAAACTGCCAACCCCAGTAAAGGCGAATGGCGAAGAGCAGCGGACTCTCAAGAAAACCGAGGGCTCGTGCCGTACGGGCATAGGCATTTCCGATCGACTTCAACAAGCTTTGCATACGAGTTCCTTGCGCGGGCGGTGCGGTCCCGCTGATTGATGTTCTTCGATTCCCGCATACGAACCATCGAAGCGAATCTCCGCGATGCGGTGCGGATTGGATTCAGGATTTGGTCACGATTTGATCAGGGTTTCCAATTCGGGCGCGCAGATCCAACCAAGTTCAGCCCATGTGCCAAACCACTCCTGCACCTTGCGGGCCTGGCGTTTCGGCGGGATGCGCGAATCGACAAATCCGGCTTCGATCGCGCGGGCCAGTACTAACCCCTGGCGAATCGCCGCGAGCATCTGAAACTCCTCGCGTTCCAGACGGCGGTAGTAGACGCTGAAGTCGACACGATGTGCAGCGAGCCAGGTTGCGCGGGGGCGCAGCCGCGGCAGCTTTGCCGGATTTTGTGGCTCTTCTTCGCGCTCGATGCCGGCCTCGCTGGCCTGACGCTTCTGCTGCTTGTGCAGTTCGAGAACGAGATTGTCTACAGGGAAAGACAACGCGAGAAGTTGCAGGTGCGGCTGCAGTGCGAGCCGCGATTCCCCGTCGAGCACCGCAATCTGGCCGATTGTCAACGGCTCGCGCTCGGCGGAATCGAAGGCTTCAACAAATGCCCATTCGATGCGAGCAACATCCACGGCGAGACGATGGCGGCGGCCCGCCTGCTGAGGATGGGCGGCAAGCCAGTCCGGCAAGTGCGATCCGAGGTTGCGGAGCGTGAAGGAACGGCTCGGATGCGCGGTGAGATACGCGATCGAGATCGCTTCGAATCGCGTGGGGCCGACCACAGCGCGCACCGCGGGATAATCCTCCCGTAGCGCACCAAGAACGCGAAACCAATACTGGCGGTTGTAGATTTCGAGACGCTCAAAGGCGGTCAGCCGGCTGTTCGGCGCGATGAATGATTCGGCGACGGCGGTCATGGGACGGCCATCGGCCGTCCGGGTGCGCATTCCTTCGTCGCGTGTGAGCGGTTGCGTCACGGCGGCGGCCATCTCGCGCTGCAGGGTGAGCAGGTCCATCGGAGCTTGCGCTGTCGGCTGCGGGCTCATCGGGCCGCCTCTGCGGCCTGCGCCGCGTGATCGTGCAGATAACGCTCAGCCTTCTTTGCCTCGGCGTGGACTTCATCGAATGTCGGGATGCGGTCGTCCCATTCAAGCAGCGTCGGCGTCGGGCCGCAGCGTTCAATCGCCCGGGCGTAGAGGTTCCAGACGGGATCGATTACCGGGTGGTCGTGCGTATCGAGAATGTATTTCTCATACTTTGAGTGTCCGGCAATGTGAATCTGCGCGACGCGGTGTGCGGGCACGGCATTAACGTAATCGAACGGATTGAACTCGTGGTTCATCGAGGAGACATAGATGTTGTTCACATCGAGGAGCAGGCCGCAGTCGGCGCGCTCGGCAACTTCGGTGACAAACTCCCATTCCGTCATCTCCGATCCCGTGAATTCCGCGTAGGAGCTGACGTTTTCGACGGCGAGGGGAATCTCGAGAAAGTCCTGGACCTTGCGCACGCGCTCCACGGTGCGATGGACCGCTTCCCACGTGTAGGGCAGGGGAAGCAGGTCGTGCGTGTACGTGCCGTCGACACTGCCCCAGCAGAGATGATCGCTCAGCCACGGAGTTTTCGTGCGGCGCACGAGCTGTTTCAAGCGGCGCAGGTGCTCCGGATCGGGCTCAGTCACGGAGCCGAAGTACATGGAGACGCCGTGCTGCACCACGCGATAGCGTTCGAGGACCTGATCGAGCACGGCCAGTGGACGGCCGGCGTCAATCATGAAGTTCTCTGAGATGATTTCGAACCAATCGACCACGGGCTTGCGCGAAAAGATGTGGTCATAGTGCGGAATGCGGAGTCCGATTCCGACGCCGTGGTCCTGAAACGCATTGAATCGATTGCCGGGCATAAAAGCAGTTCACAGTTCTTAGTTCGCAGTTCTCAGCAGCCACGGTGACAAGTAGTCAACGTGGTCAGGGAGCGGCGAATGGAGGGTGGCGGAACGACAAGAGTTTTTGGGGACCGGAAACCTGCGATGAGGGAAGTCGATTGCGCCGGTCCCCTATGCGCACTAAGCGAAATGCGACTTTGGCATGTTTGAGCCGTCGGTGGCGCAGCCGCCTTTGCCCTTGCAGCTGTTCTTGCCTTTGCAGCCGTTGTCGCTGCTCTTGCAACCACCCTGGCCTTTACAGTCGTTCTTGCCTTTACAGGAATGCTTGGGGGCTTTCTGATCAATTCCCGAGTAGCGAAGGCCCGCTTTGGCGAACTTCGCGGAGGTGGATTGAGGGTTGGTTTGCGCGTGGGCGGCAACTGCGGTTCCACCCGAGAGACCCGCGAGCGCAGCAGTAAGGAGCAGAGCATTCAGCTGATTTTTCATTGTTCTTGACCTCGTTTGGCGTGGGTTGGGCGGAAGGGATCCGCGGTTGAGGGGTGCAGGCCGGGCAGCTGCCCATCCTGCAAACTTCTTCGTACGAACTCTTGGAGTGGCCAAGGGAAAAAATGGTTACAGGCAATTTTGCGAACGTGCGATGAATATAAAGAAAGGTTAACTTTGGCAGGCCCTAAAAGTTGCCGCTTGAATCCGGTTTGGGCGGGCATGACCGGATGCGATAGCCTGTGGCTGCCTGCGAGATTATCAGGTTCGCGTGCTCAATCGGGGGGCTAATTGGAGAATTCGAAGGGGATGGGCATTGTGTCCGGCGCAAGCGTGACGATGGCGCTGCTGCAAAGCCTGTGCACGGCTGTCTTCACAGTCAACAGCATTCGCGTCGGAATTGGCCTGGCAGCGCTGGCCGCCGGCAGCATTGCCGCTCCGCTGGTGCCCATTCACCGGGATTCGGTGCGCATCCCCATGCTGGCAATTGCCGTCGCCGGGGCGGTGGTGAATCTGCTCATGCTCGCGTGGATACACAGGCAACGTAACCGGCCTGAGGCCCAGTGGCGCCGCCGGGAATTGTCGAAAAAGCAGCGCCTTTCAGAACGCCTGCAGGTGGCGATGGCCGTTCTGACGCTGGTGCTGGTGGCAGCTGAGGTCTGGACTCATGCCATCCTTCACCGCGCACCGCCGGCCCCGGCAGCAGTGACTCAAAGAAGTACGTAACCAGTTGACCGCACTGGCATTCGCCGGCTCATGGAGCTGCCGAATCTCCATCCGAAGCAAATTCTCTGTCGAGACGCGCGTGCAGGCGCTCACTCAATCCTGCGGGCAGCTCAAACACCCGGTCGTCGGCGACGAGAACAACCACATTGCGCGTGGAGTCGAGAACCGCCGAGCAAATCTCGCAGGTCTCCAGATGATCGTCGATTTCGGCGCGCAGGGCGGCGTCCACATCCCCGTCGATATAAGCGGAGATGTATTCCCAGACGTGTTTGCAGTCGATCCTCATCACAGCCACCCAAACAGCTTGCTCTTTTGGGGGGCAAACCCTTTCAAACGCGGAGCCAGCGCCCGCTGCATCAAGGCTCGCGCCCGATGCAGTCGAACTTTCACGGCCGATTCCGAGATCCCCAAAGCGGCCGAGGTTTGACGCACGTCCATCTCTTCGATATCTCGTAACAGCATGACGTTACGGTAAATCGCAGGCAAGCCGTCGATAGCCTGACGCAGCAGGGCGCGGACCTCCTGCCGTTCCAGCGCCTCGGCAGGCACCTCGCGCCAACTGGTTAAAACTGCAGGCGTAAAGTCACCGGCGTCCTCGGTCATCGCATCCAGGGAGTCTTCGCGACGGTTTTCCACCTTGCGCAACCGCAAAAGACCCTCGTTCCTGGCAATCGAGAGCACCCAGGTGCGAAATTGCGACTCGCCGCGAAAGAGATGCAGGTTGCGATAGACCTTGATTGCCGTCTCCTGCGCGGCTTCTTCAGCGTCGGCTTCGTTGCGCAGCAAGGAGAGCAGCATGAAGTAGACAGGTTTTTCGCAGGGACGAATCAGATCGTGAAACAGATGCTTCTCTCCGGCCAGAATGCGCCGGATACAGTCTGCGTCAAACTCCGGGTTGGACTTGGTTTGCATTGCGCCGTGCACCTGCGTCCCTCATTCGCCCGGGAACAGTGGATCTGACTCCTGAGATGAAACTATAGGCGATGGCCCCCATCGGCCACGACTTGATCCCGTTCGACAGTACGCGTTGAAACGCTGAAACGGTTTGCAACACTACCGGAGGGATGGGGTCTCCAGGTCGGTTAAGTTTTGATCCTGCAAAAGAATCCTTGCATTAAATCAGCAATTGGGCTGTACAATTCCGAAACAAGGAGAACTAAGGGAGAACTATGGCCGGCGACATGCAAATCACCTGCAGCGACTGCGGGAAAGAATTCACCTTCACCGCTGCTGATCAGGCGTTCTTTCAGGAACGCGGATACTCGACTCCAAAGCGTTGCAAGCCTTGCCGTATGGCAAAGAAAAACGATCAAGGGGGATCCGGCTACCGTTCAGCTCCTTCACAGGGAACACCTGTGATTTGTTCGGGTTGCGGACAGCCAACAACCGTTCCGTTTGAGCCGCGAGGCGACCGTCCCGTCTATTGCCGCGATTGCTACACATCGCGCAAGGGATCAGGCGGCGGAGCAAGACAGCGCGAACGCTAGCACCAAGCGGCACACAAACTGCGCGCGGTTCAAAGCGCCCAGACCGAGATAAAAACGAACCTGATTCAGTCAAGTTCGACGCCTGCGGTGGGCGGGCCGAAGCGAACTTGTGTTCTTGCGGCCCGGCTCACGGCTCTCGGCCGTAAGCGCTCGGCGAGTCCGGTGAGCAGTGCACCGTTCCCCTCCTCGGCTGCGCCGCTCCAACCGCAAATGAAAAAGTCCATCGTCCTGAAGCGCAAACAGCGCTTCATGCGACTCATTGGCAATGACAATACCTGTCATGCGATCGAGCGCAATTTCCCGGATGGACAGAAACACTTCCGCCCGATAAACTTGAGCACCAAGACCCTCCCGTAGATCCGCAAACGAGGACAGTCCCACAGGCATGGCTGCACAACTTTCGTTCACGGGATTCGCATGGAGGAATCTCTGGCGGAGACGCCTGAGAACATTACTTACACTGGCCGGCATCACAATGGGAATCGGCGCATTCGTCGCATTAGTTGGCTTCTCCCGGGCCTTCGAGCACGAATGGTTGCGGCTCTATACCAATGCCGGCACCGACATCGCAGTGGTTGAACCAAACTTCATCAACACGTCTCTCTACGAATCGCTCGGAGCCAAGATTCGGGCCGTTCCCGACGTGGATCGCGTCGCCCCGATGATCTTTAATCTCATCGACATTACACCCGATGTGAACGCATTGGTTTATGGGTGGCAGGGCACGTCGTATGAGATCGATTCCCTCACCTTTCGCGCAGGCCATCGGTTCGTGGACGGTCAACCGCAGGTGATCCTGGGCAATTTGCTGGCCGACGACCTGAAGAAGAGCCCCGGCGATACACTGACCATACAAGGCACCGTCTTTACCGTGGTTGGCATTTTTCACGGTGGCACAGCTCTTGAGAACGGCGCCGTGATTATGCCCCTCGATCAGATGCAGGACATTTCGAGCATGGCCGGCAAAGTGACGGCCTTCCACGTGAAGCTTCGTCCCGTGCCCGCGGGTGTATCGTACGACGACTACATCAAGCGAGCAGGAAAGGAAATTGAAGCCGCGGTACCCGGCGTGCACGCCGATCCTGCAGCCGACCGCGCAGCCAATAATGGGCTTGTTTCGCTGGCCCATTCGGTGGCGTGGGGAACGTCGTCAATTGCGCTTTTCATTGGAATTCTCGGTATTGCGAACACCATGGCGATGTCGGTCTTCGAGCGCACGCGGGAGATTGGTGTTCTGCGCGCACTGGGCTGGAAAGGCCGCCATGTCATCCTGTTGATCCTGACAGAAGCGATGGTCCTTGGACTGGTTGGGGGATTTCTCGGCATTGCAGCCGGCTGGGGCGCGTTGCGCGTGCTGGCGGCGCTGCCGCAGACAGCGAGTGTTGTTTCAGCATCGGTCTCGCCGCTTCATTTGCTCGAAGCACTTTTGATTTCCATCGCTTCAGGAATCACCGCCGGAGCTTACCCCGCATGGCGTGGAGCGCATCTTTCCCCAGTGGAGGCGCTGCGCTATGAGTAGCCCGGTCAACGGTCCGATTCTTGAAGTGCGTGGGCTGATGAAAACCTACGACGATGGCCGCGTGCAGGCGCTGCGAGGCGTCGATACAACGGTGGATGCCGGTGAGTACGTCGCCATCAGCGGGCCAAGCGGCAGCGGCAAATCCACGCTGCTGCATATGCTGGGCGGCCTCGACACGCCGTCGCAAGGTGAAGTCTTGTTTCGCGGATCGGCGCTGGGAACAGCTGTCGATCTCGACCGCTACCGTTCCCGGCAGGTGGGGTTCATCTTCCAGGCATTCCATTTGCTGCCCACACTGCGCGCCGTAGAGAATGTGCAGGTGGCGATGCTGGCGCTGAACAAGAAGAGCAACCACCGCGCAGAACGCGCCGCAACTCTGCTTGAAGAGATGGGACTGAAAGATCGCATGCGTCATTACCCAAGCGAGCTTTCAGCGGGCGAGCGGCAACGGGTTGCCATTGCGCGCGCACTTGCCAACGACCCCACGATCCTGCTGGCCGATGAGCCGACGGGGAATCTCGATAGCGTAAACTCGGCGCACATCATGGAAATCTTGCGCGGAATTCAGCAGCAGCGCGGCATGACACTGGTGATCGTGACGCATGAAAATGAAATCGCGCAAAGCGCACCGCGCCACATACGCATCCGCGACGGAAGGATTGAAGCATGAAGCCGTTGCGCCTGATCGGGCTGGCTCTGCTGGCGCCCATACTTTCAGCACAAACAGCCGATATTCATTCGATCGTCGCGACCTCGCGCCAGCGAATTGAGGCAGCCGATTTCAGCGCTACCGGGCACCTGGTCTGGGTGCAGCCGAGCGGCAATCGTATCAGTTATCCCCTCACGATCAAAGGCCATTGGTTCGCGGGAGTGCTGCGTATCAGGGCCGAGCTCGGCAGTGGGTCGAAAGGCGGCGCGACGGCCGGCGTTGCAACGCACGCATTGATCGAGATGCGCCCCAACGGACAAAATGAAATCTGGATCGCGCACCCGGGAGACAAGGCCCCGGCTGTGCTTCCCTTCGACAAATGGAGCGAGGGCCCGCTCGGCTCGGAGTTCAGCTACGAAGACTTCCTTGAAGACGAGATCTTCTGGCCGGGCCAGGCATTCGTGCAGGAGACCAAGTTCGGCGCGCGCGATTGCGTTGTGGTCAAGAGCACACCGGGGCCGACCGACAGAACGCATTATGCGGAAGTGAAAACCTGGTTTGACCGCACGATCGTGTATCCGGTTTATGTGGAGAAGACCGTGAAAGATTCTGGCACAGTGAAAGAATTCACGTCCTTCGGGCTGCGGCGCGAAAGCGGCCTTTGGTCGGCGCACCAGATTGAGATGAAAACGCGTGGCCAGGCAGGCTCTACGTTGCTTATCATTGATCACGGTTCCCCCAAGGCTAATCTCACGCTCAACGATTTTTCCCCAACTCAACTCACGCACTTCTAGGAGAACAATGGTCATCGCCCTCTGGATCGCGTCGTCAGCAGTTGTTCTCATTCTGGCAGGGACCCTCTACCAGCATCTGGGGAGCCGCCGCGACCGCAAGAAATACGCGGGCTCAGGGCGATGGGTGAGTGTGGGCGATGGCTGCGAACTTTACCTCTTCGAGATGGGCGCCGGAGAGCCGACGGTGGTCTTCGAGTCAGGAATTGGCGCAACACACCTGAACTGGCGTTACATTCAGGAATCGGTGGGAAAGTTTGCCACAACCGTTTCTTACGACCGCGGCGGATTGGGATGGAGCAGTCGCTGCCAATCGGCACGCACGCCCGCGAACATCGCCGCTGAATTGCGCGAAATGCTGGATGGCGCTGGGCTCAAACCTCCGTTCATCCTGGTTGGACATTCTTTTGGTGGGTTGGTAGTGCGCCGATTTGCGCTGCTGTATCCCGATGACGTTGCTGGCGTGGTCCTTGTTGATCCGATGCGCTGCGAAGAATGGCCGCCAATCGATCCCAGCAAACAAGGGCAGCTCGATCTCGGGAAGAAAATGATTCGATATGCCATGCCGATCACGCAATGCGGTGCTGCACGTCTGGCCGTCAGTCTACTGTTTTGCCGCGCGCGACGCGTGACAAGCCATCTGGCAGGCGCCGCGGTGCCGAATGGAAAGCACGCGCTGGACCGCGTGATCACCGAAGTGAGAAAAATGCCGGAAACGGTTTGGCCGATTGTGGCTGCGCATTGGTCACGGCCCGGCTTCTACGCCGGGATCCGCAGTCACCTTCAATCAATTCCCGACACAGTACGGGAGATGCACGTCGCGGAACCGATCCGCGCCATTCCGATCACGGTCCTGACACCCACGACTGCCGCACCGCTCAGCGAAAATCAAATGGATCATATCGGCGACGAGGTGCAGCAGGTCTTCGCCTCGCAAAGCGAGCACTGGATTCATCTCGACGAGCCTGCGCTGGTGATTGATTCGATTCGCACCATGCTGGCTGCGACCGCAAGCGAACCCGTACACGCCACGCGCTGGAGTGAACGATCAAACTCGGCTATTCTGGAACCAAGCTTCCCCGTGAAGGAATCTTGACCGAGGTCGGAAGCAGGGTTTCGATGGAAGTTAAAGTTTCTCAGCTGGACGGTGTCAAATTCGCCGTTCAAGCCCGCACTCATACAATCATCTGCGATCAACCCAGTGAAAATCATGGCACCGATGAAGGCATGACGCCGCCCGAGCTTCTTTTGGCGTCGCTTGGCTCGTGCGCTGCCTTTTATGCGGCAGAATACTTGCGGACGCGGAACCTGACGCAGACGGGAGTGGAAGTTTCAGTTACCGCCGAAAAACTGCTGAAGCCGGCGCGCCTGGGCAACTTTCGCATTCATGTGCAGAGCCCCGTGCAGCTCACTGCCGAACAGACTGAGGCCATGATGCGCTCTGTGCATCACTGCCTGGTGCATAACACGCTACAGTCGACGCCCGAGATTCAGATTGAAGTCGGAGTTCCAACTCCGGCTGCTGCGGCAGAGTGAATTTGCGCTCCTTAGTCTGCGCCAGCGGCTTACGATTCGTGCGTTGCGTCGTCCCACAAATGTGCAGGATGCGCATTGTGTAAGTAGCCTGCAGAGCGGCGGTCTAACTCGATGCGCGTGTTACACTTCCCCTATGTCAGGACGTTCCATTGCTTCCCGGCCAATCCCACTCTCAGCACTGGCAGTGGTTTTGTGCGTCCTGGCGTTCCTGTTCGCATGTGAGGCCAAGTTCGCCTGGTATAGTCCAGCCGGCGGTCTTTCCAGTCAGATTTCTGCAGCCAAAGCGCTTCGCGTGGATGCTCCCTCGCTTGTTTCGCATGGGGCTCCTGCCGCCGACCATGGGCTTTCGCAAAGTGCGTTTTCGGCAACCGCGATTCTCATCGCATTCTGCTCGGCAGTGATTGGAGCATTTCCGAGACGCCGCGCTTTATCTAATCATCCTCCGCTGTACTTACCGGCCTACCTCCGCTTCCCCATCGAATTTCGTCCCCCTCCAGCGCGATAACACGTCTGGAATCTGGGCGAGGCTCAGCCAAAAATCAGAAGCCAAATGCGAACGCCCGGGTGAAGCCTTGCGCGCGTAATAACTCGTGATTTGTCCCGATCCAGGGGCCGATCATCCGTTTTTGGGCCACTGCGGCACCAAAGGGGCCGCTTGGGAATGATTGCCTGTCTGAAATTCCAAATTGCTATCGAAGTCGATGCGGGCAGTAAACTTCCGGACGCATCTGTGGCATCCAATCTCATGCCATCGTCTTTTTTCCCCTGTTTTATCCCGTGTCTGCTTGAAATGCGTCTTCAGTGTTTTGAACCAGGAGTCAGCTCCGAATGCAAAAACGAATCCACGTTCTGACGGCTGCGGCGATGTTGTTTTGCGCGGCCATCGAAATCACCTCTTGCCGCTCCGGTGTTTCCGGTTCTGAAGCGAACGCCGCCACTGTGCCTTCGGCGCGCGTTGCCACGGCGCAAAGCGGGGACATCGCCCGCGTACTGACGCTGGCTGGGCAATTTCAGGCCTATCAAATGGTCGACGTTCACCCTAAGGTGAGCGGCTATATGAAGAAAATCAACGTCGACATCGGCGACATTGTGCATCAGGGACAAACGCTGGCGATTCTCGAGGTGCCAGAGCTGAAGGCGCAACTTGAAGGCACAGTCTTCGAACTCAAGCAGAGCCAGGAGGAGATCAATCGCGCCCAGCACGAAGTGAAAAGTGCCGAAGCATTGAATGCAGCCCTGCACGCCGAGTCGACGCGAATGCAGCAAGCTGCCGCGACGCGCCCTGGGTTGATCGCGCAACAGGAACTGGATGATGCGCAAGCCAAGGACTTGAGCTCGCAGGCGCAGGTCGACTCTGCAAAAGCATCTCTGGCAGCGGCACAGCAGCACGCAGAGGCGGCCCGCGCCGACAGTGAGCGCGTTGAGGCGCTGGAGAACTATACAACCGTGACCGCGCCTATTGCGGGCGTTGTGGTGTGGCGCTACGCAGATACCGGAGCGCTCATTCAGGGCGGAACAAATTCCAACGATTCGACGCTGCCCATCGTTCGTCTTTCGCAAAGCAGCCTGCTTAGACTTCGCGTGCCCGTACCCGAAGACGATGTGAGATACGTGCATGTGGGCGACACGCTGGATGTTCGCGTCGACTCCATCAATCGATCATTTACGGGAAAGATTGTCCGGTTCACGCGAAATGTGAACTTCGAAACGCGGACCATGGAGACTGAAGTCGATGTCGAGAACAAGGATCTCTCAATCGCGCCCGGCATGTATGCAAACACTGCGCTGCAACTTGCGAGCGCAAAGAACGTGGTCACGATTCCGACGGACGCGCTGGAATTGAATTCGCAACAGCAGCAGACGGTCTACGTGTTGGACAACTCGAACCATGTTCACATACGCACCGTGACCGTGGGCCTGGAGGGATCCAAGCTGGCGGAGATCAAGTCGGGGATCAGTCCCGGGGAATTGGTGCTGATCGGTGGCCAGGAGAAGTACCAGGAGGGTGAGGCAGTCAATCCCCTGCCCACGCAGGAGCCGGCGTCAGAAACCACGCAGGAGTCAGGCGGAATGATCGACATAAAAGGCGAGTCAACCCACGGAGGCGCCAACTAATGCCGAAGTTCGCCCTGAGATTCCCCTTCTTCATTCTGATGATCTGTCTGGTTGTGGCGTTGATCGGCTCGGTCACGATCAAGGATATGCCGGTAGATCTTTTCCCTTCCATCGACATGCCGGTTGTGGTTGTAGCTACGTTTTACAACGGCATGCCGCCCCAGCAGATCGAAGCCGACATCACCAATACCTTCGAGCGATTCTTCACACTCGCAGCCAACGTGGACCACAGCGAATCACGCTCGCTGACTGGCGTGAGCCTGATCAAGATTTATTTCAAACCGGGCACCGACCCCAACGCGGCGCTCAGTAATATTTCCAACCTTGCCATGGCCGATTTGCGCAGGCTGCCGCCTGGCACGCTGCCGCCGGTTGTGCTGGGCATGGATGCTTCAACCCAGCCAGTTTGCCTGGTGACTCTCAAGGGCCAGGGGCTGAATGAAACCCAACTGAAGGATCTGGCCCAATTTCAGGTACGTAATCAGATCTCAAACGTGCAGGGAGCGTCGGTTCCACAACCCTTTGGAGGAACTTACCGGCAAATCCAGATCTACGTCGACCCGCTCAAGCTTGAAGCGCGCAATCTGAGTCTGAGCGATGTGGTCACCGCGGTGAATAGCTCGAACCTCATCCTGCCCGCCGGGGACGTGCGCATCGGTTCAAAGGACTTCAATATCTATGCCAACAGCCAGTTCCCCGACGCAAACGCGATGAACCAGATGCCACTCAAGTCGGTGGGCAATTCTTCGGTTCTCGTTGCCGACATCGGAAAGGCGGTGGATGCGGGCGCGTTGCAGTACAACATCGTGCGTATCGACGGACAGCGCTCTGTCTACGTGCCGATCTTCAAACAAGGAGGCGGCAGCAACACCATCTCCATTGTTGACGGAATAAAGGCCGCCGCAAAAAAGCTCGTTGACATTCCACAAACGCTGCACACGGCGGTAGTCTTCGACCAATCTGTGTTTGTCAAGCTGGCGATTCGCGGAGTCACAAGCGAAGCGGTGATCGGATTGGTGTTGGCAGCGGTGATGATTTTGATTTTTCTCGGCAGTCCCCGCGCCACCGTGGCCGTATTGCTGGCAGTTCCGTTGTCGATGATCGTCTGTCTGCTCGTTTCCAATGCGATGGGCGGGACAATCAACACCATGATTCTGGGTGGGCTGGCGCTGGTCTTCTCGCGGCTCATCGATAACGGCGTCATCGTGCTCGAGAACATTTTCCGTCACATGGAAATGGGTAAATCGCCGCGTCTTGCTTCCGATGAGGGCGGAACCGAAGTCACAATGGCGGTACTGGCAGCCACTTTCACCACGGCAATTGTCTTCTTCCCGGTGACCTTCTTCACTGGCGTCAGCAAGTACATTTTTACGCCCCTGGCGTTAGGCGTCGTTCTCTCGATCTTTGCCTCCTTCTTCTTTGCCATGACAGTCGTGCCTCTTTTTTGCGCAACATTTATCCGGCTTGACCCCCAAGGGGTGGAACACGAGGGCGACCTCGACGCGGTTGAAGGTCGAAAACCTTCGTTTTTCAAACGTTTTCTGATCCGGTTTAATGAGTACTTTCACTCTATTCTCGAGCGTTATGAAGTGTTCGCCTTCCGGATCCTGAAGAGGCCCGGCTTCGTCGCGACCGTAATCCTTGGTGGCCTGGTTCTCGTGCTGGTGGTGTCATTCCCATTTCTAGGGCGCGCTTATTTCCCACGCACCGATCCTGGACAGTTCATCATCAACGTCCACATGCCGAGCGGCACACGCCTCGAAGTAAGCGACCAATACATTGCAAGGGTTGAGAACATCATTCGTAGCGTAGTGCCACCAAAAGACCTGGACATGATCGTTTCAAATATTGGAGTCTATCCCGATCTATCGGCGATCTACACCACGAATGCGTCAATGGATACGGCGTTCGTGCAGACGAGCCTGAAAGAAGGACACAGCGAAAGCAGCTATCAATACATGGAACGCGTGCGGGACCGCCTGTCGAAAGAGATGCCGGAACTTTCAACCTATTTCCAAGCCGGAGGTCTGGTTGACGGCGTGATCAACCAGGGTCTTCCTGCTCCGATCGATATTCAAATCAAGTCGCAGAACATGGAGCGTTCCTACGCGCTCGCCGAGGATATTGCCGCCAAGGTGCGAACCCTTCAGGATGTGAGCAGCGTCTACATCCCGCAGAGCATCGACTATCCGGGTCTGGCCCTGAACATCGACCGCGAGCGAGCCAGCTTGATTGGGCTTTCGGCGCGCGACGTCGTGGATAACGTGATTACCGCTCTGACCTCCGATGGAATGGTTGCACCGAGCTATTGGATTGATCCAAAAAGCGGAAATAACTATATGGTGACGGTCCAGTATGCGAACAACTGGATCAACAATATGTCGATGGAAGATTTCCGCAACATTCCCCTGCGCGGTGCTCACACAACCGGCTTCAACCCCGAGCAGGAGGGCCGCTCGGCCTCCGAGATGCCGCAAAGTTTCCAGCGCGGAGATCATACCGAGGGTTACACGCCACTTAGTTCGGTTGCTGACATCCAGGCGATCAATACGCCAACCGAGGTAGATCACTACCAGATTCGCCCCGTGATCGACGTTTATGTCGCCACCAAGACCGAGGCGCTCCAAGGAGTGGGAGGCAGGATCAACAAGCTGCTTGATGGCATCAAGCATGACAGAAATACAGTCATCGACGTTCGCGGTGCGGTGATCAGCATGAACGAGGCGTTTCACGACTTCGGAATCGGACTCATCATTGCCGTATTGCTGGTTTACCTGGTCCTGATGGCGCAGTTCGCATCCTTCCTTGACCCATTCATCATTTTGATGGCGGTTCCGCCGGGCCTCGTAGGCGTCGTCCTGATTCTGCTGTTGACGGGCAGCACACTCAACATCATGTCGTTGATGGGCGTCATCATGATGACCGGCATCGTGGTCTCAAACAGCATTCTGATCGTGGAGTTCGCCGGCATTCTGCATCAACAGGGGCAGCCGCTGCTCGAGGCCGTCGTCCACTCGTGCAAGATTCGCCTGCGCCCGATCCTGATGACTTCGCTGGCCACTCTGCTGGGAATGATTCCCATGGCAATTGGCAGCGAGGCAGGAAGCGAACAATATGCGCCGCTGGCACGTGCCGTCATTGGCGGCCTCGCAGCATCCGTGATCGTCACAATTTTCCTGGTTCCCGCTGTGTATCTGCTCATCCACGGCCGGCGCGGGGCAAAGAATGAGGCTGCGGAGGGCATGGAACATGCATAGACACCGAATGCAAAACTGGCCAGCCGCAAGCTGCGCTGCTTTCATCGCAATGGGGATTTTGACCCAACAACGCACTGCGTCGGCGCAGTCGCAGACGTTGCCCGATGCACCTGCAGCCCGCCTGATCGCCTCCGCTTCGCAGAGCGCGCCCGTTTCGGCTCCGGCTTCTGCAACGCAGTCCGAAACTTCAGGTGCACAGCCGAACGCAGCGGTCGTAAACGGACCTACACTGACGCTGGCACAAGCCGAACAGCTAGCGATCAAGAACAATCCGAACATAAGCGTAGCGCGGCTGCTGGCCTTGGCCCAGGCGCAAGTGACACGCGAGGCGCGATCAGCCGAGATGCCAACGGCCGTTGGAGACTTGACTGCGGTGGGAGCCCATGAGAATACCCGCATCACCGCCGGCTATTTGAGCAACTCGTCGGTTTACGATCGCGCTGCAGGAGGATTGACGGTTAGCCAGCTAATTACCGACTTCGGCAGGACGCACAACCTGGTGCTGAGTGCACTGTCGAACGCGAAGGCTCAACTCGAGAGTGAGCGCGCAACCGAACTCGACATCACGCTGACAACCGACCAGGCGTTTTACCAGGCGCTAACCGCGCAGGCTGTGTTCAAAGTGGCGCAGGAAACGGTCAGCCAGCGCCAGGCAACTGACGATCAGGTGAGCGCACTCACCAAATCGAAGATTCGCTCAGATCTCGATCTAAGCTTTGCAGATGTACAACTTTCGCAAGCGAAGCTGCTCCTGCTCGACGCGCAGAATAACGAACTTGCTTCGATGGCGGCTCTCAACAACGTGCTCGGCTCTGAAGTGGATCAGCAATATGCGCTGGTAGACGAAACCAATGGCAACCCCGCGCCAGCGCCCGACAATCCTGAGTCCATGGTGCAGGCGGCGTTTGCTGCGCGGCCCGATCTTGCGGCGGCAAACGACAAGTTCATTGCAGCGCGGCAATACAGCACGGCGGAGCGCGAGTTGTGGATGCCGACGGTCTCTGCGATGGGCGCGCTGGGCGGCACGCCAGTGCGCGCGGACCAGATTGAGTCGTCGTGGTATGGTACGGCCGGCGCCAATATCAGCATTCCCATCTTCAATGGGTTCCTCTATAACGCCGAGGAAAAGGAAGCCAAACTGCGCGCGCAGGCGACGCAAGAGGACGTACGCAACTTGCGCGACACGATTGCGCGCGATGTGCGAACCGCCGTGCTGAATGCGCAGACGGCTTATCAGCGCATCGCCGTGACACAGCAGCTGCTGGACCAGGCGAACCTGGCCTTCGATCTGGCATCGGCGCGATACAAGATCGGCTTGAGCGGCATCGTTGAAATCAGCCAGGCGCAACTCAACCAGACGCAAGCCGAAATCGCCAATACGAATGCGCGTTACACGTATCAGACGGCGCTGGCGATAGTGCGGTATGAGATAGGACAGTGAGGGCGGTACACAGTTCGAACTTCACAGCTCACAGGTCAAACGCCGCAGATCTGCGAACTGTGAACTCAGAGCTGCGAACTGCCTTACGAGATGCGCACGCTCTTGCCGCGCGAGAGCACGGCCGCCTGGCGGCGATCCTTCGACGCGTGGTCAATCTTCTTCCAGAAGCCGACAAAGTAATCGACTGCCGAGATGGTAGAAACCAGCACGGTGAAGTAGACGGCGGCGATGGCGTACCAACGGACCGGGAAGACGACAACGCCGAACTGCCAGTGATCCCAGCGGTGCGCGAGGATGACCAGGACCACGCACACAATCTGCACCACAGTCTTCAGCTTGCCCAGTTCGCTGGCGGTAATGGTGAATCCTTCGGAGGAGGCAATGGAGCGCAAACCGGAGATGAGGAACTCGCGGGCGATAATGACGACGGCGATCCAGACCTTAACGATGCCGGGGCTGTATGCGACGAGAGCAATGATCGCGGCCGTAACCATGATCTTGTCGGCCAGCGGATCGAGCAGCATGCCCATGGTCGTGATCTGGCCGCGTTTGCGCGCAAGGTAGCCGTCGAGCCCGTCGGTGATTGAAGCCAGAACAAAGAGGAGGGCCGCCGCAATCTCCTGCACGCCGCTGGTTCCCCGCCACGGGAAGTGCGGCGAGAGAATCCACAGGAACAGCGGGATCATGATGATCCGCGTCATCGTGATGGAGTTGGGCAGATTCATGAAGCCGCGCCGCAGTCTCAGATCTCTGGCGGCGTGAGTCCATTATTGCACCGGATGCTGTCGAGGAACCTCACCCGGAAGTAACCGGACGTTGACGACACGCACTTCGCGATGCGGCTCACTTCTTCGGACGCGCGGACGCCATCGGGTAGATAGAAACAGCGTATGCCGCCGCGTCGCTGTCGAGAGGCGCCAAGCTGAAGTATTCGACGCCATCCCTTGTAACGAATATACGGGTGCGATAGAAGTACACTTTTCCTGGCTCGGCTGTGAAATGGGCGAGTTCGACGTAGCTCCACGCATCCGAGGGCTCGATGGCTGCGCAGAGATGGTGCTCACCGGGTGCGGCGGAGATTGAAAAGTACGAATTTCTTTTGTTGGCCCCTACCCAATTGCCGTCCATGCCAATCTTCGTTGTGTTTCCCCCACCGCCGTGGCCGCTGTCTTCGATGAAGTAGACCAGGGCCTTTCCCGGCTCGGGCTGTGCAGCAGCCTGCTGGATCTTGACGAGTTTCACTACCATGCCCACTTGCGATTTCCCGCAGGCCGCAGGAAGCATTGGAGGAATGGTTTGGCTGAAAAGAGGCAGAGAAGCGGCAGAGGCTAATACGGCAATCAACACGATCAAGGCTTTCACGGTCTTGCTCCTTGCGCGCTTTGGATTTGCGAAGTTAGACGCGTCCCTGCGGCAATTTGTTGCCCTGCAAAACGGTGATGGCGGAAGAAGCGCCGCTTCCCCCGCCATTCCCTCCTCTGTTCGCTGTCCTATGCGTAGATTCCGCGCTGCTTGATGGTGAAGGCTACACGGTCGATGGCCAGCATGTAGGCCGCGATGCGGTTGTTCACATCGTGGGCCTCGGCGTAGCGCACCACGTCGTCGAAGCTGTTGCGCAGGATCTCTTCGAGCTGTTCGTTGACAGTCGATTCCTTCCAGAAGTAACCCTGGCGGTCCTGCACCCATTCGAAGTAGCTGGCCGTGACGCCGCCGGCATTGGCCAGAATGTCGGGAACGATGAACACGCGCTTCGACGAAAGAATCTCATCCGCCACCGCAGTCGTTGGGCCATTTGCACCCTCCACCACGACGCGCGCCTTCACCTTTTCCGCATTGCGGCTGGTGATCACGTTCTCTGTTGCCGCGGGAATCAGAATCTCGCAGTCGGAGACGAGCAGTTCTTCGCTGGGCATTGCTTCAGCCCCGCGGAAGCCGAGGATCGTGTTGTTGCGGTATTTGTATTCGAGCAATTGGTGAATATCGATGCCGTTCGGGTTGTAGAGGCCGCCATCGCGCTCGGCGATGCCGATGATCTTGTAGCCGCGCTCCTGCATCAGGCGCGCTGCATTCGATCCCACGTTGCCGAAGCCCTGGATGATTACGCGGCAGCCATCGATGGACATGTTCAAGTAGCGCATGCTCTCATCGCAGGCCACCTTTACGCCGCGGCCGGTAGCCTCAATGCGTCCCTGCGAGCCGCCGATGTTCAGTGGCTTGCCTGTGACCACGCTTGTGACGGTTTGCCGCATGTGCATGGAGTAGGTATCCATGATCCATGCCATGGTCTGCTCGTTGGTGTTCACGTCGGGCGCGGGAACATCCTTCTCGGGCCCGATGAATTCGATAATCTCCGAAGTGTAACGCCGCGTCATGCGTTCCAGTTCGCTGCGGCTCATCGTTTTGGGATCGCAGATGACCCCGCCCTTGGCCCCGCCAAAGGGAATGTTCACCACCGCGCATTTCCATGTCATCCAGCTGGCCAGCGCGCGAACTTCGTCGAGCGTCACGTCGGGCGCGTAGCGGATGCCGCCCTTGCACGGACCGCGCGCCATGGAGTGCTGCACGCGAAAGCCCGTAAACATGTCGATCATGCCGTTATCGAGAGTCACAGGAAAATGAACAATCACTTCCCGCGACGGCGAGCGCAGCACCTTCCAAAGTCCTTCATCGAGATTCAATTTGCGCGCGGCAAAATCGAAGCGCGCGCTTTGTGCTTCCCAAGGATTAATCTCCTGATCCAAGGTCACATTGGTCGTCCCAGTTGCCATAGTTCTATCTCCACATTCAACTTCTGCCACAAATCACTCAATTGAGGGTGAATCCGAGTCTACCCTCGCGGCAATCATGCAGCAGCCATTTCGCCGGGTTGATTCCAACCTGGCCCGGCAGCGCTTTTATCGAGTCTCTTCGCACCCGCCGGTTGAGCTCGCTCAGGATCGCGCGTAGGCCCAAACCTCAGTGAGTCTAGGCCCGTTGGCGGGTCCCGTCAAGTGACCGAGGAGGGAGAAACCCCGACGGTGCACCCAAGCTGCAAGTCAGAAGTCTGCACGTTCCAGATCGGCCACTTCAGTCACCCAGAGGCCGGGTCCCCGGCCGGCGCATTCACTGTCAATCTTGTTATTGCGGTTTGAATTGTGAATGCGCGAACTCGAATGCAGTAGGATCAATTGAAGCGACCCCTTCCCTCCCGGCTTCTGCAATCTTCGTGGAAAGCCACGCCAGATCGCGGCATCAAGAAAGCACCGCAGCACAGATTCAGACGGAGTCGAAACGATGACGAAACATCGCTCGATGGATCCCTTGTTGCTGATTGGTTCCATCATTCTGGTTGGGGCGGCCCTTACCTGGATCGTGCCAGCCGGCCGATTTGAGCGCGTAAAAGATCCGCATACAGGACGAACGCTCGTGGTTCCCGGCTCGTACAGGACCGTGCCTCGAAACCCCGTCGGCCCGTGGGGCGCGGTCATGTCCATCCCACAAGGGATGATCGAAGCCGCTGAAGTGGTCTTTTTTGTCCTCCTAACAGGAGCGGCGATCACAGTTGTGGAGTCGACCGGCGCCATCGGCAATTTTCTCTATCTCGTGATGCGGCGCCTCGGTCACCGGCCGTTGCTCGTGCTGGCGATTGCATCGTTGTTGTTTCTGATCGGTGGCGCCAGCGACAACATGTATGAGGAGATCCTTGCCTTCATTCCGGTGCTGTGCCTGCTCATGCGCCGAATGGGATTGGATCCGGTGATGGCGGTGGGAGTTTCGGTCGGCACTGCCTCAGTTGCCGCCATTTTTTCCCCGTGCAATTCATTCACTCTCGGCATCAGCCAACCAGTGGCAGAGCTACCTCTGTTCTCTGCTTTTGCGTTCCGATCGGTTTTCTTTGTCCTTGCGCTCACCATTTGGGGTGCGTACCTGGCATGGTACGCGATGCGCAATCGTCAGCCGGTTCCACCCGAGGTGGACATAAACGAAGATGAAGCGCCAGGCGTCGCTGCAGGCAAATGGAGCACCAGGGATCTTTGGGTGCTCGTCATTCTCAATGCGGGAATGGCGCTGGTCGTCCTGGGAGGAATCTTTCTCCATTGGGGACTGCGCGAGTTCAGTGCGGTTTTCGTGGTAATGGGCGTGTTGGCAGGATTACTTGGTGGCCTCGGGTGGCGCGGCACCAGCCGGCAATTCGCTGAAGGGCTGAGCCGCATGGCTCTGGCCGCATCGCTGGTCGGCTTCGCACGCGCCATCTCGGTGGTTCTCGCAAACGGACTCATTCTGGATACGATCGCCAATGTGCTCTTCAGCCCGCTTAAGCACCTCCCGGTAGCTATGTCGGCCGTTACCATGTTTATTTCCGAATCGGTCCTTGCGTTTCCCATGCCCAGCGATTCCGGAAGAGCTCTGATGAGCCTGCCCATCCTGGTGCCGCTGGCTGACCTTCTGGGACTCTCCCGGCAAATGGCAGTACTCGCGTATCAATACAGTTCCCTCGTAGCGAGCTTGATTACGCCAACCACAGGGGCGCTGCTCGCCATGCTGGTCATCGCAAAAGTCTCCTATGGCAAGTGGCTCCGCTTCATGGCTCTGCCCTTTGTCTTGCTCTCGGCTCTCGCCGCAATAGCCTTGGTCGTTGGAGTGAAGTTGGGCATCCAGTAATCTTGACTCCGGCTGGAGCACAGACAACGCGCCTTTCATTCGAAGACGGCAAATGCGTCAATGCTCAAGCGCTGGAACCGTTACACTTAGGCTGTGATCGCATCTCCCCGCTCAGCCCATCCCAATCGCAAAGAATTCCTGGCACTGGCCAGGACGCACACGCTCGTCCCGGTTTGCCGCACGCTCGCTGCCGACCTGGAGACACCCGTCTCTGCTTTTCTGCGGGCAGCGTGGGGAGAGCGGGAATGCTTCCTGCTGGAGTCAGTGGAGGGTGGCGAGCAACTAGGGCGCTACACGTTCATCGGGCTCTCGCCGTTCAAGCGGATCGTGGCGCGAGGCCGCGAGATCGCAATCACCGAAGCCAAGAAGACAACGCATATTACCGGCGACATCTTTGAGGTGCTGCGCGACGCCCTCGGCGGACACAAACCGGCGCGGCTTCCCGGGCTGCCGCCATTCACGGCCGGCGCAGTGGGTTTTTTTGCCTACGATGCCGTGCGGCAAATCGAGCGACTGCCCCTGGAGGCAAAAGATGAGCTCGGCATTCCCGACGCGTGCCTGCTGTTCTTCGATGAAGTGCTCGCCTTCGACCATGTGCGCAAGGAGATCTGGCTGGTGGTGACAGCAGATCTCTCGAAGAGCGGCGCATCTGCTGCATACGAAAGTGCGGTCAAGCGTCTCAACCGGCTCGAGAAGCGCCTCGCACAGCCTTTGCCCAGTCTCGCGGGGCCGAGACGTAGCAAAACGGGCAAGCTGAAAGTGAAACACCGCACGGCGAAGAAGGATTTCATCGCTGCCGTCAAGCGCACCAAGGAGTACATCCGCGCAGGCGATGCGTTTCAGGTGGTGCTTTCGCAGCGATTTGACGTCGACCCTGAAGTAGACAGCTTTCAGGTTTATCGTGCACTGCGCACCGTCAATCCCAGCCCGTATATGTTTTTCCTGCGCTTCGCGCCGGAGGGGCCTGTGGGAGCGGGTTTGGCCGGCCGCGCAAAAGGCGGTGCGCACAGAGCTGCGGCGCTCTCAGTGGAGCTGGCAGGCTCCTCGCCAGAGCTGCTGGTTCGGGTGAACAAGG
This sequence comes from uncultured Acidobacteriaceae bacterium, assembly GCA_963834565.1. GTDB lineage: Bacteria > Acidobacteriota > Terriglobia > Terriglobales > Acidobacteriaceae > Telmatobacter. Next base: position 231,703 of record CAWICF010000002.1, on the reverse strand, counting down.
GCAAGGTGGAATATCGTCCCATCGCAGGCACACGCCGCCGCGGTGCGAACGAAGCCGAGGACCAGGAGCTGGCCGACGAGATGATGCGCGACGAGAAGGAACGCGCCGAGCATGTGATGCTGGTTGACCTTGGCCGTAACGATGTGGGCCGCGTGAGCAAATTTGGCAGCGTCAAAGTGGACAAGCTGATGTTTGTCGAGCGCTACAGTCACGTGATGCACATTGTCAGCTCGATCGAAGGACAACTGCGGCCCGAGCTGACGGCCGTCGACGCGCTGCGCGCCTGCTTCCCTGCCGGTACGCTCTCCGGCGCGCCCAAAGTGCGGGCGATGGAGATCATCGAAGAACTGGAGCCCGCGCGCCGCGGGACCTATGGTGGCGCTGTGCTCTACGCGGATTTCTCCGGCAATCTTGACTCATGCATCGCCATCCGCTCCATGCTCTCAATTGGCGGCAAAGGCTCTGTGCAGGCCGGCGCGGGGATTGTTGCTGATTCCGTGCCCGAATCTGAGTATCAGGAATCGATCAATAAGGCGCAGGCGGTGATTCGCGCGATCGAGCGGGCGCGGGAAATGTAGGAAGGTCAGTTCACAGTTCGCAGCTCTTAGTTCGCAGATCACGGCTCTGCAACGGTCCTCCATTCCCAATTCTCTATTCCCTGCCTCTCTCACTCTGCCCCGAAGACGCGCTTGAAGAAGTGCCCGATTCGCGTGAAGAATCCAGGTTTCTTCTGCTGCGGTTGCCGTTGTGTCGTCTGGCTTGCGGGGCTTGCCGTCGTCTGCGGCGGAGACGGTGGCTGCGGAATCGGCGCGACCTGCGGAGTTTGATTCCCCGGCGCATTGTACACCAGCGTCGTTGTTCCCGAGCCGTTGCCGGGCGGATGATTCGTCTGCGTCGTCGGAGGCAGGTTGGTAGGCGGCACCAGACCTTCGCTTTGTGCCAGCGGGAATTCATTGCCTGTCTGTCCCGCTGGCGGACATCCGCAGGGCTCTTTTTCCTGATCCACCACGGTATGCAGGTCGCCGTGCTCAAACATGACACGCTGGCCTGGCTGCACGCGATAGAGGCCGCTGTCGAAGACGCTGGTCACCACAACATAGGGCGCATTGGCTCCGGAGTTATCGACGCAGGTGTCGCCATCCTGGGCGAGGCGCACCTTCACCTCGGAAGCGCCCGGCCCGCCAATCATGATGCGGAAGTTGGGCGTCAGCACCACGTCGGAGTTCCGCGCGATGGCAAAGCTGGCCTCAATCGCGCCGCCGTCGAGCGAGATGAGAAGCCCCGGGATTTCCCCGGACGGAGCGCTCGTGTCAACGGAGAGCCTTACGGTCGTGGAAGGACAGACGCGCAGTGTGCCGCGATACGGCAACGTGACGTGCGCTGTGGCAGGACCGGCGGTAATTGCACCGCTGGTTGTGATGTAGGCTCGCCCCTTCCAGGCCTGCATCGCGCCGTCGACCGAAATGGCTGCGCCGGGGATGGCGCTGTCGAGCGGAACGATGGCAATAGGTGGCGAACTCATCGACGGCGGTTGGCTCGAAGGCGACGGCTGAGCAGGCGCGGGGCTGGGCGCTGCGGGCGGCTGGGCTGGCGCTGGAGTTTGTGCGGGCACCGGTTGCGTTTGGGCGGGCTTAGGAACCTGCCCGGGAGCCTTTGTATCTGGGGGGAATGAGGGCTCTGCCTGGCCAAAGGCGAAGGCCGCAGCGGGAAGAACAAGCGCTCCGAAGGCCAGCGCGCGAACCGCCCGCCCATACCGGGCAGCGCAGTTCGGTTTTGACCCGGCGATCCCTTGCTGCGCCACGCTATGCTCCGAGGAAGTTGCGGATCATCTGATGGCCGCCCTCGGTCAGCACGCTTTCGGGATGAAACTGCACCCCTTCGATCGGCAAGCTGCGATGCCGCACTCCCATGATGACGGACTCTCCACCATTCCCAGACGAAGACCGCGCCGTGACGGTGAGTTCTTCCGGCAGCGAATTCTCCTCCACGATCAGCGAGTGGTAGCGCGTGCAAGTGAGCGGCGTGGGCAAGCCCGAAAAGACGCCTTTACCATCGTGCTCTACTGCGCTGGTTTTGCCGTGCATCAAAGTGTGCGCGCGAATCACCTTACCGCCGAACGCCTCGCCGATGGCCTGATGGCCGAGGCAAACGCCAAGAATCGGCGCCTTCCCTGCCATGTGGCGAATCAGCGGAACAAGAATGCCGGCCTCATGTGGTGTGCAGGGTCCGGGCGAGAGCAGAATGCGTTCCGGCTTCAGCGCCTCAACCTCTTCCGGCGTCAGCTCGTCGTTGCGGCGCACCACCACTTCTGCGCCCAGCTCGCCAAGGTATTGGACGAGGTTGTAGGTGAAGGAATCGTAGTTGTCGAGAACAAAGACCATCGCTCAACCCAGTGTAGCGCGACGACCGGCGCTTCCTGGTGCAGGGTAATTCGAGCGAGCCCTCGTTCGGCTTGCCGGCCTCGGCGCTCATCTGCAAAACTGGCGTAACTGGTCGCATGGTTCTCCATTTCCTCATCCAGGGTCGCGTGCAGGGGGTCGGTTTCCGCTGGTTTGTGCAGCGCGAGGCCGCGGAGCTCGAACTGCGCGGCTGGGTGCGCAACACTGAAGACGGCTACGTAGAGGTGGTCGCTGCCGGCGAGCCAGACGACCTTGCCGAGCTGCGTTCGAGCCTGCGCCGCGGGCCGCGCGGCTGCCGCGTCGATCACCTGATTGAGCATCATCTGGCCGAGAGTGAGGCTCAGGAATTCACGAGTTTCCGCATTGAGGGCGCGTGGTAGAAGGCGAGTGATCGGGTTTCAGTGCGCAGCGATAGCCGCCAATTCATGGATGAAACCCTCCCTCTTGCAGCCGCTCCACTTCCTCTACCCAAGTAATTTCCATTCTCTATTGCCTGAGTCGGCTCGAAGTGAGATTCGGCCAGGCCCAACACGATAAACTGGTCACTGACTACTCATCACTGATCACTTTCTCAGGAGTCCGCACTTTTATGCCGGAAGAACGCAAGCACATCAACGTTGAAAACCTGAAAAGGCTTGTGCGCACTGTTCCCGATTTCCCCAAGCCCGGGATACTTTTTTATGACATCACGACGCTGCTCAAGGACAAGACCGGCTTCGCGCAACTGATTGACGCTCTGGCAGCGCATTACATCGAGCGCAAGATCGACCTTGTGCTGGGAATCGAGGCGCGCGGATTCATCTTCGGGCCTGCTCTGGCTTACCGTTTGAACGCCGGATTTGTCCCCGTGCGCAAGCCGCGCAAACTGCCGGCACCCGTGGCGCGTGTCACCTACGATCTCGAATATGGATCGGACACTCTGGAGATCCACATGGATGCGATCCAGCCCGGGCAGAGCATTGTTCTTGTGGACGATCTGCTGGCCACCGGCGGTACCATGGAAGCCACTGTCAAGCTGGTGAAGCAGCTCGGCGGCGTAATCGCCGGACTTTGCTTCGCGGTTGAACTCGACTTTCTGAAGGGGCGCGACCGCTTCAAGGAATACGACGTCTTCAGCCTGTTGCATTACGACGAATGATGCGAGCCCAATGGCGCGCTGACTGCTCTCGTATCGCAGTTAGAGTGTGTTTTTCCCTACCGTGTCTTCTTCCAGCGAATTCTTTTCCCCCGCCGATTCTTCCAGGAACATTTGCGCATCGGCAAAGCGATAGCCCACGTAAACATCGGTGAGAAGGTACTTGGGCTTCGACGGATCGTCTTCGATTTTCTTGCGCAATTGCCTGACGAAGGTGCGCAAGTACTCCACTTCCTCGCGGCATTCCGCGCCCCATACCGCGGTCAGCAGCTTGGAGTAGGTGACGACGCGGCCGGCGCGGCTCATCAGGCACCACAGAATCTCAAACTCCTTGCGTGTAAGGCGCACCGCAACATCGCGCTTGGTGACGCGGCGCTTCACTGGCTCCAGGCGAATTTCGCCGATTTCAAGGGGAGCATCTTCGGGCCGGGCTGGAGCGCGAACCCGGCGAACGGCGGTGCGAATACGGGCGATGAGCTCGCGGGTGCTGAAGGGCTTGGTCACGTAGTCGTCCGCACCCATGTCCAGAGCTTCCACTTTGTCTTCTTCCTGGTCGCGCACGGTGAGCATCAGCACGGGCAGCCGCGGAGCGAATGTCCGAATGCGGCGCAGCGTTTCCACGCCGCCAATGCCGGGCATGTTGATGTCGAGCAAAACGACGTCGTAAGCCGAGCTACGCAACACCTGCAGCGCCTCTTCGCCGCGCGAAGCCTCGGCTACCTGGAATCCAAGCTCGACCAGCGGCGGCCGCAGCGCGCGGCGGATCGCCGGTTCGTCATCGACTACGAGTACGCGGATACCTGACTGCGTCATTCCTTGCTCTCTTTCTCCGTGATAAGCGGTATGGCAGCGAAGAAGGCTGTTCCATCCTGTTCATCGCTTGTCACCCAGACGTAGCCGCCGTGGATTTGCGCGGCCCGTTTTGCGACTGAAAGACCGATTCCTGTTCCTGGTGCGCGATTGGCATAGGTCGACGAGCGATAGTAGCGGTCGAAGATCCGCTCCCGGTCGGCCATAGGGATCGCCGGACCAAAGCTGTGTACGGAGAAGATCACTTCTCCCACGGCAGCCATGGCCCTGACCGTAATGGTAGTTCCGAAGTTCGAATACTTGCAGGCATTGTCGATGTACTGCGTCAGCAGCATCCCGAGCAACTGGCGATCGCAATTCAACTTCAGGTTTTCGTCTTCGATTTCAACAGAGACCTTTGCGCTGGCAAGCCGGTCCTTGAGCCCTTCAAGGGTCTCTTCCATCAGCGTGCCCACGCTGATCTGCTCGACGTGAGTGGCAACTTCGCCTCCGTCGAGTCGCGCCGTGGTGAGCAGGCGCGTGGTCAGTTCGCCCAGCAGGCCCGTCTGCTCATCAATCAAAGCAACGAGCTCGGCCTGCCCTGCCGAAAGGCGTCCCATCTCGCCCAGTCCCGTCGAAGCAGCGCGAATCGCCGTGAGCGGAGTTTTATAGGCATGAGCAAGGCTGTCGAGAACCGTCGCGCGCAGTTGCTCGGTACGCCGCTCGGTCTCAATGCGGCTTTCGTTGGCAAACGCGCGATACCGGTCGAAGGTGACAGCGATAAGGGACGCGATGGCGTTATTGATCAGCGGACTGGTTTCGCCGCGAACGACAAGGCTGCCAATGGGCACGGCGCCGAGCCGCACCACCCTACGCCCAATGCCACTCTCAGGATCGTCGTCCGATGTCTCGAAGTAGTAGACATTCTGCGCCAGTTCCTGCGGATCGACGCTCCAGTAGCCTGCTGTATAGACGTCGTGGAGATCGGCGTCGAAGATTGCAACCGCTTCGAGATTGAAGATATCGTGGACCAGCTCGACAAGCTGCGGCCCGGGTTCCATATGCAGATTCATCTGCAGCGTGCGCCGCGTGAACTCGTAGAGATCCTGCATCTCGCCGCCGCGCGACTCTGACTCCCGTGCGTGGCCAATGACGCGCGCCGATAGCCGGCTGACGATAAGAGCCACCACCAGAAATACGACCAGCGTGATCGAGGTAGCCGGTGCATCGGCGAGCGCGAGTTGCGGATGCCGCACCGTAAACAAGCTCTGCGCCACAACCGCGGACAGCGAAACAATGGCCGCCTGCCAGAATCCGCAAAACAGCGCCATGGGAACAACGATCAGCAGGTAGAGAAGAACTGCAACCGGCAAGAGCCAACTGGACCAATGCGCGAGTGCCGCGATCAGAATTACGGCGACGATACCGAGGGCGCACTCCAGCGACGACAAGAGCAGCTGCGAACCAAACCCGCGAGCGCGCCAAAAACGGAAAGTTGTGTGCGCACGATAGCGCGGTGACAAGCCTGTTGTCACTTTTCGCGACATTACGGTATCGGCAAGCACATTTGCCATACACCTGGCCCCTTCAAATTCGTTGGCTCAACACTGACTCGCATGGGGATTGCCGGTTGACGAAGTTGCGAAGCAAGGGAAATCAAATTTTAGCAGGTTCTTCATTGCTTTTTGATATCGACGCGTCTACAGCGCTTTCCCGTTTGCCATCAAGAAGATCATTCACGGTTAGTGTTTTCCGCGACTTAGAGAATCTTTTTGCTTTCTTCATTTTATCTTTATGTTTTCTTTGCGTAACTAACCGCAGGTCAAATTTGCTCCTCCTGCCACGGCGGTACGATGCAAGCGCTTGTTCCTGACATTCCGTAGACCCAAGTGCCATTCGATGGCTGCTTTGTCCGAATCCAGGTCGATTTGCGACAAAGCATGCCTCCTCAGCCGTGTAGCTGGATGGAGTTCACGTAATTTCAGCCGAAATACTTTGATTGGGAGGATTCATGTTCACGCAAACGTCCTGGAAACATCTGCTTCGGCCTGCAGCCGGGGTGATTCTGACAGCTGGCCTGGTGGCTGCTGCTCAGGCGCCGGCTGACTCCACAGCGCCTGCGTCCACACCCACTCCCGCTACAGCAGCACAGGCTCCAGCCGCCCCAGCTGCTCCGGCCGCAGCACCGGCAACGCCGCCACTTAAGTTTCCGTGGAAGGTCGGACCCATGGCCATCACCGGATTTATCGACGGCTACTACAGCTACAACTACAACCAGCCCACCGACTCAGCGAACGGACAGATCAACGACCTCTACAACTTCAACGACAAAACCGACACGGTTGATTTGAGCGCGGTGAAGTTGACGCTGAATCACGATCCGGCGCCGTTCGGAGCGCACTTCGACTTTATGTACGGCCGCACGAACGGGCTGGTGACGGCCGGCCTGCAAGGCGACTACATCGAACAGGCCTTTCTCAGCTTGAAGCCTCCCGCCGCGAAAGGGTTTGAAGCGGACTTCGGACGATTTGTGACTTCGGCCGGCGCAGAAGTCATTGAGGCCAAGGACAACTGGAACTACTCGCGGTCGCTGCTTTTCTCATGGGCGATTCCCTACACAAATTTTGGCCTGCGCACTTCCATGCCGGTTTCAAAGGTTGAAACCATCGGCGTGCAGGTGGTGAACGGCTGGAACGTGCTGACCAAGAACAACGGTTGGGCGACAGTCGGGCTGACCAGCGCCCTGGTGAAGACCAAGTACACATGGAACGTCAATGTGTACACCGGTCCTGAACACGCGCTAGCGGGCGGCGGTTATCGCAACCTTGTCGACACGACACTGCTGTTGACTCCGAACTCAAAGTTCAACGCCTATATCAACTATGACTGGGGCTGGAATCACAACAATGCGATCATCAACACCGGAGAGACGCCAGTCGTCGACAAGAGCATCAACACCTGGCAGGGTGTCGCTTTCGCGGCGCATCAGCAGATCAATGCTGCCTTTGCCGTGGCAGGGCGTTATGAATACTTCACCGATCCGAACGGATTCGAGACGGGCACGGCACAGCATTTGAATGAATTCACAGGCACGTTCGAATACAAGGTGCCCAAGATGCCGCAGGCTCTGGTCTCGCGCGCGGAGTATCGCCACGACCAGTCGGACGAACCGTTCTTCCACAAGAACGCGACAGGGATGGTCGACGCGCAATCGACGGTCACCGTGGGCCTGATCCTCATTCTTCAGCCCCACCAGTAAGAAAAAAATGAAGAACTCGTGGGATGGAAGCGAAGGCTCCCATCCCACGAGGCGCCGGAATTCGTTCAGGCCAGGCGTGGAACGACCGAGAAAACCTCGCTTTTGAGGACGCTAAAAGTTTCTCGGACCTGAAGAAACCGTTTGCGGTTCTTTATTTCGCCTTCATGGGCGGAACGTTAACCTCACAACACCGGGATGAAGTTCGAGGTCGGGCCGGAGACATCAGGTCTTGCATCTCGATCAACCAAACCAGGGCCCCGGGGGCCAACCGCCGGGAATAGCCAAACGAAATTCAAATCTCAGGAGAATTTTCATGGCAGAACAAAAAGCACCTCAGATGCAGGCCACACTCGGGCTAACGGGTCTGACCAGCAACGCAATGGCGCTCATCGCCCCCGGCGCCTTCCTCTGGCTCACGTTCTTCATTCAGGCAACAACCGGCGTCGCCGGCCAACCGTCGACCGCGCCAGATATGTGGATCGGCATCTTCGGCGCCCTGCTGCTGTGTCTGGCAACGGCCGTCGCCTACGCCGAAATCTCAAAGCTCTACCCCGGCACAGGCTCCAGCTACTACTACGCTGAGCAGGCCATGCTCTCAAAGGACGCGTCCTTCAAATATGCTCGCGTCGCCAAGTTCATTGTCGGTTGGGGCTCGCACCTCTACTACTGGGTGTATCCCGGCGTCATGGTCGCCGTCACCGGCATCTTTGTCGGCTATGTCGTCGGCTTCCTCTATCCCAACTTCATGAGCGGCTCAAATCCCGGGCCGGTCTTCATGTCGCTCGTCGCCATCGTCTTCTCGTTCTTTGTTGCGTGGATCGCGGCGAAGGGCGCGGGCGCATCGACCGCTGTCAACATCGCCATCAATATCGTGCAGATCTCAGCGCTCGTGGTCTTCAGCGTTTTGGCTCTGGGCTATCGCGCCAACCATCCCTCGGGTGCATCAGGATTCCAATACGACGGACAGTCGCTTGCCACCTATACCTATCAGTTCGCCACTAACCCCAAGGACGGCTCGATCATGCGCGACTCGAGCGGCAATCCACTGCCGCAGCTCGATTCGTCAGGCAAGCCGGTTCCATTCACGATTACTTATCCCACCACCGACTCGACCGGCAACTTCCTTACCCATCCCAACGCGGCATCGGTGATCAGCGTACACAAGTTCAGCTGGATGTTCATCCAGGCTACGGTTGCCATTCTGATCCTGGTCGGCTTCGAATCTGTCACCTCGATGGGAGGCGAGGCAAAAAATCCAACCAAGCATATTCCCATCGCCGTGATCGCATCGCTCCTGATTCAGGGATTGTTCTGTTACCTGTTTGAGTATTTCTGCGCCAACTACTTCCTCAACTCCGGATATACGATGCAGAGTGCGGCGGCTTCGGCAGCGCCTATCGGCGACATGATGATTATTGTCGGCGATCAGCTGCTCGGCCAGGGTCACGGCAGGTACTTCATGCTCGCCGAGGCGTTCACCGTGTTCCTTGCCCTCATCGGCACCACGCTGAGCTGCATGAACACCGGCGCACGCGTTACCTACGCCATGGGCAAAGATGACGAGGCTCCCGAGCACTTCGGCATTCTCCATGCGAAATCGCTTTCGCCACGGCGCGCCATCTGGACGCTGGCGGTCATCTCGGCTGTCATCGGCGTCATCGCCTGCTGCATGGCCTTCGGCGATGCCGGCGCACCGACCGATGCTTCAATCGCCGCCTTGCCTCACGGCATCTTCTCCAGCTTCGGCTACTCCACGCACGACAAGATGGCGGCGCTGCCCAACTCGCTGCTCGCCATCACGCTCACGTCCAACTTCGGCACATTCATCCTGTACGCGTTGAGCTGCTTCCTGTGCATCGTCGCGTACCACAAGCGCTCTGACTACAGTCTCATCAAGCACACGCTCATTCCCGGGTTCGGTTTGCTTGCGAACCTTACCTGCATGGCGTTCTATTTAGCCGGGCCGTTCTTTAATCTCGGCACCAAAATGGAGCCGTTAACAGCATTGGGAATCTCCGCCCTCTGGGGCCTCTATGGCGCGGTGTACTTCCTCCGATCATCCAAGGCCAAGGGCAAGTCGATTCTGCTTGATTCCAAGGACACCATTGCTTCGAAACAATCCGTTGCGTAGTTTTGAACGTTCAACCAAACGAGATCTTCTGGGTGGAACTTCTTTCCGGCGTCCTGAATCAAAAAGGAGGCCGGGAAGAGGCGGCCACCCAGTGGTCGTTTACAAGTCAGGTTTCTAAAACCCCAGGGAAGACATCCGCGGCGCGCAATGCACACGGTGTCTCATTCGGCGGCGCTCATGTTGGACGTACAGTACGGCGAAGCAAGCGACTTCGGCAAAGTTCGCACGAATAACGAAGACGCATACGGTTCTTTCATTCCCGCCTCACGGCAGCTGGCCCGGTCTCATGGCTTCCTTTTCGTGGTCGCCGACGGTGTGGGAGGCCTCGACCTGGGCGAAGTCGCCTCTGCAACTGCGACTTCGGTGATCACTGAAGAATTCGCCAAAGCACAATCAGACTCCATGCTCATCAGCCTCCTGCCGCGCCTCGTTCAACGCGCCAATTCCGCCGTGCATGACTGCACACTGGCGCCTGCTCATCGCGGCAAAAGAATGGCAACGACGATTGTCGCCTGCGCTCTGCGCTACGACCAGGCCGTCGTCTCGCATGTGGGAGACTCGCGCTGCTACCTGGTTCGCAACGGACGCGCGCGCCAGGTGACGCAGGACCACACGCTGGTGAATGAACAGAGAAAGGCGGGCCTGATCTCTGCCGAAGAGATCCAGAATTCCGATGCGCGCCATGTGCTGATCCGCTCGCTGGGACCGGAGATGTTCGTTTCGCCCGACACCAGTGCGCTGACGATTCAGCCGGGGGATGTGCTGGTGCTTTCGACCGATGGCTTGCATGACGAGCTGCGCGAAGAGGAAATTGCGGCCATTGCCTCGCAAAAGAAGGACGCTGCACAGATCGCCCGCGAGCTTGTTGCCCGTGCCGTAGAAATAGATGGCGGCGACAACACGACTGCCCAGGTGATTCGCGTTCGCTCAGTCGAGCAGGTGGGCATGTATCGCGGACGCCCCTACCGGCTGCATGCCTGAAATCGGGACGCTGCCGTTCCCTGTTCCCTTGCTCCTTCGCTCCCTTGCTTCCTGCTTTATGGAATTCTTACGAGTCCAGCAATATCGGCCTATAAACTGAATGCAGTCCTTCCAACGGAGCTTATTGCATCATGGGGTTTTACGACGGTCTGGAAGCGGGTACGTATGTCGACTCCTACCGGATCGATGCTCCGGTGGCCAGGAGCGGAATGGCGTCTATCTTCCGGGCCACTGATATCCGTGACAATCGGATGGTTGCCCTGAAGATTCCGCACCCCGACCTTGAAGCCGATCCGATCCTCTTCGACCGCTTTCAACGCGAGGCGGCTATCGGAGAGCGGCTGGACCACCCCAACGTGATGAAGGTCTATAAGGAATCGGAGCGCTCGCGGATTTACATGGTGATGGAGTGGTGCGATGGCCGCCTGCTCCGCCGCATTCTGGATGAAGGCCGCATGCCGCAGGAGCGCGCCATCCGCATCGCCATTGAGGTTCTGAAGGCTCTCGACTATATTCACGCCAATGGCGTGGTCCATCGCGACCTGAAGCCGGAAAACATCATGGTCGATGACGACGACCACATCAAGCTCATCGATTTTGGCATCGCCGGCGATACTGCCTCGCGGCGCCTCACCTATGCCAATTTCACGGCCACGCTCGGTACGCCCGACTACATCTCTCCCGAGCAGGTGAAAGGCAAGCGTGGGGATGCGCGCTCCGATCTCTACTCGTTGGGTGTGATTCTCTACGAGATGCTGACCGGCAAGCTTCCCTTCTCAGGTCCTTCTCCGCTGGCGGCCATGAACGACCGTCTGCTCAATGCACCGGTACCGCCTCGAGTCGCCGACCCCACCGTCTCGCCCCAGTTGCAGGAGATTCTGTACCGCGCACTCGAACGGGATCCCAAAAACCGGTACTCGCACGCCTCGGAGTTCATTCACGACCTGGAGCACCCGGAAGAGGTCGGTGTGGAAGACCGGCCGGAAATTCACAACTGGCAGAAGAGGAAGTCTGCAACGGCCCGCAAGATCCTTTATTACGGCGCTTTGGCGATGATTCCGGTTGTCATCCTGCTGGTCATGATTCTCATCGCCCACCATCACTAGAGCGGAACCAGAGCAACCGTGTCCTGTTGAGTTTTGTTCAGGTCGCCGCTCTCTGATGGTCGCGTCGACTTGAATGCTGTGGCTTCGGGATACATCGACTCTGGTTCCGCTTTGCCGCGGGTTTTTCCAACAATTCTCCAGCGAATTCTTCACGGGATCCTTATGCGAAAGGTTCTAGGATTTTCGTGCATACACCTCATTCTTCACCCTCCCAAAGGAGATCCATGGCTAAGTACAAACTTGAGTACATCTGGCTTGACGGCAAAAAGCCCATTCCTGAACTGCGCGGCAAAACCACGATCAAGGACTTCGAAAAGCCGCCAACGCTTGCCGATCTGCCCCTTTGGGGCTTTGACGGCAGCTCGACCATGCAGGCCGAGGGCAAAAGCTCCGACTGCATTTTGAAACCGGTCGCTCTCTATCCCGACGCCAGCCGGAAGAGCGCCTATATCGTTCTTAGCGAAGTGATGCATCCCGATGGCACGCCTCACGCCACTAACATGCGGGCGACTGCAGAGGATGATCCCGATCTCTGGCTCGGATTCGAGCAGGAGTACTTCCTCTACAAGGATGGCCGTCCGCTCGGTTTCCCCGAGGAAGGCTTTCCGGCTCCGCAAGGTCCGTACTACTGCGGCGTGGGCTACAAGTACATGGGTAGCCTGGCCCGCACCATCGTCGAGGAGCACCTCGATCTTTGCCTCCACGCCGGCATCAACCACGAAGGCATCAATGCTGAAGTGGCGAAGGGCCAGTGGGAGTTCCAGATCTTTGGCAAGGGATCGCACAAGGCCGCCGATGATCTGTGGACCGCCCGTTACCTGATGGCTCGCCTTTGCGAGAGGTACGAGGTCGACCTGCAGCTGCATTGCAAGCCGATTCGTGGAGACTGGAACGGCTCCGGAATGCACACGAATTTCTCCACCAAGCACCTGCGCGAAGTCGGAGGCAAGGATTACTTTGAGGGACTGATGAAGGCGTTCGAAAACAACATCGCCGCGCACATCGACGTGTACGGTCCCGACAATCATCTGCGCCTCACCGGACATCACGAGACGCAGGCGATCGACAAGTTCAGCTACGGCCTGTCGGATCGTGGCGCTTCCATCCGGCTGCCTGTCAACTTCATCAAGAACGGCTATCGCGGTTATCTCGAAGATCGCCGTCCCAACTCCGAGGCCGATCCGTACCAGATCGTCTCGCGGATTGTGAAGACCGTGAACGGTGTTCAAGTTCCGGTAATGGCATAGAGTTCGATTAGTTAAAGGACCAAACTCAGGGAAGCGGTGAGTGCCTCGGGCGCTCGCGCTTCCCTGTTGTCATTTTTCGGTTGAAATCCTCCGTTCCCTTGTGGTTTATCCTTTCGGCAGGCGAATCTTTTCGCGTCAGAAGGAGAATCATGTCCACCGAGTATCGTGACTTCCTTGCCCTCTCGTATTCCGAGTTGGAAGACCTGAACCTTGCAGCCAAAGCCGATAGGATGAATCGCGTCTCCGCCGGCGACATCCGCGAAAAGAGACTGAAGTATCTGAAGGACGAGAAGCGCATCAAAGCCCTGACTGTGCTTTTTTCTGACCTCGAAGGCCGTCTGCATTTGCTCGACTATGACAAGAAGTTTCTGCTGGGATCCTATGAAAACCTTACCTTTGATGGATCCTCGATCCGCGGATTCACCGCCCAGAAAGAGAGCGACCTGCGGCTGGGAATCGATTGGAGCGCCTTCTACTGGGTTCCGGCCGACGTCTTCGGAAATGGCAAGGTGCTGGTCTTCGGCGACGTCATCGACAAGGATGGCACCCAGTACTCGGGCGACATGCGCGGTGTGCTCAAGAACTATGCCGAAAAACTCTACAAGGAAAAGAACTACACCCTGAACGCTTCCGCCGAGATTGAGGGCTTCCTCTTCGACGGCAAGGATGCCGAGCAGCGCTACCACGAGACCGGCAAATTTGAGTGCATCAACACCGGCGGCTACTATCACGTTCTGCCGCTCGACCCACTGCGCGTGTTCATTGACACCGCGGCTGAAGTGCAGCGCGCCATGGGTTTCCAGAACGAGAAGGACCACCCGGAAGTCGCGCCCAGCCAGTTTGAAATCAACTTCAGCTATGCCGAAGCTGTAGCAGCGGCCGACCAGATGCAGCTTTATAAGCTCCTGTGCCGGCAGATCGCGGCCAACATGGGCCATACCGCCTGCTTCCTGCCGAAACCCATCGTGGGTGTGAATGGCAGCGGCATGCACACCAACGTCTCCGTCTCAAAGGGAAAGACCAATCTCTTCTGGGATGAAAAGGGTGAAGAGCAGCTCTCGAAGTTTGGCTGGGAGTTCCTCGACCGCATTCTCACGCACGCCCTCGATCTTTGCCTCATCTTCAACTCGAGTGTGAACGCGTATCGCCGTCTCGATCCGCACTTCGAAGCGCCGAACCAGATTCGCGCCTCTGCCGTCGATCGCGGCGCCATGGTGCGCGTGCCCATCGGCAATCACCGCTCCATGAGAACTGAGGTGCGCGCGGTTGCACCCGACGCGAACCCATACCTCTCGCTCTACGGCATCTTCAAGACCGGCATCGATGGCGAAATCTCCAAGGCCAAGGATCTGCGCGCCGGCGGCCGCTACCTGCCCGACAACATTCAAAAGGCAATCGACGACTTCAAGGCCTCGAAGTGGATCGGAAAGATCCTGGGCGCCGATGTGCAGGGCCGATATGTCGACTTGAAACAGGCCGCCGCGAATCGCTCGCCGCGCGAGCTTGGAACCGTCGTCAAGGGCTCCGAGGTGCAGTTCCACCACGCGGTCTACAACCAGTCACTTTGGAACCTGTTCTAAGCGGCTCCGACCATCGGAACTTCCGTGCCCCATCCTTTCCGCGCGTTTTGCGGAAAGGGTGGGGAGTACGATTTCTCTGAACGGCCAACATTAATTGATGCTGGCCGTTCTCATTTCCCGTAGTGTGAAGGCTCCGACAGATAAAGGTCATGATCCTGAGCAAAACGAAATGACATCAAGACGGGAGATAGCCATGAGCACGGAAAAGAAAACCGCCTCTTCACGCGACGCGAATACTCCCTCCCCAGCCCTTAAGCGGATTGGAGAAATCTTCGTTGGCACGTGGAACCTGAGCGGCGGGGCCACGGGAACAGTTCGATTCGAATGGGCCGAAGGCGGGTTGTTCTTGATCCAGCGTGTAGATTTAACGGTCTTCGGACGCAAAATCAAGGGCGTCGAAATGATCGGACATTTGCATCGGATTGGTGAAGATCCTTCCGACGTTATCTGGACACGCTTCTATAGCTTCGGCGATGGCCTGACGCTCGATTACGTCTATGAGCTCACTGGCAGAACGCTCACGATTTGGTTCATGAAGAAGGGATCTGACAGTCGATACGTCGGAGAGTTCAGCAAGGACGGCAACTCGTTTAAAGGCGCGTGGGCATGGCCCGGCGGCGGTTATGAGGTAACTGGAACTCGGGTCAGGTGAGGCGGATCTCCGCGGCCGGCCTACTTCAAGCTAGCCGTTTCCATCTGCGCCTGAATCTCTTCTGCGAGGATGCCCGCCGCCTCGACGCATTCGTTGCGGTTGACGTCCCGATGGGTCACGAGCCGTATCAGGTCGTGCCCCAATGCATTCGTCAGCACGCCGCGCGCCTTGAGCCGCACCACCAGGTCCGCTCCGCTCATTGCATTCGTCAGCCGGAAAACCACGATGTTGGTCTCGACGGAATCGAGATCGATGGAAACGCCTTCAACGTGAGACAAAGCTTCGGCCAGCAGACGCGCATTGGCGTGATCCTTCGCCAGATGCTTCGGGCCCTCTTCGAGTGCGATCAATCCAGCCGCTGCCAGCACTCCCACCTGTCGCATTCCACCACCCAGCGCCTTGCGAAAGATGCGCGCCCGTTTCATTTGCTCTGCCGAGCTAACCAGCATCGATCCCACCGGCGCGCCAAGCCCCTTCGAAAGGCAGAACATCACGGTATCGAAGCCGTGTGTCAGCGCCTTCACTTCCACGCCGAGCGCCACTGCAGCGTTGAAGATGCGCGCGCCGTCGAGGTGGGTCGGCAGTTTGTGCTTCTTTGCGCCCGCCCAAATCTCCTCCAAGAGTTCCACACGCGTGCAGACCCCGCCCGCGAGGTTCGCCGTATTCTCGATCTCGATCAGCCCCGTCGCCGCCTTGAACCCTCCGTAGTGGCTGATCGCCGGTTCGATATCCTTCCATGTCAGAATTCCGTTCTTCGTGGGGATCGCGCGGATGAGGCACCCGGAAAAAACGGCGGTCGTTGCCATCTCGTAGTCGAGAATGTGCGCCCGCGCTTCGGCAATCACTTCCTGGCCGGGCTGGGTCAGCAGCCGGATCGCGATCTGGTTGCCCATCGTTCCTGTAGGCACGAACAGCGCTGCCTCGCGTCCAAATACCCCGGCCGCGCGCTTTTCGAGAAGATTGACTGTAGGGTCTTCGCCGTAGACGTCGTCGCCAACCTCGGCCGCAGCCATCGCCGCGCGCATCTCCATCGTCGGCCGTGTGACGGTATCTGAACGTAGATCGATAATTCCTGCCAATGGATCACCTTTTCCGCTTCCGAATCCTTATTTTGACACGTTGTCCCGCATCGATTGACGGCAGCGCAGCCCACAACAGGTTCGCCCGCTCCAGTCAATCACGCTTCCGAGCCATTCGCACCGCGGTAATTTGTTGCCACCAATTCCACAGCAGATTTCGAATCCGCCCGCAAACTCGGCTGTACTCTGATGTCATGTCTTTTGCCTTTCCCCGGGTCTACCCGATTCTCGACGTTTCCGCTATCCCGCAGACAGATCGCGAGCGGTTTCTGAAGGAGCTGGGTGAAGGGCTCACTGAGGCCGGCGTCACGCTGCTCGAGTACCGAAACAAGAGCGGTGATGAGTGGGAGTTGATAGCCGATGCCGGAACGCTTCGCCAATCAATGCCCGCTGAAAAGGTGAAGTTGATTCTCGACGACCGGGCTGATTTGGTTGAAAAGCTGCAGTTTGATGGTGTTCATGTTGACTCGGGCGATGTCACCCCGGCGAACGCCCGCTGGCTGCTGCACCCGCATCACATCATCGGCACATTCGGTGGCAGCGAGTCCATTCTCGAAGGAATCCTCGCCGAGCCGGCCGACTACTTCTCCATCGGCCCGGTTTTTGCGAGCAGCACCAAGCAGACCCCACGCGGCCCCATTGGCGTGGATGGTGTTCGCAAGCTGCGCGTTGAGGCTGGACCGGATCCTGTGCTGGTTGCCGTCGGCGGCATCACGCTCGAAACTGCTCCTGCTGTCCTTGCTGCCGGTGCGACAACCGTTGCAGTTTCCGCGGCAATCTTCCGCACCGATGATCCGGTGGCCGAGTTCCGCCGCTGGATGTCCGAGCTGAATGAGCAGCCGATCGAATCCTCATAGCGCGGCCCCGGCCCTTGCGATTCCAAACAATCCTCCCACCAGATCCTGCCCAAGAACCGGCCAGCGGCTCTTGCGAAGCTGGGCGGCCGTGACGGGGCGCCTCTGAACCCTGATCCGGGTACCCTCTTGCGCGGATCAAGCGCTTTTGTATCGTATGATTGCGATACGCGTTCCGGCTCCCAAAAGTCGCTCGGTTTCATTCTGGTATCGCGGTCCGGCCCGCAGTTTTTCCTAGCGCTCTTTGCCCCGTTCAAACCATCCGCAAGGGAGGAAATCGCTCATTGATTTCACGTCTGCTTCGCGTTAAACCCATGTCGATGCTCTCGCTGGAGGCGGGCGAGCAAGGTGAACATACCCTCAAGCGCTCGCTCGGCGCCGTCAACCTGGTCACGCTGGGTATAGGAGCGGTCATCGGCGCCGGCATCTTTGTGCTCACTGGACAGGCCGCAGCGCTCTATGCCGGGCCTGCCGTCGCGCTCAGCTTTGTGCTCGCCGGCGTCACCTGCGCTTTCGCCGGCCTGTGCTATGCCGAATTTGCCTCAATCATTCCCATTGCTGGATCGGCATATACCTACGGCTATGCAACGCTTGGCGAGTTTGTGGCCTGGATCATCGGATGGGACCTGGTGCTGGAATATGCATTTGGTGCTTCGACCGTGGCTTCGGGCTGGTCGGGGTATTTCAATAGCCTTCTGCAGCAGTTTGGCATTGTCATTCCTCCCCAACTGACGGCTTCGACTGGAACGCAACTGGTGCTCTACCAGAATCAGTGGGGACCGGTCATGTCACTGCCTCCGGGCGTGAGCGACGCTGGACTGCCTCACGTCACTGCCGCCTTCAATCTGGTTGCCATGGCAGTGGTCATGCTCATCACGGTTATCCTGGTCATCGGCATCAAGGAGTCGGCCAATTTCAACTCCGCCATCGTGTTCATCAAACTGACAGTCGTGGCCATCTTCCTCGTCATCGGCGGCTACTTCCTTTTCCGCCATCCTGATCTGGCCAAAACGAACTGGCATCCATTCATTCCCCCAAAGGACGCAAACGGGAACTTCGGCTGGGGCGGAATCTCGAAAGGCGCTTCGCGGATCTTCTTCGCGTATATCGGATTTGACGCGGTCTCGACCGCTGCCCAGGAGGCGAAGAAACCGCAGCGGGATATGCCCATCGGCATTCTCGGGTCGCTGACCATCTGCACCATTCTGTACATTCTGGTGTCGTTGGTTCTCACTGGCTTGGTCAGTTACACGCGGCTGAACGTTGGCGCTCCCGTAGCGCTCGGCATTGACGCAACAGGCGTCAGCTGGGGCGCGCTGCTGGTAAAGATCGGCGCGGTGTTCGGGCTCGCGACGGTCATGCTGGTCATGCTCCTTGGCCAGACGCGCGTCTTCTACTCCATGTCGAAGGATGGCCTGCTCTGGAAATGGGCCTCCGCGGTGCATCCGAAGTTCCGCACGCCCTGGATCACGACCATCGTGTTTGGAATATTCGCGGCGGTGTTTCCCGCATTTCTGCCCATCGGCAGGCTTGCCGATCTGGTGAATATCGGGACGCTGCTGGCTTTCACAATCGTCTGCGCCGGAGTTTGGGTGCTGCGCGTACGCCATCCCGAGTTACATCGGCCATTCAAAGCGCCTTTGGTGCCGTTGGTGCCGATCCTGGGAATCGGGTCAGCGATCTTCCTCATGTCGCGGCTGGCGCTCATCACCTGGGAAGTGATGATTGGCTGGCTGATCTTTGGACTGCTGATCTACTTCGGCTATTCCATCAAGCACAGCAAGGTGCAGGCGATGGCCAAGGCGGAAGCCGCCGACTGAAATCAACGATGGGATGCAAAAAGCAGCGGCCTCCAACTACAGGAGGCCGTTTCTAATTGGCGACGCCCGACCGGCCGCCGTCGAAAGCTAATAGCTAAGTGCCAATAGCTGACAACTGCCTTTACGCCGTCGTCTTGGCACAGAACTCGTCGAAGGCTCGAACCAGCTCAACCGCAATACCCTGCGCCGTCGACTGCTCGATGACAAAACGCTGCATCAGGTAAACCAGCTTCCCGTCGCGCAGAATGGCGACCGCGGGCGAACTGGGTGGATTGCCCTCAAAGTAGCCACGTGCTCGATCAGTGGCTTCGCGATCTTGCCCGGCAAAAACAGTGATCTTGCGATCGGGCTGGTTGGCCGAGTTGGTGAGCGCCAGGCGCACGCCCGGGCGCATCTTCCCTGCCGCGCAGCCGCAGATGGAGTTGACTACGAGAAGTGTTGTGCCCGGCTCGGCCACTGCCGCGTCCACTTCCTCGGCGGTGCGAGTCTCTTTGATCCCGGCGCGCACAAGTTCCTCGCGCATGGGAATTACCATCAGTTCTGGATACATGTTTGCCTCCGGCAGGAGAAGTTGCCTGCATCCATTCTACCGTTTCCGGCGGCTCTAATGTTTCCGGGGGCGCCAGATGCGATGTTGTAGCCTTGTACCGATGCAGATCACAGAAAATCAGCCGCTTGCGCCGTTCACCACGCTGGAAATCGGTGGCCCGGCACGCTGGTTTGCCGAGGCGCGGAGCGAGGACGACATTGCCGAGGCGTGTGAGTGGGCGCGCGGCCGGGACGTTCCCCTCTTTGTGCTCGGCGGCGGGAGCAATGTGCTCGTCTCCGATCGCGGATTTCCTGGCCTGGTCCTGCATATCGGCTTAATGGGGACGTCCTGGGACGGTGAAGTGCTTCGCGCGGCTGCCGGCGAGCCCTGGGACAACTGCGTGCAGCAGGCCATTGAGCGTGATTGTGCAGGGATGGAATGCCTCGCCGGCATTCCCGGCACCGTTGGCGGCACGCCGGTACAAAATGTCGGCGCCTATGGGCAGGAGGTGGCAAGCGTCATAGAGCGGGTTCGAGCATTCGATATCGGAGCACAGACGTTTATTGAGCTCTCCGCCGCCGAGTGCGAATTTTCTTACCGGCGCAGCCGCTTCAACACCAAGGATCGTGGCCGCTTCATCGTCACGCGCGTCGACTACGGGCTGCGACCCAATGGTCCGCCCAATCTGACCTACGCAGACTTGAAGTCTCACTTTCAAAATCGCCCGGATACTCCTTCTCTTCGTGAGGTTGCCGACGCGGTTCGCGAGATCAGGCGGAGCAAGGGCATGCTCATGGTTGAGGGTGATCCAGACTGCCGCAGCGTCGGAAGTTTCTTCAAGAATCCCGCTGTATCGCAGGATGTAGCAGACAAAATTCGGTGGCATGCCGAAGAAGCCGGCGTTCCCTTGCGTGTGTTTCCGGCCGACGGCGGACTGGTAAAGATCCCGGCCGCATGGCTCATCGAGCATGCCGGGTTCGCAAAAGGCTATGCATTCGGAGCTGCCGGAATCTCGCCGCAGCACACGCTGGCGCTCGTCAACCGTGGCGGCGCTTCGGCAGACGAAATCCTCTCCCTCGCGCAAAAGATTGCCGATGCGGTTGAGGCGAAGTTCGGTGTGCGGCTTGAGATGGAACCGGAGAAGATCGGCTTTTAGAGCATTTCCGCATTTGTTGCAGACTTCCGTGCCCCATCCTTTCCGCGTTTGTTCTGCGGAAAGTGTGGGACACCGGAAAAGTACCGGTCCACACTAATTCGACAATGCCTTAGACAGGACCCAGCCGCCCGAGCAATCGTTCCCGCTCATCGGCGAGCACTTCCGCCGCCGGTCCCTGCGCGGCTAACCGCCCTTCGCGCAGCAGCAGAACTTCAGCCCCGGTCACCAGCGCGTCGCTCACGTCGTGCGTTGCCAGAACGGCTTGTACGCCTCTCCCTTTTAACCACCCCTTCAGCCGTTCCAACAGCGCATCGCTGGCAACTCCGTCGAGTGCGGAGAACGGCTCGTCGAGCAAAAGGAGCCTGGGATGGGTTGCCAGCGCTCTCGCCAGCGCAATGCGTTGCGCCTGCCCGCCGCTCAGGTCACCCGGGCGGCGCGAGGCGAGATCCGTCGCGTCCACTAGCTCCAACATTTCGTTTACCCGAGCTGCGCGTTTTGCCGGGTCAAGCGGGCGCAATCCGTAGGCAACGTTCTCCGCGGCCGTCAGGTGCGGAAACAACGCAGGTTGTTGCGTAACAAACGCGATCTGCCGGCGGCCGGGTGCGCGCCAAAGAGCTTGAGAAGTCTCAGTTAGCATTTCGCTGTCGAATTTTACGTATCCCTGGATTTGTTCGGATGCACGCCGCCGATCGAGCCCCGCAAGCAGACGCAGCAGCGTCGTCTTCCCTGCCCCCGAGGGCCCAAAGATCACAGTCCATTCCGCCGCGAGCCTGCAATCCACCTGGAGGTGAAAGCTGCCGCGCCGCGCGCTAAGGGCGAGTTCAAGCACGGCTCTGCCCTCGTCGGCCTCGCGCAGTGGAGTAAATCAGCGCAAGTGTCACGACGCTCATCCCGAGAAGAACCTCAGCCGTGTGACTCGCCGCGACGTAATCAAAGTTCTCCACCTGGTTGTAGAGCACGATCGAAAGCGTGCGCGTGGCGCCGGGAATGTCGCCGCCCAGCATCAGCACCACGCCGAACTCGCCCATGGTATGCAGGAAGCTGAGCACAATGGCAGCGAGCAGCGAACGGCCGGCCAGTGGAACCAGGACACTCGAGACGATACGCGCCGGGCCTGCTCCCAGCAGACGTGCCGCATCCACGAGCGAAGCGTCGACTGCGGAAAATCCAGCCACGAGCGGCTGCACGGCAAACGGCAGGCTGTAGATGACCGAGCCGACCACAAGGCCGCTGAACGAAAACGCCAGAGGATGCCCGATCAGCATTGCAATCGCCCGGCCGAATGCTGTTCGCGGGCCCAGAAGGACGAGCAGAAAGAAACCCAGCACCGTCGGCGGCAGAACCATCGGCAGCGTGGCCACAGCCTCGACGGCGGCGATCCAGCGGCCGCGGCCCAGCACCAGCAGGGCGGCGAGAGGCACGGCGATGCAAAGCAGAATCGCGGTGGTGACGGTTGCCAGGCGGAGCGAAAGAGCGAAGGCTTGCCAGTCCATGAGGTTCAGTCAACAGACTATCGTTCGGCGGCTCGATTCCACATTGAATTCAGGTTCCCGTAGAGGATTCTTGCAACAAAGCAACGCTACTTCACCGGCGTCAGGCCGCTTTTCGCAAGCTCAGCCTGCACCGGCGGGGAGAGCAGAAAGTCGAGTAGCTTATGTGCGGCCTGGCGCTGTTTTGTGTTGCTGATGATGACCGCGCCCTGCTCGATGGGCGGATAGAGATCGCGTGGAATCACGAAGTACGTTCCGCTCGCCTGCAGGCGCGGCGTCATCGCCGAGGTCAGCGAGATCAGACCGGCATCGGCATTTCCTGAATCGACAAACTGGGCCGTCTGAGCGATGTTCTCTGCGGTCACGATCCTCGGCTTCAGCGCGTCATAGAGCTTGAGGCTGGTGAGCGCTGCCACTGCGGCCCGCCCATAGGGCGCGCGATCTGGATTGGCGATTGCCAGCCGCTTGAGATCGGGCGAGCGCAACAGGTCGAGCGATGGCGGCGGCAGGTGCGAGTCCTTTCGCTCCCATAGAACCAGCGTGCCCTTCGCGTATGTAATGGGCGTGGTCGAGTCGGTGCTCCCGGCCGCGTCGGCCAGCCCGGCATCGATGAGACGCTTGGGATAACTGAGATCCGCCGAGAGAAACAGATCGAACGGCGCGCCGTTCTGAATCTCTGTCGTCAGCATCGCCGATGCCTGATATGTGGCTTCGGCGTGGATGCCTGTCGCATGCTCGAATTCACTGAGGATGGGCGGCAAAACCGGCTCAAGATCGGCGGCCGCGGCCACGCGCAGCGGGGTCTGCGCACGAAGCATACCTGGCGCGCTCACCAGGACTGCAAAAAGAAGAACGAGAAATGCGTGAGGAAGTCGATTGAACGAACGCGCGGCTGGGCTCTGCATGTATACCCTCCTATCCACAGCAAAATGCGCTCTACACTGATACGCTAACACCAGGTATGAACGACAATTTACATCAGCTGCGCTGCTTCGGTTGCGGCAGCCGAATTGCGGGCGCGGAGGCTCAGCCCGACTTTCGTTGCGCGGTGTGCGGCGACCTCTTCGAGGTCGAATATCCAGGCTGGAATCAGCGCGAAGGCCCGAACCGGCCGAACCCGGGCGCGCTGAAGTGGCTGTGGCGCGAGCGCCGTTGCTCGTCTGAGGCACTGGATCAATCGGGAGTCTGGCGCTTCCGTGAATTGCTGCCCATTCTCGACAGTTTTGGCAATTCGGTTTCGCTGCGCGAAGGCAACACGCCGCTCTATCATCTGCCGCGCGCGGCAAAGCGGCTGGGCATCGACCAGCTTTATGCAAAACACCAGGGGATGAACCCGTCAGGGTCTTTCAAAGACACAGGAATGACCGCTGCGTTGAGCGTGGCGCGCGAGCGTGGATTCAAGTGGGTGGCCTGCGCATCGACAGGTAACACCTCTGCAGCAATGGCTGCCTACGCATCGAGGGCGGGCATTAAGAGCCTCGTTCTGATTCCTGAAGGGAAGATCTCGTGGGGCAAGCTCTCGCAGGCGATGGATTACGGCGCGGTCACCGTGCAGTTGAAAGCCGACTTCGACGGCTGCTTGCGCGTGCTCACAGAGATCGTCCGCCAGGCTCCGATTTACCTGCTGAATTCGGTAAATCCCTACCGGCTCGAAGGGCAAAAGACGCCGGCATTCGAGATCGCCGAGGCCTTCGACTGGAACGTTCCCGATCACATCATCGTGCCGGGAGGCAACCTGGGCAACAGTTCCGCGCTCGGCAAAGGCTTCCGCGAGCTGAAGGAGCTTAAGCTGGTCGCGCGCATGCCGCGCATCTCCGTCATCCAGGCCGCCGGCGCCAATCCGCTGGTGCGCAGCCTGGCCGAGACCCACGGCGCGGTGCTGGAACCGGTAGAAGCGAATACCCGCGCTACGGCGATCCGCATCGGCAATCCAGCCTCATGGCGCAAGGCCGCGCGTGTAATCCAGGAGAGCGATGGCTGGTGCCTCGACGTGTCAGAAGCCGAGATCGCGATTGCGAAAGCGGAGCTTGGCGCCGAGGGCCTGGGCTGCGAACCAGCTTCTGCAGTGACGCTGGCCGGCCTCAAGAAGCTTCGCGCGCAGGGTGTCATTCACTCCGGCCAGACGGTTGTGCTGGTTCTCACCGGCCACACGCTGAAAGATGCCGACTACACGATCGACTTCCATCGCGGAACGCTGCTGACCGACGAAGAAAAAGCCGGCCACGAAACCGAGATTGAAGCGCTCTGCCGAAATGCCATCACCGCAGAGGCTACTCCAGGCGCCGTGCTCGACCTGCTGAAGGGCAAAGTGGGATGAGCGATCAGGGGAAGCCCGGCAGCATACGCCTGCGCCTGCCGGCAACATCGGCAAATCTGGGCCCGGGATTCGATTCTGTCGCCGTGGCGCTGGACTTTTACCTGGAGATCGAAGCCGAACCTGCGAGCCGGTTTTCGATCTATGCCACGGGACGCAACGCCGACCGATGCGCGCAGCTCGAAGACAACCTGATCCTAGAGGCTTACAAGAAACTGCTCCGCGACAACGGGCGCGAGATCGTGCCGCTTGCACTGCGCATGGGCAACGGGATCCCTCTCGGCATGGGCTGCGGTTCGTCCGCCGCGGGGCGGCTGGCCGCAATCGTTCTCGCCAATCATTTCGGGCAGTTGCGATGGAATACCGACCGTATTCTGGAAACCGCCAACTCTCTTGAGGGACATCCAGACAACATCGCGGCTTGCTGGCTGGGCGGATTCGTCGCTGCCATCGGCGAGGGGGACCATCTTCACGCCGTGAAGGTCGATCCGCCGCTCGACTGGCGGGCCATTGTCGCTTTTCCTGCCGAGCCGCTTCCGACAAGCAAAGCGCGCGCCGTGCTTCCCGCAACCTATGCGATGAGTGATGTAGTGGCGAACCTGCAGTCGGTCGCCGCGCTCAGCCTTGCCTTCGCGCAGTCGCGTGGGGACCTGCTGCGATTCGCGATGAACGATCGAATTCATCAGCCCTACCGTGCGCCATTCTGCCCGCTGCTCCCGCTGCTGCTGCCGCTAGTGGGCAAATGCGGCATTTTAGGAGTAGCGCTCAGCGGCGCGGGTCCGGCAGTGCTGCTGGTCGTGGACCAGGAGTTGAACCTGGATGAGGCCTCGAAGGCGATTGTGGCCGCTGTTGGAAATCATCCGGTGACCGAGCTGGCGAAGTGCCGCTTCTCCCGATCGGGAGCCGCGCAACTGATTGAAAGTAAATAGCTTTGATCGATGTGGCCGATGCCGGCTCCAGCAACCGGCGCGTTACGAATGAGTTACCGTTATTGCTTAGGTTGGCAGTCATCGAACTAACGATTCGCCGTTCAATTACCTAAGTTTGCTTGCTATTTATCCATTAAATAACTACATTCGCTGCGTGAGCAGTTCTGGGGGAGGGCTGCTCTAGCGCCCGCGATCCTAACAGGATCCGGGCGCTTCTAATTTGCACCCAATCTGCCATCCTTCACTTGACTGGAAAACCGGGTTAAACGCTTTTCTTCAATGGTTAGGGCCCACGCGCGGATGCCCTGTTGCGACTTTGTATGACAGGAGTGCATCTGAAAGAAAGCGCGGCTGACTGTACAATCAGAAAGGCGAACAAGGGCCGTTAGGAGGAACATGTCGGGAGCTGGGGTTTTGGAAGTGAACGATGCGAATTTTGACCAGGAAGTGCTGCGCAGCGAGCAGCCGGTTCTGGTGGATTTCTGGGCCGTCTGGTGCGGTCCCTGCAAGGCCATTGCGCCCTATGTGGACAGTGTGGCAACCAATTACGCGGGCAAGCTGAAGGTGGCCAAGGTAAACGTGGATCAGAACGGCGCTGCGCCGTCCCGCTATGGAATTCGGGGAATTCCGGCGCTGCTGTTCTTCAAGAATGGCCAGGTTGCCGACCAGATGGTTGGCCTGCCGCCAAACCCCGCTGAGGCGATTGAAGAGAAAGTGAAGCGCCTGCTGGCGTAACGATCGCTTAGAAAACCTTCAGGGTAGGAATCAAACGAACGGCCCGGCTCTCAGCCGGGCCGTTTTCTTTTTCGCAGCAGAATCCATCAACTTGAGACGACCCCTTCCTCGAGCCGTTCGCGGAATGGTTCATATCTTGAAAATAATTGAATTGTGAGTTGAAACTATATTAGAATACAAATGATTTGAGAGATGAAATCATTTGCCAAAACGACATCGCTCACCAAACTGGTAACCCTCTTTCTGGGCGAGATGCATCGTTTTGACGCCGGGCGCACATTGCCCCTGCTCCATGCTGCAAAATTGACTACGCCGCAGCTGGCAGCCCTGGAATTCGTTTTTGAGCGACGCACTATCTCCGCAGTCGCGTCCTATCTCGGTCTGTCGCGCCCAGCCACCAGCCAGATGATTCACAAACTGGTTCGCCGCGGCCTGGTTCGCCGTTTTGAAGGCGCCACCGACCGCCGCGAAAAAGCGGTTGTGCTGACTCCCAAAGGGCGAGCTCTTCTGGAAAAAATTGCCGCGGCTCGCTCAAAGCGATTTGCAGGGTCAATCTCGGTTCTGCCCAAGCGGACCGCGAGCCGTTTGAAGGGCGCGCTGCGCGAGACATTGCGACACATTGATGGAGCCACGGTGGCTGCGAAGCGCCTTCAACACTCGAGCTAGCTCTCTGACCGCGTGATTTTGCATCTATTCCGCGCCCCATCCTTTCGCTTTTTTTTCTGGCGAAAGGTGGGAAGCCGGGAAAGCCAAAGGAACGAAGTCATGCGGCCGGCGGATCCTCATTCTGGAACGCGCGTGCTCATGGGGCTGCGCCTCTGGCCTACATCCCGCGCCGGAACTGGATGATTCGCCGCCGGTCCCGCTTCGTCGGCCTGCGCGCGGGCAATGGAATGTATTGCTCCAATGCTTTGCGCTCCGCGGCCAGCTTCATCCGCGCCTCCCTGCTGGCTTCGGTCTCGCGATAGAGCGTTTGCGCAACGGCCGCCGGGCCGCGCATCTCGCTGAGCTGCACCACATCGACAACAAATGTGCCGCCTGCGTTTTCAATCCGCAGTTGGTCTCCGGTACGCACTTCGCGCGCCGGCTTGGCTCTCACGCCATTTGAATCGATGCGGCCCAGCTCGCAGGCCTTCGACGCGAGCGCTCGCGTCTTGAAGAAGCGCGCCGCCCAGAGCCATTTATCGATGCGCATAGCTGTGACTCGAAAGCGTGGTCGGCGGTTGAGATGGGTCGGCGTAGAGATTTTCAGGCATCAGGGCTTTGCATCAGTCTTCCAGATGTACAAGAACTCCGCATCGCTCGAGGTCGCTACCTCGATACCCTTCTGGCGCGTGGCGCGGTTCAGCGCTGAACGGATGTTTTCCTTCGAATCCGGTAATGCGGCCAAAGGGACTTTCAACGCGGTCTTTGGCTTCAGGCGATCGATGTCCGCCAGCAAGCGCGTAATAATGCGCTTATGCTTGCCCTCACGGCCCTTCGGGACATCATCCTGACGAATCGCCTGAAAGTTGTCCAAATCGTTTTCCGATTCCTCCGAGCTCGGATGCTGGAATTCAGTCGGCATTTTGGTTTACTCCCAAGGTAATGTCGGTCATAACGTATCACTAAACTCGCGCAAACCTAACCAAGTGCTCGCAGTATATTGACAGCGCGCCAAATTGGCAAGATTTATATATTCTTCATTTCTAGCGGCAAAGCTAGCTTTTCCAAAGAATGTTCTGGTCATTCACTACTGTGTCCGGCGGTTGCGGCAAACTTCCCCAGCCACTTTCAAGCTCTAGAATTCGCAAATTGAGAAGATTCAGCACGTATCGTCGAAAGGCTGCTAGGGTGCGAGTCAGAGGTGAAACTGACATGAGCGGAAGACCCAACTCCCCAGTCGTTCCGATCGATGAAGTGCCGCCGGCGGATAAAAATGAGTATCGCCCGGTGGTTCTGGTGGTCGATGATGAGTCTGCGATCGCCGATACTGTAACTGAGATTCTTTCTCGCAGCGGCTATGCTGCGATGACAGCCTACGACGCCTACGAGGCAATAGAAACGGCATTAATTACGCCCCCGGAGATGCTGATCACCGACGTGATCATGCCAGGCATGACGGGAATTGAACTTGCCATCAAGGTCAGGCATATCTTTCCGGACTGCAAGATCCTGCTGTTTTCAGGGCAAGCCGCGACAGTCGATTTGCTGGCGACGGCAAAATGCGCGGGCCATCACTTCAACATACTCTACAAGCCGATGCATCCCAAGGACCTGCTGATAAAGGTTGCCGAAAGCCTGAAGCCGGCAGGCGCAGTTGCGACCTAAGAGTTAGAGACGTCGACGATTCTCAGTGCCAGAGCCTTGAATGTGGGCCTCGTTGAGGCTCATGTATTTGGCCTGGCAGACCGCGACAGTTTGCTCGTAACTGGGTCAAGACGAGTATGGCTTCTTGCCCCAGCGAAGTCTGACGCGCAGCCAGATTCTGAATGCTGCGCTGTAAAAAATATTCATGAGCGTAAAAAGTTCACATCTTCTTCAGCTGACAAAAAGAACAATGTGAGAAAAGCGTTCCACAGCGTAAACCTCTCAAAACTCTCGTCGATCTGACCAGCGTCGAACGGCCGCGAGCCGTCTGGAACGGAAGTTGCATACACTGAGTCTGTAGTTCTCCAAAAAAGTGAGGACCCTAAATGACCAGAACGAGTTCTTCCCCTACCTCGTCCCTTGGCGAAGCGCAGTCACCCCGGACCGGCGAATTTCATCCGCGTGTTCTGGTGGTCGATGATGAAGTGGTGATTGCCGATACCATTACGAAGATCCTCGGTTTGAACGGTTATGCTGCGACTGCAGCATATGACGGAGACACCGCGCTCGAATCGGCGCTGTTGAAACCGCCCCATCTTCTGCTCACAGACGTGATTCTGCCAGGTATGAACGGCATTGAGCTTGCTCAGACAGTCAAGCGAGTTTTCCCCGACTGCAAAATTCTCTTGTTCTCAGGGCAGGCATCGACAGTCGACCTGCTGGCAACGGCCCATCAACGTGGCGACCGGTTCACGTTGCTCAGCAAACCCATCCCGCCCGAACAACTATTGGCCATGGTCGCCCAGCATCTTGACATGCCTTCTGCGCAGCCCGTTGCGGCGGCCCGATAATCGATCGACAATTTAAAGCCTCTTGCGGATTGTCATGGCCGGGGCTGCGGCGCGGCGTGCATCAGCGCCTGATACCGCCTCGCGTACTCGGCCTTGTAATCGGCAACCGATGCATCGTAGCTCAGGCGCGGCGCATTCGGTTTCACGGTCCAATGCAGCTCCACCGTGTGCGTCGCCGCCGAAACCGAAATCGCGCCGTTCGCTGCTTGCACCGGCTTCCCGTCTGCCACAGCTGACTGCAGCGTGGCAAACCAGGGCAGATGCACAACGATGGCCTCGGGCGGCTCAGAAAATGCCGCATTCAGATGCAGTACGGCTACGCCATCTTGCGGCTGATCGAGGGTAAACGCCATGGTCCCGAACTTCGTCGGCGCCTGGCGCACCGAAATCGCTCTTCCCTTCCCGATCCACGCCGGCGAAACCACTGAGAGCAAGTGAAGCTCGTTTCCCTGCTCGCGCACCAGCATGTTGCGCAGCAACGTTCGATACTCGGCAGCAAACCAGCCGTGGGGAGAGAGATTGTCGCCGAAGTTGCGATCGCCCCAGGGCTGAATCTTGTACTCAAAGCCGGCCTGGGTCGAGCTGGTGTGGAGCAGGATCGCATACAGCTCTTTCACTGCCTGTTCCTGGTCGCCGCGAATCGTCTCGGTCAGCGTGTTCTTGATGGTCAGGTAGTGGTGCAGAAACTCACCGTCGGCATAGGTCATAATGCCTTCGGCGTACTTCGCCTGCGTGGCCTTCAGCGTCGCTGTCACGCGCGGATCGTGGGGATCGAGTATCGGCTCATAGTCGACTCCAAGCAGGTTGCCCCAGTCGTAGCCGCCCTCCTTGCCGTCGAGTGCCGGCGGAATGTAGCCATTATGCGCAGCGGCCTGTGCGTCCAGAACCTTGAAGAAGGCCAGATGAAAATCGTCATATTCGGCCTGCCAGCTCTGCGCCAGGTCTCGGTGGCCGGTTTCGCGCGCCATCTCCACCGCCAGCTTGAGGCCGCTGAGCGCCAGAAAGTTATAGCCGGTCAGGTGCCCGGGAACGTACTCGTTATCGCGTACATCGCTGGCTGGAATGATGTGCAGCGGATCCGTTGCGCGCGCCTGGTGCAGCCACTCGACAGCCCGGCCGATCTGCGGCAGCGCCCACTCGGCAAATTCCTTGTCATGCGTCATGCGATATTGCTGCGCGTATCCCCACACTGCCTCGCCCCAGCCGTCGTATTGCTGCGGCTGCGAAAGAAAATTGCCGTCAGGCTTTTGCGACTTCGCAAAAAATTCGAGATCCTGCTTTGCGATTTGCGGATAGCCCGTGACATCGTAGCTGTGCACAATATCGGCGCCGTCGCGCAAATAGAACTCGTGATAGTGCAGCTTGTTCACGGTCTGGATGTAGTCCGGCCCGATGTGATCCCGCGCGATCAGATCGTAGACCAGGCTTGCCCAAAACGTGTCGACGGCTTTCTCCTCCGGCAGATCGATCTGCATTCCTTCGGTAAAGATTCCGTTCCAGAAAGCAGTGACGCGCGCTTTGCTTTCATCGAATGTCGCGTCGTCGATCGCCGTGATCGTGGCCTGGTCGTTTGTGGGCACCACCGGCATTTTGAAATCGAGCGACCACTCCGAGTTCGGCTGCAGCATGCTGGAATAGGTCACAATGCCCACGGGCGTCTCCGGCTCAACATGCAGCAAAGCGGGCTTGCTGAAATCCGGCGCGTGCCGGTCGCGGATGCGGTCGCGCAGAGTGAATTCGCGTGCCGAGTAGCTCGAAGGGAAGGAATAGAGCAGGCGGTCATCGCGGTAGAAATGGCCACCGTCGAAGCTGTTTGTCCAATCAGGGCTGAACTTCTCGCCAATCTGCCTGTAGTCGCCGGGATAATTCCCCTCCACTGGCCGCCGGAAGCGGTTGTCGCCGTGCGGCGCGCCGGTCGTGCTCAACGCGTCGTAGCGAATTCCGGTGGCGAAGATGGCTCGCGTCGGTTGCCGCGACGAATTCTTCATCTGGACGCGAATGAAGTTGACCAGCGTGCCATCCGATTTGCCGTTGAGGGTCGCGGCGAAAAGCGTCAGGCGGTAGGTGATCCCGTCGCGGTCGAACTGGTAGTGAATGATCGGAAGGCGGCCGTTCTCGAGCGTGCGGATTCGTACGTTGGTCGGCTCCATCTCGGGCCCGGCAAAGAACATCAACTCGCCGAACCCGGTGCGCAGATAGCCCTCAGGCGTGATTTCTGTGGCAGCCTCGGCGTCCATCACGCCAATCTCATCCGTGGGTTTCGAAAAATAAGAAAACGGCTGTCCCTGCGTATCGATCGAAGGGGAGACCATTTGCGCGGTTAGGCGCGGAGCAATGTTCGACGCGAAGGCGAGGCAGGCAACTATAAGGAGGGACTTGCACAATATTTTCATGACTCAAGAATCATAGACCGCCGAAGTGGCGAGTGTGGACGCTCCACTGCGGCTCGGGACTCAACGCTCGCAAGGACCCAATGCGCGCGTTCGCAGGACGCACGGGACCGCTGAAAGGGATTCGCATCGTGAAGGTTGCGAATCGGTGATGGGAGTCACGGGCAACGCTGTTCGAACGGACCTACACTCGTGGCCAATGAAGGAGGGACCGGCCTATGAGTGCAACGTGTCTAAAGTGCGGAGAGCAAATCGATCCAGCGTGGGTATTCTGTCCTCATTGCGCAGCGCCGGGTCACCATGCTGAGCCGGTGCCACAGAAACACGAGAAGGCCCCGGTCGCAGGCGGATTCAGCGGACTGCTCTTTGGCCTGATTGCTGCGCCGGTACTCATCATCTCGGGCGGCATGATCTGTTTGACCGGGCTGGGAGTGTTTCTCGGAGTTCCTCTCATCATTCTGGGCGTTATGTCGCCACTGCTGGGGCCAGTGCTGGGAATGAATGCTGAAAGCGGCGAGTGCCCGTGGTGCAG
This sequence comes from uncultured Acidobacteriaceae bacterium, assembly GCA_963834565.1. Lineage (GTDB taxonomy): Bacteria > Acidobacteriota > Terriglobia > Terriglobales > Acidobacteriaceae > Telmatobacter. The sequence goes on along the minus strand of CAWICF010000002.1, from coordinate 199,456 downwards.
TGCGAAGATCGGCAGCGTAACCCTGTTCGATCGCTTCAGCTGCCCGGCATGCAGCAAGCGGATCGTCGTTCGGAAGCGGGAGCTGCTGCGGGCGGAGTGAGGGCCGGCTCTATCCTGCGAGCGCCGATGGGAAAAACAGCCCCGGCATGAAATCAGGCGGCGCGTGGAGTGAGCTTGATGCCGAGAGCTTTCATGACGCCGAGAAGCGTGGAGAGCCTTGGATCGCCAGTGGAGGAGAGCGCCTTGTAAAGAGCCTCGCGCGTGACCCCAGCCTGGCTGGCGAGTTGAGTCATTCCAATGGCGCGCGCGATGTCACCGAGGGCAGCCGCGATGAGAGACGGATCGCCGTCGTCAAAGGCAGCTTCGAGATAGGCGGCGATGGCCTTGGGGCTGTCGAGATACTCGGCCGGATCCCATGCTGTTGTCTTAAGGGCCATCTGTCCACTCCTTTGCCAGGGCTTTTGCCTTGGCTATATCCGCTTGTTGCGTTTTCTTGCTTCCTCCCGCTAAGAGGATTACGAGTTGGTTCCCTCGCCGTTGAAGGTAGACTCGGTAGCCGGGCCCGTAGTCGATCCGCAATTCGCTGACGCCTTCGCAGACAGGTTTTACGTCTCCAAAGTTACCGAGCGTGAGCCGGCGAATTCGAATTTGTACACGAGCTCGAGCCTGTTCGTCGCGAATCTTGCGCAGCCAACTTGCGAAGAGGTCAGTCTGGCGGACCTCAATCATGTGTTAACTATAGTTCACAACGGGTTTTTCTTCAACTCAGGCACATTCTGCCGAAGAATCGTTCGTAGCTCTTCGGCTTGCCCGGACGTACAAACCCGCTTGGGCACGACGATGAATTTGCCGGGGGCAAGATACAGGAGGACTATGTTCTTGTCCTCTGAAAGACGCTGGATTGCTTGCCATTCAATTTCGCTCTTCGGATACATGCCCTGACAATGGAGATCAGGGCCAAACGCAATGGCGCAATCGCCCGTACCGCTCCTTGACCGACTAAAGCGGCGTTTCGCGTCCAATCGCAGAATCAATGGGCACACAACGCGTCCAATCGCAGAATCAATGGGCACACAATCAGATAGATGCTGCAAACGAGAGTTATTAAATGCGACCGCAAAAAGTTGGGCGACCGCGCAGCGGAGAAAACCAAAACCAGCATGATAATGCCGAAGACCGGGAGAATATAGTATCCGAGAACACGCAAGAAGCAAGGTAACTTGCCCGCTTGGCGTGCAATGCCTGCGCGGCCGAGAAGTCCTTGAATGTCGGACTGTATTGAAGCTGCATTGGTTGGCTCACCATTATATCCAACTCCAGTTCATGTCTTTGCAAAGATCAAGTCGTCGGCTGCGTCTCGTGAAAATGCCGCCAGATTGTTTCCGCTGTCTTGCGGCTGACCACGGCTGCCAATGACTCCGCCGTCGCCTGTTGAACATCGCGCAGGCTGCCGAAGTGCGTGAGGAGTCGCTGGCGCGTCTGCGCGCCCACGCCCGGAATGTTGAGAAGCTCCGAATCGCGATCGCGCATCGCCCTGCGCTGACGATGGTAGCCGATAGCAAACCGATGGCTCTCGTCGCGGATGAGCTGGATGAGATGCAGCACCGGTGAGCGGCGATCGAGCACCATGGGCTCCTCCTCTGCTCCGTAGAGGTAGATCACCTCTTCCCTTTTCGCAATCGAGGCCAGCGGCTGCGACGTGAAGCCAAGCGATTCGAGCGCCTCAGCGGCTGCATGGAGCTGCCCCAAGCCTCCGTCGACGAGCACCAGCGACGGCATCGGCTTATCTTCATCCTTCAGCCGGCGATAGCGGCGCTCCACAACTTCGCGCATCGAGGCAAAATCGTCGACGCCTTCGACGGTCTTCACCTTGAATTTGCGGTACGCCGACTTGTTCATCTTGCCGTCTTCCCAAACCACGAGCGAGGCAACGGTTTCTGCGCCCTGAATGTGCGAGATATCGAAGCACTCGATGCGGCGCGGCAACTCGGGCAGCATCAGCGCGTCGGCCAGCGCTTCCTGGATGGCCTTGCGCGAGGGTTCGAGCACGCGGAAACGTTGCGTATACGACTGGTGCGCATTCTGGCCGGCAAGATCGACGAGCGATTTCTTGTCTCCGCGCTGTGGCACGGCGATCTCCACGCGATGGCCGATGCGCTCAGCCAGCAACGCCGCCAGCGTCTCACGATCGTCAAAGTCGACCGGCACAAGAATCACTCGCGGCACGTATTGCTGATCGATGTAAAGCTGCTTCAGCAGCGCCGACAAAACTGCACCTGCATGGTATGCGTGGCCTCCGCTTCCTGCTCCCTCGTTCCCTTGTTCCCTGGTTTCCATCAGCTCGGGCAGGTCTTCCCAGAAGAACTCGCGCCGGTCGACGATCTTGCCATTGCGCATGTGAAAGAGATTCACCGCCATGCAGCCATCTTCGAGGTGGTAGCCAAAAACATCGGCGTCGTCATCCTGTTCCGCGGTTGCGATGCGCTGCTTCTCCTGAAGCTGATGCACGGTCGCAAGTTGATCGCGCAGCCGCGCCGCTGCCTCAAACTGCTCCGCTTCAGCGGCAGCCATCATGCGGGCGTTGAGCGTGCGTTCCAACTCGGCATGGCGCCCCTCGAGGAAGAGTTGAGCGTCGCGCACAGCGTCCTTGTAAATCTCGGGCGTGGTCAGCCCCTCCACGCATGGCCCCAGGCAGCGATGAATGTAGTACTGCAGGCAGGCGCGCGGATGATAGCGCGACAAATCGACCTTGCAGCTGGGCAGCAAAAAGCAGCGATGAATCAGCTCGGCCACGCGATACGCCAGGTTGCCGGGAAAATAGGGGCCGTAGTAGGCCGAGCCATCCTTGCGCAGCCGCCGCGTGACAAAGACTTTGGGAAAGCGGTCAGCCAGGGTCAGCTTCACGTAGGGGTAGGTCTTGTCGTCGCGCAGCAGGATGTTGAAACGCGGCTTGCGCTGTTTGATCAGGTTGTTTTCGAGCGCCAGCGCCTCGTGCTCATTCGCGACGAGAATGTAGTCAATGTCGACGGCCTCGCGCATCAGCGAGCCGGTCTTGGCGTTGGCCTGCGAAGCCTCCAGAAGATACGAACGAACCCGCGCCCGCAGACTCTTCGCCTTGCCAACGTAAATCACCTCGCCCTCGGCGTTTTTGTAGAGGTAAACGCCCGGCTGCGTGGGCAGATTGCGGATTTTTTCGTAGAGATCCATGGGTAGGAACGATGCGCGGCGGCTCGATTCTTAGAATAGCGGGAATCGCCGATTCGAGCGGGCGCAGCCACAGTTGCGTCAGAGACTTCAAGCGCGTTTCCGTCCGGACCGGGCAAACCTTACCGTTCCGGGTAAAAAATACACCATCCACCCTTTAGATTGACCCTCTGGAAGTCCTCGCAAATCAATGAGTAATAAACTGGTTATATACGTCAGTCGGATTGGATCGAGACGTGCTCTTTCTAATGGCGGATAGGAATCCCGATCGGGTCTCCCCATGGCGATTTTGCCTCAGGCTCGACGGAAACCAAAGGTGAGGACAATGACCAATCTTAGATTCGGGTACGTGCTGACAGCCGCGGCTCTGACCTTGTTCGGCGTGACAGGATGCGCGACCAAGAATTACGTACGCCAACAGACGCAGCCGCTCGTCGATCATACTGACAAGCTCGGTCAGCAAACCGCCCAGAACAACCGGACCATTCACGATGTGGATGATCGCGCGCAGGCGGGCATCAAGCAGGCGCAGGGCACGGCGGACACCGCCAACCAGAATGCGCAGAGTGCGAACCAGGCGGCGAATCAGGCAGACATGGCGGCCAACGACGTGGCGCACCGTGCCGATTCTCTTGACAGCGTTGTGAAGGGCCTCGACAGCTACAAGCAGGTTGCCAATGTCTCCGTCACGTTTGGATTCGACAAGGCCGTTCTGACTTCGGATGACAAGCAACAGCTCGACAGCTTTGCCGGATCGCTCGGCTCTGCCAAGAGCTACATTCTTGAAGTGACCGGTGGAACCGACTCGGTCGGCTCGGCGCAGTATAACTACGACCTGAGCCAGCGCCGCGCTGACGCAGTTGTGCAGTACCTGGCGGCAAAGTACAACATTGCCCCGCACCGCTTCTACCTGATCGGCATCGGCAAAGATCAGTACGTGGCCGACAACAAGACTGCTGAGGGTCGCAAGGAAAATCGCCGCGTCCAGGTTCAGCTGCTTTCAAACCTGAGCGCTGAAAACAGCCCGGCGCCTCAGCCGCCCACCGGGCAGGCGAACCAGGCCCCAACACCCGCGCCGGCTCCCGATCTCGAATAACGCGGACACACATACTCCGAGGTTTTCAGCTTCGCTCGTTGAAGCAAGGGCAGACCCAGATCGTAGGGTCTGCCCTTCCTGTTTCCGGCCGGCCCGTCAGCGTCCTGCCGCAGCCAATTGCTTTTCGTGCTCCGCTCGGACCTCGTTCGCCGTGAACAGCCTCAAGAAAGGCGCGCCTTTTAGGGCCGCCTCAACCGACGGCCGTCCGTTGGCTTCCTCGCGCTCCACAATACAAACCGCGGCTGCCACCGTCATGCCGGCTTCCTGGACCGCCTCGATGGCATTCACTGTCGATGCGCCCGTCGTGCACACATCGTCGACAATCACCACGCGCGCACCCTCGCGGCAAAATCCCTCGATTCGGCGTCCAGTTCCGTGAGCTTTTTCCGCCTTACGCACCAGAAAACCGTGCAGCAGCGGCGAGCCCGGATGCCAAATCGCCCGCCAGGCGCTGGCCGTGGCCACGTTGGACACAATCGGGTCGGCGCCCATCGTCAGCCCGCCCACGGCCTCGGCGTCGATCTTGCTGTTCGCGAGCAGTTCTAGAATCGCGTGACCTGTCAGCCGTCCGCCTTCGGCGTTCAGAGTCGTCGTGCGGCAGTCGATGTAGTAATCGCTCGTTCCGCCGGACGACAGTTTGAACTGGCCGAGGCGAAAACTGGTGCGCGCCAGCAGCGAAAGCAATTGATTGGCAAAGTTTGGGTCAGACATTGAGTTGATTTTACGAGACTCCGGATAGGCAATTTTGAACGGCACTTTTCCGGCACTGACTTCCGAGGTCCACGTGACCGAAAGATCCGCTCTTCACCTCACCATCCGAAGTATGATCTTGAAATAATCCTCCCCCCGGGGAGTCGTTGCAAGGGTTAGCGTTAGAAAGGCTGGGGATGACGCCTGCGCGGACGAACACCTTACCTCTGCTCCTGTTCGGATCGTTCGTCTTTCTTCTATTCGGCATCACGCTTGAGACGACCTCGCCGTTCGGGATGATCGACTTCAAGGCGCTTTATTGGGGAGCTCGAACCGCCATCCAGCATCAAAATCCCTACCAGGAAAAACAGGTGCTGGCCACGTATGAGGCAGCCGGAGGCACGTTCCCGTCGGACCCATTTGCCGCGATTCGCATCCGGCAGGCAGTCACCAGGTGCATCAACCTGCCGACGTCTCTCTTCCTTGTCTCCCCGTTGGCTCATTTTAGCCCTCGACTGGCAGAAACAATATGGATGTGCCTCACCGCATGCAGCTTCTTGATTGCTGCATTTGCCGCCTGGAAACTCGGAGCGCAGTTCGAGCCGCAAGTTGCCGGCTTTCTTGTCTTCCTGTTCATCATCAACAGTGAGTCGTTGCTGTTGCTCGGCAATTCGGCCGGACTCGTTGTCAGCCTGTGCACCATCGCTGTTTGTTGCCTTGTGCGCCAGCGATTTGTCCTGATCGGCATTGCCTGCCTTGCCATCGCCATGGTGATGAAACCACAGGATGCCGGGCTGCCTTGGTTGTATTTCCTGCTTGCCGGAGGTACGCACCGCAAACGCGCGCTGGCAACGCTTGCGCTCGTCATTTGCCTCAGCGTTCCCGCAGCCTTGTGGATTGCGTGGGTTGCTCCGCACTGGCCGCACGATCTGAACCAGGAGTTGGCCACCACGTCGCAGCGCGGCGAAGAAAATGATCCGGGACCAGCCTCAGCAGGCGGTCACGGCATTGGAATGATTATCAATCTGCAAGCAGCCGTCAGCACCATCAAAGACGATCCGCGGGTCTACAACATCGCGTCGTATTGCATTTGCGGGGGCCTTCTGGCTTTCTGGGTATTCCGCACGCTTCGCGCGCCGCTTTCAGAGCAAAACGCGTGGTATGCCATCGCCGCTGTTGCCGCGCTTACCATGCTGCCTGTCTATCACCGTGCGTACGACGCCAGGCTCCTGTTGCTCTGCATTCCCGCTTGCGCCATCCGCTGGCGCCAGGGCGGCCGGGGCGCATGGGTTGCGCTTGGGGTCACGTTGGGTTCGATTGTCATCACGGGAGATCTGTTCTGGATGGTCTACCTGACCTTCCTTCATTCCTACTTTGCATCCGCATCGAGCTTAGTACAAAAGGTGCTTCTGGGAATTCAGTTAGCCTCAGCCCCTGTGATTCTCCTTGTGGCGAGCATTTTCTATTTGTGGCTATACTTCACGTCGAATAAGGCTAGTTCGGTGCAGGCCGACGCGCCGCAAGCCGTTTGATCGGCGGTGCGCCGTTTGCCCCTGTTTCACCTACATTTTGTCCATATGCCGGAAGCCCTCGGTGCCGATCAGCATCAGCGAGAACAGCAGGAAGTTGTAACAGGCATGCACCATGGTGCTGGATGCGAGGGAACGCGTCAGCAAACGCACGCCGCAGAGCACCAGGCTTACGCCGACAAGCAGCAGAAATGGGCCGATCCCATAGCCGGTCTGTTCCGCGTGCAGAGCCGCAAATGGAATGCTGGTCGCAACCGAACCAACAATCATTGCCGCCACAGACCACTGCGGATGGCCGTTCTCGAGGAGCGGGAGCGGCCGCTCGCTCTTGATCTTCTCGACGATCCAATCGTACGCAGTGCACAGCGCCGGCAGCAGGAATCCGCGGAAAAACATCTCCTCGAAAAACGGCGCAAACGTGACGCCGAATCCAAACAGCAGCCAGGCAGCGCCGGGAGTCTTGAACATCTTCTCGATCGGCGTATTCGTTGGGCTCGGAATCAGCACGCTGTTGAGCCACGCCAGCAGAAAGCACAGGATGGCTGCGCTCACTAGCCTGCCCTTCAGCCGAATCGCCGTTGCTCCGTTCCACTGCAGCCCGGCAAACAGATTCTTGTGCCAGAAGGGCGGAAAGACCGCCAGCGCCAGCCCGAACGCGACGAGATAGATCAAAGCTTCAGTACCAAGAAGGAAGTGAATGTCGCTGCTGGCCTGCAGCATCGTCTTCACACCGAAGAAGTGTAGTTGTATCGCCCCGAAAAACGCGGCGATCGAAAGAAGAAAGCCAACGCCGATGAGCATACAAAGAAGCAGAAGGTGGCCGAGATGAGGCACGCGAACAGGCGGAGGAACCTCGGGCTGCGACCACGTTTGAAATAGCTGCGGCTCAACTGCGGCAGGCGTGCTGATTGCGCTGCTCTCCTCAACTCCCGGCGTTAGCTCAAACGATGTTTCGGCTGCAGCAGGCACCTCCGCAACCGGCGATGCAGCAACAGGCAATTGCGCGGGCTCAGGCGATGGGTCAGGCCCGGCAGCAGCTTCGCCGTCCTGGATCCAGTGAGTCGGTTCGTGCAACTGGTCCTCGGGAAGGTTCGTCATAAGCTTCTCGTCTTCTGGCGGCGTGGAGCTGCGGCCCCTTGATCATTTTGACGCTTTGTCTTTGTTCGCGCTGCCGAAACCGGAATGGATTCGCTCGCTGCCGGGAGTGCCTCATCGTGAACAGCGCCATTCGAAGCCGTCTGCGCTCCGATCTCGTCAGGCTCCTCTGCAGCCATCAGGCGCCCGTTCACAAACTTGTAGTAGCGCTTCAGGAACTGGCCTGTGTACGAACCGGGCGTTGCCGCAATTTTTGACGGCCTTCCCTCGCCTACAATTCGTCCACCATCCTCGCCGCCTTCCGGTCCAAGGTCAATCACCCAGTCGGCGTTTCGGATGACATCAAGGTTGTGCTCGATGATGATCACTGAGTTGCCGAGATCGGTGAGCCTGTGCAGCACTTCCAGCAGCTTTCGCACATCGTCAAAGTGCAGCCCGGTCGTCGGCTCGTCCAGCAGGTAGAGTGTCTTGCCCGTTTGCCGTTTCGACAGCTCCCTTGCCAGCTTCATGCGCTGCGCTTCGCCGCCTGAGAGCGTTGTCGCACTCTGCCCCAGGTGCACATAGCCCAGCCCAACGTCCACCAGCGTCTGCAGCTTCTGGCGCACCTGCGGCACATCGGCAAGCACCGGCAGAGCATCCTCGATGGTCAAATCGAGGACGTCGGCGATGGAGTGGCCGTGGAATTTCACCGCAAGTGTCTCCTGATTGTACCGGCGGCCGTTGCATACCTCGCACTGCACGTAGACATCGGGCATAAAGTTCATCTCGATGCGCCGTTGGCCATCACCCTGGCATGCCTCGCAGCGGCCTCCGGTCACATTGAAGCTGAACCGCCCCGGCTTGTAGCCTCTCTCACGCGCCTCAGGAAGCATCGCAAACAAATCGCGGATCGGCGAGAACACCTGCGTATAAGTTGCCGGATTCGAGCGCGGCGTGCGGCCGATTGGTGACTGATCGATGCGCACTACCTTGTCGATCTGCTCCGCGCCAAGGATCTCATCGTGCGCGCCGGGCTCTTCGCGCGAGCCGTAGATCGTCTTCGCCAGCGAACGATAGAGAATGTCGTTGATCAGCGTACTCTTTCCGCTGCCGCTCACGCCTGTCACCACGGTCATCACGCCCAGCGGGATGCGCAGATTCAGTTCCTGCAGGTTGTGTTCGCGCGCGCCGGTCACGGTGAGCCACTTGCCGGTCAGCGGCCGCGGCTTGGCGCGTTGCAGCATCGTCTCGGCCCCGCTCAGGTAGCGGCCAGTGAGCGATGCCGGCGTCGCCATAATCTGTTCCGGCGTGCCTTCAGCTACAACATTTCCGCCCAGGCGTCCCGCACCGGGGCCGAGATCCAGCACATAGTCGGCGTGGCGGATGGTGTCTTCGTCGTGCTCCACAACCAGCACCGTGTTACCCAGATCGCGTAGCCGCTCCAGCGCCTGAATGAGCCGGTTGTTGTCGCGCTGGTGCAAGCCGATTGACGGCTCGTCGAGAACGTACAGAACTCCGCGCAGCCGCGAGCCGATCTGCGTCGCAAGGCGGATACGTTGGCCCTCCCCGCCGGAGAGCGTTGCGGCATTACGATTGAGCGACAGGTAGTTCAGTCCCACGGCACACAGAAAGTCGAGCCGCTCGACAACTTCCCGGCGAATACGCTCGGCGACCAGCCCCTCACGTGCAGTGAACTGCAGATTGATGGCCGCTGAGAGCGCCCGGTTAAGAGGAAGAGCAGTAAAGTCCGCAATCGACAGACCGCCGATCTTCACGGCCAGCGACTCCGGGCGCAGTCGCTTGCCTCGGCAAACCGGGCAGGGCGTCGACGACATGAAACTCATCATGTATTCGCGATAACCCTCACTGCGTGCCTCTTCCACGTTGTCTCGCAGGTAAGCCAGGATTCCGTGGAACCCGGTGCGCGGCGCTTCGCCTTTCGGTGGCCCGTAGACAAGAATGTGCTGCTGCTTCGCCGGCAAATCCTCAAACGGAATCTTTAGATCGATCTTGTAGCGCTCGGCGGCAAGTTGAATGAGCTTGGTAAGGTATTGCGAAGCTGAACCCGGTCCGAGCCCTCCATCGAGCAGCGGTTTTGACCAGTCGGTAATTACCTTTGCCGGATCAAAATCGTAAAGCGAGCCGAGGCCGTGGCAATTTGGGCAAGCGCCAAACGTCGAGTTAAACGAAAAGCTGCGCGGCTCGAGCTTCGGCACGTCCAGGCCGCAGTCCGGGCAGGCCATTGACGACGAAAACAACTGTTCCTCGCCGGAGTTGAACGCGATGAACACCAGCCCGTTTGCCAATTGCAACGCCTTTGCCACTGCCTGTTCCAGGCGCTTTTCGATCGTCGCCTTTCCAGCCGCAGGCGCGGGCTCTGGCGCTCCGGCCCTGAGCAGAATCCTGTCGACAATCGCCTCAATGGTGTGGTTCTTTCGCCGGTCGAGCAGAAGCGGCTCGGAAAGATCGCGAATCTCGCCATCCACTCTGGCGCGAAACCCTTGCTGGTCAATCTGATCGAGCAAATCTTTAAACTCGCCCTTGCGCCCTCTCACCACCGGCGCCATCACCGTTACGCGCTCGCCTTTTCCCTGCTCCATGATGCGTTGCACGATCTGCTCGGCCGTCTGCCGGGCAATCGGCCGGCCGCAGTTCGGGCAGTGCGGGGTGCCGACCGAGGCGTAGAGCAAGCGCAGATAGTCGTAAATCTCGGTAATCGTGCCCACCGTCGAACGCGGACTGCGGCTGGTGGTTTTTTGCTCAATGGAAATCGCCGGGCTAAGGCCCTCGATCGAATCCACGTCGGGCCGTTCGATCTGATCGAGAAACTGCCGCGCGTAGGCCGAGAGAGTCTCCACGTAACGCCTCTGCCCTTCGGCGTAAATCGTGTCGAAGGCGAGCGAGCTTTTCCCCGAGCCCGACAATCCTGTGACGACCGTCAGCGAATTGCGTGGAATGCGGACGTTAATATCGCGCAGGTTGTGCTGGCGCGCCCCGCGCACCGAGATGTGCGTGATTGACATGACTGGGTGTCGAAAAAGTGGAGGGTACAGCCAAAGTGCTATTCGCTAAAGCCCAGAAGCGGATCAACACTATGGGGGTATTCTATTTGTTAACAGAAAACCGGGTCAACGCGACTCGTATTCTGCGACAATCGCAGAGGCGAAAGCACGACCCGACCTCTATTTGATTCAATTTCCTATGGTTGGATTCGTTTGCTGAAGCCAAGGTTTAATCCAGATTTTTGGAATTGGTGATGATGAATTTGCTTGACCTGGCAATGCTGATTTGCGCATCGTTCGGCGCAATGGCATTCGGTATATTTTCCGCATTTCTTCTTCTTCGCATGTGCTTTGCTCTCATGCGGCCGGCTCAACGGCCCGCTCCAGTCAAGCAGCAGCCTGAAGCCGCGCGCGTCGGCTAAACCAGTTCCGTCAGCTCATTATTGCGGGTTTTGTTGCTGCTGGGTTTGCTGCTGGCGCTCCCGTAACTGCTCCATCATCTGTTGCTGCGAGCGCACCGGCACTGGGGGAGCCCCGTTTCCCAGCGGCCCCTGGACTTGCGGCGGAGGCTCGGGTTGCTGCGCCTCCTGCTCAGCCTCGGTCTCTTCTTCAGCCCCAGCGGCAGGATTGCCTGCATTCGGCGCCTGCGGACTCGCTCCGGACCGGTCGGTCAAAATGATCTGCCGCGGTGTTCCCTGTCCCTGATCGCCGATCATCAGCACGTTGTAGCCCGACCCATCGAGAAGCTGGTTGATCACGTCACGCGCCGAACCAGGCCCGTAGATCCCGAAGATGCGCTGGTCCTTGCCTAACCCCTCGAGCGTCGCGCCGGTCTGCGAAGAAATGTCCTTCATGATCTGCGCCAGGCTGGAGTTGGCGGCAACCACGCGCAAACCGTGGCTGTCCCAGGTCACCGACGCCTCAGAAGGACGATCGTTCGCCGGCCAGTCAGGAGGCGGCGGGGTTGGCGGTACTGTCACTGTGGGCACCGGCGCCGGTTGCGCAGCGGCGATGTTTGCATGCATCGATGCCGGTTTCTTCCGGTGCGCCGGCGCCGTCATTGATTGAGGCTTCGACGCCGAACCCGCAGGAGCCGGCGCAGCCGCTCCCTGCGCGGCGAGCATTGCGCCCGCGAACAGCGCGTTTACCGCGATAAAAAACGCTCCGGTTTTGGCGATGGACTTCATCCGATGAAAATGTGCCGGCGACCAGCCCAACGCGCTGCCTGAGACCGCTGATCGAGATGGGGTGACGGAACCCCGTCGCATGAAAGGAACTCCTGATTGCAGCGCACAGAGGTTCACCCGCGCGTCTAATCTATTTGGCCGGAGCGATGCGCTGCCGCTCACTACAATAGACTAACAGTGGCCGGGGATCGCTCGAAAGGAGATTCCCCCGAAGGTAGAAAGAATGTTACGAGGGATGCGTTTTCATCTTTTCATTGCCGGCGCGGCCGTTTTGCTGGCGCCGCTGGCCTGCAGGGCTGCGAGCTGTACCTCGCAGGCTGAGCTGGGTTCGCTCGATCGCGATGCCATTTCGGCCGTTACCGCGCGCCTGGTCAACGCCGTCATTGCGCAGGACTTTACGACACTCCAGGCACTCTTGCTGCCGGAGGAAGCCAATGCGTGGAGCAATATCCGATCGGCCGTCGAACAGTCTGCGCCCCTCGTCAAAGGCGGGCAGTTTGCGCTGCGCAACGTCTACCTGCTCGACGCCAGCAACCAGACCGCGCCCGCCGACACGCAATTCTTCTGCTCCAACACGAGCGGGTCTCTCACCGTCACAATAAATATGAGCGCCTTGCCGCCGGGCCGCTACGCTGTCGCACTGGCCGACGCGACCGGCGCGCCAAAAGCCGGCCAGTTGGGGCTCGTTCTCGCATGGGACACTCCCGCAACCGCGTGGAAACTCGCCGGGCTCACCGTCCGGCCGGGTGTCTTCGACGGTCACGACGGCGTATGGTACTGGGCGCGGGGACGCGAGCTTGCCAAGCCCGATCCGTGGAGCGCATGGTTCAGTTACGATGCCGCGCGCTATCTGTTGCTTCCAGTCGATTTCATTTCTTCACCGAATCTCGACAAGCTGCGCCAGGAGCAGGCGTTGATCACCCCGTCACCGCAAAGCGCCTTTCCGCTGTCGCTTCCCGATGGCGATCGCACGTGGAAAATCGAGGCTGTCGGTCTTGATCCCTCTCTGCAACAGGCAGATCTTGGCGTCGTCTACCAGTCGACCGGCGTCACCGATCCGGCAGCGCTCCGCACTGAAGCGATTGCCGTGTTGAGCGCGTTCCTCAAGGCTCAACCGGGCCTGCGCGCCAACTTCCACGGCCTTTGGGCCTACTCCGAGAAGGATGGCAAGCGCACACCTGTGATGGAACTGCCCATGAGCCAGATCCCGCATTAAGCGGACGACCCTGCGGCAAATGGGCTGCCAACTACGAACACTCGTCCGCACTCAAGCCGCGCACCCTTGTCCCCTCGTCCCCGGGGTCCCCTTGTTCCCTAGTTCCCTAGTTCCCTGCCTTTCACATGTCATCGGCCGACGGTCCGTAGGTCCCCGGCACCTTTGCGCCTATCAGCCGTAAATACACGCCAAGCTGCGCGCGATGATGAATCATGTGGTTCATCACCGACTCGCGGAAGACGCGGTGCTTCGGATCGTTGATGTACGCGGTGCCTGCCCACAAAAACTGCCAGTTCCTGTCCCACTTGTCGCCCGTCGTCGCCGCGAGCGTGGCCCGGGTCTCCGCCAGTTCCTTATCGAACTTCTCCAGCAGCGCAGCCTTGCTCGCCGGCACATACGGCTCCCACTTTGAATCCGGCCCAAACTCGATCTTGTCTTTGGTCAGCGTGCCCATTGCCCACTCGCCGGCGAAATCAGTCAGGTGCCCGGCCAGTCTGCCCAGGCTCATCGACTTGGGATGTGGCTTGAAGTTCCAGTCTGCGTCTGCCGGGATGGCATCCAGCACCTTTCGGGTTTTCGCAGTTTCAGCATCAAATTCATGAATCAGGTCTTTTTGAAAGTCCATTCGAGCAACCTCCATGTTGCCCACACAGCATAGCCCATTTTTTGCGGAAAGGCGAAGAAAAAGCGATAATATTTTCGCCTTTCTTCCGGTACTTTTCCACAACTGCGCGCCGCAAAAGTCTGCCGATCAATTGAGCCGGCGTGAAAATCTCTGGAGAAGGCCCATCATTCCCGATTCTCCGCCTCGCGACGAGCTTTCCTTGGAGCTTGGAATCCCTAGCGAGTAAAGTGAGAGCACTGGAGCCAAGGGGGAATCTTGCGGCGGCAAATTTTCACCGCAATTTGTGTCGCGATCGTTGCGGCCCTCCCGCTCGCCGCGCAATCCACGACAGCGCATCAGGCTGCCGAGCCCTCAACGAAAGCCTCGCCGCATTCCGCAGCCAAGCCGTCGCATCCGCCAGCTCAGCCCGCACCACCGGCGATTGTGGACGCAACCGCGCTCGGCTCCCCGCTTACCCTCGACAAAGACTGGCTTGTCGGCATCTCATCCGATCTCGCAGCCGCACAGCCCGGCTTCAACGATTCCGCCTGGGCCGTGCGCGACGCCCAAACTGTCATCAGTGACGTGTCTGATGACGATTTATCCAGCTCTGCTACCTCCGCCACGAGTCAAACCGGCTCGGGCAAGGCCTCGCAATCAGGCAACGCGCAGCGCTATGCGTGGTTCCGGATGCACGTTCAGCTGGCGCCAAATCACCAACCCATTTCTCTGCTGATTGAAGTGCCGGTGTCGCAGAACTCCTCGTTTGGCCTGACAACTGCGGGCATTTCTCCCGACGTCTTTGCCAATGGCGTTCAAATCACGCCGGACGGACCGCACGGCAGCGCTCCGCAGCACTACCAGACCATCTCGCGTATCTACCAGCTCAACATTCCTCCATCGCAAACCGCGCTGGTCATCGCCGTTCGTGCGCTCGATATCACCTTCGGCTACGGCTCCTACACGACGTTTTTCTCCGGCCGCACATTCGAACTCGGCAATCCCTCTGACCTGCAACGCGAATTTAATCTCTGGTCGGACCGCAGCTTTTTTGAGCGCCTTCCCCGCCTGATCTATTCGGGTCTGCTGGCCGTCCTCGCCATTTTTCTTTTTGCGCTTTACTTCGCGCAAAAGGGCCATAACGAATATCTGTGGCTGGCGCTGCATGAGCTGGCGCAGGCGCCCATCGGCTTTGTGGAGCTGGCCGGCAGTTCCGCCCACTTGGATAGCTTGTTGTATGCCGCCATCGTCATCGAGCTGGCGCTCGCCGCCGCTTATCTCTTTTTCGAGTTCCTTGTCGCTTTTCTGGCGTTGCCGCGGCGCTGGTATATCAAGTGGTTGCGCTATTCAGCTCCGATCCTTGCGGGAGCCGGCCCGATCCTGCTCTTCGTCGGCCATCGCGGCATCACAACCGTCTTTCTCGCCAGCATCTTCCTCTTCTCTTTCCTGTGGATGATCGGATGGTCGATCTTCACATTTCTCACGCTCATCGCCGCTACCATCAAGCGCAATTTCGAAGCAGGCCTGTTGCTGATTCCGCTCGTGCTCAGCGTGGTGGGCCTCGTCGAGCCGGTCGTCACCTCCATCGTCAGTGAAGATACCGGCAAACCCTATCTTTCGCCGCTCACGGTTCTTGCCGGACCCGTTCCCATTCACTTTGCGTCCATCGGCGACTACGCAGGAGTATTCGTCATCGTGCTCATCATCTTTGGCCGTTTCCTCCGCATTCATCGCGACCAGGAGCGCGCGACGAACGAGCTTGCCGCAGCACGCAGTGTGCAGGAACTGTTGATCACCCAGGAAAAGCTGGTGACGCCGGGATTCGAGGTCGACTCAATCTACAGCCCCGCCAATGAGGTCGGCGGCGACTTCTTTCACGTGCAAACCGCTCCCGGCGGGATGCTCGTCGTGATCGGCGACGTCGCCGGCAAGGGCCTGAAAGCGGCGATGAATGTGTCGATGATCATGGGCGCGCTGCGCCGCACTGAGGAGCGTAGCCCGGCGAAGATTCTCGAGTCACTGAATCGTGTGCTCGTGGGAACGCAGAGCTTCACCACCTGCCAGACGTTATGGTTCGGCACCAACGGCGAAGTGATCATCGCCAACGCCGGCCATCTGCCGCCCTACTTGAACAGCCAGGAGATTAGTCTTCCCGGAGGATTGCCGCTCGGCGTGCTGGCCAATATCGAATATGAGGAAGCGAGCTTCTACCTCCATCCCGGTGATCGCATGCTTCTGCTCTCCGACGGCGTTGTGGAGGCAAGGCAGCCATCGGGCGAGCTCTTCGGCTTCGATCGCCTGCGCAACTTTAGCCAGCAGTCGGCCTTTTACCTTGCTGAAGCTGCCAAGGCCTTCGGCCAGCAGGACGACATCACGGTGTTGACCGTCCGTCGCGAGGCGCAGGCAATGGCCGCGTAGTTTCACGAAAGAGGTCGCGGCATTTCTTGGGGCGAAGTGCGTAGCGCTTATCGTTGACTCCGTTCGGCACCCGTAGGATTTCAGATCTTCGCGAGGTTTCATGCCACCCAGCTCGAATCCACCGGCTTCCACGCAGAAATCTCATTCGTCTTTCTTGTTTTTGTTCGAGGGGCTCGCCGCACTCACCCTCCTCATCGCAGTCATTTATCTCTTCGCAACCAATCCATCTGCCGGCCACTGGGCGCAGAACTACAATCCCACCGGCCATTGGCAGATTTCAACGCTCATCGCCGCTCTGCCCATCGTGATCCTTCTCGGCGCCATGGCCATCCTGCGCCTCAAGGCGCACGTCGCGGCGCTGGCTGGCCTGGCCACCGCGCTGCTTGCCGCGATTGTTGTCTTTCACATGTCGATGCGCCTCGCCTTCACCGCCGCTTCTTATGGCGCAGGCTACGGCCTCTTCCCCATTTGCTGGATCATTCTTCCCGTCATCTTCCTTTACAACCTGACATGCCAGACCGGTCACTTCGTCACGCTGCAGCAAAGCCTCACTGGCATCACCGCCGACAGCCGCCTGCAGCTCCTGCTCATCGCGTTCGCGCTCGGATCGTTCTTTGAGGGCACCTCCGGCTTCGGCACGCCGGTCGCCGTCTGCTCGGCCATCCTCATGAGTCTTGGCTTTCGTCCCTTGCAGGCAGCGGGCCTCTCGCTGCTTGCCAACACCGCGCCGGTCGCTTTCGGCGCCATGGGCATTCCGCTTGTCGCGCTCCATGGCGTCACGGGAATCGACCTCCTCGCCCTCACGCGCACCACCGCCGTCATCCTCTTCCCGTTCGACATCATCGTTCCCTTCTGGCTCATCTGGGCCTATGCGGGATTCACCGCGATGACTGAAATCTGGCCGGCCATCCTCGCTGCCGGCACCACATTTGCCGTTGCGCAGCTCCTCATGGCCGTCTACAGCGGACCGTCACTGATCGCAGTCGTCTCCGCCGCGGCCACCATCGCCGTGCTGGTTGTTCTCTTCCGCTTCTGGCAGCCGAAACGCACCCTGAATGTGGACCTCGAAGACATCACCGGCAAAGCACGCCTGCAGCACGGTCACAGCGCCGGAACGATCTTCAAGGCATGGCTTCCCTGGATGGTCCTCAGCCTGGTCGTCTTCATCTGGGGACTTCCGCAAATCTCCGCGTGGATGGATTCTCACTCGACCGTGAAGATCATCGTCACCGGGTTGCATAACATCGTCCAGCGCGTTCCGCCCGTTGTTCCGGCACAGATGTCCGAAGCCGCAATCTTCAATCTGAACTGGCTTACAGCCACAGGCACGGGCATTCTGCTGGCAGCATTCGTCGCGGGATTGTTGATGGGCCTGGGCCCCAGGGCCCTCCTCGTTGCATTCGCGCGCACCGTCTTCAACATCCGCTACACCTTCGTCACCATCGCTGCCATGATGGCCATCGGCTACGTCACGCGTTACTGCGGACTCGATGCGACGCTCGGCCTCGCCTTCGCCCGTACCGGCGCACTTTATACCTTCTTCGGCACTCTCATCGGCTGGCTCGGCACCGCCAGCACTGGCTCTGACACTTCGGCCAACGTCCTCTTCGGCAGCCTGCAGCGCATGACCGCTCGCCAGATCGGCGTTTCACCCGTCCTGATGTGCTCGGCCAACGCCGCCGGAGGCGTAATGGGCAAGATGATCGCCGCGCCCAGCGTGGTCGTCGCGAGCACGGCCACGCAGAGCTACGGCAAGGAGGGATCCATCCTGCGCTTTGTCTTCCTGCACAGCCTTGCACTTGCCTGCCTGGCAGGAATCGCCGTGTCGCTGCTCGCCTACGTGCCCGCTCTCGCCCGATTCGTCGCTCACTAATTCCCTGACCGGTTGAAAAACGGTCCCCGTGCCCCATCCTTTCCGCGCTTTTTGCGGAAAGGGTGGGAGACCACGGATCACGCACTCACTTAGCCCCCTAGGGTGTATCGACATATACGAGCAGGCAGCGCCGGGAGCCGATTTTTTCGAGTTCTAGGAGCGAGGAGCGCGCTGTAGCTGGTCTACTGAAGCGACGAGCGACGACGAAATCGGGAAAATCGGCCCCGGCCCTTTGGGTTGCGGCGCAAATCGTGCCACACTTCGTTGTCGTCCTAGGTGGTGGGCCCGCCACAACCGTCGTCCTCCGCCTCGTCTGGCTCGATTTCCGCTCGCAACGCTGCCTACCCGTATATGTCGATACACCCTAGTCTCCCAATCCCATAGTCCCCATGTTCCTCCCACCCCCTCCCCACCAATTGACAGAGGGTGTTAGGATTACTGGGCAGTAAATTTGAAACTATTTCGCATCTGAAAAGGCTCGTCCATGCGCGTCTGCTTTCTGCTCAAAGTTCGTCGAGACAAGCTGGAGGAATATAAGAAACGCCACTCCCAGGTCTGGCCGGAGATGCAGGATGCGCTGCGTGCTACCGGCTGGCGCAACTACTCGCTCTTTCTGCGCACCGATGGCCTTGTCGTCGGGTATCTCGAGGCCGACGACTTTGAAAAGTGCCGCGCCAGAATGAAAACCCACCCTGTGAACACCCGCTGGCAAAATGAAATGGCGCCCTTAGTCGAATCCGTCAACGGAGCTGCCGTCGACGACAGCTTTTTCCCGCTCGAAGAAGTCTTTCACCTCGATTGACGGGACCCACAACCACAACTGAAAATGCTCCGGGGGGATTTTATTGATGAACAGCTTTAATTCGTTGCGTCGTGATTTCTTGCGCACAGGCGGACTCGGCATTGCAGGCGCTGCTATTCCCGCAGTCTCTTTCGCTGCAAAGTCAAAGCCAGTAACGGGCCAGCAGGGCGTTTTCGATGTGCGCCAGTACGGAGCAACCGGTGATGGCAAGACGCTCGACACCAGCGCAGTCAACGCCGCCATCGACGCTGCGGCTGCCGCTGGCGGAGGCTTGGTTCTCTTTCCTCCCGGAACCTATCTTTGCTTCTCCATCCGCCTCAAAAGCCAGATTCACCTGCATCTCGAGCAGGGTGCGACCATCCAGGCCGCGGACAGCCCCAAGCCCGGCGACACCACCGGTTACAACGGAGGCACCTACGACGCCGCCGAGCCCAAAACCGACTGGGACCCCTACCAGGACTACGGCCACAATCACTGGCACAACTCGCTCATCTGGGGCGAAGGCATCCACGACATCAGCATCACCGGCGCCGGCCTCATCTTCGGCAAGGGCCTTAGCTTCGGAGCCGGCCGCACTGCTCGCGGCGACTATCCGGTTTACGTCGCCGAGCAGCCCGGCGTAGGCAACAAGGCCATCGCTCTCAAGAACTGCTACAACGTCGTCTTTCACGACTTCTCCATCCTCAAGGGCGGTCACTTCGGATTTCTGCTCACTGGCGTCGACAATGTCACCATCGACAACGTCAAAATCGACACCGACCGCGACGGCATCGATATCGATTGCTGCCAGAACGTGCGCGTCTCCAACTGCACCGTCAACTCTCCGTGGGACGACGGCATCTGCCCCAAATCCAGCTTCGCGCTCGGATACGCCCGCGCCACGCGCAATGTAACTATCGCCAACAACTGGGTCACCGGTTGCTATCAACTGGGCACCGTTCTCGACGGCTCGTTCAAAAAATTCCCTCCCGACAAGCGACCCTACGGTACCGGCCGCATCAAGTGCGGCACAGAATCGAATGGCGGCTTCATCAACATCACCATCACCGGCAACGTCTTCGAGGGATGCCTCGGCTACGCCCTCGAGTCGGTCGACGGTGCGCTTCTTGAGGACATCACGATCAGCAACACGACCATGCGCGATCTGGCCAGCGGACCGCTGTTTCTGCGGCTCGGCGCGCGCCTCCGTGGCCCGAAAGACACCACCAAAATCGGCACGTTGAAGCGCGTTCTCATCAGCAATCTCGAGTGCTACAACGCTCCCATGCGTCAGGCTTCGATCCTCTCCGGCATTCCCGGCTCGCTCATTGAAGACGTGAAGCTCTCGAATATCTACATTCAGACGGCAGGCGGCGGGACAGCAGAAATGATTCAGACCGTTCCCACCGAGCAGATCGACAACTATCCCGAGCCCGGCCGATTCGGTCCCACGCCCTCGTCAGGTTTCTTCCTGCGCCATATGAAAAATCTCGAGATGAGCCACGTGGAGATTGCCAGCGCATCCGGCGACGCCCGCCCTGCGTTTTACCTGGCCGGCATCAACCGCGCAGACTTCTTCGCCATCACTGCGGCACGCGCAGCAGATGGAGCCTTCTCCCTTCATGATGTGCAGGACCTGCGCATCGGCTGGAGCCGCGCCGCCGCTGACACCACGCTCGACAGCATTGATAACAAGACCATCTGACGGGATCAAGGCTGGCTTTTTCGTGAGGCAGAATTCCGCCATACGCTTTCCCTGTTTTCAGCTAACGCTTGCCGCAGTCATGCTGCGACCGCGTCCGGAAACAAGCCTTGAAACAAGCCGTGGCGACAGAATTCAAATACTGGGCATTCATCAGTTACAGCCATGCCGACAAGCAATGGGGCACGAGGCTGCATAGCGCGCTTGAAACCTTCAAAGTTCCCAAGCCCCTCATCGGAGCGATAACCAGGACAGGCGAACCCGTTCCGAGCAGAATATTTCCAGTATTCCGCGACCGCGAGGAGTTGCCCACCAGCTCTGACCTGAGCACGATGATCAACCGTGCCCTCGAAGAATCCCGATATCTGATTGTGATTTGCTCGCCACGCGCATCCAGGTCGCGCTGGGTCAATCAGGAGATTTTGGATTTCAAGAGACTCGGCCGTGCTGACCGCATTCTGGCCCTCATCGTCGATGGAGAACCGAATGCAGCCGACGGCAAGCCGGGCTTCAGCGCAGAGGCCGAGTGCTTTCCCGAGGCGCTGAAGTATGCACTCGATGCAGACGGCAACCTCGACAAAAAACTGCCAACCGAGCCCATTGCGGCCGGCGCCCGGCTGGGCAGCTCGAGCGAAGATGGCACGGCCCGCATCTGGGATCTGGGCCTCGAAAACCGCACTGCGGCTCAGATCGAGCAAGAAATTGCAAATACACGCGTTAAACCGCCGCACTGATCGCTACAGGTCGTTGGAGTATACGGAGTGCAAGATGCACCTCGGAATCCGATCCCTCACAATCTTTACGCCAATTTGATTCCGGTAGCCCGCCTTTCGCCTTCCTTGACCCCTGTCTCCTTTTGTTTACAGTGTTACCTTCAGTTTTCCCCTGTCTGTTTTTGTCTTCCCCCGCATCTTGCGGTGATGTTACGCTCATCGCAAATGCGCTTGAGGTTGCCCCAACTTCTTGCCGCTTCACTGTTTCTCCTTCTTTCCGGACCCATACACAGTGCAAGGCGGCCGCAGCAGTCTGTCTCCCTGCCTCCCGGCATCGCCGTGTCGCTGGGCGACTCGGCTGTTTCTTTGAACGGACCCTGGAAATTCTCTCCGGGGGATTCGCCTTGGACCTCAAAGTTGTCCACCGGTGTTCCTGTCTGGTCCCGGCCGGCCTTTGACGATTCAGCCTGGTCCAGTGTCGACCTCACTCCCGCGCCTGATTCCTCCGGCGGATTCATGAACACACCCGGCTGGATTCCCGGCTGGACAGGCCGTGGCTATCCCAACCTCACCGGCTTCGCCTGGTACCGCATTCGGCTCAACATCTCGAATCCTGCCCAAAACCTCTGGCTCAAAATGCCGGGCAGCTTTGAAGATGCCTACGAGATCTACGCCAATGGCCAACTGGTGGGATCTTTCGGGGATTTCACTGCCACCGAGCTCACCACCTATTTTGCGCAGCCTGCCGCGTTCCCGCTTCCGCAGCTCCCACCTGACGGCCAGCTTGAACTCGCCCTGCGCGTTCATATGTCGCCCGCCACGCTCATCCAAATGCCCGGCGCAGGAGGCCTGCATGGGCCGCCGGTCATCGGCGTCGCGTCCACCATCCAGCTGCTGCAAGCGTCCGACCGTGACACCTACGTGCACGCGTTCTTTGGCGCTTTTCTGGTTGCTCTACTCACATTGGTAGCACTCTGGCTGGCGCTTTGGGCCCTCGCTCGCAGCTTTCACGAGCGCGTCTGGCTCTGGCTCTCGTTGGCGCTTGCGGTCCAGGCCCTCGCCTGTTTCATCGCAATCACCGCAGGCCTTACCACCGTTCTCTCCGCCGCTTCGGCCGATCTTCTGTGCGACGCCATTCTCGCGCCCGCCGGCCTGGCTCTCTGGGTCCTCTTCTGGTGGAGCTGGTTCCGGCTCGAACGAACACGCTGGATCGCAATCTCCGCCATCGCCATCGCCGTGGCTCACTTCCTGCTGCGATTCATCGCCATTTCGCCGGTCCTTGGATTCGATCTCGTCGATCCATCGAGATTGCAGTTCTTCAACATTGCGGCTGTCCTTGCCGTCACCGGGCAAAGCGCATTGCTCATCTTCATTCTCAAAGATCGTTTTGAGACCCGGGAGTCGGAGGCCATCTCTGCCGCACTCCCCGTGCTGATGCTCATCCTCTCCGGCTACACACGCTATTTTTCCCTCTGGTTCAGTGTCCCCTACGTTTTCCGCACATTCGGCGTTGGATTCTCGCTCACTGATGTTGCGCACATCGTGATGGTCGCCGCCGTTACCACGCTGGTCGCAAGCCGCTTCCTGCAAAGCAGCATCAGGAAGAGCATGGCGCACCAGATCCTCGATCAGGATCTCGAGCAGGCGCATGCACTCCAGCAGCGCGTTCTCGTCCCGGAAAGTCTCCACTCGCCGCACTTCTTTGTTGAAGTCGAGCACAGCCCGGCTCAGGAAGTCGGGGGAGATTTCTTCGTCACCATCGTCGGCCCTGACGCCAGCCTTTGCGTTGTCATCGGCGATGTCAGCGGCAAGGGCATCAGCGCCGCCATGCTTGTTGCCGTGCTGGTCGGCGCTGCCCGGACACGCGCCTCACAGGACTTTGACCCTATCACCATGCTGCAGACCCTCGACGAGCGTTTGAGCGGCCGCTCGGGCGGCCATTTGACCACGTGCCTCGCCGCTCAGATCTATCCCAATGGCATTCTCCGCGTCGCGAACGCCGGCCACATGCCGCCATACCTCAATGGTTGCGAACTCGACCTCGAAGGCTCTGTTCCGCTCGGCATCGCAGGCGTTTGCAATCCGACAAAGAGGCAGTTTCAGCTGCGCCAAGGCGACGTTCTCACCTTCCTCACCGACGGCGTGACCGAAGCAAAGAACGCGGAAGGTAAGCTGCTGGGATTCGAAAAAACTCGAATTCTCAGTCAGAAATCACCAGCCGAAATTCTCAGTGAAGTGCAGGCTTACGGCCAGGAAGACGACATCACGGCGATTCGCGTCTCCTTCATTCGCTCAGAATCGATCGGCCCGGCCGCAAATATGGCCGCCCGTCAGCACGCCTCCGTGTAGCCACGCTACGATCCTCGAATCCAGCGCGCGTCTTCGTGCATCCTATATTTAACTGTTGCAACAACTACCTTTGATAAGGCGGTTTGCTGATCCGCCGAATTGCTATCCCAGGAGATCCCGTGCCCACAAATCTCACTCGCCAGCCCGCAGTCTTTCTGCCCCACGGCGGAGGGCCCTGTTTCTTTATGGACTGGGCATGGGGCCCGGCCGATACCTGGCACAAGACTCAGCATTTTCTCGAGGGCCTCGCCTCCACGCTGCCTGCCTCGCCCAAAGCGCTGCTGGTTGTCAGCGGACATTGGGAGGAGCCCGCCTTCACCGCGAGCGCATCGCCGCACCCGAAGCTCATCTTCGACTACTCCGGCTTCCCCGAGCACACCTATCGCTTGACATGGCCCGCGCCCGGCGATCCAGAGCTTGCGAATCGCGTTGCGCAGCTGCTAAAGGATGCCAGACTGCCCTCTGCGCTCTCGCCCACTCGCGGCTACGACCACGGCGTTTTCGTCCCACTCAAAGTCGCATTTCCAAAAGCTGACATACCGGTGGTGACGCTTTCGCTTGCTTCTTCACTCGATCCCGCGCTGCACATCGCCGCTGGCCGAGCTCTTGCGCCGCTCCGCGAGGAAGGCGTACTCATCGTCGCCAGCGGCATGAGCTTCCACAACCTGGGCGGCTACTTCCGCCCGGAAACGCCGGAACGCGCGCGCGCCTTTGACACTTGGCTCACACATGCCGTCGAATTGCCGGCCGTCGAACGCAACACGCTGCTCCAAAACTGGCGCAGCGCTCCCTTCGCTACCTACGCACACCCACGCGAAGAGCATCTGGTCCCGCTCCTGGTTGCAGTGGGCGCCGGCGGCGATGCACCCGGCAAGCGGATCTTCACTGACGAGCCCATGAATGCGGCCATCAGCGCCTACCGCTTCGACGGGTGAGCAGGAGGGCACCTGAACCGAAGGCAAAGACCGGCAATCCACCCAGTGACCTCGTTCTCATCCAATAGAGACAAAACGACGTCAGTATCAATCGTCCCAGCGCACTGCCAACAATGATCAAGGTTTGTCGCTCTGCGCCACAGCGCCAACACCAACTGCCGGTATCCAACGCTAATCCCGCACCGCCCCAAACCCAGCCAGGAACACCGTGCCTGCGAACAACAATGTGTCGCCGACATAGTTGATTCCTTCCAGCGCGAGATCAGAATGTATCTCCGTCGCAAAGATCGGAACGTAGAAGAAAACCGTAAGCAGCAGAAGAAGCATTCCGCAAGCTGCGGCTGCCGTCCGTACCGCCGGCCGGATGAACAGCCCAACTCCAGCCACAATCAGTGCGATTCCGACAACGTACGCAATGACCACCGGTGCCGGAATCCACGCCGGTGTAAGCTTCTCCAGCGGAACGCCGGGCACATTCCGGGGAAAGAAGAAGTGCTCGATCCCATAGAAGACCATCACCGCGGCAACGATCCCGCGGCCGATCACGATCAGCGCGCCGCCTATCGAATTTCCCCGCGGCCACATGCTTCCCGCCAGCACCATCGCTCCGCTCGCAAAACACGTCTCCCGCACGGTCAACGTCCAGAAAAGCCTGTCGTGGAGATTTGCAGGCAGGTTGGGCAGGTCGATGGTCGCAACGATGATCAGAAACAACAAAGCGAGCAGCGTGGCAGACAAGCGCACACAACGCCATGCAACAAAGCTGAGGGCCGCGGCCAGCAGCGCCACGCCGACGAAATACGTCCAGAACAAAGGACCCGGCAGCCACTTCGGAACGATCTGCATCAGATCGCGCGCGCCGGCGAAATGCTCGGTCGCGAACATGGCCAGCGCAACCGCTTCGCAAATCGGTCCCAGCACGAGAATTCTGCCTGCGCCCGCCTCTGCCCTGAATCGTGGCCCGGCAAGAACAAGTCCCCCGATCAGCGTGGCCGCGCCCACGCCGGTCATCGCCCCGACCTCTAGCGTCATCTCCGCCCCCTTGCAGGAATCTTCATCTTATTCTCTTCCCTCTCATTTGCCGCTCTCCCTCAGTTCCCTTGTCCCTCTTCTCCGCCTCCGCCCCTGTTACCCAAAAGGTAACTAGCGTTTGGCTCAACAGCCTCTTCCGCATGCTACGCTTCGACCATCTGTGGCCAATTTCGAAAAAGCGCCGGTCGAGGTCCAGGAAATCCTATCCAAGCCCATTCGACAGCTCGGATTGAAGCTGGAAGGCTCTCCCCTCGAACGGTTTGTCCTGCAACTCTACAAGGAGCTGGATGCCAAGGGCCTGAAGAAATTCCGCCCCGGATGCTACCTGACCGATGAGTGGGGCTGCCCGAATATGGAGCCGGTCATCGGAATCCCCTTCTACCTGGCCGATCCTCAACTGCAGCGTCTTGAGTCGGAGATGAACGACATTGAAGACGCGCAGCAGATCATGATGTACATGCGCCACGAGGCCGGCCACGCTTTCAACTACGCCTACGCCCTCTACAAAACCCAGGAGTGGCGCAATCTCTTCGGTCCGTTTCGTCGCGCTTACCGTGAAAATTACAAGCCGGTTCCCTTCTCGCGTCAGTTTGTACGCCACATGGAGGGCTGGTACGCGCAGAAACATCCGGACGAAGACTTTGCCGAAACATTCGCTGTGTGGCTCACTCCTCGCTCCAACTGGCGGAAGCGCTACAAAGGTTGGGGCGCAATGAAGAAGCTGCTTTACATGGATCGTATGGGCCGCAAATTTGGCGATGCCGACCCGATCGTCGCGCGCGGCGATACCGACATTACCGTCGACGAAATGGATGTGACGGTCGGCGAGTTTTATCAGCATGCGCTCGATCAGCAGCTCTCGCCCGGCGAACTTCCCCTCGATACCGATCTGCGCGACATCTTCAACGTGTCGAAGCGGCGCAGGAAGAATGTGCGCGCCGCGGTCGATCTGCTCAGAGAGAACCGGAAAGTGTTGGTGGACAAAGTGAATTATTGGACGGGCGTCCAGCGTCCGCTGGTGAAGAAGTTGGTGGAGACCATTGAAACAAAAGCCGGCGACCTCGGCCTGCGTGCGGACATAAAATGTGAGCGGGAATATCTGACCGAGGTTAGCGTGTACGCGACCGCTCTTGCGATGAACTACATCACTCGGGGCAAATTCATTCTGCCCTGAGCTGTACTTTGCGTCTGCCGCAGGGGGCAGAACGCTGTCGAAAAGAGAAAGCGAAGAGGCATCATGGGAAACCTCAAAGTAACCATCCTGCACGATGTCTGGGAAGAGGGCCCGCCCGAGCCTGAGCCCGAGCCGGTGAAGGCGCCTCGCGGCAAAAGCGGCAAAAGCCGGAAGAAAAAGAAAGACCCGCTGCACGACCGCGAAGAGATCTTCGAAGCGCTGACGAAACTCGGCTTCGAGCCCTCTTATCACATCCTCGACGGCAAAAACCAGTCTCTCCATGCGTTGGCAAAGTGCGGCGCCGACCTCATCTTCAACCTCACAGAGTCTTACGCCGGCGACGACACAATGGACAAGAATATCGCCGCCTATATCGAGCTGCTGCACATTCCCTACACCGGCGGCGGTCCCGAAGCACTCTACGTTGCGCAAGACAAATCCCTCGCCAAGAAAATCTTCGACTTTCACAAAATCAAGACGCCCGATTTCGCCGTCTCCTACAAAGGCCGCACCGATCACTCGCACGACATCGAGTTTCCCCTCATCGTCAAGCCGGTCTCTGAAGACGGATCCATCGGCATCGACGCCGGCTCGCTCGTTGAAAGCGTCAAGGAGCTGATGGAGCGCATCCATTACATCCACGAGGAATTCGACAGCCCTGCGCTCATTGAGGAGTACATCGACGGCCGCGAAATCTACGCCTCCATTCTCGGCAACGAAAATGCCGAAGTCCTTCCGCTCATCGAGCTCGATCTTTCCAAGCTGCCCAAAGGCACGCCGCGCATTGCAGGCCAGGACGTGAAGTTCGATCACGACACCGAGGCCTACAAGATGACAAAGTCCGCGCCGGCGGAGGATCTTGACGAGGAAACAACAGAAAAGCTCAAGGACACGGCGCTCGCCGCCTATCGCGCCCTTAAGCTGCGTGACTACGGCCGCGTTGATATGCGCCTGAACAAGAAAGGCCAGGTGTATGTGATCGAGGCGAACCCGAACCCATGGCTCGCCAGCGCCGCCGAATTCACCATGGCAGCGAAGAAGGCCGGCTACACGTACGCCGATATGATTGAGAAAATCGTGGAGCTGGCCCGCGCTCGCTCCGTGTAGTCCAGCCCTTCCAATTCCTGCTTGAGGGGGCACAACTACTTCCACTTCCGACAACTGGGAGTCTCTCTTATCGGCCCAGGGAACGCCTTCAAACGGATCGCCGGTCCCAGCCCAATCCTCAGGAGCGCCGGCTGGAATATGCTTCCAACTCCTGCTCGCACGGCGTGTATGATTCATATCGTCTTCGCTCATCTCAAGTCGAGGAGGAATGAATGATTCGCCCATTCGCCTGCTTTGCGATTGCACTCGTGGTTTCCGCGCCGCTTTGGGCCCAGTCTTCGTCCGCTCCCGCCCTGCCCTATTCCCCGAGCCTCGATCTCACTTCGATGGACAAAACCGTCGATCCCTGCGTTGATTTCTACACGTACTCCTGCGGTGGATGGCAGAAGAGAAACCCCATTCCTCCTGATCAAACTTCGTGGAGCGTGTATGGCAAGCTGTACCAGGACAACCTGATCTTTCTACGCGGAATCCTGGACGAGGCGGCGGCAGCCAAGGGCCCGCGCAACCAGGTGACGCAGGAGATTGGCGACTTCTACGGCGCCTGTATGAACGAGACCGCCGTCAACCAGCGCGGGCTCAAGGCAATCCAACCGGAGTTGGACACGATCGCCGCACTTCACTCGGTGCACGATCTCGCGCCTCTTATCGCAAAGATGACATTGCCATTTGGCCGGTCGCTCCTGTTTGAGGCAGGTTCCACGCAGGATCCCGACGATTCAGAACAGCAGATTGCCGATCTGGGCCAGGGCGGACTCGGCCTTCCCGATCGCGACTACTACACAAACGACGATGCCAAGTCGAAAGAGATCCGCGAGAAGTATCTGCAGCACGTGCAGAAAGTTTTCGCTTTGCTTGGCGACGCGCCGGATGTGGCATCGAAGAATGCCCAGACCCTAATGCGCATGGAAACCGCGCTGGCCACGGCCTCATGGACGCGGGTCGAAATGCGGAACCCCTACAACCTGAAGGACAAGATCGGAATGGCCGGGCTGGAACAACTCGCTCCCGAGTTCGATTGGCCGACCTACTATCAGGCAGCGCACTACCCGCACTTTGAAATCGTGAACGTGGAGTCGCCAAAGTTTTTTGAGCAGGCCGGCGCCCTGCTGAAGAGCGAGCCACTCGACAACTGGAAAACCTATCTCCGCTTTCACGTGGCAAATGCCTATTCGCCGTACCTTTCACAACCCTTTGTCGATGAGAATTTCAGCTTTTATCTCGCCTATCTGCGTGGCGCAAAGGAGCAGCAGCCGCGCTGGCGCCGCTGTGTGCAATACACCGACTACAACCTTCCTGAAGCACTCGGACAGGCCTACGTCGCGAAGGTTTTCTCGCCCGAGCTCAAGGCTCAGGCCCTCGACATGGTCGATCGCATCGAGGCCGCAATGCGCCAACGCATCGAACAACTCGACTGGATGAGCCCCGAGACAAAGAAACAGGCGCTGATCAAGCTCGCGGGGATCCGCAACAAAATTGGTTACCCCGACAAGTGGCGCGACTACAGCTCGATCAAGCTGACGCAGGATGACTTCGCGGGCGACATTGAGCGTGCCGGCGCATTCGAAATGCATCGCCAGATCAACAAAGTTGGACAGCCGGTGGACCATGGCGAATGGGAAATGTCTGCCGCCACCGTGGACGCATACTTCGATCCGCAGATGAACGACATCAACTTCCCCGCGGGCGTGCTGCAGCCGCCTCTCTACGATCCGAAGATGGACGACGCTCCCAACTACGGCAACACCGGCGGCACCATCGGTCACGAACTAACGCACGGATTTGACGATGAAGGCAGCCAATTTGACGCGAAGGGCAACCTGAAAAACTGGTGGACAAAAGAGGACCGCGAAAAATTCGATGCGCGCACCAAGTGCGTTGACGATCAATATTCCTCCTACATCGCGGTGGATGACGTTCATGTGAACGGCAAGCTGACGCTGGGCGAAAATGTCGCCGACCTCGGTGGCGAGATCCTGGGCTTCATCGCGTGGCAAAGCAAGACGCAGGGTATGAACCTGCAGCCCATCGATGGCCTGACCCCAGAACAGAGATTCTTCGTCGGCTTCGCGCAGTGGGATTGCGCCAATGAACGCCCTGACGATATCCGCATGCGCGCCATCACCGATCCGCATTCGCCTGCGAAATTCCGCATCAATGGAGTGGTTGTGAACATGCCTGAGTTCGACAAGGCATTTGGCTGCAAACCCGGCCAGCCCATGGTGCGCCCTGCGGATCAGGTCTGCAGGGTCTGGTAATTCTAACTTTAATCCTTAACCGCGAACCCAGTCCTTCACCTTCTGCACCATTACGTCGCGGCTGATGTCGCTGATGGCCTCGGTGAGTGGAAGCTGCTTGGGGCAGGCCTGGATGCAGTTTTGCGCGAAGCCGCACTCCTGCACGCCGCCGTCGCCGGCCAGCGCGCGCAGCCGGTCTTCTTTGAATACTTTTCCGGTCGGGTGGTTGTTGAAGAGCTTGACCTGCGCGATGGTGGCCGCGCCCACGAATCCCGTATCGACGTTGAACTGCGGGCAGACCTCCATGCAGCACGTGCAGCTGATGCAATTCGAGAGCGGGTAGTTCGCTTCCTGCTGTTGCGGATAGACGCGCGGGCCTGAGCCGAGATCGTATGTGCCGTCGACGGGAACCCACGCCTTGACGCGCATCAGGTTTTCAAACAGCACCGAGCGGTCGACCTGCAGGTCGCGCACCAGCGGGAACTTCGTGAGCGGCTCAATCTTGATCGGCTGTTCGAGATTGTCAACCAGCGCCGAGCAGGCCATGCGCGCCTTGCCATTGATGAGCATCGCGCATGAGCCGCAGATCTCTTCCAGACAATTCGAGTCGTAGGAGATGGGCGTCGTCGTGCGTCCGTCAGCGGTAACCGGGTTGGCGGCGATCTCCATCATCGAGGAGATGACGTTCATGCCCGGGCG
Source organism: uncultured Acidobacteriaceae bacterium (assembly GCA_963834565.1). GTDB lineage: Bacteria > Acidobacteriota > Terriglobia > Terriglobales > Acidobacteriaceae > Telmatobacter. The sequence goes on along the minus strand of CAWICF010000002.1, from coordinate 168,834 downwards.
CCATTCCAGTTCGAACTTCTCCCAAACCGCCTGCGCATCGGGGCTGGCCTGTCGCTTGATCTCGAAGACTACGGTTCTTGTTGCCATGTTCCCTTTCTCTGCTCTCAGCTGCTCACTCGCCGCAAATCATCTCCAAAGCAAAGGTATGCCCCACGCAGTGGTCACTTCGCCGCGTCGTATCTTCTCGGCCTCGGCTTGATGTACTGCGTATCCACTTCCTCAAACTCAAACTTTGGGCCCTCGACGCTACCTGTGAAACTCGCCTTCGTCGTCTTCAAAAAGCGCTCATCGTTGCGATCGATAAAATCGGGCTTGTAGTGCGCGCCGCGCGACTCATCGCGCAGAATCGCGCCTTGCACCACAGTCCGCGAAAGCTCCAGCATGTTCTTCAACTGCCGCGCGAAGGCGAAGCTGGTATTCGCCCACTGGCTCTTGTCGCTAAGGTTTACGTTCTTGAAACGATCAATCAATTCGACAATCTTTTCATCCGCCGTCGTCAGGTTCTTGTTGTAGCGGATCACCGTTGCGTGCTCTGTCATCGTGCTGCCCAGCTCGCGCCACAACTTGAACGGATTTTCGCCGCCGTCATTGCTGATGAGTTTTTTATTGATCTCGGATTGACGCATCACCTCAGCCGAAGCCCCGCCGTCACCCTCGGCCGCCGGCACGCTTTTCGCGTACTTCATCGCATTGGGTCCGACGATGAATCCACCGAAGATGCAGCTCACCAGCGAGTTCGCGCCCAGACGATTCGCGCCGTGATATTGGTACTCGCACTCGCCGGCCGCAAAGATTCCAGCAACGTTGGTCATCTGGTTGAAGTCGACCCACAATCCGCCCATCGTGTAGTGCATGCCGGGGAAGATCTTCATCGGCTCCACGCACGGATCTACGCCGACAAACTTCTCATAAATCTCGAGAATGCCGCCGAGCTTGTGATGCAGCGTGGCGCGGTCGATGTGCGTCAGGTCGAGGTAGACCATCGGCTGGCCGTCAATGCCGAGGCCGAGCTCGTAGACAACCTTGTGGATAGCACGCGTAGCCACGTCGCGTGGAACGAGGTTCCCGTACTTCGGATACCACTCCTCAAGAAAATAGAATCGCTCGGCCTCGGGGATTGCCTTGACCGCGCGCTTATCGCCAGGCGTGCGCGGAACCCAAACGCGGCCGCCTTCGCCGCGCGCCGACTCCGACATGAGCCGCAATTTGTCTTCGCCGGGAATCGACGTCGGATGCACCTGGATGAATTCGCCGTTGGCGTAGTAGACGCCCTGCTGAAAGACCGCCGATTGCGCCGAGCCGGTGCAGACAACGGAGTTGGTACTCTTCCCGAAGATTGCCCCGATTCCGCCGGTAGCAAGGATGATGGCATCGGCCTGGAATGCCTTCAGCTCCATGGAGCGCAGGTTCATGGCGACAATGCCGCGCGCTAAGCCTTTGCCGTCGATGATGGCCGAGAGAAACTCCCAGCCCTCGTACTTCTTCACCTTGCCCTCGGCTTCGAAGCGGCGAACCTGCTCATCGAGCGCGTAGAGCAGCTGCTGGCCCGTCGTTGCTCCGGCAAATGCCGTGCGATGGTAGAGCGTGCCGCCGAAGCGGCGAAAATCGAGCAATCCCTCGGGCGTGCGATTAAACGGAACGCCCATGCGATCGAGCAGATCGATGATCGCGGGCGCGGCTTCGCACATCGCCTTCACGGGCGTCTGGTTGGCCAGGAAGTCGCCGCCGTAGATCGTGTCGTCAAAGTGCTGCGCGGTGGTGTCGCCTTCACCTTTCAGGTTCTTGGCTGCGTTGATGCCACCCTGTGCGCACACCGAGTGCGACCGCTTGACCGGCACGATAGAAAAAAGGTCGACCGTGCCGCCGGCTTCGGCAATCTTGATGACCGCGGCCAGCCCTGCAAGCCCTCCGCCAACCACGATAATTCTGGGTGTTGCCATTTGCTTTCGTCGATCCTTTCTCGATCAAAGGGGTCGGTGGAGACCCTAAACAGCGCCGGGAATCGGTGGCGTGAAATGGAACGGCGCCGCAATCCGGTTCCATGCATTGATCTGGCTGATGGCGACTGTCAGTTGCGCCAGTTGCTCGCCAGGGAAAATTGCCTTGACGCGCGCAAAAGCTTCGTCTTCGATATGATGTTGCGCAAGCAACGTCACGCGCTCTGTCCACTCAAGCGCCGCGGCTTCGCGTTCAGAGTAGATGCCGGCCTCGCGCCACGCCGGCAGCAGATCCAGCTTCTCCGCCGGAATGCCAAGCTTGCGCGCATCGTTGAGATGGAACTGGATGCAAAACGCGCACCCGTTCAGTTGCGATGCGCGAATCTTCAGCAGTTCGCGAATCTCGGGCTCGATGCCGGACTTTTTCAACGCGTGCGTGATTGCGGCCATCGAAGTGGCGAATTCTGGGAAAGCCTTATGAAACTCCTGGTATTCAAGCCGGGGAGCGGCGGTTGCGGTCGCAGTAGCCATGGAGATCCTCGTCAAATTGATAGGGTTGGCGTGCGAGTTGAATCGACTTGCAGATGAAGGCCAGCGAGCGGAACGTTCTCGGGCGCGCCCTGGTATTTGGGACCAATGAACGCCCAGATGCTGGCCAGTCCCATCACCGCGAGCAGTACGCCAAGCGCGGCACAGACGTACCCGAAGCGCTTGCGTGCGGTTTCGCCGGGTGTGATGCCCCACTTGGCTGCGAACAGCCAGACGCCATACGCGAAATGCCAGCAGACGGCGATCATGGCTATGACGTAAACGGCCACGATCCACGGATTGGCCAGTTCGTGCTGCACCTTGGCGAAAGCGGCGCCGGGATTCTCAGGCAGGCTCACGCCCATGAAACGCTGCGTTGCGACGTGGTAGCCGATGTACACAAATGCGATCAGACCGGTATAGCGCTGGACCAGGTACATCCAGTTCCCTGCCCAAGGGTAGTAGACGATGTTCGACTTGCCGCGCAGCCAGATATAGACGCCGTAGATGCCGTGGTAAAGGATCGGCAGAAAGATGAACGTCCACTCGAGAACGCGAACCAGCGGAAGGCTGTTGAGGAACTTCACCTGCTGGCCGTAGGCAATCGGGCCTTTCAGCGCTTCGAAGTTCGAAAGCAGGTGCTCGATGAGGAACGCGCCGATGGGAATGATGCCGAGCAGCGAGTGCAGCTTACGCCAGATGAAGCTGGTGCCCTGCCCCGCACGCAATGGCTCGACACCGCGGTGGACCACATGCGCGGATGGGGGCGCAGCAGAGGTTTCGACAGTTGCCATGAAGAGTTTGAGCTCCTAGTGCGATGCGGCCTGAAGTCGTCTTAGATTGAGGGACGGAAGTTCGTGCTTTGATCCAGTTGCATTATTCGAGGCGGATGGTGCTTGCGTCAACCTCCGGCACAGCGGCTGTCTCGCAAATTTGGTGCGGTGTGATCGGCGCCTGCGGTCGACCAGAATGCTCCGACGGGAGATGATCAAGGCAGGCTCTATAACGAGGGCTCCGCTTTAAACTCTTGTTCGCGTCGTAGACGCAGAGTTTGTTAGCCCCGCGCTTGAGCGTGGGGGCGCTAGAAACCCAATCGAGAACACAGTCCCGTAGGGACGGCGGATGTGTCAGGGCACGATTTTGCTCGTGCCAAAGAAAGACGGGATGGCAGCGGAGGGTCCAATGATCCGGCGATGCGACGAGCGCGACTTCGAAGAGATTTACGCCATCATCAACGACGGCGCGAGCGCCTATAAGGGCGTGATTCCCGAAGATCGTTGGGCCGAGCCCTACATGTCGCAAGACAAGTTGCGCCATGAAGTTGAAGCCGGGGTTCGATTTTGGGGAATTGAGGAGATGGGAGCGCTGGCGGCTGTGATGGGACTGCAGGACGTTCAGGAGGTCACTCTGATCCGCCACGCATATACACGAACTGCCGCCCAGAAACGCGGATTTGGAGCTTCGCTTCTCGCGCACTTGCGCGAAATGACGGACAAACCCGTGTTGATCGGAACATGGGCCGATGCCAACTGGGCCATCCGTTTTTATGAGAAGCACGGTTTTCAAAGAGTCAACCGGGAAACGAAGGAAGTTTTGCTGCGCAAATACTGGAATATTCCGGAACGGCAGGTGGAAACCTCCGTAGTCCTGGTTGATGAACAATGGCGGGAGTCGCACCCGGAAAAATGAGCGTCACCCGTCAGGCTACTACGCGCAGCTTCGGCAATAGAGCCGCGATCGCCCTTCCCCGGTGGCTCAGCGAAAGCTTCATTTCAAGATCGATCTCCGCCATCGACTTGCCCAGCTCGGGCAGAAAAAACAGCGGATCGTACCCAAACCCGCCCATTCCGCGCGGCGCGTCCAGGATCGTACCTTCAACTGTGCCGTCGGCGATCTGAACAACTTCGCCGTCGCGTGCAACAACCAGCGTGCAATGGTAGCGGGCGGTGCGCAGCGACTCCGGAATATCGGCGAGCTTCTGCAGGAGCAGCATATTGTTCCACACGTCGGTGTTGTCGTTGGCGTCGGGTGAGTCGACGAGTCCGGCATCCGCGGCGTAGCGCGCCGAGCGAACACCGGGCGCGCCGCCAAGTGCATCCACTTCCAGGCCGGAATCGTCGGCCACGACCAGCTCGCCCGGAGCCAACCGCGAGTAGTAGACCGCCTTGGTTGCGGCGTTAGACAGAAATGTGTCGCCGTCCTCTTCGGGAGCGGGCGTCTGCTCGATTCCCGGTAACGGTTCGATATCGACCAGGAAGGCCTCGGCAGCCGTGCGAAAGTCGCGCAATTTGCCGGCGCTCGTTGTAGCAGCGTAGAGGCGAAGGGCCATGGTCTGAGTGTATCGGGCGCGCCGGAGGCGCAGTGTTGTGAGTGTACCGGAACATCCGTTACAAGTCCCTTGCGCCGATAGGGGCTTAGGTTGTCGGGTCTTGGGCCGGTCTTTGCCGTTGCTTCTAAATACATAATCTCGCCGCCGAGGCCGTGGAAATGTGGTAATCCCGAAGGGATTTCCAAAGAGTGTGGGAAGAGTGGAAAGCCGGCTTCATGGCTTTCCATGCTTTCCATACTCTGTCATTTCCATGGCCTGATTTAGAGGTGCGGATCAGGAATTTGAATTGCCGAAATTCCTCGTTGGCGAAAGCTCAGTCCATGACCTCATCATCCGAAAAAGCCTAACGCCCAAGCACACACCACCAAGCTACCGAACATCAAGGCTATTAGGAGACGCACCTGCAGAAGCAGCTGTCCATCTGGAAAGAGCCTTCGATACTCACGATGAAGGCGTAAAGTCTTCGGGAGATACCAGCCCAGTGGAGAGAACTGCACGTCTTTAGGAAGTCTCCCATTTACCTGATCCACCATCTTGGAGTTGACAAGCGCCGAAATCAAACCACAAACAGAGACTCCCGCTATAGCAGCGATTCCAATTAACAGGCGATTGGACATGGCGTCGATTTTACGACGGAAACCTAGTTTCCGAAAAGCCGGTGGTTCAAGCTCATCGCAAGACCTGCGCCGGCCTAAACCGCAGAGCTTCAACGTCAAACTCTCCAATCTCAAGGTCGCGAAAAAAGACCTTATAGAAGTCTTCCCCCACCATCTCAAAGCCTAGATCCTCGAAGCGAAACACCTCGCTGATGAATACACGGTCCTTGTGCCAGCTAATATCGCCGCTGTTGTTCACCCTGCGCGTCAGAAATCCCTTCGGATAGACAAACTCAATCAGCGTGCGCGGAAGCATCACGGAGCTGGGCTGGTACAGGCTTCCCGGCGTCATGTTGTTCAGCCCCTCGTGCGGCCGCTCATGGTTGAACATCTGCCGGAACCGGTCGAACTTCCTCTGCTGCAATCGCAGGGTCAGGGCTGCGGGGTTCGTTGTGTCTTCTTTGAGAGTTCGATGCATCCGTTCGTGGCGTCCATTCTGCTGCGGTCTGCCTGGCTGAATGCGTTCATGAACGATCCCCATCTTCATCCATCCCAATGAAAGCTTTGATAGTCCGAGCAGGCCCGTTCCGGCGAACGGCGCTCCATTGTCCGTTCTAATTCGCGCTGGCATACCGTACTCACCCATCGCTGCCTCACAAACCGCTCTGACCTGACTCAAATCCATCCGGGAAACGATCTGGCAGCGGATCAGGTAGCGGCTATGAGCGTCGGTGATGGTGAACGGATCGCAACGCGTGCCATCGCCCGTACTGAAATAGCCTTTGAAGTCCATGCACCAGAGCTGATTCGGTGCTGTCACCTCGGAGAATGGTTCCGAGTACGGCGTCGTGCGTCTCTTCTTTCGTTTTGGACTGGTCAAACCGGCTCGGTAGAGGATGTTGCCGAACGTGCTGGCCGCTGGCCAGTCCACGCTGGGGTCCAGCTGCTCCAGCCTTGCCTTAAGCTTCCGCGCGCCCCAGGACGGGTACTTGCTCCGCAACGCAAGGATCGCGTTCTCGATCCTCTCTGGCGTTGCGTGGGAGCAGCTGTGAGGTCTACTGCTTAGGTCTAAGAGACCTTCAGGTCCTACTTCCTTATAGCGGTTGATCCACCGGTATCCCGTAGGCCGTGACACTCCGAACTCACGGCAGAGATCCGAGACTGACATCTCCTCCTTCTGGTAGTTCGACAAGAACTGCAGGCGCTGATCCACGATACGACTCTCTTTCCAGGGCATACCGCATCATCGTGCGTCCGACCAAAGCCGAGGAACCATCATGGTTCCGCTTCGCTGTAACGCATGTCCTTGGTCTGTTTTGTAACGCAAGTGCTAAGTACGCTCAGTTGATTAGCCCCCCGCGCGAGCGCGGGGGAAGAAAGATCCCTGACACCGTCAGCCCGCCGCGGCGGGCGAAAGATCCGCACTCCACGGGCCTCGTTACCCCTTCCTTTTCGCAGCTCCATCGAAAAGAATTGGAAAACGGACAAGCCCACCTGATTGACAACACTCCTCGCGGTTTCTTAAGGTTCTTTCGTCTGAGAAATCCTTCCTTATGAAAAATGCATTCATCTGCCTCATCGCGTGCGCCCCTCTTCTAACCTTCGTTCCAGCGGCAACCGCTCAGCAAACCGCCGGCCCTGGCGCACTGCAGGTCGACAACCTGAAGACACCGCTCGGCATTGACGATCCCGCGCCCAAGTTCTCGTGGCAGCTCAACGATCCGGCACCTGGCGCAAAGCAGACTGCGTACGAAATTCGAGTGACCTCGTTTGTTACGAGTGATCATCCCGATGTCTGGGATAGCGGGCGGGTTGAATCCAGCCAGTCTATCGGCATTCCGTATGCCGGACCGCCGCTTAAGCCCTCCACTCGCTACTACTGGCGCGCAAAGCTGTGGGGTGCGGATGGAAAAGCATACGCGACGGACGAAGGCAGTTGGTGGGAAACGGGCTTGATGAGCCAGGACGCCTGGCAAGCAAAATGGATCGGCTACGAAACACCCGAAGAAGCCACCGTCCGCCACGCTCCGGCTGAGTGGATCGCCAATCCCGACGCAAAAACTCCTTCGGTCGATGTCGGGCCCGAGCAACGCTTCGATTACCGGGCAACGATCCATCTATCGCAGCCGGTCAAGTTCGCTGCCCTCTTCGCCACCGCACAGGACACAGTTTCGGCATGGGCGAACGGAGAGCAAGTGCTCACTGAGGATCCCCTGACGCCATACACGCAGATGCCGTGGAAGAAGTTTGTGCGGGCGGATGTGACGAAACAACTCTCCTCTGGCGCAAACAGCATCGCCATCGAAGCACTGCACTACGTCGTCAATCCCAACGGCATGGCTACCGACGACGCGCCGCCAATGATCGCAACGCTGGTCGTGGAGTATGCGGAAGGGAGCTGGGCGAGTTTTACCAGCGAAACAAGTTGGAAAACTGCGGTGCATGCGGCTGACGGATGGCAGCGGAAGGATTTCGACGATGCGGGATGGAAGCGAGCGGTTGTCTGGCAGCCCTTGTCGGGGAAGCGGTCGGAATCATTGGGGAATCCGTGGATTCCGGACTCTGTGAAGGCGTTGCGACACAACTTCGACGTGAGTTCATCAATAAAGTCGGCGCGCCTTTATGCGACCGCGCTCGGCGACTACGAGATGTTTCTCAACGGCAAGCGCGTGGGCAACCAGGTGCTGGCCCCCGGCTGGACCGACTATCGCGAGCGCGTGGTGTACCAGACCTTCGATGTGACCGGCCAGGTGCTGAACGGAGAAAACTCGATCGGTGCGCTGCTGGCCCCCGGTTGGTATGAGACGCCGCTCGAGTGGTTCCAGCAGCCCAACAATTATGGCGACACGCCACCTGCGTTGCGCGCGCAGTTGCGCATCGAGCACACTGACGGCAGCGTGGAGTGGGTGACGACGGATGCGAATTGGCGCGCGGCGCCGTCGATGATCGTATCCTCGGAGCTCTACGACGGCGAGACGCAGGATGCGCGGCTGGAGCAGCCGGGATGGAAGAGCGCGAGATTCAGAGCCGGCGACTGGGCCAACGCGCGGGTGATTGAGCCCGCCGCGACGAAGATCGAAGCCCAGGACTTTCAGCCCATCCGCGTCGAACGCACTTTGCCGGCAAAATCCATCACCGAACCCAAACCTGGGGTCTTCGTCTATGACTTCGGCCAGAACTTTTCCGGAGTGGAGACGCTGCGCGCCGGTGGGCCGGCGGGGACCGACGTGCGCATGCGATTTGCTGAAGTCTTGAATCCGGACGGTACCATCTACACCGAGAATCTGCGCACTGCAAAGGCAACCGACCATTTCCTTTTGGATGGGAGCGGACCAGAGGAGTTCACACCGCAATTCACCTTCCACGGCTTCCGCTACGCCGAACTCACCGGCCTGCCGCACGCGCCAGCCAAAGACGACGTCACCGGCCTCGCCTTCCACACCGACGCTCCCTTCACCGTCAAACTCTCGACCGGCAGCCCCATGCTCAACCAGCTCTGGAGCAACATCCTCTGGGGGCAGCGATCGAACTTTGTCGGAGTGCCCACCGATTGCCCGCAGCGCGACGAGCGCCTCGGCTGGATGGGCGACGCACAGGTCTTCTGGCGCGCGGCCAGCTACAACATGGACCTCGCAGCCTTCTCTCGCAAGTTCGCTGCCGACATGCGGGGAACGCAGGTGGGTTCTCCTTACTACGGCATCTTCTCGCCGGGAACAGTGCGTCCACATGAGGAATCCGCGGCCGCGTGGAGCGACGCCGGCGTCATCGTTCCCTGGACGTCGTGGCTGCAGACGGGCGACGCCACCATCATCGAGCAGAACTGGACTGCGATGGAGAAATATCTCAATGCCATCCTCGCCGCCAACCCCGGCTACCTCTGGAAGAACGAATACGGCGAGCCGTTCGGCGACTGGCTCTCGCCCGAAGGCAAAACCGACGAGGTCCTGCTCGCCACGGCCTACTGGGCCTGGGACACGACCCTGATGCGCCAGATGGCCCACGCCACCGGCCGCGCCGCCGATGAGCAGCGTTACTCCGAACTCTTCGACCACATTCGCGCCGCATTTCAAAAGCAATTCGTCCACGACGACGGCTTCGTTGCCGGCGCAGACAACAGCGCGTCCGTATTCGGCGTCATCAACAACCCGAATGCGAAAAGCAACGGCGGCGACACGCAAACCGGCTACGTGTTGGCGTTGCACATGAACCTGCTGCCCGAAGCACTTCGCGCCGCCGCCGCCAAGCGCCTCGTCGACAAAATCCACGCCAACCACGATCTGCTCGCCACTGGATTCCTCGGCACGCCCTATCTCCTCGAGGAGTTGACCAGGGCCGGCTACGAGAGACTCGCCTACACGCTGCTGCTCAACACGCAATACCCCTCGTGGGGCTACATGGTCACACACGGCGCCACAACCATGTGGGAGCGGTGGAACGGCGATCAAATGCGCGGCGATCCCAGCATGAACTCCTACAACCATTACGCATACGGCGCGGTTGCCGACTGGATCTATCGCTACGCTGCCGGCATCGACACCATGCCCTCCGATCCCGGCTTCCACACCATTGTTCTGCATCCCGTCTTCGACGCGCGCCTCGGCCATCTCGCCTTCGATTACGACTCATCCTACGGCCCCATTCACTCGGATTGGACCGTGAACGGCTCCGAAGCCACATGGCATGTCACGATCCCGGCGAACACAACAGGATGGTGGCCGCTGAGCCAGAAAGCAGCTGCAAGGTACCAGCGGAATCCGCGAGTGAAGTCGAGCACACGCGACGGCCAGAACGGCCTCGAGTTGGCGCCCGGCAGCTACACATTCCAGGTCGCGCTTGAATAACTGGCAGACGGCTTCGGCCCGCCTGTACAAAGTGCTCCAATAACCGATAGCCTTGCTTTTCGCGCGTCAAACATAAGTTCAAATACATCCACCGGAACGGGAGACAGAATGCCGACTGGAATACTGGCTGGAATCGGGTGGCACATTGTTGGCGCGGCGTGCGCCGCATCGTTCTACGCCCCCATTGAAAAGGTGAGGAAGTGGTCGTGGGAAACCACCTGGGCCATCGCCGGCTTCTTCTCGTGGATTCTTTTACCGATCGGCGTCAGCCTCATTCTGCTCCCGAGTTTTCGCGGCTTTTACGCCGCCCAGCCCACCCACTTGTTATTGACCGTCGCGCTCTTCGGCGCCATGTGGGGCGTCGGTAATGTCAGCTACGGGCTCACCATGCGCCACCTTGGCATGTCGCTCGGCATCGGTGTCGCCATCGGCGTCACGCTCGTCGTCGGAACGCTGGTGCCGCCGCTCATGCACGGCCAAATCGCAATGCTCTTCTCCACGCGCAGCGGCCTGTTCACCATGGCCGGCATCCTCGTGGCGCTCATCGGAATCGCCGTCGTTTCCTACGCCGGCCACCAGAAAGAACAGCAACTCGGCGCTGAGGTAAGAGAATTCAACGTCACGCTCGGGCTTGCGCTCGCCGTCATGTGCGGCATTTTTTCTTCGGGATTCTCTTTTGGCCTTGATGCGGCAACTCCCCTGCGCACGGCCGCGCTGAACGTGGGAATCAGCCCGCTCTATGCACGCCTTCCAAGCTATGTGCTCATCATGGGCGGCGGCGCAATCGTCAATATGACGTATTGCTTCACCCGTCTGGCTTTCAAAAAAGACATCTCCCTCAAGGCCGACCTGGCGCAGACGCGAACGACGATCATTAAGAACGCCAGCCTCGCCGCTGCGGGCGGCATCATGTGGTATCTGCAGTTCTTCTTTTACTCGTGGGGCGAAGCCAACATCCCAGCACGACTCGGCTACGTCAACTGGATGCTGCACATGAGCATCTATGTTTTGTGCGGCGGTCTTGTCGGGCTGGCACTGGGCGAGTGGAAAGGCGTGGCCAGCCGTCCTATCCGCTTACTTTGGGCAGGAATCCTCGTCATCATCGCCGCTGCGAACCTGGTGGGACTGGGAATGGCATCGTAGGTCTCGATGCGAATTCACATCCCGCCGCCCCGTTTCATCGTTCCTTTTTGTCGATTGTCATCCTGAGGTCGCCAACGCGACCGAAGGATCTGCGGTTGCTCTTTGCGAACTGACGGAGACTTCTTCATCAAATGCGTGGGTTCCCGCGCATGAGTCGCCTGAGTATTTTCTTCGCGGCGCCGCGCCGAAGGCGCAACGTTCGTTAGCCCCGCGCTTTAGCGCGGGGAAAGCGAGTTGAGAATGCCGCAGAGTCCCGTAGGGACGGCGCTGCAATGCTGGCACCGCACGCTCACGGCAACGGAATCTCTTTATCCAGCCCCACCGCGATCAAATCCGCCCGCAGCCGCTCCACATCTGTAAACACGATTCCCTTCATCCCAATCGCAACCGCCGCGTCCACATTCGCCTTCCGATCGTCGATAAAAAGCGTCTCCTCGGGCCGGGTGCCGAGCTTTTCCAACACATGCCGGTAGATGGCAGGGTCGGGCTTGGTGATCCGCAGCAGGTAGCTCCACACCAGCACATCGAATCGTGCGAGCCAGGGTAACTCGCGCTTCATGGCGTGATGGACTGTGTCTCCCATGTTGGAGACGATGGCAGTCAGCAGGCCGTGCTGCTTGAGCATCAGCTGCCAGGCAAGCATGGCGCTGTTCTCTGTCATCCACATGCGCGCATCCAGGGCAACCAGTTCTTCGATTGTTGACGGGCTCACGCTGATTCCTGCTTCGCGGGCGAGCTTTTTCCAGAATGCGCGGCCGAGTAGCCCGCCTGCATCGAATGCATCGCGATCAGCCCAATACAAGGCGTCGAAGCGCTCGGGCGGGAGTCCGGTAATGCGCAGCATCTCCGCGTGAGCACTGGGATCAGGAGAACCGGTCAGCACCAACCCATAGTCGAAAACCACCGCACGCAAGGCCAATCGAATTCTCCCGTTGCGCCCGTGTAGGTTGATGAGGGGCGCTCGTTCTATTCTCCATGATGAGTCTGGCCGCTGCCGACGAGCCCGGCTGAGTCGGCCGGCATGGAAGCCGGCAGGAAAAAGACACATGCACTTTTCGCAAAGAACGAGCTGGAACACCGAAGAAACTGACCTCGCGCGGGCTTATCGGCTGCGCCGCGCCGCGGGCCTCCCGATCGCCGATCTGACCGCCTCGAATCCGACGCGATGCGGATTCGCGTATCCGCGAGCGCTGCTCGACGCGCTCTCCGATCCCCGCGCGCTCGACTATGATCCGCAGCCGAGAGGCCTTTTGCCGGCGCGCGAGGCGGTCTGCCACTACTATGCCGGCCACGGCGTCACGGTCGATCCCAGCCAGATCATCCTCACCACCAGCACCAGCGAGGCCTACAGCTTTCTCTTCCGCCTGCTCTGCGACAGCGGCGACGAAATCGTGGTGCTCCAGCCGGGCTATCCGCTCTTTGACTTTCTCGCCGGGCTCGATGATGTGCAGTTGAAGTTTGCGCCGTTCGTCTACGACCATGGATGGCAGATCGATTTCAATGGACTTCGCAAAGCGCTTTCGCCACGCACGAGAGCGATTGTCCTCGTGCACCCGAACAACCCGACCGGTCACTTCACAAAAGAATGGGAGGCTGCGGAGCTGGCAACAATCTGCCGCGAAGCGAATCTTTCGCTCATCGTGGATGAGGTGTTCCTCGATTACGCGGCCGTAAACAAGCCGGGTGCCCCCGGGCCGGGGTCCCTGCGGACAGGCCCTCGTCCGCGGGGTGGAGATCCCTCGTCTTTAGGGACCGGGGATTCCGCCGGGTCCACCCAACCGGGTGCCCCACGTCCCTCGCACTTGGGGACGTGGGATACCACAGGGCCCGCCAGCCCTTCCAGTTTTGCAGCCGGAATTACCGGTATTCCTGTCTTCACTGTCAGCGGGCTAAGCAAAATCGCCGGGCTGTCCCAGATGAAAGCCGGCTGGATCGTTGCCACCGGACCGGAACTCGAAGCGGCGCTCGACCGCCTTGAGGTAATTGCGGACACGTTTCTCTCGATGAATGCGCCGGTACAGTGGGCCCTGCCGGCCTGGCTGGCAAGCGCGCCCGAAATCCAAAACCAGATCAACCAGCGGGTGGCTGCGAACCTGGCCGAACTCGATCGCCTGCTTCGCACCGTTCCCGCCGTCGACCGGCTTCTATTCGAGGGTGGCTGGTACGCGGTCCTGCGGATTCCAGCCGTGGAGGCGGACGAACGCACAGTTCTCAACCTGCTTGAGCAGGGAGCCTGGGTGCATCCGGGCTACTTTTTCTCACTTCCCGATTCGGGTTGGCTCGTCGTGAGCCTGCTTGCGCCGGGGTTGGAATTTAGTCACGGTGCAGGCATCATGATTGACTACTTTAGAAAGCATCAGAGGAGTAACACTGACGGGGGAGGAGTTTAAGTCCTTCATCATCTTATCAGTATATGTAGTTGAAATAATGTATCTTACTATCGTTAATTTTCTGTCACGTTTGTTGCAGAAACGGATTGCTTTCTCGCTCGTCGCCAATTGTTGTCGCCGGGCCGTGCCCGGGGAGAACCTGGGTTTCGTCGGGAAGAGCGAGCACTTTTGAGCGGATCGAGCGAATGATCTGGTCAAAGTTGCCGCCGGGAAGATCGGTCCGCCCGATGCTGCCGGCAAAGAGCGTATCGCCGGCAACGAGCAACTTAAGCGGCGCAAAATGGAGGCAAACCGAGCCCTGAGTGTGGCCGGGAGTGTGAATCACCTGCGCGGGGAAGCGGGCCAGACCAACGACCAGACCATCATTCAGGCTCTCGTCCGGAGGCGCGGTTTCCGGTGTCTCGATACCGAGCCAGGCAGCCTGGGCAGCCATGATCTTCAACTGCGGCAGGTCATTTTCGTTGAGAAAGATCGGCGCTCCCGTCAATCTCTTCAACTTGAGCGCGCCACCTACGTGATCGATGTGCGCATGTGTCACCAGAATCTGCTTCAGTTTCAGGCCGAGTTCGCTGAGCCGCTTGTGGATTTTGCCAATGTCATCTCCAGGATCGATGACGATGGCATCTCCCGCGTCCTCATCCCCAAGAATGGTGCAGTTGCAGGCCAGCGGGCCGACTGGAAACGTTTCGAGAATCATGGTCCGAATTGTAGAACTTTATGACATTGCCATTACGCGAGAGCCCGAAATGGCCGGGTTTTCTCCCGCTTTCTAGGAGTCCGAGGCCGAATTTCCACATGTACACAAAAGGTAACAAAAAGGCGAAATCAAAGCTTGCGCTTCGCTTTTTATTCGCTATAATTCGCGCATGGCCGTCACTAGGAGACAGAAAGAGATCCTCGACTTCCTTGAAACCTTTGTGAACCGCAACGGGTACTCGCCCTCTTTTGAAGAGATCGCGCGTGGCATGAACCTGAAGAGCCTGGCAACGGTTCACAAGCACATCACCAACCTGGAAAAGAAGGGGATGCTCGATCGGGTGCACAACCGCAGCCGGTCGATTGACGTGCTGCCGCCGGGTTCGAGGACGCGGTCGAGTTTGAAGCTTCCGCTCGCCGGGCGAATTGCGGCTGGCCTGCCCGTTGAGTCGATGGAATCGCCCGAGACCATTTCACTGCATGACGTGGTGGGCAATCGCGATGTGTTCGCGCTCGAAGTGCGCGGCGACTCGATGCGCGACGAGCACATTATCGATGGCGATTATGTCCTGGTGGAGCGTACGCGGACAGCTCGCAACGGCGAGATTGTTGTGGCTCTGGTTCATGGCTCAGAGACGACACTGAAACGCTTCTTCCCCGAGGGAAGTGTCGTAAGGCTGCAGCCCTCGAATGTCGAAATGGATCCGATTTACGTTCCCGCGCAACAGGTGGCCATCCAGGGCCGTGTCCTCGGCGTCCTCCGTAAATACCGCTGACGGCATTTCAACCAGCCTCACGGCAATGGCGTGAATCTGCGCGCCTCCAATGGTCTTGTCATCCTCGGGATCCTAAGCGCCGCGAAGCGACCAAGGATCCGTGGTTGCCATTCGGCTTCTTTACTGTCCAAATTCTGATTGCTTCCGGCTGGCCGACAATCCACCCAGAAAGCCCAGCCTGTTCGGGCTGTGCACAAAATCAGCCGCCTGATAGCCTTTACCTGAGAAGGTCGAGGGACGATGCGGCAGGCGCTGCGAGTCATGTTTGTGACGGTGTCGATTGGAATAGTTCTTTTCGTTCTGGTGTGTGCCGCATTGTTCTTTTCGCAACGATCCTTGATCTACTACCCGCAACCAAGATCGAACAGGACCGCGAGCACTCTGCTGACACTACGGACCGAGACTGGAACGGTACACGTTTCAGCAAGGCAAACTGACGGTCCTAACGCTGTGATCTATTTCGGAGGCAATGCCGAGGACGTCTCGGTGGACATACCCGATCTTGCTGAGACGTTCCCGGGCAATGCGATCTATGCATTGCACTATCCCGGCTACGGCGGCAGCTCTGGCAGTCCCACGGAGCGTGGCATATTGATAGATGCGCTCGCGCTATACGATCAGGTGCGAGCGCAACACGCCAACATCACTGTGATTGGACGGAGCCTTGGCACCGGCGTTGCCGTGCATGTTGCAAGCATGCGGCCCGTCGTGGGGCTTGTATTGGTTACACCATTCGATAGCTTGGGTGATGTTGCCGCGGCGAATTATCCTTTCCTCCCGGTCCGCTGGCTTTTGCAAGACAAGTTTGAGTCGGGGCAGTATGCACCGAAAGTGCTGGCACCAACACGGATCATCGTGGCGGGAGACGACGAGATCGTTCCACGCGCAAGTACAGAGAGGCTCCGGACGCGATTCAAGAGCGGTGTTGTCGTGGCGTATACGGTGATTCCAGGCGTAGGGCACAACACCATTTCGGACAGCCCAGCATACTGGTCCCTTATGAGTGGACAGTGACACTGGCTGTAATGCATCACGTGTCGGCTAGGGGCGCATCGCTGCCTATCCGGAAGTGATCCACAGGAAGGCGAAGAATCGCCAAAGCTCCGGACGGACGACCACGCGACCCCTACGCAGAATTTCGGAGTTAGACTTTAGCCAGATGCCACACCAGGCAAGAAAAAACAGTCCTGTCTTCCGGTGGTGCACGGTCCTGACGGCGCTGGGGTCGGTCGCCGCTTTGCTGATGGAATTGCTTGTCTTGCTCGGCATCGGATGGGATCACGCTTTGTTCGATTTCTTGCTTGTGCTCACCATCTCATCGACCTTTGGCCTGGCGGTTGGTGCGTATTACCTATTTGTCGGTGATCCCGTGGCAAATATCGTTGTCGTGCTTTCTTGCCTGTATATCCCAATCACGTTCATCGTTCTGACGGTCGATGGTTCCACTCCTCCGGCGGGGTGGTGGCCGCTTCTTGCTTTAGGTCTGATAGAGATCGTCTTCGGCCTGACAGGTTTGCTTACGAAGCCTGCAGCTAACGGTGATGACGTGGCGGCCTGATTAGTGTCCGAGACCTCGGTCAATGGACCTTGGATGTATCACCGCCGCCCGGGAATAACCCAAATTCAAGCGCGGAATCGCCAAACCTGGTCAGTCGCTTTTTCATCGTCTCCCGGCGTTGAATTTCTCCACCTGCAGGTCATCCCATTCAAGGGCCATGCGCCCTAACCCACTTCCCCGATCATCCGACGCGCTCGCCAAATGGCGCCGTCGAGCGACACCGTCTCTTCGGCTCCCACCGGCATCTCCGGTGCAGCCTGGCGCAGCCCCGCGAAGAACGGCTCGCGCACCAGTCTCATTTTCCCGATCACGCTGCCGGTCCACGCAACGGGCACCTCACCAGCGATATTGTGCTTGCGGCGCAGCTTTGTGCGGACCAGCAGCACAAAGGCCACAAGGTCGGCCGCTGCCTGATTCAGCACTCCCAGCGCAACCCGATCGCCGGCTTCGGCAAGATCGTTAATCACCGGAGCCAACGCCGCATAGTCGGGGCCCGGCGTGCCGTCGCCAAGATTGATAAAGTCGTCCATGGTCGGCGTGCCCCAAATCTCGCTCACCTTCTGGATGATCTGGCAGGGCTCCTCCCGGTCGTAGGCATGCAGCGCGCGGCGCACCGAGTTGACACCGATCCAGTATCCTGAGCCTTCGTCTCCGAGGCGCGAACTCCAGCCACCGGCCGACTCACGGCTGCCGTCTGCCGCGCGGCCAATCGTATTCGATCCCGTGCCGGCAATTTGCAGAATTCCCGGACCTCCGTGGAATGCCGCATCCAGTGCGATCACCTCGTCGCCGACCACTTCAGACTTCTCAATGCCGAAATCGTCGAAGACCGCGGTGATCCACTCCGGAATTCCCGGCATGGTAGCGCTGGCCACGCCGCACGATGCCGCCTCAATGTCCTTCTCCCCCGACTGCGCAAAGACTTCCTTCAAAACGGCGCGGAGATTCGCTTCGGCCGCCTCCGCTCCAACACGAAGCCGTTTGATCGATCCGCTCTGACCGTGGGCCACGATTTTCCCATCGACAACAATGGCTGCGCGCGTATTCGTGCCGCCGCCATCAATCCCCAAAACTGTGCTCATTCCACTTCCCTTTCGCTTTTCCGGCCAATTATTTTTCGGGCGCAACTCCGCCGTCGCGCAATGTCCCCGACAGGATATTCAGGCTTCCATCGGAATTGGATGCCTTCAACCCCAGTATGTGCACCATCCACGGATACAGATTCACGTTATCAAATGGGGCGACGGTTTTGCCTTCCACGATATCCGGCCCGGCAGCGAAGAAACTTGCCTTCATCTCCGGCATCGTGTGCGGATCAAAACCATGCATCCCTGCTGTCGGTGAACGGCCCGGCTGGTCTGCCTGCGGCGCGTGCGCTCGAATAGCAAATGGGCCTGTTGGAATTACTACCGGATCGCCCTCGCGTGGATTCTGATTGAAATTCAGATCGGCCGGGACATCCTTAAGCCGGTAGGCCACGAATTGCGAGGAAGCTTTCTTCAGCTGGTTGTAAACGCGAATACGATCCTCTTCGCTCTTGCCATAAAGAAGCGAACCCGCGGTGTCGAATCCCGCCAGGTCGGCGAATGAGTCCAGGCTGATCCAGTCGCCCTCGGATTTCACCATGCCGTGATCGCTGACAACAACAAGATCGATGGGCAGCCCAGTGGCTCTGAGCGCCGATCTCAACTTGCCGATCAGCGCATCCATCTTCAGTTCGGCTGCGCGAGTTTGCGGCGCGTCCGGACCGAATTCGTGGCCTTCGTGATCCGGCTCGGAAAAGTAGATCGCGATGAAGTGCGGTCGATCGGCAACAGGCAGTTTGAGCAGGGCGACTGTCTCTTCGATCCGTGCCCGTTGGCTTTCGGCAGTTGATTCGGTTTTCGAGTCGAAGGTGGCGTAATACGATGGCCGAAATCCTGCGATCTTCGCTTCCGAGCCGACCCAGAGTAGTGACGCAGTGCGCATACCCTGGCTCTCTGCGAGGCTCCAAAGCGGAACGCCTCCATACCAGGAGCCGTCGGTAACGGCTTCTGAGTCCATCATCGAATAGCGGGCGTTGCGTGCGGGATCGAGAAAGCTATTGGCGACGATGCCGGTGTGCTCTGGATATAAGCCGGTGACGATCGTGTAGTGATTCGGGAAGGTGAGCGATGGGTAGCTGGGCAACATTCCTTCCGGCGCCCAGACTCCCGACCTTCCGAGGGCAAGCAGGTTCCTGGTGTTGTCGCGCCGCGCATAATCCCAGCGAAAGCCGTCGAGAGAAACCAGCACCAGGTAATGCTGGCTCTGCGCCCAGGCCGAGTTGGACCCGTTGTCGACGTGGGTGAGCGGCAGCGCGGGGTTGAACGTCGTTCCCTGCCCCAGCAGAGACTGCGGCGCAGTGAATCCAACGGCCAGGAGAATTGCGGTTAGCGCGAAACGCCATACGGCGCGCAGTTGCATGCAGAACACCTCCGGATCAGGTTATCGCAGGAATCGCTGACACCCAACGTGAAGTCCAGCTATGGAAAGATGCGCGCCCAGATCATCCATGTGATACCGACAACAAGAATGGCGAGCTTTCTATAAATCGGCACGCTGGCGCGCCGCGTGAAGACATCGTAATCGGCTCGTTCAATCCGCTTGAGTAAGCCGCGATAAATTGACACCAGAACCCACAGAGCGGGGCGGCTTTCGCTATCGATCAAAGGCAGTAGCTGACGCGCCGAACTGTAGTACTTTTCCGCGCGTCGGGCCGTGGCTTCGAACAACTTGCGCTCATCGGGCGTCGGGGGCGCATCGGTCGCGCGATGAAGCAGCGAATCGAGAGTGACTTTGTGCGCGGCCAGATCCTTGAGCGGGAGATACACCCGATTTCGCGAAGCATCCTCCGCAACGTCGCGCAGGATGTTCGTGAGCTGAAAGGCGACGCCTGTTTCCTCAGCCAGCCTTTCCGCGCGCAGATCGCGATAACCGAAGATCCGTATGCAAACCAGCCCAACCACCGATGCGACGAAGTAGCAGTAACGATATAACTCAGTGAAAGTTGGATAGGTGTCCGGTGGATCTCCCGGTTGTTTTCGCAGATCCATCGCCACTCCGGCGACCAACTCGTCAAGAAGTGTCAGCGGGATATCAAAGCGCCTGGTTGCGTGGTGAACGGCAAGGAATACGGGATTGGAGGTCTCCCCGCTTTGCACCGTCGCGTCCCACCCGTCAAACCAGGCTTCAAGGCGGGTACGGCGCTCAGCGATAGAGAGACTTTCATCATCGGCAATATCATCCGCCTCGCGCATGAAGGCGTAGATGGCGCAGATTGCGTTCCTGCGTTCCGCCGGAAGCGCGATAAACGCGTAATAGAAATTCTTCGCTTCGCGCTTTGCGATCGCGCGGCAGATTTTGTATGCGCGACCCAGGGCCAGGTCCTGCGTTGGAGTCTTTCCGTTCAAGCAGCCTTTCCTGAAGATTGGGCCCCAAGACGCAAGAATGGCAGCGCCTTTCCGCCAAGTGCGCGCAGCGCTAATGCCAGTTTCGTCGTCTTTGAGACGGCAGGCCGCGCGCTGAGTACATCGTAGTTCCGCCGCTCGATTGCGCGCAAAATTTCAAGACCGCCCCGGCTGAACAAATCAAGGTCCAATGCCAATTCACGATTCACCCGGCTGATCAGCGGCAATCCCTGCTCGAAGAGAGATCGCGCGTAATCCACTTCGTAACGCATCAGGCTGCGGAACTCCGGCGTCGCGACTCCCCGCGCAATCGTCTCGTCATTCACTCCGTAACGGCGCATGTCCTCTTGTGGTAAATAGACGCGATCTTTCTCGAAATCAATACGCACATCCTGCCAGAAATTTGCGAGTTGCAGCGCCGAGCAGGTTGCGTCGGAGAGTCTGAAGTTCTCTTCATTCACCTCGCCGCAGGCGTAGAGCACAAGCCGGCCTACAGGATTGGCCGAATAATGGCAGTATCCCAAAACATCCTGCATCGATTCATAGCGCGTAACTGTCTGGTCCTGGCGAAACGCGATGAGAAGATCGGCAAACGGCTCCTTGGGTATGGAGCAGGCGCGAATCGTCTCAGCCAGCGCGACAAACACGGGATGGTGCGCCACGCCCTCATAGCAGGCGTCCAGTTCCTTTCCCCACACATCGAGAAGCGCGAGGGCCGCGGACCGGTCCCCAACCTCATCGCCCAGATCGTCAGAGATGCGGCAATAGGCGTAGATCGAGTGGAAGTGCGGCCTGAGCGCCTTTGGCAAAAACCACGTCGCGACATGAAAGTTTTCGTAGTGCGACTCGGCCAGATTGCGGCAATAGGCCTGTGCCTCTTCGAGCGTTGGAGCAGCTTCAGGAATGCGATAGCCGGGCGGCAGCGCAGCCCACCCCTTCGCAAGCAGAGCTTCCCTTCCCAACTCAGGATTGTCAGATCGTGCAATGACCGGGTTCATGGGAAGGTCCTCAAGGCACAATGGCTGTCTTGATTTCGCTCGAGCGATTCATCAGCTTCTCGAAGACGCGATTCAACTCGTAGAGGTGGGCGCGGCCGGTGATGAATGCGCCCGCCTGGAAACGCCCGCCCGCGATGAGTTCGAGCGCTTTGCGGCAGATGGCCGGAGTGTGGTGGAAGGTGGCGCGCAAAGTAATGTCGCTGTAGTGGATGCGATTGGTATCGAGCATAACGTGCGTGTTGGCGGCGCAGCCACCGAAGAAGTTCACTGTTCCGCCCTTGCGCACCAGTTCCACGGCTTCCTGCCATGTGTCGGGCAAGCCAACTGCTTCAATAGCGATATCGACGCCGCGGTTTTCAGGCGTTAGAGCCCGGGTATCCTGGATGGCCTTCCGGATGCTGGTGGCCTTTACCACGTGCGTCGCACCCAGTTGCGTTGCCGCTTCCACCTGGCCGTCGTGCTTGACGAGCGCGATGGTTTCGAAACCTGCCAGCGCGGCTACATGCAGGATCATGAGGCCCAAAGGTCCGCCACCAATGACGGCGATCACGTCGCCTTTACGCGGATGGGAATCCTCGAGTCCGTGCACCGCGCAGGCCAGAGGCTCAGTCAGCGCCGCGTGCTCCAGGGGCACATTGTCGGGCACATGCAGCGTGTTCTTGGATACGATTCGCGCCGGAATGCGAATGAACTCAGCGTAGGCGCCGTTGTTAAACATCAAGTCGTCGCACAGGTTCTCCTGCCCGCGTTCGCAGAAGTAGCACTCGCCGCAGGGTGCGGAGTTAAGCGCTACAACGCGCTGGCCGGGGGCGAACTCCTCCACCCCTTCGCCGGCTTCCACCACCGTTCCAGCCAATTCGTGGCCAAACAGCGCCGGCGGAACGATCATGCGCGCGTGGTATCCGCGGCGAAAGACCTTCAGGTCCGTTCCGCAGGTTAACGCCGCACCGACGCGGACGATGATTTCGCCTCGTGCTGCCTTGGGAACCGGGACATTCTCAATACGTACGTCTTCTCGGCCGTGCAGGATCGCGGCTCTCATGGTGGCGCGACCATGCACGATAGCCGTTTCAACCGTCGCGCGCCCGTGGACGATCGCAGTTTCAACCGTGGCCCGGCCGTGCAGGATGGCTGAGTCGACCGTCGCGCGGCCATGCTCGATGGCAGTCTCGACCGTCGCGCGGCCGTGGACGATCGCGGTTTTCACCGTACTGCGGCCGCGCTTGATTACGTTTTTTACTGTATCCGCCATCCGGGGATCTCTATTCCGCTCCTGCGCCAGGCACCGGCTCCAACATGATCTTCATGGAATCTGCCTGGGGATGCGACGCAACGTCAATGGCGGCAACTGCTTCTTCAAGCGAGAAGCGGTGAGAGATCAACTGCGTAAGGTCAAAACCGTTGCGGTAACCGCCAAAAACCAAGGCCGTCACTTCGTTCAGTAACGGGAACGATGAAGAGTATGAGCCTATCAACGTCTTTTCGTCCACACAAACGGCTGCCGGATCGAAAGTTGCTTCTCCATGCTGCGTCTGCGCGAACAACATCACCTTGCCGCCGGGGCGGACTGCGTCCATGGCGGTGCGGATCAGGCCATTGCCTCCCACTGCAAGAATCACTGCATCGGCCCCGCGCCCGTCTGTCTCGGTCATCACACGTTCGATTACCTTCTCAGTGCCGGCGTGGATAGGATTGGTGAGGCCAAAGCGCGCGGCGATCGCGTGGCGCTCGGCAAAAAGGTCTGAGGTGAGCACGCGGGCGCCGGTGCGGCGAGCAAGAGCGGCGTGCATCAGCCCGATGGGGCCCTGTCCGATAACGAGAACCGTGTCGTCAGCCACAAGGTTCAGCAGCTTGGTGCCTTTCAGCACCGTCATCACCGGCTCAACAAATGCCGCCTGCTCAAACGGCACCTCATCGGGAATGTGAACCACCCCGCCGTTGGCGACGACGAAATCCATTACCCTGACGTACTGGGCAAAGCCGCCCCCCGAGGCCTCGAAGCCCGCCGTCGCGCCCGTCTTCTTATAGAGCGGGCACTGCGCAGGCGTTTGCTTGCGGCAGTAGTAACACTCTCCGCAGGGGACGTGGTGGAACGTCATCACCCGATCGCCCACGGCGTAGCCCTTCACCCCATCGCCGGTGGCGACGATCGTTCCCGCCATCTCATGGCCAAAGATCCGCGGCGCCGAATGCGAACCCATGTGGATCTTCTTGAGATCGGTGCCGCAAATGCCGCAGGTGGCGATCTTGATCAGCAGCTCGCCGGGTCCAATCTGCGGGACCGCGACGGTTTCGACGCGCATGTCGTTGATGCCGCGATAAACAGCCGCCCGCATGGTCGAGGGCAGCGTCGCGTCAATCTGGAACTTGGGAGTTGAAATTTGAGTAGCCATTCCGTCTTTTAGTGTGACCTCATTCATCAAGAAAATCGCGCAATGTGTCCGCGATGTTTTGGGAAGCCATCCTGCTATTGTCTCCCATTCGGACGAGCGCCGGCCAATAGATGGGGCGGAAGAGAGCAAAGAGTGTCAATTGAGTCATTTGCGGCTGGCCGGAGGGCGAGAGAAACCGGTTGAAATCAGGCAGTTTGTCGGTAAGGCCGTCGCTGATGCCCTTGATCGAGTAGAACGGGATCCCGCGCATGGCGGCAAGCCGTCCTATAGCTGCTGCCTCCATGTCGACAAGAGCGGCTGAGTAGGTCGTCGCCAGGCGGAGCTTCTCGGTTTGGTTGGCGACATGGGGGGCCGTAGCCAGCCACAGGGGGCCTGCACCGGCGTCGCAGCGGAAGCGCTCACCGGTGGCAGTGTCGATAACGCCCGCGGCGTTGTGGGCCGATCCGGGTGCGAGGTCGGCCGTGAGGGCGCCGGCCCAGCCGACAGAGAAGACGAGGTCGATGGGTGCGGACTCCTCGACGGCGGCAAAGGCACGGATGGCGGCCGGCTTGCCAGCGCCGGCGCAGGCGGCAACGTAGAGGTTATCGTCGCGGTGCGACCAGGTCTCAACACCGTTGCGGCGCTCGTGCTGCCAGCCGCGAACGATGTGCCGGAGTTCGCCGGGAAAGGCGGCGATGATGGCGGTGCGCGTCACGTTCGTGCCTGGGCCCGTTCCTTTCGAGGACTCGCGGGCGGCGCATAGCCCTGGGCGCGGAACCGGTCAATGGCGGCGCGCGGCCCGATCACAGAATCGCCTCGATTCCCTTGCGGCGGATGACGTTGAAAAGTGCGAGCGACGGCCCCTTTGGCTCTTTCACCCCGCGCTCGAGCTGCGACAGATAACCGACAGTCAGGTTCATCATGCTGGCCAGTGCCGCCTGGCTCAAATTCGCGCGCTCACGGATGGCGCGAATCTCTTTGGGGCTGATGGGAGCCGACATTGCGTGCGCCTTCTTGCCGAGGTGACGCACAGTGATCTTGCGGTAGGTGGCATCGTCCATGATGCCGAGGTGGTGAAGATCCCCTGCGGTTTCAAGCAGGGCCTCAGTAAGAGGACTGAGCTTTTTCCTGGCCATAAGCGATCTCCTCCAATTCCCGGTTTGCAATGCTCCGGGTGATTGTTTCTTTCGGCATTGCCATCAATGCCGCACCCACTTCCCGCGCGGTCTTCAGCTCGTCTCGACCGATATTCTCTTGCTTACTCTTCGCGAATCCGTAAATAAAGAACGCTCGATCCCCGCGCCGGTACGCGATGATCGTTCGATAACCGCCGGACCGGCCCTTCCCGGGACGGGCGACCCTTTGTTTGATCAGGCCGCCGCCGAGGTCGGCATCGATCGAGCCCTTTTCTGCGCGTGCGATTGCATCGCGGAGACTGGCGTGGGCGATCCCTTCGCGACCCGCAAACCGCGCCATCCACTTGGTCAGGTAGACTTGCAACGATCCCTACCCTTCTCACACTCAGAACTATAGCACTATGAACTATATTTCTCAATTCTGCCGGGTCGTTGCCTTTGGCGCATACCCGTGATCGCGGAACCAGTCGATCGCCGCGCGCATGGCAGAGTACACGGGCACGATGCGGAAGCCAAGCTCCTGCTGGGCGCGGGCGCTCGATGCGTACATCTTCTTGCGTCCCATGCGGACCTCTTCAAGAGTCGCGCGCGGCTCCTTGCCGCGGATGCGGCCAGTGATGAGCTCCTCGAAGAAGGCGTACGTGGCAGCAATGGCGAACGGAATCTCGACCGTGGGCGATGGAATGCCGGTAATGGCAGACATCTTGTCGAGAATCTGCTTGAGCGTGAGGTTTTCGCCGCCGAGGATGTATCGGCGCCCTGGAGTTCCCTCGGTCAGGGCGAGCACGTGCGCGCGGGCCACTTCGGTCACATCGACCAGGTTCAGGCCTGTATCGACATACGCCGGGAATTTCCCATTCAGGAAATCGACGAAGATGCGCCCCGTCGGCGTAGGCTTGGCGTCGTTGGGTCCGATGGGAGTTGTGGGATTCAGGATCATCACCTGCTGTCCCTGATCCGCTGCATGCAACGCCTCCTGCTCGGCAAGGAACTTTGAGCGCTTGTAGTGACCCACCATGTCGGCGATCGAGACAGGCGTGTCCTCGTTGATGACGATTCCGTCGGTGCGGAAGTGCATGGTGGCAACGCTCGATGTGTAGACGAAGCGCTTCACGCCTGCTTCGCGGGCCATGCGCAGCAGCTCGCGCGTGGCATCCACATTCGCGCGATACATCGTTGCCGGATCTGGAATCCAGAGCCGATAATCCGCGGCGACATGCACCACCGCGTCGCAATCGGCGAGACCCGTTTTGATTGGCTTTGGATCAGCGAGGTCGCCCTCGAAGAGCTCGCCCCCAGCGCCAATATCGATGCCTTCGAGGTTGCTGAGATTGCTGGTTTTGCGGACCAGGAGGCGCAGACGGGCGCCTTCAGCGGCTAACGCCTTGGCGACATGATGGCCAACGAATCCTGTCGCGCCTGTAACAAAGATTTTCATGCAAGAAGCGCACTTCAATTCTAAATGCGCCGCAGGGCTGCTCGATTTAAGGGCTTGAAACGACTGGAGAGAATTGAGAGGCCCATAGTGAGCAAGTTTCCGTGCATCTCCCAGAGCGCTCCGCCCCCGTTCCAGGAGCTAGCTGGAGAGCTCAATCGGAGATGCTCTGCAACAAGGGCACGGCTTCAGCCGGGCCAATTAAGCTCAACGCATGATCGGGCCTTTTGCCCCTGCGGAGGGAGCAGCGGCCTTCAGGCCGCCGAATCAACGCCCGCAAGTCTCTTCAGAAAACAATCCACGCGGCTCACACATCGCGCTGGATACGCAAAGCTCAGTGGAGCACATTGCCAAAGTAGTATCGTTTATTGCGAGGCCCAACGGAGTCGACCTATGCCCCAAAGCGATGGATGGTCCCGCGAACAATTGCTCATCGCTCTTAAGCTTTACTGCGAGATTCCATTCGGGAAAATGCACTCTAGAAACCCAGAAATCATCCGCTACGCCAAGCTAATTCACCGGACCCCCGGCTCGCTGGCAATGAAGCTCACGAACTTCGCCAGCCTAGACCCCGCGATTGTTTCAACAGGGCGAAAGGGTCTTACCAAAGCATCCAAAGCAGACAAGGAAATCTGGAGCGAAACGACGTCTGACTGGGGCCACATCGCTGCTGAGATCGACCAGACCGTTCGAAGACTCGCCCCGACCGCCGCCGAGCAAAAAGTTCCGGATCCGCCTGAAGCCGACGCTGACTACAGCGGACTGACGAAAACTGCTCTCATAGAGGCACGAGTCGGACAGAGATTCTTTCGTCAGGCCGTCCTAAGTGCCTACGACTTCAAATGCTGCGTCACAGGCTTGGCAGCCCAAGAACTACTTGTGGCCAGCCACATCGTTCCATGGCGAGCCGACCCAAGCAATCGCCTCAACCCAAGAAACGGATTATGCCTATCCGCCTTACATGACCGCGCTTTTGACCAAGGGCTGATCGCAATTTCAGAGAGCTTTCATTTGTTGCTGTCGCCACGGATCTCAAAGATCAAGCCTAACCGGTACATTGATGATGCATTCCTTGCGTACGCCGATAAACTAATCCAAATACCAGCAAAGTTTGCCCCAGATCCAGCATTCTTGAAATACCATCGCGAAAATCTTTTTCGCTGACGAAAGGCCCACAAATGAACATCGAGTTCAATTACCTTTACCGCGACTGTGGCAATTTCAAGAACCTCGGAAAAGCAATCTTTGCGAACCAGCGCAAACTGAGCGCCAAGGAAATCCACGAAAAGCTTCTCAGCGCAGTAATGCCTGAGCCATTCTTCCGGGCGTCAGACCTTGGGCTACCAGACCTTTATTTCAAGGATTTTCCATATGACCCAGAACTCGATCACGAGTTGCATGAGTACCGAAGCGTCTCGGAAACGCAGGAGCCTCCCAACGATGCAAGAAACAGAGACATCACTGAACTCGTGTCGGCAATAGAAAATAAACATCGAGATTGGTAGCGCAGGAGCGCTCCATAGTGCCCAAGGGATCCGGGCAGGCCCCACCTCAGCCGCTGTCAATACCCACCCCTTCCACTTTCCTCCCTATACGACTCATTCCACTCGAAATATAAATTTCGCGAATAGTGCGTATTATTTCTCCCAATTCCCTACACTTGTTTCAGGATCAAAACCATGACGGGCAAAGCTGTCAGCTCCGGGCTCCCTGCTACCGCCTACTGGCTATTGGCTACTCCCTGCCGTCCCGCTCCCGCATTTCGGGAGCACCGGACCAGATGCCGGGACGAATTTGCACCCCAACCGGTGCAAAACGCCCTTAAGCCGATCCTTTCGAGGACTTTACAGTCGCCTCTTTAGAATCAGGACTTTACACAAAAACATGGTTTTTGAGGGGGGGATTAACGATTCAGTAAACACCCCGAGCCCATAGAGCCTTAGTCCCTAGTCCCTGGGTCCCTAGTCCCTAGTCTCTAGTCCCTAGTCCCTACGTCCCCTGGCCCCTGGCCCCTGGTTCGCCTGAGCCATTTCGAACTGCAGTGATGCTGGTCACGTTGAAAGCAGTACTTTCGTGAGGATTGACCCGGCGCCAAGTGATCTAAGTCACTTCGTTCAAATCACAACCCACCTATAGTTCAAGAACACTCTCAAGAGAGACGGGGAGGAACGGGTTCGGGAAGATTCCGCGCCCGGTGCATAGATTAGTCCCGCGAGGGCGAGTCTTGGATTCAACGATCGAAGCCGTGCGGATAGAGAACCTTGAAACGCGACTGGGCCTGCGCTGGTTTCAATGCAAGACGCTGGAATTGGAATTGGAACTCGCAGCGACGGAGGAACGGAGAACGATCCTCGCTCGCCGCTGGGCTGAGGCGATGAAGGGTTGCGTGGTTTTGCAGCTTGCGCTGGAGATTTTGAAGAGACTGCGGGAGTCAGGCTCATGGGATCAATAATCAATCAACTGAGAATCAGAACGCTGCAAGGCCAGGTGGAGGCGTCGCGGCTGTACGGCAAGGCAATTGCCGGCAAGTTTGAGAGTGCGGCTGCTGGCGCCGAAAAGCTGAAGATCGCGCGCCGCTACAATGAGTCCCTCAAGGAAACCTACGCAATGCAATTACTGCTGGAGATGCTGGAGCGCGAAGAGCGGCGAGCGGTGGAAGTGGCGGGGATGGAAGCATCTGAGGCTGGCGCGGCTACGTGCTGCTAGCTGCTGGCCGCAGGACAAGAAAAAGGGCGCTCCGCACGGGATGTTGAATGAACAATCACAAGCTATCTTGTTTATAAATAATAAGTTATAGATAGAAACCACCTCGTTTCACACGGTCACAGCGGCGGTCTTCTCATAATTCGGTGTGATTTAAATCACTGCAACAAACTCCGACCTAATTTGTCGTATATTAATGGAGACCGAATTGGTCGTATATCACGGCCGCTTCCCGATGGCCCTGCCCGGGGCCCCAAATGAAGCGAGCAAACTAACAAGGAATTGCGCATGAGATCGCGGCACGAGAATCACAGGTTTCTCTTCCAGGCAAACATGAATCGCCGATTTGCTCTCCAGTTGAGAAGAACTTTTCTGGTCCTCACCAGTCTTCTGTTTCTCGCCGGCACTGCCTGGGCAGGCGTCACGGGAAGCATCTCAGGAACCGTGAAAGACCCGTCGGGACGAGTAGTGCCGAACGCGGAGATTACGGTTCGCGAATTGAGCACCGGGATCTCTCACGAAACGCGAAGCAATTCGAGTGGCTATTACTCTTTGCCGGTTCTGCCGGTGGGTCGTTATGAACTGGATGTGCATGCGCCCGGATTCGAAACCTGCGAGCGCAAGGAGATTGTGCTCGACACGGATGCGGCGCTGACGCAGGATTGCGGGCTCGTGGTTGGCGAAATTGTGCAGACGGTGAGCGTGACCGACGATGAGCTGCACGTGGAGACGGTAAGCACGCAGTCGGGAGAAGTGATCAGCGGCCGGCAGATGAGCGCGGTTCCTTTGAATGGGCGGAGCTTTACGGACCTGCTGTCGCTGCAACCGGGAGTGGCTCCGTCAACGACGATCGGGGCGACGACAGTGCAGGATGTGGGCGCGACGATCCTCGATCCGTCGGGCACTTTGAATCCCGGAACGATTTCAGTGAATGGGCAGCGGGAGACTTCAAACTACTTCGGCGTGAACGGCAGCGATGCGGAAGAGGATGTGAATGCGGGCACCTCGATCATTCCCAACCTGGATGCCATCGCCGAATTTCGCATTGTAACCAGCAACTTCGACGCAGAATACGGAGAGTTCAGCGGCGGACAAGTAAGCGTGGTCACCAGGAACGGAAGCAATGCGTTCCACGGCGACGCATTCAACTTTTTGCGCAATACGGATCTCGACGCGAGGAATTACTTTTCGCCCACGCGCGGTGTTTACCAGCAGAACCAGTTTGGAGGAACGCTGGGAGGGCCGATTCGGCGCGACAAATTGTTCTTCTTCGTGGACTATCAAGGCACGCGGCAGACACAGGGCATCGATACGGGCGAGATCAGCGTCCCGTCGAGCGCGGACCGGACGGGAGACCTTTCAGACTTTGTGGACAGCAAGGGAAACACGCTACTGACGGGGACGGTTGGCGGCCCGTATTTTGCGAGTCTGCTGACGCAGCGGCTGGGCTATGCGGTCTCACAAGGCGAGCCGTACTACTTTAGGGGCTGCACAGCAGCCGATGCGCAGGCGGGGCAATGCGTGTTTGGGAACGCACAGATTCCCGAGAACGCGTGGTCGGTTCCGGCGCAGCGGATGCTCACATATATTCCGGCGCCGAATAACGCGGATGGATTTGCGACATCGACATACAACCAGACGGTGCAGGACGACAAGGCAGGAGCGCGCGTGGATGCGAATTCGCGCTGGGGCATGTTGTCGGCTTACTACTTTATTGACGAGTTCACATTGGATAATCCGTATCCGGCGGCGCAGAGCGGGGCGAGCGTGCCGGGATTCGATGCGCTGACCACGGGCGGGGCGCAACTGCTGGCGCTGAGCGCTGCCAAGACGATCAACTCGACAACGGTGAACGAGGCGCACGTGAGCTACCTGCGCGACTTCACCAATCTGGGACAGCCGGTGGGAGGACGCGGAGTGAGCCTCGTCTCGCAGGGCTTTGCGAACGCCGACGGAACGCCAAGCATTGTGCCTCTGGATCCGAAGGGGCAGAGCGTGGAGAACCTGAATCTCAACGGCTATTCGATTGGCGCCGCGGCAAATCAGCTGACCCAGGCGAACAATACTTACCAGGCGTCCGACACTTTCTCAAAGGTGCTGGGCAACCACACAATGAAGATGGGCGGCGAGTTTCACGCCGACCAGGTGAACGCGCATCCGATTGCGCAGTTCAACGGCAGCTTTGTCTTTTCGGGTACTGAAACCGGCGTGGACTTTGCGGATTTTCTGATCGGCGTGCCGAGCCAGTACAACCAGAGCCAACTGAACCCGTTCTACGCGCGCAACCAATATGTTGGACTATTCGCGCAGGACAGCTGGCATGCACGGCCGAGCCTGACGTTGAATTACGGACTTCGCTGGGACCGCATCGCGCCGTGGACGGAAAAATACAACCAGATTTCGACTTTCGAGGCAGGCGCGCAGTCGGTTGTGTTTCCGGGCGCTCCGGCGGGGATTTTGTATCCGGGAGACCCGGGGATTCCACGCACACTGGCGCCAATTGACGAGCTTGGGTTTTCGCCGCGCGTCGGCGTGGCATGGACGCCGCATGCAAGTTCCGGCAGCGCACTGGCGAGGGTGCTGGGCAGCCCAGGCACGACCAGCATTCGCGCGAGCTTTGGCAATTTCTACACCGCGATCGATGCGCTTTCAATCAGTGTGCTGGCGGCGAACGCGCCGTATGGCACGACGTATACCAGTCCCGCGCCTCCGCTCTTCGCAACTCCATTTGTGACCGCGGCCGATGGGCAGAACTATGGGCAGCCGTTCCCCTACACGTTTGCGCCGCTGAATTCGTCGCGCAATCACCCAGATGGAAACATCGACTGGAGCACCTACGAGCCGATCAGCGGCATTCCCGGATATGACGTGCACAATCGCGTGCCATACACCGAGGAGTGGATGCTGTCGGTCGAGCGGCAGGCGGGGCCCAATACGGTTCTGAGCGCAAGCTATATCGGGACGGCGAGCCATCGGCAGCGTGTGCTGGTCGAGCCGAATCCGGGCAATCCGGCGCTGTGCCTTAGCCTGAGCCAGCCGAGCGAAGTGCAGCCTGGAACGCTCACCTGCGGCGCGGGCGGCGAAGACACTGTGTATTACCCGATTGGCGGCGGGCAGGTGAATGGAACGCGCGGGCCGCTGGGGGCGAACTTCGGCAGCAATGCGCTGCAATCGACGATCGGGAACGCGAACTACAACGCGCTGGAGCTGAGCGCGCGGCACACCAGCGGCCGTTTGGAATTCTCCGCCGCCTACACCTACAGCAAATCATTGGATCAATCGTCGAACATCGGCGAGGAGGTCAATCCATTTAACCCCTCGCTTAGCTATGCGCTGTCGTCGTTCGATGTGGCAAACAACTTCGTGCTCAGTTACGAGTACCAGCTGCCAATCGATCGGTTAATGCATCCCAATCGCTTCAGCCGCGGATGGTCACTCTCAGGAATCACTCGTTTTGCGAGCGGTTTTCCCGTAACGATAACGAATAACGGAGACAACTCACTGATCGGCACCAATCCAAATGGCGTGAACAATAGCAGCATCGACGAGCCAGACTACAGCGGTGCGCCGTTACGGCTGAATCACAACCCGCGCACGAATGGAAACAACTACTTTGACGAGGCAGATTTCAGTGAGAATGCGCCAGGCACGCCGGGTACGTCGAAGAGGCGCTTCTTCCATGGCCCCGGAGCGGACGATTATGACATGGCGGTAGCCAAGAGCCTGTCGCTCACGGAGTCGACGTCGCTCCTGCTGCGCGTGGAAGCCTTCAACGTCTTCAACCACACGCAGTTCAACGGGCCCGGCGCGATCGATGGCAACATCGGCAGCTCGACGTTCGGCAACGCGATCAGCGCAGCGCCGCCGCGCATTCTTCAGGCAGCGGTGAAAATCAACTTTTGATTCGGGTCGCCTGAAGTAGGGCGACCGATTCGCGCTGAGTTGAGAGCGAGTGGTTGAGGGACCATGCTATCCCACATCTCAGAATCGAGATGTGGGGTACCCACGGTGTCGGCGAGGACGCCCTCACGACAGCAGGCTTATGTGGCGTCGGAATCGTCGTCGACTGTGGTGTCATCGACGGCTGCTGTGTCGTCGACCGCAGTGGCGTCATCAGTCGTGTCGGTGGTGTCGGTTGCGGCGTCTTCGGTTGGCCCGAGAGTGTCGCCGTACTCGCCCTCCGCCCCGTAGGTGTCGGCATTGTCGGCCTCGTTATCGGCCGCGTCGCCGTACACTTCGGTGGCTTGCTCATCTCCCGTGGCGGCGTAGCTGGCAGCTGTCGACGCGTCCTGGTCGGCGGTTGCCTGATCCCAGTTGGCCCAGCTCTCGTCCTGCGCCGCGTTCCAGGTTGCATCGGTGTTGTCTGTGCCGCCTGCGTCGGCCACGTCCTGCGAAGCCTGATAGGCTTGCGTCGCATCATCGGACGCAGTGGAGTAGTCGCCGGTGGCGGCGGCTTGCGCCTCGGCTTGTTCGGCCTGGGTTTCGGCATACTGAGCATCGCTCAGGGCATCGTTATTGGTGCTCATGGCTCAACCTCTCTCTTTTCTGCCGCCCGGCTCAACTCTGCTGAGGATCGGACTCGACCGGCGGGACGGCGGTTGGTGGTGTTGTGCCGGAGGGAGTCGGCGGTGGAGCAGCCGATGGAGGCCGCATGGTGAAGACGTTTTTGCACTGGGGACAACGAACATTGAGCGACGGTTTACCGCGCAGCACGGCAAGCGGAATGCGCACCGCGGCGTTGCACTGAGGACAAATCGCACGAACCGATTCGTGGGGCGAGGGAGCGGGATGGCGAGCC
This sequence comes from uncultured Acidobacteriaceae bacterium, assembly GCA_963834565.1. Taxonomy (GTDB): domain Bacteria; phylum Acidobacteriota; class Terriglobia; order Terriglobales; family Acidobacteriaceae; genus Telmatobacter. The sequence continues at coordinate 135,170 of CAWICF010000002.1, read as the reverse complement.
GGCGGCGCGGGCTTAGGCGGAGTAAGCTGGCGGCGAATGGGCTGGATCTTCTGGCTGAAGCCCATGAGTTCCGGCTCGCGCGCAGCCTGGCCGAGCAGACGCAGACGGCGCGTCGTGTACATGGAGGATGATGTGGTCATCTCGGAGAAGCGGGTCATGGCATCATCGCTGGCGTCTTCCTGCTTCATCCATTCCTCGATGTTGACTTGCTTGAGAAGACGGGCGGAACGGATAGACCAGGCGAGGAGAACGCGGCGGGCAAGGGCCTCGTCGCCGACGGCGAGCAAACCCGCGCGGTCGGCGGTGATGTCGGACTGGCGCGACCAGGCCATGAGCGGCATTTCTATGGTGCCCTGAATAAGCTTGGTGGGGCTGATGGCGTGGAGAATTCCGTCGGCAAGAAGCCCGTGCGCATTGGAGTCTCCGACAAGGAAGTGGGAAACAGTCTTCCAAAGCGCGTGGCCGGCGCGAACATGGCCCATCTCGCGGGCCAGCACGAAGAACAGGTCTTCGCCCGTGAAGTTGTTGAGGACGGCCGTGCCCAGCACAATAAAACAGCTCTGATCCGAGCCGAAGGTATAGGTGTTCCACATGCCTGCTCCCGATCCGCCCGAGATATAGACATCGGGCATGGTGGTGAGCCCAAGGACGCGAGCAGCTAAAACCGCAAGCGCCCAGACGTCGGGGAACTGTCTTGGTCCAAGACGAATGCCGTTGAAGGTGGATTCGATCCAGGGACGGCCAACCCTGTCAGAGACAGCGCGCACGGCAGCGTGGAGGGCGTAGATTTTTTGCAGGTTGCTCATGGCCTGGCCGTCTTGCGCCCATAAAAAGAGTTGGCGGTCGAGCTGATAGCCGGGAAAGAGCGGGCGCAGCCAACCGCATTGGGTGCAGATATTGTCGGACGGAGCGAGGCCTGTGCCGTCTCCGCCGCAGATTTTGCAGACGGATAGCTGGGCGACGGGACCAGAGGCCGGCGTCGCGGACTGGGCATTGAGCGAAGTTTGCGAGTTTCTGAATGCCGCGGGCTGAGGGACCGGCGTAGGAGCCGGAACCGGAGCTTGCGATTGCACAGACGTGAAGGCTGGGGCCGGCGCGGCCGTTTGCAGTGGAACGAAAGGCGAGTCGAGCGATTGCGTGGACGTTGCGGCAGCGGGCGAAGAGACCGGCATGAAGGGAGGGTCGAGATTTGACGGCGACGCCGGCGAAACAGTCGCCAGCAGATCAGCGGGCACAAGATGAGTGCCGCAGGTCTTGCAGAATGCGCCGCCGGGAACTCCCGGGCCGTGCCCTTTCGGGCAGATCAGCGATGCGGGAGTGGTGGTCTCCATGGTCTTCCCTTTCCGGTTGCGCGGCCCTGGCTGCAGTTACGCGGCCCGATGGGTTCGAGCGGATCGCTTCGAGCCGGCGTGGATGTATACCCTCGGAATTCGCACGTCATCCTTCGACTGATCGATGAGAATTCGACCCAGAGAAGCGCTCCAAAGGGATGTGCCGCGAATCAGGAGCCGCGGCCCGAGCGCCAAGTTCGTCGTTTTAACCTGCGTGGCCCAGGATTGAACTTTTGAAAGGAGGAGAATTCGGATTATAGCGAAGCGGCGAGAGGTGAGCAACGAGAAGGACCATTTTGGCGAGGGATGGCTTTTTTGCCGCCTGCTTTCCTTTGGTTCCGGGCACTCACTGGTAACTGGAGGTGCCGGAAAAGGAACTATTTATCCACTGGTTAACATGGGAAAATTGAACCAGTTCACGCTTTGCAACGAACGGATGTCCTCAAAAGAGTCGTTGCAGGCGTCTAGATAGACGGCGATTGCTTGCGGTGCTTCCCTGATGTGCGTGGTTCATTGAGGTTGTCCCTAATGAAGAAGTATGTCTTGGCCGCCCTGTCGGTAGTGCTGGCGGCCTGCATCAGCATTGCGCTCAGGCCGCTGCTGGTGGAATTCCCTGCTCTGGTCCCGCTCCTTTTCTTCGGTGCAGTTGCGTTCATCGCGCGCTATGTGGGATTTGCGCCGAGCATCTTCGCGTTAGCCATGTCGGCGGCATCGATGGACGTCTTCTTTTTCCAGGCGTGGCCGCACTATTCCCTGCTGGGCCTCGCCCTGGTGAAGACCCTCTTTTTCTGTGTGCTGGGTGTTTCACTCAGTTTGCTGATGCGCAGATTGCACGAGGCAGAAGCATACCGGACGCGCCTGGCCGCCATCGTGGACTCTTCGCACGACGCCATCATCAGCAAGGACTTGAACGGAGTTGTCACCAGCTGGAATGGCGCAGCGGTTCAGATGTTCGGCTACAAGCCGGAAGAGATGATCGGCCGGCCGATTCTGGAGATGGTGCCGGAGGAGTATTACGAAGAAGAAGCGGGGACTTTGCGGAATTTGCAAGAGGGACGGCACTTAGAGCCAATTGAAACGGAAAGGCTGACCAAGCACGGAGCCCTGATTAAGGTCTCACTGACCATTTCGCCACTGATGGATGCCGAGGGACAGGTGATTGGAGCTTCGACGATTGCCCGTGACATCACAGAGCGGGCGAAGATGCAGGAAGCCTTCATCGAGTCAGAAAAGCTGGCGGCCACGGGACGCATGGCGGCGGCGATTGCGCACGAGATCAATAATCCACTGGAAGCAGTGACGAATCTAGCTTTCCTGATCCACCACAACCAGAGTCTGGACGCCTCGGCAAAAGAATACTCACAGATGCTGATGGAGGAGATCCACCGGATCAGCAACGTGGCGAAGCGCAGCCTGACATTCTTTCGCGATACGGGCAAGCCGGCCGAGTTCGATTTGGCGGGCACGCTCGACGCGGTGCTGGATTTGAACAACCCGTTGTTTGTGCAGAAAGGTCTTTCGATTCGGCGCGAGTACAAGGGGCCGTGCGAGGGGTTTGGCTCATCGGCAGAGATGCGGCAGGTATTCTCGAATTTGATTCGCAATGCGATTGATGCGGTTGAGTTCGGGGGTGAGATTCGGGTGCGCGTACGCGCCAGCGACGATGGAAACTGGCGGATTTCGGTTGCGGACAATGGCCGCGGCATTCCGCCCGAAGCTCGGGAACGGCTGTTCCAGCCTTTTGTGACGACGAAGGGAAACACGGGAAACGGGCTGGGCCTGTGGATCAGCCGCGGGATTGTGGAGAAGCACGGCGGGCAGATTCGAGCCAGAAGCGCCGTGATCGGCGGAAGGCCCTGGACGGTGTTCTCAGTGGAGCTTCCATGCGCGAATGTGGTGGCGAAAGAGAGAATGGCGGCAGCAGCGGTTTAGGGGCCGGAGAACGGCAAGCTAACAGCTACTTCGATGCCTTACTCGAGAGATTCGGGATGCAGGGCGATGTTCTTTTCGCCAGCAGCCTTCTTTTCGTTCCAGGCCTTCACCCAGTCTTCCCAGTGCTTGCCGGCCGCGCGGTCTTTGCCGAATTCAAGACGCGCGATGTTGGCGTAGCTCACCTTTCTCTTTTCGGGCGCGCTGGGCGTAAAGTACTGCACCCATGAGTCGGCGAGCGTTGTGCCGGTTTGGCGGTTGAAGATGTAGGCTTCGATTTTTTCGCCGGACTTGAGAGTGAGGGTGACGTCTCCGCGAAAGTCGAAGGCTTTTTCGAGCGCGGACTTGATGTCTTCGTCGGAGGCGAGCTCGGGGACCGAGCCTTCAAGCTCTTCGTGTTCAAAGCCGGGAGCGAGCTCGAGGGATTCGATCTGTTCGCGAGTGTATTTCTGGACTTCGGCGGTCATGCGCGGGTTTCCTCGAGAGCACGGCCGGCCTGGATCTGCACGAGCGGCTTGCCGGTGGGCATGGGCTCGTTGAGCAAGTTGAGCGCATGCTGATCGGGATAGAGCGAGAAGCTGCCCTTGACCATCGCGAAAAATCCTTTGAGCGAACCGAAACCGTCGAGAACCGCGCTTGGCTCATAGCCGCAACTGACCATGCAGTTGGCGCACTTGGGATTGCCGCTGCCGACGCCGTACTCCTCCCACTTCGTTGTTTCCATCAGCTCTTTGAAGGTCTCGGTGTAGCCATCCTGAAGCAGATAGCAGGGGCGCTGCCAGCCAAAAATGTTGAAGGCTGGCGAACCCCAAGGCGTGCAGTCGTAGTTGCGGTCGCCCATGAGGAACTCGAGAAAGAGCGGCGACATGTTGAACTTCCACGACTTTTTACGGTTCGACAGAATGGCGCGGAACATGCGGCGCACGCGAGCGCGGCCGAGGAAGCGATTCTGGTCGGGCGCCTTGTCGTAGCTGTAGCCGGGCGAGAGAACGATGCCCTCGACACCGAGGGACATCATCTCGTCGAAGTGCGCGCGGACGTGGTTGGGATCGGTGCCGTCGAAGAAGGTGGCATTAGGCGTGACGCGGAAACCGCGGCGGACAGCCTCTTTGATGCCTTCAACTGCGATGTCCCATCCGCCTTCGCGACAGACGGAGAAGTCGTGCTCTTCGCGTTGGCCGTCGAGGTGAACCGAGAAGGTGAGGTATTTCGATGGCGTGAACTCCGGCAGGCGCCGCTTGAGTTCGAGCGCGTTGGTGCAGAGATAGATGTACTTCTTGCGCGCGATGAGGCCGTTGACGATTTCGACGATCTGCGGATGCAGCAGCGGCTCGCCGCCCGGAATGGAGACCATGGGCGCGCCGCATTCTTCGACGGCGGCGAAGCATTGCTCCGGTGTGAGCTGCTTTTTGAGGATGTGCGGGGGATACTGCACCTTGCCGCAGCCGGCGCAGGCCAGGTTGCAGCGGAAAAGCGGCTCAAGCATAAGCACGAGCGGGTAGCGCTTGTTGCCCTTGAACCGGTTCTTGAGGACGTATGTCGCTACCGTCCACATCTGGGAGATCGGAACTGCCATTCGGTTGTTCCCTCAGGGGCTGAAGCCCCGAAATCTTTCTTGCGCTCAAAATTGCCGGGGATAAACCCCCGTCCAACCTATCGTGCGCCTTACGCGGCGCGCTCCATTGCGCGCTTGTAAGTCGTCAAAGCGAGCAAAGGGAAATACTGGCGATACATTGTGTAGGCCAGATAGAAAACCTTCGGAAACCCTGTGCCGGTGATGATGGCCTGACGCGTGGGCCCTTCGCCCATCGATTCGTCCCAGCTGCCGTCGGCGCGCTGACGCTCGAGCAGCCAGCGAACGCCCTTGGCGACGGAGTCGGATCGATCGTCGCCGGCAGCAAGAAGGCCGAGCATCGCCCACGCGGTTTGCGATGGGGTGCTGGGACCGATGCCGCGCGTGTCGGGATCGTCGTAGCTGCCGCAAGTTTCGCCCCAGCCGCCGTCAGGATTCTGCACCATGCGAATCCACTCGGCCGCCTGCAGAACCTGCGGCTCATTGTGATCGAAGCCGATAGCCTCAAGGCCGCGGAGAACGAGGAACGTTCCGTAAAGATAGTTGACGCCCCAGCGCCCGAACCAACTGCCGTCGGGCTCCTGCTCTTTGAGGATGAATTTGATCGCCTTTTCGACGCGCTTGTCGGCGCGGGTGTAGCCGTAGCTGGCCAGCATCTCGAGCATGCGGCCGGTGATGTCGACCGACGGCGGATCGAGCATGGCGTTGTGGTCAGCGAACGGGATGTACTGGAAGATCATCTTCGTGTTGTCTTTGTCGAAGCTGCCCCAGCCGCCGTTCGAGCACTGCATGGCGAATTCCCAACGAATGGCGCGCTCCGCTACTTGAATCTGATAGCGCTCGCGCGGATTGTCGACTTTGTTGAGGGCGAGCAGAACCTGCGCGGTGTCGTCGGTGTCGGGATAAAACTCGTTATTAAATTCGAAGTACCAGCCGCCCGGCTCGCAATTGCGCGCCTTGACTGCCCAGTCGCCAACGTGGCGGACTTCCTTGGCGAGCATCCAGTCAACTGCCTTGAGCATGCGCGTGTCGTTACGCGGCACGCCGGCTTCGCCGAGAGCGTAGATGGCCTGCGCGGTGTCCCACACTGGGCTCATGCAGGGCGTCATGCGGAAGGTTGGCTCGGGCATCTCGGGCGTTGCCGGCTGCTCGATGCCGAGCTTTTCAAATTCATCGCGCGCGCGGATGACCTGGGGATCATCTTCGGAGTAGCCGAGGCAGCGCAGCGCGATGATGGCGTTCAGCATGGCAGGATAGATGGCGCCGAGACCGTCGGTCATCTCGAGGCGCTCGAGCATCCATTTCTCAGCTTTCTTCAATGCGTGCTTGCGCAACGGGCGAAGGTGGACAGCCTCAGACCAGTGCATGAGTCGATCGATGGCGAGGAAGAAGTTGCGCCAGGAGAAGAGATGCTTGCGATCGACACGCAAACGCAAAATGGAGTTGGCGCGGCCGCCCACGAAAAGCTCATCGATTCCCTGCTCTGGCGGGATCTTCTTGTACGGTTTTTTCGCGTAAACGATGGCGAGCGGAACGAGGATGGAGCGCGACCACGATGAAATCTCGTAAATGTTGAAGTAGAACCATCTGGGAAAGAGAACTATCTCGGGCGGAATGGCGGGCACGGCATCGTAGTCGTACTGGCCCATCGCGCAGAGATACATTTTGGTGAAGGTGTTGCATGCCGTAACCCCGCCGTGCGCAAGGACCCACTTGCGGCACTTGGCCAGGCGCGGATCGTCAGGGCCGACGCCCATCAATTTTGCGGTGAAATAGCATTTGACCGAGAGCGAAAGATTGCCCGGACCACCGGGATAGATGCTCCAGCTGCCGTCTTCGTTCTGGTAGCGCATCATCTCGGTGAATGCGCGGCGCAGTCGACCTTCGTCGCCGGTTTCGAGCAGGCGATGCAGGAAGATGTAGTCGGCCTCGAGCATCGAGTCGGCCTCGAGTTCGCCGCACCAGTAGCCATCGGGATGCTGGAGTGAAAGAAGGCAGTCGCGCGCTTTGACGATGGAGGACTCGACGTCGGAGATGTCGGCGTCAATGCGGCCAAAGCGGGGAGTCGCAAGGGGAGGCGCGGAACTCGTTTTTTGCTGCGGTTGCGTCATTTAGTTTCGATGCGCCTCAATCCTGACCCGATCCATTCAACTTTGGTCCCAATTCGGATTGTTTGGCGCGGTTTACGACGGTTAGGCAACGTTGAGAATTCACATAGGCCAAAGCCGGACAACTTGTTGCGTTCCTTGTGGCACCACTGAAGCCGTGCCCTGACGTTTCGTGCCTTGCGATGTGTTTCTCTGCAGGCTCAGAACCGATCAACGAAGCGGAACGGAACTTTGCCCGCTTGCACTGCCGATGGCCTGCACGATTTCAGGAGGCAAACCGAAGCGAACATTCTCCGGCATCACCTCGACCTCTTCGACGTTTTGGAAGCCGTTTTGCCGCAGGTAGTTCACGACGTCTTCGACCAGCACTTCGGGCGCCGACGCGCCGGCAGTCACGGCGACATTCTCAACTCCCTTGAGCCACGCGGGATCGATGGCCTGCGAGTTGTCAATGAGATAGCCGATGGTTCCCAGGTTGCGCGAGACCTCGACGAGACGATTGGAGTTGGAGCTGTTGGTGGACCCGACAACGAGTACGAGGCCGGCTTTGTGGGCTACGTTGCGCACGGCCACCTGGCGATTTTCGGTGGCGTAGCAAATGTCCTGTGAGTGCGGCCCGACAATGTTGGGAAACTTGAGCTTCAATGCGTGGATGATGTCGCGGGCTTCATCGAGCGAGAGCGTGGTTTGCGTGAGATAGGCGACGCGATTGGGATCGGGAACCTGGAGCGCTTCGACTTCAGCGACGTTGGAGACAACCTGAGTGACTTCGGGCGCTTCGCCGAGGGTTCCTTCGATTTCGTCGTGGTCGCGGTGGCCGATGAGCACAAGCGAGTACCCCTGCTTGGCAAATTTGACGGCTTCAATGTGGACTTTGGTGACAAGCGGACAGGTAGCGTCAATCACCTTGAGATGGCGGGTTTTGCTCATCTCGCGGACCGCGGGCGATACGCCGTGCGCGGAGTAGATGACGCGCTGACCCTCAGGGACTTCTTCGATCTCGTGGACAAAGATGGCGCCTTTTTCGGCCAATTCGTTCACCACGTAGCGGTTATGAACAATTTCGCGGCGGACGTAGATGGGAGCGCCGAAGGTTTCGAGGGCGATTTTGACAATATCGATGGCGCGTACGACGCCAGCGCAAAAACCGCGCGGCTTGAGCAGCAACACCCTTTTCTGACTTGCGGAGGGGCTGGAGGCTGTGTGATGGGGAATGGTTTCAGCAACAGTACTCGTCACACCTTTAAGTATAGCAACGGGCTGGTTCAAGCGACAGCGCGGATTGAGACTGGGTGAATCCGGGTTGCCGTTGGCGATACGAGGCGAGGTAAGCCCCGCCAAATGAGGGAGTTTCTCCCACCTTTTTCCGCAATAGGGCGCAGGAAAGGATGGAGCAGCTCTGACGATGAAATGAAGGCGTTTGTGCCTGGACTGAGTCCCGCCCCCACCCAAGCAAAGCTTGGATGGGGCACCCCGGCGCCGCATTTAGGACTTCAGGAGGCCTGAGGGCGGGCGGTCAGCGGGAGCCTGCGCCCATTCCTTGTTGGGCTCGGGACCCATGCGGAAAAGGAGTTCGCCGCCGGCGACGATTTGCGCATGCGAAATCCAGGAGCGAGTCCAATCTTTGCCGTTGAGTTGCGCGGACTGGATGTAGACGTTCTCGGGTGAGTTGTTTTCGGCAATGATTTCGAAGGTTTTGCCGGTGCCGGGGTTCCGGATAGCTGCGCGCCCGACGATGGGGCTGCCGATGACGTAGACGCCGGTTGCGGCATTGACAGGATAAAAACCGAGAGCGGCGAAGACAAACCAACTGGCGAGTTGTCCGCAGTCGTCGTTGCCGGGAATGCCGGCGGGTGTGTTGTTGTAGAGGGCGGCAACTCGCCGAACCCAATATTGGGTCTTCCAGGCTGCGCCTGCGAACGGGAAGAGATATGGATTGTGATTGCTGGGCTCGTTGCCCTGCGCATCCTGCCCGACCATGCCAGTGATGTCGGGCTGCGGCCAGGGCGGACCGGCAACATACGAGGGCGCGGTGAAGAGGCCGTCGAGCTTGGCGATGAAGGCTGCATCGCCACCGTGAAGATCGATGAGGCCCTGTACGTCATGCGGCACGCTGAAGCTGGCTTGCCAGGCGTCGGTCTCGACATAGTCCTCATATTGAATGTCGGGCCGGAAAGGATCGCGCCAGCTGCCATCGGATTTTTTCGGGCGCATGAAGCCGGTGGATGAATCGAAGACGTTCTTGTAGTTCTGGCTGAGCTTATAAAACATGCTGGCGTCGTCGTGCTTGCCTAGCAGCTCGGCCATGGCGCCGGCGCACCAGTAGTCGTAGGCAATGTCGAGGGTTTGAGAGACGGAGCCGCCGTGCAACTCCATCGGGACGTAGCCGTGCTGGCGAAAAAGTTCCTGCAGCTTGCCGTTGTCTCGAGCGCGCCCGATGTCATGCTGCGATGCGCCGGCGGGAGCGGAATCGCGCGGGCCGATGGCGGTGTCACGGATGGCGGCGTAGGCGGCTTCTGCATCAAATTCGCGAAAGCCGCGCGTATACGCGCCGAGAATCATACCGGCGGTGTGGAAGCCTGTCATGCTCCACGTCTCGTTGCCCCACAGCGGCCACATGGGCAGCGTGTGCAGGCCGAGCTGATCGTAGTCGGCGACGAGCGTGCGGACGATATCTTGAGTTCGCTCGGGCTGTATGAGCATGATGAATGGAACTTCGCCGCGATAGATATCCCAGATAGAGAGCGTGGTGTATTTGGTGAAGCCGGGATTGGTGTGGTTTTGGCGATCCTGGCCGCGATAGGTGAGATCGACGTCGTTGTAGGTGGCGGGCGCGACGAGGCCGCGATAGGCGTCGGTGTAGAAAGTTTCAGTGAGCGCCTGTGTGGGCATGTCGGCCGAGAGGACGCTGAGAGCCTTGGCCCATTCGGATTCGGCGTCGCGAGCAACGCGGTCGAAGTCCCAGTGAGGAATTTCGGCGACGAGATTTTTGGCGGCGCCCTCAATGCTGCAGGGTGAGATGCCGACGCGGATGACGAGTGGGTCGGATGAAGTGCGGTAGAAGATAGCTTTTACGTAAGTGCCGGAGAACTGCGTTACGCGGCCGCTATCGTCAAGGCCACCATCGACGCGGACTCCGAATGTAGTCACGGGCTGCGAGAACTCGATGACGAAGTAGACCTGCCTGTCCTCGGCCCAGCCATGAGTGGCGCGCATGCCGCTGACGCGCGTGGGACTCTCGATATGCAGCTCGGCATGATAGGCCTTGCAACCGATGCCGTGGACAAGATCGAGTATGATTCCGGATTTTGTGTCGCCGGTGGCAAGCGGCGGATAGCCGTAGCGATGCATTCCGCAGCGGGTTGTGGCAGTGAGCTCGGCTTCGACATCGGGCGTGTCGAGGTGGACGCTGTAATAGCCAGCGCTACCTTTTTCGCGCTCGTGCAAAAAGAAGGAACGATAGCCGGGAATTTGCTTGTCGAAGACCCAGCCGGAGTTCTGTCCGAGCTCCTGAATCTGCATCAACGCGGTGTTCTGCGGGACGCCGGTTTCCCACGACCAGTTCTTGCCTTCGACGATGGGCATGATTAGGATGTCGCCGAGGTCGCCGCCGCCGGTTCCCTGCACGTGAGTGTGGCTGAAGCCCTGGATGATGGAATCGGGATACCAGTAGCCAGGACAATGCTCCCAACCGGTGTTGTCGCCGCGCGCGTTCCATTGCGGCTCGGGGCCACCGGCAGTATCGGGGCTGAGCTGGACGAGGCCGAAAGGCGCGACGGCTCCGGGAAACATGTGGCCGCGCCATCCGGTACCGATCTCTGGACGGACGTTCTTGACGGCGTCCTCGCCGGAAAGTGCGTCGGCGGCTGCGCGCGGTGAGGCAAGCGCACTGGTTGCACGAAGGAATGCGCCGAGTGGTGTGATTGAGCCGGCTGTGGCTGCCGCGGAGAGCTTCAAAAACTCGCGCCGCCGCAAATCAGGGAATCGCCGATATGTCATAACCGCTCCCGTTTTCAGGACCATGACGATTATAGTGTGGGCGGACGGCCGACAGCTTCAGGAACTACGGCCATGAATCACCGCTTCTTCGCTCACAAATATGATGTGCCGGCACTGCGAGAGGGAGAATCAGGGGTGCATATGACTCGTGACGCGAGACATGACCAGAGAACGGTCCCTGCACGGGAGATGCAGAAGGCTCCAGACATCTCACGAGGTGAATCCGGCATATAATCTGGCAGGTCCGTTGCGGGCCGACAAGCACCGGACGGATCACGGAAGGTGCATTATGGCAAAGCCGAAGAAATGCGCGAATCCGGCATGCAGCTGCGTCCCGGCCGATGGGGCCAAGTAATGCAGCGCACATTGTGAGGGAATGGCCAACCGGACTGAGGTGGTTTGCCGCTGCGGGCACCAGGAGTGCGCAGGCGACGTGACGAACGCGTAGGGACCGTTCAGGGAAATGGGCCCCTGGGTTTGAGACCCAGAGGGCCCGAAGCGCCAGCAGTCTCAGGTGAGGCTGAGCCGCACAATGCGGATACAGTCGCAACCTGAAACCCATGACTGCCGGTCGTCGGCTTGCGGTTCTTGCTAGTGATGATTCGCCGCCGCTGTGGCCAGGTGGATTTCCCGTTTTGCGTCTTCGAGAAGCCCCTTTGCCTTTGCGGCATGACCGTCCATATCCCACTCGTTGGCCTGCTGCGCTGCAGCGATGCGGTCGTACGCCCGATTAATCAGATCCTGCGCCGCCATGAGGTTGGGATGCCGGGGCCCTTGTGCGATGAGTACTCCGCCTGCAAAGCTGGCGACACACAACACGCAGCCCAACACGAACTTGCTTCTTGACATAGGGAAATCCTCCGAAGGTTAACTTAACAGACAGAGCTGAAAGTTTGACAAGTGAAAATTGCCGACAGGTTGATTGGGGCGCTGGGAACTCGGGCAGGCTGTGCTGGCAAGCTGGCGTTTGATTAGAAGGCGGGTCGAACCAAGCGGTTTGAGGCGGTGGGAGAAGCCTCGAAAACTGACCACCAGCGATTCGGGAACGCGACCTTCTGTGAGATCTGACCCGGTTTTTCCTCAACTGTTCTAGCCACCTAAGGATCAAACACCACATTTAGATCGCCGCGAATTTAGAATTGAGTCTAGTCATGTCTGAATTTACTCACCTGCATTTGCATACGGAATACTCCCTGCTTGACGGCGCGTGCGACGTGAAAAAGCTGGTCGATCGCGTGGCGGCGCTGGGACAGAAGTCTGTCGCGATGACGGACCACGGGAATATTTATGGTGCGGTGCACTTTTTCGGCGCGGCGAAAGAGAAAGGCGTGAAACCGATCCTGGGGTGCGAGTTGTATGTGTGCAAGGCGGAGGATCACCGGGCCGACACGCCGAACGATCAGTACAACCATTTATTGGTGCTGGCGGAGAACGAAGAGGGTTACAGAAACCTGATCAGGCTGACGTCGGAGGCGAGCCTGAACGGGTTCTATCGCAAGCCTCGGGTAAGCAAGAAGTACCTGGCGGAGAATGCGAAGGGGTTGATCGGCTTTTCGGGCTGTCTGAGCGGCGAGCTCTGCGAAGCGCTGGTGGCGAACAACTATGAGAAGGCGACGGCGACAGCGCTCGAGTACCAGGACATCTTCGGCAAGGGAAACTTCTATCTCGAGATTCAGGACCAGGGGCTCAACGAAGAGCGCAAGATCCTCCCGGATTTGTACCGGCTGGAAAAAGAGCTGGAAATTCCACTTGTTGCGACGAACGACTCGCACTACCTGTGCGGCGAAGACAGCCACGCGCACGATGTGATGCTGTGCGTGCAGACGGGCTCGAAGATTCACGAGACGAATCGCCTCAAATTCGATAGCGACCAATTCTTTGTGAAGAGCGCGGACGAAATGGCGCGGATCTTCAAGGATTCGCCGGCGGTGATAGCTCGAACGATGGAAATTGCCGAGCGTTGCAATCTGAAGCTGCATCCGGTCGACAATCCATTTCCCGAGTTTGCGGTGCCGCAGGGGCACACGATCGACAGCTACTTTGAGAAAGTGTGCCGCGAGGGGCTGAAGAAGCGGCTCGACACAGCAGTTAGGCAGCTTGAACTGCGCGGAATCCGGCGGTCGGCGCCGGAGGACTACGAGAAGCGGCTCAATTACGAGATCGACATTATCAAGCAGATGAAGTACGCGGGATATTTCCTGATTGTGTGGGACTTCATCAAATACGCGCGCGATCACGAGATTCCTGTGGGTCCGGGCCGCGGATCGGCAACGGGTTCGCTGGTGGCGTATGCGATGGAGATTACGAACATCGACCCGCTGCAGAATGTGCTGCTGTTCGAGCGGTTCTTGAATCCGGAGCGCGTGACCATGCCGGATATCGACGTGGATTTCTGCATGAACGGGCGCGGCGAAGTGATCGATTATGTGACGCGCAAATACGGGCGCGACCAGGTGGCGCAGATCATCACCTTTAATACGATGGCGGCGAAGGCCTCAATCAAGGATTGCGGGCGCGCGCTGGATATGCCCTATGGCGACGTGGATCGGATTGCGAAGCTGGTGCCCGCGACTGTCGGCATGACGATCGACAAAGCGCTTGAAGATGTGCCCGATCTGCGCAAGGCGTACGACAACGACAAGCAGATTCGCGAATTGATCGACACGGCGAAGAAGCTCGAGGGGCTGGTGCGTGGCGCGGGCGTACATGCGTCGGCCGTGGTAATTGCGCCGCGGCCGCTGATTGAGCTTGTGCCGCTGAACCGCACGAAAAACGACGAAATTGTTACCGCGTACGACATGAAGGCCGTGGAAAAGATGGGCCTACTGAAGATGGACTTTCTGGGCCTGGCCACGCTGACGGTGCTGAGCGATGCGGTGAAGCTGATCGAGCAGACACGCGGAGAGAAGCTCGACATTGAAATGATCCCGATTGACGATCCGGAGACTTTCAAGAAGGTGTTCCACACCGCATTGACTTCGGGTGTGTTCCAGTTTGAATCGCCGGGAATGCGGGATGTTTTGCGGCGGTACAAGCCGGACACGGTGGAAGAGTTGACGCAACTGAATGCGCTTTACCGTCCCGGTCCGATGAACATGATCGACGATTTCATCGAGCGAAAGTGGGGACGCAGGAAAGTGGAGTACCTGCTGCCGCCGCTCGAAGGGATCTTGAAGGATTCGCTGGGCGTGATTGTGTACCAGGAGCAGGTGATGCGGATTGCGCAGGTGCTGGCGAGCTTCAGCCTGGGCGAGGCGGATTTGCTGCGCCGCGCCATGGGGAAGAAAGACGCACAGGCGATGGCAAAGCAGCGCGAGCGATTCCTGAATGGCGCCGCCGAGCAGGGACATCCAAAGGCCGTGGTGGAAGAGTTGTTTGAGCTGATGGCGAAGTTCTCGGAGTATGGCTTCAACAAATCGCACTCGGCGGCGTATTCGTGGGTTGCGTATCAGACCGCATATTTAAAGACTCACTACCCGAAGGAGTTCATGGCGGCGCTGCTGACTTCAGAAACGTCGAAGCCGGACAGCATAGTGAAGTACATTGGCGAATGCAAGGAGCTGGGCATTGCAGTGGAGCCGCCGGATGTGCAGGTTTCAGGCGCGCAATTCACGCCGCATGGCGAGGCGATCCGGTTTGGACTCGCGGCGGTGAAGAATGTAGGCGGCAATGCGATTGAATCGATTCTCAGGGCTCGCGCCGAAGTGGGCGGACGATTCAGGAGCTTCTGGGAGTTTTGCGAGAAGGTCGACCTGCGCGTGATGAATAAGCGCGTGATCGAATCGCTGATCAAGGCTGGAGCGCTTGATTCGCTGGGCACGCGAGGACAACTGAACGCCGCGGTCGATAAAGCGATGGAGCGCGCACAGAAGACGCAGCGCGATGCCGCGCAGGGGCAGAGTGGATTGTTTGGATTGTTTGATGACACGCCCATGCGGGAACACGATGTGGATGCGTTGCCAGCTGCGCCGGATTGGGAAGAGGGTGAACGGCTGACCAATGAAAAAGAAGTGCTGGGATTCTTCGTTTCGGGGCACCCGCTGGATAAATACGCGGAGAAGATTCGCAATTTGACGGGCGTGATTTCGACGGCCGAAGCGCTGGAGCGCAAGCCGCCGGAGCGGAGCTGGGGCAGGCAGCAGGACATGGCCGACGAGATCCAGGTAGCGGGGATCATTCATGGACTGCGCGTGCAGAAAAGCCGGCGCGATCAGCGACTGTATGCGCAGGCTGCGCTGGAAGATGCGACGGGCAAGATCGAGCTGATCTGCTTCGCGAGGGATTATGAGCGGCTTGCAGCGCAACTGAAGATCGAAGCGCCGGTGTTAATTCGAGGAACCCTGATGGGCGATGAGGATGCGGCGCCGAAGATCGCGGTGAGCCAGATTCAGGCGCTGGAAGAAGTACAGGTGAAGCTCCCTTCGGGAATTCGCATCCGCATTAATATGGATCGCGCAACCGAAGAGATGCTGGCGGGATTGAAGAGCGCTGCCGAGGCTGCGCCGGGGCCGGGCAAGGTGATGCTGCACCTCGAGAAGAAGGGCGAGTACGCGGTCATCCTGGAGCCGGAAGCGATGAGCGTGGCCGCGGATCGCGGATGGGTTGAGCGCGTGGAAGAGTTGGTCGGCAAAGGGACCGTGCAGGCGATTGGGTGAAGGCAGGGAGTAGGGAGTAGGGGCTAAGAAGATTGAAGCAAGAATGGACAAATGAGGGTGTGTGCGCTATAGAAAGCTTGGCAACGGCCCGCTTGAAGTTTCAGAGCTAAGTTTTGGAACGTGGCTCACAGTGGCGGGCGGCGTCGGACGCGAGCAGGCGATTCGCTGCATCCATGCGGCGCTTGACCACGGAATCACATTATTCGATACAGCCAATCAATATGGAGCTGGCGAGGCAGAGCGAGTGCTGGGCGAGGCGCTCGGGAGCATTCCGCGCGACCGGTATCTGATCGCGACCAAGCTGTACTTTCCGGTGGGCGACGAGCCGTCCGACGAACATGCTGGAGGGCTTTCCGCAGCGCAAATCGAAAGACAATTGCATCGATCGCTGAAACGGCTGGGCGTCGACTGCATCGATCTCTACCAGTGCCATCGCTATGACAAAGAGACTCCGCTTGAAGAGACGATAGAGGCGCTTGATCGGGCGGTGCGCGCCGGGATAGTGCGGGCGATTGGACTCAGCGAGTGGACAGCGGAGCAGATTGACGCGGCGGCGAAGATTGCGGGGGACGATGGGCTAATTCCCTTCTCCTCGAGCCAGCCGCAATATTCGATGTTATGGCGAAAGCCGGAAGCCGCAGTGTTTGCGGCGTGCGTGCGACACGGAATTGGCAATCTCGCATTCTCACCGCTGGCGCACGGAGTGCTGACAGGAAAATATGCGCCGGGCGCACCTCCGCCCGCGGGAAGCCGCGCTGCAAGCGAGCAGATGAACATGTTTATGGAAACGGCGGGGAGGCATTACCGGTCGGATTTCCTCCTTGAGGCCGTTGCGCGACTCAAGCCTATTGCGAAAGAGCTTGGATTGTCGATGGTGCAGCTCGCCCTGGCGTGGGTTTTGCGACGGCCGGAGGTTGCTTCCGCCATTATCGGCGCGTCGCGGCCGGAACAGATTGAGGACAATGTGCGTGCGGTGGGAGTGAAGCTGACGGAGGAGACGCTGGCGAGGATTGATGAGGCGCTGCAGGGAGTGGTCGTGAGTTCTTAGTTCGCAGTTCTCAGCTATCAGCCGTCAACTTTCGGCCGAGAATTACGGGTCAAGACAACGAAGTACCCCACATCTCAAAATCGAGACGTGGCAAACCCAGCTTTGGGGAAAATCCGAGAGCCGTTCAATTCGATGAGATGCGCTCCCAGGTCCCCATATGCGGGGGACCTGGAGCACTCACGTCTAAAAGATGATTTTCATCACGAATTGCCAGACGCGCGGCGCGCCGGCGGTAGTAGTCGAGTTGACAGAACCGGTGCTGGTGCTGGTGCCGATGACCTTACCGAATGTACCGGAACTGACACTCGAAGTGGGGTTGGCAAAGTTGGTGTGATTCCAGGCGTTAAAGACTTCGGCCTGGAATTGGCCGTGAATGCGATGCTCGCTCATGATGTCTTTGAAGAGCGAAATGTCCGTGTCCTCGAATGCTGGCCCACGGAGGCTGTTGCGCGGCACGTTTCCGAAGGACTGGGTGTAGTTATTGGACGCCGAGGGGAGTGGGTTTACAGCGAAGGCCGCCGGATTGAACCACTCGGTCTTCGGAGCGCCGGCAGGACGGGCAATGCTGACGCCGGGATTGTAGACCGCGTAGTCATTGCCAATACCGGATTTCGAGTTGTCCACGCCGCTAGTAATCGTGATCGGCAGGCCGCTCTGCGAGGTGACGATCGCATTGATCTGCCATGCGTTGATGATTGCACCCGCTGCAGAGTTGACGTTGAATTTGGGGAACGGATAATTGACCGACCCAGTGATGCGGAGTGCCTGATCGAAGTCGGCAACGCCGCGAGCGCTGTTCAAGTTATATGGGTTTGGCGGGCCGGCCTGGCCCTCGGTCCCCGATGAGCCGTTGTCGATGGTCTTCATCCAGACAACGTTAGAGAGGAGGGTGAGGTTGTGCGCGCGGCGGGTAACGTTGAGTTCCAATGCGTTCGTCATCTCATATTCATAGGAGTCGGCCAGTTCAACGGTGCCCAGACCCGGGTAGAGGCGGGTAGTTTCGAAAGTGGGCGTCGTGAGCACGAATGGGTTGAACTGGCGCGAGGCCATCACATGTTCGGCGTGGTTGCCGACATAGCCGAGGTTAACGGCAAAGCCGCTGCCCAGATCCTGCTCAACCGTGAAGTTGTAGGCCTGTGTGTACTCCACCTTGGATGCTGGATTGAGCACGCCGCCGGAGAGCGGAAGGAGGAAGTTGTAGGTTTTGAATTGAGACGGACCGACGTGACCGCGCGGGAAAGGGTCGCCGCCCGGGTAACCGGCGAAGGGTGCATCCCAAGGCACATTGAAGGTGGACCCAATGAGTTCGAGGTAGAGATCGACGGGCTGCATGGCGTCGGTGCGCTGGTACAGCAGGCCTTCGGGGAACCCATAGAAAATGCCGTAGGCGCCGCGGACGACGCTTTTGCTGTTGCCGAAGACGTTGTAAGCAAAGCCGATGCGCGGAGCGATGTCTTTGAAATTACTTTGGAAGACGGAACTCTGCACGCCGGGATCGCCGACGAACCACAATCCCTTGGGCGCGTTGGGAGCGATTACCGACTGGAAGTTCGGATTATTGAGATTAAACCCAACCAATGTGCCGTTATCGTCGATCGGCGGCACCCACGGATCCCAGCGCAAGCCGAGATTCAGCGTCAGCCTGGGCGTCGTTTTCCAGTCGTCCTCAAGATACAAGGCGGGGCGAATCTCGCGCAGATAAGCCTTGCGTCCGTTGTCCATGTAGTAATCCTGCTCGTAACCGGTGTAAAAGTCGGCGATGGCGTTGCCGCTTTTGGTGAATCCAGCCGGCAGCGTGCCGGTAGGGATTTCCGTGCGCACGCCATTGAATCCGGGCGATGTGCTGTCACCAGGCGTGTACGAGTAGTCGTCCATGTCGATGCGGCTGCGCTCCAGGTCGAAGCCCATGGAGAGTGTATGGGTGTGCAGCAGCTTGACCACCTGGGCGTGGAAATCAAACGTGGTTGCGTCCTGGGTGAGCGCGCCGCCGGAAAACGCCTCGACGTATCCGCTGATTTGAGCGCGCACACCGGGAAATGGCACCAGGCTCTCGTTCGGGCTCCCGTAGGGCGCGTTCTGCCCGAGGTCCTGAAGCGTTTTCAGCCCCGGCGCTTCGGGAATCTGCGTTCGTCCTCCGCGGTAGAAGCTTGCATAGACCGCACCGGTGAGGGTGTTCGAGAAAACGTGCGCATCGCTGATGGTGACGGACTGGTTCCGGAACAGGTTTGCTGCAAAGTATCCGATCGGTGCCGTGAACGGCCGCTGGAAGTTGTCCTGGTTATAGAAGTACCGGCCGGTGAGGTGGTCCTTTTCGCGAAGGGCGTAGTCAAGCCGCGAGAGATATTGCGTGCTGTCGATATTGTTGTTGGTGTTCGAAGTGAAGGATTCAAACGTTCCGTTGCTGGCCATGGTGCCGGCTGCTTCCTCACTCGCCAGATATTGCTTGTTCACCGCCGCCGACAGAGGGTCAATGGGGATAGCGGCGCCTGCTGCTGCGTCTGCGGCCGAAACATCATCGGTGATGGTGCCACTGCAGGTATAGCCAGAGCTTCCGGCGGTTGCGACTTGCCCGAAGCCGCAGCCTGTGGCCGGGTTGTAGAGTGCTACGCCCAGCGGCACAAAAGCCGAAAAGTTGCCGGCAAGCTCAGCCGCGGTGGGGTATTCGGTGACGATCGTTGCGGGCGCCGAGCGCTGCTGCAGGTCTTCAGCAGAAAAGTAGAAAAACGCCTTTTTGCTCTTGAAGACCGGGCCACCGACGGTGCCGCCGAATTGATTTACTTTGAAGGGCGGCTTGGTTTGCGCTTTGAAGTAGTTCCAGGAGTTCAGCACTGTGTTGCGGAAGTACTCCCATGCGGATCCGTGAAGCTGATCGGTCCCGGAGCGCGTAGAGAGTTGGACGAGCGCACCAGCGCCGGCGTGGTCAGCGCTGTAGTTTGACGCCTGGATGGTGAACTCCTGCAGCGCATCGGGGTTCGGCATGGTCGGCACGGAGTCAAAGAAACGGTTGACGTAGATGGTGCCGTCGAGCGTGTAGGTGTTCTCCGTTGCGCGCAGGCCATTGACGGAGAGGCCGGTGTTATCTTCCTGACCGCTCTCTGTTCCCGTCGTTGTGAGGACAGCTCCGGCCATGAGCGTGGTGAGTTGCAGCGGGTTGCGGCCGTTGAGCGGGAGGTCGCGCATCTGCTCCTGGCTGACGGACTGCTCGACAGTCGAGGTGCTGGTCTGGATCTGCTGCGTCTCAGAGGTGACGGTGATTTCCTGCGTTTGCGCGCCAACCTTCATGGCGATGGGCAGGTCGATGGTCTGGCCGGTGAGCAATTGGAGGCCGGGACGGTCCTGCGTGTTGAATCCGGCAGCGGAGATTTTGAGTGAGTACGTACCGATGGGCAGGTCGGGGAAGACGAAGATGCCGCTTCCGTTGGTGGCCGCATCGCGCTTGATGTCAGTACCCGTGTCAGTGGCGACCACTGAAGCATTCGCGATTGCCGCGCCGCTGGGATCGGTTACCGTTCCGCGAATGATGCCGGTGGATTGTGCTGAAGCCTGGAACGCAGCGGCGAGGAGCAGGGCAGCTGCGAAACCGATGTACAGTAGTTTGCGAAATGTGTTGCTCATTTTCTCCCTTTCAGTCAGTCGCTTTGAGGGATAACCTCCGATGAAGTTTTGCGCGATCACCCAATCGGAGGCATTGACGAAACGAAGGAAATGGATCGAACGATTTCCTTCGCAGCCGAATGCCAGAGGATGTTCAACAATCCGATTCATGGCCACGAACCGGGCTGTTGTCCTGCTCTGCCGAGGGTGAATCCGCCTGCGCGGGTGGGGATCTTTTCTCGTAGTCTCTAAGACCGTATCCCGCGTTATTGGGTTTGCGTGTTTACGTTGCCGCAGGGTAGAAAACCGCCTGCGGATTGATCAAGCCAGTTCTTCCGCGGTACAGATTTTGTTTGTCCAGTAAGACTGCAGCGCCATCATGACGGGAACGCTGGCTGCCAGTCCGTCTTCGAGGCTGGCGTTCACCGTGGCGGTCTTCATGATGGCGTCGATAAAGTTACCGGCGTGGGCACGTTCGAGGTTCTGCGTAGCGGAAACCTGGACAGGGTCGCCACTGTTAGGCGTGAAGACGAAACCTTCGCGCGTGATGTCGAGGCAGCCCTCGGTGCCTTCGAAGTAGACCGAGGGCTGCGGGTTGCGAACAGAGAGAACCGTGGACTCAAAATTCATGTTCCAGTTGTTGTAGCGGACGACGGCGCTGACGGTATCGGGGTTGGTGAGATCGCCGTGCAGCTGAAAGTCGCCGCCAAGCGCTGCGGCGCTGACCGGCTTGGCATCGTTCATGAGCCACTGCGCGACGTCGGCCCAGTGCGTAAGAATGTCGGCAAGCAGGCCGTTGCCGTAGTCGTGGTAAGAGCGCCAGGAGCTGTAGCGCGACAGTTCGTAAGGAACCTTGGGCGCGGGACCGAGGAATAGATCCCATCGCAGGCTGTCCGGCTTGGGTTCGTTGGGGATGGTGCGGCGCTGCCAGGGGAAGTTGTGCCAGACACAGCGCGCAAAGACAACCTTGCCGAGTTTGCCTGAGTCGAAGTAGTCCTGCTTGGCCTGCGCATAGTGTGCGCCGCTGCGCTGCTGCATGCCGCACTGGAGAATGCCTTCGCTGGTCGCGGCAGCTTTGACGAGAGTTTCACGCTCTGACCAGCGATGGAGCGTGGGTTTTTCAAGATAAACGTTCTTGCCTGCGCCGAGGGCGTCTTTGGCGATGGTGACGTGAAGATGATCAGGAGTGGCAATGTAGACCGCGTCGATGTCGTTGCGGTCGAGGAGTTTTTGGTATTCGACGAGGACGGCGGCCTCCGCGACGTGATCCTTGAAGCGGTCCTGGAACCCGGCGACCTGCTTGTCATAAATTTCGGCCAGCGCGCGGAACTCAACACGCGGATCCTGCACGAAAGCTTCGCAGACTACCGTGGCACGGCGGCCGGTGCCGACGACGCCGAGCCCAACACGATTGTTGGCGCCGGGAATCGCGGCATAGGCGCGCGCATCGAGAGCACGCGCTCCGACAGCCGTGGCGGCACTGCCATAGAGGAATTCACGACGATTCACGATGAGAAGGCCTCCTTCATTGCCTTGAATGCAGGGGCGACCACGTCGGCACCGTTCTTGGAGAGATCGTCGCGCTCTTCTTCGTTTTCGACCCAGCCCGTCCAGCCAATTTGCCTTATGGTTGCGGCGACCTGCGCGAGCGGAAAGGTGCCGGTGCCGAGCGTGGTGAGCTTGCCGTTTTTGTAGTCGCGAAGATGAAAGCCGATGATGCGGCGGTAGTGTGCGTAGATAAATGCGGGGACGTCGGCGCCGCCGTGATAGGCGTGGCCGGCGTCGAGGACGAAGTGAACGAGATCGTGATCGGTCTGTGAGTAGAGGGCTTCGATCTCGCCGATCTTCGATTCGAACTCCCACCAGTGGTTGTGATAGGCAACAGTGAGGCCGGCGCTTTGCGCGAAGCGGCCGGCGATGTTCAGGCCCTCGATCTTGCGCTTGAGCTGATCGGCCTCAGCGCAGGGTGCGCCGCTGAGGACCAAGTGCTTTGCGCCAAGCGAAGCGCCGCCGCGTGCGACGGGTTCGTACAGTGAGGGCGGCGCGATGTGCGTGTTTGCGTCGTACTGATCGAAGCTGGGCAGGAAGATATGAATACCGAAAAAGGTGAGGCCGGTTTGCTCGATCTGATGGCGAGCGGGGGAGGGCTGATCGAATTGTGCCTGGACATTACGGAAGCTCGATTCGAAGCCTTGGTAGCCGATCTGCTTGATCGTGCCGAGCGTGGAGAGGAAAGTTTCGAAGCGTTTGGGGTCGATGGGGAAAGCGTTAAGCTGCACGCCGAAGTGGATGCCTGGAGGGACGCGGCCTGCCTCGGCGAACACGCGCGCAGAATCGAGCGGCGAAAATGCGGCGCCGGCTGCGATTGCCGCCATCGTGTGAAGAACCTCTCTGCGTGTCGTCCGTTCCATTTGCTCTTCAGTTCGTACTTTTGCTTTCGGCCGGTGCATTTTTCTGCGCCGGCAGTTCAAGGAATCTGGAGGACCGGGCGGGATTTGAACCCGCGAATACAGGTTTTGCAGACCCGCGCGTTAGCCTCTTCGCCACCGGTCCCCATCCTCATCAGCTTTGCCCCAAAACAGAAAACCCACCGCGCCATCAGGCGGGTGGGCTGGGGTACAGAACTCGATTCGGAGTCTATTCCACGGCACACATCCGCAGTGCACAGCAGCAGCAGTGACACATTGCGGGATGGAATGCGTGGTTCATCGAATCCTGTAGCTGAAGATTTTTCGGGAGGGTTGCTGGAAACATCGCGCAACCACTCCGGTAAGCACAATGTAAGGCCTTCGCGATGATGTGTCAAACGCCGACGGTATTTTCGTTCACAATGCAACATAGCAAACGAGAAAACTCTCGAAGCGAGCCGAGAAACTTTGTTGGCCCAAATCAAGGGCCCACGGACGAAACTAGATTCAATTCGCACGTGGCCACGGGGGAATCGTGCAGGAATGGCGAGCGGCGAAGAGTAGTGGAATTTGACTACGGGGCGAAGTATAGGCAGAGAGAATAACAGCTGTCAATCAATTTCAATAGATTATTGCTATCATATTGATAGGATGATAGATGCTTTGGGCACTGCCGAAGAATGGCGACGGGTTTCTCGGGCCTATCTGGACCGGATGAGTAGAAAATCTGCCTGGTGAATCTTTTATGATCATTCATGATCGATTGCCACTCTGCAAAGATGTTAGATATTGTTTCTGCGGCTCGCCCAACTTGCTGCTGATCGCAAAGAATCTTCCCTGTGCCGCCAGAGAAACGAAGAGATACATTGCTCGCGGCATGCAACGATCAAACTGAGGAGATGGGAATGCCTTTGAAGCTAACACCCGGAAAGATTGCCGGGCTGACGGCGGTTTCAGACCGCAAAGGAGTGATCGCCGCGGTGGCGATGGATCAGCGCGGACTGCTAAAGAACATGCTCGCGCGCGAGATGGGAGTGGCAGAACCGCCGGCAGCGATGATGACTGAGTTCAAGCAACTGGTGGCGCAGATAATGACGAAGGAAGCGTCGTCGATTCTGCTCGATCTGGAATATGGACTGGAGGCGACCAAGCAAATCAACGGCAAGGGACTGCTGCTGGCTTATGAACATGCCGGTTACAGTCCTGACAAGCCGGAGCGGTTGCCGTCGTTGTTCGAGGGTTGGTCTGCCATACGGTTGAAGGAAGCGGGTGCGAACGCGATCAAGATTCTGGTGTACTACACGCCGTTCGAAAAGCCGTGGGTAAATGAGCGCAAGAAGGCGTGGCTGGAGCGGATCGGCGCCGAATGCAAGTCGGTTGATATTCCGTACTTTCTTGAGTTCCTTGCTTACGACGTGCACGGTGTAGGAATGGACAGTATCGAATATGCGAGGCGGAAGCCGGAGATCGTGCTGGAGTCGATGAAGGAGTTCACAAAGGATCGCTACGGCGCAGATGTTCTGAAGATCGAGGTGCCGATCAACACGGCATTCGTGGAAGGGACGCAAGCGTTCAAGGGGAAGAAAGTGCACACGCGAAGCGAAGCGATGCAGCTGATTCGCGACGAGGCCGCACTGACGAACAAGCCGATCATTTTCCTATCCGCAGGGGTTTCGAGCGCGGAGTTTGTTGAGACTCTCGAACTGGTTGTGGAGAGCGGAGCAAAGTTTCATGGTGTGCTGGCTGGGCGCGCGACCTGGCAGGATGGCGTGCCGGTGTATGTAAAGCGCGGGCCTGCGGCACTTGAAGAGTGGCTGAATGAGGCGGGACTCGACAACGTACGAAGCGTTAATCGTGTTCTGAAGGGCGCGCGTCCCTGGTATGAAGCCGAGAGCGTGCGGGGATAGCGCGTCGATCGGGTCGAACGCGTGCTGCAGTTCGAAAGACTACTATGAGATTTGCGCGAGCTCTCGCGCGGATGAGGTTGGAGGCCGCTTGCGGCAAACTGACGAGCTAGCGCGAGCCGAAAACGGCCAGGCCATCGAGAGCCACAGCAGCGGCCGTCCGTGGCTGATTCTCTCTCTGCTGTTTTTGCTCACCGTCATCATGTTCATTGCGCGGCAGGCGCTTGGCGTGATGGCGCCAGTGCTCCGCACGGTCTTTCATCTTTCAAATACTGCCTACGGCCGCATTGTTTCGTGCCTTGGCTTCGGCATGATGACCGCGGAGTTCCCGATGGGCTACCTGATGGACCGGCTCGGCGCGCGTCTGGGCCTGACGGTTGCGGTCGCATGGTGGTCGACGGCGACCGGATCGCTGGCGTTGGCAGGATCGGGGCTTGGTCTCGGGCTATCGCAGTTCTGGAAGGGCACGGGCGAGTGCGGCGCATATTCCGGCGGCGTAAAGACCGTTACGAGACTCTTCGAAAAGAAGGACCGCACGCTCGCAATCGGAATTTTTAATGGTGGCAGCGTAATCGGTACGACGATCGCATTCCCGCTGATCAACTACCTGCTGCAAAAATACGGATTCCGAATTGCTTTTCTCGTGCCGACGGCTGCTGCGTTTTTGTGGATTCCTGCCTGGTGGTGGCTGTACGGGCGCGAACCGAAGACCACAGCGCACGATTCCCTGCCCTCGATTTCGCTTTGGAAGCTGCTCAGCATGTCGTCCACGTGGGCGGTGATGCTGTGCCGTTTTTTCATCGGGCCGGTGATGCAGTTTTACTGGTACTGGACGCCAAGCTATCTCTACAGCGCGCGCCACATGACTATGGCGCAGATCGGATTCGTCGCTTGGATTCCGTTTCTGATGGGCGACGTGGGCGGCATCACGGGAGGATGGGCGGCGGGGATTTTGCTACGAAGAGGATTTTCGGTGCGTAATACGCGCCGCCTGCTGATGTACGGCAGCGCACTTGTCTGCCTTCTCAGCTTGGCCGTGCCTTTCCTTCATGGAATCGGGCCGGTCATGGCAATGCTCTGCCTGACCATTGCCGCCGACAACTTTCTTTCCGCTCATATGTTCGCGGCTGTCACCGATCTCTTTCCCGAACACCAGGTTGGTCGTGCCGCGGGTCTGATGGGTGTGGCCGGAGACTTGAGCGGCGCGTTGTTTCCGCTGCTCACGGGCATCCTGGTCGATCGCATATCCTACACGCCGGTATTCCTGCTGGTGGGGTTGATGCCGCTAGCAGGAACGATAGCACTGTTTGCCGCCGGACGGCAGTACAAGCTGGACGATCGGCTGGCGCGGCCGGAGGTACTTCCTGCGCAATCTTGACACAGGTGAGCAGCTGAAATAGATTCGTGCCTGTTTTCCGATCGCTGTTTTTTTGATTTGAGGAGTTTTGATCATGTTGACGAGAAGAGAGTTTTTAGGAAGCGCCGCAGCCGGGGCAACTGCGCTGGCAGCTGCTCCCGCGGCCTTTGCGAAGAATGTTGACCAGCCGCTGGGCGTGCAGCTTTACACCGTCCGCAGCATCATCCAGAACGATTTGCCGGGAACGCTGGCGGCGATTCGCAAGATTGGCTATCGCACAGTTGAGACGTTTGTCGCTGAGTACAAGATGCCGGCGAAGGATCTGCGGCAGGCGATTCTGGATGCGGGGCTCGTGGTTCCGAGCGCGCACTTTGCCTACACAGATTTCGACACGCGGTTCGACTACGCGAAGGAACTTGGAGCGGAGTGCGTAGTGTGTTCGTCGATTCCAGGGACAATTGCGAACTCGGCGGATGGATACAAAAAGGCGGCGGACCAGTACAACGCGTGGGGCGCGAAGGCAAAGTCGTTGGGGCTGAAGTTCGGCTTCCACAACCACAATATGGAGTTCAAGGATTACGGCGGAGTGACTGGGTTCGATGTGCTGATTAAGAACACCGATCCAGCGCTGGTGCAGTGGCAGATGGACTGCTACTGGGTAGCGCAGGCTGGGCACGATCCGGTAGAGATGTTGCGCAAGTATGGCAAGCGGATGCAGTCGCTGCATTTGAAGGATCGCAAGCCGAATGTGCCCACGTCGACTGACACAGGAGCCGCGTCGGCGCACTTTACTGAGGTAGGTACAGGCACACTTGATTGGGTGACGATTTTGCGGCTCGCCGAGAAGAATCACATTCCCAACATGTACGTAGAGCAGGATCAGGTCGAACGGCCGCCGCTGGAGAGTTTGCAGATCAGCTACACGAACCTGGTGAAGTTCCTGAATGCGCGATCTTAGATGGATGGACTCCAGCAACATGGACGCAGATGACACTCTACGCAGACACAACTGGTGCCCGGCCGAGCTTGAGAATGAGTTGCTCGAGGTCTCAGAAGATCGGCGTCTTCGGCGGCTTGGGATCGATCCTGACTTGCCGTCGTGGGAAATCTACACAGAACTGAAAAGACGAATGGCGCAGATTGAGGCCGAGAACGCGGAACAGGAAAGAGCTGAGGCTGCTAGTGAATCCCGCGAGCCTTGAATTGCTTTTCGAGAAGTTGGCCGGTTCCGACCGTCGGAAGAAATCAGTCTGGAGTGTACGTCGGCAGCGGAGGATTCTCGCCGCCGACGGCGACGGGTTGAGGCGCGGGAAGGAAGTTGGCAAGGTGAGCCTGGGCCGATTCGACGAGCTGCGGTTCAATCTTTTCGCGGCTACCGTGGCAGTGCCTGTAAAGCTCGACACCCAAAGCGCTGGGCGTGATGTCGAAGCTTTCAATCTCGTGGTACGAACTGAAGTTGAAAACGTTCTTGATTAATCCCAGGTTGTACAAGTAGCCCATATCTGTGGCTGCGCGAGTCAGGTCGTGCACGCCAGTGAGCTCAATCATCTCTTTCGGACTAATCACAATGGAACCATAGATGGGCTTCCCCGCTCCCGGCCCGATGCCCAGAGCGCGCTCGCATGCGGGAACGAGGATTTTTGTCTGAGTCGGTGTGAGTTGCACAAGCAGGTTGGCAAAAATCTGATTAGAATCGTCAGGCGCACTCAATGAGCACGAAGCGACGAGCAGGCCCACCCAGAGTTCTATGGTTTCATCGTCAGGCGCCCAGGATCCGTCGCGCAGAATACTTGTGACAACGCCAGGATGAGCACGGAAGCGATCGGAATCAGGTTCCGATGCAAGCCGCTCGTCTGCAGCCCGCACTATTTTGACGAGGGTCGTCATGCGATCAGGCGGAAGATCCTTGCCCAACAGGAGAATCGGCTGTTCGGCGTTGGATTGACAGATGCGGCAGAGGAAAAGAATAGTGCGGAGGGTGTGAAACATATCCGCAACTTGTTCCGGATCGGTGAGAACAACAATGTTGCGCAACAGCACGCCCCAGAGGTCCATATCCAGCCCCGGAGGCAAATCGAAGGAAAGGCCGATGCCGTCTTCTCCCTGGCGGGCGACGCGAGCGTGAACGGAAAACTGAAGGTCGGCGCTGGTTTCCGACTGATACTTTTCACGGAGGACAAGTGTAATGAGCTCGCCCGTGCTGAGACGCTTTTCAGTCAACAAATAGACGCCGGAGGCGCTGATGTCCTTGATCCCGGCGGGAAAATTGGGAATTTCGACCCCATATCGCGCTTCGAGCCCGGAGGCTGAACGGCGCTCGGCGCGCGGCTTTTCGAATTCGCCAAATCGCTCGAGTCCACGCTTAATGTCTTTTAGCCACGACATCGTTCAAGATCCCCAGGTTCGCCGGAGGCAGGCTGCATCATACGGACGGATCCTCGAAGAGCGCCGGCCCGCGCAGCTAATTATCCATATATATGATGGAACGGATGCCCGACAAGACAATAACAGAAAGGTGGGAGTGGGAAAATGCGAATAAATGCACACTCTAACCAGAGCAAGCGGTCGGCAACCCGGCTTCGATCTCGATTCAGTTCGATGGAGAAGCGTACCGGGGCAGCGCGTTAAACGGACCTCGCGCTTCGAATTCTCCGGAAAGCAAGTGACACTCCACGCGCCGGATGAAGACGTTGCGTGGATCGTCTTTTCTAAGGATCTGGAAATGCGTGTAGAAGCTGTGACCATCCATGTCCACGTGAAGACCGCGTCTTTGACACTTGGGACAAACCTTTATCTCTCCGCCATCGACTCTCTTTCCCATAGGAAGAACTGTGTAGTCAGAGATCAAAGTGTCTCCTCTCCTAATCCGTAGCTGCTCACCGTCTGGGGCCCTGGGGAAAACTATCCTGCACTGCGGCCATCACTCACAGGCGCGCAGTATTCGCAATATAGAGGGGCGTAACTGGACTGGAAAGAGCACCGCTGCGCAAGTGCGCGATTACGCGGGTACCCGCGCGTTTAAACCGAAGTGGGAGGGGAGCCTAGCGTATCGCGTAAGTTGCTGTGTGGAATGGAGTTCCGGGAGGGAATTTCGTCACGTGTTTTCCACCGCAGGAATTTTTCGAGGCTGTTTTCTGGCCATCAGCCGCCGTCCTAAATTGATTCCCGGCTGTTCGATGAACTTCCAGCTTACGAATGCAGCGATCGGCAAAAGAAAGAACCCCAAAAATCCCCAAATGGGACGCAACAGAGCCTGCTGCCAAAGGTAGATGCTGTACGAAATGAGCCCGGTCAACTTGAGATGCTGGTTCTCAAGAACATGGGAGGAAATCAGCCCGGGATTTGTGACCGTGGCGCCGATCATCAACGCGATCGCGATGCACTCATGGAATGGAATCAGCATGTGGAACTTCCAAATATCGAACAAGAAGATGAGCAGGGCTGGCACAAAGATGACGCGGCCGTGATTGCGAAACCAGAGCTTCACTTTTTCACGATCGAGCGCCAGGGCCAACAGGCAGCCGGTGAGCGGCGCATCGTAATCGTAGGTTGCCCAGTGGATGTTGTAGTTATTCCAGTTGAGAAATCTGACAACGGAAATGGCGACAACAGCAACAACCGCGACGATCCCGGCACGACGGCGGCCGAGTAGGGCCAGCAGCGGAGGCCAGAACAGGTAAAACTGCTCTTCCAGCGAGAGCGACCAGAAGTGATCGGTATACATGGTCGTCGCCGTTTCGCCAAGATAGTTGCGGTAGAAAAACAAACAGCCCCAAATATCACCATCGAGGGCCTTGATCCTGGTGAAGGCCGTCAAGAGAAATAGAAACAATAGGTACGTCCAAGCGGCGGGCATTAGCCTGAACAGTCTGCGAAGGTAGAAGCGGCGCAGGTCGATTCTTTCGGCGGATATGAGGAGGGTGGTAATGAGATATCCGCTGATGACAAAGAAAATGCTAACGCCGTGGTGACCGATCTCGAGCCAACTGAAAAAGTAACGACCGTAGAAGTTCGCCTGATAGTGTGCGACGAGCACTAACAGGATCGCAACAGCTCTCCAGCCATCGAGTGTGGGGATTCTATTCTGTTCAGACACGGCGTTGGCCCCATACTACTCGATATATTGCTCCCTCTTGCATGCCACTTTTGATGGAGTATTCGGGGCCGCAACAGCCGCACTCCGCGTCCACACAGACAGCTCATATTTAGAGACTTCGCGAAAAGACCTAGCAAACTATGCCATAAATCATGGCGCGAATCCGCCATTGTGAGCATGCACGAATACACCCCCTAAAAAGGCACGTACTGCCGATGTGCGAGGAAGCGACTCCGGGTTATTCATGGAACAGAGCGCTTGTGGGCGGCACATTTCGGATTTGAACGCGGCGAATGAGCGAGCACTTGGGACAACCATTGCGGCGCCATGACGATCGAAGAACGCTAAGGAGTGATCCAAGGCATATGCAGAGTCTCCTCGGTAATGCGTTTGTTGCACAGGAAACCGGTTCGATGCGCCAAATGGTTGAGGCGGCATTTCGCCACCGGAAGTTGTGGCTTCTGATTGTCGTCGTTGTGTTTTCCGCTTCGGTTGCCTACACGCTTCTACGGCCACGCCAGTACCGGTCAGAGATGGATATTCTCGTTCAGAACACTCGTGCCGACGATCAGATCACTCCGAGCCGCGTAAACGGGACGATCACAATCAACGGAGTGACCGAGGAGCAGATCAACTCGGAGATCCAGATGTTACAGAGCACGAGCCTGGCCAACGTGGTGGTCGATCCGCAGTGGAACAGCCGGCCGCAAGGGAGTCTCAGCCGCGATCAATATCGGGAACACGACAAGGCCGTTGATGCTTTTGAGAAGCATCTGTCGGTCGATCTGGTTCGAAAGTCCAACGTCATTCACGTAACGTATGTCGCCTCCGATCCGAAATCTGCCAATGATGCGCTGAATCGTCTGCTTGCCGCGTTCCTGGCAAAGCAGCGCGAGATTGCGCAGCCGCCGGGAACTGCGAAGTTCTTTGCCGATGAGGCAGCGAGATACAAAGAGCAGTTAGATCAGGCGCAGCAGCAGTTGGCGCAATACCAGCAGGATCATCAGATTGTGTCGCTTGGCGATACGGAGCAGAATTCAGATCGCGAGATAAACGATGCCGAGACAGACCTGCGGAGTACCGACTCACAGATCAGCGAACTCACGCAGGAACTGGGAACAGAAACTCGCCAACTGAAGAGCATTCCCACGCGGCAGGCGACGCAACAGCGTGTCATTCCCAACGATTACTCAGTTGAGCGTCTGAATACGATGCTGGCTGAACTCGATAACGAGAGAACAGGCCTTCTGACCAAGTTCACTCCGGAAGACCGGCTGGTGCAGGAGATTGACAAGAAGATCGCGGACACAAAGAGCGCGCTGGCGAATGCGAAGCAAATGACGTCGCAGGAGACGTCGTCGGACGTGAATCCAGTGTGGCAGACGGTTACTGGGTCGATCATTCAGGGTGAATCTCAGCGGCAGGCTTTACGGGCTAAGGAGAGCGCGCTGAAACAACAGATTGCTGAGCTAAGGTCGAATCTGTCGAGCGTGGAAGGCTCGACGGTCGCGTTCACAACGCTCCGCCAAAAGGTGACTGATTTGGAGAATAACTACCAGCTCTACACCCAGAAGAGCGATGAAGCGCAGATGGCGGACGCAATGAATGAGAACCGGTTGCTGAATGTTGCTGTTCAACAGATTCCCACTTACTCGGTTGTTCCTTTCCGTCCCAAGCCGGTCGTCGATACGATCCTAGGTGGTTTTACGGCTGTTTTTCTTGCCAGCTTCATGGTCTTTTTTGCCGAGGTTGGACGTGACACGATTGCCAACGCAGGTGAGTTGGAACGGGTGTCAAGGTTCACGGTTCTCGCAACCGTACCGCTGGAACTGACACGAGGCGATGACCGATCCGATTCGATCTCCGACTCCTCGCCGGTGTTTGTCGGAATGGGAACGAGCACAGGATCCGGGCGCGAACAAAGGGCGACCCCAGTGTTGGTGCGATTCCAGAAGGAGAGGCACGTGCTATGAAAGATTCCACAATTTTCGCGGATGTCTACGACCGGGCATTGGATACGAGTCAAGCGACAACATCTGTGTATCAGACGCTGCTCTACACCGTACTGCAGAAACCAAGGGAGAAACACGAAGGCGGCGTTGTCATTGCCTTAAGCTCCAGTAATCCCGGCGAGGGTGTGACCTACGTGGCGAGGGCTTTGCTGCATGAACTTGCGAAGTGCGAGTTGACATCGGTCGCAGGAGTGAACGTGAGCTTCCTGAGAAAACTTCACGAGCCGTCGGTAGAAGCAATCAGGAGTTCGATATCGCGGCTCAATCCCGGAGATGAAGAAATAAAAGCGGAGGGACGGTCCAGATCGCTAACAGCACCGAAACGAAAAAGCCCCTGGGAGGCGAGCTGGCACTATCGCCGCGATTGTACCGATCTGTTGCGATCTGAATTCGACTACACAATAATTGACTGCCCATCGCTTCGGGAATCGGGCGACCTGCTTAGCATCGCTCCTTTTGCCGACGGCATCATACTTGTCGTGGAAGCAAACCGCACGCGCCGTGACCAGCCGCGGCAAGCGGAACAAAGGATCTGTGCCGCCGGCGGAACATTGCTCGGTTACATCCTGAACAAACGAGCGAATGAAGTTCCGCGGTGGATCTATCCCGATGCTTAGGTTTCAATTGCTTCATTTCATTCACGAGGAGGACACGTTGAAACGAATCCTTGCCATAATCTGCGGGACGTTGCTTTTGCTCCCGACGATGGGTCGAGCCGACGAGCAGTTGCATCAGCGACCGATCTATACGTTGCATATCGGAGATGTCATCGTACTCAATTATCGATACACGCCGGAGTTCAACCAGACAGTTACAGTGCAGCCGGATGGGAGCGTCAACCTGGAAATCGTCGGCAACGTGAAGGTGGCTGGCCTTTCGGTGGACCAGGCGCGACAACAAATCGTGAACCTGGCGTCGGCCCGGTTGAATCATCCCGAGCTAACGGTCACGCTACAGAAATTTGAACAACCCTATTTTGTGGTTGCTGGCGAGGTGGACCATCCGGGCAAATTCGACCTGCGCGACAATACCACCGCGCTCCAGGCAATCTTGCTGGCCGGTGGCTTCAAGGATTCGGCGCGCGATACGCAGGTGATTCTGTTCAGACGAATCAACGCCGATGAAGCGGAAGTGCACAAATTAGACCTACACAACATAAAGAAGAGTTCGGACCTGGAGCACGACACCGAGCTTGAGCCGGGAGACATGCTGCTGGTGACTCGCAACAAAATGGAACATCTCTCGCGCTTTATGAAGGCAACCAACCTGGGAGTTTATTTCAACCCATTCCCGGTTGTGCCCTAATACGAAATCTAGATAAGGATCAGCTCGCGGCCCAACGCACGGGGCAGTCAGGCACAGTGCGCTCATTTTTCCTATTTTGGAGTTCATCAATGCCGCAGAATCTGCAATTTGATCACGATTCAACAGCGCGTCTTGAGTCAGCGGGACCGACTTTTGCATTAACGACGCGGCGAGCAGCGGGATTGCGGCTGCGCCCCGCAGTGGCTCGCGCCATTTCCGGTGGACTTTGCGCGACCGTTGACCTGGCATGGCTCAGTGTAGTGCTGATCTATCTCGCTCTCTGGCTGAGCATCGCGAAGGTCGCGGGAAATCTTTTTGCCCTGCTCTCCATCAGGCTGTCTGTCGGCCACTTTACATTGATTGCCCTGTGCTGGATGATCTGGCGCACCATCTTCTCTTACTGCGGCCTCTATACATGGCAGCATGTTCAGTCGGCGAATGGAGTTCCAGGCCGCGTCGCACTCGCCTCAGGACTCTCTGCGCTGGCGGCTGCGGAAGTTGTCGGCGCGATGTGGCATCACGGTCATTTTCTCCGCATTGCAGTTTACTTCTGGCTTGCAGCGGCAGGCGGCGCCCTTCTCTCGCGTGTCGCAGTCTGTCTCTTCCATTTGTTTATTCGGCCTCATCTCCGCCGGAGCAGGTATGCAGTGATCGTGGGCGGCGGTTCGCGCGCGGCGAGATTTCTTGACGAGCTCAAGTCGCATCCCGAATGGGATTACAAATTCCTCGGCTATGTCGACAGCACTGCCATGGAGATCCCCGGGCAGTCCTGGCCGCTGCTGGGAAGAATCAACGACCTCGAAGACATCCTGATGAAGCAGGTCGTGGATGAAGTTGTGGTCGCACTACCGCTGAAGACTCAGTACGCGGCGATTGATCGAACCATTTCAATCTGCGAACGAATTGGCGTCCAGGTTCAGTATTGCGAAGACCTGTTCGACGCACCCCGATCGGGACATTGCTATCGTGAGCAGCACGACAATCGCAAGGTCGTACTGAAGATGGTCCAGGAAGATTATCGCCATCGCATCAAGCGCGCCTTCGATATTGCCGGCGCCGGCTTTGGCCTGCTATTGTGTGCTCCACTTTTCCTCATCGTTGCAATCCTCATCAAGGCGACGAGCAAAGGGCCCGTGCTCTTCAGGCAGGAGCGTTATGGCCTCGGCAAGCGGACATTTCGGATCTACAAATTCCGCACGATGGTGGAAAATGCAGAAGCCGCGCAGGCCGCACTCGAGCACATGAACGAAAACAGCGGGCCAGTCTTCAAGATCTTCAGAGATCCGCGAATCACGAGGGTGGGCGCCATCCTGCGCCGGACTTCAATCGACGAATTACCACAACTGTTCAACGTATTGAAGGGTGAAATGTCGCTCGTAGGACCGCGTCCCCTGAATCTGCGCGATGTAGGCCGATTTTCAGAGGCGTGGCTGATGCGCCGCTTCAGCGTAAAGCCCGGGCTGACTTGCCTGTGGCAGATCAGCGGTCGCAGCAACGTGAACTTCGATCGCTGGATCGAGCTCGACCTTCACTACATCGACAACTGGTCGCTGCAAATGGATCTGAAGATTCTCGCTATGACAGTTCCTGCTGTTCTGAGGGGAACGGGGGCGGCATGACCGCGGTTCGACCCATGCGCGTGGCATACGTGAATCACACCGGCTCAGTCAGCGGCGCGGAGAAAGTCCTCATCGATATGGTGCGGACGCTCGACCGCGCCACATATGAGCCATGCGTGATTTGCCCGGCTGATGGAGACCTGGCGCGCCTGTTGCAGGAGCAAGGCGTTCTCTGCGTGCCATCGCCACCGGTACATGCGCGATTCACATTGCATCCGGGTCAATTGTGGAAGGCTGCGCGATCGCTGGCCAGAGCGGTCGCTGCTCTGCGCAAAACCCTTTCTTCACTCGACCCAGACATCGTGCATGCAAACACTCTGCGCGCCGGAATCGTGGCTTCAGTTGCGACGTTTGGAACGGACCGTGTCGTGGTGTGGCACATTCACGACAATCTACCGAGGCACGCGTTCAGTGCGCTCATCCGCGTCGCCGCACTCCTGCTGCGGCCGGACCGCATCATCACCGTCTCCGACTCAACTGCCAGGGCCTTCCGCGGACCGCTCAAATTCAACGGCAGAATCTCAACGATTCACAACGGAACGGATCTGAGCCGGTTTCCGCTGAAGAGCGCGGACAGCCCGAAATTGCGAAGTATGTTTGGAATTCCCGAGGACGCATTCCTGATCTGCGCTGTCGGGCAGATCTGCGCGCGCAAGGGCCTGCTTGAATTAATTGATGCCTTCACGATCGCCCATGAACAGGCGCCGCACATGCATCTCGTCATCGTGGGGAGCGTGGTCTTTGAGCACGAAAAGAGTTACTTCAACCTGCTGCGCCATGCGTCTTCGGCGCCAGAAATATCGCGGAACGTGCATTTCGCCGGCCATGTCCACAACGTGTCGGCGCCGCTGCAGGCCGCTGATCTGCTGGTACTCAATTCGCACGAGGAGCCGTTCGGTCTGGTTTTAATTGAGGCCATGTCAAGCGGAACTCCTGTGCTTGCGGCGCGCGTGGGCGGCATTCCTGAGATTGTTCGGGATTCACAGAACGGCTGGCTCGTCGAGAGCGGCGATACGACCGGCCTGGCCAAGCATCTGATTCGGTTATCAAGAAACGGGCCACTCTTGCAGAGTGTGGCGCAGCGCGCACTGAACGAAACCTGTCCGCAGTTTTCCCTCGAAGAATTTCGGAGCAAACTGCACAGGTTTTACGCAGAACTGATTCCAGAACAGGCCGGCACACTGGAACGCGCGCAATCGATTAGCACGTGCAACTGAAATCTCTTGGAAAAGGATTGTCTCCAATGCCCAGAATCGCGTTATTTCAGGACTATCTCGCGCAAAACGGCGGTGCGGAACGCGTCACTGAAGCGATCCACCAGACGCTTCCCGAAGCCGACTTGCATACCACGATGACTGTGCCGGAGCGGCTTTCACCGTACCTTCGTGAACTGGACGCGACGACCACCTGGATGCAGATGCTGCCTGCAAAGGGAAAACTCTACAGGCATTATTTCCTGCTGTATCCGTTCGCTGTAGAGTCGGCGCGTCTGGAAAGCTACGACCTGATTGTGAGCAGTTGTTGCGGCTATGCGAAGGGCGTCAAGCGCGGCGAAGACAGCGTTCATGTTTGTTACTGCCATAATCCCATGCGCTGGGTTTGGCGATTCCCTGAATATGTAAAGCGGGAAAACTTCAGCCAGCCCGTGAAAGCCGGACTGCGAATCATGGTGGAAGCGCTCAAGCACTGGGAGATGCGCGCTGCCCGGCGGCCGGATTATTTCGTCGCCAACTCGCATATCGTGGCAAAACGGCTGAAGGATGCATTTGGCGTGGATGCTACAGTCATCGAACCACCGATTGTGACTTCGCGTTTTTGGATCAGCAGAGAGGTAAAGGATTATTACCTGATTCTTGCGCGCCTGAATGCCTACAAGCGAATCGATCTGGCGGTGGAAGCGTGCACGCGCACCGGCCGCAGACTGCTGGTGGTCGGGGACGGGCCGGAACGCGAGCGGCTGAAGGCGATGGCCGGGCCGACCGTGAGGTTTCTCGGGCGGCAATCGGATGCCGCCGTCGACCGCCTTGCCAGCCGCTGCCGGGCATTGATCTTTCCGGGCGAAGAAGATTTCGGCATGGCTCCGCTGGAGATCAACGCGGCGGGCAGGCCGGTGGCGGCCTATGCGGCGGGCGGCGCAACAGAGACAGTGATCGACGGGATGAACGGTGTACTGTTTGGCGAGCAGACCGTTGACTCGTTAATTGGAGGGCTTGAACGTTTGGAGCAGCAAAGCTGGGATTCAGCGGCAATCAGGAGGAATGCGCGGCGTTATGACATTCAAGTATTTCAGGAACGCCTGTTCGACTATCTGTATCAAGTGTCGCCGGCGGTGCGAAATCTGTACCTGCTGCGACGGAGGGCCGGATGAGCGCAGCCCAGGCAGAATCGATCGTGCCGGCACTTCACGAGGAAGCGCTCCCACAACACGGCTTTCGCGCCGTAACGCAATCGATCACCAGCAAGGCGGTAATTCTGACGCTGCAGGCCGGAACCGGCATTTTGACGGCACGCGAGCTGCTGCCATGGGGCCGCGGCGAACTGGCCGCCATGATTCTATGGCCCCTGCTCGTCGCCAGCGTCACAACGCTCGGCGTACCAAGTTCCCTCATCTACTTCCTGCGTCATCGGCCGGAAGAACGCGATCGGCTGGTTTACAACGGATTCCTGATGGCGGCGCTTCTGGGGCTAGTCGCCGCATGCATCGCGACAGCCATACTGCCTCTGGCTCTGCATCAATATTCTCCATCGATCGTGCGCGCCGCGGAGTGGTTCCTCATCACAGTCCCCATCTGCTCTTTAACATTGGCCGGGCGGGCGGTGTTGGAGGCGTCTCACGACTTTTCCGCCTCGAACGCAATCCAGACACTCACGCCGTTCGCAACGCTCGTTGGTCTGCTCGTGTTTCTGGCCTTGCGGCAATTCAATCCTTATACGGCGGGAATCGCGTACATCGCGGCATCGCTTCCCGCATTTTGGCTGATGGCTTACCGCGTGCGCCGTTTCTGCTCGAAACCGGCTCGAGTGCAGTCCGCTGTGATGAAACTGATTCTAGGATACGGGATTCGGTCGTACGGGATTGATGTGCTCGGCACGTTGGCGTTGTACGTGGACCAGGTTCTGGTCATCGGTCTTTTAAGCCCGGGCGCCATGGGATCGTATGTCGTTGTGCTCAGCCTTTCGCGCATGCTCAACCTGTTCCAGAACTCGGTGGTGATGGTGCTCTTCCCGAAAGCCGCGGGGCGGCCGGCCCAGGAAGTCGTGGAGATGACGGGAGACTCGGTGCGCATCAGCGGCCTGGTGACTGCTCTGTGCGGGATCATGGTTTGCCTGGCAGGACCGACACTTTTGCGGATCCTCTATGGCAGCGAATATGTGGCCGCAGCGGGAGCATTGCGCATTTTGGTCGTCGAGGTGGTGCTCTCCGGAGCGACCTTCGTGCTTGCACAGGCGTTTATGGCGCTTGACCGGCCTGGCGTAGTGACCCTGCTGCAGGCGCTGGGGTTGTCGCTGAGCATCCCACTGATGCTTGTGCTGATTCCCCGGTTCGGAATTTACGGAGCCGCGATTTCGCTTCTCACTTCGACTGTCGCGAGGCTTCTCTTCGTCTATTGCGCGTTTCGATTTTTCCTGAAGACGAAGCCGCCGAGACTCGTCCCGGCTGCCGATGACATCCGGCTGTTGTGGAGCAGCTTGATGAGTTGGCGACTGGAGCGTGCATTGTGAATGCGGTGAGCGAGACTTACGACTTGCAAGCGGCGCACGCAGTACCCAACGCAGGATACAAGATACAGTGTGTCGCCGCGATTCTGGTGATCATCGGCATTCCTGCACTCTGCATTCTTGGCGGCCAAGCAGGCATTTTGCGCCTGGCCTTTCCGCTTCTCAGCATTGCGGTCGGAGGTTTCCTGCTCTGGCGATCGAAGCCGCTCTATGTTGGCCTCGTTTTCTGGTTGTGGTTCGTCACTCCGTTTCTTGGACGTATGGCAGACTTCCAGGGAGGGTGGACGCCGGCGAGCGCGGTGGAACTGGCGCCTTACCTGGCAGCGAGTTTGACAGGCGTGTGGCTTCTGGCCAACTTGCGATGCCTGACAAATCGCAAGGCTCTCCCCTATGTGTGTGCGCTGGTTGCCATCGCCTACGGTACGATCCTTGGACTTACGTATCTGCCGCTGTTCAACGTGCTGCGAGCGCTGCTGAACTGGTTTGTGCCGATTGTATTCGGGCTGTTCATCTACGAGAACCGTCAACACTATGCCGAATTCCGGCGCGTCATCGAGAAGTCGTTTCTGTACGGGCTGCTGCTGCTCGGCACATACGGTATCTATCAGTTCTTTTTCCTTCCCGATTGGGATCGCATGTGGATGCTGAACGTGCAAATGAATTCGTTCGGCGAAGTCGATCCGATGAAGGCACGCGCCTTCAGCACGATGAATGCGCCGGCGATCTTTGCGGCGGCCATGGCCTGCGGCCTGCTGGTCCTGTTCAATCTCAAAGGAAAGCTTCGGTTACCGGCATCGGCGTGCGGTTTCGTCGGTCTCGTTCTGACTTTGAGCCGAGCGTCGTGGCTGAGCTTTGCTGTTGGTTGCCTCTACCTTGCGCTCCGGCTTGGAATGCGAGCGCGAATGCGAATGGCTCTTGCGTCGGTCGCGTGCATTGGTCTCTTGATTGGATTTGCACAGATTCCTGGGATCAAAGATCTGGTGGAGGAACGCGTCGCCAGCTTTACTCAGCCCGGCCAGGATATAAGCTTTTCTTCGCGCGTGGAGGGACACGAGCAAGCACTGCGAGTATTGGCGCAGGAACCGTGGGGCGAGGGAGTGGGCAGCACAGACACGCTGCACAATACCGAAGGAGACGACTCGATCATCGGTCCGCACGACAGCACTCTGCTCGAATTCCTTTATTCGCTTGGATGGATCGGCACGTTTATCTACGGACTGGGCCTCGGCACGCTCGGCGTGCAACTTTTCCGAACCGGCCGCAGCGATCCATTTGTTTTGTCGGCGCATGCAATCCTGATTGGCTTCATGGCACAGGCGCTTTTGAACAGCATCTTCCTGGGCGTGCTGGGATTCATGGTGTGGACCTTTGCTTCGATGAGCCTGGCTGCAGCGGAGTGCGCGGAAATCGCTACGGAGGCGCCCGAACGCGATAGGGAGTCGCAAGCGCATTTTGCGATTGCGTAGGAGCATACATTGCGAGTCCTGCATATTCTGAACGACGTGACCGACCGCGGCAACGGCATTGTGAATGCCGCGGTGGATCTTGCCGTGGAGCAGGCGCGACAGGGCTACGCTGTGGCTGTTGTCTCTGCCGGCGGCGGTTACCAGCCGCTGCTTGAGAGCGCTGGCGTTCTGCACTTGCATCTTGACCAGTCGCGACGGCCCATGCAGATTCTGCGCGCGGCGCGACTATTTCATCAACAATTGCTAGCCTTCCATCCCGATGTTGTGCACGCCCACATGCGAACCGGCTTGCTGCTCGCGTGGTTCTGGCGGCGCTTTATGGAGTTTGCGCTGGTGGGGCATGTGCACAATGTCCACGATCGTGAATCGGTCGTGATGGGACTGGCCGACTGCGCGATTGCCGTAAGCCGATCCGTCGCCGGCACAATGGCGGCCCGTGGAATTCCCAGGAACAAGTTTCGCGTCGTTCTGAATCGCACCTTGAACAGCCCGCGCCAGCCAAGATCGGATGAGATCGAACCTGTGACGCTCGAAAGGCCGTCGATTGTGACGGTTTGCGGAATGACCAGACGCAAGGGAATCGAAGAGCTGATTGCAGCATTCGAAGACGTCGGACGTGCGTTCCCGGATGCGCATCTATATTTAGTAGGCGATGGACCGGAGCGACGGCGATTCGAAGATCTGGCGGCGCGCTCGCCGCACAATGCACGGATTCACTTTGAGGGCTTCAAGGCAGAGCCGCAGGCCTACATGTTGAGCGCCGATGTGTTTGTACTGGCCGCCCGGCGCGAGTCGTTCGGATTAGTGCTGATTGAAGCGCGCGCAGCTGGGTGCGCTATTGTGGCCACAAATGCGGATGGAGTTGCGGAAGCGCTTGAAGGCGGAAGGGCAGGCGTGCTTGTCCCGCCACAGGATGTGGCAGAGCTCGGTCATGCATTGTGCAACATGCTCGGCGACGATGAAGAACGCACGGCCTGGCGGCAACGCGCAGTGAATGGAATAGACAAGTTCACCGTCGACCGGATGGCGCGCGAGGTGGGCGAGATCTATCGCGAGCTGATGGAAAGAAAGAAGTGGCGCGGAGTTTCGGATGTGGCATGGACCAAATGATCGGCTCATGCTTAATGCTCTCCTACCGGCCGCTGAAAGTTTCCGCGGCTTTTGGCGTGGTTCTCTGGGGCTGCGAAGGAAGGTGAAGGCGCGATGAACGCAGAAGTCTCCGGCCGTTTTCCTCGACGCCGGCAAATTGTGTCCACCCCAAGGAGAATCGCTGCATATGAAACCTGCACTTCAGGAAGACGGCACAGAGGGAAAGCGCGACGAAGAAACATCGAGCACTTTCAAACTCGTACTACCACAAGCTGCACCTTCTTCTGAGACTCTCCGTCCCGCGCTGCTCATTCCCTTTCAAAAGCCAAGCGATCGTCCCGCCTCAGCCGGGAACCCAGAACGGAACAAGCCTTCGCAATCGCAGCTCATCCCGACAATTTTTCACGAAGACTGGTGGCTCGATGCCGCCACACAGGGAGGCTATTCCGTCGTCGAGGTAACGAGCGGTGGCAAGCCGATAGGCCGCCTTCCCTTTATCATGCGAAGGCGCTCAGGGCTGATGGGAATCTGGACGCCGCCACTCACGCATTTTCTTGGGCCCGGGATCGACGAAGGTGAAGGCAGCTGCAGCAATCGTTTCCTGCGCCGGCTGGAGACTACGCGCGAGTTGATCCTCAAGCTCCCTCGATCATCCTGGCAATGCCTTCGCTGTCATCGGGGAGTAACAGACGTGATTGCATTCCAGGAGGAATCATTCAAGACCTATGCGCAGTTCACGCACGAGATTGCGCCGGGACCGGTCTCCGCACTTTGGCAGCAATTGAGAGATAAAACACGAAACGTCATACGCCGCGCGCAGGAGCAGCTCGTCGTAAGCGAACTTCAGGACGTGGAGGAGTTTGCTCGCGCTTACGAGAACCACCTGGCTTCGAGACGACTTGAGAATACGCTCGACCTTGCAGCGGCCCGGCGGGTCCTCAGGGCCGCACTTGAAAGGAATTGCGGCAGAATCCTCGCGGCGAAGAACCGACAGA
The DNA here is from genome assembly GCA_963834565.1 of uncultured Acidobacteriaceae bacterium. Classification (GTDB taxonomy): domain Bacteria; phylum Acidobacteriota; class Terriglobia; order Terriglobales; family Acidobacteriaceae; genus Telmatobacter. The sequence continues at coordinate 92,962 of CAWICF010000002.1, read as the reverse complement.
ACGAGATTGTCGCCGCCAACTTTTGTGCATGGGACAGCACAGCCTCGCTTTACGTTGCATGCACTCGGAGCGGAACGGCGGGCAATGGCGCTACCAGCCTGCTGTTGTGGGAAGCGATTCAACATGCAGCCAACAAAGGCTTAATTTTTGATTTTTCAGGGATTGGAACGCGGGGTAGCGTTTTGCACTATGCAGGCTTCGGTGGAACCGTGGGAACCCGTTTCGTAGCGGTGCGTGCCAACGGAATTGGTCGCATGGTAGCGCGTGCCAGATTGCTGTTGATGGACGAACACTATCTTTTCTGAGATTTGAATTGTCGCGCAAGTGCGGCCAAGATGCAGAGGGGCCAGCGTTCCGAAAGCCACTAGTTCAACTTGATTGCCACCACGATGGGATGGTCGGGTATTTCGAGAGGTACTGTTGCGGTGTCGACAAAACTTTTGACAGGCTCGTCCTGCACAACCGGCTCGAAGAGTTTGACTGCCCTTGCGCGTGATCCAAGAGTCAGCAGCGCTTGCACCGGCGGATTAACGATTTCTCTCTGATTCTTGAAGTCGTAACTGGAGACTTCCTGCCATAGGACCAAATCCAATTCTCCTCCGGATTTTTGCAACAAGAGGTGGTGAACTACAGGACTCGCTCTGCTGAGGGACCAGGCGAGTTGCACGGGAGAAGCCGGCTCTTTCGTGTCATTCAACTCATTGATGAGCCGTTTTGTCGCAACGAAGGCCGGTTTCTCTGCTCCGTCTGCGCGGATCAATCCCCAATGCATCTGGTTGCTGCGGAGTCCGGGATCCGGCGCTTCATCAAGAAGTTCGTAGAGATAGGTTCGCACGATACCCCGAGAAAAATCCTCCAGAAAGAGTCGGGGGACGTACTTCGCAGCCGCACCCTCTGAAACGGCAGGCTGATCGCTGTGGTCATTGAGAGCGTTGTGGTAGCCGCTCTCCGTGATCACGATCGGCTTGTCCCCGAAGGCCTGCCGTGCAAGGTCGGTCTGCTCCGGAAAGATCACGGAGGGCATCTTTGCCGCCGGATAAGGATGAAGATTACCTTCATCGAAGCCGCTTAACGATCCGGCGAACGCGTCGCCGTGCGCCGCGAAGGCCAACGACGGTCCGATGACGCGAATGGTGCCAGCGTCAGGAAGTAACTTTGCCGCACTATAGATTTGCTGCTGAAAACTCCGATCGACCGCCGGCCACCCGGACATGTTGCTGATATCGAGTTCATTGGCGCCCTCAAACGACTCGATGGTGTGGCCCGAAAGATCTTCAAGTTTCTCGAGCAGTTGCGGCGTGGGCGCGCCGAGATTGCTTCTCGGATCGAGGACCACATCGAATCGAATGCCGAGCTTGCCCAGTTCGATCCAACGGCCATAAAGGAGTTGGTTGTAGTCAGCATCTTGTAGATGAGCGCCGTCGCGAAGATGGCGGATGCCGATGGATCGCAACTCTCTTTCGAGGAGAGGAAAGTTTCCGTAGGTACGGTCGAAATAATTGAGATGGGTGTTGACGCCGATGCTGTTCACGAAATCAAACGCGGATTGTGCCCGCTCCACAACAACTTTCGAACTACTCGCCGAGGCGCCAACAGTTTTGGGCCGCAAAACAAGCAGTGCGAAAGCAGAACCAGTGATGAGGATCGCAAGAAAGAGGAGCCTGTTCATCACGATTGTTTTGTGCGCAATCCATGCGTTCATCCGTGGTTACCCAACCAATTGGAGGCCTCGGGCGTCTAAACAGACAATGAGAAGGTGCGCTCCACTGCGTAAGTCAGGAAGCGCATTGCCTGGATCGAAGTGCACTGCCCTCATAAATTTACTTTGATGCGATCTAAGCGGCGCATGTGCATTCCCTGAAGAGACTTTTGGTCTTCGCGAAACGCTCGCATTCCGGTTAAGCCGGACAGCCTTGGAAACAATACTTCAATAAGACCCGGCCTCGACTGATTCACATTTCAGGGCGGGACGCAGGGTGAGGTGTATGGCCGATATTGATGTCGTCATTGCAGATAATCAACCACTATCTCTTTCGGGAATTCGCAGCGCAGTTGCAGACGAGGCGGATATTCGCATTCTCGCAGAGTGCGAGGATTCCGATCGTCTCGTCGCCGCTGTCCGGAATTATTCGCCTGATGTGCTGCTGGTGAGCGCGGAGATTCTATCCGAAGAACTCGGGGCTCTCGAGCAACTGGTTACAGAGATTGATGAGACCCGCGTGATCGTTGTTACAAGCCGCAAAGATTCCGGGTTTCTGGAAGGCGCTTTGCGCTGTGGGGCCAAGGGCGTATTCCAGAGAGAGTGGCCGGTCCAAGAGATCCCCATGGCGATTAGAAAAGTGACAAACGGCGGGGTCTGGTTGGAACAGGGCGCTGCCGAGCGAGTGCTGGAGCAGGCGCTGATGCGGCGGAAGGGTCCGGATGAAGACGAACTTCGGATCGCTTCGCTCACGACTCGTGAACGCGAAGTGGTCGGATTAATCTGCGAAGGGCTCAGGAACAAAGAGATCACGGATCGGCTGCACATCAGTCTGGCGACGGTTTCGCACCATCTCACATCCATTTACCGCAAACTGGAAGTCAGCGACAGAACCTCACTCGTAATCTACGCCGCAAAGCAGCATTTGGTCACGTTTTAGCGGTTCAATGAATTGACTCTGCAATATCAGGGTTGATTCCGTTAGGCCGCAGCGCTGGCCAGCCGCTCGCCGCAAATCAGATGGAATAGAAAGTGCAGTTCCCGCGCGGACACAATTTCGGAGCGGCCTCGGAAAGATTCCTCAGGGCGCCGTCCATCCTTCCTGTACAGATCAAAGTGCGGCCTTGAGCGCGCTTGTGGCTACCGACGGGCGCGGCTTGGCATTGCTCTGGATCGGCACGAGTTCCTTCAACTGGGCTCGCAGAACAGACTTGTTGATTGGCAGCTCCTGCAGCAGCATTTCAGTTGCCTGAATCATAGGATGCGCGTGGAACCATTGCTGCACGATGTTGTCGCGCAACAGATTCGTAATTCCCAGCAATGACATCCCGAGGTGATGCGCCATCCACTCGCGCGCCAGTGCAGGACCGCGCGACGACACAGAATAGTCGGCCGACTCATAGAATCCATAAGGGCCGACCCAACCCGCCGATTCCATGCGCCGCAGGTTGCGGATTGCCTGTTGCGGATCGACGGTGAGTGCGAGAAACGTGGAGTACGGTGAGACGACAGGGCCGGCTGTTGCCTCAAACCAGAGCGCGATGCGCGGAATACCATAGGCAAAATAGTGGTAATCGCCGCGATCGTTCTTGCGCGAGGAAGCGGACTCCGAGACACCCCATGGAATACCGAGATTGCGCCCGAATGCACGCTGCACCTGAACGCATGCTTCCTGCGTACGCGCAATCATTGTGCCCGGATACGTGCGCATCCAGAGCGCAGGCATCAAGTACTCGAACATGGTGCCGGACCAGGAGAGCAGAAGAAATCGCCCGTAAGCGTAGGTGTGGTCGCGCCCCAGCTTCTGCCAGCTTTGTTGTGGGATGTCGCCGCGAGCGATGGCCAGAAACGTCGCAATGCGCGCCTCGGAGGCGACCAGGTCGTAGCAGGAGTCATGCCGCTTGTGAGCGCCCATTTCAAACCCGATGGAAAGAATTTGCCGATAGGGATCGACAAGGAACGCAAACTCCATCTCATGCGCCAGGCGTTCGGCATCCTGCTCGATGTTTTGCAGATCAGAGACGAGAGTGCGCAGGTTTTTTATTGCGGCGGGAAGTAGACTAAGGAGACGCTCGGCCGCGTCGGCAATGGATTCGTCGCTCCCCAAAGCGCGAAATGATGTTGCCATCGTGAACTGCAGACGCCCGGCAAAGGGGAGAGCCTCCATGCAGTTGAGCTCGGCAGAGTTCTTATCGAGGCCGAGTTGGCGTACGGCGCGCAGCGGCTCAAACTCGGGCATGACCCAGGGGATGTAGCCTTGGAGCAGGTTGAGCAGAGCGTTGACGCGGTGCAATGTTTCCCGGATCCACCAGGCATTCTGCGGCCTGACGACGGGCGAAGCAGCGGCCGAAGCAAGAGCTGCTTGTGCAGCTGGCAGCCATGCGATCCACGCCGCCAGATCTGCAGACGGACCGGGCAGCGAGATCCGGGAAACGGCCGACGCGAGATGCTTATCGGTGAGTAACACGCGAATGTGCGCACGGAGGCCGTCAAAAAGCTCCGGGGACAAAAGAGGTCGGTTGGCAAGCGCGCGCGTGCCGGAATGCAATGTGTAAAGCGATGCAACAAGGTTCCCGCTGTCGACGGAGGAGACGAACGGCGACGGGTCAAGTGGACGCAGTGTTTCAGTGTCGTACCAGTTGTAGAGATGGCCGCGATACCTTTCCATCTTCTCGATTGTGGAGAATGTGAGACTGGTGAGCGCCGCAAACTCAGGGGGCGTAAGGAAACCCAATTCGCAGGCGGCCTGCCGGGTATTGAGCAGCAAACCGATATTCGTCGGTGAGACGCGCGCAGCTTCGCGAAGCCCTTCCTCCATTACATTGTCCGGGATGAGGTAATTGTGGCGGGCTGAACTGAATTCATAAAAATAACGCCAAATGTGCAGCGCGTGCGATCGCAAGAAATCCTCGTCGGTAACCGCGAGGCGGCTCAGTTCGCGAGGGGGACGGTTGAGCCACTTCGTTATGGGATCGGCAAGCGCCCAGAACGCGAGAATCGGCAGTGCGCAAAGAATGGCCCAATCCTGCTGGGCAAACTCCAAGACAAGCGCGCCCACTCCAACCGCAACCAGCGCAGTGGCGGCAAGATAACGATCGACAGGGTTTCGCGAGGACGATTGCAGTTCAGCCTGGGCCGCTGTCTCCCACTCGAGCAATCGTTCGCCCGTAATAAATCGCCGAACCAGCGAACGCACGATGGCATCGATGGCAAGCAGCGTTTCGTGCGGCAGAAAGGCAAGCCGGAGAATCGAAATGAGGAGGGCTTGACCGAGACCCGTCAGCGCCTCGCCTACCTGCCCTCTGCGTCCACTCGAAAAGGCGCGGCCGAGCCCGAAGGAAAACTGCACCACAGCTGGGAAAAACAACATGAGGAGCGAAACGCTGGTCCAATAAAGCGGCCCGCCAGGCAGTCGAATCCATCCCGCAATAAAAAGCACGAACAGCGTCGGATCGACCAGCGACCGGCGGAGATTATCTAAGATCTTCCAGCGCGAGATGCTCGAGATGGGATTCGTTACCCAACGGCCAGTCTCGTCGGGGACCCGCGAGAACATCCACTGGGCGATTTGCCAGTCGCCGCGCACCCAGCGGTGTTTGCGGCGAATATAGGCGCTGTAGTGCGACGGATAGTCATCGACGAGCTCGATGTCGGTTGCCAGACCGGCTCGGGCATACGCGCCCTCGATAAGATCGTGGCTCAGCAACGCGTTGCGTGGGAACCTGCGATCGAGCACGGCATGCAACGTTGCAACTTCGTAAATCCCCTTGCCCGTGAAGATACCCTCGCCGAAGAGATCCTGGTAGGCGTCAGAGATGGCTCGCGTGTAGAGGTCGAAGCCGCCCTGGCCGGAATAGATGGCCGCCAGACGCGAACGGGCCGTGGATCGAACCGCGACACCAATGCGTGGCTGCAGGATGCCGAAACCGGTGGTCACCACTCGAAGCTTTGGATCGATTACTGCCTGGTTCAGCGGATGTGCGATGGCGCCGACCATCCTGGCCGCCTCGCCGCGTGGAAGCTGGGTATCTGAATCGACAGTGAGAACGTAGCGAGCTCCGTCGAGTGCGCCAACAGCGCCGGCCTTTACGGGAAACGCGTCGTATTCGTGCGCGAGGAGTTTGTTCAGGTCGAGCAGCTTGCCGCGCTTCCTCTCCCACCCCATCCAGACACCCTGCCGCATGTTGTAAACGCGATGGCGATGAAGCAGAAGAAACACGTCGCCGCCGGATGATTGATACTTCGCATTCAGATCGCTGATGAGACGTTCTGCGAGGTCGATGAGCGGATGGGAGTCCCTCTCGCGGGGTCTGGTCACCGAGTCGGTAAGATCGGTCAACAGCGCGAAGTGAAGATTGGGATCGCGGTTCGCCAGGAAGCGGACCTCGAGATCGTTCACCAGCTTGCGAACTTGCTTTTCATTCAGCAGCAATGTGGGAACGGCAACCAGCGTGGCGCACTCCTGTGGAATACCTGCGCTGAAATCGAGTTTGGGCAATGGTTCCGGATCGAACAGCGCGGTGATAGCGCTGTTGATCATCTCCACCGCATCCTGCGTTGCAGGAATGAAGGTGAGAATGACGATCGCTGCCAAGCCGGTAAGTCCGCCAGCGCGGCCGAGCGTGGGAAAGAGCGGCGCCGCGATGAAGAGCAATGTCAGAATCTGGATTCCAGTGAGGAAGAAGTCCTCGGAGTGGGTGCGAACAAATGCTCGCGTCCGCCAGCCAAGCGAAGGATGAAAACCAATGCGAGCGGCGAGTTGGGAGAATCCCTGGTCGAGGAGGTAGTACCCGACGTGTTCGCGCCTGCGCTGCACGCGCGGGTCTGAAGCCGGGAATTCCCTTCCCTTTCTTGCCAGTTCGAGCGCGACCTGCGCCACTTGCCATTCGGTGCAGTCAGAACGTCGCGCAGCGCTCGCGATACGCTTGCGATACGATTCCCGCGTCTCAAAGTCCATTTGCGCAAAGACGCCCGCCGGGTCCTGCCGCAGAAGTACATCGAAAGAAATTAACGGCTCGATCAGAAAAACCCAGTCTGCATGGGTGATGGATCGAAGACTTTTGATGTGCGCCATCAGTTGAGGGACAGACGATGAGCCGGGGGCGCGGAGCAAAGCGCGCGCCTCTACCAGAAGAAGCTCGAGCAACGAAAACCTGAGAAATGCGCCGATGCTCCACAATTCGTCAGCATTGAGCGGTTCGTGTGCCTGCACAAACTGGATAAAAGCCCGGAATGTCTGCGCCGAGAATGTTCCGTTGACGGCGCGCAGGTAGGCGCGAGCGATCGCAGCGATCCGCGGCTCATCCTGCCGTGGCCCGGGCACGAGACGTGGCAGTTGGGCGATTTCGCGAGGCTTGTCGGAGACCGCGGTGATGGCCGCCCGGAACATGCGATGGCTGGCACCGAGTTCGAGTAGCGCAGAGCGGTGGGCGAGGAGTTGCGGATCGTTCGGCACCTGCGTCACTGATTGCCGTGCAAGATTGGCCTCAAGTTGCGCGAGCACTTCACGCACGGCGCGTACGCGCTTCGGGAAGTGACTCGCGGCAGGGGGACGCGGAATCACCTCCCACGCGGCAGCCGCATCAGCAGCGCGGTGCAGTCGATCCAGCGTCTCTGCGTCAATCGTCTCCTGCGCCTGAGGAGCGCCGTTTTCTTCGTTCATCAATTCCCGCTTCCCTAGCCCTTATCGATAACTTGCAGCTTGCATTTCAAACATCGCGGCGTAACGACCGCCAAGCGTCATAAGGTGATCGTGACTGCCCTCTTCCACCAGGCGGCCGGATTCGAGGACGACGATGCGGTCGGCCATCCGCACCGTCGAAAAGCGGTGCGATATCAGAAGCGCCATTTTGCCGTAAGTGAGTTCGGCGAAGCGTTCGAAGACTTCGAATTCGCTGCGCGCATCGAGCGACGCAGTCGGCTCGTCGAGAATGAGCAATTGCGCATCGCGAAGGTAGGCGCGGGCGAGTGCCATTTTCTGCCATTCGCCGCCAGACAGATCCACGCCCCCCACAAATCGCCGGCCGAGCATCTGGTTGTACCCGGCTGGAAGGCTTTTCACAACGCCGCTCGCCAGGCTTTTTTCCGCAGCGTAGTCGATCTCTTCCGCGGAGTGGTTCACCTCGACACGGCCGACAGCGATGTTTTCGCGCGCCGTCATTTCGTAGCGCATGAAGTCCTGGAAGATGACTCCGATCTCCGCGTGCAATCCGGCCAGATCATATTCGTGCAGATCAACACCATCGAGCAGGATGCGTCCCTCAGTCGGATCGTAGAGACGCGTGATGAGTTTGACGACGGTCGTCTTGCCCTGGCCGTTCTCTCCAATGAGCGCGACGCGCTCGCCCGGCCGGAGCGTGAAGTTGAAGCGATCGAGCACACGCCGGCTGGTTCCCGGATACGCGAAGGACACGTCCTGAAACTCAAAGCCACGCGTGATGGGGTGCGGCGCAGGCAGTCCATTTGGCTTCGACTTCACCGCCGGTTCCATGGCGAAGAACGCGAGCAGATCAGTAAGAAAGAGCGCCTGATCGGCGACACCGGATGCCGTAGAAAATGCCTGCTGAATATTGCTCATGGCCTGCATAATCGCGGCAGTAATGAGGGTGAGATCGCCTACAGTGTAGCGCCCCTCAATTGTACGAAGAATGCTGAAAGCATAGGCGCCGTAGTAGCCCACCTGGCCAAGAAGCGAAAGCAACGCGCCCCAGAAGAGCCGCCGGCGATTGAGCGCAACGTTCTCTTCGTAAATCTGCTGCGACAACAACGTGAACCGCTGGGTGAGATAGTCGCTCAGGTTGAAAAGCTTGAGCTCCTTTGCAGCCTCTTTGCTGCCGCCCACCTGGCGCAGATAGTCCATCTGGCGCCGGACTGGAGTCTGGCGGAAATTCTTTGCGTAGGTGAGGAAGGCGAAGTGGCTCTCGCCGAGAAACGCTGGAATGATGCCCGCGACAAGCAGCAGTAGGAGAAATGGAGAGTAGACGACGAGGACGGCCGAGAATGCGATGGCGGTGACGGTCTGCTGGATCAGGCGCCCCATTTGCTGGATCATCGCGAGCCGGTCGGTGGCCTGCACACGCGCGCGCTCCAGCCGGTCGTAGAATACCGGGTCCTCATACACCGTGACGTCGAGAGCCGCTGCTTTGCGCATGACCTCGACGCTCACGTGATGCGTGTAACGGTCGGCGAGCAGGTTGTCGAAGTAGTCGACGGCGCGCGACAGGAGTCCCATGAGAACCGCCAGGCCCATCTCCGCAATTACGAGCCACCAGAATCCATGAGGCAAGGGCTGATGGACCCGAATGCGGTTGACGCCATCGATGATGTACCGGACGATGATGCCGATGCCGACGGGAAGAAACGCAACAATGACGCGAATTGTGATGTTCCCGAAGACGACGGCCGGCCCGGATTCCCACACAAAGTGAAGTACCGGAGGAACATTCTTGAGCGCACGCACGCGATCGCCCCAGGCGCTGCGTTGACCTTCGTGGCGCTCCTCTTGCGGAGTTTGCGATTCTCCGTCCGTCTTGAGTGTCCCGTTGGCTAAAGACATCGCTTCCCCTGGGTAGGACTCTCCGCTCCGTGCATTGCTTAGCACGAAGGAATGCAATGCGCGCCCGATTCTGAAACCAAGGTTCTCAGGGACTGAGTAACGAAAGGAAGTACTTGTCGGTGGCGGCTGCTTATTAGTTCCTTATTCCTAATAAGATGCAGGCCAGTAACATAGTGTTGTTTTGTCCTCGCGGCGGCGGCTGGAATGGTGATCGCCGATGTTGCGGCGCTCGATTCAAGTCGCCTGCCCGGTATCAGGCTTAAACCCTGCACTTGCCATGCCGAGCTGCGCCTCAGGATTCTTCATGAAGGTGTTCCACACGAACCCGGAGCGCAGATTTTCGGCCATCAGCATGGTGATTCCGGTGTCGATCCCGATCACATCGGTATCGTACCAGTTGGTGAGGGGATTGAAGGCATCGACAAATCCGTAACGGCACCACGCGTTTGGATAATGGTCGCGAACGGTGCGAAGAACGCGCATGGTTTCCGCGGGAAGAAAAGGCAACGAGCCGCCGGCTGCGGCTGGCACAACCGTGCCGTCAATTGGTCCCATTGCCGGCGGGCCGCCCCACACCACGTAACCCCGCGCGGAATCGGACGCTGTAATTCCCCATAGCGCATCGCTGTAGTCGGGGAACTGAGGATTCAGCTCTACGCAAAAGCGCCGGTGCACGTCGGTGGCGATCACTGAATTCTGAAAATAGTCGGCGTAGTGGTCGCGCTTGCGGCGAAAGTCAAACCAAGCCTGCGAATACTGGTGCACAAAGAGCGGCGCAAACGATCCTATATAACGGAGTCCGTCGTACTCGAAAATCGTCCGTTTCCATGCGAGCCACACATCTTTGGGGAGCGGATGCGATGCGGATCCCATGCCGAGCAGATACATCATCATGAGTTCGCTGTAGAAGTCCCACCGAGAAGGAATGAATCCAAGCTCGGGAGTCCAGCCGTGCGATAACAGGCTTGTGTCCTCTGAAAGCCAGGTCCACTCGACCCGATCGAAGATGGCGTGCGCCAGTTGATCGATGTCCTTGTCCTGAAAATGCTGCCTGCAGGTGAGAACGCCGCAAAGCAGGATCGCGGTATCGACCGAAGAGACTTCTGAGTCCCACATTCTTTCGCCGGTGTTGAGATTCGCGAAGTGATAGAAGAAGCCGCGGTGCGTAGGCAGCTTATGCCAGAGAAAAGAGAGAGTCTGCACCACCCGCAACCGCGCTGCCGCGTGGCTGATATATCCGCGCTGATCGGCGATAGAAATAGCAGTGAGCCCGAAGCCGGTGGACGCGATGCTTGCCGCGAGACTCTCATCCTTGGTGCGGACATTGCAGCGATCCTTGATCAAGCCCGTCAGCGGATTTGCCTGCTCCCAGAAGAAGAGAAAGTTGGCCTGCTCCAGGGCGTCGAGGAACTGGTCCTCCAGTTGAGAAATGGGAGCCGGCAGCGGAGGCTCGGCCGGGGATTCCTGCCTTGGACCCGAACGTTGACCGACCCCCTCGGCGAGGCCGGATGTGGACATGGCTTGCAAGAGAGGCAGGCCGAGGGAAACGCACGAAAGTTGTCGCAGCAACTCCCGCCGCGTATTCTTGCGATTTACCGGATTGGCGTTTTCTTCTCTTGACGGGCCGTTCATGGCTTCGAGTGCAGCGAAGCAAATCGTAGTGCAAAAGCGCCATTCATTTGAGTTTGAAGGCCTTCACTTGCCGCTTAGATGCCAAAACTTCTCAGTTGGTTCACACATTCCATGCAGCGCATCAGCAAAAATTCGCGTCAAAGCAATGTAAAGGATGGATAGGATGGGCCGCAGGAAGACTGCAGTATGGATTACTATTGCCGCAGCGGGAGCGGCAACCGTGCTTCTCGTGCTCGGCATACGGCATTGGAGGCCGCGCTGGTCCGTGATCCAAGGCGCGGTCGTTCGCCGCGATACCGATGTGAACAAGGAATCGCCGATCTCCGGCGTCCTTGTGACGGCAAGCTATGGAGACTCAAGCCTTAGCACTCATTCCGATTCATCGGGATACTTCCGCGTCGCGTTTCCGGGAACGGTATTGCCGGGTCAGACGGTGACGGTCAGTTTCACGAATCCAGACTATAAGCCGCTGGAACTCAAAGACACCATTCGCTTTCGTTCTTCCCTCAGGGACCTTTTGATTGCCGCCATGTCGCCGGCGGTTGCGCCCGCCAGCGCAGGTGCAATGGGCACTCCGACAGTCGTCTCGAACATCAGGGTCCGATACACGGTGAACTCAGAAAACGAAGAGAATGTCGGGAGCTCCGTGAAAACCTTCGAAGTGGTGAATCGTGGAAACGTTCCGTGCCACCGGCAGCGGCCCTGCTCTCCTGACGGGTACTGGAAAGCCTCTTCAGGATCAATCGAAATGGATGCCGGCGACGGAAACGAGTTCCGCGACGCCAGAGCCTCGTGCATCGCAGGCCCTTGCCCCTTTACAAAGATTGATTCGAGTGGGTTTGTCAACGGCGGCCGCACGATCTCTGCCTCGGCAATCGATTGGTCGGATACCGCAACTTTCCTGGTTCAAGCGGAGGTTTTCCATACCAGCAGCTTCTCGAATTTGCGCGAATCCTACCCGGTCGTCTTTGGAAGTGGCTTCAGTTTCACCGTGCCGCCCACGGCAGAGGGCGTGAGCCTTTTGGCCGAGCTAAACGGTGCCGAGATCGTCTTTCCATTGGGCCCCGATCTCTATCTGAGCTGGGCAACATGTTCGGTTAGGGACGGTGCGAACGCTGAAAAATCAGCAGTGTACCAGTGCGAACTCAAGCCGAACTTTCGCTTTTGAGTGTTCGTTTTGGTCCGAGGCACAGATAACTTTATCGGGGAATTCTGCGTCTGTTCTGTTGTGGCGATGGTCAAATGGTCGTCCGGCCGGAAGTAATCCGTTTGCCACAACGGACCCGGTACACTAGAAATCTCGCGCGGATTAGAAAGTAATCTAGACCGTAACGATAGATCGCGCAGTTAACGCCTCAGAAGTGCAAGTCCCTGCACGACTTGTTGCCAAAAGTGAATGCTTGCGCCTATGGACGGCGCGAGAAGCGCGCACACGAACCCGAACTTCAAAGCGGGCTCTCAAGTGATTGTGTGCCCTTGCAGTCCGAGGTTAAAAATGCCCCACCCAAGTGAGGATGGCGAAGCTATGGCCGAAATCCAACCACTGCAATCACTACTCCCCGCGCTCGTGGAGGCGCCAAGCGATCCAACCATGAAACAGTGGTTCGCCGTTTATACAACTTGTCGGCACGAAAAGCGCGTAGCCGCTCACCTCGAGCACAGGGCCATTGAGCATTACCTGCCCCTGTATAGCTCGCAACGCCGCTGGAAAGACGGCTCGCGAGTGGTTTTGAGTCTACCCCTGTTTCCAGGGTACGTTTTTGTCCGAATCGGGCGCGACCAGCGAGTCCCCGTTCTTGAAGTGCCCGGAGTGTTGTGGGTTGTGGGAAGGTCGGGGTCGCAACCGACGCCCTTACCGGAGTTTGAAATCGAAACTCTCCGCGCTGCGCTCGATCCTCTGCGCGTTGAGCCTTATCCCATGCTGGCAACCGGCCAGCGCGTTCGTATTCGCGTTGGAGCGCTTGCCGGGATTGAAGGAATCGTCGTGAGGCGCAAGAACAGCTTTCGCATCGTCATCACTCTCGAACTGATCATGCAAAGCATCGCGGTCGAAGTGAATGCCGATGATTTGGAACCGATCGATTCCAATTCGGACGGATTGCGAGGCAGGCACGGAGTAAACCGAAATCAGAAAATGGGGCTCACCCTCAGTCGATCCTGATGGGTGCGGCCTGATGCGTTCGAGCGTCGCGCGCCGGATTGAAGTCAATCCCTTTGAGCATATTGTTCGAGCATTTGACTCATTACACATTTTAGGAATGAGGACCATATATATATGAATGGAAGCAACGCAGCACGCGTCGAGGAATCCAATGCACCCGAAATTGAATATGGAGAGTTCACCCTTGTTCAACACAGTGCAATCATCTACCCGTGGAGGTCGGCTCCCGGCAGTCTTGCCTCGGCTATGCAAAGGGCATATTCATTCCGTTATCGATTTTTGAAGCGCGCACTGGATGTCTCTCTCTCTCTCATCCTCCTCATCATTCTCTTCCCTCTGGGATTAGCCCTTGCGCTGCTGGTTGCGCTGAGCTCGCCCGGCCCGGTTTTTTATTGTGAAGAACGTGTGGGACGGTTTCGCGTTCCCTTCCGCATCTTCAAGTTCCGTTCCATGTACACGTCCCGGCCGCCATTAAAAGTGCTTGAGATCAGCACTGCTCAGCGGGCGCATCCCGGAGCGAGTCGTCTCGGTAAGAGAGCGCACGACGAGCGGATTACTCCGGTTGGCCGCGTTCTGCGCCGGATGAGTCTGGATGAACTGCCTCAGCTCTGGAACGTCTTCCTCGGTGACATGTCGCTTGTAGGCCCGCGGCCAATCGTGGAAGCGGAGCGGCATCTCTACGGCAGCAACCTGCCGTATTACGATCTCTTCTGCCCCGGCATCACGGGACTGTGGCAGGTTTCCGGGCGCAGCGACGTTGACTATGACAGGCGCATTTTGTTTGACAAAGAGTACGCAAGCCAGTGGAGCTGTCTTCTTGACCTTGCAATCCTGGCGCGCACGATTCCTGCTGTCGTCACGATGCGCGGCGCTTATTAGACGGTTTGCGAAAGAACTGTGCTAAGTGCTCTATCGCCCGATTGAATGATTCAGAAAAGAAATGCCGCTCAAAAGATACAACAAACAACCAAGAGAATGACTGCACGAATTTTCTTTGCCCTCACAATTGCTCTTGCTATTACCACAGCCAACCTGCTCGCCCAGGCGGCCTCGCCTCTTGGGTCCGGCAGCCCATCTTCCGGATCGACCACCGATAACTGTTCCCTGGCGTCGAATGGCGAGTCGCCGGATTGCCTTTCCAGCGGCTCAATGGACATTCAGTCCACGGGCCTTGGGGGTCTCGGTCTGGGGTCTGCCTACCCGGGGCTTGGCGGCCTTGGTTCTGCGGGCCGGAATAGTCCATACGTCTATCGCGACGATGCGGGCGAGTCAGAGAACCTTCGCTCCAATCAGGAAGTTCGGCGAATCCCGGCGAAGCCGCAACCGCTCACTGAATTCCAGATCCTTGTCGCTGGATCGGTCGGCCACATCGTTCCCATCTACGGTGCGGATCTCTTCACTGAAGTTCCTGACACGTTTGCTCCGGTTGAGCGAATCCCCGTCGGACCCGATTACACAATCGGCCCCGGCGACGAGATCCTGATTCGCACCTGGGGACAGATCAGCCAGAACCTTCACCTTACAGTCGATCGCTCAGGGTCGATCTTTATTCCTCAGGTTGGCGAGGTTCACGTTGCAGGATTACCCTTCGCTCAGCTGCAGGATTTCCTCAAATCACATTATGCGTATGTCTTCCGCAACTTTGAGCTGAACGTGAACCTCGGCCAGCTTCGTTCCATTCAGATCTTCCTGACCGGTGAGGTGCAGCGCCCCGGCAGCTACACCATCAGCTCGCTCAGTACGCTGGTGAATGCCGTCTTCGCGTGCGGCGGCCCGAGAATCGCAGGATCGTTACGTCACATTGAGCTGCGACGCGGAGCCACGCTCGTCAGCGACTTCGACCTCTACGATCTTTTGTTGCGCGGCGACAAGTCGAAGGACGTGCCGCTCGAGACGGGCGATGTTATCTACTTCCCTCCTGCCGGCCCGCGAGTTGCAGTCGTCGGCAGCGTGCAAGTCCCCGCAATCTATGAACTGCGTGGCAAGGAGACTGTTGCGCAGGCCCTGGCGCTTGCTGGAGGCGTCTCTTCTGTAGCAGACCGTTCATCTCTCGAGATTGAGCGCACCGAGAATCAATCTGACGGCAACAGTTCGCGCGCGGCAATGGACGTTACGATGGATAGCGCCGGCCTTGGTCTTGCCCTTGTCAACGGCGACTTGATCCGCGTTCGCGCGCGGGCGCCGAGTTTTGCCAAGACCGTTACCCTGCGCGGCAATGTCGCCGAGCCGGGCCGCTTTGCGTGGCGCGCCGGCATGCGCATCCGTGACTTGATTCCAGACCAGCAGGCGCTGCTCACCCACGATTACTGGTTGCGCCGAGAGCAACTCGGACTTCCTGTAGCCGACTTTCAGCCCTTGCTTCCACCTGCCGCGGCGAGGATTTCTTCCGGTGAACAACAAGCTGGACAAACTGCCCAGCGGACCGCGGTGGCTCCGCAAGATGCGCAGGCGTTGTCGAGCGGGCTCTTTCCGCAACTGACGCAGGGCGTTCCGGCTGACTCACAATCGGCAAGCAGCCCTCACGCTCAATACGAACCGCTGGCCGCTTCCAACGACAAAAGTTCCTCATCGAACGCTGGGCAGGTGGTCCAGGCATCTACCGCGGCCAACACTCCAGAAACTCTTGGTGTCGGTCCGCGTCTCGTGACCACTCCACATTTCCCGATCGAGACCCAGGTCGTTCGCACAACGCCGGACATTGATTGGAGCTATGCCGTCGTCGAGCGTGTCGATCCGCAGACGCTTCAACCAAGGTTGATTCCGTTCAACCTCGGTGCGGTCGTTCTTCAGCATGACGAAAGCGCCGACCTGGATCTTGAACCTGGAGATGTCATCACTGTTTTCTCCGACGCGGATATTCGTGTTCCGCGCGTGCAGCAAACAAAGTACGTTCGGCTCGAAGGCGAATTTGTCCACGCCGGCGTGTATAGCGTGCTCCCGGGCGAAACTCTGCGCCAGCTTGTGATTCGCGCCGGAGGACTGACGGACCAGGCCTATCTTTACGGATCGCAATTCACGCGCGAGAGCACACGGCTTGAGCAGCAACAGCGCCTCGATGAGTATGTCGCTGCGCTCTCCTATCAGATCCAGATATCGGGATCGAATCTGGCAGCCTCTGTGGTAAACCCACAGCAAGCGGCGGCCGCCAACGCGTCTGAAGCCAGCCAACGAGAACTCGTCAATCGGCTCCGCGAAGTACGTGCGACAGGCCGCGTCGTGTTGCACATTAACCCACTGCATCCCACCGTTGACTCCTTGCCCGATCTTCCTCTTGAGGATGGCGACCGCTTCGTTGTGCCTCCGATTCCGTCGACTGTCGGCATCGTTGGCTCAGTGTACGACCCGAATTCATTCGTCTATCTTGCGCATCACGATGTTGCCAGCTACCTGAAGACGTCGGGAGGGCCAAACCGCAATGCGGATCGGCGTCAGATTTTCATCATCCGCGCCGATGGCTCTGTCGTGAGTAAGCAGTATCTTTCGCACACTCTCTTGGAGGGCGACGAATTCGACCGGCAGCCGATCTATCCCGGCGACACCATCGTTGTCCCCACGGCGATCAATAAAGCCACTTTCCTGCGCGGGCTCACCGACTGGTCGACGGTCTTCTCCCAGTTCGCCCTTGGCGCGGCTGCAATTGAAATTCTGAAGTGAATACCTGCGCATGAAGAACCATATTCCAGCGCTGACGGCGCACGATTTCGAGCCACCGCGGTCAACGATCATTACCGGAAGTCAACCGGCGCAGCAGGGTTCGACGTTTCTCGCGATCCTGGTCATCCTTGCTCGCCGAAAGAAATTCATTTTCTGGACGACTATGGCGTTCGCCGCGGTCACATGCGCTGTTGCATTCATTGTTCCTGCGGAATATACCGCGACCATTGTCATCCTCCCGCCACAACAAAGTTCATCCCTCAGTTCGGCGCTTGGCGATCTCGGCGGCTTGAGTTCGCTCGCGAGTCTGGCCAGCGGCGCACTCGGCTCCAAGAATACGGAAGAGATGTACGTTTCTATGATGAAAAGCGAATCGGTTGAGGACGCCGTAATCCAGAAGTGTGGACTAATGCAGGAGTATCACAACAAGTACTACTACGATGCGCGCAAAACACTCGAGTGGCGCACGACAATTGATGGATCGAAGAAGGACGGCTTGATTCGTCTCTCATTTGAAGATCACGATCCTGCGCGGGCCGCTCAGATCGCTAACGGTTATATCGAAATTCTCCGGACTCTTTCTCAGCACCTGGCCATCACAGAGGCGGCGCAACGCCGCGTGGTATTTGAGCAGCAGCTCGACAAGACCAAGGAAGACCTGGCCAATGCAGAAGAGGCCCTGAAGCAGACCCAGCTCTCGACTGGATTTGTGCAGATCGACAGCCAGGCTCGCGCACTCATTACATCCGCCGCAACCCTGCGCGCGCAGATGGTCGCCAAGGAAGTGCAGATCCAGGCTATGCAGGCTTACGCCGGTGAAGGGAACCCCGACTTGCAGGAGCAGGAGCGGGAGTTGGAAGGCCTGCGCACGCAGTTTAACCAGCTCGTAGGCTCGAATGGTTCTTCGTCAGATGATCTGTTTTTATCGAAGGGGAATGTGCCTGAAGCCGCGCTCGAATACGCGCGCAAGCTGCGCGACGTGAAGTACAACGAAGCAATTTTCGAGTTTCTTGCCAAACAGCTCGAAGTCGCAAAGATTGACGAAGCCAAGGAGGGTGGTTTTCTCCAGATCGTCAACCCGGCACTCGTTCCCGAGCGAAGGTCGTTTCCCAAACGTATCTTGATCACGCTCGGAGCGGCGGCATTTGGCCTTTCGTTCGCAGTGATGCTCGCGCTTCTTGAGGTCCGTGTGGCAAGGATGCGGGCGAATCCGGTGGAAGCAGCGCAGCTCGCACAATTGCGGCAAGCGGTCTGGCAGCATGCGGAGGCCGCGACGGCGCATGATCGAAGCAGCGCCCACGGGCCTTCCGCAGACGAATCGGTGCGCTCGTCTGAAGATGATTTTAATCTTCACGACGCCATCAACCGGTGATTCTGGCACCTATACCACACTCAAGGCCCGTAAATGGTACCGACTGAAACAAGCCCTTCATCGCCGGCAATCGAGACACCGTCGGTTGCTATACGTCGCGTGCTCCGACGCATGGCGCACGCGATCGGTCTCGACCGCGCCGTCGGCTTCACTGTATTCGGTCGCGCCGTCCAGGGGCTCGGCAGCGTTGTGAATGTGCTCCTGATCCTTCATGTCCTCACGCTGCCCATGCAGGGCTACTACTACGCACTGTGGAGCGTTGTCGCGCTGCAAAGCGTTTTCGAGCTTGGATTCTCATTCGTCATACTTCAGGTTGCGGCCCACGAACGAGTCAGTCTCCAATTTCACTCCGACGGCGCCATCTCCGGCGATCCCGTTGCACACATCCGCCTGGCTTCTCTCTTGCAGCGCACCGTTCGTTGGTACACCGTTGCATGCCTGCTGATGGGCGCCGCGCTTCTTGCCGGAGGCATGCGGTTTTTCAGTCTGCACCAGATTCCAGAGCATCCCGGCTTATGGATCTGGCCGCTGCGCATGACGGTCCTGGCGTGCATGACCAGTTTTGCATTTGGACCTGTACTCTCATTTTTGGAGGGGTGCGGGCAAGTCACCACGGTGGCCCGCACTCGCTTTTTTCAATCAGTGGCCAGCGCACTCGCCGCGTGGACAGCGATGATCTCGCACCACGGCCTTTACGCTCCGGCGCTGGTACTCTTCGGCCAGGCTGCGGTTGCGGGAGCATTGCTTTGGTCGCGACGGCGGTTGCTCTGGCCTCTTCTGCGCATGCGCGCCCAAAACCTGGGAATCTCCTGGGGCAGTGAAGTCTGGCCATTCCAATGGAAGATTGCCGTGAGCTGGCTCTGCGACTATTTCGTCTTCCAACTCTTCACTCCTGTCATCTTCGCTTTTCGCGGACCGGCTGAAGCGGGGCGCATGGGATTGTCGATGAACATCGTCACGCAGATGAGCGCCATAATGCTGGTGTGGATGACGACCAAGGCTGCACCGTTCGGCAGCCTGATTGCAAAGAGCGACAGCACTGGGCTTGACGCGCTCTTCTTTCGTGCATTCCGGCAGTCGCTGTTTCTCTTGTCTGCTGCATCGGCTTTGGTGCTGTCCGCCGTGCTTGCGATTCCCTGGGTCGTTCCAAGGCTTGGCCACCGGATTGTTTCCTGGCCAGTGTTTTTGTTTCTCCTGCTGACGGCCATCGGAAGCCACATCGTCCAGAGCGAAGCACTTTATCTGCGAGCGCACAAGTGCGAGCCGTTTCTTCTGCAGTCGATTTTGATTGCGGCTGCAACTACAGCAGGTGTCACCTTCTTCGCTAAAACATCAGGCACACTTGGCGTGGCTGTCGCCTCATTCATTGTGCTCGGCGTCTGCGGAACCGCCTCAGCCACGACGATTTTTTTCTCAAAGCGGAAATCGTGGGGTTACGCCGCGTGATTTCAGCACGGCATCTTCCCGATCTTCTCTTGGAACGCGATGGGCGACTTCCCTTTTGCATCTAACCCGGGCTCTGTTCTAAACGGCCACTCGTCTATCGTGGCGGGTGCGTGGCAGGCGCCCTTGGGACTGCGTGCGCGTCACACCATCATTCGGGACATATTCAGGCCGCGGCACGAACTTCCCGTTTATTGCAATCCAATTGCATTGTTTCTAGCAGTGTGGCTGGTGATGCTCCTTTCCCTCACCTTCCACGTCTCCTATGTAATCTATCCCTATCTCGGAACTCCAGTCCTGATCTTCCTTATTTCTGCGAGCTCGTTGCTTCTCGGCTTCTTTGCATGTACGGCGGTGCTTGAGCGAGAGGGACCGAAGATCAAATCGACTTGGTATGTCCTCGACGTTACCGTTCTCTGGCGACTGAATCTGCTCTTTTGCATCCTGGCGCTGGCGTTGATCGGGCTCAATTGGTTCACTTCTGGCCCGCCACCGGCAATTGGCGATCCCACCACCTATCTCACGTATGGCAGGCTCAAGCAGGTCCTTTTCCCCTTACTTACCTGCGTTTCCGTCAACGCAACGCTCGACACATCGAGGTTCCGCAGATATCTTTTCATCGCCTTCGGGTTTGGCTGGCTTGGCCTCTATGTCGCTCGCGGGGTCCTGCTCCTCACGTTCCTCCAAATGTTCTTCCTCTATTCACTCCGGTCGAGCATGGGCAGGAAGAAGCAATATCTGCTTTTCCTTGGAGCCTTCGCTGTCGCCATCGCCGGCATGACGATCATAGGCGATCTCCGCACGGCCCACGACATCTTCATCGAGTTTCTCCAGATCCGCGACAAATACATTGACTGGCCGACCGCGTTTCTCTGGGTTGTCTCCTACATTTCGATCCCATTTTCCAATTTGTGCTGGACGGTAGCTCACGGTCCATCTTACGGTCCGACGCTCGCATTCCTGTATCCCCTTCTCCCTTCGTTTTTGGCGCCTGCCGACCCATACGCCGATGTCTACAGCGGCATGAACATCATTGACGGCGCAAGCACGTATTTGCAGACCTACGCGCTCGACTTTTCGTATCTCGGCATCTATTTCGCGAATCTTTTCATCGGCATCGGCTGCGGCTGGCTGGTTGCGCGGTCTTATCCTCGGCATATCCTGATCCTCGCCATCTTTCTCACTTCCATATCGTTGCTCTTCTTTTCCGACTTCTTCTTTCTGCTCTCCATCGTCATCCAGGTCGGTCTTCAGGCATTCGTTCAAAAGCGCTGCTTGCAATGGGAAACGTGACTCCAAGAGCGATCGCGCGGATGGAATTCCTTAAACCTATTACCGGCAATCATCACGGGCAGTTACGAGCGACCGCGGTGATCGTGCTGTACGGCATGGCGTCGGATGAATCGCCCTCATTCCGCAGTCTGGTCGAAGCGCGCAAGAATCTGCCCGCACACGAGGCCGATGTTCCGATCGTCCTTTGGGACAACAGTCCGTCGCCACACTTGCCTGCGCAACTCCCGAATGAAGTGACGTATCATCACGACCCACGAAATCTCGGCCTCGCATTTGCCTACAATCAGGCGCTTGAGGTCGCCGCCCGCAACGGATCAGAGTGGCTTATCACGCTCGACCAGGACACGACACTCCCGCGAGACTACTTAATCCGCATGGCTTCCGCAGCGAACCCCTGCAGCTCTCATCCAGACATCGGCGCGATTGTTCCTCAAATCGCAATCGGCCGTAAGCGGCTCTCCCCCCATCGCTTCGCGCTTGATGCGATTCCACAGTGGTACCGTACAGGGTTTCGCGGCGCCCCGGACGAACTGGTCTCCGCTTTCAACTCCGGCGCCATGCTCCGGGTGGATGCACTCCGGCAAATTGGCGGGTACGATCTGCGCTTTCCGCTCGACCACAGCGACATCGTCATGTTTCACAATCTTCATCAACACGGAAAACGCGTTTACATCGAGGGCAACATTCAACTTCAACATGAGTTTTCCATGATCGACATGGACCGTCTCATGAACGACGCGCGTTACCGCCGAGGACTGCAAACGGAGACGGCGTTCTGGGATTCGCACATGAACTGGCTCGCCGGCTGCGAGCGGACAGCACGGCTCGCCCTGCGGATCGTACGGCATCGGATGCGCGGCGACCGCATCGAGCTGCGGCGCATAACACGGGATTTTCTTTTCTTCCGAATCTTTCGATCGAGGAAGACTCGATTGCGGAGATGGTGGGAGTCGCTGGAGCAGAAGCATCTGCCGGACCCGACATTCGCCGGGGTGACTAAAGCGCGGCCCAAAGTCTCAATCTGCATGGCCGCATTCAACGGAGCAAAGTTCGTTGAGGCGCAGCTCAATTCAATTCTTCCCCAGCTCGCTCACGATGACGAGATCGTGATCATCGACGACGGCTCGCAGGATGACACGGTCGCGCGGATCGCTAAATTTCGCGATACGCGCATTCGCCTTTACGTGCACGGCAGAAACGAGGGCGTTGTCGCCACGTTTGAGCAGGCGCTCCGCTGCGCCACAGGAGACATCCTGTTCCTGTGCGACGATGACGATCTGTGGGCTCCGACGAAAGTTGACAGAGTTCTCAAAGAATTCGAGAACCATCCTGAGTCGCAAATCGTGGCAAGCAGAGTCGCGCTGATTGATGAGCGAGGCGTTCGCATGCCCGATGCTCGCGTGAATCGTTACGGCAAATTCGTCCCCGGGTTCTGGCGCAACATTGTTAAGAATCACTATCAGGGTTCGGCAATGGCGATTCGAGCTTCGTTTCTCGGCCGCATTCTTCCCTTCCCGCGAAGCAAACTGTTTCTGCATGATGTCTGGATTGGAACCCGCAACGAGGCCCTGGGCGGTAAGACGGTGTTCATCCAGGAGCCGCAAGTGTATTACCGCAGGCATTCGCGGAACGCCAGCCGGCGGCACGATTTACTGGAGCTCATCAAAGTGCGCATCGATTTGTTGATGGCGCATATTCTTCACGCCCTGTAGTCCGTAAGCGCCGCGCGCCCATTGGGGCGAAAACATTCGACAATTTCCTCAAGGCGAACCGGAACTCATCAACGGTTCGCCTTTTCTATCTATGCATGTTGCACTCATCATTCCGACATTGAATGCGGCTCCGGTTTGGGAGGCGCTTCTCAGCGGCATCCTGCAGCAAAGCCTGGCGCCCGACGAGATCATCGTCATTGACTCATCGTCGGCAGACGGTACTGCGGATCGCGCTCGCGCCGCCGGATTTACCGTAATCGAAATCGCTCGCAGCGAGTTCAATCATGGCGGCACGCGCCAGGCCGCGACACTGCGCGTACAGCGCGCGGACGTTCTGATCTATCTCACGCAGGACGCGGTTCTGCACGGCACAGAATCCTTCCGTAGCATCGTTGCAGCATTCTCCGATCCGACAATCGGCGCGGCTTACGGCCGGCAACTTCCGCGACCAAATTCTTCGGCAAGCGAAGCGCATGCGCGCCTCTTCAACTATCCCCCGGTGTCGCAAGTGCGCTCTTGGCAGTCTCGAACCACCCTCGGATTCAAATCAATCTTTTTTTCGAATACCTTTGGCGCATTTAGGCGCGATGCATTGATAAGCGTGGGCGGTTTCTCGCCCGATACGAACTTTGGCGAGGACTCCCTTGCCGTTGCGCGCTTGCATCGCGCGGGCTGGAGGACGGCATACGTGTCTGAAGCACTTGTCGAACATTCGCACGCATATTCACTCCTGGCTGAGTTCCGGCGCTACGTCGAAATCGGAATCTTTCACGGGCGCGAGCGTTGGCTCGTTGAAGAGTTTGGATCTGCCTCCGGTGAAGGCCGGCGATTTGTGACGTCGGAATTGCGCTACCTCTCAACGCATGCCCCCCTGCAGATCCCCTCTGCAGTGCTGCGGACACTGGCGAAGTACATTGCCTATCGGGCCGGCCGGCTCAAAGGATCCCAGAGTCCTTCGACCAAACGAAACCTGACAGCCAGGGAGCAAGGTTAAGCCGAACGGCTGGATGCCCACCCATTCCAGAACTTTGCTGACTTACCGGGGTTTGCGGGCCGCGGCCTGCCTGACTGGGCGTGAGCCCGTGATCAGGATGTCAACCAGTCTCCTGGCGCTTTGCTGCCAATCAGAACCTGGGCCCACATGGGAGACACCGATCACTGCACGAAGCAGGTCGGAGGCATCAAGATCTCTTCGCACATCACCGCTCTTTTTTGCGCGCTTCACCAGCTCATCGATCGCTCCCTGAATCAAGTTGCGAGAACCTTCGTAGAGTCTTAAAGGACCTCCGACGATGCTGTTGAGAGCGGGCGCAATGATGTGCTTCGCCGCTATGTAATCGACTAACAACAGCATCCAGGCGCGCAGCGCTTCTCTCGGGGGCATCGCTGCGGTGAACCTGGGCCCTGCCGCAGCCAACTTCTCCACTTCACTTCGATAGACCGCCTCAATAAGCGCATCGCGGCTGGGAAAGTGACGATACAACGTTCCGGCCCCAACTCCCGCCTGTTTCGAGATATCGTCCAGACTGGCATCCGCGCCAAAGCGGGTAAACGCCTCCTTTGCCACCTCCAGAATGCGCTCTCGGTTGCGGAGTGCATCCGTGCGGGGCTTCTTCCGGACGGGTTTTGCGGGCTTCCTTCTCATTTTTTCAAAAAAATATTGCGACCGGAGACTGTCTCCGGTTATCTTATCAGCTGATTTGGAGACATTCTCCGTTTTATTCGAAGCGGCGGAATTCGTCAATGCCGGATAAAAACGGCGAGGCCAACAAGAAATCAGGGAGGAATCGAATGCTTCAGGAAATCGCTCAGGCCGGCAGCTTCACCCTGCCCGGCAGTTCACTCAGTATGAACCGCATGGGGTACGGAACCATGCAACTTGCCGGGAGAGACGGCAACAAACTGGTGTGGGGACCGCCTCGCGATGTCGAAGAATCGGTCAGTGTTTTGCGAGAGGCCGTCGCGAGCGGCGTGAACCATATCGATACATCCGATTTCTATGGCCCTCACGTCACCAACCAGATTATTCGAAAAGCACTTTCACCCTATCCTGACGACTTGATCATAGTCACCAAGGTCGGCGCCCGGCGAGGGAGCGATGGGTCGTGGCCACCTGCTCGCTCGAGACAGGAGATCGTCGATGCCGTGCACGACAATCTACGCAACCTGGGTCTTGACACACTCGATGTCGTCAATCTGCGCATTGGTGGCCTCTCGGCGCCGACGGATGAACCCTTTGAGGAGCCGCTGACGGCGCTCGCCGAGCTAAAGCGGCAAGGCCTGATCCGGCACATCGGCCTGAGCACCGTTTCGCCCCAACAATTGGCCGAGGCGCAGGCAATCACTGAGATTGTCTGTATTCAGAATTTCTACAACGTGGCCCAGCGGACGGACGACGGATTCATCGATGCTTTGTCGGCGCAGGGCATCGCTTATGTTCCGTACTTTCCACTTGGCGGGTTCAGTCCGCTGCAGTCAGATGGCTTATCGGAAGTGGCGTCGCGCCTCGATGCCACACCGATGCAGGTTGCGCTTGCGTGGCTCCTGCATCGCTCGCCGAACATTCTGGTGATCCCGGGAACATGTTCTCTCAATCATCTTCGCGAAAATCTCAAGGCAGCCAGTTTGAAAATTCCCGCTGACCTGCTTGCCGACCTCGATGCAGTATCCGGACAAGCTGGCGCAGTTCCAGCCGCGCGGCATGAGTAGCAATCAACTTTTTCAACAATCTAAAAATCAGGAACAGGAGTCTTTATATGCGTGTTTTCGTTACAGGTGCGACAGGATTTATTGGTTCGGCTCTCGTCCCAGAGCTGATCGATGCAGGCCACCAGGTGATCGGTCTTACGCGCAGCGATGAGGGCGCAAAATCGCTTACCGCCGCCGGCGCCCAGGTGCATCGGGGAGAGCTCACTGATTTGGAAAGTCTCCGCAGCGGAGCGGCAGCGGCAGATGCAGTGATTCACACAGCGTTTATCCACGATTTTTCGAAGTTCAAACAGAACTGCGAGATCGACAGGAGAGCCATTGAGGCGATGGGCGGCGTGCTTGCCGGATCGGACCGCCCGTTGATCGTCACCAGCGGTCTCGCCCTTCTCGTACAGGGCCGCGCCGCCACCGAGAACGACCCGCCGCTCCCCGTCTCCGATAGTTATCCGCGCGCCTCGGAGGAGGCCGCGGCCGCGCTGGAAAAGCGGGGTGTGCGGGCGATGGTGATCCGTCTTCCCCAGGTTCATGACACGGTGAAGCAGGGGCTGGTGAGTTACGCGATCCAGCTCGCCCGGCAAAAGGGTGTTTCGGCATACATCGGCGAGGGACAGAATCACTGGTCTGCGGCTCATCGATTTGACGCCGCTCACCTCTATCGGCTCGCGCTGGAGAAGGGCCAAGCCGGCGAGCGGTTTCACGCGGTCGCCGAAGAGGGTGTGCTCGCCCGCGAAATCGCCGAGGCCATCGGCCGCGGACTGAACGTGCCCGTTGTTTCTCTCAGGCCAGAAGAAGCCGCGGGACATTTCGGCTGGCTCGCCTTGTTTGCCGGATTGGATATCACAGGATCCAGCGCGCAAACCCGGGAGAAGCTGGGCTGGAATCCAACGGGGCCGGCGCTCCTGACCGATCTCGCGAACATGCGGTATGTCCAGGAATAGTCAGCGTCACTCCGGCCCGCTATCGACCGAATCGGTTCGGGATTCAGGGCGAGGAAAGCTTCTCGTATTCGTCGCGCGGGTCAGCAAACACTTCCAGCTACAAGGAGAATCGAGATGAAAAAAACATGGTTTATCACCGGCGCTTCGCGCGGCTTCGGTCGGATCTGGGCTGAAGCTGCTCTGAAGCGCGGCGACCGAGTCGCCGCAACCGCCCGCAAACTGGCGGATGTAGCTGATCTCACAGCTCGCTTCGGCGAAGCTGTCCTTCCCCTGGCCCTCGATGTGACCAACGCCGAGCAGGTGCAGCAGGTCGTTCAGCAGGCGTACGCGCACTTCGGTGGGATCAACATTCTTGTCAACAATGCCGGCACCGCTTTGCTTGCGGCGACTGAGGAGGCCAGCGACGAGCAGATTCGCGGACTGTTCGACGCGAACTATTTCGGGATGGTCCGAGTACTGCGAGCCGCTCTGCCTCTGCTTCGGAAGCAAGGCAGCGGCCATATCCTCGGCGTCTCGAGCGGCCTCGGAATTACCTCGTTGCCGCTCATCGGCTTCTACTGTGCTACCAAGTGGGCAGTGGAAGGGATGCACGAGGCTCTGGCAGAGGAAGTCAGGGCGTTCGGCATAAAAGTGACGATCGTGGAACCGGGAGCCTACGCGACCGATTTCGGCAAGTCCGCAAAAATTGCCGATGTTCTGGAGCCTTATGCAGACTTCCGGAAGCAGATGATGACGCGCCTGAACACAATAGAGCGCGGCGACCCTCGGGCTACGACGGAAGCAATTCTCAAACTCGTGGACACTGAGAATCCGCCGCTGCGGCTCGGGCTCGGGACGACGATTCTACCCAGGGCTCGTGCCGCCTATGCGGATCGCATCGCCACCTGGGAGGCATGGGAAGACGTTTCAAATGCAGCACAGGGCCAGCCCATGAAATTCATGGACTCGTTGTGATCGCACGGGATAACGGGCACCGAGACCCCGCCGTATTGTTGCATCGTTGGCCAGAAAATAGATGTATCCCGCGGCGCGGCGATCGAAAAAGTCGGAAATCGCAATTCGAGGATTCTGGAACTTATGACGACTGCAAAGAAAGTCGCTCTGGTAACCGGAGGGAACAAAGGCATCGGTTTCGAAATCTCGCGCAATCTCGCGAGCGCCGGATGCAGCGTGCTGCTTGGCGCGCGCAACAAAGAGCGGGGACGACAGGCCGTTGGGCAGCTCGCGCAGGCCGGACTGGACGATGTTCACTTTATTGAGATCGATGTGACGAAGCAGGGCACGATTACGGCCGCTGCACAACAGATTGAGATCCAGTACGGCCGTCTCGATATCCTGATGAACAATGCGGGCGTCAACCTGCGCGACGATGGAATGCCTGGCGCCGCCGATGTTGGCGTGGTGCAAGAGATTTTCGACACCAACTTCTTCGGCGCACTTCGGGTCGCTCAAACCATGTTGCCTCTGCTGCGCAAATCAACCGCCGGGCGCATCGTGAACATTTCGAGTGGACTTGGATCGCTCACATTCAACAGCGATCCAGCATGGACAGGCCGCGACGTGAAATTCATTGGGTATAACGCGTCGAAGGCTGCTTTGAACATGCTGACTGTCCACCTTGCATACGAACTGCGAGACACGAAGATCAAAGTGAACTCGGCAAACCCCGGGTATACAAAGACGGACCTGAATAACAACCAGGGGACTCAACCCGTTGAGGTTGGCGCCATTGAAGCGACGCGTCTTGCTCTGCTGGATGAAAGCGGCCCAACCGGAGGGTCGTTTTCAAAGGATGGACAGGATCCCTGGTAGACCATGGCTGAGTTTTGGGCTCGGGGTCTTCAGATTTCGAAGAATGAGTGGATTCGTCCATTGGTGTCATGCCGCCACGGAGTTCTGGGCGGCTGCGACATTCACCAGGATTCGGCGCCCACCCATTCCCACGCGGCGTCCGTCGCATCTTGAGTTCGGCAAGCACCCGAGCGGTCAATTTTTGCCCACCTTACTGTCGATATGCGATATTTCGATCATATCTTTGTTCTTTTTACGTGCAAAAGAAACAATTATGATATGATCAGAAGTTGTTTCGCACTTTCAACTGGAGATGGATGTGTACGATCGATTCCCCAGCATCGCATTGGGAAGCGCAGATGAATGCCTGACCGGATGGAATGCAATCGGCGAGTACTTGGGCCACAGAGTCGGTTCCCGCGGCGCAATTGTCATCGAATCATATCCCGCGGTGAATCTCAGTGAGATTCAAAATGCATTGCAGCAATCTTTTCCAGCCGCCAGATTTGTCTGCACCGAGAATTTCCTGCGGCCGCCAACCGAGATTGATGAAATGGTTGGACCTGCACTCGGCGATGATCCCGTATTCGGGCAGATGAACTCAATCGAGATCGCGGATTTCTTCGATCCACAGAAGTTGGCTGGAGGGCGGCAGAGTTGCACTGCGGAACGCGATGAACTGGTGATCGTCATCGGCACCGGAGCTTCACTGATTTGCCCCAATCCGTCCTTGCTTGTCTACGCGGATCTCGCCCGATGGGAGATCCAGATGCGCCAGCGCCGCGAGGAAGTTGGCAATCTGGGAGTAGATAACCGTAACGACCCGCCATCGCTGAAATACAAGCGAGCTTTCTTTGTCGACTGGCGCGCGGCCGATCGGCTTAAAGTTCGGCTGCTCGATCGCATCGATCTTCTTTTGGATACAAACACACCGGGAAAACCGAAAGCGATCAGCGGAGATGTTTTCCGGCGCAGCCTGAAAATGGCAGTTGAACGTCCCTTTCGCGTTGTTCCCTTTTTCGATCCGGGTCCGTGGGGTGGCCACTGGATGGAGCGAGTCTGCGGTGTGCCGGTAGACGGTGCTCCTAACCACGCATGGTGTTTTGACTGCGTGCCGGAAGAAAACAGTTTGCTGCTGGGCTTTGGCGAGGAGCGCGTGGAGATTCCTGCGATCAATCTCGTGCTCACCCATCCCAAGGAATTGCTGGGCGAATCAGTGGTTGCGCGATTCGGAGCGGAGTTTCCCATCCGCTTCGACTTTCTCGACACTGTGGGTGGCGGCAATCTTTCGCTTCAGGTGCATCCGCTCACGTCTTATATTCGCGAGCACTTCGGAATGGATTACACCCAGGACGAGAGCTATTACCTGTTCGACGCCGAGGGAGATGCGTGCGTTTACCTGGGAATTAAAGAAGGAATCGATCCCGCCGCGATGCTGCGCGATCTGCACCGTGCGCAAAACGAAGACTTCCAGTTCCCTGCTGAGGACTACGTCAATCGTTTTCCTGCGCGCAAGCATGATCATTTTCTCATTCCTGCCGGGACCGTTCATTGTTCCGGGAAAGACAGCATGGTCCTCGAAATCAGCGCCACGCCATACATTTTCACGTTCAAGCTATGGGACTGGGGAAGGCTTGGATTAGATGGCCGGCCGCGCCCCATCCATCTCGAACATGGCGCAGCGAACATCCAGTGGAATCGGACCACGGAATGGGTGCGCCGTTCGCTCATCAATCGCGTGGAACCCGTTGCCGCGGGCGAAGGCTGGCGCGAAGAGAGAACAGGGCTTCACGAGCTCGAGTTCATCGAAACTCGACGCCATTGGTTCACAGGAATCGTTCCGCACGATACTAAAGGAACTGTTCACGTGCTGAACCTTGTGGAAGGTGATGAGGTCGTGGTGGAAAGCCCAAGCGGAGCGTTCGCTCCGTTCGTCGTGCACTACGCTGAAACCTTTATCGTGCCGGCTGCAGTTGGTCGTTACACGATTCGCCCTAACGACTCGACCAGTAGCCGCGAGTATGGAACCGTCCAGGCAAGCGTGCGTCTGTAGCTGAACCTATGATCCCCAGTATGCCGTCCAGGCAGCAACAGTCGGATCCACATTGACGCCTCCCACTCCTGCGCCACTCTTCGTCGCACCCTCGACGCGAACGAGGACCGCAGCGCTATCGAGCTTGACGGGGATTTCGACGGCCTTCGGCGGCTCCGCGCCGCTCTCCCGCGAGTAATGCATCTTCCATCCACGCGCGCCCCATGGCTCTGCGCTCAGCGAGACGCGGCCAAAGCGCGTCGGAGATCCCTGAATGGAGAACGCTGCGCGATCTTTCAGATCCGATGGCATGATCCCAGCCAGCAGACGGAGCTTTTGACCATCCTCGAGCACCAGCATGTGCCGCAAATAGCGGATGCACTCAGCGCTGGCCCAGTTGTGGGGCATATCGCCCCAGTTGTCGCCGAGTAGCGCTTTCTGCAACGGCTGCTCTTCGCGCCATGCATGCAGCGGCGACGCATGATTCAGATATCCGGTGAAGGTGCGGTGCGCCCAGTCGCGCAAGCCCGCCCATAAATACACTTCGGCGACGAAAGCAGCGTTGTAATTCCAGACTGCCTCGTGGCGAAGCCATCCCGTCTCGGCTGGAATGTCCTCCTGTGTGCATGCCTGCATGAGCGCGATATGACCGCGCACAACAGGATCGTCTTTGGCGAAAACCTCGCCCGGAAAAATTGCGTGTGAAAGCGCCCACTGCGCGCTTTGAGGCCGCGGCCGGTCCCACGCTTCCAGTTGCATCTCCGGATCTTCGCGCATGAGCATGGGCAAGTAGGCAAACCCGCGAGGGTCATGCACCAACTGTTCCCGAGCCGCGACGTCGAAGGCCGAACGGAGCTCGTTGTAGAACGCGGCAGCACGATCCAGATCAGACAAGCGCAGTTTCTCATTGGCCATTACGACGGCGCGCAGACCTGCCAGTGCCCAAACTGTGTTGGTGAAGTCGTAGCGCACGCCGGCGATGCCTCCGTCGGGAAAACCCGGGGCGATGAGACCATAGCGTCCGTTCGGCGAGTCGCCTTTGCGTGCTTCATCTCGGAGCCCGATCAGGAATTCGATTGCATGACCGACGTTGGGCGCGAGCTGCCGCATCAAATCCCAGTCCTGCTTCAACTCGCAGGCGCGGACCAGCGTGAACATGGCAATTGCTGTGTCCTTCCAATGCTCCTTCCCGCCAGACGCGATGATCTGGCCAGAAGGCACTTGCCGTTTCCACTCTGAAAGCAGTCCCTGGTCCGCCTCATCGTCGTAGCCGAGATAACGAGCGGCTTCGAGAAGGAAATTTCCGTCGACGATCCAGAGTCCGCGATAGACCGTTGGGCCCACTTGAAAGACGAGCTTTCCGTCCTTCATCTCGCGCGCCTGCTGGATATTCCGTGCACAGGCGGTCAGGAAATCTCCCTGCGTTGCAGGCACCGACCACTCAACAGGCCCCGCAAAGGCGTGCCATTTCTGCCACCAGGCACGCACCTCAGCCAGGAGTGAATCCGGATCGACCGAAGTATCCACGGCGCCGGTGCTGCCCGCCTGGGGCATCCGGAACAAGTAGAGCAGCGGACGGTTGCGTGTTGCTGTTCCATGCTCGAGTGTGAGGCGATAGCCGCCCTCCTCCGGAATCCATAGAATGTCCTGCGCCTGGTTGTTCTGGGGAATGCAGATCATCCACGGTTGATCCGATGATTCCCGCACCACTTCGGTCACAATGCCACTCTTCGGTTTCAGATCGTACTTGCGGCTACTGCGAATCCGCACCAGGGGAGTTGCGACCACATCATCGCTGCGCGCGCGAATCTCCATCAGGACGTTGTCAACGCGGCCCTCATTCTGCCGGCGGCTGGCAAATGCGATCAGTTCAATCCTTGCCGTCGGCCTGTCGATGACGGTGCGCAAAATGGGAATCCCTGGCGCTTCCATCTTCTGCTCAACCCACGTATCGCGAAGCATGCCCGCGAGAGTGAACTCGACAATGGTGCCGAATTGGTTGATCGCGGCAAACTGGTCGGCAGGAAAGTCGTAGCGAAAATCGCCGTGTTTGCCCACCACGGTTTTCGCGGGATCATCGGGAAAACAAATTGTCGACTGAAAATCCTCAGGCGCAAACCGAAAGTCGACAGCGGTGTTGAAGTCCGTCTGCGATTCATTCTTTCCGGCGGAATTCTGTTTCGTCTCTACACCGGCACGAGCCGCAGGCATGGCCACACCTGTAAGAAGTGCGGCCGCCGCGCCCCCTGCGAGAAAGCTGCGTCGATCGATCGGCTTCATCGTGACTTTCTCCAGCGTCGTTATGGTTCGAAAGTTGGCCAGACCGCAGCCGCTTGAGCAGGCTCAGAAACCCACTGCACACGCCCCGGGTCGGCTTGAAACTGCCGGTAGATGGGAATCGTGCGATCCAGTCCTACCTCCGGATAAGGACGCGGACTGCGTACCTGCAGATCCGAAGTAAGATAGCGCGGATTGGCCTTCCACTCCATGCGCCCGTTGCGCAGGATCGGGAACCACGCGAGGCCGCCGTGTGCGCGCACGCCATCATACACAAACGAATATTGACGTTCGCAAAGGGCGCCAAAAACCATGCGCTCGGTGGCGCTCGCGTTGGCTACGAAGTGCGCCCAATTTGGAGGAACCACCACTTGATCTCCCGGCCCGGCTTCAATGGCAATGCAACGTCCCGGATCATCGCCAACCGATTCCTGCGCGTAAATAATCGCGTGACCTTCCCAGATCTCAAACAGCTCTGGTGTGGACCAGCCACAGTGCGGAGCCGCGCCATGAATGTGCCCCTGGCTGCGCACCGGCTCCTCACCCAGCCGCCCACTTGCGTACGCGACCGCTCCGAACAGCAGGAAGCGTTTGCGAAGTTCCGCGGAATCGCTCACCTTGCCCACGTCCATCGCAATTCCATACACGGGATCTGGCCCCGCGCAATTCGGATCGCGCAGGCTTTGGCGAATATCGTCGAGTTTGCGCATCTCCGATGGTGGACCGAAGACGCCTTCCCCAAAATCGAAGGCCAGGCTATCGGCGCGCAGACGAATATCCAGCCCGGAGTTGAAGTCTGTATCGACCGGCTTGTCACTCGGCGTCAATGAAAACCGGCTTTCCTTCGCGCTCGACCAGACGTGAGCTAAAGCCCCGGCCCGCGATCGATTCGTAGTCGTATCCCGCATCGGTGGGCCAGCATGCCCAGACGACCAAAGGAACGCTACCGGTATTTGCAATGCGGTGCGCATTCTCCCCACGAACATAATGGAGACTTCCCGGCGTCATACTCACGCCCCAGGTCTTGCGCTCTGCATTCATCTGGATGAGCATGCCACATCCGGAAACCGTGCCGTAAAACTCGGCGCGAGTGCGATTCGCGTGGAAGTGACCATGCGTCATAAAGAACTCGTCGCCCACTTTACCGGGTTGCAGCAAAGTCAGTCCCCAGAAAAGGCCGCCTTCGGTTCCAGGATTCACGGGCGCCCACCAACGAACACGGTAAACCTCGCGGCTCGGCTCAAGGTTGCTGAGCGCGGAAGGATCGCGAAAGACTCGCTTCAGATCCTGAAGGGTCTTGAAGCTTTCCTGCACGGGCTCGCCAGACATCAGGCCGCGACACCAATCGAGAACTACCGGCGATGCCAGGCAATCTTGCAGTCCGGCACTGGGCGGGGTTTCCATAGCAGGATGAGATATTAGCACACGGTAGCTTCGTTTTCAATATAAACAATCATATATTTGCATTTTAATGCTATAATAGTTCGCAATATACTCCGAAAACGACGCAACCGCACAGAGTTTCTGTGCATGGGCGGGTCGCAAGCAGCCTGATCGCAGGCGCACTGAGCCAGCAGAGTTGTGCGGTCGAGTTTGCAAGCGTTGTTTTTGCATTCTTTCGAAAATTCCGGCTTTCGTATATAACCGTACCGTTCCAAGTTTTCAGAGGGAGCCCATGGCGATAACTCCTGCAGGACGAGCCGAGATAAAGGGAGCCGAAGAAAAGGCTGGGTCCTCCGGCTACATAGTATTCCTCGCCACGATCGTGGCGATCTCCGGTTTCCTGCTCGGCTTCAACACCGCGGTCATCAGTGGAGTCCTGGTTTTCCTGCGCGTGGCATTTGCGCTGAGCAACACGACAACCGAAATTGCTACGAGCGCAATCCTGTTGGGTTGCCTGCTGGGCGCCGCGGGCGCCAGCCTGATCGGCGACCGCTTCGGCAGACGCAAATCATTGCTGTTCACGGCCGTCCTTTTCGCCTGCTCCACAGTGATGACTGCGCTGGCGAATTCCGTCACGGTGTTTTCCTTTGGCCGTCTGGCGGGCGGCCTGGCGATTGGTCTTGCTTCCGTTCTTACACCTGTCTACATCTCAGAGATCGCACCTGCGCGTAACCGGGGAACTCTGGTTTCGATGAACCAGATGGCAATCGTAGTCGGAATCCTGATCGCATACCTGGTGAATTGGAGTCTTGCTGGATTAGGCCAAAGCAGCTGGCGCTGGATGCTGGGAGTTGCCGTCATCCCGGCGCTGATTCTTTTCTTTGGCCTGCTCGCGGTTCCGGAGAGCCCTCGATGGCTCATCACCCACGGACATTCCGAAAAAGGGCGGCAGGTGCTCACTCGCTTCTTGGGCGCTGCAGAAGCTGATACCCAACTCGCTCAAATGGAACAAGCGGCTCAAGGCGAGCAGGGCTCGTGGGGCGAGGTTTTTGCGCGGCCCATGCGAAGGCCTCTCACCATCGCGCTCGGCCTCGCGATTCTATGCCAGATTACAGGAGTCAATGCGGTTCTCTATTACGGGTCCATCCTTATCAGCGAGCATCTTCAGGGCCAGTCAACGAACAGTGCTTTGTTGACCAGCGTCATCATCGGTTGCGCAAACCTCGTTAGCACTCTTCTGGCAATGCGTTTTCTCGACCGTTGGGGCAGGCGCCCGATGCTCCTCACCGCTTCGGGCGGCATGGCGATTTCTCTCGCCGTTCTCATCTTCGCGTTCCACGGCTCGGGATTGTCGACCTGGGTAGTTCTGGGAAGTATCATTAGCTACACCGCGTTTTTCGCATTCGGAATGGGGCCGGTCCCATGGGTGGTCATCTCTGAGATCTTCCCCAACAAGATTCGGGGCAGAGCCGCTTCGGTCGCAACTTCGGCTTTGTGGTCGGGAACGCTGCTGGTTACCTTCACTTTCCTGACTTTGATTCGGGCACTTGGCGTCTCTGGCACCTTTGCGATCTTCGCTTTCCTGTCTGCCTTCAGCTTTGTTTTCATTTGGATCATGGTTCCTGAAACGCGGGGCAAAACTCTCGAAGAAATTCAACAACAGTGGGAGAACTAAGTGGTGACGAAACGCGGCGAGAGAAAAACAGTTGCGGAGCCTGAAGAAAGCACGGAGATTGCACAAAGCCGGGAAACTCAGCAGCAGAGGATTCAGTTCATCCTCACATCGCTGCAGGAAACCGGAACGGTCGTAGTTGAGGATCTAGCCGAACAGCTTAAAGTATCCGTCGTTACCATTCGCCGCGACCTCGATCAACTGGAGCAGCAGGGGCTGTTACGGCGCACTCACGGCGGAGCTGTCTCGATTGAGCCGTTATTTTATGAGCCCTTCAAGAAAGACCGTTCCTTTCTTGACCAGGTTGAGCGCCAGGCTAATGAGAAACGCCGCATCGGCCGCGCCGCGGCAGCGATGATCACTCCGGGCGAGACCATCGCTATCACTCCCGGCACCACAACCGCCGAGATCATCCGCGGTTTGCCTCTCAATTGCAAAATTACTGTGGTGACGAATACCGCCAACATTGCGATGGAGCTGTCGAAACGCAAAGACGTGAATGTTTTCGTCACCGGCGGCCATCTGCATGGAGAATGGTTCTCGCTCGTCGGTCCCACCGCGATCCGCAGCCTCGAAAACATGCTCATCCATACCATGTTTGTTGGCGCCGACGGCGTCGATCCCAAATGGGGAGTGAGTTGCTTCAGTTCCGACGAAGCCGAGCTCAACGCCACCATGGTGCGGCAGTCGCGCCGTCACATTGCCGTGGTCGATCACACCAAGCTCAACGTGGTTGCAAATTATCGCATCTGCGAAATTGGCATCTTGACCACGCTGATTACGGATACGGGAGCGACGGAAGAGATGATCGCTCCTTACCAAAAGGTCGGGGTTAAAGTGCTTCGCGTTTGAGCTGGTTTTGAAGGGAATCGCCGTCCATGAACCGTCGTGCCTTCCTGAAAACCTCCGCCGCTACAGCTGCCGTCGCGGCCGGCAGCCCCAGACTCGGCGCCATCACATCCGGATCTCTTCCGGCGATTCCCTCTCTCGCCAGCCTGGCCAGCGCTCGCATGTCGCACGGATTCATGGATCTCTTCAACCTTCCGATTGCGATGAACGACTGGGGATACGCTCAGACTGTGAAATCGGTCGCCGGGCTCAGCGCGATTGCTTTTCCACCCTATGCGTGTTGTGGCGTCCCCGATGTTGCGTGGAGTCCCGGATATCTGCGCACTTGCGAACTTTTTATCAATGGCAAATTCGCCGCGCTCTCTGATGACCCGGCAAAGGCAGTCACTTATCAATGGTTTCCACATCGCGTCGTCCGGGAACAGAGCTTCGAAGGCCTGCACATCCGCACCACGATGTTCCTGCCCGGGGAGATGCGGGTTGTCGTGCAAAACATCGAAGTGCGCAACCAGGATTCTTTAACCCGCCAGTTCACGCTCGAATTCGACATGCGTGGCGCCATCATCCACAAAGGCTCAGCATGGTTCAATGAACTTCCCGGCGAGGGCGATAATCGGCTCACCTGGAGTTCGCGCCAAGGGCGCCTGACATTTGCGGCGCAGCATTCTCCCGCGGCCTGTGTGCAGGGAATCCATCCCCCGGCTCAGCAACTGTCCGGTGGCAACGTTCTCCGGTACGAACTCCAACTCCGCCCTGGCGAAAAGCAGGAGCTGCACTTTGTGGCGACGAGCGCGGCGACGGTGGCAGAAGCAGAAGCCATGCACGACCGCCTGCAGGCAGACTTCGCGCGCCTCGACGAGCAAAATGAGAGTGCATTTAATCATCTTCTGCAGTCGGCGTTCACGCCCGGCAACAGCGCATTCTCAGGACACTTGCCGCAGCTCAGGACCGAGAGCGAAACGCTCTGGAATCTCTACAACAACGGGCTGAAGAACCTGCTCACTGCGCGCCGGCGTTCTCCCGACTCGGCCTATGGACCAACGCTCCTCACCTTGAGCGGTCATGTGCTGCCCACGCTGAGTTTTCCGTGGGACACAGCGCTCTCGAGCCTAAGTCTCGCCCTGCTCGACCCGCAACCGCTTCGGCAGCTCGTCGAAGTCTGGTTCCAGCGCGACATGCATCAGCATCTGGCAACCGACTACATCACCGGTGAAGCAGTCGGCCCCTGGTACGGCGTGAATGACATGGCCATTGTGCGTTGCGCGCAGAATTACCTGCGCGTCACCGGCGACTTCGCATGGCTCGATAAGAAAGTTGCCGATCAGAGTGTCCTCAACCACCTTTACGACCATGCAACGCACTGGAAGAAGATGATCAAGAGCGGCAATGGCCTGGCAGACTACGGCGAAATCTCCAATCTTCTCGAAGTCGTCAGCACTTATCTGCACGAAGTCGCTGGAATGAATGCAGGCAATGTCTCGAGTATGCGATTTGTCGCCGAATTGCTCGAGCGCCGCGGACGAGGGCAGGACGCGGCAAAATTGCGCAGCGACGCGACCGATCTCGCCACTCGCATCAACCGCATTCTTTACGTCCAGGGAAAAGGTTGGTGGCGATGCGGCCAGCCCGACGGTACTTTCAACGAGGTCCGCCATTGCTACGACTTCCTGGCTGTCCTCGACAACATGAGCGAGGATTTGTCGAACGACCAGAAACGCGAGATGGTACATTATTTCTGGTCGCAGCTTGCCTCAAAGAAATGGATGCGAGCTCTTGCCGCGAGCGATCCCGACGCCACTTGGAATGTGCGGCCGGATCACAGTTGCCTGGGCGCCTACGCCGCATGGCCTGCCATGTGTGCCAAAGGGCTCCTGAAGATCGACAATCCCTCCACCGTCGCCTCCTGGCTGAGTGAAGTTGCGAAAGCCGGCAACCAGGGGCCGATTGGGCAGGCGCACTTTACTGAAGACGTAGTTCCACCACTGCAGGGAGGCGCTTGCAAGGCATCTGAAGATGCTCCCTACATTGAAGACTGGTGCTGCATCGCAGGCGGAACGTTTACCGATCTCGTGATCGATTCCATCTTCGGCGTCGACTTTGGACTTTATGATGGGCTGCGTGCCACGCCACGTCTGCGGGAGTTCGATCCGGACGCTCGCCTCGAGAACGTCCATTATCAAGGCGCCGAATACTCTGCCGACGCAGCAGGCGTCAGACGGCTTGGATGACGAGCCTATGCTTCGCCATGCGCCAGGCGTGAGACGAATCGCAATGTGGCGCGCACATGCTGCTGCCAATACACCCAGTCGTGGCCGCCCGGATGCTCCTCATACGAGTGCTGGATCCGATCTTTGACCAGCGCTTCGTGGAAAGCGCGATTGCCGTCGAGCAGCGCATCCTCAGTGCCACAGTCTATGCGGATTGGTGGCAGTTGCGCTCGATTCCGCCGCATCCAGTAGAGGATGTCCGTGTCGCGCTTCCCTGCCGCCAGATATTCCTTTAGCGGTTGCTGCACATGTTGCATGAGGTCAGCGAGGCGCGTGACGGGCGAATGAGCTGAGATTCCGGCAATGCGCGCCGCATATTTGGCTCCAAGCCGGAGGGCTCCAAAGCCGCCCATCGATTGTCCCGCAAGAAAAATGCGTTGCAATTGCAGCTCTGGACAAACCGCGCGTACGGTTGCGGGCACATCGTCCATGATCCACGACTCCGCGTCCAGCTCACGATGGACGACGTAGCCGCTGCCATCGCCCCACAGCCCGTCCGATGGCATCGCAATCGCAAATGGACCGACACTTCCGTCCTTCATCATCTCCATCGCCGTCGCTGGAACGTTGCCCAGCACCGTCCAGTTCCAGTGGCTCCCATACACGCCATGCATCAGAATGAGGAGCGGCAGAGGCCGATTTTCATTTCCCGGCGGAATGAAAAGCGTGATGTCGGCGCGGCGGCGCAGAGCCGGTGAATACAACGTGACGAACGAAACTCCAGGCAGCCCCGTCACCGGCGCGCAAACGACGTTGCGAATTTGCTCAGTTTGGATCGCTCTTCTCCTGCTCAAACGACTTTAGACGAACATGCATCACTGCGGAGGCATTGCCAGGCGGACGACGCGTGGAAAATAGATATCAAGATTAGTCGCTAGCCTGGGAACATCGAATGTGTTGCAGACATAGGTGAAGAGCAAATCGCCACGCTCGAACTCAGGATGTTCTTTGCCCGCGTAGCAAAACGTGTTCTTATCGTAACCCGGAGACTGGGGCTGCATTTCAGGAACCTGGTAGATCACCTCGCCCTGCGTCCATGGCCCCATGAGCGAAGGCGCGGTACGGAGCAGGATCTTGCTCGAAAACGCGTCCGGCTCGAACATGACGGCAACCCACTGTTTCCGCTCCGGGTGATAGCGAATCGAGAGCTCCGGCGAGCCTTTCTCCATCACCGGCTGGGCTTGCGCCGGATCGAACCCGGGATGCCACTGGCCGTCGGTCGCAAGATATTGCAAATTCTTCGCCGGGTCACTCAGCCCTTCGAGCGGGATTCGCGTCGCCAGCAGCGGCCGCGTACCGCTTTCCATCAGCGCAAAGATATAGGCGTAGCCGCCATCGACGACAGCCGTGGCAGAAGGATACGCGTGCGCGCCATCCTGCACCAGCGGAAAATAGTCGATCTTCCAGCTTTGTGGATCGGCTTCCTTCCATGCAACGCGCGCCAGGTCTGTGCCGCAGGTTTCAAATCCCATCGCCGCCGTTTGCGCCGGAGCATTGCGCACACACAGCAGCGTCACCCAGAGCTGATTGCCTGAGACAAACCCATCCAGCGCCCAGTACCACGTGTTTGGATGCTGCGCTTTGAAAAAATCCGCAGGGTGGCCCTGCGAATCTTTCCTGATCACGTAGTCGAGTTTCCAATGTCCTTGTTGGCAGGTCGAGATGCCAATGCTGTTGCGAACCATCGCGGGGACATTGTTATTTACAACGCGATGCTCGCCATACAAAGTATCTCCGAAGATCCACACATCGCGCCCATCGGGCAACGGAACGGAGTATGCAGCATCGGCGCCGAGCCAACCGAGCGCCATTCCATGCTGCAGCGGGAATTCCGGCGTGCACTGAGGCTTTGCCGCGTGGGTCAATGCGCCATTGCATGCAACCGACAACAGCAGCAGACCAGACAGCGCCGATGATCGAACCGAGAACTTCATTCTGCCAACTCCCGCCCCACAGGCATAATCCGCAAACAACTCCGCTCCGCGACTATTTGCTCGGCAGAGCCTCTGTGACCACAACCGGGTGGTAAAGATTCATATTGTTCGTGATGTCGCTCTCCACTGTCGAATTGCACGCGTAGGTAAAAAAGAGCTGGCCCGCAGTCTCAAACTCCACGTGTTCTTTTGCTGCATAGCAAAATACGTTCGGAGTGTAATTCGCATTGCCCGGCTGCATTTCAGGATAAGAATAGAGGCCCTCCGATGGTCCCCAGCCGCTGGTAAGCGAACTGGAGAGACTGTAATAGGCCTGGTTTGTGAGGCCGCCTGGATAGACCGCAATCCATTGATTTGTTGAAGCATGATAGCGAACGGTCATTTCCGTGGCGCCAGGATTGATCACCGCCGCATTGTCGCTCGGCAATGTTGTCGCCGTGTCCTGCCATGTCTCCCAGCCGCCGCTCATGTTCAGATATTGCCAGCTCGAGTTGCCGGGCCGGGCGAGACTGTTCATCTGTGTCAACGGAATGCGCAGCAGAGCGAGATACGGTGTGCTTCCCACTCCAGTAAAGAAGTATGCGTAGTTCGCTCCCTGCGGATTCGTTGGATCCGGATTCCCACCGGGCCCCTGATTGGCGACGATCGAAATGCCAGGTACCGCACTGCCACCGGTATTCAGCTGCTGGTAGGTGATGACCCATTGGGACGGAGACGCAGTGTAATTGCTGACACTCGCCAACTGGGCGCCGCTGTATGCGAATCCGAATGCACCACCGCTCCCGGTCGCGTGCATCTGCATGAGTGCGAGGTAGAGCGTTCCGTTATAAACAAATCCGTCCATCGGCCAAAACCAGTCAGTACCCGGAGCAGCAAATACCGGACCGGGATTCGACGTCCCGATCCCCGGCCAATAGTACTGGAACGTGCAACTGGTTCCTGAACAAGTCGATATTGCGATGGAGTTGTGAATGAATCCATTGGCCTGCGTTCGGGTGGCTGCGCTCGAAGGTCCAACAAAAGTATCCGCAAAGATCCAGAGACTCTGCCCGGTCCCGATGGGAATGGAATATGCGCCATCCGCGCCAAGCCATCCCTGCTGATAGGGAAAATATCCAGACGACGTTGGGGTCGTCGGTGAAGTCGGAGTTTGAGTTCCGACACCACCACTGCCGCCGCACGCAGTCGGAAATCCGCCGGCAAAGAGAGAAACGAGCAACAGGATCGATGCCCTGATGTGCATTGCCGACTCCGAAAGGTAGATGCGGACTGCCACACGATGGTTAGGTAACCATCACGCTTCGGCGGAAAGTCACGGGCGAAGATTTCACTCTTCGCCCGCAATTTCGTAGGTGCGGTTTGTTCAGACTTAGAAAAGCACCTTCAGAGATAGCTGAATCTGCCGGTTCGTACCCGAACCAACGAGGGAATTATCCGAACCGGCGATGGTCTCACCGACCTTGCCGAAGTTGGAATTGTAATTTGTGCTTGTCGGGGTACTGCCGGCACAACTTTCCGTCGTCGTGCCGGGAATCGTACCGATCGCCGTGCAGATGCCCATGTCGGTGGGATTGCCGAAGTTCGGGTGGTTCAGGATGTTGAAGAGATCGCCGCGGAACTGCACCTTGATCTTCTCCGTCACCGGGAAATTCTTCATCCCCGAAAAATCCCATTGGAAAAAGGCGGGACCCGGAAGGCTGTTCCGCGGGACGTTGCCAAGTGTCGACGGGTCGCCAGGATTGCCATTGAAGTTCGGCTCGACCTCATACCCAGCCGTATTGTAGACGCCATTGGGCCACGAGCCGCCGGACTTGCGAATTGACGCCCCGGTGAAATTGGGACGCGTGGGCAGCCCGAAGAATGTTCCGACGATAGTGGGGTTAAGCGCGTCTCCGGAGCGAGTCTGCACGATACTCGAAGTTTGCCACCCTCCCAGGGCGGTGCGCTCGAATAGGTTCGATCCATTCAATTCCGGGAAGTTGTAGGTCATGCTGGCGGTGAAGTTATGCCGAACGTCAACGTCGGCGTTCCCCATATCCTTCTTCAGGTCATAAGGATCGGAGGGATTATTAAGGAAATTCACGAAGTCGTTAATCGTGTGCGACCAGGTGTAGTTCGCCTCATAATTGAGCTTGCCGACATTGTGGCGTACTCCGGCCTGCAATGAGTGGTAACTTCCGCTCAGTTCGCAGGCTTCGAGATTTTCGTTCGCGAAACCAGAGTACGGACGGCCCGAATCTGTGATCCAGTTGGCCGGATTCAAATTGACAGCGGCAAAGTTCTGACCTGCCTGCATGCGCTGGTCCTCATTGCCAACATAGTTGACGGTCAATACCGTATCTCGCGCCACCTCCTGCTGGACCCCAAAGAGCCAGTTGTCTGAATATGCGTCGTGCACATCCGACGGCATGATGCTGACGTTTTGCGTGCCGGCGGGCAGAGTGGGGTTAGCCTCAGGGTATGCAAGCGATGACACCTGGAAGACGTTGACGGAGTAACTTTGATATGCGGGATTATTGGCGACAAAGTTTGCGCCAAATTGGAGTGGCAGGTAGAACAAGCCGTAGTAGGCATGAATCACGGTCTTGCCGTGACCAAACGGGTCGTAGTTCAAACCCACACGAGGCGCTGCATCCACAGTCGTCCCGTACAGAGGCTGATTCGGCGAGAGAAACGATTGGGTCTTAAAGTCGAAGTTTTGTTGCAGATGGTTTCTATCGCTCCAGGCTGTGTTGACATCAAGCCGCAGTCCCAGATTAATCGTGAGCCTGCTGTTCGCCCGCCAGTCCCCCTCGCCGTACAGATCCCAGTTGGAATTGCGAACGCCAAAGAAACTGGGAAATCCAATCTTCGACAGGATAAACGGCTGATCGGCCTCTAAAGAATCGAAGCTGCCAAATTCAAACGTTTGCTGTGGACGCAACCACTCGCCCAGGCGATTGAACTGAATCTGAGGGCCAAACTTAAACGTCCAGCTTCCCGCAGTCTT
The DNA here is from genome assembly GCA_963834565.1 of uncultured Acidobacteriaceae bacterium. Taxonomy (GTDB): domain Bacteria; phylum Acidobacteriota; class Terriglobia; order Terriglobales; family Acidobacteriaceae; genus Telmatobacter. The sequence goes on along the minus strand of CAWICF010000002.1, from coordinate 49,600 downwards.
CGTGGCATTGTCGAAAATGTCAAAGGTCGAGTCATCGTTGATTTGATTGAAAGTGTTCGGACTAGGAAGTGAGCCCAGGTTGGTGAAGAATCCGGAGAATCCGACAAGCGGCTGCGGCGTATTCGAATTGGTGTCAGAGTGAAACTTCTGGATTGCCACGCTGATTTCGTTGATGAGCGTCGGCGTGAAGGTGTGGGTTTCGTCGACCACCCCGTATTGATTCACCAGGGCTTCTGGCGCTATCTGCCCTTCATTCGGCCCGTATGTCTCGTTGGTCAACCCGTTATCTATGGTATAGCGACCGAAGATCCGATCGTTGCTGGTGGGCGTGTAGTCGACTCGAACTGCCCCACTGTTTTCGCTAACGGTCGTCGGAAGAGCCGTGGGAGCATAGACAAGGTCGGAGCCATTCTGCGGCAACAGGTCGCCAAAAATGTCCTCGTCTTCATAGGTTGGAGTCCCGTTCGCGTTAATTGGATAGCTGCACGTGCCGGGATAACCAGGCTCGCCAACGATACCCTGGCAATTCGCAGGCAGGGGCTCCATTTGCGCCAAAACCGGCTGCATGGCGGAATTGAACTGCGAACGGACATATGCGCTGAGAGTTGTATTCAACTTGTTGATCTGGGTGGTCTTCTGTTGAAGGCCTTCGTAGTTGGCAAAGAAGAAGAGCTTATTCTTCGCAAGAGGACCGCCGAGGTTGCCGCCGAACTGATTCATTCTCAGCGGCACTTTGGGCTGAGTGAGTGAACTTGCAAAGTAGTCCAATGCGTCAAGGGCGTCGTTGCGGAAGAATTCGAACACTTCCCCGTGGTACTTATTGGTGCCGCCCTTGGTGATGATATTCATTTGCGGGCCCAGCGAATGCCCCACGTCGGCGCTGTAGCCGCTGTTGGCAAAATCGATTTCCTGGATGCTGTCAACGCTAGCCCGCGTCATGCGGTTGGCTTCGGCTCCTTCCGTCTCGTCGAAACCGCTGATGTCGGGGCGCGATGCATTCTGGCCGTCCAGCGTTACTTCGATGCCAGTCATAAAATTCTCCTGGCCGTTCACGCTGCCTTGGAAGTAGCCGGTCGAATTATCCGAGCCGGGGGCGATGTTCAGAAAATCCATCACATCGCGGCCATTGGTGGGCAGGTTCTCAATTTGATTTTCATTGAGTGTGGTTCCCGCAGTGGCGTTGCTCAAGTTCACTGTCGCCATGGTGCCCGTTACTTCGACTTTCTCCGATACAGCGGCCAGCGAAAGCTTCAGGTCAACGCGCGTTGTGGCGCCGACATTCAGCACAAACGGCGATGACGCGGCCTTTCCGAAACGATCCGCCGAGGCGCTGACAACGTAGTTGCCGAAAGGCAGCGCCGGAGCGGTGAAGAGCCCGCTGTCTCCGGTGGTTGCGGTCGTCACATTGCCTGTCCCGGTGTTGGTGATCGTCACCGACGCATGTGGAATCACGGCGCCTGTCGGATCGGTGACCGTGCCGGTGATCGTACCGGTGTCGAAGTTGCCGGCGCTCTGCGCGGCAGCCTTCCATGCTGGCGACAACAAGAGAATCGCCACGATCGCCATGGTTGCCAAATACGCCCAGTTGCGACTGGTAAATGTCCATTTCGTATCGATTGAAATCAGCCTGAAACGCTTCGACATTCCTGCCTCCACAAAACTTCCTATCCGTTGCGCTCTGCTTTTGGAACACAACTCTGCATGTTCCGTTTACAGCGGTAAAGATTACTCCTTGTTTCTAATTGATGTCAAGCGAAATGTTCTGCTTTCGTTTTTCGCTCGGACGGACACGAAACCCTCCGGGGTCAGCGGCGTAGAAGCGCATACGAGACTGTTCGTTTCGTGTTCCGGATATGCAAATAGTTGGGGAAAACTGTGGGCATCGCGGCCTGATGGATGGCGTGTAAGGACCTGTTTTAGCAAAGAAACCGCAACGAAAGCACGAAAAGAGCACTCTTCCCCGGCCTGTTCGCCGGGCTATTGTGGATCGTCTGTATCCTGTTTCCCGGAGTCGTCCGGCTTGTTCAGCCGCAACACGTGTCTGCCGCGCTCTTTCCGCTCCTGCTCGAGCCGCGCTGCAATTTCCAGCTGTTCGCTCGATTCCTGTTTCCGCCCCATGCGGGCGAGGGTAAGGCCGAGATAATAGTGCGCTTCCTGAAGGGAATCGTCCTGGCTCACTGCCTGCTGCAAAAGGGATACCGCTTCCGGATAGCGTTTCTGCTCGAAGTCCACTTTTCCGAGCGCCGTCAGAGCGCCGGCATCGTTCGGTTTGGTTTCGAGAACCTTGTGCAGGTCGAGCGCTGCCCGGTCGTAGTCTCCCGCATCCAGATCTACGAGGCCGAGCCGGTAGTACGACTCCGTTTGCTTGGGATCGAGCGCGATCGACTTTTCGAATTGCGGACGAGCTTCGTCAGAACGCCCCAGCGCTGCAAGCGACATACCCAATGCGCCGTAGCCCGACGGATCGTCGGGGCGTAATTCGACGTACTGGGCGAACTGCTGGCGAGCATCGTCGTACCGGGCTCGAGCCATCAATGCGAATCCCAGGTAGAACATTGCAAAGGCATCATTCTTGCGCAACTTCAACGTTTGTTGAAACGCCTCGATGGCATCGTCAATCAATGACAGTTTTTGCGCCGCCCTTCCGAAGTTATATTGGACATCCGCATCGTCCGGCGCATATTTCCGGGCCTCCAGCAGCAAGTTCAGGGCGCTGTTCCAGTCTCCTGATTCCGATGCCGCCTTTGCCTGATCCTGCAGAATGTGGACCAGGGCGCCCGCCGCGTCGGCGCGCCCGGGATCGAGGAGGAGAGCCTGTCTCAACTCGGGAAGGGCGTCCTGCGGGCGGCCCAGCCGCAAATACAAAAGCCCAAGGTGCGCGTGGCCAGGTGCAAAGTCGGGCTTTGCCTTCACTACCTGCTCAAACAATTCTTGCGCCTTTGCTTCCTTGTGCTGCAATACACGCACGACTCCCAACAGGTCGAGAGCCCGATAGTCCCCCGGAGCGAAGCGGAGGACAGACTGGAGGTCTTGCTCAGCCTGATCCAACTTGCCGTCGGAGAGTTCCTTTGCCGCGTCCTGCAATTTGGCCTGCGCGGACTGGCGGCTTGCAGTCTGGGCTGAGGATGCTGCGCCAGCGGCAACACAGAGACTGACAAGAATCAGAACGCGGCTCGTGATGGTCGAAACGCGCATTTAACGACTCGTTTTACCGGGGCTCTCGACCGGTTCGGTAATCGTCAGTATTGTATCTGCCTTCTGGTTGGTCAGGAGCTGACGAATGCCACTGGGCCAGCGAATCTCGATCTCGCGGATGGAATCTGCGGTGCCCAGGCCAAAATGCAGCCGCTTGTCGGAAGACGACTGGTAACTTCCCGTTGTGGTAACTGTCGCGAACTGTTCTCCGGCTGAGGTAAGCACTCGCACCTGAGCCCCGATTGCATCGCGATTGCTCTTCACTCCGACAAGCTTGAGCGTAACCCAATGATTCGCAGTTTCTGTCTCGTTGAGCAACACCCAGGCGGGCCCGTCATTCGAAGTCACCACGGCATCCAGTTTGCCGTCGTTATTGATGTCGCCGATCGCCATCCCTCGCGCCGCCCATTGCTGGTGGAATACACTGCCTGAAGCTGCCGAGACATCGATGAACTTCTTTCCCTGCTCATTGTGCAACAGAGACGGTGGCTCGCGATAATGCAGGCTCGGTTCGGTTGACTCAATCGTGTCCATCACATGCGACTGGACGATAAACAGATCTTTCCATCCGTCATTGTCATAGTCCATGAAGCGCACGCCCCAGCCCGAATGCAGCATCGAGATGGGAGCAAGTCCTAGAACTGAGGTTGAGTAATCAAACGTGCCGTCTTTAAGGTTTGTAAAGAGAGCAAACCTCTGGTGGGCCAGATCGGTAATCACAATGTCGGGCCAACCGTCATTGTTGTAATCGCTGAAGTCCACTCCCATTCCTGAAAATGCGTGCCCTTCGCCGTCAAAGGCAATGCCTGAGGCCAGCCCAACTTCCTCGAACGTTCCGTCGCCCCGATTATGAAACAGGTATTGCTGGATCGCGTCATTGGCGATCAGAATATCCATCCAGCCATCGCGGTCATAATCGGCGATCGCGACGCCCAGGCCCTTGCCGGGCTTGTCGATGCCGGCGCGATGAGACACCTCAGTGAATTTTCCGCCGCCATCGTTATGAAACAGCAAGACCGATTCCGGCTTGAAGAGATCAGGATGGCAATACCCGCGGGCACGGTTGGCATCGAGGCAGACAATGTCATCGAAGTCCCACTGCATGTAACGCGCGACAATCAGATCGAGACGCCCATCGTTGTCGTAGTCCACCCAGGCAGCGCTGGTCATCCATCCCGAGCCTGCAACGCCCGCGGCATCGGTCACATCTGTAAACGTTCCGTCGCCATTGTTGTGGTAGAGCGTGCTACGCCCGTATCCGGCAACATAAAGGTCCTCGTATCCGTCGTTGTCGTAGTCTCCAACCGCCACTCCTGTGGAGTAGCCATATCCGGTGAGACCAGCTTTCTCGGTCACATCTTCAAAGGTGCCGTCGGGTTTCTGATGGTAGAGACGGTTCCAATACTTCGGCCCATCTTTCTTCGGAATCGTCCCTTTGGGCGTTGGGTCAATGATCGGCGCACCGTTGGCAAGGTAGATGTCGAGCCGGCCATCGTTGTCGTAGTCGAACAGCGCAACTCCTGAGCCCATGGTCTCCAGGAGGTACTTCTTCGCAGTGGGCGACGCTTGCTGGCGGAAATGGATGCCTAATCGTTCTGTGGCATCGATAAAGCGCCCGGCCACCGGCGGCGCCTGTCCAAGTAATGGGAAAGCCCACTTGACGGCAATCGCGACAACAAGAGCGGCACAGATTGCCTGTCCGATTCTGGTGTGAGAATTCGTCATTCAAACTTAAAGTGTGCGGAACTAATGCTAAGGTGTGAGCAGCGCAGCCATTATAGGCCCTGTGATGATCCCCCGCATTTCAGCCTGAGGATGGCTTGGCCTGCGCTACCATCGGAATTCCTCCCAAGAGAGCGGCGTTGCCGCCTAATTCAGCAGCGCGCACTTCGACCTTACCCCAGGGCGTCCAAGCGTACCGGTGCACGTGCGACTGTATATATGGAAGGATTTCATCGGCACTCTTCATCACGCCGCCGCCAAAAATCACGATCTCCGGGTCGTAGGCGTGCACGAGTCCGACAGTCACTGTCGCCCAGACTCGCAGACAGTGATCGCGGATTTCGCATGCGATCTTGTCGCCGCGCGCCGCTTCCGTAAACAATTCACGAAAACCGATGTTCTCGCATCGGTTCAGAGGGCTGTTTTCGACTCCCGCCCATTCCTTCACAAGTAACGGAAGCGCCCACCCAGATGCTTCCGCTTCTGCGCATCCTATGGCCCCACAGGTACATTTCCGGCCATCAAGCCTGACCGGGAGATGGCCGCCGATGCAGCCCGCCTGCGCATGTTTCCCGCGGAGCAGTTTGCCTTCGATCATCGCAACGCCGCCAATCCCCGTGCCCAGCGTGATCATCACAGTATTTTCGAATCCTCGCCCAGCACCGGCATAGGCCTCGCCCAGCAACGCCATGCGCGCGTCATTTTCCGCGAACAGCGGCAGACCGAGCGACTCCCGGCTCCATGACTGTAGATCGACCTTGTCCGCGTCGACATACTTTCCGTTGCTACCCAGTGCCTTCCCGCGGTAAAAATCCACAATCACGGGAAGCCCGATGGCCACGCCGCACACTTCTTCGCGAAGCGGAATCTTGCCGCCGCCCAGTCGCTTGAGCGATTCAGCCAAACGGGGAAGGATCCCAGCGAGACTTCCTGCGTCTTCCACATTCAGAGTCTCTGACGCGAGGATTCTGTCATCCTCGACCAATCCGCATGCCGCGTGAGTACCGCCAAGATCGATGCTGAAGCATTTCATCGTGTGCTGTTCCCGTTCCTGCTCATGCTCGCCATTCTTCGCCGCACGCCGCTACAAGCCATTGTCGCTGTGAGCAATCGTCAGCTGCAGAGTCAACGTTTCGTGTGAGCCAATTTCAATATCGCTCTGGCTCAATGCCGGGTGAAGGACCACGTCCTCGGTCATTGTAGTTTCGGCAAGAGAGCTGATTTTGAAAGCTGAGTGAAGGTCAAACTTCGTCGTGTTTCCCGCAATCTCCTGCAGACGAAGTGTGAAATGATCCGGGTTTCCGTCGGCCGATGGCTTGAAAGCGAGAATGGCGACATCGGGCGCCGAGACCGAGAAGAACGATCCCGAATTCTTATCCGGCCCTCGGTCAGCAGGCAGCAGCGCCGTAATCAGAGGCACGTTATAATCCCAACCGGCCCGATATGACTCCACAGGATCGAAATTCGCCGCCGAGGTGATTGCGAAAGACGAAGTATAACGAGGGCCATAGCCCGGTTCGACCGTGGGCAGCGTAACCACCCCGGCGTCTTTCGTGTCGCCCTGGTCGGCTTTGCGCAAAGCCGTCACCCGTATCACGTTCGTATAATCTTTCAGCGCTCCGGTTGCATCGTAAGTACGTAGCGGCATATCGAAGAAGTCTTCGCGTTGAATCAGGCTGATCGAGTTGGTCCGCGCAGCCCCGTCGTCCATCATCGCGAGTGTGTGGACTGGCGTGGCTGCATCGATTCTCGCACCCGGCAAGTAATCTTCCGGCAGATCGTGGAAGCCGATTCCGTCGTCGACCATGATTTTTGCGGGATTATCAAAGTGAAACGCAAATTCGAAGCTGTAGTACTCGCCGTTCTTGTCCAGCGGCACCAGCGGCATGCGCGAGCGATCGAACACTTCGTCAAGTTTCACGGTTCGCTCGCCCGAATCGAGCGTAACGCTCGTCTCCGGCCACCACGTGCCCGGCCGCACGACCACTAACTCGTCCGTCAGAGGGCCGCGAAAATGACGCACCTTCGGCTTCCATTCCTCATCCGGCAAGTAATTCTCAAACGTCCACCGCACCAGTTGGCCCGCGCGTTGCGGCGACTGCGGGTTCACGAGCTCGCGACTCAGCGACTTGTCCCAGATGCTGTCGATCGAACCGTCCAGTGCGTGCAGGCGCACTTGGTAATACTGGTTTTCCAGCACGCCGCCGCTTACTTCTTCCTCCTTTGCAGTCGGTGCTGTCGCGTGTTCGAGAAAATATGTGCGATACCCAACCGGCGGTATGTCCTCGGCCATGAAGCTGATGCTCCCATCAAGGTTCAACTGCGTTGGGGCAACCTTTCCCGTCGCAGCTTCGCGCACCTGCGTAAGGTCGGGTGATGGAGGATGCACGCGCGTAACGCCGCTGCGCTCCCAACTGAGCGGGTTATAGACCACGCATTTTGGCGTCTTTTCTGGATCGCTCTTGGCGTCGAACATCCGCTCTACGCCTACCATCATCATGTTGCGGGTTTCGGTGCGCGCGGTCTGGGCGAAGGTCGCGTATTCCTGGTTCTGCTGGTTCACCTGGGCCAGCGTCATCACTTTGGGCCATCCCGGCTGGCCCGCGCCTGAGTGCTCGTCGTATGTAAGCATCTTGGTCGCCGCATCGGCTATCGTGTCTGCCGGATATGGTGTTCCCGGCCGAAAGGTGAGCAGCGACCACAGTGCCTCCGCCTGCGGTAGATAATCCTGCACCCAGCGCGCATCGGCCGTGATGCCCGGCGAGTTCATTTTGACCTCAGACCACAGCCCGCTGAAGTCGCCCGAGTAAGTCGGAAATGGATCTCCGTAGCGACGCTGCATGGTTTCGAAAAATTCCTTGGGAGTCGCCACCACCAGCCGGGGATGCTTGCCTGCTGCGTTCCACGCCCGCACCGCCGGCAGCAATCCGTCCTCCTCATACGACGGCGGAACGAAATCGTGCATGTAAAGCACCATCACGGCGTCGAATGGGTAGCCAGCCTTGTGATACTCCGCCAGCAGCTTATCTACGCCGCGCTGCATAATCTCGAGCGAAGGCAGATTGTTCCAGGCTTTCGGATAAAAGTGGTCTTCAGCCGGAGCGCTGTAGTAGTGGGCGGTAGGATCGAGGAAATAATCGGCCATGGCCTCGGTGTATCCGCCGTTCTTGCTGCCTGTCTCCCACGTCAGCACCGTGCTTCCATCGGGAGAACGCCAGTGAAACGGCATCTTTCCCGGATGCAGGCTTGTGCCTCCGCCGAACTCAAGATTCGAGCCTGTCACGAAATAACGAACTCCGCTCCGCGCCAGCACCTGGGGCAGCCGCAGCGTGAATCCCGGCACATCGTCCATCATGGCCAGATCGGTGGTCACTCCCAATCGCTTCTCTATGTCACGCATTGGGTCGACGATCCGGTTGAGTTGCTCGGTTCCCATGAACTCCGTGTGCTCGCTGCCCCACACCGCCGACAGTTCGATCTGCCCACTTCGCACCAGGTTCGCCAAATCCTGAATCGCCTGCGGGTCCTTGGTCCGATCAAGCCACGCCTGCACCTGCCAGGCACTCTCAATCACCCAGCGAAACTCCGGATCCTGCTTCGCCGTGCGAATCACAGCGTCCAGGTGAGGCTTGATGTCATCCAGTTGTTCTTGCGGAGGAAGTTTGAAACCCAGATCCCAGTGGCTGCTCGGGATGATGTATATCGTCTGGATTTCGGAATTGCTCCGGTTGTCCTCCGCCTGTTGTCCGGCCAACGCGCAGCTCGCGGCCGCGAGCAACACCACACACCCCGAAAACCATCTGATCCGCATGTCTCCCCCGGAGTCTTTTGCATGACTGCAACAAACAGGTTGATTTTCGTCCTTGAAAAACAGCAGAACGGATCAAGCCCGAGCGCAATGTGCACACCGAATCGCATGAGCGCCCTTTCGCCGGACAGCACTCAAAGCTGTTCAGGAGGCTCGATCGCGCTTTTCAATAAGCGCAGAACATAGTATCTTTTTGTTCGTTTCTATGTCAATCGAACATTTCTGTTTTCGGGACGAAGCCGTTGGCATAAGAATCGTCGCGCATCTGCGATGGCAATTGATCCCGGCGATTGCGCGCCGGCAAGTTGCACGCAATGGCTCGACATCCCCGGAATTGCAGAAATCCAGGCTGCACCATGACAAACCTGCGCAAAGCTGAAACGTCACAATGGACTTGCCTGATGACTCAAGCATTCTGGATTTTCAAGGGGTGATTTTCAGGAATGCTGTTTGCCAGAGACTATTGATCGTTTATGGCTTGCATGGCGGGGACGACGGGGCTCGAACCCGCGGCCTCTGCCGTGACAGCGAATATCAATTATATTTTTCAAAAACTTACAACACGGCTGGTACTGCCTAAGTACGCCGAAGTGCCAAAGGATAACGAGGATTGTGGGTTCGGTTGTGGGTTGGGCGAAAGAAACTCGGTGTCGATATCGCTGATCCGGGCATCAACCAACGTTCGGCATCGCAGATTTCGCAGTCGGTTGGCCTGGAAACAATTTTGATGGGGTCTCGCGCGTCAGCCTAACGAGTAAGAAAGTTAACCAACTTGTCAGCCATTCAAGCAAGTCTTCAAGTCTGGGCTCGACGAGCGATTTGGCGATTTGGCGTAAAACGAGAACTCTCCTGGCCACCGGAAGGGCTACGGCCTTGGAAAAATCGTGGAGTCCTGGTAATCCACAGGCATACCTCCAACAAATCCTACGTAGACAGAAGCTGTTTGCGCTTTGAGGCACTGGATCGGCCGGATCGCTTAGGGATTGCGCTCTTGGGCAATCGCGGAACAGCCTGGACGCCCGCCCAAAGCGTTGCGATCGTCTGCTCCATCACGAGAGTCTGGTCCGACAAATCAGGCACAACCCCTTGGATAACAAAGAGCATGGCGAGGCCAAAGATCGTAAACCACCAGGTGTGGGCTATCACTATGTCATCCCTATTGGGCAATCCTTCATCCTTGGCAACATCGAAGAAGAGTTGCACGAAACGCGCGAACAACGGCGCGCCAAGGTCGTCGATGTATTGTCCAGCGCGGACGCCGTTTCTGTTCTCAGGCCCGAAGAAGACGTTGCGAAACTGCTGTGGATGGGCAATGCAGAATTGAATCAAGCCGCGTGAAGTCGCAAAAAGGCGCTCTTTCGGTGCAAGATATTGAGCGGCAATCGCGTCGAAGTTCTGAATCATCAGCCCGATCGTCTCGCGGCTCAACTCGGCAAGAATATGTGATTTGTCCGGAAAATGCTGGTAGATCACGGCGTGCGTATAGCCGATCTCTTTCGCGATCTCACGAAGCGTCACGGCTTCGTAACCGCGATCGGCGAACATTTTACCTGCAGCCGCAAGGATTTCGCTCCGCAACTTCTCCTTGCGCTCTACCCGGCGACTTGGTGATGTGGATGACATTTAAATAGCTTAGTCTCTTTTGACGATCATTGCGACCGCTTGTAGATTTATAACCATTGGATATAAAACCACTGATTATTTTGCAACCAATGGTTGTCGCGGGCCTCTAATGGTCAGATCGCTCATTTGCATGGGCGGCCAAATACGAAGCAAAAGGAGGAAGCGATGAAAGTTCTAGTGATAGGAGCAGCGGGCAGGAGCGGAGAAGCGCTGGTAGATGAGGCCCTGGCGGCCGGACATAAGGTGACGGCTTTCGTGCGCGGTGCCGCGCAGTACAAGAAGGCGAACGTGAGAGTTGTTGCGGGCGACGCGCTGGACGCGGCCGCGGTCGACGCTGCGGTCGCCGGACAGGATGCGGTGATCGACGCACTGGGCGGCAAGACGCCGTGGAAAGTGACGACGAGGGAAACGAGCGCAGCACACAATATTGTGGACGCGATGCGGCGCAATGGCGTGCGGCGATTGCTGAAGATTTCGGTGGTTGGCGCGGGCGAGAGCGTCAAGAACGCCGGCTTTTTCAACGAGCACCTGCTCATGAGGACGTTCCTGCGGGGTCTGCTGGTAGACAAGGCGGGCATGGAGGCCGAGATCGAAGGCAGCAACCTAGACTGGACGCTGGTGCGGCCGCCGATGTTGACCGACGTCGAGAAGACCGGCGTTGCCAGGGTGCTGAGCACGGAGGGCGGCGAGAAGGCGCACAAGATCGGGCGGGCCGATCTGGCTGCCTTCATCGTGCAGCAACTGGAAAGCAGCCGGTATGTGCGTCAGGCCGTGACGGTCACGACCACATAGCAAGGCTTCCGCGAAGATCAACCACCTCTCTCATCGAGGCGAGCCGATCGGCTGTGTAAAGGCCTGTCACGACTCATGCGACAGATAACTGTGGAAACCCACGGTACTAGCGGAGTGCTAGCTGCGCAACTCACAAGCTCTGTCGTTCGTCTCGGAGCATCACTTTCGTTCTAACAAGGAGAAAACGAGCATGTATTTAGTCATGGGCATTACCGGAAATGTTGGCGGCGCCACCGCGCGGCATTTGCTGAAGCAAGGCAAACAGGTGCGAGCACTTGTGCGCAATCCCGAGAAAGCGGCGAAGTGGGCAGACCAGGGCGTGGAGTTGGTGGATGGAGACTGGAACGATGCAACAGCCATAACGGCGGCGCTCAAAGGTGTTGAGGGCGCGTTTGTTATGTTGCCGGCTGTGTGGGCACCCTCGCCTGATTACAGAGAAGCAAGGGGCGTGATTGCGAACTATGTCGAGGCGCTGACCAAGGTAGTGCCCCCGCGGGCGGTAGCGCTCTCGTCGATGGGCGCGAATAGAACAAGCGGGGTGGGGAATGTCACGGCCTTATCATTCTTGGAGCAAGGTCTTCGCAGCCTGCCGTCTCCGGTCGCATTTGTGCGCGCTGGCGGCTTTTTCGAAAACTTTCTTTTCGGTTTACAGGCCGCCCAGGGCGGAACACTACCGGTCTTCTACAATCCTACAAACCGGAAATCGACAATGGTCGCGTCAGACGACATCGGCGTAGAAGTGGCGACGCTTCTGACCGGGCCGGCGTGGTCAAGGCATCGCGTCATCGAGCTGGGTTCGATGGTAAGCGCGGATGAAGTGGCCAGACAATTGGGTGAAGTCCTGAAACTCGACGTAAAAGCCTTCGCAGTCCCGCGTGCAGGGTGGGCGGATGCGTTCCAGCAGTTCGGCATCCCGAAGGGCCACACTGGACCAGCCGAAGAAATGTTTGAGAGCGTAAACGCGGGATGGATGGATCTCGGAATCACGGGTACGGAGCACGTAGCGGGTACGACGTCCGCACGCGATGTGTTCGCGGCTGCACAGAACGCCGTCAAGGCGTAAGTCCGGGGCAAGCAGCTTCAACGCCCTGGGGCGGGAACAGCCAGCCGTGGCCACGGCGGCTTCGTGTTCGACCGGCGGTTCCTGCCTTTGCTGCTCTGCCGTGGCCGACTTATTGCAGAACGATTTAAAGCGCAAGAAGGGGAGCGCTTTTAAGACGAAAGCTGAACACACAATCGATAAACCCGCACGGGCAGGTCGAGTAACTCAAATAGCCGCGATGGTAATAACCAGCCTCGTCGCCTTTATCTGGGTGTACTTTGGAAGGTTATATCTAATCCACGATCCCGGCGAATGGAGGATCGCCAATGAGCAGCTCGGATACTCGCTCTATATCATCCCTCTGCTTGGCGTGACCCACATCCTTGGCGGCGTGGGGCTTCTCGTTCCCAATGTGCCTCGATTGACTGAGTGGGTTTATGCCGGTCTCGTGATCAATCTTATACTTGCGTTCTATTCACAACTGAATGGCGGTGGCAGTGCCTGGGATAAATTTGATCCAATTCTGGTCATGGCGTTCGTCCTTGCTTCGTATATATTAAGACGTTGCATGCGCGCAAACAGGTGGTCGATATGACGGGAACACGCTCCGCGGGCAGTCCTACTTTTTCCAGGCACGTCGCGGAGGCCCAACGAGGGTCCGGCCCACCACTCATCCAAACACAGGTGCGAAGTCGTCCCGATAAGTCACATTGTGTTTGCTAACTTCTGGGCAGAGAAAGCTCAAATGGCGCCAACAGTCAGTATGGAGTGACCGGCACCGATGCGCTGATCGTGGGTTAGGCTGTGAGTTCAGAAGGACGCACAGTTCAGAGCCACAAGCGGAAGGGAGCCGGTCATGAAGGAAAAGTTACGATTTTTGGGTCTGGATGTCCATGCGGAGACGATCGCCGTAGCAGTTGCTGAGACGGATGGCGAGGTACGGAGCCTGGGTACGATTCCGAACCGTGCCGAGTCGATCCGCAAGATGATCAAGAAGCTTGGTCCAGCAGAGAAGTTGAGAGCCTGTTATGAAGCAGGTCCGACGGGCTATGTCGTGTACTGGCAGCTGGCGGAGTTGGGCATTCAGTGCGAGGTTGTGGCCCCCACGCTGGTGCCGGTCAAGGCGGGTGATCGGGTAAAGACGGATCGACGGGACGCTGAGAAGTTGGCACGTTGCTATCGCTCCGGAGATCTGACGGCGGTATGGGTTCCGGATGAAGGTTCGGAGGCTCTGCGGGATCTGGTACGTGCTCGCGAAGCAGCCAAGCAGGATCAGATGCGAGCGCGGCATCGGTTGAGTAAGTTTCTGCTGCGCTCAGGCCAGCGTCCACCCACCGGCGTGAGACCATGGACGCGCCCTTATCTGATCTGGGTTGCGCAGCTGCGCTTCACACAGATCGCTCAGGAGGCCACGCGGCAGGATTATCTGCACGAGGTCGAGCACATGCGGGAACGGGTGGCGCGTCTGGAGCAAGCCATCATGGAGGCCGTGAAGCTGGCCTCGCCCGCGTTACAACAAGTCATCAACGATCTACAGGCGCTGCGCGGTATCGCAGATATCTCGGCTGTGACCATCGCGGCCGAGCTGGGCCAAGTATCCCGCTTCGGCAGTGCTCGGCAGCTGATGGGGTATTGCGGCGCGGTGCCCAGCGAAGACTCCAGTGGCAAGCGAATCAGACGCGGAGGCATCACTAAAACCGGCAACGCGCACTTGCGACGAATCGTTGGCGAAGCAGCATGGAGCTATCGCCGACCACCAGGTATCTGGTATGGATTGCGCAGACGACAAGAGAGCATTTCGGAAGAGGTCAAGGAGATTGCATGGAAGGCTCAACACCGCCTGCACAAGCGCTATATGAAGCTGGGTGCGGCCGGCAAGCCCCAGGGAAAGATCATTACTGCAGTTGCTCGTGAATTGCTGGGATTCATCTGGGCTATTGGAACCAGAGCAGAGACGACCGTCAGCCAGCGAGCTGCAGCCTGACAGGAACAAAAGCAAAAACTTTCCAAATAAGGAAAAAGCAAAAACGTTCCTTGATGAAACGCGCCATCCAACTCGAGCACAGAGCCAGCAGCAGCCGGAGCAAGCACGAAGGAGAATCCTCGCTTGGCCTATGCGACAGGCTCGACCGGACTCGCGATAACAGTCAGAGGCAGCTCCCGACGGATCATGATTATGCGGTTCCGACCCGCGAATATCAGACTGATCAATCGTCGCTCAAACCTGCCCAGGCTGCTGCTCGCTCTGTCCTCGGGGAAAAGCAAAAACAACGACAACGACAAAAACAACCCCATCGACTCCGCAGGGTTGACAGGGTCACTCCATATCAGGCCTTTGCGCTCATTGACGGCATTGCGGTCGGGTCGTCGGCTACTTGGACGTTTCTCTTTGATAATTTCCGGTTAGCCTGTAATCCTTTGCCCACTTTGTCAGGATGCTGTGCTCGAGTATTTCCCGCAAAGCGCACGGATTTCAGAGATCATCTGCGGAATCTCGGTACCCGATGCATCCTCCGTGCCGGGTTTGGGGTCGTACTCCAATGACATGTAACCCCTGAATCCTGCCTGTGCGAAAAGCTTCCAGATGCGCTCCAGATCGATCGGCGACCCGGTGTCGAAGCGGTTCAGGATGTGCGCATTCGTCGCATAGGGAATGCAAGCGGCAATCTGCGCGTATGCGTCCTGTGATGGCGCTGGAACAAAATGCGTGATGTCAATAGTAATCCCGGCATACGGCGAATCGACGCGATGGATCACTTCCAGGCAAGCATCCGCGTTCTGCGTAACTCCTCGATTGTTTTCGAGAGACAAACTGATTCCCTTCTTCTCGGAATATTCAACCGCAACCTTCATCGTCTCGACCACCCAATCCAGCGCTTGCGCCAGTAAAACACCTGGTGGCGGGCTGCCGGCTAAGAGACGCAGTTCCGGGGCGCCAAGCCAGGCTGCAACGTCCACCCACTTCTTTATGTCGTTCACGACATCTGCGCGCTTGGCCGGATCGCCCTGAACCGTTCTGGATCCACATGCCGCCCCAATAATCGCTACGGCATTTTTAAATGCCAGGTAGCGCAGACTCTCGAGATAGGCAGGTTCGGTGGACTTAAGATAATAGACGGTCATATCGACGCCATCCAGACGCAACTCCACAGCGCTGCGAATGAAATCCTCCATCGTCATCTGGCCGCTCATCAACCGTTTGCGAAACGAATAGGCAGAACAGCCGGACAGAAGTCGCGGAATTCCTACCCCAGGGGGTCGAGAATTCTGAGCCATGCCCCCCGGCGCCGGAGACCCGAACAACTCGACTCCCGCACCGCCCAGTGCGCAAACCCCAGCGCCCTTCAGAAATTCGCGACGTCCCAACTCACCCTGCATACGTCTCTCTATACATCTCATCTCAGGCGCATACCCCGTCTCTTTTGTCGGGAGGTCGCCGGCCGCACTTAGCCACGCCGTGCGACTTGACCCACTCGGGCTCAGCTCACTTGAGAAGCAGCTAACCTAAGATCCATGCTTCTAAGTCCGTCACTCAACATTCCAAACCTTTTGTTAATGCTCAGACTTGAAGACCCAGTGTGTGCTCGATGTAACTCTTGCTAAGTTCGGCCGACTCCTTCGGTGTTCTTGTCGATCCCTTGGGTTCACGGTCAAATTCGACCATCGCCCAGTTATGGAAGTGAATCGCTCGTAACGCTGAGACCACCGCGGGCAGATCAACAGTGCCCTGGCCAAGTTCGACGAACTCATAACCGCTGCTGGTGTCAGTTGGCTTCACGTCCTTGAAATGAACGAACAGGATACGGTGCGCGTATTGGTGCACGGCAGCAGCCGGATCTCCTCCGCCTTGCTTGTAATGTGCAACGTCGAGTAGAAGTTTCACATAGCGCGGATCGGCTGCATCCAGAATCTTTGCGAGTTGCTCGGGCGATTGCGCGATGGAGCCCATATGGTTGTGAAATGCTATTTGAACTCCGTGATCCGCAGCCCGCTTGCCGACTTCGGTTAGCATTTTCCCTGTCCGGACGTATTCGTCGGAAGTGAAGTTCCCGTCGGTTCTGAATGTGCCGAGAACCTGAAGATACATACCGCCGGCTGCGCTCAGGTATTTTGCATGATCTTCATGCATGGCGAGATTGGCGGTTTCTTCCGACGGATCGAGAGTAAGATCGCCGCTTGAAAGCGCCGTAAAGATCAGGTTCGCAGCACCTAGTTTCTCTTTGATCATTGCTGGATCCGGAATCAGTTTTACCGCATTTGCTCTTAGCTGAATGCCTTTATAGCCAAGCGATGAGATGTCCGAAATCGCCCCGGTCAGATCGTCGCCCCAGGTAATCGCAGCGTAGCCGATGCGAATTCCCGACGGCCCGTGAGCCTGCTTCACATCGAAGGACGACAAGTTTTTCGTGGGGTCGAGCGGCGCAGGGCCCAGAAGCGCAAGCGCCGCTTGCGGCGCTGTGGACGCGGCGGCAACCGAACCTGCCGCATACAAGAAATGCCTTCGAGAAAACTCCATAATTACCTCGCTTTATAGGTTGTGGCGGACGTGGCGAATCTCGCAGATCACCCGCATGTTGTTTCGTCAATCGCGATCTATGACAGTCGGTGCAAGCCGAACCGCGACATCATTAGACTGTTTCGAGGTCATTGGTTTGTCAATTCAATTCTTCCCAGCTGTTGGATCGGGACACTTTGGAGTTTTGGAACAATCAGATGAATTGCGGCGATCGCAACAATGTAAACTGTGCCAGCTATCACAAACAGTGGAGTGTAGTTGCCATGCGTGAACGTAAGGACTAATCCGATCAGGAGACCAACAAACATCATGGCGAGTGATCCGCCGCAAGCCCCGATCCCGACCACTGAAGCCACAGCGCGTTGCGGGAACATGTCGGAGACGAGCGTGAAGAGATTTGCCGACCATGCCTGGTGTGCAGACGTTGCCAGGATGATGAGAGCAACGGCTTGCCACATCGTTTGAGCTCGACCAATCAGCATGATCGGCGTCATTAGCAACGCATAGAGGAGCATCGCCGACTTACGAGAGCGATTCACACTCCAACCACGGGCAATAAGACGTGCCGGGAGCCACCCACCGACCAGGCTGCCTATCGAGCACGAGCCATACACGGCGAGCAGCGGAAGTCCCATACTCATTAGGGTCAGACCAAACCGGGCATGCAACATTCCAGGCAGCCAGTAAAGATAAAACCACCAAATTGGGTCGGTCAAAACCTTGCCAAGAAGGAAGGCCCACGTTTGTCGGAAGCGAGTTAGCCGCGACCATGCAATTTTGACTTCTGCTTGCGGAGCCGCATCTTGATTGATATACGCAAGCTCAGAGGAAGAAACGCTACGAACCTCTCCGGGACGGCGGTACATGGTGAACCACAGGATGAGCCAGATAATCGCAAAAACGCTCGTCGTCAGAAATGCGTAGCGCCATCCCAGGCGGTAAAGGACAAAGGCTGTTATGAAGGGCGCGAGTGTCGCCCCGATATTCGTACCGGAGTTGAAGATGCCCGTGGCCAAAGCGCGCTCTTTTCGAGGGAACCACTCTGCCACCGCCTTGATTGCGGCCGGGAAATTTCCGGCTTGACCGAGGCCTAATGCAAAGCGCGCAATGGCAAGCCAGATAACGGCCCCTGACAAGTTCCCAAGCAGCGTAATCCAATGCTCAGAACCTGCGCCGGGCAAATGATGCAATAGGCGGCTAAGAATCGCCATCAAGCCGTGGAGGGCGCTCGTCACCACTGGCACGCTCGCGAAGTAGTGACTCATTGAGGCGAGAGTCCAAAGTGAGAGCGCTACGGCATAACCGATCCGGGTACCCACCCGATCAACAAACCGGCCGGCGACAAGAAGTCCGATTGCGTAAGCCGCGGAGAAAATCGAGACGATTGCCGCATACTCAACTTCCGTTAAGCCGATGCCGGTCCGTGGATCTTCCAACGTTGGCTTTAGCAACGCCAGCACTTGTCGATCCATGTAGTTCAGCGTGGTTGCAACGAATAGTAGTGCGCAAATCTTCCAGCGATACCGCGTCATTGGCCCTGAGCCGCCGAGTTGTCCCCGAATCGGAAGCTCCGCGATGGCCTGCATTTGTTGCAATCTCGCTCCTAAGCGTCGCCGCTAACTTACTCAGCGCTGATGGACACACAACCGCGATTTAGAACTCCGATGCGGGTAGATGCATCGGAAATTGCCGTCCTCGGTAGCTTTGCCAACGCGCCTGTAACAATGCCAGGAGTAAGCACCTCGGGCAGCAGTTGTGGGCTGTTCTTACCCGGCACATACAGCGCATAAGCCGGAACGCCACTGCGCCCCATCGCGTTCAACGCTTCGGTGATTTCTTCTCGCCGTTGCGTCCAGTCGGCACGCAGTAGCACTACGTGCGCCGCGTCAAATGCCCTTCGCACCTCAGGCTGATCGAGCGCCACACGCTCGTTCACTTGGCAGCTCAGGCACCAACTCGCCGTGAAATCCACAAATACGGGCCGCCCTTGCGCCAGGTAGCGGCTTACCGTATCGGCAGACCACGGCTCCCAGCCGTCGTGCGATGCGGCCGAGGTAGGTGTGTCTGCGATGACGATCAGCCTGTCCGGAGCAACTACGCTGACCATGACCACCCCAAGCAGAATCAGCGAGGCAACGGCCGCGGACCGGCGCCTCGCCGGCCAACGCCCGAGAAACCAACCGGCAACGGCCAGCAGCAGGAAGCTCGCCAGCAGAACAGCTAGAACGTTGGCTCCGTACGCCTGTGCCAACACCCACGCCAGCCAAATGACAGTGGCGAAGATCGGTACCGAAATTGACTGCTTGAGCACGTCCATCCAAACGCCGGGACGGGGCAGTAGGCGCGTCCACGAAGGTTGGAGGGTGATCGCGACATACGGGGCAGCCAGACCAAGCGCGAGCGCCGTGAATACAGCAAATGTGACCACCGCCGGCTGAGCAAGGGCATAGCCGATCGCCGCTCCCATGAAAGGCGCCGTGCACGGTGTTGCCACCACCACGGCCAACACGCCTGTGAAGAAGCTGCCCGCGAACCCGTGCCTCGCGGCCAGCGAGCCGCCGGCGCTCGTCAGCGTAAGGCCAATCTCAAACTGGCCGGCCAACGACAGGCCAAGAAAGAAGAGTAACCCCGCCATCAGCGTCAAAAACACCGGCGACTGAAACTGGAATCCCCATCCCAACCTTGCTCCGCCCGCTCGCAAAGCCAGCAGTACTGCAACGAGCACCCAAAAGGAAATCAGGATGCCAGCGGCGTACACGAATCCATGCGCCCGCAGACTACGCCGCTGTTCATTGGCTCCATTCACGAGGGCGAGTCCCTTAAGAAAGAGCACTGGAAAGACGCAAGGCATCAGATTCAGGATTATTCCGCCGAGGAATGCCAAGCCGAACGTTTTGATCAGCTGAGACCAGGCAAGTGCGGCATGCGCCGGAGCCGGCACTGGCTCGGGGGAATCCACCGATGATGCCTGCGTGGCTGCCGAGGCGGGCAGGGCGGAAACGGCGGGCACCGAAGGGGCATCAGCGCTGGCTATCACCACACTACCCGGCAATGCAGCCACCTCAAATGCGCGACCGCGGGAAAGCTCCAGGACTCCATCCAGCGCAAGGGGATTGTCTTTGAGGTTTGTAGCTTTCTTGAGACTGAGCGCCAAGCCCGCCGGCGTCGGTGTGAACTTTTGCGGCGCGGCGTTATCTAGAACACCTTGATCGGCTGGAAAAAATGTGGCTTCTGTCTCACCCTCTCCGGTTTGAACCATCAACCGGAATCCCCCGCTCGACGGATGAAACGCGACATTGTATCCAGCGGGAAGCGGCTTCGGGACCTTGCCGATAAATCGCTTGAAGATCGCGGCATCGGAAACCAGGGGTAATGATTCCACTGGGTGGTCATAGACTTCGCGGCCAAGCTCTAACTCTGCTCTGCCGGGTACGCAACTCGATTGGCAAACCAGCCAATTTACACTCGCATGAAGCACAGCGGGGCCGGGTTTTGCCGTCCCGGCAACATTCAGCTTCAGAGGGAAAAGCACCTCATCTTCGTACCCAAAGTCCATTAAGGGGCCGAGAGGTAAGCGCTTCGGCGCGGGAAACTGCAAGGCACCTGCTGTGATTCCTTCGGGCAATGTCCACCGAACGTGCGGCGGAAAGCCCGCATCGCCCGCATTCTTCCAGTAAATGTGCCAGCCCGGCTCTATTTTGAAGTAAAGCCCAGCATCGACGGCCTCACCTCGGTTCAGTCCCTGAGGAAGAACCATGAGCTGCACTTGCACATGATCCGCGTCAACTGAACCGCTCGCAGCCAGCGCAGGCATGCCGGCTGCGAACAGGATGAAAAGCACGAGAATAAGGCTTGGAAGACGCATTCTAAGTAACAAACTCTCTTGTTGGAGGTTCCTGGAGAAAGGGCGGCAACCAATTCGGAATTCATTGCGCAGGCGCGATTGACGCTTGCGGTGGAGGCGCTGTCGAAGGCGGTGTCGGCTTTCCGGTAATCGTATCGGGTTCCATCAATTCAATCCGCGTTCCGTCCGGATCGTAGAGGTTCGCCTGACGCTTCTGGTTCTTACCCACGTGAACCACGATCTCGCGTTTATAGACATTTTTGTAGTAAGGCTCGGCCTCAAGTTTGGCCACCGCATCCGGAACGCTGGGAACCACCAGGCACAGATGATGAGCCCCGCCACGTTTGGTCGGCGGAGGTGCCTCCTGCATAAGCATGAATTCGACGTAATCAGTGCCGTCCGGAACCCTTAGATTGACGTAAGACAGTGTCTTGCCGTCGGCGCTACCCCGCCAAAACTCTTTGAACCCGAGAACGTCGGTATAAAACTTATATTCAGGATCCATGGGCGGAGGCACGATAACCCCAATATGAGTCATGTGGTTGGAAATCGCGTTAGGGTTTATAAACTGGCCTTTGGTCTGCATCGTCTTGCCATCGGGCATATACTGAACCATCTCGATGGTCTCGCCATCCGGATCTTTAACGTCGAAGCTGACATTCCCAATGCGAGCTTTGTGCGCCTGAGCCGGAACCTTGAACCCCTTGGATGCCAGATAGGCTCTCATCGCTTCAATGTCGTCGGTTATTAACGAGTAGTGAGTCATCCTATCGGTATCAGGCGCATGCTCAGGGTAGAGCTCGATAACCTGGTCGTCATTGATTTTGAAAAATGTCATGATCAGCGACCCGTCAGGATTCTTCAGGTTATAGGGTTCCTCGAATCCGAGAAACTGGCCATAAAATGCGCGCGACGAGTCAAAATCGTGGGCAAGGAGTCCGATGTGCGAGATACCAAGGATGCGCGGCCGTTGCGGTGTTTGTGCTGTAAGTGTAGTGACAAGGAAGACGCTTCCCAACAGGAGCGCACATCCAAGAAGCTTTCGGCCGCGGCGACCGAACAGCTTAGTTAACAAATCGGCAGTTTTTCGAGTAGCCATTTCGGAAACTTCCTCCATTCCCATTTGATAAATCTGGCATGTTATACGACCGGCTGCAGTATCCAACCAGCAGAGATCCTGCAGCAAAAGTCGAGATTTTGCACAAATCCAGCGTCCGCTCCCGAATGATCAAAAGAGCGTGGCAAGAGCACGGTTTGATGCTTCCTGGCTCGAGCTTCAGAAGTTGCTATTCCAATATGCGTGCTGCCCTATGTAACGATCATCGGGAAGGTTCTTTAAAATTGCCCGCTTCAGATCCAAAGCATTCATGCCACCCTGGGTCTTGTACAACACCGTGCCGTCCATTCCAATCAGGACCGTATACGGAGCTCCGCCAGTCCAACCAGTCCCGAATGCCTTTACCGCTTCGGACGAATCGAAGCTGTTAAAAAGCAGGTTCCTGTTAATGGCATGCTGCTGCTGAAGGAAGTCGAGGACGAATTTCTTTTCGTCTGGATTGTTAATGCTGACGGTCACAATCTCCAATTGGCGTTTGGCAAACGTCCGCACCATCTTTTCCAGATCAGGAAACTCCACGACGCATGGCCCGCACCACGTCGCCCAGAAATTTACGAGCAAGAGTTTGTCGGTCCCCACGTTTTTCCGCAGTTCTGTGAGCTGATCAGCAGTGACCATCTCTACAGTCACGGGCCTTTGGTCGTCTGCTTTCAGCTCATTGTCGGCGGCCTTTTCCTTGTATCCCCACTTCGTGGAGCACCCTACGGCGGGGGTATCCGTGACCTCAATCGGTTTGCCCGCGAGCAGATCGTCGATTGCGTCTCGAACATAGTGCTTTGTTGCATATTCCTCGCGGGGATTACTATCGATGCGGCCTTCGTACTGCAAGATCCGCTGCTGGTCGAAAACAAAGGCGTGGGGCGTCGCCGTAGGCCCGTATTTGAGCGCGACAGCTTGAGTATCTCCGTCGTAAAGATAGGGGAAGTTGAAGTGCCTGTATTCGGCCCGCAGCTTCATTTCCGGATATGTGTCCCCTAAGTCTGTGTGCCCCCATTCGCTAAGTGCTTCTGCCTTGGGATCGTTTCCCATGATGACCACTACCTGGACCCCGCGATCTTTATAGTCGGCAGTAAGCTCTTTGATCCGCTTTTCGTACATCTGCGCAATAGGGCAATGATCGCAGTTGAATATGACCACTAAGACCTTGCTCGAGGCATAATCCTTGAGACTATGCTTTTTCCCGTCCACGCCCAGCAGATCGAAGTCAGGGGCATGAGCGCCGATCTTAAGGATTGGCGGAACATCATTCGCCGAGACCGGGGCATCGTTTTGAGCGCGAGACGCCGGGCAGAAAAGGAATGCCAGGCCAAAGATAGAGATGGCGAGAAGGTTGACAGCATTTCTTCTACGCCGCAGGAACGCCGAAGCATTTGTGGATCGATGCATTGATTCCCTCCCGTGGGCTTTCTAGACAAAGCCCATGCCGTACTTCCACGTTCGTGAGTATTATCAAGCTGCGCCCCCGGTTACCTCTTGAAGAGCAGTCGGAGGCGTCGAACTGCGATGACTGGCGATCAAAAGTTTAGCTGCAGGCTGAGTTCCGCGGTCCTTTGATCGACGCCGTCGCGGCCCGTGTTTGCGATGCCGAGAGCTTGCATAAACGAACTGCTCGTTAAGCTGCTCGTTGGAGTCGCGTGGTGAGGGTTGTTTGGAGTGTTGAACATGCTCGCCCTGAACGCAAGCTGCTTTTCCCCGAAAATCGGGAAGATCCGTTCAACGGCGGAATCCAGCGTGTTGGTGGCGGGACCCCATAATGTATCCTCGCCGCAATTTCCAATCGTACCGGTTGTTGGTTCAGAAAAATCTGAACGGTTATACCACTCTGAGGGGGTTCCAATCTTCTTCGGTGCACTGCAATTCGCAAACTGCGTAGAACCGCTGGCGTTCAGTGTTGTATTCGACCCCGTCACTGTAAACGGAGAGCCGGTCCGCAGCGAAGTTACTGTCTCAAGCTTCCAATTGCCGAGAATTTGCGCGGCAACTCCACTCGTCGCCCATGACTGATTTTTGCCAAATGGGCTTGTGAGGATCAAAGCGATGCCGGCATTTTCGCGCTGAACGCCTGCCGTGTTGCCGTAGTTATATCTGTAGAGAGAAGGGATGGCGATTCCGGGACCAGCAAAGCTTAAGGCCTTATCGAAGGTGTATGACGCGTTGATCTGAAAATTGTGCGACAGCGAGTGGATCGCAGTTGCCTCAAAGCCATCGAAGGTAGCTGTACCATAGGCGCCGAGACCCACCGTAGAGGCTGTTCTTTTCGTCAGAAGGTAGAGGGCCTGGCCTGCCGATCCCGTCCCGATGGTGCCCCAATTTTCATTGATGCCTCCGGTGGCGTCCTGATGGATGTTCCTCATTCCTACGTAAGCAACGCTCACCATCCAACCTGGGAGTTGCCGCTCGACGGTCAGATTCCAGGATTGAATGTAACCTCGGGCGAATTGCTGATTGTTCACCGTGTAAGCGCCTGTCGTGAGGGGAAGGGGCACGCTGCCGGAACTGTAATTCACAGCAACTGCAGGCGGCAGTCCGGTGCGAAGCGACGTGGCATACGCATAGCTATTCGTGGAGGGAATCGTGGAAGTGATCTCGTCGGGAAAGTTCTGGCGATTTCCGACAACATCTCCGTTGTTCGTTGGGTCAGTGCTCAGAGCATATCCGGCACGTATAGCCGTTGAATCGTTGAGCCGGAATGCAATGCCCCCTCTTGGCTCAAACCGCTCATCGTCCCTGGTGATGCCACAATTTTTAGGCGTTCCCGCGATACCGCAGATAATCATTTCATTTGTCGTCTCATTGAGATATTCCATTCCGCGCGACCCACGAGTCGGGAACGGATAATAGTCCCACCGAACCCCGTAGGATAGCGTTAGCTTATGAGTTGCCTGCCAGCGATCCCGCGCATATACCCCCAGAATATTCTGGAGGTCGTGATACTCGGGAATCTCCAACACCACTTGACCCGCATTCGATGAAAGACCCAGCAGGAACGACGCCCACGCGTTATAGTCGTTTCCCGCAGGGCCGCCGTTCAACTGCGTCGATCCCTGCGAGAATTGAAATCCTCCCGCGCCTGTGCAATAACTGCAGAAAGTAAACTCTTCGAAACTCTCATTCTCCTGTTGCTGAACCAAGTCAATTCCAGTGCGGAAATTGTGGGTGCCCTTAACCCACGTGACATTACCTGCATACTCCTTCTCATCGTTGCTGTAGTACTGGGGTTGGAAGTTATTCGATTTTCCGAAAGTCGCCTCAGGGACATTCGATCCGGTGCCGCCAAAGCCATCAACGTAGAGTCCCGGCAAGCCGCCCTCTCCCACATTGGAGCTCTGCAAACCTGGAATCGCCATCACCGTCCAGGCCAGGTTCTGATTCAGCGCTTGCGGCACTGCTGTCGAAGCGTTGAGGGTATAGCCGTAGTAAGCATCCGCGATCAGATTTGGTGTGAAGATATAGGTCGCGGAAGCAGTTCCGTTATAAACGGGACCAGTTCCGATTCCTGCCGCCGTGTTAGCGCTGCTGTAATTAGGCCCGCCCAGCAACCCGAATTGCTGCGGATCGGCCCAATTTACAAGATCCACGCCGAAGCGTGCGAGCAAGCTCAGTTTTTGGGTCGGATTCCAGTTAACCTTGGCATCAATCTGACTTTGCCTCTCCCAGCTCACGCCCGTACTCATGTAGTTTCGACTCAGCCCGAGGCTGCCTGTGCCTTGTGCATTTGGAGTCGGCACTGCCGCGTATTTAAAGAGCGCCAGAACACCAGGGTCGATAGTTGTGATTTGGTTGCCCGGAAACTGCGTGCGTCCGGTACCGCATAATTTCGCATTGCCGCCCGGCAGACAGTCGGCCTCATCTCCCGTGGTTGGATCGTAAATCGGCGTAGGGGAACCAGAGAGATCGCCGGAAACCATCGCCGGTGTTGGAAGCTCGGCGTAAAGCGTGCGGCCTACGTTGGTGTCCGTGCCCTCGAAGCTCACGAAATAAAACAGCTTGTCTTTCTTGATGGGGCCGCCGATGGTGCCGCCGAATTGATTAAAGATATATTCGCCTTTTGGCAGGGCGCCATTCGCGCCCCATTGATACGCCTGCAGGCTGCGATCTGAGTGAAACTCAAATAACGAACCATGCACATCATTGGTGCCGCTTTTGGTTGTGATGTTGATCGCGACGCCTCCTGCCGTGCCCTGTTCCGCATCCTGCGAGTTTGTCACCACGTTCACATTCTCGATGTCCTGGAGAGCGGGACCGTACATCATGCCGGAATTTGAGTTGAAATTATTGACGCTGGTGCCGTCGATTCGAATGGTGTTAGCAGCTGCACCAACTCCGCTGACGGTAATCGCCACAGCGCGATTGGCGTTGGCGCCAAAAGATTGACCGCTTTGAGGCAGAGCAACGCCAGGAACCACAACCGCGATCTGCTGCTGAAAATCGTTGCCCAGAGGAAGCGGCAAATTCGACAGGTTTTGTGAAGGCAAATCCGTAACAACATCGGCGCGATCGGCCTGCAGCGAAAGCGCTTGCGCAGACACGCTGACTGTCTGACTGACTTGCCCGACGGACATCACGATATCTGAACGCGTAATTTCGTTCGCATTCAAGACGATTCCGGTCTTAACGAAAGTTTCAAAGCCTGACGCTTTCACAGTGATCGTGTAGATCCCTGGATCAAGAGATGGGAAAGTGTATTCGCCCTGGCTACTTGTTACCGTGCTCCGGCTGAGATTCGTTGACTCGTTCTTTGCTGTGACAGCAGCTCCAACGACTATGGCCTGGCTCTGATCAGTCACGTTTCCGCTCATGGTTCCCTCGAGCAATTGAGCGTGCCCTCGTTGCAGGGCCAATGTGCTCAATAAAATTGTCAGCCAAAGTTTGGCACCAGAAGTCGCCCGATGGCAGCGTCGAATTAGTGGTTGCTTCACCTTCTCCTCCTAAATTGAACGAACCTGGCTTGCCGAAGAATTCCTCCGCGCCGATCACCGCGCTCGGCCGCGATCTCACGCCGGAATGCGATTCTTCTCGCGGGTTGGTTCGCCTTGCGGGTTGACTTGTCTTGATTGATCGATTCGTACTGGTTTATGCAGTGGCGCTCGGAGAATTTCGGGGACCGCTTCCACGGCATCGCAATATCGAAATGACACTCCTCCAAAGCTCGAATCCTTGAGAAGTAAATTAACTGTAATCGCTTGTTGTTTTACGTGGTTACCTAGATATTTCAATCATTTACGGCCTAAAAAATCCCAAGGCCTTGTCAACGTTTACGTGCATTAGAGACAATGATGTTTCGCGGGAGGGCGTTCAGACTTGAGTTCATTGGGCAGAGCGCCGAACGTTTTCGACAACGACGAACCCACCCTCGACGGAGATCCCCGCTGGGCGGTAGCCCAACGAACAGTTCGAAGCCAAACCTTTTCACGTGCCGCGCAACTTCGGGCGATCCTTCTTTTTGTTGTTCGTCATGCGATCATCCACCCCGAGGAACCCATTCCCGAATTTGAGATCGGCTTTCGGGTCCTTGGCAGGCGCAAAGATTTCAATCCCCTCGATGACAACATCGTTCGTGTGCAGATGGGGCACTTGAGAAAAAAGCTTGAACAGTACTTCTCCACTGAGGGTAGTGAAGAAGAGGTCGTCATCTTTATTCCGCAGGGGAGCTACAAGCCGTCCTTCCCAAATCGCGCGGAATTCCCCAGTCATGTCCGACCAGTTCAGGAAGTTTTCCCGTCACCCGCACAAAACCCCTTCAGCGCTGAAAGTTATCCGGCTGCTCTCCCCACAGCTGGATCACCCCGGCATGAAAATGCTCCCAACCAGGCATCGATCCGGTCAGCTTTGCTAGCCGGTCGATGGATTGCGGCGATCCTCATTTTCCTGGCCCTTGCCATCTATTGCGGTGTTTTGTGGTTGCAGAACCGATCCTTGCAGCACTCGCTGGATACCTTCAACCAGCCGCTCGCTGCCATGAAAGATAAGCCCACGGTCGTCGCATTCTGGAGTAATTTCCTCGCATCGAGGCAGCTGACAGATATCGTCACCGGCGATGTGGGGTTTTCCATTTGCCAGCGCCTCAGCGGCAAGGTGTTTGCGCTCGAGGACTATATCACCCGCGACTACGCCCAGCAGCTTCAAACGCCGGGTATGAGCTCAGACCTTCACAACGGTTTAGTGGTGGTCTCGAGATTGGACATCACGAGCAGCAGTGAGTTCAATGTGATGCGCCGCATCCTGGCATTGGACCCTCAGGGCCGTAGAATCCACTACTATAAGGCTCGAAACTTTAATGCAGATCTCTTCGCGCGCGACAGCGTTGTCCTGCTCGGTAATGGTCTCTCCAATCCCTGGGAGCAGCCTTTCAGGGATCAGATGAATTTCGTGGCAAATGCCGACCAGTTCTATAACGTTACGAATCGCAATCCTGCCCCAGGCGAAGAACGTGTCTACGTATCTTCCCTGGACACCAAGTTTGGAGTCGTAGCGTATCTTCCCCTCCCCGACCATCAGGGCAAGGTCCTTATCCTCGACGGGACAGGCGCCGAGTCTGTCGAAGCGGATGGAGACTTTCTCCTCTCGGAGAGTCGATTGTCGAGTTTCCAGAAGCTCCTGCACGTGAACAAGCTTCCCTACTTCGAGGTTCTTTTGAAGATCAACCTCGTGCGAGGCACTCCGCTCGATTCCACGATCGTCGCTTACCGCACCTATCCAAATCTGCGCTGACTCAGATTTCCGGTGGCAGATTCGCAGCTATTCCCAGTGTGGGTGAATACGGACATGCGAAATCTCTCCGTCACGTTTGACACTCTTGGTGCAAATCCGATTTAGCACTGCGACAGGTTGGCACGATCCTGCAGCGCCGGCGCTCACCGTCTCCAGATCTCTTCGATTCGCACTTCCGCGGCTCTGTTCCGAACCAAAGCAACGAAGGCGATCGTCGGAATTCCGATAACAATTCCAGTTGCGAGCCGAACAATCGATTCTATGGCTCTTTGCCTTGGGCTTGAGCCTCTGTCTCAACCTCAGAAACCTGTGAAGCCGCAAGTGCCTTGATCGCGCGAAGGTCCATCTTTCCTGTGCCCAGCGTGGGGATCGCATCGGCATGGATAAACTGATTAGCCTTTGGCTTCCACAACGCCGGCAGATCGCATTGCGACAGCTTTTCCAACACCGCCGCCAGCTTTGTTTCCGGCAAAGTGTGGATGACAATGATTCGTTCACCTTTCTTTTCGTCCGGCACGGAAGTCACCGCAAACACTTGCTCCGTCACGTCGGCCAGTTCGTGCAGCTTTTCCTCGATGCGGATGTGCGGCACCATCTCGCCTCCAATTTTGCTAAAACGCGAGAGCCGGTCGGTGATCGTGACGAAGCCGTCTTCTTCGATCATTCCGACGTCGCCAGTCAGGTACCATCCGTCATGCAGCACTTCGGCTGTCTTGGCTGGTTTGCCCAAATAGCCGCGCATGACGTTTGGTCCTTTCACCAGCAACATTCCGGGAGTTCCCGGAGCAACCGGCTGTCCTGTCTCGACGTCAACCACTTTGACAGAGACGCCGGGCAGCGGATGACCGATCTTCCCGCGCTTTGCCGCGACCTGCCGGAACCCAGGGGCGCGAAAATCTTTGCCATTCACGGTAATTACTGGAGAGCACTCCGTACAGCCATAGCCCTCCAATGGCCGAATGCCGAATTGATCTTCAAACGCCATTGCCAGACGGTCCGGAAGTTTCTCCGCTCCAACCAGCACATATTGCAGAGAACCGAAACTCTCCGGTGTGCAACGCCGCATGTACGCTTGCAAGAATGTCGGCGTCGCGACAAGGAACGTCACTTTGTACTTCTCCACCAGCCCACCAATCACCTGCGAATCCAGCGGATTCGGATGAAACACGACACCTACGCCCTGTACTGCAGGCAGCCAAAGCCCGGCGGTGAATCCGAATGAGTGAAAGAACGGCAGTATTCCAAGAATCTTGTCGCGTTCGGCAAGCATGAACACCTGGGTGACCTGATTGATGTTCGACATGATGTTGAAATGCGACAGCATTACACCTTTGGGGTCACCTGTGCTACCACTCGAAAAGATCACGGTGGCCAGTTCATCCATTGGCAAACCTTTGCCAATTCCAGCCGCGACTATCTCCCCGCTCATCGGCTTCACGCGACGCGCACCGACCGCGCGCTTCAGCAGAACCCCGGGCAACAGCCAGGCAATCGCCAGGGCACGCAGCTTCTCAATGACTCTCGGACCATCCAATGCATCCTCCAGCAGCAAAGTCCGTCCCGGAATCGACATATTTGGAAAGCGTTCGATGAACGCTTTCGATGTGATGACCAGATCGAGCCCGCATTGTTGCGCGCAACTTGCAATGAGCTCATTCGACGATGTGTAGTTCAGATTCACCGGCACACGGCCCAACAACATGAGTGCATAGTTCGTGAGTGCTCCGCCCACTGACGGCGGGACCAGCACTCCCACCATCGGCTGCTCTCCGATGTGCCGCCTCAATCTACGAGCGATATATACGGTCTTGTTGAGCGCAGATCCGAATGAAACTTCCGGCGTTTTTCCGTCGGCCATGAAAAAGCGCCACGGCCGCTGCCGGGCCGTACGCACAAAAGCCCGATCCAATGTCTTCATCGCTGATTTGCGTGTCTCGAAGGCGGTGGCATGCAGTTCCTGTACAGCTGCCCGCACCTCGACAGCGGTCGACGTGGGCGCCATTGGCTTGCCAAAGCTGACGGTCACGCGATACGGAATCCGTCTCGGCATCTTCCACAAGAACCGGCCGCGCTCAAAGCTGAAGATACTTCCCCAAACGCCGTCCAGGTTCACGGGAATGATGGGAACTTCAACGCCTTTCATAACGCGTTCCAGTCCGCGGCGAAACGGGAGCAGCTGCCCGGTTCGCGTAATCTGCCCTTCGGCGAAGATGCATACGATTTCGTCGTTCCGGAGTGCATCCGTCGCGGTTTTCAAGGAGTGCAGCATCTCACGCGGGTGCTGCTCGCTCGATATAGGAATTGCCTTGACCATTTTGGCGAACGGCTTGACTACGGGGTGGTCGTATATTCCCTGATACATGATGAAGCGGATTGGCCGGTCTGTCGCAGCCACTAGCAATGCCACGTCTACGAAGGACATGTGGTTGCAAACGAGCAGCGCACCCGTCTTTTCGGGGAAGTTGTCGCGACCAATCACGCGGACGCGGTACACCGTCCGCGTAGCGAAAAAGAGAATCAGGCGCCCGAACCACTCAGGCAGCAGATACAGAACGTAAGCCGTGCTGAATGCAGTGATACACGATGCCGCCACGATCACGCCGCGCGGATCAAGGTGGATATAGGCGGTAAAGACGAAGTACACGCCCGATGAGATCGCGATACCTGCGAACGACAGCAGATTGGCCGCCGCGATGATTCCGCCCTTATCTTCATCCGCTGGTTTGTGCTGGATGAGCGCATTTACCGGCACGGCGAAGAATCCCGCCCAGAAACCGAGCATTCCGAGCAGTGCCGCAGATCCCGCCATCCCGTGAGGCGTGATACCGAGCGCCAACCCGGTGCACGTCATGCCGATCGATCCCAGCGGAATCAGCCCATATTCGATCTTGTTCTCGCTGACCCATCCAGCCGCCATGCTGCCAAGCCCGATTCCGACTGCAAGCATCGCGTTCAAGTAGCCAGTCTTGGTTTGCCCTACGTGGAGTACGTCGGGCCCGTAGACCACGATTGTCGAAAACAGCAGCGAACCTAAGAACCAGAAATAGGTGTTCCCGAGTACCGCTAAAAACAGTGCCCGATCCTTGCGCATTTTCTCGATTTGCGCCCAGAGATCGCCGGCGATATTCAGCCTGAATGGCTTTTTGGCGGCCGCAGCGGGCACCTTGTCGACACCGAGACTGGTCAGGAATCCGATCACGGAAAGACCGAGCAATACATATCCGCGTACGCCTCGTGACCATAGAAATGTTCGCCCATCCATGCGCCGGCGACAGTTCCGATAATGATCGCGAGAAAAGTGCCTAGTTCAATTACGCCGTTTCCCCAGGACAGGCTCTTCTCCGGCAGCAACTCGGGCAAAAGACCATATTTAGAGGGTCCGAACAGCGCTGCCTGGCTCGCCACCAGAGTCAGGGCAGCCAGCGAAAGTCCGAGCGTGTGTGTCGCAAGCCCGGCGGTCGCCAGCAGCATCGATCCGAACTCCATTACTTTCGTCCAGATCGTGATCTGCCGCTTGCTGAACCGATCCGCCAGCCAGCCGCCCGGCATGCTCAGGATCAGAAACGGTACCGAAAAGAGAAACGTCACCACCGAAACAAACGTCTCCCGCTCGGTCTTTGCCAGGTTCATCCCGACAATCATCGAGAGAAGCAAGTTTCGAAGAATGTTGTCGCTGAAGGCGCCCTGAAACTGCATGGCAATAAGTGCCCAAAAGCCGCGACGGCTGCGCGGCAAGTGGGTGGGAAGAGAAGTGGATTGGCCCTTCACAACTGGATCACTCATGACGGCTTTCATCGGCTATGCCTCCTCCGGGGGAGCGGAGATGGTCTGAGATTAGCCGCCTTCTATGCCTGGAAAAGGCCATTCAAGACAGTTTCGCGAGTGTCACAAAAATTGCGAGCTATCAGAGAATTTGCTCAATTCAACCTGAAAAGCATCAGCCAGGAGAGAGAACAAAAAGACCCTCGGCCCTTTGGGTATCTCGCGCGTCGCTGCCGTGTACGCATCGCAAATGATTGCGCTTGTCTGGTCCAACCCACGCTGCCATCGCGCCTTCTTTGGATTACGGACCACGAGCAGATCTGGATCGACGCCTGCGGCAGCCAACATAGTCCTTGCAATTTCCCGAAAATCGACCCAATTCGATACCACGCCAATCAGCTTTCCCTTCAGAGACGGCAGTTCAGGATCGAGCCACTTGTTCGCTGACCGAATCTGCAACGGAATCAGCTCCAGCCCCGCCGGCAACACGGCACGCACCATCTTTGTTTTGCTCGGCCTGCATAACGGAATCGCAGCCAGCAGCGCATCGGGTTTCGCTGCTTCCTCGACAGTAATCGCCATCGCCGGCCAGGTGGTAAGCTTACGGATCTCGGTTAACAGGATCTCCCTCGCATCCGCGTCCGGATCGATCAATACAAAATGATCCGGCGGAGGTGCCGAAATCCACTCTGCCACGCGCTGCCTGATCGCAACAGCCGGCAGTCGCAGATCACGCACGGCTTTAAAGAACGCCACAATATGCTGGTCGAGAATCTGCTCGGGCGTCTGCGTTGGCGCCACTTCGCTCTGGATATAGACACCGCTCCCGTGCCGGTACTCCACCCAGCCGTCACGTGAGAGTTGCCGATAGCCGGCGCTTACGGTATTTGGATGAATGCTGAATCGCCGGGCA
Source organism: uncultured Acidobacteriaceae bacterium (assembly GCA_963834565.1). Lineage (GTDB taxonomy): Bacteria > Acidobacteriota > Terriglobia > Terriglobales > Acidobacteriaceae > Telmatobacter. The sequence continues at coordinate 16,555 of CAWICF010000002.1, read as the reverse complement.
AGTTCGCGCGTGCTGGGCAGCCGCTCGCCCGGCTTCAAATCGCCGCTGAGAATGGCCATTACAATCTGAGTGAACAGCTGGCGATAGATTGGGACCTCACTGGCGGCCGAAAACCAGAGCCTCAATTGAGAGCCTCCAAGGAACTCGAATTTGAGCACTTTTGTGACACTGTAAAAAGTGTACGGTAACGTCATTCCCGCGGCTGCGGTCAGGCTAATCTCATGCCATCTTCGATCTCCTGAAGGAGGTAAGAACGATGGCCGCCTATACGACCTTTACCCCGGTCCACCAAGTAGAAAGCGACGATTCTTTCTCAATTGACCGGAGAAATACTTTCAGTGCCAGCATCCTCGCGGGCTTCGTGATGTTTGGACTAGCTGCGAATGGGATGTGCCTTAGTTCGCTAGCGGGCTCTTTTCAAGAGGTTTCGAAGGTGGGCTTCGCTGTCGAGACGAAACCCAAGTCGGGCATTCGAACGGAACGCGGGATCAAACAGGTCAATCGAAACTGTCCATCGTTCACGACTATTTGACTGAGGTTGCTGATGGATCCTAGGTTCAACGTGATTGGCGCCATGCTATCCGCGACGCGATTCTGTGTGCGGTGCCGCAGAGGAAAATCAAGCAGGTGTCCAGCATCAGCAACTTTGCGCGCAACATCGGCGGCATCGGTGCTGTGGCGTTCTTTCCACTGCTTGCCGGCATGCCGTTCGGCGACCCCACTCTGCCTGGGGCTTTGGAAAGAAGGGCGAATCGATTTCACGCCAAGGAGTCAGCGTCATTAAAGCGTTGCTCGAGAAGAACGGTTACTGCGTATCAGACAGAAAGAAGAGCTGAGTCAAAAGCGGGACGGCCTTGAAAGGGCGCCTGCTTCCTCGTCTCGGCTTGTTCCGGTTCGGAGTCGGCCCCCGATGCATCTCCTTACCCCGGGCGCGTCTGAGGGTGCATGGGGCTGTAAGGGCATGGATGCGAGAGGCGAGTGAATATCCTGACGCCGGTCCGGTCAATTAAACGAAAGTTCTCTTGCGGCGGCTCCGCACTTTCGGTTATTCTCACTCTGCTTCAATTTCCCCCAGTCAAAGACCGTGTGCCACGGTCATCGCACGTTCATAGCACGTACACAACCAGCAGAATAGACGGCACGCGTCGCGCGCGCATGAGGACGCCGGTGTGGCCTGTCTGCACCACGTGAATTGTTACCTGCAGAAGTTGCGCATCTGCGGGCGAGCAGAAGTGTGCGCCTGCAAGCGGCGAAAGCTCGAACGCGCGGATTGAAGGCAAAGGAAGAGGAAGAGATTGACTATTGGTGCGATCAGGAGAGAAATGATGGATCAACTTGTGTGGGCTCGGCGATTGACGATGGTAACGGTACTGGCGTTGGCTGCAGGCACGAGCCATGCGACGGATGCCGTGGTGGCAAGTGACGCGTCGGTCAACGGTGCCTATCCGACGACGAATTACGGCAGCCTTTCAAACCTTTACGTGGGGAATGGAAGCACTGCACTGATTCAGTTCGATCTGTCGTCGCTGCCGAACGGGACGACGGCCAGCCAGATCAGCAAGGCAACCTTGGTCATCTTCGTGAACCGGATCAATACCCCCGGCCTTCTGACAGTGCAGCCCGTTACCAGTGCCTGGACTGAGTCTTCGGTGACCTTCGCGACAATACCGACGCTGGGTACATCGACCTCTTCATTCACGCCTGCTGTCGCGGATCAATTCATCACGGTTGACGTCACTTCGCTGGTACAGGGATGGTTGACGACGCCGGCAAGCAATTACGGCATCGCACTTAGTGCGACTTCAGCCAACGTCGTCCTCGACTCGAAGGAGAGCGACGAAACAAGCCATGCGGCGCACCTTGACATCACCGTAGTTTCGCAAGGGCCTGTTGGCCCACAGGGGCCGCAAGGAGTTCAAGGAGCGCAGGGCCCGATCGGTCCGGTGGGGCCGCAAGGTCCACAGGGAATTCAAGGGCCGACTGGCGCGACTGGCGCAACGGGTTCGTTCACCTCGGTGGCTTCTTACAGCTCGGCGACGGCCTATACCCAAGGCGCGGTCGTTTCATGCGTGACGACCTGCGCCACAAACGGATCGACATATTACGCGACAACCGCCGTTCAAGGCTCCGATCCCTCGACTCACAATGGCACTACCGGCCAGCCTTGGATTCAGATTGCGGCCGCAGGCGCAATGGGAAGTACCGGCGCAACTGGCCCGCAGGGCACGCAGGGAATTCAAGGCGCGCAGGGCCCGATCGGCCCGGCTGGACCGATTGGTCCACAGGGTATTCAAGGGCCGACAGGGTCAACAGGAGCCACAGGCGCAACCGGTGCGACTGGACCTCAAGGCCCCCAGGGTCCGACGGGTGCAACCGGTTCGATCACTTCAGTGGTTTCTTACAACTCAGCCACCGCCTATACCCAGGGCGCAGTTGTTGCCTGCGTCACCACCTGCACCACAAACGGATCGACATATTACGCGACGACCGCTGTTCAAGGCTCCGACCCCTCGACCAACAATGGCACTACCGGTCAGCCGTGGATTCAGATTGCTGCTGGGGGAGCAAAAGGAGCCACGGGCGCAACCGGTCCGCAGGGAGCGCAAGGCCCGGCTGGCCCGACCGGTTCTACTGGCGCGAACGGCGCGACTGGCTCACAGGGTCCTGCCGGCCCGGCTGGTCCCACTGGCCCGCAAGGCCCACAGGGTCCCGCCGGCGCGGGTCTCGTCGTTAAGGACGCCGACGGAAATGCGCTGGGAACTCTGGTTTCGCAGGGCTACACATCGGTCACGATTTACAAGTCGGGATACTTCATCACGGTCAATATTGATGGCACCTTTACGCCCTCACAAATCTGGTGGTCAAGCGGTACAAGCTGCTCCGGCACAGGCTATCTGAATGACGGCGAGGGTGGCGCGGGAGGAATACCCGAGTACGCGGAGACGGTTGTCTGGTCTTCAGCCGGGAACGGCCTATATGTAACCAGCGGAACTGCCACCAAGGGCATCGTGTCCTCGGAAGCGGGCACGGGCACAACTTCCGCACAGATTTCAGATCCACCTTACGCTCCGTACACGACGTATTTCTCTCCTGACTTCAGTATTGAGAACTCGGGAAATGCTGAAGGCTCTTATCAGTGCTCGATTCATCAGGCCTACTCCAACAACACGTCTTCGGGAACCTATCAGCTGATTACAAAATCGAACCCCGAGGTTGGTGGGTATGGATTGGGTTACAGCGGCTGGGTTCTGACGCCCTTCGACGCACAAAGCACGCTGGGCTGGCCGGCATTCTCCACCTGCTCGACTACGGTGTACCCGGAGTACAACGGCGACGGTGGAACCTACGGTTCACAGGGAACAGCGAACGTTGGTTGTCTCGCTGGACCCTTAGAGCTTCCGTAATGACAGTGAGGCACGTACACGCGTCGCAGCAGGCAAAGGCAAATAACGAATGAACGATAGGCGATTGATCTCCGCAGAACGAGTCATGAATCCAATATCCAGCGCTGGTCCTCGGCTCCGCCTCTGGCAGCGACCCCAGTCGCTTTTGCTCATCACCGGATTGCTGTTGATTGGTACATCTGCCGTTCATTCCCAGACTCTGGCGCAGCGGGCCGCCCTGGCGCGGATACGTTCCGGCAGTAGTCAGGCCGTTCCCGCAAACGGCGCTGAAGCCACGGCCATTTCTCTGGACTCGCCGAATGGTCTGGTCTTCGATTCGGCAGGAAACCTCTACATTGCCGACACTGACGACGACATCATTCTTGAAGTGAGTGTTGCGGGCCAGGTGAGCACGATCGCTGGCAACGGAGTGGAAGGCTTTGCCGGAGACGGCGGCTCAGCAACAAGCGCGCAACTGGACACGCCCGAAGGTGTTGCGGTCGATGCCAACGGCAACATCTATATTGCCGATACACACAACAACCGGATTCGCGAAGTGAGCGGAGGCACGATTGCCACGATCGCCGGAACGGGTGTGCCCGGCTTTTCGGGCGATGGTGGTGTAGCCGCATCCGCGATGCTCGACATGCCTGTAGCGGTTTGCGTAGATGCACAGGGCAACATCTACATTGCCGATACCAACAACGACCGCATCCGTGAGATTACCGGCGGGGTTATCAACACGGTCGCCGGCAACGGCCTGCAATCGTACTCAGGCGATGGGGGTCCGGCAACTTCTGCTGCGCTCGATTCGCCCACCGGTGTCGCCGTCGACAGCGCTCTAAACATCTATATCGGCGACACGCATAACCAGCGTGTTCGCATGGTTACCGCTACGAGCGGCAGCATCACCACCATCGCCGGGACCGGAATCAAGGGCTTCACGGCCGATGGCTCTTCGCTCAGTGCCGCACTGGCGAGTCCCAGCGGCTTATGGGTGGATGCTTCGGGAACGGTTTATGTCGCTGACGCTGACAACAACCGAATTCGCACGATTAGTGGCGGAACTGTTGTCACTATTGCCGGCAACGGCGCGCAGGGTTTCAGCGGCGACTCCGGCGCTGCGACCGGCGCCACGCTGAATACACCACGCGCAGTAACAACCATCGGAAACTCGACCTTCTTTTCCGACACGCTGAATAATCGTGTGCGCGAATTGAACGCGGGGACAATCAACACCACAGGCGGACAGCCAGGGTCTACAAGCGAATCTCTCTTGATTGGTGGTTCACCCTCGGCCGTATACGGAACCGGCTCGCTCGCTGCTACGTTCTCAAACAATGGACAGGTGGGTACCGGAATGGTGACGTTTTATGACGGCACCGGCCCGGGCCCGGCGTTAATTGGTTCTGTTGCGCTGTCGAGCAACGCGGCATCGATCAACACCGGTATGTTGGCAGCAGGAACACACTACATCGTTGCCTCTTACGCCGGCGACTCAAAGAATCCTCCGATTGTCAGCGGAGTTTACGTCTTCACGGTGACACAGGCGCAACTCACAGCAGTCGCCAATTCCGTCAGCCTGCTCTATGGACAAGCCATCCCCACGCTGACGGGGACATTGAGCGGTGTGCTGCCGCAGGACTCAGGAAACGTCTCCGCTGTGTTCACCACCACTGCCGCTTTGAACTCCGACCCCGGCACCTATCCCATCTCCGTTTCGTTGACCGGCTCTGCCGCGGGCAACTACACTGTGACGCTGGGTTCCGGCTCCGGCTCGGTGACGATCAGCAAGGCGCCCACCACCACGACACTGATGGCAAACAGCAGTACGCCAGTCCTCGGAACGGGCGCGATTCTCACCGCAACTGTGGCGTCCACAACGAGTGGAACCCCGGCAGGCACAGTGATTTTCTACAACGGTGCCACTCAACTGAATACAACGCCGGCCGCTCTTAGCAACGGCGTTGCCACACTGACCGTCACCACCCTTCCGGTGGGAGCGTTCAGTCTGACTGCCGTCTATAGCGGCAGCCAGGACTTTATCGCCAGCACGTCATCGGCCCTGGCGGGCACAGTCCTCTCGCCCGACTTCGGAATCGCGGCCACGCCTGCAACACAAGCAGTACTGCCCACGCGGTCAGTCAACTACACCCTCACCGTGACGCCGGTAAACAGCACTTTTGTCTATCCGGTCACTCTTTCGGCAAGCGGGCTGCCCAATGGAGTCACCGCAACGTTCACGCCGTCGGCGACCGTCGCTACCGGCGCCGGCACCGCGACAGTTCTGCTGACGCTCAGTGCCGGCAATTCAGCGCTATTGCAGCGTCGCAGCCAGCCGTTCAACAGCAGCGGCCCCTTCACCGCGCTCGCGTTACTCTTCATTCCCTTCGCCTTTAACCGGCGCTTCCGGCGCAGGTGCCGCCGCCTTTCAGGCGCTTTGCCACTCGCAGTCTTGCTGCTTGTGCTTTCCGCCGTCGCAGGTCTTTCGGGTTGCGGCGGTGGCGGATTCTTCGGCCACTCAACAGAGACCTATACCGTGACTGTCACCGCGACGGGTGGCCCAGATACGCATTCCACAACAGTCACGCTAACGGTGCAATAGGAGAGCGCATGAGGAAACAGGCATTCTCTATTCTCGGCGTACTCGCTTTTGCACTGCCGTGCGCCATGTTTTCGCAGTCACATTCGATGGCTTTCGACGCCCGTTATAGCGCACAGATATCGAACGCCTCGGCGGGAAACTGCGGCTGCTTCAGTCTGCAGGGCGGAGCAGCCGATTTCTACTTGAATGCGGTTGGAATCGGTGGAAGCCATGGTGCAGGCCTGGGAGCAGCGATCGATGTCGGATCAGAACACACCGCAAGCGTAAACGGAGCGCCCTATGGTCTGACTTTGACGACCCTCACTTTTGGCCCGCGGATTGTGCTTCCCGGACATAAGATCCAGCCGTTTGCGCAGGTACTTCTCGGATTTGCGCATGGCTCGGATTCGGCTTTCCCTGCCGGCAATATCCTAGTCCCTTCGGCCAGCTCATTCGCTCTCGACATCGGGGGCGCTGCGGATTACTCGATCAACAAGCGGCTCTCTGTTCGATTCGTCCAGGTGGACTACCTGCGAACCTCCCTGCCCAATATCTCCTCGAACTGGCAGAATAACCTGCGCGTTGCCGCGGGTGTGACGCTGCACTTCGCCCACTGACCCGGCGTCCTCGACTCCTAGCCACGAGAATTCTTTTGTCCCTGCGGGTCGACAGAACCGTCAATGCGAATATCCGACGATCCAAAGCACGCGTCATTGATAATCCGAGAGTTCTTGTGGCGCAAGAGGCTGGCATGAGAATTCCGACTTGCCCGAGCGCAAGGAATCTCGATTTGGGTTGCATGACCGCCAACCCAAACTAAGGCGATTTTGGGACGAAGAATCGTCACAGTTCCGAGTAGCTGATCAGTGGCCAATTGACGCAAATCGACTCGACGTGAAGGGACTCAGAAGGTCTGAACAAATTGCGGCCGAGGTCACTTCTCTCTCCGCGCTGAGTGAGCCGGAGAAGGAATCGATGGCAAAGCAAGACTTGTAGTTTGATCGAGCATTGACGCCGATTTTCAGCGAGTGAACTCCACCATGCCGGCGATGGGCCTCGGATGCTCGTTACCAGCGGCGGACGCGGCCTACATCCACATGAACAAAGTCGGAGGCCTGGTAGTAGCCAACACCACCGCGGTGAAGATCGAGAGCCGCGTCGCGAAGTCGGGCGCTGGAGAAACCGGGTAGACGAATGTCAATAGCCTCGGCCTGCATGTGGAGGCTGTGCACGGCTACGCCGGTGTGCGCGCTGCGGGTACGCAGGAATTCGTTGGTTTGCGGTGTGCGATAGCCGCAGATCACATCGATTTCGCTGGCTGGCTTGCCAACGGACGCGAGCAGATCGTGTAGCAGATCGAAGACGCGCGGATCGTAGGCGTGAACCTCACTGGTGCGCCAATCGCGAAGAAAATGGTCGAGCTTTTCAAGAGCGCCGGGAAGATAAGTGTCGCCGCGACGATACACAATGTCGATGTGCTCGTAGGTGTGGGTGTGGAAAAGACGTAGCCTGTATTGAGGACCGGATGGGTCGCTCGTCGAGCCGGAGATTGGCTGGGATACGGCGAACTGTACGAACAGGGCAGAGAAAAGGGCGAGATGCAAAAACGACTTCATTCGTGTATTTTTTCGGGGCGCTCGCGAAACTATTGCCGGGGAGGCGCTTCTTATTATTATACCGTGAAATCGGAGTGGCTTGAACCGCGGGCTAAGTTACTGCCGGAACGATGGGGGACCAAGTGAGAAATCTGCTGAAATGGACGATCTTACTCAGCTTCGCCGGAGTGATGGCGGGAATTGGTTGCCGCAACAAAGCGCTTTCCGCAATGGGCCAGAACGCAATGGCGGCAAATGGCGGAGCGGCGCGGTTCGATGATGATGGGCAGACGGTCCTGCACCAGATCGTCGATTCCGGGCGGGACGCGGATCTTCGATGGCCGGATTTTCACGAGTACAAATCCGATGTGAGGACATTTTACGAATCAATCAACTACGCGCCGGCTTGGACAAGGGGTGGTCGACCCACCGCGCAGGCATTGGCGTATATCGGGATGTTCGAGCAGGCTAATGATAAGGGACTGGTTCCTGAAGATTACGATGCCGCGCTCTGGAGCGAGCGGCTGAACAAGTTGAAAGCGTCACATGGCGGCGCGGACCTGGCGAAGTTTGACGCAGCGATCACTGTGACGCTGATGCGGTATGTGCGGGCGCTCAACGTCGGCCGGGTAGACCCAAAGACGTTGGGCTACGACATCGAAGTTGAAAGCGGGAGAGTGAACCTGCCAAATTTTCTCCATGAAAAACTCGAAGTTGCTGCTGATTCGGCGGCGGAAGTGAAATCAGTCGAGCCGCCGTGGCCAGGTTATATAAGTACGCTGGACGCTCTACGGCAAGTGAGCGCGAAGGTGAAGGAAGATAGTGGAGAGCTTTTGCCGGTGCCGCAGAAGCCGGTGCTGCCGGGGCAGGCGTATCCGAGTGTTGCCCGGCTTGCGGCGCTGTTGCGCCTCATTGGTGACCTTCCCGCCGGTGCGCAAGTCGACACCAACTCAGAGATTTATCAAGGGGCACTGGTCGACGCCGTGAAGCGATACCAATTGCGCCATGGCCTGGACCAAGATGGAAAATTGAGTGCGGCGGTGGTCAAGGACTTAAACACTCCGATCAGTCACCGCGTGCACCAGATCGAGCTGACACTGGAAAGATGGCGCTGGGTGTCGCGCTCCTTTCCGGATGCGCCGGTGGTAATCAATTTGCCCGAGTTCAAGCTTCGAACCTATGACGGCTCAGGCAATGTGGTGCTGATCAAGAACCTGATTGTGGGCAAAGCCTACAACCATCGCACGCCGATCTTCCAGAACGAGATCAAGGATGTCGTATTCCGCCCCTACTGGGAAGTGCCGCCGTCGATTCAAAAAGCAGAGATCGTGCCGCATATCGAGCGCGACCCACGCTACATTGCGAAGGAGAACTTTGAAGTGGTGGCCGGCGACGGTCACGTGGTAAGCGATGGCACGGTCTCCGCCGAGGTGCTTCAAGGGTTGCGAAGCGGGAGTTACCGGGTCCGGCAGAAGCCGGGACCGAAGAATGCGCTGGGCCTTGTGAAGATCATCTTTCCCAATTCTGACAACGTGTACCTGCATGGCACGGATTCTCCACAACTGTTTGCACTGTCGCGACGCGACCTGAGCCATGGCTGCATGCGTGTCCAGGATCCTGCCGATCTGGTGGTTTGGGTGCTGCGCAACAATCCCGGCTGGAGTCTCGATCGAGTGAAAGCCGCGATGAACGGGAACACCGATAACGTCACAGTTAATCTGGTCAAGCCGAATCCAGTGCTGATCGTGTATGGGACGGTGACGACCGACGAAAGCGGACACATCAACTTTTATGACGACATCTATGGATTCGATGCCGAACTCGAAGCGGCCTTGACGAAGGTCTCCGCGTATCGAAGCCAATAGGTGAAGTTTGGGTGCTGGATGCTCGGACTCCGCTCTAGACCTGCACATCTCTCGTTCACTGACTCGACATCGAGCTGTTCGCTCTCCAGCAGCTCTGAGAGAACTGATGCCGGATCAGCCTACCGTTAACGATGGGATTGGCTTGTCAGGAGGGACTGGAACCCCCTTTGGCCAGCGGCCGACTGATGGCCGCAATTCGCCTGATGGCAATCAATCTGGCTGTCTTCATTCATTCCATCTTGTTCCCTGTGTTAATCATTTCCAAAGCTTTCGCGGTGTCGCGATCTTCGGAGTTAAGCGCGAGTGCTTTGTGTAATTCCTAGACGCTCCGTTCGATCTGGTCGTCGCGACAGAGAGTCAAGCCGATCAAGCTCGTGCGCCAAAGCGCGAAACGGGAGAGGACACCTGACGTACTCGAATTGGCAGAGCTTCAGCTTCTTCTCAGCAAGTTGGCGGTCCGGGAGCGCACGTTGGCTCTACTCGACGCGGCGACCGGACTTCGGGTCAGCGAACTGCTCGCGCTTCGCTGGAGCGATGTCGATTTTGAGAACCTGGAGCTTCGCGTAACGCGTTCGATTTGGCATCAGGTCGTGGGCAACTGTAAGACAGAAGCCTCCGCAAAACCTGTCCCTATGGACAGCTACATGGCAGAGGATCTTCTCAGCTGGCGCCGTCAGAGTATTTACTCATCGAATGACGATTACGTCTTCGCCAGCGAGACGATGAGGGGAAAGCAGCCCTATTGGCCGGACAACCTCATGAAGCGTCATATCAAGCCAGTTGCGAAGGCAAGTGGCATTCACAAGAAGATCGGCTGGCATACTTTCCGTCACTCCTTCGGCACTTTGCTGAAGGCGAATGGAGAAGATGTCAAGACCGTTCAGGAGCTCTTGCGGCACGCGAACAGTCGGATCACGCTGGATGTTTACACACAGGCAGTCAACTCTAACAAGCGGGCAGCACAGAGCAAGGTTGTGAGAATGATCGTGTCAAACGTGGGTCAGACGGTAGAAGAAAAATACCCGCAAACAAGGCAGTAGCGGGCTTATTGGACCTTTATCGGACCCTGATTTGATTGTCACTGTGGGTCGCCAATTGATTCTAAGATCTTTGGAATCAATGGCGGGGACGACGGGGCTCGAACCCGCGACCTCTGCCGTGACAGGGCAGCGCTCTAACCAACTGAGCTACGTCCCCTCTTTCTTTTCTTCGACTTACGCTAAGTCTAAGAATTTGCTGTCCATCGCTGCTGTCTATCTTTTCTCCCGCTTCCACGTTTTCCACGGAATCTAACCGAATTCCGCGATTAATGGACAGCATGGACAGCATGAAACTTTGCCGTCAATGCCGCTGCAGGCGACCCGCAACCCAGAACATCTGTCCATGTCCCGTGATTCAAATTCTACCAAACAAATCCGACTCGGAGGGGATCCTGATGTGCATCTCGGCGGCAAAGCCGCTTCGTTCATTGGTTCCAGCTTTCGACCGGCTCATGCCAGGTCATGCGGTCCAGAATTCGCTGCCCTTGCCGCTCAATCCACTGTTCGGTTCTCCAGCAAGCCAGCACGAGTATGGACAGCACGAGGGTCCCGCAAACAGCCGTGAGTGCAATCTCTCGAAGTGATAACCTAGACGGAGTGATTTGTGCGCCGCAGCGGGGACAAATCTCATTCGTCCCGGCTCTGCTCGCACCCTGCGAGCCCGCCCAATTCCGCCATCGTGACGCCAAAGCGTTGATCATCGTCTTCCTCCTCTTCATCGCCGGCCGCCTCACCCTCAGTCGCTGCCGCGTAGGCCGCCCGCTCACGCTTGTCTCGCCTGACATCCAACAGCTGTTCTCCAACCGTGTGTTTCGGGGAAAAGCAGTACTGAACGTATGCCTCGAAGAGTGCCTGATTAGGAATGCCTCGCTTCAAGACATCGGCATGATGCTGTTTGTACAGGCTCATGAGCGCTTCGGGCGTGATGGTGTAGGATCTCCGCTTGCCGCGGCAAGCGATGGATGCCTGGAGCCATTCCTGTTCGATCCAAAAGACGATTTCCGCTTTTCGAACGCGGAGGGCGCTTGCAAGGCTCTCCACCGAAAACAAATCACACCGGATCTCGCGCAAGCTGAGTTGATTTCTCTTCAGCATGTTGCGGATCGCTTTCGGTGTCCGATTGACCTTTTTCGCGACTTCTTCGATCGTTCGCTTCACCAGTTCTTCACGGACCGTCTCGAATTCGGCTTCCGTCCATCGTCGGTAATCTTGCCGTCCTTTGATTCCGTGCTGAATAATCAAGCGCCAGCACGCTTCCTTCGGGCGCCCGCTATGGCGCTGAAGACGAACTGCGAGCTGTTCGAGTTTGTGGCCGGAAAGCACTTTGGCCTGCGCAGCAATGGCCATGGCTTCCGCACTCCACTCTGGGGAACGCTCCGGCAATTTGGGAAGAGTTGCCATAGGCGCCTCGATAGCGATCTTCTCAAGGCCAAGAAGGTCATTTTCGAAAGTGGTTGATGTTGCAGTTCTGTCAGAATGGAAGGTTCTCGCTTCTTCCGCCAACTTCTCAACCAGCTAGCGACGGCCATTACTCCTTCGGGGAAGGGAGCGTCGCTCCTGTCGCGTTGAGGATCATTCCGTGCCGCCGAATCCCGGGGGATCTCGTCCTGGTTCCCCTGGGGTTCCATATAAGAGGCCCTATATCTACTAAAGGCACTCCAGAAGGAGTTTTGTGGCAGAGGGGCGACATTTTCCCAGAAATTGGCCCCGAAGGGGTCGTCTATACTACAAGTTAGCTGGTGGTCAATCCCCCCACGCCCACACACGCGTATGCCGCCAAGAGGTCGTAACTGGAAAGAGCTGACCTGGAGTTGGGCCTATTCGACCGGGCACCCCGCTTCTGATCGGAAGTTGGAGGCCGCTGCTCACGCAGCATGGCCATACGCTTTTCTGTGCGCCTGGACTTACCTCAATGACCACGATGCCGCAGTCGATTTGATGGACCACGCAGTTCATAATGCGTCTCAATACCTTGCCCGCCTTAATGATCCTTCCGACCGAAAACTGACTGCACGAATCAAGAGCGTCATCCGGCGCCGTGCCAGGCAACTCGCGGCGAAGCGCAGCCGCGAAATGCCGTCTGGGTCGATGCGCGATATGGAGCAGCTTCATGTCGGCCAGCCGGAGGCAGAACAGAGAGCCTATGCCAGACAGTTGTTTTCGCGCCTTTCGCCAACCGCACAATCGATCTTCGACTGGCGCTGGCTCGGATATTCGTGGCGAGAGATCGGAGGAAATCTAGAGATGGACCACAGCGCGGTTCGTCGTGCATACTTTCGAGAACTGGGGTTGATGGTCCGCAGTCTTTCCCCTCCAGGAGAGTCCCCAAAATGCGGATGAGTTGGTGTTGGCCCTCGCGCGCCGAGGACCGTTTTGAATCATGGCTTGCGCAACGCCACGAGGAGCGCGTACTCGCCGGCGAAACGACTCCTGTCGGTCCCTGTCCTGACGAAACCTTCCTTCGGGATTTGGCTCGAAAAGCCAAGCGGATCGATTTGTCAGACCCGAGAGTCGATCACGCGGCAAACTGTCCCACGTGCATGAGTCGGCTGCTTGTCTTCCGGCAGGGAAATCGCTCACGACGGCGAAAGACTGGCTGCTCGCAACCGCGGTGGCCCTCTGCACAGTGATCGCTGCGATCGTCATCACGGTCGCTCGATATGGGATGCACCGGCAACTTCCATCGACGGAATTGGCCGTTCAATCCGAGACGGTAAACCTGTGGGATGCCGGTACGATCCGAGGCAACCAGCCGGGTTCTCTGCAATCTGTGTCGTTGCCGGCCGCACTGGTTAGGTTGACGATCATCCTCCCGCGGTTCAGCCCTCCAGGCCAATACGCTGTGGCCGTTACGCAGGATCAGAACGGAAATGGCGTCGTGGCCCAGAGAAGCGCGCTGGCGACGATCAATGGCGACCACGAATCAGTGTCTGTCGAACTAGACCTGCGGGCGGCCAAGGCGGGAGCGTATTTTCTAGCCACGACCCACGAGCAGGATCAGGCGTCGTACTACTATCCTTTGCAAATCAGGTAAGTAGCCCTCTACGGCCACTCAATTCCCGACTCCGTAGCAATCCAGGCATTTGTCTCGGAAATCGGCTCGAACACTCGATGAATACGAATCCCAGTTGGCAGCAAATGAGATTCGTGTGTGAGCAATTCAGCAGACGCTGGCCGACTTGTCGGTACTGATCTTTTCCAAACGAGAGCGGCCTGTTCCGAGTTGTTTCCTAATTAGTAATTGACGGGTCGCCGGTGATTCGTTGGGAGCATAGATGACTGTGGAAGCTGCGCCCGCATCGCAGGAATTGACCCTTCAAAGATCGGCGGCTTTTCTTCGACGGCGTGCCAATCATTTCCGCAGGACGACCGCCACCACAAGGCGTGGGGAACCGCCCGGCGCTCTGCAGTTACCACTCCCCTGGCACCCACTGAAGATTATTCGCCGAAGTTCGAAGCGCGCGAAAACGCAAGCTTATCCTCGGATCGCGCGATCGCCGCACTGGCAGCACAGTTTCCCAGGACGTTTACGGCTGTTCTTCCCATGTCCATGATCGTATCTACGCCCAAAATCATCAGAATGGGTTCCACTGGAAGATGCACGCTGCTCGCCGTCGCCAACAGGATCACAAAAACGGCACGCGGGCACGCCTGCCATTCCTTTGCTGGCTAACGCGAGCGTGCCAAGCATCACTACCTGCTGCCCGAGCGTTAGATGAATTCCGGCGGCCTGGGCAGCAAAGACGGCGGCCAGAGAGATGTACACACTTGAGCCGCACATATTGAAGCTGTAGCCCAAGGGGATCACGAAGGAAGCATATCCATCGCGGCACGCCGAACTCCTCCATCCGTTCCATGGCCAGGGGCAGGGCGGCCTCGGAGGTGGTTGTGGCGAAGCCGATGGCGACTGGCTCGCCAGCAGCCAAACAGAATCTCCTGATTGGCACGCGGAAGATGAGGAGAGCCGGAAGCAAGACGAGAAGGCAGAAAGCGAACAATGCGATGTAGCAGGTGACGACGAGCTTGGCCAGCGGAATGAGCGCGGCCAATCCCATTCTTCCCACCGTGTATGCCATTGCGGAGCCGGCGGCGAGAGGCGCCAGATACATGAGGATGCGAACCAGTTGAAAAATCGTATCGGCGAGTGATTGCAACAGACTAACGACAGGCGCACGGTTCTTCTGGGGCAGCGAGGCTAGGGCAATTCCAAAGAGCAACGCGAAAACCACAATCTGCAGGAGGCGGTTTTCCGCAATCGCCTGAGCAATGTTTTCAGGGAAGATGTTCAGGAACGTTTGCTGCCAGCCAGGGGCAGTCCGGCTGGGCCGCCAACGCGCCGGATGCGGTCTGAACATGCAGTGCGATGCCCCATCCCGCTCCGGAGATGGATTCGGCGACCGATCCGATGATGAGGCCGGCGGTAGTAACGACTTCAAAAAAGATGATCGCCTTCAAGGCCACGCGACCAACCGATCGCAAGTGGTCGTGTGCCGCTATGCCGGCGGGAATGCTGGTGAGAATCAGCGGCGCCACAACCATCTGAATCAGCCGGAGGAACAAATCTCCGGGAAGCTGCGATTGCGCGGCGATGCGCGGGAAAGTCGAGCCCCACCTCGACACCGGCAAGCATGAAGAAAAAGGTCCATGCAAGCAGTGTCGGTTTGCGCAAAAGAAGAATCGCAATGAGGAGCAGCGACAAACCGCGCAGGACGATCCCCAAGTGGGCATGGCCTGCCCACAAAGCTGCCGCACCCGCGCACCAGCACGTAATTCCCGATATGGCCAAAACGGCGACAAGAGCTTTGCGCGTCGTTCCGGGATGTTCGACTGCTGGAGTTTCAGCCGATGCGCTGCCGATCATGAATGCTTCACTCCTTGTGGGCGAGCGCCGGCCCTTGCGTCGGTCATCCTTTTTTCCCGCGAAGCTCTTTTCTGTTGCCGGCGACTGCTGGGCCGTCAGACAGGCTGGACGTCGTGCACAGGACGCTCGAGGCCCATCGCAGCGGCCGTCACGTCGGTGTATTTGAGTCCTGAACCAGTGTTGAAAAGAACCACGCGATCGGTCTTTTTCAGGAATCCGCTAGCCAGCAACTTGTCGTATGCGGCGGTTACGCTGGCCCCTTCCGGCGAAAGGAAAACTCCTTCGTTACGCGCCCAATCCAGAATCGAATCGAGGATTTCTTTGTCGGTGACTGCGAGCGAAACCCCGCCCGATGCGCGGAGGATCTCGAGGAGGATATAGTCTCCATAGGGCTTTGGGACGCGCAATCCCGCGGCGAAGGTGGCCGCATTTTGCCACATCTGGCTGGAAGTTTTTCCGGTCTCGAATGCCCTGGTTACGGGAGCACAACCGGCGGCCTGCACAGCAATCATCTTCGGTCGCTTGCCCGGCTTTACCCACCCGAGTTGTTCCATCTCATCAAAGGCCTTCCACATCCCGATCATGCCGACGCCGCCTCCGGTGGGATAAAACACTGCGTCGGGATACTCCCAGCCCAATTGCTCGACGAGCTCGTAGCCCATAGTTTTCTTGCCTTCCACGCGAAACGGCTCCTTCAGCGTGGAGACGTCGAACCAGCCTTTCGTCTGGCTGCGTTCTTTCACAATGCGCGCGCAATCGGAAATGAGTCCGTCGACGAGCGTGACATTGGCGCCGTAGGCGACGGCTTCAACGTAGTTGGCGAAGGGCACGTCACGCGGCATAAAGATGTGCGCTTCGATCCCAGCCGCGGCTGCGTATGCCGCAAGCGCACCCGCCGCATTGCCCGCGGAAGGAATCGCCAGTTTGGTCAGTCCATAGTGGCGCGCCATGGTCACTGCAAGCGCAAGTCCGCGGGCCTTGAAGGTTCCCGTCGGGTTGGCGCCCTCTTCTTTGAGAAATGCGCATGGGAAGCGTTTGCTGAGAAGCATTGGCGTCCAACCCTCGCCCAGCGTAACCGGCTTCGCATCCGGAAGCACAGAACGGTAGCGCCACATTCCAGCCCAGGTTGAGGCTGCATCCTTTTCAAGAGCGTCTCTCGATGCCAGGCCTTGCAAGTTTGAGAGGTCGTAGCGCACATAAAGCGCGCCGGCTGGCTGATCAACGTCG
>CAWICF010000001.1:0-1159792 GCA_963834565.1 uncultured Acidobacteriaceae bacterium | reverse complement strand
TCCATGCGGGAGACGTGAACGAAAGCCGTCCGTTCGATGCCTCGTTCATCGTCACCAGATACCGATCTGGTGCGGATTCACCGGACAGGCGGACAAATAGAAGGTGCGTGCGACCGCCCAAATGGTTTGGACCGCTGCACAGGAATGTCCTCCCCATGGACCGCAGCGGATGCTCCGGCTGAAAACCGCTGTTCAGGTTGAACCGGATCTGACCGGGATACACCCAGCACAGTCGCAACCTGCGGCCGTACTTGAGTCCCGCCGAGTTGAACCACGCGGCGCGAACGGCGGAAGCAAAAGGGATCGTCGAGGTTGCGTGAGTGCATGGCCCACCAGTTCGTTCCGAAGTTGATTATGCGCACGTGCATGACCCCGTTGCCTCAGCCAGTTCCTGCACAAGGGCGCGCGCATGCGCATTGCGCTCCGCTCCAGGCAGATAGTGCAGGAACCAAACCCGTCCGGAGAAATGGGGAGGCAAAGCAAGGTTTCGGCGCCGGAAATAAGTAAGCAACTTGCCTAACTGGCCGACCAAGAGCGCAAATTCAATCTCCTCGTTAGTCCCGTCGCCAAGCTCCTGCGCAACAAACTCCTCCCAGGCAAGCTCGCTATTGGGCTCCGACACTGGCGACGTGTACCGAATCCAGAGCGCATAGTACGGGTTCTCCTTAGTCAGGTATGCAGCCAGTTCATCGATGAGTTCACGGGGCGAGACGGGAGTGGCGATCTCTACTCTCTCGGAGACTTCCGGCCGTGCAGCAGCCAACAGAAACTGCGTCATGTCGGCGAAGATTCGGTCGTTCAATGCCTCCAACGCCTCCGTCCTTTCGGGGTCGTGAAGCTGGCCGATAGCCGCCATCTCGCTCAAAAACCGGTCGGGGAACGGTTGATTTCGTGCCTCATAGAAGCGCGCAAACATGATTGTCCGGCCGAATGCAAGTGTGTAACCGACCTCGTCCGGGGAGACGGTTTGCCGGACGTACTGCCGCCATTCGTCCGGATGGGCGAAGTCCGTCGGCGATTTGAGCTGTGGTTTGCGGTCCATCCGTGCGTCTCCTACGCGCCCTTGAGGGTCTGGTTTCGATTCCGTTCCTGGTCGAGTTGAGCCATCGTGTCATTGAGCCGGCGCCGCAGATTGGCCTCTGTATTTCTCATTGCTTCAGCCTGGCGTTCCAGAATCATATTTCTTTGCTGCAAGCCGGCAGCAGTTGCGTCCGCGCTTTGAGCCTGGACTGCGATGCTCGCAGGCCGATTCTCACCGCTGTTGCGGTCCGCAGCATTCACTTTCGCTGTCCTCTTGTCGAGGCCTTCGACGGTTCGTTTGAGCTCGGAGTCGGCCTGTTCCTCGCCGGAGGTGGGCTGTGGCTTCGCAGAGAGCGCACGCTCGGCCTCGGCATTATGGGTTTCGACCAGTCGATTGAACTGTTCCGTGCGACGTTCAATCTCGATCCGGTCGCTGACGCGGCCATTCCATAATTGCGCGATCAGGAACGAAGCGATGACTTCGCGCTTGTCGGCCGCGCGCCACTGAAGAAAGACAACGGCGACTATCCCGCAGAGCAAAAGTAGCGTAACCACATTCGACCAGAAATAAAGATCGTCGATGGAGTCTTCGACGAGAGCAGCTCTACCAGACTGCATCGCCGCGCCATAATCCTTGTCGCGAGGATTGATTTTACCTAACGCATAGTCAAAGAACCCCTGGCGTTTCGCCGCGGGCTGCGCGGCTACTGAATCCGTACGATTCACGGTCTGAGCGAAAGATAGCCCGTAGACGCACCAGAGTGAGATAGCAAAGACGACCGTCCGAATGATGAGTGGTGATCGCATCGTCACTCTCCATTGACTCCACCGAGAAACAATCCTGCCGCCCTCCGGCGCCGTTGTTTCCGATTCTCGGTTTCTTTGAAACGCAGATTGACGCCGATTTTCGGGTCGAGATAACTGTGCATCTTGGGATAGAGCGCCGGTTGAAGTCCCTCAATCTCGAATCGCGGAGCGCGGCGGACATGCAGATGGGAGTAACGGGTGCCCTCCCGGTTGTCCACCATCAGAATCTCCATCTGGCCAACCGGGAGGTTCTTAATGTGGTCCTCGCGGGCACGAGTCTCCTTGATGTCGCTTTCGCTTCCCGTGCCCGTCTCGGTGTATTTCGTCGAGAAGATTCCGGTGCGGCGGACCGACAGGCTGCGCCGCTTGGTCGCAATTCTGGCCGATGCCTTCAGAAACCATTGCGCCGTGTTCTCCTCCGACACGTTCATGATCATCTTCGTTCCGGGCGCCGACGAGACCTCGTCCGCGAACGCCTGGCTCACGCGTTGCAGCTGAGGCATGCTTTGGAAGGAGAAAAGGAACGAGACCCTGGCGCCGCGCGCGGTCTGGAGCACCTGCGTAAACGCGGGATAGGCAAACGGCGCGAACTCGTCCAGGATGACCGAGAGCATCGGTTCATCCGCGTCCCGGTCGCTCGCCGGCTGCGCATAGCGCTTGCCGACCATCAGCTGAATGTTCTGTAGGAGGATCTTTCCCAGGGCTTCGACAGCGCGCTGATTGCGGTTGGCGTTGAGCGAAACGAACAGGATCAGGCCGTTTTCAAGCACATCGTCGAGCGTGAGAAGGTCCTGGTACGAGCCGGTTACGACCGACAACTCATCCTCAAGGAAGCTCAGAAGTTCGTTCAGAAGCCCCTGTATCTTCTCGACACGCTCGCGGTCCGCCAATGACCGTTGCAGCATCTTCACCGACATCTCGAAGTTCAAACGCTTCTGCATGGAAATGCCTGGCACCGAGGCGAGACGGGCCTTAGCAACACCGATCTGTTCCGCCAGCACCTCCTCATCGAGCGCCATCACCAGCACGTCGTAGACGTTGAAAAGCCTGCCGGTGTACTGCAGGATGCGCACAAGGTCCGAGAGATACGCCTCCTGATGACCCTTGAAGAAGTCTTCACGCAGGCCGAATGACCGAAAGATGAAATTCACATGCTCCTGATAGGCGTCGTCGAGGGCATAGAAGGGGTTGTACCGGGCCGACTCAGTGGGGTGGGTGGGATCGATTACCCGTAAATCCTGCAAGCGACCAGCGGCTTCGATGTGCGGCAACAAGCGGTCGAGAAACTCCCGTTCGCCTTTGCCGTCGAAGATAATCATCGGCATCGGGCGCGCGCCGAATCGACGGGTTACGTCCTGCGCGATGATGTTTTCGAGGAATGTGGACTTGCCCGCGCCGGTTCCGCCGACGATGACGCCGTGCTTCATGCGTACCAGATCCGGCCAGAGCCAGGGCTCTCCGTGGACGTTGTATCCGAGCAGCGTGGAACCGTTCCGGTTGGCGTTCCTAACAATCGCCGCATCCTTCGACGCCGGAACGAGGATTGCCGGGTGCGGCCAATTCTCCTCTCTCTTCTTCCTCCGGCCGACCAGTTGTGCGGCGATGAGACCTCCACTGAACACGAGAATCGAGCAGTCGAGGAAGATTTCAAGGCACTGTGAGTTACGCAAATGGAGACGCGAAACGGCAACGTACCAGGCAAACGCAAGCACTGCGCAAGCGAACAGCACCAGAACGCCGGCGGCATCCTCCGGTCCACGCTGTCTCCATCCGGGCTGGTCATAGTACGGACTCACGGGCGCACTCCGATCGAAAAGTAAAGAAAGACTCCGGTCAGGGCGCAAAGCAGGACGAATACGAGAACGAGCAACGGGCTGGGCTTCCAGCGGCCCTTTTCGTTGACAGGTTTGAGCTCGTCCGCCAAGGACTGAGCAAGGGCATTCTGAAGATTTGTTTCGGAGTCGTTGCGATAGATTTGCCTGAGCGCCTGGCGCACTTCTTCAGCCGAGACATAACTCTGCGCGCACATGACTACAGGACCGCCTCAACCTTCAGTGGTCCGCTCTGGTCGGCGCCGAAGCTCAGCTGATAAATCTGCGGCGCATTGCCCGCCGAGCCTTCAATGCTGATGACGCCTGTTGTCTTCTCCCCAGGTAAAAGGTCGCGATGGGCTGACTCCGCTTGCATGACAGCGAGGTTAGAACCGGGTTTTGCCTTGAAAGCGGCAAAGGTCTGCGGCGCCAATTGGTGATCCCTCAGACTCACGAGAGAGACAGACTGCACGGTCGGGAGCGGAAGACACACATCCGGCGTTGTCACCCGGAACGGAGCGTCGGTTTGGTTGGCGACCGAATAGCGAATGTATATCCGGTCCTTCGCGCGAAAGACCTGCTCCAGACTAACCTCCACGCGGTTCGGGGCAGGCTTGACCGAATCGTGAGCGATGTCTTCGGACCCCATCATCGCCTGCGTAAGGACCAATGACGCGATCTTGCGAATCTCGGCATCCGATGGCTCGGCAGAGGCGAGTGCGCTGGTGCGGGGCTTGGGCGCAGGCTCCGCGCGGACCAGGACGTCCATTGCGGCAAGCTGGCCAGCCGGATCGAGCTCGTAATTCAACTCCCGCGTTGCAGTCCAGACAAAGAGGTTCGTCGATACCCCCGGCTGGAGAGGCTTCACGAAGACCTTGTCGTCATGACGCTCCACCTGAAAGCTGTCCGGATCGCCGATAGCAAGTGTCGTGACCGTCTCGCCAAATTCGAGAACTGTGAGATGGTTGAGCGATGTTTCGACGTGGCGAATCTGGCTCTGTGTGGTCGTCTGCGCCCCGGCTGCGGCGACCGCGAGAACAACCGAGATGATGATGAACGTCTTCATAGCGGCCTCCTTGGGCGCAACGATCGTCCAAAAAACGGAAAGGAGAAGCCGAGCCAGAGGCTCAGTCTTCTCCTTCGCCGGCTAGGAGTGCCCCAGGGGAACGGGAGCACTTGTGTTTTCGAAGAGCAGATCGCGCTTCCCCTTGTACTGAAAGAGGAAGACTCTCTTTTCGCATTCCGGGCCTTCGGGATTGGCGATTCGTTCGACGAGGAATGCTCGCCGCTCATCGTCAAACCACGCATAGCCATTGACGGTCTTCGGCATTCGAACCCGAACCCGTTGGCCGCCAGTCACCTCCGCGAAGGCATCGACCACCTCCTGCGGAAACGACTGGAAGAGGACCGCGCCGGAACCTGTGCCGCCAGTAACGACAGCATTCATCGCCTGCGCCCATGCCCGCCGGTTCTCCTGCTTGCCTTGCGCCCAGTAGTGAATGAACAGATGCAGGGAGCTGAATTGATCCCTTGCGTCCTGCTCGTGTTCCCAGAGAGCTGCCTGCGCCCTGTTCCGCGCAAGCACAGCAGACCTTCTCTGTTCCTTGTCTTCGCTCTGGCGCACGGTTTCCCATTGCGCCTGAGCGTCTTTCAATTGCTGCTTGACTTCTTCCTCGCGCTGAACAATCCGGCTTGCGATGTCGCCGTAGATCGAATTGACCAACTGGCATTCCTCGAACATCTCCCGAGTTACGTGCTCGCCCGAGAAGAGTCCGCGGAAGTCTTCGATCCCCATCTTCTCTTCGAAGCCATTTCCGGTTTCGTCGGGAAGAAAGCCGAGTTCCTTGCGCAGGAGGTTATAGAGCCTTCCAACCTTGTCCGTATCCGCGATCTCAAGATGGGCCGGCAGGTCCGACACTCTGCGCTCCCGCTTGTGGCGGAGCCAGGGCGCCGGAGCTACCTCCTTCCTGATCTCACTTACAACGGACTCATCAATCTCGACCCTGTGTTTGAGGGAATCGAGTGCGTTCTGCAGTTGCTCGACGAGCTTGTAGGCCAAGTCAGGCCGTCCCGCCGCAATGCACGAAGTCTTCAGGTCGGTGATCGAACCGATCCGATTTCCCCGCGCCTTCATGGCAACCGGGCAGGCATTCCACCAGGGAGACTTGGCTTTCTGATGCTTCGTCTTTTCCTGCCGGAACTTTTGCCCATACGCGATCCTTCCCGCAACGAACTTCGGGAACTGATCGGACGGCATCACGCATATGGTGTCGAAGTCGAAGTCGCCGCCGTTCTTGCTTGCGGTCTTCGAATGGAGGATGTAAGTTCCCTCCATCCGGAGTTGCCGTTCAAGAATGGTTGCGACCAGCGTTTCATCGAGGTTGGCCGTGCCCAGCGCCTGTTTGAGCGCCGGAACAAGCTCTTCGTTGGTGAGGTGACGGATGGGCAGAAGATCCTCCTGCATCCGTATCGGGTACCGGATGCAAAGGCCTTTCTCAGCCGTCAACGATGTGATTGTGCTGTCTTCGGGTATCCAGTCGGACGCCGAGAGAACCTTTCCCCGGTGTTCGATCAAGACACCGTCATCCGCTAGAGCGAACGATGGCAGCTTCAGATCCGCACTCGTGCAGGCACGAAACGCCCAGCGGGCTAGCTTGCGGTTCAATTGGTTGAAGACGTAGGGAATTTTGATTGCGTTTCCGCTACGGTCCGCCAAGAGAACCGCCTCCGCCGGGTCGCATCCCTCCGAAGCCTGATCGTCCTCTCGCTCCAGTGAGTCGGGATCGAAGTTGACGCCATCGTCGATCGTTGTAACCTCGGACTTGCCGATTACTTCGAACAGCGCCTGGTAGTCGCCTTCGTCCCATGCCTTCCGCATTGTCTTGATTCGTTGGAGCGCCCACAGCTTCAATTCAAACTGCAGCGCCTCTTCCGAAGCATGTTCGATCAAGGTGTAGCTTGACCCAAACTCCGATTGACGGGAGATCTGCTTGATCCCGAGAATCGCCGGACCCGTAAACATGCGGCCCGATGTGCCCAGTTGGGGAAGAAATCGAACTCCTCCCTTCAAGGCCGGTTTGCAGGCGCTTTCGGGCAAAATGATGTCGACCGCGAGCCTGTCGGCCACACGATCGCTCATCGCCTTCAAGGCGCCTTTTGCCTGCTTCGGTTCGCTCGCGTCAAATGCCAGGCGAAACTGGCAGAAACGATTTGTGCCGATCTTAAGCTTGCGGTAGAGGGATTCGCGCGCCCAGCCGCGGCAATCGTTGGTGCCAAGGACATGGTCCTTGACCACAGCGATGCGGAGGTCGGGTTCCTCGACCATCAGCTTGCAGTCGGAGACGAGGATCGCAAAGTACACGATCGCTGCCTCGGGCCAATGCTGAAAGCGCTCAGCAATCTGGCCGGCGTGCGCCTCGTCCACGAAGTAGAACTTGCCATCCTTCGCCGAACCGCTTGCGCCTACCAGTTTGTATTCGACCCCGCCATAATGAAGGCTCGCCATGCGGTTTTCGACCACAGACTGCTCATACGGCGTCAACTCATACGGCACACTGACACGAGCCACTCGGATGCCAGGATAGAGTTGCCCGAGGAGCTTTCCCTCAAGCGTGTCCTTCCGTCCGAGCTTGGTTGGCTTGCGAGTCACTTCACCGGACGCATCGATCCTCAGTTCAAGAATGAGCTGTTGATCGAGTGCCGCGTTTTGTGTCCTGTTCGCTGTCATGTTCTCCTCACTTGTCTGGCGCTTCAAGACGAAGTGATAAGAGGTGGCTGATTGCCGGTCCTCATTCTCCTCGCCTGGCCGCCCGGGTTAGGGGTGGGTGTCAAGCCGAACCAGGCTTCGAGAGTGCAAACCGGGTCAGCGGAATTCCTCATCGCGTGTGCGATAAGGCGTCAAAGGAGGCGACATGAGCCATGTTTCAGGTTTGTCTCCTCTTTGAATCCGTGCTGACCGCTGTTACTTATTTGGGTGTGGCCCTACTTGCGCAGGGGCCGCTTGACCAATGTCGGAGATCCTCCCTGTATCTCCGCTTCTGCCTTATAGGCGAGAACGGTGTAGATCACGCCGTTCTTCGACTGAAATGCTTTGATCAGAGCCTCGCCTTCGCTCGCCACCTCGGCACCAAGCTCAGGCTTGTCGATGGATGAGCCATCTTTTGCAAGAAAGTAGCGGGCGACCTCCTCGCTCTGCTGGCGCGGTCTGCGGCGACGCTGCGGTTCCGCCTGTCCTGCCGGCGCTTGCATCTCCGCCACTTTCGCGAGTACGGTTTCCATCATCGGCCTCCCTGCTTTGTTGTGTCGTCCCCGCCCGGAATCAGGTCGGGCGTGTTAAGAATCTGGTTCATGCGCTCGCCATCGATTGGGCGCTCACTGTACTCGGCAATCCACAACCCGTCCGGATTTACGTCGGATCGGCGGTCCGGAATTAGCCGAATGCGGTATTCGTTGACGAAGTGGTCTGTTGTCTCGGTTCCATTCGACAGGTGGTGAACGTCCTTCACGCCGTAGACGAGATAGGCGAGCGGCTCTCCAGGTACTGTGTCAATCTCGCGAAGATGGAAGACGGACTGGATCTGGCCGTCATCGATCTTGCCGCGAGTGTCGTTGTCGCTCATCGCCTTCAGCGTGAAGGCGCGCAAATTGCGCGTCATCATATTGAGACTGGCGGCCCAGTGATCGTCCACATCGGATGGCGAGTAATTGAGGTAACTCGTTAGAAAGCGCTTCACGAAGGCCTCATCCAGGAATTGATCGGTCCCGCCGGTAGCGAGATCGGATACTGCGCCCTTCGCGGGCTTCCCCAGCACGGAAGCATCGCCATTGGGACCGATGCGAATGACGGTCGGCGGCTGCATGCGCACGAAGATTGCAAATCCGATCGCCAACAGCGCAATCGGGATGGTCAGGAAGGCGAGCAGCCAGGCACGGTTCGCATTAGCGCGGAGGGCCCCATCCATTTCGTAATACTTCGGCCTCGCCAGGGCCGCTTCGTCCGCTGTAGCTGTGCTGGTTTTCATCCGTCCTCCTACTCCTTATGGCTTGTGGCGCTTACGACGCTTTTCGCTGCTATCCGGGCGGCATGGTACGCAGTCCAAGTCCCCAGGTTGTACCGGTGTACAGTCGGTCCTCTTCGCATTGGCGCCGCTGATTTGTTGATGGCCCCGGATTTCCGACTTCCTCCGCTGGACTGAACCTGTGAGACCGCGGAATCCTGCGTCGGGGCACTGATTGCTCCACTGTTTTCGTCGCTGGGTTCGTCCACGCCCATCACGTCGCTGATCGAACTGCGAATCTGCTCGGCGTGACCTTCGAGTGTGGGAACGCCGTCACCGAGCGAGAGTCCCTTGGCGGCAGAAGATGCGGCGATGGGCGCCGGCTGCGGCGGCGCGGGCTGGTTTCCTCCGCCGGCGGTTGAGAGCGCTCGCGCGGCTCCCGCCGTCGCTGTACCGGCAGAGCCCCCGGCTGAGGCTGCGCCTGCGGAACTTCCGCGCGCAGCCGCCACGCCGGCCGCCGCTCCTTCAAAACCTGCCGCCCCTGCAGTCAATGCCGTCACCGCCGTACCCACCATCGCAACCGCGGTGCTTCCCACGTCGCCGCTGACGATGCGCTTCGCAATGAATGGAATGACTGCGATCGCAAGCGAGTAAACAATACTCACAATGCCGATCAGAATTGAGCCTTCGAGGTTGCCCAGGCCGCCAAGGAAATTGTTCTGACTGAGCATCTGACCAATTTGGCCCATTTGAACCGCGCTTAGCAGCGCCCCAAAGCCTCCATAGAGGATGGGCCACGCATTCCAAATGAAGATATTCTCGACATAGGCCTTGGCGATGCGATTGGCTGCACCCAATGGCATGAGAGCGATTACGATAGGTCCAAAGATGTAGAGAATGCTGCCGTAGAAGATATAGAAAAAACCGAAGACGACAATAACGATTGGATAGAGGAGATAGGCGACAAGAATCAGAAGGGCGTCTAATAGCCCAGGAATATCTCCGGTGATGATTCCCCACAGTTTTTGGAAGCCCACTTGGTTGAATTGCGTCATCAAATCGCTCTTCCAGTTTTCGAAGAGACTGACCGACTCCCGAGGCGTTATTGATCCAGTTTCCTGCGTTCACAAAGCCCTGATTCACTGTTGTGAACACGGTTCCGTAGTTCATCACCACAACCGCTGTGGCCACATACTTGATGAGGCTCGTACCGAGCCCCCGGACATCCCCTCCATGCAAAGCTGACTGATAGACTTGCCACAGGAACCCGACAACTAGGACAACATACGCCACGTTCTGCATCCCGGCGGTAATGCCAGTTGAATCGATACCGGACATTGCTTGCGTCTCGAACCGCTCGAATAGACTCAGCTGCGTCGATTGAAAAAACGCGAGCATGACCTCGGGATGGAAGTGGGCGTAGAGCATGTCTGTTACCTGTTGGTCAGTGCTCCGTTGATGAGGCCGTTGTTCGTGGTGTTGTCCGCGGTCGCCAGCTTCGTGATTGCGCTTTGATTCTCGAGATCGATGCCACGCGTTCTCATCAGTTCCGCAAGTGCCGCCTGCGTGTAGGCATTGGCGCGCACCACCCATACGTCGGCCTCGGCTTCAAGAATCGGAGCGCTGCCGGGCGCAGCCTCGGAGATCTGCTGGCCCATCTGGTTCGCCTCGTTCAACTCTGCGTCCGAGAGCGCGTCGATCTCAATCGCACGCTTCATAGCGTCCTGGGCCTCGCGCATCCGTCATATCGGTCATCGTCCTCGTCTGCGGCGACGCTGCATTCTGCGCCATCACAACGCCGTAGACGTTCTGAAACTGGCCCGCTAAGACCGGCACATTCGCCGCGTTGCGCGACAGTAAGAGCGACTCGAGGTTTTGCGACTGCGGAAGCGTAGCGCTTGAGACGTTCACACGGAACATGCCGCTGACCTGGTTGAACTGGTTTTCAAACTGCATCACCGACGACTTCGCCTGATTGATCGCTGCAAGTGGGTACATCACCTCTTGCTCGTACTTCGCCACGCTCTGTTCGTACTGATTGATGGTCCTGAGGGGCGTGGCGATGAACGTGTTCATCAGCGACTGCATCTTCGAGAGCGCCGCCAGAATCGCAGCCGTGTCGATGCCGAATTGCCCGTTCGCCGTTTTCGGGAGAATGGCAAGTACAGCGAGCACGACTACCGCCGCTTTCAACAGGGTCGGGCGGTACCAGGGATGCGCTTTCCTCGGGCTCCCTTCAACCGGATTCACGAGCTTCGCCGATTCCGGCATGAGAATGGGTTTGCGCTGCCAGAAGAAGGACCTGCGCTGTTTGTTCGGATTGTTCTTTGGATCGGTCATCGAAACCTCTCTATCGCGCCGTCAGCGCTCCCGTAATCAAACTGTTTATTCCGCCCGTCGCCGCTGTCCGGCGCTTGACGAGGACGTTGTCGTGCGCGATACGGCCCGCCTCCTGCCGCAGCTCCGCCGCAAGCATCTTCTGCATGTATGCCTGACAGCGAAGATTTGCGACCTGGGCCTGCGCGGTCAGAAAAGGATTGGAGCCGGGCGTACTCACCGCAACCTGATTCTCCATCTGGTTGGCTGTCTGGAGGATGACGTCCGCGCCCTGGTCAGCGATGAGCGTGGTCTTCAGGTTCTCTTGTCCCAGTGCGTCGTCCACGTCCATCATCACGCGGTCCTGCGGCGAGGCTGTGTTGACCTGCGGGATCGCCCCATAGTTCGAAGTAAAGCTCGTCTGCAGGGCAGGAATCTCAGACGACAACCGGCTGTGCAAGATACTCTCGAACTGTTGCGGCCCGGGAGTCACCGCGCTTGTGAAGGGCGTGTTGAAGATTTGGTTCATTTGACCACGAAAGCTGTTGATCGAATTCACGACAAATCCGCGCGCCTGATTGAGGGCCGCCAGCGGCGCTAAGGTCGTCTGATAGAGCTTCTGCGTCTGTTGAATGACCTGATTGATCGAGCTGAGCGAGCTGCCGATGTCGTTCTGAATCGAGCTGAAGATCGAGTCGAAGATACTCAGGAATTGCCCGTGCGCGTACTTCGGAAGAACGAAGCACGTCTCCATTAGGAGAATGCCGACAAGCAGTCTCCTGTTCCAGCGAGCGCGGAAGCTCAGCGCACGGCGGCTCTCCGGGGCAGGATACGGTTCGCCGTTCAGGAGCAGTTCGGGTTCGAGTTCAGGCTTGTCATTCATTGGCTCATTGCCTCCTGCATCTCTCCGGACAGTTCGACCGGTAAGGGCGCCAGTTCAGCCAGTCCGCGCGGATATTTGGCGGCTAGCTCCTCGTATACCTGGATCAGCGGCAGTTGCCGATGCTGGCGCAGCCACCACTTGCGAAACGACCTCTCCCTCGCATAAGTCGTCGTGATCCAGTAGTCCACGGGGCTCGGAACAATCCTTATCGCGTGGGTGGATTCGGCCTTCTCTCCAATCGCAATCAGGAACTCGGCGCTGTGACCCTTCTTTGGGTGAGCGAAGGTCTTAATCTGATTCAGCGCCGTTTCGTTCAGATGGACATGCTCGCGGAGAGCGGTCATGTCGCCTGGTTGCTTGCCGATGATTTTTGTCGTCGCGTTTTTCACGATGCCGGCGCCGTGCTCGTTGGGCTTATCGGGGGTGCCGACGAAGTCTTCCGGCGTCTGGCTGATGCCCCAAACGCTCGCATTGCGCTTACGCGCAGTGCGGAAGAGCTGGACCACCACGCTGGCCAGGATCGGCGATTCAAGAAGCGCCCAGCACTCGTCGAGCAGAACGATGCTCGGCTGCCCGGTCATTCCCGATGCGCGATGGGTTGCTGTGTGCGCTATCAGTAGACTCATCGCGCGTTCGAGGCGCGGATCGTCCTTTAGCTTCTCGACGTTGAAATAAAGCCACGGATTGTTCAGTTCGATAGTGGTGGGGCGATCGAAGAGCCGCGCGTATGGACCCTCGTCGACCCAGGCGCGCAGTTTGGTCGACGCCATCTGCGCCATCGCATTGATCTTCTGGTTGCGGTCCCGGTCCTGCCAGTGCGCCAATTCCGCCGCCAGATCGCCGAAGAGTGGAATCGGATTCGAGGACTTCGCGCTGCAGCGTTTGTACGTCGATGCAATAGCTTCGAGCAGGACGCTGTCGAGCAGATCGATGTCGAGATCCGGAGGCGTGTTCTCGCCCAGCATGTGCCGCGTCAGGTTCTTGAGAAACGAAATCTGGTCATTCGAGGGCCGGTCCTCGCCCCGCGGCAAGTCCCACGGATTGATGGTTTGCTCCGAGTCGAGCGACATCTCAATCATCTCCCCGCCCATCAACTCCACCAGTGGTTGATAGGAGTCTCCGCGCTCAAGGATCGAGATGAGTGGATTTGCGCGCGCCGCCATAAGCAGCATCTGCTGCGCAGCAAGCGTTTTGCCGCCGCCGCTCTTTGCCATCAATAAGCCGTTGGCGTCGGAGAGGTCGGGATCGAACATGGAGAAGGGAATGAGCTGGCGATAGGGAGTCTCGAAGAGAATCAGAGGACTCCTGCGCGTGCCGGTCCATGGCATCTCTACAGGCACAAGATCGGCGACGTTGGATGAGAGCATGTCCTGGTCCCGTTTGTCCGCCTCAGCCATCCCCGGCAACGTCCCAAGAAAGATGCGCCGCTTGGCGATCGTCTCCGCAACCGCCTTCGCGCCATTCATGTGGGTGAAGGCATTCAGAACCTCTTGCGTGCGATTCGCGAGTTCGCGTTCCGACTTTTCGAGATCGCGAAGCGTGATCGCCGGTTGAGACGTTCGGACGACAACGCAGAGGCTGAGCTTGGCAGTCTTTAGCGACGAAGAGATGATGTCGCGCTGGACCTGGATGAGCTGCGCCTGCGCGACCTCGGCCTCGGGATTGGACTTGAAGTTTCCGTTCGCGTCCTTCTGCGCGGCCGTCATCTTTTGCAGGCGCTTCTTGTAGCTCTTAAGCACCTTCACCTGGTCCGGGATGACCACTTGACCGCTGATGACGACCGGAAAGCCAAGAGTCGAGAAGTTCTTGAGCATCCCCGGAAAGGTGGCATCCGGCAGTTCCTTGAGACTCACGACCGCGTAGAGATACCCATCGATGTTGAGGTACGTTTCGGTTTCGTTGAGGATGCTTGCCTCGGTCGCCTGTTCCCGCGCGCTGCGGTACTCGATCATCTCCTCTCCAGGAACATACGGCCGCCGATCGCGCCTGATCGGATGCTGCGCGTGTTTCACCTCTTCAAAGAGATCCTGTGTCGAGAGCCTCCGGGGCCCGAGGCCGGCCGCCTCCATCGACCCCTCGATGCCCCGGAGGATGGATTCAAACTCGGCGAGAAAGGTTTCATGCTCCTTGCGGGTACGCTGAATGGCCCTCCTTTGGCTTAGTGTGAATCCGTTTGCACTGCGCTTCTGCTGAACGGAGTGGTAGAGCTTCGCGTGGATCCGCGGGTCCCAGATGAAGTAGACATGAAGGCGGTTCTCAAAGAAGTATCCGCTGCCTTCCTTTTGACGCCACATCCGGAGCCTATGCGTATCGAGGGCCATCACCTCCGACTGCTCGGTGCGCTGCTCGTGAACGTAACTTTCGAGAAGATCGCCGAGGCGCTCAGAGATCTCATAGCGAAACTGAATGCGCATGCTGACGTCGGGAACGCTGCGGAACAGCGCTTCGAGCATCGACTTGTTCTGGTTGCGGTCGTCGTCAGTGGCGAAGTAAGCGAGGATGCCCTTGAGCTCATATCCCGCGACGAATGCTCCGTTGGTGCGGACTATGATGTTGTCGCCGAGAGGAAGATCACGCAAAGGCAACAACTCGCAGACCGCGGGCGCTTTGAGCCTTTTATCGTGTTCTGCTTGAGTGACCGGCATAGCCAACCTCCCCGCTCAGAGTTCCCGCACCTTCAATCTGCAATTGCTGCTCCACGATCCGCGCCAGTGGAACAATCTCTTCATGAATGCGCGCCGCGAAGATCACACTTGCGAACGCGACGCGTGCGGCTTCCGCGTCTAAAACAGCAACGACCGTTCCGTTCTTCTGTGTTCTGATCGATGCCTGCATAGACTCAGCTCTCCTCGTCGACCACATAAGGTTGCGTCAGTTCCGAATCTCGCTCAAGCGCGCACCAGGCTTTCGGAGCAAAGAACGAGCGGACGAGGTCGGTGAGATAGCCGCGCGGCCTGCCGTATTTGAAAAGGATCAGGAACGGCACGGCTAGCGCCGGTACGACGAACTCCATGAAGATGTTGAGCGGAATCCCGAACACATGCGCGTTGCCGCTCACGAAGTGGGCAAGGAGATTCATCAGCGCTGCCAAGGCGAGCACGAGAATCAGATCCTCGAACTCCAAGCCAAGAAACGTCACCTTGGTGTGGAGGTTCCGGTGAACAGGCGTCAGATCGAGACTCATTCGCTTACCCTCCCACCCCATGCGCTTGCGTGACCATCGATTCGGCCAAGCGCATCATTCCGGAGACCATGAGGGCGCCGAAGGCCGCTATGAGTTTCCTGATCCACGTTGAGCCTGGGTAGATCTCCGAAACCACGCCTCCCATGTGCAGGGCCATCGCCGCCAACTGCGTTAGCGCGAACATGGGCAGGATCACGTTGGCCGTCCAGTTCACCAGACTCATGGTTGCCATCCAGAATGCGTCGGCGCTTGTCGCGCCCGCGTGCTGCACGAAACCTTCGAGGGCCCTCAACATTCCTGAGCACAGCAGCGAAGCAAAACCCCCGTAAAGAAGGTTCTCGAAAGGGGCGCTCTTGCTGTAGCGGTAAACCGCTCCGGCAAAGAACATGCCGGCCATGGTGGGCATCATGGTATTGCCGGCCCAGGATGCAAGATTCGTGATGGCGCCATCGAGGCTCATACATTGCTCCTTAAGCCGCCATCGCCTTGAAAAGCGAAAGAAGGCCGCTCACACAGAGGAAAGAAATCGCGGCGAAGACCAGCCTGGTCCAGGGTCTGTGCCGGACGAAGTTGATGACTGCTCCGACACACGCCAGTCCCGCCGCGGCCGGCATGATTTGACCCGACAATGTAATTCCAGAGGGAGGTGAGCATGTCGGTCATTGCGTACTCGCCTCCCGAGTTCCATCCCTGAAAGAGCTGCATGGTTGCCGATAGTGACATCAGGAACAGAGCCGCGACGACTGATCCGAGCGGGTTCTCTCCTGTGGCTCCATCGAGCGTGGCCTTCAGGACGAAGTAAGCTGCCAAAACGGGGACCAGCTTGGCGACGACGATCTGGCTGACGAAGTTTTTGAAGACTGTCTCCATGCTGGCGAGCCAGCTCGTACCCACCGATCCGCTGCCAGAGGGAATATTGATTCCTTGTGCCGCGATCCACGACAGCAGTTCCGGCAATGTCAAGAGCACGACGGTCCACATAATCCACTTGCCGGTGCGGCCATTTACGTGGAAGTTGATCCCGCCTTCGTGACGCAGGCTCACTCCCGCGGCGGCCAACGTGCAGAACGCCGCCGGCGCCGCGAGGTCGAGCAGCAGTTGGAGAAGGTCGAGAAGGAACTGTGGCGTCTGCATGGATCTCTGTCCTGGCTACTGAATGCCTTGTGCTTGTGTGATGAAACCTTCCGCCATGCGTCCGAGGCCGGAGATCACCATGAGAGATACACCGGTGACTCCCCAGCCCAGATAGCCGCGACCGCTCTTGAAGTGCCATCCGGCGATACCCAGGCAGGCGACCGCGATCACTGGAGCGATGACGTTGCAGCTCCAGTTCACAATGTTGAGGACGGTGCCTTCGACGGTTGTTGCTTGCTGGCCTTGCACGGCTTGGCCGAATTGAGGGGAGGTGCCGAGGTTCTGGGCTCTCGCCATGAACGGCGCCGCGAGATTGCCAATGAAGATAAGCCCCAATGCAAACTTCATGGCGATGTGCTATCCAATTGACTTCATCGGGGCGATGAAGAGTGCGGGGGGATGTCGGGGCGGACACTGGGGGGCGCCGCCAGAAGGTGAGTGCGTTTCTCATACGGTTTTTCTCTCCTGGACCCGGCTGCTCGGGGCATCCGTGTCGAGCAGGAGATTGCGTCTCGATCGAAACTCAGTCAAATTGGCGGGCGCGGACCGAGATGGGAAACAACACTATCTCTCGACGCATGAGCGGGTTCCGCGGCCCGGTGCGTGCTGGCGCGGTCCGGTGCCGAATTCGCAAATTGGCCGGAATGGAAAAAATCGAGCTAGAATTTCAATCGAGGAGCCCGGTGTCGCAAGCTGTCGCCAGGCCAGGGACAACGGAATGGCATCCACATCGCGGCTGAATCCGTATCAGTGCGACCAGTGCGGGACCACGAATATCGTGGCCGCTCCGCTTCTCTACGAACAGGGAACGCGCAGTTATTCAGGGCCCTTCCATTCCGGCACGAGCCAATCCTACTCTGCACAAGCCGCAGCGCCGCCCGATCCTCGCGGGTACGGACGGCCTCTCCTGCTTTGGGGAATACCAACATGCTTCACGTTCTTTTGGGGTTTCGCGGGCCTTGGCAGGATATTGGATCATCCGACTTCTCGGGCATCGCTGGAGAACGCCGTCGCCGTTTTGCTGCTTCTCGGCGTGGCGTGCCTAGGGGGAATGCTCCTGCGTTTCCGCAGCATCGCCCGGTATAACCGGGAAGTTTATCCGAGTCTCTACTGGAACTGGGAGCACACCTACATCTGTAGGCGTTGCGGACGCTCTCTAATCATTCCTTCCTAGATCTGCCCCAAAAACGCTGTTGCGAGTTGATCCGCAAAACCTCAGCTTGTAGGGCATGGCATCGCCATGTGAATCGGTCGAGCCGCTGAAGTCGTTTACCAAATTTCGGCCCAACCGCACAGTCAGTCACCGGGACCGACAATTGCCCATCCACACTTTGGGGCATCGGGATCGATCTTTGCTCATTTCCGAATTGAGCAATCGGGAGCGAAGATGACTCAACCGCACGTTGGGTCAACCGGACCGACCTTTGCTCAACCGCACTTTGGGGCATCGGGATCGATCTTTGCTCATTTCCGAATTGAGCAATCGGGAGCGAAGATGACTCAACTACACTCTGGGTCAACCGGACCGACCTTTACTCAACCGCACTTTGGGGCAACGGGAGCGAACATTGCTCAACTGCACGATGAGTCAACCGGATCGATCTTTGCCCATTTCAGCTCGCACAATTAGGAATGATCGGTAACCCACAGCAGCATTGAGAGACAAGAATGCTCCGAACCGGGTAAGTATGACGCAAGATGGCCAAAAGAAGAACGCCCTGGCGGATTGAGCCAGGGCGAGAAAAGAGAGAAGGTGTGGCTGCTCTACTGAGCCGTGGGAGCTACTTTGTGAAGCTCAGAGGGTGTCTGTTCGTGCTTGGTGAAGACTACGTAGATCTTCGTGTCCGCGGGGACGGAAACGACGACGCGGCTGTTCGCATCGAGATTCATCACCTCGGAGTCGCCCGCAGTGCCGATGTTTTCGGCCAGCCGCTCCCGCAGCATGTCATCTTCCGAGAACGCGGCGCTCGAATTGTTGCCGGCCACTTCCGCGAGCACTGAGCCGAGGCCGGACGCTGCACGCACAAAGAAGTTCTTGCCCGTGTTCTTGCCGTAGACATTTCCCTTGATTGGCCCGAGATCGAGCCCCGTGCCCACGGCGTCGATCTTCTCTCGCGCGCCGTCGAGCAATTCGATCTCGTCGAATTTCACGCTGACAAGCCCGCTTCGATCGGCCTGCTGGAGTTGGCCGTACACGCGCGCCCCGGCGGGAACGATGATTCTGTCGCCGATGGCGTATGTGTATTCGACTACGGCGACCACAGGAGCCTGCACCGCGCTCGATATCTGCGTTTCAAGCTTCGCTTGAATGCGCGTTCCCGGTGTGAGTTCTAATCGTGGTGTGCCATCGTCATCACCATTGACCTTGGGTGCGGCGCCGGCTTGGTTTTGTGCCAGGCTCCGCACGAAGATGAGCGATGGCTCCTTCAAACTGTTCTGCTGCGTTTGCGGTGTCTCTGCCGGCGGAGCCCCGCCGTAGGGAGCCGGATCTTCCCACTTCTGCTGTGTGTCTGCGAAGGAAGGCACTGCTCCCAGAGAACTGGCGACGGCAGGCTTGCCGGCGAATGGCTTGGTGGTTTCGCCACCATTTAGCGTGCGTGTGCGCCGAATGTCGCTTGGCCCAAGTTGACCGGTCGTGTTGTCCGGCGCTGGCGTACGTGGGGTGTCCATCAGCGGCGTCACGCTGCTTTTGGAGGGAGTCGCTTGCTCTTGTTTTGCTTGCTGATACTGAGACCCCTGTTTCACTGGAGCCGGCTTCCTCGGCGATTTGCCGACGATAGCCGTAAAGACGAAGAAGAGGACCGCAACGGCCAGTCCGCTGCCAAGAAGAATCAGCTTGCTCTTGCTGATTCCTTCGACTCCCTTGACGTCAGCTCGGGTCGCGAACTTCGGAGCGGGCTCCTGGTTGCTATTGAGACCCTGCGTCGAGGGAGCTTCAACGATCGGCCCTGCGGGATCCACTACTGAAGTCGGCAAGCCGCCGCTTCCATTCCTGTTGTTGTCGGTGACACTCATAACCTTTCACTTCTCCTCTCTACTTGCCATCGCCCGAGATGGGTGGGGTGAATGGCAGTCGGATCAGGACGGGACGATCTACCTGGTCTGCCTGCGCGATTTGCAAGAACAGCTTTTCCGTCGATTCCTTGAAATTCGGCCGATCGAACACAACCACGCCGTCAGCGCGCTCTCCTGGCTCAAGCCGGGTCGTGCTCAATCTGTAGTCGCGGATCTCCAACTGGTCCGAGATGATGCCTTTGCCTTCCTTCTTTTTCTTCTTTGTCGCCTGGCGTCCGGTGATCTGGATCTGGGGCGGAACGATCTCGACTGCTTCATTCGAGCTGTTCAGGATGGAGTAGGAGATCACGGTCTCGTTGCTCCACTGCCGCATGTCCCCGATCGATGTCTCGATCTGCTTGTCCTGCCACTTCGTCCATTTGGGAGCATTGATTTTTTGTTGCTGCCTGAACTCCTCGTCGAGACTCGAAAGCGGGGCGAAACCTGAGCTCGCATTCCCGGCAACCGGGTCATGACCCGGTTGCTTGCTGGGTCGGCTTGGCATCGCCGGGGTGGGGGAATCATCAGCAATCAGGAAGCTCCGCGAGGCCCTGTACTCGATCAGGAAGTCAACCGGCTGGGATTGGTTCGTAACACCTGCGCCATCACTAACCAACTCCAGCGTCACGTGCTGACCTGATCTTGTCGCAATGAGCAGATTCGACTGTGCGGGCTCTTTGGTGATGGGCTTCACGTAGACGTACTCCGGTTCTCCCTCGCTGTGCTCGGCCTTAAACTCGCCAGGGCTGCCGAGAATGACGGAGGTGATTTCCTCCGGCATGCGGATCGTCGACTCAAACTCCGGCCGCAGGTGGAGGACCGTTACCTCGCGAGGATTGATAGTAATGGTGGCGACGCGCGCCCCTACGGGCGTGTCGGCTGCGCTTATTCGCAGCGGAATCAGGACCGCGATCGGGATGATCCAGCGAAGTTTCATTGGGTTGACCTCCTCGGCGGCCTCACGGCCGGATGCTTGCGAAACATATACTGCCTTCGGACCGCCTGCACGTAGGCCACAACATCTGGATTGTGATAATCCAGTCGCTCTCGCAAAATCCCGCGGTCGCCCGCGTAGTAGGCTGCCGTAACCAGACGCATATCGCCGTGGAACTCCCACATCAGCGCCGTCACGTAACGGGTGCCCGCCGCGATGTTCTGTTCGACATTGAAGGGGTTGAAGGCGCCGAATCGTCTTGCAGTTGCCGGCATGAGTTGCATCAGCCCCATCGCTCCTTTATCTGAAACTGCACGCGGATTCCATCGCGATTCGATGTCGATCAGCGCGCCGATCAATTCAGGAGGCACTCGATAGTGCGCCGCGTATTGGCGGACGAAGCCAGCCGCGGGCGCAGGATCGGCCTGCCCAAAGCAGAACCGCGGAAACGCGAACAAAAGCAGGAGCAGCCATGGCTTCATGAACTCGGCCCTCCTTGAAGCGCAAGACTTTGCGCGAATCGTGCGCCGTCGTCGAGCAGGCTCTTGAATCCTTCGCGGAGCAGGAGATGCCTGCGGTCTTTTTCGGTCTTGGCCAGGAATGGCAGCAGAACATCGCGATGCTCCGCGGTGACGTGGTCTGTTCCGAGCAACTGCAGAGCGTTGGCGAAATCGATCATTTCGGAGACAGATGGCGGTTTTTCGAGCGAGTAATTGCGGAACGAGAGCGCGATCCCGGCCAGCTCGCGATGGAAGCTCTGATCGGCCTGCGGAGTGCGACTGGCGATGATTTCCGCCTCGCGTTCCGGCGTCGGGTGCTCGACCCGTACATAGAGGCTCCGCCGTCTGATTGGATCCCCCAGTCTTCGCTCTTCGTTGCTGGTTAGCACGACAAACGGTATGCTCTTCGCCGCAACCGTGCCGAATTCCGGAATCGAAAGTTGCCATGCGGAAAGGATTTCCAGCAGCATGGCTTCAAAACCATCGTCGACCTTGTCTAACTCGTCAATGAGCAGCACGCAGGGCCGCTCGCATTCGAGCGCCCGCATCAGGGGACCGGGACGGAAGAAGTCCCGCCCCTTGAGGTTTGCCTGCACGGTCTGCCAGTTCTCGTGCTGGCCTTTCGAGAACTCCATGTAGAGCCGCTGCAGGCCCTCGTCGAAA
Source organism: uncultured Acidobacteriaceae bacterium (assembly GCA_963834565.1). Lineage (GTDB taxonomy): Bacteria > Acidobacteriota > Terriglobia > Terriglobales > Acidobacteriaceae > Telmatobacter. The sequence goes on along the minus strand of CAWICF010000001.1, from coordinate 1,138,489 downwards.
CGGCCGATGGCTTTGTCCTCGGTCACGCCGCGATAGCACTGCAATCGCTCGACGTGTGTTTTCGCGGCTACGGCAACCGAGACCGCTAATTGCGTTTTGCCTGACCCTGCGGGTCCTTCGAGCATCAGCGGTTTTTGCAGCTTGGCGGCGAGAAAGACAACCTGGGTCATTACCGGATCGATGAAGTAGCCGGTGGCTGCAAGTTTGCTTGCGAGATCTTCGATTGAATCAAACATCGCTTTGACCTTGCACTTGTACTGGGATTGGCACCGCGATTTGCTCACGGTCGGCGTTCCGGCCGCCAACCGAAATGTCTTGTACGGGGACCACTTGCGCCCAGACATTTGCCAACGAAGTAGCCCCTAACGCCGCCAGAAGGACCAAAATCCCGCAGCTCCAAGGATCACCTGACCATGTCATCCAAACCGGCCAGCCGTAACAAACAACCACCGCCAAGTCGAGAAACGTTAGCAATACCGCGATGATGAGAAACCTGGGTCGCTTCGTCACCTGCGCCTCCTCAAATGCGGAGACAGGATGATATGAACTCAAAACTCGGTCAAATCCGAATTCTGCCGACTTTAAACGCCTGGACCGGCGGGCAGGGCAGGAGTCGGCGTCGATTTGACCGAAAATCGAATTCGTTCCAAGATTTCCACACTCGCCGGGCCGCATCGGCCCGGATACCCACGATCGGAGGAAATCAAGCCATGGGATCTGCGCTGATGATGCAGGAAGTGGAGACGGTCGATCCCCTTTTGACCGCCGAGGATGTCGCCCTAAAGCTAAAGGTTAGTAAAGACTGGGTCTGGGACCACTCCTCGCGGAGATTGCCGTATTTGCCGGTCATTCGCATGAGCGACGGCGCCTTGCGGTACCGGGCGAGCGGTATCGAAGAGTTCCTGAAAGAGCGCGAACGGGCCTCCTGTTTAAGGCGCAAGCGCCGGTAAAATGGAGACGGCCCGCTTATTCCCCCACACAGAATTTGAGGAATAAATGGGAACTTCGTACCAGAGAGGATGGGTCTCTCTTCGAGGGAAGAAGTGGTACGGCTATTTCCGCCGCACCATCCTCGATCCGGAGACCAATCAACCGAAGACGGTCTCTTCACCGGTAGCTCTTGGCCTGAAATCTGAGATGACCAAATCTCAGGCCCGGGAGAAATTGGCGCAGGAGATCACCCGACTGAGTGGGCACATCACCGAAGACGGCTCCGTGAAAAACGGCACCGTTACCTTCGGATGGTTTGCCCGAAACCGCTACCTGCCACTGAAGGAGGCGGACTGGAGAGAAGAGACTGCCAAGGTGAAGAAGCTGATCATCACGGCAGATCTGATCCTCCCGTTCGAGGACGTACAGCTCGAAAAGTTCGACAAGTACACCCTGCAGAATCACCTCAATCAGCTGGCCAAAACCCATTCCAAGGATCGAGTGTTGCAGATTCGCTCTTACATGCGGGCTCTCTTTGCTGAGGCGGTCGATCAGGACTACCTCCCGAAAGACCCTGCACGTTTGGTGAAGGTGCCGGCAAACCTGCGTGAGGTCGATAAGACCGTCCTCACTTGGGACCAGCTTCGCGCCGCACTCGACAAACTTCTCGACAAGAATCTTCGCGACTGGTTGCTGCTCATGCTCGACATGTCGAACGCTCTTCGACCGGGCGAGGTGGTTGCCTTGCGTTGGCGAAGCCTCCTGGAAGAACCGTTGCTCCTTGATATTAAGGAGACGTATTACAAGGGGAAGATTCGTCCGTATGGCAAGACCAAGCGGAGCACCTCACAGGTGCCGATCTGTGAGGATCTGTTCAAGAAGTTGGGGGAATGGCGCGAAGACTTGAAGACAAAGCGCAAGGATGTGTCGCCATCTGCGTTTATCTTTCGGGGGCGGTTCGGAGGTCCACTGGATCCGAGCAACTTCCGCAAGCGGGTGCTGCACAAGCTGGCCGAGGAACTGGAATTGCCGAAGTTGACATTCCAGGTCATCCGGCGCACGATCGCGACCTTGGCTCAGAAACTGGGATCAAGCAAGGACGTGCAGGGCTTCATGCGGCATGAGACGACGGACACCACGGAGAACGTTTATATGCAGGTTCTCCTTCCGGGAGTACGTACGACGCTTGATGCAATCCATGCGGAGTTGTCGAAGAAGGCGGGGGCGTCACCTGCACCAGAGCCACCGATGACACCACGCACGGGAGCGGCGACGAATGGCTCGTCCAGGAACGATGTTCTCGGGATGCCTACGGCAATTCCAGACAACACCACTCAGGTTTCGGGAGTGCCTGCGAAGCCAGCTCGTGGTGTGGTTTTGGAATTTGCGACAAAGATGCGACAAAGTCGCGGAAGGGAGGTGGCGCTAAATGCTTGACGTTATTGGTGGACCTGGTCGGGATCGAACCGACGACCTCTTCCATGCCATGGAAGCGCGCTCCCAGCTGCGCCACAGGCCCACAAAGGGAAGACAACCCTTCTATTTTCTCGCGTATGGAATCGATCCGTCAATCACCTGGCCCGGGTAGTTGGCGGCTAATCGCATGGTCAGGCACGGCAGCCGGCCTCGAGCGAAGGCACTTCCTGGTGTTTGTACATGAGGAAAAACTCGCGATGGCCGAGACGCTCTGGCTTGCTGAGCTCGCCTGCAGCGACGTTGGCGATGAGTTGAAGCAGTTCTTCGGCGGCTTCATCCATAGTCAGTTCGCCCGAGAGGACGCGGCCGGCGTTGAAGTCCATGTCCTCGGACATATTGCGATAGGTGCGTGAATTTCCGGTGATCTTGATGAGCGGGGCGACGGCGCTGCCGATGACGCTGCCGCGGCCGGTGATGAAGAGGATGAGCTGCGAGCCCGCGGCGATCAGATCCATGATGCCTTCGGTGTCGTTGGGGTTGGTGTAGCCGAATTGCATGAAGTGATCGTCGGGTACCGAGTCGAGAATCCAAAGGCCCGGATGCGGAGGCCGCTCGGAGACGCGAATCACGCCGTCGATGGGCTTGCTGCCGCCCTTGGCAAATGCGCCCATGCTTTTTTCTTCAATGGTGGTGAGGCCGCCGGCAAAGTTTCCGGGAGCGACGGAGCACTGGCGGACGGCCCTGGAGTAGTTGAAGGCCTTGTCGTAGGCGGCGGCGAGCTGGGCGGCTGCAGCAGGTGAAGCGGCGCGCGAGATCATGATGTCGCGCAGGCCGATCATCTCGACGGTTTCTTCAAAGATGGCCGTGCCACCCATTTCAACGAGGCGATCGAAGGCGCGACCGACGACGGGATTGCCGGCGAGCCCCGACGTCCCATCCGATCCGCCGCACTCGGCGCCGATGGTCAGGTCTCGCCAGGTCATCGGCGTTTTGACGGCGTCGGCATTGGCGCGTGCGCGCAGCGATGCGATCTTCTCTTTGCCGAGAGCTATGCTGGAACGCGTGCCGCCGTTCTCCTGAATGAAGAAGGACTCGGCAGGCCGGCCGGATTGGCGGACGGATTCAGCGATGCGGTGCGGCTGGGTGTATTCGCAACCGAGACCGACGCAGAGAACGCCGCCGATGTTCGGATGCGTGGAGAGCGCGAGCATGAGCCGGAGGGCGTAGTCGTTGTCGTAGCAGCCGGGGAAACCGATGACGTGGACGTCGGGCTCGCCTTTGCCGATCTCCTGCGCGACAAAGCTGGCGCACTCGACGGTGTAGACGACGAGGAGGTGGTTGCGAATTCCCTTGCGGCCGTCTTTGCGGAGGTAGCCTTGCCAGGAACGGTTCTGCATACTCGGCTTCATTATCGGTCATCGCGGGTCCGCGGGTTCCAGGTTCCAGGTTGCAGGTTGCAGGTTGCAGGTTGCGGGTTGCGGGTTGCGGGTCCTAGCGCGGAGCTAGCGGCGTCAGCATGGTTAGCGTGGTTGGACCGCCGGTGTGTACTGATTCGTCAATACCCCCCTCAAAAACCGTGATTTCTTGTAAAGTCCTGATTCTATTGAGGCGAGCTTAAAGTCGTCAAAAAGATCGGCTTAGGGGCATTTTGCACCGCCTGGGGTGCAAATTTGTCCCATCATCTGGTGCATTCCTCCCGAAATGCGGGAGGGAAAAGGCAGGTAGCAGACAGTAGGCAGCTGACAGCAGACAGTAGGCAGTAGCTGTTAGCTACGATCGTGCCGCTTGAAGCTTTTCTGCGTTCAGGGACTATTTCTGGTGAGCGTGGGGCGGTGGTTTGTAGCTGGTTGCCCTCAAGTGGCGGGCTGATCGCCGGCGCGCCAAAATCGCCGTTCCGGAGTTTCGCTCATGGTTTTGACCCTGAGAAAAGTGTAGAGATTTGCGAGAAATAATACGCACTGTTTGGCGGATTTTTTATCGCTTTTGGAATGAGGGGGATGAGGGCGTTTTTGGGCGCGGGAAAACTTGACAAGAGTTTTAGGTGAACTCCGCCGGTGAGACAGTCTGGTAGTGTCTCAGTTTGTTTGGAGTCTTGAGGAGGTCGCAGAACTGGCAGCATGAAACCCTTCAGGCAGTTCGTCCGAGTCGCGGCCGTGATCGTTGGGGGAATCGCGGGACTCGTGTTTCTCCGCGCACCATTCACAGGTATCGGATTGGCATTAATGGCTGGCTCGGCCGTGGCCGGGCTTGCATGCTTTGCAGCCTACAAGTGGTACGAGCCCGATGACGAAGCGGCAAACAAATCAAACTGAGACGCTGCCGACAGTTTGGGGGTTGACAGCTCGCCGTTTGGTGAGCAGGTTCGCACAAATGGGTTGGGAGAACTTCTGGTCGCTGCTTGAGAGGACGCTGCGCGGAGCATACGTCTGCGTTGAATCATTCCGGATGGATCAGTATTTAAGCGAGCAGGTTTCGCTTTCGGCTATCTTTTGGGGTTCGCAGCCCTCGGGGCCTGAAAGGCGGCCGTGGCCAGCTTCCTAAAGTTCTCGCCAGCCTTCGGGCCTTCGTGGTATTCGTGTTTCATCGCCTACATTATGCACCCGTCTGATCTCAGATCGCTCCGGGGTTATCTTGATTCAATTCGCGCGGAATTAGCGGCACTGCGGAAGTTACTTCAGGAGCAACTCGACTCCATACATCACACTCAGGAAAGACAACGGCAAGAACAGGAGAGCCAAAACAAGGTACAGGTAGAAATTGCGACCTGTATATCTGACTTGCGACCCACAGAAAATGAAAAAAGCGAGCAACGATCCCAAAATAATAAGGCTCTGACCATACAGTTTATCCTCATGCTCGGCACCTTGGGCGCATTCATTGCCGCCGCTATCTATGCAGGAATCGCCAGCAGTGAACTTAGCCAAATGAAGGTCGCCGCGGGCCAGGCGAAGCGATCTGCCGACATCGCTGAGGAATCTCTGGAATCTGTTCAGCGCGCATTCTTGTCCTTTGCTGGTGCGGAGACTGGAAACATTGATGAATTCAAGGGAGGTCAAATCGCGCCCTCTATGCGGGTGTTCGCAGATTGGCAGAATGTTGGGAACACCCGCGCCATGTCGGTCTATGACGATGTTGGAGGCGGCAAGGCGATCCCAACCGAAGAACAATTCATTGGCCAACCCCACAAAGGTTTCTACATCAACGCAAAAGCTCTTCCCACCAAGATTGGGGCGTTTGAGGAATCTCAGATTTGGTTTTTCGGGAGAAACTTGGCCGGTTATAAGCCCGCAGCCGGAAATCTTCACCTGCCACCAATCTACTTTTGGGGATATGTGGTTTACAACGACGTGTTTCCCAATACAGACGTACATCTTACGGAATTCTGCCAAGAATTTAACGACGTAACCACTACCACCGTTCCTCCCCTCAGGCTTCATATAGATACCGTGTTTACAAAAGAAGGGCACAACTGTGCCGATCACGACTGCCCAGATTACGAGCAGGTAGTGAAAGCGGTGGCCGCTTGCAAGCAATCGGGAAAATGCGAATGAGGTGCTGGCTGCTCAATTCACGCACATGTGTGTCACCCGTTTTATTGCCTTTATGTTTGCCGTGGAATGGAGGGGCTCGGCCGGCTTTCGCGGAGCATGGGTATTGATATTGAACGGCAGGGGCCGGGCGGGCCCAGGCTCAGATTCGCGGGACGAGAATGCCGACGGTGGGACGATGGAAGCAACCAGTTCTGTGACCATATGAATCTCGGACATGAGGGTTTCGTGGTCTCCCACCCTTTCCGCAAGGGGCGCGGAAAGGATGGGGCACGGACAGTTTTGCGAGAGGAAGACTTCAGAATGGACGAATAGCGACCCGCGATCACAATCGCGGGAAGATGATCTTGCAGAGCCGCGCAGAGAGTTAGAATCCCGAATGGTTACGGATTGCGAGCGGGAGCGGCGGGCGGCGCGCCGGTCTGGAGGTCGAAGGAGCCGGAGCGCTCGTCGAGCTGGCTGCGGCAGTTGTTCAGGTGGACCCACTCGCCGGGCTCGATGCGGCGCATGGCGATGCCGATGACGACGCCGAACTTGGTGATGGGGTCGTTGGCGGGGATGGCGACGAGGGCGATTTTGTGGCCCATGGAGATTTTTTCGCGGGCTGTGAGTTGGGTGGGAGCGCCCGAGCCGACGATGGAGACGGTGACGCCGGCGGGAACGTCGGCGAGGACCGTCGCGACGTTGTCAGAGGCGTGGACCTGGAAGGCGGAGGGTGTTGGCGGGGTGGTCATTGTTTCACCGTATGCTTTGCGCCGAATTGCTGGAGCTTGGCGAGGGTGGCGGCGGCCTGGCCGGAGTCGATGGCTTCGACGCCGAGGGCAACTCCTTCTTTCAGATCGCCGGCGAGGCTGGCTGCGACGAGGACGGCAGCGGCGTTGAGTAGAACGATGTCGCGGCGCGCGCCGGGAACGCCGGTGAGAACGTCGTAGAGCAGCGACTTGTTGGTGGCGATATCGCCGCCGGTGAACTGGTCGAGCGTGGCGCGAGGCAGGCCGGCCATCTCGGGCGTGACGCGCGCGGCCTTCAACTCGGGCTTGCCTTCCGCCGATTCTTCGATGCGAGCGACGACGGACTCGCCGGTGGTGGTGAGCTCGTCGATGCCATCGGTTCCGTGGACGACGAAGGCGCGTTTTGCGCCGAGCGCGGCAAGGGTGCGGCCGACGAGGAGCACGCGGCTGGGAGCGAGAACTCCAATGACCTGGGTGCGCGCGTGGGCGGGGTTGGTGAGCGGACCGACGAGGTTGAAGATAGTGCGAAAGCCGAGTGCGCGGCGAAGCGGTTGTACGACTTTCATCGCCGGATGGTAGAGCGGCGCGTAGAGAAAGACGAAGCCGGTTTCGCGGAGACACTCGACGGCGAGTTCCGGAGACAATTCGATGGGAACGCCGAGAGCCTCGAGAACGTCGGCGGCTCCGCAGCGCGAGGTGACGGCGCGATTGCCGTGCTTGGCGACGCGCGCGCCGGCGGCTGCGGCAACGAGAGCAGCACCGCAGGAGATGTTGAAGGTCTGCGGGCCGCCGCCGCCGGTGCCGACACAATCGACCAGCTCCGCTGTTTCACTTTCGGAGAAGGGTAGTGGCAAGGAATGACGGCGCATGACGTCGACGAAGCCGGCAAGCTCGGGCGCCTGTTCGCCGCGCGTGGCCATGACCGTGACCAGGGCGGCGGTTTCGACTTCAGGCACGTTGCCGGCGAGGATCTCCTCGAGGACTGCGGACGCCTGCTCACGCGTGAGGGCCGCTCCATCTTCAGCCAGCGGACGGAGGAGTTCCTTTACCAAAGACATAAAAAAAGTATGGCAGATGGAGGCAGGTTTCAGGTTGCAGGTTGCGGGTCATTGTGCTGGAAGAACAGGCTTGGTATCCCATCCTAAACGCTTGCGCGTTTAGGATGGGGCACCCGGCGGGGAGCGAAAAGCGGCGTGTCCAGCGTTTTCGTGGCGCGTTGTAACCAAATTCTGTCGAGCACACTCAAAGAGACGAGGAACGAGCACGATGTTCTACGCGAAGAATGTTCCGCAGCGGCAGAGAGCCCTGCGCGTGATTCTGGGTATCGCGATGATTGCGATGGGAATCTATTGGTATCACTTCACGTGGCAAGCCATTGCGTACGCGGTTGCAGGCGTTTTGATGATGCTGACGGGCTTTGTCGGCTATTGCCCGTTCTGCTCGATTGCGAACAGGATCAGCGCGCCGAAGTAGCTCCCGGCTGCACCTGGAGATACAAGCCGACGAAGTGAACGTTGGTCAATCCCACCCTTTGCGCAGAGAACGCGCGAAGGGTGGGGCAACGTGTTATTGCCTCCTGCAAACAGGATGTCTTTCCGCCGTCCCTACGGGACTCCGGAGTCGATGTGTGGAATTCGCTTTCCCCACGCTAAACCACCGCAGGAAACAAGGATCGTTTCCTGGGGACCCCGGTCAAGCGCGGGGCTAATGAACGCTGCGCCGCTGGCGCGCGCGAGGACGCGTGGCGCTCCGGAACGCGAGATTCCGCCGCAAATCTGCGTGATAATCTGGGATTTGCCTGAGGTCCCTACCCGTTGAAAATCCACGAATATCAAGCTAAGGAAATCCTCGCCAGGTACGGCGTTGCCGTGCCCAAGGGCGAGATGGCGACGAACTTTGAAGAAGCTACGGCGGTGGCGCGCACTCTGTTTGCCGAGGGCGCGCAGGGCGTGGTGGTGAAGGCGCAGATTCACGCCGGTGGCCGCGGCAAGGGCGGCGGCGTGAAGGTGGCGAAGACGCGTGAAGATGCCGAGCTGCACGCGAAGAACATCCTGGGCATGCAACTGGTGACGCACCAGACCGGGCCGCAGGGGCAGAAGGTGCAGCGGCTGCTGATCGAGGAGACGGCGGCGATCGATCGCGAGCTGTACCTGGGCATTGTGCTGGATCGCGCGACGGGCAGACTGGTGTTTATGGCGTCGCAAGCCGGCGGCATGGAGATTGAAGAGGTCGCGGCGAAAACTCCCGAGGCGATTTTCAAAGAGACGATCGATCCGGCGGTGGGATTCGGCGCGTGGCAGGCGCGGAAGCTGGCATTTGCGCTGGGACTGAAACCGACGCAGATCAACCAGGCGGTTGCGTTCTTCCAGAGCCTGTACAAGGCGTTCATCGAGACGGATGCGTCACTGCTGGAGATCAATCCGTTTATCACCACGAAGGACGACAAGCTGTTTGCGCTGGACGCGAAGATCAACTTCGATGACAACGCATCGTTCCGGCATCCAGAGATCAAGGCTCTGCGCGATATTGCGGAAGAAGATCCGCTGGAAGTGGAGGCGAGCAAATACGCGCTGAACTACATCAAGCTGGATGGGTCGATCGCGTGCATGGTGAACGGCGCTGGCCTGGCGATGGCGACGATGGACATTATTCAATACGCAGGCGGAAGCCCAGCGAACTTTCTGGATGTGGGCGGGGGCGCGACGCAGGAGCAAATCGAACATGCATTCGAGATTCTGCTGTCGGATGAGCATGTGAAGGCGATCTTCATCAATATATTTGGCGGGATTCTGCGTGTGGACCGGCTGGCGACGGGGGTTGTGGCGGCGGCGCGCAAGCTCGACGTGAAGGTGCCGATCGTGCTGCGGCTCGAAGGCACCAATGTCGAAGAAGGTCGAGAGATCCTCAAGGAATCTGGCCTCAATTTTCAAGTCGGAGCAACGATGAAGGAGGCGGCGGAGATGGTGGTGAAGGCGGCGGCCGCTAGCTAGAAGCTGGCAGCTATCAGCCCTCAGCTTTCAGCCGTCAGCCGTGCGGTGCAGCGATGAAAGGAATCTCCGATGCCGCAGGATGTGCACGAATTGGCAGTCTGGCAGCGGGCCATTGATCTTACGGTCTGCATTTACCGACTGACCAAAGGTTTTCCGAAGGATGAACTATACGGCCTCGTTTCTCAATTGCGCCGGGCAGCTGTATCGGTTGCGAGCAACATTGCAGAAGGGCGAGGCAGATTAAACGAACGCGAGTTTCGGCAATTCCTTGGCATAGCGCTTGGTTCGATCTTCGAAGTGAAGACGCAATTAGTCGTAGCTAGAAGATTGGAGATGGGCAGCGAAGCAGCGATCGACGAGGCAGTAGGCATGAGTGAAGAAATCTCAAAAATGCTAACTTCGCTGATCAATAAACTGGGTTCGGAGCAGAGCTGAAGGCCGAAAGCTGACGGCTGAGAGCTTCCCGCTAGGAGCATTTCATGGCAGTGCTGGTCACAAAAGAAACGCGGCTGATTGTGCAGGGACTGACGGGCAAAGAAGGAACGTTTCATGCCAAGGGCTGCGCGGAGTACGGAACGAAAGTGGTTGGCGGCGTGACGCCGGGCAAGGGCGGAACGATTCACGAGGGCTGGCCGGTTTTCAACACGGTTGCAGATGCCGTGAAAGAGACCGGCGCGAACGCCACGATGATTTTTGTGCCGCCGCCGTTTGCCGCGGATGCGATTCTCGAAGCCGAGGACGCGGGGATTCCGCTGATCGTGTGTATTACCGAGGGGATTCCGACGCTGGACATGGTGAAGGTGTGGGCCAAGCTGAAGACGTCGAAGTCGCGGCTGATCGGGCCGAACTGCCCGGGCGTGATTTCGCCGGGAAAAGCGAAGATCGGCATCATGCCGGGGCGGATTCACAAGGAAGGCTCGATCGGAATCGTGTCGCGCTCGGGAACGCTGACGTATGAGGCGGTGCATCAATTGACGGAGCGCGGGATCGGGCAGTCGACGGCGATTGGGATTGGCGGCGATCCGATTATCGGCACCACGCACATCGATGCGCTGCGGCTGCTGAATGACGATCCCGGCACCGAAGCGATCATCATGATCGGCGAGATTGGCGGATCGGCGGAAGAGGCTGCAGCGGACTTCGTGAAGAAGAACGTGAAGAAGCCGGTGGTGGGCTTTATCGCCGGGCAGACCGCGCCTCCGGGACGGCGCATGGGGCACGCGGGCGCGATCATCAGCGGCGGCCAGGGAACAGCGGCCGACAAGATGAAAGCGATGACGGCGGCAGGAATTCACGTGGTGGTGTCGCCGGCGGAGATTGGCGCGACGCTGGCGAAGGTGATTGGAAAAAGCTGAGAACAGTTCGTAGTTCTTAGTTCACAGTTCGAAGCTCATTGAGCGGAGGCGACCGTTCTATTGAGCGCAAGGGAACGCCCTCTTCAGCTAGCTTTTTAGCGGAGTCGCTGCAAGGATCTCCAGTTTTTCAATCTTTGGCGGGACGGCGAAGAGTTCTTCGGCGCGCGCCATCAGCTGCTTGGCGATCTCGCCCGACAAATGCGCATTGCGACCGGCATCATTCGCAAAGGTGTCGAAGATTCCGTATGTTGCGGGCGCCAGTTTGATGGCGTACCACTTCGAGGTCTGGGGCTCCTTCTCGGCGAGGGATTCGGCGGATTTCAGGAAGGCTTCGACCTCAGCTTCTTTGCCGGGGCGCGCCTGAAGTGTGGCGAAAAGTGCGAGTAGTTCCACAGTTGCTCCAATCTGCGTGGTAGGGCTGATACGATCGCGGTCCACATGGATCAGATTCGAACGGGCTGCTTGTGGATGCATGAAAGGACGGAGAATCGTCACGCCGTTCTAAGAAAGCCAGCCAGCGCGAGATGCAAAGGCAACCAAATCATCTGGCGAAGCCACCAATCCTCACATTTTCAAGCTCGGGAAGCTGGAAGTTCGGAATCGTCACGCTCAGTTGCTCCGATGAAGCCAGCCGGTAGGTGGTAAAGGTCAACGTTGTACCGGGGCAGAGATGCGGCGGACCCACATTCACTGCGCCGGGCCCGCGGCCCCACATCACATTTGAAAGAGAGATGGGGAACTGCCAGACGGAGGTGATTCCGAATTCGGCGGGGTGCTGATCGAGATTGCCGACCCAAGCAGCGCCGAGAATTGTGCCGTCGTCGGTCGGCTGCGCCGGACAGTCGCCCTCGGTCCAATGTCCGATGACATAGGTGAGCGGAGGCTGGCGCATTGCCGAGCGGCAATGGATGAAACCGGTTGAGTAAGGAGTGGGCGGTGGCCCTTTGCAGACTCCGACACCGGGGATCGAGAAGTCCTCGATCCGGAGCGGCAGTTGGCCGGTCGTGGCTACTTTTGCTTCGTCGACTGCGAGCGCGAGATGCAGAGTGACCGGCGCCGACTTGAACTGATCGTAGAGAGACCGCCGCATGCGAAGGTGGACCACGGTGATTGGAATCTCGCGCATGATGTTCATGCCGCTGTCTGCCTTCCACTGCGTTTGCCATTGGGCACCGCCTGAGGCCTGGATGGATGCTCGAACGGCCACGGGCTCAACAGTGGCGCCCTCGGGAATTCCGGCCACCTGAAGAGGGATGCCAAATTCGACGTCGCCTGTGTCGGCTGATTCATATGCGCGCCGCAGCACAGGGATGTTCGCAAGAGAAACCTGCAATGGAGCAGCGGCTCCGGAAGCCTGGGCGGGATAGTAGTGGCCCATGAACCAGCGATCGGGATCGACGAAGGTGAGCGTCGCCATAAGAAGACCGGTGACCCCGATGAGGATCCAGGAAAGGCGCGTGCCGCGCCTTGCATATTGCACAAGGACGATCGCTGCGCAGCCGCAGGTGATGAACAGAGCGGAGAGAAGGTCTGAAAGCCAGTCGGCGCCACTGAAGGTCAAGTCATAAGGGAGCGCGGAGTAGCCGATGGCGACGCCGGCGATGGACAAGAGGACGGCAAGCGCGACGAGCGTCAGCTTGCCGAAGCTGGGCGTGGCTGCGGAGAGCGCGAAGAACGGCAGGACCAGGATGAATGTAACGCAGAAGAGATTGAAGAAGAGGCCGGGAAGGTACGCGAGAGGTTGAAAGCCGCCTTCTGCGAGCAGGATGCATTGCCCGAGAACAAAGGGCGCATAGACAAAGCTGGCGAGAAAGAGCAGCTTGGCGGCCAGGAACTTCGGCCACTCGTAGGGGCGCGTGAGCCAGAACTGCGTGTTGCCGACGAGCCTTTCGCTGTGAACCAGGCGGGCAACGAGGATGAACCAGCTGAGTGGCACCAGCAGGACGAGAATGGATGCGGCAACGTCGGCGTCGCCGCCGTATCGGGCGAAGAGACCGATCCTACCCATGTTCATGATTTCCGATGAGCGCCACCCACGCGGGTAGACAAGAACGAGTGCAGCGACCACGGCGAGAGAGGCCAGAATCTCAGGCCAGAGATGGCGAACGTCTTTCAGGAAAATGACGAAAATCTGCTTCATGGCTTTGCCCTCATTGATTCGCGAGCTGAGGAGTGAGTGCCGGGGATTGGCCAGTGCCGCGTTTGGACTTTGCAATTGCGAGAAAGATGGATCGCAGGGACATGGGATCGAGAGTGATGTCGCGCGCGGAGGGAAAGATCGCGGCGAATTGAGCGGGACTTGCGGCTGGTTCGTAGGCGCTGTCGACAAAACGAACGACGCGGTCGGAGGCTTCGACCTGGAGCCAGTTGGGCGGAAGATCGGCGGGCAAAGGCTGCGGGGCAGCGAGAGTGACTGTGACAGTGCGGAAGCGATTGGAGAGCACAGCCATCTCCTCAGAGGAGAGCAGGCGGCCTTGCTCAAGAAAACCGACGTGGCTGGCGAAGCCTTCAATCTCGGCCAGATCGTGAGAGGAAAGAAAGATAGTGGTTTCAGGCGCGCGATCGATGAGGCCTTCAATGAGCTCGTCGCGCACTAGTGGATCGAGGCCGGAAAACGGTTCGTCGAGCACAATCAGGCGGGGCCGATAGGCGAGGGAACTGGCGAAGGCAGCCTTCATGCGCATGCCGCGCGAGAGGTGCTTGAGCTTGCGCTTGAGGGGAAGATCGAATTGGCGGATGAGCGAATGCTCGAGCGAGATGTCCCAGCCTGGATAGAAATTACGGAAGTAGGCGAGCATCTCGCCGGTGCTCATCCAGTCGGGCAGCTGCTGGTTTTCTGAGACGTAGCCGATGCGGTTGAAGATTTTGCCGGCGACTTTGCGTGAATCGGCGCCCATCACGTGAGCAGAGCCGGCAGTAGGGCAGAAGATATTCATCAGGACTTTGATCAGGGTGGTTTTGCCCGCGCCGTTGGCGCCGACGAGCGCGTAGACGGCGCCTTCGGGCACTTCGAGATCGACTGCATCAAGGGCCACGGTGCGGCCAAAGCGGCGAGTGAGCTTTTGGGTGCTGATTGCGGCTGTCACGATTTCTTGCGGCTCCTTTCGCCTGGTTCGGTGCTGGATTGGCCGCCGCGACTGAGGCGCTGCCAGTGTGAAGAGAAAGAGGAGAGCAGCTCGTCAAGCGAGATGCCGAGATGCTTGGCTTCGACGACGAGCTCTTCCATTTCCTTGCCGAGCAGCTCAGCGCGCTCCTTGCGGGAAGAATCGGGCAGCTCGGCGACGACGGTGCCGATGCCGGGACGAGTTTCGAGGAGGCCCTCGCTGACCAGATGAGCGACGACCTTGTGCGCGGTGTTGGGATTGATCTTGAGTTCCTTGCTCAGGGTGCGAACGGAGGGGTACGGATCACCCGGGCGGAGCTGGCCGGCGATCATGGCTTTCTTCGAGGCGTAGACGATCTGGTCGAAGAGCGAGACGCCGGGCCGGAATGCGATGCGGAACGGGATCACGTGTGTACTATAACAGATAGTACACCAATCCGCGAGAAAGTCTTCAGGCAGGCCATGCCGAGAACTGACCGCGGCCGAATCACGCTGCTCAGTCGGTGGCGGCCAGCGCGCCGGCGAGGCGGCGGGATTTTACGTCGCGCATGGGCGGCTGGCCGAAGAGGCGGCTGTACTCGCGATTGAACTGGCTGGCGCTTTCGTAGCCGACTTCAAAGGCGGCGCTGGCGGCGTCGAGGCCGTCGTTCAACATGCGCTCGCGCGCCACGTGCAGGCGAAGCTGCTTCTGATACTGGATGGGGCTCATGGCAGTGAGCGAGCGGAAATGGTGATGCAGCGTGGAGACGCCCATCTGCGCCATGGCGGCGAGATCTTCGACGCGCAAGGGCTTGGCGTAGTTCATGCGGAGCCAGGAGACGGCCTTGGCAGTGCGATGGCTCTGCTCGCCGAGCGTGGCGATGGCGCGCAGGTGATGACCTTGCGGACTGCGGAGCACGCGATAGATGATTTCGCGCTGGATGAGCAAGCTGAGGAAAGGGATGTCGCTGGGCGTGTCGAGAAGATCGACGAGGCGCGAGCAGGCGTCGAGCATTTCGACGGACGTGACTCCGACGGCCATGCCGATGGCGTCAGTGGGTTCGGGCGGCGGAGGGAATTCTTCCTGACTGAGAATGCGGCGGACGTCGGATATGTCGAGCTGCAGGTTGAGGCAGAGCATCGGCTTCTCGGGCGTGGCCGTGACGACCTGGCTAACGACGGGGAGATCGAGGGTAGAGAGAAGAAACGAAGACCCGTCGCAGAGATAGGTCTTTGTGCCGAGATTGATCCGCTTCTGCCCCTGGACAAAGACGACGAGACGGGGATCATAGGCGGCCGAAGTGCAGTTGGTGGGGGCGGAGGCGCGATAGAGGTAGAGCTGCGGGATGCCGGTTCTCAGAAGTCCGTCAGTGGGAACACGTTTGATAATTTTCTGAAGCAGATTGGCGCGTGCCGCATCGAGAAGCGAGGCCTGGTCGTGAGCTGTAAGTCTATGGCTGGTCAAGGGGATCTCCGGTTAGCTCTTTAACCAAAGCGTAACGCGGATTCAAGGCGGAAGTGCACAAAAATCTGTGCAGCAAGAGAATCGGGCAATCAATCGGAAGGATTTGGATACCGCTGGATGGCGGGAATTGCGTAGGCTTGGGGTTGTCGGGCGATCAGTTCTCAGGCATATGAGGGCAACGGCAAGATTTCCACGAGGAGCGCCGACATTATGGTGAACTGACGTGGCAAAAGACAACTGCAGATCCCTCGGCTCCGCTTACCCCACCATCGCTTCGCGATCATGGGGCCCCAAGCGCGCTCGGGATGAAAGAACTTTGATTTGAGAGAAACTGGGGACTTAACGACAGAGATCTGAGGTGAATTCATGTACAAAGCAAAAGCGTATTCCGTGAGCAGTGCAACTTCGCCGTTTGCCTCCTCAACGATCGAGCGGCGCGATCCAACCGAACACGATGTGCAGATGGAGATTCTCTTCTGCGGAATTTGCCACAGTGACCTGCACCAGGCGCGGAATGAGTGGAGCGGCGTGATGCCGACGGTGTATCCGTGCGTGCCGGGACACGAGATTGTGGGCCGGGTGACGAAGGTTGGGCCGGCAGTAAAGAAGTTCAAGGTTGGCGACCTGGGTGCGGTGGGATGCATGGTGGATTCAGACCGGACGTGCCCGGAGTGCAAACAGGGCAATGAACAGTTTTGTCCGAACTTTGTGCTGACGTATAACTTTCCTGATAAGCACCTGGGCGGCGTTACGTATGGCGGCTACTCCGACAGCATCGTGGTGGATGAGCACTTTGTGCTGCACGTGCCGGCAAACCTGAACCTGGCGGGCGCGGCGCCGCTGCTATGCGCGGGAATCACGACCTACTCGCCACTGAGGCATTGGGGCGTGACCAAGGGAAAGAAAGTGGGCGTGGTGGGACTCGGCGGACTGGGCCACATGGCCGTGAAGTTTTCGCATGCACTGGGAGCGCACACGGTGGTGTTCACGACGTCAGAGAGCAAGAAGGAAGATGCGAAACGTCTGGGCGCCGATGAGGTAGTGATCTCGAAGAATGCCGATGAGATGAACAAGCACGCGGGCAGCTTCGATTTCATTCTGGATGCAGTGGCCGCGACGCACGACATCAATGCATACATCAACCTGCTGGCGCGCGATGGGAACATCACGATGGTGGGCGCGCCGGACCAGCCGCTGCCGGTGGCCGTGTTCGGGTTGTTGATGCGGCGGCGGAGTTTTTCGGGCTCGATTATCGGCGGGATCGCGGAGACGCAGGAGATGCTGGACTTCTGCGGCAAGCACAACATCACCTCGGATGTTGAGGTAATTCCAATACAGAAGATCAACGAAGCGTACGAGCGGCTGGTGAAGTCGGATGTGAAGTACCGCTTCTCGATCGATATGGCGTCGCTGAAGGGGTAGGGAACGTGGAGTTAAGTGCGCAGCTGCGCGCCGGCGTGGGTTACAACTCCGGCCGGCGCGAGGCGCGGCGTGATTTTGCGGTCGGATTCAGAGAGCCAGATCTCCGACCGCATGAATTCGTCCTTTTTGGCTTAGGTGGTTTCCCACCCTTTCGCCAGAAATAAGGCGAAAGGATGGGGCACGGAAGCGGTGCAAGGTCAAGCGGTCAGAGACCTAAGTCGTGCCCTGATACAAGACCTTTTATTCAACCGGTTCCAGGACTGAGGGGAAAACATGGAGATCAAGCGAGCGGGATCGCAGGCGTCGGGCAAGGGGCCGGCGGATTGGTTTACGGGAACGGTGCGGATCGATCCGCTGTTTGCGGCGCCGGAGCCGGCACGCGTGGTGGGCGCGAGCGTGACGTTTGAGCCGGGAGCGCGGACGGCGTGGCATACGCATCCGCTGGGACAGACGCTGGTGGTGACGGCGGGATGCGGACGCGCGCAGAAGTGGGGCGGGCCGGTGGAGGAGATCCGGCCCGGCGATGTGGTGTGGTTTGCGCCCGGCGAGAAACACTGGCATGGAGCCGCGCCGACGACTGCGATGACGCATTTCGCGATCCAGGAAAAGCTGGACGGCAAGACGGTGGAGTGGCTGGAGCAGGTGAGCGAGGAGCAGTATGGGAAGTGAAGAGAGTTCACGGTTCGCAGTTCTTAGTTCGTAGTTCAGGGTTCATCGAGCTGGTTTCATCAAGCTCTCAGGGTGATCATGAGAGTTCCTTGAGCAACGAGCGCCGGTAATTATGTATCCTCGACGCATGAAGCTGAAAACGGTTGCGATTTGCTGCACGGTTTTGCTCATCGCCGGATGCAGGCCGGGTGCGCAGTCCGGGACGGGCGCTGCTCCAGCGGAACTTCCCGATGCGGCGTCGCGCGAGCATGCGCAGATGGCGATCACGGCTTCCGGTTTCGATTTTTACCTGTTGAATCTCTCGTGGTCGCCGGAATATTGCTACTCGCATCGCGAGGCGGCAGAGTGCGCGGCGCATTCGACGTTCGTCCTGCATGGGCTATGGCCGGAGCGCAGCGACGGCTCCTATCCGGAGAATTGCTCCGACGCATTTGGCCCGGCCAATCCTGCGCAATACAGAGACATCTATCCCGAGCCGGGGCTGCTGGAACATGAGTGGCAGGCGCACGGTACTTGTTCGGGTCTCAGTCCCGATGCGTTTTTTCAGACAGCGCGCACGGCGTACCATTCGGTAACGATTCCGCCGACGCTGGCCAACATCAGTTCCCAGATTTCGATGCCGCCGGAGCAGATCGTGGATCTGTTCGCGAAAAGCAATCCGGGGATTCCGCGCGAGAGCTTTGTGGTGAGTTGCGGTCACAACTATCTGACCGCGGTTGAGGTTTGCCTGGATAAGAACCTGCATCCTGTGGCGTGCGGCAGCGTGCGTTCGTGCCGGGCGAATACGGTGCGGATTCCGGCGCCGTAAGTCCACCGGTCGATGGGTCGAGGTATCACACATCTCAGAATCGAGATGTGGGGCACCGATTTTGCGCTGGGTTTGACCTCGCAAAAACAACTGCGGATCCCTCGGCTCCGCTTTCCCCAATCGCTTCACGATCGGGGCCCCAAGCGCGCTCCGCTCGGGATGACAATCTCCGAAATTGAGAATCCGAGTGAAGCGAAGCAATGCTACTCAGCGTGGAGGATGACGTCGAAGAGGAGCAGGCTGACCGTTGTGAAGATGATGTCGTAGCCGACGAGGAGCTTGATCCAGAGCGTGGGGTCGCTTTCGCCGGTGAGGATGGAGCCGGTGGCCTGGACCATGGCGAGCAGCGCGGGAATGAAAATGGGAAAGAGGATGAGCGGGAGCAGCAGTTCGCGGTTGCGGCTGCGGATGGAGAGCGCGGCGAAGAAGGTTCCGTTGGCGACGAGAGCCCAGGTGCCGAGCGGGAGAACAAGAAGAAGCTGCCAGGCGTTGCCGAGGATGTGCAGGTTGTAAAAGACAACGAAGATGGGCGCGAGGACAATCTGAACAATCGTGACGAAGAGAAAGTTGGCCAGCACCTTGGCGAGGAACATGTCGGCGCCGGGAGTGGGCGCCATGCGCTGCGCATCGAGAACCTGATGACGGATTTCGCGGGCCCAGGCCTGGTTGAGGGCAGAGACCGAGGCGAACATGGTGGCCACCGACAGCACTCCGCCGGCAATGTCGCGGGCGAAGGCGCCGCGCGGATCGAAAGCGAGGGAAAAGAGCACAACGACGAGCAGCGCGAAGAAGAGCATGGAGTTGATGGCTTCTTTTGAGCGCCACTCGATGCGGAGGTCTTTGGCGAGATGAGTGAAGAGGGCGCGGGTCATTTTCGTCCTCTCTGGGAAAGCTCGTCGGGAGAACGAGGTTGGTCTCCCACCCTATCCATTTCGCCAGAAACGCGAAACGGATAGGATGGGGCACCCTCTTTCCGTAGATCTTTTGTCAGATCGGCCGTGGTGACGGGCTCGCCGAGTGCGGCGGCGGCGTGGAGATAATCGTCGGGCGTGAGAATGAGCTGCGTGCCACGGGTGCCGGCGGAGACGCTGATGCGATCGAAGAGGATCAAGGTTTCATCGATGAAGACCGGGTAGGGTTTTTTCGCGCCGAAGATGGTGACGCCGCCGCGGATGTAGCCGGTGAGGGGCTGCACGTCTTTGAGCGGAGACATTTCGGCCTTGCGCCATTGAGCCGCACGGGCGAGTTTCTTGAAATCGAGTTCGGCGTCGCCGGGGATGACGGCGAAGACATAGTTGTGAGCTCCGTCGGTGGTGAGCAAAGTCTTAAACACCTGTTCGGCGGGCATGCCGATTTTCTTTGCGACCGTCAACGCGGAGAGATCGTTGGGATCGACCTCGTACTCGCGAAGTTCGAAGGGAATATTGAGCGACTCGAGGAAGCGCGCGCCGTTGGTCTTCATAGCGTGGGACTCCCAGGCTCGAACGATGCGACGCGGCCGGCATGGAGGGTGAGAACCCAGTCGGCGATTGGGGCGGCTAGCTCGCGCTGGTGCGTAGTGAGAACGATGGTGCGATCGGACCGGCGGAAACGGGCGAGGAGCTCGACCATCTGGCGGGCGCTCTCGATATCCATGTTGGAGAAGGGCTCGTCGAGAAGAAGCAGCTCGGGCATGGAGAGCAGGACGCGAGCGAGCGAGGTGCGCTGGCGCATGCCCTGCGAGTACTGGCCGAAGGTGCGATTGAGATTGGGGTCGAGGCCGACTTGCTTTAGAACCTCAGTGGGCGTGAGGCACTCGCGGCCTGCGTAGAGGCTGCGAAAGTATTCGAGGTTCTCCTGCGCGGTGAGCTCGTCGTAGAGCATGGGCGAATGGCTCATGTAGCCGATGCGGGCGCGGGCCTCGTGCGGCTCGAGATTGCCGAAGACATGGACAGTGCCGTGGCTGGGGCGGAGCAGGCCAGCGAGAATGCGGAGAAGCGTGGACTTGCCGGCTCCATTTTCGCCGAGGAGAACGTAACAGCGGCCCGGTTCGAGCGAGGCGGAAACCTGGCGGAGAGCGGCAAAGCTGCCGAAGAGTTTCGACACCCCATCAAGCCGTGCGCTGAACGTAGTGCGAGCGGCTTCGGTAGAGGCTGGCGTCATTCGATCAGTTGCTGGCGGTTTGGGCGGCGGATGCGGGAGCGGAGGAGGAGGCCGAATTGGGCTTCGCAGGAGCTGCGCCGGAGGGCGCGGCGCCGGGCTGCGCAGGGGCGTATTTGCTGGCGCACTTGGCCTGAAGGATGGTGGCGTGGAAGACGCCATCTCGGCCGTAAGTGCCTTCGGCAAGAGCCTGGGAATTGTCCTTGAAGGTGTCGGGCGGCGGCTCGGAGCCCTTGTAGCTGACCCTGAGCAGGCGGCCGGTTGCGGCCTTGGCGGAGTGGCTTTCGTATTCGTTCAGGACGAAGTCGACGTGGGTGCCAACCTGCTCAATGGAGCCGGGCTGGACGAAGCCTTCGACACGAAAATTATTGTGATAGGCCTTATCGCCCATTCCGCCGAGCTCGGAGATGGTGACGTAATAGCTCTTGCTGGAACCGTAGCCTGAGTAAGCAAGCCAGCCGATGGTGCCAAGGATAATGAAAACCGCGATGCCAATACGGAGCGAATTTGGGGAAACCTTCATGATATGCCTGACTTAACGATACGAGCCTACGTGACCATGGTCAACCAGGGGACGGAATCGAGGATGTGATCTAGCTCACTCGACTGAGGCAGACTCTGCGCGGAGGTTCGTGACAGCGGTGGTGGATTGCGGGAATTTGGGAGGAGACGAGAGGGCAGGCGAGGCTGGAGCGGGATTGGCGACGGGCGGCGACGCCGAGCCGACAGCTACTGGCGAGGATGGGATTTTGCTCGCGCCGGGCTGGGGTGCACCGCCATTGGAACCAGGGCGGAGCCGACAACCAGAGCGATGGAGATGAGCGTCAACATAAGGCAACCTCAAAGACAGCAAGGTGTTGAGAATTAGTGATTGCTCGCGCGAGACCGAACCCGCTGGACGGAAGCGAACACCGCGGGCGAGATAATCATTGCGACGAATCCGAACCCAAGCAACAAGTCAACCATTCGAATACCTCCCGATGCATTCATTTCTGTGTGCATCCGGTATGTACCAAAACCATCACCCGGACGATAGCTCCGGCGTGGAGGGGTTGGGAATCACTCCTCGGTGTGAGGGCCTCACCAGTTGGTGATTCCAGGCATCCATTCGCATCATCGTCGCGGTAAATCTGCCGGAGCATCGACCGATACCGGGGCTGCAAATGGTACGCAGGGAAGGGGTTTGATGGATTGGTGAATTGAAGGCGAATATCACATGTTGTTGTGACGAAGTTGAGGGGCCAGGCAGCAGAGCCGCGCGGGGGGAGAATTGCGGTCCGACGCCGGGGAGTTTTCGGGAAGAGTGTGGACCGGGCTCTTCTCGGTATCCCACCCTTTCTGCTTAGAGCGTGTTTCAAAAATGGCTAAATGGAATCCGGTCGACATCCCGCAGGGGTTAAAACCCCGCTTTCTTGCTGCCTTTTTCGGCCCGGCTAAAGCCGTGCCCTTGTTACAAAGCTGATTTTTGAAACTTCACATCTAGCCACCCCACGAACGAAGACCCGTTCGTGGGGGCCCCGGACACGCGGAAAGGATGGGGCACGGAAGTCTTCTGCAAGAACAAACATGCGCTGGCGACAAAAAAGTGTCGCAAAGATGGGGCAGTTGCTATCGCGCGTTATTCAGGGCGGAGGCGGCGCGGTCGAGGGCCTGGGTGAGGACGGTGAGTTGCCGGGCGGCGACGGTGGCGTTGCGGGCGTCGATGGCTTCGTTGACGCCGGGGATGACGACGGCGGCGTAGCCGGTGTATTCGCCGGGCGCATAGATGGTGTGCTTGTACCAGGGACGATTGGGCAGGCCGGGTTCGGAAAGGAGAGCCGTCTCAGCGTCACGAAGCGCAGAATTCAGGTGGGGAAGATTGCCCGAGGGCGCGGATTGGGCAGAGTAGGCCTGCTGCGCGGCGGCCAGGAAGCGCGCGGAGGCGGCTTCGGCCGGATCGAAGTCAAGAGAGCCGAGATTCATATTGGCGGCTTTGTGTTTTGCGGCCTGGATGTAGGAAGAGATTTCGCGGGCGTAGGCGACGTAGTCGAAGGGAAGAACGTCGGAGTCGGCCATGCGCAGGGCTTCAAGGCCGAGGACGCGGGCCATTTCCTGCAGATAGACGAAGTGCGGATCGGCGTTCTGGGTGTACCAGGCGAAGTCGTCGAATGTGGAGTGATAGACGCCGTAGGGGCCGTTGGAAACGATGTCGGTGGACGGGACGCCGGCATGCTGCAGGAAAGGCGTGAAATCGGAGCCGGAGCCGAGATCGCCGACGTGGGTTTCTTCGCCTTCGATGGGCGGAGCGTTCGAGCCGCGGTGTTCATTGCTGGAGTCGCCTTTGAGATGCCACTGCTCGAAGACGGTGCTGCCGAGAGGGCTGGGAACGGAGCGGGTGACGTCGCGAACAAATTGCTTGAGCGAAGGTACGGCGGCGGCGGAAAAGTTTGGACCGGAGACGGCGACATCTACATTGAAATAGGCGACGGCATGTTCGAGGAGCTTGCCCTGCTGCTCGACCCACTCAGTGGAACCGATGAGGCCTTCTTCTTCAGCATCCCAACTGCAGAAGACGATGGTGCGTTTGGGGCGCCAGCCCTCATGGATGAGCGCGCCGATGCCGTGTACCGCTTCAAGCATGGAGGCGGTGCCGCTGTTGGGATCGACCGCGCCGTAGACCCAGGCGTCGCGATGGTTGCCGACGACGACCCAGGAGTCGGGTTCCTGCGAGCCAGCGATTTTTCCAATGACATCCCAGATGATGCGGCGCTGGTAATCCTGCTGCGAGACGAGGTGGACTTTTACGCCGCCGGATCCGAGGTGATAGCGAAACGGGAGAGCTCCCTGCCAGCCTACGGGAACTCCGGGGCCCTTGAGCGCCTGAAGAATGGGCGCGGCGTCGTGATAGCTGACGGGAATGGAGATGATGCGCGGTTGATCGCCATCGGGTGAGGTGCGCGCGGAATCTGGAAGATCCAGTGTGGAGGCAACGCCGGGAGTTTCCGGGTCGCCGGGATATTTGAAGAGATATTGGACGGAGCCGCGCTGCACGCCGGTTTCAGGACGCCAGGGACCGATGGGCCAGGGATCACCCTTGTAGTAGCCGTCGTCCTGCGGGTCGGAATAGATGAGGACGCCGGCGGCGCCGTGCTGCTCGGCAAGGAAGACTTTGACGCCGCGAAAGTTTTCTCCGTAACGGCAGATGACGATTTTGCCGCGCACATCGATGTGCTGCGCTTCGAGCTCGTTGAAGTCTTCAGGGCGGCCGTAGTTGGCGTAGACCACTTCGGCGGTGACGTCGCCCGAACCAGACGAGCCGTTGAAGGGCATGACGACGCGCGGATCGTCCTGGCCTGGGTCGCCATTGACATGTTCGCGGGTGGGGCCGCTCATGAGCAGACGGCCGGAGGGATCGTAGGCCTCGACGCGGACGACTTTGGGCTGGTTGAGCAGAACGCGATAGGGAACGATCTCGGTTTCGAGACCGGCGGCGCGGAACTTGCGCGCGACATACTCGGCGGTCTTGTGATCTTCAGGTGTGGCGGCGAGATGAGGAGCGGAGGTGAGCTCTTTGAGTTCCTCGCCGGCCTCTTTGGCATCGGGGACGGCGAGGAATTTCTCTTCGACTTTGGATTCGGGACCGAAGTCGGTGTAGCCGAAGACGGATTGCGGCGCCTGCCCACGGAGCGGGCTGAGCAGAAGGGGTAAAGTCGCGAGACAACTATAGAATGCAAGCGCGGTTCGCGAGCTCATGAATCGAATCCTTTGAGGGTTTGATGCAATCAGGCTACTGGCTGCGCGCAGTGGGCGCAGCGTTTTGCTGCCAGAGGAATGTCGCTGAGGCATTCGGGGCAGGGCTTGGTTGTGGGCTCGGCGACGGCCTCGGGCTTCTTGATGCGCGCCATGAGCTTATTGACGGGTATCACGAACACGAAATACACGACACAGGCGATGATCAGAAACTCGATGACGTTGTTGAGGAAATTGCCGATCATGACCTTGCCGCTGCCAACGGGAAGGATGATGTAACCGAAGTTGGGTTGGCCAACGGTGGCGCCGATGAAGGGATTGATGATGTCAGCCACAAGCGAGCTAACAATCTTACCGAAGGCGCCGCCGATAATGACGGCGACGGCGAGGTCCATCACATTTCCACGCAGAATAAAATCCCGAAATCCTTTAAACATTCCATCCTCCAGCGCAGTTTGAATTGAAGCGGCTGTACGCGAAGAAAAGCTGGCCGAGGAGTGACAGCCGGTCGTGCGTGCGCTTTTGCCCATCGTACACGGCGAAGCGGACGACTGGCGCGGAAAAGAGAGGACGTGCGGAAGGTGTGAGCAGCGGGATTATGGAACCGCGAGGAGCATGACGATGGCGGCGAGGATCATGAGATCGGCGTAGAGGAGCAGCATGACACCGGCGTGGTAAAAGCTCCAACGGCGCTGCAGGCATCGTGCGGTCTCAGCCATTCCCCAGGCTGCGACGAGCAGGGTGACGATCTGCCACCAGGAGCCGTGAAGGTTCTGGATATAAGGAAACCCGGCCAACCGCAGGCTCCAGAAAAATGCGCCAAGTGAGAGGAGGATGGCGCGAGGGAGCGATTTTTGCCGGAGGCGGAAGATGGAAAGAGCGGACACAACCTTTCACTTTATCGCGCGAGAGCCGAGTGATACACTCGGTGAGCCGAATAAGGATCTTTCCCCACAACCTAATCCAAGCAGGCAACACGAGGAGGTTCGCGATGTCATCTGCTGTTGCTCCAACTGCCGCTCCGGCACAAGCTCCGGGCAATTCGGGTTCGGCTCCGCTGAATCCTGGCGTCGTTTTTGACATGGTGCAGGCGCACCAGAAAACCGCGGCGCTGGTTGCCGCGATCGAGCTCGACGTGTTTCGAGCTGTGGGCCAGGGACCGGGCGATGCGGCATCGATGGCGAAACAGTGCGGGGCGTCGGAGCGCGGCATTCGCATCCTGTGCGATTTTCTGGTGATCAATGGCGTGCTGGCCAAGGAGAACGGCAACTACAAGCACACACCGACGAGCGCTGCGTTTCTCGATCCGGCGTCGCCGGCGTGCATGGCGTCGGTGGCGCGATTCCTGTGTGAACCGGCGTTGATGCAGGCCGATGCGAAATTGTCCGACATTGTTCGCGATGGGCGGACGTATCTTCCCGGCCAAGGTACGGTCGAGCCGGAGAATCCGATCTGGGTGGAGTTTGCGGAGAACATGGCGCCGATGATGGGTCCGATGGCTGCTCCGCTGGGCGCGGTAGTGCTGGATGGGCACAACGGGCCGATGCATGTGCTGGATATCGCAGCGGGGCACGGGCTATTCGGGATCGAGATTGCGAAGCAGAATCCGCAGGCGAAGGTGACGGGACTCGATTGGGCGCCGGTGCTGCGCGTGGCGCTGAGGAATGCGGAGAAGGCGGGAGTGAAGGATCGCTACGATATGCTGCCGGGCAGCGCGTTCGATGTGGAGTTTGGCGGGCCGTACGACGTGGTGCTGCTGACGAATTTTCTGCACCACTTCGATGTGCCGACATGCGTGGATCTGCTGAAGAAGGTGCGCGGCGCGCTGAAGCCGGGCGGGAGGGCCGCGACGCTCGAATTTGTGCCAAACGAGGATCGGGTGTCGCCGGCGATGCCTGCCGCGTTTGCGATGACGATGCTGACTACGACTGCGTCGGGCGATGCGTACACATTCAGCGAGCTGCGCGCGATGCACGAAGAGGCCGGGTACAAGGATGTGAAGGCGCATCCAATTCCCATGAGCCCGCACACGATTGTGCTGGGGACGGCGTGAAGGCAGGGGACAAGGGAACAAGGGAACGAGAAGGCGGCGAATAAGCATTAAGGAGTAAGGAGCAAAAAACGCCGTCCCTACGGGACTGACGTTTCCAGGTAATTCATTCACCCCACGCTGAAGCGCGGGGCTAACAAACGCTGCGCCTCCGGCGCGAAATGTGCGTCGGCCTTTATGTGTGGAGTTATTTCGCGCCGCGGCGGGAGGACTGTGTCGGTCTTTGGGGGTTGCGTCACTTTCCTCCGCGGCGCGAGCGGACGGCGGCGGCGAGTTCTTCGAGGAGCTTGTGGGTTTCAGCCCAGTCGATGCAGGCGTCGGTGATGCTCTGGCCGTAGACGAGGGGCTGGCCGGGGATGAGTTTCTGCGCGCCGGCGACGAGATTGCTCTCGATCATGACTCCGATGATGTGGCGGTTGCCGGCGGCGATCTGCGCGGCGACATCGCGGCCGACGACGGACTGGCGCGAATAGTCTTTGCGGCTGTTGGCATGGCTGAAGTCGATCATGATGCGCGGGGCGATGCCGGACTTGACCATCTGCGCTGCGGTTTCGGCAACGCTGGCGGCGTCGAAGTTGGTGAGCCTGCTGCCGCCGCGCAGGATGATGTGGCAATCGGGGTTTCCCGTAGTGACGAAGATGGCTGACTGGCCGTGGTGGGTGTGGCCGAGAAAGGTGTGCGAATAAGACGCCGAGAGGATGGCGTCGATGGCCACCTGGATGTCGCCGGAGGTCGCGTTCTTGAAACCGACAGGGCAGGAGACGCCGGAGACGAGCTGGCGATGGACCTGGCTCTCGGTGGTGCGCGCACCGATGGCGCCCCAACTGACCAAGCCGGCGATGTACTGCGGCGAGATCATGTCGAGGAATTCGGTGCCGCTGGGCACGCCTATCTCGGCGAGATCGAGAAGCAGATGGCGCGCGAGGCGGAGACCGTCGTTGATCTTGTATGTCTCGTCAAGATGCGGATCGTTGATGAGGCCCTTCCAGCCGATGGTGGTGCGAGGCTTCTCAAAATAGACGCGCATGACGATGCGGAGATCGCGGGAGAACTTTGCGATGGCGGTTTTGAGAAGGCCGGCGTATTCGCGGGCGGCCTTGGTGTCGTGAATGGAGCAGGGGCCGGCAAGAACGATCAGGCGGTCGTCCTGGCCGTTGAGGATGGAAGTGATTTCCTGGCGGCCGGTGAAGATGGTTTCAGATGCGGCTTCGGAGACGGGCAGCTCTTCTTCGAGGAAGACCGGGGGCAGGACAACTTTCGTCCATTGAATGCGAACATCTTCAGTGGGATGGAACATAGATCTCTTCTGGAGGAGATGCTGAGTGTGTTCCCACCCTTGCGGACGCAAACCGCCGCAAGGAAGGGGCAACAGCCCTCTTACGAATCTAACAGCCGGAAAAGCACGGGGCAGGAAACAGGCGGAACGGCGGACGCGCAGGACATTTGCCGAGATATGTGCGACCCATTTGGCAGGTGGTGTATCTTTCATCCAGATGGCTACCGCGACTCAAACCCATGGCCCGCTACCCACACCGGAAGCCCAGGAGATTTACCGCCGCTGGATCCGCTTTCTCGATGACGAATTTACTCGCCATCACTTGCCAGAGCGCCGTGCGGAGATTGTGCGCGATCAGCTGTACCAGCTTTATCTGGGCCGCCCGCACGGCGGCAAGCTGAATTTGACGTTGACGTCGGAGCTGCCGGGCAACGTAGTGAGCCTGTCGCTCGATCCGGAGAACGTGACGCTGGAGGCCGGGCATTTTCCCGATGTGGATCACGAAAAATTCGGCCCGCGGAAGCCGCTGCTATGGTTCTGGCAGATGTTCGACCGATCGCCGGTGGGGCTGAATCACTGGCTGGGACTTCGTTTTCGCTGCATGCTGGGCAGGCACATCTTTGCGCACATGGGAACGGGAGTGAAGATCTACCACGGGGTCGATCTGACTTACGGCTACAACTTATCGATCGGAGACGGCGTCACCATCCACCAGCGCGCGCTGCTGAACGACCGCGGCGGGATCACGATTGGCGACAACGCGATCATCGGCTCGTTCTCGCGCATCTTTTCGCACTCGCATGAAGCCGGAGATTTCGACAAAATCCGGCTGATACCGACGGCCATTGGCGCAGGAGCGCACATCGCCACACACGCCGTGGTGCTTGCCGGGCAGCATGTTGCGCCGGGTGGGGTGGTGGGCAATTTCCCTGTCGACAGAGATTGAGGGAGCCCTCTGCGACCGTAAGTCCAATTCTTCTTATGAGTCAGCGGCAAAGGTCCTGTTCGAGTTCCGCTGCTGTTTATCCGTCACAGTCGGTTGTTTTGCGGTTCTGGTACACTCGCTGCACTTTTCAGAACCATGCTCTTCAAGGCCCTCAGTGCAGCTGTCTATGGCATCGATGCGAATCTCATCGAAGTCGAAGTGGATTACAGCGGAGTTGTCGCGCAGGAAGATCACTTTCACACAGTGGGTCTTCCCGATGCGGCGGTGCGAGAAAGCCGCGATCGCGTGCGGGCCGCGATCAAGAACTCGGGCTACCTGATTCCGCCGACGTTTATCACCATCAACCTGGCACCGGCCGATCTGAAGAAAGAAGGCTCCGGCTTTGATTTGCCGATTGCGGTCGGCATTCTGGGAGCCTACGGTGCACTGAGAACGGACGATGTGAGCCGTTTTCTGATGGTGGGCGAGCTTGGGCTGGATGGGAGCGTGCGGCCGATTCCCGGGATGCTGCCCATCGCCATTCTGGCGCGCGAAAAAGGGATTCCGAACCTTCTGGTGCCTGCGGCAAATGCCGCCGAGGCGGCAGTGGTGGAGGGAGTGAACGTCTATCCGGTTTCGTCGCTGCTGGATGTGCTGGACTTGCTGAACTCGTCGGTCGTCGGGCAGATCCAGCGCGAGCCGTACCGCGTGGTCACCGAGCAACTGCTCGGGCAGTTGCAGCAGTTCTCAGTGGACTTTTGCGACGTGCGCGGACAACAGACCGCGAAACGGGCGCTGGAAGTGGCAGCGGCCGGAAGCCACAACATTCTGATGATCGGGCCCCCGGGTTCGGGCAAGACGATGCTGGCCAAGCGGCTGCCGTCGATTCTTGCGCCACTTACGTTTGAGGAAGCGCTGGAGACCACGAAGATTCACTCGGTTGCCGGCGTGCTGAACGGCGAGGGCCTGGTGGCGCAGCGGCCGTTCCGATCTCCGCACCATACGATTTCAGACGCGGGACTGATTGGCGGCGGGATTGTGCCGCGGCCGGGCGAGGTTTCACTGGCGCATAACGGGCTGCTGTTTCTCGATGAGCTGCCGGAGTTTCCGCGGAACGTGCTGGAGGTGATGCGCCAGCCGATGGAAGATCACACGGTGACGATTGCGCGGGCGTCGATGACGCTGAGTTTTCCGGCGCGCTTTATGCTGGCTGCCGCGATGAATCCGTGCCCGTGCGGTTATTTCAACGACAAATCGCGGCAGTGCCTGTGCACACCGCCGATGATCCAGCGCTACGTGGCGAAGATTTCGGGACCGCTGCTGGACCGCATCGACATCCACATTGAAGTTCCGGCAGTGCAATACAAGGAATTGCGCGGCGGCGCGGCGGCAGAGGGCTCGGCGCAGATACGGGCACGCGTGATGGCAGCGCGGGAGCGGCAGAGAGAGAGATTCAAGAAGCACGGCGAGAAGATCTATGCCAACGCGCAGATGACGACGCGCCAGATTCGCACGTATTGCGAGCTGGGCGCCGATGCCGAACGCCTGCTAGAGCGGGCGATGCAACAGCAGGGACTGACGGCACGCGCGCACGACCGCATCCTGAAAGTGGCGAGGACGATTGCGGACCTTGAGGGCGCGGAGCACCTGGCGGTAGGTCACCTGGCCGAAGCCATTCAATATCGAACGCTCGACCGCAGTTACTGGGCGTAACCACTCTTGCGTCGTGGGCTCTGCTGATCCCCTTTCAATTTCATTACTTTGGGTTCTGTAAAACCTGTCGTCCTGCTCCGATATTGCATGAAACGGTGAGAAGATTCTTATCCTAAAACCCGAATTGCCGGGACTTTCCATGCACGAACCCTTTCTCAACTCTGACTGGGGCACGCTTGTTGGCGCCGCTCCGCTGCTTGTGATTCTCCTGGCCGGCTTCTTTCGCATCGATTCGTTCCTGGCAGCGCCACGGCGCAGGCGGAGGGCCTCACCGGGCGCGGATTTGGACAAGGCTGGCCGCTTGTACCTGACCGATCCGGACAGCCGGCCCTGGCACCCAGCCACGCGTCGAAGCGCCGAATGAGGCTCTGAGGGTAACTTCGGAGATTCAAGCGGAAGGCGATTTTCGCACACGGTTGCAATTTCGAGTCATTTTTGCCGGGCTACCAGCTGATTGCGTATTGAAAATAAACGAGTTATTTGCATGGAATCGAGGATTTAGCCTGATGCGGGGAACCGGTCACATTTTTCGTGATTTTGGCCCCGGATCCCACGAAAAAACTATTGACCACCGCAAAGGTTGGATATACGCTCATGGTAGCCATCCATATAGGGCAGGTTGCTCTGCGCAGCCGAGTGTGCCCATCAGCCTTTTCATGCATCAAACTAATGAGCGAGTGGCTCCGTTGATGCTCCGGTGCATTTGAGGTGCCCCGGAAATGGCGAATTGGGTTACTGCGGCACTCAGGCGCGATCCTCTTACCCTGTAGGGTGTGGCTTCCATCTCATAGCGTGCAACGGTTCCCCAAAGATTTTGCACTTGGGGTAAGCGGGGCGCGTCTAAGGTTTGGAAGTTTCAATTTGGGTAGCCCTAGATTGTAATGGCTTCCCTTGCATGCGCCTGCGGCACTCAACCGGTGCGCTCGCAGCAAGCATTTTGAAGTAGAAGGAGAGAAGTATGCGTTCCGACCTGGTTTTCAAGGCACTTTCTCATGTGTCCAATCGCTACCAGCTCTGTCAGCTGGCAAGCAAGGCAACTCGTAAGCTTCACAAGCCGAATACACGGCTGCAGGATACGACCAACGAAGTGCTGGATCGTTTTCACACGGCGAATCCCGAAGGGGAGACGAACGAAGAGGCGACCGCGACCCAGACAGTCGAACGGCGCCGCGCGGCTTAACTGCAGCTCCCACCCATTTTCAAATTGAGTCAGGTAACGGATCCAAGGCAATTCCCCGTCGAAGAGATCAGATTAACCCGGCGCTCGTTTGCCACCGATCGAAAGAAAAGTGGCTTCCACTCTGGATAGCGCCGGAGGAAGTTTTGATAGTCCGTCCGGTTTTCTCCTCTGGAGCCCATTCCCTCCGCATCCCACCAGAACACATCCCGCCTTCGTGCAGGTGAACATGACAATCGCAGAACTCAAAGAAAAAAACATCACAGAACTGAGCCGCATTGCGCGCACCCTGGAGATCCAGGGGACCAGCGGCCTTCGCAAGCAGGATCTCATTTTCAAGATCCTCCAGGCACAAAGCGAGAAAGAAGGGCACATCTTCGCGGAAGGTGTGCTGGAAATTCTTCCTGACGGCTACGGCTTCCTGCGCTCGCCCGACTACAACTATCTGCCCGGACCGGACGACATTTACGTATCTCCTTCGCAGATACGGAAGTTCGACCTGAAGACCGGCGACTCGATCAGCGGAAACGTGCGGCCGCCGCATGAAGGCGAGAAATACTTCGCGCTGGTCAAGATCGAGGCCATCAACTTCGAGTCACCTGAGGAGACGCGGAACAAGATTCTCTTCGACAACCTGACGCCCCTCTATCCGCAAGAGCGCATCAAGATGGAGACCGTGCGTGAAGCCACCAGCGGCCGCGTGATGGATCTGCTGACACCGGTCGGCAAGGGCCAGCGTGGATTGATCGTGGCTCCGCCGCGTACCGGCAAGACGATGCTGCTGCAGTCCATTGCCAACTCCGTGACGGCAAACCATCCGGAAGTGGTGCTGATCGTTCTGCTGATCGATGAGCGCCCGGAAGAAGTGACCGACATGCAGCGCTCGGTGAAGGGCGAAGTGATCAGCTCGACGTTTGACGAGCCGGCCGCGCGTCACGTGCAAGTGGCCGAGATGGTGATTGAGAAAGCCAAGCGCCTGGTCGAGCACAAGCGCGACGTTGTGATTCTGCTTGACTCCATCACGCGACTCGCTCGCGCCTACAACACGATCGTTCCGCCATCGGGAAAGGTTCTGTCGGGCGGCGTCGATTCGAACGCGCTGCAGCGGCCGAAACGATTCTTTGGCGCGGCCAGAAATATCGAGGAAGGCGGGTCGCTGACGATTATTGCAACCGCCCTGGTTGATACCGGCTCGCGCATGGACGAAGTGATCTTCGAAGAGTTCAAGGGTACGGGCAACATGGAAATCATCCTCGACCGCAAGCTGGTGGACAAGCGAGTGTTCCCGGCGATCGATATTCAGCGCTCCGGCACGCGTAAGGAAGAGCTGCTGATCCCCAAGGAAGATTTGCAGCGCGTCTTTATTCTGCGCCGCGTGCTGAATCCGCTGTCACCGGTGGAGGCGATGGAGTTGCTCATCAGCCGCCTGGAAAAGGTGCGCAACAACGCGGAGTTTCTTGCCAACATGAACCAGCTGTAACTACCTGCGGTGGGGCGGGCGCACTTCGCGCCGTCCCTTTGCCGCATTGATTTTCGGCTCTGGGGTCTGGGTGGTCTAGTTCTGCCAGAGGAAGAAGGCCGGGGCATCGTCCCCGGTCTTTGGTTTTGCTGCGACAGCCCAGACGCGGCATATCTAAACCGCTGCGGGAGTCTGCACCTGTGTGCGTGTGACGGAGATGACGCTAATGTCGTCTTCCTGTCCGAATTGCTGCGCGGCACTCGCCACTTCAGCGGGGTTGACGGCTGTACGCAGCAACTCATGAATTCGCTCAAACCCGAACAACTTCCCATCTGTGTCCGTGGCCTCCGCGATGCCGTCCGACATCAGGATCAGCCGGTCGCGCTCGCTCAGCTTGAAGCGCATCACGCTGAACTCGGCTCCCTCCAGCATTCCCAGTGGCAGCGCTCCTTCCATCTCTACCGGCTCGCCATTCAGGTAGGGCGGCAGGTGTCCCGCGTTGGCCAGCGTGGCATTTCCATCGGCATCGATGCGCAGCGCCAGACAAGTGGCCTGCGCGTCGCTGCGCCCGATGAGGCGCTTATTCAGGGTTCGCAACACGAATTCGGGGTCCGAATTCGTATCCGTCGCGGTTCGGATTGCCCCGACAAGCAGCGCAACGAGCATCCCCGCCTTTAATCCTTTGCCGGTTACGTCACCGGCCACAATCAGCAGGCTGCCGTCTTTTTCATTGGGTAGGATCTGGAAGAAATCGCCACCGACTTCGCGCGCCGGCCGGTAATCGCTCTCCACCACCAGGCCGGGCAGTACAGTCCGCGCCTCGGGTAGAATCACCTGCTGCACCTCCTGCGCCTGCTTCACATCCAGCGCTATCTGCCGCTGGCGCTTTACCGATTGGCGAAGACGCCGCAGCAACAGGATTGCGATAACCACGGCGATGAGAAGGCTCGCGACCTGCACCAGGCTAACCGTCACGCCGAAGACGTGGTAATGCATATTGACGTGAAGGGCAGCCAAGTAGATCATCAGGGACCCGATCCCTCTCAGGATCACAACCGGGAGGACGAGCCAGCCCTCCAATCCCTGGCGGTGAATCCCCTGGGCCACGACCCAGGCCATGACCGCAAAGAACAGAAAGCCAATCGGAACTCCAGCCGAAAAGAAGCGAACTGCAAGCCGATGGGAGATGAGCCCAAAAAACACTTCCTCGCCGAGGATGTTGGAGACCATCAGCAGCAAGGTGAGAGCCGTGACGGCGCGAGGAACCCACCTGCCCTGGCGTCCGAACCAGACCCACCAGACAATGGTCCAGGCCGCATAAGTGAGGGGAACGAGGAGACCGTCGCTGAGCAGATTTGCGGCAGGTATGCTTATGGCTTGCGACCAGCTGTCGACCGCGACGCGCGCATCGTTGACGGCGGTAAGGAGAAAAAGCGCTCCCATCCATGCGTAGACATGGTCGGAGCGGTCGAAGAGGAGGAGGCTGAAGGCCATGAGGCCGAGCAGCCCGAAGAGAAAAGCCTCAAAGGCGGAGACTGAGTAGCTCCGCACCAGTTCCACCCAACGCACGGTGTTTGCAGCCCTGACAGCTTCCGCTTCGCCCAGTATGGGCGCCGTATGGAAGCCGCCCGCATCGGGCTGAAGGAGCGGGGTGCCGGGCTCCATCCACACACGGAAGGCGAGCACGTAGCTGCCAGCTTGTTGCCCGATTGCCATGCTGCCGGAAGGCTGGGAGGTGGGCTGGAAAACGATTTGCGGCAGCGGGAACATGACTGGCTGGGAATAGAAGACCTTGGGATGGCTTGCTCCGAAGTCGCCGAACTGGCCCGCCAATTTTCCGTTGACGAAGGCCTGATAGGCGTCGTCCATATCGGCCGGACCTGCGATCGCGAGCTTTTCTCCCGGCCGCGCCTCCACGTGCAAGCGGATGCGGTACCAGGCGTAGCCCGAGTAGCCGGGATGCCCGCGTGTTGTCCAACCGGGAACGTAATCGCGCATGCCGCTGACCGGATCCGCAGCGCCTTCCTTCGGGGAGAGATCGACGGTCTCCCATTTAGAGTCGTCGAAATCCGGTTCGGCCCACAGCGGCTGCTCCATCCTGGGGTCAAACGGCGAATCGCCGACAGTAAACTTCCACGGGCCGTAGAGCGGAATAGCCGATTGCCCGAGTGTGATTGCGTCTGAGGGAGCTGACATCGGCTGGGGTTGCTGCGCTGCGCCCGGGCCCGCAAACGTCAGCACGGCTAGAAGCATGAGAACGGCGGGGAGTCGTCGCGCCATGGAATTTCCTCGCAGGCGGCGGAAGCCATTCTCAGCAATATACCGGTCAGGCTTCGTAGGCAATGGAAAAAACGGCGCGATTCCGTCGATCCGTCGTCGTCAGCCTGAAGCATCTGGTAGCTGAAAAACGCAAAGTGCGCCCACTTCGGGCGTCGCGTGCGGGGCATTGTCAGGGCGCGTTGCTTTCTCGCGTCACTCCGCGCGCAGCGCGTCCACCGGATCGACGGATGCGGCGCGGCGCGCCGGCAGATAACTGGCCAGCATTGCGGCAGCGGCCAGCAGCATGGGAACCGCGGCATAGGTGACCGGGTCGAGCGGACTGATGCCGAACAGAAGCGATTTCATCCATTGCGTCAGACCTGCCGCTGCGACGATTCCGACTGCGACGCCAATGCCCGTCAAGACGAGTGCCGACCGCACGAACATCCACTTCAGCTCGCCCATCTGTGCTCCGAGGGCAATGCGGATTCCGATCTCGCGCGTGCGCTGCGAAACTGCATAGGAGATGACGCCATAGATGCCGAGCAGGCCGAGGGCCAGCGCCATGGCACCCGCGATGGCGAGCATCACGAGCGTGAACGATGTACGGGTGAGCGAGAGAGAGTAAAGCTGCTGCATGGTGCCGACGGAACCGGTGGGCAGGTTGGAGTTGGCCGAGGCAAGCGCGAGGCTGGAGTTGACGGACCAGACGGCCTGCTGCATCTGGCCGAGAAGACCCTCTGTGCCAGCGCGGTTGGTGTGGATCGCAAAGGAGACGAAGCGCAGACCATCCATTTGCGGTTTCGGGCCGAAACGGTCATAGAAGATGGCGGGCCAATAGACGATGGGCGGTGCATCCTGGTCGACGCCGTGAACGCGCACGTCTTCAGCCACACCGATGACCTGCTGCCAGGGGGAGTTGGCATACTTCTTTAGCCGTTTGCCAATAGCGGCGGCTGCAGAACCCCAATTTTCCCGCGCAAAACTCTCGGAGACGATGATCATGGGACTGAGATTGTTGAGGTCGTCCCAGGTGAAGTCGCGGCCAGCGACGATGCGCGTGCCCATGGTGTGAAAATATCCCGGAGAGACGTAGTTGTAGAGGCGAAGTGGCCCTTCCTCCCCCTTATAACGCTTGTTTTCGACGGTAATCAGGTCCCAGTTCGGATCGCCTCCATCCATCGGCACGTCCGCAGCGAAGCCGACTGAGGATACGCCGGGAATGGCAGCGAGGTTCTGTGCGATCTGCTGCTGCATGCGAGCAACGGTGTGCACATCGGGGACGAGCTGATCGGGAATCCAGACGCTCATGAGCTCAATGTGCGGGGCATCGGAAAAGCCGGGGTCTACGCTACGCAGCGCGGCGAAGGTGCGAATCATGAGCAGAGCGCAGACCACAAGCACGAACGCCATGGCCACCTGGGCGACGACGAGGGCGTTGCGCGAACGGCGGTGCGCGACGCTTTCGCTGGCGGTGCGGCTTGCTCCGCTCAACACGACCGAAGTCTTGTTCCGCGCATACTTCCACACCGGGATCGAACCAAACAGCAAGCCTGAGAAGACCGAGAGCGCCAGCGTGAAGATGAGCGAGGGCGCGTCGAGAGCAACCTCGCTCAGGCGGGGCAGCTCGGCTGGGCCAATGGCGACGAGCAGCCGCAAACCGGCGAAGGCAACACCGATGCCGGCCAAGCCGCCGATGAGACCAAGGAAGAGGCTTTCGACGAGGAGTTCACGGGCGATGCGGGCGCGGCCGGCTCCCAATGCCGCGCGGATCGCCAGTTCCTGCTGGCGCGACTCGGCGCGAACCAGCAGGAGGTTGGCGATATTCGCGCAGGCGATGAGCATGACCAGGCCAATGGTGGCCATCACGAGCCAAAGTACGCTGCCAACGTTGCCGACAACAATCAGCTTGAGCGGGCGGAAGTTGGGCGCGATGCGCCAGACTTCGTAATAGTGCGGATTGGTTTTCGGGCCATTCGACCAGGAATCCATCCACAACGGAATCAGCCGCGCGATGTCGGCGTTGGCTTGCTGAAGCGAGACGCCGGGCCTGAGGCGGCCGATGCCGTTGTAGCCGAAGCCGGCGAGGATTTCGTTGGTGGGGTCGAAGGCGAGAGGAACCAGGATGTCGAAGTCCTGATCGACCATGCGGAAGCCGCGCGGCATGACGCCGACGATGGTGCGTGTTTGTCCATCCACCTGGACAGCGCGGCCGATGATGGCGCGATTGCCGCCGAAGCGGCGCTGCCAATATCCCCAACCGAGCATGACGGTTTTTGCGCCGTTCGGGTCCTGGTCAGCGTGGGTGAACCAGCGGCCGACGGCGGGCGGAACCGCGAGGGTCTCGAGCACTCCGTCGCTGATGCCTTCCATTTGCACCTGCTCGGGCTGCGCTACGCCAGTCACGTTTGCCGTTCGCGGCACCCACACGCCGAGGGACTGGAAGGTGCGATTGTGCTGTGCAAAGGTGAGATACATTGAGGCCGAGAGATTGAGGCCGCTGGAAATGCTGGCCAGGCCTCCCGCACCCGGCGCATCGAGCCAGAGCGAGACGATGCTGTTGGAATCGGGATAAGGCAACGGCTTGATCAACACGCTGTCAATGACGGTGAACACCGCCGCATTGGCGCCGATGCCGATCGCGAGTGTAAGCACGACCGCCGCTGTGAAGCCGGGATTCTTTGCCATGCGGCGCAAGGCAAGCTTTCCGTCGGCCAACACCGATTCAACCGTCTGCCACTGCCAGGTTTCGCGGCTGCGCTGCTCGATGAGCGAGACGTTGCCGAATTCGCGGCGCGCGCGCTGCTCGGCCTGCTTGCGTGTCAGGCCCTCGGTCATTAATTCGTCGATCTTCTCCTGGAGATGCTCTTCGATCGAGACGGAAAGATCGTCGTAGCGGCGGCGGCGCGAGAAAAGCGAAGCTACCCAGCGCATCATTGTGTCGTGGCCTCCGATTGTTCTGGGGATCTTCTATGCGTTGCCTACAGCCAGCACGCGGGCGATTCCGGCGAACATCTTTTCAAAGCTCGCGACTTCGCGCTCGAGATGGCGAAGACCGGACTCGGTGAGCCGGTAGATGCGCGTGGGCCGGCCTTTGGCAGAAATACCCGTCTCGGACTCGAGCAGTCCCGCCTTCAGCATTCGCTGAAGCGCCGGATAGAGCGAGCCTTCTTCCACTTGCAGCAGATCGTCCGACACCTGCTGGATGTGCTTGACGAGCGCGTAGCCGTGCATGGGTTTCAGGCGCAGGGACTGGAGAATCATCATTTCCAGCGCGCCGGGAAAGAGGTCGCGAGAGTCGGGTTTCTGGCTCATCTTGAGAAAGGTATCAACAAAATACCTATTTGTAAAATAGTATTTTTCTGCAAGATGAGATTGCCGGGATTTGCGAATTCGTGCGGGCGCATAAGCCGTTCGAAATCAATTTCTTCTGGACTTACTCGGTCGATCCGTCGTCGTCAGCCGGAAGCATCTGGTAGCTGAAGAACGCGAAATGCGCTCCGTCGGGGGCCCAGTTGGGCACATTGTCTGTGCCGGAACCGCCGACGATTTCGACCAGGTCGCGCACCTTTCTGGACGGCACATCAAGAATGCGCAGCGTGACGTCCTGGTTTGCCGGGTGCCCTGTCACATCTTTTGCATAGGAAAGAATCAGCACCGACTTGCCGTCAGGCGAGGGATGCGGCGTCCAGTTGCGCCGCTCGTCGAAGGTCATCTGCTCGGGCTCGGATCCATCGGGCTTCATGCGGAAGATCTGCATGCCGCCCGCGCGATCGGAGTTGAAGTAGATGTATTGTCCATCGGGCGAGAAATCGGGGTCGTCGTTGGTTCCCGTGCCCGTGGTCAGCGCTTTTTCGTCTCCGCCTTCGGCCGGGATGGCGTAGATGTTCAGGCTGCCGTTGGTCGAACGCGTAAACAGGATGGTTTTGCCGTCGGGCGACCAGCTATGAAAGTAGGAGCCAGGATTTTCCGTGACCATGCGCGGAGTTCCTCCGCTCGACGGAACAATGTACACGCGTTGTCCCGGATGGATGTGCCGGTTGCACGTCATTGCCAGCCACTTGCCGTCAGGCGAAAGGCCGTGGCTTCCCGTGCAGTTGATCAGGTCGCCGATCTCGATTGTGTTCGGCTCGCCGCCCGCAGCCGGCACTGTCCACAAGCGCTCACCGCGAGTGAAGATCAGCGTCTTTCCGTCGCGGCTCCAGTTCGGCGCCTGCATTTGCCCTTTGCCGGTGAGGATCACGTAAGCCATGCGCGCGTTGTTGTCGATGACAATGGTCTGCAGAGTACTGTAGAGCGCCATCGTGGGCGGGGTTTGCGGCGGGACGAGCGGCTTCAACTCGACATGCGAGAATGTCGCCTTCTCGACCGCGCCGTCCTGGTGCGCGCAGACGCCCAGGCCGGCGTAGAAGGGTTCAGTAAAGTGCAGCTTGATGGAAGCGCCCGCCTGGTGCAGCGGCTCGCCCTTCATGCTGACGAAGAGCGTGATGGTGTCGCCGTGCTTCTCAAGGCGAACCGTCTTTGGAGCGCCGAGGTCGAAGGCGATGTCCTGCGTCGTGTCGCCTTTGTTGCGTCGATATTGGAGCGCGGTCTCGCCCGAACCATGCACGGCGACGTCAGCATAGAGTGAGTCCGGATCAAGCGTCTGGCGGAACATCAACAGCGCTTTGCGATGCGGATTCGATGCGGCGGATGGCGCGCCCAAATCGACGTCGGCGGTGAGGGATAAATCGCCAGAACCCTTCTTCCACACGAAGTGGAAGCCGTCGGTGGTCGACCACAGATTCGCTCCCGACGAAGCGATCGAATAGAGGCCGCTCGCCGCATCGAACGAGGCCGTGCCGGCAGGATGGACGATGCCAACGTCGGACTGGCTTTCAAAAATGCCAAGAGGGCCGTTCTGTCCAAATCCCGAAGCGCAGGCCAGAACAATTTCAGCCGCAGCGATCAAAATCCTTCTCGGAGCATTCAATTCGAAATCCTCCTGCCAAACCCCACCACTCTAACAAACCGGACGTCCCCTGCCGGCGATGGCGACTGAGGTCCTGATATCGATACGGAAAACCCAAAAACTCCCCGCCCTTCTCTGAAATTCGCTTCGCTGATAAAATAGAACAGTTACTTGTGGGGCTGTAGCTCAGCTGGGAGAGCGCCTCGTTCGCAACGAGGAGGCCAGCGGTTCGATCCCGCTCAGCTCCACCAAGATCTCTACAAATCTTGCGTGCCACAGGTCCTTCGTCGCCGGGGCGACTCAGGATTTCGCCTGCGGGCTCAGACGCCCGCAAGACGGCTCAAGTTCGATCCCGCTCAGCTCCACCACCATTGCATGGAGCAGCCGCTCGCTGTTCGCTCGCTCCGGCTTCCCTTCCTCTCAACAGGAGTTTCGGGTCCTTTCCCTTCACCGCGTTCAGGGTCAGGATTCTGCCTGGTGGCTCAGACGTCCGCAAGACGGCTCGATTTGAAACTGACGCGATGTATACTTGAGCCATTCTCGGGAAAGGCAGCTCTGCCTTAACTTAAGGAATCCTCAAGACTTAAGCCCGGGCAATTCGCCGACAGACGGCTCCGCGCCAGCGCGCATCCAGCTTGATGAGGTGATCGGTTGTCTGAGGTTCTCGTGCCGCCGGAAGCATCCATTGGAGTGCTCCGGCCGTTGTGCGTCGATCTGGACGGGACGCTGGTAAGGTCCGACACCCTGGTCGACTCGCTGTTGGCGCTTGCGCGCACACACCCGGCGCTGGTCTTTGCACTTCCTCTGCAAGTTTTGCGCGGCAAGGCCGCGTTCAAGGGCTTCGTCACCGATCATGTCTCGCTCGACGTGGCGCACCTGCCCTACAACCGCAAGGTGCTTCAGTTTCTGCAGACGGAACGAGCGCGTGGACGCGCGATTTATCTGGCGACGGGTGCAGACAGGCGGCTGGCTGAGCGAGTAGCCGCGCATCTCGGGCTGTTTGCCGGCGTGCTGGGCAGCGACGGCGCAGTGAACCTGACGGGACATCGAAAGCTCGACCGGCTGCGAAGCCAGCTTGGCGAGCAGCCCTTCGACTATGTGGGCAACGATGTGCCGGACCTGCCGATGCTGGAGCACGCCGCAGAAGCGATGGTGGCGAATCCGAGCCTTCGCCTGCGCATGCGGATGAAGCTGCGCGGGATTCGGCCTACTCGCAGCTTTGTTGAACGCGGCCATCCGCTGATAGCGATGATTCGCGCGATGCGGATTCACCAGTGGTCGAAGAACCTGCTGATTTTTCTGCCGCTGCTGCTGGCGCATCACGTTCCACTCAACTTGTTGCTCTCAGGTGTGCTGGCGTTCTGCTGTTTCTCGCTCGCCGCGTCGTCTGCCTACATCGTGAACGACATGCTGGACATTGAAGCGGACCGTCGGCACGCGCAAAAGCGCATGCGGCCTTTCGCTTCGGGCGAGCTGCCGGCAGCGACCGGTTTTTCGATGGCGCTGGTGTTTCTGGTGCTGGCGATCGCCGGCGCGCGCTTGCTGCCCATCGCGTTTTTTGGATGGCTGGTTTTGTATCTGGTGACGACGCTGGCTTACACCTGGTATCTGAAACGCATTGCACTGGTGGACGTGCTGGTGCTTTCGGGGCTGTATGTGCTGCGCCTGCTGGCCGGAAGCGCCGCTACGCAGTCG
The DNA here is from genome assembly GCA_963834565.1 of uncultured Acidobacteriaceae bacterium. Classification (GTDB taxonomy): domain Bacteria; phylum Acidobacteriota; class Terriglobia; order Terriglobales; family Acidobacteriaceae; genus Telmatobacter. The sequence continues at coordinate 1,096,700 of CAWICF010000001.1, read as the reverse complement.
CACATTTCGCATTGGCTGGCGGGGTTCTCGGCGTTTCTGTTTTTGTCGCTGGCTATCGTGAAGAGATTTGCGGAGCTGGAAAACCTGCGAACGAGGGGCTTGCAGCCGAGCAACGGCCGCGGCTACCTGATTGCCGATATCGAGCAGTTGCGCAGCTTCGGCACTGCGAGCGCGTTTGCGGCGGTGATGGTGTTCGCGATTTACATCAGCGGCAGCGACGTGACGCTGCTCTACCGGGAACCGCGGCTGCTGTGGCTCATTATGCCATTCATGATTCTGTGGTTGTGCCGGGTGTGGCTGCTGGCTTCGCGCGGGGAGCTGGATGAGGATCCACTTGTGTTCGCGCTGACTGACCGCGTGAGCCTGTTGATCGGAGCGGCGGTCGCGGCGATCGCGGTGCTGGCGATTTGAGCGCAGGCAATTGGCTGTAATTTCGATGCCTCGGCGAACGCGTTAGCGAGCCCTTAGCTGAACAGGTCTTTCATCTTCTCCATCAGGCCGGGCGAGGTTGGTTTGTTGTCGACCGCCATGGTCTCGGCGAGCTTGGCGACCAGCTCACGTTGCGAGCGGCTGAGCTTGCGCGGAATCTGCACTTCGACGCGTACAACCAGGTCGCCTTTCCCTTTTTCGTTGAGATAAGGAACGCCGCGGCCGCGAACGCGCAGTTCCTTGCCGCTCTGCGTGCCTTCAGGAACCTTGATGGTGACAGGACCGTCGATGGCCGGGATTTGGAACTCGTCGCCGAGAGTTGCCTGAGGGAAGCTGATGGGAATGACGCAGTGCAGATCGTGGCCGTGGCGCTCGAAGAAATCGTGCGGCCGGATGGACAGGATGACGTAGAGGTCGCCCTTCGGCCCGGCCATGCGGCCGGCGTCGCCTTCGCCGCTGTAGCGGATGCGGGTTCCGTCTTCGACACCGGGCGGAACTTTCACGGTGAGCTTGATCTCGGTGGCGGCGCGGCCCTCACCGCGGCAGGTGTGGCAAGGATCGCTGATTACCGAACCTGTGCCACCGCAGGCGGTGCATGTGCGCGCGACAGAAAAGAATCCCTGCTGATAGCGGAGCTGGCCGTGGCCGTTGCACTGGCTGCAGACGCTGGGACCGCGGCCTGAGGCGCTGCCTTTGCCTTTGCAGGTGGCGCAAACCTCGAGGCGGCGAATCTTCACCTCAGTTTCTTTGCCAAAGATTGCATCTTCGAAGTTGATGGTGAGGTCGAAGCGCAGATCGTCGCCGCGTTGTTGCCGCGAGCGCGACCCTCCGCGTCCAGCGCCGCCCACCGAGAACATTTCGCCGAAGAAATCGCCGAAGATGTCGCCCAGATCGACGCTGCCGCTGAATGGACCTGCACCGAATCCCTGGCTGCCGAGGCCTGCGTGACCAAAACGGTCGTAGGCGGCACGCTTGTCGGCGTCGCTCAGCACCTGGTAAGCCTCGCTGGCTTCCTTGAACTTTTCTTCGGCTGCGTGATCTCCCGGATTGCGGTCAGGATGATACTTGAGAGCCTGTTTGCGATACGCGCTCTTCAATTCCTGCTCGCTGCAGTCGCGGGATACACCCAGCACTTCGTAATAATCAGCTTTGCTCACTCTAGTATTAGAACCCATTGTCCTTTTTCTCAGCTTTCAGCTCTCAGCAAACAGCTTTCAGCTATTTTTTGCGGTCACCAGGTGCTTTGCGTTCTCCCATTGTGAAGCTGAGAGCTCGTAGCTGCTTCACTCACTCACCTGCTTCGGATTGTGCGCGATGCGCACCAAGGCCGGGCGAATCAGGCGATCACGAAGTTTGTAACCGCGCCTGATTTCTTCGGCAACGTGCTGGTCGGGAATGTCGTCGCGATCGACCGAGCCGAGGGCCTCGTGGATGCGCGGATCGAATTCTTCGCCCACCGCGGGCACGGCGCTGACCTGCATCCTGCCCAGCACCTCTTCCATTTGTTTCACGATCAACTGGACACCCGAGCGGAGCTGCTCAGCCGAGCCCTTCGATTGGAGCGCCAACTCGAAGTTGTCGATGACGGACAAAAATTGTTCGACGACGTTGGCGGTAGCAAACTCCCGATTCTCGGCCTTCTCGCGTTCGGCGCGCTTGCGGGCGTTGTCAAACTCAGCCTGCATGCGGGCGATACGCTCGAGAAGCTGGTCGCGCTCGGCCTGGAGCAGCTCCAACTCAGTCGGCTTCGCAGGTTCTGCTTCACCTTCCGCCTGAGCCTGCGTTCCAGCCGGGCTGGGAAGACCTTCCTCATCCGGCGGCGGCAGTTCGGCAACCGAGTCAAGGCCTGACTCTTCTGCCCGATCTGCCTCATCGGCGTCTTCGGTTAACTCTTTCCATTCTTTCCATTGCTTGGGCATGCTTCGGTGACTTCTCCCAAGGGCGCCGCAGCGCCCTCCCGCTACATTTGATGATTTATCTTCCTACCGGCTGCAGCTTTCGACCCGTCGGGGCCTGTTCGCCCTTTTTCAGGGGCCCAGGCTCGAACCTCTGACCCTATTGTCTCGTTTTCTGCCGAGCGGCGTATAGCCGGCCTTCTCGTCCGACTAGGCGTCGGGGACGTCCAAAATCCGCTCAGAGAGCCGGGCAATGTAACTGACAGCCTGGATCATCTCCTGATACTGAATGCGCGTAGGCGCGATGACAGCGACGGTTCCCAGGTTGGCGCCGCCGAGACGAGCGGGCGCGCCGATCAACACCAGGTCCTGCATGGCGGGCGAAGCCTCATCGAGTCCGACGACGACCCGCACTTCCTGTTGCTTGCCATCGACGTAGGCATTGAGCAGTTCTACCAGGTGCTGCTTGGCTTCAAGCGCCAGCAAAATCTGACGCAAGCTCTCACGGTCCTGCCCGGCACTGATGAGGTTGGAGATTCCTTCTACAAAAATAGTTGGCTCAGACTCATGTCCGGCCAAAGCGCCTTTGCTGCAAAGTTCCTCGACTGAAGTGAGCATCTGGCGGTATGCCTCGCGCTCGACGTCAATGCGGCGCGCCACCTCGGCGCGGATGCGGTCGATAGGCCAGCCGCGGAAGTTCTCATTGAGATAACGGCCGGCAGTCTCCAGTTCGACGGTGGTCATCTGGTGATCGAGGGCGAGCACGCGATCCTGCACGGCGCCAGCCTGCGTAACCAGAACTGCAAGAACTCTTCCGGTCGAGAGCCGCGAAAAATGGATGTGCTCGAGGACCTGGCTTGCCGTGGAGCTGGCGAGGGCCACGCCGAGTCCGCTTGAAATGAGGGCGAGCACGTGCGACGTGCGCTCAAGGTACTCGTTTGTGCTGGCCACGCCGTTGTAGCTCTCTTCAATCTGCCCGCGTCGCTCCTCGCTGAGGGGCGACTCTCCACCAGCGAGCTGCCCGGTGGGCAACACGCTGGGAATGCGGTTGGGCCTGGTGATTTGCTCGACGTAGGCGCGAAAAGCTGCTGCCGTGGGGACGCGGCCGGCGGAGGTGTGAGGCTGTTCCAACAGCCCCGCATCGCCCAGCGCAGCCATCACGTTGCGCACGGTGGCCGAACTGAGGCCATCGCGGTCGGCGAAGAGACGCGCAACAGCCTGCGACGCCACCGGTTCTCCGGTGGAAATGTACAGGTCGATGATGGCGTTTAGTACCAGCCGCTCGCGCGGGCTGAGGCGAGGATCGGACATCAATTCGGCTTTCTGCGCGGTGGCCATGACGCGAATCTTTTTGATCCGGCGCCGGCTTCCGCAGCACTTTCCGGCCAGATAACTTATCTATTTACTTCAACTTATGCCGGAAAATTCTTACAATTCTCCTTTTTAATTTTAGAGAGTGTCTTCTTGCACTGTCAAGGCGGCGTCCATCACTGTACACGGTGCTTGATTCCGAAAGCCGTTTGCGAGTTTCGTGGCATTACATCCGTAACAATTTACCGCTTACTTTACGAATCGAAAGTTTATTTAGTGCTATTGTGGTTCGCACCAGTGGCCTTATTTGACTGCGGGCGCACCGCTTGCAGCTTGATCCTGATCCTGCGAAATCTTTTGGGGGCCCAAATATGAAGCGCATTTTGGATCGGAAATTGGTTTTTTGCCTGGCTGTCGCACTCGCCACGATTGCAGCAGCTCCGGTTGCTTTGACGCAGCAAAACCCTTCGCTCGACAAGCACGCCCGCAAGATTGAGAAGAAGCTTACCAGGTACCCGAAGGGCTACTACGTGCAGGTGGATTTGCGCGACGGTTCAGCGAGCCTGGGCGCACTGGGCGCACTGTCGGGATCGAGTTTCCAGATGACCGACGCCGACAACAACAGGACCGTGACCTTTGCTTACAGCGATGTGTCAGAGGTGCACAAAGGCGAGCAGTACATCGGGGAAGGCTCTGAGCCGGGGCACCGCCCGCATTTGCTCTTACCAGTGTTGATTGGCGCAGCCGCAGCCGCAACGGCTATAGCGCTGGTTGAAACGCTGCGCTGATTCAGCAACGACTCCTCAACGCCTGGCCCGCTGCTCGTTCCGAGACGCGAAAGACTTACTTGCGTTTGTTGGCGCGGCGGGCGGCGATCTCGTGCATTTCCTTGCCCCAGTGGGACTGGTTGATGCCGATCTGCATGCCGAGATAAAGGATGTTGCTGGTCCCCCAGTAGAGCGCAAGGCCCGAGGCGTAGTGCCAGAGCATGAAGCCGAAGACAATGGGCATCATGAAAGCCATCATGCGGCGCTGCGCAGGATCCATGCCGGGCGAGGGCGTGATGTACTGCGTGAGGAACATGGTGACGATGATGATGATGGGCAAAATGTGCGTGGGATCCGGCTGGGAGAGATCGGGCAGCCAGAGCCAGTGGGCCTGGCGCAACTCAACCGCGCTGGCGAGCATGCGGTAATAGGCGAAGAAGAGCGGCATCTGCAGGAGCATGGGCAAACAGCTGCCGTACATGTTGACGCCTTCATCCTTGTAAAGCGCCATCATTTCGGTGTTCATCTCCTGGCGCTTGGGGTCGTTCATCTTGAAATTGGCGTAGCGCTTCTTGATGGCGTCGACCTTGGGCTGGATGCGCATCATCTTGAGCGAAGACTTGGTCATCATGATGCGCGAGGGCAGCAACACGAGCGTGAAGGCCAGAGTGAAGAGGATGATGGCCCAGCCCCAGTTGGAGATGCCGTGGCTGACCATGAAGCGCAGGATGATGTAGAGCGGCTTGGCGATGAAGGCCCAGAAACCGAACTCGATGAGCGGCGAAAGCGAAGGACCATCCTGCTTGCCGTCGGCGCCCATGGCGTGAACCGACGCCAGCACCTCAGTCGCCTTGGGTCCCGTGAAGAGACGCATGCTGGTGTCGCCGCTGGTGTCACCGACGGCGATGCCGAGAACGTGGATGGTTGTCTTTTTGCTGTTGGGATCGTTGGGATCGGTCGGCAAATCGACGGTATTGTGCAGCGTGACGACGGTGGTGCGGCTGGGGACGTCAGGCAGGAAAGCCGCGGCAAAGTAAAGGTCCATAACCGCCGCGAAGTCGTACGGCTGGTCGAGCGTGTTGTCTCCGCTGACCTTGGGCGCGGCAAGCGAGCTCTCTTTGCCATCGATGGACCATGCAAAGTAGGAAGGCGTCGGGACCGATCCGCCATAGAGCGAGCCCTGATGGAGTTCTTCCATGTCACCCAGGCCCGCAGGCCAGGTGAGGAGAGCGCGGACCGGCGAGCCGTTCTGCCTGACTTGAGTCTGAACTGAGATGACGTAGCTGGAATCGAACTTGATGGTCTTGACCGCGTCGATGCCATTGGCGGCGTAGTGGAAGGTGATGGATGTTGGCGCGAGGACGAGGCCGGTTGCTGAAGGCTGCGCGCCGGCGACGGAGACCTGATAGAGCGCGTTGTTGAGTTGCGATGAGAGACCGGAGTCGTAGGTGAAGAACGAAAGCGGAAGACCGAACTTTGCCGAGGCCTGCACCTGGACCATGTCAAGCGGCTTGCCTGCGGAGTCAGAGTACTTCTTCAGAATCCAGCTTTTGACCTGCGCGCCACGATTGGTGAAGACGATTTTGTAGAGCTCGTTTTCAACGGTGGTGTCGGTTTCGAGGGCGGCGGAGATCTGGGGCGTGGCTGCAGCGGCCGGCGAGGCAGTTGCGGCTGGAGCAGACTGTTGCGGACCTGAAGCGGACTGGGCTGAATTGGATTGGGCCGAGGGTGAAGCGGTCTGTGATTGCGTCTGCGGGGCGTTCTGCTGGTCAGGCTTAGGCTTCATGAAGAAGTACTGATAGCCGAAGACGACGGCGAGCAAAAGCAGCATGAAGCCCATCATGGAGCGCATATCGCCGCCGCCACCGCCGCCGGAACCCTGCGATTGAAGATTGGGATTTTGAATTTCGGGCAAAGGTTACTTCCTATCGTTCAAAGAGGGCGACCCCGTGGGTTGCCGCTCCATCTATGTTAATGGTTGGTAGAGACGCGGGCTGAGGTGTTTCGGGATCGGGCGGGCGGAACCGGATCGAGGCCGCCGGGTGAAAAGGGGTGACACCGCAGCAGGCGCCAGACTGCGAGCGCGGTGCCGCGGAGCGGGCCGTGTGTGGCGATCGCCGTGGCGGCATATTCAGAGCATGTGGGCAGGAATTTGCAACCGCCGGGACTGATGGAATGGAGCGCGGGTGAAAGCCAGCGGCGATAAAACGCGATGAGAGCGAGCAGGAAGCGGGTCATGGTTGGGGCGCAGCCTGAGCACACGTCGGGGATTGCGCGACGGCGCGCGACGCGTCGGCGGCAGCCTGTTGAAGGATACGCACAATCTCCGCTTCAAGTTGCGCAAATTCGACGGTGAGCACGCTGCGGCGGGGGTGAAGAATCAAATCGAAGCCCGCAGGCAGCAGATCGACGTGCCGGCGAAGAGCTTCGCGCACGCGGCGCTTGATACGGTTGCGTTCGTGTGCCTTGCCGATGACTTTGCCGACAGTGAGGCCGACGCGCGGAGCGGACACAGCCGGCTCGGCGTCATTTGATTGCGGCGCGAGAAACCAGCTCATGGAAGGCGACTGGCGCTTGCGCGCAGCGGCATAAGCTTGCACGTAGTCAGCGTGTTTGCGCAGGCGCACGCCCGCCAGGGATTTGCGCTGGGCAGGCTGGGAAGCTGAGTTCATCGAAGAGGCTCGAGCAGGAATGGATGCAAACGTTGGGGACGACTGCAAACTCCTGCTCAAAAAACGTCGTCGCGGGCGCTCGAACTCGCCGAGGCGAGCTAGTCGCGGTGCCCGGCGCTGACAGAGACGCGCTTACGGCCAGCGGCGCGGCGGCGGCTGAGCACGGCTGCACCGGCTTTGGTCTTCATGCGCGACCGGAAGCCGTGTTTCTTTACGCGGCGCTGCCGGTTGGGTTGAAATGTACGTTTGGGCATGGGTACCCGCTCCTGTTTCTCAAGAAAAATCTGCGTTTTAGCAGCAAATGAAATTATACCGTAGGCGAAGAATTCAAGCCAGCGCGCGGACAGACTTCACAATGCGGCAATCCGTGGCGCGAAGATCGTGCATCCTAGAAGAGAGAACAGAAAAAGTGGAGCACGCGAGCGAGAGATTCGGCACCGAGCGCTGTTGTGCTGATGACTAATTTACAAACTTTCACCATCCTTGGTGCAAGAAAACAAAGGCTCAGAAAAGATATGTGAAAGAGGGATTGCAAGAGACACGAGATGTGCTACTATCGGGACCGTTCAAGAAATTTCAAAAAGAAATTTCGGGCTCCCTGCATCACGGCTTTTTACTCGACAACCGCCCCCGGTACGAATCGTGAGGGGTACACCAGCGGCACACAGATATTCGATCATTTCAAAAGCGGGCGTGAAGCGAAAAATCGCGCCTGAGCGATTGATCATTGCCTGAAAAGCCGCACATGAACCGCCTGGCGCCACGCCGGTGGAAGAAGTAAGGACTGTACGATGGCATTCGCAACTACGCCGACTTCGGCACTCAATCCCTGGCTCCAGATTCTCGCCGCTTTAGAGAAGAAAGTTGTCCGGCAAACTTTCGAGACCTGGCTCAAGCCCACCCGATTCAGCCATTCAGCTGGCCGCACGCTCTATGTGCGCGTGCCGTCGCCGGAGTTCCAGCATATCGGCGACAAATATGGCGACCTGATTCAGGAAGCGATCGACCTGCAGTCGCTTGAGTTCGATGACGTGAGCTTCGTGACCGCGGACGATGATCCGTCGATTCCTCCGCAGCGGAAGGATGGAGGCTTCGGGCCGGTAGCTTCGCATGCGCCGACTGCGCCTCCCGTGCCGGCAACGCGCGCACCGGAGCAGGGCCGCTTCGACTGGTCGACCGCGGCGCAACTGAATCCGAAATACACTTTTGACGCGTTCGTCATCGGCAACGGAAACCAGTTTGCGCGTGCCGCCGCACTGGCGGTGGCCGAGCGCCCTTCGCGCGCCTACAATCCGCTGTTCCTGTATGGCGGAGTGGGAATGGGCAAGACGCACCTGATGCACGCGATCGGTCATGAGGTGAAGCGCCGGCAGCCGGTGGCAAGTATCTGCTATGTGAGCGCGGAGAAGTTCACCAACGAGATGATCAACTCGATCCGCAACGATCGCATGACGAGCTTCCGCGATCGCTTCCGAACGGTGGACGTGTTGCTGATCGACGACATTCAGTTCATCTCGCAAAAGGAGCGCACGCAGGAAGAGTTCTTCCATACGTTCAACGCGCTGCACGAGGCGATGAAGCAGGTGGTGATAGCTTCGGACCGTCCGCCGAAAGAACTGACCGAGATTGAAGAACGGCTGCGTTCGAGATTTGAGTGGGGATTGATCGCCGACATTCAGCCGCCGGATCTTGAGACGAAGGTGGCGATCCTGCTGAAAAAGGCGGAGAGCGAGCAGGCGCATTTGCCGACGGACGTGGCGCTGTTTGTGGCGTCGAATGTGCGGACCAACGTGCGCGAGCTGGAAGGCGCGCTGGTGCGGCTGATTGCATGGTGCCAGTTGAACCGCATGGAAATAACGCTGAGCGCAGCGCAACAGTGTCTGAAGCAGTTCATTGATATGCAGGTGCGCAAAATCACGATCGAGGCAATTCAGCGTGCGGTGGCCGAGCAGTTTGGCATGCGCGTGGCCGATCTGAAGCAGAAGAACAACTCGCGCAACGTGGTGGTGCCGCGGCAGATTGCGATGTACCTGGCCAAGCAGATGACCGAGGCGAGCCTGCCGGAGATTGGACGGCAGTTTGGCAACAAGCACCACACGACGGTGATGCACTCGATCGGCAAGATCGACGAGCAGCGCCGCAACGACAAGGACCTGCACCGGACGTTGACCAAGCTGCAGGATGTGCTGAACTGCTAAAGGCAGGGGACAAGGGACCGAGGGAACAAAGGAACAAGTTGCAAAAGCGGTGCGCGAAATGCGCGCCGCTTTTTTGCGTTTGTGTGCTGCTGAACGTGGTTGCAGGTTTGCGGCCTCGCAGGTCATGCTAGTCTCCTGAGTCATTGATTTCCTACATAAACACATTCCCTGAATGCAGGTCCTTCGACTCCGTCCGACGCGGCGGACTTCGCTCAGGATGACAAGGTCAATTTTTGTAGCGGACTTCAGACTCAGGGGACTAGGCGCATGGAATACAGACTGCTCGGGGGCTCCGGCCTCAAGGTTTCAGCACTGAGTTTTGGAACCGCGACATTCGGCGGCTCGAACGAATTCTTCAAAGGATTTGGTTCGACCGAGGTTGAAGAAGCGCGGCGGCTCGTCGATCTTTGCCTGGATGCCGGCGTGAACCTGTTCGACACGGCAGACGGCTACTCGGAGGGCCGGTCAGAAGAGATCCTGGGCAGGGCGCTGGCGGGCAGGCGCGACAAAGTGCTGATCTCGACGAAGTCGGGATTCCCGACGGGCACGGGGCCGAACGAAGTGGGATCGAGCCGGCATCACTTGAGAAATGCAGTCGAGGCAAGCCTGAGCCGGCTGGGTACGGACTATATCGACATCTATCATCTGCACTGTTTCGACGCGATGACGACGATTGAAGAAGTGCAGGAGACGCTGAATGAGTTTGTGCGCGAGGGGAAGATCCGCTACATCGCGTGCTCGAATTTTTCGGGATGGCATTTGATGAAGTCGCTGGCCGTGGCGGACCGCTACGGGTGGGCGCGGTTCGTGGCGCACCAAGTGTACTACTCGCTGATCGGGCGCGAGTATGAGTGGGAGTTGATGCCGCTGGGAATCGCGGAAAGAGTGGGCGCGCTGATTTGGAGTCCGCTGGGATGGGGAAGGCTGACTGGGAAGATCCGGCGCGGGCAGGGGTTGCCCGCCGTGAGCCGATTGCACTCAATTGCACATGCAGGGCCGCAGATGCCGGATGAATATTTCTTCGGAGTGGTGGATGCGCTGGAGAAAGTGGCGGCGGAGATCGCGAAGACCGTGCCGCAAGTCGCGCTGAATTGGCTTTTGCAGCGGCCGACGATTTCGTCGGTGATTGTGGGCGCGCGGACCGAGGAACAACTACGGCAGAACCTGGGCGCGGTGGGATGGAACCTGACCGCGGCGCAGGTGGCGGCGCTGGACAAGGCGAGCGATCCGCAACCGGTTTATCCGTACTGGCACCAGCGGAAGTTTTTCTCGGAGAGAAATCCGCCGCCGGTCTAAATGAAGTGGTCAGTGATCGGTGCTTGCGATGGGAAACGGATCGACCGCGCCGATCACAATTCAGTGGGCGGATTGCTGAGATAAATGTCGACGTAATCGAGATAGTTCTGCGCGTATTCGAGGATGAGGGCACGGTCTTTGCCGGTGAGTTCGCGGCGCAGTTTGGCGGGAACGCCGGCCCAGAGCGTACGCGGAGGAACGACGGTGTTTTCGGGGACAACGGAACCGGCGGCGATGATGCAGCCCTCGCCAACCTTGCTGTTGTTGAGGACGCGGGCGCCCATCCCGATGACGCAGTTGTCTCCGATGACGCAGCCGTGGACTGTGCAGTTGTGGCCGATGGTGACCCAGTCACCAACGATGACGGGATAGAGGTTGCGCTGTCCGTGAAGGACGGAGCAGTCCTGGACATTGGAGCAGGAGCCGAGGCGGATGGAATTGACGTCGCCGCGCAGGACGGCGTTCATCCATACCGAGGAGCGCTCGCCGAGGACGACGTCGCCAAGGATCTGGGCGGAAGTGTCGATGTAGCAGCTGGAAGGAATTTTGGGCGCGAGACCCTGGTAGGACCGAATCATGGGGCTGTGACCTCCGACACAGGAGAGCCTACGGAACGATTGTAGCGGAGCACCGGAGTGAGCCGAAATGCGACAAAAGGCCTGCCAAATTCGTGTCTATGTCCTGATATGGGAAGAATTTGGGAGAAAGGTACCAAAATTGCTTGGATGGCTTTGCTGGCAGGCAAATTGTATCGTATCCTAGGGAAGCCCTAATGGCAGGTGAGGAGGTGTGACAAAGTTGGCAGAAGTTCGTGTACAAGAAGGGGAACCGCTGGAAAACGCCTTGCGGCGATTCAAGCGGAAGGTGCAGCAAGAAGACATCATCAAAGAAGTGAAGCGTCACTCCTACTACCTGAAGCCGGGCGAAAAGCGTCGCGTGAAGGCAGCATTAGCGCGCAAGCGGAATCGCAAGAAGGCTCGTAAAGAGCAGGATTAAACGGCGTAACCAGAAAGCTCGAAACAGAGCGAAATTGAAATCATCGCCCAGCGCGAGAGGAACCGTTCCGGCGGCTTTTGTGGAAAAGAGACGAAAGCAGCAAGACAGAAGACAAATGACCGGGACGGTCTCGCGATGGTTCAACTGAATTCGTGATTCTCCAGTTTCTGACGATCGATAGTCGAAGCGTAGCGTTGGCTCATCCCCAGAGAGAGAGCCATAGAACGCATTGCTGAAGACCCACCTGAAACTGAAGAACTGCGAATCTTCGATTGACACGCAATCGCGTGCCATATGTAAAGCTGTCCGGCGTTACCGGGCAGGATCGTATGCCGCTCTAGTTTAGTGCGGTCCGGGCCCTTGAAACGCATCACGACAACGTCAGGGAACCGGAACCGGCAAGTCTTCAAGGTCCATGGCCGATTTCGGTGTTAGTCCCTGTGGGGGAAGCCGGCCATGGAGTTCGTCGATCGAGTGCTCAAGTGCGTAGACTGTGGAACAGATTTTGTGTTTACAGCGGGCGAGCAGGTATTTTTCTACGACAAGCAGTTTAAGAACGACCCGAAGCACTGCAAGCAGTGCAAGGCGAAACGCGCGCGGGGATCGCTGCGGGTGCGTCCTGAGACGAGGACAACCTGCTCCGAATGCGGGACGGAGACGACCGTTCCGTTCAAGCCGACGCAGGGCAGACCGGTACTGTGCCGAACGTGCTTCCAGAAGAAAGGGAGTTCGCCGCCGAATCCGGAGCCTGCTCCAGTGCAGGGCTGAAACTCCTTTCGCGGGAGCTTATCGCAGCGCGCGGCGAATTGGCCGTTGCAGGATGCGACGTTACGAGAAGTCCGCGAACAGCACGTCACCGCGGAAATCCGATGGAAATCCAGCGTTGCGTACCAGCGTGGCAAGCTGCGCCCAGTGCCGCTGACTGTGGATGAGCGCATGCGCGGCGATCTTCCGCCGCGAGACGGATCGCTTGTCAGGCGGGACCCAATCAAACTTCAAAATGTAGGGTTCGCTCCAGGAACTTTCAGGAGCTGCGAGCAGGCCGCGGAAGATGGCGACTGCGCGGCTATGAATCGCGAAGAGGGCTTCGAGCGGGCCGGCGGGAATCTGTTCGCGCGGCGTTTCAGGCGTTCCGGCAAGCCGCTCGCACCAGCGCAGTTCCGCGCCCCAGATGTGGCGGACGAGATCCTGCACCGTGGCTGCGCCACCGATGCCGCAGGGCAACTCGAGCAGATTGGGGTTGGCGGCGAGGTGCGACTTCCAATAGCCGGATGATTGCTCATTCCAGGAGAGCAATTCTTCAAGCGTGATGCCGACGGACATGGGACCTCCCGTGTAATTGTTCGACGTGCCACGGGACGCGTCGCTTCATTTTGCGGCGCCGAGAGCACGGTGGGCGATGTCGCGCCGATAGTACATTCCTTCAAACTGGATTTCGCTGATGGCCTGGTAGGCGCGGCCGAGCGCCTCAGCGAGCGAGTCGGCCGCGGCAGTGACGCCAAGAACGCGGCCGCCGCCGGTGAGGAGCTGGCCGCCCAACTGCGCCGTGCCGGCGTGGAAGACCTGGACACCGGGAACCTGGGCAGCAGCGCCGAGGCCAGTGATGGGCAGGCCGGTCTTGTAGCTGCCGGGATAGCCGGCCGAACTGGCGACGACACAAACCGACGCGCCAGGCGACCAGCGTAGAGTGGCTTCAGCAAGCCGGCCGTCAACACAGGCCTCGATGGCGTCGACGAGATCGCTGTCGAGGCGGACGAGGATGGCCTGGGTTTCAGGGTCGCCGAAGCGGGCGTTGAATTCGAGCACCTGCGGGCCGCGCGCGGTCATCATGAGGCCGCAGTAAAGTACGCCGCTGAAGGGCATCTCCTCTTCGGCCATGCCGCGAACGGTGGGCTCGGCAATGTGATGGAGGATCCACTCGGACATCGACGGATCGAGCATGGAATCCATGGAGTAGACGCCCATGCCGCCGGTGTTGGGACCGGTGTCGCCTTCACCGATGCGCTTGTGGTCTTGCGCGGGAACGAGCGGTGTGACGGTCTTGCCGTCGCTGAGACAGAGAAAACTGATCTCTTCGCCTTCAAGGAATTCTTCGATAACAACTTGCTGTTCGGCTTCACCAAGCAAGGAGCCGGTGAAGAGACCTTCGGCGGCTTCAGCGGCGACGGTGCGTGAAGGACACACGATGACGCCTTTGCCGGCAGCGAGGCCGTCGGCCTTGACGACGATGGGAGGGTGAAAGATTTCGAGGGCTTTGACGACTTCAGCCGCGGAGGTGCAGACGGCGTAATTCGCAGTGGGGATGCTGTGACGCTGGAGAAAACGCTTAGCGAAACCCTTGCTGGTTTCGAGCATGGCTGCGGCTCGCGTGGGGCCAAAGACGCGCAGGCCGCGCTCCTGGAACGAGTCGACTACGCCGAGGGAGAGCGGCAACTCGGGACCGACGATGGTGAGGTCGGGGCGCTCAGACTCGGCGAGGCGGACCATGGCGTCGACGTCTTTGAGATTGAGAGGCAGGCAGCGGGCAATCTGTGCCATGCCTCCATTGCCGGGGGCGCAAACGACTTCAGTGACACGAGGACTGCGCTTCACAGCCCAGGCGAGAGCATGTTCGCGGCCGCCGGAGCCGAGGATGAGGACTTTCATGAAGCCAACTTTCACTCGGGATGCTTGGAACCCGAAAGGCTATGGTCAGCAATGGGGGTGGGGGAAGTCAAACGCGGCGCGCGTGCATTCTCCTATACTGAGGCGGAAAGCGCGGGAGATTGGCTCGTACCTGAGTTTTTGAGAGAAGGACAATGGTTGAAACGCGGATCAAGCCGTATGCGGAGCTGGAAGCCGAACGCGCGAAGCGTGCGGAACAGCAGCGCGCGTTCCGGCGCAACCAGGTGTTCGGGCTACTGATTCTTGCGGCGGCGATCTGCGCGTGGTGGCTCTGGCACACCAATCCGAAGTGGATCTTCCCTGCGGGCTGGTGGCGATGGTAGGTCCTGCGCGAACGGCGAACCTTCTGGAGGAGAGCATTTCTGGAACGAGCAATCTGAAACCTGAGTCGTTGCCTCTCGTGGTGATTCTGCTGGGGCCGACGGGGAGCGGGAAGACGGCGCTTTCTCTTGAGCTGGCGGAGCGCTTTAGCGGCGAGATTGTGAGCTGCGACTCGGTAGCGGTGTATCGAGGCATGGAACTGGGCACGGCGAAACCGACGCATGAGGAGCGGGCTCGGGTTCCGCATCATCTGATCGATGTGACGACGCCTGATGTCGCATTCACGGCGGGTGAGTACGGCCGGCTGGCGCGGGCGGCGCTCAAGGAGATTGCGGCGCGCGAGCGCGTGCCGATTGTGACCGGAGGAACAGGACTCTACTTGCGGGCACTGACCGAGGGATTGTTCGCCGGGCCGGCACGGCAGGATGAATTGCGTGCGCGGCTGCGACTGAGTTTGCGGAAGCATGGAAGCGGTTGGCTGCATCGGATGCTAAAGCGATTGGATCCGGCGTCGGCGGAACGGATTCATGCGAACGACACGGCGAAGGTGATTCGTGCGATTGAGGTGTGCGTGGCGGCGCGGAGGCCGATGTCTGAAGTGACGGGGCGCGATCCGCTGAGCGGATTTCGGCTGCTGCGGATCGGATTGAATCCGCCGCGGGAGATATTGTATGAGCGGATCAACGCGCGCTGCGCGGCGATGTTTGCCGCGGGGCTGGTGGAGGAAACGCGCGGATTGCTGGCGCAGTACGGCGAGGTGAAGGCGCTGGACTCGCTGGGGTATAAGCAGGGACTGGCCGTCCTGGCGGGGACCCTTAGTTTGGAGGCAGGGATCGCCGCGGCTCAGCAGGGACATCGTAATTATGCGAAGCGGCAGATGACGTGGTTTCGGCGGGAGCCGGACGTGAACTGGATTGCGGGGTTGGGGGATGAGGCGGAGACAGTGCGGGTGGCGACGGAGATGATCGCGAAGGAACCGTTTCGAGAGCGTAGCAATTTAAACTGACCGAGTTGAAGTTAGTGTCATCCCCGGTCTCAAAAGCGAGACCGGGGGCACCCCAATTCTTGGGGAAGCCAAGAGCGGAACGGAGTTTCCTTTGCCAGATACGAATGCAGAGACGATTTATGACGTGGCAGTGATCGGCGGCGGACCGGCAGGGTACACGGCGGCGATTCGCGGCGCGGAGTACGGACTGAAGGTGGCGTTGATCGACGCGAGCCCGAAGCTGGGCGGCACGTGCCTGCATGTGGGCTGCATTCCCACCAAGTCGCTGCTGTTTAACGCCGAGCTGTGGGACTACCTGAAGGAAGCCGACGAGTTTGGGATCAAGGGCGTTGAGGCGAGGTCGCTGGACTGGGCCGCGGTGCTGGCGAGGAAGAACGCCGTAATCGCGAAGCACGTGAAGGGCCTCGAATTCCTGATGAAGAAACACAAGATCGCAGTGATTTCCGGTTTTGGACGATTGACCGGGCCGGCGCAGGGTGGAATTCATACCGTCGACGTGGATGCGAAGGGCGTGAAGAGCCAGGTAAAGGCGAAGAATGTGATTCTGGCGACGGGGTCGGAGGCGAAGCTGCTGCCGGGATTGAAGGCGGACGATCGGATCCTGACGAACATCGAGATTCTCGACATCAGTGCGCCGCCCAAGTCGCTGGTGGTGATTGGCGCGGGCGCGGTGGGCGTGGAGTTTGCATCGATCTTCCGCAGCTTCGGGAGCGAGGTGACGATCCTGGAGTTTCTGCCGCGCATGGTTCCAGTGGAAGATGAGGAGATTTCAAAGGAGCTGGCGCGCGTCTTCCGCAAGCGCGGCATCGAGACGAGCACAGGCGCGAAGGTAGAGAAGGTGGAGAAGACGGATGCGGGCGTAAGGGTGAGTTACACGGATGCAAATGGAAACGCGCAGGTGAAAGAAGCCGAGAAGGTGCTGGTGGCGGTGGGACGCGGGCCGCTGACGAAGGACATTGGTCTGGAAAAAACGAAGGTCGAACTGGAACGCGGATCAGTGAAGGTGAATGAGGTGCAGGAGACCGCGGAGCCGGGCGTCTTTGCCGTCGGCGATATTGTTTTCGGGCTGCCGCAACTGGCGCACGTTGGCGCGATGAGCGGGAATGTGGCGATGGCGAAGATTGCCGGGAAGAAATTCCGGGCGGTGCGGAAGGATCGGATTCCGAGCTGCACGTATACCGAGCCGCAGATCGGCAGCGCGGGATTGACCGAGGCGCAGGCGAAGGAAAAGGGCCACGAGGTGAAGGTGGGCAAGTTTCCCTTTGCCGGCAACTCGAAGGCGACGATCGTGGACAGCCACGACGGTTTTGTGAAGGTGGTTGCCGATGCGAAGTATGGAGAGATCCTCGGCGTACACATTATCGGGCCGCAGGCGACGGAGCTGATTTCCGAGGCGGTCGCTGTGATGGAACTGGAAGGCACCGTCGAAGAGATGATGTACACGATCCACGCGCACCCCACGCTGAGCGAAGCGATGCTGGATGGGTACGGCGCGGTGGAGGGGTTGCAGATCAACGCGTGAGCAGCGAGTCAGCGTCCACGCCCTGGCTCCACGAAACGCGCCGTTAGCTCAGGGCGGGCGTTCGACTCGGTCCGGAACGCGTTGCAAGGGTGCACTTATAGATGGTCGAACTTCGAAAACTCTATGACTTGTATCCAGCGCCTTTTGCTTCGCGAAAAGCAGCAGAAAGAAAAAAGTAAAAGGGCAGCTAATCCGATTGGACCCTGGAACCCTAATAACCAATCTTTGAGCGAGACGAATTCAAATATCAGCGTGGGGTAGAGAAGATGCATGAACATTTTCTGTTCGGCTTGAAATCTGTGACAGTGGGCGAAAGCTTGGTTTACGGTTTTTTCGTCAGTGCCGGCTTGGTACATAAGCTTATGCCATAAAGCGTCTCTGCGCTTCCTGAGCTCATTTTCATCAGATTTGTCCTTCGACGCTGCGAGGCGTCTCATCTCGCTGCCTTGGCCGAAGCGTTCCAATGCCCACTTGAATGCCTTCGCATCAACAAGTTCAGATACCCATTTCATTCCTTGAAATTTGCCAAAGTCCGGGAAATAATCTAAAACCTCAAACACCGCGCCGATTACATAGGCGATGCCTGTGAGAACAACGGGAATCAGAAGCTTCTCCCAGCTCTCGGGACTCGCTTGTCCGACGAACTAATGAAGCCATGCAATCGGCGCAAATCCGTTCACGTTCCATAGGACCGCCAAGGTGGCCGCGCCTGGCACAATCCTTGAGAGAATGTCGTAATAAAAGAACGGGAGCGGGCTGTCCATATTCTCACGGAACGATAGAAAGACTTTACCATCAATTTGACTACGAACGGTTCTACCCTGCTTGGTCCGAATCGGAATCTCGTTGCTATAGTTCTGTCGACTTCTTGGCGACCAAATCTTTGGCTTTGGCGATGAAGTCGTCGAGCGGCATCGAGCCTTGCTCGGCCTTGCCGCGCGTGCGCACGTTGACTGCGCCGGCAGATTCCTCCTTGTCTCCGAAGACGAGGATGTAGGGCGTCTTCTGCAACGCGAAGTCGCGAATCTTGGAGTTCATCTTTTCGTTGCGTGCATCGGTTTCGACCCTGAGGCCGGCGGTCTTGAGCGCGGCTTCGACCTTGCTCGCGTAGGCGGTGTGCTTTTCGCTGATGGGCACGAGGCCGACCTGCACGGGTGCGAGCCAGAGCGGGAAAGCTCCGGCATAGTGCTCGATGAGCACGCCGAAGAATCGCTCGACCGATCCGAAGAGCGCGCGGTGAACCATGACGGGCTGATGGCGCGCGCCGTCTTCGCCGACGTACTCGAGTTCGAAGCGCGCGGGAAGGTTGAAGTCAAACTGCACGGTGGAGAGCTGCCACAAGCGACCAAGAGCGTCGACAAGCTTGATGTCGATCTTGGGGCCGTAGAATGCGGCTTCGCCGGGAAATGTTCTGAAGGTGAGGCCGCGATCGGTGAGCACCTTCTTGAGCGCACCTTCCGCGTGCGACCAGTTCTCCTCTGTGCCCATGAATTCGCCACTCTTTTGCGGATCGCGCGTCGACAGCTCAACGCGATACTCCTTGAAGCCGAAGGTCTTTAGCACGGCCTCGGCAAAGTCGAGGCAGGCGATGACTTCACCCTCAATCTGCCCGGGCGTGCAGAAGATGTGCGCGTCATCCTGCGTGAAGCCGCGGACGCGCAGCAGGCCCTGCATGGTTCCGGAGCGCTCGTAGCGATAGACGTTGCCGAACTCGGCGTAGCGGGCGGGCAGGTCGCGGTAACTCTTGGGCGAGTCCTTGTAGATGAGGATGTGGCCCGGGCAGTTCATGGGCTTGAGGCGATATTCAGCGTCGTCAAGCTCCATCGGCGTGAACATGTTTTTTGCGTAGACGCCGGTGTGGCCTGAGACCTGCCAGAGGTTGGCGCGCATGACATGCGGGGTATAGACAAGCTGGTAACCGCGGCGGAGACACTCTTCGCGCATCCAGTCTTCCATCACCTTGCGGACGATGGCGCCCTTGGGATGCCAGAAGATGAGTCCAGGGCCGGCGAGCTCTTGAATGCTGAAGAGATCGAGCTGTTTGCCGAGGACGCGGTGGTCGCGGCGCGCAGCTTCTTCAAGGCGTGCGAAGTGGGCGTCGAGGTCTTTTTGTGAGAAGAATGCAGTGCCGTAGATGCGCTGGAGCTGCGGATTTTTCTCGTCGCCGAGCCAATATGCGCCAGCGAGCGGGCCGACCTTGAATGCCTTGACGCGGCCGGTGGACGGCACGTGGGGACCGCGGCAGAAATCGACGAATTTGCCGTTGCGATAGAAGCTGACCTCGGAGCCGGGCGCGGTGAATTTGGTGACGAAGTGCGTCTTCATGAAGTCGCCGTCTTTCTGAAATTCGGCGAGAGCTTTTTCGCGGGGCTCGTACTCGCGCACGAATTTCTCGTCGCGCGCAACGACTTCGGCCATTTTCTTTTCGATGGCGGCGAGGTCTTCAGGCGTGAACGGCTTTTCGCGATAGAAGTCGTAAAAGAAACCGGAGTCAGTTGCCGGACCGTGGCCGAGCTTGGTTTCAGGGAAGAGTTCGAGGACGGCGGTGGCGAGGACGTGCGCGGCGGAGTGGCGCACGACCTTGAGCGCGTCGGGATCGTTCTCTTTGATCAGTTCCAGCTTCACATCTTCGGTGAGCGGCGCGGAGAGATCGACGAGACGAGGCGCGGAGGCATCCTCGGCGGAGTACATGGAGGCTTCGGCCGGCTCCTCGCTCGAGGCCGTGTGGCCGTCCGACTGGCCGTCGCGGGCGGACTTTTGGTCGGCATTGGTGGCGACGGGAGTGAGTCGGGCGACGACGGATGCAGCGGCGAGGCGCGGCGAGATGGAGTTGGCAATTTCGAGGGGCGTCGTGCCGGAGGGAACTTCGCGTATGGATCCGTCAGGCAGGTGGATGGCAATCTGCGGCGTGCTCATGAGGTATGGAATCCGTTCAGGCCGCGCTCGTCAGGTTGGGCAGCCCTTTCAATGAGAATAGTTTGACTGCGAGATGAAGTCGAGTGGAGTGAGCGGTGTTGGCGGGGTTAGAGACTGGGCGTCGTTGCGATAGCCGGCGGAATTGGCATCGTCGCAGCTCGTGTGATTCGACAAGCCTGCAAAAACACAAAAGGGCTGGATCTCCTCCCGGGTTGAGAGGAGCTTACCCAGCCCTTCTGGATCTTCTGCTAGATTCTGCCCGAATCCGGCTGTTGGGTTTTAGAGAGGCTGAACGTCAGCAGCCTGCCAGCCCTTGGGACCCTTTACGACGTTAAACTGGACGGCCTGGCCTTCCTGCAAGCTCTTGAAACCACTTGTGTTGATTGCTGAGTAGTGCACGAAAACATCTTCGCCATTCTGACGCGAGATGAAGCCGAAGCCCTTCGCATCATTGAACCACTTCACGGTACCTTGTTCCATACTGGTGTGTATTTCCTGGATTGAATTGCGCTTGATGAATCGGAGCGACCACTGGCAGAATCTTGCTTGGTTGGGCGAGTTACTGCTCACGCCCGGTTCTACTAACGCTGACAACAGTGTATCATTCCCGTCAAATAAACCACGCAGGATTTTTGTGTCTTATCTCACCCTTTGGTGTTGGTTGTCGTAACCCATTCTTTGGATGTACTTTAGCGGTGCACGGCGACCTGTGGTAAGGTGAGAGGTCGTTCAATCGCTATGCCTAAGGATCCTGTACCTGAGCTACTGACCCGGGCCACCGAGGAGCTGGAACGGGAATTCGGGGCGCTGTCGGACTACGAACCGGAATGGGCTGCTGACCCACAAGCGATGGCTGGCATTTTGGGCGAGACGGCGCGCCGGCTGGGCGATAACTACCCGTATTTTCATCCACTTTACGCTGGACAGATGCTGAAGCCGCCGCATCCGGTGGCGAGGGCGGCCTATGCCCTGGCGATGAAGATCAATCCCAACAATCACGCGCTGGACGGCGGTCGGGCGAGTTCGGCGATGGAAGTGGAAGCGGTGAGGGAGATCGCCGCGATGTTCGGTTGGACTGAATATCTGGGTCACCTGACGTCGAGCGGGACCATTGCGAATCTCGAAGCGCTATGGATGGCGGGACAGCTCGCCGAGGGACGAGGGAATGAGGGACTAGGGACTAGGGGCAGGAAGAGGATCGTCGGGTCGGAACAGGCCCACTACACACACCAGAGGATTTCAGCGGTTCTGAAGCTTGAGTTTACGGCCGTGCCGGCCGACGAGCGCGGGCGGATGCGGCTGGATGCGCTGGAAGATGAACTGCGCAAAGGAGATGTGGGAACGATTGTCGCGACGCTGGGGACGACGGCGATCGGGGCGGTGGATCCGCTCGAGGAGATTCTGGGGCTGGCCGGCAAATATGGTTGCCGGGTGCATGTGGATGGGGCGTACGGCGGATATTTCGGGCTGATTGCGGAAGAGCTGGATGAGCCGGCGAGGCGGGCGTACGCGGCGATTGGACGGGCCGACTCGATTGTGATCGATCCGCATAAGCATGGGCTTCAGCCTTACGGGTGCGGGTGCATCTTGTTTCGCGATCCGGCGGTGGGGCGATTCTATAAGCACGATTCGCCGTACACATACTTTACGTCGCACGAGTTGCATTTGGGCGAGATCAGCCTGGAGTGCTCGCGGGCAGGGGCGGCGGCAGTGGCGCTGTGGGCAACGATGCGTCTGCTGCCGTTGAAGCCGGGCGGCGAGTTTGCACGGGGACTGGCCAAGGGTCGGAGAGCGGCGTTGGAGTTGGACCGGAGATTGAGGGCGGATGGGAGGTTTGTGGGGCTGGGGCAGTTCCCTCCCACATCTCAAAATCGAGATGTGGGGCACCCACCTCAGCTGGACATTGTGGTGTGGGCATTGCATGCAGCAGACCTTTCGAATAGTTCAGTGGAAGCGCAAAGGGTTTTCGATGCGTGCGCGCGGCGCGGCTTGCATCTGGCTTTAGTACAATTGCCGGGATCGTGGTTTGGGTATGAGCCGCGCGGGGAATACGTGACGTGTTTACGCAGCGTGCTGATGAAGCCGGAACACGAGGCTTGGTTGGGCAGGATCTGGGAGAGGTTGAGCGAGGCGTGTGACGAGGTTGGTTGAGGACTTTTTGAGCGCTAGAAAGAAAACGTTGTCAAAGAGACAGTTCATAGTTCGTAGTTCATAGTATGTAGTTCAGGACGAGGTAGACGATTTATGCACGATGCGAAGGCTTTTCGTGAGATGCACAAGGCGCGGTTCGGTGCGGAGCCCAAGGTTTTTGTCGGGCCGGGGCGCGTGAACCTGATTGGCGAGCACACCGATTACGCCGAGGGGTTTGTGATGCCGGCGGCGATTAACTTCGCGACGCTGGCGGGGATTTCGCCGCGAAGCGATGGGAAGATCGCAATCTACTCAGAGAACCAGGGCGAGGAGAAGGTGTTTGACGGCGTGCAGGCGAAAGGCACGAAGCACTGGACTGACTACCCGATGGGCGTGGTGGCGATTCTGGCCGGCGAGGGGCACAAGATTCCCGGATTCAACCTGAGCATCTGGAGCGATGTGCCGCTGGCATCGGGACTGTCGAGTTCGGCAGCGCTGGAAGTTGCGACGGCTTTCGCCGTGCTGGGGCTGATGGGCGCAAGTTATCAAAACTCGTATTCAGGTCCTGTGCTGGCGCGGCTGTGCCAACGGGCGGAGAACGAGTTTGTCGAATCGAACTGCGGAATCATGGACCAGTTCATCAGCATCAACGCACAAAAAGATCATGCGTTGCTGCTGGATTGCCGGGATCTGAGCTTCAAGCTGGCGCCGATTCCGGATCACGTGGCGCTGGTGATTGCCAACACTATGGTGAAGCACTCGGTGGCGGGAGGCGACTATCCGACGAGGCGGCGCGAGAGCGAGGCGGCGTGCGCGGTGATTGCAAGCCACCGGCCGGGCGTGAAGTTCTTGCGCGATTGCACGCTGGAGGACCTGGCGAAGTGGGGCAACGAGATGGAGCCCAAGAGCTACCTGCGAGCCAAGCACGTGATCAGCGAGAACCTGCGCACGGTGGCGGCGTGCGAGGCGTTGTTGAAGGGCGACATGAAGACGCTGGGGCGATTGATGGCCGAGGCGCACACCAGCTACAGCAAGGATTTTGAAGGCAGCTGCGTTGAAGCCGATGCGATGGTTGCGCTGGCTCAGGATTTGCCGGGGCTGATCGGAGCGCGGCTGACCGGCGGCGGCTTCGGCGGGTGCACGATCAATCTGGTTGAACAGGCTGAGGCGCCGGCTTTTGCCGAGGCGCTGGGTGCGAAGTACGCAGAGCAGATCGGGATCGTACCGCAGATTCACGTTTGCCATGCCTCAGGAGGGGCGCACCGGCTGGAATGAGAAAGGCCGCGGGGTTGGTGGAGCTGGCTGCGGCGGATAGACAACGTGAAGAAACGCGAAACTCCTGGTCGACACTAACCATTGAAAGTTAAGTAATGAATTGGGGCGATTCCGCACTGTGGAAGAACGCGGAAATGGGGCGCTTTCCGGCTGCATCTAAACGAATGTGGAAATATTTCCCGGTTTGCCACCAGGTAGCGTAAATTGCTGACCCAAAAGAACCATTTTCGCAACCACTCGGCAACATTGTGACGACAGGTTTCCTTGTTAAACTTGGTGGGTATTTGCCCCGATGAGGAGATAGAGACTTTTCGCGGGGTACCGTGTTTCCCCGGCAGGCTAAAGTTTGGCTTTCCGAGCCGGGGTTCACGTGGAAATAGAAACTATGCAACCGATATCCAATAGACCATTTTCCTTCGAAAACATCCCAGGCGCAGGGCATGTCGCCTACTTTTCCATGGAGATTGCGATCAGGCCGTCGATGCCGACGTATTCGGGCGGACTTGGCGTGCTGGCCGGGGATACCCTGCGCTCGGCGGCCGACTTAAGCCTCCCCCTGGTTGCGTTCAGCATGCTGCACCGGAAAGGGTACTTCCAGCAGCACCTGGACAGCACGGGCGTGCAGAGCGAGGATGTGCAGCCGTGGAATCCGGCGGATTATTGCACGGAAGAGCCAGCGCGTGTGACGGTGGCCGTGGAAGGCCGGACGGTGACGGTGCGTGCGTGGCGCTACGACATGGAAGGGTGCTTCGGCCACGTGGTGCCGATCTATCTGCTGGACACGGATCTTGAAGAGAATTCGGGCTGGGACCGCGGCCTGACGGATCACTTGTATGGCGGCGACACGAACTACCGCCTGCAGCAGGAGATTGTGCTGGGAATGGGCGGCGTGCGCATGGCCAAAGCGTTGGGCCTGCGGGTAAACGTCTTCCACATGAACGAGGGACACGCGGCGCTGCTGACGCTGGCATTGCTTGAGGGCGAGATGGGCGGAGGGCCGCAGGGCGATCCGACCCAAGTAGACGTGGAACAGGTGAAGCGGAGATGCGTATTTACGACGCACACGCCGGTGCCGGCCGGACATGACCGGTTCTCGACGGAGCAGGCGATTCGCATTTTGGGCAGCGAGCGGACAGCGCGGCTGGAGCGATTGGGGTGCTTCCGCGACGGGTTGCTGAATATGACGCTGCTGGCGCTGAGGTTTTCGCGCTACGCGAACGGCGTAGCGATGCAGCACGGCAAGGTTTCACGGCAAATGTTTCCGGAGTTCACCATCGACACGATCACGAACGGCGTGCACGCGCCGACGTGGATGAGTGAGCCGATGCAGCAGATGCTGGACGAGCATATTCCTGCATGGCGGCGCGACAATCTCGTGCTGCGTTCGGCGATCGACCTGCCGGAGCAGGCGATTCTGAAGGCGCATGCGCGGGCCAAGGAAGAGCTGCTGGCCGAAGTAGGATCGCGGACGGGACTGGTGCTGAGCCCGAAGGTGCTGACGCTGGGATTTGCGCGGCGCGTGGCGACCTACAAACGGGCGACCCTACTCTTTACCGATCCTGAACGGCTGAGAAGGATCGCGGAACAGACTGGTGGATTGCAGATTCTGTACGCCGGCAAAGCACACCCGCAGGACGAGCCGGGCAAGGCGCTGATCCAGCAAGTGGTGGCTGAGGCAGCGAAGTTTGCCAAGAGCGAACTGCGCATTGTGTATCTGGAAAACTACGCGTGGGACCTGGGCGCGCTGCTGACGGCGGGCGTGGATGTGTGGGTGAACAATCCGCGGCGGCCGTATGAAGCGTCGGGTACGAGCGGGATGAAGGCGGCGTTGAACGGAGTTCCGAGCCTGTCGATTCTGGATGGCTGGTGGATTGAGGGCTGCATTGAAGGCGTGACCGGCTGGGCGATCGACGACGGCGCGAACGACGCGGAAGAAGCGAACTCACTCTATACGAAGCTCGAAAACGAAGTGGCGCCGCTTTATCGGGATTCGCAGGAGAAGTGGGCGCGGCTGATGCGGACCACGCTGGCATTCAACGGGTCCTATTTCAATACCAACCGCATGGTGAAGCAGTACACGCGAAGCGCGTACTATCCGGAGCGGCTGCCGGAAACAGTAAAGGTGGAAGAAGCGGCCTACGCAGATTGAAAAAGACAGTTCACAGTTCGTAGTTCACGGTTCTCAGTTGCAGGAGCCCGTTGGGAGTTTTCGCAAGAGCGAAGATTCCCGGCGGGCTCTAGAATTTTTTGCGGAGATATTCGAAGATCGCGTAGCCGATGCAGGCGCTGATTACGGCGATGGTGAAGTTGGCAGGCGTGACGATGTCCTGGAGCGCGAACGCGAGCGACTTCCCTTGCCCATTGACGCCGGTGAACTCGCCCATGAGGAGATTGGAATAGAAGAGAAAGATGATAAAAGTGACCTCGACGAGGGCACGCCAGAATGGCTTGAGCCTTGGAGGCGGCGTGAGCGGTGTCATGAGTTTGATGATAACGGCGAGGTTGCCCGGGCCAAAGCGATTTCGGATGGGCGAGATGTGCCAGCGAGACCAGAGTCACGAGCGAACGGCGCAAAGCCTATAATTTTCCTGTAGTGACGAGCACATTTTCATGGCGATGGCGGGCGGTGCGGAAGCGCGCTGCCTGGGCGTTGGCGATTGTTGTTTTGTTGCTTGCCGCGGGAGCGCGAGGACAGTCGGGCGCAGACAGCGCAACGACTGATGACGCGCACGGCGGCGGCCATGGGCGCGTGCTGCTGGTACTTCCTTTTGATAACCGGACGGGCCAGCCGAGCCTCGAATGGATTCGCGAGGCGGCGGCGGAAGTGCTGAGCGCGCGATTCGCCTCAGCGGGATTTGAGCCGACGAGCCGCGCTGATCGGGTGTATGCGCTGGACCACCTTGGCCTGCCGCAGGGATTTCAGCCGTCGCGGGCGAGCGCGCTGAAGCTGGCACAGACGCTGGATGCCGATTCGATTGTGGTGGGCAGCTACACAACCGACGGCACGGGAATTGTGGCAGAAGCATCTCTGGTGGATGTGCCGAACCTGCGGATGCTGCCGATGGCGAGCGCGCGAGGCGAGATGCGGAGCCTGGTGGCTGTCTTCGGCGACCTGGCGTGGAAGCTGACGCGGCAACTCGATCCCACATTCAACGTCGCGGAAGGAACGTTTGCGGCGGAAGGAAATGGCGTACCGCTGACTGCGTTCGAACAGTACATTCGCGGCATCACAGAGCCAGACCAGGCGGAGCGGCTCAGGCACTTGCAGGACGCCGTCAAGCTGAGCCCCGCGTTTGGCGAGGCGTGGATGGCGCTGGGACGCGAGGAATTTAATGGGCAGCAGTATCAGGAAGCGGCAGCAGCGTTTGCCAAAGTGGATCGCAACGGGCCGGACGGGTTAGAAGCAGGATTCTATCGCGGGCTTTCGCTGACGTTTCAGGGCGACTACGGGCATGCGCAGGAGGCGTTTGCCGATGTCGCGCTTGTGCTTCCGCTGGCGGAGGTGGTGAACAACGAGGGAGTATCACTGAGCCGGCAGGGCAAGGACGGAACATCGTTGTACATCCAGGCAGCGGCGGCGGATCCGAACGAAGCGGATTATCACTTCAATCTGGCGGTAAGCCTGAAGCGGCACGGAAACACGGCCGGCGCGGAGAACGAACTGGCGCAGTGTTTGAAGCTGCGGCCGAATGACACGGAGGCGCAGACGCTGGAAGAGGCGTGGAAAGGCGCGCCCGGAGCCGACGCGAGCGCCGATCCGCTGGAGCGAATCGAGCGCAGCTTCAATGCGGCGGCGTTCAAGCAGGCTGCAGCGATGCTGGACGAGATGAATGCGGGACGGCTGGCGGCGCTGGGGCCACGCGAGCGGGCGCAGACGCTGTGCGCGCAGGCGAAAGGATATCTGGATCGCGGGCTTCTGCTGGAAGCTGAACGGCTTTACCAGGATGCAGTGACAGCGGACGCGCAGAGTGCGCAGGGGCACGCAGGTCTGGCAGAGGTGCGCCGGCGGAGCGGGGACGCGGAGGCGGCGCGCAGAGAGGCACACCAGGCGCTGGAACTGGCACCCTCAGCCGATGCGTACGTTGTACTGGCACAGGTTGATTTTGCTGCCGGATCACTGAACGACGCGAACATAGAAGCGGAAGATGCGATCAAGCTGGATCCGGCGAACCGCGGCGCGCAGGAGATTCTGCGGGAGATTGCGGCGAAGAAAACCCAGTGAACAGTGATCAGTGTCAGTGTGTTCGTGCGGGGACAGGCGTATAGGGATTGGAAAGGGGTGAGCCATGAGACAGCGATTCGATCGGAGGCGGTTTTCGCCTGGGCTCGTGGTGACGATCCTGTTGGCCGGGGTTGGAATGATCGGCGGCCGGGCAGCGATTGCGGATCAACCGGCACCTGCGCAGCCGCTGGTCGACAAACTGGTGCTGGATGACACGATTCAGCCGGTGACGTCAGATGAGTTGCTGCGAGCCCTGGCGCGCGCGAACTCGGATGGGGCGCAGGCGTTGTTGATCGTGATGGATACGCCCGGTGGTTTGCTCGACTCAATGCGCACCATGGCAGGGGCGATTCTTGAATCGAGAGTTCCGGTGATTGTGTATGTGGCTCCGGCGGGAGCGCGCGCGGGATCGGCGGGATTCTTTCTTCTGGAGTCGGCGGACGTGGCGGCGATGGCCCCCGGAACGAATGCGGGCGCGGCGCATCCGGTGCTGGAGTTTGGCGGACAGCCCGACGCGACGATGAGCCAGAAGATCGAGAATGACGCAGAGGCGTTTCTGCGCTCGTATGTGAAGACGCGTGGACGCAACGTGGATGCTGCGATAGAGGCGGTAAAGTCGTCGCACTCGTATACCGCCGATGAAGCGCTGAACCAGCACCTGATCGACCTGATCGCGAACAACGAGAACGATCTGCTGAAAGATCTTGACGGCAAGCAGATCACGCGCATGAACGGCAGCACGACTACGCTGCACGTAGCGGGCGCAAAGATCGTGGTGGTGAAGCCGACGCTGCGCGAAGAGGTGCTGGGCTGGCTGGTGAACCCAAATCTCGCGCTGCTTTTTCTGATTGGCGGGGCACTGCTGATTTACCTCGAGTTTAACTCGCCGGGTACGATCGTGCCGGGAACACTGGGCACGCTGATGGTGCTGCTGGCGGTATTTGCGCTGAACCTGCTGCCGATTCGCTACACGGCCGTGTTGCTGCTGCTGGCTGCGATGGTGCTGCTGGTGCTGGAGGCGAAGGTTGGCGGGCACGGCGCGCTGGCAGTTGCCGGCATTGTGTGCCTCGCGTTCGGCATGCTGACGCTGGTGGCTGCGCCGGTGCCGGAGATGAACGTGAGTCCGTTGATGGCCATCTGCATCAGCGTGGCGTTTGGAGCGATCACGGTATTCCTGGTGAGGCTGGCGGTGCGCGCGCGAATGCGTAAATCGCGGCTTGGCGTGGATGCGATGATCGGCTCCACGGCGACTGCGATGGAGGCCCTGGCGCCGGAAGGACATGTGCTGGTGGAAGGCGAGATCTGGCGGGCCGTGGCGAACGCGCCGGTGGCTGCGGGAACGGCGCTGCGCGTGGTGGGGCATGAGCAGATGCTGCTGCGCGTTGAACCGGTGATGGCAGCGAGTCAGCAAGCCAGCAGGTTGGCAAGTTAGCCGGGCTAGCCGGTTCGGTAGGATTGGCGAGGTATTCGCTGTCCCACCCTTTCCACGATGAAACAGTGGAAAGGATGGGGCACGGCAAGCCGGTCCGCCGCGGTGGACAAGTTAGCCGGGCTAGCCGGGCCAGCCGGTTCGGTAGGATTGGCGAGGTATCCGCTCTCCCATGCCTTTCCATGATGAGGCCGTGAAAAGGATGGAACAGGGTTCGATCAATCCTAGACATCGCGCCGAGAAAACGTTGGAGTACAATCCGTCGTGGGTAAGGAAAGGACTGTTTCATGGACGCGATTTCCATTCCGTTTCTGGTTGTAATTGCTATCGTTGTTCTCTACTTGCTGAATTCGATCAAGATCCTGCGCGAATACGAGCGCGGCGTGATCTTCAGGCTGGGGCGCGCATTGCCGCAGCCGAAGGGCCCGGGAATCATTCTCGTCTTCCGGCCGATTGACCAGATGGTGCGCATCAGCCTGCGGCAGGAGGTGCTGGAAGTTCCGCCGCAGGATGTGATCACCCGCGACAACGTGACGATCAAAGTGAATGCGGTGGTGACGCTCTACGTGGTCGCCCCGAATGACGCAGCCATCAAAGTGGCCAACTATGTGTACCAGACTTCGCAGTTTGCGCAGACCACGCTGCGCTCGGTGCTGGGCGAGGTGGAACTGGACACGCTGCTCAGCCATCGCGACCAGTTGAATTTGAGGATTCAATCGATCATCGACCAGCGCACGGAGCCTTTCGGAGTGAAGGTGACTTCAGTGGAAGTGAAGCAGGTGGACCTGCCGGAGACGATGACGCGCGCCATGGCCAAGCAGGCCGAGGCGGAACGCGAACGCCGCTCGAAGATCATTCATGCCGAGGGCGAATTCAATGCCGCGCAAAAGCTGGTGGATGCGGCGGCACTGCTGGCGACGCAGCCCATGACGCTGCAGTTGCGCTACCTGCAGACTCTGACCGAGATCGGCGTAGAGAAGAACACGACCATCGTATTCCCGCTGCCCATGGAACTGATGTCGCTGTTGAACAAGTTTTCGGCGCAAATGAAGCCGGCAGAGAAGCCGTAGAGAAGCACGCTGTTAGCTCTTGGCCGTTAGCTAATAGGTTCTTCACGACAGTTGGGCAACCGCGGTAAGACCAGCGGAGCCGATTCTTGATTCAAGCAGTTCAATAGGCGGTGCATGGCGCGGTATTTCGACGAAGACGAAGAGCCAGAATTTGAGCGAGCGCGGCCTGACGCCGAGGTAACACTCAGCTGGGGCGCTTTGCTGGGGATGGGCCTGGGGCTGCTGGCGATTTGCGGAGTATGCTTCGGGCTGGGATACATGGTGGGGCACAGCGGGCGCGCGAGTGCGGGGCCATCGGCGACCAGCACGGCGCAACCCAACGCGCCGGATCAGGAGCCGCTGCAGGGAAGCGGATCGGTGCCAAAGCCGTCGGCTAACGAACAGGCGCCGGTACCTCCACCGCCGACAAACGAAAGCGCTCCGCCCGGGGCCAATGGCAGCGAAATTCCGGAGGCCGCTGCGGCGAGCTCCGCGCAGGGCGCAGCTCCGGCGAATGCGCCGGCCGCCGCCGCGCCCACGCAGCCGCAAGTGAGACCGGCACTGGGCGGGAGTGGACCAGAAAGTACACAGGCACCGGCGGCAGCAAACGCGCGCCCGGCGACGCCGTCAGCGAATTCGCTGATGGTGCAGGTGGCTGCGGTGAAGAACGATGAGGATGCAGGCGTGTTGACGAATGCCCTGCGGCGGCGCGGCTACCCGGTGGTTTCGCATCGCGATCCGGAGGACGGGCTGATTCACGTGCGCATCGGACCGTTCCCGACGAGGGACGAAGCGAACCAGTGGCGAATGAAGCTGCTGAACGACGGTTACAACGCGATTGTGCAGCCGTAATTCAGTTCGCAGTTCTAAGTTCACAGTTCACAGAACCGGACTGATCCGAACGCCAAAAGCGCTAGCCTCGCATCCAATCGGGAAGGCTGGAAGCAATTGCTGCGCGGACTGCATCGGAGAGTTCGTCGCGAGTCGCGTAGGCCGTTGGATCGATGGGTTCGTGGAAGACGACGTGTGCGATGCCGGGGTGAATGCGCGTGCTGCCCCAGGGCAGGATCTTTTCCGTTCCGTAAATTGACACTGGAACGCACAGCGCTCCGGACTCTTTCGCCAGGTAAAACGGACCCTTTTTGAAGGGCAGCATGCGGCCGTCGGGCGAGCGCATGCCTTCAACAAAGGTGGTGATGTGCAGGCCACTGGAGAGCACACTTCGCGCGTCGGCGACGGCAAGTTGCGCGGTTTCCACCTGGCCGTCACGATCGACGGGAATGAAACTGGCCAGTTTAAAGGCGTAGCCGAGGATGGGAATCTTCATGAGCGGACGCTTGAGGAAGATCGAGGTGCGTCCGGGGAGGTTGGGAAGCAGCGCTGGCGGGTCGAGATTGGAAACGTGATTGGCCATGAAGATGCAAGCCCGGCCAGCCGGGATATGTTCGCGGCCTTCGACGACAATGCGGATACCGGCTGCGCGAATGGCGAGGGTGGCAATGAAACAGCCAGTCGCGTAGAGGGGGCCGACATTGCGTGTGATGAGCGTGAAGGGAATGAGGACAATGGACGCAGGCAGGGCGAGAACGACGATGATGACGAAGACGAAGAGCGAGACGAGCATGCAGTGAATAAAAGGAAGTGTCTAGGGAAGTATCGCACTTGAATCAGCAAGTGAGCGAGTCAGCGTGCGCTGCGCGCACGATTGCGAGTCAGAGCATTTTCGGAATGGTGTAGACCCGGGATTGTCTTGTGTCCCACCCTTTGTGCGAAAGGCGCACAAAGGATGGGGCACGGAAGTCTGTTTTCACGCCCGATCGCTGTTTGGCTTTCAGTCGACGATTCGCTGGCTGTGCATCCAGTCAGGGAGGGCCGAAGCGATGGCGGTGCGGACGGCGCTCATGAGCTCCTCGCGCGAGGCAAAACTCGTGGGTTCAATGGGCGGGTGAAAGACGACGTATGCCGGGCCCGGGCGCATGCGCAGGCTGCCTTTGGGAAGGAGTTTTTCCGTTCCGTGGATGGAGACGGGAATGCAGGGAGCGCCGGACTCCATCGCGAGGAAGAACGGGCCTTTCTTGAAGGGCAGCAGGCGGCCGTCGGGTGAGCGTGTGCCTTCGACGAATGTCGTGATGTGCGTGCCCCTGGCGAGTACACGCCGCGCTTCAGCGACACTGCGCTGCGCGTCGTCGCGGCTGCCGGTGCGATCGACAGCGATGAACTCGCCCTGACGAAAGCCGGTGCCGAGGATGGGGAGATTCATGAGCGAGCGCTTCATGAAGGCCGAGGTGCGGCCGGGAATGCGTGCGATGAGCACAGGAGGGTCGAGATTCGAAACGTGGTTGGACATGAAGATACAAGCGCGATCGCGTGGAATGTTCTCGAGGCCTTCGGCGTGGATACGCACGCCGGCCAGCCAGCAACTGCTGGCGAGCATGAAGCGCGTGGCCTTATAGAGCGGGCGCACGTTGCCGGTGAGCCAACACCAGGGAATGAAGAGAATCGCAGAAGGGATGCCGAGCACCACCAGGTTGATGACGAAGATGAGCGACGGGATCATGCGGGATTTTGTGCGGATGGTTCCTGGTGAAGTTCGAAGTTCCGAAAAATATCCCTCAGGGGCTAAGGCCCGAGTTCATTTTGTTCCCGCTACGGCACGAGTAATCTCGCGCCCTGATACTTCGTGCCGCTTCCGGAGGCCTTTTCAACAAGCTCTGAAGTCGATCCCTTTCGAAAACTGACTTCCGTCCAGGGTTGTCACGTGGCGGAGTCCGTGGGAAAGCGCTGGTGAAGACGCGCGGGAAGTTTCTCGTAGATGCCATCGAAGCCGCCATTGGAGAGAAGGGCAACGACGTCGCCGGAAGCGAGACGCGGCGCGATGGAGTCGACGATCGCATTGACATCGGGCAGGACTTCGGCGGGAGTGCCCTCAGAGTTGAGCGCGCGAACGACTTCGTCGGGATGGAGGCGCTCGGGTTCAGGAATGCGCTCCTGCTGGTAGACGCCGGCGAGAACAACGTGGTCGGCGAGGCGGAGGCTGGCAACGAGATCAGGCGCGAGGACCTTGCGGCGGAGAGTGTTGGAGCGCGGCTCGAGAACGGCCCAGAGACGCGAATGCGGATAGACAGAACGAAGTGTGCGGAGCGTTTCGCGAATGGCCGTGGGATGGTGCGCAAAATCCTCGATGAGGGTGATGCCGGCGACCTGCGCGCGGAGTTCGAGGCGGCGCTTGACGCTTTTAAAGGTGGAGATCGCGGTGCGGATGGTTTTTTTGTCGATGCCTTGCGCACCGGCGAGCGCAGCGGCTGCAGTGGCATTGAGCGCATTGTGCTCGCCGGCAAGGTGCATATCGAATTCTTCCCATGGGACCCCCGCGCGGCAAACCTGCCAATGCATGCGGCCGTTGTCGTAGCGCAGATTGCGAATCTGCCAGTTTGCGGAATCGCTGAATCCGTAGCGTTCGACCGGGCAGAAGGCGCGGGAGACGCACTCTGTGACATTGGAGCTGCCGTCGTAGGCGACGATGAGGCCGCGGCGCGGGACGAGATTGACGAGAAGCTTGAAGGCGCGCTTGACGGCTTCAAGATCGGCGTAGATATCGGCGTGGTCGTACTCGACGTGAGTGAGAATGAGCGCGTCAGGAAAGTAGTGGAGAAATTTGGGGCCCTTGTCGTAGAAGACCGTGTCGTACTCGTCACCTTCGACGATGAAAGTGCGCGTGGGGCGGAGCTGGAAGCTGGAACCGAAATTTTCAGCGACGCCGCCGATGAGAAACGAGGGTTCGAGCGCGGGGTGTTCGCGTGAGGCGACCTGGAAGATCCAGGAGAGCATGCTGGTGGTGGTGGTTTTGCCGTGGGTTCCGGCGACAACGAGCGGGGATCGGCCGGTGAGAAACTCCTGGCGCAACAATTCGGCCATGGAGATGACGGGATGGCGCTTGTCGAGGACGTATTCGATTTCAGGATTGCCGCGGGAGAGTGCGTTGCCGATGACGACGAGATCGGGAGCGGGTTCGAGATTCGATTCGGAGTAGGGCTCGAGGATCGGGATGCCGAGAGAGCGGAGGAGATCGCTCATGGGAGGATAGGCGGCCTTGTCGGATCCGGTGATGCGGTGGCCCTGGAGCTGAAGGAGCCCGGCGAGCGAGGCCATGGCCGTGCCGCAGATGCCGATGAGATGGATGTGGCGGGGACGACTAGATGTCGGTTGCCCAGTTAACGGTTCCATGCAAGTCCTTTATACGGGCAAGGGCCTTATCGTTTGTAACGAGGACGGCGCCAACGGCAATCGCGTGGGCGGCAATAAGCAGGTCCAATTCCGAGAGAATCGTGCCAGCTGCTTCAAGCCTCGCCCGAAGATTGCCGTAGGCCTGCGCTTCGTTGCTGCCCCAGGGAAGAATGCGGAACTTGAATAGCAACCCTTCGATTGCCTGGCGGAGCCTGTGCGCCTGCGGACGCCTGGCGAGGCCGTAGCGAAGTTCCCCTTCGGTGATCGAGGAGATACACGCGGCATCGCCCTCGCCGAGAGATTGCAGTCTCGCCCTTGCAGCCGGTGACCTGCCTTTCGCGATGTAGCTCAGGGTATTGGTGTCGAGCAAATAAATGACGTTCATTTGCGCTTTCTGCGTGGAACAGACTTCTGAGCGAAGAGATCCTCAAGCGCGGGTCGGCGCGCGGGTGGACGCCGGCCTCGCTCCACGTCCGAAAGGAAATCTTCGGGCACATTGGCTGCGTCGAGCGCCGCGAAAGCCTCGCTCCACGAACCGGGGCCTTCAGAGAGGACGATGTCGCCGCTCCGCGGATCGCGACGAATGGACACAACCGACGTGCGGAACCGGTATGGCTGCGGGATAGTAACGTGCTGGCTTCTTCCGCTCATGAAAACTCTCGCCTTTGCCGTTTTCTCCATCGGACGACCTCTGCTATCTATCATGCTATATAGCTAATCGGGGGTCAAGCTGACTGTTGCAGGGCGCCGTGGCGACTTAGGGCGCTACCGCCGGTTCGAGGATGTTGAGGCGCGGCTCGCCGTCGGTGACAAGCTCTGCCTCAACACCAAAGGTTAGGGTGACGTTCTGGCGGGAGACGTGGCCGCTGCGCAGGCCGATGGCGATGGGGCCTTTGAAGCCGTCGAGCGCAGAGAGGATGGCGTCGTCGAGGAGATCGGGCGGCGCGCCGGGCGAGACGCAGTTGAGCATTTCGCCGAAGATGATGCCGGCGACGCCTTCGAGTTTGCGAGCGTGCCGCATCTGCCACAACATGCGGTCAACCTGGTAGGGCTTGCAGGCGAGATCTTCAAGAAAGAGCAAGGCGCCCTCGGTGCACGGCTCCCACGGTGTAGCCAGCATGGTGAGGATGATGCTGAGACAGCCGCCATAGAGCGTTCCACCGACAACGCTCGGACCCGAGCCGCGCTTGAGCAGGCGGAGACCTTCATCCGGACCGACACTGTAGGGCTCGCCTGAAAGGGCAGCGTTGAAGCTGGGAAGATGGACACCGTCTTCGCGATAGAAATCGGCAGCAAGCATGGGGCCGTGAAAGACGGGCAGGCCCAGCTCGTCGAGCAAGCGAAGTTGAATGCCAGTGAGATCGCTATATGCGAAGAAGGGCTTGGGGTTCGACGAGATCACGTCGAAGGCGAGATCGTCGAGGAGGTAATTCGAGCCATAGCCGCCGCGGAGAGCCATGATGGCGCTGGTGTCGCTGTCGGCAAATGCGGCGTGCAGGTCGTCGAGGCGCTGATCGGGAGTTCCGGCGAAGTAAAGCGGCTCGCGCTCGAGAGTGTTGCGGCCGAATTCCGGCAGATAGCCCAGCGCGCGCAAAGCGTTGCGACCGCTATCAATGCGCTCGGGCTTTGCTGAGCTGGCAGGCGCAATGATGCTGAAGCCCGAACCCTTGACGACGGCCGGCGGCTTGAGCAGACCCTGACTTTTCACCACGCTTCTCCACGGGCAATGAGCGCAGCCGGGCCGGTGAGAAACAGTTCGGAACCGGGACCGCTCCATGCGACAGTCTGTGCGCCGCCGGGGGCGATGACGTGAATTGGCGAAATGCAGCGGCGCAGAGCGAGCACAGCAGTCGCCGACGCCGAGGTGCCGGTACCTGACGATGAAGTGGGGCCGACCCCGCGTTCGAAGATGCGAATTTCGATTTCGTGATCGTGAATGACGCGAACGAACTCGACGTTGGTCTGCTGCGGAAAGTCGCGATGCCCGCAGATCTCCTGGCCCAGCGAAGTCCAGGAACGATTGGAGACGGAGAAGTCGGCGGAGTCGACGAGGATGACGAAGTGCGGGTTGCCGATAGAGACTTCGACGCCGACGAGATCTGCGCCACTGATGAGCTTGAGCGTGTGCGGGGTGAATCTGGGTACGCCCATACCGGTGGTGACGTCGACGGTTTGCCCGTCGCGGGCATTGATCTGGCAGACCCGCGGGCCGGCATCGGTATCGATGGTGAGCGATGAACCAGGTTGAGCGTTCAGCGCATCGGCCATCCATGCAGCGACGCAACGCGTACCGTTGCCGCTAATTTCGGCGACGGAACCGTCGGCGTTGCGCAGGTGAATGCGCCCGGAGGATTTGCCGGTCCATGAAAAGAATTCGACGCCATCGGCGCCGACGCCGGTGGTGCGGGAGCAGAGGCACCGCGCAAGCAAGCCAAGATCTTCGCCGGCCGATTGCGCTGCTTCTTCGGGGACGATGAGAAAATCGTTGCCGCAGGCATGGGCCTTGGTAAAGGGGATCAATCTTCCTCCGGGTCGCGGAAGGTAAGGAGCGCGTCGATGGTCGGTTGGTTAATCAGATTGGTATGGATGCGTTCGTGGCGATTTTTGGTTGCAGTGAGCGAGAAAGTAACGCGCTGCAACACGCCGATCGCGTCGCTCTCGAAGCCTGTGAGGCGCTGGTCCACTTTGTCCATCGCGTTGAGAATGGTCTGCAGCATGAGCGTCTGGTCGCGGCCGCGGGCCTCGTAAATCATGGGATAAATTTTGAGGTTGGCGCGGTGCTCAAAAAAGCCGATAAGCAAAAGCGACACAACGACAATGACTGTGGCGACCACGGCTGGGGCGTAGAGGCCCGCACCGCAAGCCATGCCGATGGAAGCAACCACCCAGACGCTGGCGGCACTGGTGAGTCCACTGACGCGACTGCGATTGTGGAGAATGAGTCCGGCGCCAAGGAAGCCGATGCCCTGCACGATATTGGATGCGATCTGAGCTCGATTTGCGCCGGTTTCGCCAGCGATGACGGGTGAGAGCAAGGTAAAGAAAGCGGAACCGAGGCAGATGAGGAGATTCGTGCGCAGTCCTGCGTCCTTGCGGCTGAATTCGCGTTCAAGGCCGATGACGCCGCCGAGGAGACAGGCGACAAGCAAACGGCCGACAGCGCCATTGACCAAGTTCATTTGCTCGAGCCAGCTAAAGCTGAACGGCTGCGCGAACTGAGCGATAGCGACGGTCATAGGCTTTCTAGGCAGATGCTAACACTGCGTGCGGCGGGTTGTTGAGTGACCGAGTCATCCCACCCTTCGAGCCCAGAATTGCTCGAAGGATGGGGCACGGGCGATCTCGCGGCTAATGATTGGGCGAAACGGGGACAGCGTCGGTGGACGGCGGCGAGAGGTCTTTCAAGAGCGGACCGGTCAACTTAGGAAGCTTCATATAGGGGCTTCGGTCCATCCACTTTGTGGAGAAATACACCACGGCGGGAGGCTGCGTGTTGGCGGTGAAATGGGCGGCGACCGCGAGATTCTGGGGATTCATGTGTACTGCGTTGTCGATGTCGTCGCCCTGGAAGCAGACGATGACGGCAGCGTGGCCGGCTGGGTCGGCAAGAGCGGCGCGGAAGATTTCAAGATCGCTTTCGTTGATGGTCTGGCGGAGCGGGATACCGGTGTAAGCAACGATCTCAGGGTAAGCGGACGTGTTCATGAGCACGGGTGCGTGGGGGAGAAGCGAAAGCAGATCCTGAATGACGGGCGGGATGGCTTCGTCGTAGGGAAGACGCGCTTCGAGATTCTTGGTGCTTTCTTCGTAGACGAACGCGCGGTTGCGGAGGAGCTCGACGCAATTGAACCCGGCGAGCGCAAAGAATAACGTGAAGGCGAGGACGCTGGCAATCGTTCCGGCGGCGAGGCGGCTGAGGATGCGGGGAAGATGCGGTGCGTGAAGCAACCGGAGAACGGAGTGGGCAGCGAAGCCGAATCCGAGGGCGAGCGCGGGCAGAAGTTCGATGCCATAGCGGGTGTTGTAGAGCGTGTAGGGCCACCAGTTATGGAAGAAGATGGGCACCGATCCGTAGGCGACAGACCAGGCGTAGAACGGAACGGGTAGCCAGAGGAGAAAGACCCAGGAGAAGATGCGGCGGGCAGCGGGGGCTCTTTGCGCGAGACAAACGGCGATGAAACCGAGGGCTGCGAGCGCAAGGACGATGTTGGCGGCTTTGTTTCCGGTGGCTGCAGCAGCGATGGAGTCAAGTTGCGAGACCTTGAGATAGAAAAGCAGCGAGACCCAGAGATTGTGCCATCCGGGATGCGGCGGCCAGGCACCGGGCGTGGAGGTGCGCAGCTCAATGGCCTGCGCAGAATAGGGGCCGCGCGCGAAGTAAAGCCAGTCGCCGAAACAGACGGAGTTGTAGACGAACCAAAAGATCGGCGCTGCGACTACGGGAAGAGTGAGCAGCCAGAAAGCGGGCGAGTCGAGACGGCGGTGCGACCAAAGGGCGATACCAATGCCGCACCAGACGAGAAAGGCGATGATCCAGCCGTCGTAGCGCGTGAAGATGGCGGCGACGAGAACGGCGGCGATCGCAGCCATGAAGCGGCTGGACGGAGTGTCGAAAATGCTGCGCGATGCGGAGCGCTGCGCTGTGGGATCGCCGAGCCAGGCGCCGCGATGATGCGGGAGCGATGATTCGGCGCGCAGGGAGTTCTGAAAGGAAGCGGCGATGGGGCTGAGGCGGCCGGGCGACCGAGACGGGCCGAGGTGCGGGCTGCGACCAGCAGATTCCGATTCGGCGTTGAGGGCGTCGCGCCACTCGACGAGGAAGACGACGATCCAGATCATCTCGCAGAGGAAGAGCGGCTCGGTCATCGCAGTGGTTTGCAGGTAGAGCAAATTGGGATTGAGCGCGAAGAACGCGAGCGCGAGCGCCGATGCCGAGCGCGAGACGAAATGGCGGGCGAGGCGATAGATGCCGGCACAGGCCGCGATGTAGGCGAGCGCTGAGGGAATGACGCCGGCAAGACCCGTGGCCCACCACTGATAGTTCTGCACAAAGGGGATGAGAAGAATGTGCGGAAGCGGAAGCCATACCGAGCCGAGCTGCGAGAAGCGCGGCGTTCGCGAATCGAAGACGCGACGGGCGATGTGGAGATGCGCGACCGCGTCGCCATAGTTGAGCATGGCATCGTGACGCCAGCTCCAGATAATGGCGGCCATGGAGGCCGCCATGCAGCAGGCGATGACCGCCCAGCTCTCGGCCTGCGAGACGCCGGCGTCAGTCGAGATGCGTGAGTTCGCGGAAGGCATGAAAGCGCTCGTCGATTTCAGCGCGGGTTAGCTGCTGCAGGCGCTCGGTGCCGAAGCGCTCGCAGGCAAACGAGCCCATGACGGAGCCGTAGAACATGGCGCGGCGGAAGGCGCCGGGTGTGGGCTCGGGCTGCGAAGCGAGATAACCGAAGAAACCGCCGGCGAAGCTGTCGCCTGCACCGGTGGGATCGATGACCTGCTCAAGCGGCATTGCGGGTGCACGGAATGTGCGGCCCTCCGGGCTTCCAGCTCTTGGTGAAGATTTGTGGAATAACGTCGCACCGTACTCGCCGTGCTTGATAACGAGGAAACGCGGGCCGAGAGCCATGACAGCGCGCGCGGCCTGAACCAGGTTGTTATTGCCGGCGATCATGCGCGCCTCGGTGTCGTTGATCAACAGTACATCGAGGCCCTTGAGAACTTCGAGCAGCGCGGGGCGATGGTCCTTGATCCAGTAGTTCATCGTATCGCCGGCGACGAGTTTGACGCCCGGCATGGCTTCGCGAACGCGGCGCTGCAGGACGGGATCGATGTTGGCGAGGAAGAGGAATTCCGAGTCGGCGTAGGCGGCGGGAATTTTCGGTTCGAAGCCGGCGAAGACGTTGAGATCGGTGCGGAGGGTCTTGGCTTCGTTGATGTTGTCGAGATAGGAGCCCTGCCAGAAGAAGCTCTTGCCAGGAGCGCGCTCGATGCCGCGCGTGTCGATTTTGTGCGCGTCGAAGACGGCCTGCTCGGCGGGGCCGAAGTCCTCGCCCACGACGGCGATGACGCGAATATCGGTGAAGAAGCTGGCGGAAAGCGAGAAGTAGGTCGCCGCTCCGGCGAGGCTGCGTTCGCTGCGGCCTGCCGGAGTTTCTACGGTGTCGAATGCGACGCTACCGACGACGGTGATGGACATTTTTCTCCTGGTCTTGGACGAGAGTTGTGGTAATAGCAAGTCAGCGAGTCGGCGAGTCAGCGCGCTGCTCAGGGCGTATAGATGCTTCCGTCGATCTTTACTACTGAGCACCAGAAGCAAAACCGCACGTTTTTTTGCGGCACGATTTGGGACGTATCGAGGGAACGCCAGCGATGCAGACCCACTTTGCAGAATATGCCACTGAAAGAGGGCGCCTCGTGCTCACGATGCGGCCATAGCTTTGCCAAACTCGCGGCGAGCTCCTGATCGGTCAGCGGTGCGGGTTGTGCTGTCGCAGTCATGGCGTTGTCTGTCCGGCTTTGTAGTTTACCAGCCATGATATTTGCCGAAAAGCAGTTTGAGGCGGTCTTTGACGGATTGCGGGATTGCATCGGGCGCGGTGAGGACGGCGAACTTTGCGGCCGAGGCGCAGGCGCAGGTTCGGGCGACTTCCGATGTGGGTGGCATGGCGGCGACCGCGGCCTTCACCACCTTGCATGCATTGTCGGCGTTCTTGTGCAGCACGGCAACGATTTCTTCAATCGTCACGGCGTCGTGGCCCTCGCGCCAGCAGTCGTAGTCTGTGACCATGGCAACGGTGGCGTAGCAGATTTCAGCTTCGCGGGCGAGCTTGGCCTCCTGCAGGTTGGTCATGCCGATGACGTCGGCGCCCCAACTGCGATAGAGATTCGATTCGGCCTTGGTGGAGAACTGCGGGCCCTCCATGCAGACGTAGGTTCCGCCGAGCTTGCCGACGACGTTGACGGCATTGCATGCAGCAGCCGCGGCATGAGCCACAGTCGCACAAACAGGATCGCCGAAGGCTACATGGCCGACGATGCCGTCACCGAAGAAGGTCGCGATGCGGTTGAAGGTGCGATCGATGAACTGGTCGGGAATGACAAAGTCAGTGGGATTGTGCTCTTCCTTAAGCGAGCCGACGGCGGAGACGGAGAGGATGCGCTCGACGCCGAGTTTCTTGAAGGCGTAAATATTGGCACGGAAGTTGAGCTCGGAGGGAAGAATGCGATGGCCGCGGCCGTGGCGGGCGAGAAAGGCGACCTTGCGGCCTTCGAGCTCACCGAGAACGAAGACGTCAGAGGGCGAGCCGAAGGGGGTTTCAACGCGCTCTTCGTGAATGTTGGTGAAGCCGGGCATGGTGTAAAGCCCGCTGCCGCCGATGATGCCGATTTCTGCGTGAGACACTTAATGCTCCTTGTTCAGCTAACAGCCTTCAGCTATCAGCTTTCAGCTCTTTCCTTGCGCGAACGAGCCACAGCGACGGTTCAACGAACCAACCGCTGAGAGCTGACGGCTGATAGCTGAAAGCTCATCTTTGATCGATCAAACGAATCGATTCCATGAAAACATCGCCATCGATGGTCAAACTGTGTGCGCTGATCTTGTCCATCGTATCCTGCGCCGTGTGGTGATAGCTGTTGTTGGGCCCATAGTCGAGGTCGATGATGTCGATGGAGGGAACGCCGCGCTCGACGAAAGGCAGATGGTCGTCTTCGACAGCCATGGATTGCTGAAAAAAGTAGTGCTGGTAGCCGAGTGTTTTAGCCGCCTGGGCGACGACCGCGATTAGCCATGGGGTCGAGTTCGTCTCGCGCTCGATGTCGAGGTCTTTGTCGCCGATCATGTCGGCGAGGAGAAAGGCCTTGATCTGATTGAGAGTGCCGTCCTGGCCCCACTTTGCGGCGAGGTGACGGCTGCCGTAGGTGGAGTCGGAACGCGACCAGCTTTGAATGGCTTCCTCTCCATCGAAAAAGACGAGCCAAACGGAATAGCCGTCGAGCTTTTTGTCGCGCGATTGCGCAGACTGTGCGCGGAGCCGATCAGCGATGGCGAGGAGCAGGCCGGTGGTGGAAGCGCCGTCGTTAGCTCCGACGAAGTTGATGTTGCGCAGCCAGTAGTTGGTCTCGTAATGCGTGCCGAGGACGATGATGCCGGGCTTGCGCCCTGGGAAGCGCACGATGTAGTTGCAGAACTGGACGGGACCGATGGGTGTGTCAGCGGTGAAGTTGTCCTGCTCGAACTGGTCGTGAGTCTCGAGAAAATGCGCGCGGAGGAACTCCTGCGCTTTGACGTGGCCGGGGCTGGTGGGCCAGCGCGGACCAATGGCGGCGAATTCGCGAGCGTAATCATAGGCTCGGTTGCCGTCGAAATGTTGCTGGGCGGAGAGGGCAAGGGGAGCGAGAGCCAGCGCGACGATCGTCAAGGGGCGTGCTATCCCAGGTCTCAAAATCGAGTCCTGGGGCACCCCTTTTCGTGCCGCGAGCCGCCTCCAAAGCCGGGACAAACTCATCCGGCGGCCTCCTGGGCTTTTTTCTTTCGACGCGAAGGATGGACCCACCAGGCAATGCCGATGCCGAGAACATAGAGCGCCAGCATGGGGATGGCGTAGACGCACATGGTGGTGGGATCGGGGCTGGGACAGATGATGGCTGCGACGATGAAGACGGCGAGGATGGCGTACTTGATGTTCTTCCAGAGGAAGCGGGGGCTGACGATGCCGAAGAGGGCGAGGAAGAAGATGAGAATGGGCAGCTCAAAGCTGACGCCCAGGCCGAGAATAATGGAGAGGAAGAATCCGGTGTAGTCCTCGATGGAGATGACGGGATTGAATTTGCTGCCGAAGCCGAGGATAAGGATCTTGAGCGCGCCGGGAAGAACGAAAAAGTAGCCGAAGCTCGCACCCGCGAGGAAGAGACCCATGGTGGCGGCCATGAAGGGAATGACAAAGCGCTTTTCTTTCTGGTAAAGGCCGGGCGCAATGAAGAGCCAGACCTGATAGAGGATGAAGGGCGAGGCGAGAATGGCGCCGCCGATGAGACCCACCTGGATGTAGAGATTCATCGCATCCATGGGGTGGAAGAAGTTGAGCTTGTTGACGGGGAGGTTGAGTTTCTCGACCGGGGCGGCGACGATGCCGTAAAGGCGCTCGCGAAAACCGAACGCGATGAAAAAGCCGACGGCGAGAAAGATGGCGGAGTGAACGATGCGCTTGCGGAGCTCCTCGAGGTGCTCCATCAGGCTCATGCCCGGCAGTTCGGCACGCTCCGTGACGGCCTTGCGCGCCTTATCGATGGCTTCGGATGTGTCAACCATGGTGGGCGGCGGGCTCCGATCTTTCTGTTTCAGGAGCGACACTTTCCGGGGCCGTGCCGGCTTCGTCCGGCGTGTGAGCGAAAAGTTCCTGCTGCGCCGGTTGCGTGCCGGGACGGTCTGCCGCGACCTTTTCGCCGGTTGAAGGTGGAAGGATGCGTGGAGCGGCCGGCTCTGATGGCTCGGCGGGCGCGGATTTCAGGGGTGATTCGACGACTGGCGCGGAGACCGCGGAAGCAGTGGGTTCGGCCGTGGCGGGCTGAATGGCGGCCGTTGACTCTGCAGGAGAAGCGGGCGCAGCCGATTCGGCGGGCTGGACCGGGCTTTCGGCTTGCGTTTCGGCGGGCGCCTCAATTTGGAGTGGCGGCGGAGCGGCGGCAAGGGCGCGCTGGCGCTCCGCTTCTTCCTTTTTGCGGCGGTCGGCTTCTTCGGCCTGGCGCAACTCCTCTTCCATCTGGAACTTGAAGTCGTTGGAGGCTTTGCGAAACTCGTACATGAGCTTGCCGATCTGGCGCCCGAGCTCTGGCAGGCGGCGCGGGCCCAGAACGACAAGCGCCAGCACCATCAGGATCAGCGTGTCGGGCATGCTGAACGTATCGAGGTGGATTGGCGGTGGAGTTCCCATGAAGGATCATGATAACTGCCGTTGCATGGCGTTCACAATTGAAAGGCGCTCACGAAAGGCCAGAATCTTGATCGAAAATTGCTGAGATGTCTCGTGCCCCGTGGAGGACACGGATGATGTCAATGCGCTCGTCAGTTGCTTGATAGAAGATGAGCCAGTTCTCGAAGCCAGTTACGGGAAGCCCACGAACGCGCCGTAGAAGCAGATTGCGAAAACTGCAAGGCGCGCCGATGTGAGGCGTGCGCACGAGCGTGTGGGCCA
Source organism: uncultured Acidobacteriaceae bacterium (assembly GCA_963834565.1). Lineage (GTDB taxonomy): Bacteria > Acidobacteriota > Terriglobia > Terriglobales > Acidobacteriaceae > Telmatobacter. The sequence goes on along the minus strand of CAWICF010000001.1, from coordinate 1,052,179 downwards.
GGTTCATGACGGAGTCAAGGAATCGCTCAGCGATTTCGTCACTTGCTTCAGTTGCAAGATATTCCGCGGACTCCTGGACATCTTTCCAGGCGCGCGGGCGGAAGCTGACTTTTCTCATGATGATTCCATCTGAGATCGTAAGCTGCCGTCGAAACTCTCGCTGTGATGTGCAACCGGATCAGGCCATCAAGTTTGAGTCGTAGCGTTTTTCCGCCGGCGCAACCTTTCCCGCAAACTATCCCACATCTCCGGCGTCGAATCGATGCTTTCTCCTGAATTCAGTCCCTGCAGAAGTTGCAGCTCCAGAGCTTCGCGCTGCCGATTTTTTTGTTCCCGCCGAACCAGATCGCGCATGAATTCCGACACGCTCGAATAATCGCCCGATTGCACCTGCGATTCGACAAAGTCCTTTAGATTCTCGGGCAAAGAGATGTTCATGGTTGGCATGGAAAGCACCCCTGCTAAGTCTTTTTAAAGATATATTACTTGGCATAATTTGGCAAATTTTGCTAAACGAGCTCATGGATGATGCGGAGCTTGGTCGCTGGCATCACCAGCTGAATCCGCCCGAGGGCGGCGGCCACGCGCCGAAGAGCTGGCGGAGCAGAACGATGCGGCCAAAGTGATAGGCGTTGTGCGCGGCGAGGTTCTCAAGCTGTTCACGGACGGTCATGGTGCGCACAGGATGACCCGGGCGTGAAGTGCAGCGAATCGGCCGTTCGAGACTGGCGAGGTTCTGCGCGGCAACGACGGCCTGCTGGTTGCCGTAAAAGAATCGCTCGCAGAGAGCCTGCCAGGATTCGTGCGCGGCGTCGGCTTCCGAAGGGAAACCCTGTTCAGCGTGCGCGGGAAAAGGAGTCTCAACGCCGGCGATCCAATCGAGCGAGATCTGCTGCCAGAAGGTGATATGCCACAGCTCCTGATAAATGGTGCGTGGCGAGCCGGGAATTGCCTGGTGAGCTTGCTCGGCGGTGAGTCTTTCGAGAATGAATGCGGGAGGAGCGGCGGCGCCGTCGCCGCAGATCAGCTGTTCGAGTTCGGTCATGAGGGAAGTCCTTGGGGGGATGGCTGCATGAAGTGGCTGCGAGCCTGATTGCTGAAATCATTTCACACGCAGATTCGAACCCGCTCGACCTCCAATTCCCTGCCCCCTGTAGAATGGCCGTGTTCGCGGGTGGGGGTCAAAAGATGACGCGATACCGGATTGCGCTGGTGCCGGGAGACGGGATCGGGAAGGAAGTAATTCCGGCGGGGCGGAAGGTGCTGGAAGCGCTGGCCGCGGCTGGAAGCGGTATCGAGTTTGAGTTTGAGAGCTTCGCGTGGGGCGGCGACCACTATCGCGCGCATGGCGCCATGATGCCAGCCGATGGGCTTGAAGCGCTGAAGACGAAGGATGCGATTCTGTTCGGGTCGGCGGGCGACCCGGATATTCCCGATCACATTACGCTGTGGGGCCTGCGGCTGAAGATCTGCCAGGGGCTCGATCAGTATGCCAACGTGCGGCCGGCGCGGATTCTGCCCGGCATTGATGCGCCGCTGAAGCGGTGCGCGGCGAAGGATCTGGATTGGGTTATCGTGCGCGAGAATACGGAGGGCGAGTACTCCGGCGCGGGCGGGCGCGTGCATCAGGGATTTCCGATGGAGGTCGCGGCCGAGGTTTCAGTGATGACGCGCGTGGGCGTTGAGCGGATCCAGCGGTATGCGTTTCGCCTGGCGCAGAGCCGGCCCCGCAAACAGTTGACCGTGGTGACCAAGAGCAACGCACAGCGGCACGGCATGGTGATGTGGGATGAGATCGCCGCGGAGGTGGCGAACGATTTTCCCGATGTGACGTGGGACAAAGAGATGGTGGACGCGATGACGGCGCGCATGGTGAATAAGCCGGCGACGCTGGACACGATTGTCGCGACGAATTTGCACGCCGATATCCTGAGCGACCTGGCGGCGGCGCTGGCGGGAAGCCTGGGCATCGGGCCGACGGCGAATATCAATCCTGAGCGCGCGTACCCGTCGATGTTCGAGCCGATTCACGGATCGGCGTTCGACATTATGGGCAAAGGCATAGCAAATCCGGTGGGAACGTTCTGGACTGCGGCGATGATGCTGGAGCACCTGGGCGAAACGGGTGCGGCGCAAAGATTGATGCAGGCAATTGAAAGCGTGACGGCGGATGCGAAGCTGCACACGCGCGACCTGGGCGGCACGGCGACGACGGCCGATGTGACGGATGCGGTGTGCGCGGCGATCAAAGACTCCCTGGTCTCAAATCCGAGACAAGGGGCACCCAATAAGCGTCCGCTGGCGACTGCGTGAGCGAACCGCGAGCTATGCCGTCGGATTGGCCGCTCGACGGCGATGCGATGGAAGCGCGCGTGACGCGCAAGCTGCAACTGAGAATCCTTCCCTTCGCGATGCTGCTCTACCTGGTGAGCTTCCTCGACAGGCTGAATGTCGGGTTTGCGGCCCTGACCATGAACAAGGCGCTGGGGCTGACTCCGGCGATGTACGGCCTGGGCGGCGGCCTGTTTTTTGTCGGCTACATCACGGTGCAGGTGCCGTCGAATCTGCTGTTGCTGCGCGTGGGGGCGCGAAAATGGATCTCGCGCGTAGTGATCGCGTGGGGCATCGTGTCGCTTTGTTCGGCGTTTGTCGTCGGGCCGCTGAGCTTTTATTCGATGCGATTGCTGCTGGGCGTGGCGGAGTCGGGATTTTTCCCGGGAATGCTGCTGTATCTGAGCCTGTGGTTCCCGGCGCGGCAGCGTGCGGTGGCAATTGCGTTGTTCATGGCAGCGGCGCCGTTGTCGACGGCGATCGGCTCGCCGATTTCAGGCGCGCTGATGGAGTTGCCACGCGTGGCCGGGCTGGCGAACTGGCAGTGGCTCTACATTATTGAAGCGCTGCCCGCGATTCTGCTCGGATTTCTCACGCTGGGCGTGCTGACAGACAAGCCGGAGCACGCGGCGTGGCTCGAGAGCGACGAGCGGGCGTGGCTGGAAAAAACGCTGGCCGCGGAGCATGCCGAGAGCGAAGCGTTGGAAAGCGGTTTGCGGACGACATGGTCAGTGGTGAGCGAACCCCGCGTTCTGGCATTGGCACTGGTTTACTCAGGCACTTCAGCGGGGTTGTATGCGCTGGGATTCTGGGCGCCGCTGCTGATCAAGCAGTTTGGCCACTCGGCGCACATCGTGGGCTGGCTGAATGCGCTGCCCGGCGTGGTGGCCGTGGTGGGGATGGTGGTGTGGGCGCGCCATTCCGACAAGACGCTGGAGCGCGTGTGGCATGTTGCGATTCCATGCCTGGTGGGATGTGCGGGGTTGGTGTGGGCGGGCTACGCACAGGCGACGACGGCTGTGATTCTCGCGCTGGCCGCGGCTAGCTTTGGAGTGAATGCGTCGAAGGGACCGATATGGGCCGTTCCAAGCCAGTTTTTGTCGGGCGCGCGAGCGGCTGCCGGGTTTGGGCTGATTAATTCGCTTGGCAACCTGGGTGGATTTGTGGGTCCGTTGTTGATTGGCTGGATCAAGAGCACATGGGGCAGCTATGCGGGCGGCCTGAACCTGGTGGGCGCGATGATGGCGCTGTCGGCGGTGGTGATGGTGGGGTTGAGGAAGAGTGTGACGGGGACCAGTCGGGGTTAGCGGAGTGTGCGGTTCTCCCACCCTTCCGGCAAATGCGCCGGAAGGATGGGGCGCGGCGCCAGTCAGCAAGTTAGCGGGTCAGCAGTCGACGGGTCGGCACGAGGGGCTTCCGTTCAAAAAGGCGCGGCCGAGTTGACGTTTTCGAGCCGACGATAGTCTGAACTCCAGACTCAACCATTGCGTATTATCCTGTCTGCGCAATCCTTTTCGATTCCCGCCCCATTTGGAGATCTCCATGAAAAGACTCTTTCGAATTTCCGCAATCCTGCTTGGCGTTTTCACGCTTTTGGCTGGAACGACCACTGCTGCAAGCGCGCAAGGGGCGAATGCAAAGGCCGCGCCGGCGCACAAGCTGCCGGAGATCAAGTACGAAAAGTACGAGCTGCCCAATGGGCTGACGGTGATTACGCACGAAGATCATCGGCTGCCGCTGGTGGCGGTGGACTTGTGGTATCACGTGGGACCGCTCAACGAGCGGCCGGGACGAACGGGATTCGCGCACCTGTTCGAGCACATGATGTTTGAAGGCTCAGAGCATGTGGGAGAAAAGGCGCACATCAAGATCGTGCAGTCGGCCGGCGCGACAAGCGTGAACGGCACGACGGACTTCGATCGGACGAACTATTTCGAAACCATGCCGAGCAATCAGCTGGAGCTGGCGCTGTGGCTGGAGAGCGACCGGATGGGCTTCCTGATCGAGGGCCTGAACCGCGAGCTGTTGACCAACCAGAAAGATGTTGTGCGCAACGAACGGCGGCAAGGTGAGGGGCGGCCGTATTACGTGGCGCAGGAGGAGGTATTTCATCTCCTGCTTCCGAAAGAGCATCCGTATTACGGCGCGGTGATCGGCAGCCACGCGGATATCGAGTCGGCACGGATTGCCGATGTGCGGGATTTCCATCAGCAGTTCTACACGCCCAACAACGCATCGATTGCGATTGCCGGTGACTTTGACCCGGTGAAACTGAAGGACCTGCTGATGAAGTACTTTGGGCCGATTCCGAGGGGGCCTGAGGTGCCACCGGTTACAGCGACAACACCTCCAATCACCGAACAGAAGCGGGCGACGGTGACGGATACGGTGCAACTGTCGCAACTGAGCGTAGCGTGGCTGACGCCGCCTGCTTTCACGCCTGCGGCCTACAGCGTGGATGCGGCCACGTTCGCACTGGGCGGCGCCAAGGCGAGCCGGCTGGACGAAGCAATGGTGTACAAAGCGCAGACGGCGCAGAGCGTCACCTGCTGGTCAATGCCGCTGAAACTGATCGGAATCACCTCTTGTGAAATTACCGCCAAGCCGGGTGTGAAGCTTGAAGATCTGGAGGCGTCGTTCTGGCAAGAGCTGGGCAAGCTGCAAAAGGACGGCCCGACGGCGGACGAAGTTGCTTCGGCAAAGGCGCTGAACCTGACGGACAAAATCAGCGGGTTGCAACGGCTGGGCGGATTCGGGGGCATTGCCGATACGCTCGATCGCTACAACCAGTACACGGGCGACCCGGGATTCCTGCCGAAGGACGTTGCGATGACGGAAGCAGTGACGGCGAAGAGCGTGCAGGATGCAGCAGTTAAGTACCTCGACAAGAATCACGCCGTGGTGGTGTATTGCGTGCCGGGAAAGAAGGTGCTGAACGATGTGCCGCGCAGCCCCGCGGACACGGACGCCGATGTGAAACTGGTGAACCCGTATTCGGCGGACTTTGAGTCTTCGCAGGAGTGGCGGAAGAACAAGCCCGAAGCCGGACCCGCGCCGACGATTCATCTGCCGACGCCAACCGAGTTCACGCTGGAGAACGGACTGAAGGTTCTGCTGGTGGAGAACCATGCGCTTCCGCTGCTGAGCGCGGAGCTGATTTCGCACGCGGGGAGCGTGAACGACCCAGAGACAAAGAGCGGCGTGGCCTCGCTGACCTCGGAGGTCATGAGCGACGGAACCGTTTCTCGCGATCTGAAGACGCTGGCGACAGATGAAGAGCGAATTGGGACGCACATCGGAACCGGGGCGGAGATGGATTCGAGCGCGGTTTCGATCGACATGCTGAGCTCGTACACGGCTGACGGCATGAACCTGCTCGCCGAAGTGGTGCAGCATCCGGGGTTCCGAAGTGAAGATGTGGACCGGCGGCGCAAGCAAAGGCTGGTGCGCATTGGGCAGGAGACGGACAACGTATCGAGCATGACGATGCGCGTGGGGCCGAAGCTGGTATTTGGCGATGGAGCGTACGGACGCAGCGGATCGGGTACGGCGGAAAGTGTCGGCTCAATCACGGGCTCGGACATCTCGAATTACTATGCGAGCCACTTCGGACCCATGGATTCAGCGCTGATTTTCAGCGGCGATGTGACGCGCGCGCAGGCTGAGGATCTGGCGCGGCAGTACTTTGGCAAATGGACGGGAAAGACCGAAGGGTCCGCGACGATTCCTGCGCCGCCCGCGCCGCAGCCAACGCACGTGGTGATTGTGGACAAGCCTGGAGCGCCGCAGACGTCGCTCCAAGCGTTCAGCATTGGCGTTCCGGCAAGTTCGCCGGACGCGGATGTGCTGACCGTGATGAACTACACGCTCGGCGGCAGCTTTGCCAGCCGCATCAACATGAACCTGCGCGAGGTGCACGGATACACGTATGGCGCGCGTTCCGGGTTCAGCGAATATGCCGAAGGCGGGATGTTTGTGGCCGGCGGCCTGGTGCGTACCGACGTGACGGCTCCGGCGGCAACCGAACTGATGAAGGAGCTGCGGAATTTTCCGGGCAAGCCTTCGACGGAAGAGGAATTGGCTGCAGCCAAGGAAGCGTCGGTTCGCTCATTGCCGGGGCGTTTTGAAACGACGTCTTCAGTGGTTGGCGCGATGAACGACATCTTTCTTTATGACCGTCCGCTGGATTACTACGCGAAGCTTCCGGCGCGTTATGGCGCCGTGACGCAGGCCGATGTTGCCCGCGCGGCGCAGCAATACCTGCATCCCGACCAGATGGTGATTGTGACCGCGGGAGATCGCGCGAAGATTGAGCCGGCACTGAAGGACGCAGGGTTAGGCCCGGTGGAAGTTCGCGACGTGAACGGGAAGCTGGTGACGGACGCGAAGTAAGGCCGCGTGCCGGCAGCGAGGCGGAGGTTTGAGCTAAGTGGAGCTTTGCTTTGCAGGCATTGGGGATGGCAGGGGCAAAGGACGCGGACCTGCCGTCGCACCTGGCCGCGGCGCAGGCGCCTGATTGGCCGGCTGTTGATGCAGGGCAACGATGATGGCCTCGGACGGCTTGCCGCCGACGCAACGATAGGAGTGCGACGTGGCTGAATCAAAGTAGACCGCATCGCCCGCATCGAGTACCGTCTCCTGCCCGCCGTGAAGAAGCGCAAGCTGACCGGCCAGCACGTAGAGAAACTCGTAGCCTGCATGGATATGCCCTTTGGGCTCGACATTTGCGGGTAGTGGAAGGAACTCAGCGAAATAAGGATCCATCAGCCGGTCGGGCACCATGTAGCCAAGGCTCTCAAAGGTGTAAGCGGGGGGTTCGACACCGGTTTGGGGCATGCGCACGCGATCGCGCTTGCGATGGACGCGAAAGATGGCCGCCGGCTCCGACTCAAAGAAATACGACAAGTCTTTCGAGAAGACCATGGAGATACGCGCCAGATTGCGCAGGGTGGGAACGACGCGTCCCGTTTCAAGCTGGGAGAGAAAACTGGCGGACAAACCGGTATGCCTGCCGAGCTCGACCAGTCCCATGGACTTTTTGAGGCGCAGCCGGCGGATGCGCTCACCGAGGTGCTTTTCGGAAATAAAGCGCTCGGCTGCATCGGCGTCCGCAGCGGTTTTGTGGAGTCCGTCGCCGATGGGTTCGGGCCGCTCAGCCATTGCCACTCCTACAACCCTTAGAATGCACTTCGGCCCGGAATGTTGTCCAGATCAAAAGATATTGCGGTGAGACCAAATTGCGTCGAAATTGTGTCATGGATACATGCGATGCAGGGTCCTCGCGAATGGGATGGTTTCACGCACGTGATCCAGGCTGCAAACCCAGGCGACGAGGCGCTCAATGCCCATGCCGAAGCCAGCGTGGGGCACACTGCCATAGCGGCGCAGGTCAAGGTACCACTCGAAGGCCGCCCGCGGCAGACCGTGCTGGTCAATTCGCGAGCTGAGGAGTTCGTAGCTAGAGACACGCTGCGAGCCACCGATGATTTCGCCGTAGCCTTCAGGCGCGAGGACGTCGACGCAGAGAGCAAATTTGGGATCCTTGGGGTCGGGCTCCATGTAAAACGCCTTTACGTCGGCCGGATAACGGTGGACCATCACGGGACGGTCGTACTGCGAGCTGAGCCAAGTCTCGTCGGGAGAGCCGAAGTCGTTGCCGTACTCGAAAGGCTGCTCGAGGTGACCGTCCTTGTGGGCCTGATTGAGCAGCTTTGCAGCTTCGTCATAACGGAGGCGCGGGAACGGCGGAACGATGGCTTTTAGTTTTTCGATGTCGCGGCCGATGGTTTGCAATTCGGGTGCGCGATTTTTCACCACGCTCTGCACAATATGCGAGATGAAGTTTTCGGCGAGTTCCATCAGGCCATCGAGGTCCATGTAGGCGACTTCGGGCTCGATCATCCAGAACTCGGTAAGATGGCGGCGGGTTTTTGATTTCTCCGCGCGAAACGTGGGCCCGAAGCTGTAGACCTTGCCGAGCGCGAGCGCGGTCGACTCGACGTAGAGCTGGCCGCTCTGCGTGAGGAACGCGGGCTCGCCGAAGTAGTCGACGGGAAAGAGCGTGGACGTGCCTTCGCAGGCAGCCGGAGTGAGAATCGGCGGGTCGGTGCGGATGAAGCCGTTGGAATCGAAGTACTCCTGAGCGGCGCGCATGATTTCAGCGCGAATGCGGAGAATGGCGGCCTGGCGCGGGGTGCGCACCCAGAGGTGACGCTTTTCCTGCAGGAAGTCGACGCCGTGCTCCTTGAGCGTAATGGGATACGGATCGGACTCGGGTACGCGCTGGACGACCTGAATGTTTTCGACGTCGAGCTCGTAGCCTCCGGGCGCGCGCTTGTCGGCGCGGACTTTGCCGGTGACGATAACCGAGGATTCCTGGGTGAGGTTCTTCAGCGCCTCAAACACTTCGGGGGACACGCTCTTAACGTGCGCCACTCCCTGGATGGAGCCGGTGCCGTCACGAAAGATGGGAAACAGCAGCTTGCCGCTTTCGCGCGAATTGTAAAGCCAACCGTGAATGACGACGGATTGGCCTTCGTGCTTGCCGATCTCGGCGATCGAGGCGTTGGCGGGCTGGGCTGTTGCGGCTGCGGAGGGAGTGATTTCTTCGGGCATCGTGCTTCCTTTGGCCGGGCAGAGGCTTGGCGACTTGCCGGCGGGACTTTCCAGAATAACGCGCTGGGCGATGTGCGATGGAGAACTGGCGGAATGAGGACCGACTTCCTGGGGCAATCATGGGCGATAGAGTGGAGTTGGAGGCAATTCCCCATTGAGCTCCGCGAGTACACGGAAACCGGCAGGCAGGCGGCGGGTTCAACACAAAACCGCAGCTCGGCGGTCAAGAGGCATCAGCTGGCCTGTGCGCGGCGCGATCGCTTGCGTGCTGGCGGTTGTTGGCGTGGTTGCATGGGCGGCGCTGGCTCGGGTCCTCGCGCCGAGAGAGAACACCACTCAGGACAAATTCGATGTGCTGATTGTGCTGGGCTACCCGGCGGATTCCGACGGCAATCCGAGCCCGACCGAACAGGCACGCGTGAGCGAAGCGGTGCGCGAGTATGAACTGGGTGTGGCGCCGCGCATGATTTTCACCGGCGGAGCCGCGCACAACCAATTCGTGGAAGCTGATGTGATGGCTCGAACCGCGGAGGCAGAGGGAATTCCGGCGGAGGCGATCGTCGAGGAAGACCACGCAATGAACACGATTGAGAACGCCTGCAATAGCGTGCGCATCATGCGCAGCCACGGATGGGATTCGGCCGAAGTTGTGTCGAGCCCCAATCACCTGCCGCGTGCGGCAATGATTTTCAGCCGGCTGCCGCTGAAGTGGCGAGTGCAAGCGGCGCCACCGGCAGGGCCGGAGCCAGGATGGCTGACGATGGATACGACCGCAATGGAGATTCTGAAGACGGTGCACTACCTGGTGTGGTCGCGGCAAACGGAGCCGTGCCAACTTTAAAACAGTTCACAGTTCGTAGTTCACGGTTCTTTGTTTCAGCGGATCGGGAGGCCCGGGCAAGGGATCGGCGATGGCTTGCTTAAGGCGCTAGCCCAAAGGGGTTCCAGCGAGTCTAAGAGGGAATGCCTGATCCGCGCGTTGTCCGCCATTGGGGCGGTCCTGTAAGCTGTTTGGTGATGCGTCTCCAAGTGAAGTTAACTGTAATTGTTGCTGCTTTTTTCCTGCTGTGCGTGTGTGCCGCAGGCCGCGTGCAGGCACAAGGTTCGAGCTCGTCTTCCCAGAGTCAGCCGACACCGCCAACCACCCCCCAGAGCCCCGATACGCAAACGCCGAGCTACGGGGTTTACGTTGCCACTGATCCGCTGGCCAAGGTGCGCTACGACAACCGGTGGGATATGTCACTGGGCCTGGCTTACGACCACATGAAGGCGGGTCCGACGCTGCTGCAGGGCGCAAACCTGGGCGGACTGGATTTGGAAGGGTCGTACTGGTTGAGCCGGAATTGGGGCCTGGAGGGTTCAGGCCGCGGCTACGTGGGCACCAGCGGCACCGCGCCGAACGACAAAGGCGGCAATGGCGGAGATCTGCAAGGACCGGTGGTGAAGGAATATTTCTTTGTGGGCGGGGCGGAGTGGCTGGGTCCGCACAACAAGCACGGAGCGATTATTGGTCACGCCATGTTTGGCGGGGTGTATGGCAGTTTCCAGAAGGATCTGCTGGGCCAGGCTCCGGGGTATTTCGATTTTTACTATAACCAGCTTGCGCCGGCGGCGATTATCGGCGGCCATTTCGATTTGAACCGGTCGGACCGCTGGGTTTTCCGCATTACGCCCGATGCGGTGATGACCCACTACACCTTCCAGCCGCCTCCGCCCGTGGGCTCCGCTACCTTGCCTCCCTCTTATGCGCAATTCGACGTGAACTTCGCCATCTCGGTGGGGATGGAGTACAAGTTCACTTCGATCAAGCGTTCGACGAAGAAGGCAAACTGGGTGTCGGGCTGGTAATTCCGGCCGCCGCATAAGCGCGTCCGGCATAAGATTTGAGCCTGAGTTTCAAATAACACGCTGGAGTCGAAAGCGCGCATCAAACTGCATGGTTGAGGCCGCTCGTTTGCGCGGCCGATCGAGGCGGCGCGGCGCGAGTCCGTTTTCGAAGACGATGTGTCCGCCAGGAGAAGCTTCGAGTTTCTGTTTTCGGCGGCCGAGCGTCAGCGAAGTAGGAGCGCGGGCGTCTGAAGGCAATGGGCTGTCAACTTCACTTTGGTGTGGTATTCTCCTGCGTTCAGATGCGGCTTGAGAAGAATGCCGCCTGAAAATATGGTGTTCCGGATCGCGACACTCCCCTTGTCGCCGGAACACTGAGGGGCCGGAAGTCCACGAGGACAGGAAAAGGACCGGAACGGAGCCGCATGGATATGAAAGACACAGTCGGCGTATTGCTAGCAGGCGGTGCTGGAGAGAGGTTATTTCCGCTCACGCGCGACCGGGCCAAACCGGCAGTACCGTTTGGGGGACACTACCGGATTATCGATATCACGCTTTCAAACTGCATCAATTCGGGTCTGCGACGCGTTTATGTGCTGACGCAATACAAGGCGTTAAGCCTGAACCGGCACATCCGCGAAGGGTGGACGGGCATCGTGGCGCAGGAACTGGGCGAGTTTTTTGAGTTGCTGCCGCCCATGCAACGGACGGGCGCGAACTGGTATATGGGCACCGCGGATGCCGTCTACCAGAATATTTATTCGATCGGCAGCGAGCAGCCATCGCACGTGATCATTCTGTCGGGCGATCACATTTACAAAATGGACTACAGCCGCATGCTGGCCTATCACCGCGAGACCAATGCGGACGTTACGCTGGCGACACTGCCGATTGCGCCGGAGGATGTTGCACGGTTCGGCGTGGTGGAAGTGGGCAAGACCGGCGAGATTCTGGGCTTCCAGGAAAAGCCGGCTTCGACGAGTTTCCGGTCACCTTTCAACGCGAACGCGGTGGATGCGTCGATGGGAATTTACATCTTCAATACCGAGACACTGTTGAAGGCCCTGATTGCGGACGCCGACGATATGAACTCGAAACACGACTTTGGCCACAACATTCTGCCCGATCTGCTGGGCAAGAAGAAGATGATGGCTTATAGCTTTGTGGACGAGAACAAGAAGCAGGCGCTTTACTGGCGCGACGTGGGAACGCTCGACGCCTACTACGACGCGAACATGGATTTGTGTTCGGTGTCGCCGGTGTTCAACCTGTATGACAAGAGCTGGCCGATCCGGACGCGAACCCGCCAATATCCTCCGGCAAAGTTTGTGTTTGGCGAGCCGGGACGTTCGGGCATGGCAGTGAATTCGATCATCACGGCCGGCGTGATCATCTCCGGCGCTTCGGTGTACAACTCGGTGCTGTCGCAGGATGTGCGCGTGAATTCGTATTCGGACGTGGACGCGAGCATCATCTTTTCCCACGTGAACATCGGGCGGCACTGCCGCATCCGGCGAGCGATTATCGACCGCGACGTGCATATCCCGGAGGGAACGGTGATCGGCTACGATCCGGCGGAAGACAAGCGGCGGTATTTCGTGACGCCGTCGGGGCTGACGATTGTGACGCGGGATGCGTCGCTGTTTGAGAACCCGGTGGCTCCGGAGTTTCAGGAAAGGTACTAAGAGACAAGGAATAGGGAGTAGAGTTCGGAAGGCCCGGGCCCCCGAGGATGGGAGCCCGGGCTTTTTTGCGAGTGATCAACTGACTGGTTAGGATTTCGGGAAGTTGGGGTCGGCTTTTACTTCGTCGATCTGCTCGGTATGACGCTTGCTGTGAGCGCCGATGAAGAGCAGCCACTCGTAGGCGTCGAGCGGCTGGCCCAAGGGGCTATCCGCTACGTGCATGCGCAGGCCCGGCTCGGTCTTCATGTATTCAATCGTCTTTTCGCGGCTGGCGAGGAAATGCTTGAGGGCTTCATCGGGCGTCCAGCGGCTTGTGGGCACAAGCTGCGGCGGCGCCTGCGCTTTGTGGCTGCGATCAGGAATCATGGCGAGCACCATGCCGTCGATCTTCGCGAAGTCGCGGTCGGGCGCGCCGGGACCGGCCTTCATGACATTCTGCGTGACATTCATGAAGAGAAAGTCTTCAGCGAGGGCGATGTGCTCGAGACATTCGGCGACGGACCAGCGATCGGGCGCGGCTTTGAAGTGCATCTGCGCGTCAGAGAGGCCTGAGACAGCAGCAACGACGCCGTCGCGTGTCTCTTCAAGGTATTTGACGCCTTTCTCGCGGTCTTCTTTTGAGAGTTCCTGAGCGGATGCCGTCACGCTGACGAGCATGAGTGCGCACACGAGCGCGAAGAGTTTTTTCATGGTTTGCCTCCTGAAAAATTGGGGATCTTTGCCGCTACGGCGAGGGCATGATTACACGGTTGACTTGCAAACTGCAAGTTAATTTCAGGCAGTCGGCAGGATCATCAGAGGTGGGCTGGCAGCAGGGCCGCGAGGTACAAGAGGCCCGACGGCCGGTGGAACAAACCACCGTAACTGTGCGTACTACGCTGATATGCAGTACGCGGCTACATTAAGCTGGAATCAGGTCGGCCTGGCGGCGCCGCCAAGAATGAAGAAGGCGCCCGCACCACCTGCGGTGCGGCAGACTTTCGGACGGGATCGGCGGGAGAACATACAGAAGCCTGCTGGGGAGTATTCGGCTGCGGCGATCGTGCCCGGGGTTCGCACAGGGCGCGCGGAGGTGAGAGGGCTGGAGCAAGATTGGTCCCAAATCGTCCGCCGCTGCATCGATGGCGACTCGGGCGCATGGGCCGAGATGGTCCGCACGCACCAGAAGCGCGTCTATGGTTTGTGCTACCGGTTTACAGGCAACGCGGCTGACGCCGAAGACCTGACGCAGGATGTATTCCTGAAAATCTATTCGAATTTGGGCAGTTTTGATGCGGCGCGGGGCAGTCTGCCGGTGTGGATTGCGACCATGACGCGCAACCTGCTGGTGGACAATTTCCGGCGGACGCGCAACCAGAGGGCGACCGGTTCGCTGGACGACGGCTGGGACCAGACCGAGGAGTTGAAACCGGTCGACAGGCTGATGGCGGCCGGCCCCTCCCCGCACGAATCGGCAGCGCAAAAAGAGCTGGCCCATATGGTGCAGGGCGCGCTGACCAAGGTGAGTGTGGAACTGCGCGAAGCGGTGATCCTGAGAGATTTGCAAGACCTTGATTACAAAGAAATTGCGCAGGTATTGGGCATTCCCGAAGGGACGGTTAAGTCCCGTATCAGCAGAGGGCGCGCGGAACTTGCCCGGCTGCTGGAACGTAATCAACGGGAGGTGATGTAAATGGCAGAGCGCATGAACATTCCGAGTACTCCCGAATGCGGCGCCTGGGAGACGCTGCTGACGGATGCGCTGGACGGGCTGCTGAGCCCCGAGGACGAGGCGAAGTTTGCCGCGCACAAGGCCGCCTGCCCGGCGTGTGCAGCGTTGTATGAAGAATCGCGGAAGGGACGCGAGTGGCTGGAATTTCTAGCGCCCGAGCCGGAGGTGCCTGCCGGCCTGCTGGAAAGGATTCTGGCCAAGACCGGCCCAGGGCAACGGACAAATGAATGGACGGGAACTGCGCTGCCGCTGGCGGTGGGAGCGGGAACGGTTCCGGCGTTTGTTCCTCCGGTGTGGCAGCAGCCGGGATTCCTGGCACGGATGCGGCAGGCGGTACAGCTCCGGCTGGTGATGACGGCGGCGATGGCGTTCTTCTCGATTGCACTGACCTTGAACATCACTGGATTCAGCCTGGCGAATGTACACGTGACACCGCTTCGGCTTGCGGATCTGCGGCCAAGGACGATGCGCGCCCTGGTGGAGCGCCAGCTCACGATGGCTTCGGTGCCGATCGTGCGGTACTACGACCACCTGCGGTTTGTGTATGAGGTGCAGGCGCGGGTGCGCGAGCTGAGCGGGCAGGATGACGGCAAAGGCGGGCAGCGCAAGGAGGAGCCGGCGAAGCCGGGTGAGACGAACCAGATCCCGGGCAGCAAGGATGGCGGCTTGCGCGCGGGCCCTCAGGAGGAGATGGGAAATCCGGCCGCCGAGGGATCAGGTGATCTTTTGGAGAGTTCATTGACGAATACTCTTGGGTCTGAGCGACACAATGCCGCACAGCAACCATGCGAAAGAGGTGGAGTATGGATTGCGTAAATCATAGCGGCACAAGCGCGACGGCATTTTGCCAGAACTGCGGGAAACCGCTTTGCCCGGCTTGCGTGCGTACTGCACCGGGAGGGCAAGTTTTTTGCGCACCGTGCATTACGGCATGGCAGAGCGCGCAGCATCCATTCTTTACTCCGCAACCCGGCGCACCAAGCCCGCAACTGGCGGCCGTGCTGGGAGTGATTCCCGGCGTGGGCGCGATGTACAACGGGCAGTTCCTGAAGGGTCTGGCGCACGTGATGATCTTCGCAGTGCTGGTGAGCGCTGCTCATGTTTTCGGCATCTTCGGCCTGCTTATCGCGGGATGGGTCTGCTACCAGGTTTTCGACGCGTACCACACGGCGAAGGCGCGCCGCGACGGTGAGCCGTTGCCTGATCCGCTCGGACTAAACGATGTGGGGCGCTGGTTCGGTATCGGGCCGCACATGCAGGGACCTCCGGGCGCGCCGCCAAGCGCAAGCACTGGACCGGCAGGAGCAGGACAGACGGGAACCGGGCAGGCGAGTTCATATCAACCGGGAAGTTACCAAGCGGGCAGCTATCAGGCGGGGACGTATCAGGCTCCTTATCAGGCGCCGACTGAAAGTGCGACACAGTATGGCGCGCCTCAACCGGATTGGCAGACTCCCTATCAGGGAACGACGGCCGGCACGCCTGGAAGTGCAGGAGCGCCGGGAACGGGCGGGCCGGGGTATGGTCCGATTCCCCCGATACCGCCAATTCCGCCGGTACCACCGATGCATTGGCGGCGGCCAGAGCCGATTGGCGCGGTGATTCTGATTGCGCTGGGGCTGCTGTTCCTGCTCGACAAGATCGATTTCCTGTCGGGACGGGTGTTTGAGTTCTCCTGGCCGATCGTGCTGATCGGGCTGGGTGTGTGGATGATCGTGCGCAGGGTCGGAGATGTGCAAGGAGGACAAAAATGAGCCGGTACATTCTGATTCGCCGCTTGCGCGGCCCGGCGTTTCTGCTGCTGGTGGGTGTGAATGCCCTGTTGGCGCAGGCAAACATTCTGGGCTGGAGTGAAAGCTGGCCGTTTTATCTGATCCTAGCGGGTGTGCTGATGCTGGCAGAGCGCGCGGCGCTCGCCTCGGAGGGGTATCCGCAGTATCCGGGAATGCCGTATACGGGAGCGAATGCTGCCGGCGCGGCACAGACCGCGGCGGGACAAGCGACGCAGGATGCGAACTCGACAGAGACTGCGCTTGTTGCCAAGCGTCACCAGGGATTTGACAACGATGCAAATGGAGGACAGCAATGAGCAGCGTACCTCCAAATATGCCTCCTGGCGGAGCGCCTCCGCCCTACGATCCTAAGATGCAGTGGCACGTGTATCGCGAACAGCAGAAGGCGGCGTGGCGCGCACAACGCGATGCATGGCGGGCACAACGGCACGCATGGAAGGCGAACTACGTGGGCGCGTATGGCCCACGGGTGCCGTCTGTGGTCGGGCCGGTGATCCTGGTATGCGTCGGCGTGATCGCGCTTCTTCTGGTCACGGGCCACATCAACTCCGATTCGTTCTGGAACTGGTACGGACAGTGGTGGCCGCTGCTGTTGATCGGCGCGGGGCTTGCCCTGCTGGGCGAGTGGGCGCTGGATATGCGCCGCCAGACCCCGGTGCGGCGCGGCGGCAGCTTCATCGGCATCCTGATCCTGCTGGCGTTTATTGGAGCGTTTGCCGCGGCACATAACCACATCTGGGGACCGTGGGGCGGCGACGGGGATTTCTTCAACACTTTTGGATTGCCGGAACACGATTTCGATCAGCCGGCGGTGAATCAGCAGGTTCCTGCCAACGCCACGATCGACATTGAGAACCCGCGCGGCGATGTGAGTATCACGGCGGGCGACCAGCCCAGCCTGAGCGTGGCTGCACATGAGATTGCCTACGCCAACTCCGACTCCGGCGCGAAGAACATCTTCGACAACGAAGCCTCGCACGTGACTGTCAGCGGCAACGCCGTGCTGATCAAGACCTCGGACAACTCCAAGGGGCGGGTGGATCTGACGATCACCATACCGAAATCTTCCCATTTGTCGGTGAATTCCGGATGGGGCGATGTGACGGCTGCGGGACTCGGAGCGGGCATGGATGTTACCGCGCGTGGCGACATTCACGTCAGCTCAATTACAGGGCCGGTGCAGGCCCACTTCATCAACGGACGGCACGACACCTTTGCCGCCCACGATGTGCAGGGCGACCTTACCCTAGAGGGAGACGTGAACGACGTGACGCTCTCCGAGATCAAAGGCAATATCACGCAGAGTGGCGACATCCCGGGCGACGTTCACTTCGAAACGATTTCCGGCAGCGTTCATCTTCATACGTCCGTCACGACGCTGGACCTGGCCGCTTTGCCCGGCGACATGACGCTGGACAACGATGACCTGCGCGTGAACGAGGCGAAGGGCCCGGTGCACGTAGTCACGCACTCGAAAGACGTCGACTTCAGCCAGATCGACGGCGACAGCTACGTCGAGGATCGCAATGGCACCATCAGCGTGGAACCGATGGGGTCATTCAGCGTGGATGCCAAGAACGACAAGGGCGATGTGAACGTGACGCTGCCGCCCAACGCCTCCGCCACCGTGAATGGGCGGACGCATAATGGCGACGTGATTACGGATTTCAGCCTGAGCGTGAGCGGCGACGAAGACAAAACGGTGACCGGGAAGATTGGCGCCGGGACGGCGCACATCGAACTGAGCACCGATAACGGCGACCTGCATATCAAGAAGGGGCAAGCCGAGGGCGAAGCGGCCGCAGCCACGGCAAGTGGTCCGGCGGCGGCGAACGGGAAGCATTTGAAGAGCAAGAGCACGCTGCCTCAACAGCCTGTGGCGCAGTAAGGACGGCAGGGCACGAAGACGTAGATTTTGCGAGTAGTAGAGCGGGCGCGGGAGCGGCTAAATTTCCCGCGCCTTTTATTTTTGCGGTAAAGCGATGTATGCTCCTGACCGAGGGGGTCGATGCGATGCATACGCCTGTCAAAGTGATCACGGTGGAACGGGAGTACGGGTCGCACGGTGCGGAGTTTGCGCACGATCTGGCTGAGCGGCTGGGATGGCGGCTGCTGGATTCGGAGCTGGTGGCCGGCGCGGCGCGCATTGCGGGCATCGATCCGAAGCTGGCGGAGAAGTTCGACGAACGGCTCGACCCGTGGTACTACCGCTACGGCAAGATCTTCTGGCAGGAGCCGATGTACGTGACCTCGACCGGCGAGGAACACATGTTCGACTCAGAGAAGATGCTTACGCTGATCAAAACGCAGATCATGGACGCGGCCAACGAGGGCCACTGCGTGCTGGTTGGGCGCGGGGCGGCGTGCGCGCTTGCTGGGAAGCCGGGATGCTTCCACGTTTTTGTGTATGCGACGTCGAGCGCGAAAAAGGAGTGGTTTGCGCGCGCGTTTCCACATCGCGCGCAGCACGCCGAGCAGGACTTGCAGGCCTTCGATAAGCGACGGGCGATGGTGATTCGCAAGTTCTACCAGCAGGAGTGGTGTTCGCGCGGGCTGTATCACATGCTGCTGAATTCATGCATCGGGACCGATGCGATGATTTCAGCGGTGCAGTGCGCGGCGGGTTTGTGCGCGCCGGTGGGGGAATCGGTGGCGCGCTAGGCTGTAATCCGCGGGACGCGCGGCGCGATCCGCGTGAAGACTTCCCAGGGAATGGTATCGGTGGCTGCGGCGTGGTCGAAGGCCGTAATTGTTTCTTTGCCGGTTTCGCCATCCTGCGAGCCGAGAATCACGATTTCATCTCCGGCCTGAACGCCGGGAATCTCCGTAACATCGAGGACAGCCTGGTCCATACTGATGCGCCCGACCAGCGGCGCGCGCTGGCCGCGCACAAGCAGGCTGAAGTGGTTGCCGAGGGTGCGGTCGAGGCCGTCTCCGTAGCCGACGGAAGCAAGGGCAACACGCATGGGCTCGGTGGCGACGAAAGTTCCGTTATAGCCAATGGTGGCTCCGGCGGGAATCGAACGCGCACCGACGACCGAGGCTTTCCACGAGAGCACAGGCTGGAGCGCCGATCGAGCGGCGGCGAGAGTGGACGGCTCCGGCGATGCGAAGGGCGGATCGTAGCCGGGCACGAGACCATAGAGCGCGAGACCGGGACGCAGAAGAGCCTTCATGCCGTGACGCGCAGCGAGATCGGCGACAACGCGAGCCTGGCCGGCAAGCAGCGCGGCGGAGTTGCCGACATTGAGCCACTCCGCGAAGAGGCCGGAAGAGGAGATTCGGCTGAGGACCTGGTCGAGACGCGCCAACTGGTCGTGAGTGATTTCGCCGTCGGCTTCATCGGCAGCGAAGAGGTGCGTCATGACGCCCTCAAGACGGAGCGGCGACGAGGGAACGAAGCGGGTGAGCACGTTGGCAAGCTGGTCGGGCGCAACGCCCTGGCGGCTCATGCCGGTGTCGATTTCGAGATGGACGGCCAGCGATTCGGGAGCCGCGCCGGCGGCACGAGCGGCGGATTGCAGCTCGTCGAGATGCCACAGCTCCCAGACAACGGGCGTGAGCTGGAACTGGATGGCGGCCGCGGCCTGGTTGGGAAATATGCCACCGATGACGAGGATGCGTGCCTTGGGGCAGAGGGCGCGCGCAGCGATTCCCTCTTCGACGCTGGTGACGCCAAGCCATTTTGCGCCGGCGGCGACCACTGCAGGCGCGCAGAGCGCGAGCGAGTGGCCATAGGCGTTGCACTTGACGATGGCGAGAAGCTCGGCGTGCGGAGCAGCCAAAGAGGTGAGAAAACGGAAGTTGTCTTCGAGGGCGCGAGTGCGAATCTCGACCCGGCAAGGGCGCATTGGCATGGGGGGCGGCAAAGAACAGTTTATCGCGCGGCGCGACCGAGATTTTCTACTGCAGCAGCGCGAGGGCGACAACGGTTTCAGCGGTTGAGCCGATTTCGTTGACCAGTTCTGATTCGAGTTCGTGCGGGACGGGCATCTCGCAGGCGGCGACTTGCTCCGGCGTTGCGCCGATGAAGCATAGCTCGCAGTGGCCAAGGCCTTCCGCGCCGTCGTCGCCCGTCGCCCGGACAGGCGGCCCAAAGACGCGGCAAGTCATGGGCCGCCACGCGTAAACGTCGCAACGGCCGGTCGCAGGATCGAGGGCGGGGCAGGGTGCGTCGTTGGCGAAGTCTGCGAATTTTTCCTGGTCCTGGACGGATTTTCCGAGTGTGCCGGTTTTCAGATCGCCGGGAAACTCCGGTCCGAACTCGGCCAGCCAGGCGCGGGCGCGGCGCTCGAGTTCGGCGGCGAGTGTGGGATCCGCGCCGTGCAGCGCAGTCACTCCGGCGCGGAGACGGGCTGCGTCGAGCGCGTTGATGGCGAAGGCTCCGTGGCAGCACTGAGTGCATCCGATGCGGCAGGCGAGAAAACTGCCGGCTCGGTGCGCGGCATCGGCGAGGGATGCGTCAATTATCTGAACAAGCCTTGCGTCGCGGATCTGGACGAGCTCGCTCGCGCGCGCGGGGAGTGGCATGAGGGTAAGGATAATGCGACGAGCCTGCGGCTGGGGTTCATTGTGTGGCCCGGCCTGCGATATAGTCAGTGGGTGGTTTACGGAGGTCTGTCTTGAAGTTTTTCTCCTGGTTTTGGATGGCGGTCGTGCTGGTGCTGGCTGTCGGCGCCGCGCAGGCGCAGCAGGCGCGGTTGCTGGTGGATGAAAAGGGCGATCGGAGTCTGGCAATTGTCGATCCCGTGGCGGGAAAAGTCGTGGCCGATGCGGCCGAGGGCGGGATTACGGGACATGAAGTGGCGGGTTCTCCGGACGGCAAGCTGGCGTTTGTGCCCATCTACGGCAATAGCGGCGTGGGCAAGCCGGGCACCGACGGAAAGAAGATCGTGGTGATCGACGTTGCGACGGGTAAGGTGACGGGCGAGATCGATTTCGACCATGGCGTGCGCCCACACTGTGCTGTGTTCGGGCCGGACGGGATGCTCTACGTGACCACGGAGCTGGATCACTCGGTGACCATCATCGATCCGAAGACTTTGAAGATCGTGGGTTCGATTCCGACCGGCCAGCCGGAGAGCCACATGTTCACGATTGCGCACAACGGGCTGCGCGGCTACACCGCGAATGTGGGCCCGGGCACGGTGAGCGTACTCGACATGAAGGCGCGGAAGACGCTGGCGGTGATTCCGATCTCGGGCAACACGCAACGCATTGCGATTTCGAACGACGACAAGTGGGTGTTTACCGCCGACCAGACGGCGCCGCGCCTGGCGGTGATCGATACGGCGACGAATTCAGTGAAGACCTGGGTCAAGCTCGACGGGCTGGGCTACGGCGGTGCGCCGACGCGCGATGGACGCTGGTTTCTGATCTCTGTGCCGGATGAGAACAAGGTGGACGTGATCGACCTGAAGACAATGACACTGGCGCGGGCCGTGGATGTGGGCAAGAATCCGCAGGAAGTGCTGGTGCGGCCCGACGGAAAGGCCGCGTACGTTTCGTGCATGAGCGGCAACCAGGTGGCGGAGATCGATGTGGCAACGTGGAAGGTTTCACGGACGATTGCGACAGGAGCTGGGACGGATGGGTTGGGTTGGGCGCGGTGAAGCAGGGACTTAGGGACTAGGGACGTAGGGACTCGGGTACGAGCGGAGGTTTGAGATGGCAGGGCAATGCACGCATCTATCGGAGATTAAGAAAGGCGTAAAGCCGCGCACGAAGGGCTGCGAGGAGTGCCTGAAGATGGGCGACACGTGGGTGCATTTGCGGATGTGCCTGGAGTGCGGGCATGTGGGCTGCTGCGACTCATCGAAAAACCGGCACGCGCGGGCGCACTTTCACGAGACGAAGCATCCGCTGATCCAGAGCGCAGAACGCGGCGAGGAATGGCGGTGGTGCTATGTGGATGAGACGTACCTGTAGCTGGTGAAACCGGGACGCAGCGCCTGTGTTTTAATTCTGCCAGACCGAATCGCTGCTATTATTCTGCTGGCTGCGGAATGCTCCAAGCCGGCACGACGGATTCTATGAATCCGATTCGGCCTCTTCGGGGTTACCCCGGGGAAACGTGAGAAACTCGGCAATCCACCGCGTGAGGGGCACTGCGCTCCCGCGCAGACATCCTCACGCACAGCCAGACTAGTTGGAGCATTCTGCTGCCGCGAAGCCGCGCAATCTCGCCTCTTGTTTCCGCGCTGGCGCGCGCCTTTCTTGCCGCTGAACCCGACCTTGAAAACATACTGATGCAAGCCAGTGCAACGCTGGGAAGACCATGGCGCTGGATTCGCCCGGTTGCTCGCCGCTATGTCGAAGAGTTTGGCCACGGCACCCGTCCGAGACTTCGGGAAGTAGAGCGTTTTCTTCTTGATGATCCGGGCTTGAAACGTGCAATCGTGAAACGCGGAAACGCGCTGAAGGTTGTTTCGTTCTGTCCTGTTGAACCGCGCATGCGGCCGGTTGCAGCTGCAAAAAGCTGGAAAGTTCCGGAGATTCTGACGGAGCATGATCTGGCTGTGTGGCTGCGCGTTCCCGAGAACGAGCTCAGGTGGTTCGCCACCCTACGCAGCAATCAGGCGAGGCGCGCCGACGGACGGTTGCAGCACTATCACTACCGCGTCATCGCCAAGGCGGACGGCAACTTGCGATTGATCGAGGCGCCAAAAGAGCGGCTGAAATCAATGCAGCGCAAAATCCTCGTGCGGATCCTGGAAAAGATTCCGACGCATCCGGCTGTGCATGGATTTGTGCGGGGCCGATCGATAAAAACCTTCGCGGAGCCTCACGCGGGCAAGCATGTTGTGTTGCGCATGGATCTGAAGGACTTCTTTCCCGCTTTCGGTCGGGCGCAGATTCAGACATTCTTCAGGACCGCCGGCTATCCCGAGCGAGTGGCCGACTTGCTGGGCGGCCTGTGCACCAATTCCGCTCCGCCCTCCGTTTGGAAAGAGATCGGTATCAAAGCCAAGCCATTTGCAGCTTTTGAGATGAACCGGCTGTACGGAAGGCCTCATCTGCCGCAGGGCGCGCCGATCTCGCCAGCACTGGCCAACCTTTGCATGTATCGCGCAGACTGCCGGTTGAGCGCATTGGCGCGCGTTGCCGGAGCGACCTATACACGCTACGCGGACGACCTGGCGTTTTCAGGGGGCGAACAATTCGCAAAAGGTGTGGATCGATTTGCAGCACACGTCAGTGCGATTTTGCACGAAGAAGGATTTGCGGTGAATCACCGCAAGACGCGCGTGATGCGGCGTGGCGTGCGGCAATATCTTGCAGGCGTGGTTATCAACGAGCACCCAAACATTGTCCGCGCGGACTTCGATCGGTTGAAGGCGATTCTCACGAACTGTGTTCGTCACAGCCCCGAGGCACAGAATCTTGATGGACATTCAGCCTTCCGTTCGCATCTGGAAGGCCGCGTCAGCTTTGTTGAAATGATCAATGCGCAAAGAGGCGCGCGACTGCGCCGAATCTTCGAGAAGATCGAGTGGAGATGAAGACCCAGCCGGATTCCGCTAAGCCAGCTCCACTTCGATTTTCTTTGATTCCGGTTCCAGCTTCACAATCCTGAAGGTGCGCACCTGGCCCTCGGCGAGCGGCTCGGGCGCGGCTGTTGGCGCTGGGGCGCTGCCTTTCCAGCGGGCCGACAGCATGGACGAAAGCGAAGAGAGGTTGGGTTTGGCGGAAGACTGTGCGGGTGCGCCAGCGGAAGCCTTTGCGGTCCCCGCCGCAGGCGCCTTGCCCGTGCGGCAAGCACCGCGGATGCCTTCGCCAAGTTCGACGATTGCGCCGGAGGGCGTGAGCTCGACGACGCGGCCTGAGACCTGGTCGCCGGCTTTGTGCTCGGCGATGTATTCGTCGATGCTGGTCGGGATGAGCTGCTTGATCGAGAGCTTGACCTGGCGCTTTTCTGAATCGATGGCAAGGACAAGAGCTTTGACGACCTGGCCATCGCGCAGCACATCGCGCGGATGATTAATGCGGCGATCGGCGACGATCTCGCTGATGTGGACGAGGCCGTCGACGCCTTCGGCGATCTGAACGAAGGCGCCGAAGTTCATGATTTTTGTGACCGGACCTTCGACCTGCGAGCCGACGGGAAATCTTTTCTTGGCTTCGGACCAAGGATCTGCGAGAGTTTGCTTTAGTCCGAGCGCGATGCGCTTTTCGTCAGGCTTGACGGAGAGAACAACGGCGTCGACGCGGTCGCCGACCTTGAGCAGGTCGGAAGGGTGCCGAACCTTTTTGGCCCACGACATTTCTGAGATGTGAATGAGGCCTTCGAGGCCGGGCTCGAGCTCGACGAAAGCGCCGAAGTCCATAAGGCGAACGACCGATCCGGTGACGCGCGCCCCGGGAAGGTAGCGTTCGGGCGCGGTCGTCCATGGATCAGGCTCCAGCTGCTTGAGGCCGAGAGACATCTTATTGGTTTCGGGATCAATCTTCAGCACGCGAAGCGTGAGCTGCTGGCCAACAGAGAGAATGTCGCCGGGCTTGGCGATGCGGGCGAGAGAGATGTCGCTGATGTGCAGCAGTCCGTCAAGTCCCGGCTCGATTTCGACGAATGCGCCGTACGGCATGAGCGTGCGAACCGTACCGGTGACGGTGTCTCCCGGCTGC
Source organism: uncultured Acidobacteriaceae bacterium (assembly GCA_963834565.1). Classification (GTDB taxonomy): domain Bacteria; phylum Acidobacteriota; class Terriglobia; order Terriglobales; family Acidobacteriaceae; genus Telmatobacter. The sequence goes on along the minus strand of CAWICF010000001.1, from coordinate 1,027,592 downwards.
AGCGCGGCGCGGCGGGTGGCGAGCTCGGCGCGGGCCTGCTCTTCAAGCACGACGCGGCGATCGACGACGACGTCTTCATCGGTGACGTCGAGCTTGGTGATGCGGCAGTTGATCTGCTGGCCGACGAGAGCTTCGAGCTCCGCAGCATCGCGCGCGCCGCTGCGGCTGGCCGGCATGAAGGCGCGAACGCCAACGTCGACGGTGAGGCCGCCCTTGACGACGCCGGTGACGGTACCGGCGACGGCGAGCTTTTCTGCAAAGGCCTGCTCGAGAGCCGACCAGTCGCGCGGCTGCGCGACGCGAAAGCGCGTGAGCTGGTAATAGCCTTCTTCATTGCGGCCCGTGATGGAGACGGGAAAGGCGTCGCCGGGCTTCACTGCTTCCGCATTGTTCTCGAAAATGGAGCGCGGCAGAACGCCCTCCATCTTGTAGCCAACGTCGAGGACGACCTGATCGGCGGTGAGCGAAACGACGGTGCCCTCGAGCTGTTTGGTTGCCGCGCGGTGGGTGTGGGAGCGTTCGAAGGCGGAGAGCAGGTCTCCAAAGGACTCTGTTGGCTCTTCCGGCGCGGCGGATTGGCGGTTCAGGCCCTGGTCTTCAGAGGGAGCGCTGGGACGAGATTCGATGGGCGCCGAGACTTCTTGGCGCGCAGCGACAAGTTGACCGTCGTCTTTGCCGGGCTCTCCGATTGGCTTTGGCTCAGATTGGTCGGTTAGTTCTTCAATTGGCATTGGCACCGGCTCCGCTGCGGGCACGCCCCGGCCATCCGGTCCCAGGCCGGAGTGCACTTGCGGACTTTGGCCCTGATCAGGATCGGCGGAAACGGATTCGGAAGGCGGGATGATTTCGTCGGTCATATCGAATACGAGTTCATTGTTTCACGAGATGGCGGGGCCAACGAGCTTCGAGCGGTCGAGGTCTGTGATCTCTGGGCCGAAGTGCAAAAGGCATGGACGGGAGCCAATGCGGAGCGGCTTCAGGGCCGCGTTATACCCTGAGAGCAGACGATGACGTCCGCTTCCCCACAGCCGCGTCGCGGCTTTGAAGCTTTTGCCTATCGAGACTTCACGCGATATCAACTGGCGCGCGTGGCGGCGATTCTTGGCGCCGAGGCGCAATCGGTCGCGGTCGCGTGGCAGGTTTACTCCATCACGCATCGAGCGATCGACCTGGGTTATACCGGGCTGGCGTTGTTCCTGCCTGCGCTTTTGTTTCTGCTCCCGGCGGGACATGTAGCAGATCGCTTCGACCGGCGGCGCGTGCTGCTGACCTGCTACTCGCTGCAGGTTTTCTGCACGGGGGCGCTGGTAGTGCTGGCCTGGAAAAACGTGCAAAACATCATGGCGATTTATGCGGTGCTGTTTTGCATTGGCATGGGGCGCGCCTTCTCCGCGCCGACCAGTTCATCGCTGATTCCACTGCTCGTGCCCGAAGTCCACTTTGTGAACGCCGTGACCTGGGGCGGCGCGGTGTTTCAGTTTGCCAACATCACGGGCCCGGCGCTGGGAGGTTTGTTGTTTACCTTTCCGCTGGCGCATTTTGTGCCGGGATCGCGGCTGGAAGGCGCGGGCATTGTGTATGTGTTCACGCTGTGCACGCTGGTCTGGTTTCTCTCGATGGTTTTCTCGATGGAGATCCGGCCGGGACGTGCAGAACATCGCGCGACCACGCTGAGGGTCATGCTGGCGGGATTTGACTACGTGCGGAAGTCAGAGCTGCTGCTGGGATCGTTTTCGCTGGATTTGTTTGTCGTGTTGCTGGGAGGCGCGACGGCGCTGTTGCCGATTTTTGCGCACGACATTTTGCACCAGGGGCCGCGAGGCCTGGGTATGCTGCGCGCCGCGCCCGCTCTTGGCTCCGTAGTGATGGGATTGCTGATGGCGCGGTTTCCCATGCGGCGGCGCGCGGGAAAGTGGCTCTTTATCTGTGTTTCGATCTTTGGCGTGGCAACAATTGTGTTCGGGATGTCGCGAGTGCTGTGGCTCTCCCTGGTATCGCTCTTTATTGCCGGAGCCGCGGATACGATCAGCGTGATTGTGCGCAGTTCGCTGCTGCAGCTGGGAACGCCGCCCGAGATGCGCGGCCGCGCCAGCGCGGTGAATGCGCTGTTTGTGGGCGCGTCAAACGAGCTGGGCGAATTTGAGAGCGGATTGACGGCGCAATGGTGGGGCGCAGTGCGCGCCACGGTGATTGGCGGGATCGGCTCGCTGGCTGTAGCGGGATTATGGGCCTCGATGTTTCCTAAATTGCGAAAGGCGGATCGGCTGACGTCAGAGGCGCTGCGCGTGCGGGATGCGGAGGAGCAGGAGGCGCTGACAGGGTTGTAAGTGCGTGAACTGTTGCGGCAATTCTTTGATCGCGTGCGCCTTTCGGGTTCGTGCTATCCCAGGTCCCAAAATCGGGACCTGGGGCACCCCAGATTGGTGCGGAAGCTGATGCTCACAAAGTCGGAAAGAACACTCAATGTGAGCGGCCGCGTGGGCGTGCCGAGCGATTGCGCTCGAAGAGAATGCGCAGGCCTTCGAGCGTGAGCTTGTCGTCAATCTCCTGGATGTAGCGCGAATCGGGCGCGATCATGCGGGCAAGACCGCCGCTGGCGATGATGCGCGGCTTCTTGCCGGGTTCCGCGCCCAGTTCGAGAAGAATGCGCTCGATGATGCCGTCGACGAGGCCGATGTAGCCGAAGTAGAGGCCGCTCTGAAGATGGGCAACAGTGTTGGTGCCGATGACTTTTGCGGGGCGCTTGATATCGACGCGGCTGAGGCGCGCGGCGCGGGAGAAGAGAGCTTCAGCGCTGAGGCCGAGGCCGGGGGCAATGGCGCCGCCCAGGTACTCGCCGCGCTCGGAGATGACTTCAAACTTGGTTGCGGTGCCGAAGTCGACGACGATGCACGGCCCACCGTACTTTTCAAATGCAGCGATGCAATCGGCGATGCGGTCGGCGCCGAGCTCAGTGGGATTGTCGATGAGCATCTTCATGCCGGTCTTGATGCCGGGTTCGACAAACATGGGCTCGACCTTGAAGTAGGTCTGGCAGACCTGGCGCAGCGTGGAGTCGACGGGCGGAACGACCGACGCAATGATGATGTCAGTGACCTGGCTGGGCGTCATGCCGTGCATCTCGAAGAGATTTACGAAGAAGACGCCGTACTCATCGACAGTTTGCGCGCGGTGAGTGCTGACGCGCCAGTGCGCGGCAAGTTCCGCCTTTTCTCCATTGAGCTTGTAGAGACCGAGAGTCGTGTTGGTGTTGCCGACGTCGAGGGCAAGCAGCATGAAAAACAGCTCCTAGCTTTTAGCTTCTAGCTCCCAGCTTTCCGTGCTAGAACCGGGATGGTTGCTCCGCCTGCCGAGAGCTAGAGGCTAGTGGCCAGGAGCTAGCAGCTAGTCTTTTTCCGCAGCGCGCAGGCCGCCGGTTTGCACTGTGACGACCCCGGTTGCCGTTTCGACGAGGAGAAATCCGTTCTCGTCGAGGCCTGCCGTGACACCCTGGCAGGTCTGCGGTCCGTGCACTTGAACTCTGCGTCCGCGGATCCAGGTGGAGGCGCTTTCCACGCGATCCAACACTGCTTTAGCCGCGTCCGGGGCCGACAATACGCACGTCTCGCGTTCAAGAGATTTTAACAGGGCGACGAGGAGGGATTGGCGGGAGATGCGGCGTCCTGTCTCCACGTCAAGCGAGGTAGCAGGGGTGGCAAGATCGGCGGGGAACTCGCGCTGATGCACGTTGATGCCAATGCCGACCACCACTGCCACTGCGTCGAGCAGCCCTTTGGAATCGTTTCGCGCCTCAACCAGGATGCCCCCGGCTTTGCGTGAGCCGATGAGGAGGTCGTTGGGCCAGCGGAGATCGATGTCCAAACCCGGTGCGGGGGCGAGGCCGGTGACCTCGTGAATGGCAGCGGCGGCGGCCAGACCGGCAACGAGCGGTAGCAGCGAGAGCCGCGCGGCCGGCAACTGCGGACGCAGAAGAACGCTGACGTAGAGGCCTTCGCCGGCAGCCGAGTGCCAGGCGTGATCGCCACGGCCGCGGCCAGCGGTTTGTTCATCGGCAAAGTAGACGGAGCCGTGCTGGGCGGAATTGCGCGCGGCAGCCAGAGCGTCAGAGTTGGTGGATGCAGTGGTTGGGGCGTAGTGCAGCTCGCCGGAGTAAATGGTGGAGGCGAGCGCGGATTCGAGGTCGGCGAGGTTATACATTTGGATTTCTAAAAGCGGGCGCGACAAGTTTGCGCTCTTGCTGTCCCAGGTCTCAAAGTCGAGACCTGGGGCACCCATGCATCCTACAGCAGCGAGCGCTCAGAGACGCGGCCTAGTCCGTCGTGATGGTCATGGAGATGTCGGCCGCTTTGGCGGAGTGGGTGAGTGCGCCGACGCTGATGAAGTCGACACCCGTCTCGGCATAGGCACGAATGTTCTCGAGCAGGATGCCGCCAGAGGCTTCTGTCGGGATCCAGCGGCCGGGCTGGCTCGACGTGACGGCTTTGATGCGTTCAATGGACTGGCGCACGTGCGCTGGCGACATATTGTCGAGCAGAATGGCTTCAGCGCCGTGAGCGAGCGCCTCCTCGAGTTCGTGCGGTGTGCGGACTTCAACCTGCACCCGCTGCCCGGGCTTGCGCTGATTGAGAGCGCGACCGAGCACCTCGGCGATGCCGCCGCCGAGAGAGATGTGATTGTTTTTGATGAGAATGCCGGAGGCAAGATCGATGCGGTGATTGGTGCCTCCGCCGCAAAGCACCGCATACTTTTCTAGCGCGCGCATGCCGGGAACGGTTTTGCGCGTGTCGAGGACCCGCGCGTGGGTGCCCTGAATCGCGTCAACATATTTGCGCGTCAAGGTGGCGATGCCGCTGAGATGCTGGAGGAGATTGAGGATGACGCGCTCGCAGCTGAGCAGGACGCGCGCATTGTGGCGGATGACGGCAAGCACCTGGCCGGCGTGCGCGCGCACGCCATCGAACATCTCGGGATGGCTGACAACTTCGAAGCGGGTTTGCGCCTGGGGGCGCGCGTCGAGCTTGGAGTAGATCTCGAGGAAGCGAGGAATGGCGCCAAGACCGGCAACGACAAGCTCTTCGCGAGCGATAATCGAACCGGCGGCGCGCAGGTTGGAGTCGATCACGAGATTGGTCGTAGCATCGCTGGCGGCCTTGTCTTCAACAAGGGCCTGTTCGAGCAGTGCGTCGATGCGGTGGCTCTTCCACTCCATGGGTTTTCCTGCGGAAAACAGCTATCCGCTTTTAGCTGGTAGCTAATAGTTCACAGTTCGTAGTTCGCGGTTCACAATCCTCAGCTAACCCCCCGGATTTGTCATCCTGAGCGAAGGTCGCTCGTCGTGACGAGCGACCGAAGTCGAAGGATCTGCGGTTGCCTTTCGCTTGCTTTCTCATTCCTCCGGTAGCGCAGCTAGAGCTGCACGGTCCTTTTCGAGCAGCAACACATTTTCTGCCGCCAGTTTCTTCTTTCCCTCAACAATGTGCGCGGGCGCCTTGGACAGGAACACCGGGTCGCTCAGCTGGAGCTCATCGCTCGCCTTTTGTTTCTCGCGCTTCTCGATCTCCTTTGTCAAGCGCTCGCGTTCGGCGGCGACGTCAATTTTCTTCTCGTAGATTACTGCGACGTCGAAGTCGGGATTTGAATACTTCAAGAGCCCTTCCGACAATCTATTTACATGCCGAACGTAATTCACCTTTGCTAGCCGCTGAATGATGATTAGATTCCTATCGACAACCTTCCTGAATCCGCCGAGTGCATTAACCTCAACATCGACAACTCCTTTTTCTTCGACATTGAGTTCTTTGCGGTTCGCACGAATAGCAGTGACAAGTTTCTGCAGAAAACCCATATCGATCACGCTGTCGGTATCGCTGCTGCTCCTGTCTGCTTCCGGAAGCTTTGTCAACGCGATCGATTTCGCAGGCGGGTTACCGTCGTAGACCGCGTGCCAGAGCTCCTCGGTGAGGAAAGGCATGAATGGCGAGAGCAGGCGTAGAGCCGCCTCAAATACCTGAACCAGCGTGGTTAGCGCGGCGCGCGTACCTTTGTATTCGCCAAGCAGTTCACCGGTCGGCGCATTGAGGAGATCGGTTCCGAAGTCGAGACGTAACTTGACGATTTCGATGTACCAATCGCAGAAGCTGCCCCAGAAGAATTGGTAGACAGAGTTAGCTGCTTCGTCGAACCGGTAGTTCACGAGCAGTTCGTTCACCCTTGCTGCCGTAGCGTGCAGCTCGGCAACAATCCAGCGGGCTTCGAGCGGTGCGTTTTCGGCAACCGTCGGCATACCGCCGAGCGCGGATGGATCAACAGTAATCCCCACTTCGGCGGCTCGGTCCACATTCATGAAGATGAATCGCGCGGCGTTCCAGATCTTGTTCGCAAACGCGCGGTAGCCCTCGGTACGGGCGACGTTGAACGCGATGTCGGTGCCGGGCGAGGCCATGCTGGCGAGAGTAAAACGCACCGCGTCGGTCCCGTAAGTCTTGACGATCTCGATGGGGTCGACGACGTTGCCCTTGGTCTTGGACATCTTCTCGCGGTTGGCGTCGCGGACCAGCGCGTGAATGTAGACCTCTTTGAACGGGACGGATTCGGAGAGGGTTCGAGGCCGCAGGCTTCCATCCGCTTCCTTCACGGGCACGCCGGACGAGAACCAGCAGCCGAGCATGATCATGCGCGCGACCCAGAAGAAAAGGATGTCGAAACCGGTGACGAGGAGCGAAGTGGGATAGAAGGCGTCGAAATCCGCCCGGCTCAGGGCTGCATCGGCGCGGCTCCCTTCCCCGGTCCCCAAATGCTCGGGACCGGGGGCACCCGGGCTGGAGTTGAAGTTCGGCCAGCCAAAGACCGAGACCGGCAGGAGGCCCGAGGAGAACCAGGTGTCGAGAACGTCGGTTTCCTGCGTGATCTCGTTTGAGCCGCAATGCGCGCACGCGGTTGGATCGACGCGGGCGACGGTGATCTTGTGGCATGTGGCGCAGTGCCACGCGGGAATGCGATGGCCCCACCATAGCTGGCGCGAGATGCACCAGTCGTGGATGTCTTCCATCCAGTTGAGATAGATCTTCTCGTAGTTCTCCGGCGTAAAGCGGATGGCCTTCTTACCGTCGGCGTCAGCCTTCACTGCGGCGATGGCCTTCTCAGCCATCGACTGGCCGCCGCCGTTTGGCTGCTTGTTGACGGCCACGAACCACTGCGTGGAGAGGCGCGGCTCGACCACCGTCTTGCAGCGGTCGCAGTGGCCCACGTTGTTGATGTGATCCTTGACGCCAGCCAAGGCGCTCCGCGCTTCCAGGTCTTGGATGATCTTTTTGCGAGCAGCAAAGCGGTCGAGGCCCGCGTAGACGCCGCCGTTTTCGTTGATGTGGCCGCGGTCGTCCATGATGTTGATCGAGGGCAGATGGTGCCGCTCGCCGATGGCGAAGTCGTTGGGATCGTGCGCGGGAGTCACCTTCACCGCACCAGTGCCGAATTCGCGGCTAACCCACGGGTCGACGACGATGGGGATCTCGCGATTCATCAACGGCAGGCGCAGCTTTTTGCCGTGCAGATGCAGGTAGCGCTCGTCCTCGGGATGAACGGCAACGGCGGTATCGCCGAGCATGGTTTCAGGGCGCGTGGTGGCGACGGTGACGAACTCGCCGGTCGGGTTGCCGCCGTCGCCGAGCACGGGATAGCGAATCTCCCACAGGTGGCCCTTCTGCTCCTGGTGGACGACTTCAAGATCGCTGATGGCGGTCTGGCAGCTCGGGCACCAGTTAACGATGTACGCGCCGCGATAGATAAGGCCCTGCTCGTAGAGGCGGACGAAGGCTTCCCTGACGGCGACCGACAGGTGCTCGCTCATCGTGAAGTATTCGCGCTGCCAATCGACCGTGTCGCCGATCCGCTTCATTTGTTCGAGGATGGCGCCGCCGTAGTGCTGCTTCCACTGCCACACGCGAGAGAGAAAAGCTTCGCGGCCCATCTTCTCGCGGGTTGTGCCTTCGCTCACCACCTGGCGTTCGACGAGCATTTGCGTGGCGATGCCGGCGTGGTCGGTGCCCGGAACCCAGAGCACACGATCTCCGCGCATTCGCCGCCAGCGAACCAGGATGTCGCTCTCAGTGTGCTCAAACATGTGGCCCATGTGCAGGTTTCCCGTCACGTTGGGCGGCGGCAGAAGGATCGTAAAAGCGGACTGACCGTCCTGGCGCTGGTCTTGGACAGATGCAGTGCTGGAACTCGGCGTCGGAACGGCGAACAGCTTCTCTTTGACCCAGTAGTTGGCCCAATGATCTTCAATAGCGGCCGGGTCGTAGGCTTTAGGCAGGTCGTGAGGCATTTTGTCTTCGGTGAGCCCCGTGAGATTTGGGGAAAACTCCCGTGAATACAGGGGCTTTCAGGCTGAGGGGACCACTTCTCAGGGTAGCAGATTGAGGGGATCGGCCCTGACGATCGAGACGACTGGCGCGCATCCATAGAAACGAAGGCCGCGCCCGGTTGGCGCGGCCCTCGCGATGCTGAGATCGATTTTGGCTAGAACGGATTGAGCTTGGCCAGACCCTTCTTCTTTTTCTTCTTGCTGGAGGAGTCTTCGCTCAGGTCGACTTTGGGCTTCTTGGTTTTGCCGTTTGCGTTTGCGTTGGTTGCCGGCGCCGGATTCTGGCCGGACTTGATGTCGTTCAACTGGGTAGGAGGCTCTTCGGGTTTTTCGGTTGCCGGCAGTACAGTGTTGGCCGGGGCGACGGCTTTAACCACAGCGTTGGGATCGGTTTGAGCAGCGTTGGCCGGCGCCGCGGCCACGCCATTTGGCGCCGATACAACTTCAACACCGACACCTGTTGCACCACCCGGAGCCTGCATTTGCAGAGGCGCCTCGGACGGCCGATCGCTGCGCGGCGGCTCGTTGGGACCGGTGGGCGTGACAGCCGCAGCGGGCGCAACGGGCTTGCCAACGTTCACAGCCTCCTGGAACATGTGCACGTTCTGCTTGGTGACTTCTGGTGCGAGCACGCGCGTGGGATCGTCAAGCGTGGGCTCGCCGACGTGGGTTGCCTCGACCACAGTGGGTCCACGCTTGATGAGGTCGAACATCTTGTCAGTGAAGTGCAGAGGCTGTTCGCTGCGCATCTCAGCGTCGCTCTCAGCAATGGCCGCTTCAGTGGGCTCGGGAATCGGCCGGTTCATGGCGACAAGGCGGTCGCGCGCATCTTCGACATGCGGATACATCGGATAGCGGGTGATGACCTTGGCATAGGCCTCGGCGGCCTTGTCCTGATACATGGTGCGCAGACGCTCACGGATTGCGCCAGGAAGGCCGGGGGCGATGGAGACGTTGTGCGCTTCGCCGGCGTAGGCGTCGCCGATATCGATCAGCACCTGGTCGCTCCTGGAGTAGAGAGGATAGGTGTCGGAAATGGTCTCAAGCCGGGCCAGCGCAGCAACGTAGTCTTCGCGGCTCTCGTAGTAGCTGCCGATGCCGAATTCGCGCTCGGCGAGAACCTCCTGCACATCGCGCAGGCGCTGCTTGGCGCGCGGAATGAGCGTCGAATCCGGGAACATATTGACCATGTCCCGGTATTCCTTCTCTGCCTGCTCGGCGTTCAGCGGATCGCGGTCAGGCTTTTCCATCTGCTGGTAGTAGATGTCGGCCACTTTCATCTTGGCTTCGGCGGCCTCAGGAGCATTGGGGAAGAAGGTAATGAAGTCTTCGTATTCGGCTTCGGCCTGCGTGAGCGCCGCGGATCCGCCTTCCTTAAACCACGTATCGCCGACGGAAAGTTTGGCACGCATGCGGTATTCCGACTCGGGATAGGTGTTGAGCAGGGTCTGCAGGTCGAGGCGGGCGACGTCGTAGCGGCCCTTCCTCATGGCGATCATCGCCTTGTCGTAGAGTTCCTTGTCAGGCTGTTTCGACTGTACGCCAGCGAGCGGGTTGACGCTGAGGTCGTACGCCTTTTTCTGCTTCTTCCTTTTGTACCTGGGGTGCTGGACGTCGTCGTCGTTCTGAGTGGCTTTCTGACTTTGAGCGGAGTTCTGATTCTGGGCGGAATTCTGGTTCTGAGCGGCGCTCTGATCTTGCGCTTCGGCCGCAACTCCGCTAAGGAAGAACGCCAGAAGGGTAATGAATGCAATTCTGAAGGACAAACGGTTCATGCTACCTCAGCGATTGGGAGGCCAAAGGCCGTCCCGGCGAATACGTGCACTGACTCTTGGATTTTACCCTCTCCGGCGCGCGGTCTGCTTTTTTTCGGCCTTGCGCGCGGCAGCCAGCAGGGCACGAGCGTCGCGTTCCGGCTGACCCGCGCCGAAGACGGCATTGCCGGCGACGAGGAGCTCTGCTCCGGCTTGGACGATGGCGGCAACCGTGTCGTGAGCGACACCGCCGTCAATCTCGATCTTGAATTTGAGGCCGAGCTGGCGGCGAATCCTGACCAGCTGGCGGACCTTGTCCAGTGAAAATGGGATGAATTCCTGGCCCCCGAAGCCCGGATTGACGCTCATGATGAGCACATGGTGGACCATGGGCAGGACTTCAGTGACGAGGTCGACGCGCGTGGCCGGGTTGAGCACCACCCCCGGCTTCATGCCGTGGTGGAGGATGAGCTCGAGGGTGCGATGCAGGTGGGGGCAGGCCTCGTAATGGACGCTGACCCAGTTGGCCCCCGCCTCGGCGAAGGCGGCGATGAATTCATTGGGGTTATCGATCATCAGGTGGCAGTCGAGCGGGAGACTGGTGGCTTTCCGCAGGCTGGCGACGACCGGAGGTCCCAGGGTCAGATTGGGGACAAAGTGGCCGTCCATGACATCGACGTGGATGGTGGTGCCGCCGCCCCGCTCGGCCGCGGCGATCTGATCGGCCAGGCGGGCAAAATCCGCAGAGAGGATGGAGGGCAGCAGTTCGACCATATGACGCAGGGTGTAACTCCTTGCGGGGACAGTGTATCAGCGGAACAAGTCCGGACGATAATCGAGGCGAGCAGCCGATTTGCTGGTTCACGGAGGTGAAGCCATGAACATTACGGCCAACGTAATCAACCGGCGGGGAAGCCACTCAGTGCAGCTAAGGTCCGGGGAGCGCGAGCACTCTCTTTCGATTCCGCCGAAGCCGGACGGTTTCGGGTCGTATGCTTCGGGCGGTGAGTTGCTGCTGCTGGCGCTGGCGACATGCTACTGCAACGACCTCTACCGCGAGGCACGAAAGCAGGAGCTGACGATCGACGCGGTGAATGTTGAGGTGATGGGGGAGTACGCCGGCGAAGGAATGCCGGTGGAGAGCATTCGGTATCGGGCGACCGTCACAACACAAGCTCCGAGGGAAAGAGTGTTTGAGCTGATGACGTACGTGGACTCCGTTGCGGAGATTCAGAACACTCTGCGGAGGGCGTCGGAGGTTGCGCTGATCCAGTGCGAAGTGCATTCCGTGTGACTGCGAGGAGTGGCGGCGGACGGCGGCGAACGGAAGTGGAAGTTGCGATGATGGCGTGTCAGTCCGCTGGAGCGCTGCGGGGGAATGCCACGTGACGAACCACAGCTGCTGCCCGGAGCCATTGGCGGCGCTTGTACGAGATGACAACTATGCGCATGCAAAGTGCGATGGCGCCTCCCAGCGCCGTGGCAATGGTGCGGTGCACGGCGATTTCATGGCCCGGCACCTGATTGAGGGAAAGAAGAAAGACGATGTAGCCGGTGACCGCCATTGAAAACAGTGCGTAATTGACATTGAGCAGGCCGTAGGAAAGCCATGCAAAGAGAACTGTGAACGCGACGAGCACAATGGGTGTGGGATTGACGAGGGCGAGGCAAAAGCTGATTGCGATGGCTCCGCACATGGTTCCCAAAACGCGCGCGATCGCGCGGTTGACGGTGTCAGTGAGACCGGGCTTGAGTACGAGCAACGCTGTCATGGGAATCCAGTAACCGCTCGGGTAGTGCAGCCTGCGATAAATCTCTGTCGAGATGCCGACTGTGACGGCAAGGCGCAGCGCGTAGGGCATGGTTGAGTTCAGAAATCGCCTTTGGCGGAGGGATTGCGCAGTCTCAATAAGCGCGGCGAGAAACGCTGCCTGTTCGTCGCGAACATGGCGCGCAAGCTTGAAGAGGTGATCGCGGAGTTGATGAAAGATCCGCAGCAGGAGTGATGAAACGACAAGCTGGACCACTCCGCCCGCGAGGAGCAGGAGGCCGCGCGCGGCAGCCGCGGAGAGCGGCGCCGGAAATGCCGAAGCGACGAGAAACGTGATGACGCACTGCTGGCCCACCCAGGCATATCCTTCAGGGCGCGCAGTGAGCAGGCCGTAGCCAAAGGCCCACAATGCAGAGAGGAAGACGAGAAGCAAATTCTCGTGGCCGACGACGACGCCGACAAAACCGGAGAATGCCATGCCGAGGGTGACAAGAATCATCGGGACGAGCTGCGAGTTGTCGATTCGATGCTTTTGCCCGAAGCCGGTGTTCATTGCGCCGCCTGCGGCGACAAGGCCGACGCCGGGGTGGTGGATTGCCAAACCGACGGCGAGGCAGATAGCGATGGGCAGCGTGAAGATGAGGTCGGCGCGCAGCGTCTGATTCTGCCATTGAAAGACCGTGCTGTCGGCGAAGAGCCGTTGGGCTGCCGGTGGCCGGGGAACGGGCGTCGACATGAAATCAAGGATGCCACACGGCGGGCGCAGTGATGACGACCGGTTAGAGAACCAGCGCGAAGCGATGTTCCGGCTCCGGTTGATCGTTATAAAGGCGCGTCGGTGAATCGGGAGACGACGAAGACAAGGGCGGTGGCCGCGAACAGTGCATCAGCCAAGCGATCGCGCAACGTAATGCTGAAGATGAACATCGCGAGAAAAGCACTGATGCCGGCGATGTGGCGGAAAAGAAATCTCCAAGAGAGTTTGAGGGCTTCGGCGTCAGGCGGGTTCGCAGACGAGCCGGATTGCCGGGCGAGATCGTTGATTTTCCAGCGAGCGTAAAGCGTGCTGCGGATCAATTCACCGAAGACCAGCAGCAAAGCGCCGGCAACCGGCAGCAAGGACGCGATGCCGGCTGCATGAAATATTTCACCGAGCCGGCGGGCGCGGATCATGCGGGGATTTGCGACCAAAAGGTTTGCGCTGCGGCCGCCCGGCCAGGCGCCAAGCCAGACGCCGAGCCCGATCAAGACCGCGGCGAGAGCAAAGCCAAGGTGCTCGAGCGCTCGCGCGTGGGCAGAATCGCGAATCAAACGCCAAACGACGTTAACACGATCGAATCCATAGGTAGACCAGCACAGCAAGACGAGCGCGCCGTGAATGAGGAATGGATGCCGGACCGCGAACGGAGCCTTATGAGGCGGACCGGTTAGATCTCGATCGGACGGCGCGCTGCCCATGCGGAAAAGCCTCTGGCTAATGGTGTGCGAATGGTACGGGTGCATTGTATCGAGCGGCGATATGCGCCGGCTGTTGGGAATCGATCCAGCGGCGAAGTTCCTTTTTGATTGCGCGGTGACGACTTCAGGCGCGGCCCGTCTATTCCGGCATCGAAGAATCGACAACGGGACTCAATGAGAAGTCCCGCAATATTTGCCGCGCGTCCGAAGAGGCCAGGGGACTGCGCCAAGAGGAGACGTGTGTATGTTGAGGCGTGGTTCTGGCCCCGGCGTGGACAACGATGCGAGCGACGTGTTTCGAACAGGATCGCTCGAAGAGAAGCCCATCTGGAGCGGGCTGTATGAGAGCCTTCGCGATGCTATGTTTCCGCCAAAGTTTCCGCCGCTGGAGTTGACGTCGACGCCGATCCCAGTGGTCGATCGGATGGCGGCCAAAACGAATCCGTGGGCAGTGGGAACGTCGACACTAGTGAACGGCGGCATTCTCGCCGCTGTGATTCTTCTCGGTTTGAAAGTGACAACCGGTCATTTCGCAGATCCGACGCCGCACGGGCACATCGACCTGAGCGATTGGAAGCTACCGGTGCTGGGAAAGGGCAACGCCAGCGGAGGCAGCGGAGGATCGCGCGATCTCATCGATCCGATCGTGGGAAGACCGCCGAAAGTCGAGTTGAATCCGGCCACACCGCCGCAGGCGGCGACGATTGACCACCCGAAGCTCGCGATGGACTCGGCAATTGCGGCGCCTCCGGATGTAACGATCCCGGACAACACGAATCTGCCGAATGTGGGCGTGCCAAAGTCGGTCAACGTCACGGTGATATCGAATGGGCAGGGTATCCACGGGGGCATGGGCACGAATGGCGGGGGCGGAGACGGGCCGGGCAGCGGACCCGGATGGGGATCCGGATCTGAGCCGGGAGTTTATATTCCAGGGCGCGGAGGCGTGACAGCACCGACGCCGATCTTCGCTCCGGAGGCGGAGTTCAGCGATGAAGCGCGAAGGCAGAAGTATCAGGGAATCTGCCTGGTCGCGGCCATCGTGGACGCGCATGGTCTCCCGCAGAATGTGCATGTGGTGCAGCGCCTCGGCATGGGTCTCGATGAGAAGGCGATGGAGGCGATTCGCAGGTATCGATTCAAGCCGGCGACGAAGGATGGCAAGCCGGTGGCAGCGGCGATCGTTGTGGAAGTGGACTTCAGGTTGTTTTGAAGTGCGAGTGAAGGTCTACTCAGTTGCTGACCGCGTGAATTCGATCCTTCGGCGTTCTTGGCTTCCCCACTTTCGCCAGAAAGAAGGCGAAAGGATGGGGCACGGGATGGATACAAAATCAGGCAGCCAGAGGCCCGGCGCCAGAACCTACTTTACGTTTTGTGAAAGCAGAACTTTGCTGAGGCCGGCGACCTGGGATTTGATTTCCTGGGCCTGCCTGGCGAGCTGCTTCTCTTCAGTACTCGCGCGGTACTGAGCTACAGCCAGCTCGATTGCGCTGACAAGTTCATTTTTCTCGCAGGGTTTGGTGAGGTAGCGAAAGATGCGGCCCTCATTGACCGCTTCGATTGCGCGATTGATGTCCTTGTGGCCGGTGAGGACCATGCGCACGGAGTTTGGAGAGAGTTGGCGAACCTTGGCGAGAAACTCCGCACCGTTCATGCCGGGCATCTGCATGTCGGTGACGATGACTTCATATGGACCGAAGAGATGAATTGCGGCGAGGGCCTGGCCGCCGTCCGTCGCCGTTTCCACTTCGAACAATCCGTGGAGAAGACGTTTGTAGCCTTCGAGAACGTTTTTGTCGTCGTCTACGAGGAGAATTCGAGCGGATTCCATTGAGTTCCTCCACGTTCGGCCTTGCGGCGGGCACGGATGACGGACTGCGGCGCCAACGCAGATCGAGGTGAGCGAGAGCAAGCCTGCATTGTCTCGCGCCGGCTGCGAACGCAAGAATCGAACGTCGTTTTGTTTATCGGCAGCGATTCAATTACCAACAGGGGGCAGAGTCACAACGGGGGCGCAAGCGATTTGGCGGCTACGCGCCCGATGCCGCGCAGGATGGATTTTACGGGCCAGCGATCGTCTGACTCGGGAAAGAAGATTTCGCCAGTGCGCTTGGCTTCAGGCCGGTAATACCAGCGTTTGAGCAAAGCCAGATGTCCCTGGCGCTTTGTGGGGTTCGGCGCATCGGTCGCTGGAGAGAGTTCAACGAGTACAGATTCGAGCCGCGACTCGAGAATCGTTCGGGAAGTTTTCGCTGAAGCACTCTCCACTCCCTTGCTTCCTTGCTCCCTCGTTCGCTGTCCTTCGGTTCCCTGCTCTTCGGGCACCGGCTCCAGCGCCATCGGCTGCGCGAAGAGCGAGGTCGATCCCGACTGCTCATTCTGGATGCGCATGCCGACGGTGGAGAAAGCGGCCGGGCCGCAAAGCACCGCGTTGTCGAACACGAAGACTGCCACTTCGCCGGGATTGGCCGAGGCTTGCAGAATCACCGCGCGCATCTTGCTCATCGGCCTTACGAGTTCCGGCGCCAGAGCGCGAACGCTTTCAACGCGCTGCACCTGGGCGTGGAGAGCGGCGGCAGATTCGAATTCGAGATTGGCGGAGGCCTGGTCGCGCTGCGTACGAAGAGTTACCAGGCGGCTTTCGCCGCGCGTGGCGAGGAAACGTTCGACTGCAGAGGCCTCTTCGTCGTAGCGCTCGTCGCTGCAACCCTTGTAGCAAGGGGCGAGGCACATCTTCATCTCGGAGTAGACGCAACCGGGATGGCTCGGGTCAGGATGAAGATCGTCGATGCAGCGGCGCAGCAGAAAGAGCTTGAGCATTTCGTCGGCGTAGCGTTCGGCCGCGGCGCGGGAGGCGAAAGGTCCGTAGGCCCAATCGGCTTCGCGCTGGCTGGGGCGATGTGTGACGACAATGCGCGGATAAGGATTGCCGCCGAGAAAGCGCACGAAAGCCGGATGCCGGAGATGCATGCGTTCCAGGGACTTCGTTCCGTACTGCCTTTGGAGCAAATCGAACTGAACCAACAGGGATTCGAACTCGGAGCCGGTGAGCCGCCACTCAATGCGGCGCACAAGACCGGCAAGATGCAGCCGGCGCGGATGTCGCGGGGAAGGCTGAAGCAGACGGGCAAGGCGCGATTGAAGATTGGGCGTGCGGCCGATGTAAGGTTCGGCGCGGGGATCCTCACCATAAAGAGCAAAGACGGCGGGGACTGCGGGAAGCTGGGCGAACGCGGCCTTGGGATCGGCGGGATTGAAGGAGAAAGAATGCCACGTTGCAGACGTGTGCGAAGCATTGGGATGAACGAATTGAGAGTCATTCGGCAATTGCGTTCATTGCTCCTGTTGCCACGCGGCGCGCGCTCAGGGAGATTCTACTTCTTGTGACGTAACGCACCGAGCGCACGTGACGACCGTCATCCGCGAGACAACTGAGAGACAACCAATCCAAAGGGCGCGCATCTGAGCCAAGTGATACCGCAGTACGTGGAGGTGGTATCGTGAAGCACTTTGCAGCAAGTTGGCTTTTGCCTTTTGTTTTTTGCCTTGGAGCAAGTGGTTCGATTGCTCAAAGCCTGCCCTCCCCCCAACAACCTTCTGTCTCGCCGCCAGCGACGATCACGCTTCCGCCGGGAACAAAGATCGCCATGGATGTGACGCGGGCTATCCGAGCCGCGACCGCCAAGGCGGGCGATCAGCTCTACGCGCAGGTATCATTTCCCACGGTGATCGGCAGTCGCGTCGCGATCCCTGCGGGTGCGTACGTACAAGGCACAGTCGAGGGTGTGACGCGGCCCACCCGCAAATCGGGCAGCGCTGAAATCGACGCGCTGTTCACGAAGATCATCTTTGCCAACGGATACACGCTGGTTCTGCCCGGCGGCGCATATGCGGCTGCCTCAGCGCCGGCGCCGGCCGATACGCAGGGCGAATCGCTGATCGCCATCAAAATACGGGTAAGTGTGGCGAACGATCTTCTGCTCGATAATGGCGCGCAGGTGGAGATGACAATTGAGACGCCGCTGGCAGTGGAAGCTAGCGAGGTTGCGCAGGACATTCCACTCGAACATGCGCCGTCGCCACAGCAATTCGTAACTGCAACGGCGTGCCGGTATATCCCGGGCAGCCCGGGCACGCCAGGAACGCCCGATACGGTGATTCCGGGAACACCAGGCACACCATCGACTACGATTCCGGGAGGACCGGGAATGCCCGATATCACCATTCCCGGAACGCCGGCAACGCCACCTACCGTGATTCCGGGAACACCGGGAACACCGTGGACGCCGGGCATCGCCTGCCCGCCGCCACCGCTTGTGACCTCGTGCACGCCCATTGTGCCGGGCAAAAGCTCATCAACCAGCCAACCTGCCGCGGCGAAACAGATAGCCGCAGGCAGCGAATAACAGCACCAAGGAAGGAAGACTTGCCATGCTTGCGAATTCAGTTGCCGCTCTCATGATTGCTTCCATTTTGACGGCGCAGACTCCGGTACCTGACGCACAGAGCGCGCCGGCGATTGCGCAAGACACTCCAGCAGCAGGGCCGGATGCACAGGCGCCCGCGGGTCAGGCTTTGCCAGCCGCGCAAGCGCAGGCCGTGACTCTTCCTGTGGGAACGTTGATTCCTCTGACACTGATGACGGTCATCAAAAGCAAGTCGACTAAACCGGGAGACTCGATCCGCGCCGTGGTCGCGTTTCCCGTTACGCAAGGGACACAGATGGCAGTACCTGCCGGTGCATACGTTGAAGGTGTGGTGAACAAAGTGAGTGCCAAGCCGACGAGCAACCAGGCGCCGACGATGCGCGTGCACTTTACACAGCTGGTGTTTGCGAACGGCTATTCGGTTCCTCTCAACGGCGAAAACACGCAGGCGCTGCTGATGACACCGGAAGAGAACGCATCCGCCAATGAAGTGGCCGAGTTAACGCCGCTGCGCATGCCGGGAGCGAACTTTGCCATGGGCGCGGGGCAGTCAGAGCCTACTTTGCCGCCGCTGCCGCGGCTGGGGCCGAATCCAGCAGTGGTTGGCGGAATAGCGGGGGGAGCGATGGCTGCGTTTTTGGTCGGCATCCTGCTGTGGGCCCACCATCGCGCGAACAGCTACGACTTCGCTGTCTTCGATACGGGCTGGCAGTTCCAGTTGGTGCTCGACAGCCCGCTGACGCTTGACCTGGCGCAGGTAACGGCAGCAGCGGCGACGGCGCCGCCGAGCGCGAACTAATCTGCAGCGCTGATCACAACGACAAGTCTCTGGGTACCATCGAGTGAAAACTCAATGGGAGCGACGCGCCCTGACGCCTGCTCCGCAGTGACATCCCGTTCCATCTTGCCAGCCGACGCGCCAGTAATGACAATGTGCAGCTTCGACGACGCAGGGATGGCTGCCGATGAGATCGCGCGGCCCGATGCCTGAACTGCCGTGCCGGGTGAAGCGGCAGGTGCGAACCCCAGCGTGTAGTTGCCCTTTGGCCAGACGCCAAAATCGGCTTTGCCGCCCGCGTCAGTGGTGCGTGCTGCGCAACCACCGCCCGGATTCTTGCCAAGCTTGACGTCGATACCCTTGAGGGGCGCGCCCGCGAATGCGGCTTGAGCGAAGACGACGCCAAGAGCCAAAGTAACGGCGGATAGAGTTCTCATTCTGATTTCTTTGCCTTTGATCATTGAGACCCTCGAGACGTTTAAGCATCGTATTACGCCACGGAGCAAAAGAGTGCGGCGGTGGATGTTCCCGAGGTGTTACATGGGTGTACAGCTTTCCGGGGACCTCGGGAAGCTGATATGCTTCGTGCGCACGAGAAAAGCGATTTAGGAGAACGTTATGTGGTTCCTGGGGATGGATGTAGGAACGGGCGGGACGCGGGCCGTCTTGGTGGATAGTACCGGCAAACTCATGGGCTCAGCCTCGTGCGATCATGCACCCTTTCGCGCCGAGCATCCGGGCTGGGCCGAGCAGGATCCCGAGGATTGGTGGCGGGCCGCGCAAAATGCCATTCAAGGAGCACTCGCGGCATCCCCGGAAGAAAGCGAGCCGGTCGCGGCGATTGCGCTGACCGGACAGATGCACGGCGCGGTGATGCTGGATGAAAACGGCGCAGTGCTTCGGCCAGCGCTGATCTGGTGCGACACGCGCACGCAGCCGGAGTGCGACTGGCTGACGGAGAAGATCGGCTACGAAAAGCTGATCGAGCTGACGTGCAATCCCGCGCTGCCCAACTTTACGCTGACCAAACTGCTGTGGGTGAAGACGCATCAGCCGGAGATCTTCGCGAAGATCCGCCACGTAATGTGCCCGAAGGATTATGTGCGCTACCGGCTGACGGGTGAATTCGCAATCGATGTGCAGGAGGCGAGCGGCACGCTGCTTCTCGACGTGGCGCATCGCCGCTGGTCGCAGGAAGTGGCGGAGGCGGCAGGCATCGACATGAGCTGGCTGCCGAAGGTGTATGAGTCGCCGGAGATCTGCGCGCGGATCAGCGATGGGGCAGCGGGACTGACTGGCTTGACTGCAGGAACGCCAGTGGCCGCGGGTGCAGGCGACCAGGGCGCGGGCGCGGTGGGCATGGGAATTCTGCAGCCGGGCAGCGTGTCGGCAACGATCGGCACGTCAGGAGTGGTGTTTGCGGCGACAGCGGAACCGACGAAAGATCCGAAGGGACGCATCCATACCTTCTGCCATGCTGTTCCGGGCCGTTGGCACGTGATGGGCGTGACGCAGAGCGCGGGGTTGAGCCTGAACTGGCTGCGCGGCACATTCTTCGCCGGACAAAGCTACGATGCGCTTAACGAGGACGCGGAAAAGATTCCCGCGGGTTGCGAAGGCCTGGAATGGGCCCCGTATCTTCTTGGCGAGCGGACGCCGCATCTCGATCCCGAGGTGCGCGCTGCATTCACCGGCATCGGCGTGCAGCACACTGGCGCGCATTTTGTGCGCGCGGTGCAGGAGGGCGTGGCGTACAGCCTGCAGGACACGTTTACGCTCTTTCAGGAGCTGAGCATTCCTGTCACGGCGATTCGCCTGGGCGGCGGCGGCGCGCGCGGAGCGCTATGGCGGAAGATCCAGGCCGGCATCTACGGCAAGACGGTGGAAGTGCTGGTGGCCGAAGAAGGCGGCGCGTTTGGCTGCGCATTGATGGCGGGCGTGGGCGCCGGCCACTGGAAGGATCTCGACGAGGCGTGCGGTCAGGCGATCAAGGTGGCGCATCGCATCGAGCCGGACCCGGCGGATGTGGCGACCTACGCGATTGGCTACGCGAAGTGGCGCAAGCTGTATCCGGCGCTGCGCGGGTTGAGAGGGTGACGGCGAGGGAATCAAGGACTCAGTGTCAACTTCAACGCGGAAGTTCGGTGCCGCTCAGTTTCCGCCGATCCCAAATTACCGCTATTGCAGCAATCCAAATTCGGCGACTCCGCTGGGTGTCCCGACGAAGACTTTGCCGTTCACAATCATCGGCGTGATGAACTTGTTGCCGCTGCCGAAGTTGTCGCGGCCGCCCGCGGCCTGACTGCTCGTGTAGAGCTCCTGCAGCGTAGCTGCGTTGTAGGCGTGGAGCACGGCCGGAGATGAATTTTCGACGGCCCAAACAATTCCATTGCTGGTTCCATTCGCACTCACGGCCGGAGTGGTTCCCGGATAGGGAAAGTTTTCGGTGCTTTGCGCGCTGGGAGCCGTGGCGAACTTGGCGTTGGCGATGGGAAAGAGTTTGAGATTGTCGCTGACTGCGCCGTAGTAGATGGCGTTGTTGAAATAAGCCGGCATGGACCAGACGCCGCCGATCGCTCCGCCGATTTCCTGGTAGATGGCGTTGTCGTTCTGCGAGTTGAACTTGCCCATTGAATCGCGATTCACGACGTAAATGGTTCCGTCTTTGCCCGCGCCTACAGCCAGATGATGCACGTTGCCGGATGTGTCCTGAATGTCAGGCAAGACGAGAGCGCCGCCGGAACCGAGATCTTCATCGTCGTCGGACTCTGTGACAGTGTTGTAGTGCTCGAAGAAGTCTGCGACGGAAAGACCAGCCTGAGCTGTAGAGACCTTGATGAATCCATTGCCGAAGTCGCTGTTGACGGGGAAGCCACTGGCATTGAGCGTAGGGTCAAAGGTTCCATTGGCGTCGAGGAAGTAGATGAAGCCGTTGGAATCGGCGGCCAGGCCCGCGCCCGCCATCCAAATCGATCCCTCGCTGCCGTTGGGCGTCAAATTCAAGACTGCTGTCTGGGTCAGGGTCGATTCGTTGTATGCCATCAGCCAGCCCGTGTAGGGATCCTGATCGCAATGCGAGGTCCAGCCGAGGTAGATAGTGTTGTTGAGCAGGAGGAGTCCTGCGCGTTCAGCGTATTGACCGGGACTGAAGATCACCTTTCCGCCGGAGCTGCCTTCGCCCGTTCCCGGATAGGAGGCGGTGATCTCGGTGGGACTGCCGGCGAGCTCCGCGCCCGTGGTCACATCGAGAGCGTGCAGACGCTGGTGATACGCGCCTGACTGATCTTTTGACATGCCGACGACAAAGATTGTTCCGTTCGGGCCGGAGTTTCGATCGATCACGGGCGTAGAGGTGATTCCGATCTCGGGCGAGATCTGGCCGCATCCGTGGTCGTCGCTGGTTGTTTCATTGGCGCCGAGTACTGATACTTTCCAGAGCTGCGCACCGGTGTCGGCGTTGAAGGCGTAGACACTGTCGTGCTCGGTGACGGCAAAGACGACATTCTGCGATTGCCCCGCCACGGTCAGCTTCGAAAGATACAGAGGCTGCGCGTCCACAACCCCGTCGACGGAAAGGATGCGCAGCAATCCAAATCCGGACGAGGTGACGTTGGAAGTTGTCAGGATGGTCTCGTTGGGATTCAAGCCAGTCCGCTCAACATCGTAGTGATAGGTGACGACGTCGACGCCGTTGGAAGTGACACTCACAGTGACGGTGAGCGCGAGCGGTGCGGTTCTGATGAGCGACCCGGCCGTGCCCGTGAACACGATGGTGGCTGTGCCGGCAGCCGCGGAGGTTGAGGCAGCGAGGCTGACCTGCTGCGGAGTTCCTGGCGTAAGCGCAAATGTGGATGGCGAGGCAGTGACGCCCGAGGGCAATCCGCTGACCGCGACTTGAACAGATTGTGAAAAGCCATTCAGCGCGGATGCGGAGACCTGAACAGTTTGCTTGGCGCCAGCGGCCAGGCTGAGGCTCGTCGGGCTGACTGAAAGTGAGAAATCCTGCGAGCTGCCGGAGTTGCCGGAGCTGCCGGCTAACGTACCACCGCAACCGCATGTGAATCCGGCGGCGACCAGGACTGCGAGCGAACCCAGGCGGAGGATTGGGTTCCGGCGCGCTGTGCCGCCTGCCTTCGCAACATCATTCAGGGGTAAATGAGTCACGGAGACCTCGAGGACGATTAAGTGTGACACAGCGGCGAATACGATGTACAGGCTCTGAAGTTACTTCCGTTTGAGAAATTGGACAACGCGATCCGGGCCAATCATCAAGGCAAATAAGGGGCTTTGGATATGGATTTGCCGAGGTTGCGCCGGCTGCGAAGTCAGGCGATTAGAAAATCCGCGAAGACGAAGCGGTCGCGGGTGACGATTTCACCAGTGGTGATAGGCAGCGGCGCGGAGAACATGGGGCCGACGTAGACGCAAGTGTGGAATTCGCCGCGCTCGGCGCAGGGATCGATGCCGGGCGGAAAATCGCGCAACAACTCTTCGTCGAACTCCCGGCCGGCGAAGCTGGCAGGAAGCTTCTCGGTGTCGACGCAGGAGATGCGCGCGCGCAGACCGCCGGCGATCATCTCGCGCGCAAGCTGATCGGTGGGAATCTTCCAGAGCGGGAAGAGCGGCTCGAGACCGGTGGGCGCAAGATTCTTTTCGCGATAGGCGCGGACATCTTCAAGGAAGAGATCGCCGAAGGCGATGGAGTCGATCTTCTCATCGACTGCGCGGCGGCAGACTTCGGCCATACGCTGCTCGTAAATCTCGTTGGAGCAGGGCCAGGGCAACGGGACGACCAATAGGGGCAGTCCTGCAGCGGCGGCCTGCGCTTCAAGTACAGTGCGGCGCACGGCGTGCATGGCTACGCGATCGAATTCTGTATTCACGGTGGTGAGCAGGCCACAAAGTTGGATCGATGGATCGCGGCGCAAGGCGTGGAGTGTCCACGCACTGTCTTTGCCGCTGCTCCAGGAGAGAAGGGTGCGCTTCATAAAGGCAGGTTACAGGTTGCAGGTTGCAGGTTCAACGTCGCATAGCGGGAGTCTGTGCGGGCTGAGGCGGTGGCGAGTCCGGGGGCTCGGTGGCTCATATAATCGGACGCGGGAGATGCGCGATTCCATGGCGAGCAAACTATTTGGCGAAGTTCTTTCCAGTCGTAATGCATTCATCCTGAGCGCGGTGCTGATTGGTGCGTGGTTTGCGGGCGCGCGCGATGCGTGTGCGGCGCAGGCTGAGACGGCGCCGTTGCGCGTGGCGATCGTGGGCCTTGAGCACGGGCACGTGGAGGGGTTTCTGCACGCATTGCCGGCGCACAAAGACGTGGAGTTGGTGGGAATCGCCGACGCTGACCCGGCGTTGTGGAAGAAGTATGGTACGAAGTTCGCGTTGCCCGACACGCTTTTCTACAAGAGCATGGCCAACATGATCGAGCGCTGCCACCCGCAGGCGATCCTTGTGTATACGCCCATCAGCGAGCACAGGCACGCGATTGAGATTGCCGCGCAGTACGGCTTGCCGGTGATGGTGGAGAAACCACTGACGATTTCGCTCGAGGACGCGCTGGCGATTCGCAATGTTGCGCGCGAGCATCACATCCGGGTCCTGGTGAACTACGAAACCACATGGTACGCCAGCAATCGCGAGGCGTACGACGAGGTGAGGCAGGGCGAATTAGGCGCGATCCGCCGGGTGGTGGTGCATGACGGCCATCAGGGACCAAAGGAGATTGGCGTTCCGCCGGAGTTCTTAGGCTGGCTGACCGACCCGGCGCAGAACGGAGCGGGCGCACTGTACGACTTTGGCTGCTACGGCGTGGACCTGATGACATGGCTGATGCACGGAGAGACGCCGCTGACGGTGACCGCTGTGACGACTCACGACAAGCCTGAAATCTATCCGCGAGTGGACGACGATGCAACGATTGTTCTCACGTATCCCCATGCGCAGGCGGTGATCCAGGCCTCGTGGAACTGGCCGTTCAGCCGCAAAGACATAGAGGTGTATGGAGCAGCAGGCTACGCGATCACGGTGGGCGCCGATCAGGTGCGCATACGACGCGAGCACGATGCTGCGGAGCGACTGATGACGGCGCCGCCGCTGAACAAACCCGAAGACGATTCGCTGGATTATCTGGCCGCGGTATTGAGCGGCAAGATTTCGCCAAAGGGCGATTTAAGCGCGCTGGATACGAACGTGATCGTGATGCAGATTCTGGACGCGGCGCGTGAGTCGGCCCGCACGGGAAGGACGGTGCGGCTGGCGAGGCTGGGGGATTAAGGCGCAGTGCTGGGGAATCGTTTGTGGCATCCCACCCTTTCGCCAAAAGGCGGCGAAAGGATGGGGCACGGATCTTCCTGGCTTACTTCGCGAACTGCGACAGATCGATGCCGGAGCCCATTGCCTGGTAGCCGGCGTCTTTGGGGTGCAGGTGATCGCCGGAGTCGAAGTCCGCATTAAAATGCGTGGGATTCGCAGGATCCTGGGTGATTTTGTCGAAGTCAACGACGCCATCGAAGGCGCCGCTGGTGCGGATCCAGTTGTTGACCGCTTCGCGCACCTGCTCGCCTTTTTCGGACCAGTACCCTGCTCCGCCGTACGGTGTGAGCGTGGCGCCGATGGCCTTGATGCCGTGCTCGTGCGCGGCGTCGATTATTTGCTTGAGACCCCATTCGAGCTGTTCGGCTGATATGTTGTCGGCCGGAATTGGATTGTGAGCGAGGCGGCCGATGTCGTTGATGCTCTCGAGGACGATGACGTAGCGCACTCCGCTCTGCGAGAGCACCTCGCCGTCGATGCGCGAGATGGCGCTGGGCCCTGTCGTCTCATTGAGCACGCGATTGCCGCCGATGCCTGCGTTGAGCACGCCAACGTTCTTGTGATTCGGATCGGCTTGCAGCCGCGCGGCCAGCACATCGGGCCAGCGATGGTTGGCGTTGTGCGTGGAGAGCGCTCCGTCGGTGATGGAATCGCCCAGCGTGACGATGGAATAGGAACCGGGAACCGCGGCAACGTCGATGCCGTCGAAGAAATACCACGAAGAGATCGTCGTCGACTGGGAAAGATCGGGCGCACTGGATTCGTCGCCCATCGCGACGAAGTTATCCTGGTCGGCAAAGCCGTGGTAGGTTTCGGCGCGCATGACCTGCGGCGGCAGATAAACGGAAACGGCAACGTCGGAGAGCGGAGCTACCTGCAATGCGACAGGATCGGAGAAGATTGCGGCTCCCTGCGGAATGTTCACGGTGCCGGCGCCGCCGAAGGTGATGGCGTGTTCGCTGCCGGGCTGAATTGCGCTGCCTCCGGCGCTGAGCGCAATGTGCGCGTCACTGATGGTCAGCGGGTCCTGGCCGAATTCATTCGTGAAGCGAATGCGCAACTGCGCGCCACCGATGGAGATGTGCGCGATCTGGCGCAGCGTGACGCCGGAGAGCATGCGGATCGCTCCGCCATCCGCGAGATAAGGCGATGTGGCCCATGTGCCGACCCACTGCGGCGTGGACTGGGCACGAGACGATGCGGCAGACAGGAAAGCGAGTGCGGCAAGCGCGACGACGAAGTAACAGCGTTTCAACATTTTTCCTCCAGAGCTCCGGTTGACCACTTTATCAAAAGGGGCTGCCTTGGTGGCGCGGCCGGTTTCGATGCGCGGAATCCGATCGATAACCGCATCCATTCGTGCGCGTCAATTTCATGGTCTCCCACCCTTTCGCCAAAAGGCGGCGAAAGGATGGGGCACGGAGCGTTTCAGGTCGATCGGAGAATCAGTGCAGGTCGATGTTGGCGGTGAGGGGAGTGCTTTCGCTGGAGTCGCCGACGCGAATCACGAATCGGCCGGGATCGATGGTCCAGTTGTGGGCGGACTCGCTCCAATAGCTGAAGGCGCGGGCATCGAGCGCAAGCGTGACGTGCTGGGTCTGGCCGGGATCGAGACGGACTTTGGCAAAGCCTTTGAGCTCGCGCTCAGGCCGATCCACTTTCGCGGAGGGGTCGGAGACGTAGAGCTGCGCAACGTCTGCGCCGGCGACGCTGCCGGTGTTGGTGACGTCAAAGCCGACCTGGATGGTCGATCCGGAGGCGGCTGATGCGGGCGCGTCAAGATGCGAGAAACTGAACGTGGTGTAGCTCAAGCCGAAACCGAACGGGAAGAGCGGATGCTTGCCCGTTGAGGTCCAGTAGCGATAGCCGACCATCAGCTTGTCGCCATACTTGATGTGCTCGATGGTGTAGTCCTTGGGCTGCCCGTTCTCTCCGATCGTATGAAGCGTGGTGTTGCCGGCGGGGTCGCCGTGATACCACTTTGCAGATGGATTCTCGTCCCAGGTGCGATCGAAGCTGACAGGCAGCTTGCCTTCAGGATCGTGCTGGCCAAAGAGAATCTGCGCGATGGCCGTGCCGCCCTCCTGGCCGGGATAGAACGTGTCGAGGAGGACGGGAACTTTGTCGAGCCAGCGTGTGGTGTCGAATCCGCCGCCAGCGTTGGCAACGACGATGGTATGCGGGTTGGCAGCCGCGATCTGTTCAACGAGCGCGTCCTGGCCCGCGGGTAGCAGAAAAGTGCGATCATGTCCTTCGCCTTCAAGTTTGTCGTTGAAGCCGATGGCGACGATGGCGACGTCGGCTTGTGCTGCGATGCTCTTCTCATCGGGAGTAACGAGGTCGGCCGCGGCAACGATGCCGAAGCCTAAGCGGGAACCGGCAGCACGCGGCAGATAGTCAGCCTGGATATTGACGACCTGGCCGGCGGCGAGTTCGAGCATGGTGTGCAGCGGCACCTGGCCTTCGGCGTGGGGCTGCTCAAGCGTCTGCTTGCCATCGACGAAGATGTTGAATGCATCTTCGCCGCCGGTGCCAGCCACCAGCAGGTAGCTGCCGGGGCGATCGGCCTTGAACGAAGCGGTGTAACGGATGGTGCGCGCGTGCGGATCGGCGGCCTCCCATTGATCTGCGCGGTAGTCGTTCACGTTGGGGCGCATGCCGGTCTGTGGCGTGCCAGTGAAGTCGGCAGAGGAGAATGTCTGGACCTTGACGCCGTTCTGCCAGTGCGTGTTCTTGAAGACGTCGGTCATCTCGGGCAAGCCGCCGCTGTAGAGCACGTGAACATCGGGGCCGACGAGATTGGCGATGCCGGTCAGGAGGCTGACGGGTTCGAATGGAGTGGCATGCGAAGAACCACCGCCTCCGGTGACGGCCGGCCAGGCATTGGGGCCGATGATGGCGATGGTCTTCATCTTCGTGGCGTCGAGCGGAAGCAGTTTCCCTTCGTTCTTGAGGAGCGTGATGCTCTCGAGGGCCTCCTGCAACGCGAGCGGACGATCGGCTACCGAGTACGTGGACTGCGTGGGATCGAACTGCGGGCGCGTGGTAAAGCCGTAGCGCAACTCTGTGCGGAAGAGGCGCATGAGATGCTCGTCGATGGTCGACTCCTTCACCTGGCCGCCTTGCACCGCGGGAAGCAGATTCTTCGCGTTCATGAACTTGGGGCTCGGCATCTCGAGATCGAGGCCGTTGTTGCAGGCGGCGACTCCATCGTACGTCGCATCCCAGTCGGACATGAGGACGCCCTTGAATCCCCAATCACCTTTGAGCACTTTGAGATTGAGGAAGTCGTTCTGGGTGGCGTGGACGCCATTGACGAGGTTGTAGGAGTTCATCACCGCGTCGACGTGGCCTTTGGTGACGGCAGCTTCAAACGAGGGCAGATAGATTTCGCGCATGGTGCGCTCGTCGATATCGGCGCTGGCGTTGTGGCGATTGAACTCCTGGTCATTGAGCGCGTAGTGCTTGACGGTAGCGACGACGCCCTGCGATTGCACACCCCCGATGAAGGGAACGACCATGGTCGCATTGAGAAACGGGTCTTCAGAGAGGTATTCGAAGTTTCGGCCGGCGACAGGCGAGCGCGCGATGTTGACGCCGGGACCGAGCAGGAAGTTGACGCCGCGGGCACGCGCATCATGGCCGAGGCCCTCGCCGAGTTTGCGAGCGAGATCCGGGTCCCATGTGGCGGCAAGCGAAACACCGGAGGCATAGGCAGTCGTCGGGCCCCAGGTGCGCACGCCGACCGAGGCATCGGACATTTTGAAGCGCGGCAGATCGATGGCCGGCATGGGTCGCGTAAACATGCTATCGACGCCACCGAGCAGTTCGATCTTCTGCTCGAGGGTAAGCTTGGTGACCATGGCATGCGCCTGCGCCTCAATGGCAGGCGAGTCCGGCGCCGGAGCCTGTGCGCAGGCAATGGAACCGGTGAACCAGCCAACTGAAAGAATGGCTAAAAGTGCCGCAAAAATCGTTTGAGGAGAGCAATTCCGCAAGTTTCTCATCACCCGCAACGTTAACTCAAAAGAGCGGCGGCTGTATAGAGCCAGTTGCAGAAACTCCTTAAAACAAACGATTGTTGACGAGATTATTCGAGATCCTAAGACGGCCGGCGTGGTGTCGGGAAACGTCGGCTCCGGAATAGCCAGAATGGGCTTCGGCAACTTGCGGCACGTTTGGCGCAGACGGACTGTCGTAGAGTCGATCCCGTCTGGAGATGAGGAATTTGCAGATTGTGACTCAAATCACGTGGTGGAGTGCATAGTGTCACTGCTCCCGCTACGGCAGGCGGTTCAGACTCAAAGTCCAATGAGCCCGTGCGAGGAGGCTCAGGCTGGAGATGGCCATGAGCTTTGATAAAGGGTTGAAAACAATTGTGGTGGCGACGGACCTGGATGGCCAGGCCGAGGGGGCTCTGGAGTACGCACGCAAACTGGCCATGAGCTACAAAGCCAGGATCGTGCTGGCGCATGGTCTCGACCCGATGGAGTACGCCGCTGTGGATGAGATTCCGGGTGGAGTGCTGAAGGGACTGACTGAAGAGGCGCGCAAAGTGCTGGACGAGCTGGCCGGAGACCTGCTTCGGGAGGGAATTCATAGCCACAGCGAAGTACGGCAGGGGGCGGTTGTGGAGATGCTGGTCGACGTGGCGCGGCAGTACCGGGCTGGCCTGATCGTCATCGGCACCAAGGGTTCGCAGGGCGCCGGCCCCGTAGTGGTCGGCGCAATTGCGGAACGCCTGGTGCGGATTGCGCCTTGTCCCGTGCTCGCGGTAGCAGCCGACTGGAATGCGGGGCCAAACCGGCCCACGCCTGGCGGACCGGTGTTGCTGGCCATGGAGCGCAATGAATCCGCACGGGAGGCGGCTGCCACTGCCGCTTCACTCGCCGAGACCTTTGAGCGGCCCTTGCTGGTTTTGCATGTGCGAACGGAAGCGGAAAAAGCTGCAGGGCTGAATCCGTGCACAGTGGTGGAAGATCAGGGCATCCGGTTCGAGGGCTCAATCCAGGCTCGGTGCCTGGTGAAGGACGGCAATCCGGTGGATGCCGTTGCCGAAGCGATTGCCGAAAACCACCCGTGCATTCTTGTGGCGGGAGTGAAGCGCACGAGCGGTACACCGGGAACGCACGGGACAGCGTTTGCCATGCTTTCAGTGGCGCGTGTTCCGGTTCTCTGCGTTCCACCGGCGAAAGCGGACGCCGCCAAGGAACGGGAAGCTGCTCAACCGGTCGCCGCACTCTAGGAGGTGCGCGCGCCGACGGGAACGATCGGCAGCCCGGAACATTAGCCGGAACGAGCGGGCGAATGGAGAAACCGCGACGTTTGGACCGATCGGCATCAAGCAGAAACTCTGGAAGATGAAGAACTATGGTTTTGGGCCGCGAAGTGGGCACGGTTTGCGGCGCGCACAGATTCAACGTTCGCCAGCGGCAGCAGAGTGGCAACGAGATGGGTAGAGCCGCAGAATCGGGTGGAAAGCGAGAAAGATGGCAGATTTGACCACACAATCCGTGACGCGGCTCGAGCGCCTGGCCGCGGCCGCTGCGCACCCGTTGGCCGAACTGCTGGATTGCCCTCGAGATGCCAGGGGCCTGCTGGCAACCAGCTCACAAACGGTCGACTTTCATGCCGGTGAGGTTGTATTCCGTCAAGATGGAGTGGCGAAGGGCCTGTACGTTGTGGTTTCGGGCGAGTTTATGCGGAAGGCGGAGCGCCTGAGTATGCGTGTGACTCTGGGGATGGCGCGTCCGGGAGATTTACTGGAGCTGGCTGCGGCGCTCGGCGATGGGCATCACACCTACACACTAAGCGCCGTGACAGGTGGATCGATGTTGTTGCTTCCGATTGAGCCGCTGCACGGGGCTTTTCAGAGCTATCCGCCGCTGCGCATGCGGCTGCTGGAAGAACTGGCTCGCGAGGTATCTCGCGCTTATATCAGTTGTTCCATGAGCCGAACGGTTCCCGCGCGGCGGCACGCGAGAACAGGCTGAAACAGGTTCTCAGCCCCAGATCGGTTTGGCGCTTCCCAGCAACAACCCCAGAACATATTGCGCAATCTTCGCTTCTGTGCCGGCATGTTCCAGCAGCTCTAAGAGTTCCCATGCTTCTTCGGACATCGCGTCAGGCGAGGCGCACCTCCCCGCGAGGTAAGCGCAATTCAGCTGCAACAGAGAAAGCTGGGCATTCAGAGATTCAATTTGAAGTCGTTGGATAATTGCGTCCATCGTGCACCGCCGTCCAAGCTCCTGCGCGCCAAGCCCATGCCAACAAAGGACTTTGTCCTCTTAGATATCGCTTCACTTGTCGAGCATTGATGATGACTATAGTTCTGCGAGCTTCAATCCGGTGTGATTTGTATCACTTAACGAGTGGCCGGCTACGAGTAAAGTCATTCGTGCGCAAGTTGTTGTCTACCCAGGAATGACTGGGCGCGCCAGGCGGACGCCGGACAGGGCCCCTTTTGTAATCGTTTCGGCAGCCTCTTTGCGCTACTCAGACCGTCTTTGGCGAACAACGAACTGCGCTATACTTTGGCTAAGATCAGCCCAAAATAGGAGAGGTATGGCTTCGCTTCAATCCCATCACGCTCCGGAAGATTGTTTGAATTGCGAGCATCGGCATTTGCGGATGTTTTGCAATCTGACTCCGGAGGCGCTGGCCGACTACGACCAGATTGGGATCATGATGAGCCATGCACGCGGAGCAAAGCTGTTCTCTGAGGGTGATCCGGCGCGCAATGTGTTCGTAATCTGTTTTGGGCAAGTGAAAATCTCGTCGACGTCGCGCGACGGCAAGACGATGATCCTGAAGATTGCCGGGCCAGGTGACGTGATGGGCCTGAGCGCGGTGCTGGCCAATGTGCCGCATGAAGTAACCGCTGAAGCCATTGAACCGTGCCAGGTAAAAACTGTGCGCAAGCAGGAGTTCATCGAGTTCCTGGGGCGGCACGGTATCGCGTCGATGCACGCGGCGCAATCGCTTTCGGGCGAGTACCTGACGGTATTTCACGATGCCAAGCGGCTGGCGTTGTCGGGATCCGCGGCAGGACGACTGGCGCGGCTGCTGCTCGACTGGGCGCGCGCAGGAACCAACGGCAGACCGGAGCTGAAGTTCACGATGGCACTGACGCACGAGGAGATCGCCAACATGGCGGGAACCTCGCGCGAGACGGTGACGCGGTTGCTCAACCAATTTCGCCGCGATCAGTGGATCACCATCAAGGGCACCAGCCTGACGATCGTGAAGCCGGATCAGCTTGAGCGGCTGACGGCGTAGAACGATCTCCCTAAGATTCAAATCTCCTGAATGCGGTTTCTTTGCCCCTACCGTGGCGAGATCGTGTTTTGCCGCGTATATCTCAAATTTGAGATATACTGTGAAGTCCCCTGGCAAGTAGAGATCCTTAACGAGAAGGTCGGCGCAGAAATTGAAGCTCTCCCAGCTGATATGCGGGCGCGATTCCTACGAATTGGTGAACGCATTTGCCAAGATGGATTGGAATCGCTCGGTGAGCCGCATGTAAAGCATTTAGAGGGCAAACTCTGGGAGATCCGCCTGATGGGCCGAGACGGAATCGCACGCGCTTTGCACGTGACCGCAAATGGAAAGCGTGTCGTCGTGGTTCGCGCATTTGTAAAGAAGACCCAGAAGACGCCGCGCGCTGAGATCGAGTTGGCGTTGCGCCGGGCAAAGGAGGTTGTATGACCATTCCCTTCGCGAAATTCAAGGCGAGGTTAATGGCAGATCCCAAGGTGCGGGAAGAGTACAAAGCTCTCGCTCCGGAATTCGAGATTTCAGCGGAGTTGGTGCGCGCACGCCTCCGCGCAGGATTATCTCAGACTGAGTTAGCCAAGCGCATGGGCACCAGCCAGTCCGCGATTGCCCGCCTGGAAAGCGGCCAAACGCTGCCAAGCACAAAGACCCTGTTGCGATTTGCCGAAGCCACGCGTTCGAAGATTAAGGTTCGCTTGTTGGCAGCATAATCGCCCGAAATTAGCTCTGGACCCGCCCCGAATTGATCGGGCACGCGTAGCATTTGATAGCTTGAGGACATGCCCCGCGCTGCTGCGACCGACCCGACTGCCCTCGATCTCCAATCCCTTGTGTCAGACGTTGTCGCCCTGGCGACGAAGGCCGGCGCGAGCGACGCCGAGGCCGTGGCGCGGGAGGGCGATGAGTTCAGCGTGAACGTGCGCAAGGGCGAAGTGGAGACGCTGAAAGAGTCGGGCTCGCGGGCGCTGGGCTTGCGGGTGTTTCTCGGCAAGCGAACCGGCTCGGCGTCGACCAGCGATTTGACCGCGGAAGGGATTCGCCAGCTTGTGGACGGAGCCATGGCGCTGGCCAAAGTGACTGAAGAAGATCCCTTTAACGGGCTGGCTGAGGCCGGCGAGTTTGGCGCGGCGGCCGGCGATCTGCATCTTTACTTCGACGATGTGTATTCGCTGAGCGGGCCGGAGCGCATCGAGTGGGCGCGGCGGGCCGAAGCGGCGGCTATGGGTGCCGATCCGCGCATCACCAACTCAGACGGCGGCAGCTTTGACGCGACGACGGGATCGAGAGCGCTGGCCAACTCGCGCGGATTTGCGGGCAGCTATCGGACGAGCTATGCAGGCGTCTCAGCCGCGCCGCTGGCGAAAGACGGGAACGGCCAGATGCAGCGCGATGGGTGGTGGTCGAGCGCACGATCTTTCGCACACCTCGAAAGTCCTGAAGCTGTGGGTGCTGAGGCAGCCCGGCGCACGCTGCGCAGACTGGGAGCACGGCGCGTTCCGACGCAGCGCGTGCCGATTGTTTTTGCGCCGGAGACGGCGCGGACGCTGATCGGATCAATCTTCGAAGCGGCGTCAGGCGACGCGATCTGGCGTGGGGCTTCATTTCTCGCCGGCAAGCTGGGAGAGACGATCGCAATTCCGGCGCTAACGATTGTGGACGACAACACGATGCTGCTGCCGACGGGCGCGGGAGGATTCGGAAGTTCGCCCTTCGATGCCGAAGGATTGCCCTCACTGCGCACGGTTGTTGTTGAGAATGGCGAGCTGCGCAATTACCTGCTGAACACCTACACGGCGCGGAAGCTCGGAATGAAGTCGACACACAATGCCGCGCGCGGACTGGCGGGAACGCCGGGGACTGGTTGCGGCAATTTGTATCTCGAGCCGGGAAAGCAAACGCCGGATCAGATCATCGGCGATGTGAAGGGCGGGCTCTACGTAACGAGCCTGATGGGATTCGGAACCAATCTTGTGACCGGCGATTACTCGCGCGGCGCGACAGGTTTGTGGATTGAAAACGGCCAGTTGACGCATGCGGTGGAAGAAGTGACCATTGCGGGCAATCTCGGCGAGATGCTGCGCCATGTGACCGCGATCGGCAACGACCTTGTGTTTCGCGGCTCTGTTGCGTCGCCTACTCTGCGCATCGACGGAATGACGATCGCGGGGGCGTGAGCGCGGAGGTCTCGTTCGTCGAGACCCAGCCCCAAGAAACCCAAAACGGCCTTATTGCTTCTTGTCAGTTGGAACGCTCTTGTTGAGACCTTCGCCGTAAGTGGGATAGGGAGCCGGCTCAGTGCTGGTGGGCATGGCGGCAAGAGTTTTCAGTTCATCCTGAACTTGCTGCCACGCTTGCGGATTTTTCTTTGTGGTAATCGGCGCAGTGGGATCGGCATAATAAGCTTGCACGTCTTGCTTGATTCCTGGTGGAATGGGCTGCTGCGGATTGCGCGTGAGGCGCTCGAGCAATGTGGCGTAGGTTTCGTCGGTGAGCGGGTAGCCGCCTGGCTTCACGGGCTGACCGGTATCGAGATCGCGATTCACGAGTGGGTGATGCTGATCTTCTGACTGCGCGGGAAGCGGCGTGACCGTGACGCCGGCGGGCGGTGGGCGGCGATTGGCAACCGGGGTAAATAAATAGAGCCGATCGCGGATCGTCGAAGTTGCCGAGACAACGCTGTGCATGTAGTCGGCTTCGGCGGCGGCAGTGGGACCTTTGATGGCCGTCATCGAGAGCGGCCCAATCTTGGGCAGAATCACGATGAGACACGCCAGAAGATGCGTTCCAAAGCCGGCCTTGCCGTGATACGCGGCCCAGTTGCTCTCAATGGCGACGGCGGCGGCTTCATTCTCGATCGCCTGGGCATCGGGTGTGCTGGGATCGTCAACTTCATGCTTGCGATGGAGAAGTGTAAGCGCGTATGCCGTTCGGGGTATCAGCGTGCGGGTGGCGAATCGATAAGTCTTGACATTGATGGTGCGGCCGCGGCCGGTGAAGTCTTCAGTGATGCCGTAGGTTTCGTAAAAAGCCAGAGCGAGCTGGTGCACGGGAACATTGAGCCCGATGTGACGTAGATAAGGGAGCGGGGCGAGGCGATGGTGCGCGATCTGGTCGATGTCGAAGGCGAACTCCGTTTGCACGTGCTGATGCCTGCCCTCGGCGTAGTTGACGGTGGCGCCGTAGCGCGCAGCAAGTTTGGGAAACTGAAGCGCAACAGCGCGGTTGGTGGCCTGGGAGTGGCCGTAGGAGTCGCCAACGTAATGAGTGAGCGCACCGACGGCAAAGGCGAGTTCATTGGCGGTGTGCGCATTGCGAAAAAGCGCCAGAACGAAGTCGCCGGTTCGCACGTAGTGGGTGAGATCGGAGAAGAACTCGTCGCCGAACGGGTAATAGCCGATGTCCTGGATGGCGCAACCGCCGTAGGCATAGGAGCGGGCCGTATCTAGCTGGGCCGGGGTGAGATTGGGATAGTTGCTGAGCAACAGAGGGACGATGGCATCCTGCCAGGTGAGGTCGATGAGCTGCTCGTGCGTGAGGAGAGAATAGGCCGGCGCGGGCCGGCTGCCGGCGGCCAGCAGGGCGAGTAGCAGTACGAAATGACAAATACGCTTTAGGGGCATTGCAATCGGAATGGAAGAGCAAGAAACGAAGCGGGCATCAGTAAGCCGGAATCCGCGAAACGAAACTCCCAACTCTGAGCGGCTATTTTGTCGGCAATCGAGACCTCGGGTTAGGCGAGAAGTTATCGCACTCGACCTACAAAGAGCAAGCAAATGCCGCGGAAGAGTGACGTGTGTTGAGCGAAAGACAATATGACGGAGTCGTCAGGCGCGGGGCGGTGCCGCTCGTAGGGTCATGATTGTGATTTCAGGCGGGCAGTTGAATCGGAATGGAAGGCCGACTGTGCCTAGGCCTCGATTGACGTGTAGTTGCAGATTGCCGAACTGAAACCAACCCTCGACGTATTTTCTGCCGTAGGGCGGAAGAAACGTGGCTCCGATGAATGGAATGCGGACCTGGCCCCCGTGCGTGTGTCCGCTCAGCATGAGAGCCACTGCCTGGCCCTCGGGTCGAGCCAGCAGATTGTCGGCATAGTCGGGGCCGTGGCAAAGGAGAACGACGGGCTCGAGAGGCAGGTTGCGAATGGATTCGGGAATCGCAGCCTCAGGATTCGGGTGACCTTCGAGAGGATCTTCGAGACCAGCCAGCCAGAATCTGCCGGCACCGCGTTCAATGGGCAGGTAGCTGTTGTTGATGACCGCGATGCCGTGATTGGTGAGCGCCGCGGTGACCTCGCGCTTACTCACAAGAAGATCGTGGTTGCCAAGACAGGCATAGCGCTGCGTGCATTTGAGCTGATCGAGGATGGCGGCGCATTGCCACGCGGCGTCTTTGCGAATGTGCCTGGAGACGAACGAACGAGTAACGAAATCACCCGTCAGAAAGACGATATCGGGATTGAGTTTGTTGATGTGGTCAATGGCAATGCGGAGAAAAAGCGGCTCAGTGAATTGGTCGAGGTGAATGTCACTGAGCTGCGCGACGCGAAGTCCGTCAAAGGCAGCGTGAAGGCCGGCGATGGCGACTTCGCGATGGGAGATTTCGATCCAATGACGCTCGATTTCGCCTGAATACAGCGCAAGACTCGCGCCAACGCAAACACCGGCTCGAAGAAAATTGCGGCGAGTGATGAGCTGTTTTGGGGAAACGCGAGGCACCGTCACATTCCATGGTACCGAATTCAAATCAGGGAGCGCCGGGGAGGGAGGGACAATCTTGATGGATCAGATCGATTTCTTGAAGGCAGATTGCCCGAAGCGTTCAAGGCTTTGTTGGAACTTTGGCAAAGTAGTCTGCAACTTCGGGCCAGTTGTTCACTCGGACAAAGCCCGTTGCCGTTAAATTGTGCGGCGCGGTGTAGAGCAGTCCCTGACCTTCAAAGCGGACGAGGTTTTTGGGTTGGTCGTCGATGAGGAAGTCGGCACGGAGAATGCTCTTATTGCCGCAGAAAACGTAGTGCGTGGGCGGGATGAAGGGAAAGTGGCGCTGCAGCCAGCGGTATTTGGGACCGAGCGAGTTGGGCACGGCCATGGCCTGCGTGGCGATGAAGATCTCAAAGCGCGTGGAGAGATCCTTGAGGACCGGTTGTGCGTCGGGCATGAGCGGCAGATCTTCAAAAAAGTCTTCGGCATCAAGGAAGGCGCGTAGCTGCGCCTGGCGATCGAGAGGAGCGATTTCCCATAGTCCCTTGCCGGCGAGATCTTCGGTTGTCACGTCCTCTTCAAAGGTCTGGTTGTAGCGGCGGATGTGCTCGGCGAGCGTATCGGCCATTACCTCATCCATGTCTACGCAGATGCGCTGCACGTGCGACTCTCCTGAAAACTGCTCCTATGAAAAGGGTAGCAGCGAAGGGAGCGCGATTTACAGCCCGAAGGGCCAGACGCGCTGCACGGTTCTGAAAAGGATGTCTTCATGCTCTTCGCGAGAAAGGAAATTCAGATGGTCGCGATAGAGCTCGACGATTTTCGCATAAGGAAGTTGCGCAAGCGAAACCGGCCAGTTCGTGTCCCACATGAGGCAGTGCGCGCCGAAGCGGGCGAGCAGCTTTTTCACCTGGTCCTGCGCATCGAGATATGGGTACGGCTGTTTGGAAAGGACCCACATGTCGGAGATTTTGACGAAGACGCGCGGATAGCGGGCGAGGTCGAGTAGATGCTGTAAGAGATCGGGACGGTCGAGTGGGCAGTCGGCCATGTGGTCGATGACGACGGTGAGCTCTGGATGGGCCTCGATGAGTGGAACAAGATCGGGCAGGCGCGTGGCGGGAATGAGAACCGTCATGGGAACCTTGAGCTCGTTGCAGCGACGCCATAGCGGCGGCATGAGCGGGCCGCGGATCCAGTCGCCGGAAGCATCGGCGGCCGGTGAGATGCGCACGCCGTGGAATCCCTGCTCGGTGAGCGCCGATAAGTGGTCGGGTGCCGCGGGATCTTCGGGGTTGACGCGGCAGACGCCTTGAAATGTGCCGGGATAACGCTTGAGAACGCTGAGGAGATAGGTGTTGTCCCACTTGTAGTGAATGACCTGGATAATGACGGTGCGTGCGACGCCGTTGGCATGCATCAGACTGAGGAGTTTTTCGGGCGTGGCGTCTTCAGCGGGTGGATGTGCACCGGGCGCGAAGGGGAATTGCGGATTGTGCTCGAAGACATGAACGTGCGAATCGACCACTCCGTGGTCTTGGGTCTTGGATGAGAGAGTAGAAACCGCGAGCGCACTGGCGGATTGGAGGAGGAAGCGGCGGCGGGTGGGCATGGCAGCGGCTGGTTAAGGAAGCTCGCTACGCTTCGGCCGTGCGGGGTTTGCGAGGGGCGCGGCCGGCGCCGGGAAGCAATTCGGGCTGCGGCGCCTTGGGAGCGGGCTGCATCGCCGGGTCCCAGTAGAGGAGGCGGCTGCAACTGTCGCAGGTGAGCAGCTCGCCCTCGCGAAGCTGGTTCCAGGTTTGCGGGCGAATGCCCATGCGACAGCCAGTGCACTGCTGATTTTCAGCCCGAGCGATGCCGGTGCCGCGCGCCGAGGCGATGCGATCAAAGCGCGCCAGCCAATCGGGCTCGATGACGGAGCGCACGGCGGCTCGCGAAGAATCGAGAGCGGCCGATTCGGCGGCAAGCTGCTGCTGGCGGCTTGCCACTTCGGCGCGGACAGCTTCAAGAGCTTCAGAAAGTGACTCGACCTGTTTGCGCGCGGAGGCGAGCGCGGCTTCCTGCGTCTCGGAGCGTTCGAGGCTTGAGAACTCTTCGTTTTCGAGACGGTCAGCTTCTGAAGTCGTGAACTGGATTTCGTGTTCGATGGCCGCGGCCTGCTCGGGAGTGGTGACGGAGTCGAGCTGGGTGCGGAAACGCGCAGCCTTCTGGCGATGTCCGGCGATCTCGCGCTCAAGGCGAGCACGGAGCGAATCTTCGCGGCCGAGCGCTGCGGATGCCTCGGCGGACTGGCGTTCAGCGGCAGCGAGGGCGGCCTGGGCCTTGGCGATCTCGGAGGGCAGTGCGCGCAGTTGCTGAGCCAGGCGGGCACGATCGAGCTCGAGGTTTTGCAACTTAACGAGGTTCTCAATGAGTTCCTGCATCGGTGAAACGAGTCTAAGCCATAGTGAGGCAGGGAACAAGGGAACAAGGGAGCTGAAGCTCGAAATTACGTGGCAATGCGCGAAGCGCATCAAACGACATGAGCTGCCGGCGGTTTGATTTGCCGTGGTGCTGCGAGAATGGAGGCGGCGAGGGGTGGAAGTGGCAAGCGAGGGGATAAAGAAGCGACGCAAGCACTGGTGGGTGCTATGGATCGGGGCCGCGCTCGGGTTGATTCTGGTCGCGCTGGGCGTCGCGGTGGCCATCATGATGCGCCGAGCCGAGCCGATGCTGCGCGCGGTGATTGTGGAGAAGCTCGAGGATCGCTTTCATGCCCGCGTGGAACTGGACAGCTTCCATATTTCGCTGGTGAAGGGATTGTGGGCCGAAGGCAAGGGGCTGCGAATCTGGCCGCCTGCCGAAGTGGAGGGCATGACGGTCCCGGGTGAAAATGCGACAGCCGCGGCCAACCTGGCCTCGCCGCTGATTCAGCTCGACGAGTTCCGGTTCCACGCGCCCCTTCACTACGATCCCGGCAAGCCGATCAGGATTTCAGTCGTGCAATTAAATGGATTGTGGATCGATATTCCACCCAAGACGCACTTTACCCATGCGGCGCCGACAGCGGGAGCGGGCAACAGCCC
Organism: uncultured Acidobacteriaceae bacterium; assembly: GCA_963834565.1. Taxonomy (GTDB): domain Bacteria; phylum Acidobacteriota; class Terriglobia; order Terriglobales; family Acidobacteriaceae; genus Telmatobacter. The sequence goes on along the minus strand of CAWICF010000001.1, from coordinate 987,687 downwards.
AGCGAAGAAATCGCTTGGAACGGCTCTGCTCCACTTCGTCGTCAACACCATTGAATGCAAAGACGCCCATCTGACACTGGAAACCAGCAAGCCGGGAAAATTGCCGCTGGCGTTTGACATTGCCGAACTCAAGCTGACCGATGTGAGCGCGGAGGGCCCTATGCGCTTCGACGCGCAGCTCACGAATCCGCGCCCGGCAGGAGCGATTCAGACTTCAGGCACGGTGGGACCGTGGGATGTGGAGGATCCGGGAGAGACGCCGATTGCGGGAGATTACGTGTTCCACCATGCCGACCTGGGCGTCTTCAAAGGAATCGCGGGAATCATGGAGTCGAAGGGCCAATTCAACGGCGCGCTGCGCGACATGAACGTGGATGGCACGACCGATACGCCGGATTTCCGGCTGACAAACTTCGGCACCGCTTTGCCGCTGCATACAACTTTTCATGCGATTGTGGATGGCACGAACGGCGATACGTGGCTGCGGCCGGTGAATGCGGTTCTGGGGCGTTCGAGTTTTACTGTCGAAGGTGAAGTGATCCGGTCGCAGGCTGTTACATCGGCAAATGGGCAGGAGGTGCGGCCGGCCGGACGAGACATTTTGCTGAACGTGAACATCGCGCACGGGCGAATGGAAGACTTTATGCGGCTGACGAGCAAATCGGGCACGCCGCTGCTGACCGGCGACTTGACGCTGAAAACGCTGCTTGAGATTCCGCCAGGAAAGGAGCCAGTGCATGAACGGATGAAGCTGAGCAATGGCACCTTCGCGCTGACCGATGCGGAGTTCAGCAGCGAGAAGATCGAGAGCTATGTGGGGCAGTTGAGCCTGCGCGGGCTGGGCGATGCGAAGGAAGTGAAAAAAGATCCAGGCAGCGATGTTGCGTCGTCGATGCAGAGCGATTTCTCGATGACGGGAGGCGTGATCAATCTGCCTGATCTGAAGTACACCGTGCCGGGCGCGGAGATCGATCTGGCCGGGAAATACGGCATCGAGGGCAGTATATTGAACTTTACCGGCACCGCCAAGATGCAGGCGACCGTTTCGCAGATGGTGGGCGGCTGGAAGGGATTGCTGCTGAAACCGGCCGACCGCCTATTCAAGAAGGACGGCGCGGGAACAGAGGTTCCAATTCACGTGGACGGTACTCGTGAAGATCCGAAGTTCGGGGTCGACTTCGACCGGATGAAGCATACGCATCCGGCGACGCCTGGGCAATCTCAATGAAGTTGCTTGCCGGACGGCGGCGACTATTGAACCATGCTGGTGGCTACCGCTTCAAATTCCACTAATGGTTGCGGGGGAGCGGAGAAGCGGGAGACAAATTCCGTGGGGGACAGGGGCCTGCTGCAGTAGTAGCCCTGAATTTCATCGCAACGCTGCGAACGCAGGAACGAGAGCTGTTTTCCGTTTTCAACACCCTCTGCGATCACCTTGAGGTTGAGATGCCGCGCCATGCTGATAATGGCCGTTGCGATGGCGGAGTCGCTGGCATTGTGGGGCACTTCCTTAATGAAGGACCGGTCGATTTTGATCTTGGTAACAGGAAACTTTCTTAGATAGCTCAGGCTTGAGTAGCCCGTTCCGAAGTCGTCGAGTGTGAGTTTGACTCCCATCGACTTCAGCTCATCGAGGACACGAAACATGACATCTTCATTTGAAAGCAAAACACTCTCGGTAAGTTCGAGTTCGAGGTGGGCGGGCGAAAGCTTTGTCTCGCGGAGTACAGACCGGACCAAATCACAGAAACCTTCCTGCCGAAACTGAATAGCGGACACATTCACCGCAACAGGAAAAGCAGGGAATCCCTGATCCTGCCAGCTCCTGGCCTGCTGGCATGCGGTTCTGAGCACCCATTCGCCGATGGGCCGGATGAGGCCGCAATTTTCGGCGACGGGAATGAATTTGTCTGGAGGAACCAGCCCGAGCCGCACATGCCGCCATCGAATCAGGGCTTCCACTCCCGTGAGTTTGTTGCTGGCGATTTCCATCTGCGGCTGATAAACCAGGTGGAATTCCTGGCGGTCGAGAGCAACGCGCAGGTTGTTCTCCAAATTCAGCCGTTCGACGGCGGCCGTATTGATTTGCTCAACGAAGGAGCAGAGGCGATTGCGGCCTCCTTCCTTCGCGCAATACATGGCGGCATCGGCGTTCTTGATGAGTGTCTCGCAATCCGTCCCGTTCTCAGGGAAAACGCTGATCCCGATGCTGCAGGTGACGTTCAGCAGAGCACCATCGTGGCTGAATCCGGCCGAAACCGCTCTCAAGATGCGGTCGGCTGCTCCTTTGGCTGCAGCCGCGTCTTCCAGCTTGGCAAGCACGACGAGAAACTCGTCACCACCGACCCGCGCCACCGTGTCATAATCCCGCACGTTGTTTTGCAGGCGGTCGGCGACCTCTTTCAGGAGCTTGTCACCGACTGCGTGGCCGAGAGAATCGTTGATCAATTTGAAGTGGTCGATGTCAAGAAAGAGTACGGCGACCTTTTCACCATTTGAGGCCGCCTCGGCGAGAGCCGACTGGAGACGGATGTAAAGCTGGGTGCGATTGGGAAGTCCGGAGAGCGGATCGTAGTAGGCGAGAAAATGGACCTTCTGCTGCGCACTTGCCCGGGCGGTCATGATGCGATGGGATACGAACAGTGCCAAGAGAACCAGGACCAGAGCCGCCGCACCCTGCATCGCGCAGAGGCATAGGGCGAGGAAGTGCATTCCGTTGTTGAGATGAAGGGTGAAGTCGTGTTCCTGGTTCGAGAGAGCGAAGTCGATACTCAGGATTTCCTGCTGGAGCCGCTGCGTATTGGTTCGACTTCGAGAATTCTGAAGTTCGCCAGAGATAGCGACAAGGCGGAGAATCAGCGGATCGCTGTCGCGCCAGATCTGGATGGCCTTCTCAACCTCCTTGTTCCAGGGCGCGATGTTGTAAAAGATGATGGCGGTGGGGACGTCCTGAGGGCGAATGCGGCCCTGCACCAATCCGCCGGCGATGACTGAGTATGTCTGGCGGGAGGTGTCGAGTTCGTTGCGAGCCTGCATGTCGCCGAGGGCGACATCGATCTCCGACTTGAAACACTGCATGTCCTCGGAGGATTGACTAATCGAGTAGCTCAGCAGACAGAACGAGGCACGTTTCTGCGCGCCCGCCCATAGGTTTTCTCCGACGAGAAAGACGCGTCCACCGTCTTGAAACTTCAGTTCCCAAAGTGAGAGCCCAGCCAAAAGCGCAAGAATCAGGACGAAGGGCGCAATGGTGATGAATTGGCTCCGCCGAGTGGTGGAATTGCGCGAATTGGGCTCGAATTTCAACGGCTTCCGTCCATGACCACGCTTGCTTCGTCCTGACGCAACAGGTGAAAGCCAAGCGCTTGGTCGATGGAGGGATACCAGTCGAACCAGGGGCCTACCCGAAACCTTGACGAATCAAACAAGCTCTATTCTCGTCTTCGAGAATTCCAGCAAAACTCTCAGATCACCGGCGAATTGTTCAAATTCTGAACCCGGCGACGACAAATCGCAGTGCACAGCCATCCAAGGCATGGAACTGGCACTACTAAAACAAGGAGTTCGTATTTCTATTTTCGCCCAAGCGAAAAGGTTTTCAATCTTACTTTCGTGCTATGACCTTTTGTACCCTGGGGTCGAGCGGCAGATGCCGTTTTTTGTTCGCTTTAGCGGGATTGTCGAGGTCGCTTAACCGTCGTTTCGATGGTCGAATGAACTGTGATATCCCGAACGTACGTTTCGAGGAGACGTCGCTTAGACTGTCTGCATCGTTCCATCGCACCAACGATCGAGGATTCGGCTATGAACGATTCGCCGGAGCGGACTTCGCTCAGTAAGCATGCCCAGCAACACCGCGATGCGCGGTTTGCGATGCGAATCTCGCTGATTGTCGGGGTGCTGATGCTGGCGGGAAAGATGGCAGCTTTCCTGGTCACGGGATCGCTGGCAATCTTTTCTGATGCCGCTGAGTCAGTGGTACACGTGGTGGCTGTAGCGTTTGCGGTATTCAGCCTTTGGCTGAGCGCGCGGCCGGCGGTGCCTCGGTTCCAGTATGGATACGAGCGAATCACCTTTTTCTCCGCGGGATTTGAAGGCGCCATGATCGTGCTGGCCGCGGCAAGTATCGTGTTCACGACGGTTGAGCGGTGGCGGCACGGCCTGGAGCTGGGGGAATTGGGCCGCGGCATTGCCTTGATTGTTGCCGCGGGCGCGCTGAATGCGATTCTGGGGTGGTACCTGCTGCGGATCGGCAAGCGGAACCACTCGCTGATTCTCGAGGCCGACGGCAAACATGTCCTGACAGACAGCTGGACAAGCTTCGGCGTGGTGGCAGGCCTTGTGCTGGTGATGATGACAGGGTGGAAGCCGTTCGATCCGCTGATCGCGCTGGCCGTTGCGGCCAACATTTTGTGGTCGGGCGGGCGGCTGATGTGGCAATCGATCAAGGGATTGCTTGATTATTCAGACCCCGAGGTGGGGCACCAGATTCGGCGGAGGCTTGACACGATCTGCGAGGAATTGGCGATCCAGTATCACGGTGTTCGTTTCAGAACCACGGGGTACCGGCAAATCATCGAGGTGCATCTGCTTTTTCCTGAAAGCATGGGACTGGGCGAGGCCCACCGTAGGGCAACGAAGGTGGAAGAGCAGCTGGCCCAGGAGCTGGAGATGCCGGCTGAAGTGACGACGCATCTGGAGTCGCTGGAGGACCACGGCGAGGTGCACCGCATACAGCACTACACCGGAAGGCCGGAGTAGGTCGCCGACTCCATGAATCTGTTCCTTTGGCCTTCCCGGCTTCCCACCCTTTCGCCGGCAAAAAGGCAAAAAGATGGGGACGGAATCGATACAAATCACGCGGTCAAAGACCTGGTAAGGGCGTCTAAAGGGTCTGGCCTACATCGTTTGAGGGATGGGTTGGCCGGGCTTTTTCGCGGTATCAATCTGGAAACAAGAAGTAGACTATAGTTCCTGATCCTTCCCTGGTCTGCCTGTTACGGTTGGCAAATCTGCCGTCTAACTGACTAGTCGCACATGATGCCAAGGCATCCCAATCATTTGAACCCATTGAGCTTCGGGTTTTGGGGGCAACACTGACCGCAAGGCAGCTACAACAGATCCGCGCGCCACGCGGCTCGCTCGGGTATCGTATTCGGCGTACCGGGCGCAGGGGAGTATTTTCGCTGCTTGCCTTTACGGCAATCGCAGCGGTCACGGGCAGGGCGCAGCAGATGGTGCTGACCTCCGATGTTCCGGCGGCGTACTCCGCGAGCATTCATGGAACAGTGACAAGTACGGATGGCTCGGTGTATCAGGGCGCCCACGTGGAGCTTTGGCTGGGCGGCGAGAGTGCGCAGCCAGGCGAAGTGGGGCAAACCGACGACGATGGAGCTTACAGCTTCATCCATTTGCCTGCCGGCCCATTCAAACTGGTCGTTTCGTCTGCCGGATTTACAAAGCAGGAAGTGAGCGGCACGCTCGAACCGGGTCAGGTCCTTGAGGCGCAGACCATTGTGCTGCCCATGGCGAGTACATCGAATGAGGTTATCGTATCGGGCGGGTCTCAAGTGGAGATCGCGCAGGCCCAGCTCAAACTGGAAGAGAAGCAACGGGTATTGGGCGTGCTTCCCAACTATTACGTGAGTTACGACCACAACGCAGAGCCGCTGACGACAAAGCAGAAGTACCAACTGGCCTGGAAGACCGAGATCGACCCGGTGACCTGGGCGATGACGGGTGCGGTTGCGGGATTCGAGCAGGCTCACGGCACCTTCTCGGGCTACGGCCAGGGATCGCAGGGGTTCGCCAAGCGCTTTGGGGCAAACTATGCCGATGGATTCGTGGGTACGATGCTGGGCGGCGCGGCTTTGCCGGCGTGGTTCAAGCAGGATCCGCGGTACTTCTATAAAGGGACCGGGAGCTTTATGTCGCGAGCGGGTTACGCGATCGCCAACGCCGTGATCTGCAAAGGTGACAACGGGCACTGGCAGGCGAACTATTCCGGAATTATCGGAGGGCTGGCGGCGGGCGCCATCTCGAATCTTTACTACCCTGCCAGCGACCGCGCCAACGTTGGGCTCATCTTTGAGAGCGCAGCCATCGGCACCGGCGAGGGTGCCGTGCAAAACCTCATCCAGGAGTTCATTGTGCGTAAGCTGACACCAAGGCTGCCGCACTTTCCCTCAATGGGCACGCCGTAGCCATCACTTATCCCGCGAGCGATTCGACAAGACGATTCATCTCTTCTTCCTGGCGCTCGATTGATTCCACAAGCTTGAATTGCGTGCGGCAACGGTCGAGATTGTGCCCCGCGCGATGCACTTTGAAATACGTGTCGCCGGCGAGATAGTCTGCGAGAAATCGGATTCCAACTTCGAATGTGATCAGCTCGCCGGAGAATGCGAGAAGCTTCTTCTCGGCTTCGGAGAGAAATTCGCCGGCAGTCGAGAGATAGCCGCGCACAAGCGCCTCAAACATGGGAAACTGCATGCGCACCTTTGAGGTATCCGGCTCATCTTCGGCGGCCGGGCTGGTGGTGGTGCGCACCATATCGCCAAAGTCGTAAAGCGCAAGGCCAGGCATCACGGTATCGAGATCGATGACGCAAATGCCTTCGCCGGTCGCATCGTCGAAGAGAACATTGTTGAGCTTGGTGTCGTTGTGCGTGATGCGCTCAGGAAGATGCGCGGCGAGCAGAACTCCGGTGATGGATTGGTGGGCGAGGGCGAATTCGATCTCCGGTTTGGCCTGCGCGGAGCGATTGCAGGAGTCGGCGTCGATCGCCTGCAGGAGAGCCGCGAACCGCCTGGGCGTGTGATGAAAGTCGGGGATGGTCTCGTGGAGGCGCGGCGGAGGCATACTGGCCAGTTGCTGCTGAAATCGGCCAAAGGAGCGGGCGGCCTGGAAGGCGAGCTGGGTGGATTCGGCGGTGTCGTAGGAGCGGGCGCCGTTGATGAAATGATAGGCGCGCCAGGTTTCTCCATCCGAATCGACGTACCAGGCTCGGCGATCGTTCGCGGGAACGAGTGTGAGCGTGCGGCGCGAGCCGTCGGGATCGCCTGACCCCTGCGCAGCCAGATGCGCTGTAACGCGCTCGATGTTCTGCATGACCGTGGCTGGATCACGAAAGACGTAGCGATTGATGTGCTGCAGGATGTAGCGGACGGGCGCGGCGTCGCGATGGCAGGTGACGAGGTAGGTGTCGTTAATATGGCCGTTGCCGTGAGGCGCGAATGCCGAGACTTCTCCCTGAAACTGAAAATGGCCTGCGATAGAAGGGACGTCGTGCGTCACGCTCATGACCAGAGCTTTTCAGGATAGGCCCCGGCGGAGATGAGCGCGCGCACGCTCTCGATGACACGTGGACGATCTTCGCGATAGGTGACGCCGAACCAGGAGTCGTTCGTACGCAGGACTTTGACGCGTGCCTCGCCATCGCTGACAAGCTGGCCAACCGTCATCGGGATGAGGCACTCGGCTTTCGGGTCGGTTCCGCTCTTCTGGAGGAACTGTTCGAAGCGGACGCGGAGTTGATCGAAGATGCGCGGCAGGAAAGCCCACATATTCATCGAAACCGGCTCGTCGCCGGAGAGCTTGGTGACGTTGCCATCGGAATCGGTGTTGCGGGCGCCATTGCCGTCACGCTCGATCTTGGTGAGCTCGACGATCGTTTGCAATGTGTCGTCACCCGAGACGCGACAGACGCCGCGCGCCACCGATCCGAACTCAGAAAGCGTGTTGCGCAGTGTGAAGCCGACCATGGCGTAGTCGGGCGAGCCGGAGGTGAGATGGCCTGCGAGTTCACGGTAGCCCTGCGCTCCATAGAAGTCGTCGGCGTTGATGGCGGCAAATGGCTCATGGATGGCTTCGGCGGCCGCGAGGATGGCATGCGTGGTGCCCCATGGCTTGGTGCGTCCGGCGGGGACCGCAAACCCGGCGGGAATGGCCTCAAGCGATTGAAAGACGTAATCGACGGGAACGCGCTTTTCAAAACGAGCGCCCACGGTCTCGCGGAAGGCATCTTCAATGTCTTTGCGGATGACGAACACGACTTTGCCAAAGCCGGCGCGAAGGGCATCGAAGATCGAGTAATCGATGATGGTTTCGCCGCCGGGGCCGACGGGGTCGATCTGTTTGAGTCCGCCATAGCGGCTGCCCATGCCTGCAGCAAGAACGAGAAGCGTGGGAGAGGGAGTCGATGTCATAGTGCGAGGTCTTCCTATAAGGCTTGGATTCAATGGAATGGTATAACAGCGGGCCGGGGTCAGGTTTCAGGTGACAGGTTGCTGGTGACCGGTCGTTTCATCGCGCTCAAAGTAGGACGCGCGTCTGGTAGAGTGGGTTGCCATGAGAAATCGCAAGGCTGGATTGGTGACCTACTACACATCGATTCTGACGATGTTGGCGATGGGCAGCGTGGCAATGCTGTTATGGACGCAGACACCCGCGGCACAGAGCGGAACAGGGCAAGGCGGACAGAATCCGTCGGCGCAGAATCCAGCCAATTCGTCCGCTCCGGCGTGGGCGCAGCCGGGATCTGCGACACACACGCAGGTGGCGCCACCGGCTGACTTTCATCGGCCGAGCCGGAACTTCGAAACGCCGCTTGGCGTTTTCGAAGGCCAATCGGACATTGGCGCCGCGCTTGTCCCCGGCAGCGCCAGCTTCGACGCGGCAACCGGCCAGTACACCATTCATTCGGCTGGATATAACGTCTGGTACACGCGCGACGAGTTCCGCTTCCTGTGGAAACGCATGTCGGGTGACGTGTCTCTGGCAGCGGACATCGATTTTCCCGATCCCAAGGGCTACGGCGACCGCAAGGCCGTGCTCATGATCCGTCAAAGCCTGGACGATGATGCAAAAGCCGCGATGGTGGCGCTGCACGGAGCGGGCATGGTTCACCTGGCGTGGCGGCCGGAGCGCGATGTGCGCGTGACCGACATGGAATTCCGGATGGGCGGACGAGGGAGGCCGGGCGGCGCGACTCCCGACAGCCTGGTAACAATTTCGCCGAAGCGGATCGGGATCGAGAAGCACGGTGACGAGTTCGCGATATGGGTCTCGCTGGACGGCGAGCCGATGCACCAGTTTGGGCCGCCAATCAAGCTGCACTTCGATGAGCCGTTTTATGTGGGAATCGGCTTCTGCTCGCACTTGCCAGAGACGGTGGACACTGCGGTGCTGAGCAACGTGGTGCTGGAAAACAAGGCGGGAAGGGTGCGGTAGGACGGAGCGTCCCCCGGTTCCTGTTCTCAAACCGGGGAAAGCTCAGTCAGTTGTGCGCTTTAGCGTTGGAGACGAAAGCCGAGGTAAACAGGCGCAGCTAGCAAACTCGCGCCAACGCTTATCCGCGCTCTTACGGCCCATAGATCTGAGTATCTAACTGCGAATCGGAGTTCGATCATCGCGATCCCCTCCGTCTACGAACCCATTCGACGTCGGCCCTAAGAATCAGCCAGCGGCGCCGACCCTCGCGGCGCGCTGGGAGAATGCCGTCCAAGATGAGCCGACGAATTGTTCGACGAGAGCAGCCAATCTCGTCAGCTGCCATATGAACATAAATCATCTCTGGCCTCGCGACGCAGGCAGAGGGTGTTCCTGGTGATTGTTGCATTGTATCCTCCAAAACCTTTGAGGTTGGCCTTGGAGCATGCTCGCTGTCGGAAATTCCTAGAGACCGTAGCACACCCCGAATACCTGGCAGGCTGATAGCCAAGATTCGCACTTTGGAGGGTGGCTGCCATGTAAAAGAAACCAATGCCTACGAAACCAGCTAAGGCAACAAAACCGTGACACCGTTCTAGATATAAGTTTCCGCGCCCCGCGAATTGCCTTAGTGAGTTTCCAGAGGACGCGGTTGGTCTTGGCTTCCGTGATTAGCAGCTTAACTACGCCAATCGGCTGGTAGGCAACCGGCGCGGGGTCCTGTGCGGCCTGTTCAATGTACGCTAGGACCGTTTCCGGATCGAAGTCTGAAGGATCAAACGCAGGGTCTATGCCGCACGCATCCGATGCGTCTTCATCAGCCCCCTGAAACCATTCATCAAGATCGAGTGTTTGTTGTGCAAGTAGTATCGTCAGGCGATCGCGTTCAGCCTGCAGCTGCTCCAGGTAGGAACCGGTGCACGAGTAGTAATTGGTCTGCTTGCACGCGACCAAAGATTCATACCAGCCAAACGTGCCGTGGAGCGGCTCAGCGGACACTAATGGATAACTTGGCACATTGCTCACATCCACACTCTGCGCTAACTGCAGTTGATCCGTCGGTGTGGCGGCCGAGTCAAGTGAGCTTGCTTTGAATTCAACGACATAGTTGTTTTGAGACACCTCATATTTGCCCAGAGGCACTTCGTACGAGGAGGAATCAATCAAATACGAGGGCCAAGCCTGCCTCGGCGCAGAAATTAGGGGCTGGAATGAGCGGTCTCCTGTGGCCCCGACAGGCCGAGGGTCGATCTGCGGGAGACTTGGACCGCAAGCCGCCCTCCTTGCGGGTCGTACTCGAGGGTTCAGAGATCTAGACTGCGAACCCGATATGGAACTGAATTCCACAGACCAATTGTATGTCCGTATCAGCTCCTGCATGGCCGATAAAGTGCGGTAAGGATCGGAGCTGCCTTCTCATCGAACAGAAATTTCACGCAGTGAGGATCTCGAACTTGCGTTCACGGTCGGCCGCGAAAGCAAGGCAGGCGCGGATGTCCTCTTCACGGAGTGCCGGGAAGTCGGCGAGGATCTGGGCTTCCGTCATTCCAGACGCCAGGTAATCGAGGACGTCGTAGACGGTGATTCTCAGCCCGCGGATGCAGGGCTTGCCGCTCCGCTTTCCGGGCTCAATGGTGATGATCTTGGAGTAGTCCATGCACCACAAGAATAGGTCAAGAGTGTGGCCTTCGCAATGTATATCAAGGAATAGAAAGCCTTGCCGCGTCTTAGCCCTGCGTGATTGACTGGTTGCCGGAAGGTGACCGTTCGTTATGGCATACGTACTTGCGCTGGATCAGGGAACCACGAGTTCGCGGGCGATTTTATTTGACGAGGGCGGCGCGATTGTCGCGGTGGCGCAGAAGGAATTCCAGCAGTTCTATCCGCAGGCGGGTTGGGTGGAACATGATCCGACGGAGATCCTGACCAGCCAGATGAGCTGCGCCGTGGAAGCGCTGGGCAAAGTGGGAGCGCGGCCGCGCGATGTGGCGGCGATCGGCATTACCAACCAGCGCGAGACGGTGATTGTGTGGGAGCGCGCGACGGGCAAGCCGATTCATCCGGCGATTGTGTGGCAGGACCGGCGGACGGCGGCGCTGTGCAAGGAATTAGAGGAGAGTGGCGCTGGGGAAAGCGTCTCGGCGAAGACGGGATTGGTTCTCGATCCGTATTTCTCGGCGACCAAGCTGAAGTGGATCCTGGACAACGTGCAAGGCGCGCGGGCGCGGGCCGAGCGCGGTGAACTGGCATTCGGTACGGTCGATAGCTGGCTGGTGTGGCACCTGACCAGCGGGCACAAGCACGTGACCGATGTGACGAATGCCTCGCGCACACTGCTCTTCAACGTGGTGAAGGGCGAGTGGGACAACGAACTGCTGAAGCTGTTCGGCGTGCCGGAGAGCATGCTGCCGGAAGTAGTGTGGTCGAGCGAACGCGTGGGCGAGGTGACGACGACGCTGGGGTTGGGCGGCGTGGCGATTGCGGGCATTGCGGGCGACCAGCAGGCAGCGCTGTTCGGGCAGCTGTGCTGGAACGCGGGCCAGGCGAAGAACACCTACGGGACGGGATGCTTCCTGCTCGAGAACATCGGGACGGAGTTCGCGCGGTCGAAGCACAAGCTGATCACGACCGTGGCTGCGAGCGCGCAGAAGCGCCTCGAATACGCGTTCGAGGGCAGCATCTTTATCGGCGGCGCAGTAGTGCAGTGGCTGCGCGACAACCTGAAGATTATTGGCGCGTCAGGCGATGTGGAAGCGCTGGCGGCAAGCGTGAAAGACACGGGCGGCGTAGTGTTTGTGCCGGCGTTTGTGGGGCTCGGGGCGCCGCACTGGGATGCGCACGCGGCGGGCATGCTGATCGGTCTGCGGCGCGACACGGGCCCGGGACAGATTGCGCGCGCGGCGCTTGAGGCGATCGCGTTCCAGGTGGCTGACGTGCTGGAGGCAGTGAACAGCGAGACGGCGACTCCGCTGCAGGCGCTGCGCGTGGATGGCGGCGCAGCGGTGAACAACCTGCTGATGCAGTTCCAGGCCGATGTGCTGGGCGTTCCGGTGGTGCGGCCGCGCGTGACGGAGACGACGGCGCTGGGCGCTGCGTATCTTGCAGGATTGGCGACTGGATTCTGGGCCAGCCCGCAGGCGCTCCGCGCGAAGCTCGAAGGCGATGTACGCTTTGAGCCGAAGATGGGCGCAACGGAGCGAGCAGAGCGGCGCGCGCAATGGAAGAAGGCGGTGGAGCGGGCGAAGGCGTGGGCGTGAGTGAAACAGGGACCAAGGGAACAAGGTGACAAGGGAACAAGAGGTGAGCCACCAGCAGGGGTAAGGGGCCAGAAAACAGCGTTCAGTGATCAGAAAGAGCCGGCTCTTGGGTGCCAGCAAGCTCTGCTTGTGAAGGCGGGTTGTGGACTGGATCGGGATGTTCGAAGGGATTCGACCAGAGCTTCTCGCACCATTCCATCGCGAATTCCTGCGCCATTTTCTCATGCGCGTACTTCAGACGCGCGGAAGACGATCTCTCGTTAATTAGCTGCAAATGACCCAGCTCGTGAAGGAATACGTCGTAAAGGATGAACCGACGGACGGCGAGCACGGGCCATTTCTCACCGCTCGTTGCTCCAAACATCCGCGGAGTTTGTCCATTTCTGAGCGTTTGTCTTAAGGACACGCGTGGCGGCAGAGCGCACAGAGCGATATCTCTCCGCCCTTGGTTAACGTAACCTAGAGTGCGATTGCCGCGTGCCTGATCGTTGAAGTGGACGGCTCGGAGGCGGCCCCACAATTCAATCGGGAGACGGCTGAGAACGACGCGTACGTCTGCCTCGTTGACGTGATAGATTCGATCGGCTCCCGGTTTCGCAACTGAGAATCTGACTTGAGGCGGCATGGTCGGGTTGCCTAGCCGATTTCCTGGTCCCAGGATTCGAGGACGCGCTTCAGCTCGAGCATGAATTTGCAGGCGTCGGCGCCGTCGATGAGGCGGTGGTCGAAGCCGAGCGTGAAGTGCTGCATGGAGCGAATGGCAATGGTGTCGTTGCCTTCTTCATCGGTGAGCACGACGGGCTCTTTCTTGAGGCCGCTGATGCAGAGGATGGCGGACTCGGGCTGATTGATGATGGGCGTGGAGAACTCGTCGCCGAAGACGCCGGAATTGGTGAGGGTAAAGGTCGATCCGCCGACTTCGTCGGGTGAGAGCTTTTTCGCTCGGGCGCGGCCGGCCAGATCGGCGATGGAGCGCGCGAGCGAGGCGAAGTTGAGTTGCTCGGCCTGGCGAACGACGGGCACGATCAGTCCCCATTCGAGCGCGACAGCGATGCCGAGATTGATGTTCTGGTGGTAGCGGATGCCGAGGCCGCTTGCACCGCTTTCGAGCGAGGCGTTGACTACGGGATAACGCTGGAGCGCGGCGACGACGGCCGCGGCAACATAGGGCATGTAGGTGAGCTTGATGCCATGATGCTGCTCGAAGGCGTTTTTGCGGCGGTCGCGATGATGCACGATGCGCGTCATGTCCACTTTGTAAACCGTATGGACGTGCGGGCTGATGTGCTTGCTCTCGACCATACGCTCGGCAATGATGGCGCGCATGCGCGACAAAGGTACAAGGTCTGCCGGCACCTGCGGTGCGGCAGACTCTTGGATGAGGGTTTGCGGCTGGAAAGCGGCGCGCAGCACATCGTCTTTGCTGATGCGGCCAGCGTGGCCGGTGCCGGCGATGCGGCCAAGATCGATGCCGTGCTCTTTGGCGATGCGGCGGGCGAGCGGCGACGAGCGGATGCGGCCCGCCTGCTGTATGGGCGCTTGAGATGTGGACACTTGCAGTGCGGCAGGCACCTGCGGTGAGGCGGACTTTTGGACGGGTGTTGCTGGAACCTTTGGTGCGGGCGGCGTGACCGCAGTTGATGCAGGGCCAATGGTTGCGACGACTGTGTTGACCTGGACGGTTTCGCCCTCCTGCACGCGAATCTCTTTGAGGATGCCGCTCAGCGGTGCGGCTATTTCGGCGTCGACTTTGTCGGTGGAAATTTCAAAGAGCGGCTCGTCTTTCTGGACAGCGTCGCCGACCTTCTTGAGCCACTTGGTGATTGTGCCCTCGAAGATGGATTCGCCCATTTGCGGCATAACGACATCCACCTGCACGTCTGAGGGATTCTGATTGGGCTTGTGAGGAGGAGGCTGAACGGGAGGCTCAATTGACTGCCCCGCAGTGGTTGCTGCCGATGCTGTAGCGCCGTCGATGACGGCGACGACGGTGTTGACCTGGACGGTCGCTCCCTCTTCGATCCTGATTTCGGTGAGTACGCCCGCGACGGGCGAAGGGATTTCGGCATCGACCTTGTCAGTGGAGATCTCGAAGAGGGGCTCGTCTTTTTCGACGGCGTCGCCGGCCTTCTTGAGCCACTTGGTAATGGTCCCTTCGAAGATCGACTCGCCCATTTGGGGCATGATGACGTCAGTGGACATGCATCCCTCTACTTGCTGGACTCCTGCCGGATTATAAATCGCAGGCGCGTGCGCAGTTCAGGCCGAGACAGGGCGCGGCCTGGGATTGCGCAGGCGCTCGATCTCGGGTGGAACCTGGAGCGGCGCGTCGTTTGCAGGGAATTCGGGAGGGGGATTTTCGGCTGCGGTTCCGTTGGTAGATTCGGCAGAGCGGGCCTGGGCGCGGAGAGCCTCGAGGTTTTCGACGGCCAGAATCTGCTGATTGAAGACAAGGCCGAACTGGCGGGCGGCGCGGTGCGCGATGGATTCAAGAGCGGGCAGCGACTTGGGATCAGCGACTTCCCTTTCGAGGCTTGTCACGGGTCGATCGGTGATGCCGCAGGGATTGATGAGCTGGAAGTCGCGGAGATCGGTGGTGACGTTGAAGGCGAATCCGTGCGAGGTGACGCCGCGGGCGACGTGAATGCCGATAGCCGCGATCTTTTTCTCTCCCTCCGCGGGATCTATCGCCGTCTTTGTGCAGCGGCCGCCGACAAAGCTTGAGGGCGGAAGACCGGCCCAAACTCCCGTCAGGCCACAGATGCGGCCGGTGGGGACGCCGAACTCGCCGCAGAGGCGGATGAGAGCTTCTTCGATAAGGCGAACGAAGTCGACAGGGCCGAGGCGGGCACCCGCGCTGTTGCGCAGGCTACGCAGATCGAAGATGGGGTAGCCGATGAGCTGGCCGGGCCCGTGGTAGGTGACGTCGCCGCCACGATTGATTTCGTGAAGAGTGACGCCGCGGGCGTCCAACAAATCATCCGACGCAAGAATGTTGGTGCGTCGGGCGTTGCGACCGAGAGTGAGCACAGGCGGATGCTCGAGGAGCAGAAGCGTGTTGACGATGCGGCCTTCGGTGCGCAGGGCAACGAGTTCGGATTGGAGGCGCAGAGCCTCGGCGTAGTCGACGCGGCCGAGATAGAGGTACTGGATCATCTTCAACTTTGATTGTAGCGATGTGGTTGATGCAAGGGCGGGTTTGCGAGCCGACGTGGAACTCGCCTGTGAGGAGCGAGGGCGGGAGGTGGTTGGTGTCCATGAGGCGCACGGAGGAGGGGGCGAGGATGCGCACGCCGCCGAGCTCACCGCTGTTCAAGAGCATCTGGGCAAAGCGGTAGTAATCCTCGGCCGTCGAAACGAGGCTGCCGCCGCCGGAGGGACGCGTGGGCGGGGAGAGAAAGTCGCCCATTCCGCTGCCGTTGGAGGTATCTGGGCGCAGGCCGTCGTGGTCGTCGTTCTCGTAGAGCGTGGCGAGGCGGTCGCGCTTGTCGGCGGGAACGTAGAAGCCGGCATCGCGCATGCCAAGCGGAGTGAAGAGATGGTCGCGCATGAAGTCGGGCAGCGACTGGCCGGTGATCTTCTCGATGATGTAGCCCTGGATGTCCATGGAGAGGCTGTAGCGCCATTTGGCGCCGGGCTGGTAGTTGAGCGGGACCTGGGCGAGGCCGTCGATCATCTGCTGGAGGGTGGCGGCGTGCCGGATATTCAGTTTCTGGTACAAATCGTCGACCGGGCCGTCGCCATCGCCGTAGCTGAAACCGGCGGTGTGGGTCATCAGCTCGTGCATGGTGGGCGCGTGGTCGGGCGGGACGAGGATCATTTTGCCGGTGGAGTCGAGGCCGGCGAATACTTTCAGATTGGCGAACTCGGGAATGAACTTGGAGATGGGGTCGGAAGGCAGCCACTTGCCCTCTTCGTAGAGTATGAGCATGGCGACGCCAGTGACGGGCTTGGTCATG
This sequence comes from uncultured Acidobacteriaceae bacterium, assembly GCA_963834565.1. Classification (GTDB taxonomy): domain Bacteria; phylum Acidobacteriota; class Terriglobia; order Terriglobales; family Acidobacteriaceae; genus Telmatobacter. The sequence continues at coordinate 971,261 of CAWICF010000001.1, read as the reverse complement.
GAGTAGTCGCGGAAGATCGTGTCTTTGGTCATGGGCGCGCCGCTCGCAAAGTCGCGCACGCCGTAGGTGCGGTAGTCGACGATTTTGCCGTGGCGGGCAAGGATGGTGACCGCCCCGGAGAGTTCTTTTTTGTCGACAACCTGCTGGATGAAGGTGTGCAGGCGTTCCAATCGTTCGGAAGAAAAGCCGACGGACTCGGGAGAGACGGGGGTCATGTCGATTTGCGGAGCGGGCTGGGAGCCAGCGGGCTGCTGGGCGCGGGAGGAGAACGGGGCGATAAGAGCAAGTGCGGAGAGAACTACGGCGGCAGCGCGGGAGATTGGTTGCATGGACGTTCCTTTTCAGGGCGCGAGACGGGGAGCCCCGCGCGGTGCGGGACCTTTATATCAAACCGGTGCGAGGATGCATCTTTTGTGGTGGCTTGCGCTCGGAGAAGGCGGGGCAATTTCGCGGTAGACTAGTGTCTGGCAGGAGGACCGGGCGGTCGCTGCCGGAAGGCTTTGCGCAAGCAAGGGTTGCCGGGGGAGGAAAGTCCGAACTCCGCAGGGCAGTGTGCCGGATAACGTCCGGGACGCGGGCTTAAAGGCCCGTGGACGGCCAGTGCCACAGAAAACATACCGCCACCACTGCGTGGGGCAGCCCTTTGGAGTTGTCCTGTGCATTGCGGCAAGGGTGAAAAGGTGCGGTAAGAGCGCACCGCGCAGCCAGTAATGGCTGTGGCAGGGTAAACCCCACACGGAGCAAGACCAAATAGGGAGGGAAGCGCCCCGGAAACGGTTAAAGCCAAGAGCCAGGCGGCGCTGCGCATCTGCCCGATGCGCCCAGACGGCTCGAGCAATTGTCGGAACCTCCGGGTAGGTCGCTGATGAGCGCTCGCGGTAACGCGGCGCCTAGAGGAATGACCGCATAGAACAGAATTCGGCTTACGGGTTCTCTTGCTGAATGCAACGACGACCCCGAAGGAGGGATCCTTCGGGGTCGGCCATTTTGGCGTGACAGAGACACAGTTAGCTATCGAAGGACACGCGTCTACGGCTTACGCCATTTGTCCGGCCTCCCAACTGAGGTATGCCTAACACGCTCGACAAGCGGCGAGGTCCCAGGATTCAGCTCTCTGGCTCTCCCGATTGCTTCTGCTTGGGTAGGCAATACGGCGCTCGCGCGCTCTGAACTCGCTCTCCTTACGGCGTAGTCGCCCTGTGGCCGCTGTTCAACGTAGACTCTTCCTTTGCCGGTCATATTGGCCTCCCGCATTATTTTTGATGCCAGTTCCGTCTCCATTTGTTGAAGCGCCTCGTGAATCAGCATTTTCAAATACGTCTGATACCTCAGCCCCTTGACCTCGGCTTGCACACGGGCTTTTGCAATATCGTCAGGATCTAACCTGATAGTGGTGGTTGGTGTGTTTCCCTTTCGGGCGGTAGTGCCGTGCCCAAGCGTTCCCGCCACCGCTGCTTCTTCAAATGCCTGAGCAAGTGCGTCCTGATTCTTATCCCACCACTGCGCTTCTTCTTCCTCACTCTTGAAGCTCAGTTTCTTCAGTTCCTCCTTCATGGATGGATTTCCTCTGGGCCAAGTAAACTTTGCGAATCCGCCTCTTCGCCGGAAACGCCGTTACTACCCTGATTAGGTGGTCGCGCATGGTCGTTACGACGACCAAGATGCGGCCAGCATTGGTTTCGCCAACTTGTACGACGCGTTCCTCCCCGGTCCCATCTTGAAACTGGAGATCGATTGGATCGTTAAGAACGGCCTGTTCCGCTTCAACACGAGAAACTCCGTGCAGAGCTATGTGGTTTAGGTTTCCGGTATCCCAATCGAACATTTGCTGTGCTCTCCTCGGTGCCGGCCCTTATCGCCGGTGGTCGGATCATTCATAAACGGTCTCCTTTTCTCCTATTTTGGCCTCAGCAGTTAGCTGGGCATTATTAATGTACATGCATTGTAGCTACAGTGTCAAGCTCAAAAAGCGCTTGACCTAAGAGAGCCCGGCCGGGACTGACCATTTCTTGGCGAGTCAGCGGGTTTAAATGGGGCCAGCAGAGTAGTCTTCCCACCCATTTCCGTTCGCTGGCGCGAACGAAAAAGGATGGGGCACGGTTTAACGGCGCAGAAACGCGCCTTGTTTTAGGATCAAAGTCGGAGGCGGTCCCCGCGTGAAGGAGTTTGCGTCGTTTCGTCTGGACACTGCCGAACAGTGCCTGTGGCGCGGGAGTGAGCGGATCGTGTTACAACCAAGGCCTTTTGCGGTGCTCCGCTACCTGGTGGAGAATCCGGGACGGCTGATCACGCATGACGAGCTGCTGGACGCGCTGTGGCCGGAGACCTTTGTCCAGCCGCAGGTGTTGCGGACCTACATGCTTGAACTGCGCAAGACGCTAGGTGACGATGCCGGGGAACCTCGGTTTATTGAGACCATGCCGAAGCGCGGTTACCGCTTTGTGGCGGAGGTGCGGGAGGCGACGGCAGCCAGGCGCGCCGGTGGGTCGAGCGCCCGAGCGCCACTTGAGACGGTAGCCGGGATTGTGGGACGGGAGAAAGAACTGGAGCGGTTGCACGCCGAGCTGGATCTGCAGGCCGGTGGACAAAGGCGCGTGGTGCTGGTGTGCGGGGAGGCGGGGATCGGGAAGACGGCGCTGGTGGATGCCTTCAGCGGCGCCGTATGCGACGGCGTTCAGGTGATTGCCGCGCGTGGGCAATGCGTTCCGGGAGCGGGTGGAAGGGAAGAGTATTACCCGGTGACGGAAGCGCTGGGACATCTCTGCGCCTCTGCTGAGGGCAAAGCAGCAGCGCGGACCCTGGAGCGTGTGGCTCCGGCATGGCTGGCGATGCTGGGCCGCGAAGCCGAGGTGGCAGAAACTCCGGCGAGGGCAACTGCGGGCGAGCGCGCGCCGGGAAGGCTTTGCGCAGCACTCGAGGAGATCAGCGCGGTGAAGCCGCTGATCCTGATTATTGAGGATTTGCAGTGGGCCGACAGCGCGACGCTCCACCTGATTGCGGCCTTGGCGCGGCGGCGGGCCGCGGCGAAGCTGATGTTGCTGGGCACATACAGGCCCCGGGGAGCGGCTGCCGGCCTGCAACTAAAAGAGTTGAAACATGAGCTGCTGATGCACCAATTGTGTACGGAGATCCCGCTGGGACCGCTGGGAAAGGCGGCGACAGTGAGGCTGCTGGCTCGGGAGCTGCAAATGGAGGCGGTGCCGCAGACATTGGCTGACTTCATCCACCGGCACGCGGAGGGCAATCCGATGTTTGCGATTGTGCTTCTGCGGCACCTGATGTCGCAGAGACTGGTTGTACAGCAGCGGTCGGGCGACGCCGGCGAATGGCACGTGGCGGCCAACTTTGAGCAGATGAATGCCGGGGTTCCCGAAGAACTGACGCAGATGCTGGAACTGGGGATCGAAGGGCTGACTGCGGAAGAGCAGGCGCTGTTGGAGGCGGGAAGCCTGATGGATGTTGCCTTTCCGGCGTGGGCCGTGGCGGCTGCGCTGGCCAAAGACGCGTTAGAGACCGAGGAGGCATGCGACGCGCTGGCACAGCGATTGTATTTTGTTCGGCGCGTGGGGCTTGACGAGCTGCCGAATGGCGGGCGCTCGACATTCTATGTGTTTACGCACGGGTTGTACCGGGAGGTGCTGTACCAGAGACAGAGCTCGGCGCGGAGGGCACAACGGCATCTGCGGATCGCGGAGCGGCTGGGTGAACTGTTCGCGGGACGCGAGGCGCATGTAGCGCGCGAGATGGCGATCCACTTTGAAGCGGCGGAAAGCTGGCAGCGCAGCGCAAAGGCGTGGCGCGAGGCCGCACGATATGCGCGGGAGCGGCAGGCGCACGCGGAAGCGGCGGAGCTGCTGGAGCAGGCGCTGGGGCGCGCCAAACATCTGGGCGATGAGGAAGCTGAAGAGATTCGCAGGGAACTGGAACAGGCCCGGGAGGCGATGAGGGGCTACGGCAATTGCTGAGTCAGTGTGCCCTGTCTGGCTTCCCGGGCAAGTTCGCCGCTCCCTGATGGTTGGGTCGACTGAAATCCGGCGGCTTCGGGATACAGCTACTCAGGAATTGCGATAAGGGCACAAAAAACGGGCTCAGGAAAGTTTGACAGATTCTGGATGGTTTCTTGACGACTTCGTTTGTGGAACCGGGTAGGGTGGTTTGCACACGGAGGTTAAGACCATGCGGATCACAGTTCACTCACAGATTCTGGCGTCGGCGGTTCTGGCGCTGGCTGCCTTAGCAACCCACCCGGTGATGGCGCAGTCCCGGTTGAACGTTCCCTTCAATTTTGTGGCCGCAGGCAAGATCTGCCCGGCAGGCTCCTACACGGTGACGCGCGACAGGAATTTCGGAACGGTCGTGCTGCACGGCGACAACGGCGGCGTGAGCTCGCTTGCCAACCACAGCGGCGATGCCAAGGACAACGCAAAGATTTCACTGAAGTTCGATCGTATCGGCAGGTTCTACTACCTGCGCACCATGCAGGTGGGCCAGTTGGTGACGCCGCGGCTGGATTCAAAGATCAAAGAGACGATTCCCGGGCCGGAGGTCAGCCTGCTGGAGCGGTAAGGCTGGGTCGGGCGGCGCGGAAGCGCGCAGCAAGCAAAATTTAGGGGTCTTTTCAGGAGGGCGCACCGCATCGGACGCCCTCCTCTTTTTGCGCCCGGAAATTGCAGGTGCGGCTCCGAGGCACAACAACTCGGGTCTTGGATTAGCATCGAGTCATGCTGAGAGTAAAACTGTTAGAAGCCGGTGCCCGGGCGCCGATGGTGGCGCATCCGGGCGAGGACCTGGGGTACGACGTGTTCGCGCTGGAAACGGCAGTTATGGGACCCCGGCAGACGGTGAAGGTGAGGACGGGGATTGCCGTCGAGGCGCGGGATCCGCGGACGGATACGGCGCTGGGATTGCTGGTGCGCGACCGGTCGTCAATGGCGGCGCGTGGGCTGGCGACGACAGGTGGCGTAATTGATGCGGGTTACCGCGGCGAGATCCTGATTGTGATGACCAATCTTGGCGATCGGCCTGTGGAGCTGAAAGCGGGCGAAAAGATCGCGCAGATGGTTCCAGTGCCTGTTCTCACGGGCCCCGTGGAAGAAGTGGAGGCGCTTGAGGAGTCAGAAAGAGCGGCCAAGGGGTTTGGGAGCACAGGAACATAGGGACCAGGTACGTAGGGACTGAAAAACTTGCGGGAACCGGGGTGGGCGTGGTTTACGTATCGTTTTATATATCCAGGCGGAAGGATGCCATACAGCGAAGCCTTTAAACTCGCGCTGCAATCGCTGTGGGCCAACAAGCTGCGCAGCATTCTGACGCTGATCGGCGTAGTGATGGGCGTGGCTTCGGTGATCATGGTGATCACGCTGGTAAACGGCGCCAACCGCTACGTCAGCACGAAAATCTCGGGGTATGGCGCCGACGTCATTGATGTGTCGCGGATGCCGAGCGTAATTTTCAGCGCCCAGGACTATTTCCGCTTCCAAAAGCGCAAGATCATACGCATGGATGACTATCGCGCGGTGCGCGACGCTTGTGTGCAATGCAGCGACGTGGGCGCGTCCCTGGAAAAATCAACGAACGTGGTGTACAACGGCCACTCCAGCAACAATACTGCGGTGCGCGGCTACACGTGGACGATGCTTTCGCTGACGAACATCGATATTGCGCTGGGGCGCGGGTTTACGCCAGCCGACGATGACCACGGCACCCACGACGCAATTGTGGGTTATGACATTGTGGACAACCTGATGGGCGACAGCGATCCGATCGGCAAAGAGATACGCGTGGACGGCATTCCTTACACGATTGTGGGAGTGGGCGACCGCCAGGGCAAGACATTGGGCCAGTCACAGGACAACTGGGTTGCGGTGCCGATCAGCACCTATCAGCAGACTTACGGGTACAACGATTCGATCGACGTCATGGCGCGCGTAGGCGGCGGCGCGGATGCGATGGAACGGGCAGAGGACGAGGTGCGCGTGCTGATGCGCACGCGACGCCACGATGCGCCGGGAGCACCCGACGACTTTGAGATTGAGACAAACGACACGTTTCTCGACATCTGGAAACAGATCAGCTCACTGTTCGCGAGCGTCGTGCTTGGTCTGGCCTCGATCGCGCTGGTAGTGGGCGGCGTGGTGATCATGAACATCATGCTGGTGAGCGTGACCGAGCGGACACGCGAGATCGGCGTGCGCAAGGCGCTGGGCGCCAAGCAGCGCGATGTGCTGCTGCAATTCCTGATTGAGAGCGGCTTCATGGCGTTGACCGGCGGCGTCATTGGCGTGCTGTGCGGAATTCTTGTCGGCAAGCTCATCACGATTGTGATCGGGTTCCCGACGAGCGTGCCATTGTGGGCAATCTTCCTGGGGCTGTTCCTGGCCGGCGCAGTGGGCATCTTTTTCGGCGTGTACCCCGCAAGCAAAGCTGCCAAGCTGGATCCGGTGGTGGCGCTGAGGGCGGAAATGTGAGAAGACAGTTCACAGTTCGTAGTTCATAGCTGGTCGATGGCACGAACGGGTCAAACTCGCGAATCGGTGAAGATGGCGCTGGATACTGTGCGCACGAACAAGCTGCGCTCGGGATTGACGATTCTGGGAATCGTGATTGGCGTCTCCACAGTCATCGCGATTTCGTCGGTTGTGAATGGGATCAATAACCGCGTCTCGAGTTTTATCAACTCGCTGGGATCGAATGTGTTTTGGATTGGACGGCTGCCGATTATTGGGGTGCGGCCGACGGCAGAGATGCTGGCGCGCAAGATGCTCACCGTTGATGACGCAAAGGCCATGCGCGCTTTGCCTCACGTCGAGACTACCGACGCCGAGGGCGACTACATCAAGAGCTTTCAGGTAGGCGACGTCAGCGCGAAATACAACGGAAAGAAGGTTTCCGGATCGATCCTGGCGGGCGTCTTACCCGAAGTGATAGACGTGACCGAACTCGTCCTCCACGAAGGACGCATGTTCACTGACGCCGAAGATGCGCGGGCGGCGCACATTGTGGTTCTTGGCCACGACACTGCGCAGGAACTGTTCGGCGACGACCCGGCAGTGGGCAAAGACATTGCGATCGAGTCAGGGCTTTACACCGTAATCGGAGTGCTGGATAAGCGCAAGCAGCCTTTCGGAAGCGGCAAGAATCCGCGCGACAATATCATCCTGTTTCCCTTCGGCACCTTCCACAACCTGCACCCGGAGATTACGGACCTGAACCTCATCGTGAAGTACGACAGTCCGAAGAACAAAGACCTGGTGGAAGAGGAGATTCGCGAGATGTTGCGGATCCGCCGCAAGGTTCGCGTGGAGAAGCCAGACGATTTCGAGATCTTTGGACCGGATTCGTTGAGCAGGCTGTGGGATCAACTGACCGCCGGCCTCGTCATCTTCATGATTGCTGTCTCAAGCGTGGGCCTGATGGTGGGCGGCGTTGGCGTAATGAACATCATGCTGGTGAGCGTGACCGAGCGGACACGCGAGATTGGGATACGCAAGGCAATGGGCGCCACCAAGCGAAACATTCTTACGCAGTTCACCACTGAAGCGGTGACGCTGTGCTCGGTGGGCGGCATCTTCGGCATTTTGCTGGGCGCAGTCGTCACCTGGATTGTTTACTTTTTGCCCATCGGCCTGCCGGCCACGCTCTCCACCATGTGGGTGATGGTTGGCTTTGGGGCTTCCTGCGCGATCGGGCTGGCGTTTGGGATTTATCCGGCATGGAAGGCTGCGAACCTGGATCCGATTGAGGCGCTCAGGTACGAGTGAGGCAGGGACGCAAGGGCCGGAGACGTAGGGACATGGGGACTGCGGGGCTGAGGAACGCGCGAGCCGGCGACAGCCTGGGTGGGCACCACTTGCGTATCATCTAAGGCAGGATCATGCTCTTCGGCGAAGCCTTCAAACTCGCGCTGCAATCGCTGTGGGCGAACAAGCTGCGCAGCATCCTGACGCTGCTGGGCGTAGTGATTTCCGTGTCTTCAGTGATCATGGTGGTCACCCTGACCAACGGGGCCAAGCAGTTTGTCACGTCGAAGATCAATACCTACGGCGCGGCAGTGATCACGATCAGCAAGATGCCCCAGACATTCATTACAATCGACGAATATCTCGAATTCCAGAAGCGCAAAGACATCACGTATGACGACTACCGCGCGATTGTCGACGAATGCAGGTCGTGTGTTTCGGTAGGCGCGGAGCGCAACACGACGGGCAAAGTTGTGCGCGGGACGGCGTCGACGACAGACACGACCATTCGCGGCTGGACGTGGACGATGCCGCCGATTTCGAACCTGAACATCGCCTTGGGTCGCGTCTATACCGAGGTCGAGGACGAGCACCACTCCCATGTGGCGATTGTCGGCTCCGATATCGTGGACAACCTACTCGGGGTTGGCGATCCGCTGGGCAAGGAGATTCGCGTCGACGGAGTGCCCTACACGGTGATCGGCGTGGGCGAGAGCCAGGGGAAGATGTTCGGCCAGAGTATGGACAACTGGGTGGCGATTCCACTGAGCAATTTTCTCGATGCGTACGGCGCGCACCAGAGCCTGGAGATTTACGTGGACTCAGGCAGCGGCGGGGCAGTGATGGAGGCGGTAGAAGAGGAGCTGCGCACGATCATGCGCGCGCGGCGCCACCTGGGGCCGAGCGTGAAGGATGCCTTCTCGATCGATACCAGCGCGACGTTTCAGAATTTGCTGGAGAACATTCTGAATAATTTTGGCGCCGTGGTGGCCGCGATTGCCGCGGTGTCGCTGGTGGTGGGAGGCATTGTGATCATGAACATTATGCTGGTGAGCGTGACCGAACGGACGCGCGAGATTGGCGTGCGCAAGGCGCTCGGAGCCCGCCGGCGGGACATCCTGCTGCAGTTTCTGATCGAGTCGGCGCTGCTGGCTCTGATTGGCGGAGTGATTGGGGTCGTCATCGGAATTTCCGGCGCGAAGCTGATCACGCTGGCGGTTGGCTTCCCCTCGGTGGTGGTGCTGTGGTCGATCCTGGTGTCGCTGTTTGTTGCGACGGCGGTGGGTATCTTCTTCGGAATTTATCCGGCGCACAAAGCGAGCGCGCTGGACCCGATTACGGCGCTAAGAGCCGAGCTGTGAAAAGAGCAGTTCGCAGTTCTTAGTTCGTAGTTCACAGTTGCTCGTAGTATGCAGTCTGAAGTTGAATGCCGGGTGAGACCGGGGCCTCGCATCCGGAGAAAGAGTGGACGACTTTTATGGCGCAATCATTTCGAGACCTGCAGGTGTGGCAGCGGGCTATGCAATTAGCGGTTGCGGTTTACCGTTTGACGGGCGACTTCCCTCGTGAAGAGCAGTTTGGATTGACTGCACAGATTCGGCGGTCGGCCGTGTCGATCCCGAGTAATATTGCGGAAGGCCAGGGCCGGATGACCGCCGGCGAGTTTCGCCAATTCCTCGGCATTGCGCGTGGTTCAAATTGCGAGGTCCAAACGCAGCTTGAGATTGCGCGTGCCCTTGGGTTCGGCAAAGCAAAACTCATCGATGAGGCGGAAGCATTGTCGAATGAAGTTCGGAAGATGCTCTTCGGCATTCTGCAGTCGCTAACGAAGCAAGAAAAGCTGAGAACTGCGAACTAAGAACTGTGAACTAAACGATGAAGGCGATTGGACAAACTCGGGAAGCGGTGAAGCTGGCGCTGGACACGCTGCGCAAGAACAAACTGCGCTCGGGGCTGACGATTCTCGGTATTTCGATCGGCATTACGACGGTGATCCTGATTTCCTCGGCGATTAATGGGCTGAATTCGAACATCGACCGATTCGTAAGCTCACTGGGCACGAACGATCTGTGGATCTTCCATTTCCAGCCTTTTGGCCACCGGCCTACGACAGAGGAACTGAACCGCAAGAAGCTCACGTATGACGACGGCGAGGCGATGATCGGACTGCCGCACGTGGTTGCCGTGGATCCGGAGCTGACTTACCAGAATTTTCAGACTGGGCTGGGCAGTGTCTCGTTGAAGGCGGGAACACACAAAATTGAAAACACTATTCTGAACGGCAACACAACGGCTGTGACCAAGGTGCAGGATGTGGAACTGACCCAGGGCCGGATGTGGACGGAATCGGAGGAAGAGCGGCGAGCGAACGTGACCATCCTCGGCTACGACGCCGCGGCGGATCTTTTCCCCGGCGAGTCGCCGATCGGCAAGGATGTGGAGTGCGATGGCGACATCTTCACGGTGATCGGCGTCTTGGACAAGCAGCCGCAGCCCTTCGGCAGCGGGCGCAATACGCAGGACAACGCCGCGTACTTTCCGCTGGAGACCTTCCGCAAGATTCATCCCGAGATTCTGGACTTCTGGATCGTCGTGCGGTATGACGACCCGAAGAACAAGGACGTGGTGACGGAGGAAGTTCGCGAACTGCTTCGCGTACGGCGCAAGCTGCACGTGCAGCAGGACGACAACTTCGCTATCTTCAGTCCCGAATCGCTGACGCGACTCTGGAATCAGCTGACGGGCGGATTGTTTCTCTTCATGGTCGCCGTGTCGTCAGTCGGCCTGATGGTGGGCGGCGTGGGCGTGATGAACATCATGCTGGTGAGCGTGACGGAACGGACGCGCGAGATCGGCGTGCGCAAGGCGATTGGCGCCACGAAGAAGAATATCCTGCTGCAATTCACGCTCGAGGCGGTGACGCTGTGCATGGTGGGCGGGCTGCTGGGGATTGCCGCCGGCGCGTTGTTCACTCTGATTCTGCACTATGCCGTTTCGTTCCTGCACGCGGCGCTTTCGTTCTGGTGGGTGATGATCGCGTTTGTGGTGGCGTGCGTGATCGGGCTGATCTTCGGGATCTATCCGGCATGGAAGGCGGCGAATCTGGATCCGATTGAGGCGCTGAGGTACGAGTAAGCCAGCAGACAGCAGACAGTTCACAGAAGGCACGCGGCGATAGTTCCGGCCATTGTGCGACTTGTAACTGTCTGCTGTCTGCTGTGCTCTGTACACTGCTTTCATGCCGCACGCACTGGCACAGGCCGTGGAGATCGCGACGACGGTGCTTGCCATCGCCGGGATGGGCTACTTCCTGGCGTCGATTGTGGCGGCGCGGATCTTTCTGCGTGAGCGGCGCGCGACCCTTGCAAACTTCGCGCCCGGCGTGAGCATTCTGAAGTCATTGAAGGGTCTCGACCCGGGAATGCTCGATGCATTTCGCAGCCACTGCCGGCAGAGTTACGCGGGCCAGTTCGAGCTGCTGTTTGGCGTTAGATCTCTAGAAGAGCCAGCGGCAGCGGCCGTTGAGCAATTGCAAAGAGAATTCCCCGAGCGGGAGATTCGGCTCGTCGAGTGCCCGGAACAACTGGGCACAAATGGCAAAGTGAGCACGCTGGTGCAGCTGGCGGCGAAAGCTCGATATGAATTCCTCCTCATCAACGATTCAGATATTACGGTGGGGCCGCGCTACCTGGAGCGGGTGATGAGTTGCTTCGCGGCGGTCGGCGATTTCTCAGGGGCCAAGGCCGGTACCCTTCACAGCGGCGCTCAAGTGGGTCTGGTGACGGCGCTGTATCGCGGGCGCGCGCATGGAACGCTGCCTTCGCGGCTGGAGGCACTGGGAATTGCGACGGATTTCCAGGCGGGCGTGCTGCTTTCAAAGATGATTGAGGGCGGGCTGCGCTACGGGTTGGGATCGACGCTGGCGGTGCGGCGCGAGGCGCTGGAAAAAGCAGGCGCGCTGATCGCGCTGGTGGATCACCTGGCGGACGATTACGAATTGGGCGCGCGCGTGACGCATGCAGGTTATTGCGTAAGGCTGAGCGCCGAGGTGGTGGAGACGGGCGTGCCCGCATACGCATGGCGAGGATTCTTTGACCACCAGCTGCGTTGGCTGCGAACGGTGCGCGACGCGCGGCCCGCGGGTTATGCCGGATTGATTTTCACTCACGGGCTGGGTTGGGCGATGCTGAACCTGGTGGCAAGCGGGCTAAGCCCGTTGAGCTTGTGGCTGCTTGGGCTGAGTTTCTTTCTGCGGCTGGCGCAGGCGATGACAGTGGGCGCCGAAGTGCTCGGCGATCACGAAGTGCTGCCGAACCTGTGGCTGCTGCCGCTGCGCGATGCAGTTGCGATGGGCCTATGGGTAGCGGGCTTCGCAGGCGACACGATCGTTTGGCGCGGCGAGCGGTTTGTGCTGAAGGATGGGAAGCTAAGCAGTGCGAGCAAGCAAGTCAGCAAGCCAGCAAGTCAGCAGTAAGGGTTCCTTGCCTTCCCATGTCCCAGAATCGGGAAATGGGGCACCCCTCATCTTGCAGATGCAAACGGCGCGCCAGCAATTCTGGGAACAGGAAATTAATCTGCGGCGGCGGTGGCAAGTTCGTCTTCTGCGCGAATGGCCTGGATATCGAAGCTGAGGCAACGGCCAAGCTCATCGAAATCCTTCTTCCAGCGTGGAAGCTCGTCGTCTTCGAGCATCGTGAGCGCGTGGCTGTTATTGCGCAGAATTTCGTACCAGAGATTTTGCGCCTGCCAGAGATTCAATTCGAAGGGCAGCTCAGTGATGGTGTGGGCGAGCGTGAGAGCTCGATCGAGAATTTCAGGCGAGCCGGAGGACACATTCAGCTCGAGCATGGCGCGCTTCATGCGCTGATCGGCATAGTAGGCGAGCGTGGTGGTATCGAGCGGCACCTGGTCTGCCTTGGCAAGAGCGAGGTAGGAACGCAGCTGCGCCTGGTCGATGGGGTCGCCCTCGAGGACGCGGCGCAGGCCGGCATTGACGGCAAAGCTGGCCGCGAGATTGAGCGCCGGCGGCTTGGGCAGCCCTGCCTGCGAGAGATAGTGGAGCAGGCTGGCGTGATCCTGATAGATGGTGGTGAGGGAGTTCTCAATATCCCAGAGCGTGGAGTTGAGAATGATCTGGACGATGCGGCGCTGCTCGTCGGTGAAGAGCGAAGTGAGCGAGTAGTCGGCGTGGCCGTAATAGCGATCGAGCAGCCGGATCACTTCAGGGAAGTCGGCGCGCGCCACCTGATCCGCGGCCTCGGCAGCAAAAGCGCTAAATGCGCGCGCGTCGGAGTTGTCGTAGACCTTGACGGCTGCGGTGATGTTCTGATCGCCGAAGTGAAGGACGGCGAATGAAAAGCTTTGCGCGTGCCCGGTGACGGCGCTGGCGATGTGAGCGCGGCCGAGAGCCAGACGGCCGCGGCCTGAAGTGTAGATGTCGTAAGAGATGCGGCGGACGTGAAAGCAGAAAAGATCGGTCTCATCGGCAAACGAGGAGAACACGGAACTGATGGCGTAATGCGCAGCCACCTGCTCGAGATGCAGCTCCATCGTGGTGACGCATTTCTTGTAGATCTGAGCGCCATCGCCGGCCTTGGGGTCGTTGGATTTGGCTTCAGCGAGGCGGGCGAGAAACGCGGGCTCGAACGACGCGGCATCGTTGCCGAAGACCTGCTCGGCAAGCTGGAGAACGCGCGCGGCGTAGGCGATGACCTGTACGGTCTCAATGCCGCCGATATCGTCAAAGAACCAGCCGCAACTGGTGTACATGAGCTGGGCGTGGCGCTGCATCTCCATCAGCTCGAGGGCGCGTATCCGTTCGGAATCGGAAAGCGGTTGGGCCTGATGAGCCTGGAAGAAGCTGTCGAGACTATCGGCGCCGCGATCGAGAACGACCTGGATATAGGCATCGCGTGCGGCCCAGACATCCCTGAAGAGCGCGGCGCCCTCCGCTTCAGTGAGCGGAGCGAGAGCGTCGCGAAGCTCGTCGAGCGCTAAACGCAGCGGCGCACGCCACGCCTGGTTCCATCCGGGCTTGCCGCCGTTGCAGCCGCAATCGGAGCGCCAGCGCTCGATGCCGTGCGCGCAGCTCCACGAGGTGTCTTCAACGATCTCGGATTCGAACTCGGGCGGGAACTGCGCGAGATAGCTGCCGTAGTTTATAAGGCGAACATCCTTGTCTTTCTCGAGCAGCCGCAACGCATACGCCAGCGCCATCTCGCCGTGCTTGTGGTGATGGCCGTACGATTCGCCGTCGGTGGCGACGTGAACGAGCTGCGGTTGCGTGCTGTCTTTGAAGCCGCTCCGCAGGCGCCCGACAAGATTGTCGCCGGAGTTGAGAAGGCCCTCGAACGCAATGGCGCGCGAGGCCGGGCCATTGTAGAAAAAGACGGCGATGGAGCTGCCGGACTTGAAACGCACGAGGTAGGGGCGCGTGGTGTCGACCGAAGCGTCGGCGGTGTTGGTCCACTCGGCTTCAGGTTTCTTGCCGTCCGTGGGTTCAGGCTTGTTGGCTTCGTCGGACTTGAGCGGGCGAATGCGCTTGCACTGGTGGGGCGCGAGCACCGTGAACTTGATGCCGTTGGCGGCAAGGAGTTCGAGCGTCTCATTGTCGGCCGCTGTCTCAGGCAGCCACATGCCTTCAGGCTTGATACCAAACGAAGCTTGGTAATCGGCGATGCCCCAACGGATCTGCGTGACGCGGTCGCGCGTGGAGGCCAGCGGCAGGATCATGTGGTTGTAGACCTGCGCCAAGGCCGAGCTGTGGCTGTTGTAGCGTTCGCGGCTGCGGCGTTCGCCGTCGATGATCATGCGATAGGTTCGCTGCGCGTTTTCTCTGAGCCAGGCAACGAGCGTGGGTCCGAAGTTGAAGCTCATGCGCGCGTAATTGTTGACGATGCGCGTGATCTGGTTCTTGTTGTTGACGACGCGGGCGGCGCCATTGGGCGCATAGCACTCCGCGCAGATGCGCTCGTTCCAGTCGTGATAAGGAGCGGCCGAATCCTGGGTTTCCACTGTTTCAAGCCAGGGATTCTCGCGGGGCGGCTGGTAGAAGTGACCGTGAATGCAGATGAAGCGCTTGCCAGGAGGCATGAAGATTCCGAGTGCTTGCGTCGCCGGGGATTCCGAACGGCTGACGCTATTGTAGTGCGATGCGCGGTTAGCGTGCCGAGCGGCCTGAAGGCTCGGAGTTTTTGGCCAGATGACATGCCCGCCACAGGTACCAACTGGCCACGGAGCGGTACGGCGCCCAGCGCTGGCCGCGGCGAAAGACGACGTCGGGCTTGGGAAGGTCGGCGGCCTCAAGCGGGCGCGATTTTGGTACTCGCATGAAGGTGAGCACATAGCCCTTGCGGACGCCGTAGTCGGTCACGGGCAATACGTCGGGGCGGCCGAGGCGGAAGATGAGCAGCATTTCGACGGTCCAGGGGCCGATGCCGCGAACTTCAGTGAGACGCTCGACGATGCCGGCGTCGGACATTTTGAGAATCGCGGCGTGCGAAGGAACGGTGCCGTCGATGGTGCGAGAGGCCAGATCGCGCATGGCCTTGATCTTGTTGCCGGAGACTCCGGCGGCGCGGAGGGGTTCGTCCGGCGTTTCGAGAAGGAGCCGCGGCGTGGGATCGCCGCCGAAGAAGGCGCGCATCCGGGCGTGGATGGCGGCCGCGGCTTTGCCGTGGAGCTGCTGGTAGAGGATGGATTCGAGCAGCGATTCAAAGGGCGATACCGATTGATCGAGGCGCAGGGTGAAGGGGCCGGCGCGATCGATCAGCGCGCCGAGTTTGGGGTCGCGAGCGCGCAGATGAGCAATGGCTTCGTCAGGATCGAAGGGAAGTTTACGGCTGCGGCCGTTGTGAATCATGGGAGGAGTTTATCGCAGATGGGACGGCGGCGACGGCCTGCGGGAACTGGCGGGGAGACCGGTCACACTGGTTGGCTCCAAATGGTAAACTGCCTGCGGTTTGATGTGAAAAGGAGTATTCGCGATGAAGCGCCGGGATTTTGTGAAGACTGCGGCCGCGATGGGAACGGGACTGCTGCTGCGATCGAGCGAGTCGTTTGCTCTACGCACGGAAATCGTGCAGCCCGAACCGGATCCAACCGTGAAGCGCGTACTGGTGATGTTCAAGTGCCACTTTGATGCGGGTTTCATCGATACGCAATACAACGTGGTGCATCACCGTTACTTTGAAAAGTATTTCCCGCAGGCAATCGACGTGGCGCGAGCGGCGAATGCGGGCGGCAAGCGGCGCTATGTGTGGACAACAGGCTCATGGCTGCTGTTTGAGTACCTGGAGCAGGCGTCGGCCGCGGATCGCAAAGCGATGGAAGAAGCGATCGGGCGCGGCGACATTGCGTGGCATGCGCTGCCGTTCACGTGGCAGACGGAGATGTTGAGTCCGTCGATGATCGAAGGCAGCCTGGCAATTTCCGGTTCGCTCGACAAGCGATTCGGCACGGTGACGACAGGCGCGAAGATGACCGATGTGCCGGGACACACGCGTGGGTTGATTCCTCCACTGGCGAAGCACGGCGTGACGTTTCTGGAAGTTGGCGTAAACGGCGGATCGACGGCCGCAGCGTTGCCGCCGGTTTTCTCGTGGAAGGATCCATCTGGTGCGACGCTGGACGTGATGTACCACTGGCAATACGGTGCGGTGGCGCGCGTGCCGGGGTCGGACCTGGCGCTTGTGACCGAGGTGCGCGGCGACAACAGTGGGCCGCACACTCCGGAGGAGATTGACAAGATTCATGCGGCGCTCGCGACGCGGTTTCCGAACGCGGAGATCCGGGCTGCGAGCCTGACGGAGATGGCGAACGCGCTGGCGCCGTATCGCGACAAGCTGCCGGTGGTGACGGACGAGATTGGCGACACGTGGATTCATGGTTGCGCAAGCGATCCGTTGAAGGTGGCGCGATATCGCGAGATTTCGCGGCTGCGCGAAGCGTGGATTGCGGGCGGCGCGATGCAGGTGGGCGACGACACCGATCTGCAATTGCTGAGGCACATCACGCTGGAGGCGGAGCACACATGGGGCACGGACACGAAAACGTGGCTCGATTTCGATAACTACATTCCGTCGGATTTGGCGGCCAAGTTAGACACAAAGAATTACAAGGTGGTGGAGTGGAGCTGGATCGAGAAACGGCAGGATTTGCTGGATGGCGTCGCAACATTGCCGGAGGCGATGCGCGAGGAGGCGCAACTGGCGATCGCGGGCATTGCGCCCGTGTGGCCGGTGATTTCGCCAAAGGCGATTGCAGGCGCGGTGGGAAAGCCAATTGAAACCGAGCATTTCGTGATCGGGATCGACGCCAGGACGGGCGCGATCACGCAGCTCAGGAACAAAGCGACTGGTCGCGAGTGGGCCAGCGAGAAGAATCCGATCGGGCTGTTCACTTACCAGACGTTGTCGCAGGAAGACTATCAGCGGTTCATTGCGAGCTACCTGACGACAAAGGCGGATTGGGCGCAGAAGGACTTCGGCAAACCGAATATTGAGCGGTTTGGAGCGAAGAGCCAGGAGTGGCAGGCGAGTTCGGCCGAGGTGACTACGGAAGAAATGGCCGACGCGCATCGGATCATGGTTCGCCTCGAAATAAGAGACGACGCATCGTTCGGTTCAGGACGAGCGGCGTTCCCGCGGGATGTATTTCTTGATCTGGAGTTGCCGAAGGTTGAGCCGGAGATCCATTTGAAGCTCTCCTGGTTTGGCAAGCCGGCGACACGCATGCCGGAGGCGCTCTGGCTCACCTTCAATCCGATTGTGGACGACGCGAAAGTGTGGAAGCTCGAGAAGTCAGGCGAGTGGACTTCGCCGTTTGAAGTGGTTGCGTCGGGCAACCGGCACATGCACGCCTTGCAACGGGGATTCCGATATGAATCCGGCGGGTATCGCTTTGAAGTGGACACGCTGGACGCGCCGGTGGTGGCGCTGGGAGAGCGGACTCCGCTGCTTTTTTCGAATGATCAGCCGGATCTGAGCAAGGGAATCCACTCCTGCCTCTTCAACAACGCGTGGGGCACCAACTACATCATGTGGTATGGCGAGGATGTGATGGCGCGGTATGTGATTCGCGCGTAAGTCCGGCCGGAAAGAAAAAGCCTCCGGTGAGCGAAGTGAATCGCCGCACAGGAGGCCTCTCGGTAAGAAACGGCTAATTCGACACGGCATTCGCAGCGTGGACAATGACGATCTGGGTCTCGCCGCCGTTCGTTGAGGGGTTCTGTACCACGGTGATTGAAACGGTGTCGCCTGAGCCTTTATTCAAAACGATCGTTCCGCCGTTTGAACTCGTCGTGGAACGTGCGTTCGGGCCCATACTGTTCTGGTAGAAGGCGATGACCTGGCTCTGCGAATCGGGCGTGAGGAAGTTAGCAGTGGTCATTGTCTTGCCGGCGATGGTCATGTGCAGGCTGCCTTTGCCCTGCGTAGCTTCGGGGTAGATAGGAACTCCCAGATCGCTTTCGGTGACCGGCTGCGAAGAGCTGGCGCTCATCTTCACCGCCTTGGCAACTTTGTAGACTCCGTAACCGACGATGCCGGCTCCGATGATGCCAATGCCGAAGAGAACCGCAATGATGATGAGAACGATCTTGAGGGCGCTCGGCCCCTGTTTGGGCGGAGGTACTACAACTGGCGGAGCAGGTGGGATGTAGGGTTGCGAAGGGCTGGCCTGAGGAGCCTGGTTGTCAGGTGTGTCGGGCATGGTGACATCCTTTGCTGAACAGATTTTGAGCGAGCCGATGAAGTGCGGATTCGAGTTGCAGAAACTATACCTCATCCCGGGCAAGGGAGGGTCGAAATCGGTATGACACCGTGCCTGGAAACGGCGCAATGTTCCCGCCTGCAACCGCGAGATCGGAAAACGACGCGAGCGGACAAGCCCAGCCCGCTGGCTTTACCATCTAGGTTGTATCGGACACATGGGAGCTTGTTCATGAAGATGCGGCCGGGTACGCAGACCGGATTCCTGCTGTGCGGCAAAGAGTGGACTGACGGCGAGACGATGGAAGTGCGCTCGCCGTGGGACCAGGGACTGGTGGGACGCGTGACGATTGCCTCGCGGGCCGACGCGCGCCAGGCCGTGCATCACGCCGTAGTGAGCATCCGCCGCACTCGCGCGCTGCCGCGGTGGAAGCGTCGCGAGATCCTGGAGGACGTGGCGGCTGCGCTCATCGAGCAGAAGGAGCGATTCGCGCAACTGATCGTGGCTGAAGCGGGCAAGCCGGTGCGACTGGCGCGCATCGAGGTGGATCGCGCCGTGCTGACCTTCAAGACCGCTGCGGAAGAAGCCGCGCGGCTGGGAGGCGAGAGCATTCCGCTGGATTTGACGGAAGGCAACGAAGGCCGGTGGGGACTGGTGCAGCGATTTCCGGTTGGGCCGGTGCTGGCGATTACGCCGTTCAACTTTCCATTAAACCTGGTGGCGCACAAGGCGGCACCGGCGATGGCGGCCGGGTGCCCTCTGATTCTGAAGCCCGCTCCGCAGGCGACGTTTACGGCACTGGCGCTGGGCGAAGTGATTTTGAAGGCAGGATGGCCCGAGGAGGCGCTGGCCGTTCTGCCGTTGAGCAATGCCGATACGGCGTGGCTGGCTGAAAAGGAAGATCGCATCAAGCTTCTGAGTTTTACCGGTTCGGCGAAAGTGGGCTGGGAACTGAAGGCGCACTCGGGGCGCAAACGCGTGCTGCTGGAACTGGGCGGCAACGCTGCACTCGTGGTACATAGCGACTGGAAGGATCTGGACGATGCAGCGCAGCGAACGGCTCACGCGGCATTCAGTTATGCGGGACAGTCGTGCATCAGCGTGCAGCGCGTGTTTGTGGAGCGCAGCATCTTTCAAACCTTCGTTTGGAAAGTAGTTGACGTGGCGGCGAAGCTGGCCACAGGAAATCCCGCAGACGAAGCGACAGAAGTGGGGCCGATGATCCGGCAGAGCGACGCGGAGCGCGTGGAAGCGTGGGTAAAGGAAGCCGTGGACGCAGGCGCGAAGCTTGTGGCCGGCGGCGAACGGAATGGTTCGGTGATAACCCCGACGATTCTGACTGCGACTGCGCCGGGCATGAAGGTTCGCGATGAAGAAGTGTTTGGGCCGGTGCTGATGATTGAACCGTATGACGATTTCGAAGAGGCGCTGGCTGCGGTGAATCACTCGAAATACGGGCTGCAGGCAGGATTGATGACGCGCGACTCAGGCCGCATTCTGACGGCTTACCGCGAACTGGAAGTGGGCGCACTGATCGTGGGCGACACGCCTGCGTGGCGTCTGGACCCGATGCCGTATGGCGGAGTGAAGGATTCCGGACTGGGTCGCGAGGGGCTGCGTTCGGCGATCGACGAGATGACCGAGCCACGCATGCTGGTGATGACGGCTCCGCGGTAAGAGGGCAATCGAAAAGCCTGCAGCGCGCGGGAGAAAATAGAAATTCGTTGCGTCTGCCCTCATACATCGGAGCATCCGCCAAGAAACGCTGGCACAAATCTTCTTTGGTCCCGGGCCCTTCGGTGCGAGAAGAATCTTACGCGAAATCTATGATTTCTTCTGCTTGACCTTGGCGCGCTGTGCGGCCCAGCGTTTGCGCTGAGCTTCGGCAATCCGCTTAAGACCCTCGGCGCTAATCTTGCGCTTCTTTCTCGGTTTCGCTTTCGCGGCAGCTTTTGTTGCGGTGCGTCCAGCTTTAGTTGGTGTCGAACCGATGGTGGCCAGCAGCTTGCGAGCCTGCTCGAGTCTTGCTATCTCGGAATCAATTTGGGCAAGGATGTCTTCTATAGCCATGATGGAAAGGATAACTCAGGAAGGCGCGTTTGGAAAACGATTGTCGAGGCGAAGTTCTGGAGTTACTCGCATCGATATCTGCCGCGGAAGGCCGGAGGGTTCCGTCGAGGATTTGATCATGACGAATCAAGCGGGCGACCAGGCAGTTTGCGGGGATAAGGTTGCATGGATGACGATGATCTACTTACCTTAGTAACAACGACATCGCCGGAAATAAGCAGGGGACAGGCTGAGTGCCTGTCCCCTATTTCCTAGCGAGAATCATCGTCGCTTACATGCCGAGATATTCAACGTGCACATAGGTTCCGAGGCGAACATTGTAAGCGAGATACCAGCCGGGATGGTCGGGATCTTCATAGATGACGATTTGATCCGAATCCCAGATCCAGTCAGCGCAAAAGGCAAGGTCGGCCGCAGCGACAGACCAGAACCATCCGTTGAACCAGAAGCGGCTCGGACCTCCGCCGGCGAGGACCCACACATGCTTCGGGCCGAATCCGCCAGTGAAGTGGCCGTGTTGCCAGGGTTGGTCGAGATGATAGGCAGGATCGTTGGGTCCGGTATCATGACCGACCCAGACCTTTCCTTTATCGACGTGCGGCGCATTCGGATGGCCGGGTTGATCGCTGTAGTTTCTTTGCGGCGCCGGTTGGGACGGTTGGGGCTGCGGGTGCGATTGCGCCGGTGGTGCGCCCTTGAAAGGCGCGGGCCCGTGCGCCGGAATGGGAGGATGGCTCGCCGACTGATGTTGCTGCGCGAAAACCGGCACAGCGAGAGAGAGCAATGCTGCGACCGCGAAATGCATCGATTTCATAGGTACCTCCTTGATGGCTGGAGAGATAGGTTTGCGCCTCGGAACAATCTACCCCGAGCGCACCTGAGCGTAAGATGCACTCCGGCATTCTTGCACACGGGGGTACACCCCGGCATGGATTATTTTTCCCTGCGAAGAGCCGGGGTCGCCGCGGTCCGATTGATACCGAGGAAGTTAGATCGAATTATGCGCTGACAGCCACGGGCGCGCGGCGCCAGGCGTAGAGCGGGAACCGGTTGGCCAGTTCTGCCACATCGCCGCGAATGCGGGACAAAGCAGCCTCGTCGTTGCGTTGCTCGAGGGCCTTTGCAATCCAGGCGGCGATGGTGCGCATCTCCGGCTCCTTCATGCCGCGTGTGGTCAGTGCCGGCGTACCGACGCGAATGCCCGAAGGCTTGAGCGGCGGATTGGTGTCCCAGGGAATGGAGTTCTTGTTGACGGTGATGCCGGCCTTGCCCAGAGCTAACTCTGCTTCGGAGCCGAGAATGCCCTTCTCAAACACGTCGACAAGCAGGAGGTGATTGTCGGTTCCCCCGGAGACGAGGCGGTATCCGGCGGCCTGCAGCGCCTCGGCGAGAGCTTTGGCGTTTGAAACAATCTGTGCGGCATAGGTTTTGAACTCGGGGCGAAGCACTTCAGCAAAGGCCACAGCCTTGGCGGCAACAATGTGTACGAGCGGGCCGCCTTGCTGGCCGGGAAATACGGTGCGGTCGATTTCCTTGCTCAGCATCTGCTCTGGCTTTTCGCCGATCTGGATATCTTTGCCGACGATGATCAGGCCGGCGCGGGGACCACGCAGAGTTTTATGCGTGGTGGTGGTGGTGATGTGCGCATAAGGAACAGGCGAATCGTGAACACCGCCCGCAACAAGGCCGGCAATGTGCGCCATGTCGAAGATGTAATAGGCGCCGACTTTATCGGCGATCTGCCGCATGCGCGCGAAGTCCCAGAAGCGCGGGTAGGCGCTGGCGCCACCGATGATGACTTTGGGCCTTTCCTGCTCAGCTACTTTCTCCATCTCGTCGTAGTCGATGGTCTCGTTGTCGCGGCGGACGTGATAGAACGTGGTCCGATAGAGCTTGCCGGCGAAGCTGAGGCGATGGCCGTGCGTAAGGTGGCCGCCGTGCGAGAGGTCGAGACCAAGGATGGTATCGCCGGGCTTGAGGACCGAGGCATAGGCGGCGGCATTGGCTTGCGAGCCTGAGTGCGGCTGCACGTTGATATGGTCGCCGCCGAAGATCTGGCGCGCGCGGTCCCGGGCGAGATTCTCGACGACGTCAGCGTACTCGCAGCCACCGTAATAACGGCGCCCTGGATAGCCTTCAGCGTACTTATTGGTGAAGACCGAGCCCGCAGCTTCAAGCACTGCTTCAGAGACAAAGTTTTCGCTGGCAATCATCTCCAGCCCCTCGTGCTGGCGGAGCGTTTCGTGGTCAATGGCGGCGGCAACGTCGGGGTCGGCCTGGGCGAGGGGCAAAGACATACGGTCAGTCATACAAGAATTCTAAGACAAGGGGCGGGAATCGGGCGTTGAAAGGAATTTAGTGCGTCCCGACAGTGGACGCGCCATCCCGAATGCAGGAAACCATTTGTGGAAAGCTGCGGGAAATAATGGAAGCTCAACGACTGAGAGTCTGCTGGGCCACAGCGAGCACTTGACTGTTGGAAGGGTTGTAGAGGAAGACGACGAGCCGCAACGGTTCGCCGTCTTTTTCTGCGCGTTGAAGATCGGAGCCGGAGAGGTGCAGCGGCCGCCCATCGATGGAGTTCGAGCCAAACTCTTTGAAGGCGCGTACAACAGCCACGTAGTGCAGAGTGCGGCCTGCGTTCTCTCCGCGCGCAACCTGCGACTGGATTGCATTCTCAGCTACAGCCGCGACCAGAGTTCCCTTGCGACCCGGCTCTGCTTTTACTGTGAAGTCGACCGAGCCGTCAGCGGCCAGATGCGCATCGCTGATCTGCATTGCACTCTTGGTCACTCGAGCGGCCTGTGCGATCTCCTGAGTCAGCATGGAAGGATTGTTGCCTGCCACCTGCTCCGTCCCATCCACGACAAATTGAGGTGTGGCGGGCGAGGGCAGCGAAAAATGGCGAACGTATTGTTCCTGGTGCAGGTCGATGATATCGAGCGAGAATGGATCGCGCCATCCCTGATGGTTCCAATAGGTGACGTGCTCGCTGAGCACGATGGTTTGCGCGCCGGGAACCGGCTGCTGCGCGTCAAGCTGTTCGAGCACGGCATCGGCCGGCGGACAATCGGAGCAACCTTCTGAAGTAAAGAGCTCGACGAGAACGGGATTGCGAGCCGCGGGCGCTGCGGGGGCATTTTGCTGTGCGCTCGAGCGCCCGGTGGAGGCAGCTAGTATGAGCGCGGCAGCAGCGAGACCTGCGAAGCGCGGCGCCAATCGTTGAAGCTGCCAGATCATCATGCAAATTAGATCATGCGGAGCGGGAAAGGTTACGGGCTGGGTACGCTGGAGAGTCTTGCAATCGATTTTCCTCTATCCTAGACCCAATGCGACTCTCGACTTACAGATGGGCAGGACTGTTCGCCGCATGGACCGTTGCCGCGGCGGGGAGCGTGTGGGCCGGCGAACCGGCAGAACAGGATGCGGTGACGATAACGCCGGCGATTGTGGTGGCGGGAGCGCCGGAGCTGATCCGCGTGAACGCGCCGCCGGGCGCGACCCTTGATGGCGAATGGATGGGCAAGAAGCTCGAGTTCTTTCGCGGGCGCGATGGGAAGAGCTGGTATGCGCTGGCCGGGGTGGACGTCGAATCGGCGGTTGGTCCGGCGACGCTGAAGGTAGTGGAGCATGAGGCTGGCGGCAACGCGATCGATTTGAGCCGCGACGTGGAGATTCATGCCGCGCACTATGCGACGGGAACGCTCACTGTGGAACCGAAGTTTGTCGAGCCACCGCCCGAAGAGATGGCGCGGATCAAGTCTGAAGTCGAGTTGAAGGCGAAAGTGTTTGCGGCGAGCGCCGATGAGCCGCTGTGGAGCGGAGATTTTCGCGCACCGGTGACGGCGCCGGCGACGAGCAGCTTCGGCATGCGGCGCACGTATAACGGCAAGCTCGCGAGCGTACATAAGGGGATGGATTTTCGAGCTGCGACGGGCACGCCGGTGCGCGCGGGCAACAGCGGGGTAGTCGTGCTTGCGCGGCCACTCTATTTCGAGGGCAACTGCATCGTCATCGATCACGGGCTGGGCCTGTTCACGGTGTCGATGCATTTGAGCCGCATCGATGTGAAGGAGGGACACCACGTCGCAAAGGGTGAGCGGATCGGGTTGAGCGGCGCGACGGGCCGCGTGACCGGGCCGCATCTGCACTGGGCGGTGCGCTGGCAGGATGCGTATCTCGATCCGGCGAAGATGCTCCGGATGGATTTGAGTGCGGTGCGGTAAGGATTTCTCCGCTTGACGGCCTGCGATCAAGACGATCATCTGTAGTCTCCCACCCTTTGTGCATGAAGCGCACAAAGGATGGGGCACGGAAAGTTCTGTCCACGCTTGAGTCGAAAATGTGCTAGCGCGAGAGCGCTTCTTCTTCTTCAACCTCAGACGAGCGAGCTGTGGCGGATTTGTGCGCCGCGGCTTTTTCATCGCGCAACGCTTTGTAGGCGCGGTAGACAAACCAGCCGAGATACCAGCCATCGAGATATTTGTAGGGAGTTTCGCCGGTGGTGTAGTGGCCGCAGGGGAGCACACGCGGCTCGAACTTGATCTTGTCGCGGCGGAAGGCCTCGACGACCTGCAGCGAATATTCCCTGGGAAAAGTGAGATCGTAGTTGGCGTAGACGACGAGCACGTTCTTGCCGGCGGCGTTGGCTTCGGGACTTTTGAACTGCTCGTAGTAGCTGACCGGGCTGACGCAGGACCAGAGCGCGCAGACACGCTCCTGCGTGAGGCCGGCCTCTTCGACAGCCTGGCGGATGTGACGCGTACTCTGGCCCGACCAGACAACATCGCCAAACGAGGTGGACGCGTGATTGAAGGCGTTGACGCGCAGGCGCGCATCGTGAGCGCTGGCGAGATAGGCGTAACAGGAGCCGAGGCTGGTGCCGAGGACACCGAAGTGCTCATAGCCCTGCTCCTCAAGCCAGTCAAGACAGCAGCGGATATCGATGACCGCCTGGCGGCAGGCGGAGATGTTGCGGCCAACGTTGGAGCTGACGGCGTAGTCGGAGCGCTCGAGCTCGGCGGGACGCCGAATGTCGTGAAAGGGCATGGAGAGACGCAGCGCCGAGATGCCCATGCGGTTGAAGATCCTGCAGAGGACGTTATGGCTGAAGCCGTCGGAGTTCCACTGCGGCATGACGACAATGGCTTGCTTGGGACGCGCAGGGTCTTTGTGGGCGGGCGCAGGATACCAGCGGGCGTTGACGAGATCGTTCTCAGGGTAGGACGTGCGCTCGGGCGAGGTAAAGCGGAGATA
Organism: uncultured Acidobacteriaceae bacterium; assembly: GCA_963834565.1. GTDB lineage: Bacteria > Acidobacteriota > Terriglobia > Terriglobales > Acidobacteriaceae > Telmatobacter. The sequence goes on along the minus strand of CAWICF010000001.1, from coordinate 945,486 downwards.
TTGGGCGCGAGGCAGTTTGCCGTCGGCGGCTCGCTGTTTGATCTCGGCATCTTTGGCGAGCGTCTCAGGGCGGACGTTCGTGGGATAGAGCTGCGGAAAACGCTCCTCGAGGCGGAAATCAGTGGGGCGCTTGTAGCCGAAGAAGAGATGGCTATTGCGGATGAGGAGTTGGTTGATGCAGACCATGGCCTCCTCGGCCGCGGCCTCGTCGCGCAGGACCTCCGGGCCGGGAACAGTGGAAGCAAAGCCATGCGATTCGAGGAATGGAGCGATCCACTCGAAACCCCACTCGAGGGGGCGGACGACGCGATTTTCATCGCGGGTGGTTAGCTCCGTCTCCCATGCATACATCCACCGCGCATACCAGTCCCTGAACATCGTGATAATTCAATTTTATCAATACGGGAGCGGGTGGTTGCTGGGAACAAGGGAACAACAAAGACGCCAAACCGTAGGGAAGGGGATGATCAAAGGTTACGCAGCGGCGTTGCGCGCGCGGGCTTTTGATACTTCATGCGTGATGAGCCACACGATGCTGAACAGCGAGATGAGCGCGATGATGCCCTGCGAGATGACGCAGTAGAGGCACCACACCTGGAGCACGCTGTGTTCGATGCTGGAGAGATGCAACGCGAAGGCGCAACCGACGACGGCAAAGATGGCAAGCAGAATCCGCCGGCGAAGGAACGCAAGGATGCCCAGGACCAGGTAGCCTGCCATGCCGATGGCGGCAACAGGAATGTGGGTGTGGGCCAGTTCACTGTAGGAGCTGTGGTTGACGATACCGCAATCCCAGTGGTCGTTAATGGAGCAGGGCTCGGTTGCGGTTGAGTAATGGATGCGAAACGCCAAGGTGGCGACGACAAGACCTGCGAAGGCGAGGAAGACCAGGAAATAGCGCATAGTGGCGGTTGTGAAGCCGTGTAACTCATTGATTCTATCCGATCGTGCGTGGGCCGGACAGTTTGTGTCGCGGCACGGCATGCACTGTACGATGAAGCCATGAACCGGGCAGACAGCGAGGGACCAGCAGCATTGAGCGGGCGCGGTCCGGTGCGCGTGGCGTTTTTCGGCGGCAGCTTTGATCCGCCGCACCTGGGACACCTTGCAGTTGCACGTGCGGCCCAGGCTGGGTTGCGGCTCGATAGAGTGCTGTTTGCGCCGGTGGGCGCACAACCGCTGAAGCCGGAAGGGTCAACAGCCAGCTTTGAAAACCGCGTTGAGATGACGAGGCTGGCGATTGCGGGCGAGGAGGGGTTTGAGATCTCGCTTGCAGATGCGCCCAAGCTCGACGGCGCGCCAAATTACACGCTTGAGACGCTGCAAAGCCTGCGGGCCGAGCTCGGTGCGGACAGCATAATGTTTTGCCTGATGGGAGCCGATTCATTCTTTGGACTGCGCAAGTGGCATCGCGCAGCGGAGATTCCCTTTACGGCACCGTTGGTGGTTGCTTCCCGGCCAGGAGAGCCGCTGGATGAGCTGCAGGCTGCGTTGCCTGAGGGGCTGGCGCTGGCGAATGCCCAAGGAACTGTGCGGATTGCAGTGGGAGTTGAGATTCGAGAATTCGAGCTGGTGAATCCGGCGGGAGAATGCGCTCCTTTTTACGTGTTGCCCGACCTAAATGTCGAGATCAGCGCATCGGAGATCCGAAGAGAGATGAGGCTAGGAGAGAACAGTTCGGAGAGCGGTTCAGCGGAGAGCAAGCTGCTGCCTCCGGAGGTAGCGAAATACATTCGGGCGCATGGACTTTATCGCTGAGCAGATTGCCGCTGCTTCGCCTTGCGGCGCGGCGAATCGAGCGACTACGATGAGGAGTGGAGAGCCAGCCAACCGCATGAACATTTCGCAGGCGCAGGAACAGAAGGACGTCAAGAACCAAATACGAATCCTGGTGCAGACCGCAGCCGCGGTTTGCGAAGAGAAAAAAGGCGACGACACGCGCATTCTCGAACTGGACCCGGTCGACTCGGGGCTCGCCGATTTCTTTCTGGTAACATCGGCGACCAACGACCGGCAGGCCATCGCCATTGCCGATGAAATCGAGCTGCGGCTGAAACGAGAATTTGGCGCCTATGCGCACTCGGTGGAAGGTCGCCGCAACGGCGAGTGGATTCTGCTGGACTACGTGGACTTTGTGATTCACGTGTTCCTCGCGGAGCGGCGCGCGTTCTACGATATCGAACGTTTGCGCAAGTCAGCGCGGCCGCTCACGCCGGCGGAGTTCGACGCTGAGCTGAAGGCGAAGCTGGCGGCGAAGACGCGGGCGGTGCGCAGCAAGAGCGCGCCGAAGACGAAAGTGCGAACCACGCCTGCGGAGAAGGCGAAGAAGACCGGCAGGAGGATTGCGGCGAAGCAAAAGCCGGCAGCAAAGAAAAAGGCGCCGGGAAAGCCAAAAGTGAAGAAGGCGAGACGAAGCCGGTAAAGCGCATTGAGCTGTTCTGATCGCTCACGGAAGATTTGCGCGCAATGCAAAAAGCAAAAAAGAAAGGGACCGCCGAAGCGGCCCCTTTTTGTTTGTGAATCGTTGGTGAGCCTTAGAACTCGAGGCGCAGCGAGAGCTGCAGCACGCGAGCGCCGTTGTTCAGGTTGCCGGGCTGCTCGACCGTCGAGCTGATCTGACCGAAGGCGCTGTTGGTGATGTCGGTCTGGTCATATCCGTTGTAGACGTTGTTCGCCGGCAGGTTGAAGCTCGGGTGGTTGAGCGCGTTGAAGGCATCGGCCCGGAACTTGAGGGCGAAAGACTCCCCGATAATCGGGAAGCTCTTGGCCAAACCAAGATCGGCGTTGAAGAAGTTCGGCCCGCGCAGCTCGTTACGGGGTCCAATCTGGAATCCGATTGGGCCGACGAACGAGCTTGCGGCCTGGGTATTGCCGGTGTTCTGGTTTTCGTCGGCGAAGATGTTCACTCCGCCGCCTGCAAGCTTCGTCACGTGCGTGGCGACATTGGCGGGACTCCCGACAAGAAGACCAGGGGCATCGTTCGAGTAGCTGGCCACGAACGCGTTCGACACCGTCGACCACGGAACGCCCGTGTGCCAGATAGAAAGGCCGCTCACATCCCAGTTTCCGATGATTTCGTTCGCCCAGTTGGGCACGGTGTTGGCGAACATTCTCTTCTGCCCGAACGGCAATTCGTAGGTTGCGTCGGTGGTGATGTAGTGCCGGATATCGAAGTCCGAGCTCGAACGGCACTCACGCGGACGAAGAATGTCGCAGATTAGGCCGATACCGCCGATGCCCGTATCGCCCTGCGAATTGGCAAAGGCCGAGGTGTTGTCGATGGAGTGCGAGTAAGTGTAATTGAAGTCGTACGAGAGGCCGTGCGACAGGTTCTTGTTCAGCGTGACCAGGAGACCGTGGTAGGTCGAGAATCCCTGGTTGGTGTAGAAGCTGTTCTCAGAGAACTGCGCTGCGGACCCCACGTTGAGCGGCGCGCCGGTGTCAGCCATGTACTGGACCGTGTCGCCGAAGTCACCGCGGTAGGCAAACGGGCCCCACGTGGCAACCAGGAACTGGGTGTAGCCTGCGCCCATAACATCTTCAAACCATGGCTCGGGCTGAACCGTTGCCGTGGTGGCCCCGGCCCTGAGCTGCTTGGTAAGTCCTCCCATGGCCTGGCCCAGTGTTTGGTTCGACAAGCCGGTGTTATCCGGGAAGTCCATCACCTGGTTGACGTCGGCCTGGCCGATCAGCCGGCGGCCCAGATGGCCCACATAGGTAGCCTTGAAAATCATGTCCCACTTCAGCTGGTGCTGCACGCCGAAGTTGAAGTCGATGTTGTAGGGCGTCTTCAAGCCTGTATCGACGGTGGCGCTGTTAAAGGCCGACCCTAAAATCAGCCCGCACGGGATCACGCCAACGTTGGCGCAGGAATTCGCATTGGCAAAGGGCAGATACGGAGCCGTTGGAGTGGGTGGCGCAACGATGCCGCTGACATTTGAGAGATCGTTGGCGCTGTCGAGACGAGGACCCGTTTTGATGGAATCGTAGGGGTCGCCGCCAATTCCCTGCGGCAATGGAAGGGGCTGTTGGAAGAGGTACGAGTTCCCGTCCTGGAGCTTCTGGATCGCTGTGATGATGGTGCGGTCATAGCCGATGCTGCCGCTGGCGTTAATGACCAGCTTCTTGTCGAAGCCCGGGTTCCAGGCGAAAGCAACGTGCGGGGAAAGAAGCTTGTACTCCGGCTGGAACATCGAGGGGGCGTTGCTGCCGTTACCCTTTCCGCCCAGGAGGTAGGAGATCAACGGAACTGCTCCCGATCCCGTGATTCCCTCGGCGCTCTGCGCTACGCGGGCCTGCAGGTACTGCTGGAAGGAGATGTTCTGAACGCTCTCCAAGCCGCGTGTCTCATAAGGCACCGAGAAGTACTGGTAGCCCGAGCCATAGGTTATGGTCAGGCTGGGAACGACCTTGAAGCTATCCTGGAAGTAAAGCTGCGTCTGATAGCTGCGGTAAAAACGCTGGTCGCCGGTGAGTTGCTTGAGAGCTTGCCCGGCCTTGTTGTAGTTGAAGGTCGAGGAGATCTCGCCAACGCGCCCGATCATGTAGGCAAATACCTGGTCCCAGTCATACTCGGCGGTGTTGCCTTCAGCGCCCGCGGTTTCGATACCGCTGGGACGAAGGGTCGCGGTCGCGGGCAGCAAGGGGTTGCCTTTTGCGCAATCGCCTGCCGCAGGGCCGCACAGGCTCAAAGTGTAGCCGCCCATGCCTTCTTCGGTCTCATTGAAATCGGTGATCGACGTCGTGTGGATCAGCAGATCCTTGAAGTTGCCGCCAAGCTGGAAGGTGTGACGGCCCTTGATCCAGCTGAAATCGTCGCGGAGCACCGGCACGGGAACGCGCTGCGCGCCTCCGCCGGGAGCCAGATACAACGAAGAAACCAGCGCCGGGCCTGTGCCGTCGTCGAAGGTAAAGGATGTAGTTCCATTCGGATTCCAGGTGGAGCTGGACGGTTCCCCTACGACGACATCCGACAGCTTTTGAACGACCTCGCCGAGGTAGAGGCGATTTGTCGAATTCGAAGTGATCTGCCAGGTGTGGCCAACCACGAATGAGTAGGAGTTATCTTGCTCAGGATTTGTTGCGCCGTTGTTGTCGAAATCCTCGACATTGAGGACGTCGAGACCCTGGACAAAAGAAAACTTGGCAAAGAGGCTCATCTTCTGGCTCAGGTTCACGTCCACCCTGCCCACGTAATCCGCTTCGGTTTCGCCGTCGGGAGCGTTGAAGGCGTATCCGCTGGAATTCACCTGGTCGCCGGCGTTCTTGTTATTGGCGTGTGGAAAGCGCGAGGTGAACGCACTGAGCCAGGTAGAGGTTGTGCCGATTCCGAGCGGATCCATCGCCGCGAACTGGGTTGGCGTCAGTTGGGTTTTATCTCCAGCAGAGTCGTTAATGTAGTTGACATTGCCGGCGCGCAGGCTGTCGAGCGGAACGGCCCTCTGCGAAAGGATGGAACGGATGATGCGATTGTCGTTGTAGTCGAAGAAGAAGAAAGCCCTGTCTTTGCCGCTGAAGAGATGCGGAATGGTGATGGGGCCGCCGATGTTGCCGCCAAATTGGTTCTGGATCAGGTGGTTGCGCGGAACAACCGGGCTGGAGTTGTTGGCAAACCAGCTATTGGCCACAAAAGAGGTGTTGCGGTTGTACTCGTTCAGGTTGCCATGGAAGCTATTGGTGCCGCCCTTGGTGACCAGGGTGAACTGGCCGCCGCTGCCAGGGCCACTGCTGGAATCGCCGCCAGCCACGCTGCCGGTAAACTGATCGAGTGAATCGACCGGCGCTCCGCCCACGATCGTCTGGTCGCGGATGCCTTCCTGGATGCCATTCGGCGTGGCGTTGTAGCCCACACCACCGCTCACGAGGTCGTTCACGTCGAGTCCGTCGAGAGTGACGTCGTTCTGGTCAACGCGGGAACCCGTCACCGAGCCGGTGTCTGTGACTCCGGCCTGCATTTCGAAGAGCGCTGTTGGTGAATCTCTTTGCTGCACGGGTAGTGTGTCGAGCGCCCTGACGTCGATGTTGTTGCCGACGGTGGCGTTCGTAGTATTGATGGTGACCTCTGCATTGGAGGCGGAAACCTCAATCACTTCCTGACGCGTGCCCACAGTCAGAACTGCGTTCTGGGTGCGGACGGTTCCGACGGTCAGGTAGATGTCTTTGACCTGGAGAGGATTGAATCCCTTGGCGGTGAAGCTTACTTCGTAGCCTGCCCCGGGAGGAACGTTCGCGAAACGGTAAAACCCAATGGAATTCGTGGTCTCAGTGAACTTCTGACCGATGGTGGCGTTGGTGAGCGTCACAGTCGTGCCAGGCACGATTGCGCCCGACTGGTCAGTGACTGTGCCGGTCATGCCAGAGGTGTCTTGCGCATGGCACATCGGGAGATAGGAGAGGGCAAAGAATGCCAACGTGCAGCAGAGGAGACAGAATCCATTTTTGAACCAAAACGACCGCATCGGAAATCCTCCAGAATCAGTTTGTACTTGGACCGGCAAAGCCTTGAGGGCGAGGTAACGATCCGTGTTGAGCGCTTTCGGAGGCTCTACGTGGAGCAATTCCGATCCCGCAAGTTGATTCAGACACAGCGAAAGGCGACTCTGCGAACAAGTACCTAAGAAGACTGAGATCAAAGCAAGCACATGCTTGCGCGCCCAGCAGATAGAAAAACGAATAAAACTGCATTACTTTTGTGCAATTCGTATGCCAATCTGGGTGATGCGGGGAAGGCGGGTATAAGAATTGAAAATAAACGGTTTAGTCATCCAGAATTTACGATGGTGAAATGATGAATACTGAATTTTGTAGAACCAGATCACAAATTCGCGAAATTGGAATGGAAGTTGCTGATTCCGAAGATTCGCCTTGGTGCTTCTTCTCTCCAATTTTGCGGTTTTACGGCAAAAAGAAGGGCGCCCGCTGGATGCGGACGCCCGACGCTGCGTGATTTGGCTTTTGAAGGCTAGAAGATGATCTTTCCTGTTAGCTGGATGTTGCGATTGCCGAGGCCCTGCGGGTAGGACCCACCACCGGCCGCACTGCCCTGCGCGCCTGTAAATTGCTGGGTTTGGAAGATGTCACCGGCCGAACTCAGGCTGTCTTCGACGTTGATGTCGGGCGTGACATAGTACGCACGGTTGAGGACGTTGAAGGCGCTGGCTATGACTTGAAAGTTGACCCGCTCGGCAACCTTAAAGGTTTTGCCAGCCGATACGTCCAGGTCGTTCCATGTGTCGCCACGCAGAATATTGCGCCCCATCCCTGGAAAGGGCGTACCGGAGGCAAGCGCCTGGTACTGATTGCTCCAAAGCCAATGCTCCGCGGAAGGAGATACGGCGTTGCCGCTGACGTAATCGACTTAGCCACCGGGTCCAAGTATTTGTAGGCAGGAACGGAGTTCTAAGGTCTTGAGGGGGAGGATTCTGCGATACTCCTCTCGATGCACGTGACTCTGGCATACATTGGCGCCCGCGCGGGGTCGAAGGAACCATGCGATGCGGCGGCCGGCGAGTACCTGGATCGATGCAAGGGATTTATGAAATGCGAAATCGAGGCGTTTCGCAACGAGAACTCGTTCCTGGAGTGGCTGGGGCGGCAGCGTGGGCGGACAGAGCCCGTTGTTCTAATGCTGGACGGACGCGGCAAGCAGATGAGTTCGGAAGAGCTGGCTGCATGGCTGGGCAAGCGCCGTGAAGATGGCGCGCAGCATGTGATCTTTGCGATCGGGCCGGCGGATGGATGGACGGATGCGGCGCGCGCGGAGGCGAAGCGGCGCGGAGGGCTGCTTTCACTGGGCTCGATGACACTGGCACACACGCTGGCCCGCCTGGTGATGGCAGAACAGATCTACCGCGCAGTTACAATCCTCACGGGTCACCCGTATCACAGGGGCTAGGTTGCAGGTTCCGGGTTACAGTTTTCACGCGGGAGGCCGCTGAGTCTTCATACGTAGTTTTTCAAGGAGGGAATAAATCATCTTCCCGACTTCGTCTGATAGCGCCTCGGCTTCGCGAAGTAGTTCAGGCTCGCCCATCTCGAGACTCCTCGCAATCTCCAACTGTGTCTGAACCTCGCAGTTTGATCCACGAGCTATCCACAAGAATTGGCGGTATTCCCCGAGACCAGATCGACCCTGGCCTTCGGCTATGTTACTTGGAATCGAAACCGCTGCACGGCGCAGCTGGCTCGTGAGACTATAGATTTCCTGGCGCGGAAAGCCTTGTGTTAGTCGGTAAATACAAGTCGCTAGCTGCATCGATTTCTGCCACACCGTCAACTCCCTAAAGGACCGAAGCATTTCCTCACCTTTCCAGATTCTGCAAGAATCCTCTTTTTCTCGAGTCTGGCGAAGTGACGCCTGACACCTGTAACCTGAAACCTGAAACCTGAAACTTGGAGCCTGGAACCTGGCCAATGACGACTGAGAAAAACAGCCGGCGCGGATTGATCCTGATCAACACCGGCCCGGGCAAGGGAAAGACGACTGCAGCGCTGGGGACGGCGCTGCGCGCAGTGGGCTGCGGCATGCGCGTGCTGATGCTGCAGTTCATCAAAGGCTCGTGGCACTATGGCGAGCTCGATGCTGTCGAAGCGCTCGGCTCCAACTTTGTGCTGAAGCAGATGGGACGCGGATTTGTGAAGATCGGCGGCGCCGAGGCTGATCCGGAAGATATCCGGCTGGTGCAGGCAGCATGGGAAGAAGCGCGCGAAGCAATTTATAGCGGCGAGTGGGATCTGGTGATCCTGGATGAGATCAACTACGCGATCAGCTACAAGATGCTTGACCCAGTGTTGGTTGCCGAGGCACTGAAGGGAAAGCCGGAGATGGTGCACGTGATTCTGACCGGGCGCAATGCGCATCCCCTGCTGTTGGAACTGGCGGATACCGTGACCGAAATGCGCGAAGTGAAGCACGCTTATCAGAAGGGCATCCTCGCGCAGCGCGGAATCGAATATTGACCAACGCGGAATTGAATATTGATGCAATGTGGAGGATTTGTGGCGACGAGCAAACTGCATCGTTGGGCCGACATCGAGCCGGAGCAGATGAACGCGCAGATCACGCGACAGTATGTTGTGGGGACGAACACGATGCTGGCGCGGCTGGTGCTGAAGAAAGGGGGGCATGTTCCGCTGCACCATCACTTCCATGAGCAGATCAGCCATGTGCTGGAGGGCGCATTGAAGTTTGTCGTCGACGGCGAGGAAGTGGTGGTGCGCGCCGGCGAGATTCTGTGTATTCCGCCGCATCTTCCGCACGAGGCGGACGTGCTGGAAGACTCAGTGGCGCTGGACATCTTCAATCCGCCGCGGCAGGACTGGATCGACGGCGACGATGCCTATTTGCGGGCGGGTGGCGCTCCGGCTCCGGCAAAGCCCGTCTGAAGCCCAGTCGCAGGGCATCCATATACAATTGGGTTCGATATGTCGTGGTTTAAGCGCGAGGAAAACGAGAATCCGGTAGCCGTGAGCGGCTCGGTTCCGGAGAACGGATCCGACATGAGCGCGAAGAATGTGCGCACAGAGGGCCTGTGGGTGAAATGCCCCGGATGCCGGCAACCGATCTACAAGGCCGACCTCGATGCGAACCTGCGCGTGTGCCCGAAGTGCCAGTACCACTTCAAATTCGGTGCGAAGGAGCGCATCGAGTCGCTGCTCGACCCAGGATTTGAATTGGTTGACAGAGGACTGCGCTCGACCGATCCGCTGAACTTTGTCGATGTGAAGCCTTACAAGCAACGGCTGCGCAAGGCGCAGGAGCTGACCGGCCTGGACGACGCGATTTTGAACGCGATTGGGCGGATCGGGCCGCACGACGTAGTGCTGAGCGCTATGGAGTATGGATTTATCGGCGGCTCGATGGGCGCTGTGGTCGGCGAGACGATTGCGCGCGCAGTGGACCGAGCACGCGAGGCGCGCAGGCCGCTGATCATCGTGGCTGCATCGGGCGGCGCACGCATGATGGAAGGCGTGGTGAGTCTCATGCAGATGGCAAAGATTTCAACCGTGCTGGCGCAATTGGATGATGCGCGCGTCCCGTACATCTGCGTGCTGACGGATCCAACAACCGGGGGCGTGACGGCGAGCTTCGCCATGCTGGGCGATTTGAATATTGCCGAGCCCGGCGCGCTGATCGGCTTTGCCGGCCCGCGCGTGATCGAACAGACGATTCGCCAGAAACTGCCGGAGGGATTTCAGCGCGCGGAGTTCCTGCTGGAAAAGGGATTTCTCGATGCGGTAGTGCATCGCAAGGAACTGAAGGGCTATCTGAATCGAGCGCTGGATTTCATGAAGGCGTGAGGCCCTCGAACCAATCGAAGATGACGAGCAGGTGAAAGCCCCGGCGAGATGCCGGGGCTTTGGTTTTTGGTGCGTTGGACTTGTGCGAGATTAGAACTCCAAACGCAGCGAGAGCTGCAGCACGCGCGCAGAGATATCGGAGTCCGGTGGAACGTAGGTGCTGGAAATCGTTCCCAGCGGCACGCCCGCTGCCTCGGTAATGTCGGCGCCGCTACCGGACGGCGGGTTGAAGTTCGGATGGTTGAAGGCATTGAAGGCATCGCAGCGGAACTTCAGGCTTACCCTGTTCTCATCGATCGGGAATGTTTTGCCGAGGCTCAGATCGAGATTGAAGAAGCCTGGCCCAAACAGATTGTTCCGGCTGCCGATGTTGAATCCAGTGGGGCCGGTGAAGGCTGCAAGGGCCTGAGCCGGATTTGCATAAGCATTCAGCGGGTTGCCTTCACCGCCATGGATCTTGGTCTTGAGGATGGCGGGGGAAGCAATCAGCGTGGCAGGCGCATTGTTGGCAAAACCTGCGACATAGGCGTTGGAGTTGATGGTGTAGGCTTCGCCGGTGTGCCAGGTGGGAATGCCGCTGATCTCCCAACCACCAGCTAGCTCGTCAGCCCACACGGGCATACTGGTGCCAATCGTCCGAGTTCGTCCAAACGGCAGTTCGTAGATAAAGGTTCCGTTGAGATAGTTGGCGACGTCGAAGTCGGAGTTGCCGCGGCACTCCCGAGGCCGGCTCACATCGCAAATGAAACCAAAACCCGAGTTCTCGGCGATGAAATTCGCGATGGCCGATACGTTATCGATGGAGTGGGCCCATGTGTAGTTCAGATCGAACTGCAGGCCGTAACCCACATTCTTATGCAGCGTAACGAGCATCGCGTTGTAGTCTGAAAATCCTTTGTTAGTCCAGATGGTATCTGCGGCAAACTGTGCATCGAGGCCGATGTTCGGTGGGAGGGCTCCCAGGAGGTCCCACATCGTATCGGCAAAATCGCCGCGCGCAGAGTAAGGATAGGCAGCATAGGCGGCAGCCTGCGTGTTGTTTGCAAAGTAATTGCCGTCGTAGTACGTATTGAGCTCGGCAGCTAATCCCGGAAGCTCATCCTCGAACCAGGGCTGCGGCGAGAGGCTCGATGCGGCGCCGTACGCTCCGAGGCTCGCGTACTGTCTCATCTGGGTGACCATGCCCGATTCGCCCTGTGCCATGGTTTGGTTTGAGCCGCCCGTGTTATCGGGGAAATCGATCAACTGGCTGGCGTCTGCTTCAGCAAGCAGCCGGCGGCCCAATCTTCCCATATAGCTCAACTTCAGCAGATAGCCCTGCGGAAGTTCGCGCTGAAAGTTGAGGCCGAACTCGATATTGTATGGGTTCTTCAAATTGGGGTCGATGAGAACATTGCCTTCGCCATATTCACCGCCGTACGGAAATGGACCACCGGGCGTATCCGCAACGTAGGGCGTGTAGGGCGGAGTTACATTTGGAGTGGCCGGCGGAGCGGGCGGCGTATTAATCCCGCTGAATCGCGGCAGTCCGCCAACTGTGGGATCGCTGGATGCAAGAGAATCGGTTGGATCGCCGGAGATTCCATAGAGATTTTCGTTACTTGCTTCGAACAGGTACGAGAGTTGCGTCTGGATAAACTGCAGCGCGTTGACGACGCGGTGATCGTAAACGATGGACGCTCCGCCGCTGATGACGGACTTCTTGTCAGCCGTTGGAGTCCATGCAAAGGCAAAGTGAGGGGCGAACAACTTGTTTTGCGGTTGATAAACAGGGGCTCCGTTATTCGCATTGCCTCCGAGAACGTATTGCACGAATGGAACGGCCGTGGCCGTTGAATTGCCGGCAGCGGCCTGCTTCACGCGGTCATTCCAATAGGAGTTAAACGAGAAGGGAGTTACGGTTCCGTTCTCATTCAATTGCGCGGACGCCTGCAGTCCATGCGTCTCGTAGGGAGGAGTGTAGTTCTGGTAGCGCACGCCGTAGGTGATGGTCAGGTCGGGTGTCGCCTTCCAGGAATCGCCGACGTACAATTCAGTCTCGTAGTAGCGGAAATTTTCATTCAAACCGGCGCCATACGCTTCAACAACGCCTTTGTTGTTGTAGTTGAAGTTGGTGAAGGTCTCAGCGTAGGCGCCGAGCGCAGTTGAAAACGCGCTGTCATAAATGCTTGTCGCATATTCCGAAGACTGGATGTCTGACGGCCGGAGGTTGTCGGATAGCGCGTTGAAATAGGTGTTCCCGGTAACACCGACGTCCTGGAAATTATAGTTTTCCGCCTGGAACGACTTCGGGTTCTCCCACTTGAATGTGCCGCCAAAAGTGAAGCTGTGCCTTCCTTTTTGCCAGCTGAAGTCGTCGCGTAGAACAGGGATGGGATAGGTTCTGGCCTGCGCGTTATTGCCAGCCGGGTAAGGGCCGCTGACTCCCGCGTAGGAAAATACGTTGTCGCCCTGCGGGTTGTAGGTGACAGGGAACTCCAAATCTTCAAATGTTTCGCCGTATTCGGCCTGGTTGAGAATGTTCTGCGTAATCGTCCAGGTGTGGCCGACGACCCACGCGTAGCTGCGATCGTAGCGTGGGTAGGTGGTCGGATCCCCGGGGAATTGGATTGTGCCGTACTGGTCGTTTCTCTGCGTGAATGTACCGCGCCCGAAGATCTTCATCTTGTCGTTGAGGTTGAAGTCAACACGCTGAACGTAGTTGTTGATCATGACCGGCGTAGGCGCGTTGAAACGGAAGCCGGCCGTGTTAACCAGGTCGCCTACATCGCCGGTGAGGTCGTTGGCCACCGGAAAACGCTGCTGGAAGAGAGTGAGTTCAGTCTGGTCCCATCCGGTTCCCTGCGGGTCGAGGGTTGCAACATCGGAGGGTGAGAGTGCAACGATGGCGCCGCTGCTATTGACGTAGCAGACGTACCCCTCGCGATAGCCGGTGCTTCCCGCGCAGCCCGACTGTCCGGCCACGCCGCCCAACGGAACCGTACGATCGACAGGTGCGTTCACCGCGTCACGCCGGCCGTCGTAGTCAAAGAAGAAGAATGCCTTGTTTCTCCAGATGGGTCCGCCGATATTGCCGCCAAACTGATTGCGCACGAGTGGCGGACGGCCGACGCCGGAGTTGTTGTTGAACCAGTCGTTGGCTTCAAGGTCGGTATCGCGGTGGTACTCGTTGATATTGCCGTGAAAATCGTTGGTGCCACCCTTGGTCACGAGCTCGAACTGTCCGCCGCCTCCCTGCCCTGCGCTTGAGAGCGGGTCGCCAGTAACGCCGCGAAACTCCTGGACCGAATCGACCGGAGCATTGCCCACAATCACACCGAACTCGCCGGTTGCGTTGTCATTCACTTCAAGTCCGTCGAGTGTGACGTTGCTTTGATCGGAGCGCGCGCCTGTGACATTGCCGTCAAGGGTAACGCCCGGCTGCTGATAGAAAAGGGCAGACGGATTGCCGCGATCCTCAACCGGCAGATCATTGAGCTCCTGGACCTGGAAGTTGTTCCCCAGCGTGGCGTCGGTGGTGTTGAGCGTGACGTTCTCTGATGCGGCGGAAACCTGCACCGTCTGCGACTCGGCGCCGACGCTCAACTTGGCATTCTGCGTGCGCGTAGTATTCACGTTCAAGTAAATGCCAGTGATGATGACCGTTTTGAAGTGCTGGGCTGAAAACGTGATCTTGTAGCCGGGCCCCGGAGCGACGTTGCTGATGCTGTAGGAACCGAGTGAGTTGGTCACTGCGCTGTACGAGACGTTTGTGGATTCATTCGCCAGGATGACGCTCGCGTTGGGAATGACGGCGCCGCTGGTGTCGCTGACAGCTCCCGTAATCGACGCGAGGTCCTGCGCGTGGGATGTTGCGGCAAAGTGCACGACCAGGGCGAAAAGAAAGCTTGCGAGAAGCAGATTCTTCGTGACCAAACGGCGCATCGAGTGCCTCCAAATAGTTAAAGGTGCCGGGGTCTCCAGTCGAGCTGGAGGGGTAGGTTTAACGATCAATGAATCGAGGGTCTTAACCGGCCTCCGGTGGGAGCGAAAACCGTGGAACCGGCTCCCGAAGCCGGTGTACGAAAAAGTATGAGGGTCATTCACGCCGGTGTAAAGAAGAAAAACTAAAGGGATGTCTCTGATTAATGCCCCGAAAGCGGCACATTTTGAATGAAGTAGGTCTCGGAAAGATCAACGGCGTTGATCCCGTGCAATGGTCTGCGACACGCAAAGCGTAGCAAAGGAACCGGGCGTCGTGCCTCGGTTTGGGACGAATAGCAGCCTGCTGGGGATGAACAGTGGTCCACGCAGGATGAACCGAAGGCGCTGCTCAGATCCTCATCGGCATCAGGACGTAGCGGTACTTGTACTCCGCTTCGGGATCTTCAGGGCGCATCTGCCCGGCTGACTGCGAATCTTTGAACTCGAGGCGAACTTCTCCGGCGTTGTCAAGCGCCTTGAGAAAATCAAGGATGTAGCCGGAGTTGAAGCCGACGGTGATGGTGTCGCTGGTGTACGGCGTGTCGATGGTGTCTTCGCTCTCGCCGGATTCTGTGGAGTTGGCGCTGATCTTCAGCTCGTTGTCTTCAAGGCGCAGGCGAATGGCGCCGGAGCGCTCGTCGGCAAATTGCGCCACACGCTGGATGGCCGCGGCGAGCTCAACCGAGCGAACGACGGCGAACTTGGTGTTGTCGCGCGGCATCACGGCCTCGAAGTTAGGGAACTGGCCGGTGAGCTTGCGGCTTGACAAGGTTCGATGGCCGACGCGGAAGAACAACGTGTGCTCGTCGTCGGCGAATTCAACTTTCTCCGCTTCGGAGTTTGCGAGGAGTTGCTGTAGCTCAGAAAGGGCCTTACGTGGAACGAGGACGCGCTTTTCGCCGCTGATGCCCTCGAGATTCTCACCGGGCTTCTCGACGAACGAGAGGCGATGGCCGTCGGTCGCAACCATGGCGAGAGATTCGGCCTTGAGAATGAGCAAAGCGCCGTTGAGCGTGTAGCGCGACTCTTCGTTAGAGATGGCGAAGATAGTGCGTGCGATGAGCGTGCGCAACGAAACAAGCGGGATGCTGGTGACTGAGACGGTGGGGAACTCTGGCACCTGCGGATAGTTGGCGCGCGCCATGCCGACCATTTTGGTGTTGGAGCGGCCGCTGCGAATCTGCACCCAGTGATTCTCGAGCAGCTTGATGGAGATATCGCCATCGGGCAGGAGCTTGATGTAGTCGTAGAGCTTGCGGGCAGGAATGGTGCAGGCGCCGGGCTTCTTCACCTTGACTGCTGCGCTGGTGCGGATGGCCTGGTCGAGATCGGTGGCAGTGATATTCAGCCGGTCGTCGTCGGCCTCGATGAGAAAGTTGGAGAGAATCGGGATCGTGGTTTTGCGCTCGACAACGCTTTGCGTTGCAGTGAGCTCTTTGACCAGATCCTGGCGGCTTACGGTAATTTCCATCGCTGCCCCCTGAGCGGCCGGCTTCTCAACTTCAGCTTCAACAATCGGCATGAGCCCCACCCCGATTCGGCGCCTCCATCGGGAGACGTTCTGAAAAGGCTCGCATTCCGCTCTTGCCTCACTCTACAACACGGTATGGCTTGGCGGAAATGGCTGTCTTTTCTTTCCCTTGATTGTAGCCATGAGCCAGAATCTGTGCGCGTGGAAAACCGGTGCAGTTCTCTGAAATTCAGGGAGTAACCTCGGAACAGTCTGAGCCTGAGATTGGGCGCTGGGGTGGAGTGGGAGAGATGAGATTTGCCTGAGCGGGCAAAGAGCGGTCGCAGTGGTTATGAAAAAGAGAGAAGGAATAAAAGAAAAGACAGCAGTACCCGTAGTGTGCCTAGGAAAAGTGGGAATCAGAGCGAAAGCTGGTATTGGAGCGGGGTGCAGGTGGGTGTAGGTTTTCTAAATCTGCGCTGTGCAATTCAGGAGATTTGGAAAAGCAGTACGAGGAGCGGAGTGCTGGCACTGGTTTCCCACGTCTCCCACAGGCGCCCGCAAATGGGTTGTGGAATGCGATGAGTTTGTGTGAATGCTGCGTCAAAGAGGTGTGGTGAGAATGAATTGGACCGGGCGTGGGATTCACAGTATGCAGTGCGGTGCGAAGATGGAGCGAAGCTGCGAGTAGACGGGTGCGAGTGGACGGAATTGCGCTGTGGAGGGGTTGAGAGTGAGAAAGATTTTCTTTGCGACCGTGGCGTTGCTGGGAAGCACAGTTCTGGCCCAGGCTCCAGTATCGAACCAAGGCGGGGCGGCAGCATTCGACGTCGCGACCATTAAGCCGACGCCTCCTGATGCGAAGGCTGGGCGCTACATCACCATGCAAGGCACGAATCGTTTTGTGGTGAAGTACTACACGCTAAAGCTGCTGATTGCCGCGGCCTACAATCTAAGCCCAAAGGTGATTTCGGGAGGGCCGGAGTGGGCTGATACCGACCACTTTGACATTTTGGCGCTGACGCCGGGTGAGGCGCGGCCCTCGCAGCCAGAGCAGATGGCGATGCTGCGGACGCTGCTGGCTGACCGGTTCAAGCTCAGCTTTCATCGCGAGGAGAAGGAGTTTTCAATCTATGCGTTGGAGGTAGCCAAGGGAGGGCCGAAGCTGAATGAGAGCACGGCGCCGGCGAACGATCCGGCGCTACTATTGTCCACGGTCTATCCGCAGCGCATTCATCTGCCAGCGAAAAACGCGACGATGGGCGATTTTGCGTCGCTGCTTCAGAGAGCTTTGCTCGACCGGCCGGTGGTCGATCAGACAGGGCTGACGGGCAGGTATGACTTCGATCTCGATTGGGCGCCAGATGAAACGCAGTTTGGCGGAGAGGTTCCGGTGGCCCCAGCCGACGCGCAGGCGCCGCCTTTTTTCACGGCGATTCAGCAGCAGATCGGGCTGCGGCTGGAAGCAACACGGGGCAATGTGCAGGCTTTCGTGATTGACCATGCCGAGCCGCCGAGTGCGAACTGAAGACGCGATCGCGGATATGGAGAGAAGCGGCCAGGGTTTCGGTCACCATCCCGCTGGAGGCGTGATCAAATCTTTACCGAGTCATCATTGACAGTTCGCGGTTCTCAAGATCCCCCGGCGGAGAGTGCCGAGCTCGGCTCCAGGCTCTGCACGGCGACATACCCAAAGCAAAACAGCAAAACTGCAAACCCCACCGGGTCCAGTATCTCGGGCGGACTTGGGAGCCTCAGCGGCAGCGACAAGTTGCCGTACACTGCCTCAATCGCGAAAAGAAGGATGCCGACAGAAAGAACAGTGTGCTTGCGCAGGACGAGGAATTTACGGGACAGCTTTGGCACGGCAACGACGGTTGCAAGAACAGAGAGCGAGATGGCGGCGACGAGGTGGTTGTAGGGCATCACTTTGAAGGAC
Organism: uncultured Acidobacteriaceae bacterium; assembly: GCA_963834565.1. GTDB lineage: Bacteria > Acidobacteriota > Terriglobia > Terriglobales > Acidobacteriaceae > Telmatobacter. The sequence goes on along the minus strand of CAWICF010000001.1, from coordinate 927,835 downwards.
GAGCCGGTCAATAAGAAGAGCGAAATACCGGCCACCGCTATCGCGAGTCCCGCTACAATCGCTCCCTGAAGAAAGAGCCTTAGTTTGCCCCGGCTTAACTGCATAAAAGCCAGCACCGCAATCACTACGACTGAGAATGACAGGATGTTGCCCACGTATGGAAGACTGGTAAGAAGCCAATTTGGCAAAAGTCCCAGATCAGCCAACGAACCAAAAAGGTATTCTGTTCCCTCAGTCGCGCTCCAGATTCCGAGCCAGATCAGGAGTTTGACGGCGCTTCGTCGGCGCATCACAGCGATGCCGCAAGCGCACAATCCAATAAACAGAAAAACTGTTCCAAACAGGATGTAAGGGATTCGATCGCGGAGCATCCCGACAATATATTGATCGGTCAGGGCGAGACCTCTTGATACCCGTATTACCCTCCGTCTGCATTCGCCGTCAGTGCGCGACATCACGGAATCCAGAACTCGCCGTTCTTCACCTGTGCCCGTGCCCTCAAGCGCTAAGGGCGTCTCAGCTCGAATACAGGCTCGCCCCGACAATCCGCCGGGGCTTTTTCGTGTCCAGCTGCCAACCAACAAAGGAGGACGTGTCATGTCCGATCGTGATTGCCGGTATTCGAAGCGCGAGTTGCTGGGCAACTTGCACGTGGGCTGCGTCATGTCCGTCACCGATCCTGGCCTGGCGGCCAGATCGAACCGCTGGGATGTGCTGCGCGCGTTCCTGGCCGTCGGAAAGCCCGGGCGGAACGGCTTGTCGAGGAAGAAGATGGCTTTCCGATCCTGCTGGGCGTGCCCGGAGAAGCAAACACGGGTGGGATCTACCTGTTCGCCGCTTTTATACTGAAGAGTCCCATGTCTTACGCGGCAGCTATCGATCAACTGAACGCTATGGTGCCGGAGCTGTATGCAGCGGCCGGCCAGGCGCGGCGCAAGTTCTCGCTGGACGAGGTGCGCACACTGCTGGATGCGCTGGGGAACCCACAGACTAGCTTTCGCTCAGTGCTGATTGCAGGAACGAATGGGAAAGGTTCAACCGCGTCGACCCTTGCTTCGATCCTGACGGTTGCAGGCCACCGAACCGGGCTCTATACGTCGCCGCACCTGGAACGGCCAAACGAACGCGTCCGTGTGGACCGCGAGGAGATTGCAGATGCGGATTTCGCTCGCTTTTTTTTCCTGGTCTCGGATAAGGGTGAGGAACTGGTAAGAGAGGGCAAGCTGCCGCAGCTTCCCAGCTACTTTGAGACGTTGACTGCAGTTGCGTTTCTCTATTTCGTCGAGCTCAAGGTTGAGATTGCGGTGCTGGAAGTAGGCATGGGCGGGCGGCTGGACGCGACGAACATCGTTGAGCCGCTGCTTTCGGTAATTACGGATATTTCGCTCGATCACATGGAGTGGCTGGGGCCGACCATTTCGGCGATCACGCGCGAGAAGGCGGGAATTCTGCGGCGCGGCGGAACGATGATTACGCTGCCGCAGCATCCTGAAGCGAACCAGACGCTGGGTGAGGTGGCGACAGAGCTGGGCGTGCGCGGAGTGAGCGCAGCCGCGTATGTGCCGGCAGCAGTGGAGAAGGGCCCCTATAGCGTGGAAGTGATGGCAGAGACGATTGAGGTGCGCTCGCCACTTGCCGGCGCGCACCAGCAGCGCAATGTAGCGCTGGCGATTGCCGCGGCAGTGGAGTTGGAGGAGCGCTATGGGATTCGAATGACACCTGGCGCGATCGAAGAAGGGATCCGGCAGACGCGCTGGCCGGGGCGGCTCGAACGTCTGACGAGCGCCGGCATGGAATGGGTTCTGGATGTTGCGCACAATCCAGCCGGCGCCTGGGCACTGCGCGCAGGATTGCGCAACATATTGCGCGACCACGACCCGAGAACACTCATCTTCAGTTGTCTGCGCGACAAGCCGGTGACAGAGATGGCGCAGATTCTGTTCCCGCTTTTCGAGCAGGTGATCGTGACGCCGATTCACACGGCGCGCGCGGCTTCAGTCGACGATTTGCTGGCGGCTGCGAAGACGACGGGGACGCCTGCTGTCGCTGCGGATTCCGTGCGCGAGGCATTGCGCCTGGCGCAGGAACGCTCGACCGGGGGCGTGGCCGTGGTTTCGGGCTCGGTGTACCTGGTGGGTGAAGCGCGCGCACTGCTCATGGCCGAGAAGGGCGGATCCAAGTGAGTACGCGACCCAACTCGATGCCGCGGTTTTACCGCTGGCGGTCGAATGCGCTGCAGTCGCCCGTGCTCGCGGTGGTGACGGCGGTTTGCGGGACGACTGCGCTGCTGGTGTCGCTGGTAGAGAATAGCGGCCGCTTGCAACATCGCATTGCGCGAGTATGGGCGCGAGGTTGCCTGTGGGCCGCGTGGTCGCGCGTGACGATTATCGGCGCAGAGAATTTTGGCAAACAGAAAGTCGCGGTGTACGTATCGAATCACACCTCGTACATGGATACGCCGGTAATCTTCGCTGCCCTTCCCTTCCAGTTCCGAATTCTGGCAAAGAAATCGCTTTGGAGCTGGCCGTTCATCGGATGGTGGCTGAACCGGTCCGGGCAGATGCCGGTCGACACCGAGAACCCGCAGGCAACGCTCTCGAGCCTGGGCGGCGGCGTGAAGGCGCTACGCTCGGGCATGCCGCTTTTTGTGTTTCCCGAGGGTGGACGCACCGTTGAAGGGCAGCTGCAGCCCTTTCTTTCGGGTGCGGCTTACCTGGCGATCCGCGCGCAAGTGCCGCTGGTGCCGATGGCATTGAGCGGAGTTTACGATCTATTGCCGATTCATACGCATCACTTCTATCCGAGCAAGCTGACGCTGCAGGTGGGCGAACCGATTGAGACAAAGGGCATGACGGTGCGGCAAATTGATGAGCTGACCGAGCGAATGCGTCAGGCGATCGCTGGGATGCTGGAAGAGCCCGAGCAAGCGGAAGTGGAAGTGGCTGCACCCGCGCCGGTTTCGTAAACAAACAGAAAGCCGGCCTGGTCATTCGAGCACCACAAACTCAAAAAACTTTGCCGGAGGCGCAGGCAATGATCATCGAAATGCGCACCTACAAACTCAAGCCTGGCAAGCGTGAGGAGTTCCTCGAGATTTTCCGGACGAAATCGGTGCCGGCCCATGCCGCGATCGGGATGAAGATTCTGGGGCCGTGGCTCTCGATTGAGGATCCCGACACGTTTTTCTTCATGCGCGGATTTCCCAACCTCGCGTCGCGCGAGCCGATGAAGGCTAAGTTCTACGAAGGCGAGTTGTGGAAGCGGGAGCTGGTGCAGGTGCTGATGCCGATGATCGAGAAGTACGACGTGGTGCTGGTAGACGATAGCGCGGGCCTGGTGCGCTGGTAACGAGCGTCGGCATCTGACGCGCGCCGACAACGACGACTGCCCGGCGCGAGTGACTCGCGAGCCAATTACACTGGGTTCATGTCCGTGCGCATCGCGATTCCGGAACCCACCAGCAGCGATCCCGAATACAACGGACGCGCGCTGCCGCAATACATCGACGCGTTGAAGGCAGCAGGAGCTGAGGCTCTCGTGGTTCCGTTGAGCGCACCGCAGGAGCGCGTGGCGAAGCTGCTGGCAAGCGTGCAGGGCGTGCTGCTGCCGGGGAGCAAATTCGATGTGGATCCGCAGCGCTACGGCGAAACGCGGGAGCCGGAGTGTGGCGAAGACGATCCGGCGCGCACAGCGGCCGATGAGTTGCTGCTGCAGGACGCGTTCAATCTGCGCAAACCGATTCTCGCCATCTGCCACGGTGCACAAACGCTCAACGTGTGGCGCAACGGTTCGCTGATCCAGGATCTGAAGACAACTGTGAACCACGCACCCGGGCGCGATGTGGTGAAGGCGCATCCGGTTGAGCTCGCTGGGGGCTCGCGATTGACGGAGATTCTGGCGAAGGCCCGCGAAGATGCGATCCAGGTGAACTCAAGCCACCATCAGGCTATGCGCGTGATCGGCGACAACCTTCGCGTGAGCGCCGTGTCTCCCTTAGATGGTGTGATCGAAGCCGTAGAACTGGATGCGAAGAACCATTTCGTTGTGGGAGTCCAGTGGCATCCCGAGCGGACCTACGTGCAGAGCGCATTTTCGCGGGCGATCTTTAGCGAGTTCGTGCGGGCAGCCGACAGTTGGCAGCCTCCGCAAGTGGATGGGCAGGAAAGCTGAACGATGGATACGGATGGAGCGGCCGCCCGGCTGAACGCATTACTGGAAAAGGCTGGAATCGAGCAGCTGGATTCTGAAACTGCGGCAAAATTCGCGATTTATCTTTCGCTTATTCTTCGCTGGAATGCGCGTCTGAATCTGACGTCGTTGCGGACCGAAGATGTCATATTATCCATACATTTAGTTGATTCTGTTGCGTGTGCTAGGGCCGTCCCGAGCGGGGTTCGAACGCTGCTTGATTTCGGTTCTGGAGCGGGGTTGCCGGGCATCCCGATCGCGCTGTGCCGGCCCGAGATTGCAGTCACGCTGGCCGAATCGCAGGGCAAGAAAGCAGCGTTCCTGCAGGAGGCTGTGCGGACGCTGGGACTGACAGCCAAGCTTCATGCGGATCGTGCCGAAGCGCTTCGCACTGCATTCGACTGCGTGGTATTGAGAGCTGTCGACAAAATGCCGAAGGCAGTCGCGAGCGCGGCGAAGTTGGTCGCGCCCGCTGGATGGCTGGCGCTGATGACAACCAATAGCGGCCTGGGCCAGCTGCAGGCAGCGGCGGGATCAGAATTCGTATGGTCGCGAATTGTCCCGCTGCCCAACGCCGCCGATCGGATTGCGGCGTTCGGGAGCCGCGAACCAGCCTAGTCGATTAGCTGATTTGAACCAGGACCGCGCTCAGAGCCGGCACATAGCAAGTGACCTGGTCTCCGCTAGCGCTCAACGTGTAAGCCGCACCGGGCGAGAATGAGCCGTTGACTCCAATGCTCGCTCCCTGAATGGTGACGCCGGAAGTTGCCGAGAGGTCGGGACCAGAAGCACCAGACGATAACTGGGTCATCTCGAGCAGGGTCGCCGCACCGGCCGCTTCAGGCAGTTGCGTGGTGAGCTGCAGATTCTGCGTGCTGTCCTTGTTGACGATGATGAGGTTGAGGCCGCCTGAAGCGGTTTTCACTGCGTAGGCAGTGATGTTCAAGCTGCCGATTCCGGAGAGGCCAGTCGTGTAGAGCGTGCCCAGACCAGCCAGGGTGAAGAAAAGGATGCCGTAATATTCTGGCCGGGCCTCAACAACCGCGCCGCCCGAGTCGGCGATGGGGGTGTAGCCGGTGCCATCTCCGCCGCCGTGGAAGTTGGCCCCGACGGAACCCCCAAGTGCGCAATCGAAGAGGAAATCGATGACCCAGAGTGAGGAGCAGTAGGCGTCACTCACTCCGTCCGAACCGCCATTGTAGTACGAGTTGCACTCGGAGATACGGAAAGGGACGCCAATTCCCTTGGCGCCGGCGTTGAGGATCGATAAGTCATTGATGATGTTGGGGTCTGGAGTAACCAGGTTTGCCGATGTCGAACTCGCGGATTGGCCGTTGCCGCGATAGTAGTGCTGCGTGAGCAGAGTAATATTGCTCTTCGTCGCCCACTGGCCGAAGGGGACGGTCCAGGAAGATTCGTTGCCAGCGTCGGCCGGCCCGGTGACGTTCACGCCGGGAGTTTGGGTGACGATGGCAGCCCGGAACTCTGTCCACAGCGCTTCGAAGGCGGCCAGGTTCCAGGTGGTTCCACTGAAATAGGAGCTGCCATAGAGGTCGCATTCGTTGCCGATCTCTATGCCGAGGAGCGACAAGCCAAACTGAGAAGCGGCATAGGCAACTTCTCCGGCGGCGAGGCCGGGAGTGGTCGTAGCCATGATGGATCCGCTGGCGTAGGGATTGGGGCCGGCGCCGCCTAGATTAATCCCGTAAAGGCATTGCCAGCCAGCAGCCTTGACGAACGCGGCGAGCGCGTTCACGTCGCTTGGCGCGATCTGGCCGGCGGTTTGGCCCGCGCCTGCAGGGGTCCAGACGTTGCGGTCGACGGAATTGCCGCCGATGCGAAGAACGCTGGGGCCGAGGCGCTGGAAGAGGCCAATGAGATTGCTATTGGAGCCCGTGAAGAGATAGGGATCCTCGTAGAGCGCGCTCTTTTCGTAAGAGAGCCCAGCAAACGCCGAGCCGATCGATCCCGCGCTTGTCGCGGAGACCGAGAGCGAAGCCTGCGTGATAGGGCCGGTTGGCGTGGGCTGCGAATTGCCGTTCGGTGGCGGAGTCGTCCCCGTCGAACCCGAGGAGGACGAACCGCAGCCGGGGAGCGCCGAGGAAGCGGCAAGCGCCAGAGCTCCCTGTAGGGCCCGGCGACGAGTGATCAACGGTTGCACCGGTACGAGCGAAGAGGGGGGAATCAGGCGGTTCATCGGACGCTGGCCTTGGACAGTCGATGTTTGGTTCGATTCTAAGGCTTTCAGATGGTTTGGTTTTGCGAAACTGGCGCAAGTGACGATGATGTTCCACGTGGAACATCCGGGTCTGCGAAGCGGACGAAGGGAACCCGGATTCGAACTTCCGACCGGGATTGTTCCACGTGGAACACTCGTCCCTTAACCTGTGGACCTGTCCCAATCTGGTTACCGTTACCAGATTGGAACTCCTCGAAAAGAAGCGAAAATCCGGCTGGAAAAGCCAGAGGTTTTCCACCGATGAGGCCTTTTTGCCAGGAGGATTCGCGATTTTTTCTCAGTAGGGCGAAATTCTTCGCCTGCAAGCAGTTGGTGACCAATGACGCTCGGGTCGCTCGGCCGCTTTCCACAACTCTGTCCCGTTTCCCACAACGCAAGTGTCTCCACGAACAGCGGCCTTCCCTTTACTCTGAAATGCCATGGGGAAGATCGTCGGACTCGTAAACCAGAAGGGTGGAGTGGGCAAAACCACGACGGCGATCAACCTGGCGTCCTGCCTGGCCCTGGAGGGCCTGAAAGTCCTTCTTGTCGACTGCGATCCGCAGGCTAATGCCAGCTCAGGCCTGGGTTTACAGCGCGACGACAATCGTCATTCGGTTTATGAAGTGATTTCGGGCGACAGCCCGGCAGAGCAGATCATCCTGCCGACCGCAATTGGGACGCTTTGGCTGCTGCCCGGCTCGAAGAACCTGACCGGTGCAAATATTGAGCTGGCCAATGCCGAAGACCGAACGCTTCGCCTGCGCCAGGCGCTTGAGCTAATTAGAGATAACTTCGAGCTGATCTTTCTGGATTGCCCGCCAGCGCTCGACCTGCTCACACTGAATGTTCTCTGCGCAGCCGAGACATTGATTGTGCCAATGCAGGCTGAGTATTTTGCCCTGGAGGGGGTCTCTGAACTGATTTCGACGCTCGAGCGGGTGCGCGAGGCATATAACCCGAACTTGACGATCGAGGGAGTCCTGCTGACCATGTACGACGACAGGACCAACCTGGCCCAGCAGGTTACGGAAACGCTTCGCGAATACTTTCGCGAGCTGCTTTATCAGACCGTAATTCCGAGAAATGTGCGGCTTGCGGAGGCGCCGAGCCATGGGAAGCCGGTTGCCCTGTACGATCCGCGTTCGCGCGGGACGGAGGCTTATTTTGAGCTGGCGGGCGAGTTTCTGGCGCGAAATCAAATTGAAAGCCCGCGTGCTGCAGAGCGGCGGATGGAGCCTGCCAGCACAAAGCCGCGCAGTACCTTTTGGCCGTATTCCTAGGCCTTTGTTTTGCCCTCGGTTCTTCTTCCAGCTTCGCGAGGAATGAAAAGAGATCCCGGCCCACAGGCCGGATGAAGGAATTTGCATGATGAATGTTGCCACGACTGATCCGAAACGCCGCGCATTGGGCAAGGGGCTGGATTCCCTGCTGCCGAGGGCGCAATCGAATGCCGCAGTCGAGACCGAAGGCGGCAGGCCGCGCGAGATTGTCCTCGAACTGATCGACAACAGCCCATTCCAGACACGCTCGCAGATGAATGAGGATCAACTGGCAGAGCTCGCCGCGTCGATCACCGCGAACGGTGTGGTGCAGCCGATCCTGGTGCGGCCGATGGCGAATGGGCGCTTCCAGCTGATTGCCGGTGAGCGCCGATTGCGCGCGTCGAAGCTGGCGGGCAAGACGACGGTGCCGGCGATTCTGCGCCAGGTGTCGGACGAGCAGGCGATGGAAATCACCATCGTCGAAAATCTGCAACGCGCCGACTTGAACCCGATGGAACAGGCGCGCGCCTACGAGCGGCTCTCTCGCGAGTTTCATATGACTCAGGAGCAGATGGCGCAGCGCACAGGAAAAGATCGCGCGACGGTTTCGAATTTTCTGCGCCTGCTGCGATTGCCTGCGGGTGTTCAGACACGCGTTGAAAAAGGAGAGCTGACCTTCGGCCATGCTCGCGCACTGCTGGCGTTTGAACACGCAGAGGAGATGGAGAAGGCGGCGCAAAGGATCGCGTCACTTTCGCTTTCTGTTCGCCAGACAGAGACCTACGTGCAGGGTCAGCTCGATCCGAGCCGCAACGAGAAAAAGGAGCCCAAGCCCAAGCCACCGATCGATCCAAACGTGCGCGATGCCCAGGAACAATTGCAGCGCGCTCTCGGCTTGAAAGTGACGGTCGAAGACAAGAACGGCCGCGGAAAAGTGATCATCGAGTATGGGCGTTTGGAGGACTTCGACGCCTTGATGGAAAGACTCGTTCGCGAATAACTATCCGGATCACACTGATTCGGCTCCTGTTGCACGAAGGTAATAAAATATCTGATAATCTGATTGCATGGAAACCCGTGCAATCAGTGTGACTGAAGCCTCACGGAATTTTGCCGACTGCGTGAACCGGGCGCGCTACCAGGGAGTGAGTTTTCTGCTCATCAAAGGGGGTGTTCCAGTGGCCAGGATTGAGCCCGCTCCCCACAAACCGACTCGCGGAGCTGAGCTGGCTTTTGCGCTGCGCGAGGCCCTCGCCGATGTTCACCTCGACGAAAAGGAAGCCACCTCGTGGATGCACGATCTTGAGCAGGCACGCGGAATGACGCAGCCGCAGGGGAGCACATGGCATTTCTGATTGCAGCCGATGTGATCATTCAGTCCGAGCGAAAAAAGCTCGATCTCGACGCGTGGCTGCGCGCGCACGCCGCCGAGGAGTTCAAACTCGCCGCGATTACGGTCGCAGAGTTGTGGCGCAGTGCGCAGAGAGCAACTCCGCCACAGCAGGCCAAGCGCGAGAAGTTTCTCACGCGCATGCTCGAGGTCTTTGAAGTGGTTCCGTATACAGAACGGGCAGCCCTGGAACACGCGCGGCTGTGGGCAACGATCGACGCAAGAGGCCAGCGCATCGGCATGCAGGATCTGATTCTTGCGGCGACAGCTCTGGAGAGTGGAGCGACGGTACTGACGCTGAACACGCGGCGATTTTCGGCCGTGCCGGGGCTTACGGTGGTGGCACCGTAGCCTGCCGGGACCGATTCTCAGCGATAGGACATCGATGCCGCAACCGCTTCTGCCCAGTGTGCAACGTTGCTGTGGGGCAACTTAACGTCGGGGTTGGTGCAATTGATCGACACAGCCCCTCACGCCGCGCACCGTTCCGACCTCTTTAGACCGGTTTTCGAGCCGAGGGATAAACGCGCTCGCCAATGATGGCCAACTCCTGGCTGGCCAATTCTTCTTCATGAAAGGTCTGCTCAAGCAACTGTGCATCCTCGTCGTGGCCCAGGGCCCGCGCGAACCGCAACAAGGCTTCGTATGCCGCAATTTGATAATGCTCAATGCGCTGCGCTTCGGCAATCAACGCAGCATCGCGGACCGGAACATGCGCAGCATCGTGAACCAGATCTTCGACCTCGTCAAACAGCGAATAAACGACCTTGCATTTCAATGGGCTCGATTCGCCAGCTCCGTGATGAAGGATTTCGCGGAGGCGAGCGGCATGAACCCCTGTTTCCTCCACATGATGCCGCAGTGCCTGGTTCAGCTCGGGGTCTTCGGCCGCCTCTGCCGTGATGGGCTCCTTGATGGCAATCATTTCTTCGGCTGAAAGAAGCAGTCGCAACTCTTTCACATACAGAGATTGAAGATCCGGGATCTTCTCAATCATCAGCTTCATGGTGTCTCCCGAAATTGTGAGCGGCAGGATCGCCTGCGTTTGGTATGGCGGTCAATCGACATATCCAGTTGAGAGGCCGATTCGCCTGGATCTGGGATCTCCCACTTCTGCAGCCAATCCCGCCGCGGCATCAGGTTGATTCGTGGTGGAGCGGCGAACGAGCGTCAGCCGTCCTGCTAGGCAGCATGTAGAGCGCGACCGTTGATCTTTTGAGATATCTCGGTCAACTTATTGTTCGCCGCCCTCTTTTCTTCGAGAGTCTCCAGCAGGAGTCCTGCAATCTCCTGCCGGTTCAGGTTTTGAGCATACGAACGCACTGTTCCGTATTCCGCCATCTCGTATTGCTCCACTTTCTGGCCCGCCGAGATCAGCACTACGTCGCGAATATCGCCCGTCCTGGTTCCGTGCAGCAGTTCGGTTCCTTCGGTGAGGATTCCTTTCATCCCATCGCAAGTCTTTCCATTCGGGTTTGTTCCAAGAAGTTTGAAGGCCTTGTCCAAACGTTGGATCTGGCCCTGAGTCTCCTTTAATTGGTGTTCGAATATACTCTTCAGGTCGGCAGACGAAGCGGCTTCAACAAGTTTCGGAAGCGCTTTGGCGATTTGGGTTTCTGATGAATAGACGTCCCTTAGCTCTTCGACAAACAATTGCTCGATCGTATTGACATTAGTCATGGTTTCATTTCTCCGGAACGATCATGAATTGCGTGCATGTGTTTGTGGATGCATCGTTCAATTGGGCCGTTGCCCTTTTCGCGAGCCACGGGAAAAACTGCTTTCGATCAGGTGAACGCGAATACGAACGCAGTCTCGTCGTTGCGGCGCAAGCGCTGAGAACCATTTGTCATTTTCTGCCCGACGTCGCTCCTGACATCGAGACGGAGTGAAGCGATAGAATTCTCCTTCTTGGCGAGGAGGAGATTCGCATGAGGTTTCCGCACGAGAGCCTACGACGTGGTTTGTTGAAGTTCCTGTTTGTTGCGGTCGTTCTTGCTGAAGTTCTTCCGGTCCGCGGGCAGCAGCGACACTATCCCTTCAACGATCCGTCGCTGCCGATGGAGAAGCGGATCGACAACCTGCTCTCGCTGATGACGGTCGATGAAAAAGTCGGGTGCCTGGGAACCAACACCAGCGTGCCGCGGTTGGGAGTGCCGAATATCGGCAGCTCCGAAGGGATCCACGGCGTGGTGCAGCGCGAGGCGCGCGGCACCCGGCAACCGATCACGACCACGCAGTTTCCGCAGGCAAAGGGACTGGGCGAATCGTGGGATCCGGAGCTGGTGCGTCAAGCCGCAGGCGTTGAGGGCTACGAGGCGCGGTTCATTACGCAGACGGCGAAATTCGACCGTCAGATTCTCGAGCTGTGGGGACCGCAGTCGGACCTGGCCCGCGATCCGCGGTGGGGACGCAGCGAGGAAGTATATGGAGAGGACCCATTTCTGAACGGAACAATGGCCGCAGCCTTTGTGAAAGGCCTGGAGGGTGACAATCCGAAGTATTGGCAGGCGGCCGCGCTGCTCAAACATTTCCTGGCGAACAGCAACGAGGATCACCGCGACAGCTCGTCGAGCGACTTCGACCAGCGCTTGTTCTGGGAGTATTATTCGGTTCCCTTTCGCATGGCCTTTCTGGAGGGCGGCGCGAAAGCCGTGATGGCATCGTACAACGGCTGGAATGGCACGCCGATGGCGATCAACCCGATTCTGCGCAGCATAGTGCGCGAGCAATGGGGCGTCGACGTGATCTCGAGCGACGGTGGTGCGGTCCACGAACTGGTTGATCCGCGGCATCTGTTTCCCGATCAGCAGGCGGCTGTCGTAGCGTGTCTGAAGGCGGGACTGAACCAGTTTCTCGACCGGTACCAGGACGAGACCAAGGCAGCGCTGAAGGAAGGCCAGATCACCGAGGCAGAGATCGATGATTTGTTGCGGCCCAAGTTTCGCATCGCTATCCGGCTCGGCCTTCTCGATCCACCGGAGATGGTGCCCTACACGAAGATCAAAGACTCGCCCGAGCCGTGGAATACCGACAAGGACCGCGACGTGTCGCTGCGGATGGCTCTCGAATCGATGGTGTTGCTCAAAAACGAAAAGAGTTTTCTGCCGCTTGACAAGAATGCGATCAAGTCCATCGCGGTGATCGGGCCGCTTGCCGATTCGGTTCACTGGGACTGGTATGGCGGCACGCCACCGTACACGGTGACGCCGCTTGAGGGGATCAAAGCAGAGTTGGGGCCCGGGGTGAAGGTGAACTATGCCGCCGACGAACTGGGCAACGCGGCGATCAAAGCAGCGAAGGACTCCGATGTTGCGGTTGTGGTGATCGGCAACGATCCGACGTGTGGGCCCGACATGGCGCACGACTGGTACAAGACGATCGGCGGCGGCGGGACGATTGCCTGCACCGTGCCCAGCGACGGGCGAGAAGGGCGCGACCGCGAAAGCATCGACTTGGCGCAGGAACAGTTCGTGAAGCAGGTTTACGCAGTGAATCAGAAGACCGTGGTGGTTTTGGTGTCGAGTTTTCCCTTCGCCATCAACTGGTCACAGGAACACGTGCCGGCGATTCTACACATGACGCATTCCTCGCAGGATGAAGGCTCGGCGCTGGCGCAGGTGCTTTTCGGCAGGTACAACCCGGGCGGACGGCTGACGGAGACCTGGCCGAAGTCGCTCGACCAGTTGCCGCCGATGATGGACTACAACATTCGCGACGGCAAGACCTACATGTACTTCAAGGGCGAGCCGCTTTATCCGTTTGGCTACGGCCTGAGCTATACGACGTTCAAATACTCGAAACTGCGCACCAGTTCGCCGAATATGGCGAAGGACGGATCCGTGACTGTAAGCGTGGATGTGACCAATACGGGCAGCCGCGCCGGAGACGATGTGGTGGAGATGTACGTGAAGCATCTTGGCTCGAAGGTGGAGCGGCCGCGCGAAGAGCTCACGGGATTTCAGCGAGTAAAGCTCGCGCCGGGTGAAACGAAAACCGTCGAGATTCCGCTGAAGGCGGACGCGCTTGCCTGGTGGGATGAGAAGCTGCCCGGTTTCCGCGTCGAGCAAGAGCCGGTGAGCGTGATGATTGGCAACTCAGCGAGCGATATCGTTGCCAGCACAACGGTGGATGTGGAGTGACTGAATGTTGAAGCGCCGAATTGCGATTGTTTTTGCCTTCGCGGCCGCGATTGCGGGCGCGGCGCAGGCGCCAGACTCCGGTCCGCAATCAGGGGTGGTCTCGATTGGCGTGGATCTGGCGAAGCCGGTGGGCGCGTACAAGCCTATCTATGCATGGTTCGGCTACGACGAGTCGAACTACACAACGATGAAGTACGGCAAGCAGCTGCTGGGCGAACTGCACGACCTGAGCCCGGTGCCGGTCACGATTCGCGCGCACCACTTGCTAACCTCGGGCAACGGAGTGCCGGAATTGAAGTGGAGCTCGTCGAACGTCTTCAGCCTCGACGCGAACGGCAAACCGGTGTACGACTTCACCATCACCGACCAGACCTTCGATGAATACCAGAAGGCCGGCATTCGGCCGATGGTTGAGCTGGGATTTATGCCGAAGGATCTGGCAGCGACTGTTCCGGGTGTCACGGAGTATCAGCTGCACTATCCCAAGCCGACGATGGGCGGCGCATCAAACAATCCGCCGAAGGATTACAAAATGTGGGGCGAGCTGGTGCGGGCATACACCGCGCACCTGGTTGCGCGCTACGGTCGCGCACAAGTGAGTACCTGGTACTTCGAGGTGTGGAACGAGCCTGACATCGTCTATTGGCACGGCACGCCGGAGGAGTACTTCAAACTGTACGACTACGCCGCGGCAGGAGTGCGTGCCGCGCTGCCGGGCGCGATCGTCGGCGGGCCGGCGAGCACTGGACCCTCGGGCGCGAAGGCAAGAGCATTTCTCGAGAAGTTTCTGGATCACTGCCTGCACGACAAGAGCGCGGCCGACGGCAAGGCGATTCCGCTGGATTTCATCTCGTTTCATCCCAAGGGGCGGCCAGTGACGGTCAATGGGCACGTGCGCATGGGAATTGCGAATGAGCTTCAGGCGGCGCAGGCAGGATTCAGAATCGTCGCGAGGTATCCGAAGTTTGCGCGGCTGCCAATCATCTTGAGCGAGGCGGACCCGGAGGGCTGCGCGGCCTGCTCGATGAGGGAGAATCCAGCGAACGCCTACCGCAACGGTCCCCTGTATGCCAGTTACACGGCGGCGGCGATGAAGGCGCTCTTCGAACTACAGGACGCGACGAAAGTGAATCTGATCGCGATGCTGTCGTGGTCGTTTGAGTTTGAGGGCAAGGATTACTTCGAAGGCTTCAGGACGCTTGCAACCAACGGCATCGACGAGCCGATTTTGAATTTTTTTCGCATGGCTGGCATGATGGCGGGTGTGCGCGTGGTGACGACGAGCAGCGGGAGCCTAGCACTGGATGGGCTGGTGAGTAGCGGTGTGCGCGGCGCGCCGGATGTGGATGCGCTCGCCACGAAATCGGAGCGCCAGGCGGCGGTGATGGTGTGGAACTATCACGACGACGACCTGGCTGCACCGGACGCGGAAGTGGATGTGAATGTCGCCGGAATTCCGCCCGGGGTAAAGCGGGTATTGCTGGAGCACTACCGAATCGACGAGACGCACAGCAATGCGTACACCGTCTGGAAGAGCATAGGCTCGCCGCAGTCGCCGACCCCGCAACAGTATGCGCAGCTGAAGGCCGCGGGACAGCTCGAATTGCTGAATTCGCCGGCGTGGGTGGATGTGCGCGACGGAAAAGTGGCGATCGAGACAGCACTGCCGCGGCAGGCAGTTTCGTTGCTCAGGCTGACGTGGTAGGCGTGTCTTGCTGGACGGCCACTGCGCAAAATAATGCGCCAGCCGATCTCGAGTCGTTCACACTGCGGAATGGATCTTCGCGCCAGCCCGCAGGTTGAGTGTGCGTTCGATGACTTTCGCAGCCATGCCCGGCCCGTCGATTTCACGAATGTCGCGGCCGAGCTGCTGCGCGCGCGACCGGTAAGCCGGATCTTCCAGCACAAGCCGCAATGCGTGTCGCAGCCGCACGGGGTTCAGCTTTCTGCGCGGAACGACAATGCCCGCTCCGCGCGCCGCGACCCTTGCGGCAACTCCGGGTTGATCGTTGCCCAGCGGGATGGCAACCAGCGGCACTCCCTCAGAAAGCGCCTCAAGCACCGTATTGATTCCCGCGTGGGTGATTACGACGTGGGCGCGCTTGAGGATCTCAAGTTGGGGCGCAAAGCGAACAATGAGTGGGTCTCCCGGCAGAGCGCCGAGGCGCTCCGGCTCGATTCCTCCGCCGAGTGAAAGAACAAGTTGGACCGGCAAATCGTAGCAGGCCTGTGCGATGGCGTAAAAAACAGGCTCCAATCCATTCTGAAGGGTCCCGAGCGAAGCATACACAAGCGGCCGTCCATCGAGGCTGTCCCAGGGGAAGTCGATTGTCGGACGCTGCGCGGCGTTGACCCAGGGACCTGTTAAATAGACATTCTGGGGGCGCGCGGCCGACTCGAATTCAAGAGCCTGAGGCAGCTGGGCGACCTGCGCGATCGGGCTGAGGGCATCGCCGATGTTCCTGAATGGCCTGAGTCCCCACTCCGCGCGCTGAGCGTTCACAAGATTGGAGACGGGCTTGGCCAGCCGGGACAGGAGCTGCATCGCCATGCGGTTCCGCTGGCGCCCGAGCCAGCCTCCTCCAGGCTGCCAGCCAAAGTAGAAAGGTGGAAGCCGGTTATCGTGATTCATGGGGGGAACGATCGCGATCGAGACGAAGGGTATTCCAAGATGTTCGGCGACCGTCCCGCTCATGTCCGCTTCATCGATCAGCAACGCGTCCACATCGGCCTCGCGCACTGCGGAAGGAGCATCGCGAAAGATCATGCGGCCGGTATTGCTCACGCGATCGAGAGTGAACCGCATGGCCGCCAGTCCGCTCAACTCTCCGAGGCGGTCATCAAGGGCCTTGAGCGTGCCCGGAGGGTAGTTTTCCGAACCGATCTCATAAAACTCGATTCCGGCGGCTCGAACGCGCTCCCCGACGTCTGGAATGCCGAACATGACCACGCTGTGCCCGCGATCTTCCAGGGCGCGGCACAACGCCGTCATGGGATTGATGTGACCGGAACCCGGAAAACAGAATGCACCCAGACGCGCCATTATCCTCCAGTGCTACCTGCAGAATGGCACAACGAAACGGATGAGGGAAATCGGGACTTTGGTTACCAGTTGCTGGGAGAGATCAGTTTGACTGATCGCGAGACGGAAGGAAAGGAACATTTTCGCGTAGCTGTCACCGATTCACTTGCCGATGCAGAATGTGGAAAAGATGAGATTGAGGATGTCGTCGGGGGTGGTCTGGCCGGTGAGAGAGTCAAGGGCCCAGAGAACGCGGTAAAGGTCGATCAGGATCATCTCGTGAGGAATAGCGCTTGCGTTCGCCTTTGCAGCGTCGCCAAGAGCGCCTAGCGCGGTGTTGATTGCCTCGTGCTGGCGGATGTTGGTCAACATGCCGGGCTCGGCTGCGGCTCCGCCAGTGGCGAGCGTCAAGATGCGTTCGCGGAGTTCGCCAATGCCTTCGCCTGTGAGCGCTGATGTGGCGAGCGCCGGAACGCTATTTACCACTGCGTGGGGCGGAGCAGCGACAAGATCGCACTTATTCAAGACGGCAAGTGCAGGGCGACCGGCAACTGCGGCGAGTAGTTCCCGCTCTTCTTCGTTCACTGGTTGCGACGCATCAAGAACAACAAGCACCAGTGCCGCATCGGCGAGTGCCTCGCGACTGCGCTCCATGCCGAGCTGCTCGGCTTCGTCGAGAGATTCGCGCGCATGCTCCCGAAGACCGGCGGTATCAACGAGATCGAGCGGGATGCCGCCTAGGGAGATGCGCTCGGTAACCGTATCGCGCGTGGTGCCGGGAGACGCGGTGACAATCGCGCGGTCGCGCTCGACGAGGCGATTGAAGAGCGAGCTCTTGCCGACGTTCGGGCGGCCAACGATTGCGAGCGAAAGGCCGTCGTGAACAATGCGGCCGCGCGCAAATGAGGCTTCAAGCGCGACAAGCGGCGGAGTGAGCGCATCGATGCGGCGAGCGATTTCGTTTTGCGGTGTCACGTCCACGTCGTCTTCGGCAAAATCGATGCCTGCCTCGAGCAGTGCGATCAGCTCAACCAGCGATTGCTTCACAGGCGTTACCCGATGGCTGAGCGCACCGCCGAGCTGGCTTGCGGCCTGGCGCGCCTGGGTCAGCGTCTGCGCTTCGATGAGGTCGCGGACTGCCTCAGCCTGCGTGAGGTCGATGCGCCCGGAAAGAAATGCGCGCTGCGTGAACTCGCCGGGTTCGGCGAGACGTGCGCCCAGGTCGAGTGCGCGGCGCAAAAGGAGTTCCAGCACGACGGGCGAACCGTGCGCTGCGATCTCAACGAGATCTTCGCTCGTATAAGAGTGCGGAGCAGCAAAGAAAGTGACCAACGCTTCGTCAATGCGGGTCGGGTCCGAAGTGCCGGAGTCGAGCACATCGGCCAGGCGCGCATGAGCGTGTTCGAGTGGCTGGCGCAGCGAGACGAGTTGCGTTGCGATTGACGAAGCCATCGGGCCACTGAGGCGCACGATGCCGATGCCGCCGCGGCCGGGTGGCGTGGAGATGGCGGCGATGGTATCGGTTACGGCTGATGAATCCATGGACTGATTCCAGTTTAGTGTTTGCCGTGCGCGATCGGCCCGCCGATCCTGAAGCGTAGACGAGAACAGATCGGTAGCCGCGGCGCGAGCCTCTACAATAAACCGATGCCGGAACTGCCCGAGGTTGAAACCATCGCGCGCGGCGTGCACGAGCGCGTGCGCGGCGACCGCATTGACGATGTGTGGTTCAGCTCGTATCCCCAGCCTTTCAAAACACCGCCGGCGCGGCAGGCGAAAGGCCTTGAAGGCCGCGTCATTCTCGCGGTTCATCGCACCGGCAAGCACATTGTGTTTGAGCTTGGCTCGGCAGACGCAGCGCGCAAACAAAAGCGGAAAGATCCTGCACCCGAAGCCGCGAAGGTCGACGCGCAATGGATCGTGCATCTTGGCATGACGGGGCGGCTGCTGGTGACGAAGCCGGAGAGCCCGATCGCCAAGCACACGCATGCGCGGCTGACGCTCAAGAGCGGACACGAGTTGCGATTCGTCGATCCGCGGCGATTTGGCCGGCTCGAGTTTCGCACGCTTGGGGCAGACGCCGCATTCGAGGCTCCGGGATCAGAACCGCTCGACATCGGTGGACGCGAGTTCAACGCCTTGTTTCGCGAACGCCGGTTGCCGATCAAGGCCGCGCTCTTGAATCAGACGCTTCTTGCCGGCGTGGGCAACATTTATGCGGATGAGAGTTTGTTTCGTGCCGGGATCCGTCCGCGGCGCCGCACCAACCGGATCACGGCCTCGGAATACGATCGCCTGCGACTGGCTTTGCGGAATGTACTGCGGCATGCCATCCGACTTGGTGGCTCATCGGTGTCAGATTATGTGGGCGCCGATGGGGAGCGTGGCTTCTTTCAGCTTGAGCATTACGTCTACCTCAGAACAGGTGAGCCCTGTAAGAAGTGCAAGACGCCGATCAAGCGATTGCTTGTCGCGGGGCGAGGAACTCACTATTGCCCGAATTGTCAACGGTAACATCTGAGCAAAGCCGACTGCGCCACTACGGATTTTGGGATAGTTATGGCATTTTTATTTCCATAATCGAGACGACAGGCCTCGTTATTCACTGTAAGTGATAGAAACATATAGCCATTCCAAACGGAATCATGATTGCTAATTAGAAAGTGCCAGTGATGTACCGGCCGCGCGGGAAACCCTGCGAGCCAGCACCACACCGGGCGCCCGGCAGGAGCAACCGCCAACGAGCGGCCCTCAAAAGGGGAGAGCCAGCCGGGAAGCCTAAGACCGAGCGGTGGACAAGACCACCGCTCTTCCTATGCTGGGAGGCCAGTGACCAGCGCAAGCAAGAAACGCCACTCAAGAGAGTGGCGTTTCTTGCGTTTGCCCACGAGGTTATTTTCGGGCACTTCGCGGGTTCCCGAGGTCACGTTGCAAAACAGCTTCTGCCCCTAACGGCCACTTGCCACGGAAGGGTCTTCAATGTAGTATCAGATTTGCCTATCAAGCGGCTGACGCGGGCCACCCGGTGTTTTGGGTAGAGCAAGCTCGCCGCAGAGCAAGCAACTTCGTTTGCCGGACCCGATTCAAAGCAAACAACGCGCAACGAAGGCTCAAAGAGGAAAGGGCATCGTCTGAGAAAAGCAGAGGCCGCGCCGAATTGATTCTGGCGACCGGATGGAGCGGAGTGACAGCTCCCGCGCGTGATGCGGCAGTCGCATTTTCCCAGAGATTGAATTGGTGGAATCGCGAGAAAACCGGCGGGGTGGCGGGCGCGCTTAGCAAGCGAGTAGCAGCGCCTGCATGCACGGGCGGAGAGCAACCGGAAACGGAATGCGCTGAATGTGCCCTGGGCCCGAGTCGGTCTGAGGCCGCGCGATGTGTAGAAATCGAGTTCTGCAACCAAGAGTAGAACCGTAGTTGAATGGATCAGAGAGCAAAGCATCAGGAAGTACACGCATCATGACAATTGAATCGACGCAGCCCCAGCCAGAGCAGGGGCCAGCACCTGACAACGGTCAGGCGCAATCGCGCGGGCATAGGCGCCGCCGCCGCCGCCGCAAGAACAAATCAAACCAGCAGGCCGGAATGCAGGCCCAGCCGCCGCAAGGGCAGGGTCAGCCGCAGATGCAGTCGTCAGCGCCGGCACAGCCCGCTCCGCCGCAACACCACCAGGGCCAGGGGCGGAAGAAGAAGAAATTCTTCCAGAAGAATTCGATGCCGCAGGCCCAGCCCGGCAACAGCATCTCGCACTCGCAGGGCAGGCGCAAAGGCCGGCAAAAGGGTCCGCGCATGTTTGTCGGTCCCATGGATCACAGCTATCGCACGGTGAATGGCAACGTGGCCGATGGTCCGCCGTCGACAATTCCCACCGCGGGCAACGGACATGGCGGCAGCTATTATCCTGACGCGTACGGCGCGCAGCCTGCAGCCCCCGTTCGTGAAAACGCCCCGACGCGCATCTTTTGCTTCATTGAAGATCTCTTCTTTCTCGCCAAGATTCAGGAGACGGCACGCAAACTCGGCGTGAAGGTTGAGTTTGTGAAGGGCGACAAGGATCAGGTGGCGCGCATCTGCGACGCGCCGGAGAATGAGAGGCCGGCGCTGCTGGTTTTCGATCTGAACAATCTGAATGCCAAGCCCATGGCGCTCATTCCCAAATTCAAAGCTAAGTTCAAAAAGAGTGTCTCGATCATCGGCTTCCTGAACCATCTGCAGGGCGACCTGAAGATGAAAGCTGTTGAAGCGGGATGCGACGTGGTGATGCCGCGTTCGGCCTTCTCGCAGAGCCTGCCGAATCTTCTGCGCCGTTACGGTGTGGAAGAAGAAGAAGAGCACGAACGGCAGCCGGCGTTCTAGAAGCAGGGAATAGCCAATAGGGAATAGAAAAAGGCGCCCGAAAGAGTGGCGCCTTTTTTGTTTCCGCACGTGCCGATTTTGGTTTTCTTCTTCCCTACTGGCTACTCCCTGTCGTTACCCCGGGGGCCAGGTGAGCAGGCGGCCGCCGAGCAGATGCAGGTGCAAGTGGTCGACAGTCTGGCCGCCGTCTTCACCGGTGTTCACAACAATGCGGTAGCCGTTGCCGAGCTTTTTCTCGCGGGCAATTTCCGCCGCAGCCCACAGCAAATGACCGAGAAGCGCTCGCTTGTCTTTGCCGGCTTCGGTGAGCGAGCCGATGTGCTCGCGCGGAACAATGAGGACATGCACCGGCGCCTTCGGATTAATATCAGCGAAAGCGTAACCGAGCTCGTCCTGAAAGACCGGAGTCGAGGGGATCTGCTTGTCAATGATCTTGCAAAAGGTGCAGCTCATGGTCAGACCAGTGTACACGCGAAATTTGAGATTCAACGTTTCCAGAATGCTAATTGAGTAGTGTGATGTTCCCGGCGGCTGTTTGGCTGTCCGCAGTTACCAAAGCCTTAAACTGCAGTTACTTCCGGGCATTATCCCGGCCCATTTCTCCGCAGCATACAATCAATTCATGGCGTCTGCCGCCTCTTCCTCTCCTTTGCGCATCGTACACACGGTCTGTTCGCACGACTGTCCGGATTCGTGCGCGGTGCTGGTCTCGGTGAACGAGGAGGGCCGCGCGGTGAAAGTCGAGGGCGATCCTTCGCAACCCGTGACGCAGGGATTCTTGTGCGGCAAGGTTGCGAAGTATCTCGATCGCGTCTACGCGCCCGACCGCATTCTCTTCCCGCTGCGTCGGAAGCCGGGCGTGGCGAAGGGTCCGTTGACCCGGGGCCGCGAACAGGAGTCCTTCGAGCGCGTGAGCTGGGACGAGGCGCTGGACGCGATTGCCACAGAACTCGAAAAGATCGCCGATCGCTACGGCCCCGAGTCGATCCTGCCTTACAGCTATGCCGGCACGATCGGGCAGCTCGGCTTTGGTTCGATGGACCGTCGATTCTTTCACCGGCTGGGCGCCAGCCAGCTCGACCGGACGATTTGCTCCGAAGCTGGCGGGCAGGCGTGGAACCTGGTCTACGGGAAAAAACTTGCCACGCCGACGGAAGATTTCCGGTTGGCGAAGCTGATCGTTGCATGGGGCGCGAACATTCACGGCAACAACATTCACCTGTGGCCGATGGTTGAAGAGGCGCGACGCAACGGTGCACGGTTGATCGTGATCGACCCGTACCGCACGCGCACAGCAGCTGTAGCTGATTGGCATATCGCAATCCGTCCCGGAACAGATGTGGCGCTCGCGCTGGGCATGATGCACGTGATTCTCGACGAGGGCCTCGAAGATCGGGCCTACATTGCCGAAATGACGCACGGCTTTGAACCGCTCGTCGAGCGCGCACGCGAATACACTCGAGAGCGCGTTGCTGCGTGGACCGGTATGACGGCGGCGGAGATCGAGCAACTGGCGCGCGAGTACGCAACCACTCGGCCTGCGGCGCTACGGCTGAACTACGGTGTACAGCGTGCAGAGAATGGCGGCGCCGCGGTGCGCGCCATCGCCATGCTGCCGGCGCTGACTGGCGCGTGGAAACATCGCGGAGGCGGAGCCCAGCTTTCAACGTCGGGAGGGTTCGCGTGGAACAAGCAGGCGCTTGAACGGCCTGATCTGGCCAAGGCGTCGCCGATCGGGCGGCTGGCGCGCGTGGTGAACATGTGCGAGCTGGGGCATGCGTTGACAAGGCTAGGGACTAAGGGACTAGGGACTGAGGGACTAACAACGGATTCCGAGGGGCCAGCGGTGCACGCGCTGTTTGTCTACAACTCGAATCCCGGCGCGGTTGCCCCGAATCACAACGCGGTGTGCCGCGGCCTGGCGCGTGAAGATCTCTTCACTGTTGTGCACGAGCTGTTCTTCACCGATACGACGGACTACGCCGACTACATTCTGCCGGCTACGACGTTTCTCGAGCACACCGATATTCAGGGCGCGTACGGCCACTACTTTGTGCAGCTTTCGAAGCAGGCGATCGAGCCTGTGGGCGAGTCGCGCTCAAATGTGTGGCTTTTCAGCCAGCTTGCGCGGCGCATGGGATTCACTGAAGAGTGCTTCCGCGATACTCCGGAAGAGATGATCCGGCAGGCAATGGCGATTGGCGCGGACGGCCACTCGAAGAACGCGAACATGGAGCACATCACGTTCGAGGATCTGGAGGAGCGCGGGCACATTCCGCTGGCATTTCATCGCTGTACGGAAAACGAGCCATTCCAGCCCTACACGTCCGGCACGCTGCAGACGCCGTCGGGCAAGGTCGAGTTCTACTCTGAGACGATGGCTGCATCCGGGCTTGATCCTCTCCCGGGCTTTCTTCCTCCAACGGAGTCGCGCTTGGGAGAGCGAGCGAAGAAATATCCGCTTGAATTCCTGCCTCGCAAGAACGACAACTACATGAACTCGACCTTCGCCAATCTGCCGGGCCACCGGAAGATGGAGGCGCGAACCAACCAGCGCCTCGAGATTCATCCGGACGACGCGAGATCCCGAGGGTTAGTGGACGGCGATCGAGTGCGCGTCTTCAACGATCGCGGATCGGTGCACCTGACGGCGATGTTGAATCCGAGCCTGCCCGCCGGCGTTGTAGCAGCGCGCCTGGATTGGGCCAAGTTGCACGCTGATCGCGCGAATGTGAACGCGCTGACCAGCGAGCAACTTACCGATATCGGCCGCGGGGCCACTTTTTACTCGACGCTGGTTGAAGTGGTGAAAGCGTAGCAGAAACTAACGCACCAGCTCCGCTACCACCTGAATCTCCTCGTGCCGCGTTGTGCCGGGAAGGTCGAGCGACCCGAGCACCAGTGGCTTGTCGGGCATGAGCGACGACGTGAGCTGCAAGACGATCTGGCGGATATCAGGATCGCCAGCGTTCAAGCTGGCCGATGGATTGGCGACGCTCGATAATTCAAATCTCGTGTTCAAGGTGAGCGCATCGGCGCTTGTGGTAAGTGTGGCGTCGATGTTTGTTCCCACATCGATATATTGGACCTGGCTGCTGGGTGGTGCGGGGTTATCCCCCGTGCGACCGGTAACGATGGGGACGCGATCGCCCTGCTTGAACATCGTCCTGTCGCCGGAAGCAACAATCAGCGTGTAATGCTGTCCGCCCTTTGATGGATTGTCCGCGTCAGTGATTGTGTACGTAAGGCGATAGACTTTGCGCGGCTTATCCAGATCGGCAATGAGCTTTTGCGCCGTCGCGATGTCTTCGGCCGTCCCGCGCATGGTGATCGCGTTTTCCGACTCAACTCCAAAGACTTTTGCTCTCGGAATCATGTTGCGCAGATCGGTCTGAATGTCGTTGAGGCTTTGACGGTCGGTTGCGTAAGTGAGAAAAAACGTTTGATAGGGCTGCTGGTCCGATTTGGTTTCAGCAGGCTTGGACTCATCGTTTGCAGCCTGCGCGGATGAGTTGCGCGGAAAGAGCACCAGCGCGAGCAGAAGGGCAGAGCAGACAAAAAGCAGACGGAGCCGCGGGCATGCGGCACACTTCAGGTTCATAGGTCCTCCACAGTGCTTTTGGCGGCGATCGCCAAACTGGAATGTCGCTAGTCCCCGGGGCCGCTTCTGATGGACAGACGCAGAAGGGCTGGCGGCGCTCGAAACTTTTTAGCGAGGAATGCGTCCAAGGAAATCCGGCCCACGCTCAACCATGCGCTCGATGCGCTGTCAACGTTTTGCGGCGCGCTCGCGTTGCAACTCGCGATACAGATCGCTCTTCGCGCGGCCGAGTTCGCGGGCGAGACGCTTCAAGGCCTCTTTCTCGTCGATTTTGGATTCGGGGCCGGCTTCGGCCTGCAACTTGGCAATGCGGTCTGCGATTTTCACCGAGGCGCTGGGCGCAGCCGTTGTGCCGGCCAATGATCCCGATACCGCCGGAGCCTCGATCAGCAGGGTAATTTCGCCACGAATGCGATCACGGGCGGCAAGCGCCTGGCGAACCTCGGTAACCGTGCCGCGCACAAACTCCTCGTGAATCTTTGTAAGCTCTCGCGCAAGCACTGCGTGCAGCTGAGAACTCCAGATTGTTTCGAGATCAGAGAGCGTTTCGAGAATGCGATGCGGCGCTTCGTAAAAGATGAGGGTTTGTGCCGAATCGCGCGGTGTTGCAGCCAGCTTTTCGAAGAAAGTGCGGCGCGCGCCGGTCTTCTCTGGGAGAAACCCGAAAAATTGAAATTCTGCGGAGACCAAACCGGAAGCGATGAGCGCGGTGAGGGCGGCGTTTGCGCCGGGAATGGGAATCACGGCGACACCGGCGGCGATTGCCTCACGCACCAGCCAGCCGCCGGGATCACTGACCGCCGGAGTTCCTGCATCCGTCACGAGCGCGATGGCCTTCCCGGCCTTTATGTCTTGGACCAGTTCGGTCGCACGGGTGTGCTCGTTGTGCTCGTGATAGCTGACGGTTTTTTTCTCGATTTGAAAGTGGTTGAGCAGCTTTTGCGTCTGGCGCGTATCTTCGCAGGCGATGCGATCTACTTCGCGCAGAACATCGAGCGCGCGCAGCGTGATGTCGCCAAGATTGCCGATGGGTGTGGCCACAACGTAGAGGCCGGGAGCGAGAGCGTCGCGCGGTGTTGATTCCCAGGTCTCAGAATCGAGACCTGGGGCACCCCCCACTTTTGGGTGGTCCGGCATACGCGCCTTCAGTCTTCCTGTTGCTGGCGCTCAATGCGCCGCTGCTCGGCGAGCAGTGACATGGAGCTCATGAGATTTTGAACGCTCACGATGCCCACCACGCGCCCGCTTTCGGTAACCGGGATGAGCGCGAGGCCGTGGCCGCCCGTGAGGCGGCGAATCGTGGTGCCCAGTGTGTCATCGGGCCGGGCAACCTGAAAGGCGCGCGACATCACCGATTGCACGTAGCCGTTGCCGTCGTTGCGCAACGCGTCCACAATGCGCTGGCGCGAGACGATGCCGACGAGTTGCGGGCCGCGCACGACGGGAAATTCTTCCTGCAGCGAGTGGACGCAGCGATAGAGCGCATCGGCAAGTGTGTCAGACGGCGAGAGAGTGGCGAAGTCAGTGAGCATTACTTCGCGCATACGCACGGTATCGACAACCGACTGGAAGAAGACGCCCTGTTCCTCAATCTGCGCGCCAACCATGATGAACAGGCCTGCGAGGCTAAGCCAGTAATCGCGAAAGAGAATGCCGGCAAGAATTGTCGCGAGTGCGAGCACCTGGCCCAGGCCTGCGGCAGCGCGGCCTGCTGGGCCGGATCCGTGCGTGCGCGCGAATAGGTTGCGCACGAGTCGCCCGCAATCGAGCGGATAAGCAGGCAGCAGATGCATGATGCCGAGAAACGCCTGCATCCACACCACGCTCCGCAGCAGATGTTCTGAAGTAATGAATGGATGATCGAAGAGGCGTACATTGGCGCTGGCGCCGAGAATCGCGCCGGCAGCCACGAGCGCCGCTGCCCAATTTGCGACGGGACCGGCGAGCGCCAGGACAAACTGACCGGCGCCACTGCTCGCGGTCTCCTGGCTCTCAGGGTTCGCGTAGGCAAACAGCCCGCCGATGGGCAAAAGCAGAATGGCGCGCAGGCGCAGTCCCATCCAGGCTGCCACCAGCAGGCGCGCAGTCTCGCGTACGGCAACGGCAGCAACCAGGAGAAGAAACAGGGCAAGTCCACGCGGCAACTGGTCATTGCCGCTGATGGCGAAGACGACGAAAATGAGCAACGGAAAGAAGATATGGACGCGCAGTTCCACGCCCATCCACCGGCCCAGCGGGATTGACCAGCCGCGCATACAAGGATTGTAGTGGTTGACCCCAGGGCACGGCCGCGGCATGTCGACGCGGGAACCCGGGCGCACGCGGGGAGTCGATTATGCTCGTAGTCGATGCGGATTATTGCCGGGCAGTTTCGTTCGCGCGTGCTCACGGCTCCGCCAGGGCTGAGCACGCGGCCGACAAGCGATCGATTGCGCGAGACACTCTTCAACGTGATTGCTCTGCGCATTGGCGGAGCGACTTTCCTTGATTTATATGCCGGGTCCGGCGCGGTGGGGATTGAGGCGATCAGCCGCGGCGCCGATCGGGTGACATTTGTCGAACGCGATCCCGTGGCAGTGAGGATTTTGCGGGCCAACCTGGAGCGGTTGCGCGTCTCGGAGGTATTTCGCATCAACGCCGGCAGCGTGAAGGTGTTCTTGCAAAAGCGCTCCGCAATCGCTGGTCCTAAGCCAGTGCCCCACGATGTGGTGTTTCTTGATCCGCCGTACGATGCAGGGGAAGAATATGCGGCCACACTCGGGTTACTGGGCGGGACATGCGCAGCGCATCTTGCACCCGGCGCGCTGGTGATCGCCGAACATCGGCGCAAACAGCCTCTCGAAGAGCACTATGGCAGCTTGCGGCGAACGCGCTTGCTCGAACAGGGCGACGCAGCATTGAGTTTTTATGCCGCGGAGGACGTCGTCGGTCGGGTCTAGCTTTTTGTCGTCCCTACGGGACTTGATTCTCCTATAACGCATCGCGTCCCCACGCTATAAAGAGCGGGGCTAACGACCGCTGCGCTCACGGCGCGGGCGCTCACACTACAATGGGGCGCATGAGTCGCGAAAGATTCTTGTGCGGCGTGCTGGCGCTCCTTCTGTTTGTCTTCGCGGCGCCGGTCCTATCCAGTCAGTCCGCTTTGGCGCAACCGGCCAACGGACAGCAGCTCGTCATCCTCGATACCGATATTGGCGACGACATCGACGATGCGTTTGCGCTCGGCCTTCTGCTGCACAGTCCTGATACGAATCTGTTGGGGATCACGACCGCTTTCGGCGATACCGAATTACGCGCGCGGCTTGTCGATCGATATCTTGCCGCAGTGGGCCGGCGGGATATTCCGGTCTTCGCGGGCGCCGCGATGCCGGCCAGCAATCACTTTTCGCAGGCGGCCTACGCCCGGCAGGCGGCCGCGCGGCCGCACGACGACGCGGTTGCTTTCTTGCTGCGCACCATTCGCGCGCACCCCGGTCAAATCACGCTGATAGGAATCGGCCCGCTCTTTAATGTGCAGGCGGCCATTGCGCGCGATCCCGCGACATTCCGCAAATTAAAGCGAGTGGTGATCATGGGCGGCAGCGTTTACCGCGGTTACGACGGAGGGAATCCCGGGGCAAACGCGCCTCCTTCGGCCGAGTGGAATATTCATTGCGACCCGGCGGGCGCGCGCGCGCTGCTGGCTTCGGGCGTGCCGGTCTACATGATGCCGCTCGATTCAACGCAGATCCGCCTTACGCAACCGGAGCTGGGCCAGATTCTCTCGCACGGCTCGCCGCTCACCGATCAGCTCACGCTGCTCTGGCACGAGTGGACGGGCCCGGACGCGTGGCAGATGCCGACCCTGTATGACCCGGTGGCCGTGACCTATGCGATCCGGCCTGAAATTTGCCCGGCGCAACCCATGCGGCTTGAAGTGGACAGTGACGGGTCCACCCGGCCGGTAAAGGGCGCTCCCAACGCACAGGTCTGCCTCAAATCCGATGAGAAAGCGTTCAAGGAGTTCCTCCTCCATCGAATTTTGGCCGACGCGGGAAAGTGACTTCGATCCGGAACTTTCGGCGGATCTGCGGTTATTTTTCCCGCGAGAATCGATCGTTCATGCGATTTTGAAACGCGATGCTACTGGTGTGAGCGCTGTCACTTTCAATCACATTGACAGCGAGGGAAAGTAGGTGAAAAATGGCGGGGCGAAAGAAATCGAACCGTCTGATGCGGTCTACGGAGGAAACGTGAAAAACGCGGTAAGAATGCTCGTTTTTGCAGGGTTGGCTTTGTCGAGTGCGGGGTACTTCCTGGCTGGGTGCAAGTCGGCTCCCGATCTGAGCTCGGATCAGGCGAAGACGATGATCCAGGCGAAGTACGATGCGGATCCCGGAGCACCGTTTGATATTTCGGTAGACGATCGCGGGATGCAGCAGGGGGCCACAGCTAAGTACTGGGTCGGAACCAAGCGCTATCCGAACGGGTACTGGGGCGACTTCAAGCTGACCGACGACGGCAAGAAAGTGATCAAACTGCCGGACGGCAGCGACACTATCCAATGGCGGCCCGACAGCCCAACCGATCCCAAGTACGTCATCGTGATCGTGCCTCTAATGGTGAGCCATATGAGCGCCCACGATGTAGGCGACGTGCAGTCGATTGGCGACACGCGGGTAGTTACCTACATGGAGCAGGTGAATCTGAATGGGATGCCGGCGCCGCTGCAAGCCATCGCACAAAACCCGGTGAACAAGCTGACAACGCAGCGCCAGGCAACGTTTGTGTTGACCAACGGAGCGTGGACGCTGAAGTCGATTGAATGAGCCGGAACGAATTCAGCATTGACCTGGCCGCGGGCACTGCCTGCGGCCAAGTTATTTAGGGCAAGAATCAGGCAGGTTGCGATCGAAATCTGACAACGGGCGCCGCGCGTCGGCCTAAAAAACTGGCCGGATAAGAAGCTCTTATCCGGCCAGCGACATTCGGTTGGTTAATTTCGGTTAGAAGGTTAAGCGTCCGCCCACCTGAATGATGCGCGGGCTGGCCGCACCCGTGATCACGCCAAAGCTCGAAGATGTCGGCGTACCCCCGGCCGTTGTAGGAGGACCGCTGGACCCTGGACCATTCAGGCTCACCAGGTTAAAGGCGTTCGTCGCTTCGCCGCGGAGCTGGAAGGTGATTCCCTCTCCGAATTGGAAGTCACGGAAAACTCCCAGGTCTACGTCGCGGTAACCCGGATTGCGCAGATAGTCACGCGGTGCGTTGCCATCGGCGCCGCCCGGCCCGATGCCGCCGGCCACGCCCGATCCGTTAGCGACAAACGCCTGGGGGTTGAACCACTCCGCTGCAGCTGCGGGACGGCTACGGTGCGGATCGAGGAATGCGCTCGTGCCCGCAACCAGGTCGGGACGGTTTGCGTTGGCACTGTCATCGTTCTTGTCAGAGCCGGTGGTGACCGAGAACGGCGACCCGCTTTGCATAACCCAGATCGGCGCAAGCGTCCAACCATTCACGAATTCTTTCATGACGAAGTTTTCCCCGTGATAGTAGTCGATGTCCCACCTGCCGCTGAGGTTGGCCACGCTGCGCCGGTCAGCGTCCATCGGGCCCTTTTCTTCCCACAGGTTGTCAAAGTCCTGTGCAGTCATCTGTCCGATCGCTGACTCGTTGGAGCTTTGAATGGCATGACTCCATACGTAAAAGCCGCTGACCATGACGTGGTGAGCCAGAGGACGGCTCGCCATGAGCTGAAGTGAATGGTACGAGGCCGTCTGGTTGGTGATCAGGAAGATGTTCTGACCCAGAGTACCGGTGCCAGTGGAGTTTTGGTCATACGGACGCCGCGCGTTGTAGCCGGTCGCTCCAGCGGAGCCGGAGCTCTCACCGGTGATACCGGGAACGTAAGGAGCGTAGTTGCCGTCGATCATTGTAGGTACATCGCGCGAAAGCGTGCCCACGTATGCCGCAGTCAAGGCGACCTGCAAAGGCAGTTGCCGTTGCACAGCTAAATTGAACTGGTAGATGTAAGGCCACTGCACCTTCGTTCCGATGGACTCGATACTGGCCGGAAGCAGAAAGCGCGGGCTCTTGGGGTTGTAGGTGTAAGGGAACGGATCTCCATTGGGGAACGAAGATGCGGTCCCATTCACCATCATCGGGTTGTAAGGATCGCTCGCCGAGCGCACCGAACCGAAAGTTTGGCGAACTGCGTACGGATTCGCATTGCCAGGCTGGTTCCACTCGTTGCCGCTAGTCGTTCCGTAGAAGACGCCTGCCCCGGCGCGAATGGCAGTTTTGCCGTCGCCGAAGGGATCCCATGCGAAACCGATGCGCGGTGCAACGTGGTGGAACTTCGTCGTGATAATACCGCGACCCACACCCGAGTCACCGGGGAAGAACATGCCCGCCGGCGCGTTCGGAACCACCGTGGATTCAGTGCCGCCTACGCCTCCGTTACTCGTCAGCGCCGCCTTGCTGGGAATAAAGGCAGCCGTCAGATTCGAGGACTCAACTGGCGGGGTATCGATATCCCAGCGAACTCCCAGATTCGCTGTGAAGCGCGGCGTGATGCGGTAATTGTCCTGGACAAAGACTGCCGTATGCCAGGCGCTCATCAGCGTGTGGTACGGGGTGTCCTGCTCCATTGAAGAAAGCATGCCGGTGGCGAAGTCAGACAGCGCGTTACCGGTGGTTGTAGGAGCGGAACTCGCGTAGCTGAAATTGCCGTAATTGTATAGATTGCCTACGAACATGCCCTTGTCGAGCGCAAACTCGCCGCCGAAGAAGATGGAGTGTTTGCCCTTGGTCATGCTCACCATGTCGCGGAGCGAGTAGAAGTCCGACGCCGTAACCGGCCCAGCCAGCGAGTCCTGAGCGTGGAAATATCCGGACACGTTGAGATCCGGGAGTGTTGAAGGCCCCTGGATGGTGTAACTCGAGCCCAGCGTCCCGGCATTGGCTGCCGACGGCAGGTTCACGCGTCCGCCGGCTGCCCGCGTATACGACAGCCACGCTTGATTGGCAGTGGAGGGGCCAAAGGTGTGAACGTCGCTGACGTTGGCGTTGGTCTGGTTGGTGTACGACTGATTGATCGTCCAGGGAGCGACGTTGCCGCCGCCAAAGGCGTTTTGCGTCGTGCGGACGAAGAAGTACGTTGCGGCCACGTGGTCCTTGTCGCTCAGCACCTGGTCGTATTTGGCCAGGTACTCATTTTCGTCTGTCGGGCCCGTGAAATAGCCAATCCACTGGAGATTCGTCGTCGAAGCGCCCAGAGGCGCGTTGGGCAGCGGGAAAGACGCATTGGTGTTCTTGCCGCCCATAATTGTGGCCGCCATCGGATCAAGAAGGTTCGCTGGAATGCAGTTAAGTGCAGCCACCGTGCAATTCGGTGAGGTGTTTGTTCCCATCACGGGAGTCTTGGTGCCCGGCGAATTGATTGTGAACGGCGTCGACCCGTAGTTTGACACCTTCGCGTTCGAGGCGCTGGGAAGATCGCCCGTAAAGTCGCCAATCCGCTCGGCTGCCGTCGGAAGCCTGCCGCCGCTTTCATACGCGCCCACCACCTGCCGCAGGCCGCCATAGC
This sequence comes from uncultured Acidobacteriaceae bacterium, assembly GCA_963834565.1. Classification (GTDB taxonomy): domain Bacteria; phylum Acidobacteriota; class Terriglobia; order Terriglobales; family Acidobacteriaceae; genus Telmatobacter. Next base: position 896,086 of record CAWICF010000001.1, on the reverse strand, counting down.
TGAAGAAGAAGAATGCCTTGTCCTTCTTAATGGGGCCGCCGATCACGCCTCCGAACTGGTTGCGATGATATGGGGCGTTGATAAATTGGCCCAGGTTGTTCTTGGGCGCGTTCCACGGATATGCATTGAAATCAGTGTTGCGGTTGAACTCAAACAGCGCTCCTTGGAAGCGGTTCGTACCGGACTTGGTGACAGCGGTGACTACTGCCGCAGACATGTGCCCGTATTGCGCGGAGAAATCGCTTGTCTCCACTCGAAACTCTTCCAGCGCGTCGGGATTCGGCAGTTGGTTGCCGTAGTTGCGGATTCCATTGATATTCAGTCCTCCGTCCAGATAAAAGCTCACCTCGGGATTGCCGCCGTCGATGGAGCCGTTCACCTGCACGTCAGTGGAAGGCAGTCCAATGACGAAATTGGGCGTGCCACTGGGGTTGCTCTGCTGGCTCATGCTGTTGTTCATCACGCCGGGCGTCAGCGACAGCTCCGCATACGCGTTGCGGTTGACCAGAGGCAGGCCGGTGATTTCGGCCGCTGAAATCGTTCTGCCCAATTCCGCGTCGGTGGTATCGACGGTCGGAGGCGCTTCGGTTACAGTGACCGTCTGGGTTTGCGCTCCGATCTCGAGCACGATCTCCATGGTCTGAGTCTGGTCGACGGTGAGGACGACATTCTTTTGCACAAATGTCTTGAAGTTGGCAGCCGTTGCCTCCACCGAATACTTGCCGACCGGCAAATAGTCGATGCGGAACTCACCATAACCATTGCTGGGTACCGACCGCGTGAAGCCGGTGTCGGAATTGGTTGCCTTCACGGTTGCCGAGTTCACGACCGCGCCCTGCTGATCTTTTACCGTTCCCACGATGGAGCCGGTAATCTGCTGCGAGATGGCCGTCAAGCTGGTGCCCACGACCAGAAACAGCAGCGCCAGAAAACGAATGCTCGCAATGTAGTACCTGAGATTCTTCAGTTTGTTCGTCTTCATTCTGTCCTCCTGAAGGTTTGCTTGCCTTTGTTTAGGAATCGCTCTTCTTCTCCTTGCGAGAGCGCCCTGCTTTTTGTTGTTCCCGCAAGGTGTGCGGTCTCCGTCACGAATCAATACACAAACGTTTGTCTATTACGCAACCTGGCAACAATAGACGAGTGAAATCAAACTAGTCAACGCATCGCCCTCGCCAATGCCGGATTTCGTGTGACCTTGTGACACCCGCACGTAACAAAAGATGCTCTGAAAACCGGCAGGATGCCGCACCAAATCAATGAATCCATGGCAGCAAGGCACACGATTGCTACACCAGGGGGTGTTGTATCAAGCATGATTAGAGAGTTGGCAAGTGACTTACGGTTTGACTCGTTTGGATGGATTCTATCTTTATGAAAATATTATATCTTAGGTCCGACAGAAAGTGTTGTGACAAACGTTCCGGCGGGCGCTTTCTTCGGGGCGACAACGATCCTGCTCTGTCCCACTGCGTTTGGGACGACATGCAAATCGATACTGTCTGGCGAGGGCCACGCCCAATTCAGGTCGCGCCCCGCGCCGCGTGACCCATCGCGGCCGGAACTACTGCGAAGGCGGGTTGCGCGGTCCGCCGGGTCCTTCGCCACCGCCCATCATGCCTCCCACATTGACCGTGGTGGCGGCAAACACGCCATCTTTCATTGCGCCGTCGACGCGCACTGTGTCACCCACCTGAATGTCAGCCAACGTTACGGGGTCGCGGCGCTTGCGAAAAGTCGTGTTCTCGTTGGCGACCACGGTGTGCGCGGCATTATCCGGCGTGCCGGTCAGCGTGATCTTGACGCCATCAATGGCCGTTACCTTGCCAGCCAGCCACGTTTTGCCGAAGTTGGCTTCCATTTCTTTCATCTGCTGCACGGTCGCGGGGTCAAGCTGCATCACGGCTCGTGCTGCGATCGATTTCGACGTCGCGTCCACGTCGCCCGAGGCACGAATCACGTCGCCGACCTTGATATCCGTAGCTTTGATCTGCTGGGGTGGATTGCCGCGTCCCATCCCGCCGCCCATACCTTCGCCGCCACCGGAGCCTTGCCCGCCTCCGCCCTGGCCACGCATTCCACCACCGGCTGGCTGTTTCACAATTCGCGTGTTTGAGTCGAAGTGAACGGTATAGACGTCTCCGGAGTCGGTCTTGATGGTGTAGTGGTCCGCCGCTTCCTCGGTAACGGTGCCCATCGTGCCCCGGCCCATCATGCCTCCGCCTCCATAGCCACCGCGACGGCCATAGCCTCCGCCGCCCCGACCCGAATTCTGTCCTGCAGGCGGTGTGGAACTGGAATCCTGAGCCAGAGCGAACGCGGCCAGTGCCAATGCGATAGCAAATGTTGAGAGGTAGCGGATTTTCATGACGATCTCCCTGGCCGATCAAACGTACCTGCAAACGACCCTGAGGCATAGACGCGGGACCGGGCGGGAAAGACGACGTACGCGCCGGTGGGGGCGGCTTCCCCAAAGGGATGCAGGCTACTTACGATTCATGCGTTGTTCGGCCAGTAGCTGCTGGAATAGCGGGTTTGCGGCCAGCGAGGCGAAGTTGCTGTCCGCCGCCACCTTGTTCACGTTAGTGTAGCCCTGATTCAGAGCCAGCCGAAGGTGCTCGAGAGCGCATTCGGTTTGCCCGGCATGGGCGCAGTCGATCGCCATGTAATAGTTCATCGCGCCGCGATCGCGGGCTGAGGCCGGATTATCGACGGTTGGATAGTTGCCCGGATCGGAGATCTTTGGATCGAGGTCGAGTGCCCGCGCGTCGGCCACGCGGCCTTGTTTGTATTTGTGTTGCCCCATCAGGCTGGCCGCGAGGTTCTTATAGCCGAGGGCAAAGTTCGGATCCAGCTCGATCGCTTTGCGATACATCTTTACCGCTTTGCCACGCTCGAGTTCCGATTCGTAGACGGTGCCGAGATTGTTGTAGACAGTTGGGCTTTTGGGATTGAGCCTGATCGACTCCTTGTAGCAACGAGCGGCGTCGTTCAAGTTCAACATCAGCTGATACGCGAGCCCCATCTTATTCCAGACATCCGCCGTTTTTGGGTCGATGGACTGGTATTTGGCGATCGCCTCCTGATACCGCTTGTGATACATGAGAGTATCGGCAATCTCGACGGGCGCAAATTCGGGATTACGGGTCGCCGAAGAGTAAGAGACCGGGGTGCCTGTCGTAGAAGAGGAAGATGAAGCCGGAACCTGTGCGCGAATCGACGCTAACGGACCCGTGAGCACACCCATAGCGGCGGCCGTGACCAGCGCCGTGAGACAGCGCGTTGGATCGAGCCTCAACACCATTTCCTCCGGGAAGACGGATTGAAGGGACAATCCGAACCCTCTGCCCAGCGAAGAGGCAGCTCGCTGACACGATTATAGACAGGTTTTTGTTGCCGGATGCGGGCAAATCACCCTGGAATGGGGACGGGAGTAACTCGGCGACTGGCGGAAAGTTCGCCGGAAATCCAACTCTCAGGACTCAAGGTCCAGCCCTAAGATCCAGATTCCAGAGGCAGCAATCAGGCACGCGATCAGAATGGCAAGCCTTCGCCAGCGATTGGCCTGCGTCGTCGCAGTGCGCGCTGCGAGCCAATACATCCAGGCTCCCAGCAGAACCAGCACCAGTTCGAGTGCCGCTGAAACAGCCGGATAGCGCCATAACCCGAAGCCGAGCCGCGGCAGGTTGCCGTAGTTTGCCGGCAGAATCGGCATGTCGCCGCGGTGAACGAGCAGATCGAGCACCCAATGCGAAAAAGAGACCAGGCCGATGACGATCGCGCTGCGCCTTCCCCAGAAGAGGCCTCCGGCCGCGCCCAGCAGGATCGACAACACCGCTGCGCCTACCAGCGAATGCGTGTAGTCGGCGTAGATGATTCCCGTGCCATAGCCGAGCCGCGCGCCGGGCGTCGTATGGATGGTCTCAATTCCCATCATGTAGAGCGGGATGAAAACAATGTCGAGCCAAACTGTGGCGAGCATCAAAGTCCAGAGCGGCGTAGCTGGCTCCCGCCCTTTCACCATCGCTGCAAATCCAAAATGCCCTGCGATCATGGCCGCGCACTCCCCTTCCGCGGCTTTGGCCACGGCAGACGCGCGTCAAGTACGCCAATCACGATGACAAAGAGAACAATACCCAGGATGAATTGCATTTCACCTCGCCGACCCACGAATCCAAAGACTGGATTATAGCTTCATGAAATGCAGCAGATTGTTACGCTGAATGGGGCGTGGCGCAACCTGGATGACTGCAGCGAAAGTCGGCCCACGCTACACGCTTTGACCGTCGAGTTGGAATCGTCGCGGAGGCTGCTGCCTATTGCGGGCTCAAATCAGCCAGGAGCCGCTGAAATGCAGGATTCTCGCGAAGGCTGGCGAACTCGGCATCAGCAGCCACTTTCTTCCGGTTTGTGAAGCCCTCGTCCAACGCCGCGCGGAGATACTGCAGAGCGCAGTCGGTGTAGCCAGATCGCGCGCAGCCCAGCGCCATGTAGTAGTTCATGGCTCCGCGCTCCTGAATCGACGTGGGGTTCTCGACCTTCGGATTGCTGTGATCGGCAAAGATCTGCGGGTCGATGGCGATCGCCTGCTGGTAGGCTTCCCAGCCCTTTCCGTACCGCTTCTCGGCTAGCAGGTTGGTGCCCAGATTCTTCATGACAGTGGCGTTGCGTGGATCGACCTTCAGCGCTTTGCGATAGAAACGATCGGCCTGCGGGTATTCCTTGAGAGAGGCATAGACCGTGCCCAGATTGTTCAGCACCTGGGGATTGCGGGAATCGATCTTGAGCGATTCACGATAGCAGCGCAACGCTTCTTTGGAGTTGTACATCATTTGATAGGAGATGCCCATCTTATTCCAGATGGTCGCTGTCATCTGGGGCGCCTGGGCGTAGGCCCCAATTGCTGCCTGATAACGTTGCCGGGCAGCGAGAGAGTCTCCGTTTTGTTCGGCGGTGGGTTGATGAGCCGGTGCCTGCACGGTAGGAAGCGAAACCGAGCCGGCTTCGACGAGAGAGTTCTCCGGCGTTTGGCCGTAGATAGCCTGTGAAGCGCCAACGGTGGCAACCAACATTGCTGGAACTACCAGGTTCCAGCCGTTCCTTAACCTCAACATTACCCCTCCTGTCGACAGGGCCAGGGGGCGATACAAATTCAAATCGTCCGCAAAAGATTAAGCACTTCCGCAAGGTAATTCGTCAAGCCCTACGTATATGGCTTGTCACCAAAACCTCCAGAAGATTGGCACTGAAGCACTGTCACTTGCTGTACAAAATCGCACAATCCGCATCATCAAGATGTGACGCACGGCATTCAAGTTGCCTCGCTGGCCAGAAGGCAACCGGCAGCGACCCAATCCACAGAGGAGATTTCCTGTAACCCCAATGGGCTACACTCATCAAATTACGGAGGGCAAACCGTGAGCGCGACCACTTCTCCGATCCTGCAAACCACACTTTCCAAGAGATTTCGCGACGCGCGATGTCAAACGATGCGGCTGTGCGAGCCGCTCACGCCCGAGGACATGATGGTGCAGTCGTGCCCTGAGGCGTCGCCTGCCAAATGGCACCTGGCCCACACCACATGGTTTTTCGAGTCGTTTGTCCTGCAGGAATTCCTGCCTGGTTACCGGCAGTTCAATCCCGATTTTCAATGGCTCTTTAATAGTTATTACGAAAGTTTCTCGCCGTTTCCTGACAAGAAGCTGCGCGCTTCTTTTGCCCGTCCCGCGCTGAGCGAGGTACTTGCCTATCGCGAACACGTAGATGAGGCATTGGAGCGCTTGCTTGAGCACGAGCCAGAGCCGGAGGCGCTTCGCCGCATCGAACTGGGCGCAAACCACGAGGAGCAGCATCAGGAGTTGCTGCTCACCGACATTCTGCATGCCTTCTTCACCAACCCGCTGCGGCCGGCATACAGGGAACAGGGATCAGGGAACAGGGATCAGAAAGACAGTGAACGGGGGAGCGAGGGAGCAAGGGAGCGAGCGAGCAAGCTTCAATTCCAGGCGTTTGAAGGCGGGTTGCGCGAGGCTGGCCACACGGGCGAGAGCTTCTGCTTTGACAATGAATTGCCGCGCCATCGGGTTTGGCTGGAGCCGTTTGCGCTGGCAAACCGCCTGGTCACATGCGGCGAGTTTGCTGAATTCATCGCCGACGGCGGCTATAGCAAGCCCGAGTTCTGGCTCTCGGCTGGATGGGCCACGGTGAAGTCGGAGGGCTGGCGCGCGCCGCTCTACTGGACCGAGAAAGACGGCGCGTGGAGAGCGTTCACGTTGCGCGGTGAAGTGCCGCTCGATGAGATTGCGTCCACTCCTGTCAGCCAGGTGAGCTACTATGAGGCCGATGCCTACGCGCACTGGGCCGGGAAGCGGTTGCCCACGGAGTTCGAATGGGAAGTCGCAGCAGAAGGCCAGCCAGTCGAGGGCAATCTGCTCGATTCGGGGAATCTGAGGCCAGTTTCCACTTCTCTCGTCCAAAACCAAAACCAAAACGAAACGAAGTTTGGGGATTGTTGGGTGTGGACGAACAGCGCCTACCTCGGCTACCCCGGTTTTCGTCCCCTCGACGGAACACTCGGTGAATACAACGGCAAATTCATGAGCAGTCAGATGGTCCTGCGTGGCGGGTCCTGCGTCACGCCTGCAGCTCATATCCGCGCAACCTACCGTAATTTCTTCTCCCCTGAGACAAGATGGCAGTTTTCCGGCATCCGGCTGGCTTCCTAAGCGAGCCGGGCGCATCCAACTGAGAGCCTATGAGCGTCGCAGCTTCCCCTGCAGCTTTTTCTGTCGTTCCAGCCCAACGCGGCCTGAGGGCTGGCCGCGTTGAGGACCCTGTTGATGAACATGTCGCCACCACAGTCCGCGACGGACTCACTTCGCGGCCCAAACGGCTGCCGGCCTGGCTGTTTTACGATGCAGACGGCTCGCGCCTGTTCGACGCGATCACCGAGCTGCCCGAGTATTACCTGACGCGCACGGAACGGGCCATCTTCGCCGAGCATGCAGACGGGATCGTCGCGGAAGCGGCCGGCGGCGCGCGTCTGCGCATCGCTGAGCTGGGCGCAGGATCGGCGGAGAAGACGCGCCTTCTGCTCCGCGCCGCGATTGATCGGCAGCACAGCGTAGTGTACGAGCCAGTCGACGTCTCAGCCAGCGCCCTGGACGGAGCTTGCGAGCGTATCGAGCTCGAAATCCCCGGGGTCACCGTGAGGCCGCGCGTGATGGACTACACCCACGGCGACGGTGAACGATTCCACATCGGGCCGGTGAGCGTTGACGAGCGCCGTCTCGTGATTTTCATCGGCTCGAGCATCGGCAACTTTGAGCCGCGCGAGGCGCTGCGGCTGCTGCGCCGCGTGCGCGCGGGCCTCAAGTCCGGCGACGGATTCCTGCTCGGCGTGGATCTGGTGAAGAGCGAAAACACTTTGCTCGATGCCTACGACGATGCGGCAGGCGTCACCGCAGCCTTCAATCGCAACCTTCTTGCCCGGCTCAATCGCGAGCTCGATGCCAACTTCGATCCGGAGGCCTTCGCGCACTGCGCACTGTGGAATCCCGGCAAATCGCGCATCGAGATGCACCTGGTGAGCCGCGTCGCGCAGCAGGTGAGTCTTGGCGGGCTCGATCTGGCGATTGATTTCGCGTGCGGCGAGACTATCCATACTGAGAACAGCTACAAGTACCGGCCGGGCCAGGCAGACGAGATGCTCGAAGAAGCCGGATTCACGCCCGCCGCAAACTGGACCGATGAGCGGGGATGGTTTGCTGTGTGTCTGGGGCAGGTGGAGTGATTCCGCTCTCGGAATCTATTTCGGCTTGGCAATCCTTACCAGCAGGATGTCGTGGCTCGGAATCTCCAGCGGCATGTTGTCAGTGAGCGTGATCTCTTTGCCCGTCCAGAGATCTTTGCCCTTCTGCGGGCCGTGCAGGCCGAGTCGGGCCAGGCTCAGATGAAACGGATGCGTCGAGTAGCGGTCGGAACCGGCGTTAATGACGGCGATGGCCTTCGCACCGCCCGATAATTCCCGCGTCCATACGTCGAGCTCGCCGTCGGAATAAGCGCGCGTGCTTTCCCTGCCCAGCCGGTCCTGGTCGATGGCGATCACGTCCTTATTCGTCAGGATCGCCTTGACCTCGGGCGTCATGTTGGGCAAGTCGTTTCCGGCGAGCAGCGGCGCGGCCAGCATGGCCCACATGGAGAAGTGCGTGCGGTTCTCGGCCGGCGTCAGATAGCGGATATGCCTGTCGGACCCTGCCGGCTGGCCATTCCCCACTTCGAGCATGTCGGGGTCATTCCAGTGGCCCGGCCCGGCGTATTTCGCCAACCCCGCCTGCTCATTCAGAATGGTGTAAATGCTGTCCCAGTTAGCCTGGATGTCGCCTGTCGTGCGCCACAGGTTTGCGCCGACCGAGGGACCCCACTCCCACACAGCATCCCAGCCGTATTGGCAAAAGGAGTAGACGATCGGACGGCCGGTGGATTTGAGCGCCTTGTTCATCTTGTCGTAGGCCGCGATCATCATCTTCATCTGCGCGGCCTTATCGTCGGGCGCTTTGGCGGTCATCACGGCTTCACGGAAGCTGCACAGGTCGTACTTCAGGTAGTCGACACCCCACGAGGCATAAAGCTGCGCGTCCTGCACTTCGTGATCGAGCGATGCGGCATAGCGGGCGCAGGTAAGCGGCCCGGGCGATGAGTAAATTCCCAATTTCAGACCCTTGGAGTGCACGTAGTCGGCAAGCGCTTTCATGTCGGGGAACTTGGAGTTGGAATGCAGCACGCCGTTGGCGTCGCGATCCCCTTCCCAGGTATCGTCGATGTTTACGTATACATAGCCGGCATCTTTCATCCCGGTGGCCACAAGCTGGTCGGCGGCGTCGCGAATGTCCTTATCGGTGACGCGGCCAGCAAAGAAGTTCCAGCTGTTCCAGCCCATGGGCGGCGTCTGAGCGACCCGCGATGGGGCGGACTTCGGTGCGGGTTTTTGCGAGACCGCGGCAAGCGGGCTAAGGGCAAGAATTGCGGCTGAAACGGCGGCCAAAAGACGCATTGGGGATCCTCCTGTAAACCTTTCCAGTGGAATACTACCCCGCGTTCCTGACTCCCGGCAACCGCAGGCAATCGGCCGGTTTGCTTCGCCTCGCTCCATGGCGCAGGAGATACTTTGATTGATGCCCTTCACGCTTTCCCATGCGGCCGCCGTCATTCCATTCCGGCGCACGCCTTTTGTCATGTCGGCGCTTATCACCGGATGTTTCGTACCAGATTTCGCCTACCTGCTCTCCTTGTCTCCGCGCATGTTCTACTCGCACACCTTCCCCGGCATGTTTCTCCTTGACCTGCCTCTGGCGTTGATTGGGCTGTGGTTGTTTCACGCATTCCTCAAGCAGCCGATCCTGCTGTTTTTTCCGGTCGGCTCCCGACGGAGATTCAAAACAAGCGTGACGGAATTTCGCTTCTGGCCCGTCGAGCGCTTTTCGTTGATCGTTCTTTCCACCCTGATCGGGATAGCGACGCATCTGCTGTGGGACGCGTTCACGCACCGGGACTCATGGATTTACCAGAACTGGGCATTCCTGCGAACGGTGGTCTTGCTCCCCACCGGGGTGATGCCGATGTTCAAGGTGCTGGAGTATGCGAGCAGTGTCTTCGGTCTTGTGGTCATTGCGATCTGGGTCGTTCACTGGTATCGCACGACTGAACCGATGGCCGCTCCGGTCGCCGAACCCGTGGATCCGGCGCAGCGGCGCACGCTGGTGTTCGCGTTACCATCGTTGGCGATCCTCGGCGGGATGTTGCGCTCCTACCATGCGAATAAAGGCCATCTGAGTTTCGCGATTCCGTCTCTGGTGCATTTCACGGCAGACACCCTCATTGCAGCGATCACTTTTTTGCTGTTGGGCTTGCTGGTGTGTGGAATATTCTTTCACCGGCATAAAGTCGTCCACAGTCACCATTACTAGCCTATGAGGCTCTCGATCTTGCTGCGCAACCCGGCAATCTCCAGCTTCAATTCGGCGACCGTCACCTCAAGCTGTGAGACGCGCTCGGCCTGGGCGGAATCTTCGCTCGAGCCGGATGCTTCTGCGGTGGGAATCGCAATCGATTCCACAGGACCCGAAAGCAGATGTGCATAGCGCGACTCTTTTGTGCCCGGCTGCCGAGGCAGCACGGCGGCGAGCGAAGGCTCCCGTTCCATCAGCTTCTGGATTCCCGCAAGCACATCTGCAATCTCTTCGAAAAGGTGCATGCGCTCGCAACGGCCGCGCAATTCGCCGGGAGTTTGCGGCCCGCGTAACAGCAGCACGCAGACCAGCGCGGCTTCGGCGCGGCTGAAATTGAACGCTTCGCCGAGCCAGTGTTCGTATTTCGTCACGCGCCCTTCAGATGATCGCGCGCGACCCGCGAGCCCTTTATCTTCGAGGCCATGAAGCGCCTGGCGCACGTCGTCTTCGTCCAGGTTCATTACCGGTTCGCGATTTGAGCGCTGATTGCATGCATTGATAAGCGCGTTGAGCGAGAGCGGATAGTACTCCGGCGTCGTCACTTCCTTTTCCATGAGTGAGCCCAGGGCGCGGGCTTCAGCAGCGGTAAGACGAAGGGGATTGGAGGGCGGCATGGCTTTATTGTCCCACGCAGCACGAGCGGCAAAAACTCAGCGCGGCGGGCCGGCTGCGGGATTGCTCGCCGCCGGTGCTTCCTTGTCCTTTTCCTTCGGCCCCAGCAGAAGCTGAATGCCGAGATAGGCGATCCAGCTGGGCTCGCCGTTGGTGCGGGTCACATCCTGGATGGCGCGACCGCCCATGAACAGCAACCGGACATGATTGGCCTTGTCGAGCGACTGACGTCCACCGAAATCGAGCGTCAACTCCCGCTGCTTGGGCAGGTTGTCGATGCGGTTAGCGTCCTGCAGATCGTAGAGCTCGGTGTAAAGCTCGGTGCGTTCGTTGAACTGGTGGCCCACAATCAAGCCCCGGCCCCACTGGCTCGGCTGATGCTTATTGCCGAACCACCTGCCCACTTCGCCGTTCAGCGCAACGGGTCCGAACTGCGCCGTTGCTTCAATCGGCAAGTAATACTGCGGTCCGGGCACGACGATGCCGCGGCGCACGCTGCTAGTGGGGTTGTTGATGGAGGCCTGCGGATAGGTGCCGAGCGAGTAGAGCAGGTTGTCGTCGCTTTTCGGTTCTCCCGGCTTGTGGTATTCAAAATAGCGCCACTTGACGCCGAGGAGAGACTCGCCAAGGCCGAAGCCGGTGCCTCCGCTCGTGTCTGTGCCGGCTGCCAGCGGCAGCTCGTATTTCAGCTGTATGCGATCGCCAAAACCATAATTCATGTCGACGTCGGGGATCTCGTAATACGATTGGCCGGGATTATGATCGCCGATCCACCCGAAGTTGATCTCCCAGTTGCGATTGCCCGGCGTGCCCGGATCATCGGTAATAAACGGCGGACCACCCTGCGCGTGAGCCATTGCCGCACCCGCGCCAATCAACAGCATCAGAAAGCGAAAAAGGCAGCGCATCCGGAGGAAGAGCCTGACGTCAATTCGTAAGAAGTTCCAGATTCAAGGTAGCATCCGGTGGGCGAATGCAGAGTCAGGTCCTGTCCGCGCTTCAGGGGCGGACGGTGTTGCGAGAGGGCGGATTTCGATGCAACTTTCTTTCGCCCTTCGGCCGCCCACCCCGCTCCACTCTGCGATACTTTACTGTTATGCCGATTGACGATTTGCAGCTGGCCGCGCAGAAGATAGCGGGATTTCTGAATACCCTGAACAAATTGGGCGGGCTCCGCCTCAAGTACCGCATCACGGCCGGCGACGGCGCTCGCGATCCGCAGGGAATTGAAGCGCGCCAGATCTACATCGAACTGGCTGGGCCCGATGTGCCATTGGTGGTGCAGCACAACGGCGAGCTGCTGCGCGCGATGGAGACCCTGGCCGCCCAGATGCTGCGGCTCGAACATCATGAACACGACCTGGTCAGCTTTGACGCCGCCAACTTCAAGGCGCTTCGCGCCAACGAACTGAAGATGGCCGCGGAAACGGCCGCCGAAAAAGTCCGCCAGTCGGGCATGCCCTACAGCTTTCCACCCATGAACAGCCGCGAGCGGCGGTTGCTGCATCTGGCTTGCCGGTCGCTGCAAGGCATTGAAACCGCCAGCATGGGTGAGGGGCCGAACCGTTTTCTCGTGGTCTATCCCGAGGGCAAAACCGATCTGCCGGTGACGCCGCAGTTCAAACCGCGCGGATTCGGGCGGCGGTAAGCCGAAAAGTTCAAGGTTCGTAGTTCGCACTGAATTCCAATCGAAGAGTTTGAGTCTTCTCTGATCGAGCGGCGTCGCTATGCAAAAATACCCATCTATGAGGAAACTTGTTGCATCGTTGTTGCTGGCGGGCTGCGCAATTTTGTGTCCGGCGCAAAAGCGCATGGTGATTATCGATCAGGACGGCTCCGGTCCCGGAGGCTCCGACCAGATGGCCATGCTCGCGCTGCTGCAATCGCCCGACGTGCAGGTATTGGGCATCACGATTGTGACCGGCGACGCCTGGCGCGATGAAGAGACACTGCACACGCTGCGCATGCTCGAGCTGACCGGCCATGGCGATGTGCCCGTGGCAAAGGGCGCAGTTTTTCCCCTCGTCCGCACGCAGGAACAAACGCGCATTGAAGCGGCGATCGACGGCAAGGTGATCTGGCTTGGCGCCTGGGGACGAATCGCGCCGACGATCAATGACAACGAAACCGGCGTCACTCCGTCGAATCCGGCACGGCTCGAGCCGCACGGCCCGTACGAGATTCCGCCCATGCCCGAGGGTCTTCCGACATCCAAGCCCCTCGATGAAGATGCCGTGCATTTTCTCATTCGCCAGGTGCGCGCGCACCCGCATCAGGTGACGATTTATGCAGCGGGCCCGTTGACCAACATTGCGCTCGCTGTCTCAATCGATCCCGAATTCGCGTCGCTCACCAAGGGCATCGTGATCATGGGCAGCAGCTTGAATCCTCAAACCAGCGATCCCGAATTTGCCACCAGCCCGCGCCACGAGTTCAACTTCTGGTTCGATCCCGAGGCTGCGCACATTGTGCTTCACGCCGACTGGCCGCACATCGACGTGACCACCACCGACATCTCGCTCAAGGCGCCGTTCACGCAGCAGATGCTCGACGCCATCGCGGAGTCACCGGCGCCCGCGGCGCGTTACATCGCCGCGTGGAGCAAGCCACAGTCGTACATGTGGGATGAGCTCGAAGCGTGCGCGTGGCTTGATCCGGCGATCATTTCCAAAGAAGAGATCCTTTATATGGACGTGGACCTGAGCCACGGTCCCAGCTACGGCGACACTCTCACCTGGCCGGAAAAGCTGAAGCCGCAGACCGGCGTGCGACTCGTGCACGCGCAGATGGATCTGGACCTGGCGCGCTTTCAGAGAGATTTCGTGGACCTGATGACGCGCGGGCCAGCGCAGTAGCTCACGTGGAAGGCATCAATCGGATTCCTGGTCTTCGTCGCGATCGCTGTTGTGATTGGCATGATCGTATTTGCCGATCGTCTTGTTCAGGTTGTCGGGATCGACTGAGACCTGCACCACGTCCATCTCGTTGCCCTCGAGATCGAGAATGAAGAGCGCCATGCGCTTGCCCTCACTGCGCGCGAAGATCAGCGTCTGCTCGTTGCCGTGGCGGCTGGTCTCGCGAATGATCCGCTGCCATCCCTGGCCGAGTTTCTCTTCGGCAATGCGATTCAATTCCTCGCCATCAGCCGATTTGTCGAAGTGCTCGAACTCGGCAACGTGAACACCGGCAACGCCGCCGTGCGTGACTGCGCCTGCAACCAGGCTGGCAATTCCCATGCACGGAATGCGCGTTGCGCGCACATCGTAGCGGTGCTCGATGGAGCTCACTACGCCGTCAAATCCGCCGCCCCCCGCGCCTGCTGCATGAGCGATCCACGGCACCACAATGAGCAAGAGCAACGCCGCGCACCCGAGTGGAATGAAGAATTGCCGCTTCATTGGTCACCACCTTTGTCTTTGGGCTTGTCCTTATCCTTGTCTTTGCCCTTGGTGTTTTTCTCCACGTCTCCCAGCGCGGACAGGCCGCCAATCCCCTTTAACTCGCTCAGCTGGTCGAGGCGGATGTTCCCGAGGATCAGCACGATGGAGAGCTCCTTGGGCTCGGCCGAGAAAATGAACATGCCCTTCGTCTCGCCGTTCACCATCTTCACCATCACGTCGTTGATTTCCGCGCCCTTGCGCTCGACATCGCGCACCATCGGCGTCCACTCCGGAGTTTCGAAGGCCTGGCGCAGCTTTTGGATATCCTCCATCGAGTACTCGCCTTCTTTGTCGAACTCGTAATCGCGGACGTAGATGCCGTCGAGTCCCTGGATCAAGTTGCTCACCGCGGCCTGGTCCTTGTCTTTGCCGTCCATAAACTTGGAAGCGAAGCCGAGCATGTCCTTGTTCAGCGTCACTTCCGTCGCGTTGCTTGCCTTCGCAGCCAGGTCTTTCTCCACCTGCGGCGGCAAAAGCAGCGGCGAGGCCGCCGGCGCCTGCGCGAAGGCAATTTCAGAAACGGTGGGCAAGGCCAGTGCGGAAATGGTCAACGCCGCAACCCCTAATACAAATGCGATCGTTCTGTTTTTCATTGTCATTTCTCCTGTTCCTGCCGCGATCTTTGCTTCATTCCTTTGCTTGGCCATACGGCCTTTCACTGAGCATTGCGTCCGCGCGCCTGCAACTGCGCATTCATCTCTTCAAGAGCGCGGTTGGTGATGCGCAGCGCAGTAAAAACCTGCTGCCTGGCTTCCGCGCCACGCTGCCGCTCCTCGGCGTTCCGCCAGAGCACCGCACCACTCACCACGCCGGCCAGCACAAATGTGGCAGCGATCCGCTCGAACCAGACCATGCGGTGGCTTGCCCGGTGCGCGTTCTCCCAAAGCTCGTTGATCACCTTGCTCTTCAGCTGGGGAGGTGCGGGCCTGCGGCGCATCGCCAGCTGCAGTTCGCGTTCAAAATCGTCCATTGGTTCAAGATCGTCCATCGACTCAGGCTCCACGCACATACTCCTTCAAATGGGTTGCGGCCTTGGCGCGCAGCAGCTTCAATCCGCGCTGCAACTGGCTCTTCACTGTTGCCAGCGGAGCATCGAGCGTGGCGGCAATTTCGTCCGGCGTAAGATCCTCCTGGTAGCGGAGAACCAGCACCGCGCGTTGCGACTCGGGCAGCGTGGCCAGAAGGCTTTCGATGCGGGAGCCCAGCGGGTTTGGCCGTTCTCCAAAAATTGCGCCGTGATGCTCGTCAATCTCCACCCACATATCCATGCTGCGCACCCGCCTGCGCCGCAGCGCGTCGGCCGACCGGCTCATGGTTACCCGGCGCAGCCAGTGGCAGGCGTGCAGCGGGCTTTCGATCTTGCGCAGATTCCTGTCAAGCTCGAGGAAGACATCCTGCGCGATCTCTTCGGCCAATCCGCGATCTCCCGTCATACGCAACGCCAGCGAGAAGACCATCGACTGGTGCTCGTCCAAGAGATCTTCTAAGTCGGGCTTCCAGGGTCCGGTCATAAAGCTCGCTGCTACCTCTCTATCCGCAGGGGAGTGCGGCGTGGGATGCAAAGAGTTACGAAATTGCGGCGGAAAAGTTCAAGGGGCGCGGCTGCCCGTGACTTGTAGCGCCGGACTCCAGTCCGGCTGCCACGCCGGCGTCCACGCCGGCTTCGTGTTTGTGCGGACCTGGAGGTTCGCACGACAGCCGATCTATCACCCCAGCGACGAAGACCTGTCGCTGGGGACCCCGATCTGGAGATCGGCGCTACTCGGGCCTACACTGTTCGGTATGCGATGGGGTGCATTATTGCTTGGATTGCTGCTGAGTTTTTGCGGCTTGGCCCGCGCGCAGTGGGATCTCGAGGACTCGCATACCACCGCCGATCTGCGCGGCATTCACAACGTGGGCGGAGGCGTGGCGTGGGCCTCGGGGACGAACGGCACGGTGCTGCGGACGGAGGACGGAGGCTATTTGTGGCAGGCGTGCACGATTCCGCCCGGCGCGGAGCACCTCGATTTTCGCGGCATCCAGGCCTTCGACGCGAACACAGCGATCGTGATGTCGAGCGGCAAAGGCGATCTTTCGCGGCTCTACAAGACGACCGACGGCTGCCAGACGTGGAAGCTGGTGTTCACGAATCCCGATAAGGATGGGTTTTGGGATGCGGTGCAAGCAGGCGATCCTGAATTTCCAACGAGTGGCCGAGGCGGAGCCGATCGTGCGCTTATCCTTGGCGATTCAGTTAACGGTCAATTGCGAATTTGGGAATGGAACGAAGGATGGGAAGAGCGAGAACTCGAACTTAGCTATCAGGTAAGAAGCAAGGGTGAGCTGGGAGAGGGATCATTCGCTGCGAGCAATTCGGTCCTTCAATTGGCGCGGACCCCACAACTCGATCCAACGTGGAAATACGCATTTCGATTTGCCTCAGGTACTGCAACACGCTCATACATCTCGATCGTTCGGGACGAAAGCACTCCAACCTGCGAGCCTTGCAGAGAGGAGAGCTCGCGAGTTGAGACACCGATGTCTCAGAACAGCGAAACTGCGGGCATCTTCTCATTTGACTTCAGGAGCGACTTGGTTGGCGTCGCAGTCGGCGGCGACTATAAGAAACCCGACGATACAACCCGAGCTGCCGCGTGCTCATCCGATGGCGGGCTGTCCTGGAAACTCGCGACCACCCCGCCTCACGGCTACCGCTCTGCCGTAGCTTACGACGCCGCCGTCAAAACCTGGATCACCGTCGGTCCCAACGGCACCGACATTTCTACGGATGATGGAAAGAGCTGGCGCGCGGTGCATCCCGATACCGGACTGCATGAAGCGCCTGACGCCGACCGCAATTGGAATGCGCTCTCGCTGCCTTTCGTCGTCGGACCGAACGGCCGCATCGGCAAATTGAATCCGCATGCGCTTGCATCCTCTCCACACTGAGGATTCCACGGATAGCGAATTACGCGCGACGACCCCGTCCCGGAGGGACGGAACGAGAATAGCCCAGGCCGAAGTCCGCGACACCGGGGTCCCCGACGAGCGATTCTTGCTCGTTGGGGTGGGAGAGCGGACTGAGCCCTGGGAAGCCATGGCAATAGGTCGCGCCCGCCCCGGAGGGCCGGTCGAAATCCTTCCAAGCCGCCGTTTCGGCGTAGGATTCCTTCATGTCTCACACCTACTGCTGTTCGCTCTTCCACTGCGTCTTTTCCACCAAAGAGCGACGCAACATCATCACCGCAGAGATCCAGCCATGACTATGGGCCTACATGGGTGGAATCGCTCGCAAGCGCGAAATGACTGCTCTCGGCTTGGGTGGGAGCGAAGACCATGTTCACCTGCTTTTGTCGTTGCCATCTTCTCTTCCGATCGCCTAAGCGATGAGAGAGATCAAGAGCCAGTCTTCGCACTGGATGCGCGAAACTTGCGGGATTGCAGGCTTCGAATGGCAGGAGGGATATGGAGCCTTCTCCATCGGGTGGGCGCAGGTCGAGACAACGCTCGCGTACGTCGCGAGGCAGCAAGAGCACCATCGGAAGCACGATTTTCAATCGGAATTCATCGCATTTCTAAAAAAACATCGGATCGAATACGACCCACGCTACGTTTGGGGATGAGATTCGGGCGGCCCTACGGGACGCCCGGTGCATTGCACCAGGTTTCCCAGGGCGTCGTCTGCCTTGCGGCAGACTCCGGCCTGGGCTATTCTCGGCCCTCCCTCCGGGAGGGTTGTCCCTGTTTCAGAACAGATCCGGAATGCTGTTGAACGCAATCCGCGTCGGTGCGGCCTTGTACGCGGTCAACATCGCCGCGGGCCCCAGCGTGCTCATGCCGTATTTGTCGTTGATCTGATCCATCGTTGCGTTCAGGCGCGTGCGGCTTTGCTCTTCTTCGAGGCCGTCGAAGAGCGCGAGCGTGTGCAGCCGGTCGGGGACAAGGTTGTTGAGCTGGACACCGATGAAGTAAGGATGGTCGTACTGCGCGCCTGACGGTCGCGACTCCCACAGCCTGCGTAGCGCGGCAATGAGCGTCTGGTTGTCCTGGCACTCGGCAAGCTTGATCTCGCTGCGCCAGCCGCGGGCCGGCACGCCGAAGCGGCTCACCGGCATGTTTTCGCCGCGCGGAACAGCGAAGCCGATGGCGAGACCGATGTTGCTGGCCCACAGCCCCGCCGCGCGCAGCCGCATCGCCGCCTTGTGCAGCAGCTTGTGCGCGACGGCCCAGGCTTTTTCCGCAGTGCGCATCTCGGGCGCCAGCACATGCGAGTGGCTGATGGATTTCTGGTAATCGGCTTCCACGCGATCGAAGTCTTCGCCGCGCAGCCAATGGAAGAGCCGCTCGCCCCACACCGATCCCCAGATATCGCCGGCGTGCTCGCGATCGAGCGCCAGCAAGTCATCCATCGTGCGGATGCCTTTTTCGTTGAGCCGCTTTTCCGTTCGTGCGCCGATGCCAGGCAGATCGCGCAGCGTGAGGTGGTGCAACGCCTCGGGCAGAATATCGAGCGTCAGCGCAACCAGGCCGTCCGGCTTTTCCATGTCGCTGGCGATCTTGGCCAGGTAGCGATTCGTGGCCAACCCGACCGAGCAGCGCAGCGATTCGCCGGCGTGCTCCCGGATTGCCGCCTTTACGCGCACGCCGAGGTCGATCGCATTGAGCAAAGGCCGTTCGCGACCGATCAGGCGGCAGGCCATCTCATCGATCGAACAGACCGCAGTCACAGGCACGCAACTCTCCACGGCTTCAACAACGCGATGGTGATAGTCGACGTAGATCTCGTGGCGGGCCTCGACGAGAACAATGTCGGGGCACATGCGCTTGGCGTCGGCCACGATGGTCCCGGTCTTGACGCCGAAGGCCTTGGCCTCGTAGCTGGCGGCGATGCAGCAGGTGGTGTCGGCCATCATCGGCACCACGCCCACGGGCCGGCCGCGCAGCTCGGGCCGCACCTCCTGCTCCACGCTGGCAAAGTAGGAGTTCAGGTCAACGAAGAGCCAGTTGACGGAGGGTCCGTTTTCTTCTGGTTTCGCGGCAGGCCCGTCACCAGCCGAAATGGCGGCCAGCTCCTCTGGCCACTCCTCGGGAATGGGTGAAAGTCCCGGATTGGGACCGGTAGCCATGGTTAAGAATATTTTCGCCTTTTCTTCTCTTTAAGGCAACGAAAATCGGCGAAAAACCGGAAAGAATTATTACCAAAGGAGCTTTGCCACAGAAACTCGGTAGACGAAGATGACGTCAAAATGACAGGACTGCTGTAAACTTCAACCATCACCCGTGCCCATCCACCCCCAGGAAGGGTTAGGAGCTAATGATGCAGCACCTTATGCATTGGATCGCGGCAAATGGCAGTGTTCTTGCCGTGATGGTCACGGTAGGCGTGGCCGTGTTGCTGGTTTCCTGCCTGGGCTGCACGCACTGCGGCGGGCGGGAAAAGGACGAGTTCTTCAATCGTCACGAAGTATAGGCGCGCGCCTCCCGCATCTGACTCACAAGCCTCACGACATCCCTAAGCGATTTCTTTTCTTTTTATTGCCCGGCAGCGCCTGCTGCATCGGGCTTCAGGTACATTTCAAACTGCGCAAGGATCCGGTTGAACAGCTCCGTGCGTGCTTCGGGCCCATCAAGTGAGTGGGTTTTGCGCGGGAAGATCTGCAAGTCGTAGGGAATGCCCGCATCAATCAGCTTCTGCACAAACTGCACAGTGTTTTCAAAGTGCACATTGTCGTCGCCGGTCCCGTGCACAATGAGCAGGCGCCCTTTCAAATCCGTCGCGGAGTTGACCACGGAAAAGTCGTGGTATTCCGATGAGTTTTCAGTCGGCAGGCCGAGGTACCTCTCGGTGTAGATCGAGTCGTAGTTGCGCCAATCGGTGACCGGAGCTACCGCGACGCCGGCGCGAAAACGATCGGAGTGCGTCATCGCGTAGAGAGTGAATGTGCCTCCCCAGCTCCAACCCCACCAGCCAAGGCGCTTGGGATCGAGCTGCGGAAACTTCGCCAGCGCCGCGTCCACGACGGCCACCTGATCTTCCAGCTGAACCGGTCCGAAGTTTCGATACGCAGCCTGCTCAAAGTCGCGTCCCTGCCAGGCCATGCCGCGATTGTCGGCGTGGAGAACGGCGAAGCCATGTTGCGCCAGCAGCTCATCGAAGAGAATGTCGTTTCGCCAGGAGTCAGCTATCTGCATTTCGCCAGGTCCGCCGTATGGATTCACTATGAGTGGCACGGTGGCCGAACCCTGCGAGCCCGCAGGCAAAAGCAGCGTGGCATAGAGCGTAGTACCATCCTTCGCTTTCGCCTCAAGCTGTTCTGGCGGGTGCAGATGATAGGCATCGAGCGTGTGCGACTCCCAAAACACGCGGCAGGCAGCAGCCGCACCCTCCGCGGCAGGGGCGTGGCAAAGCTTGAGCGCGGGCGGTTCCGTGCGCGTTGAGACCTCGTCTGTAAATACGCTGCCGTCGGGCGAGAAAGTGGCCTGGTGAACCCCCGGACCACTGGATAACTGACGGCGTTCACCGTCGAACGTGACCTGCCAGATCTGCCGATCGAGCGGATTGCCTTCACTGGACGCATAGTCCACGATCTTGTGCGCGGCATCGACACGGTAGACTTTGCCCACTTCGAAATCGCCTTTGGTCAACTGGCGCGCGAGCTTGGCATCGGCCGAGAGCGGCTTCGCCTGGTCGTAGCTGTAGAGGTAGATGTGGTTGTGCCCATCGCTCCATTGCGTGAGAACGATGGCGCCGCCGTCCACGCTCACGTCGTAGTTCTCGTCGAGAAACTTGTCGTCGCTGACTTCGAGCATCGGCCGCGCATCGCCATCGCCGAGGTCGGCAAAATAAATCGTGCGATGCTTGTGATCGCGCGCGAGCGTCTCGACCCACACAGTCTTGTTGTCGACCCAGCCGAAGCGCGGAATGTAGTCGTCGCCCTGGTGGATGGGCAGCCTGACCCATGTCGTTCTGCCGCCCTTTGCATTCACTATGCCGAGATGCACATCGGGGTTGGGGTCGCCGGGCTGCGGATAGCGCTGCCCATCGACCAAAGCGTGCACCGGAATCCAGTCGGTGATGGGGTAGAGCGGCACCTGGGTCTCATTCATCTGCAGGTACGCCACATTGTTCGAGTCAGGCGACCAGAAGTAGTTGCTGCGCACATCGAGTTCCTCTTCGTACACCCAGTCCACTTCTCCATTGAGAAAGACCTGCCCGTCCGCGGCTGACGGAGCGGGCGTGGAGACCAGCGGCATGGTTGGCTCCCCAGGATCGTGCAATCGCACCACCGACAAACCGTGGTCGCGGATAAAGGAGATTGTCGATGCGTCTGGCGAGAGCTTCGGATCCTCGCCCGAGGCTGCTCCAGCAAAGCCGGCTTCAACTCCTGTGCCGTTGTGCAGGTCGTAGAGCCACAGATGGCCGTTGGCATCGAAGAGAATGTGCGCGGAGTCGGGCGCCCATATGTAGGCCGCCATGCCGTAGCGTTCGCGGTGGTCGCGGTCGCGCTCTGAGATGGCGCCGCCATGCAACTGAGCCATCTTGTCGCGGCTTACCAGAACGTGAATCCGGCCAGTCGCTGGATCTACGTCCATCAGTTCTCCACCCTCGAGATAGGTCAGGTGTTTGCCGTCAGGCGACCAGGTGAGTTCGCCGGGCGGATTCCCAATCAGCGGTCCGTGTCCAAAGATTGTCTGTACGGTAAGGGTTTTCCCTTGTGAAGCTGGTGTTGCCGGCGCGGAGCTACCGGTGGCAGACCCAGGCTGCTGCGACAAGGAAACGGAGCTCAGAATGAGAAAGCCAGAGAAAAGAAAGCCGGGGAATCGAGACAAATGAAGCTCCTCATGCGACGGGATTCCGGCGTGGCGAGCTAGGCGAGCGAAGGTGCCGGGGCCTGAGAAAGACAGTG
Organism: uncultured Acidobacteriaceae bacterium; assembly: GCA_963834565.1. Classification (GTDB taxonomy): domain Bacteria; phylum Acidobacteriota; class Terriglobia; order Terriglobales; family Acidobacteriaceae; genus Telmatobacter. Next base: position 874,141 of record CAWICF010000001.1, on the reverse strand, counting down.
TAAACCCGTCGCGTTGCGGCTCACGCGTGGCTCACCATTTTCGTCATGCCTCCGCGCTCCGCTTCTTGAGTTGCTATACTCGGGAGCGACCGATATGCACTGGGTAGCTCCGCAAGACCGTCGCGCGCTCGGACATTCGCGCCGCAAGCAGGTGGGCCGCCACCAGCACTGCGAACTGGATTGCAAGTCGCGACGCACTTCAGCGCTGGCGCTGATGGACCGCTCAATGCGCGGCCGCGTGCCGGAGCTGGTTCGACTGAAGTACCAGCTGATGGCCGAATCGCCATTCGGATATTTTCGCGGCGCTGCTCCGGTGATGGCTGCCGACCTTGCGCAATTGCCCTCCACCGGCATCGTCAGCCAGCTCTGCGGCGATGCGCACGTGCGCAACCTTGGCGCCTACGCCGCGCCCGACGGTCGCCTTGTCTTCGACATCAACGATTTCGATGAGACGATTCACGGCCCGTTCGAGTGGGACCTGAAGCGCATGGCCGCGTCGCTGGTGCTGGCCGGCCGTGCCGCAGCCCACAAGGATTCGTCGGCACGCAAGGCAGTTGAAGCTTGTGTCACGCGCTACGTCGAGCAGATGCGCGAGTTTTCGCGCATGCCGCACATTGAAGTTGGCAAGTTCCTCGTCCATCGCATCGATGTGGCTCAACCCGTACACGATGCGCTCTCAAAGGCCGAGCGCGCCACGCCGCAGCACACGCTTGAGAGCCTGACGCGCACGACTTCTGACAAGCCCAATGCGCCGCGCCGCTTCAAGGAAGCAAAGCCAATGCTTACCCGCGTCACCGGCTCGCGCGCTGCCGCGGTGGTGGCCTCGCTCGGACCCTATCGCCAGATGCTAGAACCGCAGCGGCAGCATCTGCTCTCGTTTTACCGGCCCATCGATGTCGCATTCAAAGTGGTCGGAACCGGCAGCGTGGGTTTGCGCGACTACGTCATCTACATGGAAGGCAACGGCCCGCGCGATCCGCTGTTTTTGCAGATCAAGGAAGAAACGGCGTCGGCCTACGCGCCCTATCTGCCCGATGCGCATCCCCCGGCGCACAACGGCCAGCGCGTAGCCGAGGGCCAGCGCGCCATGCAGATCCAGACCGATCCGTTTCTGGGCTGGACACACATCGGCTCGCGGCAGTATCTCGTCCGCCAGCTCAACGACCACAAAGGTTCGATCGAAATTGAGGACCTGGCCGGCGCCAATCTGAAGGCGTACGGCGAAGTCTGCGGAGAACTGCTCGCACGCGGCCATGCCCGCTCCGGCGACCCGCAGGTAATCATGGGTTACATCGGCAACGGCGAGCCGTTTGCAAAAGCGCTGGGAGACTTCGGTGTTTGCTATGCCGAGCAGACGGAAAAAGACTGGGAGCAGCTGAAGAAGTCGGGCAAAGCGGGGAAGAAAGCGTAACGAGCATCTGGCTCGTGCATAAGGCCGACTCGCCCACATGCTGACTCGCTAACTCGCTGGTGCAGCCCGATACACGTCGTACCCCTGCAAATGTGCCGCCAGTGTGAACTCCTTCCTGAGCAGACTTATCGTCTCCGCGCGATCGGGTGTGGGATCTTCGTTGAGTTGCGGATCGGTTTTCACAATCAGCCAGCGCATATTGAGCGATTGCGCCAGGGAAGCAATCTGCGCGGGCGAATACGGAAGGCACGTGTGATCCCAGATGGTCGTCGGGAACCGCTGCGGGCGCCCCGTGGCAAAAAAGAACGGATCTTCACCAAGCATCAACACGATGCCATCGTTGAAGGGAATGTTTGCCTGGGCGTAGCGCATGAGCTCGTCGAACTCCGGTAAAAACGGCCCCGGCGTGGACATGCCGGCGAGGGCTGGGAATGCGGAATGCACGGCAGGACCATCGGGGAACTGCGCGTATGACAGTCGCTCTTCGCTCGTCGAGTAGAATCCGCCGCAAACCAGCATCGCGGCCGAGACCAAAGCGGCGAGCGCGGGCGTGAGACGGCGCGACGCATCCGCCCAATGAAGGAATCGATCGAGAGAGACAAGCATCTCAGCCAGCAGCAACACGAGCAGGGGCCAGATGCCGTACGTCGATCCCCAAAGCTGCTGCGACATCATGGTTCCATTGATGGCGGCGAGCAGAATGAGCGGAAGCAGAGCGCGCAGTGAAGGCTCGCGGCCGATGCGAACAAGATTCACCAGCGCCAACGCCGTCGCCAGCAACAGCAGCACCGGCCAGATCATCAGGAAACTGTCTCCGCGCGAATCGGCATCGTCGTAGAGGATGAGCGCGACCACGCCGAAGAGAAACGGCGCTGCGAACAGGAGGAGAGCCAAAACCTGCGCCCACAGTTTTTTCCCCAATGGAGTGCGCAGAATGACGAGCCCCGCAATCGCGCACGGCAGCATCCAGATGACCGCGGGATACCAGTAGACGCCGGCCATGTCGTCAAGCCCCGGCAGGCGGCGTTGCCCGGCATACTTGATCGTCCAGCGCAGGTAGTTGTGAAGACCCGTCGTGTAGTGAAGCGCGAAGACGCTTCCGCACAATGTGACGCACACACCAGCCAAAGCGCCGAGCGCAGGCAGCGGCCCGAACTCGCGGGCTGCCCGATTCGACCAGTTGGGAAGCAAAGTTGCCACCAGCACGAGCAGAATTGCGAACACGCTGACAAGCAAAAACGGCAGACCCATATTCTGCTTGAAGAAAAGAGGCACGCAAAGCAGGACGCCGGCAGCAAATCCGCGTGTTAGTTGCCCGGCGGCGCCAGCGTGCTCCCCAATCGGGCGCGCGATCCGCTGCAAAGCCCAAACCGCTATCAGGATCGAGAATGCGCAATCGGAGTCGTATTCGGGATTGGGCATGATCGAATAAACGCTCAAGAAAATGAGTGGAGCAGCAAGAAGAAGCGAAAGGGTCCACGCTGCGGGCACGCGCCTTCGCAGGGTTTCCAGCGCGATTCGCCAGGTGAGCACGGTGCTGAGGCCGCCGACGGTGGCGACATAGAGCACGTGATGAAAGAAGACGCGGCCGCTCAGCCGGATGATGGCGGCTTGCACCAGGAAGGTGAGCGGCGCCTGAGCGAGGGGAAAATCACGATACGGAATCTGCCCGCCGGCGATCCGCGTGGCGGTATTGAGTATGTAACTGATGTCCCAGAGAACGGCCACATGGGCGTTCTGCCACAGGATCACTCCCGCGGTCGCCGCAAACAGTGCAACGGCCACGAGCGAGTCGCGCAAATTCCAACGATTCTTTGAGGGCTCACGGCGTTTTCGGAAATCGAATGCAGCTTTGAGATCGAGCAAGGTCACCGCTCCCTGATGGTCGCGTTGACTCTACTGTCGTGGCTTCCCCTTACAGCATTTCCGAAAAACGCGATAGCCCCTTTTTCTACCATCCGCGATGATAGTAGCAGGCAGCATACGGCGCAGAGCAGATTGCCATGAGAAGCGCGATGAACCAGCCAATCCCGGTCCAGCCAAGGAAGAGGTTCAGCATAAGAATCCCCATGGCGTTGTGCGTGTGCCGTGCGGCCGCAATAATGGCGGGGAGGAAATAGAGTGCGATGCCGAAGATCATGAAGTGCATAGGTGCTCCAGCTTGCGTCTCTGCATACTACGCAGATTGCGCCGTCAAGGTTCCATGATCGGCAGCAATTGTTGGCGCGGCAGACCTTGGAATGAGAACTCGGTCGTTACCCAGGCTATCCCGCTCTGAAATTTCGTCTTGCACACCGCGTTCGACCGTGCATATACTCCCGAAGACCCCGAAAAGGAGGATTCATGGGCAAGATCAATGTGATGCGGTTGATCCTCGGCGGCCTCGTCGCAGGCATTACCGCGAACCTGCTGGACTTCTGGGTGGATGGCGTTTTGCTGGCAAAGATGTGGAACGGCCAGTTGGCCACGTGGGGACGTGACCCGTTCTCGGGGAGCCAGATTGGCTGGTTCATGGGATTTGGACTGATTATCGGGCTGGTTTCGATCTGGATCTATGCCGGTATTCGGCCTCGCTTCGGACCCGGCGTGAAAACAGCGGTTTATGCGGGAATCACGACGTGGATCCTCACCGCGCTGCTTCCGAACTTCGCCCTGATGTGGGTTACGCACTTCTTCTCAGGCCACCTGACGGCATACACAACCCTCGGCGCATTCTTCGAGATCGTGATCGGAACCGTCTGCGGAGCCATAGTCTATAAGGAAGCCTGAGGCCGATCTTCGCCCTCTGCGTTCGCCGGAATTGAGAGAGACATTTCGTCTCGCGTGCGGGTCGGACTTCTTAGTTCGACCCAGCGCCTTTGTCTGCGTCGATCCTGCTCTAATTCACGGTGGTTGAGATCACCTGAAGCGTGTCCGAATCGTAGTTTGTCAGATACAGCGTTGCGTCATCCGGGCCCACCCAGATTTCGCGCGGAAACAAACCCGTCTGCACAGTCTGCAGGACGCTCGCTGAAGCGGGAACGGCGGCCGAAAGAATGGTCGCATTCGGAGCAGTTCCCGTGCCGAAGCGGTTCGAGTTGGCAACAGCCAGCAACTGGTCGTTGTCGAAGAGCCTGACGCCCACCGGTGCTGCACCGCCGGTGCTGGCGTAACCCACGAGAGCATTGCCTGGGTTGAACTCGAGCATGCCGGTGCTGAAGGCGAGCACGCGGTTAACTCCGCGCGCGGTAACCCACAGCGTCGATTCGTCCTTGGATTCCGCCATGCGCACCGGCGAACAGCCGGCGTTTACTGTTGCCAGAATCGCCGAAGGTCCCGGTGCACTTTCGGCTTTGGCCACATTGATTACCGTGAGCGTGCCATTCGATTGCGGGCTGCTTCCAGCGGCTTGCACGCAATCGGATTCCACCAGCACCGGGTTGGTGCCCACTGCGTTCGACGCCGATGTAGCGATCTCGGTTGTGACGTAGAGTCTGGTGCCGTCGGGCGAGAGCGTCATTCCGGCGATTGCATTTCCGCCTGTTGAGATTTGCCCGAGCAAAGTCGACCCGGTCGTTACGTTGCCATTCGCGTCGTATACAAGCTGCACCACGCCGATATTGCCTTCAGACGACGCGCCCGACACCACGCCATATTCGTTCGACACAAAAGCGTATTTGCCGTCAGGAGTGACTTCCACATCCAGCGTTCCCTGGTCCGATGCCATCGAGCCCTGGCTGACGACGAAGCTGCTCGCCGTGCAACTGGTGAGTGCGTTGATGTTGAAGAACGCGGCGCCCGCTGAACCAATGCCCGCTGCCAGGTCGGTTCCGTTGGGAAGCAAGCTGAGATTTGCGACGGATGCTCCCTCACTGAGCAGCGTAGACGAAAGTGAGTTTGTGCACGTGGGTGTCAGTGCTCCATTGGCAGGGGTAAACACCTGAATGCCGCTGGGAATGCCGACAAAGACCGTACCGGCACTATCAACGACCGCCTGAAATGGCGCGCCGGCCGTGGGATAAGTGACGGAAGAGGTGCTCACAACAGGCGCGGCAGGCCCCGCCGTCACCGTGACCGCGGCTGTTCCGCTCGCGCTGTTGTAGGTGGTGGAGCTGGCCAAGTCGGGCGTGTAGTAAGCGGAGAGGGTAACGGACCCCGTCGCCAAAAGTGCAGCGGGAACCTGGATCGATGCTTTGCCGCCGCTGAGAACCGTCTGGAATGAAGCGTAATTCCCGTTCACCACAGCAATCGTCCCACTGGGCGTGGAACCGCTGCCGCTGACTGCAACAGCCACACTGAGCAACTGGCCCTCGGCGACGGAGGAAGCGCCAGGAGTGACCTGGACCGTGGGCGTGGTTGGCCCTGTGGTCGTTGTGGTACTTGATCCACCACCACAACCCTGAATCAGAAGTGCTACGACGAAGAAGGCGGCAACGAAGAGAAGAAGGCTGGAATGAGTGCGCATGGGTCCTCAAGAAATCAAGAAATGCAGATCTTCGTGTTTGACGATCTAATTATCGTGAATTGGGCGACAGTCCGGTGAAATTCGCTTTTGAGCTGTCGCAAGTGCGAAGGAGTTAATCGGGCTTCTACAATTGTGAGGCATGCCCACCCGTGTCCGTTCCCACGCCAAGATCAACCTGGGATTGTTTCTCGGGGCTCCGCGCGCCGACGGCTTCCACTCGCTGGTCACGGTCTATCAGACGCTTGAAATACATGACATTGTCACCGTCGCTGCCCGTCCGGCGGCCGAAACACGCCTGACGATCAGTTCGAACGATTCCCGGGTCCCGATCGATAGCCGCAACACCGCCTGGAAAATGGTCTCCCTGGCTTTGGAGCAGTTTGGAACCAAGGCGGACGTTTCGATCCATATCGACAAGTGCCTACCCGTTCAAGGCGGCCTCGGCGCCGGCTCCGGCAATGCAGTGGCTGCTCTGGTTGGGCTCGATCAGGAACTCGACGGTCATTTCCGGAGCTTATTCACGCAGAATCTGCAACTTCCCGCCCAGGTCGGATCCGATGTACCGTTGTTTCTGATCGGCGGCACCGTCCTTGGCGTCGACCGCGGCCAGGAGGTCTATCCGCTGCCGGATATTGAGCCGGTCTGGTGCACGGTGGCCGTCCCCGAGGTTGGCGTCTCCACGCCGCAAGCCTTTCGCGACTGGGATGCCTGGTGCGCCGCCAATGGATTGACCGCAAAGGCCAGTGCCGATAGACTAGAGAAGTCGAGCCGTTCCTATGCCAGCGCTTTTCGGGGAGAAGTTCCCGAGGGCGGGTTTGGAGCAGGCTCCTCCGGTGTCTTCTCCGTGGGAGAAGACCTGGCCGGACCGCAAGAGACGACACACGGGTCTGGGCTTGTCCGCACCGGGATCACGAGCTGGATTGAGAACGACTTCGAGCGAGTTGTGTTTCCCCAGCATCCTTCCCTTGCAGAGATCAAGCGAATTCTTGCGTCCGCCGGCACGCCGGAGGCAGCCCTGTTTGCAGCGCTGTCAGGGTCCGGATCGGCTCTCTTCGGGTTGTACCTGACTCGCGGAGATGCGGAAGCGGCGAAGGATCGTGTCGAAGGCCAGGCACCCGGGACTCGGGCGCATGTGACACAAACGTTGCCGCGGACGACATATTGGGAGCAGATGATTGTGAGGAGCTAGCTATTAGCTCTCAGCTTTCAGCTTCACTTCGGGGGAACTGAGCGAATTGGTCTCCGAATGAAATCGCTGAAAGCTGACGGCTGATAGCTGACAGCTTGTTTTTCAGCCGTTGACAGTGGACAGTTGGGCAAGCGAGACTCTCGCTCGGCTGTGAAAGGCAGCTTTTAGCTCTTAGCTATCAGCATCATCCTGGGAGAGCCGAGAGGATCGGTTCCCGCAGGGAAAAGCTGAGAGCTGACGGCTGAAAGCCGATAGCTGGTTAAGACAAGTTCTACTGGGCGATCGTTCAATGGTAGGACAATGCCCTTTGGAGGCATTTATCCAGGTTCGAATCCTGGTCGCCCAGCCAGAGAAGCAGCTGCTAGCTATTAGCTACCAGCTTCTAGCTTTTCTTTGTGAGAGGCAGATTTCGTGGCTTCTCTCGGGAGAAAGCTAAGAGCTAGCGGCTAGAAGCTAGAAGCTGGCATTTAGGAAACGCAGCCATAGCCAACCAGCATGGAGGTGCTTCAGATGGAAGCCGGAACATTGGTCGAAGGCAAGCAGCAGGAAAAACAGCCCGCAGCGGCGCGCGACGGTTCGCAGAAAGAAACCGCAACGCCCGATGCTGCCAAAACCAAGGACGGAAAGCAAGTGCAACCCGAGCGCAAGAAGACCACCCGGCTCAGCGAGGACAAGCGCTTCAAGCTGTTCAGCGGGACGGCAAATCCCAAGCTGGCGCAGGCGATCGGCGAGCACATCGGAGTGAAGGTCGGCGAAGCCAAGTTGCAGCGGTTTGCCGATGGAGAAGTCTACTTCCAGCTTCTTGAGAACGTGCGCGGCGTAGATGTTTTTGTGGTGCAACCCACCTGCTATCCGGTGGACCAGCACCTGGTGGAGCTTTTGATTATGATCGATGCGCTCAAGCGAGCCTCGGCGGCGAGAATTACGGTGGTGGTGCCTTACTATGGGTACGCGCGCCAGGACCGCAAAGACCGCCCGCGCGTTGCCATCAGCGCAAAGCTCATCGCCGACCTTGTCACCACCGCGGGAGCCAATCGCGCGCTGTTCGTCGATTTGCACGCCGCGCAGATTCAGGGTTTCTTCAACATTCCTGTCGATCATCTCTTTGCCAGTCCCGTGCTGGTCAGTTATTTCCGCGAGCTCGCGCTGCCTAATCTGACCGTGGTTTCGCCGGACGCCGGCGGCGTGGAGCGCGCACGATTCTTCGCGCAGAAGATGGGCGCGCCGCTGGCGATCGTGGACAAACGCCGCACCGACTTGAACGTGGCCGAAGTGATGCACGTGGTCGGCGACGTGGAAGGCCAGACCTGCCTGATCATCGACGACATCATCGACACGGCAGGCACGCTGGTGAAGACCGTCGACGCGCTTTACGCCAACGGCGCAGCCAATGTATATGCCTGCGCCAGCCACGCCGTGCTTTCCGGCCCGGCTATTGACCGTATCGCCAACTCGCGCCTGGTGCAACTGGTCGTCACCGATACCATCCCGCTGCGCGAGGCGGCACAAAAGTTGCCCAAGATTAAAGTTCTCTCCATTGCCGGCCTGCTGGGCGCGGCCATCGAGAGCATCCACATGGAAACGAGCGTGAGTACGTTGTTTAGTTGAGTTCGTAGTTCGCAGTTCTCAGTTTTCTGCGAACTGGGGTATTGCTAAGAACTGCGAATTGAGAACTGTGAACTGCCGGCGTAAAGCCGGCCCAACAAAGGGAGCGGAGCAATTCAGCAAGCAGCTGCACGACGAGCTGAAGGCTGATAGCTGACGGCTGAAAGCTGTCTTTCACCGTGCCCGATCTTAAGGAAACGAGAAACCGAAATGCCAGAACTAGTCGTAGCCAAGCCCCGCGAGGGCAAATTCAACAAGAACGCCGCGCGCCGTGTGCGCGCCGCAGGAAAGATTCCGGCCGTCCTTTATGGTCCGGGCAACGATCCGATTGCTATCGAGCTGGATCCGAAGCAGATCTCGCGGATTATGTTCTCCGAGACCGGCCGCAACACGATTTTCGATGTGGAAGTAAGCGGGCAGCCCGCCGCGAAAGCCATGATCGTTGATTGGCAGCGCGAACCCATTAAGGACCAGCTGATTCATATCGACCTGAAGCGCATCGCGCTGGATAAAGTGCTGCACCTCAAGGTACGCGTCAAGCTGCTTGGCGTGCCGATTGGTGTCAAGGCGGAAGGCGGCATTCTCGACCAAGTGCTCCGCGAAGTGGAAGTCGAGTGTCTGCCGGCCGATATTCCGGGTCACATCGATGTGGATGTGAGCGAGCTGGGCATGCACCAGGTGCTGCGCGTCAACGGCCTGCCCCACTCGGATAAGGTCAAGTTCCTTACGCCGGAAGACGCAACCGTAGCCCACGTCGTGCACATTCGTGAAGAAGTGGTGGCAACTCCTGAAGCTGCGGAGGGTGCGGTCGCAGGTGCTGTTGCTCCGGCTGAAGGTGCTGCTGCTGCGCCGGCTGAGCCTGAAGTCATCAAGAAGGGCAAGGCCGAAACGGCTGAGGCTCCGGCAAAGAAGTAAGCCTTGGCCGAGCCGAACGAATCCGTCACCTCCAGCGAGCAGAAGCCGCCCGCCGGACAAACCGGGCGAGGCCCATTCCTGATTGTGGGTCTCGGCAATCCCGGCCTTGAGTATGTATGGACCCCGCACAACGCGGGATTCATGGCGATTGACCGCATCGCTCAACAGGAGGGCGTTGTAGTCGAGAACCGGCGTTGCCGGGCCATGACGGCGACTTGCAGGATTGCAGGCAGGCCGGTGGTTCTGGCCAAGCCGGAGACGTATATGAACCTGAGCGGTGCTGCAGTTGCCGCGCTGCTCAGGGAGCTTGAGTTGGACCCGGCAACAGATCTTCTCGTGATCTACGACGAGCTCGATTTGGTGCTGGGAACCTTCAAGATCAGGGAGCGCGGTTCGCCGGCTGGGCACAACGGAGCCCGCAGCGTATCAAGCGCCCTGGGCGGCGATGAGTGGTTGCGCTTGCGCATTGGCGTAGGGCCAAATCTGCCACCGGAAGCGATTGCTGCCGGCGGCAAAAGGCCGGGCAGAGATTATCTGCTCTCGCCCATGAGTAAGCGGGACCTGACGGTGCTCGACGAAGTGCTCGACCGCGTTTCCACTGCGGTGCGGCGCATCCTGAGCGACGGTCCGCCGGCCGCGATGAACGAGTTTAATCGGAAGGAATAGAAGGCAGGGATTAGGCAATAGGGAACAGGGAATAGAGACCGCAAACGCGAGAAACCAACTGTGAACTACGAACTAAGATCTGCGAACTGAGAACTGTGAGGAACAATGTCCCGTGTATATGAAGTAATGTTTATCGTTCGCCCCGATGTGGAGGACGAGGAAGTTGACAAGCTGATTGACGGCTTCAGCACCACCGTGAAGAACGGCGGCGGTGTGGTGAAGTCCGTCGAGAAGATGGGCCGCCGCAAGCTGGCTTATCTTGTTCGCAAGTTTAATGACGGTAACTACATGCTGCTGACCATCGAGGCCAGTGGACCGGTGGTTCTTGAGCTCGAGCGCCGCCTGCGCGTCACTGAGCAGGTGATCAAGTTCATCACCGTGCGCATGGACGAAGAGGAGAAGCGCCTCGCCAAAGTGAAGGCGAATCGCGGTGTACGCAGGCAAACCAACAGCGTCGCTGCCGCGGCTCCGCCTGAGCCCGCGGCGCCCGAAGCTGCCGAACCTGCGCCGGCCAGCGCGTAGAAGCAGGGTTTAGGGATTAGGAACAGGGAATAGTCGGATTCTCACCGAGCTTGGTTGCTACTCCCTATTGGCTACTCCCTCAGCCCCCAAGAGATTCCCGGCTTTGCCGGATTAACAAGAGTAATGAGGAAATCCAATGGCTGAAGAAACACAAGGAAGAAGCTCCGCTCCGGCGGAAGGACAAGGATCAGCACCAGAAAGAGGACCGGGCACTGGCCCGCGCGGCGGAGGCCGTGGTCCCGGCGGACCCGGCGGACGCGGCAAGTTTTTCCGCCGCAAGAAGGTGTGCAAGTTCTGCACCGAGAAGATCGACGCGATTCCGTATCGTGACGTACGGCTGCTGCAGCAGTTCGTTGCCGAGCGCGGCAAGATTGTGCCGCGGCGGCTTACCGGCGTTTGCACCACGCACCAGCGCCGCCTGACCAAGGCAATCAAGCAGGCTCGCAACATCGCGCTGCTGCCGTTTGCGACCAGGCACTAATCTCAGCGGCATATCTGGCGATCGGCGTTTTGTATCAGGACATGGCTTTAGCCGTGCCGCTAATCGATGCGAGATCGAGTGGGCTTTAGCGCCCGTTCGCGGTTCGTCCGGTTTCCAAAGCAACGGACGCTCCGACCTCGCGGATGAGGAATTGGAGAATTTCGATGGAAGTGATTCTGAAGGAAGACGTACCCAACCTTGGCCTTCGCGGTGAAGTGGTGAAGGTGGCTGACGGCTACGGCCGCAACTATCTGCTGCCGCGCAAAATGGCCATGCAGGCTAACGCGGCCAACAAGGCAGTGATCGAGCAGATGAAAGCCGCAGCCGAGCGCCGCTCCGCAACCGAGAAGGCGCAGGCCGAGCAGCTCGTAGCCAAACTCGATCCCGTTGTGCTCAGCTTTACCCGTCGTTCCGGTGAGGCGGGCCACTTGTTTGGCTCAGTTACTTCGGCTGACATCGCTGCGGAGCTGGAGAAGCAGGGCTTCGAGGTCGATCGCCGCAAGATTCAGCTGGGCGAGCCGTTGAAGAGCCTTGGCGAATACAAGGTCGCTATCCGGCTGCACCGCGAAGTGACCGCGCGCGTCACAGTGAAGGTGCTGGCCGAGGTGGAAGAAGGAGCCGTAGCCGCCGCGGAGCCCGCTGCCGCTGCTGAACCGCCAGCCGAGCCCGCCGCCGAAGAAACCGCGGCAGCGGAGTAAGCCCGCCTGCAATCGCGCAGACACGTTGGCCGCGTCCAAGGGACGCGGCCAAGTCCGTGTCCACTCAAATTCAGCATCCTACGACTGAAACAGCGATCCCGATGCTGCCCGGATTGGCGCCAATCTGCTGCGCCGGCGTGCCGGATGCGGCGCAGTCGATCCCAGAATTCCGGCAATCTCGCGCAACTCAGCGCGCGCGTGGCCAATGACTGCTGCTACCTTGTCCATCCGTTTGCTTTGATCCGCCAGAGGCAGCGCTGCCTGCGGATTGAGCTTCGAGCCGTGCTTGCGCACGCCCTGCTCCAGCACTGTGCGCGCACCGGCGATGGTGTAGCCCTCGGCGTGCACCAGGCGCTTTACTTCGAGCGCCATCTCCACGTCGCGGCGGCGATAAAGCCGCTGGCCGGTGCCGCTCTTGTTGGGCTTCAGTTGCGGAAACTGCGACTCCCAGAAGCGCAGAACGTATGTTTCCACGCCGCACAGGCGCGCAACATCTCCAATTTTGAAGTAGAGGCGATCGGGGATAGCAGGCGGTTGGTACGCGTGTTTTCGCGATGCTTGTGATGCCATATATTGTTGCGAGGCGACGCAGTTTTAGGGGAAAAGACCTCGCACTACAGGCAGTATAGGCCACAAACTTCAGCATTTGGCTAGCGAAATCGGCCCCGGGACTCCAATAAACAAAGGAAAACTCCGGCGAATTTCTCTCCCGCCGCTCGCCGATCTCTTGCCGGTCCTTCAGCCGCGAGCGAGAGTTGCACGCTCCGTCGAGTTCGCCGGAGCTGCCCGCAGATACTGTTTCGGCCAACTAATGCCCTGATTCAAAGAGGCTGCTGCGTGCAGCGTCCAGTACGGATCGCGCAGCATCGCGCGCGCCAGCAGCACAAGGTCGGCATCTCCATTGGCGATGATCTCGTTCGCCTGCGCCGGTTCGGTGATCAGCCCGACCGCAGCCGTTGCAATGCCCGCCTCGCGCTTGATCCTGCCGGCAAATCCAACCTGGTATCCCGGTCCGATCGGAATCTTCTGATACGGAACCAGCCCACCGGAAGAGCAGTCGACGAGATCGACACCGTGCTCGCGCAGCACCCCGGCCAGTTTCACCGATTCATCGATATTCCATCCACCCTCGGCCCAATCCGTGGCTGAGATGCGCACAAACAGCGGCAAATGTTCCGGCCAAACGCTGCGCACCGCATCGACTACCTCGATCAAAAGCCGCGTACGATTTTCAAAGCTGCCGCCGTAACTGTCCGTCCGGTGATTCGAAAGCGGCGACAGGAATTCGTGCAGCAGGTAACCGTGCGCCGCGTGGATCTCGACATAATCGAAGCCTGCCGCGAGCGCCCGTTGCGCTGCTTTCTTGAAGCCTTCGACGACAGCACCGATTCCAGCTTGATCGAGCGCGGCCGGCATAGCGTAGTTCGGGCTGAATGCTATCGCACTCGGCGCGACCGGTGTCCAGCCGCCATCTTCGAGTGCAACAGCTCCGTCGCCGACGAACGGACTCTTCGTGCTTCCTTTGCGGCCGGCGTGCGCCAGCTGCATCCCTGCACGCGACCCCTGGCCGTGAAGAAAATTCGCGATCCGCTCAAGGCAGGGAATGTGGTCATCTTTCCAAACACCCAGATCGGCTGGCGAGATGCGTCCTTCGGGCAGCACGGCTGCGGCTTCCATCTCGACCAGTGCGGCGCCGCCCTGCGCGCGGCCGCCCAGGTGTACAAGGTGCCAATCGTTGGCGAAGCCGTCCTGCGACGAGTATTGGCACATGGGCGAGACGCCAATGCGATTGGCGAACTCAACCGAACGGAGTTTGAAAGGAGAAAAGAGCGGAACGGGCATGATTGATTCGATGATACGGGCCGCCGGCCCGATTCAACACAGAATGCCGGCAGCGTGGCCGAACTGAGATGCGCCATCTTGGGACGGAATCAATTCGAAGCGCAACGTATCGGCCTCGCTCCATTTCTCTCTTGGTTCCTCGGCTTTATTCTTTTGCGGGTCGATGATTCGTGGGAGTAGGATACGGCTGGGCTTCCCATCGACACAATTCAAACCACAAGGAGGGTATTGCCATGCGTTTAGGGAATATCAAGCGCAACGTGGTGAGGTGCGTTCTAGCCGGTACTCTGCTGTCGGCCGTTCCGGCGATGGCTGCAGTCGACATGTTTCTTACCATCGACGGCATTAAAGGCGAAGGACCGTCGGGAAAGATGGCCGTGATGAGCGTGAACCATAACGCGAGCATGCCTGCAGGGATGGCGTCCGGCAAGCGCCAGCACGGTGAAATCACGATAACAAAGGAAGTGGATGCGGCATCCCCGAAGTTGATGCAGGCCATGAACACGCACCAGGCGCTGAACAATGTGACGATCACATTCGGCTCAGGATCCGGGGCCGGAAAGGCGGCTCTGCAGACGCTCAACCTGAAGAATGCCATGATCACCTCGGTCAGAGTAACGGGGCGCACTGAAACCATCACCATCGAGTACGGCACAGTGATGGCGACGTGGACAGATGGCGGCAAGACTGCCACCGATGACTGGGAGGCGCCGAATTAGAGGTACTGGCGCTGCAACCTGCAACCTGAAACCTGTAACCTGCAAAGGCGCCCTACTGCTTCTTCAGCACCGCCGTGCCCTTTTCGTCCGACAGAATCGCTGACTCGAATTTGCGGAACTCAGGCGCCTTGTCCGGCGGAATCTGCACCTTGCGCACCACGTATTCGCGTTCGTAATGCAGCACGTTCCCCTTGGCCGTCACCGCTGAGTGATAGCTGGCGAAGTCGAGGTCCTGGTCGACGGGATCCGGCGTTTCATCGACCACATAACCCGCCGGCAAAGTGATGTCGAAACTGTCGTGCCAACGGCCCGTAGCTTCCAGGTCGATGGGATACACCCGAGGTTTGTCGTCAAACGGCCTGGCGTCGTCGCCCACAACGCGCGGCCGCACCAGCAGCAGCGGTCCGGCCTGGTGCGCGTACTGCGGCACCGTCACCTTGTAGTCCAATTCCAGGGGCTTATCCAGATCCGACGGTTGCAAGTACTTGAAGCTGTCGAGCACAACGCCGGGCAGATCCTGCGCAACAGACTTTTCTACCGCGTCCCGCTGCTCTTTTTCTGTCGATTCCTTCAGATCAATGCGGAGCCATGCGCCAAGCGGGCCAATGCTCGATGAGTCGATCGAGCCCGTCAAGGCGCCGTCTGCGCCAAGTGTGAATGTGCCTTTGCGGTCCTTCCCGTTGGCTTCTGGAGGGAGCACGGGTAAGGCGATCAACTGGCTCGCATCGCCGGCGGCGAGAATCCCGTAACTGCCCTGCTCATTCCAGGGAAGATTGCCGACCGGAGTCCGCTCGTCTGTCGGGTCGAAGATTAAATAGCGCTTGCCGTCATTGGCCTTCACGATGGCCATCAAACGCGAGTCATTCACGCCGGCCGGAATCTCAATGGCTGTGATCATGTGATCGCCGTAGAAGGAGGGCTCGTCGGGGTCGACAACGCCGCGGCGATGATCCACCAGGACATAGTTGGCCTTGATTCCGGTTACCTTCAGCATGGAGATCAGCAGCGTGGTTTTGTCTTTGCAGTCTCCGTATCGGTTGCGGAAGATATCGCCGGCGTAATGAGCCTGCCAGCCGCCAATCCCGCGCTCCACCACGAAGTACTGAATGTTTTTCTGGATGTATCCGGTGATGTCCTTCAGTCTGGTATAAAAATCGGTAGTGCCGGCTACGAGCTCCTGGGCCTTGGAAGTGATCTCGGGAGTCGGATCAGGGCGGTGAAGCTCGAGGTTTGTCCAATCCTGCCCCAGGGCGCGCCATTCGCTATCATTTCCCGGCACCGCCGCGTCACCCCACTGTACGTCCATGCGTGCGGCCAGAGCAGCCCATTCTGGACTTGCTTTCACGCCACGCAGGTCGAGCTTCTGCTCGTCCTTGATCTCCCACCGCCAGTGATTCGGAGCAACTTCAACGGGAGTCACGGGAGCCTGGCGGTGCCAGGACGCCGCATAAGGACGGCCGGACGGAAGGTCGACCTCAAGAGCTTCGAATACGAATGGGATTCCACTTTGAATGTGCCAGAGCTTTTCCTGATCCCAAGGCGCCATCAACTCCTCTGACTCACAGATAATGGTGGCGCCCACATCGGCTGCAGGAGGATGGACAGTCCGGACTTTTTCAGTCGAAAGCAACTCACTGTTGCTGCTGTCGCCGACTTCGGCAAAGTCCGTGTCCTTGGCCTGGTAAGTTTTTTCATCGGCCCCGATGGTCCACTCGCGGAAGTAGCTGATCTTCTCGTCGACGTCATAAGCAACCTCACAGGCTGTGTCGCGTCCCTGCGGCTCGAGAATGCGAATGGCTTCACGCTCGCGCTCGGTCGCGCGCCCTTGCCCATCCACTGTCTCCACATATTCGTCGAAGAGGATCACGGAGCCCGAGTCTTTGGCGTAGTCCGGAGTTTTGGTCTTTGCAGCGTCGAGCCCCCACTGCGGCACTGCGCTGTCTTTGCCAAACAGGCCGGCATGCGCCGCTGTTGCCGGGCCAAGAGCGAGAACGACCGTGGCAACACAAACAGGCAGAGACGGCAGGATGTGTGAACGATGCATGGCTAGTTTCCTTTTGCAGCTGGGTTGCGCAACAGCACAATCTGTTGCTGATCGGCAGCGGCCAGCTTCTGATAAAAATCATGAAGGTTGTTGTAGGATTCCGGGCCAAGCAGCGTGAAGCCGCGCGCGAAGACGCGCGACACTTCAAGCGTGCCATCCGCCTTGGTTTCCGACTTGATGCGCAGCGCCCCGTATCCAGGCCAAGTCACGTCGCTGGAAACGGGCGAGCTTTCAACCGTGTAGCCGGCCGGCAGATCGTAACTAACAACTTCCTGTTCCATCTTCGGGTAATGCACATCGATCGGTGTATCGCGCTTCACTTGCGCTACAAAGGGGTGTTTGGCGCGCGATTCAAAGAACAGCCCGGGCAACAGATATCTCTTGCCGGTCGCGGTTCCCATCTGGCCGCTGATCTTGACCACTGCCATCAGGTTTCCATCGATGTTATCGAGGTTAATGAAGTGGTCGAAATCAGCCTGGATGCCTTCGGGCAGATCGCCGCGCTGGTCCTCGATGAACCGTTTTTTCGCTTCGTCCTCGCCGTCCTTCAACGCCACCTGGCGCCAGTAGACCGCATCGGCGCCGGAGAGCAAAATACGCGCGGTGCCGGTCACATTTCCGTCGGCATCAACGCTCAAATCCGCGACATTCTGGACTAGGTTGTCCTTGTATGCTGCCGCCGGCGTGTTCGCGATCTCTGCGCCGTTTTCATTCATGCGCAACCCTCCGGCCAGCGTGTGTGTCCAGAAAAGGCTTCCGAAGGGGCACATCTTCTCCGCGGGATCGGTCCAGATGTCCTTGCCATCGATGACGAGCCGCACGACGTAATCGTCGAACTGGCTCACCTCGAGATCGCCGATGTCGAAGAGCGCATCGTCACGATTGACCACCCGCATAGGCCACGCCTTCAGCCCGGCGGCGCGAGCCATAGCCGCATATAGCAAGGCGATCGCGTATCCATTGCCGCTCTGCTGCTTCCACACATCCTCGGCGAGGCTGATCTCCTTCAGCTTTTCCTTCTTTCGTTCGGCCTCCGACTTCACGCGGCTGAAGTCGGTATTATCGAGCTTCAAAACGGCAGCATAAATCTTGCGCGCCTTCTGTTCGTCGGTGTCGGTGGGCGAAACAATTCCCGCAACAGCCTTCTTCAGCGTATCCGTCGGCTGGATGAACGCGTTGATGATCGTCGCCCACCATTTGCCCTCCTCGCTCCAGTAATCCGCGCGGCTGGTCGCATAGGTGTAGTAGAAGGCGGCTTTCCAGTTGATCGAGTTCAGCGGAGGCATCCAGTCGTCGTCGGGAGTGGGAGAAACGTCGGCGACATCAATCGTGTAATAGTTCTTGTTGCTCTGTACTTTCACCTGGTCGGTAGGACCGATGCTGATCCACATGAGCTGGCTGAGTATCATGCCGCGGTTATTGCGGATATAGCCGGCCGACACGTTCGGATGGAACATGAAGTGTTCCTTGTGAACAAAGTACGGCTGCTGTAACTGCCATGTGGGCGACACGACTAACTCATCGTTGTAGCGCACCTGAAGCCGGTATTCGAGAATGCTTCCGACGTCCACTTCAGGCAGCGTGAAGACAATTGTGTCCACCTGCAGGTGCTTGGTCTTGATGTCGACCAGGTCTTCCGGCTTCACGCTGAGCGGAATGACCTTTCCATCCGCATGAATCGTCCGGCCTTCGATGTGTTCGACCTTCGACTCGCCACGCTCGTAGGGGATACGGACCGTGGCAAGATCCTTGCCCTTTTCCGTGAGAACCTTGATGCGCGCGTAATAAGTGTGAAAGTGGCGATCGTCGTCGGTTGTCTCTTCGCGGTAAAGATAGACCGCAGCCGCTCCCGGAGCCTTGGGATCGGATGTCATCTTCAGCTCGTCGTCAGTCGGCGCTTGAAACTGGGCCCGGACGAGAAGCGGCGATGCCAAGGCGATGGACAAAAACAGGCAATCAATAAGAAACTTCGGGCGCTGCATGATGCGAACCCTTTTTCTTGAAGCTAACCGTGCCGATTCGTTTCGTACTTGCGCTTCTTGACGGTCGTTACTGGCCTTTCCCTGTTGCAGCCGCCGGCGCATTCGTCAGCACCAGCTGTTCCTGGGCGGCTGCCGCAACCTTTTGATAAAACCCGCGCAGATCCTGGTATTCTTCCGCCTTCACCTGCGTAAACGCTACGGCAAGAGAATCGGCAATGACGATCTGCCCGGGATCAGTTTTGCTCTTGGAGATGAAGAGCGAATGGCCCTGCCAGGCGACCGATGCGTCCTGCGGTGCGGCTTCTACCGTCATCCCGGCAGGCAGATGGTAAGTCACCTGATCGGTGACGCGTCCGCTGTAGTGCATGTCTACCGGCTCCAGGCGCTTCTCTTCGTTCACGAACGGCTGATGCTCGTGCGTCTCGAAGAAAAAGCCGGGCAACAGGAGACGCTTCGCTGTGGCTGTGCCCAACGAACCGGTCACTTTCACCATCGCGATCAGGTTGGTGTCAGGCTGGTCGATCGCCAGGAAGTGATCGATGTGCGCTTCTACGCCCTCGGGCACAATCTTTTCCAGATCGCGGTCGAAGTCTTTCTTCAGGTCCGCCACGTCGAGCCGCAGCGCTGCCTGCCGCCAGCGCAGAGCCTCCTGGCCGATCATGATGAAGCTGAAATTGCCAGTGATGCCGCCCTGCGCATCCACTGTAATATCGCCGATGCGATTGGTCGAATTGTCCTTGTATTGCTGCAGGGGAGTGGTTGTGATCGAAGGCCCTTGCGCGCTCTGTCCAATGCCCATTGCGCCCGAGTGACGCCAGTTGAGCGTCATGAACGGGCACATCTTTTCTCCGGGATCGAGAATGATTTCTTTTCCGCCGGTAGCCAGCACAGCCAGGGTGGTATCGAGCTGGCTCAGGCTCATGAAGGTCGGGTCGAAGGTGCCTTGGTCGCGATCCACCACCTTGTTGGCGTACGCCGTCAATCCCGCCGCGCGCAGCATCGCCAGGTACAGCATGGCAATGTCTTCGCTATTGCCGCTCTTCTGCGCCCAGGTGTCCTCGGCGTGCCGCGCCTCTTTGATCTTCAGCTGCTTCATCTCCGACTCGCTCTTCTTGCGCGAGTAATCGGTGTTGTCGAGAGCTTCAACGGCGGTGTAAAGTTTCTGCGCCTTCACCAGATCGCTGTCACCGGGCGCCACAATGCCGCTGACGGCCTCTTTGATGGCCTTGGAAGGCTCGGCAAACTTGTCCACGTCTTTCGACCAGAATTTGGCCTCACCCATCCAGAATTCTGTGGGTGTGCTGGCGGGGATGTAATAAAACTGCACCTTGTAAAGAAAACTGCGGATCGGCGGCATCCACTCTTCGTCCGGAGTGGCTGGAACGTCAGTCAAATCCACCGTGTAGGAACCGTTGACACTCGTCTTCATGGTCACGCCGGTGGGCAAACGGTTCCACCAGACCAGGCTGTTTACTACGCGCCCGCGTTCATCCTCCAGATACATGCTGGTAGAAGTGTCGGGCGTGCCATTCGGCATGAATGCTTTAAATGGCGTGAACTGGTAGTGCCCTGAGTGGATGAAATAATCGCCCTGGATGTCCCAGATCGGCGAGGAGAATTCGTTGTCGTCGTAGCGAATGGTGTAGGTGTACTCCAGAATGCTTCCTACCTCGACGCTCGGCAGAGTGAACACCATCTTGCGAAACTGCAATTCGCCGCTCTTTTCATTCAGCAGGTCTTCGGGCTTGACGTTGAGGGGAATGATGGTTCCGTCGGAGTGGATAGTACGGCCCTTGATGTCGGTGATCTTCCAGTTTCCTTTTACGTATGGAACCTCAATTTTGGAGAGATCCTTGCCCTTCTCGGTCAGCACCTTGATCCGCACGTAGTGGCTCTGGTAGTGCATCGGATCGTTGGCGACATCGCTGATATTCAAATACACGGCTGCCGCTCCCTGAGCTTTGGGATCGGAAGTCATCTTCAATTCTTCGTCGGTGGGTTGCTGGAATTGCGCGCGAACCAAGGCAGGCGACAGTGCGGCAAAGATCAGCGCCGCACTGCGCAGAAAAAGACAATAGCGCATAGATGGCCCCTGGCTATCGAAAGTGCGACCATTCTACCCCAAACTGAGCCGCGGACGACTACGACTTTCGCGCCGCGAGGCGCATGTGCGCGGCATCACGCAAGTTGTTCCTGTGAAAGAGGCTGACCAGGACGCGACCGTGTTTGCCGAGGGGCCCGGCGTCTAAGCTGGCGCACCCAGGGGCAGCGGACGAACCTCGGCAAGCCAACCACTAATTGCCCTTGGCTGCGGGAGCCGTGCTGAGAACGATCTGCTCCTGATCGGCTGCCGCAACCTTCTGATAGAACCCGCGCAGTTCCTGATATTCATCGGGCTTCGCAAAGGTCATTGCGCGAGCCAGCACACGGGCCACAATGATCTGCCCTGGATCGGACTTGGTCTTTACCACATACAACGCGTGGCCTTCCCACGGAAGCTTCGCGTCCTGCGGCGCGCCTTCAATCGAAAATCCTGCGGGCAGGTGATAGGTCAGCTGGTCGGTCCATTGCTCTCCGTAGTGCATATCCACCGGCTCCAGCCGTTCGGCCTGGCTGGTGAACGGCTCGTCACCGCGTGTCTCGAAAAAGAAGCCGGGAAGAATCAGACGCTTTGCAGTTGCCGTTCCCAGCCGGCCCTTCACTTTCACAACAGCCATCAGGTTTCGGTCCGGCTCATCCTGTCCCAGAAAATGGTCCACGTGGGCTTCGATCGCCGCCGGAACCATCTGCTCGAGGCTCTGGTTGAATTGCTTCTTCAGCTCGGTTTCATCCACTTCAAGTGCGATTTGCCGCCAATCGAGTGCCCTCTGCCCGGCCATCACCACCTGAATGTCGCCAGTGATGCCGCCCTGCGGATCGACGGTGATATCGCCTGTGCGACGCTGCACATTCGCTGAGAAGACCTGCGCGGGCGTCGTCACCATCTCCGGGCCGCCGGCATTTTGCCTGACGCCTTGCGCGCTCGCATGACTCCAGCCGAGCATCCCGAACGGGCACATCTTTTCGCCCGGATCGAGCATGATCTCCTTGCCACCGGCACTTACGATGACCAGGTCCACATTGAACTGATCGAAGTTCATGTAGGAAGGATCAAAGATGGCTTTCTCGCGATCAACGACAGTCAGGCCGTATGCCGTCAGTCCCGCCGCGCGCAGCATGGCCAGGTAGAGCAGCGCAATTTCGTTGCTCGTTCCGCTCCTCTGCGTCCATGTGTCTTCCGCGCGCTTCACGTCCTTCAGCTTCAACTCCTTGCGCTCGGTCTCGCTTCTGGCGCGCGAATAGTCGGTGTTTTCCAGGGCCTGCACGGCCGCATAGAGCTTCTGAGCTTTGTCCAGTTCTCCATCTGACGGCGCAATCAAGCCACTTACCGCGTCATGGATTGCTTTACTGGGTTCGGCAAAGCGATCAACGTCCTTCGACCAGTCCGTTCTCTCGTCCTTCCAGAACTCAACATCGTCCATCGCCTGGTAGCGGCTGCGGTAATAGAACCTGACCTTGTAAAGGATGCTTTCAATTGGAGGCATCCATTCCTCGTCGGGAATGGGCGGCACATCGGTAATGTCGAGGTTGTATCGTCCCGCCGCATCGGTCTTGACGCTCACTCCCGGGGGCAGGTGCGGCCAGTCAATCAGATTCAACGCGTCAAACGGAGTGAATTGGAAATGGGCGCGCTCGACGAAATATTTCTTCTGGACTTGCCAGTCGGGAGAGAGATGCCAATAGAACTGCATGTTGAAGCGCACTTGATACGTGTATTCCAGGATGCTGCCGACTTCGACGCTGGGCATCTCAAACACGGCCTTCTCCGTGCGTGCGGCTCCGCTCTTGGCGATCAGCAAGTTTTCTGGCTTCACCGTCAGCGGGACAATGGTTCCATCCGTGTGAATTGTCCGCCCGCTGATGCTGCCAATAGAGAACGGGCCGCCTGGGTAGGGAATCTCGACATTGGCCGCTTCCTTGCCCTTTTCCGTCAGCACCTTGATGCGCGCGTAGTAGCTCTGGAAGTGCTCCTTGTCGTTGTCGGTTTCCTCGTATTCGAGGTACACGGCATCTGCCCCAGGAGCCTTGGGTTCGGCGGTCATTTTGAGCTCTTCCTCGCTGGGAGCTCGAAACTGCGCGCGGCCGGCAATGGAAGAAGCCGCAAAAAAGGCGAGAATCGCAATCTGCAGAAGGCGATGTTTCTTCATAAAAAGTCCCTGAATTGATGCCGACAGAAGTGTAACGCCGATTCGCGGAAGCGGTGTATTGATCTTGATGTTGGCGCGGCTCAACCATGGGAGAGCTGGATGCCGCCGGCTTCAAGCAGCGAGCAAACCAGCGCCAACGGCAGTCCCATCACATTGAAGTAACAGCCCTCAATGCGTGGAATCCAACGAGCAGCGTGACCCTGGATGCCGTAGGCTCCGGCTTTGTCCATCGGTTCGCCGGTCGAGATGTAAGCGGCAATTTCCTCGTCGGAGAGTGTGAGGAAGCGCACTGCCGTGACCTCGGCTGCGCCTTCTGTGCGCTCCGGGGTCACCAGCGCAACACCGGTGATGACTCGATGCGTGCGGCCGCTGAGCAGGCGCAGGATGCGCGCGGCATCGGCTGCATCTTCAGGCTTGCCGAGGATCGCGTTATCGAGCGTGACCGTTGTGTCGGCGCCCAGCACAGCGATCTCTGCCGGCTTCGGGCCGGAGGCTGCGAGATCGCGAAACACCGCCTCCGCCTTTTCCCGCGCCAGCCGCGTCACATACGCGATCGGCTCTTCGCCGTCGTGCGGATCTTCGCAGATATGCGCCGGGCGCACCTCAAACCGGTAGCCGACCTGCGCGAGCAGTTCACGGCGGCGCGGCGAGGCCGAGGCAAGAACGAGCATGAAGGAATTATGGCAGGACGCGGGTAGGGTACGAATTCAGCATTGCTGAATAGTGGTCAACTTAAAACTTACTGGGGTCTTTTGCGAGCGGACCAAAAGAAGGCAACGAAGCCAATGACCCCGAAAGCAAACAGGAACCACGGTGTAGCCAGGAATCCCATCGAAAACCCTCGCATTCAGTGGCAGTATATCGTCAACAAAGTCAGAGCGAGGACACAGATTGCGCCAATTCGTGCAATTAAACTGGTACGGGGCTTGCAAGTACGAATTCGCCAGGCCTCCTTAAGGATCTAATGCACTTTCATTTCGATTTTTCGGCCTCTGAGATTCTGTGGACTCTCACCTTTGCGGGTCTCCTGGTTCTGCTCGTCGTTCTGCTCGGCCGCGATCGGGTGCGCCGCTTTCCCTGGTTCACCGCCAGCGTGGTGCTGATGGCTCTCCGCATGGTCGCGGGGCGGCTCCTCTCGCATCGCCTGCCGCCCATCACCTTCAGCGAAATCTTCCTCGTGCTTTCCGATCTCTCGGCAATCATCTCTCTTGGAGTCGTCGTCGAGATTGCACGGCGCGCCTTCAAAGGAGCCGGCCGCGTTGCGTGGATTGTTGCCGCCGTCGTGCTGCTTGCCGTGGGCGGTGTGATCACGGCGAAATGGGGCCCGTGGCCGTCGTGGAAGACACTGATTGCCGGCTCCGAGCTCTCCGCACTGCGCATCATGCAACTCTTTGCGCAGAAGGCCACTCTGCTGGCCGATATGCTCATCATCCAGCTCGGGGTAGTTGTGGTTCTTTTTGGCCGGCGCTTCGGCGCGGGCTTTCGCAGCCACACGCAGCAGATCGTCATCGGCCTCTCCACCGCTTCCATCGCGGAATCGGGAGTCCGCTTCATCTGGCAGCAGATCGCGCTTCACACCACGGTTCACACGCAGGCCGACTATACGCGCGTGATGGGCCTGCAGGACAAGTTCTACAACGCCAACAACGCCATCTACCTTGCCGTCCTGCTGTGGTGGATCGCGTGTCTCTGGATCGATGAGCCGGGCAGCGCGGCGAATGCGAGCACGGGCGCGCCCGCCGAGATTCCCGCCGAAAGCGCAGCGCCCGCAGCGGATTCAGAAACCGCCGCGAAACCCGCTGAAGTTCTATCCGCGCCCGAGTCTCCGGTCGAGTCCACCAAGCCCACCGAGAACTAAGAACTGCAAACTGTAACCTGCAACCCTGCCGTTCAGATGTGGCAGCTTGTTTGCCCGCGCTTTTCAAGATAGCGCTGGTGATACTCCTCGGCGCGCCAGAAGGTCTGCGCCGGTTCAACCTTGGTCACAATGCGCTTCGGCGCCTTATAGCGCCCTTCATCGGTGATCTGCTCGATCTTGGCGCGCGCCTGCGCCTCCTGCTCGGGTGAATGAAAGAAGATCGCCGAACGATACTGCGTGCCCCAATCCGGCCCCTGGCGGTTGAGCGTGGTTGGATCGTGCAGCTCGAAAAACGCATCAAGCAGCTTCTTGTAACTCACTTTTTCCGGGTCGAAGTCGAGCTCAACCACCTCGGCATGGCCTGTCTGGTCGGTGCACACGTCTTTGTACGTCGGCCGGTCGAGCTTGCCGCCCTCGTAACCCACGGCCGTGGCCGTGACTCCGGGGATGGCCGCAAACGCAGCCTCCACGCCCCAGAAGCATCCTGCTCCAAATGTCGCTTTTTCTGTGCTCATAGTCTTTTGATGCAGCTTAACGTTGCAAGCTTCTAGCTGCTCTCTCAGCTTATCGGCGCCAGATGCTTGGTGTGCTGATAGGTGTAGACGACGCGGTGCACCACGGTGATGGTCGACAGCACTGCCAGCAGCCACAACACCGGCGCCATCACGCCAGCCCAATTGAACAGCGCGCCCAGCAGGATGAGCACGACCCGCTCCGGCCGCTCCATGAAGCCCACTTTGCACGAGCCGATCAGCGCCTCGGCGCGCGCTCGGGTGTAACTCACCATCAGCGAGGTCACCATCACAAACGCCACCAGCACCACGTAGCGGAAGCGGTTGATGCGCCCGTAGTAGACCAGCAAGCCGAAAAACAGCACAACATCGGAGTAGCGGTCGATCACCGAATCGAAAAACGAGCCGAAGACCGTCACCTTGTTGATGCGGCGCGCCACGCGGCCGTCCACCATATCGAAGATTCCGGCGCCGAAGATCACGAGGCCCGCGTAGAAAAACATGCGGTCGCCGTTGGTTGCATTCGCGTGGCCGAAGAAAAACGCCGCGACGATATTGATCACCAGGCCAATGAAGGTGAGTGTGTTCGGCGAGATGCGGGTAAGCGCCAGCCCATGCACGATGCGGTCAAGCAGCCAGCCGCAGGCACGTCCAAATGCGCTCGTCCAGGTCATTTTGAGCTTCCAGCTCCCAACTTCCAGCCACTAGCCTACTTCGCTAGGTCCAACCGTTGTTTTCCCGTGAAAGAGCTAGAAGCTAGGGGCTAGAAGCTAGCAGCTAGTCGTTCCGTCTGCCTATCCGGCCGCGGCTTCTTTCTCCGCTTCACCGGCTTCATCGTGAATCGTTGTCAGCTTCAGAATCTCCAGCTCGCGTTTGCCGTTGGGCGTCGTAATGGTAGCCACATCGCCCACCTTCTTGCCCACAATTCCGCGGCCAATCGGCGACGTCGTCGAGATCAGCCCCTTCGAAACATCGGCTTCCTCGCTCGTCACCAGGCGATAGACAAGTTCCTCATCCTTGGTCGAGTCGTACACCACCACTGTCGATCCGAAACCGGCCTTGTCGCGCGGAATGTTCGCCAGGTTGACGAGGGAAAGCTCGCCCATGCGCCGCTTCAACTGACCGAGCCGGGCATTCACAAACTCCTGCCGCTGCTTGGCCATGTGGTATTCGGCGTTTTCAGACAGATCGCCCAGGGCCCTCGCCTTCTTGATTTCGGCGGGAAGCTCCGTAGTCAGCTCATACTCAAGCTGTTTGATCTCATCTTCAAGCTTTTTTTTGATGTGTTCGGGCATCTACAGTCCGGCGGCGCGGAGCGGGCACTCCGGCTGCATAAGCGTTCAACGTTCCTACCTTTTAATTATAAGGCAGGGACATACGGACTTGAGATGTAGGGACTGAGAACCCAAAACCGAACCGCAAGCAGAGAATTCCGGTCGCAAGAGAGCATTCGGTGCGCTGTCACGCCAGGTTCTTGCTTTCTAGTCCCTGATCCCTACGTCCCTGGTCCCTGCCTCATCCAGAAACCCCTGCAAAATCATCACCGCCGCCACCTGGTCGACCACTCGCTTGTGCTCCTGACGTTTCTTGCCCGATTCGTAAAGCAGCTGGTGCGCCTCGTGCGACGTCAGGCGCTCGTCCCGCAGGGCTATCGGCAAGCCAGTCAGCTCGCCGAGCTTTGCCGCAAAGGCCTGTGTCTTCACGGCCTGCGGGCTTGTCCCGCCATCGAGGTGCAGCGGATTCCCCACCACAATTCCCGCCACGCCGAAGCGCCGGCAAAGCCGGGCCAGCGAGCGCAAGTCCTCACGCTGGTTGTGTTTGCGCTCCAGCGTGAGCACCGGTTGGGCGGTAAGCCCCAGCTCGTCCGACACGGCGACTCCGATCCGGCGGTTGCCGATATCGAGCCCCAGGTAGCGCGGCTTTGCGCCCGGTTCCACCGATACACCCTTGATTCAGCTTACGTCGTGCCAAGGCTTTGCGACGATTTGCTACCGATACAATCAAAGAGAGGGGATCCCTGCCAGGATTCCCATTTTCTTCATTATTCATTCATGCGAGGGTCAACGGCGGCAGCATGGCGCGGCGCAGACGGAAGAGCGGCAGGCGGGGCGGCTCCGGTGTAGCCGCTTTCTTTGTGTTTCTGCTGCTGGTCGCAGCGGCAGTCGCCGGAGGGGCCTGGCTGGTTCTCACCCCCTACGGTCCGTCCACCGAAACCTTTGTCACGGTTGCGCCTCGCTCCTCTGCAGTTGCCATCGCCCGCAAGCTTGAATCTTCGGGCATCGTGCGCACTCGCTACGCCTTCGACCTGGTACGCGTATACCGTCACACCATGCTTCAGGCCGGCACCTACCGGTTCGACCACCCGCTCTCGCCGATTGAGGTTTACTCGATGATCGCGCACGGCGATGTCTACACGAAGTCGGTCACGATTCCTGAGGGAGCCAACATCTTCGACATTGCCACGCGGCTGGAGCAAGCGGGTTTGGGCACGCGCCAGGAATTCCTTACTGTGGCTGTCAGCCAGACTGAGCTTGTCGCCGATTTCGATCCCAAAGCGAAGAGCCTCGAGGGCTACCTGTTTCCCGACACCTATCGCTTCTCTCCGACGGCAACCGCTATGCAGATTGCGGCCGCCATGGTGAAGCGCTTTCGGCAGGCGGCCCAGCAAGTGGGCCTGAATCAGAATGTCCATCAGGTGGTCACCATCGCTTCGTTGATCGAGCGCGAGACCGCGGTTGATGCCGAGCGCCCGCTGGTTGCGAGCGTCTTTGAGAACAGGCTTGAAAAGAAGATGCCGCTCAAGACGGATCCCTCGGTCATCTACGGACTCGAGCTCACCGGCCGATGGCGCGGCGCCATCTACGCAAGCGACCTGGCCCGCGACACGCCCTACAACACCTATCTGCATGCCGGCTTGCCGCCGGGCCCGGTTGCGAATCCCGGCATCTCATCGTTGCGTGCGGCAATGGATCCGGCCAAGACAAACTATCTTTACTTTGTCGCCGCCGGCGTCGACGCACAGGGACACTCACTCTTCGCCAGCACACTCGATGAACACAACCGCAACGTTGCCGAGTATCGCACCGCGCAAAAGAAGGCAGGTGAGCGATGAGATTGGTTCGCCGCCTTGCGTCTCTTTCGGTCCTCACCGCGACGCTCCTGGTCTCGGGTTGTTCTTACTTTCTTCCCACCAAGCGGCATCTGCCCGTGCCCATAACCCCGCCCAACATTCAGGCACTCTCGCCGGATGACCTGGTAAAACAGATCAATACGCGCTGGGAAACCCTGAACAATCTAACTGCCACTGTTGAGATTTCCGCAACGCAAACCAAATCTGCTGAGGGAACCGAAACTGATTTTCCTTCGTGTCGCGGATACATCCTGATGCAAAAGCCAAACAGCCTTCGCGTATTTGGCACGTACTTCGGCGTAAAGATCTTTGACATGGCCAGCGATGGGAACAACTTCACGCTGTTTGTGCCACACAACGAAACCGAATACAAAGGCACGAGCACAGTCAGCGAGAAATCGCCCAATCCGCTGCTCAACCTTCGCCCAGGCTTCTTCCTCGATTCGATCGTGGTGCGTGGCCTCGACCCCGATGAAGAATACATGGTGTCTTCCGATATCGAGACTGTGCCCGACGCAGCCAATAAACATCTGTACCTTGAACCGGAATACATTCTCAACGTGATGCGCCACAAAAAGGGCCAGGAGAATGTGCCCGTTCGCATTGTCACATTCCATCGCGACGACATGCTGCCATACGACCAGTACATTTACAACCAGGATGGAGCTCTCGAGACGCAGATCTTCTACAGCAACTACCAGATCTTTACTGCCGGCAAGTACCCTTCAAAAATCATCATCAAGCGGCCGCAGGAAGGAATCCAGCTTGTGCTTTCGGTGATCCGCGTGGAGGAGAACGTGAAGATGGGGCCCGACCAGTTCGAGCTGAATATTCCCGAAGGAACCAAGATCCAGGTACTGAAATAGCGAAGCGCCGGCCTCGCCAGGAAACCCGGCGCATGTCCCGCCGGCGGAGAAATCAAGATGCGTGCAAGTTCCATCATGTTTCGCCTGCGGATGTGGATTCAGATTGCGATTGTTGTTCTGGGATTCTGGGCGCCGTGGCTTTACATTCCATCTTTCAACGTTCTGGATTTCGGCAGCCGCATCTCCACGCTGGAGTGGCTGGCTCTCGAAATCAGCCGCTTAGGAATCGTTCGTTTCACTTATGCCACGCCAATCGTGATTGTGGTCGGCGCAATCGCTGCGTTCCTCGGCGCGTTGTTCCGCGTATGGGGCGCCGCCTACCTCGGCTACTTCACCGTGCACCATGCTGAGATGCAGGCCGGTGGCGTGGTAGCCGCAGGACCTTACCGTTACGTGCGCAACCCGCTCTACCTCGGTGCGTGGTTCATGATGGCCGCGATTTCGTTACTTATGCCGCCCACGGGCGCGCTCTTCGTCATGGCCCTCGAAACTTTCTTCCTGGTCCGTACCATCCTCAGCGAGGAAGCATTCCTCTCAATGCAGCTCGGCGACCCTTATCGCGAATATCTTCGCACCGTTCCGCGTCTCATTCCGCGCCTGCGTTCCAGTTTGCCGCGCGTGGCGGCCTGGCCAGACTGGCCTATTGCGCTGCTCACTGAGATCAATCCCATCGGCATCTTCTTCGCGCTGGCAGTCCTGTCATGGCGTTACGACAACCTGCTCATGATCAAGGCTGTCCTGGTCAGCTTCGGGCTCTCGCTGGTTATTCGCGGATTCATGCGTCGCGAGCGCGGCGATGCGGCAACCAAATCAGCCTGATCACGCACCCTTCCGCCCCACGCGGCCAAGGTGGGTAAAAGCGAATCCATCGGAATATTTCAGTCCGAATCCAAGAAGACGATCCACGCCGATGTGATTGATCCAGATGAGCGCGATCGGCATCAGCCCGCGCGCGTGGATGACAATCGCGAACAGCGCAAGCAAGCCGGGGACCGCGTAGTTGTGGTATGCGTTGTAGATGCGCGCACCCCAGCAAGGCCGTCCCGTCGCATAGCCCAGCATCGAAAGATCGGGCGCAAGCCACAGCGCTGCGAAAAGCCACCAGCTTGCCCCAGTGCGCGCGTAGAGCACTGCCGAGACGGCGGCGACAATCAGCCCTTCAAGTCGCAGAAGAAGAACGACGGAAGAACGCGCGGTCGGCAAAGCACTCGACTGAACGAGGGAGGGGGATACAGTTGCCATGCTGTATCAGATGAGGCAGCGCGCCGCCAAGAGCAGGAAAATTCGCTGGCTTTACCCCAAATGGAACAGGGAGAGCTTTTCGCTCTCCCCGTTTACTGCTCCAAAACGCAAAAGAAAACTACTTCTTCGGCGGCGCGATAACGTCCTTGGCCGACTTCGCCACGCGGAACTTCACCACGGTCTTGGCCTTGATCTTGATGGCCTCGCCGGTTTGCGGGTTGCGGCCCATGCGGGCTTTTCGCTCTGCCTTCACCAGGCGGCCGATGCCGGGGATCACGAAGACGCCGTTCTTCTTGGTCTCCTTGATGGCGGTTTCCGCCAGCAGATCGAGAAATGCTGCGGATTGCTTGTTGGTGAGTTCGAGCTTCTCGGCCAGATGCCGGGTAAGTGCGGTCTTTGTCAGTCCTGCTGCCATGGGTGTTTTCTCCTTGTGGGCAAGCCCCTTCGGGCTGCCATGTTGAGGGGCTTCTGCCGCGGAAATACTTACCGCATGGAGGGAGTGGGATCAGAGCGTTGTGCGCGAAACCCCTGTATTCATGCGGCTACGAAGTACCCTGCCGTTCAAAACAATGCGGCTTCGAGGTAGGTAAAGTCAATGGATAATCTTCGGATTTCCACAGTTTTCTTGGGTTTTTTTAGGGTTGGCATCGATTTTTGCAGGTTTTAAGCGGGTTTTTGGCTAATCGGGGCGCTGAAAGCCGCTCAGGGAGCGGATTTCGACCATTCCTGAGCCTGTCTGGCCGATGCCTCAGTGCAGCCCGAAGAGCACCTTCTTCTTCGGCTTCACCGACTCCGCAATCGGCGTATTCAGCGCATCCACGACTGGCGCGGCGATCTTGAAGTAGCGAATCACCACGTCCGCAATGTCTTTCTTGAGAGCCGCCTTCGCCGGCAATTCCGCAGCCAGTCCCCATTGCCGGCAGCGGATCAAATCCATCCCCGGGTGTTCGCACGGGAAACCCTTCGGCGGCCGCGTCAACGCGTTACCTTCGAACTCATCGTAATTCTTCTTCACTGCCGGCCGGTTCAGCAGCTTGCGGAACTCTGCATGGTGATCGAGCAGCCAGTGGCGAATCGCCGCGAGCTGCTCTTTCTCGGGCATGTACGCGCCGGCTGCGATAATCACTTCCTTCGCGCTCACGTGGAAATAGTAGCCGGCTCCGGAAGTCTTCTCTACACCCTCGGGGCGCCACCACGCGGCTACGTGCGTTTTGTAAGGCCGCTTGTCATTCGAGAATCGCGTATCGCGGTAGATGCGGAAGAGCGACTTCTCGGCGGGCCGCACATGCGCCGGCGCAAAATCCATCATCGCGTCGGTGATCTTGCGAACGATGGCCAGCATCGGTTCGCGCAGCTCCGCTTCAAACTGCTCCTTGCGCGGTTGAAACCACGCACGATCGTTGTGCCGGGCCAGGTTGCGCAGAAACTTGAGAGCCTCAGGCTTGAACCAGGGAACTGCGGCAACCGGCGCGGCCTTCTTTTTGGGAGCCATACTCGAAAAGAGTAGCAAACGGGTGGCTCCACGTGCCGTCAAAGAAAGTAAATTCAATTTGAGGCCCAGCTCATGACAATTCGTGAATTCACGATTGCGTTTCTAGCCTTGGCGATTGCGGGCGCTGGCGCCTATACATTTCAACATGCAAGGAAGCTACCCGGCTGGCGAAGGAAGTCACTCAAGATCGTCGGTCTGCTGGTGGTTCTTTTTGCTGCATTTCAATCCTTCTCTTGGTGGGCGAGGAGTGGAAGCCGAATGCCGGCTCCGGTTTTTACGATTGATTCGCCTGACGCACGATTTATCGCGAAAACTGTCGAGCCTGATGGCGATTTGATACCAACGCATGTCGTCCGCATCTCTGTGCGGCAAGCGGGCCATCCATTTGCCGAGGAAGTCTACGCCGGGGAAGAAGAGCCAAACATTCGCTGGAAAGACAACAAGACTTTGGAGCTTATATATCCAGTGCAGACGCAAGAACCGTTCTGCAGGACCGCGATCTCCGAGGTCAAGGTCGTTTGCAGTGAGGTAGCGAGGGATAAATTCAAGCCGGAATTGAGGGAGTAGGATCCTCGCCGGGTCAGCTTCTACGCGCGGCGGAAGGAGCAGGGGCCTTCCGGGCCCCTGAATGCATGACGCTTTCTAGGGCCGGCCTTCAGGCCCGGACTGCCTTCCGCAGGTGCGCGGGCATCGGATCCAATGCTTCACCTGCCGCGGAGCTGTACGCGTATTCGGCCACCGTCCGCCCAAGTCCGCGACGAACCAGGTTCTCCTCGATGTATCGCACAGCTGATGCAAATTTTTCTTCGCTCAGAATCTGCGTCTGGTTGAAGCTGCGCATCCACACGTCGAGCTTGCTCTTGAGGCGAAACGAGAAGCCACCCTTGATGTATTGCATTGCTTTTTCGAGAGAAATCTCCGAAGCGGGGGTAATGATGGCGTGAAAATGATCGGGCATAACGACGAACGCGTGCAGAAGAAAACGGCCCTGGTTGCGGTAATCGAGCAGTGTGCGTTGCAGTAATTCAGCATTCGCGGCGACTTGGAACAGCCGGCGGCGTTGCGCGGTGACGCTCGTGACGAAATACGTGCGAGTTTCTTGCGGCGCGAATCGCATTGCCGGGAGCATACACAGAGGCCCGCGGCTAAAGCCGTGTTTTACGACACGTCTATTCAGGGGCCTGAAGGCCCCTGCTCCTTCCGATAAGAGCCAACAGATAGTCCATCGCTGTGCCCTGAGTGCACCTGGCGAACTCCGCTCACTGCAAGTCAGCGGGCAACGCCGTCAGTTGCTGCATGTCGCCCTCATCCAGTTCGGCAACGCGCGTCATCTTCTCGCGATGCTTGCGAACGTAATGCGCCGCAATGTCGGGATAGAACTCGCGAATCGACGAGAAGATCACGTCGCGCATGACCGAGTAGCCGAATTTGCTGGCCAGGACAGCAAAATCAGTTGCACTTGGCGGGTAATACAGACGTGAAACCACCTGTGTGAGCACCTTGCCGCCGAGCCCCGCAAAATTCGGAGTCTGCCTGCCACCATACGTCTTGGCCACTGCCTGGCGGCTGATCACATACAAAGCGCGAATGGGAATGCTGTGGCCCGAGCCGAGCGCGTAAAAGCGCGTGTCCTCATGCAGAAGCGACGGCAATAGCCATGCGGAGAGATATGTGTTGTCAGACTTGTCGAGAAAGCCGCGCCACGTGTACGCATAGAAGCCGCCCACGCCTTTGCCAAGTGCCGTGTGCATATTCATGCCCTCTGCCGTGAGTGAGGTGAGGCCGAGGAAGATGAAGGAAGAGTAATCCGTGGCCTGGTGGGTGGCGACGGTGAAGTTGTACTTCCACCCCAGCGGATGAGGCTTCGCGCCACTCGAAACAGACCGGAAATTCGGCATGAAGCCGAGGATGCGCTTTGGCTGCTGGCGCTCGAGCGGAATCGGGTTGCCCGCAGCATCGACCTCGACGCCTGCCTTCACAGGCCTGGGCGGATCGCCTGGCGTTTGAACAGAGGCAGCCTGCTGCGCGCCGGCCGAATTCACTTCCAATCCCGGATCGGCATTCAAACTTGCATCGACTGCTCCCGCCAGCTCCGTTTCGCTCTGGTCCCCGCTCGATTCGATTGCGATCGCATCTGCCGGCATTTCCGCGCTGGGCAAAGGCACGCACCCTGCGCGAACGCACAAGGCGAATACAAGCCCGGCAACGGCAGTAGAGATGCGCAATGCGACCTTCCTTGAATTCCGCCGATCGCCGCTCTCGGAGGGAGAGGTCAGGCAGTCACTGGAATGTGAGAATCTCGGTCGAGCTGAGAGTGAATCCTGGCCGACACTTCGTGCAATGCCGTCGACACGATTCGGGGATCAAGGGGTTCAAACCGTGGTCGTTTGCAGGATGTCTTGTTAGTCTACCGGATAAGCTTCAAAGCGCCGCGAAAAAGCGCTTGGAAGTCCTCGGCCAGGGCCTTTTTCCTGGCAATCGCGACCTCGATGGACTTTGCCGCCGCCGGGCGCGGAGAGCCCAGGCTAAGATGTGTCGACTGCACGACCCGCTTTCACGATCCGAGGATCACTTCAGCAGCGCTTCACGCAGCTCGTTCGCAATGGCCTCTCCGCCTTCGGGATAGTTGAAGCCCTGAACCTTGCCCATCGGGCCCAGGAGCCCGAGATCGATGACGACCCGTCCGTCGACGATCACGGCCACAGAGTGCCGAAGATACTTCTGCGTGAATTGCTTAACGAGCCGCCCGCCCGTGCCGTCCAATTCGACTTCGAGCATGTATACCGGCCGCCCGAATCGATTGGTGGAAGTAAACTTCACTGACTGCACACCCCACGCGGGAGTGTCTGCACTGTGCGTGAGGGCCATTTCCGGCCTGTCAGCTACGAGCAGAAACTTGTGCCCGCTGATCGTGTGGAGGATGCCTCTGGGCTCTACACCACCGCCGGTTTCCATCAGATAAAAACGCGAGACCGGCATCCACTTAAAACCGGCAGGAGCCTGACCGCTGTCAGCGATCTGCCGAGCCTGTGTACTGGAGAAGACATCGAATCCATCCGGCGCTCGGTTGAACTGATCGAAGTGCTCGGTGTCCAACGCCGCGACGCGATATTCGAGTGTGCTCCCGAGTTTTCCGTGCGCTTCAACCGCGTGGCTCCGGCATGCGTCGAACCATATAGCGGCCGCGATTACGCTCAAACCAGCCGCGAAGATTGCGATCTTTCCAGCGATCTTCATAGGCGCACCTTACTTGCCGAGCCCATTATCGATCTGGGCGCCGCGGATTACAATCCGCAAACTTCTCAGTCAATTTCAAAGGTTAGCGAATGATCTTGAGCGCGCCGCGGAACAATCCATCGAAATCCCCTGCCAGAGCCTTCTCCTTCGCAATCGCCTGCTCGATCGCTTTCTCAGAAGCTGGGCGCTGGTAGCCGAGGTTTACGAGCGCCGAAAGCACGTCGTCCACCGCGGGGCCCTCCACAGCCGCACGCGTCGGAGCGACGGCAAAATCGTCGAGCTTATCTTTAAGTTCGACGACAAGCCGCTCGGCAAGTTTTTTGCCCACCCCGGGAATCCGCGTGAGCTGCGCATGATCCTGCGCACGAATGGCTTGCACCGTACGCTCCGGCGAAAGTCCGCTCAGCATCTTGATCGCGAGCTTCGGACCGACGCCGCTCACCGTGATCAGCCGCTCGAACAGCCTCTTCTCTTCCGGATCGAGAAACCCGTAGAGCGCGATCTGGTCCTCGCTCACCTGCGTATGAATGTGCAGAGCCGCTTCCGCCCCCAGCGAAGGCAGCGCGGTGAATGTCGGCACAGAGATGGCAACGTCATAGCCAACGCCCGCCGCCTCAACCACGGCCTGGCCGGGCTGCTTGTAAATCAACTTGCCACGCAAGTGAGCGATCATACAATCCCGTCGCGCGCTCTCGACGATCGGGCACGCAACTTCTTCCCCTCCTTACTATAGAGTCGCGGCCGGCTGCGATCCCGGCGCCTCTGTTAACTCTCTTTGCACGATCTCTGGTTACTTGACCGCGGCGTAAATGGAGGTATGCTTGCCTTGCCCTCATTTCTACGTTTTCGCGTGTCGCGCCGGAACAGCCGAAACCCATCCGCCGTCCGTGCTGCAGCACTCTTATCCGGCCTCATCATCTTTTCCCCGGTTCTGAAACGGCAAACCCAATCACTGCCACTACCGTTTGGGGGTTCGACCATGGTTCTGAAGATCGTTACGATCCTGGCTCTTCTCGCGCTTTTTGTTCTCGCGTTCGCGCTTCGCAAGCGGCTGGCGCGCTGGACGCGTTACCTCTACTTCATGCGCTTCGCAATCCTGCTGTGGATCCTTCCTCTGCTGCTGATTGCAGGGAACGCCACATCTGCGCGCTCGCTCTTAAGCGGCATCGTCACGCCGTCGCTCGAGGGGCAGTATCTTTGCGTCGCGTTCTTTCTATTCTCGGCAAGCTGCGTCGCGCTCATTCTCGCCCGCATCGTTGCCATCAACGGGCAGGAACGATTCGGTGACGATTGCCCGCAGTTCTTCACTCGATTGCTCGCCGACGACGAAATCCGTTTCGAGTGGGTTGCTCCGGTTGCCGCACAGGCAAACAACGCCATCGTGTTCTGGTACTTCCTGCATAACGGCAGCAACGAAGGGGTCGATACCGCGCAAATCAGTGCGGGTTTCGGCTATGGCATCCTGCTGGCGTTCGCGTTCTGGTACGTGGTAAATGTGCTCTACTATCTCACTTACCGGCCCGCACCCGCATCGCGCATGGCCGTTGCCGTGGGCAGGCCCGCCGCGCGCACTCTGCTTTTTCCCAGAAGCTGGTTCTTCCTTGGCTCCAGCCCGAGGAGCAAAAACTTCGGTGACGCACTCGAGCTGGCCGACCTTGCTGTTTCCTTCGACTGGGTGAAGCGCCTTTTTCAGGTTCCCGGCTATCGCTGGGCGCCGGATGGCGATCTCTACGAGTGCCACTACTTCTCATTGCTGGCGGCATGCAGTTTCTATCTTCTTTTCTGGGTTCTCTGGCCCATCACTGCGCCCGTGCCTGTTCCCGGATGGGCGATGATCTTTGTGATCCTTTATCTCGTCTTTGGCCTCGCTGTCATCGCGCTTGTGCTTACAGCCAAGGCAGCGCAGGGAACCGCAGCGGTTCTGTGGGGCTGGAAGGCATTTCTGACGATCACCATTCTGGCCATTGGATTCTCAGTTCCGCTTCTCTATCACCTCGAAGATGCCGAGCGTTTCCCGACACTCGCGCTCATTCTTATTCTCGTGGTTTCGTCCTCGTGGACTCTGGGCGCGGTGGCATTTTTTGCCGATCGCTATCGCGTACCTGTTCTCACGACAATCCTCGTCCTGCTTGCCATTCCGAGGATCTTTCATTGGGATGCAGGACGCGAAGAACACTATCTCTCCACGTCGACCCGCGCGGCGCAGGCGAATCTTCCCACCCCGCAGCAAATCCTGGATGCGAAATTGCAGCAGTTCCCCGGCCAGCCGCTGATTATCGTCACGTCGACCGGAGGCGGCATTCACGCCGCGGCGTGGACAACTGCCGTCTTGCAGCAACTGGAGACAGCATTTGCCCAGAGCGGCCAAGCCGGCGCCTTCCACGATCATCTGCTGCTTCTGAGCACCGTTTCCGGAGGCAGCGCAGGACTTTACACCTACCTTCGGGAACTCGACCCAAAGGCAAACGGAGGCAGCGCAGACTGGAACCGCATGGCTGCAGTAGCGCGGTGTTCCAGCCTGGAAGCGGTCGGTTGGGGCCTCGTGTACTACGACATTCCGCGCGCTTTCCTTCCGGGCATCAAGGCATCTTCGCCGGGCGTCGACGATTTGGGCCAGGCGCCTCTTTTCAAGGACCGGACCTGGGCATTGCGGAAGGCATTCGCGCGCAATCTTGACGATCCTTTCTGCAAAGACGATCCGGGCTCTGGCAATCTCGTCAGGCTCGCCGATCTTGAGAATGCGCAACAGGCCAACCAGGGCACGCAACAGGAACTGTCAGTCGGCAATCTCAGCGCGGCCGGAGGTTCATTCCCGGCGTTTTCAATGAACACCACGACGGTCGAAAACGGCGAGCGATTCCTGCTCGCCAATTACAAGATTCCCGATGAACGCATCGAACTCGCAGGGCCCAATTACAAGGCTCGATCGTTTCTCGCCACGTTCTCCGCGTATGACGGCAGCGTTCAGGGAGCGCCCGATCTTCCGCTCGCAACTGCCGCGCAGATGTCGGCGACATTCCCGTACGTGTCATCGCAGGCGCGCGTACCGCTCGCGCTCGACAACTCTCCCGACAGCATTCATTTTGCCGACGGAGGCTACTACGACAACGACGGAACCGCATCCGCACTTGAGTTTCTGCGGTACGCGATCGGAGCGCCACCGACGAGTTCGAGTTCGGCAACGACGCCTGCGCCGGCAGCGAATGCAGAAAAACATGCGCCTCAGCAAGTCGCACAAACACCAGGACCGGTTCGCATTCTGCTGGTCGAAATTCGCAACAGCGGCGATATCCGCGGTTCCGATCCCGAGTCTTCTCCTGACCACATCGAGCCGAACTCCATCTGGAACCTGTTCAACCAGCTCACCGGCCCACTGCTGGGATTCTGGCAGGCCGGCCACGAGAGCATCACTGCGCGCGATCAATCATCGCTGGAGTTGCTTGAACACGCGTACAACGGCAAGCTCTCTGTCGAGGCGATTGTCTTTGCCGACACCTGGACGGAGGGCACTGCGGGCACAGATCCGCTCAATTGGGCGCTGACTCCTGGCCAGATCAATGAGGTTCATGCCAATGCCACGCGGCCCAAGATGCAGCAGCTCTATACGTGCGCAAAAGATTGGTATGGGGCCTCGCAGGTCGCATGGCAAAACCCGTCGAGTCCCGATGCAGCGCGCTTGCAAGCCGCCTGCCCGGGTCAGTGAAGCAGCCCCATCCGCTTTGCCACGCGTTCCAGCGTCTCCAGCGCCTCGTCGATCTGTGCTCGCGTGTGTTCGCTGGTCATGATGGCGCGGATGCGCGCTTTGCCTTCGGGCACCGTCGGGAATGCAATCCCCGTCGCCATCACGCCCTCGTCGAAGAGCGCCCGCGAAAACTCCATTGCCGCGCGGCCCTCGCCCACAATGATCGGCGTTATCGGTGTTTGCGTCGCGGGCGTCGTCACACCGCCAATGTTGAAGCCGGCGCTGTGCAGCTCGCCTTGAAAGTAGTGGGTGTTATCCCACAAACGCTGTATCCGCTCCGGCTCTTGCTCGAGCATGTCGAACGCCGCAATGCACGTTGCCGCTACCGACGGTGGATGCGACGTTGAAAACAAGAACGGACGCGCACGATGGTAGAGATAATCGATCAAGTCTCGAGTTCCGCACACATACCCGCCCAGCGCGCCGACGGCCTTCGATAACGTACCCACCTGGACGTCGACTTTGCCGTGCATTCCAAAATGGTCCACGGAACCGCGACCGTTGCGGCCCAGCACGCCGGAGGCATGCGCGTCGTCGACCATCATGATGGCCCCGTATTTCTCCGCTAGCGCTGCCAGCTTATCTACCGGGCCGATGTCGCCATCCATTGAGAAGACGCCGTCACTGATCACCAGCTTTCTGCCTGGTTCTTTTTCCAGCCCTTGGAGTAATTCCTCGCAATGCCCAACATCCTTGTGCCGGAAAACCTTGATCGTCGCGCGCGACAGGCGCGCGCCGTCAATGATGCTGGCGTGGTTCAGCTCGTCCGAGAGAATGAAGTCCTCTTTGCCGAGAATCGCGCTCACCGTGCCGGCGTTGGCGGCAAACCCGCTCTGGAAGACGACGCACGCCTCGACATTCTTGAAGCGCGCGATCTTCTCCTCAAGCTCCATGTGGATGCGCATCGTGCCGGCGATGGTTCGCACTGCGCCAGAACCCACGCCGTATTTGCGCGTCGCCTCCAATGCCGCCTCGATCAGCTTTGGATGGTTCGCCAGCCCGAGGTAATTGTTGCTGGCCAGATTGATCACATGCTTGCCGTCGTAGTGGCACACCGGCGCCTGCTGGTCGTCCAGCACGCGGAGCCGGAAATAGGTGCCCTTGGCGCGCAGGTCGTCCAGGGCCTGGGTCAGGTGGGCAAGCTGCGGGCGGGTGGCCGTCTCAGTCATCGCGATTCACCTCAAGCTGCAAGCATAACGCCGTAAGAAGGGAGGAACCATCCTTCACCTTTGAGCATCTGTGTTCATATGCGGTTGACCGGGCTGAATTAAACTGCGGGAACCAGGGCCCTATATCGATACATCTCAGGAGGTCTGGCAATGCCCCTGCCCAACGATGAGCGCGTTGTCGCGCTGGCAAACGATCTGCTGCAGCAATTCGACCAAATTTTCGGTGTCCACTCCGGCTACCGCGCGGCTCATGCCAAGGGAACCATGCTCACCGGGCGCTTCACGCCATCGTCCGCTGCACAGCAGCTTTCGCGCGCGCCACACATCACGCGGCAAAGCACGCCCGTCACGGTCCGCTTCTCCAACTCCACCGGGTTGCCGCAGCTCCCCGATTCATCGCTCGATGCCAATCCGCGCGGCCTCGCGATCCGCTTCCATCTCGCCGAGCACGTCCATACCGACATCGTAAGTCACTCGGTAGACGCCTTTCCTGCACGCGATGGCTACGAGTTTCTCGAATTCCTGAAGGCCGCAGCCGCGAGCGGACCCGACGTCCCATCGCCAAAGCCCATTGAACAATTCCTCGGTTCGCATCCGGCCGCGTTGGCTTTCGTGCAGGCTCCCAAGCCGTTTCCCGTCAGCCTGGCGCTGCAGACCTACTACGCCGTCACCGCATTCGCCTTCACGAATGCGGCAGGAGTGACCAAATTCGGCCGTTATCGCATCGTTCCCGAGCAGGGAAACCAGTTCCTCAGCGACGCCGACGCTGCCAAGCTTTCCTCGAACTACCATTTCGACGAGCTTCTCGCCCGTGTCGCCAAGTCTCTCGTCCGGCTCAAGATCCTGGTTCAGGTAGCCGCGCCCGGCGACGTCACCGACGACGCCACCGTGCACTGGCCAGAGAGCCGTGAGCTCGTAGAACTCGGAGTCATTGAACTCACCGAAGCGGTCAAGGACAATGCCGCTGAGCAGAAGCAGATCATCTTCGATCCCATTCCGCGTGTCGACGGCATTGAAGCCTCGGCCGATCCTTTGCTGGAACTGCGCGCCGCAATCTACCTGCTCAGCGGACGCCGTCGCCGCAAGGCAGAGCTCGAAGTTCCCGCAAAGTAGGTTCGAGCCTATGCCGGCACGGGCGTCGGCAGCCGCGGAGCCGGTGGGTCAGGCATCGGCGGTGGCACAGGCGGCTGCGGCTCCGGTCCCGGCGTGGGATTCGGCCGCGGCGGCGAGACAGGTGGGATTGCCGGCGGGTCGCCGATGGGCGGTTCCGGCTTTTCGACCATTTTGAGTTCTGAAGTCGAAGGGTTCAGCATTCCGACTTCGATGCGGCGACGCAGTCGAGCGTTCGCCTCAGCCGGCGACTTCCGATTTCGTCTGGCAACCGTCAAACAGGGGCTGGAATCCCTCGGGACAGTGGCGGTGAATGGTCCGACGGAGCGGTCTCGGCCGGGTTAGCCGATCCGCGCCCCAGCCAGATACAATAGAACTCTGCGTAAAGGCGAACAAACGAACCGGTTTTTAGGCCTCAGGCAATCATTCTGGAGAAGTTGGAACAGGTGTACGTGACAAGAAAAAACTGCCGCATTCTGCGGTTTGATGTCGTTGCAGCGTTGTTTGCGGTTCTGGCGCCCTTGCCGGCAGCCGCCGCGGCTCAAATCAGCTCCCATACCGCACTCACCGTGGAAACCAGCGAATCTGCCGGGCGCACGCAGGCCACTGTCGCGATCACCGTGACCGGCGCTGACGGCCTGCCCGCCGCCGGTGTGGTCAGCCTCATGGACGGTAATCGTCAGCTGGCGCAATCCGTGCTGAATAGCGAGGGCAAGGCGGATCCGGTGGTGTCGCTGGCTGGCGGCGAACACGCGCTGCGGGCCGTTTACTCCGGCGACGCAACGCACACTGCCTCCACCTCGGCCTTGACCAACGCCACTGGGCAAACCAGTTCCACGCCGAACTTCGCACTCTCGCTGGCTGCCGTCGCGCCCTCAACATTGCCGCTCAGCCTCAGTCCCGGCGAGTCGGGCACGATCGCGGTCACCATTACTCCTGAAGACAATTCGGCTCTGACTTCCCCGATGTTCGTCACACTTTCCTGTTCAGGCCTTCCCAGCGTATCGTCGTGCACCTTTACGCCCGAGTCAATTGAGATCCTGTCGACCACGCCGACCAGTTGTCCTTCAGGCTCGCTGCCAGCGGCTTGCCCGCCGGTCAGCTCCATGCTGATCCAGACGCAGGCACTTCAAACCATGAGGGTGACTCCTTCGCATTCCGGACGGAGCACCAGCCCGGTTGCCTGGGCCATTCTGCTTCCCGGCGTGCTTGGCCTTGGCGGCCTGGCATGGGGAGCGCGGCGGCGCCCATGGCTCAACCGGCTGGCGCTCATTGCGCTCCTGGGTCTAGTCACTTCTCTGGGAACGACGGCCTGCAATCCGCTCTACCACTTCTACCAGACCGGTCCTCCCCATCCGCCAGCCACGCCGGCTGGCACCTACAACATCACGGTCACTGCGCAATCGAGCAACGGGGTCACCGCCATCACCAACTCGACAACGATGGTCCTCACCGTCCAGTAAGCTCTGGCCCGGTGCGCACGCGCTCGGCGATACTGCCAGCATGAGCCGCCGGCATTCTCTTCCCCCTGAGGTCTACGCGCTCGTAGAGCGCACGCCGGCCACGGTGCTGCTCGAAGGCGGGAAGCAGGGCGGCTCAGAAAACGAACAACCTTGGACGCAGCTCTTCCTCCATCCCGTGCGCGTGTGCGTTGCAAGCACCGCGGAGGAGATTCCTGAACTCTTCGCAACCATTGAGGCTGCGGTTTCTGGCGGCCAATTCGTCGCGGGATTTTTTAGCTACGAGTGCGGAAACTGTTTTGAGCCGAAAGCGAAATTGCCGGCGAGTCGTGTAGGCCAGCCGCTCGCCTGGTTCGGCATTTACGAGCGCAGTTATGCGTTCGATCACGACACGGGAACATTTGTTGGCGGCGAACCACCGCAACTGGAAGTCATCAAGAGGGAATCTGCTTCCGGCGCAACGGCCCAAAGGGCTGAGCACGAAGTATCAGGGCACGAGTTTACTCGTGCCGTTTGTCCGCAAGGAGATCGGCGGGCTTTAGCCCCTGAAGAAAACGCCCAATCACAGCGCGCAGAATCACCCTTCCCGCCCGAGCCGCCGCCCGAAATCACCGCCGAATTCGCGCTCGACGAACCCGTGTACACCCAACGCATCGCAGCTATTCACCAGTGGATTCGCGCCGGAGACGTTTATCAGCTCAACTTCACTGCGCCGTTTCGCATCGATGCGCCGGGCAGCGTTGCCGCGCACTACGCGCGGCTGCGTTTGCGCCAGCCGGTTGACTACGGTGCTTTCATCCACTGGCAACCGGGCCATCACATTCTCTCGTTCTCGCCGGAGCTCTTTTTTCGCATTGATAAAGATGGGGACATGCGCCGCATCACAACCCGCCCGATGAAGGGGACAGCGCCGCGCGGACGCAATACACGCGAAGATCGCCAGATTGCCGAGTGGCTGCACAACGACGCCAAGAACCGGAGTGAAAACGTGATGATCGTCGACCTGCTGCGCAACGACCTGGGCCGTGTGGCACGCTTCGGCACGGTGCACGCAGAAAATCTCTTCTCTGTCGAGCGCTTCCCAACACTCTGGCAGATGACATCGACCGTCACCGCCGAATTACGGCCCGACGTCAGCTTCCACGACATTTTTCGAGCGCTCTTTCCGTGTGGTTCGGTGACGGGAGCTCCTAAGGTCCGCGCTATGCAATTGCTCGCCCAGCTCGAAGGCGCGCCGCGCGGAGTCTACACCGGCGCCATCGGCTTCTTCTCGCCGCAACAAACCGTCTTTAACGTTGCGATTCGAACCCTCGAACTCTCGGAGGGCCGCGGCACCTTCGGCGCTGGCAGCGGTGTTGTTATCGACTCTGACCCGAGGGAGGAATTCCGCGAATGCCTGCTGAAAGCGCGTTTCCTGACCGGTCCAACGCATCGGTCGATGAACCCCATATTTGTTGGCCAGCCCGACGAGTTTTTCCTCATCGAGACTATGCTCTGGAACGGATCGTATCCGTTGCTCGAGTTGCATCTCGACCGTCTCGCCGACTCAGCTGACTACTTCGGCTTCGCATGCGATCGCGCGGCGATTTGTACGGCGCTTGAGGAGCACCCGCGGCAATTCGCCGATAAATCTCCGCGCAAAGTGCGTCTGCTCCTCATCGACGCCGACGGCAACTTCGGCATCAACAGCGAGCCGCTCGTCCTTGCCGATCCCAATTCCATCGCCCGAGTCTGCATCGCAAAACGCCGCACCGATCCTACCGACCCCACGCTCTACCACAAGACCACGCAACGCGGAGCTTACGTTCTCGATCAGCTCGAAGCGCAACGCAATGGCTTCGACGACGTGCTCTTCCTCAACCAGCGCGACGAAGTCACCGAGGGCGCCATCAGCAACATTTTTATTGAGAGCGGCGGCCGCTGGTATACGCCGCCCGTCGAATGCGGACTGCTCGCCGGTGTCTATCGCCGGCATCTGCTGGAAACCCGGCCGGAGATCGAGGAGCGGGGCCCCCTGCGACAGGTCCTCGTCGCTGGGGTGCAAGAGCGCGTACTGACACTCGATGATTTGCGCACTGCGGATGCTGTTTACATCACGAACGCAGTGCGCGGGCTGCGCCGCGTCGAGATCGAATGGTAAG
This sequence comes from uncultured Acidobacteriaceae bacterium, assembly GCA_963834565.1. Lineage (GTDB taxonomy): Bacteria > Acidobacteriota > Terriglobia > Terriglobales > Acidobacteriaceae > Telmatobacter. The sequence goes on along the minus strand of CAWICF010000001.1, from coordinate 829,417 downwards.
TCGCAGCCCCCAAAGAGGTATTCTTGGTCCCTCGTTCCCTGCCGTCAGGTGGTAGAACGTTGTAGGGAGCAGCAGACATGGCAGACGGTTGGATCGCATTCCACAAGAAAATCGATTCATTCATTGTTCTTGGACTTGCATTCATCGTCACAACCACCCTTGCCGCCCAAGCTCAGACCGCAGACCAGGCCTGGCTTCGTTACGCCGGCGGCCACCACGCTGCGATTCCCGCTTCCGTCCGCGCCCTCGGCGACGATGCTCTCGAGCAGTCTGCAGCGCAGGAACTCCAGCGCGGCATCGCCGGACTCACCGGCGCGCAGCCGGCTGCCGATCCTGCCAAGGGCGAAACTGTCGTTGGCACACTCGACGAAGTTCGCAAAGCGTTCCCGGCCCTCCCCGCCGCACCGCATCTCGGGCCGCATGGATTCTGGCTCACGCGGACCGTGTCGCATGGGCACCCGGTCGTCATTGTCGCGGGTTCCAACGAACACGGCGCACTCTTTGGCGCATTCGATCTGCTCCGCCGCATCGCCACCGATGAAAATCTTACGCACCTGAATGTCATCGACGCGCCCGCCATGCCCATCCGCTGGGTCGACGAGTGGGACAACTTCAACGGTACCGTCGAACGCGGCTACGCAGGCCGGTCGATTTTCTTTGAGGGCAACAAGGTTCGCGAGGACCTGAGCGCCGCGAGCGAATACGCGCGCCTGCTTGCCTCAGTCGGCATCAACGGCTGCAACGTGAACAACGTCAACGGCGCCGCGCCATTCCTCGTCGCCGACAACATTCCCCAACTCGCCCGCATTGCCGACGCCATGCGTCCCTGGGGCGTGCGTCTCGCGCTCAGCGTCGACATCGCCAGCCCGCAAAAGATCGGCGGCCTCAAGACCTTCGATCCGCTTGACCCCGACGTGATTGGCTGGTGGCAGACCAAGGTCGGCGAAATCTACGCGCTCATCCCTGACTTCGCCGGCTTCACCGTCAAGGCCGACTCCGAAGGCCAGGCCGGTCCTACCAGCTACGGCCGAAGCCCCGCCGATGCCGCCAATCTCCTCGCCGCCGCGCTCACACCTCACGGCGGCGTCGTTCTTTACCGCGCCTTCGTCTACAACAATCATCTCGATTACAACGACCTCAAGGCCGATCGCGCCCGCGCCGCCTACGACATCTTCCATCCGCTCGACGGCAAGTTTCTTCCCAATGTGATTGTCCAGATCAAGGAAGGCCCCATCGACTTCCAGGCGCAGGAACCGGTTTCGCCCACCTTCGCCGGCCTTCAGAAAACCAACACTGCGATGGAAGTGCAGATCACGCAGGAGTATCTCGGACAGCAGCGACATCTCGTCTACATCGCGCCCATGTGGAAGTGGGTTCTCGACTTCGATCTCCATGCGCAAAACCGGTCAACACCAGTCAAATCCATTATCGAAGGCAGATCCTTCAATCGTCCCCTCGGCGGAATGATTGGCGTCGCGAGCGTGGGCCGCGACGGCTGGCTCGGCTCGCCTCTCGCATTAGCCAATCTCTATGCCTTCGGCCGCCTCGCGTGGAATCCCAATATCACCCCCGATCAGATTGCCGCCGAGTGGACGAAGCAAACCATCAGCACAAAGCCTGACGTAGTCGCCACTGTCGACAAAATGCTGATGCAGTCGTGGCCCGCATACGTCGACTACACCGGACCGCTCGGCACGCAGACGCTCACTGACATTACCGGCAGCCATTACGGCCCGAATATCGAGTCGAGCGAGCGCAACGGCTGGGGCCAGTGGCATCGCGACGACGCAAAGGGAATCGGCGTGGACCGAACCGTAGCCACGGGCACCGGCTTCGTCGGCCAATACCCTCCGCAAATTGCGAAGATGTACGAGTCGCCGGCCACCACGCCCGACGATCTCCTATTTTTCTTTCACCACGTTCCCTACACATACAAGCTGCACTCGGGCAAAACGGTGATCCAGTACATCTATGACAGCCACTACCAGGGCGCGCAGGAGGCAGCGCAACTCGGCGCAGAATGGGCCACACTGAAAGGCAAAGTCGATCCAGATCTTTTTCAAGACGTGAGCACGCGGCTCGAATACCAAGCCGGTCACGCCATCGTGTGGCGCGACGCGATCGTGCAATATTTCTTCAAGGAAAGTGGAATTCCCGATACTGCGGGCCGCGCCGGCCACTATCCCGGCCGCCTCGAAGCCGAAAACGCGCGCCTCACCGGCTATAAGGTCATCAACGTGACGCCGTGGGAAGATGCATCCGGCGGCAAAGCGGTATCGTGTCCGTTGTCAGTGCCCGCACCGCCAAAGGCGCAGGAGGATCACTCGATCGACGTCACTCCTCCTGGTACGCCCATTTGCAAAGCCGAGTGGACATACAACGGCCAGTCAGGCCGCTACAACATTGCCGTCCAGTACTTCGATCTGCAGCCCGGCACTGCGCACTTCACACTCAGCGTGAACACCCAGCAGGTGGTTTCATGGGAGGCAAGCGCTTCGCTCCCTTCGCGCCGGCCGAACGGCGACAACTCGACGCGCTTTACATATCGCGGTGCAGATTTTCGTGGCGTTGACCTCAAGCCGGGCGACACTCTGGCCGTTGAAGGAACGTCGGACGGGAGCGACCCTGCGGCGCTGGACTACATCGAGATCGAGCCAGCCGCTGCATCGGCCCTCACTCATAAGTAAGAATCCAAGCGCCCCCCAAACCCGCGCCCCATCCTTTCGCCGCTTTTCAGCGAAAAAGTGGGAGCGCACACATGCCAGATCACGCGGCTGAATTCCCAGCCACCATTCCATGATGGTTGTCCAATCCTATTGGTCGCCGCGGCGGCCGAACTGATGGGAAGGCGCCCCTACGCCGCCGGGTCGTCCGGCCCTTCCGCTGCGCGGGCATCTGCGATCTCCGCAATCAATTCCTGCACCTGCTGGCGCTTGCGTTCGCTCAAATCAAGAAAGCGAATGCCGATGGTCTTGCGGTCGTAAATCTGCTGGACGACGCCGCCAAGCCGGAAAGGAAGGCCCTCGATATAAAACTCGGTTTCGACGCGCGTGTAGATGCCGACTGGGAAGCGGTCGTCTGTGCAGATGCGGCAACCGCCAAGGCTCAAGTCGAGAATCCTGCCGCGCAGTCGCGAAGCAACGTTGATCAGGAGAATCTGTACCGAGGTGTCGACATCCTGACGCGCTTCTTTGCGGCGTGCGCGAAGCAGTTGCTGCCTGGCCGAGGAATCATCAGGTCGAACGGGAGCAGATCGATCGTTGACCCCACGTGTCGCTGCTGGATCTGCGCTTCTGCCGGCCTGTCCATGCCCATCCATGGTCGATCGCACGCTCCACCGGATCACTCAGCGCGAGATCAGCGGCCCGGATCAATGCTCCTCAGTGCCCAGGTCAATGCCCCCAGTGCCCCAGGTCGGTGCCCCTCAGCGCGTCAACCCAAGCCCCGGGTCAGTGGCCGTCGGTCAGGGCCCACGGCTGGGCCGGCTCAGGATCGTCCACCCCGCGGCCCTTAAGCCGATCGTAGCGATACACGTCGCTCGTCGTGCCCAGGGACTCGTTATACAGACTGGTAGCGCCGGTCAGCTGCTTCAGCTCCTCGCTGAACTGGTGAATCGCCTGCAATTGGTGGGCCGTCGCAGGCAATTCATATTGGGAAGACTTAATGAACTTCTGGTAGCCCCGATCCAGCAGACGCGTTACTTCGCCCTTCACCATGATTCCAGGGTGAACAGCAAACCCCGCCGCCGGATCGCTGGATCCCTTGGCTGGTTGCACTGGCACGAGCGCGGCTCCCACACCATGCTTCGTCGTCAGCACTGCGCCGGTCACGCCGGCAAAGGGAGTCACTTCGAATCCGTTCGCGCGAAGCAGTTCCACCAATTGATCGAAGTTGCGGTTCCGCGATTTCCGTCTCATCATTCCAATCCCGTCAGCGAGATTCGCGGGCGATCACCCTCGTTTGACCATTGAGGTCTCCGAAAATGGCCGAATGCCCTGGCGACTCCCACTACTTCCAATCTCGCACACCGCGCCGCGGGCTGCAATTTCGGGCGAAGACCAACTTCGTTCCATCCTGCCCAGCTTTCGATTGGGTTGCGGGCGGGCGAATTCCTGGGCGTGCGGATCCTTGTAACCGAAATATTCCTTTACACTTGCTGCTACAACGCCCCATAATCGCCATACCTCAGATCGCCTGCGCTTCCCGCCCCCCAATCTCCCATCGCACGCCATCTCCGAGCAAATCAAGGAGGTTCTTCATCCATGAAGACCGTTCACTCTGTCCTGTTGGGACTATCTCTCGCGGTTGTAGGCAGTACGTTCGCCGCGGCGCAAGATGCTGCATCCACCTCCGTACCCATGGTTCTGCAAATCACCCGCGAGTACATCAAGCCGTACAAGGGCGGAGCTGCGCACGACAAGACGGAGAGCGCCTTCGTCGCTGCCATGACCAAAGCCAAGTTTCCTGTCTATTACGTTGGCATGAATTCGATGTCCGGCAGAGAGCGGGGGCTTTACATGAGCCGTTTCGCCTCCTTTGCGGAATGGGAAAAATACAACAAGATGCAGGACAAGAACGCAACCCTCTCCGCTGACCTGGAGCGCGCCAGCACCGCGGATGGCGAGCTGCTGGACGAAGTCGATCAGATGGTCTACACCTATGACGCCGACCTTAGCTACCACCCGCACGATGACCTGCAAAACCACCGTGTCTACCAGATCTCCGTCTTCAATGTTCGCCCCGGCCATACCAGGCAATGGCACGAAGTGGTGAAAATGGTAAAGGATGCGCATGACAAGGCGGGAACCAGCGCTCACTGGGGCATGTACGAAGTGGCCTTTGGCGCCGACGACGGCACGTACATCGCTATCACCGGAGATTCCTCCATGTCGGCCATCGACACCGGCTTCGCAGAAGACAAGAAATTCCGTGAAGCCATTGGCGGCGACGAAGGCATGCGGAAACTTGATGACCTCTTCGGCGAAGCTGTTTCCTCTTCACACAGCGAACTCTTCACCGTGAATCCCAAGCAGAGCTACGTCAGCCCTGACTGGATCAAGTCCGATCCCAACTTCTGGAAGCCGGCAGCGGCGACCGCTGCCAAGCCGGCGGCAGCAAAGAAGCCTGCACCATAGCCCATCTCTGCGAGCAAAACGCTCTTTCATGCCGAACGGCTCCGTTCTCTCGGAGCCGTTCGACACGGGTCGCTATGGACTTGCACCTCTTCGTGCCACAGGGCCGGCCCGCGATCCGCGGAAATCGACACCCCGCTCAATCTCCGCTCCCGCTCTTATGCACCGTGGCTCCCTTTACACTCACCGGGGCCACGCTTCATAATCGCGTTACTCAGATAGCCTGCGCTTCCCACTCCATCCCCTATCGCAAGCCATCTCCGATCGAATCAAGGAGGAAAGACACGCCATGAAATGTATTGGCTCAGCATTGCTCGTTCTGTCGATTGCCGCTGCCGGAAGCACATTTGGTGCGGCGCAAGACATGCAGGGACCGCCAAAAGTTCTGCAAATCACGCGGGAGTTTATCAAGCCAGGGAAGAACGGAGACATTCACGACAAATCAGAGAGCAAGTTTGTGGCTGCCATGGCTGCGGCCAAATGGCCCACTCATTACTTTGCGCTGAACTCGATGTCGGGCAAGTCGCGCGCGCTGTACTTCACCGGCTATGACTCCTTTGCCGCGTGGGAAAAAGACAATAAGGCCATTGAGAAGGACAAGGCGCTTGCCGCCGAGCTCGACCGCGACAGCGTGGCGGACGGCGAGCTGCTCGACGGTCTCGACCAGTTCGTCTTCACCTACGACGAGAGCATGAGTCTGCGGCCGACCAAATCCATCGCCGGTGTGCGCTACTTCGAAATTTTCATGGTGCACGTTAAGCCCGGCCAAATGGGCAAGTTTCACGAGATGACGCAACTGATCATGGACACGCACAAGAAGGCCGGCACGAGCGCGCACTGGGACGCCTTTGAGATCGCCTACGGCGGCGACAATGAATTCGCTTTCTTCAGCCTCGATAAATCGATGGCCGAGATCGACACCGGCTTCGCCGAGGATAAGCAGTTCCGCGATGCCCTTGGCGATGAAGGCATGAGGAAACTCCGCGAGCTCGAAGCCGATTGCATCCAGGATTCCGACTCCGAGCTGTTTTCCATCAACCCCGCCCAGAGCTATCCGCCACCGGAGTGGGTCAAGGCCGATCCCGACTTCTGGAAGTCCTCTGCGCCGGCTGCCAAACCGGCAGCTGCCAAGAAGCCTGCACCATAGCCTACAAGCCAATCTTCGGGAACAACGGGCGGCTCAGCAATCAGCGGAGCCGCCCGCCTCATCATTGTTGTGCCCCGCCTCTGCCTCTCCACTCCGCTCCCGTCTCGATAAACTAGTTTTGTTCGGGGGCGCACCTTGCCGGCCCACCGCAACCGGGCTGCAAATGACCAAGGATCCAGTCTTTACAGGTACGTGCATTCGTCTCGAGCCGCTCTCTCGCGCACACGCTGACGCGCTCATCGCCGCATCTGACGGCGATCCCACTCTCTATCAATGGAGCGCCGTCCCCGCCGGCCGCGATGCCGTGCTGCGCTATATCGACACAGCGCTGGTCTGGCGCGAAGCCGGCACTGGTCTCGCCTTCGTGCATGTGCGTCTTTCCGACGGAGCCGTCCTGGGCTCAACGCGCTTCTTCGACATGGAGCGCTGGGCCTGGCCCGCCGGCCACTCGCGCCACGGCCGGCGCGATCCCGACGTCTGCGAGATCGGCTACACCTGGCTAACACCCACGGCCATTCGCACTGCCGCAAACACTGAGGCCAAGCTGCTGATGCTGACCCATGCGTTCGAGGTGTGGGACGTGCTGCGCGTCTGCCTGCACACCGACGCGCGCAACCAGCGTTCGCAGGCCGCCATCGAGCGCATCGGCGGCAAGTTTGAAGGAGTTTTGCGGGCGCATCGCATGGCTGCGGACTGCACTCCACGCGACTCGTTCCGTTATTCGATCATCGCTGCCGAGTGGCCGGCGGCGAAACAGAAACTCACTGACCGCCTGCAGAGCGCCTAGCTCTGCCGCGCACCCGGTGGCACGGCAGAGTCATTTCGCGTTTGGAGAAGGCCTGCCGAGCAGCCTCTGAAACCAGTTCGGCTTTCGCTCGCAATAGGGCACCCGCGCCCGTTTTGTGCGCAGGTGATATGCTCGGCATGCCGCGCAGAAACCGTGCCTCGGGCAGTTGCGCTTGGTGCACGGGCAATCGATGACTTGCAGATTTGCGCTGAAGACGACCATCGCGTTCGCTCCTGCGATGTGCAGCCGGCGCTACCGCGCGCTTTCGGCTGGTTCGTTGGCGATGGGCTTCCCGTTCTCTTCCATCTTGCCGAAGATCATCTTTCCGCTTGCGGTTTGCAGCACGCTGGTCACGCTGATCGCGACGTTGCGTCCGATCAGCCGCCGTGCATGATCCACAACCACCATGGTGCCGTCGTCAAGGTAGCCGACACCCTGGTTGAACTCCTTGCCTTCCTTCAGGATGGTCACATTCATCCGTTCGCCGGGCAGCACTACCGGCTTCAGCGCGTTGGCCAGGTCGTTGATGTTGAGCACTTCAACATGGTGCAGGTGGGCCACCTTGTTCAGGTTGAAGTCGTTGGTCACCACCTTGGCTTCCCACTTCTTGGCCAGTTCCAGCAGCTTCAGGTCCACCTCGCGGATCGACGGGAAATCATCCGGCACAATCTGCACCTGGATCTTCTCGTTCGACTGCATCCTTTGCAGCATGTCGAGTCCGCGGCGGCCGCGTTGCCGCTTCGAGCCGTCGGTCGAGTCGGCGACCACCTGCAGTTCGCGGAGCACAAACTCCGGAACGACGAGCATGCCATCGATAAACCCGGCCTCGGCGATATCGGCGATGCGGCCGTCGATGATGACGCTCGTATCCAGAACTTTTGAGCTGCGGTGACTGGGCTTATCGCCGGAAAATACTGCGCCCAGCGCCGCGGGATTCAGCAGGTCGCCTTTGCTTGCGCCCACCAGCAGGCCCACATAGGTCATGAGCAGGAGAACGAAGATCTGCAAGGCAGCGGAGTTCGGGCTGGCGATAGGAGCCGAACGCAGTACCAGGCAAAACAGCGCGGCTCCGACGATACCCAGTACGCTGCCCACCACCGCGCCGATCAGCCTTCGCAGTGTGAGTGCCCGCACTCTCAGTTCGAAGATGATGACTGCGCAGGCGGCTGCAGCACCAGCGATTGCTCCTTGCCACCCCTCATGCAGACCAAACGGCCGAAGGAAATAACAGACCGCGGCAAGCAGAATCACAAAAAGAAGACGTAAAACGACGAGGTCCATAAGGGCCTGCTTTCACTAACTCAAAACGCTCTATTAAGGTAGGGGGCACCAATGGCGTGAGTATGAGCAGTATCGCGCACACTCGTCAAGTGGAAAGGGAAGAACCGGCGAAGTATGCGGTGAAAGGAGTCGGGCGGCAGGAGCCGTACCAGGAGACATGAAACTGAGAAGCCGGGAATAGGGACCAGGGAGTAGTCAGTAGGGAGCAGCGATTAGGGAAGAGGTAACAGGATACGGAGCAAGCCAGCGTAATCGACCTCGGCACCGAAGGTCGACCCGCGCTCCTTGCCCCTACTCCCTGTTCTTACGACGCTGCTGCCAACTGATCGTCCGCCGTCTGAGGCGTGCGCTGTGCGCCCTTGCGCGGTCCGCGCTTGCGTGTGCTCATTCGCTTAATCAAATCAAGCAGCTCCATCGTCGTGCAGTTTCTACGCGTCAGCGCAGCGTCGGCTGCGTGGATTTCATTGTTTGCCGTCGGTGTGTCGCCCAGCAGGACCATGGGAACATGCGGCGCCATCCGTTTCAGCCGCTCCACAAGCTGACTGCCACTCATCTGCGGCATTTGGGTTGCAGTGATCACCAGGTCAAGTTGCTGGCCTGAAGCAACAACTGCGATTGCCTCCTGGCCATTTGAGGCAGAGAAAACACGGTAGGAATTGGTGGTCAGCATGAACTTGAGTACGGACAGCTCTTGTTCGTTGTTATCAACACAAAGAATCACTTTCTTCGGGCGCATGGCGAGGGGATTGGCTCCTTAAACAAATTTTTTGGCCGCGTACTGGGCAACACATCCCCGTCCCGTTCTGGCGGGTTTACGTGCTCAAAATTCTTGGCCCGTTGCCGCGAAGGACGCACCCCCGCATTCCTGCGGATGAATCCATCGGTCTTGCCGAGCGCGATCGCCCACACCTCACGGGCATGGCCGCGCACGCCTCCGCAATTGGCCGGCATGGTCTCGCTTGCGGGCCAGCCGTCCTTCGCGGATCAGTTGCTCAATGCTTTGACGCTTCTCGTAGAAGGGGCCCTGAGTCGCGCCAGTGAATTGGCTTCAATGAGACCGAAGAGTACGTGGTGCGGAACATTTTTTGTAGAGGGATCAGATGGCGAAGATTTCATTGAAAATGAAACTGAAACAAGTGGAAAAATCGATTAAGCCAACACAGACGGCCACTTGCCTTGATGAATTTCTGTTGAAAGATTGTGCATCATGGCTGGAAAAGCTGTCCTTTTGCTACAAGAACAGTGCTGCCCGCGACGCGCACGTCGGTCACTTTCGACGAATTCGATTTTGCCGTCAGAAAAAGATCGCTCGGCCGCCCGATTTCCACGCCCTGCCGCACATGAACTTTCTCATCCGACGCGACCGCGCCGCGAGCCACCAGGTAGCTGATCGCGCATCCAGCTGCCGAGCCCGTCGCCGGATCTTCGCCGCCATAAAACTGCATCCTAGCCCGATACGGCTTCGCGGGGTTCTGGTTTTGGTTAGGCTCACAGGCCAGGACATAAAACCATCTTGCCCTGCGCTCGCGCAGCCACGCCGTCGCCGCGCCATGATCCACCTTCAGCCGCCCAAGCGCTTCGAGCGAACTCAGCACCACAATCGCAAACGGATTGCCGGTCGACACTACCTGCGGTGTCAGCGCCGGATCGAGATCTTCGTTTGCCAGCCCGAGCAAAGGCGCAATCGCCGCACGGTCCAGCTCCGCGCCGAACTCCGGATCGCGCTGCGTCATCTCGCCGAATAGTCCATCTCCGCTGCTCGGCTCGAACCGCACAGGCACTGGCCCAACGTTCAACGCCAACGTCACCTTATCGCCTTGCATCACCTCCGGCGCATGCGCCTTGAGGACGCTTGCCGTGCCCAGCGTAGGATGCCCGGCAAATGGCAACTCCTCCTGTGTAGTGAAGATCCGCACCCGCACGCCCTCGACGCGTTCGATCCCGGCAAGCCTGCGTTCGACAAACGTGGTCTCAGACAAATTGAATTCGCGCGCAATCGCCTGCATCTGCTCGGTCTTCAAATCGCACGTGTTCATCACCACTGCCAGAGGATTCCCCTTGAGTGGCGTATCGGTGAAGACATCGGCGACGAAATAGTCGAGCTTAGCTTGAGAGTTCGGGTGGCTCATTTGCCTCCAGGATCCCAGTGGGAAAGCCGTCGATGCTGCTTGAATTTTTCTCGCGCCAGTATGCGCGCAATTGTTCTTCGTTCTTCGCTTCTGCCCAGCGCGTCAGCGTCGTGCGTTCGCCGGAGTACTCAAACAAAGGAACGCCATATCCGCAGGAGGTCTGGACGAGATCGACATCCACCACAACGATCTGCCGCGCACCCGGTCGCTCCTCGCCGTCAAACGAGGCAGCCAGCATCTCCTGGAAGGCCTTGCTGCCGCGCGCAAGTACTTTGCCGCGCCCATAGAGCCGCAGAATCATGGGCGGGCCCTCAAAGGCGCAAAACATCAGCGTCACGTGCCCATCCTTCCGAATGTGCGCCGCCGTTTCGTTGCCGCTGCCGGTTACGTCGAGATACGCTGCGCGGTTTGCGCCCAGCAAGCGCAACGCCGCGCGATCTTTCGGCGAAAGATTCACGCGCCCTTCGCGCGCGGCGGAAGCCACGAAGAAAATCCGCTGCCGTTCAATGAATTCTCTGTGGCTGGCTTCGATTGCGGGGAATCGCTTGGCCATAGAAAAGGCCGCCCGGCCTCTTCATCTCAATTTTATCGCTGGGACGGTTTCGCTGACAGATTCGCGCAGCAGGAGGCAAACTGCCAACTGCGAACGGTGAACTACGAACTGTGAACTGTTTTTCTTACAGGTTAATCAGCGGGCGCGGCAGCCGCGTCTTGGCGCGGTCGAGGAAGAGCCTCATGCGCAGCGCTTCCGACCTCTGCGCCGCGATCAATCGCATCTGCCGGCGAATGTGGTCGATGTCTTCCAGCAGGTTCATCTGCGCTTCGTCGTACTCGGCATCCCGCTCCAGGCGCGCAATCCTGTCCTCTACCGTCTGGCGGAACTTTGGACTGATTTCGAACCCTTCCTGGGCAACGCATTTGATCACCATGCCAAACTCCTCGCAGACCTGGAAAAACGAGGGCCGAAATATTTCTTGTACGCGGCCTCATGGTTTTTCTATTGCTGCCGATATTAGCGAATGCCCCTGCTCCGCGCCAGATAACGTTGGTCCTGACTTCGGTAATCCAATGTGCAAAAACAGGACACTCAGCCGGGATCAGCTCTGCCCATTCGGTGACCATCGTGGAGTTACTTCTGTGGGATACCCGGCATATGCAGCAAACTGCGAACTACGAACTGTGAACTGTCTTTATTGGTCTGCCACAATCCCCATCTCGAATCGCGTTCCGCTCACAAACTCCAGGTCTCTGCGATCGGCGTCAATCAGCAAGCCTGAAGCTGAACTGCTGCCGGCCAGCATGATTCCGGGAATCGCAGTCTGATGAGGCACCGCGCGCGCCGCTGCCGCAGCATGCGCACCGCCTTCAATCGGCGCATCGCCGTGCCCGTCAAGCTGCACTGCGGCTTCCTGATTTACGCCGGCCCCCGCTCCTGTGCTTGCGCCGAGATTTGTGTTCGCGTCGGCCGACGTGCCCAGTGGCGTACGATTGGCCACTCCGCCGGAGATGTCACCTCCCATGCCGCCGGCAGCGGTCGGAACACCTCCACTCGCACCCACTCCGCCGCCGAGCACGCCTCCGCCGCTACGGCCGGCGCCCATTCTTCCGCCGCCCATATTGCTCGCGTCCATCGTGTTGTCGTTGTCTATTCCGTTCATGCTCATCACGGCGGCGCTGGGGCGAACAGTGCGGATGAGAGAGTGAACCGCTACGCTTTGTCCGTTCTTCAATTCAAAATGATCGAATGCGATCGCGACCTGCGCAATTACGCGGTCGCCGCTGTGCGCCTGCACCTGGGTGATGTGGCCAACCAGGTGCGAACCCCTCGGAATCACCGTGCCGTCGGAGATCTGCACTTTGTCGGTGGTCTTCAGCGTGACGCGGTCACCCACCTTCGCCGACTTCGAATCCAGCTTGCCGTCGAGCTCGGCCGACACCGATGTCATCTCCCACGAGCGCGAAGCTGCCTGGTCGCCGAAACCCGCTGCGGCCGGGGCGTACGTCGTCTTTGCCGCATCGTCTGCGTCTGTTTGTTGCGCCAGGCCTGCTATGCCTGACCCTGCGATGAGAGTCAATACGAGAAGAAGAGAGGTTTTCATCCCGATCACCTCGAAGTACCGATCCTGAGTGATTCGATGCGCGATTGCGCCAACTTGAATTTGCGGTTCCGCATCAGAGCGTAACTTCAGTCATGAAACCGGAGAAGCAAGAAACAGATGCGAAGAGCCATCCGGAGCCGGCTGCAGGGGAGTCAGAGCTTCATCGGTTCAGTTGCCGCCGGAGGGTGCATAGTAGCCTTTGCGCACCTGCACCTTCAGGTTCTCGCCGCCATCGCCTTTGCATTCCACCGCAATGTGACGGAATGTTCCGTCTGTTTTGGCGTTGCTGGGCGTGTAGCTGGCCACATACTGGGTGCGAAGCTCGTCCTGAATCTGCTCAAAAGCCGCCTGAAGCTTCGCGCCGTTGTTGCCTACATCGATGACTCGCCCGCCGGTTTCATCGCTGATCCGCTTGGCAGCAGAATAGCCGTAATAGCCCATGCCCTGGTCCCAGTACATTGCGCGGTCTGCAATCAGGATGATATAGACGATGACATTGTTCTTCTGCGCAGCTGCGATCGCATCCTGGATCTTGTGGTTGCTGCCCTCATCTTCGCCGTCGGTCAGGATGATGATCGCCTTGCGCCCCGTCTCCTGGTTCAGCTTGTCGTACGACGATTCATAGATCGCATCGTAGAGCAGCGTGCCTTTGGGATCGCCGACCGTTGGGATGGTTCCTCCACCTGCTCCCGGAATTCCCGCGGCGCCGTTTCCGCCGGCGGTATTGATCTGCGCCTTCTCCATGGCGCGCGCCAGCATCCTCGGGCTGTTGGTGTAGTCCTGCAGCAGATCGATATTCACATCGAACGAAATCAGGAACGCTTCATCCTTTGAGCGCAACACCTGCTGCAGGAACTGGCTGCCCGCGTCCTGTTCCAGCGGCAGCACGCGCTGCTGGCTGCCCGATGTGTCGAGCAGAATACCCAGCGTGAGCGGCTCATTGGTTTCTGCAACAAAGTTCTTCAGCGTCTGCGGCACCTTGTCTTCTGACACGGTGCACATTTCCTTGTTCAGATGGGGAACCAGGTTGCCGTTCTTGTCCTTCACGGTGAAGAACAGATCCACCAGGTTCACATTCACCTTGAAGGTTGTCATGGGGGTTTCGTCCGCCGGGGCCGCGGGCGCGGTGCTCACCGGAGGGGCATCAGGGGAGGGCGCAAGCTGGGCACGTCCGGCCAAGGGAAGGCCAGCCAGACCCACCAATACGGCGGCAATGCCAAACTTCAGATGCATGCGTGGAGTTAGACGAAACGCCGACCTCTAAGAGAGCATACCGCGAATGCGAGGCCCGCGACACATAACTCCCGTGCCTCATCCATTTCGGTCGCTGCCGCGGCCGAAATGGGTGGGTTCGCATTCATTCAAGGCAACCTGCAAGTTACTGGTGCGTCTGATACTCTGTGGGGTGCGGTTTTCCAGCGTTTGCGGCTTGGTTTCGCAACCGGGAAGGCTGTTTAAGGGAGGATGAAATCGCGGTGAAATTGCGTTCAAGGGCGATCGCGCTGGCAGCATTCCTGGGTGCGGGAGTGGTTCTGACTTCAGGAATTGCGGCACAGCAGCAACCCGTGCCCGATGCTCCAATCCCGCAGGCGCCTGCGGCCCTCCCGGGAGGCCCCGTAACCCCAGGACTCGGCGGTCCCGACACGTCTTCCAGCTCGGCCAACTCCAATAACGCGCAACCGCCGGCCCAGCCGGACACTGCGCCGGCTCCGCCGCCCAGCCAGCCGTCCGTCACCCGCCCGCCCGTCGACCAGCAGACAACGCCCCCCGAAGAGGGTAGCGCGGCCATGGCGAATTTCGTCATGCAGGTCAATGAAGTGGTGGTTCCCGTCACCGTCAAGGATACAAAGGGGAATCCAGTCTCAGGCCTCACCTGGCGCGACTTCACGGTTTACGAAAACACCACCAAAGAAACCATCCGCGTCTTCAGCGTCGATCCTGCGGCGCTTTCTTTGGCTTTCGTCATCGACCAGACCCTGCCATCGAACATCATGGATGAGGTGAATCAATCGATGGGCGCTATCCAGGGCGCGCTCACTCCATATGACGAGGCTGCGGTCTTCAGCTACACCCATTTCACAAAGGAATGGACGGGCTTTACCGGCGGCCAAAGCTCGCGCCTGCCTGCGGTTCTCTCGTTGGCGCAGTCCGCTGGCACGGATCCTACCGTCCCGATTAACGAGGGTGACCCGTTTGCCGTTTGCTCCATCTCCATCAACGGAAACTGCCCTGACCCGAACTTGAATCAGGGTCATTCAGTCGGAGGGCAGTTTACTCCGCTCCCCAAAGAGGTCCACGCGCTGAACGACGCCATTCTTGCCGCCGCCAAGGAACTCGCCTCGCGCCCCAAGGAACGCCGGCGCGTCATTTACGTCATCTCCGACGGCAAGGAGTACGGCAGCAAGGCCACCTTCAATGAGGTAAAGAAATATCTTCAAACTAACAACATCACTGTTTATGCGACCGTTGTCGGCGATTCGGCGCGCTTCGGCCAGGAGTGGCTCGACCGCTTCCATCTTCCCTTCGAGATGTACGACAACATTCTCTACAAGTACACGTCGATGACGGGCGGCGATATGTTCTTCGAACGCGGCACCAGCAGCATGGAGAAGAGCTATGCCAAGCTCGCTGGCGAGGCGCGCAACCAGTACACGCTGCTCTATCTCAGCCACGAGTCAATCTACGACGGCAAATACCGCAGCATCGATGTGCGTGTCGACCGGCCTAATGTGATCGTCACGGCCAAGCCCGGTTACTACCCGTCCGCGCAGGAATACAAGTAACCTTGCACTCTCAATACGCCACGAACCTCCGTGCCCCATCCTTTCCGGTCGCCCCGCGACCGAAAAGGGTGGGATCGTACGAACCTTAACCTCCCTCTTCCAACCCGGCACGCCCCCCAACTCCAGATTGTCCCCACAAACACGAAAGCCTGTGCCGAGGCACAGGCTTTTCTTCCGCGCATACTGCGCACAATCCTAAACTCACCCGGCGAAGCCGGACGATCGTTCCTTATCGCTGCTCGACCGGCGCGTTCGATGCCGGTGGCGGAGGCGCTACCTGCTGGGTCTGAATCGGAGGTGCGGGCGGAGGCGGCGCCTGAGGCTGGTCGGTAACTCCCTTCAAGCCTTCCTTAAAGCCTTTCAGTCCTTCACCTAACCCTTTTCCCAGTTCCGGCAGCCGCTTGGCGCCAAATAGAACCAACAACAGAATGCCAATCACCAATAGATGAGTCGGCTGGAGAAGATCTCCCATACTTTATCCTCCGCGCGCCTCAATCACACCAGCGCGCCTTCTCAGGTCTTTATTGTCGCACAAAAGCGGTTCGATGGGCTTCTGCGGCCGGTTGTGGCAGACTGAGAGCAGTTACGGAGGTTCCCTCGATGAAGAGCCTGAAGATGGTAGCCCTGGCCAGTTTGCTGATCCTTACCTGTGGCCTGGCGCGTTCCGCCGGCCCCGACATTTATCCCGATCCCTCCCAGGCCAAAGCCGATATTGCCGCCGCTCTCAGGAGCGCTGCGGCCACTCACCGCCGGGTCCTCCTCGATTTCGGCGGCAACTGGTGCGGCGACTGCCATGTTCTCGACATCTACATGCACGACGACAAGAACAAACCGCTCGTCGATGCCAACTTCGTCGTGGTCCACATCAACGTCGGCCACTTCGACGCCAACCTGGACCTCGCCGAACAATACGACATTCCACTCAAGCGCGGCGTTCCCGCCCTTGCCGTTCTCAGCGAGCGCGGCAAGCTGCTTTACAGCCAGAAAAACGGCGAATTTGAATCCATGCGCCGCATGGAGTCCTCCTCTGTTACTGAGTTCCTGGTCCACTGGCGTCCTGAACGCCCCGGCTGTTCCGCTGTCGTCGTCAACTGCTAGAGAATTGGGGTGCCCCATTCTAAGTGTCCGCACCAGCGGACACTTAGGGTGGGAGCCAAAGTTCGCTCGCCGCGCGACCCGAACACAAACACGGACCGCACCCAAATGACGAAAGACCCCAGCATCACCACTCTCTCCAGCCGCGAAGTTTACCGCAACCACTGGATGCGGGTGCGCGAAGACGAGATCCTGCGTTCCAACGGACAGCGCGGCATCTACGGAGTCGTCGAAAAAGAAGACGGCGCCATTATCATTCCCATCGATGTTGATCAGACTGGGTGCGAACGTATCTGGCTGGTCGAACAGTATCGCTATACCATCCAGGAGCGCGTCCTCGAGCTGCCTCAGGGAGCCTGGGAACGCGCGATCGACAACCCCGAAGAGCTGGCACGCGGCGAGTTGAAAGAAGAAACCGGCCTTGAAGCTGACCGGATGACCTACCTCGGCTTCAACTGGATCGCGTACGGATTCGTTCGCCAGCGGCATCACGTTTTCCTCGCCGGAGGACTCAGGATGACTGAAAACGAGCCCGATGCTGAGGAGCACGACATCGCTGTTCGATCGGTGCCCGTCGCTGACTTCCAGCAAATGATGCTCGACGGCAAGATTCGCGATGGCTGCACCCAGGCCGCCTGGGCCATCTACCTGATGTGGAAGGCGCAGCGGGGCTAAACTTCGGTTTCCTGAGTCTTCCCGGCGCGTGACTCTCGTCACAGGCCGCTTGGCCTAATTCCCTGAATAATCAATACGAAACAAGGGCACCTGGGTTGTGCGCGGAGCTCCTTCGCGTCACAGAGACAGCCTTGGGCCGCGCTGCAACTGGCTTCGGCGTTTTGCCCGGAGGATTGTATTCCGTGTTCAAGATCGTTGCCGCACGCACTGTCGGCCTCAATATTCGCCAGTTCGAAGTGGAGGCGCCGCGCATCGCCCACAAGCAGCGGCCGGGCCAGTTCGTGATCCTGCGCGTGCGCGAGAATGGTGAGCGCATTCCCCTCACCATCAAAAGCGCGGATCCTGAAAAGGGCACCATCACCATCGTCGTTCAGACAGTGGGCAAAACCACTTCACTGCTTAACTGTCTCGAGGCAGGCGACTCCATCCTCGACATCGTTGGCCCGCTCGGCCATCCCTCCGAGAGCAAGAACTACGGCACGGCGGTTATCGTCGCCGGCAGCGTGGGCACTGCCATGGCCCTGCCCACAGCCAGAGCGCTCAAAGACGCGGGCAACCACGTCATCTTCATTGAAGGTGCACGCAACCGCGAGATGGTGATTTTTGAGGGTGAAGTACGCCAGGCCAGCCACGAGCCTTACATTCTCACTGACGACGGCAGCTACGGCGAACAGGGGCTGGTTACGCAAAAGCTTTCCGGCCTGCTCGCTGCCGGCCGCAAGCTCGATTTCGTTCTTGCCGTTGGTCCGGTACCCATGATGCGCGCCGTCGCGCAGATTACGGTTCCGCTCGGCATCAAAACCGTCGTCAGCCTAAACTCCATCATGGTGGATGGAACCGGCATGTGCGGCGGTTGCCGCGTCCTCCTCGGCAACACGAGCAAATTCGCCTGCGTCGACGGCCCGGAATTCGACGCCGCCGAAGTCGACTTCGAAGTCCTGATGCAGCGCAATGCGATGTATCGCGGCCAGGAACACGAGTCGCTGAAGGAGTTTGAAGCGCACAAACATGCGGAACTCGCACAATTGCGCGCCACGATCGCCTCAAAAGAGAAAGAGCAGGCAAGGTTGCGCGCGCGCCTCGAGGCGCAAATTGGCGCGCAGGATGCGGGGCAGCATGCCTGACATACAACCGCTTCCCGTCAATTCCGTTCCCATGAAGGAGCGCATCAAGCTCCCGCGCATTTCTATGCACGAGCTCGATGCCTCAACGCGTGCCCGCAACTTCGACGAAGTGAATCTCGGACTCACTGATTCCGACGCCATAGCAGAAGCCACGCGCTGCATCGCCTGTGCCAAACCCGGCTGCCAGACCGACTGCCCGGTCGGCGTCAAAATCAAAGAGGTTGTCGCGCTCATCTACGCGGGCGAATTTCTGGCTGCCGCGGCGAAGATGCGCGAAGACAACGTGCTGCCCGCAATCACGGGCCGTGTCTGTCCGCAGGAGAGCCAGTGCGAGGGCGGCTGCGTCATCGGCAAAAAAGGCCAGCCCGTCGCCATCGGCAACCTGGAACGCTTCATTGCCGACTTCGAACGCGCGAGCGGTCTGCTTGGCCTTCCCCCCATCGCTCCGCCCACCGGCAAAAGCGTTGCCATCGTGGGCAGCGGCCCGGCGGGTCTCTCTGCCGCGGGCGACCTCGTCCAGAAGGGCCACCGAGTCAGAGTATTTGAAGCCCTGCACGAGTTGGGCGGCGTTCTCGTGTATGGAATTCCCGAGTTCCGCCTGCCCAAACTGATCGTCAAGCAGGAGATCGACAACCTGCGCCGCATGGGTGTCGAGTTCGAGACCAATGTTGTCGTCGGCAAAAGCGTCACGCTCGAAGAACTCATGCGCGACGAGGGCTACGACGCCGTCTTCGTCGCCACTGGCGCTGGGCTGCCGGTTTTTCTCGGCGTGCCCGGCGAACATCTCAATGGCGTTTACTCTGCCAACGAGTTTCTCACGCGCACTAACCTGATGCGTGCGTATAAATTTCCCGAGTTTGACCAGCCCATCTACGATTGCCGCAACCGCGACGTGATCGTCGTAGGCGGCGGCAACACGGCGATGGATGCCGTCCGCACCGCGCTTCGGCTCGGCGCTCGTTCAGCGACGCTGGTCTATCGCCGGTCTGAAGCAGAGATGCCCGCCCGCGCCGAAGAAGCGAAGCACGCGCGCGAAGAGGGCATCGAATTTCGCATGCTCACCAATCCCGTCGAATTCCTCGGCGACGAACGCGGCTGGCTCACCGGCGTCCGCTGTGTTCGCATGGAGCTGGGCGAGGCCGATGCCAGCGGCCGTCGCCGTCCTGTTCCCATCCCTGGCTCTGAGTACACCCTTCCCGCCCATGTCGCCATCATCGGTGTCGGCACCACCGCCAATCCGCTGATCCAGAGTTCCACGCCTGACCTCGCGACGAACAAATGGAACTACATCGTCGCCGATCCTGGAACGCTCCGCACTTCCAAGCGCGGCGTCTTTGCCGGCGGCGACATCGTCACCGGCGGAGCCACCGTCATCCTCGCCATGGGCGCCGGCCGCAAAGCGGCACACGCGATCGATGAATACTTGACGAGCGGCAAGTAGGAGCACGTGCAGATCAAAAAAAGCGGCAAAGCTCGCGCCTTGCCGCTACCCTGTCCCTGGGTTTTCTTGAAAGTTCCGCAGTTCTACTAAACTTTGAATCTTGCCGCGTTCTTTTGTCGCGCTCTGTTCCCTATTCCCGAATCCCTGTTCCCTGTCTTTACTGCAACAGCTTCGTCACTTCCTGCTGCACGCTGTTGGCCTGCGCCAGCGCCGCGATGCCCGTCTGGCTCAGAATCTCGTACTTCGACATGTTCGAAGTGGCCGAAGCGTAATCCGTCGCCTGGATGGCGTTTTGCGCCGACACGATGTTCTCTTGCTGCGTGCTCATTACCTGGCTGATTGAGTTCAGCGTGTTGATCTGGGCGCCGAAGTAGCCATCCTGTCCTGCCACATACGTAACGGCCTGGTTGAGCACTTCCAATGCCGACTGCGCATCTGGGGCGCTCAAAAGATCGGTTTGCGCCAGGTCGACTGAGGCGTCGCCATTCGCCGCGAACTTGTAGCCAATCGTCGTCGTCGCTGCATTGTTCGCCGATACCACGCCGTTTTGGGCTGTGGCTGTTCCGCCGACGCCCGAATCGGCAAGCGCACCATCCAATGCGATCGTTACATTGGGATTCGTATTTGTGAGCTGAATCCCTGTATCGCCCGCGGTCACCGTGCCGCTTGAGCTGCCGACCGCTCCAGCGGTGGTAAAGCTCGCTGTCACTCCGGGAATATTCGCAGCGTTGATTGCCGCAATCAAGCCGGCAACGGTGCCGCCGGCAGCGCCCACAACGTTCTTTGTCGTTGTCGTGCCGTTGGCATTCTTGGTGGTGAACGTGAATCCTGTGCCTGTGGCGATTACATCGCTGGTTTTCGCGGCTGTGGTCAGCGAGAGCGGAGGACCTGCCGCGTCAATCGAAAAATCGACAAATTCGCCGCTGGTATCCTGCAGCACCGAGCCACCCGAGTCGCCAAGCGTAGATGAGCTCATGGTGCCAAAGTAAATGTTGTCGACTGACGAGCCGGTCGCGGACGAATCGCCAGTGTAGATATCGACTCCGTTGACCGATCCGGTGAATACCTGGACCTGGTTGTAAGTCGTTGTCGTCCCGATGTTGTTAATCTCGGAAAGAATCGACTGGTATTCCTGGTTGGCCGCTGCCTCCTGCGAAGTGTTCAGCGTGCCGTTCGAGGCCTCGGTCGCCAGCGTAACCGCACGGTCCAGCAGGCTCGTCACCTGCGAGAAAGCGCCGTCGGCCACCTGCAACAGCCCCACGCCTTCAGTGGCGTTGGTTGTTGACTGCGTAAGCGCAGCGGTGTTTGCCGCAAGACCATTCACCAGTGAGAGACCCGCGGCGTCATCGGCGCCTGAATTGATGCGCGAGCCGGACGACAGCTGTTGCAGTACGGTTTGCAGGCTCGCATCCGTCTTGTTCAGATTGTTCTCAGCGTAGATCGCCGACAGGTTGTTCAATACACCGAGGGCCATGGGTCAACTCCTTCTCGGATGCCTGGCTGCCGTCATCTCCAGCAGCGTCTCGTGCTTTTTTTGAGAGCCGCCGCCATTGTTGGATGGGCTTTTTTGCATCCACCCCCTTCATCGGTCCCGGGGAAATATACTTTAGTCATTTTCTTCAAGAACATTTCTGTCCAATCTGTCGCGCACCCGATCAACATGTCGCATTGCTGTCCAACCACTGTTCCGATCCACTCCAGTCGCTGCCTCGGTCTGATGCACCGCGCTGTCTCGTTTTGGTGCGGTCTTTGCGCAGTTCGCCCCGGCTATCAGGCCATTTGGCCGGCCTCTCCGGATGGTCTCGCCCAACAAAAAATCCTCCGGTGCACCGGAGGGTTTTTCTTCGTGGCAAAGCTCTTTCTACGCTGCCTTGCGGCTCGGCTTGAATCCCGAGATGCCGTAGTACGCCACGTAGAGATAGCCAACGATCGGAATCACAAACGCATACTGAATTCCAACCTTGTCGGCCAGCAATCCAAACAGTGGCGGAATCACCGCACCGCCCACGTTGCCGATGGTCAGCACGCCAGAGCCCTTGCTGGTCAGCGGCCCAAGCTCAGCCACGCCCAAGGCAAAAATCGTTGGGTACATGATGGAGTTTGCCAGGCCCGTCAGCACCAGGCAGGCAATTGCAACGTTGCCGTGCGTGAACATGGCGGCGAGCAGCAACGCTACACCGCACGCGCCCAGAATGATCAGCAATTTGTCCGCTTTGATCCAGACCATGATGAAACTGCCCAGCAAGCGGCCGACCATCATGCCCAGGTAGAAGAGGCTCACCATCAGGCTCGCAGCCTCAACCTTTGTCATGCCTTGCGCGAGGCAGAACTGGATGGTGATCGAGGCTAGCGCAATTTCAAGGCCGACATAAAAGAAGATGCCCACCATGCCGAGTACTGTGTGGGCGTAGGTCCAGATACTCTTCTCCATCCCGCCGGCCGCGGGCCGGAACTCGCGCGTCATCGTAACCGCCGGCAGATGCAGCATCATCACCGCAAAGCCCAGCAGCAACAGTGCGACGGCAATCGCTATATAAGGCCCCTGCAGCATGTGTGCGGTCGCAGCCGAGTCGGCTGCCGAATTGGGATTGGTCAGAATGAAGATTCCTGCGATCCACGGTGCCGCGAGCGATCCAATCGAATTCACCGCCTGTGCGAGCGTCAGGCGAGCCGGTGCGCTGTGTTCCGGTCCCAGGATCGAAACGTACGGATTTGCCGAAGTCTGCAGTCCGCATACGCCCGTCGCCAGCACGAAGATGGCAAATAGCGTCATGGGAAAGCTGACCATGTTCGCTGCCGGAATAAAAAGTAGCGCGCCCACGACCATCACGAACAGCGAAATCACCATGGTCCGCTTATAGCCGACCATCTCGATCACCTTGGCCGCGGGAACGGAGAAAACAAGATAGGCGAAAAACCACGCCGCCGTGGCCAGCATGGCTGGGCCATGTTCGAGCCGAAAGACCGCTTCAAGCTTGGCCACCAGCACGTTGTTCAGGCTGGTCAGGAAGCCGAAGATTCCAAACAAAATAGCGACCGTTATAAACGGCCCGGTATAATTCGGTGCGGTTTGCGTCTGCGCCGAGGTCGATTGCGTTGCCATAAAAAGTCTTTCCTCCACTTCCCGCAAAGAAAAATAAGCGAAAAGGATCGCTCCCACTCTACGCAGGCGTGCGCCCGCGCGTCCAGCGGAAATTGAAAATGTTTACAGCATTGCATGCAGCGGACTTTTGGATGAGCATTTTTTGCCCAGACGCAATTCTGCCTTTTCGCTCTGTTCTCCTATCTCTGATCTGGGAGCCCAGTCCGATTTACACTGGAAATGCATGATTCCTACGCTTACCTGGACGCCGGATGGCGTCGAATTTCTCGATCAGACCAAGCTCCCGCTCGAAGAGAGCTACGTGCTCGCAACCACTTACGAACAGGTGGCCGACATCATCGTCACAATGGTCGTGCGCGGCGCGCCGGCCATCGGTGTCTCCGCCGCATACGGCGTCGCCCTCGGCGCCAAAAACACCAAGGCAAAAACCACCGCTGAGTTTGCCCCCGAATTCGAGAAGATCTGCGCCCGCCTCGCTGCAACGCGCCCCACGGCCGTTAATCTCTTCTGGGCCATCGATCGCATGAAGGCGCTGTTCGCGACGTTGCTGGCTTCCGGCACGCCTCTCGTCCAAGTCCAGGAAAGAATCCTGGCCGAAGCCCATGCCATGTACGACGAAGACATCGCTGCCTGCAAAGCGATGGGCGCGCACGGCGCCGACCTGCTGCCCGACGAAGGCGGCGTTCTCACCCACTGCAACGCCGGCGCACTTGCCACGTGCGGCTATGGAACGGCTCTCGGCGTGATCCGCGCAGCCGTTGAGCGCGGCAAGCACATCCATGTCTATGCCGACGAGACGCGTCCCTTTCTGCAGGGCGCGCGGCTTACCGCATGGGAGCTGATGGCCGACGGCATTCCCACCACCGTGATCTGTGACAACATGGCCGCCAGCCTCATGCGCCAGGGAAAGATCCAGGCGGTCGTCGTCGGCGCTGACCGAATCGCCGCCAACGGCGACGCCGCCAACAAGATCGGCACATATAACGTTGCCATCCTCGCCCGCGAACACGGCATTCCGTTTTACGTGGCTGCACCGTGGTCGACCATCGACCTGGCCACGCCCACCGGCGACGCCATCCCGATCGAAGAGCGCCCGGCGCGCGAAGTTACGCACCACGCCGGCAAGCAGCTCACGCCGAACGGCGTCGGCATCTGCAATCCGGCCTTCGACGTCACGCCGGCCAAATACATCACGGCCATCATCACCGAACGCGGCGCACTGCGCGCACCGTATTCGGAATCGCTGAAGGAAATGGAACTGGTGAGCTAGCTAAGCTCCTCCATCCATTGGCAAAGCGACGCCCGGAAATGAAGTCAGATGTCTTGACTAAAATAAAATGCTTAGCTAAGATTGCTTAGCAGGTTAGCATTATGCACAAAGCCACAATGTTTGAAGCCAAGACGAACCTTTCCAAGCTGGTTCAGCGTGCGCTCGATGGCGAAGAGGTCCAGATCACGACCGGACGCGAGCGCAAGCCCGTCGTACGCATTGTCGCGATTGATCCGGTTCCTGCGAACCGCCGCCTCGGTTTTCTGGAGGGTCAGGGCGATGTCGGTCCGGAATTCTTCGAACCACTTCCTGAGCATGAACTTCGACTCTGGAATGGCGAAGGCGAATGAGGGTCTTGCTCGATACCCACGCCCTTTTGTGGGCTGTATTCCGCACGGACCTTCTCTCCGCTCGCGCTCGTCAATTGGTCCGGTTGCAACGGAACGAGATATTTGTCTCGGCTGCCTCGGCGTGGGAGATCGCGACGAAATACCGGTTGGGTAAGCTTCCCAAAGTGCAAGCTCTCATTGACGATTTCGTTCCGGCTATCCAATCAGCGGGGTACGTCGCACTGCAGATCTCCCTGGAACATGCTCTTCATGCCGGCCGTCTGACTGCTGACCACAAAGACCCTTTTGATCGCATGCTTGCGGCACAGGCGATCCATGAAAATCTTGCATTGATCAGTAATGACGAGCAGTTCGACGTCTTTGGCGTCCGCCGCGAATGGTAGTCGCCTGACCGCGCTCGCTTCTTACGCCGGCACCCGTACCTCGCTCGACGTTCCGCCAGCCGCGGGTATGTAGCACTTGGTGGTGTAATCCATCACCATGCGGTCTGCATTGAAGCGCCACCCCAGCGTGCGAATCGTCCGCTTCATGCGTTTGATCCAGCCGCGCGGGAGGCCATCGCGGTCGCGCTGGTAGTAAAGCGGAATCACTTCGTTGAGCAGCACGCGATACAAGTCTTCGCCATCCCGGCTGTCGTGCACATCCATATTGGAGTGCGTTCTCCCAGTACCGATCGCAAATCCGTTCAGCCCGTCGTAGGCCTCGGCCCACCATCCATCCAGGACCGACAAATTGAGCCCTCCATTGAGCACCACCTTCATACCGCTCGTGCCTGAGGCTTCAAGCGGACGGCGTGGGTTGTTCAGCCACACATCGACCCCCTGCACCAGGAAGCGGGCCACGTTGATGTCATAGTCTTCAACGAAGACAAACTTGTTGGCATAGTCGCCATTTCGCATCAGCTCCGCAATCTGCTGCAGCACTTTTTTGCCCGGCTCATCGTGCGGATGCGCCTTTCCGGCAAAAACAAATTGCACCGGCCGCTTGGCGTCGTTCACCATCGCTGCCAGCCGCTCCATGTCTCTCAGCAGCAGGTTTGCGCGTTTATAGGTCGCAAATCGCCGGGCGAATCCTATCGTCAGCGCGTCGGGCGAGAGCACCTTGTCAAGCTGTTTCAGATACTCCGCGGGCTCTTTGCGCCTCCCAGCCTGTTCGTGGGCGCGCCGCCGCACAAAATCCAGCAGCTGCGCCTTCAGCGAAAGGTGCGTCTCCCACAACTCGCCGTCGTCCACGCTTTCAATTGCGGCCCACGTCTGCGAGGCCCCGCTTTGCCGCTGCCATCCCACGCCCAGGTGCCGGTCGTACAGGCGGCGCATCTGCGGCGCCAGCCACGACGGCACGTGGACGCCGTTAGTCACGTGGCCAATCGGCACCTCGTCTTCCGATCCGTCCGGAAACAATCCACGCCACATGGAGCGCGACACCTCACCGTGCAGTGAACTCACCGCATTCACGCGCCGCGCCAGCTTCAGGCCCAGCACCGTCATGCAGAACGGCTCGCCATAATCCGACGGGTTCTCGCGGCCAAAGCCCATCAGGTTCTCGTGCGAGATGCAAAGCTGGTCGCGCAAGGGGCCGAGATGCTCCTCGATGAGGCCGGGAGAAAAGCGATCGTGCCCGGCAGGCACCGGCGTATGCGTCGTGAAAATCACCTCGCGCGGAATCTGCCGCGCCGCCGCATAAAAGTCCAGGCCCTCCTCTTCCATGCGCGTGCGAATCGCCTCAAACACCGCGAAGCCGCTGTGGCCCTCGTTCAAATGCAGCACGCCCGGCGAAATCCCCATCGCCTTCAGCGCGCGATAACCACCGACGCCGAGCAGCAACTCCTGACGAATGCGCGTCCGCGCATCGCCGCCGTACAATCGCGATGTCGTCTCCAGGTCTTCCGGCGCGTTGCCGGCCACATTCGAGTCGAGCAGCAGCAGATCGCAACGGCCGACCTTCACCTGCCACACCTTGGCACGAATCGCCGCGCCCCGCGTCGCAATCTCCACCACCACCGGCTCGCCATTCACGCCAATTGCCGGCTGCATTGGCAGTTGATTCACATCCGTCTCGAGATACTCCTCGCGCTGCCAACCGCCTTCGTCGAGGCGCTGCAAAAAGTAGCCCTGCCCGTAAAACAGACCCACGCCCACCAGCGGAATATCCAGATCCGATGCGCTCTTGATGTGGTCGCCGGCCAGAATTCCTAAACCGCCTGAGTAAATCGGCAGCGACTCGTGCAGTCCGAACTCGGCCGAGAAGTACGCCACCGGCCGCGGCCGCAGCACGCCCGCATGATTCGCTCCCCAGGTCCGGTCGTCCATCAGATATTCCTTCTGGCGCCGGTAGGCGTAGTTGATGCGGCTGTGCAACACATGTTCCGTCGCACGCCGCTCGATCTCGTCCAGCTTCATTTCGTTCAAGAGAGCGACTGGGTTCTGATTCAGCTGCCTCCAGCGCGTCGGATTCAGATCGCGGAAGACACTCACGCAGTCCTGGTCCCAGCTCCACCACACATTACGCGCCAGCGTCCACAATTTTTCCTGCGCCGGCGCGATAAAGCGATCCAGCGTGCGCGCCTCGCTCACAACCGGGGCCACCTGGTTCGCCGCTTCCACCAGGTGACGAATCTCCTGATCGTGAAAGATCCGCGGCTCCTTGGTCTGCACCACCAGCACGCCCTGCAGCACGCCGCGATCGATCAGCGGCACGCCCAAAAAGGAGTGGTACTCCTCTTCGCCCGATTCCTTGAAGTACTTGTAGCGCGGATGTTCGCGCGCATCGGCTACAGCCACCGGCAGCAATTGTTCTGCCACCAGACCCGTGAGCCCCTCGCTCAACGGCATGCGCAGTGTGCCGATGCAACGTGGCTGCAAACCAAGCGTCGCCGCCAGCACCAGGTTCGAGCGGTCGGGTTCTAATAGATAGGCTGAGCACACATCGGTTCGGAACCGCGCCGCGATCAGCGCCACCAGGTTCATCAGCGTGTCGGCCGGCTTGCCTTCGGCCTCGGCCAGGCGAGCGATCTCGTCGATCGTAAATACTCGATTGGCGTCAGTGATTTCGCTGACTGGATTCATCGAATGCCGCCGCCTTTCGCAAGAGAGATGGAAGACACCGCGCCTCGAATGCCGCTGAAGGCAAAGAAAAACCTCAAAGTGCAAACGAAAGCAAGTGTGTTTTGGCCGGCAGTTTTATAGATACTTCGTCCGAGGACGCGCCTGCCAAATTGGGGTAGTTTCGACCATACCATAGAGCGCGTCACGCGATGATCAGCGCTTGCGCCCTTCGAGCCGACACCCCAAGTGCCCACTTTAGGCCCCTGCTTCTAAAGGCCGCGTAAAAAAACGACGCTCTTCTTTAGGGCAGAATTCTGGCGCAGTACACGCAGGCGCAAGTATTTCGTCGACGGCAACGGTCTGGGGCAAAGAGCCAGGACTATTGGCCGGATCCGCGGCTCAGCGGTGGAACTGAAAATAGAACCCCGTAACGGCGACGGCGGCGCCGATCGGCATCAAGGCGGTCCCTGTGTCTCTGGCCTCATTGCAGCCATTGCTTGCGCCATTGCAGACCGAGATCGACTTCTCACCCGCAAAAAGGACTGCGCCCGCAACCAGTGCCGTGACGCCGACCACCGCCAAAGTCACCCCAAGTGCATGATGGGGAGGCTTTGTGTTTGTCGCCTTGCCCTTGGTGACGTTGCTGACGTTTTCCGCGGCAGGCATGGTCTGAGAAGAGCTCTGCCCGCCGTCCTGACCTGCGGCAAGCGCAAGGAACGGAACAGCTTGCGGCTCGACCAGGCTGGCCTCTTCCTGCGCTGGCGCTGGCGCGGAGATCTCTGGGGGCGCTGGAGCATAAGTTGCTGCCGGAGTTTGCGGCGACCCCGTTGCCGGCTCGTTCTGGTCAGCTGAGACTGGAATGATCGGGTTCTGGGCGACGACCTGCGCAGCGAGAACAAGTACAGCCAGGAATGGCGCGCTGCGGTTGACACATCTTCTGTTGAATTTGGCTGCTCGCGTGAGGAGATACGACTCCATGAAGTGACCTCCAATTTGGATTTATCGGGGAACCCTTGGGGAATTGACGCAATACTACTCTCCGGGGTAAATCGCGTCCATCGGCGATTCACAGTCGCAAAGTGTCACTCGTTGGAGTAGTGCGCTGAGAGGCACCGCCGTATCACGGTCCAACCCCAGCTCAACTACCGCGTAGAAGCCAAGTCGAGAACGCCGGCTTAACGGGTGGCCTGGATCTTCGGGAAGCAGACTCACTTCCAACGAGGGGTGCCCCAGGTCCCGATTTTGGGACCTGGGCTAGCAAGGACCCCAATGTCACTCGTCCGATTCAGCGCTCGATCTACTTTTCGTTCCCAGAAGCCCCGCCGGAGCCGTTGCCGTTGATCCCGTTCGCGCCCGTGAGCATCTTCGCCAGAAGCACGTTGATCAACCCGCCCTGGTCGTTGCCGCCGCCGCCCGCCATGATGTCCGGCACCAACTTGATGTGGTTCGAAGCCAGTGCCGTGGCAATTTGCACAGCGGCATAATTGCCGCTCTCCATCGAGCTGATTTTCAGCTTGATCACGTCGGCTTCGGCGGTTCCCACCGCCTTGGTTTTCTCCGCCTCCGCGTTGCCCACCGTCGTGATCACTTTTCCGTCCGCTTCCGCGTTGATCGTCTTCGACTGCGCTTCGCCGGTGGCCTGCTTCACCACTGCCTGTGCCGCAAAATCGGCAATCGAAACACTCCGCTCCGCATCCACCACGCGCGCCTGCGTATCGGCCATGGCCTTCGCCTGCTGCAGATCTTTGCGCGTCTCTTCGGCAAGCTGCTGCGTCTTGTAGGTTACCTGTTCCTGCTCGGCGATCTTTCGGTCGGTCAGCGTCTTCATCAGCGCTTCGGGTGGAGTGATGTCGCCGATCAGCGTGTCGATCGCGTTTACGTTGTACTCCACAAGCGCCGCCTGGATGGCATCTTTCGCTTGCTTTTGCCGTTCCGTGCGGCTTTTCAGGAACTCGATCACGTCAGAAGTCTGCGCCGCATTGCGGAAGTAGTTGCCGATCGTCGGCTCCAGCACCTGTGTCACCAGGTTCGCCATCGTGCCGAAGCGCGCAATCACCTTTGGCGCATCGTTGCGTGGAATATGAATAATCTGGCTCACATCCAGATTGAACGTGAATCCGTCCGACGAGCGCACGGTGATGGTCGAGAGCCGCTCATCCAGCTTGTGCGCTTCCGACTTTCCCGTCGCCCAGTTCAGCACGATGTTTGCCGTCGGCACAACCTCGACTTTGTGCGTGTAAGGATTGATCGGATACTTGCCCGGATCGAGCGGGTCGACCCACACGCCTTTCTGTCCCTTCTTCACCAGGTTGCCGTGTTTGAACGCTTCGCCGCTCTGGTCCACGCCTACGTCGCCCACATACGCGATTACGACGCCCACATTCGCGATGGGAACGTCCGTCATCGGCACAATCTGCACCGTCGCGAAGCGCGGATTGATGAAATATCGCCCGGCCAGCATCACCTGTTCCTGCAACCCGCGGTGTCCTCCGTTCTTGATAAACGCCTCGCCATCCTGGAAGAGATTGTGGCCGGGTGTTTCCTTGCCGGCGATCTCACCTGTGGCCAGTGGCGCGCCATCCTTGGTGGTGACAATGCCTACCTGGTTGTCAGGAATCTCCAGCACCTCTGCGGCAAACACGCTGAACATCGCAGTGTTAATGCGATAGGTCCCGGGAGGAATGATCGAAATCTGCGGTCCGCGCTCGCCGCCGTTCGAGAGGAAGGCGCGCGTGTCCTGGAACGAATTGCAGTCGATCGCATGTGCCAGTACGCGCCCGCTCGAGAGCGCCTTGCCGTCACGCGCCTCCACAATGCCGATCTGCCCTTTGTCGATGGTTGTGAAGGGAGCCAGCGACACGGCGTACTGCCACGCCCATAACCCGAAGTGAATTCCCGGCGCCAGCGTATCGGCCTGCAACCCGGCTTCGCCGTGTAGCGCAACGATCGCGCCGTCGGGCAGTGTGCGGTTCTTGCCGAACAGCACCCACTTTTTGTTCACAATTCCGATCTGATCCTTCGAAACAATCACCGTCCCGAACAGATAGCGCAGGACAGCCTTGTGCAGAAGGATGACGAGCAAGACAACGAGTATCCAGCCATAACGAGCAAGTAAGACGTAATAGTCCATAGCTTTCTTTTCCCCCTGGTGGAGTGGTGCCCCCAGCATACTCCCTACGGAACTGCGCGGCCTGAAGTTGCAATGAAACCGTAAAGAACCGTTGCACTGCTCGGGATCTTCTGGTGTCAGGCAGCCGGATTCAATCACGCAAAAGTTCTTGCGATTTCCACATTTTTCCCGCGAAAACCCGAATCCTAGTTAAAACAGGAGACATACATGGCGAAGAATGTGGCTGACTTGTTGTGGGAGATGCTGGCAAACGCCGGGGTCAAGCGCTGTTACGGCATTGTCGGCGATGCGCTGAATCCGGTCATTGACGCGCTGCACCGCAGTGGCCGCATTGAGTTTATCCACGTCCGCCACGAAGAATACGGCGTTTTTGCCGCGGTCGCCGAGGCCTGCCTTGCCGGCAACCCCGTTGCCGTATGTGGAACGGCCGGCCCCGGTGTGGTTCATCTCTTTAACGGATTAATCGATGCCCGCAAAGAGGGCGCTCCGGTCATCGCCATCGCCGGCGACGTGGAAACCAGCCTGATCGACACTTCTGCGCTCGAAGAGCTCAACCCCTACACGTTCTTTGAGGCCGCATCGCTCTATACAGGCCGGATCGTCAATCCCGCGCAGGCGCGCTCGGTCATTCAGACCGCAATCCTCACCGCGATCCTCGAAAAGGGTCCCACGGTCATCTCGCTTCCCGGCGATGTCGCTATCGATAAAGCCCCCGAGCCCTCCGCCGAAATCAGCATTCCCTGCACGCCCATGCTGCGGCCAACCGATGAAAATCTGCGTCAACTCGCCACAATGATCGACGAAGCCAAAACAGTGGCCATCTTCGCCGGCGACGGCTGCAGAGATGCTCATGACGAGGTCGTCGAGCTCGCTCAGCGTCTGAAAGCTCCCATTGGCTACTCTCTTCGCGGCAAGCAGTGGCTCGAGCACGACAACCCCTGCGCTGTCGGCATGACAGGCCTTCTCGGCTACGGCGGAGCGTACGACGCTATCAATGAGGCCGAGCTGCTGCTGTTGCTCGGCACCGACTTTCCCTTCAAGGAGTTTCTGCCGCAGGAACGCGTGAAAAAAGTCCAGATCGACAAAAATCCCAAACACCTCGGCCGCAGGACGGCGGTCGATCTCGCGCTCGTCGGTGACATCAAAGACACACTCGCAGCACTGCTTCCCGGCATCCAGCCAAAATCCGACAGCAAGTTTCTCTCGAAGCACCTCGATAGCACAAAGTCCTTCCACGAGCTTTTGCAGCACTACGTGGTCAAAGGCCCCGGCATCAAACCCATCCGCCCCGAATATCTCGCCGCCACGCTCAGCGAACTTGCAGCCGACGACGCCATGTTCTTCGCCGATACCGGCACTGCATGCATGTGGCTCTCGCGTCACATCGCGGGCGGCAAAAACCGCCGGCTCTTCGGTTCATTCTCCTGGGCTTCCATGGCCAACGCGGCGCCCAATGCCTTCGGCGCTCAGCTCGCATTCCCGGGCCGCCAGACCATCGCCCTTTGCGGCGACGGCGGATTCACCATGCTTGCCCTCGGCGATCTGCTGACACAAGTCCAGCGAAAAACCCCGGTGGTTCAGATCGTCCTGAACAATGAAAGCCTTAACTTCGTGAATATCGAGATGCAGGAGGCCGGCATGGTTCCCTTCGGTGTCGACTTCAAGAACCCCAATTTCGCCAAAGTTGCTGAAGCCATGGGCGCAAAGGGCATTCGCATCGAGGAACCCGGCGACGTTCGCGAGGGACTGCGCGAGGCGCTCGCGTACAAAGATGGCCCCGTCGTGGTCGACGCGGTTGTCGACCCGCTGGCTCTCTCGCTGCCATCCCACGTTCCCTTCCACACCGCGAAGGGATTCACGCTGAGCTTTGCCAGGCAGGTGTGGAGCGGCAGACTCGACAAGGTCATCCAAACCGCGGAACGCAACCTCGGTCTTATCTGAGCGAGATCACAAATCGAGGCTCGGGCCGCGGCGGGACTTCCTCACTGCTTTCTTCTCCCGCGCCAACTCTCCCCAAACCATGGCAATCACTGCCGGGAGCAGCGGCGCCAGCAGCATGCCCCAGATCCAAAGCCTTACCTGATCCATCGCCGGACTCCGGAAACATCAATCTTCTGTGTCCTCTATCGGCAGGCATCTTTCTCACTTGATCGCGGATCGGTTCAGGCCTGAATCGGGAATTCTGGTTTGCGCATTCCATCCTGCAAATCACAAAACACCGCTCATCAGTTCCTGTTTCTGTCCGATGGAATCAGCATCTGCCATGCGTAGCAATTGCTGTTTCCCCGGCAATGGCCTCAGTTAACAGAGGCTGCGAAGGGAAATTCGATCGCAGGGCCAGAAGTATTACACCGGTCGGAGATATCGATGAACCCATTTCGCAATCTTCCAGTCGCACGCAAATTCCTGCTCGCATTCGGTCTCGTTTGCATCCTCTGCACCGTGCTCGGCACAATCGCTCTCGCCGGTATGGCACGCATCAATCGCTCCACATCGAGCCTCTCCGATGTCGCGCTGCCCTCCGCGCAGGCGCTTGCCGACATGGAGTCGGCGATGCAGATTTATCGGCGTGCGGACCTGGCCATCCTGCTTTGCGATTCCGCGCAGTGCGCGAGTGGATACCTCGACCGGCGCCGCATGGCGTCGGCCAAAATTCGCAATGCTGCAGAGCGCTATCGCGGAATCGATGTCGATCCTGCGTTGCGCGCGCAGGTGGAGACCGCAAACGCCGACTTTGCGCAGTATCAGGCTGCAAGCGATCGGGCTATCGCCCTTCTCACCAGCGGACATAAGGACCTTACAGCGTCTCTGACAGTCGGCGCCAATGTTCCTCTCTATCGCAATTCCGAAACCCAAATGGACGAGGTCGTGGCGACGAATACGAATGCGGGCCGGCAGCTGTGCCTCAACGCAGCGTCCACCTACAAATCGGTCCGGATGTATGTCTTGTTCCTCGTCGTCGTCACTATCCTTTTGTGCGCGGTCATTGGGAAGCTTCTCACCCGGTCAATCGTGCCTCCGCTTAAGCAAGCTGCCGCGGTGCTGGCAGCGATGGCCGATCGGGACCTGACAAAGACGGTTGCAGCTGCGGGCGACGACGAGATCGGCAAAATGGCCAAAGCTCTCAACACCGCCGTCGGCACGATGCGTGAATTGCTTCATTCCATGCAGCGTGGGGTCGAGACCGTCAGCTCCGCAGCCGTCGAATTGTCCGCGCGCTCCGGCAAGAGTTCCGAAGACGCCCGGCAGCAAGCCAACGAGACCAACCAGATCGCATCGGCAACGCAGGAGATGGCGGCTACGGTTGCCGAGGTCTCACAAAACGCGGAGCGCGCGAATCTCGCCAGCCGAGAAGCCGCGCAATCTGCCAGCGACGGCGGCGCGGTCATCGAGCGGTCGGCCGGCCGCATGCGCTGCATCAGCGACTTCAACCAGCAGGTGTCCGGCAAGATGGCGTCGTTGGCCAGCCGCTCGGAACAGATTGGGAAGGTCGTCGTCACCATACGCGAAATCTCCGACCAGACCAATCTACTTGCCCTGAATGCAGCCATTGAGGCGCAACGCGCCGGCGAGCACGGCCGCGGCTTTGCGGTCGTCGCTGGTGAAGTGCGCCGGCTTGCGGAGCGCACCAAAGCCGCAACCGAAGAGATCGGCGGCACCATCGCCGCCATCCAGACTGAGACGCGCGAGACGCTCAAGCTGATGGAGGCCGGCAAATGCGGAATCTCCGAAGGGCTCGAGGAGAGCGAAAACGCCCGCCGCACTCTCGACTCCGTCATCGAGCTCTGTCGCCGCAGCGAAGAACAGATCGCCATGATCGCCACCGCCGAAACCCAGCAAGCGGCTGCCAGCAAAGAGATCAGCCAATCGCTCAACAGGATGAGTGAAGTTTCCTCCAGCCTCTCCGGGGCAGCGGAGGAAACCACCCAGGCCAGCGAAGATCTTTCCAGGCTGGCTGCGGAGCTGAGCAGGGAGATCAACAGCTTCCATCTCTCGGTCAGCGATGGCCCGCCGGCGCCAGGTTCGCAAGGCTACCCAGCTAGTGACTCTGAGCGCACCGGTCGATCCGTCTCGTCAGGAACAGCAAAAAAATTCGCTCCATCGCTCATCGGCTTGCTCGTCCTGTGCGCAGTGTCGTGCTGCTTCCATTTGCCGGCCGCGCATGCGCAGCAACTCGCCACTGTCACTCCACCGTCTGACACGCCTTCAGCCCCGCACTCCGCGAGCGCCGATCCGCAACAATACGATGCTTTGCAGCATCGGCTCGAACAGGTGCAATCGCTGGTCCGCGAGCAGGCCGGCGCAATTGAACTGCTGCGCCTCGAGATCGAACGCCAGAATAAGGTGATTGATTCTCTGAGCCAGTCTGAAAAGCTTGCCGTATCCACCGCCGCCGGGCCCGCCGCCGTCGATTCGGCAGCCCAGGTCACGAACCTGCAACACGCTGTCGCGGCGCTCCGCGGAGGCACCGCAGTTACCTCGCGGTTAATTGCCGCGCAGGAAGACCAGCCCTCTCTCCCCGCCAACGACTTGTTCTTCCGCATTGGCAACGCAACCTTCACGCCGGTGGGTTGGGTAGACTTCACCACCTACTTCCGTTCGACCGATGTGGGCAGCGGCCTCGGCACTACCTTCCAGTCCGTTCCTTACAGCAATACGGTTCAGGGGGGCGAAAGCGAGGTTCGTCTCACCGCACAGTCCTCGCGCTTCGGCATGCGAGTCGACGAAAAGGTCGGCGCGGTCAAGGCCTACGGCTATCTCGAGGCCGACTTCAACGGCTATCTGCCCGGCAACGCGTATGTGAGCACCAACAGCAACACACTCCGTATGCGCGTCTTCTATCTCAACCTGGCCAGCGGCAAATGGGAGGTTCTCGGCGGTCAGGGTTGGTCGCTGCTCACGCCGACGCGCAAAGCGCTCTCTCCGTTCCTCGCCGACCTTTTTACCACCTTCCACCTCGACACCAGTTATCAGGCAGGCCTCACTTACGCACGCCAAACGCAGTTCCGCTTCGTCTACCACCCCACGCGTTTCGTCGCTGTCGGACTCTCGGTAGAGGATCCACAACAGTACAGCGGCAGCGCAGTCACTTTCCCCACGCTTTTCAGCAACACCGAAACCGATATCAACTCCAGTTCGGGCAGCGGCGGCGCCACGGCCACGCCCAACCTCCATCCTGACGTGATCGCCAAGACCACATTCGATCGCAACATCCACGGCCTCTATTGGCATGTCGGAGTCGCCGGGCTTCTCACGTCGTCCCGCGTCTTCACTCCGGCTTCCGTCACCAAATCCGCATCGGTCACTGACGATCGCGAGGGCGGAGGCGCGGTCTCCAATATGTTTCTCGAGCTTTTCAAAGGCTTCCATCTCCTCGGCCTCGCCTACTGGAGCGACGGGGGAGGCCGCTACATCGGTGGAATGGGCCCCGGATTCGTTGCCCTGCAACCCGGGTCTGTGACTTCGCCCTTTACTACTGCGTTGATTCATTCCGGTTCCGGCATCGGCGGCGTTGAATGGACCGTCTGCAAGCGCACCACCATCTCTGGCTACTACAGTGGTGCGTATTTCCAAAGGCGCTACGCGCTCGATCCGGACATCAAAACACCCACCTGGGTTGGCTACGGATTCCCCGGCAGCGCCAACACCAACAACCGCTATATAGAGGAAGCATCCTTTGCCACCACCACCACGCTCTGGCAAAACCCGGCGCGCGGTTCGCTCCAAACCATCACACAAAGTTCCTGGGTTGACCGTTCGCCCTGGTCCATCGCCTCCGGAGCGCCCAAAGATGCGCACACCATGATGGAGTTTGTGAATCTACGCTACGTCCTGCCTTAGTCCAACCCACCCTTCGCGTACCGGGAAACTCCGGTACGCAGCCTTCCAGTCGGGAGACCTTCCGTCGATGCCTTCTTGTTCTCTCCTGGGTTTCCGGCGAGTAGGGTTTGGTCGCTGGCGTAGCTCGTCCCCTTGGTCCCTGGTCTGGGGTTCTCGGCGACAGGTCCTCGTCGCTGGGGTGGCTTGTTCCCTGCCTTTACGTGATACATTCAGATTCCACGGGGGTCATCATGGCTGCGGACGCGCACCTTGTCACCGGTGGCGATACCTTCGAATTGCAGCAGCAAGTCGCTCGTCTTCAGGCGCTGCTTGAGGCTTCGCGCCAGGTCCACAGCACCATCCACGAAGAAGAGGTGCTCGAGGCCGTACTGCGCATCGTGGTGCGCGAACTCGAGATGGCGGGCGCTGCATTTACAGGCACCGGCGCAGTCTATGGCGATGTCCCCGAAGGCATCGTCAGCGGTTCGTCAACGCCCTCGGTAAGCGACCACCGCGCCGCCAACGTTGCCGCCGCACAGCTTCTTGTCTACCCGCTCGCCGATCGCGACGGCCGCAAGATGACCGATCTCGTTGTCGCTTCGCCCGGCAATCGCGAACTTTCGCTCTCTGAATCCGACTTCCTCGAGGGCCTCGCGCTGCAGGCTGCCGTTGCGCTTGAAAACGCACGCAACCACAAGCGCAACGTGCAGTTTGCGCGGCTGCAGCAGGATCTGGACGCGGCGCGCAATATTCAGCGCTCGCTCCTGCCGCAACAGCTGCCTGAGATTCCCGGTTATTCGGTGGCTTTCCGCTCGGACACCTGCTACGAGGTCGGCGGCGACTATCTCGACATCGTCGAGCAGCCTGACGGCAGCCTCTTGATGGCCGTGGCCGACGTTGCAGGCAAAGGGCTTGCCTCTGCCATCATGTCCACCAGCTTCCGCTCGGCCTTCCGCGGCATGGCGGCCACCGGCCTTCCCCTCGGTGAACTGGCCACCCGAATCAACCAGCATCAGTGGTCTGAGGGTGAAGAGGCGCGCCGCCGGTATGTCACCGCGATCTTCATGCGCCTGCACCCGGAGGCAGGCGAGATGGAGGTGGTCAATGCCGGGCATAATCCGGGATTCCTCATTGCACCCGGGACCGACCCTATCCAATTTGAGGCTGCTGGCACCCCGCTGGGGCTTTTGCCCGGTATGCGCTATGCCAGTGAGAGCCACTGCTTTGCACCCGGCGCCCGGCTGCTTTTCTATACCGATGGCCTCACTGAAGTCTTTAAAGGGGATGAGGAGTTTGGGGCGGAAAGGCTTCTAAATGAATTTTCTACGTATCCATCGCCCAATGCCGATGGTATTCTCGATGCATTGTGGGCTGCCATTGAAGCCTTTGCCGAAGGCGGCCAGCAAGCGGACGATATGACCGCTTTGGCGTTGTGCCGGACAAGGCCGTCCGGCTCTACGGAGACTTCCCGATGAGCGAGTCGAAATCCACCATGGTGGAGGTGCGGCTGCCCACCCGCATGGGTTACGAGAAAGTGGCCATGAGCACAGCCGCATCGGTGGCCAAGCTGATGGGATTCCCAGAAGACCGCATCGAGGATTTGAAAACGGCTGTTGCCGAGGCTTGCATCAACGCCATCGAACACGGCAACCGTCTCAATGAAAAGCTTTCAGTGGGAGTTGTCCTCCGCGCTGAAAACGATGAGCTCGAAGTGAAAGTGCTCGACGACGGCACCGGTATCAAAAAGCAACCGGCCAAGCCTGATATCGACCGCAAGATGCACGGCGAGGAAGGCCCCCGCGGCATGGGCATGTTCCTCATTCAGGCGCTGGTGGACGAAGCCGAATGGGTGCAGGGCTCAGACGGAAAAAGCAGTTATGTGCGGCTGGTGATCAAGCTGGACCGGGAAGCGGCTTAGTAGCTTTCAATCTCAAGAACCGAAAGTGGAGGCAATCGACAAGTGCAGAGCGAAACCAAGTCGCGCGTTGACCAGGTCAAATCAAGCCATGGCTACCCGGTTGCCGTCCTCCGTTTTGAGGGCGATATCGCCAGCACATCGAAAGATGCCGTCCTGGGTGCCTACCAGGCCCTCCCTAAAGAGACCACGAAGCTTATTTTGCTCGATTTCAGCGGCGTGGATTACATCAACTCCAGCGGCATCGCGCTGATTATTCAATTGCTGATCGAAGCCTCGAACTCAGGGCAGAAGGTCTATGCGTTCGGGCTCTCGGCGCACTTCACCAAGGTCTTCACGATGGTGGGCATCACCAAGTATGCCAACCTCTATGCAACGCAGGCCGAAGCATTGGCAGCGCTCTGAAGGGCAAGTTCGCGGTTCTTAGTTCGCAGCATTGACGCGGACGGACTGGAAACTGCGAACTTTTGTTTTGTTACTGCGGCCCCTTGTCGCCCCTTGAGAAAAAGGGAATGTGGAACGGATCGGATGCCGTTGTCGGCCGGCCCTTCTTTACTGGGTTGTCCTGGCGCAGCACCGTGCGCTGCGAGTTGATGCACAGCCAACCGTTATGCACCCGCTCAAACACGTGGGTAAAGATACCCTTCTCATCGACAACGTTGCCGTTCACCTTGTGATGCAGCGTATACGTGCCGTTGGCCACGGCAATGTCGCCCAGCATGCGCACCGTAATCACCTTTTGCGACAGACTGAGCGTCTTGTCTTCGCCGCTGATCGCCTGCACCACCTGCTGGTTGCGGGTGGTCACATCGCCGCTCGCTGAAACGTCGACAAACAGCGGCGAGAGCACCAGCTCAAGCCCGTACTGGTCGCGCCGGTTCACAGAATCGGACCAATTGTCCTCAATCTTCTGGAACTGGGTGATCTCCGGGCTCACCGTGCTGGTCACGCCCGGCTCATCGGCCGGAGGGGGCGTGGTGGTTGGATTCGAATTCGCGAGCGGATTCGCGGTCAGATTCTGGGCATTTACCGTGCAGCACAGAAGAAGGGATGCAGAAAAGCAAGCAAAAAGACATTTCATACGCAATGTGAACTCCCATTTGACGGGGAAGTCTCTACAAAACATCATATCTCTTTGGACTGGCCGGGTGCAGGGGAGGGAAGCGCCAAATGGGTGGCCGGCAAGGCTCGTCGGCCCCATCAAATAAGCGCTGCTACATGAGGCTTTGCAGTCGGTTCGTGTCGTGCAGGGTAACCACTGAGTCCTCAATCGAGATCCAGCCATCTTTGCGGAATTGGCCGAGGGTGCGTGTCACTGTCTCCCGCGTGGTGCAGGTCATTGAAGCCATCTCTTCGTGGGTCAGCAGCAGCGGAAAGCGGAACTCGCCCCTCTCGGTGTGTTCGCCGATCTGGTGCGCAAGCTCAATCAACAGCCTTGCCAGCCGCGCAGCTACTGTTTCGGCCAGCGCAATGCGGCACGCGTCCTGCAGCGCAAACCGGTACTCCTGGCAGATGCACTGCACGGCGCGTAACTGGGCTTCTTTGTGGCTGCGCAGGAAATTCAGAAAGCGCTCCCGTTCCACAGGCCGCAATTGCGCCGGCGTCAGAGATTCCGCTGTCACTTCGTACACGCCATGCGAGAGCACCGCGTAAAGGCCCAGCATCGAGCCGGGGCCGGCAACGCGCACAATCATGTGGCGGTCTTCCTGCTTGCCAGCGGTCAGCTTCAGATAGCCGCTGCAAATCAGATAGAGGCAGCGCGCATCTTCGCCCTGCGCAAACAACGAAGCTTGCGCGGGAAGCGAAATGGTGCTGGTCGCCAGTTCCAGGTCAGCCAGCACAGCGCTCCCTAATGAGCAAAACCAGCCCGGACGCCGATTGGCACATGCTGCGCAACCCAGAGGCGACGGCTTAACGGTCAGCTTTGGTCTTGTCAGCTCTTCAACGGAATAATGTGTGTCCGCCATCGTCTTTTCCTGTCCGTTTCCGACGTGGCCCTTGTCCTCAACTCTTCCCTAGCCCGGATTTCGCGGGTTCAACTCCGAATTGAAGCTCAAATGCCCCTTCACTTGCACAAATCAGGGACACGCAACCAAAGTGTGCTTGAGTTGGCTGCCCTTTGGATGTGATGGAACTCACGTTTCTGAACCAACCGTCACGTGTGTGATGTACGGCACAATTCTGCCCTTCGCATCGCCCCGTAAACCGCTGTGCAGCAATGGAATCAGCGCCG
This sequence comes from uncultured Acidobacteriaceae bacterium, assembly GCA_963834565.1. Classification (GTDB taxonomy): domain Bacteria; phylum Acidobacteriota; class Terriglobia; order Terriglobales; family Acidobacteriaceae; genus Telmatobacter. Next base: position 788,859 of record CAWICF010000001.1, on the reverse strand, counting down.
GAGTTCGGCTCCCATCCCCTGTGATGAACATCACCGCCCAGCCCACCTTGGAAACCTTACTCTCTGGTGCATGTGGTGATTCTCCGCACAGTGCAGCGCCTCCGCGGGATTTCGAAAGCAAGCATTAAGTGCCGACGCTCACAAGAATCGAGATTCACCAAACTCAGCCGCTGAATGGCTGCTGATGTCGGTTTCCAGCTGTCCACGGAGATCTTTGAAGGCGGTATTTTTCATGCATAGAAATAGGCCGGTTTCGCAATTGCCGATCGGTGCAGCCCCGGGAAATCGGGCGGGACTGCGAGTGTTCTTGATGTTCGTGCTTGGCTTGGGGCTGTTCTGCGCTACGGCGCTGGCCGCTCCTCCCGCAGGAGCCAAGAGCTCCAGTGCGCAGGCAGCGCCCTCCGCGAAGGCTGAGTTCGTGGGCGCCGATACTTGCGCCTCCTGCCACGAAGAAGTCGCCAAGGGCTTCGCAACCAATCCTCACACCAAGATGGCGCTGATGCACGGCAGCACAGGCGTCACTTGCGAGAACTGCCACGGCGCAGGCAGCGAGCACGTGGCCGGTGGTGGCGACATCACCAAGATCTTCAACCCTACGAAGCACTCGGCCAAGGAAGTGGACGAGAAGTGCCTCAGCTGCCACGCCGGCGCGCATCCCAACTTCGACCGCTCGCCGCATGCCAAGGCAAACGTAAGCTGCATCAGCTGTCACACCATTCACAAGAGCAACGATGAGACTTTGCTGAAGGCTCCTCAGCCGACGCTTTGTTTCCAGTGCCATGCCGATTCCAAGGCGGCATTTAATATGCCGTTCCACCACAAGGTCAACGAAGGACTCATCAAGTGCAGCGACTGCCACGATGTCCACGGCACCTTCGGGAACAGCAACCTGAAAGCGACGGCCGATCAGAACGCGGTCTGCACCAAGTGCCACACCGAAGTGCGCGGGCCATTCGTTTATGAGCACGCTCCCGTCAAGGCTGAAGGCTGCACAGCTTGCCACAGCCCGCATGGTTCGCAGAACGCCCGCTTGCTCAACATGCCGAGCGTCAACACGCTGTGCAACCAATGCCACAGCCGTGTAGCCAACGGCACAATCCACGGGCAAGGGGCGGGATCGGACGAGCTTGAGCCTTGCACCACCTGCCACACCTACATTCATGGCTCGAACATGAACGAGGCGTTTATCAGATAGGACTTATGGAGCCGTGGCCCGGCCACTTTTCATACCGGCACGGCTCCCACAACAGATTCGCATGGTTCTCAAAGATTCGATGTCGGCAACAAGATTTGTTCAAGTGAGGCTTCATATGAAGAACGTTGGCTGGTTTTCTCGGCTTCTTAATCAACAGCCCTCTCCTGCTTCGGTCCGGCGCATCGCTGTTGGCAGTGCGATCGCGGTGCTACTTCTCATTACGGGGGCTGCCTTCGGCCAGAACGCGGTGCAGCCCGCGGCCGCGTCGGCGTCGCAGATGAGCGTTCCCACTGGATATTCCGTTCACGAGTCCATTGATCTGGGCGGACGCATCAACGACACCGTGGGCAGCAATGCCATGTATGACACCATGGTGAATCTGCAATCCGGCCCGCGCGTCCTCGGCGAGACCTTTGAGTTGCATGCCCTGCCGGGCACCAAGGGCGCCCCGCTCGATGATTTGCGCGCATTTGCCAGCGGATTCGGCGGCGATCCCAATAACATCGCCAAACTGGACTTCTCGAAGAGCAAGTACTACGAATTTTCCGCGATGTTCCGTCGCGACCGGCAGTACTTCGACTATGACCTGCTGGGCAATCCCAACATTCCCAGCGGGCAGTCGCTCGCGGTCAGCGGCTCGAGCACACCTTACGCCTGGCCGCAGGTGAACAACTCGCCTTTCCTCTTTAACACTGTGCGGCGCATGACCGACACCAATGTCACCCTGCTGCCGCTTTCGCAGCTGACGTTCCGGTTCGGGTATTCGCACAACATCATGCAGGGCCCGAGCATCTCGCCCAGCGGCTACCAGGTATCCGGCCCCTATCACTACTCAGCCACCCCTCCCTGGATCTCAGGCGCCAGCGCGGTGCTGCTCCAGGAGTACCAGCGCAACAGCACCGATGATTTCAATGGCGGAGTCGATTGGAAGCCGGTCCAGGGCACGAAATTCACCTTTGAAGAGCAGGTGGACCACTACAAGGGAGACTCGTATTTCACGATGGATCCCCAATATCTTAACGTGCAGGAAGCCGACGGAACGCGGGTTGCTTTCCTGATGAGCTACGACACCTTGACGCCCTACGCCACCAGCTCCTGCAATACGGCGGCATTGGCCGGCGGCGCAGTGCTGACCGCGCCGGCAACAGGAACCAGGCCGGTGATCAACCCGGCATGCTCCGTAATTTCCAGCTACTTCCGCGGGCAGCCCACGCGGGTGCTCTTCCCAACAGAGATCTTCCGGTTGCAAAGCTCCAGCATCAAAAACATTTCGATGAATGGCAATGTGCGCTACACCAAAGCCAACATGAATCTGCCCAACTACTACGAGAGCTTCAATGGCCTCGCCACGTCGAATGCCGCGGGCTACTATGCGACGACCGCGGATTCGTACACAGGCAACGCGAATGCAAGGCGCGAGGTGATGGCCTTCGACTACGGCATCGTCTGGCAGACATCGAAGACCGTCAGCCTCGAAGACCAGATCAGCTACTCGAACGTACGTCAGCCGGGAATCGCCGCTTTGACAGGCGGGACCGCCACGGTGATTTCATCGGGCACGCAGACGATCAATTCCAGCGCGCAGACTTCTCTCACGGCCGCTGCAGGCGTTTCCCCTATCGAAGGAAGTCCCTCGATCGGCCCGGCGTCGCCAACTTATGCCGGCTACTTCGGCCAGAAGTTCACAACCAACAACTTGACAGTGAGCTGGGATGCAACGCCACACTCTACCTTTTCGTTCACCTACCGCTATCAGGACCACCTGATCTCCGAGGGACAAGGCACTGCGGCGCACAATGTTCCGATTCCAGGCGTCAACACGACCTCCGGCGAGGTAACGATCCACGAAAACGGCGGAATCTTCAACGCCGCCCTCCGCCCCGCAAATAACTGGGACCTGAACGGCAGCGTCGAGGCCCTGTACAACGACAACGCGTTCACTCCGATGGGATTCAGGCAGCTCCGGCATTACCGGGTCCATACACTCTACCGGCCGAAGTCCTGGGCCACCGTCTCCGGCGCATACAACGATGTCGAGCGGCACAACAACACCAACAACCAGCAGAGCGTGACAGGCAACACAGACCCCTACGCCGGACCGCTCGATCACGTGGACCACAGCCGCGTAGGGAGCATTGGCGCACAGCTCTTTCCGAACGATCGCTACGGACTGGATTTCAACTACATCTACAGCGACGTCTACATGTCTGACAACATCTGCTACCTCGGCAACGCCAGTGCGGCGCTGCCCGGAGCGATGATCGCTGCCGGCACGGCCTGCCCCAACAACGCTGCCACCCGGTCCGGAACGTACGATGTCGGCCCGGCCAAGGACTTCATGGACGCGCCGTCGCAAGTCGGATCGGTTGCCTTCATGTACTCGCCCGACAAGCAGGTTCATTCCAACATCGGCTACCGCATAACCTCCGTGAACGGCACCCGGTTCTACAACGATCCCCGTGACGTGGCTGGCTCACTGGTATCCACGTATGAATCTCCCTATCTGAACTTCTCATGGGAATCCCGGCCGGGCTTGATCTGGAAGGCCGAATACAACTTCTTCGGTTACGGCGAGGGTGGACCTAGCGGCGCGCAGTATTGCAGCACCACAAATCCGACCCCGACCGCTCCCGTTACGCCCGTTCTTTGCAGCTCGCTCTCCGGCGTCACCGGGACGGGCGGGCAAACCGGCATGACCATCTCGCCGGCGGGCGAAACGGCGCCACGGAACTTCCACGCAAACAACCTGACGCTCGGCGTTCATTACGAGTTTTAACTGCGGGTCCCCGAACTGTTGGAGGCCAGGAGAAAGCGAAAGGAAATTGGCAATGAAAATCGGGAAGGAAATCGCACTGGTGACCCTGATGGCAGCAACAACATGCGCATGCGTCTCCGCACAAAACGTAGGAGCGGATACGTACAAGACAAAATGCCAAAGCTGCCATGGGGCCCAGGGCACGCCGAATCCGGGAATCGCCAAGGCAATGGGCGTCAAGCCCGCCAACGATCCCTCGGTCAAGTCGATCAGCGAAGCGCAGATGATCGCCGACACTACGAATGGCAAAGCCAAGATGCCGGCATTCAAAGGAAAGCTGACTGACGCTCAGATCAAGGATTCGGTGGAGTACTTCCGCTCGCTCGGCAAGTGAGAGCAGGCGGTTGGCAAGGCAAGTGTAAGCGCACGACCAGGCCGGCGTAGTCGTTGGCTCTCAGCTTCGACTGCGTTGGCCTGTCTGAGATGGTAGCTTGTTACCATCTCAATCGCAGCGTCAACGGCCGTAAGCTTGGCCGCTGTTGAAAAAACCAAGCGGCAGGCGTGTTGTCGCGCTCGGGCCCGCAATTCATCACAAGGAGTCTTCCTCATGAAGATGTTTCGTTCGCAAGTCACGCTGGCCGCGCTTGTCGTTTTCGCCGGCGTTCTGAGCTTCGCCGATGACGGCGCAGCAATCTACAAGGCAAAGTGCGCCATGTGTCACGGACCCACCGGTACACCAAGTGCCGGCATGGCCAAGGCGATGGGCATCAAGCCTGTCTCCGACCCGGTCATCAAGGCTCTCACGGTCGAGCAGATTGTAACGACGGTCAAGAGCGGCAAAGGCAAAATGAAGCCCATAGCCGGCTTGAGCGACGCCGATGTCAAGTCCGTAGCCACGTTCTTCAAGACTCTCAAGTAAGTCGAGACTCGTATCAGTTAAACTTCTTACGCTTGGCCCGCCTTCCCCGGGCGGGCTCATTCATCTCAAACGGAGGCCGGGGTGTCTTTGTTCCAAAAGTTCCGCGAAAACTGGGTTAGGCCGGCGCTGTTCTTCGGCAATAACCCAATCAGTCTGGCCGGCGGCGCCATCACCACTGCCTCCGGCGTCACCATGATCTGCTACTGGCTGGTCGAGATCTTTGGCCGGCCCGTCGAAAATCCCTATCTCGGCATTATCTTCTTCTTTCTCCTGCCCGGGCTCTTTCTCCTCGGCCTGGCTCTCATTCCCGTTGGCGTCTGGTTTCGCCGCCGCAAGCTGCAAAAAGCCGGCCAGATTCCCGCCCAGTTTCCCCACATCGATCTCAACGATCGCATCTTCCGTCACGGCCTCGACATCGTCTTCGTCGCGACCATCGTGAACCTGCTGGTCGTTGCCACGGCCAGCTATCACGGCGCTGCGTATATGGACTCACCGCAGTTTTGCGGCAGCTCCTGCCACGTGATGACGCCCGAGTACACTGCATATAAAATCTCTCCGCACTCGCACGTCGCCTGCGTCGAGTGCCACATCGGCGCCGGCGCGCAGGCTTACTTCAGCGCCAAGGTCAACGGCACCAAGCAGCTCATTGAAGTCAGCCTTCATCCATTTGCGCCCATGGCGCCCAAACTCATTCCCAATTACCCAACGCCGATTCCGTCGCCCGTCACCAGCCTTCGCCCCGCGCGCTACACCTGCGAAGCCTGCCACACGCCCACGCGATTCGACGGCGACAAGTTGCTGGTGAAATCAAGCTTCGCCGACGACGAGCAGAATTCCGAATCGCAAACCGTGCTCATTCTCCACCTTGGCGGCGTCGACTCCTTGTCGAACCGCACCGGTATTCACGGCGTGCACCTTGGCCACATCGAGTACATCGCCACCGAAGAGACCCGCACCAACATTCCGTGGGTCGAGCGCACCAATCCCGACGGATCGAAGTCAACCTACATCGCTTCGGCCCTCAAAGGCGCGCAGCCCCAGGGCGAGCGCCGCGTGATGGATTGCATCGACTGCCACAATCGCGCCGCCCATACGTTCGTCACTGCCGAAGAAGCCATCAACAGCGCCATGGCCGTTGGCGCTATCAGCCCATCGATTCCCTGGGTCCATAAAGAGGGCCTCGAGCTGCTCAAGGGAATGTACGACAGCCAGGACGACGCGCACGCAAAGATTCCGCAGCAGCTTGAGGCGTTCTATCGCACACAGCACCCTGAAGTGCTCGCCGATAAAGCTGCGCTTGTGCAGGCTGCGGGCCAGGAACTCGTCAACCTCTATGACCAGAACGTCTTTCCGTTCATGAAGGTGACCTGGGGCACGCATCCCAACCACATCGGCCATCAGGACTATCCGGGCTGCTTCCGCTGCCACGATGGCGACCACGCCGCCAAAGACGGCACCAGCATTACGCAGGATTGCTCCGCCTGCCACAACCTGCTGGCTGTCGAAGAAGCCAAGCCCAAGGTTCTCTCCGACCTGGGAATTCAATAGATTGCTATCGCGCTCTCACTTTTGCTGCAAACTCAAAGGTGGACCGCCCGCCGGTTGTGTTCAAGTCTAAGCGGAACACAGGGGCCGAAATCATGGACTCTGAGGGCGACAGCGCCAAACGCACGGCGACCGCGCGCATCTCTCCAGATTTGCCGATCCGGAAAGTGGACGAGGACCGGCTCAATCGAAGGGGTTTCGCTTCAGCCATCGCCAAGGTGATCAGCAATTGGCGAAGAAGGCCGAGTCTTGTGATTGGGTTGTTTGGTGAATGGGGTAGTGGCAAATCATCGATCAAGAACATGGTGGTTGAGTCGCTGGCGGAAAACATCCGCAACCCCGTGTCTGTTATTGAGTTCAGTCCGTGGCAGATTTCCGGCCAGGAAATGCTTGTTCAAACCTTCTTCAATGAGATGGGCAAGGCCATCGGCAAGACTGCCGGGAACGACGCCGACCTGGCCAAGCGTCGGGCTGCGCGATGGAAGCTCTACTCAAGCGCACTTTCCATGTTTGCGACAGTTGCCAAGACATGGCAGGCTGTAGCTCACCCGACGGGTCTGTCACATCTTGTCGCCAGCGGCACCTCGCTAGCGCTCGGAGGGGCGTCGGAAGTGGTGAAAGCTGGAACCGAAGGGGTTGAAGCTGAAGCAAGCCTCGATAGGCTCTCCCTCGCCGAGCTTAAAGAGCAGATCGCATCGGACTTGGAATCGCTGCCACAACCGCTGTTGGTGGTCCTGGATGATATAGACCGGCTGACCAAAGAAGAAATTCGTCTTACGCTTCAATTGGTTAAAGCGAACGCCGACTTTCCGAACATCGTCTACCTTCTGGTTGCGCAAAGAGAGGCAATGCGCGTTGCACTTGAAGAGGTTGCTCCTGGCCGAGCCGACCAGGTCCTCGAGAAGATCATTCAAATTGGCTTCGACGTTCCAATGGTTAATCGTCGCCAGTATGAGGCTCTCTTGTTTGAAGGGCTGAATGCACTACTTGAGGGGCCTGGTCTCGAGAGCCGTTTTTCCAGCAAATACTGGCACACAGTTTCTCAACATCTTCTTCCGCTCTTCAATACGGTGAGAGACATCAATAGGTTCTTGGCTGGGCTTGCCTTTCATGTGGAATTATTTCGCAATGGAGAGACGTTCGAGGTCAATCCAGTAGACCTCATTGTGTTGGAAGCACTGCGATTCTTTGAGCCAGACCTCTACAAGCGCATACCGCTTGAGAAGCAAGTGCTCACTCTACAGCCTCGGTGGTTTCGGAAAGAAGATCGCGAGAACGACAAACGGCGGGTGGATGACCTTGTTTCACTGGCGTCTGAGCCACGAAAAAGCGCTATTCGGAAGATACTCGGCGAGATTTTTCCCCCGAGCGGCTTGGCGCGCGGAGCGAACTACGGCGACGACTTCGAGAACACTTGGTTTCAACAGCTGCGTGCATGTTCATATCAGGCATTTGACCGCTATTTCGAACTCGCTACTCCCGAAGGAGACGTATCCCAAGCACAGATCGACGCCTTAATCGGTTGTATGTCGAGCAAGGTTGACCTCGATTCAACATTTACAAGTCTTCGCGAACAAGACTTGCTAGACGTGATGCTGGCGAGACTGCATTCTCTGGTTCTTGCGGGAAATGTCCCTGTCGAGGATGCTGTTAATTTCCTCGCTTCGCTATTTGACATTGAGGCCCCAGATCGCAGCTACGGCTTTCTTGATTCGTCACCGTTCGACCGGATTGCCGGGATTACCTACTGGCACTTGCAACGAGTTGACAAGGCGAAGAGAGCTGATCTGCTAATCGAGGCGCTGAAAAATGCGAGGCACTTTGCTCTTGCTATCAAGGTCCTTTGGGATTTTGCGCGTGATCCCGCTCCTGAAAGCAATGTTGCACCTCTCCTGCCTGCCGCAGAAGATCGAGAGAGGCTTAGAAAAGCTAGCTTAGACAAAATCCGAGCGGCCGCAGTGGAAGGCGATGATACTCAAGTGGACGAGCTATTCCAAATTAGCGGCCATTGGGCGAACTGGGACGAAGCTGCAGCACAGAGTTGGGTCGCATCCCACCTCGATACTCGTGATGCAATCGCAAAATTCCTCAAGCAGATTCAGAGTACGGCAGACGGAACAGGCGGCCCCAAGAAATTCATTCAAGTGGGGAGTTTCGAGAGAATCATTCCGCCGAATATCCTGGTGGAGAAGGTTGATTCGCATCTGACAGGCGAGCTGACAAATGACGAACAAGTTTCTATAAGGATGCTGAAGGCGGCAATAAAACGACATGAAGAGGGGAAGGACAACAATCCATTTGCCATACTCAGCGAGTGAATCGCCGGTGGATCACGCTGGAGCTGACAATGGGTAAGGAGGGGGTGAACCTACCTGCGCCTACCCTTGACGCCCGCGCACGCCCTCGCGTGCTAGGCTGTCATTTCGCTTCCAAATCGCCTTCCTGAAGGATCGTAGGAGCACCACGCCTCATGCACTCCAATCATCCCGCTCATTTCAATCTCGTTGCCTCCGCGCATGCCTTGATGATTCAAAACGGATTTCAGCCGGACTTTCCGGCCGGAACCGAGACCGAGCTCGAGCAAATCAAGGCGCAGCCTCCCGCGCAACCCACTGACGGCGTCGTCGATCTGCGCAATCTCCTCTGGTCCTCCATCGACAATGACACCTCCAAAGATCTCGACCAGATCGAGTGGGCCGAGCAATTGCCCAGTGGTCAGATCCGCGTGCTCATCGGAGTAGCCGACGTCGACGCACGTGTTTCTCGCGGCTCCGTCATCGATAAGCACGCGCAATTCGAAACTACCTCTGTCTACACCGGCGTCGCCATCTATCCCATGCTGCCCACGCAACTCAGTGAGGGCATGTCGTCGCTCAATGAGAACGAAGATCGCGCGGCCATCGTCACGGAGTTCATCCTCGATCCCGGCGGATGCACTTCGTCCGGCAAAGCCTATCCCGCGCTCGTTCGCAACCGCGCCCAGCTTGCCTATCCCAGCATTGGCGCCTGGCTCGAGGGCAAAGCCGATCCGCCGCCCAAAGTTGCCGCCAGCTCCGATCTTGCCGCGCAGCTCAAATTGCAGGATCAGGCCGCGCGCTACATGCTGGGCTGCCGCTTCCAGCACGGTGCGCTCGACCTTGAAACCCTCGAAGTGCGTCCTGTCCTGGTCTCCGAGCAGATCGTCGGCATTGCGCCCATCGAAAAGAACCGCGCGACTTCGCTGATTGAAGAGTTCATGATCGCGGCCAACGGCGTCATCGCGCGCACCTTTGAGGACGCGGGCGTCGCCTCCATCCGGCGCATCGTCCGCACTCCCAAGCGCTGGGACCGCATCGTCGACGTTGCCGCACAGAAGGGAACCACGCTTCCCGCCGACCCGGACTCCAAAGCACTCAACGACTTTCTCCTCGATCAGCGCAAGAAAGATCCCGACCATTTTCCCGATCTGTCACTCACGGTGATCAAGCTCATGGGCCCCGGCGAATACGTTCTCGTCAAGCCGAACCAGCCCTCGCCCGGCCACTTCGGGCTCGCCGTCCAGGACTATACCCACTCCACCGCGCCCAACCGCCGCTTCCCCGATGTCGTTACGCAGCGCCTGCTCAAGGCACTCCTTGCCCACCAGCCCCAGCCCTATTCCGAAGATCTGCTCAATGCAATTGCCCAGCGCTGTACGCAGATGGAAGACGCCGCGCGCAAGGTCGAGCGCGACATGCAGAAGCGCATCGCTGCGGTCGTCCTGCACCCGCATATCGGCCAGACCTACCAGGCCATCGTCACCGGCGCCACCGATCACGGAACCTTCGTCCGCATCCTCAATCCGCACGCCGAAGGCATGGTCGTGCAGGGTGGCAAGGGCCTCGACGTCGGCGATCGAGTCACCGTCAAACTGGTCAACACCGACCCGCAGCGCGGCTACATCGATTTTGCGGCGCAACCCATTTATTATCAGCAGTTTTCTTGAAATCTCGCAAATTCTCCGACTTTTCTGCCGTTTAAGTGTTTTTACTGGTACCTGCGAGGGCTTCTCGGAGTCCGGGGTCCATCGAGAACCGTCTAACATAAAGAATCCGTGTATCTGCTTTCGCAGTAAGTTGCAGCTCCCGCGGGTGATTCAACAATTTCGGCATTCTTGCGAGGGATTGAGCAAGCCTCCTCTCGGTGCGTTTTTCCGCGAAGGCAGATCACGCCCCGTCAGTTAGCTCAAAGCACAGGGGTTTGGATGCGTTTAGCTTTCCGGCAAGTTTTTGCACTACTTTTTGGGATGGCCGTTTGCAGTTTGTCTCTCCATCTTCATGGGCAGGAGGCACGTCCCACTTCACCAGCGGCTATTGAGCCAGATCCTTCGCTATCCGCACTTCCCGATGCGCCCGAGCCGGAGATTACGCTGGCTCAGGTCGACCCCGCCAATCAGCAGGCAGCTTCAACCCAGAACCAGACTCCATCCTCTCAATCCGCACCGGCCGCCAACACCACGAGTCAGACTACACAGCAGTCCGCCCCAAACACCAATCCGCCTGCGCCCTCCGCGGCTCCAACGCCACAAAATGGACCCGCGCAAGGCAGCTCGAGCTCACAGTCGCAGCCTCAGCAGACACAGCCTCCCGAGACTCAGCATCAGAAGGCCGAAGAACAGATCAGGGAGCAGGAACATCAACGCATCGCGGGGATTTTGCCTTCGTTCAACGTCACCTACCACAGCGATGCCGTCTCTCTCACTGCCGCGGAGAAATTCAAACTCGATCTCCGTGCCGCCATTGACCCGTACACTTTCGGAATCGCCATGATTACCGCGGGCCTTGGCGAGGCCGAAGACTCCGACACCGGTTTCGGGTGGGGTCCGGCAGGGTACACAGAGCGCGCCGCAGCGGCTTACGGGGATAACGTGATTGGCAATCTGCTCGGCAACGCGGTTTTGCCTTCCATACTCCACCAGGACCCGCGTTATTACCGTCTCGGGCACGGCTCTATCGGCCACCGCTTTCTCTATGCGGCTGCCACGTCTTTTATCTGCAAACACGACAACACGCACAAGTGGGAGCCCAACTATTCCAACGTGCTGGGTAACATGATCGCAGGCGAAATCTCCACTACCTACTATCCCAACAGCAAGGGCGACGGCCTTCAGGCGGTCGAAACCGGCTTGACGGTCACCTTCGAGGGTACGTTCGGCGCAGAGCTCCAGGAGTTCTGGCCCGACATTTCGCGCAGGTTCTTCCACAAAGATCCGACCCATGGCCTCGACGCCCAGGCGCGCACTGCGGACGAGGCTGCAAAACTGAAAAAGCAGCAGGAAAAGAACCAGAGCCCAAACCAGACTCAAAAGTAGCCACTCAAATCAGTTCGCACGCGAATCAATTCTGGCAAGAAAAGCATCTCCACAAGGAGTCTTCCAAATAAAGGAGACCCTCGATGAAGAAGGGTTCATCTTCCGGAATACGCGCTCTCTTTCCGCATCTAACCAGAGTCAGAGTGGATATGCGGCTTAAAACCGATGCAATCCCCCAAATTCCTCACATGTCTTTGATATTTGTTTCCCGAAACATATTTTGCAGGAGTCTTTCTTTATTCGGACTATTGGTCGTTTTACTGGTTGGCCTCAACACCATCGCGATCCTGGCAGCTCAACAATCCGAGGTTGATCATCCAGATCCTTTTGTTCTCGCCGCGGATGCCGCTTCGCTGCCATCTGCGCCAGACGCTGACCTGCAGCAAGCTGCCTCAGCGCCGTCTTCCGGCGCCGGCGAATCTGCATCGCAGCCGCCGCCGTCGCAAAACGTTGAGGATGATTCAAGCGGTAAGCAAACCAAGCGCATCCTCGGCATCATTCCGAACTTTCGCGCCGTCAGCGCCAACACAAAGCTGCCGCCTGAGACCGTCAAGGAAAAGTTCATCGACGCCACCGAGGATTCGTTCGATTACTCCTCGATCTTCATTCCTGCAGCGATTGCCGTCTACAACATGCACGAGCAAACAACTCCCGAGTTTCATGAGGGAGCAGCCGGCTACGCCCGCTACTTCTGGCATTCGGCCGTCGATCAGACCAGCGAGAACTACTTCGTCGAATTCATTTTTCCCACTGTCACACACGAAGACGCGCGTTACTACACACTCGGCCACGGCGGATTCATCAAGCGCACCGCCTACGCTCTGAGCCGCGCCGTCATCACCCGCTCAAACTCGGGAGCTGAAGTCTTCAACATCAGCGAAGTCTTCGGCGCCGGCGCCGCTGCGGGTGTCTCGAACCTCTATTACCCATCTGCCTCGCGGTCCGTCGGCAACTCCATGTCGGAGTGGGCCGAAGATGTCGGGATTGACGCAGCCTCCTTTTGGTTTAAGGAATTCTGGCCCGACATCAACCGCCATCTCCTCCATAACAAGTACAGCGAACCGCCTGCGCAACAGTAGCGCCGTTACCCACCCACATCCTCCGCGCCCCATCCTTTCCGCGCATTTTGCGGAAAGGGTGGGAGCAAACTCCGCTAGCGGGTGCCCCATCCAAGCTTTGCTTGGGTGGGAGCCCATGCTCGTTCACTGACAAGCTTCCAGCCAATTCTCCCTCTACAGACAAATTCCGCTAATCCCCGGGTCCCCGCGTCTCGCCTTTAAGACTTGGGAAGTGACAGACGCGGTCCTGCTTCCTTGTCCCCTTGGTCCCTGTCTCTGCGCTATCATTCCTGCATCCCGAAAACGCGGGCTTGATTTCACGCGAATTCTCCGCTCCGCTACCGGAGCATGAAAGGCACGCCATGGACTCCACACTTGCCGTCTTTCTCTTCATCATCGTTGCCATCGTCGCCATCTTCCTTCTGGTCACAGTGATCAAGACCATGTACACCGTGCGCACCTACTCGGCCGGCGTGGTCGAGCGCTTCGGCAAATTCAACCGCATCGCCCATCCGGGCCTGCAATTGCTCCTGCCCTACTGTGAAACCGTACGTATGGTCGATCTGCAGGTCCGCCAGGCCGTCGTCAATGTCGAAACCAAGACCAAGGACAACGTCTTCGTCACCATCCCCGTCTCGGTGCAGTACCAGGTGGTCGAGGCCAAGGTCTTCGACGCCTACTACAAGCTAAGCAACCCGCAAAGCCAGATCGAGAGCTACGTCTTCAACTCCATCCTCGGCCACGTGCCCACGCTGACGCTCGACGAAGCCTTCGAGCAGATGCAGCAGATCTCCGGCGCCGTCAAAAAGGATCTCGACGAAGTGATGGACACCTTCGGCTACAACATCCTGCGCGCCCTCGTCACTGATATCGTTCCCGACGCCAAGGTCAAGGCCGCAATGAACGACATCAACGCCGCGCAGCGCGAGCAGATCGCGGCGCAGGCCCGTGGCGAAGCCGACAAGATTCTCAAGGTGAAGCAGGCCGAAGCAGAGGCTGAATCGAAAGCCCTGCAGGGCGATGGCGTCGCCCGTCAGCGCCAGGCCATCATCAAGGGCCTGCAGTCCTCGGTCGAGCAATTCAAATCCGCAGTCGAAGGCTCCACTGCCCGCGACGTCATGGCGATGGTGCTTCTCACGCAGTACTTTGACACCATGCGTGAAGTCGGCGTGATGGGCAAGTCGAGCACCATTTTTCTGCCCAGCTCGCCCGGCACGGTCAACGACCTTATGACGCAAATTATGGCCGGCTTCCAGACGGTGAAACCGCAATAGCTGGGAATGGGGACGAGGGAACGAGGGACCAAGGTAACGAGAATGCCGGGTGCCCCCTCCAGGCTTCGCTTGGGTGGGGTAGTAATCCCTCTCCTCTGCGCTGTCATCTCGAGCGAGATTTGGCGCGGGCGTTTCGTCCGCGCCAAACGAGCGAGTGACCTGTCGTTGTTTTTGCGGCTTATGCTTGCCCCAGAGCCTGTCCCAAGTCTGTCGACCTTCAGCAGATGAAATCACTGTTGTGTCCGTCTTCAATGAGGTTCTCGCTTTGGCAAAAGACGGCGGAAATGCCAGTTCCTTGGAGCAAACCGATATCGGGCTGTCGCATCGAACTCTCCAAGACCGATATAGAATTCATCACCCTGCGAATCACAGATGCAGCATCCTTTTACAACCGCCCATATAGTAAGCGTTCTCCGCAAGACTCTCAAGCGCTTGGAGCAGAACGATAGCTTCAGGCACGACGATCCCGCACTCATACAATTAAAGAGGCAACTCGTGCTGGCGATCGCCGAACTTGCAATGCAAAGAGATCTCAAGCTCGCAGTGGAACCCGCAGATCCAGTTCATTTGATTCGCGTTCGTAAGCCTTCGGAGCCGGACGGCAGTCCCGTGCTGGAGCTTTGTTCGAAGGAGAAATAACCGGGTGGGATAGCAAGTCCGTCAACTCGCCTTTTTTAACTCAGCACAGAATCGGGGTGCCCCACATCTCGACTTTGAGATGTGGGCTAGCACGAACCCCAACTTATCTTTTCGTTGACTTGCCGGCTCGCCGCCCCGCTGGCTTGCTGCCTTTCTGATTCTTTCCAACGCGCAGTTTCCACGCACTGTGCAGAGCGCCGCGCAGCGAATCCTCATCTGCGACTGCAAGCCGAATGTGCGCGATCCCCATGCGTCCCCAGCCGCCATGCACTGGCAAATACAGGTCCGGCCGTTCGGCGATAAACTCCGCCTGCAATTCGGGAGTCAGCATCAGGTTGCCATAGCCCTGTTTCACTGAAGCCATAGTGGCAAAGATCCGGCCGCCCACGCGAAAAGCCACCGTGTCCGCGTGAGGGCCTTCCTCGGCGCCCTCCATGCTCAATGCAATGCGGCGAAAATCAGAGCCATTCATTCGATATCTCCGCACGGCACGACAGCCGAATGGTCACGGCGTTTCGCCGCGGACATAGAGCACCGGTCCGCCTGCGTGCAGTCCTTCGGCCAGGCGCTCGGCATCCTTCTTGCTCGCCGGCACTACTGAAATCGGAGAAGCAAGAGTAAAGTCGATCTGCGACTCGGCTGGAATCGCCAGCACAGGACCCGAAGTGGCTGCGGCAACCGCCGTGCCAACTCCGGCGCCAAGAACCGCCCCGGTGCCTGCACCGGCCAACTCACCCGCAGCTGATGCGCCTTTTTCACTTGCGTCAAGCGCGACTCCCGCGATGGCTCCAATCACGGCCCCACCCGCGATCTTCTTCTCCGTTGGCCGCGATTTGCTCATTCCCTCTGCCTTGAACTCGTACGTATACAACGGATAGCTTCGTCCGTCCAGTTCGAGAGAATCCAGCTTCAGAATCAGTTCCGGGGTTCCACTCAGCTTTCCCGCCTTCTTCGATTCAACAATCGATCCGCGCAGCATCGCTCCCTTGGGAATGATCAGGACACCATCCACAATCACGTCTTCAACCAGAGTGAAAAGGAGCGGTTCGCCTTCATGTGTCCCACGCGTGCTGATCGGTGCAGTAGTCAGCACATGCAGCGGCGTGTTCTCCAGAACAGTTACTTGCGCGTTAGGATCATCGCTGGTCCAGTACCGTAGCGGCGGAGCCGAATAGGAAGAAGACGATGTCGCAGAAGCATCTCCGGGTTGCGCGGCGTTATCGGAACCCGTCGAAGGCGTCGCGGCCGGTGCATCAGGCAACTGAGTTGGAGTCTGTGCCGCAGAAGCCTGGCTTGCCTGCGCGGGAGTTGCATTCGTCTGCTGCGCCCGAGCCGCCGAACAACACAAGAGTGTGATCGCCGCTCCCAGCAGCAGTCCCGCTTGCCGGCATGGAGTCTTTGGGTCCACGCGTCTTCTCTTATTGTTGCATTGGGCCGTCTTCCTCGCAGAAGCCGGCAAGTGAACCGGCTAGAAGCTAGAGGCTAGGAGCTAGCAGCTGATTTTCAAATTCTTCATTCACCCACCGCTCGAACGCCGAGAACTCCTCGTCGCGGCCGAGGAAGTCGCGCACCATCTCACGTCCCGGCTTCGACCCGCCCTGCTCCAGCACCGTCTTGCGATAGCGCGCGCCGGCGTCGCAACCCAGCAGATCGTTCTTGTCGAACTGGCCGAAAAAGTCGAGCGCGATCACCTTGTCGAACGCGTAGGTGTAGTAATTCGACGAATAGCCGGTCAAATGCCCGAAGCTTGCGTACATCTTGTTGCCTTCCACCCACGTCCATGGCTGGAACTGCTTGTAGAGCTCGCGCGTCACCACATCCGGATCGAGTCCCGCCGGATCTTGGTCGTGCAGATCGAGCGATAGCGTCGTGTAGTAGAGCTGTGCGCGCACCCAGTCCGCGCGCCCGAACGAACCCGCGAGCTTCATGCTGCGAATCAGCTCCGTCGGCAGCACTTCGTTCGTCTCATAGTGCCGCGCAAACGACTGCAGCAGTTTTTCGTCGCGGAAGAATTCCTCCAGCATCTGCGACGGAACCTCAACGAAGTCTCCTTCGGTCGCGAATCCCGAGAGTCCAATCCATTCCGTCTGTCCGCCGAGAATCGCGTGCATCAGGTGGCCGAATTCGTGAAAAAATGTGACGACATCCGAATACTGCAGCAAACCCGGATCGTTCTCATCGCCCTCGGGGAAGTTGCAGATCAGCGCTGCCTCGGGCATCACGCGCCCGCGAACGCCCGTCACCACCGGCGCCGCCGAGAACCACTTGTCCTTGCCTTCGCGCGGGTGCATGTCGAGATAGAAGCGGCCCACCATCCGCTCGCCCTCGAATACTTCGAACACTGAAACAGCCTCGTGCCATGCAGAAACCTTCGACGGCCGGAACTCCACTTTGAATAGCTGCGCCGCGGTCTGCAACACGCCGGCCTCAACCCGCTTGTATGGGAAATATGGCCGCACCGATTGCGAATCGAAATCGAATTTATCGCGCCGGAACTGCTCATACCAAAAGCCGCGGCTGGTAAGGTCGATCTCCTTCAGCCCCGGCTCGCGCCTTCGCGCAAACTCCAGCACGAGCTGGTACTCGTGTTGCGCACCGTCGCGGCTTGCTTCATTCAGCCTGGCCAGAAACTCGCGCACCTTTGCCGCCGACTTCATCATCTGGTCGGCCGTTGCCAGGTCCGCCCAGCTGCGGAACCCGAGCACACTCGAAATCTCCTGCCGCGTCGTCAACAGCTCCAGCAGGATCTGCCGGTTCGCCGGATATGCACGCGTGTTGTAAGCAAGAAACATCCGCTCGCGCAATTCCGCGCTCGCCGCAAACGTCATCACCGGCTGCATATCCGGCGGATCGGTTGTCAGCGTCACGCGATCCGCGCCGCCGCGATCCTTTTGCGCCGGATGCCGCGCGATGTAGTCGGGCGGCAATCCTTCCAGTTCCTCCGGCGCGGCTTCAATCGACTTCGCGCCTTCCTGGATATTGCGGCTGAACTCGAGCGACAGCCGCGTCGCCTTTTCATGCAGCGCCTGCAGCCGGTCGCGCGTAGCCTGGTCCTTGTCCACGCCGGCCAGCCGGTAACCCAGCAGCGTGCGATCCACATAATGTTTTGTCGCCGGGCTTACGCCATCAAGCTTGATCGCCGACAGCGCATCGTAGACATTCCGATTCAGGCTGAGTGCGGCCCCCGCCATCGCCACGCGCTGCGCTTCCATCTGCGCCTGGTCGCGCACCGCTTTATCCGCAGCAACCGAGTTGAGGATTCCCGCCTGCGCACCCGCCAGGGTCAACTGTTCGATCGCCGCGTCATACAGCGTCAGCGAGTTCTGCGGCGTGCGCTCGCCCTTCACCGCAAGCAGGCTGGCCAATGCTCTCTCGTGAGCCTCCAGCCGCGCGCTTACCCATTTCGTCAGCGACTCGGCCGACGTCGCGCCTCCAGCCTCCCACACGTGCAGAGACTCATCCGCGCCCGCGGACACACCGGTAACCATCAATCCGCAATCCTCCCAAGAAGCTCAGCAACTCTAGAGTAACAGCCGCATTCACTGCTTCCGAGCCGCTTCTTGTCGTTTTTGGGAGGCAAAAGTAACGTGATCCGCCTGATGCGGCTAAATCTGAGATGTCGGCCGGCTCACCTTCGGAGGGATCTTGTCTACTGTCCGCTCTCTAAAGTTCGTACCATAAATGCCGAGTCATTCTGAGCGGAGTTTGCCGCGCTTTTTGCGGTGAACGGAGTCGAAGGACCTGCATTTGAGGCCTCGATTCATGTGATTAACTTAGGAGACACCACACTTGGCCGTCAGGAGCGGTTTCCTCAAGTTTCAACGCCTGCGCGATCCCTCTCATTCGCGCTGCGCACAGAGTAGCTGTCCAGCCGCTTTTTGTAGAGCAGCAGCACACTCGGCCCGAATGACAGCAGCATCACCGCAATGCCGGTGACGATGCCGAAACTCGTCGCGAGGGGTGCTGAGCAGTCGCCGCGCCTCCGCACCCACACATGGCACGGCACAGCGATCAGCAGTTCCAGCACGCTGCCCTTCAGCAGCCACGAAACAGCGCGTGAGGCCGGTGCGGAGGCATTGCGAAAGTAGAGGTAAAAGACGACCGCCCAAACCACCCACAGCGCGACCCAGATGGCAAGCATCTGCGCCGCCGTTCCCCAGAACCTGTCGATGAATTTGTCGCTATAGATTGCGGCCCCCACCGCCGAGACCAGGGCGAAAGCCAGCAAAGCAAACAGCATCGACCCGATAATCACTGAAACCGCGAGTTGCGTCCGCGGCTTCAGCCTCTTCTGCGTTGTGTCGACAGAAAGAAAAAGCAAAAGCGCCTGCCCCCCCCAGAACAGCGACGATCGGCACCCAAGTAAGCCATTCGCCGTACGTGCCCTGCAGATCGACTGACAGGATTTGATGAAGAGAGTTGGTGTCGTCCGCAAGGAAAATTCCCGCCGGCACCAGAAGAAACAGAACAATCGCAGCGTAAAACACGCTGATGACAATGCCCCACTTGCGCATGGCGCCGTCCTTTCCGCGTTTCCAGGGGAGGGCTGTATGCAGAAGATAGTACTCCTCGCGGCAGGAATCGGGGTGCCCCATCCTAAACGCGAAACGCGCCGGCGATCGCGTTTAGGGTGGGATCGGATGGTTCTGAACCTGAAACTCGCGCCGATTTACTTTCCCGCTGCGTCCACCACCGGTGGCATCTTCAGGAACTCTTCCGGCTTCAGCGCCCGCGGTGTGAACCGCGCTTCAAAGATTGCGCCTTTGAAGTAGTCGCGCCGATTGATGCGAGTTCCGATTGACGAATGCCCCTGGCCCTGCGGTATCAGGTCCAGTTCGCCCTCACCCTGCAACTCATCGCCAACATAATTGCGCAGCATCTTGCCGTCATACACCGCCGTCACGCGGTACCACTTGCCCAGCGGATGCAGATCGTCGCAGTTCAGCAGTGTTCGGTGCGAACCATTCGCCGACTGCGCAAAGCTGTCGAGGCACCACTCGCCCTTCACAATGCGAATCTCGAACAGCATGCGGTTGTCCGTATCCAATCCCGTCTTGGGATCAACCTCCGCAAGATGAAAAAATCGCTGCGCCTGCGCGCCATCCGCGTCCGGCCGAAAAATCACCTCCCACGTGTATGTGCTTGCGCCCGCCAGCGGATGATCGTCCACAAACAGCGCATCGTCGATGCCGTTGAACTCAATCGCCTTTCCGAAAGGCGAATCGATCGCGTGCGGATGACCCAGCAACGTCGTCGCATGTCCGCCGATCGAATCAATGCGATCGAACCGCCAAATCGTCGACTGCGGCCCCTGCGCTATTGCCGCAGCCAACATAAGAACCACTACCGTCGACGCGAATCCCAACCGCAGTCCATAAGTGCGCAAGAATCTCCTCATCTCTCTTCGACTCCAGCCCTTTCTTGTCTTCGGCTACTTTGCGACCACCGGGCTTGCACTCGGGCCAATCCCCGGCGGGTAATGATCGAATGTCCGATCCACCGGCTTGCCCAGCAGCCACTTGTCGGCAAAGGCCAGCATCGCATCCCAGTCTCCCTGCACCATGCCGTGCGGCCGGTCGGCCCAGCTCACGCCCAGCTTGCCTTCCGCGTGAAGAAAAGCGTATGCCGGCCGCGCCGCAACAATCGATTGGTACACGCCGTTCTGGTTCACATTCTGGTCGTGGTCGCCCTCCAGGCTTATCAACGGCCGGGGTGCAACCAGCGCGATGAACCAATGCTCGTCGAACGGCAGCTTGTCCGGCTGGCCCCAGAACTGGTGCAGATGTGGCGAAAACCAGTTGGGATATTTGCGCACCATTTCGGTGAGTCCTTCCTTGCCGCCGCGATCGGGCACCGATCCGCTGTAGCGATACGCGGGCGTTCCTCCGCCGGAGCTCGCGACAGGCGCCACCATGGCCCACCGGTCGTCGAACGCGCCCGCAATCAGTGCCGCCTTCCCCGTGCGCGAAACTCCCGTAATGATCAGCTTGTTCTTGTCGATTGAAGGATCCGTCTGAAGATAGTCCACGATACGCGACGCGCCCCACGCCCACGCCTGCAGCAAGCCCCAGTCATAATTCGGATACGCTGGGAAGAACCGCGTCGTGCGATACGCCCAGCTCCCATCGGCCAAGCGCAGCGTCGTATCCTCGCCGCAATCGTTGTTGTTGTAGATCACGTAAGCAAATCCGTGCGCCAGCGCTGGATCGCTCTCCGCAATCTGTTCTGCCGTGCGCGGCCCAAACATCCTCGGCCGTTGAGCATTCGCTCCCGTCTGGCCGTTCGCCGCTCCCGCTGCACCGCCAGCTCCACCAGGCCCTCCCGGCATCTCATCGCGCGGCGCATTCGCCGCTGCCGGCCCAGTCACCAGCAGCACATCTTCGTTCCGCCCCTGGTTTGCGCCTTGCGCCAAACGCGGCAACGTGGGAGCCCCAGGCGGAGTTCCCGACGGCGAAACCACAGCCGGAAACGGTCCACCCATCGTTGGCGTGAAGATCCCGACATCCAGACCGAGCGCTTCATTAGGCCCGAAGGTCAGATGCACCAGCCGGTACTTCACTTTGCCGTTCATCACGAGCTGTGATGCGATCTCCACTCCCATCACGTTTCCCGGCGAAGGCGGCGCCTGCCCCACGGCGTAGTACTCGAGGATGCGCTTCATCTGCTCGCGGCGCTCATTCCACTGCTTCAGATTCTTCACCGGCTTGCCGTTGTCGAGTGTCATCACGTCCGGCATCTCGGGCCGGTTCGGCAATTGATCCACTCCCGGCAAATCCGGCATCGATGTCTTGATCGCGGGCAAGGGAATCTCCTTCGGATCCGGCCGGTCGGAAATCGCCGAACTTCCCGTCTGCCCGCACACCGCGCCCGCCAGCACTCCCGCCGCAACCACCGCAAAACCATTCCGCATCAACCGCATCTCATCTTCTCTTTCTTGACTCGCCACCGAGTGGGGTGCCCCACGTCTCGATTCTGAGACGTGGGATCGCACACCGCTCAACATGCCCGCCAACCCTGCCGACTCGCTAACTCGCTGCCTTCCTCACTTCAATTCGTACGGTTTCTCCGGCACTGGCACCGCGTCCGGCACCTTCGGCATCTTCGCCGGATCGAGCTTCACCGCGCCCTCCAGCCCCACACCCGATACGTTAGCGATGGCGAGCAAGGGCCCCTCGAATCCCGAAACCTTGATCCCGCGAATCACCACACTCTTCATATTCGCCAGAGCGATTCCCGCTTTGCAGGTGCCTGTGATATTCGCGAGCGTCAGGCCCACCAGCGGCTTCCGCGGATGAATCTCCACTCCCTGCACCAGCACCGGCACATCGGTCACGCGAATATTCGAGAATCGGAAATTGCGGAACTCCGGAATTCCCGCATCGCCCGGAACCGGAAACTCATCCTGCTTGCCGCTGTTCAGGTTGTTCAGCCGCAGAAACCCCTGCCGCATCCCCGAAACATCCATGTCGTTTACCGAAATATTTTCAACGTACGCGCCGCGTCCCGGCCGGCTCTTGATGTAGACCGCGTGGCTGCGCGCTCCCACGCACTTGCAGTGCTCAATCACTACATCCTTCACACCCGCCGAAGTCTCGCTGCCGATCCCAATGCAGGCAAACGTGCGGTCGTTGAACGCGCAATTTGAAATGCGCACATCCTCGCAGGGCCGGTTGATCGTGTACGCTTCTTCTCCGCGTCCCGACTTAAGAGAAATGCAATCGTCCGCCGTATCGAACGTGCATCCGTCAATCACCGTGTGTTTACAGCTGTCTACATCAATCCCATCTGCGCCGCTGTTGATTGTCACATTGCTGAACGTCACGTTCTCGCAATACACGGGATGAATCGACCACATACCCGCCTGGCTGGTAAAGCAATTCTCCACGCGCACGTTGCGGCAATTCGTAAATTCAAGCAGCGCGGGCAGCCGCATTCCCGACGGCCTCTCCACGCGCCCGCGAATCGCGTCGCTCGCCACAATCTCTCCCGGGCCGGCGATCCCGACATTCTCTGCGTCCACGGCTGAAATGAACGCGCTATATCCCTTGATCCAGCGACCCTCCCAGCGCACTTCGGTCACCGGATAGTCCGCCATGTCGCCCGAGCCCAGCAAACTCGCACCATCTTCGATCCGCAGCGTCACATCACTGCGCAGCGCCAGCCCGCCCGTCGCATAATCCCCCGCCGGAACCACTACTTCGCCGCCGCCCAGCGCGGCACAGCGGTCAATTGCCAGTTGCAGCGCCAGCGTGTCCTTCGTCTTGCCATCGCCCGTCGCACCCAGGTCCTTTACATTGATCGTCACTTTCGGTCCGGCGTGCGCTTCTGCTGTTGCATGGGTTCCATTCGTCGGCGCTTTTGCCGGTTTTGCTGTTTGCGCCAAGCCAAAGTTGCCCAGCGACGCTGCCGCCGGAACCGCAAACGCCCCTTGCGCAGCTCTCTTCAGGAAATCTCTGCGTTCCACCTTCGATTCCTCATTTCGTTGTTTGTTGAGGATTACGGGACACGCCCGCTTGATTCTGTGACGAGTGGTCAGTCCACTTAAGATGCGTGAGCTATCTTCTTTTCCATGCCGGCCCCTGTCAAGCACCGCGCTTCCTCCCGGCGACCGCGCCAACACTCCTCCCCATGGAGCCACTCACCCGCCTAAACCGTCGCTGGCTTTGTGTCAAACGGCCCCCTTAATTACCCCAGTAACCCGATAATGCCCAAATCCCGCAATTTAGGGCACTAAAGTTGCACATTGCTTGTTGCAAACAGAGTCTAAGGCCCTTTAAGATGCGTCAATTGAAGGCAATGCCAATCGCCGTCTCCAACACGGTTGAGACCACTCCCGCGCCGGCGCCGGTTGTGCCGCGGCTGCGTGTGCCCAGGCTGTGCGTATCCGTCCAGGGGACCACTCCCGCAGAGCTCTTTTCACACGCCGATGCGGCCCTTAAAGATTCTGTTTTCATTGAGTTGAGATTGGACTACCTGGCCAAGCCGGCCGCCGTTTTACCCGAGCTCAAAGCCTTCCTGAACCGTCGCCGTGACGTAACGGTTCTCGCCACCTGCCGCCGCAAGCCAGGCGGCGGCCGCTTCACGGGCTCGCTCAACGCCGAGCTCGAGGTCCTGCAAAAGGCCGCCGAGACAGGCTGCCACATCGTCGATCTCGAAATTGAGTCGGTGGAACAGATGACTCGGCCGCAACTCGCCAAATTCCGTTTAGCTCTCCGCGCCGCGGGAACATCCCTGCTCATCAGTTCCCACGACTATTCACGCACGCGTCGTGCTGAGGGCCTCGGCAAGGTCGCCAGAGAAATTGCCGCATACCACCCGGAATTCGTCAAAGTCGTTTCCACCGCCCGCAGCCTCGCCGACAACCTTGCGATTCTGCGCATGGTAGAAAACGAATCGCTCGACGTGCAGATGGTCGGTATCGCCATGGGAGAAGAAGGCCTGATCAGTCGTGTCCTCAGCCCGCGCGCTGGCGCAGCTTTCACCTTTGGTTCGATCGCCGACGGTGCTGAAACCGCTCCCGGCCAGGTCGCCGCGCGAACCCTTCTCGATCTCTACCGTCTCGACCAGCTCGATCAGGCCACGCGTATCTTCGGTGTCGCCGGCAACCCGATTACTCACTCGCTCTCGCCCGTCATGCACCTTACGGCGTTCCGCCGCGAGAACGTCAATGCCGTCATGCTTCCGCTCAAGGTGCGCGTCCTCGACGACCTGCTCACCATCGTGCGCGACCTGCCCATTGACGGCGTCGCCGTCACCATGCCCCTGAAGCAGGAAGTGCTGCCGCACCTTGCCAACATGGACCCGCTCACCGCCAAGATCGGCGCCTGCAATACGCTCCGGACAGGCGCTGACGGCAAGCTCTACGGCTTCAACACCGACGTTGCCGGCGTCGTTCGCCCGCTCGAAAAGCGCATGCGCCTCAAAGGGGCCCGCATCCTCGTCCTTGGCGCTGGCGGCGCCGCGCGGGCTGCGGTCTTCGGCCTCGTCGAGCAGGGTTCTGAGGTCTATATCGTCAATCGCACGCATGAGAAGGCCGTTGCACTCGCGCGCAAGGCAAAGGCGCATGTGCTCAAGCAGAATGTGCTGGCCAAGCAGCGCTTCGACGCCATCATCAATACGACGCCCTGCGGCATGACCGGAATCAAGCAGCAGCTTCCTGTCAAGGAGAGCGAGCTGAACGCGTCGCTCGTCTTCGACATGGTCTACACGCCGCTCGAAACGCCGCTCCTCAAGCTGGCCAAGTCGCGCGGCCTCGCCGTCATCAGCGGTGTCGAGATGTTCGTCCAGCAGGGCGCGCGCCAGTTCGAAATCTGGACCGGAAAGCCAGCGCCGGAAAACGAGATGCTCCGCGTCGTCGAGCTCGAACTCCGCAAACGCGCGCAGTAACTTCCGTCGCCCGGAGCTGAGTGGGATTGGCGATATAATGACCTCAGGGACTGAGCTGCCTGCATGAAAGTCCGCGATGTGCTGAAGCTGATTCGGGATGATGGATGGTTTCAGGTCGCACAGAAAGGCAGCCACCGTCAGTTCAAGCATCCAGTGAAGCTTGGCCGCGTCACCGTTGCAGGCCACCCATCGCAGGAGATTGCCAAGGGAACTTTCGGCAACATTCTCAAACAGGCAGGTTTGAAGTGAAGGAATATGCGGCTGTATTCGAGAAGACGTCGAATGGCTGGAGCGCCTATGTTCCGGACTTGCCGGGGTTGGGTGTGGCCGCCAAGACCATCGATCAAACCAAACAATTGCTCCGCGAGGGAATCGAACTGCACATTGCCGGAATGCGCGAAGATGGCCTGCCGATTCCGGAACCGCAAACACAGGTCATGCGCTTGGCAATTTCTGCCTGATCCGACGAACGATTTTCTGCCAACGGCGCAGTAACGCCGCCGAATGGCTAACTTATTGCACCTTCAGCACGTTGTCACTCCGGTCGTCATCCGGCAGCACGTGATCGGGATCGACCGCAACCATCGCAATCGGCGATTTGCTCTGCGGCGTCCAGGTGAACGTTCCTTTTTGCATCCACGTTTCCACCGGCAACAGGACCCGCGTCTTGCTCCCGTCCTGGAACGTTGCTTCCACTGTCGTCGGCAGCACCAGTTGCCCGCGATTGCTCAGCGTCACCGTGCCGCCGTCGATCTTGTCCACTGCGACGTCATATGTCCAGTTCTCCAGGTACCATCCACGCCAGAACCAGCTCAGATCTTCGCCGCCCTCGCTCTGGATCTCACGGAAGAAATCCGAAGGCGACGGATGCTTGTACGCCCAGTCGCGAATGTACTTGCGGAAAGCCCAATCGAATCGCTCCGGTCCCAGAATCTGCTCGCGCAGCAGCACCATGCCGTACGCGCCTTTGAAGTAGCTCACCGGGTGCCCCAGCGCCCATCCGTACGAATCCGCCAGCGCCATCAGAGTCGGCGCGTCTTTGTTATCCAGCACCTTCAGAATCATGTCTGGCGGTTCACCGCCCGCCGAATACTCGCCATCCCGCTTCGGCCCGTACTTGCCGCCCTCGTACTCAGCCGACTCTTCAATGTCGATGAATGTGTTGAAGCCCTCGTCCATGAACGCATGCCTGCGCTCGTTCGATCCCACGATCATTGGGAACCACGTATGCCCAAACTCGTGCGCGGTAATCCAGAAAAGATCCTTGCCCTTGTCTTGATAACTATCGAAAACCACACCGGGATATTCCATCCCCCCTGTGAATCCGCCCACACTCACCGCGGTCGGCCACGGATACGGATACCAGTGCTTTGAAAATCTCTCGATGGTGTCTTTCGTGTACGCCGTCGACATATCCCAGGCATCCGGTCCCACGCTCTCCGGTGGATACACGCTCATCGCCAGCGCAGTCTTCCCATCCGGCAGATTCATCCGCGCCGCATCCCACACGAACGATTGCGACGCGCTCCACACCACGTCTCGCGTGTGGTCCATGTGAAAGTGCCACGTCAGTGTGCCGCTCTGCTTCGGTCTGCCGGCCTTCGCCTGCTCCTCGGCCAGCGTGCGAATGTAGATGGTCTTGTCGCTGCCGTGCGCCTGCTCGATCCGGTTGATTTCCTCAGGCGTCAGCACCTCTTTCGGATTCATCAGCTCGCCCGACCCGGCGACGATCATCTCCGCCGGCACGGTGACGTAATAATCGAAGCTTCCGTATTCCAGATAGAATTCGCTCCCAAGGTACGGCAGCGTGTCCCATCCGCGCAGATCGTCATACACTGCCATCCGCGGATACCACTGCGCCATATCGTAAATCTCGCCGTCTTTCACTTGGACCCACGACGTGCGGCCACCCCACGTTCCCGGGATCGCGTAGCTGTAGTCGATGTGCACCTTCAGCTTTCCGCCGCGCCCCTTCAGCGGCTCCGGCAGCTTCACCTGCATGCGCGTATCACTTATCAGGTAATCGGCCTTCGAGCTCTTTCCTCCCATTTCCACTTCCACGCTCTTCAGCACAAAACCCTCTGTTACCGCATTCTCCGGCCCGACAAATTCCCTCATCCGCGGATTCCTTCTCATCTCTCCTTCCAAAATGTGTCCGCGCGAATCCTCCCTGTAAATGTTCTGGTCAAGCTGAATCCACAGGCTCGGCAGCGCGTCGGGACTGTTGTTTGTGTAGGCGATCGTCTCTGTCGCTGTCAGTGTCTTCTTCGCTGCGTCGAGCGTCGCGTGCAGCTCATAGTCCGCTTCGTTCTGCCAGTAGTCAGGCCCCGGCGCTCCGTTGCTCGAGCGGTACGCGTTCACCGGATCCGGCAGAGTGAGCGGCGCAAACGTGAGCCTCGGATCGTAGGCCGGCGCAGCGCCCGAACTTGCAGGCACAGTGCCTGCGTTCTGCGCCTGCATCGTGCTCAGGCAAACCAGCAGCCCCATCGGCACAATGAATGAACCAAAAGCGAAACGAATGCGCATCGCAGAATCTCTCTTTTCGATTGTGGGAAGTTGGAAGGTCCGCGGACTGGGCGGGCAACGCACTCTAAGCGCTCTCTCCGAGCGCTCGAAAACATCAGGCTATCACGAGTCTCTGGCCGATCGACCCTCCCGGGTAGTGTCCTATTAGTGCGTTGCTTAGATTCCCCAAATGTCGTACCACATTTCACGGAAAAAGAATTGCCTCCGTGTGGTGTCATGGTGGAAAATGGCCCACACGGAGGCAGTAATGATCGCAATTTGGTCTTTTAGTTCACCGGCCCAGTCACAGGCTTCATTGACGTTTGAAGATGTGTCGGCTGAATCGGTAACAGCCCAATCGTTGTCATCAGTGCAATTGTTTGCTGCGCCGAGCCCTGAAACTTCCACTGGCAGTTCTCCATCTTTGCGTTCTGAAACTCGAACGGCCCGCCAGCGTAATACAAGATGCACTGCTTCAAAGTGCAGTTAACGAACCAGCAGTCTTCCACTTGAAGAATCTGGTTGGTGAGCGTTTGATTTTCGTACTTTGTCTTTGGCATATGGCACTCTCCAGAAAACAGTTAGCGGTTGATGGATTCCCCAATCGTATTCGGCGGGCAAGGCTGAAAACGGTGTCAGGGCTACCCGTGCCCCATTGAGCACAGGAATTCCCTCTAGTTCCGAGGGAAACTTTATTCTTGACGAGAGGAACGTTACGGAGATATTCTGAGGTTGCTGGATCGCTCCGCCGTCAAAGACGCGAATTGTGATCTCTTCAAGAACCCGCCCTACGAAGGCGGGTTTTTGTTGCCTAAAATCCTCCGATCACTGACTTTAGAAGTATGCGGGAGCATAAGCCGCAAATGCAAGACTTTTCTATCCGCTGTGATTGAGAAAAAACCTCCACAACATCTTGTGGTTGTCGTTAAAGGCAACACGACTGGTTACCCAAGCAGTGCGGAAACAGTCCAAGGCGAGCTTGTAAGGCCACTTTCCATTGCGGGCGTGACGTGCAATGTCTTGTGAATCCGGCAGAAGTTGTAATACGCAAACCAGAGAGAATAGGCAGCTTGCAGATTCTCCCACTTCTTAGAGAATGCATTGGTAAGCCTTGTCATGCGCCGCATTCCCATGCGGATCGAAAGATTCTGCCTTTCAATGTGCGAGGTACAAATCAAATCGGGGTCCGGGTTTCCCATGACGACTTCTGGGACCGCATCCACGACCTCAGCGGGGCTGTAACGCTGCTCACCGTCGCGGGACGCACCGTAGACCTTAACCAACTGCGCGAAGTGAACGCGCTTATTCAGGAATGACTTTACAGCGGGCTTGTACGGGCCGAACCCGTCACTGGTGAGTTGATACTTGATTTTCGACGTGGCGAGAGACAGCCGCGAGATAAACCGATCTGTAGACTCCGCTGTGCGCTTGCCGAGATAGTGCGTTAACACGAGCTTTGAACTGCGCTCCATCGCAACGAAGCAATAGGCATCTCCGATCTCTTGATTGTTCTCTTCGTGCTTCCACTTGTGGGCCTCTTTCTTGAACACGTAGCCCCAAATTTCATCGACCTCTACATCGCGCACGTCAACGGCCTTGATCTTCTCATCCATCAGTCGTTGGCAACGCTCCCCAGCCAGGACGAGCAGCCGGAGAATCGTATCGCGGTGGACGCCTGTCACGCGCTCGGTGGAACGCACAGACATACCCTCCAAGAGTAAGCGCAGAACGCTCTCTGCCTTGTCTAAGGGCAGGCGCATCTCATCCAGAGGGCGCTGGTGTCCTTCGGTGAAGGTCTTGGTGCATTGGTTGCAGCGGTAGCGCTGGAGGCCGTTTCTGTGCTTTCCGAAGCGCTTGCATTGAATCTGGCAGGAATGGCAGGTCACTGTGAATTCTCCTTGAGTTCACAGCCGATTTGCCAGATAATGAAGTTGCGAGTCTCATTGCGGCTTCGGCTGTGATGGATTCTGACCCCGGTCGGTGCTTCTAACACTGGCCGGGGTTTTCTGCATTAAGAGGATTCTAATGCTTGCTTAGGCGTAAGTCAATATGCGTGCTAAAATAAAATCACATGCTTACTTGTAATTGTGACATAATGCTTTCTATGGAATCCGAAACGACAAATCCGGTCTCAATCGTAAGGGCGGCCAAAGGCGGAAATGCTCGTGCCGCAAAGCTATCCGTGGAACGCAGGAAAGCTATTGGAAAACTCGCAGCCGAGGCGCGATGGGGAGGCGACCTCCCTCAAGCCACGCATGACGGGCCACTGCCGATTGGCGCTGCGGTTCTCATGGCAGCGGTGTTGCCGAACGGTAAGCGGTTGATCGTTCAAGGGACCATGCTCACAGCCATTGGCAGATCGCGAACGCCGAAAGCTGGCACGGGGGGAACAGTCAATGTCGACGGACTACCGTTCTTTTTGAGTGCTGAGGTGCTTAAATCCTTCATTACAGACGAATTGAGATTGTCGACCACCCCCATCTTTTTTCGTCTCAAAGGCGGCCAAAGAGCCGTGGGATACGACGCTCTCCTTTTGCCGATGGTGTGTAAGGTGTATCAGGACTTGCGCGACTCGCTGATGAAGAAATTGGCGAAGGGTACTCCAGGAGAAGCGAAAGCCGCTAAAAGCGTTTACGCCAAATATGAACACATCATTACGCGATGCGACGAGCTTTCGCATGGCTTCGGATTGCGCGGAATCGTGGCGCTAGTGGATGACGCGACTGGCTATCAAGACGACAAGGTAAGGCAGGATATTGACCGAATTATCAAGGCTTATGTCGCGCCTGCATTACAGCCGTGGGCGCAAAAATTTCCCCACGAGTTCTTCCGACAAGCCTATAAACTTCTT
This sequence comes from uncultured Acidobacteriaceae bacterium, assembly GCA_963834565.1. GTDB lineage: Bacteria > Acidobacteriota > Terriglobia > Terriglobales > Acidobacteriaceae > Telmatobacter. The sequence goes on along the minus strand of CAWICF010000001.1, from coordinate 758,403 downwards.
GGCTGGAAATATGAACCCGGACAAACCAAGCACTCACCCTACATGGGGAAATTCATCAACAAGTATGTTTTTGAAGCTCTCCCTCCGGGGGTTCTGGAAGAACTGAAAGCCAGGCTGCCTAAGAACGAGCACGGCAATAGGCGCGCGAAGCTCTGGCAACTCTTGACGGTGGACACCGGCATTCCGCATCTCGATAGGCAACTCACAGCCGATTTGACGCTGATGCAAATTGCTGACACTAAGGCGCAGTTTGAGGAGCACTGGGACAAGCTCTTTGGGAAGCAGCCGCGCCTCCAGTTTCCCATTCCGAAGGAGCTAGAGGCGTGATCCGCTGGCGGCCTTACCTCTCAAGGCCGCCACCAACTCAGCAACGCACTCTTAGGACACTACCACCCTCCCGCTGATCCGGCCACCAACACAGCTGACCTGCCGACTCGCCCGTTCCCGCGCTACCCTTATTCGCAGAGGCCTCTCATGCGCGCCGCCGTCTTCGATTCCACATCCACCGTCGCCTCCGGATCATGGCTTTCCGTCGCAGATGTGCCGCGCCCGCAGCTCGCGCCCAATCAAATCCTGCTCAAAGTCCTTGCCTGCGGCGTCTGCCGCACCGATCTGCACATCGTCGAGCGCGATCTCCCGCCCATCCATCCGCGCATCATCCCCGGCCATCAGATCGTTGGCGAGGTCGTTGAAGGCGCAACGTCGACCCTCCCGCTCGGCACGCGCGTTGGCGTCTCCTGGATCGGCGGAGTTGACGGTGATTGCTGGTTCTGCCGTCACGGGATGGAGAATCTGTGCGACCATCCCGTCTTCACCGGCTACTCCGTCAACGGAGGCTATGCTGAGTTCGCTGCCGTTCGCGCCGACTTCGCCAATCCATTGCCCGCCGGCCTCGATCCCATCGTCGCCGCGCCGCTCCTCTGCGCGGGTGTCATCGGCTTTCGCAGTCTGCGCGTAGCCGGAGTCGAGCGCGGCGAACGCGTAGGCCTGTATGGCTTCGGCAGCTCCGCTTCGCTCGCCATTCGCGTCCTTCACTCCTGGGACTGCGATGTTTACGTCGTCACGCGCGGCGAGTCACACCGCAGGGCCGCAGAAGCGCTCGGCGCAACCTGGGTCGGCGACGAAGACGCCATGCCTCCCGTTCCGCTCGACCGCGCCATCACTTTCGCTCCCAGCGGCAAAGTCGTCGTCAGCGCGCTCTCGGCGTTACGCAAGGGCGGCGTCGTCGCCATCAACGCCATTCATCTCGACCAGGTTCCGGCCTTCGACTACGATCGGCTGCTCTGGGGAGAACGCCAGTTGCGCAGCGTCGCCAACATGACCCGCCAGGATGCGCGCGACTTCCTCGCACTCGCGCGCGAACTCGACTTTCGCCCGACCGTCGCCACCTTCCCGCTCGACCAGGCCAATCGCGCTCTCGAAGCCGTCAAGAACGAAACCGCCGACGGTTCCAGCGTGATCGTCATTGAGTCCGAAAATTCCCAAAGTCGATTTTGATGTGATCCACAATGCGACGAGTGGATGCGTTAAGATTCGTTCCTCGTGTCAAAGCGACGACACTTGCGCTTGCGCCCCTACGCTTTTGTTGTAGGCTGCCGGCGTGCCATTTATGTCAAAATAAGCCAATGCAACCCAGCTTCATGCGCTTACCCGTAGCAGGTAAATCTGCGGACCGAGCGCCGTAACTGCCGGCCGTCCCCAAAGGAGAGCAGTACAGCCGCACATGTACATGCCTTATCTGATGTATGGGTACGCCGCCACAGCTCTATTGACGCTGTTGGGCTGTCTCATGGGCGCGCACACCGTCCCTGGATTGAGAGGCATCCGGCTGCTGTCCTGGGCCCTTGGCTTTGCGCTTCTGTCGGTGATGCTATTGTCGGCGCGGCCCTATGCACCTGCCTGGGCCACGATTCTCCTGGCAATTGAAGCGCTCTTTGCGTGCTCCCTGCTTGTCTACTGTGCGGCCGCAGACACATTCTCAGCCGGCATTCCGTTTCTGCCATGGGGCATCGGGCTGGCTCTCATCGCGCTGGCAGGGAACACGTGGTTCACCTATGTGCATAATCAGCTCGCGCCGCGCATTCTCATCGTCAGCGGCACTTCCGCAATCTATGCCGCGGCGATCGCAAAGCTGATCCGAAAGCACGTTCCGGCTGAAAAGCAATTCCCCGCGACAACTACGCTCCGCTCCTTGACCCTGGCGCTGGCTTGGTTGCAGGTGCTGGCGATGGTGCTGCAAATAGCGCGTGGTGTGCGTACCGTCTTGCATCCGCCTAGCCAGATTCTGCACATGGACATCTATCAGGCAGGATTCACCTACTTGATCATGTTGGCGAATGTGGCTACGGGTTGCGGGCTGATTTGGCTGGCTGTGTGCCGCCATCGACGCGACCTGCAACTGCTTGCGCATACCGACAGCCTGACCGGACTGTTCAACCGGCGTGCCATTGAAGAGATTCTAAGTCGCGAAATGAGGAGATCCGCTCTGGCTGGAGAGCAAACGACGGTGCTGATGCTCGATATAGACAGCTTCAAAAACGTGAATGATTCGCTGGGCCACAGCGCCGGCGATGAAGTCATCCAGCGTGTGAGCGCTGTGCTGCGCGACAGGATGCGGCCTTCAGATGTTTTGGCTCGTTACGGCGGCGACGAATTCGTGATACTCTCGCGCGATACGACGGAAGCACAAGCGGAAGAGATCGCCCAAAGGCTGATCGAGGAAATCGCAACCCTCCGCGACCTTCCCGGAGGAAGAGTGACAGTCAGCATTGGCGCAGCTGCCAGCCGTCCCGGCGACACAGTGGAACATCTTCTTCGCCGGTCCGACGAGGCGATGTACCGTTCCAAACGCGGAGGCCGCAATCGAATCACCGTGGACTGGGTTGATCCCGAGTGGCCTGCGGCAGTTTCACGGGCATACTCGAACACTTAAGTCCTGCAGATCTCATCCTGCTCTCCGTATTTTTGCGGGATCCGCATCATGAGCGGTTGCCTCGATGTGTTGGGCCTCGCGTCCACTACAGCAGTTTCGGAATTGGTGTACACCGAAAGCACACTGCGAAGTGGCATTTTCATCAAGAAAATGCCACCTTCAAACGCTCTCAAAAGGTCTACGTGAATTCCGAAACTGCTCTAATGCTTACGCGCCTTCTTGTTCCCTTGCTCTCTCGCGCCCTTGCTCCCCGCTTTTGCCTTCTCTCCCGGCTCGTGCATCATCTGGATCGGCGCCATGTCGGGCCCGATGCGCTTCACCTGCGTGTCGATCATCTCGTAGTTGATCGTCCGCGGAGCCACCGGCCGCGTAACGCCGGTCGTCGGATCAGTCGTCACATCGCTGCTTTTTGCCAGCAGAAAACTGAACGCCGGCATCGTTCCCTTCGGTGTTGTCTCGGTGAACACGCGCACCGGAAGATAGCCCTGGATCGGATGCAGCCGGTACGCCGTCTCGTAGCGATGGTGCTTGATGCTCCACGTGAACACGCGCACCTGATCGAAGTCAAAGGGCAGCCCGGAGCCGGGCGTCAAAACCATCAGGTACTCGGGAACCATGTGGTTTGGCGCATCCGATTCAGGATCGTTCACCTTCGTCAGCATCCACGCGCCCACGATGCGCTGACCCTCGGCATATTGCGCCACGTCGTCCGGCACATCCACGTCAAGGCGGCTCGCCAGCAGCCATCCCGTGTGTCCCTGCTCGTCGCGTGCCAGCCACCAGTCTTCCATCTGCGGCGGCACTTCCTCCGGCACGACGGCGCCGCTGCTCGCATGGGTCGCTGCGCCGGTCTTCGTCGCCGCTGCCGTGCCCGGTTTTGTAGTGTTTGCTGCCGGCAGTTGCACCAGCGGCTCCGCAGCTTTCTTGGGAGCCGCGGCACGTTCCAGCAGTTGCACCTTCGTTTTGCCGGCCAGCAAATAGAATCGCTCAGTCTCGCGGCCCGGTAGCAGGTGCATCGCCAGGTCGTCGTTCAGCGTCGCCGTCGCCGCAACCGGATCGTCTTTGTGCTTCTCAGCCAGCTGCGCAAACCCGTCGTACGTCTTCTGGTCGATTACAGCGCGCTCTTCGATCCAGCCAATCTCGTTTTTGTCGGTCTGCACCTTAAGAAAGCGCCGGCCGCGTTCCAGCACCTCGAGCGCCTGCCCGTTTGTCACCTCGGCCACTCGGTTCGAAACCGGAGCCACGCGATCATGCAGGTAGGTTTGCCGGATGGAGACGTACACCTTCTCGTAGTGCTGGTGCCTGAAGCGGCTGCATCCCGTCGCCGGCGCGAGAATGCACAGCACCAGCAGGTTCAAGCAGAGGGCGCTCATCCGCCGTTGAAGAAAGCCGATCAGGTTGGGGAGGCAGGTGGGCACAGCTCGTTGCGTTGCCTTGAGCATAGCACCGCGCGCCAACGACTCCACAATTCGCAGTTCATCGTTCACGGAGGCCGCGCGAATCGGGTGCCGGGAAGGTCAGATACGGAAACGAACGACTGTCAACTGCGAACTACGAACTGTGAACTGCCTTTACGGCACTGCCGCAATCGCCACCGCGCCCACGGGATCGGTACCCGTCGCGGAAGTGATCGCCGCGGTCAGCGCTCCCGAGCTCATCGTGTAAGCATCCAGATCGGGATCGCCGCTCGACGTTGTTCCGCCGCTCGAAATGGCCAGCACAAAATTGTCATCGCTGTCCTCCGCCAACCCGACCGGCTGGATTCCTGAGGCGATGCTGCTTCCCGACGCGATCGTGTAGGTGGTTCCCGAAGCCGTCAGTGGGAACCAGGCAATGTTGCCGTTCGCAGTATCACTCCCCCCGTTCGCCACATAGACGTACTCACCCGAAGCAATCGGCAGAATCGCGTGCGGCGCAAGCCCTCCGGTCGCGATCGGCGAGCCCGATGCCTGAGTCAGCGTCCCGCTCAGCGAACTATAGTTGAAGACGCGCAGCCCGCCGGAACTCGCCGTCGAGTTCGCGAGCGTCTCACCGATATAAAACACCCGGTTCGAAGGATCCACGGCCACCGAGAGAGCTGAGCCGCCGCTGTTCAGCACGCCAATCGTTTTCGCGGTCCCTCCCAGCGGACTCGAGCTGCCGGAGCTGAAGGGAACGACCATCGACCCGCCCGTAGCCAGCGCCAGGAACAGATTGTCGCCATCCGGCGACAGTACCATCTGCTCCACTGTGGCGTTCGCAATACTGAAGGATTGAGTGACGACCGACCCTCCCGAATAGAGTCCGTTCGAAGAGTTAATAGGAATCGCGTCCAGTTGCACGTTTCCACTCGCCGCCGTAAAGGCATCCACCAGCCACGAACCGCTCACCTGCATGGCCGCGGCGATGTCGGATGAAATAGTCCCCCCGCTGTTTGCGATCGTCAAAGCCCCGCCCGATCCAATCGTGTAGAGATAAATTCCGTTCACGGTGCCGACATAAAGGTACCCTCCGCCCGGAGCAATCGCCATCGAATATGGCGCGGCAGAGAGCGAGTAGGGACTGCCGGAAACGGCGTCCAGCGTGCCCGACGAGATGGAGTAACCCGCGATCTCTTTCGCTGTCTGATCGAGTACGTAAAAAACGCCGCTCGACAGCGTGGTTGGCGTCGTTGTCGTCGTCGACGTGGGAAGATCCCAGAAGCCCTTGCATCCAGCCAAGGCAAAAGGTAGCACCAGCCAAAGCGAGGCCCAACTCCTGACTCTCATGTCTGCTCCCTGGCCATCGTCGAATCCCGGCATATCAAATCATCGGAACGACGGGAGGATTTCATATAAAAGGGTATCCCCTGGGCGTGCCTGCTGTCTCGCAAGCGCGACTCAGGCGGTCAACCCAAAGTACTGAGCTGCAATGATTAGACGCAGGGAGGCCACATTGCGCTCGCAGGCGGACTATCCAGGGCCGGCGTTATCGGTTTCAAATGTGAAGTTCAGGTCCTATTACCGGCAATGCGGAGATTGCGACTTGGTGACTTGCAGACCGCCGACAATCCGCTCGGGACTATAAGGGTGCCTTTTCCGGGCTTACCGTCAACCGTATGTCAGGTCGGTGCTCTGTCCAACCTCGATAAGATAGCCGTCAGGATCGCGGATGTAGCAGCGCGTCTCGCCGTACTTGGGGATCGGCTCCGTAATGAACTCGGCTCCCCGACTTTTCCATAGCTCATAGCACGCATGAATATCCGCGACGCGGAGATTCATAAAGCTGTTGATGTGATTCGGGTCGGGGACGCTGAGCGTCACCGTCGGCTTATCCGGGGTCGGCCCACCCCCAACGTTCAGAATCATCCAGATATTCGCAAGCTGAAGGTACGCAGGCGCGTTGCCGTCGCCCATGCTCAGAACGCGAGCGCCGAAGACCTTCTCGTAGTAGCGAGCCGATCGCTCGATGTCGGCGACGGTGAGAAAATGTGCGATGCTCATCCCCTCCCGCGGGGGCATCTCGTAGCTCTTGTGATCGATTTGTACGGCGCTCATGGACGGCTCCATTCCCGACAAGCGGTGCTCATCTGCTGGTTCTGGTTCCTTCGTATCCATACCCGCGGTCTAAGCAGGGATGTCCCGCACGACTTCGGTTAGTCTGCCGCTATTGATGTCGAAAAAGAAGCCGTAGAGCTTGATATTTTTCGGAACTGCCGGGCTGGAACGAAGCAACCCGACGTCATATCTGAGCGATTTCTCGTAGTCCATGATGGCTACGCTTTCGCGATCAAACAGCGTCGAGATCTCCGCATGATGATGATCATGGAACTCCCCAATGAGCAGGTCAGGTGTGTAAGTCGTCGTGCCGCAGAACGAGTGGTGAACCACGATCACGTTTTGAACGCTGAATATATAGTCCATTGCTGCCACTGACAGCAGAGTAGAGGCGGCACGGCCGCCGGCGTTTGTCTCGACAAATAGTGTCCGTGTGTTGCCAACGCGATTGCCGGCTTCGTCGAGGATATTTTCGCCCGGGTAAACCTCATCGCCAAAATACTCAGCCACCTTCTGGGGGATCTCGGCCGCGCGAGGGTCAAAGCAGTGGATCACGAGGGTTTTCATCGGGATGGCCTGGTTCGCCCCATCGAACTTGTTCTGGTCGAACCCGGGCTGATTTCGGTATTCGTACGCGCTGAACTTCGACACCCCTGCCTCCACTTGTTGCTTCGTAACCTTGCCTGCTGTTGCATCGACCTCGAGTTCCTGCGATTTCTGGCGCTTTTTCAACGAGAGACAACGGTCCATCACCCGCGCCGAAACATTCGCATCAGCGGTTGATGTGGGTTATGGCATCGGAAATCCGAACATCAACCACGACTGATTGGCTACCCAATGCGGATATAGCTCCGTCATCTTATCGAACAGCTCCTGGTCGGACGTCGCGGTTTTCTGCACCCGATCGAAATCCTCAAGGTATCGCTTGGTGTCCTGGATCGTCGAAGGAGAATCGGGCGCGCCAGGCTTCTCGTGTCCGGCGACAACAATCGTCGGGTTCAGCGCCGCTAACCGGTCGAGCGCCGCGACCCAGTTTTTTCGGCTCTCGGGAGTGGTGTCGCCGACGTACATCCGGCATTGGTTGTACACCACGTCGCCGGCGACGATCAGGCCGATCGATGGAACGTAGAGAGACGTCGTATCGGCACTATCGGTGTGGCCCTGCTCGATGATGCGCAATTCGTGGCCCTCGAGCGTGAACGTCTCGTGCTCATATTGCTCAGGGGCAACCAACTTGGTGGGCACTTGCCCAGGAAACAACCGGCGGGCTAGCCGCTCCACGGTCCGCGTGAAAGACATCTGCATGGCGCTCAGCGTCGTGGGCGTTGTTATCGCCCGGGCGCCCGGGAAGCGGTCGAGCAGAATGCCCAGACCGTAGAAGTGGTCGAAATGCGCGTGCGTTATGTAGATGGTCTCCAGGTTACGGTTGTGCAGAGCAACCCAATCCGCGAGAGCCTCGGCCTCAGCCACTGTCATCATTGCGTCTACCAGCACCGCGTCGTGCTCGCCGAAGATTAGAGTCGACGTGATCGGGTCAAAGCCGAGCGCTTCGCCGAAGGGCTTTGGCCGCTCGCCGACCATGGTCTTTCCCGGGGCGGTAAAAACGTTCACACTCAATGTGCTCGACGCGACAGGCGCGGTCGCGCGCGTCGCCTCTCTCAGTCCATTTGTGCCGGCCATTGGGTACTCCCATCGAAGTCAGAGCGGACGACTGCTGAACGCAACTTTCGCAGAGGCACAACGACGAAGCCATTGGACGAACGTATCGAGGCATACCAAAGTATTGGTTGGACCTTGCGGTCAGAAACGGGCATCGTTCTATTTGGATGGAGCATGGGCGCACCCCAGCCCACGCCCCATCTCAGGGAGTGATCTCGGCTTGAAAACGGCAGACTTATGGAACCGGGCGGATCACAATCCTCCGCTCGTTCCAGCGCTCGCCTGCGGACCGACCGCCAGCGACAACTGGCTTCTCGCCGCCAGTTTCATGTCGTCTTTCTTCGTTGAGACAAACGCTCCCGAGTTTTCGCTTGCGATCCTGCTGTGCAGGTCCACGCCGGAAAGCACGCCAACTTGATCCACTTGAAGCACTTTCGCGTTCCACGGGTCGGGGGGAGCCCCACCGCCGTTCTGCTCCCACGTTTCGTAGCCTTCCGGCGGCGCAACTCCCGCGATCATTGCCTGGATCGGAATGGCCTTCCCGTTTTTCAATTGCGCCTGAGTAAATCGCAACGCGAGCGTCGATCTGCCGGCACTCTGCATCCTGTCTGTTGCAATGGTCCCCAGCAATGCGGTTCCGCGCGGAAGCTCCGTGCCATTCTTCAAATGAATCGTGCTTGTAAGTGTCGCGCGAAACTCCTGGCCAGCCTGCGCTTTCCTTGCGTCGAGAGCCTTGTCTAGTACGGCAGCCGCTGGAACCATCTGTGCGGCTGCGCTTTCCGCCGCTGCCGAAACTGCGTTCGTGTCGGAGGATTGCGCACCCGGCGCCTGCGCATTCGCATTGACCGGGTAAAGAAGTGCGCCGCAAGTTACAACAAGGGAAATTGTAGAGAGAGCACAGATTCTCATAGAAAAGAACTCCTTTAGTGGTTGTCGTTTTAGATAAAGCACTCGAAGTGCACACCGATTGCACACTGAGCCGCCGGCACTTACACGCCCACATGGACCTATCAGCACATTTTCTCCGCGCTGACGCCAAATCCGGCTCAGTTTCTCGTTCTCGCCGACGGTCCTCCCCGTTCGCTATTTCGGAGGAGACGTGCGCAAAACGTTAGATGGATAAAGCTCCGGGTAGGTTTTCCTTGTATGCCGTTTCAGCCGCATTTCGATTGCGTCCTGCACATTGAGCTTCCGGCTTCCTGGCTCCTAATCGGTAACCTGATCCGCTTGAATTCGGCTGAAGCATTTCCGCCTCCGCATCTCATCTATCTACCCAGTGCACGCCAGCAACTCCGCATCGTTATTGCGCACGTTGCCTACGCGCTCACTCACCGGCCACGCAGTCATCCGCTCAGTGGGAAACGGCCGCAACAAATCCACGGGCAATCGCTCGGGACTTGCGGGCTCCATCCAGCGTTTGTAGTCCTTCGGTTCCAGGATCACCGGCATGCGGCTGTGAACCGGCTCGAGAATCTCATTGGCGTCCGTGGTGAGAATCGTGAACGATTCCAGCGCTTCGCCTTCCTTCGGCCGCCAGCTTTCCCAAAGGCCGGCGAAAGCATAGGGCTCGCCGCTCTTCAGCGCAAACGCAAATGGTTTCTTGTTTTTCGGGTCGCTGCGCTCCCACTCGTAGAAAGCGTCGGCAGGAACCAGGCATCTGCGTTTGCGCAGCGCATCGCGAAACGCCGGCTTGTTTGCCGCTTCTTCTGAACGCGCATTAATCGTCGAGTACCCGATCTTCGCATCCTTCGCCCAGAAAGGCACCAAACCCCAGCGCAGCAGCGCGAACTCCGGTTCAGCGTCATCGCGTCCGAGACGCACAACCGGTTGCACGCTCTGCGGCGCCACGTTGTAGCTGGCAGCAAACGGTGGCGCATCTTCCAGGTCGACGCCAAACCATTCGGCCAGAACCTCACGCGTTGACCGGCGCGCAAATCGTCCACACATAAAGGCAATAATACGGCGGAATTTTCGGTCGGCGCCGCGCCAAAACACCCCAGGCCCGAGATCGTGTGATTTGTATCTATTCCGTGCCCCATCCTTTCGCCATTTTTTTGGCGAAAGGGTGGGAAGCCACGAATGTCAAAGGTGCGAATTCATTTGGTCGGCGACCTTAGTTCGGCCGCCCGCCCGAAGAGGCGCGCCGCCGGAATCGCTCATCCACGGGCTGGCGCCCCTTGAATCCGGAGTCCATCGTGTGCCAGTGCTCGATCGCCGGCTCGCCCATCCGCCAGCAAAGCAGAACCACCTCGTCTTCAACGCGGCAGGGAAAATCGAGCAGGCCTGCTTCCAGGTCCTTCACTTGCACACCGATCGCATCGATCTCGGCCACGCTCTCGCGCACCTTTTTCAAATGATCTTCCATCTCCGCGCGCTGCTTTGCGATGGTTCCCACATTCACTCGCATCCCGCCCGAAAGATAGATCTTCTGCGCAAGTCCGTTCAGGCCCGCTTCCACTTCCTGGGCCGAGCGCTTGCCATCGATCGCGCGCTTCAGCAGCGATTCGAGCACCGGCAGTAATGACTGCGCCTCGTCGATTGTGAAAGTCCTCATCTGTGGGTTCCCGGATACACATAGAATACGACGAAACCAGAAAAAAGGCAGCAAAATGGGTCGGTTTTGGCCACTCTTTGGAATCGCGCGACACTTAGAAGTCACACCCTCCATGCGCCCTCACTCTGTCCGACGCAAGTCGCCGCAAAATTTCTTGATCCCACTCCTTTTGATATGATGCGATTCCACTGAGCTCGAGAGATCAGCCATCCAGTTCTTGCTGCCACGTCGACACAAGGCGGATCGCGAAAATCGGAGATCAATCATATGAAGGATTCTCGTGAAACAAGAGCGCTGCTGCGCCGGCTCGCGGTAACTTTCGCAATTGCCATACTGGCGTGCGGCGCAAGGACGCAGACGACGGCCAGGCCGCAAAAGTTGGCCCCGGCGAAACTGATCGATGTCACTGTGCACGAAGGAACGTCGATGTCAGTCGCGGTCTCGCCGGATGGCAAAATGCTGGCGATCGACCTGCAGGGCAGCATCTGGACTCTGCCGGCAAGCGGAGGAACCGCAACCCGCATTACCAGCTTGTTCAATGATGCGCGCCAGCCGGTGTGGTCGCCCGACGGAAAGTGGATCACCTTCTTTGGCTATCTCGATGGCGGTTACAGCCTGTGGAGCATCACGCCCGACGGCGGCAATCAGCACAAACTTACGTGGGGAAGCTACGATGATCGCGAGCCTGCTTATTCGCACGACGGCAAATCCATCGCCTTCGCGTCCGATCGCGACAATCCGCTGGGCAGCAGCTACAACATCTGGATTCTGGATCTCGCGTCAGGCGATGTGAAGCGCGTGACGAACGATCGCTCGGAGAATCACATGCCCACTTGGTCGCCCGACGACAACGAGATTGCTTTCTCTTCCACGCGCGAAGGTGGCCACTCCATCTGGGCCGTCAATGTGGCAGATGGCGCCGAGCGCAAAGTCGCAACCGCAACCGGCGCAGCCAGTGCGCCTTCCTGGAGTCCCGCCGGGAAGATCGTCTATCACGATCTTGAGCCCAACATTAGCCGACTCGAGAACGACGGCAAATCGCTCACCGGTGACGAGAACGCGTTCGCTTTCCGCGCATCCTGGGCATCGGACGGCGATTTCTATTACGTCTCCGACGGAAAAATTCGCGAGCGCAGTATCGACGGCGGCGAAGCCGCAACGGTGCCGTTCGCAGCAACTCTGCAGGTGACGCGTGTCAACGGAACCTACATCCGCCGCAAGCGCGACTTCGATTCCACCGCGCCGCGCAAGGCCCTTGGCATCATCCGTCCTGTCATTTCGCCCGACGGCACCAAGGTTGCTTTCGCAGCCATCGGCGACATCTACGTGATGACGATCGGCCAGAAGCCCGTCAACATCACGAATGATCGATATCTCGATACGGACCCCGCCTGGTCGCCGGATGGCAATCAACTGGTTTACTCGTCCGACAAAGGCCGCGACCATCTTCAGTTGTGGGTGCACGATCTGCGCACAGGGCAGGACCGCGAACTCACTCACCTGGCAACGCAACCTCAGGGTGCTTCATGGTCGCCCGATGGAAAACGAATCGCGTTCTTCGACGTGAACGGCATCTGGCGTGCGGCGCAAGTTTCCGTCGTTGACGTTGAAACGGGCAAAGTTACAAAGTTGCACAACACGCTGAACGCGCCCGGCATGCCCACCTGGTCGCCAGATGGGAAGCGCATCGCGATGGCCAACATAGCGCCCTACTCCGCCACCGTTCGCGAAGGAACGAATCAAATCTTCACCATGTCCTCAGAGAACGGTGCATCGAATCCTGACGACAGATGGTTTACGCCCGTGCCGAATCTTTCCATCGACTCGCGCGGTTACTGCGGACCTGTGTGGTCGCCCGACGGCAAAAAGATGGCCGCCATCTATGAGGGCGTGCTCGCCGTCTGGCCGGTGTCCACCTCCGGCGAGCCTCTGGGTCCGCCCCGCCACATGACAAGTGAAATTGCCTACGCTCCAAGCTGGGCCGGCGACTCCGAGCACATCCTTTATCAATCTCTCGACAAGTTGAAAGAGCTCGACATTCTCACCGGAGAAACTCGCGAAGTTCCGCTCGACCTCACCTACACGCCTTCCATCCCGAAAGGCACAATGGTCGTGCACGTCGGCAAACTCGTTGACGGCATCAGCCAGACCGCACGCGCGGACATGGACATCGTCATCAAGGGCAATCGCATCCAGAGCGTGCGCCCGCACTCGGCAAGCGTGCCTGCCGGCGCCAAGGTGGTCGACGCGGCAAGCTTTACCGCAATGCCGGGCCTCATCGAGTCGCACTCGCATCTGCAAAAAGATTACGGCGAAGCTTTGCACCGCGCCTGGCTCGCCTTCGGCATCACCACGGTCCGCAGCCCGGGCAACACGCCCTATGAAGGCGTCGAAGACATCGAGGCCAACGAATCCGGCGTGCGTCCCGGCCCGCGTCTCTTCTCCACCGGGTATCTTTTCGAGTGGCGCAGAACCTATTACAAGATGGGCATCGCCATCTCCAGTCCTTCGCACTTCGAGATGGAGCTCGAGCTCGCCAAAGTGCTCCAGCACGACCTTCTGAAGAGCTACGTGCGCCTGCCCGACCTGCAGCAGAAACGCATGGTCGAGTTTGCGCACAGCATCGGCATCCCTGTCACGACGCACGAGATTTATCCCGCAGCGTTCGTCGGTGTCGATGCAACCGAGCACGTCTCTGCGACCAGCCGTCGCGTCTACTCGCCCAAGCAAGCTACTTTGCAGCGCAGTTATGAAGATGTCGTGCAGATATTCGGTCAGTCGCAGCGCTACCTCACGCCGACCGTCTCCTTTCCCGGCCTCGCCAAACTCTTTGAGATGGAGCCGGAGATGAAAACCGATCCGCGTTTCACCATCTACTCCGATTGGCTGCGCCAGTTTTCTATCGGCGAACGGCCCATCGTTCCGGGCGAGCGCACGGGCGCCGGCACTCTGGCCGCCATGCGCATTGAAAGCGCGAAGCTCGTCATCGATGCAATGCATGCGGGCGCCAAAATCGTTGCCGGCACCGACACGCCGAACGCCTTCGCGCTTCACGGAGAGTTAGAAACCTACGTAATGGCCGGCATGACTCCCTACGAAGCGTTGCGAGCCGCAACCGTCACACCTGCTGAAGAGCTGAATCTCGATGCGGGCAGCATCGAGCCCGGAAAACTTGCCGACATCGTGATCGTCGATGGCAACCCGCTCGAGAACATCGCCAACGCGCACAAAGTTAGAGAAGTGATTGCCAACGGCAGGCTCTACACGGTCGACGATCTCGTTTCCGGCAACATTCATTCCGATCTGGCCCACTAACTTTGTTTCCGACGCAATCATGCGCGCAGAAAATAACCCGACTCACTTGCTCCGCTGCGCCGTGACTCGTGCCGTACACTGTGAAATGCTGCCTCAGCAACTGGGGTTTTGGGAATGCGCGTTCGCCTGAAAGACATTGCCGAAGACCTGAACCTTTCGAAGATGACCATCTCGAAAGTGCTGCGTGGGCAAACCGACATCAGCGACGAAACCAAGGCGCGGGTCCTCAAGCGCGTCAAGGAACTCAAGTACATCCCGAACATCAGCGCCAGCAGCCTGCGCACCGGTCAAACCAAGACCATCGGTCTGGTTCTGCCGTCCATCGGTAGCCCCTTCCTTTCGCAAATCGTCGGCGCCGTCAATGAAGCGGTCAGCGCCGAAAGTTATGGCCTCATCGTCGCGTCGTCACAGCAGGACGCGGACTTTGAGCAGCGGCAAATCGAGATCTTTCTCTCGCTCCAGGTGGATGCGCTCCTCGTCATTTCCCTGCAGGAGACCGGCACGTTCTTTGAGCAGATGCAGAAGTCGCGAAGAATGCCGGTCATCTTTGTCGATCAAAGACCGCCGGGAACGACAGAGAATTTCGTCGGTATTCACGACGAAGAAGTGGGCCGCATCGCATGTGATCACCTCGTCAACAGCGGTTGCAAGCGAATTGCTTACCTCCGCGGACCGCGCACCGCTGCCGGTGACATGCGCGCCAAAGGCTATCGCGAGGCTCTGAGCGATCACAGCCTGCCCATCCAGCCGGATCTCGTCGTCGAGAGCATGCATCCCGAAGAGAGTGAGTACAAGCGCGGCTATGACTCGTTGATGCGCCTGCTGGGCCGGCGCGGCCGTCCCGACGGAGTCATGACTTATACCGACATGATGGCTATCGGAGCGATGGACGCCGCCGCCGCCAACGGCATCAGGATCCCTGATGAGATGCGCTTCGTCGGCTGCGGTGATGATGCACTTCTTTGCGCGATGAAGATTCCACTCACCAGCATCAACATCGGCGGACACGAGCTCGGTGCGAAGGCTGCTCAGCTCGCCCTTCGCGCAATTGGGATCGGCGACCGGAAATCTGCGCACAGAATCCTGGTAAAGCCGAAACTAGTCAAGCGAAGATCCTCAGAAAAACAGCGGTAATCCGTCGCATTACGCTCCCCGGCGATAAGTGCCCGAAAGGAACTCAAGGATGGCGAAGAGACGCGACTACAGAGAAACGAAGTTCGACCTTGTGGTGTTTGGTGAATTCTTCACCGACATGATCTTCTACCACTTGCCGAGCCGTCCCCGCTTTGGCGAAGAGTCCAAAACGAATTCATTTCTTGTTGCGCCCGGCGGCGGGCTCTCTACAACGGCAATCGCCGCAAGCCGGCTTGGAACCATCACCGGAGTCATCACGCGCGTCGGCGCCGATGCCGAATATCTCCCCACCTGGAATCAGATCGCCCAGGAAAAGCTCGACATCACAGCCTGCGAGTACCGCAATGATTTGCCCACGGCGCTCACTGTCTGCATCGCCTACAAGACCGACCGCATGATGGTTACCAACGAACCCATCAATCGGCGTCTCGAAGATCTGCTTGACAATCAGGCCGTGCGCCGCAAGCTGGGGCAGACACGGCACGTGCATCTGGCATGCGCGCTCAGGCGTCCGGCCGTGTGGCAGCCCGTGCTCCGCGGCCTGAGAGAACGCGGAGTCACGATCTCCGCCGATTTTGGCTGGAACCCCGACATCTCCATCAATCAGCTCATCTCCATCATCCGCCACTGCGACTTCATCTTTCCCAACGAGCACGAGGCCCGAGCCATCACCGGCGCATCTACGCCGATGAGCGCGCTTGAGAAACTCCAGGACTGGGTCAGGATTCCAATCGTGAAGCTCGGCGCCAAAGGTGCGCTTCTGCTCGCCGAAGGCAAAGTCTACCGCCAGCCCGCACTGCCCGTTCCTCTGGTTGATGCCACCGGCGTTGGCGACGCGTTTAACGGCGGGTTCCTTCACGCGTTTCTGCACGGTCTGGGATGGGAGGATTGCCTCCGGGCAGGGAACATCTGCGGCAGCCTCGCCGGAACGCAACCCGGAGGGTCGCAAGGCCTTCCCGGTCCGCAGGAATATAAGCGCCGCCTCAATGAAATGCGCCATCTCTAACCCAAGGGCAAGTCGGTCCCCTTTTCCCGGTCGCCGCGATTTATGAACCACCCATTAAATTTTTCCGTTGACAACAAGAATGCGAATGTGTACGCTCCATTTCATTCGCTTTACCGGTAAAGTGCGGCGATTTCGTGAGGTTTGATCGACCGTCCGCACCAAAGGTTTGCGCTTCCCCGACTTCTGGCTCCGTCGCCTTGTGGGTCACAACAGAGCTGAATCTGCACACGCCGTATGCGCTGCGTGTGGATTCTTATGGGTTTTCCGTATTCACTCGGATTCCGTAATCCCAGCGCGCGAAGCGCGCAAAGAAACGCAATTGGGGCAAGAGAATCAAATCCCAAACTTTTGCTCGAATCTAAGGAGGTCGATTCCATGCGTGCTCTCCATTTCACATCCCCGAAACTGTGGATCAATCGCAGTAAATGGGCCTGCTTTGCGGCAACCTTCCTGTTGACGGCCGCGGCAATCCCGGTCTGCGCCCAAACTGACACCGGCACCATCGTGGGTATCGTTCAGGACAAGAGCAATGCGCGCGTTCCTGGAGCCACGGTCAACGTCACCGACACGGCAACCTCGGTAACGCGCACCTACAAGACCAACGGCGACGGCGAGTATGAAGCTCTGCAGCTGATCCCGGGCGTCTACAACGTCACAGTTGATCACGCCGGATTCAGCACCGCGGAGCGAAAAGATATCACTGTAAACGTTCAGGACCGCATCCAGGTCGATTTTGTGATCGGTGTGTCCTCTGTGCAACAGCAGGTTGTCGTCAACGAGGTTACCGCAGAGTTGCAAACGCAATCCGCCGAAGTGAATGGCGTGATGCAATCGCAGGAAGTGAACGATCTGCCGCTCAACGGGCGCGATTACGATGCGCTGGTCCTGACGCAACCTGGCGTCTTCCGCGACAACACCGTGTCAAATCCGGCTGAAGGCTTGTTCAGTGCCAACGGGAATCTGGAGCTCCAGAACTACTTCCAGCTCGACGGAATTGACAACAATTCAAAGTCAGAAAATCTGCAGGAACAATCCACGCAGTCCGTCATTCCGCCGCCGGATGCTCTGCAGGAATTTGTCCTGCAGACGCGAACCTATTCCACGGAATTCGGCACTGCCGCCGGCGCGGTCGTGAACGTTTCCACCAAATCTGGGACAAATCAGTTCCATGGTGACGTCTGGGATTACATTCAGAACGGTGCGCTCAATGCGAACACCTATTTCAACAAATACAACGCCATTCCGCGCGGCCAATACGATTACAACCAGTTCGGTGGAACAATTGGCGGTCCCATCAAGCGCAACAAGACCTTCTTCTTTGTCTCCTATGAAAACCTGCTAAGCAACACCCAGGAAACAGAAGAAGCCATTGTGCCCACCACCGCAATGGTCCAGAACGGGGATTTCAGCGCCGCCACCAACGGCAGCTACATGAGCAAGTACAACATGTCGGCCGTGGTGCCTAGTCAAGCGGGATGCATTACCAACAACGTCGTCAGCAAAGGTTGCTGGGACTCGGTGGGAGCGAAGTTATTCGCACTCTATCCGGCGCCAAACATTGCACCAATCACAACATTCACCGGCGCGGACAACTATGAATATGTGGGATCGGTCCCGAACAACACACGCACGCTGGATGTGCGTATCGACCACACTCTGAATAAGAAGAACCAGATTTTCGGTCGCTACGCTTTTGACTGGTCAAATTACTCCACTCCGCCAACATGGACGTCCAATGCTGTCGCAGGCAACGGAGCCGGCTTCCCGACAAACTATATTCTTCACGACCAATCAGTCGCTCTTGGCTGGACGGATACTTTTAGCAACACCAAAGTCAATACCGTGCACTTCGGTTATCTGCGCACCTTCTCGCACAGCGATCCGATCGGTGTGCAGGTAGGTCAATCGCAGGCGTCCTCATTGCTTGGCCTGCAGGGCGTTCCGCAAAATCCGTGGAGCTTTGGCATTCCGCCCTTTGAGCAAAGCGGCTTGACCAGCATTGGCGGATCCTACTATCGCCCGCAATATCAGGTCGCGCAAACGTATCAGATACTTGAAGCGCTGTATTGGATCAAAGGTGCACACAGCATGCAGTTTGGCTATGAGTACCATCAGGACGCCCTGAACTTCTTCGATATTGAAGCGCCCCAGGGCATTGTCTATAACTCAGGTATCTACAGCAGCGCGAACGGCTTTAGCGGGGCCGACATTCTTCTGGGCGATGTTTCCCAGCTCATCCTTGAAGCGCCGGCGGAGATCAATAACTACATTCGCGGTAACTCGTTCTATGCTCAGGATACCTGGCGCGCGGCGAGCAACCTGACCGTGAACTACGGGCTCCGTTACGAGTTATATCCGCCCTTCTGGCTGAATCGCGAGAACCGCACGGCAAACTTCTCTTGCGGTTCGGAGCCTTATCCGCAGTGCATCGCATCGGGGCCGCCTGCAGACGGAGGAACGATTGTTACGGCGACCTCCGGAAACGGCTGGTCGGGCGACACGAGAATGCAAACCGAGCACGACGCGTTCGCGCCGCGTATCGGAATCTCCTACCACGCTTTTAATCCGCTGGTTGTCCGGATGGGTTACGGTATCTTCCGCCAGTTCATCAATCGCATAGGCTCAGAATCGCTAATTCAGCAGAATCCGCCGTTCATCGGAGTCTGGGACGTTGCTCAGCAAAATGGGAGCACGACACCCGTATTCCAGATGGATTCTTCAGCCGGGATGGACTCAGCGCCCTATCTGAGTCCGCAAGGCATCGCAGACTTACTCATTCCCGGTCCTGCCGTCACCTGCATCACCGGCACTCTCACAAATGGAGTGTGTGTGGGAGGCGTTGCTGGAGGTCTGCCTACTCAGCACGTGCGTGCCCAGGGCGTGAACAACCGCACCAGCTACATTCAACAAACCAGCTTCGGATTGCAGTACCAGGTGAGCAGGAATACGATCGCGAGCGCCAATTATATCGGCAACTGGGGCCGAAAAATGAACCGTGTGCAGAACGCGAACCAGGGCTTTGTCACAAGTTGCCCGACGTGCGCGACTGTTACCAGCACAGCGGATATTTATTTTCCGCTCACGAGTTTCAATTCAGGCAATACGATCGATGCGAATGATTCCGCAAATGGCGCGGGGCAGCATGCGTTTGTCGAGTTAGCCACTAATGACGGAAACACCGACTACGGTGCCTTGGAGCTTAACTTACAGCGTCCGATGGACCACCGCCTGATGTACAACCTCAGTTACACCTGGTCGCACAATATGGCCGACTTTGTCGATAACCTCACTGGGGGCGACACACCGCAGAATGCACACAATTACGGACACGAAATGAGCAACTCCTATCAGGATGTGCGACACCGGTTTGTGGCCAATGGCACGTACGAGTTGCCCATCGGGCAGGGCGGTTTGGTCATGAACAATGACAGTCTTGCCTCACGCCTGATTGGTAACTGGCAGGCGAATGCGATTGTCACGCTGCAGACAGGTGAGCCCTTCAATGTGACTGCAACAAACGTGAGCGATACCGGGGGTAACTCTGCATTCTACGCGAACTGCATCGGCGATCCCTGGACAGGCGCGTCTAAGAGCCCCGGTGCCTTTGTCGGAGTCCACGCAACGGGCTTCTTCATCAATCCCGCGGCATTTTCTCCGCCCACGCTTGGCACTTTCGGTTCATGCAAACCGAGAGCGTGGCACGGGCCGGGCCTGGAAGACGAAGACCTTAGCCTCTTCAAGCAATTCCCGATCACAGAAGGAACCAAGATCGAAACACGCTTCGAATTTTTCGACGCGTTCAATCACGCCAGCTTTGGCAATCCGGCTGCCAACATCTCAACATCCGGCGCGAACTTCGGAAAGGTAACGAGCACGACCGCGGGACCGCGCGTTATCCAGATAGCGATCAAGTACTATTTCTGAGCCACTGCATTTCGCTCGCCGCCACGTGCCGTTCCGCGTGGCGGCGAGCGTGCAATTCATATGCAATAGCAGACTTTCAATCAAACCCTGCGGCTGCCGCCGAGGTTCGTCAGCTTGCGTTCCGGTGCGGATGCAAATTGCACAGCCGCAGGCTGAGGTGATGGTCAAAGTTGACCTGGGATACTGAAGGTGAGGATCAGCAATGAGGAGAGGAAGTCTTACACGTTGGGTATTGTCTTATGGATCGGCTGCGCTGCTGCTGGTTGCATGGGCCCCGTTTGTTCGTGGTGAAGTCCCCTGCAGAACGCAGGGGAACGAACGGGAGGACGAGCGGGCAATCCCGGAAAATCGCGGCGCCTCCGCGCTCAGCGTTGCCCTGCAGCAGCTTCATACCCGCGCCAGCATGATCATGATCGACGCGCACCCCGACGACGAAGACGGCGCTACGCTGGCTTACGAGTCGCGGGTATTGGGGGCGCGGGTCGATCTGCTGACGCTGAACCGCGGCGAAGGCGGCGCCAACGTAATGTCGTCGGACCTATGGGACGAACTGGGCCTGGTGCGCACCGAAGAGCTGTTGCAGGCTGACCGGTATTACTGCGCCACGCAGTTCTTCAGCACCGCGGCGGATTACGGCTTCTCGAAGGCGTTGGATGAAGCGCTCGGAAAATATCCCAAAGACCAGGTGTATTACGACGTAGTGCGCGTAGTGCGCATGACACGGCCACTGATCATTACGTCGGTGTTTGTGGGCGGGCCGTCGGACGGCCACGGGCAACATGCAGCGTCCGGCATGTGGGCGCAGAAGGTTTTCGAGGACGCCGGTAATCCGAACGTCTTTCCTGACCAGATCAAGGCGGGATTGCGGCCCTGGAACCCGCTCAAGGATTACGCGCGCGTGCCTTTCTCTCTCGAGGAGGGGATGGTTTCGCCCAAGGGGCTTTACGACTACGCCACGCACCACTGGCTGCCGGCCGGCGTCGAGAACTACATCAGCAGCAAGTTTGAGCCGGGAGCGGTCAGCGCCACCGTTGAAATTCCGGTAGGCACCTACCTCAGCATGGACGGCCTGAGCGCGCAGCAGATTTCGCGTTCCGGGCTCGGATACCAGAGGTCGCAGAACGGCGGTGGAGATATTCCCCACGCGGGGCCTGGGGAGTCGCCCTATCACCGCTTCGGGTCGCGCGTCCAGTCGCCGGACGTGGAGAAATCCTTCTTCGACGGTATCGATATTACGGTCCCCGGCATTGCCACGCTGGCCGGAAACGAGGAGCACGCTTTTCTCACCGCGGGTCTGGACAAGATCAACACGCTGGTGGAGACGGCCATGCGCGACTTTTCGCCGCGCGAGCCGGATGGCATTGCGCCCAGGCTGGCCGAAGGGCTGAAAGCGACCAACCAGTTGATCGACCAAGTCAACTCCAGTTCGCTCTCCGGCGACGCGAAATACAACGTGCTGCATGAACTGAAGGTGAAGCAGATGCAGTTCGATAACGGGCTGGTGCTGGCCCTGGGCCTGTCGATGACTGCCCAGGTTACGCCGGACCATCCTGCCACGGGAATGTTTGCGCGCTTCATGAGCGATCAGCCCACCTTCCAAATGGCGATTCCGGGCCAGCAATTCCCGGTGCGCGTGCACGTAGCCGATTCGGGAACCTTGCCAGTCCACATCGAGAGCGTTGCGCTCAAATTTGAAAACGAGAACGGCTCAACGGCCAACGCAGATGGGCAGACCTCCGGAGACCTGAAGGCGGACAGCGTGATGGATGCGCATTTCAACGTGCGTCTTTCCGACGACGCATCTTACACGCGGCCCTACTTCTACCGGCCCGACCTGGAGCAGGCGTACTACGATATGCGCGAGGCCCAGTACCGGAATCTGCCGCTGGCGCCGTATCCGCTGCAAGCGCAGCTTACGGCCAGCTACGACGGCGTGCAGGTGCATCTGGCGGAAGCGGTGCAAACGGTCGAACGCGACACAGGACCAGGCACGGTGTTCCATCCCATGCCCATTGGACCGGCCATCTCCGTTACCATGTCGCAAAGCGACGCGGTGATTCCTCTTAACTCGCCCTCAATTCCGGTGAGCGTAAAGATTCACAGCAACGTAAAGGGCGCGGCCGAGGGCATTGTGCAACTCGACCTGCCGCCGGGATGGAAGTCAGAGCCTGCCAGCGCGCCGTTCTCATTCGAACGGGATGGGCAGGAGCAGGTGGTCGCGTTCGGCGTGGTTCCCGCGAACCTGAAGGAGCAGAGTTATTCCATTCAGGCGGTCGCGAGCTATGGCGGCCATGAATACAAGGAAGGCTACATCCAGATCGGCTATCCCGGTCTGCGGCCCTACTTCGATTACAGCAAGGCCGAAGACAAGGTTACGGCAGCCAGCGTGAAAGTGGCTCCTGGCCTGCAGATCGGCTACATCGAGGGCAGCGGCGACGATATTCCCGCGTCGCTGGTGGACTTAGGCATCCAGGTCCATTTCTTGACCAAGGAAGACCTGGCCAGCGGCGATTTGTCGAAATACAACGAAATCCTGGTTGGGGTGCGCGCCTATGCGGTGCGCGACGATCTACGCACTTACAACGGACGTCTGCTGGATTATGTGAAGAACGGCGGAGCGGTGGTTGTGCAATACCAGACGCCGGAGTTTGACCATAACTTCGGCCCATATCCCTACAGCATGACCAACGATCCCGAAGAAGTAACCGACGAGCACTCGGTGGTGACGATTTTAGATCCCGCGAATGCAGCGATGAAATGGCCGAACGAGATCACCGCGAAGGATTTCGAGGGATGGATCGAAGAACGCGGATCAAAGTTCCTCAAGAGTTGGGATCCGCAATATGAGCCTCTGCTTGAGACGCACGACCCCAATCAAGATCCGCAAAAAGGAGGGATGGTCATCGCGCGCTACGGATCCGGCGTGTACATGTACACGGCTTATGCGTTCTATCGTCAACTGCCATTGGGCGTTCCGGGTGCCTACCGGATCTTTGCGAATTTGTTGAGCCTCTCAAAGAACCCCCTGCTGAATGCGAAGGCCGAAAAGTAGGCGCGTCAAGACGCGGCTGCCGCAAAATTGGACGCTGTAGCTTCCAGGCGGGCTAGACATGATGGAAACGGAAGTTCAAAGGCGGCAGCAACTGGTTCGTGGTCTCGGGCTATTTGGCGCAATCTCCGCCAATGTCCTGGACATGGTCGGCGTCGGACCGTTTCTCACGATCCCGCTGGCGATCTCCGCAATGGGCGGTCCGCAGGCAATGCTTGGCTGGATATTGGGGGCGCTGCTCTGTCTTTGCGATGGGATGGTATGGGCGGAACTAGGATCGGCAATGCCAAACTCTGGCGGTCCGTACTACTACCTGAAGGAAGCCTATGGCAGAAAGGGTTTGGGCCAGTTGATGGGGTTCATATTCCTATGGCAAACGCTCCTTGCCGGGCCGTTGATCATCGCCTCGGGTGCTGTTGGCTTCGCAGAATATATGAATTTCATCTATCCCAAACTGACGCACGGGCAACTCGTAGCAATCGCCGCCGGCATCTGTCTCGTGAATATTCTGCTGCTGTACAGAGACATCCGTTCCATCGACCATCTCTCCATTGCGATGACCGGCATCGTGATTGCCACATGTTGTTGGGTCATCGTCAGCGGGATGCACAGTTTTCGTGCTGCAAACGCGTTTGATTTTCCCCCCGGAGCCTTCCACATATCGACGGCTTTCTGGGCTGGCCTCGGCGCAACCTCACTGATCGCTGTATACGATTACGGCGGCTACTCCAACGCGTGTCTGTTGGGCGGAGAGATCGAGCAGCCCCGGAAGAATATTCCGCGAGCCGTCATCTCCTCCATCCTTCTGGTGGCCGTGCTTTATCTGCTGATGAACCTGTCAATCATCGGCACACTCAACTGGCGCAACGTTGAGCGCTCTGATGCGATTGCAGCCGATTTCATGCAGTCGATCTACGGCCATTGGGCCGGATTATTGGTTTCTCTCCTCGTGCTCGTAGTTAGTTTTGGCTCTGTATTTGCGAACATGCTTGGTTTCTCTCGAATTCCGTATGCCGCTGCGGCAGACGGTCATTTCTTTGCCCCATTTGCCCGGCTACACAAAACCGGCAACTTTCCCACGGTTTCACTTTTGTTCATTGGCGTTGCCTCTGCTCTGGCATGTCTCTTCTCGCTGAGTGACCTCATAAAGGTTCTAGTCGCTGTTCAGGCAATCTTTCAGTTTGCAGCGCAGTGCGTCGCGGTTGAGCTCATGCGGCGTCGCGGTTCGGAATGTTCCGATGTCTATCGCATGCCGCTTTATCCAATCCCGGCGCTGGTTGCACTACTCGGCTGGATCTACATCGCCGCCAGCAGTGGTCCGCGCTTCGTCGCAATTGGATTGGGAATGGTTGTTGCTGGAGGCGGAATCTATCTCCTCAAGGCGAGGCATGAACGGGAGTGGCCCTTCGCGGTTCTATGACGAACTACGACATCGCGGTAGTTGGTGAGATCTACGTCGATCACGTACTTACAGGCTTCGCTAAGTGGCCGGAGCCGGGCGAAGAGGTCTTCACCAACGAATATGTCCAGGAGTTAGGCGGCGGCGCTGCCATCACCGCGTGCGCCCTGGCGCGCCTCGGACGAAGGGTGAGCCTCATTGGTGTCGTAGGTGAGAAAGAAATGCCCTGGATTGAATCGAGGCTCGCGGAGTTTGGGGTATCGAGCGCCGGATTATGCAAGGGCCGCGGCCGGACTGGCACAACCGTGAGCGTGTCGAGCAAAGTGGACCGCTCCTTCTTCACATATGTTGGAGAAAACACAAGCCTCGAAGATCATCTCACCGGCAACTCCATCCTCGAGCACCTTCAGCAAGCCCGCCACGTTCACTTTGCGATGCCGCTTTCCGCGCGCTTAGCCGAGCATCTTCTCGATCGACTGACCGCGGCGAATCGTACAACCTCCCTTGATGTCGGCCACCAGGTCGTCTGGTTGCGCGACGCTGCAAATCTCAGAACCTGCTCAACGGTCCGCTACTTGCTTCCCAATGAGCGCGAGGCGCGAATTCTTTCCGCTGGAGATCCCCTCGCATACCTGGAGTTCACGCGCAGCAGGCAGTGGCCAAGCGGGATCGTGAAGCTAGGTGCCGCGGGCGCGATGATGCGCACTGACAATGGCCCGCTGATAACACGTTCGCCCAAAATCGAGGTCGTCGACACAACCGGCGCAGGAGACGCCTTCGACGCCGGATTCATTGACGGATTGCTCGATGCAAGGGAAGGCGAAGAATGCATGAGGCGTGGTTGCATCTGCGGCGGGCTATCAACCCGCGAAGCGGGCGCTCTGCGCGGCTTGCCTACGCGCGACGAACTGAACCGATGTTACGAGGAATGCTATGGGTAAGGCGGCCTTCATCGGCGGGGGCGGCGTGCGCACGCCACTCGTGATCTTCGGCATCAACGAGTGCGCCCGGCAACTCGGCATCGATGAAGTGGTTCTTTACGATCCCGACATCGAACGCGTGCAAATGATGGTCGCGCTTGGCCGGGTCGTGGTCGAACGCGAAGGTGGCAATCTTCGAATACGCGAGGCTGCAAAACTCGACGAGGCTGCCGAGGGAGCGGACTTTGTCCTCAGCAGCATTCGCGTGGGAGGAATCGCTGCGCGCACCAGCGATGAGCGCACTGCGATACGCCACGGCTATCCCGGACAGGAAACGACGGGGCCGGCTGGAATGGCCATGGCGCTGCGCACTGTGCCGGTTGCTGTCGAGCAGGCGCGCGCAGTGTCGCGTCTTGCCCCCAATGCATGGCTCATCAACTTTACCAATCCTGCCGGGTTGATCACGCAGGCAATCCTCCATCACACCAACGCGCGCGCCGTAGGTATCTGCGATACGCCGTCTGAGATGCTGCACCGTATCGCACTGGCGCTCGGCGCCGAACCCAATGATGTCCGTTGCGAATACCTCGGCCTGAACCATCTTGGATGGGTGAGTAAGATCGAGTTACTTGGCAAGGACGTGACAAGCGATGTCCTCGCAAGCGACCAGATCCTTGCCCAATTGCATGCCGCCCCCATGTTTGACTTTGAATTGATGCGGAGCCTGCGCCTCATCCCTACGGAGTATCTGTATTTCTACTACTCGCGGCAGCGTGCTCTGGCGAACCAAAAAGCGCACGGGGGCACGAGGGGCAGTGAAATCGGGAAACTCAATGATCAGCTCTTTCTGAAACTCGGAACTTTGCTCGCGGCGAATGACTGCAGGGGCGCACTCGCTGCCTATGTTGAATACCTCAACGTGCGATCCGGCAGCTACATGGCATTGGAGTCAAACAGTGAAGACGAACCGCGCAGGGAAGCAGGACATGATGAGGACCCTTTTCGTGCGGCAAATGGCTATCACCGCATCGCCCTCGCCGTCATGAAGGCTCTGCGCGGCGACACCGAGCAGCGTCTCATCGTCAACGTCCGCAACCAGGGAGCAATTACTGAAATCGATAACAACGATGTCGTCGAGGTGCCGTGTCGCGTCGGCAGGGACTCGATCACGCCCGAGCCATGCGGCGCGTTGCCGGCCGCAGTGCGCGGATTGGTGCTGGCAGTAAAGGAGTACGAGCGCGCGACCATCGAAGCAGCGATGACCGGATCAAAGCAGGCCGCGCGAAAAGCCATGCTGCTTTATCCGGCGATTGCAGAGTGGGAGCCCTCTGAAGGACTGCTTCGCGATTTTCACTTCCCGCACTAAGTGACTCGCCCGTGCCGCAACTTAAGCGCAACTAACTGTGTTTTTGTCGAACCGCCCGTCCCTGAGGCGGGCATGTCGACTCGCGAATCACAAGCTCCGGTTTAATCGGCATCATATGCGGATACATAGTCTGTCTGCGGACTCTCTGCAGTAAGATCCGCGCCGCCACGGTCCCCATGTGATGCAGCGGCTGCCGGATCGTGGTAAGACTTGGATTCTGAAAGGCTGCACTCTGAATGTCGTCGAATCCAACAATGGAAATATCCTCAGGCACGCGCATTCCATAATCGCGAATCGCGCGCATCGCGCCAATCGCGGCAATATCGTTGTAGCAAACCAGTGCCGTGAATGGAACGTTGCGATTCAAAAGATCGCAAGTGGGTTCAAATCCCAACTCCGGAGTCGAAATCGTCGCCTTCAGCAGCACGGTCAGTTCCGGCTTCACCTCGATGTCCAGCTCGCGCGCAACAGCGCGCAGATTCTTCCATCGGTCATCTGCATCGGAGCTATGGCTGCCGCCGCGCATGAACGCGATCTGCCTGTGCCCCAGTTGATGCAGGTGCCGCAAGGTAAGTTCCGCCGCGCGCCGCTGGTCGAGCACCACGTTTGTCACGCCCTCAATCTCCCGGTGCCCTGCAACGGCGACCACGGGCAACTTCAGGCTGTGCTGCAGAACCGTGTCGATCAGAATGAATCCCTCGACCGATCGCTCCATGAGCATGTTGGGGTAGCCTTCAATCAAATCGGCCTTACGGCGATGGCTTGCGGTCAGGTAGAAGTAGCCTTCTTCAATCAGGATCTCTTCCACGCCGGTCAGCACCTGGCCGCTGTAACTGTCGCTCAATTCCGGAACCAGCACACCAATCGAATAGGTCTGCTGCTTGCGCAGCGACCGCGCATAAAAGCTCGGACGATAGTCAAATTTTTCCGCCGCGGCCTTGATGCGGTCTCTGGTTTCTACGGGGATCGCGCGCGCGCCCGGTGCATCGTTCAGCACCAGTGAAATCGATGCAGGAGACAGGTTAAGGTACTCGCCCAGAATTCGCAGGCTGATTGGTTGGCCCGGTTCGGGCTCACGTCCTGGCTTGATTCGCTTGGCCATTACATCTTGTTGTAACACGCTGGGGAGCGGTCTGGCGCTAGAGAAACTGTGCCGGTTGCAGCAGTGTATAGCGGGCTGGCCACGGGAAGCTTGCATCCCGGCCCAAGCAAAATCATTCCATCGCCGCACTCGCGGGCAGCATTGCCTTTACTGCACAAACGTGACGATGCTCTGCGCCGGAAGCGTGTAAGTGAATTGCCCGCCCGTCACGCTCACGGCGGTTTGCGGCGTCAACCCGCCCGCCGCCGTCGTCTCATACGGCGTCAGTGAAGTCGCGGTGCCGCTGTTCAAGTTGAACGTCAGATTCTCGGTGCTGGTGTTGGAGTTGATCGCCACAATCACGTAGTGATAAGTTCCGCTTCCCGGGTTGTTATACGCAGACACGTACACGCCGCTGGCTGGATTCGCCGTTGCCGACGCGCGTACATAACCGGGTTGAATGAACTTCGAGAACTGGCCGATCGCGTATCCATAATACGTTGGAGCCGGGCTCGTCGTGTTGGAGTTGATCAGCCCGTAGTTGATGCCGTCGTTCGGATCATCCCAAATCCACCACCAGACGTAGGCATTGTAGTAGCCGACAGTCATCGAGTTGTGAATCTCCTCGGCCAGCGCCAGCGCATCGCCGATCGCAGGATTTGAGCCTGCGGGAGTAAGAGAGTGCTCGGTCATCCAAACATCTTTCCCGTCCGGCTGCGCCAAGTTGTAGTAGGCAGACGTGGGCGAGACTCCATAGAGGTGTCCGGCGAGGATGCCGATGAGAGGCTCTGCGGTCGGGTCGTCCATGGCTGTTTGGGCCTGGGCCACGCTGAAGTCGAATGATTCCGGCATGATCAGCTTCGTCGCGCCAAACGGGCTGGCGGCCAGCGAAGCGATCCAGGCATCCATCTGTTGCGGAGTCCAGTAGCAGGACTCATAATCCACATCCGCGTAATCTGGCTCGTTCTGCATTGAGATGGCGTACAGGTCCACGCCGTTGTTGGCGAAGTAAGTCACGAAGTCTTCGAGATACCCCGCATAGTCGGCATAACTGGTCGGGTTGAGGTAGCCTCCGCAGTAATCAGAGCCGCTGCCGCCGGTGCCGCAGGCCGGCGAGCCCGACCAGTATGGCTGGCTCGCCGAACTTGTCTTCATCGAAAGCGGAGGTGTCCACGGCGTAGCGAACACAATCGCGTCGCTGTTCGCACTCTGGGCTTCCTGCGCATTCGCCAGCTCCTGGCCCCAGTTTCCATCGCTGGGTATCCAGGCCGGGATACTCGTCGCCGAGCCGGTTGGGTCGATGCGCACGCGTAAAATACTCAGGCCAAGCCCATTTGTCTCGTTAAACAATTCCGATGCCTGTTGCGTCGTTAGCGCTCCCAGCCACGCCGTTGATCCGCCAAATCCGCGGATGGTTTGATACGTCGTTCCGAAATCCACCGTCACCTGGTTTGGATTTGCGGCGGTTGTGAAGTTCCATGAGTAATTCGACGCCAGCGCAACCCCCGCCGCGCTCGTCGCACCTGTGGTAATCGTCGCGGTGTATTGCGTGCCGCCCGCGAGGGCGGCATTGGGAGTGAATGTCGCAACCGCAGTCGTGGTGTTGTAGGTGACGACTCCTGCGACCGTGGCGCCGCCCGTTACGGAAAGCGTGAAAGTTGATGCGTTAATGGTGGCCGAGTTCATTGGCTGGCTGAAGGTTGCCGTCAGCGCCTGGCTGGTTGAAACACCCATCGCATTGCTTCCAGGCTGGGTAGCGGCAACATCCGGTTGATACACCGTTGTAAACGACCAGGAATCGTTCGCCGCCAGCGCAGCACCGCCAGAACTCGTTGCGCCGGTTGTAATCGTCGCAGTGTAGGTTGTGCCGTAGGCCAGGCTCACACCAGGATCGAACGTGGCAGTCTGGGTCGTGGAGTTGTAAGAAACCGTGCCCGTAACGGCTCCGCCCGGTCCGGTCAGCGTGAAGTT
Source organism: uncultured Acidobacteriaceae bacterium (assembly GCA_963834565.1). Lineage (GTDB taxonomy): Bacteria > Acidobacteriota > Terriglobia > Terriglobales > Acidobacteriaceae > Telmatobacter. The sequence goes on along the minus strand of CAWICF010000001.1, from coordinate 728,578 downwards.
GCCGGGGATCATCGTCGCCGAATTCATCGCCTCGCTGAACGTGGCCGAGATACTGGTGTTGACCGCTGCTCCCGTGGCGTTGCTCGCCGGCGTAACCGACGTGACAGTCGGTGCTGGAGGGGGCGCAGCGGCCGTGGTAAAGTTCCACGTGTAATTCGCTGCCAATGCAGCACCCTGCGCACTCTGCACGCCGGTGGTGAGAGTCGCCGTGTATTGCGTGTTGTAGGCAAGCGGGCTGAGTGGCGCCAGTGTCGCAATCTCCGCGTTAGAAGAATAGGTGACGTTCGCGCTCACCGCCGCGCCGCCTTGCGGTGTCAGGGTGAACGTAGACCCGCTAATGGTCGATGCGTTCATCGCTTCGCTAAAGCTGGCCGTAACAACCGAAGTAATCGCGACGCCCGTCGAAGCACTCGTTGGCGTCACGGCCGTGACCGTCGGCGCCGGAGCTGCAACCGTAGTGAACGACCACACATCATTCGCCGCCAGCGCCGTGCCCGACGAATCTGTCGCTCCCGTGGTGACGGTGGCCGTGTATTGGGTGCCGTAGCTTAGGTTGGCACTTGGCGTAAAGGTTGCACTATTCGTCGCGGAAGAGTAGGCAACTGTGCCTGTCACGGCGCCGCTCGCCGTGGCCAGCGTAAAAGTCGAGCTGCTGATCGTCGCAGCATTCATTGCCTGGCTGAAGGTCGCAGTCACCATTGAAGTCACAGTGACTCCCGTCGCCCCGCTTGCCGGCGTCGTTGCCATTACTGTCGGAGCTGTTGGAGGAGGCGTGGTGCCTGTGCCGGAACCTGAATTACCGCCGCCGCATCCGGCAACCATCAAGGCTGAGAAGATCAGTATCGAAGTTACAGCGCGCATCACTACACCCCAACAATTCACAGGCACTGGATTTTGGCGTACAGGTGCCGGAAGGGAAGACAATCTCGCAAATCTAAAATTGCCGCTCAGAATTCGGCTTCGATCGCAGCTTTTCTCTGGTGGCAGGTGCGCCGGACTCCCGGGGAACGTGCAGGCCCTCTTTCAACGGCCGGCCAATAGTAAATCAATTTAGTAACGGTCCGCAACCTCTCAATGAATCCCGCCAGGTCCAACCGCAACTCCACACCAGCCCCAAAAACAACATCGCGCCGTTCGCACGGCGCGATGAGCAATGTGGTGATGTTACCCGCCGCGTTATTGCACGGTGAGGTTAACGTAGAACGGAATGGAGACCTGGTTTTGCGTGCCATAGACCAGGACGCCGTTATTGGATGTCGATCCACTGCCGGGAACGATGCAGTCGTTGCCCGTTGTGCCCGACTCGGCGACACACAATGTGCCCACTTCTTCCGCCGTGATCGTCACCGCATACGTTCCTTTAGGCGTGCTCAACGATGACTGCGGCGCCAGGACAGTTGTGTTACAGGCTGTGATGCTGACTGCCAGCGTGCCTCCCACGATCATGAGGAACACCATCATCATCAGCCGTGCTTTTTCAAACGCTTTTCGCTGGAAGAACAATCCAATCATCCCGAAGCCGAAGATTGCGGCCAACGCCACTGACGTGTTGCGAGCATTCTGGCTGACAGTGGTGCCCGCCGAAACGTCGGTGTAGAAGGTCACAGTTGCTAATCCCGGCGTGCACGAGACTGAGCCATTGGCAGTCTCTGTCGTCGTCGCGCCGGAGGGGCACGGGACGTCCACGGCATTGGCGATGTTTGGATCCGGGTTGGGATAGGTGAAGGAGCACTGGGTGTGCGGCGGCAGATTGTCGCAGGACAGTGAGACCGGGAAGTTAGTCGCATTCAACTGAGCATTCAACCCGGCAATCCCATATCCGAGGATCGAGGTGAGACTCAGATTCATGCTCGCCGTGGATCCGGCCGACACCGACAGTGTCGGAGCCGCAGTCAGCGACGCCGAATTCCCCGTTTGGGTAATTTGCACCATGGGGCCGCGGACAGACTGCAACAGAGTTGACGTCGGCCCAGTTAGACCCAGGAAGTTTGCGTCCCCGCTATACACCGGATAGATGTAGTGCGTGTAGATCACCGGCGAATAGCTGACGCCCTGCGGCACAAACCACAGACAGCTTGTTGGGAACTGTCCCTGGGCGCCGGTCGGCGTACCCGCGTTCGAAATCGAAATCACTGCGATGCCGAAATTATTCGGACAGGCAACGCCCGAATATCCGCCCGGAGTTGCGTAGCCAGGCAAAATGCAGGTTGCCGTGCCAATTCCCGCTGCGGACGTTCCCGGCGGGCACGACGTCGCGTTGTCCATGATCGTAAGCGTTCCTGTGGGAACGCCTGCGGCAGTGCCGACATTCATGATGAAGTTGTATTGATAGGGCTGTTCCGACCCGTCGTACGGAACGGTGCCGCTGCCGGTGCCCGCCGGCACATACGGCAGGTTGATGTCCGTTGGACTGGGTAAGACGGGCAGAGCAATCCCCGTGATCGCGGACTTCGCCACGCTCACTGACATGGTTCCCGTCGAACGGCCGTAGACCCGATCACCGCTGTAATACACGGTCATTGTCTGCGTTCCCGCAAGCACCGGAGCCAGAGTGAAGCTGGCAGCGCCATTAGTCAGATTCGACGTTGCATTCGCCAATTCCGGCGTGATGGTGGGAACGCCGGCATTCGCCCCAGAGTTCGGGGTCACCACAGTCCAGGTTGTGTAGGTCACCGTGACCGTCCCGGTTGGTGTTCCCGCGCCGCTCTTCGGAGCCACCGTGATAGACAGTGGCGTATTGATGACCTGTGCCGCCGTCGCCCCGCCGGCAACCGTCGTTGCGGAGCTGGTAAGCGCCGACGCTGTTCCTGTTGCAGTAATCGTCGTCGGAGCGTTGATCGCGCTGCTCACGACGCCGATCGTACCGGTCTCCGTGCCCTGCTCACCGGCTCCCGGAGCGAAGGTGACATTCACCGTGCAGGTTGCGCCCGCCGCAACAGGGCTCCCGGCTTCGCAGCCACCGGTCGCCGTGTCCGCAGCGGTGAAGTCCACCGGCAGTTGCAGGTACGACGGCTGCTGCGCGTTCAACGGATTGGTAACCGTGTAGTTGGTAACAGTCAGCGCCGAGTTGCCGGTGTTGGTGATGGTGGCAATTGCACTTGTTGTGGACGTAAGTGAGGCGGGCGTTGCCAATGGCAGCGCACTGTTGGTGCTCACCACGGTCACCGCGCCGCCCGAGGACTGGACCAGATAAACATTGTTCGCCCGGTCAAGAGCAACCGATGAAGCATTGGCCAAAGACCCTGGAGTTACTTGAGTCGCATCAGCCGGAACCAGGATGCCGCTGATCCAAGGAGTCCTTGTCGTTTCGCTCGCCGATGAAATGTAAACCGCGCCCGAAGGATCGATCGCCAGGCCCGTCGCGCCGGCCAGGTTGTTCAGCAAAGTTGTTGGCGCGCCCCTGCCGCCCTGGACCTCGAAGAGGTTCGTCCCGTCGATCACGTAGAGATTATTGGATTCATCCACTGCAACCGCAGAGGGAGAAGTGAAGCCTGCGGTCAGAATGGCTTCCGTTTGTCCCAGATTGGAAGCGGTTGACGCGCCTACGTTGCTCAGCTTGATTACACGCCCATTACTCGGGTCGGCGACATACAAATTGCCCAAACCATCCGCAGCCAGTTGCAGGCCTGTCGTACCAAGGCCGCTCACCAGCGTCACCTGGCCCGTTGTATTCAAACCGCTCGGTCCAAAGGGCACTTCGTATACGCTGCCGGCGCCGCTGTCGGCAATAAAGACATCGCCTGCGCCATCGACGGCAACGCCGGTAGGCGTAGTCAATCCAGTGCCGAGAGAGACTGCAGTGGACGAACCCACGGCATACATAAGGACTTTAGCCTGGCCGGGATCCGCAATATAAATATTGCCCTTCGCATCCGTCGTAACCTGGCTCGGCGTCATCAAATTCGAGCCAATCGAAGATTGCACCGCCGGTGACACCTGGATGTTCGCGCCCATTCCGGTTCCATGCAGAACCATCGAGGCCAGGATGTTGTTGTTCGCGTCGAGCATCAGCAGCTTGGCAGAGATGTTCCCCACGGATTGCGGAGTAAACGATACATTCTCCAGGCAGCTCTTGTTGGCCGCGTAGGCAACTCCTGACGTGCAGGTCCCGCCGGTAATTGCGAAATCCGGCGTCGACACACCGTTTTCGGCAATAACAAAGCTCGCAGGCGTCGCAGGGCCGTTAAAGCCAAAGACAACATTCGACCCGGTAGCAACTGTTGTGCCTACCGCGGAAGAGCCGTACTCGGCGTAGCCAAAGCCGACCTTGGCTACATCTGCCTGGCTGTTGGTCTGCGTCTGCGAAGTGGGAACGTACATTACATCGCGCGTCGAATCGTAGGCAACCTGGCCTCCGGAAGGCACGCCGCTGATCAGAACAGCGGAAGCGGTTTGCGGGGTCCCCGATGGATTCGGGACCATCACCACGCCGACCTGCGAATCGCTGATGTACAGATTTCCGGCGGCATCGGTAGCGACGCCTTTCACTGCTGGCAGATTCGGATCCACGCGGGCCAGAGTTGCGTCGCCACTCACTTTCCCAACCTGTTGGTATTGGCCATTGGTCGCAGTCCCGGGAATCTCAAGAACCCCGGGCAGCCCACCAGAATCCTCAACAAGATAGACATTGCCTTCCGGGTCCTGCGCAATCGAGATCGCGCGCGCGGTCATGCCGGTAAGCGGGACCCAGTTCCATCCGGCTACCGTTGGATTCGACCAGGCGCCTGTTACCGACAGGCCCTGAACGTCGATTCCGTTGTTGCCTCCCTGAAGGCCGACAATCAAGCTGTTGTTATTTCCAGCGGCAACGGCCCAAGGCTGAAAGTAACCGTAGTTTCCGATAATGCCACTGCCTGTAAGGTCGGGGATGCTGTACTGCGCCCAGGCTTGGGGCTCGTTTCCATTTCCGGAGTTGGTGCAGATCGTTGTCGTGGGATTGCTGGGCGACAGGTCGTTAGCTCCTCCATCGTTGAGGCCGGTCCATGTGCCTGTCGCCGCATTCCACGAAAACTTCACTAAGCAGTTGTTCCAGTTGGCCCCTAAATAAAGATTGTTGCCTGGGTCGATGACGACGACGGGGTTCTGGTAGCCGCCCCCAAGACTTGCAGACGGACTCGACGGCGCAATTGAGATCGCCGCTCCCCCGCCAACGGGAAACTCATACAGTCCGCCATTGGCATAGTCCACCACCCACCAGTCGCCAGCCTGGTCGAGCGCCGTCTCCTGAATGGTTCCCCACCCTGTCGGGTGAGACAATCCGGCTGCAGCACTCGCGGTCACCAGCGGTGAACCCTGGCCTGCGGCCGCTCCTGTCAGGCAGAGGCTAACGAGCATCAGCGCAAACGCAAAGCCGGCAATTCGGCGGAGTACGGTGAACGACGTGGTGGCCATTGCAATCCTCCCGAAACAATCTCGTATCAATCTTCCGCGAACGGCTCCCGGCCACTCGCGAATCGAGGCTTTTGCTTTCTTTCGGGCTCTCCAGGAGCCGCCTCCAGCTCCCGGAGAGCACTACCTGTTCCTGCCGGTTTCCGCAGCCTCTACTGCACGTCCAAAGGCAACGTAAACATCGGCGTTGTCAGAGAGCTCTGTTTCAGAGCCTCCGGATCATAAGTGATAATTTGCACGTTATAGGTGCCTGCCGGTGTCGCCACTTTTGGTGCGGGTGGCGGCGTTGAATATCCTGCGTTGGTGCAAGCGACCATTCCCATGAGCAGGCCCGAAAGCATCATTACGATGCAGATGGCGGCCATCCCTCGGTAGAGTCTCTTGCGAGCGGCGATCAACCCTGCCAAACCGAGCCCGAATAGGCCGGTCAGCGCCCAGGGCGATTGCCTTGTCATGGACGCCGTCGAGCCGCCGTTGACGGCCACGTTCGTACTGACCGTCATTACCAGGGTCGATGCCGTCGCGCCGCTCTTGCCCACAGGCTCCGTGCCTTCACTGGGATTCGCATAATTGAATGTGCACTCTGAGTACTGGGGTAGTGTGGATACAGGATTGGTTACAGGTAGCGTAATAGGCGCATCGGACGAGTTACACTCCAGACTCACGTTTTGGCTGAACCCGACCAGCGGCATCAGCGTCAGAGTCACCTGAGTCGGCGTACCTGGCGTAATATTTACGGTCCCGGCTGTCTCGGTGATCTGGACGCTTGGAACAATGACATAGAAAGCTGCCACAGAGATCGTTTGCGGTGCGTAGTTCACGTCGCCGCTATACACCGCAGTCATGTTGTTGTACACGCCCAAACCGAGATTCTGCAGTGTGAAGGTCGCATCGCCATTGCCGTTCGGCGCAATGGCTCCATTCACGCCCTGGGTTGGGTCGGCGGGATTTCCATTCTGCGTGAAGGTGATGGTCCCTGTCGGCGTCCCCACCGTCGAAGACAAAATGGCCGAAAGGTAAACCGGCTTTGCCGAGTTCACATAAGTATTTCCGGCCCACGAGGTCAGGTACTGCGAGTTGGGCTGGCACGCGTTCACCGTCTGTCCACCCGAAGTGGTGATCGAGGATGTGCCATCCAAATACGTCGTCGTGTTCAGGCAGCTGCTGTTTGTCACCGGCACCCCGAGCGTGATTGTCGGGATTGCCTGGGCGATTGTGAATTTCGACGTGCTGGCATTGCCGGCGAAGCATGTGGCTGTCGTACATGTGTTCTGTGTCGTGCCTGCCGTACCGTAGCCGCCGTAGTCCGCACTCACGTTATAAGTCCCGCCAAGAAGGGCGCTATAACTAAACGTGGCAACGCCGGAGCTGTTGAGGGTCTGGGTTTGCCTGGGCAGATTGCCGTTGAGGCTGCCCACTGAAAGCGTCACTGACCCTTGCGGTGTTCCGTAGCCGGCGCCCGCGGTTACGGTCACCGTGATCGTATTGCACCCTGGATAAATCGAGCCCGCGCACCCAGTACCAGTGACAGGAGTGACGACAATCCCGACCGAGGAAGCCGGCCTCAGATCCTGAATGACGTTGCCCGATACCGCGATATTTACGCCCGACGTCGCATTCACAGCATTGCTAACCACGTTGATCGTTGCACTGGTCGCACCAGCGGATGGCGCTTGCAGAACCATGCCCAGGTAGCAGGATCCGCCCGGCGGGGTGGCCGTAGTGGAGCTGCAACCTGGCGAGTTCAACGTTGCCCCCTGTACCGCATAGTCGCTGGCATTAGTCCCCGAGATCAGGTCGACTGTTGGGCTATCTGAAACCATGAGCGGCAGGTTGCCCAGGTTCAGAATCTGTGCATCCACTTCCGTCGGAACGTTGGGATTGAGTTCTCCATAGTTGTTGAAGTTAACCGTGCCGCCGATGCCGAGTTGCGCCAGCCCGGCCGTTGCATCGGAGCCGTAAGACGCATAAACATTCTGTGTGCCGTCAAGTGCCACGCCCCACGGAATGGCGGGACCGCTGCCCAGGCCGCTCGACAACAGAACCTGACTGTTCACATTCAGCGCGCCAGTCGTCGTGCTGTAGGGAATCCAAACGAGCCCATTCGCTTCCGACACAAAGACTGAACTGGACGGATCCACGGCTAAACCAGTTACCGGGGCCTGCAGCCCGCTCGCAACCTTGGTCGCGCTTCCCCAGGGCAATGTGATCTCCCACAGGTTTGCCCCATCCGCCACCCACACGTTCCCCGAGGTATCGGTAGCAATCGCCGACGGACCTGTGAAACCAGATCCCAGCGTGACCTGCGGGTAGCTTTGCAGCATAAGCGAGATCTGCGGATTGGGTATTTCGACCACCTGTTTTTTGGCCTCGTCCGCCACAAAAACATCTCCCTGGCCATCGGTGGCGAGATTCAGGTTGCCCGTGCCCAAACCGGATGCGATCTTCGTTTGCTGCGTCGTGGCCAGGGCTCCGTTGATAAACGGAATCTCGTACACATTGCCCGAGTCTCCGATATAAAGATCGCCGACGCCGTCAACGGCCACGCCGGTCGGCGCCGAAAGACCGCTGCCAATCACCTTTCCTGATGTCGGGCTGGTGGTGCCGGTAGGATATTTCTCGATGGCCTTCAACGCCGGATCGGCAACATAAGTGTTGCCGTACAAGTCGGCCGCCACCTGCTTCGGAGTGTTCAGCCCGGAGGCAATCGACTCAACTGTGGCCGATGCAACCACCGAAGCTGCCGCGCCTTGCCCCGTTGCGCTCAAATAGGCATTGCTCCCGTCGATAACATTGTTGCTGGAGTCGAGCATCTGCAGCTCGCCCTCGATGGGTCCAGCCTTGGTGGTATTTGGCTGCAGGTAATAAATGCACCAGCTATACGCGCTCGTTGTGGTCATCGCGGCGCCGAATGCCGGATACGAAGTGCCCGCGGTGCAATTCAACACCGGATTCGTCGCCGGCGGATTATCCTCCATCGGATTCTTGGCGACGGTCAGGAAACTTGTATTGCTCGGCTGCGCCAAAGCAATGCTGGCCGGCGTAGTCGGCTGGTTGAACATATAGTAGAGAGCTCGGATCGGGCTGACGCTAATCGTGGCCGAAGTTGAGCCGCTCGTACCTGCAGCGATTGCGCTCGTCGAAATCTCGAACGCCGTACTGCTCAGGCCGGTTCCTGAAACGTAGTAGCTGAGTCCGTTCAGCGGGTACAAGGGGTCGCCCGATTTTGCCGAGATCGTGACCACCTGTTCTTCAACGAAGGAGTTGTTCGCTGTCAGCGTCACCGATCCGCCACCAGCTGGTACCGAGTAGGCGGTGATCGGCACAGCGGCCGGACCACCCACCGTCGAATTTCCCAGGTTGAGTGCGCCAGGCTCCCACTGCACAATCGTCGATTCCAGGCACGTTGCCGTCGCCGTCTGCTGATCCGTTGTATCGCAATTCGGGCCATTCACGCCGGCTGGCGCCCAGTTGTTGTAGTAGCTTGTGGCGATCCAGACGAACCCTCTCTTATCAACCATCGGCGGATATCCGCCATCGACCGGCGAAACCATGACTGTATCGGTCCACACCAGTTTCGGGCTCGTCGGTGTGCCCTCATTCGGAATCATGAAAACGCCATCTGCCTGCCCGCCGTAGGAAATGTTGTTCGTGCTGGCGAAGTACATGTCTCCTTGCGGATCGACATACATGCCGTTGATCCCGTTCCAGCCGCCCTCGTCGATGCGCGGCAACGCCGATTCGGCTGCACCGGTTCCGTCGCCGACAATCGGTGCGGTGCCGGCCGCGATCTCGCGGATACCGTGCACGTTGTTGGGATAGTCTCCCTGATTCTCAACAAAATAGAGGTTGCCTGCGTGATCGACAGCGAGTTGGGTTGCTCCGGCCTCCAGGCCCGTGATCAGGGCTGTCACCGAGGTCACGGTGCCGGCTTGGTTCACAACGTACTTGTAAATCGCCTCGGTATCTGACGTGCTCACATAGAACGTAACGCCGTCATCGGCAACCTGCAGATCCTGGGGCGGAATCGCAACCGTCTGGCCGCCGCTGTTGGTATAAGTCGGGCCCTTCCAGATGTCCGCATTGCTGAAAAGCCACGTTCCCGAGCTAGCGTCGTACGGAACACGGCAGAATTGAACGGCAGAGCCAAACCGATCCGTAACATAGAGGTTGTCCCACTTATCAAAGGCGACAGCAGCGTTCCAGTACGAGCCCTTAAACTCCAGCAGCGAACAATCGGAGTTGTCCTTGTTCGATGGCTCAGGCCCGACAACTTCCGTCGGCGTCGACGCGCCAGGCGCCATATCGTAAATCACGCTGCCGGCGGAATCCAGGAACAGGATGTGGCCATAGATCGGGTCTTGCTTCATGGAATAGATCTGAATCCACGCGCCGGTGCTGCCATGGCTGAAGGGAACGACGGAGCCCACCGTGACCGGAGCCGGCGCTTTGATCGGCAACTGCGCCTTGGCAGCAACGCCCGTCAGCAAACCGGCAACAAAAACCAGGCACGCAACCCGTGCAACCCTACGAAACATGACTGCAGATTCGATGGCCATACATTCCCTCCGAAAAACTCAATCAGAGATCCTTTTACGAGCGGCTTACCTGCCGGCTCGGTTTCGCAGCCTCAGCAGATGGCGGACGCCGCGCTTTTAAATCGTGTTCGGTCGGCCGTTCCGCCCTTTCCGGCCATTTGCCTGTCCCTATCGGCTGAACCGCCACTTCGTCTGGCGGTTCTCCGGCAAGAACCTGTCAGAACGTAAACTTCGCTTCCAGCTCCGCAAGCCTGTTTCCCACCTTGATATTCGCAATGCCGAAATCCTGGTACTGGAGCATTCTTTGCGTCAGCGCCTGACCAACGAGTCCATCCTGGATGCCGAGGTTCAGGTTTGAGTTGTTGTTGTTGTTGAACGAAACCAGCGGGTGGTTAAACACGTTGAATGCACTCATCCGCAGTTCCAGATTCTTTCCTTCTCCGGCGGGGAACTCCTTCAACACTGTCAGATCGTGTTCCATGAATGCCGGACCGCGCAGGTAGGGTAGCCGGTAGACTCCATTGGTCCCGGGCTGCGGTATCTCGAATGCCAGCGGGTTGATGAACTGGTGCTGATGCGATCCGCCCTTGAGGCTGACTCCTTTGGCAAGCCCGGGCATCATTTGCACGTCCGGCGTGCCCAGCCACACCACGGGGTTCATATAGGTAACGCAATAACCGTCGATCCCGTAGAGCGTCTCGCATTGTTGCTGCCCTTGTTGATTTGCCTGGGTTGGGTTCGCAACCTTCACGGCATTCGCAAACCCGGCGTATCCAAAGCCGAAGTTCTGGCCGTTTTCTGACGGTAGAGGGAAACCGCTCATCACCTGCGAGATTCCTGAGACCTTCCAGCCATTCGACAGTTCAGAGATCCACCAGGTCCCGCCCTTGTATCGTTTGCCCAGGTCGACCAGGTAATGAATGTTGAACACCTGCGTCCGGTCGTACGGCACTGGGTTGTAGTCGTTGCGCAGATGGACCGGATCGACGAGTTGGTTGTTGTACGAAGAGGCCGTGGCGAGATTCTTGGCAAACGTGTAGTTGGCGCCGAATGTCACGATGCCCGAGGCCTTGTCCCACTCGATCTGCCCGCTGTTGTAATTCGAGTAGAAGTTGTGATTGAGCTGGTAAATATGCTGGTAGAACGGGTAGGGGCGGTAGAAATCGTACTCCGGCGTGCCCAGCCCGCCGATGCCGTCGATGACAGGATTGCCGTAGATACCGCATAAAGCTCCGCCATCGTACGTGCACAGCGCTGAATACGACGGATCGATGTTGAACAGGTTGTCGTTGGTGCCCGCCATGTTCGGGTTGTTATTTGTTGGGCAACCCGTCTCAATGCCGCAGATGATGTTGAGGTCTGAAGCGCTGTTGTAGTTGGCGCCGCTGTAGTTGGCGCCGCCGTTGTACGACGGCAGGTTGACGCTCTTATTGCCCACGTATGCGGCCCACATGTGTGATTTCCATGGCAGGCTTTCATCGATGCCAACGTTGTATTCGTAATAGATGGGCCGTAATGTGTCTTTCTGAGAGATCGTATAGACGCTGAAATCGGGAGGCAGGATGGGCGACTGGCTGTCGATCTGGCTGTACGTTAACGCTCCCACCAGATTTGAGGATTGGAATCCCTGGGCTGTGCCTGCTGCAAAGGCATAGGGTTCGAACTGCTCCTGGTTGCGGTAAATGCCCCATCCGCCGCGCACGACGGTCTTGCCTTTTCCAGAAATGTCCCACGACGCCCCGACGCGAGGAGTGAAGAGAATCGTTGCCGGCGAGTTCACTGAGTTCGATACCCCGGTCTTTTGGGAATACCATGTAACGCCCGGGAAGCCGGAGCTAGCGCAGTTTCGTGTGTAGCCGCTGCAATTGGTGTTGTACAGGCTGTCGGAGAACGTCGCGATGCCGTTGTTATGCTGGTCGGTCCAGGGGCCAAGATGCTCAAAGCGCGCGCCTAAGATCAGCGTCAGGTTGTGCAGCTTCAGCGTGTCGTTGGCAAACCCGGCCAGCGAGGTATAGCGCATGTCTACGACCGGTGTGAAGTTGGTCTGCGTAAACGAATCCGCATACCCCTCGTACATCATCGCCGTAGGGTTGTAACAGCTTCCCAGATATGCCGCGCCGGAGCTGCGCAGGTTCCCCGCTGGGTTCGGGTTCACGCAGCCGTTATACGGCGCCTGATTGGTCGATGAATACTCGAAATACGCGTTTCCCGGATTGAAGGTGTACTCACCCTGCGGATAGCTTACAAACGCAGTGCCGTTGAACGTACCGGTTTCTCCGTAGACGCCGAACTCCAGAAAGTGGTTCTTCAACTGCCAGCTCACGTTGTCCTGCAGGATCGGGTCAACTTGTTTGGTGTGGACCTGGTTCTGGTAAAACCCGCCAGGCATTTGCAAGTTCGGGTAGCCGTTGGTGCCTCCGCTGTTAAGGGCAGGCACGGCAAAGTCATCGTTGTTTTTGTACATGCCCAGGTAGTTGAAGCCGAGTCCGCCATTTCCGGGAATGTCGAAACGGTCCACCCCCGATGGGTTGCCCATCTTGCCCGGCCAGCTGACAAACGATAGCGCAGCGATGAATTGGTTCGTCACGCTCGCGCCGAAAATGCGGGTATAACGTCCTGAAAGAATGTTCGACACGTCACCGGTAGTGATGGCGCCGGGATAAGGAATTGAACCGGTCGGGAACTGGTTGTTCACGTCCACGGGGTCCTGGTCAATTTCCCGCTGCAGCCCATAAACAAAGAACAGGTTGTTGTTTGAGTTTATGTTGTACTGCAGCGTGGCCCTGAACACTTGCCCGTTCTGATTCTGCGGGAGCTGTTGAATGTAGTTGAAACCGAAAGGATTGGTGAACGGGTCCGCATTGGGCTTCGGGAACCAGTTCACAAGTGCCGCGCCCGCGCTGTTCACGTACGGGGTGGCATTGTTGTTATTCACCGCGGTCCCATTGGGCAGGAAGCTGTCCACATAGCACATCGGCTGAACCGCGTTGGGGTTGGGGTTGCCGTCAGGACGCGATCCGCAGAGGGCGGTGTCCAGCGAAGCGGCGCTGAAATCGCCCTGCCGTTCCTGCATCGTCGGAACCCAGGCCGAAATCGCCTGCTGATTGGCCTCAAAGAGCTGGTTGTAATACTCGTACCCTGCAAAGAAAAACAGCTTGTCTCTACCGCGATTGAAATCGGTGAAGGGAAGCAGCAGCGGACCGCCGAAATTGCCGCCAGGATAAAAGTACTGTTCGTTCGGGCGGGATTGCTGAAGGTAATTGTCGTACCAGTCGTTCGAATTCAAGACCGCATTGCGCGCCACCAGGTAGCCCTCGCCGTGAAACGCGGCGCCGCCCGTTTTAGTCGAGGAGCTCAAGACCGCCGGCCCCTTGGCATATTGCGCACCGTACGACGAACTCGTTGCCTTTAGCTCCGAGACCATCTCGATGTTCGTTTCCTGCACCGACCCCGAATTGGTGGAGATGTTCGTCAGTGAAACGCCGTCACTTAGGATCGCGATACCGGCCGGGCCGGCGCCGTTGGCGCTATAAGCTCCTGTGGGACCGCTCAGGCCTTGCACGGCCGTATTAAAGCCGGGCCGGTTGAAAAGGCCCTGATCGCCGGTAGACATCGCGTATCCGGGCAACATCTTCACCAGCTCGCCGGCGTCGCGGCCCACGATACTCAGGGTCTCGAGATCTTTGGAAGTGATGATGTCGCTGCGCTCGCCGGTGTCCAATGTCGCCAGGTTCGAATCCACTAAAGCCTCGACCGTAACCGCCGCTGCAGCCGTTCCCACCTTCATGCGGATGTCGGTATAGCTCAGTTGATCGCCGCCGCGCAGCGGGAACGGTTGAGACTCCCAGGTGTCAAAACCCGTGGCCGTAACAGTGATCTTGTAACTGAGCCCGGGAATCACGCCGGCGAATGCAAAGTCTCCGTCAGCGTTGCTCGTCGTGCTGCGCGCCAATCCTGTTGCCTGGTCGGTCAACAGGACGGTCGCCTTCGGAATGACGGCGCCGGAACTGTCTGCGACGATGCCTGTCACGTTTCCGGTAGCTTGTCCGTAAAGCGCCGTATGCGAGAGCAAGAGCACTGCGACAAGCATCATCAGCAACGAGGCTGTTGGCCTGATCCTGGAAAAGAACTTCATAGTAGTCCCCCCGTCGGCTACATTCCGTTTGTGTCTGCGACACCTGGTTCCATGCACCGTCCGCTACTTAAGCCTTTTAGTACACGAACACAGATTGTTCTTCTTCATTGATGGCACGCAATTGTGAAGCTTGAGATCAGAAGCTGTCAAGCGAAAATCTCTAAGTTTTCTTCAATGGATCGAATCCGTGTGTCTGCCGTCATTTCTCGTCGCTGTATCCTGGGGCGGGCAAGTCGGAGTCCGCCCGAGATTACACTTTCACCTTCGACAGCACGACTGTGAATGCTGAGCCAAGCTGCGATTTCAATGAGTCCCCAAATTTGCTTCGTCGCGGCTCCCGCCCGCAGCCTTTGGCGGTGTCATGAGAGTCCAATTTTTTGCCCCAGTTATAAAGCCACATCGAACATTCACTTGGCAAGTAGAAAATCGTTTCACTCCAGACTTTTTTCGGAGGTCCGAAGTCGGAGTACCAGGGTCCGAATTGAATGCGCTGCAACTAAGGAATTCGGACTTCCAAATCCCATATTTACCCACCTCGAAAAATGGAAATTTTGGAATTCTTGAGCCCCCGCGTACTCCATCGTCGAGTCCGGTTCAGGCTCTTTTGCCCGGGCCAAATCCACCCCCCCGCTCAGGCGCTAGCTTGGCCTGCTCAAACCGTCCTTGAGATCTTCAGGACTTACCGGCAGATACAAATCCAGCCCGGGCACTTTCAGGAATTCTTAGCACCTCAATGGTTTGAATCCGTGCTGATACCAGCTCTTTCTGGGTTCGTCCTGATGCCCGCCTAAGTCGGTTTACTCAAACGTTTTTTTACTTGACAACGGCAAAATCCGTGGGGTAGCGTTTACCGTCACTCAGTTGGAACACAAATCTGCAGGGAATTTTGGTCTGCCAACTCGTCGTGCGCTCGCTTGTTCGCGCGGATTCGAGCTCTGATTTCGCAGTGATTTTTTCCCTGGACGATTCCGCCTGAGATTTTGATTGAGCGTGCGGAAAGTGCATGGATATTGGGTTTGGCGGGGCGCGGGCCTGGCCCCTATAGCGGCAATTCTTTTGGGGATTGAAACAACATGCAACTTGCAAAGTGACTGTGAGCGGCACTGCGGCGCGACTTCGCGATTTTCATATTTGAATTGCCGCGAGCCGGGAAAACACTAAAGGGCAATACGGGACAACCGATCCGTAGCCGACTCCAGAACGGAGAAAAGCAACAAGTCGGAGGAGAACTGATGCAAACCAATCGCATGAAACTGACGAGTTCAGACAGGCCATTCGCGGCCGGATTTTGGCTTACGCTAATTGCTGCCTTCGTGTTTTTCCTGGGTGCGGATTTGGCGCATGCCGTTACTCCGCCCTCACGCATCACGGCGATCGGCTCGCCTGTCCAGATTGGCGTCATGGGATTCACTCCTCCAGGTGGCACCAAGAGCAGCGGCGGCGGTTGGTTTGGTGGTGAGTCGCCCCTCGGTGGGACGTTTGTGATCGGCGCAAACGGCAACGTGATTATCGGCGATGGATACAGCAGCACTCTCGACGTCTTCGAGATCACCCCATCCGGCACGCAATCGGTATTGGCTTCAGGTGGAGGAGGGAACTCCCACGCGGCGGCCATCGACGTTTACGGCAACGTCTATATCGCGTTCGGGTACAGCGGAGTGATCTACAAGCTTCCCTATAACTCAGCGACTGGCGCATACGCGGGCTACACTACAGCTCCAACCGCCAATTGCAGCACCAGTAACAGTGCAATTAATGATAGCGATCAGGCGGCCTGCGTCTTCGCGCCCAATCTCCAGACGTATAACGGCATTTCGGGCATGGCAATCGACGGCCATGGCAATCTGATCATCGCCACTTCCGATAATGCTTACAGCGGCGCAGGGAACCAGAAAAACAATAACCTGGTCCTCGTTTGCAACGCGGCGTGCGAAGCTGAGACCGACGGAAAAGGTACGAATGCGCCGGCGATTGTTTACACCGACAGCACCAACATCGGTTCGATTGCAGCCGATCCGTGGGGCAATATCTTCTACATCGATGGCAGCAACGACGCAAGCAAGGGCGTGACCATTCTGAACGAATTGGCCTATTCGTCCGGCTCTTACGCCGCTACGCCAACTATCGTTTACAGCTACGCCAACAAGGCAGGCTATGGCAACGGCTTCTCCGGTCTCGCCGTCGGCTCTGACGGCACACTCTATTTTGCGACCGTTGGCGACGGCATCTTCGGCGTTCCCAACAGTAGTTCAGGCCTCAATCTGGCTGGGTTTTTCGTCGCTTCCAATATCGGAGCCGGGAAGGGGATGACTGTCGACTCCCATGGCAACTTCGCCTACATCCCATATAACGGCGGAGACGTCATCTCTTACCTTCCAACGGGCAGCGTCCAGTTGGCAGCCACCGCTGTCGCCGGGACTGCAACCACTGCAACGGAAACCATCATCGATAGCGCGGCAACCGGTACGCCGACTCTAACGCTCGCACCCAAGAATTTTGGCGTCGCCAGCACCGAGTTTTCAGCGGCCCTGTCTTCAGGGGCCACCTGCTCGGCGGCTCTCGGAACTTCCAATGGGACATTCACTCCCGCAGTCTCGATTACCGGATGTGCCATCTCAGCAACCTTCAGCTTTGTGCCGAGCGCAGCGGGTCTGCGTACTGCGTCGCTGGTGGTTACCGATTCGGCCGATAATGCTGCGGGCACAATTGCTCTCAGCGGCGTTGGCCAGAGCGCATGGGGAAACGTCGACCCGGGCACAGTAGCCGCGTCTCTCACCACTGGCTTGACCACTCCAACGGCAGCGGCGGCAGATCCTGCTGGCGACCTGTTCGTAGCTGACGCGTCAGGCTCGGTGGTTGAACTAGCCGCCGGAGCAACCACAACCACCACCATTGGCTCCGGATTCACCAGTCCCTCTGCGCTTGCCTTCGATGCAAACGGCGACCTGTTCGTCGCCGATAGCGGCATCCCCGCAGTTTTTGAAATTCCCAACGTCGGTACCACCGGCGCGTTTACCGCGGGAACTCAATCGACCCTCATCGGCGCCACGATTCCCGTTGGCGGCGAGACTTTGAAAGAGCCTGCGGGGTTGGCAGTCGGACCCGACGGCACCTTGTACATTGCCGACACCGGCAATGCTCGCGTCGTTGCTTTCAATCCGCAAACAGGCTTTGGCGGCGTCACGGCTGCAGCAAGCGGTCTGGTAAGTCCCAAAGGGCTGGCGGTTGATGCCTCCGGCGATATCTACGTCGCCGATTCCGGCGCTCCCGGAGTGTTCGTCTTTTCCGCGACGGGTGTCGAAACCGCTGCTGGCACTGTCACCGGTGTTACCGAACCCGTCGGTGTAGCCGTTGATGCTTCCGGCAGCATTCTCATCGCCGATGCCATAACAGGAAACATCGTCCGTCTTCCCGATATCAGTTCGGCGCTCGCGCCTTCCCAGGCAATCATCGTCGAGACGGTCTCTCCATCGGCTTCATCCTTGTGGATGGATTCCGTGGGCGACATCGCTGTCGCCAGCGCAAGCGGCAAGGCAGCGTATGCTATCCAGCGCAACGCCGTCTCAGTCAACCTCGGCACCGTCCAGGACGGTCTGACGAACTCCGCATCCGTCTACCTGATGAACTCCGGCAATGAAACGGCAACGCTGGGAACTCCGGACGTCACCGAGCCTACCAACACGATGTTCACGCTCGATCCGGCAACAAGCAACGGATGCACCAGCGGATCAACTGGGCCTGCCGGCGCCTCGTGCCAATTCGTCGCAACCTTTGCTCCCGCAGTCGGCACGGCCAATGGCGGCCAAGCTGGTACTGCAGGCATTGTGATTGGTACGCCGTCAGAAACTCTGGCCGTCAGCATGAGCGGCACGGCGACGCAGTCGTCCATCCTTGCTCAGACCATCACTGGATTCAATCCGCCAACCACGTTGCAGGCCGGCCAGCAAATCACTTTGGCGGCGACGGGTGGCGCCTCGGGCAATCCAGTCACCTTCAGCATCGATCCCGGCTCGGCGTGTTCCACTTGCGCAACCATCAATGGCGACATCCTCTCTGCGGTTGCAGCGGGCGTCGTCAAGGTTGACGCCAATCAGGCCGGCGGTTCCGCTAACGGCAATCAGTACGCCGCCGCGCCGCAGGTGCAGGCAGCCATCACCATCAGCAACTCCGTCGTCGCTTCCGACGTTCCCGCGCTGCTGATGAGCCAGGTCAATTGGAGTTACCAAAGCGGCGCGTTCACCGACGGGCAGAACCCGGCCGGCGGAAGCTTCGCCGTGACGCAGAATGGCTTGATCTACGTCGGAACTACTTACAACAACAAGACCGACATCGTGAGCCAAAGTACCG
This sequence comes from uncultured Acidobacteriaceae bacterium, assembly GCA_963834565.1. Lineage (GTDB taxonomy): Bacteria > Acidobacteriota > Terriglobia > Terriglobales > Acidobacteriaceae > Telmatobacter. The sequence continues at coordinate 710,170 of CAWICF010000001.1, read as the reverse complement.
GCGCCCTGGTCCAGCAGATCTCGATGAACGGTGGTGGTGTATTCACCATCGACAGCCAGAACAACCTCTACATGGGGCATCTTTACAACTCGGCTGTCTACAAGATTCCGTTTGTGAATGGCGCGTATGTCGCATTGAGCGATCTGTCATCGGCGCCCAACTGCACCGGCACAGACACTGCCATTTGCACGGTTGCAAATCTTCCCAGCGGTGGCACGAAGGCGGTGGCCTTCGATGCCTCCGGAAACCTCTACATGGTGACGGTTCCTTCGGGCGATGGCGTCAATGCAATTTATGAATGCGCCGCGGCTTGCCAGACTGGAGGCACCGCAACGCTCGTCTACTCGGATACCACAGGGGCAGTCAGCCAGGTTGCTTTCGACCCCTGGGGCAATATGTTTTTCACCGACGGAAACTACAACGATACGGGCTTCGCCAGCGACGATAAGGTCACAACTTCCAACCTCTACGAGCTGCCGTTTACGTCGGGTACAGGCTTTGCGGCCACTCCTACGCTCTTGCAGACCCTCACCGACGCCTCGCCTGGCAACTATGACAACCAGTTGGACGGCGTGGCCGTTACTTCCACAGGCACTATCTACTACGCCGATCAGAACGACGGATTGTTTGCCATCCCCAACACTCAGGCAGGCGGCCCTGATACCGCGCATCAATATGTGGTGTCGAACCTGGGTGCAAAAGGAATGGAACTCGACTCACAAGGCAACGAGTGGGTGGTGGTCTATCACGCCGGCGGCGACAACCTTGGCGAGGCGCTCATCAGCGACTTGGCAACGCCAAACGCTCAATACGACGGCGCTCCAGTTACAGCGTCGGCTACAGTTGTCGACAACGCCTCCGGTTGCGGAACAGCTAAGTCCATCGCAATCGCTTCCTCCAATTCGCAATTCGCCGCCACGGCTGGTACGACCTGCTCCGGGATTTCGGCCAGTTTCTCCACTGCGGTCGCGGCTTCAAGCTATCCGGCCACTATCACCTTCACGGCGACAAAGCCAAATTCTCAAACCGCAACGTTGAGCGTTGCCGATACCGAGAACGGTGGCGAAGGAACCGCAACGGTTACCGGCTTCGCCTTGACGACTCCGCAGACGCTCACCTTTACGGCGCCTACAACAACCGCGTTCACCTATGCGCCCGGCCTGTCGATCACGATGAGCGTAACCAATGGTGGGTCGAACAATCCTGTCGCATTCACCATCGACTCATCGAGCACTGGCGCTGGAAGAATCTCTGGCACTACCGTTACTGGCACTACCTCAACGGCTTCGTTGACCGTCACCCAGGCGGGCACCATTGTTATCGACGCCAACGAAGCGGGCGGCTTGACGGGCGGCACATATTACGACGCTGCGCCTCAGGTCCAGCTGACGCTCACCATAAGCCCTGCAGCGCAGGCTATCGTCTTCCCGCAACCGCTTTCCCCGGTCACTTATGCCACCAACCCGAGCACGACCGTAACGCTCAGCGCCAACGGCGGCAATTCCGGCAATCCGGTGGTCTTCACGGTTGACGCATCGAGTGCCGGTGCCGGAACCGTCTCAACATCCGTGGTCGCGAATGGCACCTCTACCGCGACACTGACCGTGACCGGCGCGGGCAACATCGTGGTCGACGCTAACCAGGTGGCCAACGTGGACTATGCTGCCGCGCCTCAGGTTCAAAAGACCATCGTGGTGAACCAGGCATCCCAGACCGTCACCTTCATCCCACTCACGCAGCCGTTCTACTACATCGTCACTGGCGCTACGCTCAGCATTCAGGCATCCGGCGGAGGATCGGACGATCCCATCGTCTTCACGCTTGATCCGAAGTCCACGATGAAAGGAAGCTTCTCCGCCAGCACGGTAAGCGGGGCTGTCTCCACTTCCGTGATGACCATGCCGGCGGGCCAGTCGCCGACCACGGGCACCATCGTCATCGACGCCAACCAACCCGGCAACGCAAATTATCTGGCTGCAACTCAGACTCAGTTCACCATCAACGTCGGGTCGCCGCTGCCTACGCAAACCATCACCTTCGCCGAGCCGCAAACACAGGTTGGCGGCACCACGTTGGCACTTACCGCGACCGCCACCTCCGGTTTCCCGGTCGTCTTCACCTCCAGCACCACGTCGGTCTGCACGGTCTCCGGATCCACGGCAACGTTTGCCAAGGTCACGTCGGCCAGCCCCTGCACCATTACTGCTTCGCAGCCGGGTGACAACCAGTACTGGGCCGCCGCGATTCCAGTCACAGTCACATTCAACGTCAATCCTCCGGGCAAGACGCCATCGATGACGCTCAACCTCTCGCTGTCCTCGATCACCATCGAGCCGGGAACCATTGGCTTGACGCAGATCACCATCAACTCGGTGAACAACTTCGCCGGTGCTGTCACCTTCAGCGTCAGCGGATTGCCCTCCGGCTATTCCGCCAGCTTCAACCCGGCCACGGTCAGCTTCGCGCCGAACGCAACAACCGGTCTGCCTGCAAATGCATCCGGAACATCGACGCTCTCCATCACGCCCCCTGCAGCGGCCTCGCTCGTGCATCGTGACTTCCGGCCGCTGTTCCCGGTCACCTTCGCCCTTGCGCTCTTCCTGTTCGGAATCAGAAAGCGCAATAAGATCTTCCTGTTCCTCACACTTGTGGCTCTCTTCGCCGGATTCGGTCTGCTCTCCGGTTGCGGCGGCTCGTCGAACAGCAACAACACTCAACCGGTAACATCCACAGCCACAGTCACTGCAACTTCGGGCTCCAGCACTACCACCGCTACCTTGACCGTCATTCTCGAGTAGCGCTGTCGAACTTCGCTAAAACCCGGGGCCTCTCCACGCACATTACGAAAGTGGAGAGGCTTCGGTGCATTGAATCGTAAGTAACTTATATTGGAAGCACGAATTCCTGACTGCGGCAGGGCGCGACAGCATCGCCTCTATTTTGGATAAAAGAGCATCCATCTTCGGGCCTTTTCCGCTGGACATCCGAATCGAAAATGGGAATTCCGTGTGCGTGAAGGGAATATCTGCAAAATGAAGATGGCCAGATCTCACGAGTCACTCGCGTTGTGTATCGTTGCCGCTTTGTGGATCACAGCGTGTGGCGGAAGCGTGAACACAACAACACCTCCACAAAAGCAGACACCGACGATATCGGCATGGCCCACCGCAAGCCCCATCACCTACGGCCAAACGCTGGCTTCGTCCACGCTGACCGGAGGCACGGCGTCAGTAACCGGAACTTTCGCATGGACAACAACCACCACCGCACCCGGTGCCGGGTCGCCAAGCGAGAGTGTCACCTTCACGCCGAACGACACCACCGACTACAACACCGTTGCGGGCTCAGTCGGTGTCACAGTGAACAAGGCGACGCCGACGGTATCGGCATGGCCCACCGCAAGCGCAATCACCTACGGCCAGACGCTGGCTTCGTCCACGCTGACCGGAGGCACGGCGTCAGTACCCGGCTCCTTTGCTTGGACAACATCCACGACGGCTCCCGGCGCCGGAACTCCCAGTGAAAGTGTCACCTTCACGCCCACCGATGCGATTGACTACAACACAACCTCAGGCTCGACGGGCATCTCGGTGAACAAGGTAGCATTGACGGTCACGGCATCGAGCGCGACGGTGACTTACGCGGCAGCGGTCCCTTCCATCACACCGAGCTACTCGGGTTTTGTGAACGGCGACACGTCAGCCTCGCTGACCACACCGCCGAGCTGCACCACGACCTACACCACAACCAGCCATCCGGGCAGCTATCCCAGCAATTGCTCCGCAGCAGTGGATTCCAATTACGCAATCAGTTACTTGTCCGGCACGGTGACCGTGAACAAGGCAACGCCGACAGTTTCGGCATGGCCCACGGCGAGCGCAATCACTTACGGCCAGACGCTTGCATCGTCCACTCTGACCGGAGGCACGGCGTCGGAACCCGGCGTCTTCTCCTGGACCACGCCCACCACCGAGCCCACTACCGGCACACCCACCGAAAGCGTAACCTTCACGCCGACAGACGTCACCGACTACAACACTGTGGCAGGCTCCGTCACCGTGACGGTAAACTCTGCCACTCCCTACACGCTCACCGTCGATTCCGCTGCGCCTTCAAGCGGCATCACGGTCATCGCCACTCCCGTCGACAACAACGGCAAAGGCGGATCGACGCCGCTAACCACGCCCTTTACGCTCACCTATAACGCTGGCACCGCGGTCAGCCTGTCAGTTGGGGTTTCCGATAACGGATACACCTTCGTTTCCTGGGGCGGATGCACATCGCTGAATGCAACCACCTGCAACGTGACGCTCAATGGCAACACCACGGTGACGGCAACCTACAACCAGGCTTCAATTACCTCCATCACCGTCACTCCCAGCACCGCGACCATCGGCACACAACAGCAGTTCACGGCCACTGTGCATGGCACCGGCAGCTTTAGCACCGGCGTGACCTGGTCGCTCTCCTGCCCCTTGTGCGGATCTTTGAGCTCGGGGACGCTCAGTTCTAGCGGCCTCTACAACACGCCCTATCCGGCTCCAGCGTCCGTAACGGTGACCGCCACGAGCACGATGACTGGATTTACCAACATCAGCGGCAGCGCGGTCGTCACTCTCAGTCCGCCCGCGACCACCACCGGTCCCGCATTGAGTGTCGACCTCAACACGCCCAGCACGCCCACTGAAAATCCGCACACCATCAGCCCCTACGTGTACGGAATGAACGCCTACGTGCTCGATACGGCATCTGAGAAGATTGCCAACCCCGGCATTCTGCGCTGGGGCGGCGACGACACATCGCGCTACAACTACAAGAACAACATGACCAACTCCGCCAGCGACTATTACTTCGAGAACTTCCTGGGAGGCGGCGGCCAATTCCCCAACGCGACCGGGAGCACCAATTTCACGCAGTACGTCCAATCCACCGACGCCCTTGGCGACGTCGCGGCCCTGGGCACCGTTCCCGTCAACGGCTGGGTTGCCAACAGCACCCAATACGCTTGCAGCTTCACTGAGACGCAATTCCCAGGCCAGCAGTCATACGAGAGCGGCTGCGGAAACGGAGTGCTCACCAGCGGTACCGACCTGAACGGCAGCAACGGCACATCGCCCACCCAGATTCCCGACATCACCAGCATCTCCACGCCCCCGCCGTGCACCGCGACCACTTCCACCGATACAAACTGCACCGCGATTCCCGCTGCCGGTTCCGTCACATCCACCTGGGCCAACGGCACCTGGCCTGGCGGCTGGGTTAATTCCATCGTTACCGCCTCCGGCTACGGAAACGGCGCCAGCGGCAAAGGCGTCGCTGTCTGGGATCTCGACAACGAGCCGACGTGGTGGGATGCCGTCCATCGCGACGTCCATCCCAGCCCATTCACCTACGACGAGGCCACCAATAACGGCATCGGCACCGCGCTCGCCATCAAGACCGCCGACCCCACCGCGCTCGTCAGCGGTCCCGTCATCGACTACTGGTGGGCTTACTTCTATTCCAAAAAAGACATCGAGTCCGGTTGGGACACGGGCTCGCCCTGCTATCAGCCTTGGAGCAACCCTACTGACCGCGAGGCCCATAGTGGCGTGCCCATGATCGAGTACTACCTCCAGCAGTTCAACAGCTACTCGCAACAATACGGCATGCGTCTGCTCGACTACGTTGACATCCACGGCTACTTCGCGCCCGATTACCCCGCGGGCAGCGGGAACTCGGTGGCCTTCACGACTGCAGGCGACACGCAGGAACAGCAGACGCGTATGAACGGCACGCGCGTCTTCTGGGATCCAACCTACACTGACGCCAGCAACAATTTCCCGCAGCCCAATTACTCAACCGATCCAAATTACACCGGCGCTTCTGACTGCGCTCCGCCGCAGCAGGCGCCGCAGTTGATTCCCATGCTGCAGGCATGGGTCAACGGAACCGCGCCTCTCGGCAATCCCAACTACGATTACCCGGGCACAAAAACGGGAATCGACGAATACAACTTCGGCGGTCTCGAATCCATCAACGGCGCTCTCGTGCAGGCCGACATCCTCGGCATCTTCGGCCGCCAGGGATTGGACCTCGGCGCATTCTGGCCGTCAACGAATTACAGCGCGCAGGGCCCGGGCAACTACTCCTTTGCCATCTACCGCAACTATGACGGCAACAACTCCGTCTTCGGCAACACCTACCTCTACGCAACCAGCACGGGAACCAGCGGCGATGGCGAAGGCCAGCTTGCTGTCTACGCGGCGCAGCGCACTTCGGACAATGCGATCACCGTCATGGTCATCAACAAAACCTACGGCCCGCTCACCTCGACCATCAGCCTCCAGAACTTCAGCGCAGCAAGTGGAACCACGGCGCAGGTCTACCAATACAGCAACGCGAACCTCACCGCAATCGTTGCGCAACCGGTCGTGACAGTTACTCCGCCCACCGGCAGCGGCACCACCAGCACGATCGGCAATTACTCGTTTCCGGGCCAGTCGATCACACTCTTCGTCATACCCGATTAGCAATTCCCCAGCCTTACCACCGACCTCCGTGCCCCATCCTTTCCGCGCATCCCGGCGGAAAGGGTGGGAGACCAACAAGCCGGCCACCCAAGTCTCGATTCTGAGAGGTGGGATACCGCGTTCCCACCGCCCAATGGCAAATTCATTGGAATCTCCAGCTTCCGGATGCACTCCTCAGCATCCTTTGACCTCGGAAAATATATCGTGGTACGATATAAATGTGAAGAACAAAGAATCTTCCGAAATCGATCAGTCGCTCCTCGGCACGCTGGCCAACTTCCGCCACGAATTGCGTCAATTCCTGCACTTCAGCGAGCTCACGGCCCTTAAAGCCGGGTTGGCGCCGCAGCAGCATCAACTGTTGTTGCAGGTTGCCGGCGCCCCTCGGGGCGCTGAAGTCACCATCTCCTACGCTGCTTTCCGGCTCAGCCTCAAGCACAACAGCACCGTAGAACTCGTCGATCGCTCTGAGCGTGAAGGCCTCCTGGTGCGCAAGGTCGACGGCGGCGACAAGCGGCGCGCGCTTTTGAGCGTCACTCCCAAGGGCAAAAGAATTCTCGCTCACCTTTCGCTCGATCACGCCCGCGAGCTTAATGAGCGTGCGCCCCGCCTGATCAAGGCGCTGCAGCAGATCCGCATGAGAACGGCAGCATCCGCATCGGAGGCCCAGTGAAATCTCGGCCCTCCGTTCTTCGCGACTTTACTGTCGACCATCGCACCTGGCTCCTCAGCGCCGTGGCGCTGGTCATCGGCACAGGCGGCGCCGCGCTCGCGGTGCTCCTGCTGCGCGCAATCGCGCTCGCCACCAATATCTTTTACTACCACCGCATCAGCGTTGCCATGGTTGGTCCTGCCGGCTCTACCGAACCCGCTTGGGCGTTGCTCCTCGTCCCCATCATCGGCGGACTCATCGTCGGCGTCATGGCCCACTACGGTTCCGAGAAGATCCGCGGCCACGGAATTCCCGAAGCCATTGAGGCAATTCTTCTGCACGGCGCGCGCGTCGACCCAAAGGTCGCTGTACTCAAGCCGGTCTCAGCAGCCATCGCCATCGGATCCGGCGGTCCCTTCGGCGCAGAAGGCCCCATCATTATGACCGGCGGCGCATTCGGCTCGCTCATCGCACAATGGCTCAAACTCTCTGATGCTGAGCGCACTACCTTGCTCGTCGCCGGCGCAGCTGCCGGAATGTCCGCGACCTTCGCCGCTCCTCTGGCCGCAATCCTGCTCGCAGTCGAGCTTCTGCTCTTCGAGTGGCGTCCGCGTTCCCTGGTGCCCGTCGCAGTAGCCAGCGTGCTCGCCGGTGCGCTTCGCATCTGGTGGCTCGGGGCAGGGCCTCTCTTTCCCGTCGATCTCTCCTCAGGCATTCACCTCGATCGCACCCTCATCGTCGCGGCGCCGCTCGGTATGTTGGTCGGTTTTGCTTCTGCTGGATTGAGCCGTCTGATGTACGGATTCGAAGATGGCTTTGAACACCTCGGCAGGCGTCTGCATCTCGATTCGATGTGGTGGCCGGCAATCGGCGGCATCTCCATCGGCGTCGGTGGCCTCTGCTTCCCGCGCGCTCTCGGCGTCGGCTACGACAACATCGCCGAACTATTGCGCGGCAGCGCTCCTCTCGGTTTGCTTGTCGGCCTGCTCGTCGCCAAGTCGCTCATGTGGGCCTTTTCCCTCAGCTCCGGAACCTCCGGCGGTGTTCTCGCTCCGCTGCTCATGATCGGCGCGGCCATAGGAGAATTCCTCGCGCACATGTTCCACATGCCCGGTGAAACGCAGGCTCTCTGGGCTCTGATGGGCATGGGAGCGATGCTCGCCGGCGCGCTCGGTGTGCCGCTCACCGCAGCCATCTTCTCGCTCGAGCTCACGCATGCTCTGCCGGCGCTGCTCCCGCTTGTCCTCGCCTGCATCGCCTCTTATTTCGTCACATCGCTGTTTATGCCGCGATCCATTCTTACTGAAAAACTCAGTCGCCGCGGCTACCACTTATCGCGTGAATATGGCGTCGATCCGCTCGAAACAATCACTGTAGGCGAAGTGATGTCCGACCTGCCTCAAGAGTCCGTGCATCTTCCGGGCGGCACAAGCCAGCTTCCAGAAACCTTCGCCTACTCCGACGAAACCTGCCGCGCCGTCGCCGAAGAGATGGCGATGACTGGAGTTTTCGACATGCCTGTGGTCGATCGCGAAACTGAGCAGATTTGCGGATGGATTGGGACCGCTGAACTTCTCGCCGGCCGCAAACGCGCCTTCCAGCGCGAGTCGGAGCGCAGCATCGCATTCCAGCCCGAATTGCTGCAAAAGTAACTTCTTGCGAAATCGGAGAGGCCAGGCTTACAGTTCTACAACCGCTTTTGTCAGGTTGCGCGGCCGATCCATATTCACCCCACGCTCCAGCGCCATGAAATAGGCGAACAGCTGCAGCGGCACAACCTCCGTCAGTGGCAGCAAATGCTCCGGCGCCCCTCCACTGCAACAACATCCGTCGCGAACTCCGCAACCGCCTCATCGCCCGCATTGGCAATCGCGATCACTTGCGCTCCCTGCGCCTTCAAATCGCGCAGCAGCCGCAGCGTTTTCTCATGGCGCTGCACTGACGCTGCAACCCTCACGTCAACCGTCGCAATCGCCACCACCGGCACCGCTTCGCTCACCAGCGCGTTCGGCCCGTGCCTCAGTTCCCCCGCCGGATAGCCCTCGGCGTGAACATACGAAGCCTCTTTCAGCTTCAACGCGCCTTCGCGCGCAATCGCGTAGTGAATCCCGCTGCCGAGAAACAAAAATGTCGAGGCGCTGGCATACTTCCGCGCCAGCTCAGCTATCCGAGCCTGCCATCCCGCCAGTTGCCTCTCCATCAGCTCGCACTGCGCCCACAGCTCCGCACTCAACCCCCGCAACTGTCCTTCATCAATTTTCCCGGCGCTCACGCCCTCACAAAGAGCCGCGATGTACAGCGCCGCCAGTTGGCATGTAAAGCTCTTTGTCGCCGGAATCGCCCGCTCCGGCCCGGCTCCCAGCGGCATCGAAACATCCGCTTCGCGCGCCATCGTTGAATTCGCTGCGTTGGTGATCGCCAGCGTTTTCCATCCGTGGCGCTTCGCATCGCGCAGCGCGCCCAGCGTGTCCGATGTCTCACCCGATTGCGAAAGCACAAGGCAAGCCGAGTCTCCCTGCGAAGGGTGATCGCCAAAGCTGTATTCCGACGCGTACTCCACGTCAACTTCCAGGTCACTCAACTCTTCCAGCCATATCTCTCCTGCCAATCCAGCGTGCCGGCTCGATCCCGAAGCGGCAATCACCACGTGGGCCCCCCGCCCTGACGGGTTTCGCCTTGCCCACTCTTTCAATCGTTGAATCGTTTCCGGCCGTAGCGCGTTGCCCATCAAATAGAGTTGCAGCGTTCGCCCGAGCGCCTGCGGCTGCTCATGAATCTCACGCAGCATGTCGTGAGCGAAATCACTATCCGCCTCCCTGTGCAAAGCTTGCCCCGAATTTCGACCGATTTGTTTCATGATCAAATAATGCCATAATGATCATATCCTTGACCAAAATCTGTTGAAATTCTGATACTTTTGCGGAAATTTGCTCAATTTACTGGTCTGCACTGCGTCTCAACCTGTAGAATTTCGTTGCCATGTCGGAGTCGATTAACCGCCGATCTGAGCAGATCGTCAAGTATCTGCTCAACGCAGGCAGTGCCACGATTGAAGAGCTATTAGGTGTCGCCGGCTCGTCGGCTCCCAGCATCCGCCGCGATCTGGCACGCCTCGAGAATCGCGGCCTCATCCGGCGCACCCACGGCGGTGCCGAACTCGTCGAGCCGCTTCTCTACGAGCCATTCCGCTTTGATAGTTCTTTCCTCGCGCGCGAGCAGCGTCATGCCGCCGAGAAGCGTCGCATTGGTCTCGCCGCTGCCGAGCTCATCCAGGCCGGTGAAACGGTGGGCCTCTCTGCCGGAACTACAACCACGCACATCGGCCGCAGTCTTCGCCATCGCGAAAAAATCCAGGTCATCACCAACGCCATCAACATCGCAATGGAACTCTGCAACCAGACCGCGATCCGCACCTATCTCACAGGTGGCGAGGTCCTCTGGGCCTGGGCTTTCGCTCTCACCGGCAATGCGGCTCTTAATTTCCTCGACGACGTCTACATGGACAAGATTTTTCTCAGCGTGACGGGTCTCGACGCCGAGCGCGGCGCCACCACGCTTGAGACCGATGAGGCGCTCGTCTACAAGAAGATGATCAAGCAGGCCAAACAGGTCATCGTTGCCGCCGACTCCAGCAAACTCGGCAAGGTAAGCCCCGCCATCGTCTGCGCCGCCAGCGAAATTCACGTGCTCATTACCGACCAAGGCGCAGCGGCAGAAGCTGTGGCGCCCTTCGAGCGCCAGGGAATCACCGTGCTTCGTGTCTGACCCTGCAGCACTTCTCCTTCTGCTAAATACCGAAACCACGAGCTGAAGTGGCGGTTCCCTTCAGGAAGCGCCACCTTGATCTGAATTCACAAGGGCTACATCGGAAGGAGAAGCGCTCTAAACGCGAAGCGCAACAAGGCTTCTTCGCGCCAGTTCAATTCTTCAAAGTTGGAGCCAGCGCTGCGGAATACTCGGCATTCAGCAGCCTGATCGCTTCGCGCACATCCGACTCCAGCGAGCTGCCGTTGCCGTTCGCGTGATGGCCGTTCTTGCGGGTCAGCGATCCGTGCAGCGAATAAATGCCGGCGCGCCGCACCACTTCCACAAGACTCTCCAGCCGCAGCCCGCCGCCCGCGATGATATGAATCCGCTCGCCCGCCTGATCGCGAAGCGTCTTGATGAACTCCGCGCCGCTCAGCACATCCGATGCGCCTCCCGATGTCAGCAGATTGTCGGCGCCGGATTCGATCACATGCTCCAGAGCTTCCTCAAGATCCTTGGCCTCATCGAATGCCCGATGAAAAGTCACCGCCAGCGGCCGCGACAATTCAACAAGCGCGCGCGTTCGCTCCACATCCACGCGACCATTCTTATGCAGCACGCCGACAGCAATGCCTCCGGCTCCCGCCTCTTGGGCCTGTTCAACCTGCCGCCGCATCAAGTCGAATTCTTCCGCGGAATAACAAAAATCTCCGCTGCGCGGTCGAATCAGCACATAAACAGGAATGGTCAGCGAACTCAAATGTCCGGCTTTCAGCTCTGCGCTCGGCGTTACTCCGCCGCGATCGAGCTGCGAACACAATTCAATCCGATCCGCCCCTGCAGCCTGAGCCGCGCGACCCGCATCCATTGACTCTACGCATAACTCAAAAAAGACAGAACTCGTCATTGCTTCCAACCAGAGCTCCTGCATGTTCCCGTTTTGCTTGCCCCCTACCGATTCATTGGCGCAAAAAACTGCTTTGATGCCTCACTCACCTCGCCAAAGCTCACAGGGTATAAATCGTTAAGAAATGAATCCTTTGCCTTATATCGTTCAGCGTAACCGCGCGTCCTGATTCATTAGACGAGCGGAACACAATTCGAGTGTTTATAGCATATCGAGATAAAACATGCAATTAATTGATCAAAAGATTATTAACTGATCAATATAGGTCATTCACACGCCGATTTCGTGTTCAAAATCACAGGCCCCAGCGCTCTTGTATTGGCCGAGATGGAGCTTCATAACTTGGAGACAGGCCCCGTTGGACAGTGACTCGATCGGTGCTTAGTGAGCCTGGGCTCCCAGGTCCCGCCGATGTTGAATCCAAATAAGATATTCATTTTCATAGATGTATGCTGCACCACCTACACTTTTCGAGATCTCAATAATGTGACGTCCTGTCGAAGCGTTTATCCGTGCCGGCCTGAATGCACCTCCCGGGATGCCGGCCATTTTCACTCGGACTCAGGTCCTAGATTCGCAAGCATTTGAGCCCATATACGAATTCAGTGATCACAAAACTGATCATATCACCTAAAATATTTCATTTTTCCTCTTGCATTTTGCGGAATCTCTGCGTTAGTATCCCTCGCATCGATGATTGCGCGTTTTCCGGCAATGTGATCGAGAGTGTCATTTCTGGGTGCTGGCTGCTCAGATTCTCGCAAGATCGGTTCTGAGTTGTACTCGCCAGTCGCGCGGCCAACACAGTACTAGTTGCGTTGCCGCTGCATCGACGGCCGCACCAGTGCGGCATGTTGTGGATGTTTTGAGGAACGCTTCCAGGTCGAAGCATCAACCAGAACCTTGACTCAATAAGGAGGAATTTCCAGTGAAGCTAACTCATCGGATGTTGCTGATTACGGTCTGCGCCGCTTCGGTCTTCGTAATTCTATTTGGACTTGCGTTGACAGCGGGAGCGCAGCAGTCTGCCGGATCCATTACCGGCCTCGTTACCGATGCTTCGGGGGCAGCGGTACAGAATGCGACGGTGACGGCGATCAACGTCGACCAGTCGACCACGTGGACCACCAAGACCACGACCGCCGGTCTCTACGAGTTTCCTACCGTTTCAGTTGGCCAGATCCAGCTGAAGGTTGAAGCGGAAGGTTTCAACTCGGAGGTCCGCAAACCATTCACACTCGTTCTGAATCAGGTGGCCCGCGTCGACTTTCAACTGAAGGTCGGCATGGTCAACCAGACCGTCACCGTCAGCGATCTCCCGCCGCTCCTTCAGACCGGCTCCACTGAGGTCGGCACGCTCATCGACGCTGACGTCGCTACGTCTCTGCCGCTGGCATCGCGCGACCTGAATGAGTTGTCGCTGTTCGCCCCGGGCGTGCTGAGTGCAAATATTTTTGCCTTCCAGTCGCCGCAGACCACGTTCGGCACAGGCCGTCCGTACGTCAATGGCGCGCGCGAGCAGGACAACAACTATATGCTCGACGGGATGGACGTCAACCAGCCGGACAATGACGACGTCGCCTACGTGCCCGCTCCCGACGCTGTGCAGGAAGTCAATATGATCGTCAGCAACGCGGCAGCCGACTACGGCAACTATGTGGGTGGCGTGATCGTCGAGTCGATGAAGTCGGGAACCAACAAGTTCCACGGCAATCTCTACGAGTACGTCCGCAATACCGATCTCGATGCCAATACGTGGCAGGACAAGGCGGTGGCCTTCGTCAGCGGCTACGGCACTGCGACCACGCAGCCGCGCCCTGTTTTGCAATGGAATGAATTCGGCGGCACCATTGGCGGACCGATCATCAGGAACAAGCTGTTCTTCTTCGCCGACGAAGAGACCTCAATCTTCAACCAGCCCAGAACCGCAAATCAGAATACGCTGGTGCCAAGCGCAAGCTTCTACACTCCGGGCACAGGCAAAGTCAGCTCATCGGTCTACGATCTCGGTTGGTTCTGTACCTCAGCAGGTGGAAGCTTCAACAGCGCGGGCGCTTGCGTCGGCGGCGGTCAGCTCTATATGCCTGCCTCCGGCACGGCCTATGGCGCACGCCAGATCATTCCTTACGACCAGATTCCGGTAGCCTCGGTCGATCCAGTAGCCAAGGCTCTCGTTGCACTTTCTTCCTTCCAGAACCAGGTATCGACACTGAACTATTTCACAAGCGGCTACACGCATAACTCCCAGGGCGATCTCAAAATCGACTGGCAGCCGACTCAGGCCGATCACATCATGGGCCGTTACACCCAGATGTACACTCAGGTGGTCCAAAGCAACGGCACTGATGTGCTTTCGCCGAACCTTGAGCGCCAGTATCCGCTGAAGAATATCGTTGTGGATTATGTGCGCACAATTACCCCAACGCTCATCAACGATCTCCGCTTGGGCACGCAGATCTTCCCTGCTAACGACCAGATTTATACCTCCGCTGTGAGCGGCAATATCAATACGACGATCGGACTTGCCGATGTTCCGGTCAATGTTCTGCCCTCGATCGCCATGGGCTACGGAACGGTGGGCGGCAGCGACGGTCCCGAGGTCTTCCACGACACCACCAATGAAATCGAAGACTCGCTCACCTGGACCCATGGACGTCACTCGATCCACGGCGGCTTCCAGTACCTGCACTACGACATGAACGATACCTACGCAGGCAACAATGGCGAAGCCGGCTCGTGGTCCTTCAGCGGGCAATACACCAACAATTCCGGAGCTTCCGGCGGCATGCCCTACGCCGACTTTCTGCTCGGCCTGCCTTCATCGGTTGGCGTAGGCCAGCCCATCCACTTCCACCTCGTCAACAGCCTCATCGGTGGCTTTGTGCAGGACAACTACCAGGCAAGCCCCACGCTCACTTTGAACATGGGCGTACGCTACGAGGTAAATACACCGCGCGGCGACAGAAACCAAAAAAACAACATCAACTTTGACCTGGTCACGGGAACGCCCGAGATCGGCACAAATTACAACACCTACTACGGCATCGGCGACATTCAGCCGCGCTTCGGCTTTGCATGGCAACCCACCTTCGCGCCTCACACGGTATTGCGCGGAGCCTACGACATCTCCTCGTTCATGGAAGGCAACGGCATCAGCAACATGGCCGTGATCAATCCTCCCAATTCCATCACCATCAGCCAGACCAACCTGCCGATCTCCAACTATCCCGCGTACACCCTGAGCGACGGCTATGCGCCCTATCAAGCTTCCTGCACCACGGCTCTGCTCGAAGCACTTGCTCCGTCCTGCATCAGCGGAGAGACGACTCACGCAACCGATCCAAACCTGCGGCCGGCCATGAACCAGCAGTGGAACCTCACAGTGCAGCATCAGTTCCACAACAACCTCACCGCCTCCATCGGATACGTGGCCGACAAGGACGATCACATGTCCGACATCTTCTGGTTCAACCAGAAGGTTCTTACCTCCGGAACGCAACAGGTCAACGTTGGAACTTCGGCAGTCCCGGATTACGTGACTGTACCTGCCGTTGCTCCAGGTCCATATATGCAGAAGCTCGTGGCTGCGGGCGTGGGCCAGGCGCGCTTCAATGGCTCCAGCGCCGTCTCCAGATTCCAGGCGATGGAAATTACCGTGGCGCAGAGAAGCTTCCACGGCCTCAACTTCCAGGCGAACTACACCTGGTCGAAGTGTCTCAGCAATTCTCTGGGTTACTTCGGCTCCTATGGCGATGAAGAAGGAATCGGCGAACAGCAGAACGAGGGCGGCGGAAACTTCTTCCAGAACGAGTACAACCCAATGGGCGACTACGGCAAGTGCACCATTGACGCAGCATCCGCATTTAACGGTTACGCAATCTACAACCTGCCTTTTGGCAGAGGCAAAATGTTCGGCGCCGACGTTCCCAAGGGGTTCGATGAAGTCATCGGCGGCTGGAATCTCGCGGTCGACACCACTTTCCGCTCCGGATTCGCAGTCACTCCGTATGCCGGCGAGTGGATGGGCTCATTCAACCCTGCCGCTGCCTCAAACCTCACGGCACCGTCTTATGTGCCTCGCGCCGATTGCAACGGCGGTTCAGCCTATGCCGGTTTCGGCCAGAACCTGCAAACGGCACAAATTGGCTCCAGCATTGGCGTGCTTAACCTCAACCCCGGTGCGGTCAGCGACCAGGCCGACGGTCAATTCGGCAACTGCCAGGTGGGTTCGCTGCGCGGCCCCAGTCTCAAGACAGCCGACCTTAACCTGGGCAAAGTCTTTCCGATCACTGAAAGTGTGAACATGAACTTCATGGCCCAGTTCATGAACTTGACCAACACGCCGATTTTCAGCATTCCGAATACGTGGGATGACAACTACAGCTCGTGCGAATACTGCACCGGCGTCCGCACCACCGGCCCTAACGGCGGCGGTTACGGCACGGTCGGCGTCTACGGGATGATGGATGGATCGAATCCCGGCCGCGAAATTGAATTCTCACTGAAGCTGCAGTTCTGACGCATCCGGTAAGCAAATTCGCTCCGGCGCCTTAGTCAGCAGGAGCATCACCAACTCACGAAGCTCGAAGCAGGCGCCTTCGAGCTTCAACCATTTTTCCGGCAACTCGAAAATCGGTTGCATGAACCTGGCTTTGAAATGGCTCGAATTCTCAGCTTGCTGAATAACTCGTGCTGAGGGGCTTTGTAATAATGGCATGACTCTAGCCGGGCCGATAAAGAGAGCAGAAGAAGCGCGCGGGCTTTATTGGAAGCGGCAAAAGTGATGCTCTGACAAACAGACGCGCCGGAGGCGCAGTGTTCGTTAGCCCCGCGCTTCAGCGTGGGGAAAGCAGATTCGACAATTATTCTCCGGAGTCCCGGAGGGACGGCGCTATAGCAAAACCAGAGATGCTGTATACCGAAGCCGCGTCATTCAAATCGACGCGACCCCCAGGACGCGGCGGCCTCAGACAAAACTCAACAGGACCACACCTTCTCTGGTTCTGCCGTGGGACATTTCTTATGCAGGAATCAATAGCCCCTGCGGGACGCTCCAGGATGCGTGCAGCCGGATTTCTATAACCAATTCTCGCTCCGCCGTTCAACTTCAGATAATTTTTCCGCGTGCCGCGCGATAATAAATGAAAGTCTCTTTCTTGTATGCCGACGATTCTCACCGCTGAAGCACTTTTCGATGGAGCGACGCTCCTTCCTCATCCCGTCATCACTCTTGAAGACGGCCGCATCTCCGCCATCTCCACTCGCGAAGCCGCCCCACTACCCACCGGCGCGAACATCCGCAACTTTCCCGGCGCCACGCTTGCTCCCGCATTCTTCGACATCCATATACATGGCGCCGCGGGCCACGACGTCATGGAAGCCACGCCCCAGGCCCTTGCCGCCGTCGGCAATTTCCTCGCCTCGCGCGGCACGGGAAGTTTTCTTGCCACCACCGTCACCGCTCCGCTCGATGCGACCCTGCGCTCGCTCGAGGGCCTCGGCAAACTCATCGCGCAGCCGCCGTCGAACGGCTCGGCCCGCCCGCTTGGCATTCATCTAGAGGGCCCGTTTCTCTCGCACTCAAAGCGCGGCGTGCATCCTCCCGAGTATCTCCTCGAGCCCAGCATCGCCACCTTCGACAAAATGTTCGACGCCGCCGAAGGCCGCGTCCGCCTGCTCACGCTTGCGCCTGAATTGCCCGGCGCAGCCGCGCTCGCCGCCCACGCCACCGAGCGCGGTGTCCGCGTCTCCGTCGGCCACTCCAACGCCACAGCCGCTGAAACCCGCGCCACCATCGCAGCCGGCGCCGGCAGCGCCACGCACACTTTCAATGCCATGCGCCCGCTCGACCATCGCGAACCCGGCATTCTCGGTGTCGTCCTCACTGACGATTCGGTCTACGCAGAGCTCATCTGTGATGGCATCCACTCTACGCCTGAGATGGCGTTGCTCTGGTGGCGCGCCAAAGGGCCCACGCGCGCCATTCTCGTCACCGATGCCATGAGCGCCGCCGGCATGCCCGATGGCGAGTATCAGCTCGGCGGTTTCGCCGTTCAGGTCGCCGACGGCCGCGCCATGCGCGACGGCGTGCTCGCCGGCAGCGTGCTCACGCTCGATCGAGCCCTCGTCAACTGTCTCAAATTCACCGGCGCAACGGTCGATCAGGCGTTGCCCCTGCTCACCGCCAACCCCGCGGCCTTCACCGGCTTCGGCGATCGCGCCGGCCGCATCGCAGTTGGTCAGCCCGCAAATCTCGTCGCCGTCAGCTCCGCCGGAGCTCTCCTCCAGACATTCATCAACGGCAACCCTGTCTCCGCCAACTAGGTCTCTGGTCGCGTGATTTTCAATTTATTCCGTGCCCCATCCTTTCGCCTTTTTCTGGCGAAAGGGTGGGAAGCCAGGAACCACGGAGGAACGAATTCATGCGGTCAGCGGCCTGGTAAACTGACTTCGAAATTCGCAAAATAAATGAACGGTGATCCCTAGCGAAGTTTGGCGCGCATTTGCGCCAAGCTGAGTCGAAGGATCTGCATTTACGGCCTTTTCTTTATGTAACGAATTTCGGATTCACCTTACTAGCTGCCGAACCCCGTTCCTCGATCTCTGGTCTCTGTTCTCTGATCTCTTACCTGGCTTCCGCCTCTTCCACCGTCGCCAACAGCGGGATCACGGTGTCCATGTTCGTAATTTTGAAGACCTCGCGCACGCGTGAGCTCGGTCCAGCCACCACCAGCTTCACGCCTCTTTTCTGGCAGCGCACCAGGTGTGTCGCCAGCACGCCAAGCCCGGTCGAGTCGATCGTCGGGCACGCGGTCATGTCCAGGATGTGTTTCGTGACGGTCGCCCCGCCCTCCGCATCCAGCTCCAGCGCCTTGTTCAGCGCCAGCGTCGGCATGCTTGTGTAGGCGTCCCGCACCGTAAATGGTCCGCAGAAACGCAACACCACCGTGCTCGCCGTCGTCCCCGGCTTGCGCTCAATGCTGAATGGTCCGCTGTTCCATGTCTGCCACGAAAATGTCCCCATCACATAACTCCATCCGGCAGGCGCGAGGCTTAGTCGGCCACTGCCGCGCCGCTTGACTCTAAATAATTGGGAGAGGCACCAACCTCGAAGACCCCAAATCTCCGAAGCTCGGTACTTCGGATTGTTATGGAGCCGCCATTGAATTGCAAGTCAATTCATCTCATCGCCGCGCTGCAAACGCCTCCAGCTTTTCCGCCGCCGCATTCGCCCCACCGTACTTCTTCGTCGATTCCGCCTCGCGCCGCGCCGTCTCGCGATACCGCGGCTCGCTCAGCACGCGCTTCACCTTCGCGCTGAACTCCGCCACGTCCACGCGCTTCTCTCCATCCGCATCCGTCACCGGCATTACCACTTCGCCCATGCCCAGCGCCGCCAGCCGTCGCGCATTGCTCACGCGCTCGGTAATCGTCGGGATAATCACCGCCGGCGTTCCCGCCTTCAGGCACGTCATCACCGAGCTGTGCCCGCCGTGAAACACGATCAGGTCGCATCGCTCCGCCATCAGCGGCCCCGGCACATACGCCGCGTGGCGAAAATTCTTCGGCAGCGTTGCAAACTCCTCGGGCAGCTCCTGGTAGCCCGTCGTCAACACCACATCCACCGGCTCGTCAGCCAGCGCCGCAATCGCCGCGCGAATCACCACAATCGAATCCACCGGCGTGGCCGACGTAAAGTAGCGCGGATTACCCGAATACACCCAGATGAGCGGCCGCTTGCGCCCGTCGCCGTCTCTTCCGCCCAGTTCCTTCACCCACGCCGGCAACTCCGCATCGCCGCGCAAAAACACCATCGGCCCGATATACGTTACATCCGCATCCGCCGCCACCGGATCCGACTCCGGCGTTCCCACAATCAGCGACAAATCTCCCGCCAGCAAATCCACAACCCGCTTCACCGGCGCCAGCCCATACTCCTGCGCAACCGAACTGAAGAACGCCGCGCCGCTCGGCAAATTCGCAGGCCGCTCGTCCTCCCACCACGTAAAGCCGCGGCTTGCAGGATGACTATTTCCCTGCAGTACAGTCGCCAGCGGCGTCTTCGCAATCCGTGCCGCCAGGCATGCGATTGGCTCAAACGAATCCACCACCACATCCGGCGCATAGTCGCGCACCAGTTCCACATACACAGCGACGGCTCCGCGCACATACGCTTCGCTCAAATACACGCCGCCAAAAAAGTGCTCCACGTCCCATCCCTCGGCCACCATCGTCAGGTCCATTGCGGGCTCGGGCATCGGCCGCGCCGGCATCGGGAGGCTCGTCAATCCCGCTTCGCCAATCAGCTTCTGCGGCGCGGGCGCGGGATTGAACACCGCCACCTCATGTCCGCGATCCGCAAGCGCGCGCGCAATGGGGACCATGCGCGTGGGCAGGCCAAGGTCGTTCGCGGGAAGCATCGTAAAAAGAAATCTGGCCATTCGGCCCTCCACTCGTCGTTACTCTTCCGTTCGCGTGCCCCGCCCGTCCACGCATCAACCGTGCGCACCAATCCGGCACTCAGGGCGCGCACGATCAACTATTGTTTTTCCATTCTGCGAAGCCGCGGGGAGTGGACGAATTCTATCGGCCCGCGCGTACCCCATTCAAGTTCCCTCCGGTCGGCAAGAAATCTCAAGCCGTTACGAAAACCTGCGCTTCCGGGCCCGCCCCAATCGAGCCCCACTTCTCCCTTGCATCAACTTGCGCCGATGTTGCAACCTTAAGGATCTCGGCGATACCGCCTCGGCCGACGCGGAATTGAAGGCCGCCAACGAGGTCGACCCGCAATAGAAAGGTCAATCCCTTGAAGCCTCAAAACTCCCCGCATCTCCCTCGTCCCAAGCGAAATAAAGATTTCGCCAACATTGCAGGTTATTTCTCCGCAATCGCCAGACTGGAATTGTGTGCTGAAGAAGCCGCCGGTCGCTGAAGCGAACTCGGCTAGCGCGGCGAACACCTCTCGCTTCGCTGCTGGTGCCCGTAACTCCTTACGCTGCAAATATCTGCAGGCAGCCCACGCAGAGTAACGGATTTGCGGTGCAGAGCACTCGCTAAACCACTGAAAATGCCCCATTTGCTTACAGAGATAGGGGGCGGGGGCTGGGGCATAAGGATCGGCAAAACACCAGCGACCCAGATTGCTCTGCCGCTCCGCTGACTTTGCTGACCCGCTGACTCCCTGTTTTCACACCACCTTGTCGAAGAAAAGATAGACCAGCTCGATGAGCAGGATCAGCACCACGACGGCTTCCAGAAAGAATCCGCGCGCCTGGTTAAACTGCTCGATCATGTCATGGTAAAGGTCCTCTGCCGTTTTCAGTTTTTGCGCGACGAGGTCTTTGTAGTCGGGCACGCCCACCTTCGCCGCGGCCAGCCGGTAAAGTCGCGCGGCAAACATGTCGCTCAGAAATTTGATGGAGTTGTCGGCGCGCTCGGTCAGCTCCGCAATATCCAGCAGCACCGTGTGCAGCCGCGTCGCGGACCGCGCCATGCGCCAGCGCACCGGAAATCCTTTCTTCTGCTCCAGCGAGTCGTACACATTGTCGAGGATCCCGGTGAGCAGTTCATCGTAGTGGCGGAACTCGAGCAGCTGCGAGTTGGCGTACTCCAGCAGTTGAATCGCCGTCTCCGCGCCGGCATTCGTGTCGTAAAGGAAAGCGGCGTTCCAGCCGATCACGGCGAGGTCGTTCTCGTAGTAGGAAATGCGCGACTGCATCACCTCGCTGCATTCACCAGTCGACAGGCGTTGCCGGTCGCCGCGCACGATTTGCGCAATCTCCAGCCCGTGGTCGCGCGTCAAATCCGACGCCGATTCGGCCTCGTCTTCCGTGCGCACGTGGAAGATGAAGTAGTCTTCGCTCAGCCAGCGCGAATACGGCTTGATCATCGCGCCCGGATTGCGCTCCAGCCGCTGGCGCACGATCGGCTCAACGCGAGCGGCAAAGTCGACGTCCCACACCCAGCGGCTGGCCAGTTGCACCAGGTTCTGCCAGTCGCCCGAGAACGCGAGCTGATAAATCACGCTGACCACGCCGTAGTCGTAATACTTGATCTCGCCCTCAAGACGCTCGCCGCCGCTCAGCACCAGCGGATCGAGCGGGCCAACCACCGGCGGCCGCTGGTAGCGCACGTAGGCCGGCACGGAGTGTTTGATTTTTGGTTGTTGCACGGTGCGTGCGTCCACCGCCTGCTGCAACTGGTCGAGGCGTAATTCTTCGCACACGTCAAATTGAATGAGGACGAGGACCGAGCCGCAGAGCGGAGCCGGAGCGGAAGGCTCGATGGTTGCGGATATGGGAGCTGTGCCTGCCATAGTTCGTCGAGGGGTCAAGCCTTCTTCGGATGGTACGCGAACCAGCACGGTTCACGAGTGCAAATGCCCAGGCCGTTTCGTAAGGGCGTGCTGGCCGCGTGGTATGATCTGCGCGGAGGTCAACATGGCCAAATCAAGTCAGAGTTCTGCCCGGTCATTCAAGCTTCGTTACGCGACAGACGTGTCGGTCCGCGTGCCGGAGTTTCAGCTTCTGCCCTCGTTGCAATATCTCGATGCCGAATCTCTCAGCCGTGCGGCCAAAGCCAAGGTCGAGGTCGGCTTCTTCAAGTCGCCTTGTTGCGATCGCCATGTCCAGGCCGTGATCGAACGCGGCATCGTCGTCGGACTCGACATGGCGCCTTGCTCGGAGAAGAATGCTCTGCCACCCGGGGAAGTCGCCTTTGTGGCAGCTGCACTGAAGCGGCTGCGGCGAAGCGGCGGCGGTAAATGGAAGCCCGTTCCGGTGAAGGAATTCCTGGCCACCGCCGCCCAGCGCGTAAACGGCGAGACCAATTGCATTGAATTCACAATTTTCGGCCACACGATTTTCTGCTGCAGAACCGACGAAGGGCCGATCAGTTGCGTGTTCATCGATCCGATAACTGTCAATAGGCTGTAAGCCGGTTCGACCGTCAAAAGCCTCCCTCCGCATTGGATACTGCGACGCAGGCTTGTCGCGCCTTTCTGGCTATGGCTTTTTGGGCCGCTTATAGAAGGGCAGTGGCACCTGCTTGGCGCGAACGCGGTTGCCACGCACGTCGACCAGCACATCGCTGCCTGCCTCGGCAACGTCCGTCGGCACCAGCGCCATGGCGATGTTTGTCTTCAAGAACGGCGCGGGCGAGCCGGAAGTCACCGCGCCAATCACTTCTCCAGAAAATGAAAGCACGGAGTACCCGTCGCGCGCGATGCCCCGTTCCACCATCTCGAGCCCGACGATTTTTCTCTTTGGCCCACCCGTTGCCTGCACTGCCAACAATGCATCACGTCCAATGAATGGACCCTTGTCCAGCTTCAGCCAACGATTGAGCCCGGCCTCAAGCACGTTGATCTCCTCCGAGATCTCGTGGCCGTAAAGGCTCATTCCCGCTTCCAGTCGCAGCGTGTTGCGCGCGCCCAACCCGCACGGGCGAATGCCGAACTCCGCGCCCGCATCCAGCAGCGCATTCCACATCTTTACCGTCGTCGCCTCGTCGGCCGGAATGTAGACCTCGAACCCGTCTTCGCCGCTGTAGCCCGTGCGCGCGATCATCACGTTGGGAATTCCTGCAACCGTTCCCCACGTGAACCAGTAGTTCTTGATCGCCGCCAGATCCACTTTGGTCAGCTTGGCAAGCGTTTCCAGCGCGCGCGGCCCCTGCAGCGCCAGTTGCGAGTAGTAGCTGGAGTAGTTGCTCAAATGAATTCCGGGATATCCGCCGACCTGCTGCTTCATCCACGCGAAGTCCTTCTCGGTCGTCCCTGCGTTCACCACGAGCAGGTAGTCGTTGGCGCCAAGCCGGTGGACCAGGATGTCATCGACGAACGCACCCGCAGGCGTGAGCAGCGCCGAGTAGTGCGCCTGCCCGTCGGCGAGCTTCGACGCATCGTTCATCGTGATCTGCTGCACCGCCGCGAGCGAGCCCGGTCCGCGAAACTGGATCTCGCCCATGTGGCTCACGTCGAACAGCCCGACCGCGGTGCGAACCGCGATGTGCTCGGCAATCAATCCACCACCCGGACACGGATATTCCACCGGCATGTCCCAGCCGCCGAAGTCCACCATCTTGGCCTTGAGTGTGCGATGCGTCGCGTTGAGTGCGGTCTTCTTCAGGGCTGCAACCGGAGATGCTGTTGTCGACATGGGAATCCTTTCGCTGCCTTATCTACCTTCTCACGATAGGCACTCGCCGTTCGCGGGGTCAACGGCGCGTGCCAGGGATTAGGATGTAGGGCAATGAACCTGAGGCAAAGGCCGCGCGCATGAACCGTATCAGAGGCATGGTGATGCTGCTGGCCGCCGCTGTCGCCATATGGAAGGGCTGGCAGTTGCACCGCGGCGAGCTGGCCATCATCGCCTATGGTCTCGGCCTTCTGGCCTTCGCAATCGGCATCTGGCACTTCATGCGCAAGGACCCGGCGCCAAGGCGCTGACCGGCCAACCTCTTATTCATCTCCTCGGTCCCAACTGGGACTATAATTCCGGCAACCTTCTGCCATGGAATCTTTTGCCTTCCTACTTGTCCTGGTTCCTCTCGCGCTCATCGCGCTCCCCATCATCGCGCTCGTGACGGTGAACTCCCGCGCCCGCGAACTGCGCGCGGAGATGGCTTCGCTCTTGGACCGCATCCGCGATCTGGAGGAGCGGCTGCACAAGCTTGCCGACCAACCCCGTGCACTTGTGCCGCCGCCGCGCGCTGAAGCCGCCTACGCACCCGCCCCACCGGTCGCACCTACGCTGGCCCCTCAGCCAGTCCCGGCTGCAACTCCGCCACCAACTCCATCCGCGCCAGGTCCATCCGCTCCAACTCCACCACCAGCATCGCCCCCCGCGCCAGTCACCGCGCCGTTATTTCACAGCATCGAGCCCGCGCCAACAACCGACGCGCGCTCGCTTGAAAACCGCATCGGCTCGCAATGGTTCAATCGCATCGGCATTCTGGCCGTGCTCATCGGCGTGGCGTGGTTTCTCAAGCTCGCCTTTGACAACCACTGGGTCGGGCCGCTCGGTCGCGTGATCATCGGGCTCCTCGCCGGCGCGGCTCTCATCGTGTGGTCCGAGCGTTTTCACCATCGCGGTTTCGCCGTATTCTCCTTCTCGCTCAAGGCCATTGGCAGCGGCACGCTCTATCTCTCTCTTTGGGCCGCATTCCAGCTCTACGGGCTCGTCCCCGCCAGCGCAGCCTTCGCCGCCATGATTGCAGTTACCGCCTTTAACGGCTACGTGGCGTGGATCCAGGACGCGGAGTTGCTCGCGCTCTACGCCATCGCCGGCGGCCTCAGCACGCCCTTGCTGGTCTCTACTGGCGGCAACCACGAGGTCACGCTCTTCACTTACCTGCTCATGCTCGATCTCGCGGTGCTCGTCCTGGTCGTCTTGCGTCCCTGGTCGCGCCTGCTGTTCGTTTCGTTCGTGGGCACCGCGTTGTTCATCTTCGCCTGGTGGTCCTCGTTCTATACGCAGGATCAGGCGCCGCGCACCGCGCTCTTCCTTTGTTGCTTCTTCCTGTCTTTTGCGCTCGCGCCACGCCTCATCAAGATCGTGCTCGCGCCCGGCGAGCAGTTTCGGCCATGGGACGGGCTCGCCTCGTTCGCGCTTCCGGTCGCCAACGCAGGGCTGGGCTTTTTTGCCTTTTACTCGTTGTTGAATCCCTTAGCGGTCGATTGGGCCGCGCCGTGGCTCGCTGTCGCTTTTGCCGCGTTTTATCTGCTGCTCATGCGGCTCCCGGAAAGCGGCTTTCTGCAGCGCGGCGCACCGGCCCTCGCAGCACTGCACCTCACTGCGGCCATCGTCTTCCTTACCATTGCAATTCCACTCAAGACCCAAGGGCGATGGATGACAATCGGCTGGCTGGTGGAAGGAGCCGTCCTGCTTTGGCTCTCACGCCGCGTCCAATCGATGCTGTTGCGAGTTTTCGCGCTCATCTCCACCATCCTCGGACTAGGCGCGCTGATTCTTGTCAATCCGCCCGCCGCAAGCCGCCCCATCTTCAATGAACGGTTCGGAACCTATTGCGTTGCGATTGCCGCGTGCGCCTACATTGCTTGGCTCGCGAAGAACGCGCGCGACGAGAGCGATGCCGCATTGGGTGACGCTGCACCGATCATTCGTTGGCGAACTCTCGCGGCGGCTGCTTTGCTCGCAGTCAATCTCCTCATCCTGCTGGCCTTCAGTCTTGAGATTCACAGCTACTGGTGGTATCAGCGCTGGACCGGCAACTACCGGCGCCTCCGCGACTACTGGATGTACGCGCAGTTTTCCTACTCGGCGCTGTTCATGATCTTTGGCGGCGTGCTTCTTTCCATCGGATTCCTCAGGCGATCCGCATTTCTGCGCTGGCAGGCGCTCATCCTGCTTGCCGCCACAATTGCCAAAGTGTTTCTTCTCGATACAGAACAGCTCAACCACGGATTGCGCATCCTCAGCTTTATCGGCCTCGGCGTGCTGCTTCTCGGTGTCAGCTACGTCTACCAGCGCGACTGGCTCAACCTGCGCGGCCAGAAGGAAAGCGATTCATGAGAGTCCTCGCTGCCCTCTCACTCGTGCTTCTGGCGGCTCCATCGCCGGAGATTCGCTACTTTCACTTCGAGCGTCCGGTTAAGATGTCTGCGCAATCTGCCGGGCAAACCTGCTTCATCGTCGATCCAGCCGTTTTCGCCCACGCCTCCGCAGCACTCGCCGATCTTCGCCTGTATCAGGGCGCAAACGAAACGCCTTATGTCGTGCGCACTGACAGTCCCACCGTTTCTACCGATCAGACGATCGCTCTGCTCAATCTCGGCGTGAGCGGCAATCAAGCAGTCTTCGATGCCAAGATGCCCTCCGGTCAATACAGCGATCTCCAGCTCAAAGTTACCGGTCACGATTTTCTCGCCGCGGTGACCGTTTCCGGCAGCCAATCGCAGACCGCCGCGTCCCGAACCAAGCTTGGCTCGTTCACTATCTTCGATCTCACCTCGCAGCGCCTGGGCCGCAGCACGGTTCTTCACCTGCCTGAGTCGGATTTCCGTTTTCTGCATTTCCAAATCGCCGGCCCCATCACTCCGCACGATGTAACCGGCCTCTCCATCACGCGTCTTCCCGAAAGCAAACCGGAATTTGTCACTGTGGCCACGTCGGCCCAGAGCACGCTGAGCGACCGCAACACGATCATCGAATTTACAGTGCCCGCGCACACTCCCGTCGATCGCCTCGTGATTGTGCCCGGTCAGAATCCGCCCAGCTTCAGCCGTGATATCGAGATCAGCGTTTCACCGGAATCCAAGCCTTCCGCCGACGATTCAACTGAGCCGCCTCAACCTTTCACTACCTCGGGCAACATTCTCCGCATTCACTCCGTGCAGAATGGTCACCGCATCGACGAGGAGCACCTCGCCGTCGATGCGCCGCAGGTGTACTACGACAGTGCGGCGAAATGGACAATCACCATTGAGAATCACGACGACCCGCCGATACAACTTGCATCGGCGCGGCTCGAGATGCTCCAGCGCCATCTCTGCTTCGACGCGGCCGCTGGCGCCTCTTACACGCTGTATTACGGTGACTCAGCACTGGCATCGCCGCAGTACGACTACGCCACGCTCTTCGTTCTTCAGCACAATCCGGTTGCCGCCCAGTTGGGAGCTGAAATTGCGAATCCCGACTGGCAGGCGCGGCCCGACGAGCGTCCCTTCACCGAAAAACATCCAATCTTTTTGTGGGTCGCGCTGATTCTCGTCATCGTATTGCTTGGCGCCGTGGCTTTTCGTTCCTTCAAAACGGCGCCGGCTCAGCGATCATAAGAATAAGGAGGCACTCCGCCGCCGATGCCCACACTTTACAACCGCATCCAGGGTCGCAACCTCGATCGCCTCGCCGCGCTCAGTGATGGCATCTTTGCCGTTTCAATGACGCTGCTGGTGCTTGACCTGCACGTTCCGTCAGCCACGCAGGTCGGCAGCGAGAGCGCCCTGCTCGCGGCGCTTGGTGCGCTCGCCCCGCAGTGGATCACCTACGCCATGAGCTTTCTCACCCTCGGCATCTTCTGGTCCGGCCAGCAGACGCAACTCAACCACCTGGCCGAGGGCACGCGCGACCTCACCTGGATTCATCTTGGGTTTCTCTTTGCCACCACCACCTTGCCCTTCACCACCAGGCTGCTTGCCGAGTTCATCACTTATCGTCTCGCGCTCGGCTTTTACTGGCTGAACATCTTTGTCCTCGGCGCCATGCTTTTCTGGAGCTGGTCTTACGCCACGCGCGCCAACCTCGTGAAATCCGACACGCCGGAAGAGGTGCGCGGCAGCATCTGCCGCCGCATCGCGATCGCCCAATCGCTCTACGCCTGTGGTGCGGCCCTTTGCTTCATCCACACATGGCTCAGCATCGCCGCCATCGTGCTGGTCCAGCTGAACTATGCGCTTGCGCCGAGGATGTGGTGGCGGAAACCTCCCGAAGATGCCCTGCGGAAAAACTGAGAACAACTTGCTCCCGAATTCCGGGTCTTCTTTGATGCGGCCGGGCCCCAATCCCGCCGATGGAGGAGAGCTATGTTGACGGCAGGGTTGAATTCTTTGGCAATGATTCGGTTTGGCGGTTTTCGCCTGGCGCATGGCGGCGGCAACGGCGGATTTGCATGGCTGTTGCTTGGATTGGCTGCAATCGGAGTCGCCGTGTGGGCGGCTTCGCGGCCAAATCGCAGCGAGCCCGCAAAGAGCTAACTGCCCTATCGTCGCCGCGCCTGCCAAAATGAGCTGATGCTCAAATAGAGAAAGACCGACACGACCACCGCAGTCACCCAGAAGGTCCTGTGATCCGTGGTGTGAGTGTAGCTGGCTCCTGACTTCCATAGCGTCGGCGCAAACACGATCACCGGCAAAAGGAAGAAAGCGCCTGTGACCTCAAGCCACAGAATGCCGCCCACCCTGCGAAAGGATCGCACGACTCCGCTGACGCTTTGGGTTGCGTTTTGCCCCGCCTGAGCTGCAATTTGCACTGCAGTTTGCCCGGCAGTTCGCCTCGAAGCAGCATTCGCGATCACCGCTGCGGCCTGACGCCGCGCGACCGTACCTGCCGTGGGCGCTGAAGCGCCGATGTGCTGTCCGGCTACGCGCCCGGCTACGCGCACCCCGATGCCCAGCACCCGCCCAATGAGTCGTGCTCTCATCCCGTTGTTTATGATGGTAGCAGTGGCTTGTGGCGTCCGTCGTTGCGCGTTTCGCCCGTCGCTCATCGGTTGATCTCGAACGGAATTGGCTGTAAGGTATAGATTCCGCGATGCAACCCGAGCGTTTGAGTGTATGGGTCGCTCCTGGAGGTAATAATGACATCCCGTCTGCGCGAACTGATCCAGCAACTGGGCGAGGCCATCCACGAATCCGTCATCGAAAGTGAACAAATCGCCGGAGTTGTCCAGGACATTCGCAAGCACGGATTCGATGTTCTCCTGATGCTCGAAGCCACAATCGGCCTGAACGAGGTCACTTCATCCAAGAAAGACGATTCGGATGAGGAGGGCACTGACGAAGCCGGCGAAGCCGGAACCTTCACTCAAAACGACTTGCACTTCCTCAAGTCTCTGCGCATCTCTGTCGAAGGCGACGACGGAATCGACTCCGCTCCCGAGATCGACGGCCCCAAATAGACATCCTCCCGGCCGGACCCGCCAATTTGCAATTTTGCAACCGCACTTCATGCCGCTCCGCGCAATTGACCCTGGTTCATCAGATTGATAAGATGGATCTGCGGGGTGGAGCAGCCCGGTAGCTCGTTGGGCTCATAACCCAAAGGTCGCTGGTTCAAATCCAGCCCCCGCAACCATTCTGCTCAACAGAATAAAGAGCTTAGATAAGGCCGCGATAAGCGGCCTTTCCTATTGCTTAATGCCCCAACGCGCCCGAACATTGTCGAATCGAGCCACCTAACTCTGCACCCGCGCGCCAAGCTGGTTCACCACGCGCCAGGCCGATTGCGCCGCGCCTTCCTGCCAGCCCACCAGATGGCTGGTATGGTCGCCTGCAAAGTACACGCGGCGATCGGGCGATTGCAGCGTGCCCAGCACCTCCTGCGTGAGGATGTCCTCACTGATCCACGAGCCGAGGTTGTACGGGATCTGCCCCCACCCGACATAGATCGGCTTGGCGAGATCTTTCCCGTGCCCGGGATGCAGCAGCTCAATGGAGCGGCGTGACGCATCGAGCTTGGCTTGCATATTCGGCAGCTTGCCGAAAGGTGTTCCGTTCTCGACGCTGTAACCGCCGATGATGATTCCGTTGTTTGAAAACAGACGCGCGCTCGGATACCAGACGAGCTCGACAGTCTGCTGCAGATAAGAGATGCCGCCGTAGATGTTCGACTCCTTCTCCCAGAAGCGCGGAGACTCCCATGCAATCTTGTAGGCGTGATCGTACGCGGCCTTGTCGAGAATGGCGCGGATCTGCGGGCTGAAGTCGGCGTCGAGCGTGCGCGCGATGGTCAGCGGCATGGCGCAGATGCAGTAGTCAGCGACGACGGTCTGCGGGCTTCCCGATCCGTCGTTGTAGGTGACGGTGACTTCGCTCGACGATTGGCGCAGGCCGGTTACAACAGCGCCGTAGCGAATGACTGGCTCGAGCCGCGCGGCGAATGCAGTGGGGATGCGGTCCATTCCGCCGATCGGCTGAAACATGGTCGGTTGCCACTCAAGCACATCTTCCACCAGCGTGCCAAACCAGAGATTGGCGTCGAGCAGCGTATTCATCGGCAGCGGATCGAGCGGGTCGGGCACGGGCAAATCGCCGTAGTCGGGATTCTTGTAACCGTCGCGCGACGTTCCTTTGAAGAGCAAATCGGGTTTCAAGTCTCCGTACTCGCGCAGAAACTCGACGATGCGCTCGCGATCGTTCTTGTCGAGTTCCTCATCGAGCGCGCCTTTGCGGATGCTCTTGGCAAGCAATTCTGAGATGTGCCCGCGCATGTCGTAGACCACGCGGCGCTCGGCGACGGCGCTTCCGCCGTTCAGCTTGTCGCTCTGCATCAGCGCGCTGCGCGATGAGTTCACCTCAACTTCCAGTGCGACGCCCAATTCGTGGCAGTAGTTCAGCATCGTTTGGTGCGTCGAGGGCAGCCGCGCCGGCCCGGCGTTCAGGTAGTGCTCGGGTTGCCACTCGCAGGTCTGGCGCGTTCCGTCGGTAAACTCCACCACCGTACCGTTGCGCACGCTCCAGTTCCGGCCGCCGGCGCGATGCCGCGCTTCGAGAAGCGTGCACGACCAGCCGGCCTTTCCTAACTCGTATGCGGCAACCAGCCCGGCGATGCCTCCGCCCAGAATCACGACGCGTGTGCCGCGGCCATCCACGAGTTTCAGCGGGACTTGCGCCGCGGCCTCAGGAACGGGCAAAAGCCCGAGCGACTGCATAAGAACAAATGCTGTACCGTAACCGCCGGTCTGTCCGGCTCGCAGAAGAAACTCACGACGAGTGAGACTCATTCGGATCGCCTTTCTGGAATGCAGGGTTTTGGGGTGCCGGGGGACCGGCTCAGGACGACAGGGCCTAATGAACTATGTATATCGCACTCGGAAAGGGAAGGGCTGTGCAGAAAACTAAGGTGCCTTGGTCAATTCCTGGAGACAGCCAGGACTTCGTTTGGCACTGATTTTGATGAAGTTGCTTGCAGTCGGGCCAGACTAGCCCGATAGCACAAAAAATCTACAAAAGTACTTGACAGCATACACTGTTTGTCATATAGTAGTTGATGTACGGTGTTTGGAGCACAGCATGACCCTTGCTGAGAACCTCTTTGAAAACCTTCGCCTCGAGCTCCGCCGGGGCTGCCTCACGCTGGCGGTGCTCGCTCAGCTCCGGCAGGAGCACTACGGCTACACACTGCGCAAGGCGTTGGCAAACCGCGGCATGGAGATCGACGAGAACACGCTCTACCCGCTGCTTCGCCGGCTCGAGGCGCAAGGCCTGCTGACCAGCGAGTGGCGCGAGGAAGAGAAGCGCAACAAGCGTTTCTACAAGCTCTCACCCGACGGCGAAGAGATCTTTGCGCGGCTGCTCAAGGAATGGAACGACATCAACACAGCAATCGAGAACCTGCTGTAGAGACGCGAGGAACGCATATGGAACTGCTCGAACGTTATCTGCAATCCGTAAGACGGCACCTGCCCTGGCTGCGCCAGGACGACATCGTCGCCGAGCTGCGCGCGAACCTCGAAGCCCAGCTCGAAGACAAAGAAGCGGAGCTGGGCCGCAAGCTGACCAACGCTGAGATGGAGGCGTGGCTCAAGCAGCTGGGCTCTCCGCTTCACGTGGCAGCGCGCTATCAGCAGCAGCAGTATCTGGTCGGCCCGGCTTTGTTTCCCATCTACTGGTTTGTTTTGCGATTGGCAATCGGTTGGTGCGCGGTCATCTACGCGATCGTCAAGACGGTCGAGATTGTGTCGAGCGGGCAGGGCCCCGATGCGATCTTCGGTGCCGTGGCACAGCTACCGTGGGTGCTCTTCATCAATGCAGCGGTTGTCACGCTGATCTTTGCGATCGTGGAGCGGAGCGGCGCAAAGATCCCCGAGAAGTTTGTGCAGGGTGCGACGATGGGCAACGACTGGCCGAATACACCGGTTACGCCTTTCGATCCGCAACTCGAAAAGGCGAAAAAGCCAAAGTCCTATGCGCAAGCCGTCATCGAAGTGATCTTTGGCTGGATCCTGTTGGCGTGGCTGCTGCTGGTGCCGCATTATCCCTTCCTGTTGATGGGGCCGGGAGTCGTGGTTCTCTACGCCGTGCCGTACCAGCTGGCGTCGGTGTGGTGGACGTTTTATTGGTGCATCGTTGTGCTCAACGCAGTGGAGCTCACGTGGCGCATCGTCGATCTGCTGCAGGAACGCTGGCAGGGACCGCATCTCGCACAGCACCTCGTGAAGAAATCCCTGGGGCTGATCCCGCTGCTGGTTCTATTGGCCGCGCCCGGCCACGTCCTGATCGTGCTCAAGAATTCCGCCGACGCTGCGCACGCCGCGGGTATGGCGCGGATCAACCACGATCTCTATCGCGCTTGTGAAGTGATCGCGGCAATCGTCATCCTGCAACTGGTGTGGACGATCGTGAAGGTCAGTATGGAAGCATACCGCCGGCGGCTGGCCGCGGCGCGCTAGAACTTCAAGTACCCGCAGGATTGCAGCGGCTTTCTACGCGCAGGCCAATCGAAAAACGAATCAATCCGCAATTCATCAACCATGCGCAAGGAGTTTGCTATGAATCATTCCATGCTTGGCTCAACCATTGAAGTCGTCAGCGGCGTCCGTGAGCTCGTCCGAGGTCAGGAACAGGCATTCCTCGCTGACCTCAGGCCGCTCGTTCGCTCTCAGTCCTTACTCCTCGACATTAGATCCGTCCAGCGCATCGATGCTGCTGGATTGGCTGCTCTTGTTTCGCTCTACTGTGACGCTCGCCATGCGGGCCACGAATTTGCAGTCGTTCATCCGTCGCGCCATGTCACGCGGATCCTCGCTCTGGTTGGCCTCGACCGCATTCTTGTGCCGGCGAAATGGGAAGACGAGCCGCAACATCTCCGGCAGGAGAATGATCGAGTTGCCGCATAGGCGTGCCCGCCGCTCTTTGAGGCAAAGGGTAGAGTCGGAGGCCGCGGGTCGACTCCCAGAACTTACTTGTCGAAGCGAGCCCATCCGTTCGGCAGCTCAGAAGCGCGACAGATGAACAACGGGATGCTCTCGCGGCGGCACATCGACTTCACCTCTTCGAGAAGCGCCTTCTCCTCCCCAGAATAAGCGTCGGGATTCGTCGTCACGACCCAAATACCGTTCGACTGCACCGCTGCGCTCTGTTGCCGGAAGAAGCCAAGCAAGTCCGCGGCAGATTGAAAAGTTAAACGGTGCGTTCCAGTTGTCAGATAGGCGGAGGAATCGACCGAAAGACCCCACTGTGCTCCTGAAAGCTCAGCCACCCGCTTCGGAAGCATGTGCAGCGACACTCCGTGGGACCGCTCTTGAGCAAAGGCGGGAAGAAGCAGCAAGAATCCCAACGAAACTGCAGCCATCCAATGCGCTCTTTGCCTCACGCTGCAGCCTCCTTAGTATCGCTCGGCTTTGCAATCGGGCCCTCGAACGAAAACTGCCAGCCTTCCCGTCGGCTGCTGGATTCATGCGGGAGCACGCCTTAAGGCAAAAGCGTCCTCACACCTGCATCACTTCCGCTTCCTTCTTCTGCGAGAGCTCTTCCATCCGGCGTATCTCGCCGTCGGTCATCTTCTGGATCTCTTCGAGCGCGCGCTTTTCATCGTCCTCGCTGATCTTCTTATCCTTCGTCAGCTTCTTCAGAGCATCGTTGCCGTCGCGCCGAACATTTCTAACCGCTGTCCGATGCTCTTCGAGCACCTTGTTCAAGTGTTTGCAAACGTCGCGGCGGCGCTCCTCGGTCATGGGGGGAACGGGAATGCGGATCACCTTGCCGTCGGAGATGGGATTGAAGCCGAGATCGGCAGCTTGAATGGCCTTCTCGATCTCCTTTGCAATCGACGGATCCCAGGGCGAGATCACAATCAGCTGTGGCTCCGGCGCCGAAACCTGCGCCATCTGATTGATGGGAGTCGGCGTGCCGTAGTAGTCCACCTTCACCTGGTCGAGCATGTGCACGCTGGCGCGGCCCGTGCGCGTAGCGGCCAGGTTGGCCTGAAAGTCAGCCACCGACTGGTCCATGCGCCGCTTCAGATCGCCCGAAAGTCCCTTGAGTGCCGGATTGCCGTCCATAAACGATGCCATTCGAACTTGCCCTCGCTGCACGAAATTTCCAACGGTTATTCTACAACTCGCGAGCGGCGTCACGCCGGGAATGCGCACTTCAGACAACGGCAGCTGTTGTTACCGATGCCGCCTGCTCGTGCGCGTGATAGCTCGACCGCACCAGCGGCCCCGACTCCACATGCCGGAAGCCCATCTTCAGCGCCTCGTTCTTCAGCTCGGCGAATTCGCGCGGCGTGTAAAGGCGAGTCATCGGCAGGTGATCGCGCGAAGGCCGCAGGTATTGGCCAATCGTCAAGATGTCGCAGCCTACGCCAGCGAGATCGCGAAAAACTTCGAGCAACTCGTGCGTCTCCTCGCCGAGCCCCACCATCACCCCGGACTTCGTCACCCCTTCCGGCCGAAGCTCCTTCGCGTATCGCAACAATTCAAGCGTCCTCTCGTAACGGGCGCCCGAGCGCACAACGCGATATAGGCGCGGCACCGTCTCCGTGTTGTGATTCAACACTTCAGGACGCGCATCGACCACGGTGCGAATCGATTCCTTGTCGCCTTGAAAGTCGGGAATCAGCACTTCCACGCGGCAGCTGGGAGCCTGCCGGCGAATCTCGTCGATGACCATCGCAAACGCGCGTGCGCCGCCCAGGTTATCGTCATCGCGGTTCACGCTCGTAACCACTGCGTGCAGCAGTCCTAACTGCGTCACTGCTTCTGCCACCCTCCGCGGCTCGTCAAAATCGATTGGTTCGGGCCGCCCCTTGGGCACTGCGCAGAATCCGCAGCGGCGCGTGCACAGGTTGCCCAGCATCATGAATGTCGCGGTCTTGTGGTGCCAGCACTCGCCGATGTTCGGGCAATGCGCGCTTTCGCACACGGTATTGAGCGAAAGCGACCGCGCCAGGCGCTTGAGATCGTGATAGTTCTCCCCCATCGGCGCGCGCGCCTTCAGCCACTCCGGCTTGGGAGCGGGCGCGCGGCGTAACGGCTCAATCTGAACCAGATCCAGCACGGATCTATTGTAGCCGCTGTTGAATCATCCCCTCTCGAAAGCAAGCTGTTGCGGCCCTGAGTCCAAACCATTTCCGCAATCTACGCATCTATTCGGATAGGTTGCCCTGGCTCTGCTGTCGCTTTCTTGTGCGGCGCGCGTGGCTGCGTGTCACAATGAGGCACAGTGTCGAGAAGGAGAATTGTATGAGACCCGATCGTCCCATCATTGGCGCGGTAGTCTGCCTGGCAACCGGAGTCGCGCTGATCGTGGCGTACTGCCATGGCAACACCGGCGCGAGCATTGCGTATCCATTTTCCGGTTCTACGCTGCACATCGATCTCACCACCTCGGGTCCCGCAGTGCCGGGCGGACTCATCCTCCTCGCATTGGGAATCCTGTTCCTCGCGTGGTCGCTGCTGGCCGCAATCGTCAGCCAGATCAGCCTGCTGTTCCATCGCGACGATCGAATCGAGAGCATTGTGGGCCGCTACCGGGCGCCGTCGTTCGAGTCTGACACCTATCCCGAATCGATCCACCTGACCGAGCACAAGAACGAAAGCTAGAGCCTCCGGATTGCGGCCATAGTTGCCGCCCTCTTGAACTGGCCGTCGCCGAAGCGCTCCTGCCATTCGGCTCCCTGGCACTCTGCTTGTTCGAAACAGAGAGGTACCGATCTCGGCGAAACCCCGCTCGGCCGAATGGTGATTCTCGCTCATGAGTGCGCACCTTCTGCCACTCC
Organism: uncultured Acidobacteriaceae bacterium; assembly: GCA_963834565.1. Classification (GTDB taxonomy): domain Bacteria; phylum Acidobacteriota; class Terriglobia; order Terriglobales; family Acidobacteriaceae; genus Telmatobacter. The sequence continues at coordinate 673,891 of CAWICF010000001.1, read as the reverse complement.
GGCTCCGAACCGCAGCCGCGTGACGCTGCCCAATCTCAAAAATCCCATGATGCTCCCCGCCGCCAATTGCGCAGTCACGGGTTGCCGCCCTGTTACACTGCATAGCGAATCCACGCGCTGCAGCGCAAAAAGCTGGAACAGCAAGAATCTTGGTTCCCAGCGCGTTCACCTCGCCCGTTCCTTTACGGGCCATTTCGGAAAGTCATGCAAAACCTTTCGGTGGCGATCATCGCGCGTAACGAAGCGAAGAACATTCGCCGCACGCTCCAGAGTGTCGCATGGGCTACTGAAATTGTCGTCGTCGATTCAGGATCGACCGACGAAACCATCGACATCGCCAAGAGCTTCGGAGCCAAAATCTACCACGAAAGCTGGAAAGGCTACGGCCCGCAGGTCAATTCCGCGCTCGACAAGTGCACCTGCGACTGGATTCTGAATCTCGATGCGGATGAATCGCTCACACCGGAGCTGGAGCGCGAAATTCAGGCGCTGCTCGATGCTGAACCGCGGTATGCGGCGTACATGGTGCCCCGCCTCAATTACATCTTCGGCCGCTGGATGCGCCACGGCGGCCTCTATCCCGATTGCAAGCTCAGGCTGTTCCGGCGCGGCGCCGCGCGCCTGCGCGAAGATACTGAACCGCACGCAACGCCGAAAACCGATGAAAAGACCGGCACGCTCAAGAACCACATGCTGCACTACCAATATCCGACGGTCGAATACTACATCGAACACATGCAGCGTTACAGTACCGCAACGATCCCGCTGTTTCTGCGCAAAGGCAGGACGAGCGTGTCGCTCTTCGCCTTCGTGGTGAACACCGTGCTCAATCCGCTGTTCACGTTCATCAAAAACTACATCTTTCGCGGCGGATTTCTCGATGGCCGCGAGGGCCTTATCTTCCACGTCAATCACTCGATTTATGTGAACTGGAAATTCGTGAAGGCGTGGAAGGCCTACAAGGAAGCCGGAATGTCCGGCGTCGAGCAATTCAAACCGCCAGAGCCGTCTGACTATCCCGGCAGCCGATGAATCCCGCCGATGCATCGCCGCGCTATCTGCTCGTCATGACGGCGACCGTGACGCCGGCGCAAAATGCCGGAGTCAAACGCTCCTCGCCGCAGGTCCGTCTTGAAGATTTGAAGCGCGCCCTCCGCTTCTGGCTCAGCTATCCTCACGCCGCCGCGCAGCGCATTCTCTTCCTTGAAAACTCCGGCGCCGACCTGAGCGAACTGCGTGCGATCGTCGCGAACGAAAACCCGCTGCAAAAACAGGTTGAATTCATCCCGCTCCCTGCGCAAGAAATTCCCCCTGGCACTAATTACGGCTACACCGAGATGCAAATGCTCGACGAAGGCTTGGCCGCAAGCAGCCTTCGCTCTGAAACGACGCACATGATCAAGGTCACGGGACGTCTTATGTTTCCTGCGCTGGGCAAGGCGCTCGACCGCATCGCATCTCAAGGCGCCGCAAAGCCGCTCCCCTTCGAGCTGATGGTCGATTGCCGCAAACTGAGCTTTCCGCGCCGTGGCTACGATACGCAGGTGCAGCTTTTCGTCTGTTCACACCGTTTCTACGATTCTGTGCTGCGCGACGCAAAGCGCGACATGAATTCCACCAACGTTCGATTGCTGGAGCACCTGATCTTCCAGAAGGTGATTCCGTTCAAAGGTCGGTCCGGCTACTATCTCCGCTTTCCATGCAACATTGACCCCATCGGCATCTTCGGCTTCAAAGATCGCAGCTATCGCTCGCCAGTCTCCGCAATCACGCGGGCAATCCGCGCCGTTTTGCGAGTGATCGCGCCCAACTATTGGTTTTAAGTGTGGCTTTGCAGATGGTCAAACGCTGAGAGTCCCCCGCGGCTCCGCACTCACCGCAACTTGTTGCGCAGGTCTGTCTTTACCAGATAGAGAAAAATGACGAGGTTGATCAGCCCCTGCTCCAGCGCCGCCCAGTTCTGATTGAAAAAGTACTCTCTCAGGAAGAGCGCCGAGAGCAGCGCAACAGCGGCCAGCGAAAGCGCCCATGCCCAGCGCAACAGCAGCAGCAAACCGAGAGCGGCGGCGAAAAAGAACGCCGACAGAATCAGGTACAGCGCGTCAATCCTGTGTTGAACGACATAAACCACATCGACGCCCGCAAGGATCATCATGTAAATGCTGACTGCCACGACGCCCGGCATGTGGCGCAACGGGACGCGCACCACTTGATGGTCAGAGTGAATCGGCTCTTTGCCGGTTTCGTGCGCGGTCGTGTTGGCGTCCGTCGTCATAACGTGTGCAGGTAGGCGAGCAGGTCGCTCAGTTGCTCGTCACTCAGTTGCGTCGCAGGCATCATCTGCCTTCCGTGCAAAATCACTGCCGTCAGCCGCTCGTCCGTCGGCGGTGCGCCTGAAGGCATCGCCTTCAGCTTGGTCAGCGCCTGCAGTCCCGGCCCGTGCAGCGGCTGCGTCGTCGTCGGGTAGTGGCATCGCGCGCATTTTGCCTGGTACACAGCAGCTCCGCGCGCTTCCTCAGGAGTCCACTCTGACGCCGGCTTCGACGGCGGCAGCGAACGGCATCCCGTAACGCTGCAAGCGAACCCCATCGTGCTGGCGGCCAGGAGGGAGAATGCAAGGAATTTGCGCGTGCGCATTCGCTTTTCATGATACCGCGTATTCTGTTCGCTGCGGCCAATGCGCTACACGTCCGTAACCTGTTGTGCAACGCTCTGATTCGGCGCGACCTGAGGGTTTCGGCGCAAAACTACTCTGCCGCTGCGATGGCCTCTGCAATCTTGTCGATCGCGTGCTCTTCCGCGTCGCTGCCGGGGCGCCGGTCATTCACGATAATCGAAAACGCCAGCGTCTTCCCGCTTGCAGTGGTCAGGTAGCCGGAAAGAGAATTCACCTCGCCCAGCGTACCGGTCTTCGCCCAGAGCTTGCCTTTTAGCGGCGAGTTCAGGAACCGATGGTCGAGTGTGCCGTCCACGCCGGCCACAGGCAATGTCTGCCGCCAGCCCGCGCCCCAGAACTGCTTGGAAGCGTACGACAACAACTGCGTCAGCGCGTGCGGCGTGATCTCATCTTTCGGGCTCATGCCCGAGCCGTCGTAAAGAAAGAACTCGTTGTCCGCCACGCCGGCGTCGACCAGAAACTGCCGCACCACCCGCGTGCCTTCTTCAAAGCTCCCGTCAGTCCCGTAGAGCTTGCCCAGCAGGCGCAGCAGCAGTTCCGCGTGCAGGTTCTGGCTCACCTTGTTGGTCACGGTGATGTCCTCCGCTACCGGAACGGAGATATGCGCGGCCAGCACGCGTTGTCCTTCAACCGGAGCAGCAATCGTGGTCAGGCTCACAGGCTCAAATTTGATTGGCTTCGCGCGCTCGCCCACGAAGTCTCCCGTGCCGATCGGATAATTGTGCCGCGACTCGGCAGAACCGGTCACCTTGATGCCGCGCAGCAACAAAGCCTGCTTGAATGCCTCAGCCGTGAATTGTGCGGGATCATCGACCGCCATGTTCACATGCAAACCGCCCGCAGGAATCGTGCCCCACCCGCGCACCATCAGCGCGCCGGGCCGGCGCTCGAGCCCCGGATGCGCCGCCTCGCCAGGCGCTGCGGGCGTCATCGTGTTGTCGAGCGTGTAGTACTCCATGTCAGGTGACCACTCGGCGACTGTCGCGTCAGGCTTGGCCGGATCCGGAGTCACGTTCAGCTGATCCGCGTTTTCGTTGAAAGTAAGCGCTGAAACCGGCGCGCCGTAACTCCATTGCAAATCCTCCCAGGACCAGCCCAGGCCGAGCGGCTCGTCGAGGAAGAAAGTGTCGTCACCCACAACATCGCCTTCAATCGTCCTGATACCCGCTTGTTCCACTTGCTCGGCCAGCAGATCGAGCACCGCCATCGGCTTGGGTGCGGGCGGCTTCTCCGCTGGCGCGGCATTCTGCGGCTCAACTGGAGTCAGCGCGTCCGGCTGCGCCGCCCCCGGCTCGACATATGGATAGGTGCGCGTGCTCAGCGTCGGATCGCCGACGCCGAGTATGGAAAGATCGCCATGCAGTGTGCCGGCCGAATCCACGTCGCCCGCTCCGGTAACGAAGGTCGTCCAGGTCAGCGTCTCCACTGGCAGCAGCGCATAGGCCGCAGCCGTGGTGGCGAGCTTGGCGTTTGAAGCAGGCGCAAAGAGGCGTCCCTCGTTGTAGCCATAAACAGGCTGGCCGTCGAGTGTCGTCACGCTGATGCCCACCTGCGCGTGGTTCAACGCGGGATCATTAAGAATGGCCTGAATGCGGTCGCCAATCGGCCCGGTGGCGGGTGCCGCGCGGGGCGCGTGGTGAGCCGGATGTTGGCCGTTCGCGGCCAAAACGCAGACGAAGAGAATGTACAGCGCAAATGAGCAGCGATGGAAGCTCATGGCCGGAGTGTACGGCATTTTCCTCGATTCCGCGGATATTCGGCTCGTGCAAGCAGGCGCTCTCTGCTGGTCGCACCGGCTTAAGAGCCAGACTTCGGTCCAGTTTATCTCTGAATATGCGGGCGCAGCACGCAGCGGATCGCGGCGTACCATCGAATATGAGTGAAGAGAACGATCACAAACTGGCGGCTGCGCACGCGTTCCCTTGAACTGGGCCGGCGCACGCTGGTCTGTGGCGTCGTCAACATCACGCCCGACTCCTTCAGCGACGGAGGCTCTTTCCTTGACTCTGAAGCGGCGCTGGTTCGCTGCATGCAGTGCATCGAAGAGGGTGCCGATCTGATCGATCTCGGCGCGGAGAGCACGCGGCCCGGGTCGAACGCTGGCGGCGAGCAGCCCTTGGTGAGCGCGGAAGAAGAGCAGCGCCGGCTGCTGCCCGTTCTGGAAGCGGTTCTGAAATCCCTGCCGCGCGCAGTGGTTTCGGTTGATACCTACAAAGCCGCAACTGCCCGCGCCGCGCTCGCTGCGGGCGCGGAGATCATCAACGATGTAAGCGGGTTCACGTGGGATCCTGCGATAGCTGGCGTCTGCGCTGGTTTGGGCGCGGGCGTTGTGCTCACCCACGCGCGCGGCCGTCCCGAAGATTGGCGGGTACAGCCGCAGCTCGACGCCGATGCTCTCGTGAAGTTGGTCCGCGATGGCCTAATCGCCAGCATCGCCTCGGCAGAGAATGCCGGAATTCCACGCGAGGCAATCGTTCTCGACCCCGGCTACGGATTCGGCAAGCGCTTCGGCGAAAACTACGCGCTTCTCGCGCATCAGTCGGATCTTCTCGAATTCGGCCGGCCGTTACTTGCAGGCCTCAGCCGCAAATCTTTCCTCGGCCACACGTTGGCGCCGCTGTTCAACGGCGAAAATGCGCCGCTCTCGCAGCGCGAAAATGCCAGCCTGGCCGCGATGACCGCCGCGATCCTCAACGGTGCGTCAATTGTCCGCGTCCACCAGGTCCGCCCGGCTGTCGAAGCCGCGCGTATCGCGGATGCGATTCTTGCTGCGTCCTGACCCAGCCACGGAATTACAATGGTCGCAATGCCGCAGCCGATCGCGGCGCGCACTTCCCCGCACACCATGAAGACACACTTCGCATTTGGCAAACATGGCATCGAGGTCTCTGTCCCTGACGGTTTTGACTGCCAGGTCGTGATGAGCCGCACGGCCAGAGCCCTGCCCGATGCACCGGCCGCGCTTGATGCCGCGCTCGACCGCCCGATCGGCAGCGAGCCGATTGCGCAACTCGCCGCCGGCAAGCGCACCGCGGCGATCTCGGTCTGCGACATTACGCGTCCTGCGCCGAATCGCGTCACGCTGCCGGCGCTCCTCAAACGCCTGCATGCAGCCGGCATCCCCAAAGAAGGCATCACAATTCTCATTGCCACCGGCCTGCATCGCGAGGCGACAAGCGAAGAGCTCGACGTTATTCTCGGGCCCGAGATTGCGGCGACATACAACGTAGCCAGCCACGACGCGCGCAACTTCGCAGCCCATCGCGCGCTGGGCACTACACGGCGCGGAACGCCGGTTTACATCGACGAGCGTTTCATCGCCGCCGACCTGCACATCTCGCTCGGATTCGTTGAACCGCACCTGATGCTCGGCTTCAGCGGCGGCCGCAAGCTGGTGGTCCCCGGCCTTGCCGCGCAGGAGACCATCAAGGTCATCCACTCGCCGCGTTTCAATCGCGAGCCACTCGTCACCGAGGGATCGATCGCGGACAATCCTCTCCACGCGGAATTCCTGGAGATTGCCGCCATGGCCCGGCACGACTTCATTCTCGACGTCACGCTGACGCGCCAGCGCGAAATCTCCGGCGTATTCGCGGGCAACCCGGTAAAAGCGCACGCGGCCGCGGTCGAGTTCTTCGAAAGCACTTCACTCGAGTCTCTCGACGGGCTGGCCGATGCAGCCATCACCAGTTCCGCGGGCTATCCGTTGGACCTGACGTTCTATCAATGCCTGAAAGGCCTCACCGCGACGAAGCATATCGTGAAACCGGGCGGCCCCATGCTGCTGGTGAGCGAGTGCGCTGAGGGAATCGGGAGCCCCGAATACGCGCGGCAACTGCGCGAGTACACAGGTCACGCGGAATTTCTCGAGCGGATTCGCGATCAGAAAGTCGAAATCGACCAGTGGCAGCTGGAGAAGATGGCGCTCACAGGCCTCGATCACGAACTGCTTTTCTACACGCCCGGCGCGCCGATGAACGCGTTGGGCAGCCTGCGAGTCAATGCGTTCGCGAGCCTCGACGAGGCAGTTGCTGCGCTCGTAACCCGGTTGCCAAAGGGCGCGCGCATCGCGCTGGTCCCCGAGGGACCTTACACTTATGCGCGCCCAACGCCGGTGTATGCGTAAGAGCAGTTCACAGTTCTTGGTTCACAGGCCGGAATTCGAAGTCTATTGCGCCTACACGCTGATCCCCACCTTGTGCCGCGGCCACAGCGGGCGCATCGATCCGTGATCGACGGTCGGCTCGCCGTCGCATTCCACTTCAATCACCGTCGCCGGCTGATCGGGCGCGTGCATCGGAAGCCCGGTAAGACGGAAATTGAACTCGTCCTGCGTGAACTCCACTTTCTGGCCGGTCTTGAGCACCTTTGCCGACAGCACTTTTGGCTTCAGTCCGCCGATGGCGACGACAACTTCCGGCTTGTAGAAGTCCAGCCACTCGGCCGCAGGCGTATGGCCCGGCCAGTTGTAGACGTGAACGTAGAGCGTGTTGCCGCGCCGGGAATAATTGCAACTCGCATCGGGACCGAGCTGCCCGCGCTCGGTGCCGTAAATTGTGGTTCCGTTGGTGTCGAGCCATTTGCCCACGGTTTCCAGAACCTCCACTGAAGGCTGCGGAATGGAACCATCCGGCTCCGGCCCGATATTCAGCAGATAGTTGCCGCCGCCGCGCGCGCAGGTGATCAGGTTGTCGACGATCGTCTTCGGTGTCTTCCACTGATCGTCGGCGCGGTTGAAACCCCAGCTCTCGTTGAGCGTCATGCACGTCTCCCACGCGCGCCCAACCTCCGATGCCTGGATGTGCTGCTCGGGAGTGGAGAAGTCGCCGGGCAGCCCATTCCGATTGTTGACGATGATCTCCGGCTGCAGAGAAAAGACCATCTCGTTCATCCGCTCTGACTCCCACTGCTCCGCATTCAGCGGCCAGTCCACGTCGTACCACAGGACATCGATCTTGCCGTAGTTCGTCATCAGTTCGCGAATGAGTCCGTGCGTGTAGTCCACAAAGCGGCGGCGAGCGGCTTCGTCCGTTTTGCAGATGGCGCCGTCGGGATGGTGCCAGTCCATCAGCGAGTAGTAAAAGCCCACGTGCAGGCCTTCGGCGCGTGCTGCCTCAACAAACTCGCGCACCAGGTCGCGTCCCGGCCCCTGTTGCGCGGCGTTGTAGTCGGTCAGCTTCGTATCCCAGTTACAGAACCCCTCGTGGTGCTTGGTGGTCATCACCATGTACTTCTGGCCGGCGCGCTTCGCGAGCCGCGCCCAGTCGCGCGCCGCGTTCGGCTTGGGATGAAAATGTTTCGCCAGGATCTCGTACTGCAGCAGCGGCACGCCTTCCTGCTCCTTGGCCCACTCGTGCTGACCGATCACGCTGTAAAGCCCCCAGTGGATGAACATGCCGAACTTCGCCTCGTGCCACCACTGCATGCGCTGCTCGCGCGTTGCCGCCTGCTTTTGATCTGCAGCGGTCGGCGCAGGCTGAGCCACAGGTGCCTGCGCAGCGGCCGGCACTACCAGGCTTTCAGTGCTCGCGGCAGCCAGTGCCGCGGCGCCGGCTGCGCCAAACTGCTTCAGGAACAACCGTCTCGTGCTCTCATTCCAATTCATGTCGTTTTTACTCCGGGTTGGTGCTGTTTAGGCTGTCTGGGCAAGTTCTTCGTTAGCGTTTACGAAAAACAGGAAAAATTGCGTCGAGCCAATATAGCAGGTGCGGCCAGAACGATGATCGGTGATCAGTTGCCCGCCCGTATTTGTCGATACGCATTAGAAGTGGCTGAATAAGCGGCTTTGTATCAGGGCACGACTTTCCGCGGTCCCCGGCGACAGGTCTTCGTCGCTGGGGTGGCTTGAGTCGTGCCGAAAGGGCCAATAAAATTGCGGGCTTTAGCCCCTGAGGGACGGTTTCCGGACGGCGCCAAAGGCTTGATGCAACCAGCTCTAGTTCCCACTCGGCTGCTCGACATGATCGACGACGAAAATCTCGACCGGCCCTTTGGAAATAAGAAGCTTCAATCCGAGCTGCTCTTCGAGTGCTGCGAAGAGAGCGGTCCCGTTGTCCGACGTCCCTTGCTGATCGTCCGGTGTCCACCTGAAATCGACGTCATAGTCACCGGTCAGGCCGGTTTTATCGACGATCGTGCGGCCCAGAATATTTGAGAGAGAAAGCACAAGGCTGGCGACAGGGCCCTTGCGCACCTGGATGTGGCCATTGACCCACGAGTATCCACTCGGAGGCTCACTTTCCGGCGCATTCTTCAGTTTGAATCCGCCCTTGGCGAGGACCAGCGTATAAATATCTCCCTTGCGGGTCTCAGTGTGGAAGTGAAGCTTGAATCGGTCGGCCAGAAGACCCTGCAGAATCGATTGGTTCTCTTTCCATTGCTCTTCTTGGGGCAGCTTGGCGATCGCTTCCGCCTTATCGTCTTCCACTTTTACATCGACATCAAAAAGAGCCGACCGGCCCCAACCCGGCAGGCCCGGAATCGCGTCGTGCGGCTTGATGGGATACGCGTTCATCAACAGCCCAAGAAGTGTCGTGCATTGTGCAGAAAATCTACCGGGCGGTGAATTGATCGTCACACCTGGGCAGTCCGGCTTGCTCGGCTTTGCCGAGGCGACTTCGAAAGCGGTCGGTTTCCCGGTCGCGGGAACTGGCAGGCTGGTTTGCCCCGCCGCAGGGGTTGCGGCAGTGAGCAAGGCTGCTAGATAAAACGCTGTTTTTCCAAGGCTTCGTTCCAGATACAGCAAACGCTGGTTCATCGCGCAATCGGGCCTCTCCAACGAAAGCGCATCCATTGTCTCTCGGCCGCACTGCTAATGGCAACGCTGGAAACCACGATCTCTCTGTTACAGGAGTAATGGCAATGCTGGCGCTCGTGGCCGGCAGGCAATGGGTCAGTTCTCCGACGGTCTCTCAATGTGGTCGATCACGATCACGTCGACAAGTCCCTTCGACGGTACCAGCTTCAGCCCGAGCTGCTCTTCGAGCGCGGTAAAGAGAGATGGGCGCGGATCCGAGGCGTCCGCCCCCTCGGGCGCGTAATCCAGCGCGAAGTCGTATCCGCCTTCAAGTCCCGTCTTGTTCACGATCGGCCTGCCCACTGCGAAAGACAGGTTGGCGGCCAGCGCCTCAAGCGAGATCTCACGCGCCGTCACTTTACCGCTGGCGTAACTGGCGTTGCCGCCCAGCCCGTCGGCCGCGGTCTTCTTCATCTTCGGTCCGCCCGTCGCGACGGTGAGCACATAGATCGGCAGGTTCCTCGATTCGCGATGCGCTTTGAGCGCAAAACGGTCGGCCAGCATTGCCTGCAGCATCACTTGCATTCGCTTCCAACGTTCCAGCGGCGGAAGCTTATCCAGGGTTGCCGCGGTATCTGCATCCATCTTCGCTTGCACAGCGATGCGATCCGACCTTGCCCAGCCCGGCAATCCGACGACCTGGTCTTCCAACAGGACCCCGTAGGCGCTGCGAATCAAAACCCACGCCGGCATGCCGCCCATTGAAAAACTGTCGGGAGTGAGCTTGAAGAAACCATTTCCGTTATCGTCGGGCTTGATGGTGACCGCTTCGTAGGCGACAGTTTTTGCCGCCGCATTTTGCGAAACCGGCGCAGCCTCTTGCGCAGGCGCAGGCGGTGCAGTCTGGCAGAACGCGGCCGCAGAAAGAGTGGCGAAAACAGCGGTGAGCAAAAACCCGCTGCGCAGTGCAAAAAAACGCCGAGCCGTTCCAATCATTCTGCACCCATCATCGTGCGGCCACGCCTTTCTGGAGCGAGTGCCTCCATTGTCTCTCCGAAACCAGAGAGACGGCTACGTCGATGCGCTGAATCGAAGCCGCGCTCTAATTCTCCGACGGCCGCTCCACGTGATCGATGACAAATGTGTCCACCGGGCCCCTGGCCGGAACGAGTTTCAGCCCGAGCTGCTCTACGAGCGCGGTGAAGAGCGTTGGTCCCGCATCAGGCGCGCCCTCCTGATCGTCTGGCGTCCACTTGAGATCGATATCGTAGTTGCCGGTTAGTCCGGTTTTGTCGACGACGGTGCGGCCGAGAATATCAGAAAGAGTGAATGCGAGACTGGCGATGGGACCTGTGCGCACTTCGATATGTTCATGGCTCCAGGAGTATCCGCGCGAATGCCCGCCCTCGGGTGCAACCTTCAACTTGATGCCCGTCTTGGCGATAGCCAACTCATAGATCGGGCCTTCGCGTTTCTCCATGTGGACCTTCAGCTTGAAGCGGTCGGCGAGAAGCGCCTGCAGCATCAATTGCGTCTGGTTCCATTGCTGATCGCGCGGAAGGCTTGTCGCTGCCGCCAGCGTGTCATCGTCGGCTTTCGCGTCCACATCGAAGAGCGCCGAATTGCCCCAGCCGGGCAAGCCTGGAATGGTTACGTTGGGCTTGACGGGATAAGCATTGAACAGGAGTCCAAGCAGCGTCGTGCAGCGCGCTGTAAATCTTCCGGGCGGCGAACTGACCATCATGCCCTGGCAGTCCGACTTGCTGGGTTTCACTGAGGTGACTTCGAAGGAGGGTGGATTGTTGTCTATCGATGGGATTACCGGCGGACTCGACTGGCTTGGCGCGAAAACTGCGAAAGTGACAGCTGCTGCAGCGAATAGGGGCAGTATTCGAATGCATTGCCAGGAATGAAACGCAGCCCGGAACATCTTGGACAACCCCTTCCCGGGGAAACTGCTTTATTGTCGGTCGGTGGCCATATAGACCGCAACGCCGCCCAGCAGCACCAGCGCCGGACCGAGCATCATCCAGGTCCATAAGGGGTCGGCAGCCGCAGCGGTGAGAAGATTGTTCCAATCGAGCGCGGCATTCTGCGGCACCTGCTGGAGCCATCCGCGCCACGAGGTGCTGGTCAACGCTTCAAACACCAGGAAACCCACCCCGGCCAGCAGCGTAAACGCGAGCGCAAACATCTGCGCGCCGAGCAGCGGACGCGTGATGCGCTCCACGGCGGCATTGCGGCGGCGTAATTGCGCGCGCCACCAGAGAACACCTGGCGGAACGAGCCGCGCCGATGCGGTAGACGCGGCGCGAGCCTTGCCAAACGCTTCGGAGACGAGCACAAGTTCGCTGCACGAGCGGCATGCGGCCACGTGGGCCTGGAGCCCGGGGTCGTTCTCGGCGGCCAGCAACCATTGGCCGCGCGCCATCACATCGCGCAGTTCCTTTTCGCGGGGGCAGCTCTTGAATGTCATGACGGCCTCCCGGAAGCGTTCACTGGCTTCGACGTGTTGAGGAGGGCTGCGATCTTCCGCCGCGCCCGAAAGAGAAGCAGGCGAATACTCGTCGACGCGAGACCTGTGACCGCCGCGATCTCGCGATGCGAGTAGCCTTCGGCGTGTGCCAGCCAAAGCAGTTGCCGTTCGCGCGGCTTCATCTGGCGCAGCGCTGGGCCCAGCAGAATCTGCGACTCCGATTGCGCCGTGTTCGCGCCGGCGGCAAAGAACTCTTCGGGAATCTCTTCAATCGACGCGGCACGCGGACGACGCCAATGGTCGCGCATCAGGTTGGTTGCGATGCGGAAGAGATAGAGCCGGGCGGCAGCCTCGCCTTCAGTGGCGAGCGAAGGCGCACCGGTCGCGCAGAGAAACCGAACGTAGCTTTCCTGCATCAGATCCTCAGCCAGCGCTGCATCGCCCGACACGCGCACCAGGTACGCCCACAATGGACGCGCCGAGCGCTCATAAAACGCGGCAAAGGCTTCGTTGTCCATGGGCGCATCGGAGGCACGGGCGCCGGCGGCGTCGAGTGCGCCGCCGGCAAACGCGCCCGGCAGTGTGAATTCCCACGACATACTTCTTACCGATACGTCTGCGGTCATGGCCGGGTTCCCTCTCGCTATTGCCGGTCATGCGAGACCAGTTGTGGCGGCGTTCCTCCCTGCATCTCGTCCTTCTCGGGCAGCATCCCCAGCCGCTTCGCGACGATCCAGGTGGCTCCTGCGGAAAGGATAAACCCGATTCCAGGCATCAGGCCAAGCGTGCCCAGAACGAGCATCGGCGTGGTCATATCCAGGTCGGCGTTACGCAGCAGCAGAAAGCCGAGCCCCGAAAGCACCAGCACAATGCCGACGGTGAGCGGCGTAAGGATGCGGGCAACAACATTCGGCATGCGGACTCCCATATCGGTACCGATCGCGACGGGCGAAGCCTCAAGGAAGCGCCTGCCGGCTTCGGTTTGCATGTAAGCGGCCAGGTCCTGGCTCGAGGTGAACTTGTCGATGAGCCGGCTGTGCAATTCGCTCTGCAGCTTGAACGTGCGGCTCCAGCGGTGGCTCTCGAAAGAGATGCGGACCACCCAGACGATCGCAAGAAGGATGCTGGGAACGATAATCATGGGAATCATTTCGTGCATCACGATCGCTGTCGCCGGCGAAGGTCGCTGCGGCTGCGCCAGGTCGGGCCACACCGCCCGCTCCAGCGCCTCTTCGCGGCGGCCATGCCCCTGTCCGAGGTTGTTGAAGAGGTAGAACTCGGGGTTCTTTGCCACGTCAGGATGCGCGGCCAGGAATTGCGCCAGCTCAGGATTGCTGCGCTCCACATAGGCCTGGTCGGCCAGCAGCGATGGATCGCGCGCGACAACAGTCGTCAGCACCGGGCTCAGCCGGAGAAGTTTGAGTAACTGCGCCTGCGTGTCCGCCACGTCGCTTTCGCTCGGCGCCTGAGTTACGGCGGGAGTTGCCGCAGGATGCGCCTGCGCCCCGGCAAACGGCGCAACCGTCAGTACGAGCGCCGCCACGGAGCACCAAATCCACGATGCATTTCGATTTTGATCTTTCATTTCACTTTCCCTCGCTTGTTTCTTTGGGACGCGTCTGCCGATACAACGCATGGGAACCAGGCTTGGTTAACAGGTTCGTCGTCACCGGTGAAACGAGCCGGCTTCATTGGGTTTAAAATCGAAGTGGATGCGGGCGCAAATCTCCGCATTCAAACATCATCCAACCCGCGCACAACTAGCCCCTCCGGGCCGCTGTGGCGGGTATTCGTGCGGATCGGGACGACATGCGAGCAAAGACAGCTGTGGTACTCGGCGCCCAATGGGGCGATGAGGGCAAGGGAAAGATCGTTGACGTGCTCAGCGAGCGGTTCAGCGCCGTGGCGCGTTACGCCGGCGGTCATAACGCCGGGCACACGGTCATTATTGGAGACCACAAGTTCGTTTTGCAGCTCATTCCCTGCGGAGTGCTGCGCCCGGCCTGCAAGGGCATCATCGGCAACGGCGTCGTCCTCGACCCCATCTACTTCCTCGATGAAGTGGACCGTTTGCGCAAGACCGGTCTCGATTTCGACGGGCGGCTCTTCGTCTCCAATCGTGCGCAGGTGATTCTCCCCTATCACCGCATGATCGAACTGGCTGCTGAAACCGCGCCCGGCCGCCAGAAGATCGGCACCACCAGCAAGGGCATCGGCCCCGCCTACGAAGACAAGATGGCGCGTAGCGGACTGCGCGTTGTCGACCTGCTGCACACTCCGCTCTTGAAAAAACACATTGAGGCAGCCTGCGAAGAGAAGAATGCCATCGCGCATGCGCTCTTCGGCACCGATCCGCTCGATCCCGCGAAGATGTACGAGGAATATGCCGCCGCGGCTGAGCGCATGCGGCCTTTGGTCGCCGATACCGGCCGCCTGCTCAACGACATTCTCGCCAATGGCGGCAGCGTCATGTTCGAGGGCGCGCAGGGAACCATGCTCGACATCGATCACGGAACTTATCCGTTTGTCACTTCGTCCTCGTCGACTGCCGGTGGCGCAGCCACGGGAACCGGCATCGGGCCCACAGCGATCGGAACCGTGATCTCCGTAACCAAGGCTTACGTCACGCGTGTTGGCGAAGGGCCGTTCCCTTCCGAGATTCACGACGCTGCAGGCGACGCACTGCGCGCGCGCGGCCATGAATACGGAGCCGTCACCGGGCGCCCCCGCCGTTGCGGATGGCTCGACATTCCGCTCCTGCGCTACTCCAACCAGGTCAACGGCGCCGAGTGGCTGGTCGTCACCAAGCTCGATGTTCTCGACGAGCGCGACGAGATTCCGGTCTGCACCGGTTACGAGATCCACGGAAAGGTCACTGACGAAATCCCCGCCGACGTCTATGGACTGGAGGCAATCAAGCCGCGCTATACCGTTCTCAAGGGCTGGCGTGAGTCGACCGAGGGCATCACCGAGTACGAAAAGCTGCCTAAAGCCGCACGAGAATATCTCGCGTTCCAGGAGCGCGAAAGCGGAGCAAAAATTGGGATGATCTCCACCGGGCCTGATCGCGACCAGACCATCGTTCTGCCCCGATTTGCCGAAGCCCTCAACTCGCTCAACTCATGACGGTTCCGAATCGCGGTCTTGCCCGATCCAGGCCCAAATCTGCGGTATTGCTCAAATCAGTCCCATCTTGCAGGTAAAGGGAAAAAGCTACCATTAGTCTTTTCAATGGACTTGTCCGTCAAACAAGCAAACTCGCGGGGGTCGTAGCCTGCTTTTGCAATGGAGAGGGGCTAAGTGCATTACTGCAGTGCACTTTCTAACACTTTATGTATTTGACCGGCGCATCTTTCAGGGGCTACCGTTGACGCGTATGCCGGATTCGGCTCTGACTGACTTGAATCCTGCCTGGCGCCGCCCGCTGCGATCGGTCTGGGCGACCGTCGTCGCTGTTTCGTTAGCGGCGATGAGCGTACCCGCTTTTGCTGGCTTTGCCCAGCATGAAGATAATCGCCATCAGATCGACAAGCTCGAAGATGCCTGGAAAAACGCTGTCCTGACCTCCGACACAAAGGCCATGGACGCGCTGCTTGCTCCGGACTACATGGCCATTACGCCCTCAGGCACGCTGCAATCGCGCGAGGATACGCTCGCCAGTCTCCGCTCCGGCCGTCTCCACTTCAGCACACTCGACGTCAGCGATCGCAAAGTGCGGTTCTACGGCTCGACTGCAATCGTTACTTCCCAGGTAAATATTGAAGCCACTATGCCTGACGGCCCTGTGAGTGGCCACTACTGGTACACGCGTGTCTACGCGCGCAACCCGCAAGGCCAATGGAAGATCGTCAGCTTTGAGGCTAGCCGCGTGCGTGAGCCCGGGCCCCACAAGCACAACGAGCTCCATTAATATCTCCGCCAGTAAACGCTATCCCTCTAAAGAACCAGCCTCAACGAGCCCGCCGGCACTCCAGCCCTGCACCGCCGCATTCCTCCTCCCGTTTCCCGGTGCGATTCCAAATCTCCTGCCCGCGGCCTTGAAATTGAAGAGGTCTCGGGGTAGACTAAAGCTAATATAGGACTAAAAAAGTCCTATATAGCGGGACACCGATTCGCCCTCCTTCCTGCGCACGTTCGATTTCGGCGGAAATTCACAGCACCCATCGAACCGTGCCGCATCTAAATTGTGACGAATCAAGGGCAAACCCCGCGGAGGACTGATGAGTTCGAGTGTTGACACAATTCGCGGCCTGGCGGAGCAGGACTACAAATGGGGCTTCGTGACCGACGTTGCAGAAGACCGCGTGCCCAAGGGGCTGAATGAACAGACGATCCGGCTGATTTCGGCGCGCAAGGGCGAGCCGGAGTGGATGCTGGAGTGGCGCCTGAACGCGCTGCGTCACTGGTTCAAGATGGCGCGCGAGGAAGGCGAGCCGAAGTGGGCGAACATCAAGTTCAACCCCATCGACTATCAGGACATCTCCTATTACTCGGCGCCCAAGCAGAAGCCGACGCTCGAGAGTCTCGACCAAATTGACCCGGAGATCCTGAAGACCTACGAGAAGCTCGGCATTCCGCTCGGCGAGCAGAAGCGGCTGGCCGGCGTCGCGGTCGACGCTGTCTTTGACTCCGTCTCCGTCGCCACTACGTTCAAAGACAAGCTTGCCGAGATGGGCGTCATCTTCTGCTCATTTTCCGAAGCTGTGCAGAAGCACCCCGACCTGGTCAAGAAATACCTTGGCTCAGTGGTTCCGCATACTGATAATTTCTACGCCGCGCTCAACGCGGCTGTGTTCACTGACGGCTCGTTCGTCTACGTGCCCAAGGGCGTTCGTTGCCCGATGGAGCTCTCGACCTACTTCCGCATCAATGCTGCCGAGACCGGCCAGTTCGAGCGGACGCTGATCGTTGCCGACGATAACGCGCACGTCAGCTACCTCGAAGGCTGCACCGCGCCGATCCGCGACACCAACCAGCTACACGCTGCCGTCGTTGAGCTCATCGCGCTCGACAACGCTGAGATCAAGTACTCGACGGTGCAGAACTGGTACCCCGGCGACAAGGAAGGCCGCGGCGGCATCTACAACTTCGTTACCAAGCGCGGCAAGTGCCTCGGCGTGAACTCGAAGATTTCCTGGACGCAGGTGGAGACGGGATCGGCGATCACCTGGAAGTATCCGAGCTGCATTCTGCAGGGCGACAATTCGGTGGGCGAATTCTATTCAGTCGCGCTCACCAACAACCGCCAGCAGGCCGATACCGGCACGAAAATGATCCACATCGGCAAGAACACGCGCTCCACCATCGTGTCGAAGGGCATCTCGGCCGGCTATGGACAGAATACCTATCGCGGCCAGGTGAAGATCATGAAGGGCGCAACGGGCGCGCGCAACTACACGCAGTGCGATTCGCTGCTCATCGGCGACCGCTGCGGCGCGCACACCTTCCCGTATATTGAAGTGCGCAACTCAACGGCGCGCATGGAGCACGAGGCGTCAACCTCGAAGATCGGCGAGAACCAGCTCTTCTACCTGCGGCAGCGCGGGCTCAAGACCGAAGACGCCGTCTCGATGATCGTGAACGGCTTCTGCAAGACCGTCTTCAAAGAGCTGCCGATGGAGTTCGCGGTCGAAGCACAAAAGCTGCTGGGCGTGAGCCTCGAAGGCAGCGTGGGATAAATGTCCTGTGCCTCGTAACAGGGCACGACTTCAGTCGTGCCGTACAGTTCACAAAAGGAAATCGGGGCTTTAGCCCCTGACGAATGAACGGAGAAACGAATGGCGTTGTTGGAGATTGAAGATCTGCATGCATCGGTTGACGGCCACGAGATTCTGAAGGGCCTCACCCTGACTGTGGATGCAGGCGAAGTGCATTCCATCATGGGCCCGAACGGCTCGGGCAAGAGCACTCTGGCGCAGGTGCTGGCGCGCCGCGAAGCCTATGAAGTGACCCGCGGCAGCGTCCGCTTCGACGGCAAAGATCTGCTCGAAATGAGTCCCGAAGTAGCGGCCTGCGAAGGCGTGTTCATGGCCTTTCAATATCCGGTGGAGATTCCCGGCATCAGCAATGCGTACTTTTTGCGCTCTGCCATGAACGCCGTCAGGAAGTATCACGGCCAGGATGAGCTGGACGCGATGGATTTTCTGCCCCTCTACAAGGAGCGGATGAAGCTGCTGGAGATGGACGAGAAGTTTACCAATCGCAGCGTCAACGAGGGTTTCTCCGGCGGCGAAAAGAAGCGCAACGAAATTTTGCAGCTTGCCATGCTTGACCCAAAGCTGGCAATTCTCGACGAAACTGACTCCGGCCTCGACATCGACGCGCTGCGCATTGTGGCACAGGGCGTCAACGCGATGCGCAGCAAGGATCGTGGCTTCCTCGTGATCACGCACTACCAGCGGCTGTTGGACTACATCAAGACGGACTTTGTGCACGTGCTGGTCGACGGCAAGATCGCACTCTCCGGCGGGCCCGAGCTCGCGCTCGAGCTCGAAGAGAAGGGCTACGCCTGGACCGAGGCTGACGAGCAGGTCCCGACCGCATGAAGCGCAGCCGTAAAACGAAAGGCAATACAGCAGGTTTGAGGCAAGACAAGATGGCAAGCACGGCGGAGCGAATGGTCAACTATCTCGATGCGTATAACCACGTGACCGGCGAAGCAGGCGCAAAGGAGCCCGTGTGGCTGCGCCAACTCCGCGAGGACGGGTGGGCGCGCTTCACCGCCAAGGGATTTCCCACAACGCACGATGAGGATTGGCGCTTCACGAATCTCGCCGCAGTGGCGAAGGTGTCCTATCGCCGCGCCGCGAAGAGCGAAGCCGGCCACCTGGCGAAGGAAATTGACGGGCTTCGTCTTGAAGGAGCGGCCTGCCAGCTCGTCTTCGTCAACGGACATTTTGCTCCTGAGCTCTCCGAGATGGGCAACCTGCCCAGGGGCCTCGAAGTCTGCGCGCTGAAGCGTGCATTCGATTGCGGTCTTGAGACGTGCGCACCCGGCGGAATTGAGCAACATCTGGGCCGCTACGCCGACGTTCGCCGTGATGTGTTTGCGGCGCTGAATGCGGCGCTCTGGGAAGACGGCGCATACCTGCGCATCCGGCGTGGTGCGGCCATCGAGCATCCGGTGCACCTGCTCTACGTTTCAGCGGGCGCGGGCGAGCAGATCATGACCCATCCCCGCACGCTCGTTGTGGCCGAAGAGCACAGCCTGGCATCGGTCGTGGAAGATTACGTTTCGATAGGCGAGGAAGCGGCATTCTCAAATGCCGTTACGGAGCTCGTCGCCGGCGAAGGCGCGGTCGTCTCGCACTTCCTCGTTGAGCGCGAGAATCTCGCTGCCTTCAACGTCTCCACGCTGCGCATCGAGCAGGCCCGGGCCGCAAACGTTTCGTCGCACTCGCTGTTGCTGGGCGGCGGACTGGTGCGCAACAACGTGCACCCCGTGCTTGCCGGCGAAGGCACAGAGTGTCTGATCAACGGCCTGTTCGTCGGTGCGGGAAAACAGCACCTCGACAACTACATGATGGTGGAGCACGCGCGGCCGCAGGGCTCGAGCCGCCAGTTCTACAACGGCATTCTCGCCGGCCACGCTCGCGGCGTCTTTCATGGTCGCATCGTGGTGCACAAGGATGCGCAGAAGACCGACGCCAAGCAGACGAATCGCAATCTGCTGCTCTCCGATACGGCCCGCATCGACACCAAGCCGCAGCTTGAGATTCACGCCGACGATGTGAAATGCACGCACGGCGCGACCATCGGACAGATGGAAGAAGAACAGCTCTTCTACCTGCGCTCGCGCGGCATTGAGGAGATCGCAGCGCGCAACCTGCTGCTCGGTGCATTTGCGGCTGAGTGCCTGGACCGCGTGAACGAACCGGCTGCGCGGGCATTCGTTGAAAAGTTGATCCAGCAGCGGCTGCGTGAGCTTGCCCTGACGCAGAGCGAGCAGGCAGGCCCGTTGCCAAGCGAAGAGGAAGTTCAGAGCTGGGAGGAAGCTGGATGAGCACCGCGGTAAATCGGACCGGCCTTGATTCAGCGGCGCTGGATGTGGAGCGGATCCGGCGTGATTTCCCCATTCTTGACCAGACCATCCACGGCAAGAAGCTGGTCTACCTCGATAACGCGGCCACTTCGCAAAAACCGCGTGCAGTCATCGACGCCATCGTGCGTTATTACCAGCACGACAACGCCAATATCCATCGTGGTGTGCACACGCTCAGCATGCGCGCCACTGAAGCGCACGACGAGGCGCGGGAAACGGTGCGGCGCTTTATCCAGGCCGCCGACGCCAACGAGATCATCTTTGTTCGCGGCGCAACTGAGGCCGTCAACCTGGTCGCGGAAACATACGGCCGCGCCAACGTAGGCGAAGGCGACGAGGTCCTCATCACTGCCATGGAACATCACTCGAACATCGTTCCCTGGCAGATTCTGTGCGAGGAAAAACGTGCGCACCTCCGCGTGATACCCATCGACGATGCAGGCGTGCTCGATCTCGACGCATACGAAAAGCTGCTGACTCCGCGCACGCGCATCGTCGCCGTGGCCCATGTGTCGAATGCGCTGGGCACCGTGAACCCGCTCCGCAAAATCATCCAGCTTGCTCATGCGCACGACATACCTGTCCTGGTGGACGGTGCGCAGGCTGTTCCGCACATGCCCGTGGACGTGCAGGCGCTGGGCTGCGATTTCTACGCCTTCTCCGGCCACAAGGTATACGGACCTACAGGTATCGGCGTGCTCTACGGCAAAGAGGAATTGCTCGCGGAGATGCCCCCCTACCAGGGCGGCGGCGACATGATCAGCTCCGTCACCTTCGAAAAGACGACATACAACGTGGTGCCCTACAAGTTCGAAGCCGGCACTCCCGACATCGCCGGCGCTATCGGCCTTGGCGCCGCGCTCGAGTATGTAACCAGGCTTGGGATTGAACGCATCGCCGCGCACGGGCAGGAGCTGCTGGCCTACGCCACTGAGAAAGTGGGCGCCATCGACGGCGTGCGGTTGATCGGCACAGCGCCGCATCGTGTCGGCGTGCTCTCATTTGTGCTTGACAATGTACATCCGCACGACCTGGGCACGATTCTCGATCGCGACGGCATCGCTATCCGTACCGGCCATCATTGCGCGCAGCCGGTGATGGACCGGTTCAAAATTCCCGCGACGGCGCGCGCCTCGTTCGCTGTCTACAACACGAAAGAGGAAGTCGACGCGCTGGTGGAAGGAATCCGCGCGGCGCGAGAGGTGTTTGCGTGAAATCGGATCTGGGCGATCTTTATCAGGAAATCATTCTCGAGCACAGCAAGGCGCCGCGGAATTATCGCAAGCCGGCCATTGTGAACCAGGAAGCAGAGGGTTACAACCCGCTTTGCGGCGATCGCTGCACCGTCTATCTCGATGTGGAAGACGGCGCGATCAAGGACATCGGCTTTCAGGGCTCAGGCTGCGCAATCTCGCGCGCCTCAGCCTCTATGATGACGCAGACTTTGAAGGGCAAGAGCAAGGCCGAGGTCGCCAGGTTGTTTGACGAGTTCCATCGCCTTGTGACCGGCGACGAGGAAACGATGGCCAGGGCGTCTGAGATGGGCAAGCTCGCAGCCTTTGCCGGCGTCTCCAAATTTCCTGCGCGCGTAAAGTGCGCCACGCTTGCCTGGCACACGCTGCAGTCGGCCCTTCAAGGCAAGCACGAACCCGTCTCTACGGAGTGATGCGAGGCTGCCGCTGGTGCCCATTCCAATCCCAAATCAAAATCGTGCACCTCTCGCCGGACCCTTCCGCGAAGAGATGGTCTGGCAGCAGCTCAAGACCGTCCGAGACCCGGAGATCCCCGTCAATATCGTTGACCTCGGACTGATCTACGCTGCCGAAGTCTCCACCGCCGAAAACGGCAGCAAGCGGATTCACGTCCGCATGACGCTCACTGCCCCCGGCTGCTCCATGTCCGACGTCATCAAGGCCGAGGTCGAGCACAAACTCGCCGCACTGCCTGAAGTCTCTGAGGTCCGTGTCGAAGTCGTCTTCGATCCTCCCTGGGACAAGAGCAAAATGTCTGAGGCCGCCAAGCTCCACCTCGGCTTCGACATGGATTACGGCAAGCCTGCTCCGGCCGCGCGCGGACCGTTCAAAATCGTCCACTGACCTGAAATCCCTCCCGCCGTTCACGCTGCGCCTAGCCCTCAATCTACATCACTACTTGAAGTGAGAAACCAATCGCCACCGCCCGGGGACGTTTGTCACAAGGCCCGCCCAGCCAGTTAACGCATTGATTTTCTGGGAGATGCGTAACCAAGGATGGGCCAAACCGTGAGTCACTTGCCAATCGTTTCTGCGCCTCTGTAAAAAGTGCGGCGGACGATAAGTGCGAGAAACTCTGTCCTCTCACGACCAAATATGAGGCTGAAGAGCGGCTCCGTCGTTAACGTTTCCGCTCTCGTTATCGCAACCAGCAAGAGAAAGCTCTGCACCATGACGGGCGACCTTTCCCCGCTCGTCACGAACCAGGAGGATGTAACTCACTTTTGGAGGTCAATCGCAACGATGAATCAGCCAGCCGGAAATCCAATCCGCAGTTTCTTCGCAATTGCCGTCGTCTTTGCTCTCGCCATCTGCGGCGCGAACCTTTATGCGCAGAGCGGCGCCGGATCCATTCAGGGCACCGTAACCGATCCCAGCGGCGCTGTCATTCCAGGCGCCACTGTCCACGTCGCGAACCAGGCAACCGGTGTCGCGATCGATACCAAGTCCAACAGCGTCGGTTTTTATCAGGTCCCCGAGCTATTTACCGGCACGTATGTTGTTTCAGTCTCCGCGCCGGGAATGAAGACGTACAACCGGACGATCGAGTTGCTCGTTGCGCAGGATGCCGTCGTTGATGCCGCTCTGACTGCCGGAGCCGTTACGCAGCAGGTGACCGTTGAAGCCAACACTGTTCAGTTGCAGACCACCGACAGCGGAGCGATTACTTCAACGTTGGAAAACGCCAGGATCAATCAGCTCCCGATGAACGGCCGCAACATCATCTCCCTCGTAAACGAGACCACGCCGGGATTGGAAAGCTGTCCTGAGTCGAGTTCCTGCGCCAACGGCCTCGAAGGTCCGGCAACCGTGTATGAGGTTGACGGCGCCAGCCTGGAAGATCGCGAATTTGGCGGCGTGCACAAGGGCAGCCAGCAGATGGTCGATCCGGACGCAATTCAGGAAGTGCGCGTGCAGGATGAGGCGGGCGGCGCGCAGTATGCGGCTCCTGCAACGGCCATCATGAGCACCAAGTCCGGAACCAACCAGCTGCACGGCACAGCGTTCTGGACCACGCGCAACAACGCCTTCGGCGTCGCACGCAATCGCCAAACCGCATCCACCTCCGCGGCCACGGAGTACATCCGCAACGAAGCGGGCGCATCCATCGGCGGTCCGATCGTGATTCCACACATCTATAACGGCAAGAACAAGTCGTTCTTCTTCTTCGCCTACGAACGCTATTCGCTGGCGCAGGCGCCCTTCTCTGACGAAGCCACGCCCACCGCGGCAATGCGCAATGGCGACTTCAGCGGGCTGACCAGCAGCTCGAACGTCCTCCAGACCCTCTACGATCCCTACACCACCACTGGTTCCGGGGCTTCAACCACCCGATCCACATACACCAGTGAAAACAATATGGGAACCAATAACCCGAACTGCGCCAGCGAAACTAACTGCATCCCGATTTCGCAGGTCAATAAGCTTTACCAGACATTCATGGCCATGACGCCGCTACCCACGCCGGCCTTGGCCAGCGTGAATCCGCTTGCGGGTGACAACCTCGATACGCAGCAGCCTACGCTCAACGTCGACCCGCAGTGGACCTTCCGCATCGACCAGGTTTTCAACGAGAACAACCGCGGCTATCTGCGGTTTACGCGCAATAACTCCTCGCCCTCGGCTGCCCGTAACGATCCGACGCAGGCTTATACATTGCCTGCTAGCTTTAACGGCGTAAACATTCCCAAGTGGGTAAGCGGCGTCGAATACTCAGCGGCCAACGTGAATGGTGCGGCGCTTGGGTACACTCACGTTTTTTCGCCCACCTTTTTTGCTGAGTCGGTCTACAACATGACATGGTTTGGCGAGAACACTTGGGCCGGCCCTGTCGGAAACACCGACTTTGAGTCGAAGCTGGGCCTTCCCAATAACTTCGGCGGGTAATAATATACTTGACAAAATAGATAAGCTGCCTTAGAGTTATACACATGGAACCGAACACTCTCCAAGAAGCCATCCTTTACTTCGCCGATCCGGTCAACTGCCGGGAGTACCTTGTGGCCCGGCGCTGGCCCACTGGCGTCTCCTGCCCCCGCTGCGGTAGTAAGAACGTGCTTTTCCTTGAGAAGTACAACCGCTGGCACTGCCGCGAGAAGCACAATGCCCCGCAGTTCACGTTGAAGACTGGCACGCTGATGGAAGATTCGTCTATCGGCCTCGACAAATGGCTTACCGCGATCTGGATGGTGGTCAACTGCAAGAACGGTGTGAGTAGCTACGAGATTCACCGGGCGCTGGGCGTGACGCAGAAAACGGCATGGTTCCTCGACCATCGCATCCGGCTCATGCTGGAAGATGAGTACCGGAATAAGCCGCTGTCCGGCACCGTGGAAATGGACGAGACTTTCGTGGGCGGTAAGGTCGGCAACATGCACAAGTCGAAGAAGCCCAAAGGAACCGGATTCAGCGGCAGGCCTGTGGGCGCTATGGCTAAGACAATCGTTGTTGGAATGCTGGAACGCAATGGCCGCGTCAAGGCCCAGGTGGTAAAGGAGCGGACCGCTGAGGTGTTGAGCGCGATTGCTCACGATAACATCGAAGCGGGTTCAAAGCTCATCACTGATGAGTGGCGCGGTTACAATTCCGCCAATTTCGAGCGGGAGATTATCAACCATGCCGAGGCTTACGTTCGCGGCCTTGTGCATACCAACGGGATCGAGAATTTCTGGTCTCTGTTGAAACGTGGCTTGAATGGCACCTATGTCAGCGTGGAACCGTTCCATCTGTTCCGTTACATCGACGAACAGGCTTTCCGGTTCAACAATCGGAAGCTAACGGATGCACAGCGGTTCGACATTGCGACGAGGGGAATGGTTGGGAAGCGCCTGACCTATGCTGAGGTGACCGGCAAGGTGGGAGAAAGGCCTAAAGAGCCGTTCTAACGCGCCTTGGAAGGCACGGCAGAGAAGGGGCAAGAGGGCCTAAGTGCTCGCTTCAAATGCTCACGCTACGCCAATTTGAGTGAGATCGGCACCAAATCGTATTATCCTAAGCTGATCAGCAGCAGGATAGGAGAAACTATATGCCTGAATCTACCGGTGGTCCGTTTGTTTCCGTGGCGTGTATCTGTCAATCGCCGCTTCGGGAAGCGAACGGACAACTCAGCATTATCAGGGTCATGGATCGCATTCAGGTGGCTGGTGTAACTCCGCAGATGCAGCCCCAACCCCTCCAGGGGCTATTCATGGTAGTTATCCTGCGTTCCGGCGTATGGCGCGAAACCCACAATGTCAAAGTGGTGGGCTACTCGCCTAGCGGGGCAGTAATTTCATCGAACGAAACATCACTTTTGTTTGAGGGTGAAGATCGAGGTCCAGCGCTCATTGCCCCACTAGCACTTGTTGTGTCAGAGGCAGGTCCATACTGGTTTGATGTGCTGGTAGAAGAGCAGCTTTTAACAAGAATCCCGCTGAGGGTGCAGTACCAGCGTATACAAGGTTTACCATTTCCATTTCAGGCTCCGCCTCCCCAGCAGTGAGGTACGTAACGATGTACTGTTTGAACTGCTGAATTGCAGCGTCGTCGGAAATCGGCTGGGATTCGACGATGGCAACTGAGGGCAGGAGCGTCGCCATGTTTTCCTGTAACGTAGACTCAGAACAAATCCCCGCGCTCACTGCGGACAATTCCGCTTCGATGGCATACGCAAGTTGTACAGCTTCGGGGTCACCGGTTTTCTCTATGTCGTAAAAGATGGGCGCGAAGGAGTGAGCGAAGTCGCGTAGCGACTTTTTTTCGACATACAGTTTGACGAGTGCGAGAATCTCTTTTGTCGTGATCATGGCTGACGATCCTTCCAACCCGGTGCACGTGCCCAATTGTAGTCAGGAAGAGCTATGGGCACTATACAACGAAAATGGACTTGCTGGCCTTCTCGAAAAATGCATCAAGGTGCCAATTGTACCCCGGCGCCTGCGAAAACAGGAAGAAACTCGCCATGCCGAACTGACCGAGTACGAAGAGGGCAACAAGTTCTTAGACCCCACGACACGCGATTCGGTTGCGGTAATTTTCCGGTATACAGACACATTCGGCGTGGTCACAACAACCATTAGGATGCTCCGTGTCGGGAACGTGATCCATGATGCGGCCTGTCGCAAAACAGGCAGCAAGTGAATCGCCGCACCCGCGCCGCGCCCAATTAGAATTCTCTCACATTCACATCGTAATATCTAGATAGCTCGATGATTCAGGAGTATTTGGTCAGCGATTACCTTTGTTTTGACAGCCGGAGTATCATAGCGCCATGAAGCCGCTACCTGCCCCGCCCGTTCCCGGCAAGACCGAAGCTGAACGCTTCGACAACGCCGTCCGCAAGACGTTCACCGTGTCGAAAGAGGAGATGCAGCGCCGGGAGGCCGAATGGCAGAAGGCGCAGACCAAACCACCCAAGAAGCATTAGGTTTCCTGGTTTTCTTCTCTATCTTTCCTGTCGATTAATTCCAGCATGAGTTGTAGGGAGTAGATTTCATTCACCGCCGCATCGCTGCGTTTGACGATGGCCATTCTTTCGCCGACAGTCAAAGCAGGGTTGTTCAAGTTCCTTGCAAGGTCGTCTCGAATCTGTTCGCACACTGCCAACTGCTCTCTATAGGTCTCGGCTCTGAGATGGCGAGTAGCTGATTCCATGGCCCGGTTCCGCTTGGCCAACAGCATACACCTGTTCTAGCCAAAATGAGCAAAATGAAACAGCGTGAATCTAAAAGCTAAAGTACAGTACTGTTCATGCCAGAGACAATTCTGATACGGACGGTTGAGCGCGACGGGGATGATGAGTTGATTGTCACGTTCTCAGACGGCACTACAGCCGGATACGTGGTGGAGGAGCTTCTGGCGTTGAGGCCCCGCCGCGAACAGGTCGAGAACCACGAAAAACCAAACTGACTCTATATCGAGTCCCATTTTGTCAGGTATATTATTACCCTTCGGCGAGTCCGGCTTTCCCATTATCGAGGGTAGCTCGACTACGGCAGGCAATGTGGCCGACATCTTCCAACCCTTCGACGGCACCCTGTTCAACTACAGCGTCACCTACACCGACTACACCGGTAACGAAAACCTGACCAAGATCCTGGGCAGGCACCAGTTGCAATTCGGCGGCCGATATATGTTCGAGCACCTTGGCTCGCTGCCCGACAGAAGCCACGACAGCATGGAATTCGACGGTCTGGCGACGGGTGAGCTGAACGCATCCAGCTACAGCGCCAGCGCCGCCAACGCTGCCTCCAATACAGGGAATGCCAACGCCGACGAGTTTCTGGGCGGCGCTTTCGAATACGAACCGTACCTGCAGACTCCCTACCAGCACCTTCACGACATGGAAACCGACGCCTACTTCCAGGACAATTGGCATGCGCGCAATAATCTGACGGTCAACCTGGGCCTGCGCTGGGAGTCGCATCCCGCCGTGTGGCAGGGCCAGGGCGCCATGATGAGCTTCGACATCAAGAACGATGCCCTCGTCACCTCCGGCTCCCTGGCGCAACTGGAAGCGGAAGGACTGACCACGGCGGCCATCATCACGAACATGCAAAATGACGGCGTAAAGTTCGAAACTCCATCGCAGGCTGGTTTGCCTCCCATGCTGGTCAAGAGCTATAACCTCAACTTCCTGCCGCGTGTGGGGTTGGCTTGGCAGCCCTTTGGCAAATGGGGCACCGTGCTGCGCGGAGGGTTCGGCCGTTACGCTTACCCTGTGCCCGTCCGCGAAAGCTACCGCGAAGAGGACGAAAACGACCCCTTCAACGTCGGCTACACTGAGAACTACACCAGCAACACGTATACGCCGCACGCCAACTACAATCTTCTCTCCCAGCCAAACAACTCACCGACCTTCAACTACAGCACGACCAATGCGACCACCGGCGCGGGCTTTCCGTTGATGGGCGTCAACAGCGCGAACGCCGTTAATTCCGCATTGACGACTGCAATCCCGCCCGGCATCGGCATTCAAAACATCGATCCCGATTACCCGCCGACGTTCGTCAGTGAGGCCAACTTCACCATCGAGCAGCCGATCAAGTGGGGCTCGGTGCTGCGCGTCAGCTACATCTACACCCACGGCACCAACCTCGGAAACTACTGGTACTACAACAACCATCCCTCGTTGTACAGCTGGGAGATCCAACAGGACGCGATCGCCCCGGCCGCAAGCGGCAGCTCCATTGGCAATCCGCAGAACTCCAGCACCGGCGAAGGTCCGTACGACAATCTGGTCTTTGGCAGCGGAATGAAGCAGATTCAGAAGACCGGCTGGTCGAATTACAACGGCCTTCAGGTGAATTATCAAAAGCTCTATCACAGTGGCGCCGCTTGGCAGGTCATGTACGTCTGGTCCAAGAACATGCGCACTGGCGGCGACTACGGCGGTGAGGGCGGCGACTACGTCGATCCCTACATCAACTACGTGAACAGCTTCGTTGGTGGTTATGCGGCCGCCGGCACGCAAACCCCCACGGTGTCACCGGTCGATGGCAACCCCGGGGTGTTTGGCCCGCCCAGCAGCGTCAATCTTCCTCCTCCGCCACCCACAGGCACTCCTGTCTGGGGCTATTACAAGGCTTTGAACCGTTGGGAAAACTATATGGTCGACAACAACTCTCCGCCGCAGCACCTGCAGTTCAACGGTCTGCTTGACCTGCCCTTCGGCCGCGGCAAGCACTGGCTCTCGGGTGTGAACAAGCCCCTCAACGAGCTGGCCGGCGGATGGCAGATTGCCGGTGCAGGATTCGTTCAATTTACTGATTTCTATCCCACCACCACGAACTGGGGACCGACTGCCGCTTCCGGGCCAGCTGCCAACTCCCTCCATGTCTACAAAAAGAACATGCCCATCACGGATTGCCGCAGCGGCATTTGTAAGAAGGCTTACGAATGGTTCAACGGCTACATTCCACCATCGAACCTCTCAGGCAGTTACACGGTCAATGGGGTTTCCGGCTGCGCGGGTACGTCCACAACAGTCGTCAACGGCCTGGCAACAAGCTGGCAGCCGTATCAAACACCGATGGATACGTACTGCACTGCGAACGGCTCTACCCCGATCGTAGACAAGGTAGGTTCCGTAACTTATTACGACACCAATGACGTTCTCATGAGTAACGTCAACGGGCAAAAGAACGGCACCGAGGTTGGCTACGGTGTTGTCCCCGGCAACAACGACAACGGCGCCTCGGAGAGCGCCATCGACGTCACCAACCCCTTCGGCCATACTGCCCTGCCAGGGCCTTGGGAATGGAGCGCAGATGCTTCGCTCTTCAAAGTCTTCCCAATTACTGAGCGTTTCAACCTGCGAATGAACGTGGACGCATTCAATGTCCTTAACCATCAGGGCATAAGCACTCCTAGCAGCAGCGACGGCACGGTGTGTACCACGGCTGGCGGCGTGGGATGCAGCTCATACAACGCGGCACGCACGCTTCAGCTAACGCTGCGCGTCAACTTCTAACCAGGCTTGGCGCGATAGCGCTAAGGGCTCCGTTCGCCCATTGAGTTTCCTGTCCGATGTCGGGCCTCCAACACGGAAGGGCAGGGCGAACGGAGCTTTCAACCAAAACGGCCAGATGACGGGCGGCAGATTGCATCGCTGGCGGCCGGGTACGTCGCCATGCGGCCCTCAAAGCTCGAACATGAGAAGTTATGACGCAATCATCCTGCTCTATTTCACGCCGGCGATTTATCAAGTCGATGGCTGCAGTTTCGGTGGCCGCGCAAGCTCCCATCGCTTTGCGGGCATCGGTGGTTCGGCCGGTCCTGGCCAGCGCTGACGCTTGTTCTTCTTCGCAGCGCCTCGACAATGGCTGGGAGTATTTTCGCGGCGCGCTCGATGGCCCCTGGGAAGTGTGGCGCGGCGAGGAAATCGCCGTCTGGGAAAAAGTCTCTCTGCCGCACTGCTTCAACCACTACGACGCCTGCGATCCCGACACGCCTTACTACCGCGGCCACGGCTGGTATCGCACGCGCGTTCCCATCGCTAATCCGATCAGCAATGGCCGCACGCTCCTTTACTTTGAAGGCGCGGGTCAAACCTCGCACGTGTATGTCGGCAACACCATGGCCGGCATGCACATTGGCGGCTACGACGAGTTTGTCTTCGACATCACGGATGCCGTAGCCGCGCTCGCACCCGACGCGCGCAAAGACGGCGTTCCCATCGCAGTCCTCTGCGACAACTCTGAAAATCTCGAGCGCCCGCCATCTGACCTGAGCGACTTCAGCCTATACGGCGGCCTCTACCGGCACGTGCATCTGGCTTACGTTCCCTCGGTCTCGCTCGAATCCGTGCACATCGCGCCCGCCTTCACTCCCGGCTCGCCGGCAAACGTCAAAGTGTCAGCGCGGCTCTATAATCCGCAGAAGTTTGCGGGCGATTCAACAATCGCCGTCGAAATCTTTGACGCCTCAGGCAAATCCCTCGCGCGCGCGAAAAAAAATCTCGCCGCGTGGGCCGACGAAGCAGAGCTTGCCTCCTTCACAATTTCGTCTCCCGCGCTCTGGTCGCCCGCGCATCCTAACCTCTATTCGTGCAACGTCACGCTCACCACTCCGCTCGGCAAGAGCGCCGTGCAGGAGCGATTCGGCGTTCGCCATGCGGAGTTCGTCGACCATGGCCCTTTCAAATTGAATGGCGAGCGCCTGTTGCTAAAAGGCACGCAGCGCCACATGGACCACGCCGATTTCGCCGCCGCCCAACCCGACGATCTCATCCGTACGGAAATGGAATTAGCCAAGGCCATGGGCGCGAACTTCATTCGCCTCGGTCACTATCAACAGGCGCGCCTGGTCCTCGATCTTTGCGACGAGCTTGGCCTTCTCGTTTGGGAAGAAGCGCCGTGGTGCCGCTCCGGTGTCGGCGACAACAAGTGGCAGGGCCAAACGCGCGCCATGCTAGTCAACATGATCGACCAGCACTTCAATCATCCCAGCGTGCTCATGTGGGGACTCGGCAATGAAGACGACTGGCCCGGCGAGTATCCTGCGCTCGATCAGCAGGCCATTCGCTCTTTCATGCAGGAGATGAACGACCTCGCCCACTCCATGGATCCCTCCCGCTTCACTTCGATTCGCCGCTGCGATTTTGCCCGCGACATTCCCGACGTCTATTCGCCCTCCATCTGGCCGGGCTGGTACAGCGGCGAGTTTACAGGGTACAAAGCAGCCTTGGAGAAGGCACGCGAACAAGCAAAACATTTCGTGCACATCGAGTGGGGTGCAGACAGCCACGCCGGACGGCATGCTGAAGAACCCGACACGTTCGACAACTCAGCTCCCGTTGGAGCTGACCTGGCAGAAAACACGCCTGACTCCCTTGAAAAAGGAGCGAAAGCCTCGATCTCGCGCGATGGCGACTGGTCAGAGACCTACGCCTGCAATCTCTTCGATTGGTACCTGAAAGTTCAGGAAACTTTGCCCTGGCTCACTGGCTCGGCCATGTGGGTCCTCAAGGATTTCACCACGCCGCTTCGCGTAGAGAATCCCGTGCCGCGCATCAATCAGAAAGGCGTGCTCGAGCGCGACATGGCGAAGAAAGAGGGCTACTACGTCTTCCAGTCGTATTGGACCGACACTCCGATGGCGCACATCTACGGTCACGGATGGCCGGTGCGCTGGGGCAGCGAAAGCGAGGCACGCATCGTCAAGGTCTACTCGAATTGCCCCTCCGCGGAACTCTTTCTCAACGGCAAGTCACTCGGCGAGAAGCGCCGCGACAGCCAGGATTTTCCTGCAGCCGGCCTGCGCTGGCGTGTGAAATTTGCATCTGGCGGAAATCACCTGCGCGTTGTCGCTGTCAAAGACGGCGTGACCGTGACCGACGAGATTGAAGTCGCCTACCAGACGAAGAAATGGAACAAGCCGGCTCGGCTGGCGCTGGCCGAGGTTGCCCGCGATAGCCAGACTGCAACCATCGAAGCGAAATTGCTCGATGCAAACAACGTGCCTTGCCTCGATGCCAGGAATCTTGTGCGCTTCACATTGGCCGGCAGTGGAGTGTTGGTCGACAACCAGGGAACCTCGATCGGTTCACGCGTTGTGCAGCTCTACAATGGCCGCGCGCAGATCACGATCCAGCGCAATGGCGGCGCTTCGACAGCGGGCGTGGCGAGCGAAGGCATCGCGTCGGCATTCGTTGCCATTCCAGCCTAGTCCCCTGAGTCTGAAGTCCGCTACAAAAATTGACCTTGTCATCCTGAGCGAAGTCCGCCGCGTCGGACGGAGTCGAAGGACCTGCATTCGGGGAATGCGTTTATGTAGGAAATCAATGACTTAGGAGCCTAGAACTCGTTGCATAAATGGTTTCGCAAAAGGGTACAACTTGAGAGCTTGCTGAGAAGGTACCCGGAAGGGGCACGAAGTGTCGGGGCACGACTTCAATCGTGCCGCATATGGCGCAAAATGCTCGAGGGTTTTAGCCCCTGAGGAATGTTTCTCCATCGCTTCAGCTTGCTTAAGCAACCAGTACCAACGTGATGTCTCTGAAAGATGAAGCAGAACCGGCAATGTCAGTCTGGGCGAACGGAGTCCCAAAATTAATCCCGCTGCGCGTTTGCGGAATTCCAGAAATCAGGAGTTAGCGGATGTCAATCCGATTCAGAATCACAGCGAGTCTCACAACATTCCTTCTGCTGTCTAGCCTCGCCGGTGCGGCGTCGCAAACCCCGGCCCAAAACGACAAACGCGAGCCCCCTCCACGCGTCTTTCTTCTCAATGCGGCGGAGCTATCCAGTCTCCGCGCGGCCGATCCGAAAGACCCACATCGGATCGACATCGTAGCCGCCGCAGTTGCTGAAGCAGACCGGGCGATGAGCGAAGGGCCGTTCTCGGTGATGGACAAATCCGTCACGCCGCCGAGCGGCGATAAACACGATTACATGAGCCAGGCGCCGTATTTCTGGGCCGATCCCTCGAAGCCGAACGGCCTGCCCTACATTCGCCGCGATGGTGAGCACAATCCCGAAATCAAAAAGATCACCGATCACGATGAGTTTGGACGCATGGGCGAAGCCGCCCGCACGCTCGCGCTCGCCTGGTACTTCACGGGCAAGCCGCAGTATGCGGACCGCGCTGCGCTCCTGTTGCGCACCTGGTTTCTCAATCCAGCTACAAAGATGAATCCGAATCTCGAGTTCGGCCAGGGCATTCCCGGCATCAACACCGGTCGCGGCATTGGCATTATCGAGTCGCGCTTCCTGGTGAATGTAACAGACGCCGTGGGTTTGCTCGCGGGATCGAAGACCTGGGGCAAGGCCGATGACGAAGGACTGGCGGACTGGCTGAAGCAATATCTCAACTGGATGCGCACCAGCGTGAAAGGCAAAGCGGAAGACGCTGCGAAGAACAACCACGGCACATGGTACGACCTGCAGGTGACTGACATCGCGCTCTTCCTCGGCGACACCCAATTCGCAACCGACACGCTCGAGCGCGTGAAGACGCGGCGCATCGCCGTGCAGATTGAGCTCGACGGCAAACAGCCGCTCGAGCTGGCGCGCACCAACGCCTGGGGCTATAGCAACGGCAACCTCGACGGCTTGTGCAAACTGGCCACTCTCGGTGACAAAGCAGGCGTCGATCTCTGGAATTTCAAGACTCCCGACGGTCGTTCGATTCGCGCCGCGATCGACTTCCTTGTGCCCTACGCCGCCGGCGAAAAGAAGTGGGACTATCAGCAGATCGGCGGATTCAACGCCGACACCATGTTGCCGACGTTGCTCCGCGCGGCAAAAGCATACCACGACGAAAAGTACGCGGCGCTGGCGAAGCAACTCGACACAGGAAGGAAGAACACGGAGATTTTGCTGCTCCGCGGCGACTAAGCCTAAGGAGACGGTTCAGTCTTCTCCTCAGGCCTACTTCTCCGAGAGCCGATTGAGTTGGTGGCGCCAGTCAAGCGAATCGACGAATGAGTTCGATTCGCGCCATCCGGGTTCGACAATGATGTGCAGCCCGAGAAATATCGGCGTGCCCAGCAACGATTCAATCTTGCGACGCGCGCCGGTCCCGATGGCCTTCAACTTCGATCCGCCTTTGCCGATCAGGATTGCCTTTTGCCCCTCGCGCTCGCAATAAACAACCGCGGTGATGCGCGTCTTGGCTTTAGAACCTGGCGGCGCTTCGTCGAACTCCTCAATCACCACTGCCGCGGCATAAGGAACCTCCTCGCCCGTCTCAATGAGAATGCTCTCGCGGATGAGTTCCGCCACCATGAAGCGCAACGGCTGGTCGGTGTATTGATCTTTTGGATAGTAGCGCTCGCCCTTGGGAAGCACCTCGACAATCTTACGCAGCAGCACGTCGAGCCCATCGCGCTTCAACGCGCTTACCGGGATGACCTCGGCGAATTTGTACTGTTGCGTGAGCCACTCGATCAGCGGCAGCATTTGATCCTTCCGGATGAGGTCGATCTTGGTCACAACCAGAAATACCGGGCAATCGAGCTTGCGAACCAGCGAGAAGAGAAACTCGTCTTCGCTTCTGCCGGCTGACCCGGGTCTTGATTTTCCGACCTGGGAGGGATCTTCGTTCAACCTCACCTTCCGCGTCGCATCCACCAGCACCAGCACCAGGTCGCGCGACTCCAGTGCTTCGTGCACCTCCTGCAGCATGCGGCGGTCCAGTTGCGAGGCCGCCTTGTGAACACCAGGCGTATCCACGAAGACGATCTGCGCCGCCCCATGCGAATCTCGCCGCTTGCCCTTCCGTGCAGGCACTTCCACTACGCCGACGATGCGATTGCGCGTGGTCTGCGGCTTGGCCGTGACAATCGAGACCTTTTCGCCGGTGAGAGCGTTGAGCAGTGTGCTCTTGCCCACGTTGGGGCGGCCGAGAATGGCAACAAATCCTGACTTCAACTGATCTATTTCTCCTATTCATGCATTATCGCGGATTTCTGGGTCGCAGTGTTGTTTTGTCGTTGGTATCATCGGCGAAGAGCAAGAAAAAACAGGAACGTGAGATGGCAAGAGACGGCGAGACAGAGCGTCTGGTTTTGCGGCCGCTGCGGATGGCAGATGCGCCGCAGATCCAGGAGCGCTTCCCTCACTGGGAAGTCGTGCGCTACCTGCTCAACCGCGTGCCGTGGCCCTACCCGGATGACGGGGCCCAGCGCTACGTTTGCGAATTTGCGCTCCCCGCCATCGCCAGGGAAATGCAATGGACCTGGACACTGCGCCTCAGGTCCAGGCCGGAGCACATCATTGGCTCAGTCGAT
Source organism: uncultured Acidobacteriaceae bacterium (assembly GCA_963834565.1). Taxonomy (GTDB): domain Bacteria; phylum Acidobacteriota; class Terriglobia; order Terriglobales; family Acidobacteriaceae; genus Telmatobacter. Next base: position 638,499 of record CAWICF010000001.1, on the reverse strand, counting down.
CTGCGCCGCGGCGACGAAGACAATCGCGGCTTCTGGCTCGGCGTCGATTGGCACGGCAAGGGCCTGATGAGCGAAGCCTGCGTCTGGGTGAACGACTACTGGTTCGACACGCTGGGCTTCCGCCTGATGCGCGTGGCCAAGGCCGCGGACAACACCGCGTCGCGCCGCATCTCTGAGAAGCAGGGCATGCGCCTCGTCGGCAAAAAAGAGAAGGACTACGTCAGCGGCCGTCTGCCCACCGAGGTCTGGGAGATCACGGCGAAAGAGTGGAGCGCGTGGAAGGCATCCAACGCGAAGAGACCGAGAAACGTGCAACTCAGTTTATTTTGAGCTGTGAGTGGCGAGCATCTCGCGGCGCAGAATGGCATTGATGCGGGTTTGGTAGCCTTTGCCGTGCGATTTGAGCCATGCCAGCACGTCAGCATCCACGCGAGCAGTGATTTGGCGTTTCACCGGGCGGTAAAATCTTCCTCGCTCGGCCTTCTTCCACTGCTCGCTGGTCATCTCCGGTGCATCGCTCATGTCGATCTCGCGTTCAGGACGACGAGCCAAAGCCCGCAGTTTGGCCCGCTGCGCTCCAGTGAGCGGCGGAAGGGTCTCCAACGCGTAGCTAACGATTTTCTTCTTCATAAAGTTGTCTCTCCCGCTTGGTAGCACGCCGCGCTGAGATAATCCGAACTACTTCGATCGTTTCGTCTTGCCCGATGTCTTCCCGGACCGTATGGGCGACCATAAGAAGCAGGATGCCGTCCACCTCCCCATAAGTGCGCCAGCGCTGTTCGGCGTCCTGAATACGATCCTTGAGGGAAACGAACAGCGGATCGAGAAAAACTCTGCTGGCTGCGACAAAACTGACGCCATGCTTTCGCTGGTTGGCGAGATTCTTCCGCTCGTCCCACTCGAACCGAATGCCTAGCACGACAATATTGTAACTACAACTCGGTAATTACGCAAGGATCTGAGCAATAACGGCTGTGCTTGATATTGATCGTCTCCTATCGCATTCGTTCGAGCGCAGGGCGCCTACGACGCCCTCGCCTCATCCTTCGGGAATGGCAGTCGAGCCGTCGGTGGAAAGATGCGCAGGCGCTCGATCCGGCGGCCGGTCGATGCAACGATCTCGACGCGCAATCCCAGCGGCTCAAGCGTCACAACTTCGCCTGCTTTGGGAATGCGCCCCGCAATTTCGCTCACCAGTCCGCCAAGTGTCGTGGCTTCATACGATTCATCCTGCTCGAATGTTTCGCCAATCAAATCGGCGAGCTGATCGGCAGGGAAGCCTCCGGGAACGAGCCATGAGCCGCCAGTCTCGCGTTGCGGTTCCTCCACTTGGCCATCGTCTTCGTGCTCGTCGCGAATATTGCCGACAATCTGCTCCAGCAGATCCTCGATGGTCACCAGGCCCGCAACGCCTCCGTATTCATCGATAACGATCCGCATGTGCTGCTTCTCGCGCTGCATCTCGCGCAACAGGTCGTAGCCCTTTTTCGTTTCGGGCACGAACACCGCAACCCGCTTCATGCTGGCCACTGTGCGCGTCCGTGCATCGCTGTCCGCAATCTGCAGCAGGTCGTGCGAGAACGCGATGCCGGTAATGTTGTCCAGCGTGCCAGCGTAAACCGGCACGCGCGAGTAGTTGTGCCGGCGCAGCAGGTCCAGGAACTGTTCCAGCGTGATCGACTCGTCGACAGCAAAAACCTCGGGCCTCGGCGTCATCACCTCACGCACCAGCATGTCGCCGAATTCGACGGCGGAACGCACCAGCTCCTTGTCGCTCTGCTCAAGGATTCCCTCTTCCTCGCCGGCTTCGATCAGAGATTCAACGTCCACGGCAGGCTCTTCCTCCGGCCCGGCCTGCTCTTCGGTCAGTGCCTCGACTGAGAAGAAAAACCGGATGAAGAGCGTGACCGGAGTGACCCCCCATAACAACACGAGGATGATCCAGAGCAGCCGCGCCGCCCACAAGCCGCGCGTGCGATTGAAGAGGAGCGACGGGATAAGCTGGCTTGAGAAGACCACAACCAGCGCCACGCCAAGGATGGCCTGCGCAATTTCAAGCGCTGTCGGCGGGCCCAGCGGCGTCCGATCGAACAGAAGGGCTCCGAACTGGATCGCAATGAGTCCCAGCGTTAGCTGTTGCAGCACGGCGCCGCACAGCGCGGCGTGTTCCCGGCTTAGTCCCAGATGCGGCTCAATGCGCTCTTCCCATGCGTCAAGATTTTCCTGCACCTCGCGGCTCAGGATCTTTCCGAACTCCGAATAAACGCGGCTGATGTACGCGGCCAGCGTCTCAACGACGATGAGCGCGAGCAGCAACAGCAGGCCGAGTGCGCTCATCGAGTCTCCACCCCCGCCCGTGTTCGACCCTTTCGCGCCGTTCGCGAAAGGGTGGGAGAGGACCCGCGTTCAATCAACCCCTGCGGCAATCCCAGCCACTCGCGCAGCTGCATTTCGCGGCGCGCCATGCGGCCTTTGTCTTTTTCGTGATCGTATCCGGCAAGGTGCAGCAGGCCGTGAAGCATCAACACCTTGATCTCCATTTCAAGCGAATGGCCGCACCCAGCCCCCTGGCGGCGCGCAGTGTCGATGCTGATCGCCAGGTCGCCCGCAATCTTCTCCCGCTTTTGCACGAACTTTTCAGCGGGGAACGAAAGCACATCTGTCGCCTTGTCCTTGCCGCGATACGTTCGATTGAGCCGGCGGATTTCGCGGTCGGTCGTGAGCAGCACGCCCACCTCGCCGCGCAGGCGAACTGCCTCCTGCGCTTCAGACAGAAAACGGGCAAGAGCACGGGCCGAGAGTCGCCGTCCGCGAAGTGCGGGGTCAGGATCCAGGTCTGGGTCGAGAAGGATCATCGTGCGCCGGGCCCGCAGCCTTCGCGCCGCCCTGCATTGGTTTTGATTCTACGCGAATGGCTGAACGCCCGCTCCGGCCACAGTGAAGCCATTGAGGTCATGGAGCGGATGCCTGGAGATTGAGGCGGCCGCGCACCGGGCGCGCATTCCCTTGTCCCCTCGGCCCCTTGTTCCCTGCTTTACTGCGGCTTTGCCTGCTGTTTCGCCGCCGTCTGTGCCGGCTCCTCGATCGGCTGCACCTGCTGCTCGATCGTGTCGCCCATCGAGAGCGGCAGCTCCTGTTGTCGCGGCTGCGACGATTCGTACGCCCGCACGATCCGCTGCACCAGCGCGTGGCGCACTACGTCGGAATCCTCAAAGTTGCAGAACGTGATGCCCTCCACGCCGTTCAGCACGTTGATCGCGTCCAGCAGGCCCGACTTGCGCGGGTTCGGCAGGTCGATCTGCGTAATGTCGCCGGTGATCACGGCCTTCGAGTTATTGCCCATGCGCGTCAGGAACATCTTCATCTGTTCGATGGTGGTGTTCTGCGCTTCGTCCATGATGATGAAGGCGTCATTGAGTGTGCGCCCGCGCATAAAGGCCAGCGGCGCCACCTCAATCATGTTCTTCTCCAGCATTTTGTCCACGCGGTCGGCGTCAAGCAAATCATAAAGCGCGTCGTAAAGCGGACGCAGGTAGGGATCGACTTTTTCCTGCAATGTGCCGGGCAAAAACCCCAGCCGCTCGCCGGCTTCAACCGCCGGACGCACCAGCACAATGCGGCTGATGCGCTTGGCATTGTAAGCAGCAACTGCCATCGCCACGGCCAGATACGTTTTGCCGGTGCCGGCCGGGCCTACGCCGAACACCATGTCGCTCTGCTCGATCGCCTCAACGTAGCGCCGCTGATTCAGCGAGCGCGGCTGCACAATGCGCTTGATCCCCGCCGACCGCTGCTTGCCGGCCTCGGCCACTGAGCGCAGCGTAGTCGTCGGATCGGCAACCACCAGGCGCAGCATCCCGTTCAACTCGCCGTTATGGGGATGGAGCCCCTTCAGGCGCAGCGCTTCAAAATCCTGAAAGATGCTTTGGATGCGCGCGACGCTTTCCTCCGTGCCTTCAACTTGGACTGCGTCGGAGCGCAGATCGATCCGCACGCCGAGCGAGTCTTCCATCAATCTCAGGTTTTCATCGCGGGTCCCGAAAAGGGGCTCGAGGTTGGGCGTAATCTCCAGGGCGATCTTCAAAGGGTTCTATGTCCTCCCGGACGGCAACTTACGTTTGTATAACCCCGTCTGCGAAGCGATAGTTCCGCGGGCAGGGAGCCTGTAAGAGAATGATCGGCACTCGAAGCAACGAGCACAAAGGCCGGGTGGCCGAACGGCGCGTAAGCTCCGGGTGCGAACAGCAAAATGCCTGGATTTTGAAGGAATCTGGGAGCGCGAGGCCGAGACATGTCAAATCCTTGGGCTGCCAGGCGCGTCCGCGGGATGGAATTGTCAACCAAATTCTGTAATGCGAGAGTAGCGCGGTCCTAAAACCGCGTCAACCGTCACTCATATAAATTTGATGCGTTGGTTGTCACGGAAGATACCGTGGCAGAGCGGCCGTCGCATCGCAAAATAAGCAAAGAGTTGCCGGTTGCCGGTGGGATTACGAACGGGCCTGTGGACGTGACCAAAGTGCGTTTGCCGGAACGGGTCGGGCTAGCGGAATAGAATGTCCTCGATGAGAAAACGTTCACTCAAAGTGACGCGGCGAGAAGCGCTGCAATGGGGTGCGGCAGCGGCCGCCGGACTGGCCAAGCAGCGCGCTGCCAGGGCGATCGGCACCACCGCTCTTCAGCGTCCTGCGTTCAAGCCCACTCTTCTCAACCAGGTGTCCTATGCGCAGGTCGACCTGGCGCCCGGGCCTACGCAGCGCCAGTTCGACGAGACCCGCGAGATTCTGCTGAACCTCAGTGAAGACGGCCTCCTCCGCCCCTTCCGATTCCGCGAGGGGCTGCCTACGCCGGGCGACGAACTGGGCGGCTGGTACTCGACCGACGGTTTCGCCGCGGCCTGTCCCTTCGGTCAATGGATGTCGGCTCTGGCGCGCATGTACTCGGTGACGCGCGACCCCGCCACCTACAACAAAATCGACCGCATGATCCGCGGCTACGCGGCCACCCTCGAGCCAATCGGCAAGTTCTACCAGAATTACTGCTTCCCCGGATACATCTACGACAAGCTCTCCATCGGCCTCACCGACGCGCACGTCTTTGCCAACCACCCCACGGCGCTCGACGTCCTCGCGCGTACCACCGACATCGCGCTGCCTTATCTGCCGCCGAAGGCGATGCCCCACCAGGAGACGCCGCTGATCGGGAGTGAGAATTACACGCACCACGTTTGGGACGAGACCTACACCATGCCGGAAAATTTCTTCCTCGCATGGCAGCGCACCGGCAACCAGCGCTACTACGATCTCGCGCAGCGCTTCATCTTCCACGAGTACTTCGACCCACTCGCCCGCGGAGAGAACTCGCTGCCCGGCCGTCACGCTTACAGCCACGTCAACGCGCTGGGCTCGGCAGCGATGGCATACCTCGCCTTGGACGACGAAAAGTATCTGCGCACAGCGACCAACGCGTTCCGCTTCTTGCAGCAGCAGAGCTTTGCAACCGGCGGCTGGGGCCCGAGTGAGCATTTCGTCGAGCCCGGCAGCGGCGCTCTCGGTGCGAGCCTCGAGAAAGATCACGCCAGCTTTGAAACTCCATGCGGAAGTTACGCGCACTTCAAGCTCGCGCGCTACTTGCTGCGCATCACCGGCGACTCGCGTTACGGCGACAGCATGGAGCAGGTGCTCTACAACACCGTGCTCGGTGCGCGGCCGCTGCAGCCTGATGGCCGGTCCTTTTACTACTCCGATTACACATTCCAGGCGGCAAAGTTCTGCCATCCCGATAAGTGGCCGTGCTGCTCGGGTACGCTGCCGCAGATCGCCGCCGACTACCGCATCAGCGCCTACTTCCAGAACGAACGCGGCGTCTACGTCAATCTCTATTTGCCGTCGACCTTGCGCTGGAACACGCGCGGCGCAAACTTCTCCCTGAAACAGACGACTGATTACCCCTATGCCGGCAATTTGCGGTTCGACCTGGCCGCTTCGACGCCCGCCACGTTCTCCGTTTTCCTGCGCATTCCTGCGTGGGCGCAGGGCGCATCGCTCACCGTGAACGGCATGCGCGACTCGCGCAAAGTCGACGCAGGCTCGTTCGCTAAGATTCGTCGTGAATGGAAGAACGGTGACCGCATCGAGCTCGAGCTGCCATTTACCACGCGTCTCGAACCCGTCGACGCGCAACATCCCGACGTGATGGCGCTCAGCAACGGGCCTCTAGTGCTCATGGCGATGCGCAACGGCGACGCGAAGCTCGCGCCAGTCGCGCACGCCACGCTTCTCTCCGCGCTACAAACCGCTCCGCGCTCCCACGAGTGGATCGCCGGCTCCGGCCCAACCGCGCTGCGCATGAAGCCCTTCCTCGACATCGGCAACGAGGGCTACACGACATATCTAAAGGTCGTGGAAGCGTAATCGGAAACCTCACTCCCGCCACCTGTGTCGCTGGACTCCTCTCCGGCTGTCGTGCGGGCGTCTCCCCATGCACATCGCGTGGGGCTGACCCTGGATGCTGCGCGTCCCGCGTCTCTCATCCTTTACACTTCTTGAATCGCACCTGACTTCGCCAAGGACGTCGCGGATGTCTGCTGGCTTTTCCAAACGGTTCCACGAAATTCGCACGGGATTTGAGCGGCCTTTCTGGGTTGCCAACATCAGTGAGCTCTTCGAGCGGCTGTCCTACTACGCAGCCTTTGCCTCGCTGCCCCGATATCTGCACGAGAGCCTCAACTTCGGCGTGGAGCGGGCCAGCAGTCTCGCCGGATTGTTTGGCGGGCTGGTGTGGTTTCTTGCCGCGTTCGGCGGAGCTCTCGCTGACCGCATGGGCTTTCGCCGCGCGCTGTCGCTGGCTTACCTCATTTTGGCCACCTCCTACTTCCTGTTGGGCTCCATCGGTTCGTCATGGCTCGCTCCGGTTCGCAGCGCCATGCCCCTGGTCGTACTGGTGACGCTCATCCTCATGCTTCCAGCTCTCGGCATCGCGCTCGTCAAGCCCTGCGTCGTCGGCACTACGGCCCGCGCCTCCAATGAGAACGTCCGCTCCATTGGCTACTCCATCTACTACACGGTGGTAAACATCGGCGGCGCTGCCGGGCCTTTTCTCGCCGGATGGGTGCACCAGCACCTCAGCGTGGAGAAGGTTTTCCTCATGGCGGCCTTGAGCGTCTTCGTCATGTTTTTCGTCGTGTTGCTCCTCTTCAAGGAGCCACGCCGTTCCGGCGACGTTCAAGCAGAAAGCATCGGCCAGGTTGCCAGGAACTTTCTTACTGTGGCGTCGAACTGGCGTTTCATGCTGTTTCTGGTGATTTTCTCGGGCTATTACATCGCCTTCTGGCAGGAGTTCCTCATTCTTCCCATCTATGTCCATGATTACGTGAACGCAAAGAGCAACACTGAGATGCTGCTTATGTGGGACCCACTGACGGTGATCGCGCTGCAGATGGTAGTCAGTATTCTCACACAGAAAATGCCGTCGTTTCGCGGCATCACGCTGGGCACCCTGATCTCAGGCCTGGCGTGGATCCTGCTCATTTTGCATCCCAGCGTCCCCATGGCCGTCGCAACGCTCATCGTCGTGGCCATTGGAGAAATCACGCAGCAGCCGCGCTACTACGAATACATCTCGCGTCTGGCGCCCGCAGGCCAGCAGGGAACCTACATGGGTTTTGCTTTTCTTCCCATTGGCATCGGGTCGCTCGTGGGCGGATGGTTTGGCGGGTTCCTGATCCATCGTTTCGGTGAAGTTCAGCACCAGCCCGCATTCATCTGGTGGTCGGTAACGGGAGTGGGCGTGGCGACCGCAGGCCTGCTCTGGGTTTATGACCGCTCGCTGCGGCCGAGTCTTGAAGAATCGAAGTAAGCTCCGGAAGTTTCTCCCACAATGGATCCGGGTGCCCCGCATCTCGATTCAGAGATTTTGGATTCTACAAAGCTCATTTCTCCGTCGGCCGCTCGACCGATGCAATTTCTCGCAAAAAAGATTCCCTATATCCGCCAAACCGGCCTTACACTGTCGGTGTCAATTTCCTGCCCTTTATGCCGGTGGCTCAGCTCACCCTCGAGATTCGCATCGAGCATGCCCAGTCACTCAAAGACAGGCGGCAGGTGGTGCGCTCGCTCAAAGACCAGCTCCGCCAGGCATTCAACGTTTCGGTCGCCGAAATGGACGAAGCCGTCACCTGGCAGTCAGCCACTCTCGGCATCGCTGCCGTTTCCCGTTCGCGCGACTACCTGCACGGCCTCATGGAAGAGGTGGAGCGCGCCGCGCGGCGCATGACCGCCGAACTGAGCGCCGACCTCGCCGACTCCTACTGGGAGTACATCGAGAACTGACCGCGGCCGCAATCCCTCCCCCGCGCAGCGTGCTAACCTGAATTTTCCGCACTCGGAGTGCTCGCTTGATTTCCACCGCGTTCGCCATTGCCGTTTTCAAGTTCGTCCTGCTGATCTTCTCTTTAAGTTTCCATGAGTGCGCACACGCCTGGACGGCGTCCCGGCTCGGCGATCAGACGGCGCGCCTGCAAGGGCGCGTGACGCTCAACCCCATGTATCACGTCGATCCTGTCGGCACTCTCATTTTTCCCGCAGTCATCATCTTTGGGCCGCTCATCGGATTGGGCTTCCTCGGCGGCTACCTCATCGGGTGGGCCAAGCCGACGCCCGTCATCACGCGCAACTTCAAAAACATCGTCCGCGACGACAACCTGGTTACGCTCGCCGGCCCGGTATCGAATTTCATCCTCGCCCTGAGCGGATTCCTCGGGCTCGTCGCCATCATTTTGTCCACGCGCAATCTGCCCTCGCAGCAAAACGCCTTCAACAGCGGCATCGATGCAATAGCGTTGCTTTGTGAGCTCTCCATCCAGGTCAACCTGGCGCTCTTCATCTTCAACCTTCTGCCCATCCCACCGCTCGACGGCAGCCGCCTGGTGCGAAACTTCCTGCCCTACAAAGCGCTTGAAGCCTACGACCGCATCGGCATGTTCAGTTACATACTCATGATCGTCATAGGCGGCACGGTCGTCGGATTTCTCCTCGGTCCGGCGATGTCCCTGATCTATTCCGTGCTCGACCGCATCCAGGGATCGTAGGAAATCCAGTCGGTTCATACAGCAGAGCCGCCTCATCTATCCCCGTCCCTCCCGCTACAATAGATAGGAGCAATTGCCCGACTTTTCTTGAGAGAAAGCGGCCCTTTTTTTGAGCGCCGCCACGGGATCGAACCGCAGAATGGCTGAAGACCAGAACTCATCGCGAAAACCCAGCGAAAACAATCCCCTGTCCGGGAACTCGCGTCCGCGCGTGCTCAGCGGCATGCGCCCCACCGGAAAACTGCACCTGGGCAACTACATGGGCGCGCTGGCCAACTGGGTCAAATTACAGGATCAATACGACTGCTACTTTTTCATCGCCGACTGGCACGCGCTCACAACTGACTACGCCGACACGTCGCTGGTAGCGCCAAGCACACTCGAAGTAATCCTCGATTACCTCGCAGCCGGCCTCGACCCCGAGAAGTCGGTGCTGTTCTTGCAAAGCCGCGTGCCGCAGCACTCCGAGTTGTTTCTCATCTTCTCCATGATCACCCCCCTCGGCTGGCTCGAGCGCGTGCCCACCTATAAGGAGCAGCAGGAAAATCTGACCGGCAAGGACCTCAGCACCTACGGATTTCTCGGATATCCGCTGCTGCAGGCAGCGGATATCCTCGTCTACCAGGCGCAGTTTGTTCCAGTGGGCCAGGACCAGGTAGCGCACGTCGAACTTACGCGAGAAGTCGCCCGGCGCTTCAACCAGTTCTACAAACTGAATGGACAAGAAGTCCTGCCTGAACCGCAGGCGCTGCTCACGCCCTCGCCCAAGCTTCCCGGCACCGACGGCCGCAAGATGTCGAAGAGCTACGGCAACACGATTCTGCTCAGCGATCCTGAGACGGTCGTCCGGCAGAAGCTGAAGACCATGGTCACCGATCCGGCGCGCGTTCGCCGCACAGACAAGGGCGATCCGGACAAATGTCCGGTGGGCGACTTGCACAAGCTGTTTTCCCCGCCTGAAACGCTGGCGAAAGTCTACGACGGCTGCCGGTCGGCGGGCATCGGGTGCATCGAATGCAAAGGATGGGCCGCAGATGCGCTGGTGCAGGTTTTGCAGCCCATCCAGGATCGCCGCGCGGGCTTCACGGACGCTATCGCAAAAGAGATCTTGTTCGAGGGATCGCGACGGGCATCCGTGCGAGCTGAGCAGACGATGGTAGAAGTGCGCGAAGCAATGCAACTGACCTACTCGACCGTTGCGCCGGAACCGGCGAAGCGCGCTTGAAGGCGGAATACGGATGCCCGCGGTGGATGCCGCGAGAAAAAGCTGTGATCTGAAGTGCCAGGGAAGCGCAAGATGGAAGGGAAAATTCCGTGGTGGCGCAAAGTGCTCGAGTTCGCGCTCGGCGGAATTCGCAGCCGGCTTGGATGGTTGACAGGGAACGGAAAGCCGCACGAGCCCGCGCAGGTTGAAGTTGAAACGGTGCAACCGCCTGCAGAGCCCGCGCCTGCCGGCTTGGAAGTTGCAGAGCAGGCGATCGTAGAGTCGGAGCCCGAACCCGAGCCCCACCCGGAACAGGTGGAAGTCCCGGTCGTCGTTGTCGCCGAAGAGGCTACAGTCGAAGTCGCGGTGCCGGAAGAAACTGCAGTCGAGGTCGCCCCGGTTGTCGAGATCGCCGCGCCGGAAGAAACTGAAGTTGAGGTCACCCCATTGGTAAATGTTGCTGCCGAGGTTGAAAATCAAGAAGACGAGAGCGCTTTGACAGAATCTTCCCCTCAACCCGAGAATCCTGCCGAGAAGACCCGGGCCGAGTCGCAACCGGCCGCCGCTTCACCCGACTCGTCCGCAGCTTCCGCGCCCGGCGAACCAACCGCACAGCCGTCGGCCGCCCCACCCGAGCCGCCCAGCGCACCACCTGCGCCCATTCAGCAATCGCTTCCGCTGCCCGAGCTGACTCAGGAGCAAAAGACCGCCGAAAAGGTTGCCGCGATGCTCAAGGCACGCGGCCAGGATGCCGAGCAGTCGCCCTTTTCCGTCATCGTGAGCCAGGTCTACGACGGCCCGCTCGATCTGCTTCTCGACCTCATTCGCAAGCAGGACATCGACATCTACGACATCCCCATCGCCAACATCACAGCGCAGTTTCTTGCCTATGTCGATCGGTTGCGCGAAAGCGATATGGATGTGGCAGGCGAGTTCATCTACACGGCTGCCCTGCTCATTCACATCAAGAGCAAGATGCTGCTGCCTCGCTCGCCGGCTGGACCCGACGATGCGGCAGATGACCCGCGCCGCGAGCTCGTTGAGAGGCTGCTCGAGCATGAGCGCTTCAAGAACGCCGCGCAGATGCTGCACGATAAGCAGACACTCGAAGCCGCCACCTGGACCAACCCCGGCATGCGCGAATTCCGGGAAGACGAGGCTGCCGAGCCCGAAATTGCCGCCGACACCACGGACCTTGTGCGCATCTTCCGCGACATTCTCGACCGCGCGCGCAACCGCCCCATCTTCAACGTCCAGGAAGACACGGTCACGGTGGGCCAGATGATCCAGTTCCTCGCCCGCCGCCTCACCATGGAAGACAAGCCCGTCGCATTGCGCCGGCTCCTCAGCCACACCAACTCGGAGCGCGCGCTCATCGCCATGTTCCTTGCGCTCCTTGAGATGGTTCGTCTCCAGGCGATCCTTCTCCGCCAGGACAAGCATTTCAGTGAGATCTTCATCAAGAAACACACCGGCTTCGAAGCCGCAATGAACCAGGGACTCGCCGAAGCCCGCGACGACTGGCGATAGAGCATTTCTGCATTTGCAATGGACCTCCGTGCCCCATCCTTTCGGCAGCTTCATCGCCGAAAGGGTGGGAAGCCACAGCACCCAGGAACCCGAAAGTCCCGTGCCCCATCCTTTCGGCGGCTTCATCGCCGCAAGGGTGGGAAGCCACAGACCCCGGAACCCGAAAGTCCCGTGCCCCATCCTTTCGGCAGCTTCATCGCCGAAAGGGTGGGAAGCCACAGACCCGGGAACCCAAAAGTCCCGTGCCCCATCCTTTCGGCGGCTTCATCGCCGAAAGGGTGGGAAGCCACAGACCCCGGAACCCAAAAGTCCCGTGCCCATCCTTGCGGCAGCTTCATCGCCGAAAGGGTGGGAAGCCACAGTACCCGGGAACCCGAAAGTCCCGTGCCTCATCCTTTCGGCAGCTTCATCGCCGAAAGGGTGGGAAGCCACAGTACCCGGGAACCCGAAAGACCCGTGCCTCATCCTTTCGGCAGCTTCATCGCCGAAAGGGTGGGAACCCGATTGAGGGCCTTCGCGAATGTAAACTGACGGTGATGACGATCTTTCCCCGGCAATTCCATCTGGCCGGTCGGTGCGCTGCAATCGCCGCTCTCTTGCTGGCCATCGGTCCGCGCTCGCTTCGTTCGCAGCCCGCCGATCCGCACGCGCTCGAGCGCGGACTCGCGCTCGTTCCGCTGCCCGATCCCCCAGCCGGCGCACTCCCGCTGCCAGAAGATCGCGGCGCCGCTGATTTGGAGCAGACCCTCAAGCGCCTCGGCACCACGGCCAGCGTCCTGGCGATTGTCGCGCATCCCGACGATGAAGACGGCGCGCTGCTCACCTATCTCGCTCGCGGCCTGGGCGCCCGCGTCACGCTTATGACGCTCACGCGCGGCGAAGGTGGGCAGAACGCTATGTCGGCCGAAAGCTACGACGCGCTTGGCCTCATTCGCACCCAGGAACTGCTCAAGGCCGACGAATATTACGGCATCCAGGAGCTGTGGGGCACCGAGGCCGACTTCGGCTTTTCCAAGACGCAACAGGAATCCTTCGCCAAGTGGGGCCACGACCGTGTGCTCTACGACGCGGTGTTAGCCGTGCGTCTTGTGCGGCCGCAAATCATCATCTCAACCTTCGTGGGTGCCGTGAGCGACGGCCACGGCCAGCACCAGGTCTCCGGCGAAATCGAGCAGGAGGCATTCAAAGCTGCAGCCGATCCCAAAATGTTTCCCGAGCAATTCAAGCTTGGCGTCGAACCATGGCAGCCGCTCGCGGTCTACTCGCGCTCGCCGTTCGCTCCCATCAGCGGCGGACGCATGTTCGACTACGCAACCGGCAAATCCGAGCCGGCGCGCTTTCACAACTACGTCACCGGCGAGTGGATCGAAGGCGGGTTGTCCGCAGACGTTACTCTGCTGACCGGCCAATGGGACCCAACTCTCGGCCGCACTTACGTGCAGATCGCACGCGAGGGCTGGGGCAAGCAAATGTCGCAGTATGGCGGCGCAAATCCGGCACTCAGCCAGCCGGACTCGACCAGCTATCACCTGTGGGCAGTGGCGCCCGCGGCCAAGGCAGGCGCCGATGGCAGCGGCGATTCGAGCCTCTTCCAAAACAACAAAGTCAATATTGATACAGGAATTGCCGGTCTCGATGCCCTCGTTCGCGGCACGCCACCCGAGTGGTTGCGAGCGAAGCTGCGCGACATTGCAGTCGGCCTGAACGACTATCGCAGCAGCTGCCTGAACGAGCAGGGAATCGACGGCGCACACAAACTGGTGCCGATCTACCAGGCCACGCTCGACCTCTACGCACGTGTGCGCTCCAGCGATCTCGACGCCGAATCAAAAGCCGGACTGGAGTTGGAACTCGGCGCAAAAATCGAGCAATTCCAGGAAGCATTGAAGGACTTGCTGGGCCTCGACATGGTCGCATCCAAAACCGGCAACGCGAGTTCGGGCGGCTATGGCGGCCGCGGCTCGTCGGCCGATGAGTCCGCGCGCAGCGTTTCGCCCGGCGAAGACTTCGGCGTGCGCGTGCATACATTCACTGCAACAAACGGCGTGCATCTGGTGAAGACATGGTTCGAAACGCCGACCGGCGCATCATGGCAGCATGGCGATTCGGCCGGTGCGCAGCATGACGGTGACACGACCAACGCAGTCTACCGCCTGCACGTTCCCGACGATGCGCAGCCCACTGAGCCATTCTTCACGCGCCCCTCCACTGAACAACCCATCTACGATATCTCCAACGAAAAATGGCGCGAGCGCTCCTTCGCGCCCTACCCGCTTTCAGCCTGGGTAGAGTTCGAATTTGACGGCCTTCCCATCCGCATCGGGCAGGTCGTCCAGACTCTGGCGCACGTCAACGGCGTCGGCGGCGTCTACGAACCACTGGTCGTCACGCCCGCCATCGGCGTAAGCGTCAATCCAGAAGCGCGCATTCTTCCCCTCGATGGCTCACACCTTCCAGTCAGCATCACTGTTCACGCGGAACATGCCGCCGAGGGCACCGTGGATTTGAAGCTGCCCGAAGGTTGGCGCTCCGATCCGCCGCAACATCAATTTCAGCTCAAGAGCGCCGGCGATTCCGAGCCGCTCACTTTTTCTGTTCAGCCTGCCGCCAACGTCCAGCCGCGCGCCTATGCAATCGAAGCGGTCGCACACTCCGGCGGCCAAAGTTACTCCCTCGGCTGGCGCAATGTCGCCTATCCCGGCCTGCAAACCACCTATCAATACGAGCCATCTGAGCTCAAGACTCGCAAAGTGGATGTGAAGGTCGCGCCCGGCCTGCGCGTCGGCTACATCATGGGCACAGGCGACACGGTTCCCGATGCAATCGAAGCACTTGGCATTCAGCCCCACTTCATTTCGACTGCTGAGCTTGCAACCGGCGATCTCTCGCAATGGAACGTCATCGTCATTGGCATTCGCGCCTACTCGGCATCTGCTGAGTTGTTCGCTGCGCAGCCGCGCCTCGATGCCTATGTCGAGCAGGGCGGAACATTGATCGTCCAATATCAGGGCGAGACATTCCCGGCCCCGCTTCCCATCACGCTCGGCCGCATCCCCGAACGCGTCGTCGATGAGCAATCGCAAGTCAAGTTGCTCGAACCTGCCAACCCGCTTCTCAGCTGGCCCAACAAAATCACTGCGGCCGATTTCGAAGGCTGGCTTGAAGAGCGCGGCCACGGTTTCCCTGATCGCTGGGATGCGGGCTACACGACGCTCACTGAAACTGCCGATCCCGGCCAGGACCCGCAAACCGGCGGGCTGCTCCTGCTGCATAAAGGGAAGGGAACCTATATCTACATTGCGTACGCTCTTTACCGTCAGCTCCCGGAACTGGTGCCGGGCGCTTACCGCATCCTCGCCAACCTTATAAGCGCCGGTAAGGATTCGACCGCCGCATCCACCGCAGATGTTTTAGATCGCCATTAGAAGACCCCAATCCCGCACAACTCCACACCGTTTCAGCCCCCGTCCCGCCCGCAATCCCCGTGTTAATGCCCCATTAATTTTTCTCACTTTCCCTCGTCGATTCAGGCGCATAGCTTCAATTGTGAATTCTGCGTGAATTCGTCAAATCTTAATCTGCCTCTGCGAGTCTTGGATGGGTAAGTTGAACGGCTAGGTAAGCCCTCGCCAAGCGATCCCCCAATCATGTCTCTAACTCGTGTACGCATGGGGTTACTGCAAATCTTCTTATTGTGAACGTGCCCAGGGTCTAGGAGCGAACCACGCATTTCCTGCGCCCTACTGTTGTCGCACTTCAATCCGATTTCCGAAGGGGAAAGAGAGGCCCGAATGAAGTTCAGAATGTGTGTGACTGGAGCGGCATTACTTGCTGTCAGTCTCGTTGTTTCCTACGCTCAGACAAGCAGTACCGCGCCCAAGAAGCATGCGGTGAAGAAAGCTGCTCCGGCTGGGCCCACTGTGCAGGAGCAGATTGATGCTCTGCGGCAGGAGATGCAGGGGCAGATCGATTCGCTCAAAAGCAGCCTTGCCGACAAGGATGCCCAACTGAAACAAGCGCAGCAGGCCGCGGCCGACGCGCAGGCTACAGCCGCCAAGGCCGAGGCTGACGCCACGTCGCAATCACAGGCATTCAGCGAAAACGCGGCTGCAGTGTCGACCCTGCAGAGCTCGGTGAAGGATCTGACGGCCAATCAGGTATCGCTGACGTCGACCCTTTCCGACGAAACCACCGGCATCAAGAAGATGATCAACGCGCCGGATGCGATCCACTTCAAGGGAGCGACCCTGTCATTCACGGGCAGCTTCATCGCGGCTGAAACATCGGACCGCACAGCGGCCACCGGCGGCGATGTCAACACTCCGTTTACTGGCGTCCCGCTGCAGAACTCCGAAGCCTACAACTTGAGTGAGTTCTACGGTACGGGTCGTCAGTCGCGCCTGGCGTTCAAGGCGCAGGGCAAACTGCCCAACGTGACGTTGACCGGCTACTACGAGATGGACTGGCTTGGCGCGGGTGTCACATCGAACAGCAACCAGTCGAACAGCTACGTGCTTCGCCAGCGCCAATTGTGGGCTGACGCTAAGACCACCAGCGGTTGGGACATCTCCGGCGGCCAGGGATGGTCGCTGGTGACGGAAACCACGCAGGGCCTCACGCGCGGCTCCGAGATTCTGCCGGCCACCATCGATGCACAGTACGAACCCGGCTTTGTCTGGACACGTCAATACGGCTTCCGCGTGTCGAAAGACATTGGCAAGGTTCTCTTCCTTGGCGCTTCGGTTGAAAACGCTGAGACTCTCAACCCGGGCGGCAACAACCTGCCCTCGAACGTCCTCCTCGGCTCAGCCGGAACCAGCGGCGGCCTCTTCAACGGCGGCGAAAGCTCATCGGGATCGAACCTGGCCAACTACTCGTTCAACTACACTCCGGACTTTATTGTGAAGTTGGCGTTGGAGCCCGGCTGGGGCCACTGGGAAGTCTTCGGCATCGAGCGCAACTTCCGCGACCGCATCTATCCCTGCACGACCAGTTCGTCTACATCGTCGGGCTGCGAAGTGGCGTCGTCGTCGACCACGCCCTTCAACAGCACAGCGACAGGCGCCGGCATCGGCGGTGGCTTCCGCGCACCGCTCGGGACCAAGGCAATCACCATCGGCCTCAAGGGACTGTGGGGCCAGGGCGTTGGCCGCTACGGATCTTCAACAATCACCGATGCAACGCTGCGGCCGAACGGAGAGATCTCGCCCATCCATGGGTTCTCCGCTCTGAGCACGTTGGAACTCAACCCCACGCCGAAATTCATGATGTACTTCAACTACGGCGGCGACTATGAAGCTCGCGACTTTGCGCTGAACGGAACTTCGCAAGTCGGCTATGGCAACTACTCTGCCGATATGTCCGGTTGCGGCATCGAGCCCGCTTCCACTTCGTCTAATCCAACCGCCGCCCCAATCACCCCGGGCAACTCCACCAACGGCTGCAAGGGCAATAACAAGGACGTGCAGGAGTTCACGACCGGTTACTGGTGGAATGTCATTACCGGCCCCAAGGGACGGCTGCGCCAGGGAATCCAATACAGCTTGATCCGCCGCGATCTATGGTCCGGCAATGGCGGCACGCTGAATCCCAGCAACGGTGCGCACGGCGACGACAACATGATCTTCACGTCGTTCCGCTACTACTTGCCGTAGACCGTCATTCACGCCAAAACAAAGGGGCAGTCCGCATTAGCGGATTGCCCCTAACTTTTTCTATCTGAATCGCAACCCGTGCCCCATCCTTTCGGCAGCTTCACCGCCGAAAGAGTGGGAGACCACAATGGCAAACAAAAAGGGGCAGCCTTATGCGGGCTGCCCTTCTTATTGCTTTGATAAAGCGAATCGCACAACCGTCCAGGCGGACTCGCTGACTCGCCAACCAGCTATTCTGCCGCTTCCGTCGCCTTCGTCTGCCCAACCGTCCAGTCAGGCGCGCCCACCTTGAACCGCGCAAAGCGCCGCACGGTGATGTTCTCGCCGAGCTTGCCGACCTTCTGCGCAATCAGTTCCTTTACGCTGATCGCCTGGTCCTTGATGAAGGGCTGCTCCAGTAGGCAAACCTCTTCGTAGAACTTCGCCATCTTCCCGTCAACGATCTTCTCGATCACGGGAGCGGGCTTACCCGTCGCGGCAGCCTGAGCGCGATAGATCTCCTTCTCGCGCTCGAGATCGTCAACCGTCACATCTTCGGGGCGAACATATCGTGGATCGCTGGCCGCGATGTGCATTGAAATCTCTTTCAGCAGTTCCTGAAAATCTTCCGTACGCGCCACGAAGTCGCTCTCGCAGTTCAGCTCGAGCAGCACGCCGATCTTGCCGCCGGCATGAATGTACGTTCCCACCGCGCCCTCATTCGTCGTGCGCGAAGCCTTTTTCTGCGCGGACGCCATGCCGCGTTTGCGCAGCACGACAACCGCTTCCTCCAGATTTCCTTTGGCCTCTTCCAAAGCCTTCTTGCAGTCGCCCATCGGCGCGCCTGTCATGTCGCGTAGAGCCTTCACCTGCTTCGCATCAATCTTCTCAGTCACTGTAGTCATCTCTCTCTCGTTTTCCCGGCCCCGATTTTTTCTTCAGGGACCTCGCGAACTCGTCGCGTTTATGAATAGTCAGTCAAAGTGTATGCGCCGAATGTTTCCGGCAGAAGAAAAGCGTGGCACGAATCGCGCGCCACGCTTCGTTCATGCACGCGCCTTATGCGCAACGGTCTTAGTCGCCGCCTTCGGCCACGTCGGCCTCTTCCAGCAGCGCCGCAACCGCGGCAGGCGCCTTGCGAATGCCGCCGCCCAGGGCCGCTTCCAGATCCACCTCGTCGCCAGTCGAGACTTCCGCCGCTTCCACCGGAATCTGCTCGCCTTCAACCGCAACAGCTTCCTCGGCGGGAGCTTCTTCCTGCAGCGCCTTGTCGCTCAGCAGATTCACGCCCTCGGCTGCCGAGTCGGCAATCTTCGAGGTGAACAGGCGAATCGCGCGCAGCGCGTCGTCGTTGCCCGGGATCACGTAATCCACCACCGTAGGATCGCAGTTGGTATCCACCACCGCCACCACGGGAATGCCCAGCTTGCGCGCTTCCTTCACGGCGATCGCCTCGTTGTTCGAGTCGACCACGAACAGCGCGTCGGGCAGCCGCTTCATCGTCTTGATACCGGCCAGGTTCGCCTGCAGATGTTTCCGCTCGCGCTCCAGCTTGATCACTTCTTTCTTGGTCAGCAGGTCGTAGCGGCCATCGACGGCCATCTCATCCAATTCCTGAAGGCGCTTCACCGACTTCTGCACCGTCACCCAGTTCGTCAGCAGCCCGCCCAGCCAGCGCTGGTTGATGTAGGGCATGCCCGCGCGGTTGGCCTCTTCTGAGATCGCATCCTGCGCCTGGCGCTTGGTGCCCACAAAGAGAATCGTCTTGCCGCTGCCGGTCAGCTCGGTCACAAACTTCGACGCGTCCTTGAACAGCTTCAGCGTCTTTTGCAGGTCGATGATGTAAATTCCGTTGCGCTCGCCAAAGATGTATTCCTTCATCTTCGGGTTCCAGCGCTTCGTCTGATGCCCGAAGTGAACACCCGCTTCGAGCAACTCCTTCATGGTGATGGTCGCCAATGTTCCTCCTCTGTGGACTGCATCCGGGCATCACTTCTGTGACCCGGATTTATCCCGCCAGCGCGGGAGATTTGTAAAGCCAGCTTTCAGCTCTCAGCCTTCAGCTCTTAGCTCGTGTGTCAATTCACTTCGTAACGAACCCGAAGCAAATCGCACCCGCAAGTAAAAGCTGACGGCTGAGAGCTGATAGCTAACAGCTGCGAAGCGCCTAGCGCTTCGAGAACTGGAACCGCTTACGAGCGCCCTTCTGCCCGTACTTCTTGCGTTCTTTCTGGCGCGCATCGCGCGTCAGCAATCCTTCACCCTTCAGCATCTTGCGCAGCTCAGGGTTGAACTCGACCAATGCGCGGGCAATGCCCATCTTCACGGCATCGGCCTGCGCGGCAACGCCGCCGCCGCTCACCGTGGTCACCACGTCGAAGCTCGCAGCCATGTCGGCCACAACCAAAGTCCGCTTGGCCGAAACCCTCTGTTGCTCGGTGACGAAGTGCTCGTCGAACTTCTTGCCGTTGACTTTCCACTCGCCCGTGCCGGGACGCAGAAAAACGCGGGCGATCGCCGACTTGCGCCGCCCCGTCCCGTAATACTGAACCAGATCTGCCATTTTTCCTCTTAGCTCTCAGCTGTCAGCTATCTGCCGTCAGCTGCTTCATCTCTGAATCGAACTTTTGCTCTGCCCGAAATCTTCGCTCCAGCAGAAACAAGCTGAAAGCTGTAAGCTGACAGCTAATAGCTGCTTCTACGCAATCTTCATTTCAATCGGCTTTTGCGCCTGATGCGGGTGCTTGTCTCCGCGATACACATTCAACTTCAGGGCCATCGCGCGGCCCATCTTCGTCTTGGGCAGCATGCCCTTGATCGCCTCTTCCAGCACCTTCTCCGGCTTGCGAGCGATCAGCCGCGTAAACGACTCCTCCCGCAGGCCGCCCAGGTAGCCGGTGTAGTGCCGGTAAAGCTTCTTCTGGCTCTTCAGGCCGGTCAGGCGCACCTTCTCGGCGTTGATCACGATCACGTGATCGCCCATATCGATGTACGGCACATATTGTGGATTCAGCTTGCCGCTCAGAACGCTGGCAGCCTTGGTGGCGAGCCGGCCAAGCGTCTGGCCCTCGGCATTCACCACGTACCACTTGCGCTCAACGTTCTTGCCACTCGGAACAAAGGTCGACATTTCTCTCCTGCCTCAACTTGCTGCGGGCGCCCAAAATTGTGGGTGCCCCAGGTCCCTCGCATTTGGGGACCTGGGAGGGAATTTCCCCCCGCCCCCATCTCTCGCGCAAAACTCATTTGCCCATGCAAAACGCACGGGCCTCAATTTCTACCCACTGCCAAACAAACCTGTTCGGGTGAGAATCTGCCGGAGTCGGCCCCAATCGGGGCGTGGCTAAGCCGGATCGTACCCGATCCTGCCGCCGATGGCCTGTTCCAGAGTGAGCCCCCTCAAGGGCCTTCGCCAGACCGGTCCATGTGCTTTTCTTACCCGCCCCACCAGCCTCAAATCGCTACCAAGGGCAACGCACACAGATCCCAGGCGCAACACCGCGCAAGGTTTACAGAATACCCGAAAAAACGCCCTGGAGTCAACGAAAAGCAGCAGATCCAGCCCCTTCCGGGCATCCGGCCGTGGGTTGAACCAAAGCCGGTGCAATCCGCCACCGTTATTGCGCCGGGCATTGCGGCGGCTTTGCCGTGCCCTGCGGCGGCTGCCCATTCGGCGTGTAGGCGCCCACCACCTGGCCGGACGAACAACTGGCGTTCAGATACGAGTTTGTGGGCGCGACGATGCTTGTCTGGGTCGGCCCGAAGGCATTCGGGTTTTGCAAATCGTAGATGCCATGGGCCGGAGCCGTAAAGTTGTCGCACGGGCTCGGCACGTTCCCATACAAAATGCCTGCGGATTGCTGGTTCGCATTCGGAGCAAAGTTCGGGAACTCCTTTGAAATGAACGTATTCGTCGCTGGCCCGACCATCTGCTCCTTGGTCAGGTTTTTCACCGCCAGGTTGTAGACATTGGTTCCCAGCTCATAGGCCATCGGCATCTGAATCGGAACCGGCTGTGGTAAATGATTAGGATTCGGCTGCCCCGTGCTGGTGGTCGCGCTGCTGGGCGTGTAGTAGCCGTTCATCAACGCCTGCTGCGAAATAACAACCTCATAGCCCCCGCCCTGATCCTGCGAAACCGGAAGCGTCATCGCAATCTCATCTTGATTCGGCACCAGGATGGCTGGATCGTTCGATTGTGCGTTGACATAAGCAGCCTGGCCCCACGCCTGCAGTCCGGCAAACTGCGGGTCGTCCCCGTCTATTACGACAAACCTCACCGGAACCCCGGCGGCCGCGATCTGATCCATTCGTTGTGCAAAGCTGCCCGGAATCGCCGCGTCGTTCGCACCCAGCCCCGCATCGTAAAGCCCCAAATAGTCCTCGGCTAACTGCTCATTCGAAATCGCACTCGTGTAGCTCGTGAACGAAATATTCAACGGTTTTGCGGGATTCTTGCTGGCAGGGCATGCATTCTGCGCAGCCGGAGAATTGCCCGCCCCCACTGGCGCCGGCGGATTGTTCGCCTCCACCGGCGGAGGCGCCTGCACCGGCGCGCTCGGCGCGATCACTGGCACCTGCCCCAGCGCCTGCGCTCCCTGGCCCTGCGAGTAACCGAGCGTGCCTTCCATCAGATTCGCGACCGTGATCGGCGTGTCGTTCACTGCGGGCGTCACCTGAGGCCCTCCGTAAGCGGCGCGCACCAGACGCGGTCCGCCCACCTGCAGCCGCGCATTCGCGGTCGGCGAAGCCATCACGCGAATCTCCATCACGTTGTTCGTCGTCATGTTGCCGCTGGCAATCAGCAGCTTCATATACACCTGGCCCGTCACGCGCTCTGTCCACGGCCCGTTCTCGGCTTTCACCGGCGTGTAGATGCCGCTCTCCTGTCCCTGAAACAGCGTCTGCTGTTTCAGCTCGTCGTTTGTGTTCTGCGCCGTCAAAATCTGCCTCTGCCGTTCCGCGTCCAGTGCAAGCTGTCCGGGCTCGCCCAGCTTGCCAAGAATCGTGTCCAGCGGCGGCAGGCTCGCCGTCTTCGCCAGCGAGTTGTAGGTGTTCTCGACATTCGTAACAAAGTCCCCGGTAATCTCGCTCTTGAAGTCGGGAATCACCTGGTCCACGATCGCCTGGTAGCTCTTCGGCATCTGGTCGTACGTTAGCCCCGACTGAATTGACCATGAAACCGCCTGCAGCGACTGCGGCGCGATGCCGTATTGCACCGTTCCCCGCCAGATCAGCGCGCCGATCGCGCCTGCTGCCTTGCCCTCGTAAGGTCCCAGCACATAGGCCAATCCCGCGCCCGGCTGGTGCACGGAATACTGTGAACAGAAATCGAGCGTGTTGATGGTGTAGTCGCCCGGCGGCAATGGCTGGCTCAGTTCGTCGGTCGTCAGCTTCAGCGGCGTGGGGCTGAACGGCCCGCCGGGCAGTGTCGTCACCGTGGGATACACGTCCTTTGCATCCAAAGTCAGCGGCAGATTGTCGTTAAGCACCTTCGTCAGCGCCGCTTCCGCCGCTTTCTCCTTGGCCTCGTTCTCCAGCGCAGCCAGCGGATTCTGCGCCGCGGCGTGGGTGGGCACAGCGATTGCGGCGAGTGCTGCCTGCAAGACAAGAAGTCCAACCGGCGACATTGTTTTCATTGGCGTGACCCCCTGGAGAATCGAGCGCGGCGATTCGCTTCGGCGCCTGCTTCAGATGCAGCACACAACTGGCCGGGGGTGAGCGCAGTTGTACCGGTTCTGATTCTGAGACGAATCGAATAAGCGCAGGGCCTCAACATACCCGCGAACGCAGGCCCGAGTCAATCGAACGAAATGACCGTCAGGATTCCCTGCCCCGTGCCCCATCCTTTCGCCGCATTTTGGCGAAAGGGTGGGAAACCACAGCAGCAAACAAAAGGGCAGCCCGCTTGGGTTGCCCATTCGTCTTAGCCAACTCGCTATTCCGCCGCTTCCGTAGCCCCGTGCCCCATCCTTTCGCCGCATTTTGGCGAAAGGGTGGGAAACCACAGCAGCAAACAAAAGGGCAGCCCGCTTGGGTTGCCCATTCGTCTTAGCCAACTCGCTATTCCGCCGCATCCGTAGCCCGGTGCCCCATCCTTTCGGCAGCCTCGCAACGCCCGCGAATCCAGCGCCTACGCCACGCTTTCTGCCACTGCGCTCACCCGGTAGTGCTTCATGCGGATCGAAAGCGTCTTCTCGATCTTGCGCAGATGCTGGCGCTCTTCCGGGATGGCAAAGGTTGAAGCCACGCCTCGGGCCGATGCGCGTCCGGTGCGGCCCACGCGGTGCACAAAGTCTTCGGGCACCTTGGGCAGGTCGAAGTTCACCACCTGCGCCACGTTGGCCACGTCGATGCCGCGCGCCGCCACATCGGTCGCCACCAGCACGCGGTGACGGCCTTCTGAGAAGCTGCGCAAAGCGCTGTTGCGCTGCGATTGCGTCCGGTCGCCGTGAATCTGCGTCGCCGACCAGCCCGACCTGGTCAGGCGGCGCGCCACACGGTCCGCGCCATGCTTGGTGCGGACAAAGACCAGGAAGCTGCCTTTCTCCTCGCTCAGCAGGTGCTCGAGCAATTCCTGTTTCTTTTCATGAGCCACTTCAAAGCTGCGCAGCTCCACCTGTTCCGTCGGCTTCAGCACTGAGCCGATCTCGATGCGTACGGGTTGGTCCAGGTACTTCTGCGCCACATCTCTCACTGAGCCCTCGAGTGTGGCCGAGTAGCAAAGTGTCTGGCGCTCGCTTGGAAGCATCGCTGCGATGCGCGCAATGGCCGGCTGAAAGCCCATGTCGAGCATCCGGTCCACCTCGTCCAGCACCAGCATCCTCACCTGGTCGAGCCGCACCAGCTTGCGCTGTATGAAGTCCTCAAGCCGGCCGGGCGTGGCGACAATCAGGCGCGCGCCTCGGCGGATGGCGTCGAGCTGCGGGCGCTCCTGCATGCCGCCCACAACAAGGGCGACTGTCTGCAGCGGGCTGGGGCGGATCGCTTTGAACGCCGCTTCCACCTGCATGGCCAGTTCGCGCGTGGGCAGCAGGATCAGTGCCTGCGCGGCGTTCCGCTCACGCGTCTTCTCCAGCATCTCGATGATCGGGATGAGAAAGCTGAGCGTCTTGCCGGTCCCGGTCTGTGCGGTCGCCAGCACGTCGCGGCCTTCCAGAGCGGGGGGAATAGCGCCGGACTGAACCGGCGTAGGGGTTTCGAACTTGTTGGCGTTGAGCCGCGCCATCAAGGCGGGCGAAAGAGCAAACTGCGAGAATTGTGTTGTCAAAATCGTTCATTTTCCTAAGGCTCAGGGAGCCCGCGATTTCTCTGCGGACCTGCAAGCGGAGCCGGACATGAGGCGCGCGCAGTACCACCGGGCACACGCCTGCTTATCAATATGCGTAAGGGAGAACCGAAAGTCTTTCCAAAAGACTGACCGCAAAAGCATTCAAGAGGAGAATGCCCGGCCCGGAGCTGCCGCACGCCACATCTCGCCAGGCGGCACATTGCCGGCCGGCTTTCGCGGATTCCCCCTCGGGGAACCGCTCACCACTGCTCCCTGCTGCTTCCCATTGCGCCGATTCATTTCTGATGCGCTTCAGGCTTGCCGGACCGAAACGAAGTCCACGGCAAAGCCTCCGGGTGGGAGACTGATGAGGTGCACGCTGTAGGGGCTTGGGGAAATCTGTGCTGGGGCAGGCTGCCTTCACAAGGCAGAACGCCGCTCACGACCAAATCACTGAGCGCATCTACAGTCTAGCACGGTTAGGCCCATTTCTTGCCCTGAGAGCCTACGAACCTTACGCAACGGGCTTTGTAATAAGGGCACGGCTTCAGCCGGGCCGAAAAGGTTTCGAAAGAATGACGGGGCTTTAGCCCCTGAGGGTTGAAGGAAGGTCGGAACGCCGGCAGGTGGCCCCGATCCCGATGAGGGTGCCCCCGGTCCCTGGCATTTGGGGACCGGGGAGGTACGACTCACAGATCACCGCCGACGGGTTCTCGATTGAGATATCCTCCCAGAACATGAAGGGCGCACGCATCCGTTATCAGCAAGCCGGGGAGTTCCACTTCCTCACCTTCAGCTGTGATCAGCGTCGTCCTTACTTGGCCTCGGTCGCGGCCATGGAGCTCTTTGAAGATGCGTTGGAGCGCGTGCGAAGCCGGTATCTCTTTGCCGTTGCTGGTTACGTCGTCATGCCTGAGCACGTGCATCTGCTAGTCAACGAGCCCCAGCGTGCGCTCTTATCCAAGGCCATTCAGGCCCTCAAGCTGTCCGTTTCGGTGCGCGGCCGGCAAAGGCCCTTCTGGCAGGCGCATTACTACGACTTCAACGTCTCTTCGCGCGCCAAGTTTCTTGAGAAGCTGTGCTACATCCATCGGAACCCCGTAGTGCGCGGTCTTGTCGCCGAACCCGAGGACTGGAAGTGGTCGAGCTATCGCCACTATCAAACGGGCATGCGCGGAGCCGTGGAGATTGAATCGGAGTGGACGGCCA
Organism: uncultured Acidobacteriaceae bacterium; assembly: GCA_963834565.1. Lineage (GTDB taxonomy): Bacteria > Acidobacteriota > Terriglobia > Terriglobales > Acidobacteriaceae > Telmatobacter. The sequence goes on along the minus strand of CAWICF010000001.1, from coordinate 612,565 downwards.
GGCAGAGAGGCTGGCAGTTACCCGAGTGGATGCGCTGCCGGCCGCCTGGCTCGAACTCCCCGGTCCCCAAAAGCGAGGGACCGGGTCCACCCTCAACGGAACAGCGTTCCCAATAAGACCGGGGCCACCCGCCGACACCAATCCGTGGGTACCAGGAGGGTTCATGCAGCATGTCAAAGAATATCTGATTTGGAAGAACAGTCAATGACCAAGTCCAGGATAGCAAATGTAGTCGGATGTATAAGCGTAGCCGTCTCGTTGGCGTACTGGTTATTCCTCTGTTTGGGAAGCGCGAACGGACATTTCACTAGAGAGCACTTCATGGTTGGCCTGAACCTACTGTTTCACCTGTGGCAACCGATTTGGATATGTGTCCTCTCCCTTTCTATTGTCGCGGCCGTGATCGGATCAAGACGATGGGCGCTTTCGGTGCTGCTACCGATCTTGTCTTTCCTCATTTCCGGCATGATCCTAGGCAGTATTCCGTTCTAATGAGTGTGTTCACGTTTGCGCGAATGTCGCTCTCAGGCCCTCCAAGAGCGCGCTGGCAGGTGGCCCCGATCCCGATGAGGGTGCCCCCGGTCCCTCGCTTTTGGGGACCGGGGAGGTACGACCCGCCCGCGAATCCCCTCAATAGAACAAATACTTCCGCCACCGGTCGTCGCCACGGCCCAGCATGCGCATGATCTGCCGGCTCGTGTGCAGACTGAACGGCCGCGGTTCGCGCAACAAAATCATGTCGTCGATCTCGCTCAGCAGCCGGTTGCCCTTCTTGCGGTTGCACTCGTGGCAGCAGGCCACAAGATTTTCCCAAGTTGAATTGCCCCCGCGCGAGCGCGGCACCACGTGATCGAGCGTCAGCTCGCCCGGCGGATACGCTTCGCCGCAGTACTGGCAGGTGTTGCGATCGCGCAGCAGGATGTTCTTGCGCGACAGGGCGCGTGTCTGGTGGGGAATGCGCCGATACTCAAGCAGACGAATCACCGACGGCATGGCGATGAACGTGCGCTGCGCGTGCAGCTGCAGGCCATGCTCTTCTTCAGTGCGCGCAATGCCTTTCAGCACCAGCACCAGCGCCCGCCGCGCGCCGCAAATATTAATCGGCTCATACGATGCATTCAGCACCAGCACCGGCATCTGCAGAATATGGGTGTGCGCGTACGCGTGCGTGGCCCCGTGGTCGGCAGCCATCACTACGGCCTTGGCCATTGCTTTCTGCTTGCGCGCGTGAATCATTGCTTTCCCCAACGACATCTCTTGCCCCCTGGTCAAAAAGATGGTCGATCTTGCAAATTCGACGAGCCCGATGAAGCTGAACCGAAATCTGCTGCGTGCAATCCTGCGTCTAGTTCCGTTCCCGCGCCTTCCTGTTCTTCCTGTCTGTCGTCGTAGACGGATCCACGATCGAATCCGCCAGCCCGTTGCGCGCGAGCCAGCGTTGCCACCCACACTGAAGCTGCGCCGGCATCCATCAGCACCTTTGCCGCCGCGCGCGCTGTCGCGCCCGTCGTCAAAATGTCATCGATCAGCAAAACATCCCGCAGCGCCACTTGCGCCGGATCGGAAACTGAAAACGCGCCGCGCAGATTCTGCCGCCGTTGCCGCGGTGTCAGTCCCGCCTGGCTCTCCGTTGCCCGCAGCCGCATCAGTGTGCTCGCCGCCAAAGTCAGCCGCCATTCGGGATGCGTCTTGCGCAGCACGCTCAGCGCTTCCGCCGCCAGCACTCGCGCCTGGTTGAATCCGCGCTCCGCATACTTCGACCGGTGCAGCGGCACTGGAACCACCAGCATCTCCGCCGGAGCCTCACCCGCGAGCTGCGCAATCGCCTCGGCCAGCATCCGCCCCAGCCCGCGCGCCGCCGGGTGCAGCCGGTCGTATTTGAGCGCGTGGATCGCCTCCCGCATTCGCCCCTGGTACAAACCAAACGACGCCGCCCGCCGGAACGCTGGCGGCGCCTGCCTGCAGGCGCGGCAGAGATTTGCATGAAAAGGCCCACCGGCGCCATGCAGCGCGTCGCCGCAACGTCTGCAGACACAACCACTTTGGACCGGAAATTCAGCCCAGCAGGAATCGCAAATTGGAACGGAAGTAAGCCGCGGCAGAGGAGAGCCGCATAAGGAGCATGAAGCCGGAAGGAGGGTGCAACCTAAACTATCTAAGGGACTTCGGAGCACGCGAACCACCGCGCGCCACCGTGTCGTTTCCTGTGGCGGAACTGCTGCCGTGCTGGCGCCGGTGATCTTGTGGAAGACACACCCCGCTTCGGGGCAAGCAAGAAACACGCTGCCCGTTGCGCCCAGTATAGCGCAATCCGAATTCGAGGCTCCAGTCCGCGCGCCGCGGGGTATATGCCAGATCGGGACCGCTTTGAAGGGCCAAGGGTTCAGAGCTTATTTGAGAAGTTTCCGGAAGATGCACGAAGTATCAGGGTACGAGTTTACTCGTGCCTCAAGTGTCGCAAAATGACGATCTGCTTTATTCGCTGCGGTTGGTCCTTTTCAAACTGGCCCCCTTCCCGCCGCGTCCGCCGCAGCAAGAAGGGGCAACGGAGACGCGCATTGCGCCTTCCGCTGCCCCCGCTGGTTTAGAGGTTTTGGTTTGTTAGGTTGACGTGTTGTGCGGTTAGGTTGCCGGCGCTCTGAACGCCGGCCTCAGTGCCGCCATGCTTTGAGCCTGTTAGTGGTTGTGGCCCGAAGTAGTTTTAGCCCTGGTGCGCGTGCTCCTGCTCTTCCTTGCGGCGAGCTTCGGCTTCGTGCTGCTGCCGATCCCGCTCGGCCTGGTTGTCATTCTGCTCGCGATCGCGATGCATATTCTCGTTCGCGTCGCGCGCGGCATCCTTCACCGTGCCAAACGCCTTTTGCGCTTTGCCCTTGATCTGCTGCGCGGTTCCTTCCACCTGTGCACTGGTATCGCCAGTCCACTCGCCCACCTGGCGTTTCACGCGGCCCGCCGCGTCATTCACTGCACCTTTCACTCTGTCTTTATCCATAAGGTCACCTCTGGTGAATCTAACTATGGGTTGAAATGCGTTTCGGTTTTGCCGCCCGCGATTTCTTCAGGCTGCGCTATAGCAGTTTAGGAATTGGTGTAGAACGAAAGCACACTGCAAAGTGCCGTTTTCATCAAGAAAACGGCACCTTTCAATGCTCTCAAAAAGCCTACGTGAATTCCGAAACTGCTTTATTAAACAGCTCTTCGCCCCGTGATGAGCTGGATGACCAGCACCACCAGGGCAATCACGAGCAGAATGTGAATGAATCCTCCCAATGTGTACGACGAGACAACGCCCAGCAGCCACAGAACCAGAAGAATGACAAAGATTGTCCAAAGCATCGTTCACCTCCTGCGAGAGTTCATTTCCGCTGACGCGTACCACCAGCACCCTTTGACGCCTCGCCGGCGATGCAGGTTGTTCCGTTTGCCCGCGGCAAAAAAGAAACTCTGCGCGCAACTTGCAAGCACGGTTGTGCATCTGCGTCGTGCGCTGCACAGCAGCTCTCGCGATTTCGCTTCATCGAAGCTTATTCGTGTGTGCGAGGCACCCCCGCCTGTGAGCCGGGCATCAGAGCAGGGAGTTTGCAAGTGCGCGTGCCTTGCGCACCGCATCGGAGGAACACGACGTGCTGCTTATCATCATCCTTCTCATTCTGATCTTTGGTTTCGGCTACGGCGGATATCGCGTAGGGCCGGGATGGGGCTACTACGGCGGAGGAGGCATCAGCCTCATCCTCACCATCCTCGTCGTTCTGCTTTTGCTGAAGATGATTTGACGTGCGCGCCCGCGCGGCGCCGAACGGACGAAAGCGTGCTCTGAGAGAAACTCTGAAAGCGCAGTTTTTCGCGTCGGTCAGTGAACTTGTTTCCGCGGCGATATGCGATCTAGAAGACGCCCGCCATGTAGGCTTCCGTCGCCTGCAGCTTGCTGGCCTTCGAACCGCACTCCTCCAGCACCACCGGCGACAGTGTCATCACCGGACATTGCGAGTGCGCCAGCACCTTGTACACCACGCCGTGGCGCGTGATCGCTGCAAAAGCCGATGCACCGTGCGCGCCCAGCACGATCAGGTCAGCCTGCTGCGCTTTGCTTTGGTAGAGCAGCTCTTCGGTCGGGTCGCCCGGCACCACAATCGTTTGAATTTCGATCTGCCCCCGCAGATTCTTCGGGACCAGCTCGATCATTCCCTCTTCCACTTCGTCCAGTGTCCGTCCTGCAAGGAACTCCGCGCGGTCCTGCGGCCGGATCACGTGTTGCAGAATCAGCCGCGCGTGATGCTGATTCGCCAGTTCTGCGGCAAACGCTGCCACCACGCTGCTGGCATCGTTCAGGCTGGCCGCGCAAAGTATGCTGCGCGTGGTGAATTTGCGATAGCTGCCGTCGACCACGTCGGGCCCGACGATGTAAACCGGCAGACTTGCCGACCGCAGCACTGCCTCCGCCACCGATCCCACCAGCAGCTTGCCTATCGGTCCGGGCGAGTGCGTCCCCATCACGATGCGGTCGATCTGCCGCTCCCGCGTGTAGGCAATAATCTCGTCCGCCGGCAGCCCTGGGCGCACCACCACTTCGCAGGTCAGCCCCGACTCGCGCACGCGTTGCGCGAATGGTTCCAGGTGCTGCTTTTCACTGCGCGCAGCAGCGGCATAGTCGTAGTAGCGGATACCCGATGTCTCTGACGCCGCGACCACCAGCGTGTCATAGACGTGAAAGAGGATGAGATCCGCCCCGAACTCCTTGGCCTGCGCAAGGGCATAAGAAAATGCCTTCTCGTTGACGGGAATCTCCGTGGCGAACAGAATCGTGGAGGGCTTGCTCCAACCCGGCTTCAATACGGCTGCCATGGGAACCTCCTTCAGGTGCGTTCAAAGAGTGACAAAATGGATGAACCGCTTGCGGTGTTTGGTCGCACACAAGATTGTGATTTAACTCACGCTACTGCACTCTTCTACCTGTGCTCACGTGGTTTCGCCGGCTTGCAGAGGCCGGCAAACGGTTGCGTGCACTTCACCTGCCAGCACGTGCCATGATTGTGTGCCCATTCTCAAGTTCTGTCTAGAAGCGAAACGCGCACATCCTAGCTCCAAATACAGCCAGCCACATAAAGTGATACGAATCACAGCCGGACACCTCAAAAACTGTTCTTCTGGAGCGGAATCGCAGCCCTCCGGCCGTTCCGGGCGTCACCATTGAAGCCCGGTACCGCTGTTGGAACGGTTTCCTGCTCCTAAAGTTGCGGAACGCCAGGTTGCCACTCTGCAATGCAGCAGGAAGCCGTTCCACCCCAACAGGTTCCACGTCGAACCCGCTGGGCGCGATTCAAACGGGAGGTCCCATGCGGCCGATGCATAACATTCCCGCCCGGGGCGGGATCGACTACGACGAATCGCCATTCCTTGCCATCTGGGAGGTCACACAGTCCTGCGATCTGGCCTGCAAGCACTGCCGCGCCGCTGCGCAGCCCATCGCCCACCCTGACGAATTGACGCACGAAGAGGGCAAAGCACTCATCGACCAGATCGCCGAGATGAAGATTCCGATCTTCGTCTTTACCGGCGGCGACCCGCTCAAGCGCAACGACGTCTTCGACCTCATTCGCTACGCGTCCGGCAAGGGCGTCCATGTCGCCGTCACTCCCAGCGCCACGCCCCTGCTCACCCGCGAAAAAATCTTTCAGATGAAGGAAGCCGGCGTTGTCCGCCTCGGCATCTCGCTCGACGGCTCAACACCCGAGATTCACGACGCCTTTCGCGGCCTGCCCGGCGCCTGGGCGCGCACCATCCAGGCTATCGAGTGGGCCAACGAAGCCGGCATTCCTATTCAGGTTCACTCCACCATCAGCCGCCACAACAAGCAAGACCTCGACGGCCTCTGCAACCTCTTTGAGAAGCTCGCCATCGTCATGTGGAATGTCTTTTTCCTCGTCCCCGTCGGCCGCGGCCAGCTCGACGACCTGCTGAGCGGCGAAGAGTTCGAGCAGGTCTTCGGCAAAATCTACGAGCTCTCGCAGCGCGTCAGCTTCCAGATCAAGACCACCGAAGCCATGCACTACCGCCGCTACCTGCTGCAGCACAATCTTGAAGAACGCAAGATGGGGCATGGCCACGGCCATCCGGCAACAGCCCCGCATGGCGTCAGCAATCCTTCATCGGTAGGGCACGAAGTATCTGGGCAAGGCTTTAGCCGTGCCGAACAAGCCGCTCCTCAAAACGACGGGGCTTTAGCCCCTGCCTACGAAGCTGGTTCCCCCACGACAGACGCTGCTTTGCGAACTCGCAGTTGGGCCACGCGCCGCGTCAACGACGGCAAGGGCTTCGTCTTTATCTCGCATGTAGGCAACGTCTATCCCAGCGGATTCCTACCCATCCATGCCGGCAACATCCGCGAAACCCCGCTCGCCGAAATCTACCGCAACGCACCCATCTTCAAAGCGCTGCGCGACACAGGTCGCCTCGAAGGCAAATGCGGCGCCTGCGAATTCAAGGAAATCTGCGGCGGCTCGCGCGCCCGCGCCTACGCCCTCACCGGCGATCCGCTCGCGCAGGAGCCCTGCTGCATCTACCAGCCAAAGAACTGGGATCACGAGCTCGACACGCAGGCCCAGTCCTACCGCACCCTCATCGCACAGGGGTCGCTCGTCACGCTGTAAAGTTCAACAAAATCGTCGGCCCGAATCTCATGATTCGGGCCGGTTCTTTTTGCAGCCTTTGCGTTATTCGGCCTCACGGTTTAGGTAACGAGAGGTGTCAGTGCCCACCCGCCGTCGCGTCCGCCTTGCCCCTGAACCGGCTGTAGACGAACACCACGTACGTCACGGCCAGTGCCATGCCGAAGACCCACCATGCGAGCCCCACGGCCAGAGTGTGCGGACCGCTCAGAGCGCGAGTCAGCGTGATGTCGTTGGCCGGCCCGGTGGTCGCCGGCAACAGGACTGGGTACAAGCCCCAGCAAGCGCCAGCCAGCATGAAGAACAGGTACGCGCTCGAAGCGAGAAATGCCTTCAACGGCTGAGCGCTTCGGTTCCACATCCAGATGCCGATCAGCGACGCCACCACGCCCACCGGCACAATGAACGTCACTGGATAGTGAAAGTAGTTGTCGAGGCTCGCCGGTCGCACGGCCATTGTGGCGAACAGGCTCACGACTGTCAGCGCCAGCAGCACACCCCAAAGCGGCTTCACCATATCGCGCGCGCGTTGTTCCAGGTCGCCCGACGTTTTGATCGTCAGCCACAGCGCTCCATGCAGCGTAAGTGCGACCAGCGCAACCAGCCCGCCAATCACTGTGTACCAGTCGAGAATGCCCGGCAATACGCCCGGCTTCCAGTTCGTCCACAGCGGCAGAAAGAAGTAGCCGTCGGCCTGCAGCGGGACGCCGCGCAGCACGTTCGCCAACGCCGCGCCATAGAAGATCGCCAGCAGTGCGCTGGCCAGTCCAAACACGCCATCCAGCAGCTTTTGCCACACGCCCATTTCCAGATGGTTGCGCAGCTCCAGGCTCACGCCGCGCAGAATCAGCAGCCAAAGCACAATCATCAGCGGCAGATAGAAGCCGCTGAACGCCGAGGCATAGAGCAGCGGAAACGCAAAGTAGAGCGTGCCGCCCCCCGCGAGCAGCCACACCTCATTGCCGTCCCACACCGGCCCAATCGAAGCCAGCGTCGCGCGCCGCTCGGCTTCGTCACGCACAAGAAACAGGTGCAGCACGCCTACGCCCAGATCGAACCCGTCGAGCACAACGTACCCGACGATCATCACAGCAACCAGCCAGAACCAGATAAAACCCATCACCAAACTCCTTTTCTTGGCCTCGACGCCTTGGCGTACTTCGCGTCCATCGCGCAATTTCTTACCTGCGGCACGAAGTGTCAGGGCACGACTTTAGTCGTGCCGAATTCCGGCACGAATTGCTCGGGCTTCAGCCCCTGCGTTTCTGCGCATCTTCAAATAGGCCATACCGAACGGATATTCCTCAGGAGCACCCGCTAACCTCGATTTCACCGGATTGTTATCGATGTATGCGCAATGTTGATGGAAGCTCTCATCGTCAACAATGCGCACGTCAGAGAACCCTTGCTGCCAAATTTCGCCGCGAAACCCCAACTCCTTCTTAGCGCGAAAGGAAAAACCACCTTTCACAAACTGCACGGCCTTTTCGATCGTCAAGCTGCCCGGAACTGTCATGAGGATATGAACGTGATTTGGCATGACAACAAAATCGTGCACTGTAAATCTGCCGGCCTTTACGGAAGATCGGAGGACTTCGATAAAGAGTTCCGCCATGCGCGTAGTTTGAAACAAAGACCTCTCGCCAGCAGTCTGCGACGTGACAAAGAACGTTCGTGTTTCCCCGGTCGCGCGGGCAGGATCCGACGGTCTTTGAGGTCTGGCCATTCCACGGGCTGAAGCCCTTCTCCTTATCTACATTCTCTTTGGCACGACTAAAGTCATGCCCTGACACTTCGTGCCCAGCCGAAGCTTCGAAAGAAGAATCCGAGGGTATATTGTGCGATCCCGAAATCATGAACCGCACGAATCATCTCTTAATCTGAATGAATTGCAACATCTGGATGAATTGCAACCGCTGCCTTCGGCTCCGGCCCCGTCGCGATCTCACGATAGATAAGCACAGTGAACAGCAGTCCCAGCAGCATGTAGAGGCCCATGAACCCAAGCAGCGTAAATAACCCGTTGCCGGCCGAGACAGTGCTTGAATAGCCCTCGCTGGTACGCATCAAGCCGTAGATCAGCCACGGCTGCCGGCCCAACTCCGCCGTCATCCAACCCGCCGTATTCGCAATGTATGGCAGCGGAAAACTCAGCAGGATCGCCCACAGCGCCCAGCCCGCGTTGTATAGTCGCCCGCGCCACAACAGAAACGCCGCCACAATCATCAGCAGCACAAACCAAGTTCCCAGCCCAGCCATGATGTGGTAGGCGTAATAGAGCAGCGGCTGCGCTGTAGGCCATTCGTCGCGCGGAATCTGGTCGAGCCCCTTCACTTCCGCTTTGGTCGTTCCGTAAATCAGAAAGCTCAGCACGTCGTTCACAGCGATCGGATTGTCGATCTGGCCCGTCACCTCGTTGGGCTGGCCCATCAGCACAATCGGTGCGCCAATTTCTGTTTTGAACAGGCCCTCCATCGACGCGATCGCCGCCGGCTGGTTCTTCGCTACGTACTTGCCATGCAGGTCGCCGGTCGGAAAAATGATCACGATCGACGCAATCGCTCCGGCAATCACGCCAACTTTCAAGAAAATCCGTCCGTAGTCCTGGTTGCGTCCTTCGAGCAGATAAAACGCGCCCACCGCGGCCATCACGAACGCGCCGGTCACCACCGCTCCCGTCATGTTGTGCGCATACTGCAGCAGACCCCACGGATTCAGCAGCAGCTGCCAGAAGCTCAGCACTTCGAAGTGGCCATCGGGCATCCGTTCGTAAGCCACCGGATGCTGCATCCACGCGTCGGTCACGATGATGAAGAACCCCGAGATCCACGAGCCAAGCCACACCATCACCGCTGAAAACCAGTGCATCCGCCGCGAGACGCGTTTTTCGCCGTAGAGAAACAGTCCGAGAAACGCCGACTCGAGAAAGAAGCTGAACACCCCCTCCATCGCCAGAGGCTGGCCGATCACGCCGCCCGAGAGCCGCGAGAAGCGCGCCCAGTTGGTGCCGAACTCGAACTCCATCGGGATGCCGGTCACCACGCCGAACACAAAGTTGATGGCGAAGATCCGCCCCCAGAAGCGCGCCGCACGGTCCCACGTCGCGTCGCCTGTCCGGAGAGCCACGGTCTTCAGCACCACGATCAGCAGGCCAAGACCCATGGTGAGTTGCGGAAACAGGTAATGAAAGGTGACGGTGAAAGCAAAATGAAGCCGGTGAATAATTTCTGCGTCCATCAAGAGCCTCCTGGGGCGAGGCAAGGCCGAGCAGCGCACCAGCCGCTCAGCGATTGAGTTTCAGAGTGAAGTCTGCTGGGTGACCAACGAAACCGCGGTGGCTCGAGGAAGCAGCGCTTCTCAAGCTACTTGAAAATTCTAGCCCTTCCAGTGACTTTAATCACTTGAGATTGCGTGCCGCGCAGCGATTCTAAGAGTTCGGGAGCCCGCGCGACTCCTCTCCACGCCAGCGTGAGCCGCGCGTGCGCGAGAATGAGAGCAGTTGCTGCGATGATGGAATTGTGACGAAGATGCGGATCGCGATCATTGGCGGTGGAATTGCCGGGCTGGCTGCGGCCTACGAGCTTGAGAAATCCGGCGCCGCGGGCGCGCCTGTCGACTACACGCTCTTTGAGCAGCGGCCGCAACTCGGCGGGTCGCTTGCCTCGGAGATCGTCAACGGCGCGGTACTCGAGCGCGGCCCCGATTCCTTCCTCACGGAGAAACCTGCGGCAGCGGAACTTTGCCGCGAGCTTGGCCTCGGCGCCCAGCTGATCCCGTCCAACGACGCCGCGCGCAAAACCTGGATCGTCGTACGCAACCGGCTCGTGGCGCTGCCCGATGGGCTCATGTTCCTCGTGCCAACCAAGCTCATCCCGACAGCGCTCACGCCTCTCTTCAGTCTCCGCACCAAAGTCCGCATGGCGCTCGAGCTGCTGCACCCTCCGCGCCCTGCCGCCGGCGATGAATCTGTCGCTGCGCTTGTCGAGCGGCATTTCGGTCGTGAAGCGGTCGATCGCCTCGCCGATCCGCTGCTCAGCGGAATCTACGGCGGCGATGCGGCGCAGCTCAGCGCGCAAACCGTGCTTGCCCGCATGGTAGATATGGAGCGGCAATACGGTTCGCTCACTCGTGGCATGTTGGCCGCGCATCGCAAAATGCGTGCTCGGTTGAAGAGTTCGTCCAAAGGGCCAAGCAGCGGAGCTGTATTCACCGCGCTGCGCGGCGGCATGCAGCAACTGGTCGACGCGCTCGTTGCCCGTCTCGACCCGGCGAGCATAATGGCCGGAACTTCGGTCCGCTCCATCGCGAAATCCGGCGACAGCTGGACCGTTGAGACCGCCATCGGCCGCCAGGAATACGACGCGCTGATCCTGGCCACACCCGCCTGGGTCTCCGGCAAACTGCTTGCGCCGGTTGACTCCGCCCTCGGCGCCGACCTCAGCGGCATTCCCTATTCCTCATCGATCACCGTCAATCTCATTTACGGCGAATCGCAGATCGGCACGTTGCCCGAGGGCTTCGGCTTCCTCGTACCCGCAGTCGAGTGCCGCTCGATGCTTGCCTGCACATTTGTCCACCGCAAGTTCCTTGGCCGCACTCCGCCGAGCAAGTTGGTCTTCCGCGCATTCCTCGGCGGCATGAATAACGAAGCGCTCCTCTCGGCGACCGATGACGCGCTTGTCTCCATCGTTCGTCGCGAAATGAGCGAAATCCTCGGCGCAAAGACTTTCAACGCAGCTGCAGAACCCGAGCACGCCCAGGTTTCGCGCTGGAGTCGCGCCATGGCGCAATACGCCGTCGGCCACAAGGATCGGTTGCAACGCATCAACACCCGCGTCGCCGCTCTTCCCGGTCTGCGACTCGCCGGCAACGCCTACGACGGCATCGGCGTCCCTGATTGCATCCGCCTCGGCCGCCAGGCCGCGCGTGAACTGATGGGTTCGCCTGCACCGGTCGCTGCCGTGCGAAAGTGAATAACAGTCTCTAACCTCCCTCCACGTATACTCTGCTAGGGTGCAACCGCTGGCCCCCTGGTTATGACCACGCGCACCGACACCGTTCTCTCCACGATTCTGGCCTCCACACGCGCCAGCGTGGCTGCGGCGAAGCAGAACGTGCCAGTCGCCGAGCTCGAGCGCCGCGCCGCACAGCATCGTCCGCGTGGTTGGGCGGCCTCTCTGCGCCGCCAGTCCGCCAAGGGTCCCGCCGTCATTGCTGAAATCAAGAAAGCTTCGCCGTCAAAGGGGCTCATTCGCGCCGACTTCGATCCTGAGTGGCTTGCTCGCCGTTATCGCGCGGGCGGAGCCGCCGCTCTCTCCGTCCTTACCGACGAGCCGTACTTCCAGGGCAGCTTGCGCAACCTCGAACTGGCCTCGGCCGCCGCGCCGCTCCCGTGCCTGCGCAAGGACTTCATGATCGACGAGTATCAGTTCGTCGAAGCGCGCGCTCACCGTGCTGACGCCGTCTTGCTCATTGCCGCCGCGCTCACCGGCGCCGAATTGAAGCGCTTTGCCGCCGCTGCCCGCGCACTGTCGCTCGACGTGCTCGTTGAATTGCACACCTCCGACGAACTCGATCTCGTTCTCGATGTCCTTGGCGAAGCTGATGCAGACGCCATTGGCGTCAACAATCGTGACCTCCGCACCTTCGAAGTCAATCCTGATACATCACTCGCCCTCGTTGATCGCATCCCATCAGGTGTGGTCCGAGTAACCGAAAGCGGCATTTCCACCGCCGCCGATATTGCCCGCCTGCACAAAGCCGGCTTCGACGCATTCCTGATTGGAGAGAGCCTGATGCGCCAGCCAGATCCCGGCGCCGCACTGGCCGCACTGCTGAAACCATGAGCCTCTGGATCAAAATCTGTGGTAACACTTCTTTGGCCGACGCCCAGCATGCTGCCGAAGCCGGCGCCGATGCGGTCGGATTCGTTCTTGCGCCCAGCCCGCGCCAGGTCTCCCCGGAAAAGATCGCCGAAATCGTCGCGCAGTTGCCCACAAGACTTGAGAAGATCGGCGTCTTCGTTGGCGCCTCCTTTGGCGAAATCACCTCCGCCGTCGAAACCTGCGGGCTCACCGGAGTGCAGCTCCACTGGGACGCGCCGCGCGACCTGCCCATGAAACTTCGCATGCGGCTCGGCCCAAAGGTACGCATCCTGCGCGTCATGTACTCCGACGGTGGCGGCGCAACCGCCGCCCTGGCTCCGGAATCTGCATCCAGCGTCGACGCGATTCTTGTCGACTCGCACACCACCTATGCCTCAGGCGGCACAGGCCTCGCATTCGATTGGTCTGACGCCAGCAAGACCCTCTTCCAGAACCCCGCCGTACGCAGGAACCTCATCGCCGCCGGCGGGCTCACGCCGCTCAACATCGCCACGGCGATCAACACTCTGCATCCTTGGGGCGTCGACGTCGTCAGCGGCGTGGAATCCGCACCCGGCCGAAAAGATCCCGTCAAAGTCCGCACCTTTGTTGCCAACGCCCGCGCCGCGGCGAAATAGAGCCCTCGCAGCTTGTAACCGTTCCGGCCGTTTCCGCGTAACAAATTCGGGCGCTCGCGTCATATTGAACCCCGTTCGTCCTTCATCTAGGCATCTGACCGCGTGATTTCGCATCTTTTCCGTGCCCCATCCTTTCGGCAGCTTCATCGCCGAAAGGGTGGGAAGCCAGGAGGAGCCAGAGTCGGCATATCCCGAAGCCACCAATTTCAAGTCGACGCGACCATCAGGGAGCGGCGACCTTGTTTAAGGTTCAACAGGATACACCTACTCTGGTTCCGCTCTAACCAACGGCTCGGCCCTTAACCGCAGGAGGTCTCCATGGGTACCTATCTTCCCCCCATCGAAAATCCGCAAGGCATGATGTTGAAGCTGGTCTACGCAATGTCGCGCCGACAGTTCGGCAAGGTCATGACGCCGCTCAAGGTCTTCGTCGCGCGCATGCCGCTGGCCTTCGGCATGTTCGTCGGCAAGATCGGCAAGCTCGACAAAAAACTCGAGCTTCCGCACGAAACTCAGATGCTGGTCCGCGAACGCGTTGCCCGGCTCAACGTCTGCCTCTTCTGCATCGACATCGGCCGCGCCTTCGTCATCCAGTCGCACATGAACGAAGCCAAGTTCGACGCGATGGACGATTACGCAACCAGCCCGCTCTTCAGCGATGCCGAGCGCGCCCTGCTCGACTACGTCACCTCGCTGACCCGCGACAGGAAAGTCGATCCCGAAACCTTCGCGCGACTCGCCGGGCATTACTCCGAACGCGCCATCTGCGAAATCGTGTGGCTCGTGGCCAGCGAGCACATGTACAACATGACGAACATCGGCCTCAACATTCACTCCGACATGCTGTGCGACATCGCGCGGAAAAAGAAGTAGGTTCGCCGACCTGCTTCTGCGTTGCGCGACCCTCCTAGTACACTAAAAGTTCCGCAGCCCGCGGCAACGGCGCAGGAGTTCCTCATGGCATCGGTCATCCTTCCAGCAAGTCCCAGCGAATCGCGTCCCGGCCGCTTCGGCGTCTATGGCGGCCGCTACGTGCCGGAAACCCTGGTGGCCGCACTCACAGAGCTCGAGCGCGAATACGAAATCGCCAAGGCGGACGCCGCCTTTCAGGCCGAGCTCAACGCGCTGCTCGCTGATTACGCCGGCCGCCCCACGCCGCTCTACCTCGCCCAGCGCCTCACCGAATCGCTCGGCGGCGCAAAAATCTACCTCAAGCGCGAAGACCTGCTCCACACCGGCGCGCACAAGATCAACAACGCGCTCGGCCAGGGACTGCTCGCCAAGCGCATGGGAAAGAAACGCGTGATCGCCGAAACCGGCGCGGGCCAGCACGGCGTCGCCACTGCCAGCGCCTGCGCCCTGCTCGGCCTCGAGTGCATCATCTACATGGGCGACGTGGACATGGAGCGCCAGGATTTGAACGTGAAGCGCATGCGTCTGCTGGGCGCCGAGGTCCGCGGCGTTTCCTCCGGATCGAAGACGCTCAAAGACGCCATCAGCGAAGCCATGCGCGACTGGGTCACCAACGTCCGCTCCACTTACTACCTGCTCGGCAGCGCTCTCGGTGCGCATCCTTATCCCACCATGGTGCGCGACTTCCATCGCTGCATCAGCCGCGAAATCAAGTCCCAAATTATCGAGAAGGAAGGCCGCCTGCCCCACGCAGTAGTCGCATGTGTCGGCGGCGGATCGAACGCTATCGGCGCGTTCTACGAGTTCATCAACGACCGCCAGGTCCGGCTCATCGGCGTCGAAGCCGGCGGTTGCGGCACTGCGCTCGGCCAGCATGCGGCGCGCTTTCAGGGTGGAGCGCCCGGCGTATTGCAGGGCACCTATTCTTACGTGCTGCAGGATGACGACGGCCAGATCGCGCTCACGCATTCGGTCTCGGCAGGCCTCGACTACGCCTCCATCGGTCCCGAGCACGCCATGCTCCACGACTCCGGCCGCGCCGAATACGTTTCGCAGAATGATGCCGCTGCGCTCGCCGCCGTCCAAACGCTCGCCCGCACCGAGGGCATTCTGCCCGCGCTGGAAAGTGCCCACGCCGTGGCCGAGGCTATTCGCATCGCTCCCTCAATGCCGTCGCATGAAATACTGGTGGTGAACCTCTCAGGGCGCGGAGATAAGGACATGGGGATTATCTCGCGCGAATTGAAGCTGTGAATTCGAGCGTCGACACGACCTCGTGCCCTGACAAAAAGTTCGCATCTTGAATCTGTCATCCTGAGGCGTAGCCGAAGGATCTGCGGTTGCTGTTCAATGCCGATCTGTTTCGATCACAAACCGGGCCTGGTCATCTACCTTACGGCCGGCGACCCTTCGTTAGACGCCACGCGCGAAATCGCCATCGCGGCCATCGATGCCGGCGCCGACGTGATCGAACTTGGCGTGCCTTTCAGCGATCCGCTTGCCGATGGCCCCATCATCCAGCGCGCCAGTGAGCGTGCTCTCGCGCACGGTACGCGGCTTAAGGATGTTCTCGCCCTCGCGCGCGAAATTCGTTCCGCGCGTCCCGCTGCCGGCCTCATCATCTTCAGTTATCTCAATCCCATCCTTCGCTACGGTCTGGCCAAATTTGCCGACGATGCAAAGGCTGCCGGCGTAGATGGCGTGCTCGCCACCGACATGATTATCGAGGAAGCGGCAGATTACCTCGTCGAAATGAATCGCGTTGGTCTCGCGCCCGTTTTTCTTGCCGCGCCCACCAGTCCCGACGCGCGACTTGAGGCAATCGCCGCCAACAGCAGAGGTTTTGTTTATGCCATCTCGCGCACCGGCATCACCGGCACTCGAGCTACCGTCGCCGCTGATGCAGCCGCTCTGGTCGCGCGCATCCGGCGATGGAGCCGGCTGCCGGTGGCCGTGGGATTCGGCATCAGCAATGCGGAACACGTCGCCCAGGTGGCGGAGTTCGCCGATGCCGCGGTCATCGGCAGCGCCATTGTCGAGCTGATTGAGCGCACTTCCGCTACTACTGGTCCCAAAAGTGCGCCCCACGCAGTGGCTCGATTTATCGAGGGTCTGCGCCTGCCGCATGCGGCGCCGGCCCGGTAAATGCACAAGCTCTCAGCTTTCAGCCCTCAGCTCTCAGCTTCATCGTTGCCCGATCGAGGCGCTACAGCTCGCTCCGGCACGACACGGCTGAAAGCTGACAGCTGATAGCTGATCGCTGGCTTTTAGAGGAAGCAATGACCATCGAAGAACTGCGAATCCGAATCGATGAGCTCGATCGCAAGCTGGTCGAGCTGTTGAGCGAGCGGGCACGCGCCGCGCAGATGATCGGCCACCTGAAGGCTGCAACTTCGCTTCCGGTCTATGAGCCGGATCGCGAGAAGATCATCTACGCCAACGTGCGCGCGGCCAACCAGGGCCCGCTGCCCGACATCGAGCTGACGCATATCTACGAGCGCATCATCGACGTGATGCGGGCATTGCAGCGCAACGAGCTGGCTTCCCAGAGGAACGCCCAGGCCGCCTCTCTCAAGAGCGCGCCCGGCCATGCCGCGGGCCAAGACACGCCCGAGACAGGAAAAGAAAAATGATTGTCGCCATGCAGGAAAAGGCAACCGAAGAACAGATCGACGCAGTCATCAGCGCCATGGAAGAGGCCGGCGTCGATGTGCACCGCACCACGGGCGAGTTCCAGACCATCCTGGCTGCTGTCGGACCCACGGCCAGCCTCGACATCACCAAGTTCGAAATGCTGCCCGGCGTGCTCAACGTTCACCGCATCAGTTCTCCCTACAAACTCGCCGGCCGCGCCT
Organism: uncultured Acidobacteriaceae bacterium; assembly: GCA_963834565.1. Classification (GTDB taxonomy): domain Bacteria; phylum Acidobacteriota; class Terriglobia; order Terriglobales; family Acidobacteriaceae; genus Telmatobacter. The sequence goes on along the minus strand of CAWICF010000001.1, from coordinate 595,634 downwards.
TCCGGCCCGAAGGTACCGTCGTCGAATTCCCCAACGGCGCAAAAATCGGCGGTCAGCAGGTGGCCATCATCGCCGGGCCGTGCGCCATCGAAAGCCGCAAGCAGATGGCGATCACCGCCGAGGGCGTCAAGCGTGCCGGTGGAAAATTCCTGCGCGGCGGCGCGTTCAAGCCGCGCAGCTCTCCCTACAGCTTCCAGGGCCTTGGCATTCCCGGCCTTGAGATGATGCGCGAAGCTGCAGCCGCCAACGGCCTCGCCGTGGTCAGCGAAGTCATGGAGATTGCGCAGATCGAACCCATGATGCCATTCGTCGACTGCTTCCAGGTGGGCGCGCGCAACATGCAGAACTTCAACCTGCTGCGTGAGCTGGGCCAGGTGCGCAAGCCCATTCTGCTCAAGCGCGGCATCGCCGCCACCATCGAAGAGCTTCTGCTCTCGAGCGAGTACATTCTCTCCGGCGGCAACTACGACGTGATTCTCTGCGAGCGCGGCATCCGCACTTACGAAACCGCCACGCGCAACACCATGGACATCGCGGCCATCCCAGTGCTTAAAAAGCTGTCGCACCTGCCCGTCGTCGGCGACCCCTCGCACGGCACCGGCCGGCGCGACATGGTGCCCGCCATGGCCAAGGCCGCGGTCGCCGCCGGGGCCGACGCGTTGCTCCTGGAGATGCACCCTAACGCCGACAAGGCCGTCTCCGACGCGGCGCAAACGCTCTTCCTCGATCAGTTTGAAACGCTCGTCGGCGAGCTGCGCGTGCTGGCCGAGGCCGTCGGCCGCACGCTGTAAAGTAAAGCGGAGCCAGCGGTGTTAGCGTAGCCGGCGGGGTCAGGTTTTTTTGCAGTTCTAGCGGCTTCGCAGGCGTACTTGGCTCCTGGTGCCCGGAGGTTTCAAATGGGCGGTCCTATCGTGCGCGTTCTGGTGTACTGCCTTTTGGCTGGTATCGCTGGCACCTTCGTCGGCGCCTACCAGTTGGTAAAGGGGCACATCTACTCTGTTGCCGCGCAGCATGAGGCGACGACAATTGGCCGAGTCGTGGGAATGTACTACGGAAAAGGAGGGTCGGCCTACCACTATGTCTTTACGGTCAATGGAGTCCAATTTGACGACGCAAGCAAAAACTGCACAACGCCGCTTGCACCGCGCGCATGCGACAACAAGGGGCCAGTGCTGGTGTACTACGCCTATCAGCCGTTTTCCAACTCGCTGCTTGAAGATTTCTCCGTTGCCGGCGATCGCGCCCACCGGTTCGGGAAATTCGCGCTCGCAATTAGCTTGCCGATCCTCGTCCTAGCCGGCGCGACCATCGTCATTCTAGTGCGCAAAGACAAGCGCCGGGAAGACTACGACCCCAATGCGGACAGAAACACCCCAGATGACGTGCCGGACGATCTCCATATTGCTCCCCGCGAGTAATTCTTTCTTTCCATCGACTCGCGTCCAGCCAAGTACATTAGTCTGAAATGCAACGGTGCTAGCTCCGCTAAATCGCGCGCAAGCGCGGCCGGTTTGCTGACTCGCTTATCATGATCTCCCGCATCTCCATCCTCGGCACCGGCCTGCTCGGCACATCCGTGGGTCTCGCCCTGCGCGCGTCGGGATACAAAGGTAACATCGCCGGCTGGAACCGCAGCCCTGAGCAAGCGAAACTGGCGCTCTCCATGGGCGCCATCGATTCCGTCGCTTCCGACCCCATCGAAGCCGCGCGCGCGAGCCAGGTCACGGTTCTCGCCGTTCCCATCTACGCAACCATCGACTTCATGGAGAAGCTTGCCGGCGTTCTCGGTCCCGATCAACTCGTCACCGACGTCGGCAGTACCAAGCGCATGATCGCCGAAACGGCCGCGCGCCTCTACTACGCGCCCGATCGCGCCGCATTTCTTCCCGGCCATCCCATGGCGGGCAAGGAGCGTGGCGGCGCGTCTCTCGCCGACGCCAATCTCTTTCGCGGCGCCGTCTGGCTCTTCACGCCCGATTCAGCGGCGCAACTTTCGCCGCGCGGCGCAGAGCTTGCCGAAGATTGGCGCTCCCTCGTTGCCGCCATGGGCGCCAAAACTCTCGATCTCGATCCCGTCCGCCACGACGAACTCGTCGCCTGGGTCAGCCACCTGCCGCAGTTCACGGCCACTGCGCTCAGCGCTCTGCTTGAAGAAGAAGTCGGCGACGCACCCGAGCTCAAAGACGTGGGCGGCCGCGCGCTGCGCGAGATGACGCGCCTCGGTTCCAGCCCCTATTCCATGTGGCGCGACATCGCCCACACTAATACCGAAGCCGTCGAGCGCGCATTGCTCGCCCTTGAGCAGCGCCTCGCCCTCCTGCGCGAAAATCTGCGCACGCCTTTGCTCCGCGACGAATTCGAGCAGGCCAATAAGTTCCGGCGCGAGTAATGACACTTTCGTTTCCCGAGGATTGTCGCTTGAAAATTGAGAAGCGCCGGACGATGTATGATTGAAATTCCATAATCTTTTCTGATTATCGCGGTCGCACAAATCTGTGTTCTGGCGAGCGCTAGACTGGCTTCTGTGCCTTGCCACTGGGTCCAAGTATGCTGATCCAAACTGTTTACGCGTACCGTGATGACGGATGCATGGCTGATTGGTCAAAATGGAAGCCTAGGCGGGTCGAATGTACGGGGACTGCAGATCACAAGGGGCTTCCAGGTAAGATGTTCGTCGTAAAATACGCACGCGAAAGGGAAGGATGCGCGTGTGCAATCAGCGAACTGGTTTGTACGCAGTTGCTGTCAGAACTTGAAATACAGACTCTCAGCCCATTCATTGTAGAAGTCGGTCCAGGATTCGCAGCTTCGTGCAATTTTAAGTCGGATTTTCCATACAAGATCTCCGCCGGGCCGCACTTTGGAACTTTGTTAGAGAACGACGTAGTTGATGGGCCGCCGATTGCTCTGGAAGATCTTCTAAGGCCTTTTGACCTTGTGTTGCTTTGGGTAGCCGATACGTGGGTTGGAAATATAGATCGCGAAAACCACGGTAACACCCTGCTTAAGTTGGCAAAGGGTGGGAAGTATCAGATGCTGGCCGCAGATCAGTCTGATTGCTTTTGCGGCACATCTAAGTTCTGCGAAGGTACATTTCGAGAGGTCTTCTTAAAACAGGGACCGGCGCCCGCTCCGAAGCTTCTCGCGTCAACGATCTATTTGGCGGGGGGAGAGACTGGTCTGGTGGACGCGATCAGCAGGGTGCAGAGGATCAGCACAACGGTCCCGAGCATCCTATCTACCGTGCCAAGCGCTTGGTGGGGTGGGAGTGGCATCCAACCGAAGCAATTGCTTGATGCACTTAATGCTCGCTCAGATCGACTCACCAAGATTATCAACCCAGGGACGTGGGGGGTGACCGATGGATTTCTCGTTTAGCTATGCGGTATTTCGGTACGTGAAAGATGCCCAAAAGGATCTGGCAGTACCCGTCGGTGTCGCTCTTTGGAGCGCAGACGCGAAGTTCGTGCGCTTCAGATTGGCCGAGAAAAGTGATAAGACAGCTCGAATTAGTAAAACCGAAGATCTTCCTTATATCAACCTTGTGGAGCGCCAGCTTCGAGAATGGATCGATAGGCAACAGCTCCCGTACCAGAAAGAGCAAATGTCACCGGAAAGCGACGACTGGTGGCGACAGGTCCGCTCGCTTTTGATTCACAAGGTTCGGGTTTCTGAGCCTCTTCCAATCGACTGTCGTGACCCGGAGTCCGAACTTGAACCTCTCTTTACCTCGGTTGTACGGCAGGATGGCTCAAGAAACAAGCGGATAGATTCGATCTTAAGCAACGCACTCGGGCAAAATATATCCAAGCAGTTCCACCGCGGTCCCGTTGACGGATTCGCCGGTAAACCTGTTCAGGTCATGAGAGTGTACAGAGGGGCAACGCAAGACGTCGTCCTAGACGCTGTGAATCTGGCCGCCGAAGATGCCCCTCGTCAGGCGGATGAGATTGTAGGCAAGCTGCAACGAGCCAGGCTTAACGGTCATGGCATGAATCCAAAGGCCCGACAATTGACCGCCTTGGTGGGTTATGTCTCGACTCCAAATGGTCTTAATGGAGAGGCCTACCTGAAGGACTGGATCGAGAATGCTGGAGAAGCGCGGGCTTTCGATCTACGAAGAGAGCAAGCAGAACTAAGGAGTAACGTCAAAAGAGCTCTAGAAGAGGCATCGCAGGAGCTCTTGGAGGGCATGGAGTAATTACTCAAACCTGCTTCGCCCTCGCTCCGCGCCAATAAAGCGCCAGCCCGATCAGAATCGAAATGACTGTCCCGCCGATCAGCTTCAGCTCGAAGCCAAGCTTGTTCATCGAGTCGCCGGGCGGAACGACCGAAACAAAGATTCCCAACAGCACCACCAGAAATCCCAGTCCGCCGCAAATCCACAAACCCGGCTTTCCACCGGGCACAAGCACCGCCTGCACATTGCTCGTCCGGTCCGCGCGGCTCGCCAGCTTGATGATCGCGGCAAACATGTACAAGAACGGAATGAAGTAGAGAATGATGGCGGCGTCCACAAGGAACTGGTACGCACCGCGAGTCGACTCACTGATCTGGCTTACGAGCAGAATGCCGCCGGAAAGCACCGCCTGCACCAGGATTGAAATGTATGGCGTGCGCCACTTGGGATGAATCTTGCCAAACGCCGCCGGCAGATAGCGATCGATGCCCACCTGGAACGGCACGCGCGCCACGCCGGCCACCGTCGATCCGATCCCTCCTGCATTGCCGGCGGTCACCAGCACCGCAGCCAGCACCCCCAGAAACCCCACGCGCAGCGCGACAGAGCCAATCGTAATTGCATGGAACACTCCGCTCTGCGGATCGAGATCGCCGGCCGGTGCCAGCGCGAGTACGGCAAACGTTCCCACAATGTACATCAGCGCGATCAGCGCCCCGGAGCCAAACACCGCGCGTGGCAGCGTTCTGCGTGGATCGCGCACCTCCTCCGCCATGCACGAAACCAGTTCCAGTCCCGTGAACGCGAATGCAATCTGCGACCAGAAGTTGATCGTGTCCCAGTTCCACGTCGGCATCATGTTCGCCATGGTGAAGTGTGTCGCCGATCCATGATGCAGACACACCATCGCCGCCACGCCAACCAGGATCAGCAGCGGCACATACGTGCCCACTCCGCCTGCATTCTGCAGCCACTTGCCGATATTCAGCCCGATGATGTTCAGCACCACGGCAATCAGCAACAACCCCATCGAACACCACAGCAGATACGATCGATCCTGCGCCAGCATCATGCCGCGCCCGCCAATGACGTACGCACTCATCGACGCGCTCGCCAGCAGCAGCCCGGGAAAATAAAACACGGTGTAGATCCAGTAAGTCCACCCCGCAATGAATCCGTGAAAAGGCCCGAACGCATCGCGTGCCCATGCGTAAATGCCGCCCTCTTCGGGGAACCGCGATGAAAGTTCGTTGATCACCAGCGCGCCCGGCACAAAAAACAGCAGCGCGGCCAGCACCCACAAGCTGATCGACGAGGTGCCGTTGTGTCCCGCCGCAGCAATCCATCGCGGGCCCAGAACTGCCGCTATGTTGAACAGCAGCACATCCCAGAAGCCCATCGACTTGCGCAACTGCGTCTTCGGGTCGCGCTCCGGAGGCGCGGGAATGGTCATTCGTTCACCTGGATTCGTAATTGGGGTGAGATCGGTATCCGCCAATGATAGCGAAAAACAGCTGTCAGCCGTCAGCTTTTAGCCAACAGCTCTTTCGCGCGCGAACTCTCCGGCTCAACCCCGGGCAGCCGTCTGCCGCGAGGAACCAGCTGATAGCTGAAAGCTGACGGCTGGTGGCTGCCTCTCTCACTCCGCCTTCACCCAGTACTGCGTCCTTCCCAGCAGCGGAATCCCGATGTACCCATGCAGCCGCAGTCTCCTGCCGCCATCCTCCAGCGCCAGCGACGCGCGATAAATCTTGCCCGTCTCAGGATCGAGCACCTGTCCGCCAGACCACTCGTCTCCGTCCGCATGGAACCCCCACAGCACCTGCAGCCCAACCAGTGGCAGGTCCTTCTTCGCTCCGCGGCACAGGTAGCAGGTCGGTTGCGGCACCGGCGGATTGAACAGCGTCACAATCGTCCCGTCCAGCGATCCATTCTTCTCGCGAATCGCGACAATCGACTTCATCTTTCCCGATGCATCGTCGAACGTCTCCCATTTTCCAACTGGTGAACTCGCCGGCGCTTTCGCCGCCGCCGTGGTCTGCGCCCGCTCGCAAAGCGGCGCAAGCGCCAGCCCAAACAGGACAAGCGCAACCCTCACAACGGCACCGCGACAAAAGGGGAAGGGAATCATGCGCACCACTGGTTTAGACCGCGCACCCAGGGCAGAGTTTCACAAACAGCCCCGCCGCGACAAGAGAATGACAATTCCGTTATCCATTTCAGATTCACTTCAGATCGGTGTGCTACCGTAACGCTGTCGGATCGATCTCTCCAATCCGCAAAAGTCCGTTTCAATCAATCTTTGTTTCGATCGTTGATGACTTCAATCGACCCAGGAGTAGCTGAATGCGATTCACGCGAGTATTGTCGTTTGTCCTGCCGGCCTTCCTAGTTTCGGGCACCGTGCACCTGACGGCGCAAACCAATTGGAGCGTTCTGATCACGTTTCACATCGGCGGTGAAGGCGGCTGGGACTACGTGACGGTTGATCCGGCAACCCATCGCGTCTTTGTCACGCGCAGCACGCATACCCAGGCCATCGACGGCGCCACCGGCAAAGTTCTCGGCGACATTCCTGGCCAGGTTCGCTCGCACGGCACGGCACTTGTTCCCGAGGCGAACCGCGGATTCATCACCGACGGCGGCGGCAGCGGCGCCATTGTCATCTTCGATCTCACCACCTACGCAATCCTCGGCAAACTGGCCACCATGCCCGACTCCGACGGCATCATTTACGATCCCGCCATGAATCTGGTCCTCGCCGTCTCCGGTGACGGCGCCAAGCTCATGGCCGTCAAGCCTGATGTCGATCCCGTCAACGGCAAAATCGATCCACCGATCGACCTCGGCGGTGCTCCCGAGTTTCTCGCCGCCGACGATGCCGGCAAAGCCTACATCAACCTTGAAGACAAAGATGTCGTGGCCGTCGTCGACCTCAAGCTGAGGAAAGTCGTCTCACGCTGGCCCGTTGCGCCCGGCGGCCGTCCCGTAGGCATGGCAATCGATTCCAAACGTCATCTTCTCTTCATCGGCTGCCGCAATCCGCAGAAGCTCATCGTCATGAGCACGGTCGATGGCAAAGTGGTCGCCGATCTGCCCATTGGCGCCGGCGTCGACGCAACCGCAACCGACGGCACGCACGCTTTCGCGAGTTGCGGCGATGGATCGCTGATTGTGGCCGGCGAAAAAGACGGCAAGTGGCAGGTTGAGCAAGTTGTCAAAACGCCGAACGGTGCGCGAACGATGGGTCTAGATCCCTCGACGCATACCGTCTACCTACCCACTGCAGAATTCGAACCGCCCGCGCCCGGTGCGGCACAGAAACGCCCGCAGGCCAAACCGGGCACGTTCATGATTGTGAAAGTGAGCCAGGCGGCCCAGTAAGGAATTCGGTCTACTCCGTTTCCTTCGCTAGCTCCATCTCCTGTGCCGGCGCAGCCTCGGGCACTTGCAGCTTCACCGGATCGATCGTCTCGATCCCCTGCGCCTTCGCCGCTTCCAGCAGCCGGGCTGAAGCTGTCACAAAAACAATCTCCGTGCCCGGATACATATCGCGTGCAGCCAGCACAGAGCCGAGCTGCAGCGCTTCCGGCCATCGCAGCATGGTGCGGTCAAGCAGTTGCCGTGCCGCCTCAAGCACCGCCGGATTCAGCGGCTGCTGCACCATTCTCGCCGATTCAGCGCGCAACAACTCCAGGGCGCCGTCCGCAGCCTCAGACGGAACTTGTGCCGCGCGTTCGCAGCGCCGGATCGCCGCATAAATCTCCAGCGGCGTCACCGCGGAAATCAGTTTGCGATTGTCTTCCAACGGCTCCAGCAACTGGATGAGCGCATCGGTGCCGGCCTCGCGCACAAAAAGCTTCGCGAACGCGGTCGCATCCAGGAAGTAGAAACTCACTCGCTCACCCGCTCCTCATCAATGGCCACGCCAACCGGCTCGCCCTGGGCTTCAATGGGATGGAAGCGCTGCGCCTCCTCGGGAATGCCCGCCTCAGCGCGATTGAGCCGAATGGTCGTTGTCGGATAGGCAGGAGTCTTCGGATTGGCAATCTTGCTTGTCAGCACTGTGCCGCGTTGAATCGCTTCAGCCAGCACCGCCTGTCTTGTCTCCGGATGCTGATTCCAGCGATACGCCTTGCGCGGCAGAAAAGAATCGCGGAACCACTTCAATGCGATAAACGCATGCCCTCCGCGTTCCGCTTCCGCCAGGGCAGAGCATAGCTCCTTCACGCGCAAATCCAGATCGGCTCCCAGCAGAGACTCGGGCTCTTCTTCTTCATCTTCAATGGTCCGGCTGCTCACGATGCGCGGCACGCGGCTCGATCGTGCACTCGGCTCCTCGCGATCGATCCGTTCAAAATAAATCCGCACCTCATCATCTTCCGGCGACCACGTGTCAGCCAGCGCGCTACGGCGTTTGCTGCGGCCGTTCTCGCTGCACAGCTCAACAATCGCCTGGTAACCCGGGGGCGCAAGGTACCGCAACGCTCGCACCAGGCCCGGATCTTGCGAATACGCCAGTTCGTTTAACGCTTCTTCGATAATTTCTTCGGCCGCTGGAATCGTCAAAATCACATTCTCAACGCCGTTTTGCGCTGCTCTGGTCCCCTTCATTGCAACTCCCCCAATCGCTACTCTCGGTCGCACGACTGACCACTTGCCGGCTTGCTCTCAGGCCCGGTCAAAGCGTCCGTCTGCGCGCCAAAATGCAGACTTCGTTTAATTTATGTCCCCAAGTTCTTTGGAATGAGGAAGACAGGCCCCAACCTGTTCATTCCTTGTATTAAGAGTGCGCTATCAGCACCAACAACGGCCGGTTCTGTATAAGCGAACATCTATCCGGCTTGAAACCCTGCGATTCACAGCTATTTTCGAAGCTACGATTAGTGGTTTGTCCTTTGATTCCGGGTCTTTTCGGGCGGCTACCGTGGCCCGCTGGATTCGTGACAGAATTCTAGCGCAAACTATACGATTTCGAGCCCAATAGCAACGAATAATTGTGGACCCCTGAGGATTTCCTGTCAGAAATGCGCCTGGAAGCTCGCCTGATCGGGCACCGAAACCCCAAAGTTCGTAAAATAGAACCATGCGCCGTTGTTTGCTGTGCCTGCTTTACTTTTCCTTGATCTCTTCCTTCCTGCGCGCTGATGGGTCTCCCTTCGATCTTTCCGGACCCAAGGTGGATGTTCACGTCAAGCGTGGAGACGTCACGCTCCCGGTGTCTGAAGTTCCCAACCTGTTGCCCGGCGACCGCCTCTGGATTCACCCTGACCTTCCCGAGAGCCAGGCAACGCACTTTGTCCTCGTGGTGGCGTTCCTCCGCGGATCCACAAACCCTCCTCCGCCAGAGTGGTTCACGCGCGTTGAAACCTGGACCCGCGCCGCGCATGACGAGGGTGTCTTCGTCACGGTTCCCGCTGAAGCCCAACAGGCTCTTCTGTTTCTTGCGCCGGAAACGGGAGGGGACTTCAATACCCTGCGCAACGCTGTTCGCGGCCGCCCCGGATCGTTTGTCCGCGCGGCCCAGGACCTGCAGGCTGCCAGTTGGGAACGCATGCGCCTCGAAGCCTACCTCGCCGGCGTAAGGATCACTTCGCAATACGATCCCGCGGCGCTCAAGTCCCACACCGAGATGGCCGCCCGGAGCCTGGGCATCAAAATCAACGAGAGCTGCTTCACTAAGCCCGTCGACCAGCAGGCCTCGTGCCTCTCGCAGAACTCTGAAGGCATGGTGCTCGACGATGCCAATGCACAGTCCCTGGTCGATCAGCTGGCCTCTGGCTCGACTCTCGATCTGATGAACCAGCTCAGTTACACAACCCTGGCGGGCGGGGGTGCATACAGTCCCTACATCGGCGCCATCGTCGACACCGCCCGGATTCTCAGCTCCCTGCATACGGCGCATTTCCAGTACATTCCCGCGCTCGCGCTGCCGCGTTCCGACACGCTGAATCTACGCCTCAATATCCCGCCGTCGTTCCGCGACCCGAAGTCGGTGGTGGTCGTCGCGCTCCCTCCGGTGGGGCCCGCGCGTCCCGAGCCGCTGCATCCAGTCAATCCTGAAGAGGTGCTTTGCGCGCTCAAACCCGGCCTGCTGCTGCCTGCTGAAGGAGCCCCGCTCGTCTTCGCGACAGAATATGCGCACAACCTCGTCCTTCACGTTGAATCTGGCGGCAAAGCCAAGGTCAATGTGCCCGACATTCCTCTCACTGTCGATGCGACGACGGGTGGCCTTGCGCCGAGCGAACCCATCAAGCAGTTGCCGGGTGGCGAGCTCACTGGCGTGGTGCGTGGCAAATGGGGATTCGACGACTGGGAAGGGCCGCACTACCAGCTCGTCTCGCCGCAGCCCGATAAGTGGACGCTTGAACCTTCCGATCAAACAGCGTTAGTGATCGGCCGCAGCGATATGCTCCACATTGACGGAGACAACGCGGTCTGCGTGGAGAAAGTGCAGGAGCAGACCAGCGCAGGCCACGAGCTAAGTCTTGTATGGAAGTCGCCCAAGCCCGACGAACTCGATGTCACGGTACCGATGAAGGGGGCGGCGCCCGGGCCGGTCAAAGTCGCTGTCTACGAATACGGAATGGCGAAGCCCGATAAGCTTTCCGTCGTCGCTTACGATGCGGCCGCATCGCTCGAGCGATTGACGCTCAGCTCCGGTGACAAAGTCGCGCTGCTAAAGGGCACTCGTCTCGACGAGGTCGACAATGCCAAAGTCAACGGCATCACCTTCAAGCCCGCGGCGCTCAATCACGTCGAAGATGCCGACCAGTTGATGATGAACGCCGCGGGATCCACCTCCGCCCTTGAGTCCGGCGAAGCTTACACGGCTCATGTCGATCTCAAGGACGGCCGGGCACTCGAAGCGCCTGTCACGGTCGATCCGCCCCGCCCGCAGGTCACGCTGCTCAGCAAGGGTGTGCAAGGCGACGCCAAAGAACCTCTGCCGCCCGTGCAGTTCGGCAGCCCCAACGATCTGCCTGTCAACGGCAAGATCGTCTTCTTCCTCAAGTCCAACGTGCCTGCGGCATTCCCACGCGACGAAAAAGTTGAAGTTGCCGCTGTTGACGGCGGCTTCCACACCACGCTTTCGCTCAATGACAGCAGCCTGATCCTTGAAGATGCCGCGACGGCCGTCGGCAGCATCGAGCCTCTCGCCCGCTTTGGCGCCTCGGCCTTCGGACCAGTGCGCGTGCGCGCCATCTCGGCCGAGGGAGTGGCCGGCGATTGGCAGCCGCTTGGCACGCTGGTGCGCATGCCCGCTTTTACTGATCTGCGCTGCCCGCGCGCTGTCTCCAAGCCCTGCCTGCTCGACGGGAACAACCTCTTCCTGGCCACGTCGGTTGCCGCAACGCCCACGTTCGATAATCCAACCGCCGTGCCTCCGGATTTCACCGGAACGCAGCTCATCGTTCCCCATCCCTCAAACGGTACGCTCTATGTCAAGCTGCGCGATGACCCGGCAACGGTACAGACGCTCACTCTGCCAGTGACCCCGCTCGTGCTGCCTGCGTCTCAGGCCCACGTATTTATCGCGCCAACCCCGGCTCCAGCCACCGCGTCCAGTTCTGCCACTCCGCCGCCTACGGTGCAGGACAGCGGCAAGCCTGCCGCCGGCGAAGTGCCCGCCACCCCACCGGCTGACACCGCTCCGCCCCCGCAGGCTCCGGCATCCCCGGCGGAGCAAACCCCGCCGGCTAAACCATCCACAGATTAACGATTTGATGCGTCCGGGCGTCCACGCCCGCTTGAGAGCGTAAGGAAGATATTCCTCTCTCGACTGCGACCAGGCGCGCCGAGAGCGCCACTACAGCACTTCTCCTTCTGCTATATACCGAAACCGGGAGCTGAAGTGGCGGTTCCCTTAAGGAAGCGCCACCTTGAACTGAAATCACAAGGGCTACATCGGAAGGAGAAGTGCTCTCGGTCTCTAACCGTCTGATTGTGGATCTGTTCCGTGCCCCATCCTTTCGCCTTCTTTCTGGCGAAAGGGTGGGAAGCCAGGAAAGCCAATGGAACGAATTCACGCGTCCAGCGCCCTAGTTGAAGTAGTTCTTGTTTTTCTCCGCAAACCCAGCTTTGTCCGCCGGCAGCTCGTCGAGAACATAAATCGCATTCTGCTCGCAGACTGAAGCGCAGTTTCCGCAGTCGATGCACTCGTCCGGGTTGATGTACACCTGCGAAACGGTTGCGGCCGCCGGGTCGCTCTGTGCCGGCGCAATCGCGGCGGTGGTGCACTCCGGAACGCAGACAAAGTCTTTGATGCAGGCATCGGTCACGACATAAGCCATTTGAAATCACTCCTCGTTCAGGGCCGCGTTTATGTCGCGCCCACACTTCGAGCCTAGCCGCGCCGGCTCGATCGCCACCGTGATAAAAATCACGCCCGAAGGCCAAAATCAGGCATCTATCTCATAACGGGTCGCAAGTCATCTCGACATTGCTGTAACCAGATTTTTATGCCCCATTCGCAAAGCGTCCCCACAATAAAGTCCATGGCGTCCAGCCGTTCTCCCCTTCGCGCGCAGGTTCTCGCCTGCTGGAACTGGAAGTGTGCGCTCCTCAGCGCGACCGCCCGCTCGCTGGTCTATCTCGCTGCGCTCGCGCGCTCAGGGCCCCACGGCCGGCTCTCGATTGTCACGGTCGAAATTGCCTATGTTGCCCTCACTGCGGGCGTTTATGCCGGACTTCAACAAAGAGCCCTCGCGATTCGCCCGCAGTTTTTTGGCAATCTCACCATCGCGTTCGGCGTTCCCTTGCTCGCGCAATTCGTTGACTGGCTTGCCCACCGCGTAGCCGGCGCTCCGGTTCCGTTGCGCGCCACCGTGGCCGTCAGCGTCTTTGCCTGCGTCTCGGCTCTTTTCCACTTGTTTGTCATGCGCCGGGGCGTCTTTCTCTCCGGCCAGGGCCGATCGCTCGCCGACGATTTCCGCCGCATCCCACGCCTCGTCGTCAGTTTCCTCGCCGCCCCAGTCACATTCATCGCGTCCCTCGCCGGCCGCTCCCGGACCGCTGCAGAGTCAGAAGCCGCGCTGTAAGGCCGCGCCCTGCATTGATTCGTTGAGCGCCCCGCTCCCGCCGTGCTAGACTCGGCCTACTTCCCCGCAGATCCAATCTGCAACCCCTGTCGCGCACCGTACAGAAGAACCAGCCGGAGGTCCGCCCGTGGCATCAACGTCTCAAGCCGCAATTCCCCATCGCGCGCTCGCCATCACAGGCCGCAACGGCCTCATCGACAAGTATTTCTATCTCTTCGCGTCTTTGCTCTTTGCCGCGATCGTCGCCTGGGGATTCAGCTATACCGTCAACCAGAACCTCTTCCACGCCGCGCCGCCGCGCCCCTTGCTGCTCTGGTTCCACGGCGCCGCGTTCTCGTCATGGGTGCTCTTCTACATCTTCCAGTCAGTGCTGGTGCGGACTCACAACGTAAAGGTGCATCGCCTTTTAGGTTGGTTCGGCGCCGGGCTTGCATCGGTCATGGTGGTGCTGGGATTCGTCATCGCCGTCATCATGGCCCGCTTTGACTGGTTCACCCTTCACGAGACCGGCACCGACGTCTTTCTCAGCGTTCCCTGGGGCGACATGTTTGAGTTCGGCCCCCTGGTCGCTCTCGCCATTCTCTGGCGCAAAAAGCCGCAGCTGCATCGCCGCCTGCTGTTCATTGCCACTTGCTGCCTGCTCGATGCGCCCTTTGGCCGCAACAATTACATCTTCGATCACAACCTCTACTACGTTTGCGTCGACGCGGTCATTCTTCTCGGAGTCGCGCGCGACCTGCTGGTCGATCACAGCATTCACAATGTCTACCGCGTCGCGCTGCCCGTGCTCCTCGCGTGGCAGGCCCTTCTGATTTACCTGTACGTCGGCGCACCGGCCTGGTGGCACACCCTCACCAGCCGAATTGTTGCTTAGCGGCAATAGCACGCGCACCGAGCATCTATGGGTCGAAGAACCAAACGGACGATCTCTCATAATTCCAAACTTGCGTGAGGATTATTTTGTAGCTACAATTAGATTGTGTACGTCTGGGACGAGGCAAAGCGAAATTCAAACCTGAAAAAGCATGGGCTCGATTTTCAGGATGCTTACCTCGTCTACGAGAATCCGGACAAGTGCAACTACGACGCCAGCCGGGAAGACGAATATCGGCGGATGGATGTGGCGCTGGCGGTTGTCAAAGGTTGACTTCTGACCTTGGTCTACTCCGAACAGGACGACGAAGTCCGCGTAATCTCATTCCGGCACGCTTCCCGCACGGAGCGCAATCAATATGAAGAAGACTCAAAGTAAAACCGACTGGAACCGCGTGCTGGCCTGTAAGGAAGGCGAGCCAATTCCGTATGAGCCCGACGATGGCCCCTACGATCCGAATGACGCAGAGGCGACGCGCGCCTTCTTCGCACGAGCCGACCTCATTCGCAACGGCAAAGTCGTTCGTCGCGGCAAGCGCGGTCCGCAAAAGGCTCCAACGAAAAAGCTTGTATCTCTTCGCCTCTCATCCGAAGTGATCGACCACTTCCGCTCCACCGGACCAGGCTGGCAGACGCGCATCGACAGCACGCTGCTGAAGTCGATTAAGAAGAGAGCCTGAGCGGGCATCGCACGCATTTAAACTAGACAGGTTATGGCCACTCTGAAAGCCGTGCGCGGCACCCGCGACCTGTTGCCGCCCGAGACGGCCCTGTGGAACCGCATCGAAGCCACCGCGCGCGCCGTCTTTGCCCGCTACAACTTCGGCGAGATCCGCACCCCCATCTTCGAAGACACCTCGCTCTTCGCCCGCAGCGTCGGCGAAGAAACCGACATCGTTTCCAAAGAGATGTACACGTGGGAGGACGGCGAGCGATTTGACGAACCTGCATTCACCGAGTCTTGGGTGAACGCGGTCGTTGCTTCCAAGAAGTTCTACGAGGAGTCGGCCCCGCCGCTAAACTCCACACTGCGAAAAATGGGCATTCGCTGGATGGGTCAAAGTGGGACGGGACAACCCGAATTCGTGTGCTTTAGGCCAAAGGTAAGTTCGGAAGCGATCGACTCCCTTTTGAGGGCACGCGCCTCGAGCATGGATGCTGTCCAGCCTCCTCGAAGGATGCACATCAACCTCCGATTGGTCATCCCGGCAGAGATGGCGGGAGCCGCACCGAGCGTCAACCAGCACGATGTGGTTATCGAACCGTTCAAGAGCCCTGTCCCGGCCTTCAAATCTTCGCAATCCCTCACCCTCCGCCCGGAAAACACCGCCGGCGTCGTCCGCGCTTACATCGAGCACAAGCTCGGCGAAACCGGCCAGCTGCAGAAGCTCTATTACATCGGTCCGCAGTTCCGCCGCGAGCGCCCGCAGAAAGGCCGCTACCGCCAGTTCTGGCAGATCGGCGCTGAAGTCATCGGTCCTCCCTCTGCCGGCAGCGAATCTCCGCTCCGCGACGCTGAAGTCCTCGAAATGCTCGCCACGCTGCTCGACGAACTCGGCATCACCGGCTGGACTCTCGAGCTCAACTCCGTCGGCTCGGCCGCCGATCGCGCCCGCTACAACGAAGCACTTCGTGCGGCTCTCGTTCCGGTCGTCTCGCAAATGTGTGAAGACTGCCAGCGCCGCGCCGTCACCAATCCGCTCCGCGTCCTCGATTGCAAAGTTCCCGAGGACCAGCCCATCATCGAATCTCTGCCGAAGATTACTGAATCTCTCGACCAGGATTCCAAAAATCACTTCGCAGCCGTCACCGCTGCGCTCGACGCCGCCGGAGTTCCCTACACGCTCAACTCCCGCCTCGTCCGCGGCCTCGATTACTACACACGCACCACATTCGAGTTCACGCACGGCGGCCTCGGCGCTCAGAACGCATTGCTCGGCGGCGGCCGCTACGACGGCCTCAGCGAGGCCATCGGCGGACCCAAAGCGCCCGGCATCGGCTTCGCCATGGGCCTCGACCGGCTGGTGCTGACCTTGCAGTCGCAGGAACTCAACCAAAACTCCGCCCACCCGCAGGGTGCGCAGGTGGCCCCACTGCAAGTGGCCTATATCGCCCCGCTCGGCGAAAATCTCAACGCCGCTGCCCTCACTCTCGCCCGCGAGCTCCGCCGCGCCGGCCTCAGCATCGAGCTGGGCGACGGCAGCTTCCGCCTCAAGAAGTCCTTCGAGGCCGCCGACAAGACTGCCCGCCGCATCGTCATCCTGGGCGAAGACGAGCTCCAATCCGGTATCCTGACAGTGAAGGATTTCGCCTCAGGCACACAATCCAAGATTCCCCGCGCTGAGCTGGCTGCCTTTCTCGCTAAATAAGCGAAAAATCAGGCGGTTACGCCCACCCGGCGGCAATAGACCAAAGGAAACAAGGTAGTGCTCGACTTTTTAGGCAACCTCGAACGGACGCATCTTTGCGGCACACTGCGCGCCGCCAACGCTGGGCAACAAGTCGTCCTGATGGGCTGGGTCAACCGGCGTCGCGACCACGGCAATCTCATCTTTCTCGACCTGCGCGACCGCACCGGCATCGCACAGATTGTTCTCGACAAAGAACTCACGCCCGACGGCCACCTGAAGGGCGAGCAAGTCCGCCCCGAATACGTCGTCGCCGCCGTCGGCAAGGTTCGCCTGCGCGATCAGGACGCGATCAACCCCAAGATGCCCACCGGCGAAATCGAAATCGAAGCCACTGAACTGCGCGTCCTCAACGACACGCGCCTCGCGCCATTCTCACCTTCTGACGAAGCGATCCAGAACGAAGAAGTCCGCCTCAAATATCGTTACGTCGACCTGCGCCGCCCCGAGATGCAGCGCAACTTCCACCTGCGCCACGACATCACTCGCGCCATCCGCGAGAGCCTCAGCGCGCAGGGTTTCCTCGAAATCGAAACGCCCATGCTCAACAAGAGCACGCCCGAGGGCGCGCGCGATTTTCTCGTTCCCAGCCGCGTGCATCCCGGGCAGTTCTACGCGCTGCCGCAATCGCCGCAGATCTTCAAGCAGATCCTCATGATCTCCGGCTTCGATCGCTACTTCCAGATCGCCCGCTGCTTCCGCGATGAAGATCAGCGCGCCGACCGCCAGCTCGAGTTCACCCAGGTCGATCTCGAGATGAGCTTTCCGCGCAAGGAGATGGTCTTCGAAGTTGTCGAAAAGTTCCTCAAGGCTGCCTTTGCCGCAGCCGGCGTTAGCCTGCCCATCCCGTTCCCGCGCATCAGTTACGACGAATCGCTGCGCCAGTACGGCACCGACAAGCCCGACCTGCGCCTGCCCGGCCTCACCGACGTGCGCTCGGCGTTCACCGGCGACGCGCTCAGCACGCTGCAGATCGATCCCGCGCTGCCCGTAGTCGCACTGCGTATTCCCAACGTGGGCGAGCTCAGCCGCAAGGAGCGCGAAGACAATCATCCGCTCTTCGATCAGAAAAAGGGCGCCAAGTTCATCGACGACTTCAAGCGCCTCGCCAAGAGCTTTCCCGAATCCGCCATGAAGGTCCGCGAGCTTGCCGGCGCGGCCGACGCCGACTTTGTCATCGTCGTTGCCGGCGATCCCGCGCATCACATCAAGGCCAGCGACACCAAATTTGCCGGTCGCCTTTCCGAGCGCGAGATCAACGTCTACGCCGCCGCAGGCAACTTCCGCACCGAGCTCGCAAAGAAATACGCAGATCGCCACGGCGCATTTCGCGTCACCGAGCAGGTGGTCGAAGAAGCGCGCAGTCACGACACGAGTAGTCCTATCGACGGCAGCGCCGCCTTCCATCCTATGTGGCTCACCGATTTCCCGATGTTCGAGTACGAACTCGGCTCAGGCAAGTGGGTGCCGGCGCACCATCCCTTCACCGCGCCCTACGAGTCCGACATGCCCAACCTGGTCAGCGATCCGGCCAGCGTGCGCGCCAACTGCTACGACCTCGCGATGAACGGCCTCGAACTCGGCTCGGGCTCTATCCGGATTCACCGCAAAGACGTGCAGCAACAGATCTTCGCCTCGCTCGGCATCAGCGACGACGAAGCCCGCGCGCGTTTCGGCTTTTTTCTCGACGCGCTAGAATATGGCACGCCGCCGCATGGCGGCATCGCGCTCGGCCTCGATCGCATCGTCATGCTGCTGGCGGGTGCGCCCAGCCTGCGCGAAGTCATCGCCTTCCCCAAGACGGCGAAGGCCCTCGACCTCATGGCCGAAGCCCCCACAACCGTCACAGAGCAGCAGTTGAAAGAGTTGCACATCCGCGTGGCGCTCAAGAGCTAAGGCCCAAGCTCGCTCGATCGCATTCGCGAGCTGGTCGAATATTGACTCCGATAAACGAGAAAGAAATAAGGGACGGTTGCAATGGGGCAGTAAGGAAGAATCCAACGGCCCACCACATCTTATTGCTCCATCCTGAGTCGTCGCAGGCAAGCAAATATGTCCACATACCAAAGTAGTTGGCAAGAAAGGCTACCATTGAAATCACGACTGCTGCCGCGAAGGTATACCCAAGCAAAGTGCCCGTCGTGGATGTAATCTCGCTTAAATCTCTAGCCCACAGATAGATGAAGAAAGATGTGGGGATGATCAACGTCCACCCTGCCGCGCAGCCGAAGAAATAAAAAGTTATTCGATTATGGAAGAATCTTCCGGCCCTTCTCACAAGCCTACCGATCCAGCTCCGCAAACATCTCACTCAACACCACGTGAGTCGGCGTTCCCGGCACAACCAGTTCGCCGTCGTGCACTTCCTCAAGTCCGCCCTCCACGTAGCGATAGGCAATGCGCGGCTCCGGATCAACGATCCAGATATGCTCGATGCCAAACGAACGGTATTCTGCTGCCTTCGCCTGCATTTCGCGCAGCGTGTCTTCCGGCGAAAGAATCTCGATCGCAATGAGAGGTGGTTCGGTCAACCACCGGTCAAATTTCTTTCCCGCCCGCACAATGGCAACATCCGGAACCCTGAATCTCCTCGTCTGTGTCTGCGTGCGAAGCTCGGGAAACACCTCGACACCCCAGGCCGCTCGATTGATAGCAAACAAGACTGTCAGGAACCGCTGCAGGATGGAGTGCTCTTTCTCGCCAAAGTTCCGCTCCTCGATCCGCCCATCCACAAACTCGCGGTCCGGGCTCCAACTCGTGCGCAAGTACTCCCGCACAGTCCAGAGTTCCTCGGTGTTGGGCAAGGTAGCCATGGCAATAGTATGCTCCAAACTTTCTGCGGTTCCAAACACCTGCAGTTCGGCCTATGCCCGTCGCCTCCTTCCCTAATCAAGCCCGCATAAATGCCACCTTCTCAGCGAAACTCATAAGGATCCCGTAAGCACTCGTCCGAATATACCCTTCCCTTATTACTCGTTCATGCCTCCTTCACGTTAAGCATTCCAAGCTTCTTCATGAAGAAGGAGGTTTATATGAAATTCAAGCTTCCCGTTGCCTGCGCCTTACTCGCCTTCGCAACCACTTCCCCTTTCATTCATTCGGAATCGGCCAACACACAAAACTTGAGCAGCACTGACATCAAGCACATGGTGCAGAGTGCCCGCACTTCTGAGGATTACCTGACCCTGGCTTCCTATTACCGCTGGCGCCAGCAGGAATTCGAGCAGCAGGCGCAATCCGAAAAGGTCGAACTGGATCGTCGCAGCGTGAATTCGTATCTTGTTGCAGCCAAGTATCCCAACCCCGTCCAATCTTCGCGCAATCGTTACGACTACTTCACGTACGAAGCGCGGAAGATGAGCGCGCAGGCCGCGCGCTATGAGAGTCTTTCGGCCCGCGCCGATCACTGATCTCCCGGCTTCCCCACCCGTCAGTAAATCCAGCACGTTGGCTCTCCCGCCAGCGTGCTCTTTTTGCGCCAGTTGGCCTCTTCTTGCCCATAGATTCTTTGCAACATATTTATGTTTTGCTAATGACCCCACCGATAGGCTCTTTCTACGCCCAGTAAGGACGTTCCGCCTTGGTGTCATGAAAATCACCAAATTCCTCAAAGAGCGAAACCACACCTCGCGGGCGCGTTTGATCGGAGAAACCCTGGCTGGATGCTGGGTGATCGGGTTGCTCACCTTTACGGGCTTTGTGCTCCACTTCAACCCGGCGCCCGTCGGGTTTCTCTTTCTTCTCGTCGTTGTTTGCGTCGCCATTCTCTGCGGATTCTGGCAGGCATCCATCGTTTCCGTGTTGGCCTGCTGCTGCCTCGACTATTTTTTCTATCCGCCGCTTTTTCATTTCTCCATCGCCGACCCGGCAGACTGGGTCGCACTCGGATCTTTTGAAGTCAGCGCATTGCTGGTCAGCCGCCTCTCTTCGCGCGAGCGGCTTACCTCCCGCGAGGCACAGCTCCAGCGCACCTCGATGGAGCAGTTGTACGAGCTCAGCCGCAGCACGCTGCTGATCAATTTGCATCAACCGCCCGGTCCGCAGCTGGTGCACCTTATCCAGCGCATCTTTGCCGCTCGAGCCGTCGCCATTTTCGACGCCAGCTCCGGCACAAGCGACGTCGCCGGCAAATGGACAGCCGGTGAGGAGGAGATTGCGAAGGAATGTTATCTATCGCAGGCCGACGACGAAGATTACGCGACCCAAACCTCGCGCAGGCTCCTGCGCGTCGGCGCCGATTCCATCGGGGCCATGGCGATTCGCGGCGATCTCGGCACGCTCGTCGTCGACGCCCTCACATCGCTCACGGCCGTCACCCTCGACCGCTGCGTCTTCTTCGCCAAGGAGAGCCAGGTGGAGGCTGCGCATCAAAGCGAGCGGCTGCGCGCCGCTGTTCTCGACTCTCTTGCGCACGCCGTCAAAACGCCGCTCACTGCAATTCAGTCGGCCAGCGCGGGCATCGCCGAAGTTGGAAAGCTGAATCACGCGCAGGAGGAACTCGTAACGTTGATCGAAGACGAAACCAATAAGTTGACGCTGCTGAGTACGCGCCTGCTGCAGACTGCAGAACTCGAGGCTGAGGAATTCAGCCTCGCCAGGGATGAAATCGTTGTGAGCGATCTGGTCGACGGCGTATTGAAGGAGCATCAGGGCCGCATGGCAGGCCACCAGCTTGAAGTCGCGGTGCCCGATCCCACGCTCACCATCCGCGGCGATCGCGACCTGCTCACCATGGCGCTCACCCAGTTTCTCGACAACGCGGCAAAATACTCTTTTGCCGGAACTACAGTGAAAGTCTCCGCATGGGAAAGCCACAAGGAACTGATGCTCTCCGTACACAACTTCGGGCCGGCCGTTCCCATCGCCGATCGCGAGCGCATCTTTCAACGCTTTTACCGCAGCGAAGAAGCGCGGCACATGGCGGCGGGCACCGGCATTGGCCTTTCCACCGTCTTGATGGCGGCCGAAGCCCATCGCGGACACGTCTGGGTCATCAGCAACGCAGACGAGGGAACCACGTTTTATCTTTCTCTTCCACTGAATGGAGGTACGAGCCAGTGAATCAGGAAACCGCGGGAAACCTGCTCATCGTCGACGACGAGCGCTCCATCCGGCTCTCGCTGCGCACCATTCTCGGCAACTTCGGCTTTAAAATTGTCGAGGCGGCGCGCGGCGAAGAAGCGCTCGCCCTGGTGCGCACTGAACCCTTCGATGCCGTGCTTCTCGATATCAATATGCCCGGTATGGGCGGAATCGAAGTCTGCCGCCTCATGCGCAAGGCCGCGCCGCGCCTGCCCATCCTCATGCTCACCGTGCAGGGCGGCGAAGAGCGCAAAGTCGAGGCGCTCGACGCCGGCGCCGACGACTACATTACCAAACCCTTCCAGTTGCGCGAACTCACCGCGCGCCTGCGTGCCGCGGTCCGCCGCAGCAAAACCCTCGACGACGTCGAAGCCGCCGTCATGATCGGCAACGTCATGCTCGATCCTGTCCGCCACCTTGTTGAAAAAGCCGGCAGGCCCGTTCATCTCACGCCCAAGCAGTTCGAGCTGCTCCACTACCTCATGATGCACGCCGGCCGTCCCATCCCCCACGCCAAGCTGCTGCGCTCTGTATGGGGTCCTGACTACGGCAACGAGCTCGAATACCTGCGCACTTTCATTCGCCAGATCCGCATCAAGATTGAAGACGATCCGGCCAATCCGCAATACCTCGTCACCGATTCGCACATCGGCTACCGCTTCAACGAGAGCGTCGAAATCGCCGCTCACTCCGAGGTGCAAAATCCGGCCGTTGACGAGGAGAAGCCGGCGGAAGCGTAGCGTCCAGCAGCGAACTCCTAAGCTCGGGCGGAAACTTGGGGGAGCAGGATCCTTCGAGCTCGCTGAAAAGTCTCCAGAAGAGGCACGAAGTATCAGGGCACGAGTTTACTCGCGCCGTAGGTGGAGCGAAATGAGCCCGGCTTTAGAGCGGTTTCGTAGTTGGCGTAGCCGTTTCAGGCCTCAGCGGCGGGTCGATTTTTCTTGAGGAAAAATCCACTTGGCGGTCATGGCTTCGGGACACAGTAACTGCGAAACCGCTGTAGCCGCTGTCCTCACCGCTGCACCTTGGGCCGGACCTCTCTTTGTGATATATTCTCTGAGGTGCGGGTTGATATTCTCTTCCCGCGAAGCCTGCGCAAGAAAGCCTCTGGCGCGGCGTTTCCAACCCTCCGGACGCGTAGCTCAACTGGCAGAGCATTCGGCTCTTAACCGACAGGTTGAAGGTTCGATTCCTTCCGCGTCCACCATTCACCCGCCAAGTTCGACCAGCCCATACTTCGACCCGCGTGAGACCTCGCCTGCATCGATGCTGACGCGCATTCGCTAAATTTATCTGGTTTTGCAGATGGAAGGGTAAATGGTGCGCCCGGAGAGATTCGAACTCCCGACCTAATGCTCCGGAGGCATTCGCTCTATCCAGCTGAGCTACGGGCGCGCTCTCTCAGGATACCGCATCTTCGCTGCAGCCTGCCGAAGAGGGTCTCCCGATGAGAGACCCTTGAATGGCAGGTCATAACCGCTTGAGTTGAAGTACCTTTCCGTTCAGGATCATGCCGGCACCCACGAGCTGTTCCGTATCCTTTCTTGACATCTTCCGGCGCCATATTGCACCGTGGGAATAGCCGGATGCGAACGACTCCCCGAGCGGAATCCGTTTCCCCATCGCAAACGGCTTTGAGTACTGAGTCACCCTGCTGCGCAAGTTGATTCGGCAAAACGCCGAAGAAAGGGCCTATCGTATCCAGGCCCCCCCGAAAAGGCAGCTGCGAGTAAGGTGTCAACCTGGTTCCGCTCGATCCTGAGAGCACTTGAAAGTCTTCACCCCGTCTGCGGCCTTAGCGACTGTGCAACCCGTCGCAAGGCGATAAGTTCGCGAATTCAGATAACTGTCCTGTGTCTTGAAACCGGCACGTGAGTGCGGGCCCAAGCATCGGCGCAGGATGGTCGCTGAACTCTGCGTTGCCTGCACGAACTGGCAACGGTCGTTCGTTCCCGTCTGCTGTTCGACCGTAGACACAACACAGGGGTCATTTTTTTGGAGGAATGCATTGACTGCTCGACCTGGCATTGGTGGGATATTCGATCTTCAGGTGGCGAGAATTAAACGCATTGTGGAAGAGGAATTCTCGGGTTGCTCGGCGGCCTTCGATCAGGGCGCTTGGCCCATGGTCCGGATTCGTATCCACGATGCGAACGGCGAGGTCGTTTCAAAAACCCATTCGCCGTATTCCATCGCAGAGCTCCAGGGATTCAGCGAGGCCAGGCTCCGTACAGCGATTCGGAGTTTATGCGCGTCTTCTCGATGAGGAACTGGCACGAATTTCTGTGAGAGCCCACGGAATCCGAAAAGTCAGTCCGAAGAGATAAGCCGCGTTCAGCCAGTCTCCTGAATACACGCAACTCTGCAGTTGCATTTCTTCGCTCCTTGTTCTATTATGCAACTTAGCGGTTGCATTTATGGCAAATCGCATCGAAAAACATGTCGAACTCAAGGCCCCCATCGCTCGCGTCTGGCGTGCCCTCACTGATTATCGTGAATTCGGCGAGTGGTTTCGCGTTGCGCTCGAGGGGCCGTTCGTTGTCGGCCAGGTTTCCCGCGGCCAAGTCCTGCACCCCGGCTACGAACACATCGTCTGGGAGGCCCTCATCGAGAAAATGGAACCTGAGCGGCTCTTCTCGTTCACCTGGGCGCAGATTCGCTACCACGATAAGGAACGTTACTCGCCCGACTACTCCAATGCTCCCCGCACCCTTGTCGAGTTCCGCCTCGAGAAAACCGCAGCCGGAACACTCCTCACCGTGACTGAGTCCGGCTTCGAAAACGTTCCTGCCGAGTGGCGCGGTGATGCGCAGCGCGGCAACGATGGCGGCTGGACCCAGCAAATGAACAACATTGCCCGCCATGTCACTGAAAAGCCCTGATCGCCCGCAAGCTCGTCGCGCGTCGCACGCTCTTCTCTTCGCAGCGCTGGGTGACAAGACCCGTCTCGCGCTCGTCACCCGTCTTTGTGCAGGCCAGCCCGCGTCCATCGCACAGCTCACATCCGGCACGCATCTCACGCGCCAGGCCGTCACCAAGCATCTGCGCGTGCTGCAAAGGGCCGGTATGGTTCACAGCACGCGATCGGGCCGCGAAGCGCTCTTCTCGCTCAATCCCGAGCCCATGCAGCAAATGCAGGATTATCTCAATCGCGTCTCGCGCCAATGGGACCACGCCCTCGCACGCCTCAAATCCTTCGTCGAGCGGTGAATTGCCTTAGACGCAGCAAACCCCATTTCGCATCGTCTTCACTCCGATTTCTTCTTCCCATCGAGCAAATTCCGCGCCCCCGCAACCTTCTCTGGCCACGCGTGTTACACACATTGCGCCGCAAGGTGCCGGCGTCGGCGTCGAGTCCGTTCTCCCCGCCGCTCATCCAATGAAACAGGGTCAGGCGCCGATCGTTTCGCCCGAAAGAACCCGACGCGGCAGGCGCCTCCGAAGGAGAAATGAAATGAAAATCCCCACACCAAAATTCACTGCCGTCGTCGCAGGATTCTTGCTTGCGGCACCGCTCGCTTTTGCGGCAGACTCCGCCCCGATGGAAGGTCAGGGCCGCGCCGTCGTCACGGTGTTGCAAGGCCAGGAGATTCCCGGTGGCATTCCCCAGCAGGCATTGCAGCTCGAAGTCGATGGAAAACAACCGAGCATCACCAGCTGGACTCCGCTCGGCGCGCAGAGCAAACTCGAGTTCGTCGTTCTCATTGACGATGGCGCGCGCGGTAGCCTCGGCACGCAGCTCAACGACATCGCGAAATTCATCAACAGCCTTCCGCCCAATGCGAAGGTGGCCGTCGCTTACATGATGAACGGCCGCGCTGCATTTACTTCGCCGTTCACCACCGATCGCGGCGCTGTCGAACGTCAGCTGCACTTGCCTGTGGCGGGCATGCCGGGCATCAACGCCAGCCCGTATTTCTGCCTGTCAGATCTTGCCAAGAATTGGCCCTCGCACGATGACAGCGCCCGTCGTGAAGTTGTGATGGTGACTGACGGTGTCGACAACTACGATCGTCGCTACGATCCTGAAGACCCTTACGTGCAGGCGGCCATCAACGATGCTGTTCGCTCGCGCCTCATCGTCTACTCCATTTACTGGACAGCCACAGGACGCTTTGACCGCTCGATGTACGGAGCCAACACCGGCCAGAATCTCCTTGCCCAAGTCGCGGAGGCCACGGGCGGCAACAGCTATTGGCAGGGCTACGGCAATCCGGTCAGTTTCCAGCCGTACTTTGCTGATATCAACCGCCGCCTCGATAACCAATACGAGCTGGACTTCATGACGCCTGTAGGCAGCAAGCCGCAGATCGAAAACCTCAAGCTCAAACTGAGTGCGCCGGCCAAGGTTGACGCGCCGCAGCAGGTATACGTGCACGCTGGAGCACAGTAATTTAGGCTCGGGCGATGAAGCGGGATGTGATGAAGTGGGGTGTGATGAAGTGGGGTGCCCCATCCCCGGGGTGGACCCTAGCTTCGGTTGGGTGGGGGCGGGTCTGAGTTCCTGCACAGATTCCGATCTCTACTCAGCACGAGAATGGGTGCCCCACATCTCGATTCTGAGATGTGGGATAGCACAGACCCCAACTCACCGCTCTCAATTCAGAACAACCATGGGTGCCCCACATCTCGATTCTGAGATGTGGGATAGCACAGACTCCAACTCACCGCTCTCAACTCAGAACAACCATGGGGGCGGGTCTGAGTTCCTGCACAGATTCCGATCTCTAGCCAGCACGAGAATGGGTGCCCCAGGTCTAGATTCTGACGCCTGGGAGAGCACTTCGACGAGCTGCGACATAGCTTGAGCGAGAACTCAATACGCCAGCGCGACCGCATCGCATCGCATTTCGCTTCCCGCCGCGTACACGCGATCCGTCCCCTGCTTGCGCAGTTCGATGCACTCGTAGCGCCCGAAGCCGCCATCGCTCTCGCCCATCGGCCAGCCCATCGCTTCCAGCGCCTTGCGCGTAGCTGCCGGAACGCCCGCTTCCAGCCTCAGAATGCCCATCGGTCCCAGCCCCGGCCTGTCCTCGCCCATCGATTGCGATGAACCCTCGTGGTGCCAGCGCGGGCTGTCAGCCGCCGACTGCACATCCAGTCCGTAGTCCACGCGGTTCAGGATGATCTGCGTCTGACCCTGTGGCTGCATGTCGCCTCCCATCACGCCGAACGAGAGCCACGGGACTCCGTCGCGGCTGGCGAAGCCAGGAATGATCGTCTGGAACGGACGCTTGCCCGGCGCATAGATATTCGGGTGTCCATCCTTCAGGCTGAAAAGCTGACCCCGATCCTGGAACATAAAACCGAGATGGTCGGCCACCAGCCCAGAACCCATGCCGCGGAAGTTCGACTGAATGATCGACACCATCATGCCGTCTTTGTCGGCCGTCGTGAAATATGTCGTATCACCGTGACTCGGCGCCTCGCCCGGATGCACCGGCTGCAAAATGCTGTCCAGCTTGATCAGCTTTGCGCGCTCCTTCGCGTAGTCCTTTGAGATGAGCCAGTCGATGGGAATCTTCGCAAAGTGCGGATCGGCATAGTAGCGCGCGCGATCTTCATACGCCAGCCGCTTCGCTTCAATCTGCACCTGCAGCGACTCGAGCGACTGAAACCCGTAGCCGCGCATGTCAAAGTTCTCAATGATGTTCAGCATTTGCAGCGTGGCCAGCCCCTGAGTGTTCGCCGGCATCCCATACACATCCACGCCGCGATACTTCGTCACCAGCGGTTCCACCCATTCCGAATGATGTTCGCGCAGATCATCGGCGCTCAGCCATCCGCCAATGCGTTTGAAGTATGCGTCGATCGTCTGTGCAATCTCGCCGTCGTAGAAAACATCGCGCCCGCCCTCGGCGATCATCTTGTATGTGTGGGCCAGGTCCGGATTGCGCCGCACATCGTATTCATTCGGCGACTTGCCCCCCGGCGAATAGGTCGCGACCGCATTGGCCGTTTCTTCCACGCCCGAATTGGGCCGCAGAAACGCCGCCATGTTGCGCTTGATGTAGTAGCCGATGATCTGCGGTGTGGGGTCGCCGTTTTCGCAGGCGTAGATTGCCGGTTCGAACAACTCCGCCCATTTCAGCTTTCCGTAGCGCTGGTGCAGCGTCCACCAGCCATCCAGCGCCCCTGGCGTCGAAACGGCAATCGCCCCCAACGCTGGAATCGCGCCATTCTTCGCGCGCGCCCGCGCTGTTTCAAGCGTCAGCGCCTTGGGCGATCGGCCTGAGCTCGCCATGCCTGCGAGTTTCCCCACCTTCGGATCCCACACAAACGCGAAGCAATCGCCGCCCAGTCCCGAGCTCACCGGTTCCACAAATCCAAGCACAGCATTGGCCGCCACCGCCGCGTCCACCGCGCTGCCGCCTTTCTTCAGCATGGCGATCGCCGTCTGCGTCGCCAGCGGATGCGCCGTCCCCGCTGCGCCGTTCAGTCCCAGCGCAGGCGATCGTGTGGAGAAGCTCGCACCCGAAGGCCGGTCGCCGGCATGAACGTCAGGGCGCACAAATTTTTCAGCGTCGGTCGCTTGAAACTTCGGCAGATCGGCAACCATCTTTTCGAAGTGCGCGGTCTCCGTCTGGCCGTGTGCGTTGTGCGGAATGCCTGCCGCGGCTCCCGCGGCTGCCAGTGGAATGGTTTGGATAAAAGTTCGGCGCAGCATCGGTTTTGTTCTCTCCTTGAATTTGTGCACTTGTCGAAAATCAGGAAAGGCATACGCCCGCCGCGATCTTGCGCCGGCAGACGCATGCCTCGGAGTGTATCAGGTGCTTAGAACGTGAACTTTCCGCTGATCTGTAATTGCCGCGAAGATCCACCATCGCTGATGGGGAAGCGGGTTCCGGTGATCTGGCCAAAGGTGGACGACTGCACGTTCCCTGACGGCTGGCCGAAGTTGGGATGGTTCAGAATGTCGAACGCGTCCGCGCGCAGCGTGAAGTCGACGTGTTCGGTGATCTTCGTCGTCTTTTGTCCTGACATGTCGAGATCCGCATAGCCCGGACCGGTGAAAGCATTGCGCTGCATGGTGCCCAGCCCGGTGTAAACGCTGGGAGCAGTGGTACCCGTTGCATTGGCTTGCGTTCCCTGGATCTCAAGGCTGCAGGATGAGGTGTAGTTCGTAATGTCGCAAATGGTGCCGCCGTAGCCCAGGCCGGTGCTCTGGAACAGGGTGACGTTGGCGATTCCGGGCAACTGCCGCTTGGATCGGAAGATCGGGCCAAGCTGCGTCGGACGCGGCAGGCCGGTGACACCGTTGAAGCTTGAGCTGCCTGCCGTGATGTTGACGGGATTGCCGGTCTGGTACTGGAAGATGCTCGAAAGCTGGTATCCGGAAACCAGACGGTTGCGGTGGAACGGCAGGTTGTAGACTGCGGTTCCGGCGAAGTGCTGGCGCACGTCGAAGTCCGACAGGCCGTAGTTTTCGCTGGGATTGTTGCTGTCCGGCAGAGTCAAGCCTCCCTGCGACCCGAGCGAGTTGATGTCCATTGATTTGGTCCACTCGTAGTTCATGCTGAACTCAAGGCCATTGCTCATGTTCTTGCTGAGCACTGCCCACATCGCGTTGTAGTTCGAATAGCTGTTGCTGGTTCTGTAACCGATGTTTGAAGCGATCGCACCTCCAGGCCGGATCGGGCTGGTGGATGCAAGCGTGGTGAAGGGATGCACCTGCGTGGCGCTGGTGGCGCCTACCACTTGGTTGACATTGGATTCAACTTCCAGGTGGCGTCCCACCGAACCGTCGTAATAGAGCTGGGCGACCATACCCCATGGCAGGGCCTGTTGCACATTCAAATTGAAGCTCTCGATGTACGCGTTCTTGTACTTGGGGTTGACGCCGTAGAGCGAAATTCCGGACGCCGCTGCGTCAGCATAGAGCGAAGACAAGGGAATGGCAGTGGAACTGTTATAGCTGACCGCGAGGCTGAAGGGAGGGTTGGAGGCCATCCCTGTGACCACGCCGGCAACGGGCTGATCCACCAGGTAGGCATATCCCCCGCGCAGCACGGTTTTGCCAGTATTGAACAGATCCCACGCAAATCCCAGTCGTGGTTCGAGGTTGTAATTCTGTTTGTAGGCGGAATTGGCCGCAAGCCCATTTGTCCCTACCTGGGTAAGGGTGACAGTAGAGGGATTGAAGATGGTGAAGCGGTTTTCTCCCTCCACCGGGGTTCCGTTCCACTCGAAGCGCACGCCGTACTCAAGCGTTACGCCGGGCGCAACTTTGTAATTGTCCTGCACGAATCCTGCCGTGGAGTCGGCGTAGACGCGGCTGGTGACGGTGTTTGGCTGGATGCTGAAGACGGTGGCCTGATCGGTCTGAAAGTAGCTGGTCGGCGTTGTCGAGGTTGTAAAGGTCAGGGTGCCGATGTTGCCGGCAAAGCTGGCCAACATGTAGCGGCGGAACTCGCCGCCCCACTTGATGGTGTGCTTGCCTTCAAGCATGGTCACTGTATCCGACAGGACGCCGGCAGTATCGGCGCGCCCCTGCGGGAAGCCCGAAGGGCCGCCGAATACCAGGCCGATATCGGAGAGTGTGGTTTGGGGCAGGCCCTTCGGGCCGCTCAAGCCGTCGCCGAGTCCCACGCTGGTGGGGTCGATGGTATTGGCAGGGATGAAGGCGATGTTAATGCGGTTGAATCCGAGGCGTGCTTCATTCACCATGCTCGGGCTGAAGATGTGAGTCTCGCTGAGTGTGCCAATCTGCCGGACGGCATGGCGATGGTCGCCCCAGCCGGGGATAGTGTCGCCTTGCAGCGCCGGCTCCGTGCGCGTGTCCTCCTGCAGCGCGTAAAAGCCGTGCAGGTTGTCGCTCGGTCCGATCTTTTGCAAAATGTCCATCGTTCCCTGATCGATCTGCACCGGTCCGGGCGTGAACGAAACGTAATTCGCGCCGCTGTTCGGTAGCGGAATGAGCGCGGCCAGCTTGGCGGCGATGGGTTCAGCCGCGGCGTTGGCGGCGATGGCCGTTTGGTTCGCCGGGCTGATCACTGTGCTGTTCTGCAGGATTCCCTGGTGCTGGCGCAGAGCCTCATAGCTGCCATAGAAGAAGGTGTGACCTTTCAAAATGGGGCCGCCAACGGAGCCGCCAAAATTGTTGCGCTTGAGCGGAGCCTTATCGCCGGTGTTGCCGACGAGCGGCAGCCCGGTAGCGACGTTGTAGGGGCGATTGAAATACCAGCGCGCGTCCAGCGCCTCGTTGCGGAAGTAGTCGAAGGCCTCGCCGTGGAATTGGTCGGTGCCGGAGCGGGTGGCAACGGTCACGATGGAGCCGTCGCTGCGGCCGTATTCCGCGCTGAAGGTGGAGTTGTCGATCTTGAACTCCGACGTGGTGCTGATCGACGGCTGAAAGGTGATCTGGTTCTGGCTGATGTCGTTCAAATTGATGCCGTTGATCTGGAAGTTGATCGAGTCTTCGCGATTGCCTGCCGTCATGAACGAGTTCGCGCCGAGGCCGCGGCTGGTCGCGGTAAGGCTGCCCGCCGTGTCGGCCACCACGCTTCCGGGCGTGAGCACCGTGAGGTCCAGGAAATGCCGGCCGTTCAGCGGAAGTTCCTGCACCGCTGTGTTGTCGATGACCTGACCCACCGTGATGGTCTGCGCTTCGATCTGCTGAACCGCGCTCTGCACCTGCACTGTCTCTCCGGCAGAGGATATGGCGAGGTGCATGTTCACCGTCACCTCCCGATCGACGTCCAATGTAACTTTGGGCACGACATAGGCGCTGAATCCGGACGCGGAAACCTGCACTTTGTAGTCGCCGGGAATGAGCGAAGGCACAACATAGAGCCCGGCGGAGTCAGTGTTTACAACGCGATCGAGGCCGGTCGCCAGGCTATGCACCGTCACTTTCGCATTAGGGACCACCGCTCCGCTCGGGTCTGTCACTGTGCCTGACAGGCTGGCTGTCGATTGGCTCCACGCCGTCAAAGCGCAAAGTCCAACCAGAATGAAGAAAACACCAAGCAATCTGAGTTTCATGTGACCTCCTGGAATGAATCAGTTTTTTGGGGCAGCGAATGCCTGCGCGATATCCGCAGGCGTCGAACTCGCTGCCGCCGATTGCGAGCAGCCTGCTCAAAGGCAGCTTGCCGCTCGGTGAGTCGCAATCAGAGACACCTTTTGACCAGGCATGCTCCGATTACGCCGTGCCACGAACGTGGTGACAACTTTCTGGTGAATGGTGCCGATGCACGAACAATGCGCCGGGGGAATCAGGCGCGGGGTCGTTCTCTGTGTGGTTTCCGGGCTGTGAAATCAGGCCCCTTTTCACGACATGGGCCTTAAAAAGTGAAGCTGGAAATCCATTGCCTGCACGCTGGCAGGCTCGAGCGCGGCGTGTTGAACCTCGGGAACCGGGTCGGGGAAAATTGTTTAGCTGCCCGGCACGCCAGATCAGCAGGATGAATCGAAGTATATGAAAGATGCTTTACAACCGCAAGCGTTTTTCTATTGGAAGCATTGGAGATCGGAGAGACTTGAATCCGGGTCGCAGAATTCAGGCGCCGTGCAGGCCGCAGCCTGAACGGCCCATCCAGACCCTCTCTCCGTCTCACATCACGGTTTCGCCGTCAATCTCCGAATCCTGCACCAAAACCGCAATTGTGCGAATCTAACCTTGAGCGAAGACTGGATCCTGAGCGGCGGCGCCCCCTCGAAACACCGCCCGCTCTCAAGCGCAGAAATTCCCCGGCCATTGTCAACAAAACTTACGCCAGAAACTGACGGAGACCACTGTTGTCAGCAAACGCCACCACGTTGCCCGGCGCCGCAGGAGCGGATGTACCGGCGAAGACAATCGAAAATCCGGCCCCAGCCACCGTCCGCTGGAAGCCGCGCGTAAATCCGTGGCTCATTGCCGCCACCGTGGCGCTTGCTGCCTTCATGGAAGTGCTCGACACCTCCATCGCCAACGTGGCCCTGCCTCACATCGGCGGCTCGCTCGGCGCCAGCACCGACGAAGCCACGTGGGTGCTCACCAGCTACCTGGTCTCCAATGCCATCGTCCTTCCCCTCGGCGGCTGGATCTCCAGCCTCATCGGCCGCCGCAATTTCTTCGTTCTCTGCATCAGCGGCTTTACCGTTGCAAGCTTTCTTTGCGGCGCGGCGCCGTCGCTTCCCATCCTGCTTCTTTGCCGCGTATTGCAGGGCACGTTCGGCGGCGGCATGCAGCCCATGGCCCAGGCCATCATGGCCGACAGCTTCGAGCCGCACAAGCGCGGCCAGGCCTTTGCGCTCTACGGCCTCGTCGCCGTCCTCGCTCCTTCCATCGGCCCCACCCTCGGCGGCTGGATCACCGACAACTTCACCTGGCGCTGGATCTTCTTCATCAATATTCCCGTCGGCATTCTCGCCTTCATCCTCGTCACGCGCCTCGTTGACGATCCGCCCTGGATCAAGGCCGATCCTTCGCGCCTGCGCAACATGGATTACGTCGGCCTCGGCTTCCTCACCGTCTCCATGGGCGGCCTGCAGATCATGCTCGACAAGGGCGAGGAAAACGATTGGTTCTCGTCGCCATTCATTTGCTTCTTCGGCGCCCTCTTCGTCATCGGTATCGTCGGTCTCTTCGTGTGGGAGTGGAACCACAAGGAACCGCTGATCAACCTGCGTCTCTTCCGCTACAAGAACTTCGCCATCTGTTGTTTTCTCATGATGCTCGTTGGCGGCGTGCTCAACGCCAACACCGTCCTCCAGCCGCAGTTCACGCAGCAGTTGCTTGGCTACACCGCTACCACTGCCGGCATGGCGCTCACTGCCGGCGGTTTCG
Source organism: uncultured Acidobacteriaceae bacterium (assembly GCA_963834565.1). GTDB lineage: Bacteria > Acidobacteriota > Terriglobia > Terriglobales > Acidobacteriaceae > Telmatobacter. The sequence continues at coordinate 562,277 of CAWICF010000001.1, read as the reverse complement.
CGCTCGTCATCATGATGCCCCTTGCCGGTCTCGCCACCGGCAAGTATCCCGCCCGCTATCTCGCCGCTTTCGGATTCACTCTGCTCGTCATCACCTTCCGCTATGCGGCCGACGTGACCAACCTGCAAATGAGCTTCGCTGAAGCTTCCTGGCTCCGTGTCGTGCAGATGCTGCCGCTGCCCTTCTGCTTCATCTCCATCACTAACGCTGCCTATGTCGGCATGCCGCAGAAGGAATCCAACCAGGTTTCCGGCCTCATCAATTTCGTTCGCAACATCGGCGGCTCCATCCTCATCTCCTTAACCAACGCGCAGGTCACCAGCCGCGCCATGTGGCACGAGCAGCATCTGCAGCAGGCCATGCAGCCCGGTTCAATCGGCTACGACCAGCACGTCCAGGCGCTCACCGGATTCTTCAACGGCGCCGTGGGCGGCGCAAACGGCGCGGGCATGGCCGTCGCGCAAATCTATAACCAGCTCATCGCCCAGGCCACCACCCAGGGCTATCAGGACGTCTACATGGAACTCTCCTGGGCCTCGATCCTCCTCATCGTCCTCGCCTTCATGCTGAGCAAGGCAAAGCCGGGCGAGGGACCCGGCGCCGGCGCCGGTGTCCACTAAAACAACGATCATTCTGTAGCGCCGGCCTCCCGGCCGGTTGTCGTGCGGACCTCCAGGTCCGCACTTCCCGCGATTGCACCGGCCCCGCCGTTCCTCGCTGACTCGCCGACCCGCTGACCCGCTGACCCGCCGACCCGCCGACTTGCTGACCTGCTGACTCGCTGGCCCCGCCACAACCGCCATTTCTCCGCTGTGTTCCAGCGCATAGCCCATTCCCTCTCAGCGGGCCTATAATTCTCCGCAGATTTCCGGATAAAAGATGCCCGCTCGCTGACATCTGCTCAGGAGGGTTCCATGTTGAAGTCGTCGTTGCTCCTTTTTGCAGCGGTTTTACTCTTCGTTGTCTGTCTGCCCTTGCTAGGCCGCAGCCCGCAGCAGGGTACGCCCGCGCCAGCAGTTCCCCAGCAAACCGCTCAGGCTCCCGCTGCGGCCACGCAGCCGAAGAATCCCGTCAAGCCCACCGCCGAGTCGCAGGCCAAGGCGAAGCAGCTCTATCAGATCGACTGTGCCCTCTGCCACGGGGACAACGGCAGCGGCAAGACGGAAGTCGCCACAAGCATGAGTCTGACCATGGACGACTGGACCAATCCCGCCTCGCTGGCCAACAAGACCGACGCCGATCTCTTCACCGTCATCCGCAACGGCAAAGACAAGATGCCGCCAGAGGAGTTAGGTCGCGCCAAAGACCCTGAAGTCTGGAACCTCATCATCTACATCCGCAACTTATCGAAGAATCAGCCCGCGCCTCCAGCGGCTCCCACCAACCTCAACGGCGCCACCGTGCAATAGCCCAACAAGTTTGGGTGCCCCACCCTCGCGATGTACATGTTTATGTCGCCACGGTGGGACAAAAGCGTTGGCGATCGAGATTCACTCACTGGAACGCAAGAAGGATCAGGGCAAGAGTTTCGAGCTCCCAAAAAACTGGCCGGACGGGGCACGAAGTATCAGGGCACGAGTTCACTCGTGCCGTAACAGCGCCCAAAAATGTGTGGTGCTTTAGCCCCTAACTCACCCTCTGCCGCGATACGAATCTTCCACGGTCATACTTCGCACTTGCCCCTGTCCGCTGCAGCGTTTTAAGAAACGCACAACGCGGGAACAGCAGCCATCGAGTCGCCGCGACCAGCAGGGAGCGGTGACCTTGTACGATTCGAGTGGGGGAAGTATTTCCTAAAACGCCGTATCCTGATTCCGCCATGTCCACTCCCAACGACTTCCGCGGCAAATGGGCTCTCGTCACCGGAGCCAGCTCCGGCATCGGCGTCGCCGTTGCGCATGAGCTCGCTTCGTACGGCGCGAAACTCATCCTCACCGCTCGCCGCCGCGAACGCCTCGACACTCTCGCCGCCCATCTGACTGCAGCCCACAACACCGAAACGCGCATCGTGGTCGCCGACATGAACAATCCCGCCGCGCCACAGCAGATCTACGACGCCACCGAAGGCGCCGGCATCCCTGTCGACATACTCATCAACAACGCCGGCCTCGGCCACTATGGCGAGTTCTACAAGCTCGACCCCGAACACGAGTACAGCATGGTCCGCGTCAACTGCGAATCCGTGGTGCGCCTCTCGCGCCTCTTCATTCCTCGCATGATCGAGCGCCGTCGCGGCTGGATGCTCGTCGTCGCGTCCACCGCCAGCTTCCAGCCCATCCCCTATAACGCCGTCTACGCCGCCACCAAGGTCTTCGACCGCTTTTTCGCGCTTGGTCTCGCTGCCGAGGTCGAGCGCTTCGGCATCAAGGTCACTGCGCTCTGTCCCAGCACCACCGAAACCGAGTTCTTCGACATCTCCGGCGGAGGCGGCGTCTTCCGGCGCCTCGCTGGCATGCAATCGGCTCAGGATGTTGCCCGCAAAGCCGTCCTCGCCCTCGCGCGTGGCAAGCGCACCATCGTGCCCAACTTCAAAGGAGCCCTCGGCGCCTTCCTCACCCGTTTCGTTTCCACCAGGCGCATCACCGCGATTCTCGAAAAGGCAATCCGCCCGAAAGACTGATGACGGCATCCACGCCGCGAACCCGCGCTGTCCCAGGCCGCCACGAACGGCCGTTGCCCCATCCTTTCGCGCCCTTGCGAAGGCCTGGCCTCGGCCACACGCGAATGTGAGGCCAGTCGGAGGCGTCGACTCGACAACCTCCATTGTCAAGTCCCGCCCCTCGCAAAAATCCGCTCATCCCGCTCATTCCATTGCCAATAAAAAATCTCGCAAACAGTGCGTATTATTTCTCGCAAATCTCTACACTCGTCTCAGGATCAAGAAGACAGAGCGGCATGGACCATGCGGTGAGCCCGCAGTTGGCTGACAGCGAATACCTAAGAGCTGATAGCTGAAAGCCAATGCTTTGGGCTACAGGTTTTCTCCCGCATTCCGGGAAGCATGCACCGCATGTCGAGACGATTTTGAAGCGAAAGCAGTGCAAATCGCCCTTAAGCCCATCTTTTCGAAGACTTTACGCCCGCCTCAATGGAATCAAGACTTTACGAAAAAACACGGTTTTTAGGGGGGGTAATCAATCAGTACACAGCACTCAGGACAGCGGTCTAGGCGGGAATTTGCCGGGCAAGACTCGCAACATCGGGAAGGCGTGTGGTGATCCGCCGCGAAGGATGAACTTCCTTCGCGGCGATTCTGTTTCCTGACACCTATAAAAGCTCCCGGTCCCGTATAGCTCGGCCTCAGAAAGACAGCTTGAGCGCCAGTTGCACAAGACGCGGATTGTTCACTGTGGAGTCCACCGCGCCGAATCCAGGTTCGTTGATGTCGTTAATCGGCATGCCTAATTCAGGATGGTTGAAGAGGTTAAAGAACTCGGCGCGGAAGTTCAAGCCCGACTCATGCCAGGGCAGAGCAAAGTCCTTGACGACCGAAAAGTCGGAATTGACAAAATCCGGCCCGGTGACAGGGACACGCGCAGCGTCGCCGAGCTCACCGTCGGCGGGCTGGGCGAACGCGTTGATGTTGATCCACTGGTGCTGACCGTGGTTGGCGGCCTGGGGGTCCTTACCGGAAACCTGGTCAGGCCGGTTGTAATTGTTGTCGTTGCCGCCCTGCTCGAAGAAAACTCCCGAGTTGTTTTGGCTGTCGATGAGGGGAACTGCGAATCCCGAAGAGACTCTTTCGATGAGCGTCGCCTGCCATCCGCCGAGCACGGCGTTTGTCGCCGGATTCCAGTTGCCGCCAAATGTTCTACCCTTCCCGAAAGGCAGATCGTAGATGACGCTGCCGCTGAAGCTTTGATCGAGGTTGATCTGCGACAGGGACCAGTCAAGATTTTGCCAGTTGGGCAGCGGGAAGTACGGCGCGCTCAGCTCCGAGCCTAGACCATCAGACAGACCGTTGTCGTAGGTGCGCGAGTATGTGTAGGCGAGCAACGCGTACAGACCGTGCCTGGGAGATTTTGTTTCCGCTTTGATCTGCATGGAGTTGTAGTGAGTCTTGCCCACGTCGCCGAAGAGAAAGATCGAGTTAAAGTTGGGTGGGCCGTACGGATAGAAATAGGGACTGCCATCGGGATTGCAGCCGAGCTTGTAACTGCCCCCAGCTACGCAAGCCGAGGGGCTGTCGGTGTTAAGGCTGTTGCCGCCCACCAGTAGATGTCCGCCGACCGAACCGGCATAGCCGGCTGTGAGAAGGATATCGCCGGGCAACTGGCGCTCAATGTTCCCGTTATATTGGTGAACTCTGCCGGGCTGGAAGTTGCGTGGCTGGTAATTGAACGAGCCCGTAAACGTGGCGGCGGTTTGCGGACTGGGAAGAGCCTGAAAGCCGTCGGCGAGACTGACCGGGCCGTCGAAGTTGTCAGACTCGCCAAGGTTGGGCGGATTTTGCCACAGGCCCTGCGCGCCCTGGCTCCAGGCAGAATCGTGATAGATGCCAAAGCCGAGGCGCAGGACGGTCTTGTCGCTGCCCATCACTTTCCAGGTGAGGCCGACGCGGGGCTCGTATGCGCCCCAATACATGTTGATGCCTGCCGACCGGCTGATGCCGTTTTGGCCCGCAATCTGAAGCGTGCCATACGGTGTTGAGGACGTGTAGCCCAATGAGGGGAGGTAGTTCGCCATGCGATTGTGCACCTCGATCTCGGGGGTGGTCATGTCCCAGGCCAGACCGAGGTTGAGGGTCAGAGAAGGCGTGACCCGCCAGTCGTCCTCGACGAAGGGCCGGTAGATGGACCAGCGTCGGCCGGTGATGGCGCCATCGTATGTCTGGTCGTGGATGGCTCCTCCCGCCATACCGAGCAGCAGGTCGGACTCGGGGTTGCCGCTAAAGAATCCTTCGTTGCCAATGAGCCAGAACCCATCCTGGAATGCTTCCGTGCCGACATTCATCTGGTTGTAGCGGAGATCGAGGCCGGTGCGGATTTCATGGTGCCCGCGGATCAGGTCGAGAACATCTTTGAAGGAGTAGATATTCGTTCCGCCCTGAAATGGAGAGTAGCCGCGATCGCCGAGGGACCAATAGCCGCCGTAAACTTCAACGGAAACCAGACCCTGACTGTAGGCGCCGCCTGGGAGCGGGGCGCCGCTGGCCGAGCATCCAAGATCTGCGTTGGGAATTCCCAGGAGAGTCGACTCGCAGCTGAAGTTATCTTGCGAAGCAATGTAGTCGAAGATCCGATCGTAGCCCACGCTGGCCTGGTTCAGCATGTTGGGCGAGAACACGTGGCTCTCGCCGATGCCGATGTTGCGCGCGTGGTTGATCAGGGTCTCATTGCTGCCGAAAGGATTGCCTTCGGCGAGTGAGGGCGGTGGCGCGCCGCCGGGCGCATACGTGAACGCCTGGTCGTAGCTGAAACGAGCGAAGGCATTATCTTTGGCGCCGAAGGTCTCATCCAGCCGGGCATCAAACTTGGTTTCGTTGAGGCTGCGGACAGGCTCGGTGACGTAGTTGTATCCCTGGTTGTAGTCGCCGACAGGGAGTTCCTTGGGATTACTGGGATCAACCGCGGGATAGAGTTTCATGAGGCCCTGGCCGATGCTGCTGATCAGGTTGGATGGAATCTTGTTGCAAGCGACTCCGGGCGCCTGGGATCCATTGGGGCCGGCCGGTATGGGAGTTCCTGTTGACGATCCCACGCACTGGAAGCTCTCGCCGCCCGCGTACGGGTTGGAAATTGATGTTGTCGCGGCATTGCCCCAGGGATCGTTGGTAAAGTCGCCGTTGATCATCTCCTGCGTGGGAACCAGTCCGGGGTAGACAATTCCCTCGCGCTGATACTTCTGCTCGCCGTCCACAAAGAAGAACGCTTTGTTGCGGAGAATCGGTCCTCCCACGGAGCCGCCAAACTGATTCAGATTGAACTTCGGGGTGCTGGTGGCAAAGTCGCTTCTTGCGTCGAGGTCGGTGTTGCGGACGAACTCGTAAAGAGAGCCATGGAAGTTGTTCGTCCCCGATTTCGTCGTGACCAGAACGGTGGGTCCCGCGCGCGTGCCGAATTCGGCCGAGTAAGTATAGGTAAGGACCTTGAATTCCGCGATGTCATCGATCGAGGAAAAGACGCCGATACCGCCTGCAGTCAGCTCGTTATTATCCACGCCATCCAGCAGCCAGTCTGTGCTGTTGGGGCGGGAGCCGCCCACCGACAAAGAAAACGACCCGCGGGCGGACACTTCGCTGTCGGTGGCCCCGTTGAAGAAGCTGCCCGGGTTCGTCTCTGCCGTGGCGCCGGCTGTCAGTGTGGCGAGCTGCACAAAGTCGCGGCCATTGAGCGGCAGTTGCGACACTTCCTGAGACGTGATCACCTGCCCGAGAGATGGGTTGGCTGTCTCGACAGCAACCGCGTCGGCTTCAACCGCAACGGTCTCTACCACTGTTTTCGGCACGAGTGTAAAGTCCAGTTCCCGGGCTTCGTCCACCTGCAGGCGCAGGTCTTTGGTCTCGGCGCTATTGAAGCCTGCGGCGTCCACCTTCACCGTGAACAAGCCGACAGGCAGCAGCGGAACCAGGTAATGTCCTGTGGAGTCGGTCTTCGTTGTGCGCACCTGGCCGGTTTCCTGTGCTGTCACTGTGACCGTAGCGCTCGGGATAGCCCCGCCGGATTTATCGGCAAGGTTGCCCGAAAAACTTCCCGTGGCCTGTCCACGTGCGGAAGGAGCGATCATGATTGCGAGAACGCAGACAACCACGAAAAGAAGCGCTTTATAGAGTTTTGTTCTGGCCTGAAAATTCATCGATTTGAAACAGTTTGCGTCGATGGGAGTGCTTTTCATTGTCATTCCCCTTTTCGAATGAGGCGGGTTTGCGCCGACTGCGCTTTACATGAGTTGTGCTTTTGAAACTCGCACCGTATTTTAGTTGACTGGGGAGGGTACTCTGTCACCGTTGCCCTGTGCGAAACGAAGAATCTCAGGCTCCGGTCGATGAGGCTCTTGTCTATTCGTTCTTCCCGCAAAGAATTGAGAAGGAATTGCAACAAATTATGGCAGTGCATGTAAGACACTGCAGTGGGATCACGCTAGGTTATTAGACTGTATGAATTGCCCGATCGAAAGTCAACAGCAGTTTTCCCTCATCGGTGCGCATCTCCTCCAATTCCGGCGCATTTTGCTCTTTGCGCGCTCAAACAGCGACAATGTCCCGCGGAAGGAGATTTCCCTTGATCTCGTCGCCAAAATTGATCCTGTCGCCGAACTCGTCGCGTTGCCTTCACTTCGCTGCGACCGTTTTTCTTGTTGCCTCATTCTCGTTGCTGCGCGCGCAGGCGCCAAATCCTGAAGCTGCCGAACATCTCACCAAACCTGGTCCTGGACCGTACGGAGTTCCGCAGGTCACGTTCTTCGTCCATCGTCTCGGCACCGATCATGCCGAAGGCGTGACGACGCTCGATATGAACGGCGACGGATTGCCCGACATTCTCTCGGGCGCGTACTGGTACGAGAATCCCGGACCGAACGGCGGCGAGTGGAAGCGGCACCAATATCGCGAGGCCGGAATCCGCGGCGAGTTCGTGAGCGACTGCGGCGAGTGGACGATCGACGTGAATCACGATGGCCTGCCCGATGTGGTGACCGCGGGCTGGATGACCAACGGCATCTTCTGGTGGCAGAATCCCGGCAAGCTCGGCGCGCCGTGGACGAAGCACTTCATCACCGACAGCTACGACACCGAGGGCGGCACGATGGCCGACATCAACGGCGACGGCAAGCCCGACCTGATCTTCGCGCATTACAACCACTCCGGCATTTTGTGGATCGACTTCAGCGGCCCCGAGCCGAAGGTGCACCACGTGATGGGGCGGGAGCAGGATGGACACGGCACCGGCGTGGCCGATGTGGACGGCGATGGCAAGATGGACATCCTGACACCGAGCGGCTGGCTGCGACAGATCGACGCCGACAAGGATCAATGGGAGTGGCATCCCGACTGGCAGATGGGCGATGCCGGATTTCCGATTATTGGTTACGACGTGAACGGCGACGGCAAGACCGACATCATCTATGGGCACGGGCACAGCTACGGGCTTTACTGGCTTGAGCAAAAAGGCGACGGCGCGTCGCGGCACTGGATCAAGCACACGATCGACGAATCGTACTCACAGATTCACGCACTGAAGCTCGTCGATATTGATGGCGACGGGCAGCCGGAACTGCTCGCAGGCAAACGCTATCGCGGACACAGCGGCAACGATCCCGGTTCGTACGATCCGCTGGTTGTCTATTACTACAAAATAGACCGCAAGACCGCGACCTTCACGCGCTATCCCATCAGCGTGAATGGGACTGCGGGAGCAGGAACTCAGTTTGTGGTGCAGGACATGGACGGCGACGGCGATCTCGACATTGTGACCGCCGGCAAAACCGGCGTGCACTTCTTTGAGAACCTGACCATCAGTCGCGTGCCGAAGGCCGAGCGCGAGAAGGAGATTCTGCTCGACACGAATTGGCCGTTCCAGGATGAGGGTCCGCAGGTGCAGCAGGACGAAGAGCCGAAGAAGCAGTAAACACGTTACAGGTTCCAAGTGCCGGAAGAACAGTGAGCAGACAGCGCTCCTGAGCTGAAACCTGCAACCTCCAACCTGTCACCTGCTTTTCAATTTGTGCACGGAAGCGCGGTAACAGCGAACGAGTTGAAGAAGCGGTTTATGTCCGCGTCGTTTTGTGGGCTCTGGGAAGGGAAGGTGGCGACGAGCATGAAGAGCCGCTTACCGGCGAGGATGAGCCGGGCATTCATCACTCCGCTGTCGCCGCGCGCTGCAAAGTCGCGTGCCTGATAGCCGGCAAAGGTGCCGCGAGATTCGGCAGTGAGCACCGTCTGCGTGCGGGCGAGCGCGCCATTGATTGCCAGATCGAGGGTCTGGTCGGAGTCCTCGCGACTGGCCCTCTCGACGGGCGGATTCACGGCCCAGCTTACGGCGAAGGCGGTTTCGGGGCTAGGGGCGGCTTGGAGCACTTCAACCTGCTCGACGCTTCCCCTGGCTGTATATGCGGGCGCCTGGCTTTCCGAAGCCCAGCCAGGCATATCGATCCGGAATCCGTCGGCCGGGCGGTCAATCGTCTGCCAATTGGGGGTCTGCCGGGCGGGCTGTGCAGGCTCTGATTCCGCGGCGGGCTGCGCTGCGCTTTGAGGTTGCGGTGGGCTTGGCGGCCTAACTAGCCCCAATTCAACACGATAGTAGTAAGCGCAGTAGAAAATAGCTCCGGTGATAAGAATTGCCAGGAAAAGCGTTACCGCGCGCATCACACTTCAAAGCCTGCCGAATCGGGCACGCTTCTGCAACAGAATTGCACCATTCTGACCCCAGGAGGTGCCGTTGGGGTAAGAAAACGAGGGGAAAGCCGGGTGTTTGGGGCCGGACTGGTCCCATCTGTTGAAAAAGAGTAGTTGCAACCTTTCCTGAAATCCTGCATCTTACCAAGTAATTAGCAGAGGCTTCCCCAAGACGTCCCACCAAAGCAAGGTAACAACTCTCTCTCGAGGGTTCTTCGGAACCTCTTCCCAAAATCCCCCCTGGTTACCCTTCCTAAATTGCCTCTCAAGCGGGCCTACCGGAAGGTAGGCCCATGTGCTCTTCCCGAACTTCTGCTATCAGTCCGCCAGGTAAACTCTCGATTCATTGAATCGGTAAAATCAAGGCAGTGATGCCGAGCTCCTCCAAATCATCACCCGCCCCTGCAGGTCTTGCGGCAGTCGATGCCACTTATACGACCGCAGGCCTGGTGCGCAGCAGCAAGGGCAAAGCAACTGCAGTCCGTGTCGCCCGCCTTGAAACCGCAACTCAAGATGAGTTGACTTCTGCCGCACCTCGGCCTCGCATAGCCGGCAATGGAGTGGGTTGGCTTCAGGTTCCCGGTTGGGATCTTCCCTGGCTTTGGTCCGGCTTCAGCACGCGGCTTGGCGGCGCGAGCCGAGCCTACTGTGCTGAGGACGCTCCCGGCGAGCTGAACCTTGGCTTTACGGCTGCCGACAGTCGTGACGCAGTGTCGCAGAACCGGCGGCTGCTGGCCGAGGCAGTCACTGGAGATGCCGAAACGCCGCTCGTGACGCTGCGCCAGTTCCACTCCAATTTGGTTGTGCGCGCCGGCGCCGCGGATGCGAAACGTGAGCGCCCGCGAAAAGCTGATGGGTTGATCACCGATGCGCCGGGTTTCCTCATTGCCATTCAAACGGCCGACTGCATCCCGGTTCTGGTCGCCGATCGCAAGCGGCATGTCGTCGCGGCATTTCACGCGGGCTGGCGGGGCACGGTGAAGCGCATTGTGGAGGAGGGTGTTGGCCGCGTGCGCCTCGAGTTCGGCTCGCAGCCTGAAGATCTGATTGCGGCAATCGGTCCCGGCATCGGCGCCTGCTGCTACGCCGTCGGAGAAGAGGTTCTCTCCGAGTTCGAATCGCAGTTCACCTATGCGCGCGAACTGTTTCGCGAGGTGTACGATGCCGATCCTGTGCGCATGAAGTACCCCATGCTCTTCCTGAATCAGCGGGCGCCGGGCCACGGATCAATCGGACCGCAGTTGCATGTCGATCTTATTGAGGCCAATCGCAGGCAGCTTCTCGCGGTCGGGCTCTCATCCAACTCGATTCAAATCGTGGGCGGATGCACGCATTGTCACGCAGACATGTTCTTTTCACACCGCGCCTCTCACGGGCACGCGGGACGAATGATGGCAGTGATCGGGATTCGCGACCGAAGGAAGAACAACTGACCGGTGCGAACGGCGAACAGCTTTCGACAGGAGTTGAGAGGGGAGTTGAGTTTATGAAACCTTGGCAGCTTCTCCGGGATTCACCAGGTCGCGCAGTTCTTTCGACGGCTTAAAGTAGGGAACCTTCTTGGCCGGAACGTCGACGCGAGCGCCAGTCTTTGGGTTACGTCCGATGCGAGGATTCCGCTGGCGTATGCGGAAGGAACCAAAGCCGCGAATCTCGATCTTGTCTCCGCTCTGCAGAGCGCCGATCACAGAGCCGAAGATGGTCTCGACAATCACTTCGCCGTCGCGCCGGGTCAAATCGCCCAGGCCTGTTACCTTCTCCACCAGATCCGCCTTAGTCATCTGCCTCGAACCTCCGCACTCAGGATAAACGGATTGTGCCCACTCGGGCGCGAAAAAGCAAGCCCCTTGTGGGAAATTATCCTTTATGCATCAGCAAGTTGCCAGCCAAAGGCCGCCGCGCCCCGGGAAGGGTTCACCTTCGGGTCGAGGCCGCCAATCCCCGAACCGGCAGTCAAACGGTTGTTGCCTTTTATCGTGGCGTGGGTCCTGCACTGTGAAATCTGCTGCCGGAATGGTGCTCTCATCGTCAACCCATTCGACTATCGTGTGACTCGCGAATGGTGCAACTTCATGTACAGTAATCGCTGTAGATTCCTGCGCGATGAACTACCCCCAGTACAGCATCGTGATACCGGCATACAACGAGGCGGCTCGCATTGCCAATGCGCTCGAGTCGGTTGTCGGCTGCATACGCGGCCATGGCTGGAATGCTGAAGTTGTCGTCGTCGACGATGGATCGCGCGACGAAACGGCTCCGATTGTGCGGCAGTTTGCTGCCCGCGAGCCGAGAATACGGCTGCTGCAGAACCCAGGAAATCGCGGTAAGGGTTACAGCGTGCGCAACGGCATGTTGCAATCCCTCGGCGAGATTGTGATGTTCACCGATGCCGATCTATCGGCGCCCATTGAAGAAGCCGAAGGGCTGTTTTCCGCACTCGCCGCTGGCGCCGACATCGCCATTGGCTCGCGCTGGCTTGAACGCACGCGCCAGACCATCCGCCAGCCGCTCTACCGCCAGTTTTTCGGGCGTTGCTTCAACGCGGTCACCCGCATGATTATGGGTCTTCCATTTGCGGACACGCAGTGCGGTTTCAAGGCCTTCACGCGTGCCGCCGCGCAGACGGTCTTTCAGTTGCAGACCATCGAGCGGTGGGGATTCGATCCGGAGATTCTCTTTATCGCACTCAAGCGCGGCTACAAAGTGGTCGAGGTGCCGGTGAGCTGGGCTCACGATGAGCGCACCCGGATCAGCTACCTGAAAGACGGTATCCGCATGCTGCAGGATATCTCCATCGTTCGCTGGAATGCCTTGCTCGGCAGGTACGAGAAGCAGGTCGAGCGGATTCACCGCGAGGGGCTGGTGAAGTGAAAAAGACAGCTTCTGGCTTCCGACCACTAGCCGCTGGCCTCTTCAAGCAAGAGCCGATAGCTCATTTCTCGCGAGATCAAGCTAGGAGCTAGCGGCTAGAAGCTGCATTTGGGTCTTATCTCCCTTACCCAACGTCCTTCGTAAACGGGAGCGCAGAATCTGACGCTGCGCCGGTACGAATTTGAACGTTTGGAGACACTCACATGATGAGGAAACTGGGAATCGCAGCAATGCTTCTGGCGCTGGCCCCTGTAGCCGCGCTGGCCGCCGACTTTAATGGCAAATGGACCGCCGAAGTGCAGGGACGCAACGGCATGCAAACCGTCACGTTCGACATTCACGTGGATGGCTCGACGGTGACCGGCAAGATCACCACGCCGCGCGGCGAGATGGACATTACGAACGGCAAGGTCGATGGCGACAACATCTCGTTTGATACGACGATGAGCATGAACGGTAATTCGTTTACGATGAACTACAAGGGAACGGCCGACGGCGACAATATCAAATTCACGCGCACGTTTGGCGGCGGCGATCGTCCTCCGCAGGAGTTTGTTGCCAAGCGTGGCGCGGCGGCCGCGCCGGCTGCTCCTGCGCAATAGCTCTGCGGCAAACGCTCGAGATTTTCTTCGCAATCACGCAGAACACAGTGATAGGGTGAACTCACGTCGGCTGGAGGCTGGGTTCACCCTATGCTTTTGCTCACTTCGCGGCGTTTGTTGAGTCGCCTGCGCACAATCGCTCTGCTTGCGTTTGCTGGTCTTTTGCTCGCTCCGCCTGCTTTACTCCGCGCGCAGACCTTCGACGCTTCTTCTCTGCGCCAGCCCACTAACCTCGGCGTGGTTTGGATGGTCAAGGCCGGCGACGACCCCACCTACGCGCGCCCCGACTTCGACGATTCCCGGTGGACGCGCGTCGACACGACCCATTCGCTCAAGGAGTACTTTCCCGGAGCGCGTCCCACGGTGGTTTGGTATCGCCTGCACGTGAAGGTCGCGCCGAACGAGACCGGGCTGGCGCTCGAGGAGTACAGCCTCTCGAGCGCGTTCGAGATTTACGTAAACGGCCTGAAATTGCTCTCAGACGGCAGCGTTTTGCCCTACCGTCCTTACACATACACGGCACGAATCGTCAAGCGCATTCCCGATGCCGCGATTGCCACGGGTTCGCTCGTGATCGCCATGCGCGTGTACAGCTCCGCCACCGACTGGATCGGTTCCTTTCCCGGCTACGATCCCGAGAACTTGGTCGTTGGGCAGCATGCCGCGATCAGCGATCACGTCTGGCTGAAGACGATCGGCGACAATCTTCTGGATTGGTTCTACGGGTTCGCCGGCTTGGGACTGGGAATCGTTGCCTTGGCGCTCTACACGGCGCAGCGCGGGCAGCGGGAGTATCTCTGGATCTTTCTGCTATTCCTCGTCGCTGGGTTGCATGCGCCGCTGCAATTCTACGAGCTGTTCCACAATCTTCCCGCTTGGTCGGCCTATCCGAACCGATGCTTCGACATCGCAACCCTGGTGCTGCAAACCCTCATGTACCTGGCTTTTCTGCGCATGCCGGTGAAGCGCTGGCTGCGGATCTTGCTGGTGCTTTCAGCACTGGGGATTCTTTTCGGAGCGTGGCAGACAGCCACTGGGACGGGCTCCTCGGTCGGCACTCTGTTCAGCTTCACGCCGGAGCTCACCCTGATCGCAGGAATCATCCCCATCCTGCTCATCGTGCACTGGCGTCGCGGCAATCACGAAGCCGGCATTCTGCTCATCCCCGCCATCGTTTCCAGCCTTACGATTTATGTGTACCTCGGTTACTTTCTGCTCAGCATGATCCCTGCATTTGCCGGCTCCGCACTCCGCTTCATGACCGCAGTCTTCAACTGGTCGGTGGGACCCTTCACCATTAATGTCGGCAGCCTCAGCGGCTGCCTCTTCGTGCTGTCGCTAGCCATCATTCTCGTCTTGCGCTCGACGCGCATCAGCCATCAGCAGGCGCTCATTGAGAGTGAGATGGCCGCCGCGCGAGAAGTACAACAGATCATCCTGCCCGAGCCGATTGAGCGCGTGCCGGGTTACTCCATCGAAAGCGCCTATGAGCCGGCGCAGCAGGTGGGCGGCGACTTCTTTCAGATTCTGCCCGCGCCGGAAGGCTCGCTGTTGCTGGTGATTGGCGATGTCGCCGGAAAGGGACTGCCGGCCGCAATGCTCGTCTCCGTTCTCGTGGGTGCGATTCGCGGCGTCACCGAGTACACGTCGGATCCGGCAGAACTGCTGGCGAATCTGAACCAGCGGCTTGTGGGACGCGTGGCTGGGGGCTTCTCTACTGCTTTGGCGGCGCGGATCTTTGCCGATGGCAGCGTGGTGATGGCGAACGCCGGGCATCTGCCGCCTTATCTCGATGGCCACGAGGTAGGAGTTCCGGGAGCCTTGCCGTTGGGGGCCAAATCCGGAACACGCTATGAGATCGTGCGCTTCCAATTGCCGCGCGGCAGCCGGCTCACCTTCTACTCCGATGGCATTGTCGAGGCGCAGAATGCCAAGGGCGAGTTGTTCGGCTTCGAGCGCAGCCGCGAGCTTGCGATGGAGCCGGTGGGGGCGATTGTGGAGGCAGCGAAGAAGTTCGGCCAGCAGGACGATATGACGGTTATCGCAATCACGCGGGACGCGGCTCAAGTGCGTGAGGTGTCGCAGGCGCAACAAGTCGTTATCGGAGCGCCTGCGGTCGCGAATTAGGCGGTCGCTGTCTTCGCCACAGCCTGCAGGCCGCGCGCCTCGATTTCGAACTCGCGCATTTTGTATTTCTGGATCTTGCCTGACAGCGTCCCCGGAAACTCAGTGACGAAGCGAACGTATTCCGGGACCTTGTAGTAGGCAATCTGCCCCTGGCAGAATGCCTTGATTTCTTCTTCCGTCGCTTCAGTTCCCGGCCGCAGGCGAACCCACGCCACGACGATCTCACCCAGGCGCGCACTGGGAATGCCAATCACCTGTACCTCGCCAACTTTCGGGAAGGTGTAGAGGAACTCTTCCACTTCGCGCGGATAGATATTCTCGCCGCCGCGGATGATCACGTCGCGCGAGCGGCCGGTAATGTGAATGCAGCCGTCCTCGCGCATCACGCCAAGATCGCCGGTACGCAGCCAGCCATCTTCCTGGATGACCCGTGCGGATCCCTCAGGGTCGCCGTCGTAGCCCTTCATCAGTGCGTAGCCGCGGACGCAGACCTCGCCCTGCTGGCCGAAAGGCGCAGTCTCTCCGTTTGCAATATTCGATTCGGGTTGCGCATCGATATTCGATTCCGGCTTCGCCCCCAACGACGCGATTTTGATCTCGGTTTGCGGCATTGCGCGGCCAACAGTGTTCACGCGAACTTCGAGCGAATCGCCGGCGTCGCTCATCGTCACCACGGGCGACGTTTCGGTTTGTCCGTACGCGATCACCAGTTCGCGGCAGTGCATCTCATCGAGAACGCGCTTCATCAGTTCCACCGGGCAGGGCGCACCGCTCATCATTCCGGTGCGCAGGCTGGTGGTGTCGTATTCCGCGAATTCGGGCAATGCGAACTCTGCCACGTACATCGCCGGGACACCGTAAACGCTGGTTGCGCGTTCTTCATGCACAGCCTTCAGCGTCGCGCGGGCATCGAAGGTCCAATTCGGCAAAATGATGGCCGCGCCTGAGTTGACCGCGGACATGGTGCCGATGACGCATCCGTAGCAATGGAAGAGCGGCACCGGGACAACGATCTTGTCCTCCTCCGTGTAGTGAAATCCCTGTGCGAGAAACTGCCCGTTGTTCACAATGTTATGGTGCGTGAGCATCACGCCCTTAGGCAGGCCGGTCGTTCCGCTGGTGTACTGGATATTGGCAACATCGTCGACCGCGACGGCGTCGGGCAGGCGGCCTTCGGCATCGAGCAGAGCCGGCCACTCCGGCGAGTCGAAGTAAATGGTGTGTTCGAGTGCAAGATCGAGCCCATGGCGCGCGCGGCTCAGGATCTCCTCGTAGTCGGCGCGCTTGTCTTTGTGCCACAGGAAGAGCGCCTTCATGCGCGAGCGCGTGAGCGTGAACTGCAGTTCGTGCGAGCGGTAAGCTGGATTGACGTTGACCAGCGCGGCTCCGGCGCGGGCGCAGCCCATGTGCATCATGATCCACTCGATGCAGTTGGTGGACCACAGGCCGACCCGGTCGCCGCGGCGAATGCCGAGTGCCCAAAGTCCGCGAGCCACCCGGTCGGCCGTGTCACTGAGTTCCGCCCAGGTGAGGCGCGTCTCCTGGTGGCGCGAAGCGACGGCGAGGCGGTCAGGAAAGCGCGACGCGGTGCGGTGTAACAGGTCGCCGATCGTCAAATCCAGCAGCGGCCTGGCAGGCCCTTTTGCATAGCTCTGAGTACAGGTTTTATCGGCAACGTGCGTGGATACTGTGGGCATGCAACTGCCTCTTTTTCAGCGATGAAAGGGCAGTGTACGCCGCAAAACACGGGTTCCTTGTGATCGAGCCCACACGACCTGAGGTCCCGGCCGGTTCCGACCCGATTTCCCGGAGTCCGGTATCATCAATCTATGAGCGTTCAAACGCCGGGATCCCCAAAGAACGGCAGCTCCCAGGACCACGGGACCCGCGCATTTCGGACCTACGACCCTCAGCTCAAGCCGATTGAGTCCAAGGTGCTTGCGCAGAAGCGGCTGAGCGCCGAAGACGGCTTGACGCTTTACGCCTCACACGATGTGCTGGCCGTGGGCTGGCTGGCGAATCACGTGCGCGAGCGGCTGCACGGCGACATCACCTACTTCAATGTGAATCGCCACATTAACCCGACCAACGTCTGCGTGGCGGCGTGCAAGCTGTGCGCGTTCGGCAGGAAGAAGGGTGATGCAGCCGGTTACACCATGGCGCTTGAAGAGGCATGGCAGACGGCGGCGTCCGGTTACAGCGAAGCGGTCACAGAGTTCCACATTGTTGGCGGGCTGCATCCAGATCTGCAGCTCGAGTTTTTCCTCGATCTGATTCGAGGTCTCAAAGAGCGGTTCCCGAAGGTGCACATCAAAGCCTTCACCATGGTGGAGATCGCCTTTCTGGCGCGGCGCGCGAAGCTGACGGTCGACGAGACATTGATCAAACTGCGCGAAGCAGGAGTCAACTCCATGCCCGGCGGCGGAGCTGAGATTTTCGCCGCGCGGGTGCGCTCGATTATCTGCGACCACAAGATCGACGGCGAAGAATGGCTTGAGACGGCACGCGCGGCGCACAAGCTGGGATTCAAATCGAACGCGACGATGCTCTACGGGCACATCGAAAACGATGCCGACCGCGTCGATCACCTGATGAAGCTGCGCGCGCTGCAGGACGAGACTGGCGGTTTCCAGACGTTTATCCCGCTGGCCTTCCATCCGGAAAACACGCCGCTCGATCATCTTCCGGTCACGACGGGGCTCACGGATATTCGCCAAATCGCCGTGAGCCGGCTGATGCTCGACAACTTTCCGCACATCAAGGCCTACTGGCAGATGATGACGCCGAAGATCGCGCAGATCGCGCTGCGCTTCGGCGCTGACGATCTTGATGGCACGGTCATCGAAGAGAAGATCTACCACGACGCTGGGGCGACCACGCCGCAGGGGCTCACCCGCAAGGAACTTTGCCGGCTCATTACCGAGGCCGGACGCGTGCCCTTCGAGCGCGACACGCTTTACCACGCGGTGACGCGCAGCGAGGACAGCTTTACGGTTGCGGTGTAGGACGCCGCGCTAGTTGCCGGCCGCCATCGCCGGCGATTTCTCGTCCGCACTGAAATTCGTCCATGGTCCGGCATCCATATCGTGCAGGATCGGCTTTTGCCAGGCGAACTCGGGATGCGCAATTAGAAATGGCGCGGCCTTGAAGTCTTCACCGCACGGATGACCTGCCCGGCCAATGAAGCTCATCTTCGCCGCCATGACCGAATCCGTTACCTTGCCAGTGACCGCGCCGCCCGGGTTAAACGGCGGATCGTCCCACACCTTTTCGCCCACCGGCGAAGTCTCTTCGTGTCCGCACAGGCTGCGCTTGCCGGCGTCAATTCTGTGCTCGTAAGTATCGTAGTGGTCTGAGAGATATGCCTCGGCGAGCGCCGTGTCGAGCTTGCCGTAGTGTTCCTTCACAAACTCCTCGGCGCGAATGTGCCGCGCGTTCATCGAGCTCTCCTTGTTGTCCGGATCGAATCCCGTCGTATCGTCGCGGATCAGATCTCGATCTGCGGCAAAGTTCGACGAGACAAAGTAGCCGTCCTTCTTTCTCGTGAGCGGCGTCCGGTGCAAGCCGAGTTCGAGATACGCAATCTCGCCGGTCTTGCGGTCGCCGATGAGCCAGCTGTTTGCGTAGCCGCCGTTGTTGCCTTTGCGCATAATCGCCGCATATTCGTCGATCGACGTTGCGTATTGCATGGCTTTGCGCGAGCGGTCGAATTCAGGAATTCCGTTTACGTCGAATCCCTTCATCTTGGGCAGCGTGGTCTCGGTGATCATCAAGCCGGCTGCATTGATTCCAAAGTCGTCCTGGCTGGTGATCACTCCCGGCAACCCGTCCATCAGGATGTGCTGGCCGCTCGCCGGGACAATATCAAAGACCATCGTCCAGCGTTCGCCTTCTGCGTAGCTGGTCCAATTACTGTGCGCGATCACAATCTTTCCGTCCTTCGTTGCCGAACCGGTGGCGATGAATGCGCTGCATTTTCCGGGCGCAACAGTCTCGGCCATCTTGCCCTGCTTTGCATCGAGCGAAGGGATGTAGTAATCGGAAATCTCGATGTAGGCGTTCAATGCGACCACGTCCCACAGGTCGAGCGAGGATCCGCGTGCATGTAGTCCTTCGACGATTCCTTTCAGCTCTTCCTGGTATTCGGCGTCGATGTGCGGCCACAGGATGTTTTGAGCGGTGTCTCGAAAGAAGCTCCAGTCGCGCTTGGCGTGGTGCGGAGCCTCGACCTGGTAGACCTTGATGTTGTCTTCAATCTCGCGCGCCAAGAGATATCCGTGCTGAAAACCGATCTGTCCCGGCGTGCCCTGCAGATGCACGTAGGTCCAGCCGCCCTCGTGGAACTTGTAACTGCCCTTCAATCGCGGGTCGTTTTCATGATCGGCCGCCATCGCGGTGGCCGTGGCAACAACGGCGATGCACGCCGCAAGAAACAAGGCAGGGATTCGCATTGAGTCTTCTCCTGAAACTGTCAGATTGTCTGAAGCGCGGGAAGAACGCAGCCGGAGTTCACAACTTCAGTTCCGGTTTGAAGGGATTGTACTCCTTTGTTCAACCTCCAAGGCGCGGAAGCTATTGCCGCACGATCGCGCCGTTCTTCATGACGAAGCTGACATGTTCGACGACAGAAATGTCGTCGAGCGGATTGCCGGGCACGGCGATGATATCGGCATAGTATCCGGCCTTTAGCTCGCCGATCTGGCCGTCCCAGCGCAGCAGCTTCGCGCCGTTGATCATGTCGGCCTGAAGCGCAGCCAGCGGCTTCATTCCAAAGCGCACCATCAGCGTGAGTTCGTGCGCCTGTGTGCCGTGCGGGAACGGACCGACGTCGGAGCCAACCGCAAACGGGACGCCCGCCGCAATCTGCTTCTTGAACTCGGCAATTTTGTAGTCGAGCATCGCCGACTCGGCTGCTGCCTGGTCCTGCGAGTCGCGGTGGTGCGCGAAGTAATCGAAGATGGTGAAGGTGGGCACGGCAAAGATGCTTTTTTCGCGCATCAGGCGGATGGTTTCGTCGCTCAGTTGCGTGGCGTGGTCGATTGAAGCCACGCCGGCCTGCGCAGCGTAGAGCGTGCCTGGCTCGCCCATGGCATGCACGCCAACAAACGTGCCCAGACGATGCGCCTCTTCCACTGCCGCTGCGAGTTGCGCTTCGCTGTATTGGTACGGCGTGTGCAGCACGCCGTCGATCATCTTGTCCGGTCCGGTCTCGTAGATTTTCGCGAAGTCCGAGCCCTCCTTGTGCTGCTCGCGCATGACGGCGACAATCTGTTCGGCGGTATTCGCATAGTCGGCGTTTGAGAGCACATGTTGCGCGGGATTGAAGTTGTTCGCATCCTCATGCCCGCCGAGAATGTCGATGGCGTTGCCGCTGATGCGCAACCGGGGACCGGGAATGAGTCCCTGGTTGATGGCGTCGCGGACTGCCGTGTCCGCTGACCCCGCGCCCTCGGTGCCCATGTCGCGCTCGGCGGTAAAGCCTCCCATCAGGTCGGCTTTTGCGGCCTGCTCCGCCAGAATCGTGCGCCACGGAACCGACTCTTCAACGGTTTGCAAATCCTCTGCGCCGGGATGCAAGAACAGATGCACGTGCGCGTCGATGAGACCGGGCAACAGCGTTGCGTCGCCAAGGTCGATCACCTTCGCACTTTGCGGGTGATCCACCAATGTACCGATCGCTTTGATCCGTTCGCCTTCAACAAGAATCTCGCCAGGTCGCAGAATGTTGCCGGTATCGACTTCAAGCAGCCGCGCCGCATGGAGCACGATGGGAGTTGATGCAGGTGCTTGTGCATATACAGCAAAGGTAAAAGCGGCACCTGTTAAGAACGCTGGATAGCGAAGACGCACGAGAAATCGAAGCATGCGTATGACTATAGCAATTGGTGAGCGGCGGGGACAAAAACTGCGAGGAGTATCCAAGAGCCCAGATAAGCTACGGGGCAGTGAAGACAAAATCAATGTGGTGATACCATGGCTGGCCGTTGATGAGGTACGGCTTAAAGTGGCAGGTCCTTGTATCAAGGTGCGCCCGCTGGACTACGGACCACGGAACGTCTTGTGGAAAGATCTCTCCAGTGTCTTCGCCACGTTCATTCACAGAGACGCGGATTTTGAAGGTTGTTCCGCTTGGCAGAAGACCCTTCGGAAGAATTGGTTTGTAACCGCAGCCAGGTGCGTATTTCTCAATGTCGTCCCCAGTTAGCACAGGGATAGGATCCCCAATCTTCGTGGAGAAGTGAAGAACCAGCGGAGTTTCCATCTGCGCCGCGACGCCATTCACCAGCAGAGGCTTGAATTTGTATTTCAGTGCTTGCTCCGTACCGAAGGCCTCCGTACCCGCATTGTCTGAGCTCTGTTTGTACGCCTCGCGCACCTGCCCTGTGCGGTCCGTAATTACATGGACAATCATGTTTCCCTCGGTTTTTCCTTCATGAACCCGCGGCCACTCAATGATGGGCGCAGTTTCAACAAGCGATTGATTGGTGTCCATGGAGGCAAAGACAGTCTGGATCTGCTGAGCGATAGGCGTAGGATGCGAAACCTGAAACAGGTTGTCATCGACGCTATTCAGCGGCTCCAGTTCTTTCAACTGGCCTATAACCTTTTCGTTGCCATCGGTATAGGTGGTGTACGACCGGGCAACTAGCTTCTTGCCAAATGACTTGTAGTCGCCGAATTCCATGAAGTATGTGAAATCCATTGCATATTTGATCAGGGGCTCTTCGCCCTCAAAGCAGATCTGCGCCCAGGTCATCTGGTCGGTAATTCCATTCGTGCGATCATCGCGATTCACGCAGCTTTGCGAGATGTTCTGCCCCAACATGACCGGAGCGTTTCGGCCAATGAAGTCATGGCTCATTGGCAACGGATCCAGGATTGCACGCTCATAGTTGCGTAGCCATGCGGGATAAAAGTCGCCTGTGTTGCGCTCTTCGACATCGGTTCCGTTGACAATGCGGGTTTGGCTGAATGTCTTGGACGCGAGGTTGACGCGATAACGGGAGGGACCGGCCCAGTAGACTTCGATGGTTCCCGCGTATGGCGAGCCTTCGTCTCCAGGCTGGCTGACCTGGAGCAGGGCATGAAAGGGTGAACCTTCAGTGGTGAGTGAACTTGTCTTCAATGCGCGGTCGATGGCCTGATCCGATGGGATCTTGTTGGTAGACTGAATAAACTGCCGCAGCTCCGGAGACTGAGCGGATAGGTTGGCCGAGACAATTAGCGCAAAGCTTGCCTTGGCGAATGAGCTCCCAAAGAATTTCATGTGAGAACCTCACCACCTAAATTCTAGTACGCCCCAATGCCGGTGAGGTTCTGCCCGATGATCAGCGTGTGAATGTCGTGTGTGCCTTCGTACGTCTTCACTGATTCGAGATTCATGCTGTGGCGCATGATCGGGTAGTCCTCGGTGACGCCGTTTGCGCCCAGGATGTCGCGTGCCAGGCGCGCACATTCCAGCGCCATCCACACATTGTTTCTCTTGGCCATTGAGATATGCTGATGCCCTACGCTGCCCGCGTCCTTCAGCCGGCCAACCTGCAGTGAGAGCAACTGCGCCTTGGCAATCTCGCTTGCCATCCACACCAGCTTCTCCTGCACAAGCTGGTGGCTTGCGATCGGCTGGTCGTGGAATTGTTTTCTGGTTTTGGAATAGTGAAGTGCGGTGTTGTAGCAGTCCATCGCCGCGCCGATCGCACCCCAGCTGATGCCGTAGCGCGCCTGGTTCAGGCACATCAGCGGGCTCTTCAGTCCCGCGGCGCGCGGCAGCATGTTGGCTTCGGGCACCTGGACGTCCTGCAGCGTGAGCCCGCTTGTCACCGAAGCGCGAAGCGACCACTTGCCGTGAATATCGTATGCGCTGAAGCCGGGACGGTTGGTCTCTACAAGGAATCCGCGCACGTTTTCCGTGCCGTCACTCTTGTCGCCGTCTGCGCCCTCGAGTTTGGCCCAGATGACAGCGACATCCGCGATCGAGCCGGAGGTAATCCACATCTTTTCGCCGTTGAGAATGTACTCGTTGCCCGCTTTGCGCGCCCGCGTCGTCATTCCGCCGGGGTTCGAGCCGAATCCTGGTTCGGTTAATCCGAAGCAGCCGAGCTTTTCGCCCGTTGCGAGAGCCGGTAGCCAGGTGTTCTTCTGTTCATCGGAGCCGAACGTATAGATCGGATACATCACCAGCGCGGATTGCACGCTGACGAAACTGCGCAGGCCACTATCGCCGCGCTCCAACTCCTGCATTACCAGGCCGTACTCCACGTTTGACATGCCCGCGCAGCCGTAGCCTTCGAGATTGGCGCCGTAAAAGCCCAATTCGCCCATCACCCGCACAAGATCGCGCGGAAACCGCCCCTCGCGAAAACATTCTTCAATGATGGGGACGATGCTGGCTTCAACGAAGTCGCGCGCCGTGCGGCGCACGAGTAGTTCTTCTTCACTGAAGCTCGCGTCAAGCTGAAGAAAATCGAAGCCCTGAAACTTGAAGGCCATGGCTGCTCTCACATTCCCCGCAATTCACGGGACAGTTGAGGTTAGCAGTCCATGGCCTGCCGATTCAATTCTTGTGAGGGGTATCACCCACGCGGCATCGGCTTCTCATGGATGACCATCCAGTTGATGCCGAACTTGTCGCGGAACTGGCCGAAACGGTGAGCGAAGAATTGCTCTCCCATCGGCATGAACACTTCTCCGCCTTCGGTGAGCACGTTGTAGATACGCTCAGCCTCCTCATTACTGTCAACCGAGAGCGAGATATAGGCGCTGCGCATGGGCTCAACCTTCGGGCCATCGCTCGCCATCAAAAGCGAGTCTCCCAGTTGAAATCGTGCGTGAAGAATTTGATCGGGCTTGAGGCCAGGTGGCAGATTCTCGGGCGCGCCTTGCGGGTGCATTGATGCGAAGGTCGACTTCATCAAGATCTTCGCGCCGAGGTGCTTCGCATAAAAATCCAGCGCCTCGGAACAATTGCCCGGGAAGTTCAAATAAGTGTTCACTCTCATTGCTCGGGTTTTCCTTTCGGGGAATTTGATTTTGGATTGCGCTTGAATTCAGAGTTTGGTGTCCTGGAAAATGGCGGAAGCACCGGCGTGGGATCGCGCTGCTCCCAGCGGCGATAGGTTTCCGCGAGCAGTGCTGCACGATTCTGTTCCATGTGGTCGATCACCGCGCAAGGCGCGTCGGTCTCCTCGTGATGCGCGCCCCAGATCAATAGTTCGAGCAGCACTGGGGCCAGCGCGATGCCTTTGTCGGTCAAGCGATAGTGCGTGCTGCGGCCGTCTTGTGCCGTTTGCTCGCGAAGCAAAATGCCGCCTTCTTCGAGCTTTTTCAGGCGATTCGTGAGAATGTTCGTTGCAATTCCTTCGCCAGAGCGTTGGAATTCGCGAAATGTGCGATAGCCGCGCACCATCATATCGCGCACGATGAGCAAGGACCATTTGTCACCCAGCAGCTCCACCGCCATATTCACCGGGCAACCTGAACGGTGCGGCGCGCTGGATTTTCTGGTCACGTGGGCATCTTAGGCAATTCGCTTGCGTTTTGCAAGTGAATCATGGTAACACTGCTTGCACGCTGCTCGATGCGATTTTTGCCCGCGCGATTTGCGGCAACATTTCCCTACGTTGGTGGATTCCCATGAGCGCACTTCAGGACTTTCCCCGCATCACGCCATTTCTCTGGTTCGATTCCAATGCCGAAGAGGCTGTCGACTTCTACATGAGCATCTTCAAGAACTCGCGCCGTCTCGATGAACTTCGCAATCCGGGCGAAGCGCCCGGTCCAAAGGGCGGCATTCTCACTCTTTCCTTTGAACTCGACGGCCAAAAATTCACCGCGTTGAACGGCGGACCGGCCCATAAATTCAACGAGGCAGTTTCGTTTGTCGTGCGTTGCGAGACCCAGGCTGAGGTGGACTATTACTGGGAAAAACTGACTGCAGGCGGTGAGGAAATTGCCTGTGGATGGCTCAGAGACAAGTTCGGCCTTTGCTGGCAGATAACACCCTCGCAGCTTCCCAGCCTGGTTCGGCATCCCAAGGCGATGCAAGCCATGATGAAGATGAAAAAGATCGATCTTGCCGAGCTGGAGCGCGCGGCGCAGTCGTGATCCCGTCTCGAACGATGCGATCAAAACGGACTCAATAACAATTGCCTTCGAAGACGAGGAGGATCACGGCGTGAACGCGAGAAATCTCTTCCAAGCGGAGCGCGTCGATGAGATCAAGACGCGGCTGCGGCAATTGCGGCCCGACAGTGCGCACCAATGGGGAAAGATGAGCGTGGCGCAGATGCTGGCGCACTGCTCGGCAGGGATCGAGATGGCCGCGGGCGAAATCCGCCCTCCCCGCGCGTTGATCGGGCGCATCATTGGGCCGGCAGTGAAGCGTGTTGCCGTTCGCGACGAAGAACCGATGCGGCGCAATTCGCCCACATCAAAGGAACTTGAGATAGCCGGCGAAAGGGACTTTGAGGCTGAGCGTGAGCGATTAAGCGCTTTGATTGACCGGTTCGCTGCTGCGGGGCCTTCAGGCTGCACCGCCCATCCGCATGCTTTTTTCGGACCTCTGACGCCCGATGAGTGGGCGATCCTGATGTACAAGCACCTGGATCATCATCTCCGCCAGTTCGGAACTTGATCTTTCCGAAGGCTACGGAAGCGCGTAGCCCAGAAGCACGGGCGATGCGTCCTCGCCTGCGCATTCGGCATTGGTGCTTACAAAGTCGTCGTGGCCGCTCGCGCACCGATAAAGCGGAACGAGCGATAAACCTGCCTGCGGTTGCTTGTATCCGTAACCGTCGATGCCGAGGATTCGCTGGCCTTCACAGGCGCTGTCAGTGGACACAAAGAAGTCTGTCGAGCCGTTCTTGCAGCCATAAATAGCCAGCGTCGCGCCCTGCTGCGGACTTTCATAAAGGTTGGCCAGCGTCGATTGCAGCGTGAAACCGCCATTTGGATCGATCCACCCGCTCGTCGCTTCGCGGACGGATTTGTTGGCGTAAAGATTCAAGGGCATCAGGGGCTGATTCGGCCTCCAACTCACCTCGCCGATGTCCCAGTATTCCGGTGTCGCGGAATCTGCAGCGTCGCCGCCCGAGGTGTTCCAGCCCGGCTTCGGATTGGAGATCGAAGTGAACAGCTCGATCGCCGGATACGATCCTGGGTTCACGTTGCCGTACGCATCGCGCAGAAACCCGGCAATGAAGTTCGATTCGTTGCCAGTTCCGTTGGTGTCGAACGAATGAAGTTCTTCCCATGGAGTTGCGCCGGTCAGCAACGATGCTGCGGGAATGCGATACAAGGTCACGCCGAGTTGTCCGCGCTCCACATGATTCCCGGTGGTCGAGGGGGCTCGAACGTTCATGTTGAAAACGGCATACCAGTCATTCGTAACCGGATCGTAGGCGATATCTCCCCAGCTCGCCGAGGGAAAGTTTGGGTTCATCCCATTTGTCGTCAGCGTGCCCGCGGTTTGAAAATGCACGCCGTCTGTTGAAGTCGCTTCAATATGTCGCGCGCCGTTTGGCTGGTTGTTGTCCTCATAAAACAACCAGATCCCCGACTTGCGATCGCTGTTATACGGGGCTGGCTGAGCAACGCCGTAATATTCCTGCGTGGAAGTCAGGATGACGGGCCGCGGATATTTTTTCCAGTGCGCGCCATCGTTGGAAAAGGCGACGCCGATGCTGTTGGCCGCGCCCGAGTGAAGCGCGGTTCCTACGTAATACATTGCGTAGGCGTAGGTCTGGTCGTCGCCGAGCGGATTAGTGAAGCTGCCACCCACCACTTGCGCATTGCACACGTAGATCGAGTCCCATGCGCCCGGAGTTTCGCCCAGCACTGTGACCGGTTTTGTGGCGATGCCCGTAACAAGATCGATGGTTGCGTATTGAATGGTGTCGGTGTTTTGCGAAGGCTGGTTCGGATTCGGTGCCTGTCCACACCACCAGAACTGCTCAACCGTTCCGGATTGAATAACGGAGGGCGAATAGTCGTAGACGCCGATTCGGCCCATGACCGCGCCGGTCGGGATGCCAATGAAATATGCTTCGCAGCCTGCCAGAAAAGCAGTCGCAACCGAACAGAGGGCGGCGAGGTCCCACCGCCGCCCGAATTTCGCGTTTGCCGGGCGCAGATGTCCCCGTAAGTCAGTTCGTTCGAGACCAGGCAACGAAAAACTTCCTAAACACGGACTCCATGAACGAAGCGGCTCGCAGTCTGCGAATGCAGATTCCTGCAACGTTTCACTGGAAAATCCGAAATCATGCCCATGCCCGCCCGAGCGTGGACAGGAAATTAAGTCGCGGCCCGAGAGGGGATGGGTTTGAATAAGCGGGAAAACTGCAGAGATGATAGCAAGAATCAGAATCTTGCGGCAGCGTTTTTCGGCGCCCGCTGGCATATCGAAAGTGTAAACTTCGTGCGACTCCCGCCGTGACCGCAGTAATCCGCGAGGTGACTTGCGTTTTCATGAGCGCGGTTCGCATGATCAAATGGCAGAGTCACGGGAGCCCGCGCGATGAGCAGCCGCAGAGGATTTGTAAAGGGATCGGCGCTGGCTACAGCCGCGAGCATGCTGCCGGCAAACGCAGAGAAGAGCCTGCTTTCAATCGCGGTCGCAGCGCCGCAGCCCACAGCCGAAGATCGCAGTTGGTACAACCGGCCGATGCGCTGGGCGCAACTCGCGTTTGTTGAGGACGATCCCGGCAACTACGACCAGCAGTTCTGGCTCGACTATTTCAAGCGTGTCCATGCCGATGCCGCCTGCCTAAGCGCCGGCGGTGTGGTTGCGTTTTACCCTACTGAGCTTCCTTTGCAGCAGCGAAGCCAGTGGCTGGGCGACCGCGATGCATTTGGCGATCTCGCTGCCGGCTGCCGCGCTATGGGCATGAACATTGTCGCCCGCACTGATTCGCATGCATGCTGGCAGAAGGTCTACGACGCGCATCCCGATTGGATCCGCGTTGACGCGAGCGGGCAAAAAGTTCGCCATCCCTCCGATCCGCGCTACTGGGAGACCTGCGCACTCGGCCCTTACAACTTCGAATTCATGACATCGGTGCACGAAGAAATCATGCGCAAGTACAAGCCCGACGGCATCTTTACCAATCGCTGGGCGGGCAGCGGCATGTGCTACTGCGAGCACTGCAGGCGGAACTTCCATGACGTGACAGGCCTCGAGTTGCCGCGCACCAACAATCCTCAGAATCCTGCGCGGAAGCAGTACATCGTCTGGCGCCAGCAGCGGCTGTTCGCTCTCTGGCGCTTGTGGAACGAAAAGATTCGCGCGATCAATCCCGATGCGAGCTACATCGCAAATGCCGGCGGAGGCGCGCTCAGCGATCTGGACATGAAGACGATCAGCGAGCTGGCGCCGATGATGGTTGCCGACCGGCAAAGCCGGCGCGGCCTGATGGCTCCCTGGGCCAACGGCAAGAACGGAAAGGAATATCGTTCGACGATGGGCAGCAAGGCGATCGTCGGCATGTTCAATGTGGGCATCGACGACGAACATCGCTGGAAAGATTCAGTGCAGAACGGCGATGAGATTCGCATGTGGGCTGCGGACGGCATGGCGCAGGGGCTGCGTCCCTGGTTTATCAAGTTCAACGCCAAGCTCATCGATCGCCGCTGGCTGCCGGTCGTTGAAGAGATCTTCCAGTGGCATTACGCCAACGAGAAGTACTTCAGGAATGTCCGGCCCGTTGCGCGCGTGGGCCTGGTCTACTCGCAGCAGAGCGCATGGTTTTACGGCGGCGAAGATGCACGCCAGAAAATCGATGAACCCGCGCTAGGCATCTACAAGGCACTTATCGAAGCACGCATTCCCTTCGAGATGGTCAACGACCGCTGCCTCGACGCGGAGCACTTGTCGTCTTTCCGTACGTTGATTCTGCCCAACATTGCCGCGCTTTCTGATTCACAATGCGCTAGCCTGCGTGGGTTCGTCGAGCAGGGTGGCGGCCTGGTCGCGACCTACGAAACGTCTCTCTACGACGAGTGGGGTGTGCGGCGGACAGATTTCGGTCTCGGCGACATGTTCGGAGCTTCCTTCGCGGGCAAGGTTCAGGAGAACATGCTCAATTCCTATCTCAACCTCGAAAAGGATCCAGCATCCGGCGCATATCACCCGCTGCTCAGCGGATTCGAAGACTCAGGACGCATCATCAACGCGGTGAACCAGGTGGATGTGACTCCTGTGGACCGCGACGGCTTCACTCCATTGCGTATTGTGCCTTCGTATCCCGACCTGCCGATGGAATCTGTTTTCACGCGGCCGGGCGGCACGCAAAAGCCCGGAGTCTTCCTGCGGCAGGTTGGCAACGGCCGCGTGGTCTATTTCCCCGGTGACATTGATCGCACTTTCTGGCAAGTCCTCAGCACGGACCACGGCAAACTCCTGCGCAATGCGGTGGAGTGGGCGACGAACGAAGCGCCACCCGTCACCGTTCTGGGCAAAGGCGTGCTCGACGTGGCTGTGTGGGAGCATAAGGATTTCATGACGATTCACCTGGTGAATCTGACCAACCCTATGATGCTGAAGGGCCCGGTGCGCGAAATCATTCCCATTTCAAGGCAGCAAATCTCGCTCCGCGTCCCAAACGGCCGCCGCGTCAGCCGCGTTCATCTGCTCACGGCGGCGCGCGACGTTCCATTCCATGTTGAGCGCGATCGTCTTTTTGTTGTCGTGCCTTCCATTCAACTTCATGAAGTAGTTGCCGTCGATCTGGGTGTGTAGCTGCTGAGCCCCTCGGCGCGTCCAATTCAGTAATGGCAAAGGCGATTCCTGCCAGGTGCCTGGAACGACTCCTCTGCTATTCTTAGGGGGTTTATTCGGGTCAAGTTGCGGGTTGAGGAGGAGCCATGCCGGAGCACAGAGCAAGGAAGCATCATCAGGACAGGGTGGCTGAAACGTTGCGCACAGAGATCGGCGCGATGATCGAAGGCGAACTCTCTGACCCGCGGATCGACTTTTGCTATGTGAGCGAAGTTGCACTCAATCCCGGCGCGAAATCGGCCCGCGTTTACATAGCCGTCGATAGTACCGCCAAGGATATTGCCAAGTCAGAGCGAGACACGATCGCGGGACTTGAAGCAGCCAAGGGCTATATCCGTTACGAGCTCAAGGAGCGCATGGGCGTCCGGCGTGTCCCCGATTTGTGCTTCCTTGCCGACCGTTCAGGCCGATTCCAGGCGCGCATTGAAGAACTGATGAATCGATCGCGCAGGCACTCTGCGACCGGCAAACGCGGCGAGCAACGGGCGCCTGTCAACTCGAAGTCACCGGACGAACAGGGCGCTCAGCTTACATAGCCGAATGAATTTGAGCTTCCAAAACACTGCCGTTGGCGGGCTCCGCGAGATGACGCGAAGCCTGCCTTCCGACGGTCTTTCTGCTGTGGATGACAACTCGATCGCCGAGATTCTGAACGTCCTGCGCCAGGGCAAGAAGTTCCTGCTGTGCTCGCATGCGCAGCCTGACGGCGATGCGGTTGGATCGATGCTGGCGCTGGGAATGGTGCTGCAGCAGATGGGCAAGCGAGCCGACCTGGTGACGGCAGACAGAATTCCTGCTCATTACCGTCAGCTGCCCGGCGTCGATCAGGTTCACGTCACGCAGCGCGTGGAAGGTGCTTACGACGCGGTGATCCTGCTCGAGTGCGATAGCTTGCAGCGCACCAAACTGCAGGGTCTCGAGGATTTCTTCCAGATCAATATCGATCATCATCTAAGTGGGCAGGACTTTGCTCACCTCAACTGGATTGATCGCGAAGCCGTGAGCGTAGGCGAGATGGTGTACCGGCTGGCTCGTGCAGTTGGAGCGAGACTCACTCCGGAACTCGCGACTTGTTTTTATGTCACCGTACTTACTGACACCGGAGGATTCTGCTACGGATCGGTTCGCGAATCCACCTTTGCATTGGCGCACGAACTGGTCATGGCAGGAGCCGACCCCATCGCTATCGCGCAACATGTGTATTTTTCCGCACCTGCATCGAAACTTCACCTGCTTGGAACAGCGCTCGGCAGACTCAGGCATGAGGGGCGCCTGGCCTGGCTTTGGGTAACCAACGAAGATGTAGTCAATGCGCAAGCCAGTGAAGAAGATTCCGACGGTATTGTGAACTTTGCTCTGGGCGTGGAAAGCGTCGAGGCGGCAGTGTTCCTCCGCGAACTCCCTGAAGGAGGCGTCCGGTTAAGCCTGCGCAGCAAAGGCCAGGTGAATGTAGCAGCGATTGCTGAGCGGCTGGGCGGCGGTGGACACGAGAATGCCGCTGGCTGCACGCTTGATGGTCCGTTGCAGCGTGCGCTCGATGAGATTCTGGCCCACTTGCAACAGGCGGTCCTGGAGATGAATGGCAATTCCCCATAGCTCCCGTTGCAATGCTGGAAAATCTGTTAGCCTTGTCCGTGGCGAAATGCCGGCTGGGCTTCGGGGATTAAAGTGGATCGTCAATGCACGGCCACTTGATTGGCTAATACATCCATGAATGGCCAGGGAGACTTTTCCCGTTCCAGCTAATGCGTAAAGTGTGCAGGCCCGGTTCGACCCCCAACATCCGCCCTGCTTGAAATTGAAGTGCTTGTCTCGTCATGAGCGGCCTGTCGCACGCCGTTTGGAGAATTAGAGGAGATGGAGAATCCCGTCGAATCACCGGGTCCGGGACCGTCCCCACGATCACGCTGGAAATTTCCCCGCTGGGCCACTACCTATGAGGCTGCGGTCTTTCTCGCCTTCAGCGTCTTCTTCCTGCTCTATGGCCTTACGCCAGTTTTCGGCGGAGACGGATTGGGCCTGGTGGGCGCCGATGAGCCGCGTTATGCGCAGATCGCACACGAAATGCTCGTCCGCTTCGATTCCGCGGAAACGCTCAAAGGCAAGCTGAGCGCTTGTGTTACCCCATATCTCTACGGTCGTCCCTGGCTCGAGAAGCCGGCGCTCTACTACTGGCGCGCCATGTTTCTGTTTCAGGACTTCGGAGTGCACGACTGGAGCGCGCGCCTGCCTTCCACCACGTTCGCCTTCATCATGGCCGGGCTCATTTACCTGCACATGCGACGATTCCGGCCTGGCGGCCATCTGGATGCGGCGTTGATCACCGTTGCCTGTGCGGGAATCATGAGCTTTGCGCGTGGAGCGTCAACCGATATGCAGATGGCCGCGCCACTCGCGATCGGCCTGCTCGGTTGGTACGCATGGTACGAAACCGGTTCGAAATTCTGGCTCTACGACATCTATTTCTTTACCGGGCTGGCAACTCTGGCCAAGGGGCCTGTGGCGCCGTTTCTCGCGCTCCTCATCATTGTTGCCTTCGCTTTTTTGCGCAGGGAGTGGAACATTCTCTACCGCTCATTGTGGTGGCCCGGGATAGTTCTATACCTGGCAATGGTTCTGCCGTGGTTCATCGCCGTTCAACATCAGAATCCGACCTTTTTCCGCGAGTTCTTCCTCGAGCACAATCTCGAACGTTTTGCCACCGATCGATACCAGCACACACAACCGTTCTGGTATTACCTGGTCGTGATGGTGCTCGCGCTGATGCCGTGGACGGTCATCGCCATGCGGGCGCTGATTGATGGAATTCAAACGTCAGTCGCCGAATGGAGATTGCGGCATTCGCGGGCAGGAAAGCCGTTGCCGGTACGCCCGGGAGACGCATTTCCCGAGTTTCTTGTGCTGTGGTCGCTTATTCCCGTCGTGTTCTTCTCGTTCTCACAATCCAAACTTCCCGGCTACATCCTTCCGTCCATTCCACCGATCACCATCCTCACTGGAGATTATCTTTTCCGGCGGCGGAAGCCGGGCCTGAACCACTGGATCCTGTTCGGTCACGCTGCGCTATGCGGAACAACCACGATGATCGTGCTTCTTCTGCCATGGTTCGTCGCGCACGGTGCACTGGTGCCGCCGGCACACGCGATTGCTGCGGCGTTGCTGGCCGCGGTTGGCGCGGCACTTTTGATCCTGGTCGTAACCAGAGGCTTCGGAGTAGCAAGGTTGCGCCCGGCCACCTGCTGGATTCTCGTCGTGCTTGTGCTGTTCCTTTACGGCGTGGGGCCATTTTTCGGCGTTGGGGAGATCTCGTCCACCAAACGAGTCATCCACCTGCTCGACAGGACTTATTCAGCCCGGCCGCTCGCCCAGCAGATCGCACAGCTGGTGCCCGGCAATGAGACGGTCGCCGTGTTCCGTGTGCGGCGCGATGTGGAGTTCGGGCTTGGGTTTTATCGCAATCACGAAGTGGCGAATTATGACGAAAGCGGCGTACCTGATGAAGAACACATCCTGGTTGCGCGCGTTTCCGGCCGTCACGGCGTTGATCTTCACACTCAGGCTGACCTGGATGAATACCTCGAAGGGCGTCACTATGAGCCGGTCATCGACTGGCCCGAACAGGGGATGATTGTCTATCTCGTTGGCAGCCGCTAGAGAATTCACTCTTTCCGCGCACGCCCGAATTTTTGCCGCCAGGTGTCGATTTCCTCAGTAAATCGCTAAATTCTTCGGGCCCGGCAAGTGCCGCGGCTGAGCGAGAACTACTCTAACTCACACGAGAACTTGCAGTTGGACACACAATCGTGGCAAAGTGGCCGAGAGGGATCTTCAGACAATTGAGCGCTAGCAAAACGAGCTGAAAGGCAGGCATTGGACTCCACCATTGAAATCCTCGACCTGAGGCACTTCGCGGCCCCGGCGCTGCGCAACGTGCTTGAGGCCGAAGGCGAACTCTGGGATCAGCGTCTGCACTGGGACTATCGCGCCTCAGCCCGTTTGCTCATGCAGTATCTCGACAATCACATGCTGCCGGGATTTGCGGCCACCACTGACGGTAAAGTCGTCGGCTACGTGTTCTGTGTTTACGAGGAGACCAAGGCGGTGATTGGCGACATCTTTGCGATTCCCAGCATGCCGGGGTCGAACGATGGTGTGGTTGAGCCGGTCCGGGGCACCGCGGAAACGCTGCTCCGGCATCTCTTCGAACTCCTGCTGAATTCCCCGCACGTCGATCGGATCGAGTCGCAATTGCTCCTCCACCCGTCTGGTTCTTACTCCGGAGCGTTCGGTGATGCGGGATTCAAGATCTACCGCCGTCTCTTCCTCGTTCAGCCTTTGCACGGCCGATGGAGCGCGCCTCACGCGGAATTGCCGGGCAATCTTGAATTGCGCCCGTGGCGCGAGACCGATCTCGGCCCGGCAGCGCGGCTCATCAGCGAAGCCTACCGAGGCCATCCCGACAGCCTGATCAACGATCAATACCGCTCAGTGCACGGTTCCATGCGCTTTCTCAACAACATCGTCCACTACGCCGGATGCGGAAATTTCTCTGCGCAGGCTTCGCACGTGGTGGTTGAGCGAGGCAGCAGGGAACTGGCCGCTCTCGTCCTCGGATCCCGCGTAAGCCCGCAAAGCGGCCATCTAACGCAGGTTTGCGTGCACCCGGCCTACCGTCGCCAGGGAATTGCGCGGCTTCTGCTCAACGTGGCCGCATACCACTTTATGCGCCTGGGAGCGATTGAAATCTCCCTCACCGTGACCGAGGCCAACTCCGGCGCCATCGAGTTATACAAGGATGAAGGCTACGTCTGTGGGCACACCTTCGACGCCGCTGTTTGGGAGCGCGAAGCCACTGCCTGATCCCGCGGTTAAAACGGCGTTCCGTTCTTGAAGTCTGCCGTCAACGCGTTGTAGACGCCCGTCATGCAGGATGCATCGGAGAAGATCAATCCAAGCTCACGGTTCTTGCCGAGCGAATCCGTAGAGAGGTTCTCCGATCCGAGAAAGAGCTTGGCCTGCGGCGTGTAGTAGTCAGCCAATACGCTTTTGGCATGAATGTAGTAGGCCTTCGCGTCTGTCGACGTATAAACCGCGATCTTTGCTCCTGCCTGCTTGAGCGGAGTCAGAACTGAGTTGTACTTGCTATCCTGATTTTCCTGCACCAGGGTCACCGACACACCTCGCTTCAATGCAGCTTCGACCGCGCTTGCGATTTGCGTATCAGAGAACTCCTCCTGTGAGATGAGCAGCGACTGGGTGGCGCCGTTGATGAGCGCCTGCAGCGCGCTTGCGGAGTTCGTCGGGCTCCAGACGAGATTCTCGCCGGTCGGAGGAGTGATGCTGGCGTTCTTGAAGTCGGCGTTGAAGGTCGTCTCGATCGCCGCAACGTCGGCAGCATTGTTCGTGATCACCGCAAAGTCGCGCGTCATCTCGTAATCGTTCGGCGTCAGGTTCAGCGTCATGATCGCCGAGGTCGTCTGGTCGATGGTGATGGTCTTCTGGTGCGTCACCGCGAATTTTGGATTGGCCCAGTGAACGCCAACCTTACTCTCGTTCAGATGGTTGTACGCCGGCGTGTTGGCTGTCTTCTCGTCGTTCTGGTCGAGAATTACGCGCACCTGGATCCCCGCGGCCTGGGCCTTGACGAGCGCCGCTGACACCGTGATGTCGGTGAGCTCATACATCGTCATGTCGATGGACTTTTTTGCTGAGGCAATGAGGATGTAAATGGCCGTGACGCCCTGGTCCGGCTCGGTCAGAAGCGTGTAGGTCGTCGCAGCAGGAGCCTTCGGCTTTACCGGCGCCTTGCCGCTTGATCCCGAGCCGGAGCTCACCTTTTTGGGTGCGACGGTTGCTGGCTTCGACGGTTTCGCCTTTTGCGCTGTAGCCGCTTTGGCGGAAGAAGAGCGAGGAGTTTTGTTTCTGGTTGGCACGGAGTCCTCCATGAGGAAGCATTCGCCAGAGCAATGCGAAGATTGTACGGCAGATCAGGAGAAAGGAAGATCAACACCGCAGAGAGTGCGGCGATTCGCTGTTTACCTGAGCCCGAATGATCAGATCAGGATAACTACAGAAAATCCGGGCCCTGCAGCCAGGACCCAGATTCGAATTGCGACCTACGCCTTCGCGGACGTCAGCGCGCCCAGATCAGCGGCCATCTTCTCGGTGCTGAAGGCCTCGATCAGATCGCCTTCCTTGATGTCGCTGAAGTTGGCAATGCCGATACCGCACTCCATGCCGTTGGTCACTTCGCGCGCGTCGTCCTTGAAGCGTTTGAGCGAGCCGATCTTCCCCTTGAACATCTGTTCGCCGTCGCGCATCACGCGGACTTCCGCATCGCGTCGGATGACGCCATCCTGCACACGGCAGCCGGCAATCGTTCCCACCTTCGGAATGCGGAAAATATTGGTCACTTCGGCGCGGCCAAGGTAGTTCTCCTTGAATGCGGGCTCGAGCAGACCCATCATGGCCAGGCGAATCTCGTCCTGCAGCTCGTAGATGATCGAGTGCAGGCGGATTTCAACGTTCTCCTGTTGCGCCAGTTCAGCGGCCTTGCGCTCGGGGCGCACGTTGAAGCCGATGATGATGGTATTTGAAGCTGTCGCCAACAGCACGTCGCTCTCGGTGATGGATCCGACGCCGGAGTGGATGACCTTGATGCGCACCTTCTCGGTAGACATGCGCGTCAGCGAGTCGGCCAGCACTTCCACCGAACCCGTGACGTCGCCCTTGATGATGAGCGGCAGGTCTTTTATGCCGGACTGCCTGATCTGCTCCGACAGGCCTTCGAGCGAAACACGCGAGCTCTTGGCCAGCTGCGCCTCGCGCTCCTTCATTCTGCGATAAGTCGCAATGCCCTTCGCCTTGTCGCGATCTGCGACCACAAGGAACGTGTCGCCAGCATCGGGCATGGCTTCGAGTCCGAGCACTTCGACCGGGGTCGAAGGACCGGCCTCTTCAAGCGCGCGGCCGCGATCGTCGAACAGGGCGCGGACCTTGCCGAAGGTATTGCCGACGATGTAGCTTTCGTTCAGCCGCAGCGTTCCATCCTGCACCAGAACAGTAGCCACAGCGCCTCGGCCGCGATCGAGCTTGGCTTCGAGCACCGAGCCAACAGCCTTGCGTCCGGGCGTTGCTTTGGGCGCCTTGATGTCGCTCACCAGGCAAATCATCTCGAGTAGCAGATCGAGATTTTGCCGCTTCTTCGCGGAGACTTCGACGAAGACCGTTCCCTCCTGGCCGGCGCCTGCCCACTCTTCCGGAATCAGGCCGCGATCGGCAAGTTGCTTCTTCACGCGATCGGGATTCGCCTCCGGCTTGTCGATCTTGTTGACGGCAACAATGATCGGTACTTCGGCAGCCTTCGCGTGGTCGATGGCTTCCAGTGTCTGTGGCATCACGCCGTCATCGGCCGCGACGACAATCACGACAATGTCAGTGACCTTTGCGCCGCGCGCACGCATCCGGGTAAATGCCTCGTGGCCCGGTGTATCGAGGAAGACAATTTCACGGCCGTGAGCGGGCGAGCCTTCCTTGGCAAACTTCACCTTGTAGGCGCCGATATGCTGCGTGATGCCGCCTGCTTCGCCGGCAGCAACATCGGTCTCGCGGATCGCGTCGAGCAGCGAAGTCTTGCCGTGGTCGACGTGGCCCATGACTGTGACCACGGGAGCGCGCGCGACTTCGATCATGTCGGTCTTCTCGGTGTCGAGCACTTCTTCGATTGCCTGGTTCTCCAGCTCCTCTTCGTAGGTGATGACGTTCGCTGCCGCACCAAACTTTGCGGCAACATCCTTCACCATCTCCGCGTCGAGCGATTGGTTCACCGTGACGAAGATGCTGCCCATCATCAGGGTTGCGATCAGGTCCTTGGCGCGCACGTCGAGCTTTTCTGCCAGGTCCTTCACGCTGATGCCCTCAGTGACGGTGATCTCGCGCGTGATGGGTAAAGGCTCTGTGCTGTATTGCATGCCGCTATAGCGTGGCGGCGGCACAAAGCCCTTCATCGGGCCTTCTTTGGTCTTCGGGTATTGCTGTTGGCCGCGGCCGCGCCCGCGAGACGGAGCGCGCTGCGGGCGTCCAGCTTCAGGAGGCGCAGTCGCGCCCCCAGGTCCGGGACGCGCACCAAATCCCGGACGCGGAGCTCCGAAACCGGGACGTGCGCCGAAACCTGGCCGGCCGCCTGGACCTCCGGGGCCGCCAGCAGGTGCGAACCCCCCGGGACCAGAGCGCGTGGGATGCTTGGGGCGTGGTCCACCTGCATACTGGCCGGGAGCGCCGGCTCCAGGCGCCGGACGCTGCCCGAATCCTGGGCCTCCGGCGGGTCTGCGATCGAAGATCGGTTTACCGCGCTGCAACCCTGTGCCGGTTGCTGCGGCAGGTGCCGTTGGAGGAACGATAGAAGCCTTATAGACAGGCCGTGGGCCGGTTTGCGGCATGACCATGCGGCGTGGCGGTGGCGCGACTGGCGCTGGAGTCCGGCCGCGCTGCGTTGCCGGCGACTCCGCAGCAATTGCGGGAACCGGCGACGCAGAAGATTCCGTGTCCGGCGCAGGAGCGGCGGCTGCCGTTATCTCTGCTGCGGGCGGTTCCTGGACAGCTGACACCGAAGGCGCCACGTGAGTGGATGCAACCGGCGGCTTTGTTGCCGGTTTCTCAACGGCCCGCGCCTGTTCTTCACGGGCAGCCGGCACGGCAGGCGGCTTGACCACCACGCTGGTGGGAGGGTGCGCCACCACTACAACGGGTCGAGTGGCTGCAACTGCGCCTGCGGGCGGCTTGGCGACGACAGTGCCTGCAGGCGGCCGCGAAGCAATCGCGGGAGTCGCAGGTGGAGGAGCGATGATTGGCGGAGCAGACCGTGGTTGCGGAACAATCTTGCGCGGTTCTGGACGTGCAGGCGGCGCTGCGGGCTTCACTGGTGCTGCAGGCGCGACGGCTGCCGCTGCGTGTACTGCTGGCGCGGCTGGTTTGGCTGGAGGAGCGGCTGCAGGCCTTGCCGGCAGATGCGGATGGCGCGCCCCTTCTTCCTCTTCGTGCTTCTTTGCCAGCACTGCCTTCAACACATCGCCAGGCTTGGAGATGTGCGACAGGTCAATCTTCGGGACGATGGTTTGTGCCGCGTGGCGCGAAGATGCAGAACCCCCGTGCGCAGCAGGAGTCGAATCCTGCGATAAACGCGCGCGCACTTTTTCGGCTTCGTCCCCTTCAAGCGAGCTGGAATGGGTCTTTGGTCCAGCTATGCCGAGCTCAGGAAGAACGTCGATAATTGCGCGCGGTTTTACTTCCAATTCGCGTGCCAGATCGTTGATACGAACCTTGCTCATCCGCCTCTTTTCACTACAACCTGCTGCCAAGTCCGCCTAGCTGCTCATAAGCACCTCTCGGCAATGGCCGCTTCTCGAATTTCCGTTTTCGTTCAAAGAACCAAGTCCAGCGCCGTGCATCTTAAGCGCCGTCCTCGGTTTTCGCCTCGTTCTCTTCTTCTTCCAATTCTTTTGTCACTTCCGCATCGGCAGCCGGTACGTCCTCAACCGCCGATTCTGCCGCTGTCAGGTTCTGGCTTTCTTCCACTTCTTCGGCGAGGGCCTCGCCTGCTTCGCCGGCAGACTGGAGCTCGTTTTCTTCGATTTCCGCTCGCTCGGCAGTGCCGCCCTCGGCTTCTTCAAGAACTTCGGCCGCGTTCTCGGCCCCAGCTTCTGAAGTCGCCAATGCGGCATCGGGAGTCGCCACTTCCGCTTCGCCCTCAGCCGATTCAGCTTGCTCGGTTGCCGCAGGCCGGCCTTCTTCGCCCTCTTCAAAATGACCGAAATAGTGGCGCACAGCGACTGAGATCTTCTCCAGAGTCTTCTCGCCGATGCCCGGAATCTCTTCCAGCTGCTCGGGCGTCATGTCGGCTAAACCTTCCACCGTCGTGATGCCGGCAGCCACGAGCTTCTGGATAATGCCTTCGCCCAATTCGCTCACCTGCTCGATCGGAGTGGTCGGAGCGCCGGCCAGAGCCTGCATCTGCTGCTCGACTTCCTGGCGCTTCTCTTCCTCGCTCTTGATGTCGATCTTCCAGCCGAGCAGCTTGGCCGCGAGGCGCACGTTCTGGCCTTTCTTGCCGATGGCCAGGGAGAGTTGCGTGTCATCGACGATCACTTCCAGCTGCTTATCGGTCAGGTCAGTAATCGATACGCGGCTTACCTTGGCCGGTTGCAGAGCCTTCTCGGCGAATGTCGTGATTTCGTCGGAATACTCGATGATGTCGATCTTCTCGCCGCGCAATTCGCGGATGATCGACTGCACGCGCATACCCTTCATGCCGACGCAAGCGCCAACTGGATCCACGTCTTTGTCGCGGCTTTGCACCGCAATCTTGGTGCGTTCACCAGCCTCGCGCGCAATGGCCCTGATCACGACGGTGTTGTCGTAAATCTCAGGCACCTCGGACTGGAACAGGTTCTGCACCAGCTCCGGCGCCGCACGCGAAACGATGACCTGCGGGCCTTTGGCCGCGCGGTCTACTTTCAGCAGCACCACGCGCACGCGCTCGCCCACGCTGAACTGCTCAAGCCGCGATTGCTCGCGCTTGGGGCAGCGCGCCTCGGCCTTGCCCAGGTCGTAGATCACGTCCTGGCCTTCGATCCGCTTCACAGTCGCGTTCAGCACTTCCTTTTCGCGATGCGCATACTCCTGGAAGACGGTATCGCGCTCTGCTTCGCGCACCTTCTGGAAGATGATCTGCTTGGCAAGCTGCGCAGCGATGCGGCCCAGCGGGCTGGTATCGCGATAGATGCGGATCTCGCTGCC
The DNA here is from genome assembly GCA_963834565.1 of uncultured Acidobacteriaceae bacterium. Taxonomy (GTDB): domain Bacteria; phylum Acidobacteriota; class Terriglobia; order Terriglobales; family Acidobacteriaceae; genus Telmatobacter. Next base: position 521,779 of record CAWICF010000001.1, on the reverse strand, counting down.
TACTTCCACGCCGGGAGCCATCTCGTTGGCCTCTTCCAGCGTGATCTGGTTGACAGGGTCCTCGACCTCATCGTCGTTCGCTACTACTGTCTTGTAGATGTAGGCGGTGATTTCGCCCGTCTCTTTGTTCAGCTCCCCGCGCATGTTTTCCTGGGTCTTGTAGAACTTGCGCGTAGCCAGGGCAATAGCCTCTTCAACTGCACCGACAACGATGCCGGGATCGATGCCCTTTTCCGAACTCAGGAGTTCGATACTTTGATACAAAGCACTGGTTGCCATACTGCCGACTCTCTTCAATTCTCCGGCGCAATCTTTTACGCCGCATGCTGATGATTTCTGTCTTAACTCAGGGAACACCAGCGGTCGATTCTTTCCACTGCCTGTTGCTTCTTGTTCCCTAATCCCTGTTGCCTGTTCCCTGGTTCGTCAAATCTCCGGAACCAATTCCGCTAGCTCGATATTTCCGAGCGCGATCTCAACCTGATTCACGCCCGCCTTGCGGCTCTTGCTGTTTTGCTTTACCGCCGCCAGGTCGATCGTAATTTTTCCGGTCTCGGACGTGCTCTCCGTTCCGGCAACCAGCCTTCCTTGCCAATGCCGGTTATTGCGAATCGGCTCGAAGGTGCGCACCTTCACAAGGCAACCTGCGAACCGGTCAAATTCCTCCGGCCGCTTCAACTTCCGATCCAAACCCGGCGAACTCGCTTCCAGAGTGTACTCTGCGCCAGGAACCAGGTCCTCCACATCGAGCAAGACTCCAAAATCGCGGCTGAAAGCGACGCAATCTTCGTGAGTCACGCCGGAAAGCTGCTCGATGGTAAGTTTTCCCTCGCGTAGCCGTACCGGCAGGTTTTCTGCGCTTTCACTGCTTCCGGCCGCAGCAATTGCTGCCTTCAATTGCGCCCGGCCCTCGGCATTCTTCTCGAGGAATACCCTCAGGGTCCGTTCTTTCGCAGGGCCAACGAACTCGATATCCACTACGTCGAGTCCATGCGAGGCAGCCACTCGTTCCGCTGCCGCCCGTATTTCTTCCAGCTTGACCGCCATCGTACTTTCACCCCGGCCGGCAAAATCCGCTGGCCGGGAACCCTGTTGCCACACCACTCGCAGGTGGCTGATTCTTGATGGGTTATGCGCCAAAGTTGCACTGTGCGCAACCCCTGAATTTGCCCCAAATAAAAAGTGGGCCGTAAGCCCACTCATCTCTCCGCCAGCCGGTAACCCCACGGAACACCTGGCGGACAAACGCGTCTGCCTCACTAGAATACGGCTAAATCCCCGGAAATTCAACCTCTCGCGAGGCGTTTAGGCCAGCCTGGGCCTACTCGCCTGGATTGCCGAAGCTTGATGGTAGTGCGATACTTCCGGCCATGAATCCGAAAATACCGGCTTGCGCAGCAATCGTTGCCGCACTATCTCCACTTTTCTTGCCGGCGCTCGCATTCGCCGACGATGGTGCGGCGTCAATTGCTGCAGGCGGACTGGTGTCGCGCCGCGAGACGCGCATCGTGATGGCCAAAGAGGTGCTGCGCATCAGCCCGGACAAGGTGATTGTCGATTACGACTTCCGCAACGACACTAATGAAGCCGTGACGACAGAAGTGGCGTTTCCCGTGCCGCCGTACACCTACGGGCCCGACAGTCCTTCAATTCCCGAGGCATCGTTTTCCGACTTCAAGCTCTTTATCGATGGAAAGAGCGTCGCCTATCAAACCGAGGCCAAGGCCACATTGAACGGGAAGGATGTCGCCGCGATTCTGACCGCCGACAAGATCGACATTGCGTCTTTCGGCCATCTTAACGAAACCGACGGAACGAATCCGGCAATTCATACGCCCGACATAGAGCGCCTGCCGCAGGCTGAGCAGAAGCGCCTGGCGCAACTCGGTCTCTACGATGCGGAAGATGGTTGGGGGCTATGGGACGTCCGTTTGCAATACCACTGGATGCAGACCTTTCCCGCTCACTCCACCGTCCACATCCGGCACGAATACACGCCGGTTGAAGGATTCGAGCTGATGCCACTCGAGACACTGCAAAATGTGCTCCAGCACAAGCAACCGGCCGGAGATGCTGACAGCGTGAAATACGCACGCGAAGACATGCAACTCGCGGAGGAGTTCTGCCCGGATCCATCACTTCTGCACAGCGTCATCGACCGGGCAGAAGCCGGCGATCCGGAATCCGGCCAGTTCGCCCATCCCCATTGGGTCGACTTCATCCTGACAACCGCCAACACCTGGAAGCAGCCCATCGAGGACTTCACCCTGATCGTCGATCGGGGCAAGGCGATCTTCGAGAACTCGCATGCGGTCGTGAGCTTCTGTTCACCGCAGAGCGCGCCGGTCGAAAAGCTTGATGCCGACCGCTTTCAAGTTCACGTGACCAACTTCGTTCCGAAAGACGAGCTGCACATCGGATTCTTTGATGTGCCTGAGGCTGCGCCTGCGTCCAAGCCTTAGCGAACATTCGTATCTGTGGCCTTGAGGGATGAACAACAATTCGCGCCGATACTTCCGGCGCACCAAAGCTGTCTAATCAAGGCATGAACGCACCGTCGAGTCGAGAATCGGGCCGAGGGTCGAGCTGGGAATCGAGCCATCACCTCAGCGAGCTTGTCTCTCCCGGTGACAGCGAAGCTTTGCTGGCCTCGGTCGCAGCCCGGACGGCAAATCGCAGCGCCGGCATCTTCGGCACTGATTCCATGAGCTGGCGCATCAACCGCGAGTCGGCACTCTTCCTGGGTGCGGGCCGAGCGGCGTTGCTGCAACTTGCGCATCCGTGGGTTGCGACTGCGCTTGCACAGCACTCTTCGCTTCTGAATGACCCGATCAAGCGCTTCCACAACACCTTTCGCATCGTCTTCACGATGATCTTCGGTACGCTCGATCAGGCGCTGGCCGCGGCGCGGCATCTCTATGCCATGCACACAACCATTCGCGGCGAGCTGCCTGAAGATGTTGCCGGCTGGCAGCGCGGATCGCACTATGAGGCCAACGAGATCGCCGCTCTGCGCTGGGTCTATGCGACTCTCGTCGAGAGCGCAGTGCTGGCCTATGAATGTGCTCTCGGTCCGCTCACAACGACTGACCGCGAACAGTACTACTCGGAAACCAGAACTCTCGCCGGGCTCTTCGGTATTCCGGCCGCGGCACTCCCCGAATCCTGGCAGGCCTTTGCAGACTATAACCGGCAGATGCACGCGTCCGAAGTGCTTGGCGTCAGTGAATCGGCCCGTGCGATGGCCCACAGTCTGCTCAGTGGAGCTGGCTCGTGGATCAAGCCGCCGTTCTGGTATCGAGCTCTGACGACCGAGTGGCTTCCCGAGAGGCTTCGCGCCGAGTTTGCTCTCGAGTTCGGCGTCGAGGAGCAAACTGCTGCAGACCGCGCTCGTCGACGTCTGCCCGGTATCTACTCAAGGCTCCCACGCGCTCTGCGATTCACTGGTCCCTGGCATGAAGCCCAGGCGCGCCTCGCGGCCCGTGCGCCCGGTGCACTCACCCGGCTGGTAAATCGCTTCTGGATTGGCCAGCCGCTGCTTCCGTTCGCCTCAATTCGCTAACGCGCGATCTTGCTTGTCCCCAATCCGGGCTCGTCAATCTGCCAGGTTCTGCACATCTTTTGCCGATTTCCTTGGCGCGGCACAGTTCGAGGAGTGAAAATAGCGGGATGAATTCCTGCTGCTCTTTTGCCCTCAGTCTGCTCATCGTGGCTCCGTCGCTGGCCCCGCTCCACGCGCTTGAAAAGCAGCCGGCAAGCGCGTACCGAGGCCGCCGTGTCGCACTGGCCGCGCGGCTGCAGACGGGCGTGGCTGTGCTTTTTGCGGCTGAGGAGCCGCAGCTTGATTTCATGCCCTATCGGCAGGATTCGGATTTCTACTATCTGACAGGCTGGACGGAGCCGGGAGCGGCGCTGCTCATTGAAGCGGACGCGCCGCATGCAGTCACGCCGCGCAGTTACCGGGAGATCCTTTTTCTGCCGGCGCGTAACTTGCGCATGGAAAAGTACACCGGCGTCAAAATGGACGCGGCTACACCCGGGGCGGCGCAGGCCGCAGGCGTCGATGCCGTTGAGCCGATGACCGCGCTTCCAGCTGAACTCAGTCAACTTCTGACAGCCGATCGCGGTCTCGTTAACAATCTGTGGACGCAGCCCGACTCACCCGCCGCCACAGCTCTGCTGAGCTTTACGGCGACGGTTCTCGGAGACAGCGCACCGCCGCGTCCACGCAATGTCGCCGATCCAATCGGTGAACTGCGCATGGTCAAAGATGCCGGCGAAATTGAACTCATCAAGAAAGCATCCGCAGCATCAATTCTCGGCCAGCGCGTCATGATGCAGTGGTGGGTCAAGCCGGGCATGACGGAGCGCGCTGTTGCCGGCGGCATGACGGCCGTTTGGATGGAGAATGGCTGCGAGCGGCCAAGCTACGCGCCGATTGTGGGTTCGGGAATCAATTCCACCACTCTGCACTACTCGGCTAACGACCGCACGATGAAGGACGGCGACATTCTGCTTGTCGACGCGGCATGCGAGTTTTCGATGTACGCGGCTGACATCACGCGCACCGTTCCGGTGAGCGGCCACTTCAGTGCGCGCCAGCGTGAGATCTACAACATTGTGCTCGGCGCCCAAAAAGCCGCCATCGACGCATTCGTCGCCAGCAAGTCGACCATCAACGATCGCGACCGCCTCGATCCAAACTCGCTCGACACCGTGGCCTACAACTACATCAACACGCACGGAAAAGATCTGCACGGTCAGCCGCTCGGCCAGTACTGGCTGCACGGCCTGGGACACATGATGGGGATCGACGTGCACGACCCAGCCAAGTACCCCGCAGTGCTCAAGCCGGGAATGGTCTTCACCATTGAGCCGGGTATCTATATCCCCGAAGAGAAGCTCGGGGTGCGCATCGAGTGCGATTTTCTTGTCGGCGCCGATGGCAAGCTCATCGACCTCGACGCTTCGCTTCCGCATACGCCTGAAGAAGTCGAAGCGGCGATGCATGTGAAATAGCGCCAGTCTTCTGACCCGCGCCTGCCTGGGTGCTGCACGATGCAAAGCGGAGCACGGTTAGGGCGAAATGGCCTTGCCAGTTGCCCCACCCTCGCAGCCCCTACGCGCCGGAGGCGCAGCGGTTGTTAGCGCCGCGCTTCAGCGTGGGGAAACTGTCAATGAAAACAGGTGAAAGCCCCGTAGGGGCGGTGCCGGGCTGTCGCGCTGACCTGCTGGCCCGCGCCGGTGCCCTACGATAAAGCTGGGTTGTCCTGCAGGCTCACAAATGAGGACCCATGGATCCCCGCGACGCATTGCCTTCCGAGCAGCTTGAATCGCTGGTCAGCGCCTTCAGCGATCAGCTCATCGCGTGCCTCGAAGAATGCGCGCATGGCCGGACAGGCCTCTTCGCCGAGCCGATGGACTTGAACGATCCAGAGAAAGACTGGCCTGAAGCGGCGCGCCTTCGCGAACTGGCCGTTGCCCTGCAGCAGCTTCTCGCCCAGCAAAGCGAGCGCAGCGCCCTCTGCGATGAGTTTCTTGATTTGTGCACAATTCACGGCGAAAGCAACCCCGGCGAGCGTAAGCTGGCGCGCGCATTTCTCCAGCGCATTGACCGAGGAGATGTGGGGACGCCGACAGAGGAAGAGCCGAAGCGCTGGTGAATTCCAATCCGCACAGATTCCATCTCTTCTACCATTGCACTCCCGGATACAAGCTTGGCAGCCGGAACGCATGGAACTGGTCCGCGCCCGGTGTCGTGGCCTGCCATACAACTTGCGAAGCGTTAGGATTCAATTCCTGCACGATGGCTCCCGAAGCCGGCGCGCAAAAATCCACTTCCATGTCGTTATTGCCGAGCAGCTCGGCGTTGCCTCCGAAAAAGCTGAAGTCGGTGTCTGGCCGAACGTAATGCACAATCATGGTTGCCGTCATGTTGCTTTCATTCAGCTCAAGCAGCGGCATCGTCGAGTAGCATTGCGGATTGGCCGACGAGTAAGAAGGGCATTTCACCTGGCCCGTGGGGAAAATCCGGTCGTTGCCGTTATCCATCACCCCGATTCGAAAGACGCCGGCGGTGTTGGGCGTGAAATAGTTCATGCCGTGCTGCGCGTAGAACCAGTCGGTTGGATCTGTCGCATCTTCGAGCTTGAAGTCGCCACCCTCGCCCAGATGCCACATCACCGCTCCCGAGCCTGTGCCGTCGAGAAAATTGATCTTGATAATCCAGTTCTGATGACGCATCGAAAGCAGCAGATTGTGGTCGTCATTGGAGTACAACAGGTCATTGGAGTGCGTCCAGTCAGGGAAATTCATTGGGCGCCGGTTGAGGTCGAGATGGTCGAAGGCATTCCATACCCAATCGGGACTAAGGTTCTGGTCCACATCTACCAGCGCATCGCCAACCACGGTAGTGGGGCCCGTTTCACCCTGCAGATTGCTGAATTGCCTCAAGTAAGTGGCCAAAAGCACCATGTGCCCGTTCGGCAGCGCGAGTACGGAATGATGGAAGCTTCTGAGTTGATAAAGATTGCCTTCCGCATCGCGAAAATTCCCCGCGGCCAGCTTCTGGTTCAATGAATTCATGTTCAGGCTGCTGACGGTGTTTCCGTCGAGGTCGATTTCGCGAATCTCATTGATTACGCTGGAGCTTTGGGGCGTCGTCACCGAAGAGAGATACGAGATGAGCATCAACATATTGCCGTTGGGCAGCAGTTGAATGCCCTGCAGGTAGTCGGTGGGCGTATGCGAAAAGGTGTAGGTCCAGATGACATTGCCGCTGAGGTCGGTGGCAAAGGCTTGCGTGTCTGTCGGGGGCAGGAGAGTATTCCACAATTCGATGCCGGCCTGAGGTGTGGCTCCGCTTGCCGTGGTGACGTTCACCGTGGAGGTTACCGGCGGCATGCCCGTCATGCAGGTGTGATCCACGTCGTTGTACGTGGCGCCATTGTTGAGCGTGACCTGGGCGCGCATGTGGTAGAGCGTCTGGCCCAGCATTCCAGCCACATAGATCTGCACATCGCCGCCGTCGGCTGAAGGCGTGGGAACCTGCCACGTGTTCAGTCCGTAGCTCGCCGTAGTCCCAAACTGCACATCCATCTTTCCGGGGGCGGGAAGATAAAGCGAGTAGCGCGCTACCTGCGGATTCCCAACTTCAAATGGGCAGGTGACCACGGCAGGCGCGATGATCGAGACGACCGCTGTGGCATAGTTTTGCTGCAGCGATCCTGCGAGCGCCACGGTTACCGTTACGTTCTGGCTCTGCGCTATAGATGCCGGCGCAGTGTAGCCGCCGCTGCTGCTGACGGTCCCCGACGCGGTGTTTCCGCCTTGCGCTCCGTTCACCAGCCACTCCGTCTGCGCTCCACCGGCTCCCGTCACCGTAAACTGCGCAGTCTGGCCCGGCGCAAGCGCCACATATTGTGGCGAAATAAAAATAGATCCACTCTGGCCGGTAGTCGGAGGCGGACTTGTGGGGGGCGCTGGACCCGGTGGCTGGGGTTGCGGTTCACCAAGCTTGAATTGAGCATTGCACCCCGCCAAAAGCACGCTGAACGCAAGACCCAGAAATGCCCAGCGGCAGCCTGATGCGGCGCGCCGCCGCCGCCCTGCCGGCGAGCGGACATCTGCAGAGCCTGCGATCGCGCAAGCGTTGGGATAACGCTTTAGAGGCGTTGCCTTCACAGGTTAGATGCCCAAGGCGCTCATGCATGGAGCACCCGGCCGAAAAGCCGTCAATCGGAGTTGTTGGCCCGGGGAAGCTGCTGGTAGCTGGCAGCGTTTGGCGGAAATCGAATTTCGGAAAAGCTCGCCCTCTTGACTAAAGCCTGGGCGATTGTGCGGTATGTGCGGCACGGACCTAAAAGGCGCCATGCCGCGTCAACACCGGAGTTCCCGCGTGGTTTTCTAAAAGCGAATACCCACGGTAACAGGAATCAACGAGGTGGTGCCGAGGCCGTTGCTCTGTGAGGAGGGCGGCGTGTGAATGTACAAGTAGCGTGCCTCGGCAAAGACCTCGGTATGGGAGCTGTCGCCGTACATGCTGCCTCCAAAACGGTGATAGAGACCTCCTCCGCCGTTTAGGCCCCACTGATTCGAGGTGAACGAGGCCACAGTGACATTCTCGTAGTATTCACCGTAATAGCTGAACTCGGGTTCAGGCGATTGGAAGTTGGTTGACTTGTGGTACCAGCCAAAACCTCCCACCACATAACCGCCATTGGAACGCTTGGGCGTGAGGTCAAGAACCGGAGAGCCGGTGATCGAGTTGATATGTGTGTTGCCGGCTGTGATGCCGGCTGTTCCGCCCGTAGCGGTATTTACATCCGAAATCAAAACCCCCGGTAGCTTGTCGTCGATGAACTGATATTCGGCGAGCACGGAGAACCGATTGTTGAAGCGCAGGCCTCCGCCGCCAGTGAAGTTTCCGCCCCACGTGATCACTGGTATCGAGCCCTGGGAGACCACGCCGGATTCGTTGGTGTCCTGGCCGATGGGGGCATTGAAACCGCCGCCAGCCTCAAAGGTCCAGCTGTGATTGTGCAGGAAGCCGTGACCGCTGCCGTTCCCGCCATTTCCATATTGGCCACCTCCACCGCCCGCGGCTGACGAACCGCCTGGATCGGGGGCCTCGGGCAGAGCATACTCTGCCAATTGCAAACCTGAGCCGCTCAGGCCTGCCTGGCTCGAAGAGAAGCCAGAAGTGCTTGATGAATCTGCTGAAGTTGCTGACTGCCCGCTTGCAACACCTGCTGCAACCAAAAGCGCAGCCGTAGACAAAAGGACCTGCCTCATCGACGGCTTCCAAAAGGGAAGTGACATAGCAACCACCTCAAACATCCAATTTTGTTCAACTTGCGGGGAATTACGCCGTTCATTGATTTAGACACCGAATGAGGCCGTAGGTTGTCCAGTGATCCCTGTTCTTGTCCCCATCTGTGGGATGCAATCCTCCTGAAAAGGGAGGCTTTGGTTTTCATGAGGATAGGGCCTCCCGGTATAGCGGCCGGCTTGTCCTCCGAGGCGCCGAGCGAGCCGAAAAAACAAAGGCCGGAGCACCCGCCCCGGCCTTCGGCTGACTCGCTCGCCTGCCACCTTTAGCCTTGGATATCGAATTGCTCCGGATGCAGCGTGGGGTCGCTCTTCACCAGCACATTCTTGCCGATGAGTTCCTCGAAATCGTTGAGCCAGCGGTTGCCGTTCGACTTGAGAATCTTCACCGTCTCAGGATGCACGCGGACCATGACGTCGGCGTTTTCAAAGTGTTTCCGCATCTTGCGCATCTCGATGTAGATCTCGTTGCACACGGTGCTCGGGCTCTTCACCATGCCGGTCGCCTGGCAAGTGGGGCAGGGGACGCTCAACGTGCGCTCTAGTGACTGCTTCACGCGTTTGCGCGTGATCGCCACCAGTCCAAAATCGTTGAACTGCAGAACCTTCGTTGGCGCGCGATCGCTCTTCAGCGCTTCTTCGAGCGCGGCCATTACCTTGAAACGGTTCTTGCGCTCGTCCATGTCGATGAAGTCGATCACGATGATGCCGCCCAGGTCGCGCAGCCTGATCTGCCGCACGATTTCAGGCACCGCGTCGAGATTCGTCTTGAGAATCGTGTCTTCAAGCCGTGCCGATTTGCCGACATACTTTCCGGTGTTGATGTCGATCGCGACAAGAGCTTCTGTCTGGTTGATGACGATCGATCCGCCGGACTTGAGCCAGACTTTGGACCGCAATGCCTTCGAGATTTCATCCTGGATGCCGAAGTGCTCGAACAGCGGAATGTCTTTGGTGTAGAGTTTCACGCGGCGGACGAGCGACGGCGAGAAGCGATTGAGGAATCGAACGATGCGCTCGTAATCTTCCTGCGAATCGACCCAGATCGACGAGAAGTTCTCGCTCACCTGGTCACGCAAAATGCGCTCGATGAGCGACAGATCGTGGTAGATGAGCGCGGGCGACTTCGATTGCTCAGAGCGCTGCTTGATCTCAGCCCACAGGTTCATCAAGAAGCGCAGGTCGGCGCGTAGCTCCTCTTCCGATGCGCCTTCGGCCGCGGTCCGCACGATGAATCCGCCCGATGACTCGCCGCGTTCGTGCGTCAAAATCCGCTTCAGGCGATGACGTTCCTCGTCGGAGGCAATCTTGCGGCTTACGCCGACGTGGCTCACCGTAGGCATGAAGACCAGGAAGCGTCCCGGCAGCGCAATGTGGCTTGTAATCCGGGCGCCCTTCTTGGCGATGGGCTCCTTGGCAATCTGAACAAGAATCTCCTGGCCCGACTTTAAAAGGTCACTGATGATCGGCAAATCGGAGGTCTGTGCCGAGCGGCGCGCCGGTCCGCGGCGATTCCCTTGCATGGCGCGGCCGCGCTGGTCGCGGCGCCCTCGTGGGCGGCGATCGTGGCCTGGTCTTGGTTGTGTTCCCGCCGGCGCTCCTTCTCCCTCTTCGGTTGCTTCGAACTCTTCTTCCTCGATCCCCTTGTCGTCCAGGTCCATCTGGATACGGTGATCGAGATGCGCTTCCTGCAGCATCTCTCCCAGATCGCCGGTGCGAAGGTGGCTGGGCAGGGTCTGTTCTTCGTAGTCGTCGAGGTCGTGCACCTCGGGCTTGTGGCGATGCGCATGGGGCGCGTCGAACTCCTCGCCCTCAATCACTTCTTCTTCCACATGGCCTGCGCCGGGAGTGTAGGTCGAAACTGGCGCTGCGGATACAGTTCCTGTCGCGGTCTCACCGCCCGCCTCGTCCTTCTTCTTTTTGCCGCCGAAGCCGAAGAGCCGAAACCCGCTCGGAGCGGAAGGATCGACGCGATGCGCTGCGGAAGCGTCGCTCGGCTCTTCCGATCCCGATTCAGGAGTTTCCTCCGCCGACGCATGGACTTCTTCGGCAAATTCCTCGAAGTGCGGCGCGGATTCCGATCCGCCAATTTCAGGATCAGTCGCAGCGATACTCTCTCCTGCTGGCAACGCTGCTTCCGTGAGAATCTCCGCGGGAGCGGCGGCAACGGTTTCTTCTTCGAACTCCGCCGTCGGCTCTTCCGCTTCGGCCGCCTCGATCTCATGAATTGCCGGCGGAACCATCTCTTCGCTCTCTTCGAAGGCCTCTTCTTCAGGGCTTTCGAGTTCCGTCTTGGCGGCGAAGCGCTCCTGCTCTTCAACGTCGGTTTCGGCCTGCGGCTCCGCCTGGCGTCCGCGATGTTTCGAGAGCGATTCTCCTGGCAGCAAGCCGCTGCCATCCCAGGTGAGTGGCGCCTCAACAAGTGTGGAAGGCTTGAATGTCGGACCCCGGCGCGCTGGCACAGCCGCGTCGGTTGCGGATTTTGCAGATTCCGGTGCGGGCGTGCCGCCATACTTCGACAACGACTCACCAGGCAGCACGATGGGCGCCGCGGCCTGCTGTGAACGCGGCGTTGGAGGAGGCTGGTACGCACGCTCCTCTGGTGCAAACTCCTCCGTTTCAGGCGAGCCGGACGAAGCCTCGCTCACCTGCCCGGCTTCCATAGGAGCCGCTTGTGAACTCTCTTGCCCGCGGCCGCCGCGGCGGCGTCTGCGTCCACGCCAGCGGCGTCCGCCGGCATCTTCGCGATCGCTTCCCGGCTCAAACGGCCCCGCCGCCGGTGTCTGAGGTGCGGGAGCTGTTCTCTCGATCTCTTCCACGGGCCGGGGAGGTGCGGGTTGCGCATCCTGGCGCTGACCGCTCCGTTGGCCGCGCTCTTCGTTGCGTCCGCCGTTTCGTTCCTGGCTGTGATGAATCTCGCGCGGAGCCTGCCCGGTAGACGCAGCCCGCTCCAGCTCGTCGGTCTCTTCCTGATCCTCGAGCTCGATAAAGTCAGTGACGTAGAGGAACGCATCGCGCTCCAGGCCGAGGTCGACAAATGCCGACTGCATGCCGGGTAAAACGCGCGTTACGCGCCCGTTGTAAATGGAACCCGCAAGGGTGTACTCGTTTTCGCGTTCGTAGTAGATTTCCGCGAGTTGATCGTCTTCTAGAATCGCAAGCCGCGTCTCATGCGGCGTGCTGGAAATACAAATCTCTTTTGCCATCGTACCTTTCCGTCCGGCGGCACTGGGCAGCCGGAGCACACGGCAAGGCGCGATGGAAACGCGAAGACACGACAGGGAGATGGACGGGCGGAGAACCCGGAGAGCGATGGCTTAACGGAATCCTTGCGACGGCCTGAGCCAGGGGGGTCGAACCAGGGCGAGTGTCCTGAAGGACAAGCCGAACAGGCTGTTGGTCGGTGTGATCCATTTGCAGAGAGTTTGTGGCCACCCATTCCGGACCTTCCGGAGGGGCCGTTCGGCTGACGGCGTCGCTGGCGAGGTTATGTGCCGGCAAACAGCAGAAGCTTGCTTCTGATCCGCTCGCGCGGCCCTCGCTGCGAAAGAGCCGTAAACCGAGGCGCGCGGCGATGCGACCAATCTTCATCGCAAGGCTTGAGCGCACTTCCCGTCTCTGCGTGCTCATGTTCCAATCCTGCCGGTCGCGATCCATCGGGATCCTGCCGGCGTAATACTTCAAATTCCTTCTCTTGCGGTTTCGTGCGAACCCAATTCGCTCCGTGTCGCAAGAGCTTGATCTTGCTTGGGACTACACCCAGACTTCCGCGGCCGAGGCTCGAAGGTATGGGCGCGTCAGTTGACGAACCGGCGCATGCGGACGTTCATTGCCACACCCAGCGCCAAGAACGTGAACAACACCGAAGATCCACCGTAACTCATTAAAGGTAAAGGGATTCCGGTGACGGGCATAAACCCTATGACCATGCCTACGTTGACCGCAATCTGAAAGGTCAACACAGCCACGATTCCCATAATAATGAGGGCTCCGGGCAGGTCAGCGGCTGTTTGAGCGTTTTGAATCAAACGCATCAATATTAGGAAGTATAGCAGTAGCACAAACGCTGCGCCCACAAAGCCATGCTCTTCACTGAAAGCGGCAAAGATGAAATCGGTGTAGGGAATCGGAAGGAAGTACCCCTGTGTCTGGGTTCCTTTTTCCGTTCCCTTGCCCCAAATGCCCCCGGAACCCACGGCAATCAGGGACTGGTTGATCTGGTAGCCGGAGCCGCGCGGATCGTTTGCCGGGTTAATGAAGCTGGTCAGGCGAGCCTTCTGGTAAGGCTTCAGGAGCTTTCCGCTCGACCAGACGCCGCCGGCGAGAACCAGAAAGCAGGTGATAAGGATTGCCGCCTGCTTGAAGTTGATGCCGCCCAGGAAAAGCCCCGCAACCAGAATGGGCGTGTAGGTGAGCGTTGTGCCAAGGTCAGGCTGAATAAGGACGAGGACCATGGGAATGCCGACCAGGGCAAACGCCTTGAAAATGTCACTCCATGTCAGGTAGCGGGCACCGAGATTGGCAAAATAGCGCGCGATGGCGAGAACCAGCACCAGCTTCACCCATTCTGAAGGCTGGAACTGGATCGGACCGATGGCGATCCAGCGCCGCGCGCCCATCACTTTGTGTCCGACCACTTTGACGAGCACAAGCGAAACCAGGAAGATTCCGTAAGCCCAGGGAGCCCAGTCGAGCAGACGGTGATAGTCGATTTTGGCCAGAATGAACATGCCAACAACGCCGCCGGCAATGAACAGCATCTGTTTGCTTTCAAAGCTGGCGAACCGGGTGTGCATGGTGGTGGAGTGGACCTCAAGGAGCGAAAAACCGCAGAGTGCAAGCACAATGAGGAGCAAGCCCCAATCGAAATCGCGAAAACTCAGGAAGCGGCGCACGGCTATTGGGTTTCCTTCCGCCGCGCGGGCAATGCGGCCGCAACTTGTGCAGCGCCTGGTAGGGGAGTGAGTGGCTTCGAGGAGGCTGATGCAGTTTGCGATTGGGGCGACGCCGGCTTTGTTGCCCGAGTATTCGGCGGCGACGGCTTCGCGGTTTCATTGTTCGTCGCCACTACCCCGTGACCATCAACATAGAAGTGCCCGCCCGTAACTTTGGTTGCGTTATTCTGCGCGCCGGGATTGGGCGTAGTCCACACTGCACCCACTTCAACCGGCTTAGCTGGCGTGGTTGTTGATGCCTTCTCCGGCGGCAGGTTGCCGGCCAGGCGGCGTTTCTTGTTCACGTAAGCTGCAATCACCTGGGCCCCAAGCCGCGCCGGGTAATAGCTGAATTCGCCTTGTTGCCAGAGCACGCAAACCACCAGCTCCGGATTCCGCCGCGGCACTACGCCGACAAACCATACGTTCGGATACGTGCTCTTTCCCTTGCCGGTCTTTTCCAGCGCCGCGTGGCTCATCTGCTGCGCGGTCCCCGTCTTGCCCGCAATATCGATGCCCTCGAGATGCGCCGAACCGGCAGTGTGAAAATACGCGGGCTCCGTTACCGCAGCCATGCCGTCGGTGATGATCGTCCAGTTCTGCGGATCGATGGGAACGTACGCATCTCCCGCACCCGGAAAGCTGTCGTTGAGCGCCTTGCGGAAATCTGCGGGAAGCTGATCGGGAAATACGACATGCGGCCGCACCATGTGTCCGCCGGAAGCGATCCCGCCAATAATGCGCGCCAGCTGAATCGGCGTGGCCTCAACAGCGCCCTGGCCAATGGCGACGTCGAGTGTTTCGTCGGGATACCAGCGATGATGGAAGTTCTTGATCAGCCAATCCGGTGACGGCATCAGGCCAGGCTGCTCACCCGGCAGGTCGATGCCCGTCTTCTGTCCGTAGCCGAACGCCGTTGCGTACTTCGCGATCCGGTCGATGCCGAGTTTGTCGCCGAGCATGTAAAAAAACGTGTCGCACGAATACGGGATCGCGTTGTAAATATCCACCGCGCCATGATGTTCGTCGCATTTGTGGAAGTAACCATACGGTCCCCAACCGCCGTTGCAGACGATATGCATGTTCTGCGCGACGCCTTCCTGCAGCCCCGCCACGCTCATTAAGATCTTGAATGTCGATCCCGGCGCAAGCTGCGCCTGGAGCGCCTTGTTCATCAGCGGATGGTCGGGATCGGTGATGAGTTTGTTCCACGCCGACCGATCGATCTTGATGGCGAAATCATTTGGGTCGAAGCTCGGTCGCGAGACCATTGCCAGGATCTCGCCGTTCCGCGGATCCATGGCCACGATGGCGCCATTGCGATCGCCCAACGCAAGTTCCGCCGCGCGCTGCAAGTCGTTGTCGATCGTCAGCCGCAGATCCTGCCCGGGAACCGCGTGCTCGATGCCGAAGTAGCCCACTTCGCGCCCGTGGCTATCGACGATCACCTCGCGTGAACCATCCTGCCCGCGTAAGAGCGCGTCGTAGGTTTCTTCTACGCCGGCCTTACCCACAACATCGCCCGGCTCGTAAGCCTCGAAGCGCGGATTGTTCAGGTCGTCTTCGCTCACCTCGCCGACGTAGCCGATGAGGTGTGCTGCAAATCCGTCGCGCGGATAGAGCCGGCGCTCTTCGTCAATCGTTTCGAGTTCGGGCAGTTCGTTTTTGTGCGCCGCAATAAAGGCCTGCTCATCTGCGGTAACGTCCTGCTTGATAGGAATCGGCTGGTAGCCGGGTTGTGAGCGATACCGGTGCAATGTCGCACGCAATTGATCGAGATCGAGATCGAGTCCCTTCGCGATCAGCGGCAGGTCGGCTTCCACTTGCTTGCTCTGCTCGCGGACCAGGAAGCAGGAGACGGAAGGGTAATCGTCGACGACGATGCGGTTTTCACGGTCGAATAGCTTGCCGCGCGGCGCCAGGATTGGCTCCTTGCGAATACGGTTCTGTTCCGCCAACACGCGGTAGCTGGAGACGTCGAGTACCTGCAGACGCCACAGGCCGGCAACGAGCGCGAGCATTAGGCAAAGGATGCCGTACTGCACCGCCGCCAACTTCAGCGGGGAGATTTTTTCTCCACGATTGCTGCTGCTTGAAACCATCGCCTTTATGTCTCAGAATACCGCGACTTCAATTTCCCGACCTGACGCATCGCCTCACGCTCAGTACCTAAGTCCCTACGTTCGCTCAGCGTTCTTGTTTTCTTAGTCCCTTAGTCCCTCAGTCCCTGTCTCTCAGTCCCTGATCTGCAGACGGTCGAGCGCCGGGAAGAGCACCAATGCAATCAAAGAATTGCCAATGGCGCGGAACAACTCGGTTAACCAGCTCCACTCGATCGGCAGGTTCAACAGAAACCGCGTTACGAAGAGGTAAATTGCGCTCGACAGCAGCGATAGGCCGAAATTCATCAGGAGCCGGATGACGTGGTTGTCGACTTCGACGCGTACGCCCACAGATGCGGCCAGAAATCCCACGACTGACTTCGCGATGCCGTTGATTCCAATGGCATGATGCGAAAGCGCGTCCTCAAAAAGACCCATAGCCGCGCCCATCAGCGTCCCCTGGATGGGATTACGCCGGCCCAGGGCAAAATAGACCGTGACCACGAGCGGCAGGTCGAACCAGTCGTAGGGACTGGTGACGCGCGGGAGCCACGCCTGCAACACCAGAGATGTGAGTGGAACCAGCGCGTAGACCAGCAGCGGATAGCGATGGATCTCAAAATCACGCCGGGATTCGGCGCCGAGCAGGGGCATAACTATTCGTTCCTCTGCTGCGGGCCGCTGGATGATGGCGGTGGTCCGGCGCCATCAACGAGCGGACGGCCAGACTGGTTCTTCGGAGTCTCGACCCCTGCATTCGTGTTTGGGTCAGGCTCGACGCCCGGCGGTGTGTAGGCCGCTCCGGGAGAAAACTCGTCCTGGTGCAACGGCTGCGGGGGCCGCGACGCGGGATTCGGATTGCTCGTATCGTGAAGCGGCTGCTGGTCGGCCGGCAAATTCGGGTCGATCAGCCCAGGCAGCTTCTCGGCCATGATAGCTGACGCTTTCACAGGATCGTTTGCGGCTGCCTGCGTGCTGTCGTTCATGTCCTGCTGTTCCTGCGGCGAGAAGCGCGGCTGGGTCGACGTGATCACCAGCACCTCATCGAGACGGTCGAGATGCGCAGCCGGCTTCACGATGATGTCGATCAATCCATCGCGGTCGGGGTCGCGCACGACCTTCTCCACCACGCCTACTGGCAGTCCTCGCGGAAAGATCAGGTCGCCTCCGGCAGTCAGCACGTTTTCGCCGGGCTTGATGCGCTGATCCGCTGTAACGCCAACCACCTCGAGCTGTCCGGCGGCATCGCCCTTCAGGATGCCCCGGATGCGTGTCGTTTCGAGAATCACGCCCGCGCCGCTGGTTGTGTCGTTCACTGATAGCACCTGCGACGTGTGCGGAAAAACATCGCGAACTTTGCCCACGATGCCGTCAGCGGTGATCACCGCCATGTCCGGCTTTAGCCCGTCACGCGCACCCTTATCGATATAAAAAACATGCGACCGGTCGCTGCCGCTGGAACCGTAGGCCTGCGCCGCGAGCGTTGCGTAGATGTACTTCTCCTGGAAGCCGAGCATTGTCTGCAGCCGCTCCCCCTGGCGCGCATCTTCCATCAGCGCGGCTTGTTCAAGCCGCAGCCTGCCGATGGTCTGCTGCAAATCCTTGTTTTGCTGGCGCACGTGGACCAGATCAAAATAATTCGACCACGTGCCCACGACGCCGAGCTTTGTCGCGTGCGCGATTCGCTCCGGAGGCGAGATCACCGCGTTCGCCCAAAGCCGGATTAGCCTGACGCCACTCGGATCATTGGAGTCGAGTGTGCTGCGGCCCGCATTCGTCCGACTCACTTGCATGGCAAGCCCGGCGATCTGGGCCACAAGGATCGCCAGCAGCACCACAAGATTCCGATAGCGGGAGAGGAAGGATTCCATAGCAAATGCAGAGACTAAGGGACATAGGGACTAGGGAAAAAGACACGACCGCAGCGGCAAGCGCACTTCTTGGTTAATGTCTGCAGGGCTGGTCCGATCCAAGTGGTGATCATCTGATACGGCTTCCTTAGTCCCTAGTCCCTATGCCCCTTAGTCCCTGCCTCAATCAATTTTGATCTTGCGCAACAGGCGAAAGTCCGAAAGCATCTTGCCAGTGCCCAGCACGACCGACGCCAGCGGATCGTCAGCCACTGATACAGGCAGCCCTGTCTCTTCCCTGATCCGCTTGTCGAGATTCTTGATCAGCGCGCCACCGCCAGTCAGCACAATGCCGCGGTCGCTGATGTCGGCTGAAAGCTCCGGCGGCGTCCGCTCCAGAGCCACGCGGATGGCATTCATAATTACCGCGATGCACTCGCCCAGCGCCTCGCGAATCTCACTGTCGTCGATTGTGATCGTCTTGGGCACGCCCTCAATCAGGTTGCGCCCCTTGATCTCCATGCTCAGCGGCTTATCCAGCGGGAACGCCGACCCGATTTCGATCTTGATCTGCTCTGCGGTCCGCTCGCCGATCAGCAGGTTGTACTTGCGCTTCAGATAGTTCGTGATGGCCTCGTCCATCTGGTTGCCGGCCATGCGCACCGAGCGCGAATACACAATGCCCGAAAGCGAAATCACCGCGATGTCTGTCGTTCCACCGCCGATATCCACCACCATGTTGCCCGAAGGTTCGGTAATCGGCAGGCCGGCGCCGATCGCCGCCACCATCGCCTGCTCAACGAGATAGACTTCGCTGGCTTTGGCGCGGTAGGCAGAGTCTTCAACGGCGCGTTTCTCCACCTGCGTAATCTCGCTCGGTACGCCGATCACGATCCGCGGGTGCACCAGCATTTTGCGGTTGTGCGCCTTCTGGATGAAGTAGTTCAGCATCTTTTCGGTGACTTTGAAGTCGGCGATCACGCCGTCTTTCATAGGCTTGATGGCTACGATGTTGCCGGGCGTCCTCCCCAGCATCTCTTTAGCCTCCTTGCCCACTGCCTCCACTTCGCCAGTGTTCTTGTTGATGGCCACGATGGAGGGTTCATTGACGACGATCCCCTTCCCAGCGGCGTAAACCAGGGTGTTTGCGGTGCCTAAATCAATGGCGAGATCGCTCGAAAACATGCTGAAAAGCGAGCGGAAGCCATGGGACCGCGTAGGTCGAGAAGGGTAACCGTTCATTGACATGGAAAAGTCGGATCTACCTCTGAAATATTGTACGGCTTTATGGCGTTCCCCATTGTGAAACCACTAGATGGCTGCAGGAAAGTGCATTCTAAGAATAACCTGTACTTACGCGGAGTGTGTGCTGACACCTACGGGCCACGCCATTACCACGGTACCGGCAAAGCGGCGTAGACTGATTCGCGGCGTTGGGCCGACGAGGCCGTGCGTCGAGAATGAGCCTGGGTCTGCAACTCTTGCCCCTGACCACTGACCTCTGCGAACTAAGAACTGCGAACTGAGAACTCTGCCATGACCTATCCCACTCACAACAATCTCATTGACGGCCAATGGGTCGCCGCGGCGAGCGGCGAAACCATCCTGAACCTCAACCCCGCTGACCACTCCGACGTGATCGGCGCATTTCCTTCCTCGCACGCTGAGGATGTTGCACTTGCCGTCGCCGCTGCGAAGAAAGCCTTTGCTACCTGGCGGCTCGTCCCCGCGCCCAAGCGAGCCGAACTCCTGTTCCGCACAGCTGCGATCCTCGTCCAGAACAAAGAGAAATACGCCAGGGAGATGACGCGCGAGATGGGCAAGGTCCTGGCCGAGACCCGCGGCGACGTGCAGGAGGCCATCGACGAGGCGTTTTACGTGGCCGGCGAGGGGAGACGGCTTTTTGGCGTCACCACACCCAGCGAACTGCCCGACAAGTTCGCCATGTCGGTGCGCATGCCGGTCGGCGTCGTCGGCCTGATCACTCCATGGAACTTCCCTATGGCCATCCCAAGCTGGAAGCTCTTCCCGGCCCTCGCCGCCGGCAACACCTGTGTTATCAAGCCCGCGGAAGATACGCCGCTCTCCACCTACAACCTTGTGAATGCCCTCGTCGAGGCGGGACTTCCTCCCGGTGTCGTCAATATTGTCTGCGGCCTAGGCCCCGACGCCGGCGCTGCGCTGGTGGAGCATCCGCATGTCCGTGCCGTCAGCTTCACCGGCTCCAGTGAAGTTGGTTCGCTGGTCGCGCAGCACGCCGCCCGCACCTTCAAGCAGGTTTCGCTCGAGATGGGCGGCAAGAATGCGCAGATCGTCCTCGACGATGCCAACCTCGACCTCGCGCTCGACGGCGCGCTCTGGGGCGCGTTTGGAACCACCGGCCAGCGCTGCACCGCCACCAGCCGCATCCTCTTGCAGAAGGGAATCGCTGCCGAGTTCGCCGACAGGTTTGTCGCTCGAGCAAAGAGACTCAAAGTCGGCAACGGTCTCGACGAATCGGTCGAGGTCGGCCCGCAGGTGAACGCGGCGCAGATCGAGGCTTCGCAGAAATACGTCGAGATTGCCCAGCGGGAAGGGGCGCAGCTCTTATGCGGCGGCCACGCGCTCACCAGCGGTCCGTACGCCAACGGCACATTCTTTGAGCCCACCGTCTTCGCTGGTGTCACGCCCGAGATGCGCATCGCCCGCGAAGAGGTCTTCGGCCCCGTCGTCGCGCTCATCGAGTTTTCAGATTTCGACGAAGCCGTCTCGATCGCCAACTCCATCGACTACGGCCTTTCCACTTCGCTCTACACGAGGAACGTGAACCGCGCCTTCGCAGCGATGCGTGACCTTGAAGCCGGCATCACTTACATCAACGCGCCCACCATCGGCGCCGAGGTGCATCTGCCTTTCGGCGGAGTGAAGCACACGGGGAACGGCCATCGCGAAGGCCTCGGCGCGCTCGACTTCTTCACTACGTGGAAGGCGGTCTACGTCGACTACTCCGACAAGCTGCAACGGGCGCAGATTGATAACGCGGAGTGAAGGAATGTGCTATTCGGGCGCGCTGGGTTTAAAAGGGTACGGGAGGAATCGTCCGAAATGCCTCTTCGGCGAGACTCGCGAAAGTTTCGCCCGGCGGGGGTGACCCTTGATTGCACCGGGCTTTCACACGCAATAGGCGTTGGAACACTCGAAAATTGTTGCCGTCTTCCTGAAAGTAGTGGATCCTTGCACAATACTTGCTGAAGCCTTCCATTTTGCCGCGCAGGTGATGCAGCCGGCAAAATGAGTCGTTATCGAGCCCGTGCGCGCTGAGGAAGCTGATGAGCTCGACCGCATCCTTCGGGTCTGGTCCGGAAGAATTCATAGCTGATCTCACGTCAAGCTGGATCGCGCTAGAATCTTAGCACAGCACCGATCGCGTAACGCGTTCAAAGACGCAGATCGCAGAATCCCTTTTGATCGACAACCAGGGCCTCTCCACGCAAGGAATGTCCTTATGAAGAAGCGCTTAAAGCCAATTCCTAAGTTCGCCAATGAGACGGAGGAGCGCGCTTTCTGGGAGTCTCCGAAAAATGACAGTACGGATTATGTAGATTGGAGCAAGGCGAAGCTGGCCGTGTTCCCCAAGCTCAAGCCTTCCACTGAGGCAATCTCTTTGAGCATGCCCGAAAACCTGCTCGATACCATTCGCAGTCACGCGCAGAGGCTCGACGTGCCTTATCAGTCCTTGATCAAGCTATGGATTGCCGAGAAGGTTGCAACACTCGCCCGCCAGCAAAAGGCCGCTCGCAGCCGCGGCAAATGATCCTCATCGAGGCGGGCATTTGCCGGTAGTAAGCTGGAAAGTCATGGAAACCGCCTACGTTCCCAATCCCTCTCGTTACGACCGCGCCAACTTTCGCCGCTGCGGCAACTCCGGCCTCGTGCTGCCGGCCATCACGCTCGGCCTCTGGCAAAACTTTGGCGGGGCGGATGTCTTTGAGACCGGCCGCGCCATGGTCCGCCGCGCCTTCGACCGCGGCGTCACGCACTTCGACCTCGCCAATAACTACGGTCCGCCTTACGGCTCGGCCGAAGAAAACTTCGGCACGATTCTGAGGAAGGACTTCGGTGTCACAAGGCACGTGAGTGCCCTGCGCAACGAGCTTCTCATTTCCACCAAGGCCGGCTGGGACATGTGGCCGGGCCCCTACGGCATTGGCGCCTCGCGCAAGTATCTCCTCTCGTCGCTCGACGATAGCCTCCGCCGCATGGGCCTCGACTACGTCGACATCTTCTACGCGCACCGTCCGTGGAAGGACTGCCCGCTCGAAGAAACCATCGGCGCGCTCGCCTCTGCCGTGCACCAGGGCAAAGCGCTCTACGTCGGCATCTCGTCGTACAATCCTGACCGTACGCGCGAAGCCGCAGGCATTCTCAAGCAGATGGGCGTCCCGTTGCTCATTCATCAGCCGTCTTACTCCATGCTCAATCGCTGGATCGAAGATGGTCTGCTCGCCGCGCTCGAAGAGCTCGGCGTCGGATGCATCGCGTTTTCGCCGCTGGCGCAGGGCCTGCTCACCAGCAAGTACCTGAAGGGCGTACCGGAAGGCTCGCGCGCCAAGCTCGCGAACTCTTCTTTGCTCAAGGAATTCCTCACCGAGAAAAACATCAAGTGCGTGCGCGCCCTCAACGAAATCGCCAAAGGCCGCGGTCAAACGCTGGCGCAAATGGCCATCGCCTGGGTGCTGCGCGACAAGCGCGTCACATCCGCCCTCATCGGCGCACGCAATGTGGAGCAACTCGACGACTCGCTTGACGCGCTGAAGAAGCTCAAATTCACTGCTGCCGAACTGAAGGAGATAGATCGCCACGCGCATGATGGCAACCTCGATCTCTGGAAGCAGGCGCGGGTGGACATGGACTAAAAGGCGGGGAGCGTAATATGCGACGGGCGATCTTTCTTCTGATCCTGGGGATCTTCTGCACATTTCTTCTTGTTGCCGCCATCTCGGTCTACCTATTTCATGACGTGGATCAGGACGAGATCGGCCACTGGAATGACGCGTTCGCGGGATTATCTGTCGAGGGTGTTTTGTTCACGGCAATAGTCAGTGGGGGAGTGGCACTTCTTACTTGGCTGGGACGGAGTCTTTTTCATCTCAAGGGGTACTCGCCTCGCGCGAAGATAGGTCTTTTTCTGGGAATTGGCGTCACGGTTCTCCAGTACCCCTGGGACTTTCTCGGAAGGATGGCATTTCCCAAATTCACAGATTTCTCGCTTACCTTATATTTAGTCCTCGCAATCATCCTCTGTTCCGTCGTTATTGTCCGCGACAACTATAAGCAGATGAAATCGCGTCAGGATCTAGCAGTTTCGTTCAGGCGTTGATTGCGGGTGTCCGCTCACCCCGCCTTTGAGACATGGAATACTGCGAACCTTAACTCCGCTCAGTCTCCAGCACATCTCTCAGCGCAAAACTCGTCTCCAGCCGCGTCACGCCCGGCAGCCGGCTCAATTCATTCTGGTGCAGGCGTCCGTAGTCGTCGATTCCCGCCACGCGCGCCACCAGCATGTAGTCATATTGGCCCGCCATCAGATGGCAGCTCACAATGTCGTGGCAGTATCGCACCGCCGTCTCGAAAGCGCTCAGCACCGCAGCCGACTGCCGCTCGAGCGTCACGCGAATGTACACCGTCATTTGCTTGCCAAGCAACCGGTCGTCGATCAGCGCGCGATAGCCGCGAATCGCTCCCGACTGCTCCAGCGCGAGAATCCGCCGCGAAGCCGCCGAAGCCGACAATCCCACCGCCTCGCCCACTTCGTAGTTCGTCGCCCGCCCGTGCCGTACCAGGTGCCGCAGAATCGCATCGTCGAGCTGATCCAGATCCTGCGGCGCGGTCGTCACCACCGAATCGTCCCGTCTTGTCGACGATTCTTGCGGCTTCTCGCTATTTTCATCACGTTTCGTTCCCATTCCGCTGTTTTATCACGAAATTTGCATACATCGGTATGCTCTCGCGCCGTAAAATCCCATCACATTGGGATGCAGTCCGGGATCAGCCCTCCCTTTATCAACCCGCCCGCACCGGTCCCAAATCAAAGCAGCCCTCCCCGGCGTCGAAAGATAGTGGAGTTCTCTCCACCCAAGGAGCAGCGATCATGATCGTCGGCGTTCCCAAAGAGATCAAGGACAACGAAGCACGCGTTGGCGTCACCCCGGCAGGAGTGAAGGCCCTCGCCGAAGCTGGTCACAAGGTTCTGGTCGAGACTCAGGCCGGTGCGCTCTCTGGCTTTCCCGATGCCGAGTACCAGAATGCCGGCGCAGAGATGGTCGGCGATGCGGGCTACGTCTGGGGCAAGTCCGACATGGTAGTCAAGGTCAAAGAGCCCATCGAGTCGGAGTACGTTTACTTTCGCGAAGGCCTGGTTCTCTTCACCTATCTCCACCTGGCTCCGCTTCCGGATCTCACCAACAAGCTGCTCGAAACGAAGGTCGCTGGAATCGCCTACGAAACCGTTCGCGATCGCCATGGAAACCTTCCGCTGCTGATGCCCATGAGCGAAGTGGCAGGCCGCATGAGCGTGCAGGTGGGCGCAAGTTATCTTGAGAAGGAAAAGGGCGGACGCGGCATTCTGCTCGGCGGCGTACCGGGTGTTCCGCCTGCGCATGTGGCCATTCTCGGCGGCGGTGTTGTTGGAACCAACGCGGCCCGCATCGCGCTCGGCTTCGGCGCCAAGACAACCCTCATCGACGTAAATCTGAACCGTCTCCGCGAGTTGGAAGACATCTTCGGCGGGCGGCTCTACACGCTCGCTTCCAATAGCTACAACATCACGCATGTCACGCGCGAGGCCGATCTTGTCATCGGCGGTGTGCTCATTCCCGGCGCAACGGCTCCCAAACTCGTCACGCGCGCCATGGTCTCGCACATGAAGAAGGGTGCGGTCATCGTCGATGTGGCGATCGACCAGGGTGGTTGCGTCGAAACGGCCCACCCCACCTCGCACTCTAACCCCAGCTACACGGTGGATGGTGTTGTCCACTACTGCGTCACCAATATGCCGGGTGCGGTGCCGCACACTTCCACGCTCGCGCTTACCAACTCCACGTTTCCTTATCTGCTGCGGCTGGCCAATCTCGGTGCGCGCGAAGCGCTCCGTCAGGATGCCGGCCTCGCCGAGGGGCTGAATACGTGGGACGGCAAACTCACCTATCGTGGCGTCGCCGAAAGCCAGCAGCGCGACTGCACGGCAGTTTCCAGTGTGATCGCCTGACTTCCGCAGCGTCCGACCGTTTGGGCATCCGCAACAGCGCCGAATTTGCACTGCCCAGTTTTTCCCTTGACACTCCAATTGCGCCTTTGTAAGCTTCCTTTCGCGGAAAAAGACTAAGAGAATCCACCGCCAAATACAGCTTCTTAGAGCCGGGCACACGCTTGATGCATCCCCGGCTGTACTGGCATGTGTTTGGGGTGGATTTTTGTCATTATCGGGGTTTTCATTGGAAGTTCTTCGAAATGTAACACCGGTAACGAAGGATGAGAGAAAACATGACACCGGCGGCATCTGGGAATTGCTTCCGATTTCACGCCGGTCACGGCGACATCCACCGCATTGCAGTCCTGTGCATACTTTGAGTGAGCCTTTTTCTCATTCGCAATTGGATGACAAGGCAAGACACGGGATCCTCCCTGAGCTTTAGCCCTAAGCGCTCTTCAATGTACTTCACACCGACCGACCCTAAGGAAAGGACTACGGAGACAATATGACGTCAATCAATTGTTTTGTGAGACCAGGAACTGCACTTTCCCCACATCGTAAACGCAATTACAGAGGGACATTTTCCACGTTGGCGCTGTTCCTTCTGCTTGCAGCGAAGCTTGCATTCGCCCAGTACGACGACGGCAGCCTGGTGGGCACCATCCACGACGCCAGCGGCGCCGCGATTCCTAAGGTCACAGTGACCGTTACGAACGACGCCACCGGAGTTGCCACCGTTGTCAAATCGGGCGACTCGGGCGACTATGAGGTTCCGGCACTTCGCGTCGGCGTTTACACCATCTCGGCCAGCGCTCCCGGTTTCGCCATTGCTGAGGCCAAACAGATTACGGTTTCGGTGGGTGCGCGCGAGCGGATCGATCTCGTATTGAAGGTCGGCACGGCCCAGGCAACTACGGTCGAGGTCAGCGACGTTGCTTTACAACTGGAAACTGAGACGAGCCAGCGCGACCAGACCATCACCGGCTATCAGAGCGCGGCGCTCCCGCTGGTGAGCCGGAACTACACCGACCTGCTTGCCCTCGTGACCGGGGTGCGCCAGGCTCCTACGCAGTCCACTACCACCACCAACATCAACAGCCCAGTTCGCGCAGGCGCGTACAACGTAAACGGCCAGCGCTCGATGTTTAATAATTTTCTGCTCGATGGCATGGACAATAACGCTTATGGCGAGTCGAACCAGGGCTTCGACAATCAGATCATCTCCGTTCCCCCCGACTCCGTTGCGCAATTCAGCGTGGTCACCAACAATGAGAGCGCGGAGTACGGCCGCGGTTCGGCCGCAACCGTTAACGTGGTATCGCAATCCGGCGGCAATCAATTCCACGCCTTGCTTTATGAGTTTCTCCGCAACACCGATCTGAACGCCGCCGGCTTCTTCAAGCCCACCACGATCGGCACCAATGGCCCTATTCCGTTCCGGAAGCCAACGTCCGACCGCAATCAGTTTGGCGGCAATGTTGGCGGCCCCATCCTGCGCGATAAGATGTTCTTCTTTCTCGACTATGAGGGTCTGCGAGCTATCACCAAGCCGCTTTATGTTTTGACTCTTCCCACCCAGAACGAACTGAACGGCATTCTCGTAGTGCCGGTCACCAATGCGACTACCGGCGTCACCTATCCGGCAAACACGCCCATCCCATCAAGCGCCCTCGATCCGCTGTCTGCTCAAATCGTGGCGGCGTTCAAGAATATCCCTTCTTCTTGTCCTTCGTGCCCCGTTTTGCCCACCTCTGGCTCAGCAACCACCGGCGAAAATGCCAACGACTACTCGGTGCTGATCCCCTTTCGCGACTACTCAGACAAAGGCGATCTGCGCCTGGATTATACCCAGAGTCCTTCTGCGCGCTACTTTCTGCGCATCAGCGACCATAAGGAAACGGCCATCAACTTCCCCACGATTCCCGAGCCCCTGGAGGGCCAGGTCGGCGGGTACCAGCGCATTCTCGATCAGCAGATCGCCCTTGGCTATACGGGCAGTTTTGGCGCCAACCGGTTGCTCGATCTGCGCCTCGGCATCTCTAAGACCAAGGCGGGCAAAACGCCAATTGGCGAGGGAACCGCTCCGGTCCTGGTGAATGGCGCGCCGATTCCTGGTCTCGGGAGCTTACCGACCAGTTTCCAGGGCGGTCTTCCGGCCGTTTCCATCAACGGCGGCTTTTCGTCGTTTGGCCGTCAGACCACGAACCCGCAGTTCCAGAATCCCGCGCTGATCGATCCCTCGGCAGGCTATACCTGGATCAAGGGAAACCAATCGCTGAAGTTTGGCTACGAATACGAACATATCTGGATGGGTGTGTTCGACAACAATCCGCCCTACGGCTCGTTTAGCTTTGCAGGTTCCTATAGCAATCCGGACAAAGTCACCGATGCTTACTGGGCGGATTTCCTCTTCGGTAACACCAGCGCGTACTCTCTCGCACAAGCCTTCGAGGCCCATCTTCGCCAGACACTCGAAAGTGTCTACGCGCAGGACGACTGGAAGGTAACTCCCAACCTGACTTTGAACCTCGGTCTACGCTGGGAGTACGGTTCTCCCTATTCGGAGGAGAATAACTACATTTCGAACTGGGATCCGACCTCGCAAACAGTATTCACAATCAATCCCAAAGCGACCCTGGGCAACGGCATTACCCCGACCTCCGGATCCGGTGTTTATGGCAAAACACTTATGAATCCGGACCTCAACGACTTTGCACCGCGCGTCGGCTTCGCATGGGCGCCCTTTAACAGATTGACGATCCGCGGCGGATTCGGCACGGGCTATGTCCACTACACGCGCGCCGGTTCCGGCGACATTACCGCTATCAACGCGCCGCAGGCGCAATTCGCCGCCGTCAGCCAGATCGCGCCCACTACATCTAACCACTGCTCGACGCCGCTCCCCGCCCAAATCATCGCCACGGGAACGACAACTCCAAGCTGCTACGCTACCGCGTCACAGGGCTTCCCGTCGGGACTTGTAACCAGCTTCAATTACGCCACCGATAACATCACCTGGGTGCCCAAGAATACGCGGGATAGTTATGTGGAGAATTATTATCTTGCCGTGCAGCACCAGATCACGAAGAACAGCCTGGTCGACATTGCCTATGTCGGCAACCACGGCCTCAAGCTGCAGGCCTTTCTCAACGGCAATCAGCGCAACATCATCGACACAGCCGGCTCGAGCACATACACTTACTCGCGCCCCTTCGCCAGCTGGCCTTCGGATATTACTGAAGCGCTCAATGAGGCCTATTCCAATTACAACGCGCTGGAGGCGCGGTATGAGCAGCGCATGGTTGCTGGACTGACCTTGCTCAACAGCTTCACCTGGGAGCACTCGCTCGATAATGCCAGCGCGTCGCTCGAAGGCAATACGCCTTCGCCGCAGGACGCAAATAACCTCAAGGCCGAATATGCGCAATCGGACTACAACTTGCCGATTGCCAATATCACCAGTCTCGTCTACGATCTGCCGTTCGGGCACGGCCGTACCTTCGGTCAACACCTCAATCCGGTCATGGATGGGGTTCTGGGCGGATGGCAGGTGAGCGCAGATAATACCATGCAGGCCGGCACGCCCTTCAACCTCACGTACACGCCAAATTCCGCCCAGCTTGCGTCCACACAGATCGTGGCCAACTACCGCGGCGTCAACCTCTACCGTCCCAACCGCGTGGCTGGCGTGCCGCTCACTCAGGGACGCAGCGTGGTGCCTTCGGCCACCACAGGCTATTTCCAGTACATCAACTACAAGGCCGTGGCGCTGCCTGCGGTCGATAATGCCAATGGCGCTGTCCAGCCGCCATTCGGTAATATGTCGCGCAACCCGGGCCGCACGCCACCGCTGTATCAAACGGATCTCGACTTCAACAAGCGCTTTAACACGCCCAAAGAAAGCGTAAAGATCGAGTTCCGTTCCGAGTTCTACAACATCTTCAATCACGCCAATCTCTACCTGCCGTCTACCACTGGTGGCACGCAGGGTGCGAACGCGTCGACCGGCGGTCTCATCAGCAGTACCTTTACGCCGCGCGTGATTCAGTTCGCGTTGAAGCTGATTTACTAATCTGACTAATCGAAGTACGCCGGTCACTTTCGTGACTGGCGTACTCCCGATCCAGGCCGTTTTCGCCGAAATCGGCGTAAAATGATTCTTGGATGCCCGTTTCCGGCGTCCAGCGGCGAGACCGGCTCGAAGGAGAGCAACTTTGCTCCCATCGGCGCCGAAACCGCGAATTCAGGCGATTCGGCCTTCGGAAATACGCCCTATAGATAAGAGACCTGGGCGGAAATCACCACTTTTCAAATCCTTGATAAAAGGCAGCAGGCGGACTTGTCCGTCCGTGCTGCCCGTGCGCTTTCGCACGTTCGTCTGATCGTGTCGCCAGGCGCTGTAACGATGATTCTGATTCGAAAAAGGAGTAACCCGCGTGTCGACGAGAGAACAAATCCTGAAAGACCTGGGAAGCGAATCTAAGCCGTGGGATGTCGTCGTCATTGGCGGCGGCGCCACCGGCCTCGGCGCAGCGGTTGAAGCTGCATCCCGCGGCTATCGCACGCTGCTGGTTGAGCGTGCTGATTTCGCCAAGGAGACTTCGAGCCGCAGCACCAAGCTCGTGCACGGCGGGGTCCGCTATCTTGCGCAGATGAACATCACGCTGGTTCTTGACGCGCTCCGCGAACGCGGTCACATGCTGCGCAACGCGCCTCACCTGGTTCATGACCTTTCCTTCGTCGTTCCCGCCTATAGCTATTTCTCTCTTCCGTACTATGGCGTCGGCCTCAAAGTGTATGAGGAGCTATCCGGCAAACTTTCATTTGGCAAGTCGAAACTTCTTTCGCGTGAGACCACGCTCAAGAAGTTGCCGGGAATTTCCGGCGTCGATCTACGTGGCGGCATTCTCTACCACGACGGCCAATTCGATGACGCTCGCTACGCGATTACGCTCGTCCGCACGCTCCAGGATCTCGGCGGCGTCGCTCTCAATTATTTCGAGGCCGTCGGAGTGCTCATGAACGCCGGCAAGGTTGCCGGAATTCAGGCCCGCGACGTCGAGAGCGGAACCGCCTTCGACGTTCCAGCGAAGGCCGTCATCAATGCTTGCGGTGTTCATGCTGAAGAGACGATCGCTTTCAATGGCCGCCCGCGCGAGAATCTCCTGGCCATCAGCCAGGGATCGCACTTCGTCTTGCCGCGCACTTTCTTGCCGGGAAACACCGCGCTCATGATTCCCAAAACTGCGGATGGCCGCGTGTTGTTCGCCATTCCGTGGCACAACGCGCTCGTCGTCGGAACCACCGACGTTCCGATCGATTCCAAATCCGCCGAACCACGCGCTCTGCCTGAAGAAAAGCAGTTTCTGCGCGCGCACATTGCCAAATATATGGGTCGCGCGCCGCGTCCTGAAGAGATCCTCAGCGTCTGGTCTGGCCTTCGTCCTCTGGTTCGTCATGGGAACGCCAAAACTTCAAAGCTTTCTCGCGACCACACCATCCTGGTTTCCTCTTCCGGTCTTATCACCGTGACTGGTGGCAAGTGGACAACTTATCGGCGCATGGGCCAGGACACGATCGACCGTGCTGAACAGGTGGCCTCGTTCGCGAGGCGGCCATCGCAAACACTCGACCTCAAATTGCACGGCTGGAGTGCCGAAGCATCCAACAGTGAATCGCCGTGGGAGTCAGTTTACGGATCCGATCTGCCTGCCCTGCGCGCCATTTCCGATCAGGACCGCAGCCTCGAAGCGTTGCTCCATCCGCGCTTGCCGTTCCGCCGCCGTGAGGTTGTCTGGGCCGCCCGCCACGAAATGGCGCGCACCGTTGAAGATGTGCTTGCCCGCCGCACGCGCGCACTTTTTCTAGATGCCCGCGCCGCAATTGAGGCTGCGCCCACGGTCGCCAGAATTCTGGCTGCCGAGTTGAAGCGCGACGAATCCTGGATCTCGCAGGATGCGCAGCGTTTTCTGGAAATCGCCAAAGGCTATCTCTACGCGGATTGATTCGCGGCGGCGACCTGTTCGCAATCAGGCATTGTCGCAAGCTTCCGCAGCTTGGCCTTGCGCCGCTTTTACGGCTTTGCGCCCGGCGGCACCAGCAGCGTCAGAGCGTCCGGCACAACCTCGAGCCTCACCGGCAACGATCCCAGCACTTCGCCATCGGCTTCAACAAAGATTGGGGTTGATGAACCATTGCGTGGAAAGCACTCCACTGATGTAGCGTTCCAGAGTTCGATATCGCGCATGAATGTGTGGCGTCCTGCGATCACAGCGAGCAGAAAGCTCAAGTAACGCAAACGATTCCGCGTTCTGAAGGCAAGAAGATTCAGATTTCCGCTGTGTATCGTGGCTCCCGGAGCAAGTTGGCGCAATACCCCGCCAAACGAGCGCACGCGAACCGCCAGCAACTGCGAAATCTCAGCCACCTTGGCGGCATCGTGGCCATTCTTTGTAAACGCGGCCTTGAAAAGCGGGAAAGGATCGGTGGCCCAGATGCGAAAAGCCTCAGTCAGGTAGAGGATGTAGCCCAGCCGCCGCTTCAGTCCGGCATCCATGCGCGACATCAGCAGCGCATCCGCTCCCACACCGGCTGCAACGATGAAGTATCGCGATCCGGGGTTTCCATCATTGTCCTGGAAATGAATCCGGCCCACCGGAATGCGCTCAAGCGTCGCATCGAGCAGCTTGCGCGTCACCTTCGCCGGTGTTCCCAGTAGCCCGAGATTGCTGGCAAGAGCATTCGCCGTTCCGAGTGGAATCACGCCCAGGGCAACATTTGTGCCCACCAGGCTCTGCACTACCTCATGAACCGTGCCGTCGCCGCCGCACGCGAGGATTGCATCGCAGCCCGCGTCGATCGCTTGCCGGGCACAATCGATGCCGCCGCCCGCACCGTTGGTTTCAAACTCCTCAGTCTCAACGCCGGTACTGCGCAATACGTCCAGCGCGTCCTGAATAGCGGCCGCGCGCCGTGCGGAGTATTGACCTGAAGCCGGGTTATAGACCAGCGCCACGCGGCGCAATGCAGATTTCACTTTCGCGTTCTTCCCTGGCTGCGGAACTGCCCGCAGAGCATATCAACTTATCTTCTCAAATTGCGCGATAGAATGCGCACCGATTCATTCGGGCCATCGTGTTAGTCAACCCACACAAAGCGGTCAAAATGAGGGGGTCAATCGGTCGGAAACGGGAGTACGGGCGTTCAAGAGCAGGGATTCGAGCAACCCAGGAGAGTGGCCGCATCTTTAGGGTGCTCGATACGGCATATTGAATTGCGGTAGCTTTCAGGCTTATTCTGATCGGCCCGGCTATACGTTCGAATCTTTGACGCTCATTCCAGCGCCTATAGGAGCAAACGGCACGCGGCCCAAACTGCAAAAACTACCAGGGCAGCTCCAGCTTCAAGCGCGAACGCCCACCGGATGCACCGGCCCATATTACTCGTTTCAACTTCTTCGCCGGCGTTCAACGCCTTCTCGCGAATGGCGATTTCAGATTGTTGCGGCCGAAGCAGCCTTAACGGAGCGGCAAACCCGCTCATCAAAAGGTTCAAAGGACTCAGCGATTCGGGGATTGCCCCCAGGCTCGCATAATCAAAATGTCGGGTAGCCATAAGGACACCCTCCTTCGACACATATCGGCAGTCCGGTTCAACGGATCAACCAAGGTCGACGAAAATGATGCAGTCCAACAATTCATCTCTTTCAGTCGATGGCCCATTATCGTGGTGCCTCAGCTTTACAGCTTGTGATTCATATCACCTAGCAGGAGAGACGATTCCAAACTAGATTTGGCTCCCCTTCACATCCCGTTCTGAAACTCAGATGCTCCGCAGAGGGCGAAGGGTGCAGCCTTTCACGTTGACCCTTGATAACACAGCTTTTGCCTGGGGCGGCTATCATCCTTGCTGAGGCGATCTTCTGATGAATCTGACAGGTAACTCCATCCTTATTACAGGCGGCGGCTCCGGCATTGGCCGGGGCCTTGCCGAAGCTCTTCACGCGCAGGGGAACCACGTCATCATCGCCGGGCGGCGGCAACAGGCGCTTGATGAGACTCGAGCCGCGAATCCCGGCATGTATTCGCTCACCGTCGACCTGCGGCACCCCTCATCCCTCCGCGACTTTGCCGCCAAGGCAACAGCCGAATTTCCATCGATCAACATGCTCATCAACAACGCAGGCATCATGCGCCGTGAGAGCCTTCTTGCCCAGCAACCTGACCTATCTGACGCCGAAGCCATCGTAGCCACCAACCTCCTTGGCCCCATCCGGCTTACCGCGGCACTTCTGCCGCACCTTCTCAAGCAGCCTCGCGCTGCCATCATCAACGTTTCCTCTGGCCTCGCCTTCATGCCGATGGGCGTCACGCCCACCTACTGCGCCACCAAGGCCGCTCTCCACTCCTATACGCAATCGCTTCGCTGCCAGCTTCGTAAAACGAAGATCGAGGTCTATGAATTGATCCCTCCCTACGTTCAGACCGATCTGCTGGATGGCGCGAACGATCCGCGGGCCATGCCGCTCGGCCAATTCATTGCGGAGGTCATGGGGATACTCAAAACACAGCCAACGCCCGCCGAAATCTGCGTTGAAAACGTCAGGGGGATGCGCTTTGCCGCCGAAAACGGCAACTTCGATCAGATATTCAACGGAATGAACGGAGCTTTTTCCGAATAAGGCACGGGAAGAAATCTCGTGACGTGTGTCACCTCCCGATGTAGAGCGTTACCGCCGTCACCAGGAGTGAAATTCTGCCGAGCGTAGAATGGCAGACAACCTCGGTCCTTCAGTCGCGCGTCTAATCTGTCACAGAAATAAAGAAAGTTAAGGGCGCACCGTGAATTCGAAAGTGCTGTGTCTTCTTTTGGGGAGCATCGCGCTTCCCGCCGTTGCCCAGGTTCCAGCCACTCCGCTGGTCACCGAGCCGATTGACGCATCGCGGCTCGTCGCAATCCACGGCACCGTTCATCCGCTGGCTCAAGCCCGCTACGATCGCGGCCCGGTGAATGAGTCCACGCCTGCCGAACGGCTGCTGCTCGTGGTCGACCGGCCGCCGGAGCGCGAGGCCGCTTTTCAGCAACTACTCAAGGACCTTCAAACACCCGGCTCGCCCAGCTACCACCACTGGCTCACTCCGGAGCAGATCGGCAGTCAATTCGGACCCGCCGACTCAGATATCGATGCGGTTGCCGGTTGGCTCAGCTCGTCGGGGTTCACTGTCAGTCGCGTGTCGAAAGCGCGGCGCTTCGTTGAATTCTCCGGTACTGTTGGCCAGGTCAACTCCGCTTTTCATACCGAGATTCACGAGTACATGGTCGATGGGGTCGCACACCATGCCAACGCGACTGAAGTGAGCATTCCCCGCGCGCTCGCGTCAATCGTCGCAACTGTCCCGTCGCTCGACGATTTCTGGCCCACGCCGCAGTATCAATCCGCCGGACAGGCGCACTACGATGGCGCGGCCCGCAACTTTCAACCCGATTACAACCTGCCGCCCAGTTGGACTCCGCTGCTTTACGGCGTTGCGCCCGCCGACTTCTATACCGAGTACGATCTCAATCCGCTCTACTCTTCCAGCATCAATGGCGCGGGAAAAACCATCGGCATTATCGACGAATCGAATGTCGACCTTGGCGTGGTCAACGCGTACCACAGTGTCTTTGGGCTCACTTCCAACACGGTCCAGGTCGTTCTCGATGGCGGCGACCCCGGCCAGAACTCCAGCATCGTCGAGTCCTATCTCGACGTCGAACTGGCCGGTGCCGTGGCTCCCGCTGCAACCGTCAATCTTTACATCTCCGCAGGTTCGCCGTATCAGGATCCGCTCTCTCTGGCCGCTCTCCGCGCTGTTGAAGATAACCAGGCCGACGTCATCAGCATCAGCTGGGGCGCGCCCGAGCAGTTGCTTAAAAACAGTGGCAATCAGTTCTGGAACGATTTGTGGGAACAGGCCGCAGCTCAGGGCCAGACCGTGGTCGTCTCTGCGGGCGACTACGGGCAGGTGCCCGGCGAGGAATATTTCTTCACGGGTGGGTACATCGGCCCGGCCGTAAGCGGTCTCGCATCCACACCCTGGAACATCGCCGCCGGCGGCACAGATTTCTACTACGCCGACTACGCTTCGGGTGCGCCGAGCGCCTCAACCTTCTGGAACGCGACCAACGATCCTGTGACCAAGGGCTCGCTGAAGGCGCGGCTGCCTGAGCAGGTGTGGAACGATCCCTTCGGTCTCGACTCCATCTCCAACGGTCTCGAGCGCGGCGAACTTGCGGCTGGCGGAGGGGGAGCTAGCAACTGCTCCTCCTCGACAAACCTGACCAACCCATGTGTCAGCGGCTACGCCAAGCCGGCATGGCAATCCGGCCCCGGCGTGCCCGCCGATGGCGTACGCGACATTCCCGACGTCTCGCTCTTTGCCTCGAACGGCGCCAATTATTCGGGCTTTGCGATTTGCGATTATGAAGGCTCCTGCACTCCCGACGCCAGCGGCAACTTCGGCGTCGATATCATTGGCGGCACCTCGGCCTCTGCGCCGGCATTTGCCGCAATCATGGCGCTGGTCGATCAGAAAAATGGCCGCCAGGGCCAGGCTGATACAGTGCTCTATCCGCTCGCTCAACAAAAACCGGCAGCCTTTCACGACATTACGCTGGGTGGAAACTGGGACATCTGCGTCCAGGGCGATTCCGATTGCACGCTGAACGTCGACGGCCTCGGAGCTACGGCGGGCGAGTCCACGGTCTACTCCGCCACGCCTGGTTACGACCTGGCCAGCGGGTTGGGCAGTGTCGACGCGTCGCAGCTCGTCAATAACTGGAGCGCGATCTCCTTCGCGTCCACTTCCACCATGCTTCAGGTATCGCCTGCAAAGGCAGTGCACGGCACCAGCGTGACCGCCACTGCGAATGTCGCGGCAAGCTCCGGCTCCGGCACGCCAACCGGCGCTGTCTCCATCCTCACAAATTCCGCTTTGCCGTCGAATGCGAGCCAGACTGCGATTGCGCTCTCCGGTGGATCGGGCTCCGCCAGCATCAATTCTCTTCCCGGCGGCACCTACCAGCTCACCGCGCAATATTCGGGCGATGCCACCTACTCTTCCAGCACCTCCGCGCCCGAGACACTTACCATCACGCCCGAATCATCCACGCTCAGTCTGAACATCTCCGCTTTGAACTCAAATGTGGCGGGCTACACCTACGGCGAGCCGATCACATTTACCGCCCAGCCCACCGGCGTCAACTCAAGTAACACTGTGGGGACCGGCACTGTGGCATTCACGCTCGACGCCACTTCAGCCACCATTCCTCTCAATGTCGGCGGCATGGCTGCCTGGATTTCCCCCGCGCCTTCCGTCGGCACCCATACCATCAACGCCAGCTACTCCGGCGATGCCAGCTTCAACGCATCCTCGGCCAAACCCACCACCTTCAAGGTTGCGCAGGGCGTTCCCTTCGTCAACATGAACATCATTGCTCCCCCGCTGTCGACAGCGCCCGGATACGATGTCGCTCCCGGTGGCAGTATCACCGTCTCGGCGGAAGTGGGGCCGGAGAATGGAGTGCTCTTCGGGACCGCTGCTCCCGTCGGCACCCTCGCTCCCACCGGCACAGTCACCATTTGTCTCACCCAGGACTTCAACGTTGGCGGCAATGTCTGTCCTAGCCCCACTTACTCGCAGACTGCCGCACTTTCCTCTCCCAGTGGAATCTACAGCCAGTACTCTACGGCGACTGTCACCTTCTCCAATCTCGCTGCCGGCAGTTATATGCCTGAATTCCAGTACAACGGCGACACTAACTGGGAACCATTCGGCCTGTTCTATATCACATACATCATGGTTCAGCCGCTCACTCCTTTGGCGGCAACCACCACCACGCTCACCTCGTCGTCGAATTCGATTACGCAATCCCAAGGTGCGACGTTAACGACGACTGTGGCAGGATCCGGAAGCCTATCGGCCGCGCCGACCGGCGTCGTCGTGTATTACAACAACGGCAACGAATTCGGATATGCCTATCTGCCGACTCCTTCCTCCGGAATCACGGCAACAGTTTCGTTCGCCATCCTCCCATCGGAGCTTTGGAACAACGGTTCGAACCAGATCACCGCAGTGTATTTCGGTGACCAGAACTATCAGGGCTCCACAAGCAATGTGTTGATTGTGACGGCAGCTCAAACGGCCATCGGAGACTTTTCCATCGCGCCGCAGTCGCCGCAAATCACCGTGAAATCGGGATCTGTGGGCAGCGCGGGTATCAACCTCACCTCGATCAACGGATTCAACGCATCGGTCGCTCTCACTTGTACACCATCGTCGAGCCAGTTCTCCTGCAGCGTCACTCCCGCATCTCCCACTTTGAATGGGACGGCCACGGCTACGCTAAGTGTCAACGCCACCATTCCCGGCGCTACAGCAAAACTCACCCCGGGTCCATGGCGGCAGGGAGGAACCTGGACTCGCGCGGCGTCGGTTCTCGCCGCATGTCTCGTATTCGTTCTGCCGTGGCGAAAGCGGCGCGCGTTCCTGCCCCTGTGCCTCGTCATTCTCTCTGCCGTGATTGTCAGTTGCGGCGGGTCGGGCGGCGGCAGCACAACTCAGCCACCGCCGGTGAACGGCACTCCTGCCGGGACTTACACCGTGCTGCTGACCGGCACAGCCAACGGCACCATCCATACTGCGAAGGTGACCGTGCTCGTGCAATAGCTTCGCGTTCGCTGGCGCGTCTTGACATCGTCCCGCCGCCGTCGTGTACGGTTATTGGCTAGACCGGAAACGTTTACGAAACGGGGCTCAAATCATGCAGAATCGCCGGGAATTCCTTGTCTCCGCTGCCGCGGTGCCTCTTGCGTCTTCATTTGCCATCAAATCTGTTGCCGACACCGCTGCTCCTGCCGCCGTTCCAGAAGTGCCTCCGTTCGACCCCTCGCGCGTCCGGCCAGCCGATTTCTCCGACGCGGATCTGGACATGCCGTACAACATCACCTACCTGTCGCGCATTGCCAACGCCGTCGAGACCGACGGGCCCGACCGCGGCTTCATCAACATCTCCGTCTGGCGCGGCACCTCTCAGCTTCGTCCGTACAACGCGCGCATCATGGAAAGCATTCTCACGCTCGCGTGGTTTTATGCTTCACCCCGCAAATGGAACCAGTACTACGCGAACCGGGCTCTGCGCGCGCGCCTCGAGCTCGCACTCGAGTGCTGGTGCAACCTGCAATCGCCCGACGGCAAGTTCAGTGAGTACGGCCCGCAGCAGTGGAACCTGCCGGCGACAGCCTTCGCGGTCAAGTTCATCTCAGAGGCGCTGCGCCTGCTCAAGACCGGCCCGCCCATCACACCGGCGCTTCACACGCGCGCCGTCGATTGCTGCCGCAAGGCCGTGCATGCCACGCTCTACGATCCCGATTTAATCAGCCACGGCAAAAGCTATTCCAACCAGTACACCAATATCTTTGCCGGCGGCGCCGCCTTCCTCGCTCTTTATCCCGATGCCGAGTTGTTGGCGCGCCTCAAGGAACAGGTCGAAGCCAGCCCCACCGAACTGCAAAGTCCCTGTGGCTACATGTACGAGGCCGACGGCCCCGATCTTGGCTACACGCTCAATACGCACCACGAAAATCTGCAGATGGCCTACAGCTACTGGCGCGGCACCCCGCTTGGTGACGTGTTACTCGCTGAAGAGGAGCGCTGGGGCAAGTGGCTCTCCTACAACCTGCTGCCTGAGCCCAATCAGCCCTTCTGGGTGGCGAATCGAAGCATTGAGACGCGCCAGCAGCATTCCATCTTCCGCGCCGTCGATACTCCGCTCGCCGACAAATGCGTCATCATGCGCGCCTTCGCTACACCGCCTGAGCGCCGCGCCGCAGACATCAAGGCCGCGCGCGAAAAACTCGTCAAAGACTGGCCGCATGTGGCACCGTTGAGTGTCGGCGAATTTGACGCGCTCTCGCCCTATCGTTTTCTGCAGCGCGCGCACTACGACTGGCATCCCACCGCCGAGCAAGTCACCGAAGCCCTCAAGCTGCTGCGCCCGGCGAACGAAAACTCGTTTGTCGAGCAGTTGAAGGATTCGCGCAAGCCCATCACCTTCACCTACGTCAGGCGTCCGGGCTACTACGCGGCCTTTGCATCCGCGCCCAGGACGATTACCAAACAGCAGCGCCTCGGCCTCACCTTGGTCTGGACGCCGAATAACGGCGTCCTGATGCAATCGCAGACTGGTGGCACAGAGACGGCATGGGGTACGACGCTCGAAGGCGACCTGCCGGTTGAGGCGACTGGACTGGACGCCGAGTATGCCGTAGACAACACCATCGTTCACTATGCTCTTCCTGGCGGTGGGCAGAAGCAGGTGACCTTCGCGCCCGATCGCATTCTGGTCAGAGTCGAGCGCGAGGGGCAATTTGTCGAGCGAATTCCCGTCTTCGACACTGCGAGCGTGCTTTCCGATGCGCAGTACACGACTCGCACTGCGCCCGTGCCCGCACCCAGGCCCTCGGCCGATTGCCCCAATCCTGAAGCCGCCTGTACCGCTACGGTTGGTCCTGTCCCCGAAAAAATCCTGTCGATTGTCGAACTCACCGCAACCGGCAAACTGGATTACGAAATCCGCCCCACGGTGTGAGAAAGGCAGGGAACGAGGGAACTAGGGAACAAGGTAACGAGGGAGCAAGGGAGTAACGAACAGAGCGCATCGGGCAGGAGTCTGAGAATTGGTCCTTTGTTTCCTCGCTCCCTGTCCGCGTGTCAAGTCTCGCTTCCGTAACCTCCCTCATAACTCACTCAAAACACGTAGCAAATCTCGGCAAAGACATTCTTCCTCATCAGAGCGAGAAATGAAGGCGATGCAATGGGGCATTCGTCGTCTGTCTGGGGCTACCTTGAGGGAACGGAACGGACCATCAAGCTTCTAAATCATCTTCGAGACTGAAGGGAAGCGTGGTCATAACCTTCGTGGCCGTGCTTTGGTCTCCCGGCTTTCGCATCCACCGGAATGACAGGATGCCGTTTTCGGTAGACACTGCAAAAATGCCGCTGTATGAACCGAAGGTTTCACCGTTGTGCTTGTAAATCGTGATGGATTTCATTATGCCTCCGAACAGGATTATAGGCTGCGCCGCGACGGGAACGACCACTGCAGATCCCCCGACACAGGCCTCCTGCCACAGGGGACGACCTTCGCTCGGCGTTTCACCGTCGATTTCCTCATTTTCCAGTGACGGACCGGGTTCTCCTCAGCTTGCTCTCCTCCTCCGCGGGAGTCACACTCTTACGAGAGCCTTTCGAAATCCGATCGCCTAGAGATCTTCTTCAAAGACTGAGAAACCTGCCATGGCCACCATCCCCGATCTCTCCCTTGAAGCCGGCCTGCCCGCGAATATCGACGCCGAGAAAACCATCCTCGGCGCCATCCTGCTCGACAATGCGGCTCACGCCGAAGCGGCTGAATTCCTGAAGCCCGACGATTTCTCGCTCGATTCGCATCGCCGCATCTACTTGCGCATGAGCGAGTTGATCGACACCAGCCGCGCGGTCGACATCGTCACGCTGGCCAACGAGCTGGCCCGGTACAAGGAAGTCGAGTCCGTCGGCGGTGTCGCCTACCTCGCGTCGCTCACTGAAGGCCTGCCGCGCCGTCCGGTCATCGAAGAGTACATCAAGATCGTCAAGGACAAGAGCCTGCTGCGACGCCTGATGGGCATCTGCTCGGCTGCCATCGCGCGAGCCGCCGACCAGAGTGAAGACGCCATCGGTGTACTCGACTCCACCGAGTCGCAATTGCTCGAGGTCAGCGAGTCGGGCCTGACGCAGGGCCTGCAGCCGCTCGACATCATCGTCCGCGACTCCTTCGGCAGCATCGATAACCTCTACAAGCAGGCGCGCGTGATCACTGGGCTGGCCACAAATTTTTACGAGTTCGACCGCAAAACGAGCGGCCTGCAAAAAGGCGAGCTGATCATCATCGCGGCGCGGCCCTCCATGGGCAAGACGGCGCTGGCCATCAACATCGCGCAGAACGCCGCCGTCTATCACAACGCGATTGTCGCCGTCTTCAGCCTCGAGATGAGCAAGGAGTCGCTGCTGCGCCGCATGCTGGCCGCGCAGGCCCGCGTCGATCAGCGCAGGCTGCAGACCGGCTTCCTGGGCCGCGAAGACCAGGGTAAGCTGCAGGACGCGCTCGGCCAGTTAGTCGACTCGCGCATCTTTATCGACGACTCAGCCGGTATTTCGCTGGCGGAGATGCGCGCCAAGGCGCGACGCCTCAAGCAGAGCGCTGGCGGCCTCGACCTCGTGATGGTGGATTATCTGCAGCTCATGTCGGCCACGCTTCCGGCCGCCGGAAAAGCCAAGGGATATGAGAACCGTACACAGGAAGTCTCCGCCATCTCGCGCGGACTGAAGGCCATGTCAAAGGAGCTGAACGTCCCCGTTATCGCCCTTTCGCAGCTCTCGCGCGGCAACGAGAAGCGCGACGACAAGCGCCCCATGCTGAGCGATTTGCGCGAGTCGGGCTCCATCGAGCAGGACGCCGACGTGGTCTGTTTCATTCATCGCGATTCGTATTACAACCGCGACGAGGAGATGACCGAGA
The DNA here is from genome assembly GCA_963834565.1 of uncultured Acidobacteriaceae bacterium. Classification (GTDB taxonomy): domain Bacteria; phylum Acidobacteriota; class Terriglobia; order Terriglobales; family Acidobacteriaceae; genus Telmatobacter. Next base: position 480,237 of record CAWICF010000001.1, on the reverse strand, counting down.
GCGACCGCGCCAAATCGGAGCTGATCATCGCCAAGCAGCGCAACGGACCCACGGGCACGGTGCATCTGAATTTCATTTCGAAGTTCACCTGCTTCGAAAATCCCGAGATCGCGCACGACGTTTGAACTGAAAATGGTGCAAAACAGTGGCGCTCAATCGCGCGCAACAACCCGCCAGTAAAATTCATCAAATTTCGCGTAATCCCCACAGAACAACCCTGCTACGTGCGTGCTATCCTTGCGCATTCGGTCTGGGATCTCGTCCGATTTCCCGCCGTTTAACATCACCCCAGATGGAGGAAAGTATGGGCATTCTTGAAGAAGCAGCCGGCGCGTTTGCCGCCGTCGAAGGCGTAAAGAAGCTGGATCCTAACGCGGGCATTATCACTGAAGGCGTCGCCGCAGTCGCAGGATTCGAAGGCACCGAGGCGATCACCAACTTTATCGAGAAGAAGGAAGAGGATAAGCAGGAGAACCAGGGCTAATTTCCTTCGCTCGTCAGGCTCTGAAAATCCCACACCGGCGCGAATTCATCGCAGGTGTGGGATTTTCATTTTCAGCGGCGGTCTTGCTGGGGGCGCCCCCATCCCCGGGGTCCCCGCAGATAGGTCCTCGTCTGCGGGGTGGATCCTAGCTTTGCTTGGTTGGTGGCGGAACTCGGGCTGACGCACAGACCCCTCAATTCTGCGCAGGTAACCGTTGCTAGTTCGTCTGCCCCTGCGGCGTCATCTTGTCGATCACGCCGGGCAGATGTTGCGCGATCAATCCGCTGATCTGATCGGGTTGCATTCCGAGCTTCGAGGCAATCTCGTTCAGCTTGTCCTGGCCCACGACCTGCGCAATCTGGTCGCCCGAAATCGGCTGATTCGCGCCATTGCCGACCCACGAGTTCACAACTTCGCCGAGACCATTGCTTTGAAATTGCTGTACCAGTCCCTGCAATCCGCCAGTTTGCGGGTTGTTGACCAGGTCCATCACGTGTCCCATGATTCCCGAGTCAGCTGCAGCGTTGCCGCCGGCGAGAGTGCTGACTTCCTGTTCAAGACTGTCAAAGAGCGACATGAATATTCTCCATTCTGATCTGAAAGAATCTGAGTTTCGATTTTAGAAGCGAATTGTGACGATTGGATGAGAAGGAACTGCCGGCCGCTCAGAGACGAACTCCGGGAAAACGGCCGGCAGAGATTCAATGATGCGGAAAGCCGGGTTTACTTGCCCTGTTTGGCGATCACCAGCGAGGCAATCTTGTTGTAGGTGGCCTGCGGAACGATCTTCTTCTGGACGAGGTCAGTTTTCTTGCTGTACGGACGTCCGTTGATGATCTTCTGTGCATAGGTGTCGCCGATGCCCGGCAGCGCCTTCAACTGCGCCAGCGTCGCGCTGTTCAGGTCGACCAGGCTGCTCGCTGCGGGTGCGGCGGGCTTGGCTGCGGTGGATTGAGCGGCGAACGCCGAATTGAGTGAACCCGCGCTCAGGATCAAACCAAACACCAGCGCCAGCGCCGTCAACGAAATAAAGTTCCTTTTCATAGCTCGTTTCTCCTTTGCTGAAAGTTGGTGAGTTAGTTCGATGCGGCCTTGTAGCCGCCCTTCTGCGCATCCGCTTCAGACATCCACTTGCCCTGCTTGGTGTTCCCGTAATACTTCGAGCCGGACTTGTGGTAGACCTTCGAATTTGTATTCACCCAGACCATGCCCGGCGAAGGCGGCGTCTTCGGAGCTGTGGCTGGAGCTGTGCTCGAGGTGGTTTTCGCCGGTGTCGTGCTGGCAGTAGTAGTTGCCGGCTTGCTCGGCATGGTGGCAGCGGGTGGTGTTGCCGGCTTTGAAGCTGTGGTGGTCGTCGCCGGCTTCGAAGCAGTTGTCGTAGTTGCAGGTTTTGAGGTCGTGGTTGCCGTTTTGCTCGTTGAAGTCGACGTTGTTTTGCCCGCCGTCGCAGTAGAAGTGGTTCCGGTCGTCGGCTTCGTCGTCTTCGAGGTCTTAGTCTTAGTGGTCTTGCTCGTTGTGCTCGAGCTGGTAGGGGAGGTTGAGCTGCTTCCCGTGCTCTGCGCGAACAAGGCGCCGGAGCCGGCCGCGCCGATCAACAGAGATCCTAGAACCAGGAATGCCATTTCTTTTCTTACGTTCACTTTCATTCGTTCTCCTTATGATTTCGGCCAATCCAGGCCGAGAGCGCACATCAGTTAGGGCCCAGCGGGGCATCGCACTTGGTGCCGACACACCCCGAGATATGAAGCCGTTAAGCCTCATTCAGGTGCTCATACTCTTTGTCCCGGAAGGGGATTGTCAAGGGAAAAACACGTTCAGCGGGGATAGTTCATCGAGCTTTTAACCTGCGGTGCACGCAGGTTGAACAGCGGGACGTGTTGGCACGAGGGGCGGCCAGGATGGGGACTTTTTCCGGGTCGGCTCAGGCTTTTTTCTTCGGCACTTTCGCGCCGGCTTTACGCGCTTCTGACAGCCCAATCGCGATTGCTTGCTTTCGGCTCGTCACTTTCCTCCCGCTGCGGCCGCTCTTCAGCTTCCCGCGCTTCATGGCGCGCATCTCGGTCGCGACGCTTTTGCCGGCGGCCGGTGAATATTTCCGAGTGGATTTCTTTCTGCCTGTCGATTTCCTCTTCGCTGATTTCGTCGCCATCACAACTCCTTCGCGATTGTGATGGCCGTACCTGCCGGCGCGGTTGTCTCCGCTCCTCTCAACCCCATGCCGCGCGAAGCACCGCGGCAATCCATCACACGCGGCAGATCAGGTTGTTTTCCAGCAAGTCGAAATCGATGTCCACGCCGAGACCGGGTCCGTCGGGCACGTGGACGAAGCCATCGGCGTCTATGGTGATGGGATTCCGCACGCCGAAACAGAACGGCTCCTGCGGAATCAGCACCTCGAAGTACTCGCAATTGCGGATCGCGCAGCTCACGTGCAGGTTGGCTGCGTCCAGCAGCGCATTCGTCGTGGTGTGCACCTCGCAGTTCACTCCGAAAGCCTCGCAGAGCGCCGCCGTCTTCATCAGGCCGGTCACGCCGCCCTTCCAGGAGACGTCGCTGCGCACGATGTCGACGGCGCGTTGCGTGAGGTATTGCGTGGTGCCGAAGAGCCCGCCGGGTGTGGACTCGACGCCGGCGATCGGAATCTCGAGAACGCGGCAAAGCTCCTGGTAGCCGTAGATGTCGTAATCGGAGAGCGGTTCCTCAAACCAGTAGTAGTTCAGCTTCTCAAGTTCGCGCCCGATCCTGAGCGCCTGCTGCTGCGTGTACCCGGCGACGGGATCGGTCATCAGCACCATGTCGTCGCCCAACTCCGAGCGCAGCGCGCGATACGCCTCCACATCGCGTGCCGGGTCGCCCCAGGGATGAATCTTGTACGCGCGATAGCCTCGGGCGCGATAATCCTGCGCCTGCTGCACGAATGCATCGATCGTAGGAAGAATCAGCGAGCTGGCGTAGGCAGGCAGTTTGGTGCGGTAAGCGCCAAGGAGTCGATAAAGTGGCAGCCCGGCAGCCTTGGCGCCCAGGTCCCACAGCGCCACGTCGACAGGCCCATGAGCGTAGATTGGCAAGAATCCCCACCAGCGATCCATGCGCCGCACTTGCTGCCAAAGCAGTTCGCGGTCCAGCGGATGCTGCCCAATCAGCAGCGGGCGAATGATCGAGCCGATCAGGTGCGCCGTCGCCTGTCCGCTGCGTCCACCCCAGGCAAACGCGTGGCCTTCGAGGCCCTCGTCGGTTTTTATCTGGAGAAAGACGATGTCATGCGAGGCGCGCCCGCCTTTCACGCCGGCCGTCACCATTTCGCTGTGCGGATTGGCGATCACGCTGATGCCAATGTCTGTAATCTTCATGCTCACTCACTCTTTCACTTGTTCAGTTCTCCACTCGCACTCGCACTCACGCTCACACTCACACTCACACTCGTTCACTTCTCCGCGTCTACCGGATACCCACGGCTCACATAACTGTCGATGATCTTTTCGTAGACGTTCTTCCAGCCGCCTTCCGATTCATCCGGGGGAATGCCTTTGTGCCAGACGCTGATGTAGATGTAGTGGAGTTCGCGGTCTGCCAGCGCATTTTCCACCCAGTGCTCGGTCCGGGGAGGAACGAAAGCTACAGCAGGCGCACGCACCTGCTTCGATTCGTCGCCGATAAATACCCGCGCTTCGCCGCTCCAGATCAGGTAGATCTGCATGAATGTTTCGTGCCGGTTCGGCGGCGTTTTGCCTCCGGGCCGCACCATCTGCAACACGGCCTCGCAGGCGCCGGTCTCGTCGCGCGGCAGCAGCATCACAAACTCGTTGCCCGCGCAGCGAAACGGCTCGCCTTCACTGAATTGTTTGATGTACATCGAATGCCCCTGCGAGTCCTCGGCACCCTTGCCGCCGGCCAAAGCTCAAATCAAACAGTCGCGCCTCGCGGCAACGGCCACATGCGGCAGGCGTTGGCAAGCCGCCTTACACTTCGTTGAGAATGAGCGCAACGCGGCCGACAAGTTGATCGGACGGAGATTCTCCGGGGCTGATGTCGATGAGTTCGACAGGTGAGTTCAGGTTGTGCGGGCGCAGGATCAGGTGGCCAGCCCGATAATCAACGTATCTCAGCATGAGATGAGACATGCGGCGCACGGCGTAAAGGTTGGACCGGTTCGGACGGTAGGGAATCAGTGCGTTGAAATGCCGGTCGATAAGGACAATTGCATCGGGCAGCACCAGCGGTTCCATGGGGCCGGCATCGGACGATGACGCTCGGATCGCGACGAACCGCTGCCAGGCTCGGCGCATGTTTGGGGCACCCAGGTGCAGATGTTCCAGTACGTTTGCCGGGAGAGGGAAGCTTGACAGCACTGCCGAGGGGCGAATGACGGCCTCAAAGAGTGCCGCCGCGTGTGAGACCACCGGCACGGAGCCGGTTTCTTCGAGTTCCGGCCAGAGGCTGCCCTGGCGCATCGCAGGCTGTAGGTCGGCAATCGTCAACTGCTGCGCCATCAGGATGCGGTCCATCGCTTCCAGTGAGAGCTTCTTCTTGCTGCGCAGGAAATTCGAAAGATGCGACTGGCCGAAACCCGTCTGCCGTGCCAGCAACGACACGCTCAACGTTCCCCGCTGAATCCGGCGCAACAACTCCACACGCAGCCGGTCGTGCATCTGAGTAAAGTTCATTTGTGAATTATTTGCCAGGGGCAATGGAAGCGGGCGCCCTTCCGTTTCCGTTGGAAAAGTGATCCGGGGCTGGATGGCCTTTAATTCACACGCCTGTCGGGCAAAGGGGCCGCCGCGGCGCTGAAAGACCAGAGGATGCGTTGACGCAGACCGATGAAATTCCTACATTGGGTTTACTTCATCACGTACTGGCTTGTGGGAATTTTTTGGGGAATCGTTCCTTGTTAGTCCATGGGACGAAGGCGAAAGACTGTCTTCGTCCCAGGCCAATGAACAGCCGCCGGCGAATCTCGGACCGCTCGGCGTTTTCCACTCCCATCCTGATGTGCCGGTAAGACGGCCAGCCGGAAACAAGTCAGTCGGGAAATTCCAGGATCTGCGCGCTGTGGTCATGACAAAACGGCAAGAGAGAGCACAGGCGGCAATCCCTCATCAGGTCATAAGAAACCTGAGTTGTCCGGCCTGGCCCTCTTCACCCCGCGGAAAAACAAGCAACACAAACTTCTGTCGGGAGATGAAACATATATGGAGAGTGGGCCATGGAGTTGCGCGTTCAATTGAAAGTTTGCGAAGGTTGCGGTTGCCTTTGGTATCGTTCACACACACAGGGAACTGTTTATTGCAAGGATTGTCGAAAGAAGCTGAGAGTTTTTCCGTCTCCCGATAGCCGCAAAAGGCGCGGGCGGCCGGTTCAGCAGTGCCTTTCCACGGTTTGGGCCGTTGCTGAAGTAGCGGGGGGTGCGCAATGAGCGCAGTCCTTCCACTGCCATTTTGCGAAGCCAGCACCTTACAGGCGGCCTGGCAAATTGCACGCTGGCGCAATGCTCCAAAAGCTGCTCGGGCGACATCGACCCAAGCCACGACCGAGCCGGAGGCACTCGCCGAGGAGACGCCGCAAAAGCGCATCCCCAGGCCGCCGGCGGGAATGGTTGTCTATCGCAAGCCCACTGAGAAACTGCTGCGGCGCTACCTGTATACATCCATGCAGATAGGCCGCTCGCCATCGATTCTCAGTGAACCGGTTGCGCGCGGATGGGCCTCGAGCCACCCGGTGCACACGTTCGAGGACGCTGCCATCTTCGTTCTCGATATCGAAAGCTGCCTCAGCCAGATCCCTTCATTCGACAGGGAGATTCTCTCCAAGATCGTGATTCAGGAGTATACGCAGATTGAAACTGCAGTGCTTCTGGGGATCGGTGCAAGACACATAACAAACCGGTTCGGGGCGGCCCTTGACAGACTGAGCGAGAAATTGCTCGCATCCGGTCTGCTCGTGATTCCGCATTCATGATTCATCAACAGCGGCGCAGGAGCGCAGTTCGCGTTCCTGCGCCGTTTTTTTGCTTCTGGACCACTGACGTGCCTTCGTGGAAGAATGCGTTTCTGTTTGTAGACTCCACTTGTCCCGGAGCCAACTGATGCGCGCTATTCTTCGTTTCGTTACATCGCTTCTGGTTTTTGCGCCAATGCTGATCTTTGCGCGAGCGCAGGCGCCGCAATCAACAACTGCAGCCGACGCACCCAATCGCGATACCAGCTACGTGGACGAGCAGGGAACCGTGCATGTAACGCGCGTTGTGCCGTTGCCGGCTACGATCAGTTCCGAGGCAAAGAAGATGCTGGCCGTTCAGGTTCCCGACCAGGCGCCGCCGGAGTCGCTGGCCGAGCGCCGCGCTCATATGGAAAAAAGCACCGCGGGTGCGCGCGTGGCGTGGAGCAAGATCTGCCCAGTCAGAATTGTCGAGGACAAGATCGCCGGCGTTCCCGTACACATCGTCACGCCCGATCCAACGCCTGAGTCCAGCCGCGACAAGGTGCTTGTCAATTTGCATGGCGGCGGATTTAACGCGGATTCCGGCTCCTATGCCGAGTCGATTCCCATCGCCAGCTACTCGGGCATCAAGGTAATCTCAGTCCTCTACCGCCTCGCACCCGAGAATCCATTCCCGGCTGGCATCGATGACGCGATCGCTGTCTACAAGGAGTTGTTGAAGACATACAAGCCCGGCCACATCGCAATCTATGGCACTTCGGCCGGAGCCATTATGACCGGCGAAATGGCTGTCAAGTTGAAGCAGATGGGTCTTCCTCTGCCGGCGGCGCTGGGCATCTTCAGCGGCATGGGCGACTTTGCCCGTTCCGGCGACACTTCGTCGATCTTCTCTACGCGCGGCTTCAGCGGACATGTTGATCCGGCCTCCGATCCGCACGATCCTTACTACATCGGCGCCGCCGATCCCAAAGATCCGGTTCTTTCGCCCGTTTACGCCGATTTACACGGCATGCCGCCGGCGCTTTTCGTCTCCGGTACGCGCGACATGCTGCTGAGCGGCACATCCACGCTGGAGCGCGCCTTTCTTCGTGCAGGCGACGATGCAAATCTTGTCGTCTTCGATGCGATGCCGCATGCCTTCTGGTACAACGTCGGGCTGCCGGAGTCGATCGAGGCCAGCCACATCATGGCGAACTTCTTACGCAAGTACGTAAGCCGCTAAGACATTTTGCGTTATGAAGTCAGCTTTCGATTTGCAACCAGTCACACACCACAAATGCCGGTCCGTAATCGTGTGCCGGAGCACCCGCATCGCTGAGAGCTTTGCGAGCTCCTGAGCCATGTCTTTCTGATCCCTGTTCCCTGATCCCTGCTTCTACACCACCGCGTTCTTCGCAATCACCTCGCGATACCATTCCGCGCTCAGTTTCGGGGTACGTTTCTCGGTGGCGTAGTCCACGTAGTGAATACCAAAGCGCTTGCTGTAGCCATCGCACCACTCGAAGTTGTCCAGCAGGCTCCAAAGGAAATATCCCTTGATTGGATATCCTTCGGTCGCCGCGCGGTGCAAATGCATCAGGTGGTTGCGCAGGAACATAACGCGGTCGGTATCTTCGATGCGTCCTTCCGGCGTCACCACGTCGTCGGCCGAGCAGCCATTCTCGGTAATGTAAACGGCGGGCACATTCCAGATGTCGCACACGTTGCGTACCGCCCAGTAGATGCACTCTGGCCCGATGGTGATCCACGGCGAAGCCATGTGCGGATACAGATCCTGCGGTTTCTCGATCACGTAGCCCTGCGGCGATGAGTCGGCGCGCACATAGGTTGGCGTGTAAACATTGAGGCCTACAAAATCAAGCCGGCTGCCGATGGCCTTCATATCTCCCGGCTCGACCTTCGGCGCATTAGCGCCTTCGCGTTCCAGATAACTGTCGGGATATTTGCCGTCAAGCAGCGTGGTGAGAAATGGCGCGTTCCCATCGCGCGTCGCCCGGCGAGCGGCTTCCTTGTTCTCATGATTTTCGATCACCGGCACATAGACCACCGCGTTTTCGGCGAGTCCCACTTGAGCCGAAGGGGCGCTCGCGCGGATCGCCTGTACTCCCAAGCCGTGCGCAAGCACTCCATGATGGCGAACCTGGTTCACCTCGGCCGGCGGCAGCATCAGACCGGGAGCAAAGTGTCCGATCTTGTAGCCGTTGTCGGTAAAGCAGATCAGCTCGTTCGTGGTCATGAAGTGCTTTACGCGGTCCTGAAGTGCGCGCGCCACGTAGCCGGCGTATTCGGCATAGGCCAGTGACGTATCCCGCGACTGCCATCCGCCCGGCAAAGCCTCGGGCAGATCCCAGTGGAAAAGCGTCACGTAGGGCGTGATGTTGTTCGCGAGCAACTCATCCACAACGCGCTTGTAGTAGTCCAATCCCGTCGGGTTGGGCTGCCCTTTGCCATCGGGAAAGACTCGTGGCCAGGCGATCGACATGCGATAGGCGCCGACGCCGAGGTTCTTCAAAAGTCCGACGTCCTCTTTGTACAGGTGGTAGGAATTGTCCGCGACGTCGCCCGTATCGCCATTAAACGTTTTGCCCGGAGTATGCGAAAAGACATCCCATACCGAAGGTTTGCGGCCGCCCTCCTTCGCTGCGCCTTCAATCTGGTAGGAGGCGGTCGCGCAGCCCCACACAAATCCTTGTGGAAATCTCAGTTCGCTCGGGCGCGCCTGACTGAGCGAAGTTTCCGGAAACCCAAGTCGGGCCAAAGCCATTGTTGCGGCTGCAGTTTTCCCAAATTCCCGACGGCTTATGCCTTTCATTTGTGTGTCCCCTTTGCGTCATGCGACAACGCTCAAATGCCTTGTAGAAGAAGCTGTTCCTCTTTGAGCGAGTTCCGATTCAACCCGGCCCAAAGGGAGCGGTGGCCTCGCTCAATTCGCGCGGGACACTCTGCTTCCTGAAACTCCCCTGTTACAGCAAAATCGTTTTAGCAGAATATCGAATGCACTTGCAAGCAAAATCTCAAAAGCGCATAATTGCGCGATTTTTCGGGGAAAATGGTACAGCCAGTGCGCACCATGCGCGCGGTTTCCGGCGTCTCCGGCCGCGCAAATCAGGCTGTTTCAGCGCCAGGCCCCTTGCACAGATTATTGGTTTTGAACGACGTCGGACTGCGCCGTAGAAGGGAAAGCGTTCTCTCCGGTCGCCCAGTAAAAGCTTTAAGCCGGGCAGCATTACGGCAAAACCAGAGTCGGTGTAGCCTTTTCCGATTTCGCTCAAGGTCGGCGCTCCCTGTTGGTCGCGCCGACCTGGCAATTGTGGCTCCGGTCCACGGCTGCTCTGGTTTTGCGATAGACGGTCCCTGACCCACGCTGTCTTGACAGGTATCCAAACATGACTGGCGCGATCCATCGGAATTCTGTGGAAAACAATTCAAACGTTTCTAAACGAGGGCGCCATATTTAAATTGGATTGGGTCTATACAGACTCCGAATGCAAACACAAAACAAAAAGGCCGCAGCCTGATCGCCAGGTCGCGGCCCTTTTCGTTCGGCTAATCTCTCAGCCCTACATTTCTTTTACGCCTTCAACAAACGCCTTCAGCTTGCGGCTCCGGCTCGGGTGCCGCAGCTTGCGCAGCGCCTTGGCTTCGATCTGCCTGATGCGTTCGCGTGTCACCTGGAAGCTCTGGCCGACTTCTTCCAGCGTGTGCTCGCTGCCGTCTTCCAGTCCGAAGCGCATCTTGATCACGCGCTCTTCCCGCGGCGTAAGCGTCCGCAGCACCTGCGAGGTGTACTCCTTCAGGTTTACACCGATCACGGCTTCTGACGGCGACACGGCCTGGCGGTCTTCAATAAAGTCGCCCAGGTGCGAGTCCTCCTCTTCGCCAATCGGCGTCTCCAGCGAGATGGGCTCCTGTGCGATCTTCAACACTTTGCGCACCTTCGCTACAGGAATATCCATGCGCCGCGCGATTTCCTCGCTCGAAGGCTCGCGGCCCAGTTCCTGCACCAACTGGCGGCTGGTGCGAATGAGCTTGTTGATGGTCTCGATCATATGCACCGGAATGCGGATCGTGCGCGCCTGGTCGGCAATCGCTCTCGTAATCGCCTGCCGGATCCACCATGTCGCATACGTGGAGAATTTGTAGCCACGGCGATATTCGAACTTGTCTACCGCCTTCATCAGGCCGATGTTGCCTTCCTGAATCAGGTCAAGGAACTGCAATCCACGGTTGGTGTACTTCTTCGCGATCGAAACAACCAGTCGTAGGTTGGCCTCGATCAGCTCGCGCTTGGCCTGCTCGGCGTCCATGTCGCCCTGGATCATCTCGCGCTGCGTGCGCTTCAGCTCCGCGATCAACACGCCCGCGTCGCCTTCAATTTTTTCCAGGTCGGTCCGGCAGTTTTTCTGCTGCCTGCGGTACTCCTTCTTCAACTCCTCGCTCTTCGAGGCCTCGTACTTCTGTTCGAGCGAGCGAATCTGCCGCTCCAGCGTGCGCATGGTGTCCACGGTCTTATTGACTTTGTCCAGCAGGCGCTTGCGTTCCATCGGCGTGTACTTCAGCTCGCGCACAATGCGCGACACATACACTTTTTCGCGCGCAATGGCCCAGCGCAGGCGGCGTGCTTCTTTCACCTTGGCCTTGTTGCCCGGCGCGATGTCAGCCAGCTTCTCATCGAGCTGCGCGATCTTCTTCTGGTGCTTCACCAGCGCGTCGGTCCGCGCCACGGTGGCTTTCACGCGAGCCTGCACCACCTCTTCGGTCAGCTCTTCCTCGTCGAAGATCACCACTTCTTTCACGTTGCGCACGCCGCGCCGCAGATCTTCGCCCAGCGCAGCAATCTCGCGGATCACGATGGGTGAGCGCGAAATTGCCTTCATCACGCGCATTTGGCCGCGCTCAATGCGCTTGGCGATTTCCACTTCGCCTTCACGCGTGAGCAGCGGCACGGTGCCCATCTCGCGCAGATACATCCGCACCGGGTCGTTGGTTTTCTCCAGCGTGCCCGGCGTCAGATCCAGCTCGACGTCTTCGCCCTCTTCCAGCTCGAAATCTTTGTCGCCTGGAAATTTGGGCGTGTCGAGCAGATCGATGCCCTGGCCGCTGATGGTGGTCATCAGATCGTCCAGATCGTCGGCCGTTCCGATCTCCTCCGGCAGAACGTCATTCACGTCGCCGTACGTCAGGTAGCCTTTTTCCTTGCCGGTTTCGATCAGCCCCTGAACATCCTCTTCGAATTTGTTTTCGTCAATCGCCAATGCAACCCTGCTCTCTTCGGCAATCAGATGCAACCACGTGGTGCACGTTGCCAACTTCATCTCGATTCGCGCCGCGCTTTGGGTGCTGACCTCTCTCGCGCTCGCGCCGGCGCACTTCAACCCGCGCCGAACTTCAACTTCACTCGTGCCGCTTCGCACTCCGCAGCCGCAAAAACGCAACTGCAGACGCAGCAAAAGAAGACTTCAGTTCAGAAGTCCTCTTGCATGGACACCACCACGCAATCCGCTCAAGCGGCGAAAAATTTTCTCGGAACAGGATGACAGCGCTTCAGGTTTCTCCTGGGTCGCCCGCGAGCCGCAGCTCATGTGTGGGGCAAAGGGGCGCGCATCCCTACTGAGATCAATAGATTACCACATCTTCGCTTGCCGGCGCCAACACAATTTTGGCAAATATTTCAGCCCCGAACCACGATTCCGGGTCCTCCAGGTGCGGATTGCCAGCCTTCCGCTCCTGCTCCCATATACTTAGACGCCGCAAACCCCCGTTGCGACGCATCTTTGCGGCACTTCAGTCACGGGCGGATCCAGCCCGTAAACCCTACTGTTCCGGGCGTTTGTGTCTCTGCAATTCCCGGAGAGCCCGATCCAACTCCAGTTTCTTCTGCGTCAGCAATGCGAGGCCGGCATGGTCGCCCCGGCGCTCGGCCTCAGAGATTTCCGCCCGCAGGTTGCGCAGCCGGCCCTCGATCGCCCGCTCCTGAACCTCCTGTAGGGCCCCTTCCACCTCGTTGTCCTCCGGTGGCCTGGTTTCCCCGAGCAGCGCCTCTGCCAACAGCGCCTTTTGGCTCGCCTCTTCCACCACTTCCATCGGATCGCGGGCTTCACGACCAGCCAGAGCCCTCATGGCCTCAAAGGACGCAAGATGCTCAAACCAGGCTGCGTTTTTCTGCACGGCCTCAACTGACAAATGCCGTGCGTAAGCACCTTCCATGTCGGTATTTCCCAGTGCGCGAAGCAGAACGCGTTCCACTTCAGTCAGCGCAGTGGGGCGGGTCTCCACGCGGTCGCGCCGCTTCAGCGCCGCCTGACGCAGTTCCGCCCGTAAAACCGAATCGGCGATTCCCAACTTCTGTGCCGCATCTATGGAGAACTGCTCCCTTGCCACCATTTCCGGGATCCGCCGGATATGCGGCAGCAGAAAGTTCATGGCCCTCACCTTCTGTTCCGCACTCGTACCCGGGAACATCTGTCGAGCACGATCAATCAAGTAATCTGCGTACCAGCGCGCTCCCCGCACGGCCTTCTTATAGTCCACCCACTCCTTTGGGCTGTTCGGGGACGCACCAACTCGCTCACCGCTCTGATAGCTGGCCTCCGTATAAGCCCCTAACCCCTGCTCCCGGATGAAACGATCCGGATCAAGGCCACCCTCCAGGGTCACGATCTTAATACTGAAGCCCTCCTCAACGAGCAAGTCGATCGACTTCTGGGTTGCGTTCGCGCCGGCCGCATCGGGATCGAAGTTTACGATCACATTCGATGTGTGCCGCTTGAGGATCGCCACCTGCTGCTCGGTGAAAGCCGTGCCGCTGGTCGCAATTACGTTCGTGATTCCGGCCAGGAACACGCTGATGCAATCCATCTGGCCTTCGACCAGCAGCGCAAACTCGAGCGCGCGAATCGCCGGTTTGGCCTTGTCAAGATTGAAGAGCACCTGCCCCTTGGTATAGAGCGGCGTCTCCGGCGAATTGATGTACTTCGCCCCGGCCTTCTCGCCCGTCTCGAGCGTTCGCGCCGTGAACGCGATCACGCGCCCGCCTTCATTGCAAATGGGAAACACGACGCGCTTGCGAAATCGATCGTAGATCGGCCCCTGCGAGCCGTCGCCCTGCTCCTTCGAACTGAAGAGTCCACTTGCGCGGAGCGTCTCCTGATCCGCCATCCCGCTCAGTTTTTCCCTCAGCGCGCCAAAGCTGTCGGGCGCATATCCAATCCTGAATTTCCTGATGCCCTCATCCGAAAGCCCGCGGCCGGCAAGGTATTCGCGCGCCAGCGCACCCTCCGGCCCGCGCAACTGCTCCTCAAACCACGTCGCGGCGGTCTCGTGCAAATCGAGAAGCTTGGTGCGCATTCGTGCCTCGGCCGCTTGCTCTGGCGAAGAGAACTCGCGCTTGGGCAGCGGAATGCCGCACTTCTGCGCAACAACGCGCACGGCTTCAGGAAAAGTCACGTTCTCGATCTTGCCTACGAAGGTGAAAACGTCACCCGAAACACCGCACCCGAAGCAATGAAAGAACTGCCGCACCGCATGCACGCTGAACGACGGCGTCTTCTCCTTGTGGAACGGGCACAGCCCCGAGTAATTCTGAGCTCCAGTTTTGCGCAGGCGGATGTAGCCTTCGATCACCTTGACGATGTCGGCCTGCTGCTTCACGGATTGGGCAAAATCCTGCACGGGCGATTTTTCGATGGGTTCATTCATGAGCATAAGGCCCGCAAGGTGTTGAACCTATGTGGAAGCAGTGGATCGCCAAGCAACTTCTCCGCCCGCCACGCTCATCTAATAGACTCAGCAAGATGCCTATACACGCGATCCCATCCGCCGCGCCAATGATTTTGCAAACCGTTTGACAGGGACCGCGCGATGGCGGGCCCTCTGCCCCCTCAAAAAAATTCCTCCGGAGGTTGCTCAATATGTGCTCGATACTTTTGCGGTTTGCTCGTTCTTTCATGGGCGCCATGCTCGTTGTTGTGTTTCTTGTTCCTCAAAACGCGGTCGCTCAAGCCGCACAGCACGTCGTCAGCCCGGCCGACTTGCAACAGGCCGCCGCCGACGCCTCTCAGGCTCGCCAGCAGAATATCGATACGCTCAACAACTTTCTATCCACGGACAAAGCGAAGGACGCGCTCGAATCGGCAAAAATTGATCCACAGCAAGTGAAGAAAGCAGTCGCCGGTCTCAGCGATGAAGACCTGGCGAATCTCGCCTCGCGCGCGCAGAAGGCGCAGGATGATTTTGCGGCCGGTTCGATCGGCGATCGCGATCTGCTCATCATCCTGGTCTGCATTGCGGTTCTTATACTCGTCATCGTCGCGGTGCGCTGAGAGTTGTTCCGCATGTTGCGTCAGGCAATCATCTCTGCATTTTCTATTGCCGCCCTCAGCGTTTGCGCTGCCGCCTTCGCCGACGGCACCGCAAATCTGTGGCTCGACGTCCCCTTCGTTGCGCAGACGAAGGATGGCTGCGGCGCGGCGAGCGTTGCGATGGTGATGCAGTACTGGGAGCACCAGCGGAGCCAGCCGACAAAGCTGGAGGCTCAGCCGCTGCAGATTCTCCACGCGCTGTACTCCGAGGCGGCGCATGGAATCTACGCGTCGGCGATGGCGGGCTATCTGCAGAGCAATGGATTCCGCGCCTTCGCCTTCGCGGCAGATTGGATGGACATCGAGCGCCAGTTGCACTTCGGCCGGCCCCTGATTGTCGCGCTCAAACCCGGCTCCGGCTCATCGCTTCATTACGTCGTCGTCGCGGGCCTCGACGAGCCGCAGCAAGTCGTCCTCGTCAACGATCCCGCGCAGCGCAAGCTTCTCAAAGAGGACCGATCCCAATTCGAGCGGGAATGGAAGGCCGCCGGCAACTGGGCTCTGCTCGCCGTTCCGCAATCGAGCGCGAATTGATTCCGACGCGGCTGCGGCGCCGTACGTTATGCGCCGCCGTTCTGCTTAGCAGTTCGCTGCATCTCTGCGCTCAGTCCGCCACGCCACCTGCGCCCAGTGAAAAGCAGTTGCAGCAGCTTGCCGACAGCGGGCAGTGGAGTGAGATCGTCGGCGAGCTCGAGCCGCTATCGCCACACACCGCCGCGATGGACTATTACCTCGGCATCGCGCTGGCGCAGCTTGGGCGCCTTGACGAATCGAAGACTGCCTTTGAAGCCGGCCGCCGGCTCGCGCCGTCCGACTCCCGGTTTCCGGTGGAACTCGCGGGCATCGCGTTCAAGCAGAAAAACTATCCGCGCACTATTCGCCTGCTGCGCATAGCCCATCGCCTCAAGCCCGGCGACAGCTACGCCAACGATTTTCTCGGAACGACGTTCTTTGTCGAGGGAAATCTCGAAGCCGCGCTCAAGTATTGGAACCGCGTCGGCAAGCCTCAAATTGCCAGCGTGCGCGCAGACCCCTCGCCGCGCCTCTCGCCCACACTGCTCGATCACGCCTTCGCCTTTTCGCCCGCTGCCCAGCTTACGCTGCCGCAACTTCTCGATTCCGAATCGCGCGTGCGTGGATTGGGCATCTTTCCCCATTTCCATTTCAACTTGAATGCGCGTCCCGATGGCAACTTTGATCTCTCCTTCCGAAACGAGGAAGAAAATGGCTTTGGCGACAGCAAACTGGAAGCGCTCGTGCTCTTCTTTCAGGGCATCCCGTTTCAGGCGGTCAACCCGAGTTATTTCAACCTGCGCCGAGAGGCCATCAACTTCACATCGATCTTCCGCTGGGATGCACAGAAGCGCCGCGTCGCCGCCGACGTTTCTGGTCCCTTCGAGCGCAGCGCAAAAAATCGCTGGCGGATGATTGTCGACCTGCGCAACGAAAACTGGGCGATCCGCAGCGGCTTCACCGGGCCCGCGCCGGTTCTCGCCAGCTTCAATCTGCGCGATGAGAGGGTCGGATTCAATCTTGCGTCGTATGTGAGCGATCGCTTTGGCTGGACGGTTGGGGCGGAAGGCTCGCATCGCGCCTTCCGCAGCGTTGAGGCAGGAACCACGCCGGCGAGCGGCGCTTACCTCACGCCGCAGTTGCTGGCTACCGGCTACCAGCTCAAGCAGTACGCGCAAGTGACGGGCAACCTGTGGCGCATCCCCGAGCGCCGCTTCGTCGTCACTGCCGCAGCAACGTCCGATGCGGGCCGGCTCTGGTCGCAGCCCGCAGAATCATTTGAAAAGCTGGCCGGCTCGCTCGGCTGGCATTGGTTCCCGCAAGTGAAAGGCGACGACTACGAGACGATGCAACAGCTTCGCGCCGGCCGCACCTTCGGCCAGGCTCCCTTCGACGAGTTGTTCATTCTTGGCCTCGAGCGCGACAACGATTTGCCGCTCCGCGCCCATATCGGCACGCGCGACGGGCGAAAGGGAAGCGCGCCGCTCGGCCGCGACTATCTTCTCGAAAACTGGGAGACGAACAAAAACATCTACAGGAATGGAATCTTCAAAGTGCAGCTCGGCCCGTTTTTCGACGCAGGAAAGATCGCCGATCCCGGCACCGCGCTTGGCTCGCACGAGTGGCTCTTCGACATCGGCGCGCAGGCAAAGCTCCGCGTGCTGGGCGTGGGACTCGTCTTCAGCTATGGCAAGGACCTCCGCACCGGCAACAACGCGTTCTATCTAACGTCATTTCAATAGACGCCGCGCGAGCCCGCTCGATTCTGCACATGAAATGGCGCTAAGCCAGAGCGGATTCAACGACTTGGCGTCGAGATTCTGAACAGATGATCCCGCGTCGACGAACTTGCCTGTCTTTCTCAGCGAGGGCGGAAACCCCTCAAGTCACGCAATTCTCACAGGTTGTGGAGCAACGCGAAAAATACTTGTTGCAACGAATATCAAACTCGGGCATCCAAGGTTTGAAAGGAGCAAAACCAAATGACCCCATCCGAAACCACTTCAACCTGGAACATCGATTCGGCTCACTCTGCCGCCGAGTTCAAGGTCAGGCACATGATGATCTCCAACGTAAAAGGTAAGTTCAGCGGAATCAGTGGCGTATTGAACCGCCATGAAGCTGACCACACTCTATCCACCCTCGATGTCTCCATTGACGTCAGTACGATCAACACCCACGACGCGCAGCGCGATGGCCATCTCAAGAGCGCCGAGTTCTTCGATGTGGAGAAGTTCCCCGCGATGACTTTCAAGTCGACGCACATCGAGAGGAAGGGCGACGGTTTCGCGGTGACAGGCGATCTTACGATCCATGGCGTGACAAGGCCCGTAGTGTTAAATGTTGAAGAGGTCAGTGAGCCTGCAAAGGATCCCTGGGGCAATCTGCGCATAGGGCTCTCCGCCACCGCCAAGATCAATCGCAAAGACTTCGGACTCGCCTGGAACGCGCCTCTCGAAGCTGGAGGTGTAATGGTGGGCGAGGAAGTCTCCATCGCCCTGGATGTCGAGCTCATCAAGGCTGAATAATCCTGCTCAGGCATCTGCCGAGATAGAGGGCAGGGAGTCGGTATCTTATATCTTCCTGACCCCTGATCTCTGGAATACTTGTTGCAACAAATATCTCCCCCTGCGCATCCAATAGCAGTAAGCACACAGCCCAATCGGGGCAGGCGCTCGACGGGCGCCGCACCTCCGGCTGGCTTTTCTTCCCTGAGAAGCCCATTCTGGAGTTGCCGCGCCGTCCCTGATTTCGCGCCCGGAGGTCCACCATGTCACTCAGAGCAGTAAAAGAGATTTATCAAACCAAGCCCACCATCGAAGGCGCCGGCGTCAAGCTGCAGCGCGCCTTCGGTTTCGGCAAGACACACGAATTCGATCCGTTCCTTCTGTTGGATGATTTTCGCAACGAGAATCCGGCCGACTATCTTGCCGGCTTCCCGTGGCATCCGCACCGCGGCATCGAGACCATCACCTATGTGCTTGCCGGCGAAGTGGCGCATCGCGACAGCCTTGGCAACAAGGGCCGGATGACCGCAGGCGATGTGCAGTGGATGACGGCCGGCAGCGGCATTCTGCACCAGGAGATGCCCAAGGGGGACGCGAAGGGACGCATGCACGGCTTCCAACTGTGGGCCAATTTGCCTGCGGCGCTGAAAATGACCGACCCGCGCTACCAGGACATTCCATCCGCTGCCATCCCCGAGGTCACTGAAGACGACGGCACCAAGGCCCGTATCATCTGTGGCGAATTTTGGGGCAAGACCGGTCCGGTGGAAGGCGTCGCAGCCGACCCTCGCTACGTCGACATCTCCGTGCCGTCTTTCAAGCGCAAGGTCATCAAGGTCGAGACCACGCGCAATGCGTTTGCGTACGTCTTCGCGGGTTCGGGAACTTTCCGCGATGCATCGCAGCCGCAGGCTGTGCTCACTGAGTCGGCAATCGATCCCAACGCGCAGCCGGTCTACGACGCAAAGAACCACTCGCTCGTGCTCTTCGATCGCGGCGACGAGATCGTGGTGCAGGCCGGTCCTGAAGGCATCCGTTTCCTGTTGGTTTCGGGCAAACCGCTCGAAGAGCCGGTTGCGTGGTACGGCCCCATCGTGATGAACACCCAGGCCGAGCTGCGCCAGGCGATGACAGAACTGCAGGACGGCACATTTATCCGGCACGGATAAAAAACCCAATATTCACGCGGCTTTTCGAGCATTTAGAAACTGGGAGTAACCAGTTGGCTCATTACGAGTCGGTTCATTCATTCATTACGAGTCGGCGAAATCTTTGCAGCCAAATCAGCATTGTGCGTCCTTTTCACTTACTCTGGGTTCTCAACAACAGAAGGGAGATAATGCTCATGCACAATGTGATTCTCAACATTTATGTGAAGCTCCAGAACCTGACCAATAGTGAAGAGGGACAGGATCTGGTCGAGTACGCGCTTGTGGTCTGTCTCATTTCCCTGGCTTCAATCGTCGGCGTGAACCAGGTTGCCTCGGCCATCACCACCGTGTTCAGCAATATCAGTAACTCGCTTTCGTAAGCGGGAGGTCGGTTGCTAAGGGGAGTCGTCTGTTTCGGCTCGGAACGAGGATCCAAAGCAATGCTCCCCATTTCATTCGTCGTGTTTCTCCTCGACTAACTTCTGCTTTTCGATTCATCAGATACTGCGTGGCCCCGAGGGGCTCTCTTTCTTTGCTCTGAGCGATTGATGCAATCAGTCCTATGCTCTGCAGGCAAAGGCCCAGCTGTCACCCAGAACAAAATTCACAAGCGAGCAGCACAGAATTACGATCGCGTTGGAGACTACGACGGGAATATGCGCGCTGCGAACCAGCAGCGGCATCAGCGCGAGATTGCCAACAGTCGACACCAGTCCGTTTGAAAGATGGAAGCGGAAAAACTGCACGAGCAGCGTGGAACGGTCGCGCCGGTCGCGCCATGTGTAGTGCAGGTGCCAGACAAAGTTGTGAATCAGCGTCAGTTCCAACGCGGCGGCGGTGGCTGCAAGATAATGTCCTGGCCAAAGCTGATTCAACACAGCCAGCGTGCCAAGCTGCACTGCCATTCCCATCGCTCCCACCATGTTGAACTTGCCCCAGCGAATCAGCGTGCTCATGGCAGCGGCTCCTGCCGGTAAAGCACCGCGGTGTGGCGAATCGCCACGGTCGACGCCATCGCGCCCATGGCGATTGCCGCGATCGCTCCGCCCAGGTCGAAGAGCAGCATGCGATGGCCGAACATCGTTGACCAAGGACTCCGCAGCGCTGCCAAAGTGCCGATCGCCAGCAGAATGCGAATCTCCGTCGGCCCGAAGAGTCCCTGCGACAGTTGGAAACACCCGAGCGTATAAGTTGCCAGATAGCTCTCTGCTGAAAGCACGAGAAACGCAATCAGCATTGCGACGGCGACGGACCAGTGCAACAGACCCGAGCAGCCCAGCCCGCACATCAGTGCAACGGAGCCAAGAATGTCGACAATGTGATCCACGTAGAAGCCGTAGCGCGGCCGCTCATGATGGCGCACGCGAGCCAGCGTTCCGTCGAGGCTGTCGCCCAGCCAGTTCAGCGCTAGGCACACAATCACCAACAGCAGTGCACGCCGGTCAAAACGCGCCAGCGCATAGCAAACTCCCGCCGCAATCTGCGCACCCAGCCCAAGAAGCGTGAGCTGGTCGGAACTGACCCAGTGCGGCGCGTGCTCGGCCATCCAAACCAATGCGCGCTTCTCCACACCGGCGGTCAATGACTTGTTCACGCGCCGCGCAGGCCTGAAACTCATCTCTTGTCCAGACAATGTTGCACGTGTGCCCATTTCCGTCTCCTTTCACTGTTTTTGCGATGACGGATTCGCCATTGCCCGCGGCAAAATGACGACAAGACTCTCCTGGATCATCGCTTTCTCTGCGAATCCTTTCTCAAACCGCTTTTTTGTTGGAATTACCTGGCGCTATGTTCGCAGTTTCGCGCTCACCGAGCGCAGCGTAAACTCCAGCGATTCGCGCGGAACGCTTTGGATGAACGGCTTGACGGCCCAGCCGAGGCCCGCGGGGGCCGAGCGCGAGAGCGTAACCGACTCGATCTGGATGTAAAGACCGCCGTCGCGTTCTTCGTAAGTCCAATAGTTGTTGATCCGCCACAGGTACCCGTGATCCTCATTGGAAGGGAGCACGCGCTCCTGCGGCGTGCCGGCTCCATCGACCTCCGCCACGCGTGTGCTGCGCGAGATGCTGTATCCGCGCGCTGCACCGTCCCTGTCCGCCCGCGCGAACCTCGTGTCATAGTCCATGTCCAGCACGACCGTGATGATGTGCTTCTGGCGGACACGCATTGCCACCTGGTACTGATCGCCCGGCTTCGCCACCGCACTTGTCCGCAAAATCTGCGGCGAAAAGTTGCGCGGGAAGGCCGCGAAGTCCTTCATGACCCGTTCGAAATCGGCGGCTTTGGCGCCCGGCACAAACGCTGTGCCGCGCCAGTCCTGTAGCAGCGCGCCGTCCAGATCTTTGCTCCTCGCTGGCTTCAGATCCTCAATGACGAACTCGCCCTGCCGCACTCGCGCAGAGTCTACAGGCGCCAGAATGCTGCCGGCCGATGCGTGCTCGCGTGCCAGCCGGGCCTCGACCTCTCCTATATAGGAGTTGAAGGCCGCAGCGGCCGCCGCCGGGGGTTCCGGAAAAAGCCGCGCCGGGGCCAGCGCAAGGAGAAACATCACGATAAGAAGGCAAACTCTCCGGAGAATGAAATCAAGCTCACGTTTCATGTTTCGCACCTTACCTTGTGAGATGCCGCAAAGCAATGCACGGAATCTCATTTGGCGATGATTGTTTCTCACCGTGCAAGCTCTTGCATCTTGACGAGTTGCAAAAAGTTGTCATTTGCGCGAATTACGAGGATCGCACGCGATATCGTCTACACTGATCTCGAGATATGCCGGAGGACACTTCAGAATCACGCACAGGCCGGCGTTATCGCTTTGGGGTTTTTGAGGCAGACTCGGCCACGGGAGAACTGCGCAGGCAGGGAATGCGCGTCAAAATCAACGCGCAACCCTTCCAGCTCCTCTGTTTGCTTCTGGAGCGGTCCGGCGAAGTGCTCACGCGCGAGGAAATCTCCCGCAGGCTGTGGCCCGACGATACGTTTGTTGACTTTGAGCACGGCGTCAACTCCGCCATCAACCGCATTCGCGAAGCGCTCGGCGACACCGCATCAAGCCCGCGCTTTGTCGAGACACTCACCCGCCGCGGCTATCGTTTTGTCGCACCTGTCGAACGCATTGGTGATCTGCCCGCAACTCAGCTTGCTTCGGCCGATTTGGCTTCGCCCGCAACGCAAATCACTGCTCAATCGCCAGGCGATGCTGCCGGCGAAATTCCTCAGTCCGATCCTCAACTCATCGACAGAATTCTTGCCACGCCTGAGGAATTGCCCAAAGTCTCGCACCCCGTGGTGCAGACGATCTTTGTCCTGTTCCAGCTGATGTACCTGGGCTTTTATATCGGGGCGCTGGCCAATCTGGCGGAGATCAGTGACCTTCTCGCGCCGCTGCCGCATGCGTCGATTGTCTTTGATAGTCTCGTCGCCACCGCGGCCACTCTCATTCCGGTGCGCGCCTTCATTCTTACGACCGGCGTCTTCCGCGCGCCCTCATTCAGCCAGAATTTTCTCAGGCTCTGGCCGTTCCTGCTCTTCTTCGATGTGCTTTGGTCGCTTTCGCCTTTCCTGCTGCTTCACCACATCAACGCTGGATTGGCGCTGGCCTGCACCACGCTGCTGGTCTACTCACCCTTCGCGCAGCGCTCGCTCATCCTAATGGGCGCAGGCAGTACGCAGCGCGAATTCTTCGCGAATGGCCGCTGATCGGTCTGCGTCGCTCCCAGTAAATTCCCAGACCTTAACCGGGCGGGCCCGATGTGCGGGCTACTTGTTCTGTGGTGGTGAATTCGCCGGCTGACCCTGCTGGTCGCCTTCCTTCTTCACTTCCTGGCCGTTGTACAGAATCGTTGTCTGCGTTCCGAACCGCTTGTAGTCGGTGTACTTCACCGTGTCGCGAATATGTACGTCCTGGCTCATGTAGCCGTATCCGCCTGAAAAATGCAGAATGCCTTCGCCTTTCGTGTAGACAGGGAACCAGTAGTGGCCGTCGATTTGCTGCCGCCACGTCATGAACGGCGGGTGCAGATCTTCGTGTCCATGGCGTGTATCGTCCGGCACCATCCGTCCGTTCGTCACCACGATCTGCAGATCGGTCGCGTCCACCCAGATGCGGCCGTCAAGGTAGCGCTTGTTTTTCTGAATCACCTTGGGAGTTACGTCAAAAACGTAGCAATCCAGTTCGTCCACTTTTTGTCGTCCGACATATTTAATGTCGTACTCCGGCACATCGGCCGTCGTCAGCACAAACGGATAGCCATGCTGGATGTCTTGAAGGTCGGAGGGCGACATCATCACGCGCGTCAGCGTGTTGGCCGGCGCAAAAACCACCTTTTCCATGCGCGCTCCCGAGGGGTCGAAGATCACGTCGTCCACTTCGTACCACTCGCCGTCGACCTTGTTGTCGTCGTCCAGTGTCTGCACCCGCGCCACGCGGCGGTACGTGTAGTGATTCAGCGCCTCCTGGAACTCGGTCTCCTTGGCCGAAAACTGCTTGATGATCTGCTCCGGTGGAATCGATGGCGGGTTCAGGTCCATTCGGCCGAAACCGGAATCGAGCGGCATCGGCGTAAACGAGTCCTTCTCTTGCGCTGCTGCGGCCATCAGGGTGCTCAATCCCACTGCGACCAACGACATCCAGATTCTCATTCGCACCCGAGTTCTCCTCTTCCCATCTGCCCGCATTCCCAATTGATTCACCGGCTTGTCCGGTCCCGCTGCAACTTTAGACGGATGTACTTTGCATTTGCGACACCTCAAGCTAGCCATAAGGCTCCTTGCGACGGTGCGAAGGCTTGGCGTGCCCGCTCGCTGTGCGGGGGTGCGCACGTCAGATCCGAGCCTGTGAATGCAAGCACTTAGCCTCTTGCGAGTTTCGCCTTAGGCGAGGGAGATTTGGCGCCTTCATGCCCGATTATTATCACGCTCCGGCGTTGATCTTGACGGCGCTTCTGTTGCCCGCCTTTGGATTCCTCTATTTCCGCTCAAGAGACACGCGCCCTTTGCTCTGGTTTCTGGGATTCTTCTTTGCGCTCGTGTCAATGGCGCTACTCTATCCGCTCGGACCGCAAGACGTCTTCTGGACTGGCAATCCCTGGGTGGCCGCTGCCGGCCAGACCTCCATTCAGATCGCCTCTGCGCTTTTCCTGGGTTCCCTGTCCCCCCTGCGTTTTCGCGTTGGCAGGTTCCAGATCCTCTACGTGATCCCATACTCGATCCCGCTTGTTACCGGATCGATTCTCTACTATGGCATCTTTCACGCAGCTCCGCTCAGCGGCATTCGCTTCTTCCTCTTTCCCCTCTTGCTCGCTATGAGTTTCTGCACCGGCATGATTTGGGGAACAGCGAAGGGATCTGTCCCCGCATGGGTGGGCGTTTCGTTCAGTGGAGTTCTTGGTTGCGCCGCCATCTTCCTATGCAATCTCCAAGGCCCGGGGCCCGCACTCACCTTTGTCGAATGCACCAACTTGCTGATGACCGTTGTTTTGCTCATCTTCGCCTTCCGCCGGCTTTCTCCCGGCATCTTTCTCAGCGTTCTCGGGTTTTCGGCCTGGTCGCTTTCGTTTCTGCGTATGGTGCCATGGGTTGGCTACCATTTCTGGTTCGATCTCAATCTTCTGCGCGTTATCGCCCTCAGCAAGATGGTGGCCGCTGTCGGCATGATTGTCCTCGCCCTCGAGGATGAGCTCAACATCAATCTCGCCGGGCGAGAGCGCGAACGCCGCGCACGCGTGCAGCTTGAGGCCTACACCAACATCATGCTCACGCGCCGCAGGCTTGAGGATTTCGATCGTCAGGCGCCGGATATTTGCGAAACCGTCGCCAGGCATAGCCGGTTTTCGCAGGCTGCGCTGCTGCTCGAGAGCGGCGGACGTTACCGGCTTGCCGGCAGCGCGGGCATCGATCCGGCTGTCGTCAACGCCCTCAGCGATCTCGCGCAGCGCATCCCGGTTCAGGGCTTTCTCGCTCCCGATGCGACGCCGGCCGCAGCCGACCACAGCATGACGCGCCGTCTCGATCTGACGCCCTGGCTTCAGCCGGGAGACGACCTCGAGGGTCTGCACGTTACCGATGTCTTCGCCGTTCCCATGTGGAGTCGCACGCGCGCTGAGGGAGCCCTGCTGCTGAGGGGCCTGCGCCCGACTGGCAAACGCCGTTCCTCCTCCGAATCAAAAGTGCCCGGCACCGACGATCTGCTGCCGATTGAAATGCTCGTGACGCGCATGCAGGCAACACGCAGCCAGACCATGCTCTTTGAAAAGCTGATCGATGCCGAAAAATACGCCAGTGTCGGCCAGCTTGCAGGAAACGTCACGCAGCAACTGAATAACCCGCTCACCGTGATCCTGGGTTACGCCACGCTCCTTGAGGAGTCGTCCACGCTCGATACGCAGGATCGCAAAGCGATCACTTCCATTGTCGAGGAAGCGCGCCGCATCCGTTCCACCATCGCGAGTCTCTCGCGCGTCTCGCGCGAACACGCTGACCAGCCGTCGGCAATCTCCGTCGGCGAGCTGCTCGCCGACATCGAGCAGCTCTATCGCACTGAATTCCTGCAACGCTCCATCGAATTTCAAGTAAGCGTGGCGCAGAACCTTCCCAGGGTTCTTTGCGGAGCACAGCAATTGCGCCAGGCTGTCGTGCATTGTCTGCAATACGCAATTGGAGCCGTTGAACGCGACAATCCAGCCGCACTGGATCAACCCAAAACGATTCGCCTTGAGGCCACCAGCGAGGCTGGCCTCGTGCAGATCTCAGTGAGTCACTCCGGCCCGGGCTTCGTGCACCAGGAGCGCGCCTTCGATCCCTTCGTTCCTGCTCAAGCCGGCAATGAGACTGCTGGTCTGGGCCTTAGCCTGTGCTCCACAATCCTCAGCGACCAGAATGGCCGCGCGTCCGCAGTGAACCTCGATCCCAGCGGCGCCGCCATCATCCTCGAATTGAAGGCCGCATAGCGATAGACCCTTCCCGATGGAAAAACGCTCAGCGTCCCTTTTCTCGCGCTTCCCAGACCACCGCAATCTTGGCTCCCGCTCTCCCGCCTACGGGTAATCGCCTCCTCAGTTACCACCGGCAATTCCGATAAAACAAACAAACAGAGACGATTCGCCGCATCAAATTGCGACCGGCCTTCTCGTAATTCGCTCATTCGGCTCCTCCGTCCGCCATGCGGTTTCAGTCCCCGGTAATCTCTACCCCCATTACGGCTTTGACCTAAACTGGACACCTCGGCGTCCCCACTTGCAACTTCTATCCTCTTAATTCAATTGATTCCCCCGTAGAATGGGACACACTCGGTAGGCATCCAGGCCTCTCGCAGGTGAACTGAATCGGGCAGCGATGGCAAATCGCGCAACGATCAGGACTCACGCAGACCCGGAGGAATAAAGTGATGCAGTCCCCACGTTTTGCTGTTTGTTTCGTTGCCTTGGTTCTCGTCTTCGTCTCCAGCACTGGTGCGCAACAAAGCTCGCTTGTTGCGCCCATCGCTGTGTACAGTCACAACGCAACTCACGGTACGTCGTCCGCGGCGCCTGTTGATGAGAAGCAGGCCATGCGCGACCTCGACGAACTGAACCGCCTGAAGAGCGCCGGCGTCCACACTGAGTTCGACATGATGGAGGCCTCCTGGTTCGCTCCCGCCAGCGGCTACCGTGCACTTAGGGCCGATGCATGGCCCAACGGGCCTGACGCATGGCTGGCTCGCTGCCGCGCTATTGGCGTCCGCCCCGGCATGCAGATCGATGGCAACGCAATTCCATCGCAATCCGTGCAGATACCCGGCGAATGGAAAGATTCACTCGGCGCAAATGGCAGCAGCCTCTCGCTCTTTGAGGGTGGCTATCTGCCTGACCTGATGGCCGCGCTGCAATCCTGGTACGATCGCGGCGTCCGGCTCTTCGCCTTCGACTCTATCGATCTTTCCGCGGCCACGCCCACCTCCGGCAAACTGAACCCAACCGAGATTGTTTTGCGCAATGCCACGGCAATGCGCCAGGCCCTTCAAGCTTTCCACGACAAGAATCGCGACGCCGTGCTGCTGGTCTCTCTTCTGCCCAGCACCCAACCGCGTTTCTCTGTTCCCTCTGTTGCGAGCGCCGGCGCCGGCGACTCAAACCAGCCTGCACACACGAGCCTGGCCCAGCTTGGAGCCTTTACCATCGTCTCTTCCGGCGACCTGCGGCCCTCCGCGGATCCGCAAGCCAACCTGTGGCGCGCGATCGATATCGAAAACGACGAATCGGTGCGCCGCCTCGAACAGTCGGGCCTCACGCTCGCGCAAATCGATTCCTCTGGTTTTACCGCAACCGGCAGCGCCGACTCAGGAATGCACGCGTGGAAGGGTGCTTTCCTGTTATCCATGGCTCGGGGAGGATGGGCAGATTCGCTTCATGGCGATCTCTCGCTCATCCAGAATGACGATGCCCACTGGATGGCGCACGTGCAGCGTCTGTTCCTCACTCTCCAGGAACAGGGGCACATGCGCAGCTTCGGCGCTCCGGCCGGTAGCGGCGAGCCTTACGGATTCGCAGCTGCAAGCGAACGCGGCTCGGTCTACGTGGTTGTCAATCCCGGCGATAATGCCGCAACCCTTGCTCTGCCAGCCTTCGCCACCGGCGCCCAGAATCGGTCAGCGAGGCGTCTCCAGTTCAGCGATGCCGGATTCACACCGGTTCTCAAGGACAACTCCATCACGCTCGGCCCCGGCCAGATGGCGATGGTGGGTTTCGGCGCCTATGCCGCATCGTCCTACAACCTCGGCGTGCAGCGAGATGTCGTCATTCCCCACGAAGTCGAACTCGTCAACGCCGACTTCCATGCCACAGACTCCGGCGCACTCGAAGCCAGCTTCGAACCGCCGATTGGCGGCGTGGTGCGCGTCATTCTGCGCCCGCGCATCTCTGACAGCGAGGCACTCCCCATGCTGAACCTCGGTGCCACGGCGTCGCATGCATTTACTCTCGACGTCTCGCAGTACGACCGTCCGATTCCTGTTCGCCTTGACAGGGGCAACAAGATTGAAAAAGGCTTGGGATGGACTGTCGGCGAGATTGACGTCAACGACCTCACCCCGGGTGTGCCGCTCGTCGTCCGTTTCCACTCGAACAACTACGATATGGCTTCGCTCGAAGCCAACGCCTACGCGGTCGAGTACTAGGTCGTGTCAATCTGGCTTTGAAAGGGCACGGCTTTAGCCGTGCCGTCAGAGCTCCATAGGGACCGGGGCTTTAGCTCCTGAGGGAAGTTCCTTGATCGCCTCAGAGTATTAATACAGCCAAGTCCAAGTCTGTCCTCAGCGCTGCGTCGTGCGAAGCGGCGTCGCGGGATCGCTCTTCCAACCCACCACTCGACCGTTCTGAAAGTCCACTTCCGACTTACCGTAGCCGAACGTGCTTTGCGAATAGATCGTCGGCGTGCCCTGCACCACGAGCACGTCGTTTTTTGTCGAACCCATTCCGAACGATTGCAGATTCGGGTCGACCGCCGCGTCTGGCCACAGCTTGACGCGCAGTGGCGACGAGCGATCGATCTTCCAGCCGATTAGCACGCCATTGCCGAAAAACAGTTTCGAGTTTCCATAATCCATCTCGTCGCCGGTCTCAGCCGTGGGCGCGCCTTGCGCGGCAATCACTTCGCTCCTGCTCAAGCCCGCGGTAATCAGCGGCAGCACGCTGCCGTGCGTCCGATGAATCGCGCTGGGCTGAGATGCGGCTGTCCGCGGCCCTAGAGGTGCGGACTCTTCGGATTCCTGCGCCGGCTGGCTCTCAGTCGGCGTTACTTCAGCTGGAGCCGCTTGTGGCGCGGTCGATCCATTACTGAGGCGGAACTTGTTTTTCCACCCCTGCACCTGGCTGCGTACGCTCAACTTGACGTCCGCGTAGACCTTTCCGGCAACCGGAATGCCCATCAGCGTTGCATCAAGAGGTTCGAAAAGAATCCATCCCGTGATGAGGGCTGCTACCACCGCACCGCAACCAATAAGCAGCGGCATCGGCAGACGAATCCGGACCTTCGGTTCCTTGCTGTAGCCCAGTTTGCGGGATTTCTTGGCACGCCCAGCAGTACCTGCTTCGGGAGCCGCATCGAGCGGGGCCTCATTGCGCTCGCCGGCCGCCTCACTGCGAAACGGCGCCGCCTGCACAGTTCCGCGAGTCAAAAGAGCGTAGGCTGCGGAGATTTCCTTGAGCCTCTCCTCAGCCATCGCCTTCATCTTGTCGTCGCCGTCAAAGCGATTGGGATTCCAGGCCTTGCTCAGCACTTCGAATGCGTTGTGAATCTCCGCACTCGTGGCATTGGTCTTCAGTTCCAGGCTCTGCAGGGCGTTGCATTGGGCACATCGGGTGCCGTTCTCTTCCGTCACATTTCCGCAAGAGCAGGTCATCATCGCAATAGGCAGTCGCCCCGTCGGCTTTCCCCCTTTTAGGGTTCTTCTAATGATTATGGAACTGCAACTCCCTGCAGGCTTTACCGCTTTCGCGTCACGATCCGTAAAATAAGGTGGGATGGCATTCACCGAACAGTACGATGTGGCCGTAGTAGGCGCCGGCCATGCAGGCTGCGAAGCGGCCATGGCGGCGGCGCGCATGGGCCTCAAAACCGCGCTCATCACCATGAATCTCGACCTGATCGCGCAGATGAGCTGCAACCCGGCCGTTGGCGGCGTAGCCAAAGGCCACCTCGTACGCGAGGTCGATGCGCTCGGCGGAATCATGGGCGAAGTTGCTGACGCCGTCGGCATTCAGTTCCGCCTGCTCAACTCATCGCGCGGCCCGGCCGTCTGGAGCCCGCGCGCCCAGTGCGACAAACAGCTCTATCGCGTCAAAATGCGCGAGGTGCTCGAATCGCAACCGGGTCTCCACATCCGCCAGGCCGAAGTAGTCGATTTCGTTATTGATGAGCCTAGTTCTCCCGAAGAAATGGGTGCCCCACATCTCGACTTTGAGATGTGGGAAGGGAACCCCAAAGACCCGCAACAGTTGGGTGCCCCACATCTCGATTCTGAGACGTGGGATAGCACGTCTGCCAATCCACCCGAAGAGTCCCGTCCTGCGGGTGCCCCCGGTCCCTCGCATTTTGGGACCGGGGAGACCATGCTCGTTAGCTCGCCCGAACCTCCCCGCCCAATCCGTCGCTCCGGCCGTGTCCTCGGCCTGAAACTCCGCGATGGCCGCAATCTCCTCGCCGGTGCAACCATTATCACAACCGGCACATTTTTGAACGGCCTCATCCATTGCGGCGAAGAGCGCTATCCCGCGGGCCGCAGCGGAGAACCTGCGTCCGTCCTCCTCGGCGAAGCACTCCGGGCACTCGGGCTTAGGACTTGCAGACTCAAAACGGGAACCCCTCCGCGCCTCGATGGCCGCACCATTAAGTGGGCACAGTTTGAAGAGCAGCCCGGCGACGCCGATCCAACCCCGTTCAGTTTTCGCACCAAAAAAATCGCTCAGCCGCAGATAAGCTGCCACATCGCCTTCACCACGCCGGAAACGCTGCGTCTCATTCGCGAAAACGTGCACCGTTCGGCCATGTATTCGGGCCGCATCGAAGGCATCGGCCCGCGCTATTGCCCTTCGATCGAAGACAAAGTTGTCAAATTCCCTGATAAGGCGCAGCACCAGTTCTTCCTCGAGCCCGAGGGCCTCCACACGCACGAGGTCTACATCAATGGCATGTCCACTTCGCTGCCCATGGAGGTGCAGTGGCAGATCGTGCATTCCATCCCCGGCCTCGACGAAGCCGAGATGCTGCGCCCCGGTTATGCCATCGAATACGACTCCGTAGATCCCACCGAGCTCGACCGCACATTGCGCGTCAAGAATTTCACCGGCCTCTATCTCGCCGGTCAGATTAATGGGACAAGTGGCTACGAAGAAGCAGCCTGCCAGGGAATCATGGCCGGCATCAACGCCGCCCTTTGGCTCAAGGGCGAAACGCCGTTCACGATGGATCGCACCGAAGGCTACACGGGCATCCTCATCGACGACCTCATCTCAAAGGGAACCAACGAGCCCTATCGCATGTTCACATCGCGCGCCGAGTTCCGCCTTCATCTGCGCATCGATAACGCCGATCGCCGCCTCACGCCGCACGGCCGCCGCCTCGGCCTCATCAGCGACGAAGTCTGGGCCGAGTACGAGCGCAAGCAGGCGCGCATGTCTGCGCTCACAAATCTGCTCGTGAGCGGTAAGGTCAACGCTGAGAAATTGCGGGCCGCAGGCCTCGCCGATCAACCCGCGACTGCCGGCCTCACCTGGGCGCAACTGCTCAAGCGCCCTGAAGTCACAATCGAGCCGCTCCTCACCGCCCTCCGCGACGATCTTCCACGTCTGGGTGCCCCATCCTATCTTCAGCTCTTCAGCGGAAGAGCTGAAGATGGGGTGGGAGGCCAGCTCAGGTCCTCCATCGAACGTGCGACTCTTCGCAACGAAGCCCGAGCCGTCGAAACGGAGATCAAATTCGCCGGCTACCTTGAGCAGCAAAAGAAATCGATCGCAAAACTGAAGGCCGCCGAAGCCGTCGAAATCCCCGGCTGGCTTGAGTACAGCGCCATCAGCGGCCTCTCGCGCGAGATGCGAGAAACGCTCGAGCGTGTCCGCCCCATCACCATCGGCCAGGCAAGCCGCATTCCCGGCGTCACGCCGGCCGCGCTTTCACTGGTCCACGTGTCGATAAAGCTGCAGGGCACAAAGCGCCGCGCCAATGCCTGGTGAAGAGCGAACGACTGGGGCTCCTCCTCGTCTGGCATCGCACGAATCCGCTAACTTGCTGACTCGCCGACTTGCTGCTCTATCATTCCCGTATGAACCTCGACGCCATTCAATCCGCTCTGCGTGACGAAGCAGTCGACGGCTGGCTTTTCTATGATCACCATCACCGCGATCCCCTCGCCGCGCACATCCTCTCGCTCGACCCAAACGCGCACATCACGCGTCGCTGGTACTACTTCATCCCCGCGCAGGGCGCGCCGCGCAAGCTCGTGCACCGCATTGAGCAGGGGAGGCTTGACTCGCTCCCCGGCGCAAAGAGCCAGTACTCCAGCTGGCAGGAACTGCATGCCGGCCTGAATGCGATGCTTGGCAACGCCGTCACAATCGCCATGCAGTACTCGCCCAACAACGACATCATGTATGTCTCCATGGTCGACGCGGGCACTGTCGAGTTTCTGCGCACCATCGGCAAGAAGATCGTCAGCTCTGCCGATCTCGTCAGCCAGTTCGAAGCCGTCCTCACCAAATCGCAAATCGCCAGCCACAAGGCCGCGCAAAAGGCCATCGACGAAATTGTCGCCGAGGGCTGGCGACAGATTGCATTACGCATCCGTCCATCCAGGGGCAAGAAAAAAACATACACCGAGTACGACCACATGCAGTGGCTCGGCAATGCGATGCGCCGTGCCGGCCTCGTTTGGGAAAACGGTCCCGACGTCAGCGTCAACGCCAACTGCTCCGACCAGCACTACGAGCCCACGGCGAAGAAGTCCGCGCGCATCCGCAAAGGCGACTTCATCCTCGTCGATATCTGGGGACGCACCAACAAACCTGGCTCCATCTACTACGACATCACCTGGACCGGCGTCGTCGGCCGCGAGCCGTCCGAAATCGAGCAGAAAATCTTCTCCACCGTGCGCGACGCACGCGATGCCGCCATCGCCATGGTCGAACAGTCCTTTGCGCTGAACCGGCCCATCTGCGGTTTCCAGGCCGACGATGCCGCGCGCGCCGTCATTCGCGCCGCCGGATACGCCGACTTCTTCACCCACCGCACCGGTCACAACATTGCACAGGAAATTCACGGCGCTGGCGCGCACCTCGACAATCTCGAATCACACGACACGCGCCGCATCCTGCCGAACACATGCTTCTCCGTCGAGCCCGGAATCTACCTGCCCGAGTTCGGCGTGCGCAGCGAAATCAACATGCTCACCGCTCCCGGCAAAGCCTGGGTCACAGGCCGCATCCAGAAAGAATTAGTGAGGATTTGAAAGATGATTCTGAGAACTCGCCTAACCAATGCGATGTCATTCTGAGCAGAGCGCGTTTGGGGCCCCATTTTCGCGCAGCGAAAAAAGGGGTAAGCGGAGTCGAAGGATCTGCATCTGCTTTTTCCGAGTCATCCAATCGATAAGTGCCGATTGGCGGGTCAACTCGTAGTCTTCTCGCTTACGCCATCCAGCGTTACGCCGTTTAGCGTAATCAGTCGAGCCTGCTATCCTCCCCGCAAGGAGCACCCATGTCCACCACGCCCGCCTACCCCTACGAAACCCGCCTCAACATCCTCCACGGCCCGCTCGAACTCATCGACATCAACAAGATGGCCGCGGCCAACTACTTTAAATGGTTCAATCAAACGCTTTGCAAAGTGAACGACTCTGTCGTTCGCGTGGGCATCATCGAGGGCGAGTACCACTGGCACAAGCACGACAACGACGACGAATTTTTCTATGTCGTCAACGGCAAGCTCTTCATCGATTTGAAAGAACAGGATTCCCACGAACAGATCTCCGCTGACGCGCCGGCTGACAAAATCGTCGAACTCGTGCCCGGCCAGGGCTTCGTCGTCCCTCGCGGAATCGTGCATCGCACCCGCGCGCCGCAACGCACCATCATCCTTATGGTTGAAAACGCCGGCATTATCCCCACAGGCAACTGAGCACTACCTCACGTCTCGGCCATTGGTCACGGCCCCCAATCCCTCGGTCCCTGTCTTTCTCGTTCCCTGGTTCCCTTGGTCCCTCGGTCCCTGCTTCTGTATATTCAATAAGGAATGTCAACAGCTCCAAACAAGCCCGTTGCGGCGGGCAAGCAGACCCAGCAGGGCTTCGTCTATCTTCCTCTCATCGCCGGATGGCTCGTCCCCGGCGCCGGCCATTTCCTCATCGGCAAGTGGATTCGTGGCACGCTGCTCGCCGTAGCCATCCTCGCCATGTTCATCATGGGCCTCGCCATGCAGGGCAAGCTCTACACCGGCGCGGAGGACATTCTCAGCCTGCTCGGCATGGCTGGTGACCTCGGCAGCGGGTTGCTCTACATCGTGAGCCGGGCGGCGGGCCTGGGCGCGCAACCCACCCAGACCACGATTGCCGACTATGGCAAAGTGTTCATCGTGGTCGCGGGCCTGTTGAATATCATTGCCGCCGTCGACGCGCACAATCTGCGCACGGGGAGGAAAAGCTGATGCATTTCTCCTTCTGCTTTCTTTCGGAGCCTGTGCCGCCAAGTTGCCATTTCCTCAAGAAATCGCAGCCCAGCGTGAATTTAGCGAGAGCTGCGTGTGAAGGAGAAATGCTTTAATGTTCCAACCCACGCATTTCGCCGCGGTCCTGCTCTTCGCGCTCTGTGCCTCAACCGTCTTCGGTATCACCATGCGCAGCGAGCCGCGCAGAATGTTCCACTACGGAGCGTATTGCTTCGTTCTATTCGTCGGCTCCGCCATTGTGCTCAGCTGGGTCATGTTCCTCATCGCCCGCTAGATTCTCGTCGCTTATTCATGCAGGATTTGAGGGTGCCCCAGGTCCGGACTTTCGGACCTGGGATAGCACGAACTTGTCCGATCCGCCTCATCTTCGAGCGAATCGCTCCATCCTGCGTCATCGATATGAGGCTCTGACGGCATTCGATTCCGGAGGGCCGGGTATGTCCACGCAGATCGCGCGTCGATTCACCTTCGCCCAGGGTGCACTTGCCATCGCCGCGGCACTTGCTTTCGTTCCTGCTCTCGTCACCGCACAAACCTCGACAAGCTCCACTTCGCCACAGCCGCCCGCCTGGCAAACCGCCGCCGGCGGCCACATGGAATTCGACGTCGCCTCCATTCACCTCGGCGAACCCGGCAAGTTTTCTCCTCCGACCTTCGCCCTCAACATTGACGACACGGCAGTCCCGCCCGGTGGCCTTTTCAAAGCCGACTTTCCTCTGCTCGTCTACATCGAATTTGCATATAAGCTGGAACTGACGCCGGAGCAACGGGACTCGGTGCTCGCCCATCTGCCCGACTGGGTACATTCACAGCGTTTTGTCATCGACGCCAAAACGCCCATTCCTGATCCCAGCAAAGACCAGATCCGCCTCATGATGCAGTCGCTGCTGGCCGACCGCTTCAAGTTGGCAGTGCATTTCGAAGCGCGCGAGGTTCCTGTGTATGCCTTAGTTCTCGCTAAACCGGACGCAACCGGCCAGCGTCTGCGACCGCACGCGCAGGGCCTCGCTTGCGATGCGCCATGGACAGCCCCGTCAGATCCTGAATCGCCTGCAGTCCCGCCCGGCGGGTTCGTCCCGAAATGCGGAAACGTCAACGCGACATATAGGCCAGACCACACGGTTCTCTTGGGCGCGCGAAACATCCCGATGGACCACATTCCGCTCTATCTGACTTCGCTCTACAAGTTCGGGCGGCCGGTCATTGACCAGACGGGGCTGAAAGGGACGTTCGATTTCAGCCTTAATTGGACTCCCGACCCGAACAGCACGACCCTTACACAATTGGACGACGACTCGGAACTTCAAGGCCCTCCGTTTGTCGACGCACTCAAGAACCAACTCGGTCTCAAGCTCAAACCGACACACGCTGTCGTTCAAACCCTTTTCATCGACCACGTCGGACAGCCCTCGCCTAACTAGTCGCCAAATCGCAGTTCGCAAAAAAGGAATCCGGTCATCCTGAGCGAAGGTCGCCGTGGCGACCGGAGTCGAAGGACCTGCATTTGTTGTCCGTGATCCATGCAACGAATCCCTAAATCACCAAATCGAGCTCACGCCGTGCGCGCGATCTGCCCCACCGCAGGTGGTGCTACAATTCCTCCCGATTGCCACGAAGAAGAAACAGCGCCCGCCGCACAAAGGAACTCATAATGAATCTGTATTCCCGCTCGATCGCATTCACTCGTATCGCTGCACCTTCCTTATTTGTCATTCTTTTCGCCGCTCTTCCAGCCGCCGCCCAATCCATCAACCTTTTTCCCGCGAATCACGACGACCCGCAGCACGAAGTGTGGACGCGCGTTGCAATCCCGCCCGATCACCCGGTAAGCAACGTCGCACAGTGGCACATCGACTACGCCCAAAAGCAGATTCTCTGCGACGGCAATGGCGGCCACGAGTGGTTGCGCTTCAACAAGGAGCTCACCAACTTCACCTTCCACGTCAAGTGGCGCTTCACTCCTGTCACGACGCCGGATCCGAAGTACAACTCCGGCGTTTTCTTCCGCAATAATCTCGACGGCTCCATCTGGCACCAGGCGCAGACTTCGCTTGCCGGCGGCTACATCTTTGGCCTCACGCCCGTCGACGGCAAGCCAACCCGCTTCAATCTGCAAAAAGACATGAAGGAGAATCGCGTCAAGCCACCGGGCGAATGGAACGTCTACGACATTCGCTGCGTCGGTGCCACCTGCACGCTCGCCGTCAACGGCGAAGTCGTCAACACCACGCAGGTCGGCCTCGACAAAGGCTACGTCGGCCTTGAGTCTGAGGGCTATCAGATCGAATTCAAGGATATGAAGCTGCGCGAACTACCGTAGCCGGCGCATCGCTCTGCGCAGCCAGACTGTTCCGCAATTTTGCTCTTACAGAAAACCGGGGCGCAGCTCTCGGAACCGCGCCCCACATGGTTGCCGTGACCCGAATTGTTTGATGGTCGGCCCGATCGGGATTCCCGGAGGCGGTCCCTCCGCGCCGGCAACCAAAATGAAAACTCCTCAATACCGGAAACCAGTTTTTCGCGACGGCCGGTTGCCAAACTCTTCTGCAATCGGCCCTACCCACTGCTCATATCATCTTCTGGAAACACACTGAGGGGCCTAAGCTTCGGCGAATTTCGTTCGAACCGGATTACCGAATCGGTCCGTAAGTCGCGCATTTCCCAAAATGTAATCAGTCCTGGGCTGGCCGCGCTGGATGCCTCGTGGTTTCACCGGCCGAAACGTCCGCGTCTCACGCTCGGGGCCGCAATCAAGCTTCCCGCAGTCGCATCGAGCAACAAAAATGCCGCCGTTCAGTGAACGGCGGCACAGTTTTCGGCGGGAGTGCCGAACTTTCCTGGATGCCCCGCAGGGCTCCCACTACATCAGACCCTGCACTCATCAACAAGTTGCGCACCGGTTCGCGAAAGTCTCGTTATGCAACACGCTCACGACCAATGATTGCATCATCGCTGGTGCAATTCCGCCTCTTCTCAAGATGCGGCGGGTCTGTTCCCTCGGAAAGCGGCCATTCGCACATGGCCTTACAATGATCCTTCAACCGGAGGTCCCATGGAACGCCGTCAATTCCTCGCTGCATCCCTCGCCACCTCGGCGCTCGCTGCCACAAATTCAGTCGCTGCGCAGACCACCACCCCGGCTCGCGAGTTCTACCTCCTCCGCCGCTACCACCTGATGAGCGGGCCTCAGCTCAAGCTCACCGAGACATTCCTCGCCGGCGCTCTCATTCCCGCTCTGCAGCGTCTCGGCTTCGGTCCCATCGGCGTTTTCCGGCTCGATATCGGGCCGGAAACTCCTGCCTACTACGTGCTCATTCCTGGTTCCTCCGCCGATCAGCTCGCCACCCTCAATTTTCAGCTTGCCGCCGACGCCGAATTCCTCCAGGCGGCCGACCCCTTCTGGAACGCCAGATCCACCGCGCCCGCCTTTGAGCGCGCCGAAAACACCCTCCTCGCCGCCTTTACTGGCTGGCCCAAAGTCACTCCACCCGCGTCGTCGGCAGCCAAAGGCAAGCGCATGTTTCAGCTCCGCACTTATGAGAGCCCCTCGCCCGGCGATCACATCCGCAAGGTCGAAATGTTCCACTCCGGCGAGTTCGAAATCTTCAAGGGCGCGGGATTCCATCCTGTCTTTTTTGGTGACACGCTCATCGGCTCGCGCATGCCCAACCTTACTTACATGCTCAGCTTTGCCGACATGGCCGAGCTCGAAGCCAAGTGGGATGTCTTCCGCAACGATCCCGCATGGAAGAAGCTCTCCGCGGATCCGCGCTTCGCTTTCGACCAGATCGTCACCAACATCAGCAACCTGATGCTGAGCCCGCTCGACTGCTCGCAGATCTGAACAACGCCGACCTAAGCCGCCCTGCACCTTTCGATAAAGGAAGGCCGCCATGGAATCCGATCCCACAGTCACTCCAGGCCAGCCCACTCCCGCATTGGTGCCGGCAGGCGATCTGCGCCCTATCGCATCCATGCGCCACTTCCTCGGTTTGCTCCTCATCGGCGCCGGTGTCGTCGCCGCCGGCTTTTATGCGCAGCGCGCCGGCGCGGGCACTGCACCAGCTGGCCAGCTCGCCGGCCACGGCGTCGCCATTCAGGTCTACTTATTCGCAATTTCGCTGGACTGGGCGCTCTTCTACTATTGCTGGGCCGGCGTGCATCATAGCGGCGGTAGCCTGTGGTCGCTCGCCGGCGGCCGATGGAATTCCTGGCGTTCCGTCGGCGTCGACCTGGCGATCGCTCTCCCGTTCTGGGGCATCTGGGAGGGCACTGCTTATGCCGCTTGGCGCATCGTCGGCCCTAGCACCGCCAAATCCGTCGACAGTCTATTGCCGCACAGTTTTCTTGAAATTCTTTTGTGGACCGCAACCTGCGCCACCGCGGGAATCTGCGAGGAGATGGTCTTCCGTGGCTACCTGCAGCGCCAACTCAATGCCTTCACCGGATCCATCGCAACCGCCGTCGTTGCGCAAGGCATTATCTTCGGCCTCTTCCACGCCTACCAGGGATGGAAGCACGTAACCGTCATCTGCGTGCTTGGCGTTCTCTACGGCGCGCTGGCCGCATGGCGCCGCAATCTTCGCGTCAACATCATCTCTCACGCCTGGAGCGACTTCTGGGAGGGCTGGCTCAAGTTCCTCATCTGGCGCTAATTGTCGCCCGCCCCGCGTCTGACCACTGACCACTGCCTTTCCCAAACCTGAAACCCGCCACCTGAAACCTGACTATAATCGCGGCATGTCTTTCCTCGGCGATCCCAGGCGGCGATCCATGACCCTCCTTGCGGGCGGGGTCGTCCTTCTCTTCGCATTGCTGGGCGCGTTGCAGGCTTTCAACCTCTCTGAGGTCCGGTTCCTCAACCCTGAAACCTCGGGCGAAACTCTCGCCTTTGTGGGCCTC
Organism: uncultured Acidobacteriaceae bacterium; assembly: GCA_963834565.1. Taxonomy (GTDB): domain Bacteria; phylum Acidobacteriota; class Terriglobia; order Terriglobales; family Acidobacteriaceae; genus Telmatobacter. Next base: position 441,197 of record CAWICF010000001.1, on the reverse strand, counting down.
ACAGTACTCATTTTTCTGCTGCTGATGTTGCTGTTGACCTTGCTCTTCCGCAACATCCTCAAGCTCTACGCCGATCAAAGCGGCAGCGCTCTGGGCGCGCGCCTGCGCACACGCCTGGTCGTCGGCGCTGCGCTCATCGCGCTCATTCCCGCCGTCTGCATGTTCCTGTTCAGCTTCCTGCTCATGAACCGGTCCATCGACCGGTGGTTCTCGCAGCCCACTGCCGATCTGCGCGAAGATGCAGACCGCGTCGTGCTCGAACTCGCCCAGTACGCCACCGGCGACGCGCACGTCGAAGCAGAGTCCATTGCCGCGTCGGGCGTGCTGGACCACGAGCCCGCCCAGCTTCAGCAGGATCTCGCCTCGCACCGCATCACTCTCGAAGGCGGATTCGCCGCCGTCTACGACAAGGATCGGCACATCCTCGCCACCTTCCAGGCGCCCGCCTCAACCAGCCCGGCAAGCCTCCTGGCATGGCTCGACGGTCAGGATAAGGAAGGACCACTTCTGCAGGGATCGCTCGTGCAAATCCTCTTGCCTGCGGCGCAACGCAGCGATGAAACCGTGCTCCGAGTTTCCGGCCGTGATTATGCCCTCGGCATGGCGACCAATGCATCTGGCAGAGTGGTGGTGACTGCATTACCAGTGCCTCAGGGACTCAGTCAGACCACCGCGCAGATCCGCGCCACTGCGGCCGAGTACCGCCAGCTGCTCCGTTTGCGCAGCCGCACTCGCATCACATATACCTTGTTGCTTTTGCTGATTACGGTTTTTGTCTTCTTCTCCAGCGTCTGGCTCGCGTTGTTTCTCTCCAAGCAGGTCACGCGCCCCGTTGAAGCGCTGGCCGCGGCAATGGATGAGATCGCGGCAGGGAAGTACGAATATCGCGTTTCGACCCTGGCCACCGGCGAAATGGCCGATCTGATTCGCTCCTTCAATCACATGGCCGCTGACCTCGACGCCAGCCGCCAGCTTGCTGAGAGCGCACAGGCGCAGCTCACCACGGCCAATCGCGCCGTAGAGGAACGCCGCCGCGAGCTCGAAACCATCGTTGAGACCATCCCTTCAGGCGTTGTCACGCTCGACCCGGCCGGCAAGGTGCTGCAGGCGAATCGCGCCTTTGCCGCGCTCATGGGCTTGCCTGAAGATGCCGTGCTGGCCGGCGAAAAAATCGAAACCCTGCTTCCCGCCGAGTGCGCCGACGATCTCGCCGGCGTCATTCGCCGCGGCCACCGCATGGGCGCCGCGTCCACTGAAGTTGAATTTCACGCGCGCGGCCGCACCATCCATCTGGCCATCACCAGCGCGCGCCTCGATCTGGGCCGCGGCCAAACCGGATCCGTCCTCGTCGTTGAAGACACCACTGAGCTGCTGCGCGCGCAACGCCAGCTTGCCTGGAAAGAGGTCGCGCAGCAGGTGGCTCACGAGATCAAGAATCCTCTCACGCCCATCGCGCTCAGCGCCGAGCGTATCGGCCGCCATCTTGATCGTGAGCAGCCGAACTCATCCAGCATTATCCGCAAATGCAGTGAGGTGATACTCGGCTGCGTCGGCACACTGCGCACTCTCGTCGATCAATTCTCCGCTCTTGCCCAGTTCCCGTCGCCGCAACCGCGTGTCTGCTCCATGAATCAGATCGTCGAAGAGGCATTGTCTCTCTTCGGTGGCAGGCTCGAGGGAATTACGGTACAGCGCAAGCTCGATCCCGATCTGCCCGCGGTGATGGCCGATCCCGAGGCCATTCGCCGCGCGCTCGCCAATCTCATCGACAATGCCGCCGAGGCCATGCAGGGCAGCCTGCTCCGCGTGCTGAGCCTTGAAACCACAGTGAGCGACGATGGCGCGGCCGTCGAAATCGCAGTCTCCGACACTGGCCCGGGCATCACCGACGAGATTCGCGAGCGTTTGTTCCTGCCGTATTACTCCACCAAGCATCGCGGCACTGGCCTGGGCCTCTCCATCGCCGCCAAGATTGTGCAGGAGCATGGCGGCTCCATCAGTGCTGAGTCCAACATGCCCAAAGGCGCGCGCTTCCTCATGCGTCTGCCCTTAATGGAGCCGACCACGATCTCGGGAGCATCTAACGGCTCAGAAGCGGCAGTCGACGGTGGGCATGACCTGAAGACGAGCGTTCACACCTCGTAGGATCCTTTCAGATGATGATGCCCGGCGTTCAAGTGCATCACCCTTCGACTCGTGGTCTACCTGACCAATTTCGCTTACTTTCGGGCGTATCATGGTTTTTGTCCGCTTAGTGAAGAGAGGTTCGTTTCCCTGAAGCTTATTGCACCATTGTCCAGGCTAATCGATCGTGGGGCCAGGCAATTTGGTTATCGGTTTCTTCCCAAATCATTCCTCGATCTTTATCAGGTAGATGTTGACGAACCCTGCGGCGAGTCAGGTGACGACAGCCCCGCCGACGCCGCAGCTTACTTGCAGCGCGACAACCCGCGTCTGCTGGAACTTGGCCGCCTATACGCAGGACTCGACAAGGCTCTAAAAACACCGCTCGTGTGGACCGACGAATATGCCTCTCAGACTGATTTGCAGCATTTTCGCGGTCATAGTGCGTGGGTTTACCAGAAAGGCAACCTGAATCTCGGGGAGAGGGCCCATCTCCTTGCCGCCTATTTTGTTCTCGCTCACGATGAACTGAAGCTGTTCGAGGGTCTGTCTGAAGACGGTCTCTTCGGGGCAATCACTTACACGGCTGCCGGGCACAAGGTTTCTAGGGACTTGCTTGATTCTATCCTTGAGATTCGTTTTCTTGACCGGCACCTGCAAATTGCATCGCGCTCGGGTCTCAAAGTCTTAGACATTGGCGCCGGATACGGGCGGCTTGCGGACCGCATGCTGACGGCATTTCCGCTCCTCAGTGGTTACTTTTGCGCCGACGCGATTCCTGAATCCAGCTTTGTATGTGAGTATTACCTTCAATTCCGAGGCCATCAGGGCAGGTTCAAGGTGATTCCAGCGACGGAAATCGATGAACTGCTTGCCGCGGAGAATGTGGAACTCGCCATCAACATTCACAGTTTTTCAGAGTGCACGCTCAACGCAGTGAAATGGTGGTTAGACAGACTTGTCGCGCACAGGGTCAAGCACTTTATGATTGTCCCAAATGCATGTAATCATGACGGGCGGATGTTGTGGAATAACGCTGGCGAGGATATGCAGCCCTTGATCGAGCAATGCGGGTATCGTCTTGTCGCGAGGGAGCCAAAGTATTCCGACCCGGGAATTCAGAAATTCGGGTTAAATCCGACGTGGTTTTGGCTTTTTGGCCTGGCCATTTGAAATCAAACCTCCATTCCGGATGCTTCGCACCCTCCAGGGTGCAGATTGCGCCAGGGTTTCTCTGTTTCACGGATGACTGCGGTTCCCGGTTCTGGAAGGTGCGATGAATCGCTTCGAATGAGTTCGTTCTGAGTTTCGCAATAAAGCAAAGGCAATTCGCATGAACCACATCCTGGTCGTCGACGACGAGGCGGAGATTCGCACCTCACTCCAAGAGATTCTGGGAGAAGAAGGGTACGGCGTCGCAAGCGCTGCGAATGCCGAAGAAGCCATGGACTTGGTGCGCGACGCGCCCTATGACGTTGTCTTGCTCGATATCTGGCTGCCCGGCCGCGATGGTCTTGACGTGCTGGCCGAAATGCGCGAACTCAAGCCTGAATCCCGGCCTGAAGTTGTCATCATCAGCGGTCACGGCACCATCGAAACGGCCGTGAAAGCCACCAAGCTTGGCGCCTACGATTTTCTAGAGAAGCCGCTCTCCCTCGAGCGCACGCTTATCGTCGTCAAGAATGCGATCGATGCACGCCGATTGCGTATAGAGAATGAAGAATTCAAGCGCCAGTTCAGCGCCGCCGCGGTCCTCACTGGCGAAAGCGTTCCTGTCAAGGCGCTCCGCCAGCAGATTCGCCTCATGGCGCCAACCAACGGCCGCGTCCTCATCTACGGCGAGTCGGGTACCGGCAAGGAACTCATCGCGCGTTCCATTCACGCCGAAAGCCTGCGCCGTGACGGCGTTTTTGTCGAGCTCAACTGCGCGGCCATCCCTGAAGCGCACATCGAGGCCGAGCTTTTCGGCTATCGCCACGGTGTGCAGCCCGGCGGCCCTCCCGAGCAGCGCGGCACGCTCGAGCGGGCTGACGGCGGCACGCTGTTTCTCGATGAAGTCGGCGACATGAGCCTCAAAACTCAGGCCAAGGTGCTCAGCGCCCTCGACGATCAGATGTTCACGCCCGTGGGCGGAACGCAGCCGCTGCGCGTAGATGTTCGCCTGATCGCTTCGACGAACAAGAACCTCGAAGAGGAGATCGCCAAGGGAAATTTTCGCGAAGATCTCTTCTATCGCCTCAACGTTGTTCCGTTTTTTGTGCCGCCGTTGCGCGAACGCAAGGAAGATCTCCCTCTGCTGGCTCGCGAGTTTCTCTCCGAGTTCGGCCGGCAGTACGGCCGCCCGCGCATGGAGATCTCTGAAGAAGCGCTTGAAGTCCTCAGCCGCTACCATTGGCCGGGAAATGTTCGCGAGTTGAAGAACGTGATCGAGCGCGTGTTGATCCTCAATCCTCGCGCCCTGCGCATCGAGCGCAAGCACCTGCCGCCTCTCACGCACAAGACCAGCGCCCGTTCCACTGAGGAGTTTTCAAGCCTCCAGCAGGCCCGCGACGCCTACGAGCGGGAGTTCATTCAGAAGAAAATTGAGGAAGCTCGCAACAACATCAGTCATGCTGCGGATCTGCTTGGTCTCGAGCGCAGCCACCTCTATCGCAAGATGAAGGCTCTGGGCATCGCCACGCGCGAATAGAATTTTGCTTAGTTTGCTGCCGGCTTTTCCTTAGAATCTGTACGCCGCTCTTTGTTTCCAAAGCGGCGCTCCGCCTTGAACTTGCGCGTATCGGGCTTGCCCACCCTCCGCTCCGTCTTGTGGAATCGACGATCGTATTCGAGTTCCATCGATGAAGGCAGGACGATAGGCGTCGCGCCGCGCGCGGCTCCCGCCTTGGCAGCCTGCTGCTCAGGCTGCGGCTGCGCAGCTCCTGCGCCTCGTTCGTTGGCCTCTGCAATCTCTTCGTCTGAAATCTCTGAACCGCTCGTAAGCAGCTTGTTCAGCGTCGGCAAATCCGAGCGCTGCTGTTCGACAAAATCAACACCCTCCGCGGTCAATGCAAACTGCGCGTTGTCTGCCTTGGCGACGTATCCCTTTTTTTGCAGATACCACAGCGTGAAATCCATATAGTCACGCGGGAAGCCCATCCGATCTTCAATCTCGGCGAGCGAAACCTCCGGCATGTGCGAATTTGTGCGCCGCTTGTGATAAAGGACAGCCAGAACCGCAAGCCGCCGGTTCAGCTCGCCCTCCAGGTTGTCCATGAAGTCAACCTTCTTTGAATACGGCTCCTGTGTCGGAGTGGCCTGATGCCTGCGCATCGCATCGTATTCAGCACGATGGGTCCGGTCTGCCAGCGTGTCGTAGGCAGTCTTCAGCAACTTGAACTGCTCGGGATCGCCGGTCGTCGGATTGTCAGGATGTAGCCGCGCCGCCAAAAATCGATATACGCGATGAATTGTTTCAACGTCGGCGTTCGGGCTTATCTGCAGAAACTCGTAGTAGTCGACCATCCGGGTTGAAGGTCCTTCTCTTTGGTTACCGCAGAATTGTAGCCTACCGCTTGAAAGGCATGGAATCCCACCTTCGTTATGGAAAGAACACCAATCCCGAATTGGATTTGCAAGCCCATGTTAGGCTTTGCACATGCCTTCAGCGGAGTCCGCTCCGGCGCCTGCCGAATCCTCATCTGCTGCGCATGAACGCCCCTGGCTCTACGCTTTTCTCATCTCCGCCGATGCGGTCATCTCTCTCGGTCTCATCAACGGCGGACTCTCCTATATCCTGCGGCTTCAAGGCGTCGATCCTTCGCGCGGCGCCAGCATCATCGCCCTCCTTTCACTCCCGCACGCCATTTACTTTTTCTGGGGCCCGATAACAGACTTCTGGATGCGCCGTCGCACTTGGCTCATCCTGGCCGCGGTGGCAGCGGCAATCACATTCATTGTCGCGTTTCTACAGCCGCATCTCGGCTCCCCAAAGGCTGTCGGGCTCATGTTTGTCGGCGCTTGTCTCGGGGTGATCGTACCTGCTGCTTGCGGCGGCATGATGGGTTCGCTCAAGAGCGAAGTGAATCGCCGCCGCGCGGGCAGCTTCTACCAGATCGGTTCACTCGCCGTCGGGGCGATCGCCGTCTTTGCCTTCGTCTCGCTTTCCTCGCGCGTCAGCGTCGCGGCGCTTGGCCTGCTCCTGGCGGCCATGATCGTCGCGCCGTCGCTCTTCGCCTTCGCTGCTCCTCGGCAGGAAATGATCCGCGAAAGCGGTGCTGCCCAGGTGATTGCCCGCATCGGCCGCGAATTCAAACAGACATTTTTGCGCTGGGATGCAATTCCCTACACGCTGCTCGTCACCGCGCCCTTTTGCAGTGGCGCGCTCATCGGTTTGCTTCCCGGTCTTGCCGCCGACTACGGCGTCACTGGCGCGCAGGTCGCGTGGATCAACGGGCTGGGCGGCGCGCTGCTCACGGCCGCCGGCGCGTCCACGGTGTCGTGGATTCCCGTCCGCATTCGCGCGTCCATCGCGTTTCCCATCTCGGGCCTCGTGAATGCCGCGGCAGCCGCCGTCCTCGCCATCGGACCGCAACGTCCCGCAGTCTATTTCGCCGGTACGGTTCTTTTTCTCTTCACCATTGGCGCCGGCTACGCCTTATTCACGGGAGTCAGCCTGGAATTCCTCGGCGGTTCCGGCAAAAGCGGCAGCTCGCGTTACGCCATCATCAATTCGCTCGGCAATTTGCCCGTCGTCTACATGTCCTATCTCGACGGGCGAGCCTATGCTCACTGGGGCCCGCGGGCCATGCCCGCTGCCGAGGCTGTTCTCGCTTCCTTCGGCGCGTCTCTTCTCCTCGCGCACTTTATCGTCAGCAAGCGGTACCAACAGGCAAAGGCGGCTGCAGCATAAGCGCGACTCACTGATCTCTCGGCTGCCTCATGATCGGCTGGATCGACCCCACATTGTCAGGCAGACGCGGATCTACGCGAAAATCCCACACGGATTCGCTGATGTCCGACGGCGATAGAATCTCCACCAGCGCATACTCGCCGATCGTGAGATTTTCCACGGGCTCAATTTTCAGCCAGTGTTTGCCGGGCAGCACTTCCGCCTTGGTTGCGATCGTGTTTTCGTCCTGCGTTATCGTTCCGGTCGGGCTCACATGCACCGCGCCCACAATCCGCACCGCTTGCCGCTCATCCACGCGCACAATCGCAAACCCAGACTGCGCCGAATGCGCGCCGTGTTTGCCGCCGTTCACGGCTTTCGCGCCGTTGGTATTTACCGTGATCGGATGCGTCAGCACGGGTTCTTTCTCATCCTCCACTCCGAGTGAAAGATATATCGCCGGATCGTTCACGTGCAGGTGCACTTTCGCATGAGCACCCTCCAGCTCCAGGTTCGCCTTCTGTGTCGCCAGCGGATTCAGCACAGCAATCCCTTTCCGGCTCTTGGCCTCCAGCGACATATCCGTCGGTACCAGTTCCACTAGCTCCGGCGTGCCACGAAAAGTGTCCAGCACAAACACGCCGTCCTCGTCCGGCAACTCCAACCCCTCCGAAACCTTCGGCATCCGCGCATTTTGCTCCGCACGCTCTTCGCTTTCTTCCTTGTCGATCGACTCGGCTTCCTTCATTGCCGGCGAAGTGTCTTCCTCCACCAGGTCCGCGTGTTCCTTCTCCCACTTCTTCGTCGCGTCCCAGTCCACCAGGTCCGAGGGCAGCTCCTCCCACTCGCCGCGCTCCTGCGAGAGATAACGCACCCTGTCGCCGACGATCTGGTAATCGCGCACCAGCTGGTAGGAGCCGTCTTTCAGGATCAGCCTGTGATTCCGCCCCATGCCCGGAACGCCCGGCTTCAGTGGCAGCGGCTTTGAGGTTGAATTAGTTTGCTTTTGCTGATGCTCTTCGCTCTGAATCTGGACGGTCTGCGAGTCCTGCCCGCTCGGACTGCTTTGTGCGGCTGGTCCGCTTGATCCCGGTCCGCTTGAATTGTCCGGGGCGCTCTGTGCACAGGCCGCGCTTCCCGCTAGCAGGAGAAGAGCCAGCGAAGCCCGAGCGCACTGCCGCACTTGCATATAAGTGACCATGGCAACACAGTTTAGACGTGCCCTGACCGCAGGCGTTGGTTGCGCCTCGGCGTTTGTGACTTCCGGCGCGCATGTCATTGAATTGTCAACCAAAGGTACTATTTGCCAACCACTCCGGCCATTTAGCGTCCAAACAATCAGGTTCTTTTGTAGAATAAGAGCATAGAGGTCGGATGTTGAAAGCAATTCGGGCATTTTTCCGCGGGCAGCATCGCGGCCGGTCGATATTTTTACCGGTCGTCGCGGGTTTGTGTCTGATCCTCCTTGCCTCTCTGGCCTTCGCCCAGGTCGCGCACCTTCACCCCAACTCCACCGACGCCGACCACTGTCAGCTCTGCATCGTCATGCACACAGTGGTGCCCGTTGCAGTCCTTGCAGTCGCCATTGTTCTGGTGCAAATTGGAGCTTCTGCGCCGCAAGCCGAGCCCATCGTCATTGTTCGCCAGCGCCAGATTCGGCTCTTCATTCGTCCCCCTCCAGTCTCCTGCTAGGGCATCTTTCCGTCTTCATCTTCACCGTTGCATCACCCAGGCTCCTCGTCGAGCCCGCGAGGCTTCGGCGCATCCCCAAAAGTTGATTTTGAAGCGGACCGATGCTCCTCAAATGCTTTGAGGACTCCGCGGCAGAACGTCCCGCGGTCGATTTTCCCCATTGTTTAGCCATTTTTTAGGAGACAATTCCATGCGATTCCATCGTGGCGCAACGCTACGCATCCTTCCCCTCCTCGCCTTGGCCTTTGCCGGACTCGCCGCCAACGCGCAAAGCGGTAACGCCGGAACCGTCCACGGCACCGTCACCGACCCATCCGGCGCCGTCGTTCCCAATGCAACCGTCCATATTGCCAACTCCGTCAGCGAGTATGAACAAACCACGACCACCGATGCCACCGGCCAGTTCACGTTTCCCAACGTCCCCTTTAACCCCTACACAATCGACGTCTCCGCCAAGGGCTTCGCCCGCTTGAGCCAGAATGTCGAGATTCGCTCGTCGGTAGGAATCAACGTCAAGCTGATCATGCAGATTTCCGGAGGGAGCCAAACTGTCACCGTCGAATCGCAGGGCGACCTGATTGAAGACGATCCCACATTCCATGTCGACGTGGACCGCGACCTGTTCGACAAAGTCCCGCTGGAAAGCGCGTCCTCTACGCTCAGCTCGCTGGTTACCCTCACCACCCCCGGCGTCGCCGCCGACTCCAACGGCCTCTTTCATGGCCTCGGAGACCATGCATCCAACTCCTTCTCCGTGGATGGCCAATCCATCACAGACCAGCAGAGCAAGGTCTTTTCCAATCAGCTTCCGGCGAACTCGATTCAGTCCATCGAAGTCATCAGCGGTGCGCCGCCGGCCGAATACGGCGGCAAGACCAGCCTCGTCATCGTGGCGACAACACGTTCCGGCCAGGGCGTTACCAAGCCTACCGGCGCAGTCTACGCTTCCTACGGATCTTTCGGGTCTGCGAACGGCGGCTTTGATCTCTCCTACGGGCGCAAAAACTGGGGCAACTTCCTTGAAGCTGACGGCCTCGACACCGGCCGTTTCCTCGATCCGCCCGAGTTCACCGTCTTCCACGACAAGGGCAATGAGCAGAACTTTTTCGATCGCATCGATTACAGCTTCTCTCAGGCCGATTCCATCCATTGGGACCTGAACTATAGCCGCTCATGGTTCCAGACGCCTAACTCATACGACAACCTGAATGTGCAGAATGTCACGACCACTGGCCCGAACAGCGGCACAAGCGCCAGTCCAACTTTCGTCAACGTCGGCAACGCCAATCAGGGCTCCAAAATCAACACCTACAACATCGCGCCCACTTATACGCACGTCATCAGCAACGACTCGGTCTTTAACCTGGGCGCATTTCTCCGCAGGGACAGCTATGGCTACTACCCAAGTGCGAATCCCCTAGCCGACCTCGGCCCTTCCAACCTGCAAACCTCATCCATCTCCCAGTACCGCACACTCACCAACGCGGGGATCCACGCGGATTACTCCTACATCAAGGGTGTCAATAATCTCAAAATCGGCGCGCAATACGGGCAAACCTTTCTGCGCGAGCACGACAGCCTGGGCGTCGTCGATCCGACCTATTCAGTCACCCTTCCTGACGGCACAACGGTTAGCACGGCTCCCTGTATGGACGTCAACGGCAACCCGTTGCCCGGATTTACCAACCCGTCGCAGTGCGCCGCAGCTGGCGCGGTGTCTAACGCTCCATCCAATGGGGGCAGCTACGACTCCGTTCTTGCGCCCTACGATCTGACGCGCGGAGGCACAAGCTATTTCTATTTCGGCCACACGGACGTAAAGGAGTTTGCCCTCTACGCTGAAGACGAGATCAAGGCCGGAAACTGGGACTTTAACCTGGGTCTTCGCGAAGACCTTTATAACGGCCTCACCGACGCCAATCAGATTGAGCCGCGCGTGGGGATCGCGTATAACGTCAAGCCCTCCGCCACCGTGCTGCGCATCTCCTATGCGCGCACATTGGAAACGCCGTTCAACGAGAATCTCGTGCTGTCCAGCACCGGTTGTTCAGATGAGGTGCTGAGTCCACTGCTTCTGTGCAATCCGGGTGCCTCTGGAACCATGCACCCTGGTTACCGCAACGAATTCCACGCCGGTCTCCAGCAGGCCATCGGCAGGTATTTGGTGTTCAACGGCGAGTACATCTGGAAGTACACGCACAACGCCTTCGACTTCAGTGTGCTCGGCAACACGCCCATCACCTTCCCCATCGACTGGCATAACTCGAAGATCCCCGGTTATGCAATGAACGTGGAAGTTCCGACCGTCCACGGTTTCAGCGCGTATTTTGTCACCTCGTCGGTGGCGGCGCGCTTCTTCCCGCCCCAGGTTGCAGGGGCCGGAGCCACCAGCGGAGTGGCCGTGGGAACTCAATATCCCTTCCGCATCGACCACGACGAGAAGTTCAACGAAACCACACACCTTCAGTACACCGTTTCGCACGATGGCAGTTGGATCAACGGTATCTGGGGCGGCTTTAACTGGCGCTATGACAGCGGACTTGTTGCGGGATCTGTGCCGTGCTACAACGTGATCGATCCCAACAGCATTTGCGCAAACACCTCGATCACTTTGCCCAACGGCCTGCCGGGAGTTGACCTGAGCGGCCTCACGAACGACCAGGAATTCGAAGCCGGCATAACCTGCGATGGTGTGACTGCCACTCTCAACGCTGGTTTCACCACTTGCGATGCCGCGGGCCTCACCTCCAAACTGGTTCAGATTCCCGGCCCGAACAAAGAGGACGACGACCACAATCCGCAGCGCATTGCACCACGCAGCCTGTTTGACGCGACTATCGGCAAGAGCAACATCTTTCACGCCGAAAAGTACAAGACGGACATCGACCTTACGGCCGTTAACATCACCGACAAGTACGCGCTCTACAACTTCCTCTCCACGTTCAGCGGCACGCACTACGTCACCCCGCGCGCGCTTACCGCAAAGGTGACCTTCAACTTCTAATCGTTTTTTCCGTTAGTTGAAAACCCGTGTTGACTCGTGAGAGCGCAGAAACGCGGGGAGATCTCAGCCAAACTACCTTGGGCCGGAACACTCTGGTAAGAGTTTCCGGCCTTTCTCAGTTGCGTACTGTCGATTTGTCGAAGACACTATATGTAGTCATGATCCGTCCAATTTGCCGTCTTCTGCTGATCACAGTTGTTGCCTTATCCCAGTTTCAGCTCTTTTCCTATGGCAAACCTCCCAAGAAGAACGAAACAGAGGGGTTAGTCTACGCCACGTTTCCCGGCCAGGCCGGTCCCTCAAAGATATTGCTCGATCTCCTGGTTCGCGAGGAACGGTGGGACAACGGAGAGTTGGCGAATGGAAATGTGCAACACCTGAGGTTGCGATTTGAGAAAGTCGACGACCAGGCCGCGCCTAAAGGCGCTGCTCCGCGTTATCGGGTTTTCGCTGTTGACGCACCCGAGAACAAAATATATGCCTGGAGACTTTGGCAGCCTGGCGATGAACCCAAGATCCAACCCGGCGATCTTTACGTGAACGCCCGGGGGTTGCTCATCGCTCACAGGCCGTTGCCCAACGAGGAATACAGCCTTCAGCTCCCCGGAGGCGAGTTTTACATTTCACCCGAAGCGGATTCCGCCGTGCCTCTCAGGTTCGATATCTCCAGCCGCGACAATCAATTGGCAATTCCCGGCACTCTCGTTCCACAACCAGTCGCCGGAGAGGATCATGGATGCAGGCTAGAAGTGAGAATCGCCCAGCCCAACGCGACAGCGGTTCTCTTTGTCGCTGACGGGTTCCCATTGGAGAGCAAGATCCCACTTGTGTTGGAATCAGAAGGCGAGACCGCGAACCTGATTCTGGATACCGACAGCGCCGGTCACGCCATCGTGGCGGGATTTCCATACATACCTGGAAAGACGCACGGAACCATCCGGGCAACTGCGGAGGGGCCTGACTGCCTGCCTTCTGTGTCTTTGCCATGGGGTCCGGCGGCTCCTACTGCTGCGAAGACACCGTAGCTCGCCGGTACGCCTCGTACACTTCGTCCCCAAAGCACGCAAAAATCACCTTCTCCACACCCGGGCTCCTCGCCAGCTCTGCGCGTGTCTCGCGCACTGCAATCTCGACAGCGTCTTCAATGGGATAGCCATAAATCCCGCAGCTGATTGCCGGAAATGCCAGCGTTCGCAGTCCGTGCTCCCGCGCGATCGCAAAGCATGCGCGATAGCAGCTCGATAATAGCTCGGGCTCGCTTCGCCGGCCGCCATTCCACACCGGTCCTACTGTGTGAATCACATGCTTCGCCGCCAGCCGGTAGCCCTTCGTGATCTTCGCCCGTCCCGTCTCGCATCCGCCCAGCGCCCGGCATTCGGCAAGCAATTCCGGTCCCGCCGCGCGATGGATCGCTCCATCCACACCGCCGCCGCCCAGCAGGGAAGTGTTCGCCGCATTCACAATCGCGTCCACATCCAGCTTGGTGATGTCCGCCTTGAGAACTTCGATTTTGCTCGTCATGGCCGGTTCTTTGTCCGAGGCGAAATCCTACACCCAGAATGGAGAGAACTCTCGCCATGCAGCGAGAGGAGGGAATCTACCGCGACCAGAGCTTCCAGAACATGAGAGATGCGAGGAAAACTCTTGCGCTGTCGGTATCCTGAACCTGGCGCCAGAGTCTAAAGACCTGTTCTGCGTCGTTCACCAAAGCCTGAACCTTCGTACGATCGAACTGTTCGGTCAGATCGTAGTCGGCTTTGTGCCGTGCCTCTTGCAGTAAGACAAAACGATCTGCGATCGTGGCAAGTTCTTGAGGAACCGGAGCGGGGATTAGCGAGGCAACATGTTGGGGTAAGCTAGTGGCACGGAAAGCGCTGGCTGCCTGCTTCATGGATTCGTGGCCCAATGCGCGCTGCACCCGATCCCGAAGACCTCGCGGATTCGCGGGGCTGGCTTGATAAGCCGCGTCTGCGGCAAGAAGATGAAACACTGCGTAATATGCACTTGATGCTGCCCGACGGAGACTTGCCTGCCGCGGTCTTCCGCGGCCTGCCTCCCGCCTTGATAGAAATTTGGCCTGCTCCAGGAGGTCATCAGCTAGAGCCACGACTATGCCGCCCCAAGAAACACATACGGCTGGCGTAGCAAACGTAGTTGAAGAAGCCGATTCTGCACAAGGTGGGCAAACTCATTCCAACGTGCAACCGTTGAGTCTCGTGCCGCCCCCTTGGGCGAGTCGACGAACAACTTGACATAGACTGCCGGGTCTCCTGTGGAGTCTTCCCCGGTGGCTATGCTCACGCCCTTATAGAATCTCGGTAGCTTACCCTCGTCACGCAAGGCTTCGATGAGCTCATCGGCCAACATCTGCCACAACCGATGTGTGTCTTCCTGACTCAAAGGGCTGATCATACTCAGAGGCAAAGAGGCTTCCGGACCGACTGGACCCTCCGGCGATGTAGCGCGAAAACTGGCCATTCTCGTGCGCAAGTCCACTTTCACGACTTCCAGCGGACCGTGATGGCCCTGTGCAGATACCCTGGGGCCCGATTGCACTCGGGATATTCGATGTGCTGCAGCCCGCGCCATGAAGCCAGTGTAATACGTTCTCGCGCAAAGTGGAGTTAGAGATCATCCGATCGAATCCTTCCTCGCACTTGCCGATTCTCCTCTCCATCCGTTATCTCTGTCCCATGCGGTTTCTCGTTCCGCTTCTCCTCGCATCCTCCATCTCTCTCGCCGCGCAAGCACCTGCTCCCACAGCTACGCCTTCGCCCAGTCCCGCACCGATTCCGATTTCTCCCCAGGAAGCCCTCGCCCATCGTATCGGCCACAACAAGCCCGCCTATCCGCGCTTCGCTCTCGCCGCCGGAGTCACCGGCACTGTCAAATTTATGGTCACCATTGGACCCGACGGTGTCATTCAGCAGCATGGAACTCCGACAGGCCCACCGTCTCTCCTCGCACCCGCCCAAGACTGGATGGCCGCCAGCAAATTCCGCCCTTTCCTGCGTGATGGTCAGCCTGTCACCGTCACCACTTTGCTGCCTGTTGTCTTCCAGCTGCCGCCCGGAGCGCATTCGGCTCACCCACTGGCTGCGCTTTACCAGCGCAACATTGCCACCACCATCGATCGCGAGGGCCGAGACAATCCTCCGCGCGTGAAAGGATCTACGCTTTCTCCACAAATGGTCGACTGGCTCACCCGCTACGAAGCCGCCATCGACGACCACACGATCCAGGCTCCCGACACTACCCTTGACCAGATCGTCGCCCGCGAAAGCGCGGCCCCTCGGCTCAAGACCATGCCCGGAAATCTGGCGATCTACCAGATTCCGCTTGCCCTGCCGCATCACGCCCTTTACTTGCTCTTCGAGTTCAGCGACCGGTTCGGCAAATCCAATTGTCCGCTCGTGCTTCTCGAGGAATCCCCGGCCGGCGTCCATACGCTTATCAGCCAGCCCGGCCTTGAAGTCGACGTGCACCGCCGCCGCGACTCGCCCTATCCCGACCTGCTCATCTGGACCGACTCCGGCCAGCCCGGCATCTCGAGCATCTCCGGTTACAGCTACTACGGCGGTGAGTGGGGCCAGCTTTACTGCGGCACCGACGATGCCAATGAGGACTCTGTGCGTGACGAAGCCATCGCCGATCGCCGCGGCGCGCACCCTGTCCAACCCCCGCTCGTAACTCTTTGCAAATAATGTCCCTGTTTTTTCACTTCCCCCGCTCGCTCAAACTCTGCCATACTTGTATGTGCCCACCAGGTACGTCCAATCGCAACAATCCAATTCTGAGGTCGCATCAATGTCAGCAAAGTATGTCTTTGTGACGGGCGGAGTTGTGTCCAGTTTAGGCAAGGGTCTGGCGGCCGCGTCGATCGGCTGCCTGCTTGAGAGCCGCGGCCTGCGCGTCAACCTCATGAAGTTCGATCCCTACCTCAACGTTGACCCCGGCACCATGTCGCCCTTCCAACATGGCGAGGTTTTCGTCACCGACGACGGCGCTGAGACCGACCTCGATCTCGGACACTACGAGCGCTTCACCCACGCGCCTCTCTCGCGCGACAACAACTACACCACCGGCCGCATCTACGAGCAGATCATCCAGAAAGAGCGCCGCGGCGACTATCTCGGAAAAACCGTCCAGGTCATTCCCCACGTCACCAACGAAATCAAGAACGCCATGCGCAAAGTGGCCGCAAACGGAGCCGACGTCACTATCGTCGAAATCGGCGGAACCGTCGGCGACATCGAATCGCTTCCGTTCCTCGAAGCCATCCGGCAGATGCGCCAGGAACTGGGCCGTGAGAACACCGTCTTCGTTCACCTCACGCTCGTTCCCTGGATTGCCGCCGCGCAGGAACTGAAGACCAAGCCCACGCAGCACTCGGTCAAGGAGCTGCTCTCCATCGGGATCCAGGCCGATATCCTGCTCTGCCGCTCCGATCGCCAGCTCAGCCGCGAGATCAAGCAAAAGATTGCCGCCTTCTGCAACGTCGAAGAGAAGGCCGTCATCGGCGCTACAACCGTCCCTTCGATTTATGAGGTGCCGCTCGGCTTCGCCGGGGAAGGCGTCGATACGCTCATCCTCAAATACCTGCACAAAGACGCTCCCGAAGCCAACCTCACCCGCTGGCAGGAGCTCGTCGATCGCGTCCGCAATCCGAAAGACGAAGTCTCCATCGCAATCGTTGGCAAGTACGTCGAGTACGAGGACAGCTACAAGTCGCTCAAAGAAGCCCTGACCCACGGAGCGCTTTCTCAAAACCTGCAGCTCAGGATTCACTGGATCGAAGCCGAAGGACTTGAGGCGCAGTCGCCCGGCGATCGCAGCTATGAGTCGCAGCTTTCGAGTTACGACGGCATCCTCGTTCCCGGCGGATTCGGCAAGCGCGGCATCGAAGGCATGCTGAACGCGATCCGCTACGCGCGCGAGAAACACGTGCCCTACTTCGGCATCTGCCTCGGCATGCAAACCGCATGCATTGAATTCGCCCGCAACGTCTGCGGCCTCAAAGACGCCAACTCCAGCGAGTTCGACCCCGCCACCGAGCATCGCGTCATCTACAAGCTGCGCGAACTGCTCGGCGTCGAAGAGATGGGCGGGACGATGAGATTAGGCGCGTGGACCTGCATCCTCCAGCCCGACTCGCTCGCCTCAAATGCCTACGGCGGCGCAACCGAAATCAGCGAGCGCCATCGCCATCGCTACGAGTTCAATCGCGAGTACGAGGCGCTGCTCGCCGGCGGCGGCCTGCGCATCTCCGGCTCCACGCCCGACCAGACCTACGTCGAAATCGTCGAAATCCCCGGCCATCCCTACTTCCTCGGCTGCCAGTTCCATCCCGAATTCAAATCAAAGCCTCTCGAGCCCCACCCGCTCTTCCGCGAATTCATCGTGGCCAGCTACAAAAACCGCCTGCAGCGTACAGCCGCGTCATCTCGCGAAACTCCAGCGCTCACCAACGCTCTGTCATCCTGAGCGAGTCGAAGGATCTGAGGTCATTATTCAAACGTAATCAAGTTGCGGAGGCGAGATGTCCCAGTTCGACTTGAAGGTGCCGAAGAACGATCTTGATTTGTGGGCAGAGAAGTATTGGAACGATGGCAACGGCAAAGATGAGAAAGACGCCTTTGATGCGGGGAAAAGAATTCTGCGAGGTGGACTTTCTGAAGATGAACTCAAAGATAATCTCAAGAAAATTGTCTATTGGAAGTCGCCACGAGTAGTTCACCATATTGACAGCAACCCGCCCGAGAAGGTCCGAGAGGCACTCGAGAAGGCGACAGCGCCCGCTACGACTGTGCAAGAAGCTTTCGAAGTACTGATCGGGCTTCGCGGAGTAGGCGTGCCAGTTGCTTCTGCTATCTTGACCGCAATCTTTCCTGACCGCTACACAGTCATTGACTTCCGCGCTCTCGAAGCACTGGGACACGACGCGGCGGGCATCGAGTTCTATCAACAGTACCTCGAATTCTGCCGACAACTGGCCGAGTCCGGCGTGGTTCGTTTACAGACGAATCGCCCGGGACCCACGCCGCTCCGCGCGCTGGATCGCGCGCTATGGCAATGGTCAGCGAGTAAGGGAGATCTGAATTCCGAATAGGAATTAGCCCTACCCCAGCAGCACCGCCCCTTTTGCCTTCGCCGCCAGCGCCTTGTCCAGCGTCACCAGCGTCAGTTCGCCCGCCTCGGCAAATGCCGCGAGATATCCGTCCGCCCATTGCTTTGTCGATATCTCGTCGCTTGACGTCTCTCGCCGAAACAGGGGGTCGATTCCGTTGGGTTCATCCATCATCTGGTTGTACGGATCGGCGACAAGCGTGTCGAAAGCCTCCCACGCCTGCGACTGCGTGAGCACATCGGCTCTCATGGCGCTTTGATTGGTCAGCAGGCGGAGAAAACCAAGTTGAGTGAAACGGCAAAAACACACGATAGAATCGCTATCCAACGAATCGCTCCACACTCTCACCGCCTTGTGATGAGGGTGGATCTCGTGGACCAGCGCCAGCCAGACATTCGCATCAGGGAAAAGGAATGTACTCGTAAACACCCTCCTCGCCGAGATTTAATGAGCCCGGGTTCTTCGAGCGAATCACTGGAAATCGAGGTCCGTGACTCCCCTCTGGCGTCTCGCTCACGCTTCGCAGCCGAATCGCCACTCCCTCCAATACAATTTCGCGAATTGTTGTCCCCTCGCTCGCAGCACGCAGCTTTAGCTGGCGATAAACAGAATCGGGAAACTCAATACTGGTTCGCATTTCCACCTCCAGGAACAAGACAGGCCGAAATCAGGAAAAAGCAGTGAGTTCATCGATCTGCTCGTTGGTCAGTTCCAGCGTTCCCGGACGTGACGAGTGAATCAGCGGCAGTTTGAGTTTCCGAACTGGCCTCGTTTCGCCTTCTTCCAGCTCGCGCTGAATTCCCCGCAAAACAATCAGGCGGACGGGCTTCTCCTCACGCGCCGCCGTCACTTTGAGATCGCGATATGTATTATCCGGAATATCGATCGTCGTCCGCATATTTCCATATTTACATATTTATGTATTTATGTCGAGATCTCGGCCAAAGCCATCATAAGTCCTTTAAATTCGAAGAAAGACCCTTGCTACCCGCCCTTCTGGTCTCACCGCGTCACTCCCAGTTAAATTCTCGGCAAAGATTACTCGAATCCACACCCCCTCGACAAGCGTCTTTACTCCCACTTCCGTCTACTCCAACGGGTGATATGCCTAGTGAGATGGATCACAAAATACACTCCAATTCCACAGCTAAGATGTACCCAAATCCGTACCAGTCATCATCTTATGAACCAGGCCGGTACCCGCCGGGAAAAAGCCTGTCCGGGTTATTGACAATCATTTTCTCGCAGGCCTATTGTGTCTAAGTTTTTGGGTGTAGCGGGTCTCAAAAAAACCGGCAGACGCTCGCCAAAACCAGCAGGGAAGCCGTCAGAAGAACGGGTTCCAAAAGCGGTGCGGCCCGCGCGTGCGGCCTTTGAGACACGCTGAATGAAAGGAAGGAATATTCCATGGTCGCCTACTTCCAACTGCAGCCATCTGAAACTGAGCTGCAGGAGTTGGCAGAGCAATACTGGCAGAAAGCCGGCGAAAAAGAACACGAGCTTGAATCGGCTGCATTCGAAGCCGGAGAAGCCATCCGCAATGGAGATTATTCGCTGGCCAATCTGGAAGCAATCGTGCGCTGGAAATCTGAACGCGCCGTGCAGTACTTGATCGGGAACAGCAACGAGAAGATCCGTTGCGTCCTGTCGGTTGCCGCCTCGCCCGACTCCTCCACTGAATCTGCTGTGAGAGCCCTGCTCGAACTGCACGGTATCGATATCACCCTGGCCTCTGCGATTCTCGCCGCGATCTTCCCTGACCGCTATACGGTTCTCGACTATCGCTCCCTTGAAGCGCTCGGTCATTCGCGCCACGACGTTCACTTTTACGAGGAATATCTGGCCTTCTGCAAACGGCTCGCCGAGAGCAACATCGTCAAGCCGCAAGACAGCTTGCCCGGCCCAACTCCGCTGCGCACGCTCGATCGCGCATTGTGGGAGTGGTCGCACAGCCACCGCGATTAGCACGGATCCGGGATCTGGCACGGATGTGGGTGCCCCATCCAAGCTTCGCTTGGGTGGGGACGAGACACGGTTCACGCACAGACTGCCGCGTCCCATACACCACAACGCCCTTTCCCATCCCGTGCCGGGTGCCCCACCCTCGCCGCGTTTTTGTCTTTGCGCTTAGGGTGGGAGACCGCCCATCCTCGACGTCAATCCCGTGCACGACGGGACCTCCCCGCCCTACACGATAGAATTCGTGTCGTGAGTTCCTCCTTCGAAATTGGCCCGGTGCACATCGGCGCGGGCCGGCTTTTCCTCATCGCCGGCCCCTGCGTCATCGAGTCAGAGACGCACGCTCTTTGGATGGCCGAAGCCATCCAGCGAATCGCCGCCGAACTCGACATCCCTTACATCTTCAAAGCCAGCTACGACAAGGCCAATCGCACCAGCGTCAAGAGCTTCCGGGGTCCAGGCCTTGTTGAAGGCACGCGCATCCTGGGCCTCATCGCCAAGCACACCGGTCTGCCCATCCTCACCGATGTGCACGAGCCGTCGCATTGCGAGGTCGCTGCCGAAGCCGCCGACGTTCTCCAGATCCCTGCCTTCCTCTGCCGCCAGACTGACCTGCTGGTCGCCGCAGGCAAAACCGGCCGCGCCGTCAACATCAAGAAAGGCCAGTTCGTCGCGCCATGGGATATGAGCCATGGCGTCGAAAAGGTCCGCTCCACCGGCAACGAGCGCGTCTTCCTCACTGAGCGCGGCTCATCCTTCGGCTACAACAATCTCGTTGTCGATTTCCGCTCGCTCGCCATCATGCGCAACCTGGCGCCCGTCGTATTCGATGCCACTCACTCCGTGCAGCAGCCTTCCGCTGCCAACGGCGTCAGCGGCGGGCAGCCAGAGTTCATCCCGCTCCTTGCCCGCGCAGCCGTCGCCGCCGGCGTCGATGGCCTCTTCGTCGAAGTCCACGACGATCCGCCGAACGCTAAATCCGACGGCGCCAACGCCCTCAACCTCAAGCTCCTGAAGCCGCTCCTCGAGACGCTGCTGGCGATCCGCGCGGCCGCGCACGAGTCAGCTTGAATGATTCAGGAAATCACTGTGTAAACAATGCCATGTCATCCCGAGCGGAGGTCGTCCGCATTGCAGGCAGCCGCAGTCGAGGGATCTGAGGTTGTTCCTGGGATGCTCGCCGTTACTGCCGCTCCCGCACCACAATCGTCTCTGCAATCCGATCATGAACGCAGCGGTGATTCGGATACAGGAAATACTGTAGAAATCCGAACCCTGCCTCCAATGCGCTCGCGCCATAACCCAGCGCCCGCTCCACCGACTGCCAGAGCGTAATGTCCGCGTGTGTCAATGAGACCACGCGAATGCCCAGCAGCTTTTTCCCCACAGTCCTCCCATTCGTCTTCCAAACCACCGACCCGAAATAGAGAATCATCCAGGCGATCCAGGCTATTTCCGTCACGAGGTGAAATTCGAATCGCACCTGCACATGCGCCGATTTGTAAAGCTCCTCGCGCATGCCGAGAACATCAAAGAGAAGGTACCGCAGACTCGCCATCGCCGGGCCATAGGTCCCGAACACCAGAATCATGTCAATCGCGTATGCACTCAACCGCCGTCCGAACGACGCAAGCGGCACCCCAACCAGCGAATCCGCGCGCGCCGACTCGTGCGGATCGAAGACCCCAGGCTTCCTCACGATGTGCATGGACCCACTATATCTTCAGCGATCAATGGGGTGCCGCAATCCCGCGACGCCTTTGTATTTGTCGCTAGGGTATGGTTTGGGATTGCCCGCAAAGATCCGCCTCCGCACGCTTCCCATCCAGCACAAAGCACGACGCTCCGTTGATATCCGTGCGGAACGTCTTTACCCGCGCGTTTTGCAACTCCTCCAGCACCTCTTCGCGCGGATGCCCATAGCGATTGTGCAATCCGCAGCTGATCACAGCCCACTGCGGCGCAACCCGCGTGAAAAACTCTGGCCGCGTCGACGTGATGCTCCCGTGGTGCCCCACCTTCAGCAGCGTGCTCTGCAAATCCGTCTCGGCAAGCATCGCCTGTTCAATCGGAGCTTCCGCATCGCCCTCCAACATCACGCTTGTCGCGCCATACGCCATATGCAGCACCAGAGAATCGTTGTTTGTCGGCTCCGTCCCCGGCACATAATCGCGAAACGGCGCCAGCACCTGCACCTGCGTGCCGCCAAATGCAAATCCATCGCCCGCTCGAAAACTCTTCACCCGCACATGCAGCGCGCCCGCCTCATCCAGCAGCGCGTTGTACGCTCCAACCCGCGGATTGTTGCCCACCCAAAGCTCATCCGGATGAAAGTTGCGCAGGACCGCGAACAACCCACTGATGTGGTCGGAGTGCGCGTGGCTCAGCGCCACCGCATCCAGGTGCCGAATCCCGCGCGCCCACAAGGCCGGAGACACCACCTCTTCCCCAATATCGAAATCCTGTGCCGCCTGCCGTGGGCCGCCGCCAAATCCGCCGCCGTCGACTAGAAGAGTTTTGCCGTCCGGGGTAATCACCAGCAGCGAATCACCTTGTCCAACGTCAATTGCCTCTACCAGCAGCGCCCCGCGCGGCCGCTCCACATGCCTCGGCATCACTGCTGCCAGCGCAGCCACTGCCAGCACCGCCCATGCTCCTCGCCTCAGCAGTCGGCCGGCCCACGAAGCACCAGTCTCGCTTTGAAAGGGCACAGCCTTTGAGCCTGCCCTGAGCGGAGTCGAATGGGCGGAAAAAAAGCGCCTGGAACGCGAGGGCTTTAGCCTCTGAGGGATCGTTAGTACCTTCTCTGCCCAACTCTTCCAGCTCACTGTCGCATGCGCCAGGCTCCAATGCGCCAGCGCAATCGCCGCACCCAGCAGCACAATGAACAGCGCCGACTGCCAAAGCGGCGGGTTCGGAATCCGAAAATCTCCCAGCGCCATCGAGCCGAAGAGCTTAACCAATCCAACGCCAAAGTGCAGCACCAGCGCTACTGCCGCCGCGGGAACCACCGCCGCGCTCGGCCAGATCGCCAGCGCCAACAGCGTAATCAGCGCCGCCGGCATCAGCAGAGCCAGCAGTGGCAGAATCAGTAGGTTCACCGGCAGCGCAAAAATCGTGATGCGGTGAAAGTACACCGCCATGGGCAGTGTCATCGCCAACTCTACGACGCACGACACCACCAGCAGCTCAACCACGCGAATCGAGAATCGCACCGCCCACGGAAACACGCGCCACGCAAACCGGCTGCTTACCGCCCGTTCCAGCCGCGCGGCAATCATCCGCATTGTCAGGCGAAATTGTGCAATTGTCGGAGCGAGCTTCACGTCGATCGCAACCAGTCCCAGATCCCGCGTCGCTTGCGCCAACGGATGAATTGTCCCTTGCAGCAGCGGTGCAGCCACTCCGGCAATTGCGATCACCGCCAGCAGCGTCATCTGCAGGCTCGAGTCGAATAAGCTGCGCGGGCTCACAACCAGCAGGCAAAGCGCTGCAAACCCGATCGTGTTCAGCGGGCTGCGCTCGCGATAGAACAGGCGGCCAATCAGATAAAACGTCACCATCCATAGCGACCGTTGCACCGGCGTCGCGAACCCCGTAAACAGCGCGTAGCCAAACGACGCCGCAATCGTGATCAGCGTCGCGGCCACACGCGGCACGCGCAGCCGGCGCGCCATCCACAAAATGCATGCCGCCGCAATCGCCAGGTGAAATCCTGAAACCACCAGCATGTGAAACGATCCCGTGCGCTCGAATCCCACGCGCAGGTCGTGCGTCAGATAGGTGCGATCGCCTGCCACCATCGCCGCCAGCATGATCGCATCGTCTTCGCTCAATCGCAGTGCGGCCGGCAATCCGCGCATGGCAATTGGCAGCGCGAGCAACCTCGACGTCGTTGCATGCTGCCATCGGCTTACTCGGCAAGCAGCAAATGCACCCGGCGCCCGCCCCACTCGCTCGACGCGATCCGCCGTCGCCGTTCCCGTCGAAGTGATTCCCTGGTCGGCGAGATATTCCGACCGATTCCACACTCCAGGATCGCGATACGTCTCCGGAGGCAGCAAACGAACCACCGCGCGTACGCGATCCCCACATTCAAATTCCTCCACATTCGTCTGGCCTGCCACATCCTCAGGCCAGCGCACCGTCAGCCGCACTCCGCCGGTCACCTTGACCTGGGCGTCACTGTCGTCCGTCACCACCTCCACGTCCTCAACGCGCAGATCGATGCGCTGCGCCGGCCTCACACTGGTGGGTTCATCAACGTTCTGTTCGGTCTCTGTGCGTACCGGCCCTGCGTTCACCACGGTTCCGTCCACAGTCCGCAGCAATCCGTCAGAAAGTGCAGCCAGGGCAGAAGCCGGCGCCGGCTGCTGCTCCATCTCCGCGCACCACGCGCCCAGCAACAGCCACAGCACCGCCATCGGAATCCAGGCGACGCTTTGGGCTCGCAATGCAGCCAACGCGCACAGCGCTGCCATCATCGCCAACGCCACAAGGACCAGCGAGGGCCGCAGCCAGAGCAAATGCGTAACAGCGACTCCTGCCGCGAACAGCCACGCCGCATGAAACAGCGGCACGCCGGTCGCGCGCATCGCAGAGGGCCCGGGATTGGCGGAGATGGCTTGCATCGCGCCCGAATTGGAGGGATGAAATTGGCATCAAGCCTATCAGGGCGGAACCTCTCGAACCGTGATTTACGGCACGCCTCCGTTGCAGGTGCGCGGCGAGCCCGCCGGCCCCACCCTACCGCCGTAGCCGCACCACCGTCTCCAGATGAAATGTCTGCGGAAACAGGTCTGCGAGACTAACGCCGTCGATCGCATACCCGCCGCCGATAAGCGCGCGCAGATCGCGAGCTAATGTCGCCGGATCGCACGAGACGTACGTCACCGCTGGCGCACCGATCTCTGCCAGTAGCGCCGTCGTCTCTGCGCCAAGTCCGGTGCGAGGCGGATCGGCGACGATCAAATCCGGCCGTTCGCTCTGCCGCGCGCCACGCAGAAACTCGAGCGTCGCTGCTTTCACCGCCGTCGCTCTCGTCCCGCGCAAATTCTCGCCGAGTGCTTTCGTTGCCGCAGGCGCCGACTCTACCGCAGTCACTCGCGCAAAATTCTTCGCGAGTTGCCGCGCGAACAATCCCACGCCCGCAAAAAGATCCCAGGCCAGCTTTCCGCTCTGCCCACCGGTCACACGCTCTACGAGCCCATCCACCAGCCACCGGTTTACTTGGAAAAACGCGCCGTGATCGACGCGATAGTCGAATCCCGCCGCACGATAGCTGATCGACTCGGTACCGGTCCGCGCGACAGTCTTTGGCTGGCCCTGGCGAATCTCCACCAGTTCCACGCCTCGCAGCGCTGGGATCTGCGGCACCAGCGCACCGAAATAGTCCGTGAGCGGAATCCGTGCCTCACCATCCGTGAAGACGCTGGCCAGCATTGAATCCTCGGCTGCATAACAAAAGAGCGAGAGCTCCGCGGGCCGGCTTGGAACAGCAAATCGCCGGAACAGTTCCGCGGCGGTGAAGGCCGCCTTCACCAGAGTCGGCGCGGCAATCGGGCACTCCTCAATAGGAACCACTGCATGAGACCGCCGTCCGCGATAGCCTGGCCTACCCTCCTTGTCGAATGCCACGCGAATCCGATTGCGATAAGCCCACGGCTCCGCGGCCAGCACCGCAATCTCATCCGGAGCTTGCACTCCACCGCGCTCAAGCGTCTCGCGCAAAATGGCTTTCTTGAATTCCAGTTGCGCCGCATAGTTCGCATGCTGATACTGGCAGCCTCCGCACGCGCCAAAGTGCCGGCACGCTGGCGCAACCCGTTCCGGCGCCGGGATCACAATTCCATCCACCTCAGCCGTGGCGTATCCGCGCTTTTCCTCCACAATGCGCACATCCGCCTGCTCGCCCGGCAAGGTGAGCGGCACAAACACGGCCTTGCCCTCCACGCGCGCCAGAAAAGCTCCACCATAAATCGGCTTTTCAATCTGTACAAGTTCCGTCGACGCACCAAGCCCACCGAGCGCAGAATCGGCCTCGTTGCTCCGTGCCCCATCCTTTCCGCGTATTGTGCGGAAAGGGTGGGAAGCCCCGCTGCTCACGTTCACCGGAGGTCGGCGCGTTCGCCCGTCTTTCTTCTCGCGTTTCTTCATTGCTGGCTCATGTAAAACAGGCTCAACCGCGGCAGGTTGTAATGCACCAGTAGTTGCTTCTGTGTGAACTGCTGCTTCACTTGGCGCAACTGCACTGCGCCCATGCGGCTGCGGTACGGAGCCAGTTCACGCGTCGCATGTTCGTCCAGGCGCACCAGCAGATCTTCCGGCGCAGCAGCTCTTAGCGCGGCAAACAGCTTGTCTTCCAGCACCGTCAACGACCGCTCCAGTCCCTCAAGATCCACCGCCTTCTTCTCATTCGCATGCGCTGTCACCTCAGCGGCCAGCTCGCGCAGCCGGCTCGCCGTTGCCTCGCAGGCCTCGGTCGCAACCACCGCTGCATCCAGCGCATCTGCCGCTGCTGTCAAATGCGCCGCCACGCGCTCATGCTCGAATCCCGATTCGCGCGGAGCCTCCGCATCAGCAACCATCTCGAACGGGCCGGACGGTAACAACTGTTGATTCACATGGCCACATTTACAGGTCCATGGATAATCGAACGGAGCACCGGTTCCAGAAAGTGCTGGAACCCTCCCCTGAATAATCTCATTGCATCCAGCGCACCTCAGTTGAATGGGATAGAAGGCAGATCCAATTGCGGCCTCGTTCAGTTCCATCGCCGCCTGCATCACAGCCTGCGCGCACCACGCCAGGCCATTAATGCGCTGCATCCGAGCCCGTTTTTGCCGCGATTCATACTTATCAAACGCCGCATCAATCCCCCGCAGCGCCGCATCCAACGGAATCCCAGCCTCGCGCCACGTTTCGATCAGCGCCCAATCCAGAGTCGAAAGCAGCAGCAACGATCCACGCCGCTTTTGGAAGCGTTCTTCGATCTCTGTGAAATAGTTAAAATAGTTCCGCACAGCTTCATCTTAAATTCCGCGCAGGAGATCATCGATGGCAACTGTTGGATTTGTCGGGCTCGGCATCATGGGCCGCCCCATGCTCAAAAACCTTTTGAAGGCCGGCCACACGGTCATCGCCTACGGCCGCACGCCCGCCAAGCTCGACGCAGTAGTCGCCGACGGCGCACAACGCGCTTCATCCAACGCCGACGTCGGCGCCCGCGCTCCCATCGTCATCACCATGCTCCCCGACGGTCCCGAAGTGGAAGAGGTCGTTCTCGGCGCCGACGGCATCCTCTCCGGTGCAAAGTCCGGCTCGCTTATTATCGACATGAGTTCCATCAGTCCGCTCGTCTCGCAGAAGATCGCAGCGGCCTGTGCGGCCAAAGGCGTCGACTTCGTCGACGCGCCGGTCAGCGGCGGTGAGCCCAAGGCGATCGAGGGAACCCTCGCCATCATGGTCGGCGCAAGCGACGCCGCATTCCAGAAAGCTGAGCCGATCCTCAAGTGCATGGGCTCGAGCGTCACTCTCACCGGCCCCGTTGGCGCGGGCAACACCACCAAGCTCGCCAATCAAATCATGGTTGCCTGCAACATCGCCGCCATGGGAGAAGCGCTTACGCTCGCCACGCGCTGCGGCCTCAATCCCGAGGTCGTCGTTAACGCCGTCAAAGCCGGACTTGCCGGCAGTGCGGTGCTCAATGCCAAGGGCCCCATGCTCATCGCGCGCAACTTCAAGGCCGGCTTCAAAATCAATCTCCACCAGAAGGATCTGCGCAACGCGCTCAAGACCGCCGAGGCCAACAATGTCTGCCTGCCGCTCACCGCGCAGGTGCAGCAGATGCTCTCATCGCTCATCGCCGATGGCAAAGGCGACTTCGATCACTCCGCCATCGCAACCTTCGTTGAAGTTGCCTCGCACGTCGAAGTCAAACTACCCACCGCATAGCGTTCCCGCACGACAAGTCGGTGTCCCAGGTCTCGATCCTCAGACCTGGGAATGCACGAATCTCATTTCACGTCGAAATGGGTGCCCCATCCAAGCTTCGCTTGGGTGGGGTAGGGAATTGAAGGCTCCTCCGCGTTAATTTGCGGACTCGCTGGCATGCTCACTTTCCGGCTTGCTAACTCGCTCCCTTGCTCCCTGTCTTCCCCCACCCACCTCCGCCCGGCGTCTCAATCCGCAACACATCGCCTTTCTTGAATCGCTGGCTGCACTTTCCCCGCAGCTCCATCTCTTCACCGTTTTCTGCCTTAACCACGACCGCTCGCCCCGCCGCGCCTTCGCCGCCGCCCTCTAATCCATACGGCCGGAAGCGTCTCCGCTCCGCCAGCAGCGTCACCTCCGCATCGGCCAGCAACTCCACTTCGCGAACGAGCCCATCCCCTCCGCGAAACTTCCCCTGGCCGCCCGACCCTTCGCGATACCCGTATCGCCGAACGCGAAACGGATACGCATACTCCAGCGCTTCTATCGGAGTGTTCAGCGAATTCGTCATGTGCGTGTGCACGCCGCTGATCCCGTCCATCCCGGGCCGCGCGCCCATGCCGCCCGCCGCCGTCTCGTAGTACGCAAATGCCTCGCCGCTTCGCGGATCGACCCCGCCAATCGTCACATTGCTCATAGTTCCCGCGCTCGCCGCCGGAACCCGCTCCGGCACAGCCTTCGCCAGCGCACGCATCAGCACGTCCACAATCCGCTGCGATGTCTCCACGTTTCCGCCCGCCACCGCAGCCGGCGGCCGCGCATTCACAATCGAGCCCTCCGGCGCATTCACCGTCACCGGCCGCAATATTCCTTCCGTTGCCGGCGCATCTTCGCCCAGCAAACAACGCAGAACATAGAAGCACGCCGACACCGTAATCGCGCGTACCGCATTCACGCTCCCTTGCACCTGTGGCGATGAGCCGGCAAAATCGATGTCCATCGCACCCGTCGCGGGATCGATCCGCAACCGCACCGCAATTCGGATCGCTTCATCCGTCACCCCATCGCCATCCATCCAGTCTTCTGCGGCGAATTCTCCCGCGGGCATCTTCCGCAACTCCGCGCGCACCAGCCGCTCGGAATAATCCAGCAACTCTTCGATCCACCGATTCAGATTGTTCATGCCGTATTTCCCGGCCAACTGCAGCACACGCTGCTCGCCCACGCGGCACGCGCCCATCTGCGCCGCAAGATCCCCTGCGCGTTCCTGAGGCGTGCGCACGCTCTTGAGGATCCAATCCATTACACCGCGATCCACTTCTCCACCACGCATGATCCGAGTCGGAGAAATTCTTATCCCCTCATCCTCGATCGTGGTCGCCGGTCCCATCGATCCTGCAAACTTGCCGCCCACGTCTGCGTGGTGCGCCCGATTCGCCACATAGAACGCCGGGCCGCCCTCGCCTGCCAAAAACACCGGCTGCACCAGCGTGATGTCCGGCAAATGCGTCCCGCCCGCGTAGGGATCGTTGAGGATCGCCATATATCCCGGCGCAAAATCCAGTGCGGCAATCGCCGCCTGTACACTCATTGGCATCGATCCCAGGTGCACCGGCATGTGGTCGCCCATCGCAATCACGCGCCCTCGCCCGTCAAACACCGCGCACGAGTAATCGCGCCGCTCCTTGATGTTGGGCGAAAGCGCGGTCCGCCGCAGCGCCGCGCCCATCTCCTCGGCAATCGAGTGCACGGCGCTCTGAAAAATCGACAACTCGACCGGATCGACCGGTTGCACACTCATCTACGCTCCTCCGCGCCGATCTCGACAAAGAGATTCCCCAACCCGTCCACCTGCAAACTGCATCCCGGCGCCACCAGCGTCGCCGCCGTGTACTCAGTCACCATCGCCGGTCCCGCAATCGCATCGCCCGGCACCAGCCCTTCGCGCCGGTAGAATCCCGTCGGCCTCCAATTCCCATCAAAGTAAACTTCTCGCTCGGCATACCGCGCCGCGCTTCCATCGCCCGCAATCAACTCGCGCCGCTTCGGCTCATACGGTGCGCTCGCCGCAGCCATCCGTAGCCGAACGTTCACAATCTCCACTGGCCGCGCCGCATCGGCAAACCCATAGCGCTGGCGATGCAGCTCATGAAACGCCTGCAGCGCTTTCTCAGGCGCTTTCACATCGAACGCGACATTCAACTCGTATCCCTGCCGCCGATAACGCAAGTCCAGGCTGCATTGCGCGACGCCTTCGAGGTCCTCCGCCTCAAACTCCGCCGCACCCTGCCGCTCCAACTCTGAAAAAACTCCGTAGAGGGTTGCAATCTCCTCGCCCGTCCGCATCACGGTGCGCGAATAATCTCGCACTGTCTCCGCCAGTAGAATCCCCACAGCCGACAGCGCCCCCGGCAGCGCAGGAATGAGTACCCGCGGAATCCTCAACGCCCGCGCCAGCGCGCAGGCATGCAGCGGGCCACCACCGCCGAAAGCCACCAAAGTAAAGTCGCGCGGGTCGTGTCCCCGCTCTACTGAAATGACGCGGATCGCCTTCTCCATCTGCGTCTCCACCACGCGGAGAATCCCCGCCGCAAACTCCTCGACGCTTTTGAGCGCGCCCTTCTGCTCGTTCATCATTCGCAGCGTGCGCTCCCGGTCCAGCTTCACGCCTCCGCCGAGAAAACTCGCCGCATCGAGCCGGCCCAGCACAAAGTTCGCGTCCGTCACCGTCGCGCGCTCCCCGCGCCCAAAGCAGATCGGCCCCGGATCCGCACCCGCTGACTCCGGTCCCACGCGCAGCATTCCACCCGCGTCAAATCGCGCAATTGAACCTCCGCCCGCGCCCGCCGTGTGAATGTCCAGCATGGGCACGCCAATCGGCACGCCCGCGACTACACTTTCTCGAGTGCGCTCCGCACCCTTCGCCGCATCGGCCAGAAACACATCGGTCGATGTGCCGCCCATGTCGAACCCGATGATTTTGTCGTAGCGCGCCCACTGCGCGACTTTGCAGGCGCCAACCACGCCCCCCGCCGGTCCGCTCAGCACGGTACGTACCGGCTCCGTCGCCGCCAATCGCGCGGGAACGATCCCTCCCGATGACTGCATCACGTTCACCCGTCCGCCCGCGCACGCCTCGCCGACACGCCGCTCCAATGCCAGCAAATAGCGCGACATCTTCGGTGCGAGATACGCATTCACCACCGTCGTCGCTCCGCGCTCGTATTCGCGAAACTCCGGCAGAATCCGGTGCGATACCGAAACCGGCACACCCAGCGCGCGTAGCGCAGCTTCCACGCGCCGCTCCGTCTCTGGACGCGCGAAAGAAAACAGCAGCGAAATCGCCACTGCCTGCGCGCCGCTCTTTCGCACCGCCTGCACCAGCGCCGCCAACTCTCCCTCAGTTGGCTCACGCAACAACTCGCCCTCGGCGCTCACGCGTTCGTTCACGCCGAAGCGCAGCTCGCGCGGCACAAGGCGCACCGGCGCAGGCGCAAACCAGTCGTAGAGCCGCTCGCGCGCCTGACGCCCGATCGCAATCGTGTCTTCGAATCCCGCTGTCGTCACAAACGCGACACGCGCCCCCGTCCGCTCCAGCATCGTGTTCGTGCCCACGGTAGTTCCGTGACGAACTTCAACGTCGTCGCCGCCACCAAGCTGCTGCACACCCTCCAGCACCGCCCGCGAAGGATCGGCCGGCGTCGAAAATACCTTCACGACCCGCAACCGGCCGCCATCCAGGCACACGCAGTCGGTAAAGGTCCCTCCGGTATCGATGGCAATGCGCAATTTTCCTGCCTTCGTTGAAATGGAGTTTACGCTGGATGCTTTGATCACCTGCTCACTACGCGCCTGCACATACGGCTGAAGCCGTCGTTGAAACTTCGGTGCTGTAGCCAGTTTGGCAAGTCAGCGTGACCTTCACCAGACGGCGAAGAATAGGCGGGAAAACGTCGGCAAGATCGAAAATGGTGGCCTCATCGCTCTATCCAGACCTATGACCAAGAATGAGGATGCGATTAGCGCGAGTACCACTGTTAACCGCAGCGTGCGACGGTTGGTCTTCTGTAGCGTGAGGCCGAAGACAAGCATGATCGTCGAAATGACAATGGGCCAGACGAAAACCCCTAAGACGAGTAGTCGCGACTGAATCGAAAGACCAAAAGTCTCATCGATCGCCCAAAGGCCCAAACCGTAAATAACCTCCCAAAATACATTGAACAGTTTATGGCCGCCCGGGAAAGTGCAATACGGGAGGAAAACGCCCAAAAACCATGGCCAAAGGAAGAACCACAGAAGAAACATCGTCCTTCGCATCTCAGTGCCCTCCCCAAAAGATCGGATAGCCCTTGTAGCCGCGAGAGGTAGCGGCTGGCCGCCCTCAGATCCGGATTGTCGGGCTGGGGTCCCGCAACCCTAACTCGGCACGAACAGGTTGAAACCTGGCACCTGGGGCCTAGCTCAAAAACTCCGCGATCGCAGCCACCACCGTCTCCTGCTCATCCTCCCGCAGCTCCGGAAAGATAGGCAGCGCAAGCACCTCGTGCGCGGCGCGTTCAGCCTCGGGAAAATCGCCTTCTTTATAGCCCAGCCCCTTCAGCGCCTCCTGCAGGTGCAGCGGAATCGGATAAAAGACCTCCGACCCGATCTTCCGCGCCGACAAAAACTCCCGCAACGCGTCGCGCCGCGGCGCGCGAATCACATACTGATGCCAGACATGCCGCGCACCTTCAACCTCGCGCGGCAAAACCACTCCGTTCGCTGGATACGTCCCACTCTCCGCCAGCCCTGCCTTCCGGAACAGCGCCTCATACCGCGCAGCCACCGCTCGCCGCGCCTCGGTCCACTCGCCCACGTGCTTCAGCTTCACCTGCAGAACTGCACCTTGGAAGCCGTCCATCCGCGCGTTCCAGCCCAGCTCATCGTGGTAGTAGCGCCGCCGCATGCCGTGCTGGCGCAGCATCTTTACGCGCTCTGCAATGGCATCGGAATTCGTCGAAACCATCCCCGCGTCGCCCGCCGCGCTCAGGTTTTTCGTGGGATAAAAACTAAATGCCGCCGCATCGCCGAGCCCACCGGCCTTCGCCCCATTCCACTCCGCGCCCCATGCCTGTGCGGCGTCTTCAATCAGCGTCAGCCCGCGCTCCCGCCCGATCTGCGCAAACTCCGACCAGTCGGCGCATTGCCCATACAAATGCACTGGCAGAATCGCCTTTGCTCCCGCACCACGCTCGCTGTGGAGTACATTTTCCACTGCAGCCGGCGACAAATTGAACGTCACTGGATCAATGTCTGCCAGCGCTGCCTTTGCCCCGGCCCGCAAAATCGCGCTCACCGAGGCAAAAAAGCTAAACGGCGTAGTCACCACGGTCGCCCCCGACCCGAAGCCGGGGTCCCCACCGGCGGGTCCCAGTCCGTGGGATGGGAGTCCAGCCCCTACCAGCGCCAGCCACAAGGCATCCGTCCCCGACGAGCACCCCAGCGCGTGCTTCACCCCTATTTGCCCGGCCGCAGCCCTCTCAAAAGCCGCCACTTCCACACCCAGGATGAACTGCTGGCTGTCGATTACGCGGCCGACCGCATCTAACAACTCCTGACGGAGCGCCTGATATTGGCGCTTCAGATCGAGCATTGGCACGGGCTGGTGGGTTGCCTGGCCCGCTGCGGCTTCTGCATGCGGCGAACTTTCTGCTCTTTGCACGCGTCCATGCTACCAGCCTGCAGGCGGGTCCCGTACCACGGCCAAGTCGGTGCCCGATCCCGCAAAGTGGTTTGAAAGCAACCTTTTGCGGGGGTTTGACACTTTCGCGGAGTTGAAATGGATTCCAAACCCTTATATCGTAGTCACATTGCGGGGTTTGCCGGCTCCGGGAGTTCCGGTGCCGTCCCTGCGGATTTGAAACTCGGTGCACCAATGGCTGGAACAACAACCTTCACCAAGAAAGCAGGAGATCGGCACATGGAGAGCAAGCCGGCACAAAACATTCAGGACACTTTTCTGAACACGGTCCGGAAGGACAAGACACCAATCACGATTTACCTGGTCAGCGGCGTTAAGCTGACCGGCAAGATCCGGTCCTTCGACAAGTATTCCGTGCTCCTGGAGAACAACAGCCAGGAACAGTTGATTTTTAAACACGCCATTTCAACCGTAGTCAGCAATCGGAGCGTGATGCATAGTGAGCATCGCCCGGCTGCCGTCTCGTCAGGGATCGGTCCGGCCCCCGTTCCTATGCCGTCCGCGACCACGGCCACCGCGGAGCAAAGATAGCTTTAGAGCGAGCTGTACTCGTCGGTGTCGACTTTGGCGCCCGCTCACGCAACCGCAACAACGGGAGCAGCGCGGCGACGCTCGAAGTGTGTCCTGACCCGGCTTCCCCTTCCTCAGCCTTTCCAGCCCGCTCCGTTCCCAGTCGTTCACCCGGTCCACGCCGCTCCTCCAACGAACCTTCTGACCTCACGCCAGAGGAATCTCTCGCCGAATTCCGCGAACTGTTGATCAGCGCCGGAGGCCAGGTCGCCGCCGAACTTCTGCAGCGCCGCCCTCGCCTCGATCCCGCCACTCTCATCGGTTCCGGCAAAGTGGAAGAGATCGCCGCTGTCGTTGCTTCAACGAACGCCGACCTCGTTGTCTTCGATCGCGATCTTTCGCCCACGCAACTGCGCAACCTTGAAGCAGCTCTCCCGTGTCGCGTCCTCGATCGCACGCAGCTTATCCTCGACATCTTTGCTCGGCACGCCCACACGCGCGAGGGCCAGCTCCAGGTGGAGCTTGCTCAACTCGAATACATGCTGCCTCGGCTCACTGGGCGAGGCAAAGCCATGTCGCAGCTCGGCGGCGGCATCGGTACGCGCGGTCCCGGCGAAACCAAGCTCGAAACCGATCGCCGCAGCATCCAGCGCCGCATCGACCAGCTCAAGCGCGATCTTGATTCCGTGCGCCGCGTCCGCCGCCAGCAGCGCCAGCGCCGCGAAGCTGTCCCTGTGC
The DNA here is from genome assembly GCA_963834565.1 of uncultured Acidobacteriaceae bacterium. Classification (GTDB taxonomy): domain Bacteria; phylum Acidobacteriota; class Terriglobia; order Terriglobales; family Acidobacteriaceae; genus Telmatobacter. The sequence continues at coordinate 406,501 of CAWICF010000001.1, read as the reverse complement.
CAACCGTCGCCCTTGTCGGCTATACCAACGCGGGCAAAAGCACGCTCTTCAACGCGCTCACCGGCGCGCAGGTGCTTTCATCGGCGCGCATGTTCGCCACGCTCGATCCGAAATTGCGGGCGATTGAATTGCCCAGCCGGCGTCGAGTCTTGCTGTCTGACACTGTCGGCTTCATACGCAATCTGCCGCACACGCTCGTCACCAGCTTCCGCGCCACGCTCGAAGAGGTTGCGCAGGCCGAGGTGCTCCTCCACATTCGCGACGCTTCGTCGACTTATGGCGAAGAGCAAAAGTCGCAGGTCGAGAAAGTTCTCGGCGAGCTCGAATCGCTCGCCAAGCCTCGAATCGAAGTTCTCAACAAGATTGATTTGCTGCCGGAGGACGAGCGCGCGGCGCTGGTGGCTCGCGCGAATCTAAGTCCAATGGATAAAAGTGCCTCCGGCTCCGGTGCCGTGGGAGTGCCAGTGTCAGCGCTCACCGGAGAAGGCATTCCTGCTCTTCTTGCGGCTATCGACGATGCGCTGCATTCCGATCCCATTGTCGAAGCCGAGCTGCGGATTCCTCAGCACGAAGGCGGGGTGCTCGCCGCCATTGAGGCTGGAATGGTCATTCACTCGCGCGATTACGAAGGGAATCTGGTTCGGCTCAGCGTCAGCGGCCCCGCCTCGCTCGTCGGCCGCATGCGACGGTTTCGCGCGCAAAAACCCGCCAAATGAGGGAACGGTGAAATGGATATCTGGACTGGTGTGGCATGCTTGGTAGCTAACCCAAATTGCAAGGAGTTCAAGCGATTTGGGGACGATGGAAAAGGGGCCTACGTGAACGTTGCAGCGTCGGTCAATTCAGAAGCTGAGTTTACAGAACGCGTTCAACGGATTGTGCCGACGCTGGACTGCATTCTTTTGGAACTCGCCGGCGTCAGACCCATCGCCCAGCGCATGGAGGAGCCCGATTACCCGGAAGAACTAATCAATATGCGTTCTACGGCACTGCGGCAGCCTGAAGACCTCGTCTTTGGCGCTTTCAACGTCTGGACTCAGAGCGACACCAACTGAATGGTCGAGCTCAGCACCAGCGAGTTCTCAACCTAATAATTCGCCGGTGCCCCAGGTCTCGATTTCGAGAACCTGGGATACCACACCGGTCGAACTGTCATCCTGAGCGAAGCGAAGGAACTGCGGTTGTTCCTGGTAAGGCCGAATAAAGAATCACATCTTCAAGTTGTAGATCAGTCCGTACGGATCTTTCACGTAGCAGCGCGGAAACTCCGGCTCGTCCTTCACGATCACGCACCCGCTGGCCACAAGCTGCCTTTTTGCTTCTTCAACGTTCTCAACCGTCACTTCGAGAATGGGACCCAGCGGCGGCCCCTCTTCGATGAAAAGATTGATGCGCTTTCCGTGCAGGCTGACCATGTTGTGATCTTCGCCGCTGATCTTGAACCCCAGCTGCTTCACATAAAACGCCGCCGCAGCTTTCGGGTCCGGCGCCTGAATCAGAATGTCCGTGCCAAATGCATTCGCCATGGAGTCGCCCTGATCGTCAATGTTTCGCTTTTTCTCCGAGCTGTGTCGGAACATCCCTAAGGTCAAATCCCTTGAGGATCCCTGAAAGATCGTAGTCCTTTGCAAAGAAGTTGATGTATTCGTCGTGACTGAAAAACAGATTCACATAGTCCGCGTGCATTAGCACGTACCCACCCCAACCACTCAACATCGATAACTGCAGAAATGACGCAAAATCTTCCGACTCGTGTTCCAGAAAAAGATGGCCGGGCGCGTCAGGAAGCAAACGATAGTCACCATAGCTTTGACGAAGCTTGTAGTACAAATGCCAATTCTCTGAGCTGTTCCAGATTCCCCACTCCGTGATCCACATCAAAACGGGCATTCGGAAGGTGAGTTCATGAGATATCCATTGCGAGACGGAAAAGAACCCATGAGGCTCCGGGGGATACAGGACGCGCCTCACATGGATCTCAGGAATGGTTTCCGGCCTTAGCCGATTCCGCTCCTTTAGCCAATCCTCACACTCTGCTGGCTTACAAAACTTCATGGAGTTATTCTCTCCGACGCGTTCCAGAGTTTCGGAAATCCTGATTTATGTTTTTCTCACTAGCGCCCGCTCGGTCGCCCGCCGCCAGATCGCGGTCCGCCTCGTCCCCCACCCGGCTTATTTGGTCTCTTGAACCCGCCCGGCCGATTCGTTTTCCCGAATCCTCCCGGTCTTCCGCCGAATCCGGTCTTGGGCCGTCCTGCACCGCCCGGCCGCGCGCCACTTGGATTATCCGGCCTCTTGAAGCCACCCGGCCGATCCCCCTGCGGCCGGAACGGCTTGCTCAGCCGATCTCCCTGCCGCCCCTCAGGCCGTCCGCCGCGTCTGCCGCCAAATCCCGGGTTGTCAAATCGCGGTTTATCGAAACGCGGTTTATCGAAGCGGGGCCTGTCAAAACTGCTCTGCTCCGATTCCACCTTCTCAATGCGCAGTTTGCCGGCAGGCGGCCCGTCAAAACTCCGCTTCTCAAATCGGGGCTTTTCAAATCCCGGCTTCTGAAATCCTGGCTTGTCGGGCCTGGCCCGATCGAATTTCGGCCTATCGAATCGTGGCCGGTCGCCGCCTGGACTTCGGAACTCACGCTTTGGCCCAGACGCTGGCCGCCCTCCGCCGAATGGCCGCCTGTCGCTGCCAAACGGCTTGCTTCCTTCAAACTTCGGCCGCTCGCGAAATTCTCCCGGCTTGCCCGCTCCCCGCTCTGCGCCGAAGGGTTTGCTCGGCCGTCCGCCAAAACCCCTCTTTTCACCGCCAAACGACCGTCCCTCGGGGCGACCGACAAACGGTCTCTTCTCGCCGCGCGGCCCGCCGCGAAATTCCCCATTCCGCGGCCGGAACTCCCGCTTTTGCCCCTGCTCGCCGCGTGCCGCGAACGGCTTGCTGTCGCGCCTGCCGAATCCACCACCCTCGCGCTTGCGAAAGTCCCCACCCTGGGGACGTCGGAATCCCCCGCTTTCGGGTCTACTGGAATCTCCGCCTTCGCGCCGCGGAAATCCTCCAGCGTCTCGCGTTCCAAAGTCTTTGCGCTCGCGCGTGCCGAAACTCCCGCCCTCACTCCGCCGCGGACCCCCGCTCTCGCGTTTCCCGAACCCTCCGCCTTCGCGTCGTCCGAATTCCCTGCCGCCGCGACCGCCTCGCTTCTCAAAGCGCTTCTCCGCAGCCATCCCCGCATCCTTCGGCAGCATCCGGTCCGCGTGCAGCCGCTTCGGCTTCATCTTCCCTTCGGCAGTCAGGCGCAGCACCCTCACTTCATCGGGAGTCAGCTCGCGCATCTTGCCCGGCTCCACGTCCAGCGCCAGCGGCCCATATCCCACGCGGCGAATCTTCTCCACAAAATGTCCCACCGCGCCAAACATCTTGCGCAGCTCGCGATTGCGTCCCTCGATCAGCACCACCTCAAACCAGGGATTGTCGCCCACGCGCACCTGCCGCACTCTTGCCGGCGCAGTCCGCACGCGCCCCGATCCCGCTTCGCCGCGTTCAATCGTGACTCCGCCGCGCAGCTTCTCCAGCTCTTCCTCGGTCGGCCGACCGGCCACCTTCACCAGGTAGGTTTTCTCCACACCCGATCCGGCTTTGGTCAGCAGATTAGCCAGCTCGCCGTCGTTCGTCATCAGTAGCAGGCCTTCGCTCTGGTAGTCCAGCCGCCCTACGGGGTAGAGCCGTTCGTGCATCTTCTCAAAAAACTTCATCACCGTGGGCCGGCCCTCGGGATCGCTCACCGTCGTCACGAACCCTTTCGGCTTGTTCAGCAAAAAGTAGCGATGACGCTCCGCGCCATGCAGCAGCTTGCCGTCGACGCGAATGTGGTCGCGCTCGGGATCGGCCTTCGAGCCCAGCGTCGTCACCACCTGGCCATTCACCATCACGCGGCCCTCCGTGATCATCTCCTCCGCGCGCCGCCGGCTCGCAATCCCCGCCTGCGACAGAATCTTCTGCAGCCGCTCCAGCTGCTCCGGGCCCCGCGGCTCTGCACTTCGCTCCTCTTCGCCCGCTGCCGTCTCGACCGCCTCCTTGCGCGCGGTCGTCTCCATCGCCTCCTGCGCCCCTTCCATTCCCGGCCCGGCTGCAAGAATCGCATCGGACGCCTCGAGCCGCGTCTCTTTGCCGAAAGCGGCAACCTCCGCGCTGCTTTGCGCGGCCTGCTCCATCGCGGCCGCCTCGTCTTCAAACTCGCCGTGGCCAGTTCTGCCTTCGCCGTCCGTCGTATCGCCAATCGGATCCAGGACCGCCTCGCCGACTTTAAATGCCGGAACATTCTCTTCCGGCTTGGCTTTCTTGCGCGACCTCGCCGCCGGCTGTTTTGATTTCACCGCCTTTTCGGCTTTTGGCTTCGCCGCCGCTTTCGGTTCGCGTTTCGCTGCCGGCTCCGCTTTCACCGGCTTTGCAGCGCTTTTCGCCGTTGCTTTTGCAGTCTTCGGCATCTTTGCCGCACCGCTCGCCGCCGTTTTCTTCACCGCAGGCTTTTCAGCCTTCGCCGCCCGCTTTTTCGCAAACTCCGCCTTTGCCGGCGCTTTTGCGGCCGATTTCACTTTGCTCTTCATTCTTGTTCCTTCGATTCTTTCTTATTCTGCGCTGCTCGGCGGCGCCGTGCCGTCATCCGTGCCGCCATTCGCGTGGCTCGACGGGTTGGATTCCGTTTCGCCGCTCGCTGCCGCCTCCGGCGCCACCGCTTCGTCTTCTTCCAACTCCACGCTCGGATCCGCGGTGAACTCTGCAGCCTCGCCGTTCGGCGCTCCATTTTCCGGAGTCTCGTCTGCTTCCAGCTCGCTCGCCGCCATCTTCTCGAACTCTTCCATCGACGGCAGCTCCGACACATCCTTCAGCCCGAAGCGCAGCAAAAACTCCCGCGTCGTTTTATACAGTATCGGCCGGCCTACAACCGGTTTGCGCCCCGCGGTCACAATCAGCTTGCGCGCCAGCAGCGACCCGAACACGCCCGACGAGTCCACGCCGCGAATCTCGTTTACCTCGGGCGCTGTCACCGGCTGCTTGTAGGCAATCACTGCCAGCGTCTCCAGCGCCGGCAGTGAAAGCTTCATTGCCGGCTTCAGGCTCTTCACAAACGAGCGCACCGCGTCGTGAAACTCGGGCTTCGTCGCCATCCGGTAACCGCCGGCAATCTCGCGAATCTCGATCCCGCGCCCGTCCGCCGCGTACTCTTCGATCAGTTCGCCCAGGATCAGCCTGATCGCCGCGCGCGCGTCACGCTCCCGCAGCTTCGCCAATTGCTTCGCCGTCGCAGCCTCATCCGCTGCACTCGGCTCCGAAGCTGCAGCACCGGTCTCCTGTGGAGTAGCGCCGACCTCCTGGTCGGCTGTCGCGCGGATCTCCTGACCCGCGCCTTCCGTGTCGCCCTCAGACGCCGGCTCCTCAATCTCCGCACCAGACTCGGAATTCGCCTCCGCCAGAACAGCCGCGTCTTTCTTCCCCGCGCCCTCTTCCAGCTCCAGATAGCTGAACGCATCGTTCAAAAGCGGCAGCGCCGCCTTTTCCGCAGCCTCCGCCGCAGCCGCATCCCGCTCTGCCTTCCACTCAAGCGCCTCATCGGTAAACAACCCCGCCAGCTGCGCCAGATTCACCGGCTCCTCGGCGGCATAGATCACTGCTTCCAGTTTTGCTTTCAGACTCATTTCTCAACAATCACCATCCTGTATGGTACCGGATGCAGCGCCGTCGCCGCGCTGGCGTTCATTCCTCTTGCCTTACGTCAACAAAAAAGGCGTCCGCCGTGACGGACGCCCAGTGAATTACCACTTCTGAAGTAACACCTAACTTATCGGCAAACCTGCCCATCCCTTTAGCTGGGCCAGTCAGTTGACTGGGCCTCAGCGCATGACCTGCCGGAACAACCAGAACAGCGATCCCGAGAGCAATGCAGCCGCCGGCAGCGTGAATACCCATGCCGCCGCGATGTTCCGAATCGTCGAGAACTGCAAGCCGCTCTTGTTCGCCGCCATCGTTCCCGCCACGCCAGAGTTCAGCACGTGGGTTGTCGATACCGGCAGCCCGAAGTTATCCGCGGCCATGATCGTTCCCATCGCCACCAGCTCGGCGCACGCGCCCTGCGCGTAGGTCAGGTGTTCTTTGCCGATCTTCTCGCCTACCGTCACCACGATGCGCTTCCAGCCCACCATCGTGCCCAGTCCCAGCGCCAGCGCTACCGCCACCTTCACCCACCCGGGAATGAACTTTGTTGCCTTGTCCACTTTGCCCCGGTAGGCATCCAGCGAGGCCGTCTCCTGCGCAGTGAACGGGAACGCCTTGCTCTTCTCCATCAGCCGGATCGCTTCGCTCGCCACGTACATATCGTTGCGAACGTTGGTCTGCTGGTTTGCCGGAACTGCCTTGTACTCCTTGTAAAGCGTGACTTCATTTTTGAGGTCGTTCACCAGCTCGCGCAGCGCCAGCATCGTGTCGGGCTGCATTTGCTTGGTGGAGATGTAATTCGTCACTTCCGACCGCGGGTCCGCGCCCATGATGCCGTTCGCATTCACATACTTGTTAACTACCTGGTCGGCTTGGTCTGACGTCGAGACAAATGCGGCGATATCGTTCGTCGTCACCGCGTGGTTCAGCGCATAGGCCGTCGGCACCGTGCCGATCAGGATCAGCATGATCAATCCCATGCCCTTCTGTCCGTCATTGGAACCGTGCGCAAAGCTCACGCCGCTGCAGGTGAAGATCAGCAGTGCGCGGATTGGCCATGGCGGAGGAGTGCTGCCCTTGGGCGAGGTAAAAAGTACATCGGCATTCTCGATGACGATTCTGGCAAATAATGCTACGAGGTACCAGCCGGCTAGGCCCGCCAGGACCATCGTGGCGATGAGACCCATTGGAGGATTCCAGGACGTGAAATACTTGATCGGCTTCCACACGGCCATGCCCGGAGCGGCAAAGAGCCCGAAAACCATAGGAGCGACCCACAAAAATAGGTAGGCCCCAGGGATTCCCGTAATTGCGATGGTGGAAATCATCCAAAGAGGCTTTTTGTGGTTCGCATCGAAGTGGTTGGCGAAACTCTTGGCCCACTTGGTGAGGATGAACAGCTTTGAGAGAAGCAGTAGCAGACCGGCGGCGCAGAAGCCGACGAGGGGCGAGATGAGCAGCACCTGGAACACCTTGGTGGCTTGGCCCAAATCCACGCCCGAAGTGCCCGAGTGCACATTCATCAACTGGTTCGCCACGCCTACGCCGATAATCGAACCCACCATGGTGTGCGAGCTCGAAGCTGGCAGCCCGAACCACCAGGTGCTCAGGTTCCACAAGATCGCCGCGATCAGTAGCGCGAACACCATCGCGAATCCGGCGCCGTAACTTACCTGCAGAATCAGCTCCACCGGCAGCAGCGTAATCACGCTGAAGGCAACCGCGCCGCTTGAAACCAACACGCCGGCCAGGTTGCACAGCCCCGACCAAACTACCGCAATGTTCGGGTCCAGCGAGTGCGTATAGATCACCGTCGCCACCGCGTTCGCCGTGTCGTGGAACCCGTTCACAAACTCGAATCCCAGCGCGATCAGCAGCGCCACGCCCAGCAGCACGTACGGCCAGACGCTCACCACCCTGATGTTGTTCAAGTCCTGCGCGATGTGGACGCCGATGTAGCCCAGCCCGCCCAGCAGCGCCGCCGCGACCACCGTACCGCTCACCCACGCGGACGTGGGCTTCATTTTCTTGTCGAGAAGCGACCCGCTATGAGGAACGGAATCAACTGTTGTTGCCAGATCAGCCATTGGGATCTCCGGGGACGGTCGAAATATATTTCTGGCGTCGCTGGAGGGGAGCACACGCCGAACCCAATCAGGGATAAATGACCGATGTGAAAGGAGCGTGAATGCTGTGTGAATTCGCGACCGCCGGACCGATCCATTGGGATTTCATGCATTTACGCAACAAAGGCGTCTGGCTTTGCCAGACGCCCCGCACCCCAACCAATTCTTCGACTGGAACCGATCCCGCCTCACTCCGGAAGCTTTACTGTCCCAGCCACGCTGAAGCTTCCGCTCACCCCCGGCGCCCCTGTGTTCGGCTGGCCGCCGCCCACGCTCACCGTGTAGGCCCCCTCGGCGACAATCGGCTCGCCCGCCTCCGTCACGATGCTCACGTCGCGTGGCTTCAGTTCAAACTGCACTGTCTTTGATTCACCCGGCTCCAGGTGCACGCGCTTGAATCCGCGCAGCGCGCGCAGTGGCGCTCCAGCCACAGCCGGGAAATTCAAATACAATTGCGCAACCTCGTCGCCCGCAACACTACCCGTATTCGTCACCTTCGCTTCCACCACCAAAGGATCGCCTGCCTTCACAGCATCCGCCGGAACCTTCAGATCGCTGTAGGCAAACTTCGTGTAGCTCAGCCCGTATCCAAACGGATAAAGCGGCGTCCCCGTGAAGTACCGGTAGGTCCGCCCTTTCATCGCGTAGTCCTCAAACGGCGGCAACTGGTCGACGCTCTTGTAGAAGGTCACCGGCAGCCGTCCCGCCGGATCGTTCTTGCCGCTCAACGTCTCTGCCACAGCCGTTCCGCCTTCCTCGCCGGGATACCACGCATCGAGAATCGCATTCGCGTGCTCATTCGCCCAGTTCACCGCCAGCGCGCTTCCATTCGTCAGCACCACGATGAGCGGCTTGTTCGCGCTGGCCAGTTTCTCCAGCAGTTCGCGCTCCGGCTCCGGTAAGTCGATGCTCGTGCGGTCGCCGCCCTTGAAGCCCGGCTCGGTCACATCCATCTCTTCGCCTTCGAGTTCGCTCGTGATGCCCACTACCGCCACCACTTCATCCGCATTTTGCGCGGCGGTCACCACCGCCGGATCCACGCTGCGGTCCAGCTTGCCCCACATCAGCTTCAGGTGCGGTTCAGCGTTGCCTGTCCGCTGGTACTCCACCACCAGCTGGTAGCCTTTGCCAGCTTCCAGGTGCGCTTTGCCCGTCTCAACTTCCACGCCGTGCGGATAATTCGCCATCGTCACCGGCCTATTGTTCAGGAACACGCGAAAGAATCCATCCGTCTCCACGCCCAGGATGTAGGCTCCCGTTTCCTTAGGCGTCAGCGTCGTCTCCCACCGCACGGTCAGCGGATCGGCGTGCTCCGCCGCGGCCGGCAGCGGTTGCGCCGCAATGTCGATTCCCGGCTCGACCCGCGTCGCCAGCGGCTTGGCCATATTCGCCATCTCGGCGTTGAAGCTCACAATGTTCTGGTTCAGATACGTTGCCTTCGCGCCCGGCTTTCCGTCCGTTGTCAGCAGCGAGTCCGGCACAGGCTCCGCGTGCTTGCTCAGAAATCCTGTTCCCGGCACATAGGTGATCGTGTCGCCGGCGAACTCCTTCTTGATTCCTTCCAGAATCGAGACCGTGTGTGTCGGAATTCCGTTGTAGTTGCCGAGCAGCACGCGCGTCTGGTCGGCCAGCGGACCCACAACAAGAATCTTCCTCCCCGTCGTCTTCAACGGCAGCGTGCCATCGTTCTTCAGCAGCACCATTGCTTCGTCGGCCAGCTTGCGCGCCAGCTCACGATGCGCCGCGCTGTTCAGTTCGCTCGGGTCGATCTTTGTGTAGGGCACCATCGCCGGCGGATCGAACATTCCCAGCTTGATGCGCGCCGTAAACAGCCGCGTCACCGCCGTGTCAATCTCTCTCTCTTTCAAATAGCCCTGCTTCACCGCGTCGAGATACGGCCTGTAGTCGTGGTCGTCCGTCACCTTCGCGCGAAAATCGACACACTCGTTGTCCATGCCGCGCTGCAAACTGATCGCCGAGGCCTGCGGTTGTGTCGGCTCATAGTGGTGGCCGTTGAAAATGTCGAGCACCGCGCCGCAGTCCGACACAACATATCCCTGGAATCCCCACTTGCCGCGCAGTTGATCCTGGAGCAGAAACTCATTTGCGCACGCCGGCTGGCCGTTGATGCTGTTGTAGGCGCACATCACGCTGTCCGCCTTGCCCTCTGTCACCGTCGCGCGAAACGCCGGCAGATACGTGTCCAGCTCGTCATGCTTGCTCACCGTCACGTCGGCTTTGTGCCGCGTCGGCTCCGGCCCCGAGTGAACCGCATAGTGCTTCGGCGTCGAAATCACGCGAAAGTATCGAGGATCGTCGCCTTGCATGCCGGTCACAAACGCCACGCCCATCCGCGCCGTCAGGAACGGATCTTCGCCGTACGTCTCCTGCCCGCGCCCCCACCGCGGATCGCGAAAAATATTGATATTCGGCGCCCAGAAATCCAGCCCGTGAAAAATCACGCTGTCTCCGCCGTTCGCGGCCACTGACTGCGCATGAACCACGCGCGCTTCGGTGCTGATGTACACCGCCATCTCGTGGACTTTCGCGGGATCGAAGGTCGCAGCCAGCCCGATCGGCTCGGGAAATTCAGTCGTGCCGTTTGTCGCCACGCCGTGCAGCGCCTCGCTCCACCAGTCATAGCCCGGCACGCCCAGCCGCGGAATCGGCCGCGCCTGGTTCACCAGTTGGCTGGCCTTCTCCTCAAGCGTCATGCGCTTCACCAGGTCCGCGGCGCGCTGCTCCGCCGGCAAATTCTGGTCGAGATATGCCGGCTTTTGCGCGTCTTGAGCCCAGGTCGCGCTTGCCGTTCCAAGAAACACAACTCCCGCTGCAACAATTCGCATCCCAAACGTCGTCATCCTCATCCTCTTCGTTTGTCCTTCATGCTTCGCCGCACGCTATCCTGCCGCCCGCGAGCCGGTTCGAAATCTTCGCGATCCCCCGGGCAACTCTAAAAGGCCCCAAACCGCGCTGTCAAGCGCAAGAGCCTCAAGAAAATCGTTTTATGGCGCATGGTTCCATTTTGGCCCAGCAGGAAAGAGGGGTGCCCCAGGTTCGGATTCTCGAGCCCGGGATCATGCGCTCACCGCGAATCTGCTCCCGGAGGGAGCAAAGAAGTTAGCCCAGGATGGAGTCCGCCGCGGCGGACTCCATCCTGGGTAAGCGGGCGAGTATTTGAGCCAGCCCCGTAGGGGCGGCGCGCGAATCATCCGCGCCAAGAACTCGTGTGTCCGGAATCTTCGACTCAACCGGAATTCGGAATCTACTCCAACTGCTCGCGGAAGTACTCCTTCCATCCATCGGGAACCGCTGTCACGCGTAGGATGCGCCTTACCGATGCCACATCGTCTTCGTCAAACTCTTTCGCCGCGTACAAACGCGTGATTTCCGATACAGCGATGCCGATTGGGTCGCGGTGGATGATACCCATCTCATCGCCTGCGCCCACTTCTCCCTCCTTGGCGACTGAGAGGTAGAAACCTGTGCGCCCGCTTGCGAAGAATCGTTTCACCATGTCGTCGGCTTCAAATCTAATACCAAGCTTGTAGCAGGGAAGTCGCGGCTGCGTCACCACCACCTCTGCCGATCCGACGGAATAGCGATCGCCAAGAAATACCTCATCTTCCAGCGGGCTATCGATCGTGAAGTTCTCCCCGAATACGCCCAACGGCAGCTCTCGGCCGGGCAACTCTTTTCTCCAGTAGTCGTAGTGCGCAATTGGATAGCAGTAAACGGCCTTGTTTTCTCCGCCGTGAACCGTCAGGTCCGCTTGCCGGTCCCCATCTAGGTTCAGCTTGCGCAATGCAACACGGCCGTGGACGGGCTCTTTGAAGATGCCCGTCGTCACACGCATCCCGCGCCACATCATTTCGCGGGGAAGGCCGGAATTCAACGAAACGATCTTCATCTGCATCGGTCCTGATTCGTTGCGCCCGCAACCCACCTACCCGGCAGTATAGCGGGCCGCTTACCCACGACCTTCCCGAACTCTGCCCACTCGGCCCTGTAACCTTTTGGCCCAGCCCGCCGTACACTTCAGCAGAAAGGGAAAGCAAGATGCCGGATCGGCCTGAGATCGTTCCTGAGGACGTTCTTGAGACCGTTCCCGAGACCGTTCTTGCTCGGTTCCGCCAGGGCGACCTCAACGCATTCGAAGCTCTCTTCCGCGAGCATCAGCGCTCCGTCTATGGCTGGATCCTTCGCATCGTCCGCGACACCGGCGCCGCTGAAGACCTCACCGTCGAGTCGTTCCTGCGCATGCATCGCGCCTGCGCCCGCTTCGATCCTGCCCGTCCCTTTCTGCCGTGGGCTCGTCGCGTCGCCACCCATCTCGCGCTCGATTGGCTTCGCGCCCGGCCGCATGAGTCCGAGCTCGATCCGGATAGCGCCGCCGCTCTACCTGCTTCGTCCGTTGCCGATCCCGGCATTACCGCCGAGATCCGCCAGAGAACCGCGCAGGCCTTTGCCCGCTTACCGCCCCGCCTGCGCATCGCGGCCCTCCTCTCGCTCGTTGAGGAGCAGCCGCACAAAGATGTCGCCGCGGCACTCGGCATCTCCGTCACCGCCGCCAAGCTGCGCGTCTTTCGCGCCGTTCGATTGTTGAGAAAGGACCTGTCACGCCAGGGAATCACGCCATGACTGACCAAAACCACGACCGCATCAAGGAACTCCTCAAGCAGGCGCTGCCGCCCGTCGCACCGGATGCCGAACCTGCCCGCGATCTATGGCCCGCCGTGCTTCGCCGCCTCGACGCCGAGCCGATCCGCGCGCTCCCGCATAAACTTCCCTGGTTCGACTGGGCTCTCATCGCCGGCCTCATCGTTTTCGCCGTTGCGTTCCCGGCCACTATCCCGGTCTTTCTCTACTACTTATGAAAAACAGTTCACAGTTCGCAGTTCTCGGTTTACAGATGCCGCTCCAGTTCGCCTCGAACTACGAACTACGAACTGCGAACTCTTCAGCAACTGAAAGGAGCTTGAAAATGTCCACCCATCCTTACCTTCGCGCTTATCTTGCCGGAGTTTTCATCCCCACGCTGCTGTTGCCGGTCATCCTTGCCGGATTCATCGTCGCGCGGCTCGTCATCGGCGTGCCGTTCCCCATCGAGCGCATCGTAGTCTTTCCCATCGCACTCGTCCCCGCAGGGTGGGGATTGTGGAATATGCTTTGGCTCGCCTCGCACCATCACACGCATCTCGCTGTCGGCCTGCACGGCGCCATCCTGCCCGCCTTGCTGGCTCCCTCCGGGGCATTGCTCGCACATTGTCTGGGTATTGTGACCTTCGGTGCCGCCAGCCTCACCGCGTTCAACGCAATCTCTGTGCCTTACGCACTCATCGCCCTCGGCTTTTGCTTCGGCGTCGCCGTCTACTACCTGGTCTGGAAATATATCGTCGGCTTCCTCAACGCCGTCCTCAGCATCGCCTGAGCCGGGCTTCGGCCACGGTGTCCCGCTCCGAAGCTTGGACGTTACGTGCTAAAGCTCCGGCGAATTCTGCCGATGACCGGTTTGAGCGCGCTCTCTTAGCGCCCGGGAGAACATTGAGATGGATTTTGAAAAAGCGATTCAAGCGCATGTGGAATGGAAGTCGAAATTAGCCGCCTACATCGCCAAACCTGACCATAGCCTGAACGCCGCCACGGTCGCAAAGGACGACCGCTGCGAACTCGGCAAATGGCTGCGCGGCGAAGGCTCTAGATACGCGCAATCACCGGAATTCGCGAAGCTCGTCACCGATCACGCGCGTTTTCACGTTGCAGCTGCCGACATTGTCAAAAAAGCTGATGCCGGAATGAAAGTCAGCGAAGAGGTCGCGCTGGGTGCGAAAAGCGAGTACGCTTCGGCCTCCAACACGGTCGTCACTGAGCTGATGCGGCTGAAAAAAGTGGCCTGAGTTGTCATCCCCCAGGAAATCTCAACTTACCAAACGTTGGTTGCCCCATCCTTCCGCAGCTTCCTCGCGGAAGGCTGGGAGACGACCAACCATACGCCCACCCGAAAGGGAATGCACCGACGACTGAAAGCTGATACCTGAAGACTGAGAGCTGCACGTCCTATTCCTCGGCAATTCGCGGCGCCCGCACAATCCGCATCAGCATGCCGCCGTCCAGCCAGTGCAGTTCGCACCGCTCGCAGGTCGACATCACCGCGTGCCCGCCGCCGAAGTAGTAGTGCGTGTCCATCTTCTGGTGGCACTTCGGGCACATCACCTTGCGCTCGAGCTCCGACTCGTCCACCGGACTGGGAATCTCCCGCTCCGTGTGCAGCCCGCGCATCTTTTCTACCAGCGGCTCAAACCAATCCATCGGCACCAGCAGCCCCTGGTCCTTCTTGCACGCATCCACTTCCACTGTCGCCAGCACGCCGTGCCACAGCCCTGCTGCGCACGTCGGGCAGGTCATCTCCGGCGCCTCATCCAGAAACTGCACGCCCGTATCGTCAGACTCAACGGCCACCACGAGTTTGCAGTAGTCGCACCGCAGGCTGGTGTTGCCCGCCGCCAGCTTCAGGGGCGCTCCGCACGATGGACAATTCATTGCTGCTTCCCGCACTCAGGGCAGAACTTTGCGCCCGCCGGAACCGGCTTGCCGCACTCCATGCAGAACTTCGCGCCCGCTCCAGCACCTGCCGTCGCCGCCACGCGCGCCTGCCCTGCCACCGCTTGTCCCATCATCGATTGCGCCATCGCCGCGGCTGCGCCCAGGCCCACACCCATCCCCGCCGTGCCTCCGGGATTTTGCGCCGCTTCTTCCATCGACTCCGCCGTCTCAAACTGCGTCAGCCGTCCGATGTCCCCTGCCATGCTCATCCCGATCCGCTGGTCCATCACTTTCTGCAATTCTTCCGGCAGCGAAACGCTCTCCACCACAAACTGGATCATCTCGAGGCCCAGCTTCGCGAAGCCCGGCTTCATCGCGTCACCAATCTTCCCCGCCAGCGCCGACTGGTTCTCGGCCATATCCAGAAATGAAACATTGCTCTCGGCAAACGCGCCCGCCATGCGTTCCACAATCATCGCCCGCAACTGGTCTTCCAGGTCCACCACGAAATACGCATCGCGCGTGCCGCTCACCTGCGTGAAAAACACCCGTGGATCGGCCAGCCTGTAGGCATACGTTCCATACGCACGCAGCCGCACCGCGCCAAACTCCTTGTCGCGGATCGTCACTGGCGTCCCGGTGCCCCACTTCTGATCCATCTGCAACCGCGTCGAGAAGAAGTACACGTCCGACTTGAACGGCGACTCGAAGTCCTTGCTCCAGTTCATCAGGTCGGTCAAAATCGGCAGGTTCCGCGTGGTCAGCGTGTGCAGTCCCGGCCCGAACACATCCGCAATCCGCCCCTCGTTAATGAAGGCCGCCATCTGCGTCTCCCGCACCGTCAGCTGCCCGCCGTTTTCAATCTCCATGTCCTGCATCGGGTAGCGGTACGCCAGCACGCCATCCTGTGATTCGTTCCACTGGATGACGCGAATAAATTGTTTGCTGATGAACTCTCCGAGACTCACGTTTGCCTCCTCGCGCACAAACACTCGCCCGCGATCGTAGCACCGCGCTCCCCGCCGAAGCACTCCCACTTTGGTGTTTTAGGGTTACTTACGCGCTACTCCAAAGCCCGCGAGCAGAGAAGGGAAGAGGAAGCTCAGGCCAGAGCACTGCCGGCTCGTTCCAGGTCTTTGCTTAAAGCTGATAGTTGACGGCTGAAACCTGGAACCTGAAACCTGAACCCTAGCTTCGAAAAAAGCTCTCCAGCCCCGCCCGCTCTGCGTGCGCCGCCATCGTCGCCTGAATCGTCAGCGCCAATTCCAGCGCCGAGCGTCCCTGCCGCGCCGTCACCCGTGGCTCGCGCCGCGTCCGCACCGCATCCAGAAACGAAAGAATCTCCAGCCGCAACGGTTCACCCGGAGTCACCTCCGGCTTCACAAAGCTCAATCCCGGCGCCGGGCCATCTTGAGCAACGGCCTGCGGTCCTGCCAATCCCTTCGCAATCTTCTTCAGTCTTTCAGGATCGTTCTTCGCCGCCAGTACCTTCATCATCAGCCCGGCAGGGATCTGTCCGGACGCCATCAGCTTCTGCATCACCGCTGCATCCAGCTTTCCCGTCGCCAGAAACGCCGCCGCCGCCGCCGCGAGTGAACTATTCGAGGGACCTTGTCCAAAAGGCTGCCCCACCCCAGGTGGGTCTATTCTGATCACCAGCACATCTCTTCGCGCATAATCGATCGACACATACTGCCGCGGCTCAAAAAAGCGCAGCTTCCTCACTCGCTCCGTCGACACGCGCGACGCCGTAAAGTTTGCCACGCAACCTGACTCAAACTCGACCCTCACATTCGCAATATCAACTTTCGGAGACAGAATCGGCAGCCCCACCGCGCGCACCTCGCGCACCGCCGACTTCGCAAATGTCAGCACAATGTCCAGGTCGTGAATCATCAAGTCCAGCACCACGTCCACGTCCAGCGACCGCGGCGTGAACACGCTCAGCCGGTGCGCCTCAAAAAACATCGGCCGCTTCAGTTTCGGTTCCACTGCCAGCACTGCAGGATTGAATCGCTCCAGGTGTCCCGGCTGCACAATTTTCTTACGTCGCTCTGCGCGGGCAATTAAATCGTCTGCTTCATCAAGATTCGCCGCCAGCGGCTTCTCGACGAGTAAGTCAAGGCCCGCATCCAGCAGCGCCGCCGCCACCTCGTGATGCTTCACCGTCGGCACAGCCACGCACGCCGCATCCAGCATCAGGTCGGCGCGCAGCAGCTCATCCACGCTCGCAAAAACCGGAATCCCGTATTGCTTTTTCGACTCTTCCGCGCGTGCCGCATCGGGCTCGACCGCCGCAACCAGCGCCGCGCCTTCGCCCGCCATCTCCAGCTCGCGCAGCACACGCAGATGATTGCGCCCGAACGCTCCCGCGCCGGCCACCGCCACGCGCAACTGCTTTCCGCTTCCGATTTCGCTGCCTCTTTCTCTTCGCTTCTCGTTGCTCCACTCAGCACGAAAAATGGGTGGGCTCGCACAAATCCAAATCTCCCAATCTCGACTCGGCACAACCAGGGGGTGCCCCATCCAAGCTTTGCTTGGGTGGGGTCGCACAGCCTTCAACATCCCGCTCTCAACTCAGCACAACCAAGCGGTGCCCCATCCAAGCTTTGCTTGGGTGGGATCGCATAACCTTCAACAACCCACCCCAACTCAGCACATCAAAGGGTGCCCCACGTCTCGTTTCTGAGACGTGGGATAGCACAAATCTCAACTCATTGTGGGCGGGCGAGAAACTCCGCTATCTCCGCTAACTCCGCCTCTTTATTCTTTCCCCTGCACGGCCTTCAGGCAGCGCGAGTAGAGCGCAAGCAGCTGGTTTACATGCTCCTCGGGCTTCGCCGCACCCGATCCGCTGAATCCCGTCGACGGCGCCGCCGGCCTTCCCACTCCCGCCGTACCCGCCACAAACTTCAACAGGTCCAGCGCGATGTCTTCATTGCGCCGTGCGCCAAGCCCCGCAACCTCTGGTATCTCCATACACAAATTCTCCGAAGTCCGATGCTACCAGATTGGTAGATCGGGAAACCACATCGCACATCAAGGCTCCGCGCCCCATCCTTTTCCGGTCGCGGCAGCGTCCGGAAAAGGGTAGGACGGCCCGCGACTTGCATCCCGTGCGACTCACCGTAGCGCCGATCCGCGGGTCCCGCAATCCGCTTTGACACCAGCAGGGCAGGGAACACCGCTACTCCTGCCGACTCGCTGACCCGCTAACTTGCTGACTTGCTGCCCCTCAACTCCGTTAATCTAGCAACACATGCACCTCGCAACCATCTCTCTTGGCGGCAACCTTCCCAGCCCCGCTGGCCCTCCCGACGTCACGCTCGCTGCCGCCGTTGAGCGCCTCACCCCGCTCGGCCGCATCACCGCAAAGTCCTCGCTCTACTCCACCACTCCCGTCGGTTTCGCCGATCAGCCCCGGTTCCTCAACGCCGCCGTCAATCTCGAAACCGCGTTCTCGCCGCTCGCACTTCTCTCATCTCTCCTCGAGATCGAACTCGACTTCGGTCGCGATCGTTTCTTCGCGATCCACGATGGTCCGCGCACTCTCGACCTCGATCTCGTTCTCTACGGCGATCTCGTGCTCAGCGAAGCAGGCCTCGAGCTTCCGCACCCTCGCTTCGCCAAACGTGCCTTCGTCCTCGTCCCGCTCAACGAAATCTCTCCGCAATTCCGCGATCCCCGCTCCGGCCGCACCGTGTCAGAATTGTTGCAGGCCCTCCACAATGCGCCGTCCCCGTCACCCGGCCATGCGTCGGATGCAGTCGTTCAAATCGAAAGCGATCCTTGGCGCGCTGTCGTTCCTGGCGCTTCTCCCGCTGGCGCTACGCTCCCAGTCTCCGATCCAACTCACGGTTGAAGACCCTTCCAGCGCGGCCCTTGCCGGCGCAACCGTCTTCGACTCAGCCAATCATCTTCTCGGACGCACTGACGCTTCCGGTTCGTTCTCCGTCATCTGCGCCGCTCCGTGCCGCATCTCCATCTCCGCGCCGGGCTTCGCTTCGCAAACACTCACCGTCGCTGCATCCGCAACCATTCAACTCCAGCCCGCCGCCGGTGCGGAACAAGTCACCGTCACTGCCTATCGCGCTCCGCTCGGCGATCTCGAAAGTCCTGCCACCACCCGCGTCCTCTCGCGGCAGACCCTCGCTACCACCGCGGGCATCACGCTCGACGATCAGCTCCGCCAGCTTCCCGGCGTCGAGCTCTTCCGCCGTTCGCCATCGCTGGTCGCGAATCCCAGCTCGCAAGGTATCAGCCTGCGCGGCCTCGGGTCTACATCGGCGTCGCGGACTCTCGTCACTGAAGACGACGTCCCGCTCAACGACCCACTTGGCGGCTGGATCCATTGGCAGGAGCAGCCTGCTCTCTCCATTCGCGATATCGAGCTCGTCCGCGGCGGCGCCAGCGACCTCTACGGCTCAAGCGCCATCGGCGGCGTCATCAATGTCGTTCCCGTTCGCCCCACAGCCAACTCCGCCGAACTCACCTCCACTTACGGTGGGGAAGGCACCTACGATTCCAGCGCGCTCGCTCAAACGAAATTTGGGCCATGGGGCGTGCTCGCGGCAGCGGGCATGCTCGGCACCGATGGCTACATTCAGGAGTCGCCCTTCCAGCGCGGCCCTGTCGACGTTGCCAGCAACGTCCACAGTCAGAACGCGATTGTCATGGCCGAGCACGTTCAAGGCCCGCTGCGTTTCTTCGTGCGCACCGCCGCCTTCAACGAACTGCGCCACAACGGCACGCCCTATCAGTTCAACGGCACGCGCCTCTTCCGCTATGCCACCGGCGGCGACTGGACGAATGCGCACAGCGATGCCTTCAACCTCCGCATCTACGGCTCCGACGAGCGCTTCCGCCAGACCTTCTCCAGCATTTCCAACTCGCCCAACGCCGCGAATCCCACATGCTCTTACCGCTGCGGCGAAACGCCCACGAAATACTCCTACGTCCCCACCAACGAACTTGGAGCCGCAGCGCATTGGAGCCAGCCTCTCCGCGCCGGCCTGCTCTTTCTCGCCGGCGCAGATTCGCACGACGTCCGCGTCTGGGATCTCGAGCAATCGTTCAGCTCTTCCGGCATCACGAATCTCCACGATCATCAGCGCGACTCCGGCGCCTACGCTGAGCTGATGGCCACGCTCCGCGCATGGACGTTCGTCGCCTCGGGCCGCATCGACTGGTATCAGAACTTCGACGGCCACATCGTCGCACGGACCGGCTCGACATGGACAGCCGTCACTCCACAGCCAGTCCAAAACCAGGAAAAAATCTTTGATCCGCGTCTTGGTCTCTCACGCAAGATCGCCGAACACTGGGCTCTCTCCGCTTCCGGCTTTCGCGCCTTCCGCGCGCCCACGCCCAACGAGCTCTACCGCTCCACGCAGGTCGGCAACCAGCTCACCTTACCCAACAACAACCTGCTCAGCGAGCGCGCCACTGGCTGGGAAGCCGGTCTCGCCTCCCAGCGCTCCTGGGGAGTCATCCGCGCCAGTTACTTTCTCACGCAGGTCAATCGCCCCATCACTGCATTCACCATCAATCCCAACTCCTCGCCCATTCTGCTCATGCGCGAGAATCTCGGCCAGATCGAGAGCCGCGGCGTCTCGCTCGATTACGAACTATCCCCGCTTCGTTGGCTCACGCTCGATGGCGGCTATCAGTACGCGCACGCCGTCGTCTCGCGCGGTACGCTCGACTACGGCAAGTGGATTCCCGAGGTCGCGCGCAATCTTGCCACGCTCAATCTCCGCGCCTCGCGTCCGCGTCTCGGCACACTCAGCCTGCAGAGCCGCTTGAGCGGCCGCATGTTCGACGACGATGCCAACACCTATCTCCTCGCCGGCTATTTCCGTCTCGACGCTTATGCGTCGCATACCTTCCGTTCTCGCTTCGACATCTTTGCCGCCGGCGAAAATCTCACCGGCCAATCCATCGAAGTCTCCAAGACGCCCACCACCACGCTCGGCCAGCCACGCGCCGCCCGCGTCGGCTTCACCCTCCGCCTCGGCCCCGCCACGAACTAGCTAATTGTGTAGCGCCGACCTCTAGGTCGGCTGTCGTGCGGGCGTCCACGCCCGCACCGACAATGTATTCACCCACTCCATCCTTCGATTGAGTTACCACTGTGCCCACGCTCGTCCCGCAACCTTCCCACACCGCCTGTGTTTCATCAGTCATACGCGGCGAAATAAGAAGCAAGCCGCTACAAGGAGGGAGTCAAATGAAACTCTCAACAATCGCAATCGCAGCGGCTGTACTTTTTGGCGGAGCGGCTTTGTCGCAAGCGCAAATGCCCAACCGCTATGACCACGTCGCACAACGCCAGGTCAACCAGCAGCACCGCATCGTCGCCGGTGTTCGCTCCGGTCAACTCACTCGCGGCCAGGCATTCCGCCTCGATCGTCGTGAAGGAGCAATCCATCACGAAGTCCGCACCATGCGCGCCTTCGATCACGGCCGCCTTACGCCGCGCGATCGCCGCGTGCTTTATCACCAGCAGAATCGGATGTCGCGCCGCATCTACCGCGACCGCCGCTTCTAACGGCTGCACCAACTCTGCCTCGGTTCTCTACGCTGTTGCTCAAAAACATGCCCGTGGTTCGCATTTGCGGCCACGGGCATTGTGTTTGCTGCCGGCGTATTGGAATTCGCGGATTTGCTTCGCAGTCCGGGTTGCGCGCCTGATACCACCAAAGTTGTATCCAGGCCCTCCCCATTCGGCCCATACTTACCCTAGATGTGCTCAGCATCACGCAGGATCTCCATTACATCCCCCTGCCACGCGCAATAAAGCCCGCCTCTTAGCCCCCCAAATCGGCACGCACCCGGCAGCGTCCGGTAGCTCAACCATTGGAGGGAACACACATGAACAGCCTCTTTCTGAAGCTCCATTTGAAATTGCAAGACCTGACCCATCGCGAAGAAGGTCAGGACCTGGTGGAATACGCCTTGCTGGTGGCCCTGATCGCCTTGGCCGCCATCACCGGCGTCAACAAAGTTGCCGGGGCCATCACAACCGTATTCAGCAACATCAGTTCTTCACTGTCGTAGTTCATTGAGAATTTCACGAGGAAAGCTGCGGGAAGGGGCTCCGTCCCGTTCCGCAGCGAACCCGTGTGACCGGACGCATCATAGAATCGTCTGGTGGCCCTCGCCTTCGACCTCATCCATTCAACCGCCGCCGGCGGGCGCCGTGGGCGCCTTTATCTTCCTCACCAGATAGTTCAAACACCAGTCTTCATGCCCGTCGGCACGCAGGGCACAGTCAAAGCCGTTCCGCAAGACACACTCGAATCCCTCGGCGCCGAAATCATTCTCGGCAACACCTATCACCTCTATCTCCGCCCCGGTCATGAATCCATCCGCCGCATGGGCGGCCTGCATCGCTTCATCAGTTGGCCTCGCGCACTTCTCACGGATTCCGGTGGCTTCCAGGTCTACTCGCTCAGCCAGCTCCGCAAAGTCACTGACGATGGCGTCCAGTTCCGCTCGCACCTCGACGGGAGTTTGCACTCCTTTACTCCTGAACATTCCGTGGATGTGCAAATTGCCCTCGGCGCAGACATCATTATGGCCTTCGACGAGTGCACCGAATACCCCGCCACTCGCACTCGCGCCGAAGAAAGCCTTCGCCTCACCATGGCCTGGGCCGCTCGCTCGCTCGCCCACTTTCGCGCCCACCAGCACGAAGTCCCCTGGCATGATTCCAATGAGTGCAAAATCCCCTTGAGCGGTCATCCTGAGCGAGAGTCGCTCGCCGCGGCGAGCGACCGAGTCGAAGGACCTGCATTTTGCGAGGATGATCCATCACAAACCGGGGTGCCCCAGGCCCCTCGCACTTGGGGACCTGGGAACGATGATCTCCGCCCTGGGAGCCAACATCAGTCCCTCTTTGCCATCGTCCAGGGCGGCATGTACGCCGATCTCCGCCGCCAGTGTGCCGAGCGTCTCGTCGAGATGGACTTCGACGGCTACGCCATTGGTGGTCTCTCGGTCGGCGAGCCGCGCGAGCTGACACTTGAGATGATCGCGGAGGTTCTCCCGCTGCTGCCTAAAGACAAACCGCGTTATGTCATGGGCGTCGGCTATCCCGACGAGATCGAGCAATACGCGCGCATGGGGGTCGACATGATGGACTGCGTGCTTCCCACCCGCGCCGCGCGCCACGCGCTCCTGTTCACCAGCGAAGGCCGCCTCAACATCAAGAACAAACAATACGCCGAAGATCAGAACCCGCCCGATCCCGCCTGCAGTTGCCCCACGTGCAGCCGCTACTCGCGCGCCTACCTGCGCCACCTGGTGCAAACCAGCGAACCCCTCGCCGCCACGCTCAACTCCATCCACAATCTCGCGTTTTACCTGGGAATCATGCAGCGCGTGCGTGCATCGCTTGAAGCCTTACCGCCAAACAACTGAGCTGACAATCTCTCACTGTTTGCTGCTGGCTGTTGGCTGTCAGCTCTTCGCTGCAAACTACGAACTGCGAACTGCTTCTGTATCACCCCGCCGCGATCGGATAGCTCAGATTGAACGGGAAGATCAGTTCCGCCTCGGTCGCCACGGGATTCCCGTTCACCGTCGCCGGATGGAAGCGCCATGTCTTCACCGTATCCAGCACCAGCTGGTCCAGCCCGTTCCCGATGCCTTTCACCAGTGTCGCCTCCAGCACATCGCCAGCCGCGCTCACCTTCACATCGACGACTACTTCTTGATTCGACCTTGGCAGCAGCGATCGATCCGCCACTGCTGGCCGCGGCGAAAACACGGGAAACGCCGGATCGGCATTCTGCTGATCGGCTCCAATTCCGGCTGCTGTGCTCTCCGGCGCGCTCACCGGCGCGCCCGCCGCAGGCGCGGGATTCCGGTTCATCGCAAGATCAGACGTCACCGGCTTCACTTCCTGCGGATGTTTCTTTCTTCCCGGCGGCTTCGGCGTCCATTCCGTCTTCGCCCCGCCCGCAACCAGCATCATCGCCGGGTAGAACTTCGTCGGTGCCTGCTCAACAACTGTCTGCGCTTTCCGCCGGTGCTCCACCATCAGCACAATCGCAGTAATCAGAACATGCAGCGCCGCCGACAGCGCAACAAATCGCACAACCCCTCTGCGAAATCGCGCGGTCATCTGCATGTCGCCTCCCAATGTTTCCCGTCTCTGAATCCCTTAGTAAGAATGACCTGTCATCCTTAGGCCGCCGAGGTGACCGAAGGATCCGCGGTTGTCTTTCGTTTTTCCCCAGCCAAAGCCCGACCGTTGCTTTCTTGTTCCCTCGCTCCCTGTTTCCCCAAGTCTGACATATTCTTTGACGTTTTAAGGCAAACCTTGGTCACTCGCCCCTCATCACTGTCTCTCCCGACAACTGCTCCGTGCCCCATCCTTTCCGCGTTTCCCGGCGGAAAGGGTGGGAGCCCACGAACCCAAAGTGGTAATTCATGCGGTCGGATCGCTAAATCGCATTTCCCAGCAACATCCTCAACGCCTGCACATACTCCGTCAACGCCGCACGCCCGGCCTCTGTCATCCGATACAGACTCTGCGGTTTGCGCTGCACAAACTTCTTCTCCACATTTACGTACCCAGCCTCTTCCAGCTTCAGCAATTGCGCGCCAAGGTTGCCGTCCGTGGCTCCGGTCTTCTCGCGCAGCCACGTAAACTCCGCTTCGTCCACTCCCGTCAGCAGAGTCAGCAGCGCCAGCCGCAGCTTCCCGTGCACCACTGGATTCAGATCGGGCAGCTCAGCCATGGACTGCCCCACCCGCCTTACGGCGCGACTCCAGCATCATCGCGTAGATCCCGAACACGATCTGACAAAGGAAAATCGCGGCCAGAAACGCATCCACGGCCGCATCCACTGAGCCGAAGCTTGCGATCACGGCCGCCGCCCACCACACCAGCGCGCAGGCAAACTCCGCCTTCCACTTCAGCATCAGACTGCACGCCGCGTTCGCCATGCCCAGCATCGCTGAAGCTGCCGCAAAAAAGATGCGCGCATCCTGCAGATGCCCGCCAAAGCCCAGTGCGTCAAACAGGATGAACATCGAAATGCCCATCGCAATCCACACCGACGCGATCGCTCGGCCCATGGTTGTATTCGGCTGATTGTTCGTCCGCCAGAATCCCGCCATCGTTAGCAGCGACGCCGCAATCACCGTCACAGGCCACGCGTACGCAAAGTGACCCCACGCTCCCCAGAAGAACGCCGCGTAATACGCCACGCCCCAAAGCACAAACGTCCATCCCCAGCTTTCACATCGGCGTCTGCCTTCGCTGATCATTGCTTCAATCAGGTTCAGCCGCTCTGCCAACTCCAGATCATTCGCACTCGTTCCCATAATCCACCTCGCTCCCTAGCCCTAGTCCCTAGGCCCCTGCCTCTACGCCGTCTCCCACCTTCTCGCCACTCTCCGCGCCACCACGAACAGCGCCATGCCCACCGCAAGCAGCACGCCCACCTGCGGCCACAGTTCCTTCACCGGCAAGTCGCGCCAGAACACCTTCGTGAACCCGTCAATCGCCCACGCGTTGATCGTCAGCAATCCGGCCTTCTGCATCGCCTCCGGCATCAGGAACCGCGGGAACATGCTCCCGCCCACCGACGACATAATCAGAATCACCAGCGTCGACAGCGCGCCCAATTGCGCTCGAGTCTGGCACGCGCTCGCCAGCAGCATTCCGAACGCCGCTACTGCAAACGCCGTGCACAGCCCCATCACGATGAAGCCCGGCACATGGCTCCAGAAGTCCAGCTTGAACATCGCCCATCCCCACAGGAACATCGCCACCAGTTGCACAAACGCCAGCAGTGTGTTGAACACCAGCTTCCCGCCCAGCAGCTTCGTCATCGTCACCCGCGTGCTCAGCACGCGCTCCAGCGTTCCGCTCTCCGCTTCATCCAGCAGCGCGCCGGCCGAGTTGCTCGCCGTGAACATCAGAAACATCACGCCGATCGCCGCCGCGTAAAACGAAATCATCGGGCTCTTCTTGTTCTCTCCCACCACCGCGCGCGTCTTTACCCGAATAATTCCTGCGCCGTTGTCATCCGATCCGCTCGTGGTTCCGCTTCCTATTTCTCCGTTCGCCACTTTTTTGCGCAAATCCGCCAGCCCGTCTTCGACAACCTTCTTCTGCTGCGGCGTAAACCCGCCGATGTACTTCTCGGCCGTACTCATGCCCTCCTCAGCCATCACCGCCGGCATTGCCGTCATCGCGTCCTTCTGCAGCAGTCCCATCACCATCTGCGGAGCGATCGTGTCGCTCTGGTCGTTCAGCAACTCCACCGCGCTCCCCTCCGCATCCGGCCCGAACGCAATGGGGTGCTGCCCGAAACCCTTTGGCACAATCAGCGCCACCGGCGCATCACCCGCCTGCACTGCCTTCTCCGCCGTCGCCTCGGTGTAGTCGGCTGGCTGCGGCGCATTCTTGCTCTTCGCCGCAGGCGCGGTCGCCACCACCAGCGACGACTCCTTTTCCATCGCCTTCACCAGGTCCTGCGAAGCCTCGCTCTTGTCCTCATCCACCACAATCACGTGCACCTTCGGCGTGGTATCGTGCTGCCCGCCAAAAATCACCGCGAAGATCGAGAAAAACGCCAGCGGCAGAACAAAGCTCAACACCAGCGCGCCTCGGTCCCGCTTCAGCGCAATCAAAGCCGTCCTTGCAATATGCAGAATCAATCGCGTAACTCCCTTCCGGTCAGGTGCAGAAACACGCTTTCCAGGTTTGGCCGCCGCAGCGACACATCCACCAGCTCCAATCGCGCCTTCGTCGCATCGTCCAGCAGCCGCGCAATCTCCGTTGCCTGCTCCACGGTGAACTCCGCCGTCCCCTCCACCACGCGTCCGCCGTTGCGCGCGGTCCAGGCAGCAATAGCAGCCTCATCTCCGCTGAACCGCGCCATCACCTGGCTGCGCGAACCAAACGCGTTGCGCACCAGCTCTTCCTTCGTTCCCGTCGCAATAATCTTTCCGTGATCGATAATCGCGATCCGGTCGCACAACCGCTCCGCCTCTTCCATGTAGTGCGTGGTGTAGATCAGCGCCGCTCCTGCTGCGCGCAGCGCTTCAATCATTTCGAAGATCCGGTTCCGCGACTGCGGATCCACGCCCACCGTCGGCTCATCGAACAGCACCACGCGCGGCCGGTGCAACATTCCCGCCGCCATATTGAGACGCCGCTTCATCCCGCCCGAAAGATTCTTGGCCAGCTCGCCCGCGCGATCCTCCAGCGCCGCCCAGTGCAGGCACCACTTGATCGCCTCCTCCAGCCCCAATCCCTTCAGTCCGTAGTAGCGCCCGAACGCGCCCAGGTTCTCCGTGCAACTGATCCGCGGATAAATCGCCAGCTCCTGCGGAACCCATCCCAGCGCCATCCGCGCTTCCGTCGAAGCTGCGGCCGCGCCAAACACCGCCACGCTCCCGCTGTCCGGAATCACCCGCCCCACAATGCTGCGGATCAGCGTGCTCTTTCCCGCTCCATTCGGCCCCAGCAACCCCAGGCACTCGCCCGGCCCCACCGCAAGGCTCACGTCGTTCACCGCCGTCAGGTCGCCGAACCGTTTAACCAGCCGCTCCACCACCAGCGGCTCCGCCGTCGTCGAGTTTTGCTTGCCCATCGCCATCATTGATCTCTGTTCCCTGATCGCTGCATTGTCGTTCCCTTATTACTTCGGTCCCTTGTTCCCTTGTTCTTAATGAAGAGTACTCTATAACACAGAGTAAACAAAGTCAAGAGAATTCTGTAGCGCAGTTAGTGCGAAAGCAGTCTTCTACCTAAACCATTGAATTAATTTAACTTGGCATGTCGTCCCGAGCGTAGCCCAGGAATTCGTCCTGAAAATTGTGTCAGCGACTGTAGCGCCGACCTCCAGGTCGGCTGTCGTGCGGGCGTCCACGCCCGCGCCGGGATGACAGAAGCATTCTCACATCTTTGGGGTGCGGCAGAGTGGTATCAGATCGGCACCAATGACTGTCGTTTTTCCTCGCTCCGCCGGCTCAGCAGAGACCGCGCGTCCGCCCGCGCCCCAACCCCCTACGCCCCGGGAACCTGAAACCCTACGCCGGCAGCGCTGTTCGCCCGCTGCGTCGCGGCCACATCGATCTCATCCAGCGGTATCTGCTCGTAGTGCTGCGAATCAAGATCGGTCAGCACCTTCGTGGTCATCATGTAATTCTGCATCTTCACGGGAGCGCGCCCGCTCTTGAAAATCACCGTCAGCGGCTGCTCAGGGGCAAGCGATGCGGATCCTTCTCCGACAGGCGGTTGCTGCCATTGCGAGTTCCACGGCGGAAGGTCTCCAGGGTATCCCTCCTGTGCATCTTCAGGCGCACCGTAACCATAGTCAGGGTAGGGAGCCTCGCCGCCCTCGTCATCCGCGGCGCTATCTGAATCTCCCCAATCGTAGAATCCCGGATCGATCAAATAAGGGTATCCCAGCCACGTTGGATAAATAGAGGAATACCAGTTGTTGAACGACCGTCTCCGCGCATCCCACCGATCGCGATCCCGATCCCGGCCGCGATCCCCGCTCCGATCCCAGGTGCTCGACGCGCCAGCGCCACGAGTCGGGCCCGCGCTCCGCGATGCATACGCGGGACGGCCCGCCATGTATCTGTTTCCGCTGTAGGGAGTCGGAATGCGCGAATAACCCGGCGGGGCAATCCCTCGGTATCCCCCACTCCGCTGCGCGCTGTACGGAACCGGCTGCGCAAAACTACGCGATTGTGAGAAGCCCGCGGAACCTGAGAACCCGGCGTGTCCCGCAAATCCATGGCTGCCAATCGATCCAGCTGATCCAGCGTGCCCGCCGCCGTGTTGCGCGAGAACAGGCACGGCAAGCGCGATCAGTGCGATTGCGGCCCGGAACATCATGCCATCATTCTACGCCCGATCAATCTTCTATTTCTATTTGGCGCGATTCCCGAAAGCTCGTCGACTCTGCAATCGGGCTGTCAACCCCGTCTGTGGCAGAATTCCGCTTGCCTGCTCACGCGCCCTCAACTCGCAAGGTTCAGTCACCTTTTCATCGACGGCGCCAGCAATTCTTCCTCCGGCTCAACATGCACCAGCACTTCGGTGATTCGTGGCACTCGCTGCAGAACGGCATCCTCCACATCGTGCGCAATGTTATGTCCCTGGCGCACCGTCAGTGTCCCTTCCACAACAATGTGCAGATCCACGTAGTAGCTGAATCCAACCTTGCGCACATGGCACTTCTCAAGGCCGATCACTCCCGGAACAGTCGCAGCAACTGTGCGAACGTCCTGCTCCAACTGCGGAGCGGGCGCTGTGTCGAGCAATTCTGCAAACGGACCCCGAAGCTGCCGGCTCGCATTGAAAATGATCACCGGCGCCGCGCACAGTGCCGCCCAATCGTCTGCCGCGGCAATCCTCGTCCACAGTGCAATCGAAATCCCGACAAACGCAAACGCCGAAACAATGGCATCGTTCAGGTGATGCCACGCGTCGCTTCGCACCGCGGTGCTTTCAATGCCTCTGCCAACGGATGAAACATAGCGCGAAAACAATACCTTCACGCCCACCACAGCCAGCAAAACCCACAGCGTAAAAGGCTGGGGCAGCGGGTGCGGCGTCTGGATCAGAACGATGCTTTCTGCCCCGATCACGATTCCCGCCACAATCAGCGCCAGGCTCACAATGATCGCGGCGACTGGCTCCGCTTTTCCATGCCCGTAAGGATGGTCCTCGTCGGGAGGCTTGATGGCCAGCCGCAATCCAAGGTAAACCACAGACGAACTGATCACGTCGGACAGCGACTCAATGCCGTCCGCGATCAAGGCGAATGAGTGGCCGATGAACCCGGCCGTGCATTTGAACAGCGCCAGCACCAGGTTCAATGCAATGCCGACGAGCGAGGACTTCAGCCCGCGCTGGATCATCAGCTCTCGCGTCTGCACTCTAGCCATACTCTGCCATTATCGACAATTCACTCGCCCCCGGCCACGCTCTTCCATGATCTCTTCCACTCCCGAGCTTCTCGCCGTTTTCCGGAGTCCCTTTGTCCCCCAGGCCCTATGTCCCTACGTCCCCATGTCCCTGCGTCCCTCAAAATCACCTGCACAGCCAACCGCGGCCAATCGCTTTCCAACCCGTTCAACCAATTCCGCCCAGTCGCCGGCCGCTTTCTGCCGGAACAGCTGCGCAGTCGGATACCACGGCGTCGTCTCTGTCTCCTGCAACCAGCGCCAGTCGCCGAGGTGCGGCAGCAGAATCCACACTGGCTTCGCCATCGCGCCGGCCAGATGCGCAATGCACGTATCCGTCGTGATCACCAGGTCGAGTCCGGCAACAGTCGCAGCCGTCTCTGCCAGGTCGCAATCGCTACTCGACCCGTCGGCAACATCAACATCTGCGGGCAGATTTGCCAGTTGCTCCGCCGCTTCGCCCTTCTGCAGCGAGATCCACGTTGCATTCACCGTGCGCAGCAGCGGCAGCAGAGTTTCAAGCTTTACGCTTCGCGCGCTGTCCGCCTTGTACCGCGGATTGCCGGCCCAGGCGAGCCCAATCCGCAAACGCTCCGCATCACTCGGAATCTGTTCTCGTCTCTCAGCCGCAAGCTGCGGGTCCGCGCCAAGATATGCGCCCGTCCACGGCACGGTTTCCACAGTGGTTTGAAACACCGCCGGCAAACTCATCAGCGGACACTCGCAATCAAACGGCGGCAGCTCTCCGCCGAGTACTGCGGTTTCCATTGGCGCTTGGGCGAGCGAGCGCATCAGCCGTTCCGCCGCCGCTTGCACCTGCAATATCGGAACGCCGCCCCGCGCAGCCACCAGTGCTGCGTACCGGCAAAACTGAATGGTGTCGCCCAGTCCCTGCTCGGCATGAAGCAGAATGCGCGTTCCATGCAGCTCCTCGCCGTTCCATCGCGGCTGTTTGAAGATTCGCGGCGTGCGGTGCACCTCGCGGAATCGCCATCGTGCTTCGTAGTTCTTCCAGCCGTGTTGCCAGTCGCCCTGCCGCAGTTGCGTCAGCGCCAGGTTGTATCGCGCGCCTGCGCTTTGCGGCTCGCGCTCCACTGCAGTCTCCTGCGCGTGCAGTGCTTCGTCCATTCGTCCCAGGTCGAGCAGCGAATTGCCGCGATTCGATGCCGCCGCGTGATTGCCCAGCGCTTCGGCCCGCTCAAACGCCGCAACTGCTTCGTTAAAACGTCCATCCTGGTGCAGCAGAATGCCGTGCGTGTTCACGGCTTCATCGAAATCGGGATTTATGGCGAGCGCCCAGCGCAGCCAGCCCCACGCGCCCGCCCGATCTTTCTCTGCCGCGCGAAACTGGCACCACGCAATCAGCGTCTCTGCCTGGTTCGGATTGAGTGCAAACGCACGCAGCAGGTACGCTTCCGCCCGCTCCTTTCGCTCGCGCTCTCGCTCCAGCAGCGCCAGGTTCAACCATCCCGAGATCAGGTCCGGGCGCAACTCCACCGCGCGTTTCAGCGCAGCCTCCGCAGCAGCATCCTGTCCTTCCTCGCGCAACAGGCTTCCCAGGTTGATCCACGCCGCGGCAAAATCCGGACGCATCATCAGCGCCCTGCGATAGCGCGTCTCCGCTTCTTTCAACCGTCTTAGTCGCGCCAGCACAAACCCGGCCGCAAACTCGCCCTCCGGCAGGCGCGGCCGCAGCTCAAGCGCCGCTCTATACCGCGCGAGCGCCTCCTCATTGCGCCCCAGCATCGCCAGTGCGTTGCCGACTCCCAGTTGCGCCGCGACGAGCATTGGCTGCAGCTTGAGCGCCCGCTCAAACTCGTCGATCGCTTCTTCCGCCCGGCCCGCCGCAATCCTCAGCTCTCCCAGACCCAGCCGCGCCAGCGCGTTCATTCCACTTATCCCGATTGCACATTCATATGCTGCTTCCGCGTCCGCATAGCGCTCGCCGGCCTTATACGCTTGTCCCAGCGCGACCCACGCCGCGCCCATTCGCGGCGCGGCATTCGTCGCCGCCAATGCCATGTTGATTGCCGCTTCAGTCTGCCGGCTCGCCAGTGCCACCAGGCACATACCCACGAGAGCGTCGGCCTGCCGCGGATCACGCTCGAGCAAGCGCTGGTAGCCTCGTGCAACATCCGCCAGCCGCGCTAATCGCAGAACCCCGCCCTCTCTCGTCATCTTCGCAATGTGGTAACTGCTCAACTGACCGTCCGTCTGGCGTGGCTCCCGCGCGCCGCTGCTCCGCCTGTGTGGCCTAACCGAAAAGGCATTCCTCACCCCTGCACCTACTGTGAGTAGCCAGGGCCGGTTTGCCTTAAAGATCGCTAATCTGCGCTCAAACCGAGCCGGATTCCCTGCCGTCTGAGTGCAATTCCCGCGTCGGGTTGCGGATTGACCCAACCCGCCAATTGACGGTAAAATCGTATGGTTTGGCGATGCACCCCCGACCGGGTGCGCGGGATGTTTGAGGGCTCTCCGCCCTGGCTCGTGCGGCCGCTTCCCGATGCAGTCTCAGTTCTGTATCCGCCCCTATCGAGCACACAGGCTTAGATTGAGCGCCCGGTTTTCACGCCGGACCGCTGGAGGATCTCTTATGTATGCAGTCATTCGCACCGGTGGCAAACAGTACCGGGTGGCCCCGGGTGATGTTTTGAAAATCGAGAGCGTCGATTCGGACAAACAGACCGTTGAGTTCAGCGACGTACTTGCCGTCTCGGGCGAACCCGGGACTCTGGCCAAACCGGCCGCAGCCAAAGTCACCGCCGAAGTGCTCGGCGAGGGACGCGGCAACAAGGTCCTGGTCTTCCACTTCAAGCGCAAGAAGCAATACAAGAAGCTCCAGGGGCACCGCCAGAATTTCACCGAGGTACGCATCAAGGCCATTGAGGCCGATGGCGTCACCTACGACGCAAAGTAGCTTTCAGCTCTGAGCCCTCAGCTTTCAAATTTTTCCTTGCGAGGGCACGAGCAGCGGATTATTGAAATGAATTAGCTGACGGCTGATAGCTGACAGCTTGGGAGATTGAGCAATGGCACACAAAAAAGGTGGGGGCAGTTCAACAAACGGGCGCGACTCAAACGCGCAGCGGCTCGGCGTCAAAGCTTTCGCCGGCCAGGTGGTCTCCGGGGGTTCGATCATCATGCGGCAACGGGGCACTCGCATCAAGCCGGGCGCCAACGTCGGCATTGGCTCTGACGACACGTTGTTTGCCAAGGTGACCGGCCGCGTGAAATTTACCGACCGCGGCAACCGTGGACGCTTTGCTTCGATCGATCCGGTCGCAGCCGAGTAATTCCGATTCATCGCACTAACGAAAAGGCCACGGCTTGTGCCGTGGCCTTTTCGTCACTCTGAACTTTTATTTTACGTTTCCGATTCCTGGCCGTTCATATTCCGCGCCAGCACCTTCTCCACCACCCGCTCCACATCCGTAAGGAAGAAGCTGTTGGCCGGCTGCGCCACCGCAACCTTGGTGCCGGTATGGCCGAGGGCCGACGCAATCTCGTTCCACCGGTAGATTGTCGAGTTTGCTGCCATAAGCACCGGCTTTGGCGCCGGTTCAGGCAGCAAGCAATAAATCGCCCATACCGCCAAAGTCGCCAGGATCACGCCTTCCGCCACAAGCTGCAGCGGATCGCTGAGTGATTTTATGTGCGCAATCAGCGAGGAAACAACAAAATCACCCGAGCACATCAGGCCGAACCCAAGTGCGATGCCGAACGACATGTCGCGCACCGTCAGGCGCAGCGCGTTCATGCTCAAGCACAGGAAAGCCAGAAGACAAAGCTCCAGCACGCTCACCGAGCGCATCAGGCCGTAGGAAACATCGGCGAGAATGTGCAATCCCCTGTGCGAATAGCTGATCGAAGTGAGGCTGACGATGACCGAAACCACCGCCGCCCAATGGAAGATCACAATGGCCAGCTTCGAAATTCCCGGAAAAGCAGCGAGCGCGGAACGAAAGATCTCAATTGAAATGAAGAAGAGCAGGGCAGCGCTGGCCAGGTACATCGCGAAGTAGCCAAAGAAATACAGCATGCCAAGGCGATGGCTCTCGCCCCATGCACTCGACTCCAGCCGCAAAATGGTAAGAAGGAATGCTCCTGAAACCGCCCGCAAAACCAGGTACGTGGTCGTTGCCGGAAAGCGGTGATGGAATCCCTTTCTGAAGAAAAGGAAAGCGAGCGCAGCCCAGAGCACAATCTCAGCTACGTTCATTACCGCCATTGCAGTATTTAAAGGCATAGGTGCATTTCTGCAATTTACAGAGCGCCCTCAGAATAGCGCCGTTATGCCTTATGGCCCAAACACAAAAGGGTAACGCGCCGGTGGCACTTTCGTGCTACGCAGCGCGTTTTATTGTACTTGCGATCACTGCGCCGGCGCAACACAGCTGCCGTCCGATTGGCAGGGAAGCGGGTAAGGGAGTGTGAGAGGTCCGGGGTTGGGGTCAATTGCCGAGTTGGAAACATGAGCTGGAAGAGTCTTCGTGGCGGAGGAGCTGAACGACGCGGAGGTGAGCCCAACAAAGGCGACGAGCAGAGCAAAAACGCGGATGGCAACTTTCATCTTTCGTAACCTCACGGTGTTTAAATTTGCAGGAGTCTGATCTCCAATGCGCCTCAAATCTTATCCTAAAAATGCGGACAAGTATATATTTTTCTTAATGATAACCAACTACAATCGGGTTTAGTGACTAACGTAATCACATTACCCCAAAGCTCCCTGCATAGTAACCATGTTTGTACCAATCTCCAATCCCCCGAACGTGGGCCCTGCATGATAAAATCACTTCAGGGCAACTTGCTTGGTAGCTCCTCTTTTTTCAAGCGGTTACAACCGGTCTCTTAAATGGCAATGCACTCCGCCGCGCAAGTGTGGGACCCAACTACAAGGCGGGTCCCAGGAGGTTGGCGAGTTGACGAAGTCGGTTTATCAGACCGGTTCTAGTCCCGCTCTTTCGTCCGGATTCATCCCCGGCAAACCACCCGATTTGGGAACCTTGCGAACGGAATCTTATGGCGACTGAAGCTCTCAGCAGCAATTCCATGCACGGCGACAACGACAACTACACTGGCGCAAACATCAAGATTCTCGAAGGCCTTGAGGCGGTGCGCCTCCGGCCCGCCATGTACATCGGCTCCACGGGCGAAATCGGCCTGCATCACTTGGTCTATGAGATAGTCGACAACTCCGTCGACGAGGCCCTGGCTGGCTACGCGAAAAAGATTGATGTCGTCATCCACGTCGACAACTCGATCACAGTCGTCGATGACGGTCGCGGCATGCCGGTTGACATCATGGACACGCCGAATGGCCCCCGAATGCCTGCGGTTCAGGTTATCCTCACCAAGCTTCACGCCGGTGGCAAGTTCGACAGCTCGACGTACAAGGTTTCGGGCGGCCTGCACGGCGTCGGGGCAAGCTGCGTGAACGCGCTCAGCCAGGAATTCAATGTCGAGATCTGGCGCGACGGCTTCACCTGGGAGATGGATTTCAGCTGCGGCATTCCCACCAGCGAACTGCGCAAGGCAGGCACCAGCAAGCGCCGCGGGACCAAAGTCCACTTCCTTCCCGACAAAACCATCTTCACCACCACCGAGTTCAACTACGACACGCTCGCGCAGCGCCTGCGTGAAATGGCCTTCCTGAACAAGGGCCTTGAGATCACGCTGACCGACGAGCGCACCGCCGATGCCAAGACGGGTGAAGCTCGCCGCGCGGAATTTCGCTATGCCGGCGGCATCGCCGAATTCGTCAAGCACCTCAATCGCGGCAAGACCGCATTGCACGACAAGCCCATCGTCATGGAAGCGCTCCGCGACGGCGTCGAGATCGACATCGCGCTGCAGTACAACGACAGCTACTCTGAAACGGTCTTCAGCTTCGCTAACAACATCAACACGGTCGACGGCGGCACGCATCTTTCCGGATTCCGCACATCTTTGACGCGCACCATCAACTTCATCGGCCAGCAGATGGGCCTGTTCAAGGATGTGAAAGAGAACCTCAGCGGAGATGACGTCCGCGAGGGTCTCGTCGCCGTGGTCAGCGTCAAGCTTTCCCAGCCGCAGTTTGAAGGCCAGACCAAGGGAAAGCTCAACTCCGACATCGCCGGCATCGTCCAGGCGTTTGTGAACGAGCGGCTCGGCATGTTCCTTGAGCAGAATCCGCCCGTCGCGCGCCGCATCATCAACAAAGCCATTGAGGCGGCACGTGCACGCGAAGCGGCCCGCAAGGCTCGCGACCTCACTCGGCGCAAGGGCGCAATCGACGGCGGTGGCCTGCCGGGCAAGCTGGCCGATTGCAGCGAACGCAATCCCGAACGCTGCGAACTGTATCTCGTCGAGGGCGAAAGCGCCGGTGGAACGGCCAAGCAGGGCCGCGATCGCAAATTCCAGGCCATTCTTCCCCTCAAGGGCAAGATCCTCAACGTCGAGAAGGCCCGCTACGACAAGATGCTCGGCCACGAGGAAATCCGCGCCATGATCACCGCGCTCGGCTGCGGCATCGGCAAGGATGACTTCGACGCCTCGAAGATCCGCTACGGCAAGATCATCCTGATGACCGACGCCGACGTAGACGGTTCACACATCCGCACGCTGCTGCTCACCTTCTTTTTCCGCCACATGACCGAGCTCATCAAGCGCGACAACGTCTACATCGCGCAGCCGCCGCTCTACAAGATCAAAAAGGGCCGCTTCGAGCAGTACATCAAGGACGATCGCGAATTTGTGAAGGTGATGGTCAATCGCGCCGCCGAAGGCATGATCGTGCGCCACGGCGAGTTGGCCAGCCGCATCGAAGGCGCCGACCTTACGCGCTTCATGTCCACGCTCAATGAGTATCTCGGCTTTGTCGAAAAGGTCGACAAGCGCGTTCGTAATGAGAAACTCACTGAGATGCTGGCCCGCGCCGAGCTCACTCATCGCGCGGATTTTGCCTCGAAAAACGGGAAAGAAGTTCCCGAGAAGCTTGCCGCGCTGCACAAGCAGCTGATCGAGCTCGCCGACGATTTCCAGATCAAAGTCTCGAAGCCCGTCGAAGACGAGGAACATCACACCTGGTCGGTCTGTTTTACCGATGCGCAGGGCGCCATGCGCTCCATCGACTGGACACTTGCCTCGAGCCCCGAGTTCCGTCAGATGATGTCGAAATACTCGCTCATCAAGGAGTATCTCGAGCCGCCGTTCCTGGTCGAGTACGCCGCCAAAT
Source organism: uncultured Acidobacteriaceae bacterium (assembly GCA_963834565.1). Classification (GTDB taxonomy): domain Bacteria; phylum Acidobacteriota; class Terriglobia; order Terriglobales; family Acidobacteriaceae; genus Telmatobacter. The sequence goes on along the minus strand of CAWICF010000001.1, from coordinate 369,970 downwards.
CCGCCGGCGCCGCTGCTGAAGAGGAAGAAGAGACCGAAGGCGCGGAGGCAAAACCCGAAGCAAAGGCAGCCGGCCGCGCGTCGCGCATCCCGCGCGAGCCGGTCGAAAAGCAGACAGCTCGCGAGCTCTTCGCTTACATCGTCGAGCAGGGCAAGAAAGACTACCAGGTGCAGCGCTACAAGGGCCTGGGCGAAATGACCGCCACGCAGCTTTGGGAAACCACCATGGATCCCGAGCGCCGCACGCTGCTCTCGGTCAAGCTCGAAGACATTGCCGAAACCGAGGCCATCTTTACCACGCTGATGGGCGAAGACGTAGAAGCGCGCAGAAAATTCATTGAAGATAACGCGCTCGACGTGAAGAATCTCGACATCTAAGCGTCTAGAAGCATTTACATATTGCCCACGGTTCTCCCGTAGCGAGACAGATCTCCAAACCCAAAAGGAGTTCGAGTCATGAATCTCGGTCGCAGATTCTTCTCCCTTGCTGTTCTTTCTCTTGTGTCGCTGCTTACCTGCAATGGATGCAAATCCGGAACCAATCAGGCGGCTACTCAGCCCGCTTCGGGTTCCGGCAACGCGGCGCAACCAAATTCTCAACCAACTGCTGCCGGCCAGCCCGGCGCGCAGGCCAGCGCACCGCAGGGCGAACCGGGGGCGGCTCAAAACGGGCAAGCTGCTCCGCCGCCGCAGGGCCCGCCGCCACCGACCGTTGTTGAATTGCCTGCTGGAACGCGCTTGCATGTGCGCCTGGACCAGGATCTCGGCTCGAAGATCAGCCACCCGGGCGACAGCTTCGGCGCAACGGTTGCTGAAGATGTCATCGTCAACGGCCAGACGGTGGTTCCCAAACACGCGCGCGCTGAAGGCACCGTGATCGACGCCAAGCCGCTCGGCCACTTCAAGGGCGGCGCGGCACTTGAACTGCGCCTGGAGCGTGTGCATACAAATTGGGGCAGCTATCCCGTCGCGACCAGCACCATCGAGCGCGCGGAGAAGGGCAAGGGCAAGCGTACCGCGGCATTTGCCGGAGGCGGCGGAGCCTTCGGAGCAATCATCGGAGGCATCGCGGGCGGCGGCAAGGGCGCATTGATCGGCGGCCTGGCGGGGGCAGGGGCCGGAACCGCAGGCAGCGCCTTCACAGGCAATCATGAGATCTTTCTCCCAGCCGAGACGCTGCTCACATTTCGACTCGAGCATTCGGTGCACATCACCGAATCGCAGTAGAATCCAGAAATCCCGATGGTGGCGAGCAAGTTCCGGCCTCGGACCGGAAGGAATGCTATGCGAATCCTGACCTTGCCCGCGTTGCTTCTCGGACTTGTGTGCGCTGCCCAGGCGCAATCGTCCGGCGCAAATCCACTTGCCGCCGCGCGCGTTTTCAATCCTGACGATGCGACGCCGACGACTGCGCCGAACGGCGCCCTCGGCCGCAGCGTATTCAACGGCACTCTCGCGACGGGCGAGGCCGTGGCCGTGCATGAGACGGAGCAACCGGCCGGAACCGCGCCCAATCCCCCGCACCGCATTCAGCATTCTGAACTGATCGTCGTGCAGCAAGGGACGCTTGAGTTCCAGCACGATGGCAAAACCGAGCGCGCCGCGGCGGGCAGCATCATCTACGTGGCGTACGGCACCCTGCACGCGCTGAAGAACGTCGGCGACTGCCCGGCAAAGTACATCGTGATCCAGATCGGCGGCGACACCAAGAAGTAGCAGAGAGGCAGGGAGCAGGGACGTAGGGATGCCACGAACCCCACCCTCGCACTTTCATCCCGAGCGCAGCCGAGAGCCTGCCCCGAGCGGGAGTCGCGCACGCGACCGCAGTCGAATGGGAACTTGCGGCTGTTCTTAGCAAAGCTTGTCAGGCATGAAAAGGGGTGCCCCATATCTCGCTTCTGAGATGTGGGATACCACGAATCCCTCCCCCGCACTGTCATCCCGAGCGCAGCCGAGGGATCTGCAGATGCCTTTCCGGCACTCTCCGACCCATATCAAACTTCAGGAAACGCACGAAGTATCAGGGCACGAGTTCACTCGTGCCGCACAAGCGTCCATTTTTTCGAAAAACAATCCGCGCGGCGAAGCCGCGTTTTATTTCGAGACGCGTTCTTCCCGTTTTGGCCCGCAGAGAAAGGTTACCCTTTTGCACAACGGCGAAAGCGGTCTTCGCCACTTTTTCTCTGCTAGAATCCGATTCAAATGGCCCGCCTGAACAACCATGAGACGCCCTTTTTGCTTGATTTTTCTATGTGGACCGAAAACCCGTGGATTGCGAGGAAAGGCTTCTCGCAAAGGAAGGGGAAGAGCGGGCTCACGACTCTTGAGCTCTGCGCTGGCGGAGGTGGTCAGGCTCTCGGCTTGGAAACCGCAGGGATCGATCATGCAGGGTTGGTGGAGATTGACCCAACCTCCTGCGAAACGCTCAGCCTAAATCGGCCGAACTGGAATGTGATCAATGCCGATTTGAACGACTTTGATGCCGCCGCTTTCGCGGGCGTTGACATAGTTTCGGGGGGGCTGCCGTGCCCGCCTTTTTCCGTGGCCGGAAAGCAGCTCGGAAAACGCGACGAGCGAAATCTCTTTCCCGTAGCGGCTAGCTCGCGTCCTGGCGGGCCTCGTCGAGCTTTTGGAGAAGAGCCTTGATCTCGCTTTCCGCGAATTGCTGACAGTCTGAGTAGAGCTTCGCCAGCGACTGTGGCATAGCCCCGACAAGCGACGGAATAAGAGCCTGGAACTCCTTGAACCTTGCACGGAACATTCGAATTCGTTGGAGGTTTTCGGCCATATTCCGTCGCCTCTCGTCATCGTCCGGCCAGATCCTCTTCCAATAAAGACATGTCCGACACGGCGGTTCGCACCTGGTTCCGTCATGCGACAGGAATGACTCCCATCCGGTGACCGCCAATGAAAGGGCCCGTTGTGAATCGTCACGACGCTTCTCACTGTTGCACCTCTTGCACGCCACAAGCACGTTTCCCGGCACGTGAAGACCGGCCCTGTACCTGTTCATCCCATCAAGGTGCTCTATAACCCAATCCGCCTCCGAAAGGTTGCTCTGGCAGTAGGGGCACCGGTTCTGAAATACCTCCCTAACTGCCTCTTCGTATTCCTCGCCGTCAACCTTCAAAGGCCATTCGTTCGAAACTTTACGGCTCAGCTCATGCAAGAACATGCTGACGAGTTTGTTTGCGACGTCGGACTTTGCTCGTCTTGTTGCAGATCTAAGTTGGGCGGAGGCGTCCTTCATTCTTCGCCCCCGAGAAGCCAGTCGAGCCGCACGCTTAGCGCTCTTGAGAAGGCCCGAAGTTCGAAATCTAGGACGCCCCGGAGATTGTTTTCAATTTTGGCAATTGCCGCTCGATCCAGCTGGACGCCGAGCCTGGCAAGTTTTCCCGACAGGTCGTCCTGGGTGAGCGGCGGGCGGAAGCGTCCCCGAGCCTCTGATATGCGTCGGCCCGAAATGTTCCTTCTATTGGTACTTTTGGGCACACGGGAAGCGTACCGTTCGGATCGCAATATTTTGTTCTAAAATAGAACACCAAGGGCCCCACGATGAAATCGTACAAGGACCATGAACACGTCGCCGAAGCGCAAGACGGGCGCAAATGTATTCGCCTTGCGAGGGGAAGATGCCAAATGTGTGGCCGCACTGTCGCCAAACACGGGGTCACACTAGTCGCGAGCAACGGTCTGTGGGTCGGGGACGCGGGTGGCGGACCTAATTGTCCACGAGCTGTATGTGTCGACTGCAGCCGGGGACTCCGGGCGTATTTCGGCTCGTTGAGCCTCCGCTCAGACTCGCTGCGAGCGATCTCGTCCCACGATAGCGTTCACGTTCGGATCGGGGAGTTGTTGAAAGCCGTGGGCATCGGAAAGCGCACCCCGTCCCCGCTGATCGCTGCGATCGCAGGACAGCGCGCGTGGAAGTCGCGCCTTAGAGAACTGAGGCAGCCGCCTTTCCGCTGGAAAGTTGCAGCCATCCGCTACAAGGCACCCTCTGGCCGTGCTAAGTGTGACTATCTGCTGATCCGGGAAAGGCCTTGGCCTCGGAAGAAGAATGCCTAACAAACGGGCGACACCGCGCCGCTCTGACTACTGATCACTAACCACTGTTTTTCGCCGTCATTCCCCACCACTCCAACCCCACCCCACCCACTCATTCCACGGTAACCAGATATTGGGCGAACGGTGCCGTTCGTTTCCAGCGGGGCGACATTACCCGAGTGCAAGGATTCCAGCCTTTGTCTCTAAGTGGTAATGAAACTCGATAATTAAGCGCATTCGCGCATCTTACTCACATACATTTAAGCGGAGGCGCGTGCATGAAGCGATTCATGGTTCCGTTCCGGATGCACGATACAGGATGGCTTCTGCTTGCCTTTTGCGTCCTCCTCGGCATCGGCCTTTATGGTTTGCGTCTTGGCCTCGCGGTCGGAGCTGCCTTCGCAGCCAGCCTCCTGCTCCACGAGATGGGCCACATGCTGGCCGCGATCTTGCTTCGCGTTCCGGTGCGGGAGTTCGGCTTCTGTCTGTTCGGCGCTTACAACCGAAGAGCCCGCGCCGCCAGCCGCCGCGATGAGGTTCTCATCTCCGGCGCCGGGCCGCTGATCAATCTCTTCTTTGCACTTCCGCTGCTTTACATTCCCGTGGTCGGGACCGAACTCGCACTTTGCAACTTGTTGCTCTGCGTCGGGAATCTCCTTCCGACTCCCTCAAGTGACGGATTGCGCATTCTGCGCATCATGTGGGCTTCCCGGCCCTCGGCCTCCGATCAGCCAGTTTTCTTGTCAACCCCCGACCCATCCCAAACACGCACCATCCCCCTCATTCCAAACAAAATATAAATTTCGCGAAAAGTGCGTATTATTTCCCGCAAATCTCTACACTTTTCCTAGTAGGCAAAAAAAGATGGCGATTTGGGCGGCCCGATCGGGGCTCCCACGAACGAGCCTTCGTCCGTGGAGCGACTGATCGGGCCGCCCGCTTTTTCGGGCAATGCACCACATCGTGGGAAGCAAGCGCCACAAGCTGGGACGATTTTGCAGCAGAAGCAGTGCAAAACGCCCTTAAATCGCCGCTTTTGACGACTTTAAGCTCGCATCAATGGAATCAGGACTTTACATGAAAACACGAATTTCAAGGGGGGGATTAACTGATATGTAAATGCCGGGTGGAAACCCCAATCGTCAATGCCCGGCCATGGCCTGCTGTTTCTTGAATGCGTCTTCGAAATTCTCCTGAGAGCTGGCGACGAAATCCTTATAGCCTGCCGGGTCGATGAAGACGCGAGGTCCTTCCTTCGGGTAGCGTTCGAGTTTCGAGAGCATATCGAAGTAGCCGCCGTGGGCGCCGAGAAAAACGTCGCAGGGCAACGCGCGCAGCACGGCGAAGGTATGCTGAAAATCGTTTGCGATGCCGGGATAGCTCACAGGATGGCCGGGGGTAGCGACGAAGTGGTACTCCGACCAGAAGCTGACGCCGCCCACGATGACGATGTTGCGCAAGGTTCCAGCCGGATCGCCCGGGACGTGGGAGCGCATGGTCCATGTCGTGCAACCGCGGGTGTGGCCTGCCGTTTTGTGAGCGGTCAATGTCACGCCGCCGAGGCTTACCGTATCTAGATCGTGAAGAACGCGGTCCACATGCACGCGAGAGTAGGCGTGGATGTTCGGTGAGGGCGCCAGGAAATCCGTTCGCGCGCCACTCTCCATTACGCTCACGTCGCCATCCATCACCATGTTCTTCGCGTGCGTCTCGCGAAGGACCTCGGCAGCGCCGCCGACATGATCGAAATGCGCCTGGCTGTTCAGCAGAATCCTGATATCGGTCCAGCGGAAGCCGAGCTTCTGAACGCTCGCGCGTATCTGCGGCGGTGAGGAGGCAAGGTTGGCATTGACGAGGATATTTCCCTGCGGAGTGACGACGAGGTAGCTGGCAAGGTCCTGGCTGCCGACGTAGTAGAGATGGTCAGCAATTTGGAATGGGGCGATTTGCGTTGTCCACGCAGGATCCGTTGCTGCGTGGGCAAGCGTTAGCGTGCAAAACAGGATGATGGATAAACGAGAGAGATACGCGCGCATTTCTTGACGATACATTGCGGCGATTTGGCTCGATCGCTACGGCTTGTTGAAGACGAACATAGAACAGCAACCGTTCGCGGGCTCGCGGCGGCCGGCGGTTGGGGCGGGCTCAACCGCGCTTGAGGGTGACGGCCTCCGGCCTGTGTTAGGTTGGAAATCTGGATTTGTGGAACCGGTCCGGGATCCTGATGGAGAAACTACCTTTCGTTCAGGTGCTTTCGGGGCGCGCCGATCGCCAGTTGGAGATGCTGGCCGGCGTGCCGCACTCGGTCGCCCACTCCGCCGATGGGCTCGGCGGCTCTGCCCGCGAGGCGGAGGCGATTCTCTATTGGGCAGGCTCGCGTGAGTTGCTGCGCGCGGCGTTTGTTGCGGCTCCCAACGTGCGATGGGTGCATTCCCGGTCTGCGGGCCTCGACAACATGCTCTTTCCCGAACTGGTAGAGAGCAATGTTCTGCTCACGAACGGCAGTGGCGTGTTCTCGCCGTCGCTGGGTGAATTTGCCCTGGCGGCGATTCTCTATTTTGCGAAGGATTTTCGCCGCATGCTGCGCAACCAGATGGCCGGGCGCTGGGAGCAGTTCGACGTGGAAGAGATTGCCGGGCAAACTGTCGGCATTGTGGGCTACGGCGACATTGGCCGCGCCGTAGCCGGCCGCGTTCATGCAATGGGCATGCGCGTGGTGGCGCTGAAGCGGCACGCACCGGCCGCGCCCGATCCGCTGATCGCGCAGTTCTACGGCCCCGGTGAACTGAACGCGATGCTCGGTGTTTGCGATTATGTGGTGGTGGCGGCGCCGCTGACGGCCGAAACGCGGCACATGATCAGCGATGCGGCATTTGCCGCGATGAAGTCGAACGCCGTCGTGATCAACATTGGCCGCGGGCCGGTGATCGACCAGGCGGCGCTGGTCCGCGCGCTTGCGGAAAAGAGAATCAAAGGCGCGGGGCTCGACGTCTTTGAGCAGGAGCCCATTCCGGCCGGCGACCCGATCTACCAGTTGGAGAACCTGCTGCTCTCGCCCCACTGCGCCGACCATACGAAAGACTGGCTCGACCAGGCGATGCGATTTTTTCTGGAGCAGTACAAGCGATTCGCGCGCGGTGAGCCTCTCGAAAATGTCGTCGAGAAGCATCTTGGATACTAGCCGCCGCGCACCTGACCGCGTCCGCTGCTCTTGACGGCGTACATACGCGTGTCGGCAGTGCCGATCATTTCATGTACACCGGAGCCGTCGGCGGGGAATGAGGAGAGGCCGACGCTGGCGCTGACCATCAGCTTGAGCCCGTCTTTCATCTCGAAGGTCGTGTCCATCAGTGCGCGGTGCAGCTTGCGCGTAATCTCGAGGGCGGCTTTGGCATCGGTCTCGGGCATCAGGATCACGAATTCGTCGCCGCCGTAGCGAAAACACCAATCCTTTTTGCGGCTCAGCTCCTGTAGCCTGCGAGCCGTTTGAGCAAGCAGCTCACTGCCGACCAGGTGGCCATGCTGGTCGTTTACCAGCTTGAAGTGGTCGAGGTCGAGGAAGGCGAGGCTGAGCGGCAGCTTCAGTTTCTTCGAGCGCTTCAGCTCGCGGCTCAGCACGTCGTAAAGATGGCGGACGTTGAACAGGCCCGTGGTGTCGTCGGCGATGGTGAGTTGCTGGATGCGCGCGACGTCGTGCGAGTTCTCGATGGCGATGGCGGCATGATCGGCAAGAATGTGCAGGAAGGCGATGGTGTAGTCCGACATCTCGGCGCGAGGATTGAGAATTTCGATAACACCTTGCGTGCCTTTGCGTCCGCGCAACGGCAACGCAATCAGCGAGCGCACCTTGGCGACGCCGGCGGCATCGGATTGCTGCACGCGCGGATCGCGGAACGCCTCGGGAACGATCAGCGTCTCACCGTGCTGGACAACCCAGCCCGCGGCTCCTTCCCCGACCTTCACGCGCAGGCCGCGCAAGGCGTCCTGAGCCTGGCCCGCGGCGATGGCGTAGTAGAGCTCCTGCTTTGGCTCGTCAAGCATCAGCAGCGTCCACAATTCAGCATCGACCAGCCGCTCCATATGCTCCAGGATGGTGCGGAGAATGGTATCGAGATCGAAGCTTGAGGTAAGGGACCGCGCCAATCCGTGAAATACAAGCAGATCTGCGAGCGGTATGCGACCTTCCGTCTCGTTTGGCATCTCTGGGCCCTGTTCGGGGGGAGTGTTACAGCTATTCTGTCATAGCAATTGATGCACGACGTCTGCAAGTCGGCTCGGTGCGAAGATTAATCCGCCAAGATCATCCTCCGATGTGCACCATCGATCGCGAAGGTTTGAGGAATTCCGGCTCACCGATGTGATGGCGTGCCTCCTTCTCGAGCACTGTACGCACAATGTAGCTGCGGAGTTCCGCATCTCCTGCGCCAGCGCGCATGCGCCCATACAGGTCGTGTTCCACCTGCGAAAACAGGCAGGTGCGAATTTTTCCATCCGACGTAAGACGCACCCTGCTGCAAGCACCGCAAAAAGCCTGGCTGACGGGAGCGATAATGCCGATCTCGCCCAGGCCGTCGGCAAAGCCGTAACGCCGCGCTGTCTCACTGGGGTCGCGCGGAGCGATTTCCACGAGCGGGAGAGTTCTGCCGATCCGGTCGACGATTTCTTTCAGCGTGACCACGATCTGCGGCGTCCAGAGCCTACCTTCTTCAAGCGGCATGAACTCAATGAAACGGACGACGACATTTTCTTCGCGTGCAAATTGCGCGAAGCCCTCGATCTGATCGTCGTTGAATCCGCGCAGCAGGACGCAGTTGATCTTGAGCGGCGTCAGTCCGGCGGCTCGTGCAGCACGAATTCCGGCAAGGACCTTGGCGTAGCTGCCTTCGATGCGGGTGATCCGCTCAAAGACGGTTGCATCGACGGCGTCCATGCTGACGGTGACGCGATTCAATCCTGCTGCCTTCAAGGGTTCGGCGAGCGACTCCAGCAAATGGCCATTGGTTGTCAGCGCGAGGTCAAGTGGTTCGCCGGCTAGCGTGCGCATTTGTGCCAGTTCCCGGACCAGCTCCACTACGCCGCGCCGCAACAGCGGCTCGCCGCCTGTGAGCCGCACCTTGGTGATGCCCAGGCTTACGAAAAGCGCGATGAGCCTCAGGTATTCATCAGCTCTCAGCTCGGGATACTGCGCGCCCTCTTCGCCGGTGCGGCAATACACACATTTGTAGTTGCAGCGGTCGGTGATGGAGACACGCAGGTCGTGGATCACGCGGCCGTGGCTGTCAGTCAGCGGCGGATGAGGCGCGAGCGCGGGCAATTCGGATAGGGAAGAGGCGGCCATGGTGCAACTTCAAGCCTATACCTTTTTGGATGCGGCATGAAGGGCTGCGGTCGCGCGGTCCGGCGCGAACAGCAACAGGGCGAAAGCTTTAGCCCGAACCTTTAGCATGGGAGAGTGGGGTCTGCGCGAGCTGCGGCGGATCCCGGCGAGGAATGGCAGATATGGCTGCAACAGGGGCAAGACCGGCCGGAGCGATGGATGAAGCGACTGCTGCCCAGGCTGTGCGGCAGATGTTCGATTCGATTGCGCCCCGCTACGACCTGCTGAACCATCTGCTCTCGGCAAATATCGACAAGCTCTGGTGGCGCAAGACGGCGCGCCGATTTGAGACCGTTCTCGCGCAACCCGAGGCTGCTGTCCTCGACATTTGCTGCGGCACCGGCGACTTGACGATGGCGTTGTTGAAGCTTCGGCCGCTGGAGGCACAACCGATTGTGGCGGCAGATTTTTCCCGGAGCATGCTGCTTCGCGGAGCACAAAAGTTCGCTGCTTTGGCGGCGCGCAACGCAAACGGAGGCAGGCGCACTGCCGGTGCGATTGCGCTGGAAGCCGATGCGCTCCATCTGCCATTCGCATCAGGCTCGTTCGATCTTGTTGTCACGGCCTTTGGATTCCGCAACCTTGCCAATTACGAAGCCGGCCTGCGGGAGTTTCACCGCGTGCTCAAACCGGGCGGCCAGCTCGGCATTCTCGAGTTCAGTGAGCCCGATGGCGTGATTGGGGCCGCTTATGCACTCTATTTTCGCTGCATCCTGCCCGCAATTGGGAGACTGATTTGCGGTCGCAACGGGCCATACAACTATCTGCCGACTTCAGTCGGCGCATTTCCGCCGCCGGATGCGATGGTCGGAATGATGCGGTTGTGCGGGTACACCGACTGCGCGTGGCAGCCGTACACCTTCGGCATTGCAGGGCTGTACACCGCAGTGCGGCCGCCAACGCCTCGACGAGCTGAAGTGTCTTGAAGTGTTCCGAGGGATCATCCATCCCGACCCGCTGACGGATAATACACGGTAGAGTCGGCGATTATCGTTGACGAGGCATATCCGGCGTCATGAATACGCGCACGATCGCCAGTTATTTTCGAGTAGCCATGCTGCTGATGCTGCTGATTGTGGTGGCTCTACTGGCGGCCATCACGACCATGCACTTCGCCATTCACGGCGCCGAGGTGCAGGTGCCTGCACTGAAAGGGATGACTGTTGCCGACGCGCGCAGCCAGACCGCGGGCCTGGGCTTGAATCTCGACGTCGACAATCGTTATTACTCGGGCGAGGTCGCCGCCGGGCACATTCTCACGCAGTCGCCGCCCGCAGGCACGGTCGTCCGCCGCGAATGGCGAGTTCGCGTGGCTGAAAGCCTCGGTCCACAAAGTGTGGACGTTCCTAACGTTGTGGGGTCGCCTGAGCGCGTGGCATCGCTCGCGCTGCGCCGTGCAGGCCTCGAGGTTGGAGAAATTTCGCGGCTGCCTGATGTCTCTGCCGCGGATGGAACAGTGTTAGCGCAGGATCCGCCGGCTCACGCGCAGGGAATCGAACAGCCCAGCGTGAACCTGCTTGTGGCCGCGGCCGATGACGAGATTCCCGATGGCTACGTGATGCCCGACATGGTTGGATTGCCGATTGTGAGCGCCCAGGCCGAGTTGGCGAAGGTCGGAATCAAGACGTCGACGCCCGCCTATGTCGATGTACCCGTAGCGCCAGTCGGCAATGGAGCTGCGCCTCCTGCATTGCCGGTTCGTCCAGGGGCCGTTCTCGTGCAATCGCCGCCGCCGGGTGCTCGCGTGGATCAGGACACCGTGGTCAAGCTGACCGTTGCGAAATAATCGAGGCATAAGATTGGAACCTGGGAGAGCAGACACGATGAGTCTGAGTGAAGACATGGAACGAATTGCGCTCCAGGAGCGCGAATTACGGCTGCCGCGACTTGATGCACACGTAGCGTGGGAGCTGGGATCGGGGCTGCGCACAATGGCACTGGAACGCAAACTATCCCTCGTGATCGACGTGCGCCGCTTCGGCCAGCAGCTGTTCTATGCAGCGCTCGAGGGCACCACGCCCGACAATGGTGAGTGGGTGCGGCGCAAGAGCAATGTGGTTGCGCGGTTCCATCGCAGTTCCTATGGAGTTGGATTAACGCAGAAATCGAAAGGGACCAACTTGCACGACCGCTATGGCCTGCCTGTGGCCGACTACGCTTCGGATGGCGGGTCGTTTCCCTTGGCGGTGGAGGGCGCGGGTATCGTTGGCAGCGTGACTGTTTCGGGGCTGCCGCAGCGCGAAGATCACAACCTGGTGGTGGAGGCGCTGTGCGCGATGTTGGGGAAGGATTTTGCAGCGCTGCGTCTTGGAGCGGAGTCAGCATCATCGTGAGCCGGCAGTCGACGGATTAGCTGGCCTTTTGAATCAGCGCGACGAAAAACCCATCGGTTGGCAGAGCGCCAGGTAGGAGACGCAATGCGCCGTCCGGCGTGAGGCATTCGCGCAAACGGTCGGAACCTGCCGGAGTCAGGATCCCGCTCTCGAGCAGAGATTGAATGCGCGGCGCGGGAGAAATCTGGCGCGCTTCGGGAGTCTCGGCGAGCACTGCGGCAACGACCTCTTCATTTTCCTCGGGCTCGAGCGAGCAGGTTGAGTAAACAACTTGTCCACCGGCTTTCGCCGCACGAATCGCAGCATGCAGAATCGCACGCTGGCGTTCGGCTTGCCGTGGAAGGTCGCCTGGTTGCAGCCGGTGGCGAATCTCCGGGTTTCGGCCCAAAGTGCCGGTGCCGCTGCAAGGGACGTCAGCCAGGACAGCGTCGTAGAGCGACTCTTCGGTGAGGTCTGCGGCGTCGGTCAGACGGCATTCAATGCGCCCACCGAGCGAGGCGAGTCGCTCGCGGAGGTCCGCGAGCCGCTTTGGATTTGACTCGCAGGCAACGATCTGCGCCTGCGGATTCCGTTCCGCGAGAATGAGCGTCTTTCCTCCCGGCGCAGCGCAGGCATCGAGAATTTTTTCTTGGTTTTGGAGCAGGTTTTCGCCGGAGCGAGCCGCCAGCTCACCAATCAACTGCGATCCCTCGTCCTGAATCCGCACGCGGCCGGTGCGAAAGGCCTCGGTCACAGTCACGTCTCCCGAGACGACGGTGCGCGCATTAGTAAGGAGATGCCCAGGCTCGAGCACGATCCCCGCCTGAACAAGCTCTGCTTCCAAATCCGAGCTGGTCAGCCGCACGGACACCTGCGGCTGCTCTTGCCCGTGCTGGCAGATCGCGCTCGCTGACTCGAGGCCATAGAACTTTTCCCATCGCTCGACCATCCACAACGGGTGCGCTGCTGCGCAGGGCAGACTTTTGGATGAGGGCAACGGCGAATCAGAGGTTTGCACGGTAGCGCGCGCTGCGCTGCGCAGAACCGCGTTCACCATGCCGGATGCGAAGCGATGGCCGGCGTGCTTTGTCAGCTCCACGCTTTCGTTGATTGCAGCGTGGGCCGGCACGCGATCGAAGAAGTGAAGTTGGAAGGCGCCGAGCCGCAGAGCGATCAGAACCTCGGAATCGAGCTTTGCAGTCGGGCGCTTCAACAATGGGCGAATTGCGTGATCGAGGTGGATCTGCCAGCGAAGTACGCCGAGCACGAGCGCTGTTGCGAGATTGCGGTCGGCAGCTGAGAGCGCGTTGGTCGAAGCGCCGCGGAGTAACTCGTCGGAATGGCCGCGGCCGCGTTCGATTGCCAGCAAAATGTCGAATGCAGTTCTACGAGCTGGAGAGATCGCGGGCATGATCTAACCCAGGCGCGCGCCGGGCGCGAGCGGGTTTCCGCGCATGAACTCGGCTGCGGTCATGCGCTTCTTGCCTTCGAGCTGCACCTCAAGGAACTCGAGCCACGTATTGGCGGCGCACGCGGCAAGCAGCCGGCCATCGTTCATCAACAGACTCCCTGTCGCTGCAGCGTCGGTCACATGGGAATGCGCCATGCGGTGCACAATGAAGTTCTTGCCATTGAGCGCAGTGAAGGCGCCGGGCCAGGGCTGAAACCCGCGCCAGCGGTTGTAGAGCTCCGCCGCGGATCGCGCTGCAAAATCCATCCGGCCATCCTCGCGGTCGAGCAGCGGAGCGAAGGTTGCCCCTTCATGACTCTGAGGCTGCGGATTGATCGTCCCATTCGCCAGCCCAGCCAGCGTTTCCACCACTAGCGGTGCGCCCTGCGCCGCAAGAATCGGAAACAAGTCTGCAGCCGTCTGGTCGGGACCGATTTCGACGGTTTGCTGGAGCAAAATCGGTCCCGTATCCAGACCCTCTTCAAGCAGCATGGTTGTGTTGCCGGTGAAAGCGTCGCCCATGGCAATCGCCCACTGGATCGGCGCGGCGCCACGATACTTGGGCAGCAGCGAAGCATGCAGGTTGATGCAGCCCAACCGCGGAAGCGCGAGCATCCACGGGGGAATGATGCGGCCATACGCGACGACGACGATCGCGTCCGGCTTGATGGCCTCAAGCTGCGCGCGTAACTCCGCGTTGTTCCTGATTTTTTCCGGTTGAGTGACGGTAAGGCCCGCAGCGAGTGCGGTCCGCTTTACGGGCGGAGCGGCAAGCTCCTGCGAACGGCCGACAGGACGATCAGGCTGGCTCACGACAAGTTGAATGTCATGACCCGCTGCAAGCAGAGCCTCCAGCGTTGGCACGGCGAACTGCGGTGTGCCGCAGAAGACGAGCTTTAATTCGCCCGTGGCCATGAATGCCTCACCAGGTGCCTTCGCTTTGCATCTTGCGAATCTTGCGCAGGCTCAGGTTGCGCTTGAGCGGGCTCATACGGAAGATGAACAGAATTCCGTCGAGGTGATCGATCTCATGCAGGAAGGCGCGCGCCAGCAATTCTTCGCCGTCCATCTCGAACCACTTTCCGTTCTCATCCTGAGCGCGAACACGCACCTTGGCCGCACGAACGACTTTTTCGCGGATGTCAGGGAAGCTGAGGCAGCCTTCCTCTTCGTACTGTTTGCCCTCAGTGAGGATGACCTCCGGATTGACGAGCACCAGTTTTTGCTTGGGATCCTTGCCCTGGCTCAGATCGACCACTGTAATGCGTTTTGAGACGCCCACCTGCGGCGCTGCGAGTCCGATTCCTTGCGAGGCATACATCGTCTCGAACATGTCGGCGACAAACTTCTTCAGTTCGCCGTCGAATTCCGTCACCGGTTCGCCGGGTTGCTGCAACACCGGCTCGGGATATTTCACGATCTTGAGGACCATTGAATCTGCTAATAGCTCCGTATCTGTTCGATGTAGCCCAGGAAGTTCCGCTTCAATTCGCCCAGCGAGTCGCCGCCAAACTTCTCATGCGCCAGGTTGGCGATGACCAGGGCGACCATGGCTTCGGCAGCTACGCCTGCCGCCGGCACCACGCAAATATCGCTCCGCTCATAGCTTGCGCTGGTTCGCTCGCGCGTGTCGAAGCGGACCGATTCCAGCGGCTGGCGGAGGGTTGAAATGGGCTTCAGGTAGCCGCGCACAACAATGTCTTCGCCGTTGGAGACGCCGCCCTCAATTCCGCCGGCATTATTCTGCGGGCGCGTGAAGCGCGTCGGGCGCCCCGGCGGATTTTCGGCGGCATATTGAATTGGATCGTGCACGGCAGAACCGAACGAGACCGCAGCAGCCACACCTCGGCCGATCTCTACGGCCTTCACTGCCTGCAGGCTCATCACCGCCCAGGCAAGCAGGCCATCGAGCCGCTCGTCCCAGTTGGCAAACGTGCCAAGGCCGGCGGGAACGCCATGCGCGACCACTTCAAAGATGCCGTTTACCGTGTCGCCAGCATGCGTTGCCTTATCGACTTCTTCCTTCATCCGTGCTTCGGATTCAGCGTCGACGCACGCCAGCATGACATCGCTTTTGGCGCCGAGTGCGACAATCTCATCCCAGGCTGCCTCGCGGTGCAGCTCCGCGCTGCCTACGCGGATTACGTGGCTGGCGATTTCGATGCCGAGAGTGCGCAGCATCAGCTTGGCGAAAGCGCCAGCCGCCACACGTGCGGCCGATTCGCGAGCCGAAGCGCGTTCCAAGACATATCTTGCATCGGGGAAGTTGTACTTGAGTGCGCCCGCCAAATCGGCGTGGCCGGGGCGAGGAGAAGCAACGGCGCGATGCTTCGCTGGATCGCCCGTCTCGACCGGCAGTTTCTCCTGCCAGTTCTTCCAATCGCGGTTGATGAGTTGAATGGCGATCGGTGAGCCAATGGTCTTTCCATGGCGCACGCCGGAGAGGATATGCGCTTGATCCGTCTCGATTTTCATGCGGCCGCCGCGGCCGTAGCCTTGCTGGCGGCGCCAAAGCTCGCGGTTCACAAAATCAAGGTCGACTGGGACGCCGGCGGGAAGCCCGGAGACGAGCGCGATCAAGGCTTCGCCGTGGGATTCGCCGGCTGTGGAGAAGCGGATCATATAGATTCGATTGTAAATGTGCGCACAGGCGAGCGCAGAGCGGGGGGCGCCAAGTCGCTGAACGCGTGAATTCGTTCTTTGGCGTTCTTGGCTTCCCACCCTTTCCGCAAAAAGCGCGGAAAGGATGGGGCACGGACAGTTTCTAGGCCGCGGAAAAGGTCAATTGCGCGTTTTTCAAGAACGCGGAGTGCGGAATTGACGCTCCGCGAACCTCCTCGCCGTTCAGCGTGACGCGATTCAGGAATTCGCCGGGCTTCTTGTTCTGCGCTTCGATGTGGATGGTGCGTCCGTCAGGGAACCGGATCTCAACCTGCTCGAATAGCGGCGCGCCAAGTACCCACTCCGGTTTGCCGGGGCAAATCGAATAGAACCCCATCGAGCTGACGACGTACCAGGCGCTCATGGAGCCGGTGTCTTCGTCGCCAGGGAAGTTGTCTGGCGTGTAGAGCTCGTTGAGAACGCGATGTACCCAATACTGCGTGCGGTCGCGCCGTCCGGCAACAGTGAACATGTAAAGGAACCAATGGACGGGCTGATTGGAGTGCGCGTACTGTCCGAAGTCAACCGCAGCCATCTCCGACATTTCGTGAATCTCGGCACCATAGGTGCCCACATGGAATGTTGGAGGCTGTGCAAGCATCTCTTCGAGAGCCGCAACAAACGCTTCCCGGCCTCCCATGGCGTCTATCAGGCCCTCGGGATCGTAGGGCACGGCAAAACGGTATTGCCAGGCCGAACCCTCCACGTAGGCGCCACCCCAGGTATGCGGATCGAAAGGTGGCTGCCATGAGCCGTCCGCCATTTTGCCGCGCAGGAATTTCGTCTGCGCGTCGAAAATGTTGCGCCAGTTGCGCGAGCGGCGCTCGAAGAGTGCGGCCTCGTCCGGCAGTCCTGCCGCGCGTGCCACCTGGGCGATGCAGAAGTCTCCGTAAGCAGAATCCAGCGTCTCGGCAACGGCGCCGGCGACCGCCTCGCAGGGGATGTACCCCAGCTTTGCGTATTCGTTAACAGCCGGGCGGCCGTAGCCCAGCCCCGGCGCAACAGCCTCGGTGGCATGCTTCTTCAGGCCGGCAAATGCTGCTTGCACATCGAAGCCGGTGATGCCTTTCGCTACGGCGTCGCCGAAGACAAAGTCAATCGGGCTGCCAGTCATACAGTTGCGATAACCAGGGCAAGGGAACTGGGGAAACCAGCCGCCCTCCTTATAGGCATTCACCCAGCCGTTCAGGATGTCGGTAAGCCGCTCGGGATAAAGGAGCGCCATCATCGGATACCATGCGCGATAGTCGTCCCAATAGCCATGATCTGCGTACATCACGCCGGGCTCGACTTTGCCGCTGAAGCAGCTCATATGGACAAAGTTGCCGCTTGCTTCGCGTTCATGCCACATGCGCGGATACAGAAGCGTCCGATAGAGACACGAGTAGAAGGTCCTTTCCTGGATTTGGTTTGCGCCCTTGATTTGCACGCGCTGCAGCGCGGATTCCCATACGGATGCTGCGTCGCTTTTCACTTGTTCGAAGCTCTTGTCGCCGACTTCGTTCCTGAGGTTGCGTTCCGCTTGCTCGAAGGAGATGAACGACGTGCCGACGCGAAGCGTGATCGGCTGTCCCGATCGCGCATCGAAACGCAAGATGGCTACCTTTCTGCCATTGAGATCCTTCAAGTCGAAGCCGGTGATTGGCTCGTCGCAGCGGACAGCGTAATACGCAGCAAATCCGGGCGGAACTCCGCCGTGATTCGCGCGTGTCAGCCCGCTGAATAATCGCCTCGCAGAATCGAAATGCGCCTCGGCATCATCTCCCGGCAGATCGATAAACACTCCTGCCAGGCCCGATTCCTCAAATACGAATCGCATCACGGAGCAGCGCTCCGTGGGCGTCAACTCCATCACGCAGCGGTAGCGCATCAGGCGCAGCCTCACAGCGTGCGGCGCAATCTCCAATTCTCCGGCGCGATAGCTCGAAGCGCGCTCAGCGGGTGCCGGCGAGGGTTCGCCGCTAAATGGCAAAAAGGTTGCGTGGCCATAATCCGCGAGCCATGGGCTCAGTTGGTGCGTGCAACGGATTCCCTGGAGCCGTTCGTCATGGGGTTGAAAGAACCACGAATTGGCGTCGCTTGATTGAAGAGCCCAGTGCGCCATCCCGAAGGGAAGAGCAACGATCGGAAGGGTATTGCCACGGGAGAAGAGCGAGGTCGAATCCGTGCCCTGCAAGGGATTCGCCAGATTGACAAGCGAGGACGCATTCGATGATTCATTGGCGCCGACTGCAGCCTGCACTGGATTTGCGGTCTCCGCATCGGCTTCTGCCCGACGGAGCGAGGCAGCCACTGCGGCTGCACCACCCGCCATCTTCAAAAAACTGCGCCTGCTCGATCCCTTTCCCTCTTGCATCAAAGCCTCTCCAGGGTTTTCCAGCGCTGCGCACACAACAACCAGCGGCATGGGAACCGGTCTCTCCGCATGGTATCGGCTCGCTCCATTCGGCGCAATGCTGCTCGATCGGAGAAAGGCCGGCGGATTTAATCCGCGGCCTGCGTCTCGCAGGCCTGTGACCATTGCATCAGGAAGGTTCTTAGTTCGTGGGGTGGGCGCAACCAGATATCGGCTTCAGTTTCGCGATACTGTCGCCGGACCAGGACACTTAGACCGCGTCCTTTGAGCGCGCGAAAGGCGCTTTCGTCGGTGATGTCGTCGCCCAGGTATGCCGCCGGGCGCGGCACGCCATTCGTCGTTTCCTCAAGCAGCGCTCTTACCGCGTCACTCTTTTCCGGGCCTGCGCGCAGTTCCAGCCCGGCTTCAAACTCCAGCAAAGTCAGGCCGTACATCCGCACCAGCGGCTCAAACAACTCGCGGGTCTGCTTCTCAATCAATTTGGCTTTTGCCGGGGGCACACCGCGCCAGTGCATCACTGCCGCATTTGTTTTTTCTTCGAAAAGCCCGCCTAGCGGATCGCGCCGCAGCCTGGCGTGGAGTTCACCGAGCCTGCCGCGTGCCGCTAACGGCGTCTCCGTCATCTCGTGGCGTCCATTTGCATGCAGACGTTCTGCCCCATGCAGTCCCCAGACCTCGGGAGCCGGTTCGACGCCGAGCAGCGGCCGAATCTCGCCGGCAGGCCGCCCAGTAATCACTACAATCCTTGTTTCGCCCTGGCCCTGGATGCTTGTTAGCAACTCGCGCACTCCCGACCAGGGCCGCGCCTTGAATCGGTCAACGCGGAACGGCGCCAGCGTTCCGTCATAGTCGAGCATCAACAGAGGCTTTGCGGCACCATGAAAGGCGCCAAAGAAGCGATGAAGCTTCTTTTGTGTCTCTCGCGTCAATATCGGCTCACCTTTAAGCTATTTTCTCTTCAGAGATTTCTACTGCCTGGAGGTTTGGCGGAGCGAATCGTTCGGGCGTCGAGTCCTGGAGCCGCACTTCGCGCAAATCTCCTAACGCCTTTGCGGCCCACATGTAGATGTTGTATTCCATCACCTGCCGCCGCATGCGATGCATGCGGTCAAGGCGTTCTGCCTTGCCCATCTCCAGGCCCGTGAAGATCGCTTCGGCCACGCCGCTGGTGTCATAAGGATTGACAAGCAGCGCGTCGCGCAGTTCCACCGCTGCCCCGGTGAATTTACTCAAAATCAAGACACCATCTTCGTCGTCGCGCGCGGCAACAAACTCTTTGGCCACCAGGTTCATTCCGTCGTGGAGTGAAGTGACAAGGCACAAATCGGCGGCACGATACCAACGCCGCACCGCGTCGTGGTCGCACTGTTCCTCGATCAAAACGACCGGCTTCCAATGGGCTGTCTGGTAAAGAGAATTGATTTGCTGAACCGTGTTCTCCACGCGAACACGTAACTCGGCGTAGCTTGGGATGCGGGTCCGGCTCGGCGCCGCGATCTGCACCATGGTCAGGCGTTCCCGGTACCAGGGATGGTCTTCAAAGAACTGTCGAATAGCCTCCAGCCGCTCCACGATCCCCTTCGTGTAGTCCAGCCGATCCACTCCCAATGCGAGGCACTCGGCCTGCACACCGAATCTGCCCAACAGGCGATGGCGCTCTGCGGCGCGCTCTCTATCCCGCATTTCCTCTGTCAGGAGCGTTGGAGGCTGCGAAACTCCATCGAAGGCCACGCTTACCGGGTAGGGCCGCACCAGGCTGTTGTGGCCATGACGACGCACTGTCATGTGTTCGCGATCAGTCCGCGACTCCACCACCCGGTCGACCGTTGCCAGAAAATTATTGCAATGCAGCGGAATGTGGAAGCCGATGATGTCCGCACCGAGAAGGCCGTCAAGCAGTTCCGACTGCCAGGGGCAGATTCCGAAGGCCTCTGGGTTCGGCCAGGGAATGTGCCAGAAGATAGCGACGCGCGCGTCCGGCCTTGCTTTCTTCACGAGTTGCGGCACCAGCGCGAGATGATAGTCCTGGACAAAGACCACGGGCTCTTCGCTGTCGCGCATCTCTTCAAGCAGTGCGTCGGCAAATTTTTGGTTCACGCGCTGGTAGCACTCCCAGTCAGCCGCGCGAAATATCGGCCGGGTGTGCGCGATATGGCACAGAGGCCACAATCCTTCGTTCGAAAACCCGTCGTAGTACTTTGCCTCTTCTTCCTCTGAGAGCCAGAGACGCCGCAATGTATAGAGTGGTTCGTCCGGCGGCACGCGCAGGCGGTCGAATTCATCGACCACGGTCGAGTCCGCATCGCCGCTTGCACTGGCCACCCACACTCCGTCGCAGGCGCGCAACACCGGCTCCAGGGCTGTCACCAGACCGCTCGGCGGCACTATGCATTGGATCTCGCGCCCCTTGCGAACATGCATATACGGTTCGCGGTTTGAGACCACAAAGATTCGGCTTGAGCCGGCCTGATTGCGGATGTGTACTGCCAACCGCTCGGCAGTCCACAGCCGCTCGCCGGCGTCGCGCAGCCGGGCCTCGGCGGCTGCCGCAGCTCGCGCTGCCCTCAGGCTCTCTGCCATGGTCTCAACTTCGCGCTCGAGCGGAGAAAACAGGCCGCGGCCGGGACTAGCCGACTCATCCGGATTCTCAGGATGACCGATGCGAAGCCGCCGCAATCGCTCTGCCACCCTGCTCACCGGTTGCAGCAGGAACCAGCGGACCATTGCAAATGTAACGCCGACGATGAGGATCACCAGGGCCACAATCCGCCAGAAGCTGCGCCGCCACAAACCGTTTCCTTCAGCGCGGATATAGCTCGCATCGACAACAATCGCAACGGCGCCCTCCAACTGGGTTCCATTGTGAAGCGGCATTCCTTCTTCAAGCCATTGCCATTGCCTGGAATGCCCGAACGCGTCCACCTGCACGCCCTTCTGAACCGTTTTCTCAACAACACCGTGAGCCAGTGCGTCCAATACTTCCGGAGGACCATTGAAGGTCACAAGGTGGCCACTGCTGTCGTAGACTGCAAGCGCCAGGGCGCCGGTTCCGGATTTGAGGAATCCAATGAGGCCCGGCAATGCCGAGGGATCACCGTCGCTCAGAGCATTCTGAATGTCCGGCGCAATGGTCCTGGCCATCCACGTCGTGCGCCGTATCAGGTCTTCGCGCAAAACGTGCCGGTGGGCGAGGACATCGAAGTAAGTAAAGGCGGCAGAGACAATTGTGACGCTCGCGATGAGAGCAAGGATCAGCCGCACGCGAAAGAATTGCATCACTCCTCCTGACACCTGATATTTGCTTGGATGCGCGTTTTTGGCTGATGGGACGATCCGCTGGATCGCGTTTCACTCTTTCTTCACCCGTTTTTGATTGAAGGGAAAAGGACTTAGGCGTGCAGTGAAGCTGGTCTGATTTGTGGAATTACTGCGGGCTCGGAAAGATTTCGGGCATCATACAGCCCGGCATGAGATTCAGGCATCGCGCAGAAAACTCGTTGAGGTAAATACGACCGCCCTGGACATCCCGGCTTTCCTGTGCCGCTGCGCCATGCGCTATCCTGTCCTCTGAAGCCGCGGATCGTTTCCAAGCACAGACCGGAACCTCATGGCGTTCAACGCGATCGACCGTACCGTCAAACAAATCGTGCTTACCGTACAGGAGTACTCCCAGTTTGCCTGGCGAGCAGTCTTGAACCTTTTTCGCCCGCCGATCTACTGGACTGACTTCCTGATTCAATCCGACATCATTGGATTTGGCTCGATCCCGATCGTCATCCTCTCCGGGTTCTTTACGGGAGGCGTGCTGGCCCTGCAGTCGGCGGCGACACTCTCGGAATTTGGCGCTACGGCCGTCACGGGCCAGTTTGTCAGCCTCACAATGATTCGCGAGCTTGGCGCGGTGCTTACCGGCATCATGGTTTCGGGCCGCAATGCGTCCTCCATGGCCAGCGAACTGGGCTCAATGGTTGTGACCGAGCAGATCGACGCGATGCGTGCCCTCGGCGTCGATCCAATGCGCAAGCTGGCCACGCCGCGCATCTTTGCCAGCATTGTCATGCTGCTGTTTCTTACGATCGTGTCCGACGCCTGCGGAATCCTGGGTGGCGCGGCCGTAACCGTCTTCCTGAATCATCAGAACGGCAACCAGTACTTTCACATGGCGTATGAGCGCCTGCATTATCCCGACATTATCCAAGGGCTGGTAAAGCCGCTCTGCTTTGGCTACATTCTCGGATCGATCGGCTGCTTCTACGGGATGAGAACGACCGGAGGCACGGAAGGTGTGGGCCGTTCGACGATTCAAGCCGTGGTCACTTCATCGGTCCTCATCATCTTTGTGGACTTTGTGATCACGCACATCCTGCTGAGCATCTTTCCCACATGAGCCACGCAGCGGTTCCAGCAACGTCAACCATCGCGCCGCCGCCAGGCGCAAACTCTGTGGTTGCCTTGAGCGATGTATCGGTTGCGTTCGATGGACCTGACGTCCTTAAGAGTGTCAGCTTCTCCGTCGCGCCTTCCGAGACCCGGATTCTGCTGGGGCCTGCCGGAGTGGGCAAAAGCGTACTGCTCAAAACGATCATTGGGCTGCTTCGCCCGCAGCATGGGAGCGTCTGTCTCTTTGGGGAAGACATTTCCGACATGCCGGAGGAAAAGCTCTTTCCTCTGCGCTCCAGCACTGGATTCGTTTTTCAGGAAGGCGCGCTCTTCGATTCCCTCACTGTCCGCGATAATGTGGCCTTCCAGCTCATCCAGGAGCGTGTCCCCGACGAGGAGATCGACAGCCGCGTGCACGAGGCGCTTAGTTTTGTCGGGCTTGACCAGACTTTCGGCTTCTTTCCGGCCAGCCTTTCCGGCGGCATGCGCCGACGGGTAGCCATTGCTCGCGCCTTGATCCACGAACCCGAGTTGATCCTCTACGATTCGCCCACTGGAGGTTTGGACCCCGTCACTTCCACAACCATCATTGAACTCATCGTCAAGCAGCGCGATGTACATGCGACGCCGGCTCTGCTGGTGACCCATCGTCTGCAGGACGCCTTCACACTTTGCAGTCATCGATTCGATCCCGAGAAAGGCTCGATGGTGCCGCTTCCGGAAGGTGAATACAATCCCAACACCACCTTTCTGATGCTCGATGAGGGCCGCCTCATTTTCGATGGTTCCCTTCACGAACTTGTTCACAGCCAGAACCAATTCGTTCAAGAGTTTCTTGAGTAAGGCTGACTTACACGCCTGCGAAGCTGCCTTCTGTACCGAGACCGTAAACCTAGATACAATCTCATCGGTGACGAGTCTCTTCGATCTCTACAAAATCGGCGTCGGCCCTTCCAGTTCGCACACCATGGGGCCGATGCGAGCCGCATTCCGGTTTGCACGCGAGCTTGCACCGGCGCTTCTGGCGCGTGTCGTACGCGTGCAAACCGATCTTTACGGATCGCTCGCGCTTACCGGCAAAGGTCACGCGACCGACCGCGCGGTGTTGCTTGGCCTGGCCGGAAATGAACCGGCCGCAATCGACCCCGCAGCCATAGAATCCACCGTCGCGGCGATTCGCAATTCAAGGCAGATCCATCTCGCCGGAACGAAAGACATCGGATTCGACGAGCCACGCGACCTGGTCTTCCACCGCGACCAAATGTTCCCGCCCAAAGCGCGCACGCAGCATCCCAATGGACTCCGTCTTACGGCATTCGATGAGGCAGGAGACGTTCTCAGCAGTCGGACATTTTTTTCGATCGGAGGCGGGTTCATCGCCGAGGATGGCGATTCCGGCGGCGGGGCGGATCAGCGGTCAAATCAGATTCCTTATCCCTTTCGCAGCGCGGCGGAGCTCCTCGAAGTCTCCCGCACGCACTCGCTTTCCATCGACCGGGTCATGCTCGCGAACGAGTGCGCGCGCATGAGAGCCGTCGACCCTGCTTTGTCAGACGCCGCTGCCAGTCTTAAAGTCCGCGATGGCATCGAGCGGATTTGGCAGACGATGTATGGGTGCATCGAACGTGGTATCGCGGCCGAGGGAATCCTGCCCGGCGGTCTTGACGTGAGACGCCGCGCGCACCGCCTCGCGGAAAGGCTCAAGTCAAGAGATTCAGTTGGCGGTGGCGGAGATCCGCTGGCTCCTCTGGACTGGGTGACGGTCTACGCCATGGCGGTGAACGAGGAGAATGCCGCGGGCGGCCGCGTAGTGACTGCGCCGACCAACGGCGCAGCGGGTGTCATCCCCGCTGTTGCGCTCTACTACCGGAACTTCAACGCCGATTCGTCTGCCGAGGGCATCATCCGGTTCTTCCTTACATCGGCGGCGATAGGAGTGCTTTACAAAGAGAACGCTTCGATCAGCGGCGCTGAAGTCGGATGCCAGGGTGAAGTCGGCGTCGCTTGTTCGATGGCCGCCGGCGGACTTACCGCGGCGCTCGGAGGCAACGACGGACAGGTAGAGCACGCCGCTGAAATCGGCATGGAGCACAATCTGGGCATGACCTGCGATCCCATCGGCGGACTCGTGCAGATTCCCTGCATCGAGCGCAATGCGATGGGCGCAGTGAAGGCGGTGCAGGCGTCGCGCCTGGCGATGAATGAGCCGGAGACGCACAAGGTTTCGCTCGACCAGGTCATCCGCACGATGTATCTCACGGGTCTCGATATGCAGTCACGCTACAAGGAGACGAGCCTCGCAGGCCTCGCGCTGAACGTGATTGAGTGCTGAGAAAAGAGCAGCGATGTGATGTACACACTTTCTCCTCGCCGCATTCACACAACGTGTGGTCTCATCGAGCGAGGTCCGACAGCAAGGAATTCTTCGATGGACGATTCGTCATTCGACTCAGACGCGACCTTAATCGCCGATTTCCGGACGACCCGATGTTGATCTTTTTTTCACTCCGATGTCGTTTTTTTCTTGACATCGATGTTGTATGAATCTATACATTCTTCAACTGCAATTTAATTTGCAGAATCGATGCAACCCATCGAAAAGGGAGAATAGGCAAATGGCAACCAAGAAAGCAGCCAAGAAACCAGCGAAGAAGGCCGCAAAGAAGACCACGAAGAAGGCCGCGAAGAAAAAGTAGCGGTACGAAAAACCCAAAAGGCAACACTCAAGGGGAACGCTTAAAAGCGTTCCCCTTGGTGTTTTGGTTGAAGAATCTGTAGTGCGCGATTGAAAGATCAGGAAGCCTGACGCACATTGCGTTTCCCCGCATGAATAAAGGCGATTTTCAACCTTCGCCGCGATGCCACGCCGAAGGTGAGCATCGTAGACTGCTTAGAGCGAACCATAAAAAAGGAAAGCGCAAAATGACGCAGCGCCGATGGATTGCCGAGCATTGGGATGAGACGACTGCGACGATTGCGGGCGGACAGGCTGAACATCTGGCACGCGTTCTTCGAGCGCAACCGGGAGTGAAAGCCGACGTTGTCGCCGGCGGACGCGTCTTTCACGCGGAGGTTGCGGCCATCACGCTGGACGGCGAAAAGAGCGAAATCCGGTTTAACCTCCTCGGCGAACTCCAGGCTGATCCGGCACTGCCCATTACGTTGGTACTAGCCGTCTACAAGTTCGATCGCATGGAATGGGCGATCGAAAAAGCCACCGAGCTCGGTGTCACCACCATCGCGCCGGTCGTCGCGCGCCGCACTGAAAGGCATCTTGCACAGGCCGCGCAAAAGCGCGTTGAACGCTGGCGCCGCATCGCTCATGAATCGTCGCAACAGGCGCGGCGTTCTGACATACCCGCTATCGATGATCCCGTTGCGCTTGCCACGCGAGTGCGCGCTGCGACTGCTTCAGCACGCATTGTTCTTGCCGAGCAGGAGCGGACAACCACACTGCGTAATGCGGTCGACGAAGCCATTGAAGCGGCCAAAACGGAAACGCCCGTGTTCGAAATCGCGATTGGTCCGGAAGGTGGATGGGCTCCCGAAGAGGAAGCGCTGTTCGATGCCAACGGTTGGCGTGCAGTGTCGCTGGGGCCGCGCATCCTCCGCGCCGAAACCGCAGCGATCGCCGCGCTGGCGGTCATTGCGTCGGCTCTCGAGTGATCGCCGCCGGCTGCAATTCGTCAGTCGTGTGGAAAAGCTGGTACGAATTCTGCAGGATGATGCGAGCTCTATAAATGCGCGTACCGCAGCAGCAATCCTGCTAACGCGGCGCCGCTCAAATCGCCCACGAGCGGAATCCATGCATACTGCCAGTTCGATCCACCTTTGCCGGGAATCGGCAGAATCGTGTGCACCAGGCGGGGCCCAAGATCGCGCGCGGGATTGATGGCATAACCTGTCGTTCCGCCGAGTGAGAGTCCGATGCCCCAAACGAGACTGCCGACAAGCCACGGCCCAAGCCCTGCGGCAGGTCCGTTCATCGCAACGCCATGTGAGGAAATCGCTCCCGCTACCAAGACCAGTGTCGCCGTTCCCAACATTTCGCTGAAGATGTTTGCCAACGTGCTGCGCACGGCTGCATTCGTGCAAAAGACTCCCAGCTTGGCTGCGGGATCGGGTGTAAGCCGCCAGTGCGGCGCGTAATGCAAAGTCATCAGCGTAGCGCCCGCCATTGCGCCCAGCATCTGCGCCGACCAGTAGATCAGCAGCTGACCGTAATTCCCGCTGTCTACCGCCGATGCCAGCGTGATGGCCGGGTTCAGGTTTGCGCCAGAGCTACCGAACGCCTGCGCGACCATCACGCCGCAGAGCACGCCCAGTGCCCACCCGGTAGTGATCACGATCCAGCCTGAGTCCGCTGCATACGACTTGCGTAACGTCACGCCTGCATTTACGCCGGTGCCCAGCAATACCAGCACGAGCGTCCCCATGAATTCCCCAAACCAGACAGAATGCATCCAATCTTCCTTTATGGGCTTCCTTACGGGATCTCTTTCGAACGCACATCTTCCGGGCACAAGGCCGGCGTTGGGTGCAGTCAAGAAATCAATTGTTGGAACCCAAGCATTCTTACCTGTCAGGCGGCACTTCGCCAAGCCGGCAGGAGCCGGTCATTAAAATGAGCTACGTGGCGAGCGAAACAATCCGTCTTTCGCGAGATTTGGACGCGCCCGAACTCGCGGTGCTGTGCGCTTTGCTGTGGCCTGACGGATCTCGAGAGGAACACTTGCGCGAGGTGGAGCAGAAGATTGCCAGCGGAAAATCGGGAACGCTGCCCGTCGCTCTTCTCGTTGCCGAGGAAGATGACGGCAAGGTCTCCGGATTCATCGAGGTTGGCCTTCGCTCCCACGCGGACGGTTGCGAAACGGCACGTCCGGTGGGCTACATTGAAGGCTGGTACGTTGGCGAGGCGCAACGAGGGAAGGGCATAGGCCGCGAACTGATGCAGGCCGCAGAAGAATGGTGCAGGGAGCAGGGCTGCACCGAAATTGCTTCCGACGCTCTTATCGATAATCTTCCTTCCCAGCGAGCACACTCCGCACTCGGCTTTGAGATTGTCGATCGCTGCGTGCATTACAAGAAATGCCTTGGCCACTAAATTCGAGGAATGAAAAATGACCCAGGCAATCTTTGTTGGTCTCTCGACGATCGACATTGTTTATGACGTCGACAAGTTTCCCGCACCCAACAAAAAAGTGGCTGCGAAGAGTCAGGAGGTCTTTGTCGGAGGGCCTGCCACCAACGCTTGCATCACCTTCGCTCACATGGGCGGACAGGCGGCAATGGCGACCGCGGTCGGCCGGCATCCGCTTTCACACATGGTTCGTGAAGAACTGCAGAAATACTCGATTCAGCTCCTCGACCTGAACTCGAAGTTCGATGAGGTGCCCGTGATCTCGTCGGTCTCAGTCGACCGCAACGGCAACCGAAACGTCGTCTCCGCGAATGAGCTTCGCGTGCAAACGCCGGCTGCCGAGGTCGACATGAATCTCCTCAAGCGGGCGCGTGTTGTCCTGGTCGACGGGCACTACATGCAGGCCTGCCGGGCCTGGGCCGAAGCAGCTTACGTGGAGAAGATTCCGGTCGTGTTCGATGGAGGAAGCTGGAAAGAGGGAACCGCTGAGCTTCTCAAGAGTGTCCAAACGGCCATTTGTTCCGCCGATTTTCTGCCGCCGGGCTGCAAGTCCCGCGACGACGTATTGCAATACCTGAAAAATGCGGGCGTCGCGAGCATCGCCATCACTGACGGCGCAAATCCCGTTCACTTTGCCTCCGGCACCACATCGGGGACCCTTTGCGTGCCCGAAGTTGAGGTTGTTGACTCGATGGGTGCAGGCGACGTCTTTCTCGGCGCCTACTGTTTTTTTGCGTCTACCGGGCTCGGCTTCGTCGAGTCTCTGGCCGAGGCAGCGAACATTGCCGCTGAATCCTGCTGCTATCACGGGTCACGCGCCTGGATGAAGGCTCTACCCGCCGACAGTTTCCTCGTGCACGCCTAAAGCGCATTGCCCTCGGCTAATTTGCCTGGCTCGGAATTGTTGCCTGGTACTGAGCCCAATGGCTGATTAATTCGCTCACCACCGTGTGGCCTACGCGATAAGCAGCTTCAAGAGCCGGCAAGTAAGCAGCGTAGGCGCCGATGCGCTGCCTTGCCAGGCTTTCAGACGCGCTCAGGCCCTGCGGCTGGCGGTCGTAGTTGCTTACCGCGCGCAACACCATCACGCGATTCAGATCCACGCGGCCTGCACGGGCCAGATAGGTGAGCGACTGCAATGTGCCGGTATCCTCCATCGCCGTGGTCGCAAATTCGCCCTTGCCGCCGCTGAAGTACTTCACCCACCCGGCGGCCCATGCGTCCATCAGCTTGCCGTGCCAATAGGTCGACGACGAAATCTCGTCCCCCATCGTCACAAACGGAGCTCGTTGTGATGCGTCGCCGTCAAAATGGCTGCGAATCTCCTTCAGCTTGTCTGAGTCGTCGAGCTGCGTCGCGCGCGTAAGGTTAAACGCCCATGCGGCCAGCCCTGGGTTCACCGCGTATACCTGTCCTTCGAGCGGTTCCGCAGGCGCCTCGAAAGGGACCTTCTTGCGCAGTGGCAGGTATCCGGTCGTCCAGTCCGGCGGAATCTCTCTCGCATCGATCTCGTAGCCAAGATCTCCATCCACCACCCAGCGCGCCCACGCAGCCGAACCCAGCGAGATGCGATCCGGGGACCCTCCAGCGATGCCGGCGATCAGCCAGTATGCATGGCTGAAGTCAAAGCGCGGATCGAGGCCGACCGCCATGATGGTCGCTGCCGCATGCGCGGTTCCCTGGCCGGTCAGCACCGCCATCTCGCCTTGATCGTTCATTCGTACAGCGTGATAAGCGGCGGGCATGTCGTAGATATGGTCCAGGTGGTCGCGTTCCACCCAGTACTGCAACTCGCCGGGCTGGTCGCCGGTATCGGCGCCCACCTCGAACATGGTTACAACGACAACCTTCACCGGAATTGGCCGCGGTTTCGCGGTCGCCGTGCCGGCGGAGACTGCGAACAGGAGCAGGGAGGTGACGAGCCAACTCTGAGATGCCATTGATTGCGATCCTATCCGAGACTCACCCCGCAAAACAAAAACAGGGTGAATGACCGATTGGGCACGCGATACCATGGAGGTCATCAGGAGGTCACGCGTGTGCAAAGGACATTTGGATCGCTCGCCTGCGTGGCGGTTGCGTTAGCCTCTGTGACCAGTGCAGCACAATCGACTCCGCCAAAGCTGTCGGGCCACTGGGCAATCGTCATCCACGGCGGCGCGGGCGACATTGAACGCGCAAAGCTCGGCGAGAAAGGCGACGCCAACTATCGCGCCGCCCTTGCCAAGGTCGTCCAGGCAGGAGCCGAGGTTCTGGACCGCGGCGGCTCCTCGCTCGATGCCGTTGAAGCGGCCATTCGCGTTCTTGAAGACGATCCGCTCTTTAATTCGTCGCGTGGCGCGGTCTTCACCGCAGCCGGTAAGACGGAGCTCGACGCAGCGATTATGGATGGCGCGTCGATGCGGGCCGGCGCCGTTGCCGATGTGACGCACACCCGATATCCCATCACGCTTGCTCGATCCGTGATGGAGAAGACTCCCTATGTTTTCCTGGTTGGTCCCGGTGCGGACGCTTACTCTGTGCAGGCCGGTATGGAGCAGGTTCCTGCGAGCTACTTCTTTACCGAAAGCCGCTGGCAATCGCTCGTGAAGCAGCTGAAGGCGGAGGGTAAGCCCATTCCTCCGCGGCCCGAAGGCGCGCCGCCTCCAGGGCCGGCCGAGCCTACAGCACAGATGGAAGAAGCGGACGGCACGCATCTCTACGGCACGGTCGGGGTGGTGGCGCTTGACCGCCAGGGCAATGTCGCCGCAGGCACCTCCACAGGAGGATTGCAGGGCAAGATGCCGGGCCGCGTTGGCGACTCGCCCATCATTGGCGCCGGCACCTACGCCTCGAATCAATCCTGTGCTGTTTCCGGCACAGGAGTCGGTGAGTTCTTCATCCGCTACACGGTGGCGCGCGAAGTTTGCGCGCTGGTGCAGTACAAGGGCTTTGCCCTGCAGCAGGCGGCAGACGAGGTGATTCAGAAGCGCCTGGCACCGATCCACGGCGACGGCGGGGTTATCGCCGTTGCGCCCGACGGCCAGATCGCTTGGAGCTTTAACACTCCGGGCATGTTTCGCGCGCGCCAGCGAGAGGGCGGCAAGATTGAAGTGCACATTTATAACGATGAGCCGTAAATTCGCGGCAGCAATTTGGTCGTTTTGGCGCGGACCCAGCTCGCGCGCCTCTTCCGCGCCGATCAACCCGTAGCCCGGCCTTAGTGCGTGCCTGCGATGTTTTTCCGCGCGGTCGACTAAACTTTCCTCATGGCGCTCGAATTCACCACGTCGTATCTCAAAGACGCTCACGCAGTCTTCCGCCAGTACAAGCGGCTCGGCGAGCGCGCAATGGAGCAGGTCACCGATGAGCAGCTCTTTGTTGCCATCGATGCCGAGGCCAACTCCATTGCGATCATCGTGAAGCATATGGTGGGCAACATGCGTTCCCGCTGGACGAACTTCCTCACGACGGACGGCGAGAAGCCTGACCGCAACCGCGACAGCGAGTTTGTGGATCCGCCTCAAACGCGCGAGGCGCTGCTTGCCGAGTGGGAAAACGGCTGGGCCTGTGTCTTCGCAGCTCTCGAGCCGCTCGCCGAGGCGGATCTCGGCCGCACCGTCACCATTCGCGGCGAGGCGCACTCTGTTATGCAGGCTGTCAATCGGCAGTTGGCGCACTATCCGCACCATGTGGGCCAGATCGTTCTTCTCGCAAAACACTTTGCCGGTGATCGCTGGCAGTCTCTCAGCATCCCGCGGAATAAATCGGCAGACTTCAATCGCAAGGTTAGCGTGGGAGAAGCCAGCCAGCGGTGAAGCAGCTTTCAGCTATCAGCTTTCAGTTCGATTGTTGAGAGAACCCACAACATCGCCCGCCGCAGAACAGAGGTGAAAGCTGAAGGCTGAAAAGCTCTTCGACGCGCGTCTCCCTGTAAAATGGTGCGCATGGAAACCATCCAGTACAACCTGCCGCAAAGCCGCATTCCGCAGGTCTGGTACAACATCCTCCCCGATCTGCCCAAGCCTCTGGCGCCGGTGCTGCACCCGGGAACTCTGCAGCCGATTGGCCCCGCCGATCTCGCTCCGCTGTTTCCGATCGCACTGATCATGCAAGAGGTCAGCACCGAGCGCGAGATTGAGATTCCTGGAGAAGTGCGGCAGATTTACGCGCAGTGGCGTCCTTCGCCGCTGATTCGCGCGCGTAGGTTGGAGAAGGCGCTGGATACGCCGGCCCGGATTTACTACAAGTACGAAGGCGTCAGCCCCGCGGGCTCACACAAGCTCAACACGGCCGTTGCGCAGGCCTACTACAACAAGCAGGAAGGTGTCACGCATCTTTCTACCGAGACGGGCGCAGGCCAGTGGGGCTCGGCGCTGGCCATGGCATGCGCCTTCATGGGCATGCAATGCAGGGTCTTCATGGTGCGCGTGAGCTACAACCAGAAGCCGTATCGGCGGGCATTGATGGAGGCCTTCGGGGCATCGGTCACGGCGAGCCCGAGCATGGAGACGGATGCGGGCCGCGCCATTCTTGCCGAGCATCCCCACTCCAGCGGCTCGCTCGGCATCGCGATCTCTGAGGCTGTTGAAGTTGCTGCCAAAGATCCGCAAACCAAATACGCGCTGGGCAGCGTCCTGAATCATGTGCTGCTTCATCAGACCGTTATTGGGCAGGAAGCGATCGAACAGATGGCTCTGGCCGGCGATGAGCCCGATGTCATTATCGGCTGCACCGGCGGCGGATCGAATTTCGCCGGCCTGGTGATGCCGTTCCTCGGCCGCAAGCTCAAGGGCAAATGCAATGCGCGCATCGTTGCCGTGGAACCAGCCGCCTGCCCAAGCCTGACCAAGGGGCGGTTCGCTTACGACTTCGGCGACACCGGCCATCTGACGCCGCTCGTCAAGATGCACACCCTGGGCAGCACGTTTGTGCCGCCGGGAATTCACGCCGGCGGCCTCCGTTATCATGGAATGGCGCCGCTGGTTTCGCACGTGATTGACCTGGGCCTCGCAGATGCCGTCACCGTGCAACAACTCGACGCTTTCGCAGCCGGCATTCAATTCGCCCGCGCCGAAGGCATTGTGCCCGCGCCCGAGGCAAACCATGCGGTTGCTGAGACCATCCGCCAGGCCCTCGATGCGAAGGCTGAAGGCAAGCCGCGCACCATTCTTTTCAACCTGAGCGGCCACGGCCACTTCGATATGCAGTCGTATATCGATTACCAGGCCGGGAAGCTCGAAAACTACGACTATCCGGAGGAAGAAATCTCGATGGCGCTCGCGGGTTTGCCGGCTGTGGGTTGACTTGACGGGTTGTTTTACTTGTCCACATCCCGACTTTGCCCGGCAACGCTGCAATCCAATTGGTTGTGCCGAACGTCAAACCGCTTGGCAATCCGAAACAAAAGACTCAATCGTTGTGAAGAAAACAAACCAGGAGGGAATGATTCCAATCATGAAATGCTGCCGGGTCGCATTTCTTTCGTTTATGTTTGCCGTGGTCGGTGCACATGCTGGGTTTGCGCAGTTTGACGTTTCAGCGGGTTTCTACGAGGCATTCACGAGCGGTACCGCGGGGAACGGGACCAAACAGACCCCCACAAACTCAGAAGGCGGCATGGTCGAAGCGCGGTATCTGATCAATCGGCTTGCCGGTTTCGGAATGAGCTATTCCTACAACCGCGCCAACCAGTCGTTCCAGCCGAATGGAACACAATGCGCGTACACTTGTGCGAACCCCACCACGAATCTCACCGCCAAGGCCAATGAGATCGCTCTCGACTGGGTGCCCTCTGTAAAAGTTGGCAATCTTCGACCCTTCGCTATCGGCGGTGTTGGGTTTTTCATTACATCTCCAGGGAACAGCGTCTACGAAGTGAACACCGTCGTCAGGCCGGTTTTTGTTGTTGGCGGCGGACTGGATTGGACGGTCGTTGGACACTTCGGCGTGCGAGTTCAGTACCGCGAGAACCTCTATAAGGCCCCGGACCTTTCGGCACTCTATCCGTCAACAGGTGTCTTTACGGCATCCTCCGAACCGACAGGCGGAATCTTTTACCGCTTTTAGACAGTTACTCTGGTTCCAACCGAATACAGCACTTAAGCTCCCTTCTGCGTCCAATGCGTATGGGCATAGCGGGTGTTGTCTGCCCTACGCATTGCCCACCATAAAAATACCTAGATGGAGGACTCTGTGCGGAGACGTTTTCAGGTCACGGCAATCGGTATATCGCTTCTTCTTGCGGTCTTCGGCGTCACTCCGGCCATTGCGGAGAATGACGTGGCTCTAAGCATCTACGGTGCATTCAGCGGAGCAACCAATGGCAACGGCGTCGAGGAGAGCCCCTCGAATGCGGCGGGCGGCCTGTTTGAGTTTCGCCATATTTCGAATCCGTTTCTGGGCTGGGAGGCTACCTATTCATTCAATCGTGCCAACCAGAATTACAGCTACAACCCACCGCCTGAATGTCCAGTTGGAACTGGGCCCTGCGCCACGCCTGCTGCCGTTTCAAACAATGCGCACGAGATCACTGGCGACTGGGTACCTTCTGTTCACCTCTCAAACGTGAGGATCTTCGGAGTACTGGGAATCGGTGCACTCTTGAATGAGCCGGCAGGGAGCCAAAGCAATTCCACGAGTTCGAATAAGGCGGTGTATGTTTACGGCGCTGGGCTCGACTGGGGCCTGATTCCGCACATCGGTCTGCGCTTCCAATACCGCGGCAACCTTTACAGGGCGCCCGACGTGACCACGCTCTACACGTCGACCAATGCTTTTACGCACACTGCGGAGCCGATGATCGGCGCCTACTTCAGGTTCTGATCGCATTCACAGACCGCACGCCGATCTCGATGCGATAGAAGTGGAAACAGGCGCGCTGTGGCGCTGGCTTCATCACCGGCAGGTGATCAGCATCTTCATATCCGGTTCGACGCGGCAGCTCTGGCCCTCTGCAACTTTCCATGTCGAGCCGTCACTATAGTCCACATTCAGCAGATCGATGCGTTCCACCGCGCTCATCTCCGGGACCCAGAGGTTCGCGAGAGAAGACTGGTTGGGCCCTGGCGAAAACGAAACGTGGAACGTCCGCACCGCATGGGGCGATGGGCCGTCAGCAGAAAGCGCCTGCGATACGTGCGCCCTTGGCGTTAAGCCACGCACAACCAGCGTCGCTCTCACGATTGATTTCCTGTCTGGAGCTGAGAGCGAAAGCGAAAGCCACTGTCCGATTCCCTTTGGATGGGCGGCTTCAGTCTTTACAAAGCTTCCGTCTGCGAGGTGCCCAGCGCGGAGAGAGACCGGGCAGGTGTTGAGGGTGGGCAGCGGGAAGGCACAAGGTTGCGCCGGTTGGCCACTTGACTTTTGCATACATGTAACGCCGAACGAAGCGGGCGGCTCCGTTTGCCAGCTGGCGTTTCCAGAAGCCACCGAGTTGCCGGACACGACAGACGGCCTCGACTGTTGATCCTGACTTTGGGCAACAAGCGTAGCCGCACTGAAAACGACAGCAAAAACTGCTGCATATTTTCGCGTCATTGCACCCTCCTCACCACATCCGCGCACACCAACAAAATACTCCCATTTCGGTTCCGCATCCAAGTCATCCGTCCCCCGTCCGCACCTGCCTTTGAGGCCCTTGCTGTGATACCGTGACAATACGGTGTTCGCACGCCAAGCTCGGCCAGCGACAGCAGTGTTCCGCTTCGCATTTGGCGGTAAGTCTTTGCATGGCATCAACATCGGGGACTGCGAATCGAAGCATACGAATGCATCAAAGGCCGGAATCACTCTCGTCGACGCTCACAGTGAGCCCGGCCTCTCCGCCCGGACCGGCGTCGGATCCACTGTCTGATTCGCCTCTTCAGCCAAAGGGCGTCGAGCCTCATCCCCACCACGTTCCCCGCTGGCTGGAGCGTGTGGAATTGTTCTTGCGCGTGATGCTGCGGATGTACATTGGGCTGGCCATTTCTTTCGCGCCGTGGTGGTACGCGGCGTGGGACGCGAATCCTCTCTTCCGGTGGTTTCCGGCGCTCGGAGCCTTCGCTCTGCTTGGTCCCGTGCGCGGACTCGTAACGGGACTGGGTCTGCTGAATCTGTGGATCGCGTTTCAAGATGCCATTCGACCTCGGGATGGTGAAGTATGAGCGATGGTGATCGAACTTCGGCGGGCCAGAGCCAGCCGATCGCGCAATCGGATTCAAGTGTGAGCGCTCAGGCCCCGGCTGCTCAGACCTCTTCAGCTTCCAACGCAACGCAGCGTGCAGTGATTCCCGGCAACGGGACGCCGCCTCCGCTGCAGTCTGCGCCGCTGGCCTACGAGAATGCAGCATTTCTCAACAGTGCCGACGGTCGCCTCATCCGTCTCGTTTCGGAGTATCTTGAGCCGCTGGCCCGCTTTCGCCGCGAGCAGATTCAGGACACAGTTGTGTTCTTCGGATCGGCGCGTTTCCGCGGGCGCGAAGAGGCCGATCACGCACTCGAACTGCTTGAGAACACCGGCTCGCGGCAGCCTGCGCCCAGCCACGAGCAGCCAGCCACGGTTCCTGACATTGCGGCCGGCAAAGCAACCGACCTGCAGCGCAAACGCGCCGTCGCCGCTGTCGAAATGGCCCGTTACTACGAAGACGCGCGCCGCCTGTCCTTTCTCCTCACAGAGTGGGCGAAAGCCATTCCTTCAAGGAAGCATCGCTTTGTTGTCACGTCTGGCGGTGGCCCCGGCATTATGGAGGCGGCCAATCGCGGAGCTTACGAAGCGGGCGGCAAAACGATCGGATTGAATATCCGTTTGCCTTTTGAGCAGGCGCCCAATCCCTACATCACGCCTGCGCTGAATTTTGAGTTTCACTACTTCTTCATGCGCAAGCTCTGGTTCGCGTATCTCTCGAAGGCTCTCGTAGTGTTCCCCGGAGGGTTCGGCACACTCGATGAGATGTTCGAGATTCTCACCCTCACGCAAACTCAGAAGCTGGCCAAGAAAATTACCGTGCTGATCTACGGGCCGGAGTATTGGAAGAAGGTATTCAATCTGGAAGCGCTCGTTGACACCGGAGCCATCTCTCCCAAAGATATCGACCTGTTCCAATATGCAGATTCGCCGGAGCAGGCCTTCGAATTTCTCCGCAAGGGACTGACCGAAAACTATCTGGCCGCGGAAGCAGCTAGAGCTGCAGCCGCACAGCAAGAAAACCAGAAGACGCGGGACGAGGATCTAATGGCTGGCTGGAGTCTGGATGATTTTCTCGGTCCAGAGCTGGCTAAGACGAGAAAATAGATTGGGCTTTCAAAAAACATCGTTAGCCTAACTCGTCACCATATGAGTGCACGGCGAATTGAGAGATGCCTCGGATGAGTTCGGCGAATTTGACGAACATTCCATGAAATCTTCGCGAACCTTCGCATTTTGGTTGAAGACGCGCCTACGCAACTCATTGCTCACGTGTGCTTTTTACGCTCCGAATAGCACTTAAGTGCTATGAGATTCGACTATTATCTCGTTTGGATTGCGTAACTCATTTGATTCCAGCGTTGCATCAATTGAAGGGCAATTTGCAGCGTCTTAACCGGATATTTACGACCTGAATTGGATACTGACTGTGGAAATCTGCCCAAGATTGCGGATGGACAAAGGAGCGTACATGCCAAGTTCCACAATCTCGTATTTGTGGCGTGACAAGGACGCCCCGAAGAGTTTTCGGGCCGGTGTTTCGTTGCACAGTCACACGAATCAATCTCGCGAAACCCTCGATTTTCTTGCTAACTTCGGCAACCAGTTTCCCGTCATGCGCCCGATCATCTCGCGAATGGAGCGGCGGGCCGAACAGAAGCATGGTATCCGTATCGACTACGCGGCCAGCTACTGGACGCCGCCCATGACTCCCAAGCTCGCTTACGATCTGGAACGGCGCCAGATCGAAAAGCTCAACCTCGACGCGATGGTCTCCATCACAGATCACGACAACATCAAGGCGCCGATGCTGCTGCGCACGGTGCCCAGCGCGCGCCAGATTCCCGTGTCGGTGGAGTGGAGCGCCCCCTATGGCGGCATCCAGTCGTTTCATCTTGGCGTGCACAACCTGCCTAGCGCGCGAGCTCAGGAGTGGATGGCGACCCTCGAAGATTTGACAGCTCATCCCAATGATGCCCGGCTTACCGAGATTCTTGTCGCCCTTCACAAGGAGCCCAACGTTCTTGTGGTCTTCAACCACCCGATGTGGGATCTCTACCTGGTTGGCAAGGAGAAACACCAGTTCCTGGTCAACGAGTTCCTGCAAAAGAACGGCGCGTATCTCCACGCGCTTGAGCTGAATGGCTTGCGAACCTGGGACGAGAATCGCGCCGTGCGTCGTTTAGCTGAGAAGTGGAACATGCTGCTCATCGCGGGTGGTGATCGACATGGCGTGGAACCCAATGCGAATATCAATCTGACTGAAGCCGCCACATTTACCGAGTTCGTTCACGAGATTCGCCGGCAAAAGAAAAGCCACGTCCTCTTCATGCCGCAGTACGCCGAACCGTGGAAGCACCGCATTCTGCAGTCGACCGTCGACGCGATCCGTCATTATCCCGAGTTTCCGCAGGGCTCACGTACATGGGATGAGCGTGTGTACCATCCTGATCGGAATGGCGTCATTCGTCCATTGAGCGAGATGTGGCCTGATCGCTCGGCTCCCCGCGTGGTGTCGGCAGTCATCGCCATGGTGCAGATGATGGGCAGGGGGCTGGTCGCTGGTGGTTTGCGTATAGCGTGGAACGAATCGCACCAGCTTCGCCTCGCTCTCGGAGATACGGAGAGCTGATTGCGAGAGGCCGGGCTCACGCGATCGGCAAGGCAGATCGTTTTTGCTGCTTCCTCTGTGAATCGGGCGTCTGGTTTGAATTTGTATAAATGCGGCCGCGCCTGAGCCTGAACTCGTCGAACAGATTCGTCGTTCTTCTGATGTCGCGCCATTCATGATCGATCGTCCACTACGTGTTGCCTATTTCCCCGACTCGTTCCATGAAGTGAACGGGGTGGCCCACACCAGCCAGAATTTTGAGGCCTTCGCGCGCCGCAGCAAGTTGCCTTTTCTCTGCGTGCGTGCGGGCGATCGCGCCCAGGCCGTCACCGAAGACGGCGAAGTTTGGACCCTCGAGCTTCCTCGCGGCTTTTTGTCATTCGCACTCGAGAAGGATCTTCGCTTCGATCCGGCTTTCTTTCGCCATATTCCTTTGATTGATGAGGTGTTGCAGCGCTTCAAGCCAGACCTGATCCACATCACCGGACCAAGTGAAGTGGGAATTCTCGGCGCTGGCCTCGCCCATCATCTTCATCTGCCGCTGGCGGCAAGCTGGCACACCAACGTCCATGAATACGCAGCCCGGCGCGCGAATTGGTTTCTGAGGCTCTTGCCCGAGCGCCAGTCGGCAGTAACCGGACAGACGATTGAAGACATTGCTATGGCGACTGTCGCGCGGTTCTATTCCGTCGCCCAAGTGCTGTTTGCGCCCAATCCGGAACTGTGTGCGCTGCTGGAGCGCTCAACTGGACGGCCATGCCATCTGATGCAGCGCGGAGTGGATGCCGAACTCTTTCACCCGGCGAAGAGGACGCGCGACACCAATGATCGCGAGCCCGTGCTCGGATTTGTGGGCCGATTCTCGATCGAGAAGAATGTTGCACTTCTTGCGCA
Organism: uncultured Acidobacteriaceae bacterium; assembly: GCA_963834565.1. GTDB lineage: Bacteria > Acidobacteriota > Terriglobia > Terriglobales > Acidobacteriaceae > Telmatobacter. The sequence continues at coordinate 330,597 of CAWICF010000001.1, read as the reverse complement.
GGTCCAACAGCAGCTCGACCAAAGTCACGAAGAATTTCACTTCCTCGTCGTAGGTCACGGTGGCGAGGAGAGTTGGCTGCGCGAGCGGTTGCATCGCGCGGAGTTTACCGGTGTTTTGCGCGGCGAAGCGCTGGCGCAGGCATACGCCAACATGGATCTCTTTGTCTTCCCCTCGCACACTGACACCTTCGGCAATGTCGTTCTCGAAGCGCTTGCCAGCGGAGTGCCTGCGATCGTTACGCCCGACGGCGGTCCGTGCACCATTGTTCGCGATGGCGAAACCGGTTGCGTCGTTCGGGACGATGAATTTGCATCAGCGATCTCAGCGATCCTCTCCAATCCAACTGCGCACCAGCGGATGCGCCAGGCCGCGCGCGCCTACGCGGCCAACGCAAGCTGGGATTCGGTATTCGAAGGTGTTTACGCAGCTTATGAGGAATTACTGCCGGTCGCGCATCGCAACGGGCACGCACGCTGAGCTGTCAATTCGAGGGAATGGGCTTGCTGTAATGGCCCATCCGGATCTATTCGAGATTCCCAGACAAACGCATTCCGCTTTGAAGGGCCAACGCAAACGGAGTTTCTTTGTCTGTTCGCAGATTCCAGCCCGACCCGCGCAGTACACCATCTTCGACTCCGAGAATTGTTACGCCTTCATCGGACAGCTTCTCTGACTCCCATGCCTGACCGTCACGGCCCCAGGCCAGAATCGAGCGATGTCCGGCGAAGAGCAAAAGTCCATTCGATACCGACGGGACGATTTTCAGCACTGGCCGGTATGGGATCATCGAGAATTGTTCTGGTGCGTTGGTGTTGATCAGGTAGGTGTATCCGCCGGCAACGGCGCAGATTTCTTCCGGGTTTGGAGTAGACCAAAGGCCAGTTGGAGCAACCGCATCGCGGAATCCAAGGGCGCACGTGGCGAGGAACGGCTGCATATCCGGCCCGCCAGGCCGTATCAGCGCTTCGAGAGCTCCGCGTTCGACCTCCTCCGCCTGGCGCGGATAGACGAAGTGAAGAGGCGGCAGAATCAGCGGGCGGGCGGCCAGTACCTCCGCTCGCCATGAGCGGGGAAAACTGAAATCGATCGTCGGATTTGCGGGCAGACCGTTCACGGATGAGTCCTATAGTTCAATATCCAGCGCAACTGCTCCTCAGTGTCTGGAATAGGAAAGCCGCGCGCAGTCCTGATTGCCTCAATCGCGTCCTTTGCTTTCCAGCCGAGATGGATGAGAGTGCAGGCAGCTGTCGTTGGAGCGCGCCCGATGCTACCGCGGCAATGCAGGCCGATCCTTTCACCCGCGCGTAACCGGTCGGCCAAGCCGGAGACAAAGGCCCGAAAGCTCTTAACGTCGGAAGGAACGTGAACGTCGCGAATCGGGTAGCTAAGGAATTTGATCCCGGCCTCTTCAGCGGCTTGCGGTTCTTCGCCAAGGCCCAACCAGATCGCTTCATCCGGCTCGAGAAGGGAGACGAGCGTATCGACGCCGCTGCGTTTGATGAGACGTAACTCATCTTTCAACCATCCGTCGCCGCGCGGGCAGAGCACGATGGCAAGTGGCGCCGGAGGGTCTCCAGCGATCCAGAAGATCGATTCAAATCGATCGAGATTCAAAGATACCCCCCCACAAACCATTCTCTGCGTTCCGGCACCCCCGAAATTGCGATTGCTGGAGCTACTCTGCAGTTTCGTGCCTGGTACAGTTTTGATGATAGATGGCGGGACAATCGCGGGGTCCCTAAAGTCCCCCGCTGTAATCCGCGGCTCACGGTGTGTAACTTGGTACGCAGAGGTATTCTTGTGCCGTTCTCCAGAGCAAACTCGGTCATCAGTCAACTTCGGAATGCGAAAATGTTCTTAGCGGCCGGTTTGCGGCTTACAACCCTCCGGCGCAAGGGAACATACCCGAATGCTGCGCGTTCTTTCGACTCATATATTCCTTACTCATCGATTGCATCCCGGCCTGCTTGAGCATGCGGCACGCTCCGGCGCACAGGCAGTCGAAATCTTCGCCGCGCGCCAGCACTTCGACTACACCAGCCGCGAGCACGTAGCCGAGCTCGCGGAGTGGTTCCAGTCGAACCCGGTGGAACCCTTTTCGATGCACGCGCCGCTTTATCCGGACCGTGAAATGGGCAGGGCCGGTGCGCTTGCAATCAACGTCATTCATCCAGAGAAGTCGCGGCGCATTGACTCGATGGATGAAATCAAGCGCGCAATCGAGGCGGCCGAGTACATCCCGTTTCGCAATGTTGTTGTGCATCTTGGCGAACGAATGGACTCCTGGTCGCCGCGCACCATCGAGTATGCGCAGACCGCACTGGAGCATCTTGGCGCCTTTGCGCGACCGCTCGGCGTGCGGCTCCTTGTTGAAAATCTGCTGAGCGAGGCGACGACTCCCGAGCACCTCATGATGATTCTCGAGATGGGCCACCTCGACAGCGTTGGCGTTTGCCTCGACCTTGGCCACGCAAATATCACCGTCGGAACCGCCGACGCGATTGCGACACTCGGCGGCCGGATCGCCTCGGTCCACGTGCACGACAACCATGGCACGAAAGACGAACACCTGTGGCCCGGCGACGGGACCACCGCGTGGGATGCCACGGTGAAAGCTCTCAAGGGTTTGGCCAAGCCTCCTGCAACGGTGCTTGAGATCAGCTACTCCTTGCCTGACACTGCAGCGGTGCAGACCGAGCGGATGGAAAAGTCCTTCGCGCTCTTCGACTAGGCACCCTGGATTGAGCGTTGATCCGGTCAGCGCACGTCGAAAATGCTGCGGGCGGGAAATGGCCTTCGCAGCGGCGGCCTGCAACTGTTTCCAAATCGGAAACAGCGAATGGGATGGGGTGCAATGATCGGGCGGGCTGTTTCTGCTCCCCATGTGTTGACCAGGATTGCGCCGTCGACCGAGCCCAAGCCTGTGGCCAGGTTGTAGGTTGCGCCGCTCGCAATAAATCCGTTGACGCCCGGAACGCTGTTGTTGCCTGACAACGTCGCGTGAAAGGGAGTCTGCGACCCACTTGCCATTGAATAGAGCGACGAATTCGCATTCCCCTGAGAAGCGCCTTGCCGCTTTTCGATCACCAGGGCCATCAAACCGGCGAACTCCGGCGCCGCCACCGATGTGCCTGAAACAATAAAACGCGATCCGTTGACGACGGCGATGGAGCCGTCGTGATCCGCTGCCGCTAACGCAACATCCGGCACGGCGCGCATTCCGTTGGCTGTGCTTGCGCCGCTCACCTCAGATTGCCATGCGGGCTGTTCGTACACCGAGCTGACCCCGCCGCCAGATGCCCAAAGTCCAATGCCGCCATTTGCCGCGCTCTCATTCCAAACTTCTTCCGGAATGTAACCGAGCGCGGATCCGTACATGGTCGAGTTCGATGCCGACCAATACTCGGCCGCGTTCGATCCCTCGTGGAACTCGGTGCCGCCGACGCATGTGGCATAAGGCGAGCTGCACAATCCGTTGACGGCTTGAACTGCGCCAGTGGCGTCCGCTCCCGAGGAGCAGCCGGCTGCTCCTGCATCGCCCGAAGCGACAAACACGCTGATCCCTTCGCTCGCCGCCTGCTCCCAAAGGTCGTTGTAGAAGGCGAGTTCCGCCGCGCCCATCTCGTGCTCGCAGCTTCCGTAGCTCACGCTCACTACCGGTGCGGTCGCGTGGTTCACAATAGATGCCGCGGCCAGATCGACGCCGTCGGTCGTAGCCGTCGAGCCCGCGATGACGAGATGTACTGTCGCAGCCGGAGCAACGGCGCCGCTCCACTCGACGTCGAGTGTTGACTCGGCTTGATCGTTGGCGACGAGCCCGGGATCAGCACCACTGACTGTCACTTCCGGGACGTTTGCCGGCAAACCTGCGATCGATTGGAATGCGGCAACATCGCCCAGTGTGATGTTGCTTCGGCCTGCGATGGCAATGGAAGCTCCGCTGCCGGTGAGGCCGTCGTTGTAGAGCGGAGTCGCATCGTAGATGGCGGCAAAGTCGGCAGGGAACATGTAGTGTGTGCTTCCGGCAGAGTACTCAGGCTGTAAGTTGGCGGCACTGCGTTCGTGCATCTCCGCTTCGCGGCGAAAATCGTGGAGCGAAACGATGCCGCGGACGACGGCGGCGAGAGCTAGCGGGATCTGCGGGTCCTGCGCGTTGGCAATGTGCGTGGCACCGTTCGCGCTGTAGCGGTGGATCTCAGTATGAAAAGTGTCGAAGACTTGTTCAGCCGAGCCTGAGAAAACGACAATCCTGTGACCGGCGGGAATCTCGTCGATCGTGAATCCATGCGAGATAAGCCAAGCCGTCACTTGCGCCAGGTCTTGTTCGCCGGCGCCGAAGCGCGCGCCGAACCCGGCGGGAGTCAGCCATTGGTGGTATTCGGGCGAAGATGGATCCTGCTGCAACCGCACGAGCGTATCGAGTTCAGTTTGCTGAGCGCCGGAAGGCTTGAGCACGAGCATCATTCGATTGAGTAGCAGGCCGGCGTTGACAGCGCCTTCGTCGAATTCAGCGCGCGCCAGCGGATGGACGTTGCCGTCAAGCGTCACGACTCGCGATTCGTCGATTCGTGCCGGCATGCGGCGGGATAAAACCTGCGAATGAGCGCACGAGGTCGAAAGCGCCAGCGCGAGCGCTCCGGCGAAGCACAAACTTTTTCGCAACAATGGTAGTGATCTCTCTTTCAAGACCGCGAAGGCTGCAGCGGCGAAGCCTCGGGTGCGAGGTCACATCAGATCGTGCGGGGGCGGCCGCTGCAGATCGATTCCGCGATCTGGGTTGTTGCTAATGTAAGGCGGAATTGGAAGGCTCTAATGCGATGAAGCAGAAAGTTGCGTCACGGGGTCATCGAAATCGCTGGTTACTGTAGCGGATTTGGACAGAATTGCTTTGCACGCTCAACAGATGCGGGGCAGCTGCTCACCGATCATGGTTGGGATCACGCGGTTCGCGCCCATCGCGGTGCGCGCCACAAGCATGCGCTTGTGTTCTGAGGTTACGTGGCCAATGCGTGCGGCTTCGCGGCCGAGCGGATGGGCCTCGAGGACTTCAAGCACCTGGTGCGCCGCTTCAGGGGCGACGAAGAAGACGGCCTTGCCTTCGTTGGCAACATAAACAGGATCGAGACCGAGCAACTCGCACGCCGATTGCACTTCAAATCGCACGGGCAGCTTCGCTTCGTCGATGGCGACACCGATGTCTGATGCCTGTGCAATTTCATTCAACGTGGACGCGAGTCCGCCGCGCGTGGGATCGCGCATTGCATGAACGGCGCTGCCGACGGCGCTCAGCACGTCAGCAATCATTCCATTCAACGCGGCGCAATCACTGCGGATCGGGCTCTCGAATTCGAGGCCCTCGCGCACGCTCATGATGGCCATTCCGTGATCGCCGATGGTTCCTGACACGATGACAACATCCCCTGGCCGCGCACGATGCGGGCCCACCGCGATTCCTGGACGGAGCACACCGACGCCGGCGGTGTTGATGTAGCAGCCGTCGCCGTGTCCGCGCTCGACGACCTTTGTATCACCGGTGACAATTTGCACGCCGGCGATCGCTGCGGCTTTACCCATTGCATCGACGATGGCCGCGAGTTGTGCGATCGGGAATCCTTCTTCGAGGATGAAGCTGGCGGAGAGGAATTTCGGATCGGCGCCGGAGACGGCGAGGTCGTTGACGGTTCCATTGATCGCCAATTCGCCGATCGATCCGCCGGGAAAAAACAACGGCTGCACGACGAAGGAGTCAGTGCTGAGGGCGAGACGCACACCAGCAGCTTCGAGCACTGCAGCGTCGCCGAGATTCTCGAGAGCCGGATTGCGAAACGCTGGCAGGAAAAGATGCTCAACCAGCTCGTTGCCCAGCTTGCCGCCGCCGCCGTGGCCCATCACGATGGTGGGATAGTCGGCGAGCGGCAGCGGGCAGGTCCAGTTGGAGAGTTCCGGGGTCGCAACTTTCACGTCTTCAGGCATGGGACACATCGCTAAGCGCCGATCCTGCGCCGGCTAACTGCTCAGCCGAGAGTAACCGGCCGTAGTTGTAGTACGCGGCACAGGCGCCTTCACTTGAAACCATCGTCGCACCGAGCGGATGGCGCGGCGTGCATTCCTTGCCAAAGGCTGGGCACTCGGCCGGTTTGATCGCACCGCGCAGTACATCTCCCGAATGACAAAGCGGCGACTCCTCAGTGTGAATGCCGGAGATGTGGAAGCGCAGCTCGGCGTCGAAGTCGCGATAATCAGCGTTGAGCCGCCAACCGCTGTTCGGAATCACGCCGATGCCGCGCCAGGCGCGATCGGTTACTTCGAAAACTTCGCTGAGGAGTTTCTGCGCTGCGCGGTTGCCTTCGAAAGTCACGACGCGGCTGTAGGCGTTCTCGACCTCGTGGCGGCCAGCCTCAAGCTGAATGACCGTACGGCGGATTCCTTCGAGAAGATCGAGCGGCTCGAAGCCCGTGACGACGATGGGCACAGCGAACTTTTGGGCGAGCGGCGGATATTCCCAGAATCCCATCACGCTGCAGACGTGGCCTGCGGCAAGAAATGCCTGCACTTTGTTTCCGGGCGACGACATGATGGCGGCGATCGCCGGAGGAACGAGCACATGCGAAACCAGAACTGAAAAGTTCTTCAACCCGCGTCGCTTTGCCAGATGCACGCTCATCGCGTTGGCAGGCGCAGTGGTCTCAAAGCCGACGCCGAAGAAGACCACTTGCTTGTCAGGATTCTTTTGGGCGAGTTCAACTGCGTCCAGCGGCGAATAGACCACACGCACATCGCCGCCAGCGCCCTTCACCTGGAAGAGATCCCGGTCTGTGCCGGGCACGCGCAGCATGTCGCCGAACGAGCAAAAGATGACGCCTGACTGCGCGGCGATTGCGAGGGCCTTGTCGATGAGCTCAAGCGGAGTGACGCAGACCGGGCAGCCGGGACCGTGCACCATTTCGATTCCGGCAGGAAGCATCTGGTCAATGCCGTTCTTGATGATGGAGTGCGTCTGCCCGCCGCAGACTTCCATGATCTTCCAGGGGCGCGTGGTCACCTGGTGGATCTCCCGCGCAAGCGTTCGAGCGATTTCACCGTTGCGAAACTCAGTAAGATACTTCATTGCGGTTTGGAATCGGTCTGCTGACCCGCTGACTCGCTGACTTGCTGACTCGCTCGATCGCAACTTCCGTCGGGACAGTTCGATTGAGGGCCATTCGCGGCGCGCGCGAAGGCTTCTTCCTCGCTCGCCAGCTCTTCTTCGAGCACGCCAAGCGCGCGGAAATCGGCCAAGGTTTGTTCAGCGGTAGCCTCGTCGATTTTGGAGAGAGCGAAGCCGACGTGGACGATGGTGTAGTCGCCAACTTCGACCTCGGGCACGTAGTCAAGACAGACGTTCTTCACTACTCCGCCGAAGTTGACGCGGCCCATGCGGATGAGGCCGTTGTTCGAGATCGCTTCCACCTTGCCGGGAATCGCGAGACACATAGCAACCTTCTTATACCTTTCGCGCGGCACCCTCAAGTGTGATTTAGATCACGCAACGAAGTATCCGTGATCCGCCGGCAACGGCGGACGATCAGGCCGGGACATCCCTGATCATGCCGGCAAGGTTTCCACCCGCCGCGCCGCGGTCTCTAAGTTTGACTTTTTGCTCAATCCCCATAGATAAATCTTGTCTTGTCATATATTTATCCGGCTAGAGCCGGTTCGATCGCGCCCGGATGGTCTTCGAGATCTTCGTGCCGAAAAAGTAGATGGCCGTGAGAATGACCAAGGGCAAGATGTCTTTGTCGCGGTCAGGAATTTTCCATCCTGTTGATAACCAGAATCTGGATGCGAAAAACCGGTCGGAGAGCGCCGCGAGCCCGATGAAGACGGGAACGAGCAAAAAGGCCGTGAGCAGGAGCTTCAGAAAGTCATTTTTGGGCCGAATCGTGGGCATGTAGAACATCGGAACAAAGCCGCCGCTCGGTAGATGAACGTTACCGATCAACACTGACAGATAGTGGTCGCCGTCGCTCAGCTTGGCGACCGCTGCATCCCACTTCTCTTCTTCGACGGCGTCCAGGCGATGTCGGTCGACGACGATGTTGGCGATGAGGCGGGCAATCTTTTGCTCGTATTCCTTCTGGTCGTATTCCCGTTCGAATTCCTCCCCGACCTCGTTCTTATCGGATAGCGTCCAATCAGTTTCAGACCAATAGAGCATCTTGCGTTCGACTTCGGAGAGAGGAACATTTTCACGCGCGGCCTCAGCGGCAATTCGGTCGGCGAGGAAATCTTTGGCATCTTTGATGGTGCGGAAGTCGGTCACGCGGGAATTGTATCGGAACGCGAGGTAGGGGTCTGGAGGCCACCATGACGGCCGGACTACCACCCCAAGAACCAAAGGCGCTTCTTGGGGGCCATGGGCTGAAGTTCGGCGCCACGATCAGGCGGACATCAAAGGTCGAACCGATCTCAGCTTGCGAACAAATCCTGGAGGATGCCTTCGATGGCGTTGTTGAAGGCGCGGGCGCCGTGATCGTGCATGTAATGCTGGGCAGCCTGTTCGATTGGGTTTGGCGGCGCCTGTACCACTCGGACGGTGGCGTAGCCCTTTTCCGAACCGGGCGCGGGCGGTTTCGAGGGATTCCTGACCATGTCGGACCATAGCTGGCCCTTTCTGACCAGCTCGCGTGTGCCCTGGAGGAGCTCGGGCTGGTTGGCGAGCTGCCAGAGAATGTTGAGCACCTCGATAGCGCGGCAGCCATTGGCGACTTTGCCGTCCTGGCCGATGGCGTAGATGTTGGGACCGTCCAGACGTTCTGATTGCCGCGAACCCAGGAGAGCTGCGAGGTGACGTAGTAGGTGTCGCGCAGAGTGTGGATTTCAGCCGCGGTAACGTAGGACTCCTGCGGCGCGCCGATTTTCTGCAGATAGTCGTTCCAGGCATCAGCGACGTGCTGTTCGGGAATGAGCGCGCCGGGATCGTAGGCGGATTCGTACTCTGCGCGGACAATGCGGCTGCGGATGGACCGTGTGGCCCACCTGGGTGGAAGCTCCTTGGAGAATTCGGCGGCGACGAGATCGACGAGTTTGCAGGCGTCATCGGGCGAATGGATGTGGGCGGCGAGGTCGTTGATGGCGTTGGTGTGCTCGCGCATGCTCCGCCATTGCTCGGCGATCTGGCGCATGGCTTCGGGACTGGGCCCATGCGAGCCACCGGGGACGGGCTGCGGCTGCCCTTCAGGCTGCGGCTGCTGAAAGGTCTGCGGATCTGGTTGCTGCGCAGAGAGAAAGCAGACGGGAAGAAGCGCAGCCGCGAAACGAGAGAGTTTCAGCTTCATGGCCTTGGTCCTCCGTCGAGAGCGGAGCCTGGGGATGCTACGAGGGAATTGTAGCGCGGGGGGAGTGCAGGCCCGAGTGAAGTTACTGGAGCGCCATCGGGTTTATGAAACGGCTATCAGGCCGGCGCGCAGTTCATCGAGCTTTGCGGCGGAGAGATTGCGCTCGATTTCAGCGTGGGTGCGTTTCCATATCGGCGCGGCGCGGGCGAGAAGGCCCCTGCCTTTTGCAGTCAGAATGAGTGTGCGGCTGCGGCGATCGTTCTGATCCTTTGCAACGCGGACGAGGCCGCGGCGCTCAAGCGGCTTGAGGGCCGCGGTGAGCGTGGTGCGATCCATGGCCAGCAGGCTTGCGACCGGTCCCATTGGCGGCGGCTCGGGCCGATTCAACGACATGAGCAGGGAAAACTGGCCGTTGGTCAGGCCCAATGGACGAAAGGCATCGTCGAATTTGCGGCCCAGGGCGCGGGCTGCGCGCTGCACATGGAGGCCAAGGCATTGGTCCCGCACGAGCAGCGTAGTTTCATAGGAGAGCGCCTTTGCACTTGACACGGGAGAAGACTAGTTGATATCAACATATTCGTCAAGCTTCCTCCGAGCTTGCCATGCAGCAAAGGTTCAGCCCCAGTTCCCCACGTTGGAGGTTTAAAAGAAATGTCCTTCCTGCGCGATCTGAAAATCGCCCTGCGCTCTTTGGCACGCGTTCCCGCTCTGTGGATCACGATTGCGCTCACGCTTGCTCTGGGCATCGGGGCCAACGCCGCAATCTTTAGCGTGGTGCGCGAGGTGCTGCTGCGGCCGCTGGCCAACCAGAATGAGAGCCAGTTGCTGTACCTGCGGCAGAGCGCGCCAGGCATCGGAATTCCCAACGCGACCTTCTCGGTGCCCGAGATTCACGACATCGGCGCGAACCTGAAGACCATTACGCAGTTGGGCACTTTTTCTGAGATCGGGTTCACGATCGTGGGCCTGGGCACACCGCGCGAGATTCCGGCGGGCGTGGTGGATGGCAATTATTTTGAGGTGATGGGCCTGAGGCCGGTGCTGGGCCGGCTGCTGACGCAGGCGGACGACGGGCCCAATGCTGCCGGCGCGATTGTGCTCACGTATAAGTTCTGGCGCGACTCGCTGCACTCCGATCCCAACGTGCTGGGCAAAGTGGTGCGCCTCGAAAGCTATAGCGGCGCGCGCACGGCGACAGTGGTGGGAGTGCTAGAGCCGTCGGTTCCGTACCCCGTGGAAACCGAGATTATCGCCAACGTAGTGACCAGCCCGCATCATCTTTCGGCCACCATGGTGCAAGGGCGCGAACATCGGATGACTGAGGTGTTCGGTCGGCTGGCGCCGGGCGCGACGCTGGACCAGGTGCGCGCTGAGCTGAATACAGTGTACTCGGCGATGACGCAGGCGCATCCCGAGGTTTACAAGCCTGAAGATCACTTCACGATCGGCGTGACGCGCATGCACGACCAGATTAATGCGCGCGCGAACACCATTTTGTGGGTACTGTTTGCGGCGTCGGGCCTATTGTTTGTGATCGCCAGCTCGAATGTGGCCAACCTGGTGCTGGCGCGCACGGTGCGGCGCGAGCCGGAACTGGCCATCCGCGCGGCGCTGGGCGCGAGCCCGGCCGTACTGCGCCGCAGCCTGCTGGCCGAGAGCCTTGTGCTGTGCGGGAGCGGGACTGTGGCGGCAGTGTTGCTGGCAGTGCCGATGGTGAAGGTGCTGGGCCATTATGCGCAACGCTTCAGCGTGCGCGCGGCCGACCTTACGCTCGATTCAAGCCTGCTGTGGTTCGGAGCGGCGCTGGCGGTTCTTGCATCATTCTTTCTTGCGTACATTCCGAGGCTGCCGTCGCCCGATGCGCCGACAAACAGCCTGACCGGACGGGGAGTGCGGGTGACCGGCTCGAGCAATGGCAAGCTGCGCATCTTTGCCATCACGCAGATTGCGGCTTCGTTCCTTTTGCTCACCGGCGCCTGCGTGTTGATGAAGACGCTCTACGTGCTCGAGCAGACGCGGCCGCCATTCGACTCGGCCAATGTGCTGGCCGTGAACCTGCCGGTGATGAATTACGGCAAGACCGAAGCGCAGGTGAGCGAGTTCTATCGCGAGATAAAGGAACGCGTGAGCACGCTGCCCGGCGTGGAGAACGTGGCTGAAGGATTCAGCGTGCCCTGGCGCGACAGCCAAGGCCAGAGCATTACTCTTCAGTTTGCGGCGCAGAGCGCGCATCGACAGGACGGCAAAGACGAATTTCGCGCGGAATTCAGACCGGTTTCGCCGGGATTCTTTGCCACGATGGGCGTGCCGATTTTGCAAGGGCGCGACTTTAACGACGGCGACAAGGAGGGCAATGAGCGGGTAGTGATCATCAGCCAGAGCCTGGCGAATGAGCTCTATCCCGGCCAGGAAGCCGTGAACCACACGCTGTGGTGGACTGACGGCGTGATCAAGTTCATCGGCCTCAGCCCTGAGCCGCGGCGGATCGTGGCTGTGGTGCCCGACTTCGACGACGAGAACATCATTCCCGCTCCGGCCAAGACCATCTACCAACCCGTCGACCAGGAGTGGGTGAGCGGCAGGCTGTTTGTGCGCGCGCACCAGGATCCGTACGCGCTGGTGCCGGCGATTACGTCGCTGATTCACCAGATGTCGGCCGATCAGCCGGTGGAGCGCGCGGCGACGCTGGGCGATGTTCGCGCTGAAGTGCTGACGCCGGACCGGCTGAACGCAATCGTCTTCGGCGGATTCGCAGCTGTGGCACTGCTGATCTCGATCGTGGGCGTGGCAGGCGTGCTGGCCTTCTCAGTGAGCGTGCGGACGCGCGAGTTCGGAATTCGCATCGCGCTTGGCGCGCAGCCCTCGAACATTCTCACCGATGTGCTGTTTGATGGATTGCTGATGGCCGGGATTGGAGTGGGCGCCGGCGCTGTTCTCGGCATCGCTCTGACGCGCCTCGCTGCAAGTTATGTTTCGGCCATTGGACAGCCGGGTGCGCTGGCGCTGGGCGCGTCAGCGTTTGTGATTCTTGCCGCGGCGATCATTGCGTCGGCGGTGCCGGCAGCGCGGGCGGCGCGGGTGAATGCGGTAGAGGCGTTACGCGCCGAGTGAGGGTCTGGAGGCCCTCACGACAGCCGGTCAGAAGACCGGCGGTACGAGTGCATTTGGGCCAGGAGGCTGGCGGCACGGCTGGTGGCTTGCTTAATCGGCCATGAGTTCGCCGGGCAGGATCGGCCGGGTGCGCGGGAGTATGCCACGCGACGCAGCAAGCCCGAATGCTACCAGCATTCCTACATACACAATCAGCTTGATCTGGTTCGCCTCGCGCGTCTCAGGCAGGGCCTTCCACAGGACGAGAAGGATGGTTTGGGAGGCGGTTGCGGCCCAAACTGAACCGTAGAAATATCGCCGCTCAGTGCCTTCACCCTTGGTAGAGAGGCCTACGCGCGGCAGCTTGCCTAGCATCCCCAGAAGGAGAATGAAGGCGCACAGCGGGGAGTAGGCATAGAGGTAAATCTGCTTCAGGTGCCACGAGCCGGTGATGGCTGCGGCTGCGAGCCCGGCCAGATTGAGCAGCGCGAAGTTCAGCACCGCGTTCCAGGCAAAGGTGTAGCAGACACGCCTGTAGAGCGGATTGGGCCGGTCTTCGTCGAAGCGGAGAATGTAGGGGGCGGGCTCAACGCCGGGCAACTGGCCATAGAGGCCTGCGATGCCGGTGCCGATCAGCACAACGGCGAGCCAAAGCGCGTTCCACAGCTGAAAACCGTGAGCGAAGAGGCCAAATGTGAGGGGCCCGGGCGAGAGAAAAAACACCCAGATCCAAATGGGCCAATGGAGCACCCGGTAATAACCTTTGTTGCGGAGCCGAATCTTACGCTCCGCGGCATATTCAAACCTACCCGTGTACCCCATTGGCGAAAGTCTCGCAGAGGGGATGGGAGGGAGTCAACCTGCTTTCGCCGTTCAAGGGGAGACAGAGTGCAATGGATATTACTGTTTGAGGAATTGCACGACTTTGGGGCCCATCTGGCTTGTGCACTGCAGTGGCGCGAGGTGGCCGCAACCGGGATAGATATCGAGCTGCGATTGCGGAACCAGCTGGTGGATTTTCTCAGCCTGCGCGACAGGAGCGATCTGATCCAACTGTCCCCACTCAACCAGGACCGGCATTTTGAGTTCGGGCAGCAGATTGTCGGTGGCATCCTGTGCCGAAAGCATAGAGTCCAACGCGCGCCGGATTACCCAGCCGTGTTCGCGTGAGCAGCGCAGGATATCGCGCGCAACATACCCGGGAATGCTTGGCGGGTCAGGCATCAGAAGGGCATCCAACTCATTCAGCTGGCTGGTGTTCTGCGGTGTGAACAGGTTCGTATTCCAGGTGGGCTGGATGTTGAGGCCAACCGAATCGAAGAGCATCAAGCGCGCCACGCGTTCGGGATGATCCGCGGCAACGAGCTGCACGATCCATCCGCCCATCGACCATCCGCCCAGATCCACCTGCTTCAATTCCATCGCATCGAGGAATTCGACGACGACCGCGGCTTCGTCGTGGATGGAGTAGGAGAAGCCCGTGGGTTTCTGGCTGCGGCCGTAGCCGGGCAGATCGGGAATGTAGACGCGGAAACCCGCGCTCACAAAGTAGGGCGCCAGATTGCGCCAGTCTTCCGCATTGCTCCCCAGCCCGTGGATGAGGACAACCGGAGGGCCGTCTTTTGGACCTTCACACAAGTAATGGACGCGAATTCCCTCAATGCGCAGGTAACGGCTCTCGATGCCGGAAAAGTCTTCGTGCACATACAGGAGTGCATTTGAGTAGCTGACGGGACGAAGCAGAAATCCAATAGCGACGATCGACGCCAAGACGAGAGTGCCCCACAGAATCCTTCTTGCCAATTTCATTCTCATTCCTTTAGTACTCTTTAGCACCCAGCGCCTGCGCTCGTTGCCATCCCTTTTCAATCACCCGCACTGTGATCGGATCGAGTTGCAGTGCGCTGTGACTGTTCCACTGCGCACGTTCAACCCATTGCACGGCCTCGGCATCTGAAGCGGCGCGCAGCTCTCCGCCTTTTACGCGGCAAAGATAGTCGGCGATGACATAGTGATAGCGAACCTGCCTCTCCTCGCGGTGAATCCGGTCAAGGAGTTCCACCAGTTCGACGGCCTCGACCTCTAAACCGGTTTCTTCCCGAACCTCGCGTGCAACTCCGGCTGCCAGTGTCTCACCGACTTCGAGCACGCCTCCGGGGAGGGTCCAGCGGCCCTTGAGCGGTTCGCGTCCACGACGGACCAGCAGCACCCGGCCCTGGTGCACGACTACTGCTCCTACGCCGACGAGGGGGGTCGAAGGGAACTCCCTTTGCAATGTGTCCGTCATCGACCCAACCTGTCGATCATTGCATGGTTCCCGCGCTCAATGTGAGACGCTGCACGAATCGCCTGGATACGGCTATCATCAAATAAACATGCAAGCAACAGGCTCCTCCGAGTTCACGTTGAAGATCGACGGAATGCATTGCGGTTCGTGCGTGCGACGCGTGAATCAAGCTCTTGCCGCCGTGCCCGGCGTTGTGGTGAACGAGGTGCGCATTGGCGCTGCCCGGATTACGTTTTTCCAGGAGCCGGCGCCTATCGATCTCGTGGTTGAGGCACTTGCAAAATCCGGATTCGTCGCGCATCTGGAATCATAAAGCCTGATCTCGGGGATATTCTGTGACCTCGGCCGCTCGCGAAACGCTCACACTTCCAATTCTGGGCATGACGTGTGCCTCGTGCCAGCACCATGTGGAAGAGGCGCTGCGCGGGACGGCAGGCGTGGAGCAAGCGCGTGTGGACCTGATGGCTCATCGCGCGAGCGTAGTTTTCGATCCAGCGTTGGCGCAACCGGAAAAGCTGGTGGAAGCCATCCGCAGCGCAGGGTATGACGCGGTCCTGCCGCGTGCCGGCGAGGCGAGTGACGCGGCGGAGCGGGCGCTGGACGCGGCGGGATCGCCCGCGAGGGCGTGGGTGACTCTGGCGGCCGGCGCCGCGGCGATGCTGCTGGCCATGCCGCTGGGCGACGAAATGAGTGCCGCCGACCGCTGGCTGATGCACGCTCTGCCGTGGTTGTATGCGATCCCGGCTGACGTGTTGCGCTGGAGTCTGCTTGTACTTACTGCGATTGTGGTGGCATGGGCGGGGCGAGGCATCTATGCGAGCGCGATCCGGGCACTGCGGCACGGCGCAACGAATATGAATACGCTGGTGAGCCTGGGGACGGCGGTGGCATTCATTTACTCGGCGTATGCGACGGTTGTCCCCGCGCCGGGAAGGCAGGTTTATTTCGACGCAGTTCTCTTAATTATTGGTTTTCTTTTATTGGGTAAGAGCCTGGAAGGCCGGGCCAAGCGAAGCGCTATGAGCGCGCTCGACGCTCTTTCGAGGTTGCGGCCAGTTACGGCGCGCCGCGTTGTGGATGGCGTTCAGACAATTGTGCCGATTGCGGAAGTGAGGATCGGCGACGAGATCGTCGTGCTTCCCGGCGAGCGATTCCCGGTGGATGCGGTTGTGGTCGAGGGCCGTACAACGGTCGATGAGTCCATGCTTACCGGAGAGTCGATGCCGCTCGAACGGGAAACTGGCGGACGCGTGCTGGCGGGTTCGCTCAACTACGACGGGGCGGTAGTTTGCTGCGCGGAGTCGCTGGGCGAAGCGACGGTGCTGGCGCAGATTGCGCGCATGGTAGACGAGGCGCAGAGTTCGCGCGCGCCGATGGAGCGGCTCGCCGACCGGGCCAGCGCCATCTTTGTCCCCGTCGTGCTGGCGCTGGCGGCAGTCACGTTTGTGGTTTGGATCGTGGTTGCGCACAACCTACAACTGGCGCTGGCCAACACGGTGGCCGTGCTGGTGATTGCGTGCCCCTGTGCGATGGGACTAGCCGTGCCTGCGGCGCTGACTGTGGCTGTTGGCCGCGGGGCGCAGCTTGGCGTGCTCTTCAAGGGGGGAGAAGCGCTGGAGAGGCTGGCCCGTCTGGATGTAATCGTGCTCGACAAGACGGGAACGATCACGGTGGGACGGCCAGTGTTGGTAAGGCAGGGAACAAGGGGACAAGGGGACAAGGGGACGGAAAAACAGGGACCAGGGGCGAGGGACGTAGGGACCAGGGATGTAGATACCAGGGGAGAAGAGGACCAGCGGAACCGGGAATTGTTGCGGATGGCGGCGGCGGCGGAGGAGCGGTCGAATCATCCGCTGGCGCATGCGATTGCTTGTGCGGCGCAAGAGGACGGGCTCCAGTGGGAGGCAGCACAGAATGTGCAGATCGTGCCGGGGCGCGGACTAACGGCGCGCGTCGAGAGGCACGAATGCGTGCTGGGTAACGAGGCGATGCTGCGAGAGTTCGGGATTCCGATGCCTGGAGGTTTCGCGGCGCCGGAGCCGGGCGTGACGCGGCTGTGGATGGCGCTGGACGGAGCGGTTGCGGGGTATTTCGATGCGCGCGATCAGCTACGGCCCGACGCGCCGGAGGCTGTCACCGCGCTGCGTGCTTCAGGGCTGCGCGTGGTGATGCTCACCGGCGACACCGCGGCGGCCGCTGAGCCGATCGCTCGCGAAGCCGGCATTACGGAGGTCGAAGCAAGTCTCGACCCGGCCGGGAAGCTGGCGCGCATCCGCGCACTGCAGCAGTCGGGGCTGCGCGTGGCGATGGTGGGCGACGGCATGAACGACGCGGCCGCACTGGCGCAAGCCGATGGTGGCATTGCGATGGGCTCGGGCGCCGACCTGGCGCAGGAGGCGGGCGACGTGCTTCTGCTGCGCGCACAGCCGGCGGCGATTCCCGCCGCGCTGGCGCTGGCTCGCGACACGCTGCATGTAATGCGCCAGAACCTCGGATGGGCTGTCGGTTACAACCTGTTGGGCATTCCTCTTGCGGCAGGACTGCTGTATCCGGTGTTTCATCTTCTGCTGACGCCGTGGCTCGCAGCGGCAGCGATGGCGCTGAGCTCGGTGTGCGTTCTGGGAAACAGCCTGCGGCTGCGGAGATGGCAGCCCCGGCAACTGTGACTGCGAACCACCGGAGCTTGCGCGCGCGGGTCTGGAGGCCCGCACGACAGCCGATCTCCACCCCACGGACGAAAAATCTGTCCGTGGGGACCCCAGGTCTCGAGACCGGCGCTCTGAGTCATTTGACCCATGCCTGCCAAGCTAAACTAACGTCAAGGCCCTTTCGTGCGCATCCTCACGCGATACATTCTCGGCGAGATTCTTTCCCTCACGCTGATCGGGTGCGCGCTTTTCACGTTCATTCTGTTCATGCCGAATCTGCCGCACATCCTTGAGGTCGTGGTGCGGAGCAGCTCCACGTGGGCGGATGTGGCTCAAGTCTTTCTTTTCACGCTGCCGAATATCTTCAAGTTCACGATTCCCATGGCAGTGTTGTGGGGATTGCTGCTGGGTCTGAGCCGGCTGGCCGCCGACAGCGAGATCATTGCCATGCGCGCTTCAGGGCTGGGCATCGGCTACTTTGTGCGGGTTGCGTCGATCCTGGCGATTGGCGGAACGATTCTGGGGCTCGGCAACTCGCTCTTCCTGGCGCCACGCGCCAACCAGGCCATCATCGAGATGGAGCAGACGCTGGCCAGCTCGCAGGCCTCCTACGAGATTCAGCCGCGCGTCTTCTACGAGGACTTTCGCAACTCCGTGCTGTACGTGCAGGACGTGCGATCAGGGACCGGAGCGGCAAACTGGCGGCAAGTTTTCATGGCCGATGTGTCGGACAGTGCGAACCCAGTGATTATCACGGCGGCGTCGGCGTCGGTGGTGTCAGACAACACGCAGGAGCTGTTGATGCGGCTGCGCAACGGCCAGCGCGACGAAACAGTCGCCGACCAGCCGGGCCAGTCGAACATCTCGACGTTCGTAACGACCGACATGCCGCTGCAGTTGAGCCAACAGAGCGATGTGCATCTGGGGCGCGTGGATACCGCGATGTACGCAATGCCGATGGGAGCGCTCTTTCAGCGGATCAGGGAAACGCGAGGCACGCCGGACCAGAAGCGGCTGCTGATCGAGATGCACAATCGCATCGCACTTCCGGTTTCGTGCCTGGTGCTGATGCTGGTGGGTGTTCCTCTGGGCGCGGCATCGCGGCGCGGCGGAAAGAGTTCGGGATTTGTCTTTACGATCCTGCTGGTTTTTGTTTATTACTTCCTCTCATCGACCGGCATTGCGCTCGGCCATCAAAGCCATCTGCCTGCGTTTCTCGCCGTATGGTCAGCGAACATTCTGTTTACTGCGGCCGGCGTCTTTTTGTTGTGGCAGATGGCCACTGGCGGACAGATTATCGGTTCCATTGCGGCATGGACATCGCGGCTGCCGAGACTGAAAGCGCCGGTTCCTGCAAACGGCTTTCAGTTGAGCGGACTGATCAAGAAAATCCAGCCGGGAGGACAACGGAAAATCGCGCGCGGCATTTTTCCGCGTATTCTCGATGAGTACATCGTCCGCGAGTTCCTCACCATGTTTTTCCTGGTGCTTGCAGGGTTTTTGCTGTTGATGGTCGTCTTCACATTCTTCGACCTGGTGGGCGACATCCTGCGCAATCACATTCACTTGTCGATCGTTGGGGACTATCTGCTGAATCTTGCCCCGAGCCTGCTCTACCAGATCGCACCCCTGGCGGTGCTGATAGCAGCGCTGGTTGAATTCGGCGTGCTGAACCGCAACAGTGAAATCATCGCGATCAAGGCCACGGGAATCAGCCTGTACCGGCTGGTGGTTCCGATTGTCTCGATTGCTGCGTGTCTCGCTGTCTGCCTATTTCTCTTCGACCAGTACTATCTGCCGCGGGCGAACCGCAGACAGGAAGCGCTGCGCAATGTGATCAAGGGCCGCCCGCCGCAAACCTACCTGCATCCCGAGCAAACGTGGATCTTCGGCCAATCGCGAGCAGGCGAGCCGGATCGCATCTTCTATTACCAGTTCTTCGATCCCAACGCGCAACGGTTTGCCAATCTCTCTGTCTTCGAGGTCGACCCCGTGACGTTTTCGCTCACGCGACGCATTTTTGCGGCCCGCGCCGTGTGGGATGCAGATTCCGGCTCGTGGCGCTTTGAGAACGGCTGGGTGCGCGACATCGACGGCGGAACCGTGACTCAATACCGCGACTTTCTGAAAACGTCGTTTACCGAGATTCATGAGCCGCCCAGCTACTTCCAAAAGGAAGATCTGGAATCGCAGGAAATGAACTTTGGCCAGCTGGACCATTACATCCGGGACTTACGCCAGAGCGGATTCGACACCATGCGACTGCGCGTTGCGCTATGGGATAAGCTCTCGTATCCGCTGATCGCAGTAGCCATGGCAGTGCTTGCCATTCCTTTTGCGCTTTCCATGGGCCGCCGAGGCTCATTTACCGGCGTCGCCGTAGCCATTGGCGTAGCTCTCGCATTCTGGGTAGTGCGGGGCCTGTTTGAGGCCATGGGCAATGTGAATTACCTGCCGCCGGTGATGGCGGCATGGTCGGCCGATGTGTTGTTTGGCCTGGTGGGCGGATACCTGCTGCTGAGAACGCCGACGTAGAAAAGCAGGGTACAAGGGACCGAGGGAACAGGGGAACAGGGATCGGCGCGCCGCGTCGCTCAGTTGGGGCTCGCGGACCCGGCAGTTGGTAGCACGTCGTTGTAGGAGTGGCGCGCCCGACCGGCATAAATAGGGTCGGCTCCGTTGGCTTGATCGAGCACCTGGGGCATCAGTGGGAGCAGGTCGCCATAATCCGGCGTGCGCAGGCCGATGGCAATCCTGGCGAGTTGGGCCGCGTCCAGTCCTTCCTCCGCCATTTGCAGGTATTTTTGACTTTCGCTGCGTAGTTTGGATTCCTTCGCGTCCGTGCTCTGGCCGTCTGTCGGACTGCTCAATTCGTAGAGCATCAGCGTCATTGCCGGCAGCGCAGTGAGCAGCATCTTGCGCTGATCGGCACTGCCCTTCAGCAGCTTGGTTTGGATGTCCGCATTCACCGGCAGTCCATCCTTTGCCGAGAGTTGCTTTACCTGGGTGTACGCGTTGACGAGTCCCGGCAAAAACGCGAGATTGCCGGAGCCTTTGTTCTCCGGCCGCTGCTGCGGCTCAATGTCGAGATGGATGCCGTCGAATTTCTGTTGGGGATGTTTCTGGTTGAAGGTCTCAATCGCCTGCACCTCGCCGAGCAGTTTCTGCAGGTGAGCACCTCCTTCGTCGGCGTCGGTGCTGGAGAAAAGTGCATCGACCCTGACGCTTCCGTTATGCAAGATCCCAATCAATTGGTCGAGGCGAACCTGCCCGGTTGCGTCCATAGTGCCGTAGACCGATATGTATATTTCGTTGATGCCGTTCGCGCGGCAAAAGGCCATCAAGTTTTGCGCCGCATTCGGTTGGGCCAGCACTGTCGGGCTCTTCCACACCCACATTGCGTGGACCGGCGCGCCCTGTGCAGCAACCGCAGTACCCGCACTCGCCCCCAACAGAATCCTCTGGACAAGGCGGTAAGCGATTTTTGCGGAAATCATCGCTCCTCCTGCCGGCCACTAAGGTGCACCCATCCTGACATCGGATTGAATTGGCGGTCAACGGCTTTCTGACATTGTGCAGGTATTTCAGGATTCGTTTCATGCCGTAAGCGCTAGATTACCAGTCGGCCAGCAGAGAGGTCGCCCTCGAATTTCCGGGTCCAACAACGACCCCGGTACAATAAAGTTATGCTCGGTGAACTCGCCCCGCTTTACAGCTACATGCGCCGTTACCGCTGGGGATACGTGCGTGGCGTACTGGCGTGCGTGGCGACGAACATTGTCGCGGTCCAATTCCCAAGCGTTCTGGGAATCGCTGTCAACAAGATTGCGCAAGGATCGACGAAGCGGCTCATCCTGGAGCTTGCGCTGCTGCTGGTTGGCATCAACCTGGTGAAGGGCGTATTCATGTATGCGCAGCGCTGGATCCTGATCGGCATCTCGCGCGAAATCGAATTCGATCTGCGCAACGATCTCTTCCGCAAGTTGGAGACGCAGGACTCCGGTTTTTATCAGCGATACCGCACCGGCGACATCATGGCGCGCATGACAAACGACCTGAATGCCGTACGCATGCTGCTGGGACCGGGGCTCATGTACAGCGTGAACACGATCTTCCTCAGCATCTTCGCGCTGGTGTTCATGCTGCATATCAGTCCTTATCTGACTCTGGTCGCACTGGCGCCCGCGCCGCTGGCGAGCATCGTGGTGCAGTATCTCGGCCGCAAGATTCACGAGCGCTTCGAGCGCATCCAGGCCAGCTTCTCCGATATCTCCGCGCAGGCGCAGGAAAATTACTCAGGCGTGCGGCTCATTCGTGCCTTCGCACGCGAAGAGTCGCAGATCGGCCTCTTCGAACGGCTTAACCGCCAGTACATCGGCCGGGCGCTCCGGCTGGTGCGGCTGATGGGCATGCTTTGGCCGACGCTCGAGTTCATCCTTGGCGTTTCAATGATCATCACGTTGCTGGTTGGCGGTCACCTGGTTCTCGCCAATCGGATCAATGTCGGCCAGTTTGTGGCGTTCAGCACGTACATGATCCTGCTCATCTGGCCGATCATCGCCGTGGGATGGGTGATCAATATCTTCCAGCGAGGAACCGCGTCGGTGAAGCGTATCGACGAGCTGCTCAAAGCCGAGCCGACTATTGATGACCGCTCCGCGGTTTTATCTCTTGGAGCAGAGCACGGGCTAGAAGGGGCGATCGAATTCCGCAATCTCAACTTCAGCTATGGCGACGACCCGAGCGCGATGCCGGTTTTGCGTGACATTTCGCTCGAAATTCCGGCGGGGTCGAGCCTGGCCATTGTCGGACCCACAGGTTCAGGGAAGTCGACGCTGGTGAACCTGATTACCCGGCTCTACGATGCACCTGAGGGCTCGCTGCTGATCGATGGCCGCCCCGTGCGCGAATATCCGCTTGCTGTGCTGCGCCGCAACATCGGCATGGTTCCGCAGGAGACGTTCCTTTTCAGCGAGACGCTTCGCGAAAATCTCAAGTTCGGCGCGCCGAACGCCACTGCCGAAGAGCTTCTTGAGGCCGCAAGCGCTGCGCATATCCGCCGGGAGTTCGAGGAGTTTCCGCAGGGGTTCGAGACAATGGTCGGCGAGCGCGGCGTGACGCTCTCCGGTGGCCAGAAGCAGCGGTCTGCCATCGCGCGCGCGTTGCTGCGGCGCCCGGCAATCCTGATTCTCGACGATGCCCTGGCGAGCGTGGACACCTATACGGAGGAGCGTATTCTGGGCGGGCTGCGCAACTACACGGCGAATACGACAACGATTCTGATCTCACATCGTGTGTCGACGGTGCGCAATGCCGACCGCATCGCCGTTCTCGACAAAGGACGCATCGTTGAAATCGGCCGGCACGACGAACTGCTCGCCCTCGATGGCTACTACGCCAGCCTCTACCAGAAGCAGCAGCTCGAAGAGGAGCTGACGGTGGCAGGGTGAAGGCAGCAAGCCAGCGGGCTAGCGAGTTAGCAAGTTAGCCGTTCAGCAGGCGCGCTGCTGGCTCTTCCGGCGTAGCCTTCTGCTCGTATGAATTCCGTACGTGAGGGTTTGGTGGTCTCCCACCCTTTCCGCAAAAAGCGCGGAATGGATGGGGCACGGTGATCCGTTTTTCACGCGGTCAGAGAACGAGTGTGATCGATGGCGGATTAGTCTGCGCCGGCGGAGGGCTGGCCGCTCGTGAAATACTGCCGCGCATCACGGCGGAACAGCAGGGCGACAATCAATATGGTGATTACCGAATGGACAACAAGCTGGCGAACCACCGGCCAGCTGATTGCCACGTGGAAGAGGATCCAGGCGACCGCAAGCCAGCGCGCCCAGTTATGGCCGCGCAACATGAAGACTCCCGCGATGACAGCGAGGAGTTCGGTGAGCAGGATCCAAATGTCGTCCCAGTGAAAAACCAAGGCGCGGGGAAAGTGACGGACAAGGCCAAGCGTCCCGACCAAAATGTAAAGCCAGGCGACGGCCAGCACTTCAATTGGGCATTTTCGTTTGTTCATCGTGCAACACAGATTCCCGCCGCGGAATTTTGAGGCAGGCTCGCGAGGATAGGATTGCACAGCTGCCGGCACTCACGAGCAGTCAATTTGCAGGCGGGTCGAATGGGCGCTTCCGGTCTGCTTGGCGTCGTTTATTGTCTGCTCAGGCTGTCCAGTTCGATCCGGCACCCGGACCGGATGCGGGTTCGGCGATTGGAACCATCTTGGGCGCGCCCGAATCGGCGTTTGGATTTCGCGCGATCTCGCGCCAGGCATCGCGCACGTTACGCACGCAGTCGATGGCGTGCTCGAATCTTTGCTTTGAAGCTCCCTGCGACGCTTTCAGGATTTCGGCGAAGACGGAAGCATAGAATTCGCTGAGAGATTGTGCCGGTTTGCCGCCAACATCCATACGCAGGCGTGCCTGCAGGTGAATGATGATATCGAGCGCGCGCTTGACCGCAGCGCGGCGACCCTCAGTATCGCCGCGGTCGACCGCCTCGATCGCCGCATACAGGAAACGAATGATTCCGTCATAGAGCGCCACGACAAGATCGACCGCCGACGCCCCGTCCAGCACGTGTTCCCGATAACTGCCCATCCCCCGCCGCCTCTTACCCGTTGATGTTCTGGTCGTAGCCGGTGATTGCCGAGTAAAGCTCGTTGATGCCTTCGAGCTGCGTCGGCAGCTGCTGCATGATCTCGTTGGCGCTGTTCAGTTCTAATGTGAGGCTGGACTGCTGCGCGGAAATATAGCTCTGTTCTTTCGAAATCTCGGCATTCAGCGTGGATTCGACCGAGCTGTTTGCGCTTTGCGCGAGACTCAAAATGCCCGTTGATGAGCTGGTGCCGGAGTTATCAAGCATGTTGGAGAATGTCTGTCCCCAGCTGTTGGCATTCTGGAAGAATCCGACGACGCCGTTGTAATCGGTGTTGAGCAGGGAGTCGAGAGTGTTGGCATCGTAGGTGAGCGAACCGTCATTGTTGACACTGATGCCGAGAGCAGTAAGGCTGCTGATGTCGGACGAATTGTTGTAGTTCAGAGTTGTATCCGTCGGGCTTGTGGTGTCGGCGAGATTCGACGTGACCGAGAGCGCGCCTGCCGAGCCGATCTGCAGCGAAGTAAGCGTGATTCCGGTTCCCGCAGTGGTCAGAGCGGCATTGACGCCAAGGTTTGCATTGTTGATTGCATTCATCACGTCCGTCAACGTGTCCGCTCCGCTGCCGGTGTAGATGGTGTTGGCCGCGGGAGAGTTGGGAGCGGCGCCGACGAGGATGTTCTCTTCGCTTCCGTTGCCGATTTGAATGGAGATGGAGCCGGAGAGCGAATCGCCGGCATTTGCGATCGTGCCGACTGTCCCGCTATCTGCAGTGGTGCTGGTGTATCCCGAATCGGTGAAGGTGAGTGCCGCCGGAGTACTGGCAACAATCGCCGAGGTCACGGCGAGTGTGCCACTGGAACCGGCGGTCTGGGAGGTGAGCGTAAGGGTGGATTCTCCGTTGCTTGTTGAAACTCCGGCTGTGACGCCGATGTTGGCCGCGGTGATGGCATTCGCCAGACCGGAAAGCGTGTTGAAGTCGCTTCCCGAGCCGGTGTAGATGGTGTTGGCCGCGGGAGAACCTGGAGCAGCGCCAATGACTACATTTTCTGTGGTGCCGTCGCCAACCTGGATGGTCATGGATCCGGAGAGCGTTGTACCGGCGGTGGCAGAGATGGCGTCGAGATATCCGTTGGGACTTTGCGTATTCAGGCTGCCCAGCAACTCTCCCTGGAGAAGTGAGAGTGTCGGAGAACCGAATAACGGCTCCGGCGTTCCGGAACTGGTGTTGCCTTCCTGCGTATTGATGGCGCTGACAAGCGCGTTGTAATCGCTGACGAACTGGTTGACCGTGCTTTCAACGCCGGAGTTGTCGTTGCCGATGACGACCTGTACCTGCTCGAGGCTGCCGCCGGATTCGGTTGGGCTGGGTGCAAGGAGCTGGAAGGTCACGCCGGGAATCAGGTTGCTGACGGTATTTGACGCGCTGGTGAGGGGCGCGCCATCGATGGTGAGATGCGCATCCTCGCCTGTCACGCCGGAGTTGTAGCCGAGCGTGCCGGTGGTGTTGGTTGAGGTGACAGCATTCGGATCGGTCAGATTCGATGTGATGGTCAACTGGCCCGCGGCGCCGGATGTGTGGGAAACCAGGCTGAGGCTTGACCCGGTGGAATCGGTCAATACATTCGCCGAGACACCCAGGTTGGCCGAGTTGATGGCGCTGGCGAGATCGGCGAGCGTGTTCTTGCCGCTGCCGGTGTAGATGGTGTTGGCGGCCGGCGAACTGGGCGCCGCGCCGATGACGACGTTCTGGGTGGTTCCATTGCCCATCTGGATGGAGATGGAGCCGGAGAGCGTGTCGGAAGAGTTGGTAATCGCGTCGAGGTAGCCGCTCGAAGTCTGGGCGAGATTGGTCACGGTGACGGTATGTGTTCCCGCTGCCGCTGCCGAAGTGGCCGCTGTCAGATCGAGCACATTTGTGTCGGAACTCGAGCCCTCTTTTTGCGCCATGACTCCCTGAAAGTCGGTCAGCGAGCTCATGTCGTTGGAGAGATTCGAGAACAGCGTGCCAAGATTCGAGATCACCGAGTCCTGGCTTTCGAGGGCCGTGAGCTGGTTCTTCCAGGGCGTTTCGACATTTTGGAGGTTGCCGATGATTTCAGCCACCGTCGAGCTGACGTTGAATCCCGCCCCGCTCGTTGGCGACCCGAAGCTCAGCCCGACAGTGCCCATTGGATTCTCCTTGTTCATTCAAAGCAGCCGATCAACCAACGGTTATCGGCGGGGATGAGGAATTTCTTAACTGTGCAGGAATCATGATTAGGATCGAGAAAGAAGGGCGCCCCCGCGGACGCCCTTCCTGTGTTCATGCTGCTTGCGCGGGGCCCGTTATTGCAGCAGCTTGGTCACTTCCTGCTGCACGCTGTTGGCCTGTGCCAGGGCCGAGATGCCGGTCTGGCTCAGGATTTCGTACTTCGACATGTTGGAGGACGCTGACGCATAGTCGGTGGCCTGCACTGCGTTCTGGGCAGCCTGGACGTTCTCCTGCTGGGTGCTGAGCACATTGCTGACCGAGTTCAGCGTGTTGATCTGAGCGCCGATATAGCCGTCCTGCGCCGCGACGTCGGTGATTGCCTTGTTGAGCACGTTTAACGCGCTTTCTGCGTTCGACTGGCTCGACAAGTCATAGGTAGTGAGGTTGGCAAATCCGGACTGGCTCGAGCTGTAACTGATCATCGCGCTCCCAGTGCCTGATGCGGCAAAGGCATTGAGCGTTGCGCTGGTCAGAGTGTTAGCCGCAACTTCCTGGCCGATCCCAGTGTTCGTGATTTCCGTTTGCGGGTTTGCGGAACTTGGAGTGGTTCCTTGTTCCACGTTGCCCCGGATCTCGATGCCCTCGTCCAGGGTGGTGGCGCCCGACGCGCCCGTCGCCTGGCCCGCGGTCTCAAGACTGGCCGTGACGCCCAGGCCCGAGCTATTGATTTGATTGATGAGTTGATTGACCGTTTCGTTGGCGGCATCGGTGCTGATCGTGTTGGTGACCACTTGGCCGGCGCCTGAAGGATTCCAGTTCTTGACTGTCATCACGGCGGTTCCCGAGGTAGGATTGACGATTGTCGAGCCGTTTACGGCCGCCCCCGCTGCGCCTGTCTGCAGATCGATAAAGACTCCCTGGCCTGCGCTGTAGTTCATCGTGCCACCGGCATCTCCCACGCTTGACGAAGACACTGTAGCGAAGTGAAGGCTGTCGACCGAGGCGCTTGCTGAAGAAGAGTCACCGGTGTAGATGCCTACATCCGAGCCGCCGAAGACAGTTTGCTGGTTATAGGTGGTCGTCGATCCGATGTTGTTCACCTCGGAGAGAATCGACTGGTACTCCTGATTCGCCGCTGTTTCCTGCGAGCCATTGAGAGTGCCGTTGGAGACTTCGGTAGCCAGCGTAACAGCGCGGTTGAGCAGGCTCGTCACCTGCGAGAGGGCGCCATCGGCCACCTGCAGAAGTCCGACACCCTCTTGTGCATTGGTTCCGGACTGTGTCAATGCCGTTTGGTTGGCCTGCAGGCCGTCGACCAACGACAAGCCGGCAGCATCGTCCGCCCCCGAATTGATGCGGGAACCGGAAGACAACTGCTGCAGCGTCTTCGACAGGCTGTTGTTTGTGTTGTTCAGATTGTTCTCCGCATACACCGCGGAGAGGTTATTTAAGACACCCAGGGACATGGGGTTCTCCTTGTTGGATGCGGTGATTTGCGGCTCATTTCCGGATGCGCTTCCCATTGAACGACCCTGGGTCGCTGCTCTCGGTGTGGAACCGTCGCATCTGGCTTTTCTTTCGGCGTACCCTATGCGGACTTTATGCGGCTAGGATTTCTGTCCTATTGGGGACAGTTCCATCGGGCTTACTTTCGTTCATCAATCTTGAAAGTATTGCGCCGATAACTTTCGCGAAGGTGAACGCCATGATCGAACTCACCAAGCTGAACGGCCGCGCCATGATGCTGAACAGCGATCTAATCAAGACGGCTGAGGCTTCGCCGGACACCATGTTGACGCTGATCAACGGGGAAAAGCTGATTGTGCGGGAAAAGATGGGCGAGGTGGTGGAGCGGATACTGGCCTACCGGGCGCGCCTGTTGGCAGTTGTCGCGCGGCGCATGAGGAATTTCGACGAGCTTGAGCGAGCAGCGGGATTAGCGGGCATCGATCTGGCGAGCGTGTCGACGAGCGACGCGCCGCAACCAACCCTGTCTTCAGTCGAAAAGAAGTAGAGCTGCACTGCGCAGCGAACGATTGATAGAAAGCACAATGGATAAAGCGAGCATTGGCGGCGTTTTTCTGGCAATTGCCGGCATTTTGGCCGGGCTGACGATCGAAGGCGGCAACATCGGCCAGATTCTGCAGCCGACTGCGGCGCTGATCGTCTTTGGTGGCACGCTTGGCGCTGTATTGCTGCAATTTCCATTCACCACGGTTGCGGCCGCATTTCGCAGTCTTGCTCATCTGTTCGCGGCGCCGCGCAAGCAGGATGCGCAGCTGATTCGCCAGCTGGTTGCCTTTGCGAACAAGGCCCGGCGGAACGGGGTGGTCTCACTTGATGCGGACCTGGCCGCAATTCAGGATTCCTTCCTGAAGCAGACGTTGATGCTGGCAGTGGACGGCACAGAGCCTGCGGATTTGCGCAAGATCATGCGCGTGAGCCTCGATTCCATCACGGAGGAGGAAGAGAAACTTCCCGCGGTTTTTGAGTCGGCGGGCGGATTTTCGCCGACGATCGGCATTCTGGGCGCGGTGTTGGGACTCATCCAGGTGATGCAGCATCTCGACGATATCCAGGAGGTCGGCCGCGGAATTGCAGTTGCCTTTGTCGCGACGATCTACGGTGTGGGTATTGCCAATCTTTTTTTCCTGCCCTTTGCGGGGAAGATGCGCATCCGCATCCGGGAGGGTCATCGGCGCCGCGAAATGATGCTTGAGGGCGTGATTTCGATTCTCGAGGGCATGAATCCGCACATGCTGGAGATCAAGCTCAACGGTTTCTTTGAGGACTCGAAACGCGAGCAAAAGGAGCGTGCCGCGTGAATCCGCGTGTGCCGCGAAGCCGGGTGGGCCACGACCGCTGGCTTGTTTCCTACGCAGACTTCATCACCCTGATGTTTGCGTTCTTTGTAGTTCTTTACGCTTTTGCGCGCGCCGACGAGAAGAAGCACATGCAGGTTTCGCAGGCGATCGATTCGGCATTTCGTGCACTCGGCACGTTTACAGGAAACGCACGGGCGGATCATTCGAACGGAGTCTCTGGAGCCGGGCAATCGCGCGCAGCTACAGGCGGCGTGTCGGAGGAGGTGTTAGTTGCTCCGACGCAGGTAAAGGCGGATCTGGAACGATTGCGAAGGGAACTGGCTACGACGCTGGAGAGCCAGGTGGCGTCGCACGCAATTGCGCTTGAGATGGGACACGATGGGCTCGTGATCAGCTTGCGCGAGGCGGGGTTCTTCGATTCGGGATCGGCGGTTCCAAAGGTGGAGGCGGCGCCGACGCTGCGGACGATTGCGGCAAAGCTGGGGGCCGAGCCATACGATGTGCGCATTGAAGGGCACACCGACAACGTGCCCATTCATAACGCGGAATTTGATTCCAACTGGGAGCTATCGTCGGCGCGTGCTACGCGTATTGCTCGGCTGTTTGTGGAGATGAAGCTCATTCCGCCGGATCGCGTGTCGGCTGCCGGCTATGCTGAATTTCATCCTGTGGCGAGCAATGAGACAGCCGAAGGCCGAGCGCAGAATCGCCGCGTGGATCTTGTGGTGATGCCGAGGACGTTGGTTGATTTTAGCGGGACGGGTGCGGCCTCGTCGACCGCTTCGTGGCGAAGGGTGACGGATGGGGAATAGCTCAGCTATTCCACGCCCAGGACCTTTACGATGACACGCTTGCGGCGCTGACCGTCGAACTCGGCGTAAAAGACGCGCTGCCATGTGCCGAGATCGAGCCTGCCTTTGGTCACAGGCAGCGTGGTCTCGTGATGCAGCAGCAGCGACTTTAAATGTGCATCGCCGTTGTCTTCGCCAGTGCGATGGTGCTTGTAGTCGGGGCGCGCGGGAGCCAGCTCTTCAAGCCACTTGCCGATGTCTTCGATGAGCCCGTCTTCGAGGTCGTTCACGTAGATCGCGGCCGTGATGTGCATGGGCGAGACGAAGCACAAGCCATCTTTGACGGCGCTGCGCTGAACGATCTGCTCGATCTGGTCGGTGATGTGCACCATTTCGCGCCGTTTGCGCGTTTCAAAGACCAGATACTCGGTGTGGCTCTTCATGATGAACTCCTCGATGCGCGCCCGATGATGATGGCGGAACTGTGACTCGCTCAGCCTTATCCTAAAGCCGTGACCACCACCCGAACAGCTACGTCAGCAAAACGCTTGCGCCGTATGCATGATGCGCTTGCGGCTGCATATGGGCCACAGCACTGGTGGCCCGCGAAGACGCCGTTTGAGGTGATTCTCGGCGCCTACCTGACGCAGAACACGGCGTGGAAGGCAGTGGAGCGCTCGCTGGGGAATCTTCGCGAGGCTGGAGCGCTGTCAGTTGCGGGGTTGCGGGCGATGTCGTTAGCGAGGCTGCGGCGATTGATCCGGCCGTCAGGCTTCTACACGCGCAAGGCGCCCGCGCTCAAAGCGTTTGTAGCGATGCTGGATGAAGAATACGGCGGGTCGCTCGAGAAGATGGCGGCCGCGCCGACGGATGTTTTGCGGGAGCGCCTGCTGAAGCTACCCGGAGTTGGCCAGGAGACGGCGGACGCGATTCTGCTTTATGCGCTGGGGCATTCGGTGCCTGTTGGCGATGAGTATCTGCGGCGGATCGCAGACCGGCATGGGTTGGTGACGCCGGCGCCAGGGCGCGGCCGGATTGCGTACGAGCAGTTGGCCGATCTGACTCAGCGTGCCTTCGAGGCGGATCCGGAATCTGAAAGGGCGCAGCTCTTCAATGAGTTTCATGCTCTGACGGTTGCGGTGGGCAAGGCGCATTGCGGACGGACGGCGCGGTGTGAAGGCTGTCCGCTGGAAGGCGATTTGGAAAGCAGCTTTTAGCTGTTAGCTCTTAGCTGTTTCGTGCAGAATTATGACGGCCTGCCCTTGCACAACGAGCTAGCAGCTGGAGGCTAGAGTCTAGAAGCTAGTGGCTGCTGTCATGTCGTAATCTTGTTGCATCATGAGTCCAACGCCGCAGCAGCCACAAGTGAATCTGACCCAGACCCCTGACTATCGCGAAACCTATGCCAACAGCGTGCAGGTGCGCGTGAGTGTGTGGGACTTTCAGCTGGTCTTCGGGCTTGCTTCCAGCGACAGCCCCGAGCAAGTGACCATCCGCAACAACCAGGCTGTGTTTCTTAGCCCGCAGCAGGCCAAAGCCCTGTGGAATGTGCTGGGGCAGAATCTCGCGCAGTACGAGCAGGCCTTCGGCATGCTCAACCTTGAGCCGCAGAACCAGAGTTTTCCGCGAGGACCGGTGAACTGACACGGAATAGGGATTAGGGAACAGTTCCGGTCTCAATCGAGGCCTTGACAAGCATCATCCTGGCGCGCGCGTTCACGTAAAAACTCTTAAGCAAGGAGAAGTTTGTGAGCACGGGAAGAAACAGCGAGATTGGATTCGCGCCGAGCGCAAGCGAACATTCGGTGTCCGGCCGAGGAGCAATGCGTTGCGCCTGAAAGGAATTCTGAACCCGCGGCTGGACCGGCCGTTGCCCATATGGATGATTTTTCCTGTCATCTTTATGGTGCTGTATGCCAGCCACTTCACCCTGCTGCGGTTGCCGTACTACTGGGATGAAGCGGGCTACTACATTCCCGCCGCGTGGGACTTTTTTCGGACCGGCTCGCTGATTCCGACGACGACTCTGACCAATGCGCACCCGCCGTTGCCAAGCATTTATCTTGCGCTGTGGTGGAAGTTCTGTGGCTACTATCCTGAGGTGACGCGCGAGGCTGTGCTGATGGTAGCGACGCTCGCGCTGCTGGGCGTGTGGCGGCTTGCGGCCCGATTGATCAGTGTGCCCGCGGTTGCCTTCTGGACCGTTTTCCTGACCGGGCTTTATCCCATCTGGTTTGCGCAGAGTTCGCTGGCGCATGCCGACATTTTTGCAGCCGCCTGTTCAATTTGGGGAATGGCGTACGCGCTCCCGAATCGCGGACGCAATGCGTGGGCGGCGGCGTTGTGGTTTTCTGCTGCCGCGCTGTCAAAGGAGACGGCGATTGCGATTCCGCTGACGCTGGCAGCAGTGAACATCGGCGAGGCAATCTGGCGTGGTGGGCCGGCGCGTCCTCGTTTGTTGAAGGAAGCTGCGTGGCTTTTGAGCTGCGTTGTGCCCTTGGCAGGGTGGTATGCGTATCACTACGCAAAGACTGGATTTTTCTTTGGCAATCCGGAATACCTTCGCTATAACGCTGAGGCGACGCTGACGCCATTGCGGATCGTGGCGGCATTCGGGCATCGAATTCTGCATCTGACGGCGCACATGAATCTCTTTGTGCCGGTGCTGATGGCCTGTGCGGCGATGTTGCTTGCACCTCGGCCTGACAGCGAAGGACACGAACGCGCTTCGCTGGGCAGGATGGCGCTACTGCGCATGTTTTCTCTTCTTCTGGTCGATGCCGTACTGTTCAGCGTACTGGGCGGCGCGCTGCTTACGCGCTACCTTCTGCCGATGTATCCGCTGGTGCTGCTGGCAGCGGTTTCGACATTGTACCGTCGCGTGCCGTACTGGCACGGGCTGGCGGTGGTTTCCGCGACAGCGTTTTTTGTTGGGCTATTTATCAATCCGCCGTATGGATTTGCGCCCGAGGACAACCTAGCATATGCGCGCGTGATCCGCATGCACCAGGCAGGGATTGCGGAGCTGCGTAAGCGCTATCCGGGAGCGACGGTCCTGACGGCGTGGCCAATGAGCGATGAGCTGAAGAAGCCGGAGCTGGGCTACGTGAAGCAGCCGTGGGATGTGGTGGAGATTGACGACTTCTCGCCAACGCAGATCGATCGAGCTGCGCAGGAGGAAGCGGATTACTCAGCCGCACTCGTCTTTTCGACGAAGTACGATCCGCCGAAGCCGCTGTTCAACCTCGATGGCGGGGTGCTTGAGGAGCGCTACTTCGGGCTGCATCACGATATGCCGCCGGATCGGATCGCGAACCAGTTGGATGGCTCGCTCGAGTGGCGGCGTGACGACATGGGCATGTGGGTTGGGCTGATCCGGGTCAATCATCCGGTGGAAGCGCAGGCGGTGAAACCAGCCTTGAGCTTTTAGCTTTCAGCCGGCTGGAGTTTCCCGAAGGAACTGACGGCTGAGAGCTGATGGCTGAAAGCCCGCTCACGGCGCGGAGCGATCGGCAATTTCCTTCATCTTCAGATACACAGCGTTGGTCCAGCCGAAGCCGATGACGTTTTGTGTGTAGCCAGTGCTGACTGATACTTGCGAGTTGCCGGTGACGACGTTGTATTTCTCGCGGATGGTGCCGTCGGCGGCAAAGCCTGCATCGACGGTTGCATCGAAATGCTGCGCGATGCGCGCGGCGTCGGCGTGAAAACCCATGGCGTCGAGGCCGGCGACAGCGATCCAGTTGGTGGGCGCCCATCCATAGGGTTCATCCCATTGCAGGCCAGTGTTGGTGTTGCTGGTGGAAAGGCCGCCGGAGCGCTCGAAGAGATTGAGCTGGGCTTCAATCTTGTTGGCTTCTTCGCGCGTGGCGACGCCGGCCCAGAGCGGATAGAGCGATGTGATGAAGGCATAGTCGGACAAGCGAGCGTGAACAAAGTCATAGTCGGCGAAGACGCCTTCTTTCGCGCGCCAGAGGTAGCGCTGCATGGCGGCGGCGCGCGCAGTGGCGCGGCGATCCCAATGCAGCGCGTCCTGCGGCTTGCCGAGCAGATGCGCGAAGTGCGCCATGTCGCGCTCGTAGCGATAGAGCAGGCTGTTGAGGCAAACGGGCGCAAAGTGTTGCGTGGAGCCGGAGAAAAGGCCGAAGCGATTGCTGGTGTCGAAGCCAGATTCGCGCATGGCGCGGTCGCCCTCGTAAAAGTCGCGGCTGAGGCGGAAGCCGCCGTGCAAGTCTCCGTACCAGGCGCGCAGGCAGACAACGCTGGCGCGCACATCGCAACTGGTCTGCTTGAGGCGCGCGGCCTCGGCAGCGTCGGGATGCTCGGTGCCTTTGACGAGATAGCCGGCGGCTGCGGGAGTGGGGTGCTCGACGAGAGAGCGAATCACGTCGGGATAGTAGGTGCTGGCGTCGGCCATCTCGGGGACGGGGCCTGTGCCGTAGTCGAAGTAGCGCGCGAGGCCGGTTGAGCCGGCGCGATGCTCAGGGCGCGTCCAGGTGGAGTAATCCTTTGTTGCGACAGTGTAGGCGTGCTCGAGCCATTCGCGCGCTTCGCTGCGGCCGGCCGGAGTTGCGGGGAAGCTTGCCGGGTTTTCGTAGACGGCGCGGATCATGGATGTCAAAAACGGGGGCTGCGAGCGCGTGAGGTAGTAAGTGCGGTTAGCGTTGAGGACGGAGCCGTAGTTCTCGACTTCAAAGAGGAAGTTATCAACGATCCCCTTGGCGAGCGCCTCGTGATGGTCGGCTTCCAATCCAAGAAGAATGAAAAAACTATCCCAGCCATACATTTCGTTGAAGCGGCCGCCGGGAACGATGTAGGGATGCGGAAGGTAGAGCAGGCCGGGGGTAGCGAGTTCTTCGGGGCGGACGTCGCCGAGTTTCTCGATGCGCCGCGGCAGAGCGACGACCTTGACTTGGCACTTCTGCTGGAGCGCGGCGACGTCGGGTGGAGTGGGCATGCCTGCGGGCAGATACAGGATCGAGACGGAAGAGACTTTGGTATCGATTTTTGTGTCGGCGAGCGAACTGCAATCGGTGACGGAGCGAGTCAGCGAGTCCCATGCGGCATGGATGTAGCGGAGCGTGGCCTGCGGATCGGGTGCTGCGGGAGAAGGCGTCTGGGCGGAGGACGCTGCAAGCGCAGCGAAAAAGAGAAAACGCGAAAGCTTCATGAAGGCTCCGGACGAGTGCGAACTCCTGGAGTTTATCGCAACGAACAAATTTCTTGCGCGATGCGGGAACAGTTTGCCGAAGTGCGGTGTCAATACAAGCACAGTGGTACCGAATGGGATGAACGGAGGGCCGTGAAAACGGAGCTGCTCCCACGCTGAAGGGCGCGCGCGGGGCAGGCCGCCCGGCTGCGCTCTGCGGCAAGCCTTCCTCTGTTCTCATTCGGCGCGGCTGAATTCGAGGACGAAATTCGAGAGATGGGGGAGGCGGCCATGTTTGAAGATTCCACGTTCGAGTCCATGAAGCGAATCCACACGCGCAGCCGCGTGTGGATGATTGCGACCTTTGCGTTCAACGCAGCGATCCTGCTGGCGCTGATTTTGATTCCACTTTTCTATCCAGAAGCGTTGACGGGCAAGTCGATGATCTCGTTGATCACTGCGCCGCCGGTTCCGGTGGAAGAGCCGAAGCCGGTAGTGCGGCCCGCAAATCCGACGGCAGCTCCGAGTGAGATGAGTCGAGAGAGCGTTGTGATGCCGCGTCAGATTCCCCCGGGCATTTACGTACCGGATCAACAAGAGCCGCCTGGCAACACAAATGTATGGATTGCAATTGGGGACGGCGGCGGCCCGGGCGGTCCTGGTGGTTTGCCGCACGGCGGCGGTACGAGCCCCATTATCGTGCGGGCGCCGCGAGGGCCGAGGACGGTTTCGCAGGGTGTCATGCTCGGATACCTGGTGCGAAAAGTGGTCCCGGAGTATCCGGCGATTGGCCGCGAAATTAGGCTCCAAGGCACAGTTGTCCTGCAGGCGACGATCTCGAAGAGCGGAACGATCGAGAATTTGCACGTGGTGAGCGGACCGGCGATGCTGCAACAGGCGGCGCTGGATGCGGTGAAGCAGTGGCAGTACAAACCGTACCTGCTGAACGGCGAGCCGGTGGAGGTGGAGACGACGGTCAATGTCGAGTTCAAGCTGAACTGAGCGCGGATCTATCCCACCCAAGCCAAGCTTGGGTGGGGCACCTCCTGTTCGTGCTGAATCGAAAGTGGGCCGGGCGAGGGTCGTGCGATCTCCGGTCTCAAAGGCGAGACCGGGGCACCGGCTGTCCCACCCTTTCGCCAGGGATCCGGCGAAAGGATGGGGGCACGGGTGGCGCGTGGAAGGCGGCATCGGCGAGAATGACTCTGCTATGACACACTTCTCGCGCCGCAGTTTTCTTCGCACCTCCTCTGCAGCAACTTTCGCCATTCTCAGTACTCGTAAGTCTGCATTCACCGCCGTTGTGGCGCAGCGCCAGCGCGTTTTCATCGGGTCGCACGGTGAAGATGGAATTCTGAAGTACGACTGGAATGCGGCGACGGGGGAACTGACGGCCGCGGGAGTGGCCGCAAAGGTTCCCAAGGTTGCGTGGCTCGCGTTTTCGCACGGGCGCGATTTTGTCAACTCCGCTTCGGAACTTGACACGTTCGAGGGCAAGCCAACGGGCGAGGTTGCAAGCTTCAGGCAATCCAGCGGCGAGCTGGAGCCGCTCTCGGCGCGCAACTCGTCGGGGACGGGCACGTGCCACGTTGCTCCGGATCATACTGGGCGGATGCTGCTGGCGGCGGATTACACTGGCGCGAGCGCGGCGAGCTTCCGCATTGAAGACGGCAAGCTGAGTGAAGCAGTTTGGACCGAGCACTACACCGAGCACGGGCCGAATCCTGTGCGTCAGCCGACGGCGCACGCACATTTTGCGTCGTTCTCGCCCGACAACCGCTTCGCGTACATCAACGACCTCGGAGGCGACTCGATTCACATTTACAAGCCCGACCCGGCGACGGCGGAGATGACGCATGCAGGAATCTATCGTGCGAAGCCGGGGTCGGGACCGCGGACGCTGCACTTTCACCCCAACGGCAGGTCGGCTTATTGCATGGATGAGATGGCTTGCACGTTGGATGTACTGGACTGGCACAAAGACGATGGAGGGTTGACGCTCGTTGATAGCGTCGACTTGCTGCCGGCCGATTTCAAGGCTACCGAGGTCGCTCCAACCGGCTGCGACACGGTGATCACGCGTGACGGGCGCTTTGCTTATTTCGCCAACCGCGGCGACAATTTTCTCTATTCATTCAAGGCCGATTTTGCGACGGGAAAGCTGACGCCGATTAAGCGGTCGAATTGCGGCGGAAAGACACCGCGGAATTTCACGCTCGATCCGACAGAGCGGTGGATGCTGGTGGCGAACCAGGATTCGAATTTGATCAGCGTGTTCAAGCGTGATCCGGTGACGGGCGAACTGGCGGACGAAGGCAAGAGCGTGGAGGCGGAAACGCCGATGCGGATCTTGTTTGTATAGGAGCGGTTAGGTGCGGGCGTGGACGCCCGCACAACAGCCGGTCTGGAGACCGGCGCTTCAACCCTCTTACGCGGCTTGCGTTTCGCCCTTCAGCTGTTCGGCCTGGTAGTGGGCAATGAGGGCGTCGACGATGGGCTGCAGGCGGCCCTGCATCACGAGGTCGAGTTGGTGGAGCGTGAGGCCGATGCGGTGGTCGGTGAGGCGATTCTGCGGGAAGTTGTAGGTGCGAATCTTCTCGCTGCGATCGCCGGAGCCGACCATCTGCTTGCGCTCCTTGGCAAGCTCGGCGTTCTGCTTCTCCATTTCCATTTCGTAGAGGCGCGAACGCAGGACGCGCATGCCTTTCTCGCGATTCTTGATCTGCGATTTCTCGTCCTGGCAGCTGACCACGGTGTTGGTGGGCAGATGGGTGATCCGCACGGCGGAGTAAGTGGTGTTGACGGACTGGCCGCCGGGGCCGGAGGAGCAGAAAGTGTCGATGCGAATGTCTTTGGCTTCGATCTTGATGTCAACCTCTTCCGCCTCCGGCAGAACCGCGATGGTGACGGCAGAGGTGTGAACGCGGCCCTGAGTCTCGGTCTGCGGCACGCGCTGCACGCGGTGGACGCCTGACTCCCACTTGAGCTGCGACCAGACGCGTTCGCCCTCGATGATTGCGATGACTTCCTTGTATCCGCCGACGCCGGATTCGGAGAGCGACATGACTTCGACTTTCCATCGTTTCTGCTCGGCAAAGCGCGTGTACATGCGGAAGACTTCGGCGGCAAACAGCGAGGCTTCGTCGCCGCCGGTGCCGGCGCGGATCTCGAGGATGACGTTTTTCTCGTCGTTGGGATCCTTGGGCAGCAGCAGAACCTTGAGTTCCTCTTCGAGTGCCTGCTGTCGCGGTTCGAGCGCGGCGATTTCTTCCTCGGCCATGGCGCGCAGATCGGCATCGCTGCCGGCGGCCATCTCGCGGGCCTCAGCGAGGCCTTGAAGGACCTTCTTGAGCTCGCGGAACTTCCCGACGGTCGATTCGATCTCGCGGATCTGCTTGGCGATCTTCTGGTAGCGCTCGTGGTCGCTGAGCACTTCAGGCAGAGCAAATTGGGATTGCAGGTCAGTGTAGCGCTGCTCCATCTGTTCAAGACGGTCTAACATAGGCCCTCCGGGGTCCGGGAAAAAAGTGAAAAAGTGAAAGAGTTAAGACTTGAATCGGCTGTATGCGGCGGGAGCCGCTAGAGGAGGACCGGGATGGGCTGATGGAGGGTCACTGCGAATTCTATTTTACCGCGAAATGAGAAAACACCGCACGGCCGCAATGACAAAACCGTGCCGAAGGTTATTCCTCGGGGCCAACGGCGTTGTTTGGTGCGAATCAGTCAGGGATGTTTGTGCTGAGTTCTGTCGTGGGGTCGCCGTGCTTCAAGACAACACGGAGGCGGCCGAAGGCGAAGTAGCCGGCGTACGCGCTCAGGATGAGAATGGTCCATCCTTTGAGGTCCAAATGCCTATGAGTGATGAGCGAGACGAGGCAAAAGACGACGAATCCCAAGTAGACGATGACAGCAAGCGAAAGACCGGT
The DNA here is from genome assembly GCA_963834565.1 of uncultured Acidobacteriaceae bacterium. Classification (GTDB taxonomy): domain Bacteria; phylum Acidobacteriota; class Terriglobia; order Terriglobales; family Acidobacteriaceae; genus Telmatobacter. Next base: position 291,778 of record CAWICF010000001.1, on the reverse strand, counting down.
AATCCAGAATCGTCGAGCCATCATTGTTCAGTATAGGTGCGCACGGGCATTCGATTGGCGGCAAGCGTACCGGCCTGAGGCTGGCTTACATGCCGCCCTTGCCGAGCAGGATGCCGATGCCATAGGTGACGGCGCCTTCGACGGCCCCGACCACGGTCATTTCCAGGCCGGAGGACCACCAGGAGCGGACAGTGATGAGGGACTTAGCGGCTCCGACGGCGAAGTGGGCGGCGAGCGAGACGGCGGCGGCGGCGATGACCGCCGGAATGCCCTGCATGAAGAAGAAAGGAATCACGGGGATGATGGCGCCGACGGCGGTGGAGAGCGCGCCGGAAGTGGCCGAGACGAGAGGGTTGGCGAGAGCCTCTTCGCTGGAGCCGAGTCGCTCGGCGGCCAGCGCGCGAAGAAGCTGCTCGGGGTCGCTTGCGATGTGGTTGACCATGTGGATGGCGTCTTCTTCGGGCAGCCCCTTGACCTGGTAGTAGAGAGAGAGAAGTTCGCGAGCTTCGGGGCCGTTCATCTGGATGGCTTCGCGCTCGCGGGCGATTTCAGCGTGGTAGATTTCGCGCTCGCTTTTGGCGGCGAGGTAAGCGCCGGAACCCATGGAGAGCGCGGAGGCGATCATGCCGGAGAGGCCGGCGAGGAGCACGTACTTGGAGTCGCCTGAGGTTGCGCCGGAGACACCGGAGACGATCCCGAAGATGGCGCCGAGGCCGTCATTGACGCCGTAGATGGCGTCGCCGATCCAGGCTCCGGGCTGCTTGCGGCCCTGGTTGCGCTTGGCCAGCATCTCTTCAAGCACGGCCTTGGCGTCGATCTTGGTTGCGCCGGCTGGGGCCTGATAGTGGCCGCGGATGAGCGAGCCGAGCTCGCGGTAGTGGTCTTTCTCGTCCTGAACGACATGTTCGAGGATGGCGACCGAACCCTCGTCTCCGAGGGCCTTGAGCTGCTCGCCATAGCGGGCGATGTCGCGGCTCTCTTCGATCTCGAGGCGGCGGAGGGCCATGCGCATGCCGCCGGCGCGGTTGGCAAGCGAATCGGCCTGGCCACCGGGACCGCCGCCGTAGACGGGCGCGGGCCCTCCGAGTTCCTTGATCCGGCCTTCCCAGAGCGTCGCGTGCTCAATCTCAGCCTGGGCGAGGTGACGCAGCACCTGAGCGCGAACGGGATCGTCATCGCGATCGGCGAGGGCGTTATAGGTGTGGTAGCCCTCCATCTCAGCCTGCCAATTGCCTTCCAAGGCGGCCAGGATCTTCTTGGTTCTTTGGGCGGTCAGGATGGCGATGGGCATGGGTCGTTCCTCGCTTCTTAAGAAGGATAAAGGAATGGGTGGCGAAGATGTAGGGAAGCGGCGTAGGCGACGGGGAAAATGTGAGGTGGATCGTGCAACAATCGTTTGTCTTTAGCACTTGGGCGGAGATTCACTGCGCGAGCGGGACGGGCTTCCGAGATTGCTAAGGGGATGCTCCTCCGTGTAGTGTTGTCTGGTTCCGGAAAGCGGAAGGCAGAGCGTTGTTTCGCCGCATCGAATCCGGAGGAACAGGAATCCCGTGAAAGTGGGGTAGCAATCTGTATGGCAGACACCGCGAAAGCACCAACGGCAAAGGCCGGCTCGACGGCACTGACTTCGCCGGGATTTGTCATTCCGTTCATCACCGTGACGGCGCTGTTTTTTGTCTTTGGGTTTATTACCAACCTGAACATGGCGCTGGTGCCGCACTTGAAGCGGTTGTTCACTCTTCCTTACGGCCTGGCGATGCTGGCCGAGTCGGCGTTTTTTCTGGCGTATTTTGTGTTCTCGTCGCCGACATCCAAGCTGATCGAGATGATCGGCTACAAGCGGACCATGGTGGTTTCGTTGTTCATCCAGGTTGTTGGCTGCCTGCTGTTTGTGCCGGCGGCGAAGATGGTGAGTTTCCCCCTGTTTTTGACGGCAGTGTTTGTGGTGGGAGCGGGAATTACGGCGCTGCAAACTGCGGCGAATCCATATGTATCAATTCTGGGACCTGAATCGACGGCGCCGATCCGGCTGACGCTGGCGCAGGCGCTGAACTCGCTGGGCGGAACGCTGGCGCCGCTGGTAGCAGGAGCGTTCATCCTGGCCGACAAAGGCACGACGCAGTCGCAGGCTGAGATCGCGAATATGGTGCGGGGGCCGTACATCGCAATTGCAGCGGCGCTCCTGTTGTTGGGTCTGGCTGTGGCCTTTTCGCATTTGCCGCCAGTAACGGCAACGCAGGAGTTCAGACCGGGCAAGGAAGTTGACGCGTTGATGACGCGCAGCATCCTGAGCTACCGGCACACAGTGCTGGGCGCAGTGGGAATCTTCTTCTATGTGGGCGTAGAGGTGGGGTTGGCCTCGATCGCCGTGAACTATTTCAAAACCCAGGGCATGAGCTCGCTCGAGACTGCATCGTTCCTCGTCTCGCTCTATTGGGGCGGAGCGCTGGTGGGACGTTTGCTGGGAGCGGGGATATTGACCAAGGTGAAATCGGGCATGCTGGTCGGGATCTTTGGATTTGCGGCCGCGGCGCTGATTACGACTTCGATGTTTACCTCGGGTTCGGTTGCGATCTGGACGCTGGTGCTGTGCGGGTTCTTCAACTCCATCATGTTCCCGAACATCTTTACCCTGGGCATTTTCGGACTGGGGCTAATGACGAGCAAGGGATCGGGACTGATTATGACGGCGGTGGTAGGCGGCGCAGTAATTCCATGGGCGCTGGGCGCGCTCGCCGACCAGGTTGGCATCCAGCACGCGTTTGTCATTCCGTTGATTTGTTACCTCTACATTGCCTTCTACGGATTCTGGGGGTCGAAGCCGGTAAAGACAGCTGCTAGCCTCTAGCTTCGAGATACTAGCTTTCCGAGGGTCCTTCGGCTGAAGCCGAAGGACCCTCGTTGTTTTCGGGAGCGGAATCGGGGGTAATATGGAAGCGTTTCGAGGCGGAGTTTGCCATGAAGCGCAAGGCGAATTGGCGGGACGAGAAGCAGTCGGGCGGGAATCTGCTGCTGGTGCTGGTTGCGGCGCTGTTTGTGGTGTTGCTGATGATCCGGCTGCTGGCGTTTGTGGCGGGGCACGGGCGGCACGGGTTCTGAGGTGAGGGCCAGCAAGTTAGCGAGTTAGCAGATCAGCAAACTTAATTCGCCGTGGCTGCTTCGACTTCAGACCATTCTTCGGGTGTGAGTTTGATTTGCGCCGCTGCGATGTTTTCTTCGAGATGCGCGACTTTCGACGTTCCGGGGATGGGCAGCATGACCGGCGAACGCTGCAAGAGCCACGCCAACGCGAGTTGCGAGACCGAAACGAGGTGCAGGCCGGCGATGCGGATCAGTTCCTGCGCGCGGGGATGATCAGGCTTGAGCAGCTTGCCGCCGGAATAGGGATACCAGGGCATGAAGCCGATGCCGCGCCGCTCGCAGTAGTTGAGCGTTTCCTCGTGGCGGCGATCACCGAGTGAGTAGCGGTTCTGAACGGTGACGATGGGGACGATCTTTTCGGACTCTTCGATCTCGGCGGGCGAGACTTCGCTGAGGCCGATGTGCCGGATTTTTCCCGCTTCCTGCATGCGCTTGAGAGCGTCAAGCGTTTCTTCGAGCGGCGTGCGCGGATCGATTCTGTGCAGTTGGTAGAGATCGATGCGCTCGAGCCTGAGGCGGCGCAGGCTCATCTCGACACATTGAATGAGATAGCCGGCACGGCCTACGTACTCGGTTTTTGCGGGGCCCTGGCGCGTGATGCCGCCCTTGGTGGCGATGACGACGCCGGGCGCGTAGGGCGCGAGAGTTTCGCCGATGAGGCGCTCGGCGATTTCTGGACCATAGGCATCGGCGGTGTCGAAGAGAGTGACGCCGAGTTCGACGGCGCGGCGCAGCACGCGGCGGCACTCGGCTTCGTCGGCGGGCTCGCCCCATGCTCCGTCGCCTACCAGGCGCATGGTTCCGTAGCCGAGACGATGGACAGGCAGATCGCCGCCGATGAGGAATGTGCCGCCGGCGGAGGCAGAGATTGTGTGCGTGCTCATGACGTGTTTGATGCTAATGGTGGACGCGGTTGTGGGACAATTCTGAAATCGACACGGCGGGGAACTGGCGCTCGAACCAGTGCGTATTCTGAATAGGTCGAGCAAATTACTCCGAGCCGAGCTGGCCGAGCAAAGAACACACGAGGAGAACGAAAATGGGCACGTATACCTACCCCAACCCGCAAGCAATCTTTTATCAGCAGTTCCAGGCGGCGCGCCGCGATGAGATTGTCGGCATTCTGCTGGCGCTGTTTTTGGGGACGTTTGGGGCGCACCATTTTTATCTGCGGCGCACGGGGCTGGGGATTCTCTATTGCTGCTTCTTCTGGACTGGAGTTCCCTCGCTTCTCGGATTCATCGAGTGCTTCTTTATGCCGGCGCGTGTGCGTGAGTTCAACGCGATCCAGGCAGCGGCGATTGCAGCGGCGCTGGGGATTCCGATTCCGATCTGGAATCCTGGAGCGGTGCCGGCGGGAGTGGCGCCAGCGCAGCCTCAGCCGATGGTGACGCCGGCGCCGATTGTGGTGGCGTGCCCGAATTGCCAGAAGACGAATCCGCCGGGAGCAAAGTTCTGCACGGGGTGCGGGACGGCGTTAGGGTGAGCGAGTCAGCAAGTTAGCGAGTCAGCGGGTCTGCGAACGTCCATGCGACCCGACCCAAGCAAAGCTTAAATGGACACCCAGGAAATGAACAGAAGCGCTGTGAAATGCAAGTTATCGAGTTCCGTTCGTTTGGCGGTGCCCGTTACTGCGATTTTGATCATGTGGGCCGGGTGCGCCGGTTTCTTATATCTGATCAACTCCCCGACAATTTCGTTGAATGGTGGAAAAACTTATGTATTCGATTGGAGCTCGCTGGTATATGCGGCGACAACTATGACTTTGTTGGCGGTCGTCCCTTGGTTCGCCGCGCATGCGATGGGGCTGAGAGGGCCAAATTTCGGATTTGCAATATTTGTAATTACGTTCCTGCTGGTTGAAGCTACAACCTGGTATTTAGGCGAAGGTGGTAGCCGTGTATTTGGGTTCGCGCCGGAAGTAGCCAGCTTGTTCGAAGACGACGGGGGGGTTGTCCTTCTGATGGTCACCAATCCCTTGGTATCGGTGTTGTCTGGCGCACTCTACGCGGGTTCGCAATGGTTTCTTGGCCGCATGCGCCGCGGGCTGAATTCTTATAGCTGACCCCAATTCGGGTTGCTACATGTTCGCGTGGCCGGAGCGCATGGACTCGTTGAACTGCGGCTTGGTGAAGTCGAGCGCGGCCTGAAGCGCGGCTTGATACTCGCCGGCGCGGGCCATGAGCGCGGGCGTGGCTGCGGCGAACTCCCCATCGAGAACCATGAGGCCTTCGCCGGCTTCGTGGCCGGCCATGCGGAGCAAGTCGCCTTCGGTCGTGTTGAGGTATTGCGCGTCACGGGGATCGGCGATCCAGACGGGCTTGGAGCCGCCGAGCACTCCGGAGAGCCAGTAGATCTTGCGCAGAAGATACTTCAGGCGCTCGGCGTCGTCGGTCTCGGTAAAGAGGAATTTCTTTTGCCAGCGGCTGTAGTAGCGCGTGGTGACGGGGACGGGTTGGCGATTGCCTGACTTGAGGAACTCAAGTTGGCCCATGTCGACCGTCTTACGGACCGCGTTGTAGACGAAGGTTTCGGCGTAGGGCTGTTCCATGGCCGGCACGATCTCGGCGAAAGTGAGCGTGACGCTGGCCGCAATTTTGGCGTGCAGGTTGTGCGTGCCGCCATCGGCCACATGGATTTCGCCGTGCACGATGTGCGTATCCGCACCGGAGATGGAGGTGTGAAAAGGCCACTGGAACTTCCCGAATGCCAGGGGCAAACCGCCGAGCGTGACATAGCAGCCGGGGCGTGGATTGCGCAGCCGCTTGGCTTCGCCGGCAAGGTGAGCCGTCATTTCGGGCAACAGATTCGGCTTATCGAAATCGAATGTTTCGCTGAGCTCGAGCTGGAGCGAGCGGCCGATAGCGTCGTCGCCGGGCAGGCCGAGCTGGAAGACGGCGGTCGGATGGCCATTGGAGTCAGTGCCTTGGTGAACGGAGACGAGAACCAGGCCGGCGTTGGAGGCGGCTGACTCAAGGGAGGCGACGAGAGAGGTTTTCACATCTGGGGCCATGAGAATGGATCCTGTAGGAGATCGTTGCAGGTCCATTGTAGCTGCTAGCCACTAGCTTCCAGCCGTTAGCTTCGAATGCGGTGGGTCAGCAAACGCGGTCGATTCTTGGGAATGCTGGGGCGAAGAACGAAGCTACGGTGGGATCGCCGCATTTACAATGACAAAGTGCCGCAGGGATCGCCGCAACACATCATTCTCGCTGAAAACTTGACCAAGGTTTATGCCGCAGGCCGCATTGAGGTGGCTGCGGTGCGCGGGGTTTCGCTGGCCGTCGAGCCGGGCGAGTTTGTGGCCATTGTCGGGCCGTCGGGATCAGGGAAGTCGACACTTTTCTATCTGCTCGGCGGGCTGACGCGGGCAAGCGGCGGCCGCGTAGTGATTGACGGCATTGACTTTGCTTCGCTGAGCGATGCCGAGCGGACGAAGCTGCGGATGCATCGGATCGGATTTGTCTTCCAGAAATTCAACCTTCTGCCGACGCTCTCGGCGATGGGCAATATCGAGATTGCCTACGAGGTGAGCGGGCGCGCCTCGGGTCCCAATGGCGTGCCGATGGACCGAAAGTATCTGGATCATTTGAGCGAACTGCTGTCGATCAAAGGACGGCTGGATCACAGGCCGAACGAACTGAGCGGGGGCGAGCAGCAACGGGTGGCAATTGCGCGCGCGCTGATTACTCGGCCGGCAATTGTGCTGGCGGACGAGCCGACGGGCAACCTGGACACGAAGAACTCCGAGGCCGTGCTTCAGATGCTGTCGCGGTCGAACCGCGAACTGGGGCAGACGACGCTGATGATCACGCACAATCCTGAGGCGGCGGCGATTGCGGGGCGCATCCTATATATGCGGGACGGCCAGATTGTGAAGGAAGAGGCGGGGAACGGAATCCACCGTGAAAGCCAGGCGGGCGTCTAAGATTTCACGTTAATTCGGCGGAGAAGGTGAATGCGACATAGGTTCCTGCTTCTGATTGTCTGCATGACACCAGCGACGTCTATTGCGCAAGGCACAGTCGCAGGGGACGCGCAGCAAAGTCTCACCTTTGATGTTGTGGCCATTCATCCTTCCTCGCTGGATGCGAAGGGTGGAATGGTGAAACCTCTGCCCAATGGGACGGGTTACACCGTTCAGAACATGACGGCAAAAACCATGATGAGCGTAATGTACCGCATTCCCGGGCGCCAGATCGAGGGAGGACCGGATTGGTTCGGCATCGACCGGTTTGACGTCGAAGCCCGCGCCGATCGCGGAGGATATTCGATCGATGAGCTGCACACGATGTTCAAGAATCTGCTGAGGGACCGGTTTGGCCTGAAGATTCATATCGATACCAGACAAGGCCCAGTTTATCTTCTGACGGTCGACAAGGGCGGCCTCAAGATGAAGGACGACGGCGCGACCGGAGATATGAACATACCCATGACTCCGCACGGACCGGGCCAATGGGTGGGGACGAAGGTGCCGATGGAGTATCTATGCTGGTTTCTAGGCCAAGCGTCGCAGAGCGATCCACGCCCAGTCATCGATCAGACGGGTCTCAAAGACGTTTACGATTTCGAACTCAGTTTTCTCACGGATTTGCCGCCGGGCGTATCGTCTGATGATCTTCCGCCTGAGGTGCGAAACCTGCCGGTGCTGGGGGACGCGGTTGAGGAGCAGCTTGGATTGGTGCTGAAGCCAGCCAAGGGGCCGGTTGCGTACTACATCGTCGACCATCTGGACAGGCCTTCGGCCAATTGAGGGTCTGCAACCTGGCCTGGGGCCGGTGAACGCCAAGGCTGAGTTCAACTTTCGTTGACTCCGCAGGTTTTTCTTGTTATCTTTGAAAGGTTCGCAAGAACATCGCCTGAGGTGTGCTTCTATGCAGGCGACGTAGGGAAGCCCCAGGATTCGGTAAGGATTGGGGTTGTTCCCGGGTACGGAGCAGTAAGCCGGCCCAGACAGGTTCCCGGAATCGCTCTCTTCTTGCGGAGGGCAGGGAGCATCGCATCGGCGCCCGCGCGTTCCCCCACCTTGGAGGGGCTATGCGGGCCGGAACCGGCGATACGGCGCTGGCTTTTCCTGAGGGGGTTTTGGGAAAGCGACCGGCGAACCGTCGCGGTTCTCGTCTGACGAGAGGAACGAAGACAGACGCGAAGCAGCCACCACGGGCTTTCTGCGTGCTTTGAGCCGGGTAGTGTCCTGCTCTTAGGCCAGAGCGCCGTGAAGCGGTGTGCGGCTGATGAATGACGGGTTGCGGGATTTTTACGGGTTTGAGAAGGTAAGGAGTTTCGGTTTGCCGACTTTTAATCAACTGGTTCGCAAGGGGCGCACGGCCCCGCGGTATAAGACGGCGTCGCCCGCGTTGCAGGCTTCGCCGCAGCGGCGCGGTGTTTGCACGCGCGTGTACACGCAGACACCGAAGAAGCCGAACTCGGCACTGCGCAAGGTGGCTCGCGTGCGGCTGACCAACGGGATAGAGGTGACAACCTACATCCCCGGCATCGGCCACAACCTGCAGGAGCACTCGATTGTGCTGATCCGCGGGGGCCGCGTGAAGGATCTGCCTGGCGTGCGCTACCACGTTGTTCGCGGCACGCTGGACTCTGTGGGCGTGGCCGGTCGCAACCAGAGCCGTTCGAAGTATGGTACGAAGCGCGCCAAGGGCGGCGCGGCGAAGAAGTAAGGCAGCTTTCAGCCGTCAGCTCATAGCTTCCAGTTCGATTTGTGCAAACGGAAACTGATGTGGCGGACGCGGGCAGGGCTGAATTGAAAGCTGATGGCTGATAGCTATTAGCTGCATTTTTGAGGGTTTATGCCAAGAAAAGGGCACATTGCGAAGCGGGAAGTGGCGCCGGATCCGGTATACGGATCGACTCTGGTGACCAAGTTTGTGAACTCGATGATGTGGGGCGGCAAGAAGTCGACCGCCCAGGGCATCTTTTACCAGGCGATGAAGAACCTGGAGGAGAAAGGCGGCGGCGATGACGCGCTGAAGCTCTTCAAGAAGGCGGTTGAGAACTGCAAGCCGCTGCTTGAAGTGAAGACGCGGCGTGTGGGCGGCGCCAACTACCAGGTGCCGATTGAAGTGAACGCCGATCGCCGGACGTCATTGGCGATTCGCTGGCTGATCACCTATGGGCGCAGCCGCGGTGAAAAGGGCATGACCGATAAGCTCTCGAATGAGCTGCTGGATGCGGCCAACGGACGCGGCGCGGCGATGAAGAAGAAGGAAGACGTGCACCGCATGGCCGAGGCCAACAAGGCGTTTGCGCATTACCGGTGGTAGGAGAACAGCTTTCAGCAATCAGCTCTAGGCTTTCAGCTGATCTGCGGTGAATGTAGAGTTGGGGCTGCCCGAGGCGGCCCTGGAAACAAAAGGCTAGAAGCTAGGAGCTAGTGGCTAGCAGCTAGGAATAACGGCGGGGAAAGGGATCCCGCAAGGAAATTGCATCGTGGCTCGCACTGTACCTCTAAATCGCTGCCGGAACATCGGAATCATGGCGCATATCGACGCCGGAAAGACGACAGCGACAGAGCGCATCCTGTTTTATACCGGCATCACGCACCGGCTGGGAGAGGTGCATGAAGGCACGGCGACCATGGATTACATGGAGCAGGAGCAGGAGCGCGGTATTACGATCACGTCGGCCGCGACGACCTGCACGTGGAAGGATGTCCGCATCAACATTATTGATACCCCCGGCCACGTGGACTTTACTGCCGAAGTGGAGCGCAGCCTGCGCGTGCTGGATAGCGCGGTCGCGCTGTTTGACTCGGTTTCCGGTGTGCAGCCGCAGACCGAGACCGTGTGGCGTCAGGGCGACAAGTACAAGGTTCCCCGCATCTGCTTCGTAAATAAGATGGACAAGAACGGCGCGGATTTCGAGCACGTTCTGGAAACGATCCGCAAGCGGCTGGGTGCACGGCCCGTAGCGCTGCAGATTCCCGTCGGGGCCGAAGCGAACTTCAAGGGCGTCGTTGACCTGATTGAGATGAAGGCGATTCTCTGGCACGACGAGACACTGGGCGCGGAGTTTTCCGTCGAGCCGATTCCCGCCGATTTACAGAAGAAGGCTGAGGCCTTCCGAATGCAACTGATCGAAGTGATCGCCGAGACCGACGATGTTCTGCTCGAGAAGTTTCTTGAAGGCGAAACGCCGACGGTCGAGGAGTTGAAGGCTGGTATCCGCCAGGCGACGATCGATCTGAAGGTTTTCCCGGTCATTTGCGGTTCGGCATTCAAGAACAAGGGCGTGCAGACGCTGCTTGACGCTGTCGTCGATTACCTGCCGAGCCCGCTGGATAAGCCCCCCGTTGAAGGCATCAATCCGCACGATCATTCGAAAATCGAACACCGCAAATGCGAGGACAGCGAGCCGTTCTCGGCTCTGGCGTTCAAGCTGATCAACGATCAATTCGGCAAGCTCGCGTTCATTCGCGTCTACTCTGGGTCGCTCAAGACGGGTGACACGGTGCTCAATCCCCGAACCGGCAGGACCGAGCGCGTCGGACGCCTGGTAAAAATGCACGCCAACAAGCGTGAGGATGTGACGGAGATCCTCGCCGGCGATATCTGTGCATGCGTTGGCCTGAAAGACATCAAGACGGGCGATACGCTGTGCGCGCCGAATCACCCGATTGCGCTGGGAGCGATCACGTTTCCAGAGCCGGTGATTTCGGTGGCGATTGAACCGAAGACCAAGGCCGACCAGGAGAAGATGGGTCTCGCGCTCTCGAAGCTGGCGGAAGAAGACCCGACCTTCAAGGTGCATACCGACGAGGACTCAGGGCAGACAATTATCAGCGGTATGGGCGAGCTGCACCTTGAGATTCTTGTGGACCGCATGAAGCGCGAGTACAAAGTTGAGGCCAATGTCGGTGAGCCGAAGGTGGCCTTCCGCGAGACGATTCGCAAGGAAGCAGAAGCCGAGGGCAAGTACATCCGCCAGACGGGTGGATCGGGCAACTACGGCCACTGCTGGCTGCGCGTTGAACCCAACGAGCCGGGCAAAGGCTACGAGTTCATCAACGAGATCAAAGGCGGCGTGGTGCCCAAGGAGTACATCAAGCCCATCGACATGGGCGTGCGGGGCGCGATGGAGGGCGGCATTCTGGCCGGCTTCCCGATGGTTGATGTGAAGGTGGCGCTGTTTGACGGCAGCTACCACGAAGTGGACTCCAACGAAAACGCCTTCAAGATTGCCGGCTCTGTCGCCTTCAAGGAAGCGGCGCACAAGGCCAAGCCTGTGCTGCTGGAGCCGGTGATGGCCGTGGAAGTGACGGTGCCCGAGGAGTTCATGGGCGTGATTATCGGCGACATCAACTCGCGGCGCGGACGCATTGAAGGAATGGAGCATGCGGCCGGTTCGCAGGTGATCAAGGCGATGGTTCCGCTGAAGGAGATGTTCGGTTACGTGAACGAAATTCGTTCGTCCACGCAGGGCCGCGCGTCGTATTCGATGCAGTTTGCGCGCTACGAAGAGGCGCCGCGCATGATCGCCGATGAGATCATCGGCCGTGCGCAAGGCAAGTAACGAGTTTTTGGGGCTGGAGCCGGAACGCCGGCGCCCCGAGCTGAAACAAGAAGTACGAGCCACGAAAGGGATTAGAGGCTTTTTATGGCGAAGGAGAAATTTGATCGTTCGAAGCCGCACGTGAACGTGGGGACGATTGGTCACATCGATCACGGGAAGACGACGTTGACGGCGGCGATCACGAAGGTGTTGCAGAAGCACAACCCGAAGAATCAGTTCCGCTCGTTTGACTCGATTGACAACGCACCGGAAGAGCGGGAGCGCGGTATTACGATTGCGACGGCGCACGTGGAGTACGAGACGGCGAACCGGCATTATGCGCACGTGGACTGCCCGGGCCACGCCGACTACATCAAGAACATGATCACCGGCGCGGCGCAGATGGACGGAGCGATCCTGGTGGTTGCGGCGACCGACGGGCCGATGCCGCAGACCAAGGAGCACGTGCTCTTGGCTCGCCAGGTGGGCGTGCCCTGCATCGTGGTGTTCCTGAACAAGTGCGATGCGGTGGATGATGCCGAGCTGATCGACCTGGTGGAGATGGAAGTTCGCGAACTCTTGTCGAAGTACCAGTTCCCGGGCGACGACGTTCCGGTGATTCGCGGATCGGCGCTGGGCGCCTTGAACGGCGAAGCGCAGTGGGAGGCGAAGATCGACGAGCTGATGGATGCGGTGGATAAGTATGTTCCGCAGCCGAAGCGCGACGTGGATCAGCCGTTCCTGATGCCGATTGAAGATATCTTCTCGATCTCGGGCCGCGGCACGGTGGTTACGGGCCGCATCGAGCGCGGCAAGGTGAAGGTGGGCGAGAACGTGGAGATTGTCGGATTCCGCGAGACGCGCACGACGGTGTGCACGGGCGTGGAGATGTTCAAGAAGCAACTGGACGAGGGGATGGCCGGGGACAACGCGGGCATTCTCTTGCGCGGCACGCCGAAGGAAGATGTGGAGCGCGGGATGGTGCTGGCCAAGCCGGCGTCGATCACGCCGCACACGCACTTCAAGAGCTCGGTGTATGTGTTGAGCAAGGAAGAAGGCGGACGTCATACGCCGTTCTTCAAGGGCTACCGGCCGCAGTTCTACTTCCGCACGACGGACGTGACGGGAGTGGCGGAGTTGCCGGCGGGCGTGGAGATGGTGATGCCGGGCGACAACGTGGAATTGGAAATCGATCTGATTACGCCGGTGGCCATGGAGAAGGGTCTGCGGTTCGCAATTCGCGAAGGCGGCCGGACGGTGGGTGCGGGCACGATCTCGGAAATTATTAAGTAATTTCGCAGTTCAAGGTTCGTAGTTCGCGGTTCAATGCCGGCGATTTCGAAGGGCGAACTTAGAACTACGAACTAAGAACTGGGAACTGGGTACCGAAGGGACGTCATGGTAGGACAGAGAATTCGCATACGGTTGAAGGCATACGACTATCGCGTGCTGGACACCTCGACCGGCGAGATTGTGGATACGGCGAAGCGGACCGGAGCTACGGTTGCGGGGCCGATTCCCTTGCCGACGATCAAAAACAAGTATTGCGTGCTGCGCTCGCCCCACGTGGACAAGAAGTCGCGTGAGCAATTCGAGATCCGCACGCACAAGCGGCTGATCGACATCCTGGAGCCGACGCAACAGACGGTGGACGCGCTGATGAAGCTCGATCTTCCGGCCGGCGTGGATGTGGAGATCAAGGCGTTCGAAAAGTAGGCACCTGCGGTGCGGTAGCCGCGCCTTACGGCGCAAGAAACGCACCTGCAAGAACAAGAAAGCCCGCAGAGGGCTCCGGCAGTGCGAGGCGATCGACTTCGCATGATGAGGTGAGGACGAGATGGCAGTCACAGGAATTCTGGGAAAAAAGATCGGCATGACGCAGGTCTTCGATGAGAAGGGCGATGTGCACCCGATCACGGTGCTGCAGGCCGGCCCGTGCGTGATTACGCAGTTGAAGACGGCGTCGAAGGATGGCTACGACGCGGTGCAGATCGGCCTCGTGGAGTTTGTGAAGGCTTCGCGGATGACCAAGGCGCAGACCGGTCATCTGGCGAAGACCGAAGCGCCGCCGGTGAAGCTGATCAAGGAAGTGGATGTTGAGGCTGCCGCTGATGGCGCGGCCGAGACCAAGGCCGGCGATCGCGTGCTGGTGGACATCTTTTCCGATGTGAAGTTTGTGGACGTGATCGGTACCTCGAAGGGCCGCGGCTTTTCGGGCGTTGTGCGCCGGCATCACTTTGGCGGCGGTCCCAAGTCGCACGGCCACATGTTCCAGGTGCAGGGTTCGATCGGCGCCTCGAGCTTTCCGTCGCGGGTGTTTCCCGGACAACGCATGCCGGGACACTTTGGCACCGACCAGGTGACAGTGCGCAATCTGCGGATTCGCGGCATCGACATGGACGAGAACCTGCTGATGGTAGAGGGCGCTGTGCCGGGACCGCGCGAGGGGTATGTGCTGATCTCGAAGGCGAAGGCTCCGCCGCGCGAGCGCCGCGGATTTGCCGGGTCGGGCACGGTTGACCCGCTGAAGGCCTCGAAGAAGGCAGTGAAGAAGAAGTCGTAAGGCAGCTGTCAGCTCTTAGCTTTCAGCTATCAGCTGGTTGGTTGCCGGAACAAAGTATTTTGCAGGACGGATGAAGAAGCTGAGAGCTGACGGCTGAAAGCTGGCAGCTTTTCCGGAAGAAGACGATGGCAAAAGTGGATGTAGTGGATTTAAGCGGCAAGAAGGTGGGTTCGGTAGAGCTGGCTGACGCCGTGTTTGCGCCGGAGCAGGTGAATGAGGCGCTGCTTTGGGAGGCGGTGAAGCACTATCGTGCCTCGCTGCGGCAGGGAACCCACGCCACCAAGAACCGCAAGCTGGTCGCAGGTTCGGGTAAGAAGCTGTGGAAGCAGAAGGGCACGGGCCGCGCGCGTGTGGGTTCGGTTCGCTCGCCCCTGTGGCGCCACGGCGGCACAGTGCACGGACCGCAACCGCGCAGTTATGACTATGCGTTCCCCCGCAAGAAGCTTCTGGGCGCGCTGCGCTCGGCTTTGGCGGCGAAGCTGGCCGACGGAAAGCTCACTGTGGTGGATTCGCTTGAGATTGAGGAGGGCAAGACGAAGCTCTACTTTAACGCGCTGAACAAGCTGGGCGTGACCCGCACCGCGCTGCTGGTAGAGAACGGCAAGACGCTCGGCCAGGGATTGCTGCGCGGCGCGCGCAACCTGCGCGGCGTTGAGCTGGTGTTGAACAACGAAGTGCATCCCTACGATCTGCTGCGCTACGACATGGCGATCTTCTCGAAGGCCGCGATTGAGCAGCTGACAGATGCGCTGCTGAAGTCAGCATCGAAGCGTAAGGCTCACGATACCGGCGTTGCCAAGGAGGTTCTGTAATGCCGACACTTCATACCGTCATTCGCAAGCCGCTGATTACCGAAAAGGGATTGGGCGTAAAGGAAACCGAGGGGACGCTGGTGTTTGAAGTGGCTCCCCAGGCGACCAAGACTGAAGTGAAGCAAGCTGTGGAAGCGCTCTTCAAAGTGAAGGTTGCCGCGGTGCGCACATCGAATTTTGCCGGCAAGGAGCGACGCCGCGGAAGGTACGCGGGCTACAAGCCGGACTGGAAAAAGGCGTACGTAAAGCTGAAGGCCGGCGAGAAGCTGCCGGAGTACGTGAGCAACCTGTAAAGCAGGGACTAGGGACCTAGGGACTAGGTAAACCCCAAGCCTGCAGTAAGAAATATCGGAGCCGGGAGATGGCTTCGGAAAAGAAGTGAGAGCCGGAGAGTGAGAAGTTCCGGAACTCAAGGACAGAGACGATGGGAATCAAGACATACAGACCGGTAACTCCAACGCTGCGGTTTCAGACCACGTTGACGACCGAGGATCTGACAACATCGACGCCGCACAAGCCGTTGCTTGTGACGCGCAAGCGCACCGGCGGACGCCGCAACTCGGGCGATATGACGATTCGCCACCAGGGCGGCGGGCACAAGCAGAAGATCCGTCTGATCGACTTCAAGCGCGAAAAGTTTGGCGTGCCTGGCAAAGTGGCCACGATCGAGTACGATCCCAACCGCTCGGCGCGCATTGCTCTGGTGAGCTACGCGGACGGCGAAAAGCGCTACATCCTGCAGCCGGTAGGACTGAAGGTGGGCGCGAAGGTGATGTCGGGACCCGAGGCAGACATTCTGATCGGCAACGCGTTACCGCTCAAGAACATTCCTGCCGGCACCACGGTGCACGCGATTGAGTTGCGGCCCGGCAAGGGCGCGCAGATGGCGCGCTCGGCCGGAGCGCAGGCGCAGCTGGTGGCCAAGGAAGGCGATTATGCGCTGCTCAAGCTGCCCTCCGGCGAGACACGCCGCGTGCTGGCCGAGTGTATGGCGACCATCGGGCAGGTAGGCAACACCGATCACGAGAACGTGTCGATCGGCAAGGCGGGACGCACGCGCTGGATGGGTATCCGGCCGACGAACCGCGGTGTGACGATGAACCCGGTCGACCATCCGCATGGCGGCGGCGAGGGCAAGACCTCAGGAGGACGCCATCCGGTGACGCCGTGGGGCCAGCCGACGCGCGGATACAAGACGCGCAACAACAAGCGGACCGACACAATGATTGTCAGCCGCAGGGCGAAGTGAAGAAGCAGCTTCCAGCTACTAGCTTCTAGCTACTAGCTTGATGGTTGCGAGGCAAGCGATTTAAGGCAATAGCCGGCCGATGGCAGGAGCGATTCAAAGCTAGAGGCTAGAAGCTAGGAGCTGAGGTTTATGGGACGTTCGACAAAGAAGGGCCCGTTTGTGGATGCGCACTTGAGCACGAAGATCGAGGCGCTGAACCAGGCCAACGATAAGAAAGTTGTGAAGACTTGGGCGAGGCGCTCGACGATCTTCCCCGAGTTTGTGGGCCACACCATCGCCGTGCACAACGGCAAGAAGTTTGTGCCGGTGTACGTGACCGAGAACATGGTGGGACATAAACTGGGTGAGTTTGCTCCGACGCGGACATTCAAGGGTCACACCGGCGGCGCCGCGAAGGCGGCGGCAGAGGCCGCGGCTAAGCCAGCAGCAGCGCCCGCGCGGTAGAAAACAGCTTCCAGCTGCTAGCCCCTAGCCTCTAGCTGAATTGAGGCGGAGCGGCACTCGAGGCAGGCAAGAACGGGCGGGGACCAGAACGAGAAGCTAGTTCCAGGGAAGACAGGGCCAAAAGCTAGCAGCTAGAGGCTAGAAGCTGAGGAAGAAACGATGGCGGTAGCAACAAGAGAATATCGAGCCGAAGCGAGGTTTCAGCGTGTGTCGCCGCAGAAGGCGCGGCTCGTGCTGGAACTGATCAAGGGGCGCGGCGTGCAGGAAGCGCTGGATACGACGGCCTTTGCGAAGAAGCGGATTGCACCGGTGGTACACAAGCTGCTGACCTCGGCGGTGGACAACGCGAAGTATGTTGCCGGCGAGCAGGGCATCGACCTGGACGTCGACAATCTCTACGTGAAGTCGGCATTGGCAAACGACGGACCGCGCATGAAGCGCATTCGCCCTGCGCCGATGGGGCGCGCATATCGCTACCAGCGCCGGCTGACACACATTGTGCTGTCGGTTGCCGAGCGTGAGGGAGCGGCGGGGCTGGTGACGAAGGTGGAAGAGCCGGTGGCTGCTTCGACTCCTGAGACAAAGGCGAAGACGGCAAAGAAGGCTGCGCCGAAGGGCGCTGCAAAGACATCGAAGACCGGGGCGAAGGCCGCGGCCAGCAAGAAAAAGGCCGGCAAGTAGGCCGAAAGGTTTGAGAGGAAAAGTATGGGACAGAAAGTCCATCCTTATGGATTCCGGCTGGGAGTGAACAAGCCGTGGCGGTCGCGCTGGTTCTCGGAGCGGGAGTACGACAAGCTGCTCGTCGAGGACGTGAAGTTAAAGAAGGAACTGCGCGAGAAGCTGAAGGCGGCGGGCGTGAGCTCGGTTGAGATCGAGCGTCCGGGCAACAAGCTGCGCTTTTTGATTCGCACCGCGCGTCCGGGCATCGTGATCGGCCGCAAGGGCGCGGAGATTGAGAAGCTGAAGACCGAGCTTGGCAAGCGCACCAACCGCGACGTGTTCATCGACATCATCGAGGTGAACAAGCCGGAGCTGGATGCGCAGCTGGTAAGCGAGAACATCGCTCTGCAGCTGGAGAAGCGTGTGAGCTTCCGTCGCGCGATGCGCAAGAGCGTCGATTCGGCGCTGCGCTTCGGCTGCAAGGGAATCAAGGTGCGCGTTTCAGGCCGGTTGAACGGCAACGAAATCGCGCGCTCGGAGTGGTACCTGCAGGGACGTCTGCCGCTGCACACACTGCGCGCCGATATCGATTACGGCTTCACGGAAGCGAACACGACCTATGGCGTGATCGGCGTGAAGGTCTGGATCTATCGCGGCGATATCTATGAGCAGAAGCGCCGCCAGGCTCCAACAGTTGGCAAGAGCGTGTTTTAGCAGGCAGCTTTCAGCCTTCAGCTATCAGCTATAGCAGGGGCGAAACAGCCGGCCTGGGCAAGAGAAAGCTGAGAGCTAATAGCTAGAAGTTAATAGCTGCTTTTTGAGGGTTTCGTTATGTTGATGCCGAAGAAAGTGAAGTTCCGGAAACAGCAGAAGGGCAAGCGCCGCGGCAAGGCGTGGCGCGGTTCGACGCTGTCGTTCGGTGAGTACGGGCTGAAGGTGATGGAGTGCGGTTACATCACCGACCGGCAGATTGAAGCCAGCCGTATTGCGATGACGCGTTTTGTGAAGCGCGGCGGCAAGATCTGGCTGCGGCTGTTCCCGGATAAGCCGATTACCAAGAAGCCGGCTGAAGTCCGTATGGGATCGGGCAAGGGTCCGCTGGATCACTGGGTCGCTGTTGTACGGCCGGGCAAGATCCTGTTCGAGATGGAGGGCGTTTCTCCGGAATTGGCGCAGGAGGCGATGCGTCTGGCATCACACAAGCTGCCGCTGAGGACGAAGTTTGTACAACGGCCCGGCGCGGAGAAGTCGGCTGCGAAGGTGGCGGAGTAAGAGCAGCTATTAGCTGTCAGCTTTCAGCTACCAGCTAATTTGCAGATAAAGAAATTCTTGGGCGGAAGCGGGAAGCCGCGGCAAGAGGGATCAAGCTGACGGCTGAGAGCTGAGAGCTAGGAAACAGAGATGGAACTTACTAAGATTCGGAATTTGAGCGACGAAGAGCTGGCGCACCAGGAGAAGACCTCGGCGGAGCAGCTCTTTCGCCTGCGTTTCCAGGTGTCGATGGGGCAGAGCGACGGCGTGAAGAAGCTGCGCGAACTGCGCAGGGAGATTGCGCAGATCAAGACGATCGCGCGCGAGCGCGAGCTGGGCATTCACGGCGAAGTGAAGGAAGCGAAGACGGCGGCGCCGGCTGCGGTTGCGGAAACGAAAGCACCCAAGGCTGAGGCAGTTGCCCCGGCAGCCGAAAAGAAGACGCGGAAGGCGAAGGCGCCCGCGGCTGCTGCTGAAAAGAAGACAACCAAGGCGAAGGGAGCGCGCAAATGACGGCGACTCAGACGGAACAAGCGCCGGCGACGCGGCGCAACGAAAAAGTGGGCCAGGTGGTCTCGACCAAGATGCAGAAGACCATCGTGGTCGCGGTCGAGATGCGCAAGGCGCACGCGAAGTACAAGAGGATTGTGCGCTCGACTAAGAAGTTTTACGCGCACGACGAGCAGAGTTCGGCGCGTCTGGGTGATATGGTGCGCATTCGCGAGACGCGGCCGCTGAGCAAGCTGAAGCGGTGGACGCTGGAAGAGATTGTGCGGCGCTCGGCGTTGAGCCAGATTGAAGACGCCGTGCTGCCGGGCGAAGCGATACCCGCTGAGAAGTAGGGCTGCCGAGAGGAGGGCAAATCATGGCTGTGCAAATGAGAACCATGCTCGCGGTGGCCGACAACTCCGGCGCGCGCAAGTTGCAGGTGATTCTGCCGCTGGGCGGCGGGCTGGGCGCGAAGGCCGGGTTGGGCGATGTGGTTACCGCGGCAGTGAAGGAAGCTTCGCCTGACGGGACCGTGAAGAAGGGCAAAGTTGTGAAGGCGGTGATCGTGCGGACGCGCAAGGAGCATCGGCGCCGCGATGGAACCTACATCCGCTTTGACGAAAATGCGGCGGTGGTGATCGGCGACGATCACGAGCCGGTGGGAACGCGCGTCTTCGGGCCGGTTGCCCGCGAACTGCGCGAGAAGAAGTTCTTGAAGATTGTGTCGCTGGCGCCAGAAGTGGTGTAAGAACAGCTTTCAGCCGTCTGCTCTCAGCCTTCAGCTGGTTTGTGCTGAGTTGAGAAATGGGGCTGAAGCGAGATGAGCTGACAGCTGATGGCTGATTTTTGGAGAAGAAATGCCGAGTTTGATGATTCATCGCAACGATACGGTCAAGGTGCTCACCGGCTCTGACCGTGGCAAGACGGGCCGCGTGCTGCGCGTGTTTCCTGATAACGGAACGGTGCTGGTGGAGCACGTGCGCGTGGTAAAGAAAACGGTCTCGAGTAAGACAGGCCAGCGCACCAAAGGTGGCATTGCCGAGCAAGAGTCGCCGATCAATGTGTCGAACGTCGTGCTGGTCTGTCCTAACTGCGGCAACGCGAAGGCTGCGCACAAGGTGGAAGGCGGCGCGCGGATGCGGATCTGCAAGAAATGCGGGCAGGATCTGCCCACGAAGAAGTAGGAAGGCAGCTGGTAGCTCTTAGCTATTAGCAATCAGCTTCGGCAGTGGGAGAACAAACGGCCGAGGCGAAAAGAAATTTGGCTTGTACAGAAGTTTGTTTGGGTGAGGAACGAGCTAATAGCTAAAGGCTGACGGCTAATGGCTGGTTTTATTCCTTCCGAAACGGTAAACGGGCGCAGGCCTAATCCGAGACCGGAAGAAAGAGAGCAGAGAGATGGCAGCACGGTTGAAAGAGAAGTATCACAAGGAGATCAAGCAGGCGTTGCAGAAGGAACTGGGGTTGGAAAACTCCATGGCAGTGCCGAAGCTTGAGAAGATCGTGATCAACATGGGCCTGGGCGAGGCGACACAGAACACGAAGCTGCTCGATCCCCTGGTCGCGGACCTGACCCAGATCACCGGACAGAAGCCGGTGACGACGAAGGCGAAGAAGTCAATTGCGGCCTTCAAGGTACGCGCGGGCATGTCGATTGGCGCCATGGTGACACTACGGTCGGATAAAGCGTATGAGTTTCTCGACCGGCTGATCTCGACGGCGCTGCCTCGCGTGCGCGATTTTCGCGGGGTGTCGACAAAGAGTTTTGACGGCCGCGGCAATTACACGCTGGGCCTGAAGGATCAGCTGATCTTTCCCGAGATCGATTACGCGAAGGTGGAGAAGATGAAGGGCATGAACATCACCATCGTGACCTCGGCGAAGGACGACAACAGTGCGCGGGCACTGCTCAAGCACTTCGGCATGCCATTCCGGCAGGGAGCGTAAAGGCATGGATTAGGGAAGAGGGAGCAGTTTGATTTGTGGAACTGCGAACCTTTGAGGATGAGCTGATAGCTGAAGGCTAAGAGCTGTCGGCCAGGCGAAGAAGAGGATTATGGCAACTACTGCAAAGAGAGTGAAGGACGCGCGGAAGCCGAAGTTCAGCAGCCGCAAACATAACCGCTGCCAGCTGTGTGGCCGGCCGCGGGGGTTTCTGCGGAAGTTTGGCGTTTGCCGTCTGTGTTTCCGGGCGCTGGCCCTCAAAGGCGAGATCCCCGGCGTGAACAAGTCGAGCTGGTAGCAAGACAGTTCGCAGTTCATAGTTCGTAGTTCGCAGCTTTTGGCACTCGCTGTGAACTTTGAACTAAGAACTGTGAACTCAAAAGCCATTCCCGCTGGTTTCCGCCGCGGCGGACGAACGGGGAATGAAGGAGAAGGAATGAGTCTGACCGATCCTGTAGCAGATTTTCTGGCGCGAATCCGGAATGCAATCCGGGCGCGTCATCAGAAGCTGGACGTTCCAGCTTCGAAGCTGAAGACGGAGATCGCCCGCATTCTGAAGGAAGAGGGCTACATCTCGAATTACAAGGTCCAGGATGAAGAAGGCAAGCTGGTGCTGCGCGTGTATCTGAAGTACGGCGGCACGGAAGCGGCCATCCGCGACCTGTCTCGCGTTTCGCGTCCCGGCTGCCGTGTCTATGTGGGTCGTGACGACATCAAGCGCGTCCAGGGCGGACTGGGTATCTCGATCTTGACCACGCCAAAGGGCGTGATGACGGGTCGCCAGGCGCGCCGCGAAGGCGTGGGTGGCGAACTACTCTGCGAAGTTTGGTAAGAAGGGAAGCTGCTATCTATTAGCCATTAGCTTTTAGCTCCATCGCGGTGAGTTGACGGTGGGAGTTGAAGCGTGATCGAGCTAAAGGCTAACAGCTAGGAGCTAATAGCTGCCGGGCTTTCAGCCCGACGTGGCTGCAGTGGAACGAGGGCGGTTGGAAACGGATCACTGAATACTGATCACTGACCACTGCTTTTTCGGGACTCGCAAGCCTTGAAGGATTGAATCGATGTCGCGAATTGGAAAGAAGCCGATTACGCTCCCCCTGGGCGTGAAGTACAAGGTCGAGGGCAACACCGTGCTGGTGGAAGGGCCCAAGGGCAAAGTTTCGGCGATGATTGCCGAGGGCATTTCGCTGAAGACCGTTGATGGTCACCTGCAGCTTGAACGGAGTGGCGACGACAAGGCCGCTTTGCACGGCCTGACCCGCGCGCTGGTGCACAACGCCGTCGAAGGCGTGACCAAGGGGTGGACGAAGGAGCTGGACATCGTTGGCATTGGTTACCGCGCCGAGATGAAGGGCAAGGGCACGGTCGTGTTCACGCTGGGCTATTCGCACCCCATCGAGTTTCCGCTGCCCGCCGGGATCGAAGTAACGGTGGATCCCAAGCAGACGCACCTGACCGTAGCCGGCGTCGATCGGCAGAAGGTGGGCCAGGTAGCGGCCGATATGCGGTCGCTGCGCAAGCCGGATCCTTACAAGAACAAGGGTGTCCGCTACTCGAACGAGCGGCTGAAGAAGAAGGCCGGAAAGACGGGAGCGAAGTAACAGTTCTTAGTTCGTAGTTCGCAGTTAGTCCCGAGTGAAAGCTGGCGTTCTTGCTACGAACTTAGAACTACGAACTGCGAACTGAAGTACAACCGAACGGGGCCGCTGGGCGGCTCCGCTGATAGGTGAGAGAGAGAACAATGATTACGCAAAACAAGAGAAACGAGATTCGCAAGACCATCCACTCGCGCATCCGCGCGAAGCTGTCGGGTACGGGAGAGCGGCCGCGGCTGAACGTGTACCGCTCGTTGAACCATATTTACGCGCAGGTGATTGACGACCGGAAGGGTGAGACGCTGGTTTCGGCATCGACGCTTCAGGCAAAGTCGAAGACCGGCGGCAACGTGGCGGCAGCCAAGGAGATTGGCAAGACGATCGCCGAGCAGGCTGTAGCTAAGGGAATCAAGCGGGTGGTCTTCGATCGCGGCGGCTTTTTGTATCACGGCCGCGTGAAGGCGCTGGCCGATGCGGCGCGCGAAGCGGGACTGGAGTTCTAAATGCAGCCGCTAGCTGCTAGCTTCTAGCTGCTAGCTGACTGCACAAAGTTGACGGCCTTACCCGAGCGAAATGGGCCAGAGGCTAGGAGCTAGAAGCTAGAGGCTCAAAAGGACAGCAATGACGATGTTGACGAAGAAACTCGATGCCAACCAATACAACCTGAAGGACCAGGTGGTGGCGATCAACCGCGTGACCAAAGTGGTGAAGGGCGGCAAGAACATGTCGTTTGCCGCGCTGGTGGTTGTGGGCGACGCCGCTTCGGGCGTGGTGGGCTACGGTTCGGGCAAGGCGAAGGAGGTTCCCCAGGCGATTCGCAAGGGAATCGAAAGCGCCAAGAAGAACCTGGTGAGGGTGAACCTGACCGAGACCACGATTCCGCACCAGGTGCTGGGCCGGTTCGGCTCGGGCCAGGTGCTGCTGAAGCCGGCGCCGGAAGGCACGGGCGTGATTGCCGGTGGTGCAGTGCGCGCGGTGATGACTTCTGTCGGCGTGCAGAACGTGCTGACCAAAAGCCTCGGCTCGCCCAACCCGCACAACGTGATCAAGGCGACCTTTGACGCGCTGACGCAACTCCGCGACAAGCGTGACGTGGCCATTACGCGCGGCAAACAGGTGGAGGAGCTCTGATGGCTGCAGCGAAGAAGAACACTTCACCCGCGGGAACTCCGAGCAAGATTCGCATTCAGTACTACCGCTCGGCCATTGCCACGCCCACCAAGCACAAGCTGGTGATCAAAGGCCTGGGCTTCACGCATCTCAACCAGATTGTGGAGCGCGTGGATAACGAATCGGTGCGAGGCATGGTGAAGGCGGTGCCGCACCTGGTGAGGATTCTGGAGAAGTAGGTTTCGCAAGCTACGAGCGGCTAGCTTCTAGCTCCTGGCTTTCGTGCCGGGAGATTCTGCCAGCAGTGAGATGAGCTAGAGGCTAGGAGCTAGTAGCTGCTTTTGCAACGCGAGTCGGGTGGTTGATCTAGGCCATTCGGCGCTATAGCGAGGAGAATATGGCAAAGAATCTATCGAATTTGCGCGCGCCCAAGAAGGCGAACACAGGGCGCAAACGCGTGGGCCGGGGCATGGGTTCCGGCATGGGCAAGACCTCAACCCGCGGCCATAAAGGCCAGGGATCGCGCTCCGGCTCGAGCCTGATGCGCGGCTTTGAGGGCGGCCAGATGCCGCTGCACCGCCGGCTGCCGAAGCGCGGCTTCACCAACATCTTCCGCACCGAATACACGATTGTGAACCTGGACCGCATCGCGGAGACGGGCGCGGCCGAGATCGGCCTCGAAGACTACCGGAAGCTTGGACTGGCCTCAAGCAGGCGCACATTAATTAAAGTTCTTGGTTCGGGCGAGCTGAAGAAGGCAATCACGGTCCACGCGCACAAGTTTTCCAAGTCGGCCGCCGAGAAGATTGAGAAGGCGGGCGGGAAGGCTGTCGTGGTGGGTGCACCTGCCACGGCTGCGGCGTAAATTTCAGAACTTGCGGCCTTTAGCCATCAGCTTTCACCCCGGCACCCTTTCCGATTGGCCCTTTCTGAAACTCGTGGAGTGCTGAAGAATCCGATGGTTACCGAAAGCTTCAAGTGTGACGTAACGCACGTGCGCGGTTCCCATGGTTCGGTAGGCTGAGAGCACCAGGGAAGACCGTAAGATGAGATCAGCAAGATCGACCGGCGCGAAGGGCGCCTAAAGCGGATAACCCGATATGATCGAGAAGTTTCTTAACATCTTCCGGATTCCCGACCTGCGCAAGCGGGTGCTTTTCACGCTAGGCATACTCGCGGTGTACCGCTTGGGCGCATGGATCCCCACGCCCGGCGTGAACTACCACCAGCTTGAGCAGTTGTTCAATTCGCAGGGTGGGTCGGCGCTGGGGCTGATGGACCTTTTCAGCGGCGGCACGCTGCGCCGCATGACCATCTTCGCGCTGGGCATCATGCCCTACATCACCGCGTCGATTATCTTTCAGCTTCTGACCGTGGTGTATGAGCCACTGGCGCGGATCCAGAAGGAAGGCGAGCTGGGGCGGCGCAAAATCACCCAGTGGACGCGCTACCTGACCGTTATTCTCGGCGCGCTGCAGTCGATCGGAATCGCGGCAATTCTCACCAAGCAAGGCCTGGTGCTGATCCCGGGAGCGAAGTTCATCCTGCTGACGGTTCTTACGCTCACCACAGGTACAGCATTCATCATGTGGCTGGGCGAGCAAATTACCGATCGTGGCATCGGCAACGGGATGAGCCTGCTGATTTTCGCGGGTATCGTGGCCGGTTTGCCGCGCGGCGTGGCCGATCTGGCGCAAAAGATCCAAACCGACGCATGGGGTCCGTTGACGGTTCTCGTCGTTCTTGGGCTGGTCGCCGGCATGGCGGCAGTTGTGGCGTTCATCGTATTTGTGGAGCGCAGCGAGCGGCGTATCCCGATCCAGAGCGCGCGGCGCATTGTGGGCCGACGGATGATGGGCGGACAGTCGAGCCATCTGCCGCTGAAGGTGAACTCGGGCGGCGTCATGCCGATCATCTTTGCAAGCTCGATTCTTTCAGCGCCGATGCTCTTCAGCCAGGTGACCTGGGTGCAAAACAGCAAGCTGTTGCAGCCAATCATCACCGCGCTGACGCCGGGCTATCCATGGTATGAGCTGCTCAATATTCTGGGCATCATCTTCTTTGCCTACTTCTACGTTTCGATTGTGATGCGGCCGGACGACATTGCCGACAACTTCCGCAAGTCTGGATCCTTTATCCCCGGGATCCGGCCGGGCAAGCGTACGTCCGACTTTATCAACGACATTCTGACGCGCATCACGCTGGTGGGCGCGCTGTATTTGATCCTGGTCCAGATGGTCCCCACATTCCTCATCTCTGGCATCCGGTTCGACAAGATTTGGCTGGTCGGGAGGTTATTCGAGAATCTTCCTAATTGGATGATTCACGGAATGAACGTGAACTTCTACTTTGGCGGCACCTCACTGCTGATCGTGGTGGGTGTGGCCATGGATACAGTCAACCAGATCGAATCGCAGCTGATCATGCGTCACTATGACGGCTTTTCCCCGCGTTCCGGTCGCATACGCGGAAGGAAAACGTGGTAATGTCTTTATCTGCAATGACTTCGATAGAAACCGGCCGGGAAACGGAAACAGCAACCGTTCCCGGCCCAATTCTTTTATTGGGAGCGCCGGGCGTGGGCAAGGGGACCCAGGCCAAGGAGCTTGTGAAGCTGTGGGGTATTCCCCAGATTTCGACCGGGGACCTGTTGCGCGGCAATGTGGCCCAGGGTACGCCGCTTGGCAAGGTGGCCAAGGAGATCATGGGGCGAGGCGAGCTTGTGCCCGACTCGCTGGTCAACGAGATGGTGGCGATCCGGCTGCTGGAGCCGGACACGGCCCGGGGCTACATTCTGGACGGCTTCCCTCGTACCCTGGGGCAAGCCAACTGGCTGGATGGCCGGCTGGCGGCGCAACCTGAGTCGCTGCCTGTAGTTGCGGTCAGCATCCAGGTGAACTATAATCAGTTATTGCGCCGTATTACGGGGCGCCGGAATTGTCCTGTCTGCCAGACCATCTACAACGTCTATATGAACCCTCCAAAGAAGGATGGGTTCTGTGACCTTGAAGGTGCTGCGCTGGTCCAGCGATCCGATGACACCGAAGAGGTTTTCAAAGAGCGCATGCGCGCTTACGAGGCCCTCACCGCGCCTGTCGTCGAGCACTACCGGGAGCTGGGACGTTTCGCGGAAGTGGATGGAGACCGGCCGATCGCAGTGATCGCAGCCGGAATTGTTGCCGCTGTCGAGCGACTACGCAAGTAGTGCGCGCTTGAAAGACAGTTCATAGATCGTAGATCACAGCGTGATCTTGATTGAACCGATGAATGCGGCATTGAACTAAGAACTGTGAACTGGAGCCATGGCTGTCGTCCTCAAGTCGTCGAAAGAGATCGAGAAAATGCGGCACGCGGGCAAGGTTGTTCGCGAAGTGCTGGAACTGGTGCGCAGCAAGGTGAAGCCGGGCGCAACGACATTCGATCTGGAGAAGGCGGCGGAGACTCGGTTGAACGAACTGGGCGTGAAGGCAGCGTTCAAGGGCTATCACGGTTTTCCATGCGTCCTTTGCACTTCAGTGAATAGTGAAGTCGTGCACGGGATTCCATCGCCGAAGCGGGTGCTGAAAGAGGGCGATATTGTTTCGGTCGACTTTGGCGTAGTGGTTGACGGTTACTACGGCGATGCGGCGATCACGGTGCCGGTGGGCAAGATCGACGAGAAAGCGGAGCGGCTGCTGAAGGCGACGGAAGCGTCGTTGAAGGCAGGTATTGCGGCAGTGAAGCCGGGTGCGACGCTGGGCGATGTGGGCGCGGCGGTACAGCACGTGGTGGAAGGCCAGGGATTTTCAGTGGTGCGTGATTTTGTTGGGCACGGAATCGGCGTTCACATGCACGAAGATCCGCAGGTGCCGAATTTTGGCGAAGCGGGGCAGGGCATGAAGCTGAAGGTGGGCATGGTGATCGCGATCGAGCCCATGGTGAACGCAGGCAAGCCCGATGTGAAGGTGCTGGACGACGGTTGGACGGCTGTGGCCAGCGATGGAAGCATGAGTGCGCACTTTGAGCACACCGTTGCGGTGACTGCCGATGGCGCAAGGATTTTGACCGAGTAGCAATACTCTGGTCCAAAGAGTTAAGGCGCGTGAGCGCCAGAATTGGATATCGATTGCCGAAGGAAGATGCGATTGAGGTCATGGCAACGGTGCTGGAGACGTTGCCCAACGCGATGTTTAAGGTCAAGCTCGAGAATAATCACGAGGTCCTGGCCCATGTTTCGGGTAGGATGCGCAAGAACTTCATCCGGATTTTGCCCGGCGACCGCGTTGCGGTGGAACTGAGCCCGTACGACTTGAATCGCGGAAGGATTGTGTACCGGTACAAGTGATCAGTTGTCAGTGGTCAATTCTTTCGTGCTAAGGAAAGAGCATCTACTGCGCAAGATGATGCTGAGAGCTGATGGCTGACAGCTAAGAGCTGTACAAAGATTTCGCGCTGGAGTTTTGAGCGCAAAGAAGGGCAACAAGTTATGAAGGTCCGTGCATCAGTAAAGAAGATTTGCTCGAAGTGCAAGGTGATTACGCGCAAGGGTGTAGTGCGCGTCATCTGCGAAAACGCAAAGCACAAGCAGCGCCAGGGATAAGAAAGACTGGCAGGAACGGAGACTTCTGAGAAGCAGGGAA
Organism: uncultured Acidobacteriaceae bacterium; assembly: GCA_963834565.1. GTDB lineage: Bacteria > Acidobacteriota > Terriglobia > Terriglobales > Acidobacteriaceae > Telmatobacter. Next base: position 263,393 of record CAWICF010000001.1, on the reverse strand, counting down.
TAGGGATTAGGGAACAGGGAATAGGAAGCGATTCGATTGAGTCAGCAGAATTGACTACTCCCCATTGGCTACTCCCTACTGTCTGCTCCAACGGGGCGAGTTAGCTTGAGTCAAGGCTTGCGATGAACCTCTGGAAGAGTTCCGAATAACCCGTGCGAACCGGCGATAGGCCGGTGGCACACAACCTGAAGCAGCAGAGGAATCAGAATGGCACGTATTGCTGGCGTCGATCTGCCCCGCAACAAGCAGGCCCGGATCGCGCTCACTTACATATTCGGCATCGGCCAGCCTCGCGCGCTGAAGATTCTGGACAAGGCGAACGTTGACAAGTTCAAGAAGATCCAGGATCTCGGCGAGGAAGAGGTAAACCGCATCCGCCAGGTGATTGAGGACGAAGGCGACGTCGAAGGCGATCTGCGCAAAGACGTTTCGATGCACATCAAGCGCCTCATCGACATCCAGAGCTATCGCGGTCTTCGCCATCGGAAGTCACTGCCGGTTCGCGGCCAGCGCACCCACACCAACGCACGCACTCGCAAGGGCCCGCGCAAGGGCACGATTGCCGGCAAGAAGAAAGCGACGGCGAAGACCTAATGGCGAAACCAGAACAGAAAGCTGAAGGCGCAAAAAAGGGCAAGACCAAAAAGTTCAAAAAGCGCGAGCGCAAGAATGTGCCGTTCGGAATTGTGTACATTCAGGCGTCGTTCAACAACACGATCGTGACCATTACCGATCAGATGGGCAACACGCTGAGCTGGAAGAGCTCGGGCTCACTGGGATTCCGCGGTTCGCGCAAGGGCACGCCGTTCGCGGCGCAGCAGGCTGCTTCGAACGCGGCAGGCATGGCGCGCGATCACGGCGTAAGGGCAGTGGAAGTGCGGGTCGCCGGTCCGGGATCGGGCCGCGAATCAGCCATCCGGGCGATTGCAGCCGCAGGCATCGAGGTCAAGTCGATTCGCGACGTGACGCCGGTGCCGCACAACGGTTGCAGGCCGCCGAAGAGGCGCAGAGTGTAAGAACAGTGTGAGTGTGGAGTGTGAAAATGCAGCAGCACTCACACTGCACACTCACACTTCCAAATCCAACGGGCCGGGACGAAGTCCGAGTTGGACGTAAACCGGCCGACATCCGAAGTCAGGAGAAGAAATGGCACGTTATACAGGAGCAGTTTGCCGCCTTTGCCGCCGCGAAGGCACAAAGTTATTTTTGAAGGGCACCAAGTGCACCTCAGACCGTTGTCCGCTGGAGAAGCGCAACTTTCCGCCGGGACAGCACGGCAAAGACCGCAAGGCCAAGATTGTGGGCTATGGCCTGCAACTGCACGAGAAGCAGAAGGCCAAGCGTATGTACTTCACGCTCGAGGGCCAGTTCCGCGAATACTACGAGAAGGCGAACCGCGCGCAGGGCGTGACCGGCGAATTGCTGATCCAGCAGCTCGAACGGCGCCTGGACAACGTGGCGTTCCGGCTGGGCTTTGCGATTTCGCGCCGGCAGGCGCGGCAGGTTGTCCGCCACGGACATGTGACGGTGAACGGCCGCAAGGTGAACATTCCTTCGTACCAGGTGAGCGCGGGCGATGAGATCGCGATTCGCGACGCCGCAAAGAAGCTGGTGATTGTGGAGCAGGCCTCGCAATATGCAGCGCAGAACCCGGTGCCGAGCTGGCTAGAAGCGAATTTTGAGAATATGTCGGGGCGCGTGTTGCACCTGCCCAAGCGCGCTGACGTCAACCTGCCGATTAACGAGCAGTTGATTGTGGAGTTGTACTCGAAGTAACAGCCATTAGCGGTTAGCCATTAGCTTTTAGCTTCTATTTGCTGGAACCGACAACGGTGGTTCTACCGCAATGAGGCTAAAAGCTGAGGGCTAAAAGCTAACGGCTGCATTCCAAAACGAAGGAGAACTTGCGCGGCCGCCGCAAAATGCATCGCGACGTACCTGCCGCGCGGGAAACGAGAGACGAATATGTTGTGGAGAGGATTTCAGAAACCGAAGCGCCTTGCGGTCGATGCCGAGACGCTTACCGACACTTACGGAAAGTTCAGCGCCCAGCCGTTTGAGCGGGGCTTTGGCACGACGATTGGCAACGCCCTACGCCGCACGCTGCTCAGCTCGATTGAAGGTGCAGCCGTCACCGCGGTTCGCATTGAGGGTGTGCTGCACGAGTTCCAGTCCATCACCGGTGTGGTTGAAGACGCGACCGACATCATTCTCAACCTGAAGCAAATTCCCTTCAAGCTGGCGGGCGATGGCCCGAAGGCGCTGTATCTGCGCGCCGATCAGCCCGGGGTGGTGACCAGCGGAATGATCGAGGCCGACGGAGACGTCGAGATCCTCGACAAGAGTATTTATCTGGCGACTTTATCGGAAGGCGGCAAGCTCGACATGGAGATGCGGCTCAAGCGTGGCCGCGGCTATGTCTCCGCCGACAAGAATTTCGACGCCGATCTCGGACTTGGATTTATTCCCGTGGATTCGGTTCACTCGCCTGTGCGCCGCGTGAATTACGTTGTCGACGCTGCGCGTCTCGGACAGATCACCGACTTCGACAAGCTGACGATGGAAGTGTGGACGAACGGAGCAGTGTTGCCTGCCGATGCGATCGGCCTGGCCGCCAAGCTGCTCAAGGATCACATGAACATCTTTATCAACTTCGAGGAAGAGATCGAAGCTGAAGCACGCGGCGAAGAAGGCCGCATTCTGCTGCGCAATGACAACTTGAACCGCTCGGTGGAGGAGCTGGAGCTTTCGGTTCGCAGCTACAACTGCCTGAAGAACGCGAACATTCAGACCATCGGCGAGCTGGTGCAGAAGACCGAAGCCGAAATGCTGAAGACCAAGAACTTCGGCCGCAAGAGCCTGAACGAGATCAAGGAAATCCTCGCCCAGATGGGTCTGTCGCTGGGCATGAAGATCGACGAGCAGGGCAATGCGGTGCCGGGCCCAACCAGCATTCCGCCGCAGACAGCACTGGCTGCAGGCTTCGGACGCTACGACGAGGAAGACGAGCCCCTCGACTCAGTGGATCTGCAACTGCCCACGGAGACGGAGAACTTCTAAGAACAGCAATCAGCCCTTGGCTTTCAGCTTTTAGCTCGATCGTGCTGAACTAGGAAGTCCGCTCCAGCATGAAGGGCTAAGGGCTAGAAGCTAAGGGCTAGAAGCCCAAGCTGAAAGAGAGTTTTAGTTATGCGCCATCGCAATGCAGGATTCAAGCTCGGACGCAACACCAGCCACCGCCGCGCGCTTTTGCGGAATCTGGTGACGTCCGTTATCGAACGTGATCGTGTGGAAACGACCGTGGCCAAGGCCAAGGCCGTGCGCCCGCACATTGAAAAAATGATTACCCTCGGCAAGAAGGGCGATCTGCACTCCCGCCGGCAGGCATTGGGGTTCCTCCAGACCGACGATGCCGTAAAGCGGCTCTTCGACGTTGTGGCTCCTCGCTACGGCGATCGCAACGGTGGTTATCTGCGCATCGTGCGCACGGGGTTCCAACAGGGCGACGGCGCTGATAAAGCGTTCATCGAGCTGCTTGGAGCTGAGAAGGAATTGGAAGCCAAGCGCCAGAAGCGTGAGGATCTGAAAGCCAAGAAGCGCGCGGAACTCGAGAAGCAGTTGGAAGAGCAGAAAAAGGAGACCGAGACGGAAGGCGAAGGCGGCGAACAGGCTGCCTAAGCGGCTCCCGTTTCTTTACCGATTTGCTTTGCAAGACAAGAGGGCGTCCGTCATGGCGGACGCCCATTCTTTTTGTTCGGGTCATGTTGCGAGAGTTTCCATCCGATGATTCCCGCGATTTGAAGACTGCTGATGCGGCCTATGGGCGAGCGCGTCACACCGCGGGACACTTGAATCAGCTGAGTTGAGTTGAGGGCGCAGAAGAAAATCTACCTATCACAATCCATGCAATCGACAAAAGAACGAAGGCTCCGCAGCAATCGATCAGCACATCCCAGGGCGAGGAAGTGCGATTTGGCAGGAAGCTCTGATGCCACTCGTCCCAAGTTGCCAGCAATCCCGTACCCAGCAACGCAAGAGCTGCCTGAGTGAAGAACCGGACCGAAGGCAACGTCATGCGCCAGGCTCGCAGCCATGCAAGTCCGATAAGCCCGTAGCCCAGAAAATGCCCGGTCTTGCGAATCAAGTGATGGATGACCTGCCAGTGCGCGTCGCTCACCGGACCAAGGATCGCTTGAAAGAGCCATCGGAATGGGCCCGAGGTGCGATCCGCGCCGAAGTACTGGGTGGATTCCGTGACGATGATCGCGATGCCCACTGCAACGGGAAGCCAGGCACTGATCCAGAATTTCAGTCCACGCCGTCTACTCGACATGGTAGTTGGGCGCTTCGCGCGTGATGATCACGTCGTGCACGTGACTCTCGCGCAGTCCTGCGCCGGAGATGCGCACGAAGCGTGCCTTTTCCTGCAGCTCTCCTATGGAGCCGCAGCCCAGGTAGCCCATGCCAGAGCGCAGACCGCCAACGAGCTGGAAGACCATCGCCTCGAGCGGCCCGCGGTATGGAACCCGTCCCTCGATACCCTCCGGAACGAACTTGGCGAGACGGTTTTCGTTGGCGCGCTCGCGTTGAACAACGTCTGCCGGCTGGCTCTCCTGCACCGCCAGATCGGATGAGCCCTGGAAGTAGCGCTCGCCCGAACCCTGGCTCATTGCGGTGAGCGAGCCCATGCCTCGATAACTCTTGAAACTGCGGCCCTGGTAGAGGATGGTTTCGCCGGGGCTCTCGTCGACACCGGCAAAGAGTGAACCAATCATCACAGAGCTTGCACCTGCGGCTATGGCTTTGGTGACTTCCCCGGAGTACTTGATTCCGCCGTCGGCGATCACGGGAATCCCGTGCTTGTGCGCGGCGCGGAAAGCCTCGGCAATCGCCGTGATCTGCGGCATGCCGGCGCCGGTGACCATGCGCGTGGTGCAGATGGAGCCCGGGCCGATGCCGACTTTAATTGCGTCGGCGCCCGCATCGATCAGCGCCATCGCACCGTCGTAGGTGGCCACGTTTCCGGCAAGCAGCGCGACATTGGGGAAGCGCTTCTTTACGTCGCGCACTGCGTCGAGAACACGGGAGGAATGTCCGTGCGCAGAATCGATGGCAAGCACGTCGGCGCGCGCGCGCACCAGTTCCGCCGCACGCTCAAGATAGTCGCCGGTTGCGCCAATGGCTCCGCCCACTCGCAAGCGGCCCTGATCGTCCTTGCTCGCGTTGGGATACTTCAGTTTCTTCTGGATGTCCTTGACCGTGATCAGGCCCATAAGCTCGTACTGGTCGTTGACGACAAGAAGTTTCTCGACACGATGTTTGTGAAGAATCAGCTCGGCTTCTTCGAGCGTGGTGCCGACGGGCACGGTGATCAGGTCTTCTTTGGTCATCACGTCGCCGACAGGAATATCGGTGCGCGTCTCAAACCGCAGATCACGATTGGTGAGGATGCCGACGAGGCGCTTGCCCTGCGTCACCGGAACGCCAGAGATGCGATAGCGGCGCATCACTTCGAGCGCGTCGGCGATCAGCTTCTCCGGGCCGATGGTGACGGGATCGACGATCATGCCGCTCTCAGAGCGCTTGACCTTGTCGATTTCGCCGGCCTGGTCGGCAACCGAAAGATTGCGGTGCACGATGCCGATGCCGCCCTGCTGCGCCATGGCGATGGCCATGCGCGACTCGGTTACGGTGTCCATGGCCGAGGAGATGAGCGGCGTGTTCAGCGTAATTGCTTTGGTGAGCTGGGTTTGCGTGCTCACCTGCACCGGCACCACGTCACTGAAGGCGGGCACCAGCAGCACATCGTCGAACGTAAGAGCTTCAGGAAGGTTTTCAGAAAGCATGATGGTATGAAGCGCCTGGCGGACACTGGAGGCAGGTCTGGCGGGCGGTTCCTAATATTGTAGCGGACCAGTTCCGGAACCGCTGGGGCGGCGCAAAATGCCGACTTTTCGCGCAAGGCAACTCCCGCCACAAAGCGCAGGGCCTGAAGCGTTTGGCGTTACTTCTTCAGCGGCTTCCTCGCGAAGTAATAGAGCGAAAATGCCAGCGCGGCGAAGCCGAGGACCGAGACGTAGTTGTTGTCGAGGAAGGTGTGCGGCACATTCAGCAGGTCGCGGTTGTCGTAGTATGTGGCTTCGACGGCCTTGAGTGCGACGCCGATGAGTCCTGCGATGCCGCCGGCGGCGATGAGTCCTGAAGCGAAGAGCGAGCCGGGTGAGATGTCTTCGTTCTCACTGGATTCGCCGGCGCGTTTTGCTGCCGCGTCGACCAGCCAGCGCACGACGCCTCCGCAGAAGATGGGCAGCGTGGTGCCGATGGGCAGATAAGCTCCGACGGCGAAGGGCAGCGAACGGATACCGAGCAGCTCGACAGCGATGACGAGCGAGACGCCGAGAAGAACAAGTCCCCAAGGGAGCTTGCGGCTGAGGATACCGTTGATGACGGTGGCCATGAGGCGCGCCTGCGGCGCGGGTGCGCTGGCTGAGCCGATGCCCTGAATCCAATGCACCTCAATGCGGCCGGTGGAGGGCGAATAGAGATATTTACCGTCCTGGAGTTCGGTTGAGCCGATTGCGTTGAGTAGTTGGTACTCGGATTTCTGGTGCGTTGTTGTCGATTTGCCGTCGGGGCCGATGACGCGAATCTGGCTGGGCAGACCCTTGGCGTCAGATTGGATCGAAACACCGGAGTGCGCAGCATTGATGTCCCACGGCTGCGAGGCTGCATGGAACTCCTGCAGGCCAACGTTCATGAGGTTGAGCGTAAAGCCGATGACCAGCGTGGAGACGACGACGCCGATCATGAGGGCAATCTGCTGCAGGCGTGGAGTGGAACCGACGATGTAGCCGGTCTTGAGATCCTGCGAAGTGTCGCCGGAGTTGGACGCGGCGATGCAGACGACGCCGCCAATGGTGATGGCAAGCGCGCCGAATGCGGGAGCAGTCCAGCCCTGCATGAGAAAGACGGCGGCGGTGGCCATCAATGTTGCAATCGTCATGCCGGAGACGGGGCTGGCCGACGAGCCGACGAGGCCGACGATGCGCGAACTGACGGTAACGAAGAGAAATCCGAAGACGACGACAAGCAGCGATGCGGCGAGATTTGCGGCCCATCCGACGAATGCGCCGGGGACGGGCTTGAATTCGAGAAAGATAAACATGCAGACGACGATGAGCAGCGAGCCGATGAGGACGACGGACATAGAGAGGTCGTTTTCGGTGCGGATCGGCTTGGCCTGCGCGGCTGCGGTGCCGGGGCGCATGGTGCGGAAGCCCGCGGTGAGCGCATTCCAGATTGTCGGGATGGTTTTGATGAGCGTGATGACGCCGGCTGCTGCCACTGCGCCCGCGCCCATGGGCTTGATGTAGGTGGCCCACAGATCACTCGGACCCATTTGGCCGATGGGCACCTGACCGGGGTAAACGGGGCTCGGCAGTGCCTTTCCGAAGAAATAGATGAGCGGCATGATGACGAGCCAGGAGAGGACGCCACCGGCGAAGATGATGCCGGCAACGCGTGAGCCGATGATGTAGCCGACGCCGAGATACTCCGACGTGGCGTCGGCATTGATGCTGGCGCCTTTGAGCACATGCTGCGGGCCAAAATCGGGTTGATACTCAGGCGAGCCAGGCCAGACGCTGAGGAGAAATTTGTTTTGCAGAAAAGTATAAAGGCCGCCGATGCCGAGGCCGAGAAAGACGCGGCTGGCAAGCGAGCCGCCTTTTTCGCCGGCGATGAGAACGTCGGCGCAGGCCGTGCCCTCAGGATAAGGAAGCACGCCGTGCTCCTGAACGATGAGCTGCCGGCGTAAGGGAATCATGAACAGGACGCCGAGCCAGCCGCCAATGAGCGCGAGGATGAAGATGCGCGAGTACTCGAGATCGAAGCCAAGAAAGACGAGAGCCGGCAGCGTGAAGATGACGCCGGAGGCGATGGATTGCCCGGCGTTGCCTGTGGTTTGGACGATGTTGTTCTCGAGGATGGAGGCGCGGCCGAATGCGCGAAGGATGCTGATGGAAAGAACCGCGATGGGAATGGAAGCGGCGACGGTCAGACCGGCGCGAAGGCCGACATAGACGGTGACCGCGCCGAAGATGAGACCGAAGAAGCAGCCGAGAAGGATGGCGCGCAGCGTGAACTCGGGCGGTTTTTGATCGGCGGGTACGAAAGGCTGAAAGTCGGGCAAAGGCAGCCTCCTGCTACAGATAAATTGACGAATTCCCTGAAGGGCGAGTGTAAGGCATGGCCGGGGGTTTTGTGTACTGTTGAGGTTGCCGGGCTATCGGCGATCGATGGATTTGAATACAGAGCTGTGGATCGATGGGGGGATCTGATGATCAATGGCGCGCATGTGTTGCTCTACACAAAGGACGCGGAGGCTGACCGCGCGTTCTTTCGCGATGTATTGGGATTCAGGAATGTCGACGCTGGACATGGCTGGCTTATTTTCGCGCTGCCGCCGGCGGAGTTGGCGATGCATCCGGCAGAGCACAACGACCGGGCAGAGCTTTTCCTGATGTGCGACGACTTGAAGGCGGAGATCGCTGAGCTGGTGAAGAAGGATGTGGTTTTCGAAGAGCCGCATACGGAGCGCTGGGGAATGGTGGCTTCAATTCGATTGCCGGGCGGCGGCAGGCTGGGGCTCTATCAGCCTTCTCATTCGGTGGCGGTGTAAAGGGCAATTAGATAGCCCGGCGCGGCGATGGGCGAGATTCATGCTTGGCGAAGTGAGGCTCGCTGGCGTAGCGTAGGGTCATTCGCGATTGATGGAGAGACCGACTGCTATGACCGGTTCTGCGCCGCCCACGGCGGCCAAGCGGCTTGTTTCGCTCGATGTGCTGCGCGGCGTGACCATCGCTTTCATGATCATGGTGAACAACAATGGCGGCCGCGGCTCGTGGCACGAGATGAATCACGCCGCATGGAACGGTTTTACGGCGACCGATCTCGTTTTCCCCACGTTTCTTTTTGTGGTGGGCGTTTCGATCGTGTTTGCGTTTCAGGCGCGGCTGGCACGAGGAGCGACGCGCGCGCAATTGGCGGTTCACACAGCAATCCGCGCAGGCGTTCTGATTTTGTTCGGGATCGTCGTCAATAGCTTTCCCTATTTTCATTGGGAGCACATGCGCTTCTACGGCGTGCTGCAGCGTATCGCTGTCTGCTACCTGGTCGTGGGCCTCTTTTATCTTTTCGACGAGCGCGTGATCACCAAGATTGCAGCGCTCGCAGTGGCGCTGATTGGCTATTGGATCCTGGTGCAGTGGGTTACTGTGCCGGGTGCAGGCATGCCGGGACGTGATGTTCCGCTGCTCGACAAGAACCAGAACATCGTGGCGTGGGCTGATCGGCAACTGATGCCTGGGCATCTCTACGAGGACTCGCCCGACCACGATGCGAGAGATCCGGAGGGGTTGCTGAGCGACCTTCCCGCGCTCGGTACAGCATTGCTCGGATTGTTGACGGGACTCTGGCTGCGCACGGAACGCAGTGTGAAGGCAAAGGCGCTGGGGCTGGCGGCGGGAGCGCTCGGTTGCCTGGCGCTTGGATACCTATGGTCGGTCTGGTTGCCGCTGAACAAGAAGATGTGGACCAGTTCGTACGTCCTTGTCGCAGCCGGATGGTCGCTGGTTGTGTTTGCAATCTTTTACTGGTTGATAGAGTTCAAAGGCTCGTGCAGGAAGGGCTGGAGTAAAGGCCTCGTGTGGCCGTGGCTGGTCTTTGGTTCAAATGCGATTGCAGCCTACATGATCAGCGAACTGATTGGATCCGTGATTGACATGATCCGGTTCACGGCGGGCGGCCGTGAAACGAATCCACTCGCATATTGGCACTTGCATTTCCTCGGGCATATTCCCGATCCGGGCTGGCGTGCGTTTGCCTACTCGGTTTCGTATACTTTCCTCTGCTTCATTCCGGTGTGGTTTCTCTACCGGAAGAAGATCTTCCTCAAGGTGTGACGCGACTGCGGCTCGAGGCTTCGCATCACGCGGGCAGGGCGGCGCCTTGAAACGCACGCCGGGCGCAAGTCAGTACAGGAGTCACAGATGCGGTTGAGTCACGCGACATTGATTGCTGCGTTGTGCGCCTGCGCGGCGGCTGCACAAGGGCAGAAGTGCGACACAAAAGATTGGAAGCCCATTGCCGGCGTAAGCTTTGCCGCGAGCGGCAGATCGGTTGAGGTGACGTGGCCGGGCGAGCAGGGCCAGGAGAATCGGGCACGGTTTGCGCTGCACGATGGCAAGCCGGTGATTGAAGAATTGGCAGCGCGCAAAGCAGAAGGCGCGTGGGTGGAACTGGGTAATGATCTCGCCCCGGATTTCGAGGTGACGACGGGCAGGCGCCGTATCTCGACAACTGAGCTCGACATTCTGAAGCACCTGAACAACGACACGCCGGAGGCCGAAGAGGAGTACAAGTGAAATGTTTTTTGGGATGCGCCGCTGGAGATTCCCGGTCACGATTCGCACCTTGTAGGGCCGGGGCGCACGGCAGATGAAGTGGCGCGCGCGAACGTGAGTTACAACACGAATGCGTGTCGCGTGGTATCGGACGGTGACCAGGTGAGCGTGATCTTCGATGGGCTGACACTTGGTTTGTTCGCCGGCGATCTTGAATTCACTGCATACAAGGGATCGAATCTGCTGCGGCAGGAGGCCGTGGCCAAAACAGACGCGAAGGATGTGGCCTACATCTACAAGGCCGGCCTTAAGGGTTTTGCGATCGGCGACGGCACAAAGCTGGAGTGGCGCGATACAGCGCAGGTGTGGCAGCAATACGAGTTTGGCGGCGAGGTGAACGAGCAGCCGGTGGATTTGCAGGCGCGCAACCGGCTGGAAATTCTCGACGCCGGCCCAGGATCGCTCGCGATTTTCCCGCCGCCGCACAGATTCTTTTTCGCGCGCGAAAACGAAGTGAACCTCGGCTATGTGTACTACCGCAAGGACAGCGGCAACTCATTCTCGCTGGGCGTAATGCAGCCGGAAAAGGGCTCTGGCTATGCGCCGTGGGGTGTCTCTGACGAAGTGTGGAACCGGCGCGTGCACGTGGCGCGATCGCAGATCTACAACTACGCGCTCTACAACGCGCCGCCGGGAACCATGCAGTATATGGCGGTATTTTATTACCTGAGCGCGACGGGCTCACACCAGACGCTGCAGCAGTTGATGGCCTACACACACGACGATGCGTACAAGCCGGTGCCGGGATTCAAAACGGTGACCGGGCATTTCCATCTCGACTTCAACGAGATGATTCGCGATCGCGGGACCTCGGACTTCATGCCGACGTGGGTCCCCGTTTTTCGCGGGCTGGGCATCAACATCGTGTATCTCGGCGACTTTCACGACGACTCGGATCTCGCCGATCCGGGGCCAAAGCGCTTTGCGGAGCAGAAGCTCTATTTCGAGGGCGCACGCAAGATGAGCGACAAGAACTTCCTGGTGATTCCGGCGGAAGAGGTCAACACTTTTCTCGGCGGTCACTGGTATTTGATGCTGCCCAAACCGGTGTACTTTTCGCACACGGTGCCGCGGCCGGCGAGCCAGCGCTTTGAAGAAGACGACCCGACGTACGGGCATGTCTATCACCTAGGATCCGTCGAGGACGTGGAGAACTTCGTCGATCGCGAGCAGGGGATCATCTGGGCGGCGCATCCGAGGACGAAGAGCTCAGCCATGTATCCCGATGAATATAGAGACAAGAGCTTCTTCCTGAGTGATCGTTTCATCGGTGCGTCGTGGGAATCGCTACCCGTAGACCAGTCGCAGACGCGGCTCTGCGAAGTCCGCTGCTTTGGTGTAAACGACGACATGAGCAACTGGGCGCCGAAGCCAAAATTCATGCTGGCCGAGGGCGACACCTACATGAAGGTTCCGAGTGACGATACGTATCCGCTGCTGGCGATCAACTATCTGAAGCTCGACAAGGTTCCTGCGTATAACGAAAGCTGGGCGCCGGTGGTGGAGGGGATTCGCGCGGGGAACGTCTTCGGCACTACGGGCGAGATTCTCTTCCACAGTTGGGGTATCGAAGGCGAAGGAGCGAAGAGCATCTACACGGCGAGCGTCGAATACACTTTTCCACTGGAGTTCGCCGAGCTGGTGCGGAGCGACGGAACGAAGATGGATCGCAAGATTATCAAGCTGACCGACACGGAGCCGTTCGGCACGAAGACTTTTCGCATTCCGTTTGACGCGACCGGCAAGAAGTGGGTGCGCTTCGACGTGTGGGACGCGGCAGGCAATGGTGCATGGCTGCAGCCGGTGATGGTGAAGTGAAAAAGCATCTGCTAGCTGTTAGCCTTTAGCCTCTAGCCCGAACGTGCTGAAGATGGCTCCTTGCCAGACTGAAGAGTGCAAGGAGACGCGATCCTCCGGCCTCCGATGGATCAAGCTAGGCCCCTGACTGCATGAATTCGTTCCTTTGGTGTTCATGGCCTCCCACCCTTTCGCCAAAAAGGCGAAAGGATGGGGCACGGAGTGGATACAAATCACGCGGTCAGAGACCTACCAGAAGTGCCCGAACCGGCGCGGGGTGCTGAAAGCTGATAGCTGAGGGCTGCATCTCAATACTTCGACTTGATGTTATAGGTCACGCCCATCGTGAACTGGAACGAGTTCGGTTTCGTCGGCGGAGTTGATGCCGTTCCGATAAACGGCGCGTCGTTCAGATAGGAATCAATTGTTCCGACCGAAAAGCTGAAATTCTTGTATGCGGGAAATGCGACGGTGTCGGTTTCCGTGGCCGAGTAGGCCTTGATCTGGTTGTATGCCGGGATGAATGAGAGACCCTGGGTGTAGGTGAGCAGCCTGGAGTGAAAAACGTAGCTGGCTGCAAAGGTCGAGCCAATCAGATCCTGATTCGAGTTTCCAGTTCCCCCAACAAACTGCTGCTTCTCATACTGCACGGTGCCTTTCAGGTCGAATTCCTGCTTGGTGCTCTTAACCACAGTCCAGCCGAATCCTCCACCGTAGATCTGTTGCAACTGCAGATCCTGTGCATAGTTGTGATCGAAGGCAACCTGGCCGAGCGCGTAGACGCGGGCTGAGAAGTATTCGTCGCGTTCGGCAGCGACGTGGGTGATGGATGATTTTGTGAAGGTTGGCGGTACGGCGACTGTCGCCGGCGGGGGAGTCGGGTTGGGATAGGAGTAGGCGGGCTGCGTGATCTTGCCATAAGACTCGGTGAACCCGAAGAGCGTCTTATCGCGCAGATCGAGCCAGCTTACTGTCGGAGTGGCGCGCACCAGGTTAACTGCCCCGGTAAAGGTGTATTGGTCGGTTGTCGCGGACACTATTGTTGCGCCCGCGGTTGCCGAGCCATTCCAACCGGTGAAGAAACCGGGCTCATGATTGATCTGCTTATCGAGAGTGGCGCTATCCATGATGAACTGAGCGTTCTTGACAGGGATCGGGACTATCTCAGCCGCGTTTGCCGGGTGGACCGTTACAGTCTCGTTGGCCACGTCAATCGATCCATTGGGAATTTCGACGGCATTCTTGCCGCGTTTAAGGTGCACATTGCTGCTGAGCACGCCAAACTTCTCACTGACGTGCATTTCCTTGATCTTGTCCCAGCCAATGGAAACGTCGCCGAGCGGATCGCTGTGAAAGGTGACTTTGCCAGCGGTTTCGCTCACGAACTTCCCGTGCAGGGTGTCGCCGTTGCTGAGGATAAGGACGTCGGGCGCTGGATTGGGCTCGGGCGGTTTTGACTGCGCGGCGCAAATGGTGACGGGTGCTAGTGAAGCAGCGAGCACCACGGCGCGAATGCCGCGGGGGAAGGATCGAGTGAGATTGATGATGGGGAAGGTCATTGCATTAATTGCCTTTCTTTACGGTGGGATGATAGCCCTGGGGGCAGTTCCTGGATGATGTATCGATGGTAAAACAGCCTCGCCCAAATCAGGGAGAAGCGCGCGGCGACTGCGATCTGGCGCTTCCAGCTGCCGGGATTTCTACAGGCGGCATGCGATGCGGGCAGGAGAATTGTCGCTCCGCCGCCTCTTCAGAATTATCACCGACAGGCTGAGTCCGGTGCTACGGGGTTGTACGCGGAATCAGCTGAAACGAGTCAAGGAACTTGGTTGTATCGGGGTAGGGCCGGTTCGACGGCAGGGCGACAAATGCCTGGTAGAGCAGCGAGCCGACGAGATAGATGCGTCCGAAAAGGTGCGCGCCCCCAGAACCTGCTTCGAAAGCGACCCCTGGATAGATTCCCAGCATGACTTTCTTGGAGTTGACGAGATGCGCGTTGACGTTTGAGACTGCACCGCTTTGGGCGCCCTGCAGAATGGCGTCGGGATCTCCGCCCTTGGCCGCTTCGCCGTAGTCGCAGACGCCGACATACAAGGCGACGGCGTCACTCGCAGCCAGATAAGTTCGTAGTTCGAAAGTTCCCGCTGCGGTGTTCACTGATTGCTTCTGCTGGGTCGGTTCCGTGGGAAACGAAGCGCTGAAGCCGTCGGCGGGAAAACTGTAGGTCTTCCATTCCGCCGGCTGCGCGGGCGAAGGAAGTTCAGTTGGAGTGGGCGGCATCTGGTTGGGCTGAGAGGATGATTGCGGCGCCTGCGGAGCAGGAGTGGGATTCTGCGTATCCGGGGTCTGGGCGCTGAGAACGGCGGCCACGAACAGAAGCATCGTGCTGGCGATGGAGCGGCCCGCAATCGAATTTGGCCACGCGCGATGCATGCTTGCTGCTCCTTTCACCAGTCATCAATTGAGTGAGGATGCGATGATAGCATTTTTCATTCGCAGCCGCGGGAGACCGGTTTTTCCGCTGGTTTGCCGTGAGCAGGGCAGGTCTGTAGTATGGTTGGGAACTTCGAGGGGAAAAGGATGCGACTTAACGCCAAGCTGATGAGAGCGACCGTGACCGGCGCTCTGGGAGGCTTGCTTTTCGGTTTTGACACAGTGGTGATTTCCGGTGCGATCGATGCCCTGGTGCGCTTATACGGATTGAATCCGCAGCAGAAAGGGTTCACCGTGGCCATCGGGCTGGTGGGGACGGTGATTGGCGCGCTGGGCGCCGGGCACGTCGGGCAGCGGCTTGGCAGCCGTGAGACGCTGCGCATTACCGCACTGCTCTATGTCGCGTCAGCGCTGGGATGCGGACTGGCGTGGAGCTGGCCGTCGTTCATGATTTTCCGCTTTGTCGGCGGGCTGGGCATTGGCGCTTCGTCGGTACTGGGCCCAGTCTACATTTCAGAGTTGGCCCCAGCAAAGTGGCGCGGGCGGCTCGTTGCGGCGTTTCAATTCAACGTGGTGTTCGGCATCATGCTGGCTTATACCTCGAACTACGTGATTCGCACCATGCACCTGGGCGCGGCAGAGTGGCGCTGGCAGGTGGGCATTGCGACGGCGCCGGCACTGCTTTTCCTCGTGATGCTGTTCGGCATTCCGCGCAGCCCGCGGTGGTCGGCCTCGCGGAATCGTATCGACGAGGCGCTCACCGTGCTGAAGATGATGGGCGACCCGAATCCAGAGGCGGAACTGGCCGACATCCAGGCCGCGCTGGCGCAGGAGCATGCGAGCGCGCATGAGCCCGTCTTCCAGTGGAAGTATCGCTATCCGTTGTTTCTGGCAATCTCAATCGGTGCATTCAATCAGCTGGCTGGAATCAACGCGATTCTCTATTACCTGAACAACATTTTTGCGGCTGCTGGCTTCAGCCAGGTTTCCAGCGACCAGCAGGCGATCGCGATCGGCGCGACAAACTTTCTGTTCACCATGGTGGGAATGTCGCTGATCGATAAGGCGGGACGAAAAGCGCTGCTGCTGATCGGCGCGGCGGGCTGCGCATGCTGCCTTGCCGGAGTAGCGTGGGTGTTCAGCACACGATCGCATCCGGGCGCACTTCTGTGGCTGCTCATCGCGTTCATTGCATTCTTCAGCGTCTCGCAGGGAGCCGTGATCTGGGTTTACATCGGCGAAGTATTTCCCACCTCAGTGCGTGCGAAGGGGCAGGGCGTGGGCAGCGCCAGCCACTGGTTCATGAATGCGCTGATCGCGCAGATGTTCCCGGTGGTGGTGAACAAGATGAGTACTGCGACGCCTTTTGTGTTCTTTGCGTTGATGACCGCGGTGCAATTTGTCGTGGTCTTGTTTGTGTATCCAGAGACCAAGGGACAGACGCTCGAGGACCTGCAACGGAAGTTGATGCGTGCCTAGGAAAAAACGGAAGTCGATGCGTGCCCAGGTTGATGCAACCCAGGAAAAGAAGCGCCGGATCACGGGCCTTATGTGAACCGGCGCAAGTGGCGCAAGGATCGATCGGCAATTTACACCGACTCGATGGCGTGGATTGCCTCTTCCACATCGCGGTGTAAGGTCTCAGCGTCGGCATTGAAGAGCCGGCGTTCGCGGTCAGGGAGCAGTTCCTTCAGTTTGGTGTAAGCGTCAGGAATGCATCCGGGAAACGCCGCATAGCCTACGGCGGTCGCCATCGCGCAACTTATCTTGATTAACTCGCCTACGTCCCATGTGTCGTCGGTTCGCCTGGCAGAGAGATGATCGGCGACGACGGCCTCGAAGTTTTCCGGCAACTTCCAGTCCGCGATAAGTTGACGGCCCGTTTCGCAGTGATCGAGACCGAACAGACCACGTTCCAATTCGAGGATCGAGGCAGAGGATCCGCGGTGCGACTCGAGCAGCTCGGCATAGGCCTTCGGTTGCAGCACGGCCAGGGCGATGCGCCCAACGTCATGAAGAATGCCGGAGGTGAAGGCCATGTCCTTATCGATGAAGCCAGCAGAGGCGATTCGTTGTGCGATCATGGCGCACGCCAGATTATGACGCCAGAGATTGCGCATCGCCGGCAGGTTCATTGACTTTCCCAGATAGGCGCGCACACCGACCGTGACGCACATGCCCTGCAGCGTGTTGGCTCCAAGGATGGCCACAGCCTGAAGAATGCTGGTGGAGGGATAGCGCGGCGCGTAGAGCAGCGAATTGGCGACGGTGAGCACTTCGCTGGCAAATGCCGGGTCGGAAGAAATCAGGTCGCACAGCTGATGCAATTGCACATTCTCGTTGTTGGCCAGTTGCAACACGCGGATGGCGACTTGCGGAAACGGCGGAAGGCGCAGATGCGCCCACGGAATGGCGGCTGCCTGAACGGTCTGTTGATTCACAGCCATCTTTCTTTTACCGCTCCAGTCTCTTTGTGTCCCGGCGAGAGCGCGGACATTTCACTCTCGTCCCGAGCAGAAACGTACTGCCTCGAAGATTGTTTTTCGGCAGGAAAGGCGGTTTTCTTCAGGGCGGGCGCGCGGTGACTGGAATTCAGGCGGACCGGACGTCGCTTTTGATGCTGCGATTCACCTTGCAGTCCACGTATTGCCGTCGGTACTCAGCCAGACCTGATTCTGGTCATTCACAATTTCAAAGATTGTGACCGGCGTCGGGGACGATTGGGGCGCGCCGTTTGCGTGGCCCGGCGTTTCGACGGACGTCGCAGCGACCACCGGTTGGGCGGGCAATGGCCTTCTGCGAACCAAAATGGCACGTCCAGTCCATTGTGAAACCACGTGCTGCCAGGTCGTTCCCGCATCGGAGCTGAGGAAGAGTGTTCCAGCCTTGTCCACAGCGAGGAGGAGGTGATTTGCGGACACGAGCGAGGCGACAGCGAGGCCGCTGGGAAGATGGATAGGTTTGCCGGAAGCAGTTGAAGTGCCTGAGACGCCGTGGAGCGAACCGAAGGCCGCCACCGTACCGGCGCGCATCTCGGCCTGTTGGCGATAGACGGCTGCTGAAGTTTCGGCGCCGGATGCGGCCAAGGGTTTCTGGCCTTGTGGGGCTTGAGCAGGCAATCCGCCTTCAGTGAAGAGCTTGTCCATTGAGGTTTTTGCTTCGGTCTCCTGATTGCTCGCTGCGAACCCGTTCAACTGTGCCTGCGATTGCTTCTTGTCGAGCGGCGCATTCGATGCCGCGCCTGTGCTCTGCAGTACCTTTGCCTCGGCGAGTGGTCGCGGCTCGATGCGTGCGACTTGTTGAGACGAGACGGTTTCAGGCGCGGCTGAATCCTGCGCCACCTCGACGGTTTCAGTTGCGGGCGGAGGCGGAAGCGGAGGCGGGGGAGCAGCCGCCGGCAAAGGAGCGGCGGGGATATCCTGCCGCGGAGCGGATGGAACGGAGCGCGCCACAGGGCGATTGCGGGTCGGCGGCGCAGGCGATGCGGTTTGCGTAGGCTCCGTTGGAGACGGCGCCGATGGCGAAGCGAGCTTCGGCGCTGGAGTCTCTTCTGCAACCTTGATCGCACTGTCATTGCGGACGGACTGCCGCAGATAGACAGAGAATGTTGTGACCGCGAGGGCCGCGGCGACGGCTGCAGGGACCCAGACCAGCCTCCACTTGCGCCACCATGCACTTGGCGATTTGCGCACAGCGACGACCGGGGCGGCAGCGGCTGCAAGAGCGGCGGCAGCAACCGGCTCCTCGACTTCCACCTCGGCCGATTGCTGCGCCACAGAGAGCACCTGCCTGCAGCGGCCGCAAACAACCAGATGCGCGAGCACCTGGCTGCGTTCGCCGTCGCCAAGCGCTTGCTCGGCGACGGCGCTGAGCAATTCAGCGTCGGGGTGGACTTCGTGTTGAGGAGTCGTGCTCATGATGCAGCCTGTTCTTTGAACGTATCCGCTTGCGATTTTTGCAGGAGGATTTTCAGGTTGAGGTCAAGGTCGCGCGGGTCCGAGCCGAGCAGCTCCTCGGCTGCGCGCCTGCTTAGACCAGACTGTTCGAGATTCCTAAGAACCTGCTTGCGAATCTCGATGGTCGCGCGCTGCAGCCTGCGGCTGATGGTGGCTTCATGGACTCCCAGCGTGCGTGCGATTTGCAGCAGTTTCTGGCCGTCGAGAAAGTATGCGGCAAGCAGAAAGCGGTCTTCGTCGGATTGGTGGCGCAGCGCTTCCTTAGTAGCGCGTTCGAGTTGTGCGAGCTCAGCAGAGGGGCCTTGCTGAGCCTGATCGGGCGCAGGCGCGTCCAGTTCTTCGAGCGGTTCTTCGCGATGAGTCCGGCGGTGATGGTCGACGTGGCGCTGGGCGAGGGTAGTTCGCAGCCAGCCCATCAGCGATCCGCGGCCTCGGTAGGAAGCAAGCGGACAGCGGCGCTCGCCGTTTTGCGTGGTCAAGCCATAGAGCTCGGCGTAGAGCTGATCGGCGAAGTCGCAGCCGAGCGTTTCGCTGCCGGTAATGGCAATTGCCGAGCGGATGAGCGGTTGGCGAAAAATTGAAACGAAGTGCTGCCACGCGCGCTGGTGTCCGTACGCACAGGCGCGCGCGAGAACGAGATCGGGAAGGCGAAGCGCGCGGTAGAAGTTTGCCTGCTGTTGGTGCGTCGCAATATCGCCTGCGGCGAGGCCGAAGTTCGCGGATGTTCCCACTTCGAGAAGGATCTGCGCGCACTCGCTCTGCGTCAGACCCCAGGCTGCTGCATCGCTGGCGCGGAAGAGCTCTGCGAGCAAAGCGGGATCCAAAGTCAGCGGAAAGGCATCGATGCCCGAGCCGGGGGCAGGCGCGGCTGTGGCCACGCTTGCTGCGCCGGCA
This sequence comes from uncultured Acidobacteriaceae bacterium, assembly GCA_963834565.1. Taxonomy (GTDB): domain Bacteria; phylum Acidobacteriota; class Terriglobia; order Terriglobales; family Acidobacteriaceae; genus Telmatobacter. The sequence goes on along the minus strand of CAWICF010000001.1, from coordinate 243,850 downwards.
ACGGATTCTGATGGAGCCATCCCCACGCCCTCAAGATACGCCTGCAAAACGAAACCCGCTTAATGGACGAGCCCCGTCGCGCCCTGGACGGTCCCCGAAGGTTCTTCGCGAAAAAAATGCTGCAAGAGACGAATAGATAGACGTTCACAGGCTACTGGACGTTGCGTCCGGGCAATGCCCGGCGAAGCGATCGGCGAATCGATCCGGCCTGCGAGCCGGCGGAGGAGAGCTATGCAAAAAATTGGGTGGTTAGGGTGTATCGACAGATACGGGTGGGCAGCGTTGCTTGCGAGAATTCGGCCAGGCAAGGCGGAGGCCGAAGGCTTTGGTGGCTCCAAGGTCGAAGCCGACAACGCAGTATGGCCGAATTTGCGCCGCAACCCGATGGGACGTGGCCACTTTTCCTCATCTCATCGTCACTCGTCGCTAGCAGACACCCGGTATGCGTCGCTTCTCACTCCTCGATCTGAGAAAAAATGGCTCCCGTCGCTACCCGCTCGTATATGTCGATACACCCTAGGAGCGGGAGCGGCGATGCTGTGCGCCTTGGTTGGTTTTGAGCAGTTGCAGGATGTAAAGGCCGCGGGCGGGCCCATGGAGGGTGGCGGACTTTATCGCGTTCTGGCGCCGATCGAGAGCGGAAACCTTCTGCTCTTCCCAGTGGTTCGCGTGGATGGGAAGTCGGCGGGCGAGTCGCCTTACGTCACACTTGACGAAGGATTCAAAGACGGTGAAGTGGAAGTGACGGAGGCGGGACGTGCGACCGGGCTTGTGCGTCCGCGCGGAGGGCAGGTGAATCAGAATCGCGGCGACCAGGTGAATACGCTGGTGCTGGTGAACCACTCCAAACGGCCGCTGCTACTGCTGGCGGGCGAGATTGTAACCGGCGGCAAGCAGGACCGGATCATCGCCAAGGATCGTATTGTCCCAGCGGATGCCGATCCCATTGACTTGTCGGTTTTCTGCATTGAGCCGGGGCGCTGGACGGGTGCGACCGCCAGCTTTGGGGCGGCGGCGAACGCACCCGCGAAGAGTTTTATGGTGCAGCCGGAGGTGCGCAAGCAGGCGATGGCGGCGCAGGACCAGCAGCAGGTGTGGAACTCGGTGCATGGGGCAATATCGCAGATGGAAGTGGCGGCCGCGCCGGCACCGGTAGCCGGGTCACCGTCGGCTGGGTCGATGGCGCGTGATCTGGGCACCACGAGTTACGCCAAGGCGATGCAGAGCGCGGTGGTCAGCCAGAAAGTGGACGAAGCCGCGGCGCCCGTGATGCAGGGGCGTGAGCAGGTGCTGGCGAAGTTGCGCGAGGAACACGCGGTGGGCGTAGTCGTTGCGGTGCGTGGGGAGATTATCTGGGCTGATCTGTTCGCGAGTACAGACCTGCTGGACCGCTACTGGACGAAGCTGGTGCGGTCGTATGCGGCAGAAAGCCTGGCCAGTGGCGAGGATCATGCAGCGCCCGGCGTTGCGGACGCGCAGCATTTTCTGGATGCGCCGGCGAACGGCTCTGAGACGAGCGAAGGCGACGTGGGCGTCTATCGGTATCGCGATTTGAAGAGCGACCACACGGAGACGTTTGTGCTGGAGTCGCTGCTGCCGGGCACGGGTTATGACGTGCACATCAGCAAGATGAAGCTGCGCACAGGCGAACGGAGAGTTTCGAAGCCGTTTGAAGAAATGCTGCCGCAGATTTACCGGTGAGACGAGGGGCGAGACGCTGTCACGCCTTTTGCCGGACACGCGCCACGCGCGGCGCTGCGATGAGGGTGACGGCGAAAAGAAAGATGGAGCCGGAGAGGTAGGCGAGGTGGCCGTGGCGCATGTCCTCGGCCACCAGCTTAACCGAAAGGAGCACGAGTGTGGCGTAGCCCAGACGCGTCAATTCCAGGCGACGCCACCGCGCCCCGCCAAAGACCAAAGCAAGAGACGCAGCACATAGCGTAAGGGTGCGAATGAAGGCAAGGTGGTGTGCGCCGGGAATGGTTTTGAGTGCGGTAAGAGCGACCAGTGCTTGAATGACGAATGCGGCTGTTGCGCTGAGAGCGAGCGCGACGATGGCGAGATGGAGCAACTGCAATTGCCACCCCTCGCCGGCGGCCGGCTGGGCGACCACGTAGCAAAGAAGGGCGCAAACAACGATGAGACCTGCGGCTGCGGCGGGAGCGCCGGCCTGAGCGGCACCGATGGAGCGGCCAATAAAAGCAAGCAATCCCGATTCGGCTGCCGCGACAACGAGAAACACGGCGCCGTACAACTCGAAGGAGATCCAGTTTTTTTGACGGCCGAGGAGGGTTGCGGTAACCGCTGCTGCGCCGAGACATACGGCCGCCAGCGCCGGGTTGAAGCAGAGCAGGCAGCCGCTTAGCAGCAGAGCCGCACTCCATGCGGCGAAAATGGCGGTCGTGCGCGCGTCGGACAAAACCTTGAAGACAGCAAAGTAACCCACCGTCGTGAGAAAGAGGCAAAGGATTCCGAGAAGGATGAGACTCGACGGTGGCCCGAAGTCGGCAAGGCTCACAGCGGCGAGCAGAAACGCGATGGTCGCCTGGATGGTCGCGAAAATTCCAATTCTGCGGCGGTACACCATGGTTTGCAAGATGACGCCGATTGTGGCGATGAGGAAGATTAAGATGCCAGGCGCGAGCAAAATCACTTTGCCGAGCTGCGGGTAATCGGCGTGCGCACTGGGTGGGCTGAAGTAGATGAAGATCATCGTCCAGATTGCCGCATCGGCTGCGAGGGCAATAAGGGCTTCGGTCTCCGGCAGGCGATCGGGCAATGGGGCGAACTCCCCGAGGGCTGCCAGCAAAAGAAGCAGGCAGATGAACGGCAGGAACTCGTGCGACGCGATGGCCATGGCGAGAGAGAGCGCAGCCGAGGCGAGAAGGCTCACGCGAAGCACAGACGGGTGGCCGCGTTTGCCTGCGAGTGCGACGGACCCAAGCCCGTAAGCGCCAAGGACGACGGCGGCGACGGGCGCCGGGAGAAGCTTGAAGCTGAGCGTCAGCTCCCAGAGCATGGGAGCAAGAATCAACGCGGAAGTGCAGGCGTAGACGGCCGGCGCGAGTCGCGATTCGGCTCGTGTTCGCGCTGCCCACACAAGCCAGAGGAACGCATAGATGATGCCGGTCCAGGCGACAGCCAGACGTGGGACGGAGCCCGTCTCTGCCATAGCGCGCAACAGGTAAGCGCCGGCAATGCCGAGCATCGCCCGCCCGAGCAACGCGAAGAGGCTTGCTGTCTGCACGTTCGCGCCCGCCACGGGAACGCGCGACGATGCGGGCAATGATTCAATTTCAGGCGCGGAGTGTGGCCAGCGCGCCGCCAGCGGATGTTCGAGCGCATCGACGCGGTGCTCCAGATCTTCAAGGCGCCTGGTGAGCCGGTCGATCGTTTCGGGCTGATCGCTCATCTTACGCAACCGCCTTCAGCGCGGGATTCGCTGTCAGTCTCCCGCGGCAGCTTCGTGCAGGTTCTTCTCGGGCCATGGAGGCAGCAGCTTGACCAGCACCCACAGGAAGAGCAGCGGCAGAATCGTCAGGCCGATGGAAACCAGCAGACCCTCGCGTGTGACCAGGTCCATCTTGTAAGTTGTGTACCCAAGGAAGCTCTTCGAGAAGAGCTGGCCGCCGATGACGACGTTCCAGCGCATGGCAAAGACGCCAATCAACGCGAGGCTGCCGGAGATGGTGTACAGGCGTTTGCGTGCAACTTCATTGAAGTGGACGACCTGCGTGAGAAAGAGAAGAATGAGCGGCGTAAGTGTGCCGAGACAAATCTGGATGACGATGTGCGGCACGTAAAGCCGCGTGTGCACCATGAAGTTGAGACTTCTAAACGACTCATCGGCCTCGTAGATGCGGTGAATCAGGTCGAGCATTTCAAGGCTGAAGTCGATGATGAAGATGTAGAACAAGTACATCGCGATGGCGTCAACACAACGGATGTCGATCGCCTGGTGGCGCAGCTTGGTTACCGCCATGTAAAGGAGCATGACCGCAGCAATTCCCGAAACCATGGCCGAGAAGATGAAGACCACCGGCATGAGCGGCGAAGACCACCAGGGATTGGCCTTGATGGATCCGAAGATGAAGCCGACGTAGCCGTGCAGCAGGAATGCGGAGGGGATGCCGATGAGCGTGACGATCCAGCCGACCTTATCGTCGATTCTGAGCGAGCGCTCGCTGATATTGCTCGAGCCGAGCGTCATGATCTTGTAGATGATGCGCCGAATGCCGTGCGACTCCTGCGACCACAGCACGATGTCGCGTCGGTAGTCGAGCCAGATCTCGAATGCCAGGACAGCCATCAGGTACCACAGGTAAACATAGCCAAACATTGCCATGGCCGAGGTGGCATGCGGGGTGAAGTACATCTCAGGCGAGCGCTCGGGATGGCCCAGATGCAACTGCAGCGGCAGCGGCGCATCGAGCAGGAAGGCAAGCGCGGTGAGCAGCGCGAGGCGATAGGTGGGCTTGACCGCTTGCACCAGGAAGACGCGCTGCAGCGACGCCAGAATGAATGCGCCGGCCACCAGCCCTGTGATGAAGGGATACAAAACGATCAATATGCTCCATTGCAGGGCGTATTCGTTGGGATACATGAAGCCTTCAACACCGCTCATAAATACAGCTCCTAGCTACTAGCTTCTAGCCTCTAGCTTTTCGTGCTGGTTCCTGCCGGCTTGCCTGCCGTCCATGACATGCGGCTAGAAGCTAGAAGCTGTTTTTCCTACCTGACCGAACCATCGAGCCCGTTGTAGTACGCCTTGGCGCCGGTGGCCATCCATGGCTTCAACACCTGCACGCTGTGAGTCTTCAGGAATTCGTGAATTGGATCGTTGGGGTTCTTCAGGTCGGCCAGTTGCCGCGCGCCGGTCGGGCACGCTTCGCAGCAGGCCGTCGTCAATCCTTTGGTGATGCGGTGGTAACAGAGCGTGCACTTATCCGCGACCCGCTTTTGCGGATGAATGTAACGGCATCCGTAAGGGCAGGCCTGCACACAATACGCGCAGCCCAGGCAATATTTCTGATCGACCAGGACAACACCGTCGGGGCTTACAAAGGTCGCCCCTACAGGGCAAACCTGCGTGCAAGGCGAATCGGCGCAGTGATTGCACATCTTGGGGACGAAAAAGTACTTGCCTTCATCTTCCTTCGCAACCGGAAACCCCTCTTTGCCACCGTCGGGCGAGATGACCTGGGGATTCGTCATGTCGATGTCGTCGACGTGGTAGCGCTCAACCCAGGTGCGGAAAAAGCCGTCGGGGACATCATTTTCCGTCTGACAGGCGCGCACGCAATTGCCGCAACCGATGCACTTGGGAATATCGATGAGCATGCCCCACCAGTGTTCGCTCATCTGGTAGTTAGGCGAGGCTTCGGGAGTCCCAGCCTCCACGAACTTCCAGGCAACGGCTGCCGCGGGAAGGAGGACGAGCAAATGACGCCGGCTGATGTTCACTTGGCACCTCCAGTGGCAGGGGCCACGGCCGAGCCGGTATCAAATCCCGGGCTGTGGGGGTTGTGGCAGGACTGGCAAGGGGCGCCTCCCGAGTGGTCGGAGGGATCAACCTGCGGGAAGGCTTTCGGCTTAGCCGCGCTGGCGGTGTGGCAGCGTGCGCACAGTACCGCCGTGTCCGGTTTCACCGGTGTCATTGAGGTTGGATCGTCGGCGTGCACCGCGAGCGCGCCGTGGCAGGCTTCGCAATTTACATGCGCGTGTTTGCCTTTTGATTTGGTGTCTGCGATGTCTGAGTGGCAGCCTTCGCAGGTCTGGTGCCCGGCAAACTTCACGGGATGCGCAGCGATCTCGCCGATCGCCGCCGCGCGGTAGTGACCGTATTGACCAAAGGTCTTCGGGACCACAAAACCGCGCACCAGCAAGAACACGAGAAACGCGATAACGAAGAGCCCCGCAAAGCGGAAAAGATGTCCTGCATCCTTCATGAAGCGCTGTCTCCGCACAGCTTCGCGCCGGGAGGGCCGGTTGTGATGCTTAGTGTGATCTGGCACACTCTCGACCCCTCCAAAATTAGGCATTTGAAGAGCCGCTGTATGTGAGGTGGCTCACAAGCGCATGTGATATGGCGTACAAGCAGGCGGCGCAAAGGGTTGAGGCGATACGATGAATCGTGGGAGCGAAAGATGCCGAGAGTTCTGGATGGCGCGACGATTGCCGCCACCATCAAGCAGGAAGTAGCAGAAGAGGTTGAGGCACTGGCGGCAAAGGGCATTCGACCGGGGCTGGCTGCGGTTTTGGTGGGCCATGTGCCGGCGTCGGAGATTTATGTGCGGAGCAAGGTGCAGGCCTGCGCGGAGCTTGGGCTCTACAGCGACCTGATCACGCCTCCCGAAACAGTGACGACTGCAGAGATGCTTGCGCTGGTCGCCGACCTTAACGCCCGCGACGATATCGACGGCATCCTGATTCAGCTGCCATTGCCCAAACAAGTGGATGCCAAGGCGCTGCTGGACTCAGTCGATCCTGCCAAAGACGTTGACGGGTTACATCCTGTAAATGCGGGCAGGTTGCAGGCGGGCAGGCCTGCTCTCGCGCCGTGCACGCCTGCCGGAGTGATCGAGATTCTCGAGCGCAGCGGAATCCCGATTGCGGGCCAACATGCTGTGGTAGTGGGGCGCAGCGACATCGTGGGCAAACCGGCGGCGATGCTGCTTCTGCACCAGAACGCGACGGTTACGATCTGCCACTCGAAGACGCGCGACCTGCCCAACATCACGCGGCAGGCGGACATTCTGGTTGCCGCGATCGGACGCCCGGGCTACATCACGCCGGATATGGTGAAACCCGGTGCGACACTTGTCGATGTGGGCATCAACCGGCTGAATACCCGCGAGGAGTTCGATCGGTTCTTCAAAGGTAACGAAAAGCGCGAAGCGGCATTTGCCAAGCGCGGATCGGTCGTGGTGGGAGACATCGATCCGAAGGCGTTCGAGCTTTCCGGCGCATACACACCTGTGCCCGGAGGCGTGGGTCTGCTGACGATCGCGATGCTGATGTCCAACACGGTGCGCGCTGCCCTCATGAGACGAGAATTGCCGCGGCGGGGGCTGTAGCCGATGCTGCGCGTGGGCCTGACAGGCGGACTCGGCAGCGGCAAGAGCACTGTCGCCGCCATGCTGCGCGAATTCGGTGCTGAAGTGACCGAATCGGACGCGCTTGGTCGGGCGATGATGGAGCCGGGTCACGCTGTCTACGACGAGATTGTCCGCCACTTCGGGCCGGAGGTAGTGACCGCGGATGGGCGGCTGAACCGAGCGCGACTGGCGGAGCTGGCATTCCGCGGCGGCAGGCTTGCGGAACTCAACGCTATCGTGCATCCGCCGGTGATTGAGGCGCAGAAACGCTGGATGGAAGAGGTCGCAGCTCGGAATCCGCATGGCGTTGCGGTGGTGGAGTCGGCGCTGATCTTCGAAGTGGTGCGCGATGCGCTTGCGCGGGGCGAGAAGAATCACCCGCTGGCCGACTGGCGCAAACGGATTGACAGGGTGGTGGTGGTGACAGCGCCGGACGACATAAAGGTGGCCCGCTATGCCGCGCGCGTGCTCGCTTCGGGCGACGGTCGCGAACAAGATGCAGCTGATCGAGAGGCGATTGAAGCCGACGCGCGGCGAAGACTGACGCACCAGGTTCCCGACACGGAAAAAGCAGCGCAAGCCGACTATGTGCTTGATAATTCAGGCGATATTGCGACACTGCGAGCCCAGGTCGAGGCGCTGTGGCAGCGACTCCTGGCCGAGAGCAACAAATCCCGCTAGAACTTGTCTTTAGAATAAGAGAGGGCCTCGGCGGCTCCCGCGGGGAACCGTGCGCCGCATCTCTCGTATCTAAAGACTGGGCCGTATTGGCCCGCAAACGGTATTCACCGAAAGGTTTTTGGGTGTTCGAGCAATGAAACTGAGCCGGATTCTCTTGATCACTTTGCTATTGGTGGGCGGGTTCTGGTTCGTCACCGCACATTTCTCCCACGACATGTTCGCAGGCGGCCGATCACTGACGGGAGCCGGCCGAATTCCGCCACTTGAACTGAGGGAAGCCCACGCGGCTCCGGCCTACGATGCCGAAGAGCAGAACAACATCGCCATCTACAAGCGCGTGTCGCCGTCGGTGGTGAATATTACTTCGACGAGCCTGGTGTTCGACTTCTTTTATGGAACCGTGCCACAGCAGGGTCAAGGCTCGGGGTTCATCCTCGATAAAGCAGGGCATATCCTCACGAATTTCCATGTGGTCGCCGGCGCTAATCGCGGAATCGAAGTGCAGCTCTACAATAAGCGGCGCTTCACCGCCAAGGTGGTAGGCACCGACAAGACGCACGACCTGGCGCTGCTTCAGATCGACGCGCCAGACCTTCAGCCCGTCACACTGGCCGATTCCTCGCAGCTGAACGTGGGGCAAAAGGTGTACGCGATCGGAAATCCCTTTGGCTTGAGCGGCACCATGACGCGCGGCATCATCAGCGCCATTCGGCCGATTCGCAGCGAGAGCGGTGCGCCGATTGAAGACGCGATCCAGACCGACGCCGCGATCAATCCCGGCAACTCCGGCGGGCCGCTGCTCAATTCGAGCGGAGAAGTGATCGGCATCAACACCATGATTGCCTCGAACGGCGCCGACCAAAGCTCGGGCATCGGATTCGCGATCCCCATCAACACAGCGAAGGCCGTGCTGGCCGATCTGACGCGCTTCGGGCGAGTGAAGCGGCCGTCGCTCGGTATTGTGTCGTACCCCATTGGGCCCGACCTTGCGGCGCAAATGGGTCTGAACGCGGATTACGGCGTGCTGATTCAGCGGGTGATCCCCGGTGGAGCGGCGGAACGTGCCGGATTGCGCGGTGGCAGCGAGCAGGCTTACGTGGGCAACCAGCCGATCATGCTCGGCGGCGATCTGATTCTCGCGGTTGACGGCCAGCAGGTGGAAGACCCGCAGGACATCAACGCCATCATGGACAAGCACCAGGCGGGCGATACGGTGAGCGTGACGATTTTGCGCAATCGTCGGCAGATGACCTTCAAACTGATCCTGGGCGAGGCGCACGAGGCAAACACGTAAGACGGGGAAGCTTAGAACCAGGTGCATAAATGCTGTTTTGAAAGTGCACGACTTCAGTCGTGCCGTAAAAGGCGCATAAACAGCGGGCTTCAGCCCCTGAAGGAAACTTCCTCATCGCCTGAAGCTGTTCATGCAACCAGCTTTAGCGCTTTACCCTTGAGCAACTACGATTTGCGAGAACTGAATGCCGAATGGTCACGACAAGAATAGGGTTCGCCTTATCGCGGCGATTGATGGATTCCACGTTAGGCACGGAAGTTGGCCTGTGCGCGTCAGGATATTTCCGGCTTCGCTGCGAAACATCCGTGAAAACTTGTTCTCGCCTGTGTCATTCGCCAAGCTTGGTGAGAAAATTCAGCTTCTGGCCGACGAATCTCCATTCGTCGCCGAGGACGACCAAGGGAACAAATATTCCTACGGAGCGGATGGTTTTCCTCCGCACAGGCCTACACCAAACGCAAAAGAATGGTTGAACATCGAACCCGATCTGCACGGCTAACTTTTCGCCGACAGTACCCGTAAGGCCGCATCATCTCGTCGTCTTCGTGTTTTCCTGACCGGCTGTACTGAGGGCCTCCCGGCCCTCAGCAGCTCGGCGACTTTTGTGAGAAATGCGGGCTAGAAGCCTGCGTTGATTTGCGCCTGCTCGGCCTGCGCAACCTGCCCGCGTGCCAGTGCGACCGGTTCACCGTAGTGCGAAGCTACGATCTGCGCCGAGAGTGCCGGGTTGAGATAAGGCTCGACCGTGGCCAGCTTGACGGTTGACGCGGCGGCCATGTGCGCAACTTGCGCCTTGCTCGAGATGGACGCGATGAGCGAGAGAATTGCGCTGACGATGGTGGCAACGCCCTGGATCACTGCCAGAGCATGTTGCTGGCTGGCCGGGTTGACGATCCTGCCTGCCTGCAGCAGCGCAGCGTTCACCTGCTGCTGGAAAGTCGTGATCTGCGTTTGCAATTGCGCGAGCGCGCCAGCCGAGGGATTGGCAAGGTAGGCTTTGGCTTGTGCGACAAGCAGATTTGAGGCCGCGTCGAAGCCAACGGTTGCTGCGGCAAAGATCGGCGCGTCAGCTGGAGCGAGAATCGACGCGGTTGTGTCGACGGTGGCGACGGCACTCTGGAGAGATGGCGTCCAGTTGACGACGTCTTGTGCGACGGTTGCGGCCGAGCAGCCCTGCATCCAGGGCAGCGGAATGAGCAGCGCGATCAGCGCCCAGGCGCCGAGTTTGGCTTGCTGGCTTGAGCGCACGCTCACCGGCTGAGCGACTGGCGCTACTGGATCCTTTGCCAGCAGCCCGAGCAGCGCCGTTGCCAGCGCGCTGGCGAGAGACACGACGGTGCCTGTGCCGAGTTTGCCCAGCGTCACGCCTTGCTGCGACAGCACACCGGCAACGGTCGTAATTGCGATCAGCAGACCTGCCGCTGAGGTTTTGGGATGGTTCCAGATATTCGAAATGAGATCCATTGCATGACTCCTTTTGTTGCGTCGTTCAGAAACTCTTGGCCGGCACGAGCACGTTGGCTCGCCGGGTGAAGGGGTGCAGGGCCAGGCCGGCGCGCTCCAGCGATTCTCGGGTTGCTATCTCCCGAAGCCGATACCCTCAAGTCGCCGCGATCAACAGTGAGTCGGCGACTTGCAAGATTCGTCCAGGACACATTTACCCGGGAATCGCTGGTCATGCACCGGCCCTGCGCAAGACCCCGCTGCGGTTCTCGTAGCCCCAATGGCCCCGTATTTTCAGTTGGCCATCTGCCAGGGAACTGCTGGTCGCAGACAACAGCGGTCCTTTGCTCGGGAACGCTCCGTTGAGCGCAGCTCGTCGCGTGCCTATCTCGGAAGCCCTGAAGTTGAAAGAAGGGCAGGCGCGCGGAGAGCGGCACAAGGAGCGCGAAAACCTTCGCCCAGCAAAGCACGTCCGCGAGTTGTCTGGATGGTTATAAGACTAGAGGTTTTGGGGAAATTATCCGCACTTTAGGGGTTGCTGCGACTCATTGAAATTAAATGAGTTCCAACAAATTTTGCGAAAAGGGGCTTGACAAGATTGGCAGGCGGGAAAGAAATGCACCATTTGTGGTGCAGGTTTAATGCGGGTGATTTGTGTCTTTCATCAAGCCAGTTTTCACACTGATTTGATTTGTGCTCTTCGTTCGTGCCGTCCCACCCTTTCGCCCGAGAAGCTGCCGAAAGGATGGGGCGCAGAAGGCTCGATTTTCGAGCGGTCAGCGGCCCGGTTGCCTACGTCCCTCGTTCCCTTGCCCCCTCGTTCCCTGCCTTTACATACTGTCGGCCGCGGATCTCGTACTCGCCGCTCACCACGCGCGCGATGGCTTCGGAGTACGCGATGTGTTCTTCCTGGAGGATGCGCGCCGTGAGCGAGTGCGCATCGTCCTCATCGAGAACGGGAATGGCGCGCTGCAGGATGATGGCGCCGTGGTCGAGTTCGGTGTCGACGAAGTGCACGGTGCAACCAGCAACCTTGACGCCGTAGTTGAAGGCCTGCTCCTGCGCGTCGAGGCCGGGGAAAGCCGGAAGCAGCGAGGGATGAATGTTAAGGATGCGATTGGGAAACGCGGCAATGAACGCAGGCGAGAGCAGGCGCATGTAGCCGGCGAGGCAAACGAGATCGACTTCGTGCAGCGCCAGGCATGCTGCCACATTGAAATCGTGTTGCTCACGCTTGACGCCCTTGGAGGCAAACACCGCGATCGGCAGCCCCACCTCCCGCGCCGCCCAGATTCCCTTTGCATCGGCCACATTCGAAATGACGACGGCGATTTCGACGTTGGCGAGGCGACCTGAGCGGATGGATTCGGCGATGGCGAGAAAATTGGAGCCACGGCCGGAGAGGAGGATGCCGAGGCGGACAGGGTTTGCGCGACCCGGGGATGATTGAGCCAGTTTGTTCACGGCTGAGTTCAGATTAATTGCCGCGGCCGGACCGAGTGCAAATGATCGTCCCAGATTTTCCGCATCGCAGGACCGCGCAGATGGGTCTTTGGCTTTCCCGTCAAGCCACGGGCAGTCCTGCTCGCAAAGAGACTTCGGTCGGCTTCAGGTTCTCCTGTTCGAATTCAGGGCTAACGTGGATGTCGAGTTGTTTGAGAGCGCTGTCACCGATATTGACGAAACCGTGCGGCGTCCCTGCCTTAACGACCACTATGTCACCGGCAACCGTGTCGCGGGTCTCTTCGCCGACAACAGCGCGTCCACGCCCCTCCTGCACGAAAAGGATCTCGTCGTACTTGTGACGATGCAAGGGGGCGCCGCGCCCGGGAGACGCCTCAACCAGATAGAACGAGACGCCAACGTCTCCTTGATCGACGCCGGCGAACTGGTAGGAACTTCCTACAAACGGCAAATCTTCTCGACGAATAGCTTGCATATTCTCGCTCCAGTTTTTCGATTCAGATCGGGCGTGGTTCGACTCTGCGCACGACGGCCTCGAAGCACCCGGCGCCGGCGTCGGGTCATAAAGCTCAATGACAGCCGCAGATCCTTCGCTACGCTCAGAATGACAGCTTCATCATTGTTGCCAATTGAACGAGCTCAGGTAGCTCCGCCAACCCCGCTTGTGCGCTGAGCGAATCAACTTGCCCATGGCGCGCAAGCGCTGGCTGCCCCACCGCAGGTGGTTACGTGTACTGCACGCGGCGCTCGCCCTTTACCACGCGGCCGATCACGTAGAACTTTTCTTCGGCGCGGTCGAGCAGATTCTTTGCGCGGGTGAACTTGGCGGCGGGAATGACCGCGATGAGACCAATGCCCATGTTGAAGGTGCGCATCATCTCTTCCTGCGACACGTTGCCCAGATCGCGCAGGTGTTCGAAGATGGGCAGCACCGGCCAGGAGCCCACTTCAACCTGCGCGCCGACGTTCTTGGGCAGGATGCGCGGCAGATTTTCAGTGATGCCGCCGCCGGTGATGTGTGCCATGCCGGCCGTTAGCCCGCCCGTGACCAGCTTCTGGATCACATGCAGGTAGCTGCGGTGCGTCTTGAGCAGCGCAGCGCCGGTCTTCTCCTTGATGGCGGTGACGTATTGTGTGGGCTTGTAGCGGCCCACTTCAAAGAGCAGCTTGCGCGCCAGCGAGTAACCATTCGTGTGCAGCCCGGTGGAAGGCAGCCCGATCAGCACATCGCCCGGCTTGATGCCCGCGCCGGTGACCATCTTGTCGCGATCTACCGCGCCCACGATGAAGCCGGCCAGATCGTACTCGCCATCCTTGTAGAAGCCGGGCATCTGCGCCGTCTCGCCGCCGATGAGCGCGCAGCCGTTGGCGCGGCAGGCATCGGCCACGCCGCTCACAACGTCTTCGATCACGTCCGGATCGAGCTTGCCGGTGGCGAGATAGTCAAGGAAGAACAGCGGCGTCGCGCCCTGCACGGCGATGTCGTTGACGCCGTGGTTCACCAGGTCTGCTCCAACGGTCTGGTGCAGGCCGAGTTCGAAGGCCACTTTCAGCTTGGTGCCTACGCCGTCGGCCGAGCTGACCAGGATGGGGTTCTTCCAACGCTGCAGGTCGAGCCGAAAGAGGGCGCCGAAGCTGCCGATTCCGCCCAAGACATTGCGATTAAAGGTCTTTTGCGCCAAGTATTTGATGCGTTCCTTGGCGCGGTCGCCGCCCTTGATGTCAACGCCGGCGTCGGCATAGGTAACGGATTGAGGCGTAGTCTCTTGAGGCACGGTTCAGACTTTCGTTTGAGGAGTCTCGAACGGAGCGGCGGTCCGGAAAGCAGAATTCTAGCAGCAAACAACGAAGCATTTCCCACAAGGCGGGGAACCGGGAGGATGGAGCTCGTGGATGGGATTTCGGCCCTCTGGGAGATCTTTCGCGAAAGAATGGAAAGTCGGCTTGACATCGGATGCGAGTAAAGCTATTCTGGCATGGAAAGTCAGCTTTACATGACACGGACCATCGTCAATCGCGTGAAAGAGCTTCGCATTGCCAACGGCTGGACGCAGGAACAGCTTGCCCAGGCCGCAGGAGTTTCGCGCCAGAGCATCAACTCGATTGAGCGCAACCGCTATGTGCCGAGTCTGGAGCTGGCTCTGACATTCTCACGCATCTTCACCTGCCCCACCGACCAGATCTTTCAATTGGAGAGTTAACCATGACCCATCCGATCCTCAGCCGCGTCCCGATCCTCGGGAAATATGTCGACGAGCGCTTTCTCGATTACCGCCGCCGATCCACGAGCCTCGCGGGCATTTTTGCCGCGCTGGTTGCCGTCGGCCTGTTTGAGTACCGCTACTTTCACGACCACTTCATAAGTTGGGACCTGCTGGCCGTCGCCTTCACGATGGTGGTGGTGAAGATGACCATGATGGTCTGGTACCGCGTGAACGGCTGAGCTGGAGAGGGGAAAACATGTGCGTTCCAAATCACTTCCGGAATCCAAGAACTCGATGGATGATGATTCTCGGCAACTTCTCTCTTGTCGCCGCGCTGCTTTTGTGGAACTTTGCGCGGCCCTATGCAGGTGCGCACGCGTGGCCAATGCAGGCGTGGATCGATGGAATCGCGGGTCTGTTCTTCGGCATATCGATTGGGGCGAACTTGTCTGCGATTCGCTGCGCGCGCCGCAGCCAGCCTGCAGCACAACAATAACGAACCCGCATCTTATACTGGCTTCGTGACCAAGCCAGACCGCAGCATGTCCCGTGCGCTTCAGCAGCGTGCCGAGCGATTCTTTCCCGGCGGCGTGAATTCGCCGGTGCGCGCATTTCGTGCCGTGGGAGGCGATCCGCCGTTTATCGAGCGTGCCGAGGGAGCATATCTCTACGACGCCGACGGCAACAAGTACATCGACTACTTCGGCTCGTGGGGTCCCATGATTTTGGGCCAGGCGTTTCCGCCGGCGGTTGAGGCGATCGAACGAGCGGCAAGCAACTCGGCGAGTTTCGGCGCGTCGACGGCGGCCGAGAGCGACCTGGCCGAACGGATCGCAGCTTGCTATCCGGCGATCGAGAAGATGCGTTTCGTCAGCTCAGGAACCGAAGCCACGATGTCGGCGATCCGTGTGGCGCGCGCGGCGACGGGCCGCAAAATCATCGTCAAGTTTGAGGGCTGCTATCACGGCCATGCAGACGGGCTGCTCGTCAAGGCAGGCTCGGGCGTTGCGACATTCGGCATTCCCGGATCGGCCGGCGTGCCGGAGGAGATTGCAAAGCTGACACTGGCGCTGCCCTACAACGATCTTGCCGCAGTGGAAGAAGCGTTTGCCGCGCATCCCGACGCGATTGCCGCCGTCATCGTAGAGCCCGTTGTGGGAAATGCCGGTTGCATCATTCCGGCGCAGGGATATCTCGAAGGACTTCGCGCGCTCACCGCGCAACACGGTGCGCTGCTGATTATCGACGAAGTGATGACGGGCTTCCGCGTCACGATCGGCGGCGCCTGCCAGCTCTACAAACTCGATCCGGACCTGGTGACGCTGGGGAAGATCGTGGGCGGCGGATTGCCCGTGGGCGTCTTTGGTGGGAAACGCAAATTCATGGACCAACTCGCGCCGCTCGGGCCCGTCTATCAGGCGGGAACGTTGAGCGGCAATCCGCTTGCGATGGCGGCCGGGATTGCGACCGTAAGCTACCTGCAGGACCATGAACGCGAAGTGTATTCGCGCATCGACGAAACGGCGCGCGCGGTATTTGAAGGCGTCGCGGCCGAAGCGGCGAAGGCCGGCGTCGAGCTGACGACGAATCGCGTTGGATCGATGGGCACATGGTTCTTTACGCCGGGCCCGGTGACAAATTACGAGCAGGCAGCGCACAGCGATACGGCTGCATTCGGACGCTTTCATTGCGCCATGTTGGATCAGGGAGCCTGGCTGCCGCCGTCGCAGTTCGAGGCGGCATTTATTTCATTCGCGCACGGCGATGCCGAGGTGGAGGCGACGATTGCGGCGGCGCGCAACGCGTTTCAATCTGCCGCCGGATAACGATCTTGCGGGTTTCACATCCACGCGTCGAGCGTGACGAAGCGGTAGGTCTGCTTGTAGTGCGCGATGAGTGACCCCGCAGCCGCGACGGAGGACTTGCGATTCGCGCGTGGATCGCGGTGACCGCCATCATGCAGCACAACGTTTGCGGCCCGTCCATGCTGCCGCAGTTTGTCCACCTTTTTCGTGAGTGCTGCGGCGATGCGCTCGGCTGAGGGTTCGCTCCAATCGGAGGTCATTGCATTCCAAAGCACAGGCGTCATGCCCATCTCGCGCGCAATGCGAAATACGGCCGGCCGCCGCGCGCCATACGGTGGGCGGAAGAATCTCACCCTCGTGCCGACCGCCTGCTCCAGTGTCTCCCGCGTTCTGTGCAACTGCTCGCGGATGCGGGCAGTAGAAATGTGCGCAAGGTTAGGGTGGTCCCATGAGTGGTTCCCGATCAGGTGCCCGCCCGCAGCGATGTGCCGCACCAGGTCGGGCTCTGCCTGCGCGCGCTCTCCCAATAGAAAAAAGGTCCCGCGGACATGCGCGATGGCGAGTGCGTCGAGCATCCGCGGCGTCCAGTCTCGGTTGGGACCGTCGTCGAAGGTCAGCGCCAGCTCGCCGGGACGCCGCGGCGCGATGAGCGCTTCGCCGAAGATGCGCGAGCCCGGCCAACGCGAAGCGTATGCAAAGCCGCCGGCAGCAAGGCCCACGACGCCAGCAGCGCCCAATGCGATGGTGAGCTCGTTCGCGAGCGAAGGATTCATGGTGTCGTTTCAGTATGCAGCGCGCTGTTGTGCGCGAGCAAGCGGGCCGGCCGCCGGCGCTGAGACTCGACTCGCCGACTCAAATTGTCTTCGCCGGCAGCTTGTCGTCGCCGTGCGCCTGCTCCGCACTCATCCGTTCCGAGGCCGCGATGCGCCGCCTAGCGCGCTGCTCGTTCGAACGCCGCGCCTGCCTCCACGTGGTCATCGAAGTCACTCCGAAATTCCACACCGCGGTAAAGACAAGGCCGATGAGCGCCGCAAGCACCCATGGCACTCCGCGGCGATAGGCCTCATTGGCAATGGAGACGTTGGCCGCGACGCCCAATCCGCAGGCAAGGCAGAATGTGATCAGGCCACCCCAGAAAGCCCAGCCGCGCAAGCGGCGGTCGCGATAGGTAAATGAGTTGTTCAGCACGAAGTTGAGAATCATGACGACGGACGTTGTGATGGCCTGGCTTGCCGCGAAGCTGAGGCTGCCCAGGTGAAGCAGCGCACGAAGAATGAGCAGGTGAACGCCCACACCGAGCGCGCCTACCATGCCGAAGAGCACGAAGCGAACATTCACCAGGTTGCCTAGATGCTTGTCGACCAACAGCTCGAAGTATTCGAGCCCGACCATGAAATCGAGCTTGCTTTCGCCGTGCTCGCGCGAGCGAAAGCGAAAAGGCACTTCGCCGATGCGCAGTCCAGGGCCGGCAGATAGCACGATGTCGAGCAGGATTTTGAAGCCGATGGCAGAGAGCCTGTGCGCGAGCCGCTCGAAAGTCGTGAAACGGACCATGAAGAAGCCGCTCATGGGATCGGAGAGTTCGTGCTCGGTGCCCATCAGGCTCAGGCGCTTGCCCAACTGGCTCAGTTTCACGCGCCAGCTTGCGAACTCGCCCATGCTGCCACCGGCAATATTGCGCGAAGCCACCACCAGATCGAGATTGTCGTCCTGAATGCGGCGCAGCATTTCGGGCAGCACGGACTCGTCGTGCTGCAGATCCGCATCCATCACGGCAACGTACGGCGCCGATGCACCCAGGATCCCCTCGATGCAAGCCGATGCCAAACCTCGCCGCCCGATGCGCTGCAAAACCCGAACGTTATCGTGCTCCAGTGCGAGATTTCGGACTACATCTGCGGTTCCGTCAGGCGAGTCATCGTCAACAAAGATGATTTCGTGATGAATGCCGGCAAGCGCCCTGGCGAGGCGATCGACAAGAGGGCCTACGTTCCCGCTCTCATTAAACGTGGGGAGTACGATCGCCAGATCGTAGGCCATTCTTTCCTCCAAGGCGCGTTGAATTTCCGGGGTTTATGCCGGCTGCCACTGCACCACCGATTCACCATTCCTCAAGGCATTTTAAGAGAATGCGAAAAGCGAATGCATCCAGTTTGACCGTGGTTTCTGTCCAAAGGTACCACGGGGTGTATCGGCGTATACTTGTCTTGTTCGGGTCGCATCCTGAGTTTGCCGGAGCGGCACTGGAGACAAGATGAGCCTTACGCAGTTTCCCTATGGCGCCGGCCAATCGGCTTCGGGCGTTTCCCTTCCAAAAGTTACTATGCCTGCACTCGGCGAGATGAAGCGCCAGGGCAAGCCCATCTCTGCGCTCACAGCCTACGATTACGCCACCGCACGGCTGGTGGATGAAGCTGGTGTCGACCTTATCCTTGTCGGCGACTCGCTGGCAATGGTGGTCCTCGGCCACGAGAACACGCTTGCCGTGACTGTGGACGAAATGCTGCACCATACGCGCGCGGTGCGCCGCGCGGTGCATCGCGCGCTGGTAGTGGCCGACATGCCCTTCGGCAGCTATCACGCCACGGTGGCTGAGGGCGTGGCCAACGCCGTTCGTTTTGTGAAAGAAGCCGGCGCTGAAGCCGTGAAGATCGAGGGGCCGCGCGTCGAACTTGTGCGCGCGCTGACGCAGGCAGAGATTCCCGTCGTGGGCCATCTGGGTCTCACTCCGCAAAGCGTCCATCGCATGGGCGGATTTCGCGTGCAGGCGCGCGACGCGGACGCCGCGCTGCAATTGCAGGCCGATGCCTTTGCGCTGGCGCATGCTGGAGCGGGAGCAATTGTGCTGGAAGGCATTCCCCGTGAAGCCGCCGCTGCCATTAGCGCAGCGCTGCCAATTCCCACCATCGGAATTGGCGCCGGGCCTGACTGCGACGGACAGATTCTCGTCTTCCACGATCTCGTGAATCTGACTTTTGCGCCCGCGCCGAAATTTGCGCGGCAATATGCGGATGCGTCGGCGCTGTTTCGCTCGGCCGTTGAGCATTATCGCGAAGATGTGGAGCGTCGCGCATTTCCCTCCGATGCGGAGAGCTATCACTTGCCTGAAGCCGCGAGAAAGCTGTTCGAGATTGGCTCCGAAGCAGAAGCAAAGAACAATCCCGCAGCGATGGAGCAGTTGAAGCGCGCCTGATGGAGATTGTTCGCACCGTAGCTGAGCTTCGTTCCTGGTCGCGCGCGAATCACGGAATTCTCGGCCAGACTGTTGGGCTAGTTCCCACCATGGGAGCGTTGCACGCGGGCCACGCATCATTGCTTCGGGCGGCACGCGCTGCGTGTTCGCATGTTGCGATGAGTCTGTTTGTGAATCCCACGCAGTTTGGTCCCGGTGAAGATTACGCGTGGTATCCGCGGGCCTTCGAGGCGGATTGTGCTCTTGCCGAACGTGAGGGCGCCGATGTAGTGTTTGCGCCCTCGGTCGGAGAGATGTATCCGGAGGGCGCGGAGACTTTTGTTGACGTAGGAGATTTGGGTCGCCGCCTTGACGGCATTTCGCGGCCGGGGCATTTTCGCGGTGTCGCGACCGTCGTTGCCAAGTTGCTTATCGCCGCCGAACCCGACTTTGCGTTCTTTGGACAGAAAGATGCGGCACAGGTGGCCGTGTTGCGGCGCATGGTGGCGGATTTGCGGATGGCGACGGGGATTGTAGTCTGCCCGATCGTGCGCGACGCGGATGGGCTGGCACTGAGTTCACGAAACGCTTATCTCAGCGCGGAGCAGCGAACGCAGGCTCTCGCGCTCAGCCGGGCGATCCGGCAGGTTGAGAGATTTGTCGCGCAGGGTGAGCGGAGGACGCAAGTTTTGGTCGACTCCGCACGCAGCATCTTTGTTCGTGTGCCTGGTTTGCGCGCGGACTACATCGCATTGGTGGACTGGGTGACGCTCGAACCGGTCGAAACGGCGGTTCCCGGATCGCTGTTTGCGGTTGCCGGGTGGGTGGGCTCGACGCGACTGATCGACAATACGATTCTCAGATGATCGGAGAAGGCCCGGTGCGCCTGGCTGCTAGTAGATCGTCTTCGACCGGCGCTGCATGTAATCCATTAACAGGTATTGCCCGAGCGTGTCTGGCGTGGTGAAATATGCCTTTCCGCGGCACATCTCGCTCACCTTGTGCACAAACTGCACGAGGTGATAATCCGACGCGAGCATAAAAGTATTGATCAGAATGTTGCTACGCTTGCAGCGTGCTACTTCTTCGAGCGTTTCGCTGACGACCAGCGGATCGAGGCCATACGCGTTCTTGTAAATACGGCCGTCGGGCAGCGTGAGCGCGGAGGGCTTGCCGTCGGTGATCATCACGATCTGCTTCATGTCTTTGCGCTGGCGCGATAGCACGCGCTGAGCGACGCGCAACCCTTCGCGCGTGTTGGTATGCCAGGGACCGACCTTTACGCGTGCGAGTTGCGAGACGGGCATCTCTTCAGCCGAATCGTGAAAGAGCACGAGCGAGAGAGAGTCACCGGGAAACTGCGTGCGAATGAGATGCGATAGCGCCATGGCCACGCGCTTCGCGGGGGTGAAGCGGTCTTCGCCGTAGAGAATCATCGAGTGCGAGCAGTCAAGCATCATCACCGTGGCGCAACTGCTCTGGTAGTCGCACTGGTGGACGTGGAGATCCTCGTACTCCATGTTGAGCGGCAGGCCAATGCCTTCGCGCGCAATCGCCGAGCCGAGAGTCGCCGTGGTATCGAGGTTGAGCGTGTCGCCGAACTCGTAGCGGCGCGAGCCGCCGCTGGTTTCAACACCCGTGGCCCAGTGATGCGTGTCGTGGCGGCCGAAGCTCGATTTGCCGAGCGAGCCAAGCAGGTTGCGCAGAGCCTTAAAGCCTAAGAAGTCGAGGCTCTTGTCGGTGACTTCGAAGCGGGCGTCACCTTCAGGGCCCTCTTGAGAGCCCACCTGTCCTTCCCGCATTTCTCTACGCTCGCCGTTGTACGAGATGTAATTCTCCCGCTCCATGCGCTCGATGAGCTTGTCGATCAACTCTTCCAGCTTGCCCGCGGCCCTCGCTTCTTCGAGTTTTTGGCGCAGATCCTCGTCGAAGAAGTCGCCATTCTCGAGCATCTGCCGCAGCGCTTCGCGGAGAGTTTCGAGGTTTTGGTCGAGTTCGTCATAGTTTGCGTACGGATCGCGGAAGCCCGAGTTGAGAAGATAGCCCGAGAGAGCCTGCAGCAGGTCTTCGAGATCGATTTCGGAGGCGAGATCGCCTTTGTATTTCGTGTAATGTACGCTTTTCATGCGGGATCTCTCCGTTCCCAATCTCTATGAGTGCCGTCGGCGCGCCTAATTGTATCCGCCTCGCGGAGTGCGGCGTGCGCGTTCCCACTCGTCGTACTCGATCTCGAGTTCCGCTCGTTCCGGCTTGCGCGGAGCAGCCGGCTTGCCGGCAAAGACGCGCTCTTCACTGCGGCTCAGCTTGCGATGGGCGACCAATCCTTCAAGGAGGAATTCGGCCGCCGAGACAACTTTGGGAGCCGGGTCTGATTTGTTGATGCCGAGCGGCGCGAGTTTTGCAATCAGGCCCTGGATCTGCTTCAGGTCGGCAAGCGCATCAGCCGCGGGATGATTGTCGTCAAGCTTCACTGTGCCGCCCAGGTTGAACCACTGCTCGATTTGTTGCGTGTCGACGTTGGAGAAGTAGCGATCGTAGATTTTGCCGGCAGCCGAGCGGATCAGATCGCGCACCACGGTGTCGGTGCCCTTCATCTCCCCTTCGTACTCCAGTTCCAGCTTGCCGGTCATGCCGGGCATGGCGGCATAGATGTCGCTCACACGCGGCAACGCCACAGCTTCGTGGTTCACCAGGGCGCGCCGCTCCGCGTTGGAGACAACGAGATCGAGCGTCGAAATGGGCAGGCGCTGGCTCACTCCGCTGCGCTTATCCACTTTCTTATCTTCGCGCGCAGAAAAGGCTACCTGCTCGACAATCTCACGGATGTAGCCGGGGACTTCGACGGGCGCGGAGCCGCGCTCGGACCAGGCCTCCTGCGCGGTGATCGCCATGCCTTCTTCGAGTGTTTCCGGATAATGCGTGCGAATCTCGGAACCGATGCGGTCTTTGAGCGGCGTCACGATTTTGCCGCGCGCCGTATAGTCCTCGGGATTGGCGCTGAAGACCAATGCGACGTCGAGCGCCAGCCGCACAGGATACCCTTTGATCTGAACGTCTCCCTCCTGCATGATGTTGAAGAGCGCCACCTGAATTTTGGCGGCGAGGTCGGGCAGCTCGTTGATGGCGAAGATGCCACGATTCGCGCGGGGAAGCAGCCCGTAGTGCATGGTGAGCTCGCTCGAGAGGTCCTGCGAACCTCGCGCGGCTTTAATGGGATCGATGTCTCCGACGAGGTCGGCAACGGTCACGTCAGGCGTGGCGAGCTTTTCTACGTAGCGGTCGTCGCGGCCAAAGTAGGCGATCGGCGTCGCATCGCCGCGCTCGGCGATCAGGTCGCGGCAGCGTTTGCACAGCGGCAGATAGGGATTGTCACGTATCTCGCAGCCGGCAACGTAGGGCATCTGCTCATCGAGCAGCGTGGTGAGCGCGCGCAGGATGCGACTCTTAGCCTGGCCGCGCAGCCCCAGCAAAATGAAGTTTTGCTTCGACAGGACGGCATTCACGATCTGCGGTATGACCGAATCTTCGTAGCCGACAATGCCATGGAAAAGAACTTCTTTGTTCTGCAGGCGCGCGATCAGGTTGCCGCGCATTTCGTCTTTGATGGTGCGCATTTTCAGGCAAGCTTCAGGGAACTGGGTGCTGGTGCGCAGTTCCCCCAAAGTTTGGGGAAGCGGGCGAGCTGCGGGCATGGAAATCTCCGGTTGGCCGGCCAAGTGCCGGAAGCCGGCCTGTGTCTCATCAATATAGACGCACTTCGATGCCTTTGCTGTGTAAATTGTTTTCAGCAGGGCAAAGCGCGAGCGAAGCTCTTTCGTTGGCTTCTCGTTCGCAGTCCCCTGCCTGGAATTACATGCCGGAACTGCCTGATATTACGGCTTACCTCACTGCGCTCGAGCCGCGCATCCTCGGGCAACGCCTCGAGCGCGTGCGGCTGCAAAGTGTCTTCGTTTTGCGAACGGTCGATCCTCCCGTCTCAGCTGTTGAAGGCAAGATTATTCGCGAACTGCGCCGCATCGGCAAGCGGATCGCCATCGGTGTAGAAGGAGATGTCTGGTTGGTAATCCATTTGATGATTGCCGGGCGGCTGCATTGGCGCCCGCCGCAAGCCAAGCTCGCCGGCAGGAATTCTCTCTTCGCGCTCGACTTTCCCGCTGGATCGCTTGTGCTGACTGAAGCCGGCGCCAAGCGCCGGGCGTCGCTGCATGTGCTGCGCGGGGAACAGGCTCTGCGCGACATCGATCCCGGCGGTGTGGAGATCTTTTCTTCGGATTTGGATGAGTTTCGTACAGCGCTAAGCTTCGAAAACCGCACGCTCAAACGCGCGCTCACTGATCCGCGGTTGATCAGCGGCGTGGGCAACGCGTACTCTGACGAGATTCTGCATGCTGCGCAGTTGTCGCCGGTTGCACTGACGCACAAGCTTACGCCGGAGCAATGGGATCGGCTGTTCTCTGCCACGCGATCAACCCTCACTGTCTGGATGGACCGGCTGGCAGCTGAGGCTGGAAAGAAGTTTCCCGAGAACGTGACTGCGTTCCGGCCGGAGATGGCTGTTCACGGGCGCTTCGGCCAGCCCTGCCCGCGATGCGGCAATCCCGTCCAGCGAATCCGCTATGCCGACAACGAGACGAATTATTGTGCCACTTGCCAGACCGGAGGGAAGGTTCTTGCCGACCGAAGTCTGTCGAGATTGCTGGGCTCCGATTGGCCTAGAACGCTCGACGAACTGGAAGCCCTGAAGCGCCGTTGATTGTCCCTGAGTTACACAATTTGTGCCAGTTACCAACTGTGTGTCTATAGTCCAAATGGCCTTGACATCGTTTCAGGACGACGCGCAAAGTTGACTGGGGATCTCCGCAAGGCCTTACAGGGCCGGGCCCATGCGCGGAGCGTGTCTGCACAGAAGAGCCGGGACCAACCCGGATGTGGAGGATTCACGAATGCACGAAGCGAATTTCCTGGCAGTTTTTTTCGCGACCATCTTTCCGTCGCACATGATGACGCTGGTCGCCATTTCGGCCCTGGTTCAATGGCTGCTTGGCGCCCTCTGGTATGGAGTGGTGTTCAAGAAGTCCTGGATGAAGTTTGTGGGATTCACCGAGGGTGAAAAACCGCAGTACCGGTTGTTTGGCATGGTTGTTTCTCTCATCGCCTGTCTTCTTCTCTCGTTTGTACTGGCACACACCGTCGGATGGGCCGGATCGATAACATTCACCGGAGGAGCCAAGATCGCGATCATCTGCTGGCTTGGCTTCATGGCCCCGCCCTTGTTCACGCAACACATCTTCGAGAATCGGCGCGCCAATTTATTCGCTATCAATGCCAGCTACTGGCTGCTCGCCATGGCAGTCGGCGGCGGCATCATGGGCGCCTTTCATTCCTAGAGCAGATTCTGAAATCGCGCAGACTTTTCGAGGGCGCTGAAGAGTGGCATTTTCCTGATGAAAATGCCACCTTGCACTATCCTTTCGGTCTGGACCAACTCCGAAATGCCTACGGCCTCATTTCCCGTCTGGTACGAATGGTTAGCCGGCGCCGCATTTAGCCTTGACATGGCGCAACCTCTACGCGCACAGTGGTTTCGCCGACTCCTGTCGGATGATTGAGTCAGTTCTTTGAGCCGCGAGTTCGACGGGTAGGTGGGCCTCTGAACTCAGGAGCCGGGATGAAATCCCACAGTGGAGGATTCACGAATGCACGCTGCAACTTATTTCGCCATGCTGTACTTGGCAACCGTGACAGCACATACGCTAACCATGGTGGTCGTTTCGGCCGCTGCGCAGTGCCTATTGGGCGCCATCTGGTACGGTGTGGTGTTCAAGAAGTCCTGGATGAAGCTTGCCGGCTTCGCCGAGGGGCAACAGCCGAAAAACCGCCTCTTCGGAGTCGTCGCGTCTTTTATTGCCTGTTTTGTGCTCTCGTTTGTGCTAGCGCGCATTGTGGGCCTGGCGGGGGCCGGCGACGTAACGGGAGGAGCCTCGATCGCCATCGTCTGCTGGTTTGGATTCATGGCGCCACCCCTATTCACGCAGCACATCTTTGAAAATCGTCGTGCCAACCTGTTCGCTATCAATGCAGGCTACTGGCTGGTCGCCATGGCGCTTGGGGGCGGCATCCTGGCCGCTTTTCACGGCTAATTCAGCCTCCTACATCTCGGTTCATCGTTCGCAGTGTAATCAGGGGGGCAATTTCAATCTGAAGTTGCCCCTCTGCATTTCCAGCCGCCGATCCTCTGAAAGTTTGTGTCCCGATGCCATGATCGGGCTCTAGAATCGGTCCATGACGAGATCTGTGATTACTACCGACGGCGCGCCCGCTGCCATAGGCCCATATGCGCAAGGCGTGCGCGTAGGAAACCTTATCTTCACGGCAGGTCAAGGCGCGCTCGATCCCATCACTGGCCAGGTTGTGTCGGGCGGCATCAAGGAACAGACGGAACGGACCATCGAAAACCTCAAAGCTGTTCTCGAGGCAGGCGGAAGCACCCTGGGCCAGGTGGTGAAGGCCACGGTGTTCCTGAAAGACCTGAACGACTTCGCAGCAATGAACGCAGTGTACGCGTCCTACTTCGGAACCGATGGCGATACGCTGCCTGCGCGGACGACGGTTGAGGTCTCGCGCCTGCCGCGCAACCTGCTGGTCGAAATTGAAGTCGTCGCCGAAGTTTGAACCGAGGTCTGAGCCAATCGGTGCCCCGTCCGCATCGTTGCGCGAGCGCGCACCAGGGCGCCGGCATTTCCCACACCGGGATTTCTGAGCCCGGCCGGTGAAATAACGCATCGAATTGGGAGGTCAAATGATGGGTGATTTGCAGGAAAAAGTTGTGAAGACAGACGCCGAATGGCGCGCCACGCTCACGCAACAGCAATATCATGTGCTGCGCGAGAAAGGTACCGAACGGCCCTTCACCGGCGCTCTCACTGAGAATCACGAAACCGGCAACTATCACTGCGCTGGTTGCGGCGCACTCCTGTTCCTGAGCGGGGCAAAGTTCGATTCAGGCTGCGGCTGGCCCAGCTTCATGATTCCCGCCGATTCAAAGTCAATTAACGAGCATGAGGATACGAGCTTCGGCATGCGGCGGATTGAAGTGACATGCGCGAGATGCGGCGGGCATCTCGGCCACGTCTTCCCCGACGGGCCACGCCCCACGGGCTTGCGCTACTGCATCAACTCAGCTTCACTCACGTTTGAGAAAGCGAAGTAAGCGAGAATCCGGCGGCAGGCAGATCGCACCATCAGCCCTTGCTGACGGAATCCGCTTCGATCGTGAGCCCCGCACTCCATTGCGTTACTCTCAAACCATGCGCGTCCGCCGGAATGCTCTTGCTCCTGTTCTTTTCCTGGCTCTTAGCTGTTGCTGCGCGCAGACTCCTGCCCTGGTTGAAGATGCGCTCCTCGACACGCAACTCCACGCCATTGCCTCTGCCCACCACGGCGCGGTTGCTCTTTACGCGCACAATCTCAAGACAGGGCAAACCGCCGCGCTCTCGCCCGACCTGCCCGTCAAGACCGCTTCCGTAATCAAGCTGGCGATTCTGCTCGACGCCGCCGAGCAGATCCGAGCCGGCAAAGCAAAGCTGGATGAACGGCTCGTCCTGACGGGTGCGAACCAGGTGGGAGGCTCGGGCGTTCTCGGCGAGCTCACCCCGCCCATCGCGCTGACTCTTGGCGATGCACTGACACTGATGGTCGTCCTCAGCGATAACACGGCTGCAAATATGGCCATCGATCGGCTGGGACTCGATCACATTAACGGCACGATCCGCGCCGTGGGCTTGCATGACACCTGGCTGTATAAGAAGGTCTTCGTACCGGCCACGCGACCCATGCCCGCGGACCAGATGAAGTTCGGGCTCGGCAAGACCACGCCGCGCGAGATGGCTTTGATCATGGAGCGGATTGCGACCTGCCATCTGGCGCTTGACGGTTCCGCGCAGCTCTCGGTCGACGGCCCAATCTGTGGAGCCATGCTGACCATGCTGCGCCATCAGCAGGACCGCAATGGCCTGCCGCGCTTCATCGAGAATATGGACACGAGCGAGCACGGCCCTGCCGTCGGAAACAAGACCGGTGCGCTCAACCAGGTGCGCAACGATGTGGCCTTAATTGCGAGCCGCAACGGCCCCATCGTGATTGCCGCCTTCACCTTTGACAACGCCGACCAGCGATGGAGCCCCGACAACGAAGGCGAATTGACGCTGGCGAAGCTTGGCCAGGCGATCGTGGAGCGTTGGTCGCCCGCGGGTCTCGATCCGCAATCGATTAACTGGGATAACCCCCTGGCTCCGGCGGCTGCCGCCAAGCCATAGAGCGTTCATGAGCACAACAAAAGCCCGCCGATCTTGGCGGGCTTCTTCGTCGTGAATGTCGGATTGGGGTGAGGCGAACTACGCCTTGGCGATCTTGCCGGCCTTGATGCAGCTCGCGCATACACGCAGCCGCTTGGGCGCGCCGTTCACCAGCGCCTTGACCACCTGCAGATTCACGTTCCAGCGGCGGCGAGTAATGTTGTGCGCGTGCGAGATGTTATTGCCGAATTGCGGGCCTTTGCCGCAAATATCACAAGTTTGTGCCATGGTTCAACTCCAGATTCTTCAGTGTATTACGGCGCCGGAACAGCGGCACGTGCTGAAGCGCGCCCCGTCGAATTGCCGAAACTCCAGTATATCAGCCAGCGAAGGTCCAGTCAGCTTGAGCGCCCGCCGAGCGGAAAGCGTGCCCGGACCTCGTACCTTGACCCTTCGGATCCCAAATGGCTCTCGTAGAGCAGGAACTCATGCGCCATGAATCGCAGGAATCGGCTGAATCGAGCGCTCTCAACCAAACCCCGCAAGTACAGTGAACCTTGCCGCGATCTCTCTGTTCCTTTGCTCCCTTGCTCCCTCGCTCCCTTGTTCCTTGCTTTGCGCGCCAGCGTAATGTGCGGGTGAAACGGCCGTGTTTCCGCGACGAACCCGCACTGGGCTGTCGCGGCAACGATGTGCTGCTGCAGTGCGGCAAGCCCCGGCGCCACGATGACCTCAGCAAAGATAACGCCCGCGCGCTCGAAGCTGCCCGCCGCGCCGAGTTCGATCGCAACAGGTGCATAGCGCACTTCTCCGAGGCGCGCCGTCAGGCATTCGAACTGCGCCGGAGTCGCGTTGCCCAGAAACTGCAGCGTGATGTGCCAGGAGTCGGGCGCTGTCCAGCGCAGATCGCCTGCTTTGGGCTGAAGCCGCGAGACCAAAGCAGAAAGTTCGCTTGTCCCGTCATCAGCCAGCGGAATCCCGACGAACAGGCGCATACCGGGACAGTGTAGATCGGCTGCAAAGGATGTCTCGCCGTACGATTCACACTCCGCACGGCCGGCAGCATCCCTCTGCGCGATCAGTTCGAAGGCGGCGGCGTTCCGGCTGGCGGCGGAGCCGCACCACCGGCAGGCATTCCCTGGCCTCCGCGCGGACCCTCAGGCGGAATGACGTAGGTTTCGGGCATCTCGTGGCCGCGGTGGCACGTCCCGCAGGTCACCGTCATGTCCATCGCATCGGGGTCCATCTGCTTCGTCTTGCTGATGTAGTCCTTGTTGATCTGCCCGGTCATGGTGTACATGATGCGCGCGATCTGCTTGTCCAGCTTGGAATCGTCAGCGAAGTTCAGGCGTGGCCGGCCATTGGGGCCCGGGTTTTTGGGGTCGGCCATGTGGCAGGTGTCGCAGTGCACCCCGAGCGACCCGGCCCAGGTCTCCATGATGTCGCGCACCTGCTGGCCAGTAAGGTCTTTGGGCAACACCTTCAAGTTGGTCGGAGCGGGATAGTTGCGCATCGGCCGTGCGCCGGCCTGTGGCGGCGCTCCTGCCAGCGGCTGAGCTTGTGGCGTTTGTGCGCTGGTGAGGACGGCTGCGGCGAGGAAAGCCACAGCGACTGCGGAAGGGAGCAGGGAAGAAGGCTTCAAGTGCAGGGATCCTTTCAAGGTGTTTTCTTTCGTCTGAGGGATTCTACCGGCTTACGGTGATGGACGGTTCGCGCACGCAGAAAGATGCACTCGCCGGTAAGAGATTTCGGGCCGGAGACGCAGGCATTTCCTGGAACGGCGAACCGTAGCGGCAGCTCTGCCGCGTGGCGAATGCCGATGCGGCGCGTGACCACAACCTTTGCCACCCGGTGGCCGTCGTCGCGCACTTGCAACGGCGATTTCGAGTCGAGAAGATCAAGGCCGTTGTGCGCAGGCCTTGTGAGAGCCATTGCCTGGCAAAGCCGTCCAGGCCCGCCGGTCAAGTCGCACGGCGTGGCAGTCGAGGTCAAACCCCGGTTTCGTGCCATCTGTTCCAGCCCCATTACCGGCTCGAGCGCGCGTAACAGGATGCCTCCTCCGTGCCCGGGTTTCTCGCACGAGAAGTTCATGCAATAGTAGAGGCCGTAAATCACATACACGTACGCGTGTCCTGCAGGGCCAAAGAGGACGGAGTTCCTCGGCGTGGGCCCACGATGCGAGTGCGCTGCCGGATCAGGTGTTTGGTGGTGTGGTCCGAGGTAAGCTTCGACTTCGACGATGCGGCCGGAAAGGATGCCGCGACGCGTGCGGTGAACCAGTAATTTGCCGAGCAGGCGCGGGGCGACGTGCTCGGGAGAGGCTTCGAAAAAAGAACGCTTCATCAACCGGCCAGGAGTCTTCATGCTGTTGACTTCAATCAGTTCTGCACATTCCCCTTTGAGCGACTCCGCCCGGCAATCGCCGAGTTGCTTTACTTGCCCGCCTTACCGTGCGTCTTGTTCCATTCCTTGATCAGCGCCAGCACCTCTTCGGCGTGGCCTTCCGGCTTGACGTCGGGGAAGATGTGCACGAGGGTCCGGTCGGGCCCGATCAAAAACGTCGTTCGTGCTATCCCCATCACTTTCTTGCCATACATGTTCTTTTCCTTCATCACGCCAAACTGATTGCAGACTTTCTCGTCTACATCAGCAAGGAGTGTGTAGGGAAGGTTGTATTTGGCGCGGAATTTGGCCTGGTCGCGCGGCGTGTCGCGCGAGATGCCCAGGACGACGGCTCCCGCAGCCTGCAGTTTCTTAAAGGTATCGCGAAAGCCGCAGGCCTCGATGGTGCAGCCTGGAGTATCGGCTCTGGGGTAGAAGAAGAGGATGACCGGCTTGCCGGCATAGTCAGAAAGACTTACAGTCTTGTCCTCATCGGTCTGCAGGATAAAGTCGGCGACTTTCTTATTCAGTTCCATGGGGATTATCCTCGCTATAGGCGGGTCGAGCCGAAGGGCGGCCGTCAGCATCAATTGAAGCCCTTAGCGTCGATTATCCACGAGGGAAACAAAACGTGTCATTGCGAGTTCCAGGCCGGTTGTGGATATTGATTGCTGCGCTCGTGGCGGCGGCGGCGCCGTGTCTCGCTCAATACCCCGGCCAGATTACCAATCCCGACAAGAACACGCCGCGGCTGCGCGCGGTCGCGGTGCTGGAGTGGACCGGCGACCAGGACCACCCCAAGACCAGCCGTCTGATTCCAATCAGCATCTTTGACGGTCAGTCGCTGGAAGATGCGAGTGTCTACATGGCGCGCCCCGAACCGCTGGCGCTCGAAGGCGAAGTGGAGTATCAGCTCCAGCTCGATGGCAAGCCGATCGGGCTCTTTGATGTCGAGAAATCCGGTGAGGTGCAGGGTTCGTGGGTCGGCTTTGGCAAGTGGAGGGCGCTGCCCAAGCCCAAGGTTGCCGCGACGCAGATGGCCAAAGTCGACGAAGACGATGCGCAGAGCGATGTGCCGGTCCTGCACCGCAAGCACCATGATGGCGATTCTGGCGGGAGCAGCGGTTCAGATTCCGGTTCGGGTTCGCCCGGCACGCCTCCCGATCCCGATCGCCCAACGTTGCACAAGAGCGGCGATGCATCGAGCGACAGCTCAGGAAACTCGTCAGGCGACTCCAGCGGCAATTCATCCGGCGATTCCAGCTCGTCGGGTTCAACGCAGGCTTCCGATCCGGACCGCCCCACGCTGCACAAAGGCGGTGATGCGGCCGGAGGAAATTCGACTGGCAACTCCGGCGGCGATTCGTCCGATTCAGGCTCCGCTTCCTCTCCCGATCCTGACCGGCCGACGATGCACCGCAGCAACGACAGCGCGTCCGGCAGTTCCAACCAGTCGAAGCAGAAAAAGAAGAGTGACGAAGACGAAGGTTATGTTGAAGACGTAGCAAGCGTCACCGATCCCGAGCGGCCGCATCTGTTTCGCGGGAAGGCCGAGGGCTACGGCGGACCGGTGCTGCCCAATGTGATTGGCTTGCCGGCTGACATGAAGCAGATGATTGCCGTCTCCGATGTGAAAAGCCAGCCCGTCCATCCCTGGGATTATTCCTGGGCGAACCCTGACGATGCGGACAAAATGCGGGCCGCCATGGAAGACCTTGCGCGCACTGCGCTGGGTCTAAATCCGCCGCCCACAAAACCCGTGAAATCAGCGCCGAAGACGACAACCACTCACAAGTCGACGCGGCCCGCACCGGCCCCACTGCCGGTTCCCCTCGTCGACGAGCAATTCCGCGTCTTCGAACTCGCGTACGGCTCGGGTGCGACCATGGTGTTTTCTGCGCACACCGATCCAGCAAACGGCCCCGTGAAGTTTGTCACGCTGGTCGGCCAGCCCGATCTCTATGGCAACGTTGCGGTTCTGGTAAAGAACGTGACTGACGCGCAGCACCTGGATGAGGCACCGCGCATGCGGCTGGTGGATGCCGTGGATGCAGAGGCCGACAACCGCGGCGAGCTGCTGTTTGAGCTGCGGGGAGCCACGCAGCGGCAGTTTGCGCTGTATCGGGTGCTGCGCGGCGAGGCCACGCGTATTTTTGTCAGTGGCGGCGACGCAATTGCCACGCCGACTGGCGACTAAAGGGTATCAATTATCCCTCAAAAGAGTCATTTCGGACTCTTTTTGTCCGATAACTTCGATACAATAATGGAGACAAGTGGGTACATTGACACTTTTTGAAGGAAATACGTTTGGCATCTGTTATCACCTCGCCCTCGCCCGAAACCGTCGTTTCTGAATCCGCTCCACCCACTTCAGTAGCTCCAGAATTGAAGACCTCCGCCGCGGCGCACGCCGTTCCTGCGCGGCGATTGATTCGCATGGGCCGCGAGGCTGCGATGAAAGCAGGCTTGAGCTGGCCGATGCTCGCGATCATCGGGATGTTTCATGTGGGCGCGCTGGCGGCGCTGTTCATGTTTACCTGGCAACGGCTGTTGGTCACAGTCATTCTCTACGTGCTGGCCATCAACGTGGGCATCGGCATGTGCTATCACCGGCTGCTGACGCATCGCGGCTACCACGTGCCCAAGTGGCTGGAATACCTGATGACGGTCTGCGCCACGCTCTCGTTGGAAGGCGGGCCTATCTTCTGGGTTTCGACGCATCGCGTGCATCATCAGCTCAGCGATAAGGAAGGCGATCCGCACACGCCGCGCGAGGGCGGCTGGTGGGCGCATGCGGGATGGATCCTCTTCGGTGAGTCACTGCACGCGCAGACTGAGGCGCTCTCTCGCTACTCGCCTGACCTCACCCGCGACCGCTTCCACGTGTGGATGAGCAAGTATCACTGGCTGCCCATCGTCATCAGCGGCGTGTTGCTCTTTGCCGGCGGATGGTACTTCGGCGGGCCGGTGAATGCGATTGGCATGGTTCTGTG
Source organism: uncultured Acidobacteriaceae bacterium (assembly GCA_963834565.1). Classification (GTDB taxonomy): domain Bacteria; phylum Acidobacteriota; class Terriglobia; order Terriglobales; family Acidobacteriaceae; genus Telmatobacter. The sequence goes on along the minus strand of CAWICF010000001.1, from coordinate 211,021 downwards.
GGGAGTTTTCCTCCGCATCACGATCGGCCTGCATGCCACATGGCTTGTGAATTCTGCGACGCACCTGTGGGGTTCGCGCCGCTTTGAGACGCACGACGACTCGCGCAACAGCTGGTGGGTTGCGTTGCTTACCGGTGGCGAAGGCTGGCACAATAACCATCACGCGCACCCCGTCTCCGCGCGCCACGGGCTCAAGTGGTACGAAATCGATCCCAACTTCTACGGAATCTGGCTGCTCTCGAAGCTTGGCCTCGCACGCAAGATCCAGGTGGCCAAGTTCGATCCGCGGAATCCCAAGCCGGCCGGGCTTTGAGCGCCACTCCATCCGGTTGTAGCGCCGGACTCCAGTCCGGCTGACGTGCGGGTCTCCAGACTCGCGCATTGTTATTTTGCGCGACGCCTTTTCAAACGGTCCGAAGAAACTCCAGCAGGTGCCGGAAGTAGACCGCCTGGTCGTCCCATAATGCCAGGTGACTGCCGTTAGGACAGATAGCTGACGTTGCATTCGGCATCATCTTCGCCATCTTCACCATGTCCGCCGGGTCCATTTCGTCATAAGCCGCTCCCATCGTGAGTGTCTTCACGCGAATCTCGTGCAGCCGGTCCCAGCGTTCCCAGTCCTTTAGGTTGCCTACTACTTCGAATTCACTTTTTCCCTGCATCTGGTTGTAGATTTTCTCGTTGGCGAGGCGAAATGCGCGCGACACGGGCTCGGGCCACGGCGTAAGGCGGCACAGCATTTTGGGATAAAGAGTCTCCTCGACGATGTGGTTATACGCCGGGTTCTCATAATCCTTCGCTGCTTCAAGAGCATCCATCTGCGCCCGCTGCTCCGCGGTCAGCCACTGCTCCTTGAGCGCGGCGATGTGCTTCAGGTACGACTGCACTCCCGCCGTCATATTCGAGATCACCAACCCGCGCAGGTGCTGCTGATAGTTGAGCGCGTACTCGATGGCAAGAATGCCGCCCCACGATTGGCCGTAAAGCACAAAGTTGTCAAGCTTCAGTCCCCGCCGCACCTCTTCCACTTCGCTCAGATACCGCGGCAGGGTCCATAGCGACGGATCGTCGGGCACATCGGAATTCCCTACGCCTAATTGGTCGTAGTAGTACATCTCGATTCCCGCTTGCGGCAGGAACGATTCCATCGCCTCGAGATAATCGTGCGGAAACCCTGGGCCTCCATGCAGCAGCAAAACCTTCAGCGGCTCAGAACCCATCCGCTTCGTCCAGACTTTGTACTTGCCGCCACAAACAGGAACCATGCGGATGCCGGCGACGCGAATGCCCCCGGGATTGAGCGCATCGCCAGGCTGTTCGCCATCTTTATCTGCCGCAGCAATCGCCCGGTGCGAGGCAATAGCGCCGCCGGCAGCCGCCGATGCTGCGATGCCGGTCTTCAGAAAGTCTCTCCGTTGCATGCCTCCAGCTTATCTCGATTGCCTGGGCGGCCCGAGAATCCCTTCGGGCTGAGGGCGACCTGGCTCGGCTATTGCACGGTCAGCGCCACCGTCCCCGACTCTGTCATTCCACCCGACACGCCGGTAATCGTCACCGTGTAAGTTCCCGCGCTGGTGCCCTGGTTGGGCGGCGGACCGCCCCCGCCACTTGTGCTTGTGCTGCCTCCACAGCCCTCCCCGGAAATGGCGATTAACAGCACCAGCGCGCAAAGCATCGCCATCCGTCTGCGCCGCCGTGCAGGAGCGATGAACAGCAGCACGCACGCCAGTGCCGCTCCACCCGCGGCTCGCCACAGCCGCAGCGGCCGGTTCATAGCGCTCGCAGCAGTGGTTGTGATCGTCAGCGTCGCGTTCTGCGCTGCTGTTCCACTGATCGTTACGGTCGGCGTCAAGTTGCACGTGGGCGGATCGTTCGCAGCGACCGGAGCGATCGCGCAACTAAGATTCACCGCCCCTGTGAATCCGTACCAGGGAGTAATGGAGACCGACGAGGTGTTTCCAGTCGTCGCGCCCGGCGCAAGCGAAAGCGGCGCGCCGGTGAGAACCGAGAAGTAGGGCGCGGGTGTGGTGGTGAATGAGAAGATGCTTCCGCTCGTTGTGCCGACGCTGTTCTGCGCGATGGCCTGGTAGTAGTAGGTAGTGCTCGGCATGAGGCCGTTGAGGCTTGCGCTGACTGCATCAGATCCAGGAGTCGATCCCAGATCCTGCGAGGGTGTCTGCGTAGCACCACTCAGCGTGCTGCTCGTGCCGTAAGCAAAAATGAAGTGCGTGTCGGCCCCGTTAGGATTCACGGTGCCGGCAAGCGTCGCTGTGGTTGAGGTAATCGACGTAGCCACGTTGGTCACAGTTCCCGGCGCGCTTGCGGTCTGCGCTGCAGTTACGGTCACGGAGCTTTCACAAGAGCCGCCCGCATAAAGTGCGATGCTCGCGCCGTCAGGTGTATAGGTGGCGGCGATGTTGTCTGTTCCGGTTGCCAGCACGCCGGCGGGAACGTCGATTGTCGCACTTCCGCCGGCGAGGGTTGCGGTTGAACTGTAGCTGCCGATCGTCACCGTCGCCGATCCGGTTGGCGTGGGCTCACCGTTCACTCCGGCCACCGCAACCGTCACCGTCAGCGCTTGAGCCGTGGTGATGCTCGGGGCCGAAGGCGTCACCGTCATCGAAACGGGATTTACGCCCGTGCCGTTGAGGAAGATGATTTGCGGCGACCCGCTCGCATTGTCCGCGACGGTCAGCGGCGCCGTCATCGGGCCAGGAACGGACTCCGGCGCAAATTGCACTGCGACGATGCAGCTTGCTCCTGCCGCGAGACTTGTACCGCAGGGATTTGGAGAGGCAGCCTCTGGAAAGATCGGCTTCGTAGTGATATTCGTAATCGTCAGTGTCGCGCTTCCTGTGTTGGTCAGCGTCACCTGCTGCGGCGCGCTCGCCGTCATCACCTGCTGTGGCCCGAATGCGAGCATCGTCGCCGAGATCGTCGCGACCGGTGCGGCGCCACTCAGCGCGATGGTTTGTGTCGCGTATCCCGGAGAGGCAGCACTCAGATTGTTGTCAGTCAGCGTGAGCGCGCCGTAGACTGTGCCGCTCGCTGCCGGTTGAAAGCTGATGGGCAGTGAACATGCGGCTCCCGCGGCCAACGAGCCGGGCTGCGGCGAACCGGCCGTCAAAAGCGGGCAATCTGAACCAGACCCGCTCGCCAGCGTGAAGTTTGTCGCGATCGCAGGATTGTTGCCGGACGACGGAACCGCCATGCTCAGCGCTGCGTTGCCGATGTTGAGCAGTTCGACGGTGTGTGGGCTGTCGCTGCTTTTGGTTCCCACTGCCGCAGCGGCGAAGTTGATCGCCGGCGGCTGGGAGCGCACCACCTGAACGACGCGATTGTTGAGCGAATCGGCAATGAACAGGTCTCCCGCGCCGTTCAATGCAATGCCGATGGGATCGCTGAGGCCCTCGCCATTCGGTGTTGGCGTCAACGCGGTAGCCGCTCCGCCATTGGGCGGCACAATCACCACGCGGTTGTTCGCGTCGGCAATGTAGAGGTCGTCTGCGGCGTCGAACGCAATGCCGTACGGAAAATCGAGGCTCGAGCCATTCACGCTTGGGTCGATCGCAGTCGGCGTACCACCGCCGGCCGGCACTTCAACGACGCGATTGGCAAACAGGTCCGCAATGAAGAGATCGCCTGCGGTGTCGAGTGCAAGCGTCACCGGATAGGACAGCTTCTCGCCGCCGACCAGCGGGTCAATGGCAGTAGGCGCACCACCATTGGCCGGAACCTCCACGACTCGCCCGTTATCGACGTCGGCGATGTAGAGGTTGCCCGCGCTATCGATGACCATTCCGCACGGATAGTGCAGGCCGGTTCCGTTCACGATTGGGTTGATCACGATCGGCGCGCCGCCCGTCACCGGGATCTCAACAACGAAGTTGCGGTCAAGATCGGAGATGTAGAGGTTGCCGGCGCCATCCACTGCTACCCCACCGGGATGCGAGAACCCGCTCCCGCCGATCGTCGGATCGATGGCGATAGGAGCACCGTCGCCCGCCGGAATCTCCACCACGCGCGCATTGTCGTTATCGGCGAAGAAAAGATCGCCCTTGCCATCGACAGTGATGCCGAACGGATTCTTGAATGCCGTTCCATTCACCATCAGATCGATGGCTGACGCTGTGCCAGGCCCAAAGGCGATCTGCGGTCCGGTTCCCGCTCCAACGAGCAACGAAGTCGTAATGAGATTGCCTGAGCCGTCGAGCAGAAGGACCGCGCCGTAGCGCTCACCGGCAAACACGGGATTGAAGACGACCTGGACGGTGCAGGTCTGGCTGGCCTCATAGTGCGTTCCGGTGGCGCAAGTGCCCGCCCCGCCGTTCGCGAAATCCAAGCCCGTCGCACCCTGCGACACCACAGAGATGCTGCCGAGCGTTGCCGCTGCCGGAATGGTGAGCGTCGCAGTCGCCGTGGCGCTCGCGCCGACATTGACTGATCCGAAATTGGTTTGGGCGCCGGCTGGCAGGCAGGCCAGCGCCAGGCCGATGGCCCCAAAAGCCATCAGCCGGTGCAACCACTTGTCCGCCAACAAAAACGTTTGAGCAGCCATGATGGGTGCGTATCAGGACAAAGGGAAGATGCGCAACTGGCATTATGCTTGCAGGCGGATTCCATGCGCAAGTCCGGCCTAAAACTGGAAGCGAACTTGTTGCAGATGCTGATGTTCCGGCGGCAGCGCCTAGAGCGCAGCGAGAAAGTTCTGGAGATCGACGAGTTGCTTCGGATTGAGATTCATCTGGAAGCGCGTGCTGTAGAACTGCACGACCTGGCTCAGGTTTGCCGCCGAACCATTGTGAAAGAATGGCGCTCGTCCGGCCAGGCCACGCAGTCCCGGCACCTTGATGAGGTTCACGTCGGAGCATTGACCGGTGGTCAGCGCGACACCGGGATCGGTCGTCACGTACACCACTGCATTGCCGCTCGCGTTGTTGCACCCCGTGATCTGATAGATCGGCAAATTGGGTGGCGACAGCAATTGCAATCCCGCAATGATATTGGCATCGGTTTCGCTGGCGATCACGTGGCTGGTGCCGATGTCGAACGCCAGCGGCAGGGAGTGTGTCCCGATGTTCGGCGTATCGTGGCACGTCCCGCAAGTTCCCACAACTACCGCGGGACTACCGAGCGCTGGATTGTCATTGAGTCCCGGAACATCGGTCATCTGCATCGGCGCGTTGTTAAAGAGATCTTCGCCACTCGCGATGCTGGCTTCCGCCGGATTTGAGCTGCCCTCCCATGCCTGGAAGAGTGTGAAAACGACCTTATTGAATTGCGCGCCCTTCGGATCCTGCCCGAATGCATCGTTGATGCCTGGATAGTATGTCTGGGCTGCAAGCGCTGCCGCACCGCCGGTTGCTCCGTTGCCGCTCAGCGAACCGGCGTTGGTGTCGATTGCCTCGGCTGTGTAGAGTCCCTCTTCGAAGGCGATCAGCTCTGAGAGTTGTGTTGACGTTGGCGCCGTGTTGCCCTGTTCGTGCGTCGCAATGGCATTGGCAGCCTGCGCGCCGAGGTCGGTGTTGAGATTGGCGCTCAGAGTTCCCGGTGAATTGAGCGGCGAAGCTGTGAAACGCGCGTCCCACATCACTTCGCTCAGAAATGTGAGGCTCGAAGCGGGCAGTGGCCTGCGATAGACCGAGTACGTCGTCTGCCCAGTGGATGCATTCGTCGTCGTTGCGCAGCCGTAAGGATCCTGCGCGACGGTGACTGTAAATTGCGCATTCGCCGGCAGCGCTTCGGCAATGCGGATCAATCCATTGTTGAGCACCAGGCTATGGCCCGCGCTGTCGCCCGTTGCAACCGTCGGGCAATTTGCGCCGTCTACCGCAAGGAACAGCGGGTCGGCACCGCTGGTGCTCGCAAAGAGCGCTTGCGCATTGGCTGCGCTCAGCCCCATTCCCTGGCTCAACTGGTGGCAGCTGGCGCAGCTGCGTGCATTCGTCCCGAGCGGCTGAAAAAAGATTCCGTTGGGATCGATGCTTCCCGTCGCGCTGAACGTGGAAACGTCGCCGCTTGGCGTCGGGTACGGCTCAAGGCTTGGAATCAGGTCGCCCGGAGGCGGGTTGGTAGTTGTTACTGTCGTCGCGCCGTTCCCGCCGCATCCTTGCAGGATGAAGGCCGTCGCGCACACGAAGAGAAGGCCTGCTGCGACGGCAAGAAACGCCCGTTGGCTCTCGATCTTCAAGCGGCCTCCGCTGAAATGAATCGTCCTGTGGCGAATCCAGGACACGTGCTGCTTCCTCTTTAGGAGCGATACAGAAGGATAGACTCCATTTGCTTTGGTTGGGAAGAGCGAGCGGCCACGGGAGCCGACCCGACGGATCAGGATCTGAATTTCGGCGTAACCGCGAACGTTACTTTCGCGTCTTGGCGCGCACCCAGAGGACGAGGAAGAAAGGAAGCGCGACAACAAGTACAACGATGCCGGCAGGGAGCCCGACATAACGGTACGTGTCAGCGTAGTTTACCGAGTGGCCGCCGAGCACGTTCCACGCCAGCAGAGCAAAGATGGAAATGCACGTCGTCAAGAAGAAAGTGAGGAATGCCGATGCGACACTCAGCAGCAAGCTCTGAAAGAGGCTGAAACCCTCCACTGGAAAACCGAAAACCCTGCCGCTGCCACCGCGGCCACCCTGCGCAATTTCACCCATCATTCCATCACTCCACTGGAATAGAATACAAACTCATGGCCAGCGGTGCGCAAATCGAGCTGTGGCATGCGGAGAAGGTGGCCACGCAAGTCACCGTTCTCGAAGCTCCTAATGGGGTCCACTACGCGTCGTGGGGAGAAACGCGGATCTCCGACGCCGATCTCGAGCGACTTGTCGGGGCCGTGCCCACGGCCCTCTCCGGCGCGCTGCTCCATCGCGCTTACTACTTCGTTCCGCTCGCCATTGCCGATACCGGCGAAAACCTGATCGCGCCAGCCTATAACGTTGAGTTGGGCGATCGTGCCGTTTGCCATCGCAACGCGTCGTTTGGATCGACTGAGGCCGTCTTTCTTTCCACGCGTCTTGTCGAAGACCGCTTCGGCCTCGCCTTCGAATTCTTCATCAATGTGGCGCACAACTTTGTCGAAATCGCCAGCGTTCCCGACAGCTTTGCCAACCTCGTTTGGGCGCAGGCCGAGGCGCAGGTGCGCGGCGAAACCAGCCAGGATGCGTGGGAGACCCGGCGTCGCGCGCAAGAGCCCCCGCAGAAGGGCGCAAAGGGCACCATCGACGAGCGCGCGCGCAACAGCTTCTTTGAGTCGTCGTTTTCTGATGCGCTGGCTGTCTATATGCTTTCGCTCGCTGTCGACTTCGACTATCACGACTTGCGCGAGCGCGAATATCCCCTGCTCGCCGCGCCGGCACTCGCCGAGCGCCTGCGTCACGTGGCTGGCCTTTTCCCCCCCAACCCCGGCTACGAGTTTCAGGTTCTCTACCGGCGCAAAGGCTGAGGCCGCGCCTCGTGCTCGTTTGTCAGCGACAGACGAACGCTGAGCAATTTTCTGCTTTCTGATCCCTAATCCGTAGCTCCTAGTCCCTAGCCCCGGTTTTTTCAGCTCGCGTACAGGCTCTGATCCACAAACTTGTTGCGAAACTTTCCCTGCGGATCGTAATGCGCCAGCAGCGCTCGAAACTGCGGCAAGCGCGTGTAGCAGGGCTCCAGCTGCGCCGGCTGAAGCGTGAACAGCTTGGCCCAGTGCGGCCGCGGCTGGAACGGCTCCAATTGCTTCTCAATCATAGGCAGCACCTTCTGCACCTCCGGCCACATCGGTTTCCACGTAAAGTGGATCGCCAGTGACGGTCGCTCATAGGCCATGCTCATCCATAGCTTGTCTGGCGCAATCGTTCGCAACTCGGTGATGAAAAGCAGCGGCGAAACGTGCCGGTGCAGCTTTTCGACAGCCTGTACCGCCGCGAATCCACGATCGTACGGAACAAAGTACTCCGTCTGCAGCTCTTGTCCGCTCGAGGGCGTTTGCCCGATGCGGAAGTGCGGCAGCCTGTCATACCACGGTCCCGGCTGCCCCTGCTGGTCCGTCACGCTTTCTGTCGGATGCCCGGCCAGCGGATGCAGTTTTTCGTTTGCCAGCTTCGCGCCGAAAAACTCCGAATCCCAGTCGTTCGCAACGTTCGGCCCGAGCCTACGTTTGATCCACACTTGTGTGGCGCGGTGATGCTCCCAGTCGGTAAACACGCTCACGCTATAACCGCTGCCGAATACCTCGCCAAAATGCTCGCCCAGCTCGTCGAACGAGAGATTCTGATACACCGATTGCGCCACCTGATACGTAGGCTGCACGTCGAGCGCGATGCGAGTAACCACTCCTAGCGCGCCCAGCGCCACCGCCGCGCCCAGAAATTGTTCCCCATTTTTCTCTCGGGAAAGCGACAAGAGATCGCCGTCGGCGGTCACGATTTCAAGGCCTGCAACTGCAGTCGCCAGGTTGCCGTTGTGCAGGCCGCTGCCGTGCGTCGCAGTTGCGCACGCGCCGGCAACAGTAATTCCCGGCAATGAGGCCAGATTATGCAACGCATAACCCTTTGTATCCAACCACGGCGCCAGCTGGCTGTACGTCACGCCGCCGCCCACCGTCACAGTGCGGGCTTTTTCGTTGAGCGTCATCTCGTCCAGCCGCTCCAGCGAAACCTGCTCATGCGTGCTGTCGGCAATGGCGTTGAACGAGTGCCGCGCGCCCAGCACCCGCAGCTTGTTTGCGCTTTTCACGGTCGCGCGCACCTCATCCACCGTGCCCGGCGTCTGCAGATTATTCGTGCTGTATGTCAGGTTGCCGGCCCAGTTGGTGCGCGGAGCCGCCTGCTGCGCCGCCGCGACGCGTTCAAGCATGGTTGCTGCAACCACTGCGCTGCCTGTTTTCAAGAACTCTCGCTTGTTCATTCTTTTCGCTGACCTCGCCACGGTAGATGCGCCGCCGCAACAGGATAGGCGTTGCCGTTCGACCCTGACAAATAAGGGCAACGCTTTGCACGATTTCAACGCATCAATGCGATGCGGCCGCCGCCCGTCGTCACAATCACCAGGAGCATTGCGATGAACAAGACCTCGTAATGCCAGCCCATCGACTTTTCGCCCCAGAAGCCTGTCTTCCACTCGAAAATCTTCTTGTACATCGCGCCCAGCATAATCACGATCAGCCCCAGCGCTGCCCACTGCGTCAACACGCCCACGACAAGCGCAATCGCTCCTGCCAGCTCCGCCGCGCCGATCAAAATCGTGAACGGCAGGCTCATGCCGATGCTCGCCGCCCGCTCCTTGGGTGACTTGAGATGGTTGAACCCGCTCGACCCGAAGACCAGCGCCACCACGATTCGTAAAAGAAGCAGGCTCCAGTCGGTGAACTGCATCGCAGCCGGAATCGTGAACATGAGCAGACCTCCAATTGTTCCAACTCATTCTTAGCGCGTTAGGGTGCGCCGTGTCATCGCCCGGCTGCCGCAAAGACCAAAACCCCAAAGCATTGCAATTGCGCAAAAGTCTCTCCTTTATCGAAGCGCGATGTGATAGCCTCTGCGCATTCCCCCCGTAAGAGAGGTCCTCGAAAGTGAAATCCCAGGTAGCTTGGGTGCCTCTGGCCGTTGCCGGTCTCATCGTCGTGCAGGTCGCGCTCGTGGTTGCCATGGTGCATCGCGAGTCGCTCACCTTTGATGAAGAAGACCACATGTACGCCGGCTACATGATGTGGACCACCGGCGACTATGGACTTAATCCTGAGCATCCTCCGCTGGTCAAGCTACTGGCCACATTGCCACTCCTCGGTCACAAGCTCTGGACGCCTCCGATGATGGGGATCTTCTTCAAGGGTGAGGGATATACCGGTGGCCAGCGTTGGCTTGAGCACAACGATGGTAGCAGCCAGCGGCTTGTGTTTCGCATGCGGCTCGCCGCGGGGATTCTTGCAGTCGCGCTCACATTGCTGATCTTCACCGCGACGCGTGAGTGGTTTGGAGCTTCAGCGGCCCTTTATGCGCTCGCGTTCGCCGTCTTCGAACCCAACCTGATGGCCCATTCCTTTCTGGTCACCACCGACATTGGCGCCGCTTTGTTCTTTCTCGTCGCAATCTATGCGTTTTACCGTTACGTGACTCGGCGAACCTGGCTGCGGCTCATCGTTTCGGGGCTGGCCGTAGGCCTTCTGCTGGCCACAAAGCACTCGGGCGTTCTCATCGCTCCCATCCTGGTTTTGATTGCTGCGTGGGAAGCGGTCTTTGCGCCGCGTGGCACGCGAGTGCGCGAAGCGTTGCGCTTCGTTGCTGCGGGAGCGCCGATCGCCGGCATTGGCTACGTGACGCTCTGGGCGTTTTACGGCTTCCGTTATGCCGCGCGCCCAGCCGGACTGCAGCTGCATCCATCGCTCGCCAACTATGCGCAGCCGCTTACACCGTTTCAACGCGGCTCCGTGTGGTGGATGGCGCGCCTGCACCTGCTCCCCGAGTCGTACATGATGGGGATGGTCGATATTAAAGTCTTTCTCAAGAACTTCACTACGTTCATCCTTGGCCAATGGCACCCTCACGGCCTCTGGTGGTACTTTCCCGCGGTTTTCACGATTAAGTCCACGCTCGGTCTGCTGGCCGCGCTTGCGCTCTCCGTCTACGTGCTTCTCGCCGGAAAGTTGCAGGTCGATTTTTCGTTGAAGAGTCTCTGCGACCGCGAGGGTATCCGTCCGTTGGTCTATCTATTCATTGCCGGCGCCGTGTACCTTGCGGCAGCGATGCACAGCGGGCTCAATATCGGCGTTCGGCACATCCTGCCTTTGTATGCATTCGCCCTGATCCTCGCGGGCGCCGGGCTGGCGGCGCTAGCATCGCGTTCGCGCGCCTGGATGGGTGTCGCGCTCGTTCTTCTTGCCATTCACGCCGCGTCATCGCTCAGCGCCTACCCCAATTCGCTGGCATATGAGAATGAGGCGTGGGGTGGTCCGCACAGAACTTACCGGAATCTGAGCGATTCCAACGTGGACTGGGGGCAGCAACTGTATCAGGTGAAGGCGTGGCAGGCGCGTCACCCAGGCCAGGAATGCTGGTTCGCATACGAGGTGAGCGGGTTGATTGACTTCTCGGACTATGGCGTGACATGCAAGAAACTGCCAAATGGGCTCGGTATTGCGGCCGGTGACCTGGCGCCTTCGGTCATTCACGGATCTGTCCTGTTGAGCGCCACCGAGGTCAATGGCGGGCTGTGGCCAAGCATCCAGTTGAATCCCTACGCGCGTTTCCAGACCATCAAGCCCGATGAGGAGATTGACTATGGAGTGTTGGTCTATTCCGGCGACATCTCAATTCCTGAGATAGCAGGGCTGAGCCGGGCCTATCTTGCCATGGACCTGCTGCAGGCAAAGAAGACCACCGAGGCGCTGAAGATGGCCGAGGAAGCTGCAGGGATCTCGCCCGGTCACCTCTACGTTCAGTGGGCCCTTGGCGATGTGGCCGCCGCTGCTGGGAAAAAGGATGAAGCGCGCGCAGCTTATCAGGCAGCCTTGCAGCAAGTGCAACCACTCGACCCCGAGCGCCGCGACGATTACACCAGACAAATTCAGGATTCCCTGGAAAAACTTTGAAGCGGCGCGTGGCGCTGGTCCGCGAAAACCTCCGTGGGCTGGCTCAAATCTCCTGTTGCCCGGCGCCTCGCTGATGCACAATGGAGATAACCGCTCTGCACGCTGGCGCGATACAACATAAAGCACTTTCCGCTTCTGTGACTTTTAGAATCTGGTTAGCCTCCTCAAACGTCGCCGCAATTTCCGGGATGGAGGGTGCTCGCGAGGGTTTCCTCAGATGAACGTCCTCCTCTTCGGTGCAACCGGAATGGTCGGGCAGGGAGTGTTACGCGAATGCCTGCTCGATCCCGCAGTTGACTCAGTTGTCGCTATCGGCCGCGCGCCCAGCGGCAGGCTGCACTCCAAGCTGCGCGAAATCCTGCACGGGGACTTCACTGACTATAAGCCGATCGAATCGCAACTCACGGGCTTCGATGCCTGCTTTTTCTGTCTGGGCGTCACCTCGGCCGGTAAGACAGAGGAGCAATACACACGCATCACCTATGACTTCACGATGAGCGCTGCCGAGACGCTCGCGCGCCTCAATCCCGGTATGACATTTGTATTTGTCACGGGCCTAGGAACTGACAGCAGCGAAAAGGGCCGCGTGATGTGGGCGCGCGTGAAAGGACGCACGGAGAACGCACTGCTACGCTTGCCCTTCAAAGCTGCTCACATGTTCCGTCCCGGCTTTATCGAACCGCGCTTCGGCGTGCTTTCGCGCACGGGATGGTACCGCGCGGCCTATGCTGTGACACGGCCGCTCTTTCCGGTTCTTCGTGGTCTGTTTCCCAACCACGTGCTTGCCACCGACGAAATCGGTCGCGCGATGCTGATCGTGGCTCGCGACGGCGCACCAAAGCCGGTGCTCGAAGCGCGGGACATTCGTGCATTGTTGCGTGTCAAGACCAGTTGATCGAACGGGAGCTTTCTTTGAGTGAGTCCTACTGCGAGCACACGAAGGCGACGCGACCTTCGCTGACCGTCCAGCGCACTTTACCTTGCATCTGCCAACCGTCGAATGGCGTGTTCTTCGCTTTCGACTTTGACTCGGTGGCTTTGTAAATCCACTCCGCCTTCGGATCGAAGACCACTGCATCGGCGAAACTGCCGACGGCGAGTGTTCCGCGGCCTTTCAAACCGAGCAGCGCGGCCGGCTGTGCACTGAGCAGACTCAACACCCGGCCCAGCGGTAACTTCCACTCCGTGTGCAGCCAGCGCAAGCAAAGGCCGAGCGCGGTTTCGAGACCGGTGATGCCGTTTGGCGCGAGCTCAAATTCAATTTCTTTTTCGTGCATTGCGTGCGGCGCGTGGTCTGTCGCAATGGCGTCGACAACGCCATCGAGAATTCCCTCGATCATCGCATCGCGATCCGCAGCCGAGCGCAGCGGCGGATTCATTTTGGCGTGTGTGTTGTAGAGACCGACATGCTCTTCGGTCAGCAGGAAGTGATGCGGTGCGACTTCGCATGTCACGCGCAGTCCGTTACGCCGCGCCTGCCGCACCGCAGCCAGCGCCGCGGCCGTTGACAGGTGCGCAACGTGCAGGTGCGGATGCGCATCACGCAACTCTGTGACGAGACGAACGTCGCGTTCGACAATGTTCGACTCGGCCTCAGGCGGCATTCCGCGCAGGCCGAGCTTGAACGACACTGGCCCGAGATTCATGCTCGCACCTTGCGTCATGCGCGTGTCTTCGGCGTGCTGGATCACGGTGAGTCCGACGCGAGCGGCAGCGGCCAGAGTCTCGCGCATCACGTTGTCTTTGAGGATGGGCTTGCCGTCATCAGTGACGGCAACAGCTCCTGCGGACTTGAGCGCTGCGAAATCGGTGAGCGCTTCGCCTTTGGAACCACGCGTTGCCGCCGCGATGGGAAACACGCGCACTTGCGCGCCGCGCTCCGGGGATTGCATCCAGCGGGTGACCTCGGCTGTGTCGTTGACCGGGGAAGTGTTCGGCATCGCTGCGACGCTCGTGAATCCGCCCGCAGCCGCAGCCGCCGTTCCTGTGGCAATGGTCTCCTTGTAGCCTTGACCCGGCTCACGCAGATGCACGTGAATGTCGATCAGGCCCGGAGCGACGATCAGTCCTGTCGCATCGAGAACTTCGGCGCCGTTTATGCCTTTCAGCTTGCCTGTTCCGGCAATGTCGGCGACTTTTCCATCCTTGAGCAAGATGTCTTTTGCTCCGTCAATGCCCGCCGCCGGATCGATCAGCCGTCCGTTCAGGATTGCGAGGGTGGTCATGCGCGGCCTCCTTGCTCGCTTGCCACGAGTGCCCGCTCCATCACCGCCATGCGAATCGAAACTCCATTCGTCACCTGTTCGAGGATCGCCGACTGCGGACCATCCGCAACGCCGGCCGTAATCTCCATGCCGCGAATGATGGGTCCCGGATGCAGCACAACCGCATACGGCGCGTGCGCTGCGAGTCGCTGTCCGGTGAGCTGGTAGCTTGCTTTGTACTCATCCAGGTCGAGCTGCAATCCTGCCAGCCTTTCCGCCTGGATGCGCAGCATCATGACGACCTGCGACTGGCGCAAGGCTGCGTCGAAATCACGCTCAATCTCGATCCCCGGGCCGGCGCCTGCGGCTTGCTCGGGCAGCAACTCTTTTGGCCCGCACAGCACAACACGAGTGCCGAGCCGCGGCAGCAGCAGCATGTTCGATCGCGCAACGCGGCTGTGCAGGATGTCTCCGACAATGGTGACCGTCACTCCCGAAAGAGTCTGTTCGTCGACCTCCTGAATGCCCGGCCGCAGGTGGGTCAGGATCGTGCGCAGGTCGAGCAGCGCTTGTGTGGGATGTTCGTGCATGCCGTCACCGGCGTTGACAACAGGAAGTCGAGTCGACTCTTCAAGCAGCCATGGCGCTCCTGACGAGTTATGGCGCAGGATGATGGCCTCGGCGCCGAGCGCGCGCAGGGTTAGTCCGGTGTCCTTGAGCGACTCGCCCTTTTCAATGCTCGAGCTGAGGTTGGAGACGAGCGTGGTATCAGCGCCAAGTGCCTTCGAGGCCAGCTCAAAGCTCGTGCGCGTGCGAGTCGACGACTCGTAGAAGAGTAGTGCGATGCGGCGTTTGGCGAGGATGTGATCCCGGACGATCGGGTCTTCCTGCTCAAGAGCCGTAGCACGCGCCAATAGGCGGCTGACTCCGTCGACCGTGAGGTCGAAGACCGAGAGCAACGATCCTGGATTGTACGGAAACGAAGAAGCTGGCGCAGGAGGAGTGTGAAGCGGTCGGCGGATGGCTTGTACAGCTGGGTTCATACTGGACTTTCGAGAGAGTGTGGGGCTCCGGTCTGGCTGGAAGAGTGCTAGCGGTTCAAGTGGTCCGCTCGACCAGCAATACCTGTTCGGTTGCGTCGACTTCCTGGAACTTTACCTCAATAATTTCGCGGCTGCTTGTAGGTACGTGTTTACCAACATAAGTGGCTTCGATGGGCAGTTCACGATGGCCGCGGTCGATGAGTACGCAGAGTTGGACGCGGCGGGGGCGGCCATGGTCGAAGAGCGCGTCGAGTGCGGCGCGGATGGTGCGGCCGGTGTAGAGCACGTCGTCGCAGAGAACGACGTCACGGCCTTCGATGTCGAATCCGATGGCTCCCGGGGTGACCACAGGACGAACATCGGCCGTGGAAAGGTCGTCACGATAGAACTGGATGTCAAGCACTCCTGTATCGACTTTGCGCTTTTCGATGCCGGAGATCAGCTTGCCGAGCCGCTCGGCCAGCGGAATGCCCCGGCGCTTGATGCCGACGAGCGCCAAGTCGGTGCTGCCATTGCTTTTTTCGACGATTTCATGGGCGAGCCGAACGAGAGTGCGTTCGATCTCGGAGGCGGACATAAGCCGCCCCTTCACTCGCAAGCCTGTCTTGCTTTCTGAATCGCTCATGGCCTTTGTGCTCTTGCCGGATGATAGAAGGCGTTGCCATTGTGGAGCAAGTTGTGGAAGACCGGGTTGCGTGGAGCGGGCCGGCAAACGACGAACAAGGAGTAGTAAAGGCACATGGTTGCGTCGAGCGGCCCCATAATATAAAGGCAGGCCCGGATGGCGAAATTGGCAGACGCAGCGGACTTAAAATCGGCTTATCAAACAGAGACGTTTCAATAAATTGTTGATTATAAGAAGTTTGTATTGATCCAGAGCAGCGCGCAGCCCTTACGCAACCCTTGCACACTTTTGCGACTCTTATAGAGAAGCAGGAGGTGCAGCAGCATGGCAGAGCATCACACCATCCTCGGTGGCAAAGTTCACGTCTACAAGCGTCCGAACAGTTCGAGTTGGCAGTGCGCAACCTATCTGGCCGGGAAGAATCGGCGCACTACCACCAAAGAAGACAGTCTCTCGAAAGCGAAGGAGTTCGCGGAAGACTGGTATTTGCAGTTGCGGGGCAAGCTCCGCGAGGGTCAGTTGAAAAGCGGCAAACTGTTCCGCGAAGCTGCGAAGTTGTACCTGCGCGAATTCGACATCATGACGCAGGGGCAGCGCAGTCCAACCTATGCGCGCGGACAGCACGCGAGGACAAACGGCTATCTGATCCCATTTTTCGGCAGCATGGTCCTTCCCGAGATCACGGCTGGCAAGGTCAATGAATATCGCATCCATCGCCTTGAGGAATGTAAGGCGATGCGCGGCGAGCCTCCAGCGCATAGCACTATGCACCAGGAGACCGTGACGTTGCGCCAGATTTTCAAAACGGCTCTGCGGCACGGATGGGTCGATCATCTCCCGGATTTTTCAGCGCCATATCGCGCGTCCGCGAAGATTTCTCATCGAGCATGGTTCTCACCTGAAGAGTACAGGCAGCTTTATGAGGCAACGCGGAAACGCGCCCAGGACCCAAAGCAGCCCCGTTTTCGTTGGGAAGCGGAACAACTTCACGATTATGTTCTGTTCTCCGCCAATACCGGACTCCGCCCCGACGAGGCGAGGCGTCTTCAGTTCCGCGATGTCACGGTGACCGAAGACGAGGGGAGCGGCCAAACCATCCTTGAGATCGAAGTACGTGGAAAGCGAGGCGTTGGTTATTGCAAGAGCACAACAGGTGCCGTGCATCCGTTCGAGCGGTTGAAAGCGCGCCTGCGTCCAGATGGAGGGCCGGGAAGAGCAGGCAGCCGTACCGCATCAATAGCCAACGGTGAGTGGCACGCGCCCGGACCCACTGATCTTCTGTTCCCGAAATGGCCACGTGAGTTGTTCAACGCAATTCTTGAGGAAGAAAAGCTTCGCACCGATCGTGACGGAAGGCCGCGAACGGCGTATAGCCTGCGCCACACCTACATTTGCCTCCGCCTGCTTGAAGGTGCCGACATCTATCAGATTGCCAAGAACTGCCGGACAAGCGTCGAGATGATTGAGAAATACTATGCGGCGCATTTGAAGACGCAGCTCGATGCTTCCGCCATCAACATCATGAGGCCACGGCCGAAGAAGAAGACGGTTCCCAGGAAAGGCCCCGGACGAGTAGAGGCCGTCCGTTTGGCTGAGGAAGCGTAGACCGGCACTGCTTGCTTTCTGATCACCGTCAACACTGCTATCCAGTGAGCCAGGATGGAACCATCCTGGCATGGTTTTTGGGCCGGAACCGGCCCCACTCCGGCCCGGAACCGGGCCGTTGTCAATATCGTTCCAGAATGGAATGAAATGGACGGCATCGCATCCGCAGCGATTGGTCGGGCATTTGTTATGGATTTTGCTTTAGGAAAGCCGCCCGCACGGCTGGGGATATTCGGAAGTTGCTTTGCTCCAGCTTGCTCAGGGCCTGGCGGAAATTGATCTTGCCCAATTTGGCCCCGCGCTCCAGAATTCCCAGCGTTCCGCGAACCTCCAGATGGAGGTTTTCCGCCTCCTGCCGCCCATCCGTTTCATCGAGAAGCACGGTGCTGATTCCAAGCTCTAGCGCCAATTGAATGGCCTCGCGTTCTCCGACATCCAGCTTCATCAACGCAGGGCTTGGTACGGATGCAACTGTGCGCACTTCCAGCCACGCCGGGAAATTGCTGATCCACTGCTGTACCTTGGCGGGGGTTTTGGGGTGTTTCAATTCCTGAAAGACGGCCTGCGGAATCAGGACCTCACCAAAAAGGGCGGGCAACAAATCCACTTCGTCAATCAGTACCAGGTAATTCAGCGGGGAGGTATCGGCAACAACGATCATGCCGTCCGCTCAAATGCCTCGGCATCCTTCTCCAGGTCTTCGACGCTGTAAGCCCGCTCCCAAACTCCATGCTCCTTGAGAAAGCCATCCAATTCATAGCGGGTTTCAAAGCCTAGAAGCATACGCGTCTGATATGCGGAAAGCGCGCCGGAACGATACCCTTCGATGGCGAACGCCTCCAGGGCTTCGCGCGCCGGATCGGGGCGCTGAGCAAGATCATCGGGAAGCTGCACAGTGATCTGCATAACTCTGAGCGTAGCACGGAATCAGGGCAAAAACCACTGGGGGCCAGTCCTCCTTGCGGGGAACGAGGCGCAGCAAAATGTTCGTGTCCACCAAGTAGGACCAGCCGGGCATCAGGCGTGCTCACCGTAGATCATTTCGCGGGAGAAGGTCTCTGTTCGCAGTTGCGGGACATTCGGCGCTTTGCTGGCAAGCGCGTCCAAAAAGGCGCGAAATTCTTCCTGACTTGCGCGGGTGTGGACTTTGCCTCTGGAAGCAATTGCTTCTCGGAGGAGCCACTGCGCATACACTTCCAGCGCAATGCCGCGAGCCAGTGCTTCAGCGGCAAGCTGCCTCTCCATCTCCGGATTGAGTTCGACACGGATGGTCATGGAAATCTCACGCTCTGTTCTATTATCAGATGGCTCAACGGAAAAAGCCATGTTCGGTTTCGCTTTTTCTTTGCTATTCTAGTTCTGACTCTATGGGGCTGAGCAAATGAAGACCTGCAAAGGGCAATTCAGTGCGGAGACTATCGCGCTCTTGCGTGAAGGATTCGCAAAGTACGGGTGGTCAGCATCCGAGACGTTTGCCCCATATGCTTGCACGGTCTGTGGGCGCGCCGGACTTCACGCTAAAAACTACGGTGGCCAGTGGTTTCCTGAATCGCATTACCCGCCACCGCGCAAGCGTGTGAATCCTTCGGGCAAATCGGGTTATTACAAGAGGTAAAGTCACGCGCAACTATTCGCTGCTCGTTGGGTGACTAGAGAACCGAGGAACCTTCGCCATCTCAGAGAGCTGAGGACCAACGAGTTCATCAGCCTTGCGCACCGGCTGCCGGGAGGCGACATGACGCCGAAGATAGGACGCAATGACCCATGCTGGTGCGGATCAGGCAAGAAATACAAGAAGTGCCATATCAACCGAACCGACCAGGATGTGGTGCGACCGTGGGAAGTCGATGCGCATTTTCGGCAACGCGCAGAAAAAGGCGCGTGCCTCCATGTTGGCGCGACGGCCGGAAGCATCTGCGGTCAAGCCGCGATTGGCTCTCACACCGTTCCCAGAAAGATGTTGCGACAGATCGCTACGAACGGCCACGTATACCATCAGTCGGCAACCATGCAGGACTTGGAAATGACCCAAGGCCAATTACGGATCAAGCTGATCGGCGTTAACGAGGCGTCGGTTCTACCCATCTTCTGTGAATCCCACGACTCAGGAACGTTCCTGCCGTTGGAGCAGGCCCAATTCACCGGCAGCAGAGAGCAGTGCTTCCTACTTGCCTATCGCGCCGTCTGCGATGAGTTTGCCAAGAAGCGAAGGACGCTCAATTCCATGCCTTTGCTGAAAGGGTTCGACCGGGGCAAGGCACTGCCCGAGCAGGTCAGAATCCAGAAGATGCTGACGGCCTTTGCTGACGCAAATGAAGCCTCCGTGCGTGACATGGAATCCCACAAGCGAAGATTCGACGCCATGCTGCTGAGCCGCAACTACACCGACCTGCAAGGGTACGTCGTTACGTTCGAGGGCCTGCCAGAGATATTGTGTTCAGGCGGTCACTTTCCCGAATGCGACTTTGCCGGGAAGCCGCTTCAATATTTGGGGGACCTTTCAAAGACGTTGGAACAGATTCTGTTCGCACTCATCGCCACCGAGAGGGGAGGGGCTTTTGTCTTTGCTTGGCACGAGCGCAGCAAGGACGTGTGCACGAAACTGGCGGCGTCGCTGGATGCGTTGCCCGACAACGAACTGCCACATGCCATCGTGCGGTTTGTCTTTGAGTTTTGCGAGAACCGCTATTTCAATCCAGATTGGTGGGAAGGAACCGACCAAAACACCAAGGATGCACTGATGCGCCGATTCCAGATTTCTGTTTCACCCACTGAACTTCGCGCCGGAACCTGCCTGCTTGACGACGGGGTCCGTGCCGTTTCGTGGAAAGTGGTCGGAAGAACTTGGCTATGAGGACTTGAGATGCAATTCCATCTCTATCCTGTGCTCGGATGATTCAGTCCTGATCGGCTCGTCACGGCGCAGATGTCCCTTGCCGTTCGCCCAACGTTCGGCTTAGTCGATGCGCTATATTGACCGCATACACTCCTTGGCCCGGAAAGGCGTCGGCATGCCCTCGAAGAATGCGATGGACAGACTTCGAGCGGCGATGCGCGGCTTTTTTGGCGGTTTCGGGAATGCGTTGGCAAGAACGGATGGACAGCAGAGTAGCCCAGCTAGGAGTACAAACATGTCGTATCGGAACCGAAAAGTATATTCGGATGATTATGCTTGGCAGCAAAGGGGTATCAAAGAGGTGAGCTACGATGGCGTAACGGCGATAGAGATGGGCTGGGACGGTCAAAAGCAAAGCGAAAAATATCGTAGACGTTATGCAGTTAAGGATTGGGACAGATTCGTATTGCCGCAACAGCTAACTTGGCTCAACCTTGGGGACCTTTTCTTCCCGCTACCGATACCTGTTCTCCCTGCAATTCCACCGCCGCCAGGCCGCGAAAACACAATATGGTCTGAGCTGAAAACACGTATCACCCAAAAGAGAGCCGAATTCGATCAAACATTCGCAGCAACAACAGTAAGGCTCACGGCACTGCGCTCTCAATTTGATGTGGAAGAACCCGGCGCGATAGCAGAACTTGTGGAGATTGCAAACCTGCGCCATCCAATAGACCCCGAAGCTCAAAAAGCATTCCGCGCCTTTGCCGAACCAACAGCAAAAGTCCTGCTCGTTGAAATCCAATTCCCCGACTATGCTGGGCATGAATTCGAAATCGGAAAAAAGAGCAATGGGGATCGGAAGTATGCTTCCGCAGCACAAAAGAAGAAGATCATTCGTCAATCCCTATTTTCACTGGTGATACGGGCGGGATGCCTCGCCTCCAAAGTGCTTGAGCCGACCAGCTACAAGACCATTGCAATTAACGTGTCTCAAGATTGGTTCGATCCGGCGACTGGCGGTCCGCGCACGGGCATCATCTGTTCATTGCAGGCTCAGGTCTCCGAGTTCACCGCTCTGCAATTGGACCGTGTGGACCCTGAAGCGTGCTTTCGGCACCTGAAGGGAATTGCTGTGCCTTCGTTTGATTCAATTTCTCCGATCAGACCGATCTTCGTCATGAACAAGAATGACGACAGATTCATCGCGGCCAAGGACCTCGATTCAGTACTCGCGCCGGAGGCGAACTTGGCCGCGATGCCCTGGGAGGATTTTGAGCAGTTGGTTGCCCAGCTATTTGAATGGGAATTCGTAAAAGAGGGCGTTGAAGTTCGGGTGACGAGGGTATCGCGTGACCGAGGCGTCGATGCCGTTCTCTTTGACCCCGATCCACTGCGCGGAGGCAAATACGTCCTTCAAGCGAAACGTTACACAAAACCGGTTGATGTCGCCGCCGTGAGAGACCTGTTCGGTACGGTGGTGAATGAAGGGGCTAATCGAGGAATACTAATCACGACGAGCTCATATGGACCGGATTCATATGCATTCGCCAAAGATAAGCCAATCTCGTTAGTGGACGGCCCTAACCTGCTCGTGATGCTCCGCCGCCATGGAAAGAAGTTTCGCATCGACTTGGAGGAAGCTAGGCGCTTGAATCACGAGAATGGCAACGATGCATAATCGAAGCACAGCTTGCCGCCAAATTCTTAGGGCTCCTGATCCGCCCAAACCGTGATACTCAAAACGCCGTCTTCCGGGTCGTCTATCTGGATCAACTCAACTTCCTTGTGCTTGACAATGCCCCGGTACAGCGTCCCGTGTGCGGCGAAAATAATGCGCTCGCCGATGTTCGGTATGGGAATGGGGAGCTGGGCGAGGCTGTCAGCCCCAATGGTCCTACCGGCCTCGACTTCGCCTTCGCTCATGATTTTCAATTCGAGAGCAATCTTCATGGGTCTAGCATACTGCCGTTGGCCACGTGAACGATTGCTCCTGCGCTTACTTCGACCATGCAGACAACCGCGACTTGACGGCTCCAACCAGCTTCATTCCGGTGCCGCTCCATAAACATCAAAGCCTCTGTAGAACCTCATCGCGTAAACATGTCCTCCTTCAACCTTTCCAACCGCATATTGGAAAACATCGGGCGAACCTGTCGTCCGGGCTTGGTAAGGCACTTGCAAGAAAATCCCGAACGCCTCTTGCCAAACCTTGATTTCTTCCGGGGTTGCGTTCTGAAGGCCCAAGTTCGGAAGCACAACCTCCCACGTTGGGATTTTCTTTCCTGTTTCACGGAAATTCAGCGCACACAGACAGGCGTTCATCACGTTCTTTACTCGGTCAACATCCATCGTGTAAGCACCGACCTCGACACCGTCAACCATAATCGGGCGAATGTCGGAGAAGGTTGCGTAAAGCAGAGCGGGGGTGTGCTCCAAGGACGCAACCCCCTTATCAAGGAAGTGCTCGTCCCCTACTCTGTTCACTCCATTGGAGACGCTGATGACGTTCCGTGTGTATTCCACATCCTTCGAGTTGTCGTTATTGTGGACTTCGCATGAGGGCACCGTAATGAGATTAGTCCGGTAGCCTTGCGGGAAGAACGACCGGGGAGGAGCATGCTCTCTGGTGGTGGCAGGTTGGTCACAAGCGTAGCAAGTATCAGAGGATTTACCTTTCATACTTTCTCCGACATGGCCTGATGCCCTGATTGCAGGTCACTAGGCCGCTTTGGATATGTCATCTGGGCAGTCTAACGCTCCGGTGTGTCAGCATCAGGGCCGGGTTCTGCGTCAGGACGAGCGCGCAAGAACGGCGCTGCCTACGGCATCGGCAGAAGTGGCGACACGTCACCCCGGCTCGGGTGCTGCAAGGTTGCTGAAGGTTACCGAAGCGGGAACCTGCTAAAAACACAGTGGTTGATCGCAAAATGGACTGCTCACGGTTACTGGTGGAGTAACCTGCGGCTGCCACTCGGGGAACCTGTTGAAAGCACAGAGTGAGAGGCCGGAACCGGCATCCCGGCGCGCTCGCGCGCGTGTAGCCTCCGCTCCGCCGTCCGTAAAGGCTCTCCGCTTCGCTCCGACCGCTGCGCGGCGTGCTGCGCACGGCCTTGACTGACGGCTCCGCTGCGGCTGGTTGGCATCTATGAGAAGAATGTCTTCTTCTCATGTTCCACATGACAAGTGCCACGGCTCCGATCTTGGGCTGCTCTGAGCGGAGCCAGCGACTATAAGGATAAGGCGGCGAAGCAAGCGAGCCGATGTAGTAGCTCGGACGCGATGAGGCAAAATCTCTGAAATCAGGTTACTCTGGTAGCAACCTGCGGTTGCTGAAGGGTAACCCGATGACTCCCCTCCCTTTAGCAAGAATGCGACTCGGCACGGCCCCGTGTCCTGTACGTTGCGGCGCGCTGGCGTCGTGTGGCCTGAATCCCGCTTCCCATCCTTTCTCCATCTCCGGCGGTGTCCAGTGAAGCCGCCGCTCCGCACCAAATCCGTCGGCACGAAGGTGAGCGAGGAAGAGTTCGCCATGTTGGAGGCGCGCGCGCAGGCGGCGGGACGGACGCTCTCGGAATGGGTGCGGGATGTACTGCTGGCCGCGCCGACGACCGAGGGTGAGCTGATCGGGGAGGTGGCGCTTGGGGAGTTGCTGGCGTTGCGAACATTGCTCTTGAACCTGTTTTTCCGGTCGGCGAAGGGCGAGGCGATCCCGGAGGCGGAGATGCGGGCGCTGATCGAACTGGCCGGTTCTGGATTCGAGTCATCAGTTGCGAGTTGTGAAAGTAACTCCAACAGTTCCGCAGCACCCACAGGGAGAAGGTCGAAGCTGCTGGAGGCACGATGGCAGGCGGGGGGTGAATGGTGAATGCGCCGCAACATGGATTCATTTGGCGGCACACGCAATGCGCGAGCGCGGATTACCGACCAAGGGGCCAAGAGGCACGAGTCATGTCACGGCTGATACTCCCAAAGGTCGTTGAACTTCCAGGCAGTGTTTTGGCCCGGGCAGGAGGCTGTGCCCCCGAAAACCCACAGATCGCCCGATTTGTCGACCCAACCTGGAGCACCTTCGCGCGCGCCGGGAATATTGCTGGATGAAAACGTTCCATCTGTACCGTAGCCTCCCGGCTCGCATTCCTGGTTTGAGCCGCCCACCCAGGTCCACTCGCCGTTGCTGTACTTCCACAGATCGTTCATATCAAGGGCATCGACCGGGCTGCCCCCAAATAGCCAGAAGTTACCGGCGGCGTCTGTCCAAGCGGTCGCGTCAGAGCGCGGCGGCGGCCAATTTCCAACTGCAGGTACGCCCTGGGTTCCGTAGACACCAGGGGCATCGATGACGTTTGACCCGCCGACCCACGTCCACTCGCCATTGGAGTACTTCCACAGATCGTTCAGTATGCAAGGTTCGGGGAGTTTATCGCATTCACCCACGGTGGCGTCGTCGCCACCATCGCCACCGAACAGCCAGAGATTCCCTTGCGCGTCGATCCACGCGGATGCGCCGGTTCGTCCGCCAGGAGTGTTGCCGGGAGCGGCTGTGCCTTGGGTTCCATACGTTCCAAACTCGTTGGCAAGGTCCGATCCTGCCATCCATGTCCACATACCGTTGCTGTACTTCCACAGGTCGTTTAGAAGACCGAGCTTGCCGGTCGAGTCGACACCTGCACCCCCGAAGAGCCAGAGATTTCCAGCCTGGTCCGCCCATGCGGAGGACCACCACCGTGCGCCCGGAACATTGGAAGGATCGGCCACTCCTTTTGTTCCGTATGCGCCCGTTCCCTGCCAGGCGCCGGCAATGCCAGGCTGAGCGGCCACATTTGATCCACTTACCCAGGTCCAAACGCCGTTGGTGTATTCCCATAGGTCGTTCATCAATCCCCGCGTTCCCACTGAATCAACCCCGTCTCCGCCGAAAAGCCAAAAGTTTCCGTTGGCGTCGGTCCAGGTGACAGAGTAAGCGTGTGCTCCGGGGACATTGCCACTCGTTGGCGTCCCTTTCGTTCCGTAGATTCCCGGCTGCCCTGCCATGGTCGAGCCGCTTATCCATGTCCACTCACCGTTCGAGTACTTCCACATATCGCCAAGCCGATCAAGATTGCCAGTCGAATCAAAGCCGATTCCGCCAAAGAGCCAGAGGTTTCCGGCGGCATCCTCCCAACTGGCCGCTTTAGCACGCCCTCCAGGAACATTATTGGGCGACGCCGCACCCTGCGCGCCGTAGACTCCTGCGGCGTTGTTATCTGTACTTAGCCCGCTCACCCACCTCCATTCGCCATTGATGACAGGGGGCGGAGGTGGCGGCGGCTGTGTCGATGTGCTCGATGAGCTACTGCCCCCACAGCCTGCGCACATCGAGAAGGCAAAAAGCACAGCAAGAATCGCAAAGTGTTTGGCCGGGCTTTGCATTTCTTATCTCCGTCGCCAAGCCAGCTCCGCTGCCCGAGTGATGAGCAGCTTAATCCGCCTGGCTAGCTAGTCAATTCAAAAGGGCGCAGATTAAGATATCTGCGCCCTTAGCTTACGATTCAGTGGACGTAAATCCAGCCAACTTCAAGCATTGAGTCGTTGCCGACGTGGGCGCACTGGAACTTGCTTGACGAGGATAACTTGCAGAGGAAACATCCGGGGCGGGACTCGTCGGTTCGTGCGTATTGCCGGCTCAGTGTGCGGGCAAAAGGCTCGGAAACTATTTTGGGTGAAATGAAGATTCCGAGCTTTTGATGCCTGGATTCAGTTCTGAAGAGGATCCCCCCTTTAGAGTTCCAATACATGTACGCTCAGGAGTCTGACATCCCTCTGCGGCGTCAATTGGAGCACTAATTGAGAGCAGTGAATGTGATGGCCGGCATACAGCGATGTGATGCCGCCGCTACCCGCGCTTTCGGTGAAGCGTACGTAATTGAATGCAGGCTCTCTTTTCTGGCCGGAGCAGCAAGGATACTCTCAAAGAAGAGCGACTCTGCACTGGCAGCCTCTGCCGGATCGTGCGTATAAACACATGCATGCAGGGCGACGCGTAGCACGGCTTTGCGCCTACTTCCCGCGCGGCGCATAAGCTCGCCGAGGCCGGTATCGAGACCTCTACGCTCCAGCATCATCTTGCCAAGGGCGAGCAGCCGGATACCGGCGAGAAGCGATTGTATGTACTCGATGAGTCGTCACTGGCCTCTACGCGCCAAATGCACGAGTTTGTAGAACGGCTCCATCCTAATGACCGCGTTCTCCTGGTAGGCGACGTGCGCCAGCATGAGGCCGTCGAAGCAGGGCGGCCCTATGCGCAGTTGCAGGAAGCGGAAATGCGCACGGCCAGACTGGACGAAATCATCCGCCAGAAAGACCCGGCGCTCAAAGAGGCCGTCGAACAGCTTGCGCGCGGCGAAGTGCGCGAGGCCGTCGGCAATCTCAACAGCCAGGGCCGCGTGCATGAGATCGGCGACCGGCAGGAACGCATCAGCGAAATCGCCCGCGAGTACGTGCGCTCGCCGGAGCGGACATTGGTTGTGTCACCGGATAACGCATCACGCCGCGAGATCAACGACGCCATCCATCGCACGATGCAGAACGAGGGCAAGGTCAGCAATAACGAGCAGCGCGTGCATGTGCTCTACGCGCGGCAGGACGTGACCGGCGCGGACCGGCAGCACGCCCAGAACTACGAGCGCGGCGACGTACTACGCTACTCGAAAGGTAGCAAGCCTCTCGGCATCGAGCCGGGAGAATATGCGCGTGTGTCGCACGTAGACCGCGAAAGCAACACGCTTACGGTGAAGCGGCACGGCAGAGAAGAGCTAAGCTACGATCCGCGCCGCTTGCAGGGTGTGACTGTCTACCGCGACAGCGAGCGCAAGTTCGCGCAGGGTGACCGCGTGCAACTCACGGCCCCGTACCATGAACAGAAACTCGCTAACCGTGAACTGGCGACCATCGAGCGGATCGAGGGCGACGGCAATCTGAAACTCCGCACGGACTCGGGGCGCGAGGTTGCGTTCAACGCGAGACAGCATCCGCATCTCGATTACGGTTATGCGGTGACGAGCCACAGCAGCCAGGGCCAGACAGCAGACCGCGTGCTGATCCACGTGGACACCGAACAGGCTCCCGGCGAACTCGTCAACAGCCGCATGGCCTATGTGTCGGTATCACGTGCACAGTTTGACGTACAGATGTACACGAACGACGCGAAGGCGCTGGGATATGAGTTGAGCCGCGACCTCTCGCACCCGACCGCGATCCAGCAGGAACCAGCAGCAACACAGAAAATTGAGCCGCAATCGGTAATCATAGGGGCCGCGCAAGGCTTGAGCGTGGGCTGAGGAATGGTCTCCAGCAGCTTGGGAGACTTGACGTACAGAGTTTGGACAAGCAGAACGAGGCTTAGGCAGTCCATGACAACCTCAACACACAGCAACCGACGGAGCGCAGGGGCAAGGGCATAATAGAGATGGGGCCGTGAGTGTTTGGTCCGAGAACAGGCCGAAGCGTCCCATTGAGAAATGAAAAGAATCTGTGCAAATCCCAGAAAACTTTCACACTTTCTTGCACAGTTTCACATTAGCTGCTTATGTGGCAAACGGATGTAGCCGAATATGTGTTGTACAATCAATGAGTTACAGGTAATGCCCGGATGGCGAAATTGGCAGACGCAGCGGACTTAAAATCCGCAGACCTTAACCGGTCGTGGGGGTTCAAGTCCCCCTCCGGGCACCACAAAGTCAACGGTTTAGAGCGACGCAGGCTGTCGCGAAGTTGGGTAGAATGCTGACACGGTTTCTCCCTCGCAGCACCGTCAGGAAGGTCCATTTATCCGTTGATGAACCCACCAATCGCAAAGCTTTTATCCGCTGAGCCGCAATCGAACCCGCAGATGACGCAGAGCCTGGGGCTTTTCAGCGCGACGACGCTGGTTGTCGGCTCGATGATCGGCAGCGGCATCTTCATTGTGGACAGCGACATTGCGCGCGGCACCGATTCGCCGGCGCTGTATCTTGCCGCGTGGGTAGTGACCGCGGTGATGACGATTATCTGCGCGCTGAGCTATGGCGAGCTCGCAGCGATGATGCCGAAGGCGGGTGGACAGTATGTCTACCTGCGCGACTCGCTGGGGCCGCTTTGGGGATTTCTCTACGGCTGGACGCTGTTCCTGGTGATTCAGACAGGAACGATCGCGGCGGTGTGTGTCGCCTTTGGCAAGTTCCTTGGGGTGTTCTTTCCCACGGTGTCGAGCACGCATTGGTTGTGGCACATCGCGCATGTGCCGGCGATTCATGTTGGGCCGATGGTGCTGGGCAACATGGAGATCGGTGTGAGCACCGCGAATCTCGCAGGGATTATCGTGGTCGCGTTCGTCGCGGCGGTGAATATCCGCGGCGTGCAGTTCGGTGCAATTCTGCAAAACATCTTTACTGTAGCGAAGGCGCTTTCGCTGGCCGGGCTGGTGATTCTCGGGTTTACAGTTGGGCGAAACAGCGCGGCGATCGCAGCCAATTTCGGCGAGCATTGGAGCGCGTTCTGGAGGAATGCGGGTTGGAGCGCGCTGCATCCGGTGCAGGTTGGCGTTCAAGGACCGATCGTGATGGTGAACCTGCTGGTGATTGTGGCAGTGGTGCAAGTGGGCTCCCTTTTTTCGGCCGATGCGTGGAACAACGTGACGTTTACAGCGGGCGAAATCAAGAATCCGCGACGGAATATTCCGCTGTCGCTGGCGATGGGCACGGGGTTTGTGCTCGTCACGTATATTCTGGCGAGCGCGGCTTACATCCTGGTGCTGCCGCTGCACGGCGATCCGCACGGGGCGACGGTGTTTGCGCGAGGCGTGCAGTATGCCGCGGAGGATCGCGTCGGGGCCGCGGTGCTCGAGCAGATTTTTCCGCATGTCGGCGGCTATTTGATGGCCGCTGCGATTTTGATTTCGACATTCGGCTGCGCGAACGGGATGACGCTGGCTGGAGCGCGCGTCTACTACGCGATGGCGCAGGACAAGCTGTTCTTTCAATCCGTCGGCAAGCTGCATCCGAAGTTCAAGACGCCGGCCGCCGGGCTCGTGGTGCAGGCGATCTGGACGATGCTGTTGTGCGTGAGCGGCAGCTACGGTCAACTGCTCGACTACATCATTTTTGCGGCGCTGGCCTTTTATATGCTGACCATCGCCGGGTTGTTCGTGCTCCGCTTCAAGCAGCCGGATGCGCCGCGGCCTTACAAGGCCATCGGGTATCCTTTCTTGCCAGCGCTCTACATCGTGATGGCGACGTGGGTTTGCGCGATGTTGCTGCGCTACAAGCCGCAGTACACCTGGCCGGGGCTGATCCTGGTGCTGCTGGGGATTCCGGTGTATCTGTACTGGTCGCGGGGCAGAGTCAGTGAGCCGAGTGAGAGCCATGGTTCGGTGGCGCAGTGACGTGGTCTCCCACCCTAAAGCTCGCCGCGTCGAGCTTTAGAATGGGGCACCCGACCCGGCTAGTCGGCCAGTCCGCGAGACGGCTAGTCAGGCAGTCGGCCTCCGTCGAGATTTTAGATTGTGTTTACTTATTCGTTAATCCCCCCTCAAAAAACGTACTTTTGGCTAAAGTCCTGATTCCATTGACTCGAGCTTAAAGTCGTCACAAGAGGCGACTTAGGGGCGATTTGCACTGTTCTCGCTGCAAAATCGTCTCAGCTCGTGGTCCTTCCTTCCCGGCATGTGGTGCGGCGCCCGAAAGGCAGCCAGTAGCGAGCAGCCAATAGACAGTAGCCAGTAGTCGTGAGCTACTGAGAGCCGGCCTTAGAGCAGTTTCGGAATTCACGTAGACTTTTTGAGAGCGTTTGAAGGTGGCATTTTCTTGATGAAAATGCCGCTTAGCAGCGTGCGTTCGGTGTACACCAATTCCGAAACTGCTGTAGTGGCTGCTCTGGGCCGCTCGAATCGCCATGTTTCTTGCCTACTAAGAAAAGTGTAGAGATTTGCGAGAAATAATACGCACTGTTTGGGAAGTTTTTTATTGCAATTGGAATGAGAGGGATGAGGCGGTTTTGGAGGGGCGAGAAGGTTGACACGACGAGAATTGGGCGGGAGCCATGAGGCAGTCAGGAGCACGAAAAGGCCCGCCAGAGAATTGGCGGGCCTTCCGTCGTGCAGTGGTACAGGGGTCGCCCTGATAAGCACTCTAGCTGGATGCCGCTCGCGCAAATGTGATTTGCAACACATGCAACCGATCAAATCGCCGATACAGTCATCCAATGCGCGCCCTTTGGCTGGGGGCCCGGCAGAGAAAAGAGCCCGCTACCGACTAAGTACGGGTTCCGGCGCGCACAGATCGTGCAGGAAGGCCGTGGAAGAAATCGTCGGCAGGCTTCAGATTCAGACTATCCGGGCAAAATTGGAGCTGTGCCGTATCGTATGCGCATCTCTTGCCGCGCAGTTCGATAATCCTCAGCTGAGTTGCCGCGAAAAAGCCATCATCGCGGGGCAATGGGACAAGCTCCTGATCGAGGGTGACATTTTGGCTTTCTTTCTGGAATTGCTGCGCAGACGCGGTAGAGAACAAATTAGCTGACGTGGTGCGCCATCGATATTACTGCCGCCCGGGTGGTGACCTCGCCCTGCCGCCAGCGCATCAATGATCTTCGTCCTGCGGCGGCTCCGCTCTGTCTTCCCCAGGTTCACACAAATGGGCTAGAGAACTTCTGGTCTCTACTCAAGAGGACGCTTCGCGGAACCTACGTCGCAGTCGAGCCATTTCAAATGGATCAATACCTGAGCGAACAGGTATTCCGCTACAACAACCGACCGACGAAGGATAACAAGATCACCGATTCTGACCGGTTTCCCTTGGCTATGTCGCAGGTCGCAGGGAAGCGGCTGACGTATGCCAAACTGACGGGCAAGGATACGGACAGCGCGTGCCACCCGGAGGCGGGGACGGGGCAAGAGGAACCGTTCTAGCCCTCGTTCTTGCCGCTCGTAGGCTTTGGTTTCGGCTGTCGTTTGGGATTCGCTATCTTGCGGGTCTTAAAAACAGCCGTAGCCAACTTCTTAAAGTTCTCGCCAGCCTTCGGGCCTTCGTGGTATTCGTGTTTCATATCCACCATTTTATGCGCTATACGCCTAGCAGGGTGGCCATTCCTAGCCAAACGAAAAGCGCGGCAGTTACCCAACCGGAAACCCCGATTGTTAGCCTCTTGCGCCAACTCCAATAACCCCACTTCCACAGGAGGGCATAATGGCCAATGGCAGCACACCCAACCCCGAAAATCAGGCAGAAAACTCCAACCAGCTTACCCAAGAAATTCACTGGGTACATCGCGCCACATTCTGGAGCCAAGTCGGCCTTGGGATTATTGGGCTCTGTGCCCTTTTTATTTACGGCTGTCAACTGCATGTAATGCAGGGACAACTCACTGAAATGAAGCGGAGCGGCGAGCAATCCACCGAACAAATGTGGAGCGCGATAGGCAATATCAACTGGGAGGCTCGCTCGATGGATTGGAACCAGAAATCTACCAAGGAGGCCATGTCTAAGCAAACGATAGCCCAAGAACAGGCTGCCAGAGCCTCGGTGATCGCCGCAAATACCGCAGAAAAGCAACGACGACTTATGCAGCAGCAGTTCGATTTGCAGAAGAGCCAAGCTAGTGCTCGCTTGGAGATAACGAATTTTAAGTGGGTATGGTCTTCTGACGGAGCCGTTCTCACTTTTAGCTTTGACCTCTTCAATGCTGGAGAATCGGAAGCCATGGAGATCAACGCGATCTACAGTGGCGAGGATACGTCCCGTCAACCTTCCGAACGTGTTCCTGAGAAAGACTTCAACGTGGTTGGGCCGGTCGCACCTAATCCAAGTGGGCCATCGCTGGCTAAGCTTGACCACAAACCGTACCATTTCGATGTGACGAAGGACGATTACCGTCAGGGCGGAGGGTACCTGTGGTATGGCATCGCCAGATTTACATACTTCACTATTTTCGGGGAGAGTAAGAATGTTTGCCAAATTGTGCATCGCAGCAAATTTGGATTCTACCTGGCGCCGTGTCCCATTCCAGCCACCAAGCAGAAGAAATAGCAGAAAACATACGCTGGCGCAGGTCTGACGCGGCGCATGTGCGTCAACCGTTTTATTGCCAATAAATTTCTTTGGGAATGAGCGATGTGCTGGCAATTTGGAGGGGCTGGGGCGTTGACACGACGAGAACTGAGTGGCCGCAGTCCAGGTGTTGTCTGATCAATCGAAAGGCGGCCGTTCGCGGCGGGAAAACATCCCTCAGCGGCTAAAGCCGGACTCATTCCGCGTCTCTTACGGCACGAATAAATTCGTGCCCTGATACTTCGTGCTTTTCCCTCCGGGAGCTTGGTGGTGCGGCGCCCCAAACCGCTCCGCACGAGGTGGCAGCGTGATCTGTGTGTTCGTGGTATCCCACATCTCAGAATCGAGATGTGGGGCACCCGGCAAGAAATGACTGCGCGGGAGAGGGCAAGGGGCTGAAGCCCCATTCATTTTGCGACGCTTGCGGCCCGGCTAAAGCCGTGCCCTGACACTTCGTGCCTTTCCCTTGACATGGATTTTCATGGATGTCTAATCAATCGAAAGGCGGCCGTTCGCGGCGGGAAAACATCCCGCAGCGGCTAAAGCCGGACTCATTCTGCGTCTCTTACGGCACGAATAAATTCGTGCCCTGATACTTCGTGCTTTTCCAGGAGTTTTTCAGCAAGCACTAAGACCGGTCGTTTTAAAAGCTTATTCGGCCGGCTCAACCTGGATCGACAACTCACGGTGAGATGGCATTCCGAGTGGATTGTTGCCAATCCGGAAGTATGGCGGATTGCCGGACGTCAGGAACAACCGCAGATCCTTCACTTCGTTCAGGATGACAGTGCATCGGGGAAGAGAGCGGGCACCAGGGGTTGACACGGGCTGTAGACGAAGCCGATTATGAAACGGCGTGATCGACTCTCTCACTATCCATCGGAAAGAATTGTACGGATGGAAAAGCCGGTGGTAGACTCCCGATGCGCGGCAGCGCCTCTTCCTCGGCCCTAATGGACCACGCGCTTTCCCAGATTCTTCTGCGTCAAACGCGATTCGTTTGAGAATGACTTCCGCGCGCCCGCGCGGAGCCAACAAGTCAATCCAGGAGGAATCTATGAAGCTGGAATTCAAGTGGTGTAACTTGACCGTCGTTGCTTACCTGGTAACGTCCACCTTCTTCTGCCAGGCCGCACACTCCCAAGCCAACTCACAGGAGAGCAGAACACCAGTGGCCACGCAGCCTGCGCCCGTGCCGGCCGAGGTTCGGGAGGCCTGGCGCAAGTCCATGGTGCGGAGGCCTCTACCTAAGAAGGGATGCTTCAAGGCATCGTATCCGAGCACCGACTGGCAGGAAACAACCTGCACCAAGGCGCCGGAAAAGCCTTATCTGCCGGCGAAGGGTACGCCACCCGAAAAAGTGGGCAACGGCCACGACTTCTCAGCCCATGTAACGGGCATCATTACCACGGCGGAAGGCTCATTCACCAGCGCTACCGGGCTGACCAGCGATAGCGACAGCGGAGGACAGAGCGACTTCGCGCTGCAGCTGAACACGGAGCCCTTCAGCTCACCCGCCTGCAGTAGCGCCGCGAGCCCAACGGCTTGCCAGGGCTGGCAGCAGTTCATCTACTCCAATTCCGGCGTCGCTTTCATGCAGTACTGGCTGCTCGGCTACAACAAAGCCTGCCCGTCGGGATGGAACACGTTTGGGACCAATTGCTGGACCAATAGTTCGACCGCCGCATCGGTTCCCACGCAGCAAGTGAACAACATAGCCAATTTGACGGTGACGGCCACCGCGGGCTCGGGGGGCCTGGATAGCATCGTCTTCTCGAGCGGCACCGATACGTACACCGCGTCGGAAGACGACAATATGCTCGATCTTTCGAAGAGCTGGAATGGCGCCGAGTACAACATCGTCGGCGACTGTTGCGGGACCGAGACCAGCTTCAACTCCGGCAGCAACGGAACGACGATCGTGGTGAGGACGGGCGTGGACTGGGGGAGCACGGACGCCCCCTCCTGCAAGAGTAAAGGCTTCACTGGCGAGACCAACAACCTTAACCTGGTGGCGCCTTGCTGTCCCTATGGCGGGTCGGATCCGAATATCCAGTTTATGGAGACCAATGCCGGCCACACCGCGACGTGCGGCCCCACGGAGATTGAAGGACAAGGCGTGCAGGCGCGCATTACCGTGTGGACAGGAAACGACGATGCCAGGTCCGATACCGAGCTGTGGGCAACGATCAACGGAGAGCCGACCTTCTGCCTGAAGCCCTCAAACAACGCGAATTCCGACAGCGTTTGCAACAACGGCGGGAGCGCGCATGACCTGAACGGCAATCAGTCCTGGAATAACTGGACCAGCAGCACGCAGACGTTCTCTCTGGCGAAGCCTTTACCCCTTTCGGCGATCACAACCCTTACTATTCAGCTGCTGGAGCACAACAGCGGGTTTGAATCCGACGATAACTGGGACATTCAAGGGATTACCGTTATGCTGACCGATTCGATGGGCGCGGCCACGACCGTTCTCAACCTAGCGAATGCTCGCGATTCGAACAATGACAACAACTGCCTCGCCCGTCTGAAAGGCTCGCCGAATTCGACCACGGTCGCCTTTGGCCTGAATGGAACGAAAAGCCACGTCTATGTCGGCGGTAAAGCTGCGGGACAGACGACTAACTGCTCGAACAACGGAGATTAGCGAAGCACATTGCAGCGAGTTGGCGGAATGGAATGCCGCAAGAGCTTAGAACCGGTCTCATAAACCGACTTTGTCAACTCGCGAATCTCCTGGGACCCGCCTTGTTGTTGGGTCCCACACTTGCGCGGCAGACTGCATTGCCATTTATGAGACCGGTTGTAGGCTTTGTGCTATTCCAGGTCTGAAAATCCAGACCTGGGGCACCCGGCGTGGTTAATCTCGCCACGTCTCTACGGGACTGGACCTTCTGAGTATTGCTCTCCCCACGCTCTCCCACCCCAAGAAACAAAGACCGTTTCTCGGGGACCCCGGTGAAGCGCGGAGCTAACAACCCATGCGCCTACGGCGCGGTTCGCGGCCCATTCCTTACTGCAGCAGAGTGCCCTGCTCGGGTTCGTCTTTTCCGTTGCCGTTGAGTTCTTCGGGCGGAATGATGACGGCGGCGGCTACCTTGTCGTCGGGCTCGAGGGAGAGCAGGCGGACGCCTTGCGTGGCGCGGCCGGCGGAACGCACGGTCTTGGTGTCGATGCGGATGATCTTGCCGAACTGGCTGATGACGACCAGCTCCGAGGTCTCGTTGACGAGGAGAATCGAAGACGTTTTGCCGACTTTTGGCGTGGCCTTGAGGTTGTTCACGCCCTGAGCTCCGCGCGCGGTGAGGCGGTATTCGTCGACGTCGGTGCGCTTGCCGAAACCATTTTCGGTGACGGTGAGGATCATCGATTTCGGCATACCGAGCTTTTCGTCGAGGTCCTTCAATGCAGCTTCCGCATCGTCGCGGCGCTTTTCTAGTTTCTTGACGGTATCGGCCAGCTTGGCATCATCGTTTGCGCCCGCGCGCTGGTTCTCGCGAGCCTTCTGAAGTTCGGTTCTGGATTGTTCAAGCGCCTGACGAAGCTTGGCGAGTTCCTTGGTGAGTCCGACCTTCGCAGCCAATGCGTCGCGCTCTTTGTCGCGGATCGCATCAGAGTCAGTGATGGCCGCGCCGATGACGTAATCGCCTTTCTTGAGCGAGATGCCGCGATTGCCCGCGGCGTTGCGGCCCATGGGGCGCAGACCGGCGCCGCTGCGCTCGGGATCGTACGCCTCGTCGAAGCGGATGGCCATGCCGTCGCGCGTGCCGATGAAGATGGTCTGTTTGCCGTTGGTTAATCCCGCGGAGACAAGCTCGTCGTTCTGATCGATGGCGATGGCGATGATGCCGCGTGACATGACATTGGAGAAATCTTTGAGCGGCGTTTTCTTGACCGTGCCGTTTTGTGTCGCGAAGAAGACGTATCTGTCTTCCTCTTCGAGATTGCGGACGGGGAGAATGGCGCGGACGGTTTCGCCGGTCTGGAGGTCGAGAAGGCTCTGCATGGATTTGCCCTTGCCGGCGGCGCCGACGTCGGGAATCTCGTAGACCTTGAGCCAATAGACACGGCCGGTGTTGGTGAAGCAGAGCAGAAAGGCGTGCGTGGAATCGATGATGAGCTGCTGAACGAAATCTTCTTCGCGCGTCTTCATGCCCATGCGGCCCGAGCCGCCGCGGCGCTGCTGGCGATAGGTGGAGATTGGCGTGCGCTTGAGATAGCCCTGGTGGCTGACGGTGACGGCAACCTGCTCGTCGGCGATGAGGTCTTCAAGCTGGATCTCTGCGCTTTCATCGATGATCTCGGTGCGGCGCTTGTCGCCGTAACGGTCGCGAACCTCTTCGAGTTCCTTGATGATGACGGCGCGGAGTTTCTTTTCGCTGGCGAGGATCTCTTCGTACTCGGCAATCTTCAGACGGATTTCTTTGAGCTCGTTGAGAATCTCGTCGACAGAAAGCTGGGTGAGGCGGTAGAGCTGCAGCTCGAGGATGGCGTCGACTTGCTTGAGGGTGAGGCCGCGCTCTTCGTTGCGCTGGATTTCACGGTCGAGCTTGATGACGATGTCTTTGCCCTTGCCCCAGGCGTAGAGGTTTTCGCGGGCGTCGGCGCGGGAGTTGGATGCGCGAATGATCCTGATGACCGCGTCGAGGTTGTCGAGAGCGATCTTGTAGCCCTCGAGGATGTGCTCGCGCTCGCGGGCTTTGCGGAGCAGGAAGACGGTGCGGCGCTGGACAACGTCGATGCGGTGGTCGATGAAGACCTGAATGGCTTCAGCGAGTCCGAGCTCGCGCGGCTGGCTGTTAACGACAGCCAGGAAGATCATGGAGAAGCTTTCCTGCAGCTGAGTGTGCTTGTAAAGCTGATTAAGCACGATCTCAGGCTGCGCGCCGCGCTTGAGGCCGATGACCATGCGCATGCCGTCGCGATCGCTTTCATCGCGGGTGCGGTCAGATCCGATGTCGATATCGGAGATGACTTTGTTCTCAACCAGCTCGGCGATGCGTTTGAAGAGCGTGGCCTTGTTGACCTGATAGGGAAGCTCTGTGACGACGAGGGCTTTGAGATCCTTGGTGACGTTTTCGATGGCGACGCGGGCTCGCATGAGAAAGCGTCCGCGGCCGGTGCGATAGGCGTCGACGATGCCGGTGCGGCCGTAAAGAATGCCGCCGGTAGGGAAGTCAGGACCCTGAACGTACTTGAAGACTTCAGCGAGGCCGGCCTTGGGATTCTTGACGAGCGCGATGGTGGCGTTGAGGACTTCAGTGAGGTTGTGCGGCGGAACGTTGGTGGCCATGCCGACGGCGATACCATTGGAGCCGTTGACGATGAGCGTGGGAATGCGCGTGGGCAGAACTGTGGGCTCGACGGTGGACTCGTCGTAGTTCGGCACGAAGTCGACGGTCTCCATGTCGATGTCGGCGAGCGTTTCACCGGTGATGCGCTCCATGCGGCACTCGGTGTAACGCATTGCGGCCGGTGGGTCGCCATCGACGGAGCCGAAGTTGCCCTGGCCGTCGACGAGCGGATAGCGCAGGGAGAATGGCTGCGCCATGCGGACGAGCGTGTCGTAGATGGCGGAGTCGCCGTGCGGGTGATAGACACCCATGGCCTGGCCGACGACCTTGGCGCACTTGGTGTACTTTTTGTTGTACTGAAGGCCCATCTCGCTCATGGTGTAGAGCACGCGGCGATGGACGGGCTTGAGACCGTCGCGGGCATCGGGCAGCGCGCGCCCGATGATCACCGACATGGAGTAGTCGAGATAGGAGCGGCGCATCTCTTCCTCGATGTTGATGGGAATGAGATTTTGGCCGCCGGGAGGGTTTCCTCCGTCGAGAGGGAGCTGGGGATTTTTGTCGTCTGCCATAAGTTCTTCGTAGAGCGCAAGATGGCGGTAAAAAGGCGAGAAAAAGCGGAGCCAATTCCGCAGGTCTTGAGTCCATTTTATAGGTTGGAGCGGGCCGAGAGCAAGGATGGGGAGTGGAAATAAAGGCTTATTTTGCTTGGGGTTATGGCGGGCTAAAGGTGACAGGTTACAGGGTTCAGATGAGGACTGGAAGATTGAGGATGCAGAGGACAATTTGCAGGAGCACGATGGCTGCCGCAGCGCTGAGGGCGACGCGGCGGCGCGGCGTTTCATAGATGTCGGCGAAGACGCCGCCGATGAAGGTGAGGAGAAAAGGGATCGACCAAAGCCAGGGGCTGCCCGGCGTGCCGGTCATCACGAGCACCATGCAAACCAATGCGCAAAACAGCGGAGCTGTGTTGCCGAAGTATCGCGCGCGCGAGAGAGCGAAGTAGAAGATGAGGGCCGCGGCAGCAGCGATGGTGACGCCGCCGTTCGAGAACGTGGAAAAGAGGCGGCGCGCTGGATCGAGCGAGAGCGCGACGAAGCCGGCACCGGAGCGGAAGACGTAGCTGAATGCATCTGGAGAAAAACCGTAGCAGGCGAAAAGAAACAGGAGCGCGCCGAGCGAGGCGGCGAGCACGATGGGGAGAGCCTGGCTGCGGTGGCCCTCGGCGACCCAGAGCATGAGAACGAGGCCGAGGAGTGCGGTGACGGGCAGCGCGACGATGTGAGAGGAGGCGGCGACTCCGAAGATGATGGTGAGGAGGACGATGCGTGGGCGCCACATTCCACCCCAGCGACGAAGACCGGTCGCTCCACCCCACAAAGCAAAGAACCGCTTTTTGGGGACCCCGGTCGCCGGGGGCCCCGGCTTACGTCGCGGACCCTGCATGGCATGCGCGACGCCGATGCAAGTGTAGACGCCGCCAAAGAGGCTGAGCGCGGCGAGGATTTCAGGGTCGGGGGTGACGCAGGCCTTGAGGATGGGCGGCGAGAAGCAGTAGAGCGCGAGAGCGGTGTAGCCGCCAAGATCGCCGTAGAGACGCCGCGTGACCCACCAGACGCATGCGCCGAGGACAAAGCCGGCGAAGAGAAACGGGAGACGCAGAAGGAGCAGGACGTGCGTCATCTGATGGCGGAGTTCCCAGGTGCTGAGCTCGCCTGACTCCTCCCACCCCTCGGACGAAGACCCGTCCGCGGGGGCCCCGGTCTGAACGACACGGTTTTCCGGCTTGCGGAAACGATCGAGAGCGCGCTCGGCGAGGAGATTGAGGGTGAGCGGCAGGCCGGCGAGCCGATAGGCGAGGATGCCGTCGTGGATGTTGCCGCAGGAGGTGTAGTAGCCGGCGAGGGGCGATGGCTTTTCCCAGGTTTCGCGGCCGCAACGGGCGTATTGATAGTCGCGATCGGTGAGGGTCTGGTGAGCGATGATCCAGAAACCCTGGAGAAGAAAGAGGGCCAGCATCAGAGCCGCGATGCGCTGCGGGAGATTGAAGCGAAAGCGGCGAAGGATGCCAAACCGGTGGGACATTACGATCGTGGAGAACTAATCAGTCTAAATGAGGCAGCGAGTCAGCGAGCCAGCGAGTCAGCGAGTCAGCGCGGGAACAGAGTCTCGCCCCCACCGATGCAAAGACTGGATGGGGCACCCGCAGCCAGCTTTTCTGCGAGTTCCGGCGGCATTTTGTCGCCTTAGCGCCCGCCGTTTACACTGGCGCGTCATGCTCACACGCCGTCAATTCGCCTGGAACGCCGCCGCTTGTGCACTTGCGGCCGGCACGCGCCTCTCGCTTGCCGAGTCAACGCCGTCTTATCACAACCCCATTCTCGGTGGCGACCATCCCGATGGCAGTCCGATTCGCGTCGGCGACGACTTCTATCTCACCCATTCCAGCTTCGACTTCGCGCCGGGCCTCATCATCTGGCATTCGCGCGACCTCGTGAACTGGCAACCGGTCGCGGCAGGTCTGCGCGGTTTCTACGGAACCGTCTGGGCGCCGTATCTCTGCGAGTACAACGATCGTTTCTATCTCTACTATCCGTCGAATGGCGATCTGCACGTCATTCATGCGCCCCATCCCACCGGCCCCTGGAGCGACCCGATCGACCTCGGCATCCGGGCCATCGATCCCGCGCATATTGCGGAAAACGGACGCCGCTATCTCTACATGGCCGGCGGACGAATGGCCGAGCTCACCGACGACGGGCTCGCCGTTAAGGTTCCGCCACGCGCCGTCTATGAAGCCTGGCCCATGCCTGCCTCAATCCGTATGGAATGCGTCTGCCTTGAAGGCCCAAAGCTAATGGAGCACAACGGCTATTTTTATCTGAATGTGGCCGAAGGAGGCACCGCCGGCCCTGCTACCAGCCACGCCGTCATCTCCGCGCGCAGTCGTCATGCGGAGGGCCCCTGGGAGTTCTCTCCGTACAACCCCGTCGTTCACACTGCCTCTCGCAACGATCGTTGGATTTCGATGGGGCATGGCCGTCTCGTCGATACCCCGGACGGCCGGTGGTTCATCACCGTGCATGCCTACGAAAATGGATACCGCACGCTGGGCCGTCAACTTCTGTTGCTTCCGGTGGAGTGGACTGCTGACGGCTGGTGGCGGCTGCCTGCGGGCCTCAAGGCCGACGACGCCATTCCCATGCCCTTTCCCGGCGCCACGCAGCAACCTTTCGCCGATCCTTCCGACGACTTCTCCTCTCAGCAGCTCGGCCTGCAGTGGGCCTTCTGGCGCGAGTACGATCCCGCCCGTTTCACCACCGGCAACGGCGTCCTGGTTCTTGAGGCGCGCGGAAGATCTCTCGATGATTCCGCAGTTCTTACAACGCCGGTCGGCGGCCACTCCTACACCGTTGAAGTCGACGTGGAAGTTTCGCCTGGCTGCGAGTCGGGTCTGTTGCTCTTCTACAATCCCGGGCACGTCGCAGGCATTCAACTCTCGGCGGATGGCGTTTCTGTGCGCAACACGACCGGCTCGATCCGCGACCGCGCGGAGGCAGGCGCAACCCGTGCCAGGCTACGCATTGTGAACGATCGTCAGGAAGTGGACTTCTACTACCGCCTGCCGGGTCAGCCGTGGAAGAGGACGTTGTCCTCGTCGGAAATCTCCGGCATGGAGCACAATGTCCTGGGCGGTTTTCTTGATGTGCGTCCGGCCCTCTATGCTTGCGGCCAGGCGCAGGCTACATTCCGAGCCTTCCGCTACTGGCCCCAGATACAGCCGCCGGCCTGATCAATGGTTCCGAACTGGGAGCCCTCTGTCGTTCGCGTTTTGGGGATCGGCGACAGCACGAAGGTTGGGGTACTCGTCTTCTGGAACTGCTCAAAACAAGAAAGCCGCCCCGAAGGGCGGCTCTCGTGGAAGCCAGTAGCGGTTAGTTGATGATCGCGCCGACTGTGTCGTTCGATGAGAGGACCACCTGGCAACTGTTTGGTCCGGCCGCGGAGATTGGCGCTGTTGGCGCGCAGTTGTAAGACCATCCGCCGAAGGCTCCAGCGCCGGCGGGCGATGTGACTGTGACGACAGTGCCTTCCGGATAGGTCGCTGTGCAAACCGAGCCGCCGCCACCGCCGTTCGCGGTCCAACCCGGGCCGCAGTGGATGACATCGGGTGTGCCGGTAGCCGAGGGAGCAGTGATCTCCCAATTTGTAGTGTTCAAACCCTCGTTGTAGATGGTGAGGGTTTCAAGGAGTGTGGCCGCCGGCGGCTCACCCGGATAGCAGGAACCAGCGGTGGTTGCCGTGGGTAGAACCAGAGGACAGTTGAACAAAGCGGTAGCGTCCTGGATCGTCCCGTCGGTACTGGTTGTTTCTGCGACGAGCACCGCGCCGCCGCTTCCGTAGGCAGTCGCCAGCCCGGCGCTGGCTCCGGCGTTGCCGCCGGAATTGGTGTCAACCGGGAAGATCTCAGGCTCGGTTGAGATCCAGGTTGTGTTGGGAGAGTTGGTCACGTCGCGGACGTAGGGCGCGGATGAGTACGTTGCGATGGCGAGGAATTGTCCGGTGAGCTGGAAGTCATTCACCGAGATCGAGGCGGGAATAACTGTGAGAGAAAGAATGGGCTCAGGCGGAGCAGTGAGCGTAACAGTGACCGCGGCAGTAGCAGTGACAACGCCACCACCAGGATTCTGCAGCTCGACGGCGACGTCCGTGCTTCCCTGGCTAACGCCGGTGACCACTCCGTTCCCTGAAGCCAGGCCGGAGGTGACGGTGGCGATTGTGGGAATGCTCGAAAGCCATGTAAGGTTCGGCGAGTTGGTGACATCTTCCTCAAGGCCGCTGCTGCCAAGAGTGGCGAGCGCGATGAATTGGGCAGTTTGACCGGAGGCAGAGACCGTTTGATTGTTGGGAATGATCTCAACCGAGGTGAACTGCTGCGAGGTCCCGCTGGTGACCGTAAATGTTGAGATTCCGGTAATGATGCTTCCGCCATTGGGATTGGCATAGAGGGCGGTAATGGTGACGGTGCCCTGACCAACGGCTGTAGCGAGTCCGGTATTGCCGCCGACTATAGCGATCTGCACGCTGCTTGAAGACCACGCAACCTGGTTGGTGAGATCGACAGTCGCGCCAGCCGAATTGGTGCCGATTGCGATGAACTGGCTGGTTTGACCGGGGCCGGTGACAGATTGAGATCCCGGGATGACATTCAGCGCGGTGATACCTGTAACGCTGCCCACGCCCCCGCCGCTGCTGGAGACGGAGAGTGTTGCGGATGCGGATATAGTGCCGGTATAGCCGTTGATCGTTGCCGTAACCGTCGTAGAGCCTGTGCCGACCGCAGTGGCTAGTCCCGAGGAGTTAATGGTGGCAACGCTGGGCAAGCTCGAGGTCCAGGAGACCTGATCGGTGATATTCGATGTGGTCGAGGGGTGAGTGGTGCCGTGCCCAACAACTCCGGTTGCCGTGAATTGGAACGTCTGACCGGCAGAGATGGTCTGCGCAGTCGGCGAAACCGTGATGGAATCTACTAGCTGATTGGTGCAGCCGGCAATGGGCGCCGCGAGAGCGACTAAAAAGAGCGCACGCGGCCAAAAACGATCAAGCATGATGGAACCTCCGGAGTCCGCAGCCGACTTGGGCAGCGACCCAACGTTGTGACGGCAGACTCTCGCTGGCCTTATATGCCTTCGACTATAGGACAGATGGTGGTCGAAAGCCTCTGCCACTAAGGTGTTACTGGGTCTTCCGCATCAAAGAAGTCAATAAGAGTTCGGCCCTGAATTCGGCCTTGTGTTTGGTGTAGTTTGAGGCTTGTTTCCGCGCGGAGAGAGGCAGGAGAACGGGCCGCTCGCCGGGCAGAAGACTCCGAGGCGGGCTGTCCCTAATTTGTACCCTTTTAGTAACGTTTCCTGGCGGAAACAATCCGCGGGATTGACATTATTACTTGACGAAGATCGCGAAGATGATTTTCTGCTGGTTGCGGCGCATGTCAGGCTGCGGGAATTTGTATCCGGCAGCTGCCGCACAAGGGGCATTGCTAAAACATTTTCGGAATTGGTGTAGACCGGGAATTTCATGGTGTCCCACCCTTTCCGCAGAACAAACGCGGAAAGGATGGGGCACGGAAGTCTGCACTCAATGCAAAAACGCTTTAGCTGTGGAGGCGGATCTCTCCCTCGCCCGTTTGAACCGTCACGTTGTGCCCGCCGCCGTTGATCCTGCCGGCGAGATGGCGCGAGTTGGAGCTGTTTGCGCCTTCAATCTTCAAGTCGCTGCGCACGAGACCGTCGCTGGTCTGGGCGTCGATCGTACAGGCCGCGACGCCGAGCGCGAGATCGACATCTCCCTTTCCGGTCTGGACCGACCAATCGCCCCCAGGCACGCCGGAAACTTTAATGCTTCCCGCGTTCGTTGCCGCGTGCAGTGCGCTATTGAGATTGCGCAGCTCAAGGTTGCCGGTGATTGATACCGCCTTCACCACACCACGCCCGCTCTGCTCTACTTCGATGTCGCCGTCTCTGGAGCTGACGTCGATGCTGCCCGCGAGCCCGGTTGCGTGGATGTTTCCCGAGACGGTATTGAAATGCGCCTCCTGTCCAACCCCGTCGTCGAAAATGTCACCCACGCCGGCGCCGGCGTGAATGATGCTGTCTGCCGGAGCTTCGATCTCGTAATCGATGATGACGTGAGTCAACTCTTCGGTGCTGCCGATGCGGATAATGTTCTGGTCCTGGCGTATGGGAGGGTTCGCGGCGATGTCGCGAAGCCGGTCGTCGGTTGGACGCCAGTCGTTCGCCTT
The DNA here is from genome assembly GCA_963834565.1 of uncultured Acidobacteriaceae bacterium. Lineage (GTDB taxonomy): Bacteria > Acidobacteriota > Terriglobia > Terriglobales > Acidobacteriaceae > Telmatobacter. The sequence continues at coordinate 166,975 of CAWICF010000001.1, read as the reverse complement.
GACATGGCCGGTGATGCGCAACCTGCCGGGCGGGCCCTGATTGAACTGAATGCTGCCTGCGCCCGATATGATCGTCAAATTCAGCCGGTCCCGCAGATTGATGGTCCTGGTAAAAGTCTGCTCTGCGGCATGCGCGCCAAGCGGAGCCAGCCCAAACAGAACAAGCGTGACGAGCGCGAGCATCCGAATTCGGCCGATCATCAGGAACCTCATGTCCATTGTGCATTCACGGTTACAGTGTGCGAATGATGCAAAATGACTGCCCATTCCGGAGTGTTCGCTCCGGGATGGGCAGCAATCCTCTGCATACATTCGTGATGGTTAACTTGCGTTGTAGTTAGAAGCGAACCATGATCGCAAGAATGGTTGACGTCTGGTTTGTGCGCAGATCGGGCCACCAGATGTTGTTGATGTTGGAGGGCGTCACCGTGGTATATGCGCCGCCCGAGCACTGATTGATCGCTGCGATAAGGCCAGGGCCGCCGGAGGAGGTGACATAACCGATGCCGGAGTCGACCAGTCCGGCGTTGCTCGTCCCGGAGCAGATGTAATCCGACGGACTGCCGACGTTCTGGTGGATGTCGCCGTTACCTGGGGCGTACGGCGTGATGCCGCCGCGACCAGTCCAGTAGGGAACGTTGGAGTAGCGATAACTTTCCTCAAGCCGGAAGGTGATGAACTGTCTCGGCATGTAGTCCAATGTGATGGTCCCGTCACGCATCTGCGCCTGGTCGCCGGCATTCTCAGTGAAGTACGGCGAGCCGGTGGTCGCTGTCGCGCCGTTGATCGGCGGCAGCAGCGTCAAGTAGCGGCCGGGGTTGCTCATCTGGCCGCCGCCCAGCGTCACGGCGAAAACATCCTTGTGGAACCAGAAGCGCATGTAGTCCATCCAGCCTTCGAATGCCTGCTTCGGCTCGCCGGCTTTATGGTTGTGGCAGCTCACGCCGCCGTTATAGGTGGACACGCCGTTGCCTTGTTCAGGTGAGGCGCCTTTTGGATTCAGCGTGCCGCCGGTCATCGCGAACGAAACGGGACCTCCGCCCATTTCGCAGCCAAGGTCACCGGTAACGGTGAAGGCGATCTTGTCGAGCATCTTGTTGGGATTGTCGTAGAACTTGATTTGCGCCGAGTAGTCGGCGTGGATGCGCGTGCGTCCCGGGAATCCGGCATCGTCCTGACCTACGCCGTAGTTATTCCAGACGAAGTCGAGCCACGGCTTGGGACGGTACAGAATCTGGCCGCCCAGTCCGGGCTTGCTGTTGTAGCGCCCGTAGGTCTGCCATCCGTTAATGAACCACGGCTCGATCTTCAGCTTCTCCGTGGGCCAGTACTGGACCCGGAGTCCGGTGAAGAACCAGGGAGTGTTGGACGAGACATACGAAGGCTGATAGGCCCAGTTATCGAAGTTGTAATAACTGAACAGGCCGATGTAGGAGACGAAGATGCCGGCGTCGGCATTGAGGCCGTGGCCTACATCCCAGTGATAGCCGCCCCATGCCTCGGAGACGTACCGGTAGGCATTATTGAGCTGCCATTGACCTCGGCTGTAGCTGCCATCATTGCGAATGGTGGTGGTTGCGAACTCACCGAACATGGTCAAGATGCGGCCGCGAACGTTCTGAATGCGGAAGTCGCCGCCGACCGAGGCCTGCTCGAGCTGCCATTCATCGGAACGGAACATTTCGGTCGAGCCACCCATTGAGTCGTCTTGAGGGTGGTTGTAGTCGAGAATGTAGTTGGTGTCGAAGCGGATCTCCGGCGTGAAGTACTTGGTTGACATGGGAGAGTCAGAGTTGTGACCGCCTGAGTTGAGCCACGTCCAGTCTCCGGGAAAGGGCGCCGACTTGGTTGTAGTCTCCGCGGTAATCTCAGGCGGCGCCGGGGCTGTGGCAGGAACGGCGGGAGCTGCTGCCTGGGCGGGCGAAGGAGAAGCCGAAGCGGTGACCGCTGTGGTTGGAGTGACAGCGGCTTTGAGAGAGGCGACGTCATGCTCGTATGCCTTGATGGCGTCGGCCGAAGCTGCATCGGCAGCATCGCGAGACTTGAGCGCCGTTTTGAGCTCGGTGATCTCGGCCTTCATCTCCATCATGTTTTTCATCAGCTCGGCGTTGCTGATGGTGGCGGCCGCATCGGGCGTGGCACTTGCCGCGGGAGCTGTTGCGGGAGTGTTCGGGTCGCTTGCCGCTGACGGTTTTGCTGGATCAGCGCCGGCAGGAGGGTCGACGTGTGCGGTGAGGATTGCGCCGTTGGCAGGGGCCGGCTGGCTTTGTTGCGCGGCCACCGGAAAAGACATTAGAGCGAGACAGACCCCAACAGCTGCGGGAGCAAAACAATCTATTCGTTTCATTCAGCCTCTCACTTTCATAAAGTGGATTTTTCGGTGCGGCGACAATTTCGCGTTAAAGGCTTTTTGAGGACGCACCTTTCCTGCCTGCTTTGGAGAGCAGTTTTTTCGCTACCTAGACTGGTTAGCCGAGACAGAAAACTCGCACGATGTATGCGTGGGGCACCGCAGCGAACTGCGCATAGCTCGAAAGCGGCTTCGCATACCGGCACGAATCCGGCGTGAATTCTTTACAACGTAGGGGAATGTGAATCAGGAAAGCATGAAGATGCTGAATGCGCGAATAAGGAAACCGTGAACAGAGATAAACGTCTTACGACTTCCTCGCAAATCGTTCATTAACAATCTATTTCGCTGAGTTCTTTTGCTCGCGCGGCCGGGAACGGCTAAACTTCCTCTCAGCATGACCACTGTTCGCGACAACTCTCCGGAACGATTAGTGAGCGCAGCGCGCGCCGACGAAGAGCAGGGATTTGAACTGAAATTGCGGCCTCGCTGGCTTCGCGAGTTCATTGGACAATCGAAGGCGAAGGAGCAGCTAGAGATTGCGCTGGAGGCGGCGAAGTCGCGGGGCGAGCCGCTGGACCACGTGCTGCTGTTCGGGCCGCCGGGGCTGGGCAAGACAACGCTGGCGACGATCATTGCCAACGAAATGGACGTGGCTTTCCAGCAGACTTCAGGGCCGGCGCTGGTAATCCAAGGCGACCTGACGGCGATATTGACAAACCTGCGCGAGAAGCAGGTGCTGTTTCTGGATGAAATTCACCGCATGCAGCCGGTGCTGGAAGAGAAGCTGTATACCGCGCTCGAGGACTACAAGCTGGACATCATTATCGGACAGGGTCCGGCGGCGCGGACGCATGTGATGGAACTTCGGCCTTTCACGTTTATTGGAGCGACTACGAGGCCAGGACTGCTGAGCTCGCCATTGCGGTCGCGGTTCGGGATTCTTCTGCGGCTTGAGTTTTATACAGAAGAAGATCTGCAGGTGATCGTCGAGCGGTCGGCAGAGGTGTTGCAGATTCCGATCGATCGCGACGGTGCGGCGGAGATTGCGCTGCGGTCGCGCGGTACACCACGGATTGCCAACCGGCTATTGCGGAGAGTGCGCGATTATGCGCAGGTGCGCGGCTCGGGCAAGATTGACCGGCCGACGGCGAATGCTGCGCTGACGATGCTGGAGGTGGACGCGCACGGGTTCGACGAAATTGACCGGCGACTGCTGCTGACGATTATGGAGAAATACGATGGCGGGCCGGTAGGACTGGGCACGCTGGCTGCGACGCTGGCGGAAGAGGAAGACGCGCTCGAAGAGGTGTACGAGCCATTTCTGATACAGATTGGATTTCTGGACCGGACGCCGCGTGGGCGCGTGGCAACGCGGTTGGCTTATGAACATTTCGGGATCGCGATGCCGGGGCGGCAGACAGGGCTGTTTTAGAGAAGCAGCAAGTCAGCGAGTCGGCAAGTCGGCGAGTCGGCGACCTAGAAGTGAGTTGAGGGGCGTGCTTTCCCAGGTCCCCAAATGCGAGGGATCTCCACCCCGAGAACGAGGACCAGTTCTCGGGGACCCCGGACCTGAGGCACCCACGAGATTGATCACGCGGTCAAGAGACTTTTGAGGAGATGAAATTATGGCGTTGACGGAATCGACGATGGTGGAGCTGGGGACGGTGGCTCCGGATTTTGCGCTGACGGATGTGGTGAGCGGCAAGACGGTGAAGCGCGATGATTTTCGCGGAAAGCAGGGACTGCTGGTGCTTTTCATTTGCGCGCACTGCCCGTACGTGAAGCACATCGAGAAATCGCTGGGGAAGCTGAGCGCGGATTACGCGGGAAAATCGCTGGCGATTGTGGCGATCAGCTCGAACGATGTGAGGACGCATTCGGCAGACAGCCCGGAGGGGCTGAAGCAGCAGGCGAAGGCGAACGGATTCGTATTTCCGTATTTATATGACGAGTCGCAGGCGGTGGCGAAAGCGTACAACGCGGCGTGCACGCCCGATCCGTATTTATTCGATAAGGACTTCAAGCTGGTGTATCGCGGGCAGTACGACGACAGCCGCCCGGGAAATGGCGTGCCGGTGACGGGCAAGGATCTGCGCGCGGCGATCGACCTGGTGCTTGCGGGGAAGCCGGTTCCGGCGGAACAGAAGCCGTCGATCGGGTGCAATATCAAGTGGAAGGCGTGAAAGACGGCTATTAGCTGTTAGCTTTCAGCTCTCAGCTTGGTTGTGGTGAATTGACGTCCGCGATCCCAAAATGCGAGGGACCGGGGGATGTCCAGCGGGGTTAGCGGAGCTAGCAGGGTTCGTGCTATCCCACCCATTTCGCAAAGAACACGAAATGGATGGGGCACGGGTGATGAGATGAACGCCCTGGTCCCTAAGTGCGAGGCCCCGGGGGCACCCCGAGAATTCGATTAGAGTGCGGGGGAGTTGTCGCCGAGCATGGCTTCGCGGACGATTTTGATGGGCGGGAATCCCTGGCGCAGAAAATCGTCGTGGAATTTTTCGAGCGAGAAGGCTGAGCCTTCCTTCTGCTTCACGTCTTCACGCAGCTTCATGATTTCGAGCTTGCCCAGCGTGTAGTAGAGATAGGTGGGGTCGCCTGCGCCGCGCTTGGTTTCGACAACCGCCGTTTCCTTTGACTGGTAGCCTTCCTTCTGGAAAAATTCCTCAGCCTGGTCGACGGTCATCTTGCCGGTGTGCATCTCGATGCCGACGATGAAGCGCGCGTCGCGGAGGAGTGCGTCCTGAAGCTGGCCGAGCCGCAGGAACTTCGACTCGCGCGCGTCTTTCGCACCAGCGCCGGGTTGACCATAGCCCTGGTCGAGCATCATCTGCTCGCAATAGTGGGCCCAACCTTCAACATCGGTATTCGCGCCGAGAATCTTGCGGACCTTGCTGGGCGCCTGCGGAAGCCAAAGGAACTGGATGTAGTGGCCGGGATAGGCCTCGTGCACAGCAGTGGAGATGACGGTGCCGATATTGAAGGCGTGCATGTAGCCTTCGACTTCAGCGGGCGTCATGGATGGATCGGGCAACGTGACGTTGAAGTAGGCCTCGGTGGAGTGCGTCTCATAGGGACCGGGCGTGTCCATGCTGGCGAAGGTGGTGGCGCGCATGAAGGGCGGAGTTTCTTCGACGATGGGGCGCACATCGGACGGAATGGTGACGATGTGATGCGACTGAATGAAGCTGACGAGGCCGTTGAATGTGGCGCGGAAGGTGTCGAGTAATTGCGAAGGCGCGGGATGCATTTCGCCCAGTTCTTCAAGGACGGCCTGGGGATCTTTGTTGGGCTCGAGCTCGGCGGCGACCTGTTTGAAGTGCTCCTGATTTTTGCGCATGTCGGCGCGGCCGATTTCGAGAAGGCGGTCGAGCGGGATGTCGACCATTTCGTCGTAGAGGAGTTTCTTCTGGAAAGTGTCGGCGCCGATGCGGAAGTCGCCGTTGGAACGAGGGAGGACGTCGGACTTGAGCCACTGCTCGTAATCGGTGAGGGCGGCGATGACGGCGGAGTTGGACTTGACGAATTCAGCTTTGACAGCGGGATCTTTGGCGTCGGCGAAGGCGTCGGGGACGTCGTGCTGGAAGAAGCTGATGACGCCGGGGAGTTGTTCGATGGCGATGCCGGTGAAGATGTGCGGAGGATTCTTGAGGTTGGCGTGGGCGGCGGCAAGGAGCGCGGGCATTTGCTTTTCGCGCGCGATAAGGGAACGCAGGCGATCGTCGGGCGGAGCGAATTTGCGCTCCATAAGAACGAAGGCGGCGTTGGCGCAAGTGCTCGAATAGATGTCGGCGTCCTTCTCCCAGGGGCGGATGGTTTCGAGCGTGAGGAGCTGCGAACGAATGTTGGCGAGGACCATTTCGCGATCGCTGCGCGGGACGAAGTCGGCGGCTGAGTCGTCCGGTTTGATGGCTTCGATGCGAGATTCGAATTGATGCAGCGCGGCGATCTCGGCATCGATGGCTTTGCGCGAGAAGTCTTCGAGTTGACTGTCGTATTGGTGATAGCCGGTCATAGTTCCACCGGAGGGAGCGTAGCGGAAGTAGACCTGATCGAAGTATTCGTCGGAGACGCGGGCGAACTGGGATTTCCAGTCGGGGGTTGCGGCTTGCGCGGAGGCATGAACGGCCATGCAGGTTCCCAATGCGATGAGCAAAGTCGGATATTTCATTTGCGATTATCGTATCAAGGGAGCGGCGAGGGAGGAATGTACCGGCACCCGAGTTCGCATGGAGATTGATTTCGAAAAACAACTGCGGATCCCTCGGCTCCGCCTACCCCTTTTTTCGCTGCGCGAAAATGGGCCCCCAGCCGCTCCGCTCGGGATGACACCTTTGTTTCTTATGAAGAGCGTGTCAGGCGCTGACAGGTGCAGGGGCGAGATTGGAGAGCAGTTCGCGAATTTCTAGCAAGACATCGTCGGGGCGCGAGGCTTTCAACGGGAGTTTGAGCACACCTTGCGGGGTGAACTGCGCTCCGCGCTTGGCATTGCGCGCGACGAGTTGCATCAGGTGCGCGGGGTCGACCGCGGCATTTTCAGTGAAACGGATTAGCAGTTCGCCGCGCTTGCGATCGACCTGCGCGACGCCTAACCGCTCACATTCGAGACGGAGCTGAGCGGCTTCGAGCAGGTAGACGGTGGCGTCGGGCAGATTGCCGTAGCGATCCTGCATTTCGGAGCGGACTTCGTTGATGGCGGTTTCGGTGGCGGCGCCGGCGATCTTCTTGTAGAGGCGCAGGCGCTGATTCTCTTCGGGAACATAGCTTTCGTCGATGCGGAGAGCGATGCCGAGGTTGAGTTGCGTGGTGGGGCGCTCTTCTGTGCCTTCGCCCTTCAGTTCCTTGACGGCGGCTTCGAGCATGGAGGTGTAGAGCTCAAAGCCGACGGCTTCGATGTGGCCGCTCTGCTCTCCGCCGAGCATGTTGCCTGCGCCACGGAGTTCGAGATCGAGAGCGGCGATTTTGAAACCGGCGCCGAGATCGCTGAACTCCTTGAGGGCAGCGAGACGGCGGCGGGCGATCTCAGTGAGTTGGTGCTCCTGCGGGATGAGGAGGTAGGCGTAGGCGCGGCGGTTCGAGCGGCCGACACGGCCGCGAAGCTGGTAAAGCTCGCTGAGGCCATGGCGCTCGGCCCGATTGATGAGGATGGTGTTGGCGAGCGGAATGTCGAGGCCGTTTTCGATGATGGTGGTGGCGACGAGAACGTCATACTCGTGGCGCATGAAGGCGAGCATGACTTTTTCTAGTTCGTTCTCGCTCATCTGGCCGTGGCCGACGGCGACACGGGCCGCAGGGACGAGTTCCTGGATACGCGAGGCGATTTCGTAGATGGACTCGACGCGATTGTGGACGAAGTAAATCTGGCCGCCGCGTTCGAGCTCGACTTCGATGGCGGAGCGGATGATTTTTTCGTCGTACTTGGCAACGACGGTCTGGATGGCCATGCGGTCTTTGGGCGGAGTTTCAATGACAGACATGTCGCGCAGGCCGACGAGCGACATGTGGAGCGTGCGCGGAATGGGCGTGGCGCTCATGGCGAGGACGTCGATTTCTTTGCGGAGCTGCTTGAGACGCTCCTTGTGACGGACGCCGAAGCGCTGTTCTTCATCGACGATGAGCAGGCCGAGATCCTGGAACTTGAGATCCTTCGAGAGCAGGCGATGCGTGCCGATGAGGATGTCGACTTTGCCAGTGGCGACGCGCTCGACAATCTCCTTCTGTTCTTTCGGAGTGCGAAAGCGGGAGATCATCTCGATGTGGATGGGAAATTGGGAGAAGCGCTGCTTGAAGGTTTCGAAGTGCTGGAAGGCGAGAACGGTTGTTGGCGTGAGCACGGCGACCTGCTTGCCGTCCTGCACGGCTTTGAAGGCGGCGCGCATGGCGACTTCGGTTTTGCCGTAGCCGACGTCGCCGCAAAGCAGGCGATCCATCGGCGTGGATGACTCCATATCGTTCTTGACTGCGCGGATGGCGGAGGCCTGATCGTCGGTTTCGTTGTAGTCGAAGGAGTCTTCGAACTCGCGCTGAAATTCGTTGTCCTGGGAGAAGGCAGTTCCCTGAGCGGTGTGGCGCTCGGCGTAGAGCTTGAGGAGCTCGGCGGCCATGTCCTGCATGGCTTTGCGAACGCGAGCCTTGGTTTTTGTCCATTGTTGCGAGCCGAGCTTGTTGAGGACCGGAGCGGGGCCAGTGTCGGTGGAGCGGTATTTCTGGATGAGATCGAGGCGGGTAAGCGGGACGTAGAGCTTGGCGCCCTCAGCGAACTCGAGAATCATGAACTCGACAGAGAGGCCATCCTGGGAGATTTCTTTGAGGCCCTGATACTGCGCGATGCCGTGTTCGACGTGGACGACGTAGTCGCGGATATGGAGGTCGCGGAAGTCGGAGACGAAGGCGGCGGTTTTGGATTTTTTCGGCTCGGGACGGGCAGCCACGTCGGCTTCGTCGGAGAGGTCGTTGGCGCCGAAGACGATGAGATTCGTTTCAAGGAAACTGACGCCGGAAGCAAGCGGCGAACGCACGATGACGGGAACGCGCAGATCGCCGGCGAGGAAGCTGCCTTCATCAAGGAGGGTTTCGCCCGGGCGCGCGACGCGGCTGCCGAGGCGGTAGGGAATCTCGTAGTCGCGGAGAACGGTGGCAAGGCGCTCGACGTCGCCCTGATGCGGCGCGGCGAGGACGATGTGCACTTCAGCGGCCATCAAGTTTTTGAGTTGGTCAGTGAGGGCGGCGATGGAGCCGTGGAAACGGAGCGTGGGGCGCGTTGGAAGTTCGATTTCGCCGAGAGTCGCGTCGGTTTCGAGGATGTCGACCGCGCCAAGCTGATCGAGGTCGAGGCCCACGTGGGATTCGAGGGAGGCGGAGAGAATTTCCGGCCGGATGTAGATGTCCTCAGGGCGGATCAACGCGCCGATGCCGGAGCGCTCATGGCGCTGTTCGAGCTTGTTCCACCAGCGATCGATCTGGTTGCGGACCATTGCCGGTTCATCGACGAAGAGGGCAAAGCGCGGGACGAGCGATAAGAGCGTGCGCTCGGCGCCGGCGACGGGGGCGAAGAACTCCCAGCCGGGAAAGACGCTGACGCCGCCGGCGGCCGCGGCTTCGATGGCCAGATCATCGTCGTCGGTTTCGATGCGCTCGTGGCTCAGACGCGCATTGACAGCGGCGAGGAGGGGCTCGGTGACGGGCGTTTCGGTTAGCGGCTGGAGCTGCGTTTCATCGAGTCCGGATTGGGAGCGCTGGGTTTCGGGGTCGAATTTGCGGATGGTTTCAATTTCATCGCCGAAGAACTCGACGCGGACGGGACGATCGGCTTCAGGCGAGTAGACATCGAGAATGCCGCCGCGGCGCGTGAACTGGCCGGGCATCTCGACGAGATCCATCTGCGTGTAGCCGACGCTGGCGAGGTGCGCGGTGAGGACTTCGATGTCGACTTCTTCGCCGCGCTTGAGCGTGACAGCGAGACCGGCATAGTAATCGAGATTGAAGAGCTTGAGAGCGGCGGACTCGACGGGAGCGATGAGGATATCGACGGCGCCGGTGGCGAGCTTCCAGAGGGCGGCGGCGCGCTGCTCCTGGACGTCAGGGTGAGGGGAGAGATTCTCAAAAGGAAGCACGTCGTGGGCGGGAAAGCGGACAACGCGTGCGGGATCAGTCGCGCCGGTAAGTTCGCAGCCGGCCTTGAGGAGAGGCTCGAGGGTTTCGGCGGCTTTGTTGTCGGCGACGATGACGACGACGGTTTGCTTGGCGGCGCGCGCCATGAGCGGGAGGTAGAGAGCACGCGCCGTTGCGGTGAGTGAAGACACACGCCGACGACCCGCACCCAAGCTGAGGTGCCTGCGAACGCGTTCAAAGCCCGGAGTCTGCTCCAGCTCCGCGAAAATCTCGCGGACAAACGGCAGGATCATCAGAGTTCAAGTTTAACAGCGAGTGATGCAAGAGGGATCAACGCACGACAGCGGCCGGCGAATGACCCTGCCGGGGCAGAGCTTGTCGAATTGTCAGTTCTTTCGCAGGACCGCGGCGAGGCTGCGTCGCACGCTGGGCCGGTCGATTGCGACGAGGCCGGCATTCTGGGCTGCTGCCAGTTCGGCTTGGAATGTTTCTGGTGAGACATGTCCCGCGGGTTCGGCGAAGAAGACGGTCGCACCGGGTTTGAGCGCGGCCGCAGCTTCATCGAAGAATGTCGCGGGCGACGGAACCTCGTGGACGACGGCGAAGGCGAGGGCGAAATCGACTTTACCGGTCAGATCGGCGAGGCCCATGAAACCGGGATGGGCGAGGCGAGTTTCAATGAGGTTGGAAAGGCCGGCCTTTTGTGCTCTCCGTTTGAGACTGGTCAACATTTGAGATTGAATGTCTACGGCAACAACGCGGCCGGAGGGTCCCACCATGCGAGCCAGCGGAAGGGTGAAAAAGCCCATGCCGGGGCCGGGCTCCAATACAGTCATGCCTTGACGGACAAAGGGCTCGAGCAGCTTGACCGGGTCGTCGGACCAGATTTTGCGAACTGGGCTGGCAAGAAAGTAGCCAAGCCACCAGGGACAAACATGCTCTGTCATTCTTATTCCCCTCGTCTCACGCCGAATCAACCGCGAGATCGCCGACGGGGAATGGCCGGGCGGCTTCGCGTCCTGTCAAGGGATACGCAGCTTCGGCGAGAGCAGTTCCGAGGAATGTCGGGAAGGATTCAGTCCAAACGCGGAGTTCCGCGGCGGAGGACCAGGCCGGTGATGCCGAAGCCGACGATGAGGATGAGCGCGAGGAAGAAGTAGTAGGCCATGGGGTGGGCCCAGCCGGGTGAATACTTGAGGTCCTGGCCGACCCAGAGAAGCAGAACTGTGGCGATGGCGCTGAACTGGCCGGCGATGACGAGGAAGGTGTGGCCGAGGTCGCGGCGCTTGTCGAGCGCTTCAACCTGCGCGGGGGTCAGATTGCGTTCTTCAGGGGGAAGCAGGGGATTTGCCATTGGATTCTCACTCCTTACCGGACTTGCAGATGACCTCCGATCCGGCTCTCGTCTCTTCTGATTCAAACATATAGCCCCGGGGCTGCGCCAGTGGAAGTGTTGTGACAGGGGCAGGGTTGAATCGTGGTATCCCACATCTCAGAATCGAGATGTGGGGCACCCAGCAGGTAGGGAGTATCGCTACTGCTGAGGCGGATAGCCTACGGACTGGGCATAGAGGACGTTACGGTCAGGGCCGATGCCGAGCTTCGCCGCTACGTCCTGCGCGTGAACGGTATAGAACCAGGCGTTGAGCCCTTCGGAAGCGGCGAACAGGTAAACATTCTGGCCGATGAAGCCGACGTCGACCTGAGCGAAGTCGTCTTTGGCAGCGGCCACATAGATGATGGTGACTGCAGCCTGCGCTGCTGGAGCCGAGACGATAGTGTTGCGCACATCGCCTGAGAGCACCGGACGGAGCTGGTTGTGCTCGGCATCGTAGACGTAGACGCCATCAGGCAGCACGACGTCGAGTCCGATGTCCTGGGTATTGCGGGCCGAAGGCGCGGTACGGCCTAGTCCGGGCTTCACATCCCGCGGACGATTGACGCCGAAAGCCGCCCAGAGGAGATTCGACAGCATCTGCACAGGGAGGGGTTTGTTAGCGAAGACGCGGGTGGTTTTGCGCTGCGCGAGAGTCTGCATGAGGGGTGCGCCGCCTGTAGTTTGCGGAGCGGGAAGGTCAATGGGTTTGAGTTCTGCAGCGAGAACCGGAGTTGTCGTGGCGTGATGCGGCACGCCCAGAAAACGGGCGGCAAGTAACAGAGCAAAAGACGCGAGGAGAATGGCCGACCAGCGAGCAGCGAAGCGGGCAGAGTTGCGCATGATTTCACCCCAACGAGAGCAGTTGAGCACTCCTGCCTCCGGAGGTGTGCGGCAATGGGGAAGAAAAACGCTACGCGGTGAGCGCGGCCACCGGCCTAATCCATGAGAAAAGCCAATGACTGGAGCGACGTAATTTCGAAGGGCTTACGGCAACGGATATTCCCGCACTGGAGCTTATCGTCGCGGCGAACCATATAAGACTGGGCCTTGGCGAATCGGGCACGGTCACGCTCGTCGGCGCCGCGAGGCAGTTGCGGGCGCTTGCGGCGAACGACCCAGGTGACTTTGTATTCGCCGGCCTGGCCGCATTTAGGGCAGGTAAGGTTGTGCGTGCGCTGCTCTGTCGTTTCGTTGAAGAATTCCCGCTCATCCATATCAGTTTGGCCCGGGAACTATTGTCGCGCTGCAGGGGTCGGGCTGTAAATGCGCAGGCGAGTGAAGAGCTGCGGAGCGAGTGTAAAGGAACGCACAAAAGTCTTTTGCGCGGTTGAGTTTTATCGCATACTCAGGATTGCGATGGCGAAAAAGAAAAAGGCGGGATTTTCAGCGACGAAGGCGGTGAAGGCCAACGCACGCGAGCGCGTGGGGCAGCCGAAGCCCTCACGGATCCTGCCGGGCGCGCCGCAGACGGGACGTAAGGCGAAGCATAAGCCGAAGATGGATGAACTTGTTGAAGGGACTAAGGACTAGGGGCAGCAAGCTGTATTGGAAGGGCGTGGGCTCGACGGCGCTGATGGAGACCAACGTCAACGACCAAAACCCGACTATGTACATTTTTTTCAACGGGGCGCGCATCGCACGCATCGATCCGGGAGCCGCGGCCAAGTATTACGTGACGGATAACGTGGGCTCGACGGCGGTGGAGACCGACGCGCAGGGCAACGTGCTGAATGCGTCGCTGTTCTTCCCTTACGGGGTGGAGCGGATCGTCCAGCAGAACGACACGGCGAACAACTACCGGTTCAGCGGCAAGGAGCGCGACCCGCAGACCGGTCTGGACGACTTCGGAGCGCGGTACTACGACAGCAGCCTGGGGCGCTTCACGACGCCAGACTGGGACGCCAAGCCCACGGCGGTGCCTTATGCCAGCTTCGGCGACCCGCAGACGCTGAACCTGTATAGCTATGTAGAGAACGGCCCGTTGAACCGCGTGGACGCCGACGGACATGCCGACCAAGTAGTACCAAATAGCGCGATGACCCCCCTCGCGGAGTGCTATGACCAAGGCAGCAGTAGCGGCTGTCCTGGTGGGCAGGCGGCAGGACAAGTGAGCAGCGGCATCGACCATGACACCAGCGACGCAAACAATCGTGCTCACGCGGACCAAGCCGCAGCTAATGCCGGCAATGGCGCTGCGCAGCCGGCCCAGGCCCAACAGCAGAACACTGGACAAGGCCAACAAAATCAATCTGACAAGCCAGGGTTTTCAATCACAGCGGGCCACGGAAATCTGGAGCTTACCAACACCGATACAGGGCATACGGTTGGTGACTATGGTTATGTTTCCGGAATGAATGGCGACACGAATCAGGCAGACGCGGGGAAAGGGCCGATTCCGTCTGGGAAGTACACGCTTGACCCGAAGGAAATCAGCAGTCATTGGTGGAGGAAGCTTTTCATGAGTGATTGGGGAGATTATCGGGTTCCTCTTCATCCCGAAGCTGGAACAGATACTCACGGTCGATCAGGTTTCTTCTTACATGGCGGGGGAGTGCACTGGGAGGAAACACGCTACGGTTCGGAGGGGTGTATCAAAGTCTTTGATCTGAACCAAAACCGTTTGTTCCAGCTTCTGCAAGGGGCCAGAGGCCCTGTAGAAGTAACTGTCCAGTGAAAGGAGGACTAAGCACATGAAGCTCTTCTGGTTCGGCATCCTGGGCTTGTTGGTTCAGGGAGTGGGCTTAGCCGCCTTTATGCTTGTATCTCGCTTCAGCGATGCAACGTTGGGCAAAATCACAGTCGTTGTCGTTACAGGGCTTGCGGTCTGTACGCTGCTTTGGGAAGGTGTTCGGAGATCGAAGAGAATTCTCACGGTGTGCGCCTTGCCGTTTTTGTTGACGCTCAGTTACGTTGTGGCAATCCATCTTCTGGGCGTGTTGGGTTTCCCCGGCCTGTTGAAAGATGCTTGGCCACCCTGGCTCGATTATTTTCTGTCGGTGCTGTACGTGAGTGGTATTTTGCTGGCCATATATGGGCTGGCAACACTGCTGTTTTTTGCGGTTAACAGAGGGGTCAGGAGAATCAGGTTGCACGGGCACCAACAGTCCCCGAAGCTGTCATGAGCCGTTGGAAGCTGCTGGCGATCCTGCTGTGCAGCACCGCCGCGATGGGATGTTCCTCCGCGCCGCCGAATATCGGCGGGGTGAAAGCCGACCAGATCGTTATCTTGAAGTCGAAGCATTTAATGATCCTGATGGCGAACGGAAAGCCCCTCAGGTCTTATCGTGTTGCTCTTGGCAAATCGGATGGGTCCAAAGAACGGCAGGGCGACCACAAGACGCCGGAAGGGCAATATGTGATCGACCAGAAGAACGCGCAAAGTCACTTCCATCTCGCCCTTCATGTCTCGTATCCGAATACTGCCGACCGGAAGCGGGCGCATGATGCTGGAGTTGATCCGGGCGGTGCGATCATGATCCACGGCGTTGAGGAGCAGTTCTCTTGGCTTGGTCCTCTCCAGCATGAGGTGGACTGGACAGATGGCTGCATAGCCGTTACCAACCGGGAAATGGACGATGTGTGGCAGCTTGTCACGGTAGGGACGCCGGTTGAGATAAAGCCCTGAATGCCTCCGCCGACTGTATCGATAATGCCAGCGAAGAGCGCCATGCTTCGCATGGGCAGGGGTTGGTCGCGGTAGGGATACGGATTTCTCCGTACCCCCCGCACAGATCCGGACAGGCGGATTTCCCGCATCCGGCTCTTGCCTCAGGTGGTGACGCGCAGACGGCGCGAAGGATAAGGATGGCAGATATGGGCCGGAGGAAGCCATCGGCGGACGAGCCGTTGCATACGCTCCCACTGGATGCGTCCCTTCTGGCTCCGCCGTTCGAGTGCATGGTGCCAGAAGTGACTGACCGTGAAGCGGAAGTGAGCCAGAGCGTACCGGTTGCCCGGCACTCCGAAATAACGGATATGCCCACTCACAACGGACTTCAACCACTTGCCGACTTCAGGAACAGGGTCATGCATACGCCGCCGCAACTCGATCTTGACCCGTTGCAACGTCGCCTGCATGCGCTTGCGAATCGTCTGCCGAAGCACCATGAATCTTCCCTTCTTCGTCTTCCCGCAGATGTGCCTGAAGCCGAGGAAATCGAAGGTCTCTGGCTTGCCCAGACCAGCGCGCTTTCGGTTGGCCGCCGCGTGGCGTCCGAACTCAAAAAGTCGCGACCCTGAGGCACTGGCGAGGTGGTACGCGGAGCACCTGGGCATTCCCGCGCAGGATGGAGGGTCGCTGGCGTTCGACGGACCGGAGTCGACGGGCATGACTGTGTTTGCGCATTTTCCGGCGGACACGAAGTATTTTGGCGATGGTGCACAACAGTCGATGGTGAACTTCAGGGTGGATGATCTGGACGGATTGCTGGGGCAGTTGGATGCGGCGGGAGTTCGGATCGATGCGAAGCGCGAGGACTACGATTATGGGCGGTTTGCGTGGATCTGGGATCCGGAGGGCAATCGCGTGGAGTTGTGGCAACCGATGGCGGGGTAGGAAATATCGGTTTGCATCGTCCCTACGGGACTGATTTTCTCTCACAATGTATCCTGTCCCCACGCTGAAGCGCGGAGGTTACGTTCTGCGACGTACCAGAATTAAAGCGTGGGGTACCCGGAAACATGAATGTGTGGAAGACTGTGCGGGAACGGGGTCCCGCCCCCGCCCAAGCAAGGCTTGGATGGGGCACCCGGCGGGATAGGAATGACGGCGGCAAGCGCCGCCCCTGCGGGGCTCGCCTTCCAAAATGCCGACTTTCACCCCACGCTGAAGCGCGGACCTAACAAACGCTGCGCCTACGGCGCGGATTTACGTGCACCTTGTCAACCGAGAATTTGGACACCGAGCTGATTTGGTATGAGGCGCAAATGACAACCGCGGCTCTACTGGTGCTCGACGCTGTAGGGTCCAGGGAGGGTATGCACGTTCGCCTGATTCGCAGTTTCAGGCGCGGAGGCGACGTTGGTGCGCTTGGAGTAGATGCGGAATTCGACCACGAGGTCGAGGAGGACGGGAACGGGTTTGCCGTCTTTGATGGCCGGCGAGAAAGTGGCTTTGCGAATGGCATCGACGGCGTTCTCGTCGAGGCCAAAACCGATGGGGCGCGCAACGGAGATTTCGCCGGGCTTGCCGTCGGCTCCGACGACGACGTGATAGAGCGACATGCCTGCGACACCGCTATCCTGCGCGTACTGGTTTGAGGCAGGCTCGAATTTGGAAACCAATTGGGCCTTTTGATCGACGAGATTCTGGCGGAGAACGGACGGGTCCTGGGGCTGATAGTCGGTTTTGGCCGCAGCAGCCGCGTAGTAAAGCTTCCAGAAGCCGGGCATCGCGTCCATCATGCGGGCGTCGAAACTCTGCGCGAAGACATGGTCGAACGCATCGAGGAGAACCTTGTTGGCGTGGGCCGGCGAGATGGTTGTAGTGACACTATTCGGGTCGGCGGGGCGCTCAGCAGCCGGAGCGGCGGCGATTTCTGCCCGAGCCTCTTCGTTGTTATTCGCGGTCTCCCCCTGACAGGGCGAGCAGGCTGCTGCCGGCGCAGCGGCTGCCGGCGCAGGCGCGGTTGACGCGGGTTTCGGGGCGGAGCTCGCGGTGTCTTGTTTCGATCCAAACTTGAACCAACTGCCCTTGGCCTTTTCCTGCTTGGGCTTGACGAGAAGCTCGCGATCGATGGTGATTCTGACTTCCTTCTTTTTGGGCGTGATGTTTACGCGGTCGACGGCCTTGGTGGGGTCTTCGTAAGGCAATGCGCCCAGAAAGTGCAGACCGTAGCGCTGGCCATCGAGCTCGACCTTGTGACGGGTGAGGTGGACCTTGTCGATTTGAATCGCGTTGAGCGTGTAAGAGCCCTGCGGCGAGTGGCCGATGAGGACGCCGTGCTCGTTGTAGCTGAGGCTGTTATCGAGGTAGCCGCCGCGGAGAAAGAGCTGCTTGCCGACGAGTTCCTTGCGGATTTCGTCCTCGGTGATTTCGCCGGGCTGAGAGGCCTCAGAGGCGGCGGAGTCAGCGGAGGGTTTTGCGGGTTCGGACTGTGGTTGGGCTTCAGCGGAAGGGGCTGCAGCAGGTTGCGAAGGTTGCGCGTCCGCGGGAGTTGCGGGTGGCTCCTGCGCGGCGGCATGTTGAGCGTCGGCCGGAGATGCGGGTTCCGATGCGGGCGCGGGGCTTTGTGCCGCGGGAGGCGCGGGCTGTGACTGCTGCGAAGCGGGATCCTGGCCGGCCCATGCGGGGAGACTCAAGGCGAGAGCCAGCGCACTGCAGAAGAAAAAGGCGGGCGCCTGCGCTCTGGATGGGCCGAAAAACGAGAAGCGGAAACGAGACGTGCGGCGCAGCATGGGGGAGCCTTTCAACGAAACTTTAGCAGGATTTGTGCTGCGCGGGCGCAAAAAAAGGGTAACTGCAAAGTTACGAGTGTGTTAGACCCTATCACCTGATCGGATCAGATTTTGTGAGGGTCGGAGCGGTGTTGGAGCCGCCAGAGAATCCGCCGGAAGAGGCCGAGGATGCGGAGGGCGTCAGAGCGCGTGAGAGTGAGGCGGCGCAGGAGCAGATACAGGTCGTGGCGATTGGCGTGGCGCATCGCGGCAGGGGAGTAGTCGGCAGCGGTCGCGGTTTGGGTGACAACTTCCGCGAGGAGATCGAGATCGCGGGATGTGGCTGGGAGATCGTCGGGACCCTGAAATTGGGATTCTTGTTCTCCCACCCTACGCTGCGCGTAGGATGGGGCACCCGAATTGGAGGTTGCGGTGAGGCGTGATGCCAGCTCGTAGAGGCATACGGCGACGGCCTGGCCGAGATTCATGGAAGGTTGGCCGGGATGTGTGGGAATTTCGACGAGATGGTGGCAGAGGGCAAGATCGTCGCGTGTGAGGCCGTGCTTTTCGGGTCCGAAGACGAGAGCGACGCGGCCGGTTTTTCCCTGGAGGATGGGTGCAAGCGAAGGGAGAGAGACGATGGGCTGCTCGGGCTTGCGGTGGGCGAGGGTTCCGGTGCCGAGGACGAGGGTGCAGTCGGCGATGGCTTCCTGGAGCGACTCGGTTGTGCGCGCGGTTGTGAGCAGCTCTTCGGCGCCGACGGCGGATTTGGCTTCGCGCCAATGCGGTTTGTAAGGAGCGACGACTACGAGACGCGAGAAACCGAAGTTGGCCATGGCGCGCGCCGCTGCTCCTATATTGAGGGGATTGCGTGGCGAGACGAGGACGACTTCGAGTTGGTCGCGTTGGGATGAATTGAGCAAGAGACGATTGTAGAGCGGGAGCGAGCGAGTTGGTACAACGCGGCGGTTGGTAAACTGCAAGGACCCCATCGGAGGTCGACGGGACGGATGGTCCCAGATTGGTTTGAAGAATGGCTTTAGGCAGAGAGGCTCTCGAATCAGAAGTGGAACGGCTGTGCGCGACGGCGCGGTGGTGCTACGGGCGCGGATGGGTACCGGCGACGAGCGGGAACTTCAGCGTGCGAGTGAGCGACGGGCCGACGCAACGGCTGTTCATCACGCCCTCGGGTTTGGACAAGGGGACGGTGACACCGGCGCATCTGCTGGAAATCGATCAGGACGGACAGGCGCTGAAGGGAATCGGAAAACCGTCGGCGGAGACCGGACTGCATCTGGTGATTTATCGGGCGCGTCCGGAGACGGGAGCGGTTCTGCACGTGCACACGGTGTGGAACACGCTGATTTCCGGGCGGTACGCCGGGAAAGAGTGCGTACCGATTGCGGGTTACGAGATTCTGAAGGGATTGGCGGGAGTGGTTTCGCATGAGCATGTGGAGCGGGTTCCGCTGATTGAGAACACGCAGGATTATTCCGTACTGTCCTCGAAATTGGAGGATGTGCTCGGGAAGAATCCTGAGGCGCATGGGGTTTTGCTGAGCCGGCACGGGCTTTATACTTGGGGGCAATCAGTGGCCGATGCGCGCCGTCACCTGGAGGCACTGGAGTTTCTGTTCGAGGTGGAGGGGCGGCGGATGGGCGGAGAGTAAAGGATCGACCGCTTGGCTGCATTGATATTGGGGTTTGAGCCTGCCTAGTTCTCTGGCCGTATGGTTTTCGCACGTGAGGATTTCGTGGTCTCCCACCCTTTCCGCAAGGAGCGCGGAAAGGATGGGGCACGGGGTGCCCGGAATGATTCGAGATTCACGGTCGTAGTTCGTAGCTGGGTTGGCATGGGCTCCCACCCAAGCAAAGCTTAGATCCACCCCACAAACTTAGACCTGTTTGTGGGGACCCCGGGGATGGGGCCCCCCGATCCATATTGAAGGAGGATGCGATGGCGGCACTTCGTTTTCCTGAGACGGACGAGAAAATCGAAAACGAGCAGGAGATTCGCGCCGAGCTTGGCGCGGTGGGCATCGACTATGAGCGCTGGAGTTTGGACCGCGTGCCTGCCGACTGCTCCGCCGACGATGTGCTGCGCGCGTATGCGACCGAAATCGATGAGATGAAGCGGCGCGGCGGATATGTGATGGCGGACGTGATCGACGTGAAGCCGGAGACTCCGGGACTGGAAACAATGCTGGCGAAGTTCGACAAGGAGCACACGCACTCGGAGGATGAGGTCCGGTTCATTCTCGCGGGGCGGGGGATTTTTTTTCTGCACCTGGGCGAGAAGGTTTATTCGGTTGAGGTTGGGCCAGGAGATATGCTGCGTGTGCCGCGCGGAACGACGCACTGGTTTACGCTGTGCGAGGACAGGCGCATTCGGGCGATCCGATGGTTCCAGCAGACAGAGGGGTGGACGCCCCGCTATACGGATTCAGGCGTGGATAAGAATTATCAGCCGCTGTGTTTCGGGCCGGTGTATTTTGGAGCGCGAGTTGAATCCAAGATTGGCGTGAATACCGGCTCATGACGGATTGGCGTCCGAAGTTATACCTGCTGGATGTAGAGGGGACGGTCGCGCCGCTGACGCTGACGACGGGGCAGCTTTTTCCATACGCGCGATTACATTTCGCGGAATTCCTTGAGAAGAATTCAATTGCAAGGCCGGTGCAGGAAGATCTTCTGCTCCTGCTCGAGGAAAACCTGCGCGAGAGCGAGACGGGAGCGCCGCGGATTGTGAGGGCCGAGGAGGCGAGGAACGATTTTGGGGCGACGGCGATTGGCGGGATCCTGCTGCGCGAGCGGTCGCTCGAGTATCTGCTGTGGCTGATGGACCGGGACCGGAAATCGACGGCGCTCAAGAGTCTGCAGGGAAAGATCTGGAAGGCAGGTTTTGAGAGCGGCGAATTGAAGGGAACATTGTTTGCGGATGTGCCGGGGGCGTTTCGGCGGTGGGCCGTACAGGGGAAGGTCGCGATTTATTCGTCGGGAAGCGTGGAGGCGCAGAAGTTGCTGTTCGGGCATACAGTGTTCGGAGATTTGCGGCCGCTGATTGCGGGTTACTTCGACACGCGGACGGGACCGAAGACGGAGAGCGCGAGCTACGCGGCGATTGCGAAGGCGATGGAGGTGGCGCCCGGCGAGGCTGTGTTCTTTTCGGATGTGGTGAAGGAACTGGATGCGGCGCGGGAAGCGGGGATGGAGACGCGGCTGGTGGTGCGGGATGGGAACGCGGTGGTGGGGGATGCGCGGGGGCATGAGCGGGTCAGTTTCTTCGAAGCGATGTGAAGGAGACTTTGTCTTTACCGGTCTCAGAATCGAGAACGGGGGCATCCGCATGAACGCGTCGATTCTTTCGACGGAATATAGTCTCCATGTGCTGTGATCTCCGACAGGTATACGCATTTTGCGCTTTGCTATGCTGTAAGGCACCAAAAGCTAGCCAATGTGTGTGTCCGATCAACCCGGCGCGCTGGTAATTTCTCTCGATCTGGAACTGCACTGGGGAGTGCGCGACCATCGGCGCGCGGAGTCGTCCTATGGAACAAACCTTTTCGGGGCTCGGGCTGCGGTTCCGCGCATGCTGGCCGTGTTTGAAAAGCATCGAGTGGCGGCAACCTGGGCGACGGTTGGTTTTCTCTTCGCACGGGATCGGGACGAACTGGAGACCCACTTTCCCAGTGTCCGCCCAAGCTATGGGAATTCGCTGCTCGATCCATACTGCGAATCGACCGGACGCAACGAAAGAGAAGACCCGCTGCACTTTGGCGCGTCGTTGTTGAAAGCGATTGCTGAAACGCCGCGCCAGGAGATCGGCTCCCACACTTTCTCGCACTACTTCTGCCTGGAAGAGGGCGCCGGCGAGGCCAGCTTTCGCTGCGACCTGGAATGTGCGCAACGCATCGCGCATTCCACGCTGGGCCTAAGGCTGAAGTCTCTGGTTTTTCCGCGTAACCAGTTTCAACCCGGCTGCCTGCCGGTGGCGGCCGCATGCGGCTTTGTGTGCTATCGCGGGAACCGGCAAGGCGGCTCATACCGTCCCGTGGATACGAGAGGGCAGTCTTCGCTGCCTCGCCGCGCTCTGCGCCTGGCCGATGCTTATCTTCCCCTCTCGCCGGCGAATTCGATTTCATGGGCCGATGCAGCGGCCCAGCCTTCCGGCCTGCACGACGTGCGTGCCAGCCGCTTTCTGTTCCCCTACCGGCGCAGGATTGGCTGGGCTGAAGCTCCGCTGCGTCTTCACCGGATCAAGCAGGAGATGCGGCAAGCCGCGCGCCTGGGCCGCATCTACCATCTATGGTGGCACCCGCACAATTTCGGCGCACATCTCGATGAGTCGCTCGATGGGCTCGCTGAATTGCTCGGGGAGTTCTCGGTTCTGCGGGATAGCGCGGGCTTTAGCTCCTTAACAATGCACGAAGTTGGGCTCGAGGCCGCGCGGCAGGCAGGCGCGCAATGAAGCCGCGGTTGCTGGTGCTCGGCGGCGAAGGCGAGTCAACGCAGATCGTCGCCCACGCGCTGCGCCGCCGCTTCGACGATTTTTTATTGGTTTTGGAGCAGTCCCGTGGCGGCTGGGAAATCGCACGCGGCCGCGCACGACGCCTGGGCTGGGTCGAGGTCCTTGGCCAGGTGCTTTTCGTCCAGACAGCGTATCGCTGGCTGCGCTTCCGCAGTCGAGCGCGGCTGGCCGAAATTGACACGGAATTTGGTCTCGACCGGAGGCCTGTGACCGGAAATGTGCGGTGGGTGCGCTCCGTCAACAGCGCGGAGACGGTTCGTCTGCTCAAAGAAGCCGATCCGGAACTGGTGGTGGTGAACGGAACCCGTATTCTGTCAGCCGAGGTGCTGGGGGCGATTCGCGGCAGGTTCCTTAATCTTCACGCCGGAATCACGCCGGCATTTCGCGGAGGGCACGGAGGCTACTGGGCTCTAGCCGCGGGCAGGCCGGAGCTGGCCGGAGTCACGGTCCACTGGATCGATGCCGGTATCGATACGGGCTCGGTCGTGAAACAGGGGCTGATCCATCCCGGCCCGAGGGACAACTTTGCCACTTACAGCTCACTGCAATTGGGCGCAGGCCTGCCGCTGCTGATCACGGCGATCGAAGAGTACTTTGCGGGAACGCTGATCGAATCGGGCCTGCCCAACCGCAGTCTGGCCGGGTCACGGCTTTGCTTTCACCCCACGCTGTGGTTCTATCTTGCGAAGCGATTCGGCGGGGTCAAGTAAGGTCCGCAGCCGCGGCGTGCGCTCCGGGCGGTGGAGAATGGACGCATTCGGCCGATCGCAATCGCTGACAAATACATCCATAATGTTCTAGCCTCAAATCGTGATCTGGACCAACCCAGCTGCAACTGCTTTGAACGATCTGAGCCAGTCGCCGATTGTGCGATTTTCGCTGCTGGCGTTCAGTTCGGTTTTCTTCCTGGTCGATCCATTTGCGGCGATTCCGTCATTCCTGGCGATTACCGAGAATGCCGATGCGGTGCGGCGCAAGCGAATGGCGCGCAAGGGTGCGATTACCTGCTTTATCGTGCTGACGAGTTTTGCTGTTGCGGGACAGCTGATTTTCAGGATGTTTGGAATTACGTTGCCGGCGTTTGAGATTGCCGGCGGTTTGATTCTGCTGCTTATCGGATTGGACATGCTGGAAGCGAAGCGATCGCCAACGCAGGAGGCTCACGGCGATACCGAAGAGGCGGCTGCAAAGGAAGATGCGGGGATTGTGCCGCTGGGAATTCCGATGCTGGCGGGGCCGGGCGCGATTTCGTCGGTGATGGTGCTGGTAGGGCAGGTGCCGACGTTTCTGGGCTGGCAGATGGGTGCGATCCTGGGTTGCATTGCCTTTACGGCGCTGGTGAGCTACTGGGTTCTGGCGGCTGCGGGACGCGTCCGGCAGGTGATGGGCGAGACGGGTATACGGATCCTGGTAAGAATCATGGGGCTGCTGCTGGTGGCGCTTGCCATGCAGTATTTCGTGAATGGAATCACGGACTTGGGGATTATTCCGAGGCGTTAGCGCGCCTAGCCGTTAGCCGTCAGATTTCAGCTGTCAGAAGAAAGGCAAAGCCGCAGTGGCGCGGAGCACTTTCCCACAGAAAAGAAAGGGTTTCCACAGGGGCGAGCGGTGCGGGGGCGGAAGCGGCACTCTGAAATTGTTTTTAGATGTTGCAAATAAAGGTAGTTAGGGGCGAGTGAATGTTTGCATCGGGGCACCGCCTGTGCTACTCTAATGAAGTTGTAGATGAGCAGTTGAGCCTCCCGGTGGCCTTGGGCGCGGATAAGCGCTGGAACGACTGAAAGGCCTGCCCCGATCGAATTGGATATGAGGGAAGTGGGAAGCTAAGTAATGGAACTTGGTTCGTAGGGTCGGACGTGATGCGTTGTTGCACCGTTAAACCCCTGTAGGGAATCCCTAGAGAGAACAAGCCATTGCATGACCCGGGAGCAGGTCTCCCGCGAACCCTAGCGGTTCGGGCAATTTTTGCTGGTTGATCATTGATATTTTGCGCAGCGCGAACTGGGTTTACGGTTCAGGTTCGAGATGATTCTCTGCTTGACCGAGAGCCAAGATTCTGGTAGTTTTGAAAAGTTCGCGCCAAAACGCCGTAGCCTGCAGTACAAGCAGACAAAATCAGCGTTGCGCATCAAGTTCGAGGACAGCCGGGCGCAAGTCCGGACCTCGATCCAAGGGTCTCGCTCAGGCGAATCGCCCTCAAGGATCTTTGACAAATTGGTTGAACGTGCCAGTCGTGAGATGCGATCAGGTTTGGCTTGATCAGTCTCACAAGGTAAGGTGCCCAGCGCAGTTGATGCGCGGGGCACAGTCGATCCACTAAGACCTCCGTCGAGGTGGACGACATCAGGCTTCAAACGAGAGTTTGATCCTGGCTCAGAATCAACGCTGGCGGCGTGCCTAACACATGCAAGTCGAACGAGAAAGTGGTAGCAATACCATGAGTAAAGTGGCGCACGGGTGAGTAACACGTGACTAACCTACCCTGGAGTGGGGGATAACTGAGGGAAACCTTAGCTAATACCGCATAATACCCACGGGTCAAAGGAGCAATTCGCTCTGGGAGGGGGTCGCGGCCGATTAGTTAGTTGGCGGGGTAACGGCCCACCAAGACGATGATCGGTATCCGGCCTGAGAGGGCGCACGGACACACTGGAACTGAAACACGGTCCAGACTCCTACGGGAGGCAGCAGTGGGGAATTTTGCGCAATGGGGGAAACCCTGACGCAGCAACGCCGCGTGGAGGATGAAGTCCTTCGGGACGTAAACTCCTTTCGATCGGGACGATTATGACGGTACCGGAAGAAGAAGCCCCGGCTAACTTCGTGCCAGCAGCCGCGGTAATACGAGGGGGGCGAGCGTTGTTCGGAATTATTGGGCGTAAAGGGTGCGTAGGCGGTTTGGTAAGTCTTATGTGAAATCTATGGGCTCAACTCATAGACTGCATGAGAAACTGCCGGGCTGGAGTGTGGGAGAGGTGAGTGGAATTTCCGGTGTAGCGGTGAAATGCGTAGATATCGGAAGGAACACCTGTGGCGAAAGCGGCTCACTGGACCATAACTGACGCTGATGCACGAAAGCTAGGGGAGCAAACAGGATTAGATACCCTGGTAGTCCTAGCCCTAAACCATGATTGCTTGGTGTGACGGGTACCCAATCCCGCCGTGCCGTAGCTAACGCGTTAAGCAATCCGCCTGGGGAGTACGGTCGCAAGGCTGAAACTCAAAGGAATTGACGGGGGCCCGCACAAGCGGTGGAGCATGTGGTTCAATTCGACGCAACGCGAAGAACCTTACCTGGGCTCGAAATGTTATGGACCGGGGTAGAAATATCCCTTCCCAGCAATGGGCCGTAATATAGGTGCTGCATGGCTGTCGTCAGCTCGTGTCGTGAGATGTTGGGTTAAGTCCCGCAACGAGCGCAACCCTTATCTTCAGTTGCTACCATTTAGTTGAGCACTCTGACGAAACCGCCTCGGATAACGGGGAGGAAGGTGGGGATGACGTCAAGTCCTCATGGCCTTTATGTCCAGGGCTACACACGTGCTACAATGGCCGGTACAAACCGTCGCAAACCCGCGAGGGGGAGCTAATCGGAAAAAGCCGGCCTCAGTTCGGATCGCAGTCTGCAACTCGACTGCGTGAAGCTGGAATCGCTAGTAATCGCGGATCAGAACGCCGCGGTGAATACGTTCCCGGGCCTTGTACACACCGCCCGTCACATCACGAAAGTGGGTTGCACTAGAAGTCGGTGAGCCAACCGCAAGGGGGCAGCCGCCCAAGGTGTAATTCATGATTGGGGTGAAGTCGTAACAAGGTAGCCGTAGGAGAACCTGCGGCTGGATCACCTCCTTTCTAAAAGAGAAATGATGGCACTTTGCATTCTTCCGCGATAGCGGACTTGCGCCCGATGTGAATCGGTCGTGAGCGAATGCGAATGTCATCTAACCTGCAAGAGCCGTTCCTGACGGCAGGAGCAGGAATTCTGAATCAAGCCTTCTTTGCTTGATCGACCATTGCACGATGGTCATGGGCGGCGTAGCTGCCCAGCACGTTCAACCTTGTCCTCGAAACCCTTTAAAGAACGAATGAGGTTTTGGAGAGCCGCCGGGCATTAAAACGGCGGGGTAGCCGGCCAGCTTCGAGCAAGCCTTGGGCCTGTAGCTCAGTTGGTTAGAGCGCACCCCTGATAAGGGTGAGGTCGGTAGTTCGACTCTACCCAGGCCCACCACTTACGAGCTGTCAGCCATCAGCTTTCAGCTCTCAGTTTTCAGCAATTTGGCTGATAGCTGACGGCTAAGAGCTGGAAGCTTAATCAGTGGGGCTGTAGCTCAGCTGGGAGAGCACCTGCTTTGCAAGCAGGGGGTCACCGGTTCGATCCCGGTCAGCTCCACCAAGACCATTGCATGGAGCAGGCGGTCGCAAGACGAAGTGGACCGGTTCCGCAAGAACTCATTCGACTGATTTGCTGTTTCCGGTTTGCCGCCATTGATAAGGTGACGGCAACCCAGGAACAGGTTTGCCCCCGGAAACGGATATTGGCGAACAGGTTTCATGAGCCTCAGGGCTCGGCTTCTTCGCAAAAAAGAAGAAGTATTGATGTTTGACAACAAAATTGATTGGGTAACGCATTGGAAGCGCGACTTAAGTGCCGTGAGGCGCATGAGTGGCGAGTAAGTTCCGAGTGCGTTAAAAATACAAGGCCGAGCACATGCAAGGAGTTGCTGCAAGTTAGTAACTCTGGCAAGTGTTCAAGTAAGAAGAGTGTCTTTAGGAGTGCGACTCGATAGCGCGTGAGCGTAACGAGTTGTTCTCAGGCGGATTTATACGTAGGTTGACTCTTGAGCAGGACCGAAGCGATTCGGCTGCCTGCGTGGAGTTAATTCTATGGTCAAGCTACTAAGGGCGCACGGTGGATGCCTTGGCAGAGACAGGCGAAGAAGGACGTGGCAAGCTGCGATAAGCTTCGGTGAGCCGCACACAGGCGTTTTTAACCGGAGATCTCCGAATGGGGCAACCCTTCCAGGCAAACCCTGGAAACACCCCGCTGAATTCATAGGCGGGAGTGAGCGAACCGAGGGAAGTGAACCATCTCAGTACCTCGAGGAAGAGAAAGAAACCTCGATTCCGAAAGTAGTGGCGAGCGAAATCGGAATAGCCCAAACCCGTGACATTTCGGTGTCTCGGGGGTTGTAGGGTCCGCAACAGTAGAGTTACCAATCTGGCTGTTAGCCGAATCCTCTGGAAAGGGGAGCCAAAGAGCGTGAAAGGCGCGTAGGCGAAAATAGTCCAGACTCGAAGCGGATACCTGAGTAAGGCGGGGCACGTGAAACCCTGCTTGAATCCACGGGGACCATCCCGTAAGGCTAAATACTAGTCTCTGACCGATAGTGAACCAGTACCGTGAGGGAAAGGCGAAAAGAACCCCGTCGAGGGGAGTGCAAAGTACCTGAAACCGTGTGCCTACAAGCAGTGGGAGGGCTATGCCCGCAAGGGAATGCCTGACCGCGTGCCTATTGCATAATGAGCCGGCTAGTTATTCTTGTCAGCAAGGTTAAGCGTAAGCGAGCCGCAGCGAAAGCGAGTCTGAACAGGGCGTTCAGTTGGCAGGAATAGACGCGAAGCGGGATGATCTACCCATGGCCAGGTTGAAGGTGGGGTAACACCCACTGGAGGACCGAACCGGTGTTTGTTGAAAAAAGCTCGGATGAGCTGTGGGTAGGGGTGAAAGGCTAATCAAATTCCGTGATAGCTCGTTCTCTCCGAAATAGCTTTAGGGCTAGCCTCGGATGATTTGCACTGGTGGTAGAGAGATGGATGGACTAGGGGGCTTTCCGGCTTACTGAATCCAACCAAACTGCGAATGCCAGTGACAACCAGTCCGGGAGTCAGACGGTGGGGGCTAAGCCTCATCGTCGAGAGGGAAACAGCCCAGACCGCCTGCTAAGGTCCCCAAGTTACAGTTAAGTGGGAAAGGAAGTCGGAACGCTCAGACAGCCAGGAGGTTGGCTTAGAAGCAGCCATCCTTTAAAGAAAGCGTAATAGCTCACTGGTCAAGCGGTCCGGTGCCGACAATACAACGGGGCTAAAACTGTACACCGAAGCAGCGGATGCACACCTTAGGGTGTGCGTGGTAGGAGAGCATTCTCAACAGCGTCGAAGCCAGACTGAGAAGACTGGTGGAGCGTTCGAGAAGAGACCCTGCCGGCATAAGTAGCGATAACGGAGGTGAGAACCCTCCGCGCCGAAAGTCTAAGGTTTCCTGAGGAAGGTTAATCCGCTCAGGGTTAGGCGGTCCCTAAGGTGAGGCCGAAAGGCGTAGCTGATGGACATCCGGTTAATATTCCGGACCTCCCAATGTTCGTTTGACGATGGGGTAACGCAGAAGGATAAGCAGGCCGTTCTATGGCTATAACGGTCGATGCGCGTAAGCTGGCACTGGCAGGCAAATCCACCAGGGCAACAGTGAGGCGCAAAGCAGGCCCGTATGGGATTCAGCTGCTGATTTCACGCTGCCGAGAAAAACCTCTAAGGAGAACAAAGGGAACCGTACCCCAAACCGACACAGGTAGACGAGGAGAATATCCAAAGGCGCTCGAGTGAAGGCTCGTTAAGGAACTCGGCAAATTGGCTCCGTAACTTCGGGAGAAGGAGCGCCCGCGTAAGCGGGTCGCAGTGAAGCGCGTACGGCGACTGTTTAACAAAAACACAGGTCTCTGCAAAGTCGAAAACGACGTATAGGGGCTGACGCCTGCCCGGTGCCGGAAGGTTAAAAGGAGAGGTTAGCGCAAGCGAAGCTTTGAATTGAAGCCCCGGTGAACGGCGGCCGTAACTATAACGGTCCTAAGGTAGCGAAATTCCTTGTCGGGTAAGTTCCGACCTGCACGAATGGCGTAACGATCGTACGACTGTCTTAACGAGTTGCTCGGCGAACTTGTAGTACCGGTGAAGATGCCGGTTACCCGCAGCTAGACGGAAAGACCCCGTGCACCTTTACTACACCTTAACTATGAGTTACGGTTCTCGCTGCGCAGGATAGATGGGAGGCTTTGAGGCCAGGTTCTCGGACTTGGCGGAGCCAACGGTGAGATACCATCCTGCGAGTGCTGTGATTCTAACCTCCTCCCGTGATCCGGGAGAGGGACATAGTTAGGCGGGTAGTTTGACTGGGGCGGTCGCCTCCTAAATTGTAACGGAGGCGCGCGAAGCTACTCTCAGGCTGTTTGGAAATCAGCCGTCGAGTGTAAAAGCATAAGAGTGGTTGACTGTGAGACCTACAAGTCGAGCAGGTACGAAAGTAGGCTTTAGTGATCCGGTGGTTCTGTATGGAAGGGCCATCGCTCAACGGATAAAAGGTACGCCGGGGATAACAGGCTGATCTATGCCAAGAGTTCATATCGACGCATGGGTTTGGCACCTCGATGTCGGCTCATCGCATCCTGGAGCTGTAGAAGGTTCCAAGGGTTAGGCTGTTCGCCTATTAAAGCGGTACGTGAGCTGGGTTCAGAACGTCGCGAGACAGTTCGGTCCCTATCTGCTGTGGGCGTAGGAGATTTGAGGAGGGCTGTCCTTAGTACGAGAGGACCGGGATGGACGAACCTCTTGTGTTCCAGTTGTCCTGCCAAGGGCACGGCTGGGTAGCGAAGTTCGGTTGTGATAACCGCTGAATGCATATAAGCGGGAAGCACGCTCCAAGATGAGATCTCCCTGAAGGGCCCAGGAAGACGACCTGGTTGATAGGCTGGGTGTGAAAGCGCAGTGATGCGTGAAGCTTACCAGTACTAATCGCCCGTTTGGCTTGTCCATAGAATTAACTCCGCGCAGTAAAACAACGCGGATGCTCTTCTAACAAGCCTTGTAGACCAATCAATTTTGTTTTCCCGGGCGCGCGGATTTGCGCGTTCGGAAATCTTGTTGGCGCCAGATTGCCCATCGCGTTCCTGCGCGGGCCCGGGAGTACTAGTCCGGGACAACGTAGATGTCGCGACAGGCTGCGGGACAACCATCCTGCCAAGCGCCATCCAGCATCAAAGGCGGGCTGCAGATCCCTCGCAAGAAAACGCTCGGGATTTCGGCTGAAGGCTCACGGCGCAAAGCGCCTCACGCCTTCAAAGCGCCTCAATTTGCCGGTGACCATACTGCGAGGGATCACCCGTTCCCATCCCGAACACGGAAGTTAAGCCTCGCTGGGCCGATGGTACTGCACGGGCAACCGTGTGGGAGATTAGGTGATCGCCGGCATTAATTCAGCAAAAAGCCCCGCCTTTCGGCGGGGCTTTTTGCGTCTGGCCTAATGCGTGTTATCAGAAAGAAATATTTGCCCTTTTCTTTGTTCTATGATTGTTAGCGCGCTTGAAGGCAGGGAATCAATGGGACTCAGGGCCATCGATGTGTTCACGCCAGGAACGTATCCTGTTCACAATTATGTGGAGCGGATTCAGCAAGGCTTGGAGCAGGCGCTTCGGGATGGTCTAGATACGCCTGGGCAGCTTGTTTCCTTATCTGGGCCCTCGAAATCCGGAAAGACGGTTCTCGTAGAGAGGGTGGTCTCCAGAGACTTACTCATTCCGATTTCTGGTGCTTCCATTGAGCGGGCTCAGGAAGTTTGGACAAGAGTCCTCGACTGGATGGATACACCCGAAACCGTGATTACGAGTCACTCGAATGCGGCAACCGTCGGAGCAGAGGTTGAAGGCAAAGGCTCGCTCGGATTGCCCCTTGTCGGCAAGGCTGAAGTAGGTGTTGGTGGACACTTTGAGGGGACGACTACCTCAGCAACTTCTACAGAAAGATCGAGACGCGGACTCGAACGGGTGGTCGCCGAGATAGGTAACAGCGGCTTTGTGGTATTTCTAGACGATTTTCACTATATGCCGCGCGATATTCAGACCGAAGTCGCAAAGACCTTGAAGGATGGGGTGCGCAGAGAAATAAAGATCGTTACAGCAGCTGTGAGTCATCGGGGAGATGATGTGCTGCGCGCGAACCCCGAGCTTAGAGGTCGGGTCAAATCCATTGATCTGCAATATTGGAGCAAGGAAGAACTTGCCGAAATCGCCAAGGTCGGGTTTGGTGCCCTGAATGCAAGGGTCAGTGATGGCCTATCGAATAAGTTCACCACAGAAAGCGCGGGATCGCCTCAGCTCATGCAATCACTCTGCCTGCATACCTGTTTTGTTTTAAATCTTCGTCAGGCGCATGATGGTATATTTCCAGAGGTGATTGATCCCACGCCGGAACGCTTGAACCAGATTTTGGAACAAACAAGCGCCTCAGCGGATTTTAGATCCTTGGTGGATGTGCTGGATAACGGCCCTAGGACACGCGGAACAGAGCGTAAGACCTACAAGTTTCGAGACGGCGGACAGGGGGACGTTTACACGGTGATATTAAAGGCTGTGGCTGCAGATCCGCCGCAACTTGCATTCTCATACGACGAACTACTGGAACGCGCAGCGAAGGTTTGTGAAGGAGAATCGCCGGTGGGGTCAAGCGTGATCACGACTTGTTCACAAATGGCCAAGATTGCTTTGGACAAGTTTCCAAGGGAAAGAACTATCGATTGGGACGAAAGCAAATCTGTTTTCGACCTTCCGGATCCGTATTTGATGTTTTACCTTCGGTGGTCGGGTAGACTACGAAATACTGAATAGCTTAGACAATGTTGGGGAAGCCGCACAGGCAGAATCTCCTCAAAGACTCCCACCATTTCGGGTTCAGGAATTTCTTGCTCAACCCAATTACGTCCTCCGTCTTGCGATCAGAGCAAGCTCATCGGGCAGTCCACAAAGGCCGAACGATATTTGACTCTGCTTTAATATTTGGCGAGCAGCTTGAGGTCGGATCGCACGCATCTTGGACGACGAGGGCCCTGTAGTATGTCGGCCGTCCATCCACCTCCAGGCCAGATTTTTCCGAAATCGACAACGCCCGGATTTCAGCTAATCGCTGGAAGATTGTGTTCATCGCCGGCACGGGCATCTTCATGGGTGCGTCTGATCTATGCATCATGCATCATCGGCGTCGTAACTACGCTGCTCAGGCCCCCGTGGTATGTTCAACGCCTAGAGGAGAGTCTGGTTGAATCCACGGCCTTGCTTGCCCTGCGTTTGGCGCGCTCTCGCATCTCGCGGATTCGCTTGCGGATGATCGGCCTTGCATTTGGGTGCTTTCCGATTTGCGATCGGAGAAAATCGCAGAGAGTGAGCGGTATAGGGCACGAAATGATGTGGTTCGTCGGTACTCTGAACAAAGAGCCCAGTCCGAAAAGGCAAAGCTTGCTGTTTTACGATTCGATGCTTTGCGGACTTGATCAACTCTGCTGTATCGGGCACTCCGGGTTATGATTGCGATCATGCATGCTCGAAACAATTGCCTGCGGCGTCGCGCCAACACAATCTTCGCGGTGCTCTTTATTATCTTGGTCCCCAGCCTTTCTCAAGAGGCACCGAATTCCGATTCGCAACTGCTTGCTGGGCTTACCGCGGACTTCGATCATCTCGCTCCGCAGACGATCCGGCCTGCCGAGGGGTACATCCTGCATCCCTATCTCATTCCCGCCGGATATTACTCGCAGATGTGGGATTGGGATGGATTCTTCATCGGCTCGCATTGGGCCAACCAGAGCACAGAGAAGGCGATCCTTTTGCGCGACTGGGTGTTGAGCTTTGCCGCTTCGGCCGACGCGGACGGATACGTGGCGGGCTGCATTACGACGAAAGGGCCGCGGCCGTTGTTCGGCAAGTTTGCGATGAAGCCGTTTCTTGCGCAGGGCGCCGTGGAGGCGGCCACTGCGCTGCACGATTACGAGTGGATTCGCCCGGCGTGGCCTTCGATGCAACGGATTCTTGCCTACCGCAAGAAGACCCAGTTCGATGAGCACTGGAATCTTTGGTTCTGGGATATCGCGATCCAGTCCGGTGCTGACAACAGTGCGGCGCTGACCAACGATCCGAAGGACCGCAGCGCCATCCTGGCAGTGGATGCGTCCGTGTGGGCGATGCGTGAGTACGAAGCGATGGCGCTGATCGCGCGCAAACTCGGCGACAGCAATGCGGCGCTGCGCTATAAGGCGGAGGCGGGTGCAACGCGCGAAGCGATTCTGAAGAATCTTTGGCTCAAGGATGAAGGCCTCTTTCTGAATCGGCGTCGCGACAATGGTGCGTGGGTAAAAGCGGTGACGTGGTCAAGTTTTGTGCCTCTTGCGTTCGGAATGCTACCCGAAAAAGACGCCCAGCGAATGATCCGTGAACATCTGCTCAACGAGGCTGAGATGCGCTCGCCGTATGGATTTCGCAGCCTTTCAAAGAGCGACCCGGCTTACAACAACGACGCGATTATCGTCCCTTATTCGAATTGGCGTGGCCCCATCTGGCTCAACGCAAATTATCTTGACTGGATCGCATTGCGACGCTACGGATTCTCAACGGAAGCGCATTGGCTGGCGCAAACGCTGGCAGGGATGTTGCGGCGCGATATTGCAACTTGGGGCTCGATGCATGAGGACTACAACGCAGAGACGGGGGCCGGACTTGCTCCTACGCCGGAGCAGTCGCACGGCGGCAAGTTTGCCGGGTTCGTCGGCTGGAATCTGCTTGCCGAGGATATGCTGCAGTGCGAAGTGACGGGGCAACATTGCATGACGTTGGAAATCGAACAGGGAAATTGAGCGCGCGGATCCCGCGACCGGGCCAGCGAATTACCCTCTTCGTTTTCTAAGCACCCATGTCGTCATGCATCGATAATCCTGCACGATTGTGGTCTTCAGCGGATCGACAAGGACCGCATTCATCTCATCCGTTAACTCAAGCAGCATCTCCTCATCTACAAGAAACCACTCCGAGCCATCTCCCACCACGAAGATGTTTTCGCGCACTCGCTCAAAATCCATTCCAATTCTTGATCCCAATCGACAAAACAGCATTCCGCCCGGCCGCAATGCTTGCCAAAGGCCATTGAGCATCGCCCGAAAGTGCTTTTCATCCCGCGCGAAATGGAGTACCGAGTTGCAAATCACGACATCGGCAAACTCGCGTGGAAACGGCATTTCTTCGATGGAACCCACTTTGAAATTGTCCGCCGGCAACGCGGCTCCAAGCGATGCAGCCAATTGGCGTACATGTTCAACTCCCTCGGCATTCGCGTCCATTGCAAACACCTCGCAGCCTTCGCGAAGCAGATGCACCAGGTTTCTCCCGTATCCGCACCCAGCGTCGAGCACGCGCGTCTCCTTATTAATGTTTCCGCGCAGGATCTGGTCGAATACGTAAATATCGATCTGGCCGAATTGTTCCTGTATGCTCAGCGCCACGTTTACCCCTTCCTGTCCGTTTCGGCCCCAGACGCCACAATCTCTTCGTTTGAAGACTGGCAACTTCAGAGTTAAGGCCAAGGCCGTCCCAAGGAGGGAGAGATGCGGCCAGAGAGTTGCACGAGTGAGAACAGCAGAAATGTGAACGGCGAACCGCTATTCCACCGTCACACTCTTTGCCAGGTTTCGCGGCTGGTCGACGTCACAGCCGCGGCGGACGGCGATGTAGTAGGCGAGCAGCTGCAGAGGGACAATCTCAATCAGTGGCGACAGGAGCTCGGGCACGTGCGGGATGTGGATGACGTGCTCGACGAGGCCGCCGATCATTGTGTCGCCTTCAGTTGCGACGGCGATGACGCGGCCGCTGCGTGCGGTGACTTCCTGAATATTCGAGAGAGTCTTTTCGTAACGGAGTTTCGATGCGGGATCGGACTTATCCTGCGTGGCGAGGACGACGACAGGAAGTGTTTCGTCGATGAGGGCGTTGGGGCCATGCTTCATTTCGCCGGCGGGGTAGCCTTCGGCGTGGATGTAGGAAATCTCCTTGAGCTTGAGCGCTCCCTCGAGCGCAATGGGGAAGTGGATGCCGCGGCCGAGATAGAGAAAGTCGCGCGAGTTGGCAAAGTCTTTGGCGAGGTCTTCGCATTTGGACGATGTGGCGCGCAGGACTTCTTCGATCTTTGCGGGAACGCGGCCGAGTTCTTCGATGTAGGCGACGGACCGTTCCTTGTCGATGCGACCACGGAGCTGGCCGAGCTTGAGAGCGAGCAGGAACAGGGCGGTGAGCTGCGAGGTGAAGGCTTTGGTGGAGGCGACGCCGATTTCAGGGCCGGCGTGGGTGTAGATGGCGCCGTGCGCTTCACGAGCGACCATGGCGCCGACGACGTTGCAGATGGCGACGGTCTTGGAGCCTAAGGTTTTCATCTCGCGCTGGGCGGCGAGAGTGTCGGCGGTTTCGCCGGACTGGGTGATGAGGAGGCCGAGAGCGTTGCGGTCGGGGATGGGATTGCGGTAGCGATACTCGCTGGCGTAATCGACGTCGACGGGCAGACGGGCGAGGCGCTCGATCATGTACTTGCCGGTGAGCGCGGCGTGCCAACTGGTGCCGCAGGCGGCGATGTTGATGCTGGAGGCATCGGCGAGCTCTTCGTCGGCGATCTCCATTTCGCCGAGGAAGATTTTTCCGGAATCAAGAGACACGCGACCGAGCGTGGTGTCTGTGATGGCGCGCGGCTGCTCCCAGATTTCCTTGAGCATGAAGTGCTTGTAGCCACCCTTTTCCGCCTGGATGGGATCCCAGGTGATGCGCGTGATTTCGCGCTGAATGGGGCGGCCATCGAAATCGGTGAGCGTGACGCCGGCTGGAGTAAGGATGGCCATGTCGCCATCGGCGAGGAAGTAGATGTTGCGTGTGTGGTGAAGAATGCCGGGGACGTCGGAGGCAACGAAGGACTCGCCTTCGCCGACGCCGATGACGACAGGAGGGCCGGAGCGCGCGGCGACGATTTTGTCCGGTTCGGCGGCAGAGAGAACGCCGAGGGCGAATGCGCCAGTGAGGTGTTTTACTGCGCGCTGCACCGCTTCTTCCAACTTTAAATGTTCGCCCGCGGTTTCCGCTTCATTCTGGATCTGCTCGATAAGGTGCGCGATGATCTCCGTGTCGGTCTCGGTCACAAACTTGTGGCCTTTCACCGTCAATAGACGCTTGAGCTCGAGATAGTTTTCGACGATTCCGTTGTGGACGACAACGATGCGGCCGGTGCAATCGCGGTGGGGGTGGGCGTTTTCTTCAGTTGGGCGGCCGTGGGTGGCCCAGCGCGTGTGGCCAATGCCGAAAGTGCCGTCGATGGGGTGGTCGTGGAGCACGTCTTCAAGATTTGAAAGCTTGCCCGGGGCGCGCATCACTTCGAGTTTGGATCGGGAGGGCGAGCCAACGGCGATACCCGCAGAGTCGTATCCGCGGTATTCGAGACGGCGCAGCCCCTCAATAATGACGGGAACCACTTTCTTCGGACCAACATAGCCGACGATTCCACACATAGAACGATTCTATGCGACGGCCGGCCTGGGCACAGTGACACGAAGGGGTGAGGGGCAGGGGAACAGGGGCCAGGGGGTAGGGAGTGGGTAACAGGGAGCAATTCGGTTTGAGGTCCTTGGTGGGGATGTTTGCAATTCCTGATTCTGAGGGATCGCTTCTTTCGGAAAGGCAGCCCTACGTCGTCACCGGAATTTCACGCAGTTTTTATGCAAATTGCATTCGGTTGAGTCCAGTCTTTCATCAGACTTTGATTGAATTGGACGGCGAAGGTGGGGATTTATCGGGAGTATCCGATAAGGAAATTAAGCCGGACATTGACGGTCCAATTATCGGCGGATGTTATAGACTGAGTTCAGTTTCCAAACACAAGGCCACAAATGGAGACAGGCGCGGTCCGCCTGCCGCCTATTGACACCGAGCAGGGCTGCTCTCGGTCAGGAGGGACAATTATGAGCAAGGCCTCCGTTGCCATGCGCGTGTGCTGTGACTGCTACGGCATTGAAGAAGAAAGAGCGATGTACCGGTGCACGAAGTGCGGCAAGTTTATGTGCGCCGAATGCAACTGCAAGTGTGCCGCTCCCGAAAAGGAGCCGGCAGGCGAGACTGATCTGGCTGCGAGCACGCTGGCTGGACGCGCAGTGAAGCGGATGAGCGCGGCGATCTCACGGATGTTCTCATAGATACACTCAGATACTCAGGGCGTCGCGAGAAAGTACGTTCCGCAAATTCATCGCGGAGTGCCCCAGCGGATGAGTTTTCGAACGCTGACGCGCAACCAGGGAGCTGTGTAACCCCTGAGAGTTCCTGTCAAGAATTCCGATCAGAGGATGGCGCGGACGACCCCTCCATCGACGCGGAGAGCCGCACCGTTAGTGGCGGATGATGGCTCGCCGGCAACGTAGGTGACGAGCGCCGCTACTTCATCTGTGGTGGCGAAGCGCTTGAGCAGCGAAGATGGTCTGGCCTGCTCGAAGAACTCCTTTTCGATCTGCCGCGGCGTCTTGCTCTGCTGGCGCGCCATGGATTCGACGAATACGCTTGCGCCTTCAGACGCGGTGGGCCCGGCGAGAATGCTGTTGACGGTGACGCCGGTGCCGGCGACGGACTCGGCGATGCCGCGGGCAATGGCAACCTGCGCGGTCTTGGTCATACCGTAGTGGACCATTTCGACGGGGATCTGGACGGCCGACTCGCTGGAGATGAAGATGATGCGGCCCCAATTCTTCTCAAGCATCGGCTTGAGGTAGTGGCGCGAGAGGCGCACCCCGCTCATAACGTTGATCTCGAAGAAGCGGTACCACTCGGCGTCGGGAATCTCGAGGAATGGCTTTACGTCGAAGATGCCGACGTTGTTGACGAGGATGTCGACGGCGGGGAGTTTGGCGGTGATGGCGGCCTCGGCGGAGGCACCGTTGCTGAAGTCGGCGGCGATGCCGGCGATGGTAGCGGAGGGGAGATCCGACTTGATGGAGGCGATGGCAGCGTCAACACGGGCCTGGGTGCGGCCGTTGACCCAGACATAGGCGCCTTCACGGGCCAGTGCATGTGCAATGGCAAAGCCAATGCCGGCTGTCGATCCTGTGACGAGTGCAGTTTTTCCAGTGAGCTTAAGATCCAAAGCTTGCCTCCTTTGCAAAGCCGTATGCCTGTTGGATTCAGAGACGGGGGTAAAAGGAGCGGGGCGGACGGTCGTGCGCTTTTCATTTGCCGGGATGGGGTGGAAGAATAGTGTTGCCCCCCGAACTGGCAATCGAATCCTGTCGAAAACAATCCCGGATGCCGGAGGTTACGAATGACTGTTGCCCAGGAAGCAAACGGCAATCCGCGTGTGACCCGGCGCGACCTGACTCAGTTTCTCCGTTACCTGCTGGTAATGCGATGGGCACACTGGATGTGGCTTCTGCCTGCCTTCGTCACGGTGACGCAAATGGCGGTGGACGATCCCAAAAGTTTTCAGGAGCCGAGCCTTCTATGGAGCGCGATTGCCGCTGGAGGCTTCTGGAACCCGGCAACGCATTTTGCGACTTATTTGCTGGCGTGTTTGCTGCTGGTGTTGAACTACAACGGCATTTACGGGTTCCGATTCAAGGCAGCCAATCCGCGCGTGGCACGTTTGTTTCATCCAGCGACAGCAGCGCTCTTCGGCGGAATGGGGATTCTGTTTGCGCTGGATGCAGCCATGGATCGGGAGATTTTTGTTCGAGCGGCAGAGGCACTTTTCGCCTTGCTTTCGATGATATCGGCGTATGCGCAGCATGTGGAGGAGAGACGGCAGAGCCTGGGCAAAGATGCCGGGCAAGTGGTCGCGTTTGTTACCTCGCTGGCCAATGAGCGCGACTGCCGGAAGGCTCCGCCACCGAAAAATCTGCGATGGGGGATGGAATTTGCGGTATGGACGGCGATTTGCGGCTTTGCCGCTGTGTTATTGCCGCAGCCGCTAAAGGCATTCTTGCCGTTCCTGAGTTTGTACCTCATTGCCCGCGCGAAGTATCTCTTTCAGCCTCAATTCAACGCATTGCTCCAGGAGGATCCGCGGCCGCCCGTGCTCTATCTGCGATCGTTTCGAGCGGACGAACAGGTGAAATTCAGCAGGATAAACCGGCAGTCGAACGATGGCACGCTGGAGCAGCGGTTGGCACGTCATTTCGGCGGAAGAGGTCCGTTTATCGCGATCGGCGCTCCGCAAAATCCCCTCGTGCTGGGCGCGGTCCGCACGGTACTGGGCCCGGATGAGTGGCAGGGTCGCGTGATGGGTTGGATGCAGTCGTCGAGCGCGATTGTTCTGGTTGTGGGGACGACAAAGTGGATCGACTGGGAACTGAAGAAGATTTTCGATCTTGGAGATTTGGAGAAACTGGTTTTGATTTTTCCGCCGGTGCGCAAACGGTTGCGCGGAAGAGCGGAAAAGGAAGCAGGGCTGCATCTTGCCGCCGCGCAGACTGCGCTCAAGGGGACGAAATGGGAGGAGAGCATGGCGGAACTGGGAG
This sequence comes from uncultured Acidobacteriaceae bacterium, assembly GCA_963834565.1. Lineage (GTDB taxonomy): Bacteria > Acidobacteriota > Terriglobia > Terriglobales > Acidobacteriaceae > Telmatobacter. The sequence continues at coordinate 127,393 of CAWICF010000001.1, read as the reverse complement.
ACCCCCTGCGACTGAGGAGCCTTGTATTTCATGCGGACGGCGCAGTGGAGGTTGTGGTGTGCCGGTCGCGCAATATCCTCTCGTACGAATGGGCGGCGTTTTTGGCGCACTACTGGCAGAATCAGGCGTCGGCCACTCCATTTGTGCGAGAGTGCCGCGACATCCGTGCGAGTAAGGGCAGGCGAAGAGCTGCGACGTTGGTGGATGTGCTGTTGATTTGCGGAGCGTGGGCGCCGCTGGGCCTGATTGTTTGGTATCACGCGTTTGACGCGGTGAGCGCGGCGCTTGCGGCTGCGGGAGTGATCGCACTGCTGCTGTACTTCGCGATTTGCGAGGGGTGGTTCGGGGCTTCGTGTGGGCAGGCGTTGGCCAGCATTCGAGTGGTGCGAGATGACGGCCGGCGGCTTGGGTTCCGGACCGGACTGATGCGTATCGCGCTGAGCCTGGTCGACGGGAATTTTCGCGGGATAAGGGAGACAGTAACCCAGACCGAATTAGTGGAGAACAAGTATGGGTCGGGCGCAAGGGCCGTGGCCGCGACTGCGTGGATTGCGATTGTGGGGCTTGGCATCTCCTCGGCGATGTTGCTGTACCGGGCGGCTCCGGCCCGACTCTTCGCACCGAAAGGTTTCGAGGAGATTCCGGCGGCATCGGTGAGCCAGTCGACCGGGAAGCTGGAAGCGGGGGACCTCGCGTTCACGCAGGAGCGAAACGGTGCGGCGCGATCGAACGTGTATCAGGCGGGAGATCGAGTGGATCTGCAATATGAACTCATCGGCTTCGGGCGCGATTCTTCAGGCCGAGCGAACATCCAGGTAAATTATCAGGTGCTGGAGCCCGATGGCACACCTGCCGGACAGGAGCCACCGATGGAGTTCAATGATCCGATCGCGTTTGCCGATCCTGCGTTGCTTTGGATTGAGTTGCCGACGAACATCTGCGCGCCGCCCGGTTCCTATCAAATCAAGGTGATGGCCAAAGACGCGGTAAAGAATTCGGATCTTGCGTTCACGACGGAGTTCCAGATTGCAAATGGTGCAACATGCCATCTGCAAATTCTCGGCCTTCAGTTTGTAGTCCCCGGTGCGGCGGCAACGGCGACGCCGGTGGTGAAGATGGGCGACAGCCTGCAGATGCAGTGCATGGTGAACGGGCTTGGGTTGAACGATGGCCATCTCAATGCGCAATTGGGAGTGCGAGTCTTGGATTCACACGGGAAGAGTCTCATCAGTGTGCCCGACTACGGAGTCTTCAACGACGCTGAGAGTGTGAAGGCGAGCCGTGTGTCTATACCTCTGACAGGGCCGCTCACGATTACCAGGATGTTTGCGCCGGGAATGTATACAGCGCAGTACAGCATTACCGATAGAGCAACAGGAGAGACGGCGGAGGCGAGCGCGAACTTCGAAGTAAAGTAAATGTTCCCGCGGCAGGCTGGGCGGGACGGCAGAGGAGCGAGGGAGTGAAGAAGTGAAGCTGAGCCGCACCGTGAACCGTCGGACGGCTACTCTTCCAGCCGGTAGGTGTATTCCTCGATGACGGGGTTGGTGAGAACTTCGCGGGCAATGCGATCGACCTGGGTGCGTGCGGCGGCTGCATCTAAGCCGTTATCGAGCGAGAGAGCGAAGTACTTGCCCTGGCGCACGGCGGTGACATCGGCAAATCCGATCTTATGCAGTGCGTTTTGAATGGTTTGGCCCTGAGGGTCGAGGACCGATGACTTTAGAGTGACGTAGACATGCGCCTTCATGATCCCTGATTATAAAAGCAGGGACTAGGGACCAGGAGCGAGTCAGCAGGTCGGCGAGTCGGCGATCCGGCAAGACATAGAGAAGTGGATATGCAGCGAAACGTAAATTGGACAGGCGAAGAGAGTTTAGCTCCCTGATCCCCAAGGAGAGATGAAAGCTGATGGTGAACTATTTGGAGTTGCCGGTGGGCGATCGCGCGCCGGAGATTTTCCGCGTGGTGGTTGAGATTCCCCTGGACGGAACCCAGAAATTTGAGTACGACAAGCAATTGCACGTCTTCAAGCTGGACCGCAACCTGCACTCGCCGGTACATTATCCGGGCGATTACGGATTTATTCCTTCAACGCTAAGCGACGACGGCGATCCGCTGGACGTGCTGGTGCTGGTGCCGGGCCCGAGTTTTCCGGGATGCGTGCAGGAGGTGCGGCCGATCGGGCTACTGGAGATGCTGGACCAGGGGACGCTGGATGAGAAGGTGCTGGCGGTTGGCAAAAACAATCCGCGCTACGCGAATATCTGGAATTACACGGATATCTACCCACATATGCTGAAGGAGATTACGCACTTCTTCTCAATTTACAAGGACCTGGAAGGCAAGCGAGTGGAGATGAGGGGTTGGCGCGATGCAGCCTATGCACGCGACCGCGTGATCTATGCGATCAACAAATTCAAAGAGGGCAAGGCGAAGCCGCACGAGGGGAAGAAGAAGGTGGCGGTGTGAAATGCAGAGAGTGGCCAGCAGGGAATAGGGAGCGCAGCTAAGCCACTGACCGCATGAATTCGTTTCTATGGAGTTCCTGGCTTCCCACCCTTTCGCCAGAAAAAGGCGAAAGGATGGGGCACGGAATGGATACAAATCACGCGGTCAGGGGACTAGTCCGACGATACAATAGCGCGCGGGCTGCGAGAGCGGCGCAAAGCCGCAGTGGTGAGCGCGTAGAGCGGCGGGCCGAGGAGCGCAATCACAGACGCAAAAATGAGAGCCGAGATTTTGCCGAAAGATGAGTTCGGCGCCCCGAGCTTTTCGTCGTGCGAAGCATAGAGCGCGTACGCAATGAGCAGAGCGGGGCCGACGCCAAGCAGGCAGGCAAATGGAAAGTTGCCGGCGCGAAAGGGGCGCGGAAGGTTTGGCTCGCGGATGCGAAGAGCGACGAGCGCTGCGAACTCGAGGAGCAGGCTCGTTCCATAGAGAATGAGATCGATGGAGATGAGGCGCTCGAACGGCAGATTGAGCGCGAGCGCCCAGGCAACCGAACAGAAGAGCACGCTGACCCATGGAACGCCGCGACGATTGAGGCGCATGAAGAAGGCAGGCAGCATGGCGTCCTGAGCCATGGCCATGGGCAGACGCGTGTAGCTCATTCCCAGTGCATTAAACATGCCGATGCCGTTGATGCAGCCGCCGGCGACGACAGCGAGGGCGAGAGCCGCGCCGACAAAGCCGCTGCCGCCAACTTGCCGCGCCGCGTCGGCCCAGTCACCGGTGGAGAAGCTTGCGGAGGAGAGCCCGGCGAGAGCCATGGCTGCGAGCGGAAGAATGTAAGTGATGGCAGTGAGAATGGCGGCAGCGATCATGGCGCGCGGGTAGTTGCGCTGGGGATTCTCGACTTCCTGTGCAATGGTGGAGGCGTTGTCCCAACCCATGTAGTTCCACATGGCGACGAGGATGGCGGTAGAGAAAGCGGTGCCGCTGCTGAGGGCGCCAGAGTTAAGCGAGGAGGGACCAGACCATTCGATGGGTGGATGATGCAGAAGGGCCTTCGCGAAACCGAGAGCGACGAAGACGGCATACGGAGAGAGGAGCAGCACAAAAAGCCATACGGACCCTTCGCCAACAGCGGGAGCGCCGCGAAGGTTCCACAAGCCGCAGATGAGGACCACGGCGAGAGACCAGGCGTAGCCTTTGAAGCCGGAAGTGAGCGCGGGTGAGAATTTGCCAAGGTAGAGAACGAAGATGGAGGGGTAGAGAGCCATGTCGAAGATGCTGGCGGTGAGAGAAAGCCAGCTTTCCTGGTATCCCCAGAACGGCCCGAGGCCGCGGCGGACCCAAACGTAGAATCCGCCCTCGGCCGGGATAGCGGAGGCGAGCTCGCCGATCATGAGGGTAGTGGGAAGACTCCAGATGATGGGAAGGACAAGAAGAATGACGATGGCCCAGGCGAAACCCGCGCCTCCGAGGATGTCCTCAATGCCGTATGGCCCGCCGGAGACCATGAAATAGGTAGCGGCGACGAGGGGAACGAGCATCAATTTTCGCCGGGCCGAGTTGCGGACGGGAAACATGGATGTGTCTATAGTATGTGCAGCTAGTCGGAGATTGGTGTTTGGTGCGTTGGAATTTGCAGCAGGCGGAACGAGCCGGATTTGTCGTGGTGCGGCGAAGGTTCGATCGGCTCCCTTGCATTCGAGACAGCATCGGGGTAAGATGATCGGCCATGAAACACTCGATGAAATGTCTTTTCGGGTTGCACGATTGGATGATCTATGAGATGCCTGGGGTGGACTTCGATCGAGGGTTCCTCGTGAAGTGCTGGCGCTGTGAAAAGAGACGCGCAACGGTTACCCAGCAGGACATGCTGCAGTGGATCGAGCTCAGGAACAGCCGAGCGCAGTTTGAGAGGGAAAAGCAGGCGCGTATTCGTCAGCAGCAACGGGAACTCGAAAACGCCGATTGGACGAAGAGATACAGTTCGCCTCCTTCGCAACTGGCGAGCAGAGATCTTCAGGTGCCAGAGCACCTGCGGCCAGGCTTCCCGCTTCTGCCGCCGCGCCGGTAGGCGCGCAATCGAAGCGCCTTGCAGGCTCATCTCGTGTTGGAGGAGAGTCGTCCGGGCAGAGGAAATGGGGTTCCGGTATAATCGGAGAGCACGGAGAGATGGCCGAGTGGCTGAAGGCGGCGGTTTGCTAAACCGTTGTACGGTCAAAAGCTGTACCGGGGGTTCGAATCCCCCTCTCTCCGCCATCCTTAGAATCAATAAGATACGGACACTGTTACGATAATCTGTTAAGAATCGCCGGCCGCTGAGTATTTAACCCCCGGGGATTTTCGATGGCGAACACTTCTGCCCGGCTTTATCTTCGCTGCGCCGCAGGGTACAGTTTCCCACCGAAAAAACTGGTTGACCTTCCACCCGGCCAGAACTTTTATCTCGTCTGGTACGAAGGCAACCGAAAACGCGCCCGGAGCGTCGGCCGCTTGGCGGACAAAGCCCAAGTTGCTCTCACCAACCAAATGCGCATTCGCTTTGAAGATCTTGTTGGCAACCGCATGGGATAGCAACCTGCTGCGCCTTTGCATGCGGTCTGGGAGGTCCTCTCAGACCTGCATTAAGAGGCTGCGCTACTCAAGATAGAGCGCGTAATCGCAGGCTGCGTTGACTGCTATACGCGGGCCATCAAAAGACGCGCACGCGAATCCCAGCACTCGCGCTTAGGGTTGACATTGCGCCGAAGGTAAACTGTGGCCAGTACTGATAATCCGCGTCGGCGGCGCGGATGTAAACTCCGCGTGCAATACGGATATCGAGTCCGCCTCCGCCGGTGGCCACCAAATAGCGGCCGGTAGCCAGGTTGTAAGGAAAATTGAAATTGCCGAACCCGGCCAGTCCTTTCACATAAGGTTGAAAGCGACCGAGAGCAAAATGGTAGCGCGCTCCAATCGAGTAGGTTTCCACGTGGACGTTCGCCGTTTGACGAAACTCCATCCATCTGCCCTCGGCTTCGACGCCCAGACGCCGCCGTGTGTCTGCATCAACGAATCCTGTTACGGCAATCATCTTGCGTTCGCCATATTGGACGTAATTCCCCGAAGCCGTGGCGCCTGCCGAAATGGCCAGGCCGCCACGCTCACCCGCGAAGGCAGCCTGAGCGCGAGCGGTACAGGCGAGACCTGGATAGAAAGCAAGAAGCGCAGATAGACTGGCTGCTGCCGTAGCGGCGCGTGCTCTCCAATCAGCTGACGACCATTTGTTGAATACTGGATTCATCGCCTTGCCTCTCCCGGCGGCTGAGTATCACCGAATGCTGCGGTGTTATTGGGTGATCGCAATTGATACGCTTTGGTATTCGACCACGCCCGTGTTGGCGCCCGATGCAACAATCTGAATCGTGTAGTTGCCTGGCGGGGCACTCGTGGTGCTGATGCCGTTGCAACCCATCGTGAAGATTGCCGCTGCCGAAACCACCGCAAGGAGAAGCATCGTGAGCGGTGCAATACTCCGCGGACGCAACCGCCAGAAGATACAGCCGAACAGCAAGGCGAAGGGCAGGAAGATCACGGCCTGGCGCGCGTTCGCACCTCCCGCGCGGCCACTCATTGCCATCGATCCGCCAGTCAGCGGCGAGTTGGTATCGATGGTCAGCTGCGCAGTCGCATTTCCGTTCGCGGACAGTTGTACTGACGGGCTGGAGAAGTGGCAGCTCACCCCCGGCGGGAGCGCGACACAACCAAGGCCAATTGTGTCAGTAAATCCGCCAACTGAGCTGATGATCACGCCGAGCTCCGCATATTGCGAGCTCTTCATGGTCACAGTGGCTGGAGAAGCGCTGAGAGTGAAGTCAACGGGATTGGTGGTTACTGTGATGGGCGCTGAGGTTGAGCCCAGGTGCGTTGCATCTCCGCTATAAACGGCTTCGACAACGTAGGTGCCCGCAGGCAGATTCAAAGTTAGCGAGGCCACGCCAGTGGCATCGAGCGTCGCCGTTCCAAGCGTTGTCTGTGCGTTCGAGAACGTCACTGTTCCTGTCGGCACCGGCCCTACGTTGGCAACCACTGTGGCAACAAGATTGAGCTGCGGATTTCCTCCGGCCGTTGTGGAACTGCCTATGCCTGTCGATGTGGGAATTTTCCCCACGGTCAGACTGACTGCGGCCGATGTGCTTCCCGCGTCATTGGTGTCGCCCAGGTAGGTCGCCGTGATTGGGTAAGTCCCGATGGCAAGGTTCGCATACGTCAGCGTTGCAACCCCATTTTGATTGAGTGTTCCCGCTCCAATCAGGGTTCCATTGGCGAAGAAGTCAACCGTTCCCGTCGGCATCGCGCCAGTGCCAGTCACCGTTGCCGTGAATGTGACCGCCCCGAGCCACGACGACGGATTGGGAACGGCAGTCACAACTGTTGTCGTCTGCGCCTGCGCAACCGTCAGTGCGAGTGGCGGGGATTTGCTCCAGCCGTCGTCGGTGTCGCCCGCATATGTGGCGATGATCGAGTAGCTGCCTGGCCCGAGGATCGGGCTGATTGATGCTATTCCAGTCGCGCTCAGAATTGCCGTGCCCAGTACTGTTGTTCCCGAGGTGAAGGTCACCAGTCCCGTCGGCGTTCCTGCTCCACTGGTAACAGTCACGGTGGCGGTAATTGTCTCCGCAGTGCCTGCGATCCCCGGTATTGGAGAGGCGGCGATGGCGTCGGATGTGACAGTCTGGTCGACCACCTGCGTGAGCGCCACAGAATTCGCGGCTGTATTGTAGTTATCGCCGCCATACGCGACGGTGATGGAGTGCGTGCCCACCGCCAGCGCCGCCGTTGTAAATTGCGCAACGTCAGGGCTGCTTCCGCTGAGCGTGCCCGAAGCGATTTTGATGTTGGCGTCGTAGAAATTGACGGTTCCGCCCGCGGCAACCGTCGCGCTCGAAACAATCGTCGCGGTGAACGTCACCGGAGTTCCATAGTTCGACGGGCTCGCCGAAGTCGTGACTGTGATGGTTGCCATCTGCTGGACGTCCTGATTGATCGCCGTTGAGGTCTCACCAAGAATCTCCTTGGAGATGTCGCCGCTATAGACGGCAGTGATCGAGTGGAGACCATTTGTCAGAGTCGACGTGGTGAAGGTGATGACGCCAGCATTGAGTTGGCCCGTAAAGAGCGTGGTGGCGCCATCCAGGAACGACACGGTGCCGTCGGGCATCAGGCCTCCGCCGTCGGGCGCAGTCACAGTCGCTGTGAAAGTCACGCTCTGGCCCACAAGCGACGGGTTGGCGGTTGTGGTGAGGCCTACGCTGGTCTGCTCTTCCACAATCTGGTTCCAGGGAGCGACGCCGTTGTCGGTTGAGCTGCACGGCGAGTGAGCCGAGTCACCGCTATATGCCGCAGTGACCCAGTGTGCGCCCACGGGCAGCGTTGTAATCGAGAAGGTCGCACCCCCGGATGCATTCACCGCCAGCCCGGAGGCGAGTGTCACACTATTTCCTGCGAAGTTGTCAGTGATGGTAACCGTTCCGGTAAGCGCGCCTGTACCGGCTCCCGTCGTCACCTGGACGGTAAAGACGACAGGTTGCCCGAAGAGCGATGGATCAGGAGCCGCTGTCACCGTCGTGGTTGTCGAGTTCAACGGCTCCGCCACGCCGACAGCGACAATCGCGAGCGGCGAGTTGGGGCCGCTCGTTCCGGCGACTGTTGCATAAGCGGCCGAAATTGTCCCCGCTTCAGTCGTGTTCGTTGTCAATACGGGAGTGGCGGCTGGAGAAAAGATCACGCCGATCGTGCATTCGCCATCGACCGCAAGCGGCTGCGTGGTCGAGCAGGCGCCCTGCCCGATCGAGGTATCCACCTGTGCGTTGGCCGAAGAGTCGATCTCGGTGAACGCCAATGGGCTGGCCACATCGTTGCCGTCGTTTTCCACGGTTTGAAAGAGCGGCGCAGATAAGCTTCCCTGGCGCACCCGCGTTGCCGTGAAGTCAAGTGCCGCCAGGTTGCCTTGAATCTCCCACACCTGCATGCTGAGTGTATTGGCGATGGTCAGGTTGCCATTCGAATCGGCGAAGATGCCCTGCGGTCCCTTGATGGACACTGTGTTCTTCAAGTCGCCGACGCCCGTCAGATACTCTCCGCCGCTTGCCGCCAACGTATTGATGTACGTGCTTGCAGCATTGACCTTGCGAATCCTGTTGTTTTGCGTATCCGCTATATAGAGGTTTCCGGCCGCATCGAGGGCGATCCCTGTTGGCGCGTTCAGTTCGGCTTGGGTGGCAGCGCCGTTATCCCCGGTTGATCCCGCCGTTCCGTCGCCGGCAACGGTCGCAATCTCATGGGTGGCAACATTCACCATGCGGATGCGATTATTCGCGCTGTCGGCAATGAACATGTCGCCTGCCTGGTCGAATGCGACGGCATAGGGAAGGTTCAATGTCGCCATCGTTGCCAGCTTGCCGTCCCCGTTATAACCGCCGAAGCCCGCGCCGAATGGGCCGAAATACTCGCCGGCCACGGTGTTGATCTCGCCCGTGGCCACGGACACCTCACGAATGACCTGGTTGTTGGTGTCGGCGATGTAAAGATCGCCACCAACATCCACGGCGATTCCCTCTGGACCATTGAGCAAGACGGCTGCCGAGGTTGCGCCCGATCCGTCACCTGCGAATCCGGGAAGGCCTGAGCCATTTCCCGCGACGGTCGTGATCACCTGCGTAACCGCGTCGACTCGGCGAATGGCGTTGTTCCCTGTATCGGCGATGTAGAGATTGCTGGCGCCGTCGAGGGCAATGCCCGCCGGTGCATTCAGGGTGGCGCTCGCGGCTGCTCCGTTGTCGCCTGTGTAGCTCGCCGTTCCCGTTCCAGCGATCGTTAAAATCTGTCCTGTCGCTGCGCTCACCACGCGAATTCGGTTGTGATTGCTGTCGGCAATGTACAAATTGCCGGCTCCGTCCTTTGCCACGCTCGTCGGAGAGGAAAGCTCCGCGCTCAACGCAGGAATGTTATCCACCACCGGATCGAGATAATTCCCATCGCCGGCCACTGGAGTCACGTTGCCAGGCAGAAGAACTGCCAGGCCGCCGACGCCTGTCCCGGAGATCAATGTTTCGCCAAGCAGATCCCCACTTGCGTCGAAGAGTTCAACGGCGCCGATGCGCATTCCCGGCGCTGTCGGAGTAAACTCCACTGACTGGCCGCAACCTGGCACAGCGCCGCCGACAGTCAATGTGACTCCGGCGCAGCTTGATTCCGGAGATTGCGGAATGGTGAAGTCAAGCCCCGTCTGACCGAGAGTAAGAATCGCAGCGTGATCGACCCTTCCCGCCGCAGTGGCAGTAACTGTGACAACTTGTTGTGCAGCCGAAGAATTTATCGATGTCGCAGGGAACAGGCTTTGCGGCCTGCTCGTCGCGGTCGTCAGCATGAGTACCCCTAAGGCGAACACATAGCTACGAACGTTTCCCGGCGTCGAAGGCGCCACCTGGTTTGCGAATCGACGGAGAAAGGGCAAAAGATTCTCGGCGCGGCGGTCATAGTCAGAAATGCGATTCACGGGCGAGGCTCCCTTTGCGGCACGATCGAGTTAAGCCGCGTTCAACTGCTGGTTCAATCTCTGCTCGGACGTAAGTGATCAGTAATCCTGGGTCACTGCTGGCTCGTTACTGAACGAGTGGAGTGGTCAAGTCGCGTCCGACATGAAATGTGATCTGGTGGTTCACATTCGCACTCGGCAAACCATGCGAGGACGATTCACATTAGGAATCGCACATCAGCTGTATCGACTTCGAAATGGATGTGGGAGATGGAATTGGCGCTAACGTCTAATTACTTTGGTACGCAGCCGAAACTGGCTGTTATTGCTAAATAGCGAGATTGGTCTTGCCTAAGCATCCGCGAGCCTGGGGATTAGACACATTGCACTGATGAAGATTCGCAGTGTCGCCGACGTATGACGATTCGCCCGGCAACCCGATGTCTGATGGATGGCCGTACGGAACTATCGCCGCGGGCGATTGAATGAGTCCGGTCAGGAGACCCGCGGGTCGGCAAGCGTCAAGGAATTCGTGTGTCTATTTCAACAGGATAGATTTGGATGCCCATCCACAAGGGTGCGGACGCATGGCGGGCAATGCGGATAGTTGTATATTGGGCCAATCCGGAACCTGGGTGTTACGCGAATTCTTGCCAGGTGTGCACCACGTAATCAATCGTGCCATCCTCGCTCCCGTGCCCATGGCTCCAGCTCAGACGCAGTTTCGTTTTGTCAGCATCCAGGGCAAACGGAATCGAGCCATCGCCGTAGACGCGCGCTGTGATGCGCCGTGTTTCTGCAGCACCTGCGCATTGCCCGACGTCAGCCCACGGAATGATGCTGCCGGTTTTCACGTAGATGGGGATGCGATCGGTGGACGCCGGGACAGTTAATTCCGTGCCGCCGCTCATTGGAGCGCCACTCCAGAAATCATGCCAACCGCCTTCAGGAAGGACGACCTTGCGCGACGGTTCACCGGCAAAGAGCGGCGCAACCATCATGCGATCTCCAATCATGTACTGGTCGTCTACTGAATAAAGACGCTTGTCGTTCGGAGCATCGAGAACCAGCGCTCGAAATGGAGGTGCGCCGTCTGTCGAGTAGCGCTGGAAGGCAGCGATCAAATATGGCATCAATTGCTCAAAGTGTCTTCGGTCCAGGGTACGCCTCTCACTTCGACGGTTGAAGCGTATCGCGTGTCTCCTAATCTTCGCTAAAATCTGGGATTCACATCCTGCGAGGCATTCCACGACAGTGGCTGCAGGCGGCCTATCGAATAAGCGCCAAAGACGAGCTGCAGTTTGAGAGACTAGCTTGCCACTGGTGGTACCAGGCCATCAGTTCGCGACCCTGCTGCATGCGTTGAGCAGCAAGAGGTTGCGAAAACTGGGCGTGTAGTATCCCGCGGGCTTCCGCGATCCATTTGAGCCCCCAGGGAACGGGAAGCTGACTCAGCTCTTCCTTCAGTGCATCCAGCATCCCCGAGAGTTGATTCAAATTGTCGTTGTCCCTGTTACCGGCTGCCTCGAGAATCGCTCGCGTGAGTTCCGGAAGAACGCAGGCGATGCCGGAGACTACACCGTCGCAGACGTTTTGGCGCAAAGCTTCAACCAGCAGTCCGTCGTTCCCGACCATTCGGCAGCAGGGAATCTGATCGGAGGTAAGCAACCGCAGTGTGTCCAGCGAATGCCCGGAGTCTTTGATGCCAATGACGTTCGGAACTTCGCGAATGATGCGGCAGGCTGTCTCGGCGTCGAGGCCAGAGGTGAAGTCAGGCAAATTGTAAAGGAGAACAGGCAGCGTGACCGCGCCTGCGACCGTGCGCGAAAACTCCTCAAGGTCCTGTTGCTGATAAGGAAAGAAATATGGCATGGGGAGCAGGAGAATTCGCGCGCCTTCTCCGGCAGCGATGCGCGATAATTCGATGGTTTCCGCGGTTCCGGCCGCCCCGACGCCGCACAGAACAGTTGCATGAGGGGCAGTTTTACGAAGCACGGCGAAGACGGTCATCAAATCTTCACGCGATGTGAGACAGAATTCGCTTGTTGCTCCATTTACAGCGAAGGAGGAGACGCCGCGTTCAATGAGGAATTCGAGGACACGCGCGAACCCCGCTTCGTCGACAGAATCGTCAGGCCGGCGAGGAGTTAGAACGGCTGCGTAGAGGCCGTGAACCAATTTTTCCGTCATCCCGGGTCAGGGCTCCTTTCCGGGGAAAGCACTTCCCGAACTTCTCTCCGTCAATGGCCGCGGGCGCCACTTGAATGGCCGCCGGATGAAGGCCAAGGAGTGCAAAATGGGAACTATATCAAATTGTCGTTCATATGTCGACATACTGAGGACACAGAGATATTCTGTCATCCAGACCCGGATTTCGACTGTCGTCCCAGTGCTTTCGAGGGTGCCCATCTGTCGACAACGCGCAAATGTATGAAAGGTGTACTATTTCTTCTGCCATGGAAAGGCGAAAAAGCAAGCGTCAGAACACGAATGAGCTATCGGTAAGGGAGCGCGCGTACCGGCACATCAAGAAACTGGTGTCCGAGGGCGTTTTGGGGCCCGGTGCGGGAGTGAGCGAGCTGGTACTCGCTAAAGAACTGGGTAGCAGTCGTACCCCGATCCGCGAGGCGATGAAACAGCTTGATGCCGAAGGCCTGTTGGAGCAGAACCGGAACGGCGGCATGGTGGTTGCCCAGCTCGAACGCGAGGATATTATCGAGCTTTATGAGCTTCGCGAAGCGCTGGAAGTGTACTCGGTGGGCCGCGTGGCCAGTTTTCCGTTGCGGCCGGCCGACCGGGACCGGCTGCAGTACATGCTGGATCAGCTCCTGGTGCTCAAGAAGGAACTGGACGAGCGAAAGTTGCCCGAGCTTGATGAGGAGCAGAATCGACGGTTTATCGAAAGCGATCTCGGGTTCCATGCACTGCTGATGAGCATGACCGGGAACTCGCGAATTCAGAAGATCCTGCACGACACGCGGCTGCTCATTCGCGTATTTGCCATTCGCCGGCGCGGGCACAATGCGGAGCAGCTCGAGAGCATTCATCAATATCACCAGCAGGTTCTGAACGCCGTGGCGGCTCAGGACAGCGATGCAGCCATGAAGGCGATGTCTGCGCACATCCAGGCGAGCCAGCGGGAACGTCTGAACGAATACGACCATTGGCGGCGTGAAACCACACTGCGCCAGCACTTGCCCGAGATCTTCGAATCCCGCGTCCAAGCCTCAAACCCATGACACCGACGGGCACCTACAAGTGGCTGGTTGTGGCCATGCTGTGGTGCGTCTGTTTCCTGAACTATGCCGACCGGCAGCTCATCTTTACGGTTTTCCCGCTGCTGGGCGGCGAGTTCCATTTGACCGACGCGGGGCTCTCGGTGCTGAGCGCATCGTTTATGTGCGCGTATGCGATTTTTGGCCCATTGGCGGGGCTGATTTGCGACCGCGTTCCGCGCCGCGGACTGGTGCTCGGCGCGCTGCTTTTCTGGTCGTTCACCGCTGTCGGAACCACCTATGCGACCAACTTTCTTGGGCTTGCCGCCGGAATCGCGCTTGGCGGACTGGGTGAGGCGTTTTATTTTCCCGCTGCGCTTTCAATGATTGCCGACTATCACGGTGTGGACACGCGCTCTCGCGCCATGTCGCTGCATCAGTCCAGTGTCTACGTCGGCAGCATCGCTGGCGGCGCGCTGGCTGGGTACATTGGGCAGTTTTACGGGTGGCGCGCCGGCTTCCGGTTCTTTGGCGCAGTGGGCGTTGCGCTGGCGGCAATTCTCTGGATCGTGCTAAAGGAGCCGATGCGCGGCATGTCAGACGCCGCGGCCGGGAAGGTGCAAACAGGTGGCAAGTTGATGGAAGGACTGCGCGAGTTTGCGCGTAACCGCGCAGCCTGGATGCTTGCCGGCGTCTTCGTGGGCGCAAATTTTGTGGCGATGATTTTTACGGTGTGGATGCCGACCTATCTCTTCCGGCACTTCCACATGAGCCTCACCATGTCTGGTTTGAATGGCTCGGCCTACTTGCAGATCGCTTCGATTGTTGGAGTTGTAAGTGGCGGCGCATGGGCCGATGCGTTAGTCCAGCGTCGACGGGATGACAAGAGTGCGCGGATGCGCGTGCAGGCGGCCGGGCTCTTTTGCGGCGTTCCCTTTCTTTTTCTCTCCGGTTGGACCACCGCCGCGGCGGCTGTGCTCGCCGCGATGATCGGCTTCGGATTCTTCAAGGGAGTGTATGACTCGAATCTTTGGGCCGCGCTCTATGACGTGACGCCAATCGAGCGGCGCGGCGCGACGTTGGGAATCATGAATTCGCTGGGCTGGCTGGGCGGGGCAGCGGCGCAACTTTGCATTGGCGTCGCCTCGGTGCGTTTCGGAATGAGCGCATGCCTGAGCGCGACCGCCATCGTCTATCTGGCAATTGCGATCGTGCTGCTGATCGGGGCGAGGCGCCTGGCCAGAAAGCCATCTTCTGCTGAGTTGGTTCGCTCTCTATAGCGTTCGCTCGAGCAAATTCCATTGATTTCGAATTTCAAACTGCGTGCCCAGCACACCGCTCGCGCCTCTTCATTTGTGTGAAAACAGGCTGAATACCTTCAGTTCCAGGCCCCATTTTGGCTCCGTAACCAGCTGAAAATAATGGGAGAATTTGTGAATATTCCGCAGACAATGGCACAAGTTGAAAACTCTTGACAGTTATTGAAAACAAGTGCTACTTTTTGTAGCGATTTGCCAGGAACCCTTAAGGAATCTGTCGAGTTGCTCTTCGCAGTTCACGAGGAAATAAGAACCACGGCAGATTCGCGCAACTGAGGTTACGGAGGAAAGCCAATTCAGGCTCGGAGGCGCGCCGCGATGCAGCAATATACGATATGTCGACATATTGTACTTGACAAGCGTACACAAGCCTTTCTACAGTTCTTCCGTTTTCATTTTGGCTTCTTGCGCAGCCGCGCCGTTTGCATCGAATGCGAACCAGGACTACGGGTGACAACCAAATTCGGAGGCAATGCATGTATCGCATGAAAAGAATTCTTGAGGCAATCTCTCTTCTGCTGTTTTTGGTCTACGGTTCCGTTTCAATCCGCGCACAGGTGACGACGGCAACCGTGACCGGAACGGTGATGGACACAACGGGCGCCGTGGTGCCGGGTGCGACGGTGATCCTGAAGAACAGCGACAACGGCGTCATCCGTCAGGAGACCAGCGAGGCGGATGGCAGTTTCCACTTTGAGTTTGTGGTCGTTGGACGCTACCAGCTGACGGTGTCGCACGCAGGCTTCAAGTCAGAAGCCATGACGGGGCTGCAGCTGAATACCTCAGCGACGGCTGACATTCCGATCCATCTGACCGTCGCCCAGCAGACAGAAACTGTGCAAGTGAATGGCAGCGACGTAGAGGCGATGCAGACCGTCACTTCGGACCAGGAACAGGTTCTGCCCGCCACCGATCTGAACACTCTGCCGGTGCAGCACCAGGATTGGACGACGACACTGCCGCTGGATACTGCGACAATCAAGCCGCTTTCAACCACCACTGCGGCCTCAACCAGCCCACAGGGAAGCGGATTGAACGTGAACGGCCTGGCTTCAGTCGGCTACAACCTGACAGTGGATGGAACCAACGCCAGTTCCAATCCGGAGTTCACGGCATTCAATTTCTACCAGGGACCGAACATCGTCAATACGGTGAACAACGATGCGATTGCCGAGGTTTCATTGACGAAGGGCATTGCCCCGGCGACCATCGGGAATACGCTTTCGAGCAATATCAATCTGATCACCAAGAGCGGCACCAATACCTATCACGGCTCGCTCTATGAGATCAACGAGACATCCGACTACGACGCGCGAACGCAATTCGCTACGATCAAGCCCGGCAAGGTCTTCAATGAATACGGCGGCTCGGTGGGCGGCTTCATTCTCAAGGATAAGCTGTTCGGTTTTGGCAGTTACACCGGCGGCCGGCTTTCCCAACGAGAGACAGTTTCGGGCACAGTCCTGACGCCGTATTTTTTCTCGAGTTCGTGCACGGTGACGAACCCCAATAACAGCTCTCAGACCGCGGCATGCTACAACCCCGTGTACGCACCGCTGTTCGCGCTGGTTCCGACCATTTCGCAGCCTTCTTCGAGCCCTACCGCATTGGTAGGAACGTACCAGGGGCTGGGCGCGAATGTGGAGGACGACGGCAACGCCGTAGCCCGCTTCGACTATTACTTCAACCCGAAGAACCAGGTGTATGCGCGTTATATTCGGGCCCGTCCTTACGAACTGATCCCCAACTACATTCCGACCGCGAAAGAGACTTACTCCGGCCACATGGATGCGTTTAACGGGAATTACACGCACATCGGCACCCAGTGGACGGCGAACACGCGCTTTGGCTTCAACGAGCTCAAATTGAGCCGCATTCAGGACGGCATCTACGAGAACCTGCCGGTGCTGACTTATGACGGCTTCAGTTCACAGGGCGGCACGACGTTTCCGCAGCACGGCAACATCATGTCGGTTGAAGAAGGAGTGGTTTTCGTTCACGGCAAGCACTCGCTGCAGTTCGGCGGTATCGCGGAAAGGACCTTCGCGTCGCGCTTCAAATTTGCAACAGCGACGCTTACCTATACGAATGGCTGGGACTTCTCTCAGAATCAACCGGATTCGGTGCTCGATTCGGTTATCTCGATGCCGGCCGGCTATGTTGAGTTTGGCTGGACCACCTGGGAGATGGGAGGGTATGTTCAGGACGATTACCGCGTGACGAAAGACCTGACCTTGAATCTCGGATTTCGTTATGACTACTACACGGTGCCGCAGGAGATCCAGGGCCGCGTTTACAATCGCGGTATCGACCCGAATAATCCGCAGCTCGGTTACGGCTTCGGGCCGTTCCGCCCGTCCAACTCGATGTACAACGCAACCTACTCGAATTTTCAGCCGCGTTTTGGCTTTGCGTGGGTCGCACCATTTAATTCGAAGTTAGTAGTTCGCGGCGGAGCAGGAAGGTACGCCGTCAACCACACGATCTACGGTGGCCCGGTGGATGTTTATGGCCTGCCCGCATCGAACGGCATCGTGGAGCCGCTGAACTTTACTGTCAACCAGGCGCAGGCAGAGTCTGTTGGATTGGCTTATCCCGTGAACGGCGCCCTGTATACCCAGGACCTGCAGGCGCTGCAGGCAGCGGGTGCGCTCGGCACGAATATTGCATTCGAAAATGTGGCCGGATATTTTCCCGACCCCACAAGTCTCCAGTACTTTCTGGGTGCGGAGTACCAACTGCCCTACGGTTTGGTGGCCAAGGCCGATTTAATTGAGACGCGGGGCACGCACTTGAATTTCTTTGAGACGCAGAACCTGGTGAACCGGACGACGGACGTTGCGCCTGAACCAACATTCGGCACCTTCTACCAGTTCCAGGGAGGAGATCGCAGCAACTTCAACGGGCTCGAGACACAATTGACCAAGCCCCTGCGGCACGGTTTCGAAGTGGGCGGTACCTACACCTGGAGCAAAGCCTTATCTCGCGGCGATGCCGATCTGCTGCAGCCGACGGAAGTGCAAGACAATGCCAATCCGCAGAACGATTACGGACCGGCTCCGTTCGATATCCGGAATAGGATGACGATCAATGGGATTTGGAGGCTGCCGCTGACCGAATGGACGCACACCCAGGGATATGTTGCGCGCGAAATTCTCGGCGGTTGGGAACTGGGCGGAATTCTGACCACGCAAAGCGGACTGCCCATCAACGTGACCAACTCGGCCTCATCCTATCCCGCAGACCGGCCCAATTGGGCGGCCGGGCCGAAGTACGTTCCCGGCTACCGCAAGTTTGGAACCGGACTGACACATCAGTACCTGAACCCGTGCATTGCCAACTTGCCGAATGGGTTTTCGTCGAATTGCGCGAATAACTTCTCGCAATACGAGAGCATGCCGGCATACACCAACGTGCTGAATGCTCCGGCATCGGGATCTCTCACCGGCAAGTCATCGAATGCCCAGTCTGTACCCGGCAACCTGCAGCGCTACAGCCAATACGCACCAGGCTACGAGGACCTGGACCTGAGCTTGAAGAAGGTCTTTACGCTCGGCGAGCAGCGGAGCTTCCAGTTGCGCATGGATGCATTCGATTCGCTCAACCACACCAACCTGACTGGCGTTGTGGCCACGGTCAATTCCAGCAACTTCGGCCAGTTGACCACATCGACTCCGGGCGGGCTCTCATCCGGAGCGCGACAAATCCAGATTGGAGGTCGCTTCGAATTCTAGGTGGGAAGCAACCTCAGCATCGCCCGGTCAGCGCTCCGTGAAGCTCGCCGGGCGATTTTGTCTGAGAAGATGGTTGGCGGCCTCGGACGATTAACGTCCTATATGATCGGTATCAATCCGGCCAGAAGCGCTTCTATTGCACTGGCGAGGGTTCATGGTCTTCCGCAATGAACTGGACGCGACGCGAATTCTGCCAGGCGGGCGCCGTATCGGTCGCGGCGCTCGGTCTTCCCGCCGCCCGTGCGGAAACGCAGACCGCGCCCTCGATTCTCGATCCGGAAAAGCAGCTCACGCGGTGGACGTTCTGGACCAATCGAGACTGGGATTGGTACGGCGCCAATCTTCCCATGTGGGAGAGCCCGCATCGCCAAATCGACGAGATTTACTACTATCGCGCCGAAGTGCTGACCAAGCACCTGCGCTACGCATCGCCGGAGACCGGCTACATCTTTACTGAATTCTCCAACGCCGACAGATTGGAGTGGGCCGGCCGCTACAACGCAATTGCATCGGCGGCAGACCTGCACTTTGAAGAGATTCGCTGGCTGAAGACGCGCCAGTATGCACAAGACTACGCGCGCTACTGGATGCTGACGGATGGCGCACAGCCGCGCAATTATGGTTTTGCAGCCGCATGGTCGGCGTGGCAGATGGGGCTGGTCCACGGCGATCATGATGTTGCTTCGTCGCTGCTCGACAAATATGTGGACAACTACGAAGTGTGGGAACGTGGATGGGTCGAGTATCCCCATGACAACGGTTACGATCCGGAGCGGCAACTCTTCTGGAACACGGGCCGTGACATGGGCGGCGAATTCAATCTTGCTTCGTGTCAGCTCTCTGAGCAGTTGCGCGGCATTGAAGGCTACAAGATTCGCGGCGGCGCGGGTTATCGCCCCGACATCAATGCCGTGCTGTACGCCGAGGCGCAGACCATTGGATGGCTTGCGGCGCTTGCCGGGAGAACCGAACTTGCCGATCGGTTTGCGCAAAAGGCCGCTCTGCTCAGGCGGAATACCCAGCGCGATCTGTGGGATGACGAGCGGCAGTTCTTCGTTCATCGCTGGCGCTACGATGAGTATTCCGAGGGTGACTCACAGGAGCAGAAGTCAATCCGGGCATGGAGCAGGATCTGGGAGACAAACTCTGACCGCAATGGCGGCGTGGGCTACCAGCCGCAACTGCATGGCGCGGGTCACGGGCGAGAACTGACAGGCTACGTTCCCTGGCGTTATGGGCTGCCCGCGGACGAAGAGCGTTTCGCCGCTGCATGGAAGTTCCTGTTATCGCTGGAGTGCTTTGATGCGCCGTTCGGGCCGGCGACGGCCGAGCGCGTGGATCCGTGGTTCCACGTCATCTACCACGCGTGCCGGCACAACGGCCAGTCCTGGCCATTTCACACGGCGCGCATCCTTTCGGCAGCGGCGCGGCTGCTGAATGACTACGACCATCGCGGCGAAGTCACACGCGAGCACTACTTCATGCTGCTCGAGCGGTACGCGCGAACTCAATATAAGGAGGGCAAGCCGCATCTGGCCGAGGCGCATCATCCCGATAAGGATGAGTGGGTGCAGGACGAGTGGCCGGGGCTCGACTATTTTCACTCGTCGTATATCGATCACGTTATCACGGGTCTGGCCGGTCTGCGGCCCGCAGACGAAGCAACCATCACCATCAATCCGCTTGCGCCGGCGGATTGGGAGTACTTTGCGCTCGACGGAGTGGCCTACCGCAACCACAAGATCTCAATCGTCTGGGACAAACAAGGCTCGCGCTATGGTATCGGTCGTGGGCTGTTGCTGTTGATCGACGGGCAGGTCGCTGCGCGCTCTCCGCAGCTTGGCAAGCTGACCGCGCCGCTGCCGAAGAGACAGGCTGACGCGCAGCCCTATGAAGTGATTGTCTCGGCGAATGCCGATGGCGCGAAGTTCCCCAAAGCGGAGGCCTCGTTTACCGCGAAATACGACAGCCCCGCTGCCGCGCTCGACGGACTCTGCTGGTACGACTCCGAGTACGGCGACAAATGGACCTCGCGCGGAAGCTGGGCCTCGGAAGATTGGTTTCAAATCGATTTTGATAAACCGCAAACCATCGGCGCAGTCCGGCTCTTTCTATACGCCGATGAGCGAGGCGTGGAGGCTCCCGAGAGCTATGCCGTTCATTACGACGTGAATGGCACGTGGAGTGCAGCTCATCCAACTTCGGTTCATCCTAGAAGACCAGCGGCATGCCGGGTCAACACAATCACAATCGCCCCAATCACGACGCAGAAGGTTCGCATCATTTTCCGCCACGCGCCGGGAATCGGTGTTGGCCTGGCGCAGGTTCAGGTGCTTGCTCCCCAATTCTGAGGGGTGGATCAATCAGCTCTGAGGGGGATCAATCCGCGCAGCTCGCAAAGAATTTCGCCTTTCTGCGTACCTCATTGAAACTTCCAAGCATCTGAAGAACATTAGGCGGTGGTTCGTTTTCCGGTGAAACGAACAGGGGTTAATTCGCGAGATCCTGTCGTGCAGACGCCGGCGAAATCGCCCAATTCGGATCTGCTTCTCCACGCGCCGGGAAACGCTGAAACATTCGCGGATCCAATGGCTTGCCGGCTCCACAAGGGGGCCCGGCGTTCAGAGAAAAAGATTCTGTTTGTCAGACTCTTCCCTGGAGCAGCAACGTACGCTCCTTGGCGCAATCGATTGAGCAAATTCCCGTAAGAGAATCTCGCTGGAACGCGGGCCTTCATTTCCGAACCAACCCTATGCAGTCTTCAGGAGAGCAAAACTATGCAGAATCTTGGCGTGAGATGCACCCAAATGCGAAGAACTCCGCTTAAGGCAACGCCAGGGTCAATGTGGTCCTTGGCATTCGTGCTTCTTTTCCTTGCCACAGTGCCAGCACGCGCCCAGTTCCGGACTTCGATCCAAGGCACGGTCACCGATCCGACCGGCGCAGTGATCCCAGGGGCGACGTTGACCCTGACCGACATCGGAACCAACGAAACAAGGACCACCACCAGCGATCCCGTTGGCGTCTTCAACTTCAACGCGCTTCCTGCCGACCACTTCAACCTTACGGTTGTGAGGGATGGCTTCCAGCAGAAGGTTCTTAACAATCTGCAACTGATTCCCGAGCAGGCCAACGCCGTAAACGTCCAGTTGGAGATTGGTGTTTCAACGCAGACAGTTACGGTCGACGCCTCGACGGTTTCGGCTCTGGACACGGAAACCGTGAATAACGGACAAACCGTCACGGAAAACGAGATCCAGCACATGCCGGTCTTCGAGCGTGACGCGACCAGCCTGATTCAGCTGGCGCCCGGGACACTTGCCGACGGATCGCACCAGGGCAGCGGCAACGGATTCCAAGCTCCCGGAACGCAGAGCGGAGCCTCGTCGGGCGGCGGCGGAAATTTGGGCAACACCAGCAGCATTTTTGCCACGGAAAACGGCCCATCGGCCAACACCAACGGCAACCAGTTTGAGAATAATGGCTTCAACGTGGACGGCATCAGCACAGTGAGCGCCGTCTGGGGCGGAGCGACGATCATCACTCCCAGCGAGGATTCGATCGGCAGCATCCAGATCCTCACCGACGACTACGATGCCGAAGACGGACGCTTCGACGGCGCGATGACCAAGATCACTTCGAAGAGCGGCAGCAACGAATTTCACGGCAGTCTTTTTGCTGAAATCAACCGGCCTGGGCTGAATGCGTACCAGCGTTGGAACGGCCCCGGTTCAGTGGTATCGGTCGGCGCGAACGGGCAGGAGCTAACTCCTGATCAGCGGGGACTGCTGAGAGACACCGACCGCTACAACCAATTTGGCGGCAGCGTCGGCGGGCCCATTTGGAAAGACAGGTTGTTTTTCTTTTTCAACTACGAGGGACAAAACGAGAACACCGCTGCGACCAGCACGGGATGGTATACGACCTCGGCACTGGATGCGCTGGCTCCGTCGGGAAGTATTGCCTCCACGATTTTGAACTACAAAGGAGGCAACGTTCTGGGCACGGTGATCACCGGCGCGACCTGCGCCACTGCGAGTATCCCTGCAGGCAATTGCCAGGACGTTACAGGCGGCTTGAATATCGGTTCACCGCTCACCAGCGGCCTGGGCAATCAGGACCTCAGTTATGTGAGCGCCTCCAATCCCGGTGTTGGCAATGGACTCTCCACGACCGCCGATATCGCCCAGTACACTCTCAGTTCTCCCACGAGTACCGATTTCAAGCAGTACAACGGACGCCTGGACGCGGACGTAACCCAGAACGATCACCTGAGTTTCGCGATTTACTGGGTTCCGGACACGCTAACTTTTTACAACGGCGGATACGGCTACGACCTCTTCCACCACTCGCAGGTGAACGATGCCTTTTCGCTGATCTGGAACCACACTTTCTCGCCGACCTTCCTGAACGAAGCGCGCGCCAACGCCGCGGGATGGCGCTACAACGAACTGACCTCTAACCCCCAGGCGCCGTTTGGCCTCCCGCAGGATTCTGTTACCACAATTGGGAACATCGGTCTCGGCGGCCTGAGCGTAGGGGCTCCGGGTGTTTACGACCAATGGACTTACAGCTACAAGGACGTTGCCACCAAGGTGCTGAGTACGCACACCATGAAATTCGGTTTCGAGCTGACGCGCCTGTACTACCTGAACGATCCGGTTGGAAAGCCGAACTACACCTTCTACAACCTATGGGATTTCATCAACGACGCTCCGGAGGCCGAGGGCGGACCGTTCCAGGCGACCACCGGCATTCCCGGGGGCTACCGCAACGACAACCGCGAAGATGTGCTTGGCATTTTCTACCAGGATAGCTGGAAAGTTCGGCCCAGCCTGACCATCACTGCCGGTCTGCGCTGGTCCTACTTCGGGCCCATGGACGACAAAGACGACCACATGGGCGTGCTTACGTTTGGAAGCGGCACCAGCCTTTTGTCGGGGATTACTCTCCGAACTGGCATCGACGCATGGACAGCGCCCAAGGGGAACTTTGGCCCCGAGGTCGGCTTCAATTGGGCTCCGGAGTATCTCAAGAGCAAGTTTGTGGTGCGCGGCGGTTTCGGCTTGAACTATAACGGGGAGCAAATTGCCAACGCCAACAATTACGACGGCAACCCACCGGGGACGAGCAGCGTTCCGGGCTCGAGCAAGAGTCCCACACAGATCAACCCCAACATTTATTACGCAGTCTCGAGCAGTCCGACTAACATCTTCGGCTACCCGGCGAACAAGAGTGCGATCACCACGTTTTTCCCGGCCGGCTCTGCTAACGCGGGTCTGCCCACGGGAGGCAACGCAAACCTCGGCGGCCTGCCCGGACACATGCCCACCCAATACGTGGAGCACTTCTCATTGAACGCGGAATACGACTTCGGCCACGCGGTGGTTGCCAATCTCGGCTACGAGGGCGGAGTAGGCCGTCACGAGATGTACAACTACGATGCCACCGCGCTCGGAGATATCATGGGCGCTGCGCAGAATCCCCTGGTCAACAGCGTGAACACCTTTGGCAGCAATGGCTGGTCGAGCAATAACATGATGCTCGCCGGACTCAAGCATCAGTTCTCGCATACGTTCTATGCGGAGGGGCAGTTCACCTGGGCGCACAGTATGGACACCAATTCCGGTCCGTACTCGCGCGATCCATATCTCTACAATCCCGGATACTCCTACGGGCGTTCCGCATTTGACGTCAACCATACGTTCAAAGTGTTTGGCACCTGGCAGCCGGTCATCTTCCACGGCAAAAATAACCGGGCAGAAAAGGCCATCGGCGGATGGTCGCTGAGCGGCATCGCAACCTTCCACTCGGGCTTTGGGTGGACGCCGTACTACCAGGCACCGCACCAGTTTTATTGCAGCACCTGTAACTATGGATACCTGCAACTGCGCCCTTCCTATCTTGGAGGCGCAGGCAGCAGCACCAGCAACGATGCTTTCAAGACCGGAAGCAACTTCCCCGGCTACCAGGGAACTGCACCGATCCTTGCCACCACAAGCACTGGCACGGACAACAACTTGTTCTCGAACGCCCTTTTCAGTATTCCCGACTTCTCCGCAGCCATCACCGACGGCCAGGCGCCGTTCCCGGCGACGTCTTCGACCACCTACATACCTGCGCCGGGAATCGACCGCAATGTGTTCCCCGGTCCCGGTTACAGAGACGTGGATATGACGTTTGGCAAGGCATTTGGCTTGCCCAAGATGCGCGTGCTGGGTGAGAACGCGAATCTTGAAATCAAAGCCAATCTGCTGAACATCTTTAACCTGTTGAACATCAACCCGGATACGATTAACAGCAACATCGACGCTCGGTATCTTGGCCAGGCAACTGGCGCGCTGGGAGCGCGCGTCGTCGATTTCCAGGCACGCTTCAGCTTCTAAATTTCGCCTTTGCGAGGAGCCAAAATGAGGGGTGCGGCGCACCCCTCTATCGATCCTGGCAACAGGAAAGGCCGCGCTTCACCATTTCCTTCCGGATCTAAGTGCAGAAGTGTGGGGCATCTACGGATTCAGGAACGCATTCAATATGCATAGGAACTGGTATTCGGGGATCACAATAGGCAGGGGCGGTGAACGGTGGCCAGCGGAAGAGCAGATGGACAGGACCGCGGCTCGGTCGCGCTTCCGCTTGACAGCAGGGAGGCCGAAGGATGATGATTCTAGTCTTAGCGCAATCGATTGAGCATTGGCGATTGTCCGCGATGAGGGAAGGACGAACAAGATCGAGCTTTTCTACTTCCGCTGCTTGCAATCGAGTCCGTTCCGCCGACCAAGGGGCACCGAGATGAGGAACCTGCGCGGAAATTGGTCACGTGACGAAAGGGACTTGCCATGCTGGGAGCACCTGAGGCTGAGCGACGCGTTGCCGTGCAACGGTTCCTTAAGCAGCTTCGCTGATGGCGGGAAGAACGACGGTTCGCTTATTGTTTGTGGGAGAAGGTTCATGACTCGAATTCGCCCCTCAATGACTTCGGGAATTGTACTTGCCGGCTGCCTGCTTCTCTGCGCTGTGCAAGTTGCTTTGCCACAGAGCGCAGCGCCCGCACAGGAGATCACGATTGACGCTCACGCTGCGGGCACGCCATTTCCTCACTTCTGGGAGCAGATGTTTGGCTCCGGCCGCGCCAACCTCGCCATGCGCGCTGACTATCGCTCGGACCTTCAGGCGGTAAAGGAGATTACTGACGTCCGTTACGTCCGCTTTCACGCCATCTTCCACGACGAGAATGGTGTTTACAGCGAAGATGCGCAGGGAAATGCGGTCTACAACTGGTCGTATGTCGATCAGATTTACGACGGACTGCTGGCTGAAGGAGTGCGGCCGTTTGTCGAAATCGGTTTCATGCCCAAGGCGCTGGCCGCGCATCTTGACTATCACGCATTCTGGTATAAGCCGGTTGTCTCACCTCCCGGCGACTATGCAAAGTGGGACGCGCTGATTACTGCCTTCGCACGGCACTTGATCGAGCGGTACGGAATCGATGAAGTTTCGAAATGGTATTTCGAGGTATGGAACGAGCCCAATCTCGATTTCTGGCTGGGCGCGCCGAAGCAGTCAACCTATTTTGAACTTTACGATCACACGGCGCGAGCCCTTAAGGCTGTGAGCCAGCGGATACGCGTTGGAGGGCCGGCGACGGCGCAGGCGGCGTGGGTGAGTGACATGATCGCTCACGCGACCGAAAACAAAGTGCCGCTGGACTTTGTCTCGACGCATGTCTACGGCAACGACAGCGCGCAAGATGTGTTTCACGACAATCGGCCAATGGCGCCGCATCAAATGGTCTGCCCGGCGGTCAAAAAAGTCCACGAAGAAATTGAGCACTCCGCACGGCCGGAACTGCCGCTCATCTGGAGCGAGTTCAACGCTTCATATATGAACGAGCAGCCCATCACCGACTCCATTTATATGGGGCCGTGGATGGCGCAGACCATCAGCCAGTGCGACGGCATGGTGAACATGATGTCGTATTGGAGCTTTTCCGATGTATTCGAGGAGCAAGGAGTGATCAAGACACCGTTCTATGGCGGCTATGGGTTAGTGGCCGAGGATGGAATTCCCAAGCCGGCATTCGATGTCTTCGAGTTACTCCACATGCTGGGCACAGAACGCCTGCCTGCAACGGGGGACGATGTGCTGGTGACGCGCCGTAAAGACGGCACGGTGGTGATTGCGGCATGGAATCTGGTGGAACCCGGTGCCGACGGCGCGGAAAAGACGGTTGCACTTGATTTGAAAGGAGTGGCCAAAAACGCGCAGGTTGCGATTCGGCGCGTAGACGCTTCGCACGGAGACACTCTGGATGCATGGAAAAAGATGGGGAGCCCGAAGTATCCGACGAAGATGCAGATCGATGAATTGCGCAAAGCTTCGCAACTTGGGCCTGCGGAAGAACGCGTTCTCGAGCACGATCGGCTCAAGATCACTCTTCCTCCGATGGGGCTGGCAGTGGTAGAGATTCATTGAATCGATTGCAGATTCCGGCGGGATCATAAAGTAATCGGGTATCCCGCCCGATTGCCGTGCAGGGAATTTGTCTCAGCAAGTTTGGAATTGGTAGTGATGAAAGACTTGAATGCCTTGGAATCAGACTCTGAAAGCTGTCTGAAGATCAGCCGGCGCGCAGCCATTCGCGCGATGACGGCGATGGCTGGGTGCGTACTCCTGTCACCGGAGGCTGCGCTCGCCGATGAAACCTGGAAACTATCTTCAGAAGATGAAGAGTTTCTCGACGAACTTGAGAGCCGCGGTTGCCTCTTTTTCTGGGAGCAGGGCAGCGAAAGAACAGGTCAGGTTATGGACCGGGCGCGTTTCGACCTTGCTGGTGCGCGCGACTCTCGACGCATGAGCAGCATTGCAGCGACCGGGTTCGGGCTATCCGCGCTTTGCATTGCCGATCACCGCGGCTACCTGCCCCATGCACAAATTGTTGAGCGAGTATGCGCCACACTTGACTGGCATTTGAACAAGCTGCCCGAAGTGCATGGTTTTTTCTATCACTTTAACGACATTGAGAGCGGGGAACGCGTTGGGAAATGTGAACTCTCGTCGATCGATACAGCTCTGCTGCTGTGCGGCGTTCTCACCGCGCGTGCATACTTCACTGACGCGAAAATTCGATCGCTTGCCGCGCAGATTTATGAGCGCGTGGACTGGCCATGGATGTTGAATGGTGGCGAGGCCTTCTCTATGGGATGGCACCCTGAGACGGGCTTCCTGCAGTCACGCTGGTCGCGCTATTGCGAATTGATGATGATTTATCTGCTGGCCATCGGCTCTCCGTCTCATCCCGTCTCGCCGGAGCTCTGGAATAGCTTCTCTCGGCCCGTGGTTCAGTATGAAGGCTACAGTTATATCAGCGGCAAGGATCCCATCTTCACGCACCAGTTCTCGCACGCGTGGTTTGATTTTCGCGGCCGCCGCGATGCATATACCAATTACTTTGAAAACTCGGTCATCGCTACCCGTGCTCACAAGGCGTTTTGCCTCTCTTATCCGAACTGGTACAGCAATGAATACTGGGGCGTTTCCGCGTCGGACTCCGAACAAGGCTACGTTGAGTGGGGTGGGCCACCGGCCATCGGCCCACTTGACGGAACTGTGGTTCCTTCTGCCGCGGCGGGCTCGTTGCCGTTTTTGCCGGCAGATTGCGTTGGCGTTCTGCGTGCCATGCGATTGAAATGGGGCCAGCGTGCGTGGGGCCGTTATGGCTTTACTGATGCGTTCCACCCTGCTGCAGATTGGTATGACAACGATGTGCTGGGAATCGATCAGGGCATTTCGGTGTTAATGGCAGAGAATCTGCGAACGGGGTTTATCTGGAGCACGTTCATGAGCAATCCTGAGTGTGCGCAGGCTATGCGCCTCGTGAGATTCAAAGCCCAAAGTTGATCGGGAAAAGCCGCATGGATTTGAGAGAATAGGAGGACGACCTTGCCGTAGAAATGAACTGGCAGCACGAGCTTATCCTGCATAAGAGCTTTGCCGAAAAACGTCGCCATGCCACAACGATTCGCCAAACCGCCGAGTCTCAAAGAGCTCTCAGCAGTTCTTAATCTCTCGCAGTCAACTGTCTCTCGCGTTATCAACGGAGAGGGCGACAAGTTTCGCATTGCGCGGGAGACTCAGGAGCGCGTGCTGCACGCGGCTGCCGTGCACGGCTACACAGCGAACTCGGTAGCCCGCAGTCTTCGCCAACGCCGGAGCTATACGGTCGGCGTGATTGTGCCGGAGATCAGTGAGGGGTATTCGACCGCGGTTTTAGGCGGAATCGAAGATGAATTGCTCAAGGATGGCTACTTCTACTTCGTGGTGAGCCACCGGCATCGCGCCGATTTGTTGAAGGGTTATCCGCGTATGTTGTTGTCTCGCGCCGTTGAGGGCATCATCGCGGTCGATACAGCCATAGAAGACGAACTGCCAGTGCCGGTGGTTTCAGTTTCAGGGCACCAGCACCGTGAGGGCGTGGTCAATATCGAACTTGACCACGCGCAAGCAGCGTATCTGGCTCTCTCCCATTTAAAAACGCTGGGGCACAAGCGGATTGCGTTCATCAAAGGGCAAGCATTTAGCTCCGATACGAATCGCCGCTGGCGTGCAATTGTAGAGGCCGCAAAGACGCTGGAGATTCCCATCCGACCGCGATTGGTGGCGCAGCTTGAAGGTGTTGATCCCGGACCCGGCCCCGGAATCGAAGTGACCAGGCGGCTGCTTCAAGAAAAATCATGGTTCACCGCGCTTTTTGCATTCAACGACGTCACCGCGATGGGAGCGATTCTCTCATTGCGTGAAGCGGGTCTGCGCGTTCCGAAAGACGTTTCGGTTGTCGGCTTCGACGATGTGCTGGCGGCTTCAACATACAATCCGCCGCTGACTACTGTTCGCCAGCCCTTGCGCAGTATGGGGCAGACAGCAGCAAGCACGTTGCTCGGGATGATTCGTAACGAGACGTCTCAACCGCGTCCCGCCGCAATCACGGTTTATCCCAATCTTGTCGTGCGAAAATCGACCGCGCCTGCACCCACCCAAGTGCCGACGGCGACGGCGGCCGCGACCAGCGCTTAGAGAATCTTCATCCGGACTGGCACAGGAGAACTGCGAAGGGCGCGTCTGCAGGGATTGCTGAAATCCCACTCAGGAATTGCCACCTGCGGAATCGGGAACGGCTGTCGGAGTTGCTTTCTGCGCAGTGATCATTGGCAGCATGCCGGTCATCAGCAGGAAAACTACTGGCGCTACTACGAGCCCGTCGCGGAGACTTCCAGAGCGAGAAGAGATCCAGCCAACCAACCAGGGAAATACGGAGCCACCGAAGCCGCTGAAGGCAAGCACAAAGCGCGAATCCGAGCTGTGACGGGCACGATCGAAGAAGGAAGCCAGCGCCACTGGAAAGACCGGTGCAAGCGCGATACCAAGCAAAAGGATCGCAGCCGTCAAAGATACGGAAGAGTGTGATTCGACGAGAAGCAGCGACGCCCCGAGCGCCATCGGCACCGAGATGCGCAAAAGATGACGAGGGCTTAGTCGCAGCAGAAGAAGGGGTGACACTCCTCGCGAAAACAGGAAACCAGTCCAATAGATCGCAGTGGCCGCGGCAGCCAAGGTGAGGCTCGTGCGGGTAATTCGCAGCACATAGGTTGAAATCCATGCGTTCAACATCGTTTCTCCACCCACCTCGAAAAAGAAGAAGAGTGCGAATAAGGCGACAAGGCGGAGGTTTTCCAGGCCGGATGTCTCCTGCGAGTTAGACAATGTTTCGCTTGTATCCCGGATCGTGAAGCTGACAACGATAGCGGCCAATCCGGCAGTACCGGACAACACAAAGAAGACAGCGTGCCAGGAAAGAACCGCGAGCAGGCGCGCGGTAATGAGCGGGGCCAGCATCGCGCCGATGCTCCAGGTGAAATTGAGCAAAGTGAGAACAGATGCGCGGCGAGTTGCATAGTTGCGTCCGGCAAAGAGGCTGACCGCTGTCATCGGCGCGCCGACACCGATTCCGAAGAAAAGTGCGAATGGGTAGAGAAACGTTCTTGGAATCCAGGGAAAACAATAGCAGCTCACCGACATGGCGAGCAGACCCGCGACCAATACGCGGGCGTAGTTTCCCCGGCAGAGCAAGGCCCCGATAGCCATCCCTGCGAAGATCCAGAAGATCAAAAGTCCTGATTGGCTGTCGGAAAAGTGGAAAGATCGCGCGAGTGAAGGCAACAGCGGACCGATGACGGCATCAGCAACGCCCGTCAGGGCAAAGACGGGGTGAAGCACCAGCAACATGCGACGGTGCGAAGTGGATAAGCGAATCGTCATCGGATGGGTTACCAAGGCAATGCGGCTTGCGGGCGGCACAACGAACCGATGATTCGCGAACGAATCGACGTGTCGTTGGCGCTCACAGAAAACTGAATCGGCGAACCCAATCATCGTATCGATCCGGGCATCGCTTCGCCAAATTATGTCCTGGACTCATCAGCATTGATCGAACGGCGGCGCTTGAGAAGGCTGTGTGCTCGATCGCGAAGGTTATCCTACTCAGTTTCTCTTGATCGACAGTGCCCCTCGGTGCTATTTCGAGCCGGTGTCGAGTTCCATCTGGTACTCGGGCACGAGGCGCAGGCTGTCGAGGTTGCAGATCTGGCTGTTCTCTCGAGAGCAGTTTGCCTGGTTCGATTCCAGATAGACAGGAGCATCTTTGCGGAGAGGTGAGATGCTCAGCTCAAATGAATTCATGGCTCCTGGAGTGAGAAAGCGCTTGAGTCCGATCGACCACGGTTCGCCGTTGAAGAAATCATCGTCGAGGAGCTTGCCGGCTTGGGAAAGGCGCGCAACGTCTCCATGATAGTTGACGACGAGAAAGACGTCGGCCAGGCCAATCATTGCGTTCGCGGGAATTTCGATGTCCCAACGGCCGGCCGCGGGGAGCGGGGCTTCCGATGGGGCCTCGGCGACCCCTTGCTTGCGCCAGGGCATGCGAGGGCCGATCTTCACGGCAGGCGCATCGCCGGGTGCTTGCTCAAGGTGTTCGCGGAGTTTGGGATCGCGCGTTTCTGCAGTCGATGAGAATGATTCCCATGTGAGGGTCGCGGCGGCCGACTCCAGCTTGAGGCTGGCGCTGGGCAGAGACGGAAGCGGCGGAGTGAGCGAAAGAGAGAAATCTGGCGATCCAATCGATCGCAGCCAGATGTGTCCTGCATCGGCGAAGAGATCCTGGTCGGTGATCAACAGGCGGTCCTGGCCCTCGATGTGAACTTTCCACGCATTTTCGGCTTCTGACGGATTGAGCAGAACGATGCGTAGCATCTTTCCGGTCGCGGAGACCACATCGATCGCCGATTCCCTGCCGGGGACAAGTCCAGAAAGATAAACGATGCCCGCATCCTTTGTCTTTGTGCCGGTAGGGGAGTGAAGCGACTGAATGGTTTGCTCATCGAATGCGAATTCGGGAGCAATGCCGGCGATGGACTCGAAAAAGAGGGTTATCTCGCCGGACTCTTCAATCCGGGTGAAGAGCTGCGCAGTGCTGTATCGGATGTTGACATCGTTGATTGCGAAATTGAACGGCCAAATGAACGATGCACCGGATGGGAGGTCAACTGGCTTGCGGGGAACAAGAAGCGTGGAGCCGGGCAACTGAACCGCGAACTGAGCCGACGGACGCGCAGGCATCTCGTAGCCGCGAACGTAATTGTTGAAGAAGATAAATCCGCTATCGCCGCGAGAACGAACTGAGACGCGAGGAACGCTCAAGTCCGCAGGGTTCTTGGGGATGACTTCCGGAGGCCTGACAGTCATGGGAGCAAGGTCGACGCCAAAATCGTTGAGAAAGTACTGAAAGACCTTCATCTTCCTCAGGCTCGCGCGTTCCTGTCCGAATTCGCCGAGCGGCGCCTGAAAGTCATACGACTTGATCGGCACGTCATTCGGATAATTCGTCTCCTGTGATTCCTGCAGTGTGGTCAGCTTGCCGTCGGGATTCTCTCCCCCCTGAAACATGTAGGTTCCGTAGAGATTCACACCCGAGCCGATCATGACAGGAATCATGGCAGCGATGTCGTCAGGCTGAATGACGGGCCTGCGATGGTAAGTGACCTCGTTGCCGCCACCCAATTCGGCGGTCAGATAAGGAAGATGGGCGGGTGCAGGCGGATCGGCGGCAACCGAGGCCTTCGCGGATCCGGGGATCAGCATATACGAGGCTACTCGGCTGTGAAACCGGAAGGCATAGACTTCGCTTGCCGGCAACTTCTCTTTCGACCCGTCCCACGGAGCATCGGGATAGCCACCGAAAACGGGCAGTACGGCTTTCGGCGGAACAACGGCAGAATCCCAACCGGTGACAAAGTAAAGCGGAACATCCAGTCCATTGGCAACAGCCAGCTCCTTTAATTTGAGGATGTGTTCCTGGCCGGCGCCGGGGCCGCGCTGTGAATACTCATTCTCAAGCTGAATACCGATGACTGGACCACCATCTTTCCAGAGCAGCCCATTGAGCTGTTGACTCACCTGCTGGTACCAGATGCGCGTGGATGCGAGATAGACGGGATCATTCACGCGGGTTGGCCCCTGCTTGAGAACCCAGTCGGGCAAACCGCCGTTGCGAACCTCCCCGTGATCCCAGGGGCCGATGCGGGCGATGAGCAAAAGACCGTGCTTCGAGCAGAGTTCCGCAAAGGCGCGCAGGTCGCGTTGTCCGCTCCAGTCGAATTGTCCCTGCATCTCCTCGTGATGGATCCAGAAAACGTAGGTAGATACGATGCTCGCGCCGGCGGCTTTCATCTTCAGCAGTTCTTCTTCCCATTCGGCGCGGGGATAGCGGCTGAAGTGGAACTCGCCCATAACGGGGAGCCACGGCTTGCCGTCGAAGGTCAAGTAGCGTTCATTGAGGCCGAGGACGTGACCGGAAGGAGACGTTGCCGTTCCGCCGTCATAGAGAGCCGGTCCCGGCTCTGTGAAGGCCCCGCCGGCATCAATGCGCATGATGTTTGGCGCCTGCGCAAAGCCCGCAGATGGGCTCAGCGGCAGGGTGAGTGCGACCATCGCGAACGCCCGGAGAAATGGCCAAGGGACTAACCGATCGATTTTTTCTCTGAAATTTCGGGCGGCGAACATGAATTCCGGCTCCGGAGGCGTTGCAGATGAAAAAGCAGACGCAAATATGCAGCGTTCCTGAAACACACCACCTTACTATCTGAAAACGTTTTCGCCATCCGCCTAAAGTCGGAGTGGAAACAAATCGCAATCGCCTTGCGAATGTGCGAGTATGGACACGTTGCGCGGGGGCCTCGGGCTCCGTTGGAATGCCGACCCGCGTTCATCACGGGCTTTGCAATATCTGATTGACGCAGTGGCGGCGCGGGCGTTGCACAGACCATGCGCATATTCACGATTGAGGTTGCTCTCAAAATGATCGGCCGACGAGTGACGCTCAAAGATGATTCTCTCCGCAGGTTCGTTCTCAGGGTCGCGAGAAGAGCCGGCAATCCAGCATCTGCTGCCCTCGCTCTCGCGTTCGCGCTACCGGCGTGCTTACTTGCACAAGACCTGGGAAACTTTGCCGGCTACACACGGCACCTGTGGCAAGCGCCCGACGGATTGCCCGAGCAGACCGTGCAGGCCTTCGCGCAAACTCCGGACGGGTATCTCTGGGTTGGCACCACGGGCGGATTACTTCGATTCGACGGCGCCCACTTCGAGCTTTTTGACCGTCAGAACACTCCGGAACTTCACGAGAACAGCATCTTTTGTCTGCTGCGGGCGCGCGACGGAACCTTGTGGATTGGGACAGAAGGCGGGGGAATTGTCAGTTATAGCGACGGCCAGTTTCGATTGTGGCCGGGGCTGAACGGACAGACGACCGACTTCGTTCGCGTCTTGATGCAGGATACGGACAACAGTGTCTGGGCGGGGACGGATGGCGGATTGCTGCATCTCACGAACGGCCAATTCACACGCGTCGACGCGACTCCTGGCTTTGGCGCTCTTTCCATTCACTCAATCTATCGCGACAGGAACGGCCGCTTGTGGGCTGGTGGCTCCCGTCTGGTGTTAGTGAACGGGAAGAATGCGACAAATTATTCGCTGGGTTCGGAGTCGAGCCAGAACCAGGTGAAGTCGATTTTGCAGACGACAGACGGAACCGTCTGGGTGGGAACGGTGACCGGCCTGAACCGCATGCTGCCTGGAGAATCAGGATTCAAGCATGTAGAGGGAATCAGGAGCACCGTGCGCGTGTTGCGGGAGACTTCGGACGGAGTTTTGTGGATCGGAACCATCGGGCAGGGAGTGTTCACTCTGAAGGGTGACAAGCTGACGCAAATCACAGCGCCCGAATCGTTGCCCAGCAATACCGTGCTGAATCTGTTTGAAGATGGGGAGAAGAATCTCTGGATCGGAACGCAGACAGGAATGCTGCGACTGACTCGGCTGAATATCGATGTCATTGCGTTGCCACATGCGAACGATTCCGATTTTGAGACCATCTACCGCGATCGCGATGGCAGCTTCTGGATCGGATCGACGCTGTTGTTTCACATGCGAAGCGGAGTGCTGCAGCAAGAGGTGCTGCCAGGAATGGCGCACACGCACGTGCGCAATGTGTTCCGCGATCAGTCGGGGGCACTGTGGGTTGGAACCGACGGCGAAGGAGTGTTCCGTATCGCCGATGGCCGAACAACGCGATGGACTTACAAGGATGGATTGTCGAATCCATTCGTCCGGTCGATGACGCAGGATCGCGACCGGAGCATGTGGATTGCAACGGACGCCGGCCTGAATCATTTCGTCGGAGACATGGCCCATCCGAAGATCGTCCGTTACCAGGTGGAGGATGGATTGGCGTTCGCCAGCCTGCGCTCACTGCTTGAGGACAAAGATGGGGACTTGTGGGTGGGGACAGACCGCGGCCTAAGCCATATGCACGCGGGAGCCTTTGTGCGGGATGCTGCAACGGCTGCGATGGCCAAGATGAAAGTGTGGGCGATCCATCAGGATTCCGACGGGGGACTTTGGTTTGGGACCCGCAACAACGGAATCTATCGTCTTCGCGACGGGCATCTGGCGCACTTTACAACGGCCGACGGACTGGCCAGCAACGCGGTGTATTCGATTGTTGGCGATGCCGCGGATCAACTGTGGATCAGCGGCCCAAATGGGGTTTCAGTTCTGAATCGCCGCGAATTGGATCAGCAAGCAGGTGCGGGGACCCGGCACTTCGGACTCACGTTCTACTCGATCGCCGAGTTGGGAGCTAATACGGAAATGTACGGCGGCACCGAGTCGTCGGGCTGCGTGGCATCCGATGGCGATGCGTGGTTTCCGAGCAATCGAGGGCCGATTCGCATCCATCATCTGCAGACCGCCCAACTGCCGCCGCCGCCGTTGCATATCGAATCGGTGCTCGCCGACGGAGTTCCGTTGACGACAGACAGGAAGATTGTGCTTCGTCCGGGTAACGGCAGGCTTGAGATCGCCTACACGCCCATCCGGCTCGGTTCGCAGGATGGATTGCGATTTCGCTATATGCTCGAAGGATTCGAAAGCGATTGGGGACCGGTGACGCGATCGCGGACTGCCGACTATACCAACCTTGCGCCGGGGCATTATCGCTTTCTGGTGCGCACGTTTGAACTCGGGTCGCCGGGATTAGTGAGCCAGGTTGCCATTGACATTGATCAACGGCCCCAGTTTTACCGGACCTGGTGGTTCATTTCAGCGAGCATCCTTCTTATCGGGCTGCTGATTTTCGGACTGTATCAATATCGATTGCACCAGGTGGGCGTGAAGTTTGAAGCTGTTCTCGAAGAAAGGAGCCGGCTTGCGCGTGAAATTCACGACACGGTGATTCAAGGGTGCACGGGAGTGTCTGCGATTCTGGAGGCCGCATCCATGGGCGAGCAGGGCGCCGACTCGGGACTCGTGGATTTTGCGCGATTGCAATTGCGCGGAACGATCGATGAAGCGCGCGAAGCGGTCTGGAATATGCGCAATCGCCCGGAAGATGCCAGCAGTCTTGCGGAAAAGCTTGAGAGCATGACCCAGCAAGTCGGAGTCGAGTTTGGCATCCCCATTTCCTGCTCGATTGAGGGTGCTCCATTTACGGTGGACCATCCGCTGGAGCACGATCTGTTGATGGTGGCGCGCGAGGCAATGTGCAACGCTGCGATTCACGGCGGTCCGTCAAAGGTCGACGCCGGGCTTGCCTACAGCAAACGCGATTTGCAATTGACGATTGTCGACGATGGCAAGGGCTTCAATCCTGAGCAATTGAACAAGCTGAATGGGCACCACTTTGGAATCCAGGGCATGCGCGAGCGCGTGGAGCGTTGGGGTGGAAAGTTCCGAGTTGCCAGCAGCAGCGGCAGCGGAACTCGCGTTGAGGCGAGGATACCGCGGCGCTTTTGAGCGTGGAATGCGGATGAAACCGCGCTGCAGCCAGGTGCCTTTAAGTTTCAATTAAGACGATTGATGTCGATTTCAATTTCCGCGCTTGCCCGATGGATCGGCCGATTGAGCGGTTTTTGCCGATGCAGAGTCGCGGAATGGCTTTCTTTGCAAGTAAAGACGCTGGCGCGCCTGCATGGCCGCGGCCAGTTCTTTGTTGTTGTGCGCATTGGCGGCGGTGATGGCGCGCGCAATCTCGCTTGAGGCGCGATCGAATTCGCCTGATTCGGCGTAGGCGGCGGCCAGAACGTCGAGCAGATTCGGATCATCGCCGGAACTCATCGTAATCGCATTCTTTGCCAGAGTCACAGCCTGTTGGCCGTTCCGCACTGAAGCATCGGGGGCGGTGGCCAACAGCCATGCGGCGCCAGCCATGGCGCTTACACGATTGTTGTCGAGCGACATGGCTTTCTGCCAATGTTCGAGCGCCTCATGCCAATCGCCGAGAGCCTGATACGCGCTCGCCAAAGTCTCCTGCGCCCCTGGGAAACGCGGCTTGAGCTCAATTGCCTTGTTCAATTCGGCAATTGCCTCGTCAGGATGCCCCTGATCGAGCAGAAACTTGCCGAGAACTGCATGGTTCTCCACCCACAACGGATTGATCTGAATGGAGCGACGCAGATGCTCGAATCCCTGCTGCGTGTGGCCATCGATGTACAGCGAAATTCCCAGACCGTTTTCAACCTTTGCGTTGTCGGGATCGAGAGACTCCGCCTTTTGCCAGATGGCGAGGGCATCTGCGTTCTTCCCGTCTTCCTCAAGGTGCATGGCCTGATCGATCAGCTTGTACACCTCCACGGCGGGCACCTGGATGTCGTCGATTTCCGCGTCACCTACATTCATGAACTCAGGAATGTTGACCGCGCGGTTTGAGGCCGTTGCATTGTCGACGAGGATTGCCGGACTTGAGTTGCCGTCGGCGTCAAGATGCGTGAGGTACATCTGCGTATAGGGCGAACGTGCCTTTGAGGAAAAGACGAGCCATCGGCCGTTGGGCGAGAAGCTGTGCCACGAGTTCATGAGCGATGTGTTGGCGCGAAGCCGGCGTGCTTCTCCGCCCTCGAAGGGGACGATGTACAACAGGCTGTCAGGCCGCATCAACTGGCCGTTGCGGCACTGCACAAAGACGATCCATTTCCCGTCAGGCGAAACCTTCGGGAAGTTGTCGCTCATTCCGTTGTTCGAT
The DNA here is from genome assembly GCA_963834565.1 of uncultured Acidobacteriaceae bacterium. GTDB lineage: Bacteria > Acidobacteriota > Terriglobia > Terriglobales > Acidobacteriaceae > Telmatobacter. Next base: position 89,528 of record CAWICF010000001.1, on the reverse strand, counting down.
GCGCCTGCAATCGGCTCGGGTGTTCCGCCGCGGCCGTTGTTGAATGGAATGCGGTAGAGGTTGTATTGGATCTGCGTTTCGTTGGGATCGTTGGCGTGGAGAGCGGGCTTCTGGCCGTCGGCGTAAGGATCGCGGGCCTGACCGCGCGCGAAGACAATCCACTTTCCATCGGGACTCCAGACGCCGTCTGTCTGCACATACGCGGGATCGTCAGCGCCGGGCAGAGGGTGCTTCTCGCCGGTATCGCGATCGTACCACTCAAGAACTCCGCGCGTTGGATAGAAGACCTGCAGAAAGTGGTAGTCCTTGAAGTTGGTGATGTAGTAGGTGCGCGGAACGTCGAACGCAGGCGGCGCAAATGTGCTGACAACATAGTGGCCGTCGGGCGAAACCTGCGACATGAAGCCCACACGCGTCAAACCGGGCTGGCCATCCTTGTTCCATTGGATGACGTTCTGATTGCCGATCGTGATGTGCTTTGCGATGGGAACAAGCGCATAGAGGCCCTTGTCGTTCGCTGGTCCATCCACGTCGATACCCATGGTCTTGCCGTCGAGCGAAAAGGAGTGGCAATTCGCGCAGGTGGGCATGTTGGTCAACAGCGTCCGGCTCTCGGGTTGGCGAATATCGCGCAGCCGCCACCGGATGAGATGAATCGAAGCGGGCGAGAGCGGCTGCACGGTGCCGTTGGCGCCCGCTGACGGCATCAATGGAACGTCGCGATAAAAGATCGGCGCGCCGACGGGATCCGTTGACGTGGTGAAAGTGATCTGAGCTTGCGAGACGCGCGCATTGGTATTGCTGTAGCCCGTGACGGTGAGAGTTGCCGGGCCATCGCTCGAGTGAGACTGAATGTCTTTCCACGTTGCATCATCTGGAGTCCAGGCCCATGAAGCCGCCTGCTGCGGAGTCAGCTTGGGTAATTCGTTGGTTTCGCTTACGCAATCTGGGTCGATGGGGCCGAGTTTCATCCGCTCGCCTTTAGAGACAGCATGGATGGGCGCGGCGCTGCCAGTAAAAGTGACATCAATCGTCCAGTATGTAGCCAGGGCGTCGCGCCACAGGAAAGTGGGCGGCGTGATGCCGGGCGGGAAGATGGAGCCTTTCTCGGGATAGTCGAGCGAGATGGGCCACAGCGAGGAATCAGACGCGGACTGCGCCTGCACTCCGCCCAATACGGTGCTGACGGGAGGAACGGCGATCGCTGCGAGGATGGCGGCAGCGGTAGCTGCAAGAGCCAGAGAAACCAGGCGGCCGCGCAGGTGTGAAGGCGTGTCTGCGGATTCGAGCATCTTAGACCTCCACGGTCAACCTCGAACTGTGACCGAGATGAGAGTGCATTGTCAAACCTGGTTGAATCGCGCTCCGGCATTATTGCGGGGAAGACCCTGTGCGCGATCGCCGAACGAAGAAAAGCCCGGACAGCGGCGTTCGCTGTCCGGGCCGAGTTTTGGAACGGTCAGAAAGTGAACTTCAAGGCTGCCTGGCCAACACGTGTCGTGTTGGAAGGAGAACCGAAGCCATTGTTACCGTTGGCCCCGCCAATTGCGCCATATGTTCCGTCGGTCGGTGTCGTGTCTGGATTTCCCATGATCGCGTGGTTGAAAGCGTTATACAGCTCAAAACGAAGCTCGAGCGAGTACTTCTCCACAATCGACCAGTTCTTCATAAGGCTCGCATCGGTATTGAATCCCGGGGGACCGTGAATAATATCGCGAGCGCTGTCGCCGAAAGTCCCATCGTGACGGGTCACGAACGCAGCAGTATTGAAGTACTGCTTTGTCCAGCTTGACCGGCCGCCCTGACGGACCTTGAGCGGCACGCCCGGCACACGGTCGGCGCGGTCGCCGCCGCAAGCAGCGAGGCAGCCATCCCCATTGTTAGCCTCACCATAAGCCTGTTGGTCGTTGCCCGCGCCGATGCTGAACGGAGACCCCGACTGCCAGGTCATGATGGGAGCGAGTTCCCAACCTGCGAGTGCTTCGCGCACGATCAGGTTTTGTCCCCTAAACTCCGGACTGCGCAAAACGAAGTTTGTCGTCCAAGTGAAGGGAATGCTCGAACTGGAGACGCCGCGGCTCCAGCGGAGATCCCTCGGGTCCGTGATTCCGCTCTGGCTTGCGGCGATATTGGCGGCACTGGCTACGTCCATTGTCTTCTGCCAGGTAAAGCTCGACTGCAACTGGAGCCCGTTAGCCATGTGACGCTGGAAGGCGACCTGGAGCGAGTGATAGTCCGCCGTAGCGCCGCTGTCGTACTCGAGGATGGTCGAATAAGTAGGAGCATACGGAGCAACGGGCGTCTTCAGGGTGCCGTTGTTCTTGTTGGCGAGCGATGGGACCGGGCAATTCGCGTTGTTGTAGTAGGTGCAATAGCCATAGGCCGCGTAGTTGTCGTCCTGCACGTAGCTCTGGTGATACGACTCGCTGCCCACGTAGGCGACGCGTAACGCCATCGCATTGCTTAGCTGTTGCTCGACGGCGAAGTTCCACGCCTGAGTTTTTCCGGCATGGAAGTTCCGCCCGAACGAATCCTGCTCATAAACCGGGGTGGGAACGGTGGAGTTCATGGGCGGTTTGTAATTGGGAGAGGCCCAGGGAATCTGGCCGGGGCCAGTGCCAAACGGGTTGCCGTTGGGAGTTCCAAAGGTCGAGGTGTTCCAGGGTTTTTCGAAGTTCTCATATCCGGCGATGGCCTGGCCGGAGTTAGGCGCGCAAGTGGCTTGCGTCCCGCCACTGGAACAAATCGGCGTATTGGACGGTGCATATGGAGAGTACGCCGGAGCAAAGGGCGCCATATCCACAACGTGGTTATAGTCGGAATAAGGCACCGGGCCGCTGAAGATGCCGAATGCCGCGTGAACAGATGTGTGCGGCAACCTTTTGGGCTGCCAGGCTACTCCGACACGCGGCTCGAAGAAGTAGGGGCTGCTTGGTCGGAGCGCTTCATCGACGCCGCCATCACCGGGGTACACCAGACCGACTGGCGCGGCCGGGAAGATGACGCTTTGCTGGCCGGGAACAAAAGCCGTGCCGCGGCCGCCCACGGAAACCGGGGCGAAGTCGGGATCCCAGCGCAGGCCGAGATCGAGGGTAATATTCGGTGTCAGCCGGTACTCGTCGTTAAAGTACGGATCGACGATCCACCCCTGGATGTCGGCGAGTTCACCGGAGCCCTGTTCGTAACTCGACATGTAACCCAGCAGCCAGTCGGCCAGACCACTATTTGTATAGCCGCCGCCGAAGCCGATGATGGCATCAGCAGGATAGTTCGAGGCGTTTTCGACGGCCCGCTGGTGAATGATGTCGCTGCCGATCGACAGGGTGTGACGGCCGACGGTCTTGATGAGGGTTTCGGTGAGGCCGATAGTGCCGCGGACTTCGTCTGAGGGCTCGGTCCAGCCGCCGTTGGCGCCGCCGAAGTTTGCACCCTCCATGTAGCAGACCGGCTCGGTGATGGCAATGTAGCGCGACCAGCACATGGGCTTGCCATTCTTATCCAACACGGGCGTGCCATTGTGGACGCTTTGCTGCGTCCAGAGAAGAGTGATCGTGTTCACCGTGGTTGGGTTCACCGTCCACGTGTGTTGCGCAATCTCGTTAAAGTACCAACCCTGGATGCCGAATGTCTGGTTCCAGGTATTCAGGTTCAATACTGAGAGGACGTTGCCTGGAGTATCGCCTGCCGGCTGAATCCACTTGTCGACGAACGAGCGCACAGTCAGGCGCTGATTCGACGAGATATCGTAGTCAGCTCTCGCCGTGTACTGATTGAATTTCTGATTTGCCAGGTTGGCAGACGCATAAAGCATATTTCCCAGATCGTTCTGGGCCGCCGACGTTGCGTTCGCTGTCCCCGAGGCCGCGGTCACGTGCCCGGGCAAGCCGTCGTTGGTCACTTGCGCGGCCACGGGATCCAGTCCGTTGGCGCCGCCGATGAGCTGGTTGTACTTGTAGACGCCGCTGGTCACCGTATTGGTGAACGGGCCGTTTAATTCGCCGCACTTCAGTTCGTTCCCCGCCGGGATCTGCCCACCCACGCCGCCACATGTGGCTGCGGACTGGATCGATTGCTGGTAGGTCACGAGGCTGCTGAAGTCCCCGCTCATCATCTGCAGGGTGGGGGTGTAGGTGGAGTTGTTCGTAGATCCCGGGCCGCCTACGATGTCCGTGCCCTGGTAGTTGAAGAAGAAGAACACCTTGTTCTTGATGGCCGGTCCGCCCACATAACCACCGAAGACGTTTTGCCGGTAGGTGTCCTGCGAGTGATTATTCCAGTTGCCCGCGTCGAAATCGCCGTTGCGCATGAACTCGAACAAACCGCCGTGCCAGGTGTTACTGCCGCTTTTAGTGGCCTCAGAAACCACGCCGCCGGTCGAGAAGCCATACGCAGCGCTGAAGTTGTTGGTTATGAGGCGAAACTCCTGGATGGCATCCGGATTCGGCGCCGGAGAGCTGGAACCCAGGTAGGTGTCCATATTGGAGACGCCGTCGAGCATGTAGAAGGTGCTGCCGATGCGGCCGCCATTGGCTGAGGCCGCGGCTTCAGACGGAAATGAGAACCCCGATTGCGCCCAGGACACGCCGGCCTTTCCGGCATCCACCATGCCAGGCGCTAACAAAGCCAGACTCGTCGGGTCGCGTCCGAGGAGCGGCAGATCGGACATCGCGGTCGTATTGACCGTCATGCCCAATTCGGGTGTGGTGGTGTCAATCAGTTCGGTGTTTGCTGTTACGGTGATAGTGGCTCCGACCTTGGCCACTTTCATCTGAATGTTTTGGGTCGCGTACTCGTTAGCGTTAATGACAATGCCGTTTTGCACGTATTGCGCAAACCCCGTGGCCGAGATGGCCAGCGAGTAGTGACCGGAAGAAACCAGCTTGAAGGAATAAACCCCCGAACCATCGCTCTTTGTGGTCTGCGTGTAATTGGTGTCGACGTCAGTAAGAGTGACTTCAGCACTTGCGACGACGGCACCCGTTGAATCGGTGACCTGGCCGCTCAAGCTCCCGTACGTACTCTGTGCCCTGGACATGACGGCGAAACCAAATGCGCCGATCAATGCCGTAAGCATCACAGCCCGCAGGCATTTACGGATTCCCAATTGCGCTCCTGCTACGTGCATAGCTTCCTCCTAAATGAGTTACTAGCTTGCTGCCAGCCGTTCATTACCGATTGGTGGAGGCAAGGCCGAGGGCATTTGAAATCGTTTCCACTCGATTGGTTACAAACACCCAGAACCGGACTGCCTGCCGATTTCAACGGCTTCTTTTATGCAGCTTTTCAGTGCCTTGGAAAAAGGTTTCCCCAAGCGAGACGAACTTTACGCCCGTAAAATATGGTTTCGTATCCGCCAAAAGTTGGATCACACCCTAAATTCCCGGGTGGACAAGATAGGTAACTGTGCCAGATCTCCAGTCAAGACAGCCGTATTTCAAATCACAGGCCTTTGGTCATCCTGCGCGGGAAAATGATGGTCTGGCACGACTCGCGAGGTTGATTTCCTGACGGGATTCAGGTCGTCATTTGAATGCAGATGGGAGGCCGATCGTACCTTCGTCGGATGGCAACCTCGGGTTTCGGGAAGGTAAAATGGCAGCGCGCCCCGGGGTGGCCGGTGGCAAGGGGTGGTGCTTTGTCTCTGCGGCTTGAATGCGGCAGAAGGGTTCAAAGTGTGAGCTTGCTTGCATTTCCGGCAACGTTCCGTGTCGTTCTCGCGGCAGCTATCTTCAGCATTGGTTCGGCAGGATTATTGGCAGCGACAGTTCCAGCAGGACAAGCCCAATGTACTGCTCCGCCCCAGATGCGAGCGAAGATTGCTTCCAGTCCCACTGCGGAGAACTATGCCAACCTGGGCGCCTGGTACGCAGACCAAAAGAAATTCTCCTGCTCGGCAGCCGATTATGCCGCCGCAGCGCGCCGGAAGCCGCAATCGGCTTCGTATGCATATCTTTGGGGTCTCAGCCTTCACTCTGCCGGCGATGACAAGGGCGCACTGACCGCCCTGAAGAGGGCCACGCAACTCGATATCAATGACATTCGTCCACACCTGGCCCTCGGGGCGGTTTACGACAAACTGAACCAGGCAGCGGAATCTGAGGCCGAATACCGCGCAGCTCTTGCCATCGATCCCGATTCCATTTTGGCCCTCGATGCACTTTCGCAGGAATTCATCGAGCGCAAGGACTACGCTTCGGTTGTGGAGTTGCTCGATAAGCCGGGCAGCGGCAGAACGCGAACGGCGACGCAGAGCCTGAACCTCGGCATCGCCTATGCTGCTGATGCCCGGCTGGATGACGCAACGCGCGTGCTGCGCGACGGGCTGAATGACGCGCCCGATTCTCTTGCCATCGCCGACGAGCTTGCTGTCGTCCTGATGCTCCGCGGGCTTGATAAGGAAGCTTACGCACTGCTTGACTCCGTCGTGGCACGACACCCGGAAGACGAGACGACGCAAGTGCTCTATCTTCACATCCTGGTTTCGAGCCATGGTGACAAGGCCACGGAATTTGCCAATCAGCTTATCGCAAAATATCCAGACAACTGGGAAGTGCAGTATCTCAATGGCGTTCTTGACATGCGCGACGGGAACTTCTCTTCCGCGCGCGGGTTTTTTGAACGGTCGATCGCGCTGAAAGCGGACTACGATCACCCGCATGCCGACCTTGGCAGCACGCTGGCGGCGCTCGGCGATTTCCCTGGCGCAAAGGAACAGCTCGAGAAAGCGATCGATCTCGGCGACAAGGAACCTGAGGTCGAGTACAACCTGGCTCGGGTCCTGTTGCGCATGGGCGAGAGTGCCGAGGCGCAGGAACATTTGAAGATTTACCAGAAGCTGAAGGGAACCGAATCAGGCAAAGCGCAAGCAGCAGGCAAGGCGGAAGAAGCTGATCAAGCCATGTCGCAGGGGGATGCGGCAAAAGCGGCGTCGCTTTATCGGGAAGCCATCGACTCAGACCCTGGCGAGGCGATTCTTTACTACAAGCTTTCAAGAGCCTTGGACAAATTGAGCGATCAGGTGGCCGAAAAGAGTGCACTGGAGCGGGCGATCGCGTTGAATCCGGCTCTGGCTGAAGCGCAAAACCAGATGGGATATCTGGTTGTGCATGCGGGCGATACCGAGGGGGCAGAGTCGTACTTCCGCGCCGCGGTTCAGGCATCGCCCTCGTATGTCAGCGCGTGGATCAACCTCGCGGCTACGTTGGCTGCCGAGGAAAAGTGGAGTGACGCCAGGCAAGCGGTCAACCAGGCGCTGCAGGTCGATCCGGGAAACGCGCAGGCACGCGGCCTCGATCAGATGATCAGCGAGGCGCATCCGGCCCCATGAGGATTTCGCGGATTCCGGCTCTTCCAGCCGATCATGCATCAACCAATTGGTCGCGGCGGCGCGTGTTGCAGACAGCGTCTGCAACGATTGCCTCTATGTCACTTCCATTAACCGGGAGGCTGTTTGCCGCTGCCGATGTTGCCGCCGTGCCGTTCTCAAATTTTGTTGATGTTTCGGAATCCGCCGGTCTCAATAAAGTGATGTTCTACGGCGCAGGCACACATGCCACGTACCTGACTGAGATCATGGGAGGCGGCTGCGCTTTCTTTGACTACGACAACGACGGCTGGATGGATGTCTTCATTCTCGGAGGCCGGCTTCTTGAGAGCATCCCCGCCGGCGCGAGTAACCGACTCTACCACAACAACCGCAACGGCACGTTTAGCGACGTGACGGAGAAGGCCGGGTTGCTCGATGCCGGATGGGCGGTGGGAGTCTGTGTCGGCGACTACAACAACGATGGATATGAGGATCTCTTCGTCACCTATTTCGGCCAGAACCGGCTCTACCGAAACAACGGTGACGGCACATTTACCGATGTGACTGCTCACGCCGGGCTGGCTTCTCCTACGACGCGTTTCGGTTCCGGCTGCACATTTGTTGACTACAACCGGGACGGCTGGCTCGATCTATTCGTCTCGAACTACGCCGACGTGGATTTGGCCAAGATGCCCACGCCTTCGCTGGAACGACCCAATTGCAACTTTGAAGGTGTCCCGGTGAATTGCGGGCCGCGTGGTCTTCCGTATCCCACGCATCTGCTCTACCGCAACAACGGCGATGGGACGTTCACAGACGTGTCGAAGGAATCTGGGGTTGCGGTGCTGCACGAAGGGTACGGACTCACCGCTGCAGCGTTCGACATTGACGAAGATGGCTGGCCCGACGTCCTCGTGGCCTGCGACTCTACGCCCAGCCTCGCATTGATGAATAATCACGACGGAACATTTCGCGAAGAGGCTTTGCTGCGCGGCCTCGCACTCAGCAGCGACGGCGAGGAGATGGCAGGGATGGGAGTGGCCGTTGCCGACTACGACTGCGACGGCCATCTCGACGTGGTCCGCACGCATTACATGAATCAGGCTACCGGACTTTATCACAACGATGGCAAGGGCGAGTTTGAAGATGTCACAGCGCAGGCGGGTTTGATTCACGAGCGCCGCTATGTCAGCTGGGGTGTGGGCATGTTCGACTTCGACAACGACGGCAACCCCGATATTTTTATCGTTACCGGCCAGGTTTACCCCGAACTTGAACCGGTTCTTCCCAAGTACCCACGCAAAGGACCGCGCATCGTCTTCAGAAACCGGGGCAACGGCACCTTCGAGGAGTTGCGGGACGGTGCACAGGCCTCACTCAACGAGCGCCACGTCAGTCGCGGGTGCGCATTCGGCGACTTCGATAACGACGGCGACCTCGACGTCCTTATTATGAATCAGAACGAGCCGCCGACGCTGCTGCGCAACGATGCGCCGGCAGGAAACCGCTGGATCAAGATTCGGTTGCGCGGAACAAAAAGCAATCGCAGCGCGCTTGGATCTCGCGTAGTGGTGCGAGCTGGCGCGCGCGTTCAAGTGCAGGAGACGATGAGCCAGAGCAGCTATGTTTCGGCAAACGATCCGCGCTTGCATTTTGGCCTGGGTGCGGCGGAATCGGTCGATATTGAGGTTCGCTGGCCTCTCGGCTCGATGCAGACGTTCAAAAACATTGCAACAAATCAGCTGATCACTCTCGTTGAGGGATCCGGCGAGATAAAGGCGGAGAAGCTGGGCGCTGAATCGATCCATAAATAGATGCCGGACTACGGAACGACGAGCTTGATACATTTAACAGAGCAGGAGACAGGGAATTGAGCGAATTTGCAGAGATTCTTGAGACCATCGCCCACGTGCCGATCAAGAAACGCGCCATTACGAACCGTGCCGTCCTGAACGAAGCGTACGCCTACGCAAAGCCGAGTTCGTTTTCGCGCGGCATGCGGATCGATCTGAATGGCCTTACAATCCTGCTTATCTCCGGCACAGCCTCGATCGACGAAGACGGCCAGAGCGTACACGCGGGAGACTTTCGCGGGCAGATGCGGCGGACCTTTGAAAACATCAGCGGACTGCTGAGCAGTGAAGGGGGCACCTGGCACGATGTAGTCCGCACCACCTGCTATCTGCGCGATATCGAGCGCGACTATGAAGCCTTCAATGAAGAGCGCACCGCGTTCTACAAGGAGCAGGGACTGGATCCGCTGCCTGCTTCGACCGGGATCCAGGCAATCCTCTGCCGGCCTGAGCTGCTCATCGAGATCGAAGCGATTGCGATGTTTCGCACGAAGAAGGCGCAGGAAGATAGCTAAAGAACAGACTGCGGGAGATCGCTCCGTTCTCTCCAGTGTTTGCCGTTTTATTTTGAACTCGAAGGCGTTTCGGTCGCTGCCTCGCCGTAGCTCGAGAGCTCGACTCCCCGACGGTCCATGAGCAGCGCGGCTCCGCGCTGTGGTTGCATTGTGAAGTGAATATGCGCCCCGGTGAGCGAATCAACGATGTTGATGGTTTGCGCGTCGAGCGATTCGTTGCTGAAGCTGTACAGCACGGCATTGGAAAGAACGGTGGGGAATGCCAGGACGTCGGGCGAGAGCGGCGCAACCTCGCGGAAAGCGGGTTTGACGCTTGCCTGGTCAAGCGCCCAACGGTAGAGCCCGGCAGATGCAGAATAGCCTTCGGCAAATTCGACTGGGTCAGCAGTCCATAGAATTTTGCCGCTGCCGTGCGGAACAATTTCGATGGACTTGCCGTCGGCGAAGCGCGTGGTCCAGGTCTCTGATTGCTGGACGTTAGCGGGGAAAGCGAGTGGGTAGGATTTGCCGTCGGGCAGGGTAAGCGTCGATCCGCGAACGTCGAGCGGAATCACAGATGCGGAAATGCCGAGAGCGGACATGCGATCGACGGGCTGCCAATGTTCGTCGCGGTCGACTGGGCCGGTAACGAGCAATGTTCCGCCGTGCGCAACGTAATCGAGCAGAGCGCTCCATGCATCGCCGGTGAGCGCCTGCGGCGAGGGCAGGATGACGAGTTTCGGCGAACCAAGATCGGCCAGGCGATTTTCAGTGAGCATGCGCAGCGGCGTGTGATCGAGATACGCGATGGCGCGCAGAGCGTGCTTTTGCGTATCATATCCGAGCCCACCGAGGATCGAGTACAGCAGAGTTTGCGAGGTGACCATGGTGACGGCCGGAGGTTCGATGGTTGAAAACGACTGTGGGCTCTTGTTGGCGAACGCGGCGAAGCCGGCGAGAACCTGCGCTTCGGGTTTTTCCGTTCCGTCGGGGCGGATGGCGCCGATGGTGATCTCGTTATCGTTGGCCATGTAGGCGTTGACATTCCACACCCATTCGAGGGCGCCCGCACCCTGGGCGAAGGCGAGTGCGATTTTTCGCTCGAGCTGCCAGCCCTCGACTTCCGCGCTGAAGCGAAGCTGATCGTCGAGTGTGAGCCGGCGCTGCTCGCCGGTTTCCTGGATGAGAAGAGGCTTGCCGGGAAACTTGGGTGCGAGCGATGCCCAGAGAATCGCGTCGTAGTCCCACCAGGTATGGTCGGCGGTGAAGTCAACGAAAGGAAAATAGAACGCAGGCGAGGGGCGGCCGGCGATACCACCTTCATCCTGCCCGACGGTGATCAGCTGGTCCGAGCCGGCGCCCCGGATCATGGTGCGCATCCGGCTGACCCAGTTGGCGAAGACCGATTGCGCGAAGAGCGCGTATTCGTAGTCTTTGAGTGGATTGAAGCCGCTGCGCACGGCATCGGGCGAGAACGCGCCGGCCTTAGGTAGCGCGAACGGATCCTGGGCGGCGACGCCGGGCCCGTCGGGGGTTGGATTCGATTGCAGGCTGCGGCCGATGCCGAGTGAAGGCTCGGCCCAGTCGTGGAGGAGCTTCGCGCGGTCAGGATAGCGATCGGCGATCCACTTGCTCCACGCGGCGGATTCGAACGGGTCGTAGTCGGGCAAGGTGCGCCATAGATTCTTGTTCGGGCTTGGTTCGTTGATCAAGTCCCAGGCGAGAAACGGGACGGCGTCAAAATGATCGACGAGCGAACGGGCGTAGAGAGATTCCGCGCGCAACGCAACGGGATCGAGATAGCCGTTTTCGCCGCCGAATTCGTCGGGGTAGAAGGCAAAGAGATTGAACTGGACGGGGAGATTGTTGTGGCGCGCGCACATCAGGAACGCCTCGACGGTGCGCAGAGCCGATTCGGTCATCTGGCCATCAGGCGCGAGGAAGTGTTGCCATGTTGTCCAGAGACCGGTGCGGATCATATTGAGGCCTGCAGCGTGAATCTGCGCCATATCCTGGTCCCAGACGTAGGCGTTGGGCAGGAGCAGGTAGAGGCGCGAGACGTCGCCGGACATGTAGGTTGTTCCGACAACGGGGAGCGGCTTGTCGTCGAGTTCGAAATAATCGCTGCTGACGGTGAGTTTCGGACCGGACAGCAGATACTGCCAGTCGCGCATCCAGAATCCCGAACGATAGGTGCGGAGCGGCTGCCCGTCGCGCAGTAGCGTGGCTTCGACGGTGTGAAATCCTTTGCCCTCGGCAGCGCTGGCCGGCAGCGTAAGAGTTGCTGAGATGGGAACAGTTTGGTCGAAGTGAATGCCGCCGTCTTCAGACGTGACGCGCAAGTGGAGCTGGTCAGCGGCGGATGATGCGGACGATGGGGCGGGCGAGGTGAGCTCGAACTCCAGCGCTTCTCCCGGAAGGAACAGCGGCACGCGCGGATGGAACGCGAAGCGGTCGTTCTTGCGCAGTGCGAGATCGGCAAGAGAACTGAGGAGAGCTGTGTTGTTGAAGAAATCGGCATCGGGTTCGCAAGCGACGAAGATCCAGCGGCCGCCGATGAAGCGATAGGCGTTGTGGTCGAGCTCTAGCACCGGGGCTGCGAGCTTGTGACCATTGCGCTCGCCCCACGCCAGCGTTGTGAGATCCATGTCTTCGCCGCCGGTGGCGCCACCGCTCGAGTCATAGTTGATGACCGAAAGACGCACGACGGGACTGAAGGCGCGCTTCCATTGAAGGGATGGCAGATGAGGGAAGACATCATTGTTCGGCGTGAAAGCGAGTGAGCCGGAGCCGGGTGTTTCCTGGTAGCCGTCGATGAAAAGCTCCAGCAACTGCGCTGTGCTCACTGAGCGGAGATGCCAGCCGGTGGAATCTTCGTAGGCTGCACGCGTGAATGGCTTGCCGCCGAGCACGATGAGATTACCGCCGCGATCGAGGTATTGGAGAATTGCATCCCAGTCGGCTTCGGGCCACGCCGATCCGTAAGGAAGCACAAGAAGATTTGCGTCCGACGAAGCAAGAACGGCAGAGAGGTGGTCTGCATCAGCAAAATCCGCGCCGGCAAAGGCAGCGCGCAGCGCGGATTCGGTTGGAGCAGGGGAGTCGGCGGCGGGAAAACCGGATTGCCAGAAGACTACCGTCTTTGCTAACGCACCCGCAGGGGCGGACGCGAGAGCTAAAGATAGGAGGAGACGAGATGCGAGACGCATGGCTAACGGGTCCTTCTTTCCAGCGGGACCACGATAGCACAAAGCGCAGGACCTGACCTGGAGTTGGACTCAAATGGTCAGGAGCGGCCAACGGAAACGCGAGTGCGCGAAAACGGGTCTCGCTCTTATTGGACCTGGCCGATATAGACGCCGAATGGTTCGAGCGTGATGCTGCTCAGCGTTTTGGGATCGACCTCGCCGGGAGACTTGAGGAGCGTTTTCACACGTTCGGCCCTCAGTCCTGCTCCGGCACTTTCAAGGTTGACGGTCTGCGCGTCGGCGGTGAAGTTGACGCTCACGACCACCTGGGGTGAACCGGGAACCTGGCGCAGCCAGCTCAACACCATTGTGTTCTCGTTGTCGAGCATGATGTTGGCGCCGTACCGGAAAGCAGGAACAGTTTTCTTCAGCCGGATCAGTGCCTTGTACCAAGCGAGGAGCGAATTCGGATCCGACTCTTCGATTTGGACATTGGTGGTTTTCGCGCTGGGCGGGACCGGCAGCCACGGTGTGCCGGTAGTAAAGCCCGCGTTGACGCTCGAATTCCACTGCATGGGTGTGCGCTCTCCGTCGCGTCCTTTTTCTTTCGGCCAACCGGTGATGCCAATCGGGTCTTTCACGTCCTCTTTGCGCGTGGGAGGGGTGGTTTTCATGCCGATCTCGTCGCCGTAATACATGAGTGCCGCGCCCCGACTGGCAAAAAGAATAGTTGCGATGCCGCGCTCGATCTCAACGTTATGAATGCCGTCGCCGTAACGCAAGTCGAGGCGTGGATTGTCGTGGTTGTCAAAGAGCAACAACGGAATATGCGCGCTGAGATGCGTCTCCGCATCGATCAGCCTGCCCCGAAACGTGGTCACGTTGAGCTTGTTGATGAGAGCGACTTGCGTGTCCATTGGCAAATGGAACTCGGGATGTTCCGATGAACCGTACATCTTGGTAAGCTCGCCGATGTTGGGCAGATAAGTTTCGCCAATCAGGACGCGGGTTCCCGGAAACGATGTTGAATGAAACTTGTCGGCGGTCGCGCGCATTTCGGCGACGACCTCGTGGACGCCGGGTTGATTGTCGGTCTTTGAGTTGTCGAGCTGCGGATCGCCGTAGGCATTGATCACCGGCTTGCCGTTCTTGTCGCGGACCACGCCTTCGTCGGCGAGGCTGGGATCCTCAAAGAGCGTGGTGATCGCATCGAAGCGAAAGCCGCCGACGCCGCGCTCGAGCCAGAAGCTCATGATGTTCTTGAAGGCTTCGTGGACCTTCGGGTTGTACCAGTTGAGATCGGGCTGCTGGATGTAGAACTTGTGGTAGTAATACTGGCGCGTTTTTGGGTCCCATTGCCAGGCCGAGTGGCCGAAGAGCGACTGCCAATTGTTGGGTGGGCTGCCGGGGCTGGTGGGCGTTTCGCCCTTGCCATCGCGCCATACGTACCAATCGCGGTAAGGATTGTCACGCGAGGAGCGAGACTCGATGAACCACTTGTGCCGATCCGAGGTGTGGTTCATCACCATGTCAATGATGACTCGGATGTGGCGTTTGTCTGCCTCGGCAATCAAGCGGTAGAAGTCGGCCAGCGTGCCGTACTGAGGGTCGATGTTCTTGTAGTCAGAGATGTCGTAACCGAAGTCGACTTGCGGGGAAGGATAGACGGGAGTCAGCCAAATTGCATCGACTCCGAGGTCCTTCAAGTAATCGAGCCGCGCGGTAATCCCGTTCAAATCGCCAACGCCGTCGCCGTTTGTGTCCTGAAAACTACGCGGATAGACCTCGTAAATTACCGCATTCTTCCACCAGTCCAGCTCGCTTTCTGCGGTCGCGGCTGCTGCCGTTTTTGCCTTTGCGGGCACCGTTTGCCCTCCTGCGGCCAGCGCTGCAGCCAGGAAGGGGAGGGCCAAAGCGCAGATTCCGGTTTTGCTTCCAGAGTGCATCATCCATTGCATTGTACTTTCCCGACTTGCCCGCGATGAGAAGTGATTCTCAGCCGAGACCCGTTTGGAAACGTGCTGCGCAGACGATGGACAGAGCGCACCCCTCATTCGTAGCGAAGAGCCTCGATGGGGTCGAGGTTGGCGGCGCGAATGGCAGGAATCATGCCGCTGACAAGTCCCGTGACGATGAGGATCGCCGTGGCGGCAATGACTGAAGCAGGCGAGATAAGCAGCCGGATGTCGGCATCGGTGGCGTTCTTGGCGAGGGCGCTGTAGAAGGTGATGCGGCCGACCAGAAGCGAGATGAGGTAGGCAAGCGCAATGCCGGAGATGCCGCCAATGCCGGTGATGGT
The DNA here is from genome assembly GCA_963834565.1 of uncultured Acidobacteriaceae bacterium. Lineage (GTDB taxonomy): Bacteria > Acidobacteriota > Terriglobia > Terriglobales > Acidobacteriaceae > Telmatobacter. Next base: position 74,388 of record CAWICF010000001.1, on the reverse strand, counting down.
GAGGGCTTCGGCAAGAAACTGGAAGAGGATTTGCCCCTTGCGTGCGCCGAGAGCTTTTTCCACGCCAATCTCGCGGGTCCGCTGCTGCACCGCGACGAGCATGATGTTCATGAGCCCGATGCCGGCAATGCCCAGCGTGAGCGCGCCAACCATCGAAAGCAGCAAGTCGAGCGCGATGGAGAGAATCTGGAACTGGTGCAATTGCGTGCGCAGATTGGCAATCTGAACCGCGTCGTGATCAGAAGGACGGAAGTGGTGCGCCGCGGCCAGCGTCTCGCGGATTGTTTTTTCGATTTTCTGATAATCGCCCTGATACCCGATCCACGTTCCGTCGAGATAGGTGGTGTCTTTCAGGTCGCTCATCGTGTTGAACGGCACATAGACGGTGCGGTTGATGTCGTCGTTTGCTTCCTGCATCTTGGGTTTAAGCACGCCGACTACGGTAAAGATCACACCATTGAGACGAATGTTCTCGCCCACGGCCCAGCCGCCCGAAAACAGTTTGGTTTTGGCTTCGGAGCCAAGTACGCATACGTGAGCGCGCTGCTGGTCTTCAGCGCCGTTGAAGAAGCGGCCCTGATCGGGGATCAATTTGATGATATCGGCATAAGAAGTGCGGGAGCCGATGACGGTCCAGGTGTAACTATGCATGTCGTTCTGCACAGTTGTGTCGTTCCAAACCACCGGTGAGACGTGGATGATCTCGGGTACTGCCGCGACGACGCGATCGACGTCGTCGAGAGTAAGGCGCACCTTGACTCCGGCCTTATCGCCGCCGGCCTGTTCGGAGGTGCGGCCGGGGAAGAAGCCGATGGTATTTGTTCCCCATTGGGCGAAGATCTTCTCGATGGCATTGCTGAAACCTGCGCCATAGGCCAACAGGAGTACGACCGTCGCAATGCCCCAGGCCATACCGATGACGGTGACGGCCGTACGGCGGCGATTGAAGAGCATTGCCTCCCAGGCTTGCGCGAGAATGTCTTTCCACATAATAGGTTCCTTCTCATGCCTATCTGAATCGGGCGCGGATGTTTTTCACTCTTTGCGCAGTGCTTCGATGGGGTCGAGGGCAGCAGCTTTGCTTGCTGGATAAAGACCGGCCGCGACCCCACTTAAGACGAGCGATCCAAGCGCCAATGCAGCCGACCAGGGCACGATCCGCGGCGGATCGAAGCCGGGAATCTTGTCGGTAAGCAGAGCCTGAAGGACAGCCATGAAACCAGCGGAAACGAGAATGCCGATCAGGCCGCTGATCCCGGTAAGCAACAGGCCCTCCCAGAAGAACTGCGTAATGATGCTCCGTTTTGTTGCGCCGACTGCCTTCATGACGCCGATTTCACGCGTTCGCTCAGTGACGGAAACGAGCATAATGTTGACGATTCCGACGGCGCCAAGCCCCAGCGTGACAATGCCGACGCTGCCGAGGAAGACGTCCATTGCTGTGAAGATAATGCCGATGGTGTGGGACTCCTGAATTGTGTCCCATTCATTGAAGGCGTCGAGCAGCGAGGGATCGAATCCATGACGCTCGGCAATCACACGATGCACGGCAATCGCCGCGGCAGTGTTGTCGTTCTTGATCGTTGGACGGTACTGAATGGATGTGACGGCATCCTGGGGGATGTTTTCGCCCTTGAGCGCGAACAACTGCTGCATCGTGGTGACCGGGATGTAGATCTTCTCGTCGTCGTAAGTATTGTTGCCCCGGCCGATCTTGGCGAGCTGGCCGATGACCGTGAAATCGGTGTCGTTGATGGTGATGGTTTCGCCGAGCATGGGGCGGCCGGGAAAAAGGAGCGAGGCAGTCTTCGATCCGAGCACAACAACGCGCCGATTTTCGCGCACGTCTTCGTCATCGAGGAAGCGGCCGGCGGCGATGGGGATGTAGCGGACAGCGGCGTAGCTCGGCTCGGTGCCGGTGACGTGGCCGGAAGTGTTGTTCCACTGGCTTACTTCGTAAAGATCGGAGCGGGACAACTCGACGGTGACCACGCGGAGTTCGGGCAATTGGCGCAGCGCCGCCGCGTCGCCGAGCGTGAGCTCATAAGGCCGCATGCCGGTGTGCTGGTTCGCCAAGGCAGGAATGGTGCCATTGAAAACCATGACCACATCGTCGCCGAACTGGGACAATTGTTTATGCTGGCCGCTGCGGAAGCCCTCTCCGAGCCCGACAAGCACCAGAAGCGACCCTACGCCCCATGCGATACCAAACATGGTGAGAAAGCTGCGAAGTTTGTTTGCCAGGATGGCGCGAAATACCTGGCCGAATGTGTCTGAAAGGCTTTGCATGATCGTCAAGCGGTCGGGGGAGGGCCGGACAATGCAGATCAAGCGCTCCCGCGAGGTGCCAATACCTAGTATTGCCGTCTAAGTACCATACGCAAAACAGGGGTCTTACGTTCCCAGGTTGATTGATATCATTCGGAACCAATTTGCACCGTTCTGCGTACTGAAGGTTAAGAAGAGCGGTCTGGAGATCGGGAGATTCTGCCGGGGCACAGACATCCTGATTGATTAGACAGGCCGCAACTGCGAAATGTGACCCATTCCTTTCTAATATTTGCACGGAGGATGCTGTGGCTGCGTCACGAAAGAACAAGCGATTGTGGGTGTGGCTGGGAATTGGGCTGGCGTTGGTATTAGTGGTTGGAGGAATTGGCCTGGTCCATCTTGCCAAAGGAGATCCCATCGATCCCAACCGGCTTGCGAAAGTGACGCGGGGCGATGTGGCGCGCTCGGTGATTGCGACGGGAAAGATCCAGCCGATTACGAAGGTCGAGGTGAAGAGCAAGGCCTCCGGAATCGTGCAGAAGCTTTATGTGGACATTAACGATCAGGTAAAGAAGGGGCAGGAACTCGCTTTGCTCGATCAGCAGGAGATTGAGGATCAGGTAGACGCGCAGCGAGCGCAATTGGCCAGTTCCGAAGCCAATGTGACGACCTACGAAGCCAACATCCAGCAGGACAAAGTGAATGCGGCCGCGCCCGATCTGCCGATGTATAAGGCCACGCTCGACCGCAACGCTGAGATGCAGAAGGAAGGCATCGTGAGCCGACAGACCCTTGACGACGCCAATCGCGATTACCTGGCCGAACTCACCAAGCGCGACGCGTCCAAAGCGCAAATCGGCGTGGACACCGCCAAGCTGAAACAGGCGCGGGCGCAAGTGCTGCAAAGCGAAGCCAGCCTGAAGCAGCTGGAGCAGCAACTGGCGTATACGACCATCGTGGCTCCGATGGATGGCGTGATTCTTTCCCGGGACGTAGAGATGGGCGACGCAGTGAGTTCCATTCTCGTGCTGGGATCGACAGCGACACTGGTGATGACCGAGGGTGACACGACCCAGGTGTATGTGCAGGGAAAAGTGGACGAGGCGGACATTGCGCATGTCTACCTGGGACAGCAGGCACGGATCAAGGTGGAGAGCTTTCGCGACAGACTGTTTTACGGCAAGGTGACAAAGATTGCGCCGATGGGAGTGGAGAAGGACAACGTAACCACCTTCGAGGTGCGCGTTTCCATTAACAATCCCGGGGGTGAACTGAAGGCGAATATGACGGCGAATGCCGAGATCCTGCTCGACGAGCATAAAGGCGTGCTGTCGGTGCCGGAGAATGCCGTGATCTACGACAACCAGAAGAATGCCTCCGTCCAGGTTCCGGATAAGAGCCAGAAGGACGGTGCGCGGAAGGTGCCGGTGAGTGTCGGGCTTTCGAATGGTTCGGTCACCGAGATTCTGAGCGGGTTGAAAGAAGGCGACCAGGTAGTTCTGCAGCAGTAGGACTGCGCTCCGGAAGTCGTGCTGCGCCGCCGAAATTGATTGAGCCTGGGCGCGGTCGAAGACAACAACATATATATGATGCGCGTTTGCGACCAATGACCGGTGTGTCGCGGACAGCTCTCAGGCGACCCTGCGCGCGGCAGGGCAGTGAGCGAGATTCGCCGGCGAACTTGAAAAGCAGCGTGGACGGGATTGCTGAATGATTCAGATATTCATGTCTGGCCGTTCCAGGAAAAGAAGGCGCCGAGCTTGTCTTCAGGCGGAGAGATTCAAGAATGCGTGGAGTGAAGGATGGCGAGTCCAACCCGCGAAAAAGGAATTTGCATGGCTGGCCTTTCTGGCAATTCGCTTGAGTCTCTGCGCCTCTGAAAACGTTTCAGCCGGCGGCCGCGGCGCCTGAGGTCTAAAACCTTCGTGCGCATCGACTTCTTCACACAGCGTGCTAAAATCGCTGTCACTACGGCAATTCCTGAGTTGCAGAAGCCAGTTTCGGTTCTGCGCAAGGTCGCCGCTCCCTGGTGGTCGCGCCGATCGAATTGAGTAGGCTTCGAGATACAGCCACTCAGGAATTGCGATGGAAGCGCGATGATCGAGACCGAAATCGAATTCGGCACGACTCCTGAAATCACCGCGGACATGATCCGCGGGCAGCTGGACCTTCTGGTTCGTGACGAAGTCTTTCGCTCCAGCAAGCGGTCGGTTGCATTCCTTAAATATGTTGTCGAGCAAACGCTGAGCGGATCGGCCGAGCAGATCAAAGAACGGACGATTGGGGTCGAGGTTTTTGGCCGCGATCCTGCGTACGATACGAATCTCGATCACATTGTGCGCACAGCGGCTACGGAACTGCGCAAGAAACTCGCTACCTATTATGTAGATGAAAAACACAGGAACGAACTGCGCATGGGGCTCGTGCCCGGATCCTATATTCCGCGATTCTCACTTCCGGGACAGACCAGGCAGGCTGCACTGGAACCGGGTCCGGACACAGACAGTGTGGATTCGGCGCCTGAAACACAGAACTCTCACGAACCTTATGTGCGTTTCCCGCAACCTGCGGTTAGGGTTGCGAGCAAAGCGAAGAAACGGTGGATTCCGCTTGCCGCTGCGGCTGCGGTCGTCGCGTTGTGCGCCGTGGGTCTTTATGGCTGGTTGCATCGAGCAGGTCCCGAGGACCTTTTCTGGAGTCCGGTCCTGGATACGCCTGGCTCCGTTTTGCTTGTGGTTGGCGATCATCCGAATGGCCCGCCTACGATGCCGCAGTCGGCAGCGAACGGAGGTGTCGTAACGCCCGTTCCGAGTTCGGATTCATCGCAAACCGTTCCCTTCGCAGATACGGTGACGATTGCGAGGGTCGTGGGAGCACTGGAGGCCCGCAAGAAGGACGTCCTGATCAGGCGGGGGAACTCAAGCTCGTTCTCTGATTTGCGAGAAGGAGCTGTGGTTTTGATTGGAGCATTTAATAATGAGTGGAGTTTGCGCCTCACGCGCCCTCTGCGTTATAGCCTGGCCATGGATCCGGACCGGCATCTCATCTACATTCGCGATGCAAAGAACCCGCTGTCGCGTAACTGGAGTTGGGCGACCGATCAGCCTCCGGAGCCGCTGACTGGTGCGAACAGCCCTAAGATTCAGGACTTTGCTCTAATCTCGCGCATTCGGGACTCGGAAACCGGGCACGTTGTGGTGGTGATCGGCGGTCTATATACATATGGTACGGAAGCTGCCGGAGAGTTTCTGACCGATCCTGAAGTGATGAAAGCGGTCGCGAGCCAATTGCGGCCAGGAGGAACAGGCCAGAATCTGCAGATTGTGCTGGGCACGACCGTCACAGATGGTACGCCCGGGCCACCAAGGGTGCTGGCAGTGGCAGCCGACTAGGCGGACTCGGCGGCGAATCGGTGGCCCGAATAGGCCTTCGCTAAGTCTCCTGAAATAAACAGGATAAATCGATTTTCTGACAGTCAGGGACGGTACCTGTCTAACCAGCGCCCATTCCATTCAATACAAAACTTCGGGACTCGAATTTCGGCTTAGCCGGCACCCCTAAGCGTTGGCACCCATGCGGCCGGCAGGGCTGAATGTGCAGGATTTCAGGAGGCAGATATGCAATTTCGACTCAGATTGATCGGAAGTTTAGCCCTCGTTTGCGCGATGTTTCTGCTGATTCCACGTGGGTTGTTCGCGCAAGGGTTTGGAAGCATTAACGGCTCCGTGACCGACGCGAGCAGCGCGGTTGTTCCGGGCGCCGAGGTAACCGCAACCCAGGTTACAACGGGAATTTCGACAAAGACAACGACGTCTGGTCAAGGCACGTATGTCTTTCCGATCCTGGGACCATCGGTTTACAACGTGACGGCGACGCGCGCTGGTTTCGAGGCGTACACCGAAAATGGCGTTCAGCTTCGCGCCGACGCCGCGGTGACGGTGAACATCACGTTAAAGCCTGGAAAGACGAGTGAAACGGTCACCGTAAGTGCGGAAACCGCGCAGGTGGACGTAACGACGGGCACGCTGTCGCAGGTGATCGGTACATCGCAGGTGAGCGAACTGCCGTTAAACGGGCGCAATGCAGCCGCACTCACCGAGGAGGTGGCAGGCGTGACGGTTGCACCGCCGGCGTCGGCGGACCAAGGGGACACCAAGACATTCCCCACGGCGATCACCATCTCGGCGAACGGCACGTTTGTGGGTCAGACAAACTTCATGCTCGACGGTGGCAACAACGTGGACGAGTACACCAACGTGAACCAGCCCTTCCCCATGCCCGATGCGCTGCAGGAGTTCTCGATCGACACCAACAACTACAGCGCGCAGTACGGCCAGAACGCTGGCGGCGTGGTCAACATCATTACAAAGAGCGGCACCAGCCAATACCATGGCGACGTGTTCGAGTACGTCCGCAATTCGGACCTGAACGCGGCCGCGCCTCTTACCTGGAGCACCAAAACCAACTCAAACTCGGTGGACCTGCTCCACCGCAACCAGTTCGGCGGTACGATCGGCGGACCGTTGTCGATCCCGCACGTTCTGAAGACCAATAAGCTGTTCGGGTTTTTCGAATATCAGAAAACTATCGATCACGAGTCCGCAACCAGCGCCTCCACCTTTCTGCCGACGATTGCCCAGGCGGGCGCGACCTCGTCGGGAACAGCGCCGGGCACGAACAACCTGGTGTTTACCGATTGCGTGACCGATCCACTGATGCCGTCGGCGATTCTTACCTCGACCATCACCTGCCCGGCGGGCGAATCCAATACCTGGAGCAGCGCTGCACTGAGCCCGGTGACCGCCAATTTTTTCAAATATGTTCCAGCGCTTACCACGAGCGGCTCCGTGCTGTACTCGCAGCCAAGTCTATTTGGCTATGCCGAGATCGCGGCTAGAGTAGATGACGAGCTGACGCCCAAGGACAAGCTGACGGTGCGCTACTTCTCTGACGAGTTCATTCTGCAAGGCGTGGAAAACCTCACGGATATCCTCAGCCTGGCTGACGGTGCCTCGAACCACCTTTACAATTCGCTCGTCTCAGAGACGCACACTTTCAGCAATCACATCGTCAACAATTTCATCCTCAGCTATCAACACCAGTACGACATTCGCGGTCCCAGCTCAAGCAGCCTCGATGTGGACGACCTGGGATCCAATATCTGGCAGCCGGCCTACAAGCAGATCAACGAGATCCAGGTATCGAACCTTTTCACCATCAGCGTCAATCCCCAGGCCGCATTCGTCCGCAACAACTACACGCTCACCGACGACATTCACTTCCTGTTGGGCAGGCACAACATCGACGCCGGCTATCACGGCGAGGTGTCGAAGATCGACGTCAACAACGACTTCGAGCAGCCTGGCGAGTTCTTCTTTAACTCGAACGTCACCCCTGACCCCGCGGCCAACTTCATGTTCGGTAACCTCTCTGAGCTCATTCAGGCCTCGGGCGAGTACTTCAATGTTCGCGGCAAGTTCCAGGGCGCGTACGTTCAGGACAGTTGGAAGGCGACGCACAATCTGACGGTGAACTATGGCGTGCGCTACGAACCGTTCATTCCGTGGCACAATCTCTTCGGCCGCATGGGCGGCTTCAATCCCACCCTATGGGCATCCGGCACACATTCCACCATGTTCCCCCTTGCGCCGGCGGGGTTGCAGTTCGCCGGCGATCCGGGGTTCATTTCCAACGGCGTGGCCAATGAATACGATCACTTCATGCCGCGGATTGGATTCGCGTGGGACGTCTTCGGCAACGGCAAAACCGCCCTTCGCGGCGGCGCCGGTATGTTCTACGACAGCCGCATCAACAGCACCTTGTTCGATATTTACTCCACCGGCTCGCCGCCATTCCTTCAGGCTGTGACTCTACAGCAGACTGCTACCACGCCCATCAACTGGGCCAATCCGTATGGGTCGGCTGGGGTTGCCAATCCCTTTCCTTCGCCTCAGCCTCCGCCCAATACTGCTCCGATCTCGTCATCGAACAGTTGGTTGACTTTCGACCCCTACGAAGGATTCCAGGATCCGCGTGACTACGCATGGAACCTTGCCGTAGAACAGCAAGTGACTGGCAGCTTTTCTGCGCGCGCGGCCTATGTGGCCACGCACGGCAGCCACGAGTGGGAGGATACGGAGCTCAATCCCGAGATCAACGGCGTACTTAAGTTCGACCAGCCCGGCTGCTCGGCCACCAACAGTTGTTTCCCCAATTACATTACGGCGGCCAACACCGGCGGCAACACCAACTACAACTCTTTGCAGCTTTCGGCCGAGCAACGCGAGCGTTACGGCCTGACCTTGCTCTTCAACTACACCTGGTCGAAGGCGCTCAACGACATGCCGTGGAACCAGGCCGCGACGTCGATTGGCGGCGGCGGTTCCTATGTGTACCCGATTGCGATGCCGAACTACAAATCGCTGGACTACGGCCCAGCGGATTTCGATCATCGCAACATCACGGCTCTCTCCTACGTTTACTCAGTTCCCAAGTTCCTCAACGACGCGCCGAGCATGGCGCGCTACATTGTTAACGGTTGGGGAGCCACGGGAATCTTCCAGTACCACAGCGGCGACCCGCTGACCATCTGGTCCAGCTCCGCCAACAACTCCGGTTCCCACCAGAACCGCGACCGCGCTGTGTACAGCGGCGGCGGCGCTTACGGCAGCAGCGCATGCGCCGTGGGGGCAATCAACTGCGTGGGCTGGCTGAATCCGTCTGCGTTTTCACCCAATCCTGCAGGTACGTTCGGAAACGTCGTCAAAGGTTCCTTTGTGGGCCCGCACTACGTTGACTGGGACAACAGCATATCGCGCAAGTTCCCGATCACGGAACGCACCTTCCTGATTTTCCAGGCCGACTACTTCAACCTGATGAACCACACCAACCTTGGCGACCCCGGCACGACCTTGACGGCGGCTGGCGGGACGTTCGGTAAGATCACGGGCACCAGCCCGCAGAACTGGACCACAGGACCAGGATCAACGTCCGACCCGCAGAACAGTCCGCGCATTGCCCAGTTGTCACTCAAGTTGATCTTCTAAATGGACCGGGGAGCGCGGAGCAATCGGCGCTCCCTGACGCAAAACGCGCTTGCGATATCGGCGCTCACGATCATGTCTCAAAGCGGCATTCTGTCACGGGCCAAACGCAGTATGTGGCGGCTGCGGAAACCGTTTTCATCTTTTGGAGCGGATTGAACGGAACGTGAAGGCGGCCTCATGATCGAGATGATCGAGTGGAAACCATGGAAGTGGCTGCGTATGCTACCGGTTTTGATTTGTCTGACGGCGGTCCTGGCGCCTGTCAGGTCGCAAGCACCAACCAAGGTGGTTGAGGCCGCTTATCACAATCCGATTCTCTTCGCAGACTATTCCGATCCCGATGTGATTCGCGACGGAGCCAATTACTACCTCGTTGCCTCAACATTTCATTTTGTTCCCGGGATTCCGATCCTCCAGTCCACTGACCTGGTTCACTGGACGATCGTCGGCCATGTTGTGCAGCGGATGACGATGGATCCGCGCTACAGCATGATCGGAGGCAATCGCTACGGCAAGGGCGTTTGGGCGCCGGCAATCCGCAAACATAACGGTCTCTTCTACGTTTACTTCCCGACGCCGACTGAGGGGATTTTCGTGAGCACTGCGACGAAGATTACGGGGCCATGGAGCGCACCAATCGCAGTAATGGGGCAAGCCGGGCTCGAAGACCCTTGTCCGTTCTGGGACGATGACGGCAGCGCGTATCTGATTCACTCGAAGACCGGCGCCGGTCCGCTGATTCTGCATCGCATGTCGGCAGACGGAAAGCGAGTGCTCGACGAAGGCAAAGTAATTGTCGAGGACCCGGTACACCTGCCTGTACTCGAAGGGCCCAAGCTCTACAAGCGCAATGGCTATTACTACATTTTTGCGCCGTTCGGCGGCGTTGGATCGGGAGCGCAAGCGGTGCTTCGCTCGCGCCATCTTTACGGACCTTACGAGCATCGCATCGTCCTCGCGCAGGGAACGACGAACATCAACGGGCCGCACCAGGGGGCGTACGTGGAGACGCCAGACGGCGAGGGATGGTTCGTTCATTTCCAGTCTGACGGAGCTCACGGCCGCATTGTGCACCTGGAGCCGGTTCGCTGGCGCGATGACTGGCCGATGGTTGGAGACGATTCTGACGGCTCACCGGTGGGGCAGCCCGCGCCGTCTGGACCGATCCCGGGCCGTCCTGAGGCTGAATCGCAGCAGCGTCCTCAGACTTCTGACGATTTCGATGGAACAAAACTCGCTCCTCAGTGGGAGTGGAATCACAACCCAGACGATGCGCATTGGTCGCTCAGCGCGCGGCCCGGCTATCTGCGACTGATTCCAATGGAAGCGGATGGATTGCTCGCGGCACGCAATACGCTCACCCAATGCATGCAGGACAACTCGTTTGAGTTCACAGTCCGGCTCGACCTCACGAAGATTAGGAGGGGTGTACACACGGGGCTGGCGATGTTTGAAAAATCAGCGAGTGGTCTTGAGATTGTGCAAACCGGTGGCGAGCGGAGGTTGGAGTTTTTTCATCTTCCTGATCGCATTCCCGGACCTGTTCTGTCGCAATCGGTGGTTCAGTTACGAGTGCGCGTAGATGGCGATCAGGCGCGCTATTCCTTCAGCGTTGACGATGGTGCGACCTTCGAGCAATTAGGCACGGCGGCGCAGATTCGATTCAGCTGGTGGAAGGGATCGCGGCCGGCATTGTTCGCTTACACGACGGCCGCTTCGGATCCGGGAGACGTTGACTTCGATTGGGCGAATTATCATCCCATGGGGGCAAATCCGTGGTGAACTGCAACAGTGTTTTAGATGAAGAAGAAAGAGGCGAGCACAATGATGCGCACGCGGCGTGAGTTTATTGCAGAATCCGCAAAAGCCGGGGCGTTGCTTGCCGCGGGTGCAGCGGGAGCCTCTTTATTCGCTGATGAAGTTCCGTTGAAGATGCCGGCATCTTTTCGCGATGTCTCAGGCAAACGCTCGCTGAAGGCTCATGCTCATCGTCACGGCTTGGTTTACGGCTCCGCGGTCATTATTCGAAACGTGCAGAACGACGCCGACTTTGCGGAGTTAATCGCGGAACAGTGCGGGATCGTCGTGCCGTCGAATGAGTTGAAGTGGGTTGCTTTGCGGCCCGCTCCGGACAAGTATGATTTTGCGCGGCCAGACTTTTTGCTGGCCTTCGCAAAGAACCACAATATGCTGATGCGCGGCCACACGCTGTGCTGGCACCAATCTGTACCTGAGTGGATAAGGCAGCCTGAGAACAGCGCGAACACGCGTCAATTCTTCGTTGATCACATTACAACGGTTTGCAGACACTTCGCAGGCCAGCTGCAGTCGTGGGACGTGGTGAACGAAGCAATTCTTCCTTCGGACGGACAACCGGGCGGAATGCGGAAATCGTTCTGGTACGAGCAGATTGGGCCGGATTACATTGAGTTGGCTTTCCGCACCGCGCGGGCCGCCGATCCGCACGCGAAGTTGACCTACAACGACTACGGCGTGGAGTTTGAAAACAATGGCGATGCAGAGCGGCGACGGCTCATTCTGGAAATGTTGCAGGACCTGAAGAAGCGCGACGTTCCGATTGACGCGGTGGGCATTCAAAGCCACGTAAAGGCCGCTGATCCCAGTGGATTTGGCAAGGGCCTCACGGATTATATGGAGAGCATCCGGCAGATGGGCCTCGAAATCTATCTGACGGAACTCGATGTGAATGAAGACGACATTCAAACCAACGACCAGGCCCAGCGCGACAAGATCATCGCACAAACTTACCGCGATTACCTGCGTGTGGCGCTGGCGAATCGAGCTGTGAAGCTGGTTCTGACCTGGGACATCAGCGATCGATTTACCTGGCTCAACGAGGGACAGACGCATCGCCGGAAACAGCCGAATCGCCCACAGCGCTCGCTGCCTTTTGACAGCAACTACCGGCCGAAGGAGGCTTTTTTCGCGATCCGCGATAGCTTCGATCAACGGCAGACCACCTGATACCGCGCTGGCATCCACCGTAAATCCAGATCAAGGCCCGGAGAGTCTGTTGGAGCTTCGCGTTCTCTCGGCCAACCAGAATCCGCATCAGAGGTTCTGTCTTTTCGGCGTGATACTCTTCGTCCAGCAAAGAACGCGGAGATTTCCCCATGCAATTTCGATCGAGTCTCATAACATTTCTGAGCTTTGTTCTTCTGGCGCCCGCAGTCGCGCAGCAGCAGCCGACTGATGAGCAGGTTTCCTGCGGTGCGGCGCCTTGCCCATATCTCAATCCAGCGCTGACGCCGGAAGCGCGGGCGAGAGATCTCGTGAGCCGGATGACGCTGGAAGAAAAAGTGAGCCAGATGATGGATGTCGCGCCGTCGATTCCGCGACTGGGCATTCCGTCTTACAACTGGTGGAATGAAGCGCTGCATGGTGTGGCGCGCAACGGTTTTGCGACGAGCTTTCCTGAATCGATCGGGCTGGCTGCGACATGGGACACAAAGCTGATGCGTCAGGTAGGGACAACGATCGCCACTGAAGGACGCGCCAAGTACAACGAAGCGATTCGCAACGGAGATCACAGCCGGTTCGCCGGACTGACCTTCTGGTCGCCGAATATCAATATTTTTCGCGATCCGCGTTGGGGCAGGGGAATGGAGACGTACGGTGAAGATCCGTTTCTCACCGCCAGCATGGGTGTCGAGTTTGTGAAGGGGCTGCAGGGCGACGACCCCAATTATCTGGAGCTGGTGGCGACACCGAAGCATTATGCGGTGCACAGCGGTCCTGAACCGCTGCGCCACGGATTCAATGTCCCTGTCTCCGACCACGATCTGGAAGACACTTATCTGCCGGCTTTCAGGGCGACGATTGTGGATGCGCATGCGGATTCAATCATGTGCGCCTATAACGCGATCGATGGCGAACCTGCGTGCGCGAATAACATGCTGATGCAGCAGCGTCTCCGCGACGATTGGGGATTCAAGGGGTATGCGGTCTCCGATTGCGATGCGGTCGCGGACATCAATCGCGGGCATCACTTTGCAGCGAGCATGGAACAGGCGGACGCCGATGCCGTAAAGGCAGGAACCGATCTGGATTGCGGTGGCGCGTACCGTGACCTTGTGAAAGCGGTGAACGACCATCTGCTGAACGAGGCAGATATTGATGCTTCCGTTGTGCGGTTGTTTACGGCGCGAATGCGGCTGGGAATGTTTGATCCACCGGACACAGTGCCGTTCAACGCGATTCCGTATTCCGATGTGAACTCGGCGGCTCACCGCGAACTTGCGCTGCAGGCGGCACGCGAAGCGATCGTGCTGCTGAAAAATCGCAACCAGACGCTGCCGCTGAAACCGTCGATCAGAAAAATCGCTGTTGTAGGCCCAACGGCAGATTTGCTCGAGTCAATCGAGGGCAATTACAACGGAACGTCGCCGGATCCAGTGACTCCGCTCGCAGGTCTGCGCAAGGCCTTCGGTGACGAGAGTGTGACTTTTGCGACGGGATCGGTTTTGGCCGATGGTACACCGGCTCCGATTCCAACGGCATATCTCAGGACAGACTCCTCGCTCTCTACGCCTGGATTGAAAGGCGAATATTTCGACAATCTTCTCTTTGCGGGCGTGCCGAAACTGGTGCGCGTGGATGCGAAGGTCAACTTTGACTGGAGTCGCGTGACGCCGGCAGCGGATTTTGCTGAGAAAACATTTGCCGTGCGATGGACGGGAATGCTGGTGCCGCCGCAGGCAGGTGACTATGTGCTTAGCATGCGCGGACCACGGATATTACCGCCATCGGCCGCCAGTGGATTTGCAGCAGCGCAGCCCAATGCACAGCTCGACAGGATCCGGATCTACGTCGACGACAAGCTGGTAATGAACAGCCACAGCAATCCGATGAACGCGCATCTGAGTTTCACTGATACACATCCTCATGCGATTCGTGTCGAGTACATGCATCTGCCCGACGACCGTTTTGTCGATCTTGAATGGCAGCCGCCGGCGAACAGTTTGCTCTCTCCAGCTATAGAAGCCGCGAGGAATGCAGACGCGACGATCGCTTTTGTCGGGCTCTCGCCAAATCTTGAAGGCGAGGAGATGAACGTGCACGTGGATGGATTCGATGGTGGCGACCGCACCAGCATTGAGCTGCCTGCGGTGCAAGAGCACCTGCTCGAGTCTCTTGGCGCCTCGGGCAAACCGCTCATTGCGGTGCTGACGGCGGGAAGCGCACTGGCAGTGCCATGGGCGAAGGAGCATGCCGATGCGATTCTGTCGGCCTGGTACTCCGGCGAAGAAGGCGGCACTGCCATTGCGGATGTACTGAAGGGAACGTATAACCCCGCGGGACGGTTGCCTGTTACCTTCTATCGTTCGACTGCGGATTTGCCGGCGTTCACCGATTATTCAATGCAAAACAGAACCTACCGTTATTTCAAAGGAAATGTTCTGTATCAATTTGGGTACGGCGTGAGTTATTCGAAGTTCATCTACCGGATACCGACTCTGAGCACGGCTGCAATCCAGGCTGGCGATTCGGTCACGGTGACTGCGGACGTGCACAATTTGAGCCAGCGCGATGGAGATGAGGTGGCGGAGCTATACATCATTCCGCCACAGACTGCTGTTTCACCTCACGTTGAACTCGAAGGGCTCCAGCGAATCCATTTGCGCGCGGGAGAAGTGCAACACGTGCAGTTCACGCTGTCGGCGCGACAGCTGAGTGAAGTGGATGCGAAGGGAAATCGCGCCGTGATGCCGGGCGACTACGCGATCTATGTTGCAGGCGCGCAGCCAGAGCCGGGAACTCCGGCTGCGAAGCTGCATATTGCAGGAACGATGGCGCTGCCGCGATGAGTTATCGCCGGGCCGCGGGCCTTTATGGATGCTTTGCGAGCGCCTGAATCTGGCCGGCGACAAAATCGTGGACAAACATAAGGGTGGTCGGGGTGGTGACGGTCTCAGGATTTTGCTGTCCGGGAGTGTGGATTAACAGTACAGGTCGCGGATCCCATTCGCCTCCATGAGAAATGCGCTCGTCTTCAGCGCTCCAGCCGGGCAGTGGACGCCACATTTGCGTGCGCCAGGAGTGGTCGCCCTGCACGAGCAAGGTTGTCGAGGCCCAGCGAGGCTGCGATTGAAGCAGATCGAGAATCTGGCCAAGCATGCGGTCGGAATAATCGAGCGAATCGAGATAGGAGCCACCGACCGCGAATGCACCGGTGCGGCGATCCCAGAAGGCCGGCGGATGCGGCGCGGGAATATGCAGGTAGATGATGTCGGCCTGACTGTTGGCGAGAGTTGCCAGCGCATGCCGGCTCACATCCTTTACCGATGCAATGTGGCCCTCGGCGTTCCAGGCAGCAACATCGGCCCACGCTTTCGAAGGAGCGACGAACTGCTCGACGAGGATGCGGAGGGGGAACCAGACATTTTCAGCGAAGCTCGCGTCGAGCGAAGTGGGGCCGCGATCCTGCGCGTCGTCGTTGCTCCAGTAGCATTGCGTGGCCACGCTCGCGAAGATGGGACAATACGCGACGTACCAGCCGACGACGGACGTGGTGAGGCCATGCTGTTTCGCCTGGCCGAAGAGAGATGCGTTGACATCGAAGTCTGTCCAGTGCGATGTGTTGTTGATTTGCACCAGGTAACGATTGTCGGATGTGTATTGGATGTCGGTGACGATCTGGCCGAGCATCAGGCTGGGCACCGCGCGCGTGGTTCGGTAGGCGATCGGCGTCATATCGGTGTAAAGCGTGCTTTCGCGGCGCAGACGATCGAGATTCGGAAGGTTGAGGGAAGGGTCGCGCGATTCGAAGGTAGGCTTGTAGGCCAGCTCGTCGAAGAGAACCCAAATGAGTCGAGGTTTGCTCGCGGGCTGCGTAGCGATGGGCGTTGAAAACGCCTGCGGACCGGGTTTCCAGAGCGCCGCCTGAATCAACTGCCAGGTGATGACGAGCGCGAAGATGGCGAATCCGGAAAGGATTGCGCTGCCGGCCTGGCCGAGCCTCGTTGCGAACTTCGGCGCACGAAAAATCAAAAGCGCCAACAGCCCGATCCAGAGAAAGGTGAAGGTGAGAACCGCGACGTTGGGCACGTCAAAGGGGAAGACGTTGAGGTTGCGCACCAGCAGGAACGGCGGCAGCGCAGCCATCAGCGCCCAGCGGATGGTGGGCCACCCCTTGAGCTTGCGCAGAATCGCCATCAGGCCGGCAAAGACCAGGGCAACGATGATCAGGTCAACGATCTGAGCGAGCGCGATCTTTGTGAGCGGCGAAGGAAAGCGCATCCGAGAATCGCCGGTCGAGGAGGTGAGATCGATGTAGTTGGGCAGAAGAACGATGGCTGAGAAGCCAAATGCCTGGGCGAACCGTTTCATCATGCCGATCTGGCCTCAGCGTGAAGGGTTTTGCCGGGGCCGGGAATTCGCTCGAGGAGGAAGAGAACGCGGCCGTTGCTAAGTTCGTTTCGATCGGAAACGGTGAAATAGGGCGAAAACGCCTGCTGCAGATCGGTTTCAGAGAGACGGCCGTAAAGATCATCGCGGCCGCGCAGCCATTCCTGGTACATCGGATCGGAGGGAGGCACCCACTCCAGAACGAGCCACCGGGTGGTAAGGCTGGCAGCGAGATCGGCAATGTGCCCCAGAGGCAGCTGCTCGCGCAGAATCAAGTGGTGGATAACAGCGAGCATCAGAACGAGATCGAATTTACCGGTGAGGCGATCGAGCAGAGAGAGTTGTTCGCGATTGCGCCATCCGGCCGCCGGAGTGGGACGCGCGATATTGGCAACGATTGTCGTGATCGGTTTATTTTGCTGCGCAGCGGCGGACCAGAGCGCCTCGAGCGCCGCGGCATCGGCGTCGATTGCGACGACGCTGGCGCCTGCATCCGCTGCGATCTGCGAGTAGGTTCCAGTGTTGGCGCCGATGTCGAGAACGCGGGAAGGTCCGCAGCGTTGCGTGACATTCCTGACGAATTCCTGTTTGTCCGCGGCATCGGAGGGCTGATAGTGCTTCGCCGATTGCATGTATTCGCTCCACTGGCTGCGACTTTGTGAGTCCGCAAGGCCGGCAATCTGCCTGCCCAGCCGCGCGATGCGTTTCTGCAGAATATGTGCGGCCAGTTCGGGATCGCCGGAGGAGCGCGGTTTCTGTTGCGCTGGTTTCCCGCTTCCGGGCCGTTCGAGAATCGTGGCCAGCGTAACGACATCAAGCAGACCTGGATACACCCGCTGCCACGGGCGAAGGGCTTTGTAGATTTCGCTGGGCTCGTAACCGTCGCGCCGGAGTAGCGTCGCCTGGAGAGGCCAGCATAAGTACTTCGCTGCTGCGAGCGGCAGCAGGAAAGTGCGCACGAACTGGCCGTAAGCGAGCCACACGTTGGAGTGCGGATCGCGCCGCTCAAACGAAAGTGCATCGACAAGAATTGGTTTTGGTCCGGAGAAGAGAATGTTGAGCGGGGTCGCATCTTTCAGGGTCCAGCCGGCGCTGATCGCCTTGCTTGCAACGCGCAGCGTGAGCTCTGCAGCGGCCCGCCATTGAGCAGATGTCCACTCCCATGGATAAGTGATCGGATCGATGCGGGGGTGTTCTAGCCAGAAGTCGCCGGGGGCAACGCAGGAATGGACTGCGGAGCTTGCGATCAGGCTGGGAATCAGTTCGCCGCTTTTTTCAAGCGCAGCCCGCAAAGGAGACGCGAGAAACGCCTTTGTCTCCTCGGCAGCGGAGGGATGAATGCGCCGCAAGGCGCAGGAGCCGGTGAGCCGAAGCTGACCTGCGGGATCGCGAAACGTTGGCTCCGGCTCACGATTTCCCGCTGGGAAATTTGGATCAACGGAAGGAGATTCTGTCTTACCGTTCACGATTGCGGAGAATCCTCGCCGGTCGCAACGCCAGGTACTTCCTCTGTTTTGGCTTGAGGCGCGTCGCGATGGAAGAGCGCATAAATCTTCCGGCGGAGATACCAGCCCGTCGCCACGAGCGCAGAGCCGGCTGCCTGGATTGCCAGCAGACCTGATCCGGGGTCAGCGTACGCGTACGCGGGGCGTTCCGACAACATAACCGCCCCCAAAATGATCAGGGCGAGCGGGAAGGCGCGCAGGAAAAGTTTCATATAGCCGGTTGGCGACTCCAGATTTTGATGGATGTTCGCGCCGGAAACCCAACTTGCGAGGGTCCCGATCAGAGCTTTCATGACAATCGTACTAAAAGTTCGACGTGAGAAACCTGGCCGAGGTTTACCGGTGGCGCGAAAGTAATCGTAGATTGAGATATTTGCGTCTAACTGACAAAATTCAGGCTGGCAGGACATCCCGGAACCTATTTTTGCCGTCTTACAACCTTGTATAGGTGTCGGGGTCATCTGCCTTCCCTCGGGTGATTGTGCAGGCTGTAGAAAGCACGGATCGACTCAGCCGGTGAGACCGCGCCCATCACCAGTCAAAGGGGTTTAACGAAACAGGACCGGGAATCCCGATCCTGGAAAAAGTGCATGAGTCTGACAACCATTCCCATGCCAGCCCGGCTTGCGAAGAGCCGGCTGGCGGCACATTTCGATTTATTGCGCCTTGACCACTCCGTGAAGCAGATTTTTGTCCTTCCCGGCATCCTGATCGCGGCAAGCCTGACCGGAGAGACCATAAGCGCTTCGTTGCTCTGGCGCGCGGGGCTTGGGCTGCTCGCAGTGGTGGCAGTAGCCAGCAGCAACTACGTCCTCAACGAGATATTGGATGCGCCGTACGACCGGTTGCATCCTACGAAAAACATGCGACCGGCCGCGCGGCACGGTATTCACGTTCCGATAGCCTATGCGCAGTGGATTGTTTTCGGAGCTGCTGGATTCCTGATTGCTCTCGCCGTCTCGAAGCAACTGTTTGTCAGCGTTCTGAGTCTTTGGGTGATGGGGTGTCTTTACAATATTCCGCCCATTCGCACTAAAGACGTTCCGTATCTCGACGTCCTGTCGGAATCCATCAACAATCCCATCCGCTTTTGCGTGGGCTGGTACATTGTGACGACGACGGTGATTCCGCCGGCTTCGATGCTGATTGCTTACTGGATGCTGGGCGGGTACTTCATGGCACTTAAGCGGTTCAGCGAGTACAGGCAGATTGGGTATGAGTCGGCCGCGAAATACCGGCGCTCGTTCCTTTTCTATACTGAGCAGTCGCTGCTGGTTTCGGTGCTGTTCTACGCGGCTACCTCAATGCTGTTCTTTGGCGCATTCATCATGCGCTATCGCATGGAGATGATCTTTGCGTTTCCGTTCATCGCGCTGCTGATGGCGGTCTATTTCAACCTGGCGTTTCAGCAGGACAGTCCCGTGCAGAATCCTGAAAAGCTGTATCGCGAGCCGCGCGTGATGGCATTGCTTGGCGTGTGCAGCATGGTTCTGGGCGTCACGTCCTTCGTCCATCTGCCCTGGCTGGCGCAGGTTTTCCCCAAGTCGGGCATTCACTAGACAATTCAACTCTAGTGAAGAGCGCCGCCGCTCTTTGTGGCGGAGGGTGTGTGCGGATATATTCCTGGTCAGGAGACATCAATTCATGCCAGAGGCGACGATAGCCCAGAAGGGTCCTTACGCTGTGGATGTGGAAGCGGGGAAGACCTATTTCTGGTGCGCTTGCGGACGCAGCGCGAACCAGCCATTTTGCGACGGAAGCCACCGAGGAAGCGGATTTACGCCGATGAAGTACGAGGCCGCCGATTCAGAAACTGTGTACTTTTGCGGGTGCAAGCACACGCAAACGCCCTGCTTCTGCGATGGAAGCCACGCAAAGCTGTAAGCAAATTCAGCTGATGATGAGATTTCAGGAACGGGCCTGCGCCGATGCCTGATGCGCAGGAGCCTGCGCCGGCTTCGCTTTCGCCGCTTCCTTGCGGCCGGGAGCGAGAATGGCATGCAGGATGGTGCCTTCCATCCGCGGCATAAACTCGACAACCCCCGCATCACCGATGTCCTGAATGAGCCGATTGATGATGTTGTATCCCAGTTCGCGGTGGGCCATCTGACGGCCGCGAAAGCGCAGGCTCGCCTTCACCTTGTCACCGTCTGACAGGAAGCGGACCGCCTGGTTCTTCTTGGTCTGGTAATCGTGCTCGTCCACCGTGACTGAGAATTTGACTTCTTTGAGGGTGATGACCTTCTGCTTTTTACGGGCAGCGCGTTCGCTCTTTTCCTTCTCGTAAAGGAAGCGGCCGTAATCTTGAATGCGGCAGACAGGGGGAACGGCGGTGGGCGAAACCTCAACCAAGTCGAGACCGCGCTCACGGGCGATCTTCAGCGCCTCGAACGGTGCAAGGATTCCAAGTTGTTCGCCGTTTTCGTCGATGACGCGGATCTCGCGGGCGCGAATCCGGTCGTTAATGCGGATAAAAGACTTAGCCGATCGTTTATCGAAAGCGATGTGCTCCTCCAAAAGCGGTGCTGGCTGGACTCGGGCTGACCGCCCGATTTGAACACGGCCACACAAACGCACCCTGAGTATAGCATTGGCTTGGCTCAATTGACTCGGCGCTTATGTGCTGCAGGAAGCCGTCAAATCGCCTTCCGGGTTGAGTCCCGTGACACGCGCAGAAAGCAGCTGATTGGCCGGAAACCGGCCTTCGAGTTCGATGGGCAGAAAGTTGTCGGAGAGCGCGGCGGTGCGGCCGAGAGACGCGAGCGTGGTGCCGGTTTGCAGCGTGATAATCGAAAGCTCTCTACCGATGAAACGGCTGCGATGCCTGCGAGACTTTTCCTGAGCCAGTGCGCGGAGAATGGCCATGCGCCGTTCTACGACAACGGCGGGGACGGGGTCCGCTGCATGCAGGGCCCAGCCGCGAGTTCCCGGCCGCGGTGAAAACGGAAACAGATGCAGATAGCCGAAGGGCAACTCGCGGATAAAGCTGAAGGTCTCCTCAAACTCAGCGTCGGAATCGCCGGGAAAGCCGACCATAACGTCGGCGCCGAGGGTAAGATCGGGGCCTGCCGCGCGAAGCAGTTCAGCGACCTTGCCGGCGTAGTGCCAGGGGCGGTAGCGACGATGCATGCGGCGCAGAACCGAGTCAGATCCAGACTGAAGCGGCAGGTGAGCGTGGCGCGCGAGGCGTTTTCCGCCAAACTCGCCCATCAAGCCAATCAATTCCTCGTCCCAATCCATTGGCTCGATGGAACTGAGGCGCAGGCGGGGAAGCGCGGTTCCCTCGACGATGGACCGGATGAGATCCGCGAGTGTCATTGAACGCGTGCCGGCCAGATCGCGTCCCCAGCGGCCGAGGTTGATGCCCGAAAGCACCAGCTCATTGCCGCCGGCGGCGACGAAGTTCTCCACATGCTTCATCACCACCGCTGGGGGCAGGCTTCTTGAAGGACCACGAGTTTGAGGGATCACGCAGAACGTGCAACGATTCGAGCAGCCCTCCTGGATCTTCAAATTGGGCCGGGTCTGCGCGCCTGGCGCGAGAAGCGCGTCCTCAATGAAGCTGTGCGCGAAGCGATCGTCAGCCCAGACCACCTGCGGTGGGCCAGACGCGACTTGCGCCGCAGCCACCTGCGGTGGGGCAGACGCGGCTTGCGCCGCAAAATCTTTGTGCACTTGGCCGATCTGGACGAGAGCGTCGGCCTGCTTTGACGATTGAATCAAACGGAAGACGATTTGGGATGCCAGCGCTTTGTGACTGTTGCCGATGACTGCTGAAACGCCGGGCATCGTGGCCAGTTCCTGAGGCGCGCGTTGCGCGTAGCAACCGGTGACGACAATTTTGGCTGATGGATTCTGCCTGTGCGCGCGGCGAATGTAAGCTCGAGCAGCGCGGTCGGCTTCGGCGGTCACGCTGCAGGTATTCACGACGACGACATCGGTTGCGAGCGACTCGCGCGCGGCAAGCGCATGCAGCTGCGCGCCAATTGCCTCACCGTCGGCGCGCGCGGCACGACAGCCAAAGTTTTCGATGTGAACGCCGGGCATCACTGCTAGTTTAGAGCGCGGAATTGCCCATTCGGGAACGCGAGTTACCCATTCAACTCATTGCAATACTTGAAAAATCGGGTCTCCGCTATACTGAAGAAGAACGGTTCTCATCCGTCAGACGCCCTTGGCCCACATGCCTTACTCCGCTACCGCTCCCATTCCGTTGACGGCGCGGGCTGCAGCGCGAAGCCGAACACGACATATTGCCGGGTACGTCTACTTTACGTTTATCTGCTATGTTTCCATCGGTCTGCCGCTGGCGGTTCTGCCGCCCTTTGTGCATCTGAAGATGGGCTACAGCGCGGTGCTGGCGGGACTGGCCATCAGCATCCAGTACATTGCCACGCTGCTGAGCCGGCCGTGGGCAGGCCGCATCTCCGACCACATGGGCGCGAAGGTCTCAGTGATGTGGGGGATGGCATGTTGCACCGTAAGCGGTGCATTTCTTGTTGGCGCAGCGGCGTTGCATACCATCCATTGGCTGAGTTTCGCGGTTCTGATTGTCAGCCGGCTTGTACTCGGTGTCGGCGAGAGCCTGGGTTCGACAGGAGCCACGCTGTGGGGCATCACCAGCGCGGGGCAGGAACACACGGCCAAGGTGATCGGGCTGAACGGCATCAGCACCTACGGCGGAATGGCACTGGCCGCGCCGCTGGGAGTGGTTCTGGATGCGCAGTGGGGGTTGGCCTCGATCGGCGTGCTAACGATTCTGATCGGTGCGGCAAGCTTCGTCATGGCCTGGCGCAAGGATCCAGTACCGGTTGAACCCGGTGAGCATTTACCTTTTGCCCACGTGTTGGGCCGCGTGGCGCCGCATGGGATGGGCCTGGCGCTGAGCGGCGTCAGCTACAGCGTTCTGGCCACGTTCGTGACGCTCTTTTACGCACACCGGCACTGGAACGGCGCGGCGCTCTGCCTGACGGCCTTCGGGCTTGCGTTTGTGGCCGCGCGCGTGTTTTTCATTCGCACCATCAGCCACTTTGGCGGCTACCCAGTAGCGATGGCCTCGCTCATCGTCGAAAGCGTGGGGATGGTCTTCCTTTGGCAGGCGCGGGAACCCTGGATGGCGCTGGCCGGCGCCGCATTCGGAGGCCTCGGGCTCTCGCTGGTCTTTCCCGCCATCGGAGTGGAAGCGGTGAAGCGCGTACCGGAGTTCAATCGCGGGACAGCGCTCGGCGTCTATACCGCATTCGCCGATGTCTCGTTCTTCCTGGTGGGTCCCATCGCCGGGGCCATCATCGGATTCTGGGGCTACCCCAGCGCCTTTCTTTTCGCGCTCGTAAGCGTGCTTGCTTCGCTGGGCATCGTGGTGGTGCTGGCGGGACGGCGGCGAACGGAAGCATAGCGGGCAGCGGTTCAGCGAGTCGGCGAGTCAGCGGGTCAGCAAGTCGGCGAGTCGGCGAGTCAACAGGTCAGCGAGTCGATCAATGGCCGTTGTGCTGCATCGAGCGGGCGCGGTCTCCCAACCCAAAATCACGTCGCAAGGAATCGAGCTTCAGGATGGGGCACGCCGGCCTGTGTTTACTTATTCGTTAATCCCCCCCTCTGAAAACGTGTTTTCGCGTAAAGTCCTGATTCCATTGAGGCGGACCTAAAGTCGTCAAAAGAGGCGGCTTAGGGGCGATTTGCACTGCTTTCGCAGCAAAATCGTTCCAGCTCGTGGTCCGTCCGTCTTGCGATGTGCCATGGGCTGCCAAAAACTGCGCGGCCCGGGAGCAAATTGGGAGCTTGTAGCTCATAGCAGATGCGAGGCGGATTCAGGGTGCGCTATCCCCGGTCTCAGAATCGAGACCGGGGGCACCCGCCAGTGGCCGGAGCACTGACCGCATTAATTCGTTCTTTTGGCTTTTGTGGCTTCCCACCCTTTCGCCAGAAAAAGGCGAAAGGATGGGGCACGGAATCGATACAGAATGACGCGGACAAAGGCCTGGTAGCCAGTAGCCAGTGGCTTTTTGCTCTTAGCTATTAGCTCTCAGCTGTTAGCTACGACCGCGCCGCCTGGAGCTTCTCTACATTCATCGACTGTTCCTGGTCAGCGTGGGCGGTGGTTGATAGCTGGTAGCCGCAAGAGCCGACTGCCAGCACGCCACCGTTGCCGTGGCCGTTCCAGGTTCTGCCCGTGGTTTTGATCCTAAGAAAAGTGTAGGGATTTGCGAGAAATAATACGCACTGTTTGGCAGATTTTTTATTCGCAATGGAATGAGGGAGGTGGGTCGATTTTCGCGAGGCGCGGGACTTGACACGGGAAATACAGGGAACAAGGGAACAAGGGGACGAGGGAGCGAGGGGCCAGGGGCGGGGGATCCTTCGACTGCGGTCAGGACGGCATCCACGGATAGGGGCGAGTGGCAGAGGGTAAGGCGGGGTTGGCGGCGACAAGGGCGTTTTTCAGGACCGATACGGTTGTCGTCATGTAAAGTGCCGCCGACGAGTGCGTTGGCCTGAAGTCGTGAGTTGAGAAGGACCGGACGCCTTCGCCGTGGCCTCACTCCCAGTTCTTCACCTTTGGCCACAGCGCCTGGAGATTTCCGTGGAGGCCTCTGCAGATGAAAACCGGCCCACGCTCATACGGCTCCAAATACGGATTTGCATCCTGTGTAAATTCCACGACCGAGTCGAAGTCGGTTTCGAGCGTCCTGCGGCTTTCGCCAAACACGATCATCACGCTACCCGTATACGTGCGCGGTCCCCAGAAGAAGTAGTTCTGGTGGCCGCTGATGGCCTCCGGTACATCCGGCCGGTACACGTTCACCGCGCTCGCGTCGCCATAGTTTTCCGTGTAGATCACGGCCTGTGCGCGCTCCGCCTGCGGCAGCGAGTACCAGGCAGCGGCCAGCAAGTCCGCCTTCTGCCGCCAGCCCAGCATGTCGGCGAAGTACTGCGGCAGCGGCGCGGTGGCGCCATTCTCCATTTTCGGAGGCTGCAGATGCAGCCGCTGCTGATATGCAAGAATTTTTGCTGGTCGCAGTACCGGGAGAATGATTGGCAACAGAATCGCGAGTACAAGGACGTTCATCGCCACGTAAACGGGCGTGAGCCCGCGCCGCAACCAGGCCTTGCGGAAGAGAAGATCCCAGGCGGCCGCCCCCGCGGCAAAATATAACGGATAAATGGCCGCAAGGTAATAGTCTTTGGCGTGCAGAATCATCATCAGGGGCAGATACAGCAGATAGGTCACGCCCAGGAAGCGGAACGCCTGAGCCGCCCGGCTGAAGAGCAGCCACAGAATGCCTCCCACCCACAACGGCGCCATCAGAGGACCGAAGGCGAGCATCTGATCCAGCACAAACGCGACGGGGCCCACACGAACGTTCTTGCCGTTAATCTGGTCGTTGTGCAGCAGCTCGAGCGTTGCCCAGTGGTGGTGCATCTCCCACAGCAGATTGGGCAGAATCAGCACGACCAGGAGCGCAAGGCCGATCGGGAACCATTTCGAAGCCAGTAACTTTCTCTGGCTGGTCATCAGCAGCGCCGCCAGCAGACAGGTGAGGAAGAAAGCCTCGTTCCACTTGTTTTCGAGGCCCAGGCCAGCCGTCACGCCCAGCAGCACCCACCACAACGCCACTGTACGGCCGCTGCGAATGCCGCGACCGGCCAGCCGTGCCAGCTCGATTGTCGCCAGCGCCACCGTCATCCAGAAGACCGGCTCAAAGGTGCTCGTCGAAAAGGTCGCATCGGTGCCCATCACCATGGGCGCCAGCAGAATCCCCATCATTGCCAGCGCTTGCGCCCAGCGCGAAGCGCCCATCCGCCATGCCAGCAGCCCCGTCATCGCAACTTCCGCGGCGCCCGCCAGCGAGGCAAAGGTCCGGAACAGGGCCAGCGATTGCAAGCCAAACAACAACTCCGAAATGCGCGCGACCAAAGGAATGACGGGCGGCTGATCCACATACCCCCAGGCCAGATGCCGGCCGCACACGATGAAATACAACTCGTCACGAAAAATGCCGTACCCTGCATGTTGGATCGTTATCTGGCCCAGCGTTGACAGAACATACTTCAGCAGGCCAAATCCTACCGCCAGCCACACTGCGCCCTTCACCGATACCGCGGTAAATTCCTGCGGCTCCGCAATTCCCGTTTCAGTCGTCACCCCGGTCGTGCCTCCATCGCCTCGTAAAAATGCTTTACCAGCATTGATCCCTACGCATAGCTTATCCCCGGTGTTCCGCGATCATGTATCCATGAAGTCGAAAGAGCGAGTTGGACATTGATTCACGCTAAATCACCAAATCACTCGTCGACACGGAATACTCCCCCAAAGTCGGCATTTGGGAAGGGATCTTGGCCGTAAAGTCTGGGGATGGGCCGATCGGTTTGGGGCCTGACTTGTGCGCCTTCGCCGCGTGGATTGGATTCGAATAAAAAAGCGTGATTTTGGCACGACAAAACAGCTTGCTGACAAAAGCCGGATAAGGAAGAAATCCTCAAAAGCGAAGAGAGCAGGGGCAAGAGCAGTTTCGGAATTCACGTAGACTTTTTGAGAGCATTGAAAGGTGGCATTTTCTTGATGAAAATGCCACTTTGCAGCGTGCTTTCGGTGTACACCAATTCCGAAACTGCTGTAAAGCCCGGGCTCGTTCTGCTCACTTTGTCGGCCCGGCTCAAGTCACCCCCAGCGACGAAGACCTGTCGCTGGGGACCCCGATAAGCCGTGCCCTTATTACAAAACACTCCGCGGCTAAAGCCGATCGTCATTTTGCGGCTTTTGCGGCACGAGTAAACTCGTGCCCTGATACTTCGTGCCTCTTCGGACATTGTTTCAGCAAGCTTTGAACTTGTGCGCTTTCGCCTGGTGCCCAAAGCAGGAGGTTATAGGCGAGGTCTGAATAGCGCGGGTCTGGAGACCCGCGCGACAGCCGATCACCACCCCAGCGACGAAGACCTGTCGTTGGGGACCCCGGGGAGGTCGGCGCTAGGCACAGGGCAACTCCTGGGGAGGCGCGGCGGCTCGTGTTCGGAACACGCCGAGGGCAATGACCGCGAGAGCGAGCACGAGGCAAACGATGTGGCTCAAGACGGCGACGGATTTGGGAGTGGGGACAACCGGGTTTCCCATGAAGGCGTGCACGCCGTAGACGAGCGCGCCGGCGGCGCCGATGCTGAGTGTGTGTAGAGGCGTCCATGCGCTGCGGTGAGAGACGAGCCAAAGCCCAACGAGGAAAGCCAGGTCTACACCTAAGATGAGGGCGACGGCGCCCCAATCCCAAAAAATCGGCGCGAGAAAAACGGCCGCACCGAGGAGGAATGTGACGGCAGCGGTGATCCAGGGAGAGGGTGCGGGCAAGGGCTCGCGGGTTGCAGTGGGCTCCGTGAGCCTGGCTGACGCTGGGACCAGGAAGGCAGCAGCGGCGAAGATGACGACGAGCAGAGCGGACACGACAAATTGCGTGTGCGAGGCGCGGAATGGGTCGTGATGCAGCGTGTACGCGGTGCCGGCGTAGATGCCGAACGCGAAAAGGACAGCCGCGACAGTGAGGCCAACCTTGCCGAGCCAGGGAGTTTGAGGTGCGCGTGGGAACAGGCCCTCGACGAGTGCGATGGAAACGCCGATGCTCCAAAAGGGATGGACGTTGAGCATGAAGAGGGTCCACCAGGCGCCGATGCCGAGCGCGGGAATCCAGGCGTGGGAAAGCAGATGCCAGTGCTTTCCGAAGATATTGGGGTTAAAAAGCGTTTGCGTCGTGAAGGCCTCCTCGATAATTGCGTAGGCGACGCCGAGTAGAAGGATGGTTGGCCAGCCGCGGCCGGAGCGGCGCGTGAGCTCGCGGATGAGAAGCGCACCGCCGCCGTACATGGGCGCGAGCGTGACGAGCGGCCAGAGAAAGGTGATGGCAAAATCGCCGAGGAGGTATTCGGCGACGAGGGGCGCGACAAAGAAGAGGGTGACGGCGGCGAGAATGGAGCGTTGCGAGTTCGGCATGGAGATTCTTTCTGGTTAAAGCAATTTCGGCCAAAGTGTTTACAGCACGGATCGGCTTTTGTGGTTTCCCACCCTTCGCGCAAAGACTGCGCGAAGGATGGGGCACGGAAGAAGGAGTGCGATGCTTTTGAGTTTCCCACCCTTTTCGCCAAAAGCGCGAAAAGGATGGGGCACGGAATAAGGAGTGCGGTGCCTTTGAGTTTCCCACCCTTTTCGCCAAAAGCGCGAAAAGGATGGGGCACGGAAGAAGGAGTGCGGTGCTTTTGAGTTTCCCACCCTTCGCGCAAAGAGCGCGAAAAGGATGAGGCACGGAAGAAGGACACAGCGGCTAAGACGGATCGAGTCCGTACAGAGCGCGAACGCTGGGAATGCTCGATCGTATCTTGTGGCTGACTGCCCGTCCCAGGAACTTTGTGACGGATTCAAAGCGCAGCAAGGAGGCGACCCTGTCGTTGAGATCGAGATCGAAGGCGGCGAGGAGCCCGTCTTGATTCTCCCGCGGCCAGTTCTGGTAATCGTTCCACGCCTGGATATTGCCGGCCCTGACCGCCTCGTTGCCGCCATGGGCATATTCGGCGAGCTGCAGCCACTGCTTCGTGAGGTTCTGGGCACGTTCGCTCGCGGGGTCGAGGTCGATTTCCGCCTCGATTTCGTAGAAGAGTTTCCGTAACGCCAGCGTGTTCTTTTTCGTTTCTTCGGCTGGCCTTTCGCGGGCGATACGTTCCTTATCGAGCCAGGCCTGATCGGTGTAGTACTTCTGCATAAAGTTTTCTTGTGGCTGCATGTCGATCACCTCAATAATTTTTCGAAGAATGGATGCGTCGGTCGTCTGCCCCGATCGAATGGCCCTGTCGGCTGCTTCAATGGCGACGACGGCGCGATCGATCAGCTTTCGCTTTTCGGCCAAAGCGCTGCGCTGCATATGCAGGGAGTCGGCGAGCGTTAGAGGGCCGTGTTTCAGGAGCAGCTTGATCTCCTGAAGCGGGATGCCCAGGAACTTGAGCGCGGCAATCTGCTCGAGGCGTTCGAGATCCGCCATGCTGTAGAGGCGAAAGCCGGAAGTTCCGCGCTGGGGTTTGAGCAAACCGATGCGATCGTAGTGGTGCAGCGCTCGAACGGTAACTCCTGCCAATTTCGCGAATTCGCCGATACGGTAGGTGCTGCTCATGGCACTGCAGACCATGGTCGGCCCTGACGCAGGGTCAAGGTCAAGCGGGAAAAGCGGGGACCAGGGACTAGAGACTAGGGACTAGGGACCAGGGACCAGGGACTAGGGAATGGAAAGCAGGGAGGAAAGAGAACGGCCACCCCGTGAGGTGGCCGTTGGATTGATGAGGTTGTCGAGTGGGCTAGCGCTCGTTCTTGCGCCAGTTGACCAGATCGCCCAGAGTTGTGGTTGAGCTGGAGACGGGCGCTTTGTGCGCGCTCTCCTTGTAGTGCTCGACCGTGGCGCGGCTGGCTTCGTGGCCGGAGACCGCACGCAGGCTGAGACCCACTTTCTTCTCTTCCACGTTGATCTTGATGATTTTGAAGTCGTGCTCTGTTCCCTGCTCGAGCGCGGCATGGCCATCAGGGCCCTCGCCGGCTTCTGAGATGTGGCAGAGACCCTCAACGCCCTCGGCAATCTCGACGAATGCGCCGAATTGCGCGGTGCGCAGAATCTTGCCATGGACCACATCGCCGACTCGATGCGCAGCGAAGAAGCTCTCCCAGACATCGGGCTGCAGCTGCTTAATGCCCAGGCTGAGGCGGCGATTCTGCGGCTCAACGCCGAGAACGACAGCCTTGACCTTCTCGCCCTTCTTCACAACTTCAGAGGGGTGCTTGACGCGCTTGGTCCAGCTGAGGTTGGAGACGTGAACCAGTCCGTCGATGCCCTCTTCGATCTCGATGAAAGCGCCGAAGTCGGTGAGGTTGCGCACGCGGCCCTCGACGATTGTGCCCACGGGGTAACGCTCGGTGAGGTTTTCCCATGGATTTTCGAGGAGCTGCTTCATGCCGAGCGAGATGCGGCGGTCAGCGGGATTGACGCTGAGAACGACGGTGTCCACCTCGTCGCCCGGCTTGACGAGCTTGGAGGGGTGCTTGAGGCGCTTGGACCAGGTCATCTCAGAGAGGTGAACCAAGCCTTCGATGCCCTGCTCGAGCTCGACAAACGCGCCGTAGTCGGTGACCGAAAGGACGCGGCCGTGAACCTTGGCGCCGGTGGGATAACGCTCGGAGGCGTCGAGCCACGGATCGGGCGTCAACTGCTTGAATCCCAGCGAAACGCGCTGCTTTTCTTTGTCGAACTTGAGAACCTTGACCTGGATCTCGTCGCTGACGTTTACCAGGTCGCGAGGATGGGTGAGGCGTCCCCAGCTCATGTCGGTGATGTGGAGAAGACCATCGATGCCGCCGAGGTCGACAAACGCACCGTAGTCGGTGAGGTTCTTGACGGTCCCGGTGAGGATGGCGCCTTCGCCCAGGTGCTCCATGGTGGCGGAGCGCTTGGAGTTCTGCTCCTCTTCAAGGATCTCTTTGCGGCTGACGACGACATTTCCGCGCTTCTTGTTGAGCTTGATGACGCGGACTTCAATTTCCTGGCCGAGGTATCCGTCGAGGTTGCGCACCGGGCGGATCTCAAGCTGCGAGCCGGGCAGAAAAGCCTTGATGCCGATGTCGACGGTGAGCCCGCCCTTGACGCGGCTGACGACGATGCCCTTGACGGGAGTCTTGTCGTTGGCGGCCTTCTCGATGGTGTCCCACACGCGCAGGCGCTGCGCCCGCTCGTAGCTGACCAGGTAGCCGCCTTCGGGCTCTTCGCGCTCGATGACGACGTCAA
Source organism: uncultured Acidobacteriaceae bacterium (assembly GCA_963834565.1). Classification (GTDB taxonomy): domain Bacteria; phylum Acidobacteriota; class Terriglobia; order Terriglobales; family Acidobacteriaceae; genus Telmatobacter. The sequence continues at coordinate 43,401 of CAWICF010000001.1, read as the reverse complement.
TGACGTCGCCCGGCTGGAACTTGACGGCGCCGGTGTGATCGGTGACCTGCTCGAGAGGCACCAACCCCTCGGACTTGAGGCCTACATCGACCACCAGAAACTTGTCGGTCTGCTTTTCGACCTTGCCGGAGACGACCTTGTCGCCAAACGCTTCGACGGCTGCCGCTTCGGCGGCCTGCTCGCGTTCAAATTCGGCAAGAGCAGCGGAGAAATCATCGCCCACCTCATGGGTCCTGGGCTCGGCAGCAGGAGCCTGGGCTTCTGCGCTCGGAGCTTCGATGGCCTCGGGTGCGTCGGTCTCAGCTTGGGTGATCTCTTCGGTGGGTTGGGTTAGGGTATCGGCGTCCAGCGAGGGTGCGATTAGGACTGAAGAAGTCTCAGTGTTGGACGTTGATTCAGGCGACGGCTGGTCAATACTTGCAAAGTGCCCCAGTTCGGTCGCAGGTTCGAGGGTTGGTGTTTCCAATGTGGTGTTCAGGGTTATGCTCTCGGTTTCGGGATTGAGGACGTTTGCCATTACAGCCAGCTCCGGGATTCCGTGCTCCTGCGGAGGCTTGCGCCAGCCGCCGGGTGGCTCCCATGCCGCTTGTCGCGGTAGATCGGGTTCCAGATTGCCTGGCCTAGCCAACCCTCGCACTACGTGACGGGCCAAAAATGCCATTCACAGGAGATGCCGCCCAATCTGGTTGCGTTGGGGTGAAAACACGGCATGTTTCCTTGGGAATGGCCGGCAGGTAACGGCATGCTGAGAGTGCGGCCGCAACTCACTGCTGGAATCCGCGCAGGAAGCTACATGAATGAGTGTAGCAATCTCCGGTTTGCACGGTCAAACAACGGAGAAGCGGGGAACAGGCCACCCCAGCGACGAAGACCTGTCGCTGGGGACTCCGGCTGGGAACGAGGGGACAAGGGAACAAGGGAACGAGCCACCCCAACGACGAAGACGTGTCGCTGGGGACCCCGGCAGGGAACGAGGGCGCCAGGACGATAGGATTCGGGTGAGTGATCGGCGACGCGGTGCGGGGTGCGCGTCGGGCGGCACTGCGATCCCTTCTATACTGGTGCGAACAAATACGGCAAAGGAATGGGTTCGGCAAAAGATGGACTATCTTTGGACTCCCTGGCGCTATGCCTACATCACGTCGGCCGATAAGGCCGAGCGCGCCGGTGTCCCTGAGGCTCTGGCTGCGTGGCCGGGCGACCATGGCTGCGTCTTTTGTAACCTGATCGCCTCGATTGACCATGCCATTGCCAACGGAATGGATCGGGAAAAGGCTGAAGCAGCGGGTGGACTGGTGTGGCGTGGCAAGGATTGTTTCGTCTGCCTGAACGCTTACCCGTACACGTCAGGTCATGTGATGGCGATGCCCTATGCGCACCTGGATCGGCTGGCCGTGCTGCCAGAGGAGACTGCGCACGAGCTGATGGACCTGGCGCAGGTGACCGAGCGCGTGCTGGAGCGGCTCTATTCGCCACACGGATACAACTTCGGCTTGAATGTGGGAAAGGCTGGCGGCGCAGGCGTGGCCGGGCATCTGCATCTGCATGCGCTGCCGAGGTGGTTCGGAGATACGAATTTTATGACGACAGTGGGTGAAGCGCGCGTGCTGCCGGAGGATCTGGAGACGACGTGGAAGCGGATGAGGGAGGCGTACGAAGTGCAGGGAACAAGGGAACAGGGACTAGGGACTAGGGAACAGGGACTAGGGAACAGGGACTAGGGAACAGGGACTAGGGAACAGGGACTAGGGAACAGGGACTACGGAATAGATATAGCAGGGATGGCTACGAATTGACGGCTGACCACTGACAACTAACAACTTTTTCTCGGATATGATGAGGGCGCCGTGGGAATGGCTGGGAGGGAGTGATGAAGAGATTGCTTTCGATTGCTGCTGGATTTGCAATGATGCTGACTGCGGCGACAGCGCTGGCCGCCGACGTGTCGGGAACGTGGACGGCGACGGCGCAAACGCCGAACGGTGACTTCGCGCTGACATTTACTTTCAAGCAGGATGGGGCGAACCTGACTGGAACGGTGCAGGGGCCGCAGGGCGATGCCATGGATATCAGCAACGGCAAAGTGGACGGAAACAAGTTCACCTTCGATGTGTCGTTCAACGGAATGACGATTCACCATGACTGCACGGTGGACGGCGACACGATCAAGATGTCGACGAAGTCGGATTCGGGCGATTTTCCGGGGATGGAGTTGACGCTGAAGCGGGCGAAGGATGCGGGGACGGCGCCGGCGACGCCGGGGGCGCAAAAATGACTACCCCACCCAAGCAAAGCTTGGATGGGGCACCCTATGTTTTGATGTGAATTGAGGGAGTTGAGTTGAGGTCAGTGGTATCCCACATCTCAGAATCGAGATGTGGGGCACCCGGCTTCGAGTTGGGGGAAGTCTCGCCCCCACCCAAGCAAAGCTTGGATCCACCCCACAGACGAAGACCTGTCTGTGGGGGCCCCGGGATGGGGCACCCCGTTGATGGATTGATTGGGCAGCTCTAGATTTCGGTGTTTCCGGAGTCATCGGCTTCGGCGGCGAGGGCGAGGCCGGAATCGTCTTCTGCAGTAGCTGTTTCGAGCAGATTCTGGGGCAGCGATTTGCTGGTTCTGATGCCGAGCTGCTTGAGCATTTCAACCTGGCGGACGAGATTGCCGCGGCCTTCGCTGAGCTTCTTCATTGCATTTGTGTAGTTGGCGTCGGCGGCACGGAGGCTGGCGCCGACCTTTTCCAAATCGCTGACGAAGTTGACAAACTTGTCGTAAAGCTCGGCGCCGCGGTTCATCACATCCTGCACGCTGCGCGCCTGCACTTCCTGCTGCCAGAGGACATTCACGATGCGGATGATGTAAAGCAGCGTTGTGGGGCCGACAAGAAGAATGCCCTGCTGGTATGCATCCGCCCACAGGTCGGCGTCGTTTTGAAGTGCAATGAGAAAAGCCGGCTCGATGGGCACAAACATGACGACGAAATCGGGTGACTCGACGCTGGGAAGGCGGTCGTATTTCGCCTTGGCGAGACCAGCGACGTGGCCACGAACGCTGGCCAGGTGCAGCTTGAGGGCAGCGGCACGCGCGGCATCGTCTGCGGCATTTACGTAGTCGGTGTAGGCCGTCAGGGAGACCTTGGAGTCGATGATGAGGTTGCGGCCGCCGGGCAGAAGGATGATGACGTCGGTCCGCGCCGAGCGGGATCGCTCGCCGTTGTCGTTGCCGAGGCCAGAGAAGGTCTGCTGAAAGGTGTACTGCTCGCCCTCGCGGAGTCCGGCTTTGTCGAGAAGATCGCGGAGGATGAACTCGCCCCAGTCGCCCTGGGCTTTGGATGAGCCGCGCAGAGCCGTGCTGAGATTGCGCGCTTCTTCGGCGAGTTGCAGGTTGAGATTGCCCAGGCTGCCGATTAGGCCTTCGAGTTTTGCCACGCCTGTTTTTGAGTCGGTCTGCGCCTGTTCTACCTTTTCGCGGAATTCCTTGATTTGCGTTTTGAGCGGTTCGAGCAATGTGCCCATCTGGGCCTGGCTGGCATCGGAGAATGTCTTCGATTTTGCCTCCAGGATCTGCGACGCGAGCGCCTGGAACTGATCGGAGAGAGCCTTCTTTGCTGTCTCCAACAGCGCCAGCTTCTCCGCCGTGTTCTGTCGCTCGTTTCTAAGCTCGGCCTCAAGCTCCTTCACTCGCGCGTTGAGCAGGCGCTCTGCATCGGCTTTGGACTGCAATTCCTGGCGGACGGCAGCGAGGGTTTTCTCACGCTCGGCGGCCAGGGCCTCGTAGCCGGCCCGTGCGGCCGATTGAGATTGCGCCAGGGTGAGCTCGCTGCGTGCCGAATCCCTTTCGCGTTCCAGCTCAGCGTTGCGCTTCGCCGCAGATGCGCCACGCAGAAAGAATCCGACGAGGATTCCTGCGATGGCGGCGACTGCACCGATCAACAACGGCAACATCATTGCAGAAGATTCTCCTTCGCCAAAGATACGCCTTTTGCTTGTGTATTTCGCGTCGGGATTTCAGAGGGTGCAACTGGCCGGAAACAGGAATGCCGGAGACAGATCGAGCCGGCGAAGCGGGCAGGCTGGCAGTTGCTAATCTTCAATTCTCCACACCTTTACACCCCCCGGCCCGCCCGGTAGACTTGAAGATTCGGGGCCATGCGCATCTTTTTTGGCGCGGTGGTTGTCACGGCCCACCGCGGACCGGTATGGTAGGTTCGCGGAGCGGGTAGTGTTGATTCGACCCCGGACAGAATTACTGAGTTTTCATCAACATTGAGGAGAAGAATGCATGGCCGTTGAAGAAAAGGTGAAGCAGATCATTGTCGAGCAGTTGCAAGTGGATGAAGCCGAGGTGACGCCCGGCGCCAGCTTCCAGGAGGACCTGGGTGCTGACTCGCTCGACGTGGTCGAGCTCGTGATGCAGTTTGAAGAAGCGTTCGATATGGAGATTCCCGACGAAGACGCCGAGAAGATCAAGACAGTGAAGGACGCCATCGACTACATCGAGAAGAACGCGAAAGGCGGCAAGTAGGATCTTGAATCAAGAACCGACGCGAAGAGTCGTTGTCACCGGTCTGGGGCTCTTGTGCAGTGTGGGCAACACCGCTCCTGAAGTGTGGAAGCAGTTGCTGGCCGGCGCCAGCGGAATGGCGCCGATCCACGGCTTTGATGCTACCGGCTTCCCGGTGACCTTTGCGGCCGAGGTGAAGAACTTCGATCCCCTCCAGTTTGTTGAGAAGAAGGAAGCGCGCAAGATGGGGCGCTTCATTCACTATGCCTTTGCGGCGACGCAGGAGGCAATGGCGCAGTCGGGGCTCGAGATCAATGACGCGAACCGCGATCGCATTGGTGTCTTCATCGGTTCGGGGATTGGCGGATTCGAAATGATGGAGCGCGAGCACTCGAACCTGCTGAACGGCGGGCCGCGCAAGATCTCTCCTTTCTTTATTCCATCGACGATTGTGAACATGGCGGCCGGACAAATCAGCATCCGCTACGGCGCGCAAGGGCCCATTTCCGCAACGGCAACTGCGTGCGCGACGAGTGCCAATTCGATTGGCGATTCGGTGCGGATGATTCTGCACGGTGACGCCGATGTGATGATTGCGGGAGGCACAGAGGCCGCGGTAACGCCGATGGCAGTGGGCGGATTTGCCGCGATGCGCGCACTCTCAACGCGCAATGATGAGCCAACCAAGGCCAGCCGTCCCTTCGACAAGGATCGCGACGGATTTGTGATTGGTGAAGGCGCGGGAATTCTGATCCTGGAAGAGCTGGAGTTTGCCAAGGCGCGCGGCGCAAAGATTCTGGCCGAGATGATCGGCTACGGGATGAGCGCCGATGCGTACCACATGACGGGCATCGCTCCCGAGGGCCAGGGAGCGCAGCGTGCGATGCGAGCGGCGCTGAAGGATGCAGGGATCAAGCCTGAAGAGGTGGGCTACGTGAACGCGCATGCCACGTCGACACCTGCGGGCGACGGCAACGAGTCGAGAGCGATTGAAGCAGTGTTTGGGGAACGTGCGACGAGCCACGAGCTGAAGATTTCGGGCACGAAGTCGATGACCGGGCATTTGCTTGGGGGTGCGGGAGGGCTTGAGGCCGGCATCACGGTGCTGTCGCTGGTGAACCAGGTGCTGCCGCCGACGATCAATCTCGACAACCCCGACCCCGAGTGCACGCTCGACTACGTTCCGAACAAGCCGATCTCGCACAGCTTCGACATCGCGTTGTCGAATTCGTTCGGATTTGGCGGGATTAATGCGACGCTGATCATGCGGAGATGGGGATGAGGCAGGGAACAGGGATTAGGGAACAGGGAACAGGGAACAGGGAACAGAAAGCCTGGCGGAGATGCCGGGCTTTTTCTTTGGGTGAGGGTTGACGGGGGCAGGTCAGGCAAGCGTCAGGGAGGGATCGGCGGAAAGATTTGCCGGCGCGAATTCTTTCGCGACGAAGCGCGGCCAGGCTGCGGCGGCGATCATGGCGGCATTGTCAGTGGAGAGCGCGAGCGTGGGGAAGGCGATAGCCAGGCTGCGACGGGCGGCTTCTTCGGTGAAGCGCGCGCGAAGTTCGCGGTTGGCGGCAACTCCGCCGGTGACGAGAATACGGCTGGTTCCGAGAGACTCGGCTGCGGCGAAGGTCTTCTTGAGCAGGTCGCCGACGACAGCGTGTTGAAAGCTGGCGATCAGGTCGAGCGTCGGTTGTGAGCAGAGGTCGAGGGCTTCTTCGCGGGTTTGGGGGATTGCGGGTTTGGGTACGTGGTCTCCCACCCTTTTCGGATCTGCCGGCGCAGATTCCGAAAAGGATGGGGCACGGGAAAAGAGGCGGCTGGCGCGAGCTTTTGCTTCTGGGCGCATGTTGTGAAGTTCGACGTAGCGCAGGACCGCGGTCTTGATTCCTGAAAACGAAAAAAGAAAGTGCGGGTCGAGGCGCGCGATGGGCGCAGTTTTGGCGGCCTTAGTCCGAGCGGGCTTGCCGGCGAGATGAGCTTTGGTTTTGATTTGTGCGAAGGAGAAAGGCACAGCGTGCGGATTGCCGAAGCGGGAGAGGGAGTCGATCCAGGGGCCGCCTGGATAGCCGAGGCCGAGGAGCTTGGCAACTTTGTCGTAAGCTTCGCCGGCAGCATCGTCGACGGTGCGGCCGACGAGCGTATAGCGCCAGGTTTGGTGAGCGGGCTGAGCGAGATAGAGATGCGTGTGTCCGCCGGAGACGACGAGGGCCAGGGACTGCGCCTGTCGGATTTCTCCCTCAAGGGCTAAAGCCCCTTTATTCTTTCGTGTACTTGCGGCACGACTAAAGTCGTGCCCTGACACTTCTTGCTGTCCATGAAGATTTGCGGTGCGATCAGTGGCGGGTGTTCTTCGACCGGCCGGTTCTTCGATGGATTCGCGCTCGTTGAGCAGGACGGCGTGGATGTGGCCTTCGAGATGATTCACAGCGATGAGCGGAATTTGATTGGCGAAGGCGAGAGCCTTGGCGTAGGTGATGCCGACGAGGAGCGCGCCGGCGAGACCGGGCCCGGAAGTGACGGCGATGGCGTCGAGATCGGCAAGAGTGACGCCGGCCTGTTCGAGAGCCGCGCGGACGACAGGAACGATGGCGCGAAGATGCTCGCGGCTGGCGAGTTCGGGAACGACACCGCCGTAGCGTGCGTGGGTGGCGATCTGCGAGGCGACGACTGAGGAGACTGTTCTTGCACCGCGCTCGACGACGGCAGCGGCGGTCTCGTCGCAGGAGGTTTCGATGCCGAGGATGAGGCCGGAGCCGGGCATGCTTCTAGTGTAATGAGAGCGCGAGCGAGCCAGAGAAAGCGGTGCATGTTTGGATTTGCGCTACCCCACCCAAGCGAAGCTCGGATCCACCCCACAGACGAAGACCTGTCTGTGGGGGCCCCGGGATGGGGCACCCCGATCGAATGAGCGAGTCAGCGAGACAGCAAGTCAGCGAGTTACCCCTGGTGGCGGAGCCAAAGGGTTGAAAATAGGAGCAAGGGTGATGGCGGGCACGAGCCAATTCGAAGCGGCGCTGCGGATTATTGAGACGCTGCGAGAACGGGGATACGAGGCGTATCTAGCGGGCGGGTGCGTGCGCGATCTGCTGCTGGGCCGGGAACCTGCGGACTACGACGTGGCGACGAATGCGACGCCCGATGTGGTGCTGGAGATGTTTCCGCGGACCTTTGCCGTGGGTGCGCATTTTGGGGTAGTGCTGGTGGCCACCTGCGGTGGGGCGGACGTCGCTGACGCGGATCCGGAGAAGCCGATAGAAGTCGCGACGTACCGATCTGACCTTGCGTACAGCGATGGGCGGCATCCGGATGGTGTGCGGTATACGAAGACGGCTGAAGAGGATGTGCGGCGGAGGGACTTCACGATCAATGGGTTGCTGCTGGATGTGTCTAAGCTGAGATCTGAAAATGCAGGTCCTTCGGCTCGTCCGCTTTCCGGACTCGCTCAGGATGACAGATCTGAGGAAGTGCGTTCCGAATTGCAAACTGCGGTGATTGATTATGTGGGCGGCGTTGCCGATCTCGATGCGGGGGTGATTCGGGCGATTGGGCGGCCGGAGCTGCGCTTTGAAGAGGATCGCTTGCGCATGTTGCGGGCGGTGCGGTTTGCCGCGCGGTTCGAATTTGAGATTGAGCCCGAGACGATGCGGGCGATTCGCTCGCTCGCGCCGCGCATCGATGCCGTAAGCCGGGAGCGGGTGCGCGACGAGTTGACGAAGATGCTGACCGAGGGCCACGCGAGGCGGGCCTTCGAACTGCTGGATGAAACGGGACTGCTTGCCGAAGTGCTGCCCGAGATTGCAAGGATGAAAGGCGTGGAGCAGCCGCCGCAGTATCATCCCGAAGGCGATGTGTGGACTCACACGTTGATGCTGCTGGAGCAATTGGAGCCGGGTTGCAGCATGACGCTCGCGTGGGGAGCGCTGCTGCACGACGTGGGCAAGCCGCCGACGTTCAAGCGCGCTACGGACCGGATTCGATTCGACGGGCACGCGGAGATGGGCGTAGCGATGGGCGCGGAGATCTGCAGGCGTTTCCGGTTTTCGAATGAGGAGACGCACCAAATTCTCGCGTTGATCGAGAATCACATGCGATTCATGGATGTGCAGCGCATGAAGGAGTCGACGCTGAAGCGATTCTTCAGGCTGGATCGGTTTGAGGAGCAAATGGCGCTGCACCGCATGGATTGCATGGCGGGGAGCGGCTTTCTCGACAACTGGAATTATGCACGGGAGCGGCTTTGCTCGATGACGGAAGAGGTTGTTCGACCGCAGCCGCTGATTACGGGCCAGGAGTTAATTGCCGCGGGTTATAAGCCGGGCGAGGGGTTCCGTGAGATGCTTCGTGCAGCCGAAGATGCGCAACTGGAGGGGACGATTGCGACTGAGGAAGAGGCGCTGAAGCTGGTGAGGGAGCGATTTCCTCGGGAATCTTCTGGCGCCGGTGTGGAATGATGGACTGCGGCTGAGAAGGACGAATCTTTATGCGAACAGTTTTATTCCTCATGCTGATGGGTTGTGCTTGCGCAGCGGTTGCGCATGCTGCGGGCAAGATTCGCGTGGCGATTGTGGACGGACAGAGCGCGGGCGCGTATCACAATTGGAGATTGACAACACCAGTTCTGAAGCGCGAGCTGGAGGAGACGGGGCTGTTCGACGTTACGGTGATCACGGCGCCGGCATCGGACGGAGATTTCAGCAACTTCAAGCCTGAATTCGAGAAGTACCAGGCGCTGGTGATGAACTACGACGGTCCGGAGTGGCCGGCAGATTTGAAGACGGAGTTCGAAAAGTACGTGAGCGATGGCGGGGGCCTGGTGATTGTGCACGCGGCAGACAACGCGTTTCCCGACTGGACCGCTTACAACGAGATGACGGGCATTGGCGGCTGGAGAAAACGCGACGAGCATGCCGGGCCGTACTGGTATTGGAAGGACGGCAAGGTTGTTTCGGATACATCGGCGGGATCGGCGGGACAGCACGGGGCGCGGTTGCCCTTCGAGGTGACCACGCGTGATGCGGAGCATCCGATTATGAAGGGGCTGCCCGCGGAGTGGCTGCACGTGAACGACGAACTGTATGGCGCGCTACGCGGGCCGGGGAAAAACATGACGGTGCTGGCGACGGCGCACGGTGACCCGAAGAACAAGGGCACGGATCGTGACGAGCCGATGCTGATGGTGCTGCATTACGGCAAGGGAAGAATTTTTCACACCACGCTGGGGCACGACGTGTTTGCGTTGAGCTGCGTCGGATTCATGACGACGTTCCAGCGCGGCACGGAGTGGGTGGCGACGGGACGCGTGACGCAGAAGGTTCCGGCGACGTTTCCGACGGCGAAGACGGTCAGCTATCGAGTGGACATTGCAGAGATGGACCCGGGATTCTTGAATGGGGCGTCGCCGGTGGTGCCGTAAACGCAGGGACCAGGGACTAGGGGCTAGGCAACAGTGGTCAGAGAAGCAGCTTCTAGCTGCTAGCCTCTAGCTTCTAGCTAGAGACCAGAAAAAGCTACTTCGCGGTGCGGTAGATTTCGGAGCCGGCGAGAAGATACGCTCCGACGCCGTAGACGTAGCTTGAGGTTTCGGTGTAGGCTCCGGGCGCGGCTCCTACCGGCTGAATGCAGCCGAGGCGGCCATCGGCATAGACGTGCGTGAGCATGCCGGCCCAGGCTTTTTCGACGGCGGGCCAGTAGGTGGCACGGTCGAGAATTCCCTCATTGACTCCATAGGCCAGCGCGTAAGCGATAAAGGCGCTGCCGGAGACTTCAGGCAGTGGATACGCATCGGCGTCGAGCAAGCCGGGGCGCCAGAGGCCGTCCTTGCCCTGAATCGAGACCAACTCGGCTGCCATCTCCTTGAAGAGCGCAATAAATTTGGGGCGCAGCGGAGAGTCAGCGGGCAGTTCCTTGAGGACGCGCACGATTCCGCCCATTACCCAGCCGTTGCCGCGCGACCAGAAGAGCGGCTCGCCGTTTTTCTCGTGCTTGTCGAGATAGGTTGCGTCGCGAAAGTAGAGATGCTTTGAGCGGTCGTAGAGAAGAGCGGTCGTTACGTCCCACTCGTGATCCATGAATAAGAGATATCTCTTGTCACCGGTGATGGCGGCCATGTCGGCATAGACGGGCGGGGCCATGAAGAGCGCATCGCACCACCACCAGAGCGGTTTTTGGGGATCGGTCGGATCGGGTGCGGCAATTTCGGTGTCGAGGCGCGCGCGCATTGCGGCGAGCATCTTCGCGTCCTTATGGATCATGTACTGCTCGAGGTACATCTGGCCGACGGCCAGATCGTCGGCGTGCATGACGCGCGGTCCTGGCTGCCAGTTGAGCCCGTCGGCAACCTTGATCATCGCGGCCTTATATTTGTCGCCTGCGACTTTGTCGGGGACGGTCATGAATCCGTCGTAGAGCGCGGCCCACGTCCAGTCGACTTGTGCCTGGTCGGGCATGCGGGTGAGCTGCCAATCGGCTACAAGCTTCATCGCTTTTGCGAGATCGCGGCGGTCGAGTTTGGGCGAAAGACGCGCCAGCGGCCCGGGAGTAGTGAGTGAATCGCCGGGAGAGGCTACCGGCGCTTTTTTATCCTGTGCGCCGGCGGCGGAAGGCAGAAGCAAAGCGAGTAAGAGGGCAACAAGAGATGCCGCAAACGAGGAAGCACCGAATAAGCGCGAGGAAAAACAGCGGGCCGACATTGAGGTCTCCGGTGAAATCGATTCTATGAACTTGAAGATTGTATTTGAGCGAAGCAGCCCAAGTCATTCGTGGCGACAACTTGCTCATGAGGACGGTGTGGGATTGAGGTATCCCAGGTCCCCGAATGCGAGGGACCTGGGGCACCCTGAATGAAATGAGTTGAGAAAGCAGGGTCAGAAGCGCAGGCGGAGGCCGAGTTGAATTTGGCGTTCGCGGTAGAAGTTGGTGCCGTTGATGTTCAACGGCTGGCCGAAGGCAGGAAGCGGAGTTGCAGTAACGGTGCCCGTCGTCCATCCACAGGCCGGGTCGCCGGTGGCAGGGCTGACGGTGAGGTAACACAGCGTCGGCATCGTGCCGCTCGCGCCACCGGACTCGATATCGTAGCCGGTGGTTTCAAGCTCGATCACATTCTGGTGATTGAAGAGGTTGAAGGTCTCCGCCAGGATTTCGAGCTCGCGCATCTCGCCGAGGTCGAATCGCTTCGAAAGGCGGAGATCGGCCTTCCACGTATTCGGGTAGCGGAAGGTGTTGCGTCCCACACCATAGACGCGATTGTCGCCGCCAGAGCCATTCATTCCCGGTCCGAGGCCGGCGATCGCAGACCCGTTCACCGTGAACTCTTCAGGAATCGATCCTGTGGTGTGCATGGTGTAGGGAAGACCGCTGTGGAATTGACCGATTCCGGAAAGCATCCATCCGTTTCCGACGCGGCCTGCAAGACCGCCGAGCTTCCAAGGCGAGTCGAGAATTGCCATGATGGCAGCGGAGTGGCGCACGTCGAGATCGCTTGTGCCGTATTCCGCATGGAAATCGGCGGGATCGAAGACGTCGCTGCCGGAAACGAGCGTGGATTCGTTGGGGTTCCAGTCCATGGCGTGGGCGTAGGTGTAGTGGGCGTGCAAACTCAGGCCGCGGCGGCTCTCGCGCGCAATCTTCACCATTGCGGCTTCATACGTGGAGTTGGCGCGGCTCATGATCCCGGTGATCTGCTGGTAATCAGGATTCAGTCTTCCTGTGGTTCCGGTGGTTGTGGGCCAAGAGGCATAAAACGGCACGGTGATCTGCGTCGATTTGATGGGACCCTTGCCTGTCGGGTCATTGACTGCGTAGGTGATGGTTCCCGGGTTCACTCTCGGGTCGAAGTTGGTATCGACGGCGATGGGCAGGCGGCGGCCAAGACTGAGCAACGCGCTGGCGGTAACCTGCATACGACCCGGCAGCGGCTCTTCAATCGCTGCGACAGCTTGATGCACTTCAGGGTTTTTGAAGTTCTGAGCGAATTCAACCGCGCCAGGCTTGACGACGCTTGCCGGTTGGCCGGCAAAGACGTAAGGAAACGGCGGCGCGCCACCGGAACAGAACTGGCAATCGTCGGAGGGACGCATGAAGAAATTGAGATCGCCGCGGAGCGAGCCGGTTTGCGTTAGTGCCGTTTCGAGGGTCGCGTTCTCGGTGCGGCCGTAGTAGATGCCGTAGCCTAGTCGAAGCACGGGCCAGTCATTCCGCCCGGTCCCAATGGCGACACTGACACGCGGACCCCAGTTGCCGCCCAACGAGGGCAGCTTTTCAGTCTGCGGCAGTTCAGGGTTAGCCAATGCGGCGATGGGCGGCGGCATCTGCTCAAGCTCCCAGCGAACGCCGGCGGATAGCACCGCAATCTTGTTTGCCTGCCATTGAGCGGTTGCAAAGCCGGCCCAGTCATTCGTGCTCAGATGCCAGAAGGTCGGGCCCATCGTTTGCGAATAGTAGGAGTAACAGGGCTGGCTGCCCAGCATTGCACTTGTTCGGCCGCAGTTGTGAGGATTGGTTGGGTCAAGCGCATCGGCGAGGCCGAACTTCTGAAAGGCAAGCGCATCTGAGATAAAGTTCGCGACCTTTGAGTAATTGTAAGTGCCGGTCTGATTGCGCAGGAGATTGGTTGCGTCCGCGTTGTGGTCCAGCTCAAAGCCAGCCTTGGCAAGGAGGTTGCCGTGGACCCAGTCAACCATTTCCTGAGCGTGGTAGAGTTTTTCGTCGGGGTAACTACCCTGACCGAAACGTGAAGGGTTGCCGATGGTGAATCCGTAGCGCGAATCCACAACAATCTGCGGTAACTGACCCGAGAAGTTGCCGGCGAGGAAAGTCTGCTCGAAATCCGAAGGCGTTTCAGGATGCGCGGTGAGGATGTCGCGGCCTGCCGATGCCTGCGTGACTGCCAGCAGATTCGGCGTGAGGTAAGCCTCCCAGCGCGCAAGCAGCCACTCTTCGCTGGCCTGGCTGGAACCGAAGCTGTGGTTGCCGTAAGTCTCCGATACGCGTGTGAGGCCTCCGCCGGGAGCGCTCCATCGAGCGCCAGAAGCTTCCATCGTCAAGCGATGACGTTCGGCGATTTGCCAGTCAATGCGGGCGAAGCCGAGACCCTGCGTTGCGGAACGCGGCGCAGGGCCGAGCAGGCCGGCTAACTGCTCAAGCAATTCGTCATAGTCCGCCGTCGCCTGGGTGGTGGGACATGAGGGCTGCGTTCCCGGCGATCCTTGAACAGTCAGGCCCAGCTGCGCGCAGAGTAACTGTATTTGTGGGCCGCTTGGCGCGCAGAAAAACCCAACACAGTTCCCATACTGATCTGTGCCGATGGGATTCTTCACAATAGACAGGCCGGGATCGTTGCGCCTGTAACTGTCGACTGCGGCAAACCAGAAAAGCCTGTCGCGGCGGATGCGGCCGCCCATGCCGAGTCCCCAAACCATTTCGTGATCCGGCGGAGTGAAGGGCTCGGCGGTGAAATCGGGCGCTGCTGTTGTGCCGAGATTCTGGACCCACTGCGTGAAGGGGTTGCGCGCTCCCCAGGTATTCTGCCGGTCAAAGAGGAAGGCCTGGCCATGCAGCGCGTCGCTTCCACCTTGCGTTTGGATGTTGGTGCGTCCGCCCGAAGAGCGCATGCTGTCGGCTTCAGCGTTGCCGGCGGTCGCAGACACTTCGCGGATCGCGGCTTCACTTACGCCAGGCCCGCGACCGCTGCTCCATGCCTGGCCGAAAGCGCTGGACTGGTGATTGCTCTGGCTGTCTGGATCGGAGGGTTGCGAGCCTGCGTTCGATCCGGCAGCGACACCAAATGCGAGACGCGTGCTGAGGCCATCGACGGTCATCTCGGCTGATTGATCGCTTGCGCCGCGAAACGAAGTATTGCTGGTTTCAGATGAGGGAGTTGCTGCTGGGGAATCGGCGAGGAACTGCTGCCAGCGGCGGCCGCTCACGGGCAGCGATTCCAGCTGTGCGGCGGCGATAGTTGAAGTGACGGCCGGGGCGGTTGGATCGGGCTTCTGCGAGGCGGCCACGATGGGTCCGAGCCGAGCGGGATTGTGAAGCATGGAAGACCTGACGGCAGCGGACGCGGCAGTGTTCACTGCAGACACCAGCGACACGTACGGTACCAGCGGCAGGGTATGGGGAATTGCAAGACGAAGAGCCGGCTCGATCTGCGCGGACTGGCTTTCGATGGCGGCATGCTGCGAAGGGCGAACGAGGAGAAGCGCTGATGGCTGTGGTTGATTGGGCGTGCCAACTGGTGCGAGAGGCGCTGGCGTTGACGCTGTGAATGTGGCAGCGGGCTGCGGCGTCGGCGGCGCGACAGGAGCTAAGGATGCGAGCCTGGCCGGCTGAAGCGGAACGAGCATGGCTTGATTGGAACTCAAAGCGCTGAGAGCTGGCGGCGCATTGGCTGGCGGCAACACTGTTGACTGCATCGGCTGCTGAAGCAGGGCAGATTGGGGGACGGGCGGCAGTGGGAGCGGAGGAATTGACTGCGGAATCGGCGAGGAATCGGCGAGCAATGCGGGCGGGAATGGCTCGAACTGCATCGCGGCCTGCACGCGCGATTCCATGCCGCCGGAGACGACGATGCCATCGAGCCGGCCACGGCCGAGGTGCTGTTCGTCTGCTTCAAGCGAGTAGTCGCCGACATCGAGCGATGCGAAGTGGAAGGCTCCGTTCTTTGCCGTTGTTGTGCGCAGCTCAGCGCCTGTGAGCTGATTGCGCAGGACAACCGAGATGCCGGAGAGCGGAGCGGAATGAAGATCGGTGAGACGGCCCGAAAGCGATCCGGATGGAGGAGACTCGATTTGAACCATGTGCGGCGGCTGAGATGCGACAGGGTCGCGTTGAGCGATGAGTGTTGTGGGGAACGCAGAACTGACGCAGAGGCACAAAGCCCCGAGCCCAAACGATCTGATCCAATCCCGCCTTACGTCTGCCATCGACCACACAGCCCGGCAGAATCTGGGAAAAAAGCAATTCTGACCGGCGACTCGCTCTGGTGGCGATTCCAGCCTGTGGACAGGGGGTCGAACTCACCTGGTTCGGCGCCCCGAAACTATCGATGGGAAGATTGGAGGGATTCTATGCCGAATGGTCGGGGATGAAAAGTAATGCGCATCACAAATGAAAGATTTCTCATGTGCGGTTTGGAGCCCTGACGAGATGATTTGCCGGCGAAGGGAACGGCATAGGCCCCTGACTGCATGAATTCGTTCCCTTGGTGTTCCCGGCTTCCCACCCTTTCGCCAAAAGGGCGAAAGGATGGGGCACGGAATGGATACGAATCACGGGGTCAGGGGACTAGCCTTCAGTTTCGCGACGGAGGCGCTTGGCCAGGGCCCATTTCAGTTCTTCAATGCCTTCACCGGTGACGGCGGAGATGGCGTGAAATTCGAGCTTGCGCCGCTTTGCATGGGCGGAAAGCTTCTTGAGCTTCTCGGGATTGGCGGCATCGATCTTGGTGGCGACGACGATCATCGGCTTGGTTTCGAGCGGATGTTCGCTGGCATTGTCGGTGAAACTTGCCAGCTCGTTGTTGATGACCTTGAAGTCTTCGACCGGGTCGGGGCGTCCCGATGCGTCGGACACGTCAACCAGATGGACGAGAAATCGCGTGCGCTCAATGTGGCGCAGAAACTGCGTACCCAAGCCCGAGCCGAGATGCGCGCCTTCGATGAGGCCAGGGACATCCGCGACGACGAAGGACTCCTGATTTGGCTCTTCGCCGACGGTGACAACGCCGAGATTGGGTTCGAGTGTCGTGAACGGATAGTCGGCGATCTTGGGACGCGCGGCAGAGATGCGGGAGATGAGTGTTGACTTGCCGGCGTTGGGGTAACCGACGAGGCCTACGTCAGCGAGCAGTTTGAGTTCGAGCCGAAATGCGCGTTCTTCGCCGGCGCGCCCCATCTCGTGCTCGCGCGGAGCCTGATGCGTGCTGGTGGCGAAGTGCTGGTTGCCGCGTCCACCGCGGCCACCCTTGGCGATGACCAGGCGCTCGTCGGGCTCCTGAAAGTCGTGCACCAGCTCGCCGGTGTCGGCATCGTAGAGCGAAGTGCCGACGGGAACCTGCAGCGTGATCGAGCGGCCGTCGAGTCCCGTGCAGTTGGAGCCCATACCGTGCTCGCCGCGCTGCGCTTTGTGTTCGGGATTGTAGCGGAAGTGGATGAGCGTATTGTGACGCTGGGTCGACTCCATGATGACGTCGCCACCGCGGCCGCCGTCGCCGCCGGAAGGGCCGCCACGGGGAACGAATTTCTCGCGGCGGAAGGCCATGCAGCCATTGCCGCCGTCGCCGGCCTTGACACGAATTTTGGCTTCGTCGATGAACATGGGGTCAGGTTGCAGGTTGCAGGTTGCAGGTGTCAGGGTTCAGGTTTCAGGTTGCAGGTGTCAGGGAATAGCCGGTCGATGACGCCCTTTCTTCAGTTTATCGGAGCGATCCTCTCGGCGGTGCCGAAGTCGGTTCGGCGAGCTTCGCAGGCAAGGCGGTGCACGTTTGATTGTCACGATCTAGCAATCGATTGCTATATCGCGTGAGGAAACTCGTGGAGCGGTCAGCGACTTTTGCGCGTCTAACAGGGAGAAGGCCCGTTGAAGTTGAACCGTTGTTGAATCGACAGATTTAACTCTCTCCTTGTGGCAACCTGCGCGCTGTGGCTGCCATCTGAATCGTTACTGAACGACTAAATAAATGCACTTATTGGAGATTTTTCCCCCATGAATTCCCTCAAGCGCGACATTGCTTCGGGCCTTGCCATGAGTGCAGCTGCACTTGTGATCGCGCTGGCCTGGGGAAGCCCCTTTGTGAGCCCCCGCGCGGCGCACGCCGCCGATCCGCAGCCGCAGATGCTGCGACAGCAGGAGCAAAATCAGCATGCTGTCCAGGCGAAAGCCAAGCCTCATCCCGGGACGCCTAAGCATGCTCACGACTACTAATCGCCTGTTCATCCTTCGCCGGGCAATTGAGTGCTGCGGAGCTGTTTGCAGGGGCTTGCGCGATTTCTCTGCCATTCAGGCGAGAAAACTGCGATTTTGCCCAAAATGGCCGCAATCGACGAAAAACCGTCGTTTGCACGCCCACTTCATTCAGGATGACCGCTTTGATTGGGATTTTGTGTTACCCCACCCAAGCGAAACTTAGATCCACCCCACAAACTTAGACCTGTTGGTGGGGACCCCGAGATGGGGCAGCCCGCATTCGCGGCGAGTTGGTCCCTGATCAACGCGTAACCACTAGCACTTTGGATGGGGGTTCTTGAAGTCGAGTTCGATGGTCGTCCAGTCGGAGAGTCGGTGAGCGTTGACCTGGTCGTCGGTGGCGTTGAGAGGGATCGACGACTTGGTGAGTGCGACGGAGATCTTAACCTTTCCCTTGACGCAGTAGGCCGTGAGCATCTTCGAGAGATCTGTGCTGGCCTTGGCGACGTAGTCGGGAGGGAGGGTCCCGTTGGAGCCGGGAATATCCACCGCTCCCATCACCATCTGGTCCATCACTGGCCCATTGCTCTTGGCCACCGATGAGTCGAACTCGACGACCAGATTGGCTCGGGTCTCCAGCATGTCGGGATTTGCCGTGTAAGTGACGGGTGGAATGGTGAGGCCCGATGGGTTCGGCTTGGCCGGCTGCGCGCCAAAGGCGATGTGGTAGGGAGCGCCCTGCCACTTGGGCGGAATGTAAATTCCGGATTGCTGTTTATTCTGGCTTCCGCAGCCTGCCAGAAATGCGAAGGCCGCGACCGCAAACCCAAATATGATCCCTTTTTTCACGTCATGCTCCTCGTTCTTTTGTGATGACGGGAAAGGATAGCACCCACGTGCGTGGGTGGAGCAGTGATCTGCGGCAGGTCAGCGAGTCGGCGAGTTTGCAAGTCAGCCACCACCCTGGCAAAGCCGGGATGGGGCATCCCGTTCCGCGTCGGGTCGGCCCGCGTGAAATGCAGGTCCTTCGACTTCGCGGGCCACGCACGGCGTGGCCCGCTTCGCTCAGGATGACCGTCGAAAGTAGTACACCTATTCCTCTTCTTCGTCGACGGGGCGTTTGGCGTTGGCGAGGATTTTGTCGGCCACGAGTTGCGGGACGAAGTCGTAGTGGTCCATCTCCATGCGGTAGCTGCCCTTGCCTTGAGTCATGGACGTGAGCTGCGTGCCGTAGCTGAGCATTTCGGCCATGGGGACTTCGGCGTTGACGACGGAGACTTTGCCTTTGCTCTCCATGCCCTGGGGACGGCCGCGGCGACCGCTGAGGTCGCCCATGATGGCGCCGGCGAACTCGTCGGGCGCTTCGATTTCGACCTTCATGATGGGCTCAAGCAGAGCGGGCTTGCAGACCTCCATGGCTTTGCGGAAAGCGAGGCGGCCGGCAGTCTTGAAGGAGAGCTCGTTGGAGTCGACGTCGTGGTAGCTGCCGTCGTAGACGATGACTTTGAAGTCGACGACGGGGTAGCCGGCGAGGTAGCCGCGCGCAGCCGACTCGACGACGCCTTTCTCGATGGCGGGAATAAAGTTCCTGGGAATTGCGCCGCCGAAGATCTCGCTGGCGAACTCAAAGCCGCCACCGCGGGGCATGGGCTCCATGCGAATCTTGCAGTCGCCGAACTGGCCGTGACCGCCGGACTGTTTTTTGTGGCGGCCGTGAGCTTCACCTTTGGCGCGGATGGTTTCGAGATACGGAACCTTGGGTGCTTTGAGCGTGACCTCGGCGTGATAGCGCTTTTTGAGCCGCGAGACGATGGCCTCGATGTGCGGCTGACCGGCGCCGGCGATGAGGAACTCGTTGGTTTGCGGATCGCGGTAGAAACGGATGAGCAGATCCTCTTCCATTAATTTGTGGATGGCTGGGGCGAGCTTGTCTTCGTCAGCGCGTGACTTTGGCTCGATGGCGTAGGTCATGGCGGGCTCGGGCAGCGAGGCGAGCGCAAATTGAATATCGGCACCCTTCTGGCCGAGGGTGTCGCCGGTGAGCGTGTCGCGCAGCTTGCCAATGCCGCCGATGTCTCCGGCGTGGAGCTCGGGGACTTCAACGGGTTTGCGGCCCTGCATGATGCTGAGGTGCGAGAACTTTTCAGAGCCGCGACGGGTGTAGTTCTCAAGCGTGGCGTCGTTTTTGACGATGCCGCTGACAACCTTGAAGAAGCTGATGCGGCCGGCGAAGGGATCGGCCATGGTCTTGAAGACGACGGCGGCGGTTGGGCAGTTGTCAGCGACGCAGCGGTTCACCTGCGGTGAGGCAGCCGCCTTCGGCTCGGCCGCGCCAGGAGAAAGCGCGGCACCGGCGGAGGCGGTGTTTGCGGCGAGGGGTGTGCGCTCGGCGGCCGAGGGCGCGTAGTCCTTGATGAAGTCGAGGAGATGATCGAGGGCCATGTTGGCGAGGCCGCTGGAAAAGAGGATGGGGAAGATGCGGTCTTCGCGAATGGCCTCGTGCAGCGCGGCGATGAGGTGATCTTCGGGGATGGTGCCCTTCTCGAAGAACTCCTCCATCAGCTCATCTTTGCCTTCGGCGACGAGCTCAACGAGAGCTTCGTGGCGGGCCTTGGCATCGGCTGCGAGGGAGGCGGGAATTTCAGCAGAGACTTTGCCGCGGCCGTCGCCGCCCGGCGTGTATGTGAACGCCTGCATGGTGACGAGATCGACGACGCCGTGAAATCCGTTGGCATCGGAGATGGGCAACTGGACGGCAACACAGTTGCGGCCCCAGCGATCCTGCAGATCGTCGATGAGGGCGCTGAGTCCGCCGCCACCGCCGGCTTTGGGGTGATCCATTTGATTGACGAGGACGATGCGGGGGACGTTGGCTTCTTCAGCAAATCGCCAGACGCGCTCGGTGACAGGCTCGACGCCGTTCTGCGCGTTGACAAGGACGACCGCGGTTTCGACGGGAAAGAGCGCGGCACGGGCTTCATGGGTGAACATGTGGAAGCCGGGGGTGTCGACGAGGTTGATTTTGGCGCCCTGCCACTCGGCAAAGGCGACGGCGTTCTGCATGGTCGCCCCGCGAGCGACTTCTTCTTCGTCGTAGGCGGTGACGGCCGAGCCATCTTCAACGCGGCCCTGGGTGGGCGTCATTTTGGCGGCATGCAGCAGAGCGGCGATGAGCGTGGTTTTGCCGCTGTGCGCATGCCCGACTACAGCTACGTTGCGGATCTCACTTCCCTGGTACGTTTTCATTTGTTTCTCCTAAGTGCGAATCGGTCGACGGGGTGTGGGAGAGCGAAGGTGGTCTCCCCGGTCCCCAAATGCGAGGGACCGGGGGCACCCGAATTGTGCGAAATAAGACTACTGCACAGGGATTGAGAGGGGACGCCGGGGTGGGCGTTCAAGCGGCCGAATTGCCGGAATCGGGCTCCGGGTTTGGGGTCTACCTCATCCATATCCATGCGGAGACCTATTGCGGAGGTCTCGGGCAGAGGTCTCACGGCGCGCGGCCGGAAAAGAGGGATTTTCAGCCGGGCGCATCAAAAACCGGATGCTATCACAGCGAGAGTGTGAACGTCCTGTGACGGAAAATACAGGAAGAGAGCTTTCAGCCGTCAGCTGTCAGCTATCAGCTCATTGTGCGAAGGGTAGGGTCGAGACAGAAATGACAGAAAACGGGGATTAGCAGTCGGTGGACAATGGCCGGGACTGCGGGACTGCGGGCGCGAAAGAAGATGCGAGCGCCGATACACTTGGCGGAAAAGGAAGAGTGGTAGACTTTTTTTGCTTTGGAGGAATTGTGATGAAAGGCATCATACGTTTGGTTGGGCTATTGGCTTTACTGGCGGCGATTCCGGCGGCTCGTGCGGCGGACGCGACCGGGACGTGGAAAGGCAGCGTTGACGTAAATGGCGGGAGCATGCCGCTGGTGTTTCACCTGACGGTGGCGAATGGAGTGGTGACGGGAACCATCGAGGGGATGCCGACGACGCCGGCGGAGATTCACGACGGGAAGGCGGATGCGGATGGGATCACGTTCAGCGCCAATTCCGACTACCAGGGGCAGACGTACAAGGTGGTGTTTCACGGCAAGTTGGCGCCGGCGGGCGACGAGATTGCGTTTACGGTTGGCACCGATGACGGGAGCTGGAGCTCGCAAATGACGGTTGAGCGGGTCAGCGATGCAGCGCCAGCGGCCGCTCCCGCTGCGGTAGATGTGAGCGGGACGTGGAAGGGCGCGTTCGATTACAACGGCACGACAATGACGCAGGTTTTCCATTTGGCAAGCGCGAACGGCGTGGTGACGGGAACGGTGGAAGGGCTGCCGACAACGCCGGCGGAGATTCATGAAGGCAAGATCGATGGCGGGACCGTGACGTTCTGGGTGAACACCGACTACCAGGGAACCACATACAAGCTGATCTACAAGGGCAAGGTCACTGCGGGACAGATTGTGTTCACGCTGGGAGTTGACGACGGCAGCTGGAGCACGCAGATGACGGCGGAAAAGGCTTAAAGGCAGGGAACTAAGGACTAGGGACTAGGGAATAGGGATTAGGGGCTAGGAAATAGGGAGTAGGGAATAGAAAACAGAGAATAGTAAATAGAGAACAGGGAACAGTGGGGGAAGAGCCCTTTTTCTTTGTAAGGTGGCGCCGGCTCCTAAGTAAATCGATTAAACTACTGTCCACGGTCAGGTAGGCCGCCAGATGAGCCGCCCACGGTGGTTTCTGTTTGCATGCTGTTTTTGGATTGTTGTTGCCGGGATGGCGCGGGCGCAGGCGACAGGCGGGGGCGCTGCGCAACAGGCGCCGGCGGCTTTCGCGATGCCGGCGCCGCATGAGAATGCGCCTCTCGGGGAGATTCAACGCTTTCCGGGTGATGGCGAGGGCGCCTACAAGACTGGCAAGTATCGCGACCTGTTTGCCGAGCAGGGGCACACGCCGGAAGAGACTCACGCGAAAATCGAGAAGGCATTCCAGCAACTCTTCCACGGCGATGGGCAGGAAGAGCGCGTCTATTTTGAGACGGGCGCGAATGAGAATGGAACGCTGGCGTACGTGACGGATTGGGCGAATAACGACGCGCGCACCGAAGGCATGAGCTACGGCATGATGATTTGCGTGGAGCTCAACAAGAAGCGCGAGTTCGATGCGCTGTGGAACTGGGCGCACACGTACATGCTGGTGACTGACCCCAAAAATCCTTCGGTGGGTTACTTTGCGTGGTCGATGAATACGGATGGCACGCCGCGCTCGACGGGCGCCGCGCCGGACGGTGAAGAGTATTTCACGATGGCGCTGTATTTTGCGGCGCGGCGATGGGGAAACGAGACGGGGGGCAACGGGACGGGAATCTACAACTACCAGGCGGAGGCAGACAAGATTCTTCGCGGGATGCGGCACCATCCGGTGCTGACGGGGATGAGCCCGTTCCGCATTCATCCCGATGATCCAGCATTCCAAATGCCGGATCGTCCGTGGCCGAGCCTCAGCAATCGCAGGATGATGGAGCAGATGGCGGCGAGCGGGAAACCGATGCCGGCGTTCCGATTCCCGCGCGGGCCGCGTGAAGAGACGGTGGGGCCGATGGTGGACGAGAGCCACAACATGATCAAGTTTGTGCCCGACCTGCCGGATGGCGTGACGGATGCGAGCTATCATCTGCCGGCGTTTTACGAATTGTGGGCGCGGTGGGGCCCAGCGGAGGATCGCGCGTTCTGGGCGAAGGCGGCGGATGTGAGCCGCGACTTTTTCAATCGCGTGACGGGACCGGAGACGGGACTGACGCCGGATCGCAACAATTTTGATGGAACTCCGGTGGTGGGACGTGACGGAACGCCGGTGCCGTTTATGTCTGACTCGTGGCGGAGCGTGAGCAACTGGAGCGTGGATTACTCGTGGTGGCACAAGGACTCGCGCGAGACAGTGCTGAGCGGGCGGATTCAGAAATTCTTGTACAGCCAGGGAATCGATTCGTTTGCGAATAAGTACACGCTGGATGGAAAACCACTGTCGACGACGCACTCGCCGGGGATGGTAGCGACGACGGCGGTGGGAAGCCTGGCCGCTGCGGATGGCCCCGAAGCGAAGGCGTTTGTGGATGCGCTGTGGAAGATGCCGGTGCCGTCGGGCGATTATCGCTACTACGACGGAATGCTTTACCTGATGAGCATGATGCATGCGAGCGGAGAGTTTCGCGTTATTGAAGGGAAAGCTTCCAGCCGCTAGCTTCTAGCTGCTAGCTCCGTCGTGCGAATTATTGCGGCGTGATCTGGACGATGGTGAGCTGGTCAGTGACGGTGAGGCTGGCGTAGTAGGTGCTCATCGTCAAGTCGATTGGGCTGACGTTGCCGGTGTCATCAAATTGATACGCCGTGATGGTTGTGTAAGCGCCGTTGAGTTCGAGGGTGATGTTTTCAGGTGTGACGGAAATCGGCGCGGCGTTGACTGGATCCCAACTTGGCTCTTCGAGCCAGAGCACCAGCCAATACGATCCGTCACTTTTTTCGAGAAGCAAGTGGTTCAGATTTTCGTCGCCGCCTGAGAGCTGATACGGCAGTGAGCCGGGAGTGAAAGATGCGCCCTGATCTGAGAGAGTAGCGAGCAGGTTTTTGACCGCGGTGTAGGCGGGCTTGGGTGTGAGATCCGCGTTCATCAGGCCGTAGCCGGGCGAGGAAACTTCATCGAGGAGTTCGTAGAGGAACGTCTCCTTGAACCCATCTTTGTAGGCGAGCAACAACGTGCGCGGCGTGTAAGATGCTTCGACGCTGTCGGGCAGCGTGTAGGGTGCCGCGGTTGTCTCGGATGCGATGTAGCCGGTTTCGGTGATCTCAGAAGGAAGGCCCGGGCCGTCGATGGCGGCCTGATCGAGCCACCAGGCAAAGCTGCCGTAGCTGTTGCCTTCGGGGTCAGTTGCGCCCCAGCCGGTGCTGCCGGGGTTGCGGCCACCGAAATAGATGTGAAGGTTGTTCACGGTCATCTCTGAAGCGATGTTTCCAGCTTCGGTGAACGAATCCTGATTGACGAATGATGGGCCGAGCATGGGCACGTTGAGAGTTTTCGCCGCGGAATCGACGATGGGAATAAAGGCGAGCAGGTTCTCAATCGCGGTTAGACCGAGACCGTTGCAACCGCCGGAGATGTCGCACTCATTCGGCGGCTCGAGCGATTCCATGTCGCTCACCATGGAAGCGAACTGCTCGATGGCCTGTGGCGTGGTTGTGAGATCGTACGGCACGACGTAATCGCACTTAATGCCGGCGGCGGCGATTTGCTTGTGCGCCTGAACGATAGGGTTGGATTCAGCCCAGGGATTGTAGCCGTCGCGGATGTGGCGGACGCCGAGCGATTGAAGCGCGCTGAGGATTTGCGGGAACTGGGTGTAGTAGGGCGTATCGGTGTAGCTGAGATGCGTGACGACGCCGACGCTGGAGACGAAGGAGGAGGACGCGGTGGCCTGCTCGGCAGGGAGCGAGATGGTGGGCAGTGGATTGGAAGGCGGGTTCGAGGGCGGATCTGTTGGCGGGTTTGACGGTGGGTTGGACGGAGGATTGGTGGGAGGATTCGATGGTGGGTTTGACGGTGGATCTGAAGGAGGATCTGAAGGTTTCGAGGGTGAGGCAGGCGAGATCGCCAATGTGGATTTGAGTTGCGCTGAGCAGCCGACGACGCCGATCAGTGCGGCTGCGGACAGCGCGACGAGCACGAGCGAGGATGAGAGCCACGATCGATTGAGGCCTGCAATCTTATGGGCAGATTGAAGTTGAACGGTGGAGCGAGATAAAGTCCCTGATAAAGCCAAATCAATAGATATATGCACTACGGCCCGCTTTAACGCCAGGCGGATTTACAGCTCGGCAGAGAGAGAAATCTCTGAAGCACGAGCAGAATCTGCCGGCGGATGTATCGCCCTAACAAGTGCGAAAGGGGAATTGAGCCGACAGTAGCACAGAAGGTTTTTGATTGGAAGTGCCCAGGTGCGCTCTCCGCCGCTTTAGTTGCAGCGCCCGCGAAAGCGTTTTTGTGTGCTGAAAAGAAATGTGTATGGCGACCGCGATGGGGAGTAGCGAGGTCGACGCGCGCGATGAATCGCAAAACGCCGGAGATTACGAGCTGACTGCGGCGGGCAAGATGTCTTCGACGTCGACCCACTGCGTGGGATAGTTGCCGGTGTAGCAGGCAGTGCAGTAGCCAGTTTTTTTCTCGTCCTGGACGCAGGAGAGCAGGCCGTCGAGGGAGAGATAGGCGAGCGAATCGGCCTCGATGTAGCGGCGAATCTCTTCGACGGATTTATTGGCGGCGATGAGGTCGCGCTTGGAGGGGGTATCGACGCCGTAGAAGCAGGGCGAAATTGTCGGCGGACAACTGATGCGGAGATGGACTTCAGTGGCGCCGGCGCCGCGCACCATTCGAACAATTTTGCGGCTGGTGGTTCCGCGAATGATGGAATCGTCGATGAGGATGACGCGCTTGCCGGCGAGGAGATTGTGCACCGGGTTGAGCTTGAGGCGCACACCGAAGTCGCGAACGCGCTGCTCGGGTTCAATAAATGTGCGGCCGACGTAGTGGTTGCGGATGAGGCCGAGGCGGAAGGGAATGTGGGCTTCTTCTGCGTAGCCGAGGGCGGCGGTGACACCTGAATCGGGAACGGGAACAACGACGTCGGCGGAGACGCCGGACTCGCGCGCGAGCTGGCGGCCCATCTGATCGCGCGACTCCTGCACCCAGCGGCCGAAGATGCGCGAGTCAGGGCGCGCGAAGTAGACGTGCTCGAAGACGCAACTGGATTGCGGTACACCGGATGCGAACTGGCGGCTGGTGACACCGTCTTGCGAGACCATGACGAGCTCGCCGGGGAGCACGTCGCGGATAAATTCGGCGCGGAGAAGATCGAAGGCGCAGGATTCCGAAGCGAAAACGATAGTTTCGTGGCCGTCGGGGTTTTTCATGCGGCCCATGGAGAGCGGTCGAAATCCGCGCGGATCGCGTGCGGCAAAGATGCGATCGCGCGTCATCATGACGATGGAGAAAGCGCCTTCGACCTGCGAGAGCGAATCAGCGATGGCATCGACGAGCGTGTCGGCAGTGGAGTGGGCGATAAGCTGGACGATGATTTCGGAATCGGACGTGGTCTGAAAGTAGGCGCCATCGCGCTCGAGGCGCTCGCGGAGGTTGCCGAGGTTGACCAGGTTGCCGTTGTGCGCGATGGCGATGAGACCCTTGGTGGAATCGACGCGAATGGGCTGCGCATTGAGGAGTGCTGAATCGCCGGTGGTGGAGTAACGCGTGTGGCCGATGGCCATGGTGCCGGGAAGTTTCTGCAACACGTCGTCAGTAAAGATTTCAGAGACGAGGCCCATGCCTTTGATGTTGGCGAGGTGCTGGCCGTCGGCGGTAGCGATGCCGGCTGATTCCTGGCCGCGATGCTGCAACGCGTAGAGGCCAAGATAGGCCTGGTGCGCGGCGTGCGCGTGGTTGTGGATGGCGACGACGCCGCATTCTTCGTGGAGCTTATCGCCTGCGGAGACGTGTTGCAGGGACGTAGGGACGTAGGGACCAGGGACGAAGGGAAAAGCAAATGCAGGTCCTTCGACTTCGCGCTGCGGCTGCGCCGCTGCGCTTCGCTCAGGATGACAATCCTTTGACGCGCTTCGCTCAAGATGACAATCTTTTGAGGTGACTCGAAAACCTGCAGAGAAATCAGCAACGCCGGGAACGCCTTGATAGAGGCGCTGAATCATGTAGGGAGTGCTGCGCGCGCGGCGATTTGCGGCCTCGCCGCGGGGGAGGCATTGCCTCATGCAAGGACCTCGTTGTGAAGGTTTGCTTCAAGAGCGGAAGACCAAATGTTCCGCAGATCTTCGAGGGAAGCATCGATGAATGGCTCGCGATCAACGTTGATTTGCAGCTTTTTGCCGCCCGTGGTTCCGATGCGGGCAGCGAAGAAGCTATATTCATCGGCGAGCTTTTCGATTTTTGAAATATTTTCGTGCGCGGTCGTGAGGATGACGGTGGATGCCGGCTCTGCGAAGAGACCGAAGAGCGGATGCGCGAGCAGCGACGGATCCTGTTCGACGGTGGCGCCGATCATGAGTGGAAATGCGGACTGCGCGAGAGCAACGGCGATGCCGCCATCGGAGATGTCGTGCGCGGAGCGGATGAGCTTGCCATCGGCGAGAGCCTGCAGCAGCGTGTGCAGGTCGGCTTCGGCATCGAGATCGAGAGCGGGCGGGCGGCCCCACAGTCCGCGAAGAACGACCTTGGCGAATTCCGACGAGCCGAATGCAGCCAGGTTGGCTGTTGCTTCGGCGTCGGTTGCGTCGGCTTCTTCATGGGTGCGCTGCTCGCGCTCAAGCGCGGGCAGAGGATACTGACTGATGGGCGGGGGATTGAGCGGGACTTTAAGTGTTGGATCGGGCTTTTCGCCGCGCGGAATCGGCCAGAGTAAAACGATGGCATCGCCGGCGCGCTGAAAATGCGCGGGCACTGCCTTGGTCACATCGTCGAGGATGCCGACGATGCCGAGAACGGGCGTGGGATAGATGCCGACGCCTTTAGTCTCGTTATATAAGGATACGTTTCCGCCGGTGATGGGCGTGCCGAGAGCAGAGCAGGCCTCGGCAATGCCGTCGATGGCCTCGGAAAGCTGCGCCATGATCTCAGGCTTCTCAGGATTGCCGAAGTTGAGACAGTTGGTGGCCGCTACCGGCGTGGCGCCGGTGCAGGCAACTTTGCGCGCGGCTTCGGCAGTTGCGTGCATCGCGCCGAGTTTGGGATCGAGGTAGCACCAGCGGCCGTTGCCGTCGAGCGCCATGGCGAGACCGCGCTCGCGATTTGCATCGCCTGTACCCTTGATGCGCATGACGCCGGCTTCGCCACCGGGGCCCAGCACGGTGTTGGTCTGCACCATGGAGTCGTACTGCTCATGGACCCAGCGCTTGGAGCAGGCATTGGAACTGGCGAGGAGACGGCTGAGGTCGGCGGTGAAATCGCGCGGGCGCGAGAGTTCGGCGACGATTTCGTCCGATGGATCGGGCGAGACAGGTGGTGGCCACGTACCGACGGGACGATGATAGAGCGGCGCATCGTCTGTGAGCGATTGATTGGGAATGTCGGCGACGAGCTCGCCATGATGGCGAATGCGCAAGCGCGGCTCGGGCTGCACGGTACCGACAATGACTGCATCGAGTCCCCACTTGGCGAAGACGCGCAGCACTTCGTTCTCGCGGCCTTTTTCCGCGACGAGCAGCATGCGCTCCTGACTTTCGGAGAGCATGATTTCGTAAGCGGTCATCCCGGTTTCGCGCTGCGGAACGAGATCGAGCTCAACGTCGAGACCGACGCCGCCGCGCGCACCCATTTCGCAAGTAGAGCAAGTGAGGCCGGCAGCGCCCATATCCTGAATGCCAACGATAGCGCCGGTCTGCATGGCTTCGAGACAGGCTTCGAGGAGGAGTTTTTCCATGAAGGGATCGCCGACCTGCACGTTGGGACGCTTGGCTTCAGTGCCTTCGTGGAACTCCTCGCTGGCCATGGTGGCGCCGTGAATGCCGTCCCGGCCGGTTTTGGCGCCTACATATATGACAGGGTTGCCGGTGCCGCTGGCTTTGGCATAGAAGATCTCATTCTTGCGGACGAGGCCGAGTGCGAACGCGTTGACGAGAGGATTGCCTGAGTAGCACGTTTCGAATTTTGTTTCGCCGCCCAGGTTGGGTACACCGAAGCAGTTGCCGTAGCCGGCGATGCCGCTGACAACGCCCTCGACGATGGAGTGATTCTTATGGATGAGCTTGCGCTCTTCTTCGTTTTGGTTGAGATCAGCAGCAATCGGACCGAAGCGCAGCGAGTCCATGACGGCGAGAGGACGCGCGCCCATGGTGAAGATATCGCGAAGGATTCCGCCGACCCCTGTGGCTGCGCCCTGATGCGGTTCGATGTAGCTGGGGTGGTTGTGCGATTCGATTTTGAAAGCGCATGCCCATCCGTCGCCCACATCGATGATGCCGGCGTTTTCACCAGGACCCTGGACGACGCGGTCGCTCTTTGTCGGCAATCGCCTGAGGTGCACGCGCGAAGACTTGTAGGAGCAGTGCTCGCTCCACATCACGCTGTAGATACCGAGTTCAGTAAGCGATGGAGTGCGGCCAAGAGCGGCGAGGATGCGGTCGTACTCCTCCGCGGTGATGTTGTGCGCGGCCAATAATTCCGGGGTGACTGTGGTGGGCTCAGGAACGACTGCGGAAGAGGCAGTAGTCATGACGATGACCCTATTGTCGCATGAGCGCTGTGGAAGGCATTGCACGCAGCGGACCCTCCCATTGTTGGAGCGAGGCATGGAACACTGCTCAGGACAGGCCCGTGTGTGTTGTTTCGTGCAGCGACGCACAAGACAAACTCGTGAATCGACGGCGTTTGCTGCGAAGCGGCATGGCAGCCGAATGGCAGCTATGCGATACTTTGAAAGCGGAACCCCACCCCAAGGCCGGGATGGCGGAACTGGCAGACGCAGCGGACTCAAAATCGGCTTTCCAAAAATTAAATCCACTATAAGCAATTGAATATAAATGGCTTGGCTTGATGCCGTGCATGGCGCAGGACTTGCGCAACCCTTGCACACTTTTGTGCTTCTATAGAGAAGCAGGAGGTGCAGCCGCATGGCAGAGCATCACACCATCCTCGGTGGCAAAGTTCACGTCTACAAGCGTCCGAACAGTTCGAGTTGGCAATGCGCAACCTATCTGGCCGGAAAGAATCGGCGCACGACGACCAAAGAAGACAGCCTGTCGAAAGCGAAGGAGTTCGCGGAAGACTGGTATTTGCAGTTGCGCGGCAAGCTCCGCGACGGTCAGTTGAAGAGCGGCAAACTGTTCCGCGACGCTGCGAAGTTGTACCTGCGCGAGTTTGACATCATGACGCAGGGACAGCGCAGCCCGAAATACGCATCCGGACAGCACGCGCGTGCCAATGGCTATCTGATCCCGTTCTTCGGCAGCATGGTGCTACCTGAGATCACGGCGGGCAAGGTCAACGAATATCGCGTCCATCGACTTGAAGAGTGCAAGGCCTTGCGCGGCAAGCCTCCAGCGCGTAGCACCATGCACCAGGAGATCGTGACGCTGCGGCAGATTTTCAAAACGGCTCTGCGGCACGGATGGGTCGATCATCTCCCGGATTTTTCAGCGCCATATCGCGCGTCCGGCAAGATTTCCCATCGAGCATGGTTCTCACCGGAAGAGTACAGGCAGCTTTATGAGGCAACGCGGAAACGCGCCCAGGACCCAAAGCAGCCCCGTTTTCGTTGGGAAGCGGAACAACTTCACGATTATGTTCTGTTCTCCGCCAACACCGGACTCCGCCCCGACGAGGCGAGGCGTCTTCAGTTCCGCGATGTCACGGTGACCGAAGACGAGGGGAGCGGCCAAACCATCCTTGAGATCGAAGTACGTGGCAAGCGAGGCGTTGGCTATTGCAAGAGCACAACAGGTGCCGTGCATCCGTTCGAGCGGCTGAAAGCCCGCCCACGTCCAGATGGAGGGCCGGGAAGATCGGGCAGCCGTACCGCATCAATGGCCAACGGTGAGTGGCACGCGCCCGGACCCACCGATCTTCTGTTCCCGAAATGGCCACGCGAGTTGTTCAACGCAATCCTTGAGGAAGAAAAGCTTCGCACCGACCGTGACGGAAGGCCGCGAACGGCGTATAGCCTGCGCCACACCTACATTTGCCTGCGCCTGCTTGAAGGTGCCGACATCTATCAGATTGCCAAGAACTGCCGGACAAGCGTGGAGATGATTGAGAAATACTATGCGGCACATTTGAAGACGCAACTCGATGCTTCCGCTATCAACATCATGAGGCCACGGTCGAAGAAAAAGACGGTTCCCAGGAAAGGCCCCGGACGAGTCGAGGCCGTCCGTTTGGCTGAGGAAGCGTAGACCAGCACTGCTTGCTTTCTGATCACCATCAACACTGCTATCCAGTGAGCCAGGATGGAACCATCCTGGCATGGTTTTTGGGCCGGAACCGGCCCCACTCAGGCCCGGAACCGGGCCAGCGTTTGGTCAGGTTGCGCCCCTCTAGCTGAATGAGGCCAAGACTTCGTCTGGCGAAAGAACAGTAATGCCGCTGAACCGGCGAAAGTCCTTGGCATTGAGCGTCAGCAAATTCGCAATCCCGTGCACGCGCATAGCTGCCACCATTCGGGCGTCATGGACCTGAATACCTGATACACCCGCCGCAACAACTATTCTGCGCCATTCTTGATGTGTTGCTTCGCTGTCGGCGGCAAAGGAGAATTTGGATTCGATCAGAGCAGCGCGTTCATCCGTCTCTGCAACAGAGAATCCGAACCCATTCCGATCAGCCGGTCGAGTGCAGACGTTCCAGAATTCAGCTAGGTTTTGGGATGTGTAGAAGAGGTCCGCTCCGCGTTCCCAAAGACGATCCGTACATTGCCGGATGGTGCCATATTCGGGACTGTCCGGCTGAACGAGGCGGAGCAAAATGTTCGTGTCCACCAGGTAGGACAAGCCGGGCATCAGGCGTGTTCACCGTAGATCATTTCGCGTGAGAAGGTCTCTGTCCGCAGTTGAGGGACGTTCGGTGCTTTGCTCGCAAGAGCGTCCAAGAAGGCGCGAAATTCTTCCTGGCTTGCGCGTGCGTGCCCTTTGCCCCTGGAAGCGATTGCTTCCTGAAGAAGCCGCTGCGCATACAACTCCAGCGCAATGCCGCGAGCCAATGCTTCTGCGGTAAGTTGTCTTTCCATCTCCGGGTTGAGTTCGACGCGGATAGTCATGGGAACCTCACACCTATACCCATTATCGGATGACTGCGAGCGAAAGTCGATCCCAACCTTTATTGCGTCGGGCTGCACGATCACCCATTAGACCGTACCTTGCGCCGGCGCGGCTTCCTTAATCAACGGGGGAACATCAGCGTCTGTGTAGCCCTTCGGGGTTGCGGCCTCCCGCACCCTGGCCCAGTTCATCCAGCGCCCATCGCGCCTGCTGTGCAGAGTACGTGCGAAAGGCTTCGCGGAATAGCTCGCTCATAGTGCGGCTGTCCCTCTGAATCAGCGCCTCGCTGTCTGCGCAAGTTCGGGTGGAAGGCTGATCGTGTAGACCTCCGCTTTCCTCCCTATAGCAATAGCCATATTCGAATATTTGCGCTGTGATCGATTCCATTACCACCCATCGAGACGCTGCCTGCTCACTTTTCTCCGGTCGTCATCCACGGGAGCAGTAACATGTAGGGGTGGGCAACGATCAGGAGAAATGTGAGCCAAATGGACCACGAACGCATAGAGATCGATTTGCAACGCGCACACGATGATGCGAGCGAAAATGACCCCCAGTTCCAAGAAGAACTGCGGGGATTCTCCCACTCACTTCGCACTGCTGGAGTCGCATTTTCCCAACGGGCCATGGCATTCGACTCAGTCGATGCTCTCGGTTTTCCCCTTGCAGAATTCGTAATTAAGACCCTTTCTCCGGCCGTCGTTCCCGCCGCCGCAGCTGTATGCGGAGCCTGGGTTCAGGCGCGATACGGACGGAAAGTCCGGCTCAAGATTGGCGATGTTGAAGCTGAAGGACGAACCACCGCAGAAATCGAAACTCTCTTGGGACAGGCTGCCAACTTTCGAGGCAAGACTGACAGCCAGCAACGGGAATCAGCCATCGCTAACGAGCAATCTGATCGGCAACAAAATCTACCAAGGCCGTAATGTGACGTGCTCTGTGCTTATACCTTGAGACTTGTTCGTGAATATTGATCGCTTCTTGGGAGCAGAATATGTCTTGGCTTCGACGCTTATTGCAGCCATCTACCAAACCTACAGAAGTTAAGAAAGACCGTTCTCCGTCTGTGCGCTATGCCATGGAAGCGATACCCACCATCAAATTCGATCCGTCAGTGGTGACGAAGAGTGTCAAAGCAGACCTACAAAGAAATGTCGAGTTGCTTGCCGGGATGGAAAAGAAACAAGTCAAGCAGATTTACGAGCTTGCTTTGCGTTTTATTGTGGGACGCCGGGACTTCCACTCGTTCTGCGCGGAAATGATGAACCTGCACATCGAAGGGATGACGAAATCGAAGGCCGCTGAAGTCGGACGAACTCTAGCCAATAAAGCCGGGGCTGTAATCGACAGAGAGCGCCAAGTGTCTCTCGGAATTACGTACGCAATTTGGAGGTATGCGAACGCGCCTTGTATGAAGAACCCATCCAACCCCACGGATGCCGAGACCCGGCAAGATGCTGCGCATCGGGCGGCCAACGGGAAGCGATATGAAATCAGTAAGGGATTGTTTGTAGATGGCAAGTGGACGTGGCCGGGAGCTGAGGAAGACTGCAAGTGCATCTTAAAGTCAATCCTGCCGGGGTTGGAAGAGTAAGACGCCTTATATGCATATGCGCGGCTTGTAGGTATGAGACATTCTTATCGAGCGAAAAATGGGAAGATGCTGAAGAAAACCATCGTTTCTTTGTCAAGAATGCCGAACTGAAGGTCCTCAATGTGCCATTCCAGGGAGGGATTCGTCGGTCTTGCAACCAAACACCCCTCCCTCAAGATCAGCTGTCCATTGTAAAGTCTGTCAATAAAGTCAGGATCATCTAACAGAGGATCGAGCCTCTTGATTTCGTCCTCGCACTTCCTTGCCAATATCGAGACGAGCATCGAGTGCCCGGATGACATAACAGGGTTCAACATGAATGCCGTGCCGGGCGAAAAATCCTTCGCGATATAGGAGTTACAGATTCCTGAGAATCTGAGGTGCTCAGCCGAACCTAATTTGAATACGCCGTGATTTGCAATGGCAATAATTCTGAATTCCCTGTCCAATACTTCCGCAAAAACCAGTTTCCCACTGCGCCCTTTCGGATTACTTGGAGAAAACTCGCCCACATGGAAGTGATGCAGCCCATACCGCGTCAGAGTCATGTCGATATCGTTCCCCCGGACCGTAGGGCTTGCGCCGGGTAGAATGATACCCTTCGTCATCACGAGATCGGAAAGATGTGGGGTGAGGTCTTCGCCAGCTTCAACCTTTTGAAACAACGACCGAAGTTCCGATCTTGCCGCCTGAAACTCTAAACGGGTCACTCCGCCTGACCATAAACTGACCGTTCGCGGCTTGCTTGGTATGCACCGCAGGTGCCACGTGAGAAAAGCCAAGATCACTCGCCGCGTCGGCATAGCCTCCAAGAGTGCGCGAGAGGCCCTGTTGTTGGGCACTCTTGGCAGGTCATCAATCATGGAGGAGCGGAAGGCCCGAACGCGCGGCGGATACCGCAACGATGACAGGCAGCGTGTCATTGGGCGGGCGCAGCGTTGAATACCACCGCTGCGGTAGTTCGCCGCCCGGTCTCATCCACTTTCATGCCGCAAACAATATCCGACATTTGCCGGTTCTTAGAAAAGAACTTGCACCAACCGTCGCTGACTTTCATCGCTTGCCCCGGCACCAAATAAACGGTGTCAACCTGCATCATGATTCCATCGTCCTCGACGCGGCCTGCAAAACCAAGGATCGGAGAATGGTGGGATTCTCTCTGCGCAAACTGAACCATCTCATGACCCTTATAGTCGTCGAAGAACGTAATGACAGCCGAATCGCAGAAGAACCGTGATTGCCGCTTTGTCAGGTCAATACCGAGGGGGCCCTCGGCAGTGTGGCTAGAAGAGTCGCATGTGCCCTTAACAATCTGGAGGTTGCTAATCCCGGCCGCGTCTGTAGTTGTCACTTGTGGCAGCGTGGGAAAGGTGCGCCTCAACTGGCTGGTCAAAGCCTGCATCTTTGCCTTGTCTTTAGAGATGGACGCCACTGATGCCGAACAAGCATCATCAGCTTTGGTGAAGCACGGGGAATCTGGCGGTAGTTGCGTGCCGATCACGTACATTGCTCGTAAGCCTTGCACCAGCTTTGTCGGCGCTGACGATTGCCCCTGAAGGTACTTCTCGGCAGCCGATTTGATCGAAGGTCTGATCTGGTTCAGGTACTGGCTAAATTGCTCGCAGTTGCGCGCGCTCGCCGACTCCATGATTCGAGTCCCCGATTCGCATACCAGGTAGATGGTAGTACTCTTCGCGAGCGCAGCAGCCCCGGCTTTTCCGCGCTCGTTCAATTCAGCGTGAACCCCCATAAATGGCTTGCTGGTCTTGAGGACAAGGAAGGCATCACCCTTAAAATCCTCGTTGATGCTTTCGATCACACCAGTGAGCAGAATTGTCTTGCCGTCGTACTTCTGATCGGCAGAAACTTCGTTCGCGTCATAATCCGCGTCGTATTGTTCTGCTGTTGTCTCAAGATCGATTCCGGTAAGGCGCAGCGTCTCTTCCGGTTTCAGTAGGGCATCGCCGCCTCGGGCGGCAGTCTCTATATCATTCAGCAGGAGATTTGTTACCAGTTTCACGCCTTGCTCATTCAGGGCTGGCAGGGTGATAGTTGTAGGCGCATGTGGCGTTGTCGTTTGACTGTTGGGGGAAGGCGCGGGCAACGGCAACATCCCTTTGTCGCCCGTTGCAGACCCGGAAGAAGCGGACTGAGAGATGTCTTGTTCAACTTGCCGGATGATGACAGGGAGCAGGTCAGACATTTCGGGCGAGAGGCGGACTGACAAATGTGTCAGGCTGAGTTCTTCGCCAGTGAGGATGGCGACGCCATCTATGGGGTCAGCATCTTTGATGAGGAACGACTTTGTGCCCAGACCTTCGGTGTTGGGTGGGGTAATATATTCGACGGTTTCTTTGCTCTTGTAGGTCAATTTATCTGCGGGGTAAGGGCCATAGGGGAACGAGGTTGAGGGCTCAACGCCTTCAGCAATCACCCGTCTGACGAAAGCCGAATGGGCGGGAAAGACCCGCGCGATGATCTGTGCAACCTCGAAGCGGCCTGATGTGTCGCCGTTGGATACGCTGATCTGGATTCCAAAGCTGGAGATGCCCTTCCAGCTATTTGAAAATAGATCGGCGGATTTGAGCGGCATTGGGGTTACATATAGGTTGGACCCACTGGAGCCGTAGGTCCCGAAGCAGTACCAACCACGCGGACCTAGAACTCCCTCGCCGTCCGATGCCTTGTAATAGGCGACCCTTTGAGCCAACTGCGGGGAGATTGCGATCGTCTTGGGTTTCCCGATCGGTGCGTCCTGTGGACCTACCTGGCCGTCCGATTTGCAGCCCACAAATGGGACTTCGGCGGAGGCAATCGCATATGCCGGAGTCGTGAATCCGATGCCTGCCATCAATACCGCGCTCAGAATCGCAATTCGATAGATCATGCCACTCCTTCGTGCTGGCTGACCGACCAGCCCCTCCGACCGCGTATTTGTGTTCCGTCCGGTCGTTTACTGTCCCTCTGGAAGGGACCTTGGATGTACTACGATGGCTCCCGGTAAACGATCAGCGAGCCTACCTACATTCCAGCCGTAGCCGTGGTCTGGATCAGGATTGACGTAGAACCAAACCGGAGTAGTCTGTTCCATCCCACGCGAACCACGAATTGTGAACACCGCATTCGCTTCCTGAAGTCCGTCCGTAATCAAACCCTCGCAGGCATACGTTGTCGAGAAGTATCCACCGGGGAGAAGAACAGGGGGACCCACGAGGTCGCTCGTTCTGACAGAGCGTCTTGGGGATGTGGCCGTGATGATCATTTGGTCAACAAAGAATATCGTGTTCCCTAAATTGAAACACCTGAGCACGATTTCTGGCGAACCCTCGCGCTTGGCGAGTTCCACCACCACCTTTGGCTTTGCATCCTCTTCTCGAAGTCGATCTTCTCGCGCCCATCTTGCTTCCTGTTCCTTGGCTCTTGACTCGTCCTCTCGGTCCCATCGTTCTCTTTGTTCCTTCCCTTTGGCACGACTGTCGAAATACAGAAAGATGGTGATGAGGAACAGCAAAATGGTCGCTGCAACGAGTCCCCATGTAGCGAGGGTCAGGTACCCTTCTTGGGTCAACCAATCAGGCAAAGCCACTAACGAGAGCAGGGGCATGACGTTGTTCCCCTCTAGCGAAGTTCTCACGGGGTTGGTTTCGGTTCAATGATACGTGACGCGCTGTGGTGTCGCGTCCGGTGGTTCTTCGCCCTCAAGAAGTCACATCGGCTGTGTATCGCTTCCGTGCGCTCCGACCACGCTGCCTACGGCAGCGGCAGGATGGTGACACGTCACCCCGGCTCGGGTGCTGCAAAGTTGCTGGAGGTTCCTGCGGCGGGAACCTATTGAAAGTGCAATCGTTGACCGCAAAACGGACCGCTCACAGTTCCTGCCGGAGTAACCTGCGGCTTTCAGGTGGGGAACCTGTTGAAAGCACAAAGCGAGAAGGCGGAACCGGCATCCCGGCGCGCTTACGCGCGTGTAGCCTCCGCTCCGCCGTCCGTAAAGGCTCTCCGCTACGCTCCGACCGCTGGCGCGGCTCCCGTTGGTCGGCCTTGACTGACGGCTCCGCTGCGGCTGGTTGGCATCTATGAGAAGAATGTCTTCTTCTCATGTTCCACATGACAAGTGCCACGGCTCCGATCTTGGGCTGCTCTGAGCGGAGCCAGCGACTATAAGGATAAGGCGGCGAAGCAAGCGAGCCGATGTAGTAGCTCGGACGCGATGAGGCAAAATCTCTGAAATCGGGTTACTCTGGTAGCAACCTGCGGTTGCTGAAGGGTAACCCGATGACTCCCCTCCCTTTAGCAAGAATGCGACTCGGCACGGCCCCGTGTCCTGTACGTTGCGGCGCGCTGGCGTCGTGTGGCCTGAATCCCGCTTCCCATCCTTTCTCCATCTCCGGCGGTGTCCAGTGAAGCCGCCGCTCCGCACCAAATCCGTCGGCACGAAGGTGAGCGAGGAAGAGTTCGCCATGTTGGAGGCGCGCGCGCAGGCGGCGGGACGGACGCTCTCGGAATGGGTGCGGGATGTACTGCTGGCCGCGCCGACGACCGAGGGTGAGCTGATCGGGGAGGTGGCGCTTGGGGAGTTGCTGGCGTTGCGAACATTGCTCTTGAACCTGTTTTTCCGGTCGGCGAAGGGCGAGGCGATCCCGGAGGCGGAGATGCGGGCGCTGATCGAACTGGCCGGTTCTGGATTCGAGTCATCAGTTGCGAGTTGTGAAAGTAACTCCAACAGTTCCGCAGCACCCACAGGGAGAAGGTCGAAGCTGCTGGAGGCACGATGGCAGGCGGGGGGTGAATGGTGAATGCGCCGCAACATGGATTCATTTGGCGGCACACGCAATGCGCGAGCGCGGATTACCGACCAAGGGGCCAAGAGGCACGAGTCATGTCACGGCTGATACTCCCAAAGGTCGTTGAACTTCCAGGCAGTGTTTTGGCCCGGGCAGGAGGCTGTGCCCCCGAAAACCCACAGATCGCCCGATTTGTCGACCCAACCTGGAGCACCTTCGCGCGCGCCGGGAATATTGCTGGATGAAAACGTTCCATCTGTACCGTAGCCTCCCGGCTCGCATTCCTGGTTTGAGCCGCCCACCCAGGTCCACTCGCCGTTGCTGTACTTCCACAGATCGTTCATATCAAGGGCATCGACCGGGCTGCCCCCAAATAGCCAGAAGTTACCGGCGGCGTCTGTCCAAGCGGTCGCGTCAGAGCGCGGCGGCGGCCAATTTCCCACTGCAGGTACGCCCTGGGTTCCGTAGACACCAGGGGCATCGATGACGTTTGACCCGCCGACCCACGTCCACTCGCCAT
Source organism: uncultured Acidobacteriaceae bacterium (assembly GCA_963834565.1). Lineage (GTDB taxonomy): Bacteria > Acidobacteriota > Terriglobia > Terriglobales > Acidobacteriaceae > Telmatobacter. Next base: position 4,303 of record CAWICF010000001.1, on the reverse strand, counting down.
TGGAGTACTTCCACAGATCGTTCAGTATGCAAGGTTCGGGGAGTTTATCGCATTCACCCACGGTGGCGTCGTCGCCACCATCGCCACCGAACAGCCAGAGATTCCCTTGCGCGTCGATCCACGCGGATGCGCCGGTTCGTCCGCCAGGAGTGTTGCCGGGAGCGGCTGTGCCTTGGGTTCCATACGTTCCAAACTCGTTGGCAAGGTCCGATCCTGCCATCCATGTCCACATACCGTTGCTGTACTTCCACAGGTCGTTTAGAAGACCGAGCTTGCCGGTCGAGTCGACACCTGCACCCCCGAAGAGCCAGAGATTTCCAGCCTGGTCCGCCCATGCGGAGGACCACCACCGTGCGCCCGGAACATTGGAAGGATCGGCCACTCCTTTTGTTCCGTATGCGCCCGTTCCCTGCCAGGCGCCGGCAATGCCAGGCTGAGCGGCCACATTTGATCCACTTACCCAGGTCCAAACGCCGTTGGTGTATTCCCATAGGTCGTTCATCAATCCCCGCGTTCCCACTGAATCAACCCCGTCTCCGCCGAAAAGCCAAAAGTTTCCGTTGGCGTCGGTCCAGGTGACAGAGTAAGCGTGTGCTCCGGGGACATTGCCACTCGTTGGCGTCCCTTTCGTTCCGTAGATTCCCGGCTGCCCTGCCATGGTCGAGCCGCTTATCCATGTCCACTCACCGTTCGAGTACTTCCACATATCGCCAAGCCGATCAAGATTGCCAGTCGAATCAAAGCCGATTCCGCCAAAGAGCCAGAGGTTTCCGGCGGCATCCTCCCAACTGGCCGCTTTAGCACGCCCTCCAGGGACATTATTGGGCGACGCCACGCCCTGCGTGCCGTAGACTCCTGCGGCGTTGTTATCTGTACTTAGCCCGCTCACCCACCTCCATTCGCCGTTGATGACAGGAGGCGGCGGTGGCGGCGGTGGCGATGTGGTCGATGAGCTACTGCCCCCACAGCCTGCGCACATCGAGAAGGCAAAAAGCACAGCAAGAATCGCAAAGTGTTTGGCCGGGCTTTGCATTTCTTATCTCCGTCGCCAAGCCAGCTCCGCTGCCCGAGTGGTGAGCAGCTTAATCCGCCTGGCTAGCTAGTCAATTCAAAAGGGCGCAGATTAAGAGATCTGCGCCCTTTGCTTACGATTCAGTGGACGTAAATCCAGCCAACTTCAAGCATTGAGTCGTTGCCGACCCCGCCGGTTGCAATGGCCTCTCCGGTGACGGAGAGGGTTGAAAGGTTAGTGCCAACAGGAACAGGGATCATCTCTGTGCCATAGCAGGTCCTGGTGTAATCAAAATTTCCACCAGCTAATCCATTCACCGAGAGCGTGGCGCTACTGCCTGCTCCTTGGACGTACGATATCGGAATTGAGAGCGCCATTGGGGCTGTGGTTGTGATGTTGGAGAATCCCGACCATGTGCACTGTGCATACATGTACTTATGTGGCTCCCAATCCGTTAGTAATTCCGCGTCTCCGCCATTTTGTGTTTCAGGTCCGCTCGGATTGGTAACAGTGGCGCCAAAGAGGGGCTCGTTTACGCACATGTCGCTGGTTGGGCTGTAGCTGACGGGTGGAGTCACCGGGCCTCCGCTGAGTACGTCAATCATGCCTTGCCCATTCGGGCTTCCCCATCCGGTCACCAAGTCGTAGCCGATTCCGGCCGAATAGCCACCGTTGCTCCCGCTTGTAACGTCGTGGAAGTCGCCGGCACAAGTGGCTTCCTCACCGTTCCGATAGAGAGCGCTATTGATGAGACCCATGCCAGTGGTTGAACTGCCTATTTCAACCGCCTGCTGGTTAACCAAAGCCATGAACCCGGCCCAGCGTGGTGTCGCAAAGCTGGTGCCTGCTGCCCCACCCGAGCACGTCCCCAGGTCACAGTAATAGTTATCGTAATCGGCTTCCGCCGCCACGTCGGGGACATTACGCAAAGTAGTGGAAGCGCCATTGGAACCATACAAACTAGATTGGTACGTTGGAATTGATATGCCGTCGGGGCTAGGGCCGCCACCGCTGTCGCTCCAGGCTGTTTCAGGGGCTTGCCATGGTCCCCCCGCGCCATTTGTATTCAGGTGGGTTCCGCCAACGGCTGTTACATTAGGGTCCTCTGCGGGGTATGCAGGGTGAATAGCGGGATATGAGCCCCAGTCCCCAGAGGCGGCAAAAACAGTTTGACCCGTTGCCGCCATGCCGCTAAATATGTATCCGTCGCCCGAATAATTTGGTCCCCATACCCACGAGATGCTAACCTGCTTAGCGATGTTTTCCTGGTAAATTGCGTTCAAAATGTCCACATCCGAGGAGCCGATATACACACGGACTTGGCTCAGGCCGGGAGCCATTCCGATTGCTTGGACGACATCCAGCACCTGTTCAGCATCATCGCAGGGACTGAGGAACTGGCAAGCAGCTCCTGTTGCCCCGTCCAATAATACGTTTTGAACTGGCACACCATAAGATTGTCCAACACTGCTGAATGATAAATCGACGTCGCTGAGGTTATAACCATCGAACTCGACCAATCCGACGGTTTGACCGCTGCCGGTGAGAGATGTACCGCCGTAATAAGCTGCGCGCATGTCGCTGGCGAGGTACTGTCCGCCGGGACCCGATCCTGCGGCTGGGACGGGGGCTTTTCCGTTCTCCGAAGCCTTCTCGAATGCAGGGCGCGGGAGGTAGAAGTTGTCGAGGCCCGTAATGTGCGCTACTGGCACAGCGAGAACCAAAGACGGCTCCCGATCAGGCGAGTAGAAGGTGCGGTTTTCCGTTGGATGCTGATAGACGTTCATCCGCACATTGAATGCGCTCTCGATTTGTAGAACGGTTCCGTCGAGCGGCACGATGAGGCGATCTTTTGGCTGATCGGTAACCGTAAGGCCGTTCGCCGTTGCAAAGTTGACCACCGATTGATAGTCATCCGCCGTTGGCGCGAACTGCTCAGCAAATTCAGCGACACTGAGGAAATGGTGGTAATAGGGACTGGTTGGATCATACAGTTGCTTTAGCAAGATGCCCAAAGCATCCTGATTGCGTAGCGGCAGCGAGATCGTGACGTGCAATTTCTGAGTCGTTGGGAGGGAACCAATTAGTGCTGCCTGACCATTGGAAACAGCAGCGGGAACATGACCTTGTAACATCTGGACCGATTGCTGCGCCAGGCACGAAAAAGTGAACATCATGAACGCGACCGCGCCGATGAGCGTAGCCGGTCCGTAGAGAGAACGAGGACTTCTCTTCCCGTTCATTGTGTTCCTCCTTTTGTTTCGAATCAACGCATGGTCTGGCGGAGGAACTGTGGGTGTCCCCTGTGGTCGGCCGACGTGGGCGCACTGGAACTTGCTTGACGAGGATAACTTGCAGAGGAAACATCCGGGGCGGGACTCGTCGGTTCGTGCGTATTGCCGGCTCAGTGTGCGGGCAAAAGGCTCGGAAACTATTTTGGGTGAAATGAAGATTCCGAGCTTTTGATGCCTGGATTCAGTTCTGAAGAGGATCCCCCCTTTAGAGTTCCAATACATGTACGCTCAGGAGTCTGACATCCCTCTGCGGCGTCAATTGGAGCACTAATTGAGAGCAGTGAATGTGATGGCCGGCATACAGCGATGTGATGCCGCCGCTACCCGCGCTTTCGGTGAAGCGTACGTAATTGAATGCAGGCTCTCTTTTCTGGCCGGAGCAGCAAGGATACTCTCAAAGAAGAGCGACTCTGCACTGGCAGCCTCTGCCGGATCGTGCGTATAAACACATGCATGCAGGGCGACGCGTAGCACGGCTTTGCGCCTACTTCCCGCGCGGCGCATAAGCTCGCCGAGGCCGGTATCGAGACCTCTACGCTCCAGCATCATCTTGCCAAGGGCGAGCAGCCGGATACCGGCGAGAAGCGATTGTATGTACTCGATGAGTCGTCACTGGCCTCTACGCGCCAAATGCACGAGTTTGTAGAACGGCTCCATCCTAATGACCGCGTTCTCCTGGTAGGCGACGTGCGCCAGCATGAGGCCGTCGAAGCAGGGCGGCAGCCAGACCTGCCGCCAGTGGTCAATGACAACTTTTCCATCCAGCCACATTTTGATGCGGCCGTTTGAATAGGTCTTGAATTGATAATCACCAGTTGTGGGCGGAACGATTTCGCCTTCCCAGCGATGCCAGACACGCGTGCGGTCTTTGGAGACGAAGGAGATATCGTTGGTGGCATGCAAGTCTTCCAGCTCGTTCGGCTGGGCTGCTGAAAATGTGCCGGTCGTGAGACCGCCGGGTTGGTTGAAAGCGTCAATCAGGCAATGGGCTGGAATA